>NZ_CP158832.1:0-4800000 GCF_050990605.1 Paenibacillus amylolyticus
GTGGACAGCCATACTTCTGATTTATGGCAGCAAATTTTATCAATCATACAAAACAAACTCAGCAAACCCAGCTTTGACACCTGGTTCAAAGCAACCAAAGCCACCAAGCTAAATGACCGTTCAATCGTCATTTCCGCACCAACCACATTTGCCGTCGAATGGCTGGAGAGCCGTTACACCAAATTGGTTGGTTCGACGGTATACGAGCTGCTTGGCAAGCAAGTCGATGTGAAATTTGTCATCGAAGAGAACAAGCCTGCTGAACCAGACCCGCAACTGCCGGCACCAACGCCTACAGTTGTACAGGAAGAAGCGGTACTCAGCATGCTGAATCCGAAATATACGTTCGATACATTTGTCATCGGGCCGGGCAACCGTTTTGCCCATGCCGCATCGCTGGCGGTCGCTGAAGCGCCCGCCAAAGCTTACAATCCTCTCTTTCTGTATGGAGGAGTAGGACTCGGTAAAACTCACTTGATGCATGCGATCGGACATTATGTTCTGGAGCATGATCCGGGCAGCAAAGTCGTTTATTTGTCGTCTGAAAAATTCACGAACGAATTCATTAACTCAATCCGTGACAACCGCGGAGAGAGCTTCCGTAACAAATACCGGAGCGTCGACATTTTGCTCATTGATGATATTCAGTTCTTGGCGGGAAAAGAATCAACACAAGAGGAATTTTTCCATACGTTTAATGCGCTGCATGAGGAACGGAAGCAGATTATCATCTCCAGCGACAGACCACCGAAGGAAATTCCGACACTGGAAGAACGGCTTCGTTCTCGCTTTGAATGGGGGTTAATTACGGATATCCAGCCTCCAGATTTGGAGACTAGGATTGCAATTTTGCGTAAAAAGGCACGTGCGGAAAACTTGGATATTCCGAATGAAGCGATGATGTACATTGCCAACCAGATTGACACCAACATTCGTGAACTGGAAGGTGCCCTGATTCGGGTCGTTGCTTATTCTTCACTGACTAATCAAGATGTAACCACTCATCTGGCAGCTGAAGCACTGAAGGATATTATTCCTTCCAGTCGTCCCAAAATGATCACTATTCATGACATCCAACAAAAGGTCGGCGAGTATTATAGCCTCAAGCTTGAAGATTTCAAAGCACGGAAACGGACCAAGGCAGTTGCTTTTCCAAGACAGATTGCCATGTATCTCTCTCGTGAACTGACAGACTTTTCTCTGCCCAAAATTGGGGAAGCATTCGGAGGACGAGATCACACCACTGTCATACATGCTCACGAAAAAATCTCCCAAGCGATTAAAAACGATCAGGATCTCTATAAAGTTATCAACAACTTAACCGAAAAAATTAAGAATCCAACCTGAACAAGTCCCAAGCCTATGCACAACGTATACACATGTGGATAGGCTTGGGTGTACGGGTTTATACCCACTTATCCACATATTCAGTGCCCCTATTACTATTATTACTAAAAAGATCTTAAAGATATCATCTCCAAAATAGCCATTTCGGAGCTTAGCCTTCGGCCTTTGAAAAACACCTTTTAACACCCCAACACCAAAAAAATCAGCTAGGAGTGAAACCATGAAAATCAGCATAATGAAAAACTACTTAAACGATTCCATACAGCAAGTATCCAAAGCGATCTCAAGCCGTACAACGATTCCGATTCTGAGCGGTATCAAATTCGACGTGAATCATCAAGGTGTAACGTTGACAGCAAGTGACACCGATATATCCATTCAATCCTTTATTCCGCTTGAAGATGGAGATAAAAGCGTAGTTCAGGTAGATCAACCCGGCAGTGTAGTTTTGCCAGCCAAGTTTTTCGTGGAGATCATCAAAAAGCTCCCATCACAGGAAGTGCACATGGAAGTCAAAGAGAACTTCAACACCTTTATCTCCGCAGGTGCTACCGAAATTCAACTGGTAGGTCTTGATCCGGAAGAATTCCCGGTACTGCCAAGCATCGAAGAAAACCAAACGGTCTCCATTCCAGGAGATTTGCTGAAAAATATGATCAAACAAACCGTCTTCTCCATTTCCACACACGAGACCACTCCAATCCTGACAGGTGTACTCTGGAGTTTGGGTGACAATGAATTGAAATTTGTGGCAACAGACCGTCACCGTCTTGCTACTCGATCAGCAATGCTGGATAATGCAGAAGGTATCCGCTTCAACAACGTGGTTATTTCCGGTAAAACGCTGAACGAGCTCAGCAAAATTGTTCCGGATCAAAATACCCTTGTGGATATCGTTGTTGCAGATAACCAGGTCCTGTTCAAAATCGACCGTGTATTGTTTTACTCCCGTATTTTGGACGGAACATATCCGGATACTTCTAGAATTATTCCAACGTCCTACAAAACAGAACTTGTTTTGGATACAAAAAAATTAAGTGAATCCATTGACCGGGCTTATTTGCTGTCGCGTGAAGAGAAAACAAACATCGTGCGTATGCAAACCATGGATTCGGGATCCGTTGAAATTTCCTCAAGCTCTTCCGAGCTGGGTAAAGTAAGAGAAGAAATCGAACCTGCCGAGTTTACAGGAGATCCGTTAAAAATCTCATTCAACTCCAAATACATGCTGGATGTGCTGAAAGTTGTTGAAAGTGAACAGCTGATGATCGCTTTTACAGGAGTCATGAGTCCAATTATCTTGAAACCGCTGGATGACAGTCACAGCCTTTACGTGATATTGCCATATCGGACGACCAACTAACGAAAGGAAGATCACAGTGAACCAAGTTACGATTCGTACGGAATATATTAAGCTTGATCAATTTTTGAAACTGGCTGATTGCATCCCAACCGGAGGTATGGCCAAAGCTTTGCTTCAGGAAGGACTTGTACGTGTGAATAAAGAGCCTGAAGAACGCCGGGGACGTAAGTTATACCCTGGGGATATCGTTGAAGTGGACGGAGAAGGCACATTCGAAGTTGCTGCAGAATAAGAGGACCAGTTCGATCCTGCTGCCTCCTGACGGACGGGATAAAAGGGAGGTTACCGCGTGTTTGTGAACAGCATTGATCTGCAGAATTTCCGCAATTATGAACATCTGAGACTGGATTCATTTGGTCCCGTAAACTTGTTGATCGGGCAAAATGCCCAAGGCAAAACCAATCTTGCAGAGGCGATTTTTGTACTTGCACTCACCAAGAGCCATCGTACATCCCGTGACAAGGAGTTAATCCGTTTCGGTGAGGAACGTGCCAGACTTGCAGCAGAGGTTGACAAAAAGTACGGATCGGTCAAGCTTGAACTATCTTTGTCGCAACAAGGCAAAAAAGCAAAGATTAATGGCCTGGAGCAGCGCAAGTTAAGCGATTTTGTCGGAGCGCTCAATGTTGTGATGTTTGCACCGGAGGATCTGGAGATTGTAAAAGGCACACCGGGGGTCCGCCGCCGGTTTCTTGACATGGAGATTGGACAGGTTGCACCAGGTTACCTGTATCATCTGCAGCAATATCAAAAAGTGCTCGTCCAACGAAACAATTTGCTTAAACAGTTATGGGGACAAGGGGCATCGGCCCAGACCATGCTTGAGGTATGGAACGAACAACTGGTTGAGCATGGTGTTAAAATCGTCAAAAAAAGGAAACAATTCATAAAGAAGTTGCAAAAGTGGGCAGAAACGATTCATCAGGGGATCACCGGAGGCGGAGAAGTCTTGCGGCTGGCCTACCTTCCTTCCTTCAGCGAAGCCGCTGAGGAAGATGAAGCTGTCTTAATGGACCAATTTATGATAAAATTATCACAAATGAAAGAGCAGGAGATTCGCCGAGGCACAACCCTTAGTGGGCCGCATCGGGATGACCTGTCCTTTTTCATTAACGATCGGGAAGTGCAAACATATGGCTCGCAGGGGCAGCAGCGCACAACGGCGTTGTCCCTTAAACTTGCGGAAATTGAACTGATTCATGAAGAAATCGGAGAATATCCAGTTCTGTTACTGGATGATGTTCTGTCCGAGCTGGACCCTTTTCGCCAGACACAGCTGATCGAAACGTTCCAGAGCAAGGTGCAAACCTTTATTACGGCTACCGGGATCGAGAGCCTGAACGTTGACAAGCTCAAAGATGCCAGTATTTATCACGTTCATGCCGGACAGGTTGAACGCTAAGGAGTGAGGGGCTTATGTACATTCATCTGGGCGGTGAGAAGATCATCCGTTCTTCCGAATTGGTCGCTATTTTTGATATATCGATTGAAAAATCCTCAAAGATCTCCAAGCAGTATGTCACGCATGCCGAGCAGGAAAAAACCGTGGAACACATCGGCGAAGAGGAAGCCAAGTCCATTGTGGTGACCAAAAACATTGTGTACTACTCGCCTATTTCCTCAGCCACGCTGAAGAAGCGAGCTCACATTTTTCCGGATCTCTAGCGTTGTGTGGCATAAAAGATGTTTCTTTTGCTGCTTGTCTTTAAATTGGGATAGCTGGCTGAAATGAAGGACGTAGCCTGTTCCAGCAAACATTATTAGTTAACGCATATTTACGATATTGAATCTATAGAAGTAGGTGAAAGGCATGTCTATGAATCAACCGTCATATGATGCGAATGAAATTCAGGTCCTTGAAGGATTGGAAGCCGTACGGAAGCGTCCGGGGATGTATATCGGTTCGACCAGTTCCAAGGGCCTGCATCATCTGGTCTGGGAAGTAGTGGACAACAGTATTGACGAAGCGCTTGCAGGCTACTGTGACCATATTGAGGTCAGTATCCATGAAGACAATAGCGTGACTGTAGTCGATAACGGACGGGGTATTCCTGTCGGCGAACATACTAAAATGAAACGTCCTGCACTTGAGGTAGTTATGACTGTCCTCCATGCAGGGGGAAAATTTGGCGGCGGCGGATATAAAGTATCCGGTGGTTTGCATGGTGTTGGTGTGTCCGTTGTGAATGCACTCTCTGAAAAAGTGGTTGTAACGGTTAAACGTGAAGGGCATATCTATCAACAGGAATATCGCCGTGGAGCTCCACAGTACGACCTGAAAGTGATCGGTACAACCGAAGAAACGGGAACAACAGTTAGATTCCATCCGGACCCTGAAATTTTCACGGAAACAAGAGTTTATGAATATGACATCTTGCTGGCTCGTATTCGTGAGCTGGCGTTCCTGAACAAGGGTATTGGTCTTACACTGACGGATGAGCGTACAGGTGCAACCAACTCATTCCTGTATGAAGGCGGTATTATCGAATATGTCTCCTTCCTCAACCAGAAGCGCGAAGTACTGCATGAGAATCCAATTTACGTTGAAGGTTCCAGAGATAACATCCAGGTGGAAGTTGCCCTGCAATACAATGACAACTACACCGAGAATATCTATTCCTTCGCCAACAATATCAACACCCATGAGGGTGGAACGCATGAATCAGGTTTCAAGAGTGCCCTTACGCGGATTATCAATGATTATGCCCGTAAGGCAGGGGTAATCAAGGACAGCACGGGGAACCTTTCCGGGGATGACGTGCGTGAAGGCTTGACAGCTATTATTTCGGTCAAGATTCCAGAACCGCAATTTGAAGGACAGACCAAGACCAAGCTGGGCAACAGCGAAGTGCGTGGGATTGTCGAATCCTTGTTTGCCGAGAAGCTGCAGGAGTTCCTGGAAGAGAATCCTTCCGTATCCCGTCGCATTTTGGAAAAAGGACTGCAAGCAGCACGTGCGCGTGAAGCTGCCCGTAAAGCCCGTGAACTGACACGTCGTAAAGGTGCACTCGAAGTAAGCTCACTTCCAGGTAAACTGGCAGACTGTTCATCCAAGGATGCTTCAATCAGCGAATTGTACATCGTCGAAGGTGACTCTGCAGGTGGATCAGCGAAGCAAGGGCGGGATCGTCATTTTCAAGCAATTTTACCGCTGCGTGGCAAGATTCTGAACGTGGAAAAAGCTCGTCTCGACCGGATCTTGGGGAATGCGGAGATTAGAGCAATTATTACTGCGATGGGTACAGGTATTGGTGATGACTTCGATATTGCCAAAGCCCGCTATCACAAAATCATTTTGATGACCGATGCCGACGTCGATGGTGCTCATATCCGAACACTATTGCTGACATTCCTGTATCGGTACATGCGTAAAATCATTGAGGCTGGCTATGTATACATTGCGCAGCCGCCATTGTTCAAGATTGAACGTAACAAAGTGATTCGCTACGCTGGTTCCGAGAAAGAACGCGATGAAATTATTGCAAGTCTCGGTGAAAATGCGAAGTTCAACGTTCAGCGTTACAAAGGTCTCGGTGAGATGAATGCCGGACAATTGTGGGAAACAACGATGGATCCGGAGAGCCGGACCATGATGCAAGTATCGATTAATGATGCCATACTTGCTGATGCCATGTTTGACACCCTGATGGGGGATAACGTTGAACCGCGTCGTGACTTTATCCAGGAAAATGCGAAATACGTGAAAAACCTCGACATTTAACATATTCGAAGAGGCGCCTGCGAGGGCGCCTTTTTATATTAGGGGAAGTATGGAATAGGGAAGGCAGTAGACATAGAATTCCGTATCCCTTTGTTATCTGCGAACACGTTTTTTGGCAGACGAGGCCTGGGCTTTAGGGGATGTACGAGAGCTCTTACCCTTTTTGGAGGGCAAACGACCGTACGCAATCGCATAGCGTTTGATCTTCCGGTATGCCTCCTTGTCCGGTAATAAGCCAAAGGCATAAATGCCTGGCAGTGTGTTGACTTCAAGAATCCAGGGACGCCCTGCTTCGTCTAGTGCAATATCGATACCAATCTCTTTGAGTCTCGGAAATGATGTTTGCAATTGCACAGCGGTATGAATACCTAAGCGGTACAGCTCAGTGCGAAGTTTTTTGAAACCGTCCTGGTGAAGATGGGGGAGTACCAGTTCTTCAAACGTGGCCAATCGTCCACCGCCATGAATGTTGGTGATAATTTTGCCCGGCGCAGCAACACGTCCTAGAATACCTGTGGTTTCCCAGTTGTGTTGCAGATTTTTCTGAGTTAACACACGTAAGTCAAAAGGCAAATCTCCATGCTTCATCAGCGAGATTCCCTGTTGAATGATATAATCACGTTCCTGAATTCGATCATTCAGTGCTCGTTCGAGTTCATCCAGGGAATGAAATGATCTCTCCTCTGTACCGTATTGGAGTTGATATGTTGTTGTGAGATAGGTAGCTCTGGAGATAACAGCACTTACTTCGGATTCATCAGGCAGGTTCCGATCAGTAGGTTCTTCCGAAACCTCTGCATCTGTGGTGGAATCTTCGGAATTAACGACAGGTTCGTATAAACGGGTTGTTTTCACCCGCATGACCCCATTACCGTAAGTACCACGGTCCGGTTTGATATAGTTGGACTCGAATAATTCAGTCATTCGTTCTAAAGTTTGACGGCTATATTTTCGGGTGACTGGGATATATTCATTCACAATGCGACTGCGTTGTAACACAGCTGTTTTGGCCCATTTGCTGGAGACGCGTTGGATACCCAAGATCCATCAGTCCTTTCATGTTTTGCTCATTTCCAAAGAGGGAAAGACACGGAGAAATCAAAGGACAAGAGACGATTTCAGTGATATAATAGAGAAATATGGCGTTTTGTGCGATGAGCTGCACAATTTGCAGTTTGATCGTAGGACGGGAATGGCCTTAGCCTCGATGGGCACAGTACATATGCCGTATTTCTAGCATTGTATGTGCAATTGGGGAGGAAGGCAGGGCGTATCCCCAGAGACGCAGAAGTTCCCGGAAGAAAGGCTATTGCCCAGCGGACGTTTAATTGTGTAACTTTTGTGAAAGTAATATAATAAAGAGTAGCGTTCTTGCGCGGTTTTAGCCTTGTTAGGCTTTTCACATATAATCAATTTTCTTGCATGACGGAATGGAACGTTTGTTGAAGGACAAGAAGGAGGTCCAGCATGGCGGAAGAAATGAACTCTCAGATTACAGATCGGGATATAGGCGTCGAGATGCGTGAATCGTTTATGGATTATGCGATGAGCATCATTGTTAGCCGTGCCTTACCTGACGTGCGTGATGGATTGAAGCCGGTTCACCGGCGTATTCTGTACGCAATGTCAGAGCTCGGCATGACCCCCGATAAACCACATAAAAAATCAGCCAGAATCGTCGGCGAAGTTATCGGTAAGTATCACCCACACGGTGACTCTGCTGTTTACGAGACGATGGTACGGATGGCCCAGGATTTCTCCCTGCGTTATATGCATGTAGATGGACATGGTAACTTTGGATCGGTCGATGGTGATATGGCAGCAGCCATGCGTTACACCGAAGCACGTTTGTCCAAGATTGCTATGGAAATGCTCAGAGATATCAACAAGGATACGATTGATTTCCAGCCAAACTATGACGGTGAAGAACATGAACCAATCGTTCTGCCTGCTCGTTTTCCTAACTTGCTTGTCAATGGGGTCGGCGGGATCGCGGTAGGTATGGCCACCAATATTCCTCCTCATAATCTGGGTGAGGTCATTGATGGTGTACAGGCCATGATTCAAAATCCGGATATTACATCCATGGAACTCATGGATTACATCCAAGGACCAGACTTCCCTACGTCCGGCTACATTTTGGGCCGCTCAGGCATTCGCCAGGCGTATCAAACCGGACGTGGTTCAGTAACGATGCGGGCCAAAACCAACATCGAAGAGAACAACAACAAGGCGCGAATTATCGTTACGGAGCTGCCTTATCAGGTAAACAAGGCGAGACTCGTTGAGAAAATCGCCGAGTTGGTACGTGATAAAAAGATTGATGGTATTACTGACCTACGTGATGAGTCTGACCGTAATGGTATGCGGGTCGTAATTGAGCTTCGCAGAGACGTTAATCCGGGGGTTGTCCTGAACAACCTGTACAAACATACATCGATGCAATCCACTTTCGGGATTAACATGCTTGCGATTGTTAATAAAGAACCTAAAATTCTGAACTTGCGCGAAGTGTTGTATCATTACCTGCAGCATCAGATTGAGGTTATTCGCAGACGTACGCAGTTCGAACTGAAAAAGGCTGAAGCTCGTGCACACATTCTAGAAGGTTTGCGTATTGCGCTGGATCATATCGATGAGATTATTACGTTGATTCGTTCATCCAGTAATGCGGATGCAGCGAGAGAAGGTTTGATTGAGCGTTTTTCACTCAGTCATGATCAAGCTCAAGCTATTCTCGATATGCGTTTGCAACGACTCACAGGTCTGGAACGCGAACGTATTGAAAATGAATATAACGAACTGATGGTCAAAATCAGAGAGTATCGCGAAATTCTGGCCAATGAGCATCTGGTCCTTGAGATTATCAGTACGGAGCTGCAAGAGATCCGCGACCGCTTCAGCGATGATCGTCGTACAGAGATCACTGTAGGTGAAGAGAGCATTCTGGATGAGGACCTGATTCCACGTGAAGAGGTTATCATTACGATTACCCATACAGGCTACGTGAAACGTCTGCCGGTATCCACATACCGCAGCCAGAAACGTGGTGGACGTGGGGTCGTGGGTATGGATACGAAAGATACCGACTTTGTTGAGCATCTATTCGTAACGAACTCTCACAATTACCTCATGTTCTTCACGGACAAAGGTAAAGTGTATCGTCTCAAAGCCTACGAGATTCCAGAGCTTGGACGTACCGCACGGGGAACGCCGATTATCAACCTGATCCAGATTGAGCAGGGTGAATCGGTTAATGCCGTAATTCCGGTTCAGGAATTCGAAAGTGACAGATACTTGTTCTTTGCTACCCGCCAAGGGGTAGTGAAGAAAACACCACTTGAGGATTACACCAATATCCGCAAAGGCGGCTTGATCGGTATTTCCTTGCGTGATGATGATGTTCTGATCGATGTTAAGCTGACTGATGGACAGCAAGAGATCATTATGGGTACAGCTCACGGAATGTCTATTCGATTCTCCGAAGGTAATGTACGTTCCATGGGACGTAGTGCTACCGGAGTTAAGGGGATTACATTGGATGAGCAGGATGCTGTTATCGGCATGGATGTAGTTGATAAAGAGCTTGATGTTCTGATCGTTACAGCCAAAGGTTACGGTAAACGTACACCTGTCAGTGATTATCGGATGCAGACTCGTGGTGGTAAAGGGATCAAGACTATTAATGTCACAGAGAAGAACGGCGCAGTAGTCAGCCTTAAGATGGTTAAAACCGAAGAGGATCTGATGATTATCACGTCTAGCGGTACTTTGATCCGGATGAGCATGGAAGGCATATCCACTATGGGTCGATACACGCAGGGTGTTAAACTGATTCATATTCGTGATGAAGATTCCGTAGCTACAGTCAGCCGAATCGATAAGAATGAAGAAGAACCAGACGACGAATTGCTTGAAGGCTCGGAAGGCGGGGATTCCCAAGCTCCGGCAGTAAGCCTGGAAGAAGGCCCCGTTGCTGACGCTGAAGTTGAAGGCGACGATTCCGGTTCAGAAGTATAAAATAGAATTTATAAAGGCCGATCTCTTGGAGATTGGAAGAAGATTGCGAGGGCTCCCACAGGGAGCCCTTTTGTTTGTATAAATGAATCTCTTCTTTTATTCTTCCGAATCTGGGATGTACAGCCTGATTCCTGAGTAATATAATGGGAAATATCATGAAAAACCGGGACTATGGTCTTGTTTGTTATTAACATAGAAGAACGATGAGTGAGGGGAATACATATGGGATTAATCACCCTGTCAGAAATCAAACCAGGACTCAAACTTGGGAGTGATGTGCAAACACTTCGCGGCAACGTTCTGCTTCAGAAGGGGAAAGTCATTTTACCCAAGGATATGGAAGTGCTCAGAGCCTTTATGATTCAACAGGTAGATATTGAACAAGAAAGAATGGCGTCGAGTAGTACAGGAACCAAAGGTGCATCTGTGTCCGCAGGAAGTTCTGCCAATGACAACAATGGTGAACGGGCTGGGAAGACAGGGAACCTCACCACAGTGCCTGTAGTAACGTCTTTGCAGGATGAGTATGAGAAGATGGTCGGACTAACGAAAAATGCTTTCCTGTCCTCTCTGGCGGCTGAATTGCCTGTCTATGAGTTACGTACACAGATGGAGGCTGTGTTTGTACATCTCAAACATTATAATGTGCTTACCTTCAGCCCACGAGTAATGCAAGAACATGATTATGTATATCACCATGCCGTACTGAGTGCGATCACATCCTATCAACTGGCTCAATGGATCGATCTCCCCTCCAAGGATTGGATGCAAGTGGCTTTTGCAGGCTTGTTCCATGATATTGGTAACAACAAGGTAGATCCGCAGATTCTCCATAAACCATCCACGTTGACGGCTACAGAGCAGGAAGAGATTCGTCAGCATACGAAATATGGTTATCAGATTCTTAAACAGGCAAAGGCCATTAATGAGGGAGCCAGACTTGCAGCATTACAGCATCATGAAAAAGTGGATGGATCAGGCTACCCGTTGCAGCTTAGTGGGACGCAGATTCATATTTATGCCAAGATTGTAGCTATCGCTGATATTTTCCACGCCATGACGCTGGAGAAGATCTACCGCAAGGCACAATCACCGTACCTAGTCCTAGAACAGATCCAAAGTGAGGCATTTGGGAAATTGGACCCTGCAATTGTAAGAGTATTTGTTCAACGGTCGACCCAGATCCATAATGGCATCCGAGTAAAACTCAGCAATAACCAAATTGGAGAGATCGTATTCTCTGATCGAGATCATCCTACACGGCCTATGGTGTCAGTAGAAGGAACCATCATTAACCTGATGCAGCAACGGCAGCTTCACATCCAAGAGGTTATCGGATAACTATAGATATTAAAGTATTGATGAGAAGGCCTTTCTTTATAGAGAGGCCTTTTAAGTGAAATAAGTGTGGAATGTAGAAAAAAACAGAAAGATTATAGAAAGATATATAATTACTCAAAAAAAGACTTGCATTCAATATCTGTACATGGTATATTCTAATTCCGGCCAAGAAAACACGGTTTACACGGTGCGGCAAGCAAATGAAATAAGCTTCGAAAGAAACTTAGAAAAAAGCTTGCAAAGTTGGTTCGGATGTGGTAAGATATAAAAGTTGCTGAAGAGAACAACATTTGGTAACAAAACAAGTTTGATCTTTGAAAACTGAACAACGAGTGAGTAAACATTCTGCTTGCAGAATGAACGCGAAAGTTCGAAACAAGCCTTGGCTTGAATCGGCTGGAGCACAAATGAGATGTTTAATCTCGTCAGATTCAAAATGAGCTTATCGCTCTTTTCAATACTTTATTGGAGAGTTTGATCCTGGCTCAGGACGAACGCTGGCGGCATGCCTAATACATGCAAGTCGAGCGGAGTTGATAGGAAGCTTGCTTCCTTGATGCTTAGCGGCGGACGGGTGAGTAACACGTAGGCAACCTGCCCTCAAGTTTGGGACAACTACCGGAAACGGTAGCTAATACCGAATAGTTGTTTTCTTCACCTGAAGGGAACTGGAAAGACGGAGCAATCTGTCACTTGGGGATGGGCCTGCGGCGCATTAGCTAGTTGGTGGGGTAACGGCTCACCAAGGCGACGATGCGTAGCCGACCTGAGAGGGTGATCGGCCACACTGGGACTGAGACACGGCCCAGACTCCTACGGGAGGCAGCAGTAGGGAATCTTCCGCAATGGGCGAAAGCCTGACGGAGCAATGCCGCGTGAGTGATGAAGGTTTTCGGATCGTAAAGCTCTGTTGCCAGGGAAGAACGCTTGGGAGAGTAACTGCTCTCAAGGTGACGGTACCTGAGAAGAAAGCCCCGGCTAACTACGTGCCAGCAGCCGCGGTAATACGTAGGGGGCAAGCGTTGTCCGGAATTATTGGGCGTAAAGCGCGCGCAGGCGGTCATTTAAGTCTGGTGTTTAATCCCGGGGCTCAACCCCGGATCGCACTGGAAACTGGGTGACTTGAGTGCAGAAGAGGAGAGTGGAATTCCACGTGTAGCGGTGAAATGCGTAGATATGTGGAGGAACACCAGTGGCGAAGGCGACTCTCTGGGCTGTAACTGACGCTGAGGCGCGAAAGCGTGGGGAGCAAACAGGATTAGATACCCTGGTAGTCCACGCCGTAAACGATGAGTGCTAGGTGTTAGGGGTTTCGATACCCTTGGTGCCGAAGTTAACACATTAAGCACTCCGCCTGGGGAGTACGGTCGCAAGACTGAAACTCAAAGGAATTGACGGGGACCCGCACAAGCAGTGGAGTATGTGGTTTAATTCGAAGCAACGCGAAGAACCTTACCAGGTCTTGACATCCCTCTGATCGGTACAGAGATGTATCTTTCCTTCGGGACAGAGGAGACAGGTGGTGCATGGTTGTCGTCAGCTCGTGTCGTGAGATGTTGGGTTAAGTCCCGCAACGAGCGCAACCCTTATATTTAGTTGCCAGCACTTCGGGTGGGCACTCTAGATAGACTGCCGGTGACAAACCGGAGGAAGGTGGGGATGACGTCAAATCATCATGCCCCTTATGACCTGGGCTACACACGTACTACAATGGCCGGTACAACGGGCTGCGAAATCGCGAGATGGAGCCAATCCCAACAAAGCCGGTCTCAGTTCGGATTGCAGGCTGCAACTCGCCTGCATGAAGTCGGAATTGCTAGTAATCGCGGATCAGCATGCCGCGGTGAATACGTTCCCGGGTCTTGTACACACCGCCCGTCACACCACGAGAGTTTATAACACCCGAAGTCGGTGGGGTAACCGCAAGGAGCCAGCCGCCGAAGGTGGGATAGATGATTGGGGTGAAGTCGT
Source organism: Paenibacillus amylolyticus (assembly GCF_050990605.1). Lineage (GTDB taxonomy): Bacteria > Bacillota > Bacilli > Paenibacillales > Paenibacillaceae > Paenibacillus > Paenibacillus amylolyticus_H. Next base: position 13,764 of record NZ_CP158832.1, read on the forward strand.
AACAAGGTAGCCGTATCGGAAGGTGCGGCTGGATCACCTCCTTTCTATGGAGAATCGTTTCCTGTAACGGAAACATTCAAAAAGTCTTCAGGAAGCATGCTTCCGAAGCGAGCTTTACTTCGTAAAGCTTTCAACTCACTCGTTGCTCAGTTTTGAGAGCTCAAACTCTCAAACAGCTTGCTTTTGCATGGAGCTTGTTCTTTGAAAACTAGATATCGAAACGAAACAAACGCGAATTAGAATATTCCTTTTTAGCTGAACTTGTGTATAACAAGTTTAATAAATTGGTACTTAATTGCTTTTGCGATGGTATCGAGTGGGAGCGACTTTTGGCTTTGGACGCAGTCCAAAACAAGGGAAGCGAGCAATCGAAACCGGAGCAATATGGTTAAGCTACTAAGAGCACACGGAGGATGCCTAGGCGCTAGGAGCCGATGAAGGACGTGGCGAACAACGAAACTGCCTCGGGGAGCTGTAAGCAAGCTTTGATCCGGGGGTGTCCGAATGGGGAAACCCAGCTGGGGTAATTTCCAGTTACTCACAACTGAATACATAGGTTGTGTAGAGGCATACCAGGGGAACTGAAACATCTAAGTACCCTGAGGAAGAGAAAACAATAGTGATTCCGTCAGTAGCGGCGAGCGAACGCGGAGAAGCCCAAACCAGAGAGCTTGCTCTCTGGGGTTGTGGGACGTCTCACATGGAGTTACAAAGGAACCGGTTAAGCGAAGAGGTCTGGAAAGGCCCGCCAAAGAAGGTAAAAGCCCTGTAGTTGAAAGTTGGTTCCCTCCGAGACGGATCCCGAGTAGTGCGGGGCACGTGAAACCCCGTATGAATCCGGCAGGACCATCTGCCAAGGCTAAATACTTCCTAGCGACCGATAGTGAAGCAGTACCGTGAGGGAAAGGTGAAAAGCACCCCGGAAGGGGAGTGAAATAGAACCTGAAACCGTGTGCTTACAAAAAGTCAGAGCCCGTTTTAGGGGTGATGGCGTGCCTTTTGTAGAATGAACCGGCGAGTTACGTTCCCGTGCAAGGTTAAGGTGAAGAGCCGGAGCCGCAGCGAAAGCGAGTCTGAATAGGGCGAGTTAGTACGTGGACGTAGACCCGAAACCGGGTGATCTACCCCTGTCCAGGGTGAAGGTGCGGTAACACGCACTGGAGGCCCGAACCCACGCACGTTGAAAAGTGCGGGGATGAGGTGGGGGTAGCGGAGAAATTCCAATCGAACTCGGAGATAGCTGGTTCTCCCCGAAATAGCTTTAGGGCTAGCCTCGGAAAACAGAGTCGTGGAGGTAGAGCACTGATTGGGTGCGGGGCCCGCAAGGGTTACCAAGCTCAGTCAAACTCCGAATGCCATAGACTTACTTCCGGGAGTCAGACAGTGAGTGCTAAGATCCATTGTCAAAAGGGAAACAGCCCAGACCATCAGCTAAGGTCCCCAAGTGTGTGTTAAGTGGGAAAGGATGTGGAGTTGCACAGACAACCAGGATGTTGGCTTAGAAGCAGCCACCATTGAAAGAGTGCGTAATAGCTCACTGGTCGAGTGACTCTGCGCCGAAAATGTAACGGGGCTAAACACACCACCGAAGCTATGGCTTGATGCTTTGCATCAGGGGTAGGGGAGCGTTGTATAAGGGTTGAAGGTGTACCGTAAGGAGCGCTGGACATTATACAAGTGAGAATGCCGGTATGAGTAACGAAAAGATCAGTGAGAATCTGATCCGCCGAAAGCCTAAGGGTTCCTGAGGAAGGCTCGTCCGCTCAGGGTAAGTCGGGACCTAAGGCGAGGCCGAAAGGCGTAGTCGAAGGACAACAGGTCGAAATTCCTGTACCACCGTAAGCCGTTATGAGCAATGGGGGGACGCAGTAGGGTAGTGACGCGGACTGATGGATGTCCGTCTAAGCAGTGAGGCTGATGTGTAGGCAAATCCGCACATCGTAAGGCTGAGCTGTGATGGGGAGCGAAAATTATAGTAGCGAAGGTCATGATCTCACACTGCCAAGAAAAGCCTCTAGCCAGGTGAAGGTGCCCGTACCGCAAACCGACACAGGTAGGCGAGAAGAGTATTCTAAGGCGCGCGGAAGAACTCTCGTTAAGGAACTCGGCAAAATGACCCCGTAACTTCGGGAGAAGGGGTGCCCCGGTAGTGTGAATAGCACGAGGGGGCCGCAGTGAAAAGGCCCAAGCGACTGTTTAGCAAAAACACAGGTCTGTGCGAAGCCGTAAGGCGAAGTATACGGGCTGACGCCTGCCCGGTGCTGGAAGGTTAAGGGGAGTGGTTAGGGAGCAATCCCGAAGCTGTGAACCGAAGCCCCAGTAAACGGCGGCCGTAACTATAACGGTCCTAAGGTAGCGAAATTCCTTGTCAGGTAAATTCTGACCCGCACGAATGGCGTAACGACTTGGGCGCTGTCTCAACGAGAGATCCGGTGAAATTTTAATACCTGTGAAGATGCAGGTTACCCGCGACAAGACGGAAAGACCCCATGGAGCTTTACTGCAGCTTGATATTGAATTTGGGTACGATCTGTACAGGATAGGTGGGAGCCTGAGAGACATGAGCGCCAGCTTGTGTGGAGGCAACGTTGGGATACCACCCTGATCGTATCTAGGTTCTAACCTGGTACCGTAATCCGGTGCGGGGACAGTGTCAGGTGGGCAGTTTGACTGGGGCGGTCGCCTCCTAAAGAGTAACGGAGGCGCCCAAAGGTTCCCTCAGAATGGTTGGAAATCATTCGAAGAGTGCAAAGGCATAAGGGAGCTTGACTGCGAGACCTACAAGTCGAGCAGGGACGAAAGTCGGGCTTAGTGATCCGGTGGTACCGCATGGAAGGGCCATCGCTCAACGGATAAAAGCTACCCTGGGGATAACAGGCTTATCTCCCCCAAGAGTCCACATCGACGGGGAGGTTTGGCACCTCGATGTCGGCTCATCGCATCCTGGGGCTGAAGTAGGTCCCAAGGGTTGGGCTGTTCGCCCATTAAAGCGGTACGCGAGCTGGGTTCAGAACGTCGTGAGACAGTTCGGTCCCTATCTGTCGTGGGCGTAGGAAATTTGAGAGGAGCTGTCCTTAGTACGAGAGGACCGGGATGGACGTACCGCTGGTGTACCAGTTGTTCCGCCAGGAGCACCGCTGGGTAGCTATGTACGGACGGGATAAACGCTGAAAGCATCTAAGCGTGAAGCCCCCCTCAAGATGAGATTTCCCAGTATGTAAGACCCCTTGAAGACGACGAGGTAGATAGGCTGGGGGTGGAAGTGCAGCAATGCATGGAGCTGACCAGTACTAATCGGTCGAGGGCTTATCCAATAGCAAGTTTAATTCGCATGTTTCGTTTCGAATCTAGTTTTCAGGGAGCAATCCTTGATGATGTTGAAGATTGTTATTTGGAGAGATACCCAAGTGGCTATAAGGGGACCCTCTGCTAAGGGGTTAGACTGCGTAAGCGGTGCGAGGGTTCGAATCCCTCTCTCTCCGCCATCTTTACCTAAAGAAAGATGGACAAGCAATCAAGACACAATTAATATGGCGGTGTAGCTCAGCTGGCTAGAGCGTACGGTTCATACCCGTAAGGTCGGGGGTTCGATCCCCTCCGCCGCTACCATATTACCCAGGAGGCTTAGCTCAGCTGGGAGAGCATCTGCCTTACAAGCAGAGGGTCGGGGGTTCGATCCCCTCAGCCTCCACCATATACGCCGGTGTAGCTCAACTGGTAGAGCAACTGACTTGTAATCAGTAGGTTGGGGGTTCAAGTCCTCTCGCCGGCACCATTAATGCCTGGAACCGTGGTGTAGTTGGCCTAACATGCCTGCCTGTCACGCAGGAGATCGCGGGTTCGAATCCCGTCGGTTCCGCCATTAATCCTAAAAATTAAATATGGCTCGGTAGCTCAGTCGGTAGAGCAGAGGACTGAAAATCCTCGTGTCGGCGGTTCGATTCCGTCCCGAGCCACCTTTAATCCCTGGAGGATTAGCGAAGTGGCCAAACGCATCAGACTGTAAATCTGCTCCCGTACGGGTTCGGTGGTTCGAATCCATCATCCTCCACCAGTTTTATGAGTCATTAGCTCAGTTGGTAGAGCACCTGACTTTTAATCAGGGTGTCGAAGGTTCGAGCCCTTCATGACTCATCTTTAAGAAGAGTGATTAATCATTAATTTGATTAGTTGCTCTTTTTTGTTATTTAATTTTAACGGAATATGGATATTTATTAATGCTGGGCAAGATATGATAAACTAATAGAAAACATGCAGAGTGGTGACGTTCATTATATGAAGTTCATACCTGATCTAAAACAGCAAATTGAAGTCATTATAGGCACAACTTTGGACGAATATGAAATTACAATAGAAGAATGGACGCAATCCGTGGCGAATCTGGTTCATCTTCATGGGAATTCTGAGACCTGTGGTGATGAAGGTGAGATTCAGGATATATCTGACCAATCTACATCTCCAAGTTCATCCGATGTGATCAGTTTGAATACGGGAGAGCGTATATTTTTTAAGGTTCGGATGAATGAGGAAGAAGAGACCGTCGTATGTTGGGGATGCGCTGCAAGATCTATCACTGTGGAGAGACGGAGATTTATTGAACTTTTGATCCGTTCTAATATGGGACTACCCGATGAGACACAGCCTGTTGTATATGAGAATGATAGAGAGCAGTATTTGACTGAATTGGGTCTCTGGCTTAAAGAGCAGATCGAAGAACCAACCAAGAAGGAATCTGAGGCGGTTCCTGATCGCTTTGTGGTGTCTGCAGGATTGAACGCTGAGAAGATTCTGTTTTTGCTGCAAGGGGATACACCGGATGCACATCGTTTACTATCCAAGGAACTCAACAAGTTGCTTGAGAGTTACTTTGGCAAGGAAATTGTGATGATTCCTTTAGGGGAGCAAGAGTGGATTTTCATGGGTGATAAAGAAATTGTTACAGAAGAAGCCGAGGAAGATACAACGGAAGCCAAAAAGGATTCCCTGAACGCTTTTTGTCTGGGGCTGCATGAATTGGTTGCCAGTGAGTGGGCTGGGTTATTCCATCTGTCTGCATCCCTGCCATGCATTCCCTCACAACAACTCGTATCGGTCACAGCTCTTCTTAAAGAAAGTGTTCACTTGGGGAGAGCATTCCATGTTACGCAGCATATTCATCTCCCTTGGGATCTGCATCTGGAGCGGTTGGTAGCGAGCATCCCAGATGAACAACGTACACGTTTTATACAGGAAACAGGCAAAGACACGTTAATCTTCAATGACAGTGAGACCCTCGCTACGCTAGAGACCTTTTTTAGCCTGGACTGTAATGTAAGCGAGACAGCCAAACGGCTTTTCATTCATCGTAACACGTTGGTATATCGTCTGGATAAGATCAAACAGGAAATTGGTTATGATGTGAGGCACTTCGAGAGTGCTGTTCTAGTGCAGTTTTTACTACTAATGTACAAAGTGACGAAAAAGCATTGATATTTTTGTGCAGTTTGCGAATAGTCAAACCTCACGTAGATAGGGTATTATAAAAATACAAATTGTATTCGATTACAAAATGATCTCTGAGGAGGCAACAATCATGGCTGGAGTACGTTTAGAGCATATTTTCAAAAAATACCCGGGTTCTGATAAAGCAACTGTAGTTGACATTAACCTGGACATTAAAGATAAAGAATTTCTGGTACTGGTAGGTCCGTCCGGTTGTGGTAAATCAACAACACTTCGTATGATCGCAGGCCTTGAGGAAATTTCTGAAGGTAAACTCTATATCGGTGACCGTGTCGTTAATGATGTTGCACCTAAAGACCGCGATATCGCGATGGTATTCCAATCCTATGCCTTGTATCCGCATATGAGCGTATATCAAAACATGGCGTTTGGTTTGAAATTGCGTAAGGTTAAAAAAGATGAGATCGACAAACGTGTACGTGAAGCAGCTAAAATCCTGGATATCGAGCATTTGCTTGAGCGTAAACCTAAGGCATTGTCCGGTGGTCAACGTCAGCGTGTCGCTTTGGGACGTGCGATTGTCCGTGATCCACAAGTCTTCTTGATGGATGAGCCTCTCTCCAACTTGGATGCCAAACTGCGTGGTCAAATGCGTGCTGAGATCACTAAACTCGCGAAACGTTTGGAAACAACGGTTATCTACGTAACGCATGACCAGATCGAAGCGATGACGATGGGTGATCGGATCGTAGTTATGAAGGATGGTATCATCCAACAAGCAGCTTCTCCGGAAGAGTTGTATAACCTGCCGGCTAACCTGTTCGTAGCTGGTTTCATCGGTTCCCCGACAATGAACTTTATCTCGGGTAAATTGGCTGAGCAAGGTGCTAACCTGCACTTCGTAGCTCCAGGCGTGGACGTTGAAATCCCGCAAGGTAAAGCACAAGTGTTGAAGTCTAGAGGATACATTGGCAAAGAAGTCATTCTGGGTGTTCGTCCAGAAGACATTCACGAAGAGCCAGTATTCTTGGAAGCATCCCCGAACTCTGTATTCTCTACACACGTAGATGTTACAGAGAACCTGGGTCACGAAATGCTCCTCTACTTGAGTGGTGTAGGTAATGATACAACAATCGCACGTGTAGATGGACGTTCTAACACTCGTGATGGTTCCACAGTTAAAATGGCCATCGACATGAACAAAGTTCATATCTTTGACAAAGAGACTGAAGTGAACGTACTTCTTCAAGACAAATAATACTGGGATTCCTCGGTGATGATGGAACCTGACAGTTAACGCAATTATACATTGTAATGAGAGCCCCTTCCGTTTTTGCTGGAAGGGGCTCTTTTAAGATTATTGGATTTATAAGTTTTGGCAGAGTTGGATGATTAATAACCGCAAGAAAAACAGCCGCTAAACTACGAATGTAGTATCCTATGAAGGGTTTCGATCAGAAGACTTTTCTTATTAGTGGTTGTCGGAGGCTGCGATTGCATTCATCCCGGAATTCATTTAAGATTATTTGAAGGTCTGTCTTCATATTTTTGTGAGAATCGACTGTTGGAAGGGTATGCAGTCTGTACCCCATGCTATGAATGCGCTAATAATGGAAATAACTGATACACGATCTGATGTACATAGAGGGACAGCGAATGCTGAAAGGAAGAGACAAATGGCGAAAAAAGTGAAAGTATCTGAATTGGTGCAGCAATTTCAGTTGGAGGTTGTTTCTGGATCTCACGGATTGAAAAGAGTCATCACGGTAGATGACCTGAACCGTCCTGGTCTGGAAATGGCCGGTTATTTTGAATACCATCCACAAGAACGGGTACAGCTACTTGGAAGAACGGAGTTAGCTTTCTTTGCAATGTTACCTGAGCAAGAGCGACGTGATCGTATGCAACGTCTTTGTACGGAAGAGACGCCTTGTATCGTTGTCACGCGTGGACTGGAAGTTCCCCAAGAGCTGATTGATATCAGTGAAGAACAGAATCTGGCTGTACTTCGCAGCAACATGGCTACAACGATTCTATCTAGCCGAATTACGGGATTCCTGGAAAAGAAACTGGCACCAACAGCAACCATTCACGGTGTACTTTGTGATGTCTATGGCGTAGGTATGCTGATCACAGGTAGTAGCGGTATTGGTAAGAGTGAAACAGCACTTGAACTGGTGAAACGTGGACACCGACTGATTGCCGATGATGCGGTAGAGATCCGCCAAACGTCAGATTTTCAGCTGCACGGTACTGCACCTGAATTGATTCGCCACTTGCTCGAGATTCGAGGTGTCGGTATTATCAACGTCATGACATTGTTCGGAGCTGGTGCGGTTCGAAATAACAAACGGATTACCTTGGTTGTACGTCTGGAAGCATGGCAGCAGGATAAACAATACGATCGTCTGGGTCTGGATGAAGAGACTACACGTATCATTGATACGGATGTACCTCTGGTTACGATTCCTGTTCGTCCGGGACGGAACTTGGCGGTTATTATTGAAGTAGCCGGTATGAACTATCGTCTGAAACAGATGGGTCTTAATGCTGCACTACAATTCACGAATAAGCTTACAGCAACCATCTCGGAAGATATGGAAGACATGGATTAAGAATATTTTATACATGAAATGAAGATGAATGGTTGACATGTACTGCTTCTCTTAAAGCGCAGGGCATGCCAACCATTCGTCATGCATGCGATTGATCGAATAAATAGGAGTGTGAATGAATGGATACATTATTACTGTTGAACCCGATTGCCTTCTCTGTTGGAGCATTAAAGGTTCACTGGTACGGGCTTATTCTTGGTGCTGCTGCACTTATAGGACTCCTGCTCGTGATCCGGGAGGGCAAACGCTACAATATTCCACAGGAAGTGTTCATGGACATGGTCCTTTTAGGTGTGCCATCTGCCATCATTGGTGCCCGCATCTACTACGTCGCATTTAAGTGGGAAGATTATAAGGATAATTTCTGGGATGTCTTTAAAATATGGAATGGCGGTATTGCCATCTATGGTGCCCTTATTGGTGCAATCATCTGTGCAGTTATTTTCTTCCGTCGTAAAGGGTATAACTTCTGGCGTATGGCCGATATTTGCGCGCCTGGACTGCTCGTTGGACAGTTGATAGGACGCTGGGGGAACTTTGTGAATCAGGAAGCCTACGGCGGTCCTGTGGAAGAGTCATTTTTGAGAGACAAGCTTCATCTGCCGGACTTTATTGTGAATCAAATGAACGTAGACGGGGTATTCCACCATCCTGCGTTTTTGTATGAATCGATATGGAGTCTCGTTGGTCTGGTCTTGTTGCTGGTTCTGCGTCGTCAGAAGTTTCTGCGTTCAGCTGAACTGTTCATGTCTTATTTCATCTGGTACTCTATCGGTCGTTTCTTCATTGAAGCTTTGCGTACGGACAGTCTCGGCTTCCAGGCTCCACAATGGGTTGCTTCATTAGTGAACGGGCTGTGGTCTCCAATGACTGCGATGGGCTTCGAACAAGGATATCTTGATCCTGCTTATGGTAACGTAAGAATCTCGCAACTGCTCGCTATTGGCATCATTATTGTTGCTGTTGTATTCATTGTGGTGAGAAGAGTGACAGGTAAAGCGGTTGTTCGTTATAGTGATCCAATTGTATCGTCCAAAGTTACCTCAGATGATATGGAGCATACAGGAACAGTTGCAGGCAAAGAGAATAAGGTAACACCTCCAGCCAAAGATGAATCCAAGCAAGTTGATGATAAAAAGGAGTAATGCAACATGATTGACACGGTATTGTTTGATCTGGATGGAACGATTATTGATACCAATGAGTTGATTATCAGCTCATTCCAGCATGTCATGGGGGGATGGGAGCATTCAGCTCCATGGACACGGGAACAGATTATTCCGCATATGGGTGGCACACTGGAGCAACAAATGCGCACCTTCTCTGGCCAGGAGGACGTCTCCGAGTACGTGAAAGGTTACCGTGCCTATAATGACATCCATCATGAAGCGATGGTTAGACCTTTTCCACATGTCATTGAGGTAGTAGAGGCGCTGCATCAGGCTGGCATTGTGATGGGTGTAGTCACAACCAAAATTCGTCCATCTACATTAAAGGTGCTGGAACGTTTTGACCTACTGAAATATATGAAGACAATTGTAACAGTGACCGACGTGACGAATCCGAAGCCACACGCTGAGCCTGTACTGAAAGCCATGACAGAACTGGGTTCAGATCCGGCTAAAACGCTGATGGTAGGTGACAGTCCCGTGGACATCCAATCAGCTCAAAATGCGGGCGCACTCTCGGCGGGGGTTGCATGGTCACTTAAAGGGGAAACAATCCTGAACGGATATGGGCCCGATCATATGCTGCATGATATGAGAGACTTGTTAAAACTCATTGGTATTGAAATGGGACGTTCATGAGAAAAGTAACCCGCTATCCGGTAGAGGACCAGAATGCACTTTGGCATATCTACAAGACAGTGAGTCCGTGGAAGGGCGTTCGTAATTTTATCTGGATCCAGTTGTCACGTTACTGCCCGATCCTATCGGTGAAGAACTGGATCTACCGCCGAATGCTCGGTATGAAGGTGGGAAAACACACGGCCTTTGGCCTGATGGTGATGGTTGATGTGTTTTTTCCGGAGAAAATAACGGTCGGCGAAAACTCGGTCATCGGTTACAACACAACGATTCTCGCTCATGAGTATCTCATTAAGGAGTACAGGCTCGGTGAGGTGATTATCGGGGAAAATGTACTGATTGGGGCCAATACAACGATTCTGCCTGGTGTAACCATAGGGGATGGAGCCGTTGTAGCTGCTGGAGCTGTCGTACATAAGAATGTTGCACCAGGAGCTTTTGTTGGAGGCAATCCACTGCGTGATTTATCCCGTGCGGCAGATTCTAAGGAAGACACTGTCTTTAACACGGATGATTCTTCTCAGGGGAGTGTGCATTAAGTCAATAGAGTAATGAATGAAGATGAATCAATGAAGATGATTCGTAGTAAAAAGCTGCTTATGGCAGCTTTTTTCGTATATAAATACCGATTGGTGAGGGTAAGGGTGTGTATATCAAACGATATGTCGTTACAAGGGCAATCAAGCTTTGGTATTGTTGACGGTAGTGCAGATTTCATGTTATCATATCCCATATCCTTTAGTTTGTTAGCACTTTACCATGCGAAAGTATTATCGAAAGAATTAAACGTGATAAAGGTTGAACTAAACCAATAGCTGAATACTTTTTGAAGCAATACGGTGATTCAGGGTTACAAGATAGAATGGGGATTTACACTACATAAATCCTGTTGAAATAGAACGAGCACCACTCTTAAATTACTGACTCGGGGTGAATAATACCAATGTCCAAACCAAAAGGATTTGAAAAACCGACCGGATTTCGCGACTATACACCACATGTAGTATCCAAGCTACGGATGATTGAGCGGAATGTATTGGAATGTATGGAACGTTGGGGTTACCGTCAGATCATCACACCAACGATTGAATACTACGACACGGTAGGTGTAGCAAGCTCTACATCAGATCGCAAATTGTTTAAATTGCTGAACAGCCGGGGAACCACGCTGGTGTTGAGATCGGATCTAACAGCTCCGATTGCACGCGTCGTTTCATCCATGCTCAAAGATGAGCCGTTGCCGCTGCGTCTGTCCTATCATGCGAACGTATTCCGTTCCATTGAAGAGGAAGCTGGACGTGAGGCTGAATTCTTCCAGACAGGCGTGGAGCTGGTCGGAGACGATTCACCTGAAGCGGATGCAGAAGTCGTTGCGCTTGCGATTGCCTCTTTGCAGGCAGCGGGTGTGTCTTCTTTTAAAATAGCGATGGGTCATATGGGTTTCCTGAACGGATTACTGGAGGAAGTGATTCCAGGCCAGACAACGGAGCAGGAGCAATTGAAGGAAGGGCTGCTCGGACGTGATTATGTTGGCTATCGCCAGTCCATTGAAGCATTGAATCTGGAGCCTAAGTTAAAAGAACAGCTTGAAGCGATCCTGCGTCTGCGCGGTGGCAAGGAAGTCTGCACCCATGCGGCAGAGCTAAGTTCAAGCGCTGAAGCAGCAAAATCGATTGCACATCTGTGTGCGGTATTCGAAGTGTTGGAAGCTTACGGTGTATCCGAGCATGTGCTGATTGATCTGACGATGATCGGTGATTTCTCCTATTATACGGGCATGACGTTTGAAGGATATGCAGCAGAACTGGGATCTCCGGTATGTAGCGGCGGGCGTTATGACAACCTGTTACAACAATTCGGGCGTTCGTTGCCAGCTACAGGGTTTGCACTGAAAACCAACCGGATTATTGATGGCGTTCACGGCATTACCATTGAAGAGAATAAACCGGTACTTATCCAATATAGCCCGAAACGTCGGGCCGAGGCACTAACAGAAGCGGCAAGATTACGCAGTATGGGACAAAATGTAGTGACACTCCTTCTTCCTGAAGACGGGGCTGGGGCAAGTACTTTATCTGCTGGAGCAACAACCGTTCAGGCTGAGCAGGTTATTACTTACGGATCTGAAGAAGGAGGACGCTGAGATGTCGGATATTCTGAAGGTGGCCATGCCGAAGGGCCGAATCTATAAAAAAGCCTCCAAATTGTTTCGTGAAGCGGGGCTGGATATTCCAGAAGACGTGGATGATACACGCAGATTGGTCATTGAAGTACCAGAAGCAGGAATGGAATTCATTATGGCGAAGCCAGTAGATGTTCCAACGTATGTGGAGTACGGTGTTGCCGATATCGGAATTGTCGGTAAAGACGTGCTGCTGGAGGAAGATCGGGATGTGTACGAACTGTTGAATCTGGGAATCGCCCAGTGCCGCATGTCTGTGATCGGACTTCCAGACTGGAAGCCAGGCATTCAGCAACGTGTTGCAACGAAGTATCCGAGAATTGCCTCGCAGTATTTCCGGGAGCAGGGGCAGCAGGTTGAGGTGATCAAGCTAAATGGTTCCATTGAGCTTGCGCCTTTGATTGGTCTGGCAGACCGGATTGTCGATCTGGTGGAGACAGGTCAGACACTGCGGGAGAACGGATTGGTGGAGATGACAGGCATTCTGGACATCACCAGCCGTCTTATCGCCAATCGGGTAAGTTATCGGATGAAAAATGCACGAATCCAGGCTTTGTGTGATGCACTTCAGCAGGTCATACCGGCAACGAATGAGATATCGGCGGGAAGCTTTCGGGGATAAACTACTGCGTCAGAAATATAGATGAGAAACATGCAAAGCAAGACAAGAGACATAACAAGGAAACGAATTGGCCATAAAAAGGCAGGCATTACAGAGGATGAGGAGGTTGTACGTATGAAAATTGTACCTGCACGGGAGTTTGACCTGAAGCGGGAAGTGGAGTATGGCACGCCAGAGCAAAATGAAACGGTACGGCGTATTGTCAGCGACATTCGCCGTGAGGGTGATATGGCCCTGCTGCGTTACACGGAGCAGCTGGACCGCACGAAGCTGACGGCCGCGGAATTGCGCGTGCCGCAGGAAGAGCTGCAGGCGGCTTATGCAGCCGTGGAGCCATCCTTTGTGACGGCGATTCGGCAAGCCGCCGCCAACATTCGTGCGTTTCATGAGAAACAGAAACGCAACTCGTGGATGGATTGGCAGCCGGACGGCAGCCTGCTGGGCCAGGTCATCCGACCGCTGAAGCGGGTCGGGGTCTATGTACCTGGCGGCAAAGCAGCGTATCCATCGTCTGTGCTGATGAATGTGATTCCGGCACAGGTGGCAGGCGTGCCGGAGATTGTTCTCGTGACGCCGCCGTCGACGAATGGCGGCGAAGGTATTAACCCGTACATTCTCGTTGCTGCTGCGGAAGCAGGCGTGAGCGAGATGTACCGGGTTGGCGGCGCTCAAGCCATCGCCGCCCTGGCTTACGGCACGGAGAGTATTGCCCCGGTCGACAAGATCTGTGGACCGGGCAATATTTACGTGGCGCTCGCGAAGCGCGAGGTGTACGGTGCGGTCGATATCGACAGTATCGCCGGGCCGAGTGAGATTGTGGTGCTCGCCGATGATACGGCGAATCCGGTGTATGTCGCCGCCGACCTGTTGTCGCAGGCGGAACATGACGAGATGGCATCGGCCATTCTCGTCACGAATTCGGCCACGCTGGCGGAAGCCGTGCAGGGCGAAGTGCAGCGGCAGCTTGAAGTGCTGCCGCGGCGGGATATCGCTGCTGCTTCGGTAGAGCAGTACGGCGCAATTATTGTAGTCGATTCTATCGATGAGGGAATCGACGTGGTAAACCGGCTCGCACCGGAGCATCTGGAGATCATGGTGCAGGAGCCAATGGCTTACGCTGGCCGGATCGAGAATGCCGGAGCGATCTTCCTCGGTCCGTATAGCTCGGAGCCGGTAGGGGATTACTTTGCTGGACCCAATCACATTATTCCGACGAATGGAACTGCGCGATTCAGTTCGCCAGTGGATGTGGATGATTTTATCAAAAAATCGAGTCTGATCTATTATAGTAAAGAAGCGCTGCTGCAGAACGGAGCGGCTATTATAGAGTTGGCCCGCCATGAGGGTCTTGAAGGGCATGCCCGTGCAATCGCTGTACGGTTAGAACAGGAAGGAAAGGCGGAATCGGACAATGGATAAGCAAAATAATGGTGTGGAACTTGAAAACAAAGGTGCAGTGCGCCAAGCAGAGGTTGATCGTAAAACGAACGAGACCAATATCCAATTGGCCTTTAATGTAGATGGAACAGGACAATCCACGATTGAAACGGATGTACCTTTCCTGAACCATATGCTGGATCTGTTCACGAAGCATGGACAATTCGACCTGAACGTGCAGGCCCGTGGAGATATCGATATCGATGATCATCACACGGTTGAAGATATCGGAATCTGTCTGGGACAGACGTTGCGAGAAGCGTTGGGTGACAAACGCGGCATCAAGCGTTATGCCAGTGTTTTTGTACCGATGGACGAGGCACTCGCTCAGGTTATTATTGATGTGAGCAACCGACCGCACTTTGAATACCGTGCAGAATACCCTTCCCAACAGGTAGGCAGTTTCTCCACGGAGCTGGTACATGAGTTCCTGTGGAAATTGGCGCTGGAAGCTCGGATTACGTTACATGTCATTGTGCACTATGGTCAGAACACCCACCACATGATTGAAGCAATCTTTAAGGCATTGGGACGTGCACTGGATGAAGCAACGATGATTGATCCACGTGTAACGGGTGTGCCTTCCACGAAAGGAGTGCTGTAGACGATGGCGATTGCAATTGTCGATTACGGTATGGGTAACCTGCACAGCGTCGGCAAAGCGGTCGAACGTCTTGGCTACGAAGCGCTGGTCACGGGTGACCGGGAAGAGATTCTTGGCGCAGATGGTGTCATTCTGCCAGGCGTAGGTGCTTTTGGTGATGCGATGGTTCATCTGCGGGAGAGTGGACTGGATACGGTTGTGAAAGAAGCCGCTGCAGGGTCCAAGCCACTGCTCGGTATCTGTCTGGGGATGCAGTTGTTGTTCAGCTCAAGTGAGGAGCATGGCGAACATGAGGGACTGGATATATTGCCAGGTAAAGTGGTGCGATTCGCACCCGGAGAACTGAAGGTTCCTCATATGGGATGGAACCGTTTGGAATTCCTGCACGCGGAAAACCCGCTATTCACGGGGCTTGAGGCAGGTCACGTCTATTTCGTCCATTCCTATCATGCACTTACTGACAACAGGGAGGATCTGCTGGCGGTAACGGATTACGGACATCCGGTGACAGCCATTGTAGGCAGAGGGTCCAACTTCGGCATGCAATTCCACCCGGAGAAAAGTGGAGAGCTTGGTATGAAGCTGCTCGGTAACTTTCTGGCTCTGACAGGAGCGCCTGTACAAAGGTAAAACAATCATCTCTTCTTAACTATAGAAAGTGTACAAATCTAATTCATATTCAGGAGGCCTTGTATGTCATCTTTTATCCTATATCCGGCGATTGATATCCGGGACGGCAAATGTGTAAGACTGGTGCAGGGAGATTATAATCAGGAGACCGTGTATAACGATGACCCGGTTCAAGTGGCTCTTTCCTGGGAGAAGCAAGGCGGTACATATGTGCATCTGGTGGATCTGGATGGTGCCAAAGCAGGTCATCCTGTTAACGATGAGCTGATCGGTCGCATTGCCTCGGCTGTGAACGTACCTGTTCAGGTAGGCGGCGGACTTCGTACAGTAGCGGATGTAGAGCGTTTGCTGGGTCTGGGTGTTAGCCGGCTTATCATTGGAACAGCAGCCATTGAGGATCGTGCTTTTACAGAGGAAGTACTGGGACGTTACGGCGACAAAGTGGCAATTGGTATCGACGCTCGTAATGGTTATGTGGCAACCCGCGGATGGCTTGAAACATCGGAAGTACAGGCAGAGGTACTCGCGAAGGAATTGGCGGCGTATGGGGCAGAGACGTTTATCTTTACGGACATTTCCCGCGATGGCATGATGCAGGGGCCTAATGTTGAAGCGATTGTGTCTCTTGCCAAGGCAAGCGGACGGACCGTTATTGCTTCCGGTGGTGTGAGTGTCATGGATGATCTGCTTCGTCTGAGTCGTCACGCCGATGATGGTGTTGGTGGAGCGATCGTGGGTAAAGCACTGTATACAGGAAGCATCGATCTGTCTGAAGCGGTGCGTGCAGTAAATAAGTAAGGGATACTCGGATAGAGAGGAAGAGGTAGCATGCTGGCAAAAAGAATCATCCCCTGTCTGGACGTGAAGGACGGCCGGGTCGTCAAAGGCGTCAACTTCGTCAATCTCCGCGATGCGGGTGATCCGGTAGAGCTGGCGGCGCTATATGACCGCGAAGGCGCGGATGAATTGGTATTTCTCGATATCTCCGCTTCGGTAGAAGGTCGCGAAACGATGGAAGAAGTCGTGCGGCAGACGGCTGGCGAGATTGCTATTCCCTTTACGGTAGGTGGAGGCATCTCCAAGGTGGAGGACATGAAGCGGATTCTCCGGGCAGGAGCGGACAAAATTGCAGTGAATACAGCCGCAGTGCTTAATCCGCAGTTGATTGCCGATGGTGCACGTCGCTTTGGCTCGCAGTGTATCGTGGTAGCGATCGATGCCAAGTATAACGAAGCTTGGGGCGAGTGGGAGGTCTATACACATGGTGGACGGAAACCCTCCGGCATCAAGGCATTGGAATGGGTTAAACAGGCTGAGAGCTTGGGCGCGGGAGAGATTCTGCTAACCAGTATGGACGCGGACGGAACAAAAGACGGTTTTGATCTGAAGCTGACGGCAGCGGTATCTGAATCTGTGCGTATTCCAGTCATCGCATCGGGCGGTGCGGGTAAGGAATCTCATTTCTATGATGTATTTACCACAGGCAAAGCGGATGCAGGTCTGGCCGCAACGATTTTCCATTACAAAGAAATCGCCGTACCGGCGTTAAAACAACATTTGAGAGAACAAGGGGTGGAGATCCGTGACTAAAGTGAGCGATGAAATCAAGGAACGGTTGTCCTTGGAACAGGTTGTGGAACACATTCGTTGGAGTGACGGATTGGTTCCTGCCATTGTGCAGGATGTGAATACTCGGGAAGTCTTAATGATGGCTTATATGAATCGCGAATCTCTGAAGTTGTCGCTGGAATCCGGTGAGACCTGGTTCTGGTCACGCTCGCGTCAGGAGTTATGGCATAAAGGGGCAACATCTGGCAACGTGCAGACGATTACTTCCCTAAAATATGATTGTGACGGCGATACCTTGCTGGTTGAGGTGAAACCGAACGGTCCAGCTTGTCATACAGGGGCGGTAACTTGTTTCCATAATGAGATCATTGGATTGCCAGAGAAATCGGCAGACAAGGCTTCGGATGAAGCGGATGTTGCATCTGCTCCGGCAAGTTCAGGTTCCGAAAGCCGTTTCGAGGTATTGGCCGAACTGGAATCCGTTATTGCAGAGCGTGAACGCGAGCGCCCTGAAGGTGCATACACAACGTATTTGTTTGATAAAGGTGTAGACAAAATATTGAAAAAAATCGGTGAAGAAGCATCCGAAACGATCATCGCCGCCAAAAATAAAGATAATGACGAGCTGCGTCTGGAAGTCAGCGACTTGATGTATCACCTGCTCGTCCTGCTACAAGAGTGCAAGCTGCCGCTGGACGACATCATGTCAGAGCTGAGCCGCCGTCATGAACGGCCTCGCCGCGATTAGGAGGCGAGCTTCGTGCAAATAGATTATCATACACACCATGAGCGGTGTGGACATGCCGTTGGCAAACTGGAAGAGTACGTGCAACGTGGTGTGGAGATCGGACTATCCCAGATTGGATTGTCTGATCACATGCCTTTGTTGCATGTTGATCCGGCTCAATATTATCCGGAAATGGCGATGCCTATGGATGAACTACCGCGTTATGTGGAGGAATGTTTCTCCCTGAAAGAACGTTACCGTGGACAGATTGACGTACGTGTCGGTCTGGAAGGTGACTACATTGAAGGCTGGGAAACAGAGATCCGAGCGATCATTGAGCGTTATCCATGGGATTATGTGATTGGCTCCGTTCATTTCCTCGGAGAATGGGACATTACGGATTTCCGCCAGACCCATCACTGGGGGGGCAAAGACATCCTTGAAGTATATCGTCAGTACTATGATGCTGTAAGCAAGGCAGCTGCGACGGGCCTATACGATATTATGGGCCATACGGATGTCATTAAACGGTTCGGCTATGTTCCTTCAGCGGAGCAAACAGAAGAACGTATCTCACTGGAGAACGCAGCGCTGCAGGCTATTGCAACAAGTGGCTGCGCCATGGAGCTGAATGCTTCCGGGTTATCGAAGCCTTGTGCCGAGATGTTTCCCAGTCGCAGAATGCTGACAGAAGCTATTCGCTTGGGTATTCCACTAACCATGGGCTCTGATGCACATGATCCATTGAAGCTGGGCGATTATCTGTCTGAAGCTGAAGCACTTTTACATGAATTGGGCTGTACGGAAGTGGCTGTTTTTGAAGGCCGTCATCGCTCGTTCATTCCTTTAAATGTATAAGTCAGTGGAGTATAATGAGGGTAGGAAATAACCTTTTAGAGGTAGAGTTCAAAAAGTCCGCCTTTGATTACGAAGGATGCCTAATGGCATCTTCAGCATCGAAGCTGGAATTCAGCCGAAATAGGTGGATGCTTACGAAGTATGTTTCCTCTGGAAACATTGTGGTTGCTCACGTAGTCTTGCCTACGCTCCGCTACTCCATTTCTAGCTTTATCCCATCTTCTTGGCACTGAAAACCGGTCTTTTTGAACACTCGCTTTTAGATAAGGGATTATATAGGGGCTTCAACCCTCGGGAGGGCATTATGCAGCATTCGTTACGTATTTTTTCCGGTTCATCAAACCCTAAGCTGGCAGAACAGGTTTGTGACAAGCTGGGAGTACAACTGGGCAAGATCAAGCTGTCCCGGTTCAAGAGCGGAGAAATATACGTTCATTATGAAGAAACGATCCGTAATTGTGATGTGTTTCTGGTACAGTCGTTGTCTCATCCGATCAATGAGCTGTTTGTTGAGCTGCTTGTGATGATTGATGCCGCAAAAAGGGCTTCTGCGCGCACGGTGAACATCATTGTTCCGTATTATGGTTATGCTCGTCAAGAGCGCAAATCTGCTCCACGGGAGCCGATCTCGGCCAAGATGGTCGCCGATGTATTAACTACGGCTGGCGCCAATCGAGTGGTAACGATCGACCTGCACGCAGCGGCCATTCAGGGATTCTTCAACATTCCAGTTGATCACATGACATCGCTGGATCTGATTAGTGATTATCTGTTGAGCAAAGGCATTGAGAACCCTGTAGTAGTCTCCCCGGATGCGGGGCGAGCATCGATGGCAGAGAAACTGGCGAACCGCCTGGATTCCCCATTTGCCATTATGATCAAGAAACGTCCAAGCCATAATGAATCGGTGATTACCCATGTCATTGGTGATGTAGAGGGACGAACACCTATTATTATTGAGGATCTGATCGACACCGGAACAACCATTCTGAATGTTGTAGAAGGGTTGAAGGAACGTGGCTCCAAAAATGTATATGTATGTGCAACACACGGATTGTTCTCGGATGGGGCAGTAAGTAAATTGAATCACCCGTCAATTGAAGAGGTGGTTGTTACAGACTCGATCGCACTGCCAGATGACCACCCCGAATGCTTCAAGGTGTTACCTGTTGCGCCAATGCTGGCTCGCGCCGTACGCATTATTGTGGATGGTGGCTCCATGGCCACATTGTTTAAGGATTCTGGCATTTAGAGCATCGAGGATATAACGGTGTGCTGCCGGATGAAGTGTTCCGTGTCTGAGTTGTTGTCTGCTCAGCACGGTTTTTTTGTTTTGGCTCTTGGAATTCAATTCTTGCATTGCTGCTCCGAGGCATGTGCTATAATAACATAAAATCAGTTATGATAGCGTTATCATTATAGTATTCAGCCCTCAAGGTGAGATGGATGCTGAACAGTAGAACCACGGCTGAGAACATTGGCATCGTGGAGTGAGGAGTGGGGTCTATTGTCTCGTAATTGGTACTACCGGTTACTGTTCTCTTATTTCCCGATTTTTTTTCTTACGGTGACCATACTCATTTTCATCGCGTTTGTTTTCATCAATGACATCTCTAAAGAGGAAACAAAAAAAGCAGACCGGATCTCCTCCAGTTATATGATAGACACGGTGGATCGCACAATCAGGGATATTGAACTATCCATCCTGGAAACAGTACAGAGTCAGCAGGCATACAGACTCTATTTTAATAACACAAACCAGACCAGCTCGGACACAGTGTATGCAATTGCGCAGAACTTACGAGAGCTAACCAATTCGTCCTCATGGATTCAATCCATCTATCTATATGACAAGCGAAATAAACATGTTCTGACCGTAAGTGGCTCCAGAGAAGCGGAAGGTTTCTCGGATAAGGCATGGATTGACCAGATGGGTACCGGTTCTATCGGTTCAGGGTGGCAACCTGTCCGGGAATTCGATACGGACTCTTCTCAACGTACCCCGATTCGCGTATTAACCGTGAACAAGGACATGCCTTTGCCTTTTGGCTCTCAGGGCACATTGGTCATTAATATCAAGATGAGCAGTATTGAACAGAGCGTAGATAGTATGGTTAATGGTCAGCTCTCATTCCTGACGATTACCGATCGGGAAGGTAAGGTTGTGTATAATGCACACTCGGACCAAGAGGGCTCGATAGATGGTCAGGAACTGAACAGGCTATCATTAGAAAGACTGGGATGGACCATATCCAGTGGAATCAAGGCCGGTAACTTATTTGGCTGGGTATCTGTCGTGTCTTATGTATGGGTAATCATTGCGATTGTGACGGTTATCTGTGCAATTGTGTATATCGTGTATATTACGCGTCGTAACTATAAGCCCATTCAGATCATCATGAACCGAATTGAGTCTCATCAGATTCGAGCGTTTGAACACTCGGGGGCTCGTACGGATGAGATGAAGATGATTGACGGTGTACTTGAGAATCTGATTAATCACATGATGGATTATGACAAGAAAAGCAGGGAAAATATACTCATGCAGCGCAGTAAGTTGTTCAATGCCCTATTGCACGGTGACCACATCGAAAATGCAGAAGAGCAATTAACAGAGCTCTCTCCACTGAATGACGTGCATGAATCGTCACGCTTTATCGTTGTTGTTGGAGAGATTAATCGTTATGAGAAAGGGTTCCAGGAGAGGTATACGAGAGGTGAACAAAATACGCTGAAGTTTGCCTTGATGAATGTTTTGCAAGAACTGTCACGTAATACCGGAGTACAATGCTGGACGGAATGGATAAGTGTAGATCAAATTGCAATCCTTTTTGTGTTCAAAGAACAGAGTAATAACAACTTGGACATGTCTGGGCAGATTCGGGTTGTAGCTGAGGAATGCAAATCTTGGGTGGAACAAAATCTACGCATTTCCTTAAGCTTTGGCATTGGACCTATTGCTCAGGGAATCGGTGCGATACGAAGCTCTTATGCGGCAGCAGAAGCGGTAATGCAACGCAAACTATTGATGAACGGAGATGTCGGCCAAGCCGACTGCGGTGAACCGCAGCATCCTTTGCTAGATACCTATACATATCTGCAGATGATTGCGGACTTTGTTAAGCGGTTCCGGATGTCGAGTGGACAGTGGCGGGAACAATTGGAGGAGATCTTTACAGCATTTGAACAGAACAAACTGCCGGATGACGAGATTCGTTCTCTGATTCAGGCCATGCTGCAGATGCTCAGCCGAGAGGTGGCCATGATGTCGGAAGGGCTTCAGGAAGAGCTTTCCGAAGAAAACATCAACAGATGGTTAAGTGCTGTAGAAGAGGCAGAGACGCTTACGGATGTGAAAACTCTTTTGTTCGATGGTCTGACAGACTTGTTCAGAACGTATGTGGCCGTAACGGAAACCAAGAGTTACAAAGCCATGGTCAACGAAATGAAAAATTATATCGAAGAACAGTTTGCCAATCCGGATCTTTCATTGAAACATCTGAGCGACCGATTCCAGATTACGGGCAAACATGCGAGTTATTTGTTCAAGACAGAATTCAATATGAAGTTTGTTGATTTTGTAACAGAGCTTCGCATGAAGGAGACGGAGCAGCTTCTGCTCAATACCGATTACTCTTTGCAGGATATTGCCCTGAAGGTTGGGTATGCGAATGGAATTACATTAGGACGTGTATTTAAACGGATAACGGGTATTACACCAGGAGATTATCGTCGATTGAAACGTGAACATCGAGAACCCGAAGAGTAACGCAATGATGATCATATTCTGAGATCTGTACATCAGGATAACACAGGGTGAATTTCATGCAGTCACTTTCCATGAGGAGAGCAGGCTTGCAGAGGTTCGCCCTGTTTTCGTTGAGCCGTTCTCTGCTGCCCGAGATCGATGCAACTGTTTTCGCAGGATAGCAGGCGTATATTCCTGTTTTTTCTCTGTTTACGAATATAGGCAGTGTGTGAAAATAGTTTATCCGAATGGGGACAGGCATTCCCGAGTTGTGAGGCCTCAAGAGCCTTCAAAGCCTAGGGTAGCGCCGCTTTGGGAAAATAATCAGTCTGCGAAAATGGGCTTAGCATATAAACCATAATCCGTTTGAAAGCGCTTCCGAAAGTGGTTTGTTGCAGGATAACGGAAAAATGTGAAATACTCTGGGCAAGCTTTAAACATTCACGCAAAGCCAAAGGGGATGACAAAATGACAAGAAAAGCAACCAAAGGGAGTCTGAAGAAATGGATGGGTTTGGCGCTTACGATGGTAATGGGCGTTTCTTTACTTGCGGGATGCTCATCAGCATCAGAAGAAACAGCTGAAGGCGGAACATCAGGAAATGGCGAGCGCGTTACCTTAAAGGTGGAGATTTTCGACCGTGGTAACAGTCCTTCACCGTACACAATTACGAACAACTATCTATCTAAAATGATTCAAGAGAAGTTCGGTGATCCCAACAATATTGATGTACAGTTTGTACCCGTTCAGCGTTCTGAGGAAGTTACCAAGCTGAACGTCCTGATGGCTAGTAATACAGATGTCCCTGATATTGTCTTTGTTTATGACTCAAGCGTGTTTTATCGGTATGCCCAACAAGGTGGATTGACTGATGTTGGAGAGTTGATTGATCAGTACGGTCCAAACCTGAAGAAGTTCCTGGGCGAAGATACTTTGAAGTTCGGGCAAGTGGAAGGACAACAGTTTGCTGTTCCGGGTAAACGTGCTATCACAGGCAGATACAGCTCTTACATTCGTCAGGATTGGCTCGATAAGCTGGGATTGCCAGCACCGAAAACTACAGATGAATTATATACAACTTTAAAAGCGTTCAAGGATAAAGATCCTGGCGGTCTTGGAAGCAAAAATATCCCAATGGGTATGGCTCTTGCACCGGCTCAATTCGAAACGCTCATCTACTCATTCATTAAGCCGGTTAGTGGCGACCTGACTTATGGTCAACGGTATGAGTTGCCGCTGCATGAAGGATTCAAAGAATCGATGCAGTTCCTGAACAAACTGTACAATGAAGGTTTGATCAGCAAAGATTTCAGTTTGGATGAAGACAAAACGCAGTTAGGTAAAGACATTCAAAACGGTAACGTAGGTTACTGGTCTGAAGATGTGGATGCCATGTTCTACGGGGATGGTACACTGGATAATTTGCGTAAAAATGTGAGTGGCAGCGAAGTGTTGCCGGTTGATGTATACACTAACCCTAATGCTGACAACAAACACATCAAGTCACGCTACGGAACAAATGGTATGTACATTATGATTCCGAAGAGCAGCAAACGTTCTGTCGAAGCGATCAAATATCTCGACTGGATGGCATCTGACAACAATCTGATTGATATCTACAGTGGTGTGGAAGGCGAGAACTATGATCTGGTAGACGGCATTCCGGTGGTGAAGGAAGATGCATCTCAAGAAGCGCAGGATCGCCTGTTCAATGCAGGGGATACAGCCATTATCTCCAACGGTAAAAACATTGGTGATCAGGCAACGAATGAAAAAGCATGGATTCTGGGCTTCCCGCAGAATAACCAGGAGCTCCTGAAACAATCCATTGATATTGCCAACACCGATACAGTGGGACCGATTATCTTTGATAAACCGATTGAAGCAGAGATGAAGTACAGCACAGCGCTCAAAGATAAATTAAACGTCATTATCGTAAAAACAGCGATGGCTAAGCCAGCAGATTTCGATGCGGTGTATGAGAAAGAAATGGCTGATTTCATGTCGCTTGGTGGTACTGAACTGAAAAAAGAACTTGAAGAAGCGGTTCAGGCACTTCCTGCAAACTAAGTAGTTCTACACTTCAAGATCAAAGACAGATAAGCATGTTACCGTATAACTTTGGAAGGGACGTGTGCCGCCGGCTTGGCGGCACAGCCGTTTCTTAGTTGATAGGAGGAAACCGACTTGACCACCACATACTTGAAGAGATATTGGCAATTGTACGCGCTAATTTCACTGCCCATTATCTACTTTTTAATCTTTCGTTATGGACCGATGTACGGTGTACAGATCGCCTTTAAGGACTTTAACCTGTTCCAGGGAATCAGTGGCAGTGAGTGGATCGGTTTTGATGCATTTCGTGAAGTGTTTGGAATGCGGGACTTCTACACCACATTGCGCAACACCTTTATGCTGAATTTTCTGGATTTGGTCGTTTCATTTCCAGCTCCTATTATTTTGGCGATCATGCTCTATGAAGTTCGATTCAAATGGTTTAAAAAAATATCACAGACCATTCTGTACATTCCTCACTTTATCTCATGGGTAATCATCGGGGGAATTGTATACCAATTGTTCGGTAATCAATCCGGTATGGTTAACGGTGTACTGGAGAGTATGGGCTTAAATTCAATACCATTTTTGACAGAAAAAAATCCATGGCTTGTGACGTACCTGTTCACAGGTGTCTGGCAAAGTGCCGGATGGGGAACCATTCTATATCTGGCCGCATTAACCGGCGTCAACAAGGAATTATTTGAAGCAGCTGAGATCGATGGAGCATCGCGGCTGAAGAGAATCTGGCATATTACATTGCCAAGTATCAAACCAACCATTGTGACCCTGCTCATTCTTAATCTTGGACATATGGTCAGCATCGGTTTTGATCGGCCTTATATCATTGGTAATACGGCCGTGCGTGAATATTCCGATGTACTCAGTACCTTTGTATACAGAGTTGGTCTTGAATCAGGACAATACACGCTGGCAACTGTCGTTGGACTGTTCCAGGCCGTAGTAGGACTTGTATTCGTACTAGGCTCCAACTATATTTCGAAGAAAACAACCGGTGAAGGTATTTTGTAGGTTGTAGATGAACGGAAGAGACGCCAATCGGCTTGTTTGTATAGACCATCAGTAAAGGAGCTGTGCGCATATGAGTGAACGCACCTCAAACCGGATTTTCGATATCGTTAATATCTCCTTTATCACCTTGTTTGTTATATTCTGTCTGGCTCCATTTCTGCATACGATCGCGATATCATTCAGCTCTAACCGTGCGATTACGTCAGGTGAAGTAACCATATTCCCTAAAGAATTCAATTGGGATGCGTATATTCAGGTGTTCTCTGATCAGTCGATGATCTATTCACTGGGATACACGACTGTTCTGACCATTGCTACTACTGTCCTGTGCATGATGTTCACACTGGCAGCTGCATACCCGTTAACTAAGAAAAAATTGAAAGGGCGCAAGCTCTTCATGTATGTCATCATCATTACGATGTTCTTCAGTGGCGGGATCATTCCTGAGTATTTGCTCATTCGTGACCTGAACTTGCTTAATTCAGTGTGGGCACTGATTCTGCCTGGACTGGTCAGTCCATTTAACCTGATTATCCTGATCTCATTTTTCAGAGGTATTCCTGAAAGTCTGGAAGAATCGGCTGAGATTGACGGCAGCTCACATGTACACACGCTATTCAAAATCATACTGCCATTATCCATGCCTGTCCTGGCTACGTTAGCGCTATTCTATGCGGTTGGACGCTGGAATGGGTTCCAGGATTCCTTGATGTATATTAATGATCCGAAGCTGTACCCGCTGCAACTGAAGTTATTCCAAATGGTACAGAACAATATGGTCAGCGAGCTTACTCAGATGGAGGGTGCTAACCGTACGCCATTAACTCCAGAGAGTCTCAAGGCTGCGACCGTAATTTTTGCAACCGTTCCGATTCTACTCGTCTATCCGTGGCTGCAAAAGTATTTTGTCAGTGGTGCAATGCTTGGCGCAGTAAAAGGTTGAGTTAAGGCTGATGTAAAAAGCCTAGCCAGAGGGAGGAAAAGGAAAACAGATGCAGCACATAGATAAGGGAGAATACTCATTCTCGACATGCTGGAATATCCGAAAACATGATGTCGGGGAAGACATGATTCGGGAGATTGCGGACCTCGGATTTCGTCGGGTGGAGCTAAATTATAATGTAACGAAAGAAATGCTCAAAACGATTGAGCCGATGATCGAGCGAGGGGAGATTGGGGTGTCCAGTGTGCACAACACATTCCCTCATGACCCTGATCCCGATTATGGAACGGATTCTATTTTGCTTGGTTTCGAAGATGAAGTGAAACGTAAGCGGGCGATCGAATTGCTGGTAGAGTCGGCTGAATATGCACAACGTTATGGGGGAGAAGCTGTTGTTGTACACCCGGGAGAGGTACCTTTTCCTGAGGATATCAGCAAAGATCTTGGAAAGATCTATAACGAGGAAGGTCCGGATTCACCGAAGTATCGCAGCAAGTGGGCTGAATTGATGGAGCGGCGGGAAGCCCTAAGTTCAGGGTATGTGGAGAAAATTATCGCCAGTCTGGATGAAGTATGTAATCGGGCGGCAGCTAAAGGTCTGAATGTTCGTTTTGGCATCGAGACGAGATCCAGACCACAACAGATTCCTACCCTAGCTGAAGCCAAGACCATCATCAAGGCTCTCAAAGGGGCTCCGGTTGGTATCTGGTACGATACCGGTCATGCCATCATGATGGATCGAATGGGCCTATATGACAGTGTGGGAGAAATGCAGGGGCTGATGGATGATATCGTAGGAGTCCATATCCATGAGACGCTTGGTCTCTCGGATCACTGGTGCCCGTATGTACACAGTACGGATATGAACTTCTATGATGCCTATCTGCCGATGATTCGCCGCGCACAAGTGAAGGTGTATGAGTTGAAGTCTGCCTGTAAGGCAGAAGAGATCCATGAGAGTCATGACTTGCTTATAAGGAAGCTTGGAGTGACAGAGTAGGCGCGGTGATGTGGGAAACAGTTTGCATGTTCACATCATGTGTTTAACGCCTGTTTCCTCAGTGACGGAGACCCACATATATGTAGTAAAACAAGCACAGATTTTCTGGCGACTTTTGTAGAAATATGATATATACTGACGAGAAAAATGAACTCACCTAAGGGCGGTATGAGTAAGCTTCCGGTCTGAATTGAAGGCGCTGAAGCAACATATTCCGCACATCGGGAGAATGTATTGGTATGGAGGGGACTGCACATGTACAAACAACTGGTGGACAGTAATGACAGAGCGGTAGAAAGAGGCATATCCCGGCAGATGCTTGACCCGGAAAGCCGTTACTATGGAGGGACTATCGATCCCTATACAGGTGTTGCCTGGGTCAACCATACGACTGGAACGCCCACGGATATGTGTTACTGGGGAGCAGCGCTCTCCAATCCGGACTCCATCTATTACCGGGACGAAGCGTTGTTAAATCGACTGCTGTTAGCTACGGAATATGTACTTCGCTTCCAGCATGAGGATGGTTCAATATCGCCAGGCTGGACCAATTACCATTCCCCTCCCGATACCGCATTTGTTGTTGTGGGGTACTCACAATTGTATCAGCTTCTTCTGCAGCAACAATGGGAGCCACTGCAACCTGTATTGAACAATATGAGGCTATTTCTGGAACGGACAATCCCAACCATGCTTACAGGAGGCTGTCATACGCCTAATCATCGCTGGGTGCTATGCGCGGCGCTCGGTTTCTTGCATGACATTTTTGGTGTGGAGGAAGCTGTGCAGCGCGCAGAGCAGTGGCTGGCGGAAGGCATGGACATTACACCTGATGGGGAGTGGACCGAACGAAGCAACGGAATCTATAATGCGGTAAGCGACATTATGCTCATTCATGCGGCGCGTCTGCTCAAGCGTCCAGAGTTGCTGGAGCCGGTGCGTCTAAATCTACGTATGATGGTGTATCTGGTGCATCCTACGGGTGAAATTGTTACGGATTATTCTGGTCGGCAGGATCTGGGGAGTATCCATGACTTGTCATCTTATTATCTACCCTATGCGATCTTGGCGAAGATCGATGGTGACTCCATTTTTGCGGGCATGGCAGCATGGGCAGATAGTACATTAACGGACCCGGGTGTATGCTCGGTCAACGCTCTCGTTAGACTGTTGCTGGAACCTGATCTTCAACAAACCAGTGGTACGAAGGATTCGCTCCCGGAAAATTATGAGTTGATGCTGAATGAACACTTTGTACGTGAGCAATATGTAGGGCAGATGGAGTCGGCAGGACATCATGGACGAATCTCTCACAGTCGGATGCATACGGACTTTGGTGCTCCTGTAGCCCGAATTCGAGATGGCGCTACTAGCGTGACGGTGATGACAGAAGTGCCGCCTTTCTTTGCACTCCGACATGGTCAGGTGCGTCTGCTTGCTGTGCAACTGGCTTCTTATTTTAATCCAGGATATATACCTATGCAAAACATGACCAAGTTGCCCGAGGGATATCACCTGACAGGTGAACAGAAGAAAGGGTACTATGGCCCAATTCCTACGGAACTCCTGCCGGAATCTGCTGCATCAGCGATAAGTCCGTGGTACTTGTTACCGCATCAGAGTCGTCAACTTACTCATGAGCAGACACTCCGTGTAGGGGCAGAAGTTCTGCATACGGAAAATGGTTGGACGATGCATCTCACGGGGAGTGAACCGGAGGATACGATGATGCAATTGTCCTTTGTGTTTGGAAGTGAAGGTGAGCTTACCTGTGAGGATGCGATTGAAACGAGTGAGGGTCACTTCTTGTGGAAAGGCGGTATCTTACGTTATACCTGCGGAGAAGACTGGCTGGAGATCACCGGGGGCGAACTCGGGCATCTGGCGGCAACGGTTCGTGAGGCAAAACTGCCGGAAAAATGCAAGGTTGTGCTGGTCAATTTCATGACGCCGTTTGATAAAACCCTTCATATTTCACTTTCTCCTTCGATGGGGTTGAAGATCTAAACAAACGTACTTTTAATTTAGAAGATGGCATTTCATCTGTGCATGATGGAATATCATCTTCTTTTGCATTTTTTTCATAAACGACATGAAACTACATATTGAGAAGTGGGCCTTAAGATGTGGTATACTGAAGAGTATGAATGAAATGCAAAGAGGAGGTGCCTTGGAAGATGAAGGGCAAGCTAGTGCGGGCTGAGGGACACCTTGCCAATATTATACCGATTCACTTGGATGCTTCTTTCTTTTTTGAAAGAGCTGTCCGCTCGCTGGACCGTAATCATGTCGACAAGGCATTAAAATATTTTCGCAAAGCTGTTGAATACGAACCGGAAAATCCGGTAAATCATTGTAATATGGCGGGTATATTATCGGAGAAGGGGGATTACGAAGCCTCCAATGCCATTCTGGCTAACGTGCTGGAAGTGGTAGATCCGTCGATGACGGAATGTTATTTCTATATGGCGAACAATTATGCAAATATGGATCGGTTTGAGGAAGCCGAGCAAGCACTTGTTACCTATCTGGAGGAGGACACCCAGGGTCAGTTCATGACAGAGGCCGAAGAGATGATGGAGCTTCTGTATTATGAACTGGATCGTCCGACCAAACTGAATCGAATCAAATCACGCAAAGGTGTAGTGGAGCACGATCAGGCACGGGAACTGTTGGAAGAGGGGAAATTTGCACAGGCTGCTGAATTGCTCGAAGGCATGTCTTCTGATTATCCTGATTACTTGGCTGCCCGTAACAATCTGGCACTCGCCTACTATTATATGGGTCTGTTTTCCAAAGCAAAAGAGACCATTGCCGAAGTGCTTGAACAGGAGCCGGGTAATCTGCATGCACTCTGTAATCTGGCCATTTTCCATCAAAATGAAAACCGGGCTGATCAAGTGCTGCTTCTGATCAAAAAATTACGGGTCATCGTGCCATTCCAGCACGAACAAGTCTACAAACTGGCGACAACGATGGGAATTCTGGGCCAACACGATACGGCTTATATTCACTTCCGGCGTTTGCTCAAGGACGAAGAGACAGCTGCTGATCCGGCACTTGCTCATTATGCAGCAGTGGCGGCTTATAATACAGAACGTTATGATGCTGCTGAGCGTCTATGGCATCATGTGTCCAAGCTTGATCCGGGTTCCGAGGTCTCCCGCTACTATCTGTCAGGTCTTGAGGCTGTAAAACAAGGCGAGCAAGAGCCGGAGAAGCTGAGCTATCACTATCATCTGCCATTCGATGAGCAGTTCAGACAGTGGGAGAACTATGGTAACGGCATACCTGAAGAAATGAAGAATGATCCGCTGATTCGTTCATCGTTCTTCTGGGCTTTGCGCCATGGTGATCGGGCAACCAAGTTGCAGGTAATTCATGCGCTTGGAATGATCGGTGATTATGAGGTGCGGCAGGCTCTGCAATCCTTCATCGAAGAGCCTGGAGAAGAACAGGATCTGATTGAGGCAGCACAAGCTGTACTGAGCGGATTGAAATCGGCTGAAGATGAGGATCGGAATACTGAGGTAGTTCGCCTGTTTTCTCCTGTTGCTTTGAAGTCCATTGGGAAGGTTCAATCCACATCAGAGCAATTGTACAATGGCTCAACCTCCCATTGGCAGGCTGTTGTTGATCGTGCGTTACAGATGTCTGAAGCGAAGGCTGAGTTACAGCAAGAGATGGAACGGCTCTGGACGGATTATGTATCCCGGGTACATCCGGAGGTTCCGGGTACGAAGCAGATTGAGGGTTGGGCTGCGGGACTTGAATATTTGGCAGCGAAGAATCACAGTCGGCCCGTTACCTATCAAAGCATTGCTGAGCGGTATGGGATATCGGCATCAACGGTTAGCAAGTATGCTAAACAGATTCATTCGGTTTGTAACAGCAAGCCACCACTTGTATAGAAAGTTGGCCCTCAGACTCGTTTTCAGAAAGACATCATCAGGTGAAGGATACAACAACCGGGAAAACGGGTAAACTTAACGAATGGGCCTTGTAAACGCCTGTAGGATATCATCTTGGCAAGTTCATCGCTAGTACAACACATTCTCACCTTAATTAAGGAGGCTGTATCTATATGTCTAAATACAGAACGATTGTGATCGGAACGGGACCTGCGGGTCTGACAGCAGCGATATATCTGGCACGTGCTAATCTGAAACCACTGGTTATCGAAGGTCTTCAGCCGGGTGGTCAATTGACAACGACAACGGAAGTTGAGAATTTCCCCGGTTTTCCGCAAGGTATCATGGGTCCGGAACTGATGGACAACATGCGTAAGCAAGCTGAGCGTTTTGGAGCGGAGTTCAAAAATGGTTGGGTGGAAGAAGTTGATTTTAGCAAACCGCCCTTCAAGGTCAAAGTTGGAGGAATCGGTGAATTGGAAGCTGAATCGATCATCATCTCCACAGGTGCTTCTGCTCGTTATCTCGGTATTCCGGGCGAGCAGGAAAATGTGGGACGTGGTGTAAGCACATGCGCGACATGTGACGGTTTCTTCTTCCGGGGCAAAAAAATCGTGGTTGTGGGCGGTGGAGACTCTGCGATGGAGGAAGCGAGCTTCCTGACTCGTTTTGCAACAGACGTCACATTGGTTCACCGTCGGGATGAATTGCGTGCATCCAAGATTATGCAGGATCGGGCTCGCAGCAATGAGAAGGTGAAGTGGGCGCTGAACCGTACTCCACTCGAGGTCGTACCGGAAGCTTTGGGCGTCAAAGGACTGAAGGTGCGTAATAATGAGACGGGGCAGGAAGAGTTGCTAGAAGCAGATGGCGTGTTCGTTGCCATTGGTCACACACCGAATACCGGATTCCTGGGTAATGCGATCGCACTGGACGAACATGGCTATGTTGTGGTTAAACCGGGAACAACGGAGACCAATATTCCGGGTGTATTTGCCTGCGGTGATGTTCAGGATACGAAGTATCGTCAAGCCATTACGGCAGCCGGATCAGGTTGTATGGCTGCAATGGATTGCGAGAAATTCCTTGAAGGAAGCATTGTGCATGACTGGAGCGAAACGTTGGATAAGTAAGCATGACATCCGTTAGGTTAGGCATAGGCTAGGAATAAGAGACAACGGGAAGTCTCATGAAATGAGAGAAGCCGGAGGGCTTCTCTTTTTTTGAAACTACAGTGGGCATGAGTTCGTATACATATGGGGCATATTAGCTGTGAGGTGAAGATTTTGGGGGAAATGATAAAAGATTGGTTACAAAATGCAACAGTGAGACGGTTTTTGATTCTGCTCTTATTCTGTTTAATTTTGTTCAGTATGGGGAGTATGCTGCACATGATTCTGCTGTTGTTCCTGGTGACGTATGTCATGAACAGGCTACAGCATTTCATTACAGGTGGTCTGAATCGGCTATTTCCAGTCAATTATAAAGTCGTGGTCATCCTGCTCTATATGATCGTTATCGCAGTGATTGTGCTCGGTATATCCAGGTATTCACCGCGGATTGTGGATCAGGTCGTTCAGTTGACGAACGAGATTATGAAATTTCTGGATAGTGCAGACGGTGATAATTTTGCATCCAAAATTGCAGGTTACCTTCAATCCTTCGATATTAAAAATTACACCAATGATGCGTTAAAATATATTTTCGCATTGAGCAAATGGTTGGAGTTTATACTGCTCGTTATCATTCTGAGTCTGTTCTTCTTGTTGCAGAAGCAGGAGATATCCAAATTCACGTCTAAGTTCAAAACAAGCAAAATTGGATGGTTCTATACGGAAGTTGCTTACTTGGGCGATAAATTCGTTTCTTCTTTCGGTAAAGTCATTGAGGCGCAATTGCTGATTGCTGTATTCAATACGGTGCTGACGATGCTGGGGCTCTGGATTCTTGGATATCCGTATTTGTTCGCATTGACCATTCTCGTATTTATGTTAAGTTTGGTGCCTGTGGCAGGGGTGATCATCTCCCTGGTGCCGCTCTGTCTGATTGGGTATCAGATGGGTGGACTGAAACTGAGTATTATCGTGATCATCATGATTATTATCATTCATGCGCTGGAGACTTACTTCCTGAATCCGAAGCTCATGGCACACAAGACCAAATTGCCGATGTTCTACACCTTTATTGTACTGATTCTGTCGCAACACTTCCTGGGAATCTGGGGACTGATCATTGGTATTCCGATTTTTGTCTTCCTGCTCGATATTCTGGATGTGAACAAGATGGAGAAGACAGAAGAGCCGGTACGTGTGGAATCGAAGTTGTGACGTATAGCTGAAGAATCGCTGAGTTCAATCCAATTGAGCAACTTCAGATATATGTGAAAAGTAAGGCGCCTTCTATATGTTGAAGGCGCTTTTGTGTTGGCAATAACGCCATTAGATAGCTTTCTGCATGAGAATGGCAGGTGGTGGGGTGCATAAGACGAGTCACCACTCTGAGGTGACAATGATCATTTTTTACGAATGGAACGAGTGAAGATGCAATATCATGAGTTGAGGCTTCCTCTGTTATGGAGGAAGGAATTAAGCGTGCGTTTATAAATGAAGGTAATAAGATTGTATACGTATTCAAAAATGCTATGTGATGTGGTTCACAACCCTATCGGAGCAGGAGGTACTAGAGGTCTTATCGTCTTGACCCAGGCGTATCCTTCAATTATAGTTGGTACGTAGGACTTAAACTATTTTAGATAGATAAAGGTGGCTTGCAGCATGTCTGAGAAAATCTACGTTGGGGTCGATCTCGGCGGAACAGCAATCAAGGTCGGTATATGCGATGAACAAGGTCAGCTAATGCATACGTATGAAGGACCGACTGAAGTGGATAAGGGCGTAGACACGGTCATCGCCAACATCGAGAAGTATGTCCGACATATCGTAGCCGAATCACCTTACAGTTGGGAACAGCTTGAGGGTGTAGGTGCTGGAGTGGCCGGTTTCACGAATGTACGCGAGGGAATTATCGTTCATGCCCCTAACATCGGATTTCGGAATGTAGCCATTCGTTCGATCCTGGAAGAACGTCTGGGCAAGCCAATCAAAATAGATAACGATGCGAATGTAGCTGCACTGGGTGAAGTATGGGCAGGAGCCGGTAAAGGCGTAGACAATTGCGTATGTTATACACTCGGTACAGGCGTTGGCGGAGGCATGATCTTGAATGGAAACATCTATCAAGGCTTCTCTGGTATGGCGGGAGAACTGGGTCATATCAGTGTTGTACCTGATTTGGAGGCCATCAAGTGCGGCTGCGGTAAAATGGGATGTGTTGAAACAGTTTCGTCTGCAACGGGTATTATCCGTATGGCGAAGGATGCGGTAGAACGCGGTGATCATACGTCACTGGCACTTGTCGACAAGATTGCAGCCAAAGAAGTATTTGATGCTGCCAAGGCAGGCGATGAAGTGGCACAGCGCATTGTAAACCGTGCGGCCTTCTACCTGGGCAAGTCCATGGCTACTGTAGCTGCTGTTATTAACCCGGAGATGTTTATCATTGGTGGTGGCGTATCCAAAGCGGGCAATTTCTTGTTCGATGAAATACGTACTGTATTTGCTAAATTGACACCGGAACCACTGCAAGAAGGGGTTCAGATTCTGGAAGCTACACTTGGCAATAATGCAGGTATTGTGGGTGCAGCAGGTCTTCTCTTACGTTCCTAGTAACCTCGTAACAATATATGGAGACAGCAATATGATAAGGAGGGGACATTTATGCTTGAAGGTGAAGGCTCACCAGGCACAGGCGCCACGCTCATTATCATTACGGGCATGTCCGGGGCAGGTAAAACCATTGCAGTACAAAGCCTGGAGGATCTGGGTTTCTTCTGTGTGGATAATCTGCCACCGGTATTGATTCCAAAATTTGCGGAACTAATTGAACAGTCTAACGGCAAGATTGGTAAGGTTGCATTAGTTATTGATCTGCGCGGGCGTGAATTCTTTACGGCTCTGTCCGAGTCTTTGAACTATATTAAAGATCATTTTACCATTCATTGCGAAATTTTATTCCTGGATGCTACAGATTCTGTACTTGTTCAGCGTTACAAGGAAAGCAGACGCAGACATCCTCTGGCTCCTGAGGGCATGCCGCTGGACGGCATCCGACTGGAACGTAAGATGTTGGAGGAACTCAAAAACTCTGCTACTCAGGTACTGAACACAAGTACAATGAAGCCTGCCCAACTGAAAGAACGCATCATATCCCGCTTTTCTCATCTGGAAAGTCAAATGCTGTCGGTGAATATTACATCGTTTGGATTCAAGTATGGCATTCCGATTGATGCTGATCTGGTGTTTGATGTACGTTTTTTACCGAATCCGCATTATATTGATCATTTACGACCAAATACGGGACAGAATAGTGATGTGTACGAATATGTTATGAAATGGCCAGAGACACAGGCGTTTCTGACGAAGCTGCTGGATATGCTGCATTTCCTGATTCCGCAATACCGGAAGGAAGGCAAAAGCCAGGTTATTATTGGAATCGGCTGTACCGGAGGCAAGCATCGTTCGGTAGCAATATCGGAATATTTGGGCAAGATGTTGGGAAGCAGCGAGACTGAAGCTGTCACCGTGAGCCATCGCGACGCTGACCGGGACCGTCATTGAAGAGGGTGAAGGGATGAAAGAGGCCGGACCACGAAGAGAACGTCCGAGAATAGTTGTAATGGGCGGCGGAACCGGATTATCCGTGATGCTGCGCGGTTTGAAAGAGAAGCCGCTGGATATCACGGCCATCGTCACAGTTGCTGATGACGGTGGAAGTTCAGGCATCCTGCGCAATGAGCTACAGATGCCGCCTCCGGGCGACATTCGCAACGTGCTTACGGCACTGGCTGATGTAGAACCATTGCTTTCAGATATGTTGAAGTACCGTTTCAATACAGGCGCGGGGCTTGCAGGCCACAGCTTGGGGAATTTGATTTTGGCTGCCATGACGGATATTTCGGGCGACTTTGTGACCGCAGTGCGGGAACTTAGCCGCGTGTTTGCCGTTCGAGGTGAGGTGTTGCCAGCCGCAGGTCAGGCCGTGGTGTTGCATGCCGAGATGGAAGATGGGACAATTATAACAGGTGAGTCCAAAATTCCTGAGGCAGGTGGACGCATCAAACGTGTTTTCCTTGAACCGGATCACGTGGAGCCGTTGCCAGAGGCAGTAGAGGCCATTCGTCAAGCTGACGCCATTCTAATCGGGCCAGGCAGCTTATATACAAGCATCCTTCCCAATCTGCTCGTACCTAAGCTTGCAGAAGCTGTGGTAGAGGCTGATGCCGTGAAGATGTTTATCTGTAATGTTATGACACAGCCGGGAGAAACGGATAACTATACAGTAAGTGACCACCTTAAGGCGGTACACGAGCATATAGGTCATCAGCTCTTCGACTATGTTATTGTAAATAATGGTGATATTCCGCTGCAAGTGCAGAATAAGTATGCGGAAAAAGGAGCAAAACCGGTTGTACTGGATATGAATGTACTCGAAAGTGCCGGTTATCAGGTGGTTGCAGATACCCTTGTTCTATTCAAGACCTATCTGCGTCATGATGCCGACAAGTTAAGTCATCACATCTACCAACTGGTACAAAATTGGATGTTACGGAAGAGGTGAAGTCCCATGTCGTTTGCAGCACAGACCAAAAAAGAGTTAACCATGATCGAGAGCGAACCGTGCTGCGAAAAGGCGGAACTTTCAGCCCTCATCCGTATGCTTGGTGCAGTGCAGTTATCGAATAAAAAAGTGATCTTGGATATTTCGACGGAGAATGCCGCCATTGCAAGACGGGCATACTCTCTGCTTAAAAAGCATTTTCAAGTGCATACGGAATTACTGGTCCGCAAAAAAATGCGGCTGAAAAAGAACAATGTATATATTGTTCGTATTCCAACCATGGTGCAGGAGATTCTCAACAGTCTTCATATTGTATCGGAAGGTTTTCTGTTTACGCCAGGCATTAATACAGAGTTATTTCAGAAGAATTGTTGTAAACGGGCCTATCTTCGCGGTGCATTTCTGGCCGGTGGATCGGTTAATAATCCGGAAGGTTCTTCATACCATCTGGAGATTGCATCCATGTATGAGGAGCACTGTCAGGCACTGGTTGATCTGGCCAATGAATTTCATCTGAATGCCCGGTGTATAGAACGGAAAAAAGGATTCATCCTATACATTAAGGAAGGCGAGAAAATCATTGAGCTGCTCAGCATCATTGGTGCTCATCAGGCCTTGTTCAAGTTTGAAGATGTACGGATTATGCGAGACATGCGCAACTCCGTTAACCGGATTGTCAATTGTGAGACTGCCAACCTGAATAAAACCATTGGAGCGGCGGTAAGACAAATCGATAATATCCGTTTGTTGCAAAAAGAAGTTGGTCTGGAATCACTGCCTGAGAAACTTCGCGAGGTGGCGGAGGTTCGACTGGCTCATCCAGATATCAATTTGAAGGAAGTGGGCGAACTCCTTAAAGGTACAGTTAGCAAGTCGGGAGTAAACCATCGGCTTCGTAAAATTGATGAGCTGGCTGAGAAAGTGCGCACAGAACGTTATGGTTAAGACGTCGTAGGGTAAAGTAACAAGGTCGGCTGTTTCTGCTGAACAGAAACGGTCGGGAAATCAGCTGTTAAGGATCTGGGAGACTCACTTAGGTCATTGGATGCGCTCTGCAAAAGATGAAATAGGGCAAGATAAAGTCCTTCAAAGCATCCTGAGTTTTTTCTTCTAGTGTCCTGCACGGGTTAATGGTATAATGTTGTATAAATATAATTGTGTATTTAATGTCCAGATTTCATAATAGGGGGTAAGTTTCCATGACAAAGCACCCGGTAGTTGTCCGTTTGAAAACGGGTCTCCATGCCAGACCTGCGGCACTGTTCGTTCAAGAAGCGAATAAGTACTCGTCTGAAGTGTTCGTCGAGAAGGACGACAAAAAAGTTAATGCAAAAAGTATCATGGGGATCATGAGCCTTGCAATTAGCACAGGTACGGAAATCCAGATTAGTGCAGAAGGCGCGGATGCCGAACAGGCTGTAAACGCTTTAGTTAGTCTGGTAAGCAAGGAAGAGCTCGAAAACCAATAAGATATGTTCAATCCAATGAAGAAGTCCCGAAAGGGGCTTTTTTGCGTTATTGACTCATTTGCTATCGTCAAGTGCAACATTATGGAATTTGTCCCGTCTGTTAAGGTATCAAATCGATTAAAGTTTGAGATGTTAACACATAAGGAGGCTATCGTGATGGGTAAACAATGGATGAAACCGTTTGGTGCGGTGCTTGTGGCAAGTACGTTGCTGGTTGGAGGAACGGCATGGGTCGCACCAGGTAACTATGCTTACGCTGCAGAGGTTCAGGGCGTACAACAGAATGTGATTAATGTTGTGGGTAAAGGTGAGATTCAGGTGAAGCCTGATATCGCTTATCTGTCTATTGGTGTGAACAGTACTGCAGAGACAGCTGCATCTGCTCAAAAAGCGAATGCTGCCAAAGTTCAAAAGGTATCCAACTTGCTGAAGAATACGTGGAAGATCAGTGCAGACGACATTCAAACGAGTCAGTTCTCTGTACAACCTAACTATACGTATAGCGAAAAAGACGGACAGAAAATTAAAGGATATACAGCGCATCATACGCTGACAGTCACATATCGTGAGATGGACAAGATTGGCGAGTTGCTCGATGCTGCTTCGGGGGCAGGTGCCAACAATATTGAAAACGTGCGCTTTACTGTAGAAAATCCAGAAAGTTATGAATCACAAGTGATTGAGAAAGCTGTTGCCAATGCAGATGTGAAAGCTGGCGCCATTGCAAAAGCAGTTAAACGTCAACTCGGTGCTGTTCTATCCGTGAGCCAAGGTGACGCGAATGTACCTGTGTTCTATGCAAGTGAGTCTTTGATGTCCAAAGCACAAGATGCAGCAGGTGGCACTGAGATTGAAACGGGTCAAGTTAAAGTAAGCACAATCCTGAATATCACGTATGAAATGAAATAAACGAGATGGAACCAGATTGTAAGCTCAAGTAACCCTTTTTAAGGGTCGCTTGGAGGGTACAACGAAATGATGACAAAGACTTTGTCCTGCGGACAGAGTCTTTTTTGTTGGAAAAGCAAAATTTGATGAAGTTGGACACGAGGGAACCCATTTGAAGCTATATGAAATGCTGTATATTGGTATCTTTTTTGTATAGTTGTTCGTGACAAAAAGGTCATATCCCATTAAATTTTCCGCCTGATATTCATCAACATTGTAACTCGAGCTGTAAACCTTTCCGAAATCGGGTTAATTATAATAGAGAGGTGAGCGTATGAGATATGCGAACAGGTCAGGATTACATACGCAATGATACCTAATTGTGAATTCAGAGAGGAGTTTTATATATGACATCATGGAAAAAATGGACAAGTGCGTTGCTTGCAGCAGGAATTATTGTGGGGAGCGGTGCAGTGTTGCAGGATAGTTCGGTACAAGCGGCTTCTGTATCCTCGAAAGTGACAACCCCGGCGGAGGTCACGCTGAAATCGGGTGGGAAAACACTGACTCAAAAAGGACTTCTTCAAGGTGGATCGACTTGGGTCTCGCTGACAGCAGTCAAAGATGTCGCAGGCGGAACGCTGAAATATGATGCGAAAACGAAGTCATATACAGTAACAGCAGCAAACAATGCGATGACCGTTAGCCTGATGGATGGACAGCCAAACGTCTATATTAACGGGTATTACCCTCAGGTGGAAGCAAAATTGATTCAGGGTCGATTGTACATCCCATTCTCGGCGATGAGAGATTATCTGGGTGTACAAGGGAATTGGGATGGCAAAACCAAAACGTTGACACTTAGCAAGGTGAAACAAAATAGCGTGAAAGTTAAAGCAGCAACTGTTAATGTCAATGTGAAAAATGCTGAAGTAGTTGTGAAATATCCGCAAGTAAGCGGTCTGGCTAGCAAAGAGGCTGAATTGGCGATTAACAAAGTGCTGAAAGATGAAGTGGACACTGCTGTTGCGGCTTTCAAAAAACAAACGTCTGAATTCGGCGGAGCAACCGCAAAACGTCCATATGCTTTTGAAACTTCGTATGTCGTGACCTACAATGAGAACGGCGTGCTAGGTTTGATCACTCAACGTTATGAGGACTATGCAGGAGCACATGGCATGACGACTCGTACCGGCCACACCTTTTCACTGGACACAGGCAAGGAGCTTACATTAGATGATGTGCTGCAAAATAACAAAACCATGCGCGAGACATTGGGTAAAAAAGTGGGCGAGCAACTGAAAGCACGTGGTGGATACCTGGAAGGTTACAAAGGGTTAAATAAAGATCAGGATTTCTATGTGACACCAACGGGTGTAGTTGTGTTCTTCCAGTTGTATGAATATACGGCGTACGCAGAGGGCTTCCCGGAAATGCCATTTACGTATAAAGAGATTCTCCCTAAAGGCACAGAACCATTTAGCGATGTAACGGGAACCAAATAACGAATCACGAATCACTATTATGCACTCTTAAGTTATTTTTCTTATAAAATGAAAAAAGAAGCCCTCATCATAATCATGATGAGGGCTTCTTCTCGTATAGACAACACAATAAGGTGTTGCTGATTACGTTAGGTGTTCGTATGTCAACACGTAGAGCGTGGTCTACGTCACACTTAGATACCTTGGGAACCTACATTTTCAATAACTTTATCAATGATACCGTAATCGGCAGCTTCAGCAGCACTCATGAAGTAGTCACGATCTGTATCTTTCTCAATCCGCTCCAGCGGTTGACCTGAACGCTCAGAGATGATGCGGTTCAAGGTATCACGCATTTTCAGGATGCGGCGAGCACGAATTTCGATGTCTGAAGCTTGACCTTGAGCACCACCAAGCGGTTGGTGAATCATAATTTCACTGTTAGGCAACGCAAAACGTTTCCCTTTAGCACCGGCATTCAGCAAGAATGCACCCATGGAAGCCGCCATACCTACACAGATGGTAGATACATCCGGTTTGATGAATTGCATTGTATCGTAAATGGCCATACCAGCTGTAATCGATCCGCCTGGGCTGTTGATGTATAAGTGAATGTCTTTCTCCGGATCTTCCGCAGCCAGGAACAACATCTGTGCCATAATTGCATTAGCCACAACATCATTAACATCGCTACCAAGGAAAATAATACGATCCTTCAGCAATCTGGAATAGATGTCATAGGCGCGCTCACCCCGGTTGCTCTGTTCAACGACCATAGGAATAAAACTCACGTGAAAAACCTCCTCGGAAATGTAAATGTTATTGGTGTTTATACTTAAACTGTTACCGTATTACCCACATAATAAACAATTCCAAACAAAAAGTCAAAGAAAGTCAAACTAACTTGCAAAAAAAAGAAACCTTTCCGGTTTCGTTGGTTAAAAGGGTTATGAGCTGTTAAATAAAAGTGGCGCGCCCGCCAAGAATCGAACTTGGATCTCAGGCTTCGGAGGCCTACGTCATATCCATTGGACCACGGGCGCACATTATGTGACAGCAATAATGATTATAGCTCATGAAATATTTAATTGCAAGCAGTTCGTTATGTGTATTGGTTTGGATTGGGCTAAAAATGATCATGATAAAGAAGAGTGGATAAAGAGTGTATTTAAGTAAATGCTATTAGAGGTTTTGGACATGCCGTAAGAAATGTAATTGTGGGCGATATGTAGATGGAAATCATTCGTTTCTTCTATATATGGTATGCGTGAGCTAGTCCTTGATCATGGAAGTCCAGGATTGTGAAAATAGGCGCGTACAAACGCTGAATGCGTGTCGAAATAACACGTTGAAACACTTGCATGTCACGTCAGTTTTAGGTAGAATAGACGTGGGACTTAAAAAGTTAACCCGGGACGTTTTAGGGCCACGAAAGAGAGCTTGGAACGAGAACTTGCGGGAGTGGAAAGCATGCGAACGATTTTAGAAGTACAAAAGCAGCTTCTGCCTGATCTCATGGATATCTTGAAAAAGAGGTATACGATTCTGCAACAGATCATGTTATCGGATGTGATCGGACGGAGAACGTTAGCTAATTCCATGCAGATGACCGAGCGGGTTCTGAGGGCTGAGACCGATCTGTTAAAGGCTCAGGGACTTATTGAAATTGACAGTGCAGGAATGAAGATCAGCGAGGCAGGGTATGATTTGCTGCAGCAGTTAGAGCCCGTAGCCAAAGAGTTGTTTGGATTATCCGAGCTGGAAGAGCGCATCAAGCAAGCCTACGGTCTGCAAAAGGTAGTTGTGGTTCCTGGTGATTCGGACGTTTCTCCGTTTGCCAAAAGGGAACTGGGCAGAGCCGGAGCGAAGGCTCTCGGCAATATCATGAGTGACAACGACGTTGTCGCCGTAACTGGCGGATCAACAACGGCCGAAGTCGCAGAGCAACTGACTCCGCCAACATCGCTTAAAGGTGTCTGGTTCGTACCAGCACGTGGTGGACTTGGAGAAAGCCTTGAAATTCAGGCAAATACGATTGCATCCACAATGGCAAAACGGGTAGGAGCGCAATACAAACTCCTGCATGTACCGGATTTGCTAAGTGATCATGCCTATGAATCATTAATCCAGGACCCCAGTGTTCAGGAGATTCTGCAGCTGATTCGGCAATCGCGCATTGTTATTCATGGCATTGGTGATGCCGTGGAGATGGCGACAAGACGTAAACTTGCGACGGAGATTATTGAAGAGCTTCAGGAGCAAGGAGCCGTGTCTGAATCTTTCGGTTATTACTTTAATGATCAGGGTAAGGTGGTACATACCATGCTTACACTGGGTATGCGACTTCAGGATATTGAACGAACCGATGTCGTGATTGGAATCGCAGGTGGCAAAAGCAAAGCTGCTGCTATACATTCCGTGTTGCGATTTGGTCAGGAAGATATTCTGATTATTGATGAGGCTGCTGCCGAAGTCATCGTTGCTGAAATGGAATAGGGTTTACTTTGCAATACAACCATTGTTGTCTTGACGGACTTTACCGTCTGTCTTGAATATATAAGTTTCATAAAAAATTAATCAA
This sequence comes from Paenibacillus amylolyticus, assembly GCF_050990605.1. Lineage (GTDB taxonomy): Bacteria > Bacillota > Bacilli > Paenibacillales > Paenibacillaceae > Paenibacillus > Paenibacillus amylolyticus_H. The sequence goes on from NZ_CP158832.1 coordinate 57,045, forward strand.
AACTTGGGAGGAACTTACTCATGATTAAAGTAGGTATTAACGGTTTTGGACGTATTGGACGCTTGGCATTCCGCCGTATTCAAAATGTAGAGGGCATTGAAGTAGTAGCAATCAACGACTTGACTGACGCTAAAATGCTGGCTCATTTGCTCAAATATGATACAACTCAAGGTCGCTTCGATGGCGATGTTGAAGTACACGATGGCTTCTTTAAAGTGAACGGCAAAGAAGTTAAAGTATTGGCTAACCGTAACCCGGAAGAACTTCCTTGGGGCGACCTGGGCGTAGATATCGTTCTGGAATGTACTGGTTTCTTCACAACTAAAGAAGCAGCTGAGAAACACTTGAAAGGTGGAGCTAAGAAAGTTGTTATCTCCGCACCAGCTACTGGCGACATGAAAACCATCGTTTACAATGTAAACCATGAAATCCTCGACGGTACTGAAACTGTAATTTCCGGCGCATCTTGCACAACAAACTGCCTAGCACCTATGGCAAAAACACTGCAAGACAAATTCGGAATCGTTCAAGGTTTGATGACTACAATTCACGCTTACACTGGCGACCAAAACACATTGGATGCTCCACACCCTAAAGGTGACTTCCGTCGTGCTCGCGCAGCAGCTGAAAACATCATCCCTAACACAACTGGTGCTGCTAAAGCAATCGGTCTGGTAATTCCAGAACTGCAAGGCAAATTGGATGGTGCAGCTCAACGTGTGCCAGTAGCTACTGGTTCCCTGACTGAGCTCGTAACAGTTCTGGGTAAAAAAGTTACTGCTGAAGAAGTTAACGCAGTAATGAAAGAAGCTTCCGATCCACAAACTTTCGGATACACTGAAGACGAAATCGTATCTTCCGACATCCAAGGTATCACTTTCGGTTCCCTGTTTGATGCAACTCAAACTAAAGTTCTGACTGTTGGCGACCAACAATTGGTTAAAACTGTAGCTTGGTATGACAATGAAATGTCCTACACTGCACAATTGGTTCGCACTTTGGAGCACTTTGCAAAAATGATTAAGTAATATCTGCAATAACATAGAGCGGAAACAGATGCTATATTGTTTCCGCTCTTTATATATCAATATTTTGCAAATTTCTCAAAAACACCAGGATTGACAAGGGATTTCAGCTCTTGATTGGTCCACCAAATACATGGGTGCGGAGGAAATACAGATGAACAAAAAAAGTGTACGCGATATCGAATTGACAGGAAAACGGGCTTTTGTCCGTGTAGATTTCAATGTGCCGCTCGAAGATGGTAAAATTACAGATGACAAACGTATTCGTGCAACGCTTCCTACAATCAACTTCTTGATTGAAAAAGGCGCTAAAGTCATTTTGGCAAGCCACATGGGTCGTCCTAACGGCGAAGTGGTTGAATCCTTGCGTTTGACTCCAGCAGCTGAGCGTTTGTCTGAATTGCTTGGTAAAACAGTTGTTAAAGCCGACGATTCCGTTGGTGACGCTGTTAAAGCTCAAATCGCAGAACTGAACAACGGCGACGTATTGTTGCTTGAAAACGTTCGTTTCCACGCAGGCGAAGAGAAAAACGATTCGGAACTCGCAAAACAATTTGCTGAACTGGCTGACGTTTTCGTTAACGATGCGTTTGGCGCGGCTCACAGAGCACACGCTTCGACTGAAGGAATCGCTCACTTGCTTCCAGCAGTGTCCGGTTTGTTGATGGAGAAAGAACTTGAAGTGTTGGGCAAAGCAATCTCCAACCCTGAGCGTCCTTTCACAGCAATCATTGGCGGATCCAAAGTTAAGGACAAAATCGATGTAATCGACAACCTGCTGAATATTGCAGACAACGTGATCATCGGTGGCGGACTGACTTACACGTTCTTCAAAGCACAAGGACATGAAATTGGACAATCCTTGCTGGATGAATCCAAACTTGATGTTGCGCTCGGTTTCATCGAAAAAGCGAAAAAACTGGGCAAAAACTTCTACCTGCCGGTAGATATCGTAGTGTCTGACGATTTCAGTGCGAAAGCAAACACACAAATCGTTGACATCGACGGCATCCCAGCAGATTGGGAAGGAATCGACATCGGTCCTAAAACACGTGAGATCTATGCTGACGTAATCAAAAACTCCAAATTGGTTGTATGGAACGGACCAATGGGCGTATTTGAAATCGAGCCATTCTCCCACGGTACTCGTGCAGTAGCGGAAGCTTGCGCTGAGACAGAAGCTTACACTGTAATTGGTGGCGGTGACTCCGCAGCAGCAGCTGAGAAGTTCAAATTGGCTGACAAAATGAACCACATCTCTACAGGTGGCGGTGCATCGCTCGAGTTCATGGAAGGTAAAGTACTTCCAGGCGTAGTGGCATTGAACGACAAGTAAGTTTTAGCAGTCTATAGCATGAAGGAGTTGAAACCCATGAGAACACCGATTATCGCAGGTAACTGGAAAATGTTCAAAACGGTTTCCGAATCCAATGACTTCATTCAGGAAGTTAAAGGAAAAGCGGAAGTTGAAGGCGTGGAAACTGTAATCTGCGCACCGTTTACAAACTTGCCATCTCTGGTAGAAGCCGTTAAAGGCACAAATATCAAAATTGGTGCACAAAATCTTCATTTTGAAGACAATGGTGCATTCACAGGCGAAATCAGCGGTGTAATGCTGAAAGACCTGGGTGTGGATTACGTCATTATTGGTCACTCGGAGCGCCGTCAATATTTCGCGGAAACCGATGAGACTGTCAATAAAAAGTTGCATGCAGCATTCCGTCACGGATTGACTCCAATCTTCTGTCTTGGTGAGACGCTTGAAGAGCGCGAAGCAAACCAAACAAAAGACGTATGCAAAGTGCAAACGGTAGCTGCTTTTGCAGGTCTGTCCGCAGAGCAAGCGGCACAAGTTGTTATCGCTTATGAGCCAATCTGGGCGATTGGTACAGGCAAATCCTCCACTTCCCAAGATGCGAATGAAGTTATTGCTTACATCCGTACACTGGTGAAGGATCTGTACAACGAGACGGTTGCGAGTGCAGTTCGTATTCAATACGGCGGCAGTGTTAAACCGGAGAACGTAACAGAATACCTCGGACAAAGCGACATCGACGGCGCGCTTGTTGGCGGTGCCAGCTTGCAGCCGGCTTCGTTCATCGCGCTTGTTGAGGGGGCGAAGTAAGATGACAGCTCCAAAACCTGTAGCACTGATCATCATGGATGGCTTTGGTCTGCGTAACACGGTGGAAGGCAACGCGGTAGCGCAAGCCAAGAAACCGAACTACGACCGTTTCATGAGCCAATTCCCACATACAACGCTGACTGCTTGCGGCGAAGCTGTAGGTTTGCCAGAAGGGCAAATGGGAAATTCCGAGGTAGGTCACCTGAACATTGGTGCCGGCCGGATCGTATACCAGGATTTGACCCGTATCTCCAAATCCATTCGTGACGGCGAGTTCTACGACAATGAAACACTTGTCAAAGCGGTTCGCGAAGCGAAACAAAGCGGCAAAAAGCTTCATCTCTACGGCTTGTTGTCCGATGGCGGCGTACATAGCCACATCGACCACCTGTTTGCTATGCTGGATCTGGCCAAAAAAGAAGAAATGAACGATGTATATATTCATGCCTTCATGGATGGCCGTGATGTTATGCCAGACAGTGGTAAAGACTTCATGCAGAAGCTGATCGCCAAGATTGAAGAAGTTGGTGTAGGACAAATCGCAACAGTCCAAGGTCGCTATTATGCGATGGACCGTGACAAACGTTGGGAACGGGTGGAGAAATCATACCGTGCCATCGTTTATGGAGATGGACCGAAATACACTGACCCACTCAAAGCGGTTGAAGAATCGTATGAGAAATCCGTATTTGATGAATTCGTTGAACCAACGGTTATCGTCAAAGCGGATGGTGAGCCGGTAGGTCTGGTAGAAAGCGGCGATTCCGTTATCTTCCTTAACTTCCGTCCTGACCGTGCGATCCAGTTGTCGCAAGTATTCACGAACCAGGATTTCCGCGGTTTCGATCGTGGTCCTAAGTTCCCTGTAGGCTTGCACTTTGTATGCTTGACTTTGTTCAGCGAGACGGTTGAAGGTTATGTGGCTTATTCGCCGAAGAACCTCGACAACACCCTGGGTGAAGTTCTGGTACAGAACAATAAAAAACAACTGCGTATTGCAGAAACAGAGAAATACCCGCACGTTACCTTCTTCTTCAGCGGCGGTCGTGATGTGGAGCTTCCGGGCGAAACTCGTGTACTGATCAACTCACCAAAAGTTGCAACGTATGATCTGCAACCAGAGATGAGCGCGTATGAAGTAGCTGACGCATGTGTTCGCGAGATCGAAGCAGACAAACATGACGCCATCATTCTGAACTTTGCTAACCCTGACATGGTTGGACACTCCGGCATGCTGGAGCCTACTATTAAAGCGGTAGAAGTAACAGATGAGTGTATGGGCCGTGTTGTGGATGCAGTACTTGCCAAAGGCGGCGTAGTACTGATCACGGCGGATCATGGTAACGCGGATATGGTGTTCGATGAGCAAGGACGTCCGTTCACAGCTCATACAACGAACCCGGTTCCATTCATCGTTACGGATGCTAACGTTACCTTGCGTGAAGGCGGAATTCTGGCGGATATCGCGCCAACGATCCTTGACCTGATGCAATTGCCTAAACCGGAAGAAATGACAGGAACATCTGTCATCGCTACCCGTAAATAATATAATTTTAATAGGTTGTCGAATAAGACCTAAGTAACACCTTAACGAAGCGGGCAGAACCGATCTGGAGAAGCGAAGCGCTCGCCTTTATCCCCTAATTCTCACCTTTTATAAGGAGTTCAAAGAATTTGGGGATAACAGCGATCGAAGGACGGTACTGCACGCGGAGTAGCTTGGTGAAACATGTTTGTTCTGAACGTATTAAAATAAAATAATTTAAATTTAAAGGAGATTATCACAAATGACTATTATTTCTGACGTGTACGCTCGCGAAGTCCTCGACTCCCGCGGTAACCCTACAGTAGAAGTTGAAGTATACCTGGAGTCCGGCGCAATCGGACGCGCAATCGTTCCATCCGGTGCATCCACTGGTGCCCACGAAGCCGTTGAGCTTCGCGATGGTGACAAATCCCGTTACCTCGGTAAAGGCGTTCTGCAAGCTGTTAAAAACGTAAACGAAACAATCGCTCCAGAAGTGATCGGTATGGATGCATTGGATCAACTGGGTATCGACAAATTGATGATCACTTTGGATGGTACGCCAAACAAAGGTAAACTGGGTGCTAACGCAATCCTGGCTGTATCTATGGCAGTAGCTCGCGCAGCTGCTGACGCTCTGGACCTGCCATTGTACGTTTACCTGGGCGGATTCAACGCTAAAGCATTGCCAGTTCCAATGATGAACATCATCAACGGTGGTGAGCATGCGGACAACAACATTGACGTTCAAGAGTTCATGGTTCTTCCTGTTGGAGCACCAAGCTTCAAAGAAGCTCTTCGCGTAGGTGCAGAGATCTTCCACAACTTGAAATCCGTATTGAGCTCCAAAGGCTTGAACACAGCTGTAGGTGACGAAGGTGGTTTCGCACCGAACCTTGGTTCGAACGAAGAAGCAATCACTACAATCATCGAAGCGATTGAAAAAGCGGGTTACAAACCAGGTGTTGACGTATTCCTGGGTATGGACGTAGCTTCCACTGAGTTCTACAAAGATGGTAAGTACACTCTTGCTGGCGAAGGTAAATCATACACTTCCGCTGAGTATGTTGACCTCTTGGCTTCATGGGTTGAGAAATACCCAATCATCACAATCGAAGACGGTATGTCCGAAGATGACTGGGATGGTTGGAAATTGCTCACTGAGAAATTGGGAGACAAAGTACAACTCGTTGGTGATGACCTGTTCGTAACAAACACTGAGCGTCTGGGCAGAGGTATCGAAGAAGGTATCGGTAACTCCATTCTGATCAAAGTTAACCAAATCGGTACATTGACTGAAACATTCGATGCAATCGAAATGGCTAAACGTGCAGGATACACAGCTGTAATCTCCCACCGTTCCGGTGAGTCCGAAGACAGCACAATCGCTGATATCGCTGTTGCAACTAACGCTGGTCAAATCAAAACGGGTGCTCCTTCCCGTACAGACCGTATCGCGAAGTACAACCAATTGCTCCGCATTGAGGATCAACTGGGTGAACTGGCTCAATACAATGGTCTTAAAGGATTCTACAACCTTAAAAAATAAGCTGGATATCCAGCTTTTACAGGCAAGCCGGGTAACCGGCTTGTCTTTTTTATTGAAACGAGCATTGGTATAACGTACGGATGACGTAGATGGTGAAATTTAGGCATGGTATGAACTGCACTACTTGAATCACAACCATAGCTATGTTACAATTATAGTAACTGTTTTTATGGTGAGATGTTATGCCCACATGGGTAGGAGGTGGAAAGAATGGATATTGCTTTGAAATTGCTGCTCGTTGTCTTCTCGATCGGTCTAATCACTGTAGTATTACTGCAGCACGGGAAAAGCGCTGGTTTGGCGGGTGCCATCTCCGGTGGTGCGGAACATCTTTTCGGTAAAACGAAAGCGCGCGGATTGGATCTCTTCCTGCAACGTGCAACGGTGGTACTGGGTGCAGGATTTATGATTTTGTCTATTATTGTTACGGTGGTTTCCAAGTAAGAATTGGAACTGCTGTACAATGAATAGCTTAAGCTAATGGCTTAATTGATGAACCTTCGTTTCGTGGAGAAACGGGGGTTTTTTAATAAATTCTTACGCGTCCAAACTTTTCCAACAATCTAATCTATAGACTCCATGATTTTTGGTCTTCTTCTCACTTCTGTTCGGTTTTCCTTCCTTAACATGCAACACACCCCTATCATGTATGGTATGTCCCTCGCTTATTAGTTACGCGCGAACTCACTCCCTATAATGAATGTCATGTGTACAGAAAATTTTCGGGTCTGGTCCTTTTCCAGATGCGTACTGCATTTGTGCCGCATAAAATGTCTGTAGAGATATGTGAAAGCGTGATTATAGAGGAGCGCCAGGCCACTGTGGTTTTTTTGCGAGGTACGGATGGTCCGGATTGAATTCGTGTATACTAGGGTATGAGATAGTATGGTTGCACTACTACACTCTACACGGCAGTGGCTATGTGTATCATGAAAATGGTAAGGATTCCGATACATAAAGAGATGAGACTTGAATACACTTTTATGTTTCCCGAGGTGAATATATTAATGATAACAGAACAACAATTGCTCGACTTCATGCGGGAAACCGCTTATAAACCCATGACTTATCAGGAGTTGGAACAGCACTTCGCTATTGAAGATGCAGCTGATTTCAAAGCCTTTTTGATTATGCTTAATACGCTGGAGGAATCCGGTAAAGTTTTGCTGACCCGTAACAATCGCTATGGTATGCCAGAGCGCATGGATTTGGTACGCGGACGTTTACAGGCTCATGCCAAAGGCTTTGCTTTCCTTATTCCTGAGGATCGGGAGCACCCGGATGTGTACATTCACGCCAATGATATGAAAAGTGCGATGAATGGTGACACGGTATTGGTTAAAGTCACGTCTCAAGGACCTTCTGGCGGTCGCCTGGAGGGTGAGATCGTCCGTATTGTTACTCGTGCTGTGACACAAGTTGTCGGTGTGTTCCAAAGCCATGAGGTGTACGGCTTCGTTATTCCTGATGACAAACGGATTAATCGAGATATTTTCATCCCGCGTACCAACTTTGCAGGGGCGGTTGATGGACAGAAGGTCGTAGCAAAGATCGTCAGCTATCCAGAGGGCCGGGCGGCAGCCGAGGGTGAAGTGATCGAGATTCTCGGTCATAAGGATGAGCCGGGTATTGATATTTTGTCCGTCATTCGCAAGCATCAGCTGCCTGAAGCTTTCCCGGATGAAGTGGTCGAAGAGGCGGAGAAAGCACCGGACTCCATCACGGATGAGGAGATTGTACAACAGGGTCGCCGTGATCTGCGTGGACTGAACATTGTCACGATTGATGGTGAAGATGCCAAGGATCTGGACGATGCTGTAAATGTAGAGAAATTGCCTAATGGTAATTACCGTCTGGGTGTTCATATTGCCGATGTTGGCTATTACGTACAGGAGAATTCCAAGCTGGATCAGGAAGCCTACAACCGCGGATGCAGTGTATATCTGGTGGACCGGGTTATTCCGATGCTGCCTCAGCGCCTATCCAACGGAATCTGTAGTTTGAACCCGCAGGTAGATCGCTTGACTCTGTCTTGTGAGATGGAATTCAACGATCAGATGAAGGTTGTCAAACACGACATTTTCACGAGTGTAATCAAAACCAAAGAGCGGATGACGTATTCCAACGTTCGTAAAATCCTTGAAGGTGAAGAGCCGGAATTGCTAGAGCGTTATAAGGATCTGGTGGATGATTTTCATCTGATGAAAGAGATTGCTTTAAAACTGCGTGCGATGCGTATGCGCCGTGGTGCGGTTGACTTTGATTTTGAAGAATCCAAAATTATTGTGGATGCAGAATGCAAACCGATCGATATCGTGAAACGGGAGCGTTCGATTGCGGAGCAAATCATTGAAGAGTTCATGTTGGCAGCAAACGAAACAGTGGCAGAGCATTTCCACTGGTTGAAGGTTCCGTTCATTTATCGTGTGCACGAAGACCCGGATCAGGAAAAGTTGCAAAATTTCCTCGCCTTTGCGGCGAATTTTGGACACCAGGTCAAAGGACGTGGCAATGCAATTCATCCACGTGCGCTTCAATCGTTGCTTGAGGATATCAAAGAAACGAAAGAACAAACCGTGATCAGTACGATGATGCTCCGTTCCATGAAACAGGCGAAGTATGATTCTGAAATGTCAGGTCACTTTGGCCTCGCGGCAGAATTCTATAGTCACTTTACGTCTCCGATTCGTCGTTATCCCGATCTCGTCATTCACCGGGTGATTCGTGAAGTCATTGAAAATAATGGTGCTTTGCCGGAGAACCGACAGGAGTATTTGGCAGCACGGATGGCCGATATTGCGCAGCAGTCTTCGGAACGTGAACGTGTGGCGGTAGAAGCTGAACGGGATACAGAGAAAATGAAAAAAGCCGAGTACATGCTGGATAAAGTCGGCGAAGAGTTCGAAGGCATGATCAGCAGTGTGACCAGCTTCGGTATGTTCATTGAATTGGAGAACACGGTTGAAGGTCTGATTCGTCTGAGCGCGCTCACGGACGACTATTACCATTTTGACGATCAACATATGGCTCTGATTGGTGAACGGACTTCAAAAGTCTTCCGTATCGGGGATGAAGTGAAGATCCGTGTGGCACGTGTCAGCATGGAAGAGTATACGATTGATTTTGAAATGGTGGATATGAAACCTCGCGCTGAACGTCCTGGCGGCTTCAGTGGAGGACGTGGCGGTAAAGGTGGACGTCCTGGTAGCGGCGGCGGACGCGGTGGTGCCAAGGGTGGACCTGGTGGTTTCAGCGGATCGCGTGGCGGCAAAGGCAGCTCAGCCAGTGCTGGAGGCAACCGTGATGGCCGATCAACGGAAGAGAGCAGCAAAGGTGGACGTGGCGGTCGCGGCGGAGCAGCAAGTGCAGGTGCGGGAGCAGGCTCATCCGGTGGCTACGCAGGTAAAGGTGGCGGCAAGCCTAAAGGTGAGCGTCGTGCTGGTGATGCTGGCGGATCAACTGGCCGGGGCAAAGGCGCGGTGAGCTTTGGTTTTGGCTCAGGTAAAGGCGGTTATAGCTCTACATCGGGTGGATCTGATACTAGTTCAACCGGTGGACAAGGAAGTGGCCTGAACAGCGGGAGCGGTCGCGGTGAAGGAAGCTTTAAGTCCGGCAAGGGTGGCGGTAAAGGTGGCAAAGGCGGAAGTGGACGCAAAAACACTTCGCCGAGCGGCGTATTTATTGGAGAGAATGCAACTCCTGGTGGCGCTCAGGAAGGCGGAGCACCACGACGCAAGCGGAAGAAGAGCAAAGGTGCAGCTGGTAACGGCACGGCAGCTTTTGTGCGGAAAAAGAAAAAATAAAGCTAACGTTACCTGAAGAGATGGATTACAATTCGTTCCTCCAGGTTAAGCGTTGGAGAAAATAGTCACTTCAGCCGGTATGTTGTTTCGCACAGTCTGAAAGTGGTGTAATGAGGAGGGGCGGCAGAGGTCGCCTCTTTCTTGATTTTAACAGCCGTACTTGCTACAATTAAGGTCTGGCACGTGGTACCTTGGTGCAACAATGGGTGCGCTGCTACAGAGCATGGTACCGGCTTATTTTACGGAGAAGGAGTGAGGACATGGGCAAGAATGATGGACAGAGTAAAGTGCTTGCACAGAATAAAAAGGCTTCCCATGACTACTTCATTGAAGATACGTATGAAGCGGGCATGGTGCTTACCGGAACGGAGATCAAATCTCTTCGTAACGGCCGTGCGAATATTGGTGATGCATTTGCCACGATTCGTAACGGTGAGATCCATATTCACAATATGCATATTAGTCCTTTTGAACAAGGGAACCGAAATAATCCGCTCGATCCGACGCGTACACGCAAGTTGTTGATGCATAAAGTGCAGATTCACAAGCTGCTCGGGTTGTCGAAACAGGATGGGTACAGCATCGTTCCGCTGAAAATCTATATCCGCAACGGTTACGCAAAGCTCTTGCTTGGACTGGGTAAAGGTAAGAAGCAGTATGATAAACGGGAGACTGCGGCCAAGCGGGATGCACAACGTGATATCCAACGGGTACTGCGCGAGAAGCAGAAGGTTGCGCGTTAAGTGGAGCGCTGGGTGTGAAGGCTTTACTTTAGGTGTATAAGTTAGTTTTTATGATGGAGCTAGGAAGATTGATGTATGAGTTAAGGAGTCTCAAGGTTTGTCCTGCAATGGGCAAGATTGAGGCTTTTTTATTTGTTTTGGGGAAGGTAATTTGAATTGTTGAAGTGTGCTGTGATGAATTTGGCTGTTATGCATTGGAAGAAGGCACCAGAAACATGAACTTTGTAGGTGCTGAAATATGAAATATCAGACTGTTGCGTAGTTTACTTTAATCATGGGTAAGATACTTAGGTGCCGTTGTTCGTGATCCGATCTGGGTAAACTTTACTTCCGATTGGTGACGCGGTATAATATGTAGACGATTGAGCCTGTTGTATTGGATAACTTTGTACACGTGCTCAGCCTGCTGGAATGTCTTCCAGCAATCTGTACTATTTCGGTGATGTTTCCTATGTTATGATTACTCATGTAGCAGACAGGAATGCCGAGTTTGAAAGAAGCATCTTTTTACCTTGGAGGAAAAAGATGTGCAGCACCTTTGCTCCGTATTCACGGATTAATCCTGGAGCCCTTCTTCATTGAGGGGGCGTTTATGGATTCGACGGGGATAGTTCGAGCATGGGTAGCGGGTAGTGGGGACGCGTCCGCTTTATCAACGCTAAAGCCTATTAAACGGCAAACAACAAACAAACTACGCTTTCGCAGCCTAAGAAACTGTGTGCGTGCTTCTACCCTGCATCGCCCATGTGACAGGGATAGGGGCTAACTAGTAGTGGGATACGCTGTCACATCTCCGCCTGGGGTGTGCTGAAGAAGACAATCAGGCTGACCCAACGTATAGCCGGTTACGGGGCGATACTCGGGTGACATCAAAACTGTGACTACACCCGTAGAAGCTTATGTGCCGTTATCTTCGGACAGGGGTTCGACTCCCCTCGCCTCCATTAAAAAAAACTCGCTGAAATAGCGGGTTTTTTGCTTTTTATGCATGATCTGTAGACGTCAGTTAATAACTATCAGTGCTACAAGGTTGGGCGACAGTTATGCGTTTGTTTAATATTTACTATAGTGCACTCATCAAGTATAATTAACAAGAAATTGCTTGATACTTAATAAATTTGTATTTTATATAATCAGTTTAGCTCTTTACGATTTCTAACAAGCTTAATAAACATTGTGTTTTTGCAGTTTTAAATCTATTGAGGAGTGAGGATATGGTTAATTTAACAGGAGTATTACTACGAGTCTTTAATAGGATTCCTAAACAAGACGCTTTAGCAATTATCGAAGAAAAAACAGGCTGGGTTCCAGAGAAAAAATTAAAGAAGAAAGAAGACATAAAAGATAAATTTCTTGAGTTAGAAAGAATAATAAAAGAAGAGGAAATTGAAGATTTCGTACAGATGGCAGTTATGAGGAAAAGCATTGGCTTACCAGCATATACATACAAAGTGACTAATTTAACCTTTCTTGATGGATTCTCTCAAGAAAAAATCATTGAAAATTTCACTGTTGATGAACATACTTTTAAAGATGTCTATATAATTTCTACAAAGACCGAACGCATGGGGGAATCACTTGAATTTCACTTTCGACTAAAGGAATTTGAGAGTCAGTGGTTAACAGGTGTAAATAATTTAACAAGTTTATCTGCAGTTTTCACCGCAAACGTTACTTTAAATACATCTAATAGGGTATTGACAGTCTACACGGGTAACCACCAAGTTCAAGATGTGTTGATTGCATTTATGAGTAGTATCTTCAAAATGCCGATAATTTCATATAGTTTAAAAGATTTTCATAATCAAATCAATGAACTTGGTAGTGTGAGCTTTAAAACAGCATTATTGTTAGATTTTGTTTCTCACAGGCTAAAACAAAAAGGAATAGAGGCTACTTTTAAAGAAATAAAATTTTATACAGGTTCAAAAAATAAAAAAGATGGAATTAAAGATGTAGCAATAGGAGGAAAAGCGTTACTCTCATCTCAACTTGCATGTGAGTATATTACTATTGGAAGTGATATTGTTTTCTTTTCTACGGATATGATTTATAACGGAGTTGAGTTTTCGACAAAGGTGTATCTTAAGGGTTCCAAGTTGGATATACTTAAAATAGTGATTTTAGATACGGATGATGAGGATATTAAGTCTGAAGTGATTGAAATTATACAAAGTGAATATATCGATATGTGTAATAATGGAATAAAGGATATAGCTCAAACTAAGGTGCTCTTAAATACGATTGCAAATAAATATTTGAATAAAGATCAATTAATTATTCGTGTTATTGAAGAAAATACTTTGCGCTCGATATCGATAGTTACTAATTTGCTCTCATTTCTAAATGATCAAGATGAAGATTTAAATAATAGCATGCGTGAATTTATACAGTCTAACAGAACAGTTCTTGATTCAATTGGATATAATAACGCCGATTTGGATCTTAAATCATTAAATGCTTTTGTAGGCGATGAGAGTCCAAATATATTAGATGAAGAAGATTATTCTGCCGATGAAGAGGGAGGGGAATAGGGGCTTCACATTAATTACAAAGGGGGAGGTATTCCATTGTTAACTTGGACAACTGATAGTATTCTTTTTCACTTTGTAAGTGAAATTAAAATTCAAGATCTCAATGGATTAGCCACCTCTCCATTTGAAGATTTATCTGTATCAAAAAAAAATGATGATGTGATTGAATTAGTATATACATGGCTAGATCCAGTTCGAGTGAGAGACAAGATCCTCTCTAGAGAACAAAGAAGCGTTAGTTGTTGGGTATTTAAATCTGAAAAATTCATATGTGCGTTTTCGAATTCTGAAAGCTCTATTGCTTATTTTATGAGTAAACTCTCTACTATTATCCCTACACAGTTTGAAAGAGTGTTTCCCTATGATTACTGGAAGCAATTTTACTATTGTGAAAATTTAAACTGGTTTGCAAAACTAACTAGTATACATATCGAAAAAAAACCAACTTCACATGATGCAAATGAAATAAAGAAGATTAGTATAAAAAATATAACTGAATTTGAGCTAGAAAGTCTTTTTGAAAATAATTCTGTAACAAACCTAACTTTTCATATGGAAGGAAACTCAATATTTTATATCGATAAAAATTCTGTTGTATCTTTTCCGGATACGGCTATTGAAAACGATGTATTTTATACTCTATCTGCTTTAATAAAGGAGATGTCCCGAAAGTATGCGTAAATGGATATCTTTTGTAATTATATTTACTCCTTTTTTTCTACTTTTTTTAACTGATTTTAATGCATCTTTATCAACAAATAAGTCTGACTTATTGAAAGATCAAATTGAGCTTATAAGTTGGGTGTTTTCTGGTATAATGGCGCTGGTTTCCTTTTTTGCTCTCTTTATCGGATATATGTATGAAAATAAATTAATAGCATCCTCAAATGATTTGAAACTTTTGTATCGTCCTTACACATTGTCAATTTCAGATATTCGACAAATTCTTCTCAGCTATGAAAGTAATATTGTTGGAAATAAATTGATCAACTATATGTATTGGATTTATTTAACAGTCTCATCTTTTACTATTTATGTATGGGGTATAACTGTAGGCTTTTATACTCAATTTAGATTCGGAACTAAACTAGATTTTTCGTTGCCTTCTACGATAAATTTTGGTGTTTATTTATTTTACTTTTTGTTAAGTGGATTATTGATTATCTTAACCTTCATTTTAAATCAAGTGAAAAATCTAAAAGATCCTTTTAGAAAGGGCTATCTACCACTAGCTGAAGAGATATGTGATCTCAAATACTTGGAGGAACAGCAAGATACTGATGTGAGTGAGATAATTTTTAAAAATGCTCCTTCTTTAACTTTTTACAAAAATCCACCAAGTGGCTCCCCTAGATATGAAGTAGTATTTTTTATGCCAATAAAAATGAAAAATTTTAAATTTGTAATAAAACTCTATGATAAAGATAAGATAATTATTTTTAAATGTTTTGGTTTATTAAATAAAATAACGCATGTTGGTGATCAATTTTTTGTGAGGTTAGAAGACAATTTGCCTGAACAAATTTATGAAAGACTTAAAATTGACTCAACTGGAGAAATGAAAGTATATAATGAAAATAATGAAGTGATATCACGGTTTTCATTAAAGTCATTAACTGAGGATGACAATTCCTTTGAAATTATACCTAAAAACATCGTTTTCGAAAGAGAGACAATCGAAAGAGATGGCAACTTAGTACGTGGATTGAATTGGGAAAATATAAGTTTTCAAAATGAAATATAACGCTGGCTTGCAAGTCTTTTGCTGAAAAATGAGCAGAAGATTTTTTTCCCATATCATTAAACATTATCATGTTCCTCATCCTGCAAATGGAAGGGCAGTACAATTCCAAAAAGCAGTAAGGTCAATGATCTAGCCCATTTGGAACCTGGAGAAATGTAAGGCTGACACATGCATTCTTATCGTTCAAGTGCTCACGCATAACGTAATGCCCTATCCTATAAAGATTGGTTGGTGAAGCTGAATGAGTGAAAAATACTGGCTTGTGGTGCAATATCCACTGAAGAGTGCGCAGGGCAGAAAACGAGATCAGTGGTTGAAGGAAAAGGTGATGGAATATCTGGAAATGGCTCTGACACAGGCGGAGTTGGGAGAGGTGGATGGGTGTGATCTGGGTAGTCGCGTGGCTGATCCGAAGGAATATGTAATGAACATTTTCTGTGTGGTAAGGGACGAGGATCGGAGCATAGCGCTAATTAAAAAAGTGCTGAGAGAGAGTCGGCTCGATTACACCCGCATCCAAATCGCTACGATGCCATATGGCATAGAAGGAAGCTATACACTGAAATATGCCTCCGAAAAGGCGTGACCGAATTCTCGCTTTGATCACGAGTGGCTGTGGCTGTTTACCATAACGAACTCTGTACTTGTCCTGCCCGAGGGCGTTTTTGCCTCCGAAAATTTCCCCACTTAATTTCATTATACGAGAAAATGATGATTGGACTCTCCAAACTTAACCACTCGATCAACACACGCCCCATAGTAAGATTTGTGCATGCTCGTACATATCGTAATTTTGCACAAAAGTAGCG
Organism: Paenibacillus amylolyticus; assembly: GCF_050990605.1. Classification (GTDB taxonomy): domain Bacteria; phylum Bacillota; class Bacilli; order Paenibacillales; family Paenibacillaceae; genus Paenibacillus; species Paenibacillus amylolyticus_H. Next base: position 72,902 of record NZ_CP158832.1, read on the forward strand.
CATATCAAAATAGATGCTTATCGTCGTCTTTTGTGTATCAAGATAATCCGCGCCCCCCTTCCTTCCCCACCCGGAACAAGACACAACTTTTTATCTCTACCTCCAATATTTTATAAAACAGTGTTTCTTGCGGCTCCAATTACGGGGGCCTCTACCCGTTGCATTCACAACAATCAGGCCCTCAAATTTCATTCTACTTCACTCAATCTAGCCATCCTCAAGCGATAAAAAAGAATTGAGCCTCTTCCGCACACCGTCCTATAATATACAATTGTATAAAATCCGAGATAGAGGTGGGTATCACAACAGGTCATCCGATCCCAAGCGTTAAACCCATCACACCTCGGAACCAAAGGAGGTTTACAGTGCAAAACAGAGCAAAGGATGCAAAAACAGAGGCAGCAGAAGCAGCAGAAGAAGAGGCAACGATTGAAGCGAAAGCAACAGCAAAAGAAACAGCCCGATCAGATGCCGAGACCAATGCAGAAGCAAACGAAAATACGAAAGCAAACACAAGAGCAAACCCCAGCGCTATGAAGCGGAAGTGGGCTCCCCGTTTCAAAGAGTTTATTCGACGCAAACCCAAGACGCTGGCTTTTAAAATTCCGTTTGCCTACTGTGTCATTATTCTGCTAACGGTGGCGTTTAGTGCGTTGGTTTTGAATCGAATCTCGGAAAGTGATGCGCAGCGAAAGATCAATGAAGCATCGCTGCAGACAATCGCATCCATTGAGACCAATGTTAATCTGATGATCGGGAACGTGAACAATTATTCGAAGATGATTTTCTCCGATCCCAATTTGCAGAACCTGCTGCGTCAGGGCAATGTGTACTCCAATTTACAGACACAGTCCAAGGTTAGCGCGTATTTAACCAATCTTATGCAAGCGGTTCCAATTATTGATTCAGTCTATATATACGATAATTCGGGTCACCGATTCTCGGTTGGTACACAGGAATGGCCCACGTTTATGGAAGCGAATGTGAAGGAAGCGCCGTGGTACGAACAGGCTTTGAAGCACAACGGACGATATCTGCTCAGGCTGAATGGTGGCAACAACGACAGCAGTGTCTCGGCGACGGGGGAAAATGATGGGCAAGAGGTGGTCTCATTTATTCGCCTCATTCGGGATCTGGATGATACGTCTCCGCTTGGATTTCTGGTCATGAACATCAAGGGGGCATCCATCGCGCAAGCCTACGCCAACCTGTCTGCACCGGATTCATTTCAGGTGGCCATTCTGGATGAGCATCAGCGGGTGATCGCAACCAACGCAACCGATGGAAAGAAGGGCGTACCTGCAGTATCCGACGCATCCATATCCTTGTCTGCGGCTTCTGGACAGGAAGGCATGTACGAGATGTTAGAAGCCAATCAAGCCAAGTTAAAACAAGCATTTCAAGAGCAACCCTCCGGATTTATTACTTTACATGCACATGGTCAGGAATATGCGGTGACCTATCGTTCGGCTGGTGATGATCGGTGGAAATTCATCAGCGTGAGTCCATACCGGGCTACGGATACCCGTAATAAATCCATGGTGCTGCTTGCGCTAATATTACTGGCGGTGAACGGGACTGTCTTTTTCGTCAGTTCGTTTATCATCTCACGCAGTGTCATTAAACCGATTCACAAGCTGCTTCGTTCCATGCAGAAGGCACCCAGCGGCAACTTTCGCAAAGTGACGGTTGAGCTGAACAGCTACGAGTTCGAACAGCTATATGGAGGATACAACCAGATGATTGAGCAGATCGACCAGATGCTGAAACGCATCATTCAGGAGCAACAGACAATCCGCCGCGCAGAGTTGAATACACTTCAGGCGCAGATCAAGCCCCATTTTCTATACAACACACTAGATTCCATCACCTCCCTGGCGATGTCGGGCATGAACGAGAAGGTATGTGAGCTGTTAGAAGCGCTCGGAAGTTACTATCGCCTGAGTGTCAGCAAAGGCCGTGAACTGGTTACACTGCACGAGGAGGTTGAGATTGTACGCAATTATCTGACGATCCAGCAGGTACGCTACCCCGGTGTATTTGAGGTGCAGTACGATATCGATTCAGACTGTGAGCGGGTGATGATTCCCAAGCTCGTACTCCAGCCGTTGGTGGAAAATTCGCTGTATCATGGCATACGCCCTAAAGGCAGCCCAGGCATGATACGTATTCAAGCTCATCGATCCAAGGAGGGGGTACTTCTAACGATCACTGACGACGGAGTCGGCATGTCCGAGGAAGAAGTGCAGCAGGTTCAACGCAAAGAAATAAACCGTTCTAACCGTTTTGACTCAACTAATTCAACTAACCCATCTAACCCCTTTAGTTCATCTAAACCTTCTAATCCTAGCTATAATTCTAAACACAATCCAAGCTTTGGCTTATGGGGCACGATGGAGCGGCTTCGCATTTTCTATGAAAGAGAAGATGGACTCAAGCTGCAGAGCGAGGTTGGAAAAGGAACAACCATTATCATAACGATCCCGAAGGGAGCCGATGAATCATGAAATTAACTGTGGAACCGTTAAAGGTATTGATTGTGGATGACGAGTACCTCATCCGAAATCTGTTGCGCATGCGTATTGATTGGGAGCAGCAAGGCATGACCATTATTGGCGAGGCCTCCGATGCCGAAGAGGCTTTGGATCAAGTGGAGCTGTTGCGTCCAGACATCGTGTTCACGGACATATACATGCCGAAGATGGACGGCATTAAACTGAGCGGCATTCTCATGGAGCGTTACCCAAGCCTAAAAATCGTGGTTGTGACGGGACATGATGAATTCGAGTATGCTCGTCAGAGTGTGAAGCTGGGCATATCCGATTTTATTTTGAAACCCATTCGTGCTTCTGAGTTATTACAGGTTACGGCGAAGCTGCGAGCGGCTATCGAGCAGGAGATTGGGCGCGAGTACGAGCTGATGAAGCTGCGGGAGGAAATGGAGCAGAGCTTGCCATATCTCAGGGAGCGATTTGTGAATCAATGGTTAAGTGATGTGATCCCTGAGGATGAACTCCAAGAAAAGGCAAGATTCTTCGGCATTCCTATCTCGTCTAGTGAACCAGGATTACGTATCGCAGTAATGGAGGTGCAGGTTGCTGTCCCACAAGCGAAGATAGATGTACCAGAGGCAAATCAGCAGCTGTCCGAGACGTCTCATCAAGCACATCAAGCACAACGAGCTCATCAAGCTCGTCAACCCCACCAACTCAGCCAAGTTCAAACCGAGCCTCAACACGATCAAACCCATTTAAGCTGGCATCAGACAGAGGCCCATCCACAACCTGCTGAGGAAATACATATTCTGCTGCGAATGGTAGGCATGAAGCAGGTACAGGCTTTTTATCCGCAGGATTCGCAAACCATTATCGTCATGGACCCGCATAATCGGATCGTTGTGTTCTCGCTTGGGGCGAATACGGAATTTGCCAATCAGGTACAGCAGCTTCAGGAAGAACTTCAACATACGCTTAAGCTCGAAGGATGCGAAGTGGATGTGACCGTAGGGATTGGACAATGGCAATCAGGATGGGGGAAGGCCTGTGCGGGATACCGGGAAGCTTGTCGTGCACTCGACTATCAGGCGTTTGTGGGGAAAAATCAGGTCATTTGCTTCGAGGATCTGATCATCGAAGGCGGGAAAAGGCCCTACCACTCGGATGCGCAGCTGCTCCAACAACTGCAATTTTACGTCAGTATTGGTGCGGGGGAAGAAGCCGTATTGTTGCTGGAGCGTATGCTGTCTGTGCCATTCTCGGACGTTTCACAGTTTCGGATGGCAGCCATGGATGTGGTTACGGAGTGCCAGCGTGCTGCCATAGAGCAGCAGATTGAGGGAGAACACGCATTGAACAAAGAGGTCGTTGCGGCCATTTTCACAGCAGATCATTTGCCTGAACTAAAAAGCATGCTGACGCAGTATGTCCGCACCGTATCGGATGTCATACAAGCCAAGCGACAGGCCAAGGAAGATAATCTGATCGACCGGGTCAAGGCTTATCTTGAAGAGAACATGGGCAATGCGGAAGTAGGGCTTTCCAGCACCGCGGCTGCTTTTTACGTAAGTTCGGGCCATCTGGGGCGGCTGATGAAAAAAGAAACCGGGCAGACATTTGTGGAATATCTGACGCAACTCCGCATGAAGAAGGCTGAAATGCTGTTAAAACAGACGGATATGAAAGGATATGAGATTGGGGAGCAGGTAGGCATCCCGGACCCACACTATTTCAGCGTTTTGTTCAAAAAACATATCGGCCGATCCATGAATGAGTATCGGAATGTAAAAACCTGAAAAACGAGAATGCAAAAATGGGGAGTGTGGGGGAGTGCAGAGAGGGTTTGAGCGTAAACGCACTTCCACTTCCAATTCCACATATGTTCGAATATTACAAATCGATGCCTGTTTTCTAAATGGAGAACAAAGCACAGTTTGCCTAAAATATGGGCTAGAAGCAACTAAACACATAGGGAGGTCCATAGAGATGAAAGCGCTATTAAAAAAATCAGCAAGTCTAATTCTGACGCTGGGCATTGTAAGCAGTCTGGTAGCATGTTCAACCGATTCGTCCGGCGGTGCACAGGGGGAAAGTAACGGCAAAATCAAGCTGACGCTGTGGGATCAATCGGTCGGCAATACCGATCCTTCGGCCAAGTTACTGCCCGAGATTGTTGAGAAATGGAACAGCGAGCATCCGGACATTCAGGTTGAACGTACGGGCACGACAGGAGAACAGTACAAAACCAAAGTCAAAACATCGATTGCAGCTGGTGAAGCGCCGGACCTGTTCTATGGCATGGGAGGCGGCAGCTTCATGCAGCCGTACATCAAATCCGGTAATGTGCTGGAAATCTCAAGTTACCTGACGGACGATATCAAAGAACGGATGGGCCCGGGTATGGCTGAGGCGATCAATATGGACGGCAAAATCTACACGTTGCCCGTGTACACACATATCGCCAACCTTTACGTGAACACGGAATTGTTCGAGCAGGCGGGTGCCAAGATTCCGACCACCTATAACGAACTACTCGATGCAATCGAGAAGCTGAAAGCGGCAGGAATTACTCCGGCTGTGATTGGGGAAAAAGACCGTTGGCCGGGCATGTACTGGTACGACATTATTGCGATGCGCCAGGCAGGCAATGCTGCGGTGATGGAAGCTTTTAAAGATCCGTCAAAGTGGGATTCACCCGACTTTGTTGCCGCCGCGACCAAGATGCAGCAGCTTGCGCAAGCAGGAGCTTTCAACAGCAGCATGTTCAGCATGAGCTATGACGAGATGCTCGGGGCATTTAATGCAGGCAACGGGGCGATGATGTTCCAGGCCAACTGGGTGAATGCAGGAATTGAGGATCCATCCTCCGCAGTCAAAGGCAAAGTGAAAGTGATTCCGTTCCCGGTGTTTGAGGATGGCAAAGGCACAAATACCGAAATCTTCGGCGGTGCCGTCGATGGTTTCTACATCAACCAGAATACCAAACATCCGAAGGAAGCTGTGGAATTCCTCAAGTATCTGAGCGAGCAGCTGGGTACGCAAGGTTTCCTGGCTGGAGCCGGTCTGCCAAGCTGGAAAACCGATGCACTCGACACGTCCAGCCTATCCTCCCTTGATCTGTCTGCAGCGGATATTATGAAAACGGCGACCTCATTCATCGCGTGGTGGGATAACATTCTGCCAGCGGAGTCTGCCGAAGCGCATAAAAACCTGATTGCCCAGCTGCTGGCCGGCGATGTAACCCCGGAGGAGTTCTGCAAACAGATGGCACAGCTCAAACCAACGGAGCTAAGCCTGTAGGTTAAACAGTTAAAGCCCAAACAAGGCGTGGTCCGGCATATCCCGGTCACGCCTTTGAGAGGAGAACAACAATGAACTCTGTATTTTCCAATAAAGGCACGATAGCCGTCTTTGTACTGCCCACGCTGATTCTGTTCTGCGGCATTGTGCTTATTCCGATCTTTGTCTCCAGTTATTACAGTCTGCTGGATTGGAACGGAGTAGGCAGGGGGACATTTATCGGCCTGGACAACTATGTAGAGATGTTTAAGGACACCCGGGTGCTGAATTCGATCAAAAACTCCCTGTTATTCGCGGGAGCTTCGGTGTTCATTCAACTGCCGATCTCGCTGGTGCTTGCACTGATTCTGGCGTCCAACGTCAAGGGGGAAGGGTTCTACCGGACCGTGTATTTCATCCCGGTGTTGATCTCCACGGTGGTTATTGCGCAGTTGTGGTCGAAAATCTACAATGCCGATTACGGTCTGCTGAATGTGCTGCTGCAAAATATCGGCTTAGCCCACTGGGCGCAAGATTGGCTCGGTCAGAAGCATACGGCACTTGCGGCTTCTTTTATCCCGACCCTCTGGCAGTACGTGGGGTATCACATGCTGCTGATGTATGCAGGAGCGAAGTCCGTGTCTCAGGATGTGCTGGAAGCAGCTCGAATGGATGGTGCTTCACGTCTTCGCACGGCGTGGTCCATTATGATCCCGCTGATGAAGCCGATTCTGAAGGTAAGCCTTGTATTTTCGGTCATCGGTGCATTCAAGGTGTTTGACCTGATCTATGTGCTAACGGGCGGCGGGCCATTCTACACGACTGAAGTGCCGAGCACGCTGATGTACGCCACCATTTTTGATACGTTCCGGTACGGCTATGGCAGTGCGATCTCGGTCTTTATCATTGTGGAGTGTCTGGTGTGTACGATCCTCATTAATTCATTGTTCAAAACGGAATAGAAGGAGGCATGAGGCATGAGTACCGTAGAAGTCATGTTGCAAAAAAAGCCCAAGCCAAGGTCCATCTCCGGACCAATCGGGAAAGTGTTCCTGCAAGCGTTTCTGATCCTCGTTGCAATTGTGCAGATCTACCCGCTCATCTGGCTGGCACTGTTCTCCCTGAAGGATAACAGTGAAATCTTCAGCGGTGATGTGGCTGGATTGCCCAAAGCGTTTTTGTGGAGCAACTACACCAAAGCCATGTCCGACGGCCATGTACTGACCTATTTTATGAATAGTGTGCTGGTTACTGCGGCCTCCATTGTCTTGGTACTGATCTTGTCCTCCATGACGGGATACGCAATCACGAGGATGAACTGGAAGCTCAGCGGATTCACGATGACGCTCATTTTGCTGGGCATGATGGTGCCGATTCATGCGGCGCTGCTGCCATTATTTATTATTTTGAAAAATCTGAGCCTGCTCAACAGCTACTGGTCTCTGATCATTCCCTATGTGGCGTTTGGCATTCCGATGGCGGTATTCATTCTGGGCAGCTTTTTCAAAGGTATCCCGCGAGAGATGGAGGAGTCGGCGGTGATCGACGGCTGCGGTATCTACCGGACGTTTTTCTCCATTATTCTGCCTCTGGTAACCCCGGCTATATCAACGGTAGCCATTTTCACGTTTTTGTCATGCTGGAATGAGCTGATGTTTGCGGTCACGTTTATCAATAACACGGCTTATCAGACATTGACGGTGGGCATGATGTCGATGGTGGGAACGTACATTACGCAATGGGGTATCATTGGTGCGGGACTGATGATTACGACGGTGCCAACGGTAGTCATCTATCTGCTGTTGAACAAACAGGTGCAGAAGAGCATGATCGCAGGTGCGATCAAAGGTTAGCCGGAGGCTGGACTGGAGGGTGGTAGAAGGGCTTGCTGCTTGGTCGTTCGCTGTACTCTCTTTCCGGCAGATATCAACTTGAGCTGGGAGTTCGCAAGGTGTGATCTCTGAACTAGACCGGAGCCTGTGGACATGGAATAATAAGGGAGTATGTAGCAGGTAGTTGCAGAGAGGGGTCATTATAGTATGGTCAACATCACAATGGTAGAGCAGGAGTCTGTTCGGGAAAAGGTTGTGGCGTTCACGTTTGATGATGGGCCGCATCCGGTGTATACACCTCAATTGCTTGAGATTTTCCGCGGTGCCGATGGGCGGGCGACATTTTTCATGATAGGCCAAGAGATGGAGGCTCACCCGGAGATTGCGGCGGAGGTGCACCGGGAAGGGCATGAAATCGCCAACCATACGTATACGCATCCGGACCTGACCAAGCTGACGCTGGAGGACGCCGGGGAGGAGCTGCAACGCGCAGAACGTCTTGTTCAAGAAGTTACGGGACAACCTGCCCGCTGCTTCCGACCGCCGTATTTTGGCGTAAACGATGATATACTGTCTCTGGCGGCGGAGCGGGGATATCGCACGATTGGTGCAGTCAACGGTGATGCGAGAGATTGGGATAATCCCGGCGTTGAGCATATTCTGGCGCATACCCGATCTGCGGTGAAACCTGGCAGCGTGCTCATATTCCATGACGGGTACGGGAATCGTTCCCAGTCGGTGGAGGCAGTTCGTGTGCTGGTGGAGGAACTGGTGGGGGAAGGGTACCGTTTAGTGACAGTGAGTGAGTTGTTGAAAATAGTTGAGGACATGAAGTAAAATCGAGTACGATTAAATAGAACGGACCCATCATTCTTTGAATGACTGGGTCCTTTTTATATATAATGTATAGGAAGAATGAAGCGGAAGCACAAACTTTGCTTACCACCCTGAACTACTCTATAATAATAGGCTAAACTAGATTATGTCAGGAGGAAACAATGGACTTTATCAGAAATCAACTAGAAGAACTCGGCATGAGTGGACCTTCCATTGGATACCTTTCGAATGTGATTATGGTTATTTTTATCGCACTAATCTCAGTACTGGCGAATGTTATTGCCAAGCGAGTGGTACTGAAGACGGTTCATCGTATCGTAAGTAACAACCGTTTTAAGTGGGGCCACATCGTGGTTCAGAAAAATTTATTTCAGAAGCTGTCGCATCTCGTGCCGGCTATTATTATCTATTATTCGGCTTATATTTTCCCACCCTATCAGGCCATAATTGAAAAAGCAGCAATGACCTACATGATTGTCATCATGATTACGGTTCTGAATGCATTATTGAATGTATTCGATGATATCTATCGTACCTATGAGGTGTCGAAGATCCGCCCCATCAAGAGTTACATTCAGGTAGCCAAGATCGTCCTGTTCATTATCGGGGGTATTATCGTCATCTCCAGTCTGATCGGACAGAATCCGCTCATTATACTCAGTGGACTAGGGGCGTTATCGGCAGTATTAATGCTCGTATTCAAAGACTCGATCCTGGGCCTCGTGGCGGGTGTACAGTTATCGTCGAACGATATGGTGCGTGTCGGTGACTGGATCGAGATGCCAAAGTATAATGCGGACGGCGACGTCATCGACATTACACTGAATACAGTGAAAGTAATGAATTTTGATAAAACCATTACGATGATTCCAAGCTATGCCCTCATCTCGGACTCGTTCCGTAACTGGAGAGGCATGCAGCTCTCGGGCGGCAGAAGGATTAAGCGAAGCGTCTATATTGATATCAGCAGTATTCGTTTTTGTACGGAAGAGATGGTGGCCGAGTTTGAGAAAATCCACTACCTGACTGATTATGTCACGGCAAAGTCGAAGGAAATTCAAGCGTACAACATGGAGCACCAGGTGAATACCGAAAGCAACGTGAACGGCAGACAGCTGACAAACGTCGGTGTATTTCGGGAATATATCCATCAATATTTGAGAAATCATCCGAAGATCAATAAAGATATGACGATGATTGTGCGACAATTAGCACCGGAAGATCGCGGGCTTCCTCTGGAAATCTATGCATTCAGCAATGATATCAACTGGGGAGTATATGAGAATGTTCAGGCGGATATCTTTGACCATATCTTCGCGGTGGCGCCAACATTTGGACTGCGGGCCTTCCAGAATCCAACCGGACATGACATTGTGCAGCTGAAAGAGGATAAGCAATATGCGCGAGAATACTAGGGCCTCATCATAGCTATGCCTTTTCCAATATACTTTTTCATCTCATAAGCCGTTAACCCATCTGGGTTGAGGGCTTTTTGTCTGTGATATAATAGGCATATTTTAAGAACGAAGAAGTAGGGGGAACGCGTATGGATTGGGAAGCTCATATCGAACACTGGAGTCGAACGGCCGTTAGATTACTGGATATTCGGTACTATCGTGCGGAGCAAGGAACGGTCCCTGATCACGATGTGGCGGAAAATAGCTTTTTCTTAGTTACTACGCATGGAGAGGCTAGGATAAGTATATCAGGAGAGGTGTATCAGACCCGTTCACCTTACATATTGCATGGGGGAGCAGATGCTGAGCTAAGTATGATACCGTTGGATCAGGATTTTGCCTGTTATTTGCTCTTATATATAGCCGAGTGTACATCGCCGGAAGATCGGAAGAGCTTCCAAGTGACGTATGGGTTTGCTCCGAATGCGTTACTTCCTATTCAGGAAAAGTGTGAAGCCATGAGTCGTCTGTGGCAAGAGTCTGCCCCCATAGACAAGCTACAGGCACAATCGGCTTTTCTCCCATTGGTGTACGAGATCATGCGGCAACAGATCCAGGCATCGGCCCATAAGGAAAGTAACAGACCCAATATTGTCACTGAGGCAATCCACTACATTCACGATCACTATAGTGAACCAATTACAGCCGAAGAATTAGCACAGAGATACCATTGCAGCACCAGTTACCTGTCCCGTTTGTTCAAGAACCAGATTGGATTGGGACCCATCGAATATCTCATTCATGTGCGCGTTCACAGATCGAAGCAGTACCTTCTCAGGTCCGATGCCCGTATCCAGGAAATCGCAAGCAACGTGGGGTATGCGGATATGTATTATTTCAGTCGTTTGTTCAAAAAGCATACTGGTTTATCGCCACTTCAATTTCGTAAGCAATATCGGCAACCGGTGCAGGTTCAGTATAATCCATTACGCTGGTTAGAATCGTCTATTGTAACCCCTAACTCCGGTTCTCATAATGAGAATGAGACTTATTATCAACGTATTGCGGAAGGGGACACATCCATGTTCAGATTTTCAAGACCAGCCTTTGGGGCGATGATGTTATTAAGTACATCCTTGCTTCTAAGTGCATGTCAGACCAGCAGTACTCCAGAAGTAGCGGCTACCCAGCCAGCTTCATCGGATTCGACTACTGCTGTAGCTACAGACAGCGCAGCTGTGGAAACGCGGATATATAAACATCTGAAAGGCGAAACCGAGATTCCTGTGAACCCACAGCGAGTTGTCAGCTTCTATCACTTGGGTGAGTTGATGGCGCTTGGAGTGAAGCCGGTTGGCACAACGACATATATTTTAGAAAACCCACTTATAGATGATACTTCCGGTATTTCAGATGTGGGCGTTCCGCCAGATGCCGAGAAAATCCTGTCACTGGAGCCAGATCTGATTGTGACAACGGCAGCATTCGCAGAAGCTGTGGAAGGCGGGTATGATGCACTGAGTCAGATCACTCCAACCATTGTTGTGGAGCAGTATAATGACCCGATTAAAGATGTGGAGATGTTTGGGGATATTCTCGGGAAACAAGAGGAAGCACGGTTATGGAATGAGCAATTCAAAGCCAAAATCGCAGCGTATAAAGAGAAAATTAGCCCTTATGTTCGTGCGGATGAAACGTATTCTATTTTAAACGTGCGTCCAGATGCTCTTTTTGTATACGGAGATACCAATATGGGGGGCAACATTATTTATAAATATCTTGGGTTGAAGCCAGCGGCCAAGGTAGAGTCGGACGTCATTCACGGAGAAACGTGGGAGATTTCCACCGAGGTCATTCCCGAGTTTATCGGTGACCGTCTGTTCCTGGCCGTCAATGAGGGAGCTGAGGACAAACTCAAGGATGTGCAAAAGTTGATTGATGCCTCACCAGCCGGGAAAGCGGGTCACGTATACTCCATTAACTTTGATCAGTTCCTTCCGAGTGACCCTATTGCGGTAGAGAAACAGTTAGACATCATCACAGATATAATTGTAGGAGATGGCAAATAGATGTATATGTCTATGATAGGTCTACCGAGTTGAAGTGTTATTGGATGGTTTATATGTAGAGGAGTTCGCATTGATTCAAGCCGGCGTGAAGGGGTAGAATAACGAGAGGACGTTTATTTTCTAACAATCTAATCTCGGAACGAAAATCTAACCTTTTGGCAAAGGAGAGTTCTCACATGAATCATCAGATTCCGGAATATACATTGAATGATGGCTTGAAAGTACCTGCAATTGGATTTGGTACCTATAGTTTGAAAGGTGAAGAAGGCGTTAAATCGATCGCATCTGCCATGGATGCGGGTTATCGATTAATTGATACGGCGTATAACTATGAGAATGAGGCAACCGTGGGCAGAGCAATTAAGCAAAGCTCCATCGCCAGAGAAGAACTGCTGATTTCCTCGAAGCTGCCGGGGCGTTATCACGCGCAGGATAAAGCACTCGTGGCGATTCAGGAATCATTGTACAGAGCGGATCTGGACTATTATGACCTGTATCTGATCCACTGGCCCAATCCGAAGAAGGACATGTATGTCGAGGCATGGCAAGCACTGATCGAAGCCAAAAAGCGTGGATATATCCGATCCATCGGCGTCAGCAACTTCCTGCCTGAGCACAATGAACGCCTGATTAAGGAGACGGGGGTAGCACCGAGCCTGAATCAGATTGAGCTGCATCCGTTCTTTGACCAAGCTGGTCAGCGGGAACAGGATGCGAAGCATGGCATCGTGGACGAATCCTGGAGTCCGATCGGACGTGGCAATGATGCCGTACAGGATATTCTGAAGGATGAGAACATTCTTCGGATCGCGGAAACGCATGGCAAAACGCCAACCCAGATCATTTTGCGCTGGCATGTTCAGCTGGGCTCCATTCCAATTCCGAAAGCGGGCTCCTTGCAACATCAGCAGGAAAATATCAATATATTTGATTTTGGGTTGAGCACAGAAGAGATGCAGGTCATTTCTGCATTTAATCGTCCGGATGGACGCTTGTGGGATCAGGACCCAAGTGAGTACGAAGAATTTTAAAGAAGGACAAGCAATATCTGCCCAACTTTACAAAGCAATATGAAAAACTTTTCGTGTCACTTGCTGCCAAGTATGGATCAATATGAAATTAGATGTGTTCCAGACTGTAAGTACGATGTGATTAAACGCCATTATAACCTGCGCACCTTTTGGAATAATTATTGGTCCCTCTGGGTTACCAGTGAAATTCCAAAGGGTGTTTTTGAGTGAATCTTATCTAGTCATAGCCTGCTTTATCGGGCTATATTAATAACGATAAGAGCATATATCTATGGAATTCTGGATGGCAAGCAGCATAGCAATGGGGTCATAAGCAGGTTGTTCAGGGGAGGGCGATGTTTAGTGGTGGCTAACTGGTGGTTCGCGCTGATTATTATGGTTGTGGTGAATGGGATTGTAGCCTGGAGTTTATGGACGGGGGAACAAACAAGTAGAAGGGCGAAAAAGTGGTTTTTTATTGTGGCTAATCTTATCGGGCTAGGGATTGCCATCTCTCAATTTTTCTGGATGGACTTCAACTAGGATGCAGTGGTGGTATGAGAATATAACGTGTAATACATAGAAAATAAGGAAGGGCTGCTCCCATGTCAGATATGACAGGAGGCAGCCCTTCATTATTGAAGCATAGTAAGCATTGTTACAGTTTTCCATGTTGCGTACGTTCTATTTACTGTCCCGCGGAATCCGGAAAGTCAGAATCTCATACGGCTTAATATCAAAAGAAATCCGATCATTTTCCACGGCGCATTCCGCTTCGTTATTCTCAAGCAAATCACACGCGTACGCCGTAATACCTGCCCCCGCAGGCAATTGCAGGGAAGCACGGCTGCGGCGGCCATGTGCTTCGTAGACACGGATGATCATATCATCGTTGTTCTCGGCTTTTTTGATAACCTCCAGCACGACATTATCCTGATCTACCGATGCGAGCGACCATGTTCCCGGCAACGTACCGGTTTGCGATGTAATCTCACGGGCTACCAAAGGACGGTTGAGATCATAAGCGGATTGGATGACACGTCCTTCACGGAAGTCGCCCTGATGTGGATAGAGCGCGTAGGTGAATACGTGCTGCTCTTTGTCAGCATTTTCATTCGGGTACGTTGCGCTCTTGATCAGGGATAGTCGCATCACCGAGTTATGAATATCATATCCGTATTTGCAGTCGTTCAGCAGAGCCGCACCGTATCCGTTCTCCGCCAGATCGGCCCACTTCTGTCCGCATACTTCAAACCGGGCTTGATCCCAGCTGGTATTACGGTGGGTAGCGCGCTCCACGTTACCATACTGGATTTCGTAGACTGCTTTCTCACTCCAGATATCCAGCGGGAAGGCGGCTTTCAGCAGCAAATGTTCTTGCTTCCAGTCCACAAACGTACGGAAATCAATCCGGCGTGTATGCGCGTAGAAGATGATCGTTTGCTCAATGACCGAGTCCAGGAACTGTCGCTTCACTTGAAGCACGGAACGCACCGGCCCGCTCTCAACCCACTCCAACGACTGCAGGTCGTTAATCTCCCACATATGCTGTTCATAATAATCGTCAATGTTCCATGCCTCGTATTCCGCAGGTCGATCCTCGAACACTTGCAGCACGTTGCCGCGCTTGCCCGACTGAAGCAGCTCACGACCCTCCAGCTTGTCCCATACGGATGTGAATTCGGCACTTTCATTCAGGTGAATATCGTACCAAGGTGTATGGATGTAGCGCTGATCTGCTTCCCACTGTGCAACCGATACGCCCGCGACAAGTTCGTCTGTCAGATCCGGTGTAATTCGGAACGATTTATATCCAGATGCAGGCACGTTCTCTGCAAGGAACACAAGTCCGCCTTCGGGAGTTCGCTGGCTTGGTACAGGGTGATCCCCATCGTAGACGGTTACTTTTCTTGCAAAAGCAGGCAGTTCAACCACATCCGTCCGACCGAATCCGGTGGTGTTGAATACGACAATGGCTTCGCCATCAGATGTAATTCGGCTGGTAATGCCGTTCAGTGCGCTGTCTTTCAGTTCATCCGTAACACGCAGCACCTCTTCATATTGCTCCTGGGAATCCACATACACCTGCTCAATGGAGCTGCCCGGGAGAATATCATGGAACTGGTTCAGCATCGTCAGCTTCCATGCATGCTCCAGTGCATCGGTTGGATAGGCCGCTTGGGCATTCGCCTGACTATGAATCATGGCATACAGCTCTGCATCGGCCAGTGCAAATTCACTATGACGGTTATACCGTTTATTGCGCGCCATGGATGTGTAGGTCCCCCGGTGGTATTCCAGATACAGCTCGCCCGACCAGCGGGGAACGGATGGAACATCCGCCAGGTTTTGCTCCAACTTCTCGAAGAACTCTCGTACAAACGTACGTTTCACCGCAGGTACACCCGGCAATCCGACATCCAGTCGTCTGCCATGCTCCAACATCTCTTCGGTTGGTCCGCCGCCGCCATCCCCGAATCCGAAACATTGCAGGACATCTGCATTGATGTTTTTGTTCTGGTATCGCTGCCAAGTGCCTTTTACTTGGGAGGCGTTGAATCGTCCATTATAAGTCGTTTCGAAGCGACGTTGTCTGAAATCGGGATGCTTGTCATAGTCTGTCGCTGTGATGAAATGGGTTAGAACTTCAGAGCCGTCAATACCTCTCCAGTACATCGTGTCATTCGGAATCTGGTTGGTATCATTCCAGGCAATTTTGGTGGTCATAAAATAATCAATACCGCTCTTGCGCATAATCTGCGGCATCGCTGCACTATAACCAAATACATCCGGCAACCAGAGCACACGGTTCTCCACGCCGAACTCTTCCTTGAAGAAACGTTTGCCGTAGATAATCTGACGGATCATGGATTCACCCGAAATCAGGTTACAATCGGCTTCCAGCCACATGGAACCTTCTGCTTCCCAGCGGCCTTCGGCCACCTTTTCCTTGATTTTCTCATAGAGGGACGGGTAGTCTGCTTTCAGGTATGCATACAGCTGGGGCTGAGAAGACATGAAAGTATACTCTGGGAACTTGTCCATCAAGTATAGTACACTCGCGAAGCTGCGAATGACCTTCTCCCGGGTCTGGTCGAGCGTCCATAGCCATGCCACATCGATATGTGTGTGCCCGATACAGTGCACGGTAGGGATGTGATCACCGGCAGGGCGGATATCACCATAGACATGATCTTGCAGATATCGGCGCGCTTCCAGCACCGACGTATGGAATTCTGTGCTGTTCTCCTGACGCAAATCCAGCAGATTCACGGCTTTATTCAGATGTTCGACCAACTTCAGCCGCTCCAGATCATCCTCACGCAGCAGATCCGCAGCATCCAGCGCAGCCTTGAGATCGTAATATAAATCGGAGACTTGCTGATGATGCTCGGCGATATATACATTCAGAAAAACATCCGCGGCAGACGTACTGCAATACGCATATAATGCCAGTTCGAATTCATCACCTTTTGCCGCAGCGGATGTCAGGTCGATCTCCGTATGATTCACATCCAGACCGCAGATGAGTTCTCCATTGAGGAATGCCAGAAATTGCGGATTATCGTAATTCCAGATGTCATCAGCACCAGTGACGATGGTACAAACGACCTTTTTTCCTTCCAGATGATCCGGGATGCGAATCCGGGTTTTGAAGCAGCTGTGTACGTCTTTACCGCCCCAGCCATCACCTTTACGAAATACGTTCCAGGAGGACGGGTCTTCATGCACCAGTTCCCAGGAGTGGTAACCACTTTCCTTATGATAAAGCTCAGGGATATATGTCTTTGAGGTTAGTCGTGCACGTTCCAAGTGTTTAACAATAGTATGGATTCGAGTATACAAGGAATTCATTTTCATGTTGGTTTCCCACCTTGGTTTGTAGTAAGTACAGGCTGTAGTCATTAATGGAGCGAAAATTTTGCAAGCGCTAACATATCAACTTTATCATAACAAAAGAGAAATGGGCGAAACTACGTATTGTATGCTGAAAACAACGTATTTTTATTGCATTTCATGCTAAAATAAACTCATTAGAATCAGGATGGGGGCATGTTCATGACACAATCGGTTTTGGTATACGAGCAGGGATATGCGGTCCATGTGAACCAGCCTGGAGATTCGCTTTTTTATCATCTGGATTATGACGAGCGTTCTTATGATCTAAATATGGAGTTTCAGCATTTCCATGATTTCTATGAAATCTGTATTCTTCTGGATCGCACGGCTGCCCACATCATCGAAGGCAGTTTGTACGAGATTCAACCTTATGATATCGTTCTGCTGCGGCCTTCTTTGCTGCATAAAACGCAATATCCGAAGGGTGCCCCGCCGAAACGGTTGATGATTACCTTTGCCATGCCACGCAATACGCCTGGTCTTGAGAACGATTACACGGAGTTATTTTCGATCTTTGACGAACCCATCCCGATATTCCGATATACAGAAGAAAGACGCAAGGAAGTCCTTGCGCCGATCAATGATATTTTCACTATATCGCAGCAGTCTTCTGCACTTCAATCGGTTATGATTCATAGCAAGTTTGTAGAGTTCCTGTGTGCCATACATCGTTACTCGGCAGAGAACGGGTATGTGCGTGAAGAGACAGGATCATCGATGTCCCGACGCATGTATGCCATTGCATCCTATATTCATGGTCATTATCAGCAGGATTTATCGCTGGATGAGGTATCCAGGCGCTTTTATGTAAGTGCCCATCACTTGTCTCGCCAATTCAATAAAGTTACCGGCTTCACCTTCACAGAGTATGTGCAGATGACTCGTATTCGGAATGCCCAGCAAATGCTGCTGAATTCGAGTGAGAAAATCACAGATATCGCTGCACAGTGCGGGTTCACAAGCTTCTCCCAGTTCAATCGCATCTTCAACAAACAGAACGGAATGTCACCAAGTGCATATCGTCGAAGCAGACATTTGCAGAGGGAGCGTGAAGTGATGCTTGTGGGTGAGAGACCCGACCCACTTCGGTGCCTAGAGTGAGAGAGACGAGGAAAGTGATGGACAGTGCTAAACTCTATTTAACATGTTACTTTTCTGGATAGAAGCATTTTATAAAAGAAAGAATAGAGAAGAGCTATGGTATATTGTTCGATCAAATATATTCATGATTCGGATAATGTTAATCCTCCATCACTCATCCGGTATACTTTATCGCAATATTCAAGCATGCGCTCATCATGGGTAACCATAATGGCTGCTTTTTGACGCGACTTCACTTCTTGTGCGATTAGACTGACCACTTCATGAGCTCGTTTCGTATCTAAGCTTGCGGTCGGCTCATCCGCCAAAATGATGTTGGGATTATTCATTAAAGCACGAGCAATGGCTGTCCGTTGCTTCTCACCACCTGAAAGCTCTTCTGGAAAGCTTTTTAACTTCGAGCCCAGACCCAGCTCTTCCAGCAATTTAGTAGCAAACTCCTTATCCTCTTTTTTAATCGATCCCGACATCCGTTTTACAACAAGCAGTTGATCAAGAACATTTAAATAGGGAACCAAATTTGAAGATTGCATAATAAATCCAACTTCTTGCAGCCTTATATTAGATAGCTCTTTCTCCGTAAGCGTAGAGATATTATTTCCATTCAGTTGAACATCTCCTTCGGAGGCTTTAAGCATTGCTCCGGCAATAGATAAGAACGTACTTTTACCAGAACCGGAAGGTCCAACCACAGCAACAAACTCTCCCGGCTCCACTGATATGGATACATGATCGAGTGCCATGATTCGATGGTTTCCTTCGGCATAATACATGGTGACTTCTTTCATTTGCAGTCCCTTAACCATTATTCAACCCTCCCGAGCGCTTTGAGCGGATCAATCTTTGTAATTTTACGAACAGAAACCATCGAACTTAACATGGCGATAACTAACAATATAATGGAATACGTGAAGACAAGACTGGTTTCCAACTTGAATGGCATACCTTTTGGCATGATCGCTGCTGTCCCATAAGTCAGCAAGATCCCAATAACAATGCTAGTCAACGAAAGTACAAACACTTGCGATATAATGGTTTTGCCCAAGAACCTGTTACTGGCACCAATTGCTTTCATAATGCCGAACTGATTGGTCTTTTGCATCGTAATGACATAAAAGAATACGCCAAGCACAAATGCGGAGATGGCAAGTAGAAATGCAAGCATCATTAGAATAGTACCGTTCTCTTCTTTGTACCCTGGCATACCTTGCACAGCTTCGGCCCGGGTAACTGTATCAGCACTGGATAATTCTTTATTTATAACTTCTGAATCGATATTCTTTCCTTGTAACATGATCGCATTAACCGGTCCGGCAATTCCTTTATCTGAACCTGGAGCCGCGAAGGCAATCTTCCGCCATTCGGTCATTGGGGTAAATACGGACGCAACGTGGTTATACGTCTGATTCTCTACATATCCGATAATCGTTAATGATTCTGTTGTTCCATCCAGTTGGAAGGTGTCCCCGATGTGATAGCCCTCATCTTTCATTGTCGAATTCACCACGACACCCGTAGGATTGTCGGAAGACAGGCTTTCACCTTCTACAATAGCTGGTTCCAGGAAGCTGCCCGGGTTAATTCCGATAATCGCGATATCCATTTTATCTTCATTCTTGGTACTGGCTTCTTTCATTGCTGTTGCCATCGTACTTCCCATGGGTGCAGCAGCATCCACATGTGTCAGTTGTTCTGCCTTCGCAACCAATTGATCTGACAGCAGCGACTTGCTCATAGAAGACTGTGACCCTTCTTCAAAGATGACATAATCAGCCTTCATGGTCTTGAATGTTGACGCAGCTAGTGTAGATAAACCGTTCCCCAGACCGGATAAAATAAATACCAACCAAGCCATGAGTACAAAAATAATGATAATCATCAAAAACTTCATTTTGTTATGCATTAATTCCTTCATCGCTAGAAACATGACCTTCTCAACTCCTTCTCTCTCTTTTTGACACTTGTGTCAAATTAGATGTACGACCGCGCAGTCCTCCTCATTAAACGATATAAATGACACATGTGTCAAATTAAATCCAAGAACACCGTTAGCTCTTGGCTCCTCCAATCCACATTTGAAACAACAGTTTCCCCCAATCAGGCGTAGGGATATTCAGCATGTTAGGTGTATTGATTAAGTTGAAGAAAACACCAACAAGTACAGGTAGAGGGATATCTTGCCGCAGGGATTGATTCTGTTGTGCACGTTCAAACAAGCGTGATAATTGAATTTTAAGGGTTGTATGTGCTTCCTCAATAAATTCGAGATCTCTCGCTGCTGCGGAAGAATTAGTTGTATTAATTTTGCTTGCATCTCCCAGAAGTTGGTGGAGCGTCGATTCTTCTGCGTAAATCAGAAGCAGCTGCTCAAGAGCATCCATGGGATCAGTCTCATCAACGGCTAATGAATTCTCCAACACGGTTGCTATTACACGCTTCATACAAGCAGCAACAATCTCTTCTTTATTAGAGTAATACTGATATATCGTGCTTCGGGCTCCAGATAGATGCTGAGAGAGCAGTTTGAGATGAAAGCCATCATAGCCGTGCTCAAGCACTAGTTTTTTGGTCATATCCAGCAATTCTGTTTCAGTAAATGATTGTTTTCTACCCATCAGAAATCTCTTCCTTTTTATCTATAAAATCTGTACTGCATTATTGCAACATTGTATGCGTGTAACTTCGGATTTCACTGATTTCTATTCAGTCTAGCATAACATATCATACAAGATTCATTGCTATCTCCATCAGGGTAAAAAATAATCACTTCCCATAATGCCTATAACATGCAACAAAGGAGTGAAGACGAATCATTTATAACTCAGCACCTTATATACTTATGTTAGGTATTTTTATCGTTATTTTGGATGGACTATGGATTGTGGAGACGGTCGATTCCTATGATATCTACCCTGGATCAGCATGGGTTCTCTTGGCAATCGGACTATGCTTGATGATGTTCGCTTATAGTATGATTCAGCATAAACGGAAGCGAGAGACTCGAACGAAGGACGAAGTTCAAGAAATACAGGATGAGAGGACGCCTACGCAGCGCTTCGTGAACCGAATGTGGAAAAAACGAGAGGCTGTGGGTGGCAAAATAATTTTATTTCTCTTAATCATCCATGCAGTTATCGCGGTCTTTCATCTCGGTGTGGCTTTACGTATGCTGCAGATCAGCATATTTGTCGGCATGATTACCTTCTCATTCTTCTACATTCTGAATGATGACAGGGGAGATCTGAAGGAGCAAGAGGAGGATTTGAAGCCTCAAAGTCAATTCATGCAGACCTTTATGCGTCTGATCGATTACAGGCAACACCCTTTCAGCTTAGGGCTTCTTGTGTTTCTAATTATTGTGCTGACGTTTCTGATTACAAAATGGTTCGGGTGGGAGCTCAGTTTGGAGACTGGGGGTAATCCGCGCTATGTCATGAGTTTACCTGCATCTACCTTTATACTATCGGGTTTAACCGTTGCTTGCGGACTGATCTATATTAATCAGCATTGTGATTTTTTGGGACTGCGCCAAACCGAACAGGGCGCGTACAGGTTGTTTCAGATTCATTTCTATGAACTTATTGCTTGTGGAGCTTCTTTTTTCATCTGGCTGGGAATTATTATCCTAAGTTGGATTTTTGCTTAAAGGGTTGAGTTAGATACGATGATGAAGATAAGTGCATGTTCCCTTGAGACAGGTATGTATGGTGACATGCAGAAAGGCAAACCCTCTAATGAAGAGTGGGTTTGCCTTTTTTTCTCGTCTATAAAGCTGCATGTAGATAAGGTGAATGCTGCTATGTGAAACGCCAATTACACCAGATTCTTCGGCGCCAGCTCAATGGCAGAGCGGATGGCAGCCAGCATACTTTTATCATCGGCGATATTTTTGCCAGCGATATCAAAGGCTGTACCGTGGTCGACAGACGTACGGATGATGCCACCTTTCAGACCGACGGTGATGTTTACACCTTCCTCGATACCCATTACCTTGATCGGTGCATGGCCTTGGTCGTGGTAGCAGGCAACAACGATATCGAAGTCACCGCGACCAGCGCGGAAGAAGAGTGTGTCCGCCGGGAGTGGACCAACGACGTTAATGCCTTCCTGCTGCGCACGCTCAATGCCGGGCTGCAGTTTCTCTTCTTCTTCTCCATTACCGAACAAGCCGTTCTCTCCGGCATGAGGATTGATTCCGCATACGGCTACGCGCGGATTCTCAAAGCCTGCTTTTTTCAGCGTATCATGAGCAAGCTTCACAACGGTGTAGGTTCTTTCGGGGTTGATACTTGCAATGGCATCGATCAGACCCATGTGTGTAGTCAGGTGAATAACGCGCAGGTTCGGCGTCGTCAGCATCATTGAGAAGTCCTGCGTATCCGTCAGATCCGCCAGAATCTCGGTATGTCCCGGATACAGGTGCCCGCCCTGGTGCAGAGCTTCTTTGTTCAAAGGCGCCGTGCAGATGGAGTGAATCTGCTGCTTTTTGGCAAGATCAATGGCTTTGGCGAGAAATTGGAATGCTGCATCCCCAGCTACGGCAGATACTTTACCGTATTCCAGATCCGCTGGAACGAGATTCAGATCGATCACATCTACAGTACCGAATTCGTATTTGGCTTCGGAAGGCTCTTGAATAGCATGGACGTTCAGCGTTGATCCGATAACCGGCAGCACGCGCTCCAGAATCTTCGCATCACCAATCACGAGTGGGTTGCACTGATCATACATCTCTTGGTGACCCAGTGCTTTCATAATAATCTCCGGTCCGATACCTGCTGCGTCGCCCATTGTAATTCCGATTGTAGGTTTCATACGAGAATACCCCCTTTTAATTTTTGAATCGCATGGATAAAGACATCGGGTTTACCGAATCCGCCTGCTTTGGTAATCACGTGCAGATCATCAATGCCTATAAACTTGGAGATCGGCACGCCGATTTCAAGCTCATCCAGCAGCTCGAAGCCGCTAATATTCCATTTCAGACAGATTTGTTTTGCCGTATCGCCGCCAGTCATGGATACCCCATTGAAAAGTCCCTCTTCCAGCAGTCTGGCACAGATCTCACCCATCGAGAGTACAATTTGGTTGCTGACTTCCGTGTGATTGAGACCGCGAATTTCGCCCGTTGCCCGTGCCAGTTCAATATCCACTTGTTCAGCGGTGGAGTAGAGGACAACATCTTGTCCTGCCAGCGCTTTGTCTCGGACCTCATTAAAGACACGTTCCATCTCTTCCGCGCGGTCTGCGGTTGCGGATACTGCCTTGAAGGAATGGAAGGAGACGGAAGCCACGCGGGACTTGCGCATCAAGCGATGCAGCTGCTCACGGGAGTTTTTGTTCACGCTGCCTACTACCGTGAGGATTGGACCGGAATTCTCCGGGATATCAAGTGAAGCAGCCTTGGATTCCAACGCGTAATGCGCGGGGAGGTAATTGGCGATACCCGCCGAACCTGCCCAAGTAAAGGTATACTCCAACTCGCGGGTCATCTGTAAAATGAGTTCCAGATGGCTTTCTTCGGTGGAGTCCACCATCACATACGGAATGTTATTTGTTTTTAAATGTTCCAGCTTGGTACGAATATGATTCTGCCCGGCTTCCAGATCTGCGACGGTGATCACGCCAACTTCGTACTTGGTCTGTTGTTTCAACAAGTCCGGAAGGTAGGAAATCGTAACAGGTGTCTTCGGATCATGGGCAATTTCAGTATCGGCCAGCGGAACGCCGTTCAGGTAATGAATTCCTTCCAATATCGTCCGGTTATTTTTGGGATAACCCGGAGCAATCATCATAAAGTCCGGCTTCACGACATCATATACAGCATCAATCTCAATGCCGATATTGCCGCGCATGGTGGAGTCCATTTTTTTGAAAATCGTCTCAAATCCATTGTTCGTTAGCAATTCAGCAGCCCGATATACACGATCATACGCTTCCTGCGGGGATATGGAACGACTATCTGTATCAAAGACGACAGCATCGTATCGTGTAAGAGGTTCTTCATTCATATTAAAAAGAACACTGGTCTTCAAGCCATGGCGAGCAAGCTGCACCCCGCTGTCATTGGCACCGGTCAAATCATCTGCAATAATGGCTAATTTCATGCAGTCATCCCTCCTTGTAAGCAAAATTTCATAAACAGTCCGTTCAGATCATCAATAGTACAGATTAAGCATACCGGATCAGGTGATAACCATTTAGGTGGTTGGTCGTTGATTGTATTTCTCGACGCCCCCTGATTTCTCCAGTCGTTTGGAAAGGAACCCGATGAAGATGGGTAACAGGATAGCTGTCGTAACAACACTCGCCGCAATTTGCACAGTAGCAATCTCGGCAATCGGGCCAAATGAAGCGTTGGCAGCGACAATGGCAGCAGGTGTACCTACCGCATTCCCGGCTGTTGAACCTTCGGAAGCACCAACAATAGGATTCCAGCCAATGGCTTTGAACAACAGATATCCGATTCCGCCTGTGAGAAGCACGGTCAGAACACCAAGCACAATACCACCAAGCCCACCTTGGATGATCGAGGAGAAGTTGATTCCCATACCCAGTGAGAAGGCGAAGAATGGAACAAGTTTATCGCTCCCTTTGTGTAGCCACTCCGCCAGATTACGGTCCAGATTACCAATAATGACACCAACGATGAGCGGAAGCAATACAGCAACGAATGCCATAGGAGAGAACATGCCGTTCGCAAAGCCCATTGCACCGAAGATGGAGAGCGCTACCATGGTTAGGAATGGACCATCGCTGAGCGCAAGGAACGGATAGGCTGCTTTGTCATCTTCCTTACCGTATTGACCAGCGAGTGCAATGTATAATCCGCCGTTGGAGTTAGTCATTGCAGCAATAATGGCAAGTGGGGCAAGACCCAGGAATAATCCGCTTGAGTCAGCAAATAGAATGGCAACGAGACCGAGTGCTGCACCGATCGCCCACTTGATGACAAGCAAGGTGACCCCCTTGCCGACCGATGCTCCTGCTGTTTTGAAGGTGATCTGTGTACCGGCAATTAAAAGGAACAGCGCAATCAACGTACTGGCACTGTTAACGAAGAGGGCTTCCGTGAAACCGCCAATGCGCAGGGCATTCGGGAAGAATGTATTGATGGTTGCACCAAGTAACAAGGGAACGACCATCATACCGCCAGGGATGCGATCTAAAGTTGCTTTAATGTTCATAGTAGTAGCTCCTTATGAAGTAATCGTTTTTATGAAGCGCTTGCAGGGATTATGTTATCCCATATCGTTTAATATAGCAACAATTAATTATTGCAAATTTTAAATACTTGCTCAATTGTTTAAAAATGCAACACATTAAGGCGATAAAAAAGACGCAAACTTAAAGTTAATCTTTAAGTTTACGCCATAATGTGGCCCTGTTAATCCCCAGACGCTCTGCCGCCTTCGATTGATTGTTATTTTCCTCCTGAAGCACGATCTGAATCACTTCTTTCTCGATCTCCTTCAGCGTACCGTTCAACTTCATTGGGCTTGAAGAAGGTTCCTGATCGAGCAAGCGGGATAAGGTAGCCGTGGTGATTACATATTCCTGTTCATTAAGTGCAGCCTGCTTGATCAGATGTTTCAGCTGGTTGACATTCATATGTGTAATCTGTTCTTGGATCAGCTGTAGCGCCTCTTCTTTTATTCTCACCGCAGTAGTTCCGTATTTGTGGTAGTACCCCGTAAGGAAATGCTGCATCAGTGGAGCCAGATCCTCTGGTCTATCTGCAAGATTAGGCATCATGATCGTATTAAGCTTCAAATCGAGTGACCAATGGGGATTTATTACCTGTTTCCCGAGGATAAACACCCCAATTTGGCTTTGAAGGCAGCTCTGGATAAAGGAGAGCAACTCCGGATCTTCCATACGTGTTTCCACGTGGTTAATTTCTACATTTCTAACTTTGGCGAGTGGTATCTTGTGCAAATGACCGGGAGGCACTTGCGAGAGATCAATCTGTAATAAAAGTCCACCACCGGAGTACATCTGATGAATATGTTTGACCAGAAAAGATTTACCGGAATCCGCTTCACCGAGCAGATAGATCGGTTCATGATTCTCATAGAGTGCTCGAATGTTCTTCAATACCATCTGCATGGCAGGGGATTCGGCAACGATGGGCTCCATCGATGCGTCCGTGAACGTTGTTATGCCGAATTGTGCAAAGGCATAGGGTTGTCCTTTTTCCAGCATATATACCTTGTAGTTCTTGTTGTCCAGGGTCGTTTCATAGGCGTTGACCGTGAGCTGATAATCGTCCACCATGAACACATTTTGGATCTGGGATTGATGGAATTCCAGACTGGTGTTGGTCAGATAAAGGTGATTATCGGTCAGCGGATTTTTCTCAAAATCAGTCAGGTTCTCGAATACGACTTCATTTCGTTCATTTAAAATAAGCAAATTCGGATGTTCCTGTGTAACCAGGTCATTCAGTATGATCGATATCGCATGATTTTTGCTCAAATAACGGTAGACCAACTGCGCATCCTCCATGGCTCTAAGGATGGATTCCTGGCCGGATTGAATTAATAATCCTTCCAGACCATAAGTTTTCGCGGTGTTGACGGTGATCACATCTCCGACAATCTGTCTGTACCCGGAAGCTTTCAACTCCAAGAGCAATCGCGCCACATCTTCCGAGCTATGTATGGTATAGACCTTAAGGGGCAGATCCATCAGATCTATAATGGATTGTGCACCAGAGGTGATATTGGAGAAGCCCACGATGGCCGTCTGGCCGTTAAACTGGCTTGCCAGGGTAAGGGAACGAATCATATCATAACCCGATAACTGCACATCGATGACGGGAATGGTCACGGCTTTTTTAATCAATTGGGCGGTTCCGCCGCGGCTGATGATAATCTCTGCCCCATTTTTCTCAGCTTGGGTTGCTAGCTCCACGCCGTTCGCCAAGTCGCCCACGTCTGTCTGAATGGTTAACTGGGGAAAACGGGGAATGCACTCTTGTATAATAGGAATCATCGATTCGTAGGGAGCAATAAAGTGAACTCGTGTACGCATAATTTTCCTGCCTTTATCGAAAACTTTGATCCCCTTATTATAGCCAACTTGCGAAGGAATGGCACCTATGGTGGGACAGGTCACTGTTAGGTGTGCCAAATGCCTGTGTGGGATGTCGCCTAACTCTCCCGTGAAATGTGATGAAGTGCACTGAATCGATTCGTTAACTATTTAAAAATTAATGCATAATTGCCACGATAAATATAGAGAAATGAGGAGTTTTATATGGGAGACATTCATAAAGTAGCTGAGCCAGATCACATCATTAAGGATGTTGTCGGAAAGTTCCCGTGCAGGACGCTGTGGAGTGAAGGCCGTCCATGTCTGGAGTATCAGCGGGAAGAAGAGTTAGCCGAGATCGAAGAATACGTGCGCATGATGTATCACGTTGAACTATTGGATGTGTTCTTCACAGCGGTGGAGAGCCTTCCGGTTGAACCTTAGATTAGATAGGGATTTGCATCATATGGACTCCACTTGCCAACGTGAAATGTGAAACGTATGTCGCCTTATTCATGTATTATAGTATACATATGAACTTTTCGGAGGAGGAACACGTAATGGGAATCTTATCGAGGTTTAGAGACGTGATGAAGGCCAATGTGAACCACATGTTGTCTCGGGCGGAAGACCCGGAGAAAAGCGTGAATGAGTATATGCGCAGTCTGAGCAGTGATCTGGGGCAGGTAAAAGCGGAGACGACGGCGGTGTTGTCAGATGAGAGCCGGGCGAAGCGAGCATTGGATGAGTGCAGTGCCGAGGTTAAGAAATTGCAGCGGTATGCAGAGAAGTCGGGAGACGAAGACAAGGCACGTGGTTTTCTGGAGAAGAAAGTGAAGCTGGCTGACAAATTGAGCGAATTACAGGCTGCCTATGAACGTGCTTCTGCCAAAGCCAAGATGATGAAGCATATGAACGATAAGCTCGTTGCCGATCTGGGGCAATTGGAAGCACGACATGCAGAGCTGAAAGGTCGCATGGCAGATGCGAAAGCACAGCAACAGGCCAACGAACGGAATGCATCTGCGGGCAGGGCTGATGCTGCATTGAAGGCCATGGAAGACAAGGCGAACCAGGCGTTGAACGAAGCAGAGGCTTTGGCAGAACTTCGTGCAGGGGCACAGGAAGATGATCTGGATGAATTAATTGCCCAGCTTGAGAGGGACATGAACGCGGATGCGGGTAATAATGAACATGCGTCGCCAAGTGCGGAGGAAGAACTCGCAGCGATTCAGGAAAAGCTGAAGAAGCAGAGCTAAAAGCTTTCTGAAAGAAAGCTGCATCGGAACCAGACACTTCGCCCTTAAGAGCGATCGGAAGGTTGTTCTGCCAGCGAAGTTATACAGGGTCAATTAGAATCATATTTCGTTAACATTGAGGTGAGCAGATGCCGGTTATTGAATATAAGTGTCCCAACTGCGGCAGTGGCATGATCTTTGACAGTGTGTCAGGGGCATTATCCTGTCCCAGCTGTGGCCGTCAGGACAACATAGAGCAGATCCCAGATCCTTTGAAGAGACAAGTGTTCACGGAAAATGAGGTCAAGGAATACCACTGTAACAGCTGCGGAGCTGACATTGTTACGGAGCCGGAGACCAGTGCGACGACATGTAGTTTCTGCGGTGCGGCGGTTGTACTCAGTGATCGGCTGACGGGCAATCTGGCCCCTGCGATGGTGATTCCCTTTTCCATAAACAAGGATCAAGCCAAGCAGGCTTTCAAAAAATGGTGCAAAAACGGCCTGTTAACGCCAAGTGGCTTTATGTCTGCCGATCGGATTCAGAGCATTACCGGCATGTACGTGCCGTTCTGGTTGTACGAGTTACATAACAAAATCGAAGTGCATGGTCGTGGCACCAAGGTCAGATCCTACACCCAGGGCGACTACCATTACACGGAAACACAGCATTTCGATATATACCGCCGGATTCGGCTGAATTACGTGAATCTGCCCATCGATGCATCGGAGAAAATGAAGGATGAACTGATGGATAAGCTGGAGCCATTCCCATATAATCAGCTGAAATTGTTCAAGACCCCGTATCTGGCAGGGTACATTGCGGAAAAATACAGTTATACGGACGAGGAACTTTTCCCACGGGCCAAGGAAAAGACGAGATCTTACATTGATTCTTATATTGCTTCAACCGTATCCGGTTATAGCAGCGTGAGCTACACCGACAAGCAGATTGACACTACGCTCAAAAATGCAGACTATGTGCTGCTCCCGGTGTGGATGGTCAATTATGACTACAATCGTGCACAGTACACGTTTGCCATGAATGGTCAGACAGGTAAGGTGGTCGGCAAACCGCCGATCAGCAAAGCCAAAGTGGCCGGATGGTTCGCAGGAGTTTCTGCTGTCTCGTTGCTGTCACTGAAGCTGGTTTCCTGGATGATGGGAGGTGGATTCTTATGATAAAAAGAACCCCTCTGGCCGTGATGGCTACGCTCATTTTACTTATGATCACCCTTGTTGCCCCGTTGATTCCCATGTCATCGGCATCCGCAGCGGAGAGCAAAAATCTCATCTACGATGAGGCCAACCTGCTGAGTGAGCAGGAGAAGAGTGAATTGAATCTACTTGCGAATCAGTATGGCACGGAACGGCAGACGGACTTTGTTATTTTGACAACAAATAATATAGAGAATCAGGATGTTGTGCTTTTAACAGAAGATTTTTATGATAAGCAGGGGCTAGGGTACGATAAGAAGTTTGGTAATGCTGTCATTTTAACGATGGATATGAATAATCGCGAAGTGTATCTGGCTGGATTTTATAAGGCAAAAGAATATTTGAGTGATCAGCGGCTTGATGCTATCCGTAACCGAATTACCTCTGAATTGTCCAGTGGAGATTATAAACTCGCATTTGAGAAATATATTGAGCTCTCTTACAAATATATGGGGTATGAACCTGGTGTGAATCCGAACAATATTTTGTTCAACGGTTGGTTTCAGTTGGGAGTATCCGTAGTACTGGGCGGTATTGTTGTAGGCATGATGACTTATCGTTCCGGAGGACGTGTCACGGTCAATCGTGCGACTTATGAGGATTCAAGCAATTCCAGTGTAATTGATCGTCAGGATCGATATATCCGTACCACCGTAACCAAGCGCAAAATTGAGAAGAATAATAACAATGGTGGCGGAGGCGGCGGTGGAGGTACATCGCGAGGCGGTCATTCACACAGTGGAAGCAGAGGGTCGTTTTAGTAACGGATTAATCGGAGCACGTTTATATAGAAGGGATGGAAGCGAATATGGGATTTTTCAGAAATCAATTTTCGAATGTGGTGGAATGGGAAGAGTTCAGAGATGACATGATATTTTGGAAGTGGAGCAACCGGGAGATCAAGAAGGGCAGTAAACTTATCATCCGTTCGGGTCAGGACGCGATCTTCCTGAATAACGGTAAAGTGGAAGGGATTTTCGAGGACGAAGGATCGTTTAATATCGATTCCGAGATCATTCCGTTTCTTTCGACCTTAAAAGGATTCAAATTCGGATTCAACAGCGGCATGCGGGTCGAGGTATTGTTTGTAAATACCAAAGAGTTCACTGTGCGGTGGGGCACGCAAAGCCCCGTATTGATTCCGACACCACAACTGCCGGGCGGGATGCCGATCCGGGCCAACGGAACATTTAACTTCAAAGTGAGTGACTATGTGACCCTGATTGATAAGATTGCAGGCATCAAGCAGAGTTATCTGGTGGAGGATGTCAAAATCCGAATTACTTCCGTGCTGGATCAGCTTCTAATGAAGTGGATCAGCCGTGAAGGGAAGGATATGTTCAACCTGCAAGCCAATGCATCCGATATTGCCAAAGGGATTCAGGAAGATCTGGATATGCAGATGATGGACATCGGCATTGGGATTACCGGTTTCCAGGTGATGAGCTTCAATTATCCGAAAGAGATTCAGGATATGATTACGAAGACCGCTTCGCATGAGATGATTGGTAATCTGCAAAAGTATCAGCAGGTCAGCATGACAGACGGCATCTCATCCGGTAAAGTACAGGGCGGCGGCGCAGCTTCGGATATGGCGGGCATGATGATGGGCATGAACATGGCCAATGAAATGATGAAGAACATGAACCAGAACAATAATGCCAATTCGTCTCAGAATCAGAACGCCGACCAGAAGCCAGCGGGCAATAACAACGGTGATTCAGGTAACTCTTCCTCTACAGAGGGCAACAAGAAGCCTAACTTCTGTCCGAACTGTGGAGCCAAAAATGAAGGAGCCAACTTCTGTCCAAACTGTGGTCAAAAGCTGGGCTAATAAAATGAATACATGTAGGGATAGTTCAGCAATGGTTGTGATATTGCGGGAGCTATCTCTTTTTGTTTCGATTTCTAGTTAAAGCAATATGATGTAAGGTGGGGGAGCAAGTTCATTTATTTTAGTTTAGATAAAACAGTTGACAACGAATCACAAATCATTTATCTTTAACTTAAGATATTTAATTTGAATATAAATAACAAACAAAAACAAACCAAATATCTTTAATCCATTACATGAGGAGCGATCAAGATGATGATCCCAACATTGACCAGAATAAACGAACTTTCAAGAAAAGCCAAAGAGGGCGGATTGACGGAGATGGAGAAAGAGGAACAGGTTCGTCTTCGCCAGGAATATCTGCAAACTTTTCGTGGTTCGGTCAACGACATTCTGCTGAATGCAACCATCTATGATCCAAACGGCGATGACGTGACTCCTGATAAATTGAAACAAGAACAGGCCAATCAAAATAAAAACTAGCATATCATTCGCCATGATATATATCTTAATTTAAAGATAATACAAATTACTATAAATGAATCAACGATCTAAACTATCCCATTTATCAAATGATCTCTAACACCTACTCAATTCAAAACATGCTTACCAAACCAAGGAGGAATTAATCATGACTATTCAAACAGCAGGTATTCACCATATTACAGCTTTCGCAGGAGATCCACAGGCCAACGTTGATTTTTATGCCGGAGTTCTGGGACTTCGTCTCGTGAAAAAAACAATCAACTTCGATGCACCTGATGTATATCATCTGTACTTTGGAGACGAACATGGAAGCCCGGGTACCATCATTACCTTCTTCCCATCAGCTGGATCACCACGAGGCAAAATTGGCGGAGGTCAGGTCGGCATCACTTCCTATGTCATTCCTCCTGGGTCGATTGGCTTCTGGCAGAATCGGCTGGAACAGTATAACATTGAGGTAACCAAAACAACTCGCTTCAATGAAGAGCTGCTTCAATTCGAAGATAGCGAAGGCCTGCGGCTTGAGCTTGTAGAACGGGAAGAGGGAGCAAACAGCACTTGGGCACACGAAGGAATTCCAACAGATCAAGCGATTAAAGGCTTCGGTGGTGCTGTCCTGTTCAGTGTTAATCCGCAAAGAACGATGGATGCCCTTGAGAAAATCTTAGGATTCGTCAGAGTCAGTGAAAATGAAGAGTATGTGCGTTTCCGGTCAAGCGGGGATATCGGTAATGTTGTAGATGTTCCAGTGACCCGCATGGCTTTGGGGATGGGCGGCGCAGGAACTGTGCACCATATTGCATGGCGCGCCAAAGACGATGAGGAGCATGCACAGTGGAGTGAAGCTGTACGCGATTACGGGTATCAACCGACTCCAGTTCGGGATCGTCAGTACTTTAACGCAATCTACTTCAGAGAAGCGGGAGGCATTCTGTTCGAAATTGCTACAGATCCTCCGGGCTTTGCCAAAGATGAACCTGCTGATTCGCTGGGACAAAAATTGATGCTGCCAGAGTGGTTCGAGAAATACCGCCCTCAGATTGAGGACAATCTGCAACCAATCGTGGTAAGAACGCTCGTACCTGCTACAACTGCGAAATAAATTACTATATAGATTAAACTATCCATTTACACAATAACGAAGAGGACAGAAGAAAACTGAAAAAGCGAAGCGTTCGCCTTTATCCCCGGATTTTCCCTTGAGAAAAGGGAATCGAAAAAATCTGGGGATAACAGCGATTGGAAGGTTATTCTGTCATCGAAGTGTATGTGTAAATGAAAATCAAAGGAGCAACGAAGGATGATGGAGAAAAAGGTTACCTGGCTGGAGCTGTTCTACGATCTGCTCTTTGTAGCAGCAGTCTCCAAAGCGGGTCATGTCTTGTTACATGCCGAACACGGAGTAATTACGTTTGAATACTTAATGAAGTTTGTACTCATTTTCATCCCTGTTTGGTGGGCATGGGTTGGTCAGACCTTGTTTATTAACCGCTATGGTCAAGACATCCTGATCCATAGAATATTCCTCATCCTTCAGCTCCTGTCCGTAATGGTCATGACGGCGAGTCTCTCTACCCATTTTGACCAGTACTACCTGTCCTTCTTCGTAGGTTATATCGGTTCACGGGCGTTTACGGCCATTCAGTATCTGACGGTTCACAAGTCGAAAAGCGAGTATCAGCAGAAAGCAGCCCGGTACTTGGGCATCTGTTTCCTCATTGGAATATTGATCTCATCGGGCTCATTATTCTTCGATTCCTGGCTGCGCTACTTGATTTTGTATGTGGGGATTGCCGTGGATATTGTGCTTCCGCTGATCGGACGTAAAAATCTGGTGAAAGTACCGGTTCAAACCCATCACTTGTTGGAACGTTTCGCGCTCTTTACACTCATCCTGCTGGGTGAATCAGTGGTGAGCATTATTGCTGTACTGCAAGCCGATCATTGGGATATGAAATCCATCCTGTTTGCCGCTTTTACAGCCATCTTTGTCATTGCGATGTGGTGGCAGTACTTCGATAACGTGGAGAAAAAGGTCAGCAAAGAGATTCAGACTGCCGGGCAAGCGATCATATACGGCCATCTGTTCATTTACATCTCCATGAGTATGATTGCTGCGTCCATTCAGCTGTTATATCAGAATCAGTTAAACTATGTGTTCATGCTAGGGTTTGTATTTGGATCAACGCTGTTGTATTTCTTGTCGACTACCCTTGTGTTCCATCGTTACAGACACGCACATCTGCGGCTAGGCCCGCGTCATCTGGCGGTAATGGTAGGGTTGCTTGTGGCATTTGTTCTTGTGGATCTGGTCTACCAGGTTCCGGGATATGTCATCATGGGCGAAGAGATGTTGTTCTTCCTGGTGTATGCGAAACTTACGACGTGATATAGTGATCTAAAATGGAGAAAAGTCACGGACAGCAGGTGTCCGTGGCTTTTTGTTATGCCACTGATCGTGGACAAGCCTTAATAATATAAATTAGGCACAAATCTAGTTTAATTTCTGCGATAGAATCTGTTAATATGAGACTAGGTACAAGTGAATCTACCAGATCATAGAATATCTTTTATATAAAATGAGTGTACGTTTTGTTATATAAAAATTGAACTAAACATTTACACGAAACGGAGAGGACAGAAAAAACCTGAAGAAGCGAAAGCGTTCGCCTAAAAGCTTTCTGAAAGAAAGCTGCATCGGAAGCATACGCTATCCCCGGATTTCCCCATATAAGAGGGATTCATAAAATCTGGGGATAACAGCGATCGGAAGGTTATTCTGTCATCGGAGTGTCCAGTGGAAATATTCTTTAGTTCAATTTATATAGTTCATTTTATATATAGCGATTCGTAGGTATGGGGATGACAATCAGGAGGGAAATCATTGAGCACACATCAAATTGGAGTTCCATTGGAAGGGTTTGCAGAGTTTAGTCGTATCGTTGCCGCAGAAGGAGCCGTTTTACTTAGAAATGAAGGGCAAGTGCTTCCGCTTCGCGAAAACGAAAACGTTTCAGTTTTTGGTCGAATTCAAGTCAATTATTATCGCAGTGGCACAGGTTCAGGCGGTAGTGTTCATGTGGCGTACACAACCAATCTGCTGGATGGTCTGCGCAGCAAAAAGAATATTACCGTGAATGAAGAGCTGGCAGCGGTCTATGAGAAGTGGATTGAGGAAAATCCATTTGATGATGGCGGAAAAGTATGGGCTGCCGAGCCGTGGAATCAGAAAGAAATGCCTTTGACGGATGAACTGGTTGCACAAGCCAGAAGCAAGTCTAGCAAAGCCATTATTGTAATTGGACGTACAGCAGGAGAAGACCAGGATAATGCGGATGCGCCAGGAAGTTACCAACTGACAGAAGATGAGAAAGCGATGTTGAAGCAAGTCACTTCGCAATTTGAACACACGATCGTTGTGCTGAATGTCTCGAATATCATCGACATGAGCTGGTTAAACGAAACGTATCTACATCCGATCCAAGGCGTAATTTACTCTTGGCATGGCGGTATGGAGGGCGGTAACGCGATTGCTGATGTGCTGGCGGGAGACGTTACACCAAGCGGTAAACTGACAGATACGATTGCATATTCCATTGAAGATTATCCTTCAACCAGCAACTACGGTAATGAGTTCAAGAACCTGTATCAGGAAGATATCTATGTAGGTTATCGATATTTCGAAACGTTTCGACCTGAGCGTGTTCAGTTTGAATTCGGTTACGGCCTGTCTTATACGACGTTTTTGGTCCAGCATGAAGAAGCAAAATCAGTGTCCAAAGATGGCAAAACCTACATTGAAGTTCGTGTAAATGTGACCAACTCAGGTACAACATATGCGGGCAAAGAAGTTGTGCAGGTCTATTATGAAGCACCACAAGGCAAACTGGGACAACCGGTGAAGGCATTGGTGGCTTTCGGTAAAACAGGATTGTTGCAGCCGGGCGAGTCTGAACTGCTGACGATCAGCTTCCCGATCCATGACATGGCATCCTATGATGATGCGGGCGTTACAGGTCATGCTTCCGCATACGTTCTGGAAGAAGGCACATATCGACTGCATGTAGGAACCAGTGTGAAACAAGTGCAGCACGTTAGCATCGATGGCCAGGATGGATATGTGATTGAATCCCTTCAATTGGTGGAGCAACTGCAGGAAGCAATGGCGCCAACTGAAGATTTTACACGGATGAAACCAGGTGCGCGCAAGGAAGATGGATCTTATGAACTGATTTATACAGAAGTACCGAAACGTAAGATATCCATGGCAAAACGGATTGAAGAGAATCTCCCGCAAACGCTGGAGCAGACGGGCAACCAAGGCTACAAGCTGAGTGACGTTAAGGCTGGCAAAGTGAGCCTGGAAACCTTCATCGCTCAACTGAGTGATCAGGATCTGGCGGCGATTATCCGTGGCGAAGGCATGAGCAGCCCGCTCGTTACTTCGGGAACGGCATCTGCATTTGGTGGTGTCAGCGACAGCTTGTTCAATTACGGTATTCCGGTAGCATGTACGGCAGATGGCCCGTCCGGTATTCGTATGGATAGTGGAGAGAAAGCAACACAGGTATCCATTGGTACGTTGCTTGCCGCGACATGGAACAAGGATCTCGTTGAAGAATTGTATGTGATGGAGGGACAGGAGCTGCTGAGAAATCAGGTAGATACTCTGCTCGGACCTGGACTGAATATCCGCCGGAGCCCGCTCAATGGCCGGAACTTTGAGTACTTCTCTGAAGATCCACTGATCTCGGGTGTATTTGCCGCAGCATGTACGAAAGGGATTATGAAGGGTGGTTCCAATGCTACACTGAAACACTTTGCCTGCAACAACCAGGAGAAACACCGTAGCAAAGTAGATGCCGTTGTCTCCGAACGTGCACTGCGTGAAATTTACCTGAAAGGGTTCGAAATCGCAGTCAAAGAAGGCGGAGCGAACTCCATCATGACCTCCTACAACCCGGTTAATGGACACTGGGCAGCATCCAATTACGACCTGAACACCACAATTCTGCGCGGTGAATGGAATTTCGAGGGGATCGTAATGACCGACTGGTGGGCCATTATGAACGATGTGACCGAAGGGGGAGAGGCTGATCGCAAATACACGAACTGGATGATTCGTGCGCAGAATGATCTCTACATGGTTGTACCGAACTACGGCGCAGAGATCAATGGCTGGGACGACAACACAATTGAATCTTTGGAAAATGGAACATTGACTCGTGGAGAGCTGCAACGCTCGGCAATCAACATCTGCAAGTTCATCATGAACGCACCGGTGTCCGGCAGAAAACACGAGATCGTGGAGAATGTCGCTTCGTTCCAAGCAAATACATCTCTATCGGTTGCACAAGCTCAGGCGTTGGTTGAGAACGCACAGGTGAAACCTGCGGTAGCTGAACCTGTCTACATGAAAGTGGACGAGGCTGGCCATTACCGGATTATCGTACAGATCATGTCCCCAGAGCCGGAACTGGCTCAAAGTGCATGTAACCTGCTCCTGAATGATCAGTTGGTAACTACCATTCAAACGAATGGTACAGAAGGCAAATGGATCAGACAGAAGCTTGTCAAAGTAGATCTTGAAGCAGGACTGTATGAATTGAAACTGGACTTCACGAAACCGGGTCTCCAGATTGATTGGATCGAATTCAAGCAGGTGTAGAAGAGATCCAAACCAGAATATGTTGTTGAATTGGCAAAGGACACTGCTCGCGGTGTCCTTTGTTGTAACGCGGAATAGCTACTGTTATGATAGTGTTAGGGAATTTGAAGTTCTGAACAATGGGGTCAGGGGTGTTGCCAAGAATGAGAAATTATAACTTTTTGAGTCCAATCCTGCTGGTTGTGGTGGCGCTGATTGTAAGAGGCCTGGTGACTAACCTGGGAGTTCTTTTCGGGTTATCACAAGAAGTGGCAAGTAATATTGCCATGATAGCCATGATCATTGCTGCACTGATCATGTTTAATCGAATGACGAAGGCTCGGCGTAAAAAATAGAAAAAGCTCGGATAACCAGAAAGTTATCGGAGACATGAAGACACCCTTGGGGTGTCTTTTTTTGTATTGACGTTCTGAACCTAACGTTTTAGACTATTGCTAATCGATAATAACATTGTAAATAACAAAAATAACAAAATAAATCAAGCAAATAACAGGATGTCCGTTACACTCTCTATTTGTTAGCCCATTCCGGTTCCGAGAGGAGAATCCACTCATGAAGATCATTGCTGACAAACAATATATCTTTCAGGAAGGTCAGCCTGTTCGGATTGCGTTCTGGAAATTGACCGTCGCCCATAGTGATGAAGAAGGACCGCAGGAGCGCTGAGGAAGCGTTCAGTCGGTCCTTTATGTCATGGATCAGGCTGGATGCAGTTCGAATGATGGGTATCCATACGGCTTAACGGTGCTGGAATAATCTACGATGAAGTGAAGGGAGCAATCCTTATGGGAAGACAGCCTGTACTGGAAGTCATTGCTGTGGATGTGGAAGATGCCAAGGCAGCTGAGGAGGGAGGGGCCGATCGAATTGAGCTGGTGTCTGCGATGTCCGAGGGTGGCCTTACCCCCAGTTATGGTGTCATGGAGCAAGTAGTATCCCAAGTCTCCATCCCGGTGTATGTCATGATCCGTCCCCATAGTCGCTCGTTCCGCTATAGCGCAGATGACATCGACGCCATGACCCGGGATATCCACGTGGCGAAGGAACTTGGGGCCGCTGGCATCGTGATTGGTGCTCTTACAGAAGAAGGTGAGGTGGACCTTCTATCCTTGCAATCCTGTATGGTCGAAGCTGAAGGGTTGGGCGTTACATTTCATCGGGCGATTGATGTGAGCGCAAGCCTGACAGAGGCGCTCAAGGCCATCAACACATGGGGCAACGTGGAGCGTGTGCTTACATCGGGAGGGAGACGGACGGCGCCTGAAGCCATACTGGAACTGAAACAGCTTCAGGAACTGGGGCAAACCTTAAACATCGCTGTCATGGCAGGGGCGGGGGTCATCATAGAGGGGATTCAGAAGCTAGTGAGTCAGACGGGGATCACGGAGATCCATATGGGATCAGGCGTACGCCGTGAAGGAAGCTTCGACCATCCTGCAGATTCGCAGCTTATCGCTCGAGCCAAGCAGCAGTTATTGCTTGCATCACAGCGATTCATGAACAGTAGTGCAATGCGTAGTGGTCCAATCAATAGTGATATTGGTCCAGTGATATAGGAATGCACGAAATAAAAGGAGTGATACGCCATGAATAAAGAACTGCAATCAGCCGAATGGATCAAGTCCGCAGCACAGGTCAGCCCATCGGAACGCCAGTTAAGATGGCAGGAGATGGAGTTCTATGCGTTTATTCATTTTACGGTAAATACATTCACCGATCGGGAATGGGGCACTGGGGAGGAAGACCCTGCTATCTTCAATCCTTCTGAACTGAGCGCAGCGCAATGGGTGCAGGCGTGCAAGGCCGCCGGGATGAAGGGGCTGATTTTGACGTGTAAGCATCATGATGGATTTTGTTTGTGGCCAAGCCAGTTTACAGCGCATACGGTTGCAGCCAGTCCATGGAGAAACGGTGCGGGGGATTTGGTTCAGGAAGTCGCCAATGCCTGCCGTGAGGGTGGATTGAAGTTTGGCGTGTACCTGTCTCCTTGGGATCGGCATGAATCCACTTATGGAGATTCCGAGAGATATAACCAATTTTTCCTCCATCAGTTACGCGAGCTGCTTACGAATTATGGCGACATCTTCTGTGTATGGTTCGACGGGGCATGCGGAGAAGGGCCAAATGGCAAAAGGCAGGTCTATGACTGGGACGCCTATTATGCGCTTATTCGTGAACTACAGCCCGAAGCGGTCATCTCGGTATGCGGCCCGGATGTTCGCTGGTGTGGCAATGAGGCGGGGCATACGCGGGAATCGGAATGGAGCGTTGTGCCAGCGCATATGCAGGATAATGAGAAGATTCAGGAACAATCACAGCAGGTGGATGATGGTGAGTTTGCCACAAGAATTAATACGCAGGACAGTGATTTGGGAAGTCGAGAGGTCATTTGTTCCCAAGTTGACCAACTGATCTGGTACCCTGCCGAGGTGAATACCTCGATTCGCCCAGGATGGTTCTATCATGCAAGTGAAGATGATCAGGTCAAAACATTGGAAGAACTGCTCGCTGTCTATTACGGCGCAGTAGGGGGCAATGCCACTTTTTTACTCAATCTGCCACCGGATACGCGTGGTCTCATTCACGAACGGGATGTGGAGCGACTACAGGAATTGGGAGCTTCGCTGCGCACCATTTTTCAGGAAAATTTGTCCTTGCAGGCGCTGGTAAAAGCATCGGAGACGATGGATGAACAACATGACGTATCGGAGGTACTGACGGAAAGACGGGATACGTACTGGTGCCCGCATGAAGGAACGGAGCAGGCTTGGGTCGAGCTGGATTTGCAGGAGGAACGTTCATTCGACCGGGTGGTGCTGATGGAACATATCCAGACAGGCCAACGGATTGAGCGTTTTACACTGGAGTCACAGAGGGCAGATGGTGGTTGGGAAGCGTTCTATACGGGGACGGTAGTGGGGTATAAACGAATTTGCTGTTTCCCACAGGTCACATCGAGAAGGATGCGAGTAACCATTCATGAATCCAGATGGTATCCTGCGTTGTCCGGGTTAGGCATATATCTGAGCGAGCGGGGAGGGCTGTCAAATGGCGTTGCTAACGTATAAAGGTTCACAATTCATGTATGATGGTGAGCCCCTTCAGATTTTGTCGGGTGCGATTCATTATTTCAGAGTGGTCCCCGAATATTGGGAGGATCGGCTACTCAAGCTGAAAGCCTGCGGTTTCAATACAGTGGAAACGTATGTGCCGTGGAATGTTCATGAGCCGCAGCCTGGGCAATATTGTTTTGAAGGCATGGCAGATCTGGAACGGTTTATTCGCATGGCGGGAGAAGTGGGTCTTCATGTGATTGTTCGCCCAAGTCCTTACATATGTGCCGAGTGGGAGTTTGGCGGATTGCCTTATTGGCTGCTGGCTGATGATGAGATTCGTCTGTGATGTAATAATGTGAAATTTCTGGCGAATGTGGATCGATATTATGATGTGCTTTTGCCCAAATTAAAACCCCTTCTTAGCACCCATGGCGGGCCGATTATTGCAATGCAGATTGAAAATGAATACGGCAGCTTCGGCAATGATGCGAGTTACCTGCAATATTTACGTGATGGCATGGTGGAGCGCGGTATGGATGTGTTGTTATTTACCTCCGACGGACCGACGGACCCTATGCTGCAAGCGGGATCGGTGCCGGGGCATCTGGCTACGGTCAATTTTGGATCAGGAACAGAAGGGGCGTTCGCCAAGCTGCGTGAATATCAGGCGGAAGAACCACTGATGTGCATGGAATATTGGAACGGCTGGTTCGACCACTGGGGAGAGTTGCATCATACCCGGGAAGCCGCGGATGTGGCTGGGGTGTTTGAGGAGATGCTTCGGGCAGGAGCTTCGGTTAACTTTTATATGTTCCATGGGGGAACGAACTTTGGATTCTATAACGGGGCGAACTGTCAGCAGAAGGATCAATACGAACCAACGATTACAAGTTACGACTATGATTCACTGCTCAGTGAATCCGGGGAGCCGACAGCAAAATTCCACGCGGTGCGTGATCTTATTGCTCGGTATAGCGACAACAGTCTGGGTGAGCTTGTGCTGCCAGAATCGAAGGGGACTATCGCCTATGGGCGCGTGGAGTTGAACCAGCAGGCTGCATTACTGGCCCAGTTGGACCGGATATCCGTCCCGTTACAGCGTACGAATCCGGAACCAATGGAGAAATTGGGTCAGGATTATGGATTTATTTGTTATCAAACCCGGATATCCGGACCCAGGGAGCGACAGGAACTGGTGGTTCAGGAGGTACGTGATCGTGCACTTGTGTTTGTTAATGGGCAGTTTCAGGGTGTGCTGGAACGCGGAAATACCGCATTTTCGATTTCCTTTGAAGTCCCTCCGGAGGGTGCAGATCTATTGATCCTTGTGGAAAATATGGGGCGAATTAATTATGGTCCGTACCTGAGAGATCCAAAGGGGATTACGGAGGGAGTGCGACATGGCTTTCAATTTTTATATGATTGGACGATTCATTGTCTGCCCTTAACCGATCTGTCGGGTCTAAAATTTAACGAGCCCTCTTCGGCAGGGGATGAAGAAGGAGAGAGACCGGGGGAAGGGCCAGCCTTTTACCGGGGAAGTTTTCAAGTCATGGGGGTAAGAGATACTTTTCTGCGACTGGATAACTGGACCAAGGGAGTTGTATTTGTAAACGGATTCAATCTGGGTCGCTACTGGAATAAAGGACCGCAAAAAACGTTGTATGTACCTGCCCCGCTTCTTCGTGAAGGTGATAATGAAATCATCGTATTCGAGCTTCATCAGACGTCTGAACTGGCCGTAACGTTCGTGGATACACCGGATTTGGGCTAGGAAAAGGAAAATAGGTGAGCCAAACGATTATTGAGAATTGTCGTGTCCGCCGGAAAAAGGTATACGTTGGGTATGGACATTGACTACATGAGAGGATGAGGAAAAATGAAAGTTGGACTCAGCACCTACAGTCTGCAACAAGCACTGGATCGCAAAGAATTAACCGTGCCGGATGCCATTCGCTGGATTGCCGATCAGGGCGGAGAACATGTGGAGATTGTTCCGATGGGATTCAGTCTGATCGAGAATCCAGAGTTGATTGATGAGATCAAAGCTGTGGCAAAAGAGGTAGGAATCGATATTTCCAATTATGCGATCGGCGCTAACTTTGCTGTGCAGGAAGACGCCGAAGCGTTGGAGCAAGAGATCCAGAATGTGATGCGGCATGTGGATGTGGCTGCAGCGCTCGGCGTGAAGTTGATGCGTCATGACGTGGCTTTCCGACCTGCGCCAGAAGGAACCGTAGCACAGTTCGAGATTGATCTGCCGGTACTGGTGAAGGCCTGTCAGCGGATAGCCGATTATGCAGCTGGTTTTGGGATTACAACAAGCGTGGAGAACCATGGGTACTATGTGCAGTCGAGTGAGCGAATTCAGCGTTTGTTACACGAAACAGCGCGGGAGAATTTTAGAACGACGCTGGATGTCGGCAATTTTCTCTGTGTGGATGAAGATCCGGTGAGCGCTGTGAAAAATAACATTCCTTACGCGTCGATCGTGCACGCCAAAGACTTCTACTGGAGACCTTCCTACCGGAACCCCGGTGAAGGCTGGTTCCAAACATCGCACGGTAATTACCTGCGCGGTGCCATTGTGGGCCATGGCGATATTAATATGCCCGAGGTCTTCCGGGTGTTGAAACAATCCGGGTATGACGGATATATCTCGGTTGAATTTGAGGGCATGGAGGATTGCAAAACAGCCTCACGCAATGCTATGGATAACGTCCGCCGCCTATGGGAAGAGGCATAGGGCTGCGTACTTGTTTTAAATGAATAACATTGAATCAAATTCTAAAGAAGGCGTGAGTAACAGAGGGGAAGCTTGGAACTGTAGGAGCGTCAGCGACCGCCTTTGTCTGCGAATTTCAACCGCTAGAGCGGTCAATAAAAGAAATTTGCAGACAACAGCGGCCGAAAGTCCAAGCATTCACCGTCGTTACGTTAAGCCGAATATTATAATTTCTTGAGTCAATTCATATGAAAACGATGGAGGAATCAGCACTATGTCCAAATTGAAAGTCGCCGTCATCGGTGCCGGATCCATATCCGATTGCCATTTGCA
Source organism: Paenibacillus amylolyticus (assembly GCF_050990605.1). Taxonomy (GTDB): domain Bacteria; phylum Bacillota; class Bacilli; order Paenibacillales; family Paenibacillaceae; genus Paenibacillus; species Paenibacillus amylolyticus_H. Next base: position 116,415 of record NZ_CP158832.1, read on the forward strand.
AGCCTATGCCAGTAACCCTGACGTTGAAATATATGCGATCTGCGACCTGAATGCAGAACGTGCTGCAGAAGTCGCGAAGCAATATAATGCACCTCATGTGTTTACCGATTACAAGGAACTGCTCGCACTTCCCGAGATTCATTCCGTTAGCATCTGTACATGGAACGACTCCCATGCGGAGATTAGCATTGCTGCTCTGGACGCAGGCAAAAACGTGTTATGTGAGAAACCGCTCTGCCAAACGGTGGAGGACGCGCTCGAAGTAGAGAAGGCTGTTCATCGCAGCGGAAAGTTGCTGCAAGTGGGTTTTGTTCGCCGCTATAGCGACAATGCACAGATTCTGAAGAGGTTCATCGACGAGGGAGAGCTGGGCGAGATCTATTATGCCAAGGCCTCCAGTCTGCGCCGTCTGGGCAATCCGGGTGGCTGGTTTTCGGATATCAACCGCTCCGGTGGTGGACCTCTGATCGATATCGGGGTGCATGTGATCGATATCTGCTGGTATCTGATGGGTAGACCGAAGGTAAAGTCTGTCTCCGCTAACGTGTCTAACCGATTGGGGAACCGCTCGAACATTAACAATCTTTCGTTCTACAAAGCAGCCGACTATGACGCAGAGCAGAACACCGTTGAGGATATGGCAAATGCCTTGATTCGTTTCGAGAACGGCGCGAGCCTGCTCGTGGATGTCAGTTTCACGCTCCATGCCAAAGCGGATGAGACTTCGGTCAAGCTATATGGCGACAAAGGCGGTGCCGAGCTGGAGCCGGAAATTTCGATTATTGGGGAGAAATTCAACACTATTTTGAACATGACCCCACAGGTGGATTTCAAATCTTTCGACTTTATGGGCTCGTTCCGCAATGAAATTAACCATTTTATCGATAGCACGCAGGGTCGCAAAGAAACACTTAGCCCCGTCGAGGATGGCGTTGAAGTGATGAAGATGCTCTGTGCCATCTACGAATCAGCCCGTCAGGGACGCGAGATCACACTGTAAAGACAGAATGGTATGGCGTTGAGACGCTACGTTGATATTTTACGACTGCCATGGCATTGAAGGTTATGAACACTTCGCTACCTTCTCAATGAAGCCCCGCTCTGGGCGAGATTCGGAGTCGTCCTCTTTGCTTGCGGTTGGAATAAAGCATGGGAGCGAGCGCTAACGAATCTGAGGCGTCTTATTGGAGGATCTGAAGCCCCAGTAGGAAGCTAAAGAACCTGAGACACGCTATATGAGAATAAACAGCAGTTCACAGCATTATTATCAGCTAATTTCGGGAAATAACGTGTCTGAAGTTCCTTACAATTTATAAAGAGGACCAAAAGGCTAATTAAGACGCCCTGTGTTCCTTAGAAAATATTCTACCCATTCGCCAGGATCAGCCAGTTTACATTCCCCTAGAGGCAAGAGGAGAATCTGGGATTCATAGTAATTGGAGCCGGCACCGCAATCGAAATAACGGAGTTACTACGCCCCATAATAGTTAAACATACCGTTTACGCCAAAACAGAGAGTGCAGAACCAATCTGAAGAAGCGAAGCGTTCGCCTTTATCACCGGATTTCCAACAATTATAGAGTGAAATAAAAGAAATCCGGGGATAACAGCGATCGAAAGATGGTACTGCACTCGGAGTGACCAGGCGTAACATGCAAGGTTTATCTTTTATTCTAATCCGAGGAGATGAATCAGGATGAGCGAAACCAAAGAAACCGTACTGGAGCAGGAAGAGCAGATTGTCGAAGCCGGTGTGCACAATTTTAGCAAAGAGGAAGAGTGGATCAAACCGGAAGATCCGCTGCTGAATGAGCGGCTGGAGTGGTTCAAGGATCAGAAGCTGGGACTGATGATGCACTGGGGGCCGTACTCTCAGCTTGGCCTCGTCGAATCCTGGGCGCTAAGTGACGAGGATGGCGATTGGTCGCGTGATGACATCGACTGGACGGATGACATGGAAGACTTCAAGCGGGAATATTTCGATCTGAACAAAACCTTCAATCCGATTCGCTTCCAGCCTGAGGAGTGGGCTCAGATGGCAGCAGATAACGGGTTTAAATATTTCCTGTTCACCACCAAGCACCATGACGGTTTCTGCATGTGGGATACCAAAACGACGGATTACCGGATTACGGGAAAGGACACCCCTTTTCATACTCATAAGTATGCGGACATCTGTCGATCGCTATTTGACGCTTTCCGGGCCAAAGGGCTTGGCATCTCAGCGTATTTCTCCAAAGCGGACTGGCATACCCCGTATTACTGGGCGCCGGGCATGGAGCGTGGACGTCATATGTGGCGCGGGCCCTCGTATGATCCGCATAAGTATCCATGGCTGTGGGAGAAATTCGTGGAGTTCACCCATAAGCAGATCATGGAGCTGCTGACGAATTACGGGCGGATTGAATGTCTGTGGCTGGATGCCGGCTGGGTGCGTGAAGGTCGCCATGGTCAGGATATCAGGCTTGGAGAAGTTGTGGAACGGGCACGTCAGACCACACAACCTTGGCTCCTGTCCGCAGATCGCACCGTGGGTGGGCCGTATGAGAATATCGTGACCCCCGAGCAGACCATACCGGAACATCCGATGAACATTCCATGGGAGAGCTGTATTACCGTGGGGAATTCCTTTGCTTTCGGATTCGATGATCAGTATAAATCGGGAAGACAGCTGGCACATATTCTGCTCGAAGTCGTGTCCAAGGGTGGGAACCTGGCGCTGAATGTAGGACCACAACCCGATGGGCGTCTGCCAAAAGGGGCAATTCGAGGCATTAAAGGCCTCGGTGAATGGCTGGGTACTCACGGAGAAGGGGTCTATGGAACCCGGATCTGCGGGCCCTATTTTACGAAAGATTGGGCCTTTACGCAGAAGGAAGAGATCAACACCGTATATGCCTTCCGGTTATACCGAAACGAGAATGAGACCGTACAACCACAGTTGGTCATTCCTTATCTGGAAAAGGTAGAGCGTATCGAACTCATCGGTAGCGATGACGTACTTTCGTATCAGCATACGGAAGACGGGCTTCTCGTGGAACTGCCACAATCCGACGCAACCAGTGCAGCGCCGATCACACATACGTTCCGATTGATCACAAGCGCATAGAGGTTGTTCCAGTGTGTTCCCCTTCTCGGTGCTGAATCGTTAACTTTTTGAACTTGCATGTAAAGAAATCCATGTCAATTCCGGGGGAGATATCACAGCCTCCGGATTTTTTTAAATCCTACATAAGGAACATAATTTTCACTAGAAATGGCTCGTAATCGCTTGTCAGGCAAGGGTTTATAGAATAAAGAGAAGTCGGAGAAAATTGCAAATTGATAAAAGTTTACCATGCGATGTACTATCAAATCAAGAAAGCGCTACCTGATATGAATGTTTACATCATTTGTGTTTAACAAGGAAGCGCGTACAGAAAAAAGGATGTTTAAGGGATGTAAATGTAATGTATTATTACACTTGAGGTGTAGAAGGAGTGACGCAAATGAGTCGAGCTACGGAAAGCATACCCGCCAAGTTGGAACTCCAGCAGAGGAAACATGTGGAGCCCAAGCGGCAGCATCCATTCATTAGAAGCCTCAAGAAGCACTGGGAGCTCTACCTGCTCGTGCTGCCCCCGGTGTTGTATCTGTTGATCTTCAAGTACATTCCTATGGTGGGTGTACAGATCGCCTTCAAGGACTTCAGTGTGGTCAAAGGAATCTGGGGAAGCCCTTGGGTTGGCTTCAAACACTTTGAAGCCTTCTTCCAGTCTCCGAACTTCTGGCTGTTAATCAAAAACACGATAGGCATCAGCTTTTATTCCTTAATAGCAGGTTTCCCGATTCCGATCCTGCTGGCCCTGGCGCTAAATGAGATTCGAACGGGTTACTTCAAGAAGACCGTGCAGATGGTCACCTACGCTCCACATTTTATCTCCACGGTTGTTATGGTATCCATTATCATTCTGATGCTCTCCCCGCATGTGGGCGTGGTAGACAAGCTGTTCACACTGCTCGGCTTCCCAATGACCAACTTCATGGGCATTCCGGAATACTTCAAATCGATATACGTCTGGTCAGGTGTCTGGCAGGGCATGGGGTATTCATCAATTATATATATCGCAGCTCTTGCCGGTGTTGATCCATCTCTCTATGAAGCAGCGAAGATGGACGGCGCATCAAGGCTTCGGAAAATCTGGCACATCGACCTTCCAACACTCGTTCCAGTCACTGTCATCATGCTGATTCTGAGTCTGGGAAGCATTATGGGCGTGGGCTTCGAGAAAATATACCTGATGCAGAATCCGCTCAACACAAGCGCTTCGGAGGTCATCTCCACGTATGTGTACAAGGTCGGTCTGATCGGGGCGAATTTCAGCTTTTCCTCGGCAGTAGGATTCTTCAACTCCATTATCAACCTGATCCTGCTGGTTATCGTCAACGGCATATCCCGCAAAGTATCCCAGAACAGCTTGTGGTAAAGGAGGAGCTTATCCATGTTCAACCTGATTAATCGTAACCGGATCAAGGACCCGCTCGGTGACCGCATTTTCATGACACTTAATTACATCTTTCTGTTCGCCATACTGCTAACGGTGTTTTACCCGCTCTTGTATATCATCAGTTCTTCGTTCAGCTCTTCACGAGCCGTGACATCCGGTCAGGTGTGGCTGTTCCCGGTCGATTTTAATATCAAGGCGTACATCTCCATTTTCAAAAGCCAACAGCTGATGCTCGGTTTCTATAACACGATCATCTACACCGTGGTAGGCACGTTCATTAACGTGGCACTGACCGTCATGCTGGCGTATCCCTTATCACGCAAATCGTTCTACGGACGAGGAGCCATTATCATTTTCATGATGATCACCATGTTCTTTGATGGCGGTCTGATTCCCACCTACCTTCTGATGAAGGATCTACACCTGCTGGATACACGTTGGGCGATGTGGTTGCCCGGGGCGCTCGCGGTGTTCCAGGTCATCGTGGCAAGGACCTTCTTCCAATCTTCCATCCCCGAGGAGCTTGGCGAGGCCGCAGAAATGGATGGGTGCCGGGATATCCGGTATCTTATCAGCGTGGTTCTTCCCTTATCAAAGCCTATTCTGGCGGTCATGACACTCATGTATGCCGTAGGTCACTGGAATGCGTACTTTGATGCACTAATCTATCTGCGCTCCGAGAAATTGTTCCCTCTGCAATATGTGCTTCGCAATCTGCTCATCCTGAACGCTGCTGACCCGGCGATGCTCGCCAATACCAGCCAGCAGATGCGGGATCAAGGGTTCGAGCAGGTGTTGAAATATGCACTGATCGTTGTCGCGAGTATTCCCATTCTGATCATGTATCCATTTGTACAGAAGCATTTTGTTAAAGGGGTCATGGTAGGTTCCCTCAAAGGTTAATCCTTGTGAATTAAGCCCGGTTGCCTCTTGAAAGGAGGTGGAAGGAACACGCCGGCTTCCGGGGTCGATTTTATACACGTGCAGTACAAGTCAATAATTTGCCGTTATGAACAAAAAGGAGGAGTCAGATTGAGAAAATCTTGGATTTCGATGTTATTTCTGGTCTTTGCTTCGATGGCTTTGTTGTCCGCATGTAGTTCATCCGAGGAATCGGGTGGAAGTAGCGACGGTAGCGGGGAGAGCGGCGGTCCTGTAACCATGACTTTCTTTGCTCCGCAAGGCAAAGCGTCCATGGAAGAGAATGAATTCACCCAATTTATCGAAGACAAGTTCGACGTTACCCTAAAATGGGATCTGGCCCCAACGGATGCCTTGCAGGATCGCAGACAATTGCTGCTGGCTAGTGGTGATTATCCCGAAGTATTTCTTCACGGCAAGTTCACCACCTCAGACCTTCAAACCTATGGAAAACAGGGCGTGTTCCTTCCGCTACAAGATCTGATTAAGGAGTATGGTCCGAACCTGACCAAGATTATGGAAGAGAAGCCATACTTCAAAGAAGCCATCACGGCACCGGATGGCAACATCTATGCTTTGCCAATCTTCAATGAATGTTACCACTGTACGTATGCTCAGAAATACTGGATCAACACGGAGTGGCTCGATAATTTGGGTCTGAAAATGCCAACCACAACAGAGGAACTGTATACCGTTCTGAAGGCGTTTAAGACACAAGATCCGAATGGCAACGGGAAAGCCGACGAGATTCCACTCACGGGCGCACCGAACAAGTATGTATGGAATGGCAACATTGATGCCTACCTGATGAATAGTTTTATCTACAATGATAACGACAAATACTTGATCGTGAACGATGGCAAGGTAAGTTTTGCTGCCAATCAGGAAGGCTGGAAGAAAGGGCTGGAGTACATGAACAAGCTGTATGCAGATGGCCTGATTGATCCAGCTTCCTTTACACAGAACGACCAGGCTATCGGACAACTGGGCAACAAGGAAGGCGATGAAGTGGTCGGCTCCATTACAACGGCGCTGGTCAGTTATCTCGTGAATACGTATGACAAAGACATCACCCGTCACCAGCACTGGGAGATCGTTCCTCCATTGAAAGGACCGGATGGCGTACAGACGACAGGCGCTACACAGAGCGTAGGTGAGTTTGAGTTCGCCATTACGAACAAAGCGACAGAAGCACAGCAGATTGCTGCCATCAAAATTGTGGACTACATGTTCAGTGAAGAAGGTGCGCTGTACGCGGAGTATGGACCAACCGAAGGCAAGGGCTGGAAGAAGGCAGATACCGATGAGAAAAACATCAATGGCGAGCCTGCCAAATACAGTTACTACAACCTGCCTGAGCGTGATCCAAACGTTGTTGTGAATGAGAGCTGGTCACAGATCGGAGCGCATGACTTGTCCAACACGTTCCGTAATCTGTTTGCCGAAGGACAGGATCCTTTAGAAGCAGAGGGTTATGGTACACGTCTGGCCCAGGCTACCAATGTGTATGAACCCTATGCACCAAAAGAAGTATACCCTGCGAACGTATTTATCCGTCCAGAGGATACGGAATCAGCTGCACAACTGACTACCGCCATCAAGGATTATGTGCAGACGAATATGGCACAGTTCATTATCGGCAGCAAGAGCATTGATAAGGAATGGGATTCATATGTCAAAGGCTTCGATGGTCTCGGACTGAGTAATTACCTTGAGATCTATCAGCGTGCCATTGAGAAGAATCAATAATTGTTGAAGGATTCATATAGAGGCTGTCCCGTCTGTCACCCGTGACCGGGACAGTCTTCTCCTATGAGAACCCCACGTCATCCGATATAATGTACTGAATATTTATGGGAAATTAGCGATCAGCACAGATGATTGTCGTCATTCAGCATGAACAGTAATGGTGGGGGGATCTCGGAGATGAACAACAATTGGTTTAGACGTTTGCTGTTATCGTATCTGCCTGTTTTCTTTATTGTGACGACCATTTTATTTTTTATTTTCTTCCAGGTCTTCAATGAACAGAACCGTAGAGAAGCACTCAAGGCCAATGAGTTCCTGGCCTCACAGGTCACGCAATATCTGGATAACTCCCTGCGTTCCATTGACTTCAAGGTACTGCGTGAAATTTTGACCAACCCTAACTTGAAGAATTATTTCTCGGTATCTGGCAGCGATGATGTGTATGCCGGCATTCAGGCGGTCCAGGTAGTTGATGAATTGAAAATAGAGTATCCGTTGATTGATTCGATTTATCTCGTTCGATACGGAGATGGCACCGTCTTTAGTAACGGAAAGGCGGTCCCGATTGAAGAGTTCCCGGATGCAGACTTTATTGCAGATAGCCGGACGAGGGATGAACAAAAGTGGGCAGGGGCACGAGCGTTCCGGGCTTTCCCTTCACAAGCGACGGAGCAGGTGATTACGATTGTGCGAAGTGTAGGGAACGGCAAAGGACTTGTAGTCACCAACGTGGACCTGAGTACCCTGAGGAAGTCCATCATGCAGATGTATGACCCGGAATTTACGTTTGTGAACATCTTCAACCGTTCGGGCGGCAATCTGTGGGACAGCAGTATGCCAGAAGGGGTTACAGCTTCTGCTAAAACGACCTCGGGAGAAGTCTTCTCCGAATTTACATCGAGTTATAGCGGTTGGAAGGTACAGACGGGTCTCAATAACGGTAAAATCGTCAAATGGGCGCTGCAATTTTATAATATCTGGTTTGCCTTTGCTGCAGTGGTTGTGTTGATTGGCGTGGTGTGGGTGATCTATGTGACCCGCAGAAACTACAAGCCGATTCAGCAGATTGTCACGTTAATTCAGACCGTCTCTTCGCAGAAGCAATCCGGACTGAACTATGGTAAAGAGAATGAGTTCCGTTTCATCCATACAACGCTGGAACGCATGATTGATCAGACGAGGCAGTATCAGGAGGAGCATGAAGAGAATCTGATTTTGCAGAAAAGGATGTTCTTTCAGGAGTTGCTGGAAGGCACACGAGACCTCACAAGCACGGAGCTGACAGCAGAGATGAAGAAGTTCAAACTGCCTGAGCTGGAGCATCGTTGGGCCGTCATGGTAATTGAGATGGATCGGTATGATGCATTTGTGACGGAGTATCATCATCAGGACCAATCCCTCCTGAAATTTGTGTTGTCCAGTATTCTGCAAGAGAGTGCACGCAATGAAGGAACAGAAGTATGGGCTGAATGGATCTCCGATCAGCGTCTGTGGGCCATCCTCTGGATGCCGGACATGGAACAGGCCGAGGAGACGGAGCATCGATTGCTCGCTGGTTATCTGGACAGAATCGATCAGTATCTGAACTTCACCGTGACCATTGGTGTTGGTCGGGTTGCTGTCGATATTCGGGGGTTGAGAGCTTCATTGAAAGAAGCTGTGCATGCACTGGAGTACAAGGCTGTACTGGGGATGAATCGCATCATTCCGTGTAGTGATGTGCCGAATTCGACCAATGATGTGTATGAGTTCCTGAAAACCATCTCGCTGTTGGTACAGGCGATGCGTTTATCCGACGATGTCTGGGAAAAGCATTTTGAAAGACTGTTTGAACAAATCAGCGAGTCCGTCCTGTCCCGTCAGGAGATTATGAATACGATTCAATTGTTATTTCAACATTACAATCGGGAATTTGCCGAACTCCCACAGGAGTACCAGGATTCGTGGGCTGCGATATTCACCCCGCTTCTGCCAAGGCTGGAGGGCTGGGAGACGTTAAATGATCTGCGTGAGCTGTGCTGGGAAGGGTTTAGGGAACTGGCGCTGCAGATGCAGACGCTGCATTGTTCCCGAAAACACAGATCTCATATTCTGGAGATTCGCAAATACATCGAAGAGCATTACAGTAATCCCGATCTGTCACTGAACTACCTTAGTGATCTATTCGATATTAATCCGAAGTATCTGAGCAAACTTTTCAAGGATGAGATTGGGGAGAAGTTTGTGGATTTGCTTATTAGTCATCGCATCGAAAAAGCCAAATTGCTCATGCAGGAGACGGATAAGGCCATTCAGGAGATCAGTGAAGAAGTTGGGTATACGAACTATAATTCCTTCAACCGGGCTTTCAAAAACGTGGTGGGTGTGGCGCCAAGTGACTACCGCAAAGCCATATGATGCAACTGCACGCATCTAACTAATTCCGAACGCATAAGGAGAATGTGCATATGGACTATAAAGATGCTTCGCTTCCCATTCAGGAGCGGGTTCAGGATCTGATTGGACGCATGACAACGGCAGAGAAGATTGGACAACTCATTCAGCCGATGGGCTGGGAGACGTATGTGAAGGCAGCAGATGGTACAGTACGGGTGACGGAAGAGTTCCAAGCGGACATGGAAAAGGGTGGTGTCGGTTCTCTGTATGGTGTGCTTCGGGCCGATCCGTGGACTGAAGTAACGCTGGAGACAGGCCTGACACCACGGCAGGGAGCCGTTGCCACCAATGTCATTCAGCAGTATGCCATGGAGCATTCCCGGCTGGGCATTCCCATTTTGTTCGGGGAAGAGTGTTCCCACGGTCATATGGCAATTGGAGCGACCGTATTTCCGGTACCGTTAACGGTGGGCAGCACGTGGAATATGGAGTTATACCGCAAGATGTGTGGAGCTATCGCTGTGGAGACCCGAAGCCAGGGGGGAGCGGCAACGTATTCCCCAGTGCTTGATGTCGTACGTGACCCGAGATGGGGACGGACGGAGGAATGTTTTGCCGAAGATCCATACTTAATCGGTGAATTTGCAGTAGAAGCGATGAAAGGACTACAGGGTGACCGCCTTGATTCCAACCAGACGATTGTGGCGACACTCAAGCATTTTGCGGCTTATGGCAGTTCAGAGGGTGGGCGCAATGCAGCACCTGTGCATATGGGATTACGTGAATTGCATGAAATCGATCTGTTGCCGTTCAAAAAAGCAGTGGAAGCCGGGGCATGTTCCGTGATGACCGCGTATAACGAGATTGATGGCGTACCGTGCACGTCCAGCACGTATCTGCTGAATGACCTGCTGCGCGAGCAGTGGGGATTTGATGGGTTTGTCATTACTGATTTTGGCGCCATTCAGATGCTGGTCCATGGACATAACACCGCCGAGAACGGGGAGCAGGCCGTAGCACAGTCCCTTCAGGCAGGTGTGGACATGGAGATGTCCGGGTACATGTACCGCAAACATCTTGGTCAGGCGCTTGAGCAGGGATTAATCGAAGAGAAAGATCTGGACTTGGCTGTGTGGCGGGTGCTGGAGATGAAATTCAGACTTGGTCTGTTTGAGCAACCTTTTGTTGATCCAGAATTCGCAGAGCAGGTCATCGGATGTGAAGACCATATTCAGCTGGCGAGAGAAGTCGCACAAGAGGGAATTATTTTACTGAAAAATGAGGGGGATATTCTTCCGCTTGCCAAAACAGGTACGAAGTTAGCTGTCATTGGTCCGAATGCGAACCATATTTATAACCAGCTTGGGGACTATACCTCGCCACAGCCGAGAGAACAGATCGTCACGGTACTGGATGGCATTACGCGCAAGCTTGGCGTGGATTCGGGTCAGGTGCTGTACGCACCTGGTTGCCGGATTAAAGGCGATTCCAGAGAGGGCTTTGCACAAGCGCTCGCCTGTGCGGAACAGGCCGATGTCATCGTGATGGTGATGGGCGGGTCCAGCGCCCGCGATTTTGGTGAAGGCACGATCGACTTGCGGACAGGAGCGTCTGTGGTAACGGGTGATCCATGGAATGATATGGAGTGCGGCGAGGGCATTGACCGGGCGTCCCTGAATCTCATGGGTGTTCAATTGGAGCTGGTGCAGGAGGTACATAAGCTGGGAAAACCCGTTATCGTGGTTTATATCAACGGCCGTCCCATTGCTGAACCTTGGATTGATGAGCATGTCCATGCCATTGTGGAAGCGTGGTACCCTGGGCAGGAAGGGGGTAACGCGATTGCAGATATTCTGTTTGGCGACGTGAATCCATGTGGTCGTCTTACCGTTTCCATTCCCAAGCATGTTGGGCAACTTCCGGTCTATTATCATGCCAAACGCACGCGTGGCAAGCGATATCTGGAGGTGGATCTGTCGCCGCAGTATCCGTTCGGATATGGACTGAGCTACACCGAATTCAAATACGAGAATGTTAGGGTAGTACCGGAAGTGATTGGCCCGGAAGATGAAGCACAGGTGATGGTTGAAGTCACGAATACCGGAGCAGTTGCGGGAAATGAGGTTGTACAGTTGTATATCACCGATGTATCGGCTTCGGTCACGCGGGCTGAAATGTCACTGAAAGGTTTCCGTAAAATCCATCTGGAGCCAGGACAGACCCAAACCGTTATGTTCCCTGTGCAAAAAGAACATCTCGCGCTGGTCGACTCTCGTCTCCAGTCTGTCGTGGAACCAGGCGAATTCAAGCTTATGGTTGGCTGCAATTCCACAGACTGGATCGCTTGCAGACTGCACATCCAAAAGGTGGGGGTGGAGGTATGATTCGAATTCAGCGATTCATTGAAGATCTGAGGCAGCGGCAATGGCTGGATACGATTGAGTTTCCAGAATGGCAGATGCAGAAGGCCAGATATATTCGGCCAGGGGAATACGAGTATGAGCAGGGATATGAACATAAAGATGAGCGGACAGACAAGGCTATGCAGAGCTTAAGTCCGCTGAACAGCGTACACGGAACGACGTATTTTCTGAGTAAACGTGTGGAGATTCCGGACAGTTGGCAAGATCGGGCCATTGGATTGATTTTCGAGACCGGAGGAGAAGGGCTGCTGAAGGTGAATGGCATGCCTTATCATGGACTGGATCGGAATCACGGATTCGTGCCTCTTCCGCGAAGTCGGGTAGGCAATACGCCGCAGTTGGAGATTGAACTCTACGATCCCATTCCAGAGCCGCATGATCCACTCAATCGGCAAGCGGTTATTCAGCCGCCAATTCAGGGTATCCGGGCAGCATTGGTTCATATCAATCAGCCGTTGCAGAGCCTGATGTACAGCGTGACGGTACTCGCGGAGTCGCTCCGGGCATATAACGAAAAGGAGCCCAAGCGGATGGCCCTTGTTCAAGCCATCCATCAGGTGATGGATGACATGTACAATGATCCGGACCGCTGGGCGGATGCAGCATGGATACAGAACTTTGAACATGAATTAGTACAGTTGGTACAGCAGGAAGACCCGGAGGAATATCGAAGTGGCTTCATGCATCTGGTTGGACAATCCCACATTGATATTGCCTGGCTGTGGCCTGTACGTGAGACAGTTCGCAAGTCCAGCCGCACATTCTCGACCATGTGTACGTTAATGGATACGTACCCGGACTTTGTGTATTCCCAAAGCCAGCCGCAATTGTATGCCTTTGTGAAGGAGCATTACCCGGAGTTATACGAGCGAGTTAAAGCCCGCATTGCCGAAGGACGCTGGGAATTGGTTGGAGGCATGTGGGTGGAGCCGGATCTGAACATCCCGAGTGGCGAGTCGTTGGTTCGGCAGATTCTGTATGGACAGAACTTCTACCAGGCGGAGTTTGGCAAACGCTCCAACATCGAGTGGCTGCCCGATACGTTTGGTTACTGTGCTTCCTTGCCGCAGATGCTGAAGCTTGCGGATATTCCTTATTTTATGACCACCAAACTGAATTGGAATGACACCAATGCGTTTCCTTATGACCTCTTCGATTGGGTAGGCATTGATGGTACTTCGGTACTCGCTTATCTGAATCATGGGGTGAATGAGCATACGCGGCCCAAAGATGTGGATGAACATTGGCAATCGTACAAACAGAAGGATGTACATCCCGAGCAGATGTTGCTCTATGGACATGGCGATGGTGGCGGCGGTGTGACGAATGAGATGGTGGAGTTTGCAGAGCGATCCCATTTGATGGTCGGGCAGCCAATCAGTAAATTCAGCACGGCAGGCGCTTTTTTTGAAGAACTATCGTCCAATAAACCAACGTTGCCAAAGTGGCACGGGGACTTGTACCTGGAATTACACCGGGGAACGTACACAACTCATGCGAGGAACAAACGTAGCAATCGAAAGGCAGAGGTACTGTACCGGGAAACGGAGATCTGGGGGCAATTTGCCGGAGCTTGCGCTGCACACACGAAGAATGATCTGGATGAAGGCTGGAAGCTGATCATGCTCAACCAATTCCATGACATTATTCCGGGAACATCGATTCCTGAAGTATATGTAACGTCCACCGAGGAGTACACGAAAGTTTTTGCTTTAGGGACATCCGCACTGCGGAAAACGCTGAATACCCTTGCGGAGAACATTGCAACCGATGAAGTGGATGGTATCCCATACATTATATTCAACAGTCTCGGCTGGGAACGTGGGGAGAATATCACCATTACAGGCGATGCCCACCTCGCCGGGATGGCTGCATTCGATCGTCAAGGAAACCGTCTGGCCAGTGATCTGGTGCAAAAGGAAGACGAGTATACGCTGCTCGTGCATGTTCCGTCGATTCCTGCTTTTGGGTATACAACGATATGGCTGCGCGAGGCACCGGATGTTATCCTTCCAGTAAGGGAAGAAGAACCCTTCCCTTCCACATGGGAAACCGAATTTTACATGCTTGAGTTCAATGACTTGGGAGAGATCACCCGATGGTATGACAAAACGGTAGGACGCGACTGGCTGAAGCCCGGTGATCGGGCGAATGAGTGGCAGTTTTTCCATGACAAACCGACGTACTGGGATGCCTGGGATATCGATCCACGATTTGAATCCCAGCGGGCAGGGGCGGTGCAGTTGATCTCCAGAGAGGTTGTACAGCGCGGGACTACGCGGGATGTACTACGTTTGGTCTGGAAGCTGAATCAATCGGAGATCAGCCAGGATATCATTTTGTATCGCCACCAGCGACGGGTTGATTTCCATACGAAAGTGAACTGGAATGAGAGCCATAAGTTGCTGAAGGTGGCCTTTCCGGTGGATCTGGTAGCAGCCAAAGCAGCCTATGAGATCCCGTTTGGAGCGTTGGAGCGTCCGACCCATAACAACACCAGTTGGGAACAAGCACAGTTCGAGGTCTGCGGGCATCGCTGGGCAGATATCTCGGAGGGCAATAGTGGTGTCAGCTTGCTCAATGATTGCAAGTACGGATACGACATCAAGGATCGGACGGTCCGCCTGTCCCTGCTTCGTGCGCCGAAATGGCCGGATGAGTATGCCGATCAGGGCGATCATGAATTCACGTATTCGATCCTGCCCCATCAGGGGGATTGGCGACAAGCTGCAGTCGTTCGCCGGGCGATGGAGCTGAATCATCCGGTGGAGGTTGTTGCAGCGAGTCCATCTTCGGGTCACTTGCCAGCTGAGCACGCTTGGGTTCAGTTCCAGAGTGAGCATGTCATTCTGGATGCAATTAAGGCTGCGGAAGATGGCTCAGGAACGGTGCTGCGTTTCTACGAATCATCAGGAGGTCGGGAAACGGTGCAAGTTCAGTGGGCTGAGAAGGAAATGAAGGCGTCTATCATTAATCTGCTGGAGGATGAGATCCATCCGTTGGCTTGTCCAAACGGAGCATTCGAACTGACCTTCAAACCGTATGAGATTAAGTCGGTGAAGCTTGTTGATATCAGTAATGAGTCGAACCTTACATTTACATGAGAACGTAGAGTTACTCATTCAATCACAGGAGGTATGACATGAAATTAACGAATAAGATCGGTGTCATCGTGGATAGCTTTGGCGTAGGTGTACGAGAAGGGTTGAACAAGGCCAAAGACGTAGGTGCAGAAGGTGTGCAGATCTATGCTGTCAAGGGAGAGATGGACCCTGAGAATTTGTCGCCTGCGGCGCGTAAGGAGCTGAAGAGTTACATCGATTCTCTGGGTCTCGACATTTCAGCACTGGTTGGCGATCTGGGCGGACATGGGTTTCAGGTCAAGGAAGATAATCCGTGGAAAGTGGAAAAGTCGAAGCGGATCGTGGATCTGGCTCTCGATCTGGGCACCAACATCGTCACAACACATATCGGCATTGTTCCACACGATCCTTCATCGGAAGTGTACGCTACGCTGCACGCTGCTTGTGAAGAATTGGGCCAATACGCCAAAAGCGTTGGTGCATACTTTGCCATTGAGACAGGGCCGGAAACGGCAGCTGACTTGAAAGGATTCCTGGATACGCTTTCGACCAACGGAGTATCGGTGAATTTTGACCCGGCGAATATGGTGATGGTGACCGGAGATGATCCTGCTCGGGGCGTTCATCTGCTCAAGGATTACATCGTACATACCCATGTGAAGGATGGGGTGCGGCTGAAAGAAGTGGACCCACGAGATGTATACGGTGCAGTCGGTTATGCGCCTATGGATCACGATAAGATCGCTGTGATGGTCTCGTCAGGAACATTCTTCCGTGAGGTTCCACTGGGCGAGGGCGGTGTTGATTTTGACGCATACTTTGCAGCGCTTCAGGAGATTGGTTACACCGGTTATCTGACGATCGAACGCGAGGTAGGTCATCAGCCGGAGGAGGATATTCGCAAGGCGGTTCGATTCATCCAACAATATCGATAGGGAGCTGAGCAGATGAAAGTGGGCCTGAGCACGTACAGTTTGTTGAACGACTTGAATTCCGGTGAGATGACGGTGCTGGATGTGATCGACTGGATTGCGGTGAACGGTGGCGAGCATATGGAGATGGTGCCTTATGGTTATACCGTGGAGGATAATCCTGATCTGGCGGATGCGATTCGGGAACGGGCAGCGTCTGCGGGTATTGAGCTGTCCAACTACTCCATGCCAGCGAATTTCGTGCAAGAGACGGAAGAGGCGTTTGAAGAAGAGATGGCTCGGGTCAAAAAACATGTGGATGTCGTACACCGGATGGGTGTAAAACATCTCCGTCATGACGTCACGGCATTTACCCTGCCGAAGGAGAAGATGACCATTGCCTGGTTCGAGGAGCATCTGCCGCTGATGGTGAGGGGAAGCCAGATCATTGCGGACTATGCTGCACAGTTTGGTATCACGACAACCATTGAGAATCACGGCTTTAGCGTCCAGGCGAGTGACCGGGTGCAGCGTGTACTACATGCTGTGGATCGACCGAACTTCAAGACAACACTCGATATTGGCAACTTCATGTGTGTGGATGAGAATCCAATCATTGGTGTCATGAAAAATCTGCCGTACGCTTCCCTGGTCCACTTCAAAGATTTCTACTTCCGTCCTTATGATGAGCATCCGGGTGAGGGTGAATGGTTTACGACAGCCAATGGCAACTTCCTGCGAGGTGCTATTGTTGGACAAGGGGATATTCCGATCCGCAAAATTGTAAAGCTGATCAAAGATTCCGGCTATGATGGCAACATCACGGTGGAGTTCGAAGGCATGGAGGAATGCAAGTCCGCATCCAAAATTGCCATGGACAACCTGCGTCGCTTCTGGGAAGAGGCGTAACGAAGTGTAATGAAGCGTAACAAGGAATGGATCAAGGGCCACTTTTCGAAGTGGCTCTTATGGTTGATCCCCAGGATTCTGGACTGTCCATCGGTCCAGGATCGTTTCGATGTAACGCATGGTTTCCGTTGTCATCCCATACACACGAGCTGGCTGATCATCCTCTGGGGTGATATATTCCCAATACTTTTCTGCCAAATCTACATTTCCTTGAAAAGTCCTTTCAGCATAATCATAGATTCGGACGGCCAGCAACCTTGAGGCTTCGGAATCTGGAGATTCCGTCTTGCATGTATCAATATCTTTCAGAATATCCGCCCATTCCATGGATAATGAATGGTTCTGATGATTCAGGGGTAACGATTCCATTTCTTCAGGTGTAAAAACATCCTGACGGAATCTGACCGGGGGCTGATCCAATTCACGGATGAAACCCAACATCTCATCCAGGTTGATTGTACCGGAGGCTCTGATGGCATATATGGTTGAAAAAAGAAGATGCTCCACCTTGCTTAATCTCTCCTGCTGTTCCTTGACAACGGCCAGTTGTTGTTCCAACGTATGATTCCATAAAGTGAGGGTGCTATCTGGCTCGGAGCGAGCAGCATCCTGATTGAGGAATTCTCCAATCTCATTCAATTTAAAATGCATTTTCTTCAGAATGGTAATCTGCTGAAGCCGTAAAATGTCCTTTTCACCAAATAAGCGATACTGATTGTTCTCATTACGGGCCGGGCGCAGTAAACCCAGCTTCTCATAATAATGCAGTGTTCGGATGGATACTCCGGTATGTTTGGATAGTTGTCCAACGGTATACAACAGGCAGAGCCCTCCCTCATGATTTATGCATTCTCCACCAGCGCCAAGCATTGAGCACCGCGAGAATGATCGCACCGACGAAGATTATCATCATATATAAAATAAATATTTCGGCCAAACCGTTATCTTGCGCGGTATAGTTTAACAATGCCGGGTTATCACCTGGCACAACAACGAATCTGGCTACTTCCAGGTAAGCGATATGAAATCCGATGGATGCCCATAAAGATCCGGTCAAACTGCGCAGAAGCTGTAACGTAATACCATAGGTCAAGAGCAGGATCATATAATCCAAGGTTATCCGGTTTCCGGCATCCATACCGACGAGCTCTTGCAATAGGCTGACACTTATCGGAACCAGTAGAAAGAGTAGAACTTGAATTACATATGCGAAAAACACAGGAAGTCGCAGTCTGTAGCGTAATCCATCATATACCATGCCTCGCATGGATAGTTCCTCAGGCAAAGCTTCATACAAGAAAGCAATACAACTATTAAGTACGACAGCAAGCAAGAGCTCGGCTGAGAAGTGCCACTCTGTAATCGTAATCCAGTTGTTCATACTGGCGATCACCAACCCCATGAAGGCCAGAGAAGTGGCAAATATTGCCCCGGATAACAAGTGAACTATGCTTTTGCCTGTCAGAGGAAGAAGGACGGACTTCATATGGAAGTGTCTTCGAATGAGGAGTAACAAAGGTAAGACGATACTTGTAATGACAACAGCCTGGGTGAGATGGATCATCCATTCTTCAGTACTCATCGTGCTAACGAGTTTCCCTGCGAGTGTAGCAAAAAACAGACCCAATGTCATCGTTAACCAGCTCATTCCAATAATGGCCATGCCAATGTTGCGTTGTTTCTTGTTTACATGTTCAGGTGACATACTCATGCTAATCCCCCCTGAAGCCAGTATAAACCCTCGAGTTAACGTCAGGGTCAAGCAGGGAATATGCCTATCAGAATATGGTTCTGAGCAAGGATTAAGTTACGAGCAGCACAAGTGTGGTATACTGGATATATTCAGCCTGATAATAACTGGCTATGGATAGGAGATGTCACTGATCTATGCAGGTATTCGAGGACTGGAATCAGAAAGTAAAGAAGACGTTTAACGCTACGAACCCAGAGGTAGTGTTGACGGTATCGGAAGCTGGAAGTTTGCTTGGTTTGACCAAAGACCAGATGAAACTGTACGTGGACAAGAACAAACTAACGAAGGTCCCGATCATGAGAAGTGTTCACCGATACCTCTTATTGAAAAGTGAAATAGATAACATCGTTCAAGCTCGATAACTTCATAGGAATGAACACAACCATTTTACCGACAGGATTCGGGAGAGTGGTCTTTTTTTTATCGGAAAGAGGAGTTTCTCTACTATATATGATAGCGCAAAAAGTAGTGTAGAGAGGGATGGATTATGAATATGTTGGTAACCCTAATCGGGTAAAGGTCCACAGAGATGTGTGCAGAAATATAAGCTTGTCAAAGGACAACCTGTTCCGATATACTCATGTCGCAAATCGTATAATTACATGAGCCCAAGGAGATGAAGAACGCATGTCGATCAGCTTGAATGTGTATCTCGTAACAGACGGTAATGGACGCGAAGCGGTAGATTTTTATCAAAAGGCATTTGGAGCGGAAGTGCTCGCACTTCAAACATTTGGCGACGGTCCATCCGACCCGAATCACCCCATCCCGCCAGAAGCGAAAGACCGTATTATGCATGCTTCTTTGCAGATTGGCAGCTCGGTATTAATGTTGTCCGATACGTTTCCAGGCATGCCGTACACTGTAGGTAATCATGTTACGGTTACGGTGAACACGGATACGGCGGAAGAAGCCAAAGCGATTTTCAACCAACTGGAAGATGGCGGCGAAGTGAAAATGCCGATACAAGAGACGTTCTGGAGTCCAGCTTACGGTTCAGTCGTTGACAAATTCGGTGTACAATTTCAAATCAGTGCTACGCCGGAACAAGCTTAAGAGTATACTCTTCGCTAATATAGCCAACAAAATGGCAAAAACCTCCGTGAACTGCTTTAACAGTCTTGGAGGTTTTTTGTGCTGATTTTTGGAATGACTCGTGATCAGCCTTCCTTCTGAATCTTGGATGGATTGTTGATTTTATAAGGAACCGGGTTACGTGTCAGCTTTTTCTTAATCATTTTCGCCTCAAACGTAAGGATGTCTCCGACTTCAAGCTCGTGTTTTTTCATGGTGGCACTGTGGCTCGACCAGGCTTCTCCAACATCGATGACGTCTGGCTCCAAGATGGTAACAGCTTCATAGATGATGACTTCATCGTCATTGTCCGAGAAGTGATTCGGTACGGTGGTGAATTCTTTGACAACAGCACTCATCTTCACTTTACCTTCGGGCAGATCAATCTTGACCGCCTTTGCCTTACTTGCTGTTTTGGCTTTGGGTTTGGTTTCACTGTCTACCCCAGTTTGAGGTCCAACATACTCTTCCACCAGTCCATCCGGATCGCCCTTCAGCCCAGTGGAGAACTCATCTGTGTCTGTGTCGTCCGCATCCTCCAGATCCGCCGGAATTTCATCCGGATTAGCCAGTGCATCGGGAGTTGGCGTAACATCAGCAGAGGCATCCGGTGCGACTGTATCCGAAGTTGTCGATTCTATGCTGCGATCTGATCCGGCATTACTTATGCTTCTGGCGCTGTAACTGGAAGCTTGCATTTCCTTCAGATAAGACGGGTGAATACAATGCTTTTGTCCATTATCCAGTTGAATCACGGCTGCCATGTGATCGACATATCCAATGATGGTACACGGCATGTTCAGACCGTTTCCTTTATAATAGAACGTTTTGAGTTTGGTTGCTTTACCGGAAAGCAGGCCCCACTCCTGACATTTCTCAATCAGCTCGTCTTCGTTATCCAGCGCAATAAAGTCCTGCGGTTCAATCATAAACGCGTATGTCATATGGAATTTCCGCCCTTCCAATCCATTCTTCATGTTCATCGTTTCCAAATTACAACCAGTGTATCACAAATGGGCATTTTGCTTAAATCGAAACACTGAAATCTGTACCCGGAGATGAAGATTATCGAGGCCTGCGTACAGAGGCCTATGCTATAATTTGGTCAGAATATAAGGTGGGAAGGTTGCCTTGATATACATAGTGTAAGAAGGGAAGATCTGAATGAAGAAAAAAGTAAATCATCAAGCTGTGTGGCTGGCTATAGGTGTTGCCATGGGAGTAAGTATTGGTACAGCTACACAGCAGCTTGGACTCGGGATTGCTTTTGGCTTGGCACTCGGCATTGTAATTGGTTCGGTGGTTAGCAAACGCGCGGGGTCAGATTCTGAACATATGCTCAGCGAGCATGTCCGGGAATTGCACAAACCCGGTGACTGGGAAGACGCGCTTCACCGCTCGCAGGATCATCCGGTGCTTATCCTGAAGCACAGCACGACGTGTCCGACCAGTGCGAGAGCTTACAGAGAGTTTATGGCGTTTGTGGGCACCAATGCGTCAGATCCCAAACAACCCATGGATTACCGCATCGTCAAAGTGATTGAAAATCGTTCGCTATCCCGCTACATTGCGGAAGAGACCCAGGTTCACCATGAGTCACCACAGGTACTTCTGCTTGATCAGGGACAAGTCGTCAAACATACCTCGCACGGCAAAATTACAAAAAAGAGATTATTGCACTGGGCACAGAATTCATTTGGATGAAGTAAGAATTAAAATGCCCTTACAATTTCATCAAGAGTGAACATTAGTGGTTCTTGCGCCTGATATGAAGGTTGCGGTTCCTATTCGGCATTCATTATCGTATTTGACTAATTAAAGTACAAAGCACCGTCCCCTTTAGCTGCAAAGGAAACGGTGCTTTTATATAATTATGAGGTGTATTTCGGCAACCAGTCACCGTGCGCTTCAATCAACTCATCACACATCGCTACGATGTCGTCGATAGACAGTTCGGCAGCCGTGTGTGGATCAAGCATGGCGGCGTGATAGATATGCTCTTTTTTTCCAGTGATTGCTGCTTCAATGGTCAGTAGTTGCGTGTTGATGTTGGTCCGATTCAAAGCCGCGAGTTGTGGAGGCAGGTCCCCAATGTACGTAGGGCTTATTCCTGATCCATCGACCAGACAAGGTACCTCGACACATGCTTCACGCGGCAGGTTCGTAATCAGTCCGTTGTTCATGACGTTGCCGCCAATCTTGTACGGGTTATTCGTCTCCATCGCTTCGATAATATGCGATGCGTACTCACGGCTGCGGGTATGTTCTATATTTTCGCTGGCAAACAGCTTGGTACGCATTTCTTTCCAGCCTTCAATCTGGTTCACACAGCGGCGTGGATACTCATCCAGTGGAATGTTGAAGCGTTCAATCAGCTCCGGGTAATTCCGCTTGATGAAGTAAGGGTGGTACTCGGCATTGTGTTCGGAGGATTCTGTTACATAATACCCAAAACGCTGCATCAACTCAAAACGAACCATGTCGTCATGCTGTTCCTTCTGTTTTTCCTTCGCCAGACGTTTAATCTCGGGGTACAGATCCTGCCCGTCTTTTGTAACTTCGAGCAACCACGCCATGTGGTTTATCCCTGCGATTTTAGCGACAACACCTGTCTGATCGATCCCTAGTGCATCAAACAGATGTGGTACACATACCTGCACACTATGACACAAACCTACGGTTTTGATCCCGCCATGCACATTCATGACGTTGGTAAGCACGGCCATCGGGTTGGTGTAGTTCAGGAACCATGCATCCGGACATACTTCCTGCATATCCCGGGCAAAATCCAGCATGACCGGAATCGTCCGCAGGTTACGGAAAATTCCGCCTATTCCGAGTGTGTCTGCAATCGTTTGACGCAGTCCGTATTTCTTCGGAATCTCGAAGTCCGTAATGGTACATGGATCATACCCACCGACCTGAATGGCGTTGATGACATATTTGGCCCCGCGCAGTGCTTCTTTGCGGTCTTGATATACGTTCACGACGCAACGACTTCCGAGTGAACGGGCCAGGCTGGTCAGCAAACGCTCGGAATCGCTCAAACGTTCAGCATCGATATCAAACAATGCCAACTCAAAATCCTGCAGTGCTTCGGTCATCATGACATCACCCAATACATTTTTGACAAAGACGGTGCTGCCCGCACCGAGAAACGTAATTTTGTTCATTTGACGTTAAGCCTCCCTGAAAAATGTTGTACCCCAACTATAGGCCGATTCGGCACATATAACTATGGCTCAACCCCTCTCAAACATGGCATAATCCCATTTTTGTTTCCGCTTTCTATTCAGATTAGTACACTTCAGCTGTTATAATTTAAGAGACATGTAAGAGAGAAAACGGCGGATGGTACGGAAGGAGGCAGAGGATGAGCCGAAAAGTGGAGATGAACGTTGTTCCTGTTGGATGGACGCAGATGGAGCTGGTCCTGTTATTCTTTGGCTGGGAGGCGTGTGATCCTGCGCATTATTGGGGGCCTGGTGTACGGGATTCCTACATTGTGCATTACATTCATGAAGGCCGGGGCACCGTGTATATGGAAGGTCGAGAATATCAATTGACTCAGGGGCAAGGGTTCGTGATTTTACCGGACACGGTTATTCATTATGAAGCTGATTCGCAGGACCCCTGGACCTATTCGTGGTTTGGTTTCAAAGGTGTTCAGGCAAAGGCTTTTCTGCAGCGTGCACTATTAAACGCAGAACACCCGGTATTCAATGCCCATGATCCAGACAGGATGGCCCACTTATATGACGATATGGTACAGGCTACAACGCGCTTGCGTCCGGGAGGCGATGTACTCTATCAAAGCCTGCTGTACCGTTTAATCGCTGAATTGATCTCATCCTCGCCTGAACTGGAAGAAGAGAGCCAGCTCCTGTCTGGCAAAGAGGCGTATATTCGGCAGGCCGTTCAGTTCATGGAGACTCGGTACAGCCAGCGAACATCCATCCTGGACATTGCCCGGGCTGTGGGGCTGGATCGAACGTATCTGTCTGGACTGTTCAAGGAGCGATATGGCAAGTCGCTGCAATCCTTTTTTCTGGAATATCGCATGAACCGGGCTGCAGAGCTGCTGCGTAATCCCGCTCTTTCCGTGAGCGAAGTAGCCCATTCCGTAGGCTACACGGATCCGCTATTATTTTCCAAGATGTTCAAACGGGTAACGGGTGTGTCACCAAAGGGTTCGCGAACGCGAGATTAGATGTATTGACGATTGCAATTTGAAAAGAAAAGTTTTGATCATTATCTGTCGTCCCGCTATACTGATACAGAAGTGATGTGAAATGCAGTAAGTTCAATTAAATATGTGGAACTTGGTGCTTCGCCCGTCAGGGTGAAAGCTTAATAGGGAAGTCCGGTGTAATACCGGCGCGGTCCCGCCACTGTAACAGAGGAGTCAGGTAGCGATAATCCACTGGTTTAGACCGGGAAGGAGCTGCAAGTGACGATGATTCTGGAGCCAGGAGACCTGCCAGGTTTAACAAACACAGTAGTACCCTACGGGAGATAGGAAGGTGTTTAGAGAGCATGATTTTTTCTGAAAATCTGTTTATTTAAGGCGTCCTCATCCAGTAACACGGAGAGGGACGCCTTTTTTGCTATGGACGAGAACATCAGGGCACATACATAAAGTTTTGGGGAAGGACGTTTGAACACTTGAGCAGATATATCGTTAAACGATTATTACAACTGGTCGTTGTGTTGTTCGGCATCACGTTCCTGACGTTCCTGCTAACCTACCTGTCTCCGGGAGATCCAGCCAGACTTATGCTTATGTCCACGGGGGTGACGCCATCCGATGAGCTGGTCAGGCAGGTGAGGTCGGAACTTGGATTGGATGAGCCCTTTCTATACCGATACGGGACATGGCTGGGACAGGTGGTGACCGGAGACTTCGGCACATCATATAAATACAATCGCCCAGTACTGGACGTGCTGATGGCACGGCTCCCGGCAACGCTTTGGCTAACAGGAAGCGCCATGTTCCTGGTTATACTGGTTTCCTTTCCATTGGGGATGCTGTCGGCTGTCTATCGTAACAAATGGCTTGATCACGTCATTCGTCTGTTCTCATTTGCCGGATTATCGATGCCCAGCTTCTGGTTGGGTATGTTGCTCATGTTGGTCTTCGGTGTACAGCTGAAGCTGCTGCCGGTGATGGGCAATTCCGGATGGTACAGCCTGATTCTGCCTGCATGTACACTCGCGATTCCACTTGTTGCCCAGTACAGCAGACAGATTCGTGTGGTTTTGCTTGAGGAGACAAGCCAGAACTATGTGGTCGGAGCAAGATCCAGAGGTGTGAAGGAGTCGATTATTATTTTGCGTCATATTCTCCCCAATGCCCTGCTGCCGATCGTTACCCTTATGGGCATGACGACAGGTGCTTTGTTAGGTGGCGCAGCGATTGTGGAAAGTTTATTTGTGTGGCCGGGCGTTGGACAGATGGCTGTAGATGCGATTTTCACAAGGGATTATCCACTGATTCAAGGATATGTCATCTGGATGGCGATCATATATGTCACCCTGAATCTGCTGGTTGATATATGGACTCATCTTCGTGATCCCCGAATCCGACTGGATGTGGATGTATAGATGAGAGCATTCACACTTGTATTACTGCAGAATCGCGGGTTCACATTCCTGCTGTCTCTGACCGCCTTCTGGATTATTCTTGCCATGGTTGCACCGCTGCTTGCACCATACGATCCACTTGCCACGAACTTTGCCAAAGTATTGCAGCCATCCAGCGTGGAATATCCCCTTGGAACCGATCAGTTGGGCCGCTGTGTATTATCTCGCCTTCTGTACGGTGCACGAACATCACTGCTGCTCACCTTTATGATGATTGGCATTGTGTTCGTACTGGGTGTAGCGATTGGGGTCATCGCCGGTTTTGCTCGGGGAGTGACGGATATGGTGCTCATGCGCCTGTCTGATACCCTAATGGCATTTCCGGGCCTGATTTTTGCGATCGCTGTAGTGGGGATGCTTGGTCCGGGATTGTTCAATACGGTGCTGGCACTGTCGGTCGTCTGGTGGGCGAAGTATGCACGGATGGCGAGAAGCCTGGTGATTTCACTTCAGCAAAAGGAATATGTCGCTGCCGCTGCTTTCAGCGGAGCACGTAAGATACAGATCATTGGCAGGACGATCCTGCCCAATATGATGTCTCCACTCATCGTCATGGCGATGATGGATGTGGGCGGCATGATGCTGTCCATCTCGGGCTTGTCCTTTCTCGGGCTCGGCGCGCAGCCACCAAACCCCGAGTGGGGGGCCATGTTAAATGAAGGCAGAAGATATCTGCAGACTGCGCCATGGCTGTTGATATATCCGGGTCTAGCGATATTTAGTACTGTCATTATTTTTAATTTACTGGGAGACAGTCTGCGAGATGTACTTGATCCCAAGAAAAATACAGCTTAACTGGAGGAACCAGAATGAAGAGGAATTTTCAAAAATCAATCCTTCTTACCATCATATCCATGTTCGTTGTGTTCATGCTTGCAGCTTGTGGCACCACCAATAATCCATCGACCGCGTCGAGTGCAACGGAGAAGTCGGCGGCTACGGACAAGGGTACGACAAGTGCACCAACTCATCTGAATGTGGCCTTGTTCTGGCTTGGAAGCAATCTGGACCCGGCAGAAGAATGGAATGGCTGGACGCTTACGCGTGCAGGGATTGGTGAGACGCTGATTCAGTTTGACGAGAATATGAAGCTGGTCCCTAAAATTGCAGACACCTGGGAACGTGTGGATGACACGACTTGGCATTTTCATATTCGAGAGGGTGTAACCTTCCATAACGGAAATAAGGTAACCGCAGAAGCGGTGAAAAAATCGATCGAACGCTCCATTAAGTTAAATGAAAGAGGACAAGCAACTGTGCCAGTGGCCTCGATGACTGCTGAAGGGCAAGATTTGACGATCAAGACGACAGAGCCTTATGCGTCCCTGCCTGGTAATATTGCCGAGCCACTGTTTGTCATTGTGGATACCAGTGCAGATACATCCAAATTCAAGAGCGAGCCGGTTGCTACCGGGCCATTTATGGTGACGGGTTATACGCCGGATCAAGAAATTCAGGTGAAAAAGTATGACGGTTATTGGAGCGGCGCGGCAGATGTCGACACGTTGACGTTGAAATACATCAAGGATGACAGTACACGTGCACTTGCTTTGCAATCCGGAGAGATTGATGTTGCCAGTAACGTGGGACGCAGCAGTTTGGCGTTATTCCAGGACAAGAGTCAATACACCATTGATGAAATTCCCAGCCTGCGTACCCAGTTTGTGTGGTTTAACACGACTAATCCGCTGCTGAGTGATCCGGATGTTCGCCGGGCGATCTCTTATGGTATTGACCGGGAGATGTATGCCAATACGCTGGTGGGCGGTCAGGCAGCCAAAGGGCCATTTACCTCAGCTCTGCCTTTTGGCTATGACAAGATCAAAGGATATGATTACGAACCGGAGAAAGCCCAACAGCTGCTGGATGGGGCTGGCTTCAAGGATACAGATGGTGATGGCATTCGTGAAAAAGATGGCAAGAAGCTGTCGCTACAGCTGATTCTCAACTCCGCTTACGAATCTGATTCGATTGTGGCTGCTGCGATGCAGTCCCAGCTTAAGGAGATTGGCGTTCAATTGGAGATGACCTCTTATGAGGATCTGACAGATCATCAGAAGAGCGGGAATTACGATCTCGCTTTAACCAGTATTAATACAGGCATCACGGGTGACCCACAGTATATTCTGGATTTCTACTTTATGACGGGCGCGGAATGGAGTGTGGGCGGATATAGCAATCCGAAGCTGGATGCGGTCATCAATCGTCTTCACTCCGAGTTTGACGTGGAGAAAAGATATGCCCTTGCAGCAGAGGCCCAGCAGATGATTCTGGACGATGCAGCCTATATGTTTTTGACCTATACCCCGATTAATATTGTGAGTAAAAGTAACGTGCAAGGTGCAACGATGTACCCGATCGACTTCTATCTGCTGGATCGTAATATCAAGGTTGGGCAGTAATGAAACCCCTGTTTAGTGTCAATCATCTGTCCGTAACCTACAAAGGTGATTCTCTGGCTCTACGGAACTTATCCTTCTCCATGAATAAGGGGGAGATTATCGGGATTGTAGGTGAAAGTGGCAGTGGGAAATCAACCCTGATTCGGGCTTTGCTTGGCCTGCTTCCAGAAGGTGGGCGATACGTCGGGGGAGAGATCTCTTTTCAAGAAAAAGTGTTATTACGTGATTCGCGTTTGGATTGGGCTGGCGTGCGCGGAAAGCGAATTGCCATGGTGTTTCAGGACAGTGGTTCGTATCTCAATCCGATTCGCAGCATCGGCAGTCAGTATATTGAAGCAATTCGGACTCATTTCACCGTGTCCAGAAAAGCCGCCCAAACCATGGCTATGAATATGCTCTCGGACATGGGATTGGAAGATCCCGAACGAATCATGCGTTCCTACCCTTCGCAGCTCAGTGGGGGGATGAAACAACGAACGGCGATAGCTATGGCGGTTACGATGGAACCAGAGCTTCTGCTGGCGGATGAGCCGACGAGTTCGCTGGATGTGACGACACAGAATGAAGTGATGAACCGATTGAGCGAGCTTCGTTCCCGTCAAGGGACAGGCATGATTATTGTAACGCACAATATTGCTGTTGCAGCTCATATGGCTGACCGAATTGGTGTGATGCAGAATGGTGCATTGGTCGAGATGGGGGATACTCTCCGCGTCATTTCCGACCCTCAGCATGAATACACTCGCAAGCTGCTGAGTGCTGTACCTGAATTGGAGGGGAATGTTCATGGCTCATGAGCGGTTACCGATTCTGGAACTGAGAAATCTGTGCAAAACCTATGAGTTAAAGGGACACAGGGCAGTGGATGCATTGAAAGCTGTTCATTTGGAGCTGTATCCCGGGGAATGTCTGGGAATTGTCGGGGAGAGTGGTAGCGGGAAGAGCACACTGGCCAGATGTGTAACCCATTTGGAGCGAGTGACTTCAGGACAAATTCGATATCGTCAGCAGGATATTACCCGATTGAACGGAAAGGCGTTACGCTATCAACGAAAGCAGATTCAGATGGTTTTCCAGGAGCCTTCGGCTATCTTTAATCCGCGAATGAAAGTTGGAGCATTTATTCGCGAACCACTCATCAATTATAAAATAATGAAGGGCCAACAAGCGGAGCACGAAGTGCTCAGGCTGTTGGAACGGGTAGGATTGTCTGCCGCTACGGCGGATAAATATCCGCATGAACTGAGCGGAGGAGAACAGCAAAGAGTAGTCATTGCTCGTGCGATTGGTGTTCGGCCGGACATTATCCTGTTCGATGAAGCCACCTCCGCACTGGATGTTTCCATTCAGCAGCAGATCCTGGATTTGTTGGTGGAGTTGAGAAAGGAAACAGGTATCTCATCTATTTTCATATCGCATGATCTTGCAGTGGTCCAGCAGGTGAGCGACCGAATTGCCGTCATGTACCAGGGTGAGGTGGTCGAAGTCGTGGAGAGTTCGCAGCTGGCCAGCTCAGCGAATCATCCCTATACCCGGAGCCTGATGACTTCAGTGTTGTCCGTGAGAGAAATGAAGTATAAAATGCAGAAGAAAAACGAGGAACAAGAACAAGATCAGGTGGAGATTCTTCAGGAAAGTCTGTCAGGATGAAACCGAAGGCGGCTTTCCCTTATGGGCTGATTAGATTACCAATAGAATGATGCGAAAAGGGTTACCCCAGAAGTCCACAGATAACTTTCAGGGTAACCCTTTTGCTGTATAACAGGAACGTTAAGTGTAGTTGGGACGTGATCGTTTTTTATTGGGTGATCCCGAACTAGTGCGGTACTTGGGATTGGAAGTCATTCCGGCTGGACTGATCAGCATGGTAAATGACAATATCACCGTCCTTCAGAGGCCAGGTTCTGCCTTGACTGTCAGTTGGCGTTTTGTTGAAACCTTCCATCTGCCATTGATTCATCAGTGGTGCATAAATGTATTGTAGATGGGGTGCCTCTGTATTTCCATTCCGCAGGCTCTCCATGTTGAAGTTGACCACGATATAACCATTCTTTAGAAAAACATTCGATTTCTCATCCAGCTGATTTTGTCGAGCAAGGGGTTCAAGATTCGTACCTTTTGGTACGGCATATACATCGGCTGGTAAGCTATACTCCCCGTACCAGCGCTGGATTGCTGCATTGGCTCGGTCCACGCTGACCCCGGAAGGAATGTCCGTTTTGGGCCCAATAAGCGTTCTAATCGGAGCGGACAGGATCATCCAGTCATAACGACCTACCCATGTTTTTTGATGAGAAGTCTGATCGACCAGGCGAACCATATGTTCTGCTAACGTACGCTGGTTACGTTCCTCCGCTGACAGTTCATAAGTATACTGATAACGAGCCGTATCGCCTAACTCTGTGCCCGGTACATTTCGAAGCCGCGAGTTCAGGACAACAAATCGTTTCTCCAGATCCTGGGCTGATCCAATCCGGATTAGGCGTTCCTGGCCCCGGTGGTAGTACAGATCCACATCTTGCCGGGAGGACCCGTCTTTGCTTACAAAAGCAAAAGTGGGTGTTATTCGGATGCCATCCTGCTTGCCATACATATTTCCCTTGGTCTTCAGATCGAACTTGAAATGGTACCCTGTCTTCACAGTTGCGTTAGCAAATCCCTGGACCGGATGGCTTCCCGGTCGAATGGGTAATACAAATGGAGCCAGGTTACCTCGCGGATCACCATCAATGCTACTCATTCCAGTCCAGTAGCTAAGGCCCGTTGGTTCGGGACTGCCCAATCGCTTGCGAAATACATTTTCCCAGTTGTAATCGGAGATATCAGTGACGTGAAAGTCATATAACCTTCCGATAACATCTACCGGCACGGTGTCTGCTGCAACATGATGCGCCAGATTAGTATTGGCATCCTGTTGCTCGGTAAAGTTTGCAGGCGCATTCTCTGCAATATTGCGGAATGTAATATGATATTTTCCTTCGTCTACCCATACAGGGAGATAGAATGTGGTGTCCAGTTGATTGACCGGAATATCGACCCATGTCTTGGCAGGGATAAACAGACTCCGGTCTGCGTTGTAGACATCAAACGGGAATTGCACCTGTTTGATTCGAAAATATTTGGCATAGTCCCGATTTCCATAACCGGGATAACTCGCTGCGTCCAAGTGCTGTCCCGATGTGGGAATTCGCACGATGAACGGACGTTCCAGAATGAGAGCAGCGCTGGTTGGGTCCGGTATGGTCTTCTGATTATGCGGCTGATCATCCGATACCCAGGCATAGTTGACGACAGGGGTATGTACGGTGACGGTGTTGATGCCGTTAATCGGCAATATTTTATTGGCGCCGCCATTCACGTTGCCTGGTAGCAAATCATAATAGATCTCACCCGAGCTTGTGGTATTTGATTTATTCAGCAGGGAATTGCTGATCATGTTCCCCGGTTTGTACAAGACATCGCGACCAATCGTCGTTGGATTGGGAATGTTGGATGGCGTTGGTCCATCCTTGGTTGCTTCTACATCATTCATAATGGTTGTGTTGTTGAACTTCACCAAATCATTATTCACTTTACTTTGAGGTGTGTTTGTTTCAGCCATCCCTTTTAACCGTGATGTATCATCAGGTAAACTGGGTGGAGAGTTCAAGCCTCCTGTAAGTTTGGGTGGAGTATATGAGATTGAAGTGGTTTGCCCTGGTCGTACATGGCTTTCTACGGATTCATCGTTTTTAGACTCCAATGTTGGTGGTGTGTATCCTGATGGATTCATCGTAACGGTCTCACCGGGCAAAGCGTAATTGTTCATGGTTGCTTTAGCGATCTTATATACTTCCAGGTTATTAATTTTCCAGTAGGAGTAGTCTCTTGTGATTTGGAAGTTGTATGGCTTGGGTACCGTGTCGTTCGCAGGTACAGGTGTCCCTGGTCTACAACCATCATCATCACATTCCTCTGGTCCAGGTACTGTCCACTCTCTGTCGTACGAGATTGTGACATTACAGTTGTATGTAACTTTACCGCTCATTTTCGCCCAGGCTTGTTTAAATAGATAATTGTCAGCAAAGGCATTTGTGTAGAGTGACTCGGAAGTAGGTATTCCTTTTAATACATTGAATGTCTCATTATCTCTGTTATCTGACTTTATAACTCCGTTGGCATTTGGATCGAGATCATTCATGCTCATGATGGTTCCAGCAGAAGGTGGTCCAATCGTTGGCGTGCAACCTCCACCACCGCCTCCGTTACCGTCGCCCTCGCCAGTACCTGGGTTCTCTTCAACACCGATGTTTGTTGTGGTAGTTAGCTCAAAATCATCCTTCTTCCATAATACCGTGATGGTTGTGGTACCTCTGCTAACGGCTTGGACTACTCCGGAGTTACTCACGGTAGCGACACCAGGATTGGATGATTTCCATGTCGTTGTACCCCCGCTGCCAGTGTTGACATTGGTCTCCGCTCCAAAGTTTCCATCTCCATTTTTGGTTTTGACGGTTGCATTCAATTGTTTGGACTGGTTCAAGCTAAGTTGCCCGCCAGCGGTTAGATTAATCTCTTTGGTTATTTCGGCAACGGCCCGCCAATATAAATCTGTGTTGAATACATAGTCTGCAGAGTATTTAGGTGGATTATAGGGTCTGTGAGCTATTGGTTCAATAGCACCTCCGATTTGAGTTGTGAATTTTACCGTATCACCGTCAAATGATTCCACACTAACCAAGATTGGTTTGCCTGGTAAGTAATACTGCGTGTTATCCATATACATGGGCTTTAACGAGATGGAAGTTAATTCACTTCTAGAATATCTCTGACCTGAACGATCAAAGTACTCAGAGGGTTTGTAGCTTGGTGCATCTAGTGGAAGGTTTACGCAGACTAATGATGAGTTTGGTTTGTTGGTATCCGGGTTATTGCTTAATGTTTGTCCGTTGCATTCTCCATCTACACTCCATCTTAAATTATCGAGCTGGTAAACATAAACACCGATATTAGACATTCCACTACCCTCAACGGGTATTACTTTTTTCTGTGACTTTGCAGGTGATGAAGGTACTATACGAGAGGCTTCTAAAACAGGTTTTGTTCCAGGCCCCCCTCCAGCAAAAACTACTAAAGGGGTTGGGAACAATAAGCATAATGTTATATATCCTATTAATAACTTCTTTAATAATTTATAGAAACGCACATTGGAACACCCTTTTCATAGTTTAATTTGGAACTACAGTATAGATTGTTCCATCTTTGAGCGTCAGGCGTACTCCAGGATTTAGTGACTTGTCAAAATGTAAGAGACCATGTGCCCAGTAAACAGGTTTTTTTTCGATAAACACGCCTTTGGGTCCGAGTAAGTCATTTATATGTTTAAGTCCATACTCGTTAAAAGCTTTGGTGCTTGGAGAAGTTAGGGCATTAATACTTGGGGAATTGATAAGACTCCCAGCTTGCAGTTGGTTCATAGAGTTTTTAATACTAATATCAAACTCTGTAAAAGAATAATAAGCGCCTCTGAGTAATCTATCTTTTTCATCAACGAAAACAGGATAATAGATACTTCTCTCAGTTTCTTTCACATATGGATTGACGATGATCCAGTTCTTGACCTTTAGATCTGCATAATTCGTTACTGTAACTAATTCTTGATTACGAACTTTTGCAAAATCGCCAGTTACTTTGCTGTAATCATACGATTCAGAAAATTTTTCTGGTCCTGCTTTCTGATACTTAGGCGCAATAATACTTAAATTCGTCCCTGTCAAACCCACTGCTCGCAGCTCATTCAAACCCTGGAAATCGGCAGGTTTTGTCTTGGCAACTGCTGTATAACGGGCGATCAACACAGCAACCTCCGCCCGAGTTGTGGTACGATCGACACCAAATGTTTTATCGTTTGCAACACTCATCAGTCCTGTTCCCAGGGCAACGGCTACTGCATTTTTTTGAGCGCTTGCGAGTTTACCTGTGAAATATTCCTTTGCAGGCACAACGGTGTTGGTCACATCAGAGAGTGCTTGCTTGTACTCAGGATCTACCACGGTCAGCCCTTGAGTCAGCCATTTCGCCATTTCGCCTCGTTGAAGAGCACCTTGTGCATCCAGTTTACCCTTGTAACTAGAAGGGTCGATAAAGCCTTTCGCGATAGCAGTAGAGACACCGCTTTTCGCCCACTCGGGTATGTCTGTGAAATTGTTTGTTTCTTGTGTCGATGCATTAGGCTGGTCGGATAAACGTCCCAGGATACTTGCCATTTCAGCTTTGGTAACGGGTGAACTTGGTTTAAATGTCCCGTCGGCATACCCCTTGAAATAACCTTGTTCCACGGCCAAATTAATCGCTGAGGACGCCCAGTGTGTAGCCGGAACATCTTTGAATTTAGTGTTAGCTTGTGCTGCTTCTACAGAATTCCCAACGCCTCCAAAACCTACGATACCCCCTGTTAATAAAGCTAATGCTGTTGCGCCGGAAATCATCATTTTTTTCATGATTCTTACTCCTCTCAATTGTGAATTTCTCTCCTTGATATGTACTTTTCAGG
Organism: Paenibacillus amylolyticus; assembly: GCF_050990605.1. Lineage (GTDB taxonomy): Bacteria > Bacillota > Bacilli > Paenibacillales > Paenibacillaceae > Paenibacillus > Paenibacillus amylolyticus_H. The sequence continues at coordinate 150,678 of NZ_CP158832.1, forward strand.
CTGCTAGATACTAAATTTGTAATAATAATCAATATTCTACCATGTATAACTAGGCTGTTGGTATGATTTATCAATATATTCCTCCTCTCCACACAACTCTCACTAATTCTCTAGACCTATTTTCCCTTCAAAAAACACAAAAAAAGGCCACGAATCCGCAGATTCATAGCCTTATGCTTTAAGGTCTCTAACATATGTAGTTCCTTGATCAATAATCAATAAATCAAGAATACTCGATTTCCAAACATTTGAAAAGCCCATATTCTTCTTGCTCCAAATAAAATCAGGCTATCGGTGTTCCATTAGGCAATGGGTTATCCGGTGTAAGCAAGACCACATCGCCTTCACCAGGCACGCCGCCCAGCACAAGTACTTCAGAGACAAAACCGGCAATCCGCCGGGGTGGAAAATTAACTACAGCAACGACCTGTTTGCCGATGATCATGTCAGGGGTATAGCGCTGGGTGATCTGAGCACTGGAGCGTTTCAGGCCAAGTGGTCCGAAGTCGATCGTCATTTTAATAGCGGGTATGCGAGCCTTGGGGAAGGGTTCGGCTTCCACCACGGTACCAATTCGAATGTCATGCTGCATGAACTCTTCAAAAGTAGCCATAGGGGGAGATCTCCTTTCAATTATGGGGATTATTATAAATGAAAAATCAACAAAAAATCCAGATTACGCTGTATCGTAATCTGGATTTCTATTGTGTTGCTTTGAAACAAATTAAGCACCGTTCCAATTTTCCCCGGTGAGGTATTTCTCGGTGAGGATGGATAACATCTGAATACCTACTTCATTATGTCCGCCTTCTGGAATAATGATATCGGCATACTTTTTGGATGGCTCGATAAACGCATCATGCATTGGTTTTACCGTTTCGAGATATTGTTTGTACACCGATTGGATTGTGCGTCCGCGTTCCTCAATGTCCCGCAGTACTCTCCGCAGAATCCGCACATCGGAATCAGTATCAACAAATACTTTGATGTCCATTAGACTGCGAAGATGTTCGTCGATCAGCACATGCAATCCTTCTACAATGACAATATGGTTCGGTGCCAGTTCAACCGTCTCACCTGCAGCACGGTTATCTATGGTGAAGTCATATACGGGAGCATACGCCGCTTGGCCTTTTTTCAACAGGGTGAGATGCTCAATCAACAGATCATTATCGAATGCAAACGGGTGATCGTAATTGGTGAGTCGGCGTTGCTCAGGTGTGAGCTGCGACTGGTCTTTGTAATAATTGTCTTGGGATATAAACGTGACTTTACCTGATCCCAGACGGTCTATGACGGAGCGAGCTACCGTCGTTTTACCGGAGCCGGTTCCTCCGGCGATACCAATAATGAGCATGGTTGTTCCATAAGCCTCCCTAAAATGGCAGCATGATGAATGAATAAAAGCGCATCAGAAACCCTTCGTTCATGGCCTTTATCCACATGTCTGTCTCTGAATACACAATTCCTTCATTCTACCATAGCAGACGGCTTTTTTCATCTTGATGTATGGACCATCTTTTGCCTACAGGGACTTTATGCTGGCTTGTTCATATTCATTTTACTGCATGTCTTTGGATGATACTCCCCGTGGTGACTCCCATAGGGCCAGCAGGCGCTGTCCGATGGAACTTTTAGTGAACATATTCAGGATGACAAAACCAAGTACACTTCCCGTTGAGTTGGCTATTATATCGTTCAGATCGGTGCTGCGACCGTTGCCCAAGGTTACTCGGAGCAGGAGCTGTGTTATTTCAATGAGGAAACTTAAGGTCAATCCCGCTAATGCTGCTGTTCGTACTGAATGAATCCAAGATCTTATGAAAGGAAGCATGAACCCCAGTGGCATAAACAGCACGATGTTGAGGAGAAAGCTTGGTGCATCCGCGGTCAGAAGCGGAATCCATTGAATGCTTTGATACCATGGGGTCTGATTAGCATAGAGTCCGATGTTCACGTCGATAGGGAAAAATACAAAGTGCATAACGCCCAACATATATATGGCAAATGTGAGCATCGACACATACTGTCTGACCGTATACCTGGTTTTGCTCACCCTGGCATGGAGCATCAGGGCGAGCAGGACCAGAACGAATAACGGACCAAGTATGATGGGAGATGAGATTGAATATTGGATGGACATGGAATGGCTCCTTCACGAGGAAATGAGATCAGGCTATTGAAGCTGAATTTTCATTTCCAATCCCTTGATGAATTGTGTATCTTTAACCTCTTCTGTGAAGTCATCCTTGATCTCGAAGGGTTTCACTATCAGATATTTTATATCCTTGGCAGTTGTGGCATATATGCGTTCGGATGTTAATTGGTTTCCCTTATAGGTGCCCTCGCCGCTAAGTGAGGTCAGTTGCCGCCCTTGATCATCATAGACGGCAAATCCGATGCGACTCAGCTGCTCCTGCTCTTTTGCCGTAAGAGTACTCTTATCGTTCAATCTGATAACAGTAGTTAGGCGGGTGGTGACAGGGGTAACCTCCGCTTCCGTAACAGCGGCCGTATACAGATCGTTGGTCATGGCTGTGTTAGGCAGGACCTGGCGAATGTTTTCTGTTGATTTGGCAAAAGGAACTGTCAACTCAAACTCATGATCGATGCCCTGCAACGTTAATTGAACCTTGGCGTCGAACTGATCCGGAAATTGTGCCGTTCCCTGATCGGAGGAAATGACCTGCTCAAAGAGCAGTGTATTTGGCTGCGTTTCTCCTACCGCACTATAGAATAGTCCGCTATCCGAAAGGGACCCGCCAACTTTGAAAAAGACATTCTCAACACCACTGCTCAGTTTCACGATGTCCTTGCCATTGTCATATTCGCCTTGATTCAGATTAGGTGCAGTGAAATGAACCAGAAATGCAGCACGGGTACCATCATAAACTGTTTCAAGGACTTCCAGCTTTACATCCTGGTAAGCGACCTTGCTGTTAACAGGGGTAGTCAAGCCGTCGTTGCCCGCCGTTCGCAGACCCATATCGGCTTCGATTGAGCTGAAGAGGCTTCCTACGAGTGGGATGCTGCGTAAGGAGGCAGCCATGGCCGGTGATACAAAGCCGGATGCAAATACGGTCACGCCCAATACTCCGGCTGCGATCGTCGCAGCTGCAGCCTTGTGCCATCGCTTGTTCCGGCGACTGGAGCGCAAAGTCTGTTCGGTCTTCAATGTGTTTGGTGATGCCGGCAGAGATTCCAGTGTGGCATCAATCCGGTTACGCACGAGTTCAGACATCAGAGGACGCTCCTTCGCTTGGTTCTTTAATTCCTGATCGATATTAAACTGGTTTGACATGTAAGTTTACCTCCCGAAAATTTTTGAATTTCTGATATAACTCCTGCCTTGCCCGAGTAAGTCTCATTTTCACTGCACTTTCCGAAATATTCAGGGCATCGGCGACTTGACGCAGGGACAGGTCCTCAAAATAATGCAAAACGACTACAATTCGTTTCGATTCCTCCAGACGGTCTACCGCTTCTCGCATATCGACCTCATCGTAGGGACTGGAATGCTCCCGTTTTTCTGAAGGTACCTCCGCATAAGCGATGGATAGAGAGCGACGGGACAGCATCGTGTTGCATTCATTGATGAGGATCCGAAACAGCCAGGTTTTGAAATACCGGGGTTCCCGGAGCGTGTGCACCGATTTATATGCGTTCAGGATTGTCTCCTGAATGGCATCGGCCACGTCCTCCTCTTTTCTCAGCATGGATTTTGCCGTATTGTACAAAGCGTTTTCAATGTCTCGAATAAGCCGGATAAAGGCTTCACGATCTCCTTGGATGGCCTGGTTAACGAGATCGGTTGAATCCATGGATAACAGCTCCTTTCGTATTGGAGGGATGAGCTCAGCACTTGGCTGGTTTTTATATGAATTAGACTGGCGGGTAGGGCGTATGGTCACATTTTCTTTTTATAGTTTTAAAAAAGGGCGTTGTTATATATGACGTATCGTGTCTCTACCTTCCCTTCAATGACAAGAGAGACTGTTTTTTCCCTAATATTGGATGATTGACTTTTTCGAAAACAGCACTATAATAAACTTATATTCATAACACGGACTGTTACTGGGGAAACCAGGCATGACCGAATTCGATTGCTTAACTGTAATCGCTTTCGGTCTTTTTTTATTTTCATCGGGGGGTGAGGACATTGAAGGTTATTAAGAAAGTGAATAACAATGTGGCGATTGCCATTAATGATAACAACGAAGAAGTATTCGTCGTAGGTAAAGGGGTCGGATTTCTGAAAACGCCTTACGAGCTGACAGAGAAGGACTTGGTGGAGAAAATTTTCGTAGCACCGAAGAATATCCGTATGTATGACCTGCTGAACAGCATTCCAATTGAGGATATTTATCTCGCGGAGGAAGTCATCAAGCTGGGCAGTCAGATTCTGAATAAGCAGTTTAACCAGAACCTGCTTCTCACCCTGTCTGACCATATCAGTTTTGCATTAATCCGAACCAGAGAAGGCATTCGTATCAAAAATCCGCTGGAATGGGAAGTGCGGACACTCTATCCGGACGAGACCCGGGTGGGAGAGGCTGCGCTGAAGCTGATTCAGGAGAAAACGGATATCGCTCTGCCGACAGCCGAAACAACACTGATTGCTCTGCACTTTGTCAATGCACAGGTAGGCTCGGGAGAGATGACCGATACCACCAAGGTAACCACGGTTACGGGCGAGATCCTGTCGGTGATCAAATATGTGCTCAAAATTGATTTTCAGGAAGACTCCATTCACTTTATGCGATTTGCAACACATATCAGATACTTCATCATGCGGCAGATGAGCGGTGAATCGCTCAAAGACGAGAATGAATCGCTGTTTCTAATGGTGAAGGAGAAGTTTCCGAAGGAACTCGCTTGTGTGGAGAAGATTGCGGACTTTCTGAAAAACAACTATGGCTGGACCTGTTCTGATGATGAAAAGTTATATCTGATTCTGCATATCCAACGATTGATTTCGAATGAACCAACGGAATGAACGAGTGAAAGACTAACCGAATAATCCATATTGGACTGTTACTGATTCGATCAGGCATGACCAAGCGTAGGGAATGACGATTCCCCGGCTTGGTCATTTTTTATATATCCAATTTATTCATGTAGAGGAGAAGGGTCATGAACAACAAAGACTTGGCTAAAAACGTACTTGATCTCGTTGGCGGCGAGCAAAATATATCCGGGCTTACACACTGTGCTACCCGTTTGAGATTCGTATTGAAGGATGATGGCAAGGCCGATCTGAATGCACTCAATCAGCTTGAAGGTGTGCTTAAGGCACAGAATTCCGGGGGACAGGTTCAGATTGTTATCGGTGCCAAAGTCGACGCGGTATACCGTGAAGTGAAGAATCTGACTTCTGACCAGATTGGCGAGCTTACGGAGTCTACAGACAGTGGACCGAAAAAGAGACGTAACCCCGTCAATGTCGTGCTTGAAACCATCGCAGGTATCTTCACGCCTGTTCTGCCAGCACTCGTTGGTTGCGGGATGATCAAATGTTTGGCCACCGTAATTGCTGCACTTGGATGGTTGGAAGGGTCAGGGTTCATGAGCATCATTAACATGATTGGCGATAGCATCTTCTATTTCATGCCGTTCTTCCTGGCTGTTAGTGCTGCCAATCGCTTTAAAACCAATCCTTATCTGGCAGTTGCTCTTGCCGCAGGGTTGATGCATCCCGTTATTCTGGAGGCTGCCTCCAAAATTGCTGAAACAGGTGTGAAAAGCATAGACTTTCTGGGCATACCGATTCTGTTGATGAAATATTCATCATCGGTTATTCCCATCATCCTCGCCGTATGGATTATGAGTTACGTATATCCGGTTGTGAATCGGGTTGTCCCGAAATTTCTGCAAGTCCTGATTACACCGATGATTGTGCTGTTTATAATGGTTCCACTTGAGCTTATCATTCTCGGACCCATTGGATCTTATATTGGTAACTGGCTTACGGATGGGATTAACTATTTATACGGCACTGTTGGTGTTCTGGCAGGTGCGATTCTTGGATTCTTCAAACCGATTATGGTTATGTTTGGAATGCATTATGCAATTATGCCGATTCAGATTCAACAGATTGCTACTATAGGTTCCACCATGCTGTTGCCAGCTTCTTTGGCTGCCAATCTGGCACAGGCAGGAGCGGCATTCGGTGTATTATTTCTCACCAAGAATAAAACAATGAAATCCGCAGCTGGTTCCAGTGGTTTGACGGCATTATTCGGGATCACCGAACCCGCCATTTACGGTGTCACGTTAAGATACAAACGACCATTCTTTGCTGGCTGTGCTGCCGCAGGTCTGGTAGGCGGTTTTTATACTTTGGTAGATGCAAAAGCAACTGCCATTTCACTTCCAGGTGTGCTCTCTTTGGGGACTTATACAGCCGATCGGTATATCTACATTGTGATTGGCTGTATTGCCGCAGTTGTACTCGGCTTTGTGTTCACGCTATTGGCTGGCATCAAGGAAAATACAGAAGGAGCTAAACCGAAGCCGCAAGCAACTGATAAAGTTAATGAAAATCCAGCATCCGCTGCCACAGAGGTGCCTTCAGAGTCAGCAGCATCACTGACAACCACATCTGCTGACATGCTCATCGTGAGTCCAATGTCAGGGGAGATCAAACCGATCTCTGAAGTGGAAGATCAAGCATTTGCCCAAGAGTTAATGGGTAAAGGTATTGCGATTGTTCCAACAGAAGGCAAGGTATATGCTCCATTCGACGGAGTAGTCGAGGCACTCTATCGCACCAAACACGCCATCGGATTGAAGGCAGCGAATGGTGTCGAGATCCTGATCCATATCGGGGTGGATACCGTCAGCCTCAAAGGCAAATATTTTACCGCCCATATCGAACAGGGACAGACCATCAAGGCTGGCGATTTATTAGTGGAATTTGATCCAGAAGGCATTACGTCAGCAGGATATAACACCATTACATCCATTGTCGTCACCAACATGCAACAGTATGGAGACGTACTGAACACAGCGACCAGCGGCCCGATCCGGGAGAGTGAAGCACTGATCAAGCTAATCCCCTGAAACCTTAAATACGACCATTTAAATAACACGTAATAACAGGAGGAAACTAAAATGACTCATTCTAATTTTCCAAAAGATTTTTTGTGGGGCGGGGCGCTTTCTGCCTGTCAGGCTGAAGGTGCTTATAATGTGGATGGCAAGAGCCTGACCATTCCAGAAGTGATGAAGTTTAACGAGAAGAACGACCGCAAGGTGACCAAGCAGATCAGGGTGAATTGGGAGATGATTGAAGAGGCCCGGAACGACCCGGATACGGTTAAATATCCGAAGCGCCGGGGAATCGATTTTTACCATACTTTCCGTGAGGATATCGCTTTATTTGCCGAGATGGGCTTCAAAGTATTCCGTTATTCCATTTCATGGGCCAGAGTATTTCCAGGTGGCGATGATGCCGCTCCGAACGAAAAGGCATTAGCATTCTATGATCAGGTTATTGATGAATGTCTGAAACAGGGTATGGAGCCCCTGATCACCATCAGTCACTTTGATACACCAATTGTACTGATGGACAAGTTTGGGGGATGGTATAACCGCAAGCTGGTTGATCTGTATGTGAACTATTGTGATGTGCTGTTCAATCGTTACAAGGGCAAAGTAAAGTATTGGGTGACGTTCAACGAGATTAATATGAGCGTGAAAGCATCAGCCAAGACGCTGGGAATCATTGATTATGATGCTCCGAATTATGAGGAAATGTTATTCCAGGGGTTGCATCATCAATTTGTAGCTGCGTCCAGAGCAACCAAGATGGCCCATGAGATTGATCCGAATAACCAGATCGGAAGTATGGTGGCTTATTTCACAACGTATCCTTACACTTGCAAACCGGAGGACGCACTTCAGATGCAGCAGGATGATCAGATGAAAAATCAATTCTACTTGGATGTGCTCAATAAAGGTGAGTACCCCTACTATAGTAAAACGTATTTCAAAAATAAGGAGATCCAGTTGAACATCGAGGACAGTGATCTGGATAGCATTCGCGCACATACGGCTGACTTCGTGGGGATGTCGTACTACAACTCCATGATATCCAGTAGTGATACCGAACAACTTGAATTAACAGCAGGCAACGTACACAGCGTTTATAAAAACCCGCATTTGCCTGCAAATGAGTGGGGTTGGCAGATTGATCCCATTGGCCTGCGGTATACGCTTAATCTCGTCTATGATCGGTATCAAAAACCAGTCTTCATTCTGGAGAACAGCTCAGGCTTCTACGACAAGCTGAATGAGGACGGAACGATCAACGATCCTTACCGAATTGATTTCCTGAGCAAACATATTGAACAGATGGGACTCGCCATTGCGGATGGGGTCGAAGTGTTGGGATACACGATGTGGGGGCCAATCGACATGATCAGTTCAGGAACTTCCGAGATGAGCAAACGATACGGATTTATCTATGTAGATCAGGATGACTATGGTAATGGCACGCTCAAAAGATATCGGAAAGATTCGTTTTTCTGGTATCAAAATGTGATCCGTACCAACGGAGCAGAACTGTAACGCACCATGAACATTCTGGGTCGTATCAAAAAAATACCCGGCGGCTTGCTGATTGTTCCCATGCTTGCCGCCGCGGTCGTCAACACGGTGTTTCCATCGTTGTTTCAGATCGGAGATCCAACGACAGCACTATTCACATCGAAAGGTACCATGGTGCTGATTGGAATGATTTTGCTCGTGTCCGGAACACAGCTCAATCTGTCACAGCTTCTGGTGACCTTGAAGAGAGCAGGGGTACTCTGTATCTCTCGTATCCTCATTAGTTGCCTGTTTGGCTGGGCATTTGTACACTTTTTTGGCATTAGTGGGGTCGGGGGAGTTTCGGCGGTAGCTTTCATTGCCGTTCTGACCAGTTGTAATCCGGGATTATATCTGGCCTTGATGAATACGTACGGAGATGATGTGGATCGTGCTGCGTTTGGCATTCTGAATCTGATTGCCGTTCCGGTTATTCCGGTTATGATATTGAATTCGGCAAGTGGCGTCGGTATCGATTACCTCAGTGTACTTGCTACGTTAGTGCCTTTCTTGATCGGGATACTGCTTGGCAACCTAGACAGCAACATTCAGAAGATGTTTGCTCCGGGAACACTGATTCTGCTACCTTTCCTCGGCACAAGCTTTGGCTCCAATATTGATCTGCGTATCGCATTTCAGTCCAGTCTGTCCGGCTTGCTGGTCACGGTATTATTTATGCTGATCTGCATGCTGCCGCTCATTGGAATTGATCGCACGATATTAAGGCGGCCCGGTTACGCTGCGGCTGCGACATGTTCGGTTGCTGGACTCTCCATGGTGGTACCTTCGATGGCTACTGGGTTCAATCCGGCATATGCGCCCTATGTGGACACAGCCATTGCTCAGATTGCGTTTGCCGTGATCCTGACATCGGTCACCGTGCCTTATATCGTGAAGCGACTGGCTAGAGGAACAGCGGCGGAAGCTTCGACACAAGCAAATCATTAAAAAAACAGCATGTGTTCTGTCAGGTCATGACGGATCACATGCTGTTTTGCTTTTACATCTATATGATCTCCTGGGGGGAGTAGAGGGATCGATCGGTTTATTTTACAGACCCAGCAGTTGTTTAACACTTTCAGCTACCGCTTTGCTGGATTGCGGATTCTGTCCTGTGACCACGCGGCCATCTGTTGTGACATAGGAACTGAAGGCAGCAGCTTTATCGTACTGTGCGGCACGTTCTCTCAAAGCATCTTCCAGCAGGAAAGGAACATATTCGGTTTGTTGTGCCAATGCTTCCTCTTCATTCGTGAAGCCGGAGACGGTTTTGTCTTTGATCAAGAGCAAGCCGTTTGACAACTTCACGTTCAGCAGGGCTGTAACCCCGTGGCACACACCGGACACAACGCCACCTTTTTCATAGATTTCACGAGAAAGTTCTTGAAGTTCCGCATTGTCCGGGAAATCCCACATTGTACCATGACCCCCTGTGAAGTAGATCGCATCATAATCACTTGCATTCACTTCGCCAGGTTTCAACGTATTTTTCAATTGGTTCATGAACGTTTCATTCTCGAAATAGGCTTTGGTGCTTTCATCCAGGGAGTCACCCAGACTTTTCGGATCAAGAGGTACGTTACCCCCTTTAGGACTAACCAGATCGATCTGAACATTGTCATTATGGTCGAATTCTTCAATAAAGTGAGTTGCTTCGCTCAGCCACAAGCCGGTAGGCTCCTCTTTCGTTGCGTATTTATCTACATTTGTTAGTACAACCAGTATCTTTTTCATATAAAAACCTCCCGTAAAGTGTATAACATTCGTTTATATTAAATATCACAAAATTAAATTGTGTAAAATACATTATTAAACATAACATAACCATGTTCTAAAGTAAAATCATGAACGTATCTTCGATCTCCATTGTTACTTTCAAGCGTAGGCGTAAAGAACAATCTAGTCGTAGTTAATATGCCCTTTGAGAATGCACGTTTACTTATAATGCGCTGTTTAATTTACTCAATTTGTAAGCGGAAGTAGGCGTGTGTAAGGGATATCAAAATCATTTCAAATTTGATGTTAATTTGATTGAACAACTAGTTCTTTTGATTTAGAATGGCGGAAGATGCCATCAAAAAACTGGTACATATTACATAGGGACTCGGAGGAACACAAATGAAACGTTCAGGTAAATTTTTCGCTTCAACAGCAGTTGCTGCTGTCGCTGCAGTCTCCATCGTCTCTTCAGCCTCAGCAAGCCCAATCTCGAACATCTCGAGCGTAATACCGATTGACATCAGCAGTATGGATATCGAAACGGCTTTGATGATGGTTCAGAGTGAACGCACCAAATTGTTGGATGCTCAACTGCAAACGCAAATTCAAGAGGTACAGAACCGCAATCAGCTGATCGCGGAACTGAACTCTCAATTGCAGATAGCCCAGCAAAACGGGGATGAAGCAGCTGTTCAAAAGCTGAAAGGCCAAATTGATGCTGCGAGTAACTCTCAACAGATGGACATGCTTCGTCTGCAGTCCCTGTCCAACAAGCGCAATGAAGCATTTGATGTCATGACAAACTTTATCAAAAAAATGCAGGGATCAAGATCATCCATCATCGGTAACATGCGTTAAGAACGGATGATTAACTGCAACAATACAAAGAGAGCGAAGCTGGAATTTAAATTCCGAAACTTCGCTCTTTTTTTGTAATGCTTATTCATTTTATTTCTCTGAAATCCGGGTTTGGCCTGTACTGTAAATTTACTACCGAGTTAACCCGACCAGTCACGACGCCGAGTGAACAGATCCTTCAACTCATCCGTCGACAATTCGGTAATCCAGTTCTCGGAGCTTGTGATGATGTTATCGCTGAGCTGCTGTTTGCTCTCCAACATCTCGTCGATCCGCTCCTCCAGTGTACCGAGAGAGATGAACTTATGCACCTGTACATCTTTGGTCTGACCCATCCGGTAAGCCCGGTCGGTGGCTTGATTCTCAACAGCAGGGTTCCACCAGCGGTCAAAGTGGAAGACATGATTGGCTGCGGTCAGATTCAACCCCACGCCGCCTGCCTTGATAGACAAAATGAAGACGGACGGTTGCTTGTCCTCAGGCAATGTACGGGATTGGAATTCCTCAATCATACGATCCCGTGCCGTCTTGGATGTGCCCCCGTGCAGATACAGCACAGGTTCCTGCAACTCCTGACGCAGCACCTGTTGCAGCATCTGACCCATACCGATGTATTGGGTGAAAATCAGGCATCGCTCGCCCTCGTCCCTTAATTCCCGGACGAGCTCCATCAGTCGCTCCAGCTTTGCGGAGCGGCTGATCAGCATCGCCATATCCTGCGGGCTGTACACGTCATAAGCAGATGTCAGTGCACCGTCTTCGGGGAGTACCTCCGGCAAAGCTTCTTTCGTTAGCAGCAGAGGGTGATCACACAACTGTTTAAGCTGGGTTAACGCCGATAGAATTGCACCTTTGCGCTTGATGCCTTCCAGTTCTTTCATTTTATCCATCAGGGCCTGCACAGACTGGTCATACAATGCACTTTGTTCACCCGTAAGGTGAATGTAGGTCTTCATCTCGTTTTTGTCCGGCAGATCGAGCTGGATATTCGGATCTTTTTTCTTCCGGCGCAGCATGAACGGCTTCACCAATTGCTGCAGGTCCTGCATCCGCTGCTCATCCTTATCCTTCTCTATGGCGCTGATAAAGCGAGTCTGGAATGCCCGTGCACTGCCCAAATATCCTGGATTGGTAAAATCATAGATCGACCACAGCTCGGACAACCGATTCTCGATTGGTGTGCCTGTCATGGCAATACGGTGTTTCGCCGGGAAACTGCGAACAGCCAGCGACTGTTTGGTCTGAGCATTCTTGATATTCTGCGCTTCATCGAGACAGATGCATGACCACGTATAATTCTGCAACATTTCCTGATCGAGTGTAGCGGTAGCAAAGGACGTGATGATAATGTCCACTTGCTCTGTCTGCTCCCGGAATTCTTCCCCGCTTAATCGGCGTGCTCCGTAATGCAGGCTGACATGAATGGAGGGCGCGAACCGGCTAATTTCTTTTTGCCAGTTGCCCAGTACGGAAGTCGGACAGATCAGAAGTGCCGGAGCCTGTCCCGGCTTACGTGGTTCATGTTCTTTGATGTGTAATAGATACGTAATGAACTGAATGGTTTTTCCGAGACCCATATCATCAGCAAGACATGCCCCAAGACCGAATCTGCGCAGAAAACCAAGCCATGCAAAACCTTCCTTCTGATACGATCGCAGCTCGGCATGAAGTCCTGTCGGAATGGGCAGTGAAGGCGCACCGCCTTGTCCGCCTCCCAATTGTGAGATGACCCGGTTGAGGTGTTCGTTAAGTTCAACCTCCAGCCGAATGTTCTCATTAGCCTGCGGTTGCTCTTCCTCCTCGGCTTGTTGTCCTTCCTTCCATTTCTGGTTGCGATATTCCCGTTGCTCATTGTGCAACAGATGCAGGTGTAGAATATCCTGAAATGAGAGTCCCTGTTCCCGATCTACACCGCCCATGGCACGACGTATCTGTTCCAGCAGGTCGGGGTCGAGAGGAACCCATTCTCCACGGAAGCGAACCAATCGTTCATTACGGGCAACAAGATCGGCGAACTCATCTTCGCTGAGATCCGTGTCACCAATCGCAATGCGCCAGTCAAAATGAATAATTGAGTCCAGTCCGAAGAAGGACTGTCCCCGCTCACTGCCTTCCTCTGGCTTCACCTTGGCGCGCAGCTTAGGCTTCTTCTTCCGGGCTGCTTCCCACCAACCCGGGAGCAAGACTTGCCAACCCGCTGCCAGCAACCAGCCGCTATCCTGTGTAAGGAACTGCCAGGCTTCCTGATCTTCCAAAGGATCACTCAGCACATCCCGTCTGCCGCTAATAGAGCTTGCAAGACGCGGCAGATGTGCGCGAAGCTGATCCAGCCATCCAGCGGAGCGATCCAGAATGAATGGTGTCCATACTTCTGGCCATTCCCCTTCAAGTCTGCCGCGTGAATCCAGCATGACAGGCACCAAGATGGCGGCATCCAGCTTGTTCTGCAACACCAGTCGCAGCCGCCAAGCTGGCTCATCCTCGTCCGGCTCCTGCAATTGCAGCATAGGTCTGAATGGTGCGGCATCTGCTTTCCAGCCAATGGATACGAGCCAGGACTGAGCATCCATTCCGGCTGTCTTGGGTAGAGTACCGCGCTCTGGGAACAACTGCGGGAATTCACGCCGCAGATCGGTCGCAGCTTCCTCCGAACTGTACCAGCGTTGGAATACGAAGGCGGAGTAAGCTGCCCCGAGCCCTTCCGCGTAGCTCTCGTCCGTCTGTTGAATCGCTTTGGTAAGCGATGCCCGCTCCTGCTTTTTCAAGCTGTCCGGGTCCCAGGTCCACTGAAGTTGTCCTGCGCGATAGGCCTCAAAGCTGGGTACGTATTTGCGTTTCTCGATAGATGCTGCGAGTGCAGGAGCCAGTCGAATCAGATGTTCCGCTTGCTCGTCCCACTTCCATTCAATATGAAGCAGCGTGTGCATCTCGGCAAAGAAGGGAATGACTTCTTCTGCGGGCAGAACAACCAGCTCAATCTCTTCAATCTGCCGAACTTCCAATTCGGTACCGTAGAAGGAAGGTGCATGCCAAGCGAACAATCGCTGCTTAAGCGACTGTCCCGATACAAAGTGGTGTGTGTTGAGTGCTCCGTAAAACAAAGCATCGCCATATCCGGTTAAAGCGACGTGAACCTCAATCGTTTCAGTGTAAGGATGAATTAAGCTCATGAGATCAGTTTACCTTTCCGAAGCTCTTCCTGCAGGGCGCGCAGCCGACTGTTACGAACAGCGAGTGTTGTGATGAACTGCTCCCAGTGGGCTTCTTGCTTCAACTTTTTATAGATTTTGGACAGACGTTTCAGCAGCTTCACCGCTGCCTTGTATCCATCCCTGTTCTTGTGTCCGATATAACGCTCCACCGCCTGATGATAGAAGGGGAGCAGCAGTTCAGGTGCTTCTTTTTCAATCGGTTGCAGCACCGCTACGCGGAATTCGAGAGGCTCCGTCCCTGTACTCAGCTGAAAATCAATCCATCTGCGCCACTGTCCACGCGAATGCATGGCATCTTCATAGGCTGGGCGAGAGTGGGGGAGCATGCTGACAAGCGTGTCCCACATACGGTTCTCTGCATCGGGCAGATGTTGAATGGCTGTGTCCCACAGATGCATGTAATCATTTAAAGGTGTGTTGCGCCGATTTGCCAGAAGGGGGCCAAGTTGTACCAACCAATCCCCAAGCCGCTTCCATTCAGCCGAATCTGCGAGTACATGGAGAAAATGCAGCAGTTGTTCTGGCGGGAAACCGTAGGCCGAGCTTCCATGGATGAGTCGCTGCCATGCCTGATCATCCTGCCCCAGATGTAAGTACATCCAGCTCTGCGCAAGTACGAGTGGTAAAGGCAGGGATATGGCTTTGCCTGGTCTATCACTACTGCTTCCATTACTCTGAGCGCTACCCAAGACACTTCCACCTGACTGGGAAGGTGCCGAAGTCGCTGTTAAATTGCGCTCTATATCATTTAAGATAGCCTGTTCTGACGCTAACATGTCCCGGGACCCTTGAAGCTCAGGCACAATCCAGTTCAACCACAGTTGTCGATAGATCGGAGTGAAGAACATCATGCTGGCTGTCTCAGGCATCATCTGTTTACGTAAATAAGCTGAGGTTTCAGACAGTCTGTTCCAAAGTTGTTCAAGCTTGTTTCCCTTTAGACCGGACAAGTCTAGCGGATGGCTAAAGATCCGTTCAATGTCTTTCAGAAGTGCATCCACCACGAGCTGGGCAGGGTAGCTCAAGTACACAGGGGTATGCGTGATGGAGTTACGGGCCGGAGGCACGCAGAATCGTATAAGGTGCAGCTGTACATGTAGTTCAAAAAGTTGGTTCATCGCAGCATTCAGCCTTGGCTTAATGGCATATAGCTCGTCCGTTGCTTCCTGCACGTAGGATGTGCTTGGTGTGCCTGTACCCAGCCGTCTCAGACAGGAGTGGAATAGCTCATGCCATTCCGGGATTTCGAGACCGGCAAGCTCTGTTGCACGCTCCTTGATCTGGCTGTATTGGTTGTCAGGAATGTCCATATCCTGTTGTTCATCAGCTTCGGCATAGCTGGATCGTCCTGCGGACATGGCCCCGACGGGTTTGGTCGTTTGTTTGAGCGCAGTACTGGAGTGTGCATTCACAATCGCATGCACAGGTCGCTCCAGTTGCTCGGCATAATTCATCAAGACAGCCGCCATATGTTTGCATACGGAGCTCACCGGACAGGTACAATGACTTGTAGACAGGGATTGCATGCTCAGGGTGACTTCATATTCTTCCGATCCTTGTACAACGGCCGAGATCCCTTGTTGTTCGGAATAGGTTAATGGTCCGACACGTTTCTGTTTATAATATTGGAATCCGCGCATGATTGTCAGGTTATTAAAATGCTCCGCAACCTGCCTGATCAACTGTTGCCACTGCGCATCATCCATCCTCATGTTATTCGGTATGTTCATCATTCCATCTCCTGGGGTAAACATAGGTTCAGTAATCACCACGTCTATGACGTGATGTTGTAAATTCATTGTATCCATCATATCAGTTATGAGCCGATCCGTGCATGGGTTATAAGAATATGAAATTCTTTTTGAACAAACATCAATCAAGGTTGAAAAAGAGGGTGCTGTTAGCGAGTGGCATGCATGATTGCCCCATATTGTGTATGCTTATCGTATGTATTCCTTTCAGGAACGATGCAGGCCGGGGTAACGGTCATATTACAAACAACAGGAGAGAGCACATGAAAATACTGACGTTAAACACACACGCTTGGGCGGAAGAAGATCAACTGAACAAGATCAGTCAGCTGGCTGATTTTATTAATACACATCAATTTGATGTCATCTCCATGCAGGAGGTTAACCAGTCCATGCAGGAAGCGGCGCTTTCTGGAGAAGAACTGAAGAGGTATTACGCTACTGAATCCGATGCTGTGATTAAAAAAGACAACTATGCCTACGTCCTGCTTCAGCAGCTGACAGAGCAATATTACTGGACGTGGATTCCCGCGCATGTCGGGTTTCAAAAATACGATGAAGGACTGGCGATCCTTAGCCGGACGCCGATTACACAGGCTTTTGGGGAATATGTATCCCACATGCGGGATTATAACAATTACCGTACACGCAAGATTGTGGGAATCCAGACGGTCGTCCAAGGTGAAGCAACCTGGTTTGTGAACGGACATTATAACTGGTGGGATGATGCGCAGGAACCTTTCAAGGGACAGTGGGATTTGACGGAAAGCAAGCTTGCCCCTTACATGGCTCAACCGTTATATATCATGGGTGATTTTAATAATGTCGCGGAAGTGCGTGGAGAAGGCTATGATTATATGATGAGCAAAGGTTGGAATGACCTGTATACCACAGCATTGCAAAAGGATGAAGGAGCAACCGTGGTGAAGGCCATTGCCGGTTGGGCAGATAACAAACGCGATCTTCGGATCGACTATATTTTCTCCAATCGTCCGATTCAGGCCAAGTCTTCCACCGTGGTCTTAAATGGTAAAAACGGGCCGGTTGTGTCCGACCATTTTGGCGTCGCTGTAGAGATCTAACAGCCAGTCGACTATAAATGGGATATCAACTCATTACGAGACAAAGCCTCCGCTGACTTCCTGTTAAGGGAAGTGTAGCCGGAGGCTTTTCACATGTTATATCATGTTCTATGTACATTTCATATCGTTCGTTATTTCTGTTGTGGAACTGGCTGTTACTCGAGGGCCAGCATCTGATGTACGAATTTTTTCAGATTTGCGCTTGTCTCGCTAAGTTGTTCGATACTTTCCATGAACTCGCTAACGAGTTTGGCCTGATCGACGGTTGCGGTGGTAATCTGACCGATCTCCTGCTCCATATGTTTCATGGTGTCCTGTACACTACCAAGGGATGTTTCGATATCAGCCGCTGCTTGCTTTGTATGATCGGACAGTTTGCGTACTTCACTGGCAACCACACCGAAGCCGGCTCCCTGATCGCCCACACGGGCCGCCTCGATCATGGCGTTCAGTCCAAGCAGATTGGTTTGTTCCGATACTTCACGAATGACGTTTGTTACTTTAGACACACTGACGGAGTTCTCTGAAGCTTTTTTGGAGTTGCGCAGAATCTCTTCTGATGTCGCGGAGAGTTCTTCGGAATGTGCTGCAATCTGCTGAATGCCACCGACGAGCGCATGAATGGTCGTTTCATTTTCACGGATCAGATTTTCGAGGGTCATATGGCTATCCAGTGCGTAGTTTACACCCAATATACCCACGACCTGATCGTTTTCCTTGATGGGAATTAGGATGGCGTCGAAAGGTCTGCCTTGCAGATCACCAGGCATGCGTGCCACGGTACGCGTATCCTTGTTGGTGAGCATTTTGAAATCTTTGTAATCGTCATGCAGCTCATCTCCAACCTTCACACCAATCTCCAGACTTTTTGCTTCGGAAAAATACAAAACTTTCTCATGATCATTAATGGATATGGATATGTCGTCACGGAACATTTGGCTAACAAAAGGCATAGCATTTACCAGAGATTCAAGAGTATTCAATGTGCATCTTTCCTTCCCGTTACAAAAAGTGGAATTTTTCAGCCTACTATCTATATCGGCAACGTTTTCTGTTTTTTTAAACGAATGTTCAAATAGAAGTTCAACGGGCGAGACATAAAATGAGACTTTGAATTTATTTGTAAGCGCAAACAAAAATCTATAGCCACCATAGAACATGTCAGTTATACTGGGATTATTAATTGGTGTCTGAGTAAACGAGAAGGTATTAACGTTCAGGGCAAGGGAGTTTCTTACGGAGGTTAAGCGCTATATCTCCTGAAGCTGTGATAGCAGGATACGGATCTGGCCTGCCCAGGCGAACGTTTTATTTCGGATAAGATTCTATTTCAACGCGAGAGGGATGTGTGCCATCAATGACGACCTATTTCAGTGAACCGCAGAGCATGTATTACCGATTTGGAGAAGATCAGGATCAGGTGCTGAAGGTGCTGGCCGAGAGATATATTGGAGCCAATGCGCAGGCTGATTTTGTATATCGGGTATTCCAGAAGTCTGGTATTTTGCAAAATGAAAAAGGGCTTTATGATCTGAATTTAGGTAAACGCTTTCCTGATGCACCCAAAGACCATATGTCTTACGCAGCTGCGCTGGTCTGGGGGGATGAGGACCGGAACCTGGATGTGCTGGTTCGCTGTTATGGACCTGTTCGCTTTTATTTCAATGAGCAGTTGGTCTATCGCTCTACCGTAATCGATGAGATTAGTCCTGACGCAACGGTGAAGCTCAGCATCGACATCAAGCCGGGCTGGAACACCATTTGGCTGGAAATGAAAAATACCCCTGCCGGATTTGGCTGCCAATTTGGTTCAGATGAAGGTAAAGTGCGTATTCTGAACGTATTTGCGCCGTTTCAAGAGAGACGGGGACAGGCAGGTTGGGTGTTCTCCCAACCGAACCCGGTCGCGAGTAAGCAACCAGACCTGCTTGGAACAGAAGCAGATTGCAGTTTGAAGTGGCTGCCTGAGACAGACTGGTTTGATGAAGATATCACCAAGTCAACGCTTGAACGAATATACGGGCATCTTCCTGGAAAGCATGCTTATGCTTGGACTCATCTGAACAATACCGATTCAACCGGAAGTCAGGTTCGGTTGTCAGGTCAATCCTCCGGTTCTCTAAATATATGGATTAGCGGCAAGCCTGTGGCGCAAATAAAGGAGGCGGGTCCGTTCGAGGTGGATGTACCAGTCTCTTTTGGACGGAGTGACCTGCTTGTTCGAAGTGAATGCAACGCTACGGCAGGATCGTGGCATTTTAATCTGAACGCAACCGTTTCGGGTAAATCACTTCTACTTGAACTTCCTCAGCGTGTGCACGGTGCTTCCGGAGATTCCTGGTTATATGTTGGGCCTTTTGAGTCGGGGGTTGAACCGGATTTGCAGGATCTGACCCGAACGGACCGAGTGTACCAAACAGGGCTAGAACAGACATATTGGCGCTTGGATCGACCGGATGCTTGGATCAGACCTTATTATGAAAATGCCATGTTAAGCAACAAATGGACCGTTGGCAGTGTGACCAATTATGGTCGCTGGGATTATCCGTTGGGTGTCACTGTATATGGTCTATTACGGACGGGGCGTTATTTGCAGAGACCGGACATTACACGTTATGCGGCTGAGCATGTGCAAGCATGTACCCAGATGTATGAGTACTCATTATGGGATCGGCAGCAGTATGGTTTCCCGGCAGTCAATCAACAACTGGTCATGCTAAAAATGCTGGATAACTGTGGTTCGTTTGGTTCGGCCATGCTGGAAGCGTATTCAGAGTGTCATGAACCAACGTTTCTTCCGATTGCTGAACGGATTGCAGATTTCATGCTTTCCCGCCTGGAACGGCAGGAAGATGGGGCATTTTATCGCACATGTGTAGGGGAGTATGCCGAGAATACCATGTGGGCAGATGACCTCTATATGAGCACGCCGTTTCTCGTTCGTTATGCACGGGTGACAGGCAATTCAGCCGCATTGGATGAAGCCGCAAGACAATTTTCACTGTATCGGAAGTATCTGTTTATGCCTGAGTTCAAGATTATGTCCCATGTGTATGATTTCAAATACGGACAGGCAACGCAGATTCCATGGGGACGGGGAAATGGCTGGACACTGTTTTCCTTGACGGAGGTACTGGAAGCTTTGCCGGCAGAGCATCCCGAGCGCTCAGCTTTAATAGATTTCTTCAACGAGCTGTGTGAAGGGTACGCGGCACTTCAAGGGGAAAGTGGGTTGTGGCATCAGGTGTTGAATGTTCCGCAGACGTATGAAGAAGCCTCCTGCACGGCGATGTTTGCCTATGGTTTTGCGAGAGGTGTACGCTTTGGCTGGTTCAAAGACCCTGAAGTTTACGTCACAGCTGCCGAGCGGGCTTGGAAGGGACTCATCTGCAAAGCAATTGATCGTCAAGGGAATGTACATGGCGTGTGCAGTGGATCACGATATGCGTTTACGGCAGAGTATTATGATCAGGACTTGCGTACCGTCACCAATGACAATCACGGAATTGGCATTATGATGCTGGCAGGAACTGAGGTTGCCAAAATGAAGAAACATCTGGCTGAGCACAAGGTGAATTCACCTGGCGTCACGCATTCCTGATAAATCATATTTGAGACGGGAACATCACCGCCGGGAATGGTATTCCCGGTGGTTTTTGATTCCTTCAACTCCTTACTTTTTTGACAGGAAAGCTTACTTTTGTTTATGTCATGTGCAGCGATGGACCGTTACAATAGGCTTTGTAAGCGATTTCATAAATGCAAGAAGGGGAGGAAATTCATTTATGATGATTACAAAAAAGTGGGTAACCCTATTCTGCCTGTCCCTGTTATTGTTCGCTACAGCCTGTTCAGGAGGTGCCGCCGATAAGCCAGCTTCTTCCGGTGAAGCAAGTGAAAGTGAAGGAGACTCTTCAGGCAAGATTGAACTGCGCATGACCTGGTGGGGATCACAGACCAGACATGATCTGACGACCAAAGTCATCCAATTGTTCGAAGAGAAACATCCGGGGATTACCATTAAACCTGAATACTCCGGTTGGGACGGTTACTTTGACAAGTTAACTACACAAGTAGCTGGTTCGAATGCACCGGATATCATCCAGATGGATTACGCATTTCTGACTGACTTTGCCCGACGTGGTGCCTTGCTTGACCTGACTCCGTTTGCAGAGAGCAAAGAGCTGCGGACAGAGGATCATGATCAGAGCATGATTACAGCCGGATCAATTGACGATAAATTATATGCGATTACCCTCGGAGTAAACGCACCTGGTGTCATTTATGATGCCACCGTATTTCAGGAATTAGGTATTGAAGAACCGAAAGAGAGCTGGACATGGAAGGACTTTGGGGATATTGCAACCAAGATTGCCGCAGCCAAAGGTGAGGGGTTCTATGGATCGGCAGACATTTCCGGTACAACGAACATGTTTGAAGTGTTTATCCGGCAATCCGGGAAAGGATTGTTCGACGGTGGCACAATGACCGCTACCAGCGAGGAGCTTCAGCAATGGTTCGATATGTGGAGCGCACTGCGCGAGAATGGTGGAGTGACCACAGCGGAGATCACGGCATCCACAACCAACGCACTGGAGACACGTCCAATTTCCCTGGGCACAGCCGCCATGGACTTTGCCTGGTCCAATCAATTGCTGACATTCCAGCAGGTGAACAAAAACCAGGATCATAAGCTTGGCATACAAGTACTCCCGCATGGTGTTAACGAGAAGCAAATTGGCGAATACCTGAAACCAGGACAGTTCCTCTCCGGTTATGGCAAAACGAAACATCCGAAGGAAGTTGCCATGTTCATTGATTTCATGGTCAACGATCCAGAAGCAACCGCTATTCTTGGTTCTGAACGTGGTGTGCCGGTTAATTCAAGCATTCGTGAGCAGATGCAGCCAACGCTGCCGGAAGCGGAGCAAGTCATTTTCCAATTTATCGACACCGTATCGAAGCATTCCAGTGAGATTGACCCACCATACCCGCAAGGATTTGCTGAAGTGGACACAAGTTTCAAGAGCGCAAGCGAGCAGATCGCCTTCGGTCAAGGCAATACGCCTGATGTGATTGCCCAGTTTATTGAAGGAGCGAAGGCTACGCTTGGATCGAGTCAATAAATCATTGAAACCGTTCCAGACTACTAATTCTGCGGGGAGGTTGCGAAGATGACGACATCACAGGTTAGTCAAGCCCGAATCGAGCGTGTAACTACCCAGCGGGTGAAACGGAGATATGCGCATAATGGAGCCGCACTTCTGTTCCTCGCCCCATGGCTTGTCGGATTGTTATTTCTCACCTTGGGTCCAATGTTGGTATCGTTATACATCTCGTTTACCGATTACAGTATCCTGGCCGCCCCTTCATGGGTCGGTCTGGATAACTACACTATGATGTTTACATCGGATAAACTGTTTACCCAGTCGCTCAAGGTCACTTTCACGTATGTCGCTGTTTCGGTACCAGTCAAATTGATCTTTGCGCTGCTTGTAGCGATGCTGCTCAACAAAGGGATTCGAGGTCTTGGTATTTACCGGACGGTGTATTACATCCCGACATTGCTTGGAGGTAGCGTGGCGATTGCGATGTTGTGGCGTAAGATGCTGGGTGGGGACGGGCTGCTCAATAGTGTTCTTGCCATGGTGGGCATTAAAGCTCCCGATTGGGTAGCGAATCCGAAGTATGCCCTGTACTCCATTGTGCTGTTATCCGTGTGGCAGTTCGGATCGTCGATGATTATTTTCCTGGCAGGCCTGAAGCAGATTCCACCGGAGTATGATGAAGCCTCAGCGGTAGATGGGGCAGGCCCTCTGCGGAGGTTCTTCTATATAACGTTGCCGATTCTGTCACCCGTCATCTTTTTCAATCTCGTGATGCAGTTGATTACGTCCTTTCAATCATTCACACAGGCTTTTGTTATCAGTAATGGTAGCGGAGGGCCAGTGAACTCAACCTTAATGTACTCTCTGTATCTGTACAAAAAAGGATTCTCATTCTTTCAGATGGGCTATGCTTCCGCGATGGCCTGGG
Source organism: Paenibacillus amylolyticus (assembly GCF_050990605.1). Lineage (GTDB taxonomy): Bacteria > Bacillota > Bacilli > Paenibacillales > Paenibacillaceae > Paenibacillus > Paenibacillus amylolyticus_H. Next base: position 173,925 of record NZ_CP158832.1, read on the forward strand.
TGCTGGTCATCCTGATCGGCGTATTTACATTGCTCGTATTCCGCAGCAGCAAGCTGTGGGTACACTATGAGGATGGTGGGAAATCATGATTGGACAACGAAACTCTACAGCATGGGTCGTCAGCAAACATGTATTGATTTCAGGTATCGCCTTTGTCATGCTCTATCCGATTCTCTGGATGCTGGGCAGCTCATTCAAACCGGGACATATGATCTTTACAGAGACCTGGTTCTGGCCGCAGGAATGGAATTGGAAAAATTATATAAATGGCTGGTCCGGTATTCAGGGCAATCCGTTCTCCCGCTTTCTGACCAACTCAGTCATCCTGTCGCTTGGCGCCGTGCTGGGTAATGTGATTTCCTGCTCCATGGCAGCGTATGCTTTCGCGCGATTGAATTTTCGTTTCAAAGCCATCTGCTTCGGCCTGATGCTTATGACGATCATGTTGCCCCATCATGTGACGCTGATCCCGCAGTATATTCTCTTCAACCACCTGGAGTGGGTGAACACGTATCTTCCGCTTGTGGTGCCAAAATGGCTGGCGACCGATGCTTTCTTCATTTTCCTCATGGTACAGTTCTTCCGGGGATTGCCCAAAGAGCTGGATGAGGCGGCAACCATTGATGGATGCGGTCCTGTGAAAATTTACACCAAAATTATTATTCCACTGGCTTTCCCAGCATTGGTTACCACGATGATCTTTACGTTCTTGTGGACATGGGACGACTTCTTCAGTCAGTTGATCTATTTGAGTGACGTTAGCAAATACACTGTACCGCTGGGTCTGCGTCTGTTCCTTGATTCCAGTTCTCAATCCGATTGGGGTCCGATGTTTGCCATGTCGGTGTTGTCGTTGGTGCCATGTTTCATTGTATTTATCGTGTGTCAAAAGTACTTCGTGGAAGGAATCGCGACCTCTGGGCTCAAAGGGTAATTCCAAGACGAAACGAGTTGATTTTTCCATGGGGAAAGGAAGATGGTCTTCATTCATTAATCAAAAGCTGCAACAAAGCAAGCTCTCCACGTTGATGGTGACTTGCTTTATTGCGTTTAACCTGTTGCTCGTCTCGGTTGTCGTCTGGCTGGCATATCAGTCTTTCTCCGCAGTCACTTTTGCCGAGATTAGCAAAGCACGTCTGGCTCTTCTGAACGAGAGCACACGTCGGGGATTTGATTTCATCACAGGGGTAACAGGAACCGCCTACGGTTTGGCAAGCAATCGGGAACTGTCCAATTTGCTCGAAACGGCCGATACGGGCAGGCTTGCACAGATTCACCAACGGAGAGAGGTCTCTCGAATCCTGGATCATACCATGGTTGTGAGTGACGGCATTACTTCCATTGAACTGTATACGGATGTCTTTAATGAAGTGACAGTGACTATGGCTGATCGCATATTCCCGGTGGACACCATCGCACACGACTCTTGGTTTGCAACGCTGGAGAAGGCTGATGCGGCTTGGGTTCCGCTGCGTGAGAACGAATCGGGCCAATCTCTGGTTGGATACGCTCAACGGATTTTTGATAGTCGAGGCGGAACGGTTGCCTATGTACTTATTCGGTTAAGCAGATCGGACATCGTAAGCAGGTTTGCTGATGTACCCATGGTGCTTGATGGAAAAGTGCTGTTGGTAGATACGGCTGGCAATGTCGTCATGCAGATGGGGAAAGTTGATCCAGCAGGGGAGAATGAACAAACGGATCGAAGAAATGAAGGGGGTACAATTCAAGAAAAGGGTGAGGCCATAAACTCATCTTCTTCTATTATAGATAGCGCATGGATTCAGGAACATTTGCAGCCTGGTGCAGACGGATACGAAGTGGTTTCCGGTCAACCTGGTGGTGCTCAATTGGTGCTGTATTCCAGGCCAGCCATGCTTCAGTGGCGCCTCGTTCAGACTATTCCGGTATATACACTGTTATCTCCGCTCAGACAGGCTGGCTGGCAGATTCTCGGCATCGCCATACTGGGATTATTATGTTCCGCTGTGCTTGCGTACCTGTTCGTAAGGCAGATCATCCGTCCTCTGCGACAGTTGATTAAACGAATGAGGCAACTGGAGAAAGGGGACTTCGATACCCGGGTGCGGCTTTCGTTCACAGAGGAATATGCCCACTTGGCTTATGGCTTTAATCACATGGCTTCACAGCTCACAACGCTGATGGAACAGGTAAAGGAGGAGAGCCGGGCCAAGCGTGAAGCCCAGACGGGTTTGCTTGAGGCCCAGATCAAACCCCATTTTCTCTACAACACCCTCGACATGATCCACTGGCGCGCACTCGATTATGAAGCCAAGGATATCAGCCGCATGATTGTGCAGCTTAGCAAGCTGTTACGGATCGGACTGAGTGGAGGGAGATTGTTTATTCGGATTCGAGATGAGTTGGAGCATGCTCGTTGCTACGTTAACATCCAGTCAGAGCGGCTGCCGTTCTCCATTCATTATCAGGAGCAGATCGATCCGCGTATTCGCGGTTGTTACATTCCCAAGATCATTTTGCAACCCTTCATCGAAAATGCCGTTATGCACGGGCACCCTGAAGAAGGTACACTTCGAATTCAGGTCCATATGCACGAAGAGATTGGCCCGCATGAGGACATCGTTATTCGTATCACGGATAATGGACGGGGTTTGCCGGAGGGGTGGACACTCGAAGAGACGTGTGGTATCGGCGTACGGAATGTACATCAGCGCATTCAGCTTTATTGTGGGAAGAGGTATGGCGTTCAAATGAGCGATAGAGAGTCAGGCGGCGTGGAAGTGACCATTACGCTGCCGCGTATTGAGACCGACGAGCAATTAAATCTATGGCTGGACGGTGAAAAATGATGAAGACCATTATGCTTGTTGATGACGATCCTCATATTGTAAAGGCGCTAACAGATCATATCGATTGGCCTTCTCTGGGCCTCAGTATTGCAGGCACTGCTTCCAATGGCTTGGATGCGCTGGACCTGTTTCACCGCATGCATCCGGATGTCGTTATGACTGACGTCTATCTACCGGGGATGACCGGGCTTGAGGTCACACAGACATTGCGACGTGATCATCCCCACTTGCCGATCATCATTCTTAGTGGGTATGACGAATTCGAGAACGCCCGGGCAGCCATGCGCTGGGGGGTGAATCACTTTTTGCTGAAGCCGGCAGAGGTTGAGGAGATTGAGTCTGTGTTGCGGGAGGTACTACTGGAACAAGATGTGCGGGAGCGGCATGAGCGGCTGGAACGGACGTACAAGCAGGAGGTTGGACGGGTACTTCCGTATTTGCGCAAACAATTTCTTCACGAGCTGTTGACTACGCGATATCGGGCAGACGAACTGCCTAAAGAACGCATGGACTATATAGGTATTCATATGTCCTCACAGACACGCGCCATTAGTCTGCAACTGAATCGCCCCGTATTTTTGACACGGATGAAAGAACGGGATTGGCAGCTTCTCCGCTATGGGGCGGCCGATATTATTCAGGAGACGGTGAAGGAGCAAGCGGCTCGCATGAATGGTCAGGTAGAGATTGTTGATTATTCGGATCAGGTATTTGTGTTGCTTCTATTAGGAGATAAAGATCATCTGGAGGAATGCCTGCCACTCGTGGAGAGGATGATCGATCAGATCTTTACGTATCTGAAAATTGAAGTGAGTGCTGGAATCGGGAGATCCAAGAGTCACCCATGTGAGGTGATAGATTCTTATCTCGAGAGCAGGGAAGCGGTGGAAACAGCAGAGTTTCAAGGTGGAAGTCGTATCTACCACTATGAAGCATCAAAGGATACAGAACCAAGTGTGACGGATTATTCATTATTGCTTCGTCAATGGAATGAGGCATGGGCAGATATCAGACCCGATCAGGCGGAAGAGGTGTGGCATCATATTCGTCTTTTGCTGAAAGAGGGAAACTGTGTTGGGATACAGGATATACAGGTTGTTGCCGTCAGTCTGTTTGACACCTTGATTCATAGTTGGAATCGACTTCATCCCATGTTAACGCCGCCGCTTGCGATGAGTGATTTTTTGCGTGAAATTCAATCGAAATATGCACTGCATGATCTGGTAAACTGGATGGACCGTATTATCTGCAACTGGCTGGAACAGATACGCAAAGAGATGGGCGAGAAGAAAAGCAATAAACTGATAGAGCAGGTGAAACAGTATGTGGAGCTGCACTACGCCGAAGAGATTAGTTTTGAAGCGATCGCCAAGGGGCTGTTCGTACATCCGAAGTATCTGAGTCAACTTTTCAAAAGGGTGACCGGTGAGAATTTCGTGAGTTATTTGAACGGGTACCGGATTCAGAGAGCGTTGGAATTGTTGCAGTCGGGACATTACATGGTATATGAGGTGAGCGAGATGACAGGGTTCCGTAATGCGACGTATTTCAGCCAGGTGTTCAAAATGCTTACGGGCAAGAGTCCGTCTGAGGTAGGTTAGAGCTGTAGAGAGTATATTTAGTTAAATAAAGAGGAATAGGCGGATTGGTTCTTATGATTATCGAACAACAGGAGTATTTCATTAAAGGATTATCCTACTCGATTAGATCGGCAGAGGAAAAAGATGCGGAAGCCCTGTCTTCACTTCGTGTACAACTGGACGGGGAAACTGAGAACATGGATCGTGAAAAGGGTGAGGCGTACATCGATGCAGTCGGGTTTCGGCGTATCATCCAGTCGGATACCGAGAAGCGGCGTAATATATTCCTCGTTGCTGTAGTAGCGGGTGAGATCGTGGGATACTCCCGATGTGAAGGCACAGCGTTGAAGCGCTTTTGCCATAAAGTTGAGTTTGGTGTGTGTGTAGCCAGGGATTTCTGGGGACATGGGATTGGTAAGAACTTGTTGGAGAAGTCTATAGAGTGGGCAGACCAGAGTGGTGTGGAGAAGATGATGTTGAACGTGCTGGCGACAAATGAAAAAGCCATCGAGTTATACCAAAAGAGTGGCTTTGAGATTGAAGGCGTTTTGAAAAAGGATCGGCGACACGCGAATGGACAGTATCATGACACGATAGTGATGGGCAGGTTCAAAGACTGACCGTGTAGAAAGTAAAGCTTACAATCTATCATGCTCACAGGAGAGTGAGTTCAATTACTATATTCGATATATCAAAATAATAGATAGCATTGTTCTCTAATAAGGTATTGTGTTTCTTATTATATAGAACGTAATGATGTTGATAGGATCTGTTCGTAACCTATATTGAGACAGATTAGACTAGTGAGGGTATGTAGGGGATAGTAAGAGGATATTGCCGTCAAATTGAAGAGTTTGAAAAGAGAGTATATCAAACAAAGCAATAGGGTTGTTTGTGGAATATTTTACAAGTGGTAATTATATTGTGCATATGGTATATTCTATTTCCGGCCAAAAAACACGACAAACAAAGTGTGAAGGCAAAACAAAATAAGCTTCGAAAGAAACTTAAAAAAAGAGCTTGCTAAGTTGGTTCGGAAGTGTTATGATATAAAAGTTGCTGAAGAGAACGACGTTTGGTAACAAAATGAGTTTGATCTTTGAAAACTGAACAACGAGTGAGTAAACATTCTGCTTGCAGAATGAACGCGAAAGTTCGAAACAAGCCTTGGCTTGAATCGGCTGGAGCACAAATGAGATTTTAATCTCGTCAGATTCAAAATGAGCTTATCGCTCTTTTCAATACTTTATTGGAGAGTTTGATCCTGGCTCAGGACGAACGCTGGCGGCATGCCTAATACATGCAAGTCGAGCGGAGTTGATAGGAAGCTTGCTTCCTTGATACTTAGCGGCGGACGGGTGAGTAACACGTAGGCAACCTGCCCTCAAGTTTGGGACAACTACCGGAAACGGTAGCTAATACCGAATAGTTGTTTTCTTCGCCTGAAGAGAACTGGAAAGACGGAGCAATCTGTCACTTGGGGATGGGCCTGCGGCGCATTAGCTAGTTGGTGGGGTAACGGCTCACCAAGGCGACGATGCGTAGCCGACCTGAGAGGGTGATCGGCCACACTGGGACTGAGACACGGCCCAGACTCCTACGGGAGGCAGCAGTAGGGAATCTTCCGCAATGGGCGAAAGCCTGACGGAGCAATGCCGCGTGAGTGATGAAGGTTTTCGGATCGTAAAGCTCTGTTGCCAGGGAAGAACGCTTGGGAGAGTAACTGCTCTCAAGGTGACGGTACCTGAGAAGAAAGCCCCGGCTAACTACGTGCCAGCAGCCGCGGTAATACGTAGGGGGCAAGCGTTGTCCGGAATTATTGGGCGTAAAGCGCGCGCAGGCGGTCATTTAAGTCTGGTGTTTAATCCCGGGGCTCAACCCCGGATCGCACTGGAAACTGGGTGACTTGAGTGCAGAAGAGGAGAGTGGAATTCCACGTGTAGCGGTGAAATGCGTAGATATGTGGAGGAACACCAGTGGCGAAGGCGACTCTCTGGGCTGTAACTGACGCTGAGGCGCGAAAGCGTGGGGAGCAAACAGGATTAGATACCCTGGTAGTCCACGCCGTAAACGATGAGTGCTAGGTGTTAGGGGTTTCGATACCCTTGGTGCCGAAGTTAACACATTAAGCACTCCGCCTGGGGAGTACGGTCGCAAGACTGAAACTCAAAGGAATTGACGGGGACCCGCACAAGCAGTGGAGTATGTGGTTTAATTCGAAGCAACGCGAAGAACCTTACCAGGTCTTGACATCCCTCTGACCGGTACAGAGATGTATCTTTCCTTCGGGACAGAGGAGACAGGTGGTGCATGGTTGTCGTCAGCTCGTGTCGTGAGATGTTGGGTTAAGTCCCGCAACGAGCGCAACCCTTATATTTAGTTGCCAGCACTTCGGGTGGGCACTCTAGATAGACTGCCGGTGACAAACCGGAGGAAGGTGGGGATGACGTCAAATCATCATGCCCCTTATGACCTGGGCTACACACGTACTACAATGGCCGGTACAACGGGCTGCGAAATCGCGAGATGGAGCCAATCCCAACAAAGCCGGTCTCAGTTCGGATTGCAGGCTGCAACTCGCCTGCATGAAGTCGGAATTGCTAGTAATCGCGGATCAGCATGCCGCGGTGAATACGTTCCCGGGTCTTGTACACACCGCCCGTCACACCACGAGAGTTTATAACACCCGAAGTCGGTGGGGTAACCGCAAGGAGCCAGCCGCCGAAGGTGGGATAGATGATTGGGGTGAAGTCGTAACAAGGTAGCCGTATCGGAAGGTGCGGCTGGATCACCTCCTTTCTATGGAGAATCGTTTCCCGTAGCGGAAACATTCAAAAAGTCTTCAGGAAGCATGCTTCCGAAGCGAGCTTTACTTCGTAAAGCTTTCAACTCACTCGTTGCTCAGTTTTGAGAGCTCAAACTCTCAAACAGCTTGCTTTTGCATGGAGCTTGTTCTTTGAAAACTAGATATCGAAACGAAAGTAAAATGCGAATTAGAACATTCCTTTTTAGCTGAACTTGTGCAAACAAGTTTCAATAAAAACGGTAGTTAATTGCTTTTGCGATGGTATTGAATGGGAGCAACTTTTGGCTTTGCGCAAGCAAAACAAGGGAAGCGAGCAGTCAAAACCGGAGCAATATGGTTAAGCTACTAAGAGCACACGGAGGATGCCTAGGCGCTAGGAGCCGATGAAGGACGTGGCGAACAACGAAACTGCCTCGGGGAGCTGTAAGCAAGCTTTGATCCGGGGGTGTCCGAATGGGGAAACCCAGCTGGGGTAATTTCCAGTTACACCTAACTGAATACATAGGTTAGTGTGAGGCATACCAGGGGAACTGAAACATCTAAGTACCCTGAGGAAGAGAAAACAATAGTGATTCCGTCAGTAGCGGCGAGCGAACGCGGAGAAGCCCAAACCAGAGAGCTTGCTCTTTGGGGTTGTGGGACGTCTCACATGGAGTTACAAAGGAACCGGTTAAGCGAAGAGGTCTGGAAAGGCCCGCCAAAGAAGGTAAAAGCCCTGTAGTTGAAAGTCTGTTCCCTCCGAGACGGATCCCGAGTAGTGCGGGGCACGTGAAACCCCGTATGAATCCGGCAGGACCATCTGCCAAGGCTAAATACTTCCTAGCGACCGATAGTGAAGCAGTACCGTGAGGGAAAGGTGAAAAGCACCCCGGAAGGGGAGTGAAATAGAACCTGAAACCGTGTGCTTACAAAAAGTCAGAGCCCGTTTTAGGGGTGATGGCGTGCCTTTTGTAGAATGAACCGGCGAGTTACGTTCCCGTGCAAGGTTAAGGTGAAGAGCCGGAGCCGCAGCGAAAGCGAGTCTGAATAGGGCGAGTTAGTACGTGGACGTAGACCCGAAACCGGGTGATCTACCCCTGTCCAGGGTGAAGGTGCGGTAACACGCACTGGAGGCCCGAACCCACGCACGTTGAAAAGTGCGGGGATGAGGTGGGGGTAGCGGAGAAATTCCAATCGAACTCGGAGATAGCTGGTTCTCCCCGAAATAGCTTTAGGGCTAGCCTCGGAAAACAGAGTCGTGGAGGTAGAGCACTGATTGGGTGCGGGGCCCGCAAGGGTTACCAAGCTCAGTCAAACTCCGAATGCCATAGACTTACTTCCGGGAGTCAGACAGTGAGTGCTAAGATCCATTGTCAAAAGGGAAACAGCCCAGACCATCAGCTAAGGTCCCCAAGTGTGTGTTAAGTGGGAAAGGATGTGGAGTTGCACAGACAACCAGGATGTTGGCTTAGAAGCAGCCACCATTGAAAGAGTGCGTAATAGCTCACTGGTCGAGTGACTCTGCGCCGAAAATGTAACGGGGCTAAACACACCACCGAAGCTATGGCTTGATGCTTTGCATCAGGGGTAGGGGAGCGTTGTATAAGGGTTGAAGGTGTACCGTAAGGAGCGCTGGACATTATACAAGTGAGAATGCCGGTATGAGTAACGAAAAGATCAGTGAGAATCTGATCCGCCGAAAGCCTAAGGGTTCCTGAGGAAGGCTCGTCCGCTCAGGGTAAGTCGGGACCTAAGGCGAGGCCGAAAGGCGTAGTCGAAGGACAACAGGTCGAAATTCCTGTACCACCGTAAGCCGTTATGAGCAATGGGGGGACGCAGTAGGGTAGTGACGCGGACTGATGGATGTCCGTCTAAGCAGTGAGGCTGATGTGTAGGCAAATCCGCACATCGTAAGGCTGAGCTGTGATGGGGAGCGAAAATTATAGTAGCGAAGGTCATGATCTCACACTGCCAAGAAAAGCCTCTAGCCAGGTGAAGGTGCCCGTACCGCAAACCGACACAGGTAGGCGAGAAGAGTATTCTAAGGCGCGCGGAAGAACTCTCGTTAAGGAACTCGGCAAAATGACCCCGTAACTTCGGGAGAAGGGGTGCCCCGGTAGTGTGAATAGCACGAGGGGGCCGCAGTGAAAAGGCCCAAGCGACTGTTTAGCAAAAACACAGGTCTGTGCGAAGCCGTAAGGCGAAGTATACGGGCTGACGCCTGCCCGGTGCTGGAAGGTTAAGGGGAGTGGTTAGGGAGCAATCCCGAAGCTGTGAACCGAAGCCCCAGTAAACGGCGGCCGTAACTATAACGGTCCTAAGGTAGCGAAATTCCTTGTCAGGTAAATTCTGACCCGCACGAATGGCGTAACGACTTGGGCGCTGTCTCAACGAGAGATCCGGTGAAATTTTAATACCTGTGAAGATGCAGGTTACCCGCGACAAGACGGAAAGACCCCATGGAGCTTTACTGCAGCTTGATATTGAATTTGGGTACGATCTGTACAGGATAGGTGGGAGCCTTTGAAGCGTGAGCGCCAGCTTGCGTGGAGGCAACGTTGGGATACCACCCTGATCGTATCTAGGTTCTAACCTGGTACCGTAATCCGGTGCGGGGACAGTGTCAGGTGGGCAGTTTGACTGGGGCGGTCGCCTCCTAAAGAGTAACGGAGGCGCCCAAAGGTTCCCTCAGAATGGTTGGAAATCATTCGAAGAGTGCAAAGGCATAAGGGAGCTTGACTGCGAGACCTACAAGTCGAGCAGGGACGAAAGTCGGGCTTAGTGATCCGGTGGTACCGCATGGAAGGGCCATCGCTCAACGGATAAAAGCTACCCTGGGGATAACAGGCTTATCTCCCCCAAGAGTCCACATCGACGGGGAGGTTTGGCACCTCGATGTCGGCTCATCGCATCCTGGGGCTGAAGTAGGTCCCAAGGGTTGGGCTGTTCGCCCATTAAAGCGGTACGCGAGCTGGGTTCAGAACGTCGTGAGACAGTTCGGTCCCTATCTGTCGTGGGCGTAGGAAATTTGAGAGGAGCTGTCCTTAGTACGAGAGGACCGGGATGGACGTACCGCTGGTGTACCAGTTGTTCCGCCAGGAGCACCGCTGGGTAGCTATGTACGGACGGGATAAACGCTGAAAGCATCTAAGCGTGAAGCCCCCCTCAAGATGAGATTTCCCAGTATGTAAGACCCCTTGAAGACGACGAGGTAGATAGGCTGGGGGTGGAAGTGCAGCAATGCATGGAGCTGACCAGTACTAATCGGTCGAGGGCTTATCCAATAGCAAGTGATAATTCGCATGTTTCGTTTCGAATCTAGTTTTCAGAGAACAACACTCTGAAATGTAAGCTACGCGTTTGGTGGCGATGGCGGAGGGGTTCCACACGTACCCATCCCGAACACGACCGTTAAGCCCTCTAGCGCCGATGGTACTTGGACCGCAGGGTCCTGGGAGAGTAGGACGCCGCCAAGCGAAACCCCATTGGGGTATTTTTTTTCGAAAATTGATAAGGGCCCTTAGCTCAGTTGGTTAGAGCGCACCTCTGATAAGGGTGAGGCCGGTGGTTCGAGTCCACCAGGGCCCATAGCAAGACCACAACAAGAAATACACCAGAGTATGGGGCCATAGCTCAGCTGGGAGAGCGCCTGCCTTGCAAGCAGGAGGTCAGCGGTTCGATCCCGCTTGGCTCCACCATTCCCTGATAGCTCAGTTGGTAGAGCACTCGACTGTTAATCGAGTTGTCACAGGTTCGAGCCCTGTTCGGGGAGCCATATGGAGAGGTGTCCGAGCTGGCCGAAGGAGCACGATTGGAAATCGTGTAGGCGTCACAAGCGTCTCGAGGGTTCGAATCCCTCTCTCTCCGCCAGATAATTTTTTAGCAAGGCCCGTTGGTCAAGGGGTTAAGACACCTCCCTTTCACGGAGGTAACAGGGGTTCGAATCCCCTACGGGTCATAATATGGAGGCTTAGCTCAGCTGGGAGAGCATCTGCCTTACAAGCAGAGGGTCGGGGGTTCGATCCCCTCAGCCTCCACCATATTATCTTTTTAATGACGCGGGGTGGAGCAGCCCGGTAGCTCGTCGGGCTCATAACCCGAAGGCCGCAGGTTCAAATCCTGCCCCCGCAATTCACTTTCCTTGAGAAAGTACTATGGAACCGTGGTGTAGTTGGCCTAACATGCCTGCCTGTCACGCAGGAGATCGCGGGTTCGAATCCCGTCGGTTCCGCCATCTTGTATATGCTTCAGGGATGAGAATCCGTTTTTGGGTTCGTCGGAGCATTCACTTCGAGAGCATAAGCTTCGCAGTCTCGAACGAAGTGAGAGTATCCCGTCGGTTCCGCCATTTAGTAAGGCTCGGTAGCTCAGTCGGTAGAGCAGAGGACTGAAAATCCTCGTGTCGGCGGTTCGATTCCGTCCCGAGCCACCATATAACACCTGTAATACGCCGGTGTAGCTCAACTGGTAGAGCAACTGACTTGTAATCAGTAGGTTGGGGGTTCAAGTCCTCTCGCCGGCACCATGTAATCCTGGAGGATTAGCGAAGTGGCCAAACGCATCAGACTGTAAATCTGCTCCCGTACGGGTTCGGTGGTTCGAATCCATCATCCTCCACCAGTTTTCTATGAGTCATTAGCTCAGTTGGTAGAGCACCTGACTTTTAATCAGGGTGTCGAAGGTTCGAGCCCTTCATGACTCACCATTATATGCGCGTGTGGCGGAATTGGCAGACGCACTAGACTTAGGATCTAGCGTCTTTGACGTGGGGGTTCAAGTCCCTCCACGCGCATCCTTTATTTGCGGAAGTGGCTCAGCGGTAGAGCATCGCCTTGCCAAGGCGAGGGTCGCGGGTTCGATTCCCGTCTTCCGCTCCAATAATTTGCGCCCTTAGCTCAGCTGGATAGAGCGTTTGACTACGAATCAAAAGGCCGGGAGTTCGAATCTCTCAGGGCGCGCCATTATAACTTCATACTTTGCCGGCGTGGCGGAATGGCAGACGCGCTCGACTCAAAATCGAGTGGGAAACCGTGGAGGTTCGAGTCCTCTCGCCGGTATAGATAACGGGATGTAGCTCAGCTTGGTAGAGCACCTGGTTTGGGACCAGGGGGTCGCATGTTCAAATCGTGTCATCCCGATTGTTGTTATGCGGGTGTAGTTCAATGGTAGAACTTTAGCCTTCCAAGCTAATAGCGTGGGTTCGATTCCCATCACCCGCTTAATATTGAAAAGAAAGAAATGGTATCCACCATCTCTTTCTTTTTTTTGCATTCACAGGCATATTGATCATGATTGTATTCAAAGATCACAGATGATATGGCTAACTGCATGTACGAGCAGCATGTATCCCCTCCTCACGATATATTCCCCTCCTCACGATATATTCCCCTCCTCTTTTAAAATCTGTTCTTAGCGATTGTGGACGTATTCAAATGAAGAAGGTCTAGTGCATCTTCGTACACTTGAATATCCTTTCTTTATCACATTTTATAAAAACGCTTACAAAAATAGCTTGCGTAAATCATTAACCTGTAATACCATATCAATTAAGCGCTTAACCTTCAGGGGTAAGGCGCTTAAACTTAACGTAGATTAAGCGCTTAACCCGTAAAGGAAAGGACGGCGACCAATTCATGAAAACAATTCGACTGACGATGGCTCAGGCACTGCTTCGATACCTGGATCAGCAATATATCTCGGTTGACGGGGTGGAAACCAAGTTTGTGAAAGGAATCATCGGTATTTTTGGACATGGCAACGTAACAGGCATTGGAGAAGCGCTGGAGCGCAGTCCAGGAAGCCTGACGTATATGCAAGGCAAGAACGAACAAGGTATGGTGCATACGGCAGCTGCCTATGCCAAGCAGAAGAACCGCAGACAGATCTATGCATGTACAACATCCATTGGCCCGGGTGCTTTGAATATGATTACAGCGGCAGCTACTGCAACGGTGAACCGGATTCCTGTTTTATTGCTCCCTGGAGACAACTTTGCTACACGGGAACCGGACCCTGTACTACAGCAGTTGGAAGTGAGCAGTGATTATACAATCTCGGCCACGGATCCGTTCAAAGCCGTCAGCAAGTACTGGGATCGGATTGTTCGTCCCGAACAATTGATGATTGCTGCTACACAGGCGATGCGTGTACTTACCGATCCAGCAGAGACGGGAGCAGTAACGCTGGCACTGCCGCAGGACGTGCAGGCAGAAGCGTTTGATTACCCGGAATCGTTCTTTGCCCGCAAAGTGCATTATCTGGACCGTCGTCCCCCGGTACAAGCAGCCATTGAACGGGCAACGGAGCAGATTGCCCGTGGCAGCAAGCCGCTTCTCGTTGCAGGCGGCGGTGTGTTGTACTCTGAGGCGTCCGTTCAACTCGTCGAGTTCGCCGAGGCGTTTGGTATTGCGATCGCCGAGACGCAGGCGGGCAAGAGCGCAGTCTCTTGGGACCACCCACTTAATGTGGGGGCCATCGGGGTTACAGGTTCTCTAGCAGCCAACAGGCTGGCGAGAGAAGCGGATGTGGTGATCGGCGTCGGTACTCGGTTCTCCGACTTTACGACGGCGTCCCGCTCTGCTTTTCAGCATCCGGAAGCTTCATTTATTAACATCAACCTGAACGGTATGGATGCCGCCAAGTTAGGCGGAGAAGCCATTCTGGCTGATGCACGCGAAGGATTGCAGGCTTTGCAGAAGGAATTGCAGCAGAGGCAATACCGCAGTGCGTATGGTGCATCCGAAATTGCTGATCTCCGAGCTGAGTGGAATGCAGAAGTGGATCGGCTGTATGCTGCTGAACATGAAGCTGGGCTGGCACAGACTACGGCAGTCGGTGTGGTTAACCGGACTATTGATCCATCTTCCGTCATCGTCTGTGCGGCAGGCAGTCTGCCAGGCGATCTGCATCGTCTGTGGCGTGCGGCTGAACCAAAGACATACCACATGGAGTATGGGTTCTCCTGTATGGGGTATGAGGTTAGCGGAGCGTTTGGAGCAGCACTTGCCGAGCCGGATCGTGAGGTGTACGCCATGGTAGGGGATGGCAGTTATCTGATGTTACATTCAGAGTTTGTGACCAGTTTGCAGGAACAGAAGAAGATGACCATTTTACTATTCAACAACAATGGGTTCCAGTGTATTCATAATTTGCAGCGGGAACATGGTAGTGACGGGTTCGGCAATGAGTTCCGTTATCGCGAATCCGAGAGTGGACGACTAACTGGGGATTACATGCCAATAGACTTTGCTGCACATGCCCGAAGCATGGGGGCCAAATCCTATAGAGCCGAGACAGCAGAACAGCTGGAACAGGCAATCCGAGATGCGAAGAGCGAAACGGTGAGTACGTTGATTGAGATTCCGGTCGTGCCTGGAACCAACGCAGGTGGATACGAGTCATGGTGGAATGTAGGTGTGCCAGAAGTGTCTGCCGAGGAGAAGGTAGTTCATGCGCATCACACCATGCAAGCCAACCGTGCCAAAGCAAGACCTATTTAGTCCGGTTTAGTATAGTGAACCATAATGTTGAACGACAAAGGAGACGTGGAGCAATGAGCAAGCTGCCATTCCAGCTTGGGATCCATCCGATCAATTGGGTCGGTGAAGATGTGAAGGAACATGGTGATGCGACAACGTGTGCACAGATTCTGGATGATATTCAGCGTCTTGGGCTGACAGGTACAGAGATGGGACGTAAATATCCAACTGATCCTGCTATATTGCGTGAGGAATTGAGCAAAAGGAATATCAAGCTGGTCTCCCAGTGGAAATCCGTACTTTTCTCCGACCCAGCGTATCGTCAGTCGGAGCTGGACAGTTATCGCAGACATGCAGAATTTCTGCAATCCATGGGCAGTAAAGTGATTAGTACGGCAGAAGTAGGTGGGTCACTTCATTTTGATCCAAGACGAACCCCGAATGAAAAAGAAGTGCTCAGACTCAGCGAATCTGCATGGCATATCCTCGCTGAAGGATTGAACGAAGCAGGAGCTATTGCCCGCGAACATGGGTTGAAGCTCACGTACCATCATCATGGAGGCACAGTGGTAGAACAACCGGATGAGATTGATCGACTGATGGAGCTGACAGACCCTTCTCTCGTATATCTGCTCTATGATACAGGTCATGCCTACTATGGCGGAGCCAATCCGCTGGAACTGCTGCGCAAACATTATGATCGGATCGCTTATATCCATCTAAAAGATATCCGCCCTCATGTGCTGGATGAAGCACGTGCGGAGCAATCCGACTTTGTCGGCTGTATTCGTAGAGGCGTGTTTACCGTACCAGGGGATGGATGCATTGATTTTGCACCAATTCTGCAAGAACTGATCACACGCGGATACGATGGCTGGGCGATGCTTGAAGGAGAGCAGGACCCTGCGATTCATAACCCGTATGAGTATGCCAAACGCTCCTTGAACTATATGGAGTCCTTATACCAACACAGCTGATACAGAAGTAGAGATCGGGAGAGGACCCTACCCATGAAGTGAAAAGGAAGAAGGCTAGCAAAACTATCACGTTACGATTGGAAAATAAAACTGACCTTCTCTAGACGTTTACTAATCCTCACGATGGAATGAGTAACTAGTCTAGATATCCATATATAACATGTAAAATCTCAACACAGAAAGGGGCTCACATGCAATGACCTATGTATCCTTTCCAGAATCAAGGAAGAAGGATTTCACCGCGATTGGCCGCTTGTGCATCGACTTGAACGCCAATGAAATCAATCGCCCGATGGAAGAGACGATGACGTTCACAAAGTATGTTGGCGGCTCTCCGGCCAATATTACGATCGGTATGTCCAGACTGGGTATGGAGACGGCTTTTATCGGTAAGATCGCTGGCGACCAGATGGGCCGATTCATCCATAGTTATCTGGAGAAGAACGGTATCGATACATCAAATGTGGTTAAAGATGACACCAGAGCGGTGACGGGGCTTGCTTTTACCGAAATCAAAAGCCCAACCGATTGTAGTATCCTGATGTACCGGGACAATGTAGCTGATCTGTTATTACGGGCACAAGAGGTACAAGAGCAGTTGATTGCTGACTCCAAAGTGCTGCTAATCTCAGGCACGGCCCTCGCGCAGAGCCCATCCCGTGAAGCCGTATTACAGGCATTAACGTATGCGAAAAAACATGGCACCGTTATTGTGTTTGATCTGGACTATCGCCCATACACATGGACATCGGATGAAGAGACAGCGGTCTATTACAACCTCGCAGCCGAGAAATGCGACATCATCCTGGGCACACGGGAAGAGTTCGACATGATGGAGACATTCGACCACAATCCGGATCATAGCGATCAGGTGACTGCACGGAAATGGTTTGATTTCTCAGCGAAGATTGTTGTAATCAAACATGGGAAGGAAGGCTCCATTGCCTATACGCGTGAAGGGCTTTCCCACCGTGCGGACAGCTATCCGGCAAAAGTAGTCAAAACGTTCGGGGCAGGCGACTCCTACGCAGCCGGTTTCCTGTATGGATTGATGCAGGGCTGGACGATTGAGCGCAGTATGGCGTATGGCAGCGGCGCAGCAAGTATCGTCATTTCCAGCCACAGCTGTTCGGATGCAATGCCAACGGTAGAACAGGTGAATGACTACATCGAACGTTGCAATCGGGGCGAAATCACCGTGTCCTGAAGCTCATTGCACTACGTTGAACAACATGCTCATAGAGATCAACATCAATGATATCAGTTGAACATAAGAGATCACACATAAGCGAAGGGAGACAGGGCTATGGGAAAAGGAATATCTGAAGCGTCTGCAACAGCGACAATGGTACAAAACTGGATTGGGGGTGCCTGGGTAACCCCAGCGGTAACTCGTACGGAGCCGGTTGTGAACCCTGCTACAGAAGAGGTTATTGCACACGTGCCACTGTCTGAACAAGCAGACGTGGATCTGGCCGTACAGACGGCACGGGAAGCGTTCAAATCCTGGAGCAGCACGCCAGTTCCACGCCGTGCACGTATTCTGTTCCGCTACCAGCAGTTGCTGGTGGAGCATTGGGAAGAACTCGCCCGCCTGGTAACGCTGGAGAACGGCAAAAGCTACGCAGAAGCGTATGGTGAGGTATTGCGTGGCATTGAGTGCGTGGAGTTTGCGGCAGGTGCCCCGAATCTAATGATGGGCAAACAGTTGCCTGATATCGCGACAGGACTGGAGTCAGGCATGTATCGTTATCCAATCGGCGTAATTGGGGGAATTACCCCGTTCAACTTCCCGATGATGGTGCCGTGCTGGATGTTCCCGCTGGCTATCGCATGCGGTAACACCTTTGTCCTGAAGCCATCCGAGCGTACACCGCTGCTGGCAGGCCGCCTGGCAGAGCTGTTCAAGGAAGCGGGGCTTCCGGATGGCGTGCTCAACATCGTACACGGTGCACATGATGTCGTGAATGGTCTGCTGGAACATAAGGATGTTCAAGCGATCTCCTTTGTCGGATCACAACCTGTAGCTGAATACGTCTACACCACTGCATCCAAGCATGGCAAACGGGTACAGGCACTCGCAGGTGCCAAAAACCACTCCATCGTTATGCCGGACGCTGATCTGGATCTAACCGTGAAAGAGATTACCAGTGCAGCCTTTGGCTCGGCAGGGGAACGCTGCATGGCATGTTCGGTTGTTGTGGCTGTGGGTGACGTGGCTGATGAACTGGTACAAAAGCTGGTAGAAGCAGCAGATCGCATTACCATTGGTAACGGTATGGATGAGGGCGTGTTCCTCGGTCCTGTCATCCGTGGACCACATAAAGAGCGTACACTCGGTTACATTGAATCCGGAGAGCAGGAAGGCGCGGCCTTGATTCGGGATGGACGTAAGGATCAGGCGACAGGTGAATCTGGTTATTTTGTAGGGCCAACAGTATTCGACCAAGTGGAGAGCAATATGAAAATCTGGCAGGATGAGATCTTTGCTCCAGTACTCTCGGTGGCAAGAGTGTCTACGCTGGAGGAAGCCGTTGAGCTTGCGAACCGTTCCGACTTTGCGAATGGTGCGTGTCTGTTCACCCGTAGCGGGGCAAGTATGCGTCAATTCCGTGAGACGATTGATGCAGGCATGTTGGGGATTAACTTGGGTGTACCTGCACCAATGGCATTTTTCCCGTTTTCCGGTTGGAAAAAATCCTTCTATGGTGACCTGCATGCCAATGGCACGGATGGTGTTGAATTCTACACTCGCAAGAAGATGGTAACGGCGCGCTGGTAACAACCAGCGCATAACTCGGGCTAAGGGGAACGCCCAGCCCATATGGACGCACATAGGGAGGATAACAGAATGGGCAAGGACAAAGTGAGAATTGGCATCATCGGTGCTGGACGGATCGGCAAAATTCATGCAGACAATCTCCTGCGCAACCCGCATGCCGAGATTGTGGGAATCAGTGACCTGTTTGCCGGTCCTGAATTGGAGGCTTGGGCCTCCAGACGTGGCATTCCTGTTGTAACAACGGACAGCAGCCAGTTGATCTCGATGCCTAATGTAGATGCGGTGCTGATCTGTTCTTCAACAGATACACATGTGCCGCTGATCGAACAGGCAGCTCAGGCGGGCAAACACATCTTCTGCGAGAAACCGGTTAGCATGGATCTGGCGCAGACCCAAGCAGCTGTAGCAGCAGTACAGAAGGCTGGTGTGAAGCTGCAGATCGGGTTTAACCGCCGCTTCGATCACAACTTCAGACGGGTACGTGCCCATGTGCAGGATGGTACGATTGGTGATCCGCATATTATCAAAATCACTTCTCGCGACCCGTCCCCACCACCTGCGGAGTATATCCGGGTGTCTGGCGGGATCTTCATGGACATGATGATCCACGATTTTGACATGGCTCGGTATCTGTCCGGGAGTGAAGTGGAAGAAGTGTACGCTCAGGGCAACGTGCTAATCAATCCGGTCTTTGCGGAACATGGTGATGTGGATACGGCGATTGTAACGATGACGTTTGCCAACGGGGCGATTGGTGTTATTGATAACAGCCGTCAGGCTGTATACGGATACGATCAGCGTGTTGAAGTGTTCGGCTCGATGGGCAGCGCCGCAGCGGCGAATGATCATCCAAATACGGCTGAGATCAGTACAGCGGCCGGGCTTATGCGCGATAAGCCTTTACACTTTTTCCTGGAGCGCTACAACGAAGCGTATGTACAGGAGACGGCCCTCTTTATCGATGCAATCATCCATGATACACCGGTTATCGTAGATGGCCATGATGCTGTACAGGCAGAACGAATTGCGCTGGCAGCAAAAATGTCCATGGAGCGGGGAAGACCTGTGAAGCTGAGTGAAGTTCCTGGGGTGTCACTGGAATCACAAACGGCAACGCCATAGGTGGATGATTTAAGTCACTTTTTTGAATAGAGCGCATGAATAGTCCAAGTTTTGTTCCTTTTATATGCATCAGGTTGTTATGGACGACTACAGAAAGGAGTGGTTGCAAGATGTCAGAACGTATTGTGAAACCCATGGTCAACCCGGAAGGGGACGGTACGCTTATCAACGTAACACCGGAGTCGGCTGGGTGGGAATATGTCGGCTTTCAGGTAGCGAAGCTGGCGGAGGGGGAGACCTTAACCCGTGAGAGTGGTGATCAGGAACTCTGTGTAGTGCTTCTTAGTGGTTTCGCCAATGTAAGTACCCGGGAGCACACATGGGATAATATCGGGAAAAGAATGAGTGTTTTCGAGAAAATTCCGCCGTATTCGGTCTACGTCTCAACTTCCGATCAAGTGCAGATCACAGCACGTACTGAATTGGAAATTGCTATATGTGTCGCGCCAGGAAAAGGCACGTACCCGGCTCGTCTCATTGCACCCGAAGATGTAGGAGTAGAGGCACGAGGATATGGCAATCTGGAGCGCCAGATTCATAATATTTTACCGGAACAGAAGGAAGCGGACAGTCTGCTCGTTGTTGAGGTATTCACACCCGATGGGCATTGGTCCAGTTACCCGCCACATAAGCATGATCGGGACGCCCTCCCGGATGAATCTTTGCTGGAAGAAACGTATTATTTCCGTGTGCAGCCTGAGCAGGGGTTTGCCATTCAGCGCATATACACGGATGATCGTTCTGTGGACGAGACGTTGGCAGTGAAGAACGGGGAAGTGGTGCTTGTTCCGGACGGATATCATCCGGTAGGTGCTCCTCCTGGGTATGAGGTCTACTATCTGAACGTGATGGCTGGCCCAACCCGGACATGGAAATTCCATAACGATCCTGACCATGAGTGGTTGATGAAAAAGTAAAACAGCTCATGCTACGCACATTGTGATCACTTCAAGTTGCGTATGCAGACTTCCCCCTGCATAATGAGAGAGAACAATTATCTATGTATAACGCAATTTATATATAGCACAAATGGGGAAAAACAATGAAAGCAACCATATACGATATAGCACGCGAGGCGGGTGTATCCATTGCAACCGTCTCGCAGGTCATTAATGGCAAAGGCAAGATCAGTGAGAAGCGGCGCGCCGAGATTATGGAGATCATGGAACGCCTCCACTATCAACCCAGTGCGATCGCAGCTGCACTTACAGGCAAGCAGACGTACACATTGGGGCTGCTCGTACCGGACATTTCAAACCCATATTTCGCAGAACTGGCCAGAGCAGTGGAGGATCGAAGCCGTCAATTGGGCTACAGCGTGGTCATCTGCAGTACGGATAATAAGGACGAGCGGGTAGAGCGTTACTTGAATCTGCTCCAGCAAAAAAGGGTCGATGGCATGATGATCGGAACCGGGATCGATAATGCTGACATTTTGTCACCCCTTCTGCAACAGTCGATTCCTGTTGCTCTGATTGCCCGTCACATGCCATCGCTGTCAGTACATACGGTCACCATTGACGACATACTCGGCGGAGCACTCGCAGCGGAGCATCTGCTTGAACTTGGGCACACCTGTGTAGCGGTATTGTCGGAACCGTCCAAAGTCAGCAGCAGTCAGGAACGTGTACGCGGATTCCGTGAAACACTGATTAAGGCAGGTCATACGCTGGAACCGAATCAGATCCGAGAATCGGCAGCTGACCTGAGCTCGGCCAAAAAAGAAGCGCTACTGCTGCTAGGTGAGAAAGATCATCCCACAGGCGTATTCTGTTGTAATGACATTCAGGCCATTGGTGCACTTCAGGCAGCCAAAGAGCTGGGGCTACGCGTGCCAGAGGATGTGTCCATTATCGGGTTTGATAACACCATTCTGGCCTCGGTAACCAGTCCACCGCTTACGACTGTAGCCCAGCCAATTGAAGAACTGGGGCATCGCGCTGTAGATCTGTTGATAGAAGAGTTGAAGGATGAGCAAAAAGAGCCACAGAAGATTGTGCTGAAGCCCGAACTGGTTATCCGAGAATCCGCAGGTCGGGTATTGAGCTGAAAACAATGACGTTTCCAGCATACGCTGCCCAGCCTTGAGACCAAGCTGTCCAAGTATACTTGTGTCATATTCTTGTATCAGGATCGGGTGCCGCTCCAACTCATATTCTGATTCACTTAACGTATCATCGAAATAATGTCTCTGTGATTCGTTAGATCTCAGATCTGGACAAATGGGAGTGAATAGCGTGTGTCAGGTTCATTAAAACAAAATAACAATAAAAGAGGATGCCCCGCGTCATATTCATGACTTAAGGGACATCCTCTTCTTGAATTATATCTTGAACTTTTTCACTTCTTCTGCGAGCGTATTGGCTTGTTGAGCCAGTTCATTGGAGCGCTCCGATATACTCGTAATGTAATTGAACTGTTCCTGCGTAGAAGAAGCAACTTCTTCTGTGGAAGCGGCACTCTGTTCCGACATGGCCGCAACACTGGAGATCACTTCAGCAATCTTGCCAGAGCTATTATCCAATTCGGTTGTTGCAGTAGAGACCTGCTGGAGCTGGTTGTCGATACCTTCAATGGATTGTTTGATTCGCATAAACGAATTGCGCATCTCATGCACGGCAGCAACCTGCTGCTCGATACCATGTTCGGCAGAATCAACCTCGCTCACACTTTGGCGGCTAGCTGCCTGGATTTCATTCAGCAATACAATGATATCCTGAGCAGAGCCTGCGGATTGTTCAGCCAATTTGCGAACTTCTTCGGCAACCACCGCGAATCCACGTCCATGTTCACCCGCTCTGGCCGCTTCAATGGAAGCATTCAGGGCAAGCAGGTTGGTCTGGGAGGCAATAGCCTGAATCATGCTGACGATGCCTTCAATTTTCTGTGATTTGTCTGCGAGTAGGGAGATTGATTCACCGACACGATCAATCGATTGGCGGTTGCTATCCGAAAGTTCCACCTGGTGATCCACCGCCTGTAAACCAGCCAGCATGGCTTCTCCTGCTTCACGCATCATCGTTACGGACCGCTCCACACTGCGATTAATGCCGCCGACACTATCACTCATCTCTGACAGACGGCTTGAGCCATCATACACGGATTCGGCCTGTGTACTGGAGCCTTGAGCGAGTTCATCCGTAGCAATGGAGATCTGCTCAGCGATGCGCTTGGTGTTATCCGTGTGCTCCTGCATCTCACCCGAAATACGTTGTACGCGGTCAGCAGAAGCCGTTACTTGTCTGAACAGTGAGCTAAGCTGATCGGACATCTGATTGAATGCCATACCAAGCTCTGCGAACTCATCCTTGCCTTTGATCTGCACCCGTCCTGTAAAGTCACCACTGGACATCCGGCGGGACGTTCCATGCAGACTTCTCAGCGGCTTGATGAAGAGTGTTGCGATCCAATAGGCACCTGACAGCACAACCAGTAACGTAATAGCGATAATCAGAATGTAGTTATTACGCAATTCATAATACTCAGTGTAGGCCAACTTCTCGGAGATAATAGAGCCAACAATCCAGCCAGTGCTTGGAATCTGATGATAGAACAACAGATAACTCTCACCATTATTCTGGAAGGGCTTCTGACCTGATGGATTCGCCCGCATATCTGCCAGCAGCGGGTTTAACTCCGCGTTATCAGTGACTGAAGTGTTAACGAGTTTATCATCAGGGTGAGCCAGAAGCAGTCCGTTTTTATCGATTAAAAAGGTGTAGCCCAGTCCGTCCAGATTTATTTTTGCCACTGTATCGGTAAGTGTAGAGAGCAACAAGTCGCCTGCGACAACCCCTTGCAATGCGCCTTCTTTATTTTGGACCGGCATGGCAATCGACACCGCATATTGTTTCGACATCATATCAAGATAGGGGTCAGAGAATGTTAACTGATTGGCCTGCTTCGCTACTTGGTACCAAGGACGCTGTCTTGGATCATAATCGGCATCGGGAGACCAGTCTGAACCATTCATGAAACTGCCGTCTTGTTCTGAACCGTAATACAGATCCGACAGACTTTCTTTGTTACTACCCAGCTTCATAATGTTAAAGTATTCTTCTGTGAGTT
Source organism: Paenibacillus amylolyticus (assembly GCF_050990605.1). Classification (GTDB taxonomy): domain Bacteria; phylum Bacillota; class Bacilli; order Paenibacillales; family Paenibacillaceae; genus Paenibacillus; species Paenibacillus amylolyticus_H. The sequence goes on from NZ_CP158832.1 coordinate 197,548, forward strand.
GGCCCTCAGGTACACCCTCCTGGATGACAAAAGCTAATGTCTCGATCACTTTGGCATTACTACTGATCCAGCCATCCAACTGATTTGCCGAAGAAGACATTAAGCCATTCAGTTTGGAATCAACATTGCGCATGGCTTGCTTTTCGGTTTGTACCAAGCCTAGTGAAGCCAGTGGAAGTGCGGTGATCAATACAGCGGCAAGAAACATGATCATTAATTTTGGTTTGAGCTTCATTCCAATTCCCCCTAGCGTTTTACAATTACCACGCCTTTACTTCTTTAAAGAACATATTATCGTGTGTGACAAGCATGTGTAAGAATGAATAAAGCTTATGAAGTATATCGTCATTTTTAGTTCAAATTTTAGTTAATCAAACAAGTTAATTAGCAAGCATGAATTTATATTTTGGAAACTAGAGTTGAAAACGAAATCATGTTCTGAATGTCTTGTATACGCCGCTTACATGCTTTTTTCGCTACCGTTCAAGCTTTATCCATCATTATATTTAGACAAAAACGTTATCGGAACGGAGGGATTAGAGATAAGAATAACTTTGGAACAGAAGCAGTGAGATGATATACTGAAAAGTATCATTATTTACCATTTTATATATGTTTTGTGGTGGATGGAGGAGAGAGGCGTGATTAGAAAAATTAAAATCATTATGGGTGTCGTTGCGATTATTGTTGTTGTAGCTATTTCGGTGCGTATGTATACCTCTGGTCAATATGCGATGTATATCCCCAGCAAACATACGACGTTTCGAGCAGAGGTTACAGATCATATGACGATGCTGGATACATTGGATCGACTGACCATCAGAAAGGTTTCTAATCATGAACCGTATAACGAAGATGATGAAGTGACGATTACAGATTCCAAACAGATTAGAGAGATGCTGAAGCTGTTAAAGGATGTTGAACTTAAAAAGGTTCGGGAATTGGACGTTTCCGAAAGAAATCCGCATTACTATGAGTGGCGAATTACCATTAATAAAGAAGGTCGCTTTACCGATCGATTTGGATTGACGTTCTATAATGAACATTCCATCTCAATCTACAGTGAGGCGAAAACGAGAGATAATCATAAGGACTACGAGATTACTAATGAGTTTAGTCTGAATGAGATGGAACGCCTATTTGAAAAACTGAAGGAGGAGCAAACTTGACCATGACCAACTATCATGTACGTGCGATTGAGGAAGAAGATATCCCTTTTCTGTGGCCTCTGTGGTACATCGGTAACGATGGTACGAGTGAGTGCTTCGGAATCTTGAATGATAAGCGGTCGTAGTAATGGCAAAACGGAGTAAGCAAAGTGGAACTGCAAAAGAAAAAGGCGCTTCCTCATGCGGAACGCCCCTTTCTTTGTGCCACGTACAGCATCGATAGCTCAATTTATACTTACTCCGTACCACTTCAATTTTATTTCAACAAAAATGCCAAAGCCTCGTCATACGTTTCCCATTGGAATTCCGTCTGGTGCGCCGATTCCTTGGAAATCCGATTCAATTGCATTTTGGCGATCGCACCACCTACGGCTACACTAGCCCGCTTCATACCCCACTCTAGCAGTAACTTCTGATGCACTACAATTTTTTCTTTGGTATCCTGAGGAAAAGCCTTCATCGTTCTCATGTCCACAAGCACATCAAATGAACTTCCCAATTGCGCCGCTATTCTCTGAATTTCTTTATTCGTTTGTTCGACATGTTCAGGGGTGACGATACCTTCCCAGACAATTTCAATAATAGGTTTAGTTGAATCCAAACGTCTAACAGACATGTAGGCCACTCCTCGATTATAAATTAATATGTAATATATGAGACTATAAGACTATTAATTATACCCGTTTATAACGAGAATGAAAACTAAATTCATAATATAGTGGTTCTTATGGATTACTTTTTCCTAGCGAAGTTAAATTCAGGGTTTGTTATCATGGCTTCATCGGGAGGGAAGGCTGAATAGTTAAAAGCCACCCAGAGGATGAACTCCAGATGGCTTCAATCTTTGTAACCTGATAAAGTGAAAATCCTGCGTCAGTTAGAAGCCAATCTTCAAACTGTTACCTTCTGTTGCTACACCTTTGGAAAGGGAAATGCTTAGCTTTTGTTCTGCCGAGAAACCGAGTGTTTCCCCGTCATGCAGTGTGACGTCGTTTTCAACCACATACGTTGTGGTCATGAACATCATCTCAAATACATCGATTAAGGCTTCAGACGATTGTATAATCTCCATCTCTTCTTTTCCAAAGTTACGTAGTCCGTAAGTATAAGCTGAAGCACCTTCGGCATTTTGAAATAATCCGATGAAAATCCAGAGCGAAACGGGCAACTCATCATGTTTGATCCCACGGCTGGTTTCGACATACTGACTGGCTTCAACAACAAGTGGGGCCATGTATATTGCCAGCGCGTGATCCAACTGCAATAAGGCACTCGCTGTTTGAGTGAACAGAACATGTCCCTCAATTGCATGGGTTGCGTTCAGAACCGACACAATAATCTGAGACTGGTGCCGTGAGGTAACTTGTTCGGCTTCTCGCCAAAGGATGTTTAGCCTGGCATTCTCCTCAACTTCACGGTCGGGTACAGGCGCGGCAATATGAGCGCATACCACCTGCATTCCATTCACTTCGAAAAAAAGATTGCCCTCCTCCGGGCGTTCCTCAATCTCAATATTCCATTCGTTCCTCATATTTCTGATGAAGAGGTCAAAATCACAATCGTCACGCTCCAGCAGGACAAAACCCACGATGGTCTCACTATAATTGGTGGATTCAACAGCACCACCTGCAGGTACCTTCTCCTTTTTGCGCCGTCGAAGCTTGTCAAACAATCCCATGACGTGTTCTCCTTCCGATCCCAGATTGATTCTGGTCATTGTACACTGCTATCTATTCACTACCTTACCATAAAGGAGTTAAACATGAATCGCAGCAATGTACCTATCGACAGGAAATTACAGGAACAACACCAGCAACAATGCAATGATCGCAGGCAATCCTTGTTTGATAATGATCGACCGTGAAGAAGTTGCTCCTCCATAAAGAGCAGCGATAATCACACACGCCAGAAAGAAAATCTGAATATGCTGTCCAACGGCAGCATCCGGATATAGAAGTCCCCAGATCAGACCTGCCGCAAGAAATCCATTGTAAAGGCCTTGATTGGCCGCGAGGGATTTGGTGGATTTGGCGAATTCCGGCGTGAGATTAAAGGTTTTCATTGTGCGTGGACGAGTCCACATAAACATCTCCATCACCATGATATAGAAGTGTTCGACAGCTACAAGAGCTACAAAAATGATACTAATCAATGGAAACACCTTACTTTCTTCTGATATGTAATTTATTTACTTGTCCATCCTAGTATAAATGTTTGCAACAAGAACGGGAAGAGTTAATTTAATTTGCACCAATTTAATTGTGTATCATTTAAAATATTAACGGTTTTCCAGTTGAGTTATGATGTTGAAAATAAAAAAATGGATACAAAGGTAAGCATACGCCGATTGTCGAAAATCCATTCATTGGGTAATAATGAACAATAAAGAAGTTATATTGCTCAGGAGAGGGAGGAGATTATTATGGGAACGGTTCAATTCGTCTTGTTGGCTGATGATCCATCCACATTTGTGACCCGAGTTGTACCTTTTATCGACATTGAGCTTGCAGGAATTCCGGGTGACCGTCATTATGGTCTGCTTCGGCCGGCGGACTCACGTCAGAAAATCTACAAGCGTGGCACACCGATTGCGAATCGTCGCCAGATCAGTATTGTGTCTGAGGAAGAATGTGCTCTTATTGCTGAGAAAATGAACATTGCTGAAGTTCGTCCAGAGTGGCTTGGTGCCAATATACTTGTCCGTGGCATTGATCATTTGACGGAACTGCCTGCTGGAACGCGGCTTTTATTTCCGAACGGTACAGGGTTAATATGCGAAGGGGAGAACCTTCCCTGTGTGCATCCTGGGAAAATGATTGAACAATTCTACGAACAGGACGGTTTGCGTAAAAAATTCGTGCCTGCGGCTCGCAAAAAGCGGGGAATCGTCTGCTCGGTTGAACGGGAAGGTGTAATCCATACGGGGGATACCATCGAAGTCATTCGCCTGTCCTGATTTTCAGGACAGGTTTTTAATTCATCAACCCTCGGTGTTTACCATTCGGATGTCTAGAGTGTAAGTACTCCTCTGGTGTACTGCCAATAATAGACTTGAAATCTCGGATAAAATGGGATTGATCATGGTATCCAAGGTCCTGAGATAGCTTAATCAGGTCACATTGAAGACCGCGTTCCATCATTTCTGCAGCATTTTGCAGACGATACAACTTAATTACCGTTTTGGGTCCGATGCCCACATACTGATTGAACAGGCGCTGAAGCTTTCGGGTATGCATATTCCAATAGGAAGATAGATCATCTACTCTCAGCATCTCCCGGTTCTGTTCAATCTGTTGCACAATATCATTAACCATTCTCGCTTGAGCATCTTCAGCAGGAAGGTGTGCACATAATAGCTGGTCGATGTAACTGGTTTTATTCGCATCATCCCCCGCCCCAAGAAGGCGGTCTTCCAAGGATTCCGCTGTGACGTCAAAAATATTGGATACATTCATCGGCTTTCCGTACAAGGATGAGACAGGAGCCCGGAGGAAGGGATAGAACCCTCCTGGTTTGAACTTCACGCCAAACACACGACCTTTTCCGCTCACAAGATAGGAGAATTTACGTCCTGATGGTCCGAAGAAAAACGTATGGTTCCGTTCCACAACCAGATTGACACAGGGGTTAGGCACGACATGTTGGGGATACGGTTCAAGTCCAGTCAGATCCCACGATACGATCCAGTAATGTTTAATAAAAGGGCGAAGTGCTTCGGAAGGAGCATGGCGTGTCAGTTGATATTTATGATCACCTTCATTCAGATTCAGCAGGCCCATACTTGGTCTGTCTCCTTGTTCTACCTGTTTCATCCGAATCATTCCTCCTGCTATTTCATTCCAGTTTAGTATATCTGATCTTCTGGGAAAGCACTATATGGGCGTAAATTCATTTGGATTGGGGTAGAACATTCAAAGGGCTTATATTTTTCTGTTGTCGCGTTTTTACAATACGGCCTTTGGGGTATAACGATAGGATAGGAGTGCGAGGTTGGCAGATCGCGTGTCCAATACATAAAGGGAGTGAGTCCATGGAACTGAAATATGAATTCTATATCAATGCAGGACTGGAAGAGGTGTGGAATGCTCTAATATCACCAGACGGCACACGGAACAGCTTTTTCGGCAGCGAACTTCGCACCAATTTTCAACCAGGCCAGCCATTTGCTTATGTAGGCCCAGGTAATGATGGTGCGGAGACTGTCCATGTGTATGGAGATATATTGGAATTTGAACCGTTATCCACACTCAGTTATCAGGAGCATCCCGGACCGTCATACCATGCCAATCATGCCGAGCTTCAATCCAGAGTGGTCTTCCGGTTGGAGACTGTGGGGGAGTGCACGAAGCTGACACTGATTAATGATCAATTTACAGATAACCATCCTTCCTTTGCGAATGCACAGAGCAGCTGGTGGATGATTCTAAGTAGCATCAAAACTTGGGTGGAGACGGGGAAAACGCTGAATTTTGGCTGGTAGCTGGTAAGAGGCAGTCATTTAGGATTTATTATTATGAAAAATAAAGAGTATAAGAAACAAGAATCCGTGCTGAATCAGCACAGGTTCTTTTTTTTATGCAAAGTAAGACTATTGCTCTACATTTAATGTCTGATAATGTCGAAATATATATCATATGAGTTAAGAGGAGAAATGAGCATGTTTCGTAAACGTACTGAATCTACCAAGCATATTCGTACAGATGCGCATCAGAATTTACTGGAGTATAGTCGTAAACTGGTAGCAAATGCAGAAAAGGGCAATTATAACGCATGGATCGAAGATGGCATTGAGTTTCAGGATACCGATGAAATAGCTAATAACATCAAAAAAGCAGTACATATGATGAAAGCACAAAATGAAGCCGTGGAAATGCGTCTTAGAATGCTGAATCAGGCAATGAATGTGGGATTATGGGAATCTGAAATTGTTGCCGGTGATCCACTGGATAGCAATAATAAAGTCTCATTTTCCAATGAATTCCGCCAAATGTTAGGATTCCATAATTCCAAGGATTATCCCGATACATTTGCAAGCTGGGCCAAATCGATATATCCGGATGACAGACCTCAGCTGGTGCAAGAGATAATGAACCATGTGAATGACACTGGGGCAACGACTGCGTATAACGTTATCAGCCGTATGATTACAAAAAGTGGAGAAATTCGCTGGTTTCGATGCCTTGGACATGTCATCCGAAATCAGGCTGGAGTTCCGATCAAACTTCTGGGCATCATGTTCGACATTCATGAGGAGAAGAGCAAGTCGGATGAGCTGGAAGCACTCGTCACCAGATATGATCTTGTTAACCGCGCCTTGGTGGAGGCACCGTGGGATATGACGGTTGTCGCTGGAGATGTGGTTAATCCGAATAACGAGTTTTGGTGGTCACCCCAGTTCCGTAGAGAATTAGGGTTCAAAGACGAACAGGATTTCCCGAATGTGTTCAGCAGTTGGAGCAGCCGACTTCATCCGGAAGACCATGATCGGACGATCAACGAATTCGCTAGACATATGAACGATTACAGTGGTCGTACGCCGTACGATCTGGATTATCGTCTGCAACGCAAAGACGGGGAGTATCGGTGGTATCACGCGGGTGGGGAGACCATTAGGGATCAGGATGGAGTACCGCTCCGCGTAGCTGGAACCATTCGCGATGTAACCCACGAGAAGAATAAGGAACAGATTGTGGAAGCCATGAATCTGAAAACAAAACAATTGTCGGAGTCCATTGGCGAGATGGTACGTGGAATTAACTCGATCACCGATCAGGCACAGGATCTGGTTACTGCACAGGAGTTATCTGCCGATGCAGCCATTCAAGTGAAAAGCAGTGCAGATGATACGAAGAATATCACCGTGTTTATTCGAGAGATTGCCAGTCAGACGAATCTGCTGGGGTTGAATGCAGCCATTGAAGCTGCACGAGCGGGAGAGCTGGGACTGGGATTTGGCGTCGTTGCAGGTGAAGTTCGGAAACTGGCTGATCACAGTTCAGAGGCCACCGTAAATATCGAAGATAGCATGCAGAAGATGAAAATATTGATTGATCAGATTCTTGAACATATCGGTAATATGTCCACGTTAACGCAAAATCAGGCTGCCCTGACACAGCAGGTGAATGCTTCAATGGATGAGATCAACACCATGTCACAGGATCTGGTTGATTACTCGCGGAATCTATAAATTTCTAACAAAAAATCCACCGGGATGCATTTCTGCTCTCGGTGGATTTCTGTATGTCTATATATAGCTAAGATGCATAGCTTCAGTTTCAGCTATTGAATTAAACTTGTTGAACTTTGATCAGGTTTGTATTACCGGATTGACCGATTGGAACACCAGCGGACAATACAATGATGTCACCTTTTTCGATATAACCTGTTTTGATTGCGTTACGCGTAGCCGACTCGAACATTTCATCCGTTGTGGTTACTTTGTCGCCCATAACCGGAATAACACCGGAGAGCAGGCAGATTTTCGCCAATACTTCTTCATGTTGTGTAACTGCGATGATTGGCGCTTTTGGACGATACTTGGAGATCATGCGTGCTGTGAATCCACTCTCAGTCGAAGTGATGATTGCTTTTGCATTCAGTACGAGGGAAGAACTTACAGCGCCCTGACTGATGACTTCAGTAATATCAGCGATCTGTTGAGCCGATTTTTGTGCGAATTGCTCTTTGTAATCAATCATTGTTTCAGCACGGCGAGCAACAGCAGCCATCGTGCGCACGGATTGTACCGGATATTTACCAGCAGCCGATTCACCAGACAACATCACAACGTCAGCACCTTGAAGTACAGCGTTTGCCACGTCGCTAACTTCTGAACGAGTAGGACGCGGGTTCACTTGCATGGACTCCAGCATGTGTGTAGCTACGATAACCGGTTTACCCGCGCGGTTACATTTATCGATCATTTCTTTTTGCATCATTGGCACGTCTTCGATGGGTACTTCAACCCCGAGATCTCCACGAGCTACCATAATGCCGTCAGATGCTTCAATAATATCGTCCAGGTTGGTCATACCTTCCTGGTTTTCGATTTTGGAGATGATCTGTACGTGGTCTACACCGCGTTCTTTCAAAATGCTCCGGATTTCACGGATGTCGTCGCCTTTACGAACAAAGGATGCTGCGATAATTTCGATATCGTTTTCGATCCCAAATCCGATGTGCATAACGTCACGCTCGGTTACACCTGGCAATGTCGTTTTGATTCCTGGCAAGTTAACCCCTTTGCGTGGTTTCAGAATGCCGCCACTGATGATTTTACAATGGATATCGGATCCTTCCACAGACAGTACAGTCAGATCTACAAGGCCATCATCGATGAGGATACGATCGCCAGGTTTCACAACGAGGTTCAGTTCGGGATAGTTTACAGAGATACGCTCAGCGTCACCAAGAATTTCTTCTGTAGTCAGAATCAGCTCTTTACCAGCTTGCAGATGGCAGGATGCTTCTTTTAGTTTACCGATACGCACTTCCGGCCCTTTGATGTCCATCATGATCGGTACATAGGTGTTCAGTTCGGAGGCTGCTTTGCGGATATTGTTAATCCGTGTCACGTGATCTTCCAGTTCGCCATGAGCCATGTTCAGACGGGCAACGGTCATACCTTCCTGAATCATTACTTTTAACAATTCGATTGAGTCACAAGCAGGTCCCATGGTACAAATAATTTTTGTTTTTAACATGCTAATTTCCTCCTCATATTTAAGCTTATATGTGTATTGTAGCGTTTTCTGTCGAATCAGGGTATGAACTATAGTACAATGATTAGAGTATAGTCCGATAATGAGGTGTGTTATGGTCACTCCACTTGAAGTACGACATATTAATGGTGTCGGTTGGTACGAAGAAGCTGTGCAATCTCAAGAAACTTGGCGGCTTAGCTTGGTTACTTATGGAAAATGTGTATATTGGGTGAACGGTGATAAGCAGATCATGGAAAAGGGTGAATTGCTCCTCATTCCAGGTGGTACCCCATATTACGGCAAGAGTATTCCTACAGTAACGCACACACAGATTGTAATTCAACTGCAACGCGACCATTCGGAAACTCTGCCTGCACTGGAACGGTATGAGGCTTTGCGGCATAAACCTGGATGTTACGAACTGATCCATCAACGCATGAGCGCTATTTATCAACAATGGCAAGAGCGTCCGTCTTATTATGTCATGATGAGCCAAGCCTTATTGATGGAAGTGCTGATTTATATGAACAGGGAGCTTGATCGTGGAGTTATCCCGCCGGAGAGGCATAATCATGTTGAACGGATGAAGCGATATATTGAGCGGCATTATCGGGAGAAAGTGACGAAGGAAGAACTCGGGGATGAGATCAATAAAACTCCCAATTATGCTGCTGCATTATTCAAAAGCATGACAAATCAGACCATTAGCCAGTATGTCCATGATCAACGGATGAAAAGAGCCATATATCTGCTCACCGAGTCACAACTCTCCATCCAGGAAATTGCCGAATTTCTCGGCTACCGGGATCTGTCTTATTTTTACCGCATATTCAAACGTATTACCGGAAGTCCACCGTCTGACCTTCTTCATGAACGTCCACCTATAGTATGAAAACGCGTAGTTCAACCCCAATAATGTTCTTCTATATAAGTAGGTTTACTCAAATGAGTACAAAAAAGAGGGCCTATGCCCTCTTTTACTGTATAGCAGGATGATCACCCCACCTGTTACATATATAAATGTCGTTATACATGACTGCTTGGATTTGAAGCTGTAAGTGGCTGCTTGCTTTTTTTTCGTGCCTGCCCAAGACGAAGAGCAAATACATGTACAGTCCAATACGCGGCCTCAGCAAACAAAATGCCTCCAGCGATGTCCAGCAAGGAATGCTGTTTTACAAACACGGTTGAAGCAATAATCAACCACAGCCATACCGACCAAGAAATCCGTGCCAAAGGCTTAAAGTTCAAGTGTCTGTTAATCACAATAAACAGCAAATAGCTGGTCAGCACATGAACACTTGGGAAACAGTTGAAGGGCGCATCATTGGTATAGATAAACTGTACTAGCACGCTGCTCAGATCGGTTCCGCCGACCTCCGGGCGCGGGACATGGGTAGGGAACACCGCAAAGCAGACATTGGCAGCCATGACACCAACATTATAGGTAATCAACGTACGCCAGAATAATGACTTGTTCGTCAGACCCAAATAGAGAAATCCAAGATAAAGAATAGGCATCCAGCTAATGTACGGATAAATAAATTCTTTGATAAAAGGAATCTGTGTATCAATCCAAGCATAATTGTAGAATACATCACTTCCGGTGTTGCTGCCTAGAAATACGTAAATGGAGCCTTGGAGCGGTATGCACAGAATAGCCAGTAAATGCCCCCAGCGCTGAAAGAATGCTTTCATAGTATCCCCCTGATTTCATTATGCATTGTAAAACTATCGTTTTGGCACTTCATAGATATATGACGTTGAAGAGTCGCGACACCCCTGCAGCATTGAACTCTTGTAATACTATAATGGACAGATAAAGGTATGAGCCATACCTGATTTTAGGGGAAAAGAAGTCAGGATAAGTCTCTTTTTTGTTACTTTTATAGTTTTATCCATAATAGGGATATTCAATATACGGATGATGTGATACAACTATATTGGCATATAAGTTCTTATGACAACGGAATACATAAATGAAACGAGGTAGGTAAATGTATGATTAATCCGCAATCCAAGTCAAAACATTCCTTTTCCGAGCGCAAACCTGTGCTCACCGTTGTAATTATTGAACTTCTTCTCCTGTTAGCCGTATTTGTAGCAGGGGCCATTGCAACGATAAAACAACTGGACTACACTTCCCCTGTACTCATCTCCTTTACACCCATCGCAATTGTTCTAATGGTCTATCTGACGTTAAGACGCAAATGGGGAGAGACTGGATTCCGGTCCTTGCAAAGTATCCCGGCTAGCCACGCAAAGTATTATATTCCACTACTCCTTGTACTGGGTACACTTGCCCTGAAAGGATTTGGGGAGCTGAGCTTGTCACGGGTAGCCTTTTTCATCTTTTTTACCTTGCTCGTAGCTTTTGTAGAGGAAACGATCTATCGAGGGCTTATCTTCAAAACATTGCTTCAAAAAAGTGCAGTGGCCGCAGTTGTGACCTCCAGCATCTTGTTTTCAATTACACATCTCCTGAACGCATTGTCTGGTCAGCATATGACAGACACGATCATGCAATTGGTCTATGCGCTGCTTCTGGGAGCTGCACTGGCGTTATTAATGTTGAAGAACGGAAATATCGTACCGCTTATTTTGTTTCATTTCATACATAATCTGATTCAATTTCTAGGGAATGATCTGGAGGACACAGGTACACTTCCTTACGATTTATTTATATTGGCTGTACTGATTGCTTACTGTGCATGGTTAGTGTGGAGTAATCGATCAAATTCATCTATTCCTTCCAGAGGGAGTGAGCATACCAATACGGTTGTTCATTAGTGGTATTGCTTGGAAGTAGTTATCATACAGTTTCCCGTCAGCAGTTGGATTATGGTATACTTCAGTCTGGCGGGAAGACAGATATGCATGTCACGAGGTTTGCCTATCCGTACATTATGTTCAGACAGTAGGTGATACAGTGGAGAAGACAGCACAAGGCGTAGCAGAATGGATGGTACAGGAGATCAAATTCACTGGAACACTTCATCAGGAAGCTGCCATAGAATATGTGAAGACCCATTTTGGCGAAGAGTTTGTTTTTGTGAACGAGAACGGCAATACATCATTGTCCAAGGAAGTGAAGAAAGCTTTCCGGAAGCTTCATCGTGGGCAGATCGCCTGGGATCGGGATGCATTTATGTGGGCATGGACATAGTGGGTTAAACCGGTGTAAGACGGTTCATTGGTTGTGTTGGGTATGCATGTCAGAATAGTATATAAAAAATGTATAAGATGGATTAGATCTGCATATCCTTTCATAAGACCGCTCATAAGGGATTGGGCACGTAAGCATGATAAACCCTGTCACCACGCGAGTTAATAACATGTATTTCCAAAGCTGTTTGAAAAGAAAATACAAAGATTTGCTTTTTGGCTGAATTGGAGTTATAATAAAAACAAGTTGTAGAGAGTGGAAAACCTAATTCATATATTGTAAAGGGCGATCACTTATAGGTTTATGACTGGTACCTTTTTCAATGTGTGAATTTTTATTTGCTTGCTGCAAAGAACAAAGGAACATGTTAATCTTTATTTGGAGGTGTAATTCACATGCAAAACGGAACAGTAAAATGGTTCAACGCTGATAAAGGCTTCGGTTTCATCGAAGTTGAAGGCGGAGAAGATGTATTCGTACACTTCAGCGCTATTACAGGCGAAGGCTTCAAAACGCTGGACGAAGGTCAACGCGTGCAATTTAAAATTGTACAAGGAAACCGTGGTCCTCAAGCAGAAGAAGTTGTAAAACTGTAATTAAAGCATAGCTGCCTTTAACATGTTATAATGGTAAAGGCAGCTTCTTTTTTTTGATTAGTTATATAAAAGTCGGCCCATTAGTTGTCGAGGCAGGAGTTCGGTGGGATGTAAAACTTCCGCTAAGTGTAGGCTTCTGTGAAATAACGTCGGTTAGATGTTTTTCCATAACAAAGGGGGTAGAAGTCATGTATAATCGCAAAAAACCGTTGGAAGAGATTCCACAAGCTGATGCGGCAATCTGGGAATGTACGAGTGATACGTGCAAAGGATGGATGCGGGACAATTTTGCGTTTGATAACGTACCTACTTGTCCGATATGTGCTTCTGAGATGGTCAGCACGACTAGGATGCTACCATTGCTTGAGAATTCGAATAGTAATCTGAAAACGATGCCTAAAGGAAATCGGATTTAACATAGCTTACCCGCCTCTAACGAGGTGTTTTTTTTTAAGATCAAACAGACACCCTCTGCGAAGGTAAGGGGATTAAATATGAAGTTCCCGGCATTCGTTTTAGCGAATGCCTTTTTTTGTATCATTTTTTAAACAGAAAATATAGTGTAATTGATGTGAATCGTATGTAAAAGACAAAGACCCTTTTCGCTATAAGCAGAAAGGGTCTTTGTTATGACTACAATTTTACCATGATCGGATTTGAGTTTAAATGAATAGGAATGGCAGCAGAAACAATGTTGCTACCAGAGCCAGTTCGATCCCTGCCCCATAGCCATAACCCCGACCGTATCCATATGGACCGTACGCCGAAGATTTAACTTTCTTTGATGCAACAGCATTTTTCTTGCTGCTTTTTACCAGCTGCTGTTTGGATTTGACTGAACACAGCCGTGGTCCCTCGAAACATCCGTTCAAATAAACTTTTCCATCACGACATTGACTAAGTGTGCCATACATATGCTTACCGTCTTTCATAACAAGACAAACGGAACGTCCAACGTGCGGAGAAACCGTTTCTTCACATACCGGATTAATTCTGTACATGCAAATCCTCCTCATTAGATGCGGTTGCCGCTTGAATTCAACGGTTTGTATATCATAGTAAATAAAAGAGGATTTGGTATGGACGAGTACCCGGAAAATCGAATAGGGAGGAGCCGTTTTTGAGTCTATTCCATACACTGGGAGGAGTGAGGAGGGAATGTTGCGTGGATTATCATGACATGCTGGCTCGGTTAGGGGAGGGGAGTGCCCATCCCGGAGGATTTTTGGCAACGCTGAAGTTACTGGAGAGCTTATCTCTGCCTGTGGATAGTCATATCCTTGAGATCGGATGTGGCACTGGGAGGACTGCTTGTTACCTGGCGAAAAGGGGTTATCAAGTAAAGGCAATTGATCTTAATCGCCAGATGCTGGATAAGGCTGTTCGGCGAGCAAGACGAGAGCGGGTGGATGTTCGATTTGTTCAGGCTGATGTAGCATCGTTGCCTTTCCCGGAAAATCATTTTGATATGGTATTCGTGGAGTCGGTTACGATTTTCACCCCATGGCGGAGTGCATTTGCTGAGTATAGAAGAGTGTTGAAGCCCGCTGGACTTTTGGTGGATCGGGAGATGGTTCTATCAGGTCAGAAGACCGAATTGATGTGTCGCAGATTAAAGCAATTTTATGGTATACGAACCCTGGTAACGGCCACAGCATGGAGAAAACGCCTTAAACAGTGTGGTTTCACCAAGGTAGAGGTCAAAGAATATTCACGTTCTATGGGAAAATGGGGCGTTGATCATGACCCACATCGCGAGATGGATATGAATTGGTTTGAGGACGAACGTATGCAGCGTATGAGTCGAACTAATGATCGTTTGCTTGCGAAATACGGCAGAAAGTTGGGATATGCTGTTTTTGCCGCTAGGGCACCGTTGGAGGTCAAAAAGGAAAAATAGGAAAAAGGCAACTCACACAATCGTGTAAGTTGCCTTTGGTTTGTTTCGGGCAGAACGTACTACAGCATATCGTTGTCGATAATCCGCCAGTGGTGTTTGAGTAGGGATTCCAGTTGATTCTTATCCTTTGCTCGAAAAGCACTTAAAATTTGCCGGTGCTCTTCATTAACTTCGAGCAGTACCTCAGATAGCTTTGGCTTATTATCACTAACATACGACTGCCGGATGAAACTGTTCTTTAATGTGTTTAACATCTCAATCACTGTGGCGTTACCACATCGCTGGATGTAGAGGTTATGGAACTGATATTGGTTCTTGTTGTAGGCAGCAAGATCAAGCTGGCTGATATCTTCGTCCATTCGGACAACCAGAGTTTCCATCTCCAAAAGTTCAGATGGTCTGAGATGGTCTGCTGCAAGTGTGGCGGCAAGTGCCTCCAGCACACCGATCGCTTGGGAGAACTCCAGTTTTTTGCCTGCATCAAAAGGAGTGACAATAAATCCCCTGCGTGGGATGTATTGCAGCAGATTGTCCGAAGCCAGCTGGAAAAGGGCCTCACGAGTTGGCGTGCGACTGATGTCCAGCTTTTTGCATATTTCGGCCTCGTTGATCTTCTGGTTAGGTAGCAGCGTCCCGTCCTGAATCTTCTGGGCAATGTAATCGTATACGTGATCTTTCAAGGACCGGTATTTGGGTACCTCCATACCGAATCCTCCTTTCTATGTATAGTGAATAATTAGAAGGGTGTGAGGCCGTACTGTGCGCGCCGTTCAGGCGTTTCAAGTTTTTATCATCTTAACACCGAGGGGGAAGTTGGGCAAGCAAACTTCATGTTTCAGACGATGTAAGTGCTGTGTTATATATATCACATTTTATGGAATTAAAGCGTATAATTGTTTAAATAATGATTGTGATAAACCAAATTGTTTGTTAGTATTACTTACATATAAGTCCATATATTGTCTTATGTATATTGTATACAAATTTATCATTGTGCTACTCAGTCTAAAAAAAGAATAGGGGTATGCTGTGTGAGAAAAGTATTGTTGCCAATGATGCTGTTGTTAGTGGTTGTAATCATGTCCGCGTGTGGCCAGGAAAAAACGACAGGGGCCGGATCAGATGTTACTTCGTCTTCGGGAAGTAGTCCTGATGAAAAGGAAGTAATTATACTTGGAACCAGTGCGGACTATGCACCCTATGAATTTCATAAGAAAATCGATGGTAAAGATACTATCGTAGGTTTTGACATTGAGATTGCCAAAGCCATCGCGGCCGATCTGGGCGCCGAGCTGAAGATTGAGGACATGGACTTTGATGGCCTTCTTATGGCCCTCGGTACAGAGAAGGTTGATTTTGTAATATCGGGCCTGACTCCTACGGAGGAACGAAAGAAGAACGTTGATTTTACAGATATCTACTATTATGCAGAACAGGCAGTTCTCGTTAGAGAAGGCGAAGATACAGCAATGAATTCTATTGATGATCTATCCGGCAAGGCAGTTGGCGTACAAAAGAGTTCCATTCAGGAAGGCATCGCTCAGGAAATAGAGGGGGCAAAGCTCACTTCTCTGGCCAAAATACCTGAACTGATTCTGGAATTACAGACCGGGCGTGTAGACGCACTCATTCTGGAGAAGCCGGTGGCTGAACAGTATGTGAAGAATCAAGAAGGGATTATCGTTGTGGGTGTAGAGATTGAACAGGCTGAAGACGAGGGTGGTTCGGCGATCGCGGTGAAGAAAGGTAATCAGAAGTTGCTGGATCAGATCAATACTACATTGGAAAAGCTCAAAACGAATGGAGATATTGAACGGTTCGTCGTTGAAGCGAATGAGATGCTCGGTGAATAAACCGGACGAGTGAGGGATATGCCGTGAGTTTAGATTTTTCCTTTCTATTAGAACATTGGCAGGATTATGCACGAAGTGCGTGGGTTACGCTTGAGCTTTCCTTCTTCGGTGTATTGTTTGGTACGTTACTTGGTGTGTTCATGGCATTAATACGAATATCCCGAATATGGCCCATTAAATTTGTGGCTTCGGCGTATATTGAACTCATTCGAGGAACGCCAATGCTGGTACAGATTCTTATTATTCATTATGGTCTGACGGTTGTAGGTGTGAACTTGCCGGCATTTATGTCGGGGGTGGTGGCTCTGACGATGAATAGTTCGGCTTATATGGCTGAAGTGTTCAGGGCCGGGATTCAAGCGATTGACAAAGGGCAAACAGAGGCTTCGCGCTCCCTTGGGATGACGCATGGTATGACACTTCGCTACATTATACTGCCGCAGGCCTTTCGTAACATGCTTCCAGCGATCGGCAATGAATTCATTATTATCATTAAAGATTCTTCGCTTGTCTCCATGATCGGCATAGCCGAGATTATATACACGGCCAGAACGATTCAGGGTGTTACGTTCCAGCCGCTTGCTCCGCTGCTTGTTGCCGCCGGGCTCTATTTTATAATCACATTTACACTGGCCAACTTGCTCTCTTGGTTGGAACGTAAACTGTCTACTTCTCGATAACTATTGATAAAGGATTCGATTCAAAAAAGGCTGGGAGTAGGCTACAGTGGAAATAGCGCGATGTAGTCGTAAATGGCGGTGGTATAGCATACATTGATATTGTATTTTGTATACAATATTTTGGAAAGGTGTTGGATGTGTATGTCAGATTCCAAAATGTTAATGGATTGGTCGGAGCGTTATGCTGCACCTAATTATCATCCACTCCCTATTGTTATTGAACAGGCGGAAGGGGTATGGGTGGAAGACCCTGAAGGCCGCCGTTATATGGATATGTTAAGTGCATACTCTGCATTGAATCATGGTCATAGACATCCTGTTATCATACAGGCGCTCAAGGATCAGGCAGATCAGGTTACGCTGACATCACGGGCATTCCACAGCAGCTCCGCTTCTCTTTTTTATCAAAAACTTTCACAATTCACGGGGAAATCGAAGATTCTCGCCATGAATACAGGAGCGGAAGCGGTGGAGACTGGGGTGAAGGCGGTACGTAGATGGGCTTATCGTTGCAAAGATGTACCTGAGAATCAAGCCGAAATTATCGTATGCTCTGGTAACTTTCATGGAAGAACTCTGACGGTTACGTCCTTTTCTTCTTCAGCGGAGTATAAAAAAGATTTTGGACCGTTCACACCTGGATTCCGGATTATCCCCTATGGAGATATAGAAGCACTGAAAAAGGCCATTACGCCAAATACGGCTGGTTTTCTTGTAGAGCCTATTCAGGGCGAAGCTGGAATCGTCATCCCGCCTGATGGATATTTGGCAGAAGCTTTTGCTCTGTGTAAGAGCCAGCAGGTGTTGACTGTAGCTGATGAGATCCAGACCGGATTTGGAAGAACAGGTCGCCGTTTTGCCTCCGACTGGGAAGGTGTTGAACCGGACATCTGGATTATGGGCAAAGCGCTGGGGGGAGGAGTCATGCCAATCTCGGCTATCGCTGCTGATGCGGAGATACTGGATTTGTTTGAGCCGGGGTCTCATGGTTCTACGTTTGGGGGTAACCCACTCGCTTGCGCCGTGGCTATAGCAGCTCTGAAAGTTCTTGAAGATGAGAAGCTTGCCGAGCGATCGGAGCGTATGGGGAACTATTTTATGAAAAGACTTCGAGATATTCGCAGTTCAGCCATACGGGATATTCGGGGGAAAGGCTTATTTATCGGTGTTGAACTGCATGAACCAGCCCGTCCTTATTGTGAGCGTTTGATGTCTACTGGACTGCTCTGTAAAGAAACCCATGAGACAACCATTCGATTTGCTCCACCACTGACGATTAAAGAGTCCGAGATTGACTGGGCACTGGAGAGAATTGAGCAGGTATTGATTAACAGTGAGGGAGCTGACCTACATGAAAAATGATGATGATGTACATGGTGGATTAAAAGATACTTCTATTGATACAAGTCAAACATCTTTGCAGCGTAATATTGCTATCATTAAGGTTCCTTTTGGACTCGGTGGAGCAAGAGGTGGAGCGGAGTTGGGGCCGGATGAATTGATAACAGCTGGACTGAAACGGGAGATTGCGAGTCTTGGACTAGTGCTCTCCAAAGAAGTACGTGTGGATTGCCCCTCTGAACCTGCTGCCCCTACTGAGCGGAATCGTGTAAAATACTTTAATGAGGTACGTCAGGTCAGTGAGAAGGTGTGTCATGAAGTATCGGCTGCGGTAGAGGAACAGGCCTTTCCACTTGTGCTTGGGGGAGATCATAGTGTAGCCATTGGTACGTTTGCCGGGCTGACTGCACAGTATTCGAATTTGGGTGTGATCTGGTTTGATGCGCATGCAGACTTGAATACGGAAGAACGCAGCTTATCCGGTAATATGCATGGGATGAGTGTGGCTGCATCCTTGGGGCATACTGCGTACAATCTGTCGCACATTGCTGGAGCAGGCGCGTTTATTGATCCGTCCAACTTGGTCTATATTGGTTTGCGTGATCTGGATGAGTATGAGAAAGAGCAGATTAAGGGACTGGGGATCCGCGCATTTACGATGCATGATATTGACCGTATGGGAATACAACAAGTTATTGAGCAAGCAATAGCTACAGCGGGAAAAGGGACAGATGGTATTCATGTCAGCTTTGACATGGATTGTCTGGATCCGCGGGAAGCTCCGGGGGTAGGCACCCCGGTACCGGGTGGTTTGAATTACCGAGAGGCACATTATGCATTGGAGATACTTGCTTCCACAAATCAAGTTACGTCGATGGAGCTGGTTGAGGTGAATCCGTTGTTGGATCACAATAGACATACGGCACGACTTGGTGTGGAACTGATCGCTTCTCTGCTTGGTAAGCGCATATTATAGGTACTGAGAAGTGAAGCGGAGTGTGTAAGTAGTGCCTAAGAAATGACTTTCTTATTTATATAGAAGGGAAGAAAAGTAAGATCTCCGAAAACTAGGGATAGTCACAATCAATTGTTCACTGCAATGGCAGTGGAAGTGGCTTCCCTGCTTATGTTTAATGAATAAGTATATCAGAAGCGCCGTAATGTGGATGCTGAGAGTTATCTCTATAGTACAGGAGCGTCAGATTACATATTGTGCTGATGATGTGGGTTGATTATCATTTTTGAAAAAAGACTTGCAATGTAAATCTGTACATGGTATATTCTACTTCCGGCCAAGAAAACACGGTTTACACGGTGCGGCAAGCAAATCAAATAAGCTTCGAAAGAAACTTTTAAAAAAGAGCTTGCAAAGTTGGTTCGGACATGATATTATATAAGAGTTGCTGAAGAGAACGACATTCGGTAACAAAACGAGTTTGATCTTTGAAAACTGAACAACGAGTGAGTAAACATTCTGCTTGCAGAATGAACGCGAAAGTTTGAAACAAGCCTTGGCTTGAATCGGCTGGAGCACAAATGAGATATTAATCTCGTCAGATTCAAAATGAGCTTATCGCTCTTTTCAATACTTTATTGGAGAGTTTGATCCTGGCTCAGGACGAACGCTGGCGGTATGCCTAATACATGCAAGTCGAGCGGAGTTGATAGGAAGCTTGCTTCCTTGATGCTTAGCGGCGGACGGGTGAGTAACACGTAGGCAACCTGCCCTCAAGTTTGGGACAACTACCGGAAACGGTAGCTAATACCGAATAGTTGTTTTCTTCGCCTGAAGAGAACTGGAAAGACGGAGTAATCTGTCACTTGGGGATGGGCCTGCGGCGCATTAGCTAGTTGGTGGGGTAACGGCTCACCAAGGCGACGATGCGTAGCCGACCTGAGAGGGTGATCGGCCACACTGGGACTGAGACACGGCCCAGACTCCTACGGGAGGCAGCAGTAGGGAATCTTCCGCAATGGGCGAAAGCCTGACGGAGCAATGCCGCGTGAGTGATGAAGGTTTTCGGATCGTAAAGCTCTGTTGCCAGGGAAGAACGCTTGGGAGAGTAACTGCTCTCAAGGTGACGGTACCTGAGAAGAAAGCCCCGGCTAACTACGTGCCAGCAGCCGCGGTAATACGTAGGGGGCAAGCGTTGTCCGGAATTATTGGGCGTAAAGCGCGCGCAGGCGGTCATTTAAGTCTGGTGTTTAATCCCGGGGCTCAACCCCGGATCGCACTGGAAACTGGGTGACTTGAGTGCAGAAGAGGAGAGTGGAATTCCACGTGTAGCGGTGAAATGCGTAGATATGTGGAGGAACACCAGTGGCGAAGGCGACTCTCTGGGCTGTAACTGACGCTGAGGCGCGAAAGCGTGGGGAGCAAACAGGATTAGATACCCTGGTAGTCCACGCCGTAAACGATGAGTGCTAGGTGTTAGGGGTTTCGATACCCTTGGTGCCGAAGTTAACACATTAAGCACTCCGCCTGGGGAGTACGGTCGCAAGACTGAAACTCAAAGGAATTGACGGGGACCCGCACAAGCAGTGGAGTATGTGGTTTAATTCGAAGCAACGCGAAGAACCTTACCAGGTCTTGACATCCCTCTGACCGGTACAGAGATGTACCTTTCCTTCGGGACAGAGGAGACAGGTGGTGCATGGTTGTCGTCAGCTCGTGTCGTGAGATGTTGGGTTAAGTCCCGCAACGAGCGCAACCCTTATATTTAGTTGCCAGCACTTCGGGTGGGCACTCTAGATAGACTGCCGGTGACAAACCGGAGGAAGGTGGGGATGACGTCAAATCATCATGCCCCTTATGACCTGGGCTACACACGTACTACAATGGCCGGTACAACGGGCTGCGAAATCGCGAGATGGAGCCAATCCCAACAAAGCCGGTCTCAGTTCGGATTGCAGGCTGCAACTCGCCTGCATGAAGTCGGAATTGCTAGTAATCGCGGATCAGCATGCCGCGGTGAATACGTTCCCGGGTCTTGTACACACCGCCCGTCACACCACGAGAGTTTATAACACCCGAAGTCGGTGGGGTAACCGCAAGGAGCCAGCCGCCGAAGGTGGGATAGATGATTGGGGTGAAGTCGTAACAAGGTAGCCGTATCGGAAGGTGCGGCTGGATCACCTCCTTTCTATGGAGAATCGTTTCCTGTAACGGAAACATTCAAATACGCAGGTTCTCAGAACCTGCGACAGCAATTCATTTCGGTCCATCACTTCGGTGTGGATGAAATGAAGAGCACAAACTACTCACTCGTTGCTCAGTTTTGAGAGCTCAAACTCTCAAACAGCTTGCTTTTGCATGGAGCTTGTTCTTTGAAAACTAGATATCGAAACGAAACAAACGCGAATTAGAACATTCCTTTTTAGCTGAACTTGTGCAAACAAGTTTCAATAAAAACGGTAGTACAATTGCTGTTGCGATGGTATCGAGTGGGAGCGACTTTTGGCTTTGGACGCAGTCCAAAACAAGGGAAGTGAGCGATCGAAACCGGAGCAATTTGGTTAAGCTACTAAGAGCACACGGAGGATGCCTAGGCGCTAGGAGCCGATGAAGGACGTGGCGAACAACGAAACTGCCTCGGGGAGCTGTAAGCAAGCTTTGATCCGGGGGTGTCCGAATGGGGAAACCCAGCTGGGGTAATTTCCAGTTACTCATAACTGAATACATAGGTTATGTAGAGGCATACCAGGGGAACTGAAACATCTAAGTACCCTGAGGAAGAGAAAACAATAGTGATTCCGTCAGTAGCGGCGAGCGAACGCGGAGAAGCCCAAACCAGAGAGCTTGCTCTTTGGGGTTGTGGGACGTCTCACATGGAGTTACAAAGGAACCGGTTAAGCGAAGAGGTCTGGAAAGGCCCGCCAAAGAAGGTAAAAGCCCTGTAGTTGAAAGTCTGTTCCCTCCGAGACGGATCCCGAGTAGTGCGGGGCACGTGAAACCCCGTATGAATCCGGCAGGACCATCTGCCAAGGCTAAATACTTCCTAGCGACCGATAGTGAAGCAGTACCGTGAGGGAAAGGTGAAAAGCACCCCGGAAGGGGAGTGAAATAGAACCTGAAACCGTGTGCTTACAAAAAGTCAGAGCCCGTTTTAGGGGTGATGGCGTGCCTTTTGTAGAATGAACCGGCGAGTTACGTTCCCGTGCAAGGTTAAGGTGAAGAGCCGGAGCCGCAGCGAAAGCGAGTCTGAATAGGGCGAGTTAGTACGTGGACGTAGACCCGAAACCGGGTGATCTACCCCTGTCCAGGGTGAAGGTGCGGTAACACGCACTGGAGGCCCGAACCCACGCACGTTGAAAAGTGCGGGGATGAGGTGGGGGTAGCGGAGAAATTCCAATCGAACTCGGAGATAGCTGGTTCTCCCCGAAATAGCTTTAGGGCTAGCCTCGGAAAACAGAGTCGTGGAGGTAGAGCACTGATTGGGTGCGGGGCCCGCAAGGGTTACCAAGCTCAGTCAAACTCCGAATGCCATAGACTTACTTCCGGGAGTCAGACAGTGAGTGCTAAGATCCATTGTCAAAAGGGAAACAGCCCAGACCATCAGCTAAGGTCCCCAAGTGTGTGTTAAGTGGGAAAGGATGTGGAGTTGCACAGACAACCAGGATGTTGGCTTAGAAGCAGCCACCATTGAAAGAGTGCGTAATAGCTCACTGGTCGAGTGACTCTGCGCCGAAAATGTAACGGGGCTAAACACACCACCGAAGCTATGGCTTGATGCTATGCATCAGGGGTAGGGGAGCGTTGTATAAGGGTTGAAGGTGTACCGTAAGGAGCGCTGGACATTATACAAGTGAGAATGCCGGTATGAGTAACGAAAAGATCAGTGAGAATCTGATCCGCCGAAAGCCTAAGGGTTCCTGAGGAAGGCTCGTCCGCTCAGGGTAAGTCGGGACCTAAGGCGAGGCCGAAAGGCGTAGTCGAAGGACAACAGGTCGAAATTCCTGTACCACCGTAAGCCGTTATGAGCAATGGGGGGACGCAGTAGGGTAGTGACGCGGACTGATGGATGTCCGTCTAAGCAGTAAGGCTGATGTGTAGGCAAATCCGCACATCATTAAGGCTGAGCTGTGATGGGGAGCGAAAATTATAGTAGCGAAGGTCATGATCTCACACTGCCAAGAAAAGCCTCTAGCCAGGTGAAGGTGCCCGTACCGCAAACCGACACAGGTAGGCGAGAAGAGTATTCTAAGGCGCGCGGAAGAACTCTCGTTAAGGAACTCGGCAAAATGACCCCGTAACTTCGGGAGAAGGGGTGCCCCGGTAGTGTGAATAGCACGAGGGGGCCGCAGTGAAAAGGCCCAAGCGACTGTTTAGCAAAAACACAGGTCTGTGCGAAGCCGTAAGGCGAAGTATACGGGCTGACGCCTGCCCGGTGCTGGAAGGTTAAGGGGAGTGGTTAGGGAGTAATCCCGAAGCTGTGAACCGAAGCCCCAGTAAACGGCGGCCGTAACTATAACGGTCCTAAGGTAGCGAAATTCCTTGTCAGGTAAATTCTGACCCGCACGAATGGCGTAACGACTTGGGCGCTGTCTCAACGAGAGATCCGGTGAAATTTTAATACCTGTGAAGATGCAGGTTACCCGCGACAAGACGGAAAGACCCCATGGAGCTTTACTGCAGCTTGATATTGAATTTGGGTACGATCTGTACAGGATAGGTGGGAGCCTTTGAAGCGTGAGCGCCAGCTTGCGTGGAGGCAACGTTGGGATACCACCCTGATCGTATCTAGGTTCTAACCTGGTACCGTAATCCGGTGCGGGGACAGTGTCAGGTGGGCAGTTTGACTGGGGCGGTCGCCTCCTAAAGAGTAACGGAGGCGCCCAAAGGTTCCCTCAGAATGGTTGGAAATCATTCGAAGAGTGCAAAGGCATAAGGGAGCTTGACTGCGAGACCTACAAGTCGAGCAGGGACGAAAGTCGGGCTTAGTGATCCGGTGGTACCGCATGGAAGGGCCATCGCTCAACGGATAAAAGCTACCCTGGGGATAACAGGCTTATCTCCCCCAAGAGTCCACATCGACGGGGAGGTTTGGCACCTCGATGTCGGCTCATCGCATCCTGGGGCTGAAGTAGGTCCCAAGGGTTGGGCTGTTCGCCCATTAAAGCGGTACGCGAGCTGGGTTCAGAACGTCGTGAGACAGTTCGGTCCCTATCTGTCGTGGGCGTAGGAAATTTGAGAGGAGCTGTCCTTAGTACGAGAGGACCGGGATGGACGTACCGCTGGTGTACCAGTTGTTCCGCCAGGAGCACCGCTGGGTAGCTATGTACGGACGGGATAAACGCTGAAAGCATCTAAGCGTGAAGCCCCCCTCAAGATGAGATTTCCCAGTATGTAAGACCCCTTGAAGACGACGAGGTAGATAGGCTGGGGGTGGAAGTGCAGCAATGCATGGAGCTGACCAGTACTAATCGGTCGAGGGCTTATCCAATAGCAAGTGATAATTCGCATGTTTCGTTTCGAATCTAGTTTTCAGAGAACAACACTCTGAAATGTAAGCTACGCGTTTGGTGGCGATGGCGGAGGGGTTCCACACGTACCCATCCCGAACACGACCGTTAAGCCCTCTAGCGCCGATGGTACTTGGACCGCAGGGTCCTGGGAGAGTAGGACGCCGCCAAGCGAAACCCCATTGGGGTATTTTTTTTCGAAAATTGATAAGGGCCCTTAGCTCAGTTGGTTAGAGCGCACCTCTGATAAGGGTGAGGCCGGTGGTTCGAGTCCACCAGGGCCCATAGCAAGACCACAACAAGAAATACACCAGAGTATGGGGCCATAGCTCAGCTGGGAGAGCGCCTGCCTTGCAAGCAGGAGGTCAGCGGTTCGATCCCGCTTGGCTCCACCATTCCCTGATAGCTCAGTTGGTAGAGCACTCGACTGTTAATCGAGTTGTCACAGGTTCGAGCCCTGTTCGGGGAGCCATATGGAGAGGTGTCCGAGCTGGCCGAAGGAGCACGATTGGAAATCGTGTAGGCGTCACAAGCGTCTCGAGGGTTCGAATCCCTCTCTCTCCGCCAGATAATTTTTTAGCAAGGCCCGTTGGTCAAGGGGTTAAGACACCTCCCTTTCACGGAGGTAACAGGGGTTCGAATCCCCTACGGGTCATAATATGGAGGCTTAGCTCAGCTGGGAGAGCATCTGCCTTACAAGCAGAGGGTCGGGGGTTCGATCCCCTCAGCCTCCACCATATTATCTTTTTAATGACGCGGGGTGGAGCAGCCCGGTAGCTCGTCGGGCTCATAACCCGAAGGCCGCAGGTTCAAATCCTGCCCCCGCAATTAGCTTTCCTTGAGGAAGTACAATGGAACCGTGGTGTAGTTGGCCTAACATGCCTGCCTGTCACGCAGGAGATCGCGGGTTCGAATCCCGTCGGTTCCGCCATTTTTAATTAAATATACACCGTGCCGGTGTAGCTCAACTGGTAGAGCAACTGACTTGTAATCAGTAGGTTGGGGGTTCAAGTCCTCTCGCCGGCACCATTTTTAGTATTTACATCTGAATTTGTAATAGAATGTATATTATAGATGCAGTTGCTAATACTAAGATACTCTTAGTGGATGAATGGCTTACTCTATGGCGATCGTGGCGAAGTGGTTAACGCACCGGTTTGTGGATCCGGCATTCGGGGGTTCAATTCCCCTCGATCGCCCCATGATTTTTTAATGGGGATTAGCCAAGCGGTAAGGCAACGGACTTTGACTCCGTCATGCATAGGTTCAAATCCTATATCCCCAGCCATTTCATTATTTTGAGTCATTAGCTCAGTTGGTAGAGCACCTGACTTTTAATCAGGGTGTCGAAGGTTCGAGCCCTTCATGACTCACCATTATATTTTGCGGTCGTGGCGGAATTGGCAGACGCGCACGGTTCAGGTCCGTGTGGGCTAACCCCCCGTGGAGGTTCGAGTCCTCTCGACCGCACCATATGTTTTGCGGAAGTGGCTCAGCGGTAGAGCATCGCCTTGCCAAGGCGAGGGTCGCGGGTTCGATTCCCGTCTTCCGCTCCAATATTTGCGCCCTTAGCTCAGCTGGATAGAGCGTTTGACTACGAATCAAAAGGCCGGGAGTTCGAATCTCTCAGGGCGCGCCATTATTTTCATAAGTATCGGGATGTAGCTCAGCTTGGTAGAGCACCTGGTTTGGGACCAGGGGGTCGCATGTTCAAATCGTGTCATCCCGATTTTTTTTATTTTGCGGGTGTAGTTCAATGGTAGAACTTTAGCCTTCCAAGCTAATAGCGTGGGTTCGATTCCCATCACCCGCTTCCGAGTAACATACAGAAAAGCCTTTGCTTATGGCAAGGGCTTTTTTTGTGTGTTAAAAAGAATAATTGGATTTCTTTTATAATACATAGTTCCCAATATCCAAACCGTTAAGCGAATAATCAGTAAAAATCTCAACTGAGTATAATTGTAGAATTACTGGAATAACAGATAATGTATTCCACTACGAAAAAAAAGACAAACTCCTCTCCTACGATGTACGCAGGAAGAGGAGTTTTTTAGCAAGAGCTCGCGATTAGTATCTTTCCAGAATGGTCTGTGTCTTCAAGCCATCGGCAGGAATCAGCCAGTTGTTGTTCTCCAGCAATTGCAGCAGTTGGGTACGCAGTCCGGATACGACTACAGCATCATCGGTTTTGAAAGAGACCTCTACGATATTCTCAGTACCTGTACCTGCTGCATTACGGATCGGCCATACTTCAAGTGTAAGCTCTTGACCATTCCATGTACCTTCATAACGTTGAAATGTGATGGGTCCATATGCACGGGATTGAGTGAGTTGCTGTTTGCCCCAGTTCGAGGCAGACCAGTTTTTCAATTTGCCAGGGAGCTTGTCCAGTAACATGTTTAAGGCTTCTTGCTCTGAAGGAAGCTGAACACCTGTCGCTTTGGTATCTACTTTTTTGGTGTTGGAGAAACTCAGGGTCTGTTTGCCGTATCCCCAATCGATTTCAGCCTCGTAATTATCATCAGACTTATCGAATCCTTCTTGGTTAGCCAGTGTCAGCGCTGCGTTGATATCACCATTGATAACAGGGTACCGTCTTTTATAGGTCAGTTCATAATTATTTTTGTCATCCTTTTTGCGAAAACGAACGTTCCATCCTTGTTGATCCAATCCGAGCGCATTGGTGTCAAAGTACTCCACGTTAATGTTTTTTGGCGTGGAATTCAGGCCGAGGGTCTGAATCACTTCACTGCGTGGTGTCCCATCTGTATTCAATACAAGCTCCGGCTTGGTCAGAAACTTTACTTCATAAGCAGGAACGGCATTGGCCGCAGCTGAAGCCTGGGGTGCTCCCAGAAATGTCATTCCACTTCCCAATGTTACGATGCTCAGCATGAATGAGGCGGTTACCTTTTTCCACTTTTTCAAAACCAATCACTCTCCTAATCTGGATTAACGTACAGACTCACTTTATCGCCCGAGTATCTGAAAGCGATTAACGGGGAGCGCACATTGCGTTAACCCTGCATAGATTTGATGTATGGCAAACGATAGTTTATAGCGGATCAGGGTAATCAGCCATGGAAAATGGGAGAGCAGTGACTCACCTCTCGCAGCACTTCTTTGAAGCGGTTTACCTGAACGGAAGGGTGGCGGTCCTTGTTATGTACCGTATAGATATGGCGCGGCGCTTGCTCTCCGGGAATGGGAAGAACTTGAATGAGCCCGTGCTGTTCCTCCCACTGTACCGCCATCCGTGACATGAATGAGACATGCCCCCCAATTAACACAAGCTGTTTGATGGCTTCCAGGGAATCCATCTCCACCGTGCTCCGCAAACGAATGTCATGTTGCGCGAGCCATTGGTTGGTTAGCCGCCGAGTACTGGATTCATCGCCATGTAAGGCAAAAGGAATCTGTGCGATATGATCTGGGGTCAATCCATTCTTCTGGGCTAAACCATGCTGCGGTGAACAGATCAGTACCAGGTCATCTTCACATAACGTCTCAGCTTGCAGCGCGGGTCCAACAAACGGTTCTGAAGAGATTACCCCCAGATCAATCTGATGCCGAATTAACATCTCGCGAATAACAGGTGATGGTTTGACGGATAAGACGATTCGAATGCCCGGAAATTCCTGAGAAAAGGTGTTGAATATGGCGGGCAGCAGGTATGTAGCCGGTACATAGCTTGCCCCAATGTGCAGGGTGCCCCGATAGAGACTGTCATATTCCTTTACAACCCGCCTTGCCTCTTGGGTCAAAGCATTGATTTTGACGGAATAGTGGAGCAGAGCTTGTCCCGCCTCAGTCAGAAAGGTTTTCCCACTGCGCGATTCGAATAATCGCACGCCCATCTCTTCCTCCAATGACTTCATATGAAATGTAACCGTAGGTTGTTTGATCCCCAGTAACTCGGCCACGCTTGTCATGTGATGATGCTTGTCGATCAACTCAACAATTTGCAATTTGATCAGATTCAAAGTCCCAGCACTCCTCTCACTTCTACTCACCCCAATATATAAGATGATCTAATGTTTTTCATAAAGACGGAGAGTACAGAACCAATCTGAAGAAGCGAAGCCAAAAGCTTTCTGGAAGAAAGCTACTTCGGAAGCATATGCTTCGCCTTTATCCCCGGATTTCTCCCTTTATAAAGAGAGTATAAGAAATCTGGGGATAACAGCGATCGGAAGATGGTGCTGTAATCGAAGCGACAACATGAAAACTAATTTAGTTCATCTACTATAGATTTAATCTATGAACATCAACAGAATTCATCTAAAAAGTTAATTCCAATTTTACATACAAGACATACAACTCGCGAAAGCGGACGTTAGACTGAGAACAGTGCAGGAGATCAAGTAACAAAAGAGATCAAGTAACAGAAGACAGGCAGGGATGCTTATGAAATTAGAGATAACGGGAATTCAAAAATCATTTAATCAAACACCCGCACTGCTGCCGACAGATCTAACGCTTGAACATGGCAAATTCACGACACTGCTTGGCCCATCGGGCTGTGGCAAAACAACACTGCTCCGCATGTTGGCCGGGCTGGAACAGCCGGATGCGGGGGAGATTCGTGCAGATGGTCAGTGTATCTACTCTGCGGCGAAGCGGATTGATATACCGACACACAAGCGTAATCTGGGCATGGTGTTTCAGGATTTTGCATTATGGCCGCATATGACCGTATATGAAAATGTAGCATTTGGCCTAAAGGCCGGAAAACAGAAAGCCGATCTTCGGCAAAAGGTGAACGAAGCCCTTGGCATGGTTCGCCTGCAAGGCATGGAAGATCGATATCCTCATCAGCTGTCTGGTGGACAGCAGCAACGGGTTGCTTTTGCCAGAGCCGTAGCCGTCAGACCTGGTGTGATCCTGTTCGATGAGCCACTAAGTGCACTGGATGCCGTACTTCGGGAAGAGATGCGGATTGAGATGATGTCCCTGGTACGTGATATGGGACTGACTGCGCTGTATGTCACACATGATCAGATTGAAGCGATGTCGATGTCGGATGAGATTGTGGTGATGCAGAAGGGGCGGATATTGCAAAAAGGAAGCCCGGAAATGATCTACTCGGCGCCATGTGATCCGTATGTCGCTTCGTTTATCGGAAAGTCCAACTGGCTCACGCCTAATCAATCGATGGTGCGTCCAGAGCATGTCACCTGGAACAAAACAGGTCATGACGATCTGTGTTATCCGGGAACTGTACTCAGCGTCAGCTATGTAGGTGAACGCTACGAAGTGCGGGTGCAGATGGAAGGGCTCGGCGTATGGACAGCCTATATGAACCAGAGAGTACGCGTAGGCGAGAAGGCTCAGCTCTATGTTGCTCCCGAGTGGATATGCCGCATGGATGGACAGGATGTCGAAACTGTGAATCACCGTGAAGTGATCGCAGCAGCTAATTAGGGATGAATTGATGTGTGAATGCAATCA
Organism: Paenibacillus amylolyticus; assembly: GCF_050990605.1. GTDB lineage: Bacteria > Bacillota > Bacilli > Paenibacillales > Paenibacillaceae > Paenibacillus > Paenibacillus amylolyticus_H. Next base: position 227,869 of record NZ_CP158832.1, read on the forward strand.
AAAGCACTACAGATTGAACAATTTAATCAGAAACCAGGGGAGATGAATGAATATGTTGGGGATGAAAACACGGAAAAAGAGTGCAATGCTGTTATTAACTGCGGTAATGAGTATCAGTTTGTTCGGATGTAGTACGGGGAACACAACCACAGGCAATGCGGCACAACCCGCAAGTGAGGGAAACACAGCTGCGGCGGCGGAAACAACGAAACCGGCTGGCGGCAAGTTGGTATTGTACAGTGCTGGTCCACAGAAACTGGCCGATAACATCGTGAGTGGATTTACAGACAAAACAGGGATCGAAGTTGAAATGTTCCAGGGAACAACAGGCAAAATCCTGGCTCGTATGGAAGCTGAGAAATCCAATCCGGTAGCAGACGTTGTAATCCTGGCCTCCTTGCCTTCAGCACAGGCTTTGAAAGCCGATGGTTTGACGATGCCTTACCCCGAAGCAGCCAATGCGGACAAGCTGAACAAGGACTGGTCGGATGCAGAAGGCAATTATTTCAGCAGCAGTGCTTCCGCACTGGGTATTGTGTATAACACCAAATTGGTATCTACACCGCCAACAAGTTGGGCAGAGCTTGCTACGCCGGCGTGGAAAGATGCAGTGAACATTCCCGACCCTACATTATCAGGTTCAGCACTCGACTTCATCACAGGATACCTGAGTGCGAATGGTGAAAAAGGGTGGGATCTGCTGAGTGCATACAAAGCCAATGGAGTAGCGATGGCTGGCGCCAATCAGGAAGCCCTTGATCCGGTCATTACAGGTGCCAAAAGCATCGTAGCTGCAGGTGTGGACTACATGGCGTATTCCTCCAAGGCAAAAGGTGAACCACTGGATATCGTGTATCCTGAGGAAGGCACGGTCATCAGTCCAAGACCGGCAGCGATTCTGAAATCCAGCCCGAATGTAGAGAATGCCAAGGCGTTCATTGACTATCTGTTGTCCGATGAAGCCCAGAAGCTTGTTGCAGATGCTTATCTGATCCCGGGCCGCGAAGATATTGAAGCGACTAATCGTGCCAATGTGAAGGATATCCCACAACTTAAAGTGGATTGGAACTGGATGAGTGAACATGGCGAAGAGACAGCAGCGCGTTTTTCCGAGACGTTTAAATAAGTACTTTTGCATAAATCCAAAGAGCGTCTTTCAATAAGCAAGGTATAGATCGAAATACTTCTACTCGTCTAAATCATACCTGCTGTCTGTGGAAAGTCATGTGAGGTGAACGTAGTGAAACCTGTTGTTATGGACAACAACCGTATTTTTCGGAGAGTGGGCGTGATTCTGGCCCTCTTTCTGCTGACCATAAGCATTGGCGTGCCGCTCTTGCTGATCTTCTGGCAAAGTGTGTATCCGGGCGGACAATGGGACTGGATGGCTCCAATTCGCACGATTACGGGACATCATCTATCAGGTGTGTTGCTGAATTCCGTCTGGCTTGGCATCTGCGTTGTAGCGGTAACCACGCTGCTGGCGCTTCCGCTGGCCTGGATGATGGCGAAGACCCGGATGGGCGAGCATCGCTGGGTCGATGTAATCCTGATGATTCCGTTCATGACCCCGCCGTATATTGGCTCGATGGGGTGGATTTTGTTTATGCAAAAAGGGGGATATCTCCAGCAGTGGGTGCCCTCATCTGTAGCCTGGAGTGAGCTGTTCTTCAGCTTCTGGGGCATGGTGCTCATCATGAGCTTACACCTGTTCCCATTCCTGTATCTGCTGCTTCGTGATGCATTGATCCGCATCGGTGGCAATCTGGAAGAAGCGGGAGCCGTGCACGGTGCACGTGCAGGATACCGTTTCAGACGCATTATTTTACCGTTGTTGTTGTCGTCCTACGGCATGGGGATCATGCTGGTCTTTGTCAAAACGATTGCGGAATTCGGAACACCGGCAACCTTCGGGCGCAAAATTGGCTATTATGTCATGACCTCCGAAATTCATAAGTACATCTCCAGTTGGCCGATTGACTTCGGCAAGGCGACTTCACTGGCATCCGTGCTGCTGTCCGTCTGTCTGGTGATGTGGTATATGCAGTCTGCCATGAGCCGGAAGTTCACGTATCGTCTGGTTGGTGGCAAAGGGCAACGTTCGAAGCGATACTCCCTTCGTGGCGGAGCAGGATGGTTATGCGGGGCGTATCTTGCAATCCTGTTGATCCTGTCGGTAGGCATCCCATATTTCTCCATCATCGCCGCTTCGACCATGAAGCTACGGGGATCGGGACTCGCATTTGATAATCTCACCTTGGATCATTATAAAGAGCTGTTATCTTGGGGATCGGTAAGTATGAAGGCCATCGGTAACAGTCTAGGATTATCTCTCGCGGCTTCAACTGTTGCGGTTATGATCGGTACGGGATTTGCGCTCGCGATCGGCAGATCATCTTCATTCATGCAGCGTGTGATTGACTTGTTCAGTCTGTTGCCTAATACGGTCCCAGGTATCGTGATGGTCGTGGGTCTGATCCTCTTCTGGAACTCACCCTGGATGCCAGTCACGTTGTATAACACCTATGGCATGGTTGTGCTCACGTACGTTGTTCTCTTCTTGCCTTACACCGTGCAATATGTAAAATCGAGCTTCACCCAGATTGATGGAACCTTGTTCCAGGCTGGGCAAGTGTTTGGCGGGAAGCCGCTGTATATTCTGCGGCGTATCCTGATTCCGCTGATCCTGCCCGGCATGCTGGCCGGCTGGATGATGACCTTTACGATTGCTACCCGAGAGCTGGTAGGTTCGTTATTGATTCTTCCGCCGTCCATGCAGACGTCGGCGACGTATATTTTTGCCCAGTTTGAACAAGGTCAGGTATCACTCGGAATGGCGATGGCCGTGGTGACTGTAGGCATGACGGTGCTCATGCTGCTTGGAATCGAAATGCTGAATTCAAAGAGAAAGTGGAATGCATCATGATCAAACTGAACGTATGGGGCGGTGCAGGCGAACATGGACGTTCCGCCTATCTCCTGAGCGGGAGCCGGTTTCGCCTTTTGCTGGATTGTGGTGTCAAAAAAGAAGGCGCAGGCCAGTATCCGCTGATTGACCCGGAGATTGTCCCTCAACTGGACGCGGTCCTCTTGTCCCACGCCCATGAAGATCATTCCGTCGCCATCCCACTGCTGTATAAGATGGGCTACCAGGGTGAAGTGTTGACGACAAGGGAGACGAGGGAGCAGCTGGGTACGTATTTTCGGGCATGGCGCAGCAGCATGGAACGTGCAGGACATGTAATACCATATGATAAAGCTGATGAGCAGCGTATTCGATACAGGTTCCTGGAAAACGAAGCAGAGCGAGGCCACTGGTTTGAAATTATACCTGGGGTGGCGGCAGTCTGGGGGCGTAGCGGGCATCTGGCGGGTTCGGTCTGGTTCGGTCTTGAGATGGAGGGCAAGCGGGTTCTGTACTCCGGCGATTATACGTCGGAGTCCATGCTTCTAGAGGATGATGATGTTGCGGACGGATTTCTGCGTGCAAATCTGAATCGCCATAGTCGCATATGGGCTGTTCCTGTTCCAATTGAAAGCCTTCAGGATAAGTCCAGCGCGCTCAATGAAAAAACGGATGTGAGCAGCGAACAGGCCATGAAGTTGGTAGGGGGCCAAGTCATGGGACAAACACTGGTTGATCAAGCAGCATATGCTCAGACCCTTGCTGCTACAGGATCTACCGGATCAGAGACAGCACTTAGCTCATCTACAGGAATACACAGCAGAATCCTTACCGAGCCAATGCACATGAGAGAAAGTATAGGAGCCATGGCATCCATGTCTAACTCATCCAAGGTTAAGCTTGATCTGGCGATCGTGGATGCTGCTTATGGTACGGACCGGGATACGCAGGCCGATAAACTGCAACAACTGGAGAGCGCTATCGGCAATACGATTGCTCGGGGTGGCAGGGTGTTATTACCCATGCCTGCGGTGGGCCGCGGCCAGGAGATGATCCTATGGGCACAGCAATGTTTTCAGGGCATTCCCATGATTGTGGAACAGAAATTGGTGGATGGGATGACACAGTTACATCGTGTTCCCTATTGGCTCAGGAAGGGAGAGCAGGTTAGGGGAGCTTCGCCTGCGGACAGCATCGAACATTTTCTGAGCGGAGAAGGTTGGGAAAAGGCATCTACGGAGGAGGAACGTCTGCAGTTGCTGGAACAACATCATGCTTCCCTATGGTTTGTCCCGGATGGCATGATGCAGTCCTCACTTGCACATTGGTACTACGAGAGATGGTCATCGGATGAAAAAAATCTGATTCTGCTCACCGGGCATGTTGCTGCAGGAACATTTGCCGATGAGTTATTGCGAAATCCAGAGGCGTATGGAAAATGTGAAGTAAGGAAATTACGTTACAAAGTTCATCAGGGTTGGAGGGATGTCGAGCAGATGCTGGACCGGATTTCGGCTCGACATACGGTGCTTGTACATACCGACCTTGCGGAGACGGAACGTTTGAGACAAGGTCTGCTTGATGGAAGTTCATCTGCGGGAGCTGATATCTATGCGTTGTCTCCAGGAGATGAGTTGTTTTTTTAAAAGTGGTTGCATATCTGATTCTAGTACGTCCGAGGCGCCTTTGTGCGCCTCTTTTTGTCGTCCAAATTTAAGCGTTTTGGATATTTGGCATGTCTTATTGAATTGATATATTACCTGATTTGGTGAGGATATGGACTTGATATGTCCCTTGTCCTGTAGTGCCTTTGGAGGTGTGTTTGTTATCACGAATATGCTGCAAGTCAAGGGAGTGGGAACGTCTGCCACTTCGCGATTCCAATGTCCAGTTTACATCCGGATTTTCTTCCACGACGCTCAGTGTTATATTACCGCTAGTTGAGGCAAGGTGAATGTTGGATAGAATACGTTCAGTAGTCAGTTCAATTGAACCACTAGTCCCATCAACCGATAAGTCGGATTGAATATGGTTGATCTTGACTGTTCCGGAGGAACTGTTAATACGCAGATCACCTTCATAATGAAGAGGTACTTTCACAGTGATCACAGGTTGGTTCGCCAGATTAAAGATCCGAATCATATGATTGCTTGCAGAGATCCTTACGTCTCTTTGGCCGCGGACCATATTAAAAACGGGCTTGTGATCGTATGCGTTGCTTGATACTTCCAGAGAGGTAATATCGGCTGCAGTCTCCACGGTTACGGGAGTACTCCCATTATCTATCGAAATGAGGTCAATGGAATTCAGGGATACCTGTTGTGTGTCGGTAATGGCAGTGCTGGACAGGCTGCAGGATGTTAAAACCAAGAGCAGACAGAACCATATGGGCATAACTTTGGTCATCAGATCACCTCGGGTATGAATTTGAATTTTGTATGACTTCATGTTATACGATGACGTAACGTCAGGATCAAGGTGTTTTCCGAACAAAATGGGGGTTGAAGTTGACGCAACGTCATTATGTATAATGGTCAGGAATTCAGATATACAGGGAAAAGGAGGGAAATGAACATGAAAACGGGAGATATTCTCATATATAGTTGTGTTATTATCGGGGCAGGGTTAGGACTAATTATGGATCATGTATTTCCAGGTGTGTTGATTGGGTTGGGGGTAGGCTATCTGTTGAAGTATACGATGATAGATGGGAAAAAGAAAAATGATATATGAGCTGTAGGAGGTGTATAACACATTGTATATTCATATTCATGAACTCGCACGCAGAACGGGGATGACGGTAAGGACATTACGATATTACGACTCGATTGATCTCTTAAGTCCTTCTTCCAAAACGGAAGGCGGGCACAGATTATATGTAGAAGAGGATTTAAAGAAGCTTCAGCAGATTCAGTTTTTCAAAAATATGGGTTACTCGCTAAAGGAGATTCGGGAGATGCTTACCGATGAATCATGGAATTGGGAACAGTCTCTAAGGAATCAGCTTTCCTATATTATAGAAGAACAACAGCGGTTGGACTCGATGGCCTCATCTCTGAGAGAAATGTTAAACAGTCTTATCATGGAGCAAGGTAATAAGCAGGATACGCTTGAGAAGCTGATTCAGCTCTCCAAGCCGAATATGGACAGGCTACGATCATATAAAGAAAACAGGTTTAGCCATGATGAGCTGGAACTATGGGAGAAACTGCCCCGTATGCAGGGTAATGATCCCGATTCTCTGGAATGGATTGCACTGATTGGCCAGTTAAAAAGTCATATGAATGAAGCTCCTGATTCCGATAAAGTCCAGAATGTCATTCGTCGTATGATGGAGAAGCAGAAGGAACAGTTTGAGGGAGAGGACGCTTTTTTGGATAAATTATGGGATGCCAGAAAATCTGCTCAAGCATCCAATGAGTTAGGATTTTATCCTTTGGAGCCAGAACTGCTCAGTTATATGGAAGAAGCTTATGATATTTTTATGCAGAACAAGAGTGGACTTACTCATGAAAGCTGAATTACTGTTTTATATTGGGGGACTTGCAATACTGGACACGTTAAGTCCAACGCTGATCGGTGTGACGTTATATTTAATGATTGAAGAGAACCGGAGATTTGGCTCACGACTCATGATCTATGTGGCGACCGTCATGTTTTTATACTTTGTCCTGGGCTGCTTAATGATGGCAGGATTGGATCTGTTACAAGCCACCTTCACGTCATTTTTTCAACATAAAGTTGTGAGTTGGGCCCTTTTGATCGTAGGAGGAATACTCTTTACAGGGAGTTTCTGGATCAAACCGAAGGCAGGTGGAAGAAAGAAATATCGTGTTCCCCGTACCACCGGGTTCAAGGGATTATTTATCATGGGTATCACTACATTTTTGCTGGAAGCGGGAACTGCTCTTCCCTATTATACAGCGGTAAGTCTGATGACCACGGAGGGACTCCCAATAACGGGGTGGATACTCATTCTTATTGGATATAATCTGATCATGATCACGCCACCCCTTCTAATCTATGTGTTGCATACATGGCTGGGTTCCAGGGTGCAGGGGATCGTGGAAAAGCTGCAAAGAAAACTGGAGGAACAGTCCGGGTCAGTTCTCTCCTGGATAATGTGCATTGCAGGGCTGATTCTGATCTTTAATGTGCTTGATTACATATAGTGTCTACTGACGAATGAACAGGTTTTCGCTGAGGGCGAGAGCCTGTTTTGGCGTGCCGTTTCTGTCTACAAATCGGAAAACGTAGGAAAAGATACATAGAGAGTGGTTAACCTTTATCGTATGTAATTTAATTTCACGTAAAGTTTGACTTGTGAAATTTTATATCATATACTGGGTAAAATGTTGGCAGATGATGTGATCATCGGGTCTTGCAGGAGGTTGGAAATGGATGGATACAGGCAGCTATCCGATGTGGGAGAAGTATCGTTTGAAGCAGGAGCATCTGGTCATCGGACTAATGTCAGGGACATCTCTGGACGGAACGGATGCAGCGCTGGTGCGTATTCAAACCGATATGAGCGGGGCATTACAGCAGATCGAGCTGGTTGATTTCGTATGTGTGCCGTATTCGAATGGATTGAGAGACGTACTGATCCGGTTATGTTCACCGGGGACTGCTCGTGTCGACGAGCTGACTGCCGCACATTTTGGTGTATCGGAGTGGTATGCGCATAGTGTTAAGGAATTGATGCAGTCTGCCGGTATCTCAATGCAGCAGGTGGATGTGATTAGCATGCATGGACAGACGGTATGGCATGCTCCTGTAGCATCTGCGTTTCCAGGTCCATCGGGAGCAAGTATGGATGTGGTATCGACATTACAGATCGGTGAATGTGCTGTCGTTCGAGAACGGACAGGGCTGCCAGTTGTTGGAAATCTGCGAGCAAGGGATATGGCAGCTGGTGGGGAAGGTGCTCCACTTACGCCTTATGCGGATGCTCTGATGTTCCGCAGCCCGACGGAAGGGCGGCTAGTGCAGAATATCGGCGGTATTGGCAATGTGACGGTGCTTCCATCCGAGTCATCTACCGAGGGTATTTCGGCTTTTGATACGGGACCAGGCAATATGGTGATGGATGCCATTGTGCGGCAGGCAACGGATGGGCAGCAGCATTATGATCCAAGTGGAAGCATTGCCGCACAGGGGAAGATCGATCAGGGTCTGGTAGACCTTTGTTTAGAAGATGAGTATTTCAAAAGACTTCCACCGAAAAGTACCGGGCGGGAAGTATATGGCGCCGCGTATGCAGTGAGACTGATGGAGATGGCCGCAACGCGTTCCTTAACGCTGGAAGATACGCTGGCTACTGCCACCTGTCTGACCGCGGAGACCATCGTGCGTGCCGTGAAGGATTTTATCCTGCCCAAGGTGCACATATCGGCCATGCTCGCCTGCGGTGGTGGCACCTCCAATACCACGTTAATGGAGATGATCTGTCATAGACTTCCAAAGGATATCCGTTTGGAGAGAACAGCAGATTATGGCATACCCGATGATGCTCGGGAAGCTATTGGATTTGCTTTACTTGGCCATGAGGCACTTATGGGGAGAACCAATACGCTCCCGGCAGTAACCGGCGCGAGAAACGCCGTAATCTCAGGCAACCTGACACTCTAGTGAGACCTGCCTTCGAATGGAGTTCAGTTATGGAAGGACAAGGAATTCAATTAGACGCGAGTGAAATTATAACTGTACTTGCCAATAATCGCTTCAAATATTTGTAAGTTAAAAAGCCTGACAGTATCCTTATGCCACTATGAGGCGCGTTTTAATTTGGTCTAATGTAGCTCCGCTTTGGGTTTGGTTGTAAATATACTCAATCATGTCATGCTTTTTCTGAATGTGGTAGCGATGTAGCCCATCAATCAAGCTTCCATGGCTACCATAACTGCAGCATAGCGCGGCAAACAGGAGCAGGGCCAAGTAACGGTCAATCGCCTGAGTCGATCGAACCTGGTAACGATCCATAGCCAGCCTAACCTTCGCTGTCCGAAAATACGTTTCAATCGCCCAACGTTTGCTGTAATAGCTCAGAATTTCTTCATTACTTAGGGAAACATCCGTACTTAAAAAGGCTTTCATTTGCTTGGGATCAAAGCCTTCTCCATCTTTCCAACAGAGGAGCAAAGCGGCGTTCTCTACGACATTGAGCTTGCCTTCATAGCGATATACCCGGTAATCGGAAGAGCCGATGGTCACCAGATCGGTATCCGTTTTCGAGATGTAGGAAGCAAAGCTTTTGAGCGATTGTCGGATGCCTTGCGGATAGAAGATACGGTTGGTTTTTAAACCACTAATGACGTGAAATCCACGCTCCGCACTCGTTTGAAGCACGGAAGCCGACGGATACCAAGAATCCATCAGGACGTAGGTTCGGTAGGAAGACATCGGAACGGCCTGAATCAGATCACAAGCCAGATCGATTTTACTTTTCCCTTGCGGATCGTAACGTTCTGAAGCAAAAGGAAACACCTGCTCACCCGAGCGGAGTAGCGTTTGAACCACAGCATGCCCGTAAACATGCCGCCCCTTGAGATGAGAATGCTGAAACGAAGCGCCTTGAATCGTGTGGGTAGCCTGTGACGAAGGCTTGGTTTTTTCACACACGGTATCATCCAGAATCACGAAAATGGGACTGTGATCACGCTGAGCACACGCTTTAATCTGCTGAAAAGCGACACGTTGAACGATGCGTTTGAGGTACGAGCTGTCCCAGTTCCCATGAGTTAAGAAATGGCTCAGGGTTCGGCGATCTCGCTCTTGCAAGCTTTCGCGATGAATATCCGTTAACGTACCTGTAAAACCAGTCGAAAGCATGCCATCCACGAAGTGTTTGATGTGGTGAAGAGCAGGCTTGGAGAAATAGAGCGGAAGTTTCCACTCGTCTAACCGATTGTTCCAAGGATTTGATTGTGATAAAGTATACGTATGAGACATGTCTTTTCTCTCCTGCGTAGGGTATTTGGTGGTACTTCTATTTTACGCAGAGAGTCAAGTTTGTCTCTTTTTCTATTTATTGGAACTGATTTTGAGCAAGTACAGTTATAAGATAAAATGCTTGTACATGAATGCAGTATGGAAAGGAGGAGCGGATGGAGAGCATGAAAGGTGGACTTGTACGTTTACGCGCATTAATGGATGACCTGACCCCATCGGAACGGAAGATCGGAGCTTATATTCTCGATCACCCTCAAGAAACCGTCCAGTCGTCGGTGGCACAGTTGTCCGAACGTAGCGGGGGGAGCCCGGCGGCTATTATTCGTCTCTGCAAATCGCTCGGGGTAGCGGGTTTTCAGGAACTGAAGCTCAAGATTGCCGGAGATTTGCAGACGGATGAGCAATATAATTATACGGAGATTCGTCCCCAGGACTCCATGGAGAGTATTATTCAGCATGTGTCGGCTAACAATATTCAGTCGGTGAAGGATACGGTTCATATTCTGGACCCACGTCTGGTGGAAAAGGCAGTGGACGTACTTCATCGGGCGAAACGGATTTTTTTCTATGGGGTAGGGGCCTCGAACCTGATTGCGCTGGATGCACATTACAAGTTCATGCGAATCAATCGCACAAGCTTTTCGTTTGCCGATCCGCATATGCAGATTTCGTCTGCAACAACGCTTCGTGAAGATGATGCGGTCGTATGTATCTCGTATTCAGGGGAGACCTCCAACGTGATCTCCTGTCTCAAGCATGCTCACGAAGGCGGTGCAGCGACAATCAGTATTACCAAGTGGGGCAGCAATACACTCAGTAGTATGGCGGATGTGCCCCTGATGATTACTTCCACCGAAAGTGATATTCGGAGCGGAGCAACTTCGTCACGGATTGCACAGCTGAACGTGATCGATATTTTGTATCTGGCGATTGCCAGTCGGGATTACAACCAATCGGTGGAGTATCTGGAGAAGAGCCGACAGGCTATACTGGAACATAAATAAGAATAGACAAGTCCCTTGCTGTTTTATACAGGAGGGGTTTTTTTAATAGATTGAGATTAAGCACACTCGCGTGACATAAAGAAGATCAAAAAAAGAGCCCAGACCAATGTCGGGCTCCTTCGTGTTTGACCATAGCTACCTGCGTTATTTAACGGATATGGCATTGCGGACAAATCCGTCAGCCAGATCAAGCTTGCGCTGGGCTTCTGTTGCGCCCACGTCTGCCATCAGCATGACAATCGCCGTTTTGACATGTCCATCAGCTGCGATAAATACTTGTTCAATCTCTGCTTCACTTGCGCCTGTTGCCAGCTGGATCATTCGTTTGGCGCGATGGACAAGCTTCTCGTTTGAAGGATTCAGATCCACCATGAAATTGCGGTAGACCTTGCCCAGACGAATCATGGCGGTCGTGGTGAGCATGTTCAGAATCATCTTCTGGGCACTGCCTGCCTTCATACGTGTTGACCCCATAACAACTTCCGGGCCGACAACAGCCTCAATGCTCACATCAGCCAGCAGGGCCATCGGTGTGCCTGCATTATTACTCAGGCTGATCACCGTAGCTCCAATCTCCTTGGCGTGTCTCATCGCACCCAGCACATATGGTGTTCGTCCACTGGCGGCAATGCCGACCACGACATCGTTCTCATCTAAACCATGTTCATCAAGATCGGCTGCTCCCAATTCCTCGCTATCTTCAGCACCTTCCACCGGATCCTTCACTGCCCGAAACCCACCTGCAATAATACCCTGTACCATGGAGGGAGGGGTGCCGTAGGTAGGTGGACACTCCGAAGCATCCAGAATCCCCAATCTTCCACTGGTACCTGCACCCACATAGAACAGTCTGCCACCTGACTGAAAGGCTTCTACAATCCGGTCGGCAGCCTGTGCAATCACAGGAATGAGCGGTTGAATTAACTGTGCAATTCGTTGGTCTTCGCTATTAATCAGTTCCATAATTTCTGCCGAGGGAAGTTCATCTATATGATCTGTCAGTGGATTCGGTTGTTCGGTTATCAATAAGTTAAGCATGTGATTCATTCGTATGGCCTCCTTATCTCTATCAAAATGATCCATTCTGGGAACAGCGCTGCCTTGCCAACTGTGCCGCACCGACTGCCGGAGCCGGTGCATCCTCCCGGTAAACAAATCTCAGCTCTCCACCAAATTCCGAAAGCCTCTGAATAAATGTATCTCGGAACAGCTCAGAGTAACGAAATAGTGATCCGGACAGGACAACCTGTGCGGATGCGAATACTTGATGGCGTGCAATCAGTGCCTTTGCGGTATTGGCCAACTGCCCGGCTTCATCAACGATCAGTATCCGGGCTACCTCATCGCCTGATTCGGCAGCTTCTATTGTGAGACGGGCGATGGATGCTGTCTCAGTTTTGCCCCAATCCGTCTGGTACACCCGTACCTTTAGCTCCAATAAATTTTGAAGATTCAGCTTCTGTATGAGAAGCGTGGTTAGCAGAGTCGGTGGAAGAATGCCGTCATGGCTCTGCATGATGGCTTGAAGAGTCCTTTGTCCGATTCGATAGCCACTTCCTTCATCTCCAAGCAGATGCCCCCAGCCTCCTGTGCGGTACTGTTTTCCTTCTGGCGTGAAGCCGTAGACGATGGAGCCTGTTCCAGAGATGCACAATACACCGTGAGTGTGGCCGAGGGAGGCCATCAGCGCAATTTCACCTTCCGATACAACCCAAACTGAACAGGCTCCTAATCCTTTCGAATTTCGATTCTTCATATAGTCATGCACTGCATTAACAATCATTTGGCGTTCTTGAATCGTGTCTATACCTGACATCCCTAGACATATACCTTCACATTTTGTCGATAAATCATTTCTTGGGTTAAAGAGTTGATCCAGCACCCGATACAGTTCCGAAATGGCTTCTTTGGGCGGTACGCTATGAGGATTGGTGGGTCCGCCACGGAATCGGGCAAGTACTTCGCCAGAATCAGAAATGATTGCTGCATCAGTATTGGTACCGCCTCCATCTACGCCAACATATACTCGCAAAGTGGCTCACCTCGATTGCTTGAGTTTTCTTTTTACATAGTATAGAGGCATAAAATGAAAAAGTAAAATTAAATTTTATGATAAAAAACATTGTTGAATTTTTATTTTATAGCTCATATAATGAACTCAATCTACAATTTTGGAAGGAATTAATACTGTTAATGTTAACTAAGTTGACGTTAATATTGCATTTAAGAGATTTAGCCTGGCGTAACTAGCAGGCCCAATCTACAGAGGAGGTGCTTTTCCTTACTGCCGCGTGTATAGGTGGATGGCGTTTGAAGGCCGAATGATCACAAAGGGGTAGCATGGTTAGGCAAATGAAAGAATCGGAAGACGACATGCGAAGGGGATGAAGGGATGAAAAAGAAGGGTCTGGTATGGACAATGTTGTTGATGATGGTCTTGGTTACTGCCTGTGGGAATAGCGGAGGGGCTGCTTCGGATGACCCGAATGCTGACGATACGGTAACGGTATGGACCTATCCTGTACATGGCACATATGAAGATGAACTGAAGGATCTAATCTCTGATTTCAATAAAGAACACCCGAACATTACCATAAAGACGGAAATGCTCTCCTGGGCGGAAGGCCCCAAAAAATTCGATGTCGCTCTGAATGCCGGGAACCCGCCGGATCTGTATTTCCACAGTGTAGATGGTACGTATGTGAATACGGGGCTGGGGCTTGAACTGGACAGCTACCTGACATCTGAGATCAAGGACGACTACCTGCCAGGTACGCTTGAATTAGGCCAGATTCAGGGGAAACAGTATGGACTGCCTTTATATCAATTCCAATGGGCTTGGGGTGGCAATAAACGCATTCTGGAGGAAGCAGGTATCGACTGGAAATCCATTCAGCAAAATGGCTGGACCTGGTCCGAATTCAACGATGCCGCGGCCAAGTTGACCAAAACGCTCGATGGCGGGGCTAAGCAGTATGCATTGGTTACGGATGGAACTTCGCTTGACTTCATTGAAATGTTATCCCGAAACAATGGGATGATTGATGTTCTTGACAAAGACGGCACGTTCCAATGGAATGATGGTCGCATTCTGGATACCCTCTCTTTTATCAAAAATCTGATGGATCAAGGGTATATGCCGAAGGAAACGGCGGCTCTCGCTCCAGCGAAACGGACGGATATGTTCTACGCAGGGGAAACGGCGATCATCTCCAAAGCGATTCCTTATTATGATGTGATGATTCAGAACCGCAACAAGGACATCGATGATGGCAAGGTGCAGGGAGAGAAGATTGATTTTGTCCTGTTGCCTGTACCGCATAATGATGATCAACCTGCGGCCACAACAATGGGCGGCGAAGGGTATGTAGCCTTCAAACAGAAGAAGGACAAAGGTGAACAACATGCCAAAAATACGTTCTTGGTGATGGAGGCGCTCAGTGGTGCCAAAGCAGGAAACTCAGCCAATGAACTGGCGCTCCCATTCGTAAGACAATCCCAAGTGGATCTGTTTAAAGGAAAAGAGCTTGGTCAACCGGATAATCTGGCTGCTGCGAAAGTGATGGCAGAGAATATCGCTATGCCGGTAGTGCTTGAACTGGATATCGACAAAGCAGCTCAGCAAAAACAATTCAAGGAACAGGTTGTGAAGCCTAACATTCAGGCGCTGTTCTCGGGTGAGAAAACACCTGAGCAGATCGCAGAAGACTTCAAGAGCAAAGGCCAGCAGATGTTTGGACAATAACTCGGACCATAAAACATAACGCAAAACCACACTGATTAGGAGAGGAGGATTCGCCATGCAGACCGCCCTTGCGCCAAAACCGTCCGTACCCAGGACTTCCCGGGTTGCCCGGTTTTGGCGGGATTACGGGTGGGCGTATTTGTTCATTTTGGCGCCTGTCCTGCTGTTTCTCATTTTTACGCTGTATCCAGTACTTACGGCTCTTATTATGAGCTTCCAGAAATACAACATTATGAATTCGACGTGGGTTGGATTGGACAACTACGAGCGACTGGTGAAAGATGAGACGTTCTGGAAATCAATCAAAAATACGGTGATTTTCACTGTTGGCACAGTCCCGGTCAATATTCTCATTACATTTGTACTGTCCTATTTTATCTATCAGATGAAAACGAAATGGCAGACTTTTTTCAAAGCTACCATGTATCTGCCTGCGGTAGCCTCCGGGGTAACCATCTCCATTGTATGGTTGGCGATCTTTGACCCGACGGATTCGGGGCTACTCAACCGTTTTCTCGGCTTGTTTGGCCTTGATCCGGTGATCTGGCTCGGCCAGTCGGGAACGGCACTCTTTTCCCTCATTCTGATGAACTGGCTCGGATCGCACGGGGCGGGCATTATTCTGTACCTGGCGGCCATGGGCGGTATTCCAAAATCGCTATACGAAGCGGCGGATATTGATCATGCCAGCGGCTGGACCCAGTTCAGCAAGATTACATGGCCACTACTCAAACCAACGACGCTGTATCTGCTCGTCACGGGTGTTATTACATCCTTCCAGGTGTTTATCTCGGTATATCTGATGACACAGGGTGGACCAAACTTTGCGACAACTACAATCGCTTATCTGATCTACGAGACGGCATTTAAGTTCTATGAATTCGGATTGGCTTCGGCACAGTCGTTCATATTGGCGATTATCATCATAGTCATCTCCGTCATACAGTTCAAATATTTCTCCAGCGATATTGAGTATTAGAGGTAGTTCAAAAAGTTCGCTTTTGATTACGAAGGATGCCTAGCGGCATCATCAGCATCGAATATGGAATTTAGCCGAAATAAGTGGGTGCTTACGAAGTATGTTTCCTTTGGAAACATTGCGGTTGCTCACGTAGTTTTCCCTACGCTCCGCTACTCCATTTCTAGCTTCATCCCATCTTCTCGGTACTGAAAACCGACCTTTTTGAACACGTACGATTAGAGCACGTTGTATTAAGCATCCGGGGGTGAATCAAATTCATGAAATCAACACAGAAAAGGATCCTGCTAGTGGTTGCATCCATTCTGCTGGTGGTCTGGGCACTGGTGACGGTCATTCCGATGTACTGGATGCTCGTCGGTTCGGTGCAGGATAGCGCGATGTCGGCGTCGTTTAAACCACAGATGATTCCGGAGCAGTTGTCGCTATCGCCATATGAGCGCTTTTTTGCCAAAACCGATGCCTGGCGCTGGCTGTACAATTCGCTGCTCATCTCGATCATACTGACCGTAACTAATGTATTCTTCGCCTCCCTGGCGGGATATGCATTTGCCAAACTGAAGTTTCCGGGTAGTCAGGCGGTATTCTGGACATTGCTGGGGACCATGATGATCCCGGCACAGGTGACGCTGATTCCTTTGTACATTCTGATGGTCAATGTGTTTGATCTGGGGGATACGTATACGGCCATTATTCTGCCTGCTGCCGTTAGCGTAGGGAACATATTCTTGATGAAACAGTTCATGTCTACGCTGCCCACATCGCTGATCCATGCGGCACGTATCGATGCATGTAGTGAATTCGGTATCTTCTGGAAAGTCATTCTGCCGATGGCAAAGCCGGGAATTGCGGTGCTGGCGATTTTCACGTTTGTCGCTTCGTGGAACGAATTCTTCTGGCCGTTCCTGATTACCAATTCGAATGAGATGCGTACGATTCAAGTGGGACTGGCCTCGTTCGTGTTTGCCGAATCAACCGATTTCGGCGCGATGATGGCGGGGGCAACAATAGGTGCGCTGCCCATGATCATTCTGTTTTTCTCACTGCAACGTTACTTCCTTCAGGGCATTACGATCGGTGCGGTAAAAGGTTAAGTTGAACTGTTAGTTCAGGACAAGCGACAACGTAAAGGGGGATCTATCTATGGCACGCGTGGAGTTTCGCCAAGTGCGCAAAGAATTCAAAGACGATCATAAAGGAACGTTCACGGCTGTGGCCGGCTCGGACTTTGTTATAGAAGATAAGGAATTCGTAGTGTTTGTGGGTCCTTCGGGCTGTGGCAAGACAACGTCACTGCGGATGATTGCCGGACTTGAGAAACAAACGAGCGGTGATATTGTGATCGGTGACCGGCTTGTAAACGATCTGCATCCGAAGGATCGGGATATCGCAATGGTGTTTCAGGATTATGCACTCTATCCGCATATGACTATCCGTGAGAATCTTTCCTTTGGCCTGAAAAATCTAAAAAAGCCAAAGTCCTATATTGATGAACAGGTGCAGAATGCGGCCTCCATTCTGGGACTGGAAGCGATGCTGGAGCGCAAACCACGCGAGCTGTCTGGTGGTCAGCGCCAGCGTGTTGCGGTGGGACGGGCGATCGTCCGTGATCCGCAGGTGTTTTTATTCGACGAACCACTGTCCAATCTGGATGCCAAGTTGCGGGTACAGATGCGGGTGGAGTTGGGTGAGCTGCATAAACGTCTCGGTGCCACGATTGTGTACGTGACACATGATCAGGTAGAAGCCATGACACTTGGGGAACGCATCGTGGTCATGAATCATGGAGATATTCAGCAGGTGGCTTCACCGAAAGAGCTGTATGCGAGTCCGCGGAATATGTTTGTTGCCGGATTTATCGGTTCCCCGGCGATGAACTTCATTGATGCCCGGATTGAAGGCACGCAGGTTGTCGTGGACGGTGCATCATTCACCTTGCCAGCAGATGTGCTTGCTCGTCTTCAGAGTCATCAAGGTAAGTCGGTGATTATGGGTCTGCGTCCAGAGCATATTTTTGGTGATGATGTCGCTCCGAACATCCCGACAGACCATATGCTGCAGGCACGAGTTCAGGTTGTAGAACATCTGGGCTCCGAGAATTTGGTGTATTTCCATTCCGGTGCCCGTACCGTTACGGCGAAGGTTCACCCGGAAACACATGCATATGTAGGTATGGACAAAAATTTTGTGCTGGACCTGCGTAAGGCGCACTTTTTCGATCCAGAGACGGAGCTTGCGATTGGACGGGAGTAAGAGACGAAGCCGGCGAAGAAGGAACTGTGGGAAAGGGGAGGGTGATGATGCGTAAGTTGAGTGAAGTGTTGATCAAGTCGGGCGCAGAAATTTATCGGGATATTATTCCGGTGTCCTTGTACAGTGTCATTAGCTCCATCGTATTGGTTCCCATTCTGATGTTTGCTCCGCTGCCGATCGCGGTGCTGCTTCTGGCCCTGATATATATGCCCATCCTGTTCGGGGTCTGTTATGCCATGCACCACAGGCTGGAGCGTAAGGAACGGCGCAATGGACTTAAGGATATCTGGATCGGAACGTTGAAGGGAATAATCCCGGGAGTGTCGGTGGGTGTGCTTTTTGCGGTGCTTGGTTTCATTCTATGGTCAACCTGGTGGTATTACGGTGGACAGGGCGGAATTACAGGTACAGCAGTGGGCGTATTCCAGACGTTCTTTGTTCTCATGGCGCTGATGTCACAGTTCTATACCTGGCAGCTTGTTTTACAAAAAAACATGGGCATCGTTCAGGCGATGGGGGAAAGTGTAAAGCTGTTCTTCCGTCACCCGGGATACACGATGGGCGCCTGTTTTCAGGCCATGTGCCTGACTGCTTTGCTGATGCTGACTGTTGTTGGTTTCGGAGCGCTGTTTGGAGGCATGTTTGCCATCTATCAGCATAAGGTAGCTCAAAATGTGCTGGAGCCTGGAGAGGAACCTGTCGTGACCGGCGGTAACGATCATCAACATACGGGTTGGATCAGCCAGGGGAATGTGTGATGGCCCAGTTGAATGGAACCGAGCAGATGCCGGCTGTACAAACGGGAGTTGATCTTCTGTCCGGAGGGTTATCGCATCCATGGATTACGGGTAATCGAATCGGTCTAATGACCAACCCGACGGGTATTACAGCGGATTTTGTATCGACAATAGAGGTGTGCGAAGGACTGGCTAATGCCGAGCTTACAGCGCTCTATGCCTGTGAGCATGGACTGGATGGAGAGCTTCAGGCGGGTGTCAGATTTGGAGACATGATTCATCTGCGTCTGGACATTCCGGTGTTCAGCCTGTATGGAGATTACAAGAAGCCTACACCCGCTATGCTGGCTGGAGTTGATACGGTCCTGTTTGACATTCAGGATGTGGGCGTCCGTTATTACACGTATACCTCAACTTTGTTCCATATGATGGAAGCCTGTGCTGGAGCAGGCAAACGCATGTTGATTCTGGACCGTCCCAATCCGCTGGGGGGAAACGTTGTGGAAGGCGGTGTGCTGAACGCGGGGTATGAATCACTTGTTGGCGCATGGCGCGTACCTGTACGTACCGGATTGACGGTAGGTGAACTGGCCTTGATGGTCAACAGCGAGATGGATGTACCTTGCGAATTGGACGTGGTTGCCATGGAAGGATGGCAGCGCTCCATGGAGTTTGCAGATTGTGGGCTTCCTTGGATGCTACCCTCTCCCAATATGCCTACGCTGGACAGTGTGCGGGTATATGCGGGTACGTGCCTGTTCGAAGGCACGAATGTATCGGAGGGCAGGGGCACGACCCGCCCATTCGAGTGGATTGGAGCCCCGTGGGTTGAGGGGCAGCGTTTGGCGGAACGATTTCGGGAATACAAGCTGGAAGGTGTGCATGTGCATCCAGTGTACATGTCCCCAACATTCTCCAAACATGCAGGTGAATTGTGTGGTGGCGTAAGGATTTTTGTAACGGACAGCAGGAAATTCCGGGCGGTAGAGACGGGGCTAGTGCTTTTGCATGAACTGGTATCCCTTTATCCGGAGCAATTCTGCTGGTTGGAGCCACCATTGCCGGGTTCGAGGTACTTTATTGACCTGCTGGCAGGGGGGAAGGAAGTCAGGGAAACCATTCATGACCGGAAGGAATTTGTTCGTTTAATGGAAACATGGAATGTACAGGCAGCGGAATGGAAGGAGCGGCGAAAGCCATTTTTGTTATATTCATGACCGGATGTTTGTCATCGGAGGGAGGTATGAAATGAGTGGGGTAAAAGAGTTATACCAGTTGAAGCTGAAACAGATGACTTTGCGTGAGAAAGTCGGGCAAATGCTGCTTTGTGGCTTTCATGGCACTGAAGCTGCTGGCGATGTGGAACCCTTTCTCCGAAAGTATCCAATCGGTGGCGTAATCTATTTTACGCGCAACGTTGAGTCGCCAGAGCAGGTAGAGCGGTTATCGTCAGGGCTGCAACAGATTGCCAAAAGCAGCGGTACTGTACCGCTCTGGATATCCATTGATCAGGAGGGCGGCATGGTTGCACGGGTTACCGAAGGAATCGCCTTGATGCCTGGACCAATGGCCATTGCCGCTGCAGGTTCCATGGACGATGCATATCAGGCGGCATATATCAGTGGGTTGGAGCTGAAGTCCATGGGCATTAACATGAATTTTGCTCCAGTATTGGATGTGAACAATAACGCGGCCAATCCGGTCATTGGTGTACGATCATTCGGCGAATCTCCACAATCTGTTGCAGAATATGGGGCCAGAACGATCGCGGGAATACAGGATGCTGGGATTGCAGCGACAGCCAAGCACTTCCCGGGGCATGGGGATACGGATACCGATTCTCATCTGGACCTCCCGATCATCACTCATGATCGTGAACGGGTAGAGCGCCTGGAATTGATTCCATTCCGAGCCGCCATTGCCGAAGGTGTTGATGCCATGATGTCGGCGCATATTTATTTCCCTGCACTGGAGCCAAATCGTCTGCCCGTAACGCTATCGCATACTGTATTAAGCAGTCTGCTTCGCCAGGAACTGGGTTATGAGGGCATGATCGTGACAGATTGCATGGAGATGGATGCCATTGCGGTGAACTATGGCACGGTCGATGCAGCTGTGATGGCGGTAGAGGCCGGAGCGGATCTGGTGTTAATTAGCCATACGGCCAAACTTCAGGCAGAGGCATTTGAAGCGTTGTTAGCAGCTGTGGAGAGCGGACGGATTAGCGAAAGTCGTGTAGATGAATCAGTGACCCGCTTGCTGATGTACAAGGCGAAACATGGGTTGCTGGAGAATGAATTGCACGGTGCAGACGATGATGAAGTGATTAGTACATTCTCAAATATGTCCTCCCCGGATTCATCAAAGGATCTTTCACATTCCAGCGGGTCTGAGCGCAACAGTTCATTACACCAAGAGGTTGCCCGCCGAATTAGCGAGAACAGTATCACGCTGGTACGCGATCAGCTGAATATGCTGCCTTTGAAGCCGGAACGCACACTGGTCATAACGGTTACCACGTCCGTGACGACAATTGCCGACGAACAGTTGACTCACACGTTCACCTTGGGATCAGCCTTATCCAATTATGGTCTGAATGTTGTTGATCTGACGGTCACGCCCGAGGAAGTCGCCATTTGTTCAGCACGTCTGCTTCAGGCGGCGGAAGAGGATGACATTCGGCAGATCGTGGTAGGAACCTATAATGCGGGAAGCCCCTCCGGCGATCCACAGTGCAGGCTGATTGGTTGGATACAGCAATTGGGTAAACCGCTGGCTGTTGTAGCACTGCGAAGCCCCTATGATCTGCTCGCAATTCCGGATGCCCAGGTCTATGTAGCAGCTTACGAAAGCCGGCCACTTGCCATGGATAGCGTCGCTCAGGCGCTGATGGGACGTATTCCTTTTGCGGGGAAACTTCCTGTGACGATAAAGTAGGCGGATGATGAACGAACGGATGGTGACTAGGCAGTGATGAGAATATGAGTTACTCAGCCTTTTGCAGGATGAAGAAGAAATGAATGTTGGTCAGAGCAAAGAGACGATCCTTTAAAGGACCGTCTCTTTGCTCTGTATAAACGATTAATTATAGATTATTGCAATTGCAGTGCTGTGGCTGTTTTGGCCTCCACTTCATCCAAAAGTGAAGTCATGTCCATACCTGCGTGGTTGCCGAGCAGGATAATCGTGATGTCATCGGACAGATTACGTGAAAAGGCTGTAGCAAACCCGCCGCCACTACCGTTGTGGAAGACGGTTCGGTTGGCGCCATTCTCTTTGAGAATCCAGGCATAGCCATAATTTTTATCGGAGTAGGGCTCATACATCTGTTCAATCGTATCCTGGCTTAGAATCTGGTCCGTATACAGTGCACGATCCCATTTCAACATATCGTCCACCGTGGAATAGATGGTTCCTGATCCGGATTGAGAAACATAATAAGGGGCAGTTACCCAGGCGTTATCTTGTTGAACAAAACCACTAATCGTATGCACTTTACGGGAAGCCTCTCCCGAATTTTTCATGCCAAGTGGCTTCAGTATCGTCTGCTGCACGTAATCGGCATAACTCATGCCGGACACCTGTTCAACGACGTATGCAAGCAAAACATACCCGCTGTTGCTGTACAGATATGCACTCCCTGGTTCAAACTTCAGCGTTTTGTGGCGAATCTCTTCCACAGTCTCTTCCATGGAAGTTCCTTCACTCCGACCAAATGCGGAGGGCAGACCTGAAGTCTGGGATAACAGCATATGCAGTGTGATCTGATCTCCCTTCGGTATACCCGAAATATACTTGGAGATTGGGTCTTTCACCTGAATCTTACCATCCTCCACGAGACTCAGAATGGACGCGGCCGTGAAGGATTTGCTCAGCGATGCGATTCGGGTCTTCTGATCCGGGCGATTCAGCGTCTGTTCATCGGCAAGTCCGTAGCCTTGTTTTAACAGAACCTCACCATCGCGGGCAATCAGCGCCATTCCTGGATAGTTGATCTCGCGCAGGTACGCATCTACGCTGGCAACATCGCTGTTCAGCAGACTGACCTGATCCGTGACCATATTCACGCTCATCTGTCCTGTAGCCGTACGTTGGACCTTGATGTCTGCCTTGATTGCATTAGCCATGGCACGGACAGGGACCATCAACGTACCGTTAACCGTACGTGAATTCACACCTGTAGCCAGATTGACCTGGTTTACCCTAATGGAATTGCTGCCAGCCTGATGGATCAGCTTGTCTCTGCCAACGGTAATGGTAGCTGTCTTGGTGCGATTATCCCATTTCAACGTGCCTTTGACGGATGTGACCACATCCCGCAGTGGAACAAACGTTGAGCCTTTGATGATAAGTGGTGCGTTCTTCCAGGACTGCTGCTCACCATTCACTTCAATGTGAACTGCTTGCGTTGCCTGCGCTGCGGATGCCGTGATACCGGCTTGTCCCAGAATCGGGCCTGCGCACAGGATGAACGCTAACAGGATACGGAATACGGATGAATATACCGCGAAAACAGGTTGTTGCACGTGTGACTTGCGTAAGATTTGAATCCTCTCCTTCCAATCGTTTCATGAATAGCCAGCTTATGAGCATTGTAAACGATCTCGCGTAGAGGGTCAAAACGATTAAGCGGATATAATCCATATCATCTGATCAGATCAATTAAATTAAATTTGTACCAATTTAGTATCCATACATAATATTTTTACAGCGATTGTCCGATAAAAGGATGGGTGAAGATTATGATGGGGGATAGTTAAATGAAGAAAAGGATTCGAAACTGGTTTACTTTAACCGTAAAAAAACGCCTGATCGCTGCATTACTCCTGTTCCTGATTGTACCGAGCATTACCGTCGGTTGGTTGTCTTATCAAAAAGCAGCTGACCAGGTTAAGCTGGAAATAATTCGTTCCGCTCAGGCCAAAACGGAAATGCTTAGTCTGCAGATAAATCAAATGCTGGATATGGAGAAGGATAACGCGGCACAGATGGCTGCAGGTATTACTTCAAACGATATTATTAATAAATCCCCTGCACTGCAAAGGCAGATGGATCGGATGTCTCAGAATCATAAGGAGCTCGGTGTACTCACCGCAGGTGCCGAAGATGGCAGCTGGATGAAATCCCCAGAATCTGAGGAACAGAATTATGATCCTCGAGAACGTTCATGGTATAAGATGGGCATGTCTCAGGATGAACCTGTAATCTCGGATACGTTCCAGTCGGCTTCGACGGGTGAATGGGTTGTTACCGCGGCGGCCAAACTGGTTGATGGCAAAGGGGTATTCGGAGCCAATGTCAGTCTCAATCATCTGAAAGAATCCGTTGATCAGATACACATTGGTAAAGAAGGAAAACTGTATATGCTGGATAACGGGGGTAAATTCCTGTTCCACTACAATATTGAATCCGGCACACAGTCGGACGAAAGCTATATTAATGAGATGTATACGAAGGAAAGCGGAACGGTGAAGTATACATATGATGGTCGCGAAGTGGAAGCTGTGTATTTTACTAATCCGGTGACGGGTTGGAAAATTGTTGGTGAAATGGTTCCTTCGGAAGCAACGGAAGCCGTAATGCCTATTTTGATCCGTTCAATTACGATTGTGGCATCTGCATTGGTTATTGGCTTGATTTTGCTTGTTTTCATTATTCGCAGCATTCACCGGCCATTGCTGCAATTGACGCAGGCAGCATCCCAAGTAAGCGCAGGGGATCTAACGGTTCGTGTAGGTTTGCAGCGTAAGGATGAGTTCGGACAGCTTGGAGAAAGTTTCGATATGATGACGACTTCACTACGTAGTGTGCTTGGAGAAGTACATGACACGTCCAGCCAGCTGGCAGCATCTTCTG
The DNA here is from genome assembly GCF_050990605.1 of Paenibacillus amylolyticus. Lineage (GTDB taxonomy): Bacteria > Bacillota > Bacilli > Paenibacillales > Paenibacillaceae > Paenibacillus > Paenibacillus amylolyticus_H. The sequence continues at coordinate 252,299 of NZ_CP158832.1, forward strand.
AAGAGCTAATGGCAAGTTCGGAACAGACATCCAAGGCCACAGAACAAGTGGCTGAACTGATGCAGGATGCAGCTGCAGGAACGACTTTGCAGAACAATAGTCTTGCTGCTACAGGTCAACTCGTAGGCGAAATGTCCATTGGAGTCAAAGAAATCTCATCAAGTGCTGAAGACACCGCTCGTATCGCTCTGGATGCTTCCACCAAGTCGGAAGCGGGTATGGTTACAGTGGAAGAAGCGGTTACCCATATTCAGCAGGTGAATGACGAGAGCAAAGCCATGTCTGTGGTGATTGAAGATCTGCGTGCGAAAAATGAAGAGATTCTTGTGATTGTGGCCGAGATTACGGCCATTGCCAAACAGACAAACATCCTCGCATTGAATGCATCCATTGAAGCTTCAAGAGCTGGCGAGCAAGGGCGAGGATTCGCGGTTGTAGCCAACGAAGTGAAGTCACTGGCTCACAGTTCTGGCGCTTCAGCCGAGCGGATTAATGAGCTTATGCATGAGATGCAGGAGAAAACCAATGCGGTGCAATCGACCTTTGCCCGTACAGGAGAAGGTATGGTCAAGAGTTCGCAAATGGTTACGGAAGCGGGCGAAGCCTTCCAGACTATTCGTACTGCCGTACAGTTAGTGGCTGCACAAGCTGGAGAAGTATCCGCGGCTTCCCGTCAAATTGATGGAGGCATGGGTCATATCAACAAGGCAGTAAATGATACGATGGTTCTGTCAGACAGAATTGCTTCTGGAACGGAAGATGGATCGGCGGCTGCTCAAGAGCAGTTGGCCACAATGGAAGAGGTCGCAGCATCATCGGCAGCATTGTCACGTATGGCTGAAGATCTGCAAAGCATGATTGAACGGTTTAAGTTGTAACAGGAATTGAAATGAGACTGCAGGGTTGCGACCCTGCGGTCTTTTTTCTGTTGAACAAGGGGCATCCTTTATGTCTTCAAACACAGCTTTCTTTTTAGTTATATTGACATATAACAAACATAATTATATTATGTCTATAAATAAACAAACGTATTTATATAAAAGTTAATTAGTGTTCGGTTGAAAAGACCATAACAATAAAAGGAGCTTTTACATGATATCATCGGAATCCTGGTTGCAAACAGCTTCATTGGAAGAGATCAAGCGTGGTTATATGGAAGACGGTCCCGCCTATATATGCGTCTGTTGCGGATACAGGACGGAAACGGGAATTATCTACCCTGAAGAAGGGGTGCTCTATGAGGCAACCCGATATATGCGAGTGCATATTGAGAAAGTTCATGGATCGGTATTTGAATACTTGCTGGAGCTGGATAAAAGCGTAACCGGATTGTCTGATGTCCAGCGTGGATTGCTGGCCCAGTTTCATGCAGGAAAGAAGGATGCTGAAGTACAGAAGGCCCTTGGTATCGGGAGTGCCTCCACGATCCGGAATCATCGGTTTGTATTGAAGGAGAAGGAACGGCAGGCCAAGATATTCCTGGCACTAATGGAACTTCTCAAGAGTAAGGATACCCAGGCTCCAGCTGAATGGGTGTCACCTGTGACAAGACAGGGACATACGATCCATCCTGGCTCATTTGATATTACAGAACAAGATCGGCAGAAGGTGCTGAATAAATATTTTCCGGAGGGTACTAGCGGTCCACTGACGACGTTTCATATGCAGCAAAAGCATAAATATATTGTGCTCACCGAGATTGCCAAACGATTCGATACAGAGCGCAAATATACTGAAAAACAGGTCAATGAGCTGCTGAAGGAAGTTAATGATGATTACGTGGAAATACGGAGGTATCTTATCGACTATGGTTTGCTGGAACGTGAGCCGGACGGCAGTCAGTATTGGCTGGGAAGCCGCGCAGATCAACAGAGCGCCGAAGTTGGAAAACAGGAGCATAAAGAAAAGGGGGAGCAGGAGAAGATGAATCGTCGCAAAGAATTGCAGGAACAGGCCAAAGAAGTCAAAACGGAAGCGGGCGTCTACCAGATTCGGAATGAACGTAACGGTAAAGTTTATATCGACAGCTCACTTAACCTGAAAACCATTAACGGACAACGGTTTATGTTACAGATGGGTAGCCATCTGAATCGAAGATTGCAGGCTGAATGGAATGAATATGGAGAGAATGCGTTTGTGATCGAGGTGCTGGAGACAGTGAAGCCAGATGATAACCCGTATTACGATCCCAAAGATGCACTCGCCAAATGTCTGAATCGCTGGTTTGAACAGTTAGAGCCCTACGGAGATCAAGGGTACCACGGAGATAAAAAGCAATCTGCTGATTAAGCGGGACATGATCCTCTCTAAAATGCCTGACCCTTTATAACCCAAAGCCCCTTTGCCAATATGATGGCAAAGGGGCTTTGGGTGTTACAGACTACCTATTATATAGGCTACAGCTTGAATTGTTCCACCAGCTTCTGCAGCTTGTGAGCCAGATGGGCAAGGGAATCAGCAGAGGATGATATCTCCTGCATGGAAGCCACCTGTTCCTCCGTAGCAGCGGAAATGTTCTCTGTTCCATCGGCATTGGTTTCCGATATCGCGTGGATCTGATCAATGGATTGCACTACTTCTGCTGTACTTGCAGACATCTGCTGTGAGGCAGCTGCAATGTTCTCAAGCTGATGGTTAACGACCCCGACAGCCTGACTAATCTGGGCAAAAGCTTCATCTGCAAACTGAACGGCACGAATACCGTTGCTAACATCCTGTTGCCCGATCTGTACATTGTGATTAGCCATTGCAATCTCCTGTTGAATCGCTCCAACCATCTCTACGATCTTCTGACCGGACAGGCTGGATTGTTCCGCGAGCTTGCGGACTTCGCTGGCGACAACGGAGAAGCCACGTCCATGCTCACCTGCACGTGCTGCTTCAATAGAAGCATTAAGCGCAAGCAAATTGGTTTGTGCAGCGATGTCTGTAATGACCGAAACCATCTCACCAATGGATGTGGAATGCTGTTCAAGTCGTCCGGCAGTATCTGCCATACCTTGGACAAAGCGACTGACGGAATCCATCTCGGATACAGCCGTGTGCATGGTGGCATTCCCTTTATCCGCGAGCTCACTTGCTTGCATGGCAGCTTCGGATACTTGCTGTGTGCTGTTCGTTACCTGTCCCACACCTCCAGCAAGTTCATTCATCTGTTGCGCTGTATGCTTCAGGCTGCTTGCTTGCTTTTCAAGTCCAGCTGCGGATTCTTCCGTGATCAAGGCCACTTGCTCAGTTGCTTTGGTTGTCTCGGATGAATTGACTGCCAATTGTGTGGATGAGGCGGTTAACTCGTCAGCCGTGTGTCGCACGTCCTGAATAACGGTTCGCAAGGATTCGCTCATCTTATTGAAGCTGGTGCTCAGCTTGCCGAATTCATCCTGTCCCAATACAGCAACCTCGATGGTCAGATTACCATTACTAATTTCGTCAGATGCCTTCACTAAACGATTCAGTGGTTTGGTGATGGATTGCACAATCCAGAAAATAATGATGGAGCTTACCGCAATTGCAATCGCTACAACAATAAGTGTGGTATATAGGATCGGACGGACAGATGCCGTCACTTCCCCACTGTCGATGACACCAACCACGGTCCAGCCTGTCGTTTCATTGGTGGAGAAAAAGGCGTGTTCCTGGTTTCCATTTAGTGTATAGTTCAGACTTCCGTTTTTCTGTGCAAAAATATCTTTATAGGGTGCCATGGTTCCTTCCGTTCCCGGTTTTTCGGTAGGATGGACAATAATTTTGTTGGCATTATCAATGATATAGATATAACCTTTCTCGCCAATCTTGGTGGAATTAACCGTCTTCGAGAGGGCTTCAAGCGACAGGCTGACAGAGACAACACCATGGCCATCTGCTGAGGTCTGAGCTACCGAAGCAACAACATTGCCGGTATTGCTTGATATATAGGGGGTGATTACGGTAGGGACATCTTTGTTCTGCGTAGCAGCCTGATACCACGGGCGTTCGCGCGGGTCATATCCTTCTTTGTTCACCGCAGTTACAGGGGAATTAATATACACGCCCTGATCAGTACCAATGGAGGCAAGTTCCACGTCATCATGCGTTTCCTTATACGCGTCGAGCAAGGTACGGATGGTATCTGTTTCGTCACCCTGATTGGGTCCGACATTGCCTGCATCCAGCTGACTTGCCAGGAAATCAACATTTTTGCGTGTTGCACCAATAATTTGGTCAATGGTCTGATTGAGCACAGTAACACTGCTGATCGCGTTCTCATACATTTTCTCTTCGACTTTGGCATCGGCTGTTTGGAACGAGATAATGCCCAGACTGATTGTGGGAATGAGTAGTACGATGGCAAATGACAAAATCAGTTTCTCTCTCATCTGCAGCGTTCTTTTGGCCCCTTGTTTATGAATCTTCTTCATACACATTCCCCCTCTGTGTAATCCAACCATTTCCTTGGTGGATATATCCAATCTGGTAATGTTTCCAACATTTCCAGAAGTTTCTGGTGCTATCGTATGACAAATTTCGCGTTTATTCAACACAATTTATGAGTTTTACGAAAATATTTTTTCGGTTTTGTAGGTATTTAGGATTACATCTGTTCTATAAAAAGTAATCTGTCTCTCCCTTAGTGCACATCTTGTGGTATATTTCTGAATTAATGTGACATGAAGAATGAACCTGGATGGATACACATCTATATATCGGTATATGGCGACAGAAATGGAGAGGGGTTGTACGGCAGTTGGATCAAAGTACACTACAGATATCTGGACAGGAGGACATGGAAGAGGTCCAGGATCAGGCTACATTCATGCAGGGGGTCAAAGATTGTGTTCCAACCCTGCTTGGTTATTTGAGTATTGGTTTTGCAGCGGGTGTCATTGAAATGACCGCAGGTCTGAGTCTGGCGGAAACGGCTCTGCTCAGCCTGATTTTATATGCAGGATCGGCTCAGTTCATTGCAGCAGGCATGCTCGCATCGAATGGATCAGCAGTAGCGATCATGTTCACCATATTTTTTGTGAATCTTCGTCATTTGCTGCTCAGCGCAGCTGTATCGCCGTATTTTCGGCATCTGACCCCGCTTAAAAATATGTGGCTTGGTTCATTGCTTACGGATGAGTCTTTTGGCGTAGCGATGACACGTGCGATTGGCAGAGAAAGACTCAGTGAACGGTGGATGCACGGTCTGAATATCACGGCTTACTTGAACTGGTTCGTGGCTAATATGGCGGGAGCGTACTTTGGACGATGGATTACCAACCCGGAACGGCTGGGTCTGGATTATGCCCTGCCTGCGATGTTTATTGGACTGGTTGTACTCCAGTTGGTGCATCGTAAAAACAAAAAAATACACATTAATGTGGCTATTATCGCCGTTGTCTGTGTAATCTTCGCCAGCATGGCTTCACTTGGCAGCATGAGTGTCATTGTGGCTGCGGTCATTGCGGCAACGATGGGAGTGTTCATGGAACGATGGAAGTAAGATGGGATGTATTCTGGATTATTATGGGGTCGGCGCTGTTAACATTTATCCCGCGTGTACTGCCACTGATGCTGTTCAGTAAGATACAGATTCCCATGTGGTTGTTACGCTGGCTGGAGTATGTACCCGTAGCGGTCATGGCGGCACTGATTGGTCAGGAACTGTTCATGTCGGACAACCAGTTGGTTCCAATTACGCACAATGCAGCTCTGTGGGCATCCCTGCCTACGATTGCAGTAGCTATCTGGACACGCAGTCTGCTGGGAACCGTATTGGTCGGTATTGTGGCTATGATGATTTTGCGATATTGGATGGGGTAGATAGTGATGAAAACGCTATTTTCTATAGCGACCGAAAGGGATAAAATGGAGACTGAGGTGTTCAGTGTTTCCATTTTGCACAAGAGGAAGGAACGATTTCAATCATGAGTACAAGTCCATCCGTTATATTGTTTCAGGGAGACTCGATTACAGATGGGGGAAGATCACGCAATGATGATCCGAATCATTTTCTCGGACACGGATATGCGTATCTGATCTCCAGCAAACTGGGTATGGAACTGGCGGGCAAACATAAAACATTCTATAACAGGGGCATCAGCGGGGATCGAGCATCCGATCTGTACGCACGCTGGAATGAGGATACCATTAGTCTGAAACCGGACCTGATCAGCATCCTGATTGGGGTTAATGATGCCTGGCGCACGATGAATGGTGAACCTAGCGGGGTAACGGATCGTTTCGGACGGGCGTATCGCCATTTGCTCGAAGAAACTCGGGAAGTGATGCCGGATACGGGGCTGGTTTTAATGGAGCCGTTTATCCTGAATACCGGAGCGACCGCGGAGAAATGGGAAGCCTGGGAGACGTATATCGGTCAATATCAGAAGCTGGCTCAAGGTCTTGCTGAAGAATTTGGAGCTGTATGGGTGCCATTGCAGCAGACGTTTAATGACGCTCTGAAACAGGCGGATGCAGCGTACTGGTTATGGGATGGCGTACACCCAACCGCAGCAGGTCATGAGCTGATTGCACGCCAATGGTTGTCTGTTGTACAGAGTTCTTCGCTTGCAATTGTATAACCAAAACGAATACTTAAGAATATGAGATAGCCATAAAAAGCCTGTGGTGACAGGCAGAATGCAACGGAGAACCTGACAAAGGTTCTCCGTTTTTTTTGTGTTGGGAAGGAGAAGGACGTAACATCGTGGAAAGGGTTTTAATGGATAATTCTTCAAAAATGCTATCATATCCGGTAGAATGAAATCGATTACATTATAATATGGTTATGACAATCCATTAACGAAGAGTGGTGAATCCAGTGGAAGATTCCATTCAGGAAGTCGAACATGAACATATAAACCAACGTGGAAATGAGAGCAAAGCAGCGAGCTCCCTAAGTGCTGATAAACTCTTAGAAAAGTTGCTCCGGCCAGAATTGGCTACGTTATACACAGACTTGAAGGCTTATGGCGAAAGCGCCTTGAAGGAACCCTTGCCCTCCTTATCGTTACGTCTATATCGCCAGTTCAGTGATACGGGTGAGCGGAAAGCTTATGAGCAGGCTTATTTCGATCGAAGGGGCAGGCTGGCTGCTGTGGCGATGCTCGCATTGGACACGGCGAGGCCGGATGCACTGCAAGCGCTGGAAGAAATGTTGTGGGACGTGTGTGGTGAGTATACGTGGTGTTTGCCCGCACATCTGGGTACAGGTGAGGTCAACCAGGTGAAAGGGAACATCGATTTGTTCGCCGCAGAGACGGTACATATGCTGGCCGAGATTGTGACGATTCACGCCGGGCAGCTGAACCACCTTGTCATAGAGCGAATCAGGTTCGAAGCAGAGCAGCGAATCTTCACCCTGCTTTACCGCGATCTACGGAAGTTCCACTGGCAGACAGCGGATCATAACTGGTCAGCAGTCTGCGGCTGCTGCTGTGGTATGGCCGCTTTGTTGCTGCTTCAGGATGAATCCACACTACGGGAATCGATCTCCCATACGATCAAATGTATGGATGCATTCTTGAGCGGATATGGCGAGGATGGCGGCTGTGCCGAAGGCATTGGATATTGGGTATATGGCTTCGGTTATTTCACCTATTATGCCGAGATGCTTCGTGAGTACAGTGAGGGCGAACTAGATCTGCTGACGGGTTCCAAAATAAATGCCATCGCAGCCTTCCCGCTGCGGGTTCATCTGTCTGGCGGCACATTTGTAAATTATTCGGACAGTTCCGAACAGGAAGAAATCCCTTCCGGATTACTCTCGCTGCTCGCGTCCAGGGTTGGGTTGCAGGTGGATCTGCCGCTTCATATTCCACTGTTCACCGATGATCCATGTCATCGCTGGGCTCATCTGTTGCGGAACGTGATGTGGAGCAATCGGGCAGTATTCGGTGATGAAGGTGCCTCTGCACAGGCTGAACGGGGATTTAATTTTCGGAATCTGGGTTGGATGATTGCAAAAGGCTCGCTTGATTCTCCAGATACAAAACGTACAAACGGCGGACCTCTTCATGTGGCTATTTCCGTTAAAGGCGGGCATAACGATGAACCTCACAACCATAATGATCTGGGGCAGTTCATTATCCATTGCGGTGGTGAGAATATTCTGTGTGATCCAGGAGCAGGGTTGTATACCCAAGCGTATTTTGCACCAGGCAGGGAGCGCCTGTTCCACATCTCGTCATCCGGGCATAACGTTCCGCTCATTGAAGGCCAGGAGCAAAGCTCCGGTCGGCAAGCGCAAGCCCATGTTTTAGAGGCAAATTTGGCAGAGGGTGGCGGTGAGCTGGATACAACATTGGATCTGACATCCGCATACTCTGGGGCAGCTTCACTGGCTCGTTATACGCGCCAATTCCATTGGACAATGGCTTCTGTCGGTAGCAGAGACAGAGCAGAATTGCGTCTAGTTGACCGTTTTCAATGGAAGAGCAGGAATGTGTCTTCGGCAGAACGATTCTCTTCTGTGGATGATTCAGATGCAGGATGGTTAAGCGTTGTGGAGCGATGGATGAGCAGAGTACAACCTGAGGTAGTGAAGAGCGGTAACCTTCGCTGGCAAGGTGTACATGGAACGGTCCATATGACGTATGATGCGAACCAGTGGCAGGTCTTTACGGAGGTTATGAACACAGTTGATCATGACAATGTTCCAGTCACATTCTATCGGACGTCACTATCATGGACAGGTGTGATCGATGAGACGGATGTTTGGATAGAACGCCCAAATCCGCTTGAAACGGTATGTGAGGTAAGCTTCATCATTGAACCGAAAATGGGAGAAACCGAGGTGAGCATGCGTGAGTAAATATACATCCGCGTCCACGTATCCATGGAAAGATGAACTTGAACGTTACCGTTCATTGGCAGAGCAAGCGGGCCCTCCTCCGGCAGACGGCTGGAATAGGGAGCGCAAGTTGGCACTTGTTGAAAGTGTTGTTCGCGCTTACACACCATATCAGGACAGCCAGGGTGCAATTATCGACCCGCTCTCGGGTGTGGAGAGATATTATTCTACACCGGCCTATGCGATGGTTGCGGCAGTTCTGGTTGATGCAGGGCGTACAGATTTGCTCCAATCCGCGGCAATAGCCCTGTCACAGAGCATTGATGCCGTGGTCAATGGTAGCGCACCTGACAATCACCCTGATTTTTTTCCGGTGCTCATGATGAGAGCGTATATGTTGTTGAAGTCACATCTGCCTGAACAAGCAAACATCTGGGCTGAGGCACTCAAGACGATCCATCCTGAACAAGATTATGTGTTCACGATGAGCAAAATGAATAATCCCAATCGTATGATTAATTGGAACGCCATTATGATCTCTGGCGAATATCTGCGGTGGCATGAACAGCTGGCAAGTGAGGATACAGCGTGGATAGATCGTTATCTGGAAGCCTATCATCTGCCCCGATTTACTGCACTTGGTTTGTATCAGGATGGACCGCTGGACCGTCCGAATTGTCCATTTTCCTATGATATTGCCACCCGTTATCACCTTGGGGTGATGCTTGAGGCGGGTTACGAGGGAGCCACTGCCGATAGGTTACGTGAGCAGCTGCGCCATGGTGCCTTCAGCTCGTTAATGTCGCTCTCGCCGCTAGGTGAGATTCCACCGCGTGGTCGCAGCTCCCAGCACCAGTGGAATGAAGCGGCAGCGGCTTATGTATGCTCCACACATGCAACGCAGGCTCTGGAGGCGGGAGATCCGGTGATGGCGGGTGCTTTTGCACGTGCGGCCAATCGGTGTTTTGCTGCTGTGGAGCGCTGGAAGATGGAAGATGGGCGCCTGAAAATTGTACGCAATGAATACAAGCCAGAAGATCGGCACGGCTATGAAATCTATACCAACCATACCTGTTACAACCTGTGGACGGCAGCAGCACTAGCCCACGCCTGTCTCAGTGATCCGGGAGACGATGTGAGCGAAGTATACCTTCCTGCCGAGGTGGGCAGCAGGGTGTTGCAGACCGATGGATGGTTCGAAACCGTGATTGCATCCGTACCTGGCCAGCAACTGGTATTACACACGGCGATGAATGATCCGTATACGATCCCTGGTTTGGTACGGATTCAGCAGATGGGGTTACCTGGTCTGATTGGTCCGTCCGCTGCCAGCCATGTGCAGGCCGGGTTTACGGAATTTGCCGAAGGGGCGGTTCGTCCGCTCAGTTACTGTCCTGCCTGGAAGACACCAGATGGGGTATGGCACAGTCTTGCAGAGGGGATTCCATCCGGTGGTGCATATGATCGGGATGTTGGATTAGACCCTGCTCAGGGAGGAGGTTCCATTGTGTACGAGAAGGTGGACCATGATACCCGGAATCAAGTGGAGCAGCATCTGGCGGAAAGAGTCGAAGAAGATGGCGAAAATGCCGTGGGGAACTCTTTTGCCGTGACATGGGTCGGTCCATTACCCGGAATTGAAACATTGCGTACTCATTATGTGCAACAGGCAGACTTGCTGACCATAACGTATGAATTCGAAGGTGAGATTGTAGCGGCAGGTGCACTCATTCCGCTGTTGTTCCATGATGGCCGTGAACAAGCGGTGATCACCCATACGGATCAAAGCGTGCGAACGGAGTATCGGGGGGCTTATGTAGAATCTACAGCGCTGGATCAGGGAGCCATTATTCATCTGGAGGAGCAGGCCGTGGCCTCCCGCAATGGGTTGCTGAAAGAAGCACGGATTGAAGTGGGTGGTACCCGTAGTCTAACCTTTACGATCCGATTGGGAAAGTTTATCAAATACAGTGTTTAGGCTGAACTGGAGCATCTATATAAGTTGAATTAATCATTTGCACGATAACGGAGAGGACAGAAAAAACCTGAAAAAGCGAAGCGTTCGCCTAAAAGCTTTCTGAAAGAAAGCTGCATCGGAAGCATACGCTATCACCGGATTTTCCCTTTAGGAAAAGGGAATCAAAAAAATCTGTGGATAACAGCGATTGGAAGGTTATTCTGTCATCGTAGTGTCAGTGTAAATAATCTTTAGTTCAACTTATATAGCAAAGGTCTCTGGTATTGAATCGAGGAGGGTTATGTTCATGAACACATCAACGTCGGTAAAATGGCTCGAGGAAGCGTGGCAACAGGGGGCTGCCAAGACAATTCGGAATGCAAAGCGGATTAAGGATACATTTCCACACATTGCCCCACAAGGGATGTATGATCGGAATGATCCGGAATGGTGGACAGCAGGTTTCTGGCCTGGGTTGTTATGGCTGGTCTATGGGGAATCACCGGAAAGTGAAGCGGTCGCTCCGCTGCATCGCATTGCCGAAAGCTGTGAGCGCCAACTGGAGGGTTGTCTGCGTGATCCCGAATCGGTAGATCACGATCTGGGGTTCATCTGGCTGCTTAGTGGCGTAGCCAACTACCGCCAGACGGGCAGCACGGATGGACGGCGGCGAGGCATGCTCGCCGCGAACTTGCTCGCTGCCCGGTTCCATGTGCGCGGTGAGTTCATCCGCGCCTGGAACTTCAGCTCGTCAGCAATGGATACGCGCGGCGTAGCCATCATTGACAGCATGATGAACCTGCCGCTGCTCTACTGGGCATCCGAGCAGAGCGGCGACCCTCGCTTCCGCTGGCTGGCGGAAGCGCATGCGGACACCGTGGCGCGGGAATTCATCCGCGCTGACGGGTCCATCTGCCACGTGGTGGAGTTTGATCCACTCACGGGGCAGAAGTTGCGAGAGCATGGCGGACAGGGCCATGCTCCAGGTTCCGCCTGGGCGCGGGGCACCGCCTGGGCGTTGCACGGGTTTGCGCTGTCTTTCCGGTATACGGGCGAAGCCCGATATCTGAAGACAGCGGAGCGTGCGGCCGATTTCTTCCTCGCCATGCTTGGCGAAGAGATCGTGCCGGTGTGGGATTTCCGCGCACCTGCGGAGCATCAGGTGGCGTGGGACTCGTCCGCTGCGGCGATTGCCGCGAGCGGGTTGCTGGAGCTGGCGAAGCTGTCGCCACGCGGGGAAACCTATGCCGCCGCGGGAGAGCGCGTCGTCCGCGGCTTGCATGAGCACTATAGCTCCGGCGACTCGGCAGCGGAAGAAGGTCTGATCATGCAGGGAACGGTGCATTACCCGGAAGGGCGAGGGCTGAATGTGCCGATTATATACGGCGATTATTTCTATATGGAAGCGCTGGCGAAGCTGCGTGGACGTGCGGGGTTATTTTAAAAAAAGAGTTAAGAACTATTCAGCATTTGATTATTTAGTAGCAACAATAACAAACCATCATCACCTGTCCGCCTGAGGCTGTATCCAATACGAGGAACGAATGATATTTTTTCTATTGGAGGCCGCGGACAGGCTGATGATGTGTAATATGTTTTATGGAGAATCTTATGGAGAAGAATTCATCTCACTTCGAAGGTGTACGTCTCAGGATAACAAAGTCGGCAGAAGATTGATCCGGGTATCGCTGCGGAATAATCTCATCCACTTTGAAATCAGGGTAGTCGAAGAGATAATCAAACAGATTACGGTCCTGGATTGTATCAATCCCCGGGTTTCCGTTTTCTTTCAAACGAGTGTAAAGCACCACCCATGCTGTAGAAGCGTGCAGAACATTATAGAGGGTTTTGCGAAAATCCGTTTCATCCGTAATATGATATAACACATCCAGACAGACCGTCAGATCGGCTTGCAGGAAACCTCGGTTAATCCATAGGCCTGGTGTATACAGCATGAAGCTCTTGGACGAGTCTTTGGTAAACTGGGAAGCACAACGTTTTATCGAAGAAGCGGCGACGTCAACGCCCAGGTAGTCCTCATAATTCATGTACTGCAACTGGTTGCCATCCCCACATCCAAACTCAATGACACGATGAATACCTTCACGTTGAATCAGTCCGTTCACGACTTCGGCCTTGAATTCAGCCAAAATCCCGTATGACCCCCTCCCAGAAGTTTCACCCGAACGATATGTTTCCTCCCAATACCCGTTGTAGTCAAAAGGCTGACACATATGTATCCTCCAATTCTGTTAAAAGAAGTTCAAGACAGTCAATATACATAGGTATGCGCAATATTCGCAGGTATGAACGGATGAGAAAGGGATAGGAGATAAATTAATTTCCATAGAATCCCTGAAAGTTTCCTGAAAGTCTAAACATCTGGAAAGGACTTGCCGACATTAAACATAAGGCAAAAAATGATGATAATCGGGGGGAAATGATGTTAAAGCCAAGATTGACCAAGTACATGGTGATGATGCTGGTGTTGATACTGAGTATATCCAACGTAGGCTTGGCCGCTGCGGCAGACAAAGAACTGTCCAAAATTGTGGTTTCCAAGAATGAAATGTCGCTCGAAGTTGGTGACTCCAGTTCTGTTACGGTGACAGGTGTATATTCTGATAATACATCGGCAAACGTAACGATCAGTTCATCCTGGAGTACCAGTGATACTTCGATAGCAACTGTATATAATGGCGCAATTACAGCCAAAAAAGAAGGTACAGCTACGATTACCGCAGCGTACCAGGGTCAGAGTCAGACCGTTCAAGTGAAAGTAACGAAGAAGGTCAAAGCTCTTTCTAAAAACGTGCAAAGTCTGGACTTGCGTACGGGAGACACAAAAGACATTATTTTGACAGCAACGTATAGTGACAATGAAACAAATAGTGCAGCAGCAAGTACTGCAGAATGGTCTACCAGTGATGAGAAGGTTGCTACCGTTGTGAATGGTAAAGTAACTGGACAAAGCGCGGGTACGGCAGTGATCACAGCCAAAGTTGGCAGCCAAAGCGTGACGGTGGATGTTAACGTTGAAGTGGTTAAGCGTGTAGATGTAGATAAACAGCAAGTTAATCTATTGTTGAACAAGAGTGAAAGTGTGAAAGTAACGGCTACGTATCCAGATGGCACAACCAAAGATGTAACTGATCTGGCGGAGTGGACATCCAGCAACGAGAAGGTCGCAGATGTTCTCAAAGGTGAAATTACAGGATACTCGGCAGGTTCTGCCAAGATCACAGCCAAATATGGTACGAAATCCGTATCCGTTGACGTGGATGTAGATCTGACTAGCAAATTGAGTGTGGTAAATCAAAGCATTTTCTTCCGTTTGAGCGAGACAACCAAAACGGCTAATATCGTTCTTACGGCTTCGTATCCAAATAGCAGCGACGTGAATGTAACGGATCAAGCGACTTGGACATCGAGCAATGAGAAAGTTGCTACGGTATTCAAGGGACAAGTTACAGCCATTAGCGCAGGTTCAACAACGATCAAAGCAACCTATAGTGGCAAAACTGTAGAAGTTGCTGTGGATGTAGATACGGCAAGATATCTGGATATCAAAGATGTGAATGACAAAATCGCCATGAGTGTTACGGGTGATAACAAGTCCAAAACATTGGTAGCCAATGCAGAGTATATTGATGGAAGCACAGAAGTGGTAACGTCCAAAGCAACGTGGACTTCAAGCAATGCAGATGTTGTCTATGTATCCAACGGCGATCTCATCGCATACAAATCCGGTACAGCTACGATCACTGTAGCTTATGGCGGTAAAACGGTTAAATTTACAGTAAATGTAGACGTTCCGGACAAGTATGAGATGGACAAGAAGAAAGCATCCGTAGCCGTTGGAGGAACGACCAATGCCAAAGTACTGGCATTGTATGGTGAAACATCCAAAGATGTATCCGAAGATGCAACCTGGAGCAGCAGCAGCGACAAAATCGCTGAGGTAGATAGCAAAGGGGTTATCACAGGTGTTGCCACAGGTAAAGTAACGATTACTGCGAAAATTGAGGGCAAAACGCTGACTCTGCCTGTTGAAGTAGGTATGGCTAGTGGTCTGGAAGCAGATGTGAACTTCGTTGTTATGTCTGCCAAAGAAACACAGACCATCCTTCTGACAGGTACGGATGAGGACGGCAACACGCTGGATGTTACATCGGAAGCAACCTGGAAATCCAGCAATGCACGTGTAGCAGATGTGAAAAAAGGCGTGATCACAGGTAACAGCAGTGGTAAAGCCAACATCACAGCAGAATACGGCTCCAAAAAAGTGACGATCCAGGTTGAAGTGGATGTCATCTCCCGGATTGAAGCTTCCGAGCCGGCTCTTTCCCTGAAATCAGGCGATACAGCTGATCTGACGGTAACTGCTTTCTTAAGTGACGGTAGCGAGCGTGATGTTACGGATAAAGCGGAATGGAAAACGAATAAGTACACGGTTGCTCAGGTAACCAAAGGTAAAGTCAAAGCTACAGGTGCAGGTAAAGCCAAAATCACAGCAAAATACGGCAGCAAGTCTGTCACGATTGCGGTCGATGTGGATACACTGAAATATTTGCAGACGGATAAAGTAACGTTGACCATGAAACCAGGTGAAAAAGTAACTGTGGCGGCAACTGCAACGTATGCCGATGGCAGTGAAGCCAATGTATCCAAACCGGCTCTCTGGAAATCTTCCCGTATTGCGACAGCATCGGTGAAAGATGGAGTTATTCAGGCGAACGGCAAAGGTAAAGCAACGATTACGGTGACATTTGCAGGTATGAAAACCAAAGTAACG
This sequence comes from Paenibacillus amylolyticus, assembly GCF_050990605.1. Classification (GTDB taxonomy): domain Bacteria; phylum Bacillota; class Bacilli; order Paenibacillales; family Paenibacillaceae; genus Paenibacillus; species Paenibacillus amylolyticus_H. Next base: position 267,809 of record NZ_CP158832.1, read on the forward strand.
GTAGTGGTTGAAGCGAAGTAATTGGGTCTCCCAGTTCCTACGTAAATCATGAAATATAGTAAACGGTGATCCCAGTTTAATAGCTGGAATTACCGTTTTTTTTGTATATAAACTAATGTAAAAAAGAAACGTCCAGAACCCCTGCATACACGCATTGCAGATGTATAACCAAGAGATTCTATGACGTTCCCTATATGTTTCTATTACTACATCGTATGGGACAGCACCAGTGCACCATAGGCAAAAGCGATCACGATCAGTATGGCCGGATGCAGCTTGGTCTTGGTCATGACCCAGAGTGAGATGCCAGCAATGACTAATGTCTGCCAGATACCGATGGAATCAGTGGATAGCTGTCCGAATTCCCATGTGAGCAGAATCATGAGCACAGCGATAACAGGCTGCACAAGTAAGGTCATGCCTTTGACTTTCGGTGAAGTGCGGTGTTTGTTCAATAGACGAAGTAATAAAATCAATGCGGTTGCGGAAGGCACGATTGTGGCAAAAGTTGCGATAAACGCCCCAAACCAGCCCGCCACGTGATACCCGACGAATGCAGCAATTTTGGTTGCAATCGGGCCAGGAAGGGCGTTACCAATCGCCAGTACATCACCAAATTGCTCTGTAGTCATCCATTGGTAATGGTTCACAATCTCTTCCTGCATAAGCGGAATGGAAGCCGGACCGCCCCCATATCCCAAGATGTTCGCTACGAAAAATCCCCAAAATAATTCCCACCAGGTCTGGAGCATCCTTAGGACACCCCCTTATCGGACTCGCCTTTGGATTTGAAGCGCTGGACCAGCTCCAGATGGAAGACACCATATCCAAGGAAAACCGCGATCACAATCCCCGGATGGATGTTCAGCAGCTGTAACGATACAAAGGCAATCACCCCGAATAGGGCGGCAAAAACTTTGCCGAGTCCCTTCCAGGCTTTCATGGCAAACTCATAAGCCATCATGCCCAGCATGACAAAAATGACCGGCCGCACGGCGGCTACCATGCCTGCGACCACTTTCGACTCGCGCAGCGCGTACATGGAACCGAGCAGCGCAATAATGGCAATACTGGTCGGCAAAATATGAGCGAGTACGGACACAATGGCGCCCAGCACACCTTTGGTTTTATAACCGAGATATGCGGCCATCTTGGTCGCGATGGGACCCGGCAGGGCATTGGCGATAGCCAAAATCTCGCCGAACTCCTCATCACTAACCCATTTGTAACGTGTAACGGCTTCATAACGGATTAACGGGATGACCGAAGGGCCACCACCATATCCGAGAATTCCGGTTCGTACCATTCCGATGACGAGACCCTTGTAATCTTTCCAACCCATGCTGATTTCCTCCTAGAGTCTCATGCCCATCCGGCTTTTATAGCGTTTCAACAACAGCTGTGATTCCACTTTGACGATACCCGGCATCTTATAGAGCTTCTCCAGCAAGAACTGCTCCATCTCTTCCATATCCGCAAAAATACCGTGCATGTGCAGGGTACTCGGGCCTGTCATATGATAAAGGCTGGTGACGGCTGGCTCTTCGTCCAGTTTCTCAGCGACTTCATCCAGGAAGGGCGGTTCGACATCGACATTGAAAAAGGCCGAGACCTGAAGCCCAACCTTGCCAGGGTTGATCACCACGGTGAAGCGTTCGATGATGCCTTTTTCGGATAACGCATTAATGCGCGCCTGAACAGCTACACGCGACAACCCGATCTGTGTACCCAGGTCCGTATAGGATATTCGGCTGTTCTTGTGAAGCGCGGCAATGATTTTGCGATCCATCTCGTCCAGATTGTACATTTGTGGAATTTCTCCTCCTTTGGTGGAGCGTTTCTCTGACATGTTGACCATCCTTTTCTTTCGCTATATGAAATGAACAATGAGATTTTACTAAACATACAATGTGTATGTGGCATTCATAGTTTAATGACGAATCGTAACTTGCGTCAATCTATTTATCATGATTATTGAATTTAACTGATTTTGAGCCTTCATTTTGTCATTTCGACCAATCGGAAATAAAAAGACCACTCGCACAGTCCAATAGCGAGCAGCCGTTAAATAATAGTTAGCTGGAGTGAAGCGCAAAGAGTGATACGAAGCAAGTCCGGTTATACCTGGGCTGTCTTGGGCAATAAAAGGGTAACGGTGGTCCCTTCACCAGGCTTGGAAGAAACTCTTAACGTTCCTCCTGCACCACGGGCACGCTCTTCCATACTGAACAATCCAACGCCATTGCCAGCCGTTGCTTCGCTGAATCCGGCACCCTGGTCTTCAATAATAACCATCGTCATGTCCTCAGTATCTTCTATAGTAACACGTGCCTCGGCAACATCGGCATACTTCGCGACATTGGTTAAGGCTTCCTGAATAATCCGGTAGATGGCGATCTCCCGGTTCATCTCCAGTCGTTTGCGCAAATTACATTCCAGATCAACTTCGATCCCGTAGTGACGGGTGTAATTCTCGATATACGTACGAATCGCCGGAACAACACCCAGGTCATCCAGAACGGATGGTCTCAGCTCCCATGCCATCCCGCGTACATCTTCCATGATACCCGTGACCTGTTTACGAAGTGCTTCGACGCCCGGGTGAGGCTGATCTGCCAGTAGCCGGTCCATCTGGATCACCAGAGAGAAGAGACTCTGTCCGATCCCGTCATGCAGTTCACGCGAGATCCGGCGTCGCTCCTCTTCCTGAATGTTCATCACTTGGGACATCATCTTCTGCAATTCGCCTTCGACAGATTTCAGCTTGGTGACCTCACTACGTACAGCCAGGTATTGATATGGCTCGCCGTCGTTATCAAGGAAAGGCACGATGGTGGTGTTGACCCAATAATAACTGCCGTCTCTGGCCCGATTGCGAATTTCCCCGTTCCATACTTTACCTGACGATATCGTCTCCCACAGGTTTCTCATAAAGCTTTTGCCATGGTATCCTGAATTAATGATTCGGTGATCCTTACCGATTAATTCCTCGCGCTCATACTGTGAGATTTCACAAAATTTATCATTCACATACTGGATTTTACCCTTGCGGTCTGTCAGGGCTACAATGGAAGATTCATCCAAGGCAAACTTCAGATCACTCAGTTGATGCAGGGACCCCTTCAACCTGCTGCGAAATTCATTATCCGTAATGTGATTATCGATTTCGTTCAGCAGGAGGCGTACGGGCTGGTCTGCGAGTCCACTTAATCTGTTCTTGCGAGCACTACTCAAAGTTCAGCAACCCCTTTTTCATGGCGAATTTCACCAGTTCCGGTCGTGTACGCAGGCCTAATTTCTCCATCAGATTGCTTTTATGGGATTCGACCGTTTTGACACTGATGATCAGATGTTCGGCGATTTCCTTGTTGGCGTAGCCTTTAGCAATCCAGGACAAAATCTCTTTCTCCCGCTCGGATAACGTGTCATACGGTCCGGCGTTTTCCTGCTTGGCTTTGTCCAGGTATTCACTCATCAGCCGCTTGGTTGCACTTGGGTACAGATAGGCGCTACCCTCTGCTACGGAACGAATCGCGGCAAGCAATTCTTCATGCGGTGCACTTTTGAGTATATATCCGGATGCTCCCGCGTGGATGGCGCGAAACAGATATTCTTCATCGTCATGCATGGTCAGTATCAAAATGGAGACATCCGGCATCAATTTCTTCAATTCAGCCGTAGCGGTCAGACCGTCTTTGCCTGGCGGCATGCTGAAATCCATCAAGACCACATCTGGTTTCAACTCTTGAGCCTTGGCAATGGCTTCATCGCCATCTGCGGCATCACCAACGATATGTATATCATTCTTTCCTTCAAGTAAGGCGATCAGCCCGGAACGCACGACAACATGGTCGTCTACAACTAATAGTTGAATCACTTGATCTCCCCCTGTCCGATTCCTCAGTTCTATCTATATCATAACAAAAAAAGAAGCCATTCAGAGCTTTAATCTCCGAATAGCTTCTCTCACTCAACCCGTGTGGGACAGAAACATTAAACCTTAATGTTCTGTTTGGCCGAAACGTTCCTGAATCATATTGGCAATTTCCTGGACCTGTGCCTCCACGGCAAGAGGATCATATGGCCAGAACCGTTCCCCATCCAGCTTGAATACTCGATTGTTCTTCACGGCGTCCAGGGATGACCAGACGGGTGATGTTTCATCGAGCGAACCACCATTGGATAAATCCAGGAAAATATAATCACCGGCATAATCCGCCAGTTTCTCCTCGGATACAGTTACAGTATCTTTATCCTGATCAATCAGTTCCTTTTGTACAATGTCTGGTGCTTTCAGTCCGAGCTGTTGGTAGATGGCTTGCCCACCGCGGTTGACACCATCTCCGTTAACATACCAATCCTTACCAAAAAGACTGAAGTTGGAGAAAGTCGTACCTTCTTTGACCAGCCCTTGAATGGAGTCCTTGGCTGACTTCACTTTTACTTCGAATTGGGACAACCAGTCTGCGGCTTCCTTTTGTTTGTTTAAGATTTCTCCAAAAGCAGTGATTTCCTCGTGCACATTGTCGTATGTACCATAAGGGATGATGAGGGTTGGTGCGATTTTGCGATATTGCTCATTCAGCTTCTCATCTCCACCTACAGTGACGATCAGGTCGGGCTCAAGTGAAAGAATTTTTTCCACTGAACCACCGTCAATACGACCAATGTCTGCTACGCCTTCAACCAGATCAAGCACATAAGGGCTTTCTAGCTCATAATCAGGTGCGCCTACTGGTTTGACGCCAAGTGCGAGAAAATCAGCGAGGTAGCCCTGCGTCACAATCCGCTGCGGGTTCGCTGGAATTTCAACGTCTCCATTAGCGGTGGATATGACCTGCATTTCTGAGGCGCTGTCTGCCGATTGCTCTTCTGTAGCTGCAGTCGAGGAAGGTTTGTTTTCTGTCGTTTCTGCGGCTTGGCCTGAGCAGCCAATAATTCCAATCACCAGTACCAGGAACATAAGCCCAGTCCACCATTTTGATTTAACCCCTGTCATTCTGCTTCTCCCCAATCAATAATGATTATCTTTCTCAACAAAACCTCCTTAGTATCGTAGCTTTTGGATACAAGTATCGTCCATCTCAAAATGTGACCTCTTGAGCATGGACAATGGTTACCTGTGCTTTTCACCATTCTCCCGAATCAGGATATCTACCATAAGCTGAAGTTGCTTTTCCAGTGCCAGCGCATCATTACACCAGAATTGTTCCAGTTTGAGAGGATATATCCGGCTCTTTCCGTTATTCATAATCTTGTTCCAGTGTGGTCGTTCCCTGAGTTTGACTTCTGCATCATGATAGAGACCGCCTTCATGTGAGGAAAGCACGAGAAACATATGGTTTGCTGCATATTCCGTCAATTGATCTTCCTGAATAAACTGATGATGATTAGGTTCCAGAACGTCACGCAGAATACTGGGAGGAGGTGTGAAATTGAGTCCATAATAGATGTTGTATGCCGCTCTGGCGGTTACATTCCAGATACAGATTGTTCCATCTTCCCAGAGTTCATATAACCCAACGGTTTCATCAGGCTGGATTGCAGCCCCAAGTCGTTCAGCTTCACTGCTGACCAGTGCGGTGTAATGCTCTATCCATTCTTCGGCAGCCTGTTCTCGACCTATGATTCTTCCGATAAGTTGAACGGTCTCCAATCGATTTAACTTGTCCCATGGCAGGACCATAACCGGAGCAATCTGTTCCAGTTGTTCGAGCTTATGGGGCAAATAGTATAGATAATCTGGCGCGATGATCAGATCAGGTGGTTCCGTTCGGAGGATTTCTTCCACACCATATTCATCCAAATCCAGTACATCATGCAACTCGTCTTGGATTAGCGGTGACATAGCCCATGGTAGGAATGAGGCGGCAATGGGTTGAACGCCTAAGGCTAAGAGATCTCCTGTGTACTGTACGGTAGCAATTCGTCTTGCGCGGGGCTGTAGTCGGTATTCACTTGGACTGCTCCCAGTGAACTGCTTGAATTTTCGACTTAAGTATAAACCGTCGGAGTACCCTACAAGTAGCGCAATTTCATTTAAGGTGGCCTGCGTGGACAACAGGTATTGCTTCGTCTTGTCCATACGAACTCGGGTCAAGTGAGCCTGAAAGCTGCGTCCAACCTGTTTTTGAAAGAACCTAGAGAAGTAGCTCGCATTAAAACCAGTTAATCTGGCGAGTTCTTCACGGGTGAGATGACTGTCATAGTGATGATTCATATAATGAAGTGCTTCACGAATTATACTGTCTACCATTTCTGCAGAAGGTTTAATCGCCAGCTTGAATAATTCGAGCAATTCACTCAGCAGATAATGGGATCTGGCTTCTTCGGTCTGGACACTTCCTGTCCGGTTTTCGGAAAGTTCCTGGATGATTGCCAGCATTCGCAGAACTTGTGGACTTGCACCGGTTTTTGAACCATGTGAGGGCAAGTTCACTGATGTTAGCTCATAAACACGCTTGTCAGGACTCTCTTCCGTTAATGCATAATCCTGAAAACTGATATGATGCAGGGTGAAGGCAGAAGGCGGGATATGTATCAACTCCAGGGAGCACTGGGGATGTAGAAAAAGTAATTGTCCTTTATGTAAAACACCGTGCTCATTCCCATATCTATAGTTCACCGTCGCTGTGCATGTAATCAATGAAGGCGTTCTTATGGAAATGGTACTGTTGTGCCGTGTGGATTCCCATGGAATAACACTGGCATTTGTCAGTACGAACATATCTGTGGCCTCCTTAACTGTATATTCTATCTATGAATATATGGATGTATGGACTCGATTATATCAATCTGTGTGAGTGACGTCGATGTATACAGATGAGCGAGACAGGTGAACAGACTAAGGCTTGCTCCGCTGTGAATAACTATAATAAAAAAAGTCTTGGTACTCCCCTAAGGAAATAACAAGACCTCTTCCGTATTAAAGACAGATGTCGTTATCCAAACACCTTCGGCTGAAGATGTAGAGCGACTTGCTCCGTCTGCCGGATCATGTCCGGTGAGAAGGTGCAAGGCAGTCTGCTGCCAACGAGCAGCACGGCGCCAGGCACGCTTCCTTCCTGGAACACAGGTACCGCTATGGCACTTACCAACCGCTCAGCAAGCATTAACGGGCAACGACCGGGTGTATGCTCCCCGGTGGATTGTGCATCAGATCGGGCTGTGCGTCCAGTCCGAAGGGCTGTGCCTACCAGATCTTGTCCGGGGCGCATTTCCATGCGTTTCACCCGTTCATTACTAGCCCCGGAGGTATACTTCCAGCGTAGCATCGTCCCGTTCAGACAGGCAAGTCCACAGAAGTCGCTGGATGTGTTCAGGCGCAGGCCGTCGATCATCTCCTGAATGCCAGATGGCAGTTCATCATGCATGGAGAACACTTCCTTTTTTTTCGGAATATAACGTATATAACGTTGTGATTATTATCATTAACCTTTGGACAGGATCATCTTAAAGTAAGGGTATTACAATGGTAGTTCTATTGTAGACCCTTTCTCGTACATTGTAATTCAGGGAAAACCCCTATTTCCATTCCATAATCTACTGAACCTGGGCAGTGGAGGACTCCTGAATCAGGTGCACCAAGGGATTGAAGAAATGCGAAGCATGAGGCATATCGGTGAAATGTGACTTTTCTCACAGCAAATTCAGGGAGTTTCTCGTTAATGATCAGGTAATCCCCCGATAACCCTGACGCTACTTTCGCGATATGATGTATACATAAGGAATCACCGAGGGGGACGAAGGTTATGAGTACAGTATTTGTGGAAAGAACAACCCAGAGAACAGCGCAGAAACAAACGGAGGCGGGCAAAATGACACGAGAAACAGGCGGAATCCTTTCGTTCGTTACACCTGAGCAATGGGACCTGATTGAAGCGAAAATGCAGCCCAAACGGGTAAAGTCGGGGTATAGTCTCTTTCTCGAAGGCGATGAAGCCGGATATCTGTACTACATTCGTTCGGGACGAGTGAAAATGACCAAGTCGACGGAGGATGGCAAGGAAATTATCCTATCGATTCAGCAAAGCGGCGATCTCATCGGGGAGTTCGGAGGCATCGGCGGACTGAATCATAGCTATAGTGCAGAGATGGCGGAAAAAGGGGAACTGGCCATTATCTCGCTTGGCGATCTGGAAAGTATACTCAGCAAACATGGCGACCTTGCTTTGAAATTCTTGCAATGGATGGCACTGTCGCAGCGGATTACCCAGTCGAGATTCCGTGATTTGCTGCTGTATGGCAAGGCGGGTGCGCTCGCTTCGACACTGATCCGTGCCAGCAATTCGTATGGCAGGGTAACACCGGATGGTATTGTGCTGGAAATGAAGCTGAACCATACCGATCTTGCCGAGATGATTGGAGCTACCCGGGAGAGTGTAACGCGTATGCTGGGGGCATGGAAGGAACAAGGTACGCTGGATATGATGGACGGCAAACTGATGATTCGGGATCTGGCAGCCTTGCGTTGTATGTGTGGATGTCCTACATTCCCGAGCTGTCCAGTAGAGTTGTGCCGGTTGTAAATTAGCTTGTTCAGAGGCTTCACCTCCATTGGCGATTGGGGTCGTTACGGAGAATTATAAAAAGAGCTGGCATCCGTATAATCGGTGTCAGCTTTTTTGGTGTATGCGGAAAGTTACATATGTAGCATTCGGTCTCCATTGGCCGCGTCATATTCCCTGGAGAGAATCGAATAGAGAACCGAGTCATGAAAGGAACCTTTGTAGAACCAATGCTCCCGCAGCAGACCTTCACGCTGGCAGCCAAAAGGTCAGCGGTTCGATCCCGCTAGTCTCCATACTTGAAAACCTTTGGGTAGCAAGGTTTTTTTCTTTTTGTAGGTCATTGACTTAGATGAAAATTACCTTACTGGTCATACTTTGAACTCTTTAAAAAATAGCACTGTAATCATACTGCAAAGTGAAATACAAATGAAGTTGAGTGAAATTAGCCTAGAGAATTTAACCCCTAGGCCCATTCTATACTTATCCGGATCAACAAAAACTATTTCAATCGCATTACTTTTAAGTCACTCAATCCCTTTTTTCAATAGGTCCAAATTAAATCCTAATAATAATCTTCCTCTTTAAATCACTTGTGAATAAAACATTTTTCGGCATACTACCAAATCTCCAAATCTTACTAATTTACATTAAACTAAGTATCAGATTTTCACAATATATTGGTCACACCCTGATAAAACTGTGATCACATACCACTGAAAATTATCGGAAACTACAGTTCACTTTAACATTTATAATCCCATTAAAAGCGTTTTATAAAGGAATTTAGAGACACTTTAGAAAACTAGTGGAAATATCACTTCCTATGCTGGTAGTATGCACATTCCTTCACTTTAAATCCAATTAATGGTAATTCCAAGAGCCGTGTCATCATTATAGAATGAAATAATACACTAAAAAGAGGATTGGTCATTAACAATGTACCAATCCCTTAGAATATTTTGATATTCACACATTTTTTACCCCTTATGTTTCACTTTCATAATGAATGATTGCTTGTATTACTCTCTTTGTTGTTCATGTTCAATATTTGCGAATAATTATTTGTATATTCTTCCAAGTATGTCTCATACAATTCATGTTCAAAATTCTCAGCAGCAAAATCTTTTAATTCTTCAGCCAGTTGGTTATTTTTAAACAGATCATAACAAAGGTGACATTGATCGATATAACCATCTTCACGTGGATTATAACCCATATTTATCGCAGATTCATAAAAGGCTTTAGGACCTTTTAAGCGTAACAAGTTAAATATAGGGTCCTTAAGGAATTTTTTATGCAGTGGTATGATTGATTGAGATATATCTCCTACTTCCAAACTAGGTAAATGACCAGCAGTATTACAGCAGGGTATAACTTTTCCATAAGCAGAAATTGACATAACCGAACTTGGGCATAGTCCTTGGGGCACTCCTTTAGTAGTAAAAAGCGATTCATCTTTTATTTTAAATGAAGCTCTGCCTACAGGATGACAAGGAATCTCTCTACATTCTATATTAAGTAGGTCATCTCCATGCTCATGAAGAAAATCAGCAAGTCTCCCTGAACTCTTGGTTGCAACGAACTGAAGTTTAACCTCTAGGTGAATTTCTTTACATGCACGTATTACATTAATTACGCGATCTCTATGAATAAACTCTTGATGGAAATCATCAATTGATACTATTAATGCCCTTACACCCATTTCCTTAAGTTTCTTCACTTTTTCTTTAGCTTTTGTTAGGGCGTGTCTTCAAATCGTTTAAATGGTAATACATGGGTTAATATATTAGATGAATATAAGATACGAAATAAAAGAGACACAATGGCAGCGAGTCCAAGATCTGTTTCCACCTGAACGAAAACCACAAGGAGGACGTCCCGCAATAGATAACCGAATCATGCTAAATGCGATGCTTTGGGTTGCACGTTCAGGTGCCCCTTGGCGTGATCTACCTGACTACTTTCCTCATTGGAAATCCGTCTACACTCGCTTTCGACGTTGGCAGAAAGCAGGGATTTGGGATGACGTGCTGAAGTGTGTCTCCCTGGAAGTGGATGACGAAAGCGTTATGATTGATGCCACGATTGTGCGCGTTCATCAGCATGGATCGGGCGCAAAAGGGGGCAAAGCAAGCAAGCGATCGGACGTTCCCGCGGTGGACTAAGCACCAAAATCCATGTTGTAGTCGATGCGCTCGGAAATCCACTTTGTTTCGAATTAACGGGTGGTGAAGCTCATGACTCTGTCCAAGGCTATGATCTTCTGCAAACGATGAAACTGACAATGAAACAGGTATTGGCCGATCGAGCGTATGATACGAATGCGATCAGAGCGCTTTTGGACGAGCAACAGGCTATTTCAGTCATTCCAAGCAAGAAGAATCGCCGAAAGATTCAGCCTTATGATCGAGATATTTACAGAGAACGTCATTTAGTTGAATGCTTCTTTAATAAAGTGAAAAACTATCGTCGTCTCGCGACTCGCTACGATAAATTAGCGTGTACATTTAAGGCTTTTTTGACTCTGGCATCCATTATGGTGTGGCTTGCCTGAGTTTGAAGACACGCCCTAATGAAACACCCCAAAAGCCATTTGTATTTATAGATATTTCTGCTCCTTTATTAATTGCGTAATCGACTATATTACACAACCTTTCAAAATATAGGAATGCTTCCCCTCCCGACAAACCTATCTTAGGTTTTTTACAATCATAAAAAGCGGAGTCAATTATAGGAAAGATTTGTTCATCAGTCATATAACCATTTTCGAAAGGTGAAGAACTCACAGCACAATGGTCGCACATGGCATTACATGTATTCCATAGTAATATACCTAAATTCATATATAGACCTCACCCTTCTATTTTTAAAAAAAGTATTTATCCTTACTCGTGGTTTATTTATATATATGGACCCATGCGTTACCGGATAGCTGTTCTATTTTTGTAGGTATATTTTGACTCCAATCAACTATTGCCAACGCAGCCTTCTCAGTTGGATTTAATGTAATATTGTGTTCTTTTATGGTTTTATCAAAATCCTTGGCTAATGAATTCTTAAAGACCTCGTCAGAAACGGCTTTTTTAATTAATGCGGATACTTCATTACTTGGCTCGATTGGACCAATATGACCACTCGGACCCTCTGAACGAAATTTAGTGCCTGATGTCGGTACCCTTAGTTTATTTTCTTTAGCCTTTTTAAACATTTAAAACCCTTCTTTCTTTTATTTTTTTATTCTTATCAATATATAATTTGATGTTTCAATCTATGCATACAATTTACTTTGTATCGGCACTTTATTAGGATTGTATGTAAATCTACGGTCCATAGAGATATGCCCCTAAGTCAGATACATTCGGTTTTAGAATGGAATTATACTTTTATTACATTATTGGCATACTATCACATCTCAAAATCTTACTAATTTACATTAAACTAAATATAGTTCCTCGCAAAAATATTGGTCGCCCTTTGGTCACATCGTGGTCACACACTATCGAGAACTATTGGAAACTACAGTTCATTCTAACATTAAAAATCTCCTTAAAACCCTGATATAAAGGCACTTTCGGACATAATAGAAAACTACAGGAAATTTCAGTTCCTACGCTGCATACCAATCTTCTTCATGACATTTTCCGAAGCTGTGTTGTGCGGGCGACATTTGGCGTAAATCCGGTGAATACCCAATTCATTGAAACCAAAACCGAGTATAGCCAGGGCAGCCTCGGCGGCATAACCTTTTCCTTGATAAGCGGGATGGAGGACGTAACCGATCTCTGCGTTGGTTTTCTCCATAACGTGGATACCCACTCCGCCAAGGAGAGTCCCGTCACTTTTCAAACATATCGCAAATTCAAAACCCTCTCGTGGTTGTGTGTGCTGCATGTCCAACACAAACTGCACGTACTCTCGCGTATCTTCTTCCGTATTCGGTCCCCACGCTGTATGCTGAGTAACTTCTGTCATGGATGTGTAGCTATGTATACTTTCCCAGTCTGTCTCCAGAATATCCCTGATGATGAGTCGTTCGGTCTCCAATTGCATCGTTGTTCACTCCTTCACGTTGGATTAATTTACTGTACATTGTACAACAAAAAAGCTCATAACGGATTCAACGAAGGAATCGATCATGAGCTATGCTGTGTATCTATGATGGATGTCGAATACTATTGTGGTTGTTTACATTGAACTGCGGGATAAGTATAAGCCAGCTTACGGATAATTTCCTTTTGCCATCTCGTATCACCCAGGTTGGTTGCCAGGTTCAGAAGATCCAAATAATCGTCAAGCTGCAGGTCAGCCTTTTGCAGAGTTGTATTCATTCGATGTTCGTTCCCCTTTATCTATAAAATCGTAAAATCATATGCAGTAGAAATGTACATTGAGCAAGTTCAAGAATGATAATCATTATCACATTTATATATTCATTATGCAATGAACGCTGGCAAAATGCAATCCCAAGTCCGCATCGAATTTAACTTTTTTCTGAAATAGGTTCATTAAAATGGAATTCTAATGATAATCAGTATGGGCAAATAGACTCAACTTCCAAACTTTTTCATAAACTTTACAAAAAGAAAGAGGAATTCAGCATATGAACCATTAAATTAAAGGAGGATAACCCATTATCAGGTAATTTGGAGGAGGAGAAAGGGAATATGAAAAAGGCGTTATGGCAGCATTGGATCGGGGCATTCCTGGTCTTTATCATGATGGCAACTGCACTGCTGGGGCCGGGTTCACAGAGTCCGGTACAAGCTGCAGCACCACTTACGGTATCTCAGGCCATCGCTGCCCAGAGCGGTGGAGGAACGGCGACGGTCGAAGGAATCATTGTTGGACATGCTACCGGGTCACTTACAGCGAAGTTTACATCTCCTTATGCCAATGATTTTAATGTTCTGATTGCAGATTCAGCGTCAGAGCGGACTAATGCCAGATTACTGGATGTACAGATTTCTTCATCTTTCCGTTCGCAATATGGACTTGCTTCCAATCCGAGTCTTGTAGGCAAAAAGATCATCGTAACCGGAACCCTGGGTGCCTACAACAGCTATGCAGGAGTCAAAAACCCAACGTCCATCACACTTTCCTCCGGAACAACCAATCCTGATCCAGAACCGAACCCAGGTACAACACTGCCGGATGGCACCGGCAAAAAAGTATTGTTCGATAATACCCACGCCCAGACAGCAGGTGCTGCCGACTGGATTATTGACGGGGCATTTTCGGATTTTGCTAATGGTTTGCGAAACGCAGGCTTTGCCGTGGATCAGCTGGAACGCAGTATCCCGTACACATTTGGTGAGCAAGCCATCACCTATAATAAATTGAAAGATTACCACGTATTTGTCATCGGCGAAGCCAACGTGCCGTTCAAAGCGACTGAGCAGGCTGCGCTGGTGCAGTACGTACAGAACGGAGGAAGTATCTTCTTCATCTCCGATCACTATAATGCAGATCGTAACAAAAACCGCTGGGATTCGTCCGAAGTATTCAACGGTTATCGCCGTGGTGCCTTCCTGAATCCAGCCAAAGGCATGTCCTCGGCCGAAGCGGAATCACCTGCCATGCAGGGGGTAATTAGCTCAGACTGGCTCGCGACCAACTTTGGTGTTCGTTTCCGCTATAATGCTCTCGGCGATGCGAACGCATCGGATATCGTTGCACCTGTACAATCCTTCGGCATTACGGCTGGTGTTAACTCTGTAGCCATGCATGCGGGATCGACCATTGCAATTATAGACCCCAACAAGGCCAAAGGCTTGGTTTATGTACCAAGTGGTGTGTCCAAGTGGGGCAATGCTGTGGATCAGGGCGTATACAATGGTGGTGGAAGAGCTGAAGGAGCATATGCTGCCATTGCAAAGGTTGGTGCGGGTAAAGCCGCATTTATCGGTGATTCTTCACCGGTAGAAGATGCGACTCCGAAATATATGCGTGAAGAGACCGGCGCCACCAAGAAGACCTATGATGGATTCAAAGAAGTGGACGATGCCACTTTCCTTGTAAATACTGTGAAATGGCTCGCGGTCAAAGAGAGCTACACCAGTCTGGCACAAGTGCCAGGACTGACATTGGATACGGCAACAAGCCTGCTTCCTATCGAAGCTCCGGCTGCGTCCACCGAGCCGCAACTTGAACCATGGGCTACACCCGCGGCAGGGTACAAATGGTATGACCCGACTACATTTAAGGCAGGTTCATACGGCAAAGCACAATAAGTGAAATAGACAGGGCATCAATCATCTTGCAGATAGGGTCTGACCGTGAAGGTTTGCGGACAGGCTCTTTTTTGTCTACTATACCAGTTGCAATTACGACGAAGATTAGTCCCTGCAACCCTGCCATTGCATAAATAACTGATCCGGAGGGGAAGGTATGGGTACTAATGATGTGGCGTGAAGCCCAACCCAACCAGAGGAGGCGGCGAATGATGACTCAGCAAGCAGACTGTAACAGTTCCTTGATGAGGCAGAAGCTCAAGGCAGATCTGCATCGTGTGGCGGATCGAATGAACATGACGTTATCCCGTTTTGACAATGACAGTGTCTGTCTGTTGGGGCAGTTTGCAGAGATTCGAGCGGAGATTAAACAGATCGAGGTGCTCGCCTCTTCTTTTTATCTGGATTGTTATCTGTCACCTTTTACCGAGAAGTTTGCCGAGTTAACATCAAGCGTACAGCATCTGTCTGACCGGAGATATGGTGCACTGATTGTGATTGAACGGGAAGTTCCGTTGGAGACGATCATTCACTCAGGCGTGGCTGTGGATGCAAGAGTGACGCATGCGTTGCTGGAATCGCTGTTTATCCCCGGTGCGCCTCTGCATGATGGGGCTGTTCTCATTCGTGGCAATCAGATTGTATCCGCTGGGAATGTGTTGCCTTTATCGCAGGCGGAAGTGCATGAACGAAAGATAGGCACCCGTCATCGGGCTGCACTGGGATTGAGTGAAATAACGGACGCGGTTGTGCTGGTTGTCTCCGAGGAGACGGGACAGGCTTCTTTCGCTGTAGATGGCGATTTGCATCCAATCAATGTGGTTGAAACGCTCCCTTAAATGGAACGATCAAGTGACCTACTTGGGGTGATTAAGATGAGAATGTTGAGGGAAGAGTACCTTTCTCCTGTAAGGGAGAGAGGTTTTTCTATTGATAGACGATAAAATTATAATCTGAAATTCGACAGCTTTGCTCCCGCCATATGAGAGACATCGTTCGATGCTTCTCTAATTGCGATGTGATTTTGCACAAAATGGGTATTCGTGGGTACAATAGAGGATGGTAAATAAACAGAGAAGAATGCGATTGGATCGCAAAAATGGTTGGAGGAGACGGTTAGCACATGAGTTGGTTTGAAGCAATGGAGCAACACGATTATGAGGAACTGGTTCTGTGCCAGGATCGAAATTCAGGGTTAAAAGCAATTATCGCCATACACGACACAACACTCGGCCCTGCGCTGGGAGGCACACGGATGTGGACTTACGCTTCAGAAGAAGCAGCCATTGAAGATGCCCTGCGCCTTGCCCGTGGTATGACATATAAGAATGCAGTATCTGGCCTGAATCTGGGCGGCGGCAAAACCGTTATTATCGGAGATCCGCGGCGTGACAAAAACGAAGCCATGTTTCGGGCATTTGGACGATATATTCAAGGGTTGAACGGACGTTATATCACGGCCGAAGATGTGGGAACAACGGAAGAGGACATGAACCTGATCTATCAGGAAACCGATTATGTGACAGGCATCTCGCCGAGCTATGGTTCATCCGGTAACCCATCACCTGCAACGGCTTGGGGTGTATATCGTGGGATCAAGGCGTCAGCCAAAGAAGCATTCGGTACCGATCTGCTGGAGGGTAAAACGATAGCGGTCCAAGGTGTAGGCAATGTGGCGATGCATCTGTGCAAATATCTGTATGAGGAAGGTGCACATCTGATCGTTACGGATATCCATAAGGACGCGGTGAAACAGGCTGTGGATCGCTTCGGCGCGACAGCTGTTGATCCCGCAGATATTACTAGTGTGGAGTGCGATATCTATGCCCCATGTGCACTG
This sequence comes from Paenibacillus amylolyticus, assembly GCF_050990605.1. Lineage (GTDB taxonomy): Bacteria > Bacillota > Bacilli > Paenibacillales > Paenibacillaceae > Paenibacillus > Paenibacillus amylolyticus_H. The sequence goes on from NZ_CP158832.1 coordinate 284,389, forward strand.
GGCGGCACGATTAATGATGATACGCTCAAGACACTTAAGGCAAAGGTTGTAGCGGGCTGTGCCAATAATCAGCTGCTGGAGACCCGTCATGGGGATCAACTGTATGATATGGGCATCGTATACGCGCCTGACTATGTTATCAATGCAGGTGGCGTAATTAACATTGCGGATGAGTTGAATGGTTATAATGCGGATCGAGCGTGGAGCAAGATCGGAGAGATCTATTCGAATCTGGAGAAAATATTCGAAAGCTCACGTACTGAGGGCATCGCTACCTATGTTGCCGCAGATCGTCTGGCTGAGCGACGGATCGAACAGATGAAGAATACGCGCAGTACATTCTTGCAGAATGGCCACCACGCATTGAGTTCCCGGAGATTGCGCAAGTAACGTAATAGAATCATATCATATTATCCAATCTGTAAACGGTCTGTTAGGTAACGGCAACATCCATTCCAAAGATGGGTAGTGTCGATCTAACAGGCCATTTTTTTATGTGGCTATCAGAATAAAAAAAGAAAAACAGTGGCAATATCTCCCTAATTGATCAATTTCACTATGGATTTTTCCGATAATGTATGTACATCGTTCAGATGCAGATGGTTCAGGGAAGTGGGGAGAAGGAAATGGGGAAAACAAAAGGGGCAGGGCATAAGGTCAAAAATATGTCGCTTAAAATCAAGCTGCCTTTCATGATCAGTGTATTGGTCGTTCTGGTTCTGCTTGGTGCAACGACCACAAGTTATATGATTTCATCTGATGTTGTGGTCAGGAAAAGCAAAGATGAGATTAATGTAATGGCTGACCGCCTTGGGGAAGGGCTCTGGACAGCGATGCAGCTTCAGCAACAGATGAGTCATGCGATATCCGTACATAATACTTTTAAAGAACTCTTAAAGTTGCGTGATACGAACGAAATGACAGATGAAACCTTTTTTACAGATGAGAATCCATATTTCAATAGAGCAAATACGATTCTCACCGACAGTATATCTGATACGGAAGGCTCCAAGCCGGACTTGTTCGTGTTTGACAAGGAAGGAACAATGGTGGCAGGAACCATGCCGGAAGTCATTGGGCAGTCACGGGGAGATCGGGAATATTTTAAGGAGTCCATACAGGGGAAATCCTTCATCAGTGACGCGGTCGTCTCTAAGGCTGGCAAGAAGCTCATTATTGTATTCTCGGAGCCTATCACCGATGAACAGGGGAATATACTGGGTGTGTTCGCCATGTCGGTGGACAGCAGCTTTTTCCTGGGACAACTCGGAGACATTAAAATCAATGCCCAAGGCAGAGTTGAAGTGCTAAGCCGGAGCGGCATCATCATGTATGATTCACTGGACCCTTCCATTGTGGGACAAACGCTGGAAGCGGACAAGGAAGCGATGGGAATTATCGAGGCCAGAGCCACTGACAAAGTGAAAATCACTTCGATGGATCGAGATAACATCTATTATCGCGTTAATCAGATTCCTGGTGCAGATCTCTCCGTGGTCATTATTGATGATTATGATGATATCAAACGTCCACTAGAGGATATGCAGCGCCAGATGATTATCGTGACATTGATCGGAGTTGCTCTGGCTATTGGTGTGGGATTGCTGATTTCTCGCAGTATTACAAGACCTATCATTCGTCTGATCGGGCTGTTCCAACAGCTTGCGCAAGGCAATCTGACCGTTAAGGCCAATGGCAGATATAAAAGTGAATTCAAGGATCTGGCGGAGAGCTTTAATGGTATGGTGGAGCAGAACAGGAATCTCATTACCGATATGAATAGTTCGATTCATATTCTCCAGGCAAGCACTCAGGAACTGGAGGAAACATCCAAACAGACAGCAAGATCCATTGATGAGACATCGGCGACGTCCATGGGGATTGCAAAAGCCATGGAGGCTCAATCGGAAGATACCGAGCAGATTGCTGGCAAATTCAACAGCTTTGGGGATAAAGTGGCTGCCATGAACAGCAGTGCACAGGATGTGAAGGCAAGAGCAGATGAGATCGAAACGGTATTCCACAACGGGAATGAAGTTGTCAATGAACTGATGCGTATCAATGAGGTGAATGAACGGGAAGTGGAGAAAATCTCGGAGATTACCGTCAAACTTCACACAAGTTCGGGCAGTATTAGTCAGATCACGGAAGCCATCAGTCAGATTGCGAAGCAGACCAATCTGCTTGCATTGAATGCTTCGATTGAAGCATCACGGGCTGGAGAGCATGGTAGAGGATTTGCGGTTGTGGCCGAGGAGATCCGCAATCTGGCAGAGCAGAGTTCCCGCCAGTCCAAGGAAATCTCCAGCATTATCGAGCAGAATCTGGCCGATGTCGCTGAGAACAACCAAAGTGTTGCCGAAATTCACACCATCTCGTCCAGGCAGGATGAGCTTGTCATTCAGACTCGTCAGGCATTTGATATGATATTGGAGAAGGTGACGGTCATTAATCAACAGATCGCCACGATGGCAGGACAGATGCAAGAGATGTTGCAGAACAAGGATGACGTACTGGAGTCAGCCCATAGCTTGTCGGCTTCAGGAGAGCAAGTATCAGCTTCGGTTGAGGAAGTAACAGCAACCATGATGGAGCAGTCTTCCACGGTGCAGCAGTTGGCGAATATGGTCGATACGATCGATCAATTGACGCAAAAGCTGGCTGAATCAGCTGCAAGATTCAAGGTGGAGTAAGCGTTAATTATATATGGTGTAGAGGGAAAAATGACGACAAAAAAACACTCTTCGGAGTGTTTTTTTTGGTTTGCAACCAGCACCCCTGCCCCCATCTAAGTAATGCGTAATAAGGGCAATGTTCCGTGTGATGGTGTAGTAGTATAAGTTACCTACATCAAAAAGTAATGCACTTCTGATTCAGCAGCTTCATGAATTGATCCAGCGCACTGCTGACATAACGACCCTCACTGCGAACAAAGGTCGTTGAAGTATGTGTGAATCGCTCGGCTACGTCGAATACAGAGAAATGATCCGGTTTCTTGTGAATAACGCTGCACGGCATTAGGGTAAAAGCAACACCAGATTCCACACAGCTGAGCAGGTTTTCCATCGTACTCACTTCGATGATATTGCGTGCGGATAACCCTTCTTCCTGCAGAAATTCTTCAGTCATTTCACGATACGGACAGCCCTCAGGGAAAACAACCCAGGATACTTGGCACAGGCTCTCGGGTGGTGTATCCATGCGCTTGGAGATGATATGAACCGTGTCCTGCATCTCATATTCCACCTTCAGACCCTCCTTCACACAAGCACCGCTGATAAAGGCACCATCAATCTCATCGTCCTGTATTTTCTTGCGCAGTACTTTGGGTGAAGTGGCATTAACGAGTGAGATGGATACCTTCGGGTAGGTTAACTGATATTCATTCAGAATCTCCATAAAACGGCTGGATGCCGCCGTTTCCACAATGCCGATTTTTAGCGTGCCGGAAGGCTCACCCGGATCGGTCATATCCTGCTTCAGATCGTGCAAAAGGTTGTGAATCTGTGTGGCGTACTGGACGAACTGTTCTCCTTTGGAGGTCAGTACAACACCTTTGGGAAATCGGTTGAACAACTGAATTTGATATTCCTGCTCCAGTTTTTTGATGCGCGTAGTGACATTGGATTGTGCGTAATTCAGTTCTTTGGCGGCCTGTGAGATTTTGCCTGAACGTGCCACCGCGAGAACAATATCGATATCGGAAAGCTCCATTTGTATCCTCCTGAACGTGGATTACCTTCAATTAATTCGGCAGATGGTGATGTCAGGTATCTCTCTGAGAGATACAACTATATATTTCAATCATTTTACGATATATCAGAGCCGCCGTACAATATCCTTAATGACGAAGAGAGTAGGGATATGACATGGATAACATGAATAAACGTTCAACACTATTAAGCCCGGTAACGATTCATCAGTGGCAATTAAGAAACCGAATGGTGATGGCTCCGTTGACCCGGGGGTTTGCTGATGATCAGGAGGGGACGGTGACAGATGAGATGGTGGCGTATTATGAGCAGCGTGCGCAGGATGGTGTGGGACTGATCATTACCGAGGGCATTAACCCCAATCTGGCAGGCAAAGGCACTTACGGCATCCCCGGCTTATATACAGATGAACAGATGACGTCTTGGAAAGAGTAACGGATGCTGTTCACAGACATGGCGGCACCATTATTGCTCAGCTGTGGCATGTCGGCAGGTTGTCCCACTTCGATCTGATCGGAACCAATCCAGTGGCACCTTCCAGCCTTGCGGCAGAGGGAAGAGTGCATAAGCTGCATAAGCCGTATCAGGTTCCTCAAGCGATGAGTACACAGGATATAGCGGATACAATTCAGCATTTTCAGGCGGCAGCCCGCAATGCGGTTCTCGCAGGTTTTGACGGAATTGAGCTTCATGTTGCGCATGGGTATCTGATCGACCAGTTTATCAATGAGAAGACCAACCACAGAACAGACGAATACGGAGGGGACCTAGCGGGCAGATTGCAGTTCCTGCGGGATCTTATTGTGGCTGTGAAAAAAGAGATCAGTGCGGATCGCATATCGGTTCGATTCTCCGAGAAAAAGGATGATGATGCATCCTATGCATGGGCAGACAAAGCTGCAATGATCGATGCGTATCTGAACTTGTTCCGCGAGACGGGAATTATGATCTTGCATCCCTCAACAGACCATTATGCAAAAGCATGGGATGGTGGGCAGTTCTTTCACGAGCGAATTCGAAGTCGGTGGGATGGAATCATCATTGGTGTGGGGGATTTGGATGTTCAGACCGCAGAGCATGCGATTGATAAGGGAAGCATAGATTTGGCTGCGTTCGGCAGACCATTTATTGCAAACCCTGATCTGGTGCGGAAATTACAAGCGGGTGAGCCATTGGTGGAGTATGATGCGAATACGCATCTGCCTGTGTTGGTATGAAAGAGAAAACTGAATAAGAGAAGAAATCGAAAAAAGGAAAGAACACTACTGACATACTGTTGGCAAGAGCGGCCTTGTATGATGAAGATATAAACAATCCCATATATAAAGGAGAACATTACATTATGTCAGTAATCGGACCAGATTTCATTTCCCTTCAAGTGAGTAATCTTGAAAGCTCTGCCGAATTCTATCAGACCTATCTTGGACTGGTACGCTCACAAGCGGGACCACCTCATGCGGTGGTCTTTGATACCAAGCCTATTACATTTGCTCTTCGTGACCTATTGCCAGGAACCGAACTCGGTTCAGGTACTCAGCCAGGACTTGGTATCGCCCTGTGGCTTCATGCCCCGGATACGCAAGACATTCACGACAAGCTTGCTGCGGCAGGCGTTAAGATTACATCTGCACCCATAGATGGACCATTCGGGCGAACTTTTACATTTGCCGACCCAGACGGGTACCAAGTTACCCTTCACAGTAAAGCCTGATAACGAATGTATCTATCTTAATCATAGTGATAACTTTCTCTGTCACAGAGAGCCAAGCGATTACTACCACAATAAGGGCAAGGCTAATCTTGATGATTAGCTTTGCCCTTATTCCGTTATTCGGAGAGTGCGATATATTCATTCTATTCGTTGCTGACGACTACCGCTTTCTTTTCCGTAAAGTAATACACCAAAGCGAGCAGCGGCATGATCAGGCCAATCAGCGTTGTGAGACTCCAGCCTCCGTTAGCATAAGACCAGCTTCCAAGGGATGAACCAATCGCACCGCCGACAAAAAAGATCGACATGAATATGCCATTCACACGCCCCCTCGCTTCACTTCCTAAGGAGTAAATGATGCGTTGACCCAGCACCAGATTTCCCGAGACACCCATATCCAGTGTGATCGCCACGATCACAAGCAGGATCAATGCAAATGTGGAGTGGCTCTGGAACACATAAGCAAGACCGAACGAAGCAGCAGCGATCACCATGGCAGCACCCGTCAGAATACGTGTTAGTCCGCGATCAGCCAGTCTCCCGGCAATGGGAGCGGCAATAGCACCTCCGACACCAGCGAGGGCGAACCAGGCAATTCCTTGCTGTGACATGCCAAAATCGTTAGCGAGTCTGAGCGGAACCGTGGTCCAGAACAAGCTGAAAGCACCAAACAGACTGGCCTGATAGAACGCCCGGCGGCGCAGCAACGGCATCGTTCTGAACAGTGTGCCCAAGGACACGATTAATTGCCCGTATTTCAAGTTGGGTTCAGGCTGGCGAGCAGGAAGAGCACGTGATAGGAGCAGCATGAGAAGTGTTATGACAATGGCGGAGAATACAAAGACCGTCTGCCAGCCAAAGAGGCTGGTGATAAAGCTCGCGACAGGACGAGCCAGCATGATGCCCAGCAACAGACCACTCATTACATTGCCAACAACCCGTCCGCGTTGTTCCTCGGAAGTAAGATATGTTGCATAGGGCACCAGAATCTGAGCGACAACAGAACCTATACCAATGAATAGAGAGGCAGTCAGAAATACAACAGCTGTAGGCGAGAAAGCCGCAGCAATCAGGGCGCCGACCAGTACAATCAGGAAAAGCACGACGAGGCGCCGGTTCTCAATAATGTCACTGAGCGGCACGATAAACAGCAAACCAATGACATAGCCAATCTGTGTCAACGTTACAATCAATCCGGCAGCGGCAGAAGAAAGGCCCGTGGTCATGCTAATCGGTCCGATAACGGTCTGAGCATAATACAGGTTTGCCACGATCAATCCACAAGCGGATGCCAGCAAAAAAATAATCCAGGCAGGTACAGGTGCCTTCTTCACTTGTTGTCTCATATCCATCTTAATCATCCTCCACAGATTTCATATTCGTATTGAAAATTCGATATTCCAGATAGATCAACGGGTGCTGTTTAAAATGTTAATTACTAAACGTTGTGTTCACTAATTAAAGCATATAATAAACTAAACGTTTAGTATTGTAAATAGACTAAACATATTTTAATGAAAATTTAAATGAGGATATAAAAATGAGCGGAGAGTGAATTGTGTGTACGCAATGCATTTTAGTATAATGAACGTATCGTTTTTATGAATATTACTGATGATAAAATATATTTTTTACATCCAGGAGGTATCCAGATGACTGCCAAAAGAGGACGTCCGCGTAACATGGAAACCCAGAATGCCATTCTTACAACATCCTATGAGTTGTTGTTGGAGCACGGATTCGGGGCAGTTACGATCGAGAAGATTGCTGAACGTGCACAGGTGAGCAAAGCGACCATCTACAAATGGTGGCCGAACAAAGGCGCTGTCATCATGGACGGATATATGTCTGCCGCAACGGCAAGATTACCCGTACCGGATACAGGCTCGGTATTGGAAGATATACGCATACATGCGAGTAATCTGGTTCGTTTTTTGACCAGTCGGGAAGGAAAAGTGATTACACAGATTATTGGGGAAGGGCAGTCGGATGAAGGGCTTGCCGAAGAATACCGTACAAGATACATCCAACCACGTCGACGTGAAGCTCGGGGAATTCTGGAGAAGGGTGTGGAGCGCGGCGAATTAAAGAGTGGGACAGACATTGGATTATACATCGATCTGATCTATGGGCCGGTGTTCTATCGTATGTTAGTGACGGGGGAAGCGATGGATGATGCGTTTGTAGATCTGATGCTCCGTTCATTGTTGGAAGGCATTCAGTCCAAGTAGATATAGGGATAGTCACGATACAAGTGGGAGGAAGAGGGAAGAGGGCGATTCGTAGGAATCACCCATGTCCATAAGCGGCATGATAGTCCAGAATTTTCTCAATGATCTGCTCCGGACTGCCGATTAACGCAGGACCTCGTGCAATGTTATCCTCCAGATATCGGTGAAGGGCGACTGATTATGCTGTGCGGCAGCGGTGGCATGGAACGCTTCATAATATGGCATGGTCACTCCATCAAGCGGAGGGCGATACGTTCCCTGCCAGGGTACATTCTCTTCAGACCACAGCCGTCTTAGCAAATGATAGCGTTCATCGAGTGAGTCCCATTGTTCCTCTTCGCGTATGCCAAACAGCGGATAGTGCCGAGGGTCATTGCCTTTCCCGATGATCAGCTCCAGCCGTCCGCCCGATAATTGATCCAACGTAGCATAATCCTCGGCAACCCGGACTGGATCAAGTATACTAAGAACAGTGACGGTGGTTAGTAACCGAATGCGTGTGGTTGCTGAGTTGTCAGAGCTTCCCCGGTTACGGCATTAGGCAGATTCATCATGAGACTAAACAAGGCAAATTTCATCTGACCTTCTCCTCGAACTGAATTGATAGTATCTGTGTCGTATAATCCCATTGAAATAGTAGGATATGTAAGTTGAATTAAATGTATCACGTTCTCACGGATTCTTCTAATGGATTTTTTCTATAAGCAGGAACAGCGAGGCCTCCTTGCATAAATGTGAAGGGAATTGCCACGATTTTTATTGACCGCTGTAAAATTTAGGATTAAAATTGTGCTTATCATATAAATTCAAAATTATGGATTTTCATTGTGGAGGTGGGATACATGGAACCTACAACTACGATACGCTCATATATTGAGGACTACATCAGGAAACAGGGGTACACCCTGCAGTATTTTGCCGATATATCGGGAGTTAACGCTGGAACGCTTAGCGCAATTATTAAGGGGACTCGGCCCATCGCTATGGCGCAACTGGATCTGATTACCCAAGGCATGAAGCTGGAAGAGGGGTATTTCTACGAGATTTATGGGGCTGAATGTTTCGTGGAATCGGCACCTCATTGGAGGAGACTGGAACCATTCCTGCAACGCTGTGCTGAATTGGACAAGCTGGAATGTATTCATAAGGTTATCCAGGAAGTGACGGATGATCGCTCGTATATCTCGGAGTTGTTCGAAATGGCCGAAGGCATGCTTGAACGTGGACAGACGAAGGCTGCACGGATGTTGTACGAATGTGTGGCGGAGTGTGAGAAATATCAACATTCGGAACGTCTGGCTCTGTGTCAGTATCGCATCTTCACGTTGTCTCTAGGTCAGGACCAGCATGAGAATCTTCGTGCAGCCGTACATTTTGAACCATATATTAATCGGCTGGATGAGGAACGGCAACTGGATGCGATTAAGGATTTGGCGAATACGTATGCTTCACTTCGATATCGGGACAAGGCTTTTGATCTGGCTGAAGAATTAGATCAGAAAACAAAAATTTTACAATCGTATACAAAGAAGAAAATAAATAAAAGCGATAGACTTACTGCCTATCCTTTATTCGTATATAGAGCTTATTCCAATTTGCTTAAATCATCGGCATGTGAGAAGCAGGGACGTTATGAAGAAGCTTTGCTCTATACAGAAGTCTATGCCAAGCTTGCTAAAGTCTCTGAACCGGATGAAGAGGATCAGATTTTTATTGATAAATTTGCTGGTTGGGCGGAAGCCAATACTTACTTATATAAATTGATGATGGGTGATCAAAACGTTTTACCTGCATATGTGGAATTTATTGAAAGAAATGAAGAGGAAATTTTACCTGCGATAATTAATATTTTGGAGGTAGCTAATAAGTTTGATCAAAATATTGATGATATTTTGAATAGGTTCAGCGATCGAATTAACTCGGAAATTAACTGTTTAAAAGGGTACACTGAGCAGATGAAAAATGAAATTTATGCAGCATTCTTGTTGGAACGTTCTCTCTATCACTTAAATCGCCATGAATATCCAGAGGGTTTGAAGCAACTTATGCACTGTCTGAGAGAGTCTGTACGATTTAACAATCAAACAGATATCATTCATTGTATTTCCCTGTATGAGAAGTACAAAAACATGGGTACGGCTGAAATCGAGCATCAGTACAAACTTATCATGATGGAGGTTCAGAAATCTTATGAAAAAAAAGAAGATCTTCTATGTAATCTTGCTTAGCATAATGATTATTAATATAAATCAATTAGTTAATTTGGATAGTGATGTTATTACACAAATAATGTCTGTAACGCATGGAGAAGGAAGACTATAACAGAAAAGATATATTAAATTTTCAAAAAGGTTTACTTTCAAGTAACGAGAGTAAGCTTTTTTGTATTTTCATAGATTGACCGATGTAAAATACAGGATTAAAATAACATTTATTATATGTAATTGAATTATAAGTGATTCGAATGACGGAGGTGAGAAAGTGGAATCGGTACGTAAAGTAAGAGTATATATTGAGAAATACATGAGAGATAACGATCTCAAGTTGCAGCACTTTTCCGATATTACTGGAATTAACGTTGGGACATTAAGTGCCATTCTTAAAGGCAGCAGGCCGATGTCTATGAACCAACTGAATCAGATCACTTCTGTAATGGAATTAGAAAAAGGTTTTTTTTATGAAAGTTACGGGGTAGAGTCCTTCATTGAATCTGCGCCCCACTGGAGACGTTTGGAACCATACCTATACGAGTGTGCAGAACTTGGTAAGCTGGATTGTATACAACAAGTTATCACTCATGTGACGGACGATCGATCATATATAGAAGAGTTATTTGATGTAGCTGAGAGCTTTTTTGCTAGAGGATTAAAAGAAGCAGCTCTTATTCTGTATGAATGTGTGGCAGACTGTGAGAAATATCAACACTCGGAGCGGCTGGCCCTTTGTCAGTACCGTATTTTCCTGCTTCATAAAACACTGAATAAACTCATTAACATGAATGCCGCAGTAAAGTTTGAATCCTATATTGATAAATTGAATGAGGAAATGCAACTGGATGCGCTTAAAGATTTAGCTAACCTGTATAGCACAATGAATCTGTGGGATAAGGTTTTTGAGTTGGCTGAGGAGTCGATACGAAGAACTGACTTACAAATTCATCTTCAATCCTTAAGAAGGAAAAGGAAACCTAGAGTTGCTTTTTATCCTCTTTTCACTTATAAAGCTTATGCCATTCTGCACAAGGCACATGTATCTGGAGAATGTAGGCAATATATAGAAGCTTTAGAGTACACAGATATTTATGAGGATATAGTGAACAATGTTAAAGATCCAACTGGAGAAGAACAAGAACTAATAGGACTGTTCAAGGGTTGGGCGGAGGGAAATCGATATTTGTACAAGATACTATCAGGTGATTTTGAGTTCCTGAATAATTATCTGGATTACCTAGATGCTAATCATGAGGAAATCTCAACAGCATTCGTATATATTATACAAGCTGCCAATCAGTACTCTTACAATATTGACTACACACTGAATAGATTCAAAAATCAGATAAACGAGATTAGAACAAAGAAATATGTAAAAGTAAAAGGAGCATATAACGAACAGGCATCAAATTTTAGATATATACGCTTATTCTACGAATTAGCAAAATATGGATTGAATAAAAACCAGATTGATCAAGGGATTGATGATCTAATCACTAGTCTACAACGGTGTGTCTCAAGTAACGATGACATGATGTGTATCAAATGCATTGATTTGTACGGAATATACAGAAATTTCGCTAGTAAGACCCAGGAAGAGCAGTATACAAAACTAATAGATAAGTTAAGTGTACCAACTTTTCGATAGTATAACATCTGGGGAGGACGATGAAGACAATGTCCAATATACGTTCCTATATTGAAGATTACTTGAAGAGTAAGGGATATAAGCTACAGCAATTTTCAGAAAATTACTGACATTAATGTGGGTACGTTAAGTGCGATCATCAGAGGAACCAGACTTATGTCAATGAATCAACTAGACCAAATCACATCAGCAATGGGTTTGGAACAGGGGTACTTTTATGAAATGTATGGAGTTGAATGTTTTATTGAATCTGCGCCCCATTGGAGGCGATTAGAACCGTATTTATTTCGTTGTGCTGAACTTGGTAAGCTAGATATTATACAACAAGTCATTACTCATGTAACAGATGATCAATCCTATATTGATGAGTTATTTAATGTGGCAGAGAGTCTCTATAATAAAAGCACCAATGAATCTGCACTCATTATATATGAATGTGTGGCCGGTAGTGAGAAGTATCAACACTCGGAGCGGTTGGCCCTTTGCCAGTACCGCATTTTCTTGCTTCATAAAACACTGAGTAAATTTGACAATCTCAATGCAGCAGTAAAGTTCGAACCTTATATTGATAAATTAAATGAAGAAGTGCAATTGGATGCAATTAAAGACTTGGCTAACGTGTATATGACGATACATTTGTGGGACAAGGTCGACACATGGGCACGGGAACTGGAACGGAAAGCAGAATTCCAATTAAAAATTCAATCTCGTAGGCGAAAAAATAAAAGAAGGCTAACAGCCTATCCTCTTTTTACATATGTAGCCTATGCACACTTATTAATAGCAAGCGTTTATGATGCCCGTAAGGAATATGAAAATGTCCTAAAGTATACAGAAAAATACTTGGAAATAGTTGAGCTTGGGAATCCTACACAAGAGGATCAACAAATAATAGATTTGTTCCGAGTATGGGGGGAAGGGAATCAATATGCCTCCCAATTAATGCTTGGTCAAGAAAATGTAATCGATTCTTATTTGGATTATATCGAAAACAACCCATCAGAAATATTAGCTGGATTCGTTAATATTTTGCAAGCAGCTAATCAGTATTCTTTTAACATTGACTTTGCTTTAGATAGATTTAAGAACCAGATCAAATTGTTTAATACAGACATGCACTTTAAAGGTGGTTATAACGATCAAATGTTAAACCACGGGTATCAAGATTTTTACTATGAATTGGGATATTATCAAATAAAACAACGTAATTACTTACTTGGGATTGATGCCTTACTCATGTGTTTAGAACTCTCTTCTTCAAGTAAAGATGACCTGATGTGTATTAAATGTTTAGATTTGTATGGGGAGTATAAGAGCGAAGCCAATGAATCACAAATGAAAAAGTACAAAAATGTAATAGAAAAGTTAAGCACACCAACTTTTTGATAATGAAATATCTAAGAAGGGACGGTGAAGAAAATGTCCAATATAAGTTCCTATATTGAAAAACACTTGAAAAATAAGAGATTCAAGACGATCACATGCTAGTAAAGTGTGTAGATCTATACGGAACTTATAGACAGCAAGCTAGTTTGTCTCAGCAAGAGACGTATTCACAATTATTTAAGACGATAAATATTAAATAAAACAAACAGCCTATCTGCTTTTGAGGTAGGCTGTTTTGTGTTTTGAAAAGGGATTAGACAGAGCGCAATGCCTTTTCTAAAGATTTGTTTTTACAATATTATGCAAAACATATTATGTTCTAAAAAGCACTTGTAGTCATTAGCGAAACTAAATAGCTTACTCATATTAAATGTTTTTCTAGAATGTCCTAGAGGGGTACATGCCATGAGGGAACTAAGTATCTTGAAAGACCAGATCGAGCAAGGTCGGCAAGAGTTGAGTCGCTTGGTAGATCAATATGGAATCCCGAATGTGAAAGTGCTTGAGCAATCGATGGCGTTGGATGAGCTGATTAATGAATATAATCGATATTCCTTTAGAATGAACCTGAAAAGGTAAATAATATGTCATTCCAACTCATCCAGCTTGAAGCTTAGATTTAAAGATCAGCTTCTTCAATGAACTTAAAGTGAAAAACAATACAAGACACATACCTAATTTCACACCGATATCTGAGAGGCGTTGAATGTTACCGGCGGCAAAAACATTGTATCCATTGGTGATAGATGAACTAAAATGATCCCCAAAGAACAGATAATATGATCCGAAAATGACCATATGAGAAACTGTATACAAAATAGAGAAGGCAAAGGGCGTCAAAGAGATGTAGATATTTTTGCTGATAACAAACAAAATGAGTGTTTGAACAGCTAGGATCAGACCACCAATAAGCATGAAGCTACTGCGCCCTGAAAAGTCATAAGCGCCGCTGAAAAATAAATTCTCAAAAAGCGTAAATGAATCGAGGGCACCAAACATATTTTTGAAAAGACCCAGATATGCCTGCAAATATCCTAATCCAAATAAAATGGGAACTGACAATAGACACCAACGATCAATGTTTTTGCGAGTTAGCAGCAAAGCACTGCTCAAGGCACATAGTGTAATGAAGGCTATTGGGAAAAGTTCGACCACTCTGTTATGAACATCATAATAATGAAGAGCTACTCCTGTGAACAGGGAGCTTAAATACAGGATCAAGCTCATGGTTATAAACTGTAGGATCAGTTTACTTGATAGACCATAAGTCTCTTGAGTCAGTTTAGTTCTTATGCTGATAGGATCGCCAAAGGACGCTATAGCTTTTGTGGTGGCTTGTTCTTCAGTGCATCCCTCATTGATATGATGCTCTTTGGAAGAGTGTAAATGAGTAGCCATTTCTTCAGCCAATTCATCGCGCTCTCGCTTGGATAAAAAGGTTCTCTTAAACACTTGGTCTAAATAAGATTGAATGTCCATTCGCCGTTCCTCCTAAGAAAATATTGATGATATGTGTATTTTGTTCCCATGAGGTTTTGATCGCTTCAAGTCGAAGTTGGCCTTCATCTGTTATCCTGTAATATTTTCGTCTAGGCCCACCTTCTTGATCACCCCAGTAGCCTTCAATGTAAGTATTGGCTTCCAGCCTCTTTAATGCAGGATACAGCGTACCTTCCTTGAGCAGAAATGCCCCATCGGTTACTTGATTAATGTGTTGAGATATTTCATAACCGTATGCATCTTTTTGACTCAGGATGGAGAGCACAATGCCATCAATATATCCTTTAATCATCTCATTCTTCAACTCATACACCACCTACTATGTATTTCTATGTAGTTAAATTAACATATATTTGCAAGTAATTCAAGGTCAACAATTATATCTTTTATAAAGTTGTATCTATTCTTAACGAAAGCATAAAAAAGCCCTGCTCGTAACCTTTGCTAGAAATAAAGGTGCCGAGTGGGCAATTTAGATTAATGAATTCTAATTAGTATAAACATTCCCTGCACCATCAACGGATACTGGTGCCCAATTCACAATGCGAATGTGATAATCATTTCCTTTGGGAACACCTGTTAAAGAAATTGTGAAACGATCACCTGCAGCGGATGTATAGTTACCGTAAACAGAAGAAGCATTTCCGAATGTTTTCCATCCGATAAAAGAATCTTGAGCGACTTGATAAGAAACATCTGCATGGTAATCACTGCTAGCATATTGCCAACCTATGAGACTTACAGCATTACCCTGTGTAGAAAAAGAGTTAATGGTATAGTGAGCTCTTCCATAATTAAAACCAGTAAAAGAATAGTAATCAACCATAGCATGTGTACTGAATTCTGGTACATTTAAGGCCGCTACAGTAGCGGGATCATCATCACCTAAAATCAATTTCCATTCATCTTCAGACTCTTTAACATATAGTTCGTTTTTGGATTCAACTCCCGAAACGTTACCCTGAAATGTTACAACAACTGTCGATTCATTCTCTGTATGTGCATCAATGATTTTCATCGATTCAAAGTCACTTACAGAATTGTAGTGTTTGTATTTTGCGATTTGTTTCTCTTTACTTGGGTATCTCAAGTCTACAACTAACTCTGTAGCTTCAGCGAAATTCCCTTCAGACATAGTATCGAAAAATTTTTGTACAACTAATTTAGCAGCTACTTCCGGATTATCGGATGCCTTAACGGTAGGGGTAGAATAAAAAACGCCTCCAAGAGTAACGGTTAAAGACAATAAAGGGATTAACAGTTTTCTTATCATTTTGATTAGCATCTCCTTTAGTTTTTTAGTCAGATTAAATATTCCTCAAGTTAATTTAGGCTAGAACTAGATAGACTTAATTAAGTCTTATATGATGATTTTGCCTTGTTTGAAGAATAATTTTAGATAATAACACCTCCTGTTTTGATGATAAGTTTATTTGCATAATATTATTTTTGTTAGTTTAATGAAAATAGTGATAATAATGTAAAAAAAATAATTAGAGAGGTGATTTTGGCATATTTGCTATCAAATCGGGCGCTCTAATTTTTAGGATGACTCGCAATAATATCACGTGGAAAATAGAATTTGTTGAGATTATACGTAACATGAAATAGACTGAGATGATATTTAACTTTAATTGAGTTTTGAAGTTCCCATTTCCAATATTGTATTATCAAAGGAGAATTTAAATTTGAAAAGTAAAATGATTTCCTTAGTAGCCCTTATCTGTTCACTTGTATTATTTGTTATTGGATTTCAGTTTATTGCTCAAAGTACTGATTGGGGTATGGACAAAGCTATGTTGGTTCTTGCAGAATACCAAAATGTAAAGTCTGATACCTCTGATATCTTTGGTAGTTTTATACACTCAGAGATCTGGTCGTATAAAATTGAAGGAATATTATTGATATTTGTAGGGATGTTAATGTTGTATTTAGCAAATTCATTACGAAATAAATAAGAAAAAAAGTATTCGGGACCCGAATACTTTTTTTTATTAACAATTTAATCTTAGTTCAACATATAAGTATGAAAAAGGTTGAATTTCTTTGAAAACCTTTGTAAATAAACATTTTATTCTGCAAAGGAATATAATGTTAATTTTTTGGCAATGTATCCTAAAATGTTATACAAAGAGGGGGTGCATGCTATGAATGAACCGAAGCAGATCAAAGATAAAATCGAACGAAATAGGCATGAGTTGAGTCGTTTGGCGGAGAATCATGGCATGCAGGACAACAAAGTCCTCCGACAGTCCATGGTACTAGACGAGCTTATTAATGAATATTATCGATTCAAATATAAAAGCCAACTCAGGAACAGACAACCGATTGCATAATGCAGTCGGTTTTTTGGTCTAATTAGTGTTCTATAGAAATAGCGTAGTCGACTGTAGCGATACAGTCGGCTTTTTTGCGTTCAGCCTGAAACTCATGCGAATAACTTGAAATTCCGTACCCATTCCAGAGTTGGCAGGATAGCGAATGATCCTTAAAACTGGATATGATGACCCCAGTTATATCCAGATTGATCTGTGAAGGGGGCTCATACAATGGTCGGGAGAGGGAGGGATAAACGGAAATGATGGACAAGGTACAAGGCTATTTTAGAAAAAAAGTAAACTTGCGCACCAAGTTGCTCCTGTTGTTTCTGGGGCTGACGTTACTGCCGCTAAGCTTGCAGGGAGTGATGAACTACAGGCATTTCTCGCAGACGATGGATCGCAAGACCGAGCAGTTCACCATTGAACTGGTTCGTCAGATTAACGCCAATCTGAATCGGATGCTGAAGGACTTGGAGCGGTTGTCGCTCTTGCCGCTATACGATCAGATGGTGCTTGGCATTCTGGATAAATACAACGCGTCAATGGGGTCGGGTACATGGGCGAGGTCTGAGGATTATCTGAAAATGAAGCTCTACACCTCTGGTCAAGCTTATGACCGGCCCGAGATTCGGGGGATTCACCTGATCAGCAACAGCGGTATTTTGTTCTCCAATCTCGATTCGCTGGCGGTCAAACCGGTATGGGACAGCAGACAGGATGACTGGTTTGCAGAACTTAACGACTCCGAAGGGACATGGCGCCTGCTTCCTCCGCATGACCCCGGCTATTACACGGGCGGTCAGCAAGAATCGTATATATCGGTGGGCAGAGTGCTTCGAGATCCGGGAACGCTCCAACGATTGGGTTACATTCTGATTGACATCCGTCTGGAGACCTTCGGCCAACTGTTATCCAATCTGAATGTTGAGCAAGAGGCAAGCCTGATGATTGTCGACAGCAAGCAGCGTCTTCTCTTCGAGCGGACCTCAACCGGAGGAATGTCTGCGTACGACCAGCTGCTAATGCATGGACAGCTTCCAAGCTATGCAGGAAACCAAAAAGTTGTTCTGGATGGGCAGCCCTATCTCTATGTACAACACCATTCCAGCTATTCCGGGCTTTCGGTGATCAGTCTTACACCTATTGCCGTGATTCAAAAGGAGTCAGGTGAGATGCTCACCTTCACAATATGGTTCGCAGTGTTATGTATGGCGGGTATAGCGATTCTGGCGGTTCTGTTATCCTATCGTATCACCCGGCCACTGATTCGACTAAAGCACCACATGATTCGGGTGGAACAGGGAGATTTTAGCCAGCGTGTAGCACACTTTAGCAGTGATGAATTCGGACAGATTAGCCGGGGATTTAACCGAATGATGGAAGAGATTCATCGACTGTTCAATGAGGTGTTTCTGCTGGGCATTCAAGAGCGGGAGGCAGAGTTGTCAGCGTTACAAAGCCAGATGAATCCCCATTTTATATACAACACACTGGAGTCCATTAATATGATGGCCATTCGCCAGAAGCATGCTGAGGTATCGGACATGGTGACGGCGCTTGGCAAGCTGCTGCGTTATACGATTGATAAGGTGGACCGGATGGTCCCACTTGGGGAAGAACTTGCTTTTGTACAATCCTATGTACGCATTCAGCAGGTACGTTACGACGGCAAGTTAGAGATTATCTATGACATCGAAGAAGCAATAACGGAGTATTTGATTCCTAAGCTGGTTCTGCAACCGCTGGTGGAGAATGCAGTCTACCACGGCATTGAAGGGCAGGAAAATGGAGGAGTAATCTGGGTATCTGCCTTGAAATTTGATCATGAGCTGCTTATTAGCGTGCGAGACAACGGTAAGGGTATGACTCAGGCAAAGATTGACGAGTTAAATGAGTCCATATCAAAACAGCCTTCCAATGAGGCATTACGTTGCCATGCCGGGGATAGTCTGGGGCTTAACAATATCGCCCAGAGGCTCCGCCTCATCTATGGGGAAGGCGGCAGCCTAAGCATTGATGGAAGTCCCGGGCAGGGACTGGTAATCACGATATCCATTCAACTTCTACCGAAAGGGGATTGAAGCGCATGTATAAAGTATTGCTTGTAGAGGATGAGACGGTCATCCGTCAGGGACTGAGGGAGCTGATCGTACAAGTGTCTTCTCAGTTTCAGGTAACGGGCGAAGCGTCGAACGGTACCGAGGCGCTGGATTTTCTGAGATGTGAGGTGCCGGATGTGTTAATCACGGATATCCGCATGCGTGAAATGGACGGATTAACTTTGGTAAGCAAAGCCAGAGACATGTACCCTGAATTGCTAATGCTCATCATTAGCGGCTATGGCGAGTTTGAATATGCACGCAGAGCGATGGAGTTTGGAGTGTTGAACTACCTGTTGAAGCCAATCGATCGTTATGAACTGGCATTATGCATACAAAAGATTCAATTGCTGCTGGATCGCAGATACGGTATTTCAACCCTTTCGATCCCGGAGCCATCTGGGAAAACAGAACACGCTGGTGGAGATACGCGGAAGATTATCCGAGATGTGAAGGAGCACATCAAGCAACATCCCGATGGAGATCTGCGACTTCAGACGATAGCAGATCTTGTTAACTTGAACCCTACTTATTTAAGCCAGTTGTTCAAGAATGAAATAGGCATCAATTATTCCGAATACATCACGGAGGCACGTATGGAGCGAGCCAAGTGGTTGCTGATCAACACGGGTCTCAAAATCTATGATGTGGCACGGTTATCCGGGCATCAGAGCCCCAAACACTTCATGCTGGTGTTCAAGCAGCAGGTAGGATGGACCGCAGGAGAATATCGAGACCGATTCAGTATCTCTTGAAAAACCATACCATTTCTGTAGTTGACGTGATTTCAGGGGGAACGATGCTTTCGTTATACTTTGGTAGCACATGTATACCACGACGTCCATAAGGGGGATTTACATGAAAAAAGCAGGACTGATACTGGTGTTTATACTCATGATGATGGCTTCAAGCGCGTGCACAAGCTCCAATTCCGGCAGTGAATCTGGCAGTGTAGGCGGGGAGAATGGAGAGGTCGAGCTGAAGTTCATGATGTGGGGCAATCAGGCGCATATGGATGTGTACAACAAGTTGATCGATGACTTCACAAAGGAAAATCCAGGCATCAAAGTAACGATGGAATCCGTACCTTTCGCAGAGTACCAGCAAAAAATTTCGGTGCTTGCCGCCGGAGGCTCTCTTCCCGATCTCGCCTGGGTATCGGAGCGAATGGTGCCGCAATTCAAGTCCAACCACATTCTGGCCGATGTATCCGAGTTCAAAGATGATACACAGTTTAAGCTGGATGATTATATTCCAAGTACATTAGATTTGTTCCGTGATGGCGATCAGCTGCTGGGGCTGCCGTTTTCTACACCTCCGGTGGTCATGTTTTACAATAAAGCGCTGTTCGACAAGGCCGGCCTGACTGATCCAAATGCACTTGCTACCCAAGGACAATGGACATGGGAACAGTTCGAAGAGTCCGCTAAAGCCATTACCAGCAAGGATGCGACCAATCGAGTCTATGGCGCCAACTTTTTTCGCGACTGGAAGACCTGGGCGGTGCTTTCCTCCTACTCCTGGTCCAATGGAAGCGGTCCATTCGACGAAGGCATGACAACGTTCACCTGGAACGATGCCTATGGCGTGCAGACCTTTGAACTGCTGGAACGCATGATGTTCACCGATGAATCACACCCCAAGGCGGGCGAACAGGTCAGCTTTGATGCGGGCAATGTGGGCATGTTCTTTGATAATTACAGCTATGTTTCCAAAGCAAGAGAAATTACGGATTTTGAATGGAGCATCGCTCCTATGCCTTCCGGCTCTCAAGGCAGTGTGCCGATGCTGGGGCAGGCCGGATATGCCATGTTCAACGACAGCAAACATCCAGAGGAAACGAAGAAGCTGTTGAAGTATTTTGCCAGTGAGCAGGGGATTCAGGCGACAGCCACCTACTTTGTGCCTCCGCGTACCTCTGTTCTGAACTCAGATGCATTCATTCTTCAGCCGAATAACCCGAGCAAAGAGCATATCGTGCAGGCGGTCATTGATGAAATGCCAAAAGCGCGCTTAATTCCCGGTCATATCCGTTGGCAGGATATCGACAATGCAGTATTGCAGGGGTTTGACCGACTCTTTGCAAAGACAGCGACAGCTGAGGATAACCTGAAACAAATGCAGGAAGAGATCCAAAGTGTGTTGCAACCCTAAATCATTTGATCGAAACCGGAGGTGAGAACAATGGGCAAATTCAAAGAATTACTTGAACGGAAACCGCTGTCGCTGGTGGTCAGCCTGCCTGAGAATGATATTGCTTTGGCACGGGCAGCCATGGAAGAGGGCGCTGATGCACTGAAGGTGCATTATAATGTCGGTCATCGCGCCAGCGGGAATCATTTTGGTCCATTGGACATGTACGCCGAGGTGTTTCGGGCGATCCGAAGTGAGTTTGGTGGTCCGCTTGGGGTTGTACCTTCTGGCAGTATAGATGGAGCACAAAGGGAGGATGTGGAGGGGCTTTCCGGGCTGGGTTTTGATTTCTATTCCATCTATGCACATCACTTGCCATCCTTCATGTTGAATGACTTGGGGCTGGACCCAACGTTTGCGATCAATGAGGAATATGATGCTTCCCTCGTAACATCGGCAGCTTACTTCGGCTTCACCGCTCTGGAGGCATCCATTGTGCCTGGAAAAGAATATGGTACACCGCTCAGCTTCGCGGATGTGCTCAAGTATCGCCGTCTGGTCTTGCAAGCCCAGGTACCGGTATTGGTTCCTTCCCAGCGTAAGCTGGTACCGGAGGATGTTCGGGTGCTGCGCGATACCGGGGTCAAAGCGATTATGCTTGGAGCAGTTGTGACAGGCAACACGGAGGAACAGCTGCGAAGGGCTGTGAACGGGTTCCGCAATGCGGTGGACAGTCTGAACCGTGCGGATTAATCCGTTGAACTAAAGGATATTTACACTTGCACTCCGATGCCAGAACAACCCCAGCTTCAGGGGATATAAAGGGGGAGGCCTGATTGTGACCCATTCACACAAGCGCAAAAGAAGGGGGCCGCTCGCCAGAGAAGCCCAGATCGCGGGGTGGCTGTTTGTATCGCCGATGGTGCTTGGGTTTACCCTGCTGCTGTTGTTTCCGATGGGGCTCGCATTATACATGAGCCTGACCGATTGGCCGCTGCTGGGGGAGCATCATTTTATCGGGCTGGAGAATTACCGGAATATTATGACAGACACCATGTTCTGGAAAGTGCTCGCCAATACGGTTTATTTCACAGCGGGGCTGGTACCGCTTAATATTGTGCTCGCCCTGCTGCTCGCGTTGCTGCTATCCAGAAATCTGCGGGGGATCGGCATTTTCCGAACAGCGATCTTTGTTCCGGTCATGACTTCGTTAATCGTGTGGGCCATCGTGTGGAAGCTGATGTATGCGACAGAGTCTGGATTGATTAATCAGCTTCTGTTGATGGCGGGCATCAAGGGTCCGGCCTGGTTATACAATCAGGATTTGGCAATGCCTGCGGTGATTGTGACCAGTGTGCTGAAAAATGTAGGTCTGAATATGGTGCTGTTCATTGCAGCCATTCAGCAGGTACCGCGTTCACTGTACGAAGCAGCAACCTTGGACGGTGCGGGCAGAAGGGGAACCTTCTTTCACGTTACACTGCCTATGATCACACCAACGGTGTTCTTGACTGTGGTGATGACCGTGATTGGTTCACTCAAAGTATTTGGGCAGATCTATGTGATGACACAGGGCGGGCCGAGTAACAGCACCAAGGTATTGGTTTATTATATTTGGGAAAAAGCATTCAAATTATTTCAGTTTGGTTACGCTTCTGCTCTCGCATATGTGCTGTTCTTCATCGTGCTAATTCTGACGCTGCTGCAATGGCAGCTCCGAAAGAGGTGGGTATTCAATGAAGGCGATGCCTAGTCCTTCGGGGCGAAAGATAGGAAGTACCCTGGGGACGTATTTGTTGCTGACGCTGATATCCATCATTATGATTGTGCCATTTATCTGGATGATATCGACATCATTGAAGGAGCCCCAGAGCATATTCACCTATCCACCGCAGTGGATACCGGATACGTTTCAATTTCAGAACTACATCGATGTCTTTCGATTGATTCCATTTCATCGTTTTTATTGGAACAGTATCTACATTTCTGCGGTGGTTGTGATGGGAACGGTGTTTTTTGCTTCTCTCGCCGGTTATGCATTTGCCAAAATTCCGTTTAAGGGACGTAATGTGGTATTTCTAATCCTGCTGAGTGCCATGATGATTCCCCATGAGGTGACAGCGATTCCGATGTTTCTATTCATGCGGCAACTGGGGTGGATTGATACCCACCTTCCGCTGATATTATTGCCGATATTTGGCGCGGGTGGTGTGTTTGGCATCTTTGTGATGCGGCAGTTCTTTATTACGGTGCCAACGGAACTGGAGGAAGCGGCGATGATCGACGGCTGCAACCGATTCCGAATATACGCGCGAATTATGCTGCCCATTGCCAAGCCGGGTATGGCTACGCTGACGATCTTTACGTTTGTGACGATCTGGAATGAGTTTTTCGATCCGTTGATTTTCATTAACTCGCGTGATCTAATGACGCTGCCGCTTGGATTATCCCTGTTTACAGATGAGGTCGGCACAGCCTGGCAATATCTGATGAGCGCCACCGTCATGGCGACCTTGCCATTGTTAATTGTGTTCTTCCTGGCACAACGGCGCTTCATTGAGGGGGTTGCTATGACGGGACTGAAGGAGTAAGAAGGGAAGTGGAATACGTGCAATACGTGCAATAGAACCGAAGGAGGGACAACATTTGCGTGAACGGATGGGCATGAACAAGGAAGAGGCAGATGTCGTTATCGTGGGCGGAGGTCCAGCGGGTATAGCGGCAGCCATTGCCGCTGGACGACAGGGTGTCCGCACAGTGCTGGTGGAGCGATACGGATTCGTGGGTGGGATGTCCACAGCCGCTATGGTCTATCCCTGGATGACTTTCCATACGGAACGTGGGGAGCAGGTCATTCAAGGCATTGCGCAGGAGATCGTTGAACGATTGCAGGCGCGTGGCGGCTCCCCCGGGCATTTGCGCGATACGGTTGGATTTGTGCATACCGTCACGCCGTACCACCCAGCGATCTTTCAGGTGGTTGCGGCAGAGATGTTGCAGGAAGCTGGTGTCCGGCTGTTATTGCACAGCTTCGTGGATGAAGTGGTCGTTGGGGATGATCGGGTGGAAGCGGTGCGAGTGACCAACAAGTCCGGACGAAAGGAGTTCCAGGCGAACGTATTCGTGGATGCAAGCGGTGATGCGGATCTGGCTTATCTTGCGGGTGCTTCGGTGGCAAAGGGGAGAGATGGCGATAACCAGTCTCAGCCAATGACCATGAAATTCCGCATGCGTGGTGTGGATCTTGGACGCGTGAAGCAATACATGCAAGAGCACCCGGAGGATTTCTATGTGAAAACGCCTTTTGCAGAGTTGGACAGCATTCCGTTAACCGGGGTGAGCGGCTTCTATTCCCAATGGAAAAAAGCGGGTGTGCCGATTAATCGCGACCAGGTATTATTTTTTACCGGACCGGCAGAGGATGAGGTATTGATTAATTGTACCCGGGTGCAGGGACTCGATGCGACAGATGCCGAGGATCTGACCTTTGCTGAACAGGAAGGCCGGAAGCAGGTGCTGATGATCGCTGAATTTTTGCAGCGTGATGTCCCAGGGTTCGAACGGGCTTCGATCTCGGCAGTAGCACCGCAGATTGGTATTCGTGAATCGAGACGTATCATTGGGAAGTATGCCTTGACCCAGGCGGATGTGGTTGCAGGACGAAAATTTGACGATGTGATTGCCAGAAGCGGTTATCCGATTGATATTCATGACCCCTCGGGTCAAGGTGTGGTGGCTGCCTTTATAGAGGGGGATGGGGCGTATGATATTCCGTATCGCTGTCTGATCTCTCGCAATATCCGAAATCTGTTGGCGGCAGGACGCTGTATCTCCACCTCACATGAGGCGCATGCAACAACAAGGCTGACTCCAAGCTGTATGGCTACCGGGGAAGCGGCAGGGACAGCGGCTGCACTAACCGTGAAGATGAAGCTGGACCCGGTGGAACTGCCGATCGAGCTACTACAGGAGGAATTACGTCACAACGGAGCAGCGATCTAGCGGATGAGCTGATTGTGGGCGAAGTTGGGCGGATTGAACGAAGTATTAGTCGTGGGAGCGGGGTGAATCATTAATAGTGGGCGTGGCGTGGATGTTTATTTAATTCGCGGATGGCATTAGTTTTAACGAACCTGAGACTTCTAATATGGGGCTATAAGCTGAAATGAAAAATGTAACGAATCTCAGTGAAGCTATTCTGCTCAAAACTCTGAAATAGGGGGTAAAAGCGGGGTGAATCGGAAGAATAGAGCGTCTACGATTCGTTAGATTAGAAAGTATCCCAGAAATAGCTAAATAAGCTTCCCTCCGTTCGTTAGAAATGGGTGGGAAGCTCGTGAATTGATGAGCATAACTGTAGCCCCAAAGACTCCAAATCCACTGCATAGATGGGTTTAGAGTCTTTGGGGCGTTCTCATTCTTTTCATCCATTTGGTCTTTCCTTCTTGCCTAATCATATCTAATCAATCACGAGGACTCGGTTTCTTGATGTTCCTTCATGTTTCGTATTCTTTCATGCCTTACTCGCTCCGATTATCAATTCATCCGTGCCTCAAGTCGCCTTGCGACAATGGACAGCGCGTAGTTGATGGCAAAATACAATACGGCTGCGAGCAGCAGAGCCGGGATAATGTAATCGAAACTTTGGCCGCCAAGGATCTGCACGTTGTGCATCAGTTCCGGCAGAGAGATGATGATCGCCAGTGAAGTATCCTTCAGGAGTGAGATGAACTGGCTGACCATCGGCGGGGACATGCGGCGTAGCGCCTGTGGCATGATGATGCCACCGAGAGTCTGCATGTAGCTCAGGCCCGAGGAGCGGGCAGCTTCCACCTGACCGCGCTCAACAGACTTCAGACCGCTACGTACGATCTCGGCGATCATCGCGCCTTCAAATAGACTTAGTCCAACGACCGTTGACCAGAAGACGGACATTTTGATCCCGAGCTGCGGAAGTACGATGTGGATGAAGAAAATGATGAGCAGTAGTGGCAGATTCCGAATCGTATCCACGATGACCGCTACGATCTGTGACAGAATGGGGATGCGAGTAAACCGGACGGTACCCAGCACGGTGCCAAGTATGAAGCTGAATACAATGGATAGCCCTGCGACCTGTAGGGTAATCAAGAATCCTTGAAGCAGAAAACGAAGGTTGGGCCACGCATAGGCCCCGCTAAAGTCCATATTTTATTAGCCTCCTTCTGTGTGCAGGAATGGAATATCTAAGATCAATAGATGGGGCATGGACTGTGTATAAAGCAACTCAAGCACCGTAGCAGTGAATTACAATATGCACTGTGACATGATCACCAATGCCAGCAAAACACAGACGATCCAGTACTCATTTAAACCACATGGACAAGCCAGTATATCTCCCTAAAAATCTGAGCATGTATGGGTCAATCTGTTACATGCTGACCTGACCGGCTGGTTTGTTCTTCTTCGGTTTGCCCTTGGTACTGCGCGCCTCTGCATCGCTCTGTCCGAACCTGCGCTCCATATAATGCACCAGAAAGCTGAGTGGTAGTGTCAGCACCAGATAGAACAGCGCAACAATGGTGTACACACTTAGCGGCTGGAACGTATCCGAGTTGACCAAGTCGGCAAAATACATGAGATCCATCCCGGCAACGACGGCGAGAATGGATGAGTTTTTGACCAGGTTGATAAACTGGTTGCCAATGGACGGCAACACAATCTTGATAGCCTGGGGCAAAATGATCAGATTCATGGCCTGTACATAGGACAAGCCGGAGGATCTTGCGGCTTCCAGTTGTCCACGCGGCACCGTCTGAATGCCCGCTCGGATCGCTTCGGCAATGAAAGCGGCGGTGTAGATGGTCAGACCCAGAGTACCGGAGACAAATCCGTCCAGCGAAATGCCTAGTGCCGGCAGTCCAAGATAGAAGAAGAACACAACCAACAGCAGGGGAATGTTTCGGATAAATTCCACAAAAGCCGTGCCAATCCAGTTCAGCGGTTTCACAGGGGATATCCGAAAGATCGCCAGAATCGCGCCGAGGATAAAGCTGCCACCGAGAGCTATAATGCTCACTTGAATGGTATTCAGGAATCCTTCCAGAAAACGATCCGAGTGTCGCATCAGTACGTTGAAATCCAATGTGCCCATATAGGCAAAGCCTCCGTTCTCCAGATGTAGAAACGGCGATTACGTCTGCTCATGCATCGCATCCAGCAGACGAATTCGCCGCGTGCTCATCATTAATCGGGGTTACTCGGGCTTGGAGCCCAGCCATTTCTCATGTAGTGTGTCATATTCCCCGCTGTCTTTCATGCTTTTGAGCAGCTTGTTGACTTCTTCCACGAAGGCAGTGTCGCCTTTGCGAATGGCCATTCCATAAGGTTCGCTTGTGAAATTGCCACCGACCAGTTGGAAGCTGTTATCCGTCTGTTGCATGCCGATGAGGATGATGTTATCTGTGGTCAGCGCTTCGCCTTTACCTGCTTTGAGAGCAGTGAATGCATCCTGATAGTTATCGAATTCAAGCACCTCAGCGTCCGGGGCTTTCTCGCGAATATTCTGAGCGGATGTGGAGCCTTTCACCGCGAGCACTTTCACTCCGCTGAGGCTTTCCAGGCCGGTAATCGCACTGTCGTTTTTCACCAGCAGGGACTGTCCTGCTTCAAAATAAACATCACTGAAATCGACCTGTTCCTTACGCTTATCCGTAATTGTCATGGTGGCGATGATGATGTCGATGTCTCCGTTTTGCAGCATGGGAATACGCGTCTTGGAAGTAACCTCTTTCAGTTCGACCTTTGTCTCATCTCCAAGGATCTGTTTGGCGAGTGCCTTGGCGATATCAATATCGAATCCTTCAACGTTGCCACTTGCAGGATCTTTCAAGCCAAACAGCTTCGTATCGTATTTCACGCCGGCGATGAGCTTGCCACGTTCCTTAATCCGCTCAATTGTGCCTTTCGCCTCGGCGTCACCACCACCACCACCGCTCGCCGAAGGTGTATCTGTACCTGTACTACAACCTGACAATACCAGCGAGAAAATGAGGACAAGCATAAATGATGGCCATTTCAATAATTTCTTCATGAATAAAGACCCCTTTCAAAATGGAATATTGGATTATTCTCAATGATGAATCAGACGGCTCAGGAATTGCTGTGCTCGTTCTTCTCTGGGGTTGTCAAAAAATTCAGCAGCGGTGGCCTCTTCTACAATTCGGCCTTCGTCCATGAAGATGACCCGGTCCGCAACTTCGCGGGCGAAACCCATCTCATGGGTAACAACGACCATGGTCATGCCATTATGGGCAAGGGAACGCATAACATCGAGGACTTCTCCGATCATCTCGGGATCGAGCGCAGAGGTAGGTTCGTCAAAAAGCATGATTTTGGGCTCCATAGCGAGTCCTCTGGCGATGGCTACCCGTTGTTGCTGTCCACCGGACAACTGGGAGGGATAACTGTCTGCTTTGTCGGCAATGCCCACCCGGGTCAGATACTTCATTGCTGTTGCGGCTGCCTGTTCTTTGGGTTGTTTGCGCACCTTCATGGGTGCAAGGGTAATGTTATCAATGACTTTTTTGTGAGGATAAAGATTGAAGTGTTGAAATACCATACCGATGTCACGGCGGAAGAGGTTGATGTCCACCTTTTTCTGATGTAGAGGGACCCCACTGACAACAAGTTCGCCTTCGGTAATGGTCTCCAGGCGATTAATACAGCGGAGTAACGTGCTTTTGCCGGAGCCGGAAGGTCCGATGATGACGACAACCTCTCCTTCTTCGATGTGAAGATGGATATCCTTGAGGACATGAAAATGACCGAAATGCTTTTGGACACCCCTAAATTCAATCAAGAGTAGACCCCATCCTTTCTGCAACGAATGTTTGTAAAAGGAATAATAAGGAATAAATTGAAACTAGTTATTTAATCATACATACTCATCCTGCTAATGGCAATTGGTTTGTGATAAAACATGACATAAGTAATAGACTTTCTAGGGCTATGGGCAGTAATTGTGTTATATAGCTGTTATGTTATCAAATCTCTTGTGACGAATCCTGACAGAAAATTGAATCTATTCTCCTAGTGGTTTACCAACCATTGGAATAGATGTATAGAGTATACTAGAAATGATGTTTCATTTATGACTCTGATCATAAAAAACAAATTCCATCAAGTTCTAACTGTACATGGCAAAAAAGCTCAACCTAGTGCATCAGGCCATTGATATGATGGAGCTAGGAAGTATCTGTCTGAAAGTAAACTAAAGAAAGTAGAAACGAAAAGTTGATCTCATAACGGTTCCATTTCCATTACAGGTAGAGAGGATGATTCTGCACGATGAATACATATCACTCCCCAATGTCGACAGGAGCAGGTGCCCAGTCCGATGTTCGAGCTTATGAAGCCAATTTGCCTGTCATTCCTGCTCAGGATTTTCAGCTTACAGACTATGGAGCTGTTGGAGACGGCGTAACCGATAATACGGAGATGTTCAGACTTGCCATCGCTTCATGTGCTGAAGCAGGAGGAGGCAGAATCGTTATCCCTGCCGGGGTGTGGCTCACAGGTCCGATTGTAATGCGCAGCCGTATCGAATTACATGTGGAAGCAGGGGCGCTGGTTACGTTTAGCCGAAATTTTGATCAATACCCATTAATTGCATCCAGCTTCGAAGGCTGGCAGGTGGTGCGTTGCCAATCCCCGATCGATGGTGATCAACTGGAGGATATTGCGATTACCGGTGAGGGGATATGGGATGGTGGCGGTGAAGCGTGGCGTCCGGTAAAACGCTCCAAAATAACGACTTCACAATGGAACCAATTGGTCGCTTCCGGTGGTGTTGTAGAGCAATCGGGTGGGGAGGAAGAAATCTGGTGGCCTTCCGCCTCTGCACTTGAAGGTGGTACCATTGCAAATCGTTTGCATATGGAGCAGGTACGTGATGTTGCGGCCTATGAACAAGCCAGAGACTTTTTGCGTCCTAACATGGTCAGCTTGCGCAGATGTACACGGGTACTGCTGGACGGTCCAACGTTCCAGAACTCGCCTGCATGGAATCTGCACCCCTGGGCATCTGAGCATGTAACCATTCGTAACGTGAGTGTGCGTAATCCGTGGTTTTCACAGAATGGAGATGGGCTGGACATTGAATCCTGCCGTCATGTGGTGGTGGAGAAGAGTGTATTCGATGTGGGTGATGATGCGATCTGTCTGAAATCAGGCAAGGATGAAGAAGGCCGTGAACTGGGTCTTGCTTCGGAGTACATTACCATTCGAGAGTGCACCGTGTATCATGGTCATGGCGGTTTCGTCATAGGTAGCGAAATGTCTGGTGGTGTGCGGCATGTGAGAGTGTCGGATTGTACGTTTATCGGCACGGATATTGGACTTCGCTTCAAAAGCGCACGGGGACGCGGTGGGGTAGTTGAGGATATTCAGATCGAGCGTATATATATGAAAGATATCATTATGGAAGCCATCTCGTTTTCCTTTTTCTATGCGAATCAGGAAGGGTCTGCCCGGGGCAGTGACTTGTCTCAGGAGATTAGCGAGGAGACGCCGGTGTTCCGGGATATTCGAATATCGGATGTGGTCTGTGCCGGTGCGGACACTGCGTTGCTCATAAGTGGGTTGCCGGAATTGCCTTTGGATGGCGTAGTCATTGAACGATACCATGTAGAAGCCCGCACAGGTATTCAATGTGCCCAAGCGAAGCATCTGCGGATTACAGAACTGAACGCCCGGATTACCGAAGGACCGTTAATTCATTTGCACCAGTGCAAAGGGGCGGAGTTGGAGCGCATTCAGGGCAAGGGGGCGGATGGTCGACTTCTGATGGTGACAGGACACGAATCCGCAGGCATTGTGTGCCGAGAAAGTGATGCGGACACAGACGGTCGCCAGATCTCTGTGGGTCCTGAAGTACGAAGTGGTGTGATCATCCGCAGGTAAAAAGTGTATGTAAAAGGGTCTATACAAGTGGTTCCAATTCAGCCGCAGTGGCGTAGCCATAGGTCCAATGATCGTGATGCCTTTCGGGTATAAGTAATACGTGATCTCTGGAGCAAGGCTACCCACTCGGTTTTATATGATGTGATCTGAAGATCTACCGGTGTTCCTTGCGATAGCGCAGCGGTGTTGTACCGGTGACTTGTTTGAATGTTTTGTTAAAATGAGCCGTATGCTCAAACCCTACCTTCTCTGCAATCATCTGGACACGCTCTTGTGTCGACAGCAATCTTCGTTGTGCCTCTCGGACACGAACAACACGCAGATATTCGCTAAACCGAAACCCGGTAAACCGGCTGAACATTCGGCTCAGATAGGATGGACTGATATAAAAACGATTGGCTGCACCCTCCAGCGTAAGTGGTTGGGTGTAGTTGCTGTTCACGTATGTAACGATTTCACTGATTTTGTCCTGCATCGGATGCAAAGGACCGGGGCATGACTGCCGAATATCCTCCTCCACCCGATGAATACGGATCAAAAGTTGGGCAAGCAGACTTCTGACCGCAATCTCATAGTGAGGGCGTCGCTCTTTGCATTCTTGCAGCATCTGCCACAATATACGCTCCATCTCGGGCTGTTCCGCTTCAGGCAGGCGAAGAAGTCTTGAACAATTAAAAGGCAGCAGACCACATATGCCAAGCTCCATCCCCGTTGCAAAAGCAGGCGAAAAACCGATTAAAATCCGTTCGAAGCCAGGAATACTTCCTTTGGAGGTGCTATGTACATCGTGTGGGTTAATCAGAATAAAATCACCCTTGCGGGCAGACAGGATCTGACCATTCATGGAATAAATGCGTTCACCTTCAAGCAGGTAATACAGTTCGTAGAATGGATGAGCGTGAGGCTGAGGCATACCGTTCCCATCATGTCTGCGCATATGTTCAATGGTAAATGAATGTTCACCGATTCGATATTTGGGTCCAATCCGATCTTCTATGAGACTCATGGTACAGCTCCCCTCTGCTTCACGGATTAACAACGATATCCATATCATAACGGAAAATCCATCTTTTTGTAAACGCTATCATTGGAAATTGTGTGCTGTCAAGGTGACAAAACTTGAATGATGTTTTAGAGTAGGGGGAGAGAGGCGAAACTCTGGTTAAGGAGTGTCTCCAATATGATGTAGAAGGAAGGAAACAGGTTATGACGACACATGAATTATCGCCATTAGTTGCTGCGCTCAATATGCAGCCTCACGTTGAAGGCGGTTGGTATAAGGAAGAATGGAAGGCTTCTTATCAGATTCCACAGTCGGTTCTGCCGGATACTTATTCCGGCCCAAGATTCTCGGCAAGTTCCACGTATTTCCTGCTGCACGCACATGAAATATCTGAGTGGCATACCGTTCTGTCCGATGAACTTTGGCTGTGGCATAGTGGCAGTCCGGTTGAACTGAAGCTGGGCGGCAACGGAGAGAACCCGGAGAACGAGGAAATTCTTGTTCTGGGAATGGATATTGCTGCGGGACAATCACCACAGGTGCTCGTTCCTGCCGGCGTATGGCAGACAGCGCGCCCGCTGGGCGATGAGCCTGTACTGGTAACTTGCGTAGTAGCGCCAGGTTTCCACTTTGATGATTTCAAGCTGGTATCCAAAAGCGAATAGGGTTGCCTATGAACGATAAAATCCCGATTCGAGATGCTCAGCGCGCATCCGAATCGGGATTTTTTTCTTTTGATAATAACTAATCCATTGGATTTTCGTTACTCATCCAGCTGTCCACATAAAACTCCTCATGATAATCCGGTTGCCCGGCGAGTTCTTTGAGCTTCTGTTCAGCTTCTTCAGCGGTAGAATATTCTCCAATAACTGCTGTAAACTCACCAGTGGACGTTTTGAGGAAAGAGATGTCCTCATCCGGATAGGATTCTTTAATTATACCCATCGATTCTCCAAAAGGCATTGATTCTGTGCGGAGAGAGTATACCTTCCAAGGTGTGACCGGTTTGCCGTCGGAAGTCAGTTTCACTTCCAGGTATCCAGGGTTCTTGAATTCCGTTACGGCGTACTGTACCCCTTCGTTTAAAACAACTACGAATCCGACGGAAGAGTCGTCTAAAATCATGGAGCCATAAACATCTTTCACTAAAGGCTGGGTCATGAAGTCGGCTTTGACTTTCTCTACATCCATGAAACGTGCACCGCTAAAAGTGAAGAGGATACGATTCGGTGCTTCTTTGTGTACCACATTATAATGGGGTGCGTCATTAGTCTGATCTTGCTCGTTGGTGCTAAAATTTATTTTAAGCGTATTTTCGGTTGCTTCCGATCCCACAGTTACTCCATCGGTAATCTTGCCGCCATCGCCGAATTGAAGTACCTGAACAATCGTTCCGACCACCGGTATTTTGACCATGGCGTTTGCGACAGTAGGAATGTTGACTATGAACAGAAAAGCGGCACATGCTGCCAGAATGGAAGCGTAGCGAATGATACGGGAGGAGCTTTTGCGAGCAGTGGCTCTTTTCTGGGCATGATGAATAACATCACTAAGTTGAGCAGGGATTTCAATATTATCGTAACGATCTTTTCCTGTCATACGTTCTCAACCTCTCCTTCAATCAAATAAATTTTTAATTTTTTGATAATACGATAGAATTTGGACTTAACTGTATTTTCCGGTATGGAGAGCACTTCAGCCATCTCTCGAAAAGGCAGATTCACAAAGAATTTTAATATAATATAGGCTCTTTCCTCGGGTATAAGTCGGTCCAGTGCGTCATATAGATCCATTTTTTCTTCCAACGATGCCCCTCGCTCTGGAGCCACAAACTCCTGAATATGATCCTCCATATAGGTCACTCGCTGGTTGCGTCGAATATGGTCTATTGCTGTGTTAATCACAATTCGTGACATCCAGGAATCAAAATAAGTCATGGACTCCATCTTTCCATAAGCGATGTACCCTTTATAGACCGCTTCGGATACGATATCCAGCGCTTCTTGTTCATTTTTAACATAGCAGTATGCCAGTCGATATAATTTATTTTGAATCTCTGTTATTTTTTCGCTGAACTGTTCTTCTTTTGTCTTTCTATGGTTCAGTCTAATCACTCCTGATCCCCCCTGATAAACCTAAATATTCAAGTCACCGCTTGTTCCAGGCCTGGATTCTATATAAGTGCTTGAGTTCGCTTGACACTCGTTAGACTGATGAGGAGACAAAATAGTTCTAAATGGTCAAAAAAATTTTTCTTTCGACCTGTGTAGGATAGCGAGCCTCGCCTTCATTCTTAACAACGAATAGATTGCCTATAACATCACATACCAAAACACCCGCTTCTAAGATCGAAGGCGGGTGTAATCGAATTAATCTGCTTATATTAGAAGTTAAAGTTGTCTGGATCGGAACCAAAGCGTTTGTTCTCGTTCAGGCCGTTAATCTGCTCTACTTCTTCCGAAGTTAACTCAAAATCGTAGAGATCGGCGTTCGCGCGAATACGCTCAGGCGTGACGGATTTGGGTATGGTCACGATGCCGTTCTGCAGATCCCAGCGCAGAATCACTTGTGCGGGGGACTTGCTGTATTTGGCTGCGATATCCTGAAGCAACGGATGATCCATCAGATGCCCTTGTCCGAGCGGAGACCAGGCTTCGATCTGAATCTGATGTTTGTTGCAGTACTCACGAAGCTCCGATTGAATCAATAGTGGATGAAGTTCCACCTGATTGACTGCAGGTTTGATCGTGGCATCAATCATCAAGTCTTCCAGATGGTGAATCTGGAAATTGCTTACACCAATCGCACGGATGTGTCCTTCTTTATGGAGTTTCTCCAGCGCTCTCCATGTATCTTTGTACTTGCCCTTAACCGGCCAGTGGATGAGATAGAGATCCAGATACTCCAGTTCGAGTCGCTTCATGCTCGCTTCGAAAGCAGCTAGCGTGGATTCATATCCCTGATCGCTATTCCATACTTTAGTGGTAATGAACAGATCCTCACGAGCTACTCCAGATTCACGAATACCTTGAGCGACACCTGTTTCGTTGTTATACGCTTTGGCTGTGTCGATGCTGCGATAACCAGCTTGAATGGCTGTTTTGACAGCATGAACGACTTCGTCTCCGTCTTTAACTTTGAATACCCCAAAACCCAGCCATGGCATTTTGACTCCGTTATAGAGCGTGGTTGTGTCCTGCACGTGTTTCATGGTCCGAAATTCCTCCTCTTATTGATTCATTGTTCCACTATGTAATTACCCTGCTGTCCAGCAGCCAATCGATATCGAAGGGCCGTCTTGATTGATTATACTAAAATCCCCCTTGTATTGGAAAAGGAAGTGATCCACATAGCGAAGTAAACGCTCCAAATATCCTTTTTCTCCAATCAGAGGTTTGGTTTTGATGCTTGTGGGTGATAAGATGAAGTATACGAAATATGGAAGTCAAGACTTTGCTATGGAGAATTTACATAAGAAACGAAGAAGTGCGGAATCGGGTACAGACCGGACCGTACGATTAACGATAAAGGAGCAAGAATACAATGGCTAAACCTAAACAAACCAAAAAAGCAGCTGCCTGGTCTCTCGTGGTAATGGGAGCAGGATTTGCTGCATCCTTGCCGTTCCAGGGCGTTCCCGTGGGCAAGTTGCTGGTAGGATCATTTGAAGCGGGACTTGTGGGTGGACTTGCGGACTGGTTCGCCGTTACCGCACTGTTCCGTCACCCGCTCGGCATTCCTATTCCACACACGGCATTGCTGCCGAAAAATCGCGATAAAATGACGGAAGGTCTGGTCTCTGCAGTTGAGAATAACTTGCTCAACAAAGACAGCATTACGGAGAAAATTGCAGATTTCAAAGCAGCAGAGACGGTGCTCGATACGTTGACGCGTGAGCTTCATAATGACGGAATCAAGACCATGATTGATACGCTCTGCAAACGAATTCTGGCGGGTCTGCCGTTAGAGCAGATTGCTCCGCTCGTAGCACGTGAGATCAAGTCCCAGGCGGGTGCCTTTGATCTGGGTCCGATTCTGGAACGGGCTGCCCATCAGATGACAGAGCGGGGTTACGATGCCAAAGCACTGGACTATGGACTGAAGCAAGCGGAAGAGTGGCTGGTTAAACCCGAGACGGTGATGTTTTTGGGTGAAAGTGGAATGAGAGCGATCAGTGGCATTCAAATGAACGGATTGATGCAGTTTGCGATGAACGCGTTCCTGGGTTATATGAACGAGGAGCGTCTGGGTGGCATTTTGCAGGGATATCTCTTCGATCGGGTAGAGGATATGAAACGTGAAGGCAGTGCTCTAAGGTACAAAGTGCTTGATATGGTGCGTACCCAGACAGTTCGTCTGGCGATGAGCGAGGCTATGCAAGATGGAGTCAACAGCTGGAAGAACAATATGCTGGAGGGCTGGAACGCAGAGGAAACGGTGCTGAACAAACTCACCGAACTGAGAGACAAGGCGCTCGCCGCGATGGAAGATGGACAGTATGTAGATACGTATGCACTGCCTGCCATTGAGCGGGTATTGGTTGATTTGCGGGCAGATGACGAGTTGATGACAGGCATGAATGCCAAGATCGTAAATGGCGTCACAACACTGCTGGAGAAAAACCATTCCAAAATCGGTAAACTGGTACGCGAAAATGTGGACAAAATGGACAATGCCACTTTGGTTTCGATGATTGAGGATAAGGTTGGACAGGATCTGCAATGGATTCGGATCAACGGAGCCGTTACCGGATTTGTTATCGGGATTGCACTGACTGCGCTGCAGATGGCATTGGCATAACCTAAAAGAGCCACCCTTGAAGTAATGGGGCAAGGCTCTTTTTGTTATGCAAGTATCAATGGAGATATAGATACGCATCTTTTTTCTATTTAGAGGTTAACTGCTTGGCTTGCCCTGGCAGATCGTCCGCTGTGACCTCTTCCCAGTGTGTAACACCACGCAGCGTGGATACATATAGTTTCAGATAGGCCCCATTTTTGAGTAGCTTACTGGTAGAGAAGCTGAGTGTTTTGGATTTTCCTTCGTCTGTATAGCCGATCAGTTCATAAGCATATCTGCCATTGTCATCTTTGTTGACTGTAGTCTGATTCACAATGGTATAGTAGGTTGTTTTGCCGGCAGGGTTATCGGGAGTCAATTTAGCAGGGTCCATGAAGAAGAGCCACAGGCAAGTTAGAATAACAAGTACCAATGCGAGAATGGTGAATGCTTTTTTCATGTTCTTGTCCTCCTTTGATCTCGGTAATTTAGGACGATGCGATGTCTTTATATTTCAGGCGGCGGATCGACCAGGTAGCAAACAGAAGGATAAAGAGACTGTTCATGAACAGAAAGATGATATTCTCCGAGGATGTCAGTCCCTTTTGACTCAGAACGCCCATGCCTATAGTTAACAAGGAGTAGGGGAATAACATGCCGATTTTCAGCACATACATGCCTAGTCCCAGAAAGACTGCACAAAGGCTGATGCCAATTGGCGTCGCAAAGCTTCTTATCCGGATCGACAACCCTAGTTGCAGTGCAGCAATAGAGATAGAAGCAAACCATCCTCGCAGGCTCCATACGACGGTCTCCATCGGGAACGGACCTGGAATGACGAACAGTTGGCCTGCTGCCCAGTACATGAGCATGAAGAAGGTTTGGGCCGAGAAGATCAATATGCCGACAATGACCAACTTGGCAACAAACAAGCTGGTGACCGAAACCGGAGAAGCCAGAATCATATTCCAGTTGCGATTACTGTGTTCCAGGCGGCATACAAAGGCACAACAGATAGCGATTAGGATAGGTAGAAAGAATTCCCCGTAAAATAAACTGACCTGTGTCCACAGGCTGTACCACCCGTTTTGTAAAGCCGCTTGATTGAAATAAAAGTTAAAGCATCCGATAAGCAGGCTGATAATAGGCAGAATGGCCAGAACCAGACTGATCCGGGAATGCCGAAGTTTAAGCCATTCGGCGGAAATGCTCCTCAGCATGTGTTTCCCTCCTCAAATCTCTTTTCTTGAAGCATGAATATTCCCTGCAAAATAGAAGATGGCAGCCATCAACAAGGCGGCTAAGAAAAGCCCGACAGGCAGCATACCCGATACATAGGTACCCGAAGTTGCGCTGTAAATGTAAGTGACTGGATTCAGATCCATGTAGTAAGACCATATGAAAAGGTGACGTACACCTGCAGGAAACAACCCCGATGTTGTACCAATGAATCCGCCCAGCATACCCAGACATAACGCAAAAGCCTGATTGCGTACCGTAAGAGACAGCCATTGCTGAAGAGCGGTTATCGCGAGTGTAGTTAGCAGTGTGCCTATAACGAACTGCACCAGCAGGGAGAATGGTAGTGGGCCGGAAATGTTTTTGGATAGACCGAAACCGACAATGAACACAGCTTGCGCAAGAATACCATATAGAATCAGGCTGTTCGCACATATGTACTTGGCTGTGTAGACATGATTACGTCCGATGTTGGTCGTCATCAGCATCTTCCATGTGTTCCCCTTATGCTCCATGTCACATATGCGCGATACAACGATAGCCGATATAATGGGCAGGAACAGTCCGTTCATGGAAGCGATGCTGAAGATCAAAGCTTCCCAACTCGCATTGGCTGCACTTCGGGAGATGGAGATACTCATAGACATGGAGGCCCAGATCATTTCTGCTGCCAGAAAAAGGGATAGCATGACCCAGATCCTTTTGCGGCGGATTTTATAATACTCCAGGGATAGAGCTTTCATTACAGGCTCCGCTCCTTTCCGGTCAGATCCAAGAAAATGTCTTCCAGACTTTTTTTGTGTTCCTCGATCCGGATCACGGGGATATCGTGTTCTACCAGCACCTTGTTCATCCGAGAGACTTCCTCGTCACGAAGATAGTTGAACACCAACTGTTTTCCATGAACTGTGGGCATGTAGCCTTGAGTCAAAAGGATTTTCTCTGCCCTTGTCGTGTCTGTTGTCTGAAAACGAATGGTGGTCTTGTTATTGGCTTGAAGGCTCTGCATGGTTCCCTGAAACAGCAACTTGCCATCACTGATAATCCCGACCGAGGTAGCAATCTGTTCGATCTCTGACAACAGGTGGCTGGATAACAGGACTGTTATGCCATATTGACCCGGAAGGGACTTGATTAATTCCCGGATCTCACCGATTCCGGCCGGATCAAGTCCGTTTGTAGGCTCATCCAGAATAAGCAGGCTTGGGAAGGCAAGCAGGGCCATGGCAATACCTAGTCGTTGCTTCATCCCTAGGGAATACTGATCGGCCTGCTTATGTTTTTGATTTTCGAGCCGGACAATTTTGAGAGCTTCATCAATATTTTTGTTCGGTACGTTCCGCAGTCGCTGCATGACTTTCATATTCTCAAGTCCAGTCAAGTGGCCGTAATAAGATGGGGATTCGATCAGTGAACCTGTCTGATTCAGAATGGAAGGGCGATGTTTATTCAGATCTTTGCCGAACACCTTCACAGTACCTTCGGTGGGTTTGATCAAACCCAACAGCATTTTTAATGTGGTTGTTTTGCCTGCTCCGTTCGGACCCAAGAAGCCAAAAATCTGTCCCGTCTCAACTGCCAGATTAACCTGGTGTACGCGGTTAGTACCGCCATAAGATTTGGACAGGTTATGCGTTTCCACGATGGGGGAAGAATTTATCATTGATCTCAACTCCATTTCACTAATATCTCAGTTGCTCTAAATATAGATCAGGCTTCTTGCTCGTGGCTGAAGATAACCTTACAATTACCTTAAATGGAAATGGAAAATATCGGATGAATGCCTTTATGATGTATAATAAAAAGGGTGATATCAATGGAATTATTGAAGAATAAGAAAATATTGATCGTAGATGATGAACCTGAGATACGGGAAATGATTGAACGTTTTTTACGTAAAGAAGGTTTTTTTCGGGTCTATACGGCTGATAACTTCGTGAATGCCTTGGCAGTATGCAGGCTTGAAAAGCCGGATGCAGCAATCCTGGACGTGATGCTTCCAGATGGGGATGGGTTCTCTCTGCTCTCTTCGATCCGGTCATTCTCGGACATGCCTGTTCTGTTTCTATCGGCACGTGGTGAAGATGAGGATCGTTTGCTCGGTCTGGGGCTGGGAGCGGATGATTATATGGTCAAGCCCTTTCTGCCAAGAGAGTTGATTCTCAGGCTGATGGCTATTCTGAAGCGGGTATATGCCTCCAATACGGTGGAGAGATTGCCTGTATTCCGTTTAGGTGAACAAACCATTGATCTGGAGAGTGCTGTTGTACAGGGGACAGACAGGGAGCTTCCATTGACAGCTAAGGAGCACGCCATACTGATCAAGTTGTATGAGAATCAAGGCCGGATTGTAACCAGCGATGCCCTGTGTCAAGCCGTATGGGGAGACGAGAGTTATGGTTATGAAAATACACTGATGGTGCATGTTCGGCGAATCCGGGAGAAGATTGAGGAAGACCCATCCAAACCGGTATTTTTGCTAACCGTTCGGGGCCTTGGTTACAAACTGATGGCTCAGGAGTCTAGGTGATGGATGGCGTTGTTCGAATTCTAAGAAAGTTCGTCGGATCTACCATTCTGGTATCTGTGGTGCTGTTATTGTTCAATCTAATTCTGCTAGGTTCGCTGATCTTCAAGGAAATTCATGAGGGTCCTTCCCCCGGTGCGGTTGTGAAACAGATGGCCAGTGGCCTGAGTAAGGGCGAGCAGGGGGACTATGCGCTAAACAGCGATGGAATGCAACTGCTGGATACATATCAGGCTTGGGCGATGCTGCTCGATCCCCAGGGCAAGGTACAGTGGAGCGAACGGCTTCCGGCTGAAATCCCGCGCTCTTATGACGTGACGGATGTTGCGAAGTTCTCGCGATACTATCTTAAGGAATACCCGGTGTACGTATGGGAACGTGAAGATGGATTATTGGTCGTAGGCTACCCTAAGAATACGTACGGAAAATACCAGTTTGACTTTCTGGCAGAGTGGCTCAAGTCATTGCCTATTCGGATCATACTATTGTTGGTGTGTAATGTAGCTCTTGCTCTACTAGTATCCATACTCATTGGAACGCGGGTGATCCGTAGTATTCGACCGCTAATCCATGGCATTCACGCATTGGCAAAGGAAGAGCCTGTTCACGTCGAAACCAAAGGTATATTTAATGATCTGTCACAAAGCATCAATTCAACATCCCGTATGCTTCAGGACAAGGATGATGCTCTAAAAGCGAGAGATGAAGCGCGATCCAACTGGATCGCAGGCATTTCCCATGATATACGGACACCCTTGTCCATGATTCTGGGTTACGCGAGTGAGTTGGAGGAGCAATCGGATT
Source organism: Paenibacillus amylolyticus (assembly GCF_050990605.1). Lineage (GTDB taxonomy): Bacteria > Bacillota > Bacilli > Paenibacillales > Paenibacillaceae > Paenibacillus > Paenibacillus amylolyticus_H. Next base: position 325,635 of record NZ_CP158832.1, read on the forward strand.
TGTCAGCCGAGCACAAACAGCAGGCCTCCATTATTCGTCGCCAGGGAGAACGTCTGCGGTCACTGGTCAGTGATCTAAACCTGGTATCCATGCTGGAGTATGAGATGCAGCCTCTACAGTTGAAGTCGATTCGACTCTCGGTACTAGCAAGGCAGGCTGTGTCGGATTTTTTGAATAATGGACTGGATGAGCGTTATCCAATCTCGCTTCACGTTCAGGACGAGAGTCTTCATGTTATGGGGGATGAACGATTATTGTATCGTGCAGTAACGAATTTGGTACAAAACAGTATCACGCATAACCCGGATGGGTGTGCAATTGTGCTGGAAACGATGCGTGCAGCTGAGGATGTATGTTGTGAATTTGTGGTGTCAGATGATGGAAAAGGAATTCCAAAAGAGTATCTGGACGATGTGGTGGTTCTCCCCTATGCGGCAGGGCGCGTACGGCCTTCCCGTCAGGGACATGGCCTGGGGCTTCCAATGGTATCGAGGATTGCGAAGGCTCATCGGGGAAAGCTTATTCTTGAGAGTGATAGTGGGGAAGGCCTTAGAGCTGCTTTGCAGTTGCCTGCTACTTAGAAAAACACCTGTCTTGGACAGGCTTTTAAAATTTTATGCATTTAACAACGGAATAACACGATTTTGTTGTGATTCTAGTAAAATAGATTTTTTGTGTCAAATGATGGTAAAAATTCTGAAAATATATTTACAAAAACTAGCAAATTATGCTAGACTAAATATATAGAAAATAATTACATAATTTAAATATTTTACATTATCCTGCGGTTGAGTTCAACATTGGTGTTTAGCTTTTTATAAGCTATACATATAAAAAAATTCGAATGGAGGTTTTTTCAATGAAACAATTCAATCTCGAAGCATTGCGAGCAATCGAGGACATCAGTGATGACGAGCTTATGGTCATTACAGGGGCGGTATCTGTAATTGATGCTGAAGCTAGCGGCGGTGTATTCTGTACGGTAAGTCATGAATGTCATTATAATTCGGTTTCGCCTTCTTCCTGGCTTACTTGTTGTTAAATTTTGCTCTCATCTTCAAGCACATAGCTGATTTCAGTTATGTGCTTGATTTTTTTATGTGAGATTTTGGACACCAAACCATCCAATGTAAGGGAGATGAAATGATGGTCATACAGGAGCGGTTACATGACTCCCGCTGGAGTGACGCACTCTACTTAACAGAGAAATACAAACAGTTTGTGCAACGATATACTGCACAACTTCCCAACGTTCCGAATGTGGACATGCCTGTAGAGCAAACGGATTCAGGAAGAATGCATCAATGGCTTGACAAGTTTTTTCAGGACCAGGAGCAATTGTCCAATCGCTTCCGGGCTGAATCCATGAATGTGGATACGGTGCAAGCTATGTTTAATGATGCAGGTTTTATGTACGACTTTGCTGAAATGACCTGGCATCAGGAACTCCGCAGAACATTTCTTGAGAATGAGCATGTGGAGATCGGAAACTTTATTGAGGGCGATACGGATGAAATTCCGTTCTTTGAGTTTTCCAAACCCTTTCTTCAACGATCCATTCAGATCATGACCGAAGGCCTGAATGAAGGATATGACTGGTTGAACAAACGGCGTGTTACAGGGCTTGTTCTGAAGACGGTCTCGGATAAAGTTTTCCACATGTCTGCCAAGACACTAATCTATGAGTTAAACAAAGCGAGATTACAAGATGAATTGAGAGGTGAGGATTCCCGGCAGCGGTATCAGCACTTTGTGAGCCAGAACATCCAGTCCAGAGAACAGATTCTCGCCTTACTGCTGGAATATCCTGTTCTTGCCCGAGGACTTGTTGAGCATACTCTTCGGATCAGCCTGAATATGATGCGTGTTCTGGAACGCCTGACGAAAGATCGTCGTGAACTGGAGTCCTTTTTTGGTTTCGAGCTGGATAAGCTGGAGGATATCATATTTCTCGGGGATTCCCACAATGGAGGAGCCAGTGTATTGCGGTTGACATTTGCAGGAGGGGCCAATGTCATGTACAAACCAAGGAACATGGCTATCGACACCGCTTTTTCCAGATTGTTGCAATGGTTTAACGAACAGCAAATTGGATTGCCTTTCCGGATTGCCAAATCGCTGGATCGCTCCGAATATGGCTGGCAGCAGTTCATTCCGTATGAGGAAGTCACCAGTCTGGAGGCAGCGGAACGTTTTTTTGAACGGCAGGGGCAGTATCTTGCTATTCTGTATGCCGTTAACGCAACGGACATGCATATGGAGAACATCGTTGCCCAAGGTGAGCATCCATTCTTTGTCGATCTGGAATCATTGCTTCACAATCAGCCCTTCAAATATGCGGAGGAGAAGGAATACTATACGGCGCTGGAGAAGACCCTTTCGATATTGAATGATTCTGTGTTAAAAACGAGCATGCTGCCCACGCTGGACTCCAATGCCTTGTATCACAGTGATCTAAGTGGGCTTGCGGGGGACGTAGATCAGGTACTCAATACGTATGAAATTCACGATAAGAATACAGATACTATGAGAATACAAAGAAGCAAAGTAAGTGTGAGTCGGTTCAGTCATTTGCCTTCATATGAACAGACCCCCATCAAACCTGAACGATATATCCAAAGTTTGAAGAAGGGATTCTATCTTGTATACAACGCCATCATGGAGCAAAAGGAGTCATTTATCTCCATCGTTTGCAATTACTTTTATGGTTGTGCTGTACGAACGATCGTTCGTCCGACTGTTACATACTTTACGCTGATTGAAGCCAGCTCCCATCCCAAATATCTCAGAAACGGGCTGGATAAGAGCTTGTTGTTCGACATGATGTGGATGATTGTACGACAGGATCGTATGCGTGAAAAGCTCGTGAAATATGAATGCTACGATCTATTGCACGGAGACGTACCTATGTTCCAGACCTGTATCGGCCAGGACATGTTGTTTCACCACCACGACAACCAAGCCATTGCCGGTGTATTTTCCTCTGATATTTTAACGCAGACTGCGGATAAAGTGCGGGCAATGAACCCAAAAGACATGGACATGCAGTGGGAATTTACCGAAAGGACACTCCAGACCAAGTATGTGCTGGAACGTTCATTCGCTATGGAGAAGAGTACCGCAAGTGTGCAACCGGCACAGTTGAGTGAACTTCCAATACCCATGACGAAAGAAGAATATTTGTATGAAGCCGTAAGGATCGGGGATTACATAAAGGATATTGCCATTATGGGAGATGAAGGTCTTTCGGTGTCATGGATCAGTATGGGTATGGACGCAGACGAGAAGTTAATCTACAAATCTTCGGAGTTGGGGTTATATAACGGGGTAACGGGCATTGCCTATTTCTATCTGTATCTGAGTCAGGAGACAGGTGACCACAAATATATGCAGATGGTTCATCTGTGTATTCAAACAGCCTGGGAAATGATTCGTAAAAAAATCGATAGAAACATCTCATTGTTCACTGGCTATGGATCACTTCTCTATTTACTGGTTCATAAAGCCAACGTATGTTCCGAACCGGGGATTAACCCGGATACGCTGGAATTGCTCGATATCCTGGATGATATGATTGATAATGATCAGCAATTGGATGTGATCTCAGGTTGTGCAGGTACATTGATGGCTTGTGTGGACATGTATATGAACTTTCAATCGCAGAAAGCGCTGGGCGTGGCTGTGCGATGCGGAGATCGTTTGCTGAAGCTTGCGCAGCCGATGGATCAAGGTATGGCTTGGGTGACGTCAGCGATTAATAAAACGCCACTTAGCGGCATTGCACATGGGAACGCAGGCATCTGTCTGAGTTTGGCCCGTCTATACAGTGCTACAGGCAACAAAGCCTATCTTGAAACCTGTATGGAAGGACTGAAGTATGAGGAAGCCCTCTACAGTCCTGAAGTGAACAATTGGAAAGATCTGCGGTTCACCGATGGCAGCATGCCGGAAGAACATTATGTTATGTACTGGTGTAATGGCGCACCTGGTCTAGGGATCGCCCGTATAGGATTAGCGCAGCAATTGAGGCCATTAGGAGCTATGGATACGGTTGAGAAGGATATCCGCAGAGCGTTAGCCAAGACGATGGAAGAAGGGTTTACAGAAGTTAGCTATTCGCTCTGCCATGGGGATATGGGCAATCTGGAGTTGTTCCTGCTCGCAGCCGAATATTTGCAGGATGAAGAGTTGAAGGAGTACTCAGTTCAGATGGCAAATTACATTGTGACACAGGTGAGAAATGATAACCATCATTGGAGATGTGGCATTCCAGGTCGTCAGCAAATCCCAGGACTGATGCTAGGGCTTGCCGGCATTGGATATCAATTGCTCCGACTTTACAATCGTGACCTGCCTTCAGTACTTATGATGGAGGGACCAAAAGGCAAGGAAGTAAGGGATATGGCGCAGACATACGCTATGGAAATGGCGTCCGCTCAGCAGCAGATGGATACTATGGAACAGTCTCCCCACATGGGGCAGCATTATGCCTGAACGGCCTGTATTCCGTCTGCGCGGAAAGAGACAACGCAAAGTCCCTGTCAAACTGCAAATGAATCAATATGATTGTGGTCCGAGTTGCTTACATATGTTACTCGCATATCACGGCTACGAAGCGGATTTCACGGATCTGAAGGAACGTTTTGCGATGCTGGGGAACGGTCGGGATGGCAGTTCCATGCTCAAAATGAAAGAGGTTGCCCAGACCTATCATTTGAAAGGGGTAGCCAAAAAAGCGCCTGTTGAAACACTTAACAATGACTTTTTGCCAGTCATTTGTTTCTGGGAAGACAGCCATTTTGTCGTGCTTGAGCGGATCAAGACGGGTGGTCAGTACATTATTGTCGATCCGGCTTTGGGCAGGATGGTTATCAGTACGCAGGAGTTTGCGGAGAAATATTCAGGTATTTTTTTGCTCGTATATCCGGATGAGGGCTTTGTACCTTTGTCCGAGAAAAAGATTAGTAAAGTGGCGTACTTCAAGGATTTGATTCGCAGTAACAAAAAATATTTTGGTTGGACCATTCTACTTGCTCTGGGGTTGCAATTGGTTTCGGTGGCTTTTCCGTTCCTGATGCAAGTTTCAATTGATGCGGCCACTAGCGGGGAGGGTTACTCGTTATTTCCTGTCCTAATCACTAGCATTGTGCTGTTAACCCTGTTTCAGATCGGCTTCAGTTATATGAAGGATATGTGCATTGTACGGCTTCAGGAATTGCTGGATTCCCAACTGACGACAAACTTTGTCTCACATATGCTCAGACTGCCTTATCAATATTTCGAAATTCGTTCACGTGGGGATCTGATGCTGCGAATTAATAGCAACACAACGATTCGGGAAATTTTGTCCCAGAAGATGATCTCTACGCTGATCAATCTATTTTTAATTGTTGTTACATTCACATATATTATAATCCAGTCCCGTTTGATCGCTTTCACACTGCTTGGTGTAGGGCTGATACAAATTCTTGTTTTTGTATACACACGCAGCAGATTCAAGAAGCTGACACAAACTCAGATTGTCGCCCAAAGTCTGGCTGGATCATTCATGACGGAAGTATTGGAAGGCATCTCGACCATCAAATCACTAGGAATTGAAGAGCGTACCGCGGAGAAATGGAGAGCGCTATTCAAGCGTCAACTCGCAACAGTCAAGGAAAAAGCGATTTTTCAGACGAGAGTGAATACCGTGACCAACACGCTGAACTTTATGACTCCGATGCTCATTCTACTGGTGGGATTATATCAGATTATGCAGGGGAATATGACCCTCGGCATGCTCGTTTCATTCCAGTCTCTTGCCGCGTTGTTTCTGGGGCCGTTGAACTCGCTTGCGTTGATGCTCAATGAGTTCGTGATGGCGGATGCGTTACTGGATCGAATCTATGATGTCATTCAAGCCGAGGAGAGTAATAAATTCAAGAAAAAATCAACGCCACCCCTTCATGGTGTGAAGCTGAATGGGGATATTACGATTGATCAGATCAGCTTCAGGTATACGGACTATGGTGAAGATGTGCTTAAAAATATCAATATTGCAATCAAAGCAGGGCAAAGGGTCGCTCTGGTTGGCAAATCAGGATCAGGAAAGAGCACCTTGGCAAAATTGCTGGTAGGGCTGTACACTCCTACCCAGGGCAATATCTATTTTGACGGGATGAATGTAGAAGAACTGGAACAGCAGGATATTCGCAGCCAGATCAGTATTGTGCTTCAGGATAACTTTGTTTTTAACAATACTGTTCATGAAAACATTAGGCTGCACGCAGCGGATTCAACGCTGGAGGATGTGGTGATCGCAGCGAAGCTGGCTGATATTCATGCCGATATTGAGAAGATGCCAATGAAATATAATACACTGATCTCTGAGGCGGGATCGAATCTGTCTGGAGGGCAGAAGCAACGGGTAGCTCTGGCACGAGCATTGGTGAGTAGACCCAAAGTTCTTCTGTTGGATGAGGCAACCAGTGCTTTGGATACCGTTACAGAGGCGACCATTGCCCATAATCTGAACATGTTGAAATGTACCCAGATTATCATTGCCCACAGGCTAAGTACGATCCGTAGCGCGGACACCATATATGTACTGGATCAAGGTGAACTCGTTGATGCTGGAACACATGATGAATTGATTGGGCGGTGTAAACCCTACAATGATCTCGTGTGTGAACAACTGGACGAAACCGGGGCCAGACAGTATGGATGAGTCTAGTGAGAATGATGTTGACGGAAGACAAAGGGCATTCTTTTCTACACAATATGTGTTGAAGAGAATGCTTTTTTGTTATATATGGAAAGCCGAGAAGCTAAAACTGATGCAAGAATTAGGAAAGTGGGTAATGTACACCAAAGTGGCCTATTTGAATCATATAGGAAGAAAGTTACATGAAAACGATCCTGTTAGCCGATATGGCTCATGTTGATTTTGTACTATGATGCAGGTAACAGATGAATAGGGTGGACTTCACATCTAGTGAACGCCCCGATTCTACCAAGAGGAGGGATCTGTATTAAACGTGCAGGATGGTTGAAGGGTTTATTCACACTAATGATGGTGTTGACTATATTTCTGGGAGGTTGTCAGAACATGAATGCAAGTGAGAAGGAAGCGCTATATCAAGAAGCTGAAACAACCGTAATTCAGCACTTCAAACAGAAGTTTGAACTGGATGTTGTGATTACAAGCAAAGAGTTGTTGCCGGAAATGGCAGTGTCCCAGATTGGGCTGAAAGGCCATGTGAAAGATCATGAAGATCAGAGCTTTGGCATTTCGTATGACTACAAAAAGAAGGTAACCAAGAACCTGGTCATTAGCCCTGAGATTGAAGAAGCGATGATGGCCAAGGGACATGATCCATACAAAAAATAAAAGGAGGTGTAGTTATTGAGTAACGGGTCCAACATTGATGATGAAACGTATAAAACGATGTCTGATCTGGCCTACCAGGATCAAAAGGCTGGAGACAAATTAACGGAACTTCCCGGATGGGAGGTCCTTGAGGGGACGGAAAGTAACAAATTTTCCGGTTTTGATGCTGTAACATTTTATAATCCCGAGACCAAGGAAGCTGTCATTGCTTATCGTGGTACAGAAGGAAGTGCGTCTCTGGATCGCTCTGTACCTGACTTTGTCATGGATGGCCGCATTGGGGGCGGAGAATTGATTCGTAAGGGCCAACAGGAGGCCGGGAATTTTGTCAATAATCTTACGCCGGATTGGCTCGACAAAGGGGTCGAAGGTGTTAAAGACTTCACGGGCATATCCAAAGTGGAGGATTGGGCTGGTGACAGGGTAAGAGACGTGGAGAACTGGACGGGTGATCGTGTAAAGGATATTGAAAAAACCGTTTCCCCTACAGGCTGGGCCAATCAGATGTATCAATCCGAAGACTACGCAAATCACATGCAGAACAAGCATAAGGATCTGAATTTCTCGATGACCGGACATTCCTTGGGCGGGGGAAATGCACAATATGCATCTGCTTATACAGGAATTCCAGCCGTGACGTTCAGTGCACCATCGGTAATGGGTAATTTGACGCCAGAAATGCGGCGCCGGGCTGAATCGGGTGAGTTTGACGGGCAGGTTGTGAACTATGCCAATCCCAGTGATCTGGTAGCCAGCGGAACATTGGGAGGATATGACCGGCATGTAGGATCGACCTTCTACATTAATTCCAATTATGAGGATGCAAATGATGGAGTGGGCATTATCGATAAGGCCAAGAACTCATTTGGTGGGGAAAACTATCACAGTCTGGATCAATATGATTTCAAAAATGGTTACATATCCAATGACCTGTACGATCCGATTACGGGAGAGAGAATCCGCTATTCACCGCGCCTTATGGATCACATGGGACCATTCGGCAAGAACTTTGGTCCGTTAGGTTCCAAGTCTGGCGGCGGTATGGCTCTTGGGGCAGGAGCTTCCGGCTTGATTCAGGTAACGCCAGAAGAACTGAAAAGTGTAGCCTCCCGGTGGAAGCAAAATGCACAGCAATGCAACGCTGAGCTGAATCAGGTACGAAGCCGCATGGCTCAATACCTGCATACAAGCCGTAGTCGCAGGCTGGAGCCCATTGTCACCCAACTGGACGCATCGATTCAAGAACTTAGCACATGGCATATGAAACATACCAGCCAGTTCCTGAACTTTATCGATGAGAAAGCAGATGCCTTCCGGCAGGCGGACGAGAGTCCGGTTCATTTTAATTAGGAATCAGGTTGGTTAATGTCGCTATCACGTACATGGGGGAGGGGAACGCAAGTGGGTGGACAATTGCTGGTGGAATTGAATGATCTTCGAATTGCGGAAAAAGAACTGACACAGCTGCTTGCCCGTCTGCAAGCCGATGAACAGGAAGCGAGGGCGCTATACAGTCGCCTGAACGATTGGAAAGGGCAGTCTGCTGATTATACAAGGCAGCAGATCGAAGAGTTTTTTGCGGGCCTGTCCAGACGGATTCAATCCATCGAACAGCAGAAGAAAAGCTTGCTGCAATATATCGAAATTATGATCCAGACGGATCAGGAACGCTAGCTAAAGAATGGTTTGGCTGATGCCATATTGCGGATGGCATTCAGCATGAATAGACCAAAAGAAGCCTATGGTACATCGGGGTTGATCCCGTATACCATAGGCTTCTTTGCGATTTCAAGTTAGTGTATGCTGCAAATCGTTCTTAACGTTTTTTGCGACGCGTCGCCAGAGCGATTCCCAAGAAGGACAGAATCAGGGCCAGGATGGATACGATCAACGTTGCTTGTTGAAGCTTCAATGTACCCGGGTCTGTATCCGTGTTGTTTGGCTCACCTGTAACGGTGTCATTGAGTGCATCGCCCAGCGTGGTGTCATCGTTTGCTTTGCTATCGTCGTTAGCTGCATTATCTCCAGTTGCGCCTTCATTACCTGCACTATCATGCCCTTCATTGGCATGACCTCCACCTGCCGCAGCATTACCAGCAGCAGCCGGATCTTCACTAATCGTCGTAATACTGTGCGGGTTGGCGTCACTTGGTTGGCCTGTCCATTCTACGATACTACCATCACTGTAGTATTGGAACGCATCCCAAGCCACTTCGGCTTCAGCCTTAGGATTCTGTACTACAAAGTTGAACTGCTGGAATTGTCCTGCGAGAATACCTTCGTTATCGCCGTCAACTTCCCATGTGATCGATGTAACTTCATTGGAATCGTTCTTCTCTGTGGTGATTTTCCAGCCTGCCAGTGGTTGATATTGCTTGAATGCAACACCCTCCGGAACTTTCATGGTGATTTTGGTTGTAGGCAGTTCTTTCTCGGATGGAATCTTAATCGTGTACGTCTGCCATGCGCTTGTCTGTGCAACGGATGGGCTAACGGTAACGTGAGCGCTCGCGAATCCGGCGAATAACATGAATGCTGCAGTACCTGTTGCGATAGTGGATGTTAGTTTGGAAATCCATGATGTTTTCTTCAAAATAAATAACCCCTCTCAGTTCTTATCATATATGATGCAATATAAACTTGTGTAACTATGGCTTGGCGGTGTCGATCTCAAATTCGGCATCCAGTGCATCCAGCGATTTGGTCAGAAGATGTACCTTGATATTCCAACGTCCAGGCATGGAGATGTAATCTTCGGCCTTGTACACACCGGTGTCATTTTTCGGAATGGTAATCTCATAGATCCCCATATCCATGTCCAGATGTGTGAGTGACAGGGTGATCTGTTCCAGATCATTAACGGTACTGCCGTCTGCACGTTTGACGTCCACTTCGAATTGGTTCTCTCCCGTCACATTGGGACTCACCTGAAGTGTGATCGACGAGCCATCTTCTGTAGTCTTTGTTTCCTGAAACGGTCCGACCGCTGCTGGTTGTCCCGGAGACAGATGTGTCAGCACGGCAGCCAGAGCGAGAATCACAGCACCAGTAGCGAGCTCGGCTTTCAGGCTGCCGGATAATCTGCTTCCTGTTGCTGCTCTTGCCAATCTGGCATGACGCCATGCGAAGAGAACCATCACAATCAGCAGGACGATCTTGCCGATCAGGACAAGACCATAGGCTGTAGTGAACAAGGAGGTCAGCACAGGTTCTGGTAGAATAATCAGACTGCTGTATATCCCTGTAGCAACCAGAGCGGCTACGGCGCCAATTCCCCAAGCGGTAAACCTGCGAATAGCAACCCAGTAGACTTCTCCTCGCACCTTCGAAGGCAGCTTATCCGCCAGTGGAGGCAGACATATCGCCATCGCAGTTAATGCACCAATCCAGAAAGCGGCACCGATCAGGTGCACGAAGTCCATGGCAATCGCGAGAGCACGTTGATCCGCCGCAGCCGGATGTCCCGTCATGGCATGAGTGAACAGCCATCCAAGCACAAGCACGAGTGACCCGTAAGAAGACCAGATGCGAGCACGGAGGGATCGATCGCGATCATATCCGGAGAGAATCGTGACGGCCAGCAGCATGACAATAAGTATCTGTAACATCCAGATCTGACCAAAGGATGTCAGCTTGAGCGCACTTCCGATCAGTCCCCAGCTAAGTTCGTTCAGAGCCACGCCAGATTCATATAACGTGTTCAATGGCAGGCTGACCAGAGCGGCGAAGGAAGCGGCAGCATAGCTAATCCATAACAATCTGTAGCTACCCGGAACGTCCATAGGTTCTCTTGTCATGGATGTTGGTGCGATTCGCAGCAGCAAGAATGCGAGTGTCCCCAGGATGACAGACAATCCGAGATACTGAATCCAGTCTGTCAGGGATACGATCCATTTCAGCGGCCCACCTGTAGAACCGGAACCGGATGTGAGATCACTGAGTCCGGCAGGAGAACCAGACGGTTCTCCGATATGGAAAACATAGGCGCCTTGAATCGGGTGCCCATCGGCAGATACCGCTTTCCAGTTGACGGCATAAGTGCCGTTCCCGAGTCCGGCCTGCAGGCCAGTCTCCAGAATATGAGGGCGATCCGCATCAATCTGTACATTTCCATCGTCTGCCTGATTTCCGTCAGGACCGGTAACTTTGATATCATAAAAGGCCGTCTGCAAGGACTCGTTGAACTCCAGCGTCAGCCGCTCTGGAGCGGTTACGAGTCTCTCGTTCTCTCCTGGCGAAGCCTTAACAATATAAGCGTGGGCAGATGCCCACTGTGGCATAACAAGGCAGCACACGAGCAACAGGCTGGTGACCAATGCCCAGTGCCGTTTGCCCCATTTCAGGGTAAAGCTTGTCAAAATCAAAAAAATCATCACCCTCAGGTTATAGATTTGTAGTCATTTTTGGCCCTTTATACACAAATCTATCCCATTATAACTTTGTCCAAAATGACTGCGTATGACTACATTGGGCTATAAAAAAACGATTTGGTCTTCATAATTGTGACAAAAGCATGAATGTGTGTGGTGCAGAGCACCCATCTCGTCTTATGTTACAAATCTCATATTGGTGTGCGATACGTTCGTGCTACCATTCACATATTGCTACGAAGCTACGCTATTTGCGAAGTTTACGTCCTGCAAGCCCGCTCTCTAGGGCGTAGCGGGTGAGTTGTACCCGATTTTCAAGCTGCAGCTTTTGCAAAATGTTTTTCAAATGATTCTTCACCGTCTGGTCTGAAATGCCGAGTTGATCGGCGATCTCCCGATTGGTATATCCTGCGGATACCCATTGCAATATCTCAAGTTCCCGCGCCGTTAGCGGGTTATCTTGCACATCTTCACTGCGTGGTGCGGGAAACTCCTGCAAAATCCGGTAGGCCAGTTCCTTGCTGAGTGGTGCATCGTCGCTGACGATGGCACGCAGGTATTCAAGCCAGGTAGAAGGCGTTAGATTTTTGAGCAAGTATCCTTGAGCACCTTGTTTGAGTGCTTCGAACAGAAAGGTTACATCATCAGACACCGTGACCATAACAACAATAACATAGGGGAAACGGAGTTTGATCTGTCGAGTGGCTTCCAGCCCATCCATGTCTGGCATCTGCACGTCCATCAGGATCAGGTCAGGCATCCATTGTCCGGTTAGCTCCAACGCTTCCTGTCCATTTGAGGCTGTACCAATCACTTCAAACAGACTATCCTCGGATAAAATGCTACAGATTGCTTCACGCGCATGCGCATGATCATCAACAACCAATACACGTACATGTTCCATGTTAAGCATGCTCCTTTCCAATTGTCATTCGGGTATGCCCCGGTCTGGAATCGAGGGTAAACGACCAACCCATCTCTGCAGCGCGTTCCTTCGTAATTCGCAGTCCGTACCGATCCTTTAGATGGAGAGGATCTTCACTTAGTCCATTCCCATTATCCTGAATATAAATAAACCAGGCAATCGGGTTACCCTCCGCGTGAACCTGAACGCGGGTAGCCTGCGCATGTTTGCGTACGTTCAGTAAACCCTCCCGGATACAGGCCAGCAGTTCCACTTGTTCCTTGGCAGACAAGGTTACACCACTGAGTTCCCAATGAATCTGTGCACCAGGTACTGTTTCCTTCACGAGCACTTCGACCTGCGCATGCAGTGAGATAATCTCAGGTGTTGCGGTAGAGGAAGGAACAAAACGCAGCTGGGCAATGGCTTGCCTTACATATGTATTGACTTCATGCACGGTTTTTTGAATCTCCTGGATCTCATGCTCATGCCCGCTCCCTCTCAGACTACGGCCTGCTTTATCCGTCTTCACTGACAATAGGAAAAGAGATTGAGCTATGCCGTCGTGAAGTTCCCGTGCCAATTGGTCACGAGCTTCCAGGGCTGCTTTTGCTGCACGTTCCTGCTCCAGAGCAGCCCTGGCACCTTCGAGCATGTGGAATAATCGGCTGAGCAGTGTCACGCTGACGAGGTAAACGATGACTGGCGTTAACCAGTTACCGGCGTCCATCGAAAGGTACGGCATCAGAAACTGATGGCGAATATATTCCCAGATGCCAACCGTAAATGTGGGGATCAACAGAATCATCCATTTTATTTGTTTATATGACATGAAAGCAGAACTCCTTTGATCTAGGATTAGCTTAATGAGGTACTTTATTTATACAGGGATGGGACCATTATAACGCAAGCTTGTCCAAGACCCTAGTCTGTGTCTTTGGAGAAAGCTGGGGAGGATCAGGGAGTATTTAGAAGGATATCTAAGAACGACAAGGGGTGAAATGTTGTCACGCTAGGTGAGGGTTGGTGTGACCAGCTGAGGAAGGCTGAGTCCGTTTTCCCTATCGGAGAAGGTCCTCTATACTTATATAGAACGTGAATTCATTACAAAACATGTTAAGGAGTGAAGCAACAACATGAGTCAAGAAGTATTGGAACGTCGCAGTGAATTGCTCAAAAAGAACATTCACCAGATGCTTGTTCAAGACAATCAGCACGGTATCAGTCGCCAAGACAACATGTTTTTGCAGCAGATGATTAAAGAGCTGCATCAGACCTCACATGAACTGAATACCAAATCTTAATGTAGAATCTGCACGAGAATGAAGTTGTCTGGTGTACGATTCATTCCATGATGAAAATGAAAATGGCGCTATCTCCGATCAGACCGGGGATAGCGCTTTGACTTTTTAAGAACATATAGCAGAAGCTTCGTTCATCTTACGGTAACTGTTGCTGAGCGGTTCGTTTCTCAATATATCGAATGAATAACTCGGCAAGCTCCGGATCGAACTGTGAACCCGAACATGCGCGCAGCTCCCGAATGGCTTCTTCCACGTTCTTGGTCTCCTGATACGGCCGCTCTGTCGTCATGGCATCAAAGGAGTCAATGACGGTCAGCATCCGGCAGAGCCGGGGAATCTCTTTACCCTTCAGGCCGTAAGGATAGCCTTTGCCATCATAGCGCTCGTGGTGAAGTTCAATGTACGGAATCAGATCAGCGAAGCGATCGTTCGTAATCACCATTTTTTTACCCCAGGTGACATGTCCTTTGATCGTTTCCCATTCTTCTGCGGTGAGCTTGTCCTTCTTGTTCAGAATGGACCAGGGAATCTCCAGTTTACCGATGTCATGAATCAGTGCTCCCAGCACAAAACGACGTTTTTCTGCATTGTCCAGTTCGAGCAATTCACTGATATCGAGTGCATATTTGTAGACCCGTTTGGAATGTTTAAACGTATCCATATCCTTGTATCTGAACAGATTAAGCTGCTGCTCGATGTCACGAACGTCCTGTACCAGGTCAATCTCATGTTCCATGCCATCATTGCTGCCGTGACGATGCACGTTGTTCTTGCCCTGTTTCTTCGCATAATACAGTGCTTTATCCGCCTGATCCACGAGTTGGGATTTGTTATACATATCCACCTGATATGGGGCGACGCCACCCGAGAAGGAGAGACAACCGTGCGGAAACACTTCAACGCCTTCAAACGGCGTGTCATTTAGTTGTTTGCGCAGCTTGTTCATGAACCTGTAGGATTCGTCCAACTCCATGCCGGGCATGAGCAGAGTGAACTCTTCCCCTCCATAACGAAAGGCAGTAACAGGTGTACCTTCCGTCTTTCGCATCAGAAAATCTCCCAGCAGAGCCAGCAGACTGTCACCTTGGAGGTGGCCAAACCGATCGTTATACTTTTTGAAATCATCGATATCAATAAGTCCCAGACAGAGTGGTGTTCCCTGCGTACGAGCGGTAGACAGTTCACTTTCCAGCATGCTTTCAAAATAACTGTGGTTGAACAGGCCTGTGCGTTGATCCGTGTTAGCCTTCTCCTCAATCCTCTGATACATGACAAACAACTGCTTGAATGCATGGGAGAGCAGAATACTTAGACTCAGATACAACAACAGACCGAGCACGCCATTGTGCACAACCAGAATCGTCAGGACAAGCGCCAAAATCAGCGTACATAAATATACCAGCAGGGATTCGGTAACAAATGCCCGCTTCATCTGCTGTAATGCATCCTTCGTTGAGAAATGAAAGAATAAGCCAAGTGTGATCGTGTTGATGATGAAGTAGGCTGCGAGCGCTGCAAAATAAGGAAGCAGATTATAGCCATCCAAAGTTCCCGATTGCCCGCCAGTCCACTCAAACACGGCAGCTGCTCCCGTAATCATGAGGCTGTAGATGCTGAAATTGACAATGTGTTTCCACCAGGTGAGCTTGCGCTCTTTGATTAACAGGATGATGGAGACAGGAAGCAGTACGGATAAACTGAATGCTCCGCCAAACATGAAGATGCAGGCAAGGTATACCGATGAATCCATGGATTGCTGATTGCCTTTGGGTGGAATCTGAAACGTGAAATAATCCAGAATTAACGCCGCACCCAGCATGGTATAGACCATGACCCAATCCGCCGTGGTTAGATGAAGGTAAGACCACTTGTTCATGTACAGAAAGACACCGATCCCGGTACAACTAAGCAAAATAACATACAGACTGCTTCGATCTGCCTTATGGATAAGGTTACGAATAAAGTTCATAAAAAATCTCCTGCTTGGTTTAGTCTACTCTTGATGTGTATATAAATTGAGCTGATGGGTATTAACACTTACACTTCGATGACAGAACAACCTTCCGATCGCTGTTATCCCCAGATTTTTTGATTACTTTTCCAAAAGGGAAAATCCCGGGATAAAGGCGAACACTTCGCTTCTTCAGGTTATTTCTGTCCTCTCCGTTCTCGTGTAAATGTTCAGTTCAATATATAATTGGTGTTCTCGTATAGGGATATACTATATAGATGTATAACATACCAAGTTGCCTGCCAAAAATCCAGAAAGAAAAAACAGGCCGCTAGGAGCCTGTTTGTCTTGTTTGGCGGTATGGATACTAGCCGCCCAGCTTGTATCCCGAAGTTAATGCTACAACGACAGAAGCCACGATGATTGCGTTGATGACAATGCGGGAATATTTCACACCTTCAAATTTTTTCATGGAGAAGACCTCCCTTCCTTGGAGTCTACCTGCTAAAACTCATCAAGCCTGATGAGTTTTAGCAGGTTGCACAGCCTTTTTGTCCCGATTCACCATCATGTACTGGATAAAAAGGAATATGCCGACGTTCATGACCACATCACCGATGCTGATGACTTGAGTCCGTGGATAAGGGCTGGAGAGTGGGATGATATCACCGAGAAAAGTCAAATGTGTAGAAGCATCCATCATAAAATGCTTTGATACGGCGCCGCCTTCCCGGAGCATGTCTACATAGTAGGGTCCCAACACAGCAGAAGCTTCTACAGAAACGGGCATGCGCCCACCATTTACAGCCATCACGGCAAAATTGAGAAACACCCCAATCCAGATGAGCATGAAACCGGTATGGTTCCTGTTGAGCCACAAAAATGCGAGTCCTGTAATGTAGACGGCAGCAAAGAGATAACCATTAATGGATGCCACCCATTCGAATCGTTCCTGCAGATAGAAAATAAAGAACTGGATTAGCAGCAATACAGGGAAAATCCAGCCACTTCGCAACTTGAGTGCTGCAAACTGGTTGAGCCCATGCCGCAACCCGCCCCGAAAAAATCCAACGATCAAGCCGAGTAAAATACCGTCATATACCATAAGTAACTCCTGTTCGTGCGGAGATGTGCAATAGGATTGCGTGTTTGTGTACATAAAGGATTCGACCTGATATTGGTAATTCCTGCATGAGAAACATGATTTTTTAGAAGAAATTTGAAAAATGCTGAACAAAAAACCGTCTTTACGAACCAGGGGGTCGAAATCCCTGTGAAGTTCAGTAAAGACGGTTACTTATAATGGCAAAAAGTGAGCTTTAATTCGGTTTGAAATAGAGATTATTTTATTCGGAACCACCGTTCAGATAATTGAAGAAAGGCTGGTCCACCCAGAAGTCATATGTCGTAATGTCCGCATCAGGAGCGAGTTTCAGGAAACCTTCCCGAATGGTTTTGGCATTTTCCTTCAGGGAGAAGGACTGAGCATAGTAATGGCCAAGCGCAATCTTATTATTGGAAATGACCGGATAGTTGGCCAATGCCGTTGGTGAGTAATATAGCGGTTGCCACCAGGAACTGAGAATCAATGGTGATGTACTGTCACTGTTCTTCTTGGCATATTTCAGAACAATATCATTAAAGCGGACTTTGTCTGCCACATTGTTGAACTCGAACTGAATATCATATTCCTTCGCAGAAGCAATATAGTTGCCGTTCTCGATCTGTGTCACTTTATAGTCTGGCGTTTCCTTCGGCTCGCCCCATTCCTTCAAATAAATGAAGGCAGATGTCTTCGGCTGGAATTGTACATCGGCGTCAATGCCTTCGCTACGCAGTAAACCAACCAGCTGTACAGCATGTTGGATATTATCGTGACCGTAGGTAAGTGTCAGTTCATCGATAAAGTTGGAGTCAAAGCGGCTATCCTTCAGATTGTAACCTGTTACGAGATCATCTCGCAGGGCCTGATCCACAATCTTTCTCAGCTCGGGTGATTCAATCAGATCCGCTGTGCGATATGCAGCATACAGTTTGGAGTAGATGTCCGCATCGCCGGAACGCCCAATCTCATGTTTGTAGTTCCCTTGACTGACCAGGACGCGTCCAAGCAAAGTATTAGCCAAATCTTTACTTGCTACGCCACCCTTAAGGAGAGCGGGGTAGAGGCTCTCAGGAATCAGGCCTGTATCAATCGCTGCAGCCAGTTCCTGTGCGGCTTGTCCCTGAACACGGTTCGGGCTAATGCCAACTTTGGCAAGTGCTTTGGCCGTTTTCTCTGTGGGATATGTATAAGCGAGTTCCTTGAATCCGGCTGCTTTCACCGCGATGAAGACGGCAGCATAAGTGCTCAGCTGATCCTTGGCACGTACTTCTGTACCCGTAAGAACCCCATTATTGAATAAGGATACGGCAGCATCGTAGGAAGAATCACCAGAAGACAGATCAGTAAAGACTGGAGTTGTGGCTTCACTGTCACTTGCTTGAGTTGCTTCCGTGATGGCTGCAATGGCTTGAATGAAATCACCTTTGGTCATCTGTTGTGGCAATTGAATGTTGTATTTCGCTTGCAAGAATTGAGCAAAATCCGCTGCGCTTTCCGTGTAAGCGACTGGCGCCTGAGCTACCGGTCCTTTGACACTTTGTGAAGTGGTTGGTTTAGCCGGAGTTGCAGATGCTGCAGAAGCAGAAGCTGGCAAGCTTAGGCTGCCGAGTGTTACCGGAGCGGCGAGTAGGGCCGCCAACGTGATCTGGGTGATTTTTTTCAAATGAATAGCCTCCTTAAAATGGGTTGGAAAATGATCAGCTTTTGGGTTATAATTCTGACAATTCCTATCAGAATATAATAATTGGATTGACTTTAGCACGGAGACGCGCTTGATGTCAACGGAAAAAAAGCTTGCTATAAAGCGGTTTCCAAAGCTTGGTAGAAAGTAAATCATCAAATATATTCTAATTGAGTGTATACGCTCAAAGATTTATTGACAAGGATCGACAGTATCCGCTAGGATAAGAAAAAAGAATGTTGAAAAGGGGTATTTTTAAAATGAAAAGAGGTTTATCGTTCGTCTTATCGATCATCATGTTGGCTATTTTGTTGGCAGCTTGTGGGAATTCGGCTTCCAAAGACGAACAATCCGCCCAAGGCAGTGATTCGGAGAAATCTCTTCGGATGGCCCTCGTACTTCCCGAAAAAATAGGGGTTAACCCTTTCTTTGTACAGATGGATGAAGGTTTCAAAAAAGCAGGAGAAGAATTTAAAGTAGACACCAAGACGATTGAATCGACAGATCCGGCAGCATTTGAACAAAATCTGCGTGCTGCGGTTGCCGAGAATTATGATCTGATTATTACAGCAACTTTCCAGGCAGAGGATGCATTGAAGAAAGTCGCTGCAGAAAACCCGGACAAGTCCTTTGCGATTGTAGATACAACAGTGGATCTGCCTAACGTACGTAGCGTTGGTTTCCGTGAATATGAAGGGGCGTACCTGCTCGGTGCAGCTGCTGGATTATCCACCAAAACAGACAAAGTCGGCATGATCGCAGCAATGGACGTACCATTGATCAAGAAATATACAGAAGGTTTCAAAGCTGGATTGGAATCCGTGAATCCGGATGCAGAATTCCTCGTGAACTATGTAGGTGGATTCAATGACCCGGCCAAAGCCAAAGAATTGGCATTGGTACAATTCGGCAAAGGCGCTGATTTCATCGCTGGCGCATCCGCTGTAGGTGATCTTGGTGTGTTCGAAGCAGCGAAAGAAAAAGGCTTCTACACTTCAGGTCAGGATACGGACCGTACCGTGGAAGACCCGGAACATATTGTATTGTCTCAATTGAAATCAACGGATACCGTTGCTTATGAGACCGTAAAAGATTTTGTAGAAGGCAACTTCAAAGCAGGTGCAGTAAACTACGGTTTGAAAGAAGATGGTGTAGGCCTGACTTACGTTACGCGTGATAGCGAATCTCCGCTGAATGCTTTTGTTGGACAAGAAGTGATCGACAAAGTGAAAGCAATCAAAGATGATATCGTATCCGGCAAAATCGTAGTCAAAGATCCATTGCAACAATAGTTTTGAATGTTCTTTTCAATGAATGAGTGATGGAAATGATCAGCCGGCTGCCCGATCAGGCAGCCGGTTTTGCTGCTATTAAATGACCGAGAGGAGCGAACGCGAGATATGCTGTTGGAGATGGAGCACATTACGAAGAAATACGGCGGCTTCACCGCTAATCGTGACATCCGTTTTAATTTGCGTGAGGGAGAGATTCATGCCCTTGTAGGTGAGAACGGGGCCGGTAAAACAACCTTGATGCGTATGCTGTACGGTATGGAACAGCCTACGACAGGCACAATCAAAGTCCGTGGACGTGAAGTGAGCTTTGCTACGCCGTCCCAGGCGATGGCAAGTGGCATCGGTATGGTGCACCAGCATTTCATGCTGTTCCCTTCCTTTACGGTGGCGGAGAACATCGTGATTGGACGCGAACCGGCAGCGGCAGGTGTATTTGACCGTAAAAAAGCAGCGGCCCAGGTGAATGAGCTTGGCAAACAATATGGCATGCCGGTTGACCCGTGGAAAAAAGTGTCCGAGTGCCCGCTTGGCATGCAGCAGCGTGTTGAAATTCTCAAGGTGCTGCATCAGGGCGCAGACATCATTATATTGGACGAACCTTCAGCGGTACTGACACCGCTTGAAGTGAAGGAACTGCTGGCGAATATGAAATCTCTCGCCAAGCTGGGCAAAACCTTTGTACTGATCACACACAAGCTGCAAGAAGTCATGGATGTAGCCGACCGGATCACGGTACTTCGGGATGGTCAGGTGACAGGTACGTTGGAAGCGAAGGATACACATGTGGAGGAATTGTCCCGTCTGATGGTTGGTCGTGAACTTGTGCGTATGGACAAGCAGCCATCGGTTCCAGCCGAAGCCGTGCTTCAGGTGGAAGGGGTTAATCTGTCCGGAGCGAAGGATCGTTCGGCGCTCAAGGAGATCCATATGGAGGTTCGAAAAGGTGAGGTCGTTGGCATAGCAGGTATCTCTGGTAACGGCCAGTCTGAATTGATTCAAGTGATTGCGGGACTCCGTAAGGCGGATAGTGGTCGTGTCTTGCTCTCCGGGCAGGATACAACGAACTGGCCTGTACGGAGAATAAGGGAGCATGGACTTGCTCATATTCCGGAAGATCGTTACATGTGGGGAGCGGCCAAGGATGCGAGCGTTCGCGAGAACGGGCTAATGGGACACCATCATCGCTTGCAGTCACGCGGCATTATCAAAGCCAAAGCAGCAAGAACGATGGTAGAGAGTTGGATCCAACAGTTCAGCATCAAGACAGGTTCTGCGGAAACCAAGGCACAGTTCCTGTCCGGAGGAAACTTGCAGAAGCTGATTGCTGCCCGCGAATTTGCACAGGATACACCGTTTCTGATTGCAGCCGAACCAACACGTGGTGTGGATATCGGTGCTATGGAGACGATTCATGCCGAATTGCTGCGCAAACGCAGTGAGGGCGCTGGCATTCTGCTCATTTCATCGGAGTTGTCGGAGATTTTGCAATTATCTGATCGGATTATTGTCATGTATGAAGGCGAAATTGCCGGAGAACTGAGAGCAGAAGAAGCGACTGAGGAACAGATCAGCTTGTTAATGGCAGGAGGGAAAGAGCGGATATGAATCGGGTAAAAGAAACACTTCGCGGACTCGTACAGCCGCTGCTTGCCGTATTCATCGGTCTGATTGCAGGGGCTGTGGCGATTCTGATCGTTGGCGGTAATGTGGTGGACACGTATGCGGAGATGTGGAAAGGGGCCTTTGGCAACTTTTACTTCTTCACCAATACGTTGGCTCGTTCCACACCAATCATCTTGGCAGGACTGGGTGTAGCGTTGGCATTCCGTGCCGGATTTTTCAATATGGGAGCCGAAGGCCAGATGATTCTTGGCGGGCTCAGTGCCGCGCTTACGGCGCTCTATCTGCCAGGCCCGGGCTGGTTCGTGTGTATTGCTGCGATTGTAGCAGGTATTGTTGCCGGGGGAATCTGGTCCCTGTTTGCAGGTTGGCTGGATGCTCGTTTCGGCATGAATCTGTTGATCACAACCTTGCTGCTTAACTATATTGCCATTTATTTTGGCGGATACATGGTCTCCTATCCATTCAAGGATCGGACTGGATCTGCAGCGATGGCTCAGACACCCATGATTGATCAGAGTATCTGGCTGCCGAAGTTGTTCCAAGGCATGGGACTGCATGCCGGCTTCATTATTGCCATCGTAGCGGCTATTCTGATCTACTGGTTCACACATAAAACGGTGACCGGTTACGAGATTCGCATGCTCGGCAGCAACCCGTCCTTTGCAACCTACGGCGGTGTTCGCCGCATTCGCATGATGATGCTGTCCATGGTCATCAGTGGCGGACTTGCTGGACTTGCAGGTGCGGGGGAAGTGCTCGGTACACAGTACCGTTTCCTTGATGGCTCGCTATCTTCTGCAAGTTACGCCTGGAGCGGCATTATGGCCACGCTGCTTGCCCGCTCGCATCCACTCGGTACAGCTGTAGCAGCTATTTTGCTGGCTGCGTTACAGACAGGTGCCATGGGGATGGAACGGAATACGGATGTGCCGCTTGAAGTCGGCAGTGTCATCCAGGCCGTATTGACGTTATTTGTATCAGCTCAGATCGGTTATTCATTCCTGAAGCGGAGAAAGGAGAAAAAGTCCAATGCAACAACTGTTTGATGCAGCCATGTTTGGCTCAACCTTGCGGATTATGACTCCAATCCTGCTTGCAGCGCTCGGTGGGGCTTTATGTTCCCGTGTCGGTCTGTTCAACGTGGGTCTTGAAGGGTTGGTTTTGATCGGTGCATTCTCCGCTATTGTCGGCAATTATCTGTTTGGCAATGTGCTGCTGGCTGTACTCTTTTCCATTATAATTGTGATGTTATTCTCGGCGCTCTTTGCCTTTATAAGTATTAATCTCAAGGCCAACGCCATCGTGGTCGGGATCTCGCTCAACTTCCTGGCTGCGGGGGTGACGACCTTTGCACTGCGTGCGATATTTGATGTAAAAGGTGCATACTACGACAAAGATATGGTGGGACTTCCCAAGTGGGATATTCCGCTGATCAAAGACATTCCGTGGGTGGGCGATGTATTATCGGGACATAGTCCCTTGGTCTATCTCGGCATTGTGCTTGTAATTGGACTGCAATTCTATCTGTTCAAAAGTGTATCCGGCTTCCGCCTGCGCTCCGTCGGGGAGAACCCGATTGCAGCACAGAGCATCGGGATCAAGGTGCGCGGCATCCAGTATGGCGCCGTTCTGATGTGCGGCGTGTTGTGTGCTCTGGCTGGCGCACAGTTGTCGCTCGGTCAGGTGACAATGTTTACTGAAGGTATGACCGCTGGTCGTGGCTTTATCGCGCTGGTGGCAACGATGCTGGGACAAGCGAATCCGCTGGGCGTCATGGGCTCCAGTGTGCTGTTCGGCTTCATGGAAGCATTGAGTATTCGTCTGCAAGGTTTCTCCTTGCCAACCCATTTCACATTGATGTTGCCGTATATTGTGACGCTTGTCGCAATGTTCTTTTTCAAAGACCGTACCTATGCACAGGATGCACTGAAAGCGGGCGGAAGCTCGCGTTAATTCCTGAATGCCGATGTAGAGGCAGTAAAAGAAGGAGGAATTCCACTTGCATAACAAGGCTGAACGTTTGAAAAAAGGAAAAGCCCCGGCACCCAAAGCGGGCAATGATTATGGAGATCGCTTGCCGCCGGGACAGATGTTGACGGAGAAATTTCCGATTCTGCATGAAGGGGAAGTGCCAGAATATGACCTGTCCACCTGGGACTTGAAGGTATTCGGCGAAGTGGAAGAAGAGAAGGTCTTCTCCCTAGCCGAGTTGCAGGCAATGCCTCAGGTGAACACAGTGAGTGATATTCACTGTGTCACACGCTGGTCGAAATTCGATACGCCGTGGGAAGGGATTCGCTTCTCCGATTTTGTGAAACTTCTGGGGGTTAAGCCGGAAGCGAAATACGTGATGATCCATGCGGATCATGATTATGAAACGAATGTACCGCTTGAAGAATTGATGCATGATGACGTACTGCTTGCATTCAAATATAACGGCGAGCCACTAACGCCCAAACATGGTTTTCCGCTGCGTATGGTCGTGCCCCAACTCTACTTCTGGAAGAGTGCCAAGTGGATACGTGGTCTGGAGTTTATGACAGAAGATCGGAACGGATTCTGGGAAGTGAATGGGTTCCACCATTTTGCCGATCCGTTCAAGGAGCAACGCTTCTCGGGTGAAGATCTGCCGATTCCGGAAGACGAGTGGACGAAGAAGGAGTTTGATTGATATGTTGATGCCTATTTTGCAGATTCATTCGGAAGACATGCCGGCATATGCCATCGTATGTGGTGATCCGGCACGTGCGGAGAAGATTTCCCGCAAGCTGGAGCAGGCGAGAGAACTGGCGTTCAGTCGGGAGTATCGCACGTTTGTTGGTTTGTATGAAGGGGTACAGATCGCTGTGGTCAGCCATGGTGTAGGTTCACCTGGAGCAGCTGTCTGCTTCGAGGAATTGATTCGCGCGGGTGTAACAACTCTGATTCGTGTAGGTACAGCGGGATCATATACAGCCGATTATCCGGCAGGCAGTGTGATTGTGAGTACAGCTGCTGTTCGTACGGACGGGTTGACTCGCCAACTGGTGCCGGATGGTTTCCCAGCGGTAGCGGACATTGGGGTGACACAAGCGTTGATCGAGGCTGCTCGTGAGCAAGGTAGCGTGGACGCTGCAACATTTGCAGGCAAAGTGGGCGTGGGTATCACCGTAACGCTGGATGCGTTCTTTTCAGGCGTGGAAGAGATCCCACACCGCAAGTACAAGCAGGCTGGAGCACTGGCGGCCGAAATGGAAATTGCTGCGCTCTATATTGTTAGTACCTTGCGTGGCGCTCGCGCCGGAGCGATTGTCGCAATCGATGGATTCGCGGACAGTGATCTGGCTGCGGAGTATGATCCGCATACGGATGCGGTTGGACAAGCGGTGGAGCGCGAGATTAATGCAGCGCTACGCGCACTCGCCGCGCTTGCTCGCCAGGATCAGGTATAGTACGAAACCGGATATAAATCGGTTAAACGTCCGCCTGAATTGGACTATAGGTAAAAAGAAGGCATCCTGTAAGGTCATGAATTTGACCAGCGGGATGCCTTTTTTATGACCGTGGAAGTGTATGGAACGTTTTAGTTAAGGTCGTAGGTGAATATGGGCTTAGCCATCCGTATTGTATATCATTCTAACGAACTCAGCACGTCTTATTCGGGCGGAAATCGCAAGTGTGAAAATCTAACGAATCGTTGGCACGTTAATACCGGAATTAATGCCTGTTTTCAATCCATTTGATGAATTACCGTGAAGTAACGTGTCTGAGATTCTTTAGATTTTCACTCCTTCTCTAATTGCCCGTATAAGGTGTGTACGATTCGTTAGCTCTTACGCCTATCCTTCGCTGTGAATGATAATGCAGAAAATGGGTAAGTTATATAAAGGAACATCAGCATGAACATGAATACGAAAAAAAGGAGGACTCTACGATGACTCAGAACAATCAACCTCAGGACGAGGCAGAAATTCGCAACAAGCTGGATGAAGACGGGGATTCCTTGATGGAGAAAAAGAAGATTTTAAGCGGAGTAGATATTGAGCCGCAGGCGGACGAATGGGCAGCGAAGCCATCACCTGTTGCTTTTAATGAAGGCAATGCTTCTTCGAAAAAATAAACAACATGAGCATCCTACGGGCTTGATGGAATGAAAATAAATTTAGCGAGGCAGGTACCCTTATGGTATCTGCTTTTTCATTGTATAATAATGTAAAATTCGGCAGACGAAAGAGTGATGGGGATGAGCACGAAGGGGAATGTTAGCATTCGAAAGGCAGAACTCAGGGACTACTCTGGCGTGTCATTGTTGATGGATGAGCTGCACCAGATGCATGTCGAGGCACGTCCGGATTTATACAGAGCGTTAGAGACCAGAATGGAGGAAAAGGAGTTCACCGAACTGCTGGAAACGGACAAGCGTTACCTATATGTTGCCGAGTCTTCGGAAACGGGCTTGATTCTGGGATACGGGAGCGCGCAGTTAAGTGTAATTCAGGATAATCCATTGATGGTGGATCGCAAGATGTTGTACATCCATGAACTTGTAGTGGATACCAAGCATCGGGGCCAGGGAACGGGTAAAGAGTTACTACAAGCATTCATCGAGCTAGGGAGAGAGCTTCAGGCAGACAGCGTGGAATTGTCCGTTTCGACTTTTAACTCTGGGGCACAGGCTTTCTATGAACAGATGGGTCTGGTCGTCCGCAGCAGCAGGATGGAGTATACCTTGTAAGAGCATCGCTCTATTTAATTAGGAAGGATACATCCATTTTAAATTAAAATATCAAAACACTCTTGAATACCCCCATGGGGTATGTTATTCTTAGAAAAGAACGAAAGAAAAGGGGTGTTCAGATGGAACATCAGAGCCATCCCGAGGAACCTTTGCAATCCTCCAAGTCTGATTCAACGGAAGCTTTGGCTACAGTTCAAGAGGCGGCATTCTGTCATGCCGAGGGCAGTGAGGGGAAGCATGTGCGCAAGAGTCACCATTCGCAGGAGATGAAGAGTAATCTGGTTTCTCGTTTGAACCGTGTGGAAGGTCAGATTCGCGGGATCAAGGGACTGATCGAGAAGGATACGTACTGTGATGATGTGCTGACGCAGATTGCGGCGGCTCAGTCTGCTCTTAACTCGGTAGGCAAGCTTCTGCTTGAAGGTCATATGAAGAGCTGTATCGTTGAGCGCATTCAGGCTGGTGAACATGAGGTTGTGGATGAACTGCTGGTTACGATGCGGAAGTTAATGAAGTAAGCTGAGTCAATTCACCTATTTAAGTTATCATTTTAATATACCCGAGGAGGAATTTACAATGTCTAATGTTACGTTGAACGTTACGGGAATGTCCTGCAATCACTGCGTGAAATCAGTTGAAGAAGCTGTGAAGAATACCGGTGCGAGTGGTAAGGTTGATCTGGCAGCGGGAACAGTAGCGGTGGAATATGACGAGCAGACGGTGAACGTGGATCAGATCAAGGCTGCCATTGAAGACCAAGGATACGATGTAGTCTAACGGGATCACAGGCTTAAACCGAACATGCTCATGGGCGAAAAAGAGGTAAGAGACCTTTTTTCCACGAGTCAGGTTTAAGCCTCATTTTCTGTCTGATAAATACCCCATGGGGGTATAATAGATTGCAACATACAATAATTTGAATCGACATGAAAGGAGCTGACATGATGGATAACTCAATGAATAAACCAATGGATGCATCATCAGAACCTACACCAGTGCCGCCTATGGCAGAAGCACCAGGACTAAAAACAACACTGCACATCACGGGCATGACCTGTGCTGCGTGTTCGACACGAGTGGAGAAGGGATTGTCCCGCATGGAAGGGGTGCATGAGGCCAATGTGAACCTTGCGATTGAACAGGCAACCGTTTCTTATGATCCGAAGGCAACTAACGTGAATGCGTTGCGGGATAAAGTAGAGGCGCTTGGCTACGGTACGGTGTCCGAATCGATTGATCTGAACATCACGGGTATGACGTGTGCTGCCTGTTCTGCCCGGATTGAAAAAGGCCTTTCCCGACTACCGGGAGTATCTCAGGCGAATGTGAATCTGGCGCTGGAGACAGGGCATATCGAATATGCCGCAGGCACATTGAAACCTTCGGATATTACCGCCAAGATCAAGCAGATGGGCTACGGTGCTGAACTGCAAATGACGCAAGAAGAGACCACATCGGTTCGTGAACGTGAGCTGCAACGCAAAAAGTGGAAATGGATGATATCTGCTTTGTTATCGATTCCTTTGTTGTGGGCAATGGTCGGGCATTTCTCGTTCACATCCGGAATCTATGTCCCAGATCTGTTCATGAACCCTTGGTTCCAGCTGATTCTGGCAACGCCAGTACAGTTCGTGATTGGATGGCAGTTCTATGTGGGAGCATACAAAGCACTACGCAACCGTAGTGCCAATATGGACGTTCTCGTCGCACTGGGTACCAGCGCAGCGTTTTTCTACAGTCTGTATCTGACGTTATCCAGTGGATACTTACCTTCTACAACCATGGATCATGGGGCAATGGGAACGAGCACAGCCGTAATGCCTTCGGTAGAACTCTATTATGAGACAAGTGCAATTCTGATTACGTTAATTTTACTGGGAAAATGGTTCGAAGCTGTGGCGAAAGGCCGCTCATCACAGGCGATCAAAAGCCTGATTGAACTGGCTCCACGTGAAGCCCGTGTCATTCGTGATGGACAGGAAGTTATGGTTCCTGCCGCATATGTTGCGGTGGGTGACTTGGTTCTGGTGAAGCCAGGGGACAGTATCCCGGTGGATGGTATCGTTGAAGAGGGGCAATCCTCTGTGGACGAATCCATGCTAAGTGGAGAGAGCCTTCCCGTGGATAAAAAGCCGGGAGATGCCGTTACAGGTGCTACGTTGAACAAAAACGGGGTATTACGACTGCGTGCGACCCGAGTGGGATCGGACACGGCTTTGTCCCAGATCATCAAAGTGGTAGAGCAAGCTCAGGGCTCCAAAGCACCGATTCAGCGGATCGCAGATGTCATATCAGGCATATTTGTTCCCATTGTCGTGGGTATTGCCGCACTGACATTCCTGATCTGGTATCTGTTTGCAAGTCCGGGTGACTTCGCCGGTTCCCTTGAAAAAGCGATTGCCGTGCTTGTCATTGCCTGTCCATGTGCACTGGGGCTGGCAACGCCGACCTCTGTCATGGCTGGATCAGGACGTGCGGCTGAATATGGCATTCTGTTCAAGGGCGGCGAACATCTGGAGTCGGCACAACAGATTCAGACCGTAGTACTCGACAAAACAGGGACAGTAACCCAAGGTAAACCGGTCCTCACCGATGTTGTCACGGCTCAGAATTGGACGGAATCCGATCTGCTTGAACGTGTGGGAGCGGCTGAACAGAGTTCTGAGCATCCGCTGGCAGAAGCGATTGTTGCAGGTATCCGTGCCAAAGGTCTGGAGTTGATCTCAACAGAGAAGTTCGAGAACATACCGGGATACGGCGTGCGAGCTTCAGTACAAGGGCAGGAAATTCTGGTAGGTACACGGCGATTGCTTGCGGATGCACAGGTGAATGTCTCTGAGGAAACCGTTCAGCAGATGAACCGACTGGAAGAGCAGGGGTGTACAGCGATGCTGGTAGCGGTAGATGGTCAGTGGGCAGGGATTGTGGCAGTGGCTGACACCATCAAGGATACCTCTCGTGAAGCGATCGGTCGTCTTCAGGCGATGGGGATTGATGTGATCATGATCACGGGAGACAATGAGCGAACTGCTCGCGCTGTAGCGGAACAGGCAGGGATAGGTAAAGTGCTGGCTGAGGTTCTGCCCGAAGGTAAAGCTGCGGAAGTGAAGAAACTTCAGGAGAGTGGCCTGAAAGTTGCGATGGTAGGTGACGGCATTAATGATGCTCCGGCACTCGCTACTGCTGACATTGGGATGGCCATTGGAACAGGAACGGATGTAGCGATGGAAGCGGCGGATATTACCTTGATGCGTGGTGATCTGAACAGCATTGCAGATGCGATTGAGATGAGCCGGCGCACGATGGGGAATATCAAACAAAACTTATTCTGGGCACTCGGATACAACGTTATTGGTATTCCCATTGCGGCAGTTG
Organism: Paenibacillus amylolyticus; assembly: GCF_050990605.1. Taxonomy (GTDB): domain Bacteria; phylum Bacillota; class Bacilli; order Paenibacillales; family Paenibacillaceae; genus Paenibacillus; species Paenibacillus amylolyticus_H. Next base: position 355,329 of record NZ_CP158832.1, read on the forward strand.
GCTTCTTGGCCCCGTGGCTGGCAGGGGCGGCGATGGCGTTCAGCTCCGTGTCGGTTGTACTAAATTCGCTGCGTCTGCAACGCATGAAGCTGAAGAGAAATGACTGACCAAACTTTGTTTGAAGATATATTCAACGCCTCATTGTAAATGAAGTGAGGATGAATAAATGCGCGGTTCGCTGCGGCGGGCCGTGTTTTTTGTTGAGAAAAAGACTGTTTAGTCGCCCTTTCATGAAAACGATCAATTGCATTCATGAATAAAGCTTATATTTTCTGAATTTTTCGAAAATGAGTTGACAATATGGACATATTCACATAAAATTTAAACGATCGTTTGATTCAAACAACTGTTTAAATCAAATTAGAACTATTTGAGTAATGGAGGACACCTTTTATGTTACAGGCTTTACGTACATTGTTTAAAAAACCGCCAGTGATTGTAGGGATCGTAACAGCACTTATGTTCCAAGTGATCTTTAGCGTAATCTGGATGACCGCATATTCTGGAGTAAATGACCGTACGAAAGAATTGACGGTTGCGATTGTGAATGAGGACGGCGAAATGTCCAAAGGAATAGCGGATTCACTCGCAGGCACACTGCCTTTTCATACCGTATCCAATCTGAGTGCGGCTGAAGCATTGGACCAGCTGAATCATCACCAAGTACACATGGTGTTGGATATCCCGGCTGGATTTAACGAATTGCTTCAAACGGCCGGCTCCACCGCCGAGATTAAATACACCATTAATGAAGCGAACCCGGTTACGATTAAAAGCATGATGCAAGGTGTATCACAAAGTGTGACCAACACAATTAACAAACAAGCTACAGCACAAGGGGTACAGACGGTGTTAACCGCTTCAGGCGCGCCTGCGGATCAGGCTGCTGAAGCCGCTACGAACCTGGCTACCCGAGTGGAAGGAACGACAACATCGATCAACCCGGTTAACGGGATGAATAATCAGATGGTACCAATGATGATGGTACTGGCTTCCTATGTAGGCGCCATGATCATGGGGATGAACCTCCAGACAGCCATGGGTATGCTGTCATCTACCTATTCCCGCTTGACTTTGTTTGGCGCGAGAGTAGTCATTAACGTGGGTTCTGCATTGGTTGTTTCCTTGCTGGGATCTTCACTGATTGTGGCACTGGGAGGACAGATTGCACAAGGATTCGTCGCATTCTGGTTGTTCCAGGCGCTCTTCCTGTGCACGTTCATGTTCTTCTCCCAGTTCTTCCTGATCTGCTTTGGACCAGCAGGAAGTCTGTTCAACATCATCTCACTGTCCTTGCAACTGGTATCTTCCGGCGCAATGGTACCGCGTGAATTGCTGAACAGTTTCTATAGCGGCATTGGGCAGTACCTGCCTGCAACATACGCCGTTCAGGGTATTCTGAGCGTGCAGTTGGGAGGCCCAGGAGTTCAGTCTGCTGCGGGCTCTATTGTGATTGTACTGTTGGTTGCTGTTGCTCTGTCACTGGTTGTGACGTTGTTGAAAAAACAACGCATGCCAGCTGCGGCACCAAGCCCGGCTCGCGCGAACTAATATAGCAGAAGCATGGTAAGTGCTTCATAGGATAGGACAAGTTAGGACAAGCACCCCGATGAGTTTCATCGGGGTGCTTGGTGTAATATAATAGACAGATAGAGTACATGACTACAGCCCTTGAGCTGGAGCGAATGAGATGAACGGACAAGAGGGAGCGGAACGGAATGACGGAACCGGAGTTGGATATCAAAACGAGGATATTGCTTGCAGCCAAGAAGCTTTTTGCACAGCAGGGGTATGACGGGACGAGTGTTCGTCAAATATGTGATGAGGCAGGTGCCAATGTATCGCTGGTGTCTTATCATTTTGGCGGCAAAGAAAAGGTGTTCGAAGCATTATTTGAGCATTTCTTCCCGGGGCATATGATGAACTCGCTGGCGGAAGAGTCGATGTCCTCGCCTGTGGAAGGTATCCGCCGAATTATTGGTGAAGTTGTGAAGTTCACGATGACGGACCGGGAGATGAGCGATATTGTACAGCTGGAGATCACACTGCGTACACATCGCACAGCTACCGTATTTCGTTTCCTGGACCCTGTCTGGACCCGAGTGAGGGAACTGCTGCAAGAAGGAAAAGACCAGGGGTTGTTCCAGATCGAGTCCGTATCTTATGCGATGCTTCAGGTTATGGGTGTGGCTTTGGCGCACAAACGGGCCAAGAATTCACGATTTGGCTTTGATTATCAGCATATGAATACAGACGAACTCGCTGAGCAGACGATTGAGTTCGTACTTCGAGGATTGGGAGTGAACCGCCATGAATGAAACTATTGAATTGATGATGAAACACCGCTCTGTACGCAAATTCAAGCCAGACCCGGTAAGTGAAGAGCAGCTTGCAGCCATCGTAGCGGCTGGGCAGATGGCCTCCTCTTCTAGCAGTGTACAAGCATATACCGTAATTGCCGTGACGGACATAGAGCAGAAAGCCAAGCTGGCTGAATTGGCAGGCAATCAGGCCTACGTTAATGAATGTCCCGTGTTTCTCGTATGGTGTGCTGATCTGAATCGTCTGAGTGATGCCGCGAAACGTCATCTTCCTGAGAAGGAATCGTATGCCGATTCAACCGAGAATTTCATGGTAGCTACGATTGATGCTGCACTGGCTTCCCAGAATGCTGCTCTTGCAGCTGAGTCGCTTGGTTTCGGAATCGTATATATCGGCGGGCTTCGTACCCGGATTGAAGAAGTCGCTGAGCTGTTGGGATTGCCGGAGGGCGTATATCCAGTGTACGGCATGTGTATTGGTGTTGCAGATCAGGAAACGGGAATTCGCCCACGCCTGCCGCTGAATGCAGTTCTGCATCATAATCGCTATAATGCCGAACAGAGCCTCAAAGGTGTTGAGCAGTATGATGAGACAACGACAGCGTACATGAAAGAACGGACCAACGGTGAGCGAACGACCCCATGGTCCGAACTGATGGCGAAGCGCCTGACTGAGCCGACAAGGTTGCAAGTAAGACCGTTCCTGGAAGGCAAAGGATTCTTGAAGCGTTAAGTTAAGCCGTAGAAGCGCTTTGTGTTCTGATAAAAGAGACGCGCGGCCCGCTCGGTTCCCATGCCGGTAATCTCACTCCATGCCTGAATAACCTGTCTGATCATGGCCGGGTGTGTCATTTGTCCCTGAAATGGCCCTTCGAAGGGCCAAGGTCCGTCGGTCTCGGCCATGACTTGCTCCGATGGATACTGCCGGGCGAGTTCACGAATCTCTTCTTCGTAATGAATATCTGGTGTGAAAGAGATGAAATAGCCATTGTCAGCCATACGCCGTACAGTATCGCGGGCCCCTTTGAACCAGTGAAAATGAGCACGTCGGAACTGATTTTGCTCCAGCAAATCACAGACGATATCCGCATCTTCGTATACCGCATGAAGGACAAGCGGTTTGTTGTGCTTTTTGGCGAGCTGGATGAAACGTTCAAGCAACTCAATATACCCGCTCTGATCGAAGTGCTGCCCTGCCTGTTCAGCTTCCTGTCGATTGTAATAGGGAAGACCGACTTCTCCGATGGCCGTAGCCAGTCCCATATGCTTTTCGATCCATTGGAAGAACAGGTCCATTTCTGCATTGGAAGGCAGTTCCTGTTCCGGATGGAAACCGAAGGCCGGATAAATGGTGCGTGGATATTGATTTGCAAGCTCCAGATTGGCCTGGGCAGAAGCAAGATTCATGGACACGGCTATGACTGCCTCGACCTGCTGAGACGGGAAAGATAACAACATCTCGCGTTTTTCGTCAGGAGTATACTGATCCAAGTGAATATGAGCATCAATTAATGGTGCAAAAGCTTGAGAATGCACGAGGGAATTCCTCCTTGTGTTCCTATATATTTTAACTATGTTACGCAGAATTTCTTGTGGTGGATCACCCAATAAAGGAAAATAATAACAACAGAAAGCCCGCACTATCAAGATAGGCGGGCTTTCTGTTGTTCTTCTCTCATCCACTGTGCAATCTGCCGTTTACGCTCCAGAAAAGCGGATTCCTCCGTAATTTCTTCTCGTCTTGGGCGATCAAAAGGAACATGTACCTCGTGCAACACTGTTGCAGGTCGGTTGGATAACACATAGACCCGATCCGCAAGCAACAATGCTTCTTCGATATTATGGGTGATGAACAGCACCGATCGGCGGTTCTGTTCCCAGATATCGAGCAACCAGCGCTGCATGTCGCTACGTGTCAGTGCATCCAGCGCGCTGAAAGGTTCGTCCAGCAGCATGAGTTCCTGCGGACTGAGCAGGGCGCGCAAAAATGCAGCACGCTGCTGCATTCCGCCCGACAGCATATGAGGATAGGCTTGCTCGAACCCTGCAAGACCTACGCTGCTTAACCACTTTCGAGCCTCCGCAAGTGCTTCGGCCCGAGGGGGAGCGCTTGCAGCTACTTCTCCAGCAAGCAATACATTATCTTCGATGGTGCGCCACGGGAAAAGAGCAGGCTGTTGTGGCATATAACTGATCTTGCCACGTTGGCCGGTCACATCATAACCGTTCATGAGTACTTGCCCTTCCTGAGGTTTCAGCAGACCGCCGATGATATGGAACAGGGTGCTTTTGCCACAGCCAGAAGGTCCAACGATAGCAACAAACTCGCCTTGCTCCACGGTCAGGGAGAGGCCATTCAGCACCGGTAACCTGCTCCGTCGTTCACGGAATGATGCATGAACATTAACAACGTCCAGTGCAGGCGGGACCGGAGCAGGAGTAGTAGTTGTCGGTAGCCCAGAATTAGCCGAGTGAAGTTTTTCACCGTGCTTTGGTTCCAATGCGCGTGCTCCTCGTCCAGGCTGGACTTGTTCGTCCTGTTGCCGATTCATATGTTCATCACTTCCCAATATACAGATTACTTCTTTACTACTTCTTCTGTGGCCGCCAGCGCACGAGCAACTTCTCCAGAAGGGCAATGAGCAGGAAGAGCAGTAAGCTAAGCGCGACAATAATCATGATTGCCACGAATAAGCGATCCGTGCGATAAGCCGACTTTTGCAACATCATATAATAACCAATGCCCTTGTCTGCACCAATCCATTCGGCAATGATGGCACCCATCACGCTATAGGTAGCGGCGATTTTGACACCGGAGAATACGGATGGCAGGGCATGTGGTAGCTCGAGCTTCCAGAAGATATGATGACGTTTCGCACCAGCCATGCGCATATAGTTCATCATCGCCGCGTCAGTACGGGTCAAGCCGTCCATGGCCGCCACTGCAACGGGGAAGAAACAGACCAGGATGATCGTAATCAGCTTGGGCAACAGCCCGAATCCGAACCAGATTAACAGGAGCGGCGCGAGCGCGATGGTTGGGATATTTTGACTGAGAATAAGTAAAGGATACAAGGCCGATTTGAGAAAAGGGACCAAATGCAGCACCATCGCAATCAGTAATCCAACCGCTGTTCCAGCCGCGAATCCAATCAGCGTTAACTGAATGGTTGCGGAAGCGTGCATGCCAAGCCGTTCGGCCTGGGTTGCCGCTTCACGGGCGATATCGGACGGTGCAGGTAGCATCCATTTCTCAATATGGAACAGGGAAACGGCTCCCTGCCATATCGCTATAAAGAGAATAACCGCCACTATGGGCGGCCATACACTTTTGAAATAGGTATGCATTAGCGATACTTCTCCGTCAGGGTGTCCATGCTGAGGCCAGCAGGGCTATGGGCGATCTTGATCTGGGAGATGATACTTGGGCTGCCAGCCTCCACGAGTACCTCGTGCATTTTACGGACAACCTCCAGCAGTTCCTCCAGTTCCCCCTCCATCGTGGTGTCGAGCGCGTTTACCTGATACTTCAGACCAGATTGCTGAATAACTTCAATGGCGCGATCTACATAAGGATAAGAGTTCTCGCCATTTGGCGTTTTGGGAATAACCTGAATGCTGAGTAGTGTACTTGCCATGAGAGATCACTTTTCCTTTCGAAAAATATAAAATGAACTAATGACTGTTACACTTGCCACTTCGATGACAGAATAACCCTCCAATCGCTGTTATCCCCAGATTTTTTTGATTCCCTTTCTCTAAAGGGAAAATCCGGTGATAAAGGCGACCGCTTCGCTTTTTCATGTTATTTCTGTCCTCTCCGTCCTCGTGTAAATATTAAGTTCGTTTTATATGAGAAATTTTATTGGGGTAAAAACTCGTTCGTATATGCTTTACTCACATCGATCTGTTCATCGAGCAGTTTTTTGCTAAACATCCAGTCGGTGTAATTCTGCCACACTTCCTGCTTTTGTTCTCCCCAGCGCGGGGCGTCATCCTTGTACTTTGGACTAAGCCACTTCTGGCTTGCCAGTACCAATTCCTTGTCCAGATCCGGTACGGCCTGGATCAGAATATTGGCAGCATCTTCAGGATGATCAATTGCGTATTGATATCCTTCAGAGGTGGCTTTCAGGAATGCTTTCACCAGCTCAGGGTCGTTCTGAATCGTCTGCTCGTTTGTTACGAGTACAGGTGTGTAATAATCCAGTGCATCTGAATAATCCTTCACATATAACATGTCGATCGGTTCCCCGCGCAGTTCGGCTTCAATACCCGTCCAGGCGTAGAAAATCCACGCAAAATCAATGTCCCGTTTCACTGCGGTGAAAAAGTCGGCGTCACCCATGTTAATGTTTTTCACTTTGGATACATCCGCGCCTTCGCCTTCCATAATGGATTGCATCACGGCTTCTTCCACAGGGGAACCCCAACCGCCATAGGTTTTACCTTCAAAATCTTTCGGGGACTTGATATTACGATCTGCCGGAGCAGCGAACCCGGATGTATTATGCTGAATAACTGCTGCAATGGATACGAGAGGAACACCCTGTGTGCGGGCTTGAGTAACACTCTCCTGATAACTTACGCCAAAAGGCACTTCATTTGATGCGACCATCGTATCTGCGCCACCGGCTCCTGGTTGTACAATCTCTACGTTTAAGCCTGCAGCCTTGTAAAAACCTTGATCTACAGCCGCATACAGGCCGGTATGATTCGTATTCGGTGTCCAGTCGAGCACCACTTTAATATCTTTCAGGGCGGCAGTGTCGCTTTCGTTGCTGCTTTCCGTATTTGTGTTGCTGTTCTGCCCATCTGGGGCAGCTTCTTTGCCACCACATGCGGCTACAGTCACCATAAGCACGCATAAGAGCAACAATCCCATCGTTTTACGCCATTTCATCTGTAATTCTCTCCTTCGGTATGTCCGGCCGAGTGGCACGGGGTACTCCTTGGCTTCATATCCAAGCTTCTTGCATAAATCGACAGATTTATACCAGCTATGATCCGGATAACGTCACTTTTTTTAGCTCTCTGGCTATATAAAAGAACATTAAAAAAGCGTCCCGTAATCCGGGACGCGTGCAGGCGTTAGAGAGGTGGCGTTCAGCTATAGGGCTGTGCCATTTCGATATACTCCGATTCCTACGCTGGCATGATCCAGATCAGGTCTAAGGGTTAGTATCTTGGTGGGATACACTCTCAGCCGGCCAATTCCGACTCCCCTGGGAAACTATGAAGTTACGGGCATTACTAGGTGTAATTATAGGCCAGAGGCCCAAGCATGTCCAGTCAGGAACTGGATGGGGGCACATATGAAGATTATAAGGCTTCCAACCAATACGTAGATCAACTCCGATGTTTGATGTCTTGTCACATAAGGGCTGCGTCCCTTAGTTCAGTGATCAGCTTTTATCGTTTGACCTTGACCGGAGTCGCTTGATTCATTTAAACAACATATTTTAGACACAGAAGGAGATAGTACTGCTATACAAATAATTACTTTTTACATAAAAATGGGGGCGTACTGCATGATCCTTAAAACCATATTCGCAATTATTCTGTCCTATGGTGTCTACGTTTTTTTCACAGCTTATCTTTTATTTTTGGTTCCGTCTCCATCTACTATTGGAAATTCGGATATGCAAAAATTGTTAACAGCAGGAAGTACGACAGATCGCGTATTGCTCTTGGAGGACGGCTTTCAATCCGGTCAGGTGAGAATTCAGACTATTCGAGAGGCGAAAACAAGTATCGACCTGGCTTATTACTCCATCCAAAAAGGAAAAACATCTCAACTCTTTTTTGCTGCTTTATTCGATGCAGCTGATCGGGGTGTTCATGTTCGAATCATTTTAGACGGGATATTTCACAACATGCGCGGAGAATTGCGTGATATTCCAGATGCCATTGCAGCTCACCCCAATGTGGAGTTAAGGTATTATGAACCACTCAAGATATTTATGCCATGGACATGGCATAACCGTCTGCATGACAAGATCCTTCTTGTCGACAACACATATGGCATCATTGGCGGCCAAAATATTGGTGATAAATACATGGCATTACAACCCCCAAAAGACTATGTATTCGATCGGGATGTCCTTGTTTACAATCCAAACCATCATACGAACAGCACGGTTGTTGAAATGAAAAAATATATAGATCGGTTATGGAACCATCCATTCACCAAACCAGAAAAACATGCAAAACGTCAGTATCATGCGCAGGGGTTAAAAGAGCTGGCTCAACTGGCTGAGTTATATCAAAAAGCCCAGGCTCAGAGCGATCCCTTTGTTAAAGTGTTGCCGAAGGAATGGGCTCAAGGAGCTCTTCACTCCGACCACGTCGCTTTCATTCACAATCCAATCAAAAGGCTGTATAAAGACCCGACCATGTGGAGAGCATTTGTTCATTTTGCCAATCAAGCAAAGTCGAAAGTGTACCTTCAGACGCCATATGCCATCCCTACCAAGAAAATGAAGAAAGCTGTACATCTGTCGATGAATCCAGAAGCAGAATGGATCATGCTAACCAATTCAATCCAGCAGACCCCTAACCCCTTGGCTTTCGCGGGATACTTAAGCTCTAAGAAACGGTTGCTTGATACAAGTCTGGCCATTTATGAATACCAAGGCCCTTATTCCATACACGGTAAATCATTTGTCATGGATGATTACCTCAGCATGGTTGGTTCGTATAATCTTGATCCCAGATCCGCCTTTCTAAATACGGAATCCGCTGTGGTCATTTCCGGTTCTGCATTCGCCAACCAACTAACAGAGGCTATGGATATCAAGCGTGCACATAGTACGCGTGTGGTTAAAGGTGAGCATCCAGCAGAATCTACGAATCAGAAAGGCTATGTTTTCAAACGAATGGCAATCACAGCTTTATCCAAACTGTCTTTTATCTGGAAATTTATGTTATAGGAAAGACCCGCATTCTCTTGAGGTTGAATTTTTCTCCGGTTCATCAAAACATTGCGTTCCTGGTGGAGTCCTTCATTGTTGGACCTAAAGCGAGAAAGATTGCTTTTTCCTTGCCCTTTGACAAGTCCAACAAGGTTCTGGGTGTGCTCGCCATGTCATTTACATGGTGATTGGCATGGTACTGATCCTGTCCATGTATGGAATGATCTCGGCATATCTCGCGGATCAATTAAATGTGGCATCCATATCAATTGACTATTCTGGGGCCACTCGTGCGATATGTATTTGGTAAATTCATCAAGAGCAACGGGCATGTAATGCCTGCTGTTAACAAAAGTGTGTAATCCCGATGGCCTAAAGTATTTCCTGGGCAATCTTGTGCAAATGAATAGATCGTATCCTCATTATTAATTAAAGGGTGATCTGAGGCAAAGATAGGACACTATCCACCGTAATTATAGCGCTAACGAATCGAGAACACCTTATTAGGCCGGTTCTTGGGGAATGAAAAATCTAACGAATCTCAGCAGCGTTATTATGCCGAAAAACTGCAACGAGACCTTGATTTGAAGCTAATTACCTACAATAAAGTCTCTAGGATTCGTTAGATTTCAAATATGCGGAAATGGAGATGAATAGCTTGTGCTAGGTTCGTTAGAACAGAGTAACGCTACAAAAAAATGGCCACTGTCAAGTCATGACAGTAGACACATCTCGATTTCTTTAATAAATAATTCTGATTCTCAGGTTCTGGACTGCATCGACACATAACTGTTAAGTCGCAGACTCCGCTGTATATTTATTCTGCCATTGATACGTGATTACGCTAATGACAAGCAGGCCAACTGCAAAGATGGCAAGCATCCATGCGGATTGATTAACTGCCAGATGATCAAGACTCCATCCCGTCGTCAAAGGCAGAATGGCACCGCCAATCCCACCTGAGGCGATCAAGATACTGGGTGTGGATTCTTCTGTTCCAGGCAGCAGTTTACTGGCGAAGACGAGGGCAATGGAGAATATCCCTGACATCGCGAGTCCAAGCAACAAGATAATGAGAAATGCAGACCAGATTTGGTTTGTAAATGGGAATACCATTAACAAGAGAACAGATGCGAGACAACTGTACAGGACATAGACGCGGTATTGGAATTTCTCTGCGATATAACCGGCGAAGAGTCGTCCCACGGACATGGCAATCCAGAAACAGGTGACACTAAGCGCTGCGCCGGCTTCCTTCATGTTCATTTTCTCAATCAGGATCGCTGGCATGAAGTTCGCAAGACTCATCTCTGTACCAACATATAGGAAGAAGAACAGGACGAATAATACCAGAAGAGTTCTGTTACGGCCACGATAGGTTGGACTGGATGTACTTGCAGATGCGGGATGCATCTCACCCGATGTCCCAGCAGTGTGGGCATGTACTGAACCGTTATTAGAACTCCGTCGCTCCAGAAACTTATCGAGCTCTCCAAATGATCCTTTCGCCCAGAATGCAAAAGTCAGCGCTGCGCAGATCGCAACAACGAGAAAGGAAAGGCGCCAGTATCCAGCAGTAATCAGACCGCTGGCCATGAGCGGCATGACCATCGCCCCGATCCCGAATAATACTTCCAGTCGACTCATGGCAACGGCCGTATTGTCTTTGATTGCAGCAATGATAATGGTACCAATAACAGCTTCAACCATTCCGAATCCGAAGCCGGCTGCGGGTGCAATGACGAACATCCAGCCCCATGGTGGCAACAGCATATAGGATAATTCTGCGATACAGAGCAGTGCTGTGGCGATTAACAGGCCTCCCCGTTTACCAAAGCGTCTGTTCAGCCATGGAGATAACAATACACCACCCAGGAATCCTGCAAATTGAGCAAAGATCAGCGTCCCGCCCTGGCTATAATCTTTGCCGTAATGTTCAAGTGCAACCGGCAGAATGGAACCAAGCACAACGTGAGCTAGTCCAATGAGGAAATAGGAGAGACAACCGATCCAAAGTAATTTTTTCATGAATGAACTCCTTTTATTATGTAAGCAGTGTGCACATGTATATATGCATTGAGGACCACTACGCAGATGAAATCGCGCAGACAAGCTCTATCATAACAGGGCATGTCAAGGTGTGCCATGACATCCCGATCTATACAGGGAACAGAGGTTGCAATTTTGATCTGTCTTCGTATATACTGAGACACAACAATTACAGATCGGACCATGCCGTTGAAGAGCATCCAACTCGGAGGCGTTTTCGCCAGGGGAGCGATATTCCCCAAGTTAACCGGAACCGCCCGTTATCGCGGACCAAGAGGCTGGAAGCAGGATATCCTGATTCAGCAAGTTGGGTGGCACCGCGAGCAGAGCGCTCCTCGTCCCAAGGGATGAGGGCGCTCTTTGTATTTTTACAGCCAAAGGAGACGATGACCATGTTGGAAATGAAGTGGATTCGGGTACATGCAGAAGAGGTTCAGGCGGCGGCAGACGGTAAAAAAATCAAGATTAACATTCGCACATTACTGGAGCGGGACGAGGAACGCAGAGCGCTTTTGCAGGAAATTGAAGAAGGACGCAGATTGCGCAATACGTTATCCGCGGACATTGGCAGACTCATGCAAGCCGGTAATCGGGAAGAGGCCGAGGGTTTGCGGGCTCAGGTGAAACAGATCAATGAACAGTTGGAACAGGTGGAAGCGAAGCTTGCCCCTGTTCAGGAGGAAGTAACCCTGCTGCAATGGCTGGTACCCAATATCGTATCCCCGGATACCCCGAAAGGCACATCGGATGCGGATAATGTGGAGCTGCGACGTGTGGGAGAGGTGCCAACGTTCGAGTATACCACCAAAGATCATGTGGAGCTTGGGGAGTTGCATGATCTGATCGATATTGCCCGTGGCGTTAAGATTGGCGGTACGCGAAGCTACGTATTGAAAGGCGCAGGTCTGTTATTACATCGGGCGGTACAGCAACTGGCACTGGATCTGTTGTTGAAGCACGGGTTTACGCCAATGGAGGTTCCGCTGATGGTCAGGGAGGAAGCGCTGGTGAACACCGGATTCTTCCCAACGGGTCGAGATCAGGTCTATGAGCTCGAAGGGGAGAACAAGTGGCTGGTGGGAACTTCTGAAGTGCCGCTGGTGTCGTATTATGCGGATGAGATTGTTGATGTGAAGGATCCGGTGAAGCTGGCTGCGGTATCGACGTGTTTCCGCAGTGAAGTTGGCTCCGGCGGACGTGATGTACGCGGTTTGTACCGTGTGCATCAGTTTGCCAAAGTCGAGCAGGTCATCCTCTGTGCCCCTGATGCGGAAGAATCGGAGCGCATGTTGCAGGAGATTACGGGACATGCCGAGGAATTGTTGCAATTACTTGAACTGCCGTATCGTGTTGTTGCCGTATGTACCGGGGATATGTCGCAGAAAACGTACAAACAGTACGACATCGAGACCTGGATGCCGAGCCGCGCTGCCTATGGAGAAACTCATTCGTCGTCGAATCTGCATGATTTTCAGGCTCGCCGTTCGAATATTCGTTGCCTGGATGCCGAAGGTAAGTTGGCCTATTGTCACACACTGAATAATACCGCGGTGGCATCGCCGCGTATCCTGATTCCGTTGCTTGAGAATCATCAGCAGGAGGATGGAAGCATTCACATTCCGGCAGCCCTGCGGCCCTATATGGGCGGGGCCGAGAGCTTGATTTTGCCTGAGCGGGATGAAGTGAATTAGAGAGGTTATTTAATGTTTTAGGAAATGAAGAAGAATCAGAAAAGGAACCCCTTGACCGGGGTTCCTTCTAATTAAACATATGATCTGTTACCCACTGGTACTCTTGTTCAAGTCGAGCTGCCAATTTGGGATCCTCCTCGGCTGCAACTTTTCTCATGTATGTTAAATCAATCGTATCAAATTGACTGTAAATCAGGTAACGTGCCCATTCCAAACTTCGGGCATCTGTCCAGTACTCGGAGGCTCTCAATCGATCCAAAATAAGGTCGTCTATTCCAATTACGTAACAGTAGCCTTCGGGTGTTAAATGACCAGATCAACATCAGCTGTCTTGTAACTTCCAGAAGTGTATAGTTCAACAGCATGTCCTCCAACAATAATGGCTGGATCTGCATCTAATTCATCAAGAATAGGAGTAATAATACCCATCACATAGAACTCTTTTAAATCACTTTTGGTCACATCAGCTGCAAGTTCCTTCAATTTTCGTTTAGCCCATTTAATTCTTTCTTGCATTTCTGGTGTTTGAATACGTTCCATAGTTCACCTATATTCTTTAACGCAGCTTCCATTCACGCTCGTTAATGATTTCAATTTGTCCAGATTCAAGGGCTTTTTTGAAACGATTGCGGGCTGTTCTCATCAATAGAACCATTTCGTCTTCAGGACGAATCTTGGTGGATGTCGAAGTGATGATAGCTTTCATACGTTTACGATTATTTTTAGGAGAAACCATATCAAGCAAATTCTTTTCGATCATACATATCCCACCCCCATCTTTTAGGTTTATTAAAACAGTATTACGCGACCTTCCCATATTATACAATGAAAATTATGAATTGTTCCAAGACTCTCACTTACGTTATTCAACTTTATGCAATTCGTATCCGATATAATATAATAGAAGTAAAATATTGGATTATGGGAGATGGAGATAGAAATGAGTAGAATCAAACTGGCGCTTCGAGGCACGCTTGCCCTTATTATGGTATTAACATTACTTGCCCCTTCCTTGGCCTTGGCGGCTACAGGTGACGTGACATCGATTGAAATAACCAATAACAGTCCGCAGAAGATGAGTGTATCCGAAACAGCTACACTTCAGGTGATGGCGACAGTAGAAGGTTTTGATAACAAGCAGGATGTTACCGAAGGCGTGACTTGGTCCACCAGTAATGCAGCAGTTGCAACGATGGTGAAGGGCAAAGTCAAGGCTGTGGCCGTAGGCGAAGCAACCATTTTTGCAGAAGTAGACGGGTCCAAAGCCCAGTTGGTTGTGCAGGTACAGGAGAAGATTAAAAGCATCAAAGCATCACCGAACTCCTACAATTTTGTTAAAGGCAGTGAAAGTGCACTTCCCAAAGTAAGCATTACCCGTGCGAATGGTAAGGAAGAAGATGTGACGTCTGAGATTGTATGGTCGGTATCAAGTAGCTCGGCTGTGCTGGAAAACGGTAAAATCAAAGGCGTTACGCCTGGCAGAGTATTGCTTCAAGGAAAATACGGAACAACGATCGTGAAAGTCCCGGTTGCCGTGACGGACGAGATTACCAAAGTTGAGGTTACACCTGCCACAATGCAGCTGAACATCAAGAAGTCCAAAGCGTTGAAGGTGATCGGGACCTACGCGAATGGCAAAACGATCAACCTTTCGAAACAAGTGATATGGACCTCTTCCAATATAAATGTAGCCATTGTGAAAAATGGAGCAGTCAAGACACTGACAGAAGGACAAGCTACCTTGACAGGAACTTATCAAAATCAGACAATAAAGGCAGAGGTTACCGTTGTACCTTTACTTAAAAAGTTGATTACAGGTCAGAAAAAATTGGTCTTGTCCCCGCAGGGAAGTACAACGCTGAGTGTGATGGCCCAGTATGATACGGGCAAAACCACTGTTGTGACCAACAGTGCGGTGTGGAGCAGCACAAAGCCGGGCGTAGCGACAGTAACAAATGGCAAGATCGTGGCTGTAGGCAAAGGGAAAACGTCTATCACGGCCAAGTGGGGCAATAAAAAAGTGACGATCCCTGTTACGGTAAAATAAATCTTCATATAATGAAGCACTTTGCATAAATCCAAACATAAATTCAGTACATCATCACGTTAAATATCATCAATGTGATTAACGGTATCAGACAATCAGGGGCGTAGACATACGCTCCTTTTTGGATATGTAGAAATATGTATCTGGAATGCCTTCTGCTTGAACAACAATATAACGGGATTGGATGGGATGATTATGAAAGCTTCGATTATAAGCACAGACTCTAACTCTAGTGATCTGGCTTACCTGAAATATCTTCTTTTATCCCTAAGTTCCACACTTACATTTCAACGAAGTACTTCAATTGAGAGCATGAAGCAACGCACCTATGAAAAATACAGAGAAGGTTATCATTTAAAATGTCATGGTGAAGAGGAGAGACCTGAATGACAGATCCATTGCAACCGGAAAACTGGCCTGCCTGGGCGACAGAGGCGGTAGAGATTGCACCGGCCAACCCCAACTGGGACGCACAGGCTCAGGAAGAGATACGGCAACTTAAATACCTTTTACAGCAGTTTAATATCCATCCATTCGAACATATCGGAAGCACGTCCATTCCGGGGTTACCCGCCAAACCCATTATTGATCTGATGGCAGAGGTACAGTCATGGGATGACATGGATCGGATTGCCGATCAGTTGAATCCGTTGGGCTGGAACTACGTTCCGCCTGAACTGGATGGTCGGGATTATAGACGATTCTGGGTGAAGGTTAAGGATGGCAAGAGATCTGTACACCTTCATCTGATGCGTCCGGGAGAAGAACGTTGGAATCGTCAAATGCGGTTTCGGGATGTGCTGAGAAAACGCCCTGATCTGGTGGAAGCTTACGCCGCACTGAAGACGAAGCTTGCTGATGAGAACAAGGAAGATAGGGAATCGTATACCGCTGCCAAAACGCAATTTATTTTACAAGTGCTGGATGAAGGCGTGTGATTGATTGAAAAGCGTATTTATGAAAGACAGGCTGATCTATTTCTTCGCAGTCATGATGACAATGGCGGCAGGACTCGCCTCCAGACACTTTGGTGATCGATTGCCGGATTGGGTGCATGAACATTCCGGAGATGCATTATGGGCGGGCATGATTTATTTTGCGGTACGCATGGTGTGGCCTCGTCGCAGCTTGGTATGGGCGATGAGTTTGAGCTGTGTATTCAGCTGGATGATTGAGTTCTCACAGTTGATTCAGACGCCTTGGCTGATTGAGATACGCTCAACCGTATGGGGTGCTCTTGTTTTGGGACATGGGTTTCTGGTGATTGATCTGATTCGATATACGGTCGGAATTCTGTGCATGGTGATGATAGATCGTTATTTCCTGAGAAATAAGATGGTTGGATCCTGAATTCAAGTGAATCATGGAGGTGCGCTGATGAATGTAGAGAAACTTTTTGTCGAATCGCCCGAATTCGAAACACAACGGTTAAAGCTTAGACGTCTTGCGATGGATGATCTTGAAGATTATTATGCGTTTGCTTCTGATCCGCGAGTGAGTCAGCAAAGCTTGTGGAACTGCCATGAGACGGTGGAGGATTCGATTCAATATATTCAGCGGGTACTGGATAATTATGAACGTAAAATGGTCTATATCTGGGCTTTTGTCCTGAAGGAAACAGGGACCTTGATCGGGAGAGGTGGCATTTTTCATCTCAACGAACCCATGCAAAGTGCTGAATTGGGATACGCGATAGCAAGCAGTCAATGGGGGAAGGGTCTCGCGGCAGAAGCGATGCAACCCATTGTGGATTATTGTTTTCGGGAACTGGATTGTAATCGGCTGGAGGGGAAATGTAATGCAGGCAACATAGGCTCTGCACGTGTCATGGAGAAGCTGGGCATGTCGTACGAAGGTTTGCTACGCAAACAGTTGAAGATCAAAGGGGTATTCACGGATCAAAAAGTGTACTCCCGTATCCGGGATGATCTATAATACTTCCAATGACACATAGGGTACATCGCAGAAATTGAAGGAGGCGGAACCATGATCTATAGTATTATTTCCCGTTCGTTGTGGGAGCAAGTGTCAAAAGGGAGTGAGTATGCACCAGATAGTCTGGAGACGGACGGATTCATTCATTGTTCCACCAAGGAGCAGATTCCTTGGGTAGCCGGGCAATACTATGCAGGCCGCACCGATCTGTTATTGCTTAGTATTGATGAGAAGGCATTAAAGCCGGAACTGGTGTATGAGGATCTGTACGAATTGAATGAACTATTTCCACATATCTATGGAGAGCTCAATCTGGATGCGGTTCGTAAAGTCATTCCATTTGAACCAAATGCAGACGGTACGTTCTCATTTCCTGAATAATGTAGGTAACGGTGATGTATCGGTCTGAACGTGATCAGGGCTATATTACTTTTCCGAAGGGTGGTTAACGGATGGATATGAATCAGGTTTTTCTGGAGACAGCGGAGAAGCAATTCCTGTATTACAAGCAGCTCGGGGAAAAAGCGATGGCACAACTGGAGTCCGAGCAATTGTTTCAATCCTGGAATGAAGACGCGAACAGCATTGCGGTGATCGTAAAACATCTATGGGGCAATATGCTGTCCCGTTGGACGGATGTACTGACAACAGACGGTGAGAAACCGTGGCGTGAACGAGATGCCGAGTTCGTGAATGATATTGCTTCCCGGGAAGAGTTGTTTGCCAAATGGGAGGAAGGCTGGAATTGTCTGCTTGAAGCCATTCGTTCATTTACACCGGAGCAATTGTCTCATATCATATACATTCGCAATGAAGGACACACCGTCATGGAGGCCATTATCCGGCAATTGGCGCATTATCCGTACCATGTCGGGCAGATTGTATTTGCCGCGAAAATGCTTAAAGAAACAGCCTGGGATAGTCTCTCCATTCCGAGAAACGGTTCAGATCAATATAATGGCGGCAAATTTGCCAAGCCGAAGGCACGCAAACATTTTACAGAAGATGAACTTCATATCGAAAAAGGTGAGGACCAACAATGACTCAATTTGCATTGATTCGCCATGGAAGTACCGCGTGGAATAAGGAAAAACGTTCGCAGGGACAGACGGATAATCCGCTGGATCAGGATGGAAGGCAGCAGGCCGTTTTACTTGCCGCGAGACTGGCTGAGGAATCATGGGATGCCATCTATGCCAGTGACTTGGAGCGTGCAAGTGAGACGGCTCGCATCATCGGTGACCGCTTGGGCATTCAGGAGATTCATCTGGACCCCAGACTTCGCGAGATGGGCGGAGGACAGGTCGAAGGAACGACGGAAGAGGAACGGTTAGCCAAGTGGGGAGCGGACTGGAGCACCCTGGATCTGGGGCGGGAGCTTGCAGATGCAGGGACTGTTCGAGGCAGTGCGGTGCTTGAGGATATTGTACAGCAGCACCCTGATGGAAGAGTGATCGTTGTCAGTCACGGAGCCGTCCTGCGTAACACACTTCGAGGGCTGGTGCCTGAGCTTGATGTTAGCGTGAAGCTGTCCAACACATCCATTACCCGGATTACCAAGAACGATGATACATGGCAATGTGAACTGTACAATTGCAGTGTGCATTTGAATTCGTCTAAGGATTCACAATAGATGGATGCTCTGACGTTAAAGCGCTAGCAAACTTTGTGGACAAAGGGGAGATGGTGCATGACCGAATTGACGTATGCATGGACAGAGGAGATCTTGTCTCCGCTGGGTGAGACAGCCGTGATCATCCAGTGCGGGGATCAATTGTCTGACGTTGTGCAGCGCAGAGTGATGTCTGTATGTGCTTTGCTGGAAAAAAGCACTTTGCCAGCCATGATCGAATGGGTGCCCTCATATACGTCAGTTACAGTATTTTATGATCCGTTCATCTCCCTGTACCCCGAGTTATGCCGGATTCTGCTTCAACAGTTGAATCAAATGAAGGAATCCGTACAAGACAAGTCCAGAACGGTCACGATTCCCGTATGTTATGGTGGCGAATGGGGGCCTGATCTGGACTATGTTGCCAGTGAGCATGGACTGACCTCAGCGGACGTTATTGCGATTCACACATCGGGGGATTATCTCGTACATATGATTGGATTCGCACCAGGCTTTCCGTATCTGGGCGGGTTATCCGAACAGATTGCTACGCCCAGACGGGCCACGCCAAGGCTGCGAGTTGAAGCCGGTACAGTAGGAATCGGTGGCAAACAGACAGGAATCTATCCGGTGGACACACCCGGAGGATGGCAATGTATTGGACGAACGCCACTCCGGTTGTTTCGGCCGGGTGAGAACGTACCGAGTTTGCTGGCAGCAGGTGATCGGGTTCGATTTGAACAGATTACGATGCAGGACTATCTGGCGTTGAAGCGGATGGAGGGGGAACGATGAGTATTGAAGTGATTCGCCCTGGTCTGTTATCTACCGTTCAGGATGAAGGCAGAACCGGTTATCGCCGGTATGGTATTCATCCTGGAGGGGTCATGGACACCTTTGCAGCCAGAGCAGCCAATATGCTTGTGGGCAACTCCCGCCATGCGGCAGTGCTGGAGATGACGATGACGGGGCCGGAGCTTCGATTTCAGGAGAGTCAGCTTATCTCATTATGTGGGGCCGATCTGACGGCAACCGTGGATCATTTGCCTGTACCGTTGTGGCGTCCTGTGTTGGTGCGGGCTGGAAGTGTACTGAAGTTTGGTTCATGTCGTCATGGCTTGCGCGGTTATCTGGCGTTTGCGGGTGGAATAGCTGTGCCTGAAGTGATGGGCAGTCGAAGTACAGACCTCAAGACAGGTCTTGGCGGTGTGGAGGGGCGAGCTTTGCATGTGGGGGATCTGTTGCCTATGGGGGAACCTTCGGTTGAAGCGCGAGTATGGATGCAACGTATGGAGAAGAAGGCAGAGGAAAATGAACGGGACCACCGATTATTGGCGCCTGCGTGGTTCTTGTCAGAGCGGGAAAGACCTGATTATGATGGCAGATATGTTATTCGTGTAATGCAGAGCAAGGACAATTTGCTGTTTAGTCAAGAAAGTCTGGAGCAATTCTATACCGAAACATACGTGATCTCTCCGCAATCAGATCGGATGGGCTATCGCTTGCAAGGCTCCAGACTGGAGCTGGATCAGCCGCTCGATCGGTTGTCTGAAGCCATTACCTATGGCACGGTGCAGGTGCCACCTGATGGTCAGCCTATCATCTTGATGGCAGACCATCAGACGATTGGAGGTTATCCTGTGATAGCACAGGTAGCTCAGGTGGATATGCCAATCCTGGCTCAGGCTAGGCTGGGAACTCGAATTTCTTTTGCGCAGATTACACATGATCGAGCCCGGAAGTTGTACATGGAACAGGAGACCAATATGCAGCTCATGGATAAGCTGATACGCAGAAGAATGGCAGGAATGGAGGGCGCTCAATGAATACCTCGAAAACCTTGGATATCAATTGTGATCTGGGCGAAAGTTATGGTATATATCGCACGTTATCGGACGAAGCCATTCTGCCCTTCATTACGTCAGCCAATATTGCCTGCGGGTTTCATGCAGGAGACCCGGCTACGATGCGGATCACGGTGGAGAAGGCATTGGAGCATCAGGTGGCAATTGGCGCCCACCCCGGGTTACCGGATTTGCAGGGGTTTGGCAGAAGACGAATGGACATTACGCCACGGGAAGCATATGACATGGTGGTGTATCAGATCGGTGCGCTGGATGCCTTTGTCCGTGCGAGTGGGGGGCGAATGCATCACGTGAAACCGCACGGTGCCTTATACAATATGGCTGCAGAAGATGCAAAGCTTGCTGAAGCCATTGTGGAGGCGATCTACCAAGTACAGCCTGATCTGTATTTGTATGGTCTGGTGGGCAGTGAGCTGATTCATGTTGCGGATCGCATTGGTCTGCGCAGTGTGAGCGAAGTGTTTGCGGATCGAACCTATGGGGCGGACGGAAAGTTAACGCCTCGCAGCCAAGCTGGAGCTCTCATTGAAGAATCGGGTCAAGCGATTGCTCAAGTGCTTCGGATGGTGAAAGACGGCGTGGTTGTATCCATGGATGGTACGCTGGTTTCCATTAAGGCAGAGACGGTCTGTATTCACGGTGACGGAGCGAATGCTCTCGCATTTGCTCAAGAAATTTGTCGTGTGCTGGAATCGGAAGGCATTAAGTTATCCGCGCATAATTTAGGAATAACAGGGAGTGGATCAACAGAATGAAACCCATACGCAACTCGGCGAAGGCCGTCATTATGCAGGATGGACGATTGCTGGTCATCCGGCTGGAAGACCAATATGGTACCGCTTATGTATTTCCAGGTGGCGGACAGGAGAAAGGTGAAGAACTCAAGGATGCGGTCGCGCGCGAATGTCTGGAGGAGATTGGTCAGGCTGTGAACGTGGGAGAGCTGTTACATATCCGGGAATATATCGGAAAAAATCATGAATTCGCCGAGTGGGATGCAGACATCCACCAGGTTGAATTTTATTTTGCGTGCAGCCTGATCGATCCGGCAGCAACTATTTTTGAAGGCTCCAATCCAGACGACCACCAAGTCGCCGTGGAATGGATTGCACTTGAAGAGCTATCCCAGATTCGTTTATATCCAAAAACCATTGGTGAGTTGCTGCTTAAATCAGGCTCTTCCTCAATCTATCTTGGAGATTTGAATTAAATCTGCCAAGAAGAAATTTCGTGCCAGCTCCTGTATGTAAACATGTTTATAAAGAACTTTTCCAATTTTGTCACGTTTGCAAACAGGTTCATGGGATTCACCATAAGTGAGGTGGGTACACTATAAGTACAGGCTTATTAAACCTAACGTAAGTTGACTGTACTTATACACAACAATGGAGTGGACATAACCTAAAGAAACGAAACCTGCAAAGTTAAGTACAGGTATCTGTTTGAACTTTAGCTTACCCACTCCTCAAATTTGGGAGAACGGTAGACGTAGTGGAGGGGACGGAATCGATTCTGAGGAAGCGAAGCGTTCGCATGTATCTTGGATTTTCACTCAAATATCCTTTGGAATTAAGCATTCATACGATAACGGAGAGGACAGAAGAAACCTGAAAAAGCGAAGCGCTCGCCTAAAAGCTTTCTGAAGCATACGCTATCAACGGATTTTTTCCTTTGAGAGAAGGGAATCAAAAAAATCTGGGGATAACAGCGATTGGAAGGTTGTGCTGTCATCGTAGTGCCAGTGTGAATCGGTTTTTAATCCAATGCATATGAGGAAGTGATCAGGATCATTGTGAGATAACAGCGATCCAAAGAACGATCCGTACCCGGAACGGCCGCCTACAAGAGTCCACCCAAATATCCCCCAAAACCGAAAGGAGCACTTCCCATGAACCAGACTGAATTGGAACAAAACATTGTAAAAGCATTGGAGAACAACCCTTTTTGCAGTTTCTCCACTGTGGAGAATGGTAAACCGAAATCCCGCTATATGGCGCTTTTCAACGATGGACTGAACATTCATCTGGCAACGAACCGCCGTACACACAAAGTAGAGGAACTGGAGAATAATCCGAATGTTAGCCTGCTACTTGGTTATGAGGCTGGGGGTTCCAAGGAAGTCGTTGAGATTGAAGGAACCTGTGAAGTGACAAAGAACGAAGGCTTGCGTGAGCAAGTGTGGAACGACGAACTGAAGGCGTGGTTCGATGGACCTAATGATCCAAACTATGTCATTCTGGACATCACCCCGTCGCGTATTGAATATACTGGGAAAGATCATGAACATCATGTGTGGGAACAATAATCCGATTATGAACATTACCTCTGCAAAGTAGCGTCCTTATGCGAAATATGCGCAGAGTTCAATCCAACCGTGAGAGCCATCAAGGTTTCACGGTTTTTGGTATGGATGAATAACGCTAAATTGGTTATACATGTAAGACACATGTAATATACGTATTTTTAAGATAATAAGTACGATATACCTACTAAAATGTTGAAAAAAATGTCGAAATCACGCATGATAATGTAAACTTTCCTATGTATGTGCGGGTAATGTAAAAAATAATGCTTTTCAATGACTGAACATTGCGTTATGATTTGGAATGTAAACGACAAGCACAGACATAAATAGATGTTCATGTGAGATAAACTTACCTGAAATTCCGATGCATGTCATCAGAGCGTCAGTACGC
Organism: Paenibacillus amylolyticus; assembly: GCF_050990605.1. GTDB lineage: Bacteria > Bacillota > Bacilli > Paenibacillales > Paenibacillaceae > Paenibacillus > Paenibacillus amylolyticus_H. The sequence goes on from NZ_CP158832.1 coordinate 378,459, forward strand.
ACAACCCATGAAATCTATCTTTTTTCTGCGCTCTTCGTTTGCTCATTAATGCATGATTCAATGTACATAACCGGGAGGGGTTATTTTGAAAACGAGTAAAAAAGTATTATCAAGCCTGACTGCCGCTTTGGTTGCATTAAACGTGCTTGCGGTGTTTCCAGTACCTGTATCGGCTGCGGATGCTTCCAAAGTTAAGCTGCGGATCATGGAGACAACAGATATTCACACCAACCTGGTTAACTATGACTACTATTCCGACAAAGAGACAGACCAGTATGGCCTCGCCAAAACAGCTACACTGATTAAGAAAGCCCGTGACGAGGCGAAGAATAGCCTGCTGTTTGATAACGGGGATCTGATTCAGGGGAATCCGCTTGGCGACTACGCTGCCAAAATTGATCCACTGAAAAAGGGTGAGACTCACCCTGTATATAAAGCGATGAATCTGCTCGATTATGATGCAGGTAACATCGGCAACCATGAATTCAACTATGGTCTGGACTTCCTGGACATGACGCTGGAGGGAGCAAACTTCCCTTACATTAATGCTAATGTTTATATAGACGATGGTGATGATGATGAGACAAATGACAAGAACTATTTTACACCGTATGAGATTTTGGACAAAAAAGTAACGGATGAGACTGGCAAAGAACATACGATCAAAGTGGGTGTGATCGGATTTGTGCCGCCACAAATCATGCAGTGGGACAGCGCTAACCTTGAAGGCAAAGTAATCGCCAAGGATATTATTGCTACCGCGAAAAAATTCATTCCGAAAATGAAGGCCGAAGGTGCTGACATTATTGTAGCTATTCCTCACTCCGGATTTGAGGAAATTCCTCAAACGGATCTGATGGAGAACTCCGTACTGTATCTGAGCCAAGTTGAAGGCATTAATGCCATTCTGTTTGGACATGCTCACAAAGTATTCCCGAGTGCTGATTTTGCCGGCAAAAAAGGGGTAGACCTTGAGAAAGGTACAATTAATGGCGTTCCTGCTGTAGAGCCAGGGTTCTGGGGTGATCATCTTGGTATCATCGACCTCGATCTGGAACTGGTTGATGGCAAATGGAAAGTGGTAGATTCCAAAACGGAAGCACGCCCAATCTATGACACAGCGAGCAAAAAGCCACTGGTAGATGCGGATCAGGACATCATTGATGCGGTTCATGAAGAGCATGAAGGTACATTGGAATATGTTCGTGGTCCGGTGGGCGAAACGACTGCTCCTATCAAAAGCTTTTTTGCTCTGGTTCAGGATGACCCATCCATTCAGATCGTAACGAATGCACAGAAATGGTATGTCGAAAAACATATGCAAGGTACGGAATATGAGAAAATCCCTGTATTGTCCGCAGGTGCACCATTCAAAGCGGGTGGACGTTCAGGCGCTTCGTATTACACGAATATTCCTAAAGGCACCATTGCGATCAAAAACGTTGCTGACCTGTACGTATATCCAAATACGGTACATGCTGTAATGGTTAACGGTGCAGAACTGAAAGAATGGCTGGAATGGTCTGCAGGCCAGTTCAACCAGATCGACCCGGCTAAAGGTGGACAACAACAACTGATCAACAATGACTTCCCAACGTACAACTTCGATGTTATCGATGGTGTAACGTATCAGATTGATGTGACCCAACCAGCCAAATACGATAGCAAAGCTACGATTGTTAATGCATCCGCAAGCCGAATCAAGGATCTGAGCTTTAACGGCAAACCGGTTGACCCAGCACAAAAATTCATTGTAGCGACAAATAACTACCGTGCTTCTTCATCCAAACTGGCTAATCCGGACGGCAAACGGATCGTTCTCGCTGCACCGGATGAGAACCGTCAAGTGATCATCGACTACATCCGTGAGAATAAAACCATTAATCCGGCAGCGGACGGCAACTGGTCCCTGGCACCAATCAAACCATCTGCTGGGTTAACCGCAGCAGCGCTGAACGATCTTGAAGTTGTGTTTGCTTCTTCCCCGGATGCGAAAAATCTGGTTGAAGCGAACCCGGCGATGTCATTCATCGGTACAAACAATGAAGGTTTCGCAGAGTACGGCTTGAAACTGACAGGTGAAGCAACAACAACGCCTGAGACAGGTGTGGAGCCAGCTCCAACGCCTAAACCAACGCCAACACCGACGCCTAAGCCACAACCTGAGAAACCGGCAACCAACAACAAGGTTGTATATGTAGTGAAAAAAGGGGATAATCTGTACCGCATCGGTTTGAAATATGGTGTGGACTGGCGCAAGCTTGCGACAGCTAACAAAATTTCAAATGTGCATAACCTGAAAGTTGGACAGAAAATCGTGATTTCCGCTTCTTAAAGGTTTAATAAGCTGAGAAGGAGACCGACAGTCATTAGACTGTCGGTCTTTTTTTCTGCAAATTTGAATATATTTGTTTTCAATAACCGTCATACAGGAAGTCATCAAAACAGTAGAGATTAATTTTGAGACCCATGATATAATATTTACAAACTTTGGGTATATACAAGTGAACATTAATGGACATGGAATCATAAATTGGCAAGGGGGTCCTACATGAATTGCAGTGGCTGCAGTCCAATCTTTCCTATAGAGGGCCAAGGTACCTTGTACCTGCGTCCCATTTCCCCCGCTTTGCTGGAAGCGCTGCAAACGCCGGGAAGACTTATTGAGACGTCGGATGACATGATGTGGATGCACTATTCGAATCCTGAGGCGGTTCAGAGCTTAATCGAAGAGATCGGCGAGATGTATCCAACATTACGTGATTCCCTAACTGTTCAGATGATGCCTATATACGAACAGGCTAATGAAGAAAGCTGGATTAGTCTAACGATGCAGGAGTCCCGTTTCAAGCATGCGGAGCTTGTTTCCATTATTATGGAGCATCAATTCAGCAGTCATATGCAGCCCATCGTTGATGCATCGGAGCAGATTGTCGGGTATGAGTTTTTGCTTCGTCCTGCTGAGAATGGAAAATCCTTCAGTTCCTATGAATTATTTGAAGTTGCGCGTGAGACCGGCCTACATTCTTTTCTGGATCGATTGGCACGTATCACTGCTATTGAGACAAGTGCCCTTTTTCTGCCGCATGGTGTCAAACGCTTCGTAAATTTCCTGCCTTCCTCCATATATAATCCCGAATATTGTCTGACACATACGTTTGAAGCGATTGAACGTCTTTCGCTTGACCCTAAAGATTTTGTGTTTGAAGTCGTGGAAACAGAGCAGATTCAGCATATGCCCATCTTGCAGCAGATATTTGAGGTATATCGTTCCCGTGGAATATCGGTTGCACTGGATGATGTGGGCGCCGGATATTCGACCATAGAGTTGATGAATCGGTTAGAACCGGATTTTGTCAAAATAGATCGAAGTCTTATTGACCGTTGTGATCAGGATCCGACCAAACAACAGCAAATTCTTCATATTGTTGAGATGTCGAGTCGATTTGGAGGGCAAGTTCTTGCCGAGGGGATCGAACGGATGGAAGAGTTTGAATTCTGTCGTTCCATAGGTATTGAGCTTGCACAGGGCTACTATTTTGGTAAACCATCGGCACAACCTCCAGGTGAGCCGTACTCCAATACTTCATCTAATAGATGGAATAATTAGTAACCTGTACCTTGTACAAGTCACTTCTGATCAGAGGTGGCTTGTTTGGCGTGCCTGCACATTTTTCTCTCAAATAAATCCGATCATTTAGCCGATATATATAGATAAGCCTTATAGAGTGCTCCATACATAAAAGAAAGAGGGCATTTTTACATTTAGAGGGGGATAAAGACATGAGTGAAACTCAGGATAATAAACCAATGAAAGCAGCGAAGCCTGCCAAACCAAAACATAATCAGAATAAAAAGAAGAATAAAAAGAAAGGTTTCGTCTGGAATATAAGGAACAAATTATTGGTCTCCTTCCTGGCCGTTCTGCTCCTGCCAAGCTTGGCAATCGGCTTGATCACACTAACGATGGCTGAAGATGGCGTACAAGGACAATTAGTGGATAGTGCCAAGCAAAGTGTGAGCACTGCCAATGCCATTGTAGAAAGCCAAGTGAATTACAAGATTCATGACATTAATTATTTTGCGGATGCACTTGATCCGACCCTGATTAAAGGGGAAAACGATAGTACAGAGATTCAAATGAAACTGGAGCAGTATCTGGGTTTACATCCGGATGCTATGAACATTTTTGTTGGAACAACGGACGGTGTCATGGTTCGAGGTAAAGCAAAAGCAAGTAGCACACGGGGAGATGCATATGATCCTAGGGAGCGGGAGTGGTATAAATTAGCGATGGAGAAACCAGGTACTGCTGTCGTGTCAGCTGTGTCCGTGAATACCGATGGCGTTGCCGTTGTATTTATCTCCAAAACATTAAAAGACGAATCTGGTGTTGTCGGCTTGTCTCTGGACTTGACAGATCTGCAAGAGCAGGCATCCATTAAGGTGGGTAAAGAAGGCTACGTCATTATTTTGGATGCGAACAAAAATTATGTCGTTTCTCCTGTAGTAGAGCCAGGTACACAGGAAACTAGCGGATCGCTGGATGAAATGTATGAGGGTCAAGAAGGACAATTCGATTACGTATTTAACGAGCAGCCGAAAATGATGATTTTTAATACAAATGAAGCAACGGGTTGGAAAATAGCTGGAACGATGTTCAAGAGTGAGATAACTAATGCGAGTAAGGATATTCGCATGATTACATTGATAGTGATTCTGGTGGCCACGTTCCTTACGCTCATCTTTATTATCTGGTTCACACGCTCCATGTTGCGTCCGATCAAACGACTGCAGGAATCGGCCAGAGCGGTAAGTAAAGGTGACCTGACTGTGAAAATGGAAACAGGACGTAAAGATGAAGTCGGAGAACTGGCGAAGTATTTTGAACGTATGGTGGATAACCTGCGGATGATGATTCTGGGTGTGCAGGAAACGACAGAGCAGGTATCAGCTTCTTCTCAAGAGTTGTCTGCCAGTGCAGAACAAACGACCAAAGCGATTGAACATTCAACACAGGCCATTCAGGAACTGGCTGAAGGTGCAGAGCAGCAGGTGAGCAGCGTGAAAGACGGATCGGGACAGATGAGCCGAATGGCCGAAGATGTTCGAATGATGTCGGAGCGTGTGCAATCGATTACGGCGAATATGCGGCATACGTCCGGTGCAGCTTCTTCTGGTAATGAGGCAGCTGGACAGGCTGTGGAACAGATGAACAGCATTCAGGAAACGGTGGAGCAGCTGGGAACGGTGGTTCAATCTCTGAATGCTCGTTCCGTTGAAATTGGTAGCATGGTTGACGTCATTGCATCCATCTCCAAACAAACGAACCTGCTCGCATTAAATGCTTCTATTGAAGCGGCAAGAGCGGGGGATGCGGGTCGAGGGTTTGCAGTTGTAGCCGGTGAGGTACGTAAACTGGCAGAAGAATCGGGAAGCTCGGCAGCGCAGATCGGTGAGGTGGTTCATAATATCCGTCAGGACATGGATGCCGCTCTAATCGCCATGAATGCGGCTCAGACTCGGGTAGGAGAAGGGATTCAGGCCGTGAATACGTCAGGACAATCCTTTGCTCAGATTCGGGAGGCGGTGGAAGATGCTGTTCATACATTGGATGACTTGTCCGCAACAACGAAGCAACTGGAGAGTGGTGCATCCCACGTTGCCAAGGCGATGAGCGATATTTCAAATGTAACCCAGGAATCGGCTGCGAATACAGAATCCGTGTCTGCATCTTCGCAAGAACAACTGGCATCGGTGGAAGAGATTGCATCCTCCTCGGCACATTTGAATAGCATGGCAGAACAATTACAAGGACTGCTTGGTATGTTCAAGATGGTAGAGGATACACCGAAGGATAAGGGCAAAGAATAAATCCTGGGATGTAGTCGACCATGATTTAACACACTTTCTCGAATAGAAGAAAATAAAGATAGACATTGCTCCTGCGGCCCTGTATAAATATATCGTCTGGTTCTTCCGCGCATCATGCGGTGTAATCTTACAATATAATGATGGAGTGAACGATAGAATATATCGAGACAGGGTACAGCAGGAGGCACTATGGTATACGTAGCGATATTGATTTTTGTAGTAACGATCACCTTGGTGATCTGGCAACCTCGTGGGTTGGGCATCGGTTGGACTGCCTCGGGTGGTGCATTGCTCGCCCTATTGTGTGGGGTTGTGAGCTTGAACGATGCTTCGGATGTGGCATCCATTGTATGGAATGCAACGCTGGCCTTTGTGGGCATTATTATGATTTCTCTAATTCTGGACGAGACGGGTTTCTTCGAATGGGCTGCCCTTCACATGGCAAGGCTGGCCGGAGGGGACGGTCGCAGACTGTTTTTATACTCCATTTTGCTTGGGGCCGCAGTGTCTGCTTTGTTCGCAAATGATGGTGCAGCGCTCATTCTGACGCCAATTGTGCTCGCAATGGTGCGTGCGTTGAAGTTCGATGAGCGCATGGTACTGGCTTTTGTGATGGCGAGTGGATTTATCGCGGATACCACATCGTTGCCGCTGGTCGTCAGCAATCTGGTCAACATTGTATCGGCTGATTTCTTTGGTATTACATTTGTGGAATATGCAGTGCGTATGGTTGTGCCGAATCTGTTCTCGATCGTAGCGAGTACGGGGATGCTGTTTTTGTTCTATCGCAAAAGCATACCCCGTCGCTACGATATCTCCGCAGCACGCGATCCGAAGGAAGCGATACGTGATCCACGGATGTTCCGAATCGCCTGGTTCATGCTTGGACTGTTATTGGTAGCTTACGCATCCAGTGAGTTTCTCCCGATTCCCGTATCGGTTATCGTTGGCTCCGTGGCCTTGCTGTTCGCTGTACTGGCACGCAAGAGCGAGGCTGTTGACCTCAAACGGGTAATCAAGGAAGCACCATGGTCGATTGTGGTGTTCTCGGTGGGTATGTATGTCGTCGTATATGGACTGCGTAATGCAGGATTAACAGATCATCTGAGTCGCTGGCTGGATGCCATAGCAGAGCATGGTCTGCTGGCTGCTTCGCTCGGGATGGGTATCATCGCGGCAGTATTGTCCTCGGTGATGAACAACCTGCCGACCGTTTTGATTAACCTGCTAGCCATCCAGGGTGCGCACACCGAAGGTATTATTCAAGAAGCATTGATCTATGCCAATGTCATTGGTTCCGATCTGGGTCCCAAAATGACTCCGATTGGGTCTCTTGCCACCTTGCTGTGGCTGCATGTGTTATCCCGCAAAGGTGTGAAGATCACATGGGGGTATTATTTCAAGGCTGGCATCATCCTGACGATTCCTACATTGTTAATTACCCTAGCCGGGTTGGCATTGTGGTTATGGATTCTGGGTTAGTAAAATTAGATTTTACATTAAGTATTCATAAGAAAGATAATTCTGTTGTAAATGTAAAAGCTGCTCTCACAGCTGGTGTTAAGCACCTAAGCATTTACATAAGGCCAGCCCATTGTAGGGCTGGCCTTCTTTGCATATTTCCTAGGCAGGATATTGAAATGCTTGAGATCCAACGAGCGCTGACACAGCACAGTACAGGGAAACCGCGATCGTAGTGAAGGGGACGGAATCGATTCTGAAGAAGCGAAGCGTTCGCCTTTGTCTCAGAAGAATGATCCGTAACCGGAACGGCCACTCATGGTATCAGCTACTTTATATATCTATAAGTAAATTTTTTTCTTGGAAATCTGGACACAATACGGATTGAGACAACGTCCGTTCCTGAAGCCGCCACTTCAGCGCAATTTGTCTCAGATGATTTTCAATATACAGCCGATATTTTTAACATTGCGTTTACAAAACACTGATTTTAAGATGACATACCGAAACTACAATAAGTAAAGAGTTGATGGTGAACAAACAAATTCACAAAACGCCATCACTACATTGGGGGAGGAAAACAAAACATGTTTAAAAAGTTGCCGTTTATTTTGATGACCTTAACGTTCGTACTGGTACTCGCAGCATGCGGATCGAAAAATGACGCGGGTACAGAGGGTGCCGCAAGCAATGGATCAGGAGAAGCTGCTCTTAGCGGTAACATTCTGGCCGTTGGATCAACAGCACTGCAACCTCTGGTAGAGCAAGCTGGACAAAAATTTATGGCAGTTGATGAATATAAGAACGTAACAGTACAAGTGCAAGGTGGCGGTAGTGGTACTGGTTTGACCCAAGTATCCGACGGACAAGCTACAATCGGTAACTCTGACGTATTTGCAGAAGAGAAAATCGATGACGCTGCAAAAGTAAGCGAACTGAAGGATCATCAAGTAGCTGTTGTAGCTATCGCGCCAGTTAGCAACAAAGATGTAGGTGTACAAGATTTGACGAAGCAACAACTGATCGACATTTTCTCCGGTAAAGTAACGAACTGGAAGGATGTTGGCGGTGCAGATCAAGCAATTGTCATCGTTAACCGTCCAAGCAGTTCTGGTACGCGTGCAACATTCGAAAAATTTGCACTGGGAACAAAAGTAGGAGATATTCAGGGTTCGATCCAGGAAGATTCCTCAGGTACAGTTAAGAAACTCGTGTCAGAGACTCCAGGCGCAATTGGTTATCTGGCTCTGTCCTACCTGGATGATAGCTTGCAGGTTCTGAAATACGAAGGTGTAGAAGCAACGGTTGAGAACGTAGAAGCAGGAACTTATCCAGTATGGGCTTACGAGCACATGTACACAAAAGGTGAGCCGGATGCAGCAACAAAAGCGTTCCTGGACTACATTCTGAGTGACGAAATTCAACAAAATGACGTGACAGAACTTGGATACATTCCAATGTCAGGTATGAAAGTAAAACGCGATGCAGCAGGTAACGTGATTGAGTAATCTTTGAACTTGCGCATACAGCGAAAGAGGCGGACTTAGGTCCCGCCTCTTTACGCGGTTTGCTCTAAAATAATCCCATATTTTGCATTAATTCTACTATAGAAGGATGGTTGTTATGGAACAGACCGAAGGGGGAACGGTAATGAATAACAAGTTGAAACCGCGCCGGCCCTTAAAAGAGAAACATTATTGGGAAGAGTGGACGGGACGGATCTATACGTCGATTTGTGTCGTTTTCCTGATCGTTGTCATGTTTTCCATTGTTTATTTTGTAGCATCCAAGGGACTATCGACATTTTTCCAAAATGGAATAAGCATAAGTGAGTTTCTTGGTGGGAAAACGTGGGATCCAACTGGAGAACCTGCTTTCTACGGGGCATTGCCGTTCATCACAGGTTCTTTCGTTACAACCTTGCTTGCAGCATTAATCGCAAGCCCGCTTGGCTTGTGTGCAGCGCTCTTCATGACAGAGATTGTACCGGGTAAAGGGAAAAAGATCCTGCAGCCTGCGATTGAGCTCTTGTCCGGAATTCCATCCGTTGTGTACGGATTTATCGGTCTGAGTGTCATCGTACCCTTGCTGCGCAGTATCTTTGGCGGAACAGGCGTCGGGATTGCAGCCGGATGTCTGGTTCTTGCGGTAATGATTCTTCCTACGGTGACAAGTATTATGGCAGATGCATTGTCCGCTTTGCCAAAAGGATTGCGTGAATCCTCCTACGCACTGGGTGCCACTCGCTGGCAAACCATCTACCGTGTCATTATTCCAACGACTTTGCCAGCTTTGTTGACAGGTGTCGTATTGGGGATGGCCCGTGCATTTGGTGAGGCTCTTGCTGTGCAGATGGTTATCGGTAATGCGCCGCATGTTCCAACATCCTTGCTCGAATCAGCTTCAACATTAACAAGTGTAATTACACTCAGCATGGGTAACACCACGATGGGTTCTGTTCATAACAATGCACTGTGGAGTATGGCGCTTGTCCTGCTGGTGATGACATTTGTCTTCGTCATTCTGGTTCGCCTGCTTGAAAGGAGGAACCGGGTATGAAAATGAAGGCAAAGACGGTAGATAAAATTGCAACATCCGTTATTGTTGTATTGGCCCTGTTCATTGTTATTCTATTGCTCGGTCTGCTTGGTTTCATCATGTATAGAGGCATTGGGCATATTAGCTGGAACTTCCTGACAAGTGCACCACAGTTGCTTAAGGGTGGTGGCGGGATTGGTCCACAGCTCTTCAACTCCATATTCTTGCTTGTTCTGACCTTGATTGTTACCATTCCACTCGGATGGGGCGGCGGGATTTACATGGCGGAATACGCCAAACCAGGCAAGATTACCAGCTTCATTCGTCTGGTCGTTGAAGTATTGTCATCATTCCCGTCCATCGTTATTGGTTTGTTTGGTCTCTTATTGCTTGTAAACACATTTGGTCTCGGTTTCTCCCTGATCTCGGGTGCCTTGGCTCTGGCGATCTTTAACTTGCCACTGATGGTACGGACAACGGAGCAGGCTTTCCGGGCCGTTCCGAAGGAACAGAAGGAAGCAGGTCTGGCGCTTGGACTGTCCAAGTGGAAGATTATCACTTCCATTCTGCTACCTGTGGCATTGCCGAGCTTGATTACGGGTACGATCCTGGCATCGGGCCGGATCTTTGGTGAAGCAGCTGCGCTGATGTTCACCGCAGGTATGAGTAGTCCACCTCTGGACTTTACAGATTGGAATCCGACGAGTCCAAGATCCCCGCTTAATCCTTTCCGTCCGGCAGAGACACTTGCTGTCCATATCTGGAAAGTGAATAGTGAAGGTATTGGGCCGGATTCCAAAGAAGTGGCAGCAGGGGCATCCGCCGTGCTTGTCATTCTCGTGCTGGCGTTCAATCTAAGTGCACGCTGGATCGGTCGGGTTGTATTCCGCCGCATGACAGCTTCGAAATAAGGAGGAACCAACATGGCCATACCTTTTGGTACGGAACAGTTAAGCATATATTATGGACATTTCCAGGCGGTCAAGCAGATTAGCCTGACGTTTCCCGAAGCGAGTGTAACGGCTCTTATTGGGCCGTCTGGTTGCGGTAAATCCACGTTCCTCCGATCACTCAACCGGATGAACGACGAAATTGCCGGTTCCCGTACAGAGGGACATATCTGGATGGACGGTAACGACCTGAATGAGCCTGGAACCGATGTAATCAAGCTTCGCCAGAAGATTGGCATGGTGTGGCAGAAGCCGAATCCTTTTCATAAGTCCATCTACAATAATATCGCGTTTGGCCCCCGCTACCGCGGTACGAAGAGTAAGAAGGCACTGGATGAAATTGTGGAAAAAAGCTTGCGTCGTGCTGCGCTCTGGGACGAAGTGAAAGACAGGCTGAACGAGTCAGCTCTGTCTCTCTCGGGTGGACAACAACAGCGCCTATGTATCGCTCGCGCTTTGTCTGTTGAACCACAGATTCTGCTGCTCGATGAGCCGGCATCTGCACTTGACCCGGTGTCTACGGGTAAGGTTGAGGAATTGATTACCGAGCTTAAGAAAGATCTGCGGATCGTTATTGTTACCCATAATATGCAGCAGGCGGCACGGATCTCAGATTACACCGCTTATTTTTATCTGGGAAGCATGATTGAGCACGGGGATACGGAGCACATTTTCACGAACCCGGACAATCGTCTGACGCAAGAATACATTATGGGACGTTTCGGTTAATTGGATCATGGAAGAAAGCACAATGCCTGGACGGTTGTTCGGGGGTTGTGCTTTTTTAATTTTATTTTGGAAGAATTTGCTGTATATAAAGCAACCATGCTACGATATTTAGTAATAGGAGAACGTTTACATTACTTTGAAGGAGATGTTGATCATCGCTACAGATCAGATGTCTTACGACCATATGGCAGCTCAGATTATACAGAACTACACTATTGAGAAACCTGTCGTATCTTATATTCGCCACAATGAGAATCTGACGTATCATGTCGTTGATGAAGCAAGCGGGCAGAAGTATCTGCTACGTATCCATCAAGCCGCATATGCAAGTATGACAGGCATTCAGCATACGCCTCCTGCGCTGGAGGCAGAGATGAACCTGCTTCATGAGTTAAATGCAACGACAGCATTGCGCGTTCAACATCCGGTACGCAATATATCGGGAGATTGGGTCACGGTATGGAAAAGTGAAGAGGGTAAAGAAATCTGCTGTACAGTACTGGAGTGGATTGAGGGCAGAGACATCCAGCAGGGAGGACGCCTGACAACAGAGCAGATCTATGATCTTGGGGCACAACTGCAGATGCTTCATCAATATGGGCGTGTGCAGAATCAGACAGATCGAACAAAGGTGCGGCCAGCATATGGAAATATCAACGAGAACTTGGTCATGCTAGGGCAGCTAGAGGAAGGCGTCCGACTGGGGATTTTTACAACGGAAGACTTTGATCTGCTTCGTGAGACGTTTGAGAACATTAATGAACAGTTAGAAACATACCCGCAGCACGCGGGGACATGGGGGATCATTCATGGGGATATTACTCGCAACAATCTGCTGATAACGGAGCAAGGAATTTCCATGATTGATTTTTGTCTACACGGGTATGGTTATTATCTTTTCGATGCCGGAGGGGCAGCGCTTATGTTCAATCGGGAGGAACGTGACATATTCTTATCAGGTTATACAAAACAGATCGCGCCACTTACGGATCGTGATATCCGATTAATGGAAGGGTTCATGTTGATCTTTACACTGGGTTATTATGCCTTTCAGATGGCGAATGAGTCGAGGTACGAATGGATGAAAGATCGCATGCCGAAGCTATGCAGCAAGTATTGCAGACCTTATGTACAGAACAAGAGCATCTTCTATGAGTTATGAGGTGTTTTCTTTTCTAGGAGCTATAACTTAGGATTAAGATTGTGAATAATACCTGGGCGTCCTGAACAATCGGGGGGCTCTTTTTGCATGCATTAGATAACGATCGTAATGGACATTTATGAAGAAAGTATAAACTCTGCGGAGAGTCAACTTTTCTTCGCTACAATATAGTCATGGGAGGATGAAGCAGCGATGAGAGACAGCGAGAATATATTGCTGGTGGAGGATGATCCGGAGATTGCCCGTATTTTGAGAGATCATCTACATCATGAGGGTTATGGGGTAACTTGGGCATCAAGCGGTTTGGAGAGCTGGGAAGACTTTAGGGAGGGAACCTATCAATTAGTCTTGTTGGATCTGATGCTGCCGGAAATGGATGGGTTCACGGTATGCAAAAACATCAGGCTGATCAGCGATGTTCCGCTGCTCATGATGAGTGCTCGAATCGAGGAAGAGAGCAAAGTCAGGGGGCTTGGGTTGGGAGCTGACGATTATATTACGAAGCCCTTCAGTCTAACGGAACTTACAGCTCGCATTAAATCTCATCTGAATAGGTACCGCAGATATCAGGGCGTAGAGCCGGATTCGACTGATCGGCAGTATAACGATGGGTTATCGATCGATTATTTGAATCAGCGCGCACAGCTTCATGGAGAACATGTGGCACTAACCAACAAGGAATGGGCTTTGCTCATACTGCTTGCCTCTCATCCGGGCCGGGTGTTTACCAAGGCGGAACTGTATGAACATGTCTGGAGTCAGCCAGAGGCGGGGAACTCGAGTACAGTCACAGTTCATGTGAAGAGCCTTCGGGCCAAACTTGGTGACGAGCCCCATCATCCACGCTGGATTCAGACGGTGTGGGGCAGTGGCTACCGGTTCGTGGGGGAGCCTGAGGAATGAAGCTGAAGTACTGGTTAATGCTTGCCTTCCTCATTGTAATGCTGCTGCCTGTCGTCGCTGGGTGGGCGCTGTACTCCCTGTATAACTATTACAATGATCAGCGTGCTGTAACGGAATATGTAGAGTTGTCCGGACAGATAGCCCCTATTGAACTGGCTTTATCTGACCCGGGACTGTACCGACTGCAATCGCCTGATGCCTTCGCTGCACTCTCCGAATTGGAGAATGGTCGGGTGAACTTTGATCTGTATTTACCAACAGGGATTCGGGTGTATACATCGGGGGGGAGTACATGGTCTGCTGGAGCTTACACCGTTGGGGGTGCGGAGCTGTATCGTAATTTGTACAACTTACAGATTCGTCATCGCACATTTTCGCTAAAAAAACCCGTTTGGGAAAAAGGTGAGTTGGTTGGCATTTACGAAATCGTCATGCTGCGTGGAGATTGGCTGGAAGGCATATCCTTGCGGACAACCTGGGTCATGGGTCTCGCTGCTGCTTTCTTTATCCTGTTATACGGAACAGTGCTGCGGCTTCTATCCAGAAAGCTCTTTCGGCCGATGAAATATCTCATAGAACGAATGGATGCTTTTGCACGGGGAGAGGTTGCTCCAGATGTGGTACCTGTTCGTCATGATGAAATGGGCACATTGCTCCAACAGTTTGATGCAATGCAAAACAAGATCAGACAAACTCGGGCTGATGTGGAACGGGAGCAAAAAGAAAAAGAGCTCATGATCGCCTCGTTATCCCATGATCTGAAAACACCGTTAATGTCCATTAGTGCCTATACGGAAGTTCTTAACGGTGATCGTAAAATTGAACGCCTTGAAAGGCAGGAATATCAGGATGTGTTGCTCGGGAATGTGGAGCGGATGAAACAGATGATTAGTGAACTTGAGATGTATACGGCGCTGGGTTCCAGTGAATCGGAGATGGCCATGGTTGAGGTGGAAGGTGAGGAGTTTTTCGATATGCTGCTTGGGAGCTATGAGGGACTTGCCGAGCGTGGGCAGATTGACGTGAAGATGGATGTCCGCACAGATCAACTGTACCGAGTTCATCCCGAACAACTGATGCGCCTGACAGATAATCTGATCAATAATGCATTACGCCACACAAGGACGAACGGTGTAATGGGACTAGGGGTTATTGCTTCAGATGGGGAGCTTCCTGAATGGATTATTCCTTCGCTTGGAGCTGAATTGGATAACTACAGGGCAGGAGCAACATTGATCATAGTACAAAACGAAGGTCCTGCTATTCCTGAAGAACAGCTCATTCGTATCTTCGAACCCTATGTTCAACACCAGAATCAGGAGGAGAAGATGTATGCAGGTGGTTCGGGATTGGGGTTGAGTATAGCCAAACGGGTTGCAATAAAGCACGGAGGGGATATGCGCATGTGGTCATACGAAGGATATGGAACGCTGGCAGCATGCCGATTGCCTGAACATGGAGAATGTAAACGCAGAGAGGATGGGTAAGATGATGAAAAAAGGATGGATGATGCTGGGTACTGCTTTGCTTGCAGGCGCCCTGCTTGGAGGTTGCGCGGAGAAGGATATGCTGGCTATGTCAGGAGACGATATGATTGAGAAGGTTGTCTCAGCAGAAACAGAACCTGCCTCATATTATGCGGAAGGTGTGATGAAGATATGGGCGGACGACAAGCTGACTAACACCATGCAAATTAAGGAATGGGTAGATGGTGAAACTGGACGAAAGCGCACGGAAACATCCGAGAATGGCAATGTCAGTTACGCAGTTAATAACGGAAAGGAGATCATCCTTTATGAAAAAGAAACAGGAGCAGCATATTCCATGGATGCATCATCCGTGTCACAACAGCCTAATCAAACCCAGAAGCAAATATTGGTTGATCAACTAGAGCGGTTACGTACTACGCATGATGTGAATATGATGGGACAGGAGAAACTTCATGGACAGGACGTCATTCATATTGAATTGACACCAAAAGAAGAAGGCGCATTCTCCATATCTTCAGAGTATTGGGTAGATCCCAAAACGTGGATGATTGTCAAAGTAAACAGCACGTATGGGGATGGGAAATCAGAAATGGTCTATGATCCGATTCAGTATGACCCTGAATTCACAAAGGATACTTTCGTAATTGACATCCCTAAGGAGGTCGATGTGAAGGACTTGAACGATATGATGCAGAATTCCGAAGTGACCCTAAAGGAAGCGGAAAAAGCGTTGGAACAGCCGTTCCTACAGGACATGAGTGGAGAATTCGAACGATCACGGATCGAAATGTCTACATTGGGCGGTGAGATGAGCAGAGATGAAGTAACATTGTATTATGTACGTGACGACAAGGTAGAAGTCAGTCTGACAGTATTCAAGATGCCGGAAGAAAATGTGGACGATACACTAATGCCGGATGAAGCCAAGATTAAGGTTCGTAACACCGAGGGTTCATATATGAAGAGCATTCGGAACATATCATGGAGTGAAAATGGCTTGCGGTACTCCGTCATGGGTGAAAACGAAGGATGGACGAAAGAGAAGCTTCAAGCTTGGATAAATGAATTGAAGCTGCCTAATCATTCCTAATGAGTTGATAAAGATGATAATTATACGTCACTTTTATTGACATATAATGTGTAGCATATTAATCTGTAAGTATATGTACCAGATATGTACCAGATATGTACCAGATATAATTCAATTGAACAGAAGACACACGTTCGAGTGATCGAACAGGATATTACTATACAGCGGATGATAACGAGCGGGAGAGACCTGGGTTAGCCGAGCAAAATGGCTAGAGTTCAGGCACCGAAGGAGCAAGCTGCTGCGCACCCGGCGCAGTGGTTAATCTCTCAGGTAAATGTACCATCGTTGGACGCAGCTCTGGAGAGTGCGCGAACTGCGCCACCCAAGGGGTATATGATCAGTGAGCCTGGTGACCTTGTCTGTAATCACAGGCAATGCACCTTGTCGAGAGACACTGCTGATCGTGAAACTCTCAGGTATCGAGGACAGAGAGAGGGCCTTTGGGTCTTCTTCTGTCCTTTTTTGATGTCATCATTCAGTAAAAAAGGAACATTAAGGCATGGAATCTGGATGTAAATGACGAATACAATTGGAGGGTTACAAGGTGCGATTTAAAGATGTTTTCTCAATTATTGGGCCGTCGATGACGGGGCCTTCAAGTTCACATACAGCTGGAGCAGCAAGGCTGGGAAGAATTGCTCGTCAGTGGTTAGGTTGTACGCCTGAACGTGCCCGGCTGACGCTCTACGGTTCATTCGCTGATACGTATCAGGGGCACGGAACAGATCTGGCACTGATCGGTGGTCTGCTGGATTATGTTACAGACGATCCGCGTATCCCCGATGCAGAGCAATACGCAGAGGAAGCGGGTATGGAGGTTGAATTCTATACAAGCGGCCTGCCTGCTCCTCATCCAAATACCGTCAAAATTGAATTGTGGCATGGAGAACGAGCCTGCTCCTTGATCGGTGCATCCATTGGTGGTGGTAGTGTATCGGTGCATGCGATGAATGATTTTCGTGTTCAAATTAGTGGTGAGTTTCCGACACTTGTTCTGCGACATGCAGACAAAGCAGGGGTGCTTGCATCGGTAACGTCCACGATCAGTTCATCCGGGGTTAACATCGGGTATATGCAAGTGGATCGGAAAGCCCGTGATGGCGAAGCACTTACTGCGATGGAGATGGACGGCGTGCCTAATCCTGATATGCTCAAGCGTCTAAAGGAGCTGGACCATGTGCTGGACATTCGTGTTATCGATTTGAAGAGAGGAGTTGATTCGGATGCGATTTAAACATTTACACGAGCTGAATACGATCTGTACAGCGGAATCCAAAACGATTGCTAAGCTGATGATTGAGGAGCAGGTTCAGGAGACCAATACACCGGAAGCGGATGTTGTGAAGCAGATGTCTGAATATTATCAGGTGATGAAGGAAGCGGTACGTAAAGGGTTAACGGAAGATACAACATCACGCAGTGGATTAACGGGTGGAGACGGTAAAAAAATGGCCGAGTACATTCGCAAGGGTGAGACTTGCTCAGGAGATGCTTCCGCACTTGCCATGGCGTACGCCCTGTGTGTATCTGAAGTGAATGCCTCCATGGGCCGCATTGTAGCAACACCAACAGCCGGTTCCTGCGGCATTATCCCGGGTGTGTTTATCAGCTCACAGGAGCGGTTTGGCTGGACGGACGAACACTTGGTGAACGGCTTGTTCTGTGCGGGAGCGATTGGTTATGTCATTGCGAACAATTCATTTATCTCCGGGGCCGAAGGTGGTTGTCAGGCGGAAGTGGGTTCCGCGATTGGCATGGCGGCGGGAGCCATGGTTGAACTGCGTGGAGGTACACCGGAACAGGTGGTTCATGCCGTTGGTTTGGCGCTAAAAAATACACTGGGCCTTATCTGCGATCCGGTCGCAGGCCTCGTTGAAATTCCATGCATCGTCCGTAACGGACTGGGTGCAGTTACAGCGCTGGCTGCGGCTGACATGGCCCTGGCCGGAGTGCGAAGTGCCATTCCGTCAGATGAAGTTATCGACGTCATGCTGGAAGTAGGCAGTGCGATGCCGAGCCGCCACCGGGAGACGGCCCAAGGCGGACTGGCCCAGACACCAACGGGCCGTAAAATGATGCAAAAGCTGGCTAAACCGAAGGCAAAACGTGCCGAGCCTGAGCAGGAGTCGAAGCCAGCGGATTCTGACACAACTACAAGTGGGACGGACAATGCTCAAGTGGACACGGATACTCAGGTTTAGCTGAACAGGACCACTGAGATATTGTCAGTGACATTATAGTGTATAACGGCGATATAAAAACAAGCGTCCGCGAACCCGAATCGGGCTCTGCAGGACGCTTGTTTAATGCCGCCAAATGATGTGAAGCTGGAACGCATGTATATGACTTCAGATGTATGAGTATGATGAGCCTAGTCCTGACTCACATCCGTACTCAGTACGGCATAACCATATGCCGGCAATTCTATAGAGAGTACGCCATCTTCCTTGGCGGTACGATGGTTTCCGCCAAACAGCTCAGTCCATTCCTCGTCACCAGCCTCCAGCTCGACAATAGCCGTCTCTTCCGAGCGATTGAAAAGAATCAGAATGCGTTCCTCCTCATTTTGCCGCTCAAATACCAGTTGGCCGCCCTCGGGGCGAGCCTGCAGGAAACGAACGGTGCCTTCTGCACGCAAGGCAGGATGAGCATGACGCAGGGAGATCAGTTTCTGATAAAAGTCGAACAGCTCACGGTCCTGCTTCACTTCATCCCATTCCATGCATTTACGGCAGCCCGGATCATGTTCGCCGTCCATGCCAATCTCGTCTCCGTAATAGATGCACGGAGCGCCCATGTAACTGAACTGGAATAGCGCAGCCAGCTTCATCTTGCGCTGGTCACCCTCACACAGCGTGAGCAGCCGCGGGGTATCGTGGCTGTCCAGCAGGTTGAACGCCACTTCGCTGGCCTGAAGCGGATAGCGGGATAACTGCCGACCAATGGAGTTGGCGAACTGCTCGGCGTGCATCGTATTTTTTACAAAGAAAGCATTCACGGCATCGGTAAACGGATAGTTCATGGACGCATCGAACTGGTCGCCTTGCAGCCAGGCAGAGGACTCATTCCATACTTCGCCCAGAATATAGGCATCCGGATTGGCGGCTTTGACTACACGGCGGAAATCACGCCAGAAGGCATCATCCACTTCGTCTGCGACATCCAGCCGCCATCCGTCCGCACCCACTTCCTTGATCCAGTACTCGGCAACCTCCAGCAGATAGGCCTTCACCTCGGCATTCTCCGTATTAAGCTTTGGCATGTGCGCTTCAAATCCGAAGGTCTCATACGTTGGAATGCCGTCCTTCACGTCCAGCGGGTATTCGTGTACATGGAACCAGTCCTTGTATTTGGATTGTTCTCCGTTCTTCTGTACATCCACAAACGGCGCAAATGTCTTTCCGGAATGGTTGAACACAGCATCCAGTAGTACGCGAATTCCACGTGTATGGCACAGCTCGACCAGTCGTTTCACGGTATCTGCGTCACCAAAGTGCCGATCTACCCGCAGGTAGTCTTCGGTATCGTATTTGTGATTGGTGGTGGCTTCAAAGATGGGTGTGAAGTAGATCGCATTAATGCCAAGATCACTGATGTAATCCAGATGGTCTATCACGCCCTGAAGGTCACCGCCGAAGAAATTGAAAGGTGTTGGCTCGCCACCCCACGGCTCCACTTTTTCCGGACTAATATCAGGGTTGCCATTCGCGAATCGTTCGGGAAAAATCTGATAGAACACTGCATCCTTAACCCAAGCAGGGGGGGTGAATACAGCTCCAGCGTGAATATAAGGGAACTGGAACATCCGACCCGGATCGTCCGGTTCTTCTTCCTGGAAGTCCGTCTCGGTCATCCAGATCTGTTCGTCGCCGCTTTTGAGTAGAAAAGAGTACTTGAGTCGGTGGTAGGGAGGTTTCACCTCTCCCTCGTAATAATCGAACATGGAGTCAGAGGTGAACTTCGTTAAGGGAACCAGCGCTTTGGTTGCATCCCACGCATATTTATCCCCGGTCAAGGCATGTACCTCGGTCAGATCATTCTTTTTGGCACGCACACGCAGATGAATTGTATCTTGGTCATAGGCATAGGCCCAGTTCCGTTTCGGTTGATGATAGATGGCTTCCAGCAGCATAATGAATTTCCTCCCGTCAGGTGTAGAAGTGGTATGTACTTGGTAGACTTGATGGATATGACGTTACCCAAGTGAATGGATAAGCTATAATTAGAATGCGTGGGAACGAAGAGACTTCAACATTTCAACAAGACATGAATTCATTTGTTATAGGCAACTTATATCATTATTATGCTCAGATATATCATTAACCCAATGGGGACAGAAAGGAAACGAATATTCGGATGAAAACCAAACTGTTATATATTGAAGATGATACGGAAATTGCGACATGGGTCAGAGCCGATCTGGAGGAGCGCGGTTATGAGGTGATATGGCTCGGAAGTGGTGAAGGTGCAGCGGAGGCTACTGTCGGTTGCTCACTCATTATTCTGGATGTCATGCTGCCCGGGCTGGATGGATTTACGGTGGGCCAGCGACTGAAAAAAGAACATCCCGCCGTGCCCATTGTCATGCTCTCGGCCAGAACGTCCATTGACGACAAGTTGCACGGTCTTGATTTTGCCGATGACTATGTGACCAAACCATTTCACCCCGATGAACTGGCTGCCCGGATTGAAGTACAACTGCGTAAGGCAGGAACAGCGGTATCCACGGATGCTGCCCTGAAGCTGGATCATCTCTCCATCTATGAGAAGGACAACCGGATCGTCAATGAGGAGACGGGAGATGAGATTATTTTATCGGGAAAACAGTTCCATATCTTCGCCTACCTGCTAAGACATATGGGAATGATTCGAACCAAAGAGCAGATCTATGAAGCCGTCTGGAACGAGCCCTATCTGGATGGGGACAAAACTTTGATGGTACATATTCGGCATCTGCGCGAAAAGCTGGAGCTTGATCCGGCCAATCCGGTCGTTATTCAGACGGTCCGCGGTGTGGGATATCGTGTGAAGAAGCCATGATCCGGTGGTTCAGAGAAAGGAAGATCATGAAGGAAGAACGGAAGGTAGAACGAGGCATGGATCAAAAGCAATCCGGGCGGCGCAAGCTACGCTTTGGACGGTCCTTGATGTCCAGATACATCATCCTGATTCTGGCGGCAGTATTATTCGTGCCCGTCGTTCTTCCGATCATATCCATTCTATATGTTGTCGTAGTGAATAACACGAATCCGAATCAAGCGGCACCTTATGGTGACGTTACCCGAATCAGTAACCTCTGGTCGCGTGAAGCAGAGAAGCTGGATGGAGCTTCGGATGAAGAGATTAAGGACCGGCTGGAGCAATTACATGCATCGTATCCCAAATCCTCCATGTACCGTGTGAATGCGAGCGGTGATACGGTCTTTATTCTTGGTGGTGAAGATGTAACGCTGCTGGAATCCACGTCGCCGGATGGCCTGACAGACACGACATTGAGATGGTCACTGGATTCCGGGGAAACCGCAGAGACCCGAATTCCAGCCTTGTGGAATGTGAACAATACGGTGCAATTCATGAAAGAGGCTTCCTTTCGCGATCCGCTGACGGTCGTTGCATATATTGGCGGGGCTGAACAGGACAAAGGACAGGGCTTCATGATCATTGAAGTGCCGCGATCCCTTCTGCAAATGAATCAGAGTAACTGGCCAATGGAACTTTTATATCTTGGCGTTGTCATGATTATCATCTTCATGATTTTCATTCTTATGTCGATTCTCTTCTTCGCGCGCATTCGCAAACGACTTATTCGTTTGCAGACGGCCATGATGACCACCGGCAAGGAAGGCCTCCCGCTTCCGGTAGATATCCGCCGATCAGACGAGATTGGTCAACTGGAAGAATCCTTCAATCAGATGGTGCATCAACTGTCCGACAGCCGCCACCGTGAACGCGAGGAAGAACAATTGCGCAAACGTCTCATTGCGGGGCTTTCCCACGATCTCCGTACCCCGCTAACGGTGATTCGTGGACATATGCATGCTTTGCACAAGGAAGAGCTGAGCGAGCAAGGTGACCGTTCATTACATCGTATGGAAGCGAAGATGGAGGACCTCGGCGGGCTCATTGACAACATGTTATCCTACAATTTGCTCACGAGTGGGAAATATACACTGAAGCTGGAAGAGAAAGATATACTGCGGATCGTCAGGGAAACGGCGGCGGCCTGGTACCCGGTCTGGGAGAAAGAGCAATTCGATATTGATATTGACCTCCCGGAGGAACCGCTGATCTGGCATATGGATGAACAGGGCATGCGTCGTATTCTTGATAATTTGTTCCAGAACGTGATCCGTCATGCCGCCAGCGGGAAATATATTGGGATATCAACCCAGGAGATTCAGGGTGAGACGGCCATCGTTATTCAGGATCGGGGTCCGGGAATGCAACAGGACTCCGACACCAAAGGCACAGGTCTGGGCTTATCCATTGTAGACCTGTTGATCCGTGAGATGGGTCTGCGCAAGCGGGTAGACAGTTCCGATACGGGTGTCCAGACATATATCTACAGTGGTAAGGGAAACATGGAAACAATAAACCGCTAAAACAGCTTTTTTAAACTAAACTTAAACTGGAGACTACTTTGGCTTTAACCTTGGAAGGTTACGATAGTTCCGAGGTGATCATACAGTGAGTGAAAATATTATTCAAACGGCGAATTTATGGAAAACATACCGGGACCGTGCAGCGGTCCGTGAACTTGATCTGCATATTAAAAAGGGAGATATCTACGGCTTCCTCGGTCCCAACGGTGCCGGTAAAACAACAACGATTCGCATGCTTCTCGGCTTGATTAAACCAACCAAAGGCGTGATCCGTGTCTTCGACAAAGATATCCGCAAGGATCGCATGGATATTTTGAGACGAGTGGGTTCCTTGGTCGAATACCCGTCCTATTACGGACATCTGAACGCAGTAGAGAATCTGGAAACTTTGCGTCGTATCATCAATGTACCGAAATCAAGAATTGCTGAAGTGCTGTCCATTGTAGATCTGACCAAGGATGCCAAACGTTCAGTGAAGGGGTATTCCCTTGGGATGAAGCAACGTCTGGGTATTGCCAGCGCTTTGCTGGGTGAACCGGAACTGCTGATTCTGGACGAACCAACGAATGGGCTTGATCCTGCCGGTATTCAGGAGATTCGGGAACTGATCAAACGCATGCCTTTGGAACATGGCATTACCGTTCTGGTTTCCAGCCACTTGCTGAGTGAAGTCGAACAGATGGCAAGTCGTGTTGGTATTATCCGTGACGGCAAGATGGTGCTTCAAGATACCATCGCAAGTCTGCATAGTCAGACGGGTAGCTCTATCCGGTTAACGGTTTCCGAGCCAGAAGAGGCTATGAAGCTGGCGAGAGAACAGGGACAATTTGGTCAGCAACAAGGTTCTGCGTTAACGTTTCCTTATATGGATAACAGTTCAGTGGCACTGCTTGTACGCCGATTAATTGAGCAGGATCATGATGTGTATCGTGTAGAGGAACAGCGTCAGTCGCTGGAAGATCTGTTCATGCGGGTCATTGGCGAGGGGGCTTCCATATGACCGGGCGTGCATTATCGTCAGATTGGCTCAAGATTCGAGGGAAAGGAATTTGGTTTCTCATCTTTCTGGCCCCTCTTGGATTAACAGCGATGCAGGCGCTTAATTTTGGCTTACGGCTGGACTATCTGAAGGAGCAGTATGCCGATAACCTGTGGGGTGGATTGTTGGGCAATGTGGTTGTCTTTGTGCCGTTGTCCCTCATGTTGGGAGCAACCATTCTCAGCTCCATGATTGCTAATGTTGAGCATGAACAGGGATCATGGAAACAGTTGCTTGCGATGCCGATTCCACGGCCAGCCGTGTATCTGGCCAAGTTCTTGCTTGCCTGTCTGCTACTGGTGATCTCCTGCCTGTTGCTAACCGCAGGCATTGTGGGTCTGGGGCTGATCCTTGGATTCCATGCCAGCGAAATACCTTGGACACATGCGATCAAGCTGGGGCTATTGCCTTTGGCTGGTGCACTTCCGGTGTTGTCACTGGAGTTGTGGCTTACGATGGTTAACAAGAATCAGGCGCTTCCCGTCACCCTGGGCATCGTTCTCGCGATAACGGGTATGTTCTCACTCAGTATCTCACCGATCTTTCCGCTCGCATGGGCACAGATGGCCTGGAATGGGCCTAATCCATACCTGTATGCAGGCATGGGGGCAGGTCTAGGGTTATTAATCCTGTTGCTGGGCATGGTGCATTTTAGCCGGAAGGATGTGGCCTGATATGAGCTTTGCGACTACGTACTTCCGAATTTTGTCCGCTGAACGATTGAAAATGGGCAAGTCACCCATATGGCTCCTGATTCTGCTGAGTCCACTCATTGCGCTGCTCATCGGATTGTTGTCCACACCATCAGGGAATTGGCAGGTATTGATGGGCACCATGGTTTTCCTGCACGGATTGCTATTGTTACCGATGCTGACTGGCGTGTTTACGTCCTTTGTCTGCCGTTTCGAACATGCAGGTGGAGGGTGGAAGCAGATGCTGGTTTTACCGCTCACACGATCAGGCGTATATGCAGGCAAATTAACGATTGTACTCATGCTTCTGGCGTGTACGCAAGCATTGTTGCTGATATCCATTCTGCTGGCAGGGTTGATTCATGGCATTACGATGCAGATACCCTGGGGATTCCTGGTGGGCAAACTACTGCTGGGGTTGCTGGCCTGTGTACCACTGGCTGCCCTCCAGATGTTCGTTTCATTGGTGTGGAGCAGCTTTGCCGCACCGCTCGCACTGAATTTTGCACTGACCATACCGAATATTCTCATTGTAAACTCGGCGACATATGGGCCGTATTATCCATGGGCACAACCTATGATTCTGATGACACCCGTGGACGGCGGAGGTTTCGGAGCCTACAACGTGCCACTGATGACGATGTTGACGGTTGTTGGAGGCAGTGCAGTTATTTTCATTGGAATCGGCATGATGTATTTTGCCAAAAAAGAAATCTGAATAATTAGATATAAGCCTGGTTATTGTAAGACCAAGATCCTCTTTAAGCAAAACATGCAAAGTTCTATTGTATGTAGGCTTGAGGGGTTTTTTTTCTAATGTCTGACCCAACCGTCATGAATGGTCAGCTCGCGAATGATTTTGGCTGGCGCGTGCGCCTTTAACCACGGTTAGCTGGGTTCCCCAAGGTTTACCTATGATGTTAAGTCGCTTTCCCACCTGTAAATCCCCACGTTTATTTAGATATACTTTGCTCCTGATTCGTGGCAGCAGGCCCATTGAGGGCTGTATTTTACCAAAAATGCTCAAGCCTCTTAGTTTGCCATAGGCAATTTTTACTCTGTTGGGCAGCATGATTCATTCATCCTCTCCGTCATTGAAAAATCGTTTTTTAAAGATTATAGCCTTTTTGATACAAAATGTATCGTTAATTTTACGCCGAGGCTTCGGAAGAGCGGATTATCTCTCTTTTTATGATAAACTTTGCTACAGGCGTGATTCGGGCAGAAACAACTGACTTGAACTAATTAATTTCCAAGTATTACATGACACATCATGTGAATTGAATCATAGATTATAAGCAAAATGAGACGGGAATCTGGTAAAATAAAAAAAAGCTGTTTCTAGGCAGGCTTACATGGTTATTTCGAGGGTAGGCGCATTTCTATATTAAGGGATAATTAATCCCTGCTGTTAATGAAGATGTTGGCTGAGAAAAGAGGGGTAAGCCTTGGATAGTAATAAAACGGAAACCCTGAAGCGGATTATTTCTGAGGGAAGTTCTTACCAGTCATTGTTTTTTAACCACCCGGATGGCATTTATGTGATGGACATCCATGGAAACTATATTGATGCTAATCCCTCGGTAGAGCGGATATCAGGGTATACACTGGATGACTTGATTCGTATGAGGCAGAGTGAGATCTGTCCTCCGGACAGTGAAAATTCACGCAAACAATACATTAAAGAGGTATTGGCTGGACGTTCAGTCAGTAATTCGATTACTTTTTATCATAAAGATGGTTCCCTGAAACATGCAGAGATAACGTATGTGCCTATAACGGAGGGAAAAGAAGTCGTAGGAATCTATGGCATTGCCAAAGATGTAACCGATATCCTGGAAGTGCAACGTGAGCTTAAGGAGGCACAGAAGAAATATCAGGTGCTGGCTGACCATGCACAAGATTTGATTACAACTTGTGCTACGGATGGCGAGTTGTTATACGTTTCCCCTTCCGTGTACACCCTGCTGGGTTATAAGCCGGATGAAGTCATAGGAAAGTCCTTCAAGGATTATTGTTATCCGGGAGATTATCCGGACCCTATGGATCTTTCCAAGATCGGCAATGGCTGCAAGATGCGTGTGTTGCACAAGAGGGGCCATTATATCTGGATGGAGACATTGGCGAAGCCTGTGGCTGGAGAGTCTGGCAAGAGTGTCCAGATTGTGAGCATCAGCAGGGATATTACCCAGCATAAGGATGCGGACCGACGTCTTCGAGAAAGTCGTCAACGATACAGATCGTTGTTCGAACATAACCCGGCAGCTGTGTATTCATTGAATCTGGAAGGTAAATACAGCTCAGTGAATAGCAAACTGGTGCAAATGTTGGATATTTCGCGCAATAAGCTTATTGGCCAATCTTTTTTATCCAATCTGGATAAATGTGAAGTGCAATACGGCAAACGTTATTTTGAAATGGTGAAACAAGGCGAACCACAATATTATGAGACCCAAATCGTCAATTCAAGTGGTCGGAAGATTGAAGTATCTGTTACGAATGTACCCATTATTGTGGATAAGGAAATGGTAGGCGTCTATGGGATTGTGTCCGATATTACCGAGCGCAAGGAATATACGGAACGGATTCAGGAGCTTAGCAAGCAACACGAGCTGATTCTCAACACGGTTACGGAAGGAATATATGGTTTGGATGCAGATGGAATCACCATGTTTATGAATCCTGCAGCAGCATCAATGTTCGGTTATGAGGCGAAAGAATTCATCGGCAAAAACTCACATCCCATTATCCATCATACCCGTGCAGACGGAAGTCATTTCCCACAAGAAGAGTGCCCAATCCACATGACTGTGTTGGATGGGCAAAGACGTTCAATTAAGGAAGATGTATTCTGGCGTAAAGATGGCAGCAGCTTTCTGGTGCAGTATCAGGTGACGCCGATTATTGAACAGGGACAGATTCAGGGCGCGGTGGTTGTGTTCAATGATGTGACTGGCGAACGTGAAATTGTACGTGCCAAAGAAACAGCTGAGCTGGCAGCTCAGGCCAAGTCAGAATTTCTGTCGATGATTAGCCATGAGATCCGGACCCCAATGAACGGGATCGTGGGGATGACAGAATTGTTGATTGGTACCGATTTATCGGAAGAACAGCGTGAATATGCCGAGATTATTCAAGACAGCGGCGATGCTCTGCTGAATATCCTTAATGATATTTTGGACTTCAGTAAGCTGGAATCCGGGAAAATGGCACTTGCTTATGAACCATTTGCATTACGCAAGATGCTGGAACAGGTTGCCGAACTGTTTAAACCACGTGCAGATGAGAAACATCTGGAGATCAGATATCGTCTCAATCCAAGCATCCCTGAGTTCATGGTCGGTGACGCCATACGTATCCGGCAGATTCTGGTGAACTTGGTTGGCAATGCGCTTAAGTTCACAGATCAGGGAAGCATTGATGTTACCGTGGATATTATCAAGGGCAGAAAGCCTGAAGACAGCGTTCTTGATTTTGCGGTGCAAGACACGGGGATTGGCATCCCGGCTGACAAGCTGGATCAATTGTTTCAGTCCTTCTCTCAACTACACCCGGTGATTAACCGGAAGTATGGTGGTACCGGACTGGGACTGGTCATCTCCAAGCGACTCGTGGAGATCATGGGAGGCAGTATCAGTGTCGAGAGTATAGAAGGGGAAGGTTCGACCTTCCGATTTGCTGTTCCGGCGGCGAGTGTAGATGCTTCAGCTGAACAGACAGCAAGTCAGTTCCATCATGATCGTACACGTCAGAGTGACAAGGTCGCCATGCGTATTCTGGTGGCGGAGGATCATCCAGTGAACCGCAAGATTTTGCGAGAATATCTGGAGAAACTCGGATACCAGGCAGATGTGTGTACTAATGGTGTGGAGGCAATTGATGCCATCTCTCAGAATGCTTATGATATTGTTCTGATGGATATTCATATGCCGGTGATGGATGGGCTTAAGGCGACTGACCTGTTACACCGCCTAATTCCACAGGATCGCATACCTCCAATTATCGCAGTTACAGGCAATGCCAAACGTGAAGATAAGGAAGCTTGTCTGGAGATTGGTATGCGTGATTTTATTAGCAAACCGGTTATGCTGAGTGAGTTGAAGAGGGTGTTACAGCAATGGGGGCCAAGGGACGAACCTCAACTTGCACCGAATTGAACAACGACCTTTTAATGATAACGATGTAGCTGTGAAAAATAAACACAAACACGCCAATAATCCTCCTCAGATGGAGTGTTATTGGCGTGTTTGCATTGACAGGCTTTTGTAGTTGAGCCGAAGTATACGAAATGAGCTCTATACGAATGAGTTAGGCCAAAGTCAGACGATTGATATTACCGGCTAGAATTTCACAGGAGTTATTGAACTTCTGGCGTTCCGCTTCATCCAGATTCAATTCGATAATCTCTTGAATGCCGTCTCCACCGATAATGGCAGGAACGCCGACGCAGACGTTGTGTTGCTCGTACTCTCCGTCCAGAATAGCTGATACGGCGATGATCTTGTGTTCATCATTGAGAATGGAACGGGTAATGTGCGCGAGGGCGTTGCCAATTCCGAATTGAGTAGAGCCTTTACGGGTAAAGATCTCCCAGCCGGCATCTTTCGTTTTGCGTGCAATATCATCCAGATCCAGATGTTTGAAGCGCTCCTTGTGCTGATCCATAATGTGCATAATTGGTTTGCCGCCGATGGTCACATGTGACCAGGCCACGAACTGGGATTCTCCATGCTCCCCGAGAGCATAACCATGCACACTGCGTGGATCAATGGAGAAGACCTCAGACAGCAGTGTTTTGAGACGTGAAGAGTCAATGGAGGTCCCAGTGCCGATGACATGTTCACGCGGCAGGCCGGATAATTTCCATACCATATAAGTTACTATGTCAACCGGATTGGCAGCGACGACAAAAATCCCGTTAAATCCACTGTTCATGATGGGGACTACGATGTCTTTGGCAATCGACTCCGCTTCCTCCAAAATATCCAGCCGTGTCTGTCCCGGCTTGGGATTCGCACCGGCAGTTAAGATAATAACATCCATATTGCCGCAATCCGCGTACGTTCCTGCATATACTTTGGTGCGGTTATGTGTGAAGTCCATACAATGGGAAAAATCCAGTGCCTGTGCTACAGCACGGTCATACGTACGGTCCACCATCATTATTTCCCTGCATATCGATTGATTAATCATGGAATACGCACAACTTGAACCGACAAGACCTGCCCCGATCACCGCTACTTTGCCTGATTTGCCTAACACTGCCGTTCAGCCCCCATTTAGATTGATATTTATCCGTTACTAATGCGTCCTATGTTAAGTATAGTCCTTTATTATATGCTGGAATGCACTTCTACGTTACATAAGATAACACATGGAAAAGCTGTGCAGCAATGATATCCGCTATCGCGGGAGCGTATTGGAGTAACGGAGTTAACAAAATTGACATGAATAATTCATATTCACATGATTTGACGGCGTTTGCATCTGTATCATTCGACATGACAGCATTCATGCTCGTTGTCGGATTGGGGTTTATTTGTGCGAATCATATACCTGACAAAACTTCTTAGGAATCCGCAGAAACAGAACAAAACCGCCAAAGGGATCTGCCGGGAAGCTGACGAATACATACGGACAAGCAAAAGATTAGCATACTTGATCCATAAGACAGGTTGCCCCGATCCGATGACGGTTCCAAAGAGGAACGCTGAAGCCATAATGTTCTTATCCAAGAATCAATTTCATAACTCACTAAAGGTATTATGAAATTGATTCCCAAAAGACTTCATTCCGGGAGGGAATTAATGATGATTGAAGAAGCAGGAGCAACGACGGAAACGGCCAAGAGCCTGGGCATAGGTGCCAGTACTCTTCGTAAATATGCGGCGGCACTGGAAGAGCAGGGATACCGGTTCGAACGTTCCGCCAACAAATCCAGACTATTCAAGTCCGACGACATCGAGTGCATTGAACGCCTGATGACCGAACTCCGAGAGCATAATCTGCCCCTGGCTGATGCTGTGGTGACTGTATTGGCTCCAGAAGAACCTGTAGCTGCAGTAGAAGTAGATGTACAGGTGGTGGGAATTGAAGGTCTGTCAGAGACGGAATGTGCAGCGACAGTCATGTCATCTATACTCCCTGAAGAACCTGAAATAATGGGTAATCTGAGATCCTATGAAGGTCTGGGGCAACTGGTAAGTGAGGTGACTTATGGTGCTGTAGAACAACAGCAGGATGACCGGGTACAGCTGCTGCAACAGCGGGTCGATGAACTGGAGTTGACCCTTCAGCATCTGGCGGAGACACATATGGCGCTTCAGGAACAGATGGAAAAACAGCGTCTATGGATGAACGAGAAGCTGGAGGAAGAGCGGGATCGTGAACTCGTAACCAATCTGCGCAGTTTCCAGGGAAGAAAACGCAAACCAAAAGGAGTATCCCTGCGTATGTTGTTTGGGTTCCTGCCCAAGAAGCATAAGGAAGCTTGAGCAACAGGCATTTACCCATCGTGATTTTACAGTATCGGCTTGATATAATAAGCTCCATACAACATGAAGACTGGCAACGAACTGCTCAGTATAGATTAAAGACTGAGTGGATCAGGAAGCTGGCGTGGGAGGGTCTGTGGAGCTGCGACGAAGTTGGCAAAGATTGCTCGGATTATGGACGGATCGTCCTCGCCGGGAAGGCACGACCATTGCTGAGCGTTATACAATACAGGAATTGCTGGGTATGGGGAGCTATGGGCTGACATACCTGTGTACAGATGACCAGAACGGCAGGGAAGTGGCGTTGAAGGAGTCCAAACCTAGCAAGGGCAGACTCTCTGCGCACCTGTTGGAGCGGGAGGCGGACGTGATGAGACGTCTGCATCATCCGGCGATCCCTGATCTATTGGATGTGTTCACATCCGGGAGACGAAGTTATATCGTTACCGAGTATATTCGTGGACAGACTCTGGAAGATTGCATATTTGAGCAAGGTCTTCAATATACGGAGCGGGAATGTCTGGAATTGGCAGGTCAACTGCTGGCTCCGGTGGCTCATGTACATGAGCAGGGATATATTCATGGAGATGTGCGGATTCCCAATGTTATTTTACGTGAAGGGACGGTGCATCTGATTGACTTTGGCCTGGCGAGACGCTTGGGGGAGCCGTTGTTGCCGGAGCTGAAGCGACGTATGCGTGAAGTCCCTGAGCCTGAAGATGAGCGGGCTACACCGGATCATGATCTGCAGGATATCGGCCACTTTCTTCTCTTTATGCTGTATTCGGCTTATGAGCCAGAGAAGGGCCGCGAACCCGCCAGCTGGCAGGATGAACTTAAGCTTACGCCTGAATTGCACCAGATGCTGGAGCGACTCCTTGGACTCCGTCCAGGTTATGAAGGCGGAGCGACGGAGTTACAGGCAGAAATTGAGAATGTGTTGCTGAAATTACAATGAAATAAGCTCTATAGGCGGACCTATATTTGTTATCCGTGACCTCTTCGTACGATATCTATAGGGGTCTTTTTCCTCTTTGCTATAGAAACAATAAAGGGGTGTTCTGTTATCCGTAAGTACGGCTAATAGAGCACCCCTTTATTACATATTCATTTATTGTAGCGTCTAATAAGCTGGTGTTATCATTGCTCTTTAAAAGCAGTCGTGTGAGCCGCTTAGCTGGAGCTATATTTCCTGCTTTTGTAATACCCGGAGCCACTGCGACTGTCCCGGTATTTCACATCTGAAGAAGAATAGCGTTTGTAGGAACGCTTGCCTGAGGAACTGCTGTGACGTTTATATGAGCGCCTGTACGAGGAGCTGTAACGTTTGCGGTGAGATGAAGATTTGGAATCGATAAGTTTGCCAATAATCTTTTTGAACATGAGCTTTCACCCTTTCGACTTCAACTGTTTTAACCATATACGTGGCCAGATCAGAAGGGGTTTCGAGTTTTTCATGGATAATTGTATTCATTGGACAAGAGCTTGGCGTATAATAGGGTGTTGCTGATTGCACGGAATTTTTTATTTTGAACGTTTAGCGTTACAATAGAGGACAGGATAAGATTTTAACGGACAGGAGTAGTTATTATGATTACATTGAAGACCAAAGAACAGATTGAATATATGAAAAAAGCCGGAGAAATTCTCGCCGCATGCCATAGAGAAATTGCAAAGATAATTCGTCCAGGCATTACGACACAGGAGATCGACCAGTTCGCAGAGGCTTTTATGAAGAAAAATGGCGCTACGCCGGAACAAAAGGGATATAACGGATACCAATATGCGACATGTGCGTCGGTTAATGATGTGATCTGTCACGGGTTCCCGGGAAAATATGCACTGAAAGACGGCGATATCGTTACCATCGACATGGTGGTTAATCTGAATGGCTGGCTGGCGGATTCGGCCTGGTCATATGCTGTAGGTGAAGTAACTCCGGAAGCACAACATCTGCTGGATGTAACCAAAAACTCTCTGTACAAAGGCATTGAACTTGCCGTGGTGGGCAACCGGATCGGAGATATCTCCAATGCGATTCAAGTGTATGCAGAAGGTGAAGGCCTATCGGTCGTGCGTGAGTTTATCGGACACGGCATTGGTGAGAAGATGCATGAGGAACCACAGGTCCCTCACTACGGTCCGCCTCATCGGGGTCCGCGTCTCAAGGAAGGTATGGTTATTACGATCGAACCGATGCTGAATATTGGTACGTTCCGAAGTAAGCTGGATTCAGATGGATGGACTGCGCGTACTATGGATGGAAGTCTGTCTGCCCAGTATGAACATACGATTGCGATTACGGCGGATGGTCCAGTGATTTTGACAGCACAATAATAGCCAAAAGCAGCACAATGTGACGATATTTGCATATTTCGAGGCGGCCCACGTTTGTGATCCGCCTGTTTCGGTTTAAACTAATAAGAAGTGATAACACAGAGCCAGTGGTAAGTGATCTCAGCTGACAAGGGTTAACCTTGCGTCCACTTGGCAACAAGGAGGTAATTTTGGTGTCTGTAAATAAACAGATCGTACTTGCGTCTCGTCCCGAAGGTGCCCCTTCCAGAGAGAATTTCAACTTCATTGATGCACCTCTTCCTGAACCGGAAGCTGGGCAAGTTCTGGTACGTACATTATATTTGTCGGTCGATCCGTACATGCGGGGCCGCATGAAAGATACAAAATCCTATGCTGCACCGTACGCGTTAAATGAAGTGATCAAGGGTGGAGCCATTGGACAGGTTGTGGAATCTTCGGAACCCAATCTGCGCAAAGGAGATCTCGTATCCGGCATGTGGGGTTGGCAGCAATATGCCGCAGTGAATACAACGGATCTTTCGCTGATTGATACCGAAGAGGCACCAATCACGGCATACCTGGGTGCGCTGGGCCTGACGGGGCTGACGGCTTATTTCGGTATGGAGGACATCGGCAAACCGAAGGACGGCGAAACGGTCGTTGTATCGGGAGCAGCCGGAGCGGTAGGCATGATTGCAGGTCAGATTGGTAAAATTGTGGGGGCACGCGTGGTTGGCATTGCAGGCTCTGATGAGAAATGCGCGTATTTGAAAGAAAAGCTGGGCTTCGACGTGGTGTTGAACTACAAGAAGGAGAAGGATATGTCAGCGGCCATTGAACGGGCTTGCCCGGATGGCGTGGATGTCTATTTTGACAATGTGGGCGGTGACATCTCGGATGCAGTCTTGCGCCACATCAATCGGAATGCACGTATTCCGTTATGCGGTCAGATCTCATCCTATAATCTGGAGAAACCGGATATCGGGATGCGACCACAGACGTTGCTGTTAACGAATACAGCATTAATGAAAGGTTTCCTGCTGGGTGACTATACGAAATCCTTCAAGGAAGGCCGCGCCAAGTTGGCGAAATGGATCAAGGAAGGTCATATCCAGTATGAAGAAAACATTGTGGACGGGTTCGAACGGACGCCGGAAGCATTCATGGGTCTCTTCTCGGGAGATAATCTGGGCAAGCAACTGGTTAAGGTTGCAGATCCTGAATAGATAGATATCGAATGGTCTACATGTACAAATAGGTTGGACACGAAAAGACACGTTCTGCACACCGAGTGTGCAGCAGAACGTGTCTTTTTATCTGTAAATCTGTGCGTGGTCTATGTAGGGTGACTAGTGTTCGGCGACCAGCACTTCTTTGTAATGTTTGTACATATATACACGCCAGCGTACAATCATGCCAAAAGCCAGCAGGAAGAACAATCCGCCTGTTTGCGGAATGCTTACATATCGCTGGATGACTTCATGCAGAATCAGGCGTACCGCCAGCAATCCAAGC
The DNA here is from genome assembly GCF_050990605.1 of Paenibacillus amylolyticus. Classification (GTDB taxonomy): domain Bacteria; phylum Bacillota; class Bacilli; order Paenibacillales; family Paenibacillaceae; genus Paenibacillus; species Paenibacillus amylolyticus_H. Next base: position 413,299 of record NZ_CP158832.1, read on the forward strand.
AAAATGAATGCAAAGCTGCGAGAACGTGTGGCGAAAATTTCTTCACCTACTCGTTCAAACCGTGTACTGCGAATAAGTGGATAGGAGAAGAGGAACCAGCCCACCAGAAACGCAATGAATGCCCAGAGTAGAGGAACATGTGTTGCCGGTACAACAAACATGAGAAATCCTGTGCTCATACCGAGCGGAGGAATAAGGATTTTACGAATGGTCACCGGTCTGTGACTGGCTTTCAAGCGGATGAAGATGGCAAGCAGTGCCATGACGAGCATGCCCACGGTTGCTCCGATTTGCAGGTAGTACGGACTGATTTGAGCCACGTAGAACTCCCTCTTTCTGGAATAATATGTTATCCGGAGATCCGGAACCCAGTACGAATTGCCGGAATTTTCAGTTCCTATTATATCACAAACGCAGAAAGCCGATAGAAAGCTTAGTGTATCATATACCCGATATGTATTCACAGGGTGTATTTGAAAATTTTGTATTATTGTGCCCGTTGTAAGGCCGTTTATTCGATTAAGGGGAAATCACGCAATGATTGGACAACTATGGATGGATATTAAGCTGATCGGTTCACATCATGCAGGGTGGCTTGCAGGTAATACAGATTGGTTAGTACATGTGGTCAGCTTGATCTGTGCAAGTGTACTGTTTCTTTTGCTGGTTATCTACGGTTATATCTTATGGTTGAAATATAACAGCAGACGCAGGGAAAAGGTTAAGACAGCACTAGTGCAGCAATTACTTGCAGAGGGCTCGGATGTACAACGATACCTTAATCATGGAGGAATTAGCGTAGAATTACTGTCTATGAGTGGAAATCAAAAGATCGTGTTGCAGCAGGTGTTATTGCAACGGCTCGCTCAAGGTCCGGCAGAGCATGAGATTCTGCGAATTCGTCTGTTATCCTGGCAAGTCTTTGGAGGTTCATACCGGTCGGTACTGAAGACGGGAAAGTGGAGCCAGCGAGTGAACACGTTATTATATATTGAACAGTTTCATATGGTGGAGTTTCTGCCCAGTTTAGAGAATATGCTGCGGGTTAGCTCATGTACCCTACTTGAACGCTTCATCATTTTGCGCATATATGCCAGAAATGGCTATTTCAGAATCGTTAAGGAATTGATGCGGGAGCAAAATGTATTATCCGACTCGCAGTATTTGCAAATTTTGTTACTGCTTGCCGAATCATCCTGGACTCGTCTGAAGGATCATTTCAAGGATGTACCTTATCAGGTTCAGTCTACTATCGTCCATGCCATTCGTATTCGGGATGATCAGACGGATGGTGCTGTTGCTCTACTGGAGAAGCTCATTCTTGGGAACGATGCGCAGCTGCGCACTTGCTCTTATCAGGCATTGGCTCAAGTGGGCAGAGGTCGTGAAGATATGCTGGAGGGGTTACTGCTGGTATGGAACGAATCTGGTGAGGAAAGGCAACGCTCTGAAAGACTAACAGTGACCCAGCTCATGGGCACTGTTCATGCGGATGCTTTTATTCCTCGCCTGAAGGTAATGATGGGTGATCCTTCTTTTCAGATCAGACAGGAAGCGGCGAACTCCCTATCCCGTTACGAGCAAGGACTTGAAGAACTCCGGGAGACGGCTGTAAACCATCCGGATAGATATGCAAGGCAGATAGCGGAAGAAACGCTGGAAAGGATGCAGTATGGACGAAAGATGGATTGAGATGCTGCGGAGTTTTGTTTTGGCATGTTACGAGGGTATATTTATCTATCTGGTGTTAGCGATTGTGATGTGCAGTGTTCTGGTAGTTGCTGCCGCTCGCACATTGATTCGCCAGAGGGAGCTGGACCCGTTGCAATATCATGAGATGTTGGATGAAGAACTGGCTCCTGCGGTATCCCTGCTTGTCCCGATGCGTAATAGCGAGAATACGATCGTACAGCGAATTAGCTGTCTGCTAAATATTCAATATGCACGCTATGAAGTGATTATCATTAATGATGGATCAGAGGATGGGACAATGACGCGTCTAAAGGAAACCTATGACCTGATGCCCATTCGGAGTAAAGTTCATTATTCGGGACTCGGCATGGAGACGGCTCAGATTAAATGTGTCTACCAATCCAGGCTGCATCATCATCTGATTGTAATCGACAAGGAATATGGAGGACGAATGGACTCCCTGAATGCAGGTCTGAATATCTCGCAATATCCTTATATCGCCTCTGTTGGCCCCTGGACAGTTCTGGAACGGGATGCATTGGTGAAGATTATGAAACCTGTTATGGATGCTCTCCCAGGAGAAGAGGTCGTTGCTTGTAGTGGACGAGTAGATCTCATGGCTCCCAGAAATACAGAACATACAGATTTAACGGGTAATAGCGCACGACTTACGGGCAGTACGTTGTATGTAATGCAGACCATTGAATACGTGCGTGCTTTTTTGATTGGTGGTGTGGGACTTGTTCGTTACAATATTAATGTGCTTTTATTTACGGCCCAAGTATTTGGTGTATTCAAAAAGAACCGGGTGATGGAAGTTGGTGGGTACAAGCGGAATGACCAGGTTGCTCACATGGAACTGGTAATGCGGTTGCAGAAACATATGAAGCGAACTCGGGAACGTGGTCGTATTATATATATTCCCGATCCGATCTGCAGGGTAGAAGTACCGGACACATGGCGTCAGCTGCGCGCACAGCGTACCCGATGGTATATGCAACTTGCGAGCAGTCTATGGGCCCAACGGAGCATGATTTTTAATCCAACCTATGGCTGGATGGGGATGGTATCCATCCCGTATTTTATTCTGATCGAATTGCTGGGACCTGTGATGGAGCTGGGAGCGATTTTGCTGTTCATCTCAGGCATAGGGCTACAGTTGGTGGATATTAACCTATGCATCATTATTGCTCTACTGCTGATGCTCTACGGTTCACTGTTGTCCGCAGGTATGGTAATGTTCGAAGTATGGTGTTCACGCAAAGCGTACACGTCCAGAGAGGTGACGCGTCTGTTATTGTATGCTTGTTCGGAGACATTCTGGTTCAGACCGCTGAACAATATATTCCGTATGTTTGGCATTTTGCAGGCTATGGGATTGAGGAAGGAAAAGGAGAAGGAGATCAGGAATGGATTGGGGTAATCTAACGGCAATCCTGGTATTACCTTGGAACAGAGCAAGGAGGAAGACGCTTCATGAAAAAAAGTTACAGGCCAGCCACGATGTGGACGCTGGCTTGTTGTACAGTGGTATCGGTGGTGCTGGTTGTCCCCTGGATTATGTGGCAATCCCAGGCCCCCGTTCCACTGAACATCATGATTATTGACAAGAGCAGACCGGACTTGTCCTATCAGGGGCACAAGGGGTTGGTCTGGCTTCTGAATCAGCAGAAGATTGTACAGCACACAGGGGAATACTACTCCTATGAAGAGGATTATTACGGCTATGACCTTCAGGACGGGCTTCCTCGGATGAAACGATTGCTGCCTGATGAGGTGACGGACACGGATCTGATCTATCTGACGGCGAATCGGAGCAGTCTGTCTGCACGGAAGAGTGAACGGAAACAAGACGGAATCTATGAAGGATTAACGATATATGATGTGCAGAAAATCCGCGAGGCTGCGTATAAAGGGGTAACGATTGTCGCCGAATACAGTGCATTGGCAAATACGGCTTCGAAGATGACCAAGGAGCAGCTATACCCCATCTTAGGTGTGGACAGCAGTGGATGGCAGGGGAAATCGGTATCTACTTTGCAAAGCATACAAGAAGTCCCCCGGTGGGTTCGGGCGAATTATGAGCAGCGGGAGAAGAAGAAATGGCCTTATTCCGGAGCGGGTATTCTGCTAGTTCATGTAGATGGGCGGGTCATAGTGTTGGAAAAAGGCCCGGATGTAAAGACAGGGAATGTACAGGTTGCATTCACACAGAAAGGCAGCGATTGGAGCGGCATAACCCAGGATATTCATTACAGTGGCTGGTTTGATATCATTCTGCCGCAACAGCGGGATTCCATATTGGCTTGGTATAAGACTGATTTGACGGAGACAGGCGAGCAGAAGCTGGTGGCTGCAGGAATTCCTGCTGAATTTGCTGCACTTGTCCGATATGAAGACTATAATCGCTCGTATTACTTGGCAGGGTCATTCGGAGAGATGAAGCATTATTCCTTCTGGCGCCGAATCCGGGGATGGGAGGTCGTCCGGTCCAAGCTTACGCCAGATCGGAAAGATATTCCTGACATGTTCTACTGGAAGGTGTACGTGCCAGTAATGAAGCATATTTTGAAGGAAGTGCAGGATGGACGGCAGCAATGGCCGTAGATAGGCTATCGAGAACCGTTTCGATGAAAGAGGGAAGAGAAAGTCCATTCCACCTTTGGAGAGGAACGGGCGATGTACATATTAGAGAAGCGCGTAGGTGTGAGGGCAAAAGTGTGGTTGAGAGAGAGGGCGGATCAAGCATGGCCCAGATTGCCAAGTGAAATGGGACTGGAGAACTCGCATATGTTTCAGACACTCATCACCATGAGCAATGGGAGTTATAGCTAGATTCTCAACAATAATCATCCCACTGCAGGCGGCGAGGTGTGAACATGAATCTGTAGTGAGGGCCAGTCAGAGGCACCAATCATGGTATCTCGCAACCGAAATGCCTTTTTCGTGATGAAACATGTGGTTTACTTGTCCTGGTGAAGATGCTTTAGTCCTTGGAGGAAGGCAGATACGGTCAGACGCAGACTTTCGTCTGGGTCAAAGTCCATGCCGAAGCCGCCTTGTGCCTCGATAGAGGCAAAACCATGGCAGAGGCTGCGCAAACCACGAACGGCGTGTAATGCTTCCGCTTCGGTTAGCGGGTAGGGCTGCAAGCTGTGCAGCAGCAACTCCAGCGTAGCTGTGCTGGCCGCGGCGAGCTGTGGCTCCTCGCGGTCCGGGGCATGAAATGAGGCTTCGTACAGCCCGGGGTGCTCGCGGACGAAGCCAATGTATGCCGCAGCGATGGCCTGGATGGCATCGTCGCCTGTGCGGTCAGCCGTAGCCGTGGTTAATGCGCGGCTGAGCTGTTGTACGGACATCAGCGCCATTTCCTGGCGAAGCCCGGGAAGTCCGCTGATGTGGTTGTAGAGTGACGGCGAGCGCACATCCAGCCGCTGGGCGAGTGCGGCCAGTGTCAGCGCCTGAAAGCCGTCGCTGTCAGCAAGCTGGGCGGCAGCGCTGAGCAGAGCGCCGCGATCCAGCCCTTGCCGGGGGCTCATCGTTGCCCTCCGGCAAGGTCGAACCGCTGCTGTGCATCAGCGGTTGCCGCGCGCATGGCGGCCGCGGGCTGGCGCAGCATCCGTCCGTGGCCTACAGCCAGCACGGACGGTTCCAGCTCCGCCAGGCGCTTCGCGCTGGCCAGAGCCGCTTCGCGGTTCCACGTTGCCAGCGCGGGGAACGGGAAGAGCGGGCGCATGCGGCCAGATACGGCAAGGCCACCGTGCAGCTGGTACGCGTCTCCAGCGATGAGCACGCGGCTGCGCGTATCCATGAAGGACATATGTCCCGGCGTATGTCCTGGTGAGGCAATGGCGACCAGTGACCCAATCTGGTCACCGTCATCCAGCAAGCGGTTTGGCTGGGTGTGCACCGCTTTGGGCTTGGGCACGCCGCCGCGTACCGGGGTTTGAGGCTCACCGGGAAGAAGGGAAGTATCACCCGCCAATAGCCGGGCATCCCGTCTGGAGATGAAGACCTCGGCTTGGGGCAGTGCTTCTGTGAGATGATCCAATGCACCAATATGGTCGCTATGCGCGTGAGTCAGAATGATCTTGGTAATCGGCTTCCCAAGGGACTGGGCAGTTGCCAAAATCCCTTTAAGACTGAAGGGTATTCCGGCATCAATCAGGGTTAATCCATCTTCCTCTTCAACCAGGTATACGTTCACAGGGAAGAGTCTTGGAAAAAACGTCACTTGAACGACATCAACTTCTCGGGTGATGCGCATCGATAAACCCTCCTTAAAACTAATGATATTAGTATAATAACTAATGGTATTAGTTTTGGCAATACCCGGTTTTCACTTCGTTCCAATAAAAAAAATTTAAATAATGATGAACTTTACAAAAAAAGCGTTTTCAAATTGAAGATTACCGATTATAATAATCACGTAAGCCCTTTCATATGTCTATCTTATTGGAGCCCTTCGCGTAGCGAAAGGCTCACTTTTTTGTTCTTTTTGGATTAAAATGAAGACGGGATGTTAAACCTAGCTTAATTGGTTGGATAAGCTGTAAGTATTGGTATAACAGGAAAAATCACGTTTGATCTCCATCCTGGGTGAAAGTTGACAAACATAACTGTTATTCATATAATGACAGTTATACTTACCTTGGGTGAAGTTCATCGGTGTTGTAAACCGGGAAGGGAGTAAGTAATGAACAGCGAATTTACCATAGCGGTACATTGTCTTGTTTTTCTGTCGATGAGAGATGAGTGTATGGCCAATAGTGAAGATTTGTCACAAAGTGTGGGTACACACCCGGCCAGAGTCCGCAAGGTACTTAGTGTTCTGCGCAAGCATGGTTACCTGACGACCAAGGAAGGTGCTCATGGTGGGTACTTGCTTAGCCGTCCAAGTGAAGAGATCAAGCTGGGAGAATTGTACAGACTGGTAGCTGGTGGCTCACTCGGTCCCAACTGGTGCTCAGGGGAGTCCGGTTCATCGTGCGTGGTATCTTCCAATATGCAGGATGTGATGGGGAACATTTATAATGGTGGCGAAGAGGCACTCAGCGCTTATTTTGATCGTATATCCATCCAGGATGTGAAAGAACGTATAGGTCGTGGGGATGCATGTGAGTTATCACTAGATGGATTGCCTGCTAAAGAGAAGTCCTGACAGATTCCATAATCAAAGGTCATTCGAGATCTGGCCTTGGTTTAGTCAGGCGTGATAGTAAGGTTCATGTGGTCGACTGGTTAGGGTGTGGGCTTATGCTCCGGTGAAAGATCCATCGATGGTTTTAAAGCGATTCCGGGCATAACGTGAACACAGATGAGGAGAAATCGTCTGCGCTGATGTTATTTCCGGAAGGCAAATCCTTGGTAGAGTATTCTTCAAGATCACCTTGCGGAAAGTAAAGAAGTATAAACAAATTAAATTCTGGGGAGTGGAACACATGTCAGGCATTGAAAAAAATGAAACACTTCGCGTTATTAGCGAACGCCATGCTGTCAAAAAGTACGAAAAAGGATTTGAATTGCCTGAAGCTGATCTCAATGCGATTTTGACAGCAGCTGCGGAAGCACCATCTTCATGGAACCTGCAACACTGGAGATTCCTCGTAATCGAATCTGAAGCAGACAAAGCGAAATTGCTGCCAGTTGCTTATGGTCAAAGTCAGATCGTGGAAAGTTCGGTTACCATTGCTGTTCTCGGAGATTTGGAAGCGAACCGTAACACGGTAATCTACGATCAAGCTGTTGAAGCAGGCGCACTGACTGCTGAGGTTCGTGACGCATTGGTTGGACAGATCAACGGTGCTTACCAAAGCCCGCAAATCGCTCGCGATGAAGCGATCCGCAATGCATCTTTTGCTTCCCAAAACATTATGCTTGCTGCACGCTCCCTGGGTTACGATACATGTCCAATCGGTGGATATAATCCACAAAAACTGATCGAAACATTTAACATTCCTGCACGATTTGTGCCAACGTTATTGATTACTGTAGGTAAAGCTGCACAGCCAGCTCGCCCGTCAGGACGTTTACCGTTGTCTGAGGTTGTTGTTAAAGGTTCTTTCTAAGTTAGAACTTTCTAAGTTATAAAGCTACAATCTGATGATCGCATCAGTGATATAGGTATCATACAAACAGCCGTACTTTCCTGCTGAGGGAAGGTGCGGCTGTTTGGCATATTGCTTTCCACCATGAAATGATTACTTCTCAGGGGTTTCCGGGATTTGTGGTGCATGGAACGACTCCATGTACTCGATTGCGTTATACATCATAACAGCTGCTTCGGCACGAGTAATCGTTTGTTTGGGATTGAAGTTTCCGTTGTCATCCAGTTCATTGATTTTGAGAACGAGTGAACGTTGGATAGCACCTTGATACTCTGGCGTAAGTTCCTGTTCGTCGGTAATGTCCACAGGTTTGATATTAATCATCGGCAGACCGCCTTTGGCCTCGATGCCTTGCATCAGGAACAGGGTGAATTGTTCACGAGTGAGCGGTTTGGACGGATCGATATCCTGTGACATTTGAATGCCATTATATTGGGCGCGGATAAATGCGTCACTATACCACACGCCATCTTTTACAGCAGAGAAGTAGTCACTTGGTACCGGCATTTTGATAAAACGAATTGTGTCCAGATTCAGATTCAGTCCGTCCGCAATCAGTTGAATGCCCTGTGCGGTATATAACTCCAGTTCAGGTTTGAACAAGCCGTCGCTCACACCTTTGATGAATCCATCCTGATGGAGAGATTCGATTTGGTCTGCTCCTGCGATACCTTGAATATCCGTGAATTGGGCCTGCGCAGCGTTGATCGGGCCTGCACTAAGAGACAGCGTGAGCAGAGCCCCCGCAGTTAATGTAGCCAGTATATTTTTTATCATAATAGGTTCGCCTCACTTTTCCAGGGATGATCCCTTTATATAAAAGTTATTTGCCCCTATAGACGACCCTACTGTTCAAAAGGTTGCTGGAATTTGCCAATGGGATAGATAGGTCATCTATCCTTTGGATTTATTTCGATAATCCGTAGGTGAACGTCCCATCATTTTGCTGAACAGACGGGAGAAGTAGTACGGGTCCTTGAATCCAAGCTCGGAACTGATCTGCTTCACGGTCCAATCGGTAAAATCCAGGTAGCGGCAGGAATGCTGGATCTTGAGCCGCAGGAAATAATCGATGGGTGAATGCCCGGTCGCTTGCTTGAACAACTGTGAGTAATGAGGGACAGACAGCCGGGCATGAGCCGCCAGTTCCTTGAGGGTGATTCCGTTCTCCAGGTGCTCCAGCATGTATTGAACGGATTGTTCTGCCGCACGTTTGCTGCTCACAATCCCACCATCTGTTCCTGTCGTCTCCGGTCCATAAGCGAGCATACCGAGCATATAACCGATAATCTGAGAGGCATATGTCATCGTCTGCATGGAGTAACCCGTTTCTAACGCGCCGTAACATTCATGAAAAAGCTCAAGCCATTTCTGAGCCTTGGCCGGTGGCATGGTAGTAATATGATGAGTTAATAATGGTTCTATGTAGGTTAAAGCGTGTTCCCCGCGTAGATGAATCCAGAAGATGCTCCATGGTTCAGCTGCATTGGCACCATACACATGGGGAGTATGTGCAGGCAATATGACGAGATTTCCCGGACTGACATCATATGTCTTGCTGCCATCCATCGTATACCAGCCTGTGCCTTGGGCACAGTACATCAGAATGTGTGATTCACAACCATCGGGACGGTCACGATAATGATGTTCCGCTTCGTGAAAGTAACCGATATCGGTAACGTATAATCCGGACGTGGCCGGATAAGCTGCGGTTTCTTGCAGCAGTGAGTCTGGAAGCACCATGAGTTTTTGCATACGAAATCCGTCAGATTTACGCTGTAGGGGTGGTCTGTTGTTAGGTCTCATACTTTGTATTATGGTGAGCGGGGGTAAGGGAGTCAATGACAGATATGAGAGCGCTGAGCGGAGTTATTCTGAATATAGAAAGCCACGTTACAGGAAGTGAAGCAGTTGCCCGTGAATTGGGTAAGTATATAAGAGTGGGAAGAATCAGACCAGTGAATATATAGGATAAGGGAGAGATTGAGATATGGAACCAGTCACAACTCAGGAAACACTTTTTTATACAGGTACGTATGTGTCAGCGGATGAACCAGGAATATTTCTATGTGCATTGAATGCGGATACAGGAGAGATGCGGATCGTCAATCACATGGATGGCGTGAATAATCCGTCTTATCTGGCACTCTGCCCGGATGGTAACTGTCTGTATGTGGCGAGTGAGACGGACGAGGGAGAGGTCTTGGTGTATCGCAGAGATGCGGCTACGAGTGAACTGCACCTGATGGATCGAAAGCAGACCCGCGGGGCTTCTCCATGTTATGTGTCTGTCTCCAAGGATGGTCAGTGGGTGTTCTCATCCAACTATAGCAGCGGCAGTGTCAATGTATTTCCGATAGGCGATCAGGGGACGCTTGGTGAGATGAGTGCATGGGTGGAGCACACGGGAAGTGGAATCAACGAGGAACGCCAGGAAGGGCCACATGCTCACTCCATTCAACCAGATCCGTCTGGACAGTATGCTGTCGTATGTGACCTCGGTCTGGATCAGATCATTGTGTATCGGTTGGAAGAAGGACGTCTGGTAACCCATCGTGAGATGGATCAGCCACCAGGCGCAGGGCCAAGGCATCTTGTGTTCCATCCCAACTCGAAGTGGGCATATGTAATTAACGAATTGAACAACACGGTTACGGCATTCCTATACGATGAGCGCAGAGGTGAGTTCACTACGGTGCAGCACATTTCCACACTTCCAGAAGGGCATAAAGGCGAGGGTACCGCTGCGGACATCCGTGTATCTCCATGTGGACGTTTCCTGTATGCATCCAATCGGGGAGATGACAGCATCGTACTCTATCACATTGACCAGGAGAGCGGTGAGTTAGAAGCCGTTGAGTGGACGTCCACGATTGGGCAGACACCGCGTAACTTTAATATTTTGCCAGGTGGAATTCTGGTCGTGGCGAATCAGGATAGCAATAACCTCGTAGGTTTCCAGATCAGCGAAGAAGACGGACGTCTGACGCATAACGGGTTCAAGCTGGAACTGCCTCGCCCGGTATGTATTGCGCCTGTAGTATAAGTGGTAATTCGGTGAAGTGAGAAGTGTAAGTGCAATATTACATCTAAAAAAGAGGTCTACAAGCTGAGAAATCATGGGAGAACACATGGTTTCTCAGCTTTTTTAGTTTTCATAAGAATAACTTGAAAATAGTGGCAATTATCACATTTTTTTATTGACCATCGTTCGAACGTTCATTATGATCAGAATATATAGTGATTAAACCTAAAATCTGGATGTTGCACGAAGGGTGGTGCTTTCCTTGGAACCTGCAAATTCAATTCGGGAGAAATTAACCCACTTTATTGATAAGAACAGCATGACGCTCTCCCGATTCTCAGAAGTATCTGGCATCAATACAGGCACAATTAGTCGTATTTTACATGGGAATCGTCCCATATCGGTGAGTCAATTGATTGCGATCTCATCAGGAATGGGCGTGGCAGCGGATCATTTTTTTGCCGACTACGTGGAAGAATGTTTCGCTTATTCCGTCTCCATGCGGCGGATCAGACCGTTTATTCTCCGAAGTGCGGAATTGAATCGGTTGGACTGCATTGAGCAGATTCTTCATCGTCTACTAGACGACCTGGATTATGCGACAGAATTATTTGAGATGGCTGAACAATTATTTGAACAAAATCAGCGGTCTGCCGCGGCATTGTTATATAAAAGTGTGAGTGAAGTTGAGAAATATCAGCATTCTGAACGGCTTGCGATGTGTCAATACCGGTTGTTTCTAATTGGACAAGGAGAGAATCTGGAGGAAAATCTAAAGGCGGCTATCTTGTTCGAGCCCTATGTTGACCGGTTGGATGAGGGATACCAATTGGACGCGCTGAAACATTTGATTCATGTGTTTATGGCTGTTCATAAATGGAATAAGGTTAACGCGCTTTGTCACAAAATGCTGCTTTTAGCACAGATACAGTATGAGGCAAATAACAACCGTAAACGTAAGAATCACGAGATGAAACGTACGGAGCGACCATTGTACTTTTATATATTGTACTCCTGGTTAATCCAATCCACTGTATATGAGGAGCACAGGGACTATGTCCGAGCACTCGACTTTGTGAAGTTATATGCTGACGGACAAAGATGGGTAAAAGAGGACGACGAAGAATCTCGTCGTATATTGAAGCAGTTTGAAGAGTGGGCTGTAGCGAATACGTATCTCTATCGTTTGATGTCAGGTGAAGTGGAGGTTATTCCCGATTATGCAGACTATGTTGAGGGACGCAAAGACGAAATCTTCATGGCCCTTCGATATATAGTACAAGCTGCAAATAAATTTGGCGTAAACATTGATGCCATTTTGGATCGATTCTCTGACTATATCCCCTTACGCACATACAAGACAGAGTTTGGAGAGTACAATCATTCAATTATGGGTGAGAGTTACGCACAGTTTTTAAGTGATTTGGGAGTATATAATCTTACCAAACATCGTCAGGATGCAATTAATCTAATTTTAGAAGGTTTGCATTTTTCAGTTAAGATAAATAGTGATCGGAATATTATTACGTGCATGACCCTGTTTGAGGAATACAGGGATCAGGCTGATTCAGTTGCAAAACAAAAATTTAAATTATTATCAAGTGAGGTGCAGCGGATCAATGCAGAAAAAAGTGTCGCTTTTGTTGATTCTGTGTAGTGTTGTAATCGTTACGAACCCTATAATCTATACATTGATGGGACATGGAGCGGGTGGTGGCTGATTGTTGTAGTACATGAAAATCGTGTATTCAAGGGGTTTAAACAGCATTCTCAAATTTATTGAGAGTGCTGTTTTTTATGAAAATTTATTATCTACATCAAACTGTTCTTCCGATTACTAAATTAGACCTATAGATGGAATTATATGTTTAATTTAAAATGAATATATTAAAGCGCTTACATAAAAGACGGCGCTAAAAGGGCATCGGGCTTACCACTACAATTGGGGAGGCAATTGTTTATGGGGAATCGATCATCATTGTGGAAATACATATTACGTACAGCCGGAGTATCCCTGCTGAGTTCCGCCTTGCTGGTTACTTCGCTTGGTCTGGGCAACACACCAGTAACGCATGCAGCGGGTGCTAGACAGATGGAATATCTGGATCGCGGTGTGGTTGCTGTAAAGACCGGGACAGGTGTGTTTGTTAGTTGGCGTCTCTTGGGTACGGAAGGTTCGAATGTATCGTTTAACGTCTATCGGGATGGAACCAAGGTGAACGCTACGCCCATAACGAATAGCACGAACCTTCAGGATGCAAGCGGGACAAGCAGTTCCAAATACACAGATCGCGCTGTAGTCAGTGGAACGGAGCAGGCCGCTTCAGCGGCAGCGAACGTATGGGGCAACAACTATCTGTCTATACCGCTCAGTGTACCTGCAGGTGGGACAACGCCCGATGGAGTAGCTCTACGCCGAACCTGCAGGCCGATCTGTTCGGGGACTGGAGAGAGGAGGTTGTGTGGCGGACGAATGACAGCTCAGCGCTGCGGATCTACACCACAACAGCAGTTACCGACAAACGCATCTACACGCTGATGCATGATCCGGTGTACCGTCTTGGCATCGCTTGGCAAAATGTAGCCTACAATCAACCGCCGCACACTGGCTTTTATCTGGGAGAAGGCATGAACACACCACCGGTACCCAATATCCGGTATGAGGGCAGATGAGGAATGGACCAGGCACGGCAGTCCAATTCCATTCCTGTTTACAATAGCCAGCGAAGCATGGGATTCGCTGAAGGGAACAACGGACGCGGGTTCGTTGTTCCTCTTTTTTTTACCAATAGGCCAGAAATCCGGTAAAAATCGGAAAAAACGTTTGACAGGTATATAGACTGCCTTTATTATACGTATATAACTTACTAAACAGGTAGGAATAATAAAAATGATGATCTGAACAGAATACGTTCTCACCGTATAGACGGAGGAACACCGCAGCGCATCCTTTCCGGGTGGAGCATGCACGGCCTAGGGCCGACATGACTTTATGGGGAGAAGTGCGCAGGGGTTCCTCCGTCTTCTTGTTTTTTTACGGGCGTTCGATCCTGTTCAGCCGGCCTGAGGTAGTCATGCAGATCTATATCGTCTATATCGGGGGGAGTGTTAATCATGAAAAAGAGAATTCACAAGGGTATTCTGGTTGGTCTGGCACTGGTGTTAACAGGGGTACTGGCAGCATGCGGATCGGATAGCGGCGGGTCCAGTGCAGCAGGAACATCGGGGGGAGCGGAAGGCGGAAAAGAAGGGGCCAAGGCCATCGAGTTGCTAAATGTTTCCTACGACCCAACGCGCGAACTCTATGAGCAATATAACAAAGCATTTGCGGCGCAATGGTTGAAAGAGAAAGGTCAGGAAGTAACCATCAAGCAATCTCACGGGGGATCGGGCAAACAGAGTCGTTCTGTCATTGACGGATTGGATGCGGATGTGGTGACGCTGGCATTGGGATACGACATTGACGCGATTGAAGATAAAGGTCTGATTAACGAAGGCTGGCAGGATAAATACGAGCATAACAGCTCTCCGTATACCTCTACGATTGTATTCCTTGTACGTAAAGGCAATCCCAAAGGCATCAAGGACTGGGATGATCTGATCAAAGGGGATACCCAAGTCATCACCCCGAATCCCAAAACGTCCGGCGGAGCACGCTGGAACTATCTGGCGGCATGGGGATATGCCCTTAAGCACAATAACAATGATGAAGAGAAAGCGAAGGCATTTGTTGGTGAATTGTTTAAGCATGCGCCTGTACTGGATTCGGGGGCTCGCGGATCTACGACAACGTTTGTTGAACGTGGCATTGGGGATGTGCTGCTTGCCTGGGAGAATGAAGCTTTCTTATCTGTAAAAGAGTTGGGTCCGGACAAATTCGATATAGTCGTGCCTTCGGTTAGTATCTTGGCTGAACCACCGGTTGCGATTGTGGACAAAAATGCAGACAAAAAAGGAAGCCGCGACGTGGCCGATGCCTACCTGAAATATTTGTACAGTGAAGAAGGACAGATGATTGCTGCTGAAAATTATTACCGCCCAACGCTGGATAGCGTGGAGGAAAAATTCAAGGATCAGTTCCCTGCGCTTAAACTGTTCACGCTGAAAGATGTATTTGGAACATGGCGGGATACTCAGGCCAAACATTTCAATGACGGTGGTATCTTCGACCAGATCTATGTTCCGGGCAGCTAAGATTGCGCTGTTCATAGAAGACCGGATCAATCGCGCTGTAAGCGGCCAACCAGCCTTACCGGCTGAAGGCAGAGAGGATGAACGTGCATGAGCAAGGTGATGGTGGCGCGGAGACGCCCATTGCCGGGATTCGGATTAACGATGGGTTACAGTGTACTCTACCTGAGCCTGGTTGTACTTATTCCACTGGCGGCGCTGTTATTTAACTCAACAGGGCTGACGTGGGCAACCATGATTGAGGTTGCGACCAATCCCAGGGTGCTGGCTTCCTTCCAGGTCAGCTTTCTGACCGCAGGTGCAGCGGCCCTGATTAATCTCGTGCTGGGGTTACTCCTGGCATGGGTGCTTGTTCGGTATGAGTTTCCTGGTAAAAGGCTGTTTGATGCAGTCATTGATCTGCCTTTTGCCTTGCCAACAGCGGTAGCAGGGGTTGCCCTTACGGCGATCTATGCCGGCAATGGCTGGATTGGGCAGTTTGTAGAGCCTTTGGGCATTAAGCTCGCCTATTCACAGGCCGGGATTACGCTTGCGCTGATGTTTATCGGCATTCCATTCGTGGTTCGTACGGTGCAACCGGTGTTGGAGGAGCTGGAGGCTGAGGTGGAAGAAGCGGCTGCCA
This sequence comes from Paenibacillus amylolyticus, assembly GCF_050990605.1. GTDB lineage: Bacteria > Bacillota > Bacilli > Paenibacillales > Paenibacillaceae > Paenibacillus > Paenibacillus amylolyticus_H. The sequence continues at coordinate 428,936 of NZ_CP158832.1, forward strand.
CACTGGGCGCAGGAAGATGGCGAATATTCCGTACCATTTTGCTGCCGGATCTGATTCCGCCACTGCTGACCGGATTCGCTCTGGCCTTTGCCCGGGGCATTGGGGAATACGGCTCCGTTGTATTTATCTCAGGTAATATGCCGATGAAAACGGAGATTGCCCCCTTGCTGATCATGGCCAAGCTGGAGCAGTTCGATTATGCAGGTGCTACAGCTGTAGCTTTGCTGCTACTTTTAGTCTCTTTCATCCTGCTACTGATTATCAATTCCTTGCAACGTTGGAGCCGGAAGGCGGGCAGAGCATGACGATAAAGCATGATGGAAAAAGGGCATTAGAAGACTTCACTCACCCAAACCAAAGGAGGTGCAGCATATGGCGGGTTCTGTCCAACTGAGCCCTGTTCCACCCGCAAGAGCTGGCCGCGGAACAAACCGTGCAACAACGGAAGCTCCATGGGTCAAATGGTTGTTGATTGGACTGGCGAGCCTGGTACTCCTATGGCTGCTTATATTGCCACTGGTCATTGTGCTTATGGAGGCCCTGAAACAGGGCTGGGGTGTGTACATCGCCGCTCTTACCGAGCCGGATGCCATGTCTGCACTGAAACTCACGTTATTAGTTGCGGCGATTACGGTGCCGCTGAATACGATATTTGGTGTGGCCGCTGCATGGTTCATTACCAAGTTCCAGTTCAAAGGCAAGGGACTTATGATCACCCTGATTGATCTTCCCTTTTCGATCTCACCTGTGGTGGGCGGCTTGATCTTTGTATTGGTCTTTGGTTCGAATGGGTGGTTTGGGCCGTGGCTGTCCGAACATAATATCAAAATCATTTTTGCGCTGCCAGGCATTGTCATTGCGACACTGTTTATTACGTTCCCCTTTGTAGCGAGGGAGTTAATTCCACTCATGGAGGACCAGGGAACCCGGGAAGAGGAAGCAGCGGTTACGCTGGGTGCTTCCGGGTGGCGAATCTTCTGGAGTGTAACCTTGCCCAACATCAAATGGGGGCTGCTGTACGGTATTATTCTGTGTAATGCCCGTGCTATGGGCGAGTTCGGAGCGGTATCAGTGGTGTCCGGACATATCCGCGGAGAGACGAATACGCTACCGCTGCATGTGGAAATTTTGTATAACGAATATCAATTCTCGGCTTCATTTGCCGTGGCGTCTTTATTACTTATTCTGGCTCTCGCCACGTTGCTGCTCAAGAGCTGGCTTGGACACAAAGCGGTTTCGGAAAAGTGATACAAAGCAGATCAATTTCATAATAAGATTAAGAAGAAAATACAGATTGACAGCTACTGGAAGCCCTGCTAATGTATAAACCAAGTATATAGGTTGGATAAGAATGAATTATAAATCGGTTGGTTGACAATGCATTGAGGACTATAGCGGGCAGTAGCCCGAGAAGAGGAGGCAGCTCTATGGCTAAGCCGTTAAAAGTGGATGAGGTATGGCTCGACCGAATTGCCGGACAGCTGAATGATATGGAGTTTGGTTCTTTGCACATCGTGGTGCACGAAGGTCAGATTGTGCAGATGGAGCGGACCGAACGCAAGCGTTTTGAGAACACGCCTTCAGGCAGCGCCTCCAAATCCGGAAGCACGCCACGAAGCAGTTCAGCCCGTTCACTACGCGGATCGAATGCGAGTGCGAAGGGATAGAGAGTGACGTGGCTTCCCAACGACCTACCTATTGCGTGCGACTTGTTTCCTTATGCTCCTTATACCAGTCATTCGCTTCAAGTAGCACCTGCTGCCCGCCTGCGTCCATGAATTCTTCCACAAAGGTATCGAAATACCCCACAGGTTGATCGCCAGTAATGATGGAGATGTACGCTCTGTCTCTCATGCGAATCAGCTCAGATGAATATTGAATCAGGGCAGGGGTTGCAACCTCCAGACGATTATAGATCCCATGCTCCGTCAACCCTGCAGATGCAGCCCACTTTTCACGGTTGTCCGAGATTGTACCTGGAACCATCATGCCAATACTTGAGCCGATCCTATTCGTATAATTCTCCATTCGGTTATATGGAGGAAGTAAGTGGAATGAATTTGAAGCATCAGCGTTCCAATTCCAGTGTTTTCCTGGAAGGCCATACTCCATTTTGATCTGCTCCACCGGATTGGGGTTGGCACTTACATAATCGAGTATCTGCAAAATTCTCTCCAGTTTTCCCGGCTCCTTCGCAGCCTCAGCACCTATAGCAATAAAATTCATCAGCAGATTGTTCCCTTTTGAACCGCTATGTCCTTCAGGACCAATAACTGGAGAACCAAATACAACCTCTGCGGTTGCGTTCTTCTGTAGTAGCTCATTGACATTGAACGAGGGTTCCACCGGAGTTTCTTGTCCATTTTCATTGAGGACACTGTAATCTCCCTCTTGATTCCAATGATAATAGTTGCCCATTGAGGTCATCCCAATTTTTTCATTAATAAAAGCATGGGATAGATGTTTATAGCCACCTTTGTTTTCACCAGTTATGAACTCAGGGTCGATAATTCCGTCCCGATACCACTTTTGCATATAAGTCAGGGCTGTTTTCATTTCAGGCTCCAAAGCGCCAATCACCAGTTGGTTATTTTTTTCGTTAAAATACATCTGCTCGGTGAAAACGGACTGTCCAAAAGCGCCAAAAACCACATTTAAACCCTCTCTGGATAGGCCATACGTATCTTGTTTACCATTTCCGTCCGGATCATCTTTGGCAAAGGCATACATAACCGTTTCAAATTCATCTAATGTCTTCGGGACGTCCAGACCAAGCTTCTTAAGCCAGTCCTCTCGGTATACAACAGGGGTTCGATAGATGTTGGTCTGATTAATGGCCGGAATTCCATACAAGGAGCCGTTTATTTTTCCATACTCTAAATAACGTGAATCATAATCGCGAATTCGCTGTACGATATTTGGCGCATATTGTTCAAGTACATCCGGGGGGATTTCCGCTAAGACCCCTTGCATTTGATACTTAAGCAGATCATGCGGCTGCCTGATCCTGAACAAATCGGGTATTTTCCCTTGAGCAAGCTCTAGATCCAGTAGTTCCTCGTACCGCTTGTTTTCAAGGTTCCACACGTCCAGATCGACAACAAATCGATCCTCAATATATGCAATCATTTCAGCGTCTTCAGGAACAGGGATATTCTGATGCATGGTCCAGGATATCGTATACTGTGGTACTGTATTCTTCTCAGCGCTTGCTATATGGTCCTGCTGCACTTGTGCTGTTTCTGTGTTTAGAATGGTACAACCGCTCATCAATCCTATAAGAATAGATGTAGCAATCAATAGACATAACTTTCTTGAAAGGTTGAGGTTCATAGCAACTCCTTTACTAATTTTAAATTCTATATAGCTTCAATTTAACATTCACAATAACGGAGAGGACAGAAAGAACCTGAAGAAGCGAAGCTAAAAGCTTTCTGAAAGAAAGCTGCATCGTAAGCATATGCCTCGCCTTTATTCCCGGATTTCCCCTTTTAGAAAAGGGATCGAAGAAATCTGGGAATAACAGCGATCGGAAGGTTGTTCTGTCATCGGAGTGCCCGTGTAAATATTCCTAATTGAACCTATATAGATCCCTGTTCCATTAAACTGCGCATGAAGTTTTTGGGTGTACAGCCGTGAATTTCTTTGAACTTCTTAATGAAGTAGGCAGGAGTACGGTAACCGACCGTACTTGCGACCTGCTCAACCGTAATTTCACGCTGTGTCATGAGTTCCCGTGCGCGTTCCATTCTCTGATTCGTAACATATTCGGAATAACCAATCCCAGTTTCTTCCTTGAAGAGTTTACTGAGATATTTAGGGCTGATGAATACTTGTTCTGAGACATGATCCAGCGTGAGATCGCCAGATAAGTGCTCGTGAATATAGGCTTTGACCGCCGAGATGGTATCTACACTTCGTACCTCACTTCGCTTCTCCATATGCATCACAAATTCGGTCACGAGATGAATCATCCATTCCGAGTATCGGTTGATATTGTAGAACAATGAAAATTGCTTGTACAAATTCAATGAATTCGCCTCGGCGGGCTGCCAACGTACCTGATGAATACATTCAGCGTAAATAGATACTGTTTTTAATAATATGATCCGACTGTATTCGGCTGAATATGGGCCTTCCTTTAATGTCGCGACCAATTCCTGAATGGCCTGAACCGCACCTTGCACATCCCGAGTTTGTAATTTCTTCTCCAAATTTACGAGGTATGAGTCCGAAATTTCCAAGCTGCTGGTTTCCCTGTTCAGAAGATCAAGATCCTGAATGGCAGACTGATCGGGAAAGAAATAGCTGTATCGAATCAAGGTATTCGCCTGATGATAGCTTGTGTGAATCTCCGTGAAATGCTCTACCCATCCGCCCAGTGATAGGACAAAATCCAGACCGAATCTCGTTCTTGCCTCCGTGTGAATAAAGTCCACAATGAGATCAGAGAGAGGTTCTTCGGATTGGTTGGTACAGATGATTACTGCTATTTTGTGATCCTGCAATTCCTCTGCCAGCAGTTGAGTTCCTTCCAATTCTGCCAACTCCAGTTGCTGGATCATCGTGTACAACGTATGCTGCAACTGTCGTGGCTGCAGATCCTTCCACTTCTCATTGACCGGGTCAATGACGATGCAGCGGAAGCGAGTATACGCCATTGAAATATGAACAGATTGCAGTTGCTGCGTAAGCTCCTCGGGTGTAAACCGGTTATTTAACATGTTCAGCATGATACTATGTTTAATCATCTTATGATTGGCCTGGAGTGTTTCTTCCAGACTATCGACTTTATTGGACAGACTGTTAATGGTTGTATCGATAAACCGATATTCGTCCTGCTTTAAGCTGGTTGGGCTATCCATCCGGCTCTTGATGTTATTCAGGATTCGCTTAAGAGGACTATAGTTGGCCCTCGTGAAGATGGACGACATCGCGATCCCAACCGCAACAGCCAATAAGCCGAGAAGAACTGAAATTTCCTTCAAGCTATCCAACTTATAATAGAAGCTGTCATTAGGCGTGGTTGTGTAGATTCTCCATGCATTTCCTTTAAATTGATCTTGAGTTACAACTTGCGAGTCATAGTTAAATACAGGCGTAAAGCTCTCTTCTGATGAATGAAAAGAAAGCAGCGACTGCGTTAAATTCTCCTCCGTGGAGGTGCCTATCAACGTTTTGTCTGTGGCAGAGATGACGGTTCCATCCTGATCGATGATTAATGTATTTGCATAGTCAGCAGGGAGCATGTTTTGAATGATCTGACTAATCGCTGACTCTTTGATGTCAATCGCAATCAGGGCTTTGCTATCTTGTCCTGTTGATTGAAACGGGTAACTATGGACATAGGAAATGAGAGGACTCATGTTGCTCTGTTCCCGTGATTCGATATATGCATCCTGAGGAACCATGCGAGTCTTCATCCATAAGGAACTTTCTGGAGTCTCTTTCATCGCAGCAATCCAATCCGTCGTATGATCCATACTCGAAGGTGTGTCCTCATAGAGCAATAGACCATATACAGATGAGACGATGAAGTGGTTCTTCGTATCGTACACATGAATGGCTTCAATGAGATCGGAATAATTTTGCACCATATTTTTGAGGGACTGTTCGATGTCCAGAATTTTGCTGTGGTTTCCTTGTAAGCTATCTAAATTGATATTTGCAGCGTTACCGAGTGCCAGGGACAGATAGACCTGATTCACCTTCTGGATCACGGAGCTCTCAATAGTATTGACCGTGCTTTTCAGCGACAATTGATTATTGATGCGGATCTCTTTGCTGTATTGATGGGAGAAGAAGAGATAGAAAATAGAGCCGAAAAGAAGCGCAATGACAAGAACAACAGCGAGGTAGGAAAGAACCATTTTGGATCTCACAGACTGAAATGGCTTACGCATTCTTTATCCCCCTTCATTCTTTATTTCTAAACAACTTCATCATTATATAGCAGGCCGAGGACTAGATATCATGTTGACCGAAATTTAACAAATTCCCCCTTTACATTTTACATCCATTTAATAAAGCGTTTACATAAAAACATATCATAATTAACGAAAGTAGGTTCTACTCTAGTTTTTTAGGGCAGAAATCATCGGAACGTACGATATTGATATAAAACGGAATATGTTCTATAGATGCGAAACGCTCTCTAATGCTACAGTAACGGCAGATCAGACATCTGTATAGAGACTTTCTTACTCATTTGCAGATGCAGGAGCAAAAAAATAATTTACCATAATGGGAGCGTGTATTTGCAAGCCATGAGAAAACCACTTAAAAAGTCACTGGCATTACTTCTAATGTTGTCTATGGCAGGTCCGACATTTGCAGAGAAGAGTTTTGCAGCCGATCAGAAGATTCAGTTCTCTGATATTAAGGGACACTGGGCGGAAGCAAATATTCAAGCATGGGGTGATGAAGGATTAATTCGGGGTTACCTGGATCGTTCATTTAAACCGAATACGTATATTACCAGAGCAGAATTTATGAATTTGGTAAACGGTGCCTTTGGATATTCCGGACAAGCTAAAATTACCTTCAACGATGTGTCTGAGAGTGCATGGTATTACGAAGCCATTTCTATTGCAAATGCAAATGGATATATAGATGGATACACCGATGGCACCATGAAGCCGCAAGATCCGATCACCCGTCAGGAAGCAGCTAAAGTGATCGCTGGCATTTTGAATTTGGAGTTAAATGAAACAGCAGCAAATGTATTTAGCGATTCATCTTCTATTGCGGCGTGGAGCAAAGGCGCAGTAGGTGGAGCGGCAGCAGCGAAAATTATCTCTGGTTATGCAGACGGAAGCTTCAAACCGCTTAATTCCATTACTCGTGCCGAAGCCGTGTCTGCGCTCGTTAAGGCTGTGGAAACAGATGCTACTACAGCAGCCAAACCAGCTAAGCCAAAAGGAACCGCATCCGTACTGAATGTTAATCCCCCAGCAGATGAAGCCCGTTTGTCTGCCGTGAAGCACGGAGCCAATGCTGGAGATGACACCTTGAAAAATATTGCGGAAACCAATCCGTTTATTAATATTTTGGACGGTTTTGATCAAGTATGGTCCATGAATCAAGCAGATTGGAGAGACGGAACAGCGGCAACCAAAATTGGAGCTGACGGAAAGAATGCAAAGTATGGAGATGGACCGTCCCCATATTATGATGGCTTTAAGAATGATCCAACCGTAGCCGTCACTGATCAGAAAACATATGCAAATGAAGAGATCCGAAACAAAGCGACTTGGGAAGCCAATATCAAATATGTAGAAAAGGTCACGCAAAACCGCACGGGTGAAGAGGCTTTGGCAGCCTACTATGATGACCAAAGAGATAAGATCTATAGCGTGATGGAGGGCTTTGGTCCGCTGGCTAACACGTATGTAGATATCATCAAGCCAAAGACAAATGTTGAACGAACGGTGGACGAGATGAATGTGGTATTGACCGAAGAAACAGTGGAAGATGAAAGCCAAGGTATTGGAGATTGGGAAGCACAAACGGAACTTTCAGACTTGGTTAATTTGGTTGATCTGGTTCGATTCAAAATTCCTGCCTCATCTAATCCCTCTAAATATTTCTACTCTTCCCCGAGACCGTGGAGAATGAATTCCAATGGAGAAGTGAAAGAAGTGGTTGACAGCAAAGGACTACCTGTATGGGCAACCTTGGGCGAAGGTGAGAAAAAAGAAGTACCTCTGGCTTCGGGCGGCATCAAATCAACCGGAGAAAAACATTACCAGCAATACGAAACCAATGTAAAGCTTATTCCTGCCTTAAGTTATGTCAAACGAATTGCTGAGGATGGAAGAGGAAAAGATGGCGGATTTCCGAGCGGACATACAAGTGCAGCCTACTTATCCGTATTTCCTTTGGCATACGCTACACCAGAACGATTCTCTGAATTGTTAACGAGAGCAGCTCAGTTGGGCGAGAATCGCATCGTAGCAGGGATGCACTCACCACTTGATGTTATAGGCGGAAGAATACAGTCCACAGCCATGGCTGCATATGCACTTAATCAGGCTGATAACAGAGAAGTGTTAGAGAAAGGCTATGAGAATGCAGGAGAAGTATTTGGAGCTGCAGCCAAGGAAAAAAAGTTGAGTCTGTATGAGTATGCACACACCGTAACAGAGGATTACACGTTCAAGAGTGCTTACGATGAACACAAATGGGAAGATCATGATGCCAATAAAGCCTTCTATAGAGAGAAGATGACTTACGGTCTGCCACAAACAGGAACCAAAGGTTTGGCTCCCGTTGTACCGCAAGGAGCAGAAGTTTTGCTAGAAACGCGTCAACCGTATCTAACAGATGAGCAACGCAGACAAGTATTGTATACAACATCCATTGACTCTGGATATCCTGTACTGGATGAATCCAAGGGCTGGGGTAGAATTGATCTGGTAACAGCCTCAGATGGATACGGTGCATTCTTGAACAATGTAACCGTAGATATGGATGCTTCCAAAGGACGGTTTAATGCAGAAGACTGGTGGAGAAATGATATCACTGGTAGTGGAATGCTCACGAAAAAGGGAACAGGAACTCTGACATTGACAGGGAAAAATAACTACACAGGCGGAACCTTGCTGCAAGCAGGAACACTGGTAGCCAAATCCGCAACGGCTTTTGGTACAGGTGATCTGTATGTGGAAAATGGAACAGTGGTTGTGAATGTCGATGGAGCATTAAACTTGAATAGAAACTTCACCATGGATAATGGTACGCTGGAATTGGTAGTCGCTGATGGCAACAGTCAACTGAATGTCGGCAGAAAGCTCTATATTGATGGAGGAAACCTGAATCTGGACTTGTCCAACTATAAGATCGAAGGTTCCAAAGATATTACGTTAATCACAGCGAATGGAATTACAGGTGAATTCGACAGTGTAACGGCAGATGGTTATGACGTTACGGTCACGTACGAAAAAGGTCGTATCATTGCACATGTTGTAGTCAAATAAGTGAAGTGATTATCCATTATATAAAGTGAACCCAAGACTGTTACACATGCCACTTCGATGACAGAATAACCTTCCGATCACTGTTATCCCCAGATTTTTTTGATTCCCTGCTTCAAAGGGGAAAATCTGGGGATAAAGGCGAACGCTTCGCTTCTTCACGTTATTTCTGCCCTCTCCGTTTATTGTGTAATTATTAAGTTCGTTTTATATAGTTTAACTCTTCGCAAGACAAAATCAGTAATATAGAAAAGGGCTGAAACTACAATTAGTTTCAGCCCTTTTTGCGTATAGTCTTGCATGATTTAGAGCGTGTCTCCCAACCTACTCACAGCCGAGGTGTGCATGAAACGAGCCCAGAGTAAGGAACGTGCTGCATACTGCATAATGCATGTATGAGCAAGCGACCAGAACGTAGCAAAGGGGAGCATCCTGTTTTCCTCTACTACTAATAAAAATTCTTGCCTCGTACGGGAGAAAACCAATGTTGCTCGCTCATTCGCGCTTGGAACAGAGCATGAGCAGGGAGTGAGTGCTAACGAATCTGAGGCATCTTATTCAAGGATTTGAAGCACCGACAGAAATCTAAGGAATCTGAGACACGTTATATTGGGATGTACGGCTTTTTATAGCGTTTTTGTCGATAGATTTTGGGAAATAGCGTGTCTGATGTTCTTTACAATGTTGAAAGAGGACGCAGAGGTCATATAAGATGTCCTGAGTTCCTTAAAAATGGGCTGGATGCGTTAGTTATTCGTCGGTGTTGGTACCATATGTACGACGTGTATTCCCTTCCATCTCCGTAGAGGTTTGCTTCGTTGGTTCCAGCTCCGTATGTCCTGCATAGGGGCGATCACTGCGAGAGCTTGTTCCGGTCAGACCAAAGCCTGAACTGAACAAAATCAACTGTAATCCCAGGGCATAGGGAGCAGCAACAAGTCCAATCAGATGGAGCAACGAGCATAGCGCGATCAGCAAGGAGAGCATTTTGGTTACTGTACCTGGTGTATCCCGGCGTGGGCTGGCCCAGAGCAGGTAACCATATATTATGGTGATCATTAGGGAAACCGCGCGAATCCATGGCAACATGCTCTCCCATGAGTCTACAGGCACATCCAACATCCGTTGACCTAATACCAGATCAGTAACCAGAAACCCTGTAGCCCCCAGTGCGGCTGGTTCAGCCAGGGGCCGAAGGATGGTCCAGAGGGCTGTGCCCCAATGATCTGCATGCGTATCCCGGCTGAGTTCATCCGATAATACGCTGCATTCTCGTTCCAGTGCTCTGTGCATGAGTCCGAGTTTGGCAGGGTCATGTTCCTTGATGCAATCACGGATCTGATCCTGTAGTTGAGGGGATAGGTAAGATGCGGCTTTGCAGGCTAACATTGCTGTGATCAGATCGTTATGTTCGGGTTCCGACCGTTCATCATTCCGATTTTCCTGAATGGTAAGTTGTCCCAAGAGGCCTGTACTTATGTATAATGTATCTCGTATCCTTCGCATTCGCCTTTCGTGGCTGCGGCGAACTTCAGTGGCAGACCATATGTATATCCCCAGAAGCACAGCCACGACGCCAAGCAGCACAGCTACAGCACCTGGGCGCGATGTTAGATCTTCAATCCAACGTTGAAACACACTTGTTCCTCCTTTGCAGCAACTTCACGTATCATGAAACACGCTTCACGTAAGCTTTCTCTCACTATTACACAGGAAGTAGATGAATTCAAGCAGAAAGGGGCACAATTCATGGATCAAGTGAATATTGAACACACACCACCCGCAGCGGTGGAGTATCTTGCCTTGCGGCAGATTGCCGGCCTTAGTGCAATGAGCAGGGAAGGGGCGGAGATTGGATTACCGAATAGCCTGTTTGCCGTATGTCTGCGTGAAGAAGATGTGCTGGTAGGCATGGGGCGAGTGATTGGAGATGGTGGTTGTTTCTTTCAGGTTGTCGATATTGCTGTACACCCGGATGTTCAGGGAATGGGGTATGGAAAACTGATCATGAGCGAGATTATGAATTATCTGCGTGAAGCAGTACCTGCCTGTGGTTTGGTCAGTCTGCTGGCGGATGTTCCGGCTGATCGGCTATATGCTCAATTCGGATTTGAATACACCAGCCCGAAATCGGAGGGCATGTGGTGGAGGCAGGGAGAGTAGTGAACTAGTTCAATAAACATATTCGGCGAACCTTTGGAGATCCAAAGGTTTTTTGCTTTACAACCATTTATTTACAGGTATAATGTAAATTAAAACCAATTTACGATTTACAAATTACGATATACGCGTACACTCGTGAAGAATGGAGGAGATGAATATGTACAATGACCAGAAAGCTCAGTTTAACCAGATGGTGGAACGATCTGTGGAGCAGGCCAACAAAAATCTTTCGGGAGCCAAGGGAGTCGTTTCCGTTCGACTAAGTCAGGAAGAGATTGATATCATTGATCAGCTTGTATTTCTTGAATTAGCCAAAAACCGTTCAGACGCGACTGCAATGTTGATTAGGGAAGGCATACGAACCCATCAGACCTTATTGAACGAGATACGCGAGTATACAGCCGAACTGGAACGGGTAAAAGCCAAGATACAACAAACCATTAGAGATTCAGGTCTAGTAGCGCGTCTGCATCGTAATAGTGATGATGAATCTGTTACGTACGATGGAGAGGTGCGTGAAAAAGATGAAAAGTGAGATTCGTGGTGACAGCTATCGAGCGGTATTGCGCCTGCCTTCTTTTGTTGTGCTTCTTGTTGGCAGATTGGTTTCTGGCGCAGGGCAGATTTTATTTTCTATGGCGACGATGTGGTATATCCTCCAATTAACGGAGTCGGCACTTGCTGCCGCACTGATTCCGATGTTGCCGTACTTGATTTATGCATTTTTGGGCATTCCCCTGGCTACGATCAGCGATCGTCTGCCGAAAAAACAACTTTTGATCTGGACAGATATATTGCGCGCAGGTATAGCCTGTCTTCTGGCTCTTTTGTTCATGACAGGTTCCATGCTCCCTTGGCATATTTACGCGGCCAATCTGCTCATTGCCATCCTTGGTTTTTTGTTCAATCCCGCTACCCAGACAGTCATCCCCGCAATTTTGCCAGAACCTACAAAGCAATTAGCTCCAGCCAATGCATTACTGAACTCTTCCTCCAAAACGGTTGAATTGCTTGGATACGCCATGGGGGGGATATTGATTGCGCTCATCTCGGTTCAGTCCATCTTGTTTATCTATGCAGTTACGTTTCTGTTATCCGCCATATCCATTTTCTTTATCCGCATCCCTGTAACCAAAGTCGTGAAACAAAAAGGAGTCTCAGGTTTTGTCAAAGATAGCATGCAGGGGATTACTTTCCTGTTTTCCCGTAAAATATTGGCCTGTTGCATTATCTTTGGAGCCATTATCAATTTTGCGGGTGCGCCGCTGCACATTTTCACGCCGATTTTTGCCAATATGGTGCTGCAAGCCGGACCACAAGGCTACGGTCTGCTTCAGTCAGCCTTTGCCGCTGGCAGTATTGCAGGCTCTCTGCTCAGTGGTAAATATGCCAAACGACTCTCGCTTGCTCAATGGTTTTTGATCAGTTATCTCATTTCAGGCACAAGTTTGCTGCTCATGCCGATGTTTCCTAACCTGTATATCGCAATTGCATGTTCATTTTTGTTGATGATGGGACTTGCTCTTGTGAATGTACCATTGGTTACTTCCATTCTTTTATCCACCCCGGAAGAAAAAAGAGGACGTGTCATGAACAGCATGGGTGTCTTGATGAGTGGCATTAGTAATCCGCTTGGTTTGTTACTGGGAGGATGGTTCATTGAAACGTACAACCCTTCATGGGTGTACATGGGGATTGGTACATTTGTTATTTGTATGGGCATGGCAAGCCTGTTTGTCCGACCTTTCCGTGAAGAACGGAGCAAGCGTACGAGGCAACAAACGACCTCTATGTAGTGCGGAATTTGATGTCATATTGCGCCTCTTTTTATCCTGAGGAAACAAGTAATTTGACATAGTCAGGTGAAATAAATGGATACAGTAAATAATTTATGTAAAATAATTCAATTAAAAAGAAGGAATATCAAATTTTATGTAGAATTTGGTTTATAAGAGGGGGAGACAAATGGGAGGTAATATATCATGGAAAACAAGGAAATTTTATCTGTACAGGATTTGATGGCACTAGAGGTTGAAGAGGATAACAACATGTTTGAGGAAACAAGCTTGTGTACAGTGTGCAGCTGGACTAGCTCACAAACAATCGTTGTTGAGAACTAGGAACTTCTTTACACGCTCTATTCACTGAATCATTTGAAAGATAAGTCTTTGATTTTCTCGCATTACTAAAATAATTGTACCTCCCCCTCTTACTTTATCAAAAAAGGAGTGATTCTCATTGAAATTCGCAAGCGTAACCCCCAAGAAGGACGCCTTTGAGAACGCTTTGGAACATATAATCCGGGAACTTCCCCAATCCATCCAATGGTCGAATGACGACCATTGGATTTGTTTTAGACCGGACGAATTAAGGCTTCCCGCACAAGGCTGGAAAATCCATTTATCGGTTATCCCTGTGGAAGGCGCTGAATTGCTGCGACGTATTGCACCTGTTCTAACAGAAAATGATGTGCAATGGAAAGTAGTGAGCAACGGGCTGAAACTGATTGAAACATCTAACGGTTCCATACCTCTGCCTCAGACGGGGAAGTGTGTCACCATCTATGCACGAGACGAAGAGCAATTCTTGAAGTTACTTGAGCTAATGCATTCATGTACAAGCGATCTGAAAGGACCGGCTATTCCGACAGATCGGGCATACCTCGGTAGCCAGTGTGTATTTTATCGTTATGGTGCATTCATTGATCGTTTCTATTATGACTGTTACTCGGGTGCAAAAGTGTATGCCATCCAGAATCCTGAAGGTAAGCTGGAGGAGGATCGAAGAACACCTGGCAGGTACAAACCGGATTGGGTGAATGAACCCGAGGAGTTACTGCGCATCCAAGCCATGGAGAAAAATCAGGTGACTTCTCGTCATGCCGATTCCAATAACAATGAGTTTGGTATACGAAACATTCGTGTAAGGCGTGTACTCAAGAAATCCGGCAAGGGAGGAGTATTTCTCATCTCTGGCACATCGTATGAACAGGCTGTCATGAAAGAAGCAGTCTACCGTATGCGTGTAGACGGTGGTGGGCGCTCTGCTCATAACTATTTGGATAATGAATATCGGGTACTTGATTTGATGAAGGATACGGGGGTGACCCCAAGGCCGCTTGATCTGTTTAGTACTGAAAATAACCGCTACCTGATCCTGGAGTATTTTGAAAGTATCAGCTTGCGTGAATATATCCATCGCAGACATGTAGCTGTAGATTACAACCGGGCGGATATGCATCGGATGGGTATACATATTCTGGATATGGTACAGCAATGTCACGATAAAGGGATTGTGATCAATGATCTGACGCCCAACAATATTGTTGTGCTGACGGACGGAAGTGTACGCCTGATTGATCTTGAACTGGCTTATGTTAGAAGTGATAAGACCCATGCCGATCCATTGACTGGTCATACTCCGGGTTATGTGCCACGAGGGCGTGAGCACAGCAGGCGCTCCAGTTATGGGGATGACCTGTATGCACTGGGAGCCGTCTTCTATTACATGGCTTCATCCATCGACCCCTATCTGAAATATCGGCAATCTCATCTGGAAGCTGCACAAGCTTATCTGGATCATCAGAGCAATACACAGCTTCATGGCCTGGGAAGTCTGGGCATCGAGATCATGTCTGGCGGATATGTGAAGTTATCAGAAATTCGTGAAACACTGGTTACATTGCTGGAGCAGCAAGAGGTCAATTCAGGAGGAAGCAGGGATGTAATAGAGAAGGACACATCAGGCATTGAGGCAAGGGAAGTACTCCGTCAGGCTGAGCGTATGGTAAACACACTGTATACTTCTCTTGATTTCAATAGCCCTTTGCAACTGTTCCCGGAAAACAGCATGAGCAAGATGTTTCATCCGGCGAATTTCAACTTTGGCTGGACAGGGATGACCTTTGGTTTTAATCAGCTTGGTCAGATTACAGAGAACAGAAAATATCATCAATATGCGCGTGAAGTATTGGAATGGATTTTGACGAATCACCCTTACGTTCCTGATGAGACACCTGTAGCATTATACTTTGGATATGGCGCTGTCCCCTGGGCAATGGCAGAGACGGCTGAACGAATAAATGATTCATCGTTGCTTCGACGTGCAGAGGATCTGGCATTGGAAATCACCCGGCATGAGCCAGTGCAGACCAATATTAGCCATGGAGCGGCGGGGTTGGGATTGATGTTGCTTGAAGTATACCGTAATGGCGGTCGCCCTGAACTTCTGGCAAGAGCAGAGGAACTGGGTATCTATATTTTGGAACAAGAAGAGCAGACAGACGAATCATTGAGTTTGTGGAAAGTGAAAGATGAATCGGACAAAAAAGGTCATCATTCCCTTGGATTCTCTCATGGCATCGCAGGTATCGGATATTATCTGCTTGCCTTGGCGGAGTGTACAGGAAAGGAAGTGTATTATTCTGCTGTGAAGCGAATTGTACATACACTTGATCGTACGAGTCATGGAGGGCAGAATGGCGTGAGTCTCTGGCCCGCATCGCCGGAAAAACCAGATACACTCTGGGTGCACTGGTGTAATGGATCGGCGGGTATGGGTCGATTTTTGATGGCAGCAGCTGATATTTTACAAGATCCCCTCTGTACCAGACTTGGACTTCAAGCAGCGGATGCAGTGGCACAGGCAACAGTATTTGCTTCTTTTGGGCAGTGTCACGGAATTGCAGGCAATGGCGATTTTCTACTCTTGGCTAACCGCAAGTTCCCAGGGAGATATGAAACCAAACTGGCGGAGTATACACAGAGCTTGTATGTATTGCGAAGTGATCCACAGGAAGACTTATGGATGTGGCCTCTGGAGGATATGGAGTCCTTCTCCCCGGATTATATGACCGGTTATATGGGGATCTATGCATTCCTGCTACGCCGGTTTTATCCGTCTGTTGCATCCGAACCACTGGTTTATTCAGGTTTCGATTATAACAGGGAGGGGAGAGCGTATGATGCTAACATCCATATTTGATATCCTGCCGCAATGCCAGCACGAATCGGGGGAGCCGGGTGATCGCTATTATGCAGTTGAACCTGGAAACGACGAAACCCTATCTTCGTTTATGATGATTGATCAGGGAAAAGGGCAGTATACACTGGATTTATGGAGTGAAGCGCATTCGAATTCTTATTGGGAAGATCGAATGTCATCCGTTTTGGATAAAATCACATGGTCCTCTCTATATGCAACTGCTCCTGCCTCATTTCCGTGGGAGAAGTTTGGATACCGGGTAGATGTTCTTGCCCATCGGTATCGATTTTTCGGCAAGCTGAAGGACGTTCCCGTGCCGGCTATGCCTGATGAAGACGCGGTTTGGATGTCTGCGGAGGGGCAGGCGGATTCCCTTGCACACTTGCTTCAGGCCAGTGATCCTACCTGTCCAGGTTGGGAAGCTGCTCGTCAAGCTATCGGAGAGATTTATCAGGGTGTATATGGCAAGCTGCTGAAAGGTTCCGGCCTTGTGGAATTGGAAGGAAGGAAGATTGGGGGCAGCCTGTTAAGCGATGAATTTGGCAGTGTACTCCTTGCTCATATATTCACAATACCAGAAGCGAAACGTCAAGGATGGGCCCGATGGCTTGTTGCATATGGTCTCCATCGGTGCAGTTCCGATCCGAATCAGCGGATTAAAGCTTCACTGGATGCAAACAACCGGGGCAGTTATCAATTGATGACGACGCTGAATTTACAACAGGTGCCTGAACTTATACACGTATGCCGAATCACGAAAGAGAGTGAGCTTTCATGATGCCTGTCTCACTGGAAAGTACGGATTATCATGATCTGAGAAGTAAATGGTTTCGTGTGAGTCATGAACCCGGGTTGTTTGTCGTTGAAGGGACATCGGATGCGGTGAAGCAAGAAATTCACAAACTGAGTACGCATTGGCAGGATAAAGCTATCCAAATCGCGGTTGATGATCCGTATGCTACTCTCCCGCTGATTTATCAATTAAGTCCGGTTAAACCCATGGATGATCTTGTAGCATGTAAAAATGCGTTATTGAGATTCCAAAGATCAGGGTGGACACCTGGCAATAGGAAATGGGTTCTGGTTGAAGTATCTTCCTACCTTCACCCTGCAGATCTAGGAGCCATCCACTATATCCTGTATCGACAGAAGCTAAGGGGAGTAAGTGTCGTGCTTTTTTTTCATCGATATCCAACCCTAGCGAGTAATCCTGAGGACATACTCAAACTTCCGGTATCCCTTGTCAGGGATACGCCCGATCAGACCCGACGTTTGTTGGAAGAACAGCTACAGATGGTAAGCAAGGATAAAGGCAAGGAGAAAGAGGCAGCACTGGCGCTCTACAATAGGCTGGCCTGGGTTTTGTTGTCCAAATCGCCTGATTCGGCCCGCTACAGGTCCTGTTTTCATTTTTTCGACCATAATTCGTTATTTCAACGTTTGTCATTAACACAGCAGGCAGTACTCTGGTTTGAGCTGGGGCAGCTGTTGACCAAAAACGGGAAGCATTATGCCGATGCGCGACACTGTTATTCGAAAGCTCGGGAAATCCTTGCGCATGAAGAACTAACGGAAACGTATCGTAACGGGAAATGGGCTGCGCTTGATAATGGTGAAGCATTAATTGAGATGCAGGCGGGCAATGTAGAACTTGCAATTACGTTGGAGCAACAGGCGGGCCAGCGTATACGCCAGCTTCCTGAGGGACCCGATCAGCGAGTTTTTCAGATTCAGACGTTACTAAACATTGCGGGCTTGCAGCTCCGGGCAGGTCACTATGAAGAGGCAGGTAAGACATTGCAGGCTGCGGAGAAGCGATGTGTTGATGTGTACGCAGATTGGCTGGGGCATGTGCTGCAATTAAAAATGGTATTACATCAACAGCTTGGTGAGCAGGAGCAGGAATATGAACTGTTGATTCAATTGTTACGTATGAAGACAAACACTATTCATTCCAAACTGCTTGGCCGTGCGGTGGAAATTGCTGGCGCGCTGATTACTCAAGGGTCAGAGGAACGGGCATCCCGGGTGTACCTTCTACTGATGATGGGGCTACCGGCTGCCAGTCTGCCACAGATCAGGTTGATTCGGGAAACATTAGGCAGACTGGGGACCGTTACACCCCTAGATGCATACACACAGGACCAGTATATCAATCAACTGGAATTGCAGTTGGAGGGATGGGAGCAGTTAAAGCACTGGAATGAGAGGAGGAAATCCGGTTGGGCTATCCATTCCTGACACGAATGAGTGTGAATAAGGAACGAACGAGTATGCTCTTGGGCTATGATGACAATACATGCGAATGGTGCAGTCTTGATGATACAGGCCGTATGGATAGCCGGCAGAGCCTTTCTGAACATGGGACAGGGTCAGATCAGCACACGCAGCATATTCAGTTTATGGGCAGGAACCGTGTTCTGTTGATTACACAGGACAAGTCGGGGAAATGGCTTCATATATACGAGAATGAGAAGCAAGCAATTCTTGTTCAGAGCCTATTCATGAAGTTTCCATTTCCTGTGATGCAGGCCGCTTGGCAAGAGGAGCAATTCATTCTGCTATTTTCCATTAGACATCGTTCAGGAGCTGTCCGTATAGGTCTTTACGATCCCGAAAGGGATGAAGCGAGATGGGTTACTCCTGATCTGGACAACCCGCAATTTGTATTCTGGTCTGCATCCACACGAGAGGTTGGCGTAAACGTTGGTGGTTTCGGAAGAGTGTATTCGTATTCCGAAGACATCCTTCCATCATCCGAAATCCCCTATACGGAGTATGTCTACCCTGTGATGGATAAGCAGGGTGATCTGGTAGCGGTATCGATTCCTGTTGAACATGGATTCCAGCCCGGGTGGATCAGGCAAGGAGAGGAGTTGGTACATGTATGTTCAAGGGATAGCGAACCCTTCTCTGAACTGATTAGAATGCAACTCGATCCACATCAACAGCTCGTCCTCTGTGAAGGGATAACCTCTGGCAGATGGCAATATGTTCAATATACATTGGACAGAGAGAAGAGGTATGAGCTGTATGATTATCCGGGAATCTTGACACAGGCTGTGCTCAGCAGGGACAGGCAGGGATTGATCGGAAAATATGAATCTATCATACGTCCTCCGGTGCCGGGCATATACCGGTTTTCGGAACAAACGCGTACGATTACCCGTTTCCCGGTTGAGCGAGATGAGAGAATTGGCAAGCATCCTGACGAGGAACCTGATGTAATCTATGGATGGGTTCCCTATGGGCATGACATGATTCCGTACATGGACATGCACCCGGAGGGTGCAGAACGGGTGGTCATCTATCTTCATGGCGGGCCTCATAATTGCCTGTTTGACAGCTTTAGCCCGGTTATCAGCGGATTATATCAGGCAGGAGTGCGAGTTATCGGGCTGAACTATCCCGGTAGTTCAGGGTTCGGCACGAATTACAGGATGCGCATTCAGAATGATTGGGGCGGCGTGGATGCAGATGTCATCCAATTCATGCGGGAGCAGTGGTTATCTTCCTATTCAAACGTATCTCTCTATGGGGTGAGCTATGGGGCTTATCTTGCATTGCTGGTAGCAGGTAAAAGTCCGGCGCTATGGAGTAATGTGGTTGCCTGTGCACCGTTTACAGATCTGGAAAGACTGTACGCAAGCGGAGGAGCGAAGCTGAGATCATTCTTGCAAACGGAAATCGGGGAGCTGTTGCATGATCCATCTGCCCTGCGGGATCGAAGTCCAACAGCTTATATATCCGGGCTCAGTAAGGTGGATATTCAATTTATTCATGGGCAAGAGGATCAATTATGTCCTGTAGAGCAGACGGAAAGATTGTATCGGGACATTATGGAAAACAAGCGGTTGTCTGGAGCTGAAGGCAGGATTGAGCTTCATATTGTACAGGACATGGCGCACGAGGCTTATTCGGAGCGAATCTGGGCGCAGAAGGCTGTTGATTTTCTAACTTGCAGTAGAGTATCCACGTAAGATAAATACGTGATGTTTAAGCCGCAAATGCGGCTTTTTTGGCGATGTTTAAGGTAATAATATGGAAAGGAAAAGCGGTTGGGGAAGTGTTGTTCGTGGTCTGGTGCATAGTTGGAGAGGTTAAGCGAATGAACATTAACGTTTACAAGATGTCACATCCGGTTTAAGATGGCGTGAGCCGTTTAAGGTATATAACAATAGGATTAAGTATTAAAATAACGGTAAGTTGATGAGATGATATCTACAGAAAAGAGGGAATTCGTATGAAAGTAGCCATTTTTGGAGCAACTGGAGCGATTGGCAAGACGATACTGTGGGAGCTGATGGATCGTGGGCATGAAGTGACAGCGGTGGTGCGTGACCCTTCGAAGATTGATATGGTTCATGAGCGTTTGCGTGTAGAACAGGGAGATTTGCTTAACCCGGATCAGGTGGCTGATTTTGCAGCGGGTCAAGAAGTGGTTGTGAGTGCATATGGACCGAAGTTCGGTGGAGAAGAAGAGATGCTGGAAGTGACACGTTCGTTAATCGAGGGTGTGCGACGGGCAAAAGCAGGACGTCTGGTTGTAGTTGGTGGAGCGGGAAGTTTGCTGACGGATTCCGGTGATATGCTGATGGATACGCCGGGATTCCCGGAAGAAGTCAAGCCACTGGCAAAAGCCCATGCAGATGCATATGACCTGATTGAAGCATCAGGTATTCACTGGACCTACATGAGCCCTGCTGCGACAATCACAACAGGACGTCGGACTGGCCAGTTCCGGGTTGGCATGAACCGGGTGATTACGGATGATATGGGGGAAAGCTCGATCTCCGTTGGCGATTTTGCAGCGGCTTTGGTGGATGAACTGGACGATCCGCAGTTTATCCAGGCACGGTTTACGGTAGGTTATTAAGCGTAGACAAACGGTCTGAGGGCTGAATAATCTAGGGCTCGTATACACGTTCATTAGAGTTTCAGTTGATGCATGAAATGCATGGTGGCAACTGGATGAGATAAAGAGAATGTTAGCGATACACATATAGGATGCAGGTTTCAGGTGCGAAGTTGTTGCTTTTAGGTATGAGATGAGCTTGGACGGGAGGGATGACCGTTGTTTATCGTAACCGCTGAACAGATGAGAGCTGTGGACGAGTATACCATTCATCAGCTCGGTATTCCGGCAGCAAGTCTAATGGAGAATGCAGGCCGCGCCATAGCTGAGGAAGTGATCAAGCTGTGCCGGGAAGGGCAGGAAGCAGGCGGGCTTGCAGATTCAGGGCAGCTGGGTTATAGCAGCAAGGGCTATAGCAGTAAAGGCGATGCGCGGTGGGCACACACCGGGCCCGGCGATCGGCAAGGTTATGGTGGCGACATCATCGCCGATCCGGCGCTGGTGATGGAGCGCCCGGGAGATCAGCAGTGGTACATGCTGATCGGCAAGGGCAATAATGGCGGCGATGGGCTGGTGGCCGCGCGCCATTTGGTTGAAGCAGGGCTTGGCGTGACCTTGGTCTACGCCGATGCCCCTGAGGCACTGCGGGGCGAAGCCGCAGTGCAACGGGATGCCGCCGCGAAGCTCGGCATCCCTGCTCTTGTCCACGGGCGCGAAGCCGTGGACTTCAGCCGGTGCACAGGCATCGTGGATGCGCTGCTGGGCACCGGCTCGCGGGGGGCGCCGCGGGGAGCTTACGCGGCGCTGATTAAGGCGGCGAACGACAGCGGCAAGCCGATCGTGTCCGCCGATGTGCCAAGCGGGCTGGACGCCGATACCGGAGAGGTGTACGAGCCCTGCATTCAAGCCCGGGTGACGGTATGCCTCGCGCTGCTCAAGCGCGGGCTGGTGCAGTACCCGGGCGCTTCTGCCGCGGGGCGCATTGTGGTGCGCGCCATCGGCATTCCCGCGCGGCTTGCGCCAGAGCATGGCCCCTCGGTCCGTCTGCTGACGGACGAGGTGCTGCGCGGTGCGCTGCGCGTGGACACAGGCCGCCTCCGGGCACCGGATGGCCACAAGGGCACCTACGGCCACGTGTTGCTGGCCGCAGGAAGTCTGCCGATGAGCGGCGCTGGCCTGCTCTCGGCCAAAGCCTCGCTGCGCGCCGGCTGCGGGCTCGCCACATGGGCGCTGCCCGCGGCACTGCTGCCGCATGTCATCGGCACCGTGCCCGAGCTCATGCTCGCTGCCGCCGCCGATGGCGACAGCGGCGAATGGAACGCGGCTTCCGCCGACGCCTTGCTGCGTCTCGCGGAGAGCCGCGACGTGCTCGCGACCGGCCCGGGCCTCGGTCGCTTCAAGGGCGACACAGATTGGCTGCGCCGTCTGTGGCAACATGCGGATCGTCCGCTCGTCATCGACGCGGACGCTCTCAACATGCTGGCAGACGCTGGCCCACATGGGCCTCGCGACTGGGGCAAGCGAAGTGCGGCGACAATTCTGACGCCGCACCCTGGCGAGATGGGCCGACTGCTGGGCATGTCGACCCAAGAGGTGCAGCGTGACCGCATTGGACACGCTGCACAATACGCCCGCGAGCAGGGCGTGACCCTTGTGCTCAAGGGAGCACGAACGGTCATCGCAACGCCATCCGGCGAGGCGTACATCAACACCACCGGGCACGCCGGCATGGCGACTGGCGGTGCCGGAGACGTATTGACCGGCATCATCGCCGGTCTGCTTGCCCAAGGGCTCAGCGCGGAGCAGGCCGCCACGTTCGGCGTATATCTACACGGACAGGCCGCCGAACGAGCAGCCCTGCTGCGCGGTGACCCGTCGTCCCTACTGGCCGGAGACATCATCGACGCATTGTGAGAATGGGACAGGTATGGGACAAGCTCGTGATTTTAGGCTACTGCCTATGACGATGAAACGCTGATGTCTTGTTATCTATATAAATTGAACTAAAGAATATTTACACTGGATACTCCAATGTCAGAACAACTTTCCGATCGCTGTTATCCGCAGTTTATTATTCCTTTTATAAAGTCGGAAATGTCCGAAATCCGTCACTGAAAAGGGGAGCCCTGTCATGATTCATGACGGAGGCTCCCCTTTATTTGTTTGTATGTTCACGCTAACTGATCGCCTGTAACCTGCCTATAATCTGCATCTCACCTGTATCTAAACTACATCCGGCCTACGTCTGGCCCGAATTCTCCCGACAACCTGCTTATAGCCGGAATCGCAGCAGTTCCTGATGCATCTCTGCACTGATATCACGCAATGACTTCACCTTGATGCTTGCATCAGCGAAGGAACGTTGTTGTTCCGACGTGGAAGCGGTAATCTCTTCACTGCTGGCAGCCGACTGCTCGGTGATGGCACTGATACTTTCGATGGCCTGTTGCACCTGTGTACTGAGTTCATTGGAGTGTTGCATGTCCTCAGCAAGCTGATGGATGCCCGTACTAATGCGCTCCACACTTTCACGAATAGCAGAGAAGGATTCACGAGTCTGGCTGGTGGCTTGTTCCTGTTCGCCGAATAGCTGCATGCTTTGCGCTACAGAGTGCTTCACCTTGTCCATGGAGGTTGTGATCTCGCCCACAGCCGCATAGATATGTTTGACCGATTGTGCAGATTGTTCGGCGAGTTTATTCACCTCGCCCGCAACAACAGCGAAGCCACGTCCGGCTTCTCCAGCGCGAGCAGCCTCTATGGAGGCATTTAACGAGAGCATGGTCGTTTGTTTGGCAATCTCCGATACGTATGCCGTCATCGTAGTGATTCGAACCGCACTTTCTTCCAGTTCCTGCACCGTTTGTTCTACCTCGGACATCGCCATGCGATTCACTTCGGCCAGGCGGAGTTGCTCTGCTACAGCCTTATTGCCTTCCTCAACGGTAGCTAATACTTCACGACCATCGATCACCGATTGGGAAGTGGCCTCCAGATTGCCATTGAAGGTAGACTGCATTTTGTCCACAACCATCACCGTTTCACTCAGATCCTCGGCAATCTTTTGACTGCCAATCGAGAGTTCCTCCGTGGTGCGGGATACTTGCTGCACGATCGCTTGGGCTGTATCATTGCCGCGGTCGATATCTTGCGCCATCAGATCGACACGATGACCCGCTTCACCAATCGACTGAATAATGCCGCGGATATTATGGGTCATGATCCCGAAGGAGCGACTCAGGTCATCGAGTTCATCTTTGCCCCGGGCTTCCGGTAATTGTCCGGTCAGGTCACCGTCCGCAATTTGTCCCGCAGCGTCTTTGAGCGTACGAATACGCCGGGCGATCTGACGTGAAGTATACATATTGAACAACATTACGGCGACGAGCAATACGATGGCTCCTGCCAGGGCGGCTTGCCACGTTTGCTGAATGTCATGTTCCAAATCGACGGTGTATTGATCATAACGATCTCGAGTCATCTCATCTAACGAATAGATATCATTCTGTATGCCCCGAACCCGAGTGCTGTAACGTTTCGCTTCCGCACTGTTCATCGCGCTCATCGCTTCGGTGGCTCCCTGGTTGAGAGCTTGTAATTTAGTATCGATGGACTGTATAAGTTGTAACTGCTGATCTGTTTCGAGCAATCCGTCCGTAAGCTCCTGAATCATCGTTTGACCTTCATCCAGCAAGCGAAGTACGGCGTCCTGGTTTCCTGCTGTCATGGAGAATGAGTAGACATCCAACGCTTGCTGGGTCTGAATCTGATTGGCGTTCAGTTCACTAACCTTGAGCATGGCAGGTACCAGATTTTGATTTTTGGCATTCATGTTGAGCAGTTGCATGATGATATAAGCAACTAGCACAAGGCATAGAAGTAGTGAAATTAGAGCATTAAAAATCAGTTTTCCCTGTAGTTTCATGTGCGTACCTCCTCGTATCCGATGGGTTATTGATCAAGCGTAATTTTGATTTGACCGGAAGAGATCTTTGCCTTCAGATCTTCGAAGGTTTGCTGTTGTTCATCACTGAGCGTGATATTATGTAGAGCAGTCAGACCCACGGCGTTCTCCGCCAGCCCCTCCACGATTTCTTTTTGAGGGAAGTTATGATTGTTTTGAATAAACGTGTTAACGGCATTATAGATGGAGACATCCACATTTTTCAGCATGGACGTCAGAATGGCTTTTTCCGCCAAAAAGAATTGATCGGTATCTACACCAATGGCGTACTTTCCTAATTTTTGAATCTCCGTCAGTGCACCCACGCCTGTGAGACCGGCGGCTACGTAGATCACGTCAGCGCCCTTGTCCTGAATCATCTGTGTAGCCAGTTGTTCACCCAGATCGGCATTACCGAAGTCCCCTGCGTAGACAACATCAACGGTTGCATCCGGCTTGACAGCCAGAACACCTTGCTTAAACCCCTGCTCGAAATGACGAAGGACCGGTATCTCCATTCCACCAAGGAAGCCAACATGATTTTCGGTTGTGGCCATAGCGGCAATCACACCTGCCAGATAACTGCCTTCTTCCGCCCGGAATGAGATGGAGGCAATGTTAGGCAATTCGGACTGACTGTCAATCAACAGGAATTGCTGATCCGGATACTTGGCAGCGATCTTCTCCATGTCGGGCTGTACCGTATCACTCAGACCAATAATCAGGTCGAATTTGGCAACCGCCAACTCCTCAAATGCAGCTTCAAAAGATCCATTCCCGCCCGGTTCACGATAGTCAAAGACAATGCTTTTCTCGTCTCTGGCCTGAACCAGCCCATCAAAAGCAGCATCATTAAAAGAACGGTCACCCAGACCCACTTCGGTAAGCACGATCCCGACCTTCGTTCTTGTGTCTGTTGACGTTGTTGTATTATTGGCTGAACATGCCCCCAGGATCAGTACCGTCAGGATCATCATTAGGGTGAGACCTAGACCTGCGCGTCTGCTCTTGTTTGTTTTCATGTGTGGTACCCTCATTTCTATAGTCGCTTTTTGCTGATTTCCCTTTATCTATATCGGACAGAGAGGCATTGTGATTTATGATATGTAGTGAAAATTTACGTAAATATAAAAATATTTCATGAATTATACATTAGTTTTACATTTTTCTGGTTAAAAGGGGGATTGAATAACTACAGTCTGTTGTTTACTGATGTTTAAAGTCCAAAAAGACAAAAAGACACAACAGAGATCACATGTGTCTTTGAAGTGAACTAGCAGATATGAGAAGCGGATCGTATCGTGACATCCTTACTTGTCCTTATAAATGAATCTCACCAGTTTTACCAAGCTGCAATCGAGCCATCCGCTCGGGTTTCCGTCCCCCCGCAAAATACACCATTGTCCGGGTTGCGCCAGATGATCTGACCGCGTCCAAACTGGGATGGATCAAGCGCCACTTGAATATCATGTCCCTTGCGGGCGAGTGCCTGTGCAATGTGCTGCGGGAAACCCGGTTCCACGAGAATTGTTTTGCCCTTCGTCCACTGCCAGCGCGGAGAATCCAGTGCAGCCTGCGGGTTCAGATGATAATCGATTGTATTCATGACCACCTGTACATGACCCTGTGGCTGCATGAAACCACCCATAACACCGAATGGCCCGACTGCTTCGTTGCCACGGGTGAGGAACCCCGGAATGATTGTATGATATGTGCGTTTGCCAGGCTCCAGAGCGTTTGCATGATTCGGGTCCAGTGAGAAGTTGTGTCCACGATTTTGCAGGGCAATGCCTGTCCCCGGCACAACAAGTCCAGACCCGAAGCCCATATAGTTACTCTGGATAAAGGAAACCATGTTGCCTTCACCGTCCGCTGTAGCCAGATAAACCGTTCCACTTGCTCGTGGATCACCTGCCTCGGGTGCACGTGCAGTATCACCAATGAGTTTGCGCCGTTCTTCCGCATATGCCTCAGATAGCAGTTCCTCGGCCGATACGCCCATTTTGCGTTCTTCCGTAATGTATTTCTCCCCATCGGCAAATGCCAGTTTCATGGCTTCGAGCTGCTGATGATACGACTGAACAGATTCTTTCTCTTCGAATTCGTAACCTTTCAGCAGATTAAGCGTCGCCAGAGCAATCAATCCTTGTCCATTCGGTGGAATCTCCCATACATCGTATCCGCGATAGGAGACGGAGATGGGATCAACCCACTCCGGCCGGAATGCCGCCAGATCGTCTTTGGTCAGATAACCATCGTGCTCTGCCATAAAGGAATGAATGCGTTCGGCCAGTTCCCCTTCGTAAAAGTCTCGCGCTTCGCTCTCGCCAATCTGGCGCAACGTCGCCGCATGATCCGGCGAGCGCCACATCTCTCCAGCGGCGGGAACACGCCCGCCTGGAGCAAATGTCTCAAACCACGCACGCCCTGCTTCCGCATCGCCCTGGCGTGCATAGATCTCGGCTGCCCTTGCCCAGTGGCGGGCCAGCCCAGGCGCAAGCGGATAACCTTCCTCCGCATAGCGGATGGCCGGTTCCAGCGCTTCCGCCAGCGTGAGCCGCCCAAACCGGCGGCTCAGCTCAGCCCAACCTGCCGGTGCGCCAGGCACCGTCACCGGAACAACCCCAAGCTTCGGCATCTCCGTATGGCCTGCCGCTTGAAGCGCCTCAATGGATATGCCCTGAGGCGCAGGGCCGCTGGCATTCAGGCCATGCAGTTTGCCCTCAGTCCAGACGAGGGCAAAAGCATCGCCTCCAATGCCATTGGACGTAGGCTCCAGCACGGTGAGTGCTGCCGCAGTTGCAATGGCGGCATCGATGGCATTGCCGCCTCTTTTCAAAACATCCAACCCGGCTTGTGCAGCCAGTGGCTGTGACGTGGCGACCATGCCTTGTTTCGCATACACAGGCACGCGGTAAGAGGGGTACGGTTGGTAGAGTGGATCGAAGTTCATCAGGTTGTTCAGCTCCTTGTCGCAAGATGTCAGGTTCCGGCATCGCCGGATCATACTCCTAACCCTCTTCGCAACCGGACAACCGATATCCTGCCACACCTGCCAAATCCAACCTGACATCAGCCTAAGTCGTTACCATATCGCCGCCATTGACATGAATGCATTCACCTGTGACGTAGGATGAATCGCGGGAAGCAAGATAAACGTAGGCTGCCGCCAGTTCGTAAGGCTGACCAGCCCGACCCATAGGTGTATCTGTTCCAAATACCTGTACATCTTCCGCAGAGAAGCTGGCAGGAATAAGAGGTGTCCAGATCGGTCCGGGAGCGACGGAGTTCACGCGAATTCCCTGTGCAGCAAGCGATTGGGCGAGTACACGAGTCAGTGATACAACGGCTCCTTTGGTAGAAGAGTAGTCAATCAGTTGGGTGTTGCCCTTGTATGCCGTAATGGAAGCCGTATTGATAATGGAGGCGCCTCTGCACAGATGGGGGAGAGCAGCCTGAATCAGAAAGAAATAGGCGAACACATTGGTCTGAAAGGTGTGGTACAGCTGTTCTTCTGTAATATCAACGATGCTTGGCTGCACATACTGTACGCCATGATTGTTAACCAGAATATCGATCTTCCCATAGGTTTCCATCGTCGAGCGGATGACGGCTTCGCAGTTTTTCTTTAAGCGAAGATCAATCTCGATTAAGAGACAGCGCTGTCCCAGTTCTTCGATCCGTTCACGAGTCCTTTCGGCATCTGTCCGTTCATATAGATAAGCAATGACGATATCCGCACCTTCCTTGGCAAAAGCGATGGCAGCCGCCCGGCCGATTCCACTGTCACCACCCGTAATAATGGCAACTTTACCTTGGAGTTTGCAGCTGCCGATATAGGCAGGATCTTCACTAATCGGTTCAGGCACCATCAGAGTTTCCAGACCGGGTTGCTGGTCCTGATGCTGGGGTGGAAATGCCAGCTTTTGCTCCTTGCATACCGTTTTCTCACCGTAAAAAGGATAGACAGGATTCATTCGCTTTACATCCTCCTCGAACGTTCATTGATACGGATAACCTATGCATTCGCCCAGAAGAAGGTGCGGGAGGAAGCAGCAGAGTGGTTGTTTTTTGCACAGAATATACCATAATAAGGATAGATCCTTAAATCGATGGAGGTGTCAGGAGCCACATGAATATTCAGGGAATTAATCATTTGTGCTTTTCCGTATCCAATCTGGAGCGGGCCATTACCTTTTATGAGCAGGCTCTCGGTGCCCGAATTCAGGTGAAAGGACGCAAACTGGCTTATTTCGAGCTTGCCGGTCTGTGGATCGCCCTGAATCAGGAGGATGTTATTCGCAACTATACGGAACGAACCTATACCCATATTGCATTTACCGTTACAGAAGAGGAGTTCGACGCATCTGTGCAGCAGCTGCGAGCAGCCGGGGCGGACATTCTTCCCGGAAGGTCAAGAGATTCGCGGGATGCATTATCCGTTTATTTTACCGATCCGGATGGTCATTTGTTTGAACTGCATACAGGTACGTTGAAGCAACGTCTGGATTATTATCGTGAAGATAAGGCACATATGACCTTTTATACGTGAGTTGGATGTGCAAGTGGAGGTAAATGGTAATTAACGTATTTAAAGTCATTGCAATTATCCGTACAATACATCTTAGGTTCGCTAGAGTGTACACGGTATGTTCGGCTGCCAAACCATATGCACAAGGAGAGATGGACGTGGATAATAAAAGATTCAAGCTTCGGATTGTTGCGAGCGGGTTGTCTATGGCCATTGTCATGTTGTTTTCATTGTACAATGGACATCTTCAAAATTCAGGGGAAGCTCTTCAGTCCCATATATCCTTGGGCCACTCGTCATATATGCAAATAACGGTGCAACCGCTTGATCTGAATGATCCTATTCCTGAATAGTTGTTAGGAGAAGATGGAGGCCGTTTTATTTGATATAGGCTTTATATTCGTCATAGCTCATCTTCTGTTCTTGTCCGCTAAGCAATAGAAGTTTGTGGCTAATATCAGCCTCACGATCTGCATGGATGCGTTTAAGCAGATCGTAACTCATTCGAAGGAAGTAATAGCCTTCATTGGTGTTGTCTTTCTCATGAAATACAATGCCGAGAAGACGATATAGTTTGGCACGGAGCATGCCTTCATCTCGTTGATCCAGCAGTTGAAGGGCTTCCTTGATGGCTGTTTCAGCCAGTAAAGGTTGCCGTTCTTCGAGATAAATTTTGCTGATTTCCTCTAATATAGAAGCCTTCTTGTGAGGCAGATTGCGTTTGTCGTAGATATCGGCGCATTCTGCCAGCAAGGGAAGGGCTTCTTTTTTTTGTCCCATATGAAGTTGAATGACAGCCAGATTGTGAAGAGCAAGTACATAGGATTTACTATTTGCCTGTTTATATGAATCTACCGATTTCTTGGTCCAGTCATAACTTAAGAGCAAGTGTCCGTCCTGCTCGGACATATAATAGGCCTTGCCCAAACCCAGCGTAATCTCGCCATATAACTCCGGTTGCCCGGTCATTTGGGCTTCTTTTTCAGCTTTCAGATAATAATCCAGTCCCTTATCCACGTTACCGAGCCGCAAATGGGTTGTTCCGAGAAAGGTTAACGAACGGATATGTTTATCTTGCAGATGTTTGAGTTTGCTGCTGTACGTATAGGACTGTTCGTAGTATTTTCGGGCAGCGTGAAACAGTTCTGCATGAAATGCAGCTCTTCCCATTTCCAGGTAATAGTCGACAATGCGCTCCCGGTCTCCTGTTCGGGTGACTGTAAAAGCGGCAGTTTCCCCATCATCCAGAGCTTGGCGGTAATCGCCAAGCCTATTGTGGCTTCGCATGATGAGCAGATAGGCTTCCGTTTGATCTAATGCATCTTCAGTCAGAGTCAGAACTTTGTGAGCCATACGGATACAGGCAGGATCATTCTGCTCAGCATAGTAGGCTTTGGCTTTGTCCAGGACAGCTTCACCAATATCGGTGTCCGTTGTCGCACTTCCTCCCAAGAAGTATTCCATTGGTGTATTGAGTCTTCGAGCAATGATTTTCAACATACGCTGAGAGGGAACGGCTCTGCCTTTTTCGATGAGACTGATGTATGAGCGTGTCATATCCTCACCTGCCAGCTGTTTCTGAGACAGTCCAAGTTGCTCCCGGATTTCCCGAATTTTGGGTCCGATCATGATCATTCACCGTCCCTTGAATTAGTTTGTAATTATGTTGTGAAATGTGAGTTGTATATTGAATGCTTGGAGTTGGTAATAGCAAGGGGTAAGGCGTGCGAGAAATCCATTTACCTCCTTTTACAGTTTAAATCCAAATTGGGAGATTATAGAATGATAGTATCCAAGACGAAAGGAGGAATAAATCAATGGTCATTAAAGCGACTCCCATTACATTGGAACAATTGAAGAACAAAGAGTTGGAAGCAGTACAATCGGAAGTGAACGTGCTGGGCGAAACACGTGAAGTTAGTGCTCGTGCAGTAGCAGCTCGTGCAGTAGCGGCTCGTTCGGCGGCAGCTCGCGCTGTCTCGGCTCGCGCAGCAGCAGCTCGCGCAGTATCTGCCCGTGCAGCAGCAGCTCGTGCATAATCCCTTGTATCTACTATGGCATTATGGTTAGTCCAATAGATGAGAGCTTCGGATGAAGCTCTCTCCCTATATTGAGAGTGCTCCGTATGATAGGTATAACGAGGTGTCCTAAACTGATGCATATCAAGCAAATATGGTCATACATTCCCAAGTCCGTCGTTCCTGTCCGGGAGTTAAACGAACATCTGGGACTCAAACAAGCTCAGACCAAAGTGTTGGAGAAAATTCACGGTCTGAAACAGGTTCCGCAAGACAAAGACGGTGATCTGACTAAGCTGTTAGGACGTGTGCTCGCCCAGGTGGTAAACAGTCCGACGGTTGTTCCATCTTCCATCAAGTATATCATTTATTGCCACACAATTCAGGAAAATTTCCCCTTTCCAATGAAGGTATTGCAAGGTCTGAAGCAGGCTTACGGTATGCATCATGCCATTGCGTTTTCACTGACACAGCAGAACTGTGCCTCAGGTCTGATTGCGCTGGATGTTGCTGCAACATTGCTGCCCTCTTTGGAAGAGGATGATCATATTTTAATCGTAACAGGTGAAAAAACATTCAGTCCCATTGTACAGCTCATCCCCAATACAACCGTTATGGGCGAAGCTGCGGCAGCCGTACTGGTTGGTAAATCAGGGCCGGGAAGCAGGATGATGGGGCTTACGAACGTAACCCTTGGACAATTCTGCAACGTGCTGACAGGTGATCCCGAGACGCTCAAGGAATTTCAGGAAATCTATACACCCCAGCTCTGTGATGTCATTCACGAGGCAATCGATGGGGCGGGCCTGACGTTGGAGGATATCCGTTATATTGTCCCGCACAATGTGAATCTGTCTTCATGGAAAAAGGTTGCTGCACGATTGTCCTATCCAATGGAGCGGGTGTACACATCCAATGTGGGGGAAATCGGGCACTGCTTCTGTTCCGATCCCTATATCAATCTGAAAGAGATTTCAGATCAGGGGCTTTTGCAGAAGGACGACTACTATTTGCTTGTCACGGTTGGGCTGGGAGCAACATTCAGCGTGGCGGTGATGCAGTTCGCAGAAGAACGAGGTGATGAGATTGACCGCACTGTTGACCGGATTTTCGAGAAAGCTGAAGCGGGCGCTTACAGGTCATGATGAAGCTGTTTTTATTTATATAAACAATTTTGAAGTCGAAGAATACTGGAATGAGCAGGGGGTACTGAAGTTGCCTTCCCTGAGTGTTGGTTCGGCTGCTGACGTTGTAAACCGGATGGAGGAGCTGGGGATTTTCCTGGCAGGTGAACAGGATGTCGTATTGCTCAAGGAACTGCCGGATTCCGGGTTTATAGCAGATGCACAGGCCATCGGTTTTGGTCGATCCCGTTTAATTGCTACTGAATATAATGAACCGGGAATGAACATTACAGCTAACATCCTGCATTGTCAGCGTACGCTGGACAGGCTGCGTGAACTGGCAGATAGACAGGATATACAGGCTTATCTGGTTCCCTTCGGAGCCTCGGATCAGGAAGAAGAACTATCCCAACGCACAGGTATTCCCCTTGCTGTACCGCGGGCTGACATTTTCCGCAAAGTCAATGATAAGGGCTACTCCCGAAGGCTTAATGCCGAACTGGGTATCCGTCAGATTCCTGGCTGTGAGTGTTACTCTCTGGAGGAACTTACGTCCGGATTTGAACGTATGCAATCCGTGCTGGAACAGGGTGGGCGTATTGTCATGAAGGATTCGATGGGCGTCTCGGGCAAGGGAATCACCGTTATTGCAGATGAAGCCCGTTTCCACAAATGCATGAAATTGCTGGAGAAACAGGCAAGCAAAAATGGGACAAGAGCCGTGAATTATGTGCTGGAGCAGTGGATGAACAAAACATGTGATCTGAATTATCAGATTTTAGTTCATCGGAGTGGTGAGGTTGAATTTCTTGGTGTGAAGGAATCCCTGGTCGAACAGGGTGTTCATCAGGGGCATCTCATGCCACCACATCTTGGTGATTCGCAGATCGCGGTAATTCGGGATGCAGCGTTGCAAATAGGTGCTGCGCTCCATCGGGACGGATACTACGGTGTAGCCGGGATCGATGCGATTCTGGATGAGGACGGAAGTGTGTGGCCTAATCTGGAGATCAATGCAAGGTTTAACATGTCCACGTATCAGACTGAGATCCAGAACCAGTGGATTCCTGAGGGGATGTTAGCTTTGGCCAAAAAATATACACTTCGTTTGAATCACCGCCTGGATTATGGAAAGTTAAGGTCAACGCTTGGTCCTCTGTTATTTGATCCGCTGAAGGGCGAGGGAATACTTATCAACAATTTTGCAACGGTTAATGCGGCCTTCAAAGGTGAAGATCGTGTGTTCTCTGGTCGTCTCTATGGTGTCATTATTGCTCATTCGGCTGAGCAGCTACGGGCGACGGATGCTGCGGTTGAAGCCAAGCTATCATTCCTAAACGAGGTGAAGTAGATGTCTGGAGATTATCAGATTCAAGGGCTTGCGATTTCGGCTATCGCTGCACGATTCGGTACACCATTATACGTCTATGACGCTGAGGTATTGGAGCGAGTATATGAAGAACTTCGCAGCCTGCTGACTCCAAAGGTGGAATTGTTCTACTCATTAAAGGCTAATCCCAATATTTCAATTGTTCACCTGCTTCAGGGGCTTGGAGCTCAGGCAGAGGTCTGTTCCATGGCCGAATTACATACCGCACTACAGGCGGGTACGAAGCCGGAGCGTATAATCTTCCTCGGACCAGGCAAGACCGACGCGGAGATAACCGCATGCATTCGTCATGGCATCTACGCAATCGTCTGTGAATCGTTTCAGGAGCTTAACCGTATTGAGGCCATTGCAGCTGAAGAGGGACGGATTGTCCCCGTGGCCCTGAGAATCAATCCTTCTTTTGCCGTGAAGGGATCACGGCTCACGATGGGTGGCAAACCACGCCAGTTTGGCATGGATGAGGATACGGTGATGCAGGGGCGCCAGCAATTGGAAGAATGCTCACATGTGAATATTATCGGTCTGCATGTATACATGGGAACCCGTATGCTTGACGTGGAACCTATTGTGGAGAACACACGTCACATTCTGGAGCTCGCCGAACGGCTGGAGGTGCAACTGGGTATTCGGCTGCAGATGGTAGATGTGGGCGGTGGTCTCGGAGTTCCGTATTACGAGGGAGAACAGCCGCTGTCTGTGAGTGCCCTGTCTGCACAATTGAACCCTTTGTTCGAACAATTTAAGGAAAAGCATCCTGACATCAGACTGTTCATGGAACTGGGAAGGTATCTGGTGGGAACCAGTGGGATACTGGTTAGCCGAGCCTTATATGTCAAGGAATCGTATGGGGAGACGTTTGTCGTGACTGATGGTGGTACGAATTGTCATATGGCTGCGGTCGGAATCGGCTCGTATGTGAAGCGCAATTTCCCGATTGCATCTTTGTCACGTTACGGAGAATCCCCGGTTGCAGAGTTTAATGTCACTGGCCCTTTGTGTACCCCGAATGATGTTATTGGCAAAAAAGTAAACCTGCCTCCCGTTGAACAAGGGGATTTAATCGGCGTATTTCATTCCGGTGCCTACGGCCCTACTGCTTCACCGACCCATTTTCTCAGTCATGGAAGTCCGGCTGAAGTAATGGTTAGTGGTGGAGAAGCCCATCTGATTCGGGAAAGGGATACTCCCGAAGATCTACTGGGCAAACAGCGTTTGATCCCTGTTTCACATTCCGCAGTAACCAACAGATGAGGAGAGATGATGATCATGACAACCGCAGTATTGCTTGAAGAAATCAAAGGTGCCCTTGCCGAAGTGCTGAATATGGAAGAGAACCAGGCTGTTACATGGGACACATCCTTATTTGATGAACTTCATCTGGATTCAACGTCTGTTCTGGAACTATTGATGACGTTGGAAGACCGTATTGACGGTCTTGAGATCGACCCGGATGAACTGGAGCCAGATGTATTTAATACAGTGGGTTCGCTAGCTGTATATATCGAAAAGCAACTCGTTGCTGCCTGATGGCGGCGCCTGTTACCATCCGGGACATGAAGGTCAGGCTGTTTACGGACAAGCAGCCTCCGTTCGAACATCCGGAGTTGTTAAGATTTCACAGTGACTTGTTGGCGGGGTCCCCCGTGGTACCCCGGTTTCATCTGCTGGAGGGTCGTTATAACAATGCCTATCATGATATGAGTGTACTACTGCTTGAAGAGTCGGGACTGGATCAGATCATGGGAGACGTGGATGTTCTCCTGCTGGCCTATCATTTTCCCAATATTCGTCCAGATATCTCCATCGTCAACTATCTGCTGGACCGTTATCAGGCACGGTTCCTGAGCTTTGCCGTGAACGATATGGGGTTCGGGGCACCGTTCGCGGCACTTCATATGCTCCAGCATTATCTGAACAGTGGCAACTACGATCGGGGCATGCTGCTTGTGCTTGATCAGACGTCTCTCCCCTACGAGACGGAAGGAGTTGGCGAGATTGCAGTACCCGACACGGGAGCTGTTCTGGTTCTGGATCGGTTGGCACAAGGCGGCTCATCCCTTGTCGGTGTGGAAATACAATATGCCGAGAGTTCGATTGCCGAGACAGCAGAATTGCTGCTGGACAGGCTTTGCGTTCAGGTATCCGTTAATCTGGCTCAGATCAGGCTTCTTGTCCATCCGCTGTTGGAGCAGGAAGTGTCCGGTACCGAATGGTTTCATGCTACAGGCTGGCAAGGGAGTTACGATCCTGCCCATTGGAGCGCTGCACCATTCTTTGGTCTGAAGCAACTTCTTGAAGATCGGTGCGCAGATGAATACATATGTCTGATGCATCTGGAACCAGATGACAAGTTTATTTATGCACTTCTCATTCATACAGGTGGGTACGAAGAGTTGTAATCGAGAGGAGGGAAACGTGATGGGGCTGGGTATAGTCAATATTGGTGTGTATTTACCTGATCAGATCGAAGAGCCCGAGGTTATCCTCGAATCCTTGGGATTGGGTAAAGGGGAGCTGCAGTTGCTGCGCAAATATCATCGTCTGAACGGTGTTCCCGTTACCCCTCCAGGTCAGCACCTGGATCATTCTATCGTTCGCGCGATCGGACAGCTTGTTGACAGACAACCCTTGCCTGCCATTGACCTTGTGATCTATGCCCATTCTGCACATGTACAAGCACCAGGGGATTATAGGCCCTTGCAGCGGGCTCTGAGTGAATATGGGCTTGAGCATATCCCCTTTTATAGTATTTCACAGATGAATTGTGCGTCCTCGATAGCCGCTCTTCAATGGCTTGAACGAATCTCCCGTACACAGCCTGATATTTGTAATGTTTTATTGGTATGTGCCGATCAGTTTAATTTCATGCCTCCCGACTGGAGATATATTCGAAAGTCTACGATTCTGGGTGACGCGGCTGTTGCCATGCTTCTATCCAGAAATCATGGTCAGCACGTCTTACAGGCAGCGCATGTTCTTCGGGATACGAGGTTTCATACTGGATACTATGCGGAAGTGGAAGAGATGACGTCATTTAACAAGCTGTATGTGGATCATATCATTCGAGGCATGGAAGAGCTGCTGTCAGCAGAGGGCCTGACACTTCATGATGTAGATCATATCTTTCCCCACAATGTGAATTGGACTACTTGGAAGGAATTTTCAAAGCGTACAGGCATGGATCAAAAACAAATTTACCTGGATAATATCCCGCAGATTGGACATACCTTCTCCACGGATGCGTTCATCAATCTAAGCTCCGGGCTAGACAATGAATGGGTGCATAAGGGCGAAAGGTCCGTACTGGTCAGCATTGGGCTGGGCAGTTTTTTTGGTTTTGCGTTAATCGAGCATGGAGATTGTTGATCTTGAGTCAATAGGAGGAGTGCATATGTCAGTCTTGAATTCTGATGCGGTAGGCACTGTGCCGATGGGTACAGAGGCGGCAGGTCGTCCAGTTCCGGCTGTAACAGATCTGCTGGAAGCAGCGATGTTGCGTTTGGATACACGTCCCGTCTTGCTTTGCCAAGGAGGGATAATACTGGCGACACCTGAACTCGTGAAAAGTGAGCCATGGATATGTCATGCAGAGACAGGCCGGATCTACGAATGGAAACAGGTACGTGCGGATCGGGTGGAAGATCGGATGTTGGAGCCATCTGGTCTGGTACTCTATCGAATATCGGAACTTGGGAATGAAGATGTGGCATGTGTTGAAAGACAAGATGAAGTAACAGCCGATATAGCTGATCTCCGAAACCGTATGCTTTATTTCCGTACTGAACTGTGCAGCGCGGGGTTGGAGCAAGTGCGTCATCATCTATCCAGTCGCAACTCAGGCGGGCAATCCACTCTTCAGCATCAATTGGTCAAGGGTATGATTGCTGATGTTTTGACTGTACTCTATATGGCGGAGACCATTCAGTCGGATGAATTCGTATTAGAGCAATCAGGCATTTCCGAGGCTCGTACAAGTACATGGGTTCATCAAGAACTGGATGAGGCCTTCCGCCAATTGCAGCGTCTTGGAGGAGGGTTTGGATATTTGCGCCATGCGATCTCGGCCTACGTGTATGTAGGTCAAATGGTCAAAAATATGCTGCTCATTCCGAAGGAGGCCTTCTGATGATTACACGATCCACCATTGCTGTTTTTGAGCAGGAAATGAAACAATATGCCACGGAATTACGTGATATTGGCCTGGTCATTGACCGTGAACCTGAGCGTATAGCTGAGTTTACACATCTGGCATCTCTGCGAACCATCAATCGCATGATGATCCCGCCGGAATATGGCGGTGAACCGATCGTTACGGTAGGTCAGGAACGATATTATGGTCTTTCCTGTCTGGAAAGAGTTATCGCGATTGAGGAGCTGTCGGCAGGAGATGCCGGTGTATTCCTCGGGAGTCCGGGTCCATCGATGTCCAGTGTAATCATATCAGCCCTGGCTGATTCAAAGCAGAAGGAGAGGTACTATTCCCATTTTCTCAAGGGACCTGCGTGGTCATTCTTCGCACTTACTGAACCGGAAAAAGGCTCGGATGCTACCGGAATTGGCACACGAATTTCGCGGAATGGAGAAGGCAGACTGAACCTTGACGGACAGAAGTTCTATATTGGTAATGGCAGTCGTGCCAGCATCGGACTGGTATTTGCTCAGACCAATCGTACACCTCTCGGCATCCAGATTGCGCTGGTAGACACGTCTGTGCAGGGATTCAGTGCTACACCTCTGGATACGATGGGGGTTAGAGGTGTGCAATTAAGTCACCTCACGTTCGATGGTTTTCCGCTGGCTGAGGAAGATATCATCGGGCGTCATCTCAGTCCAACCAAGCGTGGATTATGGGGTGCGCTTCAGACCTTTCATCGCATGCGGCCTGGTGTCGCTGCACTTGCGCTTGGCGTGGCACGGGCAGCATATGATTATGTGAAGGAGCAGAGGTCTGTTTTCTCGGAGAGGGAGAAGATGGAGCTGGAGCGACTGGAGATGCGCTTGCATTCACTCCGTAACATGATTCGCAGCGCAGCGGCGGAGATTGATGCGGATGTGCAGAAAGGCTATCTCGCTTCCTTGAGTAAAATTCGTGCCGGAGCATTGGCCGAGGAGGCCACGGAACTGGCGCTTGACCTGATGGGACCTGGTTCCATGATTGACCATCCTTTGTTGAATAAATGGTATCGGGATGCGCGTGCCTTCGAATTCATGGAAGGAACGACCTCCATTCAGAAGATCAACGTTTTCCAAGCCTATGCCAATGGAAAAATGAAGCATGCCTGATACGCTGAATAACCCTCGCGCGATGTCCGTCTATGTTAATCATATCTGTTGGGTTACGGCCGAAGATCACATGTACACCACAGACATGCTCGATGTGGAAGATTACTATTACTTATCTCCACATATATATATGGAAGAGAACTATTATGACAGATTCACTGTGCGAACCCGATCTTTGCGATCCGGTGATCAACAGATAACTGCCGGTGATCTTGCCATGGTTGTCATGGAACCTTTGGCTTCGGGTACAAGTGAGCACTGGGATCTGCTGATTCTTGCCCAGACCTATCCTGAACGTTACGCCATGAATCCACCTTTGGCCCGAATTCTGGAGTCTCCTTCCTGGAAGGTGAATTATCCACTGGCACTTTCCCATATGGGACCACTCGCTGCTACGGAAGGCATGCAGGTTGCGGCATGGACACTAGGGAGAAAGGAACGGGGGATGTTTGTTCTGTCCGAACAACGTGTGATTGAAGAGCACAACTCTCCCAACGATCTGTCCGATATGGCTGTTGCCTTGGAGTTAAACGGTCAGTCCGGTGCTCTTGCCGTGAATTATATAGGAAAGAGAACGGTTGATGATATCGAAGGGAATGCTGTGGCTTCAGAGATGATATCCATTATAGATGAGTTCATGGGTGCTGGTCAGACGGAGAATATTGTTCTTCAATCCCGATTGCGTAGACACATAATCTCTTATTTGAAGCCAGGCATGTCCTTCAGTAAGCCAGTCTACCATATACCTGAGACCATCGATTACCAGAGTGGCGATGTGTGGATACAGCTCGCTGTACAATTACAGAACGGAAACATCAAGGTAGATGATCATGTTCTATTGATATCCTGGGATGGCGAACGGCTGTTATCAGCGTGCTGTGTACACGTAGTACATCTGCCTGTCCTAAGTCGTCTCACACTACATCAGGAAGTGAAGACATCATGAATGGAGGAGGGGATTGAATTTGAAAGGTCTGGATTACACTTCGGGATCGGTTAACCGGCTGTTAATCCGCACTGCAATCCCGATGCTGCTTGCTTCTTTAGTTAACGTAACGACGCAGCTGGTCAATGTTTTTTTTATGGGTCATACCAGTCAGACCGTGTTATATGTGCTATCACTGTATATTCCCATTTCCTTTATCATGATTGCGCTTGTGGAAGCCATGCAATTGTCGGTTCAGGTTGCTGTCTCCCGGAGCAGAGGGGAGGGCTCTCGGGCTTTTACCTCGCTACTGGGACATATGCTTGGCAGCGCAGCTATTTTTTCGATTGTTGCTGGCGGTGTAGTTATGCTCGTGTCACCACTTCTTTCCTGGTTCTATGCTGTTCCTATTGATGTAAGGCCCTTGTTTACCATGTATGTAGCAGGCATGATGGCAGCGGGTGTACCCGCTGTGCTCGCAGCGGTGGGTGGTGCCGCATTGCGTGGGTTGGGCCGGGCTCAAGCGGCAGCGTGGAATTCCGTAGGTACGGCATTGCTCAACATTATGCTGGTGTACTGGTTCGTTTCAGTGGCTGGAATGGAATTGAAGGGAATTGTGTACGCCAATCTTATTTCTTCTACACTCTCTTTACTCATAAGCCTCCTGATACTGATATTACGGAAGGAATTTGTGTATGAACGGATAACATTGGTGTGGAAACATCTCATTGCACTTCAGCAGGTAGGTATTCCCGTATTTATTTCGTATTGTCTTATCTTTTTGAGTACCTTCTTTTTCAACAAAATCGTCAGTCGCTTTGGCGAAGGGGTTGTTGCTGGATTTGGAGTTGGATACCGAATTCAGACGATGGCCATACTGCCCGGAATTGTTATTGGATCGGCTATTGGAATCATGATTAATCATAATCTCAAGGAGGCTCATCGACCACGTGCATATGAAAGCTATCGCAGAGGTCTGATACAGTCATTCATTCTTTATATCGTAATTGCCGTATCCATCTGGGTATGGCGGGAACCGCTGACAGCTTTCCTGATTGCGGACCCCGTATCCCGTGCAGAAGCGGCCCGATATCTGGCAGTGGTTGCCCTTTCCTATCTGACCATGGGACCTATGATGACAACGCTGCTTACCATGGAACAGAGCGGACGCGGCTATCAGGCCCTGCTTATGAATGCTGCGTATTTTCTGCTTATTATTGTTGCAGGCTGGGGGCTGACACGAATCTTTGATCATGTGGGATACTTCTACGGTGTCATTGCTTTTGTTAATGCAGCGAGTTTATTATGCATTTTACCCGTGATCAGGATGTTCAAAAAGGACTATACAGATTCATCTGGGAACAAATCAACTGACGTGGAGGAGCAGGAGGGTCTGGCTGCTCAGAGTTATTCGACCTAGATATAACCCATATCAAATAAAGGAGGTCTCTTTATGCAAGCTCCGGAACCTGCCTACCTGGTACGCCGCATCGGTGATACATTGATTGCAGCCGATGAGATGTTCAGCCAGTTCTATCAGATTGAACCCGCTGCAGAGTTGGAGACACGTCCGGTCCCCCAGCTAGATGGCGTTAACCCTACGGATGTCCCTTTTTTTTCATTTGAACCTCTTGTAGGTCAAGATTCACCGCATCTCTATATGCTGGGTATCCCCTATTCCGGAGGTTCAGGTATGAAGGGATCAAAAGTCGCGGGATTTGAGCAATCGCTTCGGGCCGAATCATGGAAAAAGGTAATGTATCCAGCTCTGACGCAATCCCGCACATCAGGACTATATGACATTGGCAGTGGCCAGAGATTACTTGAATCTGTAATGATGCAGGATTTGGGTACTTGCCAAACAGATGATACGGATTTATCCTACGCCCAGGGTCTTAACTCAGCTCTGGTATATACCGAAAGGGAAGAGGCGCTACTGTGCTGCATTGGTGGTGATCATTCCATTACGTATTCCGTTCTGAAATCCATATTGAGTCGATCCAATGCAAGAATCATACTTGTCCAGTTCGATGCCCACCATGATTGTGGGGTGGATGCCATTCATCAGGA
Organism: Paenibacillus amylolyticus; assembly: GCF_050990605.1. GTDB lineage: Bacteria > Bacillota > Bacilli > Paenibacillales > Paenibacillaceae > Paenibacillus > Paenibacillus amylolyticus_H. The sequence goes on from NZ_CP158832.1 coordinate 471,196, forward strand.
TGAGATGCATCATGCCAATTTTGTAAGGCATCTACTGAAGGAGGACGGTATCGCCGCAGTTGTGCAGATTGGTCTGCGCGGCCTGCGTTCTGTAGATCAGATGTACAAACATCCCAAATTGGTTCAGATTCCTGCAGAACAGATGACCCCGGAACGAGTAACGACAGCTCTGCTTGAAGTACAGCACAAGTTTCAGGCGGAAGCGGCCTATTTATCGTTTGACCTGGACTGCCTTGATCCTGGAAGTTTCCCTTATGTTGATTTTCCTATCAGTGGAGGCCCCTCATGGTTTAACACTCGAAACTGTGTGATCGCAGCACTGGAATCTTCCTTGCCCTATGTGGGCTTTGATATGGTGGAAGGGCAGGAAGCAGAATTGGAAGAATGCATTCCGGGGCAATATGAGATGGCCCTCCGAATGCTTACGTATATGATGGATGGCATGCACCGAAATTACCTGCGACACGGAAAGGGTGCTCTTAGAGTATCTCAAGCCTTGGAGGGGACACATAGATGACGAACTTTAGATCTTTATATGATATGTACCGTGAACAGGTCAGAGATGAACTTCATAAGGAGCGGAAGGATGGCATTCATTTGGGGTCCTTTTATGCACTAATGAACATTATCAAGGAGATGGCTCCGCTCAAGCCGAAGCAGTCTGCTGAGTCCATCTGGATGGACTATCTCGCATTTCTTCGTACGATTAACGAACACAAGAAAAGCCCCTATTCGTTTATGGAGTGGGATGAGGTAGAGGGGCGGGAACATCTGCAGGCAACATTGCGTGAAGGTGGTGCATTATTAACCTGGCATTATGGTTTTGTGAGGCACAATATGATTACGATCGGACAGGAAATACGTGCAGGTCATATGTCTGCCAAGCTTCCATTCTATCTGATTGCCGAGCAGGAAACAGTGGAACAAGAGAAGAAACTGTCCGGTTGGGAGGCCATCCGCAAGTATGCAGGTGCGGAACTGCTCAATGCAGAGGATGAGATGATTGGCATCAGGTTGTATTCCCATTTGCGAAAAGGTGGATCATTCAGTCTGTTTGTAGATGGACAGACCGGATTCAATACGGATAACCATGCTGTTGAACTGCCTTTTCTAAGTTCGAAAATTCGCACTCGAAGTGGTATTTTTCGTATTTTAGCCAAAACGCAGAAGCCGGTATGTGTGTACTTTATGACCCTCACGGAGGATTTTCGTTCCAAGATCGTTTTCCTGCCACCGGTTGTATTGGATCAGGATATTCAGGCTTCTGCTAATAGGATATATGAGCCATTTCGCGAGCAACTGTTAAGCCAGCCAGCATTGTGGCGTTTCTGGGACAGGCATCACCAGCAGGTCATTCGTTGGCGAGATGATGAAGTAACTATTGGTGCTGAAGCGGACAGTCGGGTGGATTGGATATCCAAGCCACTTGATGGTTTTGGACAGCTTGGTCTGAACACGGACAGTGGAGCAATCTATAATATCGGTTCGTAGATTGAGGTGAGAGGAGGAGTGGGGATGCAATCTTTTACAACTGAGAGGCGGAACAATCTGTCGGTGCATATGCTGCCAACACAACAATATGCCAATCATTACGTACAGATCAATCTGATCAATACACAGCAAACCATACCCTCAGCAATATTTGTCATGATCGTTCGTTTGTTAATGAACAGCTGTCGGCGCTTTCCCTCGAACAGGCTGCTTCAGCAACAGTTATGGTCCCTGTATGGTGCAGAACTGACCTGTCGTTTTGATTACAAAGGCGATACTCAGATTGCCTCGATCACGCTGCGCATACCTCGTATAACAGCAGATAAGTTAATAACTGGAACACAGATGGAAACCATACATAGCGCTTTGCAATTACTCGCAGGCTTGTTGTATGACCCAGCGGTTGATGATCATGGCATGTTCGAAGAGATGAAAGTAAAGGATGAAATGGCTTGGACTGAACAGCATATCGCGCATGATGGAACGGATTGGGACAAGGTGGTGCAGAGCCGTTGTCTGGAATGGATGGGATATGAAGGGCAGAATCGCCAATTGGCTCTGGATGAACTACGGCATTGTGTCATATCTCATGAGTTGTTTCGGCACTATCAGGCATTGATCCAAATTCCGATCCATGTTCATGTTCTTGGCGATATTCATCCTGGAGTAATTAGGGACCTGATCTGGGAACAATTTGAATGTGGGAACAGGGGAGTGTTCAAACGCTGTTGTTCGGAGAGGGAATCAGAACTACATCCAATCAATACACAATATCCAGGAGAGGAAGAAGTAGTGGGACGACAAGGTAATCCTGCCGAGCAGCAGGAGGCTGAAGCCATGATGATGGAACTGTTGGACATTCACCAGTGCAAGATCAATGTTACTTATCGTACAGGTATTCGATATGGATCTGCTTTATATCCGGCTCTGTTTGTATTGCATACCTTATTTGGAGCGACACCCGCGTCCCGGTTGCAGGTTGGATTACGTGAACGTTCCCAGTTGGTATATCAGGTTACCACCACACTGGATGATTTTCGGGAAACCCTTCACATTACAACGGGCACCAGTAGTGCTAACGTGACAGATGTCCTCGAAGGCATCGATACGGAATGGAAGAGAATCTGTGACGGAGATGTATCCGAGAGAGAGTTATATACCGCTGTGCAGAATGTGATGCATTATGTTCAGGTCGGATTCGATCTGCCACATCAGGTCATTACAAATCATATGGATCAGATGTTGAGCGGAAGTCAGATGACTACTGCACAATTCCTTGAAGAGATAGCGAGAGTGACTCCTGAAGAAGTAGCTTTCGTTGCTACCAGGTTGAGGAAAGAGGTCACATGGATTTTGTACCCTGAGAGTGAATATTCCGCATAGTTACAGGAGGTGAATATCATGAATAGTACAACAGAGCATTCTTATGTCTGCAAGCGTTTATCCAACGGCCTGAACGTGATTATACTGCCACAACCCCAGTATAATCACACGTTTGTATCCTGTTCTGTGCCCTATGGGTCCATTCACGATATTACGCTTGCGGGTACGGCACATTTTCTTGAACACATGATGTTTTACAATCCCGATGGTCAGTCGGTCAAATCACTTCTTCATGCCGAAGGGGCTTCAACGTCGGCGCTGACGCGTTATGATGTAACGACGTATCAACTTGCTTGTACAGGCAATCTAAGGAGCAGCCTTCAACTTTTTATGCATATGATTGCAACTCCCTACTTCACGAAAAAAAACATTGAACATGAGCGGGCGGCGATTCATCAGGAACTGGAGATGTACAAGGATCAACCCTCCTGGCTTGCACTCCAGCAATTGTTACAGATGATGTATGGTAACGACCACCCAATCATTCTGGATGTAGCAGGCACACCAGAGAGTATTGCCGATATTACCGTAGAGTGGCTGAATAATGCCTATACAAGTCATTATACGGCTTCTCGAATGTCTGTCGCTGTAGTGGGTCCTGTTGAACCAACGGAGATATTCGAATGGTTGGAGAATTATTCAATGACTCAAGCCAAGATCATGTCCCCTGCTCCATTCATTCAGCCGTTGCAGGAACAGGACGAGACGTATAAGGAAATGAATGGTGGATCGTCAATACCTCTTGTCCGGTTTGGCTTTAAGGAAGAAAGGCCGGTTACGCAATTGGAGACTCAGGTTGCAACCATGATTGGTATCGAAGCCCTTCTAGGAGAGACTTCAACATTCTTCACAGAGAGTGTGAAGTCAGGTTTGCTCGGGAAGGGGAGTCATTGGGATCACTATTACAGGCAGGAATTTGCTTTCTCCAATGTCTGTGGGTATTCCGTTGATCCCGTTGAATTACATCAACGAGTTAAGGAAGAATGCAGTCGCATTCAGGACCGGATGCTCTCTTCCGAAGATATACACTATGCTCGGATGAAGTGGATCAGTAATCACTATGCAGATATGGATTCATTGAAAAAACGTTGCATGCACATCTCTGAATATGGCGTTATCGGGCTGGATTACATGCAAATGAGCGAATGTGCTATGAAACTGACGGATGAGGAGATCGGAATCCAACTAAAACGTATAGCGAAACCGGGGCATCTGAGGATGTCCGTTGTTTGTTGAGCAAGAAGAGTAGGGAAAGGAGTGAGCTTATGAAACCTGCAGTTACAGGATGGCAGGAATCCGCTGCGGTTCATTTTGTGGCAAATGAAGTACATATCTGGACGCAGCCTCTTCCGAACAAGGGAGAGGATTTTTTGTCAGGGTTGGATATAGATACCTGTGTACTGAGCCAGGATGAGATTGAACGTGTACAGAGAAAACAGAAACAATCCATACATGATGCTCAGAAGCTGGTTATGTCGCGCACATTTCTGAGAGAAGTACTGTCCATGTACATGAGTCAATCAGCGTCAGATATTCATATTGAATATGGGACTTCAGGCAAACCCCATGTTCATAGCGGACCACAATTTAACCTTTCTCATACGGAAGGATGTTGTGTACTGGCTTTAGCGGCTCATACAGAGCTGGGAATTGATCTTGAGCATGTACGTCCGTTGTTGCGGATGAGTGCAATAATCAGGCGATTTATGACGGAAGAGGAGAAGTGTTATGTACTGGATCACAGGGAGGAAGAGCAGGTAACGATCCGGCGTGTTTGGCAAGTTCTCACACAAAAAGAGGCTTGGATTAAGGCGTGTGGTCAATCCCTGTCCGGACAGTGGCGAAAACTGAATACGATGGGAGGAGGGTTAGATGGGCATCACGTTGTGGAACGGGAAGGGCAACATTATAATTTGCATTCTTTGAACGTAGGTCCGAATTATTCCGCCACCTTATGCACTACAGGGAAGACAAAGCCACTTGTACGCTGGATGAATATTGCTGATAATAAACAAAGCTAAGGATAATTTTAAAATTATAACTCACATATCTATTGTCTAAACATTGGCATTACCTATAATATGGACAAATGGTACCTTAATTTACCAATGTTAAATTCATTGGTTCAATTCCAAGGAGGTTTGTCATGATTCAGTTCCCCAAACCGGATGTCGAGCAATATTTCCAGACGTACCGTATTTCGCATTTTGCCGTATCGGCAGATGAGAAACGTTTGTTCATGGACAGCAACCTGAACGGCCAGCCGAATATTTGGGCGATGGATTTGCCTGGAGGATACCCGTATCCTTTAACGTACTTGAATCAGAGCAGTCAATTTATCAAAGCAGACCCGCAAGGACGTCATCTTCTTACCGCGTTTGATCGGGATGGAGATGAGAACTATCATCTGTATGCACTTCCACCCGAGGGTGGTGTCCCGCTGCCAGTGGTTCCGGCAGAACCGAATGATCGTTGTTATTTCTCTGAGTTGTCCGAGGATGGACAACGTCTCTATTATGTCACCAGCGCGGGTAATCCGAACTATCTGAATTCACGCCGCATCGATCTGGAGACAGGTGAAGATGAACTGTTATACAGTGGAGAAGAGGTTACGAGCAGCCTGTTTGCTGTAAGTCCTGACGAGAAGAGTTATGTTATTTTAAAAATGTACTCCAATACGTATCAGACGGCGCATCTGTATCGTAACAATGAAGAAATGGTCATTCTGCCAGCCTCAGAACGTCATAGTCAGGTATCGGATCTGATTTTTGCAGATGACAATCGCCTTCTGTTCATTACCAATGATGGCTCGGCATATTCCTATGTGGCTGAATATCGCATCGATACCCGTGAATTCCGTCTAGTGTGCCATATCGAAGGGGAAGATGTGGAGTTCATCCGCTGGCATCAGGCTTCCGAGACCTTATATTTCTGGACACTTACAGGGCCGGAGAATCGTATGTACGTATTGGGCAAAAATGCCGATGAGCCTCGGCGCATAGCGATGCCGCTGGATACGATAGAGCAGGTCAACGTTACGAAGGCTGGTAATGTGTATATCCTTGGACGTGGAGCAATCCAGCCGCATAACATATATCGCAAAATGGCAGGTGCTGAGTCCTGGGAGCCGCTGACGGCCAATCGGGTAACGGGACTTGACCCAAGTGATCTCGTGTACCCTGACGTTATTCAGTATAACTCCTACGACGGACTGGAGATCGAAGCGCTCTTGTTCAAAGCAAAGCCAGAGCAGGCCAATGGCTACACGGTATTTTGGCCTCATGGTGGGCCGCAAGCATCCGAAGCGAAGTTTTTTCGACCGATGTTCCAGATGATGCTCGCTCAGGGCTATCATGTCTTTGCACCGAACTTCCGGGGCAGTACCGGATATGGTGCGGAATTCGTCAAGATGGTTGAGCGTGATTGGGGTGAGGGTCCAAGGCTGGACTGTGTTGCCGGGATCAACTGGCTGTTTGATCAGGGAATCACCTCGCCAGAGCGGTTGTTTGTAGTAGGTGGAAGTTATGGGGGATATATGACCCTGTTATTGGCAGGTCGCCATCCGGAGCTGTTCCGGGCTGCGGTCGATATTTTTGGGCCAAGTAACCTGTTCACATTCCTGGAATCCGTACCGGAAGACTGGAAGCCGATGATGGATAACTGGCTGGGTGATCCGGTCCGTGATCGTGAACGCTTAACGAAGGATTCACCGATTACGTATCTCGATCAGATGGTTAACCCGATGCTGGTCATTCAGGGTGCCAATGATCCAAGGGTCGTGAAGGCCGAATCCGATCAGATCGTGGCTGCGCTCCAGTCTAAGGGACTTGATGTGGAATACATCGTTCTGGATGATGAGGGACATGGCTTTTCCAGAAAGACTAACGAGATTCTTGTGTACCGCAAGATGCTGGAGTTTTTGCAGAAACATCAGGAGTCACCCGTCGCACAAGCTTAAGTTGAGGGATTTCATCGTTGATTGAAATATAATGAGTGACAAAAACCGCCAAAGATCAAGGATGATCTTTGGCGGTTATATCCGTGCGTCCAGATGTTGGGCGACATATATGGAACGATACATACATTAGTTTGGAGGCCGCTATCCTTGAGCGACCTGTCCAAATCTACTCATCCAGCAATGCGAGAATTGTATCGATGGACTGCTGAGCCCACTGTGCAAAAGGCAGGTCGGCTGCCCATGTTACTTGTCCTGTCGCTTTGGCTTCGCCCCACCACAAGATACGTTGATAGAGTAGGTGCATGCTGAGACGTGTACGGAAGTGTTGGCATTTCTCCTCATCTGCTACACAGACCAGATCCCGATAGCAGCGAAGGAACTGTGCGGCCAGTTCTGGTTGACCCTCACGAACATACCTGGTGGATATTTTGGTTAGGTCGGCAGTGCCGTCTCCGAAATAGGCGGTTGTAAAATCAAACAGACCACTAATCTGCCACCCTGAAGAATGGTCGTCCAGATTTTGAATAAGAATATTCTCGACCTTGAAGTCTCCCATGACAAAACACGGAACAGCTTTGGACCGAAATGCCGGTTCAACATTCTTGAATTGTTCGTCCACCCACTGAACATCTTCATCCGTAATCACCGAGTACTGTTCAGCATCATGTAACCAGTGACGAATGGTTCCGTACAACCAGTCCAGATAATCGCCTGCAAAGGAAACAATCTGCTGCGCTACAGGGTCATATTCCCCGGCATCAGGCACCTTCCAGCGGTGCAGTTCAGCCAAAGTATGAGCAAACATGCAGGCGATCTCTTCCTGATCTTGCTGTGACAGTGAAGCCTGAAATGCTGGATCATACAGGTGATTCCCGGGCAGGCGCGGCATGATGGCATAACTCCAGCCCAGAAGTTCGGTATCTTCCTGTAATAAATAGGGATCAGGGACAGGAATGGACGTATGTTTTGCCAGTTGTTCTACAAAGAACTTTTCTTCCTGTAACTGTCCTGTATATAAAGGATTGCCTTTCAGAATATACTCTCCACGGGAAGAGCGAATGAGCAATGTCTGCCCCATAACCCCTTTATCCGTTCGTCGATAATCTTCAAGGGTTCCCAGGTCAAGCTCAGTCAGCGCATTCTGCAATGAAACTGCGGCCACTTCACCAAGTTGATTGGAACCAAAATAGATACGGGTTGTCATATGGCCGGACCCTCCTGGATTTTAGTCCTCATTCTCTTCGTCAGATAGGTCATATATATCCTCATCGACCAATCCACGGATGAAAGCTTCAAAATTCGGCGCAAGATATGTAATCTCATAATCATTTTCCTGATCCACATGGACTACACAGGGTTCGCCTTCAGGACCACAGAAACGATAATCCAGCATAACAACATCATGACCAGCGGATGGACAATCACAGATCACGATCCCCAGGTCGGGGTATCCCCAATCTTCGATCATGAACCGGCTTCCCATCTCACCAGCGAGTGCGTATATTTTATCGTGTCCGATTCCCATAATGCTTGAAATGGCAATGTGATCCTCAGCCCAGGAAGTCGCTTCTTTGGTGGGAAATACAGTGAGCGCAGGGATACCGCCGTTCTGCGTATTCATCAGTTGAATATAGGAAGCGGGCAGCTTGTAACCTAGTTCTTGCTCAATAGACACAATTTCTGCTTCGTCAAAGGGAGCCGATACATGGTTGTCCCGTGCATAATCACTCTGCTTCCAGAATGTCGCAGGATCATAAGGCCCTGAAGCAGCTCTTAGATGGTTCTGTATACCGCTCTGCTCGAATGTGGCAAGCTCCTTTTCATGACGCTGGCGATCTCGACCCATCTTGTCCGCTTCGGGACGAATCTGACTTAAAAATTCAAGGGTGGATTCATCATGTGGCTGAAGTTCGTCAGCTCTCTCAAACGCCATTAGTGCTTGTTCATAGTCGGCGATATAACAGTACGCGTACCCCAAGCGATATTGCCAAAGCGGGTCGTTTACTCCTTGCTCCTCGACAGACAATAGTTGTTGAATGGCTTCGCGGTAACGTGCATCATTGTTATAGGCTCTGGCGAGTTGACCAGTCAGATCATAATCCCGTTCTGAGACGGGGATACGCTCGATACGTTCAATAATGAGACTGAATTGGTCCTGCTCATGCCACAAGTTGATTTGTTCCAGCAGTTCTTTTTCCATGAATAGGCCTCACTTCCGCAGGAGGAGTATGAATCTCTTCCCATTATATAATAAGTGTGTGTTGGTTGGAGAGTGTATAAATCAAGCTCTTCGTAGCATACTGTGTAAGTATACTTTAAGTTCAATTTATAAGTTTAAAATGTGTTTAACTTTGTTTAAGTATTATATTGGAAGTTAAACTTTACTATCCTATACAGCTTGAGTAATACGGATAATATTCGAAACGGAGGATTCATCGAGTTCTTGAATCTATTAGATTAAGAAATATCTCTATTAAATTATAATAGTTCAATGCTGATATGATGTTGTACATATTAATTAAAAACACTCCCTGAACTTAGGTATTATAGCCACAGTTCAGGGAGTGTTGTTTTTATTTATAGTCTATGTGATTAAAACGATATGAATTGAACTAATCATTTACACATTAACGGAGAAGACAGAAATAACTTGAAAAAGCGAAGCGTTAGCCTTTATCACCGGATTTTCCCTTGAGAAAGGGAATCAAAAAAATCTGGGGATAACAGCGATTGGAAAGTTGTTCTGTCATCGTAGTGTCGGTGTAAATAATTTTCAGTTTAATTCATTATGAGAATCTTTATTACAAATCGTCAAATCCGTTATCGTCGCCAACTTTACCGTAGTTACGGGATTTGGCTTCGAAGAAGTCGGTTTTGGTTGCATTCAGTGCTTCATCAGAGAATGGTTTGATCCAAGGCATGCAGTTTACATCCACACCTTCATAGGCTTTTTCCATACCCATCAGACGCAGACGTTTGTTGGCGATGTACTTGATGTAGTCTTCCAACTCGTTCAGGTCAATGCCGCGTACGTTGCTGAGCGTGTAATGTGCCCAGTTGGTTTCGAGCTCAACCGCACGATTAATTGTTGTGTATACATACTCCATGTTCTCAGGTGTGTTCAGTTCAGGGAAGTCTACCAGCAACTGTTTGTATACTTCAGCGAAGAAATAACAGTGTTGGTTTTCATCGCGCTGGATATACGAGATCATCTGGCTGGTTGCCATCATTTTCTGGTCACGGGCCAGGTTGTAGAAGAAGGCAAACGTACTATAGAAGAAGATACCTTCGAGTACCAGATCGGCTACCATAGCCTGGAAGAACGTCTGTGGAGACGGCTCGTCCCGGAAGTTCTGATAGATATCAGCGATGAAACGGTTGCGGTCAAGCAGGACTGGATCATGTTTCCAGTATTCGAAAATTTCCTTTTGCTCCCGATCCGATACGATGGAAGAGAGGACGTAGGAATACGATTGGTTATGAACAACTTCCTGCTGTCCGATAATGGCCGAGATCGCTTCGAGTGAAGAATCGGTAAAGTAACGTTTTACGTCACCCACAAACATCGTCTGCATGGAATCAAGTACCGCGAGCAGGGAGATGTTGATTTTGAATGTACGTTGTTCTTCCTCATCCAGTTGAGCAAACTGGGAAGCATCTTTGGACATTGGAATCTCGTCTGCAATCCAGTGGTTGAGCAGCAGTACTTTGTACAATTTGTACATATGAGGCATGCGAATGTCATTCCAGTTCAGGATACCGGAGCATTCACCTTCAATAATACGGGTTGACTGGTTAGGGGCTTCGGTGTTGAAAATTTTCTGTACTTGCATCGTCCGTTCACTCCTTGAATGAATTTACACTGTATAACGACTGTCCTCTTCGTTATCGTGTAATCATTAATTCTTTTATATATTAGGGTTGTATAATGTGGCATCTATATCAACATCTTGCGATGCTGTGATCGTGTTTTAGGCAAAAAAGAACCAGGGCAACGCCATTTTGCAATCAAAACAGGATGCCCTGGTGGTCATCGTGAATCTAGTCAATCTTCTCTATCACGGATAAAACTTAGCTTGCGCAAGAATCGCATTCTTCAATGGTTAATGCCCGGCTACGAACGTAATACGTCGATTTCATGCCGGCTCTCCAGGCGTGCAAGTGCAATTCCAGGAATTCCGTTGCTTTGATATCCGGACGAACATACAGGTTGAAACTCTGTCCCTGATCGACGTGGCGCTGACGTGCAGCAGCCATATTGATGGAAGCATGTTGATCGACCATGAATGCTGTTTTGTAATACCAGATTGTTTTTTCGGACAGGTCCGGTGCCGGGTTGGCAATCTTGTATGTTGTTTTCTCTTCATAAGACAACAGTTCATAGAGCGGGTCAATGCTGGCTGTAGAGCCGGCAATGATGGACGTGGAACCGTTTGGTGCAATGGCGAACATCCAAGCATTACGGACACCGTTTTGCTGCACTTGGGTTTGCAGTTCTTTCCACTGTTCTGTTGTCACGAACTCACCTACGCGCTCACCTGACGTGTACTCGCGTTGGTCGAAGTAGTGGCCACTTTCCCAATCGGAACCTTTGAATTTTGGATAATGTCCTTTTTCCTTGGACAGCTCCATGCTGGCTTTCACGAGCAGGTAGTTAATTTTTTCGTACAGATTATCGTTATACGTTACCGCTTCATCGGACTCCCAGCGAATGCCTTCGAGGGCAAGCAAATGGTGAAGTCCGAATGTTCCCAGACCGACTGCACGATATTGGCTGTTGGTGTATTGGGCTTGCAGCACTTCAATATTGTTAATGTCGATAACATTGTCCAGCATACGTACCTGAATCGGTACCAGACGCTCCAGTACATTGTGAGGCACGGCACGTGCCAAGTGAATGGAGTTCAGGTTGCAGACAACGAAGTCGCCAGGTACTTTGGAAATTACGATGCGAGTCTGTCCATCTTTGGTTACGAGTTCTTCCTTTTCTACCACAGTGGCAGATTGGTTCTGCATGATCTCGGTACAAAGGTTGGAAGAGTAGACCATACCGTGTGCACGGTTCGGGTTCGCGCGGTTAACGGTATCCCGGTAGAACATGTACGGTGTACCCGTTTCGAGTTGGGATTTCATCACACGTTTCATGATATCAATCGCCTGAACGGTAATACGGGACAACAGCGGGTGGTTAACCGCTTCTTCATATTTCTCACGGAACGTACCATGGCCAAAGGACTCATCGTAGAAATCTTCCAGTCCGAGCGGACGACCGTTCTCGTCTTTCCAGCCCATCACTTTCTTTGTTTCGTGCGGGCAGAACAAGCTCCATTCGCCACGGCTCGCTACCCGCTCCATGAACAAGTCAGGCAGACAGATCCCGTGGAATACGTCATGTGCACGCATCCGTTCGTCACCGTTGTTCAGCTTCAGATCGAGGAAGGCCAGAATGTCTTTGTGGAAGACATCCAGATATACAGCAATGGCACCTTTACGTGTACCAAGCTGGTCTACGCTGACCGCTGTATTGTTTAGTTGGCGAATCCAAGGGATTACACCCGAACTTGTGTTTTTGTGACCACGGATATCCGATCCACGTGCTCTGACTTTACCGAGGTACACGCCGATACCGCCGCCCATTTTGCTCAGACGTGCTACATCTGTATTGGAATCGAAGATACCTTCAAGTGAGTCGTCTACGGTATCGATGAAGCAGCTTGAGAGCTGTCCGGCTACTTTTTTACCGGCATTGGACATCGTAGGTGTAGCTGCTGTCATATACATGTTGCTCATCGCCCAGTAAGCTTCCTTGACGAGATCCATACGTTTCTCAGCAGGCTCCTGATGCATCAGGTACATGGCAATAACCATGTAACGCTCTTGAGGCAACTCCATCACTTTTCCGTCAAAATCGTGAGCGAGGTAACGTTCTGCCAGTGTGAGCAAGCCGATGTAATCGAAGAGCAGATCGTTGCGGTAGTCAATGCACTCCGCAAGTTCATCAATCTGTTCTTTGGTGTAACATTCCAGCAATTCTTCACGGTAGATGCCTTTTTTCACGAGATCTACAAGAAGAGGGTGAAATGCACCATAAGGCTCGTCCGGGTAAGACTTGTATCTGCGGTTGGTAGCCGCTTTTTTGTACAGGGAAGTGAGCAGGGAGCGTGCCGCTGCAAATTTCCAGTTAGGCTCCTCTTTGGTTACCAGTTCCAGTGCGCTCATCATAAAAGCGTTGCTGATTTCGTCTCCGGTAACTTCATCACGGCGGAGCTTGCTGTTTACCCCGCGTACCAGACGTTCCTTGTCGAGCATGTCCAGTCCTTCCAGAATACGGTCGGCATATACCGAGATACGCATATCATCAAAGGCAAGCTGGCGGTTGTTCGGCTTGGTCACAACTTGTGGCATGAATATTCCTCGCTTTCGCATGTTTAAGAGATAAATTGGAGAAATTCTTTATATAAAGAATTGAGTGTCTTTCTTACGGTGAGAAAAAGAAATAGGATTGCATTTTGCGGACTGAAACGGCGGCGACAGATCATGTCTTAGATCGCTCAATTAGAGAGCACAAAGCAGCACAATGCAGAACATGCTCATATAAAAAGCATTCTCCCGCCTCGCGGCTGAAAATGCCCATGGATGCTCTGGCTTCCTTACTGTCTTAGAGGTTCAGAAAATCGACAGAGAAGGGTGCTTATGTAAGCTTTTGTCTATATGCAGATGTGCCTGTAGTTTGAGGATACCGGATGCAGTCCAAGCAGCCCCGTTAACCTCCGTGTCAACTCTGTTTCGAGAAAGCGATTTACACCTACAGGGACGTGCCTTTGGAGGTGATTTCATCCTGTTTTTCGCGAGAATGCAGAAGGTGACTAATAGAAGCGGAGAAATCTAGTGTTACTACATTTTGTAGCTGTCAACATACTGTAACCCAACATATTGTGTTTGTAAAGTGGGCAGAACCAGTAAAACGTAATTCCGAGTATACCATTTAAGCCAGGAATCCGCAAAGGAAAAGGACTGGAAGATTTGAAGAATTATCAAAAAAAATTTTTGACCAATTTGAATGACGTCTTCACGTCAGTTTGAATTGTAACGTATTCAACTGGTAGAATAAAAGTAGTCAAAAATCGACTAAATTAAGCGGCAGCGGTTGTTCACGGGGCCCAGAGGAGGCGGAGAAAAATGGCAATAGCAGAAGTGACTGTCATTCCAATCGGAACGGGTACAACGAGCCTAAGCAGTTATGTGGCAGAGATGCAAAAGGTATTGGAACATCAACGGGGCATTACATATCAGTTAACTTCCATGAGCACCATTATTGAGGGACCGCTTAACGAGATCTTTACAGCAATTGCGGCTCTGCATGAAGCACCGTTTTTGTCAGGAGCTCAGCGTGTTTCCACATCCGTCAAAATTGACGACCGTCGTGATAAACCGGATGCCTCAAGTATACAGAAGTTACAATCGGTTCAGGATAAACTGACGTCCCTTCAGGCAAGACCTAATTAAAAATTAATCAAATGATCTTCATGAGGAGAAAACTCTTCATAGTTATTCGCAATGTAACTATTACTTTTTGGGGAATAAGAACAACAAAACAATCCTCGCTGAATTTCTTCCAGTGAGGATTGTTTTGTTTAAATAAACTATTGGATAAGCCCAGCTTTTTTTAGATCTCCACGATTCAGTACTAAAGAACCCTGTAATTTTTTGTAGCGAATCGTTTTGCCCGATGGATCTGCCACAATTTTTTCCTCGTTTTCCTTAAGACTATTGGCGTTGATACTTAAGATAGTTTTTAGATTTTTTGAGACGTTGTAAACATCCGCCGAATCCCCTTTTAGAGCAACTTGATATCCATTAGATGCGGATAAATCAATCAGGCTGACCCAATCTGCTTGATATTGACTCTTTGCAGAAAACTCAATGGAACGGGATGCACTTGTGTATTTTGCTTCATAGCCAAGAATCTTGGCAGCTTCACGAAGCTGTAGATACGTATTGCCCTTATAAAGCAATTGATCCGAGGTAACAGTTTTGGACTGACCGTTAACAATAATTTTAAAGTTTGCCAAAGTTGCTTGAACTTTTTGGGAGGTGGCAGCTACAGCCATTGTAGAAGAACCAACCAACATCCCTATGGATAAAGCAACAATAACCTTTTTCATTTTCACCTTGATCATCAACTCCTATGTAAATGTGTTATACCTGAGAATAATACCCTAATTAGAAAGCGTTGACACGGGTGTAAACTATTATTTTTTTGCTCCTTACGAATCAAAATTTTGCTGAAGCAGAGATAATTTGAACAATTAACATGGAAATATAATGAAGATGTAAATTAATGCACTCTTTAATCATGCATTTAGATTATGAATAGGGAGTTAAGCAATAATAACTGGACACACTTAACAAGATCTTTACAGCAATTGCGGCTCTGCATGAAGCGCCGTTTTTGTCAGGAGCTCAGCGTGTTCCCACATCCGTCAAAATTGACGACCGTCGTGATAAACCGGATGCCTCAAGTATACAGAAGTTACAATCGGTTCAGGATAAACTGACGTCCCTTCAGGCAAGACCTAATTAATTCCTAATTTAAATACTCTACATCCCTAAATCGAATGTCAAAAAGACCAGTCTTTTAAAGAGCCGGCCTTTTTGTAATGCTTATTTAACTGTTTAATCTGCAACTACCAATGAGGCTCCAATCAAAGTAGCGTTGGTGTAACCACCACCAACATTTTCAAAAGAGAAGTTGGTAATTGGCGCACCGATAACCGTGGCATAATCACCATCAAGCAGATCTCCGGTCGTTGCAGGATATAACGCTATAATATCGTTTCCGTTATCGTCCATGACATGAACGATAGAGAAAGTTGCTCCGAGAGAGTTATCTTCCTCAACTGAAATCACTTCACCGCTGATTTGTACGAATTGATCATAATAGTTAGCCACATTTTTATTCAGATGACGAGTCGTTACATTGGTGTCAACTAGCTCCTTCGCCTTTTTGCGGAGTTCTGCCGTGCTGGCAGGGAATACATCGCTATGCTTGCCAAAGAAATCATAAGATGCCTGCTCCATAAAGGCTATGTCTTCTGTAATGTAGGGAGTTAACTCATTAAAGAAATCCGCAGCTGATGCTGTGGCAGATGTATTTCCAGTCGTTGCCGTTGTTGCTGTTTGCTCCAGAGGAACAGTAATGCTTAGGGAATCCAAGATATCTTTGATCTCATCCTGATTATACGTATCCTTAGCGTAGGTTAACGTCATGGTATAAAGTTCTGTATTAGTTGGAATCAGATATTGGACAAGGACAACTGCTGTATCCGAGGAGTGCTTATACGTACCTTCCAATACACCTGCACTATATTCTTTATAAGGCTTGCTTGTGTAGCTGGTTTTTTTATAATCGGTAATGCCGATACCTGAACCGTTTTGTGTGTAATAATCAACCACATTATTGGCGTATTCTTCAGGATTGATTGAACCGGTTGAGTTGGCCTCAATCGCCAGATTCATATTATCTGCAAATGTGGCTGATGAAGATTGGTTTGAAAAAGCAGCTTTAATGGACGGAACGTTCATTTGACTTGTATCGACGCTTTTCCAGGATTCAGGATAGGCAAAAGAAAATCCTTCTCCACTATATGTAGTGTATTTCGTAGCTTTTGCTTCTGTTGAGACAGTTTCAGTTGCCTTGGATGCTTCGGACGTTTGGTTATTGGTTGTTGTGTTTGTTTCTGAATTACCACAAGCACTAAGTAATGTGGCTAATGCCAAAATCGTAATAAGTTTTTTCATTATGTCTAATTTCTCCTAATGTGCTTCCCATCGGTTGGGATTTTTTCTGAGGTCATCATTTCGTTTGGAATAATCTAATTTAGGCGGTGGGCATGGAAACTCCTTTCTACTTTATTAGTAAAATAATAACATAAATAAAGATTTCAGTATTCATAATTACTAAAAAGGTAATTTATCTGTATTTAACAAGTTAGAAGCTAATACTATACCGTATGGGTATTTATTTTGAACGATAGTACATACATTTGATGAATATAACCGTGAGATTTATGGATGACTTAGACATATTTGAACATAACATTCCGACTTAAGAACTGACCTTTTATGTAGGTGCAATTAGCGAATAGTCGGTGGAAAAAACAGCCCATTTTCGACCTGAGCCCGGTCCCATGTGTGATTGGTGCATATAGTGAACTGTACCTCAAATCAAAGGAGGGGTTTACATGAGTGGAGTAGTAGGTGGATACGGCGGCGCATGGACATCGACTGGAGCGATCTTGGTTCTCTTTATCTTGTTGGTCATCATCTCTAAAGCATTCTTGATCTAATACACCGCTTGGACCCTAATATATTCGTAAAGGAGGGTTCTGCATGAGCAAAGTAGTTGAAGGCGTAGGATACGGCGGCTGGACATCAACTGGAGCAATCCTGGTTCTGTTCATTCTTCTCGTAATCATCACTAAATCATTCTGGGTATAATATGGCGAACTCTGCCGGGCAACCGGTGGGGTTTTTTTCTAGAGGACAAGCATGGGGGAGAGTCAGGGAGAGTGGATAGCTTACGGTGAACGGAAGATTTGGATGGATTTCAAGAAATGAAAGGGCGGCGTATCGTTCGAAAATAGGGAAGGTTACCTAACGGCTAAACGCCCATTTTGTCAAAAGGAGGGCAATAGCCCGGTCCAGAGGTAGGCTAAATACATAGCTTAGGGGTGTAGGCAAATGTTAAGGAGGAATGAACAATGAGCGAAGTAAAACCAAACTCACCGAACGGACAGGGGCATGTATACGGACATATGGGAGGTTATGATCATATGCAAGGATACCAATACACAGGTCATGAAATGCATGGGTATGGATATGGTTGTGGAACAATGCCGATGGGCTACGGTTACGGACACCAGCCAAATCAAGCTCCGATGATGCATGGTTATCACCATGGTTGTGGAGTATCCTATGGTCATGGCGGTGGAAGCTGGGGTTCTATGGGCACAATCCTTGTGCTGTTCATCCTGCTGGTTATTATCTCCAAAACAATGTTTATCTAAGCATTTGTGGATGCAAGGAGAATTTGCTGGTCATGGAGCGTTACGATAGGTGCTCTAAATAAACACGGAGTTCCATGTTGAGGCATAACGGATCTATGATACAGAGCGGGGCAGCGTAGGGAATTATCCTGCGTTGTTCCTTTTTTTATTTTGGGATGGTGTTTTAACGAACTCCGCAGCCCCTATTCCATGAATTTCTGCCATTTCAAAAGTTTAAGGAATCGTAGATGTCCTATTATCTGGATCGGGCATCTGTAGGGTGTGCAGGATTCGTTAGCGTCTGGTGAACGTAAACAGTTGCTTTAGAAGCCAGGGGTTTTGGCTCCATGAATGAATGGTGTCCCGACAGTCTGTTGATGGTGCTGAAATGTGTATGTAGACATGAATAAGCACCCGGAACCCAATTCCGGGTGCTTGTGTATGTTTTCAATCTTCTCAAGAATAAGTGATATCCAAAACAACAAAAGCCCTACCTCTCTTTTGTCCTTGCGGCTCCGATGACCGCGCCAGTGTGAATGGGAACATCTTGTGAAACTCTGTACTACCGGGTTATTGTGATTCAGGTTCTTCAATCTTCATAGGTTAATTGTGCTTTAAATTCGCTGCGGACGCAGCATGAAGAAAATATTCCGGGGTTTAAAGAAGACAGAAATCATATGAGGTTGTTTAATACAACTTTTATAGTATACCACAGGTTGTAATTTTCTGCAATAAAAAGGAAAGCGCGACCAGAGCAATATGTTTTCGGACTGTTTCTAAGCTAGAAAGTGAAAGGTTAGTTTGAAAAGATACAGAAAATTTTTCAAACTATTTCTTCATTGGGGTAATCCTCTTCAAAAGATTCTGCGTAGGTTATAATAAGAGGGAAGAAACAGAAAGGGGCCCTCGCATGACTGAATCGATGGAGGACAGCAGGTTAATGCGGCAGATCGCGGAACGTGATGCCTCCGCACTGGAGCTTTTATATGACCGTTATGAGCGAGCGGTGTATTCTTTTGCCTATCGGATCGTTGGCGATCCCATGACGGCAGAAGAAACCGTTCAGGAGCTTTTTATGCGGGTCTGGGATAATGCTGAACGATACGATGCCTCACAGGGGAAGCTGACCACATGGATGTTTGCGATCACGCGTAACATAGCAGTGGACATGCTGAGGCGGAAATCGAAAGGGGCAGCGGCTACTTCAGTTGAACACGAGACACTGGCGGCCTATGCCGATGAGCATACGAATACGGAAGAAGAAGTGCAGCGTAAATGGGAAGGTAGCCGAATTAAAGAGGCGTTGTCCCAATTGAACGGTGATCAGCAACAAGTTATAGAATCGATTTATTATGCTGGATTAACCCAGCAGGAAGTATCCAGCCGATTCGGGATTCCGTTGGGTACAGTAAAGAGCCGTGTCAGGCTTGCCATGCGACAGCTCCAAAAGTTGCTGGCCGATGCTGAATTGCATCCGGACGCGGGAAGGGAGGGCATACATCCATGATAGAACGACATGAGGAGTGGTCTGATCTGGCACCGATGTATGTGCTGGGCGGACTGGAAGCAGAGGAAGTGGCGGCGTTTGAAGCGCATATGGCAACATGCGAACCTTGTCGCCAGGAGGTGAGGGAATTGCAGGAAGTGACTGGCTTCCTGCCACTTGCGGCGGAACCTGTAGCACCGCCGCCAGGCATGCGAGCACGTGTGCTGGGCAACGTGCTCGGACATGTGCAGGAGAGCGCCGAGGCGAAGCTGGCGGCTGCTCCTGCAGAGCCTGAAGCACCTGTGGTGCTTCAGGAGGACCTTGCGCCGCAGCACGAACGTGCGGCGCAGCCCGGGCCAGGCTTGCCGCCGGTAACGGCGGTGCCTGCGGCCCGGGTGGAAGAGGCTGCCCAGGCACAGCCATGGCAGCCACAAGCGCACGCGCGCGCAGGCATCAGCAGCGCCTGGCGCATAGCCAGTGCAGGCCTTGCGGCAGCAGCGCTATTGCTTGGCGTGTACACGGCGCAGCTGCAGAGCCGGATCGACTCGCTGACGCAGCAAGCGGCGGGCTCGTCGGCTACGCAAGAGCAACTGGTGCAGGCACAGGCGCAGAATGCGCAGCTGCAAGAGCAGCTGGCATCAGCTCTGAAGCCCGCACAGGGCATGCAGACTGGCGAGGCAGTGAAGCTGAATCCTGCAACGCAGGACATTGTAGCTCAGGGTCTCGCAACCATCGTGATTGACAGCAAAGGCACTCACCTGGTTGTGCAGGCTGAGAACCTGCCAAACCTGGAAGGAAACGAGGCTTTTCAGGTCTGGTTGATCAAAGGGGATACCCCTCAGAATGCGGGTACTTTCCTTAGTCGTGATGGGACGGGAGCGGTATACTACACATTGGATTCGGCCAACGACTATGATACGGTGGCCATCACGCTTGAACCGGATGCAATGGGAGTTGAGCCTCGCGGTACAATGATTCTGGCTGCCAAGATTAAAGGATAAATATAGGATATATCACCAAAGGCTGCTCCGTTGTGGAGCAGCCTTTTTGTGTTCTCCAGTTTTGGTGCCTACCCATTGGAATTTATTAATTTTTTTAGTCGGAGCAACCGATAAACAAATAGAACGCAATACCCTTAATCTCCCCGTGTCTCAAGGGAGAACTGGTTGCATATAGAGAGTGAGGGGTTCAGTTGGAAGCATACCGTTCATTTATCTTTCGCCTGATACGCAATTATCTGATCGGTTCACTGGCAGCTGTTTTTGTTGTCGGTACAGTAGTTATGGTATCTACTCTGCAAATACCGAATATTCAATTTGTTCGACTCATCTTCATTGTACTGATTTCGCTCTTGTTCATGCTGGTGGCAGAATTAATTACGCTGTGGGTGCAGCTTGGCCCCATAAGGCAATTTTTCACTTCCGAGCATCATGAGAGAGACGAATTGAACCACATGTATGAGAAAATTCATCGTTTCCCGGGACAGACCATATATCGGATCATGGGTCCGCACATGCTTGGCTTCTCACTTCCGGCTGCCGGATTAACAATATGGATGATATCCACAGGGTGGCTTGAATTCCCTTACTTGTACATTGTCGTGGCTGCTGCGTGTGCCTTTCTGATTGCCATCATGCATGCACTGATTGAGTATTACTTAACAGTACGGGCGATTAGACCTCTGTTACTTGAGATTCGTCATCGAGGCAAAGTCCAATACGGGATGGAGCCGTCACTGGGAGGACGCATTCTGGTATCGATTCAACGTAAATTCCAGCTAAGTACGGCACTGATTGGCTTATTTCCTCTATTTCTATTTTTCCTTGCTACATATATCCGGCTTCAGTATATGGACAGTGAATTTGCCAAAGAGTACATTCTGTGGGGAATTCTCATCGTTGTCCTGGGCGCGGGGTTTGCGCTGGTGGGAAGCTGGCTGTTGATTCGCGATGTTCGTGATCCGGTTGCTGAACTGACGCACGAGATGAACCGTATTCAGGAGGGGGATCTTGGCAGAAGAGCTCCCGATCTGTATGCGGATGAATTCTCGGCATTGATCTCCGGGTTCAATATGATGATTAATCGGCTGGAGATGAGACAGGAACGCAATCGACAGCTGTTGCAAAGTTATTTTTCTACGCTGGCTGCTGCTTTAGACGCCCGAGATAAGTACACGGCAGGGCATTCCATGCGTGTGGCAGAGTATTCGCTGATGATTGGCAAGCTGAGTGGAATGAATGAGGAACAGGCCGATTTATTGTACAAATCAGCCCTGCTTCATGATATCGGGAAAATCGGCATACCGGACGAGGTACTGCTGAAGGATGGAAAACTGAGCGATGAAGAATTCGCAATTATTCGCACACATCCCGTGCAGGGAGAGAGCATTCTGTTACAGATCGAGCCTATTGATGCCATGGCGGACTTTCTGCCGGGGGTACGGTCTCACCATGAGAGATATGATGGCAAAGGATACCCGGATGGGATGGCTGGTGATGATATTCCCCTTTTTGGCCGCATCATTGCGGTAGCGGATGCCTTTGATGCCATGACGTCGGATCGACCATATCGGAATGGGATGAGTCACGAGAAAGCGCTAACGATTTTGGAAGAAGGAAAAGGGACCCAATGGGACCCCTATTTTGCAGGTTTGTTTATTGATGAATGGAGACGACAACAGCATCTTCAGAAAACATCGAAGTGAGGGATCAGTTGATCCCCTCTGTCCACTTCGATTCTTTTCTGCGTCTCCGGTGCAGAGCGAGGCCTGTTATGATGGTGAGAACACATTCGCCGAGTATGACTGCACCCAAGGCGTCATAGATCACATGTTGTTTGATCATTAGCGTGGATACGATAATGGTTGCTGCCCCGGCGGCCACTAGAATCTTGATGGGTTTACGGATGCTTGGAACCGAGAGAACGGCACGCATAACCAGATAAGAGTGGAGAGAATGAATACTTGGAAAACAATTATAAGGACGATCCTGGCTATAGAGCCATCCGAGAACAGATGCTCCCAGGCCTGTACCCGTCAGTTCCGGGCGCGGTACCATGGTCTGAAAGTTGAAGTAGATCAGATAACATATCCAGACACAGATATTCATGGATAACAAGACGCGGTAATACGTCAGTCGATCCTTAGCACACAGGTAAGCGAGCACACCGAATACAAACGGGTACCAGCCCAAATATGGAATGGACATGGCAGGCACGTAGGGGATGATCCGATCAAGCGAGGAATCAAGCACTACGAACCCGCGTTCCGGACTATTAAGGATATCATAGAACAGCCCCATAACGGCCAAGGACAGCATCAGACTCAATGACAGCCAATAGGATTTGTTTTTTAACAATTGCACAACACCTTACTCCTTTCATTCATGCTCCCAGGAGCATGACCCCAACAAATAACTATATAAGTTGCATCAATCTATTATAGTAGTTTAAATTTAAACAACAATATATTCTACTACGACCAGCGCACAAATTGAATCCTGATTTGTGTATTTTTGTGTATTTTTTTGACGAAGAAGGAATGCCGAAGCTTCAATGGGCATGATATGATAGAGACACATACGGACGAAAGCACTTTGGCCAGTAAAGTCGGTACAACAGGAGTGAGTAAATGCAATTTTCAAAAATGTTCGTATTGAATATGGGAATGCTTATTACCATTGCATATCTTGCTAGTGTGTTCTATAAATATGTCGTAATACGTGCCTCTTCCCGAGTGAAGCAGATCAGTTCAGTGCTTGTCCTTATATTTGCAGGTTGGATCAGTACGGTTTTTGGGTTTCAACTCACCGACGAAGTGGTCTTTGATCTGCGTTATGTTCCTTTGATTGTTGCCGTTCTAACATATAGACAACCCTATAGCGTAATTATCGTGGGGATTGGGATTGGGCTGTCAAGGCTAACTTTTGGCATCACGGATGCTACATTGGCGGCAGTACTTAACATGTCTATTTTGGGCGTGATATGTGCAGGTCTGAATATATGGATGAGACGCAGCAATTACAGGCTGATGATTAAAGGAATCCTTGTTACAGTTATCGTCAATGTGGTCAACAGTATAAATATTGCTATCGTTGGTGTGATCCCGGCTACATACTTCTTTTCACATATTATGCCTTATACACTCCCTACAGGCATTGTATTAAGCCTTATTTTTGCATTTATTTTACGTGATTTCCAGAATGAACAGAATCGAATTTTGCTGATCCAGAGTACGAACCGGCTATTGTCTGTGCAAAAGGAAGAGTTACAAAAAGCACAGATTGTACTGGAGGATCGAGCGAAACAATTGATGATTGCCTCACAGTACAAATCGGAATTTCTCGCCAATATGTCCCATGAACTGCGTACACCGCTCAATAGTGTCATTAACTTTGCCCAGATGATCAGCGAGAATGCCGACACGATGGATCAGGAGGATATTGTACGTTTTGCTAATATGATCGACCACTCCGGGCAGGAACTGCTCACGCTAATTAACGATATTCTGGATCTGTCCAAAGTAGAAGCGGGGCGGCTGGATATTGTGCTGGAGGATATCAGTGTCGCACAACTTACAGAAGATGCCATGAGCCACTTTCAACTTGTTGCCGAGAAAAAAGGTATTCAGTTGGTTCTGGACAAAAAACAGGGACTGCCCGAGACGCTCTGGTCTGATCCCCAGCGGGTTCAACAGATTTTGCGGAATCTGATGTCCAATGCCATCAAGTTCACTCACCGGGGGAAGGTCACACTGACCGTAAGCACCAAGCAGATTAAGAATGCAGGTATTCAGAATCGATGGCTTATTTTCTCCGTTCAGGACACAGGCATTGGTATTTCTGAGGACAAGCATCATTCCATATTTGAAGCATTTCAGCAGGCTGACGGGTCGATTAGTCGAAAATTTGGTGGTACAGGACTTGGCCTGTCGATCAGTCGGGATTTAGCGAGATTGCTGGGGGGATCGATTGAACTTGAGAGCACTGAAGGTAAAGGAAGCACCTTCCATCTCTATCTTCCGTTGGACCGTGAAAAAATGAGTTGACAACCTTCGCGCCGTGAGTAGAATTTGGGATGACAACTAGCATCGACCGGCTTTTGAGACCCGGTCTAAGGAGTGTATCCCCATACAGAAGACGGTCAACGTTAACCCTCCCCCGTCAGTAAGCAAGCCACGGCGCAAGGGTTCGACACAACGCACTAATTTATCGATTGCAACATGGGAGGGTGTACCGGCAATTATTTTACAGACCTTGCTGGGAGGCCCGTTTTTAACAGGATTTCTGCTGTACCTTGGGGCCGGGTCGAGACATATCGGCTTTGTGCTCGCGATTACAACGTTTGTGAACATTGCCCAGATCGGAGCAGCCTACTGGATGCAGCGTATTCGCAGCCGAAAACGCATGCTGTTGTTATTTGTGGGCACACATCGCATCTTATGGAGTGCAACTGGACTGATTCCGTTTATATTCCCCAAAGAGTGGTGGGTAAGCGTATATATTGGCGTGTATACGGTTGCTTTTATATCAAATACCATCGGCGGTATGATCTGGACTTCACTGATTGGGGACATCGTACCTGCCAAGGTGAGAGGGCGTTATTTTGGAATTCGAAATACGATTCTGAATGCGCTTGGAAGCGTATGCTTATTCGCAGGCGGTATTATTTTGGACCGTTACCCCGGAGAAATGGGTTTTCTGATCCTGTTTATTCCGGTGTGGATCTGTGCCATTGCCAATACAGTCATCTATTTTTTCTATCCGGACGTTCCCTTTGAACGTTCTACCGAAAAGGTTTTCTGGCGGATGTTCATCAAGCCGTTCCAGGATCGTTCTTTTCTGAAAGCAACGCTGTTCCTGGCTGTCTGGTTATTGATTCAGACCTTGATTGTTCCGCTCTATTCCTATGTTATGTTGGATCTATTGAACATCAATTATCAGACCGTATCCCTGATCACGGTAGTCCAGACACTGGTTATGATGGCCGGTTTCTATGTCTGGGGCAATCTGAATGCGAGATTCAGCAACAAAACCCTGCTATTTTGGACATTGCCAGTCATTGCACTCTCCTGTTTGTCGTGGGGTTTAATGTCTTTCATGCCCGTATTGATCGCACTATTTCTATCTCATATCTTCCTTGGGATCGGTGTAGGTGGATTCAATCAGCTGGCATTTAACTTTACGATTGGAGACACACCCAAAAGTGAAAGACCGATGTTTGTCGCGGTGTATTCGGCTCTGACCGGAGTAACTTCGTTTCTTGGGCCGTTGTTGGGCGGCTGGTTGTATGAAAAGATGGAAACCTGGTCCGATGCGCTGGCCTGGATCTCTGCCTATGGATTTCAGGTGGGGGTTGGTGTCGTGATGCTGATTCTTACATTTACCCTTGGACGCCGTGTACTGTTAAAATAGGAACGATATAATTTCAACTAATGAATATTTACACTGGCACTTCGATGACAGAACAACCTTGTAAATGATTAGATTGATCATATATATCTGGTAAGACATCAAAAAAGTTGGCGAAGTGGAGGGATGTATTTTGAACCGTCTCGAACGGAAAGCCATGGTGATTGGAGCTACCGGGCTTGTAGGCGAATTGCTGGTTCATAAGCTGCTGGAGCACTCGGCATACAGCCTGGTTTGCGTTCTGGTTAGACGTCCGCTTGAGCTGCAACATCCCAAACTGGAACAGCATGTGGTGGACTGGGAACAGCTGGAGAGCCAAGACCACTTATTCGATGGAATTGATGACCTGTACTGTTGTTTGGGTACAACGATCAAAAAAGCAGGCAGTCAGGACAATTTCCGTCAGGTGGATTATCATTACCCGGTTCGTGCAGCTACGATTGCGAAGCAACATAAGGTATCACAGATGCTGGTGATCTCCTCCATGGGAGCGAGTGCAGGTTCCCGGGTCTTTTACAGTCGGACCAAAGGGGAAATGGAGGATGCATTGTCCGATATCGGTTTTCCGTCATTGCATATCTTCCGTCCTTCCTTAATTCTGGGAGATCGAAACGAGAAGCGGTTCGGTGAGCAGTTGGCTGCCCATGCCATGAAGTTTCTGGATCGCTGGATGAAAGGCAGAGCGGACAAATACCGGGCAGTCCACGCCGCAACCATTGCACAGGCCATGAAGAACATTGCGCTGGTGCAAGCCAAGGGAAACCATGTGTATTCGAATGAGGTCATTCATGTCCTTGGCACGGACGGGGATTAAGAACCTTTGAATGAGCCGTTTACTTCATGTGGATAGTGAGGAGCGTTTCTCGCTTGAGGTAGATCGTGTTATAATAAGCAACAAAAATGAGTTCGAACCCTGACTCCATGCGGCAGCAGGATAACGAACATGAAGGAGAACTCGTCCATGAAAAAACCAATCTCTACCGATCAGGCGCCAGGCGCCATTGGTCCATACAGTCAAGCCGTTGATGCGGGCGATTTCATCTACACTTCCGGACAGCTTGGTCTGAATCCCCAAACAGGAGAGTTCGGCGCAGATGTACAAGAGCAGACACGTCTGTCCCTGAGCAATGTGAAGGCTATCCTTGAAGCAGCAGGCACAAGCATGGATAAAATCGTGAAAACGACGGTGTTCCTGAAGGACATGAATGACTTCGTTCCTGTGAATGAAGTGTATAGTACATTCTTTGAACAGCCGTATCCTGCACGCAGTGCAGTGGAAGTTGCCCGTTTGCCAAAAGATGCACTGGTGGAGATTGAGGTAATTGCCCTTAAATAGGACAGTCCTCATTCACGCCGCTATATATAAAAAGCCGATTTCAGGTCGAATGAAAATGACCAGAATCGGCTTTTTGCTTTATGTTTTTGCGTTAGAATGGCAGTCGCTCAATCGCGATCCTGATTACGGGCGAAGAACAGCCATATCGCGTAGATTGCCAGTACGATCGCAATGATGATTGCCGTATAATATACGGAAGTGACATCCTTTTGTTTAAGGGCGATGGCGATATACGCCCATGTGAATACCAGTGGATATACACTATCCCGATAACGGAAGCTAACAAGTACAGCCAGCACCATACCCACAATCAGCATAATGATCGTCCAGGTCGGTTCGCTGAGACCAAAACCATCCCAGCCGATTTTATATAACAGCACAGCAGCATTGATGATCGTTGCCACGCTAACCCATCCCAGATAGATGCTGAACGGCAGTTTCACAAGCCAGATTTCAGCAGTCGTCGGAACAGTAATGGTACGTGTTTTTACATACAACACGATCAGAGACAACAGAAGCAGTACAATAATCAGTAAAGCGAGACCGATCTGCAAGTTTTGAAAAGCGAAAATCCAGGCTACGTTAAAGGCACAGCTTGCCAGGAACCAATACCCGAGGCGGGTGATGGAATCCCTTTTCCACGAAGCAGGCACGAACTGATAGATCACAAACCCTGCAAGCAGCAAGTAGATCAAACCCCATATAGCGAAGGCATAGCCAGAAGGTGTGAGCAGCACAGGATACATATCCGATACTTCCTTGTTGGTTCTGCCCCCGATTGGCAGAGCGTTGGAAAGGTAGTTCACGATGATTACAGCGATAAAACCAATGGCGTTTAACCACTTGTACGGATTGTTACGTGACATTGTGTTTCCTCCTTGGTTTAACGAATGAATGAACCACGGGTCAGTCTACAATGAATATACCCAGTTCTTGCCCATTCTAATAACAGCCGCAAAAAATTCACAAGTTGATCTTTCAGATCCTTGTGCTCTGCCGCTACGAAGGAATGGTACTCTGTCCCAATGTACGCGAAACGAAGCAGAAATATGTCCATGCCCACGATGTCCTATTAGAAGAGGAGGAAGAGAATGCTCACGCGAGAAACCATGGAGACACAGCAGACCTGGTTCTATGTCGTCGCACTGTTTTTAGGAGCAGTAATAGGGCTGAGTAATCCAACATGGGGAAATGTTCTACACTACACCGTGTCCCCGGTTCTTGCCGTTCTGTTATATAGCATGTTTGTACAGATTCCCTTTTTACAATTAAAAGAGTCCTGGTCCAACCTGCGATTTATGGGCGCGTTACTGGTAGCTAATTTTATCGTTGTACCTGTAGTCGTATGGTTGCTTACACTGGTCTTTCCGCAATCACCAGGCGTTCTGATCGGAGTCTATCTGGTACTGTTAACACCCTGTATTGATTACGTCATAGTGTTCACACAACTCGGCAGGGGCAATGAGAAACTGATGCTGGCCGCAACACCTCTTCTGTTTGTAGTACAAATGATCCTGTTGCCGTTTTATTTATGGCTATTGATGGGTGCTGAGGTAGCGCAGGTCATGCAGGTAGAGCCATTCGTAAAGGCCTTTCTGTTCCTGATCGTGATTCCACTGTTGCTCGCTGTCGTTACACAAATTTTCACAAGAGGTAAAGCGAGCGGTGAGCGGGTCATGAATGCGACGGCGTGGCTACCGGTTCCAATGATGGCACTCGCGCTGATCGTGGTTGTCGCTTCCCAGATTGGCAAAGTTTACAATGATATGCCGATTATCGTGAACGTGATCCCGATCTATGTTGCTTTTCTAATCATTATGCCTTGGATATCTCGGATCATTGCCAATGGATTCCAATTGAATCCAGGCGCTGGGCGGGCGTTGATTTTCAGTTCAGCCACACGGAATTCGCTGGTCGTTCTGCCACTTGCGCTGGCACTCCCTCCGGAATGGGCAACCATAGCTGCGGCTGTTATTGTTACACAGACGATGGTGGAGCTTGCAGGGGAGCTCATCTACATTCGACTTGTACCTGGGGTGATTTTGCGGGATTCTTAGAAAAGAAAGAGATAAACAACCGTCATGAAATAAGCGGTTCTCTGTAAAAGTAAAATGAAAGAGAGTACTCCCGATTGGATATCCCGGGAGTACTCTCTTTTATCTGGAGCTGGTACTCGTTACATACCGGCCTCCAATATTGTTTTACGATATTCTGCTGGCGAGATGCCCTCCATTTTTTTGAACACTTTGCTGAAATATTTTTCATCCTGGAATCCAACCATCTCCGAGATTTTGGCGACTCGCAGGGAAGGATTTTGCAGTAACAGCTTGGCGTTGTTGATCCGCAGTTTGCCCAGATATTCCGACCAGTTCAGACCAAATTGCTGTTTGAATTTGCGGGAGATATATTCCCGGCTCAGATAGAAACGCGCCGCAATCTGCTGTAAGGACAGGTCCTCCTGATAATGGGCGTCCATATAACGTGCAATCTCACTCATGGGATCAGGATTGGCGTGGTGATGAGCGGTGAGCGCCTTTCCTGCGGCAAGCAGTCGTTGTTCCAACAATGAACGAAGCAGGGGGAAGGATAACAGTCCTTCAGCGTCCAAAGGTAACTCGGCAAAGGGGATAGACTGTTCTTCCGTCACTTCTTCCTCTTTGAATGACGAACCTGCCGTATCATCAAGCCAGCGGTTCAGCATCCATTCCAGCTCATCGATCCATTGCTGGATCTGCTCAGCACTGACAACTTCAAGATCAGTAATCGGGTCAAGCCACTCCGCGACCGCAGCAGATACACTGGAAGCCCGGCAGCTCATGGCTGCCATACGCAGGGGTTCTTCATTGGCGGTTAAACGCCTGATTTTATTCCCATTTGATGATTCAACTGAAGCATGGATTCGCTGTTTGGTTTGCACAGCATTACGTCTCCACAGCCTTGAACCTGCTTCCAGATAGGCTGCAGAGATTCCGCCAGGGTAGGACTCACAGATGGAGATGCCATAATGAAGCCGGCGCTGAATCGTCTGCTCCAATCCATGATTGACCTTGTCCAGAATCTGTTCCAATGAAGTGGATGGACCCCAATGCAGCAGAACAAGCTCGTCCGGTTGATCCAACTGACGAAACATTACGCCTTCGTCTGGTGTGGATAACATCTCGGCACAGATATTGAGTACCGAGAATACAAGCAGGTCGGGTTGACTGCGGTATTTTGCCAGACAATCTGCATCCAGATGGGACAGGCTGGTGACAGCGACACTACAGACAGGGATTAGACGGGGGAGATTTAACTCATCCTGCAATCGCTGCATGTGTGATGGGCTGCTGCCTCTTCCGACGGCAAGTTCGGTAAGCAGACGATCCTGGTAGTGGGGACGCATTCGATTGACGACAATGGATTGCCTGGTGGATTGTATCCGAATGGCGTCTTCCTCTTCCCAAGCGGTAACGGCCTTTAATAGAGAGGCATTCAGCTCATCTGCTTCCACAGGTTTCAGGAGGTAGTCCATGCCACCATGCCTGATGGCATGCCTCACAAGTTCAAAATCATCATATCCGCTGATAACCAGCACCTTGCTGTGTGGGGCATGAGCCGATATCCACTCAAGTAATGCCATCCCGTCTTTGCCCGGCATACGCATGTCACTAAGAATAATCTGAGGCTGATGTGCCGTGATGGAGGCGATAGCTTCCTCCCCGTCTGCTGCTTCAAGTAACGTATCAATACCAAAGTCTTCCCAATGACCAAGCAACCTTATGGCATCGCGGACATGTTTTTCATCATCTACAAGCAGTGCCTTCATGTTGTTCACTCTCCCGCGTATAGTTTAACCCTGATCTTCACACCATTCGGTTCCCGATTGCTGATCTCAAGTGTAGCTGAGTGACCGGGATGTGAGTTCAATTGAAGTCGGCGTATCACATTTCGTAGACCGATGGACTCGGACTCATCGGATTCTTGCGTGGCTAACCCGGTTGATGTGTGATTTGGATGAAGCCATCTCCGAATCTCCAGTAATTTATCATCAGGTATGGAGGGGCCGTTATTATTCAGTTCGATTTCAATCCAATGATCGTTGATCCGGCGGCTGGATAGGGAGATGTGACCTTTGCCAGGCTGAATATCTGCCCCATGTTTGAAATAGTTCTCAATTAAAGGTTGTAACGTCATTCTTGGCATTTCGACAGACAAGGTATCTTCGGCAAAATCCAAATCCACCTCAAGGCGGTCACCAAACCGCTCCTGCTGCAGTTCCAGATATAATCGGGCATGCTCCGCCTCTTCGCGTAAGGTCACGCAGGTCTGATCCCGCATGCTGTAGCGCAGCATTTTGGACAGGCTAGAGAGTAGTGTATACGCCCGTTGTCCTTGCTGTTGAAGGGCAAGTGTACCGATCGATTGCAGTGTGTTATATAGAAAATGCGGATGAATCTGCGCTTGTAACGCTTTGAGCTGATTCGTCTTATTGGCGATTTCGAGTCGATATTCCCGCAATATAAGATTATTTACTGTATCCATCATATCCCGGAAATGACGAGCGAGCACCCCAAATTCATCTCGGCTGGATAGATGGATATCCACATGCAGACGCCCGGCTTGGATCTGGTTCATATAACGCATGAGTTGCTTGAGTGGACCGGTGATTCGGATGGAGATGAATAAGGTTGCAACAATGACCAATACAAGTGCTGCAATGGCAATCATCGCGTTATTCCACGTAAGTGTGGTCGCTCTGGCATATAACGTCTCATTCGGAATCTGTTTGACGATGGTCCAGTCAGCGTACGTGCTGCCAAGTTGCTGGTATACATACATGGAACGATCCTGTTCAAAATGCCCTGCGACATTCTGGGCTGAACCTGCGCCAGATCGCGCGATATTCAGTTCGCTAGCCGTTTCCTCTCGCAGTGCATCCGTATGATTGACCTCGGAACGTCCCTGGTAAATGATCTGATTCTGACCATCCACAACATAGATCTGTTCCTTAGCCGGATCATACAGCCTGCCACAGATGGCTGCAATGGTATTCATATTCAGATCAATGGCGAGTACACCCAGACGCTCGGTGGACGGAATATCCTTGATCACCCGATGCAGAGTAATGACTGTTCTTGCATGATCATCAGGGGAGGCAGCCTTGAATCCGTACGTGTGACTCATATGGGCCGATTCCACCCAGATATCCGGGCTATCACCGCCTGTATTTCCATGAAGGGAGCCGGAATAGGCCTGTTTGCGTTCCTCCCGCTTCGGAAAGGGGTTCGTAATTAAGGTGGATTGATTGGCGGCAAAAGAGTGCAAATACAGCTGGAACACATCCGGCACAGCAGCGCGAATTGTCTGCAAAGTAGTATACACCTCGGCCACTGCACGATAATCCCCAGGAATCTTCGCCAGATTACGAAGGAAGTTCGGGTCGTTATACACAGCAAGCGACGCTCTGGCCACATTATCCACATAGTTATTGAGATTCGTGGACGCTTGGTAGATCAGGCGTTTATTTTCCTCAACAGCTTGTTCCCGCAGGGCCGTCTTGGTCTGGATAAACGTCATGCTGATCGACGCAAGCAGTGGAAGTGTGGTAGCGATGAGCATAAAGGCAATCAATTTGGTGCGTATACTGTAGTACTTGGACATCGGGACACCCCTTCTGGTTGCAGGTTAAGAGAGGACAATATTTTACCCCCAACTGTTCACAAGGGTCGGTGTTTCCCTCGGCGATAATGGGGTTTAATAGAAAAAGAGACCAATTTCATCCATCTATAGAAGGGGAGAACGATATGAAGCATCGCAAATCTTCACAGCTGTTACAGCAGCTCGTGTTCGTGGGTCCCTCCATCGTGTTTTTTATTCTCATCATCGTGGTCCCTTTCCTGCTTGGCATGGTGTATTCCTTCACGGATTGGAACGGGGTATCCGAGAACATTAATTGGGTAGGGTTCGATAACTTCGTGCATGTTTTTGCGAATGATCCCAAGTTCCAAACGGCGTTTTGGTTTACGGTGCGCTTCACCGTAGTTGGTGTGGTACTGACCAATGTGATTGGCTTTTTCCTGGCCTATTTCCTGACCAAACCGCTCAAGACGAGAAACATTCTGCGTACGATCTTTTTTATGCCTAACGTGATCGGTGGGTTGTTGCTCGGCTTTATCTGGCAGTTCATATTTGTGAAAGGGTTTTCAGCAGTAGGCGATGTAACAGGCTGGTCCTTCTTCAACCTTCCTTGGCTAGGAGATGAACCGACCGCCTTCTGGGGAATCGTGATTGTGTTTGTATGGCAGACCGCAGGATATCTGATGGTCATCTACATCTCATCTCTGACGAATGTATCCCCGGATCTGCTGGAAGCCGCCGAGATTGATGGCGCAAGTCGATGGCAGGTATTGCGGAGCATCATTCTTCCGCTCATTATGCCGGGTGTAACGATCTGTCTGTTCCTGGCGATCTCCTGGTCGTTCAAAATGTTTGATCTCAATCTGTCACTGACCAAAGGTGGACCATTCGGATCAACAGAGTCGGTTGCACTTAATATTTACAATGAAGCCTTTGTGAATAACAGATATGGCATCGGAACCGCCAAAGCACTCGTGTTCTTCGTAATCGTTGCCATCATCACCATGATTCAGGTACGTCTGACGAAGAGCAAGGAGGTAGAAGCCTAATGGAGACGACGAAAAATTACCGCTTCAGTACCATTTTAACCGAGATTATTATGGTGCTCATTGGACTTTTATTCCTGGTTCCGTTTTACTTCCTGTTTGTCAATTCAGTCAAAACCTTTGGTGACCTGCTCACCAATTCGGCTGCATGGCCGGAGGTATTCCAATGGGGCAACTATGCGAACGCCTGGGAGAAAATTAACTTCCCGTCCGCGCTGATGAACTCGCTTATCGTTACCGTAGTCAGCAATCTGTTGCTTGTGCTGATCAGTTCCATGGCCGCGTACCGAATGGTTCGCAGCGATACCCGGTTCAACCGGATTTTGTTCGGCATGTTCATTGCCGCGATGGTGATTCCGTTCCAGTCTATCATGATTCCACTCGTTACGGTAACCAGTAATCTCGGGTTAATCGATAGCCTTGGGGGACTTATCATCTGTTATCTCGGTTTCGGGGCACCGATGTCTGTCTTCCTGTTCCACGGATTCGTGAAATCCGTCCCACTGGAGATTGAGGAAGCGGCTCGGGTGGATGGAAGTTCTGCTTACGGGGTGTTCTTCCGGATCGTATTTCCACTTATGAAACCGATGTATGTGACCGTCATCATTCTGAACACACTCTGGATCTGGAATGATTATCTGCTGCCGTCCCTGATCCTGCAAAGCTCCAACCTGCGTACGATCCCGATTGCAACCTTTGCGCTCTTCGGACAATATACGAAGCAATGGGATCTGGCCTTGCCGGCACTTGTGCTGGGCATCATGCCAATCATTATCTTCTTCCTGCTGATGCAGAAGTATATCATTCAGGGGATTACCGCTGGATCAGTTAAAGGGTAAGTGTTGCGAGGGCAGGGTCGCTGGCGGGATCAAGGTGCGCTTTCGGTCGCTGTTGCTCCTCGGTGGCCTGAATGGATTAGGGCAAGGAAGCCACCGAGGTTCAAAGGCGAACGCTCCGCTCCTGCAACGCATTCTTGATCCCTTTGCTCCCACCTCGCATGGAGGTGTGCAAAGGGGAGTCACGCCCGCATAGCTTGGGCATGATTCCTGAAGAGAAAAGACCGATAAAGAGAAATGACCAAGAAAGAAGCTTGTATAGCCAGAAATTTCTTCTGCAGAGTGAAGTGATGGTATGGGCCCTGTCCAAAGCGCTAACGAATCCATCGCATCTTAATAGGTGGATAATCAAGGAATACAAATTTTAACGAACCTCAGTAACGTTATTCGGGTGTAAAGCGGCGTCTGAGCCTTAAAATTCGACCAAATCGACGAAATAACGTGCGCTCGGTTCGTTAGAATGAAAACACGCTTCAAGGGAAGGTTATTCTGTCATCGGAGTGCCAGTGTAAATATTCATTAGTGGAACTGTTATACTGAAACTACTATAGGGAGAGTGTATGTATGAAAAGAATGACGAAGTTGACGTTGCTTATGCTGATTGCTTTTTCGGTAATGCTCGCGGGTTGTGGCAATGGGGACAAGAGTGGCAGTCCGGTCAACACGGATGCTCAAGGTGGTAGCGAGGCTGCTGCCGGGGACAAAACCATTAAAATCTTCCAATTCAAAGTCGAAATTGCGGAAGCTCTTAATCGTCTCAAAGCGGAGTACGAATCCTCCCATCCAGGCGTTAAACTGGACATTCAAACCGTAGGTGGTGGCAGTGACTACGGTGCTGCATTGAAAGCCAAGTTTGCCGCAGGCGAACAACCGGATATTTTCAACGTAGGTGGTTATCGTGAATTGGATACATGGCTTGAATATCTGGAAGATCTGTCTGGAGAATCATGGGCCAAGGATGCGCTTGAAGTAGCCAAAGAGCCAATGACCAAAGACGGCAAGCTATATGGACAGCCGCTGGCGCTGGAGGGTTATGGTTTCATTTATAACAAAGACCTCTTCCAAAAAGCGGGTATTACCGAAATTCCAACGACACTGGAACAATTGGATCAAGCTGCACAGAAACTTCAAGCCGCAGGCATTACGCCATTCTCGAACGGATATCAGGAGTGGTGGGTGCTGGGCAATCATAACGTAAACGTGGCATTTGCCAATCAGGCAGATCCGGTGAAATTCATTCAGGGTTTGAACGAAAGCAAGGAGAAAATTCCTGGTAATCAGGTGTTTAACGACTGGATTAACTTGCTCGACTTAACGCTGAAATACAGCAACAAAAACCCGCTGACAACCGACTACAATACGCAAGTTACATTGTTTGCGAGTGGAGAAGCGGCGATGATGCAGCAAGGGAACTGGACTCAAGTACAGATCGATGGAATCGATCCCGATCTGAATCTGGGTATCCTGCCAATGCCAATTAACAATGAACCCAATGACAAATTGTTTGTGGGCGTGCCAAACTATTGGGTTGTGAACAAGAACTCTCAAGTGAAAACGGAAGCAAAAGAGTTTTTGGAATGGCTCGTAACTTCGGATATCGGGAAACAATACATGACCAAAGAATTCAAATTCATCCCGGCGTTCAGTTCCATCACGGCATCCGAAGAGGATCTGGGTGACCTCGCCACAGAGATCATGAAGTATAGCCAGGAAAATAAAACACTCAGCTGGAACTTTAACCGTTTCCCTGAAGGGGTTCCACAAGAGTATGGCAGCACGATTCAGGCTTACGTTGCAGGCAAATCGGATAAAGCCGCATTGCTAGATGCGTTGCAACAGAACTGGGATAGTCTGAAAAAATAATCCGGATTATGGACTGTATTCACAGGTTAGCCAGAAATCTTATTCTGGTTGGCCTGTTTTTGTTTTTTCGAGGAACCAAAAAAGTACTCGCTGGAAAAACGATAGATGTTAATAACCCTGAAATGTGGATAACCCAAAAGCAGTTTAACGATCTCATGACGTATTTAACACACACTTAATACTATATGTGGATATCCTGTGTGTATAATAACCTAAATGTGGACAAGTAAGGAGTAGCTTGAGCGAAAGAGGATCTTTTGTTAACAGAAATACTTGTTTTCAATCGACTAGTACTGTATAGTTCTAAATATGACAAATCAAAAAATGAACACGGGAGCTGCCAAATCCAAGAGTTCCAATCCAGTGAACCGGACCAAGGCAGTCGAAGTGGCGGCACAATTATTTCTGCGTCAGGGGTACAGCTACGTCAGCATGGATGAAGTCGTGCGAGTGAGTGGGGTATCCAAGTCTAATATTTATTATCATTTTAAAAACAAGGAGGAACTGCTTCAGGCTGTAGTTCAATACTGGATTGCCCAGTATGAGTCGGAACTGTATCTGCTGCTCAGTCAGCGTGAGCGAGGAGTGGAGGAGCGTATCTACTCATTTATGGCATTGCTGTCGGCAGGTATTGAGGGACGAAATTACGAAGGGAGCTGCCCTTTTGTTACGTTATATATGCAGACACCGGACAGTGCACCCCAAGTGAAGGAAAGCATATCCAGATTCTTTCGTGAGCTTAGACCTATGGTGGAGAAGTTGTTTGAGCAAGGTTTGGATCGTGGTGAATTTCGCAAGGGAATCGAACCGGGACCGGCCGCTTTGTTGTTTATTGCAGCATTGGAAGGTTCACTAATCCTAGCGGGAACTGCTCGTGATGTTGGGATTATTGAACAATCGGCACGTACGTTTTGTCAGATGCTTCGTTAATCGAAGCTCTTTTTTTGAATATAAATAGTACTGTATAGTACTAAAAGGAGCCGTAACAGAATGAATGTACATACAACAAACATGAATCAGGTAATAAGCAAGTCTGATATGGCAAGTACGACCATTTTTATGACAGGAAGCACTGGTTTTATCGGCAAAGAAACGGTCAAACAGCTCACGCAAGGAGAAGCTCAATTACTCTTGCTGGTTCGTTCGGAACAGCGAGCCAGAACTGTGCTGAAGGCTTATGGAGTGAAGGATTTCGACCGAATTACCTTTATTACAGGTGATTTGTCCATGTCGGGTCTTGGCCTTACCGCAACGGACCGGGAGCGTGCTCTTGAAGCAAATGTGATCATCCATGCGGGTGGAACGATGGACGTCACTTTGGAACGAAAAGTAGCCGAGCAGATATTCATGAACGGGGCCAGAGAAGTGGCACAGCTAGCACAGGAAATTCACCGTACTCATGGATTGAGACACTTTATCCACGTTGTTGGTTATATGAGTCCTTATGGAGAGCGGAATGAACAGGGGAATTATCTACAGGTTGAGCATGTGGATAACAATGAAAGTGCATATGAAGAGATGAAGTTTCATGCCGATTTGCATATTCGCGAGTATGCAGAACAGCATCACTATCCCTTATCCGTTGTAAATCCGAGTACAGTGGTTGGGCCACGTCCCACAGGTGAAACCGAGCAAACGGGTGGGATTGGCCTGCTCATTCAGGCGATTCAGAAAGGACTTATGCCGGTAGTGCCGGGAGGTTCATCCTATTGGTTACCGCTTGTGGAGAATGACATTGTTGCACAGACGCTTGTTTTTCTATCCAGGGAAGCTGCTCCAGTCGGAGGAACTTATCCACTGTTGGCGCGGAAGGAAGACAGTCCCAATATGAAGGAACTGCTGCAACTCTTGGCGCAGCAATTGGACGTACCCAAGCCCAAAGGGGCTGTGCCACTACCATGGATTCAATGGATCATGAAGTCAGGTGGTTCACGTATCAGTGGTGTTCCAGCGGAGTCGGTTGCTTTTATTACCAATAGGTCATTCCAGGTTGAAGAGACGGAGGCTCTGTTCACACGTATGGGACAATCCTGGCCGGATATCCGGGAACAGCTTCCGCTGGTTACAGCCGATCTGGACTATCGTCTGCGGTATACGCCGTTACCTGATGGTTTTCCGACAGATTATATTCGGTCACGAAGTGGAAATATGGCTATGTTTGGTTGGGAGGGAGAGGGAGAGGGAGAGCCTTGGATTATTGTGCATGGTTTGCTTCAATCTGCGGATGAGATGTTACCGTTAGGAAAACAGCTTAGGGACCGGACCGGGAACCCGGTATGGTTAATCGATCTCGCCGGATTCGGACGGTCCCCGGTGCATCAGGGAGATGAAGCGTTTGAAGGTCAGGTGGATGCACTGCTTACGGCTCTTGGTGAGTTTGAAGGTCCGGTGAAGCTGGTGGGGCATTCGATCGGTGCTGCTATTGCAGCTGCGGCACAGATGCGTAGCGGGCGGAC
Organism: Paenibacillus amylolyticus; assembly: GCF_050990605.1. Classification (GTDB taxonomy): domain Bacteria; phylum Bacillota; class Bacilli; order Paenibacillales; family Paenibacillaceae; genus Paenibacillus; species Paenibacillus amylolyticus_H. Next base: position 510,122 of record NZ_CP158832.1, read on the forward strand.
AGACATTCGGCTGGGGTTGCTTCAGCCAGTAGCTAACAATTCGAATCCAAATGTGCTGAGATGGATTTCCCGTTTGCCAAGAGGGGTGATGCGCTCCCTGCTGCGTGGCAGATCGGAGAAAAGTTGGAATCAAATGTTCAGTTCACATAGCGGCGTAGGCGACAACGGTGTTATGGCCGATACCATGGGCAAGAGAATACGCTCCAGTCTCCAGTCCCCTCGCATTGCAGGAGCACATGCAGACTTATTGCGGTGGATCCACTCGGGTCAGAGGAAAGGAGCCAGATCAACGTTGTGGGCGAAAATGGAAAGTCAGCATTATGCCAAGAATGTATTAGTTGTATGGGCCAATCAAGATCAGGAATATCACTATCCCCAGGATATGAACTCACAGGTCAAACGGATAGATGTATCCTATGGACATTACTTTCCGACGTTTCAGTATAAGGAAACAGCTGCAATCCTCGCCGAATGGGCCGATACCTTAAGGTGAGTTCAGGTTTGGACATGCAGGAATCCCGTGCCAATTGTCGAAAGGGTCAAGTCGACTTTTGAGAGCTGAACCAAAGACAGGAGAGATGAATGTATGAGCAAGCAACGTGTGGAAATCAGTAAAAATGTGCTAACCGAATGTCTCGGACTGCGCAGCGGAGAGAATCTGGTAGTTATCGCAGACGATATGAAACGGGATCTGGCTGAATCCATCTATGAGGCAGGCAAAGCACTTGGAGCAGAATCAGTCCTGTTAATCATGAAGGAACGCAGCAGATCTGGAGAAGAGCCACCTGCGCCGATTGCAGAAGCCATGATTCGAGCAGATGTAGCCGTGTGTGTAACGCGATATTCATTAACACATACCCAGGCACGCAAACAAGCCGCTGCTTCAGGAACCCGAGTTGCAACGATGCCCGGCATGACAGAGGATATGTTTATGAACGGAGCCATTACAGCTGAATATTCGCAAGTAAAGGCGTTGACCGAGAAGGTAACAGCTCTATTAACCGCAGGTCGCCATGTGCGAATAGAGAAGCAGGGCCATAGCCTTTCCTTTTCCATTGAAGATCGTAACGGTGTACCAAGCACAGGTATGTATTTGAACCCTGGTGAATCGGGCAACTTGCCGTCAGGAGAAGCCTATATTGCTCCCGTTGAGGGCAAGGGCGAGGGCAGTATTGTTGTAGATGGTTCCGTTGCTGGAATTGGGGCACTCCGTGAACCGATGTTATTAACCGTTAGTGAAGGACGGTTGGTGTCAGCCGAAGGACCAGATGGGGCTCAATTACTGGAAACGCTTGGTGAGGGCGATGGTCGTTTTCTCGGCGAATTCGGGATCGGTACCAATAACAAGGCACGAATCACAGGTGTGGTGCTGGAAGATGAGAAGGTGTACGGGACAATTCATGTGGCCTTTGGCAGCAATAACACATTTGGTGGAACGATTGCCGCGGGTGTTCATATTGATGCAGTTGTACAAAAGCCGGACGTGTACATCGATGACAAGCTGATCATGCGTCAGGGTGAATTGGTCGAATAACTACAGCGAAGGAAATTGGGCGTGTCCACAACGTGTCCACAGTAATGGATAACTGAAGCGGAAATTCAGATTTTACGTCAGATTTACAAACAAATACACAACATGTCCACATTAAATTAATGAATATCCACATGAAACGCCAAAGATATCCACAGCATGTGTGCAATATGTGCACAACTTATCCACAAATCAGGTATAACTCGCGTTTTCATGCGATAAAACAGTCGTTTTGGGGTAATTAAACAAGTTATCCACAGGAATAACGCTTTTTTGTTCCAAGTATTTGAAAACATAGAAACAGATCCATAATATATGGGGATAAAAAAGACCAAAAATCGGCATAAAGCTGATCTTTGGTCTTTTTTTGAATATAATTTTTCAATCCGATGTCAGGTTACTTACGCTCAATATTAAAACGACTGATTTCCACCACCCTCCACAGCAGGGCAAATGAGCAGAGCGGAGACAGCAACCGTAATGCAACGTCTGTTGAAGTTGGCAAAATTGATCTGAAGCCTAAACATTTGGTCAAAAATAACCGATACACCAAAGTAACATCTAATGAGACGAAAGTAGTCTGATTATACGGAATGAGAGGGTATGGGGATAACTATGGACGAGGGAATGCAATATATTAATTTTTCGGTAGGAGACCAGATCTTTGCACTACGGATTGATGAAGTTCATGAGATTATCAGAATGGTGCAGGTGACAACGGTCCCGTTTGGAAGTCCAGAGATCAGAGGTTTTGCTTCGCTGTACGGTAAGGTAGTTTCGGTGGTAAGTCTTCGTGTATTGTTAGGCATGTCGGATCAGGAGGATACCTCTTCTACACGTATTATTGTGGTGCCTTACAAAGGAGGATTTGTACCGCTGATCGTCGATATGGTCGATTCTGTCGTAAGTTACGATCGTTTCGAGGAACCAGCTGAGGAACACCGCCGTTTCATGCTTGGCGTTTTTGACAAAATCGGGTTCTGTGAAGATCATCGTGCAGGCATTTTGAATCTGGATGTATTGCTGGGCAGCTTGATCAGATCATCGTAAGGTAACGATCCGTAATTCTTTGAATATTCAGTATTATCCTTCGGTTGACCCAAATGTTCCTCATCCGCTTTTCGGGAGAAGGGACATTTTTTTGTGCCGATAACGATTGAAATAACCACTTTTTGTGGGCAAAGGTTTTTAAAACCGATCATTTTCGTATATGATGGAGAGTAACAATGCGAAGGGATGACGGGAGACTTTAATGATGCAATCGCTGTATGGAGTATGGCTTGGTGACGTATTTTTTTGTTTTTCCGGTGAAACATCGGAACCGCGTGTGGATGCATGGAGCCACGTGGTAAGAAGGTTGAATTTTGGCGACGGGGGTCGTCTGTTTCAGCCTGCCGCTCTGCGTCTTGCGGAGCTGCGCTGGCCGAATCCGCTGAGGAACACGGCTGAAGCGAAGAACACGAAGCGGCGTCAACTGCTGGGGCGCACATTGGAAGGATTGGCAGTCTCGCCTAAGGATGCCTTCAGGTTGCTGCTGCAATGGGATGACCGTTTGTTAAATGCAGCCGGAATTCAGGTTGGAGAAGAGATGCGTTACTGGATCAAAGCAGCGCAGTTCACACAGGAGCTGCTGTTGCGAGGAGCCATTGCTCCATCGGCTGAATTCGCAGCAAAGACCGGAGCACGGCGACGGACCGGGCAAGAGACATTGACAGGCGTATGGCGGCCACGCTTGCAGCAGGAGGAGGACATCGAACGCTTCCGCGACCTTGCTGAAGCGATGCCTCCGATTGGACTTTCTGCTCCTGGAGCTTATGCTTCATTGGAACCGGATACGCGTGAAGAAGCAGGAGCTGCGGTATTATTTTCATTCATGAGTGGCATGATTCATGCTGTAGTGACAAGTGAACTGGAGGGCATGGACAGCGAACTGTCCCGTTACCGCACCCCATATCGACGCGGATCTTCGCCAGTAGCCGAACTCTGGTGGAACAGTCTGATCTCGATGTTCCGTCCTGTGACGGTGCAAGGGCCGACGGACGATATGACAGCGTTTATTCATACGCTGCAAGAAGTTGGTGGAACGTCAATGCCAATCGTGGGAGCAGAAGAGTTGGCGCCTGCTGAAGGCCAACTGAAGCTGGTGCTCCGCTTGGAGCCTCCACTGGGCGAACATGAAACGATCTGGGGAATAAGCTTTTGGGTGGACAGTGAGCAGGAACCAAGCCTGAGGTTGCCTGCACGGACCATCTGGGCCCATCCGGAGCGAGATCTGGACCGGGGGAAGGTGTTATACACCTCGGCGGCAGAGCAATTATTGATGGCACTCGGGCAAGCAGCAGAAATGGCACCTGAACTGGAGACGGCGCTGCTTACCGCTCGTCCGGAGGGAATTAAGCTGGAGCAGCAGGGTTTCTTTGAATTTCTCACGCATGCAGTTCCACGTTTGCAGAAGGCCGGGATAACCGTTCTCATGCCTTCAAGATGGAGTCGTGCCGGGAAACGTCGTGCGGGACTCCGCCTGCAGATGTTGAATCGTGGAACAGAGCGGTTGCCTGGAGCCACATCGGCACTGGGCATGGAACAATTGGTTGCTTTCAAGGCGGAGCCTATGCTGGATGGTAAACCGGTAACGGCGGAGGAACTGGCAGCGCTCGCTGAATCCACGGTCCCGTATGTCATGTTCCGCGGTGAATGGATTGAAGTGGACACAAAAGAGATTCGCCAAGTCCTTCGTTATATGAAAAAAGAAGAAGAACAATATATGCCTCTCTCCGAATGGCTGCATCTGGCAGCGGATGAAGGGGAGGATTCCGCATGGAAGGGCCTTTCCGTCTTTGGTGCCGAATCCGATGGAATGCTCGCTTTCCTGCTCGATGGACAGGTGCTTCGCAGCATTGAGCCCCGTCAGGTTCCGGCAGAATTGCATGGTGAACTAAGACCCTATCAGGAACGAGGCTACCAATGGTTATCGGCGATGCGTGAGCTAGGCTTTGGCGTATGTCTCGCGGACGATATGGGACTTGGGAAGACAATTCAGGTCATTACCTGTCTGCTGGACCGCAAACACGAGGAACGCCAGGCAGCAGAAGAGGAAGCGCGTGAGAATGAGCTGTTGAATGGATCGGATGATTCTTTCCCGGGAGGTCAGCACACGAATGAGCAGCCTGTTCATCTGCCTGCACTTATTGTGTGTCCTACCTCGCTGCTTGGAAACTGGCAGCGTGAGCTGAAGCGGTTTGCCCCGGATCTGTCGCTGTACATTCATCATGGCGGACAACGGCTACACGGGAATGATTTTCAGGCAGAAGCGCAGACGCATGACATTGTCCTAACGACCTATCATCTGGCAGGCAGAGATGGCCTGGATCTGGCTTCATTGCACTGGTCCACCGTTGTGCTGGATGAGGCACAATATATTAAGAACTACCGTACCAAGCAAGCGCAAAGTGTGATGCGCCTGTCTACACTTCATCGTATTGCGATGACGGGAACGCCTGTAGAGAACCGATTGAGCGAACTTTGGTCGATATTCCAGTTTCTCAATCCGGGGTATCTGGGCACAGCTTCATCGTTCCGCCAGCGGTATACGGGGCTGGGACCATCCGAAGAAAATGCAGCATCCTTGCGTGAGCTTCATCGACTGGTATCTCCATTCATGCTGCGCAGGCTGAAAAGTGATCCGGATATTCGCAAGGATCTGCCAGAGAAGCTTGAACTGAAATCCTATTGTTCTCTGACGCCGGAGCAGACGGTGTTGTACCAGCGTGTGGTGGATGATCTGATGGGTGGTCTGGACGGCAGAAATGGCATTGCCCGGAAGGGGATTGTTCTGTCCTCACTGACCAAGCTCAAGCAGATCTGTGATCATCCGGTGCTGGCGGACAGCAATCGGAAAGACCACGGAAAGGCTGAGGCATCCGGTAAGATGGAACGATTGCTTGAATTGCTCGACGCGATCCGGGATAACGGGGAATCGGCCCTGATCTTCACGCAGTATGTTGCTATGGGAGATCTGTTGGTATCGAGGTTGAAACAGCGATATGAGGAAGAGCCATATTTCCTGCATGGGGGTGTGTCGAAGGCGCAAAGGGATGAGATGGTAGAGACTTTCCAAAAAGGAGAGGGTCCGTCCTTGTTTGTTCTGTCTCTTCGTGCCGGAGGAGTAGGTCTGAATCTGACACGGGCGAGTCATGTTGTTCACTACGACCGGTGGTGGAATCCTGCGGTTGAAAATCAGGCGACGGACCGTGTATTCCGAATTGGGCAGAATCGCAACGTGCAAGTGCATAAGTTGATCTGTCAGGGAACACTGGAGGAACGGATTGATGAGCTGATTGAGAGTAAGAAGGCACTCTCCGAGCAGGTCGTTGGTTCAGGCGAGAATTGGCTGACCGAGATGTCGGATGATGAGCTGCGTGGCCTGATTTCTCTTCAGGGTGAGACGTGGCTGTGACCTTGAACATTCAGGGGAATATAGATGTTGAGAAAGGGGGATTGTTGTGAGCGAAAAATGGAAGATCGAGCTGCATATGTCCCCCGGTGGATGGACAGCAGAAGTAGATACAGCAGCGGATGCGGATCAGGAAGTTTCCGTTTCCGCTTCCGCTGCTGAGGGCAAGACCGGATCGGCCGCAGTCATGTTCACGGTCACGGGAACATCAGCGCCACTGAGCGAAGCCCAGCGCGAGGCTGTGCTGGCTCAGCTGCGCAAGCGCCCGCTGACGCTGTACGCCCTGCTGCGCGGCGGCCCGGCACCCGAGGAGCTCGCCGGGCTGCTGCCGGCTGCGCAAGCGCCGGAGGGCTCGCCAGGCGCAGCAACGGCCAGCGCGGCCGTGGCATGCACCTGCGGCCGCCTGGGCTGCGCGCATGCCGCGGCCGCTGAGCGCGCCGTAGCCGCGCGCCTCGCGGCCGAGCCGCTGCTGCAGCTGGCGCACGCCGGCCTGCCGCGCGAAGCGCTGCTCGCCGGCGTGCTGGGGGCATGGGCGGAGGAACTCGCCCATGATCCCGGCGCCACCGGCCGCGCAGCGGAAACGGCTGGCCGCCCGCAAGTGCGGGGCGGCGAAGGCGGCGCGGCCGTCGGCGAGTGGATCGCCGAGGCAGCCGCAGACGGCGCCATGCACCAGCCGGGGCCGGGCTTTGGCGCCGTTGAGGTGCGCCTCACGCAGCCGGGCAAGCCGCCGGCGTTGCCGGAGCTGACGGCGCTGCTGCCGGGCGTGCCGGCCACCGCAGGGCTGGACTTGATCCGCGAGCGTGTAGCCGCGCGGATGTGGCAGGCTGTCCAGAAGAAGGCGGACAGCCCTGCAACCAAATGATGCACCCATCAGAGCGGGGGAGATCTCAGATCACCCCTGCTTGTTTTATTGCATGATTTTCCCTTTTCATTTCTATTGTGTACAGCACGGGAATGGTGCTCTAAAAGTCCGAAAAACGATCATACAGGCTTTACAGCCCGTATAAGTTCATTCGGATCTCTTCTAAAGGACGTCTTTACCGGTGGAGCTTCGCTCCCAATTAAGGTATACTGTCGCAGGGAACACTGCACGCAGACAACTATATAACATTTATATTATTGGGATAGGAGTTTTTACATGAAATCAACTACAGGAAGACAGCGCCGTATGGTGGTTATGTTGTCCTCATTGATGATATGCGGAGCATTGCTTGCCGCGTGCCAGAATGGCACAGAGGAGAGTAAGGATCCGAATGGAGCAGGTAACACGCAACAAGAGTCAGACGGCACAACGGTTCATTTTACGGAGGATAAAGGAACGGGCGGCGATAATCCTGGCGGGGATGACACATCATCTTCTGGCAACAGCGGTGAAGGCACAGGCAGCGAGTCAGGTAATGCTTCAGCTGGCGGAGAGCAGGGCTCTTCGGAGGATGGGAATGGTGCGACAGCGGAAGATCCATTACTGGAGAAACGCAGTATCAGTGCACTGCAAACGACGATTGATGCACAATCCGTGGTGACCAATGCCGAGTCTATGACCGTCATTGTGAACAAGCAACGGAGTCTGCCTGACGGTTACGAGCCGGACGATCTGGTGGAGCCGAATGTACCGTTCTCCTTCGACGAACCTCACGAGAAGCGGCATATGCGCAAGGAAGCTGCTGAGGCACTGGAGAAGTTGTTTGCAGGTGCAAAGGCGGATGGTATTGAGCTTCGTGCGGTGTCCGGCTATCGTTCATATCACCGTCAGGTATCCATCTACAACAACAATGTCAAAACCAAAGGTCAAGAATACACAGATCGTGTAAGCTCTGTGCCAGGCCGAAGCGAACATCAGACGGGTCTTGCCATTGATGTATCCAGTCCAAGTGTGGGCAATGTGCTGGAAGAGGTATTCGGCACATCGAAGGAAGGCCAGTGGTTGGCTGAACACGCTGCAGAATACGGATATGTCATCCGTTATCTGCAAGGTGAAGAAGACACAACCGGTTACGTCTATGAGCCTTGGCATATTCGGTACATCGGTACCGATTTGGCACCGGATGTGGCGAAGAGTGGGTTAACTCTGGAAGAATACTTCGATGAGGCTAATATCAAGTTGTAATCTGGATGCTTCCTCCTTAAAGAAAAGATACTAATACTAATTCTCATAAATCCCCGAATGAACCGTCCTTGATCTAACCAATGGGCAGTCAATCAGGGGATTTTTTTCTGTGCAAAAATGTTAATGGAATTAAGGTAGAATTAAACCTCATTCCATTGTCTGAGATGATGGGGGACTGATATAATTCATGTTTAATCCAATTAGAGAAATACAACCAAAGCGAGGGACGAGAGAATGAGCAGACAGCAGGTATTTACCGGTTCCCCATGGGAACCATTGGTGGGATATTGCCGTGCCATCCGTGTAGGGAATCGAATCGAAGTGGCGGGTACAACCGCCATGCAAGATGGTGTAGTCGTTGGGGCAGGTGATCCGTATGCACAGACAAGGTTCGTTTTGCAGACGATCGAGAATGCATTGAAAGAACTGGGGGCTGACATGTCGCATGTGGTGAGAACCCGAATGTTTGTGACCGATATCTCCAGGTGGGAGGAAGTTGGCAAGGCGCACGGTGAATTTTTTGGACAGATCCAACCTGTAGCCACCATGGTTGAAGTTAGCGCACTTATTGATCCCTTGTTGATGGTTGAGATTGAAGTGGAAGCGATTGTTGAAGATGAAGTCCTAGCCGAGTGATTCTGGCGAATGGTCTGAGGATTTTCTAATGAACACAGGACGTCTTATTTGGCCCTCAGGTCCTCTTCTTAAAATGTAAAGAACACCAGACACGTTATTTCTCGAATTCCTCTGATAAAAACGCTGTAAACAGCTGTTTATTCTGATATAGCGTGTCTCAGATTCCTTAGATTTCTGCGGGTGCTTCAAATCCTTGAATAAGACGCCTCAGATTCGTTAGCGTTAACGCCGCTTGCTCTTACATTCAGTATGCAACGTATTTCGTATGCAGCGCACATCGCACGTGTCTGCTCCGGACAAGTTTCAGGTACGCTTCGCTTTGGAGCAAGTTTGTAGACACGATCTAAAAAAACTAAAAACTAAAAACTAAAAACTAAAAACTAAAAACCAACAAACCCAAAAAAATAACCTTACCGTGCTTGTCAGAAGACAAGCGGATAAGGTTATTTTGAATTGACTTCGCCGCCTGGCCGCACGGCTGAGCTCTTGATGCGCCACACTCATTACACCGCGCGGCAGGAGCTACATGCGGATGGCTGGTCATTATGATGCTCCACACTCATGACCTCGCGCTAAGCGATGCACATGGTCGTCTGCAACAACATATAACATGTGTTTCAGCCAGACGTTTTTCCAATCGTCTTATTTCGCTTCCAGCTCTGCTGCTGGTGTTTCAACAACCACTTTCCAAGCTGTTCCGATCGGAGGCAGGCTACGTGTCAGCATAGGACTGTAGAAGCCGATGATTTTAGCGCCTTTGGTCAGTTCTTCGGCTTTCACCGTTTCACCTTCGTGGTTCACGATCAGTGTGTCTTTAGCGATGTTCAGCACGACATGGTCAGGAGCCGTCTCCGTTAATCGTGTACCTTTAATCTCAATCTGCGAGATAAGGCCATCTGCAGTATTTACATTTTCAATGGTACCTGCTGTACCCAGAACCTCTTTCAATTGTGTTTCAGAATCTGTAGCGTCATCCAGTACAGTGACTTTATAGGTAGGCGTTTGTGGTGGCAGACTGCGGGTAGTGATCAGGGAATGCTCAGCTTCCACGTTCATGCCAATGGCCAGATCAGTCAGTGGAATCTCTTTCCCCTCAACCGAGATGAATTTTGTCTCATCGCTCAGATTGAGGACGATACCATCCGTACCTGCACCGCCAATCTGGATGGACTTATATTTATCCTGGTTCGAGATTCTGGTAATTACACCACGTTCAGTAACCGTCTTTACGTCCTCTTCACTGGAGATTGTCACCTGATTTCCTGTTGTGTTCACTTGTCCATGCAGTACCTTTTCGGCAAAAGAAGCCGGTACATACAATGTGCCGCCTGTGATTTCGGGCGCTGTACCCAGCGTGAGCAGCATTTTATTGACGGAATATTGATCCTTGCCTGTGATTACCTGTGTCCACAGTACACCTCGTGTCAGCTCTGCAGTTTTATTTTCTTTATTCCATTTCAGTTCAATACCCAGTGCTTCGGTAAGATCGCGCAGCGGGATCATGGCTACTTTGCCATCCTTGTTCCAGTAACCATCGGAGATGGATGCACCATTCACGGATACGTTTATTGCATCAGCTGCCTTACTATCTGCTGAAACGGATGTTTGATGGCCTGGTTGTGTGTTGTCCAGTGTTGCTGCATAAGCGGCTCCACCGCCGAGTGCCATGGATAGGGCCATAAGAGCACTTACTTTTTTCATGTTGTTATTCATCAATATTCATCCCTTCTAATCTTTGGACTGTCGCGGTAAAATCTTCCTTAGGGCCGCTTCAAGTTAATAGACGGGACAAATCGTCTCAGTGTTGCAGTTGGTATGTAATGAATGTAAACGGTATGTTAGTTTAGTTTTGAAATATCGCTTGTATTGCAGGTTATCCGCAGCAGAATCAGGTTAATTCAAGTACGAGGAGGAACGGATTAGATGAGTGATATGTTGGTAGCGCTCTATCGTTTGCCGGAACAAGAGAGTGGACTGCGATCATTGGAGGAATCTTCCATTGTGATTCGAAGAGCCATTGCACCAGAGAAGCAGCTTGTACTGGATTGGGTGAGGTCACATTTTAGCCAGGCTTGGGTGGATGAATGTGAGGTCGCTTTTGCACGTCAGCCCGTGTCCTGTTACATTGCGGTTGAACATGGGAAAATGATTGGTTTTGCCTGTTACGAAGCGACATATCGCAACTTCTTCGGCCCGACTGGCGTGAGCCAGGATGCACGGGGCAAAGGGGTAGGTACAGCCCTGTTACTGGCCTGTATGCATGCGATGAAGGCGGATGGGTATGGTTATGCCATTATCGGATCAGCGGGACCTGTGGATTTCTATGCCCGAACATTGGGTGCAGTGAAGATTGAAAATTCAACGCCGGGTATTTACGAAGGCATGCTGCGGGCAGACTAGACGATAATGATGTTCTGGAAGTTGTGGAAAAGGAAGGGAGGACGATGATGAGCACAAAACAAATGTTACACATCGGAATGATCGGTACAGGATCCATATCGGATCTTCATATGAGGTGTTATGCCAAAAACGAGGATGCCGTCATCTATGCCATCTGTGATCTGAACGAAGAGCGGGCTAAGGCTGCGGCGCAGAAGTATGATGCCCAATCCGTGTACACCGATTATCGGGAGATGCTGGAGGACCCGCATGTGGATGCTGTCAGTATATGTACCTGGAACAATACACACGCGGAATTCGCCATTGCTGCACTGGAGGCAGGCAAGCATGTGTTACTGGAGAAACCGGTGGCAACCAATGTGGAAGATGCGCTGCGGATTGAAGAAGCGGTGAAGAAGAGCGGACGTACCTTTATCGTTGGATTTGTGCGTCGTTATGATAACAATATGCAGATGATGCGCAGATTCATTGATGCCGGGGAATTTGGTGAACTGTATTATGCGAAAGCTTCCATTCTGCGGCGTCACGGTAATCCAGGCGGTTGGTTCGCTGACAAAAGCCGTTCCGGCGGAGGTCCTCTGATTGACCTGGGCGTACATATTATCGACCAATGCTGGTATCTGATGGGTAGGCCCAAGCCTGTCTCGGTCAGTGGTAATACGTATCGGAAGCTGGGCAATCGTGCCCATATCGAACATCTTTCTTTTTACAAAGCAGCCGACTACAGCGCAGCTGTGAATGACGTAGAAGATATGGCGAATGCACTCATTCGGTTTGAAAATGGGGCTTCATTGGCGGTGGATGTGAGCTTTACCCTGCATGCACGCGGAGATGAATCTTCAGTGAAATTATACGGTGAGCGTGGTGGGTTCGAACTGGAGCCGGAGACACTCATCGTCACGGAGAAAAATAACACCATCCTGAATATTGAACCCCAGACGGACAATACGGGTCTCCATATTCATAGTGCATTCCAGAACCAGATCGACCACTTTGTGGATTGCTGTCTGAACGGGACAGAGCCGATCAGCCCAATTGCGGATGGGGTGGCTTCCACGCGCATGCTGTGCGGAATCTACGAATCTGCTGAGAAAGGGCAGGAGATTCGTCTGGACTGAGTCCGTTTCATGTTGCGGTTGGCCCTCGTATAACAAAAGCATGCGTCCTCCGCGTGATCTGCGGCTGCGCATGCTTTTTGGCATCCTGCTGTTATTTGTTCAGTGGTGAATTCTCGTACCCAGGGTCATCATAATCCGTATCCTGCAGCCTTGGAAGCACGTTCATGCTCTCAATGGCCTGCCGGGTATCCGGTGTGCCATGGTCATAAAGAAAGGTATACAGCAAGGTCATGCCATCCGTAAATTGCTCTGTCGCCTCATCATGATCTGCTGATTTATAGGGCACCGGGGCCCGTTGCAAAGTATAGGCATCGTCATCTTCCAATACCTTCATCAGATCCTTCAATCGGCCTAACTGTTCGTCATCCACCAACACCTCAAAAGGTGTAGATTCGTTCTTGTTTTGCTCAATAAGATTATGTGTTACTGATACATACAGATGTTGTTTACCGTCCTGCATAATCCAACCCCCATTCTGAAATGGAAAAAAGACGCTTCTACTGTTAATAAACAGCAAAAAGCGCCCTGAAACGAGCTACTATGCTCGTGTTAGTTTATTTCCCAAATCTCCCCGTTACGGGAACCTGACGAGTGCCGGCCTCCATCGATCCTGAACACAGAGGACAGGCGGGAGGGCCCGATGATGCCTTCTTGGTTGCTTTTGAAGGCGCAGCCGGTTTCTGTCTTAACCACGCTTTACAGGTGGACGAACTGCATTTCCAGATCGCAACAGTCTCCGTTCGCTCCGCATTGCCTGAATCAGAAGTATGTGACTTTGAAATGGAGGAACTTGCAGCAGTCGGACTTATACCTGTGGTACTGAACGCCTTATGATTGCGAATTTCCCCACTACCACGCCGTTCTCCAAGGCGATCCTCATCCCGTTCATTGTGGACCTCGAAGTCACGACGGTCACTGTGGTTGATGGCACGGCGTTGTGCTACATCCCGACCTTCGGAACGGCCGCCCGATCCCGAACGGGCATATGATCCATTGCCTTTGCCATATGAAGTCGGGCTGCTGGTCCGGCTCTCCTCACGCGGTTTGCGTTTGTCCGGAACTTCCATGCCGAAGGCTTCAAGCAGGAAGCGGGACACATCCGCTGGCTTTCCATGATGGCTCGCGGGTGAGGTGACATACAAATACTGCTTGGCCCGTGTGATGGCAACGTAGGCCAGCCGACGTTCTTCCTCCAGCGCCATGTCCAGCTCCGCATCGGTCTGCTGCACAGCAAGCGCAGCCTTTTGATCTTCGGGGATATCCTGTCGCAGTGCTGTACTGTGAGGCACAATGCCCTCACTGGCTCCGATCCAGTACACACAAGGGAACTCCAGTCCTTTGGCCCGGTGAATGGTCATCAACTGTACTGCGTCACTGTCCTGTGCGCGGCGTAGAGATTCCATCTCCCGGTGTCTGCGGGATAACTCATCGGCGAACTGGATGAACTCTTCCACCGTTTCGAATTTTTTGACGGCAGCTTCGAATTCATCCAGGGTTTCCAGCATCGTTTCCTTATAATGGGTGAAGATGCTGGGATCACCACTTTCCATATACTTGTCGTAGAACTGCCTGCGCATCTCCTGAATGGCGATGATAGGCTTCAGTTTGTGCAGTGATTTGATCAGCTTGATGCGTTCTTTGACCTGCTCCTGCTGGAAAGGTTTCAGCTTGTCCCATTTCACCAGATGGATAAGCGGATATTTCTTGGCTTGTTGTTGTTCGCAGCGCTGTATCCATTCCAGGCCAGCATCCCGTGAAACGTAGAGCGGTCCCAGCGCACTGGGAAGAGCATCCATGGATCTTGGATCAAGGGACAGACGCAGATGATCCATCAGGGGTCTGATGAGAGACTGGTCGTAGAACACCGGGGAAGCACCATGCTGTACAAAAGGCACATCTTTCAACACAAGCTGCTCAAATACAGCCCGGCTGCTGCTGGCTGTCCGGTGAAGAATGGCAATATCCCGATAGGTGTGCTGCCCTTCTTCAACCTGCTGGCACAGCTGGTTCACGACCCATGCGGCTTCTTCCTCCGCATTGGAAGGGGTAGCGAAGCGCGGCGCATCTCCGCGGTTTCCGGCAGCACGCAGCCGTTTGTCACGTCTGCGTTTATTGCGGGCGACCAGTTCGCTTCCAAGTCCGAGAATGCGTGCATCACTGCGATAATTAATATCCAGTGTCACAATGCGTGCCCCGGGGTATACTTTATCGAATTCCAAAATCGATTCCTGGCGTGCGCCGTTAAAGGTATAGATCGTCTGGTCATCATCTCCTACAACCATCAGGTTGCGGTGGGCGGAAGCCAGTTTTTGCACAATCTCATATTGAAGATGATTTGTATCCTGGAACTCATCGACCATAATGTACTGAAAACGCTTCTGAAGCGGCCCCAGGACAGCAGGATCACGAAGCAGCGCGGCTGCCCGCAGCAAAATATCATCAAAATCCATTTTGCCCCGCTCCTGCTTCCAGGCTTCGTAACCAAGCAGAACACGCTTGGCATCGCGTTCTTCCTGCGATTTTTCAGGCAAATCGGTCGTTTCCGATCCTTGCATCTTCCATGCAGACAGCATGGCCAGCAGACTTTCCGGCTGGAAGGCTTCGCTCATGCCGTTTTGACGCAAAAGCATCTTCAGTACCGTATGCTGCGCTCGTGACTCGCCAAAGATCTCTTCCTGCACACCGTAATGACGCAGCAATGTCAGGGCAAAAGAGTGGAAGGTACGAGCCTGCACGGCTCTTGCAGCTGCCGGACGTATACCTGGCAATGCGGCGATCCGGTCTTTCATCTCGGTAGCAGCCTTGTTGGTGAACGTCACCAGCAGGATACTGCCTGCATGTACACCGCTGACCTCTATGAGGTAGCCGGCTCTTGCAGCGAGTACCGTTGTTTTGCCACAACCGGCTCCGGCGAGCGTCAGAATAGGTCCTCTGCCGTGACGAACTGCGGAGATTTGTGGTGCGTTTAACTTGATGCCTGCTTCTTCCAGAGAACGAAAATAAAAGGCATCCTGTTGCTCATTGCCCACGAGTTGCCGACTGGTCTCCAGCGGAGCAGACGGGGACTGGGGCAGGGACGCCGCCGGGGTAACCCCGAGCGGACGGGGGTAGAACGTTGAGTTCGGACTTAACATGTTTCATCCACCTCTGTATGCATTCAGGGATAGGACTATCCCGGCTAAAAGTAAACCATTTGCCCTTTTCACAATCACATTGTAAATTGGTATGATAGAGTTAGTCGCCTAATCAGGCGGTTAAGTATGGTCAAAGCTTCATTATACCCGAACGTATGGTCTTGACGAAAGCCCCCGATTTCATCCAGTATCGGTATAAAACGGGCAACAGCACGAGATTACGCAACTTTTTGGCATGATATCGTATAAGTTATATGTCAGAGCATTTTGCATGAAAGATGTAATATGCTAATTTACTACAAGTATGTGTTCAAAAAGTCGGGTTTTCAGTCTTTTTGAATAACCTCTAAAATTTGAAATGATAATATTGGTTTTGACGGGACAGAGGAGGAATGGTCATGAAACTGCTTCAGCGCATCAAAGACGGAGCGAACAAAGCAACAGAGCGTGCCCAGCACGCCGTTGAGATTGGGAAACTGAACAACCAGATTGTGGGCTTGCAACAGGAACAGGAAGTCCATTTTACAGATATGGGTCGCATCTTCTATGAGGGTTATCGGGCACAGGATATGACGCGTGCGGAAAAAGAAATGGTGGATCTGTCGCAACTGTGCGACGAATTGCAGGACGAGATTGATGGTCTGCGCAACAAGATTGCACAGCTCAAGAACGAACGGTTGTGCGAGTGTGGACACGTTGCTTCCCTGGATGCCAACTTCTGCCCTAAATGTGGACGCAAGTTGGGTGAATTCAAGACACCAGCACCTACAGTGGGTGCTGCTGGAGTTGCAGGAGCAACCACAGCTGCGAGACAGGAGGCAGCTGTAGCTCAGACTCAAACTCCGGAGCCGGACTTCTACGATGCACCGCCTGAATTGGAACTGGAGAAAGATGAGCCGTACCATACGGTCATTCCGTCCATAGCGGATCTGGAAACGGAATCGGAATTTAACAGTACGGAATTTACCCAGGAAGAAAAGGAAGCGTTCGATGCGGAGTGGGAACGTCGCAGAGATGAAGAGATGCAACGGGAACGTGAGCGTCAGCAGGAACTGGACGAACGCATCCGCTACTGGAAAGAAAACAATCCGATTGTGAACACGGTGGACGTACAGACCGAAGTGTCGCGCGAAATGGTGAATTGTCAGATTTGTGCAGCCGAGCTGCCCAAAGGGTCGAAGTGGTGCCCGCGCTGTGGTGCCGAACAGATCTGATCTGATGCAGTAGAAGCACTGCCGCATCAGTATGAGGTAGTGCGGGTTGCTGACAGCATGGGGGGACGGGAATATGGACCAACTGCTGCATCATTTGCGTCATCTCGGGTTTACCGAGATGGAATCTAAAATTATGGTGGAACTCGCCCGCCAGGGATCAGCTTCCGGATATGAGGTTGCGAAGCGGCTGGGCGTGTCCCGTTCCAATGTATATGCGACCCTGCAACGGCTGGAACAGCGTGGGTTCTTGCGGTGTAGTCCGGGGGAGCCTGCGAAGTATAGTGTGCTGAAGCCTGAGGAGATGACACGAATGATCTCCGATCAGATGTGTACCTCACTGAATTATGTCCAGAGCAGCATGCCCAGGAGTGAACCGGAGAAGCCTGTCTTCTATAACATCGAAGGAGACAAGAATGTGTTTGAGAATCTGAGCCGTGAATTGGCCGAGGCTCAGCATGAGATTGTCGTAGACGTTTGGCGTGAAGAGGCGGAGTTGCTGCGTCATGACTTACAGCAGGCTGAAGCTCGGGGGGTGCGGCTGTTATGGTCGTGTGATGGTGGCGAAGGCATGCTCGATCAGCCCGCCCCTTTGCCGGGACTACCTCTGTACGGCACCGTTAATGGTAGGAAATTCTCCCTGGTGGTTGATCGCCGCTGGTGCATGTTAGGCATGCGCGGAGAATCATGCGCCACACAGGCAGTGGTGACGGAGCATCCGGTAATGACTGGACTGCTGCTGAATCATTTTGCGCAAGAACTGGTGTTGTATGAATTGGAACAGGATATGGGTGAGGAACTGGAGTCTCGCTATGGGCACCGGTACGAAGAACTCTCTGCGCGTTATTGGACTTCTCCTTCAGGAGAGGGTGAATAAAGCCAGACAGATCGGCGACTATTCGACAAGTGATGGAGTGAACATGCAAGCACAAAGGTATCTTTCATCTTTCTTGATGAAACGAATACGTATGTACATAAAGCAGGCGCTGCCCCAGAGGCAGACGCCTGTTTGTGCTGGTTAGAGATATGACAGTGATGTTCGTCACAGCATCCGTTTCCAGTCAGGGCAATATTAAAGGTATGAAGTTATGCTATTTTTGAGAAAATGAAGCTATGAACATTCGATTGAACTGGATCGGGTTGAACAGGATTGTACATGATCAGTCTTTGGGCACGTGATACAGAGATTCCAGCACGTCGGTATAATAAGCTGTGCCGTGGGGCACAAATTCCGTTGCCCGAATCTCGCGAACGATACGTTCCGGTTCATAAGCTGCATGATCGCTAGATGGCTGAGTCTGAACTCCGATAGCTTGAATAACGTCGATCTCACTACGGAACAAAGCGAGTAGATCATCCAGGGGCACTTCATACAGGCTATCCACCTCGCTGGGCTGCAGAACGTAGGCTTCGAGCGGCTGGTTCAGACATAATCCATAGACCGCACTGAATTCCCGATCTATGAATGGAACACCACGAACCTCTCCTTGGAGCTGCTGTGTAGCCGTGAGTAGATAGGTTAGTGCCTCGAAAGATACATGGACACCCAATTCTTCCTCCAGCTCACGACTGGCGTCTTGCAGTTGTTCACCTGCGGTGAGATGACCTGCTGCTGTAATGTCGTAACATCCGGGGAAGGTATCCTTAATATCACGCCGCCGCTGAAAAAGGACCCGTCGCTGTTCGCCTTCGTCACGCACGATCCAGCAGTGGAATGAACGGTGCCAATATCCTTTGGCATGGACCTCACTGCGCAGGGCTGTACCGATCCAATGTTGCTGATCGTCATAAATGTCGAAACGTTCTGGGGTCATGAAACGTATCTCCTTATATAGCAGTTTTTAAAGTTCAAAATTTCACAAAGTATGTTTTAAACGAAAGGGGAACGATCGTATGGAATGCATTGTACACTTTCAGGTGATTTATCCGCAACCTCAGGAGCGTAAAAGTCTTAGAGGACTTATATTTGTAGGGCAAGGTCAGGAACCGGCTAACAGTCAGTTGAGCAGCATGTTTAAGGATATGGGATTCAATGTACGTTTGGAAGATGAGGCCCAATTGTTGTTCAAACCAGTGGATGCTTCGGCAAACTTTGATTATATTCGCGTAACAGAGCTTGATACCGGGGAAGAAGTTTACAAGGAAGATAAGGATCTGAAGTCGATTCTGGAGCATTTGCTGCCACGTCGTTTCTAGTTCATGAGCATGGCTGCGAATGACATTCATGGGGGAGCACATGTAACACCTGTATGTTAGGCATAGAAAAAGGCCCCACCTTTACGGTGGAACCTTCAAACCTTTAAGCTGCGCAACCCATTGTTAATGAAGCCCATATGGTTAGCTTTTCATACATATATCCTAGCAAGTATGAGGTTGTCCCCCGCATCAGGATTTATATCCGTAATTCAACTCGGTGCGTCTTTAAATGTTTATCGTGATTATGCCGGAGCGCTGGTTCCTTCTGCTTCGAGCTCTGAAGTACAGTGCGAGCAGCGTGTAGCCGCGGCCGGAATTTCAGATAGGCAATACTTGCAAGCCTTGGTCGTTTTTTGCGGCTCGGGCTTTTTGTGTTCTTTGCTTTTGAGATAGTTGATGCCCTTCACAAGCATGAAGATACAGAAGGCAACGATAAGAAAATCAATCATGACGTTGATGAACTGTCCATAAGCAATCACAGTAGCCCCAGCTTCGTTGGCTTGAGCGAGTGTGGTGATGTCCTGTCCGTTTGCTGTTTTGATGTCCCCATCCAGGTTGATGATTTTCTGACTGAAGTCGATTCCACCCATCAGTTTTCCAACCGGGGGCATAATGATATCATTTACAAGGGAAGTGACGATTTTACCAAAAGCAGCCCCGATAATGACACCGACCGCCAGATCGATGACGTTGCCGCGCACGGCAAATTCTTTAAATTCTTTAAGTACGCCTTTCATGTCTGCATATCTCCTTTGATCATTCAATTGAAAATGTAGGCCGCGGTTCCATCCATTCTCCGTTCAGATCCGCGCTTCCGTTCTCATATTGTACATAAAAAATAGAATCCAATCACCCCCTGTTTGCAAATTAAGACAAGTTTCCGCAACTTCCATGAAAATACTTCTTTATTTCACGCCGCCGATTCGGTATACTTCTAACATTGTCAGTTATGTATAACCTTTTACATTCAGGTTCGCGATCATACATTGTAACGAATCATGGAGCCAAAAAATTAAATATGCCGTTACTCGTATATGTGCAGGAATAGGCCTGCATGTCTCTACCCGATCACCGGAATGATCGGACTACGGGAAAGATGTTGCCATGTTTTGTATGGTTGGCATGAGATCATTCTCAGGCAGTTTGACTGAAGAGCAGGTTCATGTGGCTTTTATCTGTTTCCGATTCCACTGTTTGAAGTTTCTCACAACAGGATTGAACTTCTATTATTCTGTCCATCCAGCACACTTGCAGCATCCATACGGCTTGTCCATATACGTACAAGTCCGTCTTTCCCGTCTCCGGTTATTCCGCAGCGTGTGAAAAGGCGGACTTTTTGCTTTTTTACCATGCGATTGGAAGAGCATGTGAGCTTCTGTGCGGAGGGCATTCAGGGGGAAGAATTACAATGCAATTGTTAAAAGACAAGGTAAGACAGGAAGGCATCGTCCTGTCCGAGCAAGTACTCAAAGTGGATTCATTTCTGAACCACCAGATGGACCCGGTTCTGATGAAGGAAGTAGGTAAAGAATTCATTCGCCGCTTTGAAGGTGAGAATATCACACGTGTGCTAACGATTGAGTCGTCTGGGATTGCGCCAGGCATCATGACCGCGTTGGAGCTGAACGTGCCGCTGATCTTTGCACGGAAGCAGAAGTCGCTCACTCTGACAGAAGATATTCTGGTGGAGAAGGTCTACTCCTTCACGAAGCAGGAGACCAATGAAATTACCGTTGCCAAGAAGTTCATGAAGCCTGGTGATCGCGTGCTGATCATTGATGATTTTCTGGCGAATGGTGAAGCAGCATTTGGTCTGGCTCGCATTGTGGAGCAGGTTGGAGCAGAAGTGGTGGGTATCGGTATTGTTATTGAAAAGGCATTCCAGCCGGGAGGTCGCTTGCTGAAAGAAGCAGGATACCGTGTGGAATCGCTGGTTCGCATCGGGGCACTGTCGGATGGACAGGTTACATTTGCGGACGAGGAGGGCACGAACTAATATGGCACGCGAACGTATTTTTCAACGGCATCGGCATCCAATCAAAACGTTCTCCCTCGGACTACAGCATGTGCTTGCGATGTATGCAGGAGCCGTCGTTGTCCCATTGATCGTTAGTAATGCATTGGGTTTTACACAGGAACAACTAACCTATCTCATTGCCATTGACTTGCTCGCATGTGGTGTGGCTACACTGCTTCAGGTATGGGGAAATAAATATTTCGGCGTAGGGCTGCCTGTTATGCTCGGCTGTGCATTCCAAGCCGTGTCTCCGATGATCCTCATCGGGATGAACAGTGGAGTATCCGCCATTTACGGAGCGATTATTGCCTCGGGGTTGTTCGTATTGATCTTCTCCGGAATTTTTGGGAAGCTTATTCGGCTCTTTCCACCAGTGGTAACGGGTTCCGTTGTGACCATTATTGGTCTAACGTTGATTCCGGTTGCTTTCCACGATCTGGGCGGCGGTCAGGGGTCAGAAGATTTCGGCAGCGGAGTGAACTTGTTACTCGGTTTCGGCGTGCTGCTCTTTATCATTTTAATGACTCGATTCACTACAGGTTTTATCCGTTCCATCTCGGTACTGATTGGTTTGCTCGTTGGTACGGTGGCAGCAGGATTTATGGGTGAGGTTAATTTCGCCCCTATTCGCGATGCGAGTTGGTTCCATGTTGTTCAGCCGTTTTACTTCGGTAGACCGACATTTGAGATTGTACCTATTCTGACGATGATTCTGGTGGCGATTGTCAGCGTGGCCGAGTCCACAGGTGTATTTATGGCTCTGGGCAAAATCCTGGACAAGGACCTGTCCTCCAGGGATCTGGCCCGCGGTTATCGCGCAGAGGGTCTAGCCATTGTATTAGGTGGTATTTTCAACTCATTCCCGTATACAACGTATTCGCAAAATGTAGGACTGGTACAGATGACACGTGTGAAGACGCGTGATGTCATTGTGGTAGCTGGTGGAATCCTGGTGGTCATTGGATTTGTACCAAAGATTGCAGCCCTCGCACAGCTCGTTCCAGGGGCAGTACTTGGCGGAGCCATGGTGGCCTTGTTCGGCATGGTGGTATCATCAGGCATCCGGATTATCGGCAGTCAGGTCGATCTGAACAGACATGAGAATCTTTTTGTCATCGCTTGTTCTGTAGGTATGGGCCTGGGTGTTACTGTTGTGCCTGAATTGTTCGCAGGTGCACCGGCCTGGGCTCAGATTATGCTCGGTAATGGTATCATTGCAGGCAGTTTCACGGCGATCTTCATGAACCTGCTGTTTAACGGTCTGGGTACCAAGGATACAGCTGCCAAGATGGCTGAACAACAGGCAGACGCCATCCTTGGAGAGACGGGCAAGTCAGCTTAATTAGCCGAATTAGACCTATCATGCAGCAGGATTGTTATGTTAACTGTTATAAATAGACGATTCACAAGATAAACAATGAATCAGGTTAATGATGGTGATATACAGCATGAATGGTTTATGACATGCACCGTTTATGTTATGAATGTTCCATTCATTGCTTCTATTGTGGGGATCGGTATCATGTGGTGGGTTGCTCCTCTGGATGCGCTGGTTCCAGTATGGGCCGCTGGAATGGGTATGGAGATGTGGTACCTATCTAAGTTTCATTCCAATCCGTAAAAAGCATTCTGAGCCACGTGTTCATGACACAAGGGCTATAGGTTGACTCGTTTCCCTCGTTATAATCAAAGACGATCCACATCCGGTTGAACGGAAATGGACCGTCTTTTCTTTTTAAACACGTATACCTTATGCCTGAAGTTACAGATGACGTAACTGTTTCTCTGCAAAATCGCCAACCCACGGCAGCTTCAGCCATTTCCCCTGTAGACTGGTGACGACCATAATAAGCCAGACCACCACACCAAGCAGGGATAACAGCGATGCCACGAGGGGGCCAAACAACGGAAGGAAAGCCGACAATACATGCCCGACCATAATGATGCCAAAGACCGTTACTGATTGCAGCGCATGGAATAGCACAAACCGGCTCCGCTTTTCCACAGCGAGAAAGACAATTCCTCCTACGAAGGTAAACAGATAACAGAGCATACCGGCAATATTTTCATCCAGACCGCTAGATGATTTCATGGGGGACATCCGGTCCAGCCTCCTTTGTCCTTTTTATATAGGCTATGAGGGAGGTGGACAGAACTGAACCGGTGAATTTATTTGCCTATTAGGATCAAGTGAAAGAACAGTCAAAAACATGAAACAGGGACAGGATCAGCTGAGTTACAGCATGACCTGCCCCTGTCCGGATGAAGAATTCGGTACTTTTAACGAAAATATTCACTACCCACCCTGAAACTGTCTGCGTGGGCTGTCGATCTTGCCTTTTTTATCGGTGTCGTTTTCTTTGGGAACCAAACGTTCATCGGTTCGTCCTTCGTGGTGATTATCATATGCATATTCGGTCAGTTTCCATTCCGACTTGCCTAGAACGGGATCGGCCGGGAAATGTTGCCCCCGGTGCAGATGTTCCTCACGTCCAGCTTCATTGATGTAAACTCCGTCTACTTCCACCTTTTCATGCGAAAGGGGCAGCATATCTTGTTCTTTGCGGTCCATGAGACGACGCCTCCTTTGGATACCAGTAATTTAACTGTATGGGTTGTCCGTGATAATATCCCCCGAATAGTTCAGTGTTATGCTGGATATATTAATTCCGTATAGAATGGCGACATTCATAACATATGATTCGGAATTAAACTTTTTGGGCATGAAAACCGTTATATTTATTAGAGGAAATCGTCAAGTCGTAAGATACTTCCGAATATGCTACAATAAGATTATGATTCATTCCGAATCATATCGGGTATTTATAGTGTCAGGTACTTGCTTTCTAGCGAGGTTCCCGACCTAAAGCTTGCTTTAAGCCGCGCACACAACTTCATGGATGGCATTTAAGACTTATTCGGCATTCTCTAAACGGAGCATTCACTTTCAACGTTTTGGGAGGGAATTACAATGGCAACGAAAGGTCACAATGAGGTCAAAGAAAGTTTGAGGGAAATGACTCGGATTTTCCGTCCTAAAGATCCAAAAAAATTCGTGAAGGAGTACGTGAGAAAATACCGGATTACGGGTGGATACGAGGAAGAATTGACTTCTGTGGTTGAGCATGAGCTTGTCAAGATGGATTCTTCCGTGTCCTGAAACAACACACAACTCTGATTATACTGTTCCGATAATGAATAGAACCGTCTTTCGGGCGATAAGCTCCGGCAGGCGGTTTTTTTTGCGTTCCTGCTGCATATATATGGGAGTACACCTACAGCGGGAAGGATGAATGCATGTGGACCCTATTTTGAAAACCAAAGAAGAGATTGGCTACATGCGGGAAGCTGGACGAATATTGCGAAGATGTCACCAGCATATTGAACAGTGGATGATCCCCGGGATCACGACAGCAGAGATTAATGAGCGGGTGGAAGAGTTTTTGGCAGCACGAGGAGCCACACCGGAGCAAAAAGGGTATAAAGGATATCCGTACGCGACGTGTGCCTCTGTCAATGAAGTGGTCTGCCACGGATTTCCGGGGGAAGAGGAGCTGGCGAGCGGGGATGTAGTTACCATCGATATGGTGGTGAACAAAGACGGCTGGCTTGCTGATTCGGCCTGGACATATGGCATTGGTGAACCGAGCAGATCCATTCGCAAGCTGATGAGGCGCACAGAGAGGGCACTTGAGCGGGCGATTGCCCAGGCAGTTCCAGGGAATACACTCGGTGATATTGGGAGCGCCATTGAACGAACAGCCAGATTGTATCGGTACGGAATTGTGAAGCCTCTCATTGGTCATGGGATTGGTCAATATATTCATGAGCCTCCAAATGTGTTGCCTTATGGCAAACGCAGAACGGGCATGATGCTCACCGAGGGAATGGTCATTACGATTGAACCAATCTTTACAAAAGGCAGTTCCGGGGCCGTTGTGTGGGATGAAGATGGATGGACGGTAAGGACGGTAGATGGCAGCTGGGGGGTCCAGTATGAGCATACGGTTGCGATTACTGGGAATGGCCCCTTGATTCTGACCGATGGCACGTGAGATGAAGTCAGTGAAGAAGAGGATTTGAGTTGAACTTTCTCCGAAATGCTCCATGCTGTTTTGAGCTTGAATGTAGCGGTATGGAGCGATAGGTATGTTTTCTGAATCGATATGGAAGGGGGTTTCCATAAAAGTGGATCTTTCTTTTGCATAATAGCGCATGTTTTCAATGTGAGAAAAATCACCAATAAATCGAGTTTTATCACCGAAATTTGGCAAAAATTTTCAAATGTAGAGTGTAATATTTTTAACTGAAATCGTTTGCAAATCAAGTTGTAGAGCGGTTTTTTACATAAAGTGAACAATTTGTGAACATGTGTCCAAAGATTGACAAAATCATACCCTCAACTTATATTTAATAAGTGATTGAAGCATATAGAATGAATTGGAAGAATGCGCAGACATGCCCTGTGCAGGAAATCACGGGAGTACTGGAAGCGTTATTTTTGTAAGCGTTCTGTATGATGAAGAGGATTATGCGTATCGTGCTGAAACGTACCTTTTGTTGCCTTTCTACCGAACGACAACGGTAATCTACGAAAACGTAAAAAAGTGGGGTAGATCAATGATGAAACAGTGGCAGGTTGCAAAGCGAATTCTCCCCTTGCTGGCGGTGTTCTCTTTGCTGCTATCCGCATGCGGGCGGGAAGACTTGTCGGTAATGAAACCTCAGGGTCCTGTAGCGCAAGGCCAATATGATCTGATGAAGTTATCCATCGCGATTATGATCGTGGTGCTCATCATTGTATTTGCCATAGCGGCCTATGTTCTGATCCGGTTTCGTAGACGAGCCGGGCAGACTGAGATGCCCGAACAGGTTGAAGGTAATTTCAAGCTGGAAGTAATATGGACAGCCATTCCGTTATTGCTGGTTATTGTTCTGGCAGTACCGACGGTCCAAACGATTTTTGCCCAAGGCGAAGATCTGTCCAATGACAAAAACGCACTTAAGGTCCAAGTCACCTCGCATCAGTACTGGTGGGAATTCACTTATCCTCAATATGACGTAACCACCGCTCAAGATCTCATCATCCCGACCGGAACAAAAATTGCATTCGAATTAAAAACCGCTGACGTGCTTCACTCCTTCTGGGTGCCGTCACTTGCGGGCAAAATGGACACAAACCCGGATGGAACACTTAACAAGTTCAGTTTCTCTGCACCGAATGAAGGCGTTTACCGCGGTAAATGTGCCGAATTATGTGGCCGATCGCATGCTTTCATGGAGTTTAAGGTAAAAGCAGTGAGTCAGGAATCGTTTGACAGATGGGTGAACCAGATGAAAGCACCCGCAGTCCTTCCTGAAGACACTCAATTGGCCGAAAAGTTCAAAACAAACTGCCTTTCTTGCCACGCTGTTGGTGACCAAGGTGGACCGGTTGCACCTAACCTGACAGGAATCGGCGGCAAGGAATCTGTCGCAGGCATTTTGCTGAACTCTCGTGAGGGGCAGGAAGAAGGTAGTCCGGTACTGGATAACATGAAAGAATGGCTCCATGATCCACAATCCGTGAAGCCGGGCAATACCATGCCGAACCCCAAAGATCTTGGGTTGACGGATGAAGAAATCGACGGAATTGCCGAATATCTGGCCAACTACAAATTGGACTATGAATAGAACAGCAAGGACGAAGAAGGGGGTACACTACCTTGGCTCATGCGCATAGCGTCAAGAGGTACAGGGGCTTGATGGATTGGATTACCACCGTCGATCACAAAAAAATCGCCATTCTCTATTTGGTTGCGGGTGGATTTTTCTTTGGAATCGGCGGCATTGAAGCCATTTTGATTCGGATTCAACTGATGAAGCCTATGAATGATTTTGTATCGGCACAGGTCTTCAACGAATTGATTACAATGCATGGAACAACGATGATTTTCCTTGGTGTCATGCCACTTATTTTTGCCATTATGAATGCTGTCGTGCCTTTGCAGATCGGGGCACGGGACGTTGCTTTCCCGTTTCTTAACGCACTTGGTTTCTGGACATTCCTGTTTGGTGGATTGTTGCTGAACCTGAGCTGGGTTATGGGCGGAGCACCGGATGCGGGATGGACCTCATATACGCCGCTCTCGGGCAGTGAGTACAGTGGAACGCATGGTGTGGATTTCTACACCATCGGCCTTCAGATCGCGGGTCTGGGAACGCTCATCGGGGGCATTAACTTTCTCGCAACGATTATTACAATGCGTGCTCCAGGCATGTCCTACATGCGGATGCCGATGTTTACATGGACGACATTTATTACATCTGCCATTATCCTTTTTGCTTTTCCTGCCATCACGGTAGGACTTGTACTTTTGACGTTTGACCGTATACTGGGAGCGAATTTCTTCGATGTAGCAGGTGGCGGTAACCCGGTACTCTGGCAGCACATCTTCTGGATCTTCGGACACCCGGAGGTATACATTCTGATTTTGCCGGCATTTGGTATTATCTCGGAGGTTATTCCGACCTTCTCGCGTAAACGGTTGTTCGGATACAGCTCCATGGTATTTGCCACCATCCTGATTGCCTTCCTGGGCTTCATGGTATGGGCGCATCACATGTTTACAACAGGTTTGGGTAATGTAGCCAACGCGCTTTTCTCCATCTCCACGATGTTGATTGCCGTACCTACCGGGATCAAAATTTTTAACTGGCTCTTTACGATGTGGGGTGGACAGATCCGCTTTACAGCGGCAAACCTGTTCGCAGTTGGATTCGTTCCAACCTTCGTTATGGGTGGTGTTACAGGCGTTATGCTGGCATCTGCTCCGGCAGACTTCCAGTTCCATGATACGTACTTTGTTGTAGCCCATTTCCACTACGTTATTGTAGGGGGACTCGTACTTGGATTGTTCTCAGGATTACATTACTGGTGGCCGAAGATGTTCGGACGTATTCTCAGCGAAACACTGGGTAAATGGACATTCTGGACATTTATGATTGGTTTCCAATTAACGTTCTTTGTACAGCATTTCCTCGGTCTGATGGGGATGCAGCGCCGGATCGTTACATACTTGCCGAATCAGGACTTTGACCTGCTCAATCTGGTCAGCTCCGTCGGTGCATTTCTGATGGGTGTTGGGGTTATCATGTTCCTCGTGAACATTGTGATCACAACGAGAAAACCAGCTGGCGCACCGAATGATCCGTGGGAAGACGGCCGTACACTGGAATGGTCTATTCCATCGCCGCCGCCGGAATATAACTTCAAGCAGACGCCGCTGGTACGCGGAATTGATGCATATTGGAAGGAAAAGATGGCAGGACATACGGAGATGACACCGGCAGAACCTGTAGGTTCGATTCATATGCCTTCAGCAACGCCGTTGCCGTTTGTAATGTCAGTAGGTATCTTTATCGCCGGACTTGGCTTGATGTTCAGCAAGGATGAATTCGGAAATGCGTTTATGAATGTCATTTTTAACAATTATATTGTAGTTATAATTGGTCTCGTAATCACATTCGGCGCAATGGCACTTCGTTCACTTTATGATGATCATGGCTGGCATATTGAACCGGAGGATCAGGATGAGAAGGGGGCTAGAACATGACAACCTCACATGCCGAACCGGTGAACGACAAATTGCCGCATGAACCGGAGAAAGCAACGCTGGAAGGCCGTAACAAGCTTATCGCCTTCTGGTTGTTCCTTGGCGGCGAGACGGTACTGTTCGGTACACTCTTTGCTACCTTCCTGGCTCTTCGTGGCCAAACCAATGATGGACCTACGGCAAATGAATTGTTCCACTTGCCACTCGTGGCGGCTGCAACGTTCATTCTCTTGGTCAGTAGCTTGACGAGTGTATTTGCCATTCAGGCCATGCATAAGGGCAAGCGGGATGCACTGGCATTGTGGCTTGGCATCACGGTAGTACTGGGTATGGGATTTCTCGCACTGGAAATTTACGAGTTCTACGAGTATGTGAAACATAAAGAGTTTGGCATGACCACGAGTGCATTCAGTTCAGCATTCTATACACTGGTCGGGTTCCACGGAGCCCACGTTGCTTTTGGTATTGTGTGGATCGGAATCATTATCGGTCAGCTGTTCAAAAAAGGATTGACGGTCGTAACCGCACCTAAAGTATACGTCTCCGCAATGTACTGGCACTTTATTGACGTGGTCTGGGTGTTCATCTTTACGGTCGTGTACCTTCTCGGAAAGGTGGGCTAACACATGTCGGCACAGGATAAGACAGATCAACAGCCTGTGAAACACCGTCACCGGACGGAAGGGCCACAGAAACACGTCGTGGTGTTTATCTTCTCCATTATTCTCACGCTGATTGCGTTTGCGGCTGCTTCTGCGGGAGGGGTCAACACAACCTTTACGATTGTTATTTTGCTCGTCATGGCTATTCTTCAGGTATTCGTTCAATTGGGTTATTGGATGCACATGAAGGACAAAGGGCATTTGATGCCGATTCTGTTCATGGCCTTTGGCTTCTTCGTAGCCTTTACGTGCATCATTATGGCACTCTATTGGGTCTGGTGGTAAAAGAGATGGCGGCGGCGCATTGCCGCCGTCTTTTCCCCTTTTTAGCGAAAGAATCTTCACAAAGGAATGAAGGCAACAACCAAATCAGGTCACGGGGAGGTTTCCCGTATGCTCGGGTTGCAATATTTTAGCTTCAACGACTTATGGAGTCCGCTTATATTGGCATTATTTCTGATTATTGCTGCGGCTTATCTGGTGCTTGTGGGACCGTTAAGCGAGCAGATAAAGGATGCAGTACCTGCGACTGCTGCACAGAAAATCATGTTTATTACAGGGCTGTTTGTCCTGTATCTGGCTCAAGCTGGACCCTTTAATCTGCTTGGTCACGTGATGTTTAGCTTCCACATGGTGAGCATGGCGTTCTCCTATCTGGTAGCTCCGCCGCTGATGATGAAAGGTTTGCCGATCTGGGTATGGCGCAGAATCGTACGCTGGTTGCCAACACGCCAGCTATCGTTCCTGGCTCATCCAATCGTTGCGGCTGTGATCTTCAACGGGCTTTTCTCGCTGTATCACCTACCGATTGTACATGATTATGTCATGCTGAATTTTACCGTTCACCGGTTGTATTATATTGCACTGTTCATCACCTCGATGCTCATGTGGTGGACATTGCTGAATCCGTTGCCAGAGGGTAGACAAGCGTCGGGGTTATCCAAGATCGGTTTTATTTTTCTGAATATGGTGCTGCTTACGCCTGCGTGTGGATTGATTATCTTTGCGTCCGAGCCATTGTATCAGACGTACAGCAACCCGGCAGTATGGGCTGAAGCCATGCGCTATTGTGTATCTGGAGATTCTACAGCGTTACTTCGCTCATTCGGTGGGCCTGCGTTCTTCAACTTCCTGTCTTCTGCGAAAGAAGATCAGCAGGTCGGTGGCATTGTAATGAAGTTTATTCAGGAAGGAATCTTTGCCTCCATGCTGGCTTATGTCTTTTTCCAATGGTATCGGAAAGAGAAGCAGGAAGATGATGATGATTCGTATCCTGCTGGGGGCGCAGGGGGACCGCTCAATCCGGCTGCCAAATAATGAAGTAATGTTCTGACAAGAGGGGGAACACACGATGGATATGTATTTTTGGCTACCAACGATCAGTACTTCTTTCATTGTGATTAGTGCAGTACTGGTGGGCATTGGATGGGTACTGATTATTCGGGGTAAACGTGAGGCTCATCAGTCCGCTATGGTAGCAGGTGCGATTGCAGCTCTAATCTTCTTTGTAATCTATATGTCGCGAACGGTGTTCGTGGGTAATACGGCTTGGGGCGGAGACCCGGAACTGGAGATCTTTTATCGGATATTTCTGATCTTTCATATTATCCTGGCTACCGTGGCAGCGATATTCGGCATCTCCACACTGGTGCTGGGGTTCAAAAAGAAGTTCGGAACACATCGCCGCTGGGGCAAGTTCACGTCCATGATCTGGTTCGGTTCAGCGCTAACAGGTGTTGTTGTGTATGTTCTTCTATATATTTTATATCCTGGTGGTCATACACGTCCGGTATGGGAAGTTATCCTCGGCGTATAAAAATAGAGGCACAACCTCAGGTTAATCGTGTATGTGTCAATATCATATTCTGAAAATATGAAAATGGACGAATCTAGCAGATGATTGGTCCACTCTTCCTCTCTTATTCATTCATAGAATGAGTTGGAGAGGGGGAAATAAAATGAAAAAAATAGTCAACGTCAGTCAAACGTATCCACGTCTTACCGTGTATTCAGAAGAGAACTACAGGGGGAGAAGCCGCATTTATCGTGGCAACACAGGTCTTCGTAACCTGGACAATATTTTGGACGGGGTGGAGAGCCTGCGCTTTTTCTCAACAAGTTCCAATGCAACACTCGTGGTGTTTACGCGACCTAACTTTCAGGGTGGATTCCGTGTGTTCCGCGGCAACACTAACTTGAGAGATTTGGATGATCTGATCCGTGGCAATGATGTGGAATCTCTGATCTCCACGAATGAGCGGCTGACTTTGGCCGAGATTCGTGCGATCCGCGCCAACCGCAGTCTGCCTAGTGGTTATAACCTCATTTAATCGTAAGGCCTCTTCTTCTAACAGGTGCTAGAGAACGGTAAAGGGCTGTACCCGAATTGTGTTTACACAATAACGGGTACAGCCCTTCTTTTGTGATTGGGGAATGATGTTTAATCCCCGCCACCACTATCTCCTCCAGAGTCGCTGCTACTGCTGTCACTGGTGTGATGGTGAGAGCTTGAAGAAGATTCGGTTTCCGGGTGTCTGTGATCAAAGCTATGTCTGGGATGTCGCTCATGAGAGTCATCCCCTATAATGACCGGGGACCCTGAGGTAGAGTCGGTATAACTGTTACTACGCCGGAAGGGGTGTCTGCTTTGGTCGCGATGGTGACGCTGACGGTCACTTCGGATGAGCAACCAGATCACACCAATGATGATAAGGAAGACTATTCCGGGCTCTATCAGCCAAGTCATATCAATAACCTCCCTTTCGCTGAGTTCAGTGCTGTGTTTTATTTTAACGTAAATTTGACCTGTATCCCATCCTGTCTTCCTGATTCAGGAAAATTAGGGGTTGACGGGATGAGCATTCGGTCTATATACTGTGTATATTGATATATACAGTAAACACAGTAAGCAAGATGAGTGAAAGGCAGGCATGCATATGAACGAATGGAAGCAGGCGTGGTGGTTGACCCGCAGCCAGACGAGTAAGGATAAGCTCCAATGGTTATGGTCTGCAATATTCATGATATACACTGGCAGCATGAGCGGTGTGATGTTAGTAGGACAACAACAGACAGATTTCATTAATCCAGTAGTGGATTCCTTCTTTTTGATTATGTTGCCATTTCAAGGGTTTATGTTTTGCAGGCGCTCCTTCCGTTACATACACGAGGATTCTTATACGCAGATGCTGGCCTACTATCGTAGAATTCCCATCCCTGAACAAGTGGTGATGTGGTCCAGGCTACAGCAGTCTCTGATGGCGTTTACGTACAATGGTATCTTTTTCTACGGATCGTTATATGTAGTTAACCTTCATACCGAAGGATTCCGATGGGATCAGTATCTGGCCTTTAGCCTTACCTGTACAGGTTATGGACTTTTGGTAACAGGATTGTATATTTACGGAGAGTTTCTGAACAGTGGCAAAAAATACTTGCTTCTCAGTACGCTTTTTATACCCATCGCGATTGGCATATCCTTACTGATTCGAATGTCAGGCAGTTATGGTTTACGGATGGTAATGGATGGAAGTAAATCATGGGGGCTGCTTTCCCCGATCATGTGGATTTCTCTGGTGGCTGGCGTAGCGGGATTATGGCTGTTTAGTCGCTTGACACTGAAGAAGCTGATTCATCGGGATTTAAATTAAAATGAGAATTGAGCTTATGTACGAATACAGGAGGAAACCGGCACGGTCAGGTAACAGACTGGAGTGTACCGGAGGGCGAGGTGCAAGATGTGAAAATACCCATTCAAATTAATGAAAATAGCGCTGAACCTTTATATCACCAAATTGAAAATCAGTTAAGATCGTTAATAATTACGGGTCAGTTGGGGGAGGGAACACATTTGCCGTCCATTCGTGAGTTCGCCGGAGCACTGAATTG
Source organism: Paenibacillus amylolyticus (assembly GCF_050990605.1). Lineage (GTDB taxonomy): Bacteria > Bacillota > Bacilli > Paenibacillales > Paenibacillaceae > Paenibacillus > Paenibacillus amylolyticus_H. The sequence goes on from NZ_CP158832.1 coordinate 543,070, forward strand.
CAGTGTTATTACGGTTAGACGGGTCTATCAGGATCTGGAGAATGAAGGCTTGCTTCGTACGAAGCAGGGGACAGGTACATTTGTGGCCCAGGTGGAAGCCGGCGACAGAGAAAATTATAGATTAAAGGCCGCACAGGAAGCGATGCAGGCAGCGGTGCAGTCCGGAAAATCGGTAGGCTGTACGGAAGAAGAGATGGAAAGCCTGTTCCGGGAAGTCCTGAAGGCTATTTACGTGAAGTAAGGGAGTGATTCATACGTGGAACCCATAGCAGCTCAGTTGAACGGCGTATCCAAAATGCGAAAACGCAGAGTTATTGGCCCGATTGATCTCACCATCCCGGAAGGGTATGTAGTGGCTATTCTCGGTCACAACGGTTCAGGCAAAAGCACACTACTTAACATGCTGCAACAAGTGGTGCTGCCAGACGCTGGGCAGATTATATGGTTTGGTCAGGAGCATGATGGGCCTCTTCCCATCGAACTGAGACAACAGATTGGTTTTGTGGCAGATAACGCTGGTTCGGAAGAAAACCGGATAACAGCACAGGAAGCAGCCCATTTCCGGGCGTACTGGTACCCCCGTTGGGATATGAAGTTGTTCGACCAACTGATTCATGATATGGAAGTACCTGTTGATGTAAAGCTGAACAAGATGTCCAAGGGAGAGCGGCGAAAATTTGAGATTGCAGCTGCAATTGCATCCCGCCCAAGACTATTACTTTTGGATGAGCCTTCATCAGGATTGGACCCCTTTGCCTGGAAAGTGATGGTTGAGCAGTTCCGTACCTTCATGGCGGGGGGTGACACCACGATTCTGATTGCCACACATATTGCGGACGAAGTCAAAAGGCTTGCGGATTACATCGTGTTGATGCACCGTGGTCAGTCGCTGGGGATGGCCGAGAAAGATATGGTGCTCGATCAGTGGAAAGAAGTTTGGTATGAAGGCGATTTAAGGCCTGAGAGTATCCCCGGTCTTGTGGAATCTGCTTTGGAAGAGGGTGGGCTGGTTCGTGTCATTACAACCCGGGTCAGCGAAGCGCAGGAGAGGCTAGAGCTTTCGAATAACCGAGTATTGAAAATCCGCAACCTGGAATTAGATGAAGTGCTGGCGTTCTGGATTGAAGGGTACGCACCCGTACAGTGGAAATAACCGAAGGGAGACGATAATGATGAACCGATTGGAATTGAAGCAAGTCGTCAAGCAATATGCAGACAAAACAGCCGTTAATGGAGTCACGCTCAATGTAAAAGAGGGGGAGATTTACGGATTGCTCGGAGCCAATGGTGCAGGTAAAACAACAACAATGCGCATGGTGCTCGGACTGATTCACCCTGACGGAGGCAATATCCTGTACAACGGCAAGCCCTACAATACGGAGCTGCAACAGATTATGGGTTATCTTCCGGAAGAACGCGGATTGTACCCGAAGGTGAAAGTCAGCGAACAGATTAATTACCTGGCACGACTTCGTGGCATGAATGGTAAGGACGCAGATCAGAGCCTTAAGTACTGGCTGAATCGGTTTGAGGTACCTGAGTATTACGATAAGAAGATCGAGGAGTTATCCAAAGGTAATCAGCAGAAAATGGGCTTTATCGCAGCGGTAGTGCATAGACCTCAGATTCTTATTCTGGATGAAGCGTTCAGTGGACTGGATCCTGTGAACGTGGAATTACTCAAGTCCACCGTCAAGGAATTACGTGACGAAGGCACGGCCATTCTGTTCTCAACACACCGTATGGAGCACGTTGAAGAGTTGTGTCGTCAAATCACTATTCTGCATCGTTCCAACACGGTGGTACAAGGAGAGATCAAGGAGATCAAGAGCCGGTATCCGCGTGAACAGGTATTCCTGGGTACGATTGGTAACGTGGAAGGACTCGAGCAGTTGTCTGGTGTGACGAAAGTCGAGCGGAATGAGCGTGGTTACCTGATACATATTAGTCAGGTGGAAGCGGCACAAGAGATTCTGAGAACAGCCATGACTCAGACGACAGTGGAACACTTTGAACTGAAGGAACCAACGCTTAACCAAATCTTTATTCGTGAGGTAGGTGAGTCGAATGAATAAAATGGGAACGATTACGGGTTTTACATTCAAAAACAAAGTTAAAACGAAATCATTCATGGTGACGACCATTGTACTAGCACTTTTAATTTCAATCGGACTCAATGTCCCGTATTTCATTACCTTATTTAATGGGGGCTCCATTGGTGGAGCTTCAAGCAGCAATCCTGTAAATATTGGTCTTTTGAGTACAGGGCAGCCTGAAGTTTCCGAGAAACTGGAGAGCTTCTCTGCGGCTCAAGGAGATCAGGCCTATCGATTCATTGCCAGTGGAGACAAAGATGAGGCGGCTCTTGCAGCGGATGCGGAAGCAGGGCTTATCGATGGCTATCTGAAGTTTGAAGCCGTTGCTGGACAAGAGTTCCCTCAGCCTATTCTCTATTCAGCAGGAGATGTATCCCCTCAGATCATTGCATCCATTGAAGCGGCATTGCAGAGTGTGAAGCTGGATGTGGTTGTGAAGGATGTACTCACAGCGGAGCAGAAGGAATTGATTACAACACCTGTGAAGCTCACCGAGCAAAGTTTGAGTACAGATGAGAGCGGAGCAGGTACTGAGTCTGAAGGTGCAATGAGCCCGATTAACTATATTGTGGTGTACTTGCTGATCATCCTGCTGTTCACCTCTACGATGATGACAGGCAACATGATTGCCTCTGAGATCACAGCGGAGAAGAGCTCGCGTATTATGGAGATTCTGATTACGAGTGTATCACCGCTCAGTCAGATGTTTGGTAAAATCATCGGTATTTTCATGGTGGGCATGCTGCAAATCGGGATCTTCGGAGCAGTGGTTGCCGGAAATATCTTGCTGCCGCATAACCGTGCAGTGTTAGGTGATTTCAATATGAGTCTGAGTGATGTGAATATTGCGGTTATTGTGTACGGACTCATATTCTACATTCTGGGTTACTTCCTGTATGCCGTCTTGTTCGCTGCCATTGGCTCAATGGTAAGTCGTACGGAAGAACTGGGTCAGGCTGTCCTGCCGATTACGATGTTGTCGCTTGTGTCCTTCTATATTGCGATCTTCAGTATTTCTACGCCGAACATTTTGTTGTTGAAAATCGCAAGCTTCATTCCATTCACGTCGCCGACCGCGATTCTGGTACGAATCGGCGCAGGAGTTGCGCCAACTTGGGAGATTCTAACGTCCTTAGCGATTCTCATCGTATCCATTATCATCTTCGGATGGCTTGCAGCCAAAATCTATCGCACAGGTGTGTTGATGTACGGTAAACGTCCAACCTTTAAGGAATTGTTTAAAGCCATGAAGGCATATAAGATCTAGGATGAGTGTTTGAAGAAGGGATAGATATAGACTAGGTAGGATAATAAAGTGCTGCTCCGTTCTCGGAGTGGCACCAATTCCTATCTTTAACCGTAGTATCTAAGGATGTCCATTCTATTAAAAATTAGAGTGGCAACTATATTCAATAAAGGAGATTACATAATATGAAGAATTGGAAACGCATGCTCTTATCTCTTACAATCTCGGTAGGTTTGCTCGCATCTGCAGTACCGGCTATGGCTTCTCCACAAGAAACATCTGTCAAGGTTAATGACCAAGCTGTGAAATATGCTACAGGAGCGCCAATCCTGGATAAAGGCACAACATTGGTTCCGCTTCGGACTACGCTGGATGCTATGGATGCGAAACTAACAACTGCGACAGATGATACGATCACGGCTGTAGTAGATGGCAAAACGATTACACTCAAAAGCAAGCTTACACGGATTAACGGTGTAACGTATGCACCAATCCGCATCGTTGGTGATGCTGCAGGTTATGAAGTTCGCTGGGAGGCTGCAACGCGCACCGTGCTGTTGGTATCCAAAGGGGGAGCAACTGAAACTGCGCAAACCGGTGGACGTGGATTCATGTGGGAAGTTGAAAGCAATGGCAACACGGTCTATCTGGTAGGGTCCATGCATATTGCAGATGAGAGCTTCTATCCCTTGCGTCCGGAGTTTGAAGAAGCCTTTGCGGAAGCCGACTATCTGGGGGTAGAGATTGATATTAGCAAAGCCGCTGATGAAGAGCAGCAAAAGCTGGTTCTGAGTCTGGGTTCGTATCAGGATGGTACAACACTGAAAGATCACATCTCCAGTGAAACGTATACTAAGCTGGGTGATGTATTGAAGAAAAATGGTCTGGAGTCTAACGCTTTGGATGCATTTAAGCCTTGGGTAGTAGAGAGTACACTTGCAAGTTTGAAGTCCACAACCGCAGGATACGAAGCGTCAGCAGGAGTGGATCTGTATTTCATCCAGAAAGCGATCGAGCGCAAACTTCCAGTTATTGAGTTGGAGAGTTATCAATCTCAACTTGGCATGTTTAACGACTTTTCCAAAGAAACACAAGAGGAAACACTGAAAGCGACAATTGAAAACTTCGATGTGTTGGATAACAGTGTGAAAGAAATGGCTGAGATGTGGAAAACGGGTAATGACGAGCAACTGCTTGAACTGACAAACAGCTTCTCCACTAACGAGGAATATAACAAAGCAATGCTGGTTGATCGTAACATTGGTATGGCGGACAAAATCGATGGTTACTTGAAAAACGGCAAAGGCGAGGAATATTTCATTGTTGTTGGCGCAGCACACTACTTGGGCGATCACGGCATCGTGAAACTGCTTGAGGATAAAGGATATAAAGTAGAGCGCAAGTAAATATAGATATACTATAGAAGGTAACCTTCTCATCTCGTATATGAGAGTTGAGAGGGTTATCTTCTTATATATAGAAGAAAGACCGATTAAATCGAGAGGATCAGTTACATGATAATACAAATGCACCTGTGATTTCATTGTAGATTCATTGTCCTTATATGGTTAAATTGCAGAATTAATATTTTTAGAAATTAACTCTTTACAAGTACGTGTGCTGCATGGTATATTCTATTTCCGGCCCAAAAAACACGAGAAACACGGTGCGGCAAGCGAATAAAATAAGCTTAAAAAAGAAACTTAAAAAAAGAGCTTGCAAAGTTGGTTCGGACATGATATTATATAAGAGTTGCTGAAGAGAACGACATTCGGTAACGAAACAAGTTTGATCTTTGAAAACTGAACAACGAGTGAGTAAACATTCTGCTTGCAGAATGAACGCGAAAGTTCGAAACAAGCCTTGGCTTGAATCGGCTGGAGCACAAATGAGATATTAATCTCGTCAGATTCAAAATGAGCTTATCGCTCTTTTCAATACTTTATTGGAGAGTTTGATCCTGGCTCAGGACGAACGCTGGCGGCATGCCTAATACATGCAAGTCGAGCGGAGTTGATAGGAAGCTTGCTTTCTTGATACTTAGCGGCGGACGGGTGAGTAACACGTAGGCAACCTGCCCTCAAGTTTGGGACAACTACCGGAAACGGTAGCTAATACCGAATAGTTGTTTTCTTCGCCTGAAGGAAACTGGAAAGACGGAGCAATCTGTCACTTGGGGATGGGCCTGCGGCGCATTAGCTAGTTGGTGGGGTAACGGCTCACCAAGGCGACGATGCGTAGCCGACCTGAGAGGGTGATCGGCCACACTGGGACTGAGACACGGCCCAGACTCCTACGGGAGGCAGCAGTAGGGAATCTTCCGCAATGGGCGAAAGCCTGACGGAGCAATGCCGCGTGAGTGATGAAGGTTTTCGGATCGTAAAGCTCTGTTGCCAGGGAAGAACGCTTGGGAGAGTAACTGCTCTCAAGGTGACGGTACCTGAGAAGAAAGCCCCGGCTAACTACGTGCCAGCAGCCGCGGTAATACGTAGGGGGCAAGCGTTGTCCGGAATTATTGGGCGTAAAGCGCGCGCAGGCGGTCATTTAAGTCTGGTGTTTAATCCCGGGGCTCAACCCCGGATCGCACTGGAAACTGGGTGACTTGAGTGCAGAAGAGGAGAGTGGAATTCCACGTGTAGCGGTGAAATGCGTAGATATGTGGAGGAACACCAGTGGCGAAGGCGACTCTCTGGGCTGTAACTGACGCTGAGGCGCGAAAGCGTGGGGAGCAAACAGGATTAGATACCCTGGTAGTCCACGCCGTAAACGATGAGTGCTAGGTGTTAGGGGTTTCGATACCCTTGGTGCCGAAGTTAACACATTAAGCACTCCGCCTGGGGAGTACGGTCGCAAGACTGAAACTCAAAGGAATTGACGGGGACCCGCACAAGCAGTGGAGTATGTGGTTTAATTCGAAGCAACGCGAAGAACCTTACCAGGTCTTGACATCCCTCTGACCGATACAGAGATGTATCTTTCCTTCGGGACAGAGGAGACAGGTGGTGCATGGTTGTCGTCAGCTCGTGTCGTGAGATGTTGGGTTAAGTCCCGCAACGAGCGCAACCCTTATATTTAGTTGCCAGCACTTCGGGTGGGCACTCTAGATAGACTGCCGGTGACAAACCGGAGGAAGGTGGGGATGACGTCAAATCATCATGCCCCTTATGACCTGGGCTACACACGTACTACAATGGCCGGTACAACGGGCTGCGAAATCGCGAGATGGAGCCAATCCCAACAAAGCCGGTCTCAGTTCGGATTGCAGGCTGCAACTCGCCTGCATGAAGTCGGAATTGCTAGTAATCGCGGATCAGCATGCCGCGGTGAATACGTTCCCGGGTCTTGTACACACCGCCCGTCACACCACGAGAGTTTATAACACCCGAAGTCGGTGGGGTAACCGCAAGGAGCCAGCCGCCGAAGGTGGGATAGATGATTGGGGTGAAGTCGTAACAAGGTAGCCGTATCGGAAGGTGCGGCTGGATCACCTCCTTTCTATGGAGAATCGTTTCCCGAGTGGAAACATTCAAATATGCAGCTTAGCTGCAAAACACTCACTCGTTGCTCAGTTTTGAGAGCTCAAACTCTCAAAAGCTTGCTTTTGCATGGAGCTTGTTCTTTGAAAACTAGATATCGAAACGAAACAAACGCGAATTAGAACATTCCTTTTTAGCTGAACTTGTGCAAACAAGTTTCAATAAAAACGGTAGTTAAATTGCTTTTGCGATGGTATTGAATGGGAGCAACTTTTGGCTTTGCGCAAGCAAAACAAGGGAAGCGAGCAGTCAAAACCGGAGCAATATGGTTAAGCTACTAAGAGCACACGGAGGATGCCTAGGCGCTAGGAGCCGATGAAGGACGTGGCGAACAACGAAACTGCCTCGGGGAGCTGTAAGCAAGCTTTGATCCGGGGGTGTCCGAATGGGGAAACCCAGCTGGGGTAATTTCCAGTTACACCTAACTGAATACATAGGTTAGTGTGAGGCATACCAGGGGAACTGAAACATCTAAGTACCCTGAGGAAGAGAAAACAATAGTGATTCCGTCAGTAGCGGCGAGCGAACGCGGAGAAGCCCAAACCAGAGAGCTTGCTCTCTGGGGTTGTGGGACGTCTCACATGGAGTTACAAAGGAACCGGTTAAGCGAAGAGGTCTGGAAAGGCCCGCCAAAGAAGGTAAAAGCCCTGTAGTTGAAAGTCTGTTCCCTCCGAGACGGATCCCGAGTAGTGCGGGGCACGTGAAACCCCGTATGAATCCGGCAGGACCATCTGCCAAGGCTAAATACTTCCTAGCGACCGATAGTGAAGCAGTACCGTGAGGGAAAGGTGAAAAGCACCCCGGAAGGGGAGTGAAATAGAACCTGAAACCGTGTGCTTACAAAAAGTCAGAGCCCGTTTTAGGGGTGATGGCGTGCCTTTTGTAGAATGAACCGGCGAGTTACGTTCCCGTGCAAGGTTAAGGTGAAGAGCCGGAGCCGCAGCGAAAGCGAGTCTGAATAGGGCGAATGAGTACGTGGACGTAGACCCGAAACCGGGTGATCTACCCCTGTCCAGGGTGAAGGTGCGGTAACACGCACTGGAGGCCCGAACCCACGCATGTTGAAAAATGCGGGGATGAGGTGGGGGTAGCGGAGAAATTCCAATCGAACTCGGAGATAGCTGGTTCTCCCCGAAATAGCTTTAGGGCTAGCCTCGGAAAACAGAGTCGTGGAGGTAGAGCACTGATTGGGTGCGGGGCCCGCAAGGGTTACCAAGCTCAGTCAAACTCCGAATGCCATAGACTTACTTCCGGGAGTCAGACAGTGAGTGCTAAGATCCATTGTCAAAAGGGAAACAGCCCAGACCATCAGCTAAGGTCCCCAAGTGTGTGTTAAGTGGGAAAGGATGTGGAGTTGCACAGACAACCAGGATGTTGGCTTAGAAGCAGCCACCATTGAAAGAGTGCGTAATAGCTCACTGGTCGAGTGACTCTGCGCCGAAAATGTAACGGGGCTAAACACACCACCGAAGCTATGGCTTGATGCTTTGCATCAGGGGTAGGGGAGCGTTGTATAAGGGTTGAAGGTGTACCGTAAGGAGCGCTGGACATTATACAAGTGAGAATGCCGGTATGAGTAACGAAAAGATCAGTGAGAATCTGATCCGCCGAAAGCCTAAGGGTTCCTGAGGAAGGCTCGTCCGCTCAGGGTAAGTCGGGACCTAAGGCGAGGCCGAAAGGCGTAGTCGAAGGACAACAGGTCGAAATTCCTGTACCACCGTAAGCCGTTATGAGCAATGGGGGGACGCAGTAGGGTAGTGACGCGGACTGATGGATGTCCGTCTAAGCAGTGAGGCTGATGTGTAGGCAAATCCGCACATCGTAAGGCTGAGCTGTGATGGGGAGCGAAAATTATAGTAGCGAAGGTCATGATCTCACACTGCCAAGAAAAGCCTCTAGCCAGGTGAAGGTGCCCGTACCGCAAACCGACACAGGTAGGCGAGAAGAGTATTCTAAGGCGCGCGGAAGAACTCTCGTTAAGGAACTCGGCAAAATGACCCCGTAACTTCGGGAGAAGGGGTGCCCCGGTAGTGTGAATAGCACGAGGGGGCCGCAGTGAAAAGGCCCAAGCGACTGTTTAGCAAAAACACAGGTCTGTGCGAAGCCGTAAGGCGAAGTATACGGGCTGACGCCTGCCCGGTGCTGGAAGGTTAAGGGGAGTGGTTAGGGAGCAATCCCGAAGCTGTGAACCGAAGCCCCAGTAAACGGCGGCCGTAACTATAACGGTCCTAAGGTAGCGAAATTCCTTGTCAGGTAAATTCTGACCCGCACGAATGGCGTAACGACTTGGGCGCTGTCTCAACGAGAGATCCGGTGAAATTTTAATACCTGTGAAGATGCAGGTTACCCGCGACAAGACGGAAAGACCCCATGGAGCTTTACTGCAGCTTGATATTGAATTTGGGTACGATCTGTACAGGATAGGTGGGAGCCTTTGAAGCGTGAGCGCCAGCTTGCGTGGAGGCAACGTTGGGATACCACCCTGATCGTATCTAGGTTCTAACCTGGTACCGTAATCCGGTGCGGGGACAGTGTCAGGTGGGCAGTTTGACTGGGGCGGTCGCCTCCTAAAGAGTAACGGAGGCGCCCAAAGGTTCCCTCAGAATGGTTGGAAATCATTCGAAGAGTGCAAAGGCATAAGGGAGCTTGACTGCGAGACCTACAAGTCGAGCAGGGACGAAAGTCGGGCTTAGTGATCCGGTGGTACCGCATGGAAGGGCCATCGCTCAACGGATAAAAGCTACCCTGGGGATAACAGGCTTATCTCCCCCAAGAGTCCACATCGACGGGGAGGTTTGGCACCTCGATGTCGGCTCATCGCATCCTGGGGCTGAAGTAGGTCCCAAGGGTTGGGCTGTTCGCCCATTAAAGCGGTACGCGAGCTGGGTTCAGAACGTCGTGAGACAGTTCGGTCCCTATCTGTCGTGGGCGTAGGAAATTTGAGAGGAGCTGTCCTTAGTACGAGAGGACCGGGATGGACGTACCGCTGGTGTACCAGTTGTTCCGCCAGGAGCACCGCTGGGTAGCTATGTACGGACGGGATAAACGCTGAAAGCATCTAAGCGTGAAGCCCCCCTCAAGATGAGATTTCCCAGTATGTAAGACCCCTTGAAGACGACGAGGTAGATAGGCTGGGGGTGGAAGTGCAGCAATGCATGGAGCTGACCAGTACTAATCGGTCGAGGGCTTATCCAATTGCAAGTTTAATTCGCACACTTTCGTTTCGAATCTAGTTTTCAGAGAACGATCTCTGAAATGTAAGCTAAGCTATGCGTTTGGTGGCGATGGCGGAGGGGTTCCACACGTACCCATCCCGAACACGACCGTTAAGCCCTCTAGCGCCGATGGTACTTGGACCGCAGGGTCCTGGGAGAGTAGGACGCCGCCAAGCAATAAGGAAGACACACTTGATGATATCGAGTGTGTCTTTTTGTGTTACCATTTTACACCGGGAAACAACTAACTTACAGATCAGAGTGCACCAAGATCTTCACTTGTATGATTAGACTGACGATGGATTAATACTGCTACATATATTTTCACCTGTTTGAAATCCAGTATTGGCTTCGTTCAGCAACCTTTCAGTTGAATTTAACGTACGATTCAGTGGGGTAGGGTATAGTGAAGCCATGTAAAGAGGAGGAGAACCATAATGAATATATCTTCTGCAGCCAGCTCCACAACATCATACATATCCACATCTTCGAGTTCGGACAATTCAAGTAGCTTGGAGAAACAAAAGACGAAACTTGAAGCTCAACTGGAGAAAGTGCAATCTAGCAAGGGCGATGAGCAAACCAAGGAGACAAAGACTAAACAGCTTGAACAGCAGATCAAGCAGATTGAGTCACAGATTGCACAGCAAAGCTCCCAAGGTGCCAGTACAACCGTTGCTAAGGAGGCACCACCTGCCCAACCTCCATCCAATGGAAAGGGCGTAGTTACCCCTAAGGAAATTGCGAATGCAACAACAGATAGCAATGGTCGATTTGATATACGCATCTAATTACTCTAATGTAGGATAAATACAAGCCCTGACGATCTATATTGATCGTGCAGGGCTTGTTTTTTTGTCTGTTAGATTATTTATGAGGTCTACCTGGATGCTACCTTCGTATCATTTATCTGTTATCTGATACCGCTATAACATCTGTTAATGTTATTCAGCCTGTAACGCGTTTATTCGATCCGTAAGGGATCGTTTGCTATAGTACACCGCTATGGTTGCGAGAACCAGCATTTCGGACAGCGGTACGGCAAGCCACACACCCGTGACACCAAAGAAGGAAGGCAGGATTGCAATCAACGCAATCATAATGATCATCTCACGCGCAGCGGTAATCCAGATGGCCATTTTGGCATTACCTACAGATTGGAAATAGGTACTCATGACAAAGTTAACACCCATGAACACATAGGCAAATGTAAATATGCGTAGTCCGTATACGGCATTATCTGTTACGCTGCTACTGAAGTTTCCAAAGATTTGAACGAAATAAGGTGCACCGATTTGAACAATTAGTAATAAAAGTAGACCGCATGCCAGAGCTGTTTTGGTGGCTAAACGTAACGTTTGTTGTACCCGTTGAAACCTTTTCGCACCGTGATAATAGCTAACCAGAGGTTGGGCAGCAGACGCCAGGCCCAGGAACGCTAATAGTACAACACCATGGATATAGTTCAACACGGTAAAGGATGCTACGCCATCTGTACCCGCTATGCGGTCCATCGAGATGTTATGGGAGACAGAGAAGACTGACATGCCAAGTTCAGCCAGAAAGCTGGGGAAGCCAATGAGCAGCAGGGAGGCCAGCAGTTTGTTATTCCATTTGAACCGGGTGAACGTGAGATTATTTGTTTTTTTGAAAAAGTGAGTGAACAGGACAAGCAGTGCAAGAGATGCCGATACGATTGTACCGATGGCTACACCGTGGACCCCCCACTCGAGTACATACAATGTTACATAGTTAATAATGATATTGGCTACAGCAAAGGTAATCTGAGCGTACATGGATGTGTTGGGATTCCCATCGTTTCGTACAAAAATAGAGAGTGCATTCTCAATGGTGAAGACGAACCCAAACAACAACATGATATTCATGTAGTCTGAAGCAAACGGGAAGGTCTCAGCGTTAGCACCTAGGGAGTATACCAGCTTTTCTTTGAACGTATATGCAGTATATCCAATGGCTATCGTAACAAGTGTAATGAGCATAACGGATTTGGTGAAAATTTGTTTGGCTGATGTGATATCTTTTCTACCCATCGCGTTGGAGTACAAGGTTGCCCCGCCCATACCAATCCACAGCGACATGGCAACAAAAAGCGTGTAGACAGGAGAAGCAATGCCGATTCCGGCCATCGGGGTAGAGCCGAGTTTGTGCCCAACCATAATGCCGTCGATAATAAAATTAAAAGCAACTACCAGCATCCCCAATACGGAAGGCATAAGGTAACTTATAAAAGCTTTACCTACAGATTGTCCTTCCAGTGGATGCGTCCATTTCGTATTCATATTGACCTCCGTTAGTAAACTGAATGTTCATTCTGCATTAAATAATACTGAACGTTCGTTCTGTATGATAACACGGCTTGAATTCTCTTGGCAACTTTTGCGTTTAAATATCGTTTATGTGGTAAAGTAGGGTGGATATTTATTAGGCTGGAGGAATCGCTTCATGAAACAAAATAAATACGATGAAGTTGAGTTTTTTGATAGCTATAGTAAGATGGCCCGTTCTATTCAAGGACTGGAGGCAGCTGGGGAATGGCATGAACTGCAGACCCTTTTGCCTGATTTGAAAGACAAACGTGTGCTGGATTTGGGATGTGGTTTTGGTTGGCACTGTCGGTATGCGCGCGAGCAACAAGCCAGTTCAGTAATCGGAGTAGATCTGTCTGAAAATATGCTCCAGCGCGCTCGTGAAATGACGGATGACCCACAGATCCAGTACGAGAAGCTGGCGATTGAAGATATTGAATTTGCAGCTGGACAATTTGATGTTGTGATCAGTTCACTTGCCTTGCATTATATTGAACGTTTAGACACGCTGTACGCTAAGATCAACGATTGTCTTGTTGAAGGGGGCACATTTGTACTATCCTCCGAACATCCCATCTTCACCGCTCGCGCTGCGCAGGATTGGCATTACGGACCTGAAGGTGAGATCTTGCACTGGCCCGTGGATGATTACCACGATGAAGGGAAGCGTGTGGCAAACTTTCTGAATCAGGATGTGGTTAAATATCATCGTACACTGGCAACACATATGAATGAACTCATTAAGGCCGGGTTTGCCATTCAAAAGGTAGCTGAATCCAAGCCATCACCAGAAATGATTGAACAGGTTCCTGGCATGCGAGACGAGAATCGAAGACCCATGTTTCTAATGATTAAAGCCATCAAAGTATGATATAGAAAGTGCCTTGTTAGACGAGATGTCTAATGAGGAAAATGCTTAAAGCGAACAGCGTGTTCAGCGAGGTTGAACACGCTGTTTTTTTATTTTGCTACAATAACAAGAAATAATGTCCAAAACAGGGAACCAAACCACAGTGGATTTAGTCATATTAAGTGAGGTGAACAACAGTTGGACTATCAATTTCTGGCACAGGCTCAGACCATAGACAATTACACACTTAGCAGCATGATGGATGACTACGGAAATGATGTGTGGAATTACGCTTATTTTCTGACCAAAAGTGCCGAACAGGCAGATGAATTGTCACAGGAGGTATTTATTCGAGTATACTCGGGGATCGCCCAATATCGCGGTGAGTGCTCACTGAAAACATGGCTGTTGACGATTACTAGAAACACCACGTTTACATATCGAAAATCCAGATTCTTTCGTAGCAGTCTGTGGGGAGAGACACTTTCTATGGAGACAGAGCGGGAGCATTCAGGACAACGAGTAATGATCCAAGAGAAAACTTCACATCCTTCGGCCGAGATGGAAGTGATACGTAAGGAGCATGTCCATGAAATTTGGGATATTGTTCTAGCGTTGCCGAGGAAATTCCGGGAGATTCTTTTGCTCAACCTAAAGTATGAGCTCACGACAAGTGAGATTGCAGAGATGTTAAAAATTAGCTCAGGCACAGTGAAATCCAGACTTTCCCGAGGGAAAGATAAGGTACGGAAACAATGGGAGGAGCGAAGCCAATGACACACAAGGATGAGCAATGGGAAAAGGAGATCCGGAAGGGACCGTTTGCATCGTCTCTTTTTACAGATGATCACAAGCGGAATGTGCTTCAACTGGTGGAGTGGATGAAGAAGTCGGAAGAACGAAGCAAGGGAGATAGGTCAGAGGACAGTTCCAGATCATCCAGGCCGTTTAGATCACAAGTAGGCAACGCTTCACATAAACGTCGCACTAGAAGAGGGCCTCTTGTTGCAGGCATGGGTGCGTTGGTTATTGCTGCGGGATTGTTCCTAGGGATCTGGGATGATGGACAGCTGGTTAAGCCGGTGATTGAGCAGGTCTATCCGACAACAGCGTTACAGTTATCCGATAATCTGAGCACGGATCTGTTAACCGACAAAATGAAAAGAAATGTTGCCACGACGATGCGAGACGATCTGGGTAAACAGCTGAGGATTACAAAAGTGGAAGACTTGCCTGTGTCCGGCAGAATATATGTAGAGGCTGGAAAAAAAAGTGAGAAGGAGTACGCGCAGATATGGCTTGATGCGGCAACAGGCAATCTGCGAGAAGTGGAGATGAGAGGTGAGATGCAGCCCAGTGAGTTGGAGCACCGCTATCTGCGCCAGGTTCCATCGCTTTTGCAAAGTATAGGCAGTACTCCAACACTTAAACCTTTATCCGTTCAACGTTATGTGAGTATGAAGCAAGGCGAATTGGAGCCGATATCGTATACTACATTAGCGTTAGAGAATGAGACTGGTTATGGGGAGATTGTATGGCAGCAGGACCAAGCCGTATCCATCTCAGGCGAGTTAAGTGTTGATCAGGTATCTGTGACTGCTCTGGCGGATGCCAAGAAAGCGGTTGAAGCATTGTCGGGAAAAACCACACTTGATCTGGTAAGTGTGCATCGAACCAAGGATGATGAACTTGGGAAAGACACGGTATCTCTTAGTTTTGAGAATAACTATTTTGTGCAGATGACCGAAGGAAAAGAGGGCTTGGGTTACACGGTTGGGGATGCTAATCACTATGAGCAAGACTTTGCAGACTGGGAGGAAATAGAGGCTTATTATCAGAAATTATATAATATAGATGAATCTCTTCTTAGAGGAAAAGTGGAACCGATCATTAAACAAATATTTAAAATGGATCTTCAAGCATACAAACTTCACCGTAATCCTGATCATCCAGGCATGGTCACATTTGAACTGGAGTCGAGCAAGGATGTTTTTCAGGTTGAATACAGGGAAGATGGACGGATCAAGATGATCACCAGAGGCGAGTTATAGGGCTTGATCTTATATGTTACAATTTATTTCATACGATGGAATGAGCATAAGGAGATAAGGATGAAATATTGTTGAGTTCATGTCTGGCGGGGGTAGCCTGCCGTTACAATGGAACAGCAAGCCAGGATGAGAAAATTCAGGAGCTTGTGGAGAAGCTGTCACCTCAGCATTGCTGCGACAAGAAGGATATACCGTCATTTCCTAAAATGAATGGGTGGAGCAATTATAAACTTCATGTGTGAGAATATGCCGTCTAGGAGAAGATTTATGTCCTGCAGCGGCTATTTTCCTTGTTAGGATACAATACTTACTTTTAGAAACTGAGAAACAATAATGTGCGTACTTTTCATTTTCGGATATAGATTCTAAACTAATACTTAAGCAAATCAAAAACTGGATACTGACGATTCAACATAAAAATATATAAAAAGGACGTGGAGCTTCATGGAAGTCACAGCAAAGTCAAAGACTAAAGAAGACATCATAAAGGCTTATCATTTCCGGCATGCAACGAAGATCTTTGATGATACCCGCAAAATCTCGGATGAGGATTTCCAATTTATATTGGAAACAGGCAGATTATCTCCAAGTTCCATTGGACTTGAACCGTGGAAGTTTCTGATTGTACAAAATCCGAACTTGCGTAAGCGTCTGTCCGAAGTCTCTTCTGGTGCTCAAAAGCAATTGGCTACAGCAAGTCATTTTGTTGTTATTTTGGCCCGGTCAGATGCCAGTTATAATTCTCCCTATGCAGAGTACATGCTGAAGGAAACCAAAGGAATGCCGGATGACGTATTTAAGTTAACAAGTGAGGCTTATGGAAAGTTCCAAAATAACCAGAAAATTTTGGATAACCCACGATCATTATTTGACTGGGCATCTAAACAGACTTATATTGCACTCGGCAACATGATGACGGCGGCAGCTCAGATCGAGATTGATTCTTGTCCAATCGAAGGTTTCAGCCGTGAGGACGTCCACCGTATTATGGAAGAAGAGGGCTTGCTGGAAAATGGCGCATGGGGCGTCTCTATGATGGCAGCCTTCGGTTATCGGGTAGAGGAGCCCCAGCGTGAGAAGTCCCGACAATCCGTTGAGAAAATCACGCAATGGATTAACTGAATTCAGCAAGAATTCAACATGAATCCAAAAATGATAATCTAAGATCTACATTATAAAACCCAGGATCAGTAAAACTAAGCAGGATCGAAACAGCCCGATATTTTCCACAGGTACAAGGATGGAAAGGGCTGTTTTGCTGTGTATAAAAAAGGTACTTGAAAATACATAGATATCTATGTATAATGAGGTCATGCCAAAATACAACGCAATTGCACTGATTGCAAGAATCAGAGACCATGTTAACAAGCGGATTGTTCACGAATTGGAACAGCATGAAGTGACAGGCATTGTACCTTCTCACGGGGATGTATTGATGTTTTTGTACCGGGAAGAGACGCTGTCGATCAAGATGTTGGCTGAACGTATTCAACGAACGCAACCCACGGTAACGGTACTGGTCAACAAGCTGGAAAAGCTTGGATATGTTGAACGTAGCAAGAGTGCCGAAGATAGCCGGGTGACGATGATTCGCCTAACCGAACAGGGAAAGCGACTCGAACCGATCTTCCATCAGGTGTCAGAGCAGATTAATGACATCATCTATAGTGACCTGTCGGATGAACAGGCGGAGCAATTGGAGAGCTTGCTGTCCATTATTGTCCGAAAGTTATAATGAATGAACTCTTCTGTCTGCAACCCTTCCAGATTGGAATGGGTGAAGGCAGAGGAGACTAAATATTTTTTTAACCACATACATAGATATCTATGTATGTAGCGTATCAATGCAACCCCATTTTCGCAAGCTAACTCAAACCAAACCTGGAGGGATTAACACTATGAAACATCTTATCGTATATGCTCACCCGCACACAGACAGCTTGAATAACGCAATCCTCAATACTGCTGTAGAAGCTCTCGAAGCTCAAGGCCACGAAGTGGTTGTTCGTGATTTGTATAAGCTTGGATTCCAACCCGTACTGACAGAGGCCGATACAGCTTCCATGCGTGCAGGACAGACGCCACAGGATATCGCGACAGAGCAAGAGTTTGTTACGAATGCAGAAGCTATTACATTCATCTATCCGATCTGGTGGACAGGTCTTCCTGCCATTATGAAAGGATATGTTGACCGTGTATTCGCCTATGGTTTTGCATATGCAGCGGGTGAAGCGGGAATTGAGAAATTGCTGACAGGCAAAAAAGGACTCATCATCAACACACATGGTACACCAAGTGAAATTTATGATCAGATTGGCATGACTGCTGGATTGAAATTAACTTCAGACGTAGGTATCTTCGATTTTGTAGGCATTGAAGCAGTAGATCATCTGCTCTTCGGCAGTATTGGATATCTGGATGCACCCGCATATCAAGCCATGTTGGATCAGGTTAAACAAACGGTTACAACCAAATTCTAATATGGATGTTGATTTCAGATCCGAATTCCATATGATTCCAGACCGACTCGATCATGAGTCGGTTTGTTTGTTCATGTGTTTGCAAAATGGTTGAAAGGGGGTATAATCGTACCCATGGAACCTATACTTATATTCAAAGCACTATCAAACGAGACACGTAGGCAAATCTTGTTGTGGCTCAAAAACCCGGAGCAACACTTTCCACCGCTGGAACTATCTCAGCATCCGGATGGTGGCAAGAACGGTATCTGTGTTGGCACGATTCAACTGAAGGCTGGACTGGCTCAGTCGGTTATATCCAGTTATCTGCTGACGATGCTCAAGGCAGGGTTGCTGCTCTCCGAGCGCAGAGGACAATGGACGTATTATCGGCGCAACGAAGAGACGATCCGTCAGTTTGCCGAGTACGTGCAGAACGAGTTATAAGCCGGATGCCGGAACGGAAGCTAGGATGCACATGCAGGCAGGGATTCCGTCCGGATGCAAACGGCTAGTTTATCAACAACACCATATCCAATTTCGATTTAATTAATCTATATATCTGGATATACAAAAATATAATCATCGAGGAGATTAAACGATAATGACTACAGAAAATACGGCTTCATCCCATAAAGAACACATCAATGACGTTAAGCTTTCCATCCTGGATTTGGCTCCCGTCGTTGTAGGTGCAACACCAGCTGATGCTTTGCGCAATAGTCTGGATCTGGCACAGCATGCTGAGCGTTGGGGATATCACCGTTACTGGGTAGCTGAACATCACAACATGCCGGGTATTGCTTCTTCCGCAACTTCGGTCGTTATTGGGTATCTGGCTGGTGGCACCAACACGATTCGTCTGGGTTCAGGAGGCATCATGCTCCCTAACCATGCACCGCTTGTTATCGCTGAACAGTTCGGTACTCTGGAGTCCCTGTATCCTGGCAGAATCGATCTGGGACTGGGTCGTGCACCCGGAAGTGACCGTCGTACATCGCTGGCACTGCGCAAAGATCTGAACAGCGGGGAAGATTTCCCGGAACTGTTGGCAGAGCTTAGAGCATACTTTGATGCTTCAGCGACATCTTATCATGCACCTGTTCGCGCAGTTCCCGGAGAAGGATTGAATATTCCAATCTATCTGCTGGGGTCCAGTGATTTCAGTGCACGTCTGGCAGGTCAGCTGGGATTGCCGTTTGCTTTTGCCAGCCACTTCTCGCCTGATTACACACGGATTGCACTGGAGACGTATCGAAACAATTTCCAACCATCTGACAGTTTGAAGGAACCACATGTGATTGTTGGGGTTAACGCTGTTGTTGCGGATACAGACGAGGAAGCAGCATGGCTGGGCACAACGATGCAACAGCAGTTCCTGAATATTATTCGCGGCACAACGGGATTGGTACAGCCTCCAGCAGAGATGGAAGGCAAATGGACGGACCGTGAGAAGGCTGGTGTGGAGCAGACGCTGAAGGCTGCCGTTAATGGTTCCCCGGAAACCGTACGTGGACAGCTGGAATCCTTCATTCGGCAGACGCAGGCAGATGAGCTGATTATTACGTCAATGATCTATGACCATAAGGCACGCCTGCATTCCTATGAGTTAATCGCACAATTGGCGGGAAAAGCCTAATCTTGAATTTTAAGCATAAAATATGGATTGAATGTAAGGTATAAATGCAAATTTACGGTTCGTCTCCCAGTGAGGCGAGCCTATTTTTTAATAGGGAGAATTTGCAAAGGATTCGTGTGGGGCAGAAGACTCATTTTGGGGTAAAATGACTTTATCGGTTTAATTTGAAACGGTTAATCAGCACCATACGTATAAATCCAGAGTGTTATACATATGTTGGCTTGTACAAGGTATTTTTTATTCGTGTGTATGGGCATTTATCTAGCTTTATAGTTAAGTTTTGATTAAGGGTCATAAGAGAGGACGACACGCCTATGGAGCAACCTGAGCAACCCCGCGTTTGGCCGGAGCGGTTCAAGCGATTTTTTCTTAACAACAAGTTTGTGCTATTTCTGCTAATTCTGCTGTTGGTGGGACTGAACGTCATGGTTCTGACCAAAGTATCCTTTGTTCTTCATCCGCTCGCAGTACTCATCAAAACCATTGTGCTACCGATTATTCTGTCAGGCATACTTTACTATCTGCTGAATCCAATTGTGGATGTGATGGAAAGATGGAAACTCAAGCGCGGCTGGTCCATTCTGATCCTGTATCTTGCGATTGGAGGCATTCTGACCGTCGTAGTGCTGGCAGTCATTCCGGTTGTACGGAACCAGATTATGGGGCTGATCGAAAATTTCCCAACATACAGCGAAACGGTAAAACACCAGTTCGAGGAACTCACGGGAAGCCAACTGTTTAGTCAGTTTCAGGAGACGGTGAATCTGAATTCGCAGGACTGGTGGGGAACAATCTCCCAAAAGGCTACTGAAATTCTGAACTCGACCTGGACCAAATTGGGCGGATTCCTCGGCGCTTTCACGGAGACCGTGCTGTCTATCGTAACGGTTCCGTTCATTCTGTTCTATCTGTTGAAAGACGGTAAGAAGCTGCCAGCGAAAATTCTGTCTTTCCTGCCAATCAAGAGCCGTACGGGTGCAATGCATGTGCTGGAAGACATCAATCACCAGATCAGTTCATTCATTCGTGGACAGATTATCGTCAGCTTCTGCATCGGTATCCTGCTCTACATCGGTTATATGATTATTGGTCTGGACTATGCACTGATTCTCGCCATTATTGCGTCGTTCACGAGTGTTGTTCCATATCTGGGACCTGCAATTGCGATTACACCTGCGTTGATCGTGGCTCTGGTCACTTCGCCAGTGATGCTGCTGAAGATGGTTGCCGTATGGACAATCGTGCAGTTAATTGAAGGTAAATTCATCTCTCCACAGATCATGGGCAAAACGCTGAAGATTCATCCGATTACGATTATCTTTGTCATTCTGACTTCGGGTAATCTGTTTGGGGTCGTGGGTATTCTGCTCGCTGTTCCAGGATACGCGGTGCTGAAAGTATGTGTATCGCATATCTTCAACTGGTTCAAGGACAGATCCGGCCTGTACGATCCAAACAAGAACAATCTTTTGTAACCGAAGTGGCAAGCTCCAATGGATCGGTAATCAGAAGATTTAGTCACTTTGTAAAACGGTATCCTTACCAAGAAGAACCCCCGTCCATCGGCATACAGCCGAGAGACGGGGGTTCTTCTGCATGAACAAGCTTGGCTGCTGCCTAGCTGTGTTTAATATGCTGGAGCGTTTGCAGGAAAATCTGCTCAATATGAGTATCATCCAGAGAGTAGTACACGGTCTTGCCTTCCTTGCGCCGCTTGACGATCCGCATGTTGCGGAGTGAACGCAGCTGGTGTGAAATGGCCGACTGTCCCATGTCGAGCAGAACCGTCAGGTCATGAACACATAATTCCTTCTGTAACAGCGCATCAATAATACGTAGACGTGTTGGGTCGCTGAATGCCTTGAACCAATCTGCCATCTCGGAAGAGGTATCCCGATCTATGAGTGAAGTGCGAATCGTCTGCACATCCGCTTCAGTACCTGAGCAGGCTGCATCACATTCGCTTGGTGCTTTAACCGGTTGTTCCATTTCCTATCACCGCCTATGTTAACAACTATAGCTCTATTATATCCAAAACCCGCCTAAAGCGAAATGATTACTATTAGCATAATCTGTATGAAAAATCAACAGCGATTGTTGACACTCATGTTTAGGCGTGCATATAATAGGGGTAACCAAACATATGAATGAGTGCTCATATATTGAAAGTAATTGGATGATAACATTGTTTTTGTACTGCAAAGGGGAGAATTCACATGGGAACCGGACAGGAACAGGTGAAAAGAGAACTGCTGCTTGATGGACTGGATTGTGCGAACTGCGCATTAAAAATCGAAAATGGCGTCAAAAAAATTAAGGGCATTAACGAATGCTCTGTCAATTTTGTTACCAAAACATTATCGCTACACACCACTTCCGACATGGATGAACAGGTAGTGAATGAAGCAAAGCGCAAAGTGCTTCGGCTGGAGCCGCATATTCGCATTTCGGAAAAAGGAAAACAGGTGAACGGTCATGTGCACACCCATACAGGGAGTGCGACTGGTGCGCATAACCACAGTCATGAACATACTGGACATGATCATGGACACTCACATTCACATGGCAAACACTCGCAAACTCATGATCACGACGGAGACTCAGAGGGCCACGTACATGGTCATGTGCATGAGCACGGAAGTCATGCTGGACATGATCACAGCCATTCCCATGATGATGCCCATGCAGGCCACTCCCATGAACATGGTGCAGGACAGACGAAAGTATTGCTTGCTCGTCTTGCTGCCGGTTCTGTGTTGCTCGCAGCTGCGATCTGGTCGCCGCTGGATGGCTGGGCGCAATTTGCTCTCTATGTGCTCGCTTATCTGATTGCCGGGGGAGACATCGTGCTCCAGGCGTCCAAAAACATCATCCGCGGTCAGGTATTCGATGAATACTTCCTGATGTCCGTTGCTACCTTGGGTGCCTTTGCGATTGGAGAGTATCCGGAAGGGGTAGCGGTCATGCTCTTCTATCAGCTCGGGGAGCTATTTCAAGGCATGGCGGTTAATCGGTCACGCAAGTCTATTCAAGCGCTCATGGACATTCGGCCGGATTACGCCAATATCCTGACGGGTTCGGGTGACGAGACCCGGCGTGTATCTCCAGAAGACGTACGGATTGGTGATCGTATTGTCGTGAAAGCAGGAGAGCGAGTGCCGCTGGATGGTATCGTTAGAACTGGGCGTTCCATGGTGGACACTTCTGCTCTGACAGGTGAATCGGTACCTCGTGAGCTGGAGCCCGGAAGTGATGTACTGAGTGGATTTGTGAACAAGAACGGCTTGCTGACAATTGAAGTTACCAAAACGTTTGGTGAATCAACGGTATCCAAGATTTTGGACCTGGTGCAGAACGCGAGCAGCCGGAAAGCGAAAACAGAACATTTTATTAGTAAATTTGCCCGTTATTACACACCGGTTGTTGTGATCCTTGCAGCCGTGATAGCATTTGTTCCGCCGTTGATACTTAGTGGTGCAACATTTGCCGATTGGATCTATCGAGCATTGGTCTTCCTGGTTATCTCATGCCCTTGTGCGCTGGTGGTCTCTATTCCGCTTGGATTCTTTGGTGGTATCGGAGCAGCTTCACGTAACGGGATTCTTGTCAAAGGCAGTAATTATCTTGAAGCATTGAACGATGTGAAAGTCGTTGTTTTTGATAAAACGGGTACACTAACCAAAGGTGTATTCAAAGTAACAGCCATTCGTCCCGAAGTGGGACGCACGGAAGAAGAACTGATGAAGCTCGCAGCTATTGCTGAAGCCAATTCCAATCATCCGATTGCCGAATCCATTCGCGCAGCTTGGGCCAAAGCCATTCCCACGCAAGGTGTGGAAGGTTATGATGAAGTTGCCGGACACGGGATCAAGGTGAGCGTGGACGGTCGGGAAGTGCTGGCAGGTAACGCCAAATTAATGAAGCAGGCAGGTATATCCTACATCACACCAGAGACGGCTGGAACGATCGTCCACGTTGCTGAAGCTGGCGCGTATGTTGGTCATCTGATCATTGCCGATGAAGTGAAGGACGATGCAGCTGCTGCCATCCAGGCGCTGAAGAAGCTCGGTATCCGCAAAACGGTCATGCTGACAGGAGATGCCAAAGCCGTGGGTGAAGCGGTAGGACGCGAGCTGGGTGTGGATGAGGTCTACGCTGAATTGTTGCCACAGGATAAAGTCGAACGACTGGAGCAACTGGAAGCTGCCAAATCTCCGAAGGAGAAAATGGTGTTTGTCGGTGATGGCATTAACGATACACCTGTGCTGGCACGCGCCGACGTGGGCGTAGCGATGGGTGGACTCGGCTCGGATGCTGCGATTGAAGCGGCAGATGTGGTGATCATGACCGATGAACCGTCGAAACTAGCGAGTGCAATCCGCATTGCGAAGCGTACACGAATGATTGTATGGCAAAATATCGCGTTTGCTTTGGGGGTTAAAGCGATCTTCCTGCTACTCGGTGTGTTTGGCATAGCTACCATGTGGGAAGCAGTATTTTCCGATGTGGGTGTCACGGTGCTTGCTGTCTTGAACGCCATGCGTGTACTTCGTGTGAAGGATATCTAATTTTACGAAACGATCCAGGCGGCTCTTCGTATATACGTAGAGCCGTTTTTATATTTTTTAGGTCATTCTGTCATCGTAGTGTCAGTGTAAGCAGGTCTATCGAAGACAACAGTGAAGGGGAGAACGTTTTGGCAGGAGCAGTAGTAGGGATCATTATCGGAGTGTGTTATTTCATTCTGGGGTTGATGGTGTTCAAAAAACCACCGAAAATGATTAACGGGATATATGGGTATCGGACCCCGCGCGCAATGAGTAATCCCGAGTTGTGGGACGAAGCGCAAAGTTATAGCGCCAACCTGATGATGCAATTTGGTGTGATTATTACGATATTCGGCATTATCGGTTTTTGGCTGACAGATGTACGAGCTTTGGTGCTGAGTCTGGTGGCAACAGGGTTCTATACGTTCAGATTGTTTACCAGAGTTGAAGGCCGGTTGAAGCAAATGCAGCGGGCGCAACAGCAACAGCAACAGGATGAGCAGAACGTCTAAGGTAAAATGAATGAATCGTGTAGAGAGAAAGACTCGTGTGTAAAGCGGGTCTTTTTGTGTTCAAATTAGAGAATGGAAGGCGATGTTTGACTCGCTAAGAATCCATGTTAAAAATCTGACGTTGACGTTAACGTTAATTATATATATAATTATTTATATAACGTTATAGACATATGGAAGAGGTAGGGGAAATGAGTTTATATAAAATCGACGACGTAGCCAAGGAATGTGGTTTGACCAAGCGAACCATTCGGTATTATGAAGAGATTGGGGTCATGCCTTCACCTCAGCGGACAGATGGCGGGACGCGGTTGTACACTCGGGAGGATATCGATTATCTGAAGAAGGTGGTTCGCGCCAAAGAGGTACTTGGATTCTCCCTTCAGGAGTTACATACCTATGTGGCAACAGCAGATGCCTTGAACGAACAACGTTTTGACTACCAGCAGACAACCGAAGTGAGAGAACGGATTGAGAAGCTGACCACGATGGAAACAACGCTGGATGGTCAGTTGCAACTGATCGAGCAGAAACTTCAGAGCATACATGCCGTTCAGGCTGAACTGGAAGAGCTGCGTGAACGTGTTCGGAGCGGTATTCAGAAGTTACAGGCACATGATCCGCAGAGTGAGGAAGACGGGTAACCATATTAGCATCTAGGGTTTAATAAACAAAACTGTATACACATCATAGCTACATGGTGTGACACCATAGTACCTGTGGCGATCCTGTACAAACACCGGATGTTTCGGTGTCATTTGTGCCGTTTTGTCACCTCTAATTATGAAAATGTATAAAATGTTTTCATTGTTTTCACGGTCATTTTCAAATGAAAATTTTCACCACATAAATCATTCACAGGAGGAATTACGTATGAAAAGAGAGCCATCATTACCGGACGAATTGCCGTCATCCCGTGGGGGCTTGCTGTCTC
The DNA here is from genome assembly GCF_050990605.1 of Paenibacillus amylolyticus. GTDB lineage: Bacteria > Bacillota > Bacilli > Paenibacillales > Paenibacillaceae > Paenibacillus > Paenibacillus amylolyticus_H. Next base: position 568,482 of record NZ_CP158832.1, read on the forward strand.
AACCGAGAGCGGTATGGGCGGTCGCCTTTGCATGTATCATATCCTTTATGGGTCTCGGTCTGGTTGACCCGATCCTGCCGGCAATTGCAGATCAGCTGCATGCTTCCAAAAGCCAGGTGTCACTGCTATTTACCAGCTATAACGCTGTAACCGGGGTAGCGATGCTGATTACGGGTGTCGTATCCAGCCGCATCGGTGTGAAATGGACGCTGCTTAGCGGCATATTGTTGATTATTATCTTCTCATTCCTCGGCGGTACCTCAGACACCGTAGGTGCACTGGTTGGTTACCGTGGCGGTTGGGGACTGGGGAATGCCTTGTTCATCGCAACCGCGTTATCTGCCATTGTGGGACTGTCCACATCAGGGACAGCCAAGGCCATTATTTTGTACGAAGCAGCACTTGGTCTCGGGATTGCGGTTGGTCCGCTACTTGGTGGTGAACTGGGTTCCATCTCTTGGCGTGGCCCGTTCTATGGCGTGGCTGTGCTGATGGCCATTGCGTTTATCAGTATTACATTTATGCTGCCCAAGATGGCCAAACCGAAAACACGCAGTTCGTTGTCCGATCCGTTCAAAGCATTAAGCTATCCTTCACTGAAAACATTGGCGATTACCGCCTTCCTGTATAACTTTGGTTTCTTTACCTTGATGGCTTATTCACCATATGTCATGAATCTGGATGAGCACGGGTTGGGTTACGTATTCTTTGGCTGGGGACTGATGCTGGCGATTACGTCTGTATTCGTCGCACCAAGATTACAACGCCGATTCGGATCGGTTCCGTCCATGAGTGTCATGCTTACATTGTTCGCGATGGATCTGGTTGTTATGGCCATTGGTACAGTGATGGGTTCACCAACTACCGTTATTGTGGCAGTCATTGTGGCAGGGATTTTCCTTGGGATTAACAACACATTGATTACAACAGCGGTTATGGAAGCTGCACCCGTGGAGCGTTCGGTTGCTTCTGCTGCATACAGCTTCGTTCGTTTCATGGGTGGTGCACTTGCACCATGGCTTGCAGGTAAATTATCTGAATGGTTCCTGCCGGAAACGCCGTTTTATTTTGGCGCACTCATGGTTCTGATTGGTGTCGTGGTACTGCTGGTACGCCGTCGTCACCTGCGGGATATTGATTCCGCCATTACATCGCATTAATTCAGAGGAGGAATTGCAATGCTGAAACGTATATTGGTTGCTGTTGATGGTTCGGATCATGCGCATCAGGCTTTGGAGCAAACACTGACTCTTGCTGAGGATATGAAACAACCCGCAAGTTTGTTGATCGTGCATGTTAATCCTGCCATTTCTATGAATGAACCTGCCTTGGGTATTGATCTGGAGGCTCGGATTGCCGAAGAAGGGCAACATATTATCGAACCGGTGACCAGACAGTTGTCTGGACGCGATGTGGCATATGAAACACTGCTAATTGCCGGTGATCCCGTTCATGAGATCTGCCGTGTGGCACGTGAACGAGATTGTGAAATGATCGTGATGGGGACAGGCGGGAAAGGCGTGCTCGCAGAGATGATCATAGGCAGTGTCAGCCATGGGGTGTTAAAACATGCTGAATGCCCCGTCCTGACGGTGAAGTAGGCGCTAGAATCCTTTGTATCGCTGCGGCTCAAGGTCGCAACAATGTCTTATCAGGCACGTTACAAGCCATGATTGCCGAATACCGTAATGGGTGGACGGCACGGAAATAGTGTATAAATAGATAAGGTAGTATATCGTCATATTATTATAGTCATGATTGGATGGAGGATGCAGCATATGAAAAAACAACATTTGTTTATCGGTGGCAATCCGACCGAATCCGTAGATTATAAAACCCTTCAAGCACCATACTCCGGAGAAACGCTGGCAGAAGTCTCGTCGGCTTCAGCCGAGGAAGCGGAGGCTGCTGTTGCAGCTGCGGTTCAGGCTGGGAAGGCAATGCGCCAGATGCCTGCACATCAGCGTGCAGATATCCTGTACAAGTTGTCCTCCATGCTTGAAGAACGCAAGCAAGAAGCAGCGCGAATCATTGCGCTTGAAGCGGCGAAGCCGATTACCGCAGCACTGGCCGAGGTTGACCGTACGGTGGAAACGTATCGTTTTGCCGCCGAAGAAGCCAAGCGGCTGACCGGAGAGACGGTTCCGATGGATGCAGCCAAAGGTGGAGAAGGGCGAATCGGCTATACGATGCGACAACCTCTAGGCGTCATAGGAGCGATAACGCCGTTTAATTTTCCAATGAACCTGGTAGCCCACAAGGTAGGCCCAGCGTTGGCAGCAGGCAATACGATTGTTCTCAAACCTGCGGAGCAGACACCCCTGTCCTCCTATTACATCGCTAATCTGCTTCAGGAAGCCGGATTGCCGGATGGTGCACTGAACGTGGTGAGTGGTGACGGCAAAACCATTGGGGATGTGCTTGTTGAACACCCTCGTGTTGCCCACATTACGTTTACAGGCAGTCCAGCGGTAGGCACGAGCATTCGTAGCAAAGCAGGACTAAAACGTGTGACATTGGAGCTTGGGTCGAATGCAGCGGTGATCGTGGATAAGGACGCAGATCTGGACAAAGTGGTTCCTCGTTGTGTAACGGGTGCTTTCACGTATCAGGGACAGGTATGTATCTCACTACAGCGAATTTACGTACATCGTGATATCTCGGAAGAATTCATCCGGCGTTTCGCTGAAGCCGCTAAACAAGTGGTGGTTGGAGACCCGCTGAGCCCGGATACGGTGGTCTCTGCGCTGATTAGCTCCAAGGATGTACAGCGTACACTCGGCTGGATTGAAGAAGCTAAACAGGCCGGGGCTGAAGTGGTCGCAGGCGGTCAAGCTGAAGGAGGCGTTCTGCGACCAACGGTGCTGGTTAACGTTCCACGTGATGCCAAAGTATCCTGTCAGGAAGTGTTTGCACCCATCGTAGTTATCAATACGGTGGATTCCGTTGAAGAGGGTATTGAACATGTTAATGATTCGATATACGGACTTCAGGCAGGCGTATTTACAAACGATATTCATACCGCCCTCCATGCTGTCGATCAGATCGAAGCAGGTGGAGTGATGATTAATGATATTCCCACGTTCCGAGTTGATCACATGCCTTATGGTGGGGTGAAACAAAGTGGGATTGGACGTGAAGGAGTAAAATATGCGGTAGAAGAAATGACGGAATTGAAGTTTGTCATGTTTAACAAAGGGTGATTCGCTTCCATTCTTTTGCTCAATATACTGTATGCTAATACAAACATAACCAGAAGCGCCTGTGCCAGAATAATGGCACAGGTTTTTTTAAGATGAAGATCAATGAAAAAGTTTTTAAAAATACATACGGATTCTTCACTGACTGCGGGTTCACATCTGATGAGACGGGTATAACATACTTAACATACCGCAACATAACTGACCAAACGCCGCTCATATCACCGAAGCATGATGTACCCATCCAGAGCACGAGCGGAATGAAGCGGTACAGCATTGCCGAAAGTCTTATATTCTCTCATTATTCAAATAAAATGCAGTATGAATTAAGCCTGAACTCTGTAGTTGCAGGACAGGCAGGAGGTGTATTCAAATGGCGTATTCCATGGTTGACGTATCGGGAATGTCAGGCGTAAGTCTGAACGAACTGAGCCAGTATGCAGAGACGGGTCTTCTGAATCCGGCCTTTGGGGGTTTAGATGAGGACCTCTATTATGAAAAGCAGGAATTGCTGAGACTCCAGCAAATCCTTTTCTGTAAGGAAGTAGGCATGAAGGAGAATGAGATTGCACCGATGCTCCGGGACAATCCACAGGATGTCATTCGCATCATGCAGCAGCATCGCATTGAGATTCTGGAGAAGGCACTCCGTCTGCATGGATTGATCCAGACACTGGACAAAACGATCTCTTATTTGCAAGGTGAACATGAGCTTGATGAACATGAGCTGTATATTGGTTTTGTAAATAAGGGGCATCACCAGTTGCTGAATGAATCGGGTTCTAACCCTGTAGTCAATAATGATATGAATCGTGTGCGGACAGAGGGTGTCCAGAGGTCCGACATCCAATCTTCCAATTCATCCATATTGCCTGAAAATCAGGAGTTGAAGTCAAAGGAAGATTATCTGGATTCCCAGGCGAAAATTGATCAGGTCCATCTCGACTTGCAACAGGCCATTGAGGATGGATTGGAACCCGGTAGTGCGAAAGTGCAACGGATTATTGACAGGCATCTTGAATGGATCAAAGGTTATTATACACCCACTGCTGAGATCTATCGTGATTTGGCCAATCTGTATGTTGAGCACAAAAATTTCCGTCAGATGTACGATGGTTATCACCCGAGGCTGGCTGAATTCCTGCGGGATGGGATGATGATTAAAGCGGAACATGATTTATCCTAGATGCATAAAGTAACATGGGCGAGCAAGAACATGGGTGTGAATCATAATGGATAACAAAGAGCGCAGACCTCTAAGAGGACTGCGCTCTTTGTTATTACGGGTTCTTCATCATCGTGTGTGATGAGACTCCGATCACCGTATTCATCATTTCCTAAAGGGGTATGCTTGCTTCCAACTGCTCTGTGAGCAGGCTTACGGCTTTTTCCAGGAAGACGCGGTCTTCGTCGTCAAAACGGTTTTTGATCGGGCTGTCGATATCCAGCACCCCGTACAGTTCGCCATTTTTTATAATAGGTACGACAATCTCACTGTTCGATGCTGCATCACAGGCAATGTGGCCTGGGAAGGCATGAACATCGTCAACGACAAGGGTACGTTTTTCCGCAGCAGATGTGCCGCATACACCACGTCCCAGTGGAATTCGGATACAGGCAGGCAGTCCTTGGAATGGCCCGAGGACCAGTTCTTTTCCATCATACAGATAGAAGCCGACCCAATTGGTGTCGGTCATAAATACATTGAGCAGCGCAGCAGCGTTCGCCAGATTGGCAATCGCACTAGGTTCATCGCGGATCAGAGCACTTAACTGTCCCAGGACGGCGGTGTGCTGCTCACTTCGTGTTCCTTCATAGGAAACAGCTTGAAACATGGTAAATCACCCTCCCGAGCAAAATGGTACTTATTTTCAAGATAGTGCAGAGGATGCGGTTAGTCAAGCGGAGGATTTCGGAAAGGGAAGGGAATACCTGAAGAATCCTCCTGTTTCTCTGCTTCTTGCATGGGGTAATTACTTAGCAACCACGGAGGGCTACAACCCGGGAAGGAGCTTGGCTTATGCATGCAGAGGTACAGAATCTATTTGTACGGATTCATCTACTATATTTCGCCCAAAATCAGGATTTGAACGTTAGCGAGGCGCTGCCCCTATTGGAAGAACGGGGATATCGCGTTGGAGAGCGGGAGATCAAGCAGGAGCTTGAACACCTGACGCAGGAAAACTTCTTGACCGCCCACGGGGACCAATGGAGCCTAACCGGGACTGGTATTGAAGAATTCAAGGAAATCACCACCGTACTTGGTCGAGTTAGCGATGAATTGCTGGCGAAGGACAAGAAAACGTCCAAAGCCTAAAATTCAATCGGACAAGCACGATGATGCGATTCATCCCAACTTGAATGGAACGATACGGACAACAAGACCGGGAGCGACATTGGCCCGGTTTTTTGACGTGTGTCCATGACTGAACAGTTGCCATTCGGCTCAGGTTATGATTAGATGACTAGTGAATCTTATGATCTGCGGAGATAGATCGGATCGGAGTGTCTTTATATGTATAAATGCAAAGGAAGAATTCCCGAAATGGAGACTGCGCGGCTTCGTCTGCGTAAAATGCGTCGCCGGGATGCGGCCCAGATGTTCGCATGCTGGTCAGATCGTGAGGTGACCCGTTACATGAATCTTGCACCCATGATTGGGACAAGCGAAGCGGCGGACATGATTGGACTTCTTAACCAAATGGCAGGAGAAGAGGATGCGATCCGCTGGGGGATCGAACTCAAAGAAACAGGTAAGCTCATCGGCAGCTGTGGATTTAACACATGGCAGCTTGAAGGCGCATTCCGGGGTGAGATCGGTTATGAGCTGGGACGTGATTATTGGCGCCACGGTTATATGACGGAGGCTTTCTCTGCATTGCTGCCCTTCGGGTATGAGACCATGGGGCTTAATCGAATTGAAGCGCTGGTTGATCCGCGTAATCTGCCTTCCGGCGAGTTCCTAACAAACTGCGGCTTCACGCGAGAAGGGCTGCTGCGTCAGGTACAACATACATCTACCGGATACAAGGATATGGTGATGTATTCGATGTTGTATGATGAGTTCCTTCGTAAAAAAGGTAAGTAAAAGAGAGAAGGGTTTTTGTGAATGCAACTGGAGGTTTGAAGCGCAGTTTCATCTTGACGGGGCTGTTACTCGCGACATTTCTGTCAGCGATTGAAGGCACCGTCATTGGTCCGGCAGGACCGACCATTGTCAGTGAGTTGGGGAGTGTACAGCTGCTGAGCTGGATTTTCACCGCATACCTGCTGACGATGGCGGTGAGTACGCCCATTTTCGGTAAAATCAGTGACTTGTATGGACGAAAGCCTGTATTTCTAATTGGCTGTGCCTTATTTTTACTGGGTTCACTCCTGTGCTGTCTGTCGCAGAACATGGAACAATTGATTATTTTTCGTGCTATTCAGGGGATTGGTGCGGGTGCGGTGGTTCCTGTTACATTTACGATTATTGGGGACATCTACTCCATTGAAGAACGTGGCAAAATCCAGGGCTGGATCAGCTCCGTTTGGGGCATTTCCTCTCTGGCGGGACCGCTGCTTGGCGGTTATTTTGTAGACAATCTTGGCTGGCAGTGGATCTTTGGTTTTAATGTGCCATTTGGTCTGCTCGCGATGTGGTTTGTATTTCGTTATCTGAAGGAAGATATCTCTCCACGTACAGCCAAAATTGACTATGTCGGTGCGCTGACCTTCACGGTGGGCATTACCGCATTGTTATTTGTCCTGTCGGCAGGTGGGCAGTATTATGCATGGAGTTCCCCGTTGATTGTTGGACTGAGTGTGGTTGCCGCTCTATTTATTATTTTATTTTTTGTGGTGGAAAAAAGAGCTCAGGCCCCTATGGTTCCACTACATTTGTTCCGAATTCGGGACATCCGTGTGGCGAATATTGCCGGACTGCTGACCAGTACCCTGATGATCGGCCTGACCAGTTATTTGCCGCTCTGGGTGCAGGGGGTTCGGGGGGGAAATGCGACGGAATCCGGATTGCTACTCGCGCCGATGTCAGTCGGTTGGCTCATTGGTAGTGTGCTCGCAGGCCGCCTGTTGATGAAAATTGGATCACGGTTGACCGCATTGATTGGTTTAACCGGCATTGCGATCGGTTCGGGTGGACTCTTTCTGGTGGGTGGGACATCCCCGCAGGCTGTGCTATTTATTTTGACCTTTATTTATGGTCTCGGCTTCGGATTTGCGTTTACGATCTTTACCATTATTTCGCAGTCATCCGTAGGATATAAGGAACGTGGTTCCTCTACCGCACTACACACGTTCATGCGTACATTGGGACAGACGATTGGTGCAGCGGCTTTTGGGACATGGTTGAATTATCGGATCTCCACGTTATCGAGTGAACAGAATCTGGCGGAGGCAGGAATATCGGAGAGTGATCTGAACGAACTGCTCGCACCACACACGGATGCAGCGCTAACGGATGACAAGTGGGCGCTACTGCGGAGCGTGCTGGAAGGAAGCTTACATTCCCTGTTTGTCATCATGTTTGTCATTGCACTGGTTTCATGGGTAACGACGCTTGCTCTACGCAAACGTTTAATCGTACCCGAAGATGCAGATGCTCCACCGCAGCCACAAGGCTCAAAATAAAAAGAAGATATATATACGAAAAATATATGAAAAACCGGATTCGCCGATGTCAGGCAAATCCGGTTATTTTTGTTGATGGCACGCGTGCAAAGAATGGTCTAGCTGTTCGCTGATAAACGGTCTGCAGAATGTGCAAGCCTTCCCAAGAGTTCGGACAGCAATTCCTTGTCTTCCTCACTCAGTCCACTTACAGCCCGATCGATCTTTAACGCATAGCCTGGATAGATGTCATCCATCGTACGCTTCCCTTCTTCAGTCAGTTCCACAAAGATGATCCGTCTGTCTTGCGGACAATGTTTGCGGTGCAACAATCCTTTTTGCTCCAGCTTATCAATCACATAGGTCACATTCCCACTTTGCAGCAGAAGTTGTGCGCCAACCTGTTGAATCGGCTGTGCTCCTTTCATATATAACACTTCGAGCACCCCGTATGCGGTGGGGTTGAAGCCATGCACTTTGCTTCCGGATACAGCGTGTTCATTCACGCTCTTGAATGTCTGGGCCAAGGTGCGGTACAGATGAAGTGAACGTTCGGTTCCGATTTCTTCTAATTCCAGCATGCTGATCCCGCCTTTTCAGATTAGTTTTATAAGTTGAAATGATAAAGACAACCTACCACTACGAGGACAGAACAACCTTCCAATCACTGTTATCCCCATCGTTATGCTGTTCATGTAAAAGTTTATTTCAACTTATATAAGTTGGTTGTTATGTTCGACGATTCAGGTTGTCGCCATGGTTTAATTGTAAACTTCTATTTCTACGAAAAACATGCGATATGTCACAAGATTTGCATTTTTAGCATTTAAAATTTGATCATTCATCTTGGGGAAAAATCATCCTGCAGATGCCGCTTCTTCTCCGTCTCTGGCAGGAGGTTGAGTCAATTAACGTTTGAAGGACATCGACCGCTGAAGAATAACCGATCTTTTGTAACATTGATGTTGGCACAGGCCATTTCCAATCTGGGGGATTGGCTGCATCTGCTCGCAATCCTGACCCTCGTGGGTATCCGCTGGAATACAACGCCATGGGAGATTACATTTGTCACACTTTCCGCCGCACTACCCATTCTAAGGAGTTGCATCAGTCTGAGGCGGTGGGGAAATGACAGCACCGATATTAAAGGATGTACAAGCTAAATTGGATACACTGGCGAAGGAACGATTCGATGAATCCGATTATGAATTGTTCTGTACTCTGCTTCACCAGCTGGACAAGTATAAAGCTTTGGCTGATAGCAACAGAGAGGCATTGTACAACCAAGATAGGGAGTCTGCTTCTCATATGGACATACAACAAGAGAAGGTAGAATCACTGAATCGTGATGTCGCTTATTGGCAGCATGAATGCACCGTCTTGTATGTTGAGAACAAACGACTTATGAATCAATCGGGTTGTTGAGCTACTGACGGTGGATTATCACCAGTGGCTTGCATCGATGGAAGTTTTGGTAAAGTGACAGTATTGACTCCAGATCAACATGCCACGTACACTGCTTATGAAAATCAAGTTGACGTGGTGAATGCGGCCATTGATGCCATCTTGGATAAAGAGGCTCGGGATATCATTACACACCAGTACATTAAATCGACCCGCCGCAAACATACAGTTGCACTCTTTCAGGGGCGCGGCATGGGTGAAAGAACGGTAGATAGACGGATCAGCAAGGGGCTACTAAGCATAGCCAACACACTCAAGGATTGTGGAATGCTTTGGCCCTCCGAAAAGTGACGGTAAATTGACGGTATGTTGGCAATCGAATGACGGTGAAACAGCAATACACTAGGCACATAGAGAGGTTAACCCCTCTCCGGTGTGCCTAGTGCCCGTTATCGCGCTTGGACTCGGCTGTGCTGTGGGACTATTGTCCTTAGACGTGGATCGTCAAGGGTGCAGTTTGTGGGGAAAGGAGATAAGAGTTCTCCCTTTTTTCTTTGAAAGAAGGATTTATACTTTTTTTGTCGAAATGCACCTCTTGATATCTAGTACAGAAAGAGGTTAATATATGCGACAGGAATTTTCCGGATATTACTCACCGACAGAGAGAGAGTTTGAAGAATTATGGACTGAGTGTACGTTTGTTTTTGATGCCAACATGCTTATTAATCTATATAGATTTCCAAAAGATTCAAGAGAAGCGATGCTCAAAATAATGGAAAATGTCAAAGAAAGAATTTGGATACCACACCAAGTTGCTCTTGAGTATCATAAACATTTGCACGAAGAGATTTATAATCAAAAGAAAGCATACACTAAGTTCAAAGAACAATGTAACGAATCTGTTAGTAAACTAATTGATGAATTGGCAGGTTTAAGGCATTCAAATCTAGAGTCTGAAGGCATTGAAGGAATACTGAACCAATGTCTAATAGATATAGAGGAGGAACTGTCAAAACAGCATGAGTCTCAACCAGACCTGTTAGAAATTCAAAATAAAGTAACTCATTTAATTGGAAATAATGTAGGAGTTCCGTTTACTCCTGATAGATTAAAAGAGCTTTATGAAATTGGAAGCGTTCGATATCAAGCGAAAATTCCTCCTGGATATAAGGATTTGAAAGAAAAGGAAGGTGAGACAACTCTTCATAACGGCGTCACTTACAAAGATGAGTATGGAGATCTTGTTTATTGGCAACAAATTCTGGACAAAGCACGTGATGAAGACTCCATAAAATCAGTTATACTGGTAACCGATGACAGCAAAGAGGACTGGGTTTATAAGGTTAAGGGAGAAAAAAAGGGCCCGCATCCTGAACTAGTCCATGAATTTAAAAAGGAATGTAAAGGCAAGCAATTCTATCTTTATAACTCTGAAAGATTTTTAGAGTATGCAAAGAAAAGGTTGAAGTTGGACGATTCATATTTAGATAATGATAAAGTTACCGGGGCCATAAAAGGCATTAAAGAATTAAAGAAACACGATGATGAAGTTAAACTTTCAAACCAAAGAAATAATGCTAAATCCATAGACGTAAAAATATTAGATAATTCGGTGTTAGAGGCAATCCATATTAATGAGGATTTTCCAGGAATCGATCCTAAGTTTAAACTGAGTTTTATGGTGAGTCTAGAAGATGGCATAGATGATGAAGAATATTCCAATTTCAGGAATTCTCTGAAGAGATTTATGAAAATTATTTATGGCAATGATATTAAGATTTATTATAAGTTCAATATGGATTTGGGAGGAACACACTACTACAGCCTGGATATTGAAGGTACAAAGAAGTTTCCAGATTCAATGATTCAAGTGCTGAATGATTTAGCCCAATCTGCATTTCCTTTTAAAGACGCGAGTATTGTAATTACCGAGTGACAAAATTGTCGCTCTTTTTTTATGTATTGAGTTCACCAGTCTATATAGATATGAATAACTCATTGGAAATATTTCATAGTAAATATCTAGATGATTATGTATAATCCTCCTAGCAAACATATAAAAGGAGAGTCATACATATGAAAAAAAAGATTAATGAATTATACAATAAATTTATCGTAGAAGACTTGGAAAAGGGTGACTCAAGTAAGGACGAGAACAAGAAGAAACCTTTTATTGTTTGGAAACTCCGATCAATTTTTCTAGCCTTTTTTATAATATGGGCTTTGTCGGGCGTGTTGATTTATCCATTTTTTGATGAATGGAGTGATAGGGGAACTTTTGGAGATACATTCGGAGCGGTCAATGCGTTGTTTTCTGCATTCGCTTTCGGAGGATTGGTTTATACTCTTTATGTACAAAGATATGAGTTATCTTTGCAAAGAAAAGAGTTGGAGATGCAAAGAAAAGAGGTGACTCGAAACGGGGATCAGTTAGAAGGACAGAAGAATATTATGCTAGAACAGAGCTTTGAGAATACATTTTTCAAGTTGATAGATCTACACTATACAATAATTCAAACTCTAACCTCTCATTCAGGAAGTGGGAGGGCTGCTATTCATGGTAAATATGTAGCAATGATGTCTGCGATAATTAATGTCGAAACCAAAGAACAATTAATTTCTAGAGTAAATAAAGTTATAAACGATCCTATGTTTAGCATAGCTCATTATTTAAATAATATAGTTTGCATGTTAAACCTGATTAAAAAGCACTCTCGAAATCTTAATCTTAAAACTAAGGATTCGGAGCATACTCTAATTCTTTTTTCTCAATTCTCAAAAGAGGAGCAAACAATACTGTTCTATTATTTCGGTTGCTCAGAAGATGAGAGCGTGAGGGCAATGCTGCCTGAATTTATAAATGTGCAAGATTTGGATCATGATACACCTCAGCACCATGATTGGCTATATAATTCAGGGGAAAATGATTAAATGGATATTATTCAGGCGGCTTAGGCCGTCTTTTTCTTTTCAATTTACTCGGTATGGAGGTAATGAGATGTGTACATGTAAGATTCTCAAACGCATTGACGATGCCAATTAAACTCAAACGTCCATGCAACCATCCTGGTTGCCCTGAGCTGTCTGGCGAATCGTACTGCCTGACACACAAGTCTTTTGACAGGGCCATTCGCAGGCACGCTTGCAGACCGCCTGAACCGAAAATGGCTGATGATTGTATCCGATGGTGCACGGATTCTCATCGTGGGTGCATTGATTTTTGCTGATTAGATCTGGCACGTTTACATACTGCTTGTCCTCAAATCCCTGTTTGATGTCATTTTTTCGCCTGCCAAAAACGGAAAGCTCAAAGAAATTGTACCGCACGAACAGCTTGCGCAAGCTGTATCCATCAGCTCGATCATTGAACAGATGTCCAAAATTATCGGTCCAGCGCTTGGTGGACTGCTGGTAGCCGCTTTTGGCATCACCTGGTATTTTGTTCTGGATTCAGCGTCTTTTCTGATCTCCGGCATCATTTTATTGTGGATTCCGGGAACTCGGGTGATCCAATCTGCAATTTATAACGTAACAGAGGTAGAGGAAGAGACAGCTGAGGGCCTTCACAACAGCCCCAAAAACTCTTTTTGGAAGGAAACACAGGAGGGCACCCGCATGCTCGCATCTCTCCCTCAGGTAGGAACGTCTCTGATCTTGCTTGCTTCAGCCATACTTTTTCTGCAATTTGCCGATTCACAGACCGTGGTGCTATTCAGACAGCTTCCCGGAATTTCAAGTGATCTGCTGGGATGGTGCGTAGCGGCCAGTGGTGTAGGTACATTAATTGCAGCGATGAGTGTGCGGAAGTGGAAGCATGCAGGGCATGTTTTGAAAATGGGTCTGGGTACCATACTCATGGTTCTGGTGATCGGCGGAGCCGGTGTTATTGTTGGAATTTGGCCGCATGCCGGGCTAGGTGCCAATCTGCTGTTAGTATCCCTCTTTGCCTTGGCAGGTGTTGGAATTGGGTTTGCGATTGTACCTTTCCAAATCCTGATACAGGAGCAGACACCTGAGGCGATGACCGGCAGGGTCTTTGGAACGGTAGGCAGCGTGATGACAGCCAGTAATATTATGGGCCCGGTGGTGGGTGGATTCATGGTCATCTCATTTGGAGTAGTGCCGCTTTTGTCTGTTCGGGCATTCTGCTGACCTTGCTTGGTTTGATTTATTTGATGAAACGCAAGGGGGAAAAAGCTGATCTGAATTTACTTCAAATTTTAAGTTTTTGATTACAAAGCGTTTGAGTAAACGCCTTCACGTTTAATGAGGAACAGGCAGAAATCCCTGTATTCTAATTATTCCCAGGGGAAAACTCATATGCCTTGTCCCACCAACGCAGTAGCGGAAAGGGGGTGAAGCAACTTGAATGTAAAGTTACCAAAATCGATTGTGCGTCTTGGGAGCATACCACTTGCAATACTTGCCGGGACCTTGATGCTTGGGTTTGGGTCGTCGCATGTGTATGCGGATGATGCTCAGATATCTTCTGAAAAACCGTCCAGCGGATTGTCGCTAAATCTGCTTTCACGCGATTCGGATGGCGGGTTGAACCTGACTCCGTCGGTATCGGTATCCACACCATTATTGGATGTTGAAGTTCCGTCGATCAAAGCGAATGAATCGACAGGTAAGCTGAGTGTATCTGAGCTGAGAGTAGATACACCGCTTGGATCGGCAGGAACATCAGAGACTGGAACTGATACGAAGAAGGGAACCGTCGAACTGCCGTCTGTACAGGCGGATACGCCATTGATCAAAGCCGATGTATCAAGCAGTGAGGTGAACCTGAACGAAGGTACAGCATCCTTGCCTGACGTTACCGCAGAGGTACCCAAGGTCATCAAGGCAGAGACGTCTGCTGTGAAAACGGACCTTCGGCAGGGCAAGGTTGAATTGCCTTCCGTGAAGGTGGATGGGCCTGAAGTTACTTCGGTCAATATCTCCTCATCCTCTGTGGATCTGAGTAAGGGAAATGTCCAGCTGCCATCTGTGAAAGCAGAAGTTCCAGTTGTAGATGTATTCGCTGAACTCAATCCTGATCAGGAAAAGGTAGAGATTCCAAGTGTGAAGCCGGAACGGCCTGTAGTCACTCCGGAACAACAGGCGGTGGTCAAAACACCGAATGTTGAAACTTCCAATACGAGTGCACTCACAGATCCTGTTTCATCACAGAACAACGAGGAAGGGCAGGATGCGGTTCAGGTTACGGGCAACGTGATTGAGGTCACCCCAGAACCAGGAGTACGTCCAGAACAACCTGTTGTCCCGCAGGCATTGCCTGTGGACGGAACCGATCTGGCGCAGAATTCCGATGTCAATGCAGATTTGCCTGATAACGAGTTATTTTTCGTAGATCAGACAGCTGCTAAATCATCTGTCACTGAACAAGTGCGGGGTAAGCAGGAAACCAATCTGAAAAAAGAAGATGCTGATGCGGTATCTCCATTACAGCCCCGCACCGAACGACCAACAAGTTGGTCTGTTACAGCAACTTTTCCCGGAGCAGCGAATGCTTCCGCCGGGACAAGCTCCGGTGCATCAGGTGTAACTGGAGGTGGAGCAACCTCTCCAGCAGCTGCACTTCCGGGAGCAACAACAGGTCTGGTTACGCCGGATTATGATTTTGCTTTCCGAATGGAACGCCTGGATGGGTTCAGTCAATGGTCACAGGCACCACCGGGACGGCCGCCGCAATATACCTCTTTCTCATAGACAACATTGGCGTTAAATCAACCAAAATTGAGAAGGAGTGTATATAATCATGAAAAAAGTGAATCGTTGGGTAAAATTGTCGGTATTGTCGGGTACGTTGGTGGCTGGATTGCTGGGAGCTTCGCAGGCAACTTACGCAGATAGCTATAGCAATAACAGCAGTGGCAATCTGGATCTGAATGCAGGTTTGCGTCTGGAACTGGGATCGTTTCTTTCAGGACAACGTGACACTGGTTACGGTAACCATGGTAGTCATGGAGGTTCTTCCAGTGCAAGCGGAGCATTGAATTTGGATCTTGGACTCAATGCCGGCTTATCCTCAGAGAGCACGAACCGATACAATGATCGTTCTTCCGACCACACTGCTGAGCGTAGCAGTTCTGGCAATCTGGGCCTTGGCTTGAATGCCAATGTGTCGGGAGAAGGTACAACGATGAGCGACTATTCACGAGGCGGAGATGATCGGAATGTAAACAGCAGCTATGCGAGCGAAAGCCGCGGAGCACTGGATCTGGGTCTGAACGCCAAAGCGGCAGGTGAGAGTACAACAATGACTCAAACTGAACGCAACAACAGCGTGAACGACCGTGAGCGTAACGCAAGCAGTAATTTCGCGAACGAAAGTCGCGGAGCACTGGATCTGGGTCTGAACGCCAAAGCGGAAGGCGAGAGTGCAACATGGACTCAATCTGAACGTAATAACAGCGTGAAAGACAGCGAGCGTAACGCAAGCAGTAATTTCGCGAACGAAAGCCGTGGAGCACTGGATCTGGGTCTGAACGTGAATGCGGAAGGCGAGAGTGCAACAATGGCTCAATCTGAACGCAACAACAGCGTGAACGACCGTGAGCGTAACGCAAGCAGTAATTTCGCGAACGAAAGCCGCGGAGCACTGGATCTGGGTCTGAACGTGAATGCGGAAGGCGAGAGTGCAACAATGGCTCAATCTGAACGCAGCAACAGCGTGAAAGACAGCGAGCGTAACGTAAACAGCAGCTATGCAAGCGAAAGCGATGGAACATTGGATCTGAGTCTGAACGTGGATGCAGAGAGCGAAACTACATCTGTGGTGGAGACAAATCGGTAATATGAGATTTTCACTGTAATATGAAGAAGCAGGGGCTCCGGAACCCCTGCTTCTTTTTTGTTTTCAAAATTCGAAATAATATGCAAATGTACAAGAGTTTTAGTATAATTGTTATAACAGTTGAATAATATAATTAAGGAGGGAAATGAATGAATAGGGTGAGTGAAATGGAACGAAAAGTAACGAAATTTGGTAATAGTCTTGGATTAACCATGACGGATGCCTTCAAACAAATAGGTCTTGAACAAGGCGATATGGTTCAAATCGAGGTAAATCAGTCTAACGGGGAGATTATTATTAAGAAGTCTACAAAAGTCAATTTGCCTAACGGGATCAGTAGTGATTTTATGGATACATTAGCTGATGTGATAGGTGAATACGATCAAACCTTGAAAGGTCTCAAGGATAGATGAGCATGACCCGGTATTTGAGCATACAAGAGGTTATTGCGATCAATGTCGCTATGATTAAGCGTTACAGTCCTGGAGAGCAGATTGGAGTTAAAGATTCTGGTCTGCTTGAATCTGCTATTTTAAGAGCACAATCATCAGCTTTTGGCAACGAAGCCTACCCATCTATATATGAAAAATCTGTCGCGATCTTTCAATCTTTGGGCCAAAATCATCCTTTTCATAATGCTAATAAAAGAACGGCTTTTACCGCATTAGTAATCTTTCTGCGTTATAACAATGTGTATCTTAAAATGGATCAAACTTTTGCTGAGGACTTTACTGTTGATATGGTGAACCATAAGTATACATTTGAACAATTAGTCTCAATTATTCGTACATACTGTGTTACTGAAAATGAAATATAATACTAAGCAATAAGTCATACATTACTATGATTTATTGCTTTATTTTTTTGCCGAAATAAGAATGCTCAAAATGATCAAACAAACAACACAAAACTCTTATACAATAAAATGAGATGATCTAACAAGCCCCGAATCAGAACAGGAGTGTTCGATATGAAGATAGAGCATGAAGGTACAACCATACAGGAGTCCATATTGGACGTACATATTACAGAGGCAGGATACGAGCCGGGACAATCGACCATACGCAATATTCGAATGAATGTGGGGCGAGGAGAACTGGTAGGCATTATCGGACCGAATGGCGCTGGCAAAAGTACCACGATCAAAACGCTGCTTGGTCTGCTGGAACATGCGAAATATGAAGTGACAATTGGGGGAGATGGTCGCTATGCCTATATCCCTGAGCAACCGGTTTTTTACGAATATATGACCCTGTGGGAACATCTTGATCTAGCCGCAGCGGCGTATGAAATGGAGGAAGAGGTCTTTGTCGCCAGAGCGGAGGAGCTGTTGGTTCGTTTTGGCATGGACCATGTTCGGAATGATCTTCCAGCCAGTTTTTCGAAGGGGATGCGGCAGAAAATGATGCTGATGATCGGATTTCTGTCTTCGCCGGATATCTATATCGTGGACGAGCCGTTCATCGGACTGGACCCTCGTGCAACCAAAGATTTTTTGAAATTACTTGATGACGAACGTCGCCGCGGTGCGGGTGTGCTCATGTCTACGCATGTACTGGATACCGCGGAACGAATCTGCGACCGATTTATTCTGATTGCTTCGGGCAGATCTGCTGCCGAGGGAACATTGGATGAAATTCGTGAAGCGGCAGGATTGCCGGAAGCCTCTTTGTTTGACTGTTTCGATATGCTGACGTCTTAGATAGATAGAGAGAGGTGAGAGAGAGGATGGAAACTTCCCAGCGTTATACCCCACTTCGTTTATACAGGCGAAGACGCAAAGAGCACTTCAGGGAACAGATAAAAAATCTCAGACTTGTCGTGGATTGGACGGTATGGGTATACCTGCTTGTTCCGGGTCTACTCTATCTGATTGGGTGGTACACGAGTCTGTGGACCAAACCGCTGCCGGTATGGGCGACAGGATTACCGCTCCCCGTGCTGACAGGGCTGATTGACGTGGTCATGCTTACCGGGGGTGTGCTGATATTTGTGGAGGAAGCGGATGTATTGTTCCTGAAATCAAGGCCGTTGTGGATACGCACCCTAATGAGGCAAGGGCTGTACCGGTCCTGTTTGCAACATCTGGGCAAGATGATCTTGGTTACGGCACTAACTGCTCCTCTGTGGTCCCGTGTCTATGAGATGTCGAATCTCCAGATTGCACTTATGGCTGTCTGGTTCGGTACAATAGCTTCATTTCAAGCCATAACGCTACATATCACGAAGGTTCGCTATACAGGATGGCGACGCTGGATTCGGATGGTCCCTCTCGTGATTGGCATAGGTTATATGACCATCCATGCGACATCATGGATGCATGGACAGACGTGGAAAATTATCTTTGGCATCGTGCTTATCATGCTTCTTCTGATTACCGTTGGACAGATGAGGCTGTTAATGAAGGGAACGTTTGAAGGGGATGTACGGGAGGATCTGCGGAGCAGGCTGCAGCTTACAGCTCTAATGTTAAGTCGGGCGGTGAGCAAGCCGAAAGCTCCACGAACACGATCCATAATCTTCCGCAAACCACGTAAACTGTTACGTCATCGGTCCATTGCAAATCGGACAGCTGAGATTGCGTTCAAGGCATTTTTCAGAGACTCGGCTACGATGAAATTGTACTTGCAGCTTGGCGGACTATCCATCGCAGCGGTGGCATTACCACCTTTTCCGGTCAATATTATTGTGTGTGCGTTACTAATCATCATGTTGACGGTGATGTTTTATCGTTCCTGGGACGTTTTTGCAACGTCCGACTATGTTCAGCTCATAACGTATGATTCGGAGGTGCTTCATCTTGCAGGTTCTATGATGGTTCGAATGTTGTTTGTTCCGATTGGTATTCTGATGGGATTCACGCTGGGATTGGCCTGGCTCGGCTGGATCGTCGGTATTCTGACAGCTGCAGGGGCGGTGGCCTTTGGACTCTGTGTGTTATCTATTGCCGGATGGGTTCGGCTGACCCGGGCCTAAAGGAATTCCTTTCTAAGTCAGAGCATATCGTGCGCTATATCTGCCCATGCTAAAGAAGAAGAATCTCATCTATGGTTGATGAGAGATTAGCTGTAGCAAGGAGGAAGAGACGATGATGGATAATAGCGAACTACAGGTGCACTTCTCAGACGGTTCAGCGTTGAATGCCGCAAGGGCAACCTTGGAGGAATTGGGATATAAGCCGTATCAGTCCGGTCCGCTGGAATTGTACATCCCGACAGATCGCCAAGATCCTCAGTCTGCCGTAGAGATTGTACAATCTCATGGAGGAAGTGCCGTATTTGCCGCGCAAACGGAAGAAATGGATCAGTTTCAGAATATATCGATTCCCGCTCATCTCGTGAATGAAGACTGGAATGAGAGTTATGCGAGCGGAAACCAGGGAAGTCAGACGGAGCAAGGAAGACATAATTATAGCGATGACCCGACATACGATGATTCGGCTGATGGATTCTCAGGCAGTGTGAAAGCATAGAAGCATTACAAGTAAGGGCAGTTCGAGCCAATTTTTCCAAAATGGAACAATGCCCAAAAACCCCGATCGTCCACAGATGTGGATATCGGGGTTTTTGGCATCTGAAGCAATTCATGATGCGCTTAAAGTGTGTAATACCTACTATAGTTTAGCGTGTCTATATTCAGCCGCATGCATGCCAGCCGTATATCCTGTGGAGAATGCAGCGGTGATATTATACCCTCCGGTGTAGCCGTGAATGTCCAGAACTTCACCGCAAAAGAATAATCCTGGCAGCAGCTTGGATTCCATTGTTTTTGGGTATATCTCCTTTAAGTGGATTCCTCCCCCAGTAACAAAGGCTTCCTTGAGTGATCTCGTTCCGTCTGCACGGAAGGTAAAAGCTTTCATTAGCCCACACAAGTTACTTAACATGCCTTTGGGGAAATGGTGGAACGTGAGGTCATCGCTGATCTCTGCCCGTTTCATCAATAAGGGAATCATGCGTTCAGGAACCCATGTTTTTAAGATGTTTTTGACAGCCTTGCGGGATTCTTGTTCCAATACCTGTTGCACCTGTGTTTCCAATGCACCTGGGGACAGCTCCGGGAACAGATCAATGCTCATAATGACCTGTGGGTTTCCAGACTTCATCTGAACCTTGCGGATAAATTGGCTGCAGCGCAATGCAACCGGCCCAGACACTCCAAAATGCGTGAAGATCATATCCCCGCGATGAGAGATGACTGTTTTTCCTTTGGCATCCACCACGGATAAAGCGATATCCCTCAAAGACAAACCTTGCAGTTCTTTGGACTGAATCCAACTCTCTCCAGACACAATGGGCACTTCGGTCGGATATAACTCCGTTATCGTGTGGCCCGCAGCCTCAGCCCAAGGATAACCGTCTCCGGTAGAACCGGTTTGGGGTACGGACTTGCCTCCGGTAGCGATGATGACAGAGCGCCCAAGAATGCTTTTACCGGATATCAATTTAACACCCTGTACCTGCTGACCATTCTGAATAATTTCCTTGACCGGTTCTTTGGTGCGAATCTCAACGCCGAGGGAGACAATTTTGCCTACCAGCGCATCCACAACGGTTTTCGCTTTATCGGTTACAGGGAACATTCTGCCGTTGTCTTCTTCTTTCAGGGCAATTCCGAGATTCTCGAAGAAACGCATGATTCCCTGGTTGTCCAGATTCTGAAACGAACTATATAAAAAGCGTCCATTACCCGGAATATGTCGGATGAGTTCATCCGTTTCCTTGGCATTGGTTACATTGCATCGACCTCCGCCAGAGATGCCGAGTTTACGACCCAGTTGATCTCCTTTATCCAGCAGAAGTACGGAGGCTCCATGCTCGGCAGCAGCAACGCAAGCCATCAGGCCCGCAGATCCACCACCAATTACAATGACATCATACATATGTTATTACCCTCTTTTTTCATTGATTTTGTCTGTTTTACATAAAATGTGTCTACTCCTGGCTTTTTCTGAAATATAATGGAGTTATAAGCAGTTCTATTGTGCAGTCTTAAGGGATATATTGTAATATACTGTCGCCTATGTTTTAATCAGAAATACATGAGGGAATGTGCAGGCTGAGGAGGAGATGGCATTGTGTTTGCATTAAAGGACATGCTTTTACAAGTACTGCTGGCAGGGTCGGCGGTATTTCTGATTCCCTTATTCCGACTGTTACTCTCCAAGCGGGCTATTGGCAGAATGGAACATGCCGGAACCGTCCATACCAGTTTTGCTGTGACAAGTGCCCTGAGCATGTTATTGTGTCTGCTGTTTGCGCTCTATGCAAGCCCGGTGGCCGTACCCATATCATTAAGCATCGTACCTGTGATACTTGTTATTTTGTATTGTAAGTCCGCTATAGGCGTAACGCTGTCCATTCTACATATTCTCTTCTATTTTCTGTTTGCGCATCCCTATGACCTGTACGGATTTCTCCTTCATACGGGCATTCTTCTCTATCCTATTGTATGGTTGTCTGCCAAACGATTCAAGCATAATACACCTTCACGCAAAATGGCGATCCTTATCATCCTGATTACAATGGAACGGGTCGTAACGAGTCTGTTATGGATCGTATCCTTCCAGAATGAATCCACATACTCCACGACCTACATGATACTTACAGCACTTGGATATACCGCTGGAGCCATTGTTGCGGGTAGTCTGAGTCTGCTATGGCTGGAACGGATAAAGCACTATCGCGGGCTGGAGCAGCATCTCTCCGAAGTCCACCACCGATACATAGCCGAAACGGAGAAACTCCATCAGATTCTGAACGCAGTTCCTCTCTCGATTGCGACCGTTGATAAAGAGGGCACAGTCATGTTTGTCAATGAGATGATGGAGCAAACCGCGAGAGAGCAGTTACCGTGTACCTCCACGCCTGATCTTATTGGACAGCCAGCCAGTCAATTTGTTGAACAAAGTCAGGCGGACAAGATGGATAACAGCATTCGCAGAGCTGTCAATCATGGTGAGATTAATGGATTAACCGTTCGTTACGGTGCTCACGTATTTCAGTCCCGCACGTTGCCCCTGTATGCGTTCTCAACAGAACCTGCAAGAGAAGTTACGGGAGCCATGTTAATCATTCAGGACATCACGGAGCTTGAGATGTTGCGAAGTGAACTGGATAATGTGGATCGTCTCAGTCTGGTGGGGCAGATGGCTGCAAGCATTACGCATGAGGTGCGTAATCCAATGGCGGTTGTGCGGGGCTTTCTTCAACTCATGCAGGAAAAGAGTCCGGACTCTCTGGATCACT
This sequence comes from Paenibacillus amylolyticus, assembly GCF_050990605.1. Taxonomy (GTDB): domain Bacteria; phylum Bacillota; class Bacilli; order Paenibacillales; family Paenibacillaceae; genus Paenibacillus; species Paenibacillus amylolyticus_H. The sequence continues at coordinate 590,744 of NZ_CP158832.1, forward strand.
ATTACCGGATCGTTCTGGAAGAGCTGGACCGGGCCAACAGTATCATTAATGATTTCTTGTCTCTGGCTCAGAATCGTATTGCCGAGAAAGAAGAATCCCAGCTGCACGATATCATACATGAACTCAGTCCATTGTTATGGGCGGATGCGAACCTGCGTGGTCAGAGTATTGAGCTTATGCTTGCCCATAATGTACCGAAGCTGCATCTCAATTCAAAGGAAATCAAACAGGTGGTGTTGAACCTGGCCCGTAACGGGATGGAAGCCATGAATGAGAAGGGGGTGCTTACGCTGGAGACGCGGATCGTGGATGATAAGGTGGAACTGTGTGTACGTGATACAGGACCGGGTATACCCAGGGTGAAAAAGGAAAAGCTGTTTGAACCTTTTTACACGACAAAAGCCAAGGGAACCGGACTTGGATTGTCCATGTGCCTGAGTATTGTGGAACGACATAATGGAACCATTACGGTGGAATCGGAGGAAGGCCAGGGTACCACCTTCAAAGTGGCATTTGAACGTTAGTCATTCAGCATATTTTGCCAGACATTGAGACATAATATTATGGAAGAAGCCTTTCCGCAGGCGGTTTCTGAATCTTGCTTTCATTGCTTATGGATGTATAATAGGAATAGCACATCATTCCATCCATAATGTTCGATATGAATGTAACGTTGTTTTGGAAAGTTATTCGCCTTTAATTCTATCGAGATCATAGAACAACCATTTATAAGGAGTGAAACCGAATGTCGATGTCATTTGATCAATACATGAAAGATATGGTTCAACCCATGCGGGATGAGTTAACTCGTCTAGGAATCCAGGAGTTGCGTACTCCTGAAGAAGTGGAAGCAAGTCTGCCGGATGCAAAAGGAACAGCGCTGGTTGTCATTAACTCTGTCTGCGGATGTGCCGCAGGTCAATGTCGCCCAGGTGTGTCCCAAGCACTTCAGCACGATATTACACCGGATCACCTGTACACTGTATTTGCTGGTCAGGACAAAGAAGCAACTGCAAAAGCACGTGAATTCTTTGCACCGTATCCTCCATCTTCACCGTCCATCGCTCTGATGAAAGACGGAGAACTCGTTCACTTTATCGAGCGTCATCAAGTGGAAGACCGTTCTGCAGAGGAAATTGCGGCTGATCTCAAAAGTGCATTTGACCGTTACTGCCGTTAATTCGCTCCATAGAACGCCCCGCCCTTCGGATCACCGATGCCGGGGCGTTTCATTTTGGATAGATAAGGTTATTGAACCATTCGGACCTTTCAAGCTGGACATCAAATTTCATTCATTTAGAAACGGGGTGTGTGAACGATGAGTTTGCAACAACAGATCATCGCTGAATTGAAGGTTAAACCAAGCATTAATGAAGAAGAGGAAGTACGCAAGCGTGTTGATTTTCTGAAGACGTATGTGAAAAATGCGGGTGCCAAGGGTTTGCTGATTGCGATCAGCGGCGGTATTGACAGTGCAGTGGCTACGGCGCTTTGCAAAAAAGCGACAGACGAGCTCACGCAAGAGAACAACCAAGAGTACAGAACACTTGGTGTGTTCCAACCTTATGGCGAACAATCCGATATCGACCACAGCTACGCTGTAGCCAAAGCATACGACCTGAAGCATGTTGTGGAAACCAATATCGAAGATGCAGTTAACGAGATTGCGCTGGAAGTGGAGCAAGGTTTCAAATCCTTGGGCAGCCCACGTCATATGACTCACCAAGGCAAGGGTAATGTCAAGGCGAGAACTCGTATGGTTATGCAATATGCACTTTCATTTGAAGAGAACCTGCTCGTTGTAGGTACGGATCATGCCTCCGAAGCCATTACCGGCTTCTATACCAAATGGGGCGACGGTGCTGTGGATATCACACCACTGAGCACCCTGAACAAACGTCAGGTACGCCAACTGGCAGCATATCTGAACGTGCCACAGGCTATTTTGGACAAAGCACCATCTGCAGGGCTATGGGAAGGTCAGACGGACGAAGATGAGCTGGGAATTTCGTATGAAGCGAACAGCGACTATCTGGAAGGAAAACAGATCGATCCGGTTGCACAAGAGCGCCTCGAAGCGTTCTATACACGCACCCATCACAAACGCAATGCCATTCCGGGTATCTAATACGGGTGATGAGCATGATCGTTATATAGGGAATGCAAAAAGAGTCGCTGCTCACGCAGTGACTCTTTTTGCATTGTGGAACGAGAAACCGCAAAAATCCAGGTGACTACCATATTAAAGTTGAGTTAGCTATTCCAGTCTTTGATCTGTTGCAGGGTTTGGGTGATGGCTTGCTCCAGTTGCGGAGTGGTTTCTTTAAATGGATGTACCGTATTAAAGGTGTGGTTTCCCTCAGGTATCTGGTGCCATGGAATATCAGGGCGTGCTTGCACAAGTGCAGCAGAACCGTCCCGCAGACGCTGAGGATCTTCTGTTCCCTGAATGAGTGCGACTCGCACAGGTGAAGAAGCCAAGCGTTCAATGATAGCGTAACGTTCGTGATGCTTGTCCAGGTCTTCCAGAATCGACACGTCCAGTGGCATCTGCTGGCCTGTTCGTCCGTTAACGACATGGCTGCGACCATGCGTACGCATTTCTTCTTTTTGCTCCGCTGTGAAGAGATCCAGATTGGTTACGCCATTCCAGGAGATGACACCTGCCACCTGCTCGGGATGATCCAGTGCATAGACGAGACTTACGCCCGCACCGCGACTATGGCCAACCAGGTATACAGGAAGTCCGGTGAGTTCAGGTTGTGTAGCCACATGTTCCAGTACCAGGGCCAGATCAGCAAGCTCCCGGCTGTAGGTATTCACTGCGAACTTTTCAAGTTCAGAGAATTGCTCCAGATATTCGCCGATACCGTTGTGAGAGAAATTAAAGGTCAATACATGATGCGTCTGGCTTAGCTGTGAAGCTGCATAGGGGAACATGCCCCAGTCTTTGAAGCCCTTGTATCCGTGGGACAGAATGATGACACCTTGAGCGGGTTGTTGTGCAGGGAAAAAGTCCCCGCGAATGATCGCTTCTACGTCAGTGGGCAATTCAAAAGTGATGGGCATGATTCAGACCTCCTCAGAATTTCAGACGGTTCCTGATTCATATTTTAGCATATATGGTAATGCCGATAGGTACTCGCTTCTGGACGCCCCTCCTGCTACAATAGAATACGTGTTCGGATTCGTTGCGGATCATGTGATTGAATGGAGATTTTATACACCTTTACAGTATAAAAGATTAAGCGGGTGAAGCGTTGATGATATATGGCATTGGTAATGATGTGCTGGAGATTGGACGTATGCGCAAGCTGATGTCCGGTCGCCATGCGGAAGCTTTCATAAAACGAATTTTAACGCCAGCAGAGCGGGAGATCGCAGTTCGTCGAGGGAAGCGGATGACGGAGTTTGTATCCGGTCGATTTGCAGCGAAAGAAGCGGTGTCCAAGGCATTTGGCTGCGGGATTGGTGGTGTCATCGGCTTCACTGACATTGAAGTGCTGCCTGATGAGACAGGACGTCCAGTGGCTTCGCTGTCCAGTCAAGCCTGGGAACGTCTGCAGCTGCCATATGATAAGCAATATGACATTCATTTGAGTATTACGCATCAGACGGAATTGGCGGCGGCCTTTGCGATCGTGGAGCAGATGGAAAAGTAGTTAGCTTGGCAATAGGAGAGGACGGAAATATGGGTTTACAGGAACAGAAACAACATTTCAGCGTGAATTTGCTGGACTGGTATATGGTTAACCGACGGGATTTGCCGTGGCGTCGCCACAACAATCCGTATTTCACATGGGTATCGGAGATTATGCTTCAGCAGACTCGGGTAGATACGGTCATTCCGTATTTTAATCGTTTTATCGGGAATTTCCCGACCGTACAGGCGTTGGCGGAAGCACCCGAAGAGGACGTCTTGAAAAATTGGGAGGGACTCGGTTATTACTCCCGTGCACGTAATCTTCAGGCAGCCGCGAGACAAGTCATGGAGCTGCACGGAGGAGAGATGCCTCAGGATAAACAGGCTGTCTTTGCATTAAAAGGGGTTGGCCCCTACACGGCCGGGGCCATTCTCAGCATTGCCTTTAACCAGCCGCAGCCTGCGGTAGATGGCAATGTCATGCGGGTACTGTCCCGATACTTCCTCATCGATGAGGACATTATGAAGGGCAGCACCCGGGTGTTGATGGAAGAGCTCGCAGGAGAGCTAATTCCGGAAGGGCGTGCGCGTGATTTCAATCAGGCGCTGATGGAGCTTGGTGCGCTGGTGTGTACACCCAAAGCGCCGCACTGCCTGACTTGCCCGGTCATGGAGCAATGTTCCGGCCGCATCGCCGGAAGAGAGCTTACGCTGCCGGTCAAGACCAAGGCGAAGCCGCCGCGTCCTGAGCAGCGGCTGGTCGCGATTGTGGAGGGCCGCGGTGCTCATCGCGGCCAAGTGCTTGTGCGCCAGCGCCCAGACACGGGCCTGCTGGCCCGGATGTGGGAGCTGCCGCATGTGCTCGCGGCGCCCGCCGCAGCCAGCAAGAAGGCGGCGCCGCTGGCGGATGAGCCGGCCATGGCATTGCTGGCCGGCAGTCTGTGGGCGGAAGGCTTCGCTGCCCGCCCGGAAGGGCTGGCTACCCATGCGGAGCATGTGTTCAGCCACATTGTCTGGAGCCTGCAGGTGTACAAGTGTACGGAGCAGGACCAGAGCAGTGAGCTTCCGCTGATCGCAGCGGAAGCCAGAGCCGCCTACGATGCACAGGCGGCAACAAGGGAGGGCACAGCCTCATCATCAGCTGTGTCACCTGAGTCAGACACAATGCATTCATCGGAGCCAGGCACGCCTGATGCGCAGAACATCTCAACCTCGCCTAACGATGGAGAGAGGTTGGCACCATCTGATGTTAGTGACCTGGCGCTGAGCACTCCGACACTGACAGGTAAAGGCGATGGCTTGACCTACCGCTGGATCGGTCCGGAAGACATGGACAAGATGGCATTCCCGAATATATTTCTGAAGCTGATCAGCAGTTATTTTGCCGGTGCGTATGATCAAGTGAAATGAAATGGGGGAGATAACGAACTCCAGAGGTCTTATCATGTGGATATACCACAATTATAAATTCTAAAGAACCTGAGTGACGCTATCATAGCCAAATCAACAAAAAGTGCGCATCAAAGCCCGTATTTTGGGAAATAGCTACTTAGTGATTCGTTAGGTTCGCGATATGATGAAATATGGAGCAATAGCGTGTCCTGGGTTCGTTAAACAAAACACCCATTAACTATAATTAAAACTATAGCAAAAAGAGAGCCTGATCACGGTCACGATGACCGAATCAGGCTCTCTTTTATGTTAACTGTTGCATACTAACAGTCTTATTTTGCAGAAGCGTAACGTTTGTTCACTTCATCCCAGTTGATTACATTCCAGAAAGCGCCGATGTAATCAGGACGTTTGTTTTGATATTTCAGGTAGTAAGCGTGCTCCCATACATCCAGACCCAGAACCGGAGTCAGACCTTCGAAGAGAGGGCTGTCTTGGTTAGGTGTGCTAGTGATGGACAACTTGCCATCTTTGCCAACTACGAGCCAAGCCCAGCCGGAACCGAAGCGAGTTGTAGCTGCTTTAGCGAAATCTTCTTTGAATTTATCAAAGCCACCCAGTTCGCTATCGATAGCTGCAGCGATATCGCCTGTAGGAGCGCCGCCGCCATTAGGTCCGATGATTTCCCAGAACAAGCTGTGGTTAGCATGTCCACCACCATTGTTGCGAACCGCTGTACGGATGCCTTCAGGTACGCTGTCAAGGTTAGCAATCAGATCTTCCAAACTTTTTTCTTGCAGTTCAGGAGCACTTTCCAGAGCTGCGTTCAAGTTGGTTACATAAGTATTGTGATGGCGATCGTGGTGGATTTCCATCGTTTGTGCATCGATATGTGGTTCCAGTGCGTCGTTAGCGTAAGGAAGTGCCGGTAATTGAAAAGCCATAATGAAATACCTCCTGAGATTTTAGGTTTTTTGAAATCAGGTACATATGTAATAATACCCTTGCCACTATTATTAAACCGCATTCGGGCTAATTAAGCAACATTTTTGTTTATTAAGTCCCCCGAGGCGTTGACCTAATGATGGGCCAGGGATAACAAACATATTTTACCCTTTATGCAACTATTTATGTGTTTTCAGGCGTTTAAATGGAGGTGAAGTTTAATATTCGTATGTAAACGGTTACAATTAAGCGCTTTCAAAAGAAAATGCGTGTTTTATGGAGAAAAGTATGGTTTAATTGACGAAGAAGCGGTATTTTCTCGTTTTTTGTCATTATATGAACATTGGGTTTTTGGTAAAAAGGAATCCCTTTTTATAAAAAACCTCATCTAAGCTAACGAAAAGGGAGATTTAAGACATGCACGTTCGTTCCTTTCAGTTGAGTGATGCAAGCCAGATGACGGAGCTTCTCCAGGTTGCACTATCGGAAGAGTGTTATGAGAACACGATGGGCCCGTTTGCCCGTCAATTGTCATGGGATTCTGACCTGATCATGGTTGCGGAAGAAGAGGGAGACCTCGTCGGCGCTTTGATTGGTACGATTGATCACAACCAGGGTTGCATCTACCGTATTGCGGTACATCCAGACTATCGTCGCCGTGGAGTCGGCAAAACTCTTGTCGAGGCTATGGAACAAAGGTTCCAGCAGCGTAAAGTCAGCCAAGTATGGGTGGCGGGTGATGAGCACAACAAAGTAGCCATGCCTCTATATGAAGCTATGGGTTACGGTGCCAATCAGATTATGAGCGCTTTCCAGAATCTTAGTATTTTGTCTAAAGCTTAGTTTGCATGTTTAAAAAGAAATAAAAAAAGATGTTCATTTCATATTAGGCATATCTCTTTAACGTGTAATAACGTGAGGGATGTGCCTTTCTATTTATATGATTGTTCTTCACGTCATATTCCTCTGGTTTCCTCATTTTCAGAACATGCTTCGGTGTCTCCGAATTTTATTTAGACCACTGCGACTATCCGGGCTGTATTCACGCTATCCAAGGTATTGGTGCTCATAACCAATTGTTTCACTCTCCCAAATGAAGTAGACTGAAAGGGAGTATGGTCACTATTTTACAAGTTTATCTCAACTAATTCATAAATGAGGTGTCCCTTTGAATTCCAATAATCATTCAATGGAACATGTGACTTCCGAGCAACGTAATGAACCGTCAAAGCCTGAACAACCGGGGAAATCTTGGGTTATTGAGCTGTGGGACTGGGTCAAAACGATTGTTGTTGCTTTTGTAATCATGATGCTGCTGAACCTGTTTGTGTTTAATCTGTCAATGGTCAAGGGACAGTCCATGCAGCCGACACTGGTTGAGCGAGATCGCCTTTTCGTCAACAAAATTGTATATCATCTGGGTACTCCTTCCCGATCAGATGTAATCGTACTTCGTGACCCAAGTGAAGGTGTAGAGAAGAAGGATTTTCTGGTGAAACGGATCGTTGGAATTCCCGGGGATACGATAGAAGTCAAGGATCACCATCTATATGTGAACGGCGTGCGGCAAGCTGAAACGTACACCGATATTGAGGTGCAGGACCCGGATTTTGGCCCAATCACACTGGAGCCGGATCATTTCTTCGTGATGGGGGATAATCGTCATGAAGGCAAAAGTAAGGATAGCCGAGTGTTTGGCAGTATTACATCCGATCAGATTGTAGGCAAGGCTGAATTTATTTTCTGGCCGTTTTCTGAATTGAAGAAATTGTAAAATGCTGACAGGACAACAACTTCAGACTGCATTTTGCGTTAAACATATAGACTCGTTCCGTGTAAATTCAAGTATGTAAGGCATATATAAAATTAACGCCTGTCCTCTTACCGTGAGGCGGGCGTTCACTATTTACGGAATACGTGTCGGAAGAAGAGAGGGAAGAGAAATGACAAGCGTACAGACCGGGGCAGCACAGGCAGCCTCCGTATGGGAGAAGTTAAAACAGGAGATCAAGGCAGCTGGTCCCGGACTGGGCATTGATGATATCGGATTTGCTTCTGCTGATCCCTTTGTTTCCCTAAAGTCGCTGTTGGAGCAGTCGCGGGATAAGGGGTATGCTTCAGGCTTTGAAGAGCCGGATATTGAAAAAAGGGTGCACCCCGCCTTGAAAGATGGCGAGCCTGCTTCACTTATTGCAATAGCTGTGGCATACCCTTCCAAGTTGGTAAATCCGCCGAAATCGGAGCCTGGTGCGTATCGCGGTATTTTTGCCCGTTCGGCTTGGGGTCAGGATTATCATCAGGTCCTGCGTACAGCGATGGACAAGCTGGTAAACTTTATACGTGAACGTGTACCTGAAGCGATGATCGAAAGCATGGTAGACACAGGAGCACTGGTGGATCGTGCGGTGTCCCAGCGTGCGGGGATTGGTTTTAGCGCCAAGAACTGTGCCATAATATCACCCAAATTCGGATCATGGATTTTCCTCGGGGAACTGGTGACGAATATTCCTTTTCAACCGGACACTCCTGTGACCGAAGACTGTGGTGAATGTACGAAATGTATCGATGCCTGCCCGACAGGAGCACTAGTAGGGCCGGGGCAGTTGAATTCACAGCGTTGTATTTCTTTTGTAACCCAGACGAAAGGGTTCGTGGATGAAGAATTTATGCTGAAAATAGGCAACCGTCTGTACGGTTGTGACACGTGTCAGATTGTCTGTCCGAAGAACCGGGGCAAGAACTGGGATCACCATCCGGAGTTTCACCCCGATCCGGAGATTGTGAAGCCGCTTCTGCTGCCGCTGCTGGACATCGGTAACCGGGAATTCAAGGAACGTTTCGGTCAGAGTTCTGCCGCCTGGCGGGGCAAAAAGCCGATTCAACGCAACGCCGTTATTGCCCTGGGCAATTTCAAAGACAAAAGTGCTGTACCCAAACTTACAGAAGTATTAAAACGTGATCCGCGCCCCGAGTTGCGGGGAACCGCAGCCTGGGCGTTAAGCAGAATTGGAGGAGAAGACGCCATGAGAGCAATTGGGGAAGCTGCCGCTAACGAACAAGATGGGAACGTACTAAGCATGCTGCAGAAGGCCGAGGAGCGACTGCGTTCGTCCGAGGCCTTACCCAAACAGCCACAGGCTGGGCAAGAGAGTGAGAAGCAGCCAGAGGAACAGAACAACGAGAACAATGCCTTACATGCTTTACAACAGGATTTGAAAATGGAAGCTGGGAGTGAACCGGGTAGTGAGCAACCTGCACAGCCTGCCAAACCGGAAGCCGCAGCGTGGAGGCCTTCAGCAGTGACAGGTCTTCATGGCAAGCCCGTCTACTTCGATGAAGTACTGACACCGATTGGTACACTTACGTTATGCGCGACGGATGAAGGACTGTGTCACATTGATTTTGGCGCCTTTCACGTACGCGAAGCTCACCTGCAGCAATGGGCGCGTACATGGATTGGCGAGTATCGATATGAGAAGAATGAAGATAAGCTCAGCGAAGCTGCAAAGCAGATACAGCAGTATTTTGCAGGGGACAGAAAAACGTTCGACTTGCAGCTTGATCGCCTTGGAACACCATTCCAGCTACAAGTATGGCAAGTTCTGTCCGATATACCTTATGGAGAGGCCTCATCACACCAACAGGTTGCGGAAACCATCGGCAGACCCAAGGCTGTTCGTGCAGTTCTGGACGCCATTAGCAAGAATCCGATTCCGATTATTATTCCCTGTCACCGCATCAGCGGTAAAGACGGCACCCTGGTGGGTTATGTAGGCGGTCTGCAAACCAAGGAGCAATTGCTCGCATTGGAGCAGCGATCGTAACGTAAGAGCGGGGGACGTTCATGAAGTATGTAAACGTGGAGAGCGTGGAAGCGGGGGAGCTTCTGGGCAAGACGGTATATTCCAGTAATGGCACGGTTTTGCTGTCTGCGGGAGTCCAGCTCACCGTATATATGGTCAATACGCTGAAGCGTATTGGCGTGACCATGTTATACATCCAGGATGAAGCGTATAAAGATGTGGAACCAGAAGACATTCTGGATGAAACCACGAAACGGGCAATAATTAACGAAATGAGTGTCACACTCGAATCCATTCGCTCCGGGAAAGACTGGAGTCCGAAAAAGGTTGCCCTCAGTATAGATAAGTTGCTGAACGATGTACTGAACGGGCGTGAACTGTTAGTGCAGCTCACCGATATTCGTACCAAAGACAATGCACAGTATGTTCATGCGATGAATGTATGTTTGTTGTCTTCGGTCATCGGACTGAATATGGGACTCAATTATAATCAACTGAAGGACCTTGCTGTGGGGGCATTATTGCATGATATTGGCAAAGTGGGGGAACCTCCGGGCAGTGGCTCTGCTGCGAATTCATCGCTGCACCATACATGGCGTGGATTCGAAGTAATTAAGAACAAACGAGAGTTCAGTCTGTTGGTCGCCCATACAGCCCTGCAACATCATGAGCATGTAGATGGTACAGGCATGCCGAGAGGGATCAAGGGGAGTGACATTCATCTGTTTGCGAGAATCGTTAGTGTGGCTAATATCTATGATAATCTCATTAATGGTTTATCCAAGGACAGTTTGATGCCACATGAGGCCTGTGAAGAGATGATGGCGTTGTCTGGTACAAAGCTGGATCGGGACATTCTGATTGAGTTCAACAAGAGTGTATCCGTGTATCCCAATGGTACAGCGGTACGACTGTCCACCAAAGAGACTGGAGTCATTGTGCGTCAACATCGGGGATTGCCCGGCAGACCTGTAATCAGGGTGGCGCGCGGAAGTACGCGTTATTCCCTGGATGTGGTTGAAATCGATCTGGCTCAGCATACAACCGTTTTCATTGAAGCCGTCATGACGTAGCTTATGTGCGGTTCAACTGGAAAATCCGTTTGCTCAAGGCGTGCGGAAATGCTATGATACTTTCAGGAAATCCGGTCTGTGTCAGGTTTGCAACATGTGCGCTTAACATCATGAAGTGACACAGATTATCAGGCTTTTTAGAATGCATACAGAGGTGTCTAAGAGATGGATATTGTTATACCGATTATCACATTGATTGTTGGTCTGGTCGGGGGATTTTTCATCGGGGTGTTCTACTTGCGTAAACAACTCGAGAAAATGCAAAGCAATCCGGACATGCTTCAGAAAATGGCGAAGCAAATGGGCTACAACCTGAATGGCAAGCAAATGCAGCGTGCCCAGCAGATGATGAAGAATCAGCAGCCAGGAGCGAAAATGCCTCAGCCGCAACAGCATCCTGCGCGTAAAAGTTCGGGACGCCGAAAATAATAGCAGGGATAACTGCTTAAGTGCGTGTTCAAAAAGTTGGGTTGTATTTTTTGAACAACCTCTTACAGTAGTGGTTCGAAAGGAGGCGTTCGGCAGTGGCTGGCGTTAAAGATTATATGAATTCAAAAGTATCCGACAATCGGGAAAAGATCGAGTATCATGTAGAGCAGATCCTGAAATTGATCGGAGAAGATAGTACACGTGAAGGGCTGCTTGAAACGCCTGCACGTGTGACCCGAATGTATGAAGAGATTTTTGGTGGATATGAAGTAGACCCGCGCGATGTGCTCGGTGTCACGTTTGACGAGAATCATGAAGAACTGGTTATCGTCAAGGATATTGTCTACTACAGTCAGTGTGAGCATCATATGGCGCCGTTTTTCGGCAAGGTGCACATTGGGTATGTACCAAGCGGCAAGATTGTTGGTTTGAGCAAAATGGCTCGTCTGGTCGAAGCGGTAACACGTCGCCTGCAAGTTCAGGAACGTATTACTTCACAGATCGCTGACATTCTGACAGAGGCCGTTGAGCCTCATGGCGTTATGGTCGTGGTGGAAGGCGAGCACTTGTGCATGTGTTCCCGCGGCGTGAAGAAACCGGGAAGCAAAACGGTAACGTCTGCTGTACGCGGTTCTTTCCGTGAGAATCCGGCACAACGTGCAGAGTTCTTGTCTTTGGTGAAAGATTAAAATTCGGTACGTCCACTTCATTGGACAAGTCGGATGAGGGTCCTTGTGGTTTTGGAAGCAGGAGCTTCGGAAGCCGCAGGATAGGATATAATAAGCCGTGTTCCCAGGGGAACCGGCTTATTTATATATGGCGTTATCATTTCTATATACTGGATACATATGAATTCGTTAAGCCGGAGGTAATGGAACGATGAGTGTACCTTCCCATTCAGATCAACCGGTTCAGCCGGAAAAGGGACTACAGGCAGATAAACAGGCTACATTGCGTCTGCAAATCTGGGAGACGCCACTCATGCGACAAGCTAGTAGTGTACTCGAAGCCTTTGCATGGGAAGAAGTCATGTGCAGGCGAGTTGGGGCAGGGCATCTGCCTGTTGCACATATATGGCGACATCCAGATGCCTTTGTAGCCGGTCTGCGTGACCGCAGGTTGCCACATGCTGTAGAAGCAATGGGACAGATTAGAAGCCGAGGGACAGCGGTCTGTGTTCGGCCTTCCGGTGGAGCGGCAGTACCCTTGAACCCAGGGGTAGTTAATGTGTCGCTGATTCTTCCTAATCCCGGACATGCCATCAATATCCATGATGATTTCCGGGAGATGGCTTCGATTATTGCCGAGTCATTAACGCCGTGGTCGAATCAGGCGCAAACGGGTGAGGTTCAGGGTGCTTTTTGCCCGGGGGATTATGATGTCAGTGTAGGTGGGTTGAAGTTCTGTGGTATTGCCCAGCGCAGGCAGGCGAAGGCGTACATTATTACTGCTTTTATCATCGTGGAAGGTCAGGGAGATCAACTGGCAGCAGACGTGCGTCAATTCTATCAACATGCAGCAGGTGAGGCGAGTGAAGGATATCCTGATGTTCAGCCTGGCACGATGGCAAGTCTGAAGGAGCTGGCAGGTGTCCCTTCTGCGGCAGCATATACTGCGGCTTTGGTTCGAACACTGCGCGATCGCTACCCGCTGGCAGAGACCAACCGAGTGCTTAGCGTTAGCTCTGAAGAAGTACGCCTGACAGCTGAACAGATGAAACTGCGCTATGATTGAGTTCTTGATAAACGGACTTGGAATTGGGTAATAGAGATGATATGATGTGATTTCGGAAGGAGAGTGTTAGGATGGAGACGTTGAGATATACGTACTTATATGAGGTTGTATCTACAGGCGAAAAGTCTGAGTTCAGCCAAATGGCAACAAGCAAGGAAGAGGCTGCTGCACTGATCGTTGCTCGTATTGCCGATCTGGAGTTTACAGATGAGGCTGATATCAAGCTGGGCGACCTGATCGCTATTAGCAAACAGGTTGGCGACAACTATGTAGCGTGCGAGGGCTGTGCTTCTTAAGGGAGCATGAGCATTTTGAAATAGGAAGTCTCTCAAAATATAAGCAAGTCTCTTTTTACAAGAGGCTTGCTTTTTTGTCTACACCAAAAAGAGATATCGTTCAGTCATTCGGCTGGAGATATCTCTTTTTCCTCTAGTTCATCTAAGCTCAAGCTTAATAAGGTGGCCACAACAACTTGCGTGCCGTTTCGTAACGCTCAGCAACAGCGGGCCAGTAGACAACGTTCCACCAATCCTCGATATACTTTTTGCGTTCATTCTGATGCTTCAGATAGTAGGCATGTTCCCACACATCCAGTGGCAGGAGCGGTACGATATCGGACTGGGACAGGTTCTGGTGTTTTTCCGCCTGCAAAATCTCCAAACGATGTGCTCTCGGGCTCCAGACAAGCATCGCCCAGCCACTGCCTTCGACTTTGTTCGCAGCTTCCGTGAATTGATTCTTAAACGCTTCATAACTTCCGAAATCCCGCTTGATCTGCTCCGCCAGCATACCGGAAGGTTTGCCGCCGCCAGCGGGATTCATAATGGTCCAGAAGATCGTATGCAGGTAGTGGCCTGCCCCGTTGAAGGCGAGTTCACGTTCCCAATGCTTGATGAGTTCAAAATTATTCTTTTTTCGCGATTCCGCCAGCTTTTTCTCTGCTACATTTAGTCCGTCCACATAAGATTGATGGTGTTTGTCATGATGGATACGCATCGTCAGCTCATCAATATGTGGCTCCAGTGCATTGTACGCATAGGGAAGGGGAGGAAGTGTGTGTCCTCCAATGGGAACCGGCTTTTCTTTTACAGGAGGTGCTGTAGATATGGGTGTGGCTTGTGTTGTTCCGGTAGAAGGCGGTTGAACGGTTGCCGATTGGATCTGAGCTGAAGCCGCAGGTGCATTTACATTCCCCTCTGGAGAAGTTGGAGCTTCTGAAGCTTGGCGCTGGATGTTTTCTGACCCTGACGTATGCAACGCATTTTCCAGAAAAAGTGACGGCTCCGAATCCATTTCTCGCAAGATGCCAGGTTGGCCAAGCGTTTCCAATACGCCCAGAAAATACTCCGATTCGCGGATGAAATGCAGAATAAGTACTTTGGCAAGCGGAACAGCTTGCACCGCGGCACTTTGCTCCAGCAGAGCATATAGCTGTTTGATGAACTCTCTCGATTGCTGCCGAGCTGCAGACACAAGTTGATCGATACAACGAACGATGTAGGGAGCGGGTGGATGGGTTGCGGGCAATAGTTGTTTTAAAAGCTGATTCGCTACTCGCTCACTGTTCGCAAAGGTAGCTTCCCATTCTTCCAGTAGCTTGACATATGGAGGCTCCAGATCAGGAACCAGAGCACGAATGACAAGTGTATGTTCTTTCTCCTGCTCTTTCCAGAAACGTATTTCCTCCAAAATCCGCAGAGGCAGCAGGTGACCATATCCATACCAGTTCATCTATATTGAACCTCCTTCAGATGAATTCATTGCATGCAGACTGTCTATTCATGCGTCCCAAGAGTATATTCCGTGAGCCTGTTGTCCTATGAGTGCAAAAAAAGAGCCCCTGAGGGGCTCAAGAATCAACGGGAAATCAGGATGACTGAAATTCGGTTATTCTCCATTATTCGTGTTTTGCACATCGTCACTGCTTGTTTTTGTTACATGACTCAGGAACGTTGAGACACGGCGCAGATATTCCTTTGGATGCTCCCGGAAGATCAGCTCATGGTGCGCATCCTGGACAATCCATACATCCGAGTACGGATTAGTCTGGTTCGCCGCGAGTTGCTCTGCGATCGGGTAAGGCGCCTTCTCGTCCTCCGTACCATGGATGAAGAAAATCGGGAACGGATAATCTTCCTTTTTCACTGCCTGGTATGGAATCTGTTGTAGTCCGGTACCATTCAGAACAGGGAACAACAGCTTCATGATCTCCAGTGTAGGCTGACGCGGCAGATCGATCTGGTTATGAATGTTGTGGTACAGCGTATCCGGCTCAAGCAGGAACGTACTGTCCAGAATCATTGCATCCACTTCCTGTGTGATCAGTCCAGTTTGAAGTGCCGTACCGGCACCCATGGAAAAACCCCAGACAACCAGTTCCTGCGCACCGCGCTGCTTGGCGAACTGGATGGCACCCAGCAATTGTTGTGACTCCGCTTTGCCACCTGTGGCTACAGCTTTGTTCACCTGGGAGGCGAAGCCATAATCGAACATGACCACGTTGAATCCAAGTTGATGGGCATAGTGTGCCAGGTCATACATGGGTACCCATGTTTCTTCACGATTGGCACCATAGCCGTGACTGAAAATAATCGTCTTGCTTGCAGCATTGTCAGCAGGTATATACCATCCCTGCATCGTTCGGCTGCCATCTGCTGCAGGGAACGTGATGTCTTCGTACTTCATGTTCTTGGCCTGCATCGGATTGGAGAAGACCGGCGCTACCGTGGGATTGGATAATACCCATGCGATATAACCATGCAGTGCAATAAAACAAAACAGCAGAAAAAATACAACGGAGAGCAGCAACGCTACGATAATATGTTTGAACCGAATCAGCCTCGGTGATAGGGAAGAGGGCAGATCGGACACTTTTGTTTGCAGCGGGGCTTCGCTCTGGGATGTTGGATACATGAATGCCCCTCCTTTGAAGTTCGGTTGAAGATAACAACGACATGAAAAGAGAATTGCGTCAATTTCAGAGCCTGCTTCAGAGCGATATCTTAATGTAATATATCTTTATCGTATGTTCCAGTATAGTCAAAGTCAATTGATTGAGGACATTTGTTACGCAATTGTTATATAGTTCTTAAGATATATGGGTAACATTCCCTTAGCGTGTAAATTACAGGGGATTTAGTCTTATAAAAAGGAAATATTTATAACTTGGCCTATTCAGTTCTTGGCTCTTTTGGGTTTACAGATGAGACCGTTTCTCATATAATTTATGTAACCAGGTTTCATGTGATGAAACATGAGGAGGGCATCATGCCATGGAAGACCGCAAGTTAACCGTCCGGGCTGTGGAACGGGCGCTGGATATATTATTATGTTTTACCACACGCAGTGATCTGGGACTCACCGAAATTGCCAGCCAGATCGGCTTGCACAAAAGTACAGTGCATCGTCTGATGGCTACGCTGGAGGATCGAGGGTTTGTCATCCGGGATGCGGCAACAGAGAAATACCGACTTGGCATCCGAATCTGGGAGCTGTCGGCCCATATGTCCCGCAGTGATGATCCGGCGATTCTGCTGCTGCCTGCGATGGAGCGGCTGAGAGATC
This sequence comes from Paenibacillus amylolyticus, assembly GCF_050990605.1. Taxonomy (GTDB): domain Bacteria; phylum Bacillota; class Bacilli; order Paenibacillales; family Paenibacillaceae; genus Paenibacillus; species Paenibacillus amylolyticus_H. Next base: position 607,327 of record NZ_CP158832.1, read on the forward strand.
GATTGGGGGAGACCGTGAGTCTGTACCTGCGTGATGGCAGTGAACGGATTCGGATTCAGGCTGTGCAAAGTGATCAGGCAATTCGCCGAGTCGCTCCCGTCGGTGTTAGACTCCCGTTGTCTGTGGGCGCCTCCAGCAAAGTTTTGATGGCGTTTGCCACGGACGAGGATCGTGAAGAACTGATGAACGGGCCGGAATGGCCGGTGTTTATTGATCCGGCGGTGTATTTGGCGCAAATGGGAGACATCCGGGATAACGGATATGCGACGAGTTATGAGGAACGTGAGCCGGGAGCTGCCGCCGTATCGGTGCCGATTATGGATCGCAGAGGCAATATAGCAGCTGCCCTCTCGGTTTCAGGGCCTGTCAGTCGACTCTCGCAGGAGACATTGCATGAATACGCACCTGTGCTAAAGGAAGCTGCTACGCAGATGGGGCTCATGTTATCCTGATGTTGACGTAAGGTCTGTCACCAATTAAGTTGGTGATCTGGAATATAAAGGTTGTTTTTATGTCCCGGTTGCGCTACTCTGTAATGGACGGCCCAGCGGGGTCAGCTTCATTGAATATGAACGGCGGCTTATGTATGCTGCAACTTGTTAACGTTACTGGGGGAGTCCGAATTGTCCGGACTGAGACGGAATCGCATGAGATTCCGGACCCTTTGCACCTGATCTGGATCATACCAGCGTAGGGAAGTAATCGGCGATATGACCACAACCACCAGATGATGTGACCCTTGCAGTACTCCGATAAGGAGCTGCATGAAGGTGCATTATTGGTGATGGACATTAAAGTCGGTTCCTTCAGGGACCGGCTTTTTTTATATACAGTGAACGGGCGATATAGCACGTACTCCATTGATTTCTTTTTCAATAACCTGCGAAAGTGGGTTTGGATGATGAGAGAGAAGTCACCATAGATCCATGATCTGTGGCAGCCTCCGTTCTGTTGTGAACTGTACATGAATAATGTCTCCGCTGGTCTGCTGTAGGATCGCTCTTTCTTCTCTGCGTGCTGCATGATTTGGGATAGGTACGTAAACAAGCTAATGATCTACCAACCAAACCAAGCGAACCAACACTGAGGAGGAGACGAGCGAACATGAGTACAGGAAATCAAACGGGACAACAAGGGATGGAACAGGAACATAACGGTCAGTCGGTGGAAAAGGAAACAGGAGCGGCCGGACGGGTTCAGCCCTTTCCGGGCAGCCGCAAAGTCTACATTCAGGGCTCACGGCCGGACATTGCTGTACCGGAGCGTGAAATAGCCCTTCATGACACAAATACTCCCCAAGGGGTGGAGCATAATGAACCGCTGCGTGTCTACGATACGAGCGGCCCCATGACCGATCCCGCATTCCAGATGGATATTCGGAAGGGATTGCCTGCGCTCCGAAATCACTGGATTATGGAACGCGGTGACGTTGAAGCATATGAGGGCAGAGCCGTTCAACCCGAGGATAACGGATTAAAGCCTGGAGGGCGGAGAGCCGGGGCAGAGGAATACCCTGGATTTCTTGGACAACCGCTTCGTGCTCAGGCTGGGCGCTGTGTCACGCAGATGCATTATGCACGGCAGGGCCTGATTACACCAGAGATGGAGTATGCCGCTATCCGTGAAGGGGTGGAACCGGAATTTGTACGGCAGGAGCTGGCGAGTGGACGGGCTATTCTGCCATCCAACATCAATCACCCGGAGAGTGAGCCGATGTTGATCGGTCGTCATTTTCACGTGAAGATCAATGCCAATATCGGTAATTCCGCTGTATCTTCCTCCATCGAGGAAGAGGTCGAGAAGATGACCTGGGCGGTACGCTGGGGATCGGATACGGTGATGGATCTGTCCACAGGCAAAAACATTCATACCACCCGGGAATGGATCATCCGCAATTCCCCAGTGCCGATCGGTACGGTGCCGCTGTATCAGGCGCTGGAGAAGGTGAATGGCGAAGCGGAAGCGCTGACCTGGGAGTTGTACCGAGACACGCTCATTGAGCAGGCAGAGCAGGGCGTGGACTACTTTACGATTCATGCAGGTGTGCTGCTGCGTTATATCCCCATGACCGCCAAGCGGATGACAGGCATTGTGTCCCGAGGTGGGTCCATTATGGCAGCATGGTGCTTGGCGCATCATCAGGAGAATTTTTTGTACACCCATTTTGAAGAAATCTGCGAGATTATGAAAAGGTATGATGTAGCGTTCTCGCTGGGAGATGGACTCCGTCCAGGCAGTATCTATGATGCCAATGACGAAGCTCAGATGGCGGAACTGGCTACGCTCGGGGAACTGACGCAGATCGCATGGAAGCATGATGTGCAGGTAATGATTGAAGGCCCGGGTCACGTGCCGATGCACAAGATCAAGGAGAATGTGGATCTACAGATGGAGATATGTCAGGAAGCACCGTTCTATACGCTGGGGCCGCTGACAACCGACATTGCACCGGGATACGACCACATTACGTCCGCAATTGGGGCGGCCATGATTGGCTGGTTCGGTACGTCCATGCTCTGTTATGTTACACCAAAAGAACATCTGGGCCTGCCCAACAAGGATGATGTGCGGGAAGGGGTTATCGCCTACAAGATTGCAGCTCATGCTGCCGATCTGGCAAAAGGTCATTCGCGTGCTCAACGCCGCGATGACGCATTGTCCAAGGCGCGCTTCGAGTTCCGCTGGCGTGACCAGTTCAACCTGTCATTGGACCCTGAACGTGCGCTGTCCTACCATGATGAGACGCTGCCGGCAGAAGGGGCCAAGGAGGCGCATTTCTGCTCCATGTGCGGACCAAAGTTCTGTAGCATGCGCATCACGCAGGACATTCGTGCATTTGCGGCGGATAAAGGATTGTCCGAGAATGAGGCTGTAGCCGCAGGGATGCAGGCGAAGGCTGAGGAGTATCGGACACGCTCCTAGGTGTCCGTACAGCGCAAGCTGGGCAGTCTGACATCGTTTGAAGGTGAGAATACTGCTATTATGTCGTCTGCTTCATCTTACTGATCAGCTTCCTGATACTTTTTATCAGCATTATGGTTGATTGTCTAGCAGATGTTTAATAAAATGAATGTAAGTAAACACCAATAAGAGTAGCCAGGCCAATGGCTACTCCTGCACAGCATTTGCGGTGGGTATTCCTCCGAGTGCAGCAAGTTCAGATGAAGTGACCCGTCAGGCCGTCAACCTGTGGCGGGTCACTTCTTTTTACGATCGATGTATGTCAGGAGCGCAATAATTAACATCGCGAACACGATTACGTCGTTAAAAGAGAAGTTCATAGGACCACCTCCCACTGGAGGCAAGCCTATTTCCCACCACAAATTGGCTGTACAAAGTGATTATACCATTTGAAATGCTCTTGTTCGAGAGCATTTTTATTTTGCAAAAGGAAGCAATATAGTAGTTTTCACATGATTTTAGCGATTGTAATATTTCACTCCAAATCAGCCACTACTGTCGGGCCACGCCCAAATTCTTCTCCAAATACGCCGCAAGCAATGCCAGCGGGCTATGGATCGGAATACCGCAATCTATTGTAACCTGTGCAGCTGCGGGAGCCATGGACAGTTGAGCTGCCACTACCGTTTTGCCCGGATACTGCTCAGCAATCTGCTGTAATCCTTCACGTGCTGCTTCGTGATATCCGTGCTTATCTCCACGCATAATCAACTCGAATGTCCCCGGAATGCACACCGCTTCTGTCTGAGGTGTCTGGGAAACGTATAGTTGCCCATTCTCATCCGCTTGCTGTAACGCCTGATTCACCCGTGCCATCGTTCCTTCAATGGTTGCGGGGTTGGTGAAAACGATTATGTAATCCTCTGCTATTCGCCGTATCTCCTGCAATAGCGGATCATCTATGCCAATCACAGGCACTGGGACCTGTGTGGCTTCTTGCTCCAGTACTGTCGCAAAGAGGGTACACGTGACCAGAATGGCATCGGCATGACACTCGGCGATCCATCGGAGCGTCTGGGCCACTTTATCGCGAATAACTACATCGGAAAAGTCAGCGTCATGTTTAAGGCGATCCAGACCTGGATCGACGTAATGCACCAATTCAACTTCATAAGCAGCAAGCGCCTCTTCAATTAAGGTGATGTTGGAATAATGAGCGTGAAAACAACCAATGGTGATCATGTGCTAAGTCCCCTTTTACATTTCGTATATGTCATGGATCTCGTAGATATTTAAACCATTATAGAAACATGCCTGAGAACTGTACAGTCGTTTATTGCTCAACGCCAATAACCGCCCTTCCGCCAAGCTGCGGAAAGACGGTCGATAACCGGACTCGAATAGGGTTCGGTGTCCATTTTTTATCTAAGGGAAGGAGAAGCATTTTTCTTCGCCATTTTTTGCTGTAAAATTTCATGAAAGGATAGACCTTGAGTGTTCTCATTCTCCTTTTTAGGAGCAGTGGTCGCCGTGTTGCGCGGATATTGGTGATGGTACGGGATCATTTGCTGAATAGGCATGCGGATCATCTTGGTTCCTCCTTTAATGCATGTTATATATGCAATTAATATGATGTAATACAGATTATGTATTTCGACTGTTTATGTTTCCTGATGCACTTATAGGTCCATATGACTTGTTAGACGAAATAGAAGGGTGTAAGGCGTAATTCCAGTTGGATTGTAGTGATTTTACCCGGTTTTAAAGAGATGTAAACGTTTTTAGATAAATTCAGGAACAAAGGACCTGATATGAAAGGTTTGATATGGGAGGATCGAATCGGTTGTTATGTGAATAGTCCCAATTTTAAGGAAGTCAATGGTACCCGCATATGAGGCATATTATCTGGTTAAATGATGTAAAGCATGCTAACTAACTTGGTACCATGGTCGGGTTGTTTAGGGGTAATGTAGTTCCGGATATAACAAAAAACTGCCGATTGAGCTCGGCAGCTTGCATGATATGCAGAAGGATGAGAGGAAACTTTGATCCAGTCTGAGGTGGTATAGTGTCAGCTTTATCTACTTTGGCGAACGGCGATGTATATATCGACTTGTACACTTTCGGGATTCAAGCTACGTTCATCATACAACTCAAAATCCCCGGTGAACGTACGATCACTTTGCTTGTCCCATGCCCACACGGCTCCCCAAGCTTCGCTCACAACCTCTGCCATCGGCCCTTTTCTGGAAGTGAATACGGCGTAAGTTGCAGGAGGGAGTATAATGTTGTCCAATCCTTCAGGCAATGATTCGTTCATACTGACCTCATGCCCTACCAGTATGGTGTATTCTCCGGTTATGCCATCGGTGTAATCCGTGTAGCAGCCATAACGAGCAGCTTCGGGTGCAGGGAGGTGCTCTGAGGCAAAATAATTGTTCCAAAGTCCCTGAATACAGCCTTTGCCACTGATCTCAATGGCATTGGTTGTGCGGGCGGATACGCCGGCAAGACGTTTGCCGGGGAGCGTGACATAACGAACGGGCTGGACAGAGAACGAATGATCTGTTGTTACCTGACCAGGATTAGCAGAAGCAGTAGAGTTTTCCGCAAGAGATCCTGCGTGTTGATCCGTTGTATTCGTGCGCCAACGTTTCAAAAAAGGAAGCTGATTACGCAGCATCGAACGAGCGGATTCCTCATCCATGCCCTCGTCCTTCAGAATGGCAGTGCACATCTCCGTCATGCCTTCGAGTGAAATACCGGGCTGCTCAAACTTGCCTTCTTTATAACAATAGATACAGTACTCACGGGTTGTGCTTCCATCTGCTTCCGTTCCGAATTGAGCAGGGGTTGTGAGCGGCATGCCGCAGCTTTGACATACAGTGACGTTCATGATTGGTTCCTCCTTGTATATGTACAGATTGAATATATCTGAAGTATACGGGCAGGAACTGGACAGCTGTCTGTCAGGTTTGAGTCGGGGGTGTATAATTTTGTACAATGTGCTCCGCGATACGGCAGATTTCATCCCGAATATGCTGAGGTTCCAATACTTCAACGTCCGCGCCGAAGCCAAGAATGAAACCATATAACCAGGCATCCTCGGGAAAAGCAACCTGGCTGATGTAATACCCATTTCCATCAGGAATAACGTTCTCGATCCCAAACCATTCTTCCGCAATATGACGGACGCGAGCATGGAATTTCAAGGTTAACCTGGCTTGATTGTCCGGACGGGTCCATTCCTGTTGCCAGGGTCTGTCCTGCGGGTTAATGACTTTACGCTCGAAGTGCTCATTAGCAAGCGTGACATCTTGCATGCGCACAAGTTTGAACATGCGAAATTGATTCCTCTCGTGACAAAAAGCATAAAGGTACCAGGAATGTTTCTTGAGTACGATGGTATGAGGGTCGACAGTTCTTTGAGTCTGGATACCTTCCGCACTGCAGTAGGTAAAGGTTACGGGGCGTAGTTGATCCATACCCTGTTCGATAAGTTCAAGCTTGATTTTCAGCGCTTCGGGATGCGTCCAGGTTGAATAATCAACGATGAAACGATTGGTATTGGCCTGGAAATCGTCATTTTTGGATTCAGGTACGATACTGCTGAGTTTTTCGACCAGAAGCTCACGCGCCGCATTAGCATGGGAAGTGGATACACTGCGCAGTGCAGTGACGATGGAAGCGAGGTCCTTGTCTGTTAACACGTTTCGATCCAGACGGTAACCCTCTGCCAAACCAATTCCGCCGCTTGCGCCCTGATACGTCACCACCGGAATGCCTGCTTGACCCAATGTATCGATGTCCCGATAGATGGTACGGATCGATACTTCGAACATATCTGCCAAGTCTTTGGCCTGAACTCGTCCACGATTGATTAACAGCACTACGATGGCTAATAAACGCTCCAGTTTCATATGTATGGATTCCTTTCATTTATGGGTCTATATAAATTGGGCAACATTTACACTGAAACAATCCGATGACAGAATAACCTTCCAATCGCTGTTATCCCCAGATTGTTTGATTCCCTTTGGCAAAGGGGAAAATCCGGTGATAAGCGTATGGTTCCGATGTAGCTTTCTTGCAGAAAACTTTTAGGCGAACGCTTCGTTTTTTCAGGTTTTTTCTGTCCTCTCCGTTAAAGTGTAAAAGAAAAGTCCAACTTATATAACATTGCTTTTCAATTGTTAAACCCGGAGTTATCTGTTAGATTCATAGGTGTTATATTGCCCAGCATCCCATATAGGAGTGAAATAAGCAATGAAGCGAATTACGATTCTGATTGCGGACGATGAAGTTGAGATCGCTGATCTGGTTGCTTTACATTTACAAAAAGAAGGATATCACACCATCAAGGCATCTGACGGACAGTCAGCACTACAGGCGATTCAGACACATGCCATTGATTTGGCCGTACTGGACATCATGATGCCGGGTATGGACGGCTATGAGGTGACCCGCAAAATACGGGAGCAGCATCATTTTCCAATCATATTCCTCAGTGCCAAAACCTCGGACATGGATAAAATTACGGGGCTCGTGATGGGTGCCGATGATTATATGACCAAACCGTTTAACCCGATGGAACTTGTAGCACGCGTGAATTCTCAATTGCGGCGTTCATTGCAATTCAGCCAGTCCACAGCGGCGGTTCAGCGCTCGATTCTGGAAAAGGGCGGACTTGTCATTGTACCGGAGCAGCATAGCGTGACGCTTTACGGTAAACCGCTGGAGTTAACACCGAAGGAATTTGATATTTTAGTGCTGCTTGCGAGCAATCCGAAACAGGTCTTCAGCGCAGAAAGCATTTTTGAAAAGGTATGGGGAGAGGCTTATTTCGAAAGTGGCAATACCGTTATGGTACATATTCGGACGCTGCGCAAGAAGCTCGGAGAAGATGTGGACAAGAACAAGTTTATCAAAACCATCTGGGGCGTGGGGTATACGTTTAATGACTAAACGAAGAAGTTTTCGCACGACCATGATTATGTTGTTAGGGTTAAGTATGCTTGCCTCTGGCGCCGTAACATTTATCGTGTACAGGCTGTTGCAGATGTATTATGCAGGGGTCAGGAGAGAAGATCCGCTGGCGGAATATCGTAATATCATGAGAAGTATTGGCGATTTATATGTCTTTATGCTGCTTTTCATCCCGCTTGCGATTTTATTTTTCTACTTGTTTACGAGATCCTATGTCACGTATTTCAAAGAGATTTCCACAGGTATTAATCACTTAGCGAACGGAGACTTTCAGCATCGTGTTCAGATCTCGTCCAAGGATGAATTGGGTTCGATTGCGGAGAGTGTGAATATGGCAAGCCAGAAGCTGCGGGAGGCGATGGAACGAGGTGACTTTGCGGAGAACAGCAAAGATCAGCTCATCGTAAACCTTGCGCATGATCTGCGTACACCGTTAACCTCCGTGCTGGGCTATCTGGATCTGCTGATGAAGGATGATCAGCTGACAGAGGAACAGGTGCGGCATTTTACATCGATTGCATTCACCAAATCACAGCGTCTGGAGAAGTTGATTGATGATTTGTTCGAAATTACCCGCATGAATTATGGCATGTTACCTATAAACAAAACGTGGCTGGATCTTAGTGAATTGCTGAAACAGATGAACGAAGAACTCTATCCTGTATTTGAAAAGAACCAACTAGTCACCCGGTTGAAAATAGACACTGACCTTACGGTCTCCGGTGATGGTGAGCTGCTGGCACGTGTGTTCGAGAATCTGCTCATTAACGCTGCACGGCACGGCAAGGATGGCATGTACGTAGATATTAACGGATATCGCGATGCAGAACAGGTTATCATTCAGGTGGTTAACTATGGTGGACATATTCGCGCAGAGGAACTGCCCCATATCTTCGATATGTATTACACCGGAGATCGTGCCAGAACTCCTCAGGAGGGTGGGACAGGCCTTGGCTTATTCATCGCCCGCAATATCGTGGAACAGCATGATGGGAAGATTTCGGCCCAGAGTGATGTGGTGCGGACGTTATTTGAAGTTCGTTTGCCCATATTGCATTGAGGTTCGACGTCAAATTTAAGAAAAACTTTAAAAATGCCCTGCTTTTTCTTTAACTTGTTTTGTCTATCCTTGATGTATGAGGCAAAAGGAGGAACAAGCATGAAAAAGTGGGGATTTTTAATATGTATCGTTTTGATCGGATATATCGTTACACAATCACCAGGATGGCTTCAGCAGAAGGATGAGTTGCCCATCGAGATTCAGAATACGCGCGAAAATCCCGCAGGTTATACGGTATCCGTCACGGGAAATATTCAGGATCAGGTACATAAGGGGAACTTGTTACTGGTTAATAAGCAATACCCCGTTCAAGAGGAGGGGGTTAGATCCGATATTGTATATATAGCGGATGAAGATGAGCTGCTTCGTGGATATGGAATCATGGATCGGAAAATCATGTTATCCCGGCAGGTGGCGCAGGAGTTTCAGAAGATGGTGGAGGCAGCAGGCGAAGAGGGAGTTCGATATTTTCTCGTCAGCAGCGGGTACAGGGATTTTGAAAAGCAGGACGAGCTATACCAGGAAAAGGGTTCAGACTATGCACTTCCTGCGGGACACAGTGAGCACAATCTCGGATTATCCCTGGATATCGGTTCAAGCTTGGCTGCCATGAATGAAGCACCAGAGGGGGCCTGGCTGGAGAAGAATGCATGGAAATACGGATTTGTTTTGCGTTATCCGAAGGATAAAGTGCGCATCACGGGTATACAGTATGAACCATGGCACTTTCGATATGTAGGGCTGCCGCACAGTGCTGTCATGTATAAGAATAATCTGGTGCTGGAAGAGTATCTGGATTTGCTAAAAGAGAAAGAGAGCATTAATGTGGAGGTAGAGGGCGAGGCGTATCATATTCGCTACTATAGAGCCACCCAAGATACGACCGTTTACATACCTGAGCAAGGCCAAACTGAAATATCGGGTGATAACATGGATGGTGTCATCGTCACCGTAAAGAAATAACAGGGCAACGCAAGGGAGGCTAGACAACATGAAGCAGAACAACCAGAAGAAAAGCAAACATTACTTCCTTTGGATTGCCGTTTTCATAATCTATTTATATCTGCTGACAAAGCTGATCCTGTTCAAAGGAAGCTTGGTCGACTTTGACATCGTGAAGGTTCGACTTATGGCATTCTTGCAACAACCGGATCTAATCCATACGCGAACCGTCAACCTGACACCATTTCAGGAAATCTCACGAGACTGGAACAGCCTGTCGTTACATCGTCCAGGTACCGCAATCCATCTGGTAGGCAATATACTGGCCTTTATCCCGTTGGGTATCTTCATTCCCGTGTTGATGGGCAACAAGTTATTCTCTGGAGTAAAGGTGTTCCTGCTGTCCCTGCTGCTCAGTTTGGGCTATGAGGTGGCACAGTTGTTGACGGGTATGGGTATATTTGATGTGGATGATCTAATGCTTAATACGCTCGGTGGCTTGATAGGATATATTGTTTTTACCATGGTCAGCGGTCTGAAAAAGGTGTTGGTGGGAGGAAAATCCCGCGTGACGACAAAAAAGTATAATTCCAAGGAGAGTCACGTGTAAGGAGGGGAAGAACTTGATTATAATGGCCGCACTGTTCATTTGCGCAGGGCTAATGTTTCTCGTGTATCCACACAAGGTAACGGATGCTTCTGAAAAACAGATTAAGGAGCGAGTGATCATGTCGAGATGGGTTGGCGGCTCGTTAATTGCTCTGTCGTGTTTGTTCCTGATCATGGGCACGATTCAACTGTTGGATCAAGCTTCACATCATATCGGGCATTAGCAGTCAGTTGGATTGAAAATTGATTTTTAAATGTATCGCGATTATAAAAAGCAAAGCCAAAGAAGCTCCCCGCCACGTGCTGATTGCACGTAATGGGGAGCTTCTTTGTATAACTTCATCATATTATTGATTTATATCATTAAGCTTTTTTCATCATTTGACGCAATACAGTTTGCAGGATACCGCCGTTATGGTAGTAATCCACGTCAACCATGCTGTCCAGACGAGCGATAACAGGGAAGTCGAACTGTGTACCGTCTTCACGAGTTACGGTTACTTTCAACTCTTGTCCTGGCTTCACATCATTGCTAAGGCCAGTAATGTCATACGTTTCACGTCCGTTCAGACCAAGGCTGGACCAGCCATGACCTTCCTGGAATTGCAATGGCATTACGCCCATGCCGACCAGGTTACTACGGTGAATCCGCTCGAAGCTTTCTGCGATAACGGCTTTGACGCCGAGCAGGAATGTTCCTTTTGCCGCCCAGTCACGGGAGCTTCCTGTACCATACTCTTTACCAGCGATAACGATCAGGTTCTGTCCTTCATCTTGATACTTCATGGAAGCATCGTAGATGGACATTTCTTCGTCCGTTGGCAGGTACTTCGTGATACCGCCCTCGGTGCCCGGAGCCACCTGGTTACGAATACGAATGTTGGCAAACGTACCACGCATCATGACTTCATGGTTACCACGACGTGAACCGTAGGAGTTGAAGTCTTTGCGCTCTACGCCATGCTCTTTCAGGTACAGTCCAGCCGGGCTGGATACGGCAATATTACCTGCTGGCGAGATGTGATCCGTTGTTACGGAATCCGCAAGCAATGCCATAACGCGTGCAGAACGGATATCTGCGATATCGTTCAACTTGTCGCCAAGCTCCTGGAAGAACGGAGGATTCTGAATGTACGTGGAGTTCGGGTCCCACTCGTACAATTCGCCTTCCGGTACAGAGATCGCATTCCAACGCTCGTTGGCTGTAAATACGTTCTCGTACTTGTTGCGGAACATCTGAGCGTTCAGGGAACTAGCGATGGTATCCTTGATTTCCTCGGAGCTAGGCCAGAGGTCTTTCAGGAATACAGGCTCATTGTTCGTATCATAACCGATTGGATCGGTTTCAAAGTCAATATTCACAGTACCTGCAAGTGCATATGCCACAACGAGTGGTGGGGATGCCAGGTAGTTGGCCTTAACTTGTGCATGCACACGGCCTTCGAAGTTACGGTTACCGGACAATACAGCCGCTACGGTCATATCGTTCTCAGCAATAGCTTCGCTCACTTCGTCCGGCAGTGGGCCGGAGTTACCGATGCAAGTCGCACAGCCGTAGCCGGCAACGTTGAATCCGAGTTGGTCGAGATACGTGATCAGACCTGCTTTTTCCAGGTACTCGGTAACAACAAGGGAACCTGGTGTCAGACTGCTTTTCACATATCCTGGTTTGGTCAGGCCGCGTTCAACTGCTTTTTTCGCCAGCAGTCCCGCTCCAACCATAACACTTGGATTCGAAGTGTTCGTACAACTTGTGATCGCCGCGATCACAACAGCGCCAGCTTTCAGTTCACTGGTGGAACCGTTAGGGTGCGTCACAGGTACCGTTTGCTCAATTTTCTCATCGCTCAGCCCGTAACCACCTTTATCTACAGGTGTGCGGATGATGCTATTGAAGCTTTCTTTCATTTGTGTCAGCTCGATGCGATCCTGTGGACGTTTTGGTCCTGCAAGACTTGGTACAACAGAGCCGAGATCCAGTTCAATCACATCTGTGAATTCAGGGTCAACGGTGCTGGAAGTACGGAACATGCCTTGAGCTTTGTAATAAGCTTCAACCAATTCAACCTGTTCGTCAGGACGACCAGTACTGCGCAGGTAGTTCAATGTTTCGCTATCTACAGGGAAGAAACCGATCGTTGCGCCGTACTCTGGTGCCATGTTGGCTACTGTTGCACGGTCAGCCAGACCGATGTTGGCAAGACCTGGTCCGTAGAACTCTACGAATTTACCAACAACGCCTTTTTTACGAAGCAATTGGGTAACGGTCAGTGCCAGATCCGTTGCTGTTGCGCCTTCACTCAGGCTGCCTGTCAGTTTGAAACCGATAACGTCCGGTGTTACAAAGTAAAGCGGTTGGCCCAGCATACCTGCTTCGGCCTCGATTCCACCAACACCCCAACCAACAACGCCAAGTCCGTTGATCATGGTGGTGTGGGAGTCTGTACCTACGAGGGAATCCGGGAATACAACGGTCTCGCCGTCAACGGTTTTTGTTGCTGCCACGGAAGCCAGATACTCCAGGTTAACCTGGTGAACGATCCCTGTGGATGGTGGAACTGCACGGAAGTTGTTGAATGCCGTTTGCGCCCAACGCAAGAAGCGATAACGCTCTTCATTACGCTCGAACTCGACTTTGATATTGTAATCAAGTGCATCGTTGGTACCAAAAGCATCAACCATAACGGAGTGGTCGATAACGAGATCGACCGGTACGAGCGGGTTGATCTGTTTCGGGTCGCCGCCTGCTTTTTTCACAGTATCACGCATTGCAGCGAGGTCAACGACAACCGGTACACCGGTGAAATCCTGCAGAACGATACGTGCAGGGATGAATGGAATTTCCTTGTTATTGTCACGGCCATCTGCCCAGCCGGTCAGTTGTTTTACGTGTTCTTCGGTGATGGCACGTCCGTCGAATTGACGAATGGCTGCTTCAAGCAACACTTTAATGGAGAAAGGAAGTCTGGAAAGATCGCCGTGGCCGTTTTCCTGAAGAGCATCGAGACTGTAGTAGCGGTAAGACTTGCCTCCAACCTCAAGACTGCGAGCGGCGGAGAAATGATTCTTTGCTGACATACATGTACCTCCTTGGGATGTGTCGGTGAGATGAAGAAAACGTTCATTTAGGTGAAGAACAGGCCTTCATCGTTCCGTGTTCTTGTTTGTTAGTTTCATCTGATGAAACGTAATTTCATAATCATGACTTTAGTTTTAAGTATACCGTTTTCACCTCCGTACGTAAAGGTCTTTTTGCCTGATCAAGCAAGCTTTTAAACCGATGAAGGCGTTTTCGTGAAGCGGGCAGGAACAAGATATCGCCTGTACCTGTATTTGCCGAATTTCGGATCTCCCGCCTGAGCCGTGTACATACAACCGAAGACCCTCTCATATGAATAGTAGGAGTTTAACTACGCAATGAAATATTCCAGACAGAACTCATGCCAAAGGGGGACATAGGCTTGGAACGGGAATGGAAGAGTGCCTTATATACTTACGTGAACCAGTACAATCGCTGTGAGATCGACTACCGTCCACAGACCAGCGAACGGATCGTTACCGATCCTGACTTCGTGGTGGAACGGGGAGAGCGTATGGCAAGGCTGGACGAATGGTATCGTAAGCGGCGCGCCGTGCCTCTTCGCAGCGAGACCAGCGCCAAGCTTGTGCGCACGCTTATGGATGGACAGGAAGAAGCGGTGGTGGATGTACAATTGTACAGCAGACTGTTCTACGAGAAGAGCGGGATCACCCACCGGGAGGACCGGATTGAGCGGGAGCGGTTAACCTTTTTGCGGCAGAGTGGTGGATGGATCATTGGACGGGTCGAGCGAGAAGTGCCGGAGCGCCGCCCTGCCGGGGAAGGGCGACCGTTTCAACAGGCTGATTTTGTACAGGCGATGAATCGGCCGCTGCTGAATCGGGAAGTGCTTGGTCAAGGCAGAAGTTCACGTCAACAGACATATCGCAGAGATCTGGCGGTTGCCTATGCAGATCGGTGGTGGAATGCGGGGAATCCGGCATTTGAGGAATTTGATGTGGATTGCACCAATTACGTGTCCCAATGTCTCTTTGCAGGGGGCGCACCCATCCACTATACTGGTAGAAGAGAAGCTGGCTGGTGGTATAAGGGGTATGTGAACGGCTCCGAAATGTGGAGTTACAGCTGGGCAGTCTCCAATAGCCTGGAGCGTTATTTGTCAGGCAGCAGCTGGGGGCTGACTGCGACAGAAGTGGAGCGTCCTGAGCAGCTGATGCTCGGCGATGTTATTCTCTACGATTGGGATGGAGATGGACGATTTCAGCACAGCACCGTTGTGACTGCGTTTGATGCGGGCGGTATGCCGCTTGTCAACGCACATACGGTTAGCAGTCGTCACCGATTTTGGGATTACCGGGATTCTTACGCTTGGACGGAGCGGACGGTATACCGTCTTTTTCATATTGCAGATGAGTTTTGATGACGAAAGATTTTCGGGATGCGGTGACGCAGACATCCAGTTCCGTGTAAAATAAGACCAGATACGCAAACAGAAAAACGCAAACAGAAAAACAAGGGTGCTGAGCATGCAAGCATGTTAGCATGGCAGCATCAGGCACAGATAATCGGAGGGTACACATGAGTATGGATAAATTAAAAGTAGGCGTCGTTTATGGCGGAAAATCAGGCGAGCATGAGGTGTCGCTGCAAACGGCGTTTGCTGTAACGAACGCATTTGATTACGAGAAGTATGAACTGGTTCCTTTTTATATCTCCAAGCAGGGGACGTGGAAAAAAGGACCTGTCATGCATGCGCCGTTTGCGCAGATTGAAGATTTGAAGCTGGAGCAATCGGCGGGAGGAACGCAGGATGCGCTGAACGCACTGTTTGGCCGTTTGTATGGCGGAGCGGAAGCGCTGGACGTGATGTTCCCTCTGCTGCATGGTACATTTGGAGAAGATGGTACAATTCAGGGCATGTTTGAGATGGCGGATATGCCATATGTAGGTGCAGGTGTACTGGCATCGGCTGGCGGTATGGACAAAGTGGTCATGAAAAAGCTGTTTGCACAGGCTGGCATTGACCAATGTGCCTTTACGTATTTTAACGCTACACAATGGAAACAGACAGAGCATGAAATGATTGTACAAGTGGAAGATGAACTGGGATATCCTTGTTTTATCAAACCGGCTAATCTGGGCTCCAGCGTGGGCATCTCCAAAGCGCGTAACCGTGATGAGCTGAAAACAGCTGTCGAGTTCGCACTTCGGTACGATACGAAGGTGGTCATTGAAGAATTCGTTGAAGCCCGCGAAGTTGAGGTCAGCGTCCTCGGCAATGACGAGCCAATGGCTTCCGTTCCAGGCGAGATCGTATCCTCCGGTGAGTATTATGACTATGCAGCCAAGTATATTGATGGTCAATCACAGATGCTGATTCCAGCTCCACTGGATCCAGAGGCCGCAGATCGCATTCGCGAGGCAGCTCTGCAGGCGTTCCGTGCGATTGAAGGTAACGGCATTTCACGTGCGGACTTCTTCATTCGGAAAAATGACGGCGCATTGCTTATTAATGAAGTCAACACCATGCCTGGTTTCACACCATACAGCATGTATCCACTTCTTTGGCGTCAGACAGGTGTATCGTATGCCGAATTGCTGGATCGCATGATTGAGCTGGCACTGGAGCGTTACAACCGAAAGCAGGCACTGAATTACGAGAACGGCGTACAGGCGTAGCCTGCAACCACAAGATCAGGAGGGATATGCATGGGATTTCAGACTGAATTCAATTCCGTATGCAAGTTCAAGAGTGAGCAGGAGCTGTTCGAACTGCTTGAATACGGACGCGGCAAAATGGTCAAACAGGGCTTCCGGGTATTTCCTACCGGCCAGAAAGTGATTGCATACACACCGGATAACGTGGCTGTAGCCATCGTCAAGATCGTGGTTTCCATTGCAGAGATCAACTTCCAGGGGCAAGAGGTAACTGAGGTGGAGATGCAACTCATCCGCAAATTGACGGAGGAAGAATCACGCATCCAGACTGCCCTTGCGGATGAGATGTTCTTTGGAGAGCAAGCACAGGAGTAATGGTTGACTGTGAGTGCTGGTCGGAAGGACTGATTTGCCAGAATACGATTATGGTCACTCTTTTAGGGTAAAACTTGGTTATATACAGTGACGGTACATCCTGACGGCTGAATATGCCGTGCGGGTTCTCCGCCCTAATAGAGAGGAAGAAATTCATGCTCGTACGCTTTGGTTACGTGGCCATGTCCGTGCTTATAGAGAACGCCTCGCCTTCCCGGACCATGACCATGTCGAGTTTTAACA
Source organism: Paenibacillus amylolyticus (assembly GCF_050990605.1). Classification (GTDB taxonomy): domain Bacteria; phylum Bacillota; class Bacilli; order Paenibacillales; family Paenibacillaceae; genus Paenibacillus; species Paenibacillus amylolyticus_H. Next base: position 624,141 of record NZ_CP158832.1, read on the forward strand.
AAATCGATGACAGGGAAGCAGCGACCCGCAAACTCGAACGGATTGCAGCCGAGAACCTGCACAATACATTACGTTTGCTCAGACACAACAAGGGTAGCCATATTCATGTATATCGCTTCTCTTCCAAATTGATTCCACTGGCAACACACGAGGACCTGAATGACTGGGACCCGTTCCCGGCACTGAAGCAGGACTTTGCGGCCATTGGTGATTTTGTGAAGGAAAATCAGATGCGTGTGTCCTTTCATCCGGATCATTTTACCGTACTTAGTACCCCCCGCGAGCAAGTTCTGCACAACTCGATTCGCGACCTTCGTCATCATGTTCGAATGCTGGATGCCATGGGGCTGAATGCCACTGCCAAGAACAATATACATATTGGTGGTGCATACGGGGACAAGCCTTCGGCGGCGCTTCGTTTTGAAGAAAACTTTTTGAAGCTGGATCGGGACATTCAGGAGCGGCTCACACTCGAAAATGATGACAAAACGTTCAATGCGCCCGAGACATTGGCTGTGTGCCAGCGCTTGGGATTGCCCATGGTACTGGATATCCATCACCAGTGGGTGAACAACGAAGGAGAACAGCCATGGGATCTGTGGCCTGATATTCTAAAGACTTGGCAGTCGCCGCTTGCCCAGGCAGATTCACCGACCGATCAGCCATTGCCACCCAAAATCCATGTCTCCAGTCCAAAGAGTGAGAAGGATCTGCGAGGTCATGCCGATGGTGTGGAGGTAGAGCCTTTACTCGACTTCTTGCGTCATATCGCGGCAGATACTCCGAGGCTTGACGTCATGATTGAGGCCAAACGCAAGGATGAGGCTCTTGTGCAACTGATGCAGAAGCTGGCATTCTATCACGAAGAGGGCGTGGAGTGGGTAGACGAGTCTACCGTCATCATTCATCCGTAGAGCCAAAAGGGGCTTGGGCAACGAGAAACTTTACGACCTGTGGGGCGTATACTTTTAACAAGTATTTCAACTTTTCGTAGATTGATATAGAAAGTAGAGTGAACGCTTTGAATGAGAAGGAAAAGATACCTTATGTCGTGACAAGCAAAAGCTATACTGCCGTTGCCATTAATGCAGCTTCCAAAGCTGGCGAATGGATCAAAAGCCGTCTTGGGACGGTAGCTGAACTTGGCACCAAATATTCACCCCAGGATCTGGTGACCGAAGTGGATAAAGGAGCGGAGCAGATGATCCGCCGCCTCATTCTCACGCATTTCCCTCACCATGCCATTCTGGGTGAAGAAGGTGTGGAACCGGGACCGGAAGCTTCGGCAAAAGCATTGAAAGAGGCCGAGGAAGAAGAGTTCCTCTGGATTGTTGATCCCGTGGACGGAACGACGAACTTTGTGCACGGATTCCCGTTTTATTCGGTGTCCATCGCATTGGCTCATAATGGTGAAGTCATTGTCGGCGTGATCTACGACCCTTCCCGTGATGAAATGTTTGTTGCGGAAAAAGGTAAAGGAGCATATGTTCACGGAAACCGGATGCTTGTATCTGGTGAACAGGTTCTGGCTCAAAGCCTGATTGCGGTTGGATTCCCGGCAGACACAACCTTTGCGTTGCCACTGAATATGGCCGCTGTGCAGGCTCTTGCTCCGCAAGTTCGTAACTTGCGTGCAGGCGGATCTGCCGCCCTTCATCTGGCGTATGTTGCCGCAGGACGTCTCAGCGCCTACACCGAAGTTGGATTGAAACCTTGGGATATTGCTGCAGGTGCGCTGTTGGTTGAAGAATCCGGCGGCAAGGTGACAGATACCATCGGAACGCCTTATCAACTGTCTGTGAGTCATGTGGTTGCCAGCAATGGCAAAATCCATGATGCATTAACAGGTGTGTTGAAGGAAGCAAAGGCTACCGGTCTGGAGTGAGTTTGTTTAACTCATCCATGCTTTAATTACTTTTAATTGTACATTAACGGAGGGGACAGAAAGTATCTGAAGAAGCGGAGCTAAAAGCTTTCTGAAAGAAAGCTGCTTCGTAAGCATATGCTACGCCTTTATCACCGGATTTCTACCTTGGAAAAGGGAATCAAAGAAATCTGGGGATAACAGCGATCGGAAGATGGTTCTGTACACGAAGTGAAAGTACAATAGTATAGGTAACGCATGTATGACTTTAATTAAAGGAGCGAGAACAATGGATGAATCCAAAGAACTGGAACGACGGCTCAGTGATATGCTGACGGAAGGGGACATGGAAGAGTCCGGCGACACCAATCAGCGTGAACGCCAGCTGATTCCTCCCAAATATGAAGTACGAATCCAGACAGAACGTGATCCAATTGTCGAGGAAACGTTAAAGTACCGGAAGATGGCATGCGAATTGGATGATCGTTATGATCGGTATCTGGAGCGAGCTACCGGGAACAAACCGGAGAGCGACACGGGTCATTTGATTGCTGAAGACTCGAATAAGCCGCAATCTTAATTAATCACTGAACGTTATAGCTGTGATTCACTAATTCACCAATAACAGGCTCCCCTTCAGGGAGCCTGTTATTTCATGTGTGCTCTCAGTGGAGAGGACAACACCTACTTTAAAATGATAGAATAGAGTAACACGAACCGATGTCATTGGAATGACCAGTGTACTATACAATAGTGAGGTTGTTCAAAAAGTCCGCTTTTGATTACGAAGGATGCCTAACGGCATCATCAGCATCGAATATGGAATTCAGCCGAAATGTCCGTTGCTCACGTAGTTTTCCTACGCTCCGCTACTCCATTTCTAGCTTCATCCCATCTTCTCGGTACTGAAAACCGACCTTTTTGAACACGTATATTAGTGTAAATTATTATAGATTCACGAGAAGGAGTGTTACCCTGAATGAAGCGTAAACGTATATGGGAAAATACTGCTGCCGGTTTAACGGTAAGCATGTTGGCAGGAATGCTGCTCTTCACATCATCTGCATTGCCTGCACACGCGGCTAACACCAAAACCGGTGTATTGCCAGCAGGTACTAACGAGGCTTCGCTGACTGCGAAGAAAGATGCATTAGCCGTAACGAAGGAGTTCCGCATCGTAACATTGGGAGACTCCATAACGGTAGGATATGAGCCCAACACAAAAGAATTGCCTTATGGTTATGTAGAACGTCTGCAGGAGCAAGGTTTGCTGCATGGACGTACACAGGTGGACAACTACGGGATTGCCGGATTGAAAACCAGTGGCCTGAAAAACTTCACTACTGCAATTAAGGATGGCAAAATGCTGACTTCTGAAGCCATTCAACCAAGCCTTCCTGATCCAAGAGCGGGACAGATCGGATCCAACACTGCCGCAATCCGGGAGAGTGTAGCACAGGCTAGTTTGGTTGCAATTACCATTGGAGGAAATGATGTATCGGAGCTTCTCGGTACAGCAGACAAACTGAGTGATCAGGAACTGCAAACAAAGTTACAAGAATTACTTGCAACATATACAGACAATGTTAGTGCAACGATTAATACGATCCATGAAATTAATCCGACCGCTACAATTGTCATCGCCGACCAGTATCAACCGATGCCAGAAGTAGCGGGCAAGGCACTCTATGCCAAACTGATGGAGGCATCCCAAGGTTTCACACAGACGATTGATGGAATCGCAGCTAAATTCTCTGCTCAAGGAACCAATGTCAAAGTTGCACACGTGGCCAAAGAGTTTGTTGGCGGTGAAGGCACGATGACTCATATGATCAAAGATCGTGATTTCCACCCGAATCAATTCGGATATGCGGCCATTGCCGAAGTATTTGCCAAAACGATCTGGGGAGATTACACCAAGCTGACTGCACCTGCCACAGGTGAGCCAATGAATATTATCGTGAGTGGCAAAACCTTGAATACACCGTACAAACCAATTATCCGTAACGGCAAAAACTTTGTGGCGATTCAAGATATCGTGAACGCTGTTGGTGCCACTACGGCATGGGATAACAAGACTTCAACCGCAACCATTACATATGGAGACCGGAAGGTTGCTGTGAAGATTGGTGCCAATGCTGTGAAGGTCAATGGAGCATCGGTTAACGTGGATACACCTGCATTTCTGAATAAGGTAGGCAAAGAGTCCAAAACCTATGTCCCTCTTGCCATGGTGGCTGAAGGACTTGGCTTTGATGTGCAATATGTAGCGAAGCTGAAAACTGTTTTTGTTAATCCGTAAGATATGTTTCATGCTTTAGCATGATGTGATTCAACAGCCAGAATGCCTTGATCTGTTCAAGGTATTCTGGCTATTTTGTGTTCTTTTTGAGTTGCTGACACAGATGTATACCATCTCTAATGACCTGAAATGTTGCATAAATATATCTTGTCAGATGACCAATGGATGTGTAAATATGAAAATAACTTACAATAAAACGATTAAACCATAACACGACAGCACCCTTCGCAAGGCAAAGGAGCGCTTAGGATGAGCAAAATTAAGAACGCTTTCACAACACTGCCAATTCATCACAAAACGATTCTTCTCATCGGACTTTTGATGTTAATCAGCTTTACGTTTTATGCGTCTGTGCTCCGATATGTGTTCAGCATCTATGATCGTCAAATCTACGAGAAGTCCTCGCAAGTCCTCAATATGTCTTCAGTAGGCATTGAGAATCAACTGCGCGAGATGTCCAGTCTCTCTTTCAAGGTAATGTCAGATGAGCCGCTTCAACAATATCTGCTTCAACTTGAAAAGGCCGAGACAGGTTACGAGAAAAATGGTCTGCGCAAAAAAATTACTAACCGGCTAGTTGCTTATGCAGGGTCTGAGAAATACGTCTATTCCATGCTATTTATCGATAATGATAATAACGTCATGGCTGCAGGGAACCGGGAAGGAATTTCGGAGATAAAACAGAAGGAACTGGTGGCACTGGGAGACCGATATTCGGGGTCCAATGTGTGGCATACCAGCGGGGATCAACAAGCTAGGCTTTTATCCGTCCGACAGGTGAAATCTTTTACGGGTGGGGCGTTTACGTTGGAAAAACTCGGTACGCTGATTATCCGTGTCCGCCTGGACCGAATTGTCCAGGATCAGATGCAAGAACCGGCAGAGGACTCCCAGTTGCTGATTACGGATGGAAAAGAAGTGATCTATCCAACAGAATCAGCAGTCAGTGAAGCGGAGATAGAGTCCGAACTGAAGCGGACCCAACCTTATGGCATTGCCATGTTTGAGCATGGTCGTTATTTTGTCGCCCGGGCCAACTCTTCCTACACTGACTGGACTTACCTATATACGACGCCTTTTGACCAGATGTTTAAACAGATCAAGTTTGTCAAACAGTTGGTAACGGTCATCTTCATTATGATTTTTCTGGCGGCGCTGATCATAGGAGCGAGATTCTCTCGCAGTATAACCCACCCGATTGCGCAGTTGATCAAAAAGATGCGTAACATCGAAAAAGGCGATCTGGATAAACTGGAGGAGGCTGCCCTTGGCAATGTTCCGATATCTCCACAGAATGAGGTGGGGCTGCTGCATCGCACCTTCAAGATGATGCTTCAACGGATACGTGAATTGATTGATGAGAACTATGCCAAGCAACTAGTGATTCGTGAAACAGAGTTGAAAGCGCTTCAGGCACAGATTAACCCACATTTTCTATACAACACGCTGGAGTCGATTAATTGGCTGGCCAAAGTACAGAAGCAACGACAGATCTCGGAAATGGTTGAGGCGCTCGGATTTCTGCTGCGCAGCTCTGTGAACATGTCCGAGAAGTGGATCACGCTGGAAAGAGAGCTGGACATTGTCCGCAGTTACGTTACGATTCAGCGCACTCGTTTTGAGGAGAGACTTGATTTTGACATGGAGATTGCCCCTGAGGTGGGAACGGCCCGGATTCCCAAGTTAACGTTACAGCCACTCGTGGAGAACGCCATACATTATGCACTTGAACCAAGTATTGAACCCTGCCGGATCCGTATTCGGGCGAGAACAGATGGAGATAAGGTGATGATTGAAGTTGAGGACGACGGTCCGGGGATGACTTCGGAATTTCTCGAACAACTACACGAAGGGCGTATTCAGACAAGAGGACAGGGCATTGGGTTATCTAACATCCAGGAACGAATCAGACTGACCTTCGGTGATGAAGGTGAAATGGTGATGAGCAGCAAGCCCGGATCAGGAACTGTAGTATCGATCAGCATACCTTGGATCAGAGAGGACGATGACGATGTACAAAGTGATGCTCGTAGATGATGAACGTGTCATTCTGGAGGGGATTTCCCAAGTGGTCGATTGGGCCGCAGCAGGTACTGAATTGGTGGGGACAGCGAGGAATGGGATCGAAGCATTGGACAAAATAGGGCAGTCAAGACCGGATATTATTATTACGGATATTTCTATGCCGGGCCTGGATGGTCTCGGACTCATAGAGAAGGCATCTGAAGCATATCCGGGTGTACGTTTCATCATGTTATCCGGTTACAAGGAGTTCGAATATGCCCGCAGAGCGATGCAATATGGTGTGAAGCATTATTTGCTCAAACCCTGCAATGAGAATCAGATCCATGATGCGTTAACTGAACTGTTGCAGGAACATCAGGATGCCCAGGTGAAGGAGCATGTTGCCGGTGAGATGAAACAGCGATTGCAGCGTGTGCTTCCGCATGTGAAGGAGCAATTTCTGTTGGAGTTCATGACCAACCGCACCTATGGTCCGGTTGATCTGGAGTATTATCAGAAGCTGTTTGATCTGGAACTTGAAGAGAACGCAGTTCGGTTACTCCTGTTTCGAATTGTAGATGAACATGATTACAGTCACTTATTTGCGATCAAAAACATTGCCAGTGATCTGCTCCCCCATGTACTGTTAAGCACAACCATTGAAGGCAAACTCCTGATTTTGCTCGCGGATTCAGCTGATCCGGCTGGACTGAAAGAAAGCATTGAAGAAGTTCGGGCTGCATTTACCCGACTATATAAATTGGAAGTGACCGCTGCGCTGAGTGAAGCAGATCGAATGATCCAGTCCCGGCGGTTGTTTCGTGAGGCATTGCAGTATCTGAACCATCGCTTTTTTATCGGTGAAGGCAAGCTGATTACGAAGAATGATCTCGTCCTGGCGGGAGAATGTGACGGCGTGCATGTGGAACAGGATGCGGAGCAACTGTGTCAGTTGATCAAATCGGGCAATACCGAGGAGACCGCGGCAGAGGTGGATCGTCTGTTTGATCTATTATCGCGTCAGCAGCTGGGAATTGACGTGACTCGCTCTTATGTAGTGCAGCTGTACTCGGCGATGGTTCATGTATGTCCGCCTGAGGAGGCAACGGAATTCACCCAGCGTATGGCGGAATTGCCTCATATCGATACGTTATCTGGATTAAAATCTTTTGTTGCAAGCAGTGCAGCCCGTCTAACTTCCGGGTATTACAAAAATCATATTAGCCGCCAGTCTTCTGCCGTGGAGAAGATGATGGATATCGTGGATCGTCATTATGGAGAGGCAGATCTCTCGCTCAATGGAGTCGCCCATCAGATGTTATATATGAATCCGGATTATCTGGGCAAGATTTTCAAAAAAGTCACAGGCGAGAATTTCTCCAACTACGTCAATCGTCTGCGCATCGAGCGGGCGTGTGATCATATTCGCAGAGGCGGGGATGTAAAAGTATTCGAACTAGCTGAGTTGTTCGGATTCGGCGGTAATTCGCAATATTTCAGTCAGGTGTTCAAAAAGTGGACCGGTATGACACCTACGGAATTCCGCAGGATTGGCATATAACAATGGGCTATCAATCGTATGACTCATGTCTGGGGAGGGCGTACAGTGCCGAGAGGCGGCTGTTGTCCTCCTCTGTTTTTTGAACCAACAAGACGGTTTTGTGTATTCAACTCTGGTCGTACATTTGCGAAAATGACATTAACAAGTTTGTGAAAGCGTTATCAGGAATAAAAGGATAACTCGTTCACACAACTATATATCAACATAAAAGGGGAGATTGGCATGGTGAAAAAGGCAATATTCCTGATGATGGCTGCATTGCTCGTTTTTACAGCGGCGTGTAGTTCAGGTGGAGGTAGCGAACAGGGAGCATCGGATGGATCGGTTACCCTGCGGATCGCTTGGTGGGGCTCGGATGCACGGCATGAATATACACAGAAGGTCATCGACCTGTACAAATCGAAAAACCCGAATGTCAAAATCGATGTGGAATATGCTTCATTTGATGACTACTGGAAAAAACTCGCACCACAAGCAGCGGCAAATCAGTTGCCTGACATCGTTCAGATGGATATTTCCTACATCAGCCAATATGCACAGAATGGTCAGCTCGAAGATCTAGCTCCTTATCTGGGCAACCAGATCAAAGTGGACGATGTGTCCGAGAATGTCATTAGCACAGGTGTAATTAATGGCAAACAATACGGTGTACCTGCCGGTGTTAACGTTCTTGGATTCCAATATGATCCGGCGTTGCTTAAAAAAGCAGGCGTGGATGCAATCCCTGACAATATGACTTGGGAATCGTATGAAGCATTGGGCAAACAAACCGCAGAAAAAGGACTGTATCTGGATGGAGGAGTAGCTCCTGATATTTTTTTCCACTACTTCCTGCGTACCAAAGGATTGTCGCTATACAATGCGGAAGGCACAGGTCTTGGTTATGATGATGACCAATTGTTTGTAGAGTTCTTCGGTCTTATGCGCCGCATGATTGAACAGGGCGCAGCTCCTACACCTGATGTAGCCAACCAAACCAAAGGGATTATTGAGGAATCAGATCTCGTGAAGGAAAAAGGAATTGGCGTATGGCAATGGTCCAACCAGTTCGTAGCCTTGCAACAGGTAGCGAACCGTCCGCTCGAAATCGCTCCAATGCCAGGACCGGATATGGAAAAAGGACTTTATATGCAACCAAGTATGTATTGGGGTGTAACGTCCAACTCCAAAGTGAAGGAAGAAGCGGCTAAATTCATTGATTTCTGGGTGAATGACGTGGAAGCCAACAAACTGATCAAAGGGGAGCGTGGTGTACCAATCTCAGGAGCAATCAAAGAAGCCATCGCACCTGAGCTGAGTGACGCCACGAAACAGGTCTTTGAATTCGTAGCAGCCATGGAGCCTAAGGCTTCACCAATGAGTTCTCCGCCACCAGTTGGTTCACCTGAAGTAATCTCTGCTCTCGCAGATGTGGTTGAAGAGTTGAACTTTGGCAAAATCACACCTGAACAGGCAGCAGAAACATTCCGCAAGAACGCCGAATCTGTACTTGCGAACAATAAATAACAGTTGAATGATGGCTTGCTCGTCCCACTGCAGGGATGGTCGGGAATGGGGCTACTCGCGAATGCGAGGGCCTTTCCCCGTCCAGATGACCGAAGCAAGGATGAGGGAGTAAGCTGATCCATGAAGGAGGTTCGTTCCATTGAGGCAGTATTCGTCGTTACGTAGAAACTTAACTGGATATGCGTTCATAAGCCCGTTTATTATTGGATTCCTGGGCTTCACACTCATCCCCATGTTTGTGTCCTTATATATGTCGTTCACGAGTTATAACTTGTTCACATCTCCGCGGTGGATTGGGCTCGATAACTACACCAAAATGTTTTTTGATGACCCGAAATATTGGAACTCGGTCAAAGTAACGTTTCTGTATGTATTCATTGGGGTACCGTTAAGGTTGATCTTTGCCCTCTTCGTAGCGATGGTACTGAACACCGGCTCTCGTATGATTGGAACGTACCGGACGTTGTACTACCTGCCATCCATTATCGGTGGTAGTGTAGCCGTATCCATTATGTGGCGTAACCTCTTCAGTAATGAGGGTGTTATCAACAGCGCTCTAACGGCAATTGGGATTGGTCCTATAAGCTGGTTTGGTGACCCGAATGCGTCCCTGGTTATGCTTATCTCACTGTCTGTGTGGCAGTTCGGTTCGTCGATGCTGATCTTCCTGGCTGGTCTCAAAAATATCTCCCCTGAGATGTACGAGGCAGCAGGCGTGGATGGTGCGAATCCTGTTCGGAAATTTTTCAGCATCACCTTGCCGCTTCTTAGTCCAATCGTCCTGTTCAATATGATCATGCAGACGATTGGGGCATTCATGACCTTCGTACCTGCTTACATTATCTCCAAAGGCGAAGGCGGTCCAATGGATGGTACCATGCTGTACTCCCTGTATCTGTTCCGTCAGGCATTTATGTTTAACAACATGGGTTATGCTTCGGCAATGGCCTGGATCATGCTCATTATGATTGGAATACTCACGGTAGCTGTGTTCCTGACATCCAAGTACTGGGTATTCTACGAATCTGAAGGAGGGAAGTAACGATGATGGTATGGAAAAATGTAAAATGGCCCGTGTATCACCTGTTCGTTGCAGCTCTTGCCCTCCTGATGCTCTATCCCGTACTCTGGATGCTCTTCAGTTCCTTCAAGGAAAGTCGTACGATCTTTGTTACCGCAGATACCCTGTTTCCAACGGAGTGGATCTGGAGTAACTATGTGGATGGTTGGAAAGGGACAGCAGGAAGACCGTTCATGGATTACATCACCAACTCACTTGTAATCGTAGTTATATCTACCATCGGTGCTGTGATATCATCATCGCTGATCGCTTTTGGTTTTGCCAGACTTAGCTTCAAGGGTCGTAGCTTCTGGTTCTCCATTATGATGTTGACGCTGATGCTGCCACATGACGTGGTATTGGTTCCTCAATACATTATCTTCACGAAGCTGGGTTGGCTGAATACGATTCTTCCAATCGTTGTCCCTACATTCTTCGGAATGCCATTCTTCATCTTCCTGATGGTACAGTTCATTCGAACGATTCCGAAGGAGTTGGATGAGGCTGCAACCATCGATGGATGTAACAAATTCAGACTGTATATCCAGATTATTATGCCGCTCATCAAGTCATCTCTGGCAACAGCAGCGATTTTCTCCTTCTACTGGAGATGGGAGGATCTGCTCGGTCCGGTATTGTACCTGAACTCACCTGAAAAATATACCGTATCCATGGCACTGAAAATGTTCCTGGATAGCGAATCTGCTTCCAACTGGGGCGCCATGTTTGCCATGTCCATCGTCAGTCTGGTTCCGGTTGTAGCGGTGTTCTTCATCTTCCAGAAACAAATTGTTCAAGGAATGAGCACCAGCGGATTGAAAGGATAAGCAGGCTTCACTGTTCTTTGCATCTTTGCCCGAATGAACGTTTACGAATGTTAAACAAGGAGGTTGTTCCTTTTGAATAAAGCTCAGGGTAGTCAGAGTCAGGCCGTTGCCATGGAGGCAGCGGCAGAGGGCCAGGCAGTGTCCGTGACCAGCTGGAAGTTTAACTTTGGACCGGACTCGGAAAGAGCAGATGAGACAGGGGATTATCTGAAAGTAACTGCAACCACCGCATATGAGGAACGTGGAGGATACGGATTCGAAGCAGGTTCCCTCGTGTATGAGAAACAACGCATCGGAGATGACGATGAGCCGAATTGCACGAGACAACATCATAACAATACGGGGCAGACAACCATGTCTGCCCGATTGCATTCCGGCTTCTGTATTCCGCTCAAAGCATCCTTCATCGTGGATGTTCCCGATGGAACCTATCAAGTTTTACTTGTTGCAGGTGACGAATTGGCTGAGACAGTGACCCGCGTGAAAGCTGGTGAGGGCAGGCTTGTACTGCCAACCATTTGTACACTTCCTGGGCAGTTTGCAGAGGTGCGATTCTCGGTCGTTGTTCGCGGCGGCAGACTTCGCCTGTCATTCTCCGGTCCCGCGCCAAGAATTAATGCGTTGGAGATCACTCTTGCGAATCAGACCATGACTATATTTCTTGCCGGGGATTCTACCGTAACGGATCAGCCGGAAAGTGGATATCCGTATTGCGGTTGGGGCCAGCTCTTGCCAGCACAGTTCAAACATGATGTGGCAGTGGATAATCACGCCCAGTCAGGCCGAAGTTCCCGCAGTTTTATTCATGAAGGCAGACTCAGCGCCATTCTGGAGCGAATCAAGCCTGAAGACTTTCTGTTTATTCAATTTGGACATAACGATGAGAAGCCGGACCCTGAGCGTGGGACCGATCCATTCACAACATATAAGGAAAATTTAAAAAAGTATATCGATGCTGCCCGTGAAGCCAAGGCTCGTCCGGTGCTCATCACCCCGGTGCATCGTCGCTATTTCGCGGATGATAGCACATTGACCGATACCCATGGCGATTATATCATCGCCGTACGTGAGCTGGCGGAAGAGGAAGAGGTCCCGCTGATCGATCTGGCTGAGCGCAGCCGTCTGCTGTTCGAGCAGGCAGGCGTGGAAGCCACCAAGGACGACTTTATGTGGGTACTGCCAGGCGAGTATGTGAACTTCCCCTCAGGCGTGGAGGATAACACGCATTTTCAGGAACGCGGTGCTCGCCGCCTTGCCCAACAGGTGGCAGAAGCCATCCGCGAGTTGCAATTGCAACCGCTGCAGATGTATCTGCGGTAGGTTCATGCCCTTAATTATTAAGCGAGTTAAACGAAGTTAACGAGCCAGCAAAAGTTGCCCAGCGAATAGCGAAGGCAATAATTTTTTAAAAGTTAATGGCGAGCGTAGCAGCGGAGGAGGACGGAATCGGGTAGAGGGAGCGAAGCGTCCGCCTTTGGAGCGGGATTTCCCCTGCTGAGGGGGAATTGAATAGAAATCCCGAGCCAACAGCGGTCCACAGCCCGATCCGGCCTTCGAAGCGACTGCTCTGCGAGCCCTCGGGTTTTAAGGGTTGCCCCCGCGAATGAGCCGAAGAAATCCCGAGCCAACAGTGGCCCATAGCCCGATCCGTCCGCCGAAGCGACTGCCCCGCGAGCCCACGGATTTTTAACCTAATATTACAATCGCAAAAGAGGAGGATATATTTCAATGATACCTGACCAGACAGAATCAGGCACATCTGCCCGTAACAATGCTCCAGCAGCCACAGGTCATACCTACTGGGTTATCCCTGATGGCTACATCCCGCCGGAGAGCAGCGGCACACTGGAGAGTCACGAAAGCATCTGTGTATTAAACACGGGTACAACGGATGCGGAGCTGCACATCACCATTTACTTTGAAGACAGAGAACCACTCGAAGGTATTGTCGCTGAAGTGCCAGCGAGAAGGACGAAGCATATTCGCACTGCATCGCTTCGCTCCGGAGAGCAGTCAATTCCGCAAGGCGTACCTTATGCGATTACGGTTTCGAGCAATATCCCGGTTATCGTCCAGTACAGTCGTTTGGACACGACCCAGCCTGAATTGGCTTTGATGAGTGTCATGGCGTATCCGCTGACGTGATACGAAATGCAAGATAACCAGCAAGAGGTAGAAGAGAAAATGGCCAGCAACCTTGCATTCACACTGCAGGTGACTGGTCCTCTTTGTGTATTACTCAGTGTATTTGTATGTGCTGGCATTAAGGATTTTTACACGAACCTCCACTTTGCCAAGTTTGAATCGTTTGATGGGATCAGCACGTTGCTGAACCTGTTCTTTCCACATCGCAAGGTCATGACGATACAGATGTTCTGCGAGGCCATAGGAATCGATTTTCCGTGATTTGTTTTTTTCGAATGTTGTCCGAATTTCGGATTCGATCTGTTTCTCGGCTGATTTCTCCATTGTACGAGGAGATTGGTGGGAGCCGCTATCCTCGACAATGACACCTTTTACCGAAGTGATCAGGTCGAAAATGACCCCATTTCCTTCTTTCCTTGATGAAATTTTCGTATGCGGATTATGGAGGCGAAGTGTGAGATCAGGGGTCTTGCCTCCATTCTTGTAAACGTACAGCGGGTACTGGTAGACACGATTATAATTTACGAATCGAGTACCATCTGCGTCCTCCCCTGCCACTTTCCCTTGACTTCTGCCCTGTGAAATGACAAAAAATCCATCTGTTTTAATCAAGGGGGGAGCTTCATCCCCATTGAACCAGGTTTGGTTTTTATTGGTAATAGAAGGTAATAGGATAACCGAAGCAGGTTCACGAATACCGTCAAGAAGCTGATGAAGACGGATGGGTTCGAAGGCAGAATGCTGCTTGTACAGCTTGATCGGTTCAAATAGCTCAATGGTCTGGGTAGATTGGTTCAACAGGGCAGAGGGGGCAAGCACATCGGGTATGCTTTGTTCCGTGCCGTAGATCCATGGTGTATATCTCATCTGACCCGAATGTAATAGTGTGTTAAACACATCCTCCAGCCGCCCACTCAGGGCATTTTTTGATAAAACAATCGCCTTTACATGGGTCCACAATGTTTGTTGCTGTGAAGTTTGATAGAGGTTATTAATAGCCATACTTAAGGTTGTGCCTTCACCTCGTCCAATCCAGATATCGCTTGCTTCCCGCGAAGTCGGCCCTTCTTGCTTGGCGATACTGGAGAAGTCAATTAACTGGGCATACGCAATATATCGGTTGTCCACATAGTCAATCCCTATCGCTGTGATGAAGTTAATACTTTGCACCTCTTTGGAATCCCAGCACCCCGTTAGCAGGATCAAACAGCTTATAAGAAGCCCACTTATGGATACCCATCTTTTCACGGACGCTTCCTCCGGCGGGTGGAATCCTGGGTATGAAGTGCTGCTGGACGTTTGGTTCTTTTCATCGAAGGGGGCATGGATACGGCCTGAGTGAAGTCTCCGGGAATATAGGGAGATACGGGTGACAGATAGGATACGCCATAACACTCCAACGATACGAGGTGCACCAACAGCGCGAACAGTCCGATCATAAATCCAAATAATCCAAGGATTGAAGAGATAATGAGCATTCCGATCCGAACATGAGCAGTAGCCCCACTGAGCACCGTATTTACTAGAATATAGCTGGAGATAACTGAAATCGCTACCGTTACAATGATAGTAGGAGAAGTAATCCCGGCACGTATAGCTGCATCTCCAATAATGAGTCCGCCTACCACACTGACAGTTTGGCCCAAAGCACGAGGAAGTCTGCGGCCAGCTTCATTGAATAGCTCGAACATAAAAATCATTAAAAAGGCTTCCAGCGTTACAGGCATGGGCAGCCCCATACGAGTACCAGCAATCGTTGCCAGAAGCGGGAGAGGGATCTGCTCCACATTAAAACTGGTGAGGCCGATATAGAATCCAGGAAAAAAGCAAGCAATCAGCAAACCGGAAATCCGCAGGATGCGTTCAAAAGTCACAATGAAGAAAGGAGTGTTCTCATCTTCCGGTGATTTCAACTGATTGAACAGTGTAGTTGGAGCGATGATCGCAACAGGTGAACCTTCGATCAGAACAGCAAAACGCCCATTTAAGAGCGAGTCCACGACAAAGTCAGGTCGCTCTGTATTATCGGTGAGAGGAAAGATACTGCGAATGCCTCCCATAACTGCTCCTTCCATAACAGAAGTCCCAATAATGCCGTCAACTTCAATTTTATCTATATTTTCACGTGCTTCTTTTAGGATCTCCGGATTTATAATGTCTTTTACATACAATAGGCCAATAGAGGTTTGAGTTCGCCCACCTTTAACATATTTTTCATAGCACATGGAAGAGGTTTTCATCCGTTTACGAATGAGTGCGATATTTACACTCAGCTCTTCGGTAAATCCATCGCGAGGCCCTTTTATGGAAGACTCGATGGCAGATTCTTCAGGGTTGCGCCCTGGTATGCTCGCAATATCCAAACTGCAGGATTGATCGCCGTTGCCGAAGATCAACAACAGTTGTCCGCTAAAAATCAACAGATTTAAATTTTTCGTATCTCGAAGGTCTTCCACTGGATTTAATGTTAATCCAAGTTCTTTCGTGTGCGAATCTTCTTCGAGCAGGGAATGCTCTTCGAGTCGGGGAATGATAAACTGATTGATTTGTTTAGCATCACTGAGACCATCGCAATATAGCACAATGATCGGCAAACCATTTCCATTTTTTGCTGGAAACGTTTGAATAACGACATCCGCGCAGGGGTTGAATTGTTCTTTCAAAGAGGCAAGCAGTGTTTCATGGGACGTGGTGTCAATCGTTGGATGCTCCATGATGTTTCCTCCTCTGATGGCGTGAGCTGATGAATGCGACGGTCGTTGCAATTATTGCTAGTCCGCTAAGATAGATGAGATTGAACGGGAATATGTAATCGACAAGCAGCTTTTCGAATGTAATATCGTCTAGACGGTACATCATAGAGATTATAAATAGAACGGCTAAAGAGATACAGCTGATGATTCTTTTGGATGTGCTCTTAATATCCCAAATTTCTACCACAATATACATAGCAAGACTAATTCGGGTAAACGAGCCAGCGAGCCACTGGTAGATGGAAAAGAAGTCAGTTTGTGCAATGTACTTGCCCAATGAGGCAATGCGCCACTCCTCAAAGGCAGGAAATCGCATTTTGGCAGCCTCAAAAGGATTAAATTCGACGATAGCACCAATGAGTGGACCTATTGTCAGACCGACAATAATGAGTGCGAGCATCAGATACTGCCATACACGAATCTGTTTGGAGAGGTGGGGTTGTATGTACCAGATGAATAGCAGTTCAAACATGCCTGCAAGACTATAAACCATACCGTGGAGCACGGGATGCCAGCCCTGTTCAAGGACAGGAAGCAGACGACTGTAATCCTTATATTGGGTATTCACAATCGCAACATAGAAGCCAAGCAGTACAACGAGGGGCAGGATCAATCCTGCTGTGAAAGCCAAAGAACGCATGCCTTTATAAGCCGCATAGGCACAGAGCGACATAAGTGCAATGCTGGTAACCAAAGTAGGAGTTTCCGTCAGGTAACTGGTTTTGGCCCAAGTGGTGGTATCGTGTAAGGTGATATAGATGACGGACAGAAAAAAGAGACTATTTCCGATCCGAAATAGCAAGCCAAGAGGCTTACCAAGATGGGAAGTTAGCCAATCATGCAGCGTTTGATGCTGGAGAAAACGAGAAACATAGGCAAGCATGAGCGCAAATACAAGGTAGGGTCCTGTAGACAACAGAACAGAGATCCAGGAATCCCTTTTAGCCGCAGACAACAGGGCAGGAATAATCAGAACGTGGCAGACTAGACCAACGGATAACATGATTAACATCATGGCTTGCAAAAAAGATGGCTGTGTACGTTTCATGCTGAGGTGTCCCCTTTTCCCAATAGACTGTCCTCAGCAGTGTTAACGTGATTGAAGTCCTTCATACAGGCACTTAGAGCTTAAAATACTGAATATCCATGGCTTCTCGTACCTCTAGCATTGTTTCCCGGGCAGCATTCCTGGCTTGTCGGGTCCCTTCGATAAGAATCTCTTTCACGCTTTGATCTCACTGACCAGCCTCTGTTTACGACCACTCATATTGGTACCAAGAACACCGGCGATAATCAGCAATGCACCAATATAGTGGTAGCTACCCACTGGTTCATGCAATATCCATGCACCTCCTACGATGGAGATGAGCGTGGACAGATTGCTGAATACACTCATTTGCGAAGCCTCCAGATGAGTCAGGGCATAGCTCGCGAGCAGGGTGGAGATCATGGTGGAGAGGATCGCCAGATAAGCGAGCGCACCCAGATAGGATGTATCTCCAAGTGGCTTGATGTAGTCCATCATGGAACCGCTGGAAGCATGTCGGATCAGGGAAGCGGCGTTAAATACAATACAGCCAACCATCAGTGTGACCCAGGTTAATTCCATCGGTTTATACTTCTGGGTTAATGGTCTTGCAAGCACACCATACCCTGCAAAACAGACCGTGGATAACAGCAATAATGCAATGCCCTTCAGGTTACCTATAGACATGCCGCTTCCTTGCATCATGAAAATAAATACAACTCCAGCGACAGACAGAAGCAGGAACAGCTTCTGCATCGTGGATGTGCGTTCTTTCAAGAATATCGAAGCGAGAACGAGTGTGAACACAGGCGCCATTGCCTGAATAATACCGGCTTCTGATGAGTTGGAAGATACGAGTCCAAAGGCTTGAAAAGCAAAAAATAAGACGGGAGATAAAAGCCCTAGTGGAATGATCCGCCATAGATCACGAAGGCTCAATCGGATTTTGATCCAACCCAAAATGACAGGAATGCTGACAACAATCAGCGATAGCGCGAATCGGTGGGCAAGCACATCAATCGGATGTGCAACAGTGACAGTCATTTTAACAAATAAAAAAGATAGGCCGATAATAGCTGCGTACAATACAGCTGCGATATAAGCGTATCCCCGAGTGTGAGTGTTCATAAATGCTCCTCCAATACAATAGTCATACCGTATTACCTTTAATTATCCTGCAAACATGTCAGGTTCGAGGTATGTGCTGGCCTTATTCAATATACTGCCAGGTGCTTCGTGCTACAATAGATAAAAGGTTAAACTGTAACGGTACAGTTGTGGGAGAGGGATGGGTGCAGTGAGAAAATACGAAGTGATCGCCGAAGCCTTAAAGCAGTGGATTCAGGAACAGATGCAGCAGCAGGATCGTCGCCAGTGGGCAGATAAGGGCATCCGGCTTCCAGCCGTTCGAGTTGTAGCTGAACAATATCAATGCAGTATAAGCACAGCAATTCGTGCATATGAGTGGCTGGAACAGAGGCATTTGGTGTACGCCATACCTCAATCCGGCTATTATGCCGTACAGAACGGGACAGGTGCTCAGGACATGGACTGGCAGGGAGCGTTGGACTTTGCTTCCGCTGCCCCTGATCCGCGGGTGTTCCCTTATGCAGATTTTCGTCATTGTGTGGATCAGGCGATGGAGAAGAAACAGGCAGAGTTATTCATGTATGGCACGAATCAGGGATTACCTTCGCTCATTCTGCTGTTGCAAAAGCAGTTTGCGGATTATCAGGTGTTTGCGAGAACAGAGCAGTTCTTTATTACATCAGGTGTGCAACAGGCACTGGCTGTACTTGCATTGATGCCTTTTCCCAATGAAAAGAGAAAAGTACTGCTTGAACTTCCGACCTATCACAATATGCCCTCGCTACTGAGTGGATTGAATGTGCCGATTGCCGGGGTGAGACGTGCCCTGGATGGGCTGGACTGGGCATCGCTTGAACGTCAGTTCGCTGAGGAAGATATCAAGTTTTTCTATGTCATGCCGCGCTTTCACAATCCGATTGGCACATCCTTAACTGTTGCTGAGAAAAAGAAACTGATCCGGCTTGCACAGCGGTACGATGTCTATCTGGTGGAGGACGATTATCTGGCTGATCTGGAGGACAATACGAAACAGGACCCGTTATGGTCTTATGATACGGAAGGCCGGGTCATATATCTGAAGAGTTACTCCAAAATTTTGTTTCCAGGCTTGCGTATTGGTGTAGCTGTTCTGCCCTCACCTCTTCTAGAATCTTTTGGTGCATACAAAAAAATGCTCGATATCGACACTTCCGTCCTGTCTCAAGCAGCTCTGGAGATCTATGTGCACAGCGGAATGTTTGCTCATCACAGAAAAGTGATTCGTAACCGTTATGCTGCCCGGATGCACGCGGTGCATGAGCAACTGGACAAGTATCCGGACTTTGCTCCATTTATGGAGGCTCCTCGAACAGGAGGGGAGCATACGGTGTTACCTTTGGCGGGTGATATTCCACTTCGTGTTCTGCTGTCCCGGCTTCAAAAGCGCGGAGTCATCGTAGATACGACAGAACGGTATTATCCGGAGGGGACATATCAGGTGCATGAGGATCAGATGCTGCGACTGAACATTTCCAATGTGCCGAAGCAGCGAATCGAAGAAGGGATGCAGGTGATCCGGGAGGTAATTTTGAAACTACAGATCAGGCAGAGATAATTCTCACCAACTGTATCCAAAAAAACACGAATAAGTGTCCACACAAGTTGATCACTTGTCGGACACTTATTGAGGTGTGTTGTTATCCATCAATCTAGAATGATGGTTGATCGGTTACTTGAACCGAACAAGCATTCATCCTAGATACACTATGTTGTAGACGGACGTAATTGTATTATTCCAGAGCCATCGCCTTGAAGGAAGCTTCTGCGGCTTCCAATGTAGCCTGAACATCTTCGTCTGTATGAGCCGTGGTCAGGAACCAAGCCTCATATTTGGATGGAGCCAGGTTAATGCCACGGTCCAGCATATGACGGAAGAAGGAAGCAAAACGTTCTCCGTCCGTGTCTTGGGCATGATCATAATTCGTCACCGGATGATCACAGAAATGGGTGGAGAATGCACCGCGAATCCGGTTGATTGTCAGTGCAATCCCATGACGGTCAGCAGAAGCTTGCAGACCTGCCGTGAGGTCGATAGCAAGGCGTTCCATCTCTTCGTATACACCCGCGCCTTGCAGGACCTCCAGACATGCAATACCAGCCGAGATGGATGCAGGGTTACCGGCCATCGTTCCCGCCTGATAAGCCGGGCCGAGTGGAGCAACCTGCTCCATAACATGTTTGCGTCCGCCGTAAGCACCGATTGGCAGGCCGCCACCAATAATTTTACCAAGAGCCGTCAGATCGGGTTCAATCTCCGCATGATTATCAAGTCCGGGGTATGTCTGTGTAGAACCGTAATGGAAACGGAAAGCCGTAATGACTTCGTCATAGATAACCAACGAGCCGTAAGCCCGTGTCATGGCACAGAGACCTTCCAGGAAGCCAGGTTCCGGCATAACCATACCGAAGTTACCCACGATTGGTTCAACCATGACTGCGGCAACATCGTCACCCCAACGCTCCAGTGCAGCTTTGAGGCTATCCAGATCGTTGTAAGGCACGGTGATGACCTCTTGCGCAATACTGGTTGGAATGCCTGCACTATCCGGGATACCCAGCGTAGAAGGGCCAGAACCGGCAGCCACAAGCACCAGATCCGAGTGGCCGTGGTAACATCCGGCGAATTTTACGATCTTGTTGCGTTTGGTGTAGGCACGAGCGACCCGAATCGTGGTCATTACGGCTTCCGTACCGGAGTTTACAAAACGAACTTTATCCATGGAAGGAATGGCTTCCTTCAGCATTTTGGCCAGCTTGATCTCAAGTTCTGTTGGGGTACCGTACAGCACGCCATTTGCTGCTGCTTCCGTAATGGCCTTCGTAATATGCGGGTGAGCATGTCCTGTAACAATCGGACCGTAAGCAGCCAGATAATCAATATAACGATTGTCATCGACATCCCAGAAGTGGGCACCTTGGGCTTTTTTCATAAATACAGGGGCACCGCCACCAACGGCTTTGAACGAGCGTGAAGGGCTGTTAACACCTCCTACAATATGTTCAAGTGCTTCTGCGTATAGAAGTTCGGATCGGGAACGTGATGGTTTCATAAGATAACTTCCTTTCGTAATTCAAAATATGATAAAGGTACAAGCCACAGAAAGATATGATGATTTTCTCATAAAAGTACAGCCAGGCACAACGAGAGGGCAGCGTAATGGCTGCCCTCTGCATGTTTAGATTACTGAGCCGGTTGTTCTGACTTCTGATCGTCACCACTGGCTGTTTTATCTTCGGTACTGCTTGTACCATCATCTGTTGTAGCAGGCGGATGAATAATATCCTGAATATGCTGCTTCAATTTCTCTTCATTGGTAACCGTCAATACTTGCGCACCGCCCGCTGTGCGTTCTTCTTTCAGCAGGTTCATTGGTGGAATCTGCTCACTGCCGTTCATGCTGCTCTGATATCCGAGCCCACCCAGCTTCCACATGTCGGAGAGTGTCAGATTTGTATCTACATAAGGATTAACCTGTTCCAGAATGGCAGGCAGTTTGGCAATGGTAGTGGTTGACTGCATTTTCGCCGTTACAGCTTTCAGCAATTCACGCTGACGCTCGGAACGAGCGAAATCCGACATGGCATCATGACGGAAACGAACGTACATGAGGGCCGTTTCGCCATCCAAATGCTGATAACCTTTTTTGAGATCAATATCGTATTCGTTATTGTCTGCTTTACTTGTATAGTGCATGTCCTTCTCCACATCAAAATCGACGCCGCCAACGGCATCCACCAATTTGATGAATCCCTGGAAATCCGTATACACATAATACTGTACAGGAATGCCGAGCAGGTCGCCGGCAGCATGCATGGCAGCGTTAGGGCCATGGGTAATGGCGGTATTGATCCGCTCCTTGCCATACCCGTCAATATCGACGTATGTGTCGCGAAGAATGGAGAACAGATTGATTTTTTTGGTAAGTGGGTCGAGCGATACAACCATCATGCTGTCGGAGCGGGGCACTTCACCTTTTTTCAATCCGCGCGCATCGACACCCATCACAAGAATATTTACCGTTTCGGTACCTTCCCATTTTGGAGGGTCAGGCGTATTTACTTTCTCCACATTCTCGATACCTGCAAATGGTGATTCGTCACCGTCCTTAGCCAAACCGTTCAACTGATTGAGAATAGAACCGAAATAATATGCCGCTGCTCCTCCGATAATTAACACGAAGGCGGCAAGAGAAATCCAGATGGTTCTCTTCGTCTTTCTGGTCATGCTAGCTCTCCTTTGTATTTGAGATAAAATAAAAAACGAGTTCGGGTATTGCTGAATTTTGACTGATACCATTATAATTTCTTTTTGGGCTACAAGCAATTTCAACAAAATCCAAGTGAGGTATAATCATGCTGGCGATTGATGTCAAAGATTTGCGCAAGTCGTTTAGCGTCCAGAAAAGCCGAGGTGGGCTGAAGGGCGCGTTCCAGGACCTGTTTGCACGTCAATACCAGGAGGTATTGGCTGTAAATGATATTTCATTTCAGATTCCGCAGGGCGAAATATGCGGATATATCGGGGAGAACGGTGCCGGTAAATCAACAACGATCAAGATGTTAACCGGCATTTTGGTGCCTACTTCAGGGCAAATATCGGTTGGTGGATATGTTCCGTATCAGGAACGGGAGAAGTTTGTACAGAATATTGGTGTTGTTTTTGGTCAGCGCAGTCAATTGTGGTGGGATATTGGCGTTATCGAATCCTTCCATTTATTGCGCAAAGTATATCGTGTAGGAGAGACAGACTTCCGCAAACGGCTCGATGAATTGGTTGAGCGGTTGCAGCTTCAGGATCTGCTAAGTCGTCCGGTGCGGAAGCTGAGCCTCGGTCAACGCATGCGCTGTGAGTTAGTGGCAGCCTTGTTGCACAACCCGAGTATTGTTTTTCTGGATGAACCAACCATTGGTTTGGATATTGTGGTGAAGTCGGAAATTCGGGATTTCTTGAAAGACATGAACAAGGAGCATGGAACGACCATTCTGCTCACCACCCACGATTTGCAGGACATTGAGGCCCTGTGTTCCCGGGTGATCATGCTTGATGCAGGCAACATCATCTATGATGGAGGTCTGGATCATCTGAAGTCCCAGTGGGGCAAGGAGCGTGAAATCCGCTTCAAGTTTGGCTCGGCTCACAACATCAGTCAGATGCAGGAATGGACTGCTGCGTTGCCTGTGCGTTGGACAGTAGAGAATGAATTGTCCGCATCTGTATGGATTCCGCTGGAACTGAATGTCTCGGATGTACTCGGACGTGTCGTTGGACAGGCTGATATTACCGATATTCAGATTATCGAGATCAACACGGATGAGATTGTGCGGAGTATCTACCAGTCCGGTTCCGCCGAGCGTCCCGAGATTGTGGGAGCAGGGAAAGAAGCGGTGGGTGTATCCTAAGATGAATAGTGCATTTATTGATTTTATGCGCATCCGTTTTCTGACGATGCTGGCATACCGGGTGAATTATTACTCCGGCATTTTGATATATACGCTGAATATCGGCGTGTATTACTTTACCTGGCAAGCCATTTATGGCAGCAGCGGTGAACTGGGCGGCTTCACGGCAGCACAGATGACAACCTACATCGCTGTATCCTGGATGGCACGTGCCTTTTACTTTAACAACCTGGACCGAGAGATTGCCGCAGACATACGGGATGGCTCCATTGCGATTCAATTCATCAGGCCGATCAATTACGTTATGGTCAAAATGATGCAGGGTCTTGGTGAAGGCATATTCCGCTTCCTGCTCCTCATGATTCCGGGGATGCTCATCGCCATTCTGCTGTTCCCGGTTGAACTGCCTACGGCGCCATCGGCGTGGATTGGCTTTCTCGTCATGCTGTTCTTCAGTTTCCTCATTAATTCCCAGATTAATGTGATCACCGGACTTGCGGCATTTTTTGTGGAAAACAATGAAGGCATGATGCGCATGAAACGCGTCGTAGTTGATTTGTTCTCCGGTCTAATCATCCCGATCAGCCTGTATCCAAGCTGGATGTCCGCGGTGATGAAGGTATTGCCTTTTCAGGCCATTACGTATCTGCCCGGTTCCGTTTTCACTGGAAGAGTGGAAGGTACCGCCATCTGGAATGTACTCGGTATTCAGGTGTTCTGGTTTGCCGTGTTACTGCTTCCGATGGTTTTGATCTGGCGTAAGGCGCGCAAGCGTCTGTTCGTGCAAGGAGGATAACAGATATGTACTATATAGGTCTGATCTGGGAATATTTGAAGAATTACATGAAAACACGACTCACGTACCGTGCTGATTTCTGGGTGGAGATCCTATCGGATCTGCTGTTCCAGGCAACCAACCTGATCTTTATCTTTGTGGTCTTCCGCCACACGGATAACCTGGGCGGCTGGAGTGAGAGTGAAGTACTCTTTGTTTATGGGTATTTTATGGTGCCCTATGGCATCTTTAGTTGTTTTATCAATCTGTGGGGATTCAGCGAGCGGTACATCGTCAAAGGTGAGATGGATCGTATCCTGACACGCCCTGCACATAACCTGTTCCAAATCTTGCTTGAAAATGTGGACCCGCCTGCACTCGTGGGCTCGTTTATCGGCCTGATCATCATGATCTTCAGCGGAGCAGAGATGGGACTAATGCTGGAATGGTGGCATATCCCTGCATTGATTATTTTGGCACTGAGCTCAGTCATGATCTATGCCGGCATCTATACCACCCTGACTTCGTTGTCCTTTTATTCGGACGCGCCAACAGGTATTCTGCCATTGATGTATAACATTCAAGGGTATGGGCGTTACCCGGTAACGATCTATAACCGTGCCATTCAGGTGCTGCTAACCTGGGTCATTCCGTTTGCCTTTGTAGGCATCTATCCGGCAGCCTTGTTCCTGGAGAGGTCCGAGATGCATCGCATGGCGCTCCTCACACCTGTGATGGGACTGGTGTTTGGTTCTATGGGCTTGCTTCTGTGGAATTATGGTGTGAAACGATATCGCGGAGCAGGATCATAATAACGCCCTGATCACAATTCATGGGCGATACGAGGGAGGAACTGACATGACGTTAACTGTAGGCGAATTGGCACCCGATTTTGAGCTTCCGTCCAGTACGGGAGAACCGGTCAAGTTGTCCGATTACCGCGGACAGCGGGTGCTGCTTTATTTTTATCCCAAGGATATGACCTCGTCCTGTACACAACAGGCTTGTGATTTCCGGGATCGACATGCTGAATTTGAGGGGCTGAATACTGTCATTCTCGGAATCAGCACCGATCCGATGAAACAACATGACAAGTTTATCGCCAAGTATGGGCTGCCGTTTATTCTGTTATCAGATGAGGAACATCAGGTTGCCGAGCAATACGGTGTATGGCAGTTGAAGAAAATGTATGGCAAGGAGTACATGGGCATGGTTCGCTCCACTTTTCTGATTGATGAAGAGGGGAAATTGATCAAGGACTGGTCCAAAGTTCGGGTCAAAGGACATATCGATGCTGCACTTGAGGCTCTGAAGGCCATATAGGCTGCCCCGGCAGAATATTAATCATCAATATAAGGCTGTGCTCGCGGAAGTTGCCGTGAACACAGCCTTTTGCATATATGGTGACAGTACTTCAAAACTGTTGCTTATGTTTGCGTGAACGAATGCGATATACCAGCAAGAGGAACAAGGGAATGATGAAGCTGACGGTGATATCCCAGTCTACCCACACAGGCATGATCGTATCTGTATAGAAAATAACATTTGGAGCAATCAGGACACCCAGGGCAAATAACAGCAGGGAAGAAGGCAATATGAGAGGCTTATACGTCTTTAATCGAAATAATTGTGCTGTACCCAGCACAAAAGCAAATAGATACAGCAGACTTTTAAAATAGGTAGAGATCAACCAGGCGATACCCATGAATGCTTCAATTCGTTCGAAGAAATTACCGATATTAATTTTTTGCGAAAGGGCATATGAAATATAGATGCTGTGCTGCGTCAGTGTAGGTCCCATCACCATAAGCGAGAGCAGCAATAACAAGCTTAATAGTAATCCTCCAAAGAAGGTAGCCAGCAAGAAATCCCGTTTGAAATGAGGCCCGGAGTTCACATAGGGGAGAAATACGGAAAGAACAATAAGTTCACCAAAGGAAGTAAATGCTCCGCGGATGACAGACTCTACTAAATGTATCCAGGGAATGTCGAAGTGAGGCAGAAGATTAGAGCTTTTGGCTTGAGGAAGAAGCCCCAGGAAGAGAAAAGCTATAAACACCACAACAATGGGGGTTAACAGCTCGGAGCTTAATCCTATCGTACGAAAACCATGGATAAGCCCCCAGGCCAAGGAGGAAATGATCATTAGAATAATGACCCGGATAGGGGTCTGTAGATAGATCTGGGTCGTCATGAAGTCACCGACCTCACGGACACATATGGCTGCACCTATCGCGAAATAAAATAGATAGGCCACTGAAAGCACAGAACCAGCCCAGGTCCCGAGTAACTTGTTACATATTTCAAAAAGGGACAACTGTGGATGTGTTCGATGTAATGTATATAGAACCCACATGATGCCAAGACCGATTGGAAGACCAATGAGAGAACAGAACCATGCGTCCTGTTTGCCTACTGCAGTAATGACTGAAGGGTAGATCAGAACCATATCTCCAATCATAACCAGGAAGGTGAGCAAGGTGAACTGCCGAATTGTGAGTTTTTCCTTCATCAACATGTCCTTCTGCTCCTTCCCATGGATTAATGTTACATTAACTTGCCAGAGTTATCCTTCAGTGGCTGGTTGAGGTGGTGAGTTGGATTTTCTCCGGGACTTCACTAACTGTATTAGAACTAACATACCCGGAAGAATGAAACCTAATGTGGTGTCCCAATCTACCCAGTACGGAACGATGGTGATGATAATAAATGTCAGACTGGGCGCGACGAGATTGGCCATGCCATAAACGAGCAGTGTTGATGGTAGAATGAGCATCTTGAAATGCTTAAGTTTGAACAGTTCTGCGCATCCAACAATAAAGGCATATAAGTAGATTATCGCTTTGAAGTAGGTAGCAATAAGCCATGAGCAGGCCATGATGACCTCGATGCGTTCGAAAAATCCGCCGATGCTAATCTTCTGAGACAAGACAAACGAAGCGTATATATTATGTTGGGTAAGGAAAGGACCGAGGACGAGCATGGATATGGTAACCAGAATAGCAAGGATCAGATTGCCGAGCCCTGCTGAAATGATAATGTCACGCAAACGGTGGGCACTGTTTGCGACGTAGGGCAGGATCATCAAAATGGGGATGGTTTCGCCGATGGGATAAATGATACTCACCAGAATACCCTGCGCAAAGGAGACAACACCCGTGTCTGCTATTGGCTCCAGATTACTGGTTTCAACCTGTGGAAGTAGACAGACTGCGAGTACCAATGTGAAAAGAATGACGATTGGTATCAGTAGTTCACTGGTTCTTGCGATCGTCTCCAGGCCATGGTATACACCCCATCCTATAGCAATAACAAACATAAGAATGATGACACGTATGGGAGTATACTGAAAGATCTGGGAAGTCATGAAATCGCCAACTTCCCGAGTATGTGTAGATGTACCAATCAGGAAGAAAAACAAGTAGAAGCAGGAAAAAAAGGTACCCGGCCAAAAGCCCAAAATACTTCGGGCAATCTGTACCAGATTCATTCCCGGATGCATACTTCCCAATTTCATAATCAGGGCCATGAGAGCCATTCCGAGCGGAATGCCGATAAGAGCACATATCCAGGCATCTTGCTTAGCATAGGACGTGATAACGGAAGGGTAGATCAGCATCATATCTCCAACCACCAACATAAATGTAAGGGTCGATAATTGTCTTGTTCCGATCCGTCCCTTTTCAAGCATGATATACCCTCCTTTTTCTCCTAAGTCCCAGTAAGTTGTGCCAATATATGGTTCACAGGTTCGTAGATCCACATGATGATATAGAGTGGACTAGGGAACTCCCACAGATTCGAAGCTATAACGGCGAATACCGTAGCGGTGAGAAGCATTACACTATATACGGCTGTTTCTCGCCACTCTTTTCGGTGGATGAGACCAGGCAGATCAATCCAGCCAATAATAGCTGCTACGAAGATAACCGCAAGTGTAATCAGCATCATTCTCTCACTCCTTCATTTCATTTCTGAATGAATCATCCAGTGTACCTACACGTTTAATCTGCACATTGGCTTTGTATTTGATATCCAGTTCTTCAAAATGCTTGTCCCACTCATTTTCTATATTCTTGAAGAACTTGGGATCTGCATGGTACAGTTCCTGTCCAAAACCAAATATATCGACATGGAATTTGCGTTTTACTGAATTGACGGAGTTCTGCATCAGTTCAATTAACCTTTCTTCACTATCGGCTTCAAGTTCTTTAAGAACTTTCATTGACCCAATCTTGATTCCGCATTCAACTGCACCGATGGATGAGACATTCTTGACATCAATGTTGATAACAGGTTTACCATTTACGACTTCAGCTTTTCTTTTCGTTGTTGTACGGAGAGCCTTAAACGTCACGTTCCCCTTCTTGCGACAAGGCATATGGCTGATCGTTGATTCTACATTGTCACGGATATAATTGTAGCCTTTGGATTCGTCCTCCGTTAACCAACCAATCAGTTTATCTTTTCTGAATACACTTAGTCCCGTCGTATTGAGGCGAGCTGGTGATCGGATTGTGGATATATTCTCTTTATTCCCACTTTGGCCTCTGGAACCGAGGATCTCTACCCCTGTAATGACGGGCTGGATTCCAGGCGATATCATGAACTCCAGTAACTCATCTCCGGTTACCGTGGTAGTGGGAGACCAGGTCTTAGAAGATATATCGAGAGAGTTAAACATTTTTTCAGCTGGGATGTTATCTAAAGGTGTAAGTACGTTAAGCACCATGGAAGCAGTGGTGTTCTTGGCGACCATGACGTAATAATCGGGTCTTGCTGTAGGTTCACGCATTAGGGCCTCGATAACGTCATATATTCCTTCCTTACGTGCGTATTCTTCTCCAAATATCAGAACCCGGATATGTGCAAGGAAAATTCTGCGCGGGCTGGTTTCCGTTAATTTCTGAATGGCTTCGAACAAAGTGTGAGCGGATGCTTCATACTGTGTAACCGGTGTACCTTTCCCTCCCCCCGCCTTGGAAGATACCTCATTTGGAACAACGACCTGAGCACTTACTTTGATCATATCTCCATCTTTGTCCACACCGAGACCCAGCATAATGCCAAGTTCATTCAATTCCTGTCGGTCCCAGCAACCGGTAAGGAGAGTAAGCAGAATGAAACAAGATAATATCAAGCATAAGCATCTATTCATGGTGTATGCTCCTTACCGAATTACCGGTTCGTTTTTTTGGTGGACTGTCGAACTTCATTTGTTGTTCTGGTAGAGACCGGACGAGTTTTCATACGGGTCCAAGGTACACGAAAGATCGTGTCTTTGAGATCCTTCTGTATAAAGGGTGCTAAAGGAGACATATACGGTACCCCGAAAGAACGCAAGCTGCAAAGGTGGGTTACAGTAATTAACAGCACAATCAGGATGCCATAGAATCCGAAGGCAGCGGCCAAGATCATCAGAACGAACCGTAACATGCGTACCGAGATGGAGAGCCCATTTTCCGGAATGACATAACTGGATATCGCAGTGATGGATACGATGATAACCATTGCAGCAGATACTACCCCCGCATCTACCGCGGCTTGACCAATAACAAGCGTACCCACAATGGACACAGCCTGACCGACCGTCTTCGGTATCCGAATGCCCGCTTCTCGCAGAATCTCATAAGTTAGCTCCATCAGTAGGGCTTCAATAAAAGCAGGGAAAGGTACGCCTTCTCGTTGAGCCGCCAAACTGATTAGAAGGTTGGTAGGAAGCATCTCCTGATGGAAAGTAGTAATGGCAATATAAAAAGATGGAGAGAGCAGTGCGATAAAAAAGGCCAGATATCGGATCAATCGAATCAGTGTACTGATATCAGCTCGCTGATAATAATCCTCAGGTGACTGAAAGAAATGCACAAACAAGGCGGGAACAACTAAAACAAAGGGTGTCCCGTCGACAATGATTGCAACCCGGCCTTCCAGCAGTGCCGCGGACACGGTATCGGGTCGTTCGCTATTATATACTGTTGGAAAAATGGTCCCTGTTTTATCCTGAACCAGCTCTTCAATGTATCCTCCCTCGAGAATACTATCGATATCAATCTCATCCAGTCTTCGCCTTAGTTCCTGCACAATCTCCTGATCCACGACATGTTCCAGATAGAGTACAGCCACCCGGGTCTTGGTCACTCGGCCTATCTCTTTTTCTTCGATCCAAAGATGAGGATCTCGGATTCGTTTACGAATTAATGAAGTGTTAGTACGTAGGTTTTCGTTGAAGCCTTCCATCGGACCCCGAACGACAGTCTGGGAGACGGGTTCCCCGATGGATCGGTCTTCCCAGCCTGCTGCGCCAATTTTTAATCCTTGTAAAGATCCTTCAAGCAGTAAGATAGCTGATCCCGATAGCAGGGCATTCAGCACTTCATCCATATCATCGACGATCAGGACATCACTTGCGATCAGAACATCATTTTGGAGGTAACTCAGATGTTCATCATCCGCTGAAAAATCAGGAAGATCACGTTTATGTAATAAGGATTCCATGATAGAGTGATTTAGAATTTGTACATCGACCATTCCATCAATGTACAGCATGACGGCAGGCCATCTATGTAAACACTGCAGAGGACGAATCATCAAGTCATTACTGTGTCCCATTACTTGCCTGCAGTATGTAGTATTTTCATTCAGATCTGGAGAGATTCTTTTCAGATCTTGATCGTCCTGTACCGATGCACTCATCATATCTCCTCCTTATACATCCTATATTTTCAAGTTAGTATGACCTGGATGAATTCGGATTATCACAAAAAAAAGGAGCTGCGATTATTCGCAACTCCTTGCCTGCTTATTATAGATGGACGTTTGTCTGAATTTACTTTTGTCTTTGTCGAACAGGGGCTGGCTTGGACACGGCGGATCTTGCTGCCCATGCTTTGCGGTAACGGTAAAGCACAGCAACGATAAGCAATAAGCCAATTCCCCCCACGATATATGCTGCGTATTGATGAGCCAGATGGAATACGGCATTCCACTGGGGGCCGAATATTTTGCCAATGCCCAGAAACAGTACAACCCAGAACAGCGCGCCTGAATAGGCATAGAGAGCGAATTTGCGGAAGGGAACAGCGGCTATACCCGCAAAATATCCGGTGAAATGCCTTACACCCGGAATGAAATAACCGATGAAGATTAGGGCATTCCCATACTTGGCGAACCACTTTTGCGTTTTATCGAGCTTGTCCTGCTTCAGCAGAAACCATTTTCCATATCTTGTTATAAAGGGCAGTCCTGCTTTGGCTCCAATAAAATAAGTGATTGTCATGCCGATCGTTGTTCCCAGAAAAGCCAGTATGGTGAGGACTCCGAAGTCGAGATGTCCCTTGTAGGAGAGAAAACCTGCGTAAGCCATCGTTGTTTCACCAGGAAAGGGAAGTGCAATGAATTCAAGCAACAAGCCCAAAAACAATACGCTGTATCCGTAGGACCCAAACAGATGTTGGATCTTCTCAAGCAATTCCAATAGATTTCACTCTCCTGAATACGGGGTGGGAGGATGGATACTCTCCAAGGTGTTTTAATACGTTCTGCCTGTCCATTATGCTACCTAATCTGAAGCGAAGAATCAATCAGGCTAGATAGCAAATTGTAAAAAAATATTAAACAAAATCACGTCTTTTTTCAATGTAGCCTCCATATAATTCTAACAAATCTGCTGAAGTCTATCAGCAAATTACTAGAGACGGTGGAGGTCGATTCGTAAATGGTACAGAGACCGGAATTGAGAATCAAGAAAAAAGGGGAAATATCCGTAACATCCATACATACGTTGTTATCTGGACAATGGTCTGTCATTGTCGTGCGGATTGCGATATTGCTATGTGCATTCGCTGTATATGCAGGCACGGCTGATGCATCTTCTGCTTCCGGCTCAGGTGATCCGATCCAGAAAGATAAGAATACTCAAGAAAAGGTAGTCTATCTGAGTTTTGACGACGGACCGGGTAAGCATACCCGTGAAGTATTGGATATTTTGCGCAAGGAGAAGGTTTTGGCTACATTTTTTGTGCTGGGTGAGCAGGCAGAGCGTTATCCCGAGTTAATCCGGGGGCTTGTGGAGGATGGACATGCTTTGGGCAATCATACGTTTAATCATCAATACGAACAGTTGTACAGTGATTTCAAAGTGTTCTGGAAACAGATCAAGCAGACAGAGGAAGTACTGGAGCGTATAACTGGTTTCCGTCCGAATTTGGTGCGAGCACCAGGTGGTACCTACGGGCATTTTGACGAGAGTTATTTTGATCTGCTGCAATTGGGTGGATACACCGTCATGGACTGGAACGTCGATAGTGGGGATTCCAAGCGTAAAGGTGTTCCGGCCAAAGAGATCCTCAGCAATTCGACCAAAGTACCTGCGGGAGCACGTTCGGTTATTGTCCTGATGCATGACGGCGGGGCACATGCTGAAACGGTAAAGGCACTTCCGGGTATTATCAAATATTATCGTGATCATGGATATCGTTTTGACACCATAAAGAGTACGGATCAACCAGTTCAATTCCGTGTACATCCAGCTGGTAAGTATAAAGCCCGCAAGGCGCCGGGAAAGGCCTGGATTGCAGAGCATGTAGAAGCGAACGCGACGTTATGGCTTGCAAGCAAGAAGCTGAAGGTAGAGGTGGGATTGGCTGCAGCTACCTTGCAGCCGGGCGAGTTCCGCATGGAGGGTCAGCGAATCATGGTGCCTTTGCGTACTTTCATGAAAAAATTCGGGGGCAGCACTCGCTGGGACTCTGAAACAAGGACAGCCATAGCAGTATGGAAGGAAAGAACGATTCATGCAGACAGTGTGAGCGGAACACTGACAACAACAGGGACAACTGAAACGGGAGCCGTACTGAGTCAGGGTGGAACCATCTGGGTTCCGTTACGTGAGTTACTAGAGCAGATGGGGTTGAGGGTGAATTCCTTAACCAGTAATGAAGCAGAGTGGACGGTGAAGGCGGGTGCTTCCAGATCCATTTCGGCAATGAACAGCATATTTAAGTATAAAATGATCTGAAGAAAGTCATTCTTGCAGGACTATTCTCTCTACTTCCGGGCAACACTGAATCATAGATTACTATGGTTCAGGAATGCTGATGAACGGAAGGAGATCAGAGAAATGTCTTATATCCGAATGGAACATGAACATGCTGTTGAATTGTTAAACAGGGTCATGAAGCGTGTTGAGAGTGTGATTATTGGCAAAAAAACAGAGATTCGTTATGTCCTCACTGCAATGCTCAGTGGAGGTCATGTACTTTTGGAAGATGTGCCGGGTACCGGGAAAACGATGCTGGTTCGTGCCGTTGCTTCTGCACTGGACTGCTCGATGGGCCGAATTCAATTCACGTCCGATGTCATGCCGTCAGATGTTACGGGGACTTCAATCTATCATCCACATACAGCTGAATTCAAGTTTCGGCCCGGACCTGTTATGTCCAACGTTGTCCTGGCTGATGAAATAAATCGTGCTTCACCGCGTACGCAGTCTGCCCTGCTGGAGGCAATGGAGGAACGACGTATTACGGTTGATGGCACAACCTATGCCTTGCCACGTCCGTTCTTTCTGCTGGCGACACAGAATCCGTTACAGTTCGAGGGTACGTACCGTCTGCCTGAAGCGCAGCTGGATCGATTTATCATGAGGATTGGACTGGGGTATCCCGATCCGGAACAGGAATTGGAATTGCTAAGCCGCATGCAAGGTAGAGAAGCACTGGATGAACTTCGCCCTGTCCTGCTTGCTGAAGAAGTCGTAGCCATGCAACGTGAAGTTAAACAGGTACATGTTGATCCGGTCGTCAAACAGTATCTTGTGGCCGTTGCTGTAGCCTCTCGCAGCCTTCCGGCGGTCAGACTGGGCATTAGCCCGCGTGGAACACTGGCCTGGATGGCTGCGGCACAGTCATTTGCCTACCTTCAAGGACGCAGTTATGTCATTCCGGATGATGTGAAAGAGTTGGCTGTGCCGGTTCTATCCCATCGAATTCAATTGAAGGCGCAAAACAGAGCGGAGGTTTGGGGGCAAGCACAAGTCATAGAAGAAGCGTTGTCATCGGTCCCGGTTCCTGTACAAATGGCGTCACAGGGAAGGGGACGGAGGTAATGACTGCGCTGGGACAACGGATGGTTAGTGCTGTCTTGGTAGTTGCTTTCGCTTCCTTGTATCAGTGGCATGGGGGCAAAGCGGCGTTGTTTCTATCCATTATAGCTTTCTTGATGTTCACAGGAGGTCTGCTTCTCCATTGGTTCAGACCACGGCGTATTCACATCCGTCGGAAAATACACGCAAACCGGATTGAGGCAGGTGAGCGGGTACGGGTTCTGGTCGATCTGGAATTCGATTGCCGTATTCCATTGTTATGGATCGTTCTGTGTGAGAACTCACCTGCAGGTGTTCATCGCAAATTGATTTTTCCGGGAACACGGCGACAATTTACCTATCAATATGAATGTTCTGGTTTACGCAGAGGAGTCTATAGATGGGATACGGGCAGATTGTACTGGGGTGATATGTTTGGCTGGAATACGCTTTCCGCAGAGACCGCAGGAGGTACGCCCTTGATTGTTGTTCCTCAAGCAACGGCTTGGGGGAAGGGGGATTCGGTAGAATTTGCAGCGATGATCGAAGGGACTCTGTCGGAGCGAAGAAATAGCCAGGGAAACCGCAGCCCTGAGTTCCGTGAATATCAGCAGGGTGACCCACTGGGACGTGTACATTGGAAAAGTACAGCCAAAACGGGAAAACTTCAGACCTTTCTGCCCGATACCACGGATCTGGCTTCGCTCGGCATCCTTGTGTATGAAGGCGCGTCGGGTTATGACGTAAAACAGCGGGAGAACATGGATGCACCTGCTTTTGAACGAGTGGTTCGTGCAGCTGCCCGCTGGATTCATACCGCTGAGCGGGATGACATTCCTTATCATCTGTGGATGGAAGGCGGCGATAAGAGCTATGATGCACAAGATCAATGGCAACATGGGCCGTTCCATGCAGATGATGAGAATCATGGACTGGACAAGCTAGCGGGGGCACGAATATCCCAAGCACAATCAGTGTCTGTTTCGATCCGAACGGAGATGCTGTATGGATTGGCGAGCGGGTCGCGAATTGTGGTTCTCACAGGTAAGATGGATCAGGTTCTGGCCGAATGGATCATAACTGCAATCGGGTCGGGTTATCGTGTAGAGGTGCAATTGACTGAAGCGAACCAGAACCAATTAGGATCAACGGATAGATTGATGAATGGATTGGGATATGACAGCTTAAGTTTGGAGCGGCTTCGTCACAGCGGGGTGCCGATCCACGTGGTTACAGACGTTGCGTTATCTTCATTGGGGAAGGTGGAGGTAACTGATGTGGGAGCGTAATGGTAATAAAGCTGTGAACCAGAATGCTGTGACGGAGGTAAACGATGAGGGGGATGTTACAGTCCCTGTCCTGTACCGAATTTTTATTTCGGCCATTTTACTCATACTGTCTCTGGAGTGGATCTATCCTGTTACGTCAGCAGATCAGCAGGGCAGTGAACGATTCTTGTCCGTAATGGCGGGATTAACGGGAGCATTGCTGCTCGCGGGGTTGATTCGTACAGGATGGATCACCGGAGTACTGATCCGATTATTCATTGCAATCACTGCTTTATGTCTGATGTACGGAGGAAGTGATCCTGCCCGTTGGGCGGTTGCATACCCGGGAATACTTTTAGCGGATATGGACACGTTTATAAATAACTGGCGATTCCACTCGATTAGTACAGAAACGAGAGGTTTGTTCATGAT
This sequence comes from Paenibacillus amylolyticus, assembly GCF_050990605.1. Classification (GTDB taxonomy): domain Bacteria; phylum Bacillota; class Bacilli; order Paenibacillales; family Paenibacillaceae; genus Paenibacillus; species Paenibacillus amylolyticus_H. Next base: position 660,274 of record NZ_CP158832.1, read on the forward strand.
GTGCGGCTGGAGCATGCTCATGGCTTCTGTGCAAATCCTCGTATTGTTACGTCGAAGCGTTATGCTGTTTGGCAGTGCAACACTGCTCTATTTGCTACTGCTTGAATCTTTTGCGGGGCTGGATGTGTATGCTTCTGTAATAAGGTCTGTCCTATGGACTTTTCTTATTCAGGCTCTGCTTCAGCTACTGCGTCTCAATGGAGGAGTCACGACTCCGAGTTATCGCGGCAGCCCCTATGGCCGTTGGAGTGCAGTAACTATCGTTGTTTCCACAAGTATGGTGCTTCTCTCAGCGTTACCTGGCCAGTTTGCTTCCATTCCTGAGCCGGAACGCATATCTTTGGAGCAGATGGGTGAACGCCTAGCTCGCTGGGCAGGTTATACACAGCACAGTAGTATCCCTGCTGCAACGGCGGTCACGGGATATAGCACAGCGGACGCGCCTATGGGAGCGCCGTTGGTGCCGGGGAATTCCATCTTTTTTATAGCAAAGAGTCCAAAAGTGACGTATTGGCGAGGGGAGACCCGTTCATATTATAACGGTAGTACTTGGAGTGATCCGGGTCAAAGCTTCGAAACGGCAAGTCCATCCGGATTGCTGCGCACAGATGGATGGGAGAATCCAACCTATTGGAGTCGCATTCGCCAAACTGTCACGATGCAGCGAGAGTGGAAAGGACCAAATCCACTTTTTACCGGGGGCATACCGGTCAACGTATCGTTTCAGGATAAGAACAAGGATAATCAGGAAAACATGTTTTCTTTGCTGTCTAATCGCGATTCGGCAACATTGTGGCTCGCCAGCTCCGGGGACGATAAGATAGTTAAACATTATTCGGCAGACGTCATGGTTCCTGTCGCAACACCTGAACAGTTACGTCTGCTTGAGGAAACGAATAAAGGGAAAGATCCGGCAGCCATTCGGAGGGACTATCTGCAATTGCCTACATCACTCCCCGGTCGAGTGCAGACGCTTGCCAAGGAAATCATTCAAGGCAGTGAGACCCGATATGACGCTGTGCAAGCTATAAAGACTTATCTGGCTGCTCATGCCGAGTATACGTTGGATACCCGTATGCCACCGCGAGGAGCAGATTTTGTGGACGATTTTCTATTCGTTACCCGGCAGGGATATTGCAATCATTTCTCCACAGCTATGATTGTGTTACTTCGTGCGGAGGGAATCCCTGCACGCTGGGTTAAAGGCTTTGGGCCTGGAGTAGCTGACCCGGATGTCCCTGGTCAGTACATAATATCCCAAGGAGATGCACATTCCTGGGTGGAGGTATATTTCCCAGGTGCAGGCTGGATGCCGTTTGAGGCTACGCCAGGCTTCACCATGGCGCAAGGCGCGGGCAAAGATGTGGCAGCGCTCGCCGGGGCGCAGCCTGTTGCGGAGACTCCGCCGTATATGAACGGCGGATTGGGTTACGCGGGCGCATGGCTGCTCGCCCGCGCACGGGCCATTGCCGCGGAGCCATGGCTCGCGGCAGCCTTTGTGGCAGCGGCCCTGCTGGGCGCCGCTGCTCTGGTTCGCATGCGGCGGCTACGCCCCGCGCTGCAGATCAGGCTGCTGCTGGCGTGGCCGCGCAGCAGCTTTCCGGACCGCGAGCGGCTGCTGGGCGCCGCCGCTCCGGTCTGGGCCGCGCTCGCGCGCCGGTACGGCCCGAGGCCGCCGGGTATGACGCTGCGTGAATATGCAGCGTCACCGGCTTTGGCCGCAGGCGCGGACGGCGCGGACATCGCGCGGTTTGCAGCCGACTGGGAACGGCTGCTGTACGGACCAGACCGTCCGCTGCGCGCGGACAGTCTGGACTTCCTGCGCCGGGCACTTCGTCTGGCCCGGCGGTTGCAGGCGTTGTAACACATGGATGTTACAACGTTACACCAAAGCTGCGAATCAGCTGCATACAATCGCTATCGCTTTCCAATAGAGCTTGGCCACTTGTGGGCAGATGAAGATCACCATTGGCTGGCGTATTGTTCTTTAAATGCAGTGTTTGGTTTATCGCTGCATGCCATACATAAGACGCTTTTCGCTGTACTGCGATCGAGGCGTCTTTCCACGATCATACACTTGAACCGGCATCTTGCTGTCAAGCTTTTCTATTCGGAATTTCATATTTGAAGTCATTTGGTAATCCTGTTTTGATATGTCGAAAAAAGGAGTTTCGCCTTTCCTTGACGGTATGTTTTGTCGTTGCGTATAATTAGTTTCATTGAATTGAGGGAGGCACGGTTATGAATAAGCAGAATGAGATTGTGGTTGTCCTTGACTTTGGGGGCCAATACAACCAGTTAATCGCCAGAAGAATCCGGGATCTTGGCGTATACAGCGAGCTTTTGCCGTATAACACACCGGCGGAAAAGATCGCAGAAATGGCACCAAAAGGAATCGTATTTTCAGGTGGGCCGTCCAGCGTATACGCTGAGAATGCTCCACACGTGGACCCGGGTGTCTATGACCTGGGCTTGCCAATCTTCGGTATCTGCTACGGGATGCAGCTTATGGCCCAACAGCTCGAAGGTAAAGTAGAACGTTCCGAGAAGCGTGAGTATGGTAAAGCAGACCTTGAATTTGCTGCTGGATCTACACTGGCAAAAGGTATTGAAGGGGAACATACGGTATGGATGAGTCACGGTGACCACGTGGTTACACTTCCTCCAGGTTTCAAACTGGATGCAGGCACGGAAAGTGCGCCAATCGCTGCCATGAGCAACGATGAGCGCAAATTGTATGCTGTTCAGTTCCATCCGGAGGTACGTCACTCTGTTCGCGGTAACGACATGATTCGTAACTTTTTGTTCGAAATCTGTGGTTGCGAAGGCAACTGGACGATGGAGACATTCATCGATGACACGATCAAAGACATTCGTGAAAAAGTTGGAGACAGTAAAGTACTGTGTGCACTCAGCGGCGGTGTGGATTCTTCCGTTGTAGCTGCATTGCTTCACAAAGCCATTGGGGATCAACTGACATGTATGTTTATCGACCACGGTCTGCTGCGTAAAGGTGAAGCTGAAAGTGTAATGGAGACGTTTGTCGGCAAATTCGATATGAAAGTGGTCAAAATTGATGCACAGGAGCGCTTCATGTCCAAACTGGCTGGCGTGGATGATCCAGAACAAAAACGTAAAATCATCGGTAACGAGTTTATTTACGTCTTTGACGAAGAGTCCAAGCAGTTCGATGATTTTGCATTCCTGGCGCAAGGTACACTGTACACGGACATCGTGGAAAGTGGTACAGCGACTGCACAGACCATCAAATCCCACCACAACGTGGGCGGTCTGCCTGAGGACATGAACTTCAAACTGATCGAGCCGCTGAGCACGCTGTTCAAGGATGAAGTACGTAAAGTGGGTACCGAATGTGGTCTGCCGGACGAAATTGTACACCGTCAACCGTTCCCTGGTCCGGGTCTTGCGATCCGTGTTCTTGGTGAGGTTACTGAAGAGAAACTCAAAATTGTTCGTGATTCAGACTACATCCTGCGTGAAGAGATTGCCAAAGCCGGTCTCGACCGCGAAATCTGGCAGTACTTCACAGCCCTGCCTAACATGAAGAGTGTTGGCGTTATGGGTGATGCGCGTACGTATTCCTACACTGTAGGTATCCGTGCTGTAACATCCATCGACGGTATGACTGCGGACTGGGCACGTATCCCTTGGGATGTGCTGGAGAAAATCTCCGTACGGATCGTTAATGAAGTCGACAACGTAAACCGTATCGTGTATGACGTAACATCCAAACCACCTGCAACGATCGAGTGGGAATAGGATATATAACTATAACAATAAATTGAAAAATGACTCTCTTTTATCTGCGTGTTTAGCAAATAGAAGGGAGTCTTTTTTTATTGCGTACAGTATGAATAAACTCTAGAATTTCATCCCATTTTAAAGTTCACTTCATGATTCTTTCAGGTCTAGCCTGTACAATATTTATATACTAAGAGCTATATGGCTACTGAAAGGAGATTGAATGTATGCGTAAAACCGACTATATGAGCAAATGGAAGATGGGCATTGGAAGTGCGTTTCTGATGGTGATGCTGGCAGGATGCGGTTCAGGTATGCAAGACCTGGCCTCCGGTTCCGGGGACTTTCCATTTGTGAACTTAGAGGCAGCGGATGCTTCTTCCGATCAGACCAGCAACCAGGAGTTATCCTCTGACTTAACAACGGACACGAATCAGGAACAACAAGACATACAGGATGCTCCGCAGACAGAAATATAATTGACATAGGACTAATCCGGTAAAAAAATGCTCCGGAACATGTCGCCAATTGCTCCATATACCTAATGAGTATACGCCTTCGGAATACGAGACATCATTATTCCTAGATCATCATTCAACGGATTGCTTAAACGCATCAAAAACATAAGCTAGCCTGATGAGAGCGCTTTTCGCCCTTTGATCAGGCTAGCTTTTATTATGTTAAACTGCTGAACTTTCAGTCTGACAGAATGAACATATTCCATGGAGGCTTCACCGAAAAAAGCGCATACAATTGGGTTGTAAACCGCTGAACTGGTTCAATCTGTTAAATAATACGAACGATATTATTGGATATTGATATTAACATTCGTTTTTCTCATTGACAAAAACATACTGCCCTCCTAAAATAGTGATGGGAAACAAACAAATAGCGCATACTAATTCGTATAATCTCGGGAATTGGCCTGAGAGTCTCTACGAGATCACCCTAATGATCTGGCTACGAAGAGGAGAAGGCTAAGCACATGAATTCTACATGATTGCGGGGACATCACGCACATTAGAATTTTTTTTGTTCTTAGCAGAGGCATCGTGCCGCTCCTTGTCAGCTGAACCCTGGGTGAAGAATCTTCATCAGGGTCATTTGTCGTTTTTCAATATGGCTTCAACATCTCTAAGGGGGAGTTAGTGAATTATGGATCGTTTTTTTAAATTAAAAGAAAACGGAACAAACGTTAGAACGGAGATTGTTGCGGGTCTTACTACCTTTATGACAATGGCTTACATTCTTTTCGTAAATACGTTGTTCCTGGGACAAGCCGGAGCGGGGATGTCGGATAATGCAGTATTCTTTGCAACAGCCGTCGGCGCCGGATTAATGACTATTATTATGGGATTGTTCGTGAATATTCCAATTGCGCTCGCACCAGGTATGGGATTGAATGCGTACTTCATGACTGTCGTTCTAAGCTCCAATGGGGCGATTACTTGGCAGGCTGCTCTCGGAGCAGTATTCCTTTCCGGTATCGTGTTTATTATTTTGACCGTGACGAAGATTCGGCAAATGCTGCTTGTTGCAGTTCCGCAGTCGATCAAAATGGCCATCACGGTAGGTATCGGTCTCTTTATTACCATTATCGGTTTCAAACTTGCTAATCTCGTGGCAGTAACCGTTAATGTTGCACCAGACGCAGATCTGAGTCAGCCGATTCCAGGTAGCAGTTTTAATCTGTCATTGGGCAACTTTATAACACATCACGATGCATTGCTGGCTCTGATTGGTTTGCTCCTTATTGCTATACTGATGGTTATGCGCGTCAAAGGCGCTCTGCTGATCGGAATCGTAGTAACAACGCTGATTGGTATTCCAATGGGTGTTACGAATCTGAGTGGTCTTTCAGGTGCAAGCTGGTTGCCTAACTTCAGCGATCTGGCGGTTGGACAGTTGGATTTGAAAGGTGCCATCAGTCTCGGATTGTTTGAGATCATCTTCATCTTTACCTTTGTTGAATTGTTCGACACGTTCGGTACGATGGTAGGTACGGCAACACGTATGGGGATTATGAAGGATAAGAAAAAAGGCGAGAAAACGATCGGTAAAGCGATGCTCGTCGATGCAGTTGGTGTCAGCGCAGGTGCTGCACTGGGTACGAGTACCATTACGGCATACGTTGAAAGTGCTTCAGGCGTTGAGGCGGGTGGACGTACAGGACTGACTTCGGTAACGACAGGTTTGCTGTTCATCTTGGCCCTGTTTATCGCTCCGCTTGCACTGGTTGTTCCATCTGCTGCGACGGCTCCGGCCTTGATCATCGTGGGTGTGCTTATGATGAGTCAAGTGCGCAGCATCGAGTGGGATGATTTCCTGCAAGCTTTCCCTGCGTTCCTTACGATTGTATTGATGCCTTTCACAGGTGGAATCGCAAACGGGATCTCCGCGGGTATCGTATCTTATGTAATTCTGGCGGTGTTCAGTAACTTGGTTACAGAGCGTAAAGTGAAAATTCACTGGCTTATGTGGATCTTGGCGCTCATTGTAGTCTGCCGATACGTATTTATTGGCGGAGAGTAAGCGTACAATAGTTGGGATGAGGAATACTGCGTTAAGTATGCAGCCTTTTATATGAAAGAAGCGGAAGCCACGGGATCTAAACCCGGAGCTTTCGCTTTTTTGTTTTCCTTTCTTGTGTAAAATGAATCTCAAAAATGTGTTTCTTCTATATAGAAGGAACGAATATAATGTTCTATGATCTGTTGGTTGTTTATCCATTGAAATCATGGGTTATTAAGTTTCTATAATAGAAGTATCTATACTGTTCTTTCTTTCAATAGGCGGATGATGATGAAGTGAGCTTTTCGTGATATAAATGTAATCAACAGAGTCAGTAGGGCGCTTATGCAAAATGAGTTTCTCTACAATTTGATTAGAGCTCATATGGGAGTCTTATGCATATGTATCATTGGCTGGCTATAGGTAATTGCTTGTTTTTATAAGAATTAATGTATTTAGAAAAAAGACTTGCGTTACATAACTGTACATGGTATATTCTATTTCCGGCCAAAAAAACACGAGATACACGGTGCGGCAAGCGAATGAAATAAGCTTCGAAAGAAACTTAAAAAAAGAACTTGCAAAGTTGGTTCGGACATGATATTATATAAGAGTTGCTGAAGAGAACGACATTCGGTAACGAAACAAGTTTGATCTTTGAAAACTGAACAACGAGTGAGTAAACATTCTGCTTGCAGAATGAACGCGAAAGTTTGAAACAAGCCTTGGCTTGAATCGGCTGGAGCATAAATGAGATTTTAATCTCGTCAGATTCAAAATGAGCTTATCGCTCTTTTCAATACTTTATTGGAGAGTTTGATCCTGGCTCAGGACGAACGCTGGCGGCATGCCTAATACATGCAAGTCGAGCGGAGTTGATAGGAAGCTTGCTTCCTTGATACTTAGCGGCGGACGGGTGAGTAACACGTAGGCAACCTGCCCTCAAGTTTGGGACAACTACCGGAAACGGTAGCTAATACCGAATAGTTGTTTTCTTCGCCTGAAGAGAACTGGAAAGACGGAGCAATCTGTCACTTGGGGATGGGCCTGCGGCGCATTAGCTAGTTGGTGGGGTAACGGCTCACCAAGGCGACGATGCGTAGCCGACCTGAGAGGGTGATCGGCCACACTGGGACTGAGACACGGCCCAGACTCCTACGGGAGGCAGCAGTAGGGAATCTTCCGCAATGGGCGAAAGCCTGACGGAGCAATGCCGCGTGAGTGATGAAGGTTTTCGGATCGTAAAGCTCTGTTGCCAGGGAAGAACGCTTGGGAGAGTAACTGCTCTCAAGGTGACGGTACCTGAGAAGAAAGCCCCGGCTAACTACGTGCCAGCAGCCGCGGTAATACGTAGGGGGCAAGCGTTGTCCGGAATTATTGGGCGTAAAGCGCGCGCAGGCGGTCATTTAAGTCTGGTGTTTAATCCCGGGGCTCAACCCCGGATCGCACTGGAAACTGGGTGACTTGAGTGCAGAAGAGGAGAGTGGAATTCCACGTGTAGCGGTGAAATGCGTAGATATGTGGAGGAACACCAGTGGCGAAGGCGACTCTCTGGGCTGTAACTGACGCTGAGGCGCGAAAGCGTGGGGAGCAAACAGGATTAGATACCCTGGTAGTCCACGCCGTAAACGATGAGTGCTAGGTGTTAGGGGTTTCGATACCCTTGGTGCCGAAGTTAACACATTAAGCACTCCGCCTGGGGAGTACGGTCGCAAGACTGAAACTCAAAGGAATTGACGGGGACCCGCACAAGCAGTGGAGTATGTGGTTTAATTCGAAGCAACGCGAAGAACCTTACCAGGTCTTGACATCCCTCTGACCGGTACAGAGATGTACCTTTCCTTCGGGACAGAGGAGACAGGTGGTGCATGGTTGTCGTCAGCTCGTGTCGTGAGATGTTGGGTTAAGTCCCGCAACGAGCGCAACCCTTATATTTAGTTGCCAGCACTTCGGGTGGGCACTCTAGATAGACTGCCGGTGACAAACCGGAGGAAGGTGGGGATGACGTCAAATCATCATGCCCCTTATGACCTGGGCTACACACGTACTACAATGGCCGGTACAACGGGCTGCGAAATCGCGAGATGGAGCCAATCCCAACAAAGCCGGTCTCAGTTCGGATTGCAGGCTGCAACTCGCCTGCATGAAGTCGGAATTGCTAGTAATCGCGGATCAGCATGCCGCGGTGAATACGTTCCCGGGTCTTGTACACACCGCCCGTCACACCACGAGAGTTTATAACACCCGAAGTCGGTGGGGTAACCGCAAGGAGCCAGCCGCCGAAGGTGGGATAGATGATTGGGGTGAAGTCGTAACAAGGTAGCCGTATCGGAAGGTGCGGCTGGATCACCTCCTTTCTATGGAGAATCGTTTCCCGAGTGGAAACATTCAAATATGCAGCTTAGCTGCAAAACACTCACTCGTTGCTCAGTTTTGAGAGCTCAAACTCTCAAACAGCTTGCTTTTGCATGGAGCTTGTTCTTTGAAAACTAGATATCGAAACGAAACAAACGCGAATTAGAATATTCCTTTTTAGCTGAACTTGTGTATAACAAGTTTAATAAATTGGTACTTAATTGCTTTTGCGATGGTATCGAGTGGGAGCGACTTTTGGCTTTGGACGCAGTCCAAAACAAGGGAAGCGAGCAATCGAAACCGGAGCAATATGGTTAAGCTACTAAGAGCACACGGAGGATGCCTAGGCGCTAGGAGCCGATGAAGGACGTGGCGAACAACGAAACTGCCTCGGGGAGCTGTAAGCAAGCTTTGATCCGGGGGTGTCCGAATGGGGAAACCCAGCTGGGGTAATTTCCAGTTACTCACAACTGAATACATAGGTTGTGTAGAGGCATACCAGGGGAACTGAAACATCTAAGTACCCTGAGGAAGAGAAAACAATAGTGATTCCGTCAGTAGCGGCGAGCGAACGCGGAGAAGCCCAAACCAGAGAGCTTGCTCTCTGGGGTTGTGGGACGTCTCACATGGAGTTACAAAGGAACCGGTTAAGCGAAGAGGTCTGGAAAGGCCCGCCAAAGAAGGTAAAAGCCCTGTAGTTGAAAGTCTGTTCCCTCCGAGACGGATCCCGAGTAGTGCGGGGCACGTGAAACCCCGTATGAATCCGGCAGGACCATCTGCCAAGGCTAAATACTTCCTAGCGACCGATAGTGAAGCAGTACCGTGAGGGAAAGGTGAAAAGCACCCCGGAAGGGGAGTGAAATAGAACCTGAAACCGTGTGCTTACAAAAAGTCAGAGCCCGTTTTAGGGGTGATGGCGTGCCTTTTGTAGAATGAACCGGCGAGTTACGTTCCCGTGCAAGGTTAAGGTGAAGAGCCGGAGCCGCAGCGAAAGCGAGTCTGAATAGGGCGAGTTAGTACGTGGACGTAGACCCGAAACCGGGTGATCTACCCCTGTCCAGGGTGAAGGTGCGGTAACACGCACTGGAGGCCCGAACCCACGCATGTTGAAAAATGCGGGGATGAGGTGGGGGTAGCGGAGAAATTCCAATCGAACTCGGAGATAGCTGGTTCTCCCCGAAATAGCTTTAGGGCTAGCCTCGGAAAACAGAGTCGTGGAGGTAGAGCACTGATTGGGTGCGGGGCCCGCAAGGGTTACCAAGCTCAGTCAAACTCCGAATGCCATAGACTTACTTCCGGGAGTCAGACAGTGAGTGCTAAGATCCATTGTCAAAAGGGAAACAGCCCAGACCATCAGCTAAGGTCCCCAAGTGTGTGTTAAGTGGGAAAGGATGTGGAGTTGCACAGACAACCAGGATGTTGGCTTAGAAGCAGCCACCATTGAAAGAGTGCGTAATAGCTCACTGGTCGAGTGACTCTGCGCCGAAAATGTAACGGGGCTAAACACACCACCGAAGCTATGGCTTGGATCGACTTCACTGCTTCTTTGAGGCGTGTTGTCCACAAGGACATTTTTGTCTGACAAGAGATTCTATTCTTGGATGACCAAATGCTTCCCAGGGGATAAACACAGGGCTTCGAAGCTGGAGTGAAGTCGATCCAGGGGTAGGGGAGCGTTGTATAAGGGTTGAAGGTGTACCGTAAGGAGCGCTGGACATTATACAAGTGAGAATGCCGGTATGAGTAACGAAAAGATCAGTGAGAATCTGATCCGCCGAAAGCCTAAGGGTTCCTGAGGAAGGCTCGTCCGCTCAGGGTAAGTCGGGACCTAAGGCGAGGCCGAAAGGCGTAGTCGAAGGACAACAGGTCGAAATTCCTGTACCACCGTAAGCCGTTATGAGCAATGGGGGGACGCAGTAGGGTAGTGACGCGGACTGATGGATGTCCGTCTAAGCAGTGAGGCTGATGTGTAGGCAAATCCGCACATCATGAAGGCTGAGCTGTGATGGGGAGCGAAAATTATAGTAGCGAAGGTCATGATCTCACACTGCCAAGAAAAGCCTCTAGCCAGGTGAAGGTGCCCGTACCGCAAACCGACACAGGTAGGCGAGAAGAGTATTCTAAGGCGCGCGGAAGAACTCTCGTTAAGGAACTCGGCAAAATGACCCCGTAACTTCGGGAGAAGGGGTGCCCCGGTAGTGTGAATAGCACGAGGGGGCCGCAGTGAAAAGGCCCAAGCGACTGTTTAGCAAAAACACAGGTCTGTGCGAAGCCGTAAGGCGAAGTATACGGGCTGACGCCTGCCCGGTGCTGGAAGGTTAAGGGGAGTGGTTAGGGAGCAATCCCGAAGCTGTGAACCGAAGCCCCAGTAAACGGCGGCCGTAACTATAACGGTCCTAAGGTAGCGAAATTCCTTGTCAGGTAAATTCTGACCCGCACGAATGGCGTAACGACTTGGGCGCTGTCTCAACGAGAGATCCGGTGAAATTTTAATACCTGTGAAGATGCAGGTTACCCGCGACAAGACGGAAAGACCCCATGGAGCTTTACTGCAGCTTGATATTGAATTTGGGTACGATCTGTACAGGATAGGTGGGAGCCTGAGAGACATGAGCGCCAGCTTGTGTGGAGGCAACGTTGGGATACCACCCTGATCGTATCTAGGTTCTAACCTGGTACCGTAATCCGGTGCGGGGACAGTGTCAGGTGGGCAGTTTGACTGGGGCGGTCGCCTCCTAAAGAGTAACGGAGGCGCCCAAAGGTTCCCTCAGAATGGTTGGAAATCATTCGAAGAGTGCAAAGGCATAAGGGAGCTTGACTGCGAGACCTACAAGTCGAGCAGGGACGAAAGTCGGGCTTAGTGATCCGGTGGTACCGCATGGAAGGGCCATCGCTCAACGGATAAAAGCTACCCTGGGGATAACAGGCTTATCTCCCCCAAGAGTCCACATCGACGGGGAGGTTTGGCACCTCGATGTCGGCTCATCGCATCCTGGGGCTGAAGTAGGTCCCAAGGGTTGGGCTGTTCGCCCATTAAAGCGGTACGCGAGCTGGGTTCAGAACGTCGTGAGACAGTTCGGTCCCTATCTGTCGTGGGCGTAGGAAATTTGAGAGGAGCTGTCCTTAGTACGAGAGGACCGGGATGGACGTACCGCTGGTGTACCAGTTGTTCCGCCAGGAGCACCGCTGGGTAGCTATGTACGGACGGGATAAACGCTGAAAGCATCTAAGCGTGAAGCCCCCCTCAAGATGAGATTTCCCAGTATGTAAGACCCCTTGAAGACGACGAGGTAGATAGGCTGGGGGTGGAAGTGCAGCAATGCATGGAGCTGACCAGTACTAATCGGTCGAGGGCTTATCCAATAGCAAGTTTAATTCGCATGTTTCGTTTCGAATCTAGTTTTCAGAGAACAACACTCTGAAATGTAAGCTACGCGTTTGGTGGCGATGGCGGAGGGGTTCCACACGTACCCATCCCGAACACGACCGTTAAGCCCTCTAGCGCCGATGGTACTTGGACCGCAGGGTCCTGGGAGAGTAGGACGCCGCCAAGCAATTGAAAGACACACTTGAATGATTTCGAGTGTGTCTTTTTTTATTTGTTTTGATCGTTAATTTATATTATATGTGTAAGTCTAAAACAACCTGGGTTCATTAGAGGTTGCTTTTTGATATCCCCAAAATAATAAGCATTGTTCTATTGTAGAAATTTTCACGTCGACTACGAGGTTCAAGCACCTCCGCATAACTCCATGCTAAAGTTCGCATGATTAAGGGTAATCATTATTTAAACGAATGGAAGGATTAAGATAGGAATACAAACAAATCATATTCATAATAAATATCTTAAAAAAATTAGTACCAAGTACTAAGACTTAGTGCTATAATAGTGAAAAACCAAATGAGGTGAATGCCGAAATGAATCATCAATCAAAGGCAACGATCACGGCAATGGGGGCGTATGTACCGGATCGAATATTAACAAATGCTGATCTGGAGAAATTGGTCGAGACAAGTGACGAATGGATTGTGCAACGTACAGGCATGAGAGAACGGCGAATTGCAGCTGAAGATCAATTTGTATCTGACCTGGCTACGAAGGCTGTAGAAGATATGATACGTCGTTATAAAGTAAGTGTAGAAGATGTGGATATGATTCTTGTAGCTACCAGCACACCTGAATATGCTTTCCCAAGTACCGCATCCAGAGTGCAGGCTAACCTTAAGATCCCACACACAGGTGTACTTGATTTGAATGCGGCATGCGCAGGTTTCACCTACGGGTTACAGCTTGCTGACAGTATGGTGACCAGTGGCATGTACCGCAAAGTACTGGTTATCGGAGCAGAGACGTTATCCAAAATTACGGATTACACAGACCGCACGACTTGTGTCCTGTTTGGGGACGGAGCTGGAGCCTTCCTGGTGGAGAGATCTGCACATGATGCAGGTGACTTTATGGCAGCCATATCCGGTACGCATGGAGAAGGAGGTATGCATCTCTATAAGGCTGGTCTGTCTTCAGAGATGAATGGAGTGCCTTTACAGGGCGGAGGTTGTTTGGTTCAGAATGGACGAGAGGTTTATAAGTGGGCTGTACGGACGATTCCAGAGCAAATGGATAAGCTTATAGCCAAAGCTGAATTAGGTGCTGAACAGATTGACTGGTTTGTCCCGCATAGTGCCAATATGCGAATGATTGAGGCTGTTTGCGAACGTGGTCCGGTTCCTTTGGAACGTACGTTAACCAGTGTCGAATATCGTGGGAACACATCAGCTGCTTCCATTCCGCTTGCTTTACAGCTTGCAGTGGATGAAGGGAAATTGAAAGAAGGACAGACTGTAGCTCTCTTTGGCTTTGGCGGTGGTCTGACTTACGCAGGTCTGGTCCTGAAATGGGGCGTGCCAGATAAAATTCAGTAATGGATAACATACGAGAGTATACAACACCAAATTAAATAGAGGAAATAAAAGAGACCACTCACACTTCATATAGTCATGAAGTGGGTGGTCTCTTTAGTAGGTTAACTCGTTTCAAAAAAGTGATAAGATTACATCTGTTTTTTTTGTTAACCGGAATTGCTTAATCCCATAAATATTTTACGGCGTAAGCTTAGGCGCTTGGCGGTGATGTGTACCTTGTTCGTAGCTGTAAGCCAGCTTAATCAAGGTTCCTTCGTCAAAGGCGCGACCCAGGAATTCCATACCTACAGGCAAACCATCGGTTGTAAAACCAGCAGGTACAGTAATTGCCGGGAAGCCGGAGAATGGACTCAGACGATTGTTACCACCGGATGTTTGACCCTCGCCGATCACGCCAGCTGCTTGTGTAGATGTAGGATAGATGATGGCATCCAGGTTATTGTCTGCCATTACTTTCAACAGAGACTCACGTGTAACTTGGGTACGTTTGAGAACGATATCCTTGTATTCGGTAGTCTCCAACGTTTGGCGTGCGTCCCGCGTTTTCATCGATTGCTCCTGGGATTTGTCGAACTCTCCGGAAGCGATGATCTCGGACAGACTGTGATATGGAGCATCTGCACCCAATGACTCCAGATAATCATTCAGCTGGAACTTGAATTCATATCCACTAAGGCTTGGGTATTTGTTGATCTCAGCCAAGTTCGGGATAGAAATTGGAACTGCGGTAGCGCCAAGTGACTTCAGTTCTTCTACAGCTGTGTTGATTACGTCAGCAACCGCTTTTTCTTCAGCTTTGGTGCTTGGAATGAGTTCTGTGGCCACACCGATGCGTGCACCTTTCAGTCCGTTTACATCCAAGAAATCAGTGTAGCTGGAAGGGATTTTTCCAACTGCGTAAGCTGTAGCGACATCCTTTTTGTCATAGCCGGCTGTAGCATCCAGCATAATTGCGGCATCACTTACGGTACGAGCCATGGGTCCACCAACATCCTGTGTCAAAGCCAATGGGATAATGCCTTCACGGCTGGACAGTCCGATGGTTGGGCGGATACCCACAAGGCTGTTGAAGCTGGAAGGGATACGGATCGAACCGCCAGTGTCTGTACCCATGCCGGCTGCTGCAAAGTTAGATGCAATGGCAGCACCTGTTCCACCGCTTGAGCCACCTGGATAGTGGTCCAGGGCGTAAGGATTAAGTGTTTGTCCGCCCAATGAGCTGGATGTTGTGATGCCAAATGCGAATTCATGCAGGTTTGTTTTGCCCAAAATAATGGCGCCAGCTGCTTTGAGTTTCTTCACTTGTTCGGCATCGTGAGCAGGAATAGAGTCTTTCAGACAGATACAGCCAGCAGTTGTCGGCATGTCATTGGTATCGAAATTGTCCTTCACCAGAATCGGAACGCCATGCAGAGGTCCGCGAGCTCCTTGAGCTGCACGTTCTTCATCCAATTGCTCCGCAATTTGGAGGGCATCCGGGTTCAAGGTTAATACCGCGTTGATGCTTACACCTTGATCATCGTATTTTTCAATACGGTCCAGATATTTCTGCACCAGTTCTTTTGATGTCAGTTTTCCTTGCGTCATTGCGGCCTGAAGATCCATAATGGTTGCTTCCTCCAGGACAAACGGTTTTATGTAGTTATAAATGCGTTCTTTCAGTATGGATAGGTCATTCTCGGTAAGTACAGCGTTTGGAAGGAAAAGGGAGTCAGTATAACCCTTCATTAGTCCTGCGGTATTCAATGCACCAACAGCACCTGCAAAAGTGGCTTCATCCGGAACATCCTTGAATGATTCGGTGGTCGAATCCAGCTTGAGCCATTGTTGCAAGGCAACCGCAGCATCTTTACGTTGTACGGTTGTACCGGAGAGCTTGTCCATGGTAAAAGGGACACCTGCAAGTGTAGCCGCTTCTTCCATGGCCTGAACAAATGCTGACGGTGTAGCAGGTGCTTTTCCTTTGGATACAGCTGCTACTGTTGTTTTACTCGTAGGCGTTGCCGTTGCGGCTGATGCCGAAGGCACCGTTCCTCCCCATGTTGTGGCAACAACAGCTCCTGCCAATAACAAAGCCCCACTTTTTTTCAATACAGATCCATGATAAGTCATGCATCCACGCTCCCTTCCTGTGTCTCATTGATGTGTGTTAGCAGCGATTCTGTTTCTATGCTTTTGACACATTGTATAGTTATGTCAGGTAATCTTACAATGTTTATATTTATCCAAAAAAACGTATACATCAATACTGTACGGTGTTAATGCTTATTCATGCTTCTGTTTAGATGTACTCAGAAAAACTATTATATATTTTAATGTCAACAAATATCACATAGAATTGATATGTTGATTAAACATGAGGTTTCAGGATACGAGGAGATTCGGAAATAGAGATGACAGAGCATACCTTTCGTGTGAAATGATATAATGAAAAGATAGGAATAAAAGAGACATAATGTTCTACCAGAGAGGAAGAGATATGAAGTGAAGACATTGGTACTCGCAGAAAAACCATCTGTAGCACGCGAAATAGCCAGAGTCATGGGTGCGCGTGAAAAACATAAAAGTTATCTGGAAGGCCCGAAATATATCGTTACCTGGGCGCTTGGACATCTGGTTGGATTAGCTGAACCGGAAGATTACGACAAGAAGTATGCAACATGGAATCTGGAGGACCTGCCCATTCTGCCAGAGCGTACGAAACTGAAGGTACTTAAAGAGACCAACCATCAATATAAAGCCGTGCAGCAGTTGATGAAGCGTCAGGATGTGGGCGAGCTGGTCATTGCGACGGATGCAGCACGTGAGGGAGAATTGCTGGCCCGTTGGATCATGCAGATGGCGGGGTGGAAAAAACCTTTTAAACGCCTGTGGATTTCATCCCAGACGGATAAGGCGATCAAAGACGGATTTGCATCGCTGAAGCCAGGCAGTCAGTTCGACCGTCTCTATGAATCTGCACGTTGCCGGGCAGAGGCCGATTGGATGATTGGACTGAACGTGACGCGTGCGTTAACCGTTCGTTTCAATGCGCAGTTGTCTGCTGGACGTGTACAGACACCAACATTAGGCATGATTATGGACAGGGAAAATGAAATTAACGGTTTCCGCTCACAGGAGTATGAGATGTTAACGGCAGATTTGGGAGGTTTTCAGGCTGTGTGGCGGGCAGCTGGGGGAGATTCACGAATTTTCGACCCTCAAGAAACGCAAGAGTTGAAGATACGGGTAGACGGGCGCAAGGGCACGATTGCTCAGGTGAAGAAAAGCGAGAAAGTAGAGCCACATCCGCTGGCATATGATCTGACAGAACTGCAACGGGATGCCAACCGGAAATATGGTTTCTCTGCAAAGCAAACATCGAATGTCCTGCAACGTCTGTATGAACAGCACAAACTCGTGACGTACCCACGTACGGACAGTCGGTATCTGACATCGGACATGACAGCTACATTGAAAGAACGTCTGGACAGTATAGCCATTGGCCCTTATGCGTCTTTGGCACGTCCTTTGCTACGCAAAAATCTGAACATCACCAAACGTATTGTGGATGACAGCAAAGTGACCGATCACCATGCCATTATCCCCACAGAGCAAACGGTGCTTCTCAATCAATTGAACCCCGAGGAACGCAAATTGTACGATCTGATCGTACGTCGTTTTATCAGTCTGTTCTATCCGGCAGCGAAGTACGACTCAGTTGCAATCACCGTTCAGGTGGGGAATGACTCCTTCCATGTCAAAGGTACAACGGTGAAAGAAAGTGGATGGCGTGAAGTATACGGCGGCGATTACAGCGATGATGACGATGACCGGGCTGATGATGCAGCAGACCATGAGCGTGCGCTTTTGCCAGATGTACAGCAAGGACAGTCCGTGACGGTTCAGCGTTGCCATATTAAAAGTGGACGGACGATGCCGCCCAAACGGTATACCGAAGCCGCTTTGCTTTCCCAGATGGAGAAGCATGGACTCGGCACTCCGGCTACACGAGCGGATATTATTGAGAAGCTGGTCAGTTCCGATACAATAGATCGTCAAGGCAACAGCATGCATCCAACCGGCAAAGGGAAACAGTTAATTGAACTGGCTGCTCCGCAGCTTCGTACACCGGATCTGACTGCTCGTTGGGAGGCTGAATTGGAGCGAATTGCACGTGGGCAAGGAAAACCGGGACCATTCCTGGATGGTATTCGTTCAATGGCGAAAGAGCTGGTGTCCACGGTAAAAGGCAGTAAAGCAGAGTACAAGCCACATAATGTGTCCAATAGCCATTGTCCGGACTGTAATGCACGGTTGCTGGAGAAGAAGGGCAAGCGTGGCAAGTTTCTTGTATGTCCTACCGAGGACTGTGGGTATCGTCGTTCGGCAGAGAAAAGATTGTCCAACCGTCGTTGTGCGCAGTGCCACAAAAAGATGGAAATCAAAGAAGGCAAGGCAGGGCTATACGTGCAATGCCTACCTTGTGGTATTACAGAAACATTGAATAAGGATAAACAACATGTGAACAAACGCGATCAGCAAAAACTCGTGAAACAATATGCGAAGCAGGAGTCCATTGGGCCTAACCTTGGAGAGCTGTTGAAGGCGGCTATGGAGAAAAAGGGAGAGTAGAGCAAGCTCTGAGTTAGGGCAGATCGCATCATCATGTAACGCTAGTTGCGAATAACCGGCGTTATGGAAAGTGTTTGCTGCGTATACACCTAATCATACATGTGATGGGTATAAGATCCTCTGTTTTCAGGCAACGTAAGCCAAGGAGGTGATACCCATATGCCGCACAATAAACCCGAAAAGATCCATAACCAGCAGAACAAAGATAGCATTAGGGAAGAAAACATCGATGTTCGTCCAGCCAAAGCAGCCAAAAGAGTACCCAGTCTGAACGGTATTCCCAAGCAGGAGTCCTAAAATTATCTAAACTGTCGATCTAACGCGTGCCTCCCCAATTCTGCGGTTCCCTACCGGTGCGTTGAACATGTCTCTGATGAGGATTATAATGGAGACAGGGAGATGTCCCGGGACAGGGGGATCGCTAGAATTATATGCAAACCGGACTTATATTGTGGTTTTTATTTATTAATGTAGTTGGTTATCTGGTGATGTCGGATGATAAGAGGCGTGCACAGCAGCGTCGTGACCGTACACCCGAACGGACGTTATTTTTGCTTGCATTTATTGGCGGTGCTTTGGGAGTCTGGATCGCGATGTATCGGAAAAGGCATAAAACCAAACATCCCAGCTTCACCATTGGCATTCCGTTGTTGTTGTTCCTGAATGCAGTAATCTATGGCTACTTTATTCAATGAACACATGCGTAACCATTCCTTCAAGCTGAGTGAAAGTTGTTTCGTTGGTTCGTCTGATATGTAAATTCATTCTTATAAATGGTTCATGGTGGCTCCTGAACGTTTAAGGAGTTATATGGCTCTGTTAATTTAGCTGTTAGTTTATTGCATGTCAGACCGAAGCTTGCTTCGCGTGCTCTACATATAAAGGAAGGGACGGGATTCACATGTTATTTTCCAAAATTTTAGTGGCTTATGATGGTTCCAAAGCTTCAAATAAAGCACTTGATCGTGCAATTGAACTAGCCAAAGTGTCCCCGAATGCAGTATTGGATGTCATTCATGCTTTTGATTTCCCGCGTGTATTCATTGGTGAGGGGTTGGCTCCACTGCCACCTTCCCTTAATAATGATTACTACAATCTGGCGGTGCAGACAACAGATGAAGCGAAAGAACGAATTCAGGCTGCTGGTGTAACAGCCAATGTGGATCTCATTCAAGGAGCTGCTGCGGAAGTGTTGCTTGATTTTGCCAAAGAAAATGATTCCGATATCATTATTATTGGTAGCCGCGGACTGGGCGGCATTCGTGAATTTGTCCTGGGTAGTGTCAGTCACAATGTGGTGCAGCATGCTCAGGTTCCGGTACTGGTTGTAAAATAATGGATGAAATGTGCAAGCACTGAAAGCAGGAAGCCGGTTGTCTTCGAGAGATTGAAGAGGAGCCGGCTTTCTTTTATGGGATGAAATGGATAGATAACCGAATTTAATGAAGCAATTCCCGAACATTATATTTGTCAATATGTTAAATGTTCGTCTTTAAGTTGACATTAGCTGTAGGGGATTGTTAGAATGTTAGATGTGTCGATCAGGTAAGAATAAGGTCGAGTAGGAACGAAATGTGTAATAATAGATTACAAAAAAAGAACGAAGATAGTTTGATAGATATTTGCTCGTATAACGCCGGGAATAGGGCCCGGAAGTATCTACCCGGGAACCGTAAATTTCCGGACTACGAGGAGATACGGCTGAGAGTCGCATGTAACCAGATGCGGACAGCAAGCCCCCTTTTGGCATGCCCAAATGAGGGATACGTATTTCTTGGAGTCCGGTGTCCGAAGAAAATGTGATGTTTTCGCGGGTAGCGGATTTTTTCATTTCACACGTAATAAGAGTTCCTTCATATCAGATGTAATCAAAAAAGCTCAGACGGGAGTTGGATGTATTCATGGCACTGCAAGTCGCTGTAATTATGGGCAGCAAGTCGGATTGGGAAACGATGAAGCATGCGTGCGAGGTGTTGGACGAACTGGAAATTGGATATGAGAAAAAAGTGGTCTCCGCCCATCGTACACCGGATTTGATGTTTGAATACGCAGAGCAAGCGATTGATCGAGGGTTCAAGGTGATCATTGCAGGTGCAGGCGGGGCAGCACATCTACCAGGCATGGTTGCAGCCAAAACGATGCTTCCGGTCATTGGCGTTCCCGTTCAATCCAAAGCATTGAACGGTCTCGATTCCTTGTTGTCCATTGTTCAGATGCCTGGTGGTATCCCCGTCGCAACTGTGGCGATTGGCAAAGCAGGGGCAACCAATGCAGGATTGCTGGCAGCTCAAATGATCGGTGCTTTTGACCCGGATGTCCAACGTCGCTCTGAAGCTCGCAGAGAGCGCATCAAACAGGAAGTACTCGAAAGCAGTGAAGAACTATGAGTAGTGCAGAGAATCCATCCAATACGACAGGTGAAATGCAGCAAGTCTTGCTGCCCGGGAAAACAACCATCGGCATTCTTGGAGGTGGACAGCTCGGACGTATGATGACGCTCGCAGGAACGGCAATGGGGTACCGATTCGTTACTCTTGATCCCGCTTCGGATGCGCCTTGTGGTCAAGTGGCTCGCCAGATTGAAGCAGGATATGACGATGCCAAAGCTGCGCTTGAACTGGCTCGACAATGCGATGTCATTACGTATGAATTCGAAAATGTGGATGCAGAAGTCGCTGGTTTGCTGGAGCGTGAGTCTTACGTTCCGCAAGGAAGTGCATTATTGTACACCACACAACATCGGTTGCGAGAAAAGCGTGCAATTGAAGCTGCTGGAGTAAGAGTCGCGCCTTATCGCGAGATCACGAGTGCGGATACGATGCTTGCTGCTGTAAGCGAACTTGGCGTGCCATGTGTACTGAAGACGGTGACTGGAGGCTACGATGGCAAAGGCCAGCGTGTAATTCGGGAAGCGAATGAGGCTATGGCTGCGTACGAAGAGCTTGCAGCTACAGGTGCGGAACTGGTGCTGGAACAATTCATCAAGTTTGAATGCGAGATTTCGGTCGTCGTCGCGCGCAGTACAAATGGGGAGATCAAAACGTTCCCGCCAGCGGAGAACATTCATGTAAATAACATTTTGCATGCTTCCATTGTACCGGCTAGAGTTGCCACAGATATCCAGATTGAAGCGCAAAAGCTGGCAGCAGCGGTGGCAGAATCAATGAAGGCTGTCGGGTTGCTTGCTGTGGAACTGTTTGTAGCGGCGGATGGAAGACTGTATGTCAACGAACTGGCGCCAAGACCACATAATTCCGGTCACTATACGATGGAAGCTTGTGCGACTTCTCAGTTCGAACAACATATCCGTGCGATCTGCGGATTACCACTTGGGGACACTTCGTTATTGAGCCCGGTCGTCATGGTCAATGTGCTTGGAGAACATCTGGAAGGCATTATCGCCAGAACAGGGCAACCTGATGCAGAAGCGATAGAACTCGGAGTGATTCCCAAGCTTCACATATATGGTAAAACCGAAGCGAAAACAGGACGTAAGATGGGGCATGTGAATCTGCTTTGTCAGGATGTTGAAGAAGGATTGCAATGGATCGAACAAACTAATCTCTGGAGGAATACAAATTCATGATTGAACGTTATAGCAGACCCGAAATGAGAGCCATTTGGACCGAAGAGAACAAATTCCAATCGTGGCTGGAAGTTGAAATATGTGCATGTGAGGCGTGGGCCGAACTGGGTGTAATCCCTAAGGAAGAAGCAGCATTGCTTCGTCAGAACGCATCTTTTGATATCGAACGCATCTATGAGATTGAAAAGGAAACACGTCATGACGTTATCGCATTTACACGTACGGTATCTGAAAGTCTGGGCGCAGAGCGGAAATGGGTGCACTACGGACTGACTTCCACAGATGTCGTGGATACGGCACTGGGATATGTACTGCGTCAAGCCAATGAGATTCTGGAAAAGGATATCGTGAATTTCATTGAAATTCTTCGTGAAAAAGCACTGGCATATCAGCACACACCAATGATGGGACGTACACACGGGGTACATGCAGAGCCAACAACATTTGGACTGAAAATGGCGTTGTGGCATGAAGAGATGAAACGGAACCTGGAGCGTTTCCGTCATGCAGCAGACAATGTACAATACGGCAAAATCTCAGGCGCAGTAGGAACATACGCGAACATCGATCCGTTTGTCGAAGAGTTTGTCTGCGAGAAGCTGGGCACGAAACCTGCGCCAATCTCGACTCAAACATTGCAACGTGACCGTCACGCGGAGTATATGGCTACACTGGCGTTGATCGCAACGTCCTTGGACAAGTTTGCTACAGAGGTACGTGCACTGCAGAAGAGTGAATTCCGTGAAGTGGAAGAAGCTTTTGCCAAAGGTCAAAAAGGATCTTCTGCGATGCCGCACAAGCGTAACCCGATCGGCAGTGAAAACATCTCCGGCCTGTCCCGTGTCATTCGTGGACATATGGTATCTGCATACGAGAACGTAACGCTCTGGCATGAACGCGATATCTCGCACTCTTCTGTAGAACGTATCATTCTGCCGGATGCAACGATGCTGCTGAACTACATGCTCAACCGTTTTGGTAACATCGTGAAGAACCTGACCGTATTCCCTGAAAATATGAAACGTAACATGGAGCGCACCTACGGAGTACCATTCTCTGGTCGCATCATGACCAAGCTGATCGACAAAGGCTTCAGCCGCGAGCAAGCGTACGATACCGTTCAACCCCGTGCGATGCAAGCATGGGAAGAACAACGTCAGTTCCAGGATATCGTGAAATCCACACCGGAAATCACGGAAGTGCTGAACGAAGAAGAAATAGCAGATGCGTTCAACCCGTCATGGCACCTGAAGCACGTCGATACGATCTTCAAAAAACTCGGCTTGAACGATTAATATATAACTTCTATAAGGCTATAGCACAGAATGATGGTTCAGCACTTGAACGTAGAAGACAGAAATAAGCTGAAGAAGCAAAGCTAAAAGCTTTCTGAAAAAAAGAAAGCTACTTCGGAAGCATACGCCTCGCCTTTATCAAGCTTTGAACAAGTTTTACTAACTAAAGTATAAGTTGATTATGTGTTCACGCTGGAACGGAGAAGGCAGAAAAAAACTGGAGAAACGAAGTGTTCGCCTTTATCACCGGATCTTCCCCTTGAGAAAAGGGAATCAGAAAAGTCCGGGGATAACAGCGATCGAAAGGTTGTTCTGCATTCGGAGTGGCCCGCGTGATAAGGGGAATTGAACTTATATTTTACATCTCCTGAAAGAAGGTGAACCCATGGCACTGTCCACTGCGGCAGATCTCGTTAAAGCACCTCTGTTATATAAAGGAAAAGTACGTGAATTGTACGATTTGGGTGAACATTTTCTGATCGTGGTTACCGACCGAATCTCGGCATTTGATTATGTGCTGGATCCGGCAGTTCCCGAGAAAGGAAACGTACTGAATAAACTCAGCAGTTTCTGGTTCGAACTGACAGGTAACATGATGGAGAATCACGTGATTCATACCGATGTGAGTCAACTGGGTGATCTCATCACAGACCCTGAATTGCTCAAAGACCGCATCATGGTAACCCGCAAAGCAGAACGCATTGATATCGAATGTGTCGTGCGTGGATACATCACTGGTGGTGGATGGAGACAATACGAGACAAGCGGTGAAGTGAATGGCATTAAACTGCCTGATGGACTGCGCAAGAATGCCAAGCTCGAAGTTCCCATCTTCACCCCGGCAGCCAAAAATGATGTAGGGCACGACGAGGATATCTCGATGGATCGCATGAAAGAACTGGTGGGCGACGGACTTGCAATGGAGCTTCAGGAAAAAAGCCTGCGCTTATACGAATTCGCGCGTGATTACTGTGATCAGCGTGGCATCATTCTGGCAGACTGCAAATTCGAGTTCGGCATTGTGGATGGCAAGGTCATCCTGATTGACGAAATCTTCACCCCTGATGCTTCACGCTTCTGGGCCAAAGAGAATTATGAACTCGACATCGAGATCGACAGCATGGATAAAGAACCAGTGCGCACCTATCTCGCTGGAACGGATTGGGACAAGAACAGCAAACCTGATCCACTCCCACAAGCGGTAGTTGAGGCAACAACCGCAAGATACGTCGATATTTATAACCGTTTAACGAGATAATAAAGTGTAACGTTAGAGCGCGAGCTACGGGAAAGTTTGAGGTAGCTAACGTTTGAGCGAGAGGCTATGGGAAAGTTTGGCTTTCGATCGCTGTTGCCCCCGGAATGTTTGGATGGGAATCCTTTTTTCAAAAGGAAACATTCCGGTTGCAAAGGCGAACGCTTCGCTTCTCTAGCTCAAATCTTTCCCTCCGCCAGTGTTCAAACTGGTGGGTGAGGCAATTAAAGAACAAAGACTTCTATTAAACAGGAAGTCTATAAATAGTAAAACAGTATAGTTACTCATGTAACGTAAAGACCATTCACCGTTTTCACGTAATGGTCAGTCTCGACCATTACACACCGTGCAACGTAAAAGGTTTGGGCCTTTAAAAAACGTCGCATGGACTAGCGGAGGGGCGGAATTGTTCTTAAAGGAGCGAAGCGTTCGCCTTTGTCCCCGGGTTTTGACCGCACAGCGGTTCAAAACAATCAAAAAACCTGGGGACAACAAGCGACCGGAAGAACAATCCGCCCCGGAGCAAGCACCAAAGTCACTTTTTTTAACAGCATAAAGCATTTATCCCGTTCATTACTGAGGAGGAACAAAAGGATCATGATCAAAGCAACCGTATATGTCACTATTAAGCAAAGCGTACTCGACCCGCAAGGCGTAGCTGTTCAAGGAGCCCTGCATTCCATGGGATTCAACGAAGTGGAAAGTGTACGGATCGGTAAAGTCATGGAACTCAACCTGGATACAACAGATCGTGCGGAAGCGGAGAAACGATTGAAAGTCATGTGTGAAAAGCTGCTGGCCAACACCGTTGTTGAAGATTACCGCTACGAATTGGAGGGTTAATCTCATGAAATTTGCAGTTCTTGTGTTCCCTGGCTCCAACTGCGACATCGACTGTTACAAGGCAGTGGAAGATGCGATTGGACAAGAGGTTGATTATGTATGGCACACGGCTACAGATCTATCGGCTTATGACTGTATTCTGGTTCCGGGTGGTTTCTCATATGGAGACTACCTGCGCTGCGGAGCGATTTCGCGCTTTGCACCAGTAATGAACGAGGTAGCGAAAGCTGCTGAACAAGGTAAATATATTCTGGGTATTTGCAACGGATTCCAGATCCTGACGGAAGCGGGATTGCTTCCAGGTGCATTAATCCGTAACACATCCCTGAAATTCCGTTGTCACGATACGGTATTGAAAGTGGCGAATGCAGATACACCATTTACACGTGATTATGCACCGGGCGAAGAGATCATCATTCCGATTGCTCACGGTGAAGGCAACTATTATTGCGACGAGGAGACGCTCGCGAGTCTGCAAGCGAACAACCAGATCGTATTTACGTATGGCACGAACCCGAACGGTTCCCTGGGTGATATTGCAGGAGTCTGTAACGAGGCTGGCAACGTGGTGGGCATGATGCCGCATCCAGAGCGTGCAGTAGATTCACTGTTTGGTTCGGAAGACGGCAAACGTATGTTTACATCTATTTTGAAAGCATGGAGGGATCGGCATGACGCAGCAGCTATCCGCTAAGGAACCGACAGCAGAACAGGTCGCAGAACATAAACTTTACGCACAGATGGGCGTGTCTGACAGCGAGTATGAGCTGATCTGTGAGTTCATGGGCCGCAAGCCAAATTACACAGAAATCGGTGTATTCAGCGTCATGTGGTCTGAGCACTGCGCATACAAAAACTCCAAGCCGCTCTTGCGTCGTTTCCCGACAAGTGGCCCTCGTGTCCTGATGGGCCCGGGTGAAGGTGCCGGAATCGTGGATATCGGTGACAATCAGGCCGTTGTTTTCAAAATTGAAAGCCATAACCACCCTTCCGCAGTAGAACCTTATCAAGGGGCGGCAACAGGTGTGGGCGGCATTATCCGTGATATTTTCTCCATGGGTGCAAGACCGGTAGCGCTTCTGAACTCTCTTCGTTTCGGTAAGCTGGAGAGCGATCGTGTTAAATATTTGTTCGAACATGTTGTAGCAGGTATTGCTGGATACGGGAACTGTATCGGTATTCCAACCGTTGCAGGTGAAGTGATGTTTGATGAGAGCTATGAAGGCAATCCACTTGTTAACGCCATGTGTGTGGGTCTGATTGATCATGACAAGATTCAGCGCGGCGTAGCCAAAGGTGTAGGTAACCCGGTGTATTATGTAGGGCCACCAACAGGTCGTGACGGTATCCACGGTGCAACGTTTGCATCCGTTGAACTGACGGAAGAATCCGAGTCCCAACGGACAGCGGTTCAGGTCGGTGATCCATTCATGGAGAAACTGGTGATGGAATCCTGTCTGGAATTGATCGACACGGGCATCGTTCTCGGAATCCAGGATATGGGTGCTGCGGGTCTGACATGTTCGAGTGCAGAGATGGCAAGTAAAGCGGGTAACGGTCTGGAACTTTATCTGGATCAGGTGCCACAGCGTGAAGAAGGCATGACACCTTACGAGATGATGTTGTCCGAGTCTCAGGAGCGTATGTTGTTCGTCGTTGAGCCGAAGGATGAGGCGCAGGCGATGGAAATCTTTGAACGTTGGGGGGTAATCTGTGCCAAAGTCGGTAAAGTAACGGATGACGGTCGTCTGAAATTGATTCACCACGGCGAAGTGGTTGGCGATATGCCAGTAACGGCACTGGTTGACGAATGTCCGGTGTATGACAAACCATCTTCTGTACCTGCATACTATGAAGCTAGTGCTTCCATCGACACGCTTCGTTATGACGAATTGTCGGATCTCGGCGGAGCGCTGAAACAAGTGCTGGCTTCCCCAACCGTAGCGAGTAAAAAATGGGTGTATGATCAATACGACTACATGGTGCGTACAAGTACTGCCGTTCGTCCAGGGTCGGATGCAGCCGTAGTTACGATTCGTGGCACACGCAAAGGTCTCGCAATGACAACGGACTGTAATGGACGTTATGTGTACCTTGATCCTGAAGTTGGTGGACGGATTGCCGTGAGTGAAGCTGCGCGTAACATTGTATGTTCCGGTGCAGAGCCGCTGGCGATCACGGACAACCTGAACTTCGGTAACCCGGAGAAGCCGGATATTTTCTGGCAGATGGAGAAAGCGGTAGACGGTATGGCAGAAGCTTGCCGTGTGCTGGATACGCCGGTCATCGGTGGTAACGTAAGTCTTTACAATGAAAACGCCAAAGGCTCCATCTATCCAACGCCAGTGGTCGGTATGGTAGGTCTCGTTCATGATACGGATCATATCACGACACAAGCATTCAAATCAGAAGGAGATGTCATCATTCTCCTCGGTGAAACCAAAGCTGAACTCGGCGGCAGCGAGTTGCAATACGCGGTTCATGGTCAGACGGAAGGTCGTCCGCCAGAACTGAACTTGCAGACTGAAAAAGCGTTGCTCAGCACGGTGCTTGAAGCTATTCAATCCGGTCTCGTTCGCTCGGCGCATGACTTGTCTGAAGGTGGTCTGGCTGTAGCACTTGCAGAATCATGTATCAGCGGTAATGTAGGCGCACAGGTGAATGTGGAGACTGCACTGCGTGCAGATCACGCCCTGTTCAGTGAGAGCCAATCCCGTATCTTGTTGTCGGCTACGCCAGAGCAAGCGGGTAAACTTGAAGCATTTGTACGTGAGCGCGGTGTACCTGTAGCTGTGATTGGACGTGTAGAAGGAAGTAACCTGACGATTGAACTGAACGGAACATCAGCCGTGAGCGAACCTGTAGGAGGTTTGGCTCAGGTCTGGGAGGATGCGATTCCATGTCTCATGAACTGATGACAGGACCGTTGTGGACAGGCGATTATTATAATGAAGGGTCCGGCAAGGAAGGACTCGACAAATTGAAGGAAGAATGCGGCGTGTTCGGGGTGTTTAGACACCCTGACGCGGCTTCGCTCTCCTATTATGGACTGCATGCGCTGCAACATCGGGGCGAAGAAAGTGCAGGCATGTGTGTGAGTGATGGCAGCCAGTTTAACTATCATCGTGGCATGGGTCTGGTGAAGGAAGTATTCACCAAAGACCTGATGCAGACGTTAACCGGAGATATTTCCATTGGGCATGTCCGGTATTCAACAAGCGGTGACAGTAAACTGACGAATGCACAGCCATTGGTGTTTAAATACCGTGATGGCGATCTGGCAGTAGCGACTAACGGTAACATTGTAAATGCACCAACGATTCGGCGTGAGCTGGAGCAGAGCGGTTCCATTTTCCAAACAACAAGTGATACCGAGGTTATTGCGCATCTGATTGCACGTTCCTCCAAAGGGCTTGTGGAAGCAGCAAAAGAGGCATTCCAGCGTATTGTTGGTGGTTATGCGTTTCTGATCATGACCAACGATAAGTTGCTCGTGGCTTCCGATCCACACGGACTACGTCCGCTGACGATGGGTAAGCTGGGAGATGCGTATCTGTTTGCATCCGAGACTTGTGCACTGGAAACCATCGGCGCAGAGTTAATTCGTGATATTGAACCCGGTGAACTGCTTGTGTTGGATGCAGATGGTCTGCACGAAGATCGCTTCGATCATCACAAACACCGCAAGGCATTATGTGCGATGGAATATATTTATTTTGCTCGTCCAGATAGTGATATGAATGGTGCGAATCAGCATGCAGCCCGTAAACGGATGGGAAGCCGGATGGCGATCGAGTCGTTTGTAGATGCGGACTTGGTTACGGGGGTACCAGATTCCAGCATCTCGGCGGCCATTGGATACGCTGAACAGACAGGCATTCCGTATGAGATGGGTATGATTAAGAACAAATACACCGGACGTACGTTTATCCAGCCAAGCCAGGAATTGCGGGAGCAGGGTGTGAAGATGAAGCTGAGCGCAGTGCGTCGTGTTGTAGAAGGCAAACGTGTGGTCATGATTGACGACTCGATTGTACGGGGAACGACCTCCCGGCGGATCGTGAACATGCTGCGTGATGCAGGAGCAACGGAAGTTCATGTACGCATTACATCGCCACCTTTCAAAAACCCTTGTTTCTATGGCATCGATACACCGGACAGCCGCGAATTGATCGCTTCACAGCTGTCGGTGGAAGAGATCTGCCGTGAAATTAATGCGGATTCTCTGTCGTTCCTCAGTCCGGATGGACTGATTGCATCCATTCAGGGAGATAATCAGGATGATCCCAAGGGCGGGCTTTGCCTCGCATGTTTTGATAATGATTACCCAACCCGCCTCGACTTTGGTGGCGAAGAAAAATTCGGCTGCAGCTGTTAAACCATGCAGATGAGAAAGAGTTATAACGAAGGCGATATATTTCTGATTCCGATGAAGGATGGCCGATTTGCGGTATGCCAGGTGGTATGCGCACTTAAAGGCCGTTTTAAAAAGACATTTTCGTTCGGCGTGATGAGCATTCAGCGTGACGAAACCGTAAGTTTGGAAGATGGCGATTTTCTCTTCTATTCCTTTGGAAAGCGTAGAACCAACATCATATTTACTTCTCCGGCCAATATCCGAAAAGGATCGTGGAAGATTGTGGGTAACACACCTTTGACGCCCGAAAAGGAAAAGCTGAAAGTGTTTCAGTGTGCCGGACATTTATACTGCGGTGATGAGTACATTCGTAACCTTCCGATAGAAGAGTATAGTCAGTTTAATACACTCGGCGTAGCCGGATTTGAATTGGTACAAAACCATCTGTTAGAGATGGAGCAAGGATAGGTGAGTTGGACTTAACATTAACACGAAAAAATCTGGGGATAACAGCGATCGGAAGGTTGTTCTGTCATCGAAGTGGTAAGTGTTAATACTCTAGTTCAATTTTTATAAGATACGAAGGGTGTGAGGGTTGTGTCCGAAGCATATAAAAAGGCCGGCGTCGATATCGCGGCAGGTAATGAAGCGGTTGAACGGATGAAAAAACACGTGAAGCGTACCTTCCGTCCGGAAGTGATGACAGATCTGGGTGGATTCGGTGCCCTGTTCGGTTTGAACAAAGATAAATACGATGAGCCAGTGCTTGTATCGGGTACGGATGGCGTAGGCACCAAGCTGA
This sequence comes from Paenibacillus amylolyticus, assembly GCF_050990605.1. GTDB lineage: Bacteria > Bacillota > Bacilli > Paenibacillales > Paenibacillaceae > Paenibacillus > Paenibacillus amylolyticus_H. Next base: position 690,577 of record NZ_CP158832.1, read on the forward strand.
AAATTGCATTTGCGATGGATCGTCATGACACGATTGGAATCGACGCGGTAGCCATGTGTGTGAACGACATTGTGGTACAGGGTGCAGAACCACTCTTCTTCCTTGACTATCTGGCTTGTGACAAAGTTATCCCTGAGAAGATCGAATCTATTGTTGCGGGTATCGCTGAAGGCTGTCATCAATCGGGTTGTGCGCTGATCGGTGGCGAGACAGCAGAGATGCCGGGCATGTACAGTGAAGGCGAATACGATATTGCCGGATTCACGGTAGGCATTGTGGACAAAGCGAAGATCATCAACGGTACAACCATCGCCCCTGGCGACACAGTGATTGGATTGGCTTCGAGCGGTGTGCACAGTAACGGATTCTCATTGGTGCGCAGACTTTTGTTGGAAGATGCGGGACTTAATCTGCATGATGAAGTAGCGGAACTGGGCGGTAAGCTGGGGGATTCCCTGCTGGAACCTACGAAGATCTATGTTAAACCCCTGTTGTCCCTGCTCGAAAAGGTAAAAGTAAAAGGTATGGCACACATTACAGGTGGTGGCTTCATCGAGAATATTCCACGTATGTTGCCGAGCAACGTGAATGTGGATATTGATTACGGCTCTTGGCCGATCCTGCCGATCTTCAACCTGTTGCAGGAAAAGGGATCTGTCTCGAACCGTGACATGTTCACCACCTTTAATATGGGTGTTGGGCTTGTACTGGTCGTTAATGAAGCAGATGCAGCCGAAGCACTGCAACAACTGAAAGCATCTGGTGAAGAAGCGTACATCATTGGACGTGTTACTGAAGGAGATGCGCGAGTAACCTTCACGGGAGCGGATGTTTAATGGCGAACTACCGCATAGCTGTATTTGCCTCGGGTGAAGGGACTAACTTTCAGTCATTGGTCGATGCAGTACGGAACGGTGGGCTGAATGCATCCGTTGATCTGCTCGTATGTGATAAACCGTCTGCACGTGTTGTGCAGCGGGCACAGGACGCAGGCGTGGATTGTCATCTGTTTACTCCGAAAAATTATGCTTCCCGTGAAGCCTATGAGGCAGAGATCGTGGAAGTGCTTGAATCCAAAGAGATCGACTTGGTCGTTCTTGCCGGATATATGAGATTGTTAACTTCGGTTGTGGTGGATCGTTACGCAGGGAGGTTGATTAACATTCACCCGTCCTTGCTACCGGCATTTGCAGGTAAAGATGCGATTGGACAGGCACTGGAGTATGGCGTGAAAGTGACGGGTGTGACTGTGCATTTCGTAGACGGAGGTATGGATACCGGACCGATTATTGCCCAGCATCCGGTTCCCATTCTGCCAGAGGATACGCCTGAGTCAATCAGCCGCTCCATCCATGCAGCCGAAAAGCAGTTATACCCTGAAGTGGTATCCTGGTTCGCGCAAGGTCTGGTTCAATTAGACGGACGTCACGTCACGGTTAACAAACCGGTTTGATATAGTTTTAACTTTTTCACACATTAACGGAGAGGACAGAAATAAGCTGTAGAAGCGAAGCGCTCGCCTAAAAGCTTTCTGAAAGAAAGCTGCTTCGGAAGCATAGGCTATTACTGGATTTTTACCATTGAGAAATTGTTCAAAAAAATCTAGGAATAACAGCGATTGAAAGATTATTCTGGCCTCGTAGTGTTTTAGTGTGAAAATCCATTTATCAACTGTATAACAGAAGTCGAATATTGGTACGCATTTTGTGATATTTCTCGGGAAATAAATCGGCTGTGTTTCGTCAGGAAACGCGAAGCCATGGGACATTAAAGGAGGAGCATATTGTGAGTATCAAAAGAGCGCTGGTCAGCGTATGGGATAAAACAGGCATCGTGGACTTTTGCCGCGAGCTGTCGCAAATGGGTGTGGAGATTATTTCGACAGGAGGTACAAGCAGTCTGTTGTCGAAGGAAGGCGTACCTGTCATCGGTATTTCGGATGTGACCGGATTTCCGGAAATTATGGACGGACGTGTCAAAACATTGCATCCGGCAGTTCATGGTGGGTTGCTGGCTGTTCGTGACAGCGAAGAGCACAAGCGTCAGATGGAGGAGAACGGACTGGGGTACATCGACCTCGTTGTCGTAAACCTTTATCCCTTCCAGGATACCATCGCCAAGCCGGACGTAACATACGAGGACGCGATCGAGAACATCGATATCGGTGGTCCAACCATGCTTCGTTCCGCTGCCAAAAACCATGCTTATGTTAGTGTCGTTGTTGACACAGCAGATTACGGCAAGGTGCTTGAAGAAGTTCGCAGCAATGGAGATACCACTCTCGAAACACGCAAACGGCTTGCAGCAAAAGTGTTCCGTCATACAGCGGCTTACGATGCAGTTATTTCTGACTACCTCTCCAACCTGAACGGTGATCCGTTGCCAGAGCGTCTGACGGTTACTTACGAAAAACTCCAGGATTTGCGTTACGGCGAAAATCCACACCAGCAGGCGGCATTCTACCGCAAACCGCTGGCGGCTCAAGATACGTTGACAACAGCCGAGCAATTGCATGGCAAGGAGTTGTCTTACAATAACATCAACGATGCGAACGCAGCATTGCAGATTGTCAAAGAATTTGAAGAACCGGCGGTTGTCGCAGTTAAACATATGAACCCATGCGGCGTAGGCATTGGCGCAAGTATCTATGAAGCTTACAGCAAGGCATATGCTGCAGATCCAACGTCCATCTTTGGCGGCATTGTGGCAGCGAACCGCATTATCGACAGCGATACAGCGGGCAAATTGAGCGAGATTTTCCTGGAAATCGTCCTTGCTCCTGACTTTACGCAAGAAGCACTCGATATCCTGACGAAGAAGAAAAACATTCGTTTGCTCAAAACGGGTGAACTGAATGCTGCTCGTAAACGGGAGAGCCAATTCGTGGTAACGTCTATCGACGGTGGTATGATCGTGCAACAGTCCGATGTACATTCCATCGAAGCGAGCGAACTGAACGTGGTAACAGATCGTGCACCATCCGAAGAAGAACTGAAACAGCTGTTGTTTGGCTGGAAAGTAGTTAAACACGTGAAATCCAACGCGATTGTCCTGGCTTCAAATGATATGACGGTGGGTGTGGGCGCTGGACAAATGAATCGTGTGGGTGCAGCCAAAATTGCGATTGAGCAAGCAGGCGAGCAAGCAAAAGGCGCTATTCTGGCTTCCGATGCGTTCTTCCCGATGGGTGATACGCTGGAACTGGCAGCAAAAGCCGGAATTACAGCGGTAATTCAACCTGGTGGTTCGATCAAAGATGAAGAGTCCATCAAAGTAGCGAATGAATACGGAATTGCCATGGTCTTCACAGGCGTTCGTCACTTCAAACACTAGAACGAAAAAGGTTTAATAAGGGGTGTCGCCTGTCATGCTAATGACTTATGGTACACCCCCTCTTTTTTAGTTTTTTTTAACACGCAGTAGCGTAACAAATTCATTTATGCACGGAGGGGAACAGAGCGAATGGATATTCTGGTAGTAGGCGGCGGTGGCCGGGAGCATGCAATCATCTGGGCGCTGGCGAAGAGTCCAAAGGTAGGCAAGATTCACTGTACACCGGGAAATGCAGGTATTGCTCAGCTCGCTGAGTGTCATGCGATTGCGGTGAATGAATTCGATAAACTAACGGCTCTTGCTTTAGAGCTTCAAGTAGGATTAGTGGTTATTGGTCCGGATGATCCACTGGCGGATGGGATCGTGGATGCATTTGACTCCACTGGTATTCCGGTATTCGGACCTCGTCGCAATGCAGCAGAGATTGAGGGAAGTAAAACGTTCATGAAGGATCTGCTGCACAAATACAACATTCCAACGGCAGCCTATGAGAAATTCGACGACTACAAACAGGCTCAAGCCTACCTGAATGAGCAAGCGATTCCTGTTGTCATCAAGGCAGATGGACTGGCGGCGGGCAAAGGTGTGACGGTAGCTTATTCCCGTGATGAGGCTGATCAGGCACTTCGCAGCATCATGGTGGATAAAGTGTTTGGTGAAGCGGGAGCGAAAGTGATCATCGAGGAATTCCTTGCAGGACAGGAAATGTCCATTCTGGCTTTTGTCGATGGGGAGACTGTTCGTCCGATGGCCGCAGCACAAGATCACAAACCTGTATTCGACAATGATCAGGGGCCAAACACAGGCGGTATGGGTACATACTCACCATTGCCTCATATCCCTGCATCCATTATTGAGAAGGCTGTGGAAACGATCATCAAACCAACGGCTAAAGCAATGGTGTCTGAGGGACGTCCATTCCAGGGTGTATTGTTTGCCGGATTGATGATCTCGCCTGATGGCAAACCCAGAACGATTGAGTTCAACGCACGTTTCGGTGATCCGGAAACACAAGTGGTTTTGCCACGTTTGAAGAGTGATTTGTTTGAGATCTTCTGGGCCACTGTTCATGGCAAGCTGGCCGATATTGAGATTGAATGGAGCGATGAAGCCGCTGTATGTGTGGTACTTGCTTCAGGTGGATATCCGGGTCCTTATGCCAAAGGTGTAGTCATTGAAGGACTCGATCAGGTAGACGATGCCGTGGTATTCCACGCAGGTACAGCTCGTAATGAAGCAGGAGACTGGGTCACGAATGGTGGACGGATTCTGGGCGTAGTTGGCCTTGGTGCGGATATTGCCGAAGCTAGAAACAAAGCCTATGCAGAGGCGGAGCGTATCCGATTCGATGGCAAACATCAGCGGACGGATATAGCTGCTAAAGCACTGGTATAGAATGAACACATGAGCCCGTAAAGATGTGTACCGGAAAGGTATTTGCATCCTGCGGGCTCTTTGCTGCGTATATAGATGTATGCTATGTAAACACACATGTTTAATGCCCTAAAGTAACGGGTAGTATTTTTATAAATTGGACTATACTAAACATGTGAAGAATATCACATTATGAGGAAATAACAATCATATTATAGAACGTACGTAACATACATAAAGACTATTTTGTGAACAATATACTGTAAGCTTGTTCCAAACCATAACGTGCAACTGGATGGTTGAGAGTGAAACATGGTATACTTATCGGAAACAGGAATGAGTACGAGGGGAGGTGGATATCTATTGGGTAGGCGATATTGTAAATTGTCCAAATGGCGAATCTAGGTGGAGTTAAGCGAGGAACAATTGACAGCATGAGGGGTAACCCGATTTGAATGGAGAAGTTTCTGCAAGTCACTGACTTCATCTTGAATTCCTGTTTTGGTTTTACAAGGTCAAACAGTACGACATATACAAATAGGATCATTATTCGATTTCATATAAGGCATAAGCCATGATGAACGACAAACAGCGGATGAATGGTTAACATAGTTAACGGATCACGCTGCAACTATCTCTGGAGGTGAATCCCTGAGAACCGGGGAAATCATTGGACATAATTACCATATTGAATATCGCTTTACTTATTATCTTGATTGCATTGACTGCATTTTTCGTAGCATCGGAGTTTGCTGTAGTCAAAATTCGTACATCAAGAGTGGATCAACTGGTCGCGGAAGGCAATAAAAAGGCTGTACTCGCCAAAAAAGTTGTCTCGGACCTGGATTATTATCTGTCAGCCTGTCAGCTCGGTATTACGGTCACCGCACTGGGACTGGGTGCACTCGGAAAACCGACGGTTGAGAGATTGTTATATCCGGTATTCAATTATTTAGACGTACCTGCTTCAATCTCGTCGATTGCTTCTTATGCGATCGCCTTTATCCTCGTCACGTTCTTGCATGTGGTTGTTGGTGAGATGGCACCCAAAACGCTGGCGATTCAGTTTTCGGAAAAACTGACGTTGATGCTCTCCCCATCGCTATACTGGTTTGGTAAAATTATGTATCCGTTCATTTGGGCGCTTAATGGAACCTCACGTGTTCTTCTGCGGGGATTCGGTGTAAAGCCTGTCAAACATGATCAAGCATACTCGGAGGACGAGATCAAAATCATCATGAACCAGAGTTATGAAGGGGACGAGAACAACAAGACCAAGCTTTCATATCTGGAAAATGTATTTGTGTTCGATGAACGTGATGCCAAAGACATCATGGTCCCGCGTACGGAACTGGTGACATTAGATCAGGATATGACCTATGACGATATTATTCCTATATTGGATGAACATAACTATTCACGTTACCCTGTCATCGAGGACGGGGACAAGGACCGCATTATCGGCGTTGTGAATGTGAAAAAGATTTTGCCTGACATGGTTGCCGCAAGATCGTATCAACTACGGGAGTTCGTTCGTGAGATCCCATTCGTTTCCGAAGTTACACGTATTCAGGATGCGATGATTAAAATGCAGCAGGAACGTGTACACATGGCCGTGGTCGTGGATGAATATGGCGGTACCTCGGGAATCATTACGATGGAGGATATTCTGGAGGAGCTTGTGGGCGAGATTCGTGATGAATTCGATGATGATGAGGTTGCGGATATTCAGGAGACCGGAGAGAATCAATATCTCATCAACGGCCGGGTGCTTTTGGATGAAGTGGAGCGGCAGTTCGGACTTATGTTTGAAGGAAATGAAGAGATGGATACTGTGGCCGGATGGATTCAGTACCAGAAGGGTGTAGGTGTGGAAAAAGGTGACACGGTAGAACACGGTGATTATGTCTGGACCGTTGTTGATACCGAAAATTATCACATCAAGCAAGTTCTTCTGGAGCGGGTAAACGGCGCTCAAGTTGAGGAAGCTACTAGCGATCTGGCGTGATGTTGGTTGGTTCGATCATGACTGCAATCTAGGGTTTGATTGCCTATTTGGCTACTGCCCTCAGAATTTGAAGCGTTCTGGCAACGTAACAGTGTAGGGGACGGAATCGATTCTGAAGAAGCGTAGCGTTCGCGTTTGCAAACCAATTTTAAACAACAATCAGGAAAATTTGGAGGCAATGGCGATCGGAAGAACGATCCGTCACCGGAACGTCACTCGTGCAACCTTATTTTAAATTTTAATGGAGGTGAATCCCTCAACCTGAGGGAAATCATTGGACGGAATAATAGCCTTGAATTTATTTTTAGTAGCCGTATTTATAGGTCTGACAGCCTTTTTCGTTGGAGCTGAATTTGCAATTCTTAAAGTACGGATGTCCCGAATCGATCAATTGATCTCGGAAGGCAACAAAAAGGCAGTACTGGCCAAAAAAGTGGCACACAACCTGGATTATTATCTGTCTGCGTGTCAATTGGGGATTACCATCACGGCGCTGGTATTGGGAGCCCTGGGTGAACCTACCGTTGAGAAGATGCTGCATCCGCTCTTTGAGCGAATGGAAGTACCAGCGGCATTGTCTACCGTGCTTTCCTATGGTATTGCTCTGGCGATCATTACGTTCCTGCACGTGGTTATTGGTGAATTGGCACCGAAAACACTGGCGATTCAGTTTGCAGAGAGAATGACGCTGTTGCTGGCACCACCATTGTACTGGTTCGGTAAAATCATGAATCCGTTCATCTATGCGCTGAATGGAGCTGCACGTCTGTTGCTTGGCATATTCGGTGTAAAACCTGCCGGACATGATACCGTTCACTCGGAAGAAGAGTTGAAGCTGATCATGGCACAGAGCTATGAGAGTGGCGAGATCAACCAGACGGAGCTGGACTATCTGAAAAACATTTTTGCTTTTGATGAACGTCTGCTTCAGGAGATCATGATTCCAAGAGATAAAATCGTTACGTTGAATAAAGAAATGCCGCTTGATCAGATCATTGAAACGCTGAATCGACATGAATACACGCGATACCCGGTTATTGCGAATGGGGATCAGGATCATTTTGTTGGATTCATTAACACGAAAGAAATGCTGACGAGTGTGGCTGCGGGAAGAGCCTTCAATATGGAGACATTTGTTCATAATACGCCGAGTTTCTCCGAGCGCTCTCCAATCAAGGATGTACTGATCCAGATGCAGCAAAGCCGTGTACACATTGCAACTGTGAAAAACGAGGCAGGTGCTACGGTAGGTATGGTTACGATGGAGGATATCCTTGAAGAGATTGTCGGAGATATCAAGGATGAATACGAGCACAAAGATTTGGTGAATCCACCAAAAAGAATGAAATTGGTTTAAGAAGCAGTGATAAAAAGATATTACAGAATTAGCGAAGCAATGTAATTATAGTAACGATAAACAGGTTCCCGGTGTAATCGGGGCCTGTTTTTTGGTTAAGATATCTTGATTTTAAAATAAAAGCTTGCTTAATGTATTCCAATGGATTAATATAAATTTAAAGAATCTTAAATTAAAGATAAAACCGAAAATCAATACAATAAATAAAAGAAGCACATCTAACTTATGATATTACTAAAACCAAGGGAGTGGAGATTATGTTTAAAACTTCAGGAATTCATCATATTACAGCTTTTGTGGACGATGCGCAGAAAAACGTCGATTTTTACGCAGGTGTGTTGGCGCTTAGACTCGTGAAAAAAACAATTAACTTTGATGCACCGGACGTGTATCACTTGTATTACGGGAATGAGCAGGGTGCACCGGGCACAATCATCACCTTCTTCCCGCAGCAGAATTCAAGAAGAGGTGTCATTGGGTCAGGTCAGACTGGAGTTACCGTATATGCGGTCCCGGTGGGAAGCCTGCCTTTCTGGAAAGAACGTCTTGCTTCCTTCGATATTCCATATGAAAATAAAACCAGATTCGGTGAGCAGTACATCCGTTTCTTCGACAAAGGCGGTCTGCTGCTTGAACTGGTTGAGCGCGAAGGAGGTCAGCCAAGCAGCTGGGCGTTCAATGGTGTGACACCAGAGCAGGCCATCAAAGGATTCGGTGGTGCCGTATTGTTCAGCCATGTTCCTGAGAAAACCATGGACGTATTGGTGAGCAAACTGGGTCTGGAGCAGGTCGGCGAGGAGAACGGACTCCTTCGTCTTCAGGCAAGCGGCGATATCGGTCAGATCATCGATATTCAGTCTACAGGCATCCAACGCGGGATTGGCGGAGCCGGAACAGTTCACCATATTGCATGGCGTGCGAAAGATTATACCGAGCATGAACAAATTCAGCAGGATCTTGAACAATCCGGGTATCATCCAACACCAGTCATTGACCGTCAATACTTCAACGCTGTGTATTTCCGGGAGCCGGGAGGCATACTGTTCGAACTGGCTACCGATCCTCCGGGATTTGCACGGGATGAACCCGCAGAGAGCATGGGTGAGAAACTGATGTTGCCTGAATGGTATGAACCGCAACGCGAGCAGATTGAACAATTGTTGCCACGAATTGAAGTGCGTGAATGGAAAGGGGAGTCCAAATCATGACCACAACCAATACAATGAAACATATCTATAAAGCAGGTGCTCAGCCGGATGCGCCAACAATCCTGTTGCTTCATGGCACAGGCGGAACCGAGAACGATCTGATCGGTCTTGCGGAGATGATAGCGCCAGGAGCTGGCATCCTTGGGGTGCGGGGAAACGTATCGGAGAACGGGATGCCCCGTTTCTTCCGCCGCTTGGCCGAAGGTATTTTTGATGAAGAAGATCTGATTGCTCGTACGGCAGAGTTGGGATCTTTTGTAGATGCAGCTGCGGCAGAATACAGGTTCGATCGGTCCAACGTGTATGCACTGGGTTACTCTAATGGTGCCAATATTGCGGCGAGCCTGATCTTCCATCAAGCGGATGTATTCAAAGGTGCAATTCTGCATCATCCGATGGTACCGCTGCGTGGACTGGAATTGCCGGATCTGAAGGGTCTGCCTGTGTTCATTGGTGCGGGCGAAAACGATCCGATTGTACCAAGACGTGAAACCGAGGAACTTGCTTCGCTACTCAGCGGTGCAGGTGCCGATGTAAACATGCATTGGGAGCGTCAGGGTCATCAGTTAACTCGTACCGAGGCAGAAGCCGCGGCAGCTTGGTATAAGACACAGGCGTAAATTGGGTGTTTCCTTATTGAATGAGCGGTATGTTTAATCCTAGGTATCGTGAAGCTAAAGCAGTTAAAAACAGCCCTGATGGAAATTGAAATCGGGCTGTTTTTGTATATTTATATATATGATGGCCAGCCGCATATGGCTGGGACAGTTACCCGATCTGATTATGGATCGGGTTTTCTTTTTCATAAGGAAAAAGGAGGCATAGCAGAACGGTGGGGCGAGGGATGATCCTTGAAACGTGACAGAGGTGACAGTACTGCTGTGCTTGCTGAGCAACATGGTTGTCGTAAAGCATGGATTATTCTATAATGAAGTAATTGATAATCATTTTCAATTAGATTCGGCGATAGATGACTATGCATGTAATCAGGAGGGGAACATGAATCCTAACCCTAGCTCACATACGTTTGGTTCAAGTGCGTTTGTTCAGACCCGCGATGGTCGCAAACTACATTATATGTCCAGGGGAACAGGAGAACTGACGGTTGTATTTGAGTCCGGTATGGGCGCCTCCAGATCGAACTGGGGACTGGTTGCACCTGCCATTGCGGAGCATGTACGCGCAGTCGTGTATGACAGGGCAGGGGCGGGACGAAGTGATGTCGACTCGGCTCCTCGTAGCCTTGACCGCATTGCAGGGGATCTTGGGGATCTGCTGACAGCGCTGGGCCCGGGACCATTCATTCTGGTAGGCCATAGCTGGGGTGGCCCGATCGTACGGGCTGCGGCAGCTGCACATCTATCTCGATTACGTGGCATTATCCTGGTAGATCCATCAGACGAGCATTGTGAATTGTATTTTTCGAACACGGCCAAAAAGAGTTTTGCCCTCAATGGTTTCCTCATTCCAATCATGGCGAGAACGGGCTTATACCGGTTGCTCGGCAGCAAAGCTGGACGTGTTCAGCCTGACGATGTGGCGGCAGATCACCTTAAGGAGGATTTCACTGTACAGGCAGCCAGCACGATGCTTGCGGAAAGCAAAACATTTCTGGATGACATGGCAGAGCTGCTGAAACATCCTCCGGCTCTGGGTGATCTGGAAATCAGCGTGATCTCGGGTACAAAACCGGGTAAGGGAGAGGGGAAAATCAGGCCAGCTCTTATCACGGCGCATCGCCAGACGGTGAGCGAGCTATCCAATGCGAGATGGATTGGGGCAGATCAATCCGGTCATATGGTTATGTATACAGATCCACAGGTCATTATTGATGAAATTGTACGAATGATAAATGAAGTGAGCTCAGGCGCAAGAACACAACAAAAGTGATACAATACAAAGAAAAGCAGTGCGCGACATTGCTAGACCATATAAGCGGAGTGTGGAGAAGAAAATGAAACCAGTTGAACAAGAACCAACGGGAACCACAAATCCCGGCCGTGCCAGTGTTGGCATGGAAGATATCGTGCGCGCACATCATGTGCTGCGTGAAGTCATTGTAAGAACGCCGTTGCAGCGGGACGCTGTATTATCGGCCAAATATAACTGTAATGTGTATCTGAAAAGGGAAGACCTTCAAGTGGTGCGTTCGTTCAAAATTCGGGGTGCCTATAATATGATTCGCAGTCTGACACCAGCCGAGATGGAGAAGGGTATTGTCTGTGCGAGTGCGGGCAACCATGCTCAGGGTGTCGCTTTTAGCTGTAATGCCCTTGGAATTAACGGTAAAATCTTCATGCCGAGTACAACGCCGAACCAGAAGGTGAAACAGGTGCGTCGCTTTGGCGGTGACAACGTTGAAGTGGTGCTGATTGGGGATACGTATGATGATGCTTATGCAGAAGCGATGCGTGCATGTGACGAACAGGGCATGACGTTCATCCATCCTTTTGATCAACCAAAGATTATTGCAGGTAATGGTACGGTAGCGATGGAAATCATGGAAAGTCTTGATGAGAATGCCGACTATGTATTCGTGACGATTGGTGGCGGAGGGCTGGCAGCCGGCGTGGGAACTTATATGAAGACGGTGAGTCCGGAGACACGCATCATTGGAGTTGAGCCACTTGGGGCAGCTTCCATGAGTGAGGCGATGTTCCGCAAACAGGTTGTAACGCTGGATGATATTGATAAATTCGTGGATGGCGCAGCGGTGAAACGGGTTGGCGATCTTACCTTTGATATCTGCAATAGTATACTTGATGACATTGTGAAAGTGCCAGAAGGCAAAGCCTGCACAACTATTCTGGAGCTATATAATGAAAATGCGATCGTTGTCGAGCCTGCGGGTTCCTTGGCTGTTGCGGCGCTTGAGCAATATCGTGAGCAAATCGTGGGCAAGACGGTGGTCTGTGTCATTAGTGGCGGGAACAACGATATTGACCGGATGCAGGAGATCAAGGAACGTTCCTTGATTTATGAAGGTCTGAAGTATTATTTCATGGTTAATTTCCCGCAGCGTGCAGGAGCTTTACGTGAATTCCTGGAGGAAGTTCTAGGGAAGAATGATGATATCACCCGGTTTGAATATACGAAAAAGCATGATAAGGAAAATGGCCCTGCCTTGGTGGGCATTGAGCTGATGTACAAGGAAGATTACCAACCGCTTATTGAACGTATGAACCGCAAAGGTATCGCCTATACCGAGCTGAACAAAAACTTGAATCTGTTCAACATGTTAATCTGATGAATAATTCCAGTACGCAATTAGATCACCACGAGACCTCTCCTCTGATCAGACCAGCACGCATAGAAGATGCACATCAGGTCATCCCATTGTTGGTTCAGGCGATAGGGGATATTGCTTACTCGCTCGCGGGTGAGGCGGATCATGAGAAGGCGATGCAGATTTTGCAGGAGTTCTATGTGCAGGAAGACAACCGGATTAGCTATCGTCATGTGACGGTAATGGAGCAGGATGGACTGATCGCGGGGATTCTGGTAGCCTATGATGGCGGAGAAGCGGATCGTCTGGACCAGCCAATTCTGGATCGACCTGGACGAAGCCGGGAAGAGAAGTATGCATTGGTCAAAGAGACCCGTCCGGGTGAGTATTATCTGGATACTCTCTCGGTAAGTGAAGCTTATCAGGGGCAGGGCATCGGCCGGGCACTGATGGCTGCTTTTGAGCAGCAGGGCAGAGATCTGGGGCACTCGCAGGTATCCCTGATTGTAGAACGGGACAACGGCCGTGCGCTAATGCTCTATGAACGGCAGGGATATGTCAAAGACGATGTGATTGTCATCGCAGGACATGAGTATAATCATATGGTCAAACCGATTCAATAGTACAGAGCGCTGACGCTTTAGTCAGTTTTGACGATAGAAGCAAGAAGAAACCGCCACAGGAGCGAATCCTGCGGCGGTTTTTGGTATGGCGATATGTTCGAACTTAGCCTGAATTTGAACCGGATGTTAACCGTGGGAGTGGATCAACTCAATAGTTTGCATAGTCGCTGGCCGGCACATTCTGTTCCAGCCATTTCTCGACAGCAGCCGTTTTCTCATACTTCGATTCTTTAACCACGTCCATAAAGGCATCCAACTTGGTAAGGAATTCACTATCGACGGATGCAAGGCGCTGCAAGACGCCGTTGTATCCTCTTTGAGCGTTCGGCACCATTTTGTTCGTATCATAATCAAACAGCGGTGTGTTGTTCAGCCCATAAAAGGTATACAGGGTATAACTGTTCAACAGATTCTGCACCTGCTTGGCCCGATTCGATTTCGGATGCAGCTCCAGGAATCTTTCCTGACTGAGTGCTCGAAGGAGAATCTCCTGATAGCCAATGACCAGAGCACCATCATCCGCAGGCAAGTTTTTCGTTTCCTTTGTCATGATATGGATGTAGCTTGAGATATCCTCTTTAATGACAGAGGTATATTTCACGAGTGCCGCATAATTCATAATGGGATAGAGAGAGCCTTCGAGCATGACAAGGCGGTAGCCGCTGTCACGGGCTTCTTTTAACAGTGCACGCAGATTGGAGTCCTGGGTACGCTCCATAAGTTTGGTGAAGCTATCATTCAACTTGTAAGCCTTGATCATCTTGTCCTGAACGTTAGGAACGAGCAGGCGGTCTGTCATGGCACTTAGCGCCTTCAGGCGAGCATTCTCCAATTGAAGCACCATCAGGGTGGCGTGATGCTTTGTTACCTTTTGGATATGAGATTCGAGATAAGCATCCGCGGCAGGTAAGCCGTTCTTTTTGTAGAGCATGGACTGAAATGTTTTATATATGGTTGTTGAACTGGCTGTCGTGACTTTGGTGGTATCTGTACTGGAAGATGCGGCAGCAGCGACTACGGATAATGGGGCTACAGCTGTTTGGAGCAGCATGAGGATGGCGGTGGCTGTAATGAAGGTGCGCATGCTTTTACGATTGGCAGATTGGAACGATGATGTCATAGATATGAACCTCCCGTAGTTGAGAAAATGATAGGCGTTGTTCACTAGTTACTTTACATTAACCCAATTGGGGCAGGATGTGGTTGCGGAATGGTGACAAATTCTTCTGTTATTTTTAACTTTTGGAGGGTGGAAGAGAGAGGAATGTTTCTGCGAAAATATTTTTTGTACAACTGGAAACTTTTGAGCTGATCGGAACGTCTTAGTTGTGCATAGGAAAATACAGGAATAATGAAAAGAACAGCGAATCTATTTCGATGTTAACTAATTGCGAGAATGGGGATATGGGATATGAGGAAACCGGGAGGAAAACAAGTGAAGAAGGTCATGTCAGCGCTGGCTGTATCGGCCATGCTGATGTCCGCACTTCCAACGTCGGTTATGGATGCAGCTGCGAGAATCAGCATATATATTAATGATGCAGAGTTATCATCTGCTCAGGCACCTGTGATGAAAGGTGGACGCGTACTGGTTCCGCTTCGGTCGATTTTTGAAGGATTGGATGCGAAGGTACAGTACACCAACAGAACCAAAACGATTGTTGCAACTCGCGACGATCAGGAAGTTAAATTGACACTCGGTTCCAAAACGGCATACATCAACGGGGAAGCGATCTCGCTGGATGTACCTGCAAACACGATTAAGGGCAACACGATGGTTCCCATCCGTTTTGTCAGTGAAGCTTTTGGAGAAAAAGTATTCTGGAACTCGCGCAATCAGCGTGTAGATATCAAGACAACGGCAACGCCTCCAGTGGATGAGACACAATATGCTGCATGGAACATCTACGGTTCGGTATCCGGAAGTAACGGAGATGGTCGGGACTTGACCGTGAGCTTTACACGTCCAACTTCAGAGAAGGCGGTATCTGCTTACCGGATTATGCTGGTGAAAACACGCGATGTGAATAGCTTCACGGAGTCCTCAGCAACTGCCGTACCTTCTGCGAACTATACATCGGTTACACCAAATGGCAGCAACCCGAAACTGACACTTAATGCACAGACGCGTGACGTAAACGGGGATCTGCTTAACAGCAATGAAACGTATCGTCTGTATGTACTGACTGTTGGAAACAGCAGCAATAATTATAAAAATGCATTGAACTGGTCTTCCCAAGCATTGAAGCTCAATAATGTGAAATCCACAGTACAGGCGGTTACAAGCCTGCGTGCCGCAGATATTAGTGACTATGGCGATGGCCGCGATCTGGAGATTAACTTCACGCAGCCAAGCACAACATCGAACATTACGTATTATCGTGCATTTGTTGTTAAAGCGAAGGACTCTTCTGCATTCAACCTGGCTGCAGCGAACAAAGTGTCCAGTGCTAACTCCACGATCATATACAAAGGAAACAGCACCGCAGTGAAAAGCCAGCTGACTTCTTCGACACGGGATACGTCTGGCGAATTGATTAAAAGCGGTACAGCGTATGTAGTGTACATTTTGTCCGTTAGCACAAATACAACAACAGACAGCAAGCTGTCCGCAGCATCATCTTCACTTACGCTGTCGGTGAACACAGCAACGTCTCCAGTAATTACGCAGGTGAAGGATAACTCGGATTATGGAGATGGTCGTGATATTCAGGTGAGCTTCAACCGTTCATCGGATGAGTCCAAGGTAGCGAACTATCGCATCTTCGTGGTGCGTAACTCAGTTGCCAGCAGTTTCAATCTGACGACAGCAAGCAATCTGTCCTCCAGTCTGTACTATACGGTGAACAAAACAGGCAACAACATTACAACAACTTTGCCTTCATCCATGAAGGACACAAGTGGTTATAACGTAACGAATCTGCAAGATTATCGCATCTTTGTGATGGCGGTGGGCAATCAGCAAAATGGATACACCAATGCGCTGTCAGCTTCATCCACTGTGCTGAGACTGACAACGAACGGTAACGCGGGAGTTATTAGCAACCTGGCTGTTGCGGATATTAGTGATTACGGTGATGGGCGTGATCTGCGGGTTTCTTTCAACAAAGCTGCGGATGAATCCAGAATCTCTGCCTACCGTGTATATGTAGTTCGTTCCGCTAATGTGGGCAGCTTCACGCTGAGCGCAGCTAATGCGTCGAACAACTATACACAGGTGAACAAAACGGGTGGTAACCAGTCCGTTACGCTTCCAAACTATGCGGTAGATACCAATGGTTATACCATTACGAATAACGTTGCTTATCGGGTGTTCGTGCTGTCGGTGAATAACAACGGAAACTCCAGTCAAAATGCTTTGTCCGGTTACTCTTCACAGATTACGCTGACACAGAATGCGGCTATAACGGCTCCGAGTAATGTGGCTGCAACGGATATTGGGGATAATGGAGATGGACGTGATCTGCGTGTGACATTTAATAAATCCGCAGATGAGACAAATGTGAATCATTATCGGGTGTTTGTGGTGAAAAATGCGAATGCAGGCAGCTTCAATCTGAACGCAGCCAATGGGGTGAACAGCTCGAATTATACGTATGTAAGTAGAACGGGAAATAACCAGACGATTACCTTATCTAATGGTTCGAAAACAGTGGATGGTGACTCGATTCGTAACGATGTAGGCTATCGTGTTTACGTAATGGCCGTGAATAACAATGCTTCTCTGACGAATGCATTATCGTCAGCCTCCGGTATAGTTACACTGAATTCCAATTCCGCTGTAGCAGCACCGAGTAGTGTGAATGTAACCGTCAAAGATCAGGGGCAACAGGCAAGTAACCCTTCCGATGTAACTATCAATTTTGCCAAAGCGTCGAATGAAACGGGAATTGCTAAATATCGCATTTTCATCGTGCCCGCAAATCAGGTAAGTGGTTTCACTACAAGTACGGCACTTGGTATTAATTACTATACTGACTTGGATACAAGTAGTGCGGGCACTTCAATCGTACTGAACGATGGATACCGAGATATTAACAACAGCCCAATTACCGTTGGACAGAAATACAAAGTATTTGTTATGTCAGTGTCTAATAGTACATCTCGCGCGTCTAATCTATCACCTGCTTCCAATGAATTTATTATCAATGCACAACCAGCACCCGTTCAGGCTGCTGCTATCACGGATTTGCAAAATACAAGTACAGTAACTTCGGCAAGTTATAAGCTTACCTTTACTAAGCCATCTTCTGAAACTGGCATTTCTGCATACCGACTCTTTATTGTTAAAGGAACAGATAGTTTGGATGTCACTACAGCAACCTCTAACACTAGTTACCAAGTTGGAAATCCTTCAGCGGTTGAAGTTACTTTGACTACAACAGCTATAGATTCAACAGGAGCCAATCTGGTGGAAGGAAGCGAGTACAAGGTGTATATTCTTTCAGTTGCTGGAAATACAACAACGAACAAAAATGCACTTTCAGGCCAATCTGGTACATTTAAGCTTGAAAAGGCTCAGTCTACGTCTACACAGGAGCCTGCACCTGCTACCAATCCACCAGCAGCAAGTGAGGTGCAAACACCACAGAGCTGAAGTAAAAATTTACACTGAAACAAACTCGAACACCCTTTCCATCCAGAAAGGGTGTTTTCATTATGTATGAACAATAATCGTTTGGCGTGAATCTCAAACTTGCTTTTTGAAAATCTTGTCGCCAAAAAGGTTCCTTAGACCATTGTTACATTGGAAACAAATAATCGATAATAAAGGTAAAGGGAAGTTGGCTATATAGATCGAACTAGACATTTACACGAAACGGAGAGGGCAAAAATAACCTGAGGAAGCGAAGCGTGCGCCTTTATCCCCGGATTTTACCATTTAAAAAAGGAAAACCAAAAAATCTGGGGATAACAGCGATCGGAAGGTTGTTCTGTCATCGGAGTGGCCAGTGTAAATATCTTTAGTTCACTTTATGTAGAAGCCACTGAGCCGAAAGGAATGATGGAATGCTTGCATTTCGTTTGACGGGCCTGCCGGATTCCCGGTTGCCGCTGTACCTGTATTGTGTGGGCACGCAGGAAGAGAAAGTTCTGCATAGACCGGATGGATTTCCGGTGTATCAGTTGTTTTTGTCACGCGGCGGTGAAGGGCAGTTCAGGTTTCCGGGAAAAGGGACGTGGACGATGGGAGCAGGGCAGTTATTCATCGTGGAACCCGAGGTTGCGCATGAGTATGTGCCTCATTCCAAATCCAAAGGAGAACTGGGTTATATCGGCATCGGTGGTGCATCGGCTGGATCGGTACTTCAATGCGCAGGTTTACTTCAGAACGAGCCGTACCCTATCTCCGGTTTTGAACTCATCTGGTCGCGGTTAACAGATCTCTGGCAGGGGCTGAATCAAGGAGTAACGGAGATGTGGAATACTTCTGCCTTGATCTACCAGCTCATTTTGGATATAGCACAATCGAAAATTCCATCGGATGTCGGTCGTGTAGGAATTGTATCATCTATGGTGCAGGAGGAGATTGTAACACGTTCGAATCGGGAGTCCGACCCAGGCAAGGATGCACTTGTCCGAGCAGTGGCATTGATGCATACACATTATCAGGATGACCTGTTATTGAGGCATGTTGCTGACGCAGTGGGTTATTCGGTGCAGCATCTCAACCGATTATTTCACCAGCATTATGGTGTGACAGGACATCAATATATGCAGCGATTACGTTTGCAGAAGGCTTCGGAATGGCTGGACAAGCACCCGCGGGCAAGTGTACGAGAGGCGGCAGAGACCGTAGGCATGGAAGTGAACTATTTTATCCGGATGTTCAAGCGGGAGTTCGGGGAGACACCAGGCAAAGGAATCAAACATCGGAATCAGCTCCAAATGGAAAAAGACCTCACGAGTTCGTGAAGTCCCTTAATCGACTATATAACGTATTATGCAGTTTTCTTTTGTCCAAATAAAGGCCTTAACGTTGCAAGCCCTACAACTCCAATCACCGCACTCACCCACGGAGCCAGTGCAAATACCGGAAGTGTATCACGCAGTGGATACCCGACAAACAGTACAAGGACCACGATGACAATGTAGATGATGATTCCCTTAAGGTTAACCCTAGGTACGGTGTTTCTGTCCGCTCCTTCATCGTCTGGTCGCTCAGCAAGGCGGCGAAGCATCTCCACCAATGCAATCCCGCCAACTGCTGCAACAATCAGGGAAAACAGACTAATGTGTTGGAACGGCTCCGTATCTCCGCCAGTCCAACCCACGAACAATCCCGCACATCCTTGAATCAACATGACAAAAGACAAAGCCGCCCAAGCGATCATGGCATACCACTTTGGTGTCCGTTTCACAGGCTCAGGATTCTCGGTTGGTTGTGGTTCTACAGCGTTGGTTTTCTTTTTCGATGAAGCTGTTGGACTATGACCATGGGTTGGGCTGGATTTGCCCACCTCAACGGCAGCCGTCTTCTCCGGTGCTGTATCTGTTATCCCGAGCTGTGCATGGATGTCTTGTTCCAGATCAGGTCCGTATAACTCGCGAGCGGGTTTGTTATCCCGCTGAGCCTGTACGATTGCTTTTCCTGCGGAAAGAATCCATTCTTCCTGTGTTCTCTCATCCGCTGGCGCATGACGCGCAATGGTGCTGATCTGGTCATACAGTTTCACATGTTCAGGTGTCATTCGACTCATCTCGGTTATTTGCCGATTCTGTATTTCTTTCAGTTTCTTATAGGAAATCCCCAATGATTGCTCCCCCTGTCTACACACGTTCTGATCTTCCAATTGTCTGAAGACCCTGACGGTATTTTAGTATACGGGAAGGGCTGTCGTTTCGCAAAGTCACTCCTTATAAAAAAGCTGCTCATGGTGGACCCATAGCCAGACACAGGCAAGTATGACACAGGTGCATAACAGCACCAGTTTACCGTGAAGTTGAAACCATTCCAGTAGATGTTCCATGAATTCATTCCTTTCGGCAGAAGGATTCCGAGGCATATGCTGCCTGTGTTTGTTCGTTTATTTTCCCCCGTTGATGTGAAAAAATACCCTCACGCTTCCCAGATCTAACGATTGTGTGAAGTATGCATAAAGAGCAGCCAATTCCATCACAATAGTAGCATTTCCAACAGAAATCCAAGATTGGAGTGTGCTTGTTATGGATAAACAAACAGAATTGACGCGGAAGCTGCTACTGAACAGCAACTCCCGTGGAGTCGTAGACGAGGTTGTATCCTTTGAGGAGAACCTGGAGGATACGGAGTATGCAGAAGAAATGACAGATGGCAATTTGAAGGGAAGAAGTTTCTGGGACAATAGTGATTCGGGTCATGAGCATGAGTGGAATGGACGGGTGGAGACCCACGAGATGTTCCGCAGAAGCTACGAATAGAGATCCTGCAACCCTTGGTTGGAATCCAAAAAGATAAAAGATATCCGGGCCAGCTGTCATCAGCGTGGCTCATTTTTTTGCGCTTATCATCCGATGAAATGTAGACTAGCATTCGATATAGACAGGGTTCCTACTTACGTTGACTTGCGGGTTACGGGATGATAATATATGAATAACATCTTAATACACACTAAACTTATCGGATTATATATATTTAATAAATGGAACTTAACAGGCTAGCGTGGAAAGGGGAAATCGGCATGGAACGTCAGATCAGTATCCGTCATGGACAGGAAGAATTAACAGCCACGATTCATTATCCGGTTGTGAAAGATATCAAGGAGGAGAAGAGCCAGCAGCGCGTACCTCTGGCAGTCATCTGCCACGGCTTCGTTGGTAGTCGGATCGGCGTGGACCGTTTGTTTGTAAAGACTGCCCGTGAGCTGGCTGAAGACGGTTATCTGGTCCTGCGTTTCGATTATATCGGTTGCGGAGAGAGCAGTGGGGAGTATGGAGCAGAGGGACTGGAGTCCATGGTGCTGCAGACCCGCTCGGTGCTGGATTACGCGGTGAATTGCAGTGATGTAGATCCTACACGCGTTACGCTGATTGGTCATAGTCTGGGTGGTGCCGTTGCATTACTAACGGCTGTGCGCGACAAACGTGTCAAGAATCTGGTGATGTGGTCTTCCGTGGGTTATCCATTCAATGATATCGTGAAGATTACGGGACGGGAAGTATACGATGAAGGCGTGAAACTGGGTGCGGCTGATTATCTCGGATACAAATTCACACCAACCTTCTTCGAGTCTCTCGCTGAACAACAGCCATTCCAGGAAGCAGTCAAATTTAGCGGTGATGTTCTCGTCGTGCATGGCACGTCAGATGAGATTATTCCTGTAGACTACGCATTCCTGTATCAAAAGGTATTCTGGATGCGTCAGGAGGGTCGTTGTGACAAGGAAATCATCTTCCAGGGCGATCACACCTTCTCTTCAGGTAAAGAGCGGGAACAGCTAATTACGCGTACCAGAGAGTGGCTGGGCGAACGTCAGAAGATTGAGCAGGATTGGCAGCACTGGATGATATAAGTGGCAGGATTACAACTGTTTGGGGATGTCAGCTTGGAAAAGCGCCTTCTTAAGGGTAAAATAGAGGAGTAAGCATTCTATCCGTGTCTGGAGGTTGGCAGCAATGACATTACCCGCACTTTTCATTGCGCATGGTTCTCCCGCTCTGGCGGTGGAGAGCAATGACTACACTCACTTCTTGAACCAGCTTGGAGACAGGCTGCCGGCTCCGAAAGCCATTGTCGTATTTACGGCGCATTGGGATTGTCCTGAACCGTCCGTGACGATGGATGATACACATCAGACCTTGCATGATTTTTATGGATTTCCTTCTACGATGTATACGATGGAATACCCTGCATGCGGGCAGCCAGATTTAGCGAACGAGATATGTGCTTTGTTCACCCGCAGCAACCTGGCACATCAGCCGATTCGAGGCCGTGGTCTGGATCATGGTGTATGGGTACCGTTGCTCCATATGTATCCTGAGGCTAATATCCCTGTGATCGCTGTATCGGTAGACTCGCTGCGTACGCCGCAGGAACAGTATGATATTGGCCGAATGCTGGAACAGCTGCGTCATGATGATGTGCTGATCATTGGCAGTGGTGGAACGGTTCACAATTTGCGATTGCTCGGGAATACGGATGAACCGCAAGAGTGGGCGGTGGAATTTGATAGCTGGATCGGGGAGCGCTTGGAGCAGTGGAACACAAGAGAACTGTTTCAATATGATAAAAAAGCCCCTCATGCACGCACGGCAGTTCCGTCGTATGGTACAGAACACCTTGCACCTTTGTTCTACGCCATGGGTACAGCGGATATGTCCCGATCAGCGAAGCGTCTATTCCAGTCGTACCCTTATGGAACGCTCAGTTTGAACTGTTGGCAGTTTGGAGACGGCGTGTAACTTGGAACAGACAACAGCCTGATTATGGTGTTTGAAGCTAGTTTGGTACGGATAAAGTGTGTAAATGTATACAATTACAATATATAAACAAAAGAAGGTTCCTGTACACCCTTGATGGGCTAAAGGAACCTTCTTTCAATACGAGGACGTGTTTATGAATAGATCTTTATTTGCGGATTTCGAACAATTCACAGTCTGTACGCGAATGATAAGCGAGTTCACTGACACTGGATTGTACAACTACGGTGTTGCTGTCAAA
This sequence comes from Paenibacillus amylolyticus, assembly GCF_050990605.1. Taxonomy (GTDB): domain Bacteria; phylum Bacillota; class Bacilli; order Paenibacillales; family Paenibacillaceae; genus Paenibacillus; species Paenibacillus amylolyticus_H. The sequence goes on from NZ_CP158832.1 coordinate 713,346, forward strand.
GCGGATAATGATGCCACCGGAGTCAATCTGGTGATTATCTTTAAAAACTCGGATCTTATGCTTCATATTCATGGCTTCCTGAAAGTCCGCATCCGTCTCAAGACGTCGCTGGGTTGGCATGTCGTGTACTCCTTCGAAGTTCAACTTTATGTTCATCATAATACGGTTTTCTGTGGCAGGGCAAGTTAGGCTGGGGCAGCCGGGCTAATCATGGAAAGCAAAAAGTCCTGCTCTCCGGGGGATGGAGAGCAGGACTGGAAATTTGATGAATGATTGCTGTTGCTTAAGCTGTTTTTTGAGTTGGGCTAATCGTTGGTGTGTCTTTAGGGTGATTACCTTTGTTACGAGTGATCAATCCGCGAAGGTAAGGCAGTACCCAGTGATCCAGACCGATTTTACCTGCATTTGCACCAGCAACAACCAGGAAGATTTGCATCAGAACCAGTTGAGCATTCGTGCTTACTGTTCCCGAGAAGAGGAACGCGAAGTTCATGACCATAGCCATCAATGCTGCCAGTGTAGTGAAGCAACCAAGGATGAGACCCAAACCTACAAGGAATTCACCCATTGGGATAACGAAGTCGAACAGTCCTGCGTTTGGTACTGCGAATTTCTCCAGGAACGTTCCCCACCATGCTTGAACTGCTGGATGATCACCCGTTGTTTTTTCCAGTGCCCCAGCAAGGAACCCGCCAGCTTCGAATCCGCCAGTCAATTTGCTCCATCCGTGAGTCATCCAATCGTAACCGATATACACCCGAAGTACTGTCAAAATCCACATTGCCACTTTGTTTTCTCTAAGCCATTGGTTGAAGCTGAACATATAAACCACTCCTTCATGGAATCTAGTGTGTGTTGTTTTTGTTTTTCTAAGTGATCACCTTTGATGTCTTTATTGTATAGTCCTAAAGTTGTTTTGTTTGTGATTAAAATCACAATCTAGTTCAAATTTTAAGTAAGGTTTAAGAAGTTCACATTTAGGACATATTTTTCGCTCGATAAGCTGTTTCAAATGTGGGATTCACGCTGTATCAAGGTCTTCTGGGCGCAGACAAATCGGATGGGGTGTGATTAAATGGAAAGAAAAACGTGAAATGGTTGCCTACATGAGACATATATCACAACTTAGAACCAGGCCATATCGTCCAGGAGGTCCTATATTGAAGCTTTTTAAATGGAACAAAGCAGCATCGGCTGCATCCCTTTTTATTCTCTCATTGAGTCTTGTTGCCTGCCAAAATCAAGAGGCGACCCAGATGCCACTTCAGCCAGAACCGACACCTGCACCTGTGCAAGAAGAACAGAACGTGGAAGAATCCAACACGTCTCTCTATACAGCACCTCTGACGGGTCTGCCTGTAGATGAAGCGATTACGCGTCGACCACTCGCCGTAATGATTAATAATGCACCAGCAGCTCGCCCCCAATCGGGTCTAAGTTCAGCCGATATCATTCTTGAAGTTCTCGCAGAGGGGGGCATTACCCGTTTCATAGCCATCTTCCAGAGTGAAGGCGGTGCTGAGACGGTTGGACCAGTTCGCAGTATACGCCCATACCTGATTGAGCTCGGCGAGAGTTATGATGGGGTACTTGTTCATGCCGGAGGCAGTCCGGAGGCGTATTCCATTTTGCAAAGGCAGCAGAAGCAGCATATGGATGAAATATCGAATGGTGGACCTTACTTCTGGCGTTCCTCGGATCGTAAAGCCCCACATAATCTGTATACTTCAGCGGACAAGCTGAGAGAAGGGTCAGATATCAAGGGTTATAGCCATGATTTCAAGTCTCCCGTATACATCTATAACGAAGAAGGCGCGACATCCGCAGGAGAGGCAGTGAAGCAATTTGATATCCATTATTTATTGGATAGTTACCGGGTGACGTATGATTATGATGAAGTTAGCGGACGATATATGAGAATAGTGAATGGCAAGGCAGATCAGGATCTGGATAATGGAACTCAACTTGGCGCAGCAAACATCATTGTGGCAGGTGCAGATCACAAGGTGCTCGATAGTGTAGGTCGGTTGTCCGTTAACTTGGAACAAGGCGGGGAAGCCATGTTGTTCCAGAAGGGCAAGATGATACGTGGGCAGTGGGTGAAGAAGCAGGGGGATATTATGCGGTTTGTTCAGGATGGCAGTGAAGTGGCTCTTGTGCCAGGTAAAACATTTATTAGCATTGTTCCCAATCAACCGGAATTTTCTAGTCATGTGAAGCTGGCTGTCCAATAGAAGGATGTAAGGAAAGAAAAAGATGGAACATGTATCTATTTTGTCCTCAAAAAGGCATTATATTTTACCTTGCCGTGAAAAGCAGAATGGTGTCGATTCTGTATTTTGATGTCGAATTGTAAACGCAGTGTAAAATCTCAACTTGAATTTACCAATATTCCAAATAATTAAGATTCATTTCAGATTAATGTGATAAGAATATAAAAAAGGATCACACCTTTTGTACAAACCATGAAACAAATATGATAAGATATCAAAGGTTGTCATTTCATGTTTCATCGGTTATCGGCAATTTTTTCCGTAAAGGGGATAGAGCTATGAAGCTTAAGAAGAAGAAGGATATATTTTTTGAGACACTGGAGAACATGGCAGATACGGTTGTTCAAGCGGCAGATTATTTCTCCCAGCATGTTTCCAACCTTCAGGATGTGACTCTTTTTGCCAATGAAATGAAGAAGTACGAGTCCCAATGTGATGACTATGTTCACACAATCATTACGGAACTCAACAAAACGTTTATCACGCCGATCGAACGCGATGATATTATGGAGCTGACAACGACACTTGATGACGTATTGGACGGACTCGAAGCTACGGCTTCCCGTTTCTATATGTACCAACTGACTGACCCAGACGAATATATCGTTCAATTCGCTGAAATTTTGCGCCAATCGGCTTACGAAATTCAGAAGGCCATTCATTTGCTGTCTCAGAAAAAATTGCTGGCGATTCGTGAGTACACGATTCGATTGAATGATCTGGAAAATCAGGGCGATGAAGTGTTGCGCATGTGTATCAAGAACCTTTTCGCTACCGTTCCTGATCCGATTGAATTGATCAAACGTAAGGAAATTTACGAACGTCTTGAGACAACAACGGATGCTTGTGAACACGTAGCGAATGTGCTCGAATCCATCATCATGCGTAATTCTTAAGGAGCCAGAGAATAATGGAAACAACGATTTGGGTATTAGGTATAGTCGTCTTCCTTGCACTGGCGTTTGACTTCATCAACGGTTTTCACGACACGGCCAATGCCATTGCCACTTCAGTATCGACACGGGCACTGACGCCGCGTCGCGCGATCCTTTTGGCAGCGGTAATGAACTTTGTCGGTGCGATGATGTTTACAGGCGTTGCGAAGACGATTGGGGGTAGTGTAACCGACCCCACCACGCTGGATAACGGGATCGAGGTCGTCATAGTCACCTTGATCGCAGCCATTATCTGGAACCTGGTTACATGGTGGTTTGGTATTCCATCTTCCTCATCACACGCACTTATTGGAGCCCTGGCAGGCGCGGTATTCGTAGGTGCCGGATCGGATAAGTTGAAATGGAGTGGATTTACGGATATCGTCGGAGGGTTGTTGTTATCCCCTCTGATCGCATTTGTGATCGGTTATGTGGTCATGATAATTCTAAAATATGTTTTTGCCAAACGCAGTCCGCATAACGTGAACAAAGGTTTCCGTACGGTACAGATTTTCACGGCAGCATTGCAAGCATTCACGCACGGTACCAATGATGCTCAGAAAGCCATGGGTATCATTACCTTTGCCCTCGTGGCAGCAGGTGTGCAGGATAATCTGGATGTTCCGCTGTGGGTTAAAATCTCTGCTGCAACAGCAATGGCTCTGGGTACATCGATCGGTGGTTGGAAGATCATCAAAACGATGGGTACCAAGATCTTTAAAATTGAACCGATTAACGGATTTGCTGCCGATCTGTCAGCTGCTTCCGTTATTTTCACGGCAACGTTGCTTCACCTTCCGGTTAGTACAACGCACGCGATCACATCAGCCATTCTGGGTGTGGGTTCCGCGAAACGATTCTCTGCTGTGAAATGGGGACTTGCTGGACGGATCATCATTACGTGGTTCATTACGATTCCAATTACTGCTGCACTGGCGGGTTTACTCTACTGGATTATTTTCTAGAGAGAGAAGTTATCCCGGATGAATTCGGGGTTAACGGACAACCTGTTCATAACGATGTGAATATCGGGATATGTGGACAATTATACAACCAAAACCAAGAAACGCCTGTGCATGAACGTGTGGACAGGCTGGATATGTGGATAGCCATCCGTGGAATGATAAACCAAAAGAAGATATTCCTGTGGATACAGGGAACTGTGGATAGGGAAATGAGAGAAGCCAACAGGGTTGGCTTTTTTTGTTGTCGAGTTTGAATGCACGTCTGTGGATATTTTGAATACGTGGGAGACGTGCCTATGGTTAAAGTTGTACAATGACGTAAAGATACAGGACAAGGACGTGGTCTAATTTATGATTCGTACACTCGCCATTACACGAGAACATCAAGTCTCCGTGAACGTACCACTTACACAGCTGGATCTGAACGATTACGCCTGGGTATGGGCGGATTTTAACCAGCCAACGGAAGAGGAAAGCCGTTTGCTGGATACATATTTTCATTTTCACCCCTTAGCTATTGAGGACTGTATGCATGTATTGCAACGGCCAAAGCTTGATTATTATGAAAATCTGCAGTTTCTTGTACTACATGCACTGAATCCCAAGACGCTGGAAGCTGAGGAGGTTGACTTGTTTCTCGGATCAAACTTCCTAGTGTCTTTTCATCATGGCGTATTGGAGGAAGTGAATGAAGCGTGGGAACGCTTGTTGCATCATGCACATGAACGAACCATCTGGGCGCGAGGCCCCGTGGCAGCAGCCTATACGGTGATGGACAAGCTGGTCGATCATTATTTTCCGTCTTTATTTGCGATTGAGGATGAATTGGCTGAACTGGAGAACCGGGGCAGCCAAGAATCAGTCGAAGATTTGATGAATCAGGTGTTTGACCTGCGAAGTCGATTGCTGAAGCTGAGACGCACCGTCGTACCGATGCGGGATCTGCTCTATCGGGTGATCAATTCCCAGCATGTGCAGCGGACAGGCGAACATACGGCTTATTTTACCGATATCTATGACCATTTATTGAAGCTGACGGACATGATTGAAGCTGATCGGGAGATGACGGCCGACCTGCGCGACAGTTATATTTCCCTGAACTCCAACCGGATGAATCAGATCATGAAGACACTCACGGTGATTACGACTGTATTTATGCCGCTCACGCTGATCGCAGGTATTTATGGCATGAACTTTGCCTATATGCCTGAGCTTCAATGGAAGTTTGGGTATGGTGCAGTGCTGCTGTTAATGTTTGTGCTTGGCGGGAGTATGGTGGCCTGGTTTGTGAAGCGGGGATGGTTCAAGTAGAACATCAGGTGTTTCGGTCTTCATGAAAAAGGCCACTGAGCAAAGATCTCGGGCAGTAATATAACTGTCGGGAGAAGATTGCCAGGTGGCCTTTCTGATTCTTCTGTAGATGTACTAGAAATTATCTATCCACATGTGAATAAGTTTTTGCTGAAACGAGCTGTGTATAACTTACGACGATTTCCTGTTACTCGACTTCAAGGACAAAAGAAGTTGTTGCTGCCGCTTTACCATTCACAACAATCGTTAGCGTATGAAGTCCGGCGTAATATTTTCTCGTTGTTATAATTTTGAAAGATTGTTTAGTGTCTACCTTGGTTCTGCCTGTCGGGTACATTTTATCGGAGCATTTGAATCGTTTGGGGGCCTGCTTGCCGTTTGCCTTCATATAACCCATCTCATATTCAATTCGCAGCATCTGTGACTCGCCGCTCTCATTAACGACATCAAATGAAAAATGAAGATCTTCGCCGATAGCGACTGTATCATGAGCAAGCTGAAGCTGCTCAATGTGAATCGAATCCTGCTCGTTATAACCAAAAAGACTTAGTGCTTTGCGATGTCCTTTCTTCAGTAATGACCTGCTGGCATGCCGGACAATCCAGTCTGTGTGTACATGTTGTCCGTACCAGGTCGTGGCCAGATCCATAACCAGTTCAGGGTGGTCCTTGGAGATGTCATTCAGATGATTGGCGACACTTTTGCGAACGTAGAGGGACTCGTCCTGTTTCAATGCGTGCAGAATTGGAAGTACAGGTGTTGGATCAGTGATAAAGTTCTGAAGTTTGGCGCCCCATGGCAAACGTGGCCGGCTGCCCTCACTGGCAAGTCTGCGGATATGCTCGTTGTCGCTCTCTGCCCACGCCATCATATGTTTCATCGTTTGGATGGGATAATGTTCAATAAACGGGCGTACCGCGAACTCGGAACTGGAATAAGGTGTGAAGAGGGTTAGATACTTCATGGATAACTCGTATTCCTCTGGATCAAGTCCGTTCACTTCGATAAAATCCGGTACAAACAGATATTCAACACCTCTCATAGTTGGTGCGGCTTGTTCGATAATATGTAATGCTTCCTCATAATTGTCCGGCAGTACTGCAGTCAAGGCCAGTGTGATTCTGCGAATGCGCGCTTTGAATTCCAACAGTTCCCAGCCTTCGGCGAACACCAATTCGTGAAATTGCTGTGTATCCAGCTTCGGGTAGAATTGACGTAACTGTTCGCCGGTCCGATTAATTAATGCGGGAGTGTATTTGTCTTTGAAAAGTTCCATGGTCCGCCTCCTTTAGTTACTATCCAGTATACCTCAATTTACAGAAATAAGAACGTAAGTTCCTGAAATTTATTTGTATACCGATGAACGGTGTTAAGGCACCCACCTTCTGAATGGGGGTGCCTGGATGAAATTAACCTTTGCGACTTTTGGGACGGCGCTTCGTGGAATTGGATTTACGGCGGACTGGAGTTGTATTGCGGCGACGTGGAGTACTCGTTTGTTTATTCGTCCGCTTGTGCTTCCGTCTCCGGGGCGGCGTATATTCCTCATAGTCTGCGTCAGCCGCACTGTTATTACTTTTTCCTTTTCCGAACGGCAGAATGCCCATAACAAGTTTCATCATCGGAGCCATCTGCTGGATCCCACCAACGACCTTCTGCATTTTGCCTATTCCACTCATGATTCCATCAATGCCGCCGAAGCGGTCGATCATTCCTTTTAACTCACCGATGTTGGCTAATGAAAAGCCGGAACTGCCAGTAGCAGGCGCCGGTACGGGAGCTGGGGGAACAACCTGAGCTGCACTTCCATATAAGTTCCCGCCAGCCACACCTTGCCCATAGGGTACGACTGCAGATGCTTCGACTTCACCGAAGCCCGGGTAATGGGGCTCTACTCCAGGGTACATCGGTTGAATCTGAGTTTCATTTAAAGACCGCTGAACCATACCGGGCGGCACATAGGCAGAAGTATGTGCCTGCCGATGTGCATGAGAAGATGGTCGGTGCCCTTGTGCTGGCCGGCGGTGATAATAATGCTGTGGCATGAACGATCACGTTCCTTCTATTGGATTTCGGAATTGCGTTCCACAAGTTTCATGACAGTGTACATCGTATACGGCAGTGGAACTCCCTTTTGATATACTGTATGTCATTCGCGGAGAGACGGCGTAGGCGGGTATCCCGGAAAACGGGATATTTGCGGATTTGGGCGCATGTATGATGGCAGGTTCCCGAAGAGTAAAATGAAGTTTAGACACAAAATTGTAACATTTAGGAGGGTTGAAATCCTACATAGGTAATCGGATATATACAGGTGAAAACTGGGAAATAGCGCGGTAAATTCGCCTGATGTACGCGAGGGGAGGACAATAGTACCTTTTGTAAGCGGTAACATGTATTTTTATTCTGTAGTGCGTGAAATCGGTAACGCTTGAAATACCAACTCAGGGTGAGTACAATGTAGGTACACAGTAACCGCTAGGGGATGATGATGAAATGCAGCTGAAAAAGCTAAATGATAAAAGCATTGAACAACTATTCGAGGCTATTTTGACGCTAAAAGATATTGAAGAATGTTATGTTTTCTTTGATGACCTCTGCACAGTCAACGAGATCCAATCCATGTCCCAGCGGCTGGAAGTGGCTCGTATGTTGGGTAAAGGCAATACGTATAACCAGATTGAAGCAGAGACAGGTGCGAGTACAGCTACAATTTCACGTGTGAAACGCTGCCTGAATTATGGCAATGATGGTTATAAAATGACGCTGGAACGCCTGGGACGCTAACATGAAGAAGCCGGGTGTACTCATCATCAGTCACGGTTCACAGGAGCAGACCTGGGTGGAATCCGTCGATGACGCGATCTACCGGTTGAATCTGCCTGTTCCATTACCAGTTGAAGCCGGTTTTCTTGAACTTGTGGAAGGACGCCTGATCCAGGACGGTATCGACCGACTGGAAGCACAAGGCGTAACCGATATTCTGGTTGTACCTCTATTTGTTTCGTCCGGGAGTACACATGTGGATGAGATTGAATATGCCATTGGTGCAAAGGAAACACCTGATCGCGAAACGGATCTGGAACCGTTCGATGTGAAGGCTCGGGTTCACTTCGGTTATCCAGTGGATAACGATCCGGATATTGCCGTGATGGTGTGGGACAAAGTCCGATTGCTGTCGCAGCAACCGGAGGAGGAAACGATTCTGCTTGTAGGCCATGGGAGTATTCATGATGGTTTTCGCGAGCGTTGGGAAGCTGGAATTTCTTCCCTTGCAGAGCTTGTGCAGGAAGTTAGTGGTGTAGCCCATACGGATTATGCGTTGCTGAATCCGGAGAGTGTGTACGACAAAGTGAAGTACTGGAGCGAAGAGCGGGGGAACCGAGTCATTGTGGCGCCGCTGTTTTTGAGTGCCGGTTATTTCACGAGGAACGTTATCCCGGATCGGCTGAAAGAATTGAACTATGTGTACAGCGGTGAGACACTGTTGCCACATCCATTGCTTGGGCAGTGGCTGGAGAGGCAGATCCAGATTTTGCTGGAGAGATATAATGAGGTTAAAGCTTCTTCTTGAAGTATTGGCTTTAGCATAGGTGTGTGATCGCATCACTCGTAGTAATGTCGTCATAAGTTGATTTGAACTCCATAGCTTCATAAACAATCAAACCACGTCGAAGGACGTGGTTTATGTTTGTTGTAGATCACTTAACCGAAGATTAGGTTATCCATTAATGGGTGCGTGCAATTGCAGATGTAGCTCCAGTAAATTTATTAATTGGTCAACGATCTCCTCGGCCGGATAAGGCATGGAATTCATAATCCACCACTCCAGGAGACCGACTGCAGCGGAAGCAAGAAACTGTATGGTAATCTCTTTTTTCATGCCTTCCTGGATTCCACAGGCATCCATTTGCTCCTGTACTCCCTGGACCAACAATGTCATCAACTTACTCCGGAACGCTGGAATACCTTTTTTAGTTAGAAGTGTGGTATAGGTAGTGGCATGCTGTTCCAGATAACGAAAGGTCCGGAGAAGTGCATCCTTGGCGGTAACGGTTGTTGGAGTAGGGCTTTCCATCATACAGGCATCCAACAACTGTTGCAAATAGGTCTCAATGCATTGATCTAACAGATCAAACTTGTCTGCGTAATGCAAATAGATGGTTCCTCGGTTTACATTAGCCCGATCAGCAATTTCGTTTATCGTAATTTGCTCGAAATCCTGTTCCTCCAGTAACCCCACAAAAGCTTCGATTATCGCCTTTCGTGTCTTGAGTACTCGTCTGTCCATGGCCCCTCCTATGATGGTGTTCAACAATAAGGAATCATTCGTTGATTATTCAACAAAAACGGATATTTTAGCGATTGAAGCACGGCAGATGCTTTGATACTCTTATTTTATCAACAAATGTTCATAAAGCAACGAATATTGATAAAATATGAAATAGAGGGATAACCAATGAAGATATTAGTGTATGGGGCAGGTGTTTTGGGCAGTCAACTGGTGCATATTCTCGTGCGCGGCGGCAATGATGTCACTATTCTGGCTAGAGGGAAGCGGGCAGAGGAGCTGGAGAAGGATGGAGTAGTCATCCGGCATGTTTTTCAATTCAAAACGACAGTTGATCCGGTTCGGGTAGCCAGAACGTTGGAGATAAATGACCAATATGATCTGATTTTTGTTGTCATGAAATATAACGATTTTCCTTCTGTGTTACCTATTCTGGCAGAGAATCAGAGTAGCAATATTGTGATTGTGGGAAACAATGCAGATGCACGAAGCATGCAAAACTTTTTGGAGGAAAACAGTAAGGTGGCAAAACAGGTCGCGTTTGGATTCCAGGTGAGTGGAGGAAGGCGGGACAAGGACCGCATGTTATCGATCGGTGGAGGCAGCGGACAAATGGTGATTGGCAGTCTGGACGGTGATATAAACTTTAAACCTTTGCTGGATCAAGCTTTCCAACATGTGAAATACAAGCTAAATGTTCTGAGTGATATTGATGCCTGGCTGAAAAGCCATATTGTGCCGATTCTGATGCTTAATGCGGTGAGCTTTAATGAGAAACGTGAGTTGATCAAGTTGGACGGGAACAGAAAACAAATCCAACTTATGATTGGGGCGATGGATGAGGGTTTCAGCGTTCTTGAGGCTATGGGCATAACGATAATACCGGAGATTCAGGCTAAAATGATTCGCAAGCATCAACGGATGTTGTACCTTCTGTTGAAGATCTATAGTGTGCTTCCGTTTCATAAGCTGGTCGCGGGTTCTTTTGGAGAGATTGAGGCGTTAAATCATGCATTTACCGATTGGAAAAAGACAACAGGCATCCCGACTCCCCATTGGGACGTGCTGAAAAGAGATTTTACTATCCTATAATGAAGTGAACTCTTGCTCATTGACCCAATACCGACTACAATAAAACCAACTAATAAAATAGGGATAAGGAGATATACAGATGCGAGAAGTGCCCATGCGCTATGTGAAAGCGAATCAGGTCGGTATTGTATTGTTTGTTTTACTCTCGTTTGTGTTCAATCCAATTGTAGTTCTGGGCGTGCTGTGGATCATTCAGGTAGTTGGGCTGGCTTCTGGTGGCAAGCTTAATCTGTTTATGCAGATTGGGAAAGCTGTGTTAACTGGTAAAGGGACAGAGACGCAGGCAGTGGAACTGCAGCGATTCAACAATATTCTGGCTGTGCTCTTCCTGACTCTGGCACTCATCTCGTTCTCGCTTGGCTGGGTAGCCGCAGGTTATGTATTCTCCGTTATGCTTCTCGCGGCTGCAAGCACGGCACTGCTGGGTTATTGTGTGGGCTGCACCGTGTATTTCTGGTACAAACAGCTGCGTGCAGGACGAAAAATCGGATTTTGAGGTTGGCTGAAGAAGTGATACAGGTATCTGGGATACTACGATAGCTTCATAACGAAATCCCCCTCAAGTGAGCTGTTCGCTTGAAGGGGATTTTTTTATCTAAACCAAGCCTTGTTCAGATTGTTCGTGAAATTGTTATCGTTGAAAGGTACGTTGGCACTGCCAAAGTCCGTAGTATTGAGCGCATTTCGTGCTGCAGGAGTCAGGTCGTCCCATCCGATCAAAGGCTGAGTTCCACCAACAGCGCTAGTGACGCCGAGCTCATGGTTCAGTGGCCAGGTACTATTATAGGAAATTAGCGGATGATTGCCTTGTGTATTGGTATTGCTCGGTGTGACATTGGTGAACTGTCCGTGACCGGAATAAGCGATGGAGAGGATTTGGGGATTGGCCGCTGCCGGATTATCGACCCACACGACGATACCTTCCCAATCATGACGATGTCCGAGTCCAGGGGAGGGGGAGTCCTTGGGAAAGTACCACGAGTACATGATAGCCCACACCCCATTGTGCCATGCCGAGCGGGAGTAGATCTGCCCTGTACTTGAGCTGCAGTTTCCATTCGATGACCCGGATGTATTCAAGCCAGCACTGGTATTGCCCTGTTGATCCACTGCGGGGAAAGGTACGCAACCATGATAGACTTTCAGAAAAGGCTGAAAACGCTTGGCTGCTTGTTGTGTCACGGTGACTGGGGAGACTTCCTGAAATCCGATAACTTGATCATGATTAATTGCTGCTGCTTCAACAAGGGTGACCCAAGGAATACATGCCATAAGAAAGACCAGGAGCATTAACACGATTTTTTTCATTCACAGTTCTCCTTCACGGGTATGATGTGGTGCGAAGTTGAGGGTGCACTAAAACTATATTGGAAAAAGGTTTATGTTATTTATATTTTTATCTTAAGATTTGTAAATTTGTAGTATATCCATGTCATAATCATATGAAGGTATCGAAACCGAAGACTAATTCCTGTGCAAGCGGGCAGAATGGTTGAATAATGAGACTATTTTACATAAAAGGCAGTGGGGAAGATTCAGGATCGGTGCGTGAGGTTTATTGGGTAATGGATAGGTTAGTAGGTACCTATATGAAAAAATATACTTATGGATTATAGGCTAGGACATCTTTACATTTGATGATATGATAGGAGTTAAAGGCTTTGGAATGAGACGGAATTCCTGATGCATAGATATAGGTAAGACGAAAGATTAGAGCAGAATGAACGGAAGTTCATTGTTGTGTTAAAATTTTGCCCTTTTGTGGACTGATGCAAGGTAAGATTATGAGGTCGTATAGACTCATGGATAATGTGGAATAGGTGGCGTATGAGATGAAAAAGGCTCGCTTAATATATAATCCGACCTCAGGCCGGGAAGAAATGAAGAAACGTCTGGCTGATATTTTGCAGCGTTTGGATCAAGGTGGTATTGAAGCTTCATGTCATGCAACAACAGGTGAAGGTGATGCAACCCGCGAAGCTGAACTCGCGATTGAACGCGGATATGACATGATTATTGCTGCTGGCGGCGATGGCACATTGTACGAAGTCATCAACGGTATGGCCGAGCGGGAGAATCGTCCGCCGCTGGGTGTGTTTCCTTTGGGAACAACGAATGATTTTGCGCGTGCACTCGGCATTCCGAGACAGTGGGAAGATTACGTGGATCTGGTCATTAACCAGCAGCTTCGTCCGCTCGATCTGGGCAAAGCGAATGATAAATATTTTATCAACATCGCCGGTGGCGGATCATTAACTGAACTGACCTATGAAGTACCGAGTCGTCTGAAAACGATGATTGGGCAACTGGCCTATTATATGAAGGGTATTGAGAAAATGGCGAGCCTGTCTCCTCAGGAGCTGATTATTCGCGCCGACGGTCAGGAAGAGATTCATGATGAATTCATGTTATTCCTTATCGCCAATACCAATTCGGTCGGGGGCTTCGAGAAACTGGCTCCGGGTGCAACCATTGATGATGGTCTGTTCGATGTGATCGGTGTCCGCAAATGTAATCTGGCTGACATGATCCGCCTCGTAACGCTTGCGCTGCGTGGGGAGCATCTGAACGACAAGAAAGTAGTTCATTTCCAGACGAGTCATATGGAAGTTACGTCGCCGGGTTATGTGCAGCTGAACCTCGATGGAGAGTTGGGCGGCACGCTGCCAGCCACGTTTACGAACCTGCGTCATCATCTGATGTTGTATCGTTAAATATTAAAAAGAAAGAAGTGAATGTACGTTGTCTAATACGAACCGCAGCGGTCGTGGAAAAAACCGCCGGAATTCGGCTGCCTCTCAAGGGCAAGGGAACGCTTCAGCGTCCCGTCAGCCAAGTCAATCATCTCGTCCATCACCACGTCAGCAGGGAAAAGAGGTGCGACCACAAGGCGCATCTCTTTCTGCCGTTCGTCCAAAAGGGAGAGCGCGGGAATCTGCACCTATCGAAGGACTGCCCGTTAGCAAAAATGAAGAGACCGTCATCGACATCATTGGCATGAACCATGACGGTGAGGGTGTAGGTCGTGCGAATGGATACACGCTCTTTGTGCAGGGTGCGCTTCCAGGTGAAACTGTGCGTGTGCGTGTAATGAAGACCAAGAAGCAATACGGCTACGCCAAACTGCTTGAGATCGTGAAGGCAAGCCCGGATCGAGTATCCGCGCCATGCCCGATCTACGATCAGTGCGGCGGCTGCCAAATCCAGCATATGAGCTATGCCGGACAGCTTGCGTGGAAACGCCAGTTGGTCGTAGATAATTTGCAGCGCATTGGCAAATTGAACGTGATGGTGGAGGATGCAGAAACGCTGGCATCCAACGTGCCGGAAGATAAAGAGGGCGCCGAACAGCGTGTGCAGAATGACGCTTCAGTTGGTGAGGCGAATCAGACAACTGAATTGGCTACTTCTGAAGTGCAAATGATCGGTAGCAATCGTATTCGACTTCGCCTTGAAGGTGTCATGAACGAAGAAGATACGGAGCAGGGTATTCGCGTACTGCCTACGATGGGTATGGACGAGCCATGGCGCTATCGGAATAAGGCACAGGTGCCGATTGGCGTTACCGAGGGTGGTCTGGTAGGTGGTTTTTACGCTAAAGGAAGCCATCGCATCATCGATATGGAGAGTTGCCTCATTCAGCATGAGCACAATGACGAAGTGGTTGCGAAGGTGAAGGAGATCGGCAGTCATTTTGGAATTAGTGCCTATAACGAAGAGACAGGTCGCGGATTGCTGCGTCACGTTGTCGTGAAGAAGGCTTTCCGTACAGGTGAGATGATGCTCGTACTGGTCACCAATGGTCGAGATATTCCGTACAAAGATGAATGGATTGGCAGTATCCGTGAAGCGATTCCGCATGTAGCGAGTATCTGCCAGAATGTGAACAAAAAACAGACCAACGTCATCTTTGGCGATGAGACCCGCGTTCTCTGGGGCCGTGATGTAATCTACGATTATATCGGTGATGTGCAGTTTGCGATCTCGGCGCGTTCGTTCTATCAGGTGAATCCGGTGCAGACGGAAGTGCTGTATGGGAAGACGGTAGAGTACGCCGGACTGAGCGGCAAAGAAACCGTAATTGATGCCTATTGCGGCATAGGTACGATCTCTCTTTTCCTCGCGCAGCATGCGGATCAGGTATATGGGGTTGAGATCGTTCCCGAAGCGATTGAGGATGCTCGCAGCAATGCGCTCCTGAACGAGATGCGTAACGTGAAGTTCGAAGTTGGCGCATCCGAGGACGTTATCCCACGCTGGAAAGAACAAGGCATCGAAGCAGACGTGATCGTTGTCGATCCACCGCGTAAGGGATGTGATCCTCGTTTGCTGGACACCATTCTGGAGATGAAGCCGGAGCGCGT
This sequence comes from Paenibacillus amylolyticus, assembly GCF_050990605.1. Classification (GTDB taxonomy): domain Bacteria; phylum Bacillota; class Bacilli; order Paenibacillales; family Paenibacillaceae; genus Paenibacillus; species Paenibacillus amylolyticus_H. The sequence continues at coordinate 728,577 of NZ_CP158832.1, forward strand.
GGTGTATGTGAGCTGTAATCCGAGTACGCTGGCACGTGATCTCCGTGTGCTGGAGGATGGCGGATATCGGACGGTTGAGGTGACGCCAGTGGATATGTTCCCGCATACGGTGCATGTGGAGTCGGTGGCGATGTTAGTGAGAGAGTAGTGTCTTGAAGCCACATTTACCTGTTTAAATAGCTACTTAGCCCGAAGCTTCTAGAGTTCGGGCTATAATTGTTATAATCAAAGTAATTCATTCAGCGAAGGGTTTTGCCAGTTTATCCGTTTTTAATAGCTGTGTGTTGTTCAGTGTTTTCTAATGCCAAGGTAAGACGTGGCAAAGGTATACCTAACTTTTTGGCTTCTCTCACAACTTCAAGTACAGCAAAACTGGACGTACTATTATTATATTCAATGAAAAGTCGTGGTAAGCTGCCCTTTGCAAAAATAACCTTGTTAAACAGCAGGCCGAGAAGTGCCGATGGGATCTTGGTCAACAGTAGAGTAATCGCGTCCATCTTTGCACCTCTTGCTTTAAGAACAGGCTTCATTTCTCGCATACTCTTGCCGACATTTGCGAATGAGTCACGATGATTCAAGAGTGCTGGGAAACTTCCCCGTTTTAACACCTCGGTCTCCATCGCCGCATTCATGGCATAGTGATTCCATAACCAGCTTTGCATATCCTTTATTCCATTGATCTTAAAATGAGCGCTCTCAAATAGTTCTTTGACTTTCTTGTTTATTTGTTCCGTGCCTGCCCGTGGTTTCTCCAGAAATATCATTTTTAAAAAGCCGCCCCTAAGCCTGTTGTCCTCAATGCCGCCTCCTGCTCCTGGAAACCCGAAGACAACATTGTTCATAGACAGGGGCAATATCGATGATTTTAAATCCTGCCAGATATTATTGAATATTAGGATCGGGTTGTTACCAGCAGTAGTCGAAAGTATTCTTGCTGCTTCGGGAAGTTGCTCGGTGTTGACACTCGCAATAATGAGATCATAATTTGGGCTTATCTCCTCATGCAGATTGATTTTCCAGCTTTCTTGGATGAATTGTTTCCCTCTTCGTGCGTCCCACATTTCAAGCGCGATATGACTTCCGAACGTTTCTTTCCTCCCTTTCCTAACGTAAAACTCAACGATATGCCCTGCCTGTTCAAAAGCCCACGCATATTGGGTCGATATTACACCTCTACCGAAAAATAAAATTCTCATCTTAGCCTCCTATATATTCATATTCATCCTTGTTGATGATCCAACAACGTGTTGTATAATGTTATTGTATTGATTCACTATACGGTCATCAACCATCAGATTTTTAATATCTGTCGGATACTCGGGTGGAACAGAAAATGGAGGTCAATCATGAATAAGCAACCTGAAATTACGGAAAAAACAAGGCAGACATTTATACATGTATTCTGTGATTTATATTGCCGAAAACCAATCGAAAAGATATCCATTCAAGAGATTGCTAACCAATCAGGATATAATCGGAGTACATTTTATCAATACTTTACAGATATCTATGATCTGTTGGACTGCGTTGAAGAGCGTATGTTGAAATCGATCAAGGAAGAAATGGCAGGAAGAGAGATTTCTACACATACTTTCCAAGATGCACTTCAATGCTTGGAAAATGCAGAGGAAATTTCAGTTCTTAAAGCTGTATTGGGCGACTATGGTTCTGTTCATTTTGTGGAACGGTTGAAAAGAGAAATTCCCTTTGAGCGATTAATTATGGATTTTTCAACAGATGATGTCTTGGCACCATACATCATTGAGTTTTACATATCAACATTAATATCCATGTTTCGCCTTTGGATACACAGAGACAAAGATCTATCGTCGGAAGAATTGATCAAGCTGATCGATAGTCTATTTACAAAGGGGATAACACCGTATCATATCTTTGGCACGTCAATCCGCAACGCTCTGGAGTGTAGCGATGTTGGTTAGAAAGCGAAACATAAACAGAAGGGGTTCGAGTATTTATATATTCTCGAACCCCTTTTTTTGTCTTTGTTTTAATATCATCCATGGTAGTCTAAAAATCCCCATCATCCCAGATAGATAAACCTTTGCAGATCAGGCAGCTGGCTTAGGGTCTCGATATTGGAAATGGCATTGTTCTCAAGATGAAGCTCTTCTATGGCCTGCCAGTTGCTCATGAATTCGAGAGAAGCCAAATTGCTGTCTTGCAGAGTGAAGAACGCAGGGCGGACAGTTTCGCAAAGTAAGGCATCATTTGGTCAACTTCAGTAACAGAGGTATTGTTTATGCTGAAATATGGCTGCTCTAAGGTCAAATGTTCAATCACGCCGTTCTCAGCGGCCGATTTTTGTTCAAAATTCAGCCTGCACTCGGAGCACATCAGAGATTTGACCTGCTTCAAACGAAATAAAGCATCGCTCTCCATATATAGTGAAGAGTCGTAAATGTTCAGGGCCTCTAGGTTGGGCAAGCCATCTAGCTGTCTGTACTTTACAGGCGGCAGCTTTTTCAAGTTCCATGTCCCTCCGATTCCATTTGCAGCTCAGCACAAATCATTCGTTCAGGCGATTTTATTATAGGAGGAACCGCTACTCAATGCTGAATATTGTCGATTCAATCATAGACATCATAAATTTTACTTTTTTCCACTTTGCAATAAAGATGGAATCTGATAGGATAAGTTTATAAATACGATGGTTTTAGTGAGGATTAAAAAGGAGGCCGCCTTGCCATGCAAGAATTAACACATCTGGATCAACTTGAGGCTGAAGCGATATACATTATCAGAGAAGTAGCAGCGGAGTGCGAGAAACCGGTCATGTTGTATTCCGTCGGCAAGGACAGCTCGGTCATGTTGCACTTGGCCCTAAAGGCTTTCTACCCCGAGAAGCCGCCGTTTCCATTCATGCATATCGATACAACCTGGAAATTCAAGGAAATGATTGAGTTCCGCGACCGAAAGGCGAAGGAATTTGGTATCGAGATGATCGTGCACTCCAATGAAGAGGCTATTCAACAAGGAATTAACCCCTTCGACCATGGTTCCGCATATACCGACATTATGAAAACCACAGCCCTGAAGCAGGGATTGGACAAATACGGATTCACGGTTGCGTTCGGTGGCGGAAGACGTGATGAGGAGAAGTCGCGTGCGAAGGAGCGGATTTTCTCGTTCCGGAACAAGAATCACTCGTGGGACCCGAAGAACCAACGTCCGGAGATGTGGAAGCTGTTCAACACGCGAATCAACAAGGGAGAGAGCATTCGAGTCTTTCCGCTGTCCAACTGGACTGAGAAGGATATCTGGCAATACATTCGTCGGGAGAACATCGATATCGTTCCGCTTTACTCCGCCGACGTAAGACCGATCGTTAATCGTGACGGGCATATCATCATGGTGGATGACGAGCGGATAAAGCTTGAGCCTGGCGAGAAGGTAGAGATGAAGAAGATTCGCTTCCGCACGTTGGGTTGTTACCCGCTCACGGGCGGAGTCGAGTCCGATGCTGTTACGCTGGATGAGATCATTGAGGAGACATTGGGTGCGTTATCTTCCGAACGGACCAGTCGGGTTATCGATCAAGAAGCGGCGGGAAGCATGGAACGACGCAAACGGGAGGGCTATTTCTAACATGAAGAGTCTACTTAAATTCATTACCTGCGGAAGTGTGGATGATGGCAAGTCCACGCTGATCGGACATATGCTCTATGAGGCCAAGCTGCTGTTTGCCGATCAAGAACGCGCGCTTGAGCTCGATAGTCGATTGGGAAGCCGAGGCGGCAAAATCGACTACTCGCTGCTCCTGGATGGTTTGCTGGCCGAACGCGAACAGGGGATTACCATTGATGTGGCATATCGTTATTTTACTACGTCTCATCGTTCCTTCATCGTGGCGGACACACCGGGACACGAAGAGTATACGCGCAACATGGCTGTAGGCGCTTCCTTTGCCGATCTAGCCATCATTCTGGTGGACGCTACCAAAGGCATCATTACCCAGACCAAACGCCATGCCCGGATCTGCGCCCTGATGGGGATCAAGCATCTCGTATTGGCTGTGAACAAGATGGATCTGGTCGGCTTCGATCAGAGGACGTTCGAGGCAATCAAGGAAGAGTTCATCCAAACGACGGCCGAATTCCAAATCAAGAGCATTCAGGTCATTCCCGTGTCCGCTACGGAAGGGGACAACATTACAACCCAGTCGCCGAATGCACCCTGGTACGAGGGGTTAGCATTATTGCCGTATTTGGAAAGTATAGATGTTCATACTACCGATGATACGAAGCCTTTCATGATGCCAGTTCAGCGTGTAAGCAGACCGGACCATACGTTCCGTGGGTTCCAGGGTCAGATCGAGGCTGGAAAGATTTCGGTCGGAGACGAACTCATGACTCTGCCAAGTCGGGAGAAAGCCAAGGTTAAGCGGATTTTGGTGACGGACCAAGCTCAGGATTCGGCTTATGCTGGCCAACCAGTTACGATACAACTGGACCGCGAAGTTGATGTCTCGCGTGGTTGCGTGCTCACGATGGACAATCAAGTCCAAGAAGCTGACAGCTTCGCTTCTACAATCCTGTGGATGGACGATTCCGTCCTGACTCCGGGCAAGCATTATTGGGTAAAGGTCGGAACGAAGACTCTTCCAGGCACTGTAACGGCGATTACCCATAAAATTGACATTAACACGGGCCATACCGTTCCGGCCGATCAAATTGTTAAGAACGAATTGGCCAAGTGTGAATTCACGCTGTCGGATCAGATCGTCTTCGATTCCTTTGAACACAATAAGAGCATCGGAGGTTTTATCCTCATTGATCGTGTCACCAACATGACGTCTGCTTGCGGAGTCATCGATCAAGCTCTGAAGGGAGAAAGCCGATTTGCCACGCTGGATACGGGGATCACGAGAGATGTTCGCGCCCAGCAGAAAGGACAATCTCCGCTCACGGTATGGTTTGCTGGCTCGGATACGGTAGCTCTCGCCAAGGAAGTGGAGAAGCGACTAATGTCATCCGGTTACCATACGATGCTGCTTGAGAGCGTCAGTGGAGAAACGCTCCGCGGCACGGCGGAGATGGCAAAGGTGTTGAACGACGCCGGCCTGATCTCACTGGTATCCCATGATTCTATCAGTGAGGGCGAACTTGAGACAGCTCGAGAGATCATCGGGGGCAAAGGATTTATCGAAGTTAACGCGGACGAGATCGGCGGAATGTCCATCCAGGATGCCGCGAAATCCGTGGTTAAACGAGTCGTGCAATCCGTTATCGATCACAGTCCTTCGAATAACTACGACATTTAAATTAAAGGCTTCTGACTTGACTTAAAACACCGAAAGGGTTCCCCATGCAGGAAGAACTGCATAAGGGGAACCCTTTTTGTCTTTGTTCCGATACCATCCACTAACTACAGTAGTCTAAAACTCCCATCATCCCAAACGGTAATTAATACACATGCACACCCGTACCAAGCACGGATTTGTTTTGTACGGCATTACCGGATAGATATACCTTTTGTAGATCAGGCAGCTGGCTTAGGGTCTCGATATTGGAAATGGCATTGTTCTCGAGATGAAGCTCTTCTATGGCCTGCCAGTTGCTCATGAATTCGAGAGAAGCCAAATTGCTGTCTTGCAGAGTGAAGGAACGCAGAGCGGACATGTTGGCAAAGTAAGACATCATCTGGTCAACTTCAGTAACTGAGGTGTTGTTTATGCTGAAATATGGCTGCTCTAGGGTCAGATGTTCAAGCACGTTATTCTCCGCGGCCGTTTTTTTCTCAAAGTTCAGCCTACACTCGGAGCACATCAGAGATTTCACCTGCTTCAAACGAAATAAAGCATCGCTCTCCTTATATAGTGACGAGTCGTAAATGTTTAAGGTCTCTAGACGGGACAAGCCATCCAATGCGCCAAAACGGGTTATTTCATCGATCTCCCAGAGCGATAGTTGCTCCAGCTTCGGAAATTTCCCCAGCGCCGCCAAGTTCAATTCACCGCTTCCGCCACGGAGCGTCAGACTGGTTGCAGCCTGGGCCTTTAGCCCGGGGAGAAAAGAGCTTGGGATTTCCACTCGCCCCACATTAGGTAAGGTCAGCACTTCTGCTTTCTCGTAATAACCGGACAACGTTAATTCCCGCAGAGAGGGCAGACTGTTTATGGCTTTTACCGAGCTAAGCTGACTTAGTGAAGCCAGACGTAGTGTAGTAATGGAGTTTTTGCCGGCCAAGGGCTCCAGGCTTGAGAAGTTTACGTTTTCGAGATCAAGCGTTTGAAGAGCAGGCATATTTTGCACAAAGTCGATGGACTTTACATTCGTTAAAAAGGACAAATGAAGCTCCTGAAGCTGGGTCAAGGCGTACAACGGCTGCAGGTCAGTGGTTTCACTGTGCTGTATAGACAAGGATGACAGCCCGGTCATGGACGATAACCATCCGAGTTCATCGACAAAGGTGAGCGACAGGGACTTGAGTGGCAGTTGATTCAACAGAAAGAAATCCGTTACGGACTCATCCACATAGGTAATGGATAAAGAACTCAGATTAGGAAACTCCAGTAGCAAGGCCAATTCCTCATTGCTGCGAAGCTGAGTGGTAAGCTCCGTAATGTTAGACTTGTCGCCAAAGTAGCCCGAAAACTTGCTAAAAGATTCGTTAAAAGCGCCTCCATAACTTTTTAATCCGGACATATGGGCCAAAGTGGTTTGATCCGTCTGGGAGATTTCATAGGTATTTGTCAGGTCCAATGCCGTCAGTCCCGTAAAAGCTTCAAAATCTCGCTGATCAATCCGCTGGCTATTCAATTTCTTGTCCTGAGTCACATAAGTGATCTTCTCGGCCTGTTCATCGCTGAAGGGATCGGAGAGGCTATATGTAAACTTCCACTGATCATTCTCCGAATGCTCTACGGTTAAATAGCGAATACGAGCTAATTCCTCCTCTGTTGGCAAGGCGGACCCTTTATCAAAGATATCTCGCAAAAATGAGAGCAGAACCTCGCTTTCGGGCATCTTTCGCACAGGCAGATTGGCTTCTGTATTTGAATAGGTGGAGCTGTTGCTATAATAAAAATATGTACCGATCGCGCCAGTTAGGACAAACATCAGTATCAGCATTACCTTTAATGAGGCGGTCTGCTTCAGCGGTGCTTTAGGGGGCGTTCCATGGTAATGATTAATGGTCTGGTCCACGTAATAGACATGATTTTGCTTCAATAAAAGCTCTGTTTCACAATAGGGGCACTTTGAAATTTCACCCTCTTTGTATTCAATTCTACCGTTGCAATTGGGACAGTTTAACGGGATAAAGGCCACGAATGTCCCCTCCTTCGTTATGATTGTGATAAGATCATGCTGAACGGGCATCTGTTTTCATTATACCTTGTGAATTTACGTTTAATGAAAGAAAGAAGTTTCACATAACGAAGAGGAGCAGGGAAATCTTGCTCCTCTTTGATCTTTTTAAAGTTTAGCTGGTGGTGGGATATTACATAAGTCATTAAGCGATCGAAGTAATCGGATGTTTAACTTGCACCGGGTAGAGATGCTCATCAGGGCTTCTTACAAATAAACCTTCATTGGTGAGGGTACTTTTTAGAACGAGATGTTCTGTTGCATCTGGTGTGAAATGGAAGGTTATTGTCTCCGTATACTCATCTGCAATCTTATCCAAGATATCTTTCATATTTATTTTGTTTAAGCTAACAACGTCGAAGAGCTCAATATGATTGTCTTCTTTCTGATAAATTACAATGACGTTTTCGTTTTCCAAGTAATTAATATTATTACTAAAGACATTCAGGCAATAAAACATGAGTATTCCTTGAGTATGGGCGGTTCCGAAATGTTGCGAAACAGGCAGTCTTTCCAATGCAAATTTCTGAATAAGATGTAAATCATCCGCGTTAGCAACATCGAGTTTCCGAATGTTCGCAGGTTTGGGTGATTTTTTTGCCGTATAATCCATTGAAAAAAGATGTTCTTCCACCGGCTTAAAACCAAACTTGGGGTAAAAATCAAGGACCGATTCATTGGCAAAAAGGTACATGAGATCGTACTTGTTGTCGTATTCCTCTAAAATTTTGTTCATTAAACGAGTGGATAGTCCTTTCCCTCGATAGTCGGGATGTGTCATCACTGTGCCGATTTGAATCGCTTTTTTCTTCTCCCCGTGAATGATGAGCTCAAGGATGTTAACGGAAGCGTTGGCAATAACCTGATCTCCGTCCACAAATGAAAAAGGGATGTAGTTTTCGCCCCAGCATCCGTGTTGGTACCAGTTTTCAAAATCAATCTCAAACGTGTTGGCAGCAAGCTCGAAAAAACTCTTGCGCAGTACTTCATTGTTTTTATAATTCTTTATAAATGTTAATTCTTGCATGGTATTCCCCTCGGCTTTCGATAAGTCTAGGATTAACAAGTGATTTAACTTACAATTCTACCAAATATTATTCGACAAACGTTTCTGAACCCCTCTTGAAGATATGAACCATTCAGTCCATAAATGTTGAGAGTAAAATTAGATAAAACGCTTGCTCCCAGAGCAAACCATTAGCATATATAAAGTTCTTGGCTTTATCCATGGATGCTGGCATATAATGACCTCCATTTCTGACTCGCAATAGGTGATTGTTAATGTGATAATTCTATAAGTTTCTGTAAATCCCGTTAGGCTTCTCCTTTTGTAGTGATTGTAATTTATAAAAATTACGAAATTATAGTATTGATTTTCTAATTTGAATTTGGTAAAGTATACACATTCAATAAAACTTAATTTTAGAAAGGCACGAATACATATGATAAGATTGGATCGTATCGCTCAGTTTGTAATTGGATCTCCGCAGTTCAGGATTGCTGAGGCAATGGACCATAAAGCACCACTGTATACGTATTACAGGCAATCCGAGATCGAAAATGATCTTGTTGGTATGAGTTCTAATCCTGGTGATCGGAAACAAGTACGAACCTTTGATCAGCTGAACACGTTATGTCAGGGCGATCTTGTGTTTAGTTTGGTATCGGGAAAATCTACAATCGTTAGTGCAAAACACGAGGGTTATCTATACACACAAAACTACGTTAAGCTAGTAACGTGTGAGAATGTGGACTCCAAATATCTTGCTTACTTGCTTAATGAAGATAAATTTATAAGAAAGCAGTTGCTATTGGGTTTACAGGGATCACAGGTTCTAAAATATACACTAAAGCAAGTAAAAGACCTTGAATTATTTCATTTGCCCCTGATGGATAAGCAGAAGGTCATTGGTGAACTGTATTTTAATCAATTGAGGTTGGAAGCTTTAAAAAATCGAATAACGAAGTTGGAAACGCTTTTGGTATTAAGTAGCATTGAGGAGGTCAGCAATAAATGAAAGAGAATCAGTTCGAGAGTGAATTTATTCAGTACCTTACGAGTGGAACCATCACACAACCGGAATATCCGAATGGGACAAGCGACGGTGTTGTCAACGAATCTAGTGTAGAATATATTGTGAAGACAAAACGATGGAAGTATGAACCAACGATTAAAACAACAGAGCATCTTTGGCAAAATTTCAAGGCTATATTGGAACAACACAATCAAAATACGCTTGAACATCCGTTAAGTGTTGTGGAATTTAACCAGGTTAAGAAAATAATATCTGATATTCAGACTCCTTATGAAGCAGGGCAGTTTTTGTATGGTTTGAACGGAGTTTCCCAGATTGAGATTGATCTGGACGATGGGCGTCATGTATTCCTAACTGTATTTGATCAAAAGCAGATTGGAGCAGGAGACACAATATATCAAGTGGTGAATCAGATCGAGCGCCCCCCAGTGATCGCGGGCAAAGAGCATAGGCGGTTTGACACAACGCTATTAATTAATGGTCTCCCCATTATTCAGATTGAGCTAAAGCGTGATACACGCGATGTGAATGAGGCGCTTAATCAAATGAGTCAATACGTAGATGAAAATCAATATCGTGATATTTTTTCAACGGTGCAGATTCTGGTAGCGATAACTCCAAACAATGTAAAGTATATGGCGAACACAACATCGGAACAATTCAATAAGGACTTTGCTTTTAACTGGCAGCGTAAGAGTGACAATACCATTGTACGGAACTGGAAAGAGTTTGCAGATTCGATGCTTTCGATCCCGATGGCACACCAGATGGCCACAAATTATATGATTCTGGACGGGACAAAAAATAAACAGATGTTGAAAGTCATGCGCCCATATCAAGTGTATGCAACGCAGAATGTAATTGAAGGCTTGAAACGTACAGACTTTGAGCTTGGCACGAATAAGATTGGTTACATATGGCACACAACTGGCGCAGGTAAAACGATTACAAGCTTCAAGACAGCATGGCTCGCAAGCCGGATGCCGAAAGTGGACAAGGTTGTTTTTGTTGTTGATCGCATTGCTCTAACGGATCAGACCAATGAAAAGTATCGGGCCTATGATCCTGATGCAACTGATGACATGCTTGGTAGCGTTCTAAACACGGATAACACGACTGACTTGAGTCGGAAGCTTAAGAGTAAAGACAATAGTATCATTGTGACTTCTGTTCAGAAGCTGGATACGCTGGTGAAACGCAAAACCTTCACCGCTCCCGATAAATATATTGTGTTTATTGTAGATGAAGCCCATCGTTCAACTGGTGGTGACTCGTTTAGTAGTATCCAAAAAGCTTTCAAGAGATCCGCGTGGGTAGGATACACCGGAACACCGATATTTGATGAGACAACAACTGGAGTTCGAACAGAAGATGTTTTTGGCCCGCTATTACATGCATATACGATTCGGGAGGCTATTGCTGATCGCAATGTATTAGGTTTCAAGGTGGATTTTGAGACCACGATTGACGAGAATCAAATGAAAGAAAAATATCTTCCGGCCTTCTACAGGGAACGTTATCCCAAGTGGAGTGAGGAACGAATTCAAGAGAAAATCAACAATCTCTCCCAGGAGGATATGGATGATGCTGTTGAACCGAGTTTCTATGACGAAAATCCGGATCATGTGCGATTGGTAGTCGAAGACATTTTCAAGCACTGGCGTAATCGCTCGAATGAGGGGAGGTATAATGCCTTATTCACAACTCGTGTGGGTGGAAAGAAAGCTAGCCCGCCAATGGCCATGATGTATTTTGATGAGTTTCAACGTGTAAATGAAGAAAATAAGAAAAATGGTGGACTAACACTCAAGGTTGCTGTGACATTCAGTCTGAATACAACCAATAATGACGGTATGCTTGCAGCCAATCAAGGTTTGTTCAGGGCTGTTACAGCGTATAATGCTGAATTTGGTACAGCTTTTGGAATGGATAACATTCCTGGTTATACCCAAGACGTTGCTTTACGCCTGAATAGATCATCGGATGATAAGAAGTATCTTGATCTCGTTATCGTTGTTGATCAGTTGTTAACGGGGTTTGATGCACCTGAGCTGAACACGTTGTATGTAGATCGAACTCTAAAAGGTGCGGGCTTAATTCAAGCGTATTCAAGAACAAATCGGATAGCGGATTTGCAACTGAAACCATTTGGACGTGTGGTGAATTATCGTTGGCCGGCTCAGAATGAAAAGCTGATGAATAAAGCACTTGCGATATATGCGAATAAGGATTCAGCCATTTTATCAGATGAACAAATGCGTGAATTTAATGAGAAAGAAGAAATTATTGCTAAACCTTTTGATGAAGTATTTGCGGGGGTCAAAGAGGTGGTTGAAAAGTTAGGAGACATGACGACTGATTTTCAACAGTTACCTCCATCAGAGAAGAAGAAGGAAGAGATGTTTGACCTGCTCCGTGAATATAACCGAGGCATGGCCAAATTAAAACAATATAATCCAGAGGAAGTCGATGGCGAACAGGTCGGATTTGACTATGATGATCCAGAGCAGTTATTAGAGAAGCTGGGTATGACAGCGCAGCAGGAAGTGATGCTGACCACGGTATTAACGAATGAACTCAAGTCACATATCGCCAAAGAGAAGAAAATTCCTGTGTATCAGATCGAGCTGCGAATGACACATGTGAAGGATATTAAAGTCGATTATGATTATTTGACCGATCTCGTCGAGGATTTGTTAAACCAGGTTCACGAAGGAAAGGATCAGGAAGCCAAAGAGACACAAGAAAAAATCAATCAGTTTGCCAATGGGCTGGATGATCGTAACTATGCTACCAAGATTATGAATGCGGCTACGGCTATCGTTGAAGGATACTTCCCTCCTGCAGGTTCTGATTTCCAATATCCTGCCGATCTAAAGGGAGATAGTGAGCAGGTTATCCAGCAAGCGAGCAACATCAGTCTGGATCGGAGGTTTCTGGACTTCCGAGTGAAGTGGGGAATTACGGATATTATTACAAGTGCCCAAATGCGGGAATTGTTCAGCCGCCATCGCTACGGCTTGCAGGATCTGGATGACACGGGGCAAATCCGTGATATTATCGCTCAAGCCGCTGCGAACTACACGACACTTGCTCATGATGAACATGTCCAGTCCTTACCTAAAATGAAATATCGCAATGGTTTGCGTGACGCAATTTATGAACTGGCAGATGCATTGGTGGAAAGTTAATAGCTGTCTATATGGTTTAATCATGTGCATAGGTGGGAGATCATGATGAAAGAAATCCAATTTCTAATGTATGATGGGGATGAGAAAGTAGAAGTTCTTGTTCAAGACGATACGATCTGGGCCACGCAGAAGGTACTATCGGAATTGTTTGATGTGGATAGAACGTCTATCTCTCGTCATTTGAAAAATATTTTTGAAACAAAGGAACTGGATGAGAAAGTGGCATGTGCAGAAATTGCACATACCACTCAACACGGGGCAATAGAAGGGAAAACCCAAACCAAGCCAGTAAAATATTATAATCTGGATGCTATTATTTCGATTGGTTACCGTGTTAATTCGCAAAAGGCAACAAGGTTCCGAATCTGGGCCACGGATGTTCTGAAAGACTACATGCTCAAGGGATTTAAAATTGATGTTGAACGTATGAAGCAGGGTGAGCATGCGTTTGGTAAGGATTATTTCCGTGAACTGATAGAAACGGTTCGCTCCATTCGCGCAAGTGAACGGCGGATCTGGCAGCAGATATCAGATATATTTGCTGAAATATCTTACGACTATGATAAGAATGCAGAGATTACAAAGAGGTTTTATGCTACCGTTCAGAACAAGTTTCACTATGCAATCACTGGCAAAACGGCTGCTGAGATTGTTTATGATAGCGCCGATAAAGATAAAGAGCACATGGGACTTACATCTTGGAAGAACTCTCCGGATGGGCGCATCTTACAGTCTGATGTAACTGTTGCAAAAAATTACTTATCCGAAAAGCAAATTCGAAGTTTGGAGCGTAACGTATCTGCTTATTTTGACTATGTAGAGCGTTTGCTCGAAGATGAGGTTTTATTAGGTATGAAGGATTTTGCCAAAAGCATCGATGAATTTCTAACCTTTAATCGTTATGAAGTTTTAGATGGGAATGGACGTATTTCACAAAAAGCAGCGAAGGAAAAGGCTATTGGCGAGTATAATGAATTTAACAAACATCAAAAAATAGTTTCTGACTTTGATCGAGTCATTAAGACGATACAGGGAGAGCAGCAATGAGTGAACAAAAAGAAAATGTACCTAAATTAAGGTTTCCTGGATTTAGTGGAGCTTGGGAAAAGCGTAGGTTGGGGGATTTATGTGATGTATTTCAAAGTGGAAAGAATATTAAATCAGAGGAGATTAAGGATAAAGGCAGTTACCCCGTGTTTGGTGGTAATGGACTTCGTGGGTACACAAACACATATAATCACAATGGATTATATGCACTTATCGGAAGGCAGGGGGCACTCTGCGGAAACATGAATATCTCCCAAGGAAAAGCCTATTTTACCGAACATGCTATTGCCGTTAAAGGTAATCATAACAACGATACAAGATTTCTATACTATCTTTTAGGCAAGATGAATCTCGGTCAATATTCAGGTCAATCTGCACAGCCGGGATTGGCAGTTAATAAACTGATAGCACTAACGGCTACAATTCCATCTTTTAGAGAACAAGCTCAAATTGGAATTTTTTTTGAAAAACTCGACCTTCTTATTTCCGGCCATCAGAGTAAGTTAAATAACGTTAAAAATCTGAAGGCTGGAATGCTTCAAAAAATGTTCCCGAAAAATGGTGAAGATGTCCCTGAAATTCGTTTCCCGGGATTTTCTAATGCTTGGGAAAAACGTAAGTTGGGGGAAGTTACTAAGTCTTACTCTGGTGGCACGCCATCAGTTGGTAACTATGATTACTATGACGGCGATATTCCATTCATTCGTTCTGCTGAAATTAATAGTGAAAGCACTGAATTATCTATCTCCGAAACTGGTTTAAATAATTCGTCAGCTAAGATTGTAGAAATGGGCGTTATTCTCTATGCGCTGTATGGGGCAACAAGTGGAGAGGTTAGTATATCCAAAGTAAGCGGTGCAATTAACCAAGCAATCTTAGCAATTCTGCCAGATGAAGGGTATGATGCTCAATTTATTATGCAATGGTTACGTAAACAAAAGCAGAAAATCATTGATAAATATCTGCAAGGCGGACAAGGAAATTTATCTGGCTCAATCGTAAAGGATTTACAAATTGAATTTCCTATTTATGATGAACAAAGAAAAATCGGAATCTTTTTTACTCATCTCGACACCCTAATCTCCCTGCACCAACGCAAGCTCGAACATTTACAACAACAAAAGAGTGCCTTGCTTCAACAAATGTTTGTTTGATCGGAGGTTAAAGCTATGGCTATGGAAAACAAGCTAGGTATCACTGATGCTGCGGAGCTTGCTCGTGTTGAAGAAAAGCTCAGTAAGAAAAAAGCGCTGGAAATGTTCGAGACAGGCATGCTTGATAAATTAGAAGTTGGTACATTTAAGGCATTATCCCATATTCACAAGTGTCTGTTTGAAGACATTTATGATTTTGCTGGAAAAGTACGTGAGGTTAACATAGCCAAGGGTGGTTTTCGGTTCGCACCTGTGATGTACCTTGAAGCTGCATTGGATAATATTTCTAATATGCCGCAATCTACCTACGAAGAAATCATCGAAAAATATGTTGAGATGAATGTGGCTCATCCTTTTCGCGAGGGTAACGGGAGAAGTGCAAGAATATGGCTCGATTATATTTTGAAAAAGGAAATCAGACAAGTTGTCGATTGGAGTAAGGTGGATAAAGAGGACTATCTGCTTGCGATGGAAAGAAGTCCAATTAAGGATGTCGAGATCAAGGTGCTTCTTAAAGCAGCTCTGACAGATCGAATTCATGACCGTGAGATTTATATGAAAGGCATCGATGCGAGTTATCATTACGAGGGGTACTACGTGTATAAGACAGAAGATCTCCATGACGAGTAATACATATGGAGCGATTGTATATCTGGGAGGAAGTAAAAAATGAGTAACAATCTACAAACGATTACAACCAAACTGTGGGCGATGGCGAATGAGCTTCGGGGAAGCATGGACGCAGCAGAATATAAAAACTATATTTTAGCTTTTATGTTCTATCGTTATCTGTCCGAGCATCAGGAGCAATATCTGGTTGAAAATAACATTCTTGATGTTGCAGAAGGTGAATCTGTGAATAAAGCCTATCTGGAACAAGCGAATGGTGAGGATTTGAAGGATTATTTGGAGGATATTTCTTCAAGTCTGGGTTATGCAATTGCCCCGCTGGATACATGGGAATCGTTAGTTCACAAGATTGAGAATAGCATGGTGATCCCAAGTGATTACCAGACGCTTTTCGATAACTTCAATAAAAATGCTGAATTAAATCAGGAAGCGGCGAAAGATTTTCGCGGTGTATTTAACGATATTAACCTTGGGGATTCACGTCTGGGTTCTTCCACCAATGAACGGGCGAAATCCTTGAACCGCATTGTGAAGCTCGTTGATGGGATCAGCTACAAAGGCGAAGATAACAAGGATATACTTGGCGCAATCTACGAGTATTTGATTGGTCAGTTTGCAGCAAGCGCTGGTAAAAAGGGTGGAGAGTTCTACACACCTCATGAAGTATCTAAAGTGCTCGCTAAAATTGTAACCGATGGTGCCCAAGCATCTGATAATACATTCGCTGTCTATGACCCGACATGTGGATCAGGCTCACTACTGCTAACGGTAAAAGGTGAGTTGCCTGATGGGGATCGGCCGGGAGCAATCAAGTTCTATGGTCAGGAAAAAAATACGACAACCTACAACTTGGCTCGTATGAACCTGATGATGCACGGTGTTTCATTTAACAATATGACGCTTTCTAATGCCGACACCCTCGAAAGCGATTGGCCGGATGGAGTAGACCGACAAGGCATTGATCACCCGCGTTCTTTTGATGCAGTGGTTGCGAACCCGCCGTATTCTGCTCATTGGGAAAATAGTGAGACTAAACTTAAAGATCCGCGTTTTAAGGAATATGGTAAACTTGCTCCCAGAACGAAGGCGGATTATGCCTTTATTCTACACAGTTTGTATCATCTGAACGATACAGGAACCATGGCAATTGTACTGCCGCATGGTGTCTTATTCCGTGGAGCAGCTGAGGGCGTTATTCGCCAAAATATAATCGATAAAAACTATCTTGATGCCGTCATAGGATTACCAGCTAACTTATTTTACGGCGTATCCATCCCTACGACTATCTTGGTATTTAAGAAAAATCGTAAAATAAAAGATATCTTATTTATAGATGCTAGCAATGAGTTCGAAAAAGGTAAGAATCAAAATAAACTTACGAATGAAAACATTAATAAGATTATAGAAACCTATCAAAATCGTGTAGATGTCGATAAATACGCTCATGTGGCGTCACTTGAAGAAATCAGAGCCAATGAGTATAACTTAAATATTCCTCGTTACGTAGATACGTTTGAGGAAGAACAAACGATTGACCTTGCCGAAGTGAATAAGCTGTTAGAGCAAGATCGAAAAGAAATTGCTGAACTTGAGGCTAAGATTAATGAAAAGTTGAAAATCTTAGGTATTCATATGTAAATGTAAGAGGCGGGTAAAGAGGGGCAGGTATATTATTTCTTGTCTCTCTAACCGTACATATCAGAAAGCTAGTGGTTCATGGGTGGGACGATTAAACCAATAAAACAAAGTGAGGTAAGTATGGGGAAAAGCCAAAAAAATAATAATCAAAACAATTTTAAGGATAAAGTAAATTTTCATGGGCCGGCACAAATTGCTGCAAGAGATATAATTAACCATATACCAAACACTTATAAACAAGAGGCAAAATATACGGCTGAACCAGTATGGCGAAGCCCAGTTACTATGGCTATTTTAACGTGGATTAGCTTTGTCATAGCAATCGGAGGCTTGATCCCTATTATTGCTAAAATGGTAAAAAACAGTTTAGATATTTTCAGTGGAACAACGAGGCCAGTAGTAGGCTTTGAATTTTCAATGTACTTAATACCATTTGTAATTCTGATTATCTTACTTGTGACACTTCTTAGTCTTAGAAGAATTGCCAAAACTCAAACGAGGCATCCCTTGCTTTTTAATTTTGCAATTAATGGGTATGGTAATAGATTGACATTAGAGAAAATACATTTGCATAAATGTCCTGAATGTGGTGGGGAGATGAAATATTATAATAAACCAGTGGAATGGATAAATAGACCCAACAATGATGGCAGTATTAAGCGCAAAGTTACAAAAAAGGTTCCTGCATTAGAGTGTAAGCGAAATTCAGATGAGCACTGGTACAGGGTTGACCCTGCAGAAGATATGTTATAAACATTGAGTTAAGTGAATCAATTTTATAATGCACAGTTTGAAAAAATACTTATTCACGAAACAGAGCAAAAACCGGATTGAGCATAGATCAATCCGGTTTTTGCTCTTCCCATCGACTTACCTATACTCCATCAATCTACGGCAAAATGCACAATTGCACTATATAACATTTTGGTACGAATAGGGTCAAAGGTTACTTGATGTTGGACTTGCTTCACACGTAGCATTAATGCCTTATTGATTTCAATTCGTTCTTCAATCGCTCGCGCCAGTTCATGAAAGTCATAAGCCTGTAAGCATTCGACTTTGTCTTTAATCATATCCAGTGAAATTTCCATATATAATTCAGGCCTCCTTAAAATCTCGATTTGCAGGTTAAAAGCCTGTCGAGCTTCATTTTAGAGGAGCTTTTCCAGTTCGGCAAGAGCAATCGGGCTGAAAGTCATATGAAGACGTGATAAAATTGGGAAAGAGTTATTCGAAAATCATCGAACTTTCAATAATCTGAAGATTAAATGTAAGCAATAACAGATACTGATGTTTGAACAAAGTTACATTTGCATGGTATAAGTGAAGAAGCAATGACACGATAATGTGAATTGCAACGAAAACTGTTAATGCTAATGTAGTCGATAGGAAAGCAGATTCATGAGTTACGAGTTTTACTATTTTAACTATTAATGAGGACAAAAACTGTCCTGGAATGTATAGAGGAGCTTTTGAGATGACAAAGGAAAACTTTTGGCGTGAGTTACCACGCCCATTTTTTATACTGGCACCGATGGAAGATGTGACGGATGTTGTGTTTCGGCATGTCGTTAGTGAGGCGGGCAGACCGGATGTGTTTTTTACGGAGTTTGCGAACACAGAGAGTTATTGTCACCCGGAGGGGCACCATAGTGTGCGTGGACGATTGACGTTTACAGCGGATGAACAGCCGATTGTGGCTCATATCTGGGGAGATAAACCGGAATTCTTTCGTGAGATGAGTATCGGTATGGCGAAAGAAGGCTTTAAAGGTATCGATATTAATATGGGCTGTCCTGTAGCGAATGTTGCGGAGAATGGAAAAGGAAGCGGCTTGATCTGCCGACCAGCCCTTGCGGCGGAGATTATTCAGGCGGCGAAAGCCGGGGGGCTGCCGGTCAGTGTGAAAACGCGTCTCGGATTTACGGAGGTCGATGAATGGCGCGACTGGTTAACCCATATTTTGCAACAGGACATCGTGAATCTGTCCATTCACTTACGAACGAGAGAAGAAATGAGCAAAGTAGACGCTCACTGGGAATTGATTCCTGAGATTAAAAAACTTCGTGACGAGATAGCGCCTAATACTCTGCTGACCATTAATGGGGATATTCCTGACCGTGAAACAGGCCTGAGACTCGTGGAGCAATATGGCGTGGATGGTATTATGATTGGACGCGGTATTTTCCAGAATCCGTTTGCTTTTGAGAAGGAGCCGAAGGAACACAGCAGTAAGGAATTGCTTGATCTGCTACGGCTGCATCTGGATCTCCATGATCAATATTCCGAGCTTGAACCGCGTTCGTTCAGCCCGCTGGCCCGTTTTTTCAAAATCTATGTTCGCGGCTTCCGCGGTGCTAGTGAGCTGAGAAACAGCTTGATGAACGCTAAAACGACTTCTAAAGTACGCGAATTGCTCGATGAGTTTGAAAGTAATGAACAGGCGGAGTAGAGTAAGACGAAGAAAATGAATCGTTGTAATCATGGATACGGAGTATGATTCAGGTAGATTTAATAGCAAAAAAGAAGCGGTAACTCTTCCGCTTCTTTTTTTGCTTTGCTGTTTAACGCGTATACTCTGGCTTCTCCATCGCGACCGGTTGAGGATTGGCAAGCACCCATAACACCGCCAACTCCGATAATCTGGCGGGCGCATCAAAATCGTATCCATTGCGAAGCCTGCTGACCAAGTCTGCTGCCTCTTGGAGCAGTGCCGGAGCTAGTGGCGCACCAGTGCCCAGGTGACGAATCAGTGCATCCAGCATCTGGCGATACTCCGCATCCCAGTTTCCACCGCCATTATCCAATACTTCATGGGACACACGTCCTGTGATGCGGATGACCTCTCCCTGCACCGTTTGAGCGTGGCCCTGAGCCGGAATGAGATATTCCCACAGCTCTTGGTGCTGTTTGGTCCAAGTGGTTGCCTTTACCTGAATGGGGGTAGTCCCATCGTGCATGATCCGACTCACTACCGGCTCGACATCAAATAACGGGTACAGTTTGATCAGCGCATCTGAAACTTCATCGACCTTGTCCTTATTGAACTTCTCACGGACGAATTCAAAATCCTTACCGATCCGCTTCACCGATTCTTTCATATCCGGGGTGACCGATGCTCCGGCATCCAGAAGAATTGCGGAAATCTCTGCCAGATTAACTATATCGCTATTCCTACAATTGACTAACCCCTTAGCTAATGGCGTATTACCCTGTTTATTTTCTACGTTAATAGTAGCGCCTTGGTTTACCAACTCTTGAACCACTTTGCTTCTATACCCATTGACCGCTGCATGTAACGGTGTTTCATTTTGGTAATCCACAGCGTCCACATCCGCACCTAATTCAAGGAACAGGGGTACATTTCCTGACCAGTGTGAGGCATGGGCATGTAAAGGCGTACGTTGATATTTGTCACGTGCATTAATGTCTGCCCCTTGCGCTACCAGCCAGCGAACCAATTCATCCGATATTTGACGAAAGCTGAGGGTCGTACCTTTGCTGTAGCCCCCACGGGCATCCCATTCGCATTGCTCGAAAACCTCTTTTACGGTTGCGATATCATTATCTTTAACGAGTTTTTCCATATGAGCAGGTAAGGTTGCTTCCTTCGTAGCCATTACACTCTTCCTCTCCTTTGTGAATAACAACGTATGTTCCAATCGTAGGCTATGACGATTTAATAGTAAGCAGATAATTTTCTGCAAGTTTATCACATAGACGTTTTTAAAACCAATAACTGGATTTTAAACTTCTGATTTGAGGCACAAGTAATTGGCCCTGCATCACAATCGTTATGAGACTTCGCTTTGCTTGGCTGTGATATACTTTAGGTGAATGTTGATTTTGGAGATTGATTGAAACAGTTAAAATGATCGCCGCAATGTATGCGGTAGGCTTTTGATAATAGGAGGATCTATGTCCTGGAGCAAATTGAAGCAACAACTGGAGAGTTTTCTTAGTCCTGCGTTGGTTGGACGAGTGGAGTACCGTGCTACCAGCTATCGCTATTCACCTGATAAATCAGGAAATTGTTACATTACCGTAGATAAAAAGAACATACTGAATATGATTGATACGACCACCCCTGTTCGGTGGTATCAGACGGAGCAGGAGATCAAGAACGATCCGAATATCGTGATTCCTGTGAGCGATGAAGAGATTGAAGTTATCCGCCTAGAGTTCAAAGGTAATATTCCCGAGGATCGTCTTCAAGTTATGGCGAGAAGTAGAAAAATCTCTGTACATGCCAAAGAGCTTTTAGCGGCACAGACCGCACTCAGTAAATCGAATTTTACCGTTGCAGCTACCACATATTTATCTACTTCTATAGAGGATAATCTGGAGAGCAAGGATATCTTGTTTAATATTCTGGCTTTAATGGACAGACGAGTTGGCAAAAAGCGAATTCTGAACATGTCCGAGCAGATCCAATTAAAGCATTCAGCCGTTCAGTATTTCTATGAAATACGGCGTAGTACGTTGTGAAATGGAATAGCTTTTGATATAGCTTTTAACTATAGCCAGTTATGGTTTTTAAGTATCCCTTCTAACTGCTCTCGGCGTGATATGATCATGGTATACAACGAGGGGGTAATTTACATGACTGACAAGTTCCAGATCGTAGGAAGTTTATTGCGGCCGGATGAGCTGCTGAAATATAAAACACAAATTGAACATAATGATGATATCCAATATCCGTTCTATGAAAATTACGAAGGATATGAGAAGTGCGAGACGGAGGCTATCAAACAAGTTGTCGCCAAGGAAATCGAACATAACTTGTCCGTGGTTACCGATGGCGAATTCTCCAAATCGATGTGGCATCTGGACTTTGTATGGGGATTTGGCGGAGTGAAACGTTATATCGCGGATCATGGTTATTTTTTCAGAGATATGGACGGAACTTCGAAATATGAAACACGCAAAGATATTGGACTGCGCATCACGGACAAATTGAGCGGAAAAAATCATCATTTCATTCAGTTGTTCCAACAACTGCAAGACACGGCTGGCGAGCAACAAACGAAACTTTGCGTGCCATCGCCTTCCCATATTTTCGGTGAGCTTTCCTGGTCGGATAACATTGGCGGTGCGGATTCCGTTTATCAGAACAAACAGGAGCTCAAAGAGGGTCTTGTGATCGCGTATAAGGAATTCGTCGAAGAATTCGCTGCTATAGGCGGTAAAATCCTGCAATTCGATGATTGCTTGTGGGAACTGTTTGCAGACGACAACCCGAACTCTCCGTTTACAGGGGAGCATATCAATCAAGAGGAAGTACAGGGTCTGGCTACTGAATTCATTGATATTAACAATACCGTGATTGACTTCGGTCATAGCCTTGGCTTGAAAATGTGGACACATAACTGCCGCGGCAACTATGATTCCCGCAACATGGGCGGTGGATCATATGTGAAAATCGCTAATCTGTTCCTGAAGCAATTGAAGTATGACCGTTTCTTCCTGGAGTGGGATGATGATCGTGCGGGTTCACTTGAAGCGTTGGAAGTGTTCAAGGACAGACCTGAAACAGAAGTGGTATTAGGTTTGCTTTCATCCAAAACAAGTACACTCGATGATGAAGCACGTGTTGTTCGTTTGCTGGACGAAGCATCCAAAATTATCGATAAGGATCGGCTGCTGCTGTCTCACCAATGCGGCTTTGCATCCTGTGATGGCGGTAACGAATTAAGCGAAGCTCAGCAATGGGCGAAGATTGATCAAGGGCAGAAGATTGCAAAGCAATATTGGGGCAGTACCGTCTAGGATTCAAGCCCGATCAATAGTGTTCTGTGCGATAATGAAACGGCGACTTTTCCTCTGGAATCTATCCAGGGAGAAGCCGCCGTATTTGTTGTGGAACGTACGTATGGTACGTTCTCATGTCTATAACTTTTTAAACTATTGATAAGGCATTTCGTTCTTTATTTCTGCGATTCACGTTGTGCCAGCCATTCCTTTTTCAACAAAGCATATTGATACGTATTCTCGTATTTCGGGGTGCCATCCTCATTTTTGACAAATGAAATGAACTCCAAAAAAAGACCTTCCCGACGCATGCCCAGCTTCTCACACAGTTTCTGGGAACGGAAGTTATCATCCTCGACATAAGCGTACAATCTTCTTATTCCCTGTTCCATAAAGAGATTTTCGATGAAAGCACTGGCGCTCTCACTGGCGTACCCTTTCCCTTCAAATCTGCCATTAAAATTCCAACCAATACTATACGTATCTGAATTCGAATCTTTATCCGTATCGGAATCCCGATCTTCTCTCATACCAAACAGCTCACCGATCAACTCGTTACTGTCTTTCAGGCAGACCGCGATGTGGGAATCGTCACTGCTTCTTTTTGCGGCCTCTGCCGCCGCATCTTCCAATGTGGAAATTCGTTGATCCATAAAACAATTCACTCTGGGATTTGCTGTGTATTCCAACAGTCCGGCTGCGTCCGTTACGGTGAAATTTCGCAGGATTAATCGATTGGTTTCAAGTATTTGCATAAGATGATATACCTCCGGTTTTCATATCAATAGATGGGCTTTGTTCAGGTTGTATCTCTTTTTATTTTACGAGATTCCCTATTCGTACTATAACTGGGTTTAGGCTTGACTTTGGCTTTGGTTCTATCTGACAGGGCGAACAATCCCACCAATTTCTCCCTATAGATATAGCCGAGTACGAACCCGATCACAGCAATAACAGAAATAATAATGGCGATCGTGTATTGTTGCATATGAATTGTGGACCCTACAACGGCAGATGCGATGATCCACGGCAGACGACCGACGATAAGGATCGTGAAGAATCTAAACGAACTAATTGATGTAAGAGCGGCGAGAAATACAAGCATGTCTTTGGGCAAGCCAGGAATCACAAAAAAGATAAATAAAAAAGCGGAGAACTTCTTCTCATCATGAATTAACGACATCCACTTATTATTTTTCTTTTGCATTAGCCGTGAAATATAGGCGCGACCGATGTAACGGGTGAAATAAAAGGCGATCGCTGAGCCTATAATCAAGCCTATTGTAGTATACAAGGACCCAATGGTAACCCCATAGATATAACCGCCTGCAATCTGTACCACTTCTCCTGGAATAGGTGCAACCACGATCTGAAGAATCTGGAATAAAATAAACATGACCGGACCCCAATGGCCTGTTGAATGAATATACGCTCTGAAATTGTCCATGGAAGACATGATTTTAATAATAGCAGGAGAATAATACACCAGTAGACCAATGGACAACATGATGAACAGACCCAACAATATGTTAATCATTACTCTTTTTGAAGTTTGTGGCATTCCTGACGACCCCTTTGTGTAATAACTTCTACATATTTACAGTATAAGACGAAATTATTAAGAGATACCTACATAACTTCTGAAGAATTCTTAAGTCAATTGTATTTGCTGGTAGTCGCTAATAGCGCATATTATACTGAAATTAGACGGAGGGATCAGATGAGCAAGAAAATTCTAATTGCTGATGATAACAGTGAAATTCGTGAAATTGTAAGGATTTTGTTAGAGAGCGAGAATTATGAAGTGATTGAAGCGATAGATGGTCAAGATGCGATTGATCAAGTGAACGAAGAGACGGATCTCATTATTTTGGATATGATGATGCCCAATAAATCGGGGCTGAAGGCGTGTCTGGAAATTCGTGAAAAAACAAGCGCACCGATCCTGTTTCTCACAGCGAAAACGCAGGATTCTGACAAACAATTGGCCTTTTCCTCAGGCAGTGATGACTTTTTGTCCAAACCCTTTTCCTATACAGAACTCGTTTCGCGGGTGAAGGCTTTACTGCGGAGGTATTATGTATATCGGGGCAAGGAGAAGACCGAAGAAAAGGACCGGATTATTGTTAACGATCTTACCGTCCATCAGGATTCAAAAGCCGTGTTTGTTGGGGAGAAGGAAATTGCTCTGACTGAGATTGAATATCAGATTTTGCTGCTGCTCGCTAAGAAGCGACGAAAGGTATTCTCGGCAGAAAATATATATGAGAGTGTTTGGGGGCAATCCTACTTTTATACGTGTAATAACACGGTCATGGTTCATATTCGTAACTTGAGAGGCAAACTGGAGGATGACCCGCAGAACCCTAAATATGTGAAGACCGTTTGGGGGAAGGGGTACAAAATTGAATAGATTATTAATCGGAAAAAAGCTGAAGATTAAACTGGTTCTGGCGGTTGTCATTTCTTTGGTCATTTCCATAAGTTCACTCGTTATTTTACAAGTTGTTGGCGAGACGGTATTGGATAGTTATTTAAGCAAATCCACTTTTGTAGAGAACAGGCAGCAAGATGCGCTGGATCGATTTGAAGCATTTGTGGATAACCAGAACGTGTCAACCCGTGATCATGAGCAATTGTCTGCTTGGATAAGACATGAGCGCTACTTAAATCTGTATATTTTTGCAAAAGACAAATTGATATTTTCCTCCAACACGGAAGTTGATCCGGCCATTAATGAAGAGCTGTTAACTCAATTCGTGCCATCGAAAATACCCATCACCACCATCCGTTTTGCAGATCAGGATGCCCAGATATACTTGGTTAGCTTTTATGAGTATCAATATTACAACCTCATTCTGATTATTGGTGTTTTCATAGCGGCCATTGTATTCCTTGTTTCCTTTCTGCTGATGATTAATAAGAAGACATCTTATATTGGCGTGCTTGAACAAGAGATCAAAATACTCGAAGGTGGAAATTTGGATTATTCGATTACGATATCCGGAAAGGATGAACTGTCATCTCTGGCCCAGAGTATTGATGAGATGAGGAAATCATTTGTGGAGCGGTTGGACAGCGAGGAGAGGGTCAGGATGGCCAACCGTGAATTGATCACGGCGATTTCCCATGATTTGCGAACACCACTCACGATTCTATTAGGATATATGGATATCATAGAGCTCAACAAATATAAGACACATGAGGATCTGTTGCAGTATATTCATAATAGCCGGGAGAAGGCTTATCAGATCAAAGTGCTGTCGGACAAACTGTTCGAATATTTTACGGTATCCTCTGCTGCTGAAGAAGAGGAAGTAGAATTTGAAATGTATGAGGGCAGAGCGCTTATCGATCAACTCATAGATGAGCAATTAGGGGTTTTGGACGATATAGATGTGCAGGTTCAAACAGATGCACATCATGAGGAGTTTTTGCTGGAAATTAATCTGGTCGCCATGCGTCGCGTAATGGATAACATATTTTCAAATATTCGAAAATACGCCGATCCAGTGCATCCCGTTCATATCCAGATTTCTGTAAAGCAACAATGGGTCATTCTTGGGGTGGAGAATAAGATTAAACATGTTGGCAAAAAGAAAGATAGCAACGAAATTGGGCTCGTTAGTTGTCAGAAAATGATTCAGCAGCATAACGGGACGTTGACGGTGTCACAGGAAGAAGATATCTTCTCACTACAGATTAAGCTACCTGTCATCTTCAACAAACCAACAATGACTCATATATAACGAATCTCTTGAATGATGCTGATTGTCTTCCATGTAGTGGAGAAGCTTGCTAAATCGGCATAGGCGAATGAACATCGATCTACCATTCACACTATACCAAAGAGCCATGCATCAGCATGGCTCTTACATATATCGTGAGAGGGCAAACCTCATGTTTTAAACAACAGGTGCACTCTGTTTCTTGAAATATTGTTCAATCAGAAACGCGAGCATCGGTCCGGGTTCAGCCTTCTGTAATTGAGCCTGATCGCCAAATTCCATGAGATACGGTTGTTCCGTAGTACAAGGAGTCCAATGAGGCATCAGCTTTCCGGTGGAGTCCGAGCCGTTTGGGTCACCTGTAGCAATAAAATTAGATAAATAATTGCACATCTGGCGGGCCAGATCATAATGTTTGCCTGTGAAAGGCCGCCAGCATTTAGCGAGTGTTTCGAAGTAGAACCACAGGTCGACGGAGTGAAAAGTGCCCGGCTGGTCCCATCCCGGAATCTCGGCGTCGAAGTTATAATAGTAGAGAGGCGTTTCAGACGGATGGCCGCTGTTCGCGCGGATGGCGAGCAGTATGGCATGTTGGATCATGCGGACCGATGCTAGTTGCAGAGCATGCTCGATTTGGCCGGTATCAGCCTCACATAGCTGCAAAAAGGCAGGAGCATCCTCGCCAAACAGCTCCACAGCCATCTGCTTCAGTTCTTCCAGATTGGCTGCGGAGGGACGGGTCCAAAATTCGGAAGACGTATGCCCCAGCATTACGGGGATTGGCTCGCGCTCCTGCTGAACAAAACAAGTAAATGGATCGCTTGTGCAGAATTGCTCGTCGATGACGGTTCCCCAGAAGCTTTTGTATTCGAGTGTTTTGTCACGGAGATATTCAGCATCCAGTTGTCTCGCTTCAGCCAGGGAAGATACGCCCAGGAAGTCAAAAAATTCAACCCCTGCCTGCTCTGCATCTCGCAGAGTGGAACGGACAGAAGGTACGCGGACCTTCGGGTACAACTCGGTAGCCATACCGCTCATGATGACGGCTCGCTGGAACATGCCTTTATTTTGCGTAGAGGTAATGTGGCTGAGTACACTTCCTCCGCCTGCAGACTGTCCGCCGATGGTGATCTGGTCTGGGTCACCGCCAAAGGCGGCAATGTTGCGTTTGACCCACTGGGTGCCTGCTTGCTGATCAAGATGACCGAAGTTGGCGGGTGCATGGGGGGATTCGGCACTAATCTCAGGATGGCACAGGAAGCCGAAGGCATTCAGCCGATAATTAATCGTCACAACGATGATACCTCTACGAGCGATTCGCTCGCCATCAAACTCCATTTCGGCCGTATGGCCGACTTGCAGGCCACCGCCAAAATACCAGACAAAGACAGGCAGCTTCTCGTCAGTGTGCTTGGCGGGTGTCCAGACATTCAGATACAGACAATCCTCGTCCATGGGCAGGTCGGGATCAACGGCCCATTCGCGGGTGTAGATATTGTTATCATCAATGACTGTTGGAGCTTGCATGGAGATGGGGGCAAAATCAAAAGCTTGCAGTACACCTTGCCAGTTCGACTGCGGCTGCGGAGCACGCCAGCGGTTCTCACCTACAGGAGGTGCAGCAAAAGGAATCCCCTTAAAGCTGGTAATCCGCGGATCTGCTGCAGGCAACCCCTGAACTTGACCATTTTCTACCGTAACCATTCTAAGCATCACAACATTCTCCTCTCTGGATTTAGCGTGTAAGCGTTACCGAACATCTGATCAACATGGCATTAGAAAGGGGGAATCAAGGTTGAATCCGATTTGGCATGAGAGCAGTAGAGCCAGTAATTTGTATTTTATCAGCGGTGGTCACAAGCCGGCCAACGCTCACCAATGGGGGCCAGGCGTGCGTGACGTTTATGCGCTGCACTATATTATCCGCGGCCAAGGGACACTGGTGACGGGTGGCCGCGTTTTTCGGCTCGTTACGGGGGAAAGCTTTATCATATTTCCGCAAAAGGAGATTTATTATTATCCGGACCCGCAAGATCCATGGGAGTACGTCTGGGTGGAGTTTAGCGGTGAAGATGCCAGGCGGTTGCTGGGTCTGACGCAGCTTTCAGAGGTACAACCCGTGGTGTCGATCTCACCGGAGACACTGCAGCCTTATTTCCACCTTGCCTGGAACGCAGGTGCATCATCCTATGAATTGCTGCGGGCGGATGCACGTTTGCGTCTGCTGCTCTCTTACTATATGGAATATTATCCGAAGGAGCCGCAGGTGGACGCCAAGGATTATGTCTGGCTGGCGAGAAAGTACATCGAGCAGAACTACTGGAAGCCGACATTGACCGTCACGGAGATTGTAAAGGCAGTTAATCTGGAGCGCAGCTATTTGTTTCGGCTGTTTAAGGGAGCAACCGGCAAATCTGTTATGGAGTATATTACCTCCTGCCGAATCGATCGCGCCTGTGAACTGCTGAAGACGTCGGGCCTGCCGATTCAATCGGTAGCTTATTCTGTCGGCTACAATGATCCGTTATATTTTTCCAAAGTATTCAAGAAAGCAACTTCACACACGCCAACAGCGTACATGATGGTGCACCGGACCAAGGCATAACGTTAACGGAACAGGGCACAGTTCCCGGACTCGCGGAAATAACGGATCAGCTTCTCAATAGGCTCGCGTCCACAGTTCAGCTTCACTCCTATACAATCGATGCACAGAAATTGCTGGGCAGAGCGTGAGATCAATTTGAGATAGATGCCCACATCGTCTGAAGAGAGCGGAACCTGACAGGAGGTGCACAGGCGATGTTGAGCCATCTATTTCACCAGTTTGGCACGCACAACTAAACAATCATGTGCTGCGACAACGGGAGCGAAGCGTTCACGGAATACGCCAAGCTCTTTGTGTTCCCAGCAGTCATACAGGGACAGGGCATAACCGGCAGCGTAAGGCAGACCCATATCCCAAAATTGCAAAGACAATTCCCGCTGGCTGTCGCTCAGGTTGAAGAAACCAATAGCTAGATCACCATCTGTGAGTACCTTCACTAGCATAAATACATCGTCTGTATGAAACCATTGCGGTTCTGGTTTAATGCGGTAAGCTCCGCGTGCTTCTACATCCTGATTGATAGCGATCAGGTCAGGATTCAGGAGAATATCCTTTGTGATCTGGTTGGCCTTGCGCACGTCACATCCGATCATTAATGGGGAACCCATGATGGACCAGAGTGAGAAATGGGTTTTATATTCGATGTCGTTGCATCCGCCGATGCTGCCAATATAATCATTGTTGCTTCCACCGTACATCCCAACAATCAGCATATCCATGTCATTATGGCAGAAGGAGCCAGTGTAGCTTTGTTTACCCAGTTGAGACAGGGCAAGTTCCTTCACTGAATCCCAATTGTCACGGATATCGCCGGTGGAGCGGTACATATGAGCGCCCGATTCCCGAATCCAATCGTATACATCGTCGGCTCCCCAGTTGCAGGCGGAGAACAGGATATCGCGTCCGCAGTTTTTGAGCGCAAGGCTCATGCGTTTGTACAGCAGCTCTCCTGAAATATGACGCGGCTTGAAGCAGTAATCATACTTCAAATAGTCAACGCCCCATTCGGCAAAAAGGGCAGCATCCTGGAATTCATGCTCAAAGCTGCCTGGATATCCGGCACATGTATGTGTACCTACGCATGAATACATGCCGAACTTTAGTCCTTTGCTATGGATATAGTCAGAAAGCGCTCTCATTCCACTCGGGAATTTCTCCGGGTCAGCCACCAGATTGCCGTTTGCATCACGTTCCTTCAGGCTCCAACAATCATCAATGACAATATACTCGTAACCAGCGGCCAGATAACCTTCCGATACAAACACATCAGCGACATCCCGAATTAATTGTTCGTTTATATCCCACGTAAAGGTATTCCACGAATTCCAGCCCAGGGCAGGGGCAAAGCCTAACACTTGATTGCTGCTCATGCTCACGCATCCTTCCTCATCTCGGTTTTGTTAACCATACTAAACTGAACATAAACGATGAGCGACGTTTCCTGCCATAGCTTAACGTTGCTTGGACATGGACATATGTTGCTCTGCTATGCTGGGGAATGATCTCTTCCAATCAGACTCTGGGCAGGTATTCAGAAGTTGCCGGTAGAATCTTAAAAAGGAAAAATGTCTGTCCGCGAAGAAGGTATATCTATCTTTTCAGGGATCTGTGCGAAACGATGATATAGATGTTATGATCGGTAATAATGCTCGAATAGGATAATGTGTGATATTTCATCGGTTATTCGTTAAACATAAGTGTCTGTTTGATATGATCAGATATAAAATTTATAGGATTGGAGTGTTGCCAAATGAATCTAGATGAAGTGATGCAAGAGTTAGAGGCGTTGGGCAAAGAACGAACGAAAAAAATCTATATTTCCAACGGTGCGCATGAACCATTATTTGGCGTGGCAACCGGGGCGATGAAACCAATGGCAAAGCGGATCAAAAAGGATCAACCTTTGGCGGAGCAACTATATGAGACGGGGAATTATGATGCGATGTACTTTGCGGGTGTGATAGCTGATCCTCAAGCGATGACGGAAGCCGATTTTGATCGTTGGATTGACGCTGCGTATTTTTACATGATCTCTGACTTCATCGTTGCCGTTACGCTGGCGGAGACGGATATTGCTCAAGAAGTTTCGGATAAGTGGATCGCCAGCGGAGATGAATTGAAAATGTCAGCAGGATGGAGCTGTTACTGTTGGTTGCTCGGCAGTCGAAAGGATGCTGAATTTTCGGAGAATAAACTGATGGAGATGCTGGAACAGGTCAAAAAGACGATTCACGAATCTCCGGAACGAACGAAATATTCGATGAACAACTTCCTGTATACCGTCGCAACATCCTATCAACCGTTGCACGATCTGGCGGTGGAGACAGCCAAGGCCGTTGGCCCTGTCGAAGTGAACAAGGACATGCCCAAGAGCAAGCTGCTGAATGCCTCTGAGAATATCCAAAAGGCAGTGGAAAAAGGGCGGACAGGCTTCAAGCGTAAATATGTAAGATGCTGAAATTTTTGCCGTATCGTCAGTTTTAACATACGGATTATATGGTTATCGTGGGATTGAAATCCACAAGCTCTATGTTATAGGACAGAAACAGCTTATAATGCAAAGAGAGCCGTGCGGTAACACGACTCTCTGACGCAATAGCCGCTTTTAAGGGCGGTGGGCTTAACAAGAGGATACACGATCAAGTAGACCGCGACCTTTGCAAGGGTGGGCGGTCTACTTGTGTTTTCAGCTTGATATAGCAACATCAAGGCTACAGATCGTTCCTTTTAACCATTTCTTTGGCTTGCTGCCTGCCCGCCGAGAGAAAGCTGTCGCTAAGCTCAGGATCACTAACAGAGCGTGCAAGTACAAGCGAGCCAACCATTGTACTGAACAGTGCACGACCTCTGGACACATCAATCTCAGCCAGATTGGAGATAAAAGCGATCATCCGCTCCAATTCATGGGTAAATACCTGCCGAACCTCTTCGGACGAACGGGATATTTCGCTGGAAAGGGCGGGGAAAATACAGCTCATTTCCGTTTGGTCGCGGTGATACGGACTCAAATAATAATCGATTACTTTATTAATTTTGGGATTCTGCTCTTCCTGATCAGCCACGTTCTGTAAAAGCGCAATGGTATCACTAATGGCATATTCACAGGCTTCGGCAACCAATTGTTCCTTGTTGTCAAAGTGTGAATAGAACCCTCCGTGAGTTAATCCAGCTCCCTTCATAATAAACGGGACACTCACCTCCTGGATACCATTGGTGCGAAAAGCTCGAGCCGCACTCTCAACAATCTTACCTCGTACTTTTATTTTATGTCCTTTGGGATAGGGCATGATCATTCACTCCATAGTTTCATCATTCTATAGAAATTGAACTAAAGAATATTTACACCTTCCACTTCGATGACAGAACAACCTTCTGATCGCTGTTATCCCCAGATTTTTTTGATTCCCTTTTCCAAAAGGGAAAATCCGGTTATAAAGGCGAGCGCTTCGCTTCCTCAGGTTATTTCTGTCCTCTCCGTTCTCATGTGAATTTATAGTTCAATTTCTATACTTTCAAAATATTATAGTCATCATAATAAAGCCTGTCAATTTGGCGAATGAATATCAGTTAATTTACAAAAGGACCAAATACGGTTGTTGACGGCCTTAAAATATGATGGTTATAATATATTACGGTCATCATATTTTAAAATGACTTCAAATCGGGAGGGATCGGAATATGAGCAAGCTTGAATCTGTGGATACGTTAGTTATTGGATCAGGTTCAGGGGGATATGTGGCGGCGCTTCGTTCTTCGCAGTTGGGGATGAAGACGGCGATTGTTGAACGTAAACAGCTTGGCGGGGTCTGTACACATGTGGGTTGCATACCATCCAAAGCCTTAATTGCGGAATCGCATCGCTATGATTGGCTTAGACAGTTCAATCAAGCTGACGCGGCAGCGACATTTAAGACTGCTCAGCATTTTAAACAGGGGGTTGTGAACAAACAGGCAGGTGGTGTGCACTATTTGTTAAAAACTGCGGGTGTGACCATTCTTGAAGGAGAAGCCAGTCTGGTGGATGAGCACACAGCGCTGATCCGGCAAGCTGGACAGGAGCATAGCATTTCTTTTGAAAATCTCATACTGGCAACGGGGTCTCGTCCGATTGAGCTGCCAGCATTTCCAGTTGAAGGTCGTATCTTATCTTCCACTGAAGCATTATCTCTACAGGAGGTTCCGAGTAGTCTGATTGTGATCGGCGGAGGTTATATTGGGGTGGAGCTTGGACAGATGTATGCCAAATTCGGAACAAAGGTAACGATTCTTGAGGGTGGCGCACAAGTATTGCCCGGATTCGAGGCGGAACTTGCAGCCCCTGTAGTCAAACAATTGAAGGCGGATGGCATCCAGATCGTAACCGGAGCGATTGCTGAAAAGGTGGAGCAGAATGCAAATTCCGTTACACTGCATTATTCGAAAAACCAGGAGCAACAACAAGTTACGGCAGAATATGTATTGGTTACGATCGGCAGGAAACCCAATACAGACGGCCAGTTAGGACTGGAACGCATAGGTGTGCCCGTAACGAACAAAGGACTGGTTGAGACGGATGAACAGTGCAGAACGGTTATCCCGCACATTTATGCCATTGGAGATATTACAGCCGGTCCGGCACTTGCCCACAAGGCATCCTATGAAGCCAAAGTAGCCGCAGAAGCCATTGCGGGTCTTACCTCCAAAGTGGATTACAAGGTGATTCCGCTTGTTGTCTTTTCTGATCCGGAGATATCCAGTGTTGGGGTAAATGAGACGGAAGCAAAAGCACAGGCCATTCCGGTGGATATTGGGAAATCTTCTTTCGGAATCAATGGAAGAGCGTTGGCGTTAAGGGAAACCGAAGGTTTTGTGAAAATAGTGGCTGACCCGACAACAGGAATTGTCATTGGCGCACAAATCGTTGGCGTGGAGGCATCTACACTGATATCGGAGCTCGCACTCGCCATTGAGATGGGGGCAACCGTGGAAGATCTGGCCATGACGATTCATCCTCATCCGACTTTGGGAGAAGTGATCATGGAGGCAGCCGAGAACGCGGTCACCAAAATGAAAAAGCAAAATAGTCAGCAAATTTAGCCATACACGAGGATTGAGAATGGGAGAGATACAAGAATGAAGATAAAAGCGAGTTTGTATATCGGAATTGCGATGGTGTTTATTATTGGAGGTTCACTTTTGGCTGTTAAAGGGAAGGATGCTGTAAGTCAGGCCGAGAGCCGGAAACAAGGCATACTTGAGGCAGAGCAAACGACTTTAATTTATCAGAATAGCCCCGGAGCAATTGCAGAGGTTGGTGCGTCTGCAGGTGACTCCGTGAAAGATGGAGAAGTACTTTTCAAAGTGAAATCAGCCGGGGAGGGAGATGTGGATGTACTCGCACCGTATGACGGGTTGGTTGACCGAGTTGCTGTAAAGCAGGGAGATCAAGTTCAAGCAGGAGTCCCGCTGGCAGTTGTACAAAAGAATACGTATTACACCGACCTTTACATACAGGAAAGTGAAATTCAACAGCTTGAAGTGAATCAAAGCATTGATGTTCATTTCCCGTATTTGGATCAGCCAACGCAGGTGAAGGGGAGCGTTACTTCCATCTCAACTGCTCCTCAGTTTGCGAACTTGCGGATGTCTCGTGAAAAAGGGCAAGCGGATTTAAGTATGTTTCTGGTCCGAATTTCGATGGATTCAAATACCGATTTGCTTCCGGGGATGACGGCAGAGGTGAAA
This sequence comes from Paenibacillus amylolyticus, assembly GCF_050990605.1. Classification (GTDB taxonomy): domain Bacteria; phylum Bacillota; class Bacilli; order Paenibacillales; family Paenibacillaceae; genus Paenibacillus; species Paenibacillus amylolyticus_H. Next base: position 763,412 of record NZ_CP158832.1, read on the forward strand.
CTTGATGAAATCACTGATTGACGAATGGAAGTACGTCGCGGACAGTAAGTATATACGGCTAATTTTTATTGGGCCAATGATTGCAGCCTTATTTTTCGGATTAATGTTCTCGCAGAATCAACTTAATAAATCACCAGTTGTGGTCATTGATGAGGATCATAGCGAATATTCACGGCAATTGATCTCCAAAATAAATGCGTCACAATACATGAGCGTCAAAAGCGTATATACGAGCCGAATGAGTCCTAAAACATTGCTTGCCAACGAGCAGGCTGTAGCGGTCATTATGCTTCCCGATCAGTTGGGATTGCGTCAACAACAAGGGAAATCGACGAATATCGGTATCTTGATGGATAACACGATGCCCTCGGGGTTAACCGGTATTCGCATTGCGATTCAGGAGATCATCCAGACAGAGAATATGACCCTTTCCATGACACGTCTGATCCAAAAAGGGATGGATGCCGAGACAGTTAAAGGAATCGTGTCACCGTTATCCCTTCAGCAGCGGATGCTGTTTAATCCAACCTCCAGTTATGTCGGTTTTATGGTGCTTGGATTTGTGAATATCGTAGTATTGATGATTACAACAAGTGCGGCGGGCTCAATTGCACATCGGCTTCGTCAGGATGGGAAACTGTTTGCAAACGGAAGGTCACCTTTCCAGCTATGGATTCGGTGCGTACCTTACGCTGTGTTGAGTTCACTTTCGCTGCTTCTATCCTATGGATTGTTAAAGCAGGTGGGGGGAATGCGGTTTGAAGCAGAGCCGTATCTTTTCATCATTCCGCTGGTTGTTTATGCTTTTGCCTTGTCACTCATGGGTATGCTGATTGGATACACTGCCAAAGACATGTCCAAAGTCAGCCTACGAACCAGCTTTGTATTGTATCCCTCCTTTCTGGCTACGGGAATTCAATTAACGCCACTGGCGTTTCCAGAACCGTTCCAAATGTTCGCATGGGCATTACCGATGAACTGGCTTAACCGTCTGATTCGTGGAATGGCGTTTCGGGACGGGGCGCTGACAGCCTACAGTCAGGAGTTGGGGGCATTGTTGATTATTATTGGCGGAGTGTCCTTGTTCATGGGATTACTGTTTTTGCGGGAAACAAGGAAAGTTTCTTCCAGCAGAGCACCCCTGTTGAATACGGATATATTGCCGAGCAGTAGTTAATTATTTAAGAGACGTTAAACAACGAAAAAAGACGCACGGGAGTCATTCCTGTTGCGTCTTTCCTTTTTATTACTGCAGATGACATTTAACGATAAAGATCCTTTTATATAAGTTTAATTAAACATTTACAAGATAACGGAGAGGACAGAAATAATCTGAAGAAGCGAAGCGTTCGCCTTTATCCTCGGATTTTACCATATAAAAAAGAAATCAAAAAAATCAGGGGATAACAGCGATCGGAAGGTTGTTCTGTCATCGGAGTACCAGTGGAAATATTCTTTAGTTGAACTTATATAGCGAAGGTTTTTTATATCGTTTATACTTGTAAGGCCAATTTACTTGAGGAGTTGTCTAACGAATCATGAATAAAAAAGAAGTCGCGCATATACGAAAGCAGTTTAAACTCGATCACGATCTACTGAATATTTACGATATTCTCAACGTCTATATTACGAAGGAAAGCAATGAGGTCTATCACTGGGAGCGTCACCCGTTCGAACTGGTGGACAGAGAGAAGCAGGAGCTGTACATGGGCAATTTCAAAAAATTGCTGACAGGTGATTTGGATCAGAAGTTATTTGAGTTGAAGTTCCAGGAAGCGGCGGAGGACCCGGCGCAGGTGCTGCTTCACCAGGCTTTGGTTACAGGTGATCCGGATGAATGGCAGGATCTGATGCTGCTGCTCGTGGATCGAATGCTGGTGGATGCGAAGTATGAGCGGGATATGGTAGCTACGTTCGTGCGTGGACAGTACTACCTGCCGACCAAGGCTAGAAACGAAGCCACAGAAGAGAGTGAGAAGAATGAGGTGTTCGCCCATCCGTTCATTCTGTGCAGCGTGAATTCCACGGAGAAACAGCGGAAAACGCTCTTGTTTGATTACGTGGAGAGAGAATTCAAATACAACGTTATTGTTGATCCGATTATCAAATTAAGCACGCCAGAGCAAGGATTCTTGTACCCCAGCGTGACGGACAACTACTCCGATGTGAATCGTGTACTTTATTGCACAGGGAAATCCAATTTCCCGGATCCGCATTTTGTTGAAAATGTTTTGAATGGAGAAAGATCCGTAACCGCACTGGAAGAACGGGCGATCTTTGAAGATATCGTCAAGGAAGTGGCCGGTGAACAGCTCGATTCAGCCACCATTGCACATGTATACGAGGAGATCAACCGCGTCATTGAAATTAATGAAGAATCCCATGAGGAAGAACCTCCGAAGCTGGATTATAAAGATCTGGAACGGGTACTGACCGCAAGCGGTGTTGAGGACCTGACTACGGAGAAAGTGGAACGGGCATTCGAAACCATTGTCGACAACAAGAATTATGAGATGAAAGCGACCAGTGTCATGCCGAAGTTTACTTCCAAGTCCATTAAGATCGAAACCAAGGTTGCTACGATTTCAGTTAGCCCGCAAGACTTGAGATATGTGAAACAGGTCAATCATCAAGGCAGACGGTGCATCATGATTGAAGTGGACGAAGATGTCGTGATTGAAGGGTTTACCCTTAGTACGGAGACGCTTTAAGTTAAAATACGTTCACTCGAAGGACAATGCTGCAATGATGTTTTGCAAACAATTGGAAGAATGGAACAGACTGCAATCCCTCTGTTGGATTGTGGTCTTTTTTTTGCTTGATAAATAGTCTTCAGATGTTACACCCACCCTGTAAATTCCAATATCGACGCTTTGGCAGACTGTGCTTCCGTATGAGCCCCTTTGCGCCAGGCTTTGGGTGATTCTCCCATCAGTTTGGCGAAGCAGCGGTTAAAGCTGGAGATGGAGCGGAAGCCGACTTGCTCGGAGATGGACAGAATGGATGCTTCCGTGCTTTTCAATCGTTTGCATGCCTCTTCAATCCGGGTGCTGTTCAGAAAATCAAGCGGCGTGGTTCCCATAATTTCATGAAACTTGCGTCGAAAATGCGTTGTACTCAGATGACACAGATCCGCGAGGTAATCGATGGACACGGGCATCATGTAATTTTTGGTGATAAACTCCAGCACGGGTGAGATGACAAGGTCACCTTGGAGGTCTCGTTCCCGTTCCTGATCTTGTGCTGACCAGCTCTTGTTGCTCGCATGAATTCGAAGCAGTTCGATATATAGAGACATCAACAAACCGTACGCGCTCTCCCGATAATAGGGGGACTGCTGCTTTATCTCTTCTACCACTGATGTTGCGAGTGTGTGAATTTTGGGATACTGTTCCTTGTTCAGAATACAATTGGTTCCTTGAATAGCCCATAAATTCGGTTCCATGTGACTTGAGGATGTTTTGAGTGAATGACGGAAGAGCTCTTCCGGTGAAAAAAAGATATAAGCCCACAGGCTGGCGTTATTAGGTGAACTGTATGTGGTATGCGGAAGATAGCGGGGAATGAACGTGACGTCGCCTGCACGAAAAGGCACAGATTCCCCCTTAATCTCCATGATTCCCTCATCTGAATAACAGATGCCAATCTCCATGTGGTTATGGAAATGAAGATGCTCACTCTTGATATCGGATATTCTCCAGCGGTCTCCACTGAGTAACAGGACAGGGAAATCAATGGGCAGGCTGTAATGACGATATTCAATGACAGGTTTCTTCGGTTTGGGCATTGTCGAGGGCTCCTATGTATAAATGATTGAAATTGCGCAGTTTTGTTGTGAATATGCTTAGATTGAGACTATTTTACTGCGTACAATGGAATAAGTAAAGCGTTTACAAAAATGGACGGACACCTCTCAGGGCGCACTTGGGGGCGTGTGCGCCCTGAGAGGGGAATAACAATGCTTCAAGTGAAATATGACAGGGAACAGATTCTACACGTAATCGAGAACGTTACCAAGAAAACACTGGATATGGATCTGACATGGGATTGGCCCGGCGGTGTGGCTTATTATGGGGTATCCAGAGCCTATCAGACGACAGGCAACCAAGAGATTCTGGACAGGCTGGTGAAGTGGGCAGACGAATACATCGAGCTGGGGCTGCCAAGTTGGACGGTAAATACATGTGCGATGGGCCATGTGCTCATCACTTTATATGAAGAGACCGGGGATCAGAAATATTGGGATATTGTCCTCAGCAAGGTTGATTATCTCCAGAATCATGCGCTTCGCTTTGGAGACAATGTGCTTCAGCATACGGTATCGGTTTCCAATGATTTTCCGGAACAGGCTTGGGCGGATACCTTGTTTATGGCGGCATTTTTCCTGCTCCGCGTAGGTAGCAAATTAAAAGATGAGGCCATGATTCAGGATGCGCTGAATCAGTATTACTGGCATATCAAATACCTGCAAGATCCGAGCAGCAGTCTGTGGTATCACGGCTATAACAATATCAACAAGGACCACATGTCCGGATTTTACTGGGGAAGAGCAAACGCTTGGGGAGCCTATACGATGTCTCAAGTGAAGCCTCAACTGAACGACTGGTACTTGTATCCGCAGTGTATGGATGTAGAATGTGCACTTCGCGATCAGTTGGCGGCTCTCAAGCTGGTGCAGACCGAGAACGGCTTGTGGCGTACAGTTTTGGATGACGAAGAATCGTATGAAGAGGTGTCCGCTTCCGCGGGTATTGCAGCAGCCATGATTAATAACGGTAATCCACTGCATACCAAATACGTGCAAAAGGCACTGGAAGGCATCCTGAACAACATCAGCGAAGATGGACGTGTGCTTGGAGTATCTGGCGGTACAGCGGTGATGAAGGATCGGTATGGCTATCGTAATATTCCAAAAGACTGGATTCAGGGCTGGGGTCAGGGCCTGGCACTCGCTTTTCTGTCCGATATGTTGAGATAGGGAGGGAACCCAATTGTCCAAACCAACCAAAGGCTCCTTTACACTACCGGGAGAGTCCGGCTATGAGGCACTGACGCTGGAACTTGCCGATCGCTGGGGTGCCGATGTGATCCGTGACAGTGACGGTACGAAATTGTCCGATGAGATTATCAATGCCGGATACGGCATCTATTCAACCATTTGCATTATTCGGGATCATAATGAGTGGGCATCCCGTAATCTGGATAAGCTGCAGCAAAGCTTTCTTATTACAAATCCGAAGGTCGCTGTACAAGATTATGTATCCATCTATCTGATGGAGGATTTTTTTGCAGAGCAATTCAAGGTAAATGATTCCAAAGAAGCGTTTAAGTACTGGCAGGTTTATGATCGAACGACTGGAGAAGAAGTTCCTAGAGGACAGTGGAATTATGAAAGGGAATCTGGCAATGTTGTGATCACTGGCGTTGCTCCTTGGCATAAATACACGGTGAGTTTCATGGTCTATCGGATCTGGGAAGAGATCTCCATGTACAATCATACGACGAATAACTGGGACAAAGAGCATCTGATGCAGATAGACCCGATCTATACGGACACACAAACCTATTTGCTGGATTGGATGGAAAAGTGGTGCCAAAATCATCCGGAAACAACGGTTGTACGTTTTACATCCCTATTTTATAACTTCGCCTGGATCTGGGGCAGCGACGAGCGAAATCGCCATCTGTTCTCGGATTGGGGTTCATACGATTTCACGGTAAGTTCGAGAGCGCTGGATCTGTTTGCTCAGAAATATGGGTATTCACTCTTAGCCGAGGACTTTGTAAATGGTGGTAAATATCAGGTCACTCATATGCCTGCGGATCAGCGAAAGCTGGATTGGATGGCATTTATCAATGATTTTGTGATTGAATTCGGTGAAAAATTAATTGATATCGTGCACAAGTATGACAAGCTGGCGTATGTCTTCTATGATGACAGCTGGGTAGGCATGGAGCCGTACAATGATCGCTTTCAGGAGTTTGGATTCGACGGCATGATCAAATGTGTGTTCTCTGGTTATGAAGCAAGAATGTGCTCAGGCGTTAAGGTTGATACCCATGAGATTCGCTTGCATCCATATTTGTTCCCCGTTGGTTTAGGCGGACTTCCTACCTTCAAGGAGGGCGGAGACCCTACCCTGGATGCGAAGAAATATTGGATTAATATCCGGCGTGCACTGCTTCGGGAACCGATTGACCGGATTGGACTGGGTGGATACTTACATCTGGTTGAGCCTTACCCGGACTTTGTGGATTACATCGAGAAGATTGCCCATGAATTCAGGGGAATGAAGGTTCTGCATCAGGCTGGAAAGCCTTATCAGATCAAGACAAAGGTAGCCGTGCTGCATAGCTGGGGCAAGTTAAGATCGTGGACCTTATCCGGTCATTTTCATGAAACATATATGCATGATCTGATTCATGTGAATGAGGCCTTATCCGGGTTGCCGATTGACGTGCAGTTCATTGATTTTGATGATATTCGTCGGGGCGTATTGAAGGATGTGGATGTCGTCATTAATGCGGGTTCCGCTGGTACTGCCTGGAGTGGTGGAGCACACTGGAATGACCACCAATGTGTAGACATTCTGACCCAGTGGGTGTACGAAGGCGGTACCTTTATGGGGATCAACCAGCCTTCAGCGGTCCACGGGTACGACACCTTTTTCAGAATGGCGCATGTGCTTGGGGTAGATGAGGATACAGGCGCCAGAGTTGTTCATGGAAAATGGTCGTATGAGGTTAGTGATGAGTATGGTTTGGTGCCTGAGGGGGCCAGCATACTTCCGAAAAATAACATCTATCTTACTGATGGATCAGCAGCTGTAGTGAGTGAAACGGATGGTCAGATCACACTGTCCACACATGCTTTTGGAAAAGGAAAAGGGATTTACCTGCCTTCCTTTAAATTCAGCTGGGCAAATACAAGACTACTTCTGAATTTGATTCGATTTGCGGGCAATGAATTCCATCAAACAAAGTACATTACGGATAACTTGTACACCGAGTGCGCCTACTACTCTGAGAGCAACATATTGGTTGTGATCAATAATAGCGATCAGGTTCAGTGCACGACGATCCATACAGAGCATGGAGAACAGACCATGGAATTGGACCCGTATGATACGGTGATCACCAAAATAGGTTTAACAAAATCGGTATCCCCATAGAATAATGATTAAATAGACCGTATCCCTTAACCAGGGAGCGGTCTATTTAGTGATTAGGGCGTGTCTGAAAACTCTCAAGGAAGCAGAATTTATAGTACGGATATTACTGTATAATGTTGACACTATCTAGGGCGTGTCTTCAAATCGTTTAAATGGTAATACATGGGTTAATATATTAGATGAATATAAGATACGAAATAAAAGAGACACAATGGCAGCGAGTCCAAGATCTGTTTCCACCTGAACGAAAACCACAAGGAGGACGTCCCGCAATAGATAACCGAATCATGCTAAATGCGATGCTTTGGGTTGCACGTTCAGGTGCCCCTTGGCGTGATCTACCTGACTACTTTCCTCATTGGAAATCCGTCTACACTCGCTTTCGACGTTGGCAGAAAGCAGGGATTTGGGATGACGTGCTGAAGTGTGTCTCCCTGGAAGTGGATGACGAAAGCGTTATGATTGATGCCACGATTGTGCGCGTTCATCAGCATGGATCGGGCGCAAAAGGGGGCAAAGCAAGCAAGCGATCGGACGTTCCCGCGGTGGACTAAGCACCAAAATCCATGTTGTAGTCGATGCGCTCGGAAATCCACTTTGTTTCGAATTAACGGGTGGTGAAGCTCATGACTCTGTCCAAGGCTATGATCTTCTGCAAACGATGAAACTGACAATGAAACAGGTATTGGCCGATCGAGCGTATGATACGAATGCGATCAGAGCGCTTTTGGACGAGCAACAGGCTATTTCAGTCATTCCAAGCAAGAAGAATCGCCGAAAGATTCAGCCTTATGATCGAGATATTTACAGAGAACGTCATTTAGTTGAATGCTTCTTTAATAAAGTGAAAAACTATCGTCGTCTCGCGACTCGCTACGATAAATTAGCGTGTACATTTAAGGCTTTTTTGACTCTGGCATCCATTATGGTGTGGCTTGCCTGAGTTTGAAGACACGCCCTAGTAGAATATTTAAATAAGGATAGGGATCATGAGCCCTAATATATTATTGTTTTCATCTTTTCAAAGGAGAGAGAGTGCCCTAATGTACAGTTATAAACTGTTGGACAAGATAAGCACGGAAACACTTCACCAAGCGTTTGTGGATGCGTTCTCCGACTATCAGGTTAAAATGGATCTGCCTTTTTGGAAGTTTCAACAAATGCTCCAACGAAGAGGGTATCACCCCGAAATATCTATGGGAGCCTTTAAGGATGGGAGAATGGTCGGATTTGTTATCAATGGACTTCGAAGCTGGAATGGAAAGGCAACTGCATATGACCTTGGGACAGGCGTTGTACAAGATTGCAGACGGCAGGGCATTACAAGCCATCTGCTCTTGAATATTCAAAAGCTGCTAAAAGAAAAAAATATACCGCAATATCTGCTGGAAGTCATCCAGTCCAACGAATCTGCAGTTCAGCTTTACAGTAAACAAAACTTCAAAATTCAAAGGGAATTCGCATGTTTCCAGCTGGAAAAAGATAAATTCATACCGAAAACGACCTGCACGGTGGAATGTGTGGAGAAAATTGATTTGGAGCAGTTCAAGGAATTTTGGGATGTGGAGCCCTCCTGGCAAAATTCAATGGATTCCATTTACGCTGTACCAGAAGCTTTTAGCTATGTGGTTGCACGTCAGGACCACAAAATTGTTGGCTATGGCATTATAGATCAAAAAACAGGTGATATTCCACAGCTTGCAGTGAACCAAAATTATCGGGGCAAAGGTATTGCAAGCAGCATCCTGACAGAGATGGTCAAGCGCACAGAATCGCCTAGAATCAGTGTCCTCAATGTGGAATCTCATCTCAAACCGATGGAAGATTTCCTCCTGGTCAAATCAGGTTTTACGTATCATGTTGTCCAGTATGAAATGCTCCTGAAATTATAACGTGATCGTCGTTTCGACGTAGGATCAAATCGGGTTCATACGAAAATATGTGAGATATTCGTATCTTTCCTGTTGGGCCAGTCGATCAGGAGGTTGAATTAAAGGCCTCCCGAATTACCTGGATTTGAGTACCCAATCGTTCTCCCACTCGTTATAATAATATGGATGTCAATGTAAGAGGAGACAACGATAAGACATGAGCCGCAAGACAGACTGTAAGCGTATTCAGTTTCTGGATGATTGGAGTCTCAAAACGAAGTTGTACATATTGTTCATTTTTTGTGTGCTGGTCCCGGTCCTGGTCACAAATACCGTGTTTTACCTAAGCATCAAAGGTAACATTGAGGAGAAGGAGCATAGCCGATTCAATGAAATGCAGCAGAGGATCAAGTTCAACCTGCGGAACAGTATAGACAATAGCTTGTATGTGTCCAATTTTCTCTATACCGATGGAACGCTGAACCGGTTCATGGAGTTCAAGTATCGCGATCAGGAAGACTATTACTCTGCTTACTATGATATGCTTAGCAACAACAATCTGGTCAGGTACTACTACAGCTACCAGCAGGTGAACCAAATTACGTTTTATATTGGCAATGATACCTTCGTCAATGGAGGAAACTTCATTAAGCTGGATGATGAGGTGAAGAAAAGTGATTGGTATCAAGCGCTGATGAACACGAGCGATCATATCATGATCTATTCGTATTTTGACAAACAGCAGGCGGAGATGTCGCAAAGTCAGGGTGGACGCAAAGTAAGCATTATTCGTAGGCTGGATTACTTTGGGGAGCAGCAGGTTGAGAAGGTGTTAAAGGTTGATCTGGACTACGCTTTCATCAACAAATCGCTTAAAAATGAGGGAGCAAATGGGAAGGTGTATGTCGTTTCGGACGGCAGGGTCATTTTCTCGAACGATTCAAAAATGAATCAAACGCGCCAGCCATTTAATCTGATTGCAAACAGTCCAATTGACCCTGTTCAATCCATGCAATCGATTCCTGTTGTATCTGAGGATTGGCAGATTATCGTTAGCACGGAGAAATTGGACGTTCTGTCGGAGATTATTAATTCCAAGCTTAATTTGACTTTGTTGATCATTCTTAATCTCTTGGTACCGACACTTCTGATCTGGTTGATATCCAGATCACTGGTCATCAGAGTGGATCGGATAGCGAAGCATCTGGATCAAGTGAAACATGAGAAATTTGAGGTGATATCTGGACCTGTGGGCAAGGACGAGATCGGCAGCCTGACCCATAGTTATAACATGATGGTCATCAAGATCAAGAATCTGATTGAGATTGTATTTAAGGGTCAGGTGGAGCGGCAAGCCCTTGAGCTATCCAAGAAGCAGGCGGAGCTAAAAGCCCTTCAGAGTCAGGTGAATCCCCATTTCATGTTCAATACACTGGAAACGATCCGGATGCGGAGTTTGATCAAGCAAGAGCTTGAGACCTCCGATGTCATTCATAGACTGGCCCTGTTGCTGCGTCAGACGATCAATTGGGGCGACGATCTGATTACAATCGCAGAAGAAATCCATTTTGTGGAGAGTTATCTGAGTATTCAGCAGTATCGATTTGGCGAAAAGCTGCAATTTGCAATCAGAATGACAGAAGAATCCATTGCTGCGATGATGATACCCAAGCTAAGCGTTCTCACCTTTGTGGAGAATGCTTGCATCCATGGCATTGAGGGGACGTCGAATGATGGGGTCGTGGAGGTATTATTTGAAACTCGAAGTAATGAGCTGTACATTTCCATTCGAGACACCGGCGTCGGTATGGAGCAGGACAAGCTGTCCTCGCTCCGCAAAATGATGCAAGACCCGAGTATGGATCGGATGAGCGAGCTTAGCAGCATTGGTATGATGAACGCATATATTCGGTTGCGGATGTATTTTGATGATTTCGTTCAGGTGCATATATTCAGTGAGAAGGGGAAGGGGACAACGATTGGCATTCAAATTCCTCTTATGCAGGCATCTCAAGAATAAGGAGCGAGGATATGATCAACGTGCTGATTGTGGACGATGAGCCATTTATTCGCCAAGGACTTCTATTGTTAATTGATTGGGAGTCTTATGGATTTCAGATTTGCGGTCAGGCTTCCAATGGCATGCAGGCCTTGGAGTGTATACGCGCTGTACAGCCTGATCTGGTCATTTCCGACATCAAGATGCCGGAAATGGACGGCATGCAGCTTGCCAAAACCTTATACGAGCAATATAGCGGTGACATCAAGCTGATTCTTCTTAGTGGATTCTATGAGTTTGGATACGCCAAACAGGCAATTAAATATCAAGTGGATGATTATATTCTCAAGCCTATTGTGAAGACCGAACTGGTTCAGGTGCTTGAGGAGTTCAGGGACGCATTTAATGCACGGATGGAAGAGAAGCGATATCAGCAAAAAAAGGATCGAATGATTATGGCCCAGCATATGCATTCAATCTTGCTTGGGACAGCCGAGGAGGAGGCTATTACAAGTCTGCAGCCCCGCTATCAAGATGCCGGCATACTGCGTTGTATCCTGATTGAGACGGAAGGCGGTCCAGAACAGGGAACGGATTGGTGCGCTCGGGTTGAAGCATGGGTGGGCAAGCCCTTTCCGGGACAAGTTTTGAAGCCGTTCACAGGTGATAAAAATGCAGTTTTGCTCATTGTTACGGACCTGATGGTGAACCGTGAGGGAGTGGAGTTGGAACAATATTTGACCCGATTATATGCCGAGCTGAGCCAAGTCCAAGAGGCAGCTATTGCTTGTTATGTCGGGAAGGAAGTACATAGTTTGGAGGCACTGCACGAGTCTTATCAATCCTGCGGCATAATGAAAAGCTTACGTTTTTTCACCACTTCTGGGCCTATATATTACTTTGAGCTTATGGATACAACCCTATTTATTCATCGGCCGGGACAGTCCGAAAAACAATTGTTCGATGGGCTAGTCAAGTCTATTGAGGAACAGCAGACGGATGAGCTTTACAGCCATGCAAAGGCAATTTTTCAATTTTTTCTGGATGAGCGAATCGAGCCTGGTATGGTTCGAATCCACTTGAATTATTTGGCATACAATTTGCTGGATCTTGTGAATAACGATACGCTCACTCCAGATTCCGGGCTGATGGAATCGACATTTCTGAAGGTGAACTTCGCGATGTTATCCATGGAGGAAAACATTGATCATTTATGCGAGTTCTCGCTCATGTGCGCAGAGAAACTGAAGGAGCAGCAAAAGTCGAATGCAATGGGCGTATTAGCCAAAATTGAGCCATTCATTCACGAGCACTACAGAGAGAATATCAGCCTAAAATTGCTGGGAGAGCAGTTTTACATGAACAGTGCGTATCTGGGCCAAATTTTCAAAAAGCATTACTCGATCAGCTTCAGTGATTATTTGAATCAATTGCGTATTGAGGAAGCCGCCCGGCTGTTGCGCAGAACAGATCAAAGAGTATATGAAATTGCAACAATGGTGGGATATCGGGACTCCGATTACTTTATTAGCCGGTTCGAGAAACTCATGGGGGAGACTCCTGCACAATATCGTAAAAGTGCCCATGCTGCGTACTCTCTTGATTAACATCCTGCACTCCTTGACGGAGCAGCGGGATATTTTTTTTCGCAGATGCTGGAATTAGTGGGATTCCATCTATAGTTTATCCCGTTGAGAGGGGCATGGAAGCATGATAATTTTAAGTCAGCCTTTGGAAAGCGCTTTCCAAAAAGCTTCTGTCAATATAATCGATGGAGGGGTCATGATGAAAAAGGATGTTAGAAAAAGAATCAAGTATAGTGCTCTGCTAGCTTTAATACTGGTCATCGCACTCGCTGGATGTACACCGGGATCGTCCTCGAAAGGGGAAAAGACAGCAGATGGAAGGGAATTGAAACAATTTTCCGCATTTTTTGCCGTACCGGGAAAAATTGCGCCTGACGATAATCGGGTGTTAAAGGCTATTGAGGAGAAAACAGGTGTCAGAGTCACGATGGACTGGCTTACGGGCCAAACAGCCAAAGAGCGGATTGGTGTACTCATTGCAGGCGGCGAATATCCCGATTTTATCGATGGGAGTGATGGCACTCAGCAACTGGTAGCAGCAGGGGCCTTAGTACCACTTGAGGATTACATCGATAAATATCCAAACATCAAAAATTACCTGGGCGAAGACTGGAAGAAGATGAAAAATACGACGGATGGACATATCTACTTCATTCCTCAATTCGGCAATATACAAGAAAAGTCGATGAAAGTGACCCATGATGGAGAAGCGTTCTGGATTCAGAAGGCGGTACTGGAGTGGGATAATTATCCGACGATCAAAACACTTGACCAATACTTTGACTTGATTGAACGTTACAAAGCAGCTCACCCGACCGTTGATGGTCAGCCAACAATTGGATTTGAAATTATCTCCTATGACTGGCGTTATTTCGCACTGGAGAACCCTCCGCTCTTCATGGCTGGTTATCCGAACGAAGGCGCAGCCATCGTTGATAAAGAAACGCTGACGGCCAAAAACTACAATACCATTCCGGAAGCGAAGGCATATTTCAAAAAGATCAATGAGGTATATCATCAAGGCCTTGTCGATAACGAGACCTTTACAGCAAACTATGATCAATATATATCCAAAATTTCAACCGGACGTGTGCTGGGCATGGTGGATCAAGGATGGCAGTTCCTTGACGCCGAGGCATCACTCGTGAAGCAAAAATTGTATGACAAAACCTATGTACCGTTGTCCATTACACTCTCCGAGGATGTTAAAGGGCGTTATCAGAACAATCCAATCCTTAACGTAAATGGCGGTTTGGCCATTACCAAGAGCTGCGAGGATATCGAGGGAGCACTTCAATATATTAATGATTTGCTGGACCCTGAGATGGAGGTATTGAGAACGTGGGGACAGGAAGGCGTGGATTACCAAGTCGATGACAAAGGCGTGTTCTCCAGGAATGAAGAGCAACGTGCCAATTCCAAAGATCCGGACTGGGTGCTGGCGAATACGGGAAGCCCGTTGGTCTATTTCCCGCATCATGAAGGCATGACCGCTGATGGGAAAAATGCCCTTGACCCTAAAGAGCAGCCTGAGGAATACCTTGCCACATTGAATGACATCGACAAAAAAGTGCTGAAGGCATATGGATACACGAAGTTTACCGACTTCCTTGAGCCTGCGGAGGAAAATGAACCGTGGTTCCCAATCTATACCTATAATTTTGAACCGAATAAACCGGAGACCATCGCCAGACAGAAAATGGACGATGTAAAACGCAAATGGCTGCCAAAAGTGATTATGACTTCACCAGCCGAATTTGATAAGGCTTGGGAAGAGTATCAAGCCACGCTCAAGGAAAGTGCAGATATTAAAGCGTATGAAGATGCGCTGACGGAAGAGGTCCGCAGACGTATGGAACTGTGGGGATAAAAAGCAAGGAGAGAAAAAACATGGCCAAAAAGGAGCTGCAGCCTTCGTTAAAAACCAGCCATATCCCAGCGGGAACAAGCTGGATCGGGTACAACCTGTCCAGAATGAAAAGTCAGCGACAATTAATGTGGATGTCATTTCCGTTTATTGCGTTTATCGCTATTTTTGCGTATGGACCATTATGGGGCTGGTTGATGGCGTTTCAGAATTATAGACCGGGCATTGGTTTTATGGAGCAGGATTGGGTGGGGGTGGATCATTTTCGAACGTTATTCACGGACCCTACATTTTTACGTGTCATTCGCAATACGCTGGCGATGAGCCTGATCAGTCTGTTTCTGGGATTTGTCGGCTCGATTGGTCTGGCGCTCTTATTAAATGAACTGCGGATGATATTATTCAAACGCGTGGTACAGACGGTTTCCTACCTTCCGCATTTCCTGTCGTGGATCATCGTAACAGGTATCGTTGCGAATGTATTATCAACGGAAACAGGAATTGTGAATGTACTGCTGACAAAATTGGGCCTGATTGATGCACCGATCAATTTTTTTGCTGAACCCAAATACTTCTGGGGGATCGTAGGTCTGTCCAGCATGTGGAAGGAAATTGGCTGGGGCACGATTATCTATCTGGCGGCCATGGCGTCGATTAATCCGAGCTTGTACGAGGCAGCTTCCATCGACGGAGCCGGGCGATTTCGCAAAATGTTCAATGTCACGCTTCCAAGCATCAAACCAACGATCATTATCCTGCTTATCATAAACGTTGGTAACGTACTGAACGCAGGTTTTGAGATTCAATACTTGCTCGGGAACGGACTTGTGCAGGATGTATCCGAGACAATCGACATTTTTGTTTTGAAATACGGGATTAATCTTGGTAACTACTCCCTTGCCACCGCAGCAGGCATTTTCAAAAGTGTGGTCAGTCTGGTGCTCATATTCATCGCCAACGGGATTGCCAAGTCTCTTGGTGAAGAGCGATTGATATGATAAGGGGGCAGAAGCGTGAAGCGATTTAGTAGAAAACGAAACCTGGGAGACTCAATTTTTTCCATCACCAATGGCATATTTATGTTGCTTGTCATGGTTGTTACGTTATATCCTTTTTTAAACACCATTGCCGTATCTTTCAATAACGGGCTGGATACGATCCGTGGGGGAATCTATCTCTGGCCGAGGGAGTGGACGCTGCAAAATTACGTCTCCGTATTCCAGAATCCCAATCTGACACAAGCTGCATTTATTTCGGTTGCCCGAACTGTGATTGGAACGGTTGTACAGCTGTTCTGTACAGCCATGCTGGCCTATGTGCTGAGCCGCAAGGAGTATATGTTTAATAAATTGGTCACAACGCTGTTCGTAATGACGATGTATTTCAGCGGCGGCTTAATTCCGGGATACATGCTGATCAAACAAGTGGGGCTGCTGAACAGCTTCTGGGTATACATTATTCCCGGCTTGATCGGGGTGTTCAACATGATCGTCATTCGTACCTACATTCAGGGACTGTCGGAGGGATTAATTGAATCAGCGAAGATGGATGGAGCCGGAGATTTTCGGATTTTCATGCGTATCATACTTCCCCTATCCAAGCCGGTGCTGGCTACGGTCGCCTTGTTCATTGCTGTAGGTCAGTGGAATTCCTGGTTTGACTCCATGTTGTACACGGCGGGAAATCGGAATTTGACCACCTTGCAGTATGAGCTTATGAAGCTGTTATCCTCTGCGACCTCACAGGGTGGAACGGTCAATGTGGATTCATACAAAAATGTGACCAACATGGTGACTCCTGTATCCATTCGGGCAGCGATCACAGTTGTGACGGCCATGCCGATCGTTTTACTGTATCCGTTTTTGCAAAAATACTTTGTGACTGGACTAACCATTGGAGGGGTAAAAGAATGAAGATTGCAAATCAAAGCGAACAATGCACGTTTAACAATCCGATTATGCCTGGATTTTATCCAGATCCGTCCGTATGTCGGGTGGGTGAAGATTTTTACCTGGTGACATCGACATTTGCCTATTTTCCTGGCGTTCCGATCTTTCACAGTCGTGATCTTGTACATTGGGAACAGATTGGCAATGTGCTGGACCGCCCTTCGCAATTAAATCTTCAGGGGGCAGGCCATTCACAGGGGATATTCGCGCCAACGCTTCGGTATCATGAAGGCACCTATTATATGATTACAACCAACGTATCGCATGGCGGCAATTTTGTTGTAACCGCTACCGATCCAGCTGGACCATGGTCTGATCCTTATTTTATCGAAGGTGCAGAAGGCATCGATCCGACGATTTTCTTCGATGAGGGCAAAGCGTATTACCTTGGTACCCGTCCTTGCTCTGAAGGCGTTCGTTATAATGGCAATTGGGAAGTATGGTTGAGAGAGCTTGATCTGACCCATATGAAGCTGGTGGGAGACAGCCACGTTCTGTGGCGCGGGGCGATGGTGGATGTGATCTGGCCGGAAGGCCCGCATTTGTATAAGATCGATGAATATTACTATTTATTGATTGCAGAGGGAGGCACAGGGCCAAACCATGCCGTGACCATTGCTCGTAGCAAAAGTTTGACTGAAGGATACGTCGGGAATCCGAATAATCCAATCATTACACATCGTCATTTGGGTAAACGTTACCCTGTTGTTAATGTAGGACATGCCGATTTGGTGCAGGCTGCGAATGGTCAATGGTTCATGGTCATGCTTGCTTCGCGTCCATATGGAGGGAGCTTTAGCAATCTGGGGCGGGAGACGTTCCTTGCTTCTGTTGTTTGGGAGGACGGATGGCCTGTTGTCAACGAGGGCCGCGGAATCCTGGAGGAGCAGGGCACGTTGGATTTGAAGCCTGTTCCGGTAGAGCCGCAACTGCGTTTTGACCATTTTGACAGCGATCGTCTGGGCTTGCAATGGATGTTTTTGCGGAATCCCCAGAAAGACCTGTATTCATTAAGCGAGCGAAAAGGATATCTGCGATTGAAGCTGAAACCGCAAACATTGAAGGAAAAAGAAAATTCCAGCTTTGTTTGTCTGCGTCAAAGGCATATGGATTATGTCGCAGCTACAGCGATGGAATTTGTGCCCGGGAATGCAAACGAAACGGCTGGTCTTGTCGTCATTCAGAACGATCTGTATCACATACGGATTGAGCGTGCTCTGGTCGAGAATCAGCAGGTACTGCGTGTGGTGACCTGTATAGATGGTCAGGATACCCACATTGCGCAAATCGCGCTGGAGGGTGATGTATCGCGAGTGTATATCAAAATGGCAGCGACAGGTCAGCAACTTAACTTCTATTACAGCACGGATGGAAGTCAGTATCATCTGGTGGCGGAACAGGTGGATACAAGCAGCTTGAGCACCGAAGTAGCCGGCGGTTTTGTAGGCTGCTGTATCGGAATGTTTAGCAGCAGCAACGGTACTTCATCGGATCAGGTAGCGGACTTTGACTGGTTCGAATATGGTTCATATGATATTTAGATGACAGAATAACAGCAAGAAGCTCAATCCGGTGGCGGTAGTCCAGGGATTGAGCTTTTTTCGTTCTTTTTTCAAAGGGAAAACTGTGGGAGAGTGTGGGACATGTTACAGCTTACTGATTCGTTTCATATGTTGAGTTTTTAATGATGTTAACTATTTTACGTTGAGCATCCCTCGCTTCCGGAATCGGATAGAGGACGAAGACATGGTTCATTTTGGGATAAACGTACGTTTGGTGATCGATTCTTTGATCCGTAAGCAGCTTGTCGAGCCTCATATTATCAGGAAACAAGCCCTCGTGAGTCCCGATAAAGATGCTGATTTTACCCAGATCGGTGAAATCTCCGTAGATTGGACTGATTAACGGGTCGTTCAACGGTTTGTCAGCTGCCCAGATCCGCCGGATGACATCATACCCTTCCACAGCGAGCATAGGGTCGCGGGTCTCGTAATCGAATATGACCGGATTGTCCAGCACCATATCCACACAAGGTGATAACAAGATGATATCTTTGGGCTGCGAGAGATTATGCAGCTTCAGATAATGGGCCAAGGCAAGGGATATGTTCCCGCCTGCGGAATCCCCCATAATGGTGAGTTTTGCCGGGTCGTCTACGGAGGCAAGCAGATCCCGGTATAGATTGAGCAACTTCGGATACGTGTGCTGATAATTAAAATGCGGAACCTTTGGATAGATGGGAGCAACAACTTTGGCATTTAGAGCCTGAGCCATGCGGTCCATGAATTTCCAGTGTAATGATAGCGGCTGGTGTGTATGCGCCCCGCCATGAATGTAGAGAATGACCCTCTGTTCACGGGAATGCTGATCGTTTAATGTGAATACCTGCATGTCTTCATGGGAACGCTCTTTGATGGAAGATGACAGTTTTGTTTTACCCAAGGTATAAGGTTTAATGTTTTCCAGGCCCATATGATCCAGGTGTTTGCGGGTAAGCTCCCGTGTTGAAAAAAATTTCTTGGTATCTAACGTTCCGATATATTTCTCAAATAGAAAGCTCGTCAACGAGCGTTTGTGATTATGGATATACATGTTCATTGAGGAATCACCCTTCCTGATGGAGTTCAGATATACGATCTGTGGAGACTATAAGGCAAGTATAAAGGTTGAAGTGTACTTCAAGGTCAATCTTAATTTTTCCGTCAAACCGTTTACGGTTAGAGTAAAGCATGGTACCCGTTCTATGTTATGATATTTGCATCTTCAAAAGTTCGATTGAAGGGGCATAGCGTATGAATCAGAGCATACAACAGTTTAAAGCGGATTTTTTCAAAGCGTTGGCACACCCGATGCGGATTCAGATTCTGGAACTGCTGAGTGAAGGAGCCAAGAACGTGAATGAATTGCAAAGCATTCTGGGATCGGAAGGCTCTGCTGTTTCACAACAACTGGCTGTACTGCGCAGCAAAAATGTGGTTCAGGGAATTAAAGAAGGGACAACCGTCACCTATTCGCTGCGTGATCCGCTGATTAAGGACCTGCTGGCAGTCACCAAACAGATTTTTGACAATCACCTGGTTGATACCATTTCCATGTTGGAAGACATTCGTAAAGAGTCCTGACACAATAAACAAGAGCAACGGGGTGTAATGACCGGCGGTTCTTGTTTTTTTGTGTTGGTTTCCTGCTGGAATTGTGTGTAATCCGATTGACAGGACGTGTGCAGGGGAGTAGTCTTTTGTATATATTCAAATATTTAAATATATGAAGAAAAGAAGGTTTTTGTACATGAGATGGATGGGGAGATATGCAGGTTACAATGCTGCGGCTTTTCGCAAGGATCTGTTATCAGGGCTGATTGTAGGTATCATTGCAATTCCACTCGGTATGGCCTTTGCCATTGCTTCAGGGGTCAAACCGGAGTATGGATTATATACCACAGTTATCGCAGGGATTCTCATTTCCTTGCTGGGTGGGTCCAGGTTCCAGATTGGCGGGCCAACGGGGGCATTTATTCCGATCCTCTTCGCCATTGTAATGCAGTATGGATATGAGAATCTGCTGATCGCCGGAATGATGGCCGGTTTGATGCTTGTACTTATGGGCTTATTCAAGCTTGGGGCATTCATTAAGTTTATTCCTAGGCCGGTGACGATCGGATTCACGGCGGGGATCGCCGTCATTATTTTTAGCGGACAAATTACAAACTTCCTGGGACTTCGGGGCATCGAGAAACACGAGGATTTCTGGTCCAATATGAAAGAAATCGGGATGCATATCTCGACAATTAATATATACAGTGTGCTTACAGCTGGAATCTGTCTGGCTGTTCTTCTGCTTGTGCCCAAGTTTGCACCAAAGGTGCCTGCATCACTGGTGGGGCTTGTTCTTTCGACGCTGGTCGCAGCGCTCTTTTTTGAAGGACAGGTGGCTACGATCGGTTCGTCCTTTGGCGCAATTCCTAACGCTTTGCCTCAGTTTCATATACCAGAGATCACTTGGGAGCGTATCCTGAACTTGGTGCAACCCGCTTTTGTCATCGCCATGCTGGGGGGAATTGAATCGCTGCTGTCGGCTGTTGTTGCCGATGGCATGACCGGAAGTCGGCATAACAGTAATCGGGAGTTGATTGGGCAGGGGATTGCTAATATGGTGACGCCGTTATTTGGGGGTATTCCTGCAACAGGAGCGATTGCACGTACGGCAACGAATATCAAATCCGGCGCAGTATCGCCATGGTCTGGCGTGATTCACGGTGTGGTGGTTTTGCTGGTACTTGTTCTCTTTGCGCCATATGCATCCCATATTCCTCTTGCCAGTATGGCTCCCGTTCTCATGCTGGTTGCCTGGAATATGAGTGAACGGAGATCCTTCGTACATGTTATGAAAACCAAAACGAGCGATTCACTCGTTCTGCTTATTACCTTTTTGCTTACCGTATTTACAAGTTTAACAACGGCTGTAGAGGTGGGGTTGATTCTGGCTGTTCTTTTATTTGTGAAGCGGATGAGTGAGATGTTGAAGGTTGCCAAAGTACTGCCCGATCCCGAGCATAAACATGAGAAAGTCATGGCCCACATGGTTCGGGAAGGACATGACTGTCCGCAAATAAGCCTGTATACAATTGAAGGGCCACTTTTTTTCGGCGCAGCGGATATGTTCGAGAAGTCGGTCATGGATTCCATTCATCGGCGACCAGGCACTCTGCTGTTGCGCATGGGCAAGGTGCCGTTTATGGATACGACAGGTGAATCCAATCTGGCCCGTGTTGTTAAACATATGGAGAGATCCGGGGGCAGGGTTTTACTTTCAGGCATACAGGCGCAACCGTTGGAGATGCTGAAAAAAACAGGTTTGATTGAACGGATTGGTTTGGATCATATGTTTGAGCACACGGGTGAAGCTATCAATTATGCATTGCAGCATCTGGATGTTCAGAAATGTAGGGGGTGCAAACATTTTGCCTTTCGTGAATGTGCTGCATTGTCGAGCACTGGTACCGATTCAGAACGCAATAATCTACTGAAATCTGGAAAGCGGGCCAATGCAAATAACCTTATATAATCCCGCGGAGATGAGATGAAACTATAGGAGTCTAAAGAGTATTTACTCATCAAAATATATATTCTGGAAAATAAATAAAAAATATACTATGTTATAGGTTGATAGGTGAAAAGGATTACATCGTTCATCAGATGAGAAATAATCATATTAAAACCGAAGGAGCAACCATATGTCCATTCAACCGACTGCTTTACGTTCAGTGCTAAATCCCAAGTACCTGGAGTCTGCATTGAGCAATCAGTATGACATTGGAACATGGGAAGAATGTTTGTTTTGGCTTAGAGGATTAAATGATACCTACCGGGTACGCACTTCGACAGGTTTGTATATTCTTCGTATCTACCGTACTGAAATTACGGAGGCAGATGTTCAATACGAACTATCGTTATTATCTCAACTGAAGAACGTTCTAGCTTCTGCGGAACACACCGACATTGGGGAATACATCAAGAAGAAAGATCAGTCTGATTATACTGTGCTGGAGGTTGCGGAAGGCAGGCGAGTTGCTGTGATGTTTCGGTATATTGAGGGTACGGAGAACAATCTGGAGGATGAGGAGTCTTGTTACACCTTTGGTCAATCTGCCGCTGAATTGCATAAGGCTATGGATCAGGTGAGCGTGGAGCTGCCGCGATATGAGCTTGATTTGAAATTTCTCATCGACGAATCCTTAGAAAGAATCATCCAGTATATCGGTGTGAACCATGAAGCAGCAGTATTTCTCCATACGTTTGCAGCAGCATTAAAAGAACGCATCGTTGCCGCTTCCAGACAAGATCTGGACTTTGGTCTGTGCCATGGTGATATGCATGGAAATAACAATGCGTTTCAACAGGAGCAATTGTTTATCCATTATGACTTCGAGTGGGCTGCCAAAAGCTGGCGTGCGTATGATCTGGCTCAAGTGAAAATTCGAAAACGGCAGTCTGGTGATTCAGCGCATAAACAAAGACTATGGGATGCGTTGATGAAAGGATACCGGTCGGTTCGGAAGTTTACGGATGCAGACGAACAGGCGGTTGATCTCTTTATTATCGCTCGCCGATTCTGGGTGATGGGTTTGGATGTTGCTTTTATTGAGAGTGATATGGGTGCGTTGGACTATGGTTCGGATTGGCTGGATAGTTTCGTGGAAGAGTTCCGGGATACAGGGATTGTATCATAGCGAATGATGAACATTATTTTAGATATAGGTTTGAAAGCTTTAAGACCCTTCCGAGTGAACTCGAACTCGTGAGGGTCTTTTTCAACTCATATTGAAGGTAACATGGTTACTTGTTAGTTCGATGATGATGAAGAATCAGCAGCAGCCGATGCTGCGGTAGCTGCGGCCATGGCTGCTTGTTGCGCGATGATAATATTTGTGATACTGGTTGAGATCGTTGTCGTAAGCACACCGTTTCGCAGATTCTCCACATGTTGAATGGCTATCAATGCGGATGAGAACAGGAGCAACTCCTGTTTATCGATTGACCAAGCACCGAAGCCTTTTTGAGTCCGTAACCAGTCATTAGTTTCCGCGACTTCATCCACTAACGCGTCTCTGTCCGAAGGCAGTAGAGAAAGTATCCCGAGAGAAGGTAATGTATACGTTTTATCCATTCGGAGATCTCTTTTGCGGAAAGCTTCATTTAAGGCAATCACACGAGCACCTGCATCCGGGGTATCCTCTCCAAGAACCAGTACCTGTGTTAACGCCTGCACACTGTTTCTGGAAGAGAACTCTGGTTTTAATTCCCTATAGAGTTGTTCCATCCTTGCCACACCAGTATCCACGTCGAGATCGGAAAGGGCTAACATAGCAGCGAAAATGTAGTCATCCTGACCAGTAAGGAAGCGATGCTCTGCTCTCATACTGTCATAGAATGATTTGGCTCGCTCCACCGTAGGTTGAAACTGCTCAGGTGATACCTGAGTAGCGATCTGATAGGCGGCAATAACGAGATAATCGGAGGTGCGGAATCTGATCTCTTTCATCAGGTCGTAGACATGCAGGGTATCTGCCAGCTTTGTGTTCTCATCCGTTGTAAGGGAGAGCATGGTAGCAATGCTAATGGCAGAATTACCTCTGAATGCAGAGAAGAGTTTTGTGTTTTGCTTAATCAACTCTTGGCTTTGGCGAATGGCTTCCGCATCAGCAACTTTATTCTCCGCTGCATAGAGCAAGGCGGCCAGACGGTGAATCATCCCATGTTGCCATTTGAACGACTTCTTGATGATTTGAGTGTTAGAAACGAATAATTCAACTCGTTCTGCATGATGTTGTTGCATAAACACACCTCCATATTCACTGTTATTCAACAATACCCTTCCAGCTTCCTTCATTCCGTCGGTGTAAACAGATTAGATGATTAGGAATGTCAAATGAATTAAAGCGATTATTCCCATAGGGTAGATCATTGATCTGGAGAACCCATTTTTAAACTCATTTCGAGGATGTTTTTCGAAAAAGAAGTGTAATACGGTATGTATGATGAAAAAGATATCCAGAACCCAAAATGTAATGGTCTGATACGTGCTAAAAAGAAGAGAGAGGATGACGGTATACATTGGCAAGTGAATCCAAGTGAAATACCTATAGGCTTTATCATCTTCCATATCTTTTAACACCATAAACAATTTCCACTCGGACCGCCGGATGGCATCCATTTCGTGAAGCAGGAAGAGAGACAGGTTGAATACAAATAAGACCAGTAAGAAGTCTGGCATGTGAAGCCTCCCCATTTATCAATGTACTATGATCAAGATAATCAATACGAAATAGCCTTTTGATGGTTTCAGGCATATCTATTGACAGAGAAAATCCCGGGGAGAATTAATAATTGGATGATCGCAGTTTCAGGGGCTGTTTTAAAAAATAAATATTTTCATTATTTAATGTACTAAAGGATTTTGGTGTGAAGTTTCGAATAATGTCAATTGATAGGTATTTTGAATCATGGGAGGCTGATGATCAGATAAGCGTTGCTTTAGACAGTAGCTACTCCACAATGAGGAAGGAACTGATGACCATTAACAGTTCAGTGATCATGTTCAAGAAAGTTTCATTCATGTTTTTATGCCTTACATTAGTTGTAGCCAATGGATTTATCGGGAGTCAATGGTTGGGAACTGCATCAGCAGCGGCCCCAACAACAGTAACGTTTTCTACAACGGATAGTAGTGTCTGGGCTGATGGAATTGCTGAAGATGGCGATGGTGGCTCAATAAATATCCCTGAAAAGGTTTTTCAATTTTACAATATTAGTGATGTTAGTGGAACAATGATGCCGGGAACTCTCATCTATGCAAATACAGAGGTAGATGGTTGGTTTCCCTTTCTGACTACTTATGAAACGGACATTAATTATGGTTGGAAAGGAATGGGGATTAGAACGAGTGATGCATCTGAGTTTCAAATTAACGGATTCTTCTATTCAAACTGGGGTGAAGGACCAATAAATATTAAAGTTGAAGGGTATCGGGATGGGGCTGTGGTTGCTACCCATTCATTTCAAAATGACGAAGTAATTGCAGATTATCACTCTAAACATGTTTTATTAAATGAAGACTTCGATAATGTGGATATGGTTCTTTTATATTCAACTGATAAAGGTAGTTGGCATGGTATTAATGACATTGTGCTTGATGATGCCATCGTTTCTGCTTCAGCCCCGACGATTAACACACAACCAGCGGGTGCCACAGTTGACGAGGGAGCCAACAGTCCAACGCTGAGCATAGGCGCTACGGTCAGTGATGGAGGAACGCTAAGCTACCAATGGTATAGCAACGCTACCAACAGCACTACGGGTGGTACGTTGATTAATGGGGCAACAAACTCAACGTATGCAGTGCAAACCACGAATGCAGGAACGACCTACTATTACGCGATCGTGACTAACACCAACAATGGTGTAAATGGAACGAAGACCGCAACGACGACGAGCAATGTGGCACAAGTCACCGTGAATGCGCTGGTTCATGCAGTAGCGCCAACGATTAACACGCAGCCAACGGGTGCCACAGTTGACGAGGGAGCAAATAGTCCAACGCTGAGTGTAAGCGCTACGGTCAGTGATGGAGGAACGTTAAGCTATCAATGGTATAGCAACGAAACTAACAGCACCACGGGAGGCACGCCAATCAATGCGGCAACAGGCTCAACATATGCAGTGCCAACCACAAGTGCGGAAACAATCTACTTTTATGCGGTCGTGACCAACACCAACAATGGCGTAAATGGGACGAAGACCGCAACGACAATGAGCAATGTGGCACAAGTAACGGTAAATGCGCTGGTTCATGCGATAGCGCCAACGATTAACACACAGCCAGTCGGTGCAACAGTTGACGAGGGGGCGAGTAGTCCAACGCTGAGCGTAGGTGCTACAGTCAGTGATGGAGGAACGTTAAGCTACCAGTGGTATAGCAACGCTACCAATAGCACCACGGGTGGCATGTTGATCAATGGGGCAACAAGCCCAACGTATGATGCGCCAATTACGAATGCAGGAACGGCCTACTATTACGCGATCGTGACTAACACCAACAATGGCGCAAATGGAACGAAGACCGCAACCGCTACGAGCAATGTGGCACAAGTAACGGTAAATGTGCTGGTTCATGCAACAGCGCCAACGATTAACACACAACCAGCGGGTGCTACAGTTGACGAGGGAGCCAACAGTCCAACGCTGAGCGTAGGCGCTACGGTCGGTGATGGAGGAACGCTAAGCTACCAATGGTATAGCAACGCTACTAACAGCACCACGGGTGGTACGTTGATTAACGGGGCAACAAGCTCAACGTATGCAGTGCAAACCACGAGTGCAGGAACGACCTACTATTACGTGATCGTGACTAACACGAACAATGGCGTAAATGGAACGAAGACCGCAACGACGACGAGCAATGTTGCTGTAGTTGCCATTCAACCAGCACTAACGTATATCATTGAGAATATTGCGGATCAAACCCCAGCAGCATTGATTCAGGGCTATGCCTTGGGTAGTCAAGAAACATTAACCAATACCGTGAAAAATATTGGTACTGGTACATTGACTAACTTGGAGGTAACATCTGGTGGGACGAATGGGTCGGATTTTGAAGTAACACAACCTACAGTGTCTACCCTTAACCCAGGGGCTGAAACCAGCTTCACTGTAGCGGTTAAGGATGGTTTGCCAGCAAGCACTTATACTGCGACGGTTCTTATATCTGCGGACAATATGCTGGACCAGACATTCCAAGTTGTTCAAGCGGTCAACTTGCCAAATGCGCCGGCCAATCCTCAGGATTTGGTAGTAACCTCTGGAGATCGTCAGGCTCAGCTGACTTGGAGTAACGTGCCGGGAGCAACATACTACGAAGTTTATTTATCAACAGTATCCGGTCAATTTAGCAGTAACGCCATCACCACCGTGACGGATGGGAATTATCGTGTGGAAAATCTGATTAATGGAACTACTTATTTCTTTATGGTGAAAGCAGGAGGATTGGGTGGCTTGAGTGCGGAGTCTAATGTGGCAAGTGCAACTCCATTAACGGTTCCAGAAGCACCATCATTCGTAATAGCAGTCGCTGGTAACGGACAGGCTACCCTTAGCTTTAATCCTCCAGCAGACAATGGAGGAAGTGCCGTAACGGCATATGAGGTGAATGTTCTACCAGATAATAGAGTCGTGACTGGAACACGTAGCCCAATAATCATCACGGGATTAACCAACGGAACGAGCTATACGTTTACAGTGAAAGCAAAGAACCAAGTAGGAGGTAGTGAGTCTTCATTACTATCCAATGCGATCATCCCGTTGGCACCAACAGGAAATGACGGCAATACCGGTGGCGGAGGAGGAATTACTGGGGGTAGTGGAGGCAATACGACTCCAAGCCAGCCACCTACATCAGGAACTCAAGTTCCGAACCCAGGAAATTCAGGTGTGGATGTAATGGTCAACGGGAAAGTCGAAAACATAGGATCAGCAACTTCAAGTGAGCGAAATAGTCAAAGTGTAACCACAGTAACGGTAGATTCCGTGAAACTGGATGAAAAGCTCTCCACAGAAGGAAATGGGGCTACGGTCACCATTCTGCTGAATACACAATCTGATGTTGTCATTGGGGAACTTAATGGTCAGATGATCAAGAATATGGAGGATAAAAAAGCAACTCTGAAAATTCAAACGCCTTCTGCAACCTACACACTACCTTCTCAGCAAATTAATATCCAAGCGCTGTCCAATCAACTGGGGCAGTCGATTAATCTCAAAGATATTCAGATCCAGATTGAGATTTCGACTCCTGGAGCAGAGATGTTGAGGGTAGTAACAGATGCGACTGAAAAAAACAGATTTACGCTTGTTGCCCCAACATATAATTTTGAAGTACGCGGCATTTATCTTAATCGTACGATTAACATTACCCATTACAATGCATATGTTGAACGAACGATTGCGATTCCCGAGGGAGTAGATCCCAACCGAATCACGACAGGTATAGTCATTGACACGGATGGATCAGTTCGTCACGTACCGACTCAAGTCGTTGTTAATGGTGCGAATTATTATGCGAAGGTAAACAGTCTATCCAACAGTACTTACTCCATTGTATGGAATCCGATTGAATTCCAGGATGTCCGAACTCACTGGGCTAAAGCCGAAGTGAATGATATGGGGTCTCGCATGGTGATGGAAGGGACAGGCGAGGGTATGTTCAACCCAGATCGAGATATTACCCGGGCAGAATTTGCAATGGTATTGGTTCGTGGCCTGGGATTGAAATTGGATTCATCCAACAACGCATTCTCGGATGTAGCTGCCGATGCATGGTACAGTCGCGCAATCAATACGGCCTATGAATATCAATTACTAGATGGCTTCAGAGATGGAACGTTCCGTCCTGACGACAAAATCACACGAGAGCAGGCCATGAATATTATAGCAAGAGCCATGGATATTACAGGGCTAAAAGAAAAGCTTCCCGTTCAATCCGGATCAACCGAGCTTCAAAAGTATATCGATATATCAGACTCGTCTGTATGGGCAAACAAGGGTATAGCTGAAAGCATACAAGCGGGTATTTTCTCAGGTAGAAGTGATAGTAAGCTCGCACCCAAGGCACATATTACAAGGGCTGAGGTGGCTACAATTGTTGAGCGACTTCTCCAAAAATCAGGATTAATCTAATTGTAAAAAATCATCGGGGGTTATCCTAATCATGTCAGGTGACGGCATGAGGAGGAGGCCTCCTTTTTTAGTTGAAATTCTGTTTGCTTGCGTTTCCTCACATTCCTTGTTGCATTTCTGCGGCACATCTCGTACAACTTGGTAAAGTAATTCTGCATTGCGTTAATGCGAGTGTGAAATGGGGAGAATCGTTTGGAATCAAAGCAACTAGCTAGAGGGCTAAAGCCCCGCCATGTAGAGCTGATTGCACTTGGAGGTACTATTGGCGTTGGTTTGGTCATGGGATCAGCGAGTACGATCAAATGGACAGGACCACCCGTGCTGCTGGCCTATTTACTGGCCGGTATCGTTATCTTTTTTGTCATGCGTATTATGGGGGAACTGTTGATCCAGGAGCCGATAACCGGTTCATTTGCTACATTTGCTCTGGAGTTATTGGTTCCAGGATATTCCGCAGTGGCTGCCGGCACTTGCCAGGGTGCTCATCATTGCGGCGGCGAATCTGGCGGCTGTGAAGTTCTATGGGGAATTTGAATTCTGGTTTGCGATGATTAAGGTGACGTCTATTGTAGCCATGATCGTGATCGGCACTGGGCTCATCTTTTTCAGCATGGTTCCATGGTTCGCGCTGGCGTTCAGCTAATCTCTGGAGATTCAATGCCTAGACAGTTGCCAACGAAAATGGGGCAGGTCCAGTTTAAAGTTGACCAATCTCGGTTACAAAGAAAAGAGTGCAACATCTATAAAACAACTTCTGATAATAAATTTAACATTTACATGATAACGAGGAGGAATTGAACATGGCTAATCAAGATCAGCACACCATGCAAGATCCAACGACACAATATCCGAAGGCTACAACGGAGTGGAAACAGCAACAGGATGAGCCGGGACTTCAGCGTGAGATGACTCCTGTTCCCGATGCGGGTGAGAAAAGTTATAAAGGCAGCGGACGTTTAACGGGACGCAAAGCGGTTGTGACCGGAGCCGATAGCGGAATTGGCCGGGCGGCTGCGATTGCGTTTGCTCGTGAAGGTGCAGATGTCGTTCTGGCCTATCTGCCGGAAGAGGAAGCAGATGCGCAGGAAGTTGTGAAGCTGATTGAGGAGGCTGGACGGAAAGCTATCACGATGCCAGGTGACCTGAAGGATGAGAAATATTGTGAAGAACTCATTGAATCTGCGGTAAAAGAGCTTGGCGGGATTGATATCCTTGCTAACGTCGCAGGTAAACAGCAGTTTGTCGAGCAGATCGCGGATCTGACCACCGAGCAATTCGATGCAACGTTCAAAACAAATGTCTATTCCATGTTCTGGCTCTGCAAAGCAGCTGTGAAACACATGAAGCCGGGCAGCTCCATTATCAATACATCATCGATTCAGGCGTACAAACCTTCACCTATCCTGCTGGATTATGCGACAACGAAGGCAGCGATTAACACGTTCAGCAAAGCGCTCGCCCAACAGGTGGGTAGCAAAGGGATTCGTGTCAATGTGGTTGCACCAGGACCGGTATGGACACCGTTGCAAGTCGTGGGTGGACAACCCGTCGAAAAATTGGCCGAGTTTGGTTCCAATACACCGCTTGGTCGGGCAGGACAACCTGCCGAAATGGCTCCAGCCTTTGTGTTCCTGGCGAGCCAGGAATCCAGCTATGTGAGCGGCGAAACATTGAATGCGAATGGCGGTACGGTTAGTCCGTAAAGTTTGGATATAAAAAGGCCTATGGGCTATAGGTCAGTAATCATAGGAAATTTAAGCAAAAGACTCCATTCCCGATGAAGGTGAATGGAGTTCTTTGTTGTTATGGATTTATTTCTTGGGCTCAGCGTTATCTCTAAAGTAGGTTGTATAGAAAGTTTTTAATTCTAATATCCTTTACTAGTTCAAGTCCTGTAGAACAATAGAACAGATGTAATTCCGTAGCGTGTGTTCCATGTTAAAATACAAGAGTTACTACATATTCATATATATAAGCCGATAATTTGAATAGACTGGAGTGGCTCAGATGACAGCAGAACAGATTGTCAGAACCTTTTTTGAAGAGGTTCGATCAGGTCGGAATCCGGATTATGCAAGCAGCGTGATGGCAGAACAGGTACTGGCCCATCAAGTGATATCCGAAGAAGAGGTCACGGTGACCCGAACGCCCTCCGATTATGCGGATCATGTGCGAGAGATGATCGAAGCTTACGGAGAGTTCTCACTTGAAATCCAGGAATTGCTGACGCAAGGGGATAAAGTCTATGTGCGCTGGAGACAAACGGGTACCCATGTTGGCGACGTGGACGGACATACACCAACGAATCTGCCAGTGATTGAAATTGCCAGTGCGGTATACCGAGTGGAAAACGAACGAATTGCAGAGTATTGGATACAGATCGACAGGTTGGGCATAGAGAAACAATTGGAACGGAATCGGAGCTGATTTTTTCAGCTCTTTTTTAGTTTTTCATTTTCTGTAAGCGTTCTCGTGTTATAATGGTCCAAGTTGTATACAAGTTACCTAAAACGTTTTCTGCCTTTTGATTTCATATTCTGAAAGCGAGGTTCAGTGATGATTAAAGCAACGGAAGATAATCAATATGTTGAACTGACCAGCCCGACAAGTTTACCAAAGGCATCCGGATTTCTTTGGAATGAAAAGATGATGATTCATGTGAATTGCCGGGGATATGCTGTGGCCCAATTCATGCAGCCCGAACCTGCCAAATATTCGTATGCGCCCAACCTGGAAGCAAAGACGTTTATGCAACCGGAGCAACCATACTATGCCCATCATCCGGGACGGTTTGTCTACATTAAAGATGAAGAAAGTGGGGAGATCTTCTCCGCGCCGTATGAACCGGTTCGCAAGCAGGCGGATAGCTATACGTTCGCTGTGGGTAAACATGATATTCACTGGAAAGTGATTCAGGACGACATCTGCGTCGAGATGTCCCTGCGTCTGCCGAAGGAAGATGTCATGGAGCTGTGGCGTGTAAAGGTAACCAATCTGTCTTCGAGAAAACGCAAGCTGAGTATCTACCCGTATTATACGGTCGGCTATATGTCATGGATGAACCAGTCCGGTTCATATGTGGAAGATGTGCAGGGCATTGTCTGCTCAGCGGTTACGCCGTATCAGAAATATCAGGATTATAGCAAAATCAAAAACTACAGCGACAAAACCTATCTGCTTGCAGATCACCAACCAACCGCCTGGGAAGTGAATCAGGAGAGCTTTGAAGGGGAAGGCGGACTTCATAATCCCTCCGCACTTCAGTCGGAGATCCTTGCTGGTGGAGATGCACGCTATGAGACTCCTGTGGCTGTATTGCAATACAGAGTAGAGCTGGAGGCTGGTGCTGAGCAGGCGTATCGATTCATCTTTGGTCCGGCTCATGATGAGGCAGAGATTGAGGGCATCCGTCAGCATTATTTTGTGAAGCAGAATGAGGAAGGACAGAATGGTTTCACGGCTGCCGAGCAGGAGTATGCTGATTATATTGCGGAAGGGCAAGGGAACATTCAGATCCAGACATCGGATGGCTGGCTGGATAATGTCGTGAATCATTGGCTGCCTCGTCAGATGTATTATCACGGGAAAACAAACCGTCTGTCGACCGATCCACAGACCCGGAATTATCTGCAGGATAACATGGGGATGAGTTACATTCAGCCGCAGGTTGCGCGGGCAGCGTTCCTGACCGCTTTGTCTCAACAGCATATTAGCGGAGCTATGCCAGACGGAATTATTTTGCACCCGGACGCCGAATTGAAATATATTAACCAGATTCCTCATACCGATCACTGTATCTGGCTTCCGGTCTGTATGAAGACTTATCTGGATGAAACGAATGACTATAGCATTCTGGAGGAACAGGTTCCTTTTACAGACAGTGAACAGAAGGTCTCCGTACTGGAACATATGAATCTCGCGATGCGCTGGTTGATCCATGAGCGGGATGAGCGTGGGTTGAACTATATCAATCAGGGTGACTGGTGTGATCCGATGAACATGGTGGGATACAAAGGCAAAGGCGTATCCGGCTGGCTGACCATTGCGACGGCATATGCTTTTCATGTGTGGGCAGATCTTGCTGAACAGGCAGGGCATGCGGAGGTTGCAGCGGAATTCCGTCAGGAATCCAATCAGACGAATGCGGTAGCGAATGAGTACCTGTGGGATGGAGACTGGTATGCCCGAGGCATCACGGATGATAACGTAGTGTTCGGTGTGAGCAAGGACGTGGAGGGGCGCATCTATATCAATCCTCAGAGCTGGGCACTCATGAGTGGTGCTGCGGATCAGGAGAAACAGGAGAAGTTAATTCGCGCGGTAGAAGAGCAATTGGAGACGCCATACGGTGTCGAAAAGCTCGCGCCCTCTTTCACAGCAATGCGGGAAGATGTAGGCCGTGTCACGCAGAAACATCCCGGAAGTGCAGAGAATGGAGCTGTGTATAACCACGCTGCGGCTTTTTACATCTATGCGTTGTATCTGGTGGGTGAGAAGGAGAAAGCGTATCGTCTGCTGCGTAAAATGATTCCTGGCCCTGATGGCGAGGATATTCTCCAACGGGGACAACTACCCGTATTTATCCCGAATTATTACCGCGGAGCTTATCGTCAATTCCCTCGTACAGCGGGGCGCTCCAGTCATCTGTTCAACACGGGCACAGTGCCTTGGGTGTATCGTTGCCTGATCGATGGGTTGTTTGGCCTGCAAGGTCACGCACAAGGGCTTCAGGTTCGTCCGCAACTTCCTGCCGATTGGAACGAGGCATCGGTTACGCGGTTGTTCCGCGGGGCTGAACTGAACGTAAACATGAAGAAGGATGCAACTATCCAGACGCTTGAAGTGTACGTTGACGGTGAACGGATCGAAGGTGACATCATCAAGAATATCCAAGCCGGCGTGAAATATGAGGTGCTGGTGAAGCTGCCTTTGTAGAAAATCGTACGGAGTAGCTGTTGTACGGTGTGAAGAGTTTTGTACAATACAGAAACCGCATTAAAAACTGCCTTTCCTTAAATCGGAGGAGGGCAGTTTTTGGTTTCAGCTTGATCAGGACTCACTCCATTCTTTGACTCTGTACCAATAGCTGTATATCTCCGAGTAACTTAGTTTGGCGTAGAGCTTTAATGCAGGTGCATTATTCGCAACAACTTGCAGATAACTGGACGTAGCACCATTCTCTTTGGCCCAATGCAGGAGGTGAAGGATCATCTGTTCAGCAAGTCCCTGATTCCGAAAGTTAGCGTCAGTAATGATGTCAAATAATCCGATATAGCCACGTTCGATTACACCAAATCCACAAGCGACGACTTGGCCGTCCATTAACAGCGAGATGAAACCTGCCTTTGTACGAATATTGTTCAACATAAGTTCCGTCGTTTCCCGTTGCAGATCATTCACCTTGTTCAGTCGACAAAAGTGATCAAGCCATGTTGTGGTCAACTGTTCGTCAATCTGTACAGCTTGGTGCACAGGCTCTTTGATATATTCCAGACTCCGAGTTTGGATACGGGTCAGATCAACCACGCTATACCCTTTGTCCTGCAAAAGCTGGTCAAGATGATCCGGCTGAATAAACGGAGTGATTTTAAATATGGTACTTAACTGATTGGAAGCATAGATACGCTCACATTCCTCAATTTTTTCATGCACATCCAGCGTCGAGTAGTGGATAGGTTGAACGGAGTTGGCACGTTTGGTATATCCTTTGGCAAAACGTAGTACCCAGCCGTCATATAGTAAGGTAGACAAGGGCTGCCAGTGGTTAAGAGATAGTTCTTCAATGGTTTTGTATTCTGGTTTCATTATATGCGTCATATCTAACCTCCGATTTTATAATTTAATAATAATACATAATAATGTATAAAAATACAACATGGACACATATATCGCCCAACAGCATGCATTATGGTCGGAGATGGTATACAATTTGATTTGATTGAATGAATAACTTCAGAAGCGGAGCGCATTATGTTAACTATAGAATTAAATAATCACAACATTAACTGTCATATTGAATACGGCAAACGCAAGAAAGTGTCCATCACGATGGACTTGCCTTATATGGTAACGATCAAAGCACCCAATGGTACCAGTGAAGATATGATCCGGCAACTTGTGGAGCAGCATGGGGATGTGATTTTGAAGAAATCCGCTCTGATGCAGCGGGCGCTCGATGGTCCTCAAGCCAAGGAATACGAAGATGAGGGCAAGGGGAAGTTTTTGCTTTTTGGCAAGGAGCACGCATTGCATGAATTAATTCCTGTAGAGGGTCTGACAGAAGAAGAGCTGCGAGCGAATCTGAAGAAGTTTTACTTTACCGAGTGTAAACGCATGATTGGAGAGCGCATCGGTCGTTATCAGCAGGAGTTGAAGGTGAAGCCGAAGTCAGTAGAGATCGTAGATTCTCCCACCAAGTGGGGCAGTTGCAGTTGGGACAAAAAGCTGACGTTCAATTATCGCCTGGCGATGGCGCCAATCGAAGTAATCGATTATGTCATCATTCATGAACTTTGCCATATTCACCACATGAATCATGATCGCTCTTTCTGGCGGCGGATCGGCAGCATTATGCCGGATTACAAAGTGAAAGAAGATTATCTGATGCGTAATGGTCGGGCCATGACGTTGTGATTTCAGGCTTAAGCTTGCACAAACGATACATCCCTAGTTGCAGTAAAATAGCTGTTCTGTTTGTCCATTTGAAGTACAATATAAACAAATATCCGTACCACGAATCCATTGATGTATCCGTGGTGGAAGGAGTCCCAGATGGCTGAGAGTAACCATTATTCTGTGCTGGTAGATGAATATATCTCGGAGTTTGCACCCGATGTACAGGTCAGATTACAGGCGTTAAGACAGATTATTCGCGAGTCGGCTCCGAATGCCGAAGAGAAGATCAGTTACAAGATGCCCACGTATGCGCAGCATGGGAATCTGGTTCATTTTGCCGCATATCAGCATCATATTGGCTTTTACCCTGCCGCCAGTGGCATTCTGGCATTCAAGGAGGAACTCTCCAAGTATAAAGGCGCCAAGGGATCTGTGCAGTTTCCGCTGGATCAGCCATTGCCGGAGGATCTGATCCGCCGAATTGTGGAGTATCGGGTGAAAGAAAATGTGGAAAAAGCTCGGGAGAAGAAGCAAAAGAAGTAGGTAATGATGGATAAAAACCTGTTAGTCTACTAAAGGGGAAGTGCAGATGAACAAAGCACTAATCGTGTTGGATGTGCAGTATGGTATTACATTATTGAAGGATTTCACAGTTCAGTTGGGCAAGATTGAAGCGGTTATCGCTGATTTTGAACAGCAACATGAGCCAATCATATACATGAAACATGTAGATTACGATCAGGAGGGTTCTTCACTGTTCTATAAAAATGTTGAGAACCTGGAAATTATAATGGGTACCGGTCAGTATCCCGTTATGGAGAAAAGCAAACCAAGTGCCTTCAGCAATCCGGAGCTAAGAACTTGGCTACAAGAGCATCAGGTAGAACATGTATTTATTGTTGGATTCAACATGGAATATTGTTGTCTGTTTACGGCAATTACTGCGGAACACGAAGGGTTTAAGGTAACCTTGATTGAGGACGCAACAGGTTCGGTGAACACAGCGGAGACGTATGAGATGCCGGGTCTGGACATTCAGGATTTTGTCGGTTCGATTCTGAATTGGTCGAATTGTATTGAAGTTTTATATGTGGATGAGTATAAAGAAATGTATCGTATCTAGCGTGGTTTACATGTGACGCCTGAGATTTGAGTATGGTATAATAAGAGCAGATTAGACGTAAAATGCAAAGAGAGCCGTGCTGGTAACACGACTCCTCCGAGCAATAGCCGCTTTTAAGGGCGGTGGGCTTCGGTAACATAAGGGCACGATGAAATAGACCGCATTCCTTTGCTACGGGGGCGGTCTATTTGCGTTTATCGGACAGAATGGCAACGATGAGCAAACCAAAGGTAAGCATCAACATAATTGCTTCAAATACTGTCACCAGGCATCCCTTGTCAACGCTACAGTGTGCATTTTAGTTTGGAGGAGAAATCGTATGATCAAGGTTCATTTATCTCGTATTATGGGTGAGAAAAGAATTAATATTGCTGATTTATCCCGACTAACCGGATTACATAGAAATGGGATTGCCAAATTATATAATGAAGAAACCGATGGTGTGAAGTTTGATACGCTGAATCGAATATGTGAGGCTTTGGATTGTGAGATTCAGGATATCATTGAGTTTATTAAGGAAGAGAAGTGATCTTCAAAATTAGCTTAAGGCCCTATACTTTAAAAAAATTGGACATATAGACCGGTTACCTTTTCGAAGGGACGGTCTTTTTCTGTTTGTATACAAATGCTGATCAGCACCGATTGCAAGCGTTACTCCCTTTCAGCGATTTTTCAGCCAGAGCCATTATAATACTCACGGAATCATGTAATCGAAAAGGAGTTTTGGCATGTCTAAGATGCTGCATAAGTCGTTTTATCTCATTTTGCTGGTGTTTGTTGCGGTGTTTATTGCTTCGTCCTTGGTGGTTCGGGCACAGTATAACTACGCCTTGTATGGGGACAATCCCATTTTGGGCATGCAGCAGTGGAGTATTTTTCTCCCGGTCATTCTTTTGCTTCTTGGTTCAGGTGTGGGGTTATACGCTCTGTGTCTGAAACTGAACAAATACAGCCCGAAGGTTGTTATTCCGATTGTGCTGTTATGTTCTCTGGTCATTCAGATCATTATCATTTTCGTATTTCCGAGAGTGCCGACCGATGATTCGCAGACCGTTCTTTCACTGGCCATGAACATGCTATATGACCAGGATTACTCCTCGTTTGAAACGGGTGGTTATTTGCACATGTTCCCGTTTAACTACTCGATCGTACTGTACCTGAAGACGTTGCTGTACCTGTTCCCGGACAACTATCTGGTCATCAAACTATTTAATATTTTGTTTTCAACTTTAACAACGTTCATGATTTATCTTATTTACTGTACTTGCTCAAAATCAGTTCCAATAAATAGAAAAAGAGACAAACTTGACTCTCTGCGTAAAATAGAAGTACCACCAAATACCCTACGCAGGAGAGAAAAGACATGTCTCATACGTATACTTTATCACAATCAAATCCTTGGAACAATCGGTTAGACGAGTGGAAACTTCCGCTCTATTTCTCCAAGCCTGCTCTTCACCACATCAAACACTTCGTGGATGGCATGCTTTCGACTGGTTTTACAGGTACGTTAACGGATATTCATCGCGAAAGCTTGCAAGAGCGAGATCGCCGAACCCTGAGCCATTTCTTAACTCATGGGAACTGGGACAGCTCGTACCTCAAACGCATCGTTCAACGTGTCGCTTTTCAGCAGATTAAAGCGTGTGCTCAGCGTGATCACAGTCCCATTTTCGTGATTCTGGATGATACCGTGTGTGAAAAAACCAAGCCTTCGTCACAGGCTACCCACACGATTCAAGGCGCTTCGTTTCAGCATTCTCATCTCAAGGGGCGGCATGTTTACGGGCATGCTGTGGTTCAAACGCTACTCCGCTCGGGTGAGCAGGTGTTTCCTTTTGCTTCAGAACGTTACGATCCGCAAGGGAAAAGTAAAATCGATCTGGCTTGTGATCTGATTCAGGCCGTTCCGATGTCTTCCTACCGAACCTACGTCCTGATGGATTCTTGGTATCCGTCGGCTTCCGTGCTTCAAACGAGTGCGGAGCGTGGATTTCACGTCATTAGTGGTTTAAAAACCAACCGTATCTTCTATCCGCAAGGCATCCGACAATCGCTCAAAAGCTTTGCTTCCTACATCTCGAAAACGGATACCGATCTGGTGACCATCGGCTCTTCCGATTACCGGG
Organism: Paenibacillus amylolyticus; assembly: GCF_050990605.1. GTDB lineage: Bacteria > Bacillota > Bacilli > Paenibacillales > Paenibacillaceae > Paenibacillus > Paenibacillus amylolyticus_H. The sequence goes on from NZ_CP158832.1 coordinate 801,953, forward strand.
TATATCGCTATGAAGGCAAGCTCAATGTCGTAGAGAACGCCGCTTTGCTCCTCTGTTGGAAAGATGGAGAAGGCTTTGATCCCAAGCAAATGAAAGCCTTTTTAAGTACGGATGTTTCCCTAAGTAATGAAGAAATTCTGAGCTATTACAGCAAACGTTGGGCGATTGAAACGTATTTTCGGACAGCGAAGGTTAGGCTGGCTATGGATCGTTACCAGGTTCGATCGACTCAGGCGATTGACCGTTACTTGGCCCTGCTCCTGTTTGCCGCGCTATGCTGCAGTTATGGTAGCCATGGAAGCTTGATTGATGGGCTACATCGCTACCACATTCAGAAAAAGCATGACATGATTGAGTATATTTACAACCAAACCCAAAGCGGAGCTACATTAGACCAAATTAAAACGCGCCTCATAGTGGCATAAGGATACTGTCAGGCTTTTTAACTTACAAATATTTGAAGCGATTATTGGCAAGTACAGTTATTTATAAACAAGTGAATGACAGATCCACAGAACGTGATTACGGTGTGTTGATCTTTGCAGCAACGTACCTGCCGTCCTTGTTCCTGAACAACCTGATCTATAACGATGTGATTGCCACAGCATTTCTGACATCGTGTTTATACTTTATCATTCGTTTTGTGCGTGAAAAGTCATGGAAAACCATCGTCATTGCCGCTGTTTTTCTTGCGATGGGAAACTACTTTCGAAGCATCGGTGTGATCGTGCTGATCGCGGCCATCATCTCTATTCTGCTAAATATGCGGAGCCTCGGAACGAAGAGAGTTGTCCTTTCCATCGCTGTGCTGGGTATGCTGTTTAATGTACCAACCTGGACTCAGAATGCGGTTCTTCAATCCTCCGGTGCCGTGAGCGAACCTGTTGGAGAGAATGCCGCACCGGTCTATATGTGGCTGAATATGGGGATCAATCTGGAGCGTTTTGGTTTCTGGGACAATATGGAGAGTTATCAGATCTATCAGAGGCAGGCCAACTACAATAAGGCCGAGAGCACAACATTGTTCAAACAGGAGATTGCCAACAAGCTGTCTGAAGCAAGTAAGAGTGACTTGGTGAAAATGTATTACAAAAAGATCATATGGACCTGGACCGAAGGCACATACCAGATGGACCGGTACGGTATCGGCAATGAAAGTTCCATCGGTGCCGGAAGAGGAAGGGGAGGCGGAATCGCAGGCTCATATAGTTATACCAATGCAATAACAGAGCTGTTGCAAGGGGATTCGGGGTATCGTACGGGGTTACTCTGGATCGTATATGTGATGAATTTCCTGATGTACTGTTTTATCCTCATCCGGTTGGTCGGTGGAATTCGTCGTAAACGGTATGACGAAGTTTCATTGATCCTGGTCGTTCTCGGATTCATCGGATTTTATATTCTCTGGGAGATTAAGTCCAGATACATCTACCCCGTATATCCACTCTTGGTTGTGCTGTCCTACATGGGGTTCAAAGACACGTATGACTTCATATTCCATCGTAAAGGTACCCTGGAGCAATATTCTCTGAGAAATAGGTGATCATATGCGAAAAAATAAATATTTCACATCGGTTACAATACTCCTGTTGTTGGGTTGCTCGGTTATGCTTACGGCCTGTGATGTTATAACTGCCCAGAATATTATCAACACCAGTTCCATGCAAGGCATGAACGGTGGCGGCATGCCGAATGGTGGTGGTCTGGGCATGAACGGAGGAGCACCGAGAGGTGGAAGAGGCACCCCGGGCATGAATGACCGAACAGGCAGTCCGGATATGACGCAGAGGATGATGAATGCCGACATTACGGGCAGAGTCATTTCCGTAAAGGGAAACACAGTTACGCTGGCGTTACTTGAGGAGCAGGACAGCGCATCTCCAAGCATGGAATGGAAGGATACCGGAATGGAGATGCAATTGAATATAAGTGATGATGTCACTATCACGGAAGGCATGGGAACGCCGCGCTCGGGCAATTCCAGCCCAACTGCGAATTCGTCCATTCAAGTGTCTGATCTTCAAAAAGAAAACATCGTGATGGTGTGGTATAAGGACAACACCGAGACGGTGGAACGGATGATGGTTGTGCAGTAAAAGATGATGGGATTATCGTCATTTTGTAATTGCTTACATTGGGCTTATCGGCTATTATGGAAACAACTGGTTTTTCGAAGGGAGTGAGCGTCATGAAACGACGGTCTAAGATGGAATGCTCGATTACTACAATAAAGGGAAGCATGAACTGAATAATGCCGGCAGACCATCCGACGAAGGGAAAAACACATTTTGTTTCCCAGTCTGATCTGAGATCTGCCGATCTATAGGGATATAACTGCTCAGTTTCTGGCGTATGCGAGGTTTATTTGCTTGTGCAAATTTCTCATACACTCAGTTTTTTTTAAAGCCGCAGGCATAGCCTGCGGCTTTTTGCGCCCAAAAACAGGTATTCGATGGTTGTAAGCAATGCATATGAAACGATCCAAAAGGAGAACTGCCCATGTTAACATTAAAATATTTATTTCAAAATAACGACCTTGCCGAGATGATTCTGAAGAATTGGAGCTATGATCCCGAATCGCTGGACATGTTTCAGTATTATCGCATATCCTCCAATGCCGTGTACCCGTTCAGAGAGCAGGGGGAAGTTCGATTGCTTCGTTTTGCCCCGGTAGAGGAGAAAAATCAAATCAATCTTGGCGCTGAACTGGAGTTCCTCCGTTATCTTCGAACGAATCATTATGGAGCCATGGAGGTTGTACCTGCCCATTCAGGAACAGAACTTGTAGAGGCTCACACGCCATGGGGGACGTACTACGCTTCCGTGTTCAAGAGAGTGCCCGGTTCACCGTTAGGAAGCATTGATCTGAATGACTCCATCCTGTACAGCTATGGTCAGGCCTTGGGAGAGTTACATCAACTATCACAATCATTCATACCTGAGCAAAAGGAGAAGCAGCGCTGGACCTATACAGATGTTTTGGATTGGATGCTGGAGATCCTTAAGGGTTTTCCTGGTGAAAGGGCTGCTCTGAACGAGATAGCGCTTCTCCGAACATATTTTGCGACTTGGCCTATGACCCAGCAGAATTTCGGACTCATCCACTATGATTTTGAACTGGACAATGTGTTCTATGACGAGGGTAGCCAGTCTTGTTATGTCATTGATTTTGATGACTCGATGTATCACTGGTACGCGATGGATGTGGAGCAAAGTCTGGATAGTCTGCGTGAGGAAATTGAGCCTGAGCACTGGGAGCAGAAGAAGCAATGGTTCCTGAACGGTTACTGGTCCAAGGCGGGAGAACGTTATGATCTGGAGAGCATGTTCCCCGCATGTCGCCGGTTTGCCAACTTGTACGGCTATGTGCGTGTGCTTCGATCTGTTGCAGAGCAGTGGTCATATGAGCCGGAGTGGATGAGCGGACTAAGAGTGAGGTTAGCGAAGTTAATGACAGAAAAGGCAGAGCAATTCGGTCATCCGATTTAATTTCTAGTGTAGACCGACGCTTCTCAATTCAATATAAATATTTCATGTTCACACCAGAAATAATATGTTTCGAGAAAAAACAAACCAGCTTGGGAAATCGAATGTAGCATCCCAAGCTGGTTTTTAATATGTTACTCCGTATAATCACTTATCGCAGTACGCCCCGCTTCTACACTGATCCAGTAGGAATAGTCTTCGCGTACGTCCACGTAGAGGTTAAGTTCCTTCGCATCAAGGTTACTTACCGTTAGCTTAAAATTACCATAGACATCTGTTGTAACCTGCTGCGTTTGGATGTGCTCTGCAGCAGGCGAAGGACCATGGATTTTGATCGGCATCGTCTGGTTGGCATACGCCGGGAACGTACCTTGAAGGACCAGTGTGTGATCGGCAGAATATACTGCTTTCATGGTCTGATCGGGGAGTCCGCCGTTTTTCTCATTCTCGGTAGCTTCAGTAGCCTTCTTTGGTCTGCTCCATAATTCGAAGCCTTTTTCCTTCAGGATCTGCAGAAAAACAACAGCCTCAGCCCGGGTCAAGGATTCTTGTCCCGCATAACCTTGCACCGTAGCTGCCGTTTTGCCGGAAGAGTATCCCATGTTCAGCAAATACCGGATGGCATCTTCGTCCTGGGTATAATTTTTACCTCCAAGCCCTGCCACGATTACGGCTACTTCTGTTCGGTTCAAGGCATGATTGCGCAGCTTCGAATTCTGCTTGCTGGCATCCAGATTCAGATTCAACGCTGAAGCATAGGTATAATAACGATCACTCCAGAAGTTACCTTTGGCAGCTTGTCCCTCCGCAGCATCAATGCTCTGAATAACATGGGAATCCGCATACAGCTTGAACAACATGGAGAGGAATTCGGCTTCACTTACCTGATTATTGGGTTTGAATGTTCCATCCTCGTATCCACTGACCATCCCCTGTTGAACGGCCCATTGAATGGCATCTTTCGCCCAATGTGTGCGGATATCAGTTAATTGGGGGATTCCTGTTACCGTAACAGAGACAACCGCTTCTTTCCCTTCAAAACGAATCCGAATTTCGGCTTTACCAGCCTGAAGTCCAAGGATTTTTCCATCCTTGATGGCAATGCGATCTGACGTCGTGGTGAAGGAAACGTTAGACTGTGGAACATAGGATGTTCCGTTATCATTCACGGCAGTGATCGAAGGCAGATCAATCTGTTCTCCTGCTCGAACGCTCAGGTTCTGTTGTCCTGGCGTTATACGAGTAAGAGTTGCATCTTGTGCACCGTCCACATGGAAGAAACGCGTGGAGTATGAGATCTCCGCTGCTGTACCGTTTTTCTTTTGAAGACCTGTAATTCGGATGTTGAACGTATCGCCGTTCTTCAACAATTGCACATCGTCAGGACGGAAGATGATGGCGTAGCCATATCCATATCCACCTGTCTCTACATTGAAATAGGCCTGATTAAACCATTGTTTATCCGCAGGGTCCACGTTGTAATAACCGGTTGGAAAGCCACTATTCTGATTCTTGGCATTAAAGGTCCATGTACGTTGATCTGAAGTTCGAATCATCTCGACCTGTACCTCAGATAGCGATGGTTTAGCGAATACATCGGTATTCAGTTGAACAGACCAGGCCTGTGTACTGCCAAAGGCTTCGATTGGAAAAGCTCCCTGATTCGGGAACAGGCTGTAGTTGAACGAAGTTTCCCCAGTTCTGCTTTTATCAAATACCTGCATGGCACTATAGTACTGATCATATGTCTTGCCTGCTTGACTACGAGTGGCAAGTCCAAAACCGATTCGTTGCAGTTGTGGACTCAAAATCCAGCGCCTGTGACCCAGTCGATCAATATTGGAGGCATCTGAATCATTCATGTAGGCCTGAATGCTTTTTGTCAGGACGTTATCCTTGGCACTGCTGGTAAGGTACAGATTGGAGCTGCTGGCAGATTTTGAACCGGTGTCAAAGAAATCCTTTGGCATATCTCCTGGCTGCTCTGGATAATGGGACAGGTATCCACCCGTGGAGACCACAACAGCCCCATGCTGGGCTTGACGATTCAATGTCGGGTCAAGAACAAGATCGCCCTGTAGACCCGTGATAAAGCGGTAAAAGTTGGCTGCGTTCAGCCCTTGTTTCAGATAGGCGTCACTTACCACACCAGCAGAGTAGGGAGCACTTGTCGAAGGTGTCTCTGTATACAGGGGAGATGCATCATTGCCATTCATCCACTGATTCCACTTCTGGACAATCTCCTGCTGACTTCGCTCTGGCAGCAAACTGTCGATCTGTTCTGCATGTGCCGCTTGAGAACCCCATAACAGAAACAGCAGTCCTGCCAAGGGCAGAGTGAACAGTGAATGCATTTTATTTTTCCGGTAAACCATGTTTCCAACCCCTCTCATTTCTGAACGTACGAAGAACATATGCATGTTCAGCATTATGGTATATTCATCGACATTGCAGCTGATTTTGCTTAGAGGCAGACATGGGGAGCATAAGGCGAGCTTGTGAATGAGGGTCATTGAATAAGTAGAATGGGAGGTTCATTTGTGAAAAAAAAGAGCACAGGCTCCCCCTACTGATACGGGACAGCTTATGCTCTTTCTACATATGTATCTACTTTTTTAGTCAAGACTTAGGTCGAAATCAGGCTCACACATATAATCTAATGGGTACAGATCATCTCGTGCCGAGATTAATGCACGGAAATGAAGATCCCTGATACTGTGCTCAGTTGCGCTACCATCGGCGTGATTGGAGACAAGTTCAGCTACCACAAACACGTCTTCTGCGAGGTTACATCTAAACAGAACATTCTTCGGATGAATGACTTCCTCCAGGTAACTGTATGTCATCACATGAAAGGTTTGTCCGCGCCAGTTTGTCTTGATCACTTTATAGGACTGCGTTCGCACCAGATCCAAATAACGTTCCAGCTGGAACGTATGCTCGAATTGCGTAATATAACCTTTTTTATCTACATCAATCGTAAACTCCACATCATAGCTCACATGCATTTCATCTTTATAAGTTCCTTTCATGACCTTCATGGCATCAAAGTGTGATCCGAATTCCGGATCTTCCACATAGGGAATGGTAACGAGTTCAGGATCAACATGATCAGTGATCTTACTGTTCATGGAAGGTGTGCTGTAATACTTTGATGGCTTAAGATCAATTGATCCGATCATGCTTCCAGGAAAGCCGGGGCTACAAGTTATTCGCATAGTCATCTCCTTCGGTGTTGGTCAGTAGTTAGACGAACGAGTAAGAAGAAAGTTGCACCACAATAAGGCACTATTTCCAATCGTCCTGCTCTTTTGATACAGTATCTGTAGGATATCATGTTATTAAAAGCGGATGAATTAAAGCCGGAGGCGATACAACGGTTGTGGCTCCATATTATGACAGAGTGGTTTCCTTCCACTTCCTATCAGCATACAGGTATTCCAGAACTTGAAGTGTACAGAGGTCACGGCACACCTCCCCAAGTCTGGATACCTGTAAAATCTGTGTGAGCAAAATTGAATTAGGAGGCTAATGATGTTATCCAATAAAGTGATTGATCACTGCCAGGAGCAAGGCTGGTGGCATGAAGATGTTCCAGCATCATATGAAGAAGCATTACAGAAGCTTGGGATTGATCTTCAATCGGATTTTGCACAATTTTATCTACATGCAGAGGATGGACCGACTTTTTACAGCAGGCATCAGGAGTTGTATCAGATCTGCTGGTTTATGGAGAACACCGTATATATGGAAGACATGAATGTAGCACAGCTTACTCTGGGACTTCCCGAGGCGTATATTCCAATGGATAGTTTTGAAGGTGAAGGTGGATTTTTCTACAACCGTCAGACGGGAGAAGTGGTGCTGGTGGAACTGGGGGAGTCCATCGAACGCTTTCTCAATGGCGAGAGTAAACCGCAGTGGGCTGATTTCAATGCTTTTCTGGAGTGGTATTTTGTTCTGGAGGAGGAGACCGTGCAATGAAAGATCTAACACCGGAACATGCCGAACTGGAGCAACAAATTATAGAAACGGTAGAAGCCGGTAATGTACTGGATGAGACACAGCAGCATGACGAGGCGTTTTCGTACCTGCATCAGGCGTATGCGTTCGGCAAAGAGCATGCATTTCAGGGCAGACCGAGGGACGTGTTGAGTTATTATAAGGAAGAGCGTGCCAAGCGTACGTAGCGTGATTCCGACCATACCATGCAACGAAAAGGGTACCCCGGTTTGGCCAAAACATGACCACAGGAGTACCCTTTCGATTATTACGGAACGTTCGACTTCATCTAGTCCGAAATGTTGCGCGTATAGTATTCAATAATATCCTTACGACGGATAATACCGAGGAAGACACGATCGACATCCACCACGGGCACAAAATTTTGGTCTGCTGCAAGTGTCAGCATATCCTCCATTTCAGCCTCAATGAATACACATTCATTATATACCCGATTGTTAATCTCATGGACCTGAACCTGATCCATCGTATCAAAAGTCAATCCGGGTGTATTTCGCATTTTCCATAACAAATCGCCTTCGGACAGGGTAGCAACATATTTTCCATCCTGGTCAATCACGGGAATGGCGGTGTAGTGGTGCGATTCCAATTGCTCAATAGCATCTTTCATGGAAGCGGTAGACTTGATATAGGCCACTTCGGCTTTGGGGAGTAAAAAATAGCTGATTTCCATCATCGGGCTCCTTTTCAGCCTTTTGCATAGCAAAAAAGCTTTAGTATGTAATCTCACTATCCTTATTTAAACATATTATGTGAGCTTTCGGCTATTTTTAATGATAAATTCGTCAGATTTGTTTCATTGTTTAAATGGCGCTGGAAATCTATAGTGTATATTAGAGGTGATGTAACCATGAAATCCAAACGTAAATTAATGTACGGACTGCTGCCCATCTTGTTTGCAGGTGGAATCGGAATGTATCTATACATGCAGAATAACAAAGAAGCAGAGGCCAAGCCCCAAACTACCGTGAATCAGTACATAGAGCATCTGCAAAAAAAAGAGTTTGACCAGCTGTATACCTTGATGACGTCTGCTTCGCTGCAAGAGTCTGGCATGAACAAGGAACAATTTGTTGAGAAATACAATGCAATCTATTCGGGTATGGAAGTATCCACCATCAAAGCGGAGGTTAAACCTGTGGATGTTGCCGAAACGGCTTCCGATGACAATAAGACCGACACAGAGAAACCCAACCCGGATACGTATGAGGTGGATTACAACCTGCAGCTGACAACTTTTTTGGGAGAAGTCAGTGAGACGCATACATTAAAACTGGTCCGGCAGGAGCTTGAGGACGGGGGAAAAAACTGGCAAATTAACTGGCAGCCTTCGCTGATCCTGAATGACATGGTTAAGGGCAGTAAGGTACGAGTGAGGACACTGTTCCCGGAGCGTGGAGACATTGTGGATCGTGATGGTTTGCCGCTCGCTACCAAGGGCACGATGAATGAATGGGGCATTGTACCTGAGAAACTTGGTGATAACCCGGACCAGATGATAGCCCGAATCGCGAGCCATTATCAGGTTTCGGAAGATGCCATTCACAAAGCGCTTGCGCAGACATGGGTGAAGCCGGGGTATTTTGTTCCGATTGGTTCAACGGAGGAATTTGACGTGCCAGAATCTTTAAGCGGGGTTACGATGCAAAGTAAGGAGATCCGTTATTATCCACTCGGTGAGGCGGCTGCGCACCTGATTGGTTACGTGCGCAAAGCCACCAAGGAAGATTTGGATAAAGATACGGAAGGGTATTATCGCGCAGAGGATTGGATTGGTAAAGCGGGTTTGGAGCAGTCCATGGAGAAACAGCTGCGCGGTGAGCGTGGTGGTTTGATTGAAATCACGGATGAATCCGGTAACTCCCGTTCTGAGCTTATTCGCAAGGATGCTGTAGATGGACAGAATATTCAACTGACGATTAGCTCCAAGCAGCAAAAGAAATTATATCAGACATTATCGAGCGGTGGAGACGCCGGTGCGATGGTCCTGATGAATCCAACGGACGGCAACCTGCTGGCGTTGGTCAGTTCGCCCTCTTATAACCCGAACAAGATGGTTACAGGACTTACACAGGCAGAGTGGGATGCGTATTCGGCGAATGAGAAGCTTCCTTTTATCAACAGAGTCACGACCCGATATGCACCAGGATCAACTTTCAAAGCGATTACAGCCGCAGCGGGACTGATGGAGAAGGTGACGACAGCGGACAAAACCCATGATATCTCTGGCTTGCAATGGCGTAAAGACGATAGCTGGGGCGGTTATTATGTCAAACGTGTGAAGAGTTTATCTCCGGTTAACATGGTCGACGCACTGGTGTACTCGGACAATATTTACTTTGCCATGGAAGCAATCGAGATGGGTAGCGCCAAGTTTATTGAAGGGATCCAGAAGTTTGGTTTTGGTGATAACTTTGGACTGGATGAACTGTATCTGAAGCCAAGCCAATATGCCAATGAAGCACATCTGGATTTATCTTCCGAGGTGTTACTCGCGGATACGTCCTACGGGCAAGGGGAGATGTTAATGTCCCCGATTCATCTGGCAGCGTCATTTACACCTTTTATTAATGAAGGGAAGCTGGTGAAACCTGTTCTGATCGAGGGAAAAGAAAGCACTGACCCTGAGGTAATTATTACTCCGGAAGCCGCAAATACGGTTAAGAATGCTTTGGGAGAAGTGGTTTCCCGGCAGGGAGGCACCGCCCATACCTTGAATTCAATTCCTGGAGGACTCGCGGGCAAGACGGGAACAGCGGAACTGAAAGCGAAAAAGGGAGAGAAGGGGCAGGAGAACGGATTTTTCGTAGTGTTTGATACCGACTCTCCGACCTATCTGTTAACCGCTGTAATTGAAGAAGTGAACGGCAGGGGCGGAAGCCATTATGTTGTGGATAAATTAAAGCCCTTTTTGGAAAAGCTCGAGATTCCGCAGTAACTCCGATTTAATGTCTAGCTTCACAAGCGTATAAATAGCCCGGTCACTATGTTATGGTTCTCACATGTGACCGGGACTTTTTTTGTTCTATTTTATTCAATTGACAGCGTATTCGCGAGGTGTTATTTTGAGGTGGAATCTATTCTATGAGTTCGAGGTGATCCATGGTGGCTATTCGTGCAAAGCAGATTTTTGTCAATTTACCTGTTCAAGATTTGAAGAAATCCGTTGAATTTTTTACCAAAGTGGGATTTGAGTTTGACGCCAATTTTACGGACGAGTCTGCTACTTGTATGATCATCGGGGAAAATATTTACGCCATGCTTCTGGTAAAGGAACGTTTCCAATCCTTCATTTCGAAAAAAATCTCCAATGCTGCCGATACAACCGAAGTTATCGTTGCCCTGTCTGTAGATAGCCGTGAGCAGGTCGATGTGATTGTACAAGCTGCCCTTGATGCAGGAGCGAAGCCATCCAACGAACCACAGGATCACGGATTCATGTACGGATGGAGTTTTCAGGATCTGGATGATCATCTGTGGGAAGTCTCCTATATGGATCTAAGTGCTTTTCCTTCGGAGTGACAAAATGAAAATAACCAGAGCCTTCCTATAGTTTATAGGAAGGTTTTTTTTGCATCCATTTATTATCGGAAGTATGCATTCACACATCCCCATGCACATGGACATGAATAGGATAACCCGAGCTTGTTAAAAAACGATCACAGGGAGATGACCATGACCCGTTCAAATGTGAAAAGTTATCGCTATCGGATAGGTAAAAAGCAATATATCGTAATCCAGATTCACCAGACGGCGAAGGGCTATGCCGAGTCAGGGAACGTACTTGCAAGTAATGCAGTTAACGTGCAGATTATGAAACAGAAAGGTCGCCGTTCTTCTCGCAAACGTTAGTCTGGCAGCAGAAAAGAGAAGTGGGGAGGGGAATGAATGATGAGTACACGCAAAAAGAAAGCAAAACAGGTTAACCGGGTGGACGTGGACAAAAGCCGTTTGAAATTCAAGGCGCGACAGTCAGCCAAAGCTTCGGTTGGACAGGGCGGTAATGCATTTGCGATCAATGCCAACGAACTGGGCAACATCCGGGTGCGTGCAGGACAGCAGGGCTGAACAGGAGGAGATACCGCGTGTCGGTATCTCCTTTTTCGTTTATGGAAAACACGCACCAAATTTATCCGGTTAACATATGGTGCAATTTACCTTTTTGCTATATGATAAGTGTCGATTCATGTTGACGTTTTGTATCGAAAGATGCCATAAGCTCATGTACTAGAAAGTTAGAAGTTAAGTATACATACGTTTCTTTTTGATGGAGGGATTGGGATGTATTGTCACATATGTGGGACCAAAAGTAGTCCTGGGGATAGTACGTGCAGAAAGTGTAACACCAAACTGAAAGATGCAAGCTCCACAGAGGAACAGATCTGGGCGGAAACAGCTGTGGGTTTGGAAAAAAGAACTGGGGAAACAGCCGAATTATTATCCCGGCAGCAACAGCCTGCACCCAGACAGGGCAACACCGGTCAAGGCCGCGTATTTAGTTGGATCGTTCCACTGCTACTGGCAGCCATGATGGGGGCGTTGCTAACGTTCTACTACAAGCAGGAGATGGGTATTAATGCGGAGGTGAAATCTCTGCATCAACAGGCGGAACAAGCTGCACTAGCGGGGAAATATAAAGAGGCTCTTCAACTGCTGGACAGCGCGCTAACGAAACGGCCGAACTATGATGCACTTATACAGGATCGGCAAATTACGGCGAAAGCGTTCAATCTGATGAATCAGTTGAATGAGGCTGCCACAAGTCTGAAAACCGGAAAACTCTCAGAAGGAGACAAATCCATTCAGGCAGTAGCGAAAGTACTGAAAGAGCGAGAAGAGCCCGTTTTCACCAAAGTGCGTGCCACATTAAGTAATAGAAAGGTTACCCTGGCTGTACTGAAGGTGAAAAAAGAAATCGATAGTTTGACGACAGTAGAGGCACTGGCTGAGAAGCTGGATACGATATCGAACTTGAAGGGCAAGGAAGCCGAAGCAGTAGAGAAGCAAATTGTTGATAAGCTGGCAGGGATTAGCTACAAGCAGGCTGAGCAGCAAGTCAAGACAAAGGATTTTACAGCGGCATTGCAAACGGTCGATCAAGGGCTGTCTTATGCGCCGGAGGATGACAAACTGACAGCGTATCGTGATCGGGTGCTAAGTGAGAAGAAGAATTTCGAGAAAGCGGAAGCCGAACGGATTCAACTTGCAGAACAACAGGCAGCAGAAGAAGATCTGAAGAATCGAACGTCGGCAGTGAGCATTGTGAATGTCGAAGCAACGTTGGATATGTATGGTGACCTGTATATTAGCGGTTCAATCATAAACAATGCGACCCGGCCGATCTCTTCCGTCACCGTCATGGTTGATATATATGGTACAGACGGCACTTATCTGGGTCAAACCTATGTGGATGTGTATCCAAGCTGGCTTGAAGTGGGTGAAGAAGGATTTTTTGAGACGTATTACTATGGTGTATACGAAGAAGCAGAAGTATCTGTTGTGAATGCAACGTGGTATCTGGAATAGGAGGACAGGTTGGAATGAGCAAACGAATATGGAGCAGCATTATATCGAGTGCAATCATTATAGGAATCGGAGCAGGAGGCGTGTTCTGGATTCACAGTTATACAGCAGATCAGTTGCAGGCTGAGCCGAGATTGGCTGTTGTTAATGCAAAGGAAACAGAAAACGCTGCATCCACCCCCTCCTCCAAGACCGTCGTGAAGAAAACACGTAAACAGATTATTGAAGAGAGTCAGAAGAAAGTGGTTACGATCGAGAGCAGCAGCGGACTAGGCTCCGGTTTTCTCTATAATGATCAGGGAGATGTTGTAACCAATGCTCATGTGGTAGAAGGATCGAAGGAAGTGACGATACGTACCCTGAATCATGAGGAATATAAAGGAACCGTAATCGGAATCGGGGAAGAAACAGATATTGCCGTCGTCCGAGTACCTGATCTGAAAAAGGTGAAACCGCTGGCTATCGCCAAATCTAAAGCCGAGACTGGAGATGAAATCCTGGCTCTGGGGAGCCCGCTGGGGTTGGAAAACACGGTAACTACAGGAATTATCAGCGGTGTTGGACGCAGTTTCGAGATTCCGCCTTACATTTACAGCAATCTGTATCAGATCTCGGCGCCAATTACCCATGGCAACAGTGGCGGACCACTAATCAACGCAGAGACGGGCGAAGTACTTGGTATTAACTCAGCCGTTGTGGAGCAGGAGGGTGGGATTGGGTTCAGTATTCCTATCACTACCGTACTGAAGCAAGTGCAAGCCTGGTCCAAGAAACCATCCAGCACAACGGCGGTTCAGACGGCTGGTGGTAATGGATCGGGATCGACCTCTGCTTCTACAAAAGCAGAAGGGGTGGTGACCGAGTTTTACAACAGTTTGAATCTAGGTGACTATGTTACAGCTTATGCTTTGCTCGGCAGTGAATGGCAGAGCGGCACAAGTTATGCCAAATTTCGTGAGGGTTACCTTAATACGAGTTATGTGACGATTGGAGAGGTCTCTTCTGTAGACAAGGGCAATGATGGAATGGAAGTGACTGCAGTGATTACAGCCGATGAACGCAGGGATGGCGAATATGTAACGACGAAGTATAAGGTTACATATCAGGTTGCTTCCGAGAATGGTCAATTGAAAATACTGCATGGTAAAGGTAAGAAAATAACATAAAATATATCATCAAAGGAGAGTGGGCTGATGTACCACTCTCCTTTTTGATTGCTTATATTCGATGCATCTGTTAAAATACAGAACGAATGTTCAGTATGCATGGGACGGAGTGAAATGGAATGAATATGAATAAAAAGCAACTTCAAACCGAGCAGACCAAGAAGAAACTTGCGGATGCTTCCAAAGCCCTTTTTGTACAAAAAGGCTATAAAGCAACGTCAATTGAAGATATTGTAGCTGCGACAGGCAGCAGTAAAGGTAATATCTATTACCATTTTAAAAGTAAGGAAGGTCTATTCCTCTATCTAATCGATGAGTGGGACCGGGAGTGGGAAGCGAGCTGGGCGGCCAAAGAACATCTCTACCGCACCTCTACGGAGAAGATTTATGGCTTGGCAGAGCAATTGGTACTGGATGATATGAATCACCCGCTAACGAAGGCGGCAGATGAGTTCTTCACTGGGGAGAAGAAAGAAAATGATATTGAGGAACGTATCTCTGTGATGTTTGAACGTCACATCCAATTTAACAAACAACTGGTGGAAGAAGGCATACTGAGCGGAGAGTTCAAAGAGGGTAACGTAGAGCATCTCGCACTGATATTGGAAAGCACCATTATTGGTCTCAGCCAGATGTCGCGGGGGATGGAGCCTGATCAGGCTCTCGCATTATACCGCCAGGCTGCCAGTGTATTCTTACATGGGATTGCAAAAGATAAAGCTTAAGCAACATTTTGACAACTACGGAGGATGGAATCATGGCATTACTAACACGGAACAGGGGCGCATTGCTGCTGTTAATGTTTAATATTTTTCTTGTTTTTACGGGTATTGGTCTTGTTGTGCCGATCATGCCTGCGTATATGGATCTCCTGCATATCACCGGATTTACGGTTGGATTGCTGGTAGCGGCATTTTCCTTCACCCAGTTTCTGTTCTCCCCGCTTGCGGGTCGATGGTCGGATACGTGGGGACGTAAAAAAATTATCGTTGGCGGTATGCTGATCTTTGCCGTATCGGAGTTTATGTTTGGTGCGGTCAATGCGCCAGCCTTGCTCTTCGCAGCCCGGATGCTTGGTGGTATTGGTGCGGCGATGATCTTCCCGGCGGTTATGGCTTACACCGCAGATATTACAACAGAGGAAGAACGCGGCAAAGGTATGGGATTGATTAATGCAGCGATTACAACCGGGTTTATCATCGGTCCGGGAATTGGTGGATACATTGCCGACTTTGGTATTCGAATTCCGTTCTACGCCGCTGGGGTTGCCGGTTTGCTGGCATCCATCATTACATTGATTATTTTGCCGGAATCCACGCGAAGCACAGGTGAGCAGAGTAAACCTGTGGCTGGTACAGAGAAGGTCAAAGCTCCGGGTATGGTATCCCAATTACTGAATTCGTACCGTGAACCGTACTTTTTCAGCTTGATTATCGTGTTTGTTATGGCATTTGGTCTGGCGAACTATGAGACGGTATTTTCACTGTTTGTGGATCACAAGTTTGGCTTCACGACCAAAGACATTGCATTTATCATTACATTTGGTTCCATCGCAGGTGCTGTTGTGCAAGTATCGCTGATCGGTTGGTTGCTCAATCGGTTTGGTGAAAAGATGGTCATTTCAGTCTGTCTGTTATTTGTGGCCGTATTTGTACTGCTGACCTTGTTTGTGCACACGTACTGGCTCATTCTTGTCGTAACGTTTATCGTCTTTCTGGGGATGGACATTTTACGTCCGGCGATCAGTACACAGATGTCCAAACTGGCAGAGGAACAACAGGGCTTTGTGGCCGGATTGAATTCAGCGTATACCAGTTTGGGGAATATTGCAGGTCCAATTGTGGCTGGAGCACTGTTCGATGTGAATATTAACTATCCTTACGTTTCGGCAGCTGCCGTTCTGGCAATCTGTTTCCTGTTATCCCTGCGGGTACTCAGAGGGACCAAAGCGGTGAAACAACCGAAGACTGAAATGTAATTGTTCGGAAAAGACGTAAGAGCATTGATTTTTGGTATAATAAGAAATGCTGGAAGTGAATTAGATGGGCTGGGTTGCATAATAAGTTACCGAGGACGGTCATTTTTAAGCATATACAGGATTATTGGAGTGATAACATGAGCAATGCAAAGGGAAAAGGCGGCACCGGCCGTGGTACGGGAAAAAAAGGCTGGAACCGTTGGCAAGCCGCTGCTAACCGGGCGAAAAGTGCCCCGAAGCCTTATAAAAGCAAAGGCACAAAGAAGAAGGACGATACCGAAACTTCAAGTGGCAAGCCCGAGTAAGTATGGCTTGACGATGCCAGAGGAGAGAGCTGCCTGACTATCGGGTGGGTCTCTTTTTGCTTGAAAAGATAAAAAAATTAAATTGACAGTAGTGTAGATCTGATAATAAAATAGTGCTTACGCAAATTAGATGGTAGTGCTACTATATAGAGAAAGGAGCATCAGCATGCCCGTTAATATGGATGAAAATCCACTTGGACTGATTCTGTCACGGACGTATCTGGCATACAAAAAAACAACAACCAGAAATCTGAGCGAACAGGATATTACGCCGGAACAATTTGCAGTTCTGAATGAATTGAGCAAGGCTGGAAGCCCTATATCACAGAAAAAGCTGGCTGAATTAACAGTTCGGGATCAGACAACGGTAGGCAAAATTATAGACAAGTTGATTCGCAAAGGTCTGGTGACAAGAGAAGAAGATCCAGAGGATCGCAGAGCGGTTTTGCTTTGTTTAACGGCGGAAGGACTGGACATGAATAACGTTCTGACACCTAAGGCAAAACAGCAAGAGCAAGAGGCACTCGCCGAATGTTCCCCTGAAGAGCTTGAAGCATTCATGAATGTAATGAATCGGATCTATGAAAAGATGAAATAAATTTTTTTTGGTCCAATATATGCATGTGCATATATATGTAGTGCAATTATTTTAATTTTAACTAATGGGAGTCGTGAAAGAATGAAAAGCTTCAAAGATTTTCTTAAAGTGCCACAGACAAAAATAGGGTTAGTTTTTGCATTGATTGTTCCACTGTTATTTGTTGTGATCTGGATGACGGGTTATCATCAAGCCACGGAGAGAGTGGATCAACTTCAAGTTGCTCTGGTGAACGAAGACGGGACACAGGGGACAGAGGTGCAGAAGCACATTGAAACGCTCGCGCCTTTTCATGTCAATGTACTGGATTCTGCCGAGGAAGCTGATCAGCAGATGAATGCAGGTAACTATGCGATGGTTATTGTTATTCCTGAAGGATTCACTGACCAGATTGAAGCAGGTACCGAGGCGAGTTTGTCCTTCTATATTAATCAGGGGAATGCTGATGTAGCCAAATCCATTGTGGAACACGCGGCGACTGGAATGACTACACAGATGGGTGAAGGGATTTTGGAGTCCAAGGTTCAAGTGAAACTTAACCAGAATGGTACTAACAATGATGAGCTGAGTGCAGCTATTGGACAAGCAATGGCAAAGATGAATGAAGGGCCTGTGAAGGCTGAGATTAATAAAACAAACAGTGTAAGTGATTTTGCTACATCAATGCTGCCGATGATTTTGGGTTTTATCACCTACATTGCTTCAATGACCATGAACATTCAGTTCAATATTACGTCGAATATGATGAAGCGTACCCATTCCAAATGGGAAATCTTCTGGGGACGGCAAATGTTGTTACTGTGTATAGCAGTGATTGTTCCTCTAATTGTGGACACAGTTGCTCTTCTGTTCACGGATGTGGCGAGCTCCTTCGGCACGTTGTATCTGTATCATGTGCTGGTGAGTCTGGCGTGTATCTGTTTTACACAAATGAGTTTTGCCCTGTTTGGCAATGCAGGCCCTCTATTTAATGTAGCGATGGTTCCACTCCAGTTGATGACAGCAGGAAATATCATTCCAGCCGAGATGCTGGCGCCATTCTACCGTTATATCGGTAACTTTCTGCCCGCTTCCAATGGGGTACAGGGATTTATGCGTTTGATCTATAGTGGAGAAGCAGTGGGGGGATACATGGTTCATCTTCTGTTGATCTCGATTATTACGTGGGGGATTACGGTGCTACGAGTTGGCATGCAAAAAGCAGGTAATGGACAAATGACGATAACGCCTCCAGCATCAGCACAGGCACAACATTAAGAGTTTCCTTCTATATATAATGTAATAACACCGAAGAAAGTGGTTCACGTATAGTGATATGCGTGCATCACTTTTTTTGTTTATCTTCTATAGTACTTCTACTTATACTCGTAGTGACTCGCAGTGCACCTCGGTAATCTTGAAAGACGTTGATATGGGGTATAAGCATAATTGAGCATATTAATGAAGTTAAAATAAAAACCATAGATGAGAGCAACGCAGTGAGGGGAGTTGATTTGTAGTAAATCAATTTTATTAAATTAAGTATTGTAATTAATATCTATGCGTGATATATTATTAGTCCGGCCAAGAAAACACAGTTGAATACTGGTGCGGCAAGCAAATCAAAAATAAGCTTCGAAAGAAACTTAAAAAAGAGCTTGCAAAGTTGGTTCGGACATGATATTATATAAGAGTTGCTGAAGAGAACAACGTTCGGTAACAAAACGAGTTTGATCTTTGAAAACTGAACAACGAGTGAGTTAACATTCTGCTTGCAGAATGAACGCAAAAGTTTGAAACAAGCCTTGGCTTGAATCGGCTGGAGCATAAATGAGATTTTTAATCTCGTCAGATTCAAAATGAGCTTATCGCTCTTTTCAATACTTTATTGGAGAGTTTGATCCTGGCTCAGGACGAACGCTGGCGGCATGCCTAATACATGCAAGTCGAGCGGAGTTGATAGGAAGCTTGCTTCCTTGATGCTTAGCGGCGGACGGGTGAGTAACACGTAGGCAACCTGCCCTCAAGTTTGGGACAACTACCGGAAACGGTAGCTAATACCGAATAGTTGTTTTCTTCGCCTGAAGGAAACTGGAAAGACGGAGCAATCTGTCACTTGGGGATGGGCCTGCGGCGCATTAGCTAGTTGGTGGGGTAACGGCTCACCAAGGCGACGATGCGTAGCCGACCTGAGAGGGTGATCGGCCACACTGGGACTGAGACACGGCCCAGACTCCTACGGGAGGCAGCAGTAGGGAATCTTCCGCAATGGGCGAAAGCCTGACGGAGCAATGCCGCGTGAGTGATGAAGGTTTTCGGATCGTAAAGCTCTGTTGCCAGGGAAGAACGCTTGGGAGAGTAACTGCTCTCAAGGTGACGGTACCTGAGAAGAAAGCCCCGGCTAACTACGTGCCAGCAGCCGCGGTAATACGTAGGGGGCAAGCGTTGTCCGGAATTATTGGGCGTAAAGCGCGCGCAGGCGGTCATTTAAGTCTGGTGTTTAATCCCGGGGCTCAACCCCGGATCGCACTGGAAACTGGGTGACTTGAGTGCAGAAGAGGAGAGTGGAATTCCACGTGTAGCGGTGAAATGCGTAGATATGTGGAGGAACACCAGTGGCGAAGGCGACTCTCTGGGCTGTAACTGACGCTGAGGCGCGAAAGCGTGGGGAGCAAACAGGATTAGATACCCTGGTAGTCCACGCCGTAAACGATGAGTGCTAGGTGTTAGGGGTTTCGATACCCTTGGTGCCGAAGTTAACACATTAAGCACTCCGCCTGGGGAGTACGGTCGCAAGACTGAAACTCAAAGGAATTGACGGGGACCCGCACAAGCAGTGGAGTATGTGGTTTAATTCGAAGCAACGCGAAGAACCTTACCAGGTCTTGACATCCCTCTGATCGGTACAGAGATGTACCTTTCCTTCGGGACAGAGGAGACAGGTGGTGCATGGTTGTCGTCAGCTCGTGTCGTGAGATGTTGGGTTAAGTCCCGCAACGAGCGCAACCCTTATATTTAGTTGCCAGCACTTCGGGTGGGCACTCTAGATAGACTGCCGGTGACAAACCGGAGGAAGGTGGGGATGACGTCAAATCATCATGCCCCTTATGACCTGGGCTACACACGTACTACAATGGCCGGTACAACGGGCTGCGAAATCGCGAGATGGAGCCAATCCCAACAAAGCCGGTCTCAGTTCGGATTGCAGGCTGCAACTCGCCTGCATGAAGTCGGAATTGCTAGTAATCGCGGATCAGCATGCCGCGGTGAATACGTTCCCGGGTCTTGTACACACCGCCCGTCACACCACGAGAGTTTATAACACCCGAAGTCGGTGGGGTAACCGCAAGGAGCCAGCCGCCGAAGGTGGGATAGATGATTGGGGTGAAGTCGTAACAAGGTAGCCGTATCGGAAGGTGCGGCTGGATCACCTCCTTTCTATGGAGAATCGTTTCCTGTAACGGAAACATTCAAATACGCAGGTTCTCAGAACCTGCGACAGCAATTCATTTCGGTCCATCACTTCGGTGTGGATGAAATGAAGAGCACAAACTACTCACTCGTTGTTCAGTTTTGAGAGCTCAAACTCTCAAACAGCTTGCTTTTGCATGGAGCTTGTTCTTTGAAAACTAGATATCGAAACGAAACAAACGCGAATTAGAACATTCCTTTTTAGCTGAACTTGTGTTAAAACAAGTTTCAATAAAAACGGTAGTTAAATTGCTGTTGCGATGGTATCGAGTGGGAGCGACTTTTGGCTTTGCGTAAGCAAAACAAGGGAAGCGAGCGATCGAAACCGGAGCAATTTGGTTAAGCTACTAAGAGCACACGGAGGATGCCTAGGCGCTAGGAGCCGATGAAGGACGTGGCGAACAACGAAACTGCCTCGGGGAGCTGTAAGCAAGCTTTGATCCGGGGGTGTCCGAATGGGGAAACCCAGCTGGGGTAATTTCCAGTTACTCACAACTGAATACATAGGTTGTGTAGAGGCATACCAGGGGAACTGAAACATCTAAGTACCCTGAGGAAGAGAAAACAATAGTGATTCCGTCAGTAGCGGCGAGCGAACGCGGAGAAGCCCAAACCAGAGAGCTTGCTCTCTGGGGTTGTGGGACGTCTCACATGGAGTTACAAAGGAACCGGTTAAGCGAAGAGGTCTGGAAAGGCCCGCCAAAGAAGGTAAAAGCCCTGTAGTTGAAAGTTGGTTCCCTCCGAGACGGATCCCGAGTAGTGCGGGGCACGTGAAACCCCGTATGAATCCGGCAGGACCATCTGCCAAGGCTAAATACTTCCTAGCGACCGATAGTGAAGCAGTACCGTGAGGGAAAGGTGAAAAGCACCCCGGAAGGGGAGTGAAATAGAACCTGAAACCGTGTGCTTACAAAAAGTCAGAGCCCGTTTTAGGGGTGATGGCGTGCCTTTTGTAGAATGAACCGGCGAGTTACGTTCCCGTGCAAGGTTAAGGTGAAGAGCCGGAGCCGCAGCGAAAGCGAGTCTGAATAGGGCGAGTTAGTACGTGGACGTAGACCCGAAACCGGGTGATCTACCCCTGTCCAGGGTGAAGGTGCGGTAACACGCACTGGAGGCCCGAACCCACGCATGTTGAAAAATGCGGGGATGAGGTGGGGGTAGCGGAGAAATTCCAATCGAACTCGGAGATAGCTGGTTCTCCCCGAAATAGCTTTAGGGCTAGCCTCGGAAAACAGAGTCGTGGAGGTAGAGCACTGATTGGGTGCGGGGCCCGCAAGGGTTACCAAGCTCAGTCAAACTCCGAATGCCATAGACTTACTTCCGGGAGTCAGACAGTGAGTGCTAAGATCCATTGTCAAAAGGGAAACAGCCCAGACCATCAGCTAAGGTCCCCAAGTGTGTGTTAAGTGGGAAAGGATGTGGAGTTGCACAGACAACCAGGATGTTGGCTTAGAAGCAGCCACCATTGAAAGAGTGCGTAATAGCTCACTGGTCGAGTGACTCTGCGCCGAAAATGTAACGGGGCTAAACACACCACCGAAGCTATGGCTTGGATCGACTTCACTGCTTCTTTGAGGCGTGTTGTCCACAAGGACATTTTTGTCTGACAAGAGATTCTATTCTTGGATGACCAAATGCTTCCCAGGGGATAAACACAGGGCTTCGAAGCTGGAGTGAAGTCGATCCAGGGGTAGGGGAGCGTTGTATAAGGGTTGAAGGTGTACCGTAAGGAGCGCTGGACATTATACAAGTGAGAATGCCGGTATGAGTAACGAAAAGATCAGTGAGAATCTGATCCGCCGAAAGCCTAAGGGTTCCTGAGGAAGGCTCGTCCGCTCAGGGTAAGTCGGGACCTAAGGCGAGGCCGAAAGGCGTAGTCGAAGGACAACAGGTCGAAATTCCTGTACCACCGTAAGCCGTTATGAGCAATGGGGGGACGCAGTAGGGTAGTGACGCGGACTGATGGATGTCCGTCTAAGCAGTGAGGCTGATGTGTAGGCAAATCCGCACATCGTAAGGCTGAGCTGTGATGGGGAGCGAAAATTGTAGTAGCGAAGGTCATGATCTCACACTGCCAAGAAAAGCCTCTAGCCAGGTGAAGGTGCCCGTACCGCAAACCGACACAGGTAGGCGAGAAGAGTATTCTAAGGCGCGCGGAAGAACTCTCGTTAAGGAACTCGGCAAAATGACCCCGTAACTTCGGGAGAAGGGGTGCCCCGGTAGTGTGAATAGCACGAGGGGGCCGCAGTGAAAAGGCCCAAGCGACTGTTTAGCAAAAACACAGGTCTGTGCGAAGCCGTAAGGCGAAGTATACGGGCTGACGCCTGCCCGGTGCTGGAAGGTTAAGGGGAGTGGTTAGGGAGCAATCCCGAAGCTGTGAACCGAAGCCCCAGTAAACGGCGGCCGTAACTATAACGGTCCTAAGGTAGCGAAATTCCTTGTCAGGTAAATTCTGACCCGCACGAATGGCGTAACGACTTGGGCGCTGTCTCAACGAGAGATCCGGTGAAATTTTAATACCTGTGAAGATGCAGGTTACCCGCGACAAGACGGAAAGACCCCATGGAGCTTTACTGCAGCTTGATATTGAATTTGGGTACGATCTGTACAGGATAGGTGGGAGCCTTTGAAGCGTGAGCGCCAGCTTGCGTGGAGGCAACGTTGGGATACCACCCTGATCGTATCTAGGTTCTAACCTGGTACCGTAATCCGGTGCGGGGACAGTGTCAGGTGGGCAGTTTGACTGGGGCGGTCGCCTCCTAAAGAGTAACGGAGGCGCCCAAAGGTTCCCTCAGAATGGTTGGAAATCATTCGAAGAGTGCAAAGGCATAAGGGAGCTTGACTGCGAGACCTACAAGTCGAGCAGGGACGAAAGTCGGGCTTAGTGATCCGGTGGTACCGCATGGAAGGGCCATCGCTCAACGGATAAAAGCTACCCTGGGGATAACAGGCTTATCTCCCCCAAGAGTCCACATCGACGGGGAGGTTTGGCACCTCGATGTCGGCTCATCGCATCCTGGGGCTGAAGTAGGTCCCAAGGGTTGGGCTGTTCGCCCATTAAAGCGGTACGCGAGCTGGGTTCAGAACGTCGTGAGACAGTTCGGTCCCTATCTGTCGTGGGCGTAGGAAATTTGAGAGGAGCTGTCCTTAGTACGAGAGGACCGGGATGGACGTACCGCTGGTGTACCAGTTGTTCCGCCAGGAGCACCGCTGGGTAGCTATGTACGGACGGGATAAACGCTGAAAGCATCTAAGCGTGAAGCCCCCCTCAAGATGAGATTTCCCAGTATGTAAGACCCCTTGAAGACGACGAGGTAGATAGGCTGGGGGTGGAAGTGCAGCAATGCATGGAGCTGACCAGTACTAATCGGTCGAGGGCTTATCCAATAGCAAGTTGTAATTCGCATGTTTCGTTTCGAATCTAGTTTTCAGAGAATGATCTCTGAAATGAAAATCGGTACATCACAGAACGTGTGTATGATTTTCAGTTCCATATCTGATTTCAAGAAGCGATGCTTCGACAAATCGCGTTTGGTGGCGATGGCGGAGGGGTTCCACACGTACCCATCCCGAACACGACCGTTAAGCCCTCTAGCGCCGATGGTACTTGGACCGCAGGGTCCTGGGAGAGTAGGACGCCGCCAAGCAATTGAAAGACACACTTGATCATATCGAGTGTGTCTTTTTTATTTTAATGTAATTCATTCGTTCTGATTTGACTTGTTATATACATAAAATACTGGCGTTCCAATCCTTGAAGCTGTGATACAATAGGTGAGGTCTATATAGAAAACGGAAACACGCATAAGTACGAGGAGGAACAGTGAACACGATGAAATCAGCCCCGTTTATTGCCGTGGAAGGTCCGATCGGAGCGGGGAAAACAACGCTGGCAACGATGCTTTCCCATGAATTGAATCTTCCGTTAGTGAAAGAAATCGTAGAAGAGAATCCATTTCTGGCTTCCTTTTATCAGGATATTGACGAGTGGAGTTTCCAATTGGAAATGTTCTTTCTGTGTAATCGTTTTAAACAATTGGAAGACACGGGTGCTCATTATGTAGAGCAGAATACCCCAGTCATTTCGGACTACCATATTTATAAAAATTTGATTTTTGCCGATCGTACCTTAAAAGGCACGAAACGTGATAAATACCGTCAAATCTATCATCTGTTAACAGATGATCTGCCAAAGCCCAATCTGGTGCTTTATATTGAAGCTGAACTCGATACGTTGATGTACCGCATTAACAAGCGTGGACGCTCATTTGAGCAGGACATGGATCCGGCATATATGGAACAATTGATTGCTGATTACAAAACAGGCATGGACTATCTGGCGAATAGCTCAAATCCGCCAGTAATCATTAAGGTCAATGCAGAGCAAATCGACTTTGTGGAACATCCTGAACACTTCAGGCAAATTGTTAATCAGGTAAAGGAGTATATCATATGAATAACTATGGCATTCCATCGAATGCATTAATTACGGTAGCAGGAACGGTTGGAGTGGGCAAATCCACGTTAACGGCTGCGCTTGCACAGCGTTTGAATTTCAAGACTTCTCTGGAGCAAGTTGATCATAATCCATATTTGGAGAAGTTCTATCATGACTTCGAGCGTTGGAGCTTCCATCTGCAGATTTATTTCCTGGCAGAGCGCTTCAAGGAACAGAAAAAGATTTTTGAACTGGGCGGAGGATTCGTACAGGATCGTTCCATCTATGAAGATACGGGCATTTTCGCACAAATGCATGCAGATCAAGGAACCATGTCTGCTACAGATTTCGAGACATACAGCAGTTTGTTTGAAGCGATGGTGATGACACCGTATTTCCCGCATCCAGACGTGCTGATCTATCTGGAAGGCAGTCTGCCTTCGATTTTAAACCGAATTACGGAACGCGGACGCGAGATGGAGATTCAGACGGATCGTTCGTACTGGGAACACATGCATGAGCGCTATTCCGTGTGGATCGATCAGTTTACGGCTTGCCCTGTGCTGCGTCTGAACATTGATGAGTATGATGTGCATGATCCGGCATCGGTGGATGCCATTTTGGCACAGATTGCAGCTGTCATTCAGCCTTCCAAGGAAGTGCAAAGATAAGATAGAGCGAGTTTTCCAATGTAGTTTTCTGGTTTACAGTGGTTATATCTACGATATAGATACGGACAACATCCCTTCTACGGCTATTATGCTGTTGGAAGGGATATTTTTTTATGTGCACCAAGGGATAGCTTATGAGATGTTTGTGGATAAAATTAAAATGATTTATTGGAGCGAATTAGGAAATGGACACTTATTATATCTTTTCTGATATATAAATATTTTTCTCACAGTAGAAAAATGTTGAATAATAGGCCTTTTTGTGGTTTTATAAGAAAGGTGAATTCTGGAAAAGAAGCATATGCATGACTCAGGAGGGAAAGACAACATGGAAGAGAAACAAGGAGTTAAAATCGGTCTGCCGATCATTGGTGGCTTAATTGCAGCCATTGTGGGAGGCATCATGTGGGCAGCTATTGCTGCAATGACTGAGTATGAGGTAGGATTAATTGCGATTTTGATTGGAGCACTCACGGGTTATGCAGTTGTGTTGTTCTCCAATAAACGAATTGCAACAGTACATAAGATTATTGCCGTACTGTTTGCGCTCGTCGGCATTTTGCTGGGGAAATATCTGACGGTGGTATATTTTACTTCCGAACTGTTTGATGATGTAGGTGTGATGGAACTCGTGTTTGATAGCGAAATGATCAGTGCGTTTGTAGAAACCTTCCAGGAGTATTTCAGCCAACCAATTGATTTGTTATTCCTTGTGCTGGCAATTGTGTCTGCATGGCAGATTCCTGGCCGGATGGCGAGAACCAGTCTAGCTACGGATGCCTCTGCATCGGATCACGCACCAAGAGCTTAATCGGATAGACGGTGGACGCTGGCAGCAAAATGAAGAACGTTTGACAGAAGAAACTTAATGCTCATCAGCCTAAGCATCTGGTGAAATGGTTACATCGAAGGACTGGGAGCAGAAGAAAAACCTAGTAACGAGCATTAACTTTAGAAGATATTTATAAAGTACTCAGAGTGAGCAGCGGTTAGGCTTGTTCACATTGCGGCTGAGTTACTTGCACACACAAAAGGGACGATACGCCTGAGGGCGTACGTCCCTTTTGTGTGTGCACTAGGTAGAAGGCGGGACATGCTCATAACTGATGTAATAACTCGGATCGTTTCAAATAAGTCACTACGTAACCCAAGGTAGATAATCGGCTTATTCACAAGGTGAATTTCAAGAAGGATATGGTCGCTATAGGAGGAAGGTTCAAATGTCCGGATGGTCATTTACACCGAATAAACCTGATGAAGTGAAAATTTTTACCTTCTACAGAATAAAGGGGTTAACTCCAAGCTCTCATTTACAGCGCATATCTTACGGCAATGAGAGTTGAATAATACTGTGTGCGTTTGAAGACAGGGTTATATTATTTGTTTTGGTCAGCAAATACAGCCATAGCATCTCGCATGAATACCGCTAATCCATCGCCAAACTGATCAATATTACGAGTGAAGCGTTCATCGTCTACGTACATCTGACCAAGTCCTCTAAAGGCTTCAGGTGAGTAGCTTCCCATTTGATTTAAGCAAGTGTACCACTCTTTGATGCCTGCCTGTGCCTCCGCAGATGCTGGTTCTGTGTGACGAAGTGAAGCCAGATGTTTGTAGATTTCGTTCATTTGATCGGATAGAGCTTTCTGATCCGTGGTTGATTTACTGTGCAGCTTCTGGTTTGCCTGATCAACGGTATGGTCTCCCCAGCGCTCCCGCGCTTCCTGTTCATGCGGATTCTGACTAAAATCAAATCCTTCGAATTGTTCTTTGGCTGTCATTTTAAGTTCTCCTCTCATGTGTAAAACCGTTTTATCAATGGTAGCAATCATTTGGTCCAAGCGTTGGCGCTTCTCCAGCAGAATAAGTCGATGCAAATTTAGTGCTTCTTCCGGATCGAAGGAGGGGTTGGTTATGATGTTTTTGATTTCCTTCAGAGAGAAGTCGAGTTCCTTGAAAAATAATATCTGCTGCAGTCGTTCCAGATTGGCATCTGAATATAATCGATAGCCGGCAGCAGTTACTTCGTCCGGGGTTAATAGTCCGATCTCATCATAGTGATGCAGTGTGCGCACACTGATCGAGGCAAGTTCGGCAACTTCTTTTACCTTCATGGCCATGAGTGAAACCTCCTTACAACACCGATTGTACAGTGTCACGTTACGTGAGAGTCAACAGCGAAAATGAAAAAAATAAGATGCGAGCATGGAGGCTGCATCTTGATCATGGATTGATGGCTAAGTTGACTATATAAATTGAACTAAAGATTATTTACACAGATACAATGATGACAGAATAACCTTCCAAACGCTGTTATCCCCGATTTTTTCGATTCCCCTTTCTCAAGGGAAAATTCGGGGATAAAGGCGAAGCGTATGCTTTCGATACAGGCAGGGAGAGCAGGGCTACGCCTGCATCCCGCGCACTGCCGCAGCGAACTGCGCAGCCGCTGCGCGCACGTCGGCCGCGCCCGCGATGGCGGAGATGACGGCTACGCCGTCGGCTCCAGCCGCCATCACGGCGGCCGTGGTATCGGGCGTAATGCCGCCGATACCCACAACCGGAACTGCGATGCCTGCGGCGCGCAGTTCCGCCACCACGGCGGGGCCCAGCACAGCGTGGGCATCCGCTTTGGAGCGCGTCGGGTACATGGGCCCGACGCCAAGGTAGTCGGCGCCCGCCTGCACCGCACGGCGCGCCTCTTCCACAGAGTGGGCGGATACGCCAAGCATCCGCCCATCTCCAATGCGGGCGCGTACCAGCGCCGCGTCCGCATCATCCTGGCCGACATGCACGCCGTCGGCCTCCACCGCTACAGCCAGCTCCACATCATCGTTCACGATGAACGGGATCCCGTGCTGGCTGCACACCTCGCGAAGCCGCATCGCAAGTGTGATGCGAGCTTCGCCGATCAGGGCGCCAGTTCCCTTCTCGCGGAACTGGAACAGCGTAATGCCGCCAGCAATAGCTTGGCGCAGCACTTCCATCGGGTCTTGCGTCGTATTGACGCTACCCATAACCAAATACACCTGCATCATGTGTTGTACTGCTTCTGCATCCCAAGCGCGCATCACTGCTCACCCCGCTGTCTGCGCTGATACGCAAAATGATTCGTTGGCCCATGTCCGGCCCCAATCCCCAGCTCATCTTCAATGGCTGCCTGAATGAATGCTCGCGCAGTCGTGACAGCAGCCAGAACAGGTGAACCCTTGGCTAACTCTGCGGTGATGGCAGCAGCGTATGTGCACCCTGTTCCGTGCGTATGGCGTGTTACCACACGAACATTCTCCAGATAATGAAAAGACTGCCCATCGTAGAGCACATCCACGATCATGCCACTTCCTTCATCATGACCACCTTTGACCAAAGCATACGTTGAGCCCATCTGTACAATCCGTCTTGCGGCTTCTTCCCGCTGACTCAGATTCGTGATAGACATCTCGGTAAGCAGTTCCGCTTCAGGAATATTGGGTGTTGTGATCAGGGCATGGGGCAACAGCTCTGTAACCAGCGCCTGTACAGCTTCTTGCTGGAGCAGAGAGGCACCGCCTTTGGCGACCATCACGGGGTCGATGACCAGATTAGACCAACGATATTGCTGCCATTTCTCAGCGACGAGCCGAATAATCTCGGCACTATATAACATGCCAGTCTTCGCCGCAGTGGGCTGAAAGTCTTCCCCGGTCGAGTCCAATTGCTGGGCAATGCCATCGTAAGGGATGGGAAAGACGCCCTGTACACCTGTTGTATTCTGGGCAGCAATAGCCGTGATAACGGTCATGCCGTATACCCCAAGTTCCTGGAACGTTTTCAGATCAGCCTGTATTCCTGCCCCGCCCCCGTTATCGGACCCTGCAATGGTTATCGCTTGAGCAATGCTCATACTGCACCTCCACGGATCTGACGGATCTGTGCGCGTTCTACCAAGAGGTCTGGTGTTACTTGTGCCAGTTGATTCAACAATTCAATCTGGAAGCTGCCCGGCCCCTGATGAGCTGTCCGCTCTGCCGCGAGTTCAGCTGCTACGCCATAAAAAGAGAGCGCTTCTACAACACTGCCTAGAAGATCGGCTCCTGATTCTGCTATGGCTGTAAAAGCACCAATCACCGAACTGAGCAGACAGCCAGCACCCGTGACCTGAGTGAGCAGGGCATGACCATTACTTGTGAGGAATGTGGATTGTCCATCCGTGATGATATCTTCTTTTCCCGTAATGACTACGACACAGCCAAGTTTATTCGCTGCCCGCTCGGCAATGCCGATCCGGTCACCTTCACCTGTTCCTGCGTCCACGCCTTTGATATTCCAGCTCTCACCAATGACATGGGCAACCTCCGCCACATTGCCGCGCAGTACCGTGAGGCGAAGCTCACGAACGAGCATCTGCACGGTTTCTGTACGATAGGCGGTTGCGCCTGCGCCGACGGGATCAAGCACCACAGGCACGTGATGCGCATTAGCCGATTGGCCTGCAAGTCGGATCGCCTGAACGACTTTGTCATCGAGTGTACCAATGTTGAGTACCACGGCTCCTGACATCTTGGCAACATCAGCGACCTCTTCATGCGCATAAGCCATAAAGGGGGACGCACCAAGTGCGAGCAGGCCATTGGCTGTAAAGGGAGCAACGACAAGGTTGGTAATGTTATGGACGAGCGGATTTTGCGTACGAACACGTTCCAAATAAGACATATAATTTCCTCCTTGTTTTGAAGTAACCTCATCGGCAAAAGTCCGATATGTGGAGTCACTCAGCAGAATAATAGGATATGAGTCTCCTTGCCTGAGTATGGCGCAGAGTGTAATGACAACAAGAGGTATGAAACCAGCGCCAACGCAGAAATGTAGAAATAAATCAATTTCATAAACCATACTCTGCTTCACGCACATTAAGGCGCGATTCAGCTCCCGGTAGGTTTGAAGATATGGGCTAATGTACATTTCGCGAATCCCAATACATCCAATCCCCACGTTCTTGCCAACTTTTCTTCCCGTTCCTTTACTTACTCTCCTTGCAGAGTAATAAAAGCATCCTTGGCTTTCACTGATTCAGGAATCAAATCCTTTTCAACGAGCCATGCACGTACATTTTCCCACGACGCCATTTCCTGCCGACCAAACGGTTGGCCTTCTTCATTCATAAGTGGCAGTAAAATAGCCAAGCTTTTGGTTTCGATCTCCGGGTCAAGCGGAGACGTTTCATTCTCATGAGCGAGCAGGATATTCAAGGCTTCTTCTGGATGCTCAGTCACATATTTCTGTCCTTCCTGGATCGCTTTGACAAACCGGGTAAGCTGTTCTTTTTTTGCTTCAATGCCAGCTTCACTTGCGGTCAGGACCAATTCATAATAATCAGGCACACCATAGTCGACGGGGTTAATCGATTTCATGGCATGGCCTTCTTTCTCCAAAATCAATTGTTCATGGTTAATAAAACCACCCATAATTGCATCCGCCTGTCGGGAAGCCAGCGAAGGAATCAGATTGAATCCAACGTCGACCAGATTCATGTTATCTGGGTTGCCACCATCGTGGCTGATCATCGTACGCACCATCGCTTCATACAGCGGGATCGAAGAATAACCGACAGTTTTTCCGTCAAGATCTTTGGGTGTACTCACGTTGCCATTTGCTTCGGTCAACAGATGAACAAGCGGATGCCGAACAACAGCAGCAATCGAACGTACAGGAATGTTCTCGCCACGCGCGAGCAAGATTTGGGGCTGGTAGCTTAGAGCCAGATCAATTTTACCGGCAGCAACAAGTTTGAGTGAATCATTGGTATCCGCAGGCATCTGAATTTCGACATCCAGACCTTGGTCTGCGAAGTACCCTTTTTCCTGAGCCACATAGATGAACGAGTGTACTGCATTCGGATACCAGTCGAGCATGATGGACAGTTTATCTTTGGCGTCTGATGCTGGTTCGGTTGCAGACTTGTCTGTTTGTTGTGCAGGGGTTGCAGAGTCTGTTGTTGGCGTGTTTTTGCTCGTATTCGTGGTGCTGCATCCACTAACGATCAGCAAAAGGCTAATGAGTATGATGGGAAGCAGGGAGTATATACCTTTGTTATTCATAAATGAAGTTCCTCATTTCATCGTTTTGTTTACATCTAATCTCTCTCTAATTTTTATCCAGCTATTTTTTCTTTCCATGACGCTGTATGCTAAACCGTTTCTCCAGCCAGGCAATCAGTACAAACAAAACGATCCCAAGCAGGGATAACAGCAAAATGGCGGCAAACATCGCATCCGTGTTCATGTTGCTGGACATACGACGGCTGAAGTACCCTAGACCTTTGCTGCCACCGAGCCATTCGCCAATCGTTGCCCCAACCACGCAGTACACCACAGACATCTTTAGCCCCGAGAAAAAAGAGGGAAGTGCCAGTGGAACCTGGAGTTTGCAAAAAATATCCCACTTGCTGGCACCCATGGTGAGTAGCAGTTCACGCTGATCCGGATCGCCTTGGCGGAGTCCATCATAGGTACTGACCACAATGGGGAAGAACGCGATCAGGAACACGACGGCGACTTTGCTCCACAACGTATAGCCAAACCACAGGATGAATACCGGGGACAAGGCAATCAGCGGGATGGTCTGACTGATCACGATGAAGGGATACATGGCCTTTTCAATCGATCGGTTCATATGCATGCCTGTCGCTAGCGTAATTCCAGTCACTATGGACAAGACAAAACCAACAACAACCTCCATAAAGGTAGCAGGCAGATGGATGGTCAATAGCAGATGACGATGCTCAACCAGTGAGCCTATGATGGCCGTGGGTGCAGGAATGATGAAGGAAGGCACCCATCCCATACGCACAATCGCTTCCCAGCTCGCCAGTAATAAGAACATGAGCAGAATAAACAAACCATATTGGGAAAACGACCTCGAGAGCCACTTTGAAAACCACGTCCAGGCGCTAACCTGAGCTCTATCGCTTTGCATGCAATTGTTCCTCCAATTGTCGTCTCATCTGCACAAGAGCCGGTTCGTAGATCATGTCCGAATGCCTTGGGCGTGGTAAAGGAACCGTCATCTCCCGCAAATGCTGCCCTTGCCCCCCTGGAGTTAATAGAATGATACGGTCACTTAACAGCAGGGCTTCTTCGATGTCATGTGTAATGAACAGCACGGTTTGGCCAAAGTCCTCCCACAGCTCGAGCAACCAGCGATGCATGTCTCGTTTGGTTAAGGCGTCGAGTGCACCGAAGGGTTCATCCAGCAACATCAGCTGCCCGCCTGTAAGCAAGGTACGAAGCAATGCCACCCGCTGACGCATGCCGCCGGATAACTCATCTGGGTAGGCCTGCTCATAACCGGACAAGCCGAACCTTGTTAATCCTGCCATGATGTTGGCCCGTAACTTGTTCTTGTCCTGTCTGCCTGGTGCCAGCTCGGCAGGCAGCATGCAGTTCTCCATGACAGTTCGCCAGGATAACAGCAGATCTTTCTGCGGCATATAGGCGACTCGTCCGAGCCGTTGTCCTTGTGGTACATCAGCAATATCGATGGTGCCAACGGTTGGCTCATGCAAGCCTGCGAGCAGCTTGAAGAGTGTGCTTTTACCTGATCCGCTGGAGCCGATGAGCGAGACAAATTCTCCTTGTTGAACCCGAAGTGATACATTGGAGAGCACGGGTGAATCTTTTTTTTCGGGAAAAGCGAAGTTTACGTTGTGAATGGTTACATGGTTGTCCATCTGATCCTCCACCCCCTTGATATCAGACTGCTGGGATAACAACGGCATCATATACTCTGCAAAAGGAACAAAAAAGACCCACCCATTTCCGGAGAAATGAGTGGGTCTGTAAGTTAAATCCGCAATTTATCTTCACATACATGAAAAATTCCGCTTACGAAAAGGCCGCTCCACTTCCCTCCGCTGGTATGATCCAGATCAGGTTCAAAGGGTCCGAATCATTCGATTCGTCTCAGCCGTAAGGCTCCCCTAGTGCATTGTTCAAGATATGCAGTTGTGTGTCCAGCATATATCACTTGAACATGAACTGTAAAGAGGCAGCGTGATAACTGAACAATTTACCTCGGCTCATGAACCCGATATAATAGGGATGGCCCGTATAGGCCGGATCACAAAATGCAGGTGGGATTGTTCTCCCTCCTAGGCAGAATGGGGACCCGAGTTGAAAACGTTCAAAAAAGTATATATTGAGATCACAAGTATCTGCAATCTGGCCTGTAGCTTCTGTCCGCAGACGAAGCGTGCCAAAGGATTCATTGACCCTGAAGTCTTCAACAATATACTGGACCAAGTTAAACCACATACCAACCATATCTATCTACATGTCAAAGGCGAACCCTTGTTGCATCCCAAAATAGATCTGCTGCTTGATTCCGCACATGAAAAGGGACTCAAGGTGAACATTACAACGAATGGTACACTGCTGCCCAAGACTCAGCATAAATTGCTTGGCAAACCGGCGCTGCGGCAGATGAATTTCTCCCTGCACAGCTTCGATGGGCATGAAGGTTCAACCGACCGTGACGGATATCTGAGCAACATTCTGTCTTTTGTACACGAGGCTGTGAAACACAATGTCATCATCTCATTCCGACTGTGGAATCTGACGCAGGATAACTTCACAAATGCTCAGATGAATCGAAATCGGGAGACTCTTGAAGTGCTGGAACGTGAGTTCAATCTGGACTTCCGCATTGAGGAAAAAGTGGTTCCAGGCAGTGGGATCAAAATTGCCCCAAATGTATACCTGAATCAGGACCATGAGTTCCAGTGGCCAAGTCTGGATGCACCTGAAGATGATGGCAAAGGCTTCTGCCACGCATTGCGTAGTCAGGCAGCAGTGCTTGTGGATGGAACGGTGGTTCCATGCTGTCTCGATGGCGAGGGTGTGATTAACCTGGGTAATGTGCACGAGAAGTCATTCTCGGAGATTATTGAGGGTGAGCGAGCGAATAATCTGGTATATGGCTTCTCCAGGCGGGAAGCTGTGGAAGAGTTGTGTCGAAAGTGCGGTTATCGTCAGAGATTCGGAGCCTGATATCTTATATCAGCAAGCGAGAAGACATTCAAGATCACACATTTGGAGACAAATGTAGTGGTCTTTCTTGGTTACTGGAGATTAAAGTTTGAGGTACATACGTTACAAAATGAGCATACCAGAGGTTGATATGAGCATATTGCTTGAGAGACCTGGCATGCAAAAAATGCTGATATGACAAGGTTTGCGCGATGTCATGATATATCTGATCTAATGATTATTCTAGTTACCTTCCTTATTTGGTAGGATTAGGTTGCGAGTCGGACAGAGGTGCACCTCTGACGAACTCCCAGGACAAGCTCAGGCTTGTACACTACCAAATAACGAGAGAATAAGGGAGGAATAAAGTTATGAAAAAAATATTGACGTTGTTGTTGTCCGCTGGTTTGGTTGCTTCCATATTTGGTGCAGTTCCGGTTGCTGCTGCCCCTACAGTTGTTAATTCAACGATTGTGGTTCCAAAGGGTACGACCTATGACGGTCAAGGCAAAACATATGTAGCCAATCCTTCCACACTGGGTGATGGGTCTCAAGCAGAGGGTCAGAAGCCAGTCTTCCGCCTGGAGGCAGGGGCCACGCTCAAAAATGTAAATATCGGATCACCTGCTGCCGATGGTGTTCACTGTTATGGTAGCTGTAATATATCCAATGTGGTCTGGCAGGATGTAGGCGAGGATGCACTGACATTGAAGTCGGCCGGAACGGTTAACATTACCGGAGGGGCAGCGTATAAGGCCTATGATAAAGTGTTCCAGATCAATGCAGCGGGAACGATTAACATCAAAAATTTCCGTGCAGATGATATCGGCAAGCTGGTACGCCAAAATGGTGGAACTACCTTCGCGGTTAACATGACACTGGATAACTCCAATATTTCCAATGTGAAAGATGCTATTATGCGTACTGACAGCAGTGTATCTCAAGGGAAAATTACGAATACCCGTTATTCCAAAGTGCCAACCCTGTTCAAGGGCTTTGCTTCAGGTAAAACCAGCCAATCCGGCAATACGCAATATTAAACAGGAGATTGAATCGCTGGAGTTGGTAAAAGTTTAAGCTTCGCTTGTGACTGGAAGTGGAATAACGCCAAAAAGAGCGTCCCAAGGTCATTGCCACACTGACTTTGAGGGACGCTCTTTGTAATGCAGATGTCATAGTATAGTTCTGCTGAGCAATGTTTTATAGCGTAAGCTCAAATTATTTCTCTCCCGGAACTTCAACGATGACTTTGCCTTTCTTGGGGACCACAGAACCGGTATCAATGGAGCCCAACTTATTCATGATCTCGTAAGAGGTTTCTTCAAGCATGCGAGAGTACTTGAATGATACGAGTGTTTGACCTGCTACAGAAGGACGAGTCCCTGTTTCAGCAACGGCTTTGGTTTTAATAAAGAACAGGTCATCGATGGTTCCGGCATTTTTGCTGATGTTGGCCTGCCATTGTAGCAGGGCACTTCCATTTTTAAGGATGTAATAACTGATCAGATCGTTATCCTCAACAACGAAGAAACGATCTTTTTTGCCTTGTTCAAAAATGTATTCAATGGATGAATCCACCGGACCCAGAGGGTTGCGAATGTCCAGACGTGCTTGTCCCAGTTCAGAGAAGCGTGGCAGATGCAGTGCGGCTTCACGCGCCACAGTCAGATCGGAACTGTTATATTCTTTTACAATAGTAGCATCGGTAGTATAAATGTAGGCTTCCTTGGCCTTCTGGTTCCACTGCACCTTGGCACCAAAAGCTTCACCGATGGCACGGAGCGGAAGCATCGCTTTACCATTCACCAGAATCGGCGCGGAGGATAATGTTTCATTCTGACCGTTTTTTTTCATTGTTTTGCTGTTCGGTGTAAGGACATACTTATCGCTGCCTGTGCTAATGCTGATCTCTTTTGTTTTGTTATTGTAGCCAAACGTATAGTCGCCGAGGAATTGAAGCTCCGTCAATGCCACGTACGTAATACCCTGCCGTATGACAACATCATATTGAGCTTGAACATTGTTAATATAAGCTGTCGGTTTAGGTTTAGTTGCTGCGGCTTCCGCCACAGTGGATGAGAGTAAGGCAGGTGCCGTGCCTGCGGTGAGTATCGAAGCAGCAAGGAGCATTTTCCATGTTTTGAGCTGCCAAACAGAGTTGTACTTTTTCATTACTATCCATCTCCCTTCTAATGTTTATGACGCACTACATAACCTAAATGTTGCATATTATGGGAAGTGCACTATCACATGACTCTCCCCTATTACCCCAAATGAAGTATGATGATTCTTCGGGGGATTGCCATAAATACCCATCTGATGTAGAGTAGAAGCAATGAAATAAGTGAACCGGGAGCTCAATGAAGTTGGGCTGAGAGAGTGGCCTTGTGTCGCTGACCGTACATCTGATCTGGGTAATGCCAGCGTAGAGAACATGGATTTGCAATATGTAAGGGTGAATTGTGGGAATGAACGTGGATGAACAACAGATCTCTTTGAATTATGGTGGTGTATCTGCCAGGGCGGAGAAGGATGGTTGATATTCCGTATTTTCGACATTCATCCAATACATTATTGTGAGGATTGTATCCTGTGCGTAAGGCCTTCCCGGAACCGGGGAGGCTTTTTCGTTTATTTTTAGAGGTTGTTCAAAAAGTCTTTTTGAACACACACTTTTACAACCCCCACAGGGAACAGAGGAAGGAAGTAGAGAATATGGCAACAACAGCAGGCAACAAACGATTGAAACTAACGGATATTCTGGTAACCATTGTGATCGCAGTGGTGTTTGGGGTGATTTACAAGATATGGGGGCCTACATATGACTTGATGAAACCATTCGGCGTTCATGCGGAGCAGATGATCTACGGGATGTGGTTTATGGCGGGCACGTTTGCTTTTGTTATCATTCGTAAGCCGGGAGTGGCGATTCTTGCTGAGGTTGCAGCTTCAACGGTGAGTGCTTTTCTGGGCAGTGAATGGGGCATGTCCACACTGGTGTACGGTCTGTTGCAAGGATTGGGAGCCGAGATATTCTTCGCCGCATTTCTGTATCGAAAAACCAATCTGTTTGTCACCTGTCTTGCAGCCATAGGTGCAGCGGCGGCTTCGCTTGTGCTTGATTACCAGTACGGGTATATTGATTCACTCTCGGCGTGGAACTATACGTTATTTATCGGATTCCGTTTCATTGGAAGTATCCTGATTGCAGGAATGTTTGCTTATTATCTCGCCAAAGCATTGGAACTGACAGGTGTAACACGTTCACTCAGACCGGTATCCAAACAGGATTATGAGGCGCTGGATTAGATGAGCGGAGAAGGAAACTCGGAAGTGGTAAGTGTGACGAATCTAAGATGCAAGTTCCCGGGAGAGAAAGCCTTGGTATTTCAAGGCTTGTCTCTCTCTGTGCGTCAAGGGGAGAAAGTGTTGTTGCTTGGTCCGAGCGGCTCCGGTAAATCGACGTTGTTACAAATCCTAAGCGGTCTGATTCCACGCTCGGTTGAGATCCCGATGAAATGTGATGATATTCAGGTGCCTAGCAAAGCCGGAGTGGTCTTTCAAGACCCGGACACCCAGTTCTGTATGTCCTATTCGGATGAAGAGATTGCATTTGTTCTGGAAAATCGAAATATACCGCGTGAAGAGATGCCTGCTCTGATTGAATATTATCTGAAACAAGTGGGGTTACCCTTTGAACAGAATCGTGTATTGATCCAGTCCATGTCTCAGGGGATGAAGCAGCGTCTTGCGATTGCTTCGATGCTTGCCATGGACCCGGAGGTATTATTTTTGGATGAACCCACTGCACTGCTGGATGATGAGGGGACTTCCCATGTGTGGGATACCGTCAAACGGATCGCCAGTGACAAAACGATCATTATCGTTGAACACAAAATAAACGAGATTGTGGATATGGTCGACCGCATCATTGTGTTGTCACCTGAAGGAAAGATTGTGGCGGATGGGCCAGCACAGCAGGTATTCACGGATGAACGGGGCAAGCTGCAGGATTATGGAATCTGGTATCCAGGCATATGGGAGGAGCGAGAGCAGGCAACTAAGGCAGAAGAAGGAAGTACTTCTGACGAGCTTCAAGTGTATGAGAATGAGGGAATCTCAAGCTCGGAAGCGCAGCAATCGTCTGGTTTATCCGATACACCGGGGATATTCCCCATATCTCATGTATCATCCTCATCGTCTGCATCATTGTCACAACGGCCGGCACTGGACTTGCAGCAGTTCACCGGATGGCGTGGGAAAACACCCTTCATTCAGGTGGAAAAGGCCAAAGTATGGCATGGGGATTGGATTGGTATTGTCGGAGCTAATGGAGCTGGCAAGAGTTCATTGTTGTTATCTCTGATGAATATCCTGAAAACAACAGGTCATTATGAGGTGGATGGTCAGCCTTCTGGCAAAACGAAGCAACTCGCAGATCAAATTGCATTTGTATTTCAGAACCCGGAGTTTCAATTTGTGACCAACACGGTCGCGGAAGAAGTGGAATTCTCCTTGCTGGGGGGCAGGCTTACAACGGAAGAAAGACATGCCAGGACTGATCATATGCTGAACCAATTTGGACTAATCGACTTGTCCGAGCGCCATCCCTACCAATTATCGATGGGGCAGAAACGACGTTTGAGTGTTGCCTCTGCACTGGTGAGAGAGCAGCGAATACTGCTGTTGGATGAACCTACTTTTGGACAGGATGCCCGCAATACGTTTGCCATGTTAGCCCAACTGGAGCAATTGCGGAGAGAGGGAACAGCCATTGTTATGGTTACCCATGATCGTGAAATTGTAAAAAGATATTGCACCCGAATCTGGGCCGTGGATGAGGGGAGGTTATCTGATGCAACTGTCGTTTCCTCACCGTGAAACCTGGCTTCATGCCGTTAATCCGGGATTAAAGATGATTGTCCTGACGATGATGTTTGTCATCGTTATTCTCATTCACAATCTGAATGTAATGGCCAACGTTGCGTTGGCGATGATGCTGTTACTGTGCTGGACAGGTCATCCGTGGTATAGATTGATGCTGTACGCATCACCATTCATTCTGGTGTTTATCTCCACGTCTACAGGTATGATGATGTTTGGGAAGGGCGAGACCACATGGTATAAGTGGGGACTGATCCATATAACCGAAGAGAGCTTTTATCGCGGTCTACACTTGGGTTTTCGCTCGCTGACTATGGCAGCGGCTGGCTTGTTGTTTGGACTGACAACGAAGCCTGTACGGCTGTTTTATTCCCTGATGCAGCAGTGGAAGCTTCCTGCAAAATATGCCTATAGCTTTCTGGCCGCGATGCGCAT
The DNA here is from genome assembly GCF_050990605.1 of Paenibacillus amylolyticus. GTDB lineage: Bacteria > Bacillota > Bacilli > Paenibacillales > Paenibacillaceae > Paenibacillus > Paenibacillus amylolyticus_H. The sequence continues at coordinate 841,915 of NZ_CP158832.1, forward strand.
GATCCCCATTTTGCTGGATGAATTCCAGACGCTCCGTTACGCTATTCGTATTCGGGGAACAAGACAACGCGGCTCTCGCTGGAATGTGTATGGTACGTTGAAGCGTTACGCTATTCCGCTGCTGGCACAGAGCATTCGCCGTGCACAGCGAATGGCGGTAGCGATGGAAGCGAAGGGATTCACGGATGGGGCGAGCCGAACGTATTACATTCAGATGGACTATTCCCGAGCTGATCTGTGGTTTGTATTTTATTATATTCTCACCTTAGCAGCTGCTTATTACATCGGGGTTACCTTTCCTTATCATGCTACGATGGTAGATGTAAGGTAATACTGGGAGATAGAAAGAAATATATTGAGGTACACGGTAACTTTTTCCTGTGAAACAACGTCTATATGGAAATAACTTCTAATGGATGGGGATGAACGAGAGTGAAGACGGGTCCTGACTGGCAGGGAATGGGGTACAAGTGCATTTCCATGACTGGATTATCAGCTGTACTGTTGACGGGATGGATGCTGCTGGATTCACAAAGGGTAGTGCTTGGAGGACAAGCTTTGGCTACAACGCCACAAGCTTTGGGGGCAAGTTTTCAAGTCTTATCAACACAGTTGGCCTACAAACAAGGAGAACCCGTTACACTCATGAATGACATCCCTCTGTTCAAAAACAGAAGGGACGGCAGTGTGGCTGCTGACCAGATGGGAATTGAATACTATACAACAAAAAACGAAAAGTATACGTTGGCCTCGGTTCGAGGCGAGTGGGTGCAGCTTAAGTCAACCGATCATGGAGACTTTTGGCTGCCAAGTTGGTATGCAATGAAGGAGAGCAGAAGCATGACGGAAACAGCTCCGCAGAGTCTCAAGATCCAATCGGGCAGCAAGCTGTATCTGGCTCCAGACAGTGCTACAACCTGGACTTTTGAGAAAGCGTTAACAAGTAAAGCTGTTATTGTTGCAAAGTGGAAAGGATGGTATGGCGTCTCCATTGCCCCACGAACCTGGAGTAAAGAATCCTCCACGTATCGGCCAGGACTCTTCTGGATCAAGGCACAGACTATTGAACAGCGGATGAATGTGGCGGATGGTTGGTTCCAACAGGATGCATCGCTGCCAACTTCGGTTATACGCCATCTGACAGATATGAAGCTGAACAAGGCAGCCACCTCCAAACAAGTGGCTGAGTGGTTAGGCGAGCCGAATTGGAAAGAGAGTTCAAGCAATCTAAATGACACAGGTTATGCGATGAGTATCGGCCAAACCTGGAGATATGAGCGGGAAGATGCGCAATATCTGGTCACATTCAACAAGAATGGCAAGCTGATGAGAACTCGCTGGAACCTACCACAGAAGGATCAAAATGCTGTTGTTTCTGCTTGGAACATCAGTCGGGCGGATGAATATGGGTTCACAACAAAAATCTATGGCACAACGCTGCCGACGACAATCCCTTGGAAACCGGTCTGGACTAACCAGGGGGATATTAACTACACTTTTTTACAGGTAGCCACGGATGATGTACTCCTGATGAAGGGGGATGACGGTGGGTTTAGTGGGTTTCATTATGAGAGTTCAGCATACGCACTTGACCGAAATTCCGGCAAGAAATTATGGGAGATTAACGCGGGATATGGAAGACAGCAGGTAGAGGTGGATGCAGAACGCAGATATGTTACAATCTACACCGATTATGACCCTGACAAGAAAAAATACGTGGATCGTATTCGTCATCTGGACTTGAAGAACGGACAGGTCACGTGGACGTATAATCATAAGCAGAAATTCAGACTGAATGGCATCACCGCTGCGAAGAACGTTGTGGTTGTGGATAGCCCCGTTGTGGAGGGTTCAAGCAACAGTTGGTTGACGGTTCTGGACAGTGCAAACGGAAAAACATTGTGGACGCGAAAACTGGCTACGGGTTATGAATTATTGAACAAGAGTGCAGATGACCCTTATGTGTTGTATTGGGAAAAGAATGAACTGGTTGCAGCTGATCCTCGATCAGGGCGAACCGTATGGAGCTTGAAGGCCAAACGATCCACCATAGAACAATTTGTGAATAATCCATATTTTGATGGAATTGAACGTCTTGATCCCTTTGAAACCAGGAATGCTGAAAGATGGCTATCGTTAGATAACCAGTGGCTGCTGCTTGATCTGAACACGGGGAAAAAGCTTGCACAATTTCCTGCACGGGTAGGACAAAGATTTGAGGAGCTGAATGATGGCATGCTGTTGATCCGTGAGAACAAAAACGGCGATCATTACGGAGAGTATGAAGATTTTACAACTACCCTGTACGATGCCAAGACAGGCAAAACACGCTGGACACTCAAAGGCAAGATTGAACGAGGACTGACGGAAGAGGATCAGTTGTATGTGATTAAAAATGGTTACCCCGCGGCTTTGAATTATGATACGGGGGAGACGCGTTGGAATGCCAAAGATACGATTGCCACGCTAAAGTATCCAACGAATCAGGGAAGTTATCTGGTCATTGATGATCAGTTGCTGTTGCCCATGGACGAAAATTGGTTAGTATTGAATAAAAAGAGTGGAGAGCTGCTGGGTCGTGTATATGACGTTGTGATGGGAAGTCCGGAGCATCGGGACCGGGATGCGAAGAATGGAATGATTAACCGGATCGGCAATGAAGTGTATGTGGGTTCGTCCAACGGACGTTTTCGCATGTATGAAGCCAGCCGCCTGCAGGAGGCAATCTCACCTTAAAAGCTTGTCTCATCAGGGATGTTGATTTATTATAAATGAACAGGATTGCTCGCGCTCCGGTTATCGGCTGTGCGGGCTTTCTTCATGTGTTCTTGAAGAACCATGCATGATCATTCACGGGAGGACTCTCCATGATCTCATTATATGGTGTAAGCAAACGTTATAACGAGCGCGGTTCCCGTGCAGATCAGGGATTCGAAGCGTTAAGCTCGGTCTCGCTTGAAGTGGGACAAGGCGAAATTCACGGCATCATCGGTTCGAGTGGCGCAGGCAAATCCACACTTCTGCGGATGCTCAATGGATTGGAAAAGCCGGATGATGGTGAGGTTGTTGTGAATGGGCAGCACCTGACCCAGATGAATGAACAGAGTCTGCGTCAGGCACGAAGGTCCATTGGCATGATCTTTCAGCACTTCAATCTTGTCAGTAACCGAACGGTGAGTGGCAATGTCTGCATGCCGCTGGAGCTGGCGGGGATGCCCCGTACACAGCGAGTCGAACGTGGACTTGAGGTGCTGAGGTTTGTTGGACTGGAAGAAAAGGCAGATCAATATCCTGCCCAGCTTAGCGGAGGACAGAAGCAACGTGTGGCCATTGCACGAGCACTCGCCAGTCGTCCGGATGTGCTGCTCTGTGATGAACCGACATCTTCGCTTGATCCACAGACCACGAACGGTATCCTGGATGTGCTGCGTCATATCAATGAAACGCTGGGCGTGACCATTGTTGTAGTGACACATGAGATGGAAGTGGCTCGCAGACTATGTCACAGGATATCCGTCATGAAGGATGGGCGACTTGTTCGAACATTGTCTAAAGTGGAAGTGAGCAGTATCCCCGCTCCGCAACCGGATCTGCTGACCTCCTTGCTAGCGGGTGACGAATACGGGATAGCAGGTTCGTCTTTGGTCCGTCAGGCAGACCAGGAGGACAAGTCATGAGGTTACCTGAATCAGTGCTCAAGTATCAGCATGAAATATGGCAGGCGATCGGAGAAACTTTTGTCATGGTGGGCATCTCCATTGCGGCAGCTGTTCTGATCGGGTTACCTCTGGGTACACTGCTGTACCTATTCCGGAGAGGACAGCGGTATCAGAATCAAACGCTCGCCTTTGTACTCGGTAGTATCGTCAACATCGTTCGTTCGTTTCCGTTCTTGCTGCTGGTAGTATTCATGATCCCATTCACACGGATTGTCGTGGGTACGTCCATCGGTACATTGGCGGCAACCGTTCCACTCTCGGTCATTGCGATAGCCTATTACGCCAGACTGGTGGAACAAGCGTTGCTGGATGTACCGAGGGGAGTGGTTGAAGCTGCTGCTTCCATGGGGGCATCGACGATGCAACTTGTGGTGAAATTCTTGTACGTGGAGGCACGATCTGGCCTTGTACTGGGACTCACGACAGCTACGATTAGCTTCATCTCCTACTCGACGGTGATGGGCATTGTAGGTGGCGGCGGGGTTGGCGATTTTGCCATTCGCTACGGTTATCAGCGCTTCGAAACGGAGATTATGGTATTTACGATCATCATTATGATTATCCTGGTACAGATGATCCAATTCACAGGCAGCAGACTGTCCCGCTGGCTGGATCACAGATCTTAAGCGGATGGACAGTGCAGTATCACGAATAACCAATACAGATTATAGGATGAGGGGTAGACATAAAATGAAAGCAAAAATGATGCTTATGTTGCTTGCAGTAATGCTGGTCGTCGCTGCTTGTGGCAAAAAAGAAGAAACACCTGCGGCTGAAGGAACGAAAGAAGATACACAAGCTGCACAAGAAGTTACGCTGAAAGTGGCCACATTGATTCCACCGATGACAGATGTGCTGGATATTGTTAAACCACTATTGAAAGAAGATGGCGTCAATTTAGAAGTTGTCGTGTTGTCGGATAACGTTCAACCAAATACAGCACTTGCGAACAAGGAAGTGGATGCAAACTTTTTCCAGCATGTGCCTTACATGACCCAATATAATGAAGCAAACAATGCGAATCTGGTTGCTGTGCAGCCCATCTATAATGCCATCTATGGCGGCTACTCCAAAAAGTATAAATCCATTGAGGAATTGCCAGAAGGTGCAACCATTGCAATTGCAAACGATCCTTCCAACATTGGGCGCTCTCTTGTGATGCTGGAGCAAAATGGATTGATTAAGCTGAAAGAAGGCGTAGGTTTTAATGCCACACAGGCGGACATCACCGAGAATACGAAGAACTTCAAGTTCAAGGAAGTGGACTTGTTGATGCTGGCTCGCATGATGGATGATGCTGATCTGGTAGCCATGACACCGGCATATGCCAGTCCGCTCGGTCTTACACCGAAGAAGGATGCTCTGTTAACCGAGAAGGATGATTCCCATTTTGCCATCACCCTGGTTGCCCGTGAGGATAATAAGGACTCCGAAGCGATCCAGAAGCTGGCTAAACTTATGGCGGGTCCAGAGGTCAAAGCCTTCTTTGAAGAGAAATATGCAGATATTGCGATCCCGGCATTTCAATAGAGAATACGTTGATCGAATGTGAATAGCCTTTTAGATCTGAGCGATAACGCTTGGGTCTTTTTTTTTATCATCCGCATGCTTATTAACAAGTATTTAGAAAGTTAACAATTTGGTCATATCCCCGGAACACTTTATTTAATAGTTTTTTCGTATAATTTGTTTGAAAATAGTTCTTTAGGATTATAAATTAAGAGATTTTTTCGATTTTTTCAGTGCAAAAAGTGTTTTTTACAAGAAGTGAGACCTAGTTTTTATAAAGATGGTTTATTCGTTATAAGTTATAACAAGTAAAACTAAAATTAATCTGGAAGAGGTAGAGAAATTTGTCCCAAAAAAATAGCAAATCGACTTGGTTCAACAAGATGCATAAGAACTTTAAGACCAAACTGGTGGTGTCCTTTATTGCTTTCCTGGCCATTCCTTCGTTAAGTATTGGCGTTTTATCGTATAACAGTGCGAAAGATGAAGTGAAGAAGCAAATTTTACATAGTGCGATGGAAAATGTGAACCTTGCCAGTGCAACCATCGATCTTTCAATTAATGCCAAGCGGAATCACATTGAATATTATGCGAGTACACTCGCGGAACAATTGCGTCAAGAAGATGCCGAGGTTCGGGTTGTAAACGAATTGAAGGGGTACGCTGCGCAGAACACAGATATCATCACCATAGGTGTAGGCACAGAGGCAGGAGTGTATCTGATGTCCTCTGATGCGGAGATGCCTGAAGATTACGATCCGCGAACCAGACCATGGTACACGGAAGCAATGGGTGCGCCACAGCAGGTAATTGTTACAGATCCTTATATTTCTGCCGAGACGAATGAGATCACCATCACGATTGCCAAGGCACTGAATGACCAATCAGGTGTAGTTCAGCTGGATCTTAATTTGACGAACATTAGTGAATTGGTGAGTGGCATTAAAGTAGGAGAACAGGGGTATCTGATTCTCCTGGATGCCAGCGAAAAGTATATCTATCATCCAACGGTACAACCCGGTACAGATGCAACAGAAGATTTTTGGACACAAGTGTATACGAATGAATCCGGAAACTTCAACTATACCTTTGATCAGGTTGATAAGGTCATGTATTATGCCACGAATCCATCCACGGGATGGAAGGTCGCAGGCACCATGTTCTCCTCTGAAGTAGAGGATGCCGCTGCGCCTATTCTGAATCGAACGATTATGGTAATTGTTTCTTTTCTGGTTATCGGGATTTTGATCATCTGGCTGGTGATGCGATCGATTGTTAAACCAATTCGTCAGTTGAAGGATCAGGCGATTCAGGTGAGCGAAGGAGATCTAACCCAGACCATTACAAGCACAAGTCATGATGAGATAGGTGAACTGAGTGATGCTTTTGGCAAAATGCAGAGCAATCTGCGTGTGTTGATTCAAAATGTGGAGAACAGCGCCAGTCAGGTAGTCATCTCATCGGATGAGATGTCTCAGAGTGCGGAATCAACAAGTGCAGCCAGTGAGCAGATAGCGCGAGCCATTCAGGAAATTGCGAGTGGTGCGGAGAAGCAGACCGAGGGAATTGAACATAACCATCAGGCCATGAATGAAATTACGATAGGCATTACAAGAATCGCTGAACGTTCCATTCATGTTGCTGATTTGGCAAAACATACAACCGTACAAGCGGAAGAAGGCGGCAACACTGTCAAGCAGACGGTGAGTCAGATGCAATCGATTCAAGAGACGGTAGAACAGACAAATCAATTGATTCAGGCGTTATATGAACGATCACACCGAATTTCAGCGATCACGGAGTTAATCGGAAACATAGCCAAACAGACAAACCTGCTCGCGCTGAACGCATCCATCGAAGCTGCTCGTGCAGGTACACATGGCAATGGATTCGCGGTTGTAGCAGCAGAGGTTCGCAAGTTGGCAGAGCAATCGGGGCAGTCTGTCAATGAAATTACAATGCTGACTACGGCGGTACAGGAAGATATGGCTGCTTCCGTTCGTATGATGGAGAAAGTGACTTCAGAGGTGGGAGAGGGCATGGAGATCTCTACAGAAGCGATTCGGAAGTTTGAACGCATTCTGGATAGCATGCGTGAAACCACCCCTCAGATTGAAGAGATTGCAGCTACGTCACAAGAGATTACAGCAGGTGTACAGGAAGTATCTGCTGTATCCAATGAGTTGGCAGGCATTGCGTCAGGTAACGCTGCAACTTCCGAAGAAGTGGCCGCTTCCTCAGAGGAGCAACTGGCAGCGATGGAGCAGATCTCTGCCTCGGCTCGTGGCTTGTCTACCATGGCTGAAGAGCTTCAAAGTCTAATTAGAAAGTTTAAGTATTAAACGTGACCGTAAAAAGAGTGTTACACAGAGACAGCATCACATCATGTTTCATTAGAGGGAGTGGACAACCATGCAACTGGAACTCAAAGCCTTCTTACTGCTAACGGATGCGGTCATGATTACAGATGAGGAGGGTGTGATTCTGGATGTGAATTCCGTTTATGTAACCAAAACAGGATTCTCGCGGAAGAGCACCATAGGTCAGCCTGCCCGATTGCTAATGGATACCCACTGGAGAGGTAATCAGACCTGGTCCGGCGTAGCCAAACTAATAAAGGCTGATCAGGAAGTGTGGGAAGCCCAAGTTACGATTACATCGGTTCATTTGGATGATTCTCTTTTTTATATCAGCATATTTAATGATGAATTTTCATGAAAAAAATCGTTGTTTCGTGATAAGGGTATGTTAGGTGAAAGCAGTAATTATTTTCAAAAAAATGGTCAATATCGTCAATTGAATAAGGGAGCCTGGCATACTATGATTTGTGTACTGGGGAACTGCGACCGTGAATCTGACAACATTCATTGAATGCATGAAATCCTGAAGTCGTAATGTGGACGGTGACCATTTGCTACGCGATCTTGTATTAAATTTCACGCTAATTTTGACCTTTATTTTCCTAATTCATCACTATCTGAACCATACAAATGCTACCCGTTCAACATCCAACACCACCCGGATCATTATTGGTATTACACTAAGCATGTTGGGCACGGCGCTCTATTATTTCTCTATTGTGCTTGAGGATGGTACATTGTTGAATTTCCGGGCCAGTGTGTATCTGCTTGCTGCTTATTTTGGTGGGAGTGGCTCTGCTTTTGTCACTTTTGTATTCATGTGGATTTTTCGGATTAATATGGGGCGTAATCCCTTGTTGGAGAACTGGCAGTATGCGTTGACAGAGTTGTTATTTGTTGTAGCCATATGTCTGATCTTTAAGTATATCAGGGGATTTATGCAGAAGTGGTTGTACGGAGCGTATCTGCTGATTACTGTGTATGAACTTACTGTACTCAAGACACATTCTCCTTCTCTGCTAATGATGGGGCAGATTCTTCTTTTTCAATGTATCTGTCTGCTATCCGTTATATTATTCCTGTATTACCTGAACCAAAATCATCGATATAGGAGATTGGTCATTCAAAGGGATCAGGAAATGCTGGAGATGCTTCGTATGCAGCCCGGTTTTACTTTTAAAATCCGAAAACAGAACGGAAAATTCGAGTATCTTGTGCTTGAAGGAGAGATGCTCTCCCAACTGGGCTTGGATATGAGTAGTCTGAAGCAAGATTACAAACTGGGCACATTGGATATTTTACCACGGGAAAAGGTAGAATTTCTGCGAAAGCAGTTTAACCGGGCATGGGAAGGGGAATCTTTTTTTTACGAAATTGAACATGAAGGGTACTATTCGCTGGTGAAAGTTCGCCCTCTGCTTGAAGAGGGTGTAGTGAAATATGTCGTGGGATATGGACTCGATATCACGGAACACAGAGCAGTTAAACGAAGGATTCAAGAAAGTGAAGAGCGTTATCGAACGCTTGAGCGAGTGTCGGCTGACTGGTTTGTGGGTATGGACAGCAACAGGTGTATTGTGTCGGTAAATCAGAAATTTCTGGATGTGCTTGGTCTCGGCAGGCAGGAAGTGATTGGGCGTCAGCTTGAAGAATTGTTGTTCATTGAACAGCTGGAGAACTGGTTGTTCGTTTTCCAAAAAGCTTTACATCACAATATAGCCCAGGATACAGAACTGAGTTTCATTGTTGGAGAAGGCCATGAGCAGCAGGTTCGTGTTCACCTATACCCTGTTAGAGTATTAAACTCGAGTGAGAAAATTAAGGCAGTCATTCATGACATTTCGGATCACTATAGACGTGTTAAAGCTGACAAAGCAAGCCAGGCGAAGAGTGAGTTTCTCGCATTCATGAGCCACGAGATTCGTACCCCTCTGAGCGGTATTATCAATTTTTCGTTGTTGCTTCAGCGGACAGCTCTATCTCCACAACAAAAGGATTATTTGAGTAAAATCAACGCGTCCTCCCAAACATTGCTTGCCCTCGTAAATGATATTCTTGATTTTTCGAAAATTGAGGCAGGCAAGCTGATATTAGAGAAGGTCTCTTTTTCACCAGAGGATGTGATCAAACGTGTGGCCGATCAGATCGGTGTGGCCATCGGGCACAAAGATATCGAAGTGATCTTTACAACCGATCCCGATCTGCCGTTGACGGTAATTGGTGATCCATTCCGACTTGAACAGGTGTTATTGAATCTGCTGAGTAATGCGATTAAATTTACGGAGCATGGATATGTAACATTACAGGCAGAGGTGCTTTCATTGGAGGCGGAGCGAGTTCAGGTGCGTTTTGAGGTAGAGGATACGGGAATTGGAATGTCACCTGAACAATTGGAACGGCTTTTTGTCCCGTTTACTCAAGCGGAACCTTCAACGTATCGAACCTATGGTGGTTCTGGTCTTGGGCTGGTCATCTGTTATCTTCTGGTGACCTCCTTGGGAGGAAGCTTGCGGGTGGATAGTGTGTTGGGAGAGTACAGTCTGTTCTCATTCGACTTGATATTTGAACTTGCAGATTCGGAAGAAGAAAGTTCCTTTCTGCAAACATACCCTCTTCTCTATTGTGCGGATGATGTGGTTATCGTTGAAGAAGATGAACGATTGGGCAAAAATCTGAAGCAGATACTCCACTCATTCGGGATGAAGCCAAAGCTGTATCCTTCGTTGAACCATATGATGGAAAGTGATTGGGGTGTACCTGATGCAGAGGGGATAAGTTCAATCTTATTTATGATGAATATGGATGCAGAGCATGCACACAATGGTTCGGCCTGGAACAACCTGATGAAGCGATTAGATCGAACGAAAATTCAGGTGGTAGGTTATACGCATGCATTCAGTGAGAATGCCCTCTGGAGTGAGGAAAAATCCATTCAACCGGATATGATGATGGTCAAACCTATTACACGTCTGGGATTGTTTGAAGTCATACTTGCACTTCAGGGCGAAGGACCGCTGGAGAAACATCAGATGGTAGAAGTCGACGAATTCTATTCATGTAACTTGAAAGGACATATACTGATAGCTGAAGATCATGAAATCAATCAACTGGCTATTCGGGCCATGCTGGAACATATCGGATTCAAGGTGACGCTGGCAAACAGTGGCACAGAGGTTTTGAAGAAATTGGACGAACAAACATGGGAACTGATTCTGATGGATCTCTATATGCCAGATATGAACGGGATTGATGCAGCGAGGCACATTCGCAAGATGAGGAAATATGATCGTACGCCCATTATCGCGCTTACAGCGAATGGTTTAACAAGGGACCACGAATTATATCTTGAAGCAGGCATGAATGCCATCCTGACTAAGCCCCTACATGAACAACAGATCGAAGACATTTTGGCAAAATGGATTGATCTAAAAGGCATAAGGGAGATCAATGGAATTGATGCAGATAAGGCGATCAGACAGATGGACGGCAAGCCGCATATTCTGCAATATGCGCTCACGAAATTCAGAATGGAATATGGCTCGTACCAGAAAAAACTAGCAATTCAGCTTCAGCAACAGCAGATTGCTGATGTAATCCGTAGTGTCCATTCTCTTCGAGGCGTAGCTGCGAATCTGCATGCAGTGGACCTGATGTGTGCGGTTCTCCAGCTGGAGCTGCTCTTATCGGGTCCGTTACACAAAGAAGAGGCACTAAACTTGGTATTAGAGAAGGTGCAACAGGAGATTGATAAAATTACCGGGTCTTTGCCATGGTGATCTCAATAAAATTGTATTATTTTAAGGTGTGAACTTATATCCGACCCCCCAGATGGTTTGAATGTATTGGGGGTTTTTCGGATTGTCTTCAATTTTTTTACGAAGCTTGGTAATGTGCACATCGATGGTGCGGTCATTAATGTAGGCATCAATACCACGAATGGCTTCAATCAGGGCATACCGACTGTAGACCTTGCCAGGATTGAGGACAAACAGCTTCATGATCTCAAATTCGGAAAACGTCATCTCCACGCGCTGGTTATTCAACAGAACGGTTCTTCGCGCCAGATCGAGAGATATTCCGGTTTCCTGTTCAGTGACAACAGAGCTGTTTAATATGGAGTAACGACGCAATACAGCCTCAATACGTGCTTTCAGTTCCTGCATGCTGAAAGGTTTACATACATAATCATCAGCCCCATCTGTTAATGATTGAATTCGCTCAGAAACTTCGGTTAACGAAGAGATGACAATGATGGGGATTGCCGTATGTTGGCGCATGAGAGAACAAGGATTCTTATTACCCGAATCAGGGAGCATCAAGTCAAGAAGCAGGATATCAGGCCGCGCTTGAAGCTGTAGAAGACCATCTCTTGCGTTATCGACACGGATAACATCATACCCTTCACCTTGTAAATACAAGGATAATGTATCGCCTAACATGTTGTCGTCCTCTATGATAAGCACTTTCGTCATGATATTCCTTTCTGAACCCCCTTCTTGTAGAAGGACTAAGATCCATGGATTAACTTCATATACCTGATATTTAAAACATGCGACATGAGGATGTCAAGACTCTAACATGACTCCAAGAAGGTGAGAAAATCGATTTAATGCTTGCCAGCATGTGGATCAGCTTCACGCTCGATCAGGCGCATCAGTTTGCGCTCAGTAGCGCTCTCTGGCGCAGGGGTGTAGACGCTGCAACGCAGATCGGAATTACCCTGAACCTGCAACGAAGTCAGATCAAACAACATTTTGCCTGCTTTGGAATGCCTGAATTCGATTAATACATCCGGGGCACTGCTGACGCTGCTTTGTTTCCAAAGGGTATGAAAATCGGGATGTCTGTTCATCATGTCATCCAGAAATAAATTATACCATTCATCATCAACGTACTGACCATAGTAAGCACGAAAAATCGCCAGAAATCCGCTAACAAAATCCTCCCAGTTCACCGCGAGCCTGCGAAATTCCTTTCGATCAAATAACAGACTGATCATATTCCGCTGTTCGGGGGGGATCTGTTCGAAATCCATAAAAACATGCTTGGCTGCATCATTCCAGCCGACAATATAACAACGCCGATCCGAGATCACGGTAGGGCAATGATGCAGTTCTTGCAAAATTTTCTGCAAGGAAGGGTGAAGTTGAACCGGTTCTTCTTCCAGTGTGGGCAGATCCGAATGATGCTCCATGGCGAGCGAAAACAGATACTTTCGTTCATCTGCAGTAAGCCTTAGTGCTGAAGCAATGTTATCCAACACGGAATGGGATACCTGAATATCCCGACCTTGTTCAAGCCAGGTATACCATGTTGTACTCACTCCTGCCAGTTGGGAAACCTCTTCTCTCCTCAGCCCAGGCGTTCTTCTCCGACTTCCAGTGGGTAAACCGACCGATTCGGGAGAAATTTTGGAACGCTGTGTTTTCAGAAAAGTAGACAATGCCTGTAACCTGACATCGTAGTTCAATCCATCACCTTCAATCCTCGTTATCATAGTAGTCATTATACTATTATAATAGACAACTTGTAATAGGATATTCAAAAGTGCACTATTAGTGGCAGAGCGTAAGATAAGGTAGACAACAGCGCTGAAGGAGGATGGACATGGAACGAGTCGTGATTACAGGTATGGGAGTCATCTCTCCTTTGGGAAATGATGTACATACATTCTGGAATGGATTAATTGAGGGGAGATCAGGTGTATCACCTATAGAACATTTTGATACAGCTTTGTACAAAACCAGAATTGCTGGCGTAGTCCGTGATTTTAATGGTGAAGAGCGTTTTGGGCGCAAGGAAGGAAGGCGTATGGACCGATTCGTTCAATTTGCAGTTGCTGCTGCGGATCAGGCTGTATCGCAATCGGGTCTTGTGATGGATGAACTGGACCGTGAACGGGTAGGTGTATATATTGGTTCAGGCATAGGCGGAATCCAGACATTGATGGAACAAGGCAAGGTCCTGTCCGATCGGGGACCTGCACGCGTCAGTCCAACATTGGTACCCATGATGATATCCAATATGGCTGCGGCTATGGTCAGTATGAGGTTTGGTTGCTGGGGGCCGACATTGTCGCCAGTAACAGCTTGTTCCATTGGCAATACAGCTATTGGAGAGGCTTTCCGGGTCATTCGTCATGGCGGAGCTGATGTCATTATTGCTGGCGGGACAGAAGCGGCTGTAACCGAAGTGTCTCTGGCAAGCTTTGGTAATGCAACAGCGTTATCAACAAGAAATGAAGCGTTCCAAACAGCAAGTCGTCCATTTGATGCAGGGAGAGGCGGTTTTGTCATGGCGGAGGGTGCTGGAATTCTGGTTGTGGAATCCCTGTCTCATGCACGGGGAAGAGGAGCAAATATTCTGGCTGAAGTGATTGGATATGGTGCCAGTTCAGATGCGTATCATATGGTAGCTACCCACCCGGAAGGGCGGGGTGCATATCTGGCGATGAAAGCATCACTGAAAGAAGCTCAGATTGGACCTGAAAATATTGATGTGATTAATGCTCATGCCACCAGTACGGAGGCGGGTGATCTCTCCGAAACGAGAGCCATTAAACAACTTTTCGGGACAGCTGCCTATGACATTCCAGTTACGGCGAATAAATCCATGACGGGACATATGCTTGGTGCAGCAGGTGGTGCGGAGGCGATCTCGCTTATTCAAAGTCTGCGGCATGGCATCATTCCTCCAACCATTAATCAGGAGCAGAGGGACCCCGAATGTGATCTGGATTATGTACCGAACGAGGCAAGAAAAGCAGAGTTGCAGATTGGGATGTCTAATTCCTTTGGCTTCGGCGGTCATAATGCGGTTATTGTTCTTCAAAAATATTCATCTTAAGTAAAAAGAACAGCGCACCCTGATGGGGCTGCGCTGTTCTTTGCTTACTTCTGGATCACTCGTAAACACTGTACTTTGGTTAACGGCCAAGTGGTTGTACACCTCAGGAAGAGAGGGATGTCGAATCGGCGATGCCTTTGTTACCTCGACTCAGCCAGCTTACACGCCAGCGGGATTGCATGAAGAGAACCAGGAACAGGGAAGCTGCTGCAATCAGGCTAAGAATGACAAAGCCTGGTGTATAGGATTGATAGCTGCTATACAGTTGACCGAGAATCAGCGGCAGTGCATACCCGCCCAATCCGCCAGCGGCACCTACAATGCCTGTCATCAGGCCAATTTCGTTGCCGAAGCGTTGGGGAACCAGTTGGAACACGGAGCCATTTCCGGCTCCCAGACACATCATACCGAGGAACAACATGACTACGACCACAGGCAGAGGTGGTATGAAGGATACGCCAATTAGCATAATACAAGCTCCTGTGTACAGGAAAGTCAGCATGCGGGTTCCACCAATTTTGTCAGCCAGATAACCCCCGACAGGTCGGAAGAAACTGCCTGCGATTACACAGAAGGTGGTAATGTCTGCGGCTCGAACAGGAGAGAGTCCATACTGGGTGTTGAAGAAGATGGTGAGATAGTTACATAATCCAACGAAGCCGCCAAAGGTCACACAATAGAAGGCACAGAATACCCAGGCATCTTTTTGTTTAAGCAGACTTCCATATTGGGACAATTTCTTGGGTTCAGGTCGGTTAGGGCTATTTTTGGCAAAGATAGAAAAGAGAATGAATACGATAGCGATGGGTATAATCGCAAGTCCGAACACAACTTCCCAGCTCCCAAAATGCGTTGCCAAGCGATTGGCAAACAATGTCGCGAGTACGGTTCCGCTGTTACCCGCCCCGGCAATACCCATGGCCAGACCCTGATGCTCCTTGCCATACCATTGGCCTGCCAGCGGCAACGCAGCAGCAAAGGAGGCGCCTGCGACACCGAGCAAGAGTGCCACCACGTACAGTTGGCTTAAAGAGTCGACCCATAACCAGCCGAGTAATAAAGGAACTAAGGTGACGAGCATCCCGATCTGTGCGGTTAGTTTCGGACCTATATAATCAGACATGAAGCCAAGCACAAGTCGCAGGATGGAGCCACCAAGGATAGGCAACGCGACCAGATTGGCCTTTTCCAGCGGAGTCATCGGATAGTCCAATGCAATGACCACTGCGAGTGGACCCAGCATCCCCCATATCATAAAACTGATGTCAAAATACATAAACGCCCCGAAGAGGGTGGGCTTATGCCCGCTTTTCCAAAAACTTTTGCTCTCCATCATTCATCATCGCTCCTCATCCAATTGAGATCTTCGTGATTTGTCTATGTGCGTGTTAAGGCAGAAAAAGGCCGCAATTCGTCCAGATCTGAACGATTTGCGGCCCCGTTGCCGACAGGCGGTACACGTCATTGTGTTCCCGCATCTGAGTGATCACAGCACTGTGATTTTGATTCAAATTATAATCATGAGAAAATATATATGTCAACAAAAATTACATGAAACTTTAAATAATTCATTTTTTAATCATTATCCGCATTTTTAATGTTAATTTAGTTGACATTAGATTGAGATTCCCTTAATCTGAATCTAATATGAATCCACACAAAGGCGTGTGGATTCCGGAGGCAACGGTGCCCTTTTCCGAATCATGGAGAAGGGATTTTTCTGTTTATTTTCAGGTGAGAGAGATAAGGGGGCAGCCCATGAGCAGAAGCAAACTGGTGATTATCGGGAATGGCATGGCTGGAGTGAAGTGTGTCGAAGAGATTATCGCACTGGAGCCTGATACGTATGAGATTGTAATCTACGGCAATGAACCCCGTCCAAACTACAACCGGATCATGTTATCAAAAGTATTGCAGGGGGAGCATTCGTTACAGGATATCATTATCAATGATTGGACTTGGTACGCCGAGCATCATATCCGGCTATGTACAGGTGAAACGGTACACCGCATTGATACCCGTGGAAAATATATAGAGACTGAATCCGGACTAAAAGAAACCTATGATGTCCTGATTCTGGCGACAGGGTCTTCCCCTTTTATCCCACCGATTCCGGGAATGGATAAAGAGCGGGTCATGTCCTTCCGAACCATTGATGATTGTACGCGCATGTCTGATTATTCCAAAACATATCGCAAGGCCGCAGTCATTGGTGGCGGATTACTTGGACTGGAGGCTGCACGCGGGTTGCTGCATCTGGGCATGGAAGCTGTGGTGGTCCATAACGCACCTTACATTATGAACCGGCAGTTGGATCAGAAGGCTGCCGCGATGCTTCAACAGGAACTTGAAGGGCAGGGTATGTCCTTTCTTTTGTCCAAAAATACGCAGAAAATTACCGGACGATCACAGGCGCAGGGACTTCTGTTCACAGATGGTTCCAAGCTTGAAGCTCAGGTTGTCATTGTCGCTGTAGGCATTCGGCCAAATGTGGATCTCGCCAGACGAAGTGGAATTGCCACAAATCGGGCAATTGTGGTAGATGACTATATGCGCACCAATGTACCGGATATATACGCAGTTGGGGAATGTGCAGAACATCGGGGAATCAGTTATGGTCTGGTGGCCCCCTTATACGAACAGGGGAAGGTGCTCGCACGTACGCTCTGTGGACGGGAAACGCATGAATACAAAGGATCGATTCCCTACTCACAGTTGAAGGTATCGGGAGTTGATGTTTTCTCGGCCGGCGAGATTAGTGGTGAAGGCATGCAGACCGCGATTCAACATCTGGATGGCATTCAAGGCACATATAAAAAAGTGTTGATGAAGGCCGGCAAAGTGCGCGGAGCCATTTTATTTGGAGATACAGCCGAAGGAACGGCATTGCTTGGACTGGTGCAACGAGGGGCGGATGTGGCGGAATTGGCTCCGCATGAAGGGGCCCCAGACCCGGCTGAGATGGCTGCTGCCGCATTACCGACTCAGGAGACGGTATGTGCCTGCAACAATGTGACCAAGGCTACCATTGTGAAGGCGATTCAGGAACAGGGACTGGAAACGGCAGATCAGGTGAAGGAGCAGACCAAGGCGTCAGGCTCATGCGGTGGCTGTCGCCCGATGGTGGCTGCTCTGTTGAAATATACGCATAATCTGAAAAATAACGGAGGTACCGGAGTGGAAGCCGTACCGGATAAACCTGTTCCAATGCCTGTGTGCAGTTGTACGGAGCTTGGACATGCAGAACTGAAGGAAATGCTGGCTGATATGGTTGATCGGGAGACAGACCTGCCCTTGATCCTGCAGCAACTGGGTTGGGGGACGGAGCATGGCTGCGCGGTATGTCGTCCAGTGATCCACTATTACTTGCAGGTATTTGATGGAAGAATAGTGGATCAAGAGATCGAGGGTCACTCAGCGATTCAGGTACGCTGGGATGATCATATTCCACAGTTATCCTATGCGAGGAATGCAGGTGGCTTGGCTGCACAACTTCAAGCGCGTTGGATCGACGTAGCGATGCCGTCGCCAGTGAATATGGGAGTCGCACCAGGACCCGGGTCATTGGTGAGCGCACTGGTGCAGGATATCGGCTTGCTGGCTTCACCGGCTGGATGGGAGATCTACGCAGGCGGTCACGCAGAACATCCGGTCAAGCAAGGTGGCTTGCTCGGGGTGGCTGAAACGGAGATGCAAGCATCAGCACTCGCATCAGCCTGCCTTCAATGGTATCGCCAAACGGCTTGGTATGATGAGCCGGTATGGGCATGGACGGAGCGTTTGGGATTCGTGTCGATCAGGGAAACGCTGCTGGATGACCAATTACAGAAGGAACTTGCAGCTACACTTCAAGCTGATATATAGATGAAAGGCGGGGATGGAAAGATGGGATTATCCGTGAGTTCAGAACCAACAGCCTCCAAGCTCTATGTGAAGGAAACCCAGTGTCCGTATTGCAGTGTGCAATGCAAGATGACTGTTGAAGAACTGGCTGCACCTGTTGCGGGCCAGCGTCGTGGTGAGTATATGGTTCAGGGTGTTCCGAATGAAGCCTCTCAGGGCAGGTTGTGTGTCAAGGGTATGAATGCTCATCAACATGCGCTCAGTAGTCAACGGTTAATGCATCCGCTGATTCGGCGCAATGGCGAGCTTGAACCCTGTTCCTGGGAGGAGGCCATTCAGACCATTGTAGAGCGGTTTCAGAACTTGAAAGATTCATACGGAGCAGATACGGTCGGAGTATACGGAGGCGGATCTTTGACCAATGAGACAGCCTATCTGCTTGGCAAATTCGCCAGGATTGCATTGGGGACGAAGTATATCGACTATAATGGACGGTTCTGCATGTCAGCTGCAGCCTCAGCTGGCAGCAAAGTGTTTGGGATGGATCGTGGATTGACGTTCCGCCTGTCCGATATTCCCAAGGCAGGTTGCATTGTACTCGCAGGTACCAATATTGCGGAATGCCAACCTACCCTGTTGCCCTACTTCAATCAGGCCAAGGAGAACGGAGCATTCATTATCGTTATTGATCCACGTAAGACGGCAACCGCAGCCATTGCTGATCTTCACTTACAGGTGAAGCCTGGCATGGATGCCTTGTTGGCGGATACCATGTTGAAGGTGATTATGGATGCCCGATTGATAGACCCTCATTTTATAGGCGAACGAACGCATGGATACGAGCAATTGATGCAAGGATTGGCTGATCTGCAACTTGAACAGGCGGCACAAGCATGTGGCGTTGATCTGTCCCTAATTCGTCAGGCGGCGATAGCCTATGGTGAGGCAGAGACAGGTATGATCATGACAGCGCGTGGTGTGGAGCAGCAGACGGATGGGCATATGGCCGTCAGGCACTTTCTCAACCTGGTGCTCGCGACTGGCAAAATTGGCCGAGAAGGCTGTGGATATGGTGCCATCACAGGTCAAGGAAATGGGCAAGGTGGACGGGAGCATGGGCAGAAGGCTGACCAGCTGCCGGGCTATCGATCGATTGAAAATGAAGCCGATCGTGTCTATGTGGCATCCGTCTGGGGCGTGGACCCTGCAAGTTTGCCAGGTAAAGGAGTCTCGGCCTACGAGATGATGGAGAAGGTCCATGACCAGGAGATTCGGGCGTTGCTCGTAATGGGCTCCAACCCGGTCGTATCCAACCCCAATGTGCGTGTGGTGGAAGAAGGTCTACGCAAGCTGGACTTTCTGATCGTGGCAGACATGTTTCTGTCCGAGACAGCGCGAATGGCTGATCTGGTTCTGCCGGTTACCTCTTATATGGAGAATGAAGGTACACTGACCAATCTGGAGGGGCGGGTTCTGCTCCGTGAACAGGGACGACCTGCGCCAGGAGAAACGCTCGATGATTGGGATATATTATGCCGGATTGCCGCGCAATTGGGTAAAGCTTCGTACTTTGAATATGACAGTGCTGAGGACATCTTTAATGAGCTTCGGGTGGCAAGCCGTGGCGGAGTCGCTGATTATTATGGCATTACCTATGAGCGTTTGCGTAACGAGAAAGGGGTGTACTGGCCGTGTTCTGCCCTGGAGGAGCAGGGAGAAGGGTTACTGTTCGGTGAACGATTCGCTCATCCCGACGGCAAAGCGGCGTTTACATTCGAATCAAGTCCGGGCTGGAATGATATATCACCAGAATTCCCTATAATTCTGACCAATGGCCGTGTGCTTCCTCATTATCTTACAGGGGTGCAGACACATCGTAGCCCGGCTCTTGCAGCCCGTGAATTGGAGAACTTTGTTGAACTTCACCCGGCTACCGCTGCACGTTATCGTATTCACGATGGAGAATGGGTCGAGATTCAATCGATGTATGGGAGCTTCACGGTTCGTTCGCGTATCAAGGATTCCATACGGGAGGATACCTTGTTCGTGCCGATGCATTGGGGCGGCGTTCAGAATGTGAACCGGGCGACCAGACCAGAGCTAGATCCGTTCTGCCGGATGCCTGGATTCAAGACGGCGGCAGTAAACATTCGACCGTTACGATTGGTCAGATGATTCATACAGGTTTCAGATTACAGGTTACCAGGTGTCATAAGCTGCTCTCATCGTAGATAAGTGGCCGCCCAGTCCCATAGTTATATGAGACTGGGCGGCTTTTTTTGCGTATATGTATGCAAGTAGGTTATAGTTCCGTGGTTTCACGTAAACATGAGGATTGGCTCATGAATATGGCTTTAATTTTAGTTATGATGTTCATTAGGGGTACATATGTACGTATTTTTGATTGTGTTTTGAGACTGATCGTCATCTCGAGTTTAGGTTATTATCATCGTGGTACAGATATCGGGGCTTATTCAAATAAGGCAGGGCAGAGGGGAGCAAGACAGTGAACGTATGGATAACGGTAAAAAGTCTGGGTAAGCGCAAGCCGGTACTTGCCAAGCAAGCTGCCGAACTTCCGGAAACAACTCATACGCTAAGGCAGCTCATTGAGAACATGGTGGCTCTGCAAGTTAAGGATCTTCAGGAGAAGAAGCAACAGGCAGAACTACTCACCTACCTGATGCCGGATGATATTGAGGTGCAGAGAGCAGCGGGAAAAGTTGGATTTGGCGCAGTATACAATGAGGGCGTTCCTGATGTGAATGGTGCGATGGAGACGGCGATAACCGCTTATGAGGATGGGTTGTACAAAGTGTTTCACAACGATGAAGAATTACAGGAACTGGACAAGTCCATTTTGATACAGGACGGCGATAACGTGGTGTTTATCCGTTTTACAATGCTTGCCGGACGTCTGTGGTAGAGAGTGATAAAGGAGGAGAACAGGATGAATCAGGAAGATCAAGTACAGTTGTATATGGATGAATTGCAGGAAAAAGCAAAGTCGTTAACAGGGGTACAGCTTGAGCTGGCAGGTTATGTTGTGGAGATCGCCGGGTCTACTTATTTACGTGGAGACGAAAAGATGTTTTTGAATACAGAAAAGTTGCTTGGAAAGCTGGCTGCAGAAACGCAGAACCCGTTATTCCAGCCACTATTGGATGTGCTCCAGCATCTGGCGAGCGAGTCCTTGGTTGCACGATTCCGTTATATCGCAGAGCGTGCGATTCGTTTTCCATACAGTAACAACTATGAACGCCGGCCCTTCCGCACGTCCGATCCGGGACAGCACGTAGCACAGGTCATCCGTAAACTGATGGGATTGTTCCGAATGGAAATGAAGAATTTCTCCCTGGAAGAATATGTGTCACTTCGTGAGTACAAGCTGGATTATTTACATGAGATTCGTTGGGTCCTGGCGGATTGTATCGCTTATGAACTGGATCGTCAGGGCGGAGAGATGAAGCAGGCACTACACGATATTATATATGGTGACAATCAGAATGCATTGTTAACCCATGAAATGATCAAAGGCATATTCATGAGCGATCAGGCGGATGCCTATCAGATGGTTGGTGAGCTGCTGGTTGCAGCAAGGTTGCAGGAAGGGCTGCGCCAAAGCATTGTGGAGCGGATGGATGAAGGAACGTTGGAAGCCTATACTTACATATTAAAAATCATTATCGACAACAACCTGATCCGTTTTAGTTCGGTAGTAAGAGCGCTGGCTGTATGGACAGGAATCGGCATCGAAGCAGCCAATCAACGTGTTGCCGCACAGCTCATTGAACAGGCCCATGAGGCGCTTGTTCAACCCGAAGTACGCGAGGCCTGGCAGCAGGAAGCGAACGCCAACAAACTTTTTATCAGCCTGTGGGCGACAGCGGTCATTGAAGAGAATGAATTGAAGAGCAAGATCATCGAGATTATGGATCAAGGCCAATTATATCAGAAGGTTGTTGCCCAATACGTACTGGCTAACAGCCAGAACAGAGAGCTTCGTTTGGACATTGCACGTCGTTATCTGGAGGCGCAGGATACCGAGTTGATGCACTGGATTGTGACGAACTATGATGCCATGTATATGTACAACTGGAATTTCGAGAATGGAGAGAATCAGCGTAGCGTCTACGTGTGGCCATTGCCTGCTCTTGAGGATAAGGCCTTGCGGCGTCAGGACTTTGATCGGTTCAAACAGATGCTCACTGCCATTCCGAAAGGCGGGTCAGGTGGACCGTCGGGTGTACTTGAGTATGTTCACTACCGGATTGGTATGGATGATGTGGTCAAGAAAATGTTATATCTGGCTGCTTATGATATGGACCCGGAATGGATCGGCGAAGTCATTGCAATCAAGGACCTCTTAAGCCCGGAACTGCGCGGAGAACTGTTGTCCCAGTTTGTTCAGCATCCTGATAATGAGTTACAAAGACAGTTTGTGTTTGAGAGCTTGTCTGATAAAAGTATGAGTAACCGGGAGAGTGCACTCGCCAAGGCGAAGTTGCTCACGTTGACGGTTGATGAGATGCAACAGATGGAGGCATTGATGAAGCTCAAGACAGGTTCACTTCGTCAGAAGGTCATCCATGTATTATTACTGCAACCCGTGGACCATTTGACGTTCTCACTGAAGCGGCTTTTGCAGGCCAAGAGTGAACTGCAACGTCTGGGCGCGCTTGAATTGTTGACCGAGATTGCGGCAGATCCAGGACGGACAGATCAGCAGGAGGCATTGCAACCATTGGCGCAGCTGATTGAAACACCCACTGCCAAGGAACAGAAACTGCTGGATAAGCTGACGGATCAGGGGAGTCGCTATACGGCCGCTAATGGATTTGGTTTATTTGATCCGAAGCGACGTGAGCCATTGCTGGATGAGGAGCGTGATCTCAAAGGCCATACTCCGAAGGATATCTTGACACTCTCTCTGGATAAGATCAGACCATTCCTGGAGGGACTTAGTGGATTGGTGCATGAACACAGGGATTATGAGTATGAAGTAGAATATTACGCTGGCTACAAAGAAACGTTGTTAATCGGAGCGAGTCTTCGCTCCAAGGTTCCATATGGAGAGCGGAATGAAATGAAGCAGATGGAACAGTTCCCGCTATATGATGTATGGGAAAACTTTATTCAACATGCCGGGTTTAGTAGTGTGGAACTGATGCAGTTGTATATGGGTATACAGCTCCGGGAGTTCAATGGAAAATTGAGCGACCATTACAGCTATTTCCATGATCAGTATGACTATGAAGAACTGCAAAAGATTCCGTTACTGGAAGGCTGGCGCAAGACGTTTGCCGAACAGATCTATCCACTGGACGATATCGAAAAACTGCAGCAGATGCTGAATTCGTTACCGTATAAGGATCAGGTAGTGGCGCTGATATCGGCGGCATTTCTGGATAGCGACCCGATCGACACGTTTGAGATAGCTGAGAAAACCTGGGCCTCAATCATCTCGAGTATGCCTGTTGATCGACTCGAGCAGGAGTCGGGCATGCTTCATATTCTGACTGGACCTTGGAATTATGTGGTTCGTGGCAAAATCCATGACGATAACAGCTTCAAACGTTTCTTCCAGACAGCTTACCAGTTCACCAGTTTTGTAGAGAGTAGTCATCCGCTGTCTTTACTGTCCCTTGAAGATTTTCTGCGTGCGTACCAGTTGAACTTGATTGATGAACAGGAGATATATCGACAGGTTCTGGTCGGTGGGAATCGACTGATGTTTATTCGGGACTTAACATCCACTCGCACAGAAGTGATTGCAAGTGATCCGAAGCTGATTCATTTACGTGATACGGTCGTTAATCGGATTCTGGAAATCGAGCTGACCCGGGGAGAACTCTCTACAGAAGTAAGTACACTTGCCATGAAACTGGAACGAATTGAAGGCATGGAGCACTGGGTACATCTGGTCTCTGCGATGGATCAGGATACATTTATCCGTGGATATATCTACAGTTATGGGGACAACACAACACGGAAAGAGACGTTCAGTTATCTGATTCAGAATTGTCATCCACGGGATGGGGAAGATGAGAAAGAACTCGGAGAGTTGCTCCAGAAATATCCGATTAAAGAGAAAAAATTGCTGGAAGCAGCCATGTACGCACCACAGTGGATGGAGATTGTGGCAAAACATCTGGGATGGGAAGGTCTCCGCAGTGCGGCATGGTACTTCCATGCTCATATCAATGAACGTTTTACTGCGGAGAAAGAAACCATTGTGGCCCACTATTCTCCAATCTCACCACAGGAATTTAATGAAGGTGCGTTTGATATCGCCTGGTTTGAAGAAGCCTATGCTGCTGTCGGGGAGGAACGGTTCAATCTGTTATACGATTGCGCCAAGTATATTTCCGGGGGAGCCAATCATCGCAGATCCCAATTGTTCGCGGATGCAGCACTGGGTAAGCTTCGACTTGAGGATATGCGTGATTCCGTGTCAGACAAGCGAAACAAAGATCATTTGTTAACCTACAGTTTGATTCCATTTGCTGAAAATCGGGAACAGGATCTGCGTGAGCGATACGACTTCATTCAGAAGTTCCTGACGCAGAGCAAGCAATTCGGTGCACAACGCCGTGCCAGTGAAGGTGTGGCATCACAGATTGCACTGGGCAACCTTGCCCGTAATGCAGGTTATGCCGATGTTACGCGGCTGATGTGGGACATGGAAGCACGTAAGCTCGATGAGATGAAATCCTTCTTTGAACCTCATGCATTGGATGCTGACACGACAGCACACTTGGTCATTGATGAGGAAGGTCAACCCGAGATGGTTATCGTTAGCAAAGGAAAGACACTCAAATCTGTACCTGCCCGGTTCAAAAAAGATGGATATATCGCTGAACTGAAAGAGCTCAAATCGGAGCTGGTGGATCAGTATCGCCGGGCAAGGCAGGAACTGGAACGTTCGATGACTGCTGGAACATCCTTTACACGTCAGAAAATTGCCAGTCTGATGCAAAATCCGGTAATATATCCGCTGGTAAGAACGCTTGTATTCCAATCAGGTGACAAGACAGGTAGATTCGATGTTTCGTCCAGCGGTTTGGTTGCTCCAGGGCCGGAGGGTGCCATCCATGCTCTATCGGAAGAGGATCAATTGTTGATTGCTCATCCGCTTCATCTGTATCAGAGTGGAAGCTGGAGTGAGTTCCAACGGGATCTGTTCACCCGGCAGGAGCGTCAGCCGTTCAAGCAGGTATTCCGTGAGTTATATCTTCCTAACGAGGACGAATTGGCTAATGGTACGGTGTCTCGCCGATACGCCGGGTATCAGATCCAACCGAAAAAAGCAGTAGCTCTGCTTAAAGGACGCCAATGGACTGTCAGTTATGAGGAAGGTCTGCAGAAGGTAAGTTACGAGCACAATCTGATCGCAAATCTCTATGCTATGGCGGATTGGTTCTCACCGGCAGATACCGAGGCGCCCACGCTGGAGACGGTGCAGTTCTACGATCGCAAGAGCTACAAACCGGTATCGTTGCAAGATGTGCCTCTGACGTTCTTCTCGGAAGTCATGCGTGATATTGATCTGGTGGTCAGTGTTGCACATGTGGGAGGCGTAGATCCGGAAGCCAGCCTGACCACCATCGAGATGCGTCACGTCATTGTGAACGAGTCATTGCGTCTGCTGAAGATCGACAATGTACGTCTGGACGGGAATTACGCCCGGATTGTTGGTGAATTGGGTGAGTATGCTGTCCATCTGGGCAGTGGTAATGTGTTCAAACAAGCCACAGGTGCCCTTCATATCGTGCCAGTGCACAGTCAGCATCGGGGCCGAATCTTCCTGCCATTCCTCGATGAAGATCCGAGAACGGCAGAGATTCTGTCCAAGGTGATGTTACTCGCCGATGACAAAAAGATCAAGGACCCGCAGATTCTTGCACAGTTACAGAACTAGTAAGCGATTGAACCGTACTATCTAAATCATAAAGGCAACTGAGGAACCTGTTAAAAGGGACTTCAGTTGCTTTTATATTTACGGATACTTCAAT
Organism: Paenibacillus amylolyticus; assembly: GCF_050990605.1. Lineage (GTDB taxonomy): Bacteria > Bacillota > Bacilli > Paenibacillales > Paenibacillaceae > Paenibacillus > Paenibacillus amylolyticus_H. Next base: position 868,207 of record NZ_CP158832.1, read on the forward strand.
GGGCCGGATTGGTTCCGGTTTCAAATAGACTTACGACCCAAAGTGTCTCAATATTTTCCTTAATCTGATAATTAATTTCATTATTTGGTTGATCGGAAGTGGGTCGAACTGACTGTTTTTAAAAGTAAAGAATTTGTTTGAAAGTGGTTACGGAAATGTAAATAATTCGTTTTCTTTTCTTGTTATCTGAACTAAAATAGAGGTGATGCCAAAGAACTAGGCTCGTTCCTATTGATCTATTACCAAATTTAAGGGGATGTAATTCGGAATCAGGTCGGCTATCGTTAGGAAGCGAAATCTGCTGACTTGCTTGCAGGCTGCAGTTTCAGAAGCCATGTGCAGGACGACCTGAATGCTTGAAAGACTGGACTCAAGCCAGTATGCATTCCCTTGTATACATGTATTCAAGATGTGTACGAGAAAAATGATCAAGAGAGAAGGAGAGCTTACAACATGAATAGAAGACTCAATCTGATTTTCCTCAAACGATGGTTTATGCTACTCATCATCGTGGCGGTTGCGGCTATGCCGTTACACGCCTTCGCCGCGGAGGCGGAATCTGGGACCAATCGGCCTTGGATGAACAAATCTCTATCTGCGGAGGAGCGCACCGAGCTGCTGCTCAAAGAGATGACGCTGGAGGAGAAAGTTGGATTCGTAACCGGTAAAGTAAATAACTATTATGGTTTCTATAATGATGGATTGGAGCGCCTCGGCATTCCGGCATTACAGATGGCAGATGGGCCCGCGGGGGTACGTGTGGCCAATCCGGATGTGCAGGACAAAAAGTCTACTGCACTGCCTGCACCAATTGCATTAGCCGCATCCTGGGACACCAATCTTGCCAAGAAATATGGCGATCTGATCGGTCAGGAAGCACATGATACAACACATAATGTAGTTCTTGGCCCTGGGCTGGATATTGCACGTACACCGTGGGGTTCCCGGAACTTTGAATCGCTCGGGGAAGATCCATTGCTGGCTTCCGGTATGGGTGCAGCATATGTGAACGGGATTCAAAGCAATCCGGTTATCGCTACAGCGAAGCATTACATCCTGAACAACCAGGAGACGGAGCGTTTCACGACCAATGCTACGGCCAGCGAACGTGCGATCCAGGAAGTCTATGCACGTCCGTTCCAGGCGATGGTTGAAAAAGCAGATCTCGGTTCTGCCATGTGTTCATTTAACCAGGTGAACGGTACATACGCTTGTGAGAACAAGGAGATGCTGACGGATGTTCTTCGGGTTCAGTTTGGCTTCGAAGGGTTCGTCATGAGTGATTACGGTGCAAACTTCAGCACAGCCAAATCTGCCAATGCGGGTCTGGATCTGGAGACACCTGGAGAGCCGTATGGCAAATGGGGAGACAAATTGCTGGAAGCCGTGAACAAAGGCGAAGTCAGCGAGCAAACCATTGATGAGAAGGTAAGACGCATTTTGCTTCAAATGTTTGATAAAGGGCTGTTCGACAACCCTGTAACCAATACACAGATCAATGCCAAGAAAGACGGCAAACAAGCACGTGAAATTGCGGAAGAGAGCATGGTTCTTTTGCAAAATAACGATAATACGCTGCCGCTGTCCAATAAAAAAGTGAAATCCATTGCGGTCATTGGACCGGATGCAGATAACGCATCTGCTGCTGGTGGAGGTAGCAGTCTGGTTAATCCGACGTATACCGTAAGTCCACTGCAAGGCATTCGTAACCGTGCAGGTAACGGTGTGGATGTAAAATATGCAGCCGGAACAGATCCAATCTCTGCAGGAGATGCATTTAATGGACCATCGGCTGTACCTTCGACTCTTTTATCACCAGCGGATGCTCAGGAAAGTGAAAGAGACTATGGTACAGAGCGCGCCGAATATGGTCTGCATGCTGAATACTGGACGAATAAAGACATGGAGGGTAACCCTGCTCTGGTCCGTACAGATAATCAGGTCAACATGAATCTTGGATTCTACAACTATGAAGGTTTTAATGCACAATCTTCCAAGCTTCCGGTGACACCAACGAAGTTTAATGCCAAGATGTCTGCTCGTTGGACAGGGGCAATCACAGCACCTCAAACAGGTGAATATAAACTGTCCCTGACCAGTCTCGGTTCTGCGAAACTGTATGTGGATGATGAGTTACTTGTAGACAATCAAGGTGAAACACTGAGTACAACGAAGAAAGAAGTCACATTTAAAGAAGGCGAGTCCCACAATATTCGAATTGAGTATCGTACGGCTTTCCCGGTACAGACCAATCATGATATGGGTGCACAGGTTCGTTTTGGCTGGGAAGCTCCAGAAGAGGCTGTTGATATTAAAATGCAAAAAGCAGTTGATCTGGCGAAAAAATCCGATGTTGCCGTGGTGGTAACACGTACGTATGACAGTGAAGGTTACGTGGACCGTTCCGACTTGGAACTGCCAAATAACCAGGAGCAGCTGATCCGCAAAGTAGCGGCAGCTAATCCCAAAACGATCGTGGTACAAATGAGTGGTCGTGCCGTAGAAATGGATTCTTGGCAAAACGAAGTGCCATCCATCGTTCAGGCTTGGTATGCAGGTCAGGAACAAGGTAATGCAGTGGCACGTGTTCTGTTCGGCGATGTGAATCCATCCGGTAAGTTGCCGGTGACGTTCCCATCAGATGATTCCCAGACCCCGGTATCCACTGCGGAACAATTCCCGGGTGTGAATGGGGTGGGTAACTACTCCGAGGGTATCTATGTAGGGTACAAAGGATATGACAAAGAAGGCATGACACCGGCGTTCGCCTTTGGACACGGACTGTCTTATACCGATTTTAATTATCGTAATCTGCATGTGAAAAATACAGGTAAAGGCGATAAGGAAACCGTAGAAGTATCCCTTAACCTGCGTAATACCGGTAAAGTTTCCGGTGCAGAAGTTGTACAGGTCTATGTTGGCAATCTGCCAACCAAAGTGGAGACACCAGAGAAGCAGCTTGCTGGCTGGACGAAGGTTGATCTGAAGACAGGCAAGCAGCAACGGGTCAACATTCAACTGGATCGCAGCGCATTGTCCTACTGGGATGAAGCATCGCATGAATGGGTAATGCCTAAGGGTAAAGTTCAAGTGTATGTCGGCAGTGCCTCGGATGATATCCGTCTGACAGGCAGTGTGAATATCGGAAGCAAATCCGGTAAATAAAGTGCAATAAGGGAGAACGCAAAAATGAGTCGTGGCCTAGTGGCCGCGGCTTTTTCCACAATGGAAGGAGAGGGAGACGTGATGAACATAGGCTGGAGAGAGCACCCCAAACGATGGAGCATCCTGTTCATCGCTGTTTGTTGTATCGGTGCAGGAGTGTGGCTTATTCTCAACGGAAATGAACAATCCGTTCCTCCATCGGTTGTGGAGAAGCAGAGAACGGCCGAAGTCTGGTTAACGACGGGCAATCAGCAAAATCTGCTTACCCCTCAGAAGCCTATTCCAGTGACAGAGCACGATGATACAGACACAAGCTCTTCCGTTTCTTCAACGCAGGAGTCAGGCACTTCTTGGTCGGAGTTTACCATACAGATTGACCCGGACAAGACGTATCAGACCATGGATGGATTTGGCGCAGCGATGACGGGGTCGTCGGCACATCTGATCAACCAGCTTTCAGAGGAACAACAAGAGCAACTGCTGAAGGAACTGTTTACGATGGAAGGGCTAAACATGGATATGGTGCGTCATACAATTGGCGCTTCCGATTATTCAGTGGATGAATCAGGTTTGGCTTCAAGTTATACCTATGATGATATCGAGTCTGGCACGGATTATGACATGGAACACTTTTCGATCGATAAAGATCAGGAAGTTGTGAATATGCTGGAGCGTGTGACTTGGCTGAAACCGGATCTTAAAGTGTTGGGTACCCCGTGGACGGCTCCGGCCTGGATGAAGTATGGGGAGAAGACCACTAACGGCTGGTATCTGAATTATAACGATCCCCGGGTGTATGAAGCGTACGCGAGTTATTTTGTGAAGTATATCAAATCTTATCAAGCAAAGGGCATTCCCATCTACGGGATCACGTTGCAAAATGAACCGGAGTTCACCTCGGATAAATATCCGAGTATGAGTATGGGGGCCGAAGAACAAGCCATGTTCATTCGGGATTATCTCGGCCCGGCGCTACAGGATGCGGGACTGGACACGCGAATCATCGCGTATGATCATAACTGGGATCAGGCGTTCGAATATACCAGCAAGGTACTTGGTGATGAGCAGACTGCTTCATATATCGATGGATCTGCTTTTCACTGTTATGCAGGTGATCCATCTGCCATGTCGGAAGTGCATAAGCGCTTCCCGGACAAACATATCTATTTTACTGAATGTAGTGGTGGGGAGTGGAGTCCTGACTTTGGCGAGAATCTGAGCTGGCAGATGTCCAATCTCATCATTGGTGCACCTCGCAACTGGGCAAAAAATGTACTGCTCTGGAACATCGCACTCGATCCGCAAGGCGGACCCACGAACGGCGGCTGTGAGAACTGCCGTGGGATTGTGACGATTGACCTGGACAGTGATGAAATCACTAGAAATGTCGAGTATTATGCGTTGGGCCACATCAGCCGTTATGTACGTCCGGGAGCCGTGAGAGTTGATTCCACGCATGAACAGGGCCAGATCGAGAACGTAGCCTTCCGCAATCCGGATGCAACTATGGTGATGGTTGCAGCTAATACGGGTGGGGCAGAAGTTTCCTTTGATGTAGTCATGGACGGAGATTCGTTTCGATATGTACTGCCTTCCCAATCGGCAGCAACTTTCCGCTGGAAGCCGAAAACGGTGGGAGTGCTTTGACTCAGGATTGGAAATTATAGGTGCAGATTGAAGGATGGCCATGGTAAAATACTTGTAGAGTTATATCAAAATTGGATTGGTGAGTGATGTGTTGCAGCACAGGCAAGTTGAGGTTTGGGAGGCGCTGAATACGGAGCAACAACCCGTGGGTTTTATTGGTGTGGATGATAACTTTATCGAGATGTTATTTGTAGATCCGAGCCAACACGGGCAGGGTCTGGGACGTCTACTAATAGACCATACCTTCAAAATCAAAGGCCGTCACCTCAAGGTGGATGTTAATGAGCAGAATAGTGGGGCAGCCCAATTCTATGAAAAGATGGGATTTGTACAGATGGGGCGGTCCGAATTGGATAGTTCAGGTAATCCGTTTCCGCTATTGCATTTGGAGATCCAATAGAAACACCCCGGCAACCTTCTCCCTGAGATGGAAAGGTTGCTGGGGTGTTTTGCGTTTCTCATACCGATTAGCTACGGTCAATGGACCGGGCCGGAAGGGGATCTTTTTTACCGGAGATTAATGCGTCTCTTCATCCAGAAACGGTTTGTTCACCGCGTAATACATAAAGCCCATCAACAGCACACCACCCACCAGATTACCCAAGGTCACTGGCACCAGGTTGTGAAGCACACCATCAAATGAAATTGTCCCCGGGTGGTTCAGCACAAGTGCAATCGCGAATGTACACATATTGGCGATGCTGTGCTCATATCCCGAGATGAAGAAGCAGAACACAAAGAGCATCATGGCAAACATTTTGGCTCCATTCTCCTTCATGAACATCGGCACAAAGAACGCCATACATACGAGCCAGTTACACAAAATTCCCCGGAAAAAGAGCTGCATGGTTGGGACCTCCATCTTGTGCTCCACCACGCTTAACAGAAACCCATTCACCTGGGACGAGTCGAACAATCCCGTCAGGTAGATTAACAGGGCAAACACGGCTGCGCCCATCAGATTACCGCTATAACTCGCAATCCACAGCTTGATCACTTCGAACCATCGCAGCTTCTTGCGCAGCGCCGCATACGTGTAATAAAACGTATTGCCCGTGAACAGGTCACCCCCGCCATAGGCGATCAGAATGATGGCCGCGCCAAACGTAATGGCTGCCATCGGATAGGTAAACGGGGACTGCTCCATATAAAAGAAGTTACCTGTCTTAAACGCCACGATGACGCCGAATCCGATAAACATACTGGCCAGCATGGAGCGTGCAAGGTACCTGATTAAGCTTTGTTTGTAAATCTTGTGTTTCTTCAGAGCAAGTTGTTCCACGTTCCGTAGAGCTTCCGTTTCCATAATTCTCCTCCAATAGTTAAGTTGAATGATTGCATTAACTTACAAATCTCACCAAGGTCCTTTTATTATAACGATTTTTGAGATAGTAACACGCTTTTTCAGAAAAAGAATATCTTTAACCAGTTTAAGTTTATTTTGGGTGTAAACATATAATATGTGTTCATATTGTTTGCACTTTTTGATCAGTTATTTGCATATTTTTCTCGTTCCAAAATTTATATAGAACAATGTATCCCCATGTTAAGTGAAATTTGTATGGGTTACATCGATATAATCTTCTTTTATCTGGGTTTTTTACTAGTTGTTTTGTTCAGAAATTGTTCAGAGCATCTTGATAAACTTTGTGCGGAAAATGAAGTTTTATTGGGAGGAACAAATATGAATCAGGATTGGAAAAAGGTGTTGCTGACTTCACTGGTAGTAGGAATGCTATGGGGTACTCAATTTGTCAACGCAGCAGAGCAAACTGGAGAATCAACAGACTCCATATCATCGGTTTTTACAGATCAGAACGATATCCGTTCGACCTCTCTTCAAGCGGTAAAGGAAGCAGTAGAGAAAGGGTTGATCTCAGGTTATCCAGATGGATCATTTCACCCTGACCAGCCTTTGACTCGAAGAGAAATGGCCGTGTTGCTGGCCAAAGCATCACAATTAGAGATTGATAAGACTTCCAACACTGGACTTAAACATTCAGATTGGGCGACTCCTTATATTGAAGCAATTCGTCAAGAGGGATGGATGACTGGAGATGCAAGAGGCAATTTCCGTGCTAACGATCCGATTCGTCGGGAAGAGCTTGCTTCCATTTTGGTAAGAGTGACAGGAACACAAGGAGCAAAAGGAGGACAACAACAGACGCTTGCAGATGAATCCACGGTGAGTGGCTGGGCTAAAGAACAGGTACATACTGCGTTGAAATTGGGGTTATTGGATTCCAATGAGGGGAAATTTGAATCCAGAGCTCTGGTACAACGACAAGATATAGCGAAGGTTCTCGTAGATGTTTTCCAGACGGGTGAACGAGCAGCTTCTTTGACTGCATTGGACGGAGACGTTGCCTATATGGATGGACGTCCTTTTGTGATCAGTCAGGAATTGCAAAGGATTTTGAATGATGAGAACAAAGAAGCATTGCAGAACGCAGTAATTACTTATGATGCACGTACACGTAACCTGTCTGCCTTATCAGAAATCCAGATTACCCAAGAAGGCACACTTCAAAATTACGTGACATTGAATTTGGTCGGTACCTCCTATCAAGGTATGGTCACAGTCTCTTCAAATCATGTTGCTCTCAAGGCCGATACCTTGTCCAAGGTTGTATTAAAAACAGGCGTAAGTGCGATAACGATTGATGGAGATATCGATGCGGTAACCGTAGATACGACTGACAAAGTCACTGTTCTTGGAAGTGGGACGTGGAAGGAAGTTGTGTTGAAAGACGTGAAATCCATTATTCAATTACCGGCAAGTGTGAAAACGAATACAGTTATTCTTCCAAAGGGCGGCGTAGCCTCACAGATCATTCGCAGTGCACCGCCACTGACCACACCATCCAGCAATACTGGGGCAAGCAACTCCAATTCTGGCTCGGGATCTTCAACACCAGCTCCTACACCGACTCCTACGCCGACACCAACTCCAGAACCTGAGCCGCCGGTTATTGTACCTCCGTCTCCCGAGAATCAACCGCCTGTTGTTCAGTCTAGCATTTCTGACATGATGGTATATCTCGGAGAGGGCATGCAAGAGATTGATCTCAGTGCTGTATTTACTGATGCGGATGCGGATGAGCTGAGCTATGAGATTACGGAGATCGATCCTAACATCGCTACTGCGGATATTCAGGGTTCAAAATTGAAAATTATGGCCACTGCTATAGGCCAAACAACGGTTACGTTGAAAGCTGCAGATGGAAAAGGAGGAAGTGTATCGGCTTCATTCATTTATGTGGTCAAACCGGTCTTAATTCCACCACCTTTACCGCCATTTCCGCCATTTCCGCCAATCATCATTCCACAACCACCAATCAACCATGTTCCTGAAGTGGTAAAAACACTGCCAACTGTTGGAGTTGAACTGGGTACCGTGAGAAAGACGGTTGATTTGGCTGGTGTGTTCACAGATATGGATGGCGACATTCTAACGTATACAGCACAATCTTCTGATCCAGCTGTGGTAGAAGTGAGTGTCCAAGGAGATATATTGACTTTAGACCTCAAGAACGTTGTTGGTTCCGCAACCGTTACCGTTAAGGCTACTGATCCCGCTGGTAAAGATGTCGAGACGACATTTACGGTTAAGGTGGAGGACCCGGATGAAGGAAAGGGTATGTTTATTTCCGAGGTAGTCTGGGGAGAAGACACTACTCAGGCAATTGAATTGTATAATCCAACGTCCAAACCAATTGAACTCAGTCAGTTTGAAATTAAACGTAGTGATATTGATGATCCGATTACGTTTGCTTTCGGAACAACCATTGCACCTTATAAAACATTGGTCATTGCCGATGACTCTACGGATTTCCCGATCAATGAGGACGAAATCTACTATGTGTCCTTTAATTTTGATATTGATCAACCCCAAGACATCACTTTGATACTCTATCAGATTAGCGATGGGGAACCTATGGATACAGCCATCTTGAAGCCTGCGCAATCTTTAACAAGAACGTCAGGTAATGTTCATGGTGATGTAAATTATGACGGGGCACGGTGGATCCAACAAGGAGAGAACTACTACAACGGTCTGGGTAATTACACATCCTCACCTTCCATTCCTTAATTTTGAAATATCTCACATCATGAAGGAGAACCTCTATGCCAAAAATAAGAAGGACTGTGCAGCTCGCTTTGATTGCGTTGCTTCTTTCCAACACTGTGCCTGTATCTGCACAACATGATAAGTCGGAGGCACAGACTATGTCTGTGTCTGACATATCCTCAGATGATAATAAGAATAGCAAATTAAACGAAGTTATGAACAGGGCCGTAACCATGGGGTTCATCAAAGGGGATCCAGATGGGAATGTTCGTGCAGCTGACCCAATCACCCGTCAGGAACTGGCAGTTGTTCTTGCTCAAGCTCTGGGTCTCACACAGGACAAGTCAGTCTCAGCATCTTTTACGGATGTGAAATCTACTAGCTGGTCAGCACCTTCGATTCAGGCGGTCAAGAAGGCGGGGATTTTGCAAGGAGATGCAACAGGGAGTTTCCGTCCACAGGCCCAGATCACTGGACAGGAACTGGTAACAGTTCTGGTAAGAGCCACGGCTTTGGCTAAACAAGAAGTTCAGGGAGATCCTCTTCCTTCAGATTGGGAAGGAGCGAGTACGTGGGCTGCTCCATATATTCGAACTGCTGAGAAGGCTGAACTTCTAAGCGAATATCAGGGAGAGAATAAAGTTAAACAAGGACTTGTTCGTGGCGAAGCCATAGGCATGTTGTTGTCGGCCATGTTCCCGGAAAACCGCTTGTCTGTCATTCAGTCCATCGAAGGAAAGCAGATTCAGATCAACGGTGTTATCTATCAGATCTCTGAACAAGTGGCAGGTCTTCTGAATCATCGCAATAAGGCTGTACTGGCTCAGGCTGGAATACGGTTTAAGCGTCAAAATCATATGCTCACCGAAATTAACGGGTTGGAAATTAGAACGGGAGGTCAGGATGCGGCCCCAGGAAAAGCTGAATTTAGCGGCAATCTGCTATTGGATGGCGGAGACACTGTAATTCAGGGGGATCTAACCACGAAAGCAGACTTTGTTTCAGTGCAAGGACTTACAGTCAAGGGCAAACTGACGATTGCCCCCGAGGTGAAACATGATTTTTATGCCAAAAATATCAATGTGGCACAGTCTGTCTTCGTTTATGGCGGCGATAATAATACGGTTGTATTTGAAAATTCCATTCTCAATACTGTGGGTGTAGATAAAAGCGATGTACATGTGGCACTAACAGGGAATACCCGTACTCAAGAAGTTAACGTTAGATCAGACAGTATGCTTGTTATCGAGAAAACGGCTAATCTCCCGTTATTAAATATTCTCGAAGGTGCAAGCAAAGTGGAACTACAAGGAACCATTGAGACGGTCCATGTGAATACATCCAAGTCTCTGCAACTCAACGGTAACATTACTTTACAGCAACTCAATGTGGATGGGACAGGCGCTGTAAACATTAATGCAGCAGGCTCCGTTCAGCAGCTTCAAGTGAATAACCCTTCCGCGCAGGTTAATGTGGCGGACAATGTAAAAGTTTCGGAGATTTCTTTGGCTGCTGGAGTCTCGTCTTCAGTTGTAAGTGGAAATACAGGAACATCATCTCCAAATCCGGTATCTCCTTCGTTAGGGGGAGTAAGTGGGGGGAGTGGAGGCGGAACATCTCCTGTTGTTGCCAATCGTGCTCCTGAATTACTCAAACCATTCGAAAGTCGCAAGTTTACGCAGAATGGACAAGGAGCAACGTTAAACCTAAACAATTATGTGACTGATCCGGACGGTGACTTGGTAACTTATACGATCAGTTCATCCAAACCTGACGTTGCAAAGGTTATCCTGAATGGATCGCAATTGGATGTTGTTCCCTTGGAGGATGGCACGGCTACCATAACAGTAACTTCAAATGACGGTCGTGGTAAAAGGCTGAGATCCACATTCGAAGTCTACGTGAATAGACCTCCTCTTGCATCACCAATTCCTGATCAGGAATTGATAGCTGAGTCAGGTAGCAAGGATGTAGATCTCATGGTCTATGTTATGGATGATGTGAAGTATGAATCGGAGTTGCTATACAGTGTAACAAACAGTGCCCCGGAAATCGTGGACACTGAAATCGTGAAATCGAACTATGCTGAATCTGTGTTGAGGTTAACGCCTAAAAAGGCAGGGGAAGTTATTCTTAAAATTAAGGTGGATGATGGGCAAATTGCAGATGATGGCAGTACGGGAATTACTGAACTCGACATGAAAGTTGTTGTGTTGCCACCACTCAATCGTGCGCCTGTGGGGGAAGCTCCATCGAAAATAGAGGTATACCTGGGGGATGATATCCCTGTAGTGAAATTGAACGATATATATACTGATCCAGACGGTGATTCTTTGACGTATACAGCGACTTCATCCAATCCAGACGGGGTAACAGTAGAGGAGAATAATGGTGAACTGAAGTTAACATCACTGCAAAATGGGACGTATACGATTTCTTACACAGTGAATGACGGTAACGGAGGAATCACTGAAGATTCCTTTGACATCGATATTCTATTAGTACCAAATCATAATCCGGTAGGAAACTCACCAGGATGGGTTGAAGCATATCTGGGTTTCCTCACAGATCCTATCCCCTCGGTGAACTTAAATAATTATTATACAGATCCGGATGGTGACCCGCTCACATTCAGTGCATACTCTTCTAATTCTGATTTAATTGTTGAGGAGGAAGAGGGTATACTGAGCTTTACCGCTCTAGAATTTGGAGAATACATCATTTATTATTCAGTTGAGGATGGAAAAGGTGGTCTCATTTCAACTGCATTTCAGATAAGGGTTAATCCTAAGCCTAATTCTTCTCCGGTGCTTACTCAGCATCTACCTGCTCAAACGGTGTTTGTAGGCAAGGAAGATGCGATCATTAATCTCTCGGATTATTTTAATGATCCCGATGGAGATGCATTAGAGTTCCATACACCACTTGATTTCAATAATCTCCTGATCGCAGGGGTGGATATTCAAGAAAACAAGCTGATTATTCATCCAAGACAGGTTGGTAAATTTCAAGCTAACATCAAAGCAAAAGATATGTATGGAAAAGAAGCGTCAACCTATATTGACATTGAAGTTCTTGAATCTGGGAATATCAGTTCAATTCCGGATCAAACGGTAACATGGCCTTGGTCAACTCTGAATCTTGACCTGACATCGTACTTGATGAATTTTGATACAGCTACGTTAACAGTGGATGCTTCCTCAGCAGATCCCAATATTGCGACAGTCTCTACCAATAGTTCACAGATAACTGTTGCTCCAGTTGCTGCAGGAAATACGACAGTCACGTTAACGGTATATGACCAGAAAGGTCGTAGCGAACAAGCATCCTTTGGCGTGACTATACAAGGAGAGCCTACTGGTCCTAACTTGGCCCCTGAGGTAGTAAGTACCATTTACGAACAAGTATTGACACCTAATGTAACGAATGAGCGCATGTATGATCTGAGTCAACTATTCAGTGACCCCGATGGAGATGTGTTGCAATTCACGATAAGCAATAGCTCAAACGAAGCAGTGAATGCAAGCATTAATGGTAACCAGATCATACTAAAACCGGGAACAGGGAATGTAGTCGCTCCTCTAACCATAACAGCAAAGGATGGAAAAGGTGGACAGGTAGATTACACCTTCAACGTTCGTACTGCTTCTCTGGTTAACGGTGGGGTCATGCAGATCAATACGAAGTCCGGTGTCATAGATCCTCTGACCTTTACAGCGTCCAATTGGTTCCCTGGACAGACGAGTTTTAAAGTATATAGTGGTACGCCAGATTCGACGTTTACAGGGCCGGATCCGATTAATTCTTCCCAGATCCCTTTGAGTGTATCTCCATTATTATTCTGGATCATAGGGAATGACGGTAGGGCCGTTGTTGTTCAGGTAAACTCGAAAAATCAGGGCACGTCAGAGTTGTTCTTTTCTCAGTATGCTGATGCAGGGGACGGACGCAGTGTAGTTCAACTTTATTACACAGGTGATGGTGATCCCTCACATAAAGCAAGCGGGTATCAGTTGGAAGTTCATCAGTGGATGAAACAGACATCCACAATGAAAGTGACAACCAAAAACATACTTGATGTTACTCCAGGGTTACCTTATTTAAACATCAATTATACTTTTTACGACTTTTTCGATATAACTACAGCCCAGTATTACAATGATGAATTGGAATTGTATAACCCGAATGAGTATAATGTCGTTGCTTTGGTTCTCAAAAAGGATGGACGAATTGTAGATGTGTTAGGAGATCCAACTTCACATGATCAATTCATGCCTGCTGGAGGGACGTTTATCCGAAAACGCGGGATATATACGGGTTCACAACAGTTCTCATTAACCGGTGAATGGAATGAGTTCCCTAAAGGAACTTTACAGTACGTGGGTAGACATACACCGTAGAATTGTATTTGCTACAATGACGTTCAGTTTAACAGATGTTACGTCCCAATAACGAAATAAAAATCCTCCATGCTCTGAAAGAGAGTATGGAGGATTTTTTCATTTAACCGGATAGGGATGCATGCAGGATCTGAGAATCTCAATGTTCTGTTCTTCCGTTCGTTCACGCGGTGCCAATTCTTCTGCATATGAACGCTCCAACTTGGCGCGCATGAAACGTTCTGCATATTCGTTCGGGCGAGAGTGAAGTTCTTTGGCGTACTCACCAAATGCGCAGACGTCCCGTACCTTTTCTAGCACACTGTTCAGTAGAGGACTGCCTGCATAGAGCAAGGACGCCGTCTCTTCAGATTCAAACTTGAGGAACAAAATAGCCTTCTGTAGGGCGTTGATTTCACCTTGGGTGAGGTAAATGGGTTTCGTAGTATGCTCTCCTGATGCTTCTGATGTTCCCGGTGAAAATGGTTCATGGTCCTGATTCATAAAACATCACTTCCTGATATGGAATGCAGTTCTCGCTTGGCGGAAGCGCCCAAATTCGGATGAGATTGAAGCGATTCCAGCGCAAGGATAGCCCTTGGATCTCATCCAAAAGTGGGGAAGACCCTGCCATGCCTAAAGCTCTCCATGCTTCGATACGGATTAGATCCTCTTCATGTGTATCCATACCAATAGCGAGAACTTGCTGAGTAAGAAGGCTATCGGTCAGCTCAATCAGGTCACGAAGCGCCTGTAGTTTCTCTTCACCGCTAATTTCGTTAAACTCAGGGTGTTCATCGTTGTTATAATTCAAATGATTCATATCAGACATTGGCTATCATTCACCTCCGGAAGAATATTAAGAATGGGGCGGAAGAATGATCGGACGGGAAGCCAAGGCTTCTTCCACAATCTGTTCAGGCGTCAGGTCTCGATCATCCCAGAAAATCAGATTACTGATCTCTGCATGAGGCACCTGCTGCTGTAGCTCCGTCAACATGTCATCCAACTCGGCTTCGGTTCCTTCGGCGTCCATCAGTTTGCGAACCAATTCGACCAAATGTAATCTATTGTTCATATCGATACCTCCTGAATGATTCATAGAGTGAACCAACTAGTCTTTCATGGGCTGATTCAATGGATCATACGTAATGAGCACCGGAAAAAATTTGGGCTCAAGCATCAGACTAATGTGTTTTTCGTCTTGATCAGTATATGAAATGATATAGTTCCCGAAATGAGACTCGTAGATAAAGTCTTGGAATTCAAAGGAATGTTCGGCATACTTTATCTTCACATATAACGTAGTTACTCCTCGGGCTAAGGTTTCTTTTAACACAGGAATTTGGGCCAAAAGCATAATAGAAACAAGAAAAATTAGTATACGTTTAGCTAGACGGGTCAGATGGATTCACCCCATTATCGTTATCAATTTTTAACAATTCATGAAGGCCCATCTCAAAATAGATGTCACTCCATAAGGAGAGCCAGATTACCAAACTGCTCGCCTTTTTCCATGCGTTCGAACGCTTTCGCTGCGTCCTGTAACGGATAAACACCATCAATTACAGGATGTATATCATGTTGCTCCACCCATTGCAGCATCTGGATAAACTCCTCACGGCTGCCCATAGAGGTGCCGATCAGACTGATCTGCGGGAAGAAGATAGAGCGAATGGGTAGGGTCAGATTATCCCCCGAGCTTGCGCCATACATCACGATACGTCCGCCTGGTCTGATTATATCAAAATATTTCGGGAACATGGCTTGTCCGATGCTATCCAAGACGATATCCACAGGTTCCAGATCGTTCTGCAAACACCAATCGGCATGACTATCCAATGCATGGGTAGCACCCAAGCGCAGTGCCTCATTTCTTTTGGCTTCACTTCTGGAAGTAACAGTCACCTTGGCACCAGCGGCTACGGCTATGAGCAGGGCATAGGTCGCTACACCACCGCCAATACCGGGAATGAGGATATGTTCACCTTGTTTCATTTCACCACGAGTGAACAAAGCACGGTAGGCCGTCAACGCCGAAAGGGACAGCACGCCTGCTTCCTCCCAAGATAGGTGGGCTGGCTTAGGCAGAGCATTTTCGGCAGGTAACGTGATATATTGAGCCAGCGTTCCATCCGTAGGGCCACCAACAATATCGGGTACGGTCGGCACTTCAGATGCATGTTCCCAACCGAGTGTAGGATGGATAATGACTTCATCACCTATTGCGAACCCTCTTACACCTTCGCCAATCTCAACGATGATACCTGCTCCATCGGAACCGGGAATGAGCGGGGCTTCCTGACTGGTGCGTCCTGCCATAATGAAAAGATCCCGGTGATTAATTCCAGCGGATTTGAGTTGGATCCGCACTTCCCCGGTTGCTGGTACCCGAGATGTGGACTCTGTATATTGAAGACCTGCAAGGCCGCTCTGGCCTGAATGTACGATAGATTTCATGTTCATTATTCCTCCTGTCGATGTAAGCACATTTCACTACTGAGCCTCATTGTACAGATGGTGCAGATTCACGTAAAATGAACAAAAATGATTGTCAGTATCATTAAAAATAATAGATAAGCACTTTGCATGAATCGGATGATGCAGAATGCCGATATAACGACGAGCAGGTGATCAGGATATGGATGCAGGTGATTTGAAAATATTTCAGGCGGTTGCCCGCGAAGGTAGTATCAGTAAAGCTGCACTCGCACTTAATTATGTACAATCCAATGTAACCACGCGTATCAAACAGTTGGAGACACAGCTGCAAGTACCGCTGTTTCATCGTTCCAATCGGGGAATGTCTCTTACACCAGCGGGCGAGAATCTGCTTGTGTATGCGGATAGAATATTGCAATTATTATATGAAGCAGAGCAGGCCACACAAGTCGGTAACCCGCCGTCCGGCATGCTTCGTCTGGGTGCCATTGAGACAGCAGCTTCCACTTTCCTCACGCCGCTCCTGGCTGAATACAGTTCATGCTACCCGGAGGTACACCATTCACTTGTCACGGGTGGGACCCATGAACTGAATCAGAAAGTCATCCAACATGAATTGCATGGAGCATTAATATATGGCCCGATTGATCATCCTGAGCTGAACTATATGAAGATGTATGACGAGGAATTGGTGCTGATCGCTGAACCTGGCGTGCATGAGATACACGAGTTATTGTCCAGGCCGATGTTATTTTTTGAGATTGGATGCACACATCGCACTCAGGCGGAAGCCTTTTTGAAAGATCAGGGTATCTCGTCACTAAACGTTATGGACTATGGAACACTGGACACGATTCTGAATGGGGTATCTGCTGGACTCGGTGTATCATTGCTGCCACGGTCTTCAGTTACCAAAGCAGAATTAAGAGGTGAGATTGCAGTGTTACCTTTACCAGATCCCTATTGCCGTCTGGAAGTAGGATTTGTGTATGCCCGTGGTGAACATATATCTAGTGCGCTGAGCGCTTTGGTACAGATCATTACAGAACCGGAACTATAAGAGGTTGTTCAGAAGTTCGCTTTAGAACACGCACTATATAAGGAGTGATTGATCTTGGAGGATACTACGTTAACATTGACTGATGCATTTAATCAGGCAGACTTTATTATTGGTGGTCATGGCAGTCGCCAAGTCAAGGTGCTTCAAGAGGTATTACAACAAGTCGATGGGGAGACCTTCAGTGACCACTACGGCAACGGCCCCATCATCGAAGAATTTCAGCAACAGATGGCTGACGTTCTCGGCAAGGAATCGGCGGTGTTTTTCCCAAGCGGAACGATGGCGCAGCAGATTGCATTACGGATCTGGTGTGATCGCAAAGGGATAAAGCGAGTAGCCTATCACCCTCTATGCCATCTGGAAATCCATGAAGAAGATGGAGTGAAGGAGTTGCATCAGATCGAATCGATTTTGCTCGCGGACAAGGAGCGGTTGATACGTTTGGAAGATGTACAAGCGCTTAATCAGGACATTGCCTGTCTGTTGTTGGAACTGCCGCAACGCGAGATTGGTGGGCAATTGCCGGCGTATGAAGAACTGGAAGCGATCTCGGCCTATTGCCGTGAACGCGGGATTAAGCTGCATCTGGACGGGGCGCGCCTGTTCGAGATCACTCCCTATTATCAGAAAACGCCTGCGGAGATCTGCAGTTTGTTTGATACGGTGTATGTGTCCTTTTACAAAGGGGTCGGGGGCATTGCGGGAGCCATATTGGCTGGAGACACGGATGTGGTGCAAGAGTCAAAAGTATGGAAACGGCGGCACGGCGGAGATCTGATCGGCCTGTATCCGTATATTCTGAGTTCCCAGTATTATTTCAATGAACGGATTGGCAAAATGGAGCGTTATTACGAGCAGGCTCAAGAAATCGCCTCCCTATTGAATGCGTGTCACGGGATACATACCTTGCCCGAGGTGCCGGTATCCAATATGTTCCATGTACACTTTGCACTCGCTGCGCCGGAAGTTGAACCCATTCTTGTGCAAATGGCGCAGCAGTATGGCATAGGAATGACTTCCTATCTGAACAAGACGAGTGGGAACAGCTGTGCCTTTGAATTGTCTACGGGTGATCGTTATGAGAAACTTCCCCAGGATAAGCTGCGTGCAGCACTGGAATGGCTGGATCAAGAGTTGCGTAAACAGGTGAGATAAGCATAAAATACACAACGGCTGACCAGGGCTTAAAGTCTTGATTCAGCCGTTATTTGCGTGATCCAATTGCCGAGTGAGATATCTTTTAACCTCATCTTTGATACGAAAAAAGTATCAGTGAATCTACATTTTCTCCTGGATGTATTTGCGATAGAGAGCAGGCGTAATTTCCTCGAACTTTTTAAATATTTTGATAAAATATCCCGATTCATTAAATCCCAGCTCATCACTGATCTGTGAGACAGGCATGTCAGTGACCTCCAGCAATTGCTTGGCCCACTTAATTTTGAGTTTTGCCAGGTAGGTGGTGAAGTTCTCGCCCGTTTCCTTGGCAAATAATCTGCTGAAATAACTCGGACTCAGGTGGCATAGATCGGCCATTTGTTTGAGTGAAGCTTGTTCGCTTTTGTGACTGTGAATGTATTCAAAAGCAGGCTGAAGCACCGGGCTGATGCTTTCCGCATCACTTGGGCTGTTCTTGAGATAAGCATCCGCAATCGCATTGGTCATCTCTTTTTTGATCGACTCAATATTACGAATGGAGTACCCCGGCAGAATGGTGGAGAGGTTTAGAGACTCCTGATTGCCTGAAGCTTTCTCGAACATTTCCACTAACAGATTTTTGTTAAGCGCTTCTTCCACAATGTAGTTGCAGAGCAGGGATAACATGTTGGATATTTTCACAATCTCTTCATAGGTCATCACAGGCAGCTGGGCGTAATCGTCCTTTAATTCCTCCAGCTTGGCTGCATGCATGGGCACGTTCTTGGATGTGACAATCTGCTCCAGATCGCTACCTTTTTCCGGGTCGGCGAGCTTCACTTGTCCTGCCATCACGGCGCCGATATATTTGCCATCGATGGTGATCGGAATTGCGATATCTATAATATTGAAATGACACAGATACACATAAGGCTCATTTAACCGAACCGCTTCCAGACCACCGCGAGAATCGCATTTTTGGCAGTAGGGGAGAAGTTCGGGGTCTTTGCGTACATTCTGGCAGAAGGCCTGACAGCTGCTGTGGCTGGTTACGGGAATGCCTTTATAATCTACGGTGAGGATCGCAAGTTTGGTTACTGTGGCAAGAGAATCTTGTAGACGCTTCCATTTGTTAAGGTCGAGTATTTTATTAATGTGCAGATATTCTTTAATCATACGATGAAACCTCCATAGCTAACCTGATTCATGATTTAGGCCGTTAAAAGTTAGCAAGTTGTACATATTAAGATGTAATGATGACGGGTAATGTATGATGGGAGGTCAAAATTCAACCATCTCATGACAATAACATACCATGATTGCACCAAAAAGCAAAAAATTACGATTGTAAATTATAATAATTTGTTATCAAAGTCCACTGTAAACCTGCTAGCTATGCGTTATATTAAGGTCAATTGCAAGAGATTAAAATTTAATGTATTCACTACACCATTCCATATCCTTAGGAGGCTATATTAATATGAGAAAAGCATTTATCAGCCCAACCAAATATGTACAAGGCGAAGACGAATTGTTGAACCTGGGGTACTTTGTTAAATCCTTCGGAGAATCTGCCCTGCTGATTGCACATCCGGATGATGTACAGCGTGTCAAAGCAAAGCTTGATGCAACAGCAGAGAAATTCAATATTACATTTGTTGAAAGCGGTTTTAAAGGGGAATGTTCCCGTGAGGAAGTTGCTCGTCTGCAAGCGATCGCGAAGGAAAAAGGATGTGACTCTACCATCGGTCTTGGTGGCGGTAAAGCCATTGATGCAGCCAAATGTGTAGCAGAAGGCGAAGCACTGATCATCTGCCCAACGATTGCGGCAACAGACGCACCGACAAGTCACTCCGCTGTGTTGTACACACCGGATGGTTCTTTTGATGACTATGCTTACTTCAAACAAAGCCCAAGTGTGGTTCTCGTCGATACAACGGTAATCGCCAACGCACCAACTCGTTTCCTCGTATCCGGTATGGGAGATGCGCTCTCTACATACTTCGAAGCAAGAGCAACAGCGAAATCCTATTCCCGTGTAAACGCAAGTCTGCCAATGGGTTCCCGTGAAGGTTACACTCCATCTGCAGTAGGTACCAATGCGGCACTTGCATTGGCAAAACTGTGTTATGAAATGCTGCTGACTGACGGTGCAAAAGCAAAAGTGGCGAGTGACAGCAACGTTGTGACCCAAGCGCTGGAAAATATCGTTGAAACGAACATTCTCTTGTCTGGTCTTGGATTCGAAAGTGGCGGTCTGGCTGCGGCACATGCGATCCACAACGGTTTGACTGTTCTGGAGGGTACACATCATTTCTTCCACGGGGAAAAAGTATCCTTCGGTACGATTGCACAACTCGTGCTTGAAAATGCACCAACCGAAGAGCTGCATGAAGTCATGGACTTCTGTCTCGAAGTGGGACTGCCGATCAGCTTGGCAGATATCGGTGTAGATACGATTAGTCAGGAAGAGTTGTTGAAAGTGGCAGAGATCGCTTGTATTCCGGAAGAATCCATTCACGCGATGCCGTTCCCAATCACCGTTCCTGAAGTGGCTGCTGCCATTGCAGCGGCTGACCGCATGGGTCGTGAGTACAAAGCAGCTCACCGGGAGGCCAAATAATGAAGAAAATTATCAACCAGGCTGAACATGTTGTTATGGAAATGTGTAACGGGATTGCGCTTGCACACCCGGAGCTTGAATTTCTGAAAAAATATAAAGTCATCAAACGCAGAGAGATTCAGGCCGATAAAGTCAGCCTGATCAGTGGTGGCGGCAGCGGACATGAACCGGCTCACGCTGGTTATGTGGGTAAAGGAATGCTGGATGCAGCGGTATGTGGAGATGTATTCGCATCTCCTTCCCAAATCCAGGTGTATCAAGCGATCAAGGCAACAGCCAGCAATAAGGGTACACTTCTGATCATCAAGAACTACAGCGGCGACATGATGAACTTCAAAAATGCAGCGCATCTGGCTGAAGAAGATGGCATCGACGTACAGTATGTGCGTGTTGAGGATGACATCGCTGTACAAGACAGCTTGTATACCGTTGGACGTCGCGGCGTTGCCGGCACTGTATTGGTTCACAAGATTGCCGGAGCAGCAGCGGAAGAAGGCCGCAGCCTGGCAGATGTGAAATCTGTTGCTGAGAAAGCAGCTCAGAATGTTCGCAGTATTGGTTTTGGATTCACATCCTGTACCGTGCCAGCCAAAGGCACGCCTACCTTCGAAATTGCTGAAGACGAGATGGAATTCGGCGTAGGGATTCATGGTGAGCCAGGAATTCGTCGTGAGAAAATCGTATCTGCGGATGAATTGGCAGGACGTATGGTTGAAGCGTTGCTCGCAGACATGAAGCTGGATAAGGATGCATCCGCTGAGATTGCGGTGCTCGTGAATGGTTTTGGTGCAACGCCACTGCAAGAACTGTATCTGCTCAACAATTCCGTACAACGTGAGCTTGCAGGACATGCAGGTCTAAAGGTCGCTACTACGTTTGTAGGCAACTACATGACAAGTATCGATATGGCGGGTGCATCGGTTACGATCCTGAAACTGGATGATGAACTGAAAACACTGTTATTCAAGGAAAGTGATACACCTGCATTTAAAGTGTCTGGTCCTCCAGTAGCACAAGTCGCGTATTCCGAAGCACTGGAAGCGGTTGTGGGTGAAGACGCTCCCGTATCTTACGAAGTGGAGACGGATGCATCCGCTGCGGTAATCAAAGGCAATCAATTTTCACTGGACAATGTCGTCTATCTGATCGATAAAATGGGTGAGATCATCATCAAGAATGAAGTACCATTCTGTGAACTGGATTCCCATGCCGGTGATGGCGATTTCGGTATGAGTGTGGCAAAAGGCTTCCGCCAGTTGAAACGCGAATGGAATCACATCATTAACGAAGAGAAGAAAGACATCGGATCATTCCTCGATGCATGTTCCTTGGTCATCATGGAATATTGTGGCGGCGCATCCGGCCCAATCTGGGGTTCGGCATTCCGTGCGGCTGGCAAAGCAGTAGGGGATAAACAGCAATTAAACGTTGCTGAATTCGCCGAGATGATCCATGCAGCGGTGCAAGGGATTCAGTCTACAGGAGAACGTTCCTTCGGACGTGGCGCCGTTGTAGGTGATAAAACCTTGATCGATGCACTCGTTCCGTGTGCCGATTCCTGGACACAAAGTGCGGAGTCTGGCGATGACTTCAAAACCGCATTTGCCAAAGGGGCGGCAGCAGCTGTTGAAGGTGCGAAGAAAACGGAAGACATCGTGGCACGTATGGGACGTGCAGGTGCCGTCGGCGATCGTAGTCTGGGCTACCCGGATGCTGGCGCGTATGCGCTGGGTGTTATTTTCACAGAATTATCAGAGTCGATGAAATAAAGTTGAGCCCGTCAGCATTGAAATGTGATATGCATTAAAAGTGAGATGGGTAATATAAAGGTATAGATAAGAAGACCGCTCTGTAGCTTGGCTTACAGAGTGGTCTTTTTTATATGGAGGAGCGATCTCGTGTGCTTTGAAAATTGGATTAGCGGTTCCAAATAGTGTAATCTGGAGGTTAGGTGCAGATCGGTAAAAACCATTTGATACGAGAAGGGATCGGGATGATTCAATGACTCAAAAAATCTATTATGACTCTGCTTATACAAGAGAGTGGCATACAACAATTACAGGCAAAATGGACAAGGAAGACGGCGTATATATCATGCTGGCGGAGACTGCTTTTTACCCGCATGGAGGCGGACAACCTTGTGATTTGGGACGAATTGACGGCATCGCTGTTCTGGATGTGAACATTGAAGATGGTGAAGTATGGCATAAGCTGGAACGCGCCCCTAAACAGACCAAGGTGCAGTGTGAGCTGGATTGGGAGCGAAGATTCGATCATATGCAGCAGCATACGGGACAGCATTTGTTATCGGCAATGACGTTGAAAATGGCTGAAGCGATGACGCTCAGTTTCCATCTCGGTACGGAGTATGACACGATTGATGTGGCTGCGCCTGAACTGGGAGCGAATCAATTAACTGCCATTGAACAAGAAGTGAATCGTCAGATCTATCGTAATGCTCGCATCAACACGTCCTGGGTTACAGCAGAAGAGGCTGCACATATACCACTGGTGAAGCAGCCTACGGTAACGGAGGATATTCGCATCGTCGAGATCGAGGGTGTGGAGTATAACGCCTGTGGTGGAACCCATGTGTCGGCGACAGGTGAGATCGGCATCATCAAACTGTTGAAAACCGAAAAGGTGAAGGGCGGCACCCGCATTTATTTCAAATGTGGAACAAGGGCGCTGAATGAATTCACAGCTACACAACATGTGCTCAATCGTATCATGGTTAAATTAAAGACCAGCAAGGACGAATTATTGGAGCGTATTGAGAAAATGGAGCTGGAGCAAAAACAGCTGCAAACCGAGCTGAATGCAGTGAAAACAACCAACGATGCATATTATGCGAAGGAACTTCTGGCCGCT
The DNA here is from genome assembly GCF_050990605.1 of Paenibacillus amylolyticus. Taxonomy (GTDB): domain Bacteria; phylum Bacillota; class Bacilli; order Paenibacillales; family Paenibacillaceae; genus Paenibacillus; species Paenibacillus amylolyticus_H. The sequence goes on from NZ_CP158832.1 coordinate 891,603, forward strand.
CGACAAGGGCTGGTGATTGCTCAGGTCTTTGAAAACAAATCGCTTAAGGATATGCAGAGCCTGGCTACCAAGCTGACGGCAGACCATGAGGGGCTTGTACTGTTCGCCAGTATCTCAGAGGCCAAAGTTGTTCTGGCACAGAACGGACAACCGCCCGAATGGGCTTGTGGACCTTTCTTCAAAGGCAATCTTGGAGCATATCAAGGCAAAGGTGGAGGTAGTGAAACAATGGCTCAGGCAGGCTTTTCCAGCAGTGAAGATGCGCTTGCCTTTTACGAATTCACCAAGGACCAGCTGGGACATCATTGATTCGCCTCTTCTTTTACGAGACAGGCAGTATTGAAATAGGAGTAAGAGACAAGCACGTCACATTGTGGCGTGTTTTCCATTGCCAATAGTTGAAGGAGGTTGGAACATGACAGAACGAATTCCGTGTATACGGGAGGGGTGTGCAAATACCATTTTGCCAGCAACGGCTGCCAGAACAGGTGGGTATTGCATGCCTTGCAAGCAGGAGATGGAACGTGAGGAGCGCCAGAGATACATTGAAGCGAATCGACGTGATGTGAACTTGTATGCAGGTATCACAGATCCGGTCGAAATTTTGAAAATCATGCACAAACCTCAGGTTCGCGATCCACTAATTCGTTATACACCCTATGAACAATCCGAAGAACAGGTATATCTATCCTTGTCTGTAGAACAACAAGATCAGATGAAGCATTATGCGATGCAACAGATTCGTACAGGTGATGAAGATACAGGCAAAGACATTCTGGTATACCTTGTCTGCTACCATGATATATCGTTGACTGCCGAAATTCCTGAGCTGCTGGAACAAGAGATCTATTATCCTGCCATTTTGTATAAAAGTGCCTCGGGTGAGGCTCGTGATCGTCTGTTGCAGCAGGTGAACACCGATGATGAGAATCGGAACCACATATTGCTCATACTGGCTCATATCGGAGATGATGTTGTCGTACAGCAGTTCCGGCAATGGAGACAATCTCCGCCATCTTGGTCGAGCGAGTTGTACGTCGCACCTGAGCATTACACCACGGAAGCGGGTTGGGAGCTTACAAAAGATGGGCAGCGCAGAGAATTATTCATCACCCCAAGTTATTCACTCTATAAAGTAAAAGAAAATGAAGAAACTAACGTGGCAATTTCCGGAGATTCGCTCTCGATGCTCACTCCGAGCACCAATTGCTGTCGATGGTGTGGTGGTGCGTTAACGATCTTAATTAATCTGGATGTTAAGCATCCCGCTCTGAAGGACGTGTCTTGGCATGCTCAGCGACTTCGGATACAGACTTGCGTGATATGCAGCAGTTATGGTGTGGTTTACATGGAGCTGGACGCAGCAGGGGAACCGTTATGGAGCTCACATAACGTCATGCCTGTGGGAGCAGAAGAGATTGACTTGGACGACTATGGTAAACTTGCGCCGGATGCTGGCCGGCAGTTTCGGATTGCGGATGCATCGCGTCATGGTTTCCATGCCAGTGAGTGGGCGATGGAACCATCGCTATCTCAGGTCGGTGGTCATCCGGGATGGGTTCAGGATGCGGATTATCCACGATGTCCACGCTGTTCCGCGAGAATGAAGGCTGTCGCACAACTGGATTGGGGCGAGGTAGAGGAATATGGTGAGGGCATGTATTACATGTTCATATGTGAGCCGTGCCAGATGACCGCCGTATCGTACCAGCAATCTTGATGGTGGAAGCTAGTATAAACCATTATAGGCAATCATCTTATTATACTATTACACCGCTGTTAAGGTTGGAATGACAGTAGTAGACAGACTATAACCAAGGGGTATCCCGAAGTTCTTGGAACTTCATGGGATGCCCCTTTGCCCTGCGCAGGATGGATGGGACTTCTGCTACAGTTGGGCGAATTTATATCCGTCTACAATTCCGCAGATGCCTGCTTTAACAAACCAGCCAACCATTCATAATCGGGTATATCTTTTTCCTTGAGCTTGATCGTTTTGCGTTCTTCCGGGCCTTCGAAGATCCCATCGGGTAGATCAAGTTCGGTTGCATGGAAGATGGTGAAAGACACGGCCTGTTTGGATGGCGAGATGACCGCAGCGTACTTCCCGTTTTTCAAAAAATGAGGTTTCTTGTATTGCACACGTTCCTGCACGTCAGGGATGGAATCATGTACCAACTGACGCAGTTGCTCAGCGATTTGTACTTGCCAGGGGATCTGAATCTGTTCAATAAACGCAGTGACTTCTGCATTCTTGGTCATGCTTGTTCACCCTCCGTATGGATCTGATTGTGTGTTTCCCATTCTGGTCTTAGGATTCCCATCATCAAGCGGTCATAACGCTTACCATCACGAAATACAGCTGAGCGTGCCCGACCTTCCAACTGAAAACCAACCTTCTCATAGGAGCGAATCGCTTTGGCATTGTAGGCGATGACATCTAGACCAACCCGGTCCAGATTCATCTCGTGGAACGCATATCGTAAAATAAGATTCAACGCTTCAGTGCCATATCCCTTGTTGCGATGTTCGGCAAGTCCGATGCCAATGGCAAGCTGTCCGCAGCGGTTGTTCCATTCAATGCTATGAATGACGACAAAACCAATCAGCGTATCCTCTTCATGCGTGCGCAGTCTGAAGTACACTTCCTTGTTCTTCGTTTCGCCCTCATCTTCCAACTGTTTTTCTGAATAGGGAATGGCAAGATCAGTATCCACATTCCGAAGGTACTCCGGGTCTTCGTTCCATTGCAGCATGGTCTGCACGTCCTCAGCACGTGGGGGTGTCATTTTCAATCGTGTGCTATAAAACAGGTTATCCGTTGTTAGTGTCATAGGGTTCTCCTTTAAAATAATTAGCTTGCTTCACCTTAGTTCCACATTTAACTCTATGTATAATTCGCAATAGACCTCGCCCCTCTGGTATCTGATAGCCCCATCATAATGGAAATAATAGGTGAATCACAATAGCGTATTTCAGTGGATATAAGTGGCCTCTTGTCATGAAACCTGACATGGTAGTAATATGAAATAATCGATATACATTCATTGACAGATACAATAAAAATGTCGGCAGGAGTGATACGTTTTGGAGATCAAAGTGGATGATTTGAGTGGAGTCCAAGTTAAGGCTTTAATTGCAGAGCACTTGCAAGGGATGGCGGTGGATTCGCCTCCAGAGAGCATTCATGCGTTGAATTTGGATGGACTCAAGAAGCCCGAAATTACATTCTGGTGTGCTTGGGAAGGGGACGACTTGCTCGGCTGCGGGGCCATCAAAGAACTTGATCGAGAGCATGCAGAGTTGAAATCGATGCGTACCGCTTCGGCACATTTGAGAAAAGGCGTAGCGAGAAAAATTTTGGCCCATATTATGGAGGTTGCAGTAGAACGTGGTTATAAGCGAATCAGTCTGGAGACGGGTTCAATGGATTCGTTTATCCCGGCACGGAAGTTGTATGAAGACTTCGGATTTGAATATTGCGAACCATTCGCAGATTATATATTGGACCCGAACAGTACGTTTATGACAAAAAAAATCTAATAGATTCGCATGAGAAACCAGAATTCTGTTTTTTACAGGATGCTGGTTTTTTTATTTTGCAACATATCGTACATTTTGAAAGTTGGAAAAAGAGTAGAATAAACTCAATAATCCAGCAATAAAGCAGCTTGGCCTTGTGACGAAGAATGTGGAGGGAGTCGTGCATGATATATTGGTGGTTTGATCAGATGAATCCGCTGTTTGCCGTCTTGGTGTTATGTCCTATAATTGCTGTGGTGCTTGGAGTAGGCAGTTATTTTGCCAAATGGTTTAGACTCTGGGTGGCGCTGGTTATTTCTTTTATGCTGCCTTTGTTGTATATCGCGAGTGATCTTTCAACATGGGGTAGTAACATAGGCGCTTGGTTCATCTATGGGGGAGCGTACAGTTTGATCAGCTGGATTGTATACAGATTGCTTCATGCGATTGTGGGGTATAAAACATAGGTTATGTCCTTATACGTTTGGGATGAATTGGCCATAAGGAACTTCTGGGCTGATTGATGGACAATAGGGTATACTGGACATTATGTTTTCAAAATTATGAAACAAGACAGCATTACAGACGTTTTTTACATCAGGAGGACTTGAATTGGCTCAGACAGAGGGAACACTACAGAAGAAGCTTAAACCAAGACACATCAGTTTTATGGCTATGGGTGGTGTCATTGGAACAGGAATTTTCAAAGGCAGTGCAGAGACGATCGGACTCGCAGGTCCGGGCGTGATTGTCACGTACATCTTTGCCGGATTATTGCTGCTGGTTGTTATGGCCGCGATGGCGGAGATGGCTACGGTGTACAAGAACAAAAATATGAAAGACTTCGTACAAGAAGCATTTGGTAGTAGAGTGTCCTTTGTTATGGGATGGATGTACTGCTTTCTATGGTTGTCGGTGTGTGTCATTGAGGTGATTGCCGCCGGGAGCTTTTTGCAGTATTGGTTTAGTGAAGTACCGCTGTGGATGCTGAGTCTGGCTTGTGCAGCGTTCATTATACTGGTTAATCTATTAAGTGTAGGTGTATTCGGGGAATTTGAGTTTTGGCTGGCCGGGATCAAAATTGCCATGATCATTATTTTTATCTTCCTGGGTGCAGGGTTGATCTTTGGCATTATCCCAAGTGATAACACGCCATATCTTCAAAATTACACGCAAGCAGGCGGGTTCTTCCCGAACGGATGGTCATCGATCTTCTCGGCACTGCTTGTGGTCATGTTCTCTTATGGGGGATCAGAGCTGATTGGGCTGACCCTGACTGAGACGGAAAATGCAGAAAAAGTGATGCCCAAAATCGTGGGTAATTTCATGCTCAGAATTATTCTGTTCTTCACGTTGCCGATTCTCATCATCTGTGGTCTCATTCCCTGGAATGAGATCGGGCCGGAGAGCAGTCCGTTTGTACAGGTGCTCGCCTCTACGGGACTGCCGGGAGCGGCACACATTATGAACTTTATTTTGGTGACGGCAGTTCTGTCTGCTGCGAATTCAGGGATCTATGGTGCATCTCGGATGATGCACTCCATGGCAGTGGGCGGGGAAGCGCCGAAGGCACTGTCACAGACGAATCGCAACGGTAGCCCTGTTAACACACTTCTGGTGTGCTCAGTAGTTTTGCTCGGAGGTTCCATGCTTGGCCTGTTCGCGCAGGATCAACTGTTCCGTGTATTGCTCGCCGTTCCGGGGTTTGTGGTCATCCTTGTGTGGATCTGTATTGCTTCATCACAGTTGAAACTGCGGAAGAGATATCCGGTTCAACCGACCTTCAAAGTTTGGGGATTCCCTTATATAACCCGAATCGTGGTACTATGTCTCAGTGTGATTGCGGTGATGTTTGTGTTTGATGCAGGTAATCGGTTCAGTATTAGCATCTGTCTTGCCGTACTCGCGTTGCTGATTATATGGTCCCTGATTCGATTCAGGAATAATAAAGCCTAATAAAGAACATCCCGGCGTTGGAACTCGAGCCGGGATGTTCTTTGTGTTAATAGTCTTTTGGTATTCAATTTATTGTCCTACATACTTATCCATAAAGTGATCTACTCTTTGGAAATAATCAGTCGGATAATGATTAATCGCATCAATGTGTTCCGTATTATGAGGATACCATACTTCTGCATTGGGATTATTTTTCAAGGACTCATAGATCTTTTCTGTATTTTTATAACTTATTTGCTGATCCCCAGTACCGTGAATGAGCATAACGGGCTTGTCTTGCATCTTTTTAACCGCATCCATAGGTGTTACGGAATCAAGATCAACGTTAAAGACCCAATCCGCCATCCATGTCGATGTATAACTGAAAGGGAATGCAGGTAAACCTGAGAAGAATGGCAGGCCCTCTCTCAGAAATAAACCCGCATTACGAAATGGACTATCTGCAATTACAGCCTGGATATCATCACTTTCACTTGTGGCCAGTAGAGAAGTAGCAGCCCCCATAGAGAAGCCGATGACTCCAATATGGTCTCCCGCATGATCTCTGGATTTAAGATAGTCTACAGCCCCAAGTAAATCGTATTTCTCATGTAGACCCAGCGTAATCAAATCTCCGTCGGACTTACCCTGTGAGCTGAGATCAAAGGCCAGTACGTTATACCCCTTTGGAACGAAATGCTCTACCAACTTGGGAGTACGGCCTTTGACTAAACGATTGCTCGTATACCCATGTACGACGATAATTGTTTTGTTACTTGCTGTGCCTGAAGATATACTCGCTGGAAAGAAAGTTCCTCGAATTGTATTATCATTTTTCAAACTCTTGAATTCGACGTCCTCGTAAGGTGTTTTCTCCATATTCAATTCGTAGCTGACATTGGTATCCCGTGGATGATGTAACAACGTATCTACTATTTTATAGGATACAAAGAATACAAGAGAGACAATAAGCACAAGTGCTATCCCCAGGCCCCATAACAGTTTCTTGCGTTTCTCCATGCGACCTTTAAATGTCAGAACGGGTGGTAAAGGTGGTTGACTCATTCAGATTCCTCCAGTGTTTCATCATGCTGTATTGGTGCAAACAGATAAAAGGCATGACCCTTCAGATTCTCCCACTCAGGATGATGCAGAATGTCTTCCCCGAGAGTCAAGGCTACTCCATTCAAAAAGGAGATATAGCTCCGAGAGATCATTGCTGGAGAGAAACGTTTGTTGAACTCCCCCATGGATTGCCCCTTTGCATAGACAGCTTCAATCGTATCGGTCATTATTTTTATGCTTTCAAGAACCTTCTGTGTAAGTTCGGGGAATCTGGTTCGTTGCCCCAAGACAGATTGAGCGAGTCGCAACTCATTGGTGTAGAAGTAAATATGACTGAATTGTTCTTCTACCATGTTTTTAATCAACGTACCTGGTGTTCCTTTTTGTTGTAGAGAAGCAAGTGATTTCTTCTGAATATCATCAAGCGGTTCAAGTACAGCGGCATGGAACAGAGCTTCTTTGCTTGGGAAATATTGAAAGATGGTTCCGGAAGTTACTCCTGCAGTTTTTGCAATAACAGCCGTTGTGGTATTGGAATATCCACTTTCGGCAAACAGGATCACGGCTTCTTTTAGGATTCGTTTACGCCGCTCGAGTCTCTTTTCTTCATTAACCGGTCTGGCCAAATGAATTCTCCTCTCATCATTTCAATTTAATTAATTAACTGATCAATTAATTAATAATATATCTGAATTAATTCCTTATGGCAATAGTAAGTTGTTTATGCCTAGATGTAGTTTCTGCTAACAAAGCTATCACAGCCATGATCCACCATGCTGGAGCAGCAGACCAACGAGATGAGCTAAGCCGTGCGTAAAGTGAAAGTATAGTTTCTATAGTTTGATTTTGTTGTATACCCAGTGTAACGATGTAATGCAAAAAAAGTGCTCCGTTCCTGAAGAAGTTGGTGTGTATCCCAAACTTCCTTCAGAGGCGTGGAGCACTTTTTGCTTTTTATATAACTTTTATAGATGATCCAGCTCGATCGCCTGTCTGAAGCGTCGGGCGAATCGTTCTGCGGCTACGGCAGCCTCCTTGGATTCCGTCTGCACGAAGCCAATTTGCATTTTCGGTTGATCAATTCCAGCGATCTCGACCATCTTCACCATGCCTTCTTTCCACAGCGGATGCTGGGGAAAGGAGAAGTCGTGACCAATTGTGGCGGCAATATCGTTTCGTAACACCATGTTGATGGCTTCTGAATTATTTGTTTTGAACAGAATGGACAGTGGTCCATGATCATAGGTAAATTCCTTGATAAAGTCTTCGATGAAACCGTCTCGATAGAGGGCCAGCTTGTGTTCTTTTAATTGATCTGGTGTAACGCGGCTGTGCTTGGCAAGTTCAGACAGGTGATGGGTGCATACCACGAGCTTGCCTGAATACATGGGACTGAAGTGAAGTCCATCGAATTCCCGCAATTGCTTGGCATAGATCGCAATGAAGCCCAGATGAGTTTTGTTGTTTCGAATATCTTCGATAATTTCCATGGACCCTTTCTCTTCAATTGAAGTATAAATTTTAGAACGCGAAAAAGACCGTTCATCCGCATGAATGGTCTTTTTCGCGTTATTCAAGTAGAACACGCATCTTTCACTAGCTACTCTTCATGAATCAATTCCGCTGATCGCGGTTCGCTAAGCTAATACCCTAAACTAGGAATCATAGCGGTAACAAATCGCCTTACCCCCGCTACTCTCGGAGCTGAATTCCTCATCCTCATAGAATCCAAAACGCTCATATAAACGGATAGCATTGACCATCTGACCACCCGTATATAAATACACCGTATTTTTGCCCATCTCTTTGGCAGATTCCACACATTGCTGGAGCAATGCTCTGGCGATCCCGTGGCCTCTCCATCTTGGATCAACACCCAACAGTCGAATAAATGGATAATCGATCGGCAATTCAAAGTTTGGATAAGCCTTATGCGCTGTTTCGAACAATTGCACGGTACCAACAATCTGATCATCAATCTTGGCGACCCATAATTGTGTCAGGTACGGATTAACCACAGACTCTCTAATGTCTTTTAAGTAGGCCTCCCAACGTTCATTTTGCTCAAATGTCTCCCGATACTCGGCATAACTTGCAACAAGGATATCTACGATCTCTGGATGGTCTGTTTCTGTGGCAGGAAGAATGGTAACGGCAGCCGTTGTCATCTTATAATTCCTCTTCTCTTATGGGTTAAGTATGATATAGAGTTTTCTTGCATTTTACCATAACGGATTCCATCCGATTCATTCAAATTTTCTATAGTTCACTCAGTTATTTCTATAGATCAAAGCGCGTTAGCGATTGAGTTGTGTGGAATACAGATGATTGCGATATTCGGTTGGCGTATTGCCTTCGTATTGCTTGAACATACGCAGGAACAACTTGTAATCGGAGAAGCCGCACTGTCCGGCGATTTCTTTTACACTGGCATTGGTGTTGAGCAGCAGTTGTTTCGCCCGGCGAATTCGTTCCGTGAGGATATAGGTTTTGAGTCCAGTACCTTTCTCGCGCTTCACCATTTTGGAAATATAGTCTTTGTTAAAATTAAAATTCTCCGCAATCTGACTCACCGTGATGTTTGTATGCAGATGAATATCCACCCACTTGCAGATATGGTCCACAATCGCATTATGCGGGCGATAATCCGCCTCTATGTTACGTTCCAGTTCTCTGAACAATAACAGCAGAGCAGCGTCAGCTTCCTCTGGAGAGAAAGAGGACACATGCAGCAATTGCTTAAATAACTGATTGGCCATGGAAGGTACCTGAATGGTGGCATGTGTCCTAAACTGGTTGAATTCTGGCAACATGGCATCATAGTGAACCCAGTAGAAACTGACGGGTGTGTCGCTGATCTGGTAGCCATAATGGGTGCGACCGGCGCGCAGAAACAATAGATCATTGGCACGAACCACATATTGTTCCTCATCTTCCGCGATGTACATCTCACCTTCCAGCATCAAAATGATCTCGTGAACAGGCATGCTGCGTCTCATGTGGCTCCAGTTGCCCTCGGAAATGAACTTGCCGCACAGGTAATGTTCCAGTGGCTTTTGCATAGGACGGATTTATCCACCTTTTCTTGGATTATGAGTCTGATGTAATTGTATTTTATTTGATACTATGGGGATATTCAAGCAATGGAGTGGATTGTTGAGTATTAGTCTTGTAGCTAATAAAACGGATTTTACCCCTTAAAATTAATTGATGAAAGTGCATGTGGGTATCTGTCTACTACATCCCAAGAAGGAGTGAGTGTCATGATTGAGACGAAAAAAGGATTTCTGGGACCGGAACATGTAGAGTTGTTGGATGGCGTGTTCCAAACATCCCAAGAGGTTGGGGAGCGTTACCTGTTATCGCTGGATATTGATCGATTCCTGGCTCCGTGCTTCGAGGTTCATGGTTTACCTGCCCGAAAAGAACGATACGCGGGTTGGGAGGCCCGTACCATCAGTGGACATTCCCTCGGACATTATCTGTCTGCCCTGGCTGTGACGTATCAGGCAACCGGGAATATCACGTTAAAAGAAAGACTGGATTATGCTGTCACTGAACTTGCGAGAATCCAGCAGACCACGGGGAGCGGGTATATCGGTGGTTTGTCCGAGGAACCTTTCCACATGGCTTTTCGAGCAGAGAATATTGGTGGATTCAATATCGGTGAATACTGGGTTCCCTGGTACAGTGTGCACAAAATCTATCGTGGTCTGATTGACGCCTACCGAATGACTGGCAACGGACAGGCACTTGAGGTGGTTACTCGATTTGCAGACTGGGCGGTAGAAGGTTTGCTCCCGATGACGGAAGAACAGATCCAGACGATGCTGCAGAGTGAGCATGGGGGCATGAATGAAGTATTTGCACACTTGTATGGGATTACGGGCAAAGCCTTATACCTTGAGATCGCCAATAAGTTTACCCATCAATTGATCCTGAGACCCTTGGAACACAAACAGGACGATCTTCAAGGCAAACACGCCAATACGCAGATCCCTAAAGTAATCGGTGCTGCCGAAATCTACAATCAGGACCATACCCATGAGCGTTATCGGACAGCGGCAGAGTTTTTCTGGAACACCACGGTGCATCATCGTTCTTACGTATTTGGTGCGACGAGCATTGCGGAGCATTACGAAGCAAAGGGCATGGAGAGTCTTGGCATCAAAACAGGAGAGAGCTGTTGTACTCATAACATGTTGCATCTAACGAAGCAACTCTTCGCCTGGAATCACGATAGCGCCTACATGGACTATTATGAGAACGCCATCTACAATCACATCCTCGGCACGCAGGACCCCGATACGGGGAACAAAACATATTTTGCATCAACGCTGCAAGGCCACTACAAAATCTATGGGACACACGATACGGCCTGGTGGTGCTGTACAGGATCAGGCATGGAGAACCCGGGTAAATATGCCGAGGCCATCTATTTCGAAGACGAGCGAGACCTGTACGTCAACCTGTATATCGCTTCCCAGCTGGACTGGACGTCACAGGGATTATCCCTGAAGCTCGAAACCGACTTTCCTTATTCGGAAAAGGTAACCCTGACGATCACCGGAGGCAGTGCCTCGGCCCATCTAAGATTACGCGTGCCCTCATGGCTGCAAGAGCCAATGACGGCAACGGTTAACGGGGATACGGAACATCCGTATACACGGATGGAACCCGGCTATCTTTCCATCGACCGCACATGGACAAAGGGCGATGTCATCACAATCACACTGCCGATGTCGCTTCGCCAGTACACCTCCCGGGATGATGCGCACAAAGTAGCCTTCCTGTATGGCCCGATTGTACTCGCCGGTGCACTTGGAAGCGAGGGTCTGCCAGAAGATACGATTGTGGACGAAACCGCGCTGAATCCCAAGACTGCACCCGTGCCTGTGATCTGGACGGAGCAGGAGGATGTACGGGATTGGATCAAGGTCGTGGATGCAGACACGTTAACATTTGAACTTAGCAAGGATGTCACTTCCACGGGTGAACCCGTGAAGCTTATTCCGTTCTATGATGTACACCATGAATTTTATACCGTGTATTGGCCGTTTAACGATGAAGGTGATGCGCTGGAGAAAGAGTTGAACGATATCACGATCGACAGGGTCCAGGCTGACGGTCAGCAGGATGAGATCGGACATCAACTGGATAGCAACTGCCGTGGGGAGCAATATAACGGTTCAACCACTGATGGACGTAAGAAGTTGCATATGTGGCGCGAGGTTTTTGGCGTCAGCGGGGCTTATTTCAGTTACCAACTGGCGGTGGATCGCGCCGCAACCAATTATTTATGTGTGGCCTATTGGGGTGGAGATTATTCCACATTTGAACGGGAAGGTATGTTGTATGAGAGACAATTCACCATTACTGTGGATGGCACACGCATTGGAGAGCAGCGAATTCATATGAACAAAATCGGCGACGTATTCTATGTGACCTATAATATTCCTGAGGCGGTTACATCAGGTAAAGACAGCGTTGAGGTCATGTTCCAGGCGGAGGGCGACAATGGCTGTGCCGGGAAAGTTGTCGAGGTACGCACCACGCGAAGCAAACCGGAATCACTCTTTTCGTGATAAGAGGCATGGTGTGAAAAGGCGCAAACACAATGTTATAATGAAAATAAATTACGGTTAGTTGGGAAGAGGAGGTTGGAAGTGTGGCAAAACCCGATAATAAAGGTACTTATAACTTTCAGGATTGGTTAACTTGGGAGGGGGCATGGGAATTAATTAACGGCAAAGCTTTTAATATGTCGCCAGCACCCACTTCATTGCACCAGTTTATTGTGGGTGAGCTGCACTTCTCTTTGCGGACTTTTTTTCAGAATCGGAAATGTTTCGTGTTTGTTGCCCCTTTTGATGTGTATTTTAGTGAAAATGAACAATATGATCTACCGGATCAAGTTGTACAGCCTGATTTATCGGTGGTGTGCTCCAAAGACCAGATATCCAAAAGTGGCTGTCACGGTGCACCTTCTTTAATTATCGAGGTGTTATCGCCTTCGACTGCACTAAAGGATTTCAACGAAAAGTTTAACTTGTATCAGAAATACGGCGTAAACGAATACTGGATTGTGGACCCCGGCAATCAAACCGTCCATGTGTACACGCTGGAGGACGGCAGTTACCAGACCCGTCATCTGTATACAGAGCAGGAAACGATTATTTCCGTCCTATATCCTGACTTGCACATTCCGCTGGAATCGTTGTTCAAGCTCAGGTAGAGGAAACCAAACAAGTGAACCAACGCATAAGGGACGAGACCGGATGATCTCCGATTCGTCCTTTTTGCATTACTATTTTCAGACAAGTCTTATATAAAAAATGACACGCATAGCTATTTTCCACGTATTACCTGATAACATTTCTTCTCCAAAATCTCCTGTCTTTAAAAATAAACTTTTATGGATTGACCACAACATTTCCTGTCAAGTTCCACGTTGTCCCTGAAAATATGAAATGGGATAAGCCCAAACCACGTATAGTATGAGTATCCAAATATCCAATGTTATCCACCTGAGAGCGTTAACATCATGTACAATAAGAAGAAGTTAAACAGGGAAATAACGACATAAAGCTTCAATATATAACATGAAAGGAGGTCGGATGATTGAACATGATCAAGTACATAAAATTTCTGGGGTTAATCTTCGGAATTGTGACTGTGAATGTTCTGGCATTCTCACCCGGCTTTATCGGACTGAATTTTGGGGAGGGTGCGTTCACAACTGCACTATCTGTTACCCTGTTGTTTGGCAGTGCAATGGCACTCTTGTATGGGAGTTACACCTTGCTGTTCAGACAGCCGGTAGTCCTGCCCGTGAAGCATATCGAAACACATGAAGATTATGTGGAAGCACTATCTTTTTATAGACGCATCAAAGTCCTCGAAGAAGATATTACGCTGGGGCTGTCCCAACTGAGCCGGATGAAAAAGAAGAAAGAAACACTCCTGAATGTGCTTCATCAGCGGTTTGATCCCGGGGAACTAAGCTACAAGAAATTCGCTTCGGTCACGCTGGAAGTGGAGAAGCTGTTATACCTGAACATCCGCAGTGTGCTGAACCGGTTGAATGTATTCGATGAAGCTGACTATGCCAACATGATGAAATCCAAATCCTCAACACTACCCCAGAAGCTTTTTCAGGAAAAAACAAAGGTATATAACGATTATCTGTCTTATGTGAAGAATGCACTACACACCAATGAGGAAATTCTGCTCAAGCTGGATCAGCTGTTATTGGAGATTTCACGCCTCGACAGCTTTGAAGCCGGAGATATTGAACAGATGCCTTGTATGCAGGAGATTGATCAGTTAATCAAGCACACCAAATTATACAGACAGTGAGGGGTTGCTCGTATGGCCAAGAAGGGAAAGTTTTTTTTCATATCGATTGTAATGCTGGTACTCGTATTCGGTCTGGTCTATGCAGGAATTACACTAACATCGAACTTTGGCAAATCGACCACACAGGTAAGCACAGAGAATGCAGGTAAGGAACTGGGAAAACTGTACGCGGATATTGCACCAGCAACAGCGGAGCCGGTCAAAGGGCAGATTGATCTCGATCCGGTTGACGTGGCGGAATCACTGCCGGATATCTCCAAATTTGCAATCGCTGTAGAGAATACAACAAATGATTACGTCGAAATCTTCTCTTCCACAGAGAAGTCGGGCAGCGGGGTAGACGGCTGGTTAACCGAAGTGGGCGAAGAGTTCAACAAAGCGAATATTACCGTTGGTGGGAAACAAGTATCGGTCAAAATACGCAACATTGCCTCCGGTACGGCTACCGATTATATCAAGTCAGGCAAGTATATACCTGATGCATTCACACCTTCCAATGAACTGTGGGGCGAGATGGTTGAGGCCAGTGGGGTAAAGACAGAAATGGTATCTGAGCGACTGGTCGGGAACGTTCCGGGTATTGTCATCTCGAAAGCCAAATATGATGCACTGGTTGATACGTACGGCTCCGTGAATGTGAAGACCGTAACCGAAGCGATTGCGAACAATGAACTCGCGATGGGATATACTGATCCATTTGCCAGCTCTACAGGACTGAACTTCCTGGTGACTGCACTGAATACGTATGATAGCGCCAATCCGCTGGGAGAGAAGGCGATTGAGGGATTTGAGAAATTCCAGACAAATGTACCGTTTACAGCGTCGACAACCATTCAGATGCGGGAAGCGGCCAAATCAGGCAGACTGGATGCCTTTGTACTCGAATACCAGACGTATGTGAATACCGCCGATCTGAAGAGTGGTTACGTCTTTACACCATTTGGCGTGAGACATGACAGCCCGCTGTATGCATTGGGACAATTGCCGCAGAACAAACAGGGGATTATCCAGAAGTTTGCAGAATTCGTAACCCAGGCGAAGTACCAACAATCGGCGGAAGAATTCGGCTTCAACGGGTTGCAGGATTACAAATCCGAACTGGCTACCGTGGATGGCGGCACGTTACTGTCCGCGCAGAAAGTCTGGAAAGAGAAGAAGAATGGGAGCAAACCGATTGCCGCTGTGTTCGTGACCGATGTATCCGGAAGCATGGACGGCGAACCGCTTAACCGACTGAAGGAGTCCCTGCGCAAAGGTCAGAAGTACCTGGGTACAGAGAATAGTATTGGCCTGGTTTCTTACTCCAGCGGGGTAACTGTGAATCTGCCGATTGCCAAGTATGATACGAACCAGCAGTCCATGTTTGTTGGAACAGTGGATAGTCTGCAAGCTGGCGGCGGTACGGCGACGTTTGACGGGATCGTGGTGGCGATGAAGATGCTGGAAGATTATATGGCTGCTAATCCGAATGTGAAGCCGCTGATTTTTGTCCTGAGTGATGGCGAGACCAACGAAGGTCATACCCTGAAGGATATTCGGGATCTGGTTGAGACGTACAAAGTACCAATCTATACGATTGGCTACAACGCGGACATCAAGGCTTTGGAGAGCATCTCCAGCATTAACGAAGCGGCAAGTATCAATGCCGATACCGACGATGTCGTGTACAAGATCGGGAACCTGTTTAACGTACAGATGTAATCTAAAGGGGGAACTTAGATGTCATTTTCAATGGAAATACCGAGCCAGAAGGAAATTCAGAAAGTGATTGAAGAAGAGGTGAAACCCGTGCCCGCCGAGGTCGCGGAGCTTCAACAAGTGGCCAATGCCAACGTAGAGATGATCATGACACTGGACCTTGAATCCCTGGAGAAGCGCAAAGAGATTCTGCAATCCATTGACGGCTTTGGCATGAACACGATGAGATCCTCTTCCGAGAAAAACGCCTTGCTTCAAGTCTCCGTTGGACATCTGTCCAAGACGGGAGACGAGGGCGGTCAGGTCGCCAAAGGTTTGACCGAGCTGCATATGCAACTGAAGGATCTCGACCCGAGCGTGGTCGACTTTGCCAAGACGGGCTTCCTCGGAAAATTGTTCAATCCGCTTCGCGCCTATTTCCTGAAATATCAGAAGGCTGACGCAGTCATTGCCGACATCGTAACCTCCTTGGATAAAGGCAGATCCACCCTGCGTAACGATAATACAACGCTGGAGATTGAACAACAGAACCTGAGAGAACTCACCAAGCGTCTGCAAAAGGAAATCCAGCTTGGCGTGCTCATGGATGAGTCTATCGATGCACAGATTGAAGCGGCCAAGGTCCGCAATGAGGACCCCGAGAAAGTCCGATTTATTACGGAAGAAGTATTGTTCCCGCTCCGTCAGCGGGTCATGGATCTGCAGCAGATGTTGGTCGTGAACCAACAGGGTATCATGGCGATCGAAGTGGTAATCCGCAACAACAAAGAATTGATTCGCGGGGTAGACCGGGCGAAGAATGTAACGATCTCGGCACTGAAGATTGCCGTTACGGTAGCAAGTGCTTTGTATAATCAGAAGATTGTATTACAGAAAATTGAGTTGTTAAACCAGACAACCAACGATCTGATCGCCGGAACATCCAAGATGCTCAAGGATCAGGGAATTGCCATCCAAAAGCAGGCATATGAAGCCAGCATCTCCGTGGATACGATGAAACAGGCGTTCACTGATGTGTTGTCTGCACTCGATTCCATCAGTCTTTATAAGCAGGAAGCTTTGCCAAGAATGAGGGAGACTATCTCGCAGTTCCGTGAACTTGCAGATACTGGAGAGCAACAGATTCAGCGTTTGGAGAAAGGGCAGAAGCTGG
The DNA here is from genome assembly GCF_050990605.1 of Paenibacillus amylolyticus. GTDB lineage: Bacteria > Bacillota > Bacilli > Paenibacillales > Paenibacillaceae > Paenibacillus > Paenibacillus amylolyticus_H. The sequence continues at coordinate 908,335 of NZ_CP158832.1, forward strand.
GGCTGTAAACAGAAGAGAGAGAAAAAATACGCATTATATTGTTATCTTTATTTCTATAATTAGAAGAAGCGACCGTTCTCCATTAAGCATGGGAATGGTCGCTTTTTGAAATTCTATGAAGATAGTTACTAACTGTCATACCCCAAACTTCTTGCATATGCGTATAACTGTTGTTCGCATTGATCCATTAGAACACCAGCAGTGTTTACTTTGGCATTTCCCTGTTTTAGTAACGTGTAATTCACTTTGTTCTTGGATACCGCCTTTTGGTACAACAGATACCCTTCGAGCTGAGTGTAACTTGCCTTAACAAATGTGGCGTGGATTTTCTTGATTTGCGGGTTGGTAGGCTTGATTTGCTTTGCCTTGGATACTAATTTTGTATAATTGGGGATCACCGTATTCGTAAGTTTAAGATACATGGACTTGCGGTTCGTTGAAGTTACCTGGGTGTCGATGCTTTCCAAAGCTGTGAAGGCTTTGGCCTCATAAGTTTCAAGGGCAAATAACTGATTAGTGTACTCTTTAAATTCTGCATAACTCTGATCTAAATCTGAATATGTAGAGGTTGCTATTTGGGCTGCATCGACAGAAGCGGCTGGAGAGAGAAGCACTCCGCCAAGCAAAACAAAACTGGTAATCAATGATATAATCCACGACTTCTTCAAATGTGTTGTCATCCTCCTTTTGTTTATATTCCATTGGATAATCTAACATGGATTTTCATTCGTTCAACACAACATGACCAGGCCTGTAATGAATGATCTTGAACAACTCCTCGGCCATGTAAGCGGGGCTATGCTTGAAATCTTGTCTGATCCACTCCATGATCATGCCGAATATCGCATGAGACTGGTAACTTGCCAGCAGTTCAGGGTTGATGTGCTCTGGGAAGATGTGGTTCAGATCCTGTAAGGAAAGATCGCGAAGAACATCACAGATCATGCGCTGAAAGTTGGAAGAAGCCTCGGACTGTACAACCAGTGTGTAGAATTGTGCGTGCTGGTGCACATGTTCAAAGATGGTGATGGCCGAAGAGGGCATTAGACCGACCTCAAACTCTTTCAACCCTTGATAGGGTTTGCGAAAAGAAGTCACCAGATCCTGAATCACATCATGGATGATCTCATTGAACAGGTCTTCCTTGTACTGATAATGTCTGTAAAATGTACCTCGATTCAGGTCGGCGCGCTGGACAATATCCGTAATGGATATTTCTTTGAAGGGATGCTTTTGCATCAAATGGATGAGAGCATCCTTCATCGCAGCTTTTGATTTCTTGATTCTTCGGTCCATTGAATTCAGAGTTTCAGACATCTATTTTCCTCCTCGCTATATAAGTTGAACTAAAGAATATTTACACTGGCCACTCCGATGACAGAACAACCTTCCGATCGCTGTTATCCCCTGATTTTTTTGATTCCTTTTATAAAGGGGTAAATCCGGGGATAAAGGCGAACGCTCCGCTTCTTCAGGTTATTTCTGTCCTCTCCGTTTTGTGTAAATGTTTAGTTCAATTTCTATAGTTCACTTTATAGTTAAAGTACATTCGGGCTTATTAGTGTTGTTTAACGTACAACTGGACAAGCTTTTACTGATTGTAGTGAAACGCTATGACTTATTATACTAAGGATAAGAGTTAATGAACATTTGTTTGTTAACTTATTGTAAACGAATTCATGAAGGAGGATACATGGAATGAAACTTCAAGATAAAGTCGCAATTGTTACTGGTGCTGGTTCAGGTATGGGGAAAGCAATTGCAACGTTGTATGCTCAAGAAGGCGCGAAAGTCGTTGTATCGGATATTAACGAGGAATCCGCTCAAGCGGTAGTTCAAGATATTAAAGCTCAGGGTGGAGAAGCGATTGTTGTTCTGGCCAATGTAGCCAAAGAAGAAGATGTGCAGAATCTGATTGATACGACGGTAAGCACATACGGTACAGTAGATATTCTGATTAACAATGCGGGCATTATGGATGGCATGGAGCCTGCAGCGGATATAACGGATGAGAAATGGGAGAGATTGTTCGCTGTGAACACAACCAGTGTGATGCGGACAACGCGTAAAGTATTGCCGATCTTCCTGGAGAAACAGAAAGGTGTCATCGTGAACATTGCTTCGGCAGGTGGATTGCACGGCGGACGTGCAGGAGCAGCCTATACAGCTTCCAAACATGCGGTCGTAGGCTTTACCAAAAATACAGGGTATATGTATGCTGAGCAAGGCATTCGTTGTAATGCGATTGCTCCAGGAGCCGTGGCAACCAACATCAGCACATCCATGACTGGCATTAGCCCATACGGTGCAGGGCGACAACAGCTGGGCATGGCAATCAATCCACGCATTGGGACGAGCGAAGAGATCGCCAAGGTGGCCTTATTTCTCGGATCGGACGAGTCCAGTTTCGTGAATGGAACTGTCGTGACAGCAGATGCTGGTTGGAGCTCTTATTAATCCATTCATGCAATCAAGCATGTAGTATGGATATCGTGTGTAAAGTCAGGAAGCCGCATGAGTATATGCGGCTTCTTTTTTGCGTTGACGTAATGTGAATAACAGCATTTTCACTGGCGTAGGACAAACGTTTGCATTACTGCATGGTTGCTCAAAATGAATCAATCTGAGGGTGGCTTTGGCTTGGAAAAGAGTGAGGATTCACGCACGATCAGACGATGGGGAATAATGACCGGATTATGAAGCTGTGATTCCCCGCTTAGAATTTTCAACAATACCTGAACGGCTGTGTAGCCAAGCTGATAGGTTCCAATGTCTATAGAGCTTAATGGGGGTGAAGCCAGTTCAGATAACGCAATATTGTTAAAACTGACTACGCTGATATCTTCAGGCACCAGATAATGAAGCTCAGCCAGAGCTCTCAGTACCCCGAAGGCCACATTGTCATCAATGACAACAATTGCGGTAGGTCTGTTTGGCAAGGACATGAACAGCGACATCGCCCTGAATCCACTTTCCTGTAGAAATTCGCCTTCCACAATCCAGTCACTATCGGCATCCAGCCCGGCTTGGGCAAGTGCTTTTTGGTATCCTAGCATGCGATCATGCGATAACGTAATATCCGGTGGGCCGCTGACAAATCCGATTCGCGTATGCCCTTGGGCGATCAGATGGTGAGTTGCATCATAAGCAGTCTGCACATTGTCGTTATCCACCATGGGGGCATTTGGATGAGCTTCACTACGACCGATTAACACAAAAGGAAACTTTTCCGCTTCCAAAAATGAAATGATGGGATCGTCTCGTTTGGCCCCAAGCAACAGAATGCCATCTACTCTGCGGCCATGAACAAGGCGTGATATTGCATGCAATTCATTGTCTGATGATGTTTCGGTCGTTAGCAGCAATTCATAATTCATACGGGTGGCATGTGTAATAATCCCTCGCAGCAGTTCCCCGAAAAAGTAATTCTGAAACAACTCTTCTGCAGGACGAGGAAGCATAATGCCAAGGGTATGTGTCGTTTTGGAAACAAGGCTCTTCGCCATGATGTTAGGATGATAGTTCAATTCTTTCATGATTTGCTTCACTTTGAGAGACGTCTTGGTGCTGATTCTGGGATGGTTGGAAATCACCCGTGACACTGTAGAAGGGGAAACACCCGCCAATTTGGCAATATCCTTGATTGTAATCATGTAAAAAATCCCTTCTGAACAATCGTATAAATATTCTCCTATGGTAATCCAAAGGATACGATAAATCAATTGCTAACTGCCAAGTAGGAGATGCATAGGAAGTAAAATAAAGGAAGAAAGAGTCTGAACAAGGAAACAGGAAATTACTGTAGGTAAAAGAGGTAAATTGGTTAAAATTGAGCAAATATGGCTTGTGCAAACGTTTGTGCAAATAAAGTTTGGTATTGTATGATGTGATTGTTATTGTAGCGCTTACATCGGTGGATTTACATACTTCTTAGCTTTATTCTCCCTGAATATTGAGCAAATAGGTGAATTTGTATCCATTTGGGCAAACGTTTGTACAAAGGGTGAAAAGCGCGAACTTTGTTGGACCAAGCAGAGGGAAGGGGACATTTTACATGAGAAAATGGCAAGGGGCAACATTGTCCGTCATGATGGCTTTTACACTGGCTGCGTGCGGGACTGGAGGCGGAAGTCCATCTCCAACTACGGCAGGTGAGAATCCGGAGGAAGTGGTAGAGCTGACAGCCGAGAACCTTCAACCGGAAGAAGGCGCAACCCTGGTCATCTGGGAGGACAAAAATCAAAGCAGTTTTATTGAGCAAAGAGCCAAAAAATTCGAAGAGAAGTATGGGGTAACGGTCAAAATGGAGGAATTACCTCCAACCGATCAGGTAACCAAACTAACGACGGATGGCCCAGCGGGTCTGGCGGCGGATGTCGTTGTTTTTCCACATGATAAGATTGGTAGTGCTTCAGAGGCCGGACTTATTCTGCCCAATGACATATTCGAAGCAGAGACCGCAGAGAGCACCAGCGATAATGCACTGAAGGCGGTGACGTTCAAGGATATCTTGTACGGCTATCCGTACAGCGTGGAGACCTATGCTCTTTTTTACAACAAAGCACTGTATCCAGAAGCTCCGAAAAATTTCGATGAGATTATCAGCTTCGCCAAGACGTTTAATAACGTGAAATCCAATCAATATGCGCTGATGTGGGAATTGCAGCAATTTTACTATAACTATGCATTCCTGGCTTCACAGGGCGGTTATATTTTCGGGGATAACGGGATGGATAGCACGGACCTCGGTTTGAATAACGAAGGAGCCCAGAAGGGTGGACAGTTCTTGCAGACGCTGAAGTCGGAAGTACTGCCGCTCAAGATGGGTGACGTGAACTATGATATCAAAAAGGGATTATTCTCCAGCGGTAAACTCGCTATGGACATTAATGGCCCGTGGACCATTGCCGATTATCGCAATGCAGGTATTGATTTTGGGGTTGCTCCGCTTCCTGCAATTGATGGCAAACCGATGACCTCCTTCTCAGGCGTTAAAGCCTATTATGTAAATGCATTTACGCAATATCCGAATGCGTCGAAGCTCTTGGCAGCGTTCCTTTCCAATGAAGAGGCTCAGATGGAGAACTTTGATCTAAATGGTACACTTCCTGCGAACAAAAACGTAGCTACTGATCCGAAGTTGCAGGAGGACCCGATCAATACGGCGTTCCTGGAACAGTTCAACAACTCCACACCAATGCCTTCGTTGCCTGCCATGGACAGCGTATGGGGACCGATCACTTCGGCCATTACGGATATATGGGATGCCGATAAGGACGTGAAGGCATCACTGGATAACGCCGTAAAACAGATCCAGGAAAGCCTTGCAACCGTCCAATAAGGACGAACGACGATTCCGAAGATATGCATAAGCCTGCATGAATTGAACGTAATATTTACACAAAAACGGAGAGGACAGAAGGAAGCTGAAGAAGTGAAGCTAAAAGATTTCTGAAAGAAAGCTACTTCGGAAGCATAGGCTCGCCTTTAACACCGATCGGAAGCTTATTCTGTCATCGGAGTGGTCAGTGTAAGTACACTATTGTTCAATTCATACAGGTTAGCAATAGGCGGGGAGGAGAGAGCGAATGCAACAGCAGCATGTCCCGGTGCCCGTTGGACCGAACAGGGAAAGACAACACCGGATGACAGCGGCCATATGTTCCATCATACTGCAAGGTCTTGGACAGCTGTACAATCGACAATGGATTAAGGGGATTTGTCTACTGTTACTGGAGGGGGCAGGGCTTGCGTACCTGCTTCCTCGCCTGTCACAGGCCGTATGGGGCATATGGACACTGGGGGAAAATACACAGCGTTTTGTCAAAGTGAATGGGTCCACCGTACTTCAAAGGGGAGACCATTCCATCTTTTTGCTGTTGGATGGCATTATCGTATTGCTTGTGTTTTTTGTGTTTATCTTGATCTACATCCTGAATATTCGGGATGCGTACGTCACGGGAGTCGCAAGAGAGGAAGGGAAGAAGACCCTGGGCGCAGCGGCTTCGCTTCGGAACATGATGGACAAAAACTTTCCCTACCTGTTTCTGTCCATCCCGGCACTAGGCATTCTTTTCTTCACCGTTATGCCGATTCTGTTTACGATCACGATTGCATTTACCAACTACTCGGCACCGGACCATATTCCGCCAGCCAAACTCGTGGACTGGGTGGGCTTCAAGACATTCAGCGATCTGATTCAGCTGAAATCCTGGAGTCAGACATTCTACGGTGTGCTGACCTGGACGGTCATCTGGGCCATTCTGGCGACAGTCACCACCTATTTTGGCGGCGTACTTGTAGCACTGTTGATTGAACAGCGGGGCATACGCTTCAAAAAGCTGTGGCGGACGATTTTTATTTTGCCATATGCGATTCCGCAGATCATCTCCCTACTGCTCATGCGTAATCTATTTAATGGGCAGTTTGGTCCGATCAATACGTACATGAGAGCGTTTGGGTTGGAAGGATTACCTTGGCTCACAGATCCGTTCTGGGCTAAGGTCACCGTCATTGTCGTCAACATGTGGATCGGTATTCCCGTAAGTATGGTGCTTATTCTGGGTGTATTAACAGCCATCCCTCGTGATCTCTACGAGGCTGCCGAAGTGGATGGAGCATCCGCATTTCAGAAATTCCGGATCATTACGATGCCGTTCATTCTGTTTGCCACAACTCCGGTACTTATCATGCAGTTTGCCGGAAACTTCAACAACTTCAATGTCATCTTCCTGCTGACCAACGGGAATCCGCTGCGGGGAGACTATCAGTACGCAGGGGCGACGGACCTGTTGGTCACCTGGCTCTACAAGCTCACGCTCGACAATAACAAGTTCAACATGGCTTCAGCGGTAGGGATTATTATCTTCCTCATCATCGCTTCATTCTCCATCTGGAACTTCCGCCGCTCCAAATCATTCAAGGAGGAGGACATGATTCAATGAAGACACGTAATAATCCGCTGCGTTTGGCCCTGAGTTATGTGTTGTTGGTGATCATCGCTGTTGTCTCCATCTATCCGGTACTCTGGATCTTTCTCTCTTCCCTGAGACCCGGTGCGGCATTGTTCAGTGAGCGGTTATGGCCCGAAGCTTTCACGCTTACCCATTACGGCGAACTGTTCAATAACCCGTCCTTTATGTACGGCAGATGGTATATGAATACATTGAAAATTGCCTTTTTCACAATGATCTTCTCCACGTTGATGGTGACACTTGGAATGTATGCCCTGTCCAGATTCCGGTTCCGTGGACGTAAAACGATTCTCTCCACCATGCTGATCCTTGGCATGTTTCCAAGCTTCATGAGCATGATTGCAATTTATATCATTTTGCTGCAAGTTAAATTGCTCGATACCCATGCTGCGCTCATCCTGGTCTATTCTTCAGGAGCGGTACTGGGCGGCTTTATCGTCAAAGGTTTCTTTGACACCATCCCGCGCAGTCTGGATGAAGCTGCGCGCATGGATGGTGCGAGTCACCTGCGGGTATTCACCAGCATCATCCTGCCCTTATCCAAGCCGATGCTGACCTATGTGGCATTGACCAGCTTTACCGGTGCATGGATGGACTTTATCTTTGCCCGGCTGGTGCTGCGGACGAAGGAGAACTGGACGCTTGCGGTGGGCATGTGGGATCTGGTCAACCGGTATCAGGACAGTAACTTTACAATGTTTGCCGCGGGTGCAGTTCTGATCGCCATTCCAATTACACTGTTGTTTGTTTTCCTGCAACGATTCCTTGTTCAAGGTCTGACAGCAGGAGCTTCCAAAGGTTAATCCTGTGCCATAACAACATAGGCAGCCGCATTACTTGCGGCACATTCCAACCAGGCACTTCCGTAATATATGTCTTTGTCGACTGACAGAGCTGCGGAAGTGCCTGGTTCTATATGGGCTCGAATCATGATTAGGGAGGAACGTGATGTATGGGCATAAATCCGTCCAGTGAGCCCGAGGTTATGGGATATCAAGCAGGACAAGCTGCATTGCAGAGTGCCAAGGCTCCGCCAACTCTTTGGCGTAATGTTACCTTTCGGAGGATATTGTACGGCTATGGCATCTCGGTCTTTGGAGATTGCTTCAATGGGATTGCAATCAGTCTGTGGGTGTTACAGACCACAGGGAGTGCAAAGAGCATGGCGGCAGTACAGATCTGCAATATGGCCGTCAGCTTTTTATTTGGATCGGTTGCGGGTACGGTTGCAGACCGATTGGATCGCAGAAAGCTGATGCTTGCCTCGGATGTATTTCGCGGTGTGATGGCTGTGCTGATTGCGATTAGCTTATTCGGTTGGCATGCACCGTTCCCGGTGGTGCTGCTGTTGCTCTCACTGTCCATGTTTTCAAGTCTGTTTCAGGCACCTGCATTCCATGCCTCTGTAGCAAGCATGGTTGGCAGAGAACATATTCAACAAGCGACTGGAACCATTCACATGGTGGATAATCTTGCCCGGATCAGCGGACTAGCCGCGGCAGGAGTTGCTGTTGCTGCATTTGGCGGATTCGTCGCCATATTAATTACAGGGGCAACCTTTCTGTTGTCCGCCGTCTGTGTGCTGATGGCGGGGCATTTTCCAGAGGTCCAGCGATCCGTTAATCAGCAGACCACATTTGCTCAGGAATGGCGCAGTTCGTTTGGCTACATCTATCGGAATCGTCTGATTCGATCGATTGTATTGCTTAATCCGGTGCTGATCTTATTTTTCATGTCGGCCATGATGCTGGTTCAAGTGATGGCGGTCAAGGTATGGGAGGCGAATCCGGTACAGTTTGGTTTGATTGAGACCTGTATTCCACTTGGTTATATGATTGGCTCTGCACTGCTAATTGCTTCGGGGAAACGATTGAAGCGAAGAGGGAGATGGGTATTTATCGGTCTGATTGTATTAGGGCCACTCTATATTTTTTTGGCGAATGTATCCTCGCCAATCATGGCATTACCGTTAATCGTGGGCGGAGGTGCGATGTTTGCCTGCTGTACGATGCTCACCCAGATTATGCTGAGGACAGCCGTTCCGGACGAGCTACAAGGAAGGGTTTATGGCGTGGTTGGAACAATCACCAGCACAGCGCCTATCCTGGGATTGACGGTTGTCTCCGTATTGGCAGATCAGTGGGGGGCAGCTTACGTACTGCAAGGCGTGGGCATACTGCTGCTGGCGACAGGTATTCTGGCAGCCACAGCATTGAAGTCGATTCGAACCTATCAATGACATTAAGCAATCCAAGCAACCTGGCAAGGTACAGCAAAACCCGGAGCATACGCTACGTTAGCGTATGCTCCGGGTTACCTTGTGGACTGAATATTCTATTGCCAGTTTACATTTACAGTCGCTGTACCGCTGGTTGGTGTGGTAAACGTATGGTTGGAACCACCTTCCCAGGTAATGGTTGCTCCATTTTTCTTGAAGAATTTGAACTCCAGTTGTTTCCCGGCTGGCACGCTCACATCATAGTACCAGGTTGGGTAGGCATGGATAACCTGATTGAAAGCAGGGCCAATAGCTGTTGTGCCCGTACTCCAGTTCCCCAGTTCAGCCACGTTACCTGTCAGATAGATGTTCTGACCCAGGGTGGTGGAAGCATTGTTAATGACGAATCGTACTGTGACCTGATCACCCGTAAGGATGGTGAAGTTGTTATACGCATTACTGTTGACGCCATTCGCAGCTACTTTTACAGCATAATTGCCTGCGGCAACAGCTGGGATTGTTACTTTGATCTGTGTATCTTCCCATGAGGTGATCGCAGCACCGGTAACGGCTGCTGTACCGAAGTATACGGTACCTTTGGTGGAGCCAAATCCACGTCCGCTAATGGTAACGACATTACCCGGTTTACCCATCACCGGACCTACATGTCCGATCGTTGGTGTTGTTTCGCTCGTTGTATATTGCCATACTGCTGTTGCTCCGGCAGCCAGTGTGAAGGATGAGATATTACCGTTACTGGAAGTGATGTTATTGCCGTTCAGGACACCGCCAAGCACATCTGTGTATGAGCCAGTTGGCAGTGAAGTGCTTAGATTCGCAATGCTCGCTGGTGTGGAGAGATTACGGTTCACCGCAACAACAGCTACACTTTTGCCAAATTTGCGTTCATAGACGTACACATCATTATTGATCCAGCGTTGCTGAGTGGAACCATAGGCGATTGCTGGATTGGATTTGCGCAGAGGGGCCAGCTTGCTGATCACGTTAAAAGCAGTGGTTGTTTTGGAGAAGGAAGGCATTTTGGCCCGATTGTCCGGGTCACCGTTTCCAGTCAGATACTGCTCGGTACCATAATAGATGGCAGGTACGCCGCGTGAAGTCAGCGTGAAAGCTAGCGCTTGTTCAAGACGTCGGTTGTTGACGGCACTTGTTTTGAACCGATCCATATCATGGTTGTCGATGAAAGTGACTTGGTCATTCACCTGGTTGTAATCTGCGGCTGTGCCTGTAATCATCGAATCCAGAGCATACATGTTGGACGTGTTATCCCGGAAGACGTCACGTACGGCAGAGTTAAAGCGGAAATCGAGTAGGCTCATCCCGGATTCATTAGCAAATTCCGTGTTATCCGCATCCGATGCAGCAGATCCCAGGAACCATTCACCAAAGGTGAATACAGGTTTATGTGCATAGATGGAGGACATCCAGCTCTTTTGCCAGCCAAGAGGCATATGTTTCACCGCATCAACACGAATACCGTCCACACCCATATCAAGCCATAGCTTGATTGCATCTTTGAAATATTGATCAATGGTACTGTTATTGTGATTCAGGTCAGCCAGGTCATAGAGGTTTTTGTAGATACCATTCTCCAGGGAGGAAAAATCGGAGCCGCCGTTGTGATGGAAGTAGCCATTCGTATCATTCGTGTAGCCACCAACCAGATTACCATTATCGTACAACTTGCCATTCTCCGCAAAGGATGTGTCGGTTTCCATGGCAGGAGACGTATGGTTTGGGGCAAAGTCAATGACGATCTTGATGCCTTTCGCATGAGCAGTGGAAATCAGATTTTGAAAATCAGCCATGGTTCCGAAGTAAGGATTGGTTTTCTTGAAATCACGTGCCCAGTAGCCATGATACGCCGTGTTGATCACACCGCCATAGGTGATCGTGGCGAAGATATTCTCAACCGGTTGGGAGATCCACAATGCCGTAACGCCCAGATCGCTGAAATAGTTATCGTTGATTTTGTCGATCAGACCCTGCCAGTCGCCGCCGCAATACAACTTCAGGTTGCTACAAGTGGCATCGTAGGCAGCTCCGGTAGGATTGTTGGAAGGATTGCCGTCCAGGAAGCGGTCCGTAAAGATCTGATAGATGACGTCTGTACTAAAGTTCTGCTTGTTGGTAACCGCGGTATCCGCATCGGCATGGATCGCGGAAGCAGGCAGATAGGGAAGTGCACCCCCTGCAAGTAAACTGAGTGTCAGTGTTGTGCTGAGGAGTACGCGTTTGGCCATTTGAAACATAGTAATCCACCCTTCTCGTGAATGTAGTAGTTTAGATAAACAACCAACCTGGCTCTTGAATAATAGCGCTTTCAATACAATGGAATGATACGCAGTGGATTGAGACTTCCCTCCTTTTGACACGCCAACAACCCCGGCATCTCCTTCGGGAGTTACCGGGGTTGTCCTAAACCGCTCAGGTTTAAAAGCATGGCCCTCGAGTTATGATCACAATGTTATCGTAAGAAATATTGGATCTTATGTCAATAACTTTTTTGGGTGCATTTATTTTCTATTTTTATGTTTACAAAAGCATGTCCGGGGATTTAAACTATTCGCAGATTCACAATATAAGGGCTATGTATCCCGGGACACTTCCATGTGTTCTGGGACAACCCCGTCTCTTCTGAGGCGGGGTTATTTGTATGATGCAGTCGAATCGGGAGAAGAGAGGCGGTTGATGATCGTTGAGTACCCATTCTGTCATTGAATGTTTGGAAGGCATTCAGGCGTCACGGCTGGGCAATATCCGCAACATTTATGTGTACCTCCCGCCCGGTTATCATGAGCAGACAGCTCGCCATTATCCGGTTCTGTACGTACATGCGGGGCAGCGGGCTTTTGGTCCATCCGGGCCAGGCAATGAAACATGGAATATGGATCAAGCAGCAGACGGTCTAATTTCTTCCGGGCAGATTGAATCATTGATTATTGTCGGCATTACGCATGTCCGTCCAGTCACGCACAACGAATTCTATCACTTCATCGCTCCGGAGAGAGAGGCCGTGAGTGTGGGTTGCTCAGGCATCGACTATGAGCATTTCATCATTCATGAGCTCAAACCGATCATTGATCATCGTTATCGGACGTTGCCGGACAAGAAGAATACCGGATTGTTGGGTTCATCTGCCGCGGCACTTTGTACATTGCACATGGGGATGCGACATCCGGATGTTTTCGGAAAATTGATCATGATGTCACCATTCTATGTGGATGTGCAGCTGGACGAAACATCGGAAAGTGGACTGTTGGAAGAAAACATGTATCGCTTGCCAGAAGAGGTACCCGATGTTCGAATGTGGATGGATATTGGAGATACGGAAGGTCTGTTTCTGCCTTCCCAGGTCAGAAGGGTAGCTCATCAATTACTTGAACGTGGTGTCAGATCGGGTGAGGAATTGGCATTTCTGCAACAGCCGGGTGCCTGTCATCAGGAAGGTGACTGGGGAGCACGCGTTCATCTCCCGTTACTATACATGTTCGGCCACGTGGGTAAGCCCTCTTCGCTCAAACTGCTTGGAAGGGATGTCATCGGACTACGGGGTGGAATGAGCGTGTGTATCAATGCACAAATGCACTACGAGAACGGATTGGTTCAGAGTCTGCTGCATGGCAATTATACTTCAAGTGACCCGGAGGTAATCCAGGTTCGTTCGAGCGGAGAGCTGGTGCCTGTTGGTATTGGAAGTGCATCCGTCACGCTGACTGTGGGAGAACTGTCTACTACACGCATCTACACTGTTGTTCCTGAATTGTCTACGCACGTAGAGGTTTGCATTTATGCAGAGGTAGCTCCCGACGAAGATTCGGAGGAAACGATATATGGCGGCATGGGCATGAAGCTTGTCCGTTCCGGTAAAGGTCGATATGAAGGTTGTTACCGAGTCCCGCGTGATAGTGGGTTCTCCTTCCGATTTACACGTGGTTTCCGTCGTTTCGAGACCGATGTGGATGGCAAACCTATTGCCAATCGGGTATTTCGAGCGAGAGAAGATATGACTGTGCATTACCTAATCCAATCCTGGGGCAGGATGTCTGCCAAAACGGGAACAGGAGGCCCAAAATGATCATTCCTTCATTCGCTCCAGTGCTGGACATTCCCTATTATTATCCCTGCAATTTCCCTCTGATTCATGAAGTTCTCCATCGACAAGGTTCCATCACAAGTCTGGCACTGTTGGCCGCAAGTCGATTGTACTGCCTCCCTTCGTGCGGAGACAACGGACTGGTTAAGCCTTACTTTCACAAACTGGATTATGTAGAGCCGATCTGGGAGATGTATGGTCAGCGGGAGCTGGACAGCTTCGAGGAAGGCAAGGCGCAGATCAGGCAGCATATCGGTGAAGGCGGACTTTTTTTGGCTACAGGAACCAGTTATCATCTGCCTTACTGTGAGGATTATCAGAATCCCGAGTACATTCGCAAACACGTGAAGCAAGGTTCCCGACTTCATCTGGTAGACCATTGGATTGCCGTATACGGTCTGGAAGATGAGCATGTTCACGTCTATGATCCCGTGCCCTCCAAGTACAAGGGGAAGGTTGCTCAAAGGGCCTTTCATGATTTCTGGAAAGGAAACCGAAGCATACCCGAGCTTGCTCAGGCGAAGCGCAAAGAAAAACTCCGAACGTTTGGCACCATGGACGTCCGGGCGACTGTGAAGCTTGATTCAGCGGGTTATCGCGATATGTTAACTCAGGCGTTAACAACGCAGATTGAAGAATTTCTGACGGGCCGGACGATTACACAGGGAGAGCGGAATTATTATTTTGGACATGCGGTGTCTCTGCAGCTCTTAGATGCATTGCATGGGGCGAATGGAGGGGATCAATTCAATGAGATGCTGGTATCCGGTCTGCTGTTTGATATGCGATGGAGTCGCTATTTTCTTCGAGATTTTCTTCAGGAGTCTGCCTTATGGTTCGGTTCTCCACTTGATCAATATACGAGAGAATTCAGCGACATCATTGCACGGTGGGAGAAGGCATACAGCATGCTTCAGGTCAGTCGGATAAAGCAGCGTGAGCAGTGGAAAGTACAGTTAACAGGTGTAATTAAAATGTTGGTCACCGATGAATGGCACTGGTATGAGTCACTTCGGCAGTCCATACCTCAGGCAGATTGCTTCCCACGTCAGACTGTGTCGATGATTGGACAAGAACACAGGGAGGATTTGCTCCGTATCGTATTGGATAGTTGCCGGGAGTTAAACGCGTACCATAATACAAATATTCCACTTGGTGAGGGTGGTAACGCTCCACTGTACGGACGAAGTGGGCAACTGGATTCGCTGGAACTCGTGTCATTGCTTGCAGTGGTAGAGCAGGGAATCGAAGATCGATGGGGTACGGGAGTGGGAGCTGCTCTGTCGGAGATAGCTGCTGCTTCCATGCCGGAAAGCCCCTATCAGACCGTAGGTTCCCTGGTTGATTATCTCGCACAGCAATGGGCGCCTGCCCGTGAGGAGGATGCAGAATGGTGAACCAATTCTTGCTTGAGCGATTCGCAGAACAGGGAGAGCAGCCTGCACTGATCTGGAAGGATCGGGAGTACAGCTACCGTTGGTTACTGGAACAGATTGGCATCATGAGTAAGTGGATTACAGCAGAAGGGCTGACGGGGCAACTCGTCACGCTGGAGGAAGACTATTCCCCTTATGCCGCAGCAGCATTGATTGCTTTGCTCGGACAAGGTTGTATCGTGCTTCCGATGGATCGGCATCTGGTTGAAGTCAAACGACAGGAATACATCTTGCTGGCACAGGTGAAATGGCGTTTGGGCATTGAAGAAGGCAAGTTGTGCATTCGTCAAACGTGTGACTCCTCTGGAGAGGTTCCTTTGTTGTTATCGTCACTTGAACAGGAAAACGTTGGGGGACTGATACTCTTTTCATCTGGGTCAACCGGAGTAAGCAAGGCGACTGTTCATCGTGCAGACCGGCTATTACATGGTTTTCGGCGACAGGTTCGGCCCTTGCGAACGATTCCATTCATGATGTTTGATCATATCGGCGGTGTGAATACCATGCTGCAGACCCTGTCCAGTGGGGGCTGTCTGTGTATCATTGCGGATCGATCTCCTGAAGAAGTGTGCCGGACGATTGAGAAGTTTCGTGTTCAGGCCCTGCCAGTCTCGCCAACATTCATGAATCTGTTGCTACTGGGCAGAAATGATGAGTGGTACGATCTGTCCAGTCTCGAAGTGGTGTCGTACGGATCGGAAGTAATGCCAGAAGCTGTTCTGACAGCCTGGAACCGGAAGTTTCCACAACTAAGGACGATACAAGCCTATGGCATGTCTGAACTTGGCATTCTGCCAACGCGCTCCAAAGAGCCGGGCTCATTGCTATTCTCCATTCAAGATGAAGGGGTCAAGTGCCGGGTCGTGGAAGGAGAATTGCAGATTCATACGGAAACCGCGATGATCGGATATCTGAATGCACCATCCCCCTTTACAGAGGACGGGTGGCTGCGTACAGGGGATGAAGCTGTGTTGGAGCAAGGGTACATTCGAATTCTGGGACGTCGTTCCGAGATCATTAACGTAGGTGGACGGAAAGTGTATCCTGCCGAAGTTGAGGGTGTTTTGGAGCAGATGAGTTGTATTGAAGCAGCCGTAGTTTCGGGAGAGCAGAGCGGCATCACCGGTCAGAGGGTGAAGGTAACCGTACGACTGGCTACAGAATGTACTCTCACCGATCTGCGGCGATCCATCTGGGAATATTGTCGGGACAAGCTGCCTTCATACAAGATTCCGCAGAAAATCGTAATTACACAGAAAGAACTCGTAAGTTCAAGAATGAAGAAAATACGAAAACCGATGACTTCGATATCCTTCGCCTCGGCTGGGAATTAGGTCGCTGCCAATCGCTATCGCTAACGATCCTCAAACATCGTATTGAGGGAATAGGTTCGTTAGGATATGACGTATAAGATGCATAAGACGTATAAGAAACAGAAGAGGCTGTCCCTGAGTCAATATGACCTAGGAGATAGCCTCTTTGGAGTTATATTCCCTTGTTAGCCGTATTCATATCAGGCTTTCGCAGGTTGCTTGGCCTCCATTTGCAGCAAGGAGAATCCGTATGGTTCCAGATCGAGGGTCAGTTTATTTTGCTGAGCTTGCATGGTGTTCGACGTGAACAGATTCCGCCAGATGTTACGTTCTGCCAGAGGAAGTTCAAGGGTACACGGCTCATCACCCGCATTCAGCACAAGAAGAATGCGCTCGCCCGAATTCGAATCCAATCGTTCGATGGCAAGACAAGGGTCTCCGGCTTTTGCATATACAATCTTCAGTTCCGTGCTGCGCAGTGCCGGGTGCTGTTTGCGAAGGGCAATGCTACGAGTGAAGAATTCCAGAAGTTCACGGTTCTGTTTGCTCTCATCCCATTCCATACACTTGCGGCAACCCGGATCATATCCCCCGTCAAGACCGACTTCGTCTCCATAATAGATACATGGCACACCTGGATACGTAAGCAACAACGTAACGGCAAGTTTCATCTTGCGCTCATCTCCATCACACAAGGACAGCAGTCTGGGTGTATCATGACTTCCGAGCAGATTGAAGGCCGCTTCCGTTACAGGCTGTGAATAAGCTGCGAGCAGTTTGCCGATCTCATTCGCGAAGCCAAGTCCATCGAGCTTGCCATGTACTGTATAGTCTAATACCGAATTGGTAAACGGATAATTCATCACGGCATCGAACTGGTCTCCCTGAAGCCACATGAGCGAATCATGCCAGATCTCACCGAGCAGATAAGCATCAGGTTTGATGGCTTTTACCGTCTGACGGAATTCGCGCCAGAACTGATGATCTACCTCGTTGGCTACATCGAGCCTCCAGCCGTCAATGTCCATCTCCTCAACCCAGAAACGTCCTACCTCCAGCAGGTATGCCTTCACTTCAGGGTGTTCCGTATTCAACTTCGGCATAAGCGGTTCAAAGGCAAAAGTGTCATAAGTCGGTATGCCATCCTCCACACGCGGCGGCCAGTCCTTGATATAGAACCAGTCTGCGTAAGGGGAAGAGGCTCCATTCTTCATGACATCGACAAAAGGAGGGAACTCTCTGCCGGAATGATTGAACACGGCATCCAGAACGACACGTATGCCGCGCTGATGACAGGCGTCCACGAAAGCCTTGAACTGTTCATTGGTTCCAAAGTGAGGATCAACTTTCATATAATCGCCTGTATTGTATTTGTGATTCGTCGTGGCCTCGAACAGCGGACAGAAATAGATGGCATTGATGCCAAGCTGGCTTATATGATCCAGATGATCAAGCACACCTTGGAGATCACCGCCGAAGAAGTTCACCGGTGTGGGTTCCCCTCCCCAGGGCTCTGCATTGTTGGGACTGATGGAGGGATCGCCGTTGGCATAACGTTCAGGGAAAATCTGATAAAATACAGCGTCCTTAACCCAAGCAGGCGGTTCAAAAATGTCGACCGGATTCATAAATGGAAAATCAAAGAATTCAAGTGGATGATCAGGCAGTGCCTGCTCGAATCCGCGCTCCGTCATCCACACCGATTCCTCTCCCTGAATCAATTGGAAACCATACCGTAATCTGCGATAGGGAGGTGAAGTCTCGGCTTCCCAATAATCGAACATTTCATCCCGGGCAAAGATGTGCATGGGGATGTGCGTGATCGTCCGATCCCAGGCATATTTGTCTCCGGTAATGGCAATCACCGCATCCAGGTCCCCGCGTTTGGACCGAAGTCGCAGGTGCATGGTCGAGCGGTCATAGGCATAAGACCAATTGAGTTTGGGGCGGTGGTAAACGGCTTCAAGAATCATGTAAATCACTCCTCGTCAGATGATGAATTTCAAATAAAAGCGGCCATTAAACGCAAAAAAGGCACAACCTCAATTGTTCACGAGGTTGTACCTTTCGGCAGCATAGCCTTTTGATTATAGTGCTATTATACGAACTAACTCAGCAAAAGAAAACACTTTTTTTCCTGAAATTTCAAATTGTATTTAAAAATCATATCCAAGTTTATTGGCATAAGCAGACAGTTCTTTGTGAAACTTCTCGATATTTTTCTTGCCCGCATCAATTTTGGCATTGGCTTGTTTCAGGACAGCGCTGTTTACCGTTGTTTTGGAGACCGCTTTTTTAGCGAGTTGGAATCCTTCCAGCTGTGTATAGCTACCTTTGATCAGGTTGGCATGGATTTTTTGCAATTCCGCATTTTGCGGTTTAATCAGCTTCAGCTTGGATACATATTTGGTGTAGTTAGGAATCGCTGTGTTGGTCAGTTTCAGGAACACGGACTTGCGATTGGAGGATGTAATGTAAAATCCACCTCCCAAAGCATTGAAGGCTTTCTCCTCATATACCGATGCCGTATCCAATAGATTCAGATAGTTCAAGAAGTCTTCTTCTTCGGCTGTAAGTTCTGGTTCTTCTTCTGAGGTGTCAATTTCATAGTATTCGTCTTCTGAATATGTAGCGGTTGAGTCATCCGCAGCAGCGACATATGACCCTGCAGGTGCGAATACCCCGCCGAGCAAAACAAAACTCATAATGAATGATAGTACCCAAGATTTCTTCACGTGCTAATTTCCCCTATCTATAGATGTGATTTTATTCCAATGGATAATCTAACATAGTGCGACAAGAAATTACAGGAATTGTTTTACAGTAAAACCCTTGATTGAATGCATATGATTGAATAATGATCCACCAGCTAAAAGGACATGTATTAGATGAAGTTAAAAGTAAGAAGAGAGATTTTTATATTTAGCAGGTAAGAAAAAAATTACATATATGGTTTGTGTGGAACAAATGATATCGATATATATTATATAGGTATAGCTAAAATGTCTTTATTTATTGTTGTTTTAAGAAGTAATAGAGTTCGAGATAGAGTGAGGAGTTTTTCCAAATAAATGCTTGTATAATGATTCCAACTCCATTACAATACAATTGATAATGAGATTCAATATCATTTAGAAGAAAAAGGGGAGACGGGTTACATGTATAAAGTAAAGAAAAAGCTATACATTTATGCAGCACTTATTCTGATGATTTCACTACTTGCTGGTTGTGCTTCGGGTGGAAGTGCCGGGACAACGAATACGTCCAGCCAAGCTGCAAGCAGCAATGAGAGCAATATTGAAAGTGATACAACCGCCAGTGGGACTGAAGATCAGACCCGAGTGATCAAGCATGCCATGGGCGAAACCACAATCAAGGGAACCCCGCAAAAGATTGTGACACTGTTCCAGGGTGCAAATGATGTCGTTGTTGCACTTGGCGTGAAACCGACAGGCGTGGTGGAATCATGGGTTCAGCAGCCGGTATATGAATATCTGAGAGCAGATCTGGACGGAGTTCCACAAGTAGGACAGGAATCGCAGCCCAATCTGGAAGAGATCAACAAGTTGAAACCGGACTTGATTATTGCTACGAAGATCAGACATGAAGAAATCTATGAGCAACTATCACAGATCGCACCAACGGTAGTGACGGAGACCCTGTTTGACTGGAAAGAGACGGTGAAAATAGCGGGTGAAGCGATGAATATGGTCGAGCAATCGGATAAACTGTTGTCTGATTGGGATGGCCGTGTAGCCGATTTCAAAGAGAAAATGGGTGACCGTCTGCCGATTGAAGCAACCATTACGAACTTTAGGGCCGATCAGGTTCGTATTTTCTACATGGGTTATGCAGGTAAAATTCTGAACGAGCTTGGATTCACCAGACCTGCTGGACATGATGCAGATACATGGGGAGTAGAATTGACTTCCAAAGAGAACATTCCGGATATGAATGCAGACATGATCTTTAACTTTAACTCAGGCACCGAAACCGATGCCATTCAGAAAAATTATGATGATTGGACCAGCAGTCCTCTGTGGAAGAATCTTGATGCAGTCAAGAATAACCAACTGGTTCAGGTCGATGAAGTGGCCTGGAACATGGCAGGTGGATACACATCGGCCAACATGATGCTGGACGATCTATATAAGCAGTTCAACCTGAACTAACTAACAGGAGCAGGACCTGCCATGCACCAGGACATTCGTTAACGAAGTGTATGGGCAGGCAGGTCTTTTGTCATTTTACAGATGAAAGAGTGAGAGTATGTTTCCCCTTTTTACAAAGGCAAGCGCCAAGATCTATGGACTGGTTGGTTTATTCATATTACTTCTACTTGCTTGCCTAGCCAGTATGATTCTGGGACGTACCCATATCACGTTTCAGATGGCATGGGATGCACTGCAATTCTATGACGAGAGTTCTGTGGAACATGTGGTGCTCCTGACGGAGCGGCTGCCACGTACAATTATCGCTGCTGTCGTTGGTGCAAGTTTGGCCGTGGCGGGTGGACTAATGCAGGCATTGACACGTAACCCGCTGGCATCACCAAGTGTGTTCGGAATTAATTCCGGTGCGATCTTTTTTATTGTTGTTGCCATTGTGGTATTGTCCGTATCCTCGCTAACCACCATGATGTGGTTTGGTTTTGCAGGGGCGGCCGTTGCCGCGGCAATTGTATATGGGCTAGGTTCCCTCGGTCGTGATGGCCTGACACCGATCAAAATTGTACTGGCGGGGACGGCCATCTCAGCATTGTTTGCCTCTTTCACACAGGCCATTCTGGTGCTGGATGGAACCGGATTGCAGGATGTACTCTTCTGGCTTGCCGGTTCAGTAAGTGGTCGGACGCTGGATATGTTATATCCTGTTCTGCCGTACATGACAGCCGCAGCTATTGTCGCTCTGTTCATGGGCAGAGCCATCAATCTGCTGCTGACGGGTGACGATATCGCCAAAGGCATGGGGCAGAATGTACTTCTGGTCAAGGTGCTCATGGGTGTTGTTACTGTGTTGCTGGCGGGTGGGTCGGTTGCTGTAGCCGGTTCGATCGGTCTTGTCGGTCTGGTTGTCCCGCATATCATGCGTGCGCTGGTGGGCAATGATTACCGCTGGCTCGTTCCTTACTCTATTGCAGGGGGAGCGATTCTGTTGCTGTCCGCGGATGTGGTCGCACGGCTGGTGATCATGCCGCAGGAAGTTCCACTTGGTGTCATGACTGCATTGATTGGCGGACCCTTCTTCGTGTACATAGCCCGCAAGGGGGTGACGAAGATATGAGGAAGATGTGGACTTTTCGCAACAAAAAAGACACCGTCTCGGTGCAAATGGAACGAAAATCATTGGTTGTCATCGGCATGTGTATCCTCTTATTCCTGGTGGCAGGAGTGGTCGGTACCAGTGTAGGCAGTGACTTTATTTCTCCGCTGGATGTGCTCAGAACGATATTTGGTCTGAATGCAGGGGAGC
This sequence comes from Paenibacillus amylolyticus, assembly GCF_050990605.1. Lineage (GTDB taxonomy): Bacteria > Bacillota > Bacilli > Paenibacillales > Paenibacillaceae > Paenibacillus > Paenibacillus amylolyticus_H. Next base: position 929,865 of record NZ_CP158832.1, read on the forward strand.
ATGACTTCGTCGTGCTGACCTTAAGACTGCCACGAGTGTTATTATCTCTGCTCGTGGGTGCAGCCCTCGGTATGTCAGGTGCGCTCTTGCAAGGTATTATCCGTAACCCACTTGCCTCACCGGATGTCATCGGAATCACCGGCGGCGCGGCCGTTGCGGCTGTAGGTTTTGTTACATTGCTGGGCGGAGCGATGAGCATCAAGTTGTTACCACTGTTCGCCATCGCTGGCGCAATTGTGACGGCATTAATCATCTACGTGCTTGCCTGGAAAAAGGGAGTCAGTCCGATCCGGCTGGTGCTTATTGGAATTGGAGTGTCAGCCATTACCGGAGCTGGAACGACCTTTATGCTGATCCTGAGTCCGTTCTACACGGCAAGTCAAGCATACATCTGGCTGACAGGAAGTATATACGGAGCATCGTGGACCGATGTCCGAACGATTTTGCCGGTTATCGTGATTGTTGTACCGCTGGCGATCTGGTTCGCCCGCAGCCTGAATGCACAGGAGTTCGGGGATGATCTGGCCACAGGGCTAGGGGTAACTGTGCAGCGGCATCGTTCAGCGTTGTTGTTATGCAGTGTATTGCTGGCGGGAATTGCCGTTGCGGTTGCCGGAACCGTTGGGTTTGTTGGCCTAATCGCTCCACACATTGCCCGGAAGCTGGTCGGCCGGATGTTTGGCAGTATGCTGATCGTGTCCGGACTGGTTGGTGCTCTGCTTGTATTTGCGGCAGATCTGATTGCTCGTACAGCCTTTCTACCGCTTGATGTTCCCGCAGGGGTATTCACCGCAGGCGTAGGCGCACCATTTTTCCTGTATTTGTTGTTCAAGAATCGAAATCAGTTTTGAGGAGGAGAGAGCTGTGAGTATTCTGGAAGCCAAGGAGCTTACGATCTCCTATGGAGCAGATCCCATTATTGAAAATTTGAACCTGACCATTCCCAAGGGACAGATTACTGTCCTGATTGGCAGCAACGGCTGTGGCAAATCTACGCTGCTGCGTACGATGGCCCGGTTGCTGAAATCCAGCTCCGGTTCGGTGCTGCTGGATGGAGAAGAGATTGCAAAGTTGCCGACCAAGGAAATTTCAAGACGCATGTCCATCCTGCCACAGGGTCCGACTGCTCCTGAGGGCCTGACGGTGAACCAACTGGTTAAGCAAGGACGTTATCCACATCAAACGTGGTTGAAGCAATGGTCACGAGAGGATGAGCGCATGGTCAAGCTGGCACTGGAATCCACACATCTGACTGACCTAGCGGATCGGCCTGTGGATGCACTGTCCGGTGGACAGCGTCAGCGTGCCTGGATTGCCATGACACTTGCGCAGGGCACCGAAACGCTGCTGTTGGATGAACCTACAACCTATCTGGATATGACACATCAGATTGATATCCTTGATCTGCTGTTTGAGTTGAACGAACGGGAAGGACGCACGATTGTCATGGTACTTCATGATCTGAATCTGGCATGTCGTTATGCGCATCACATTGTGGCTGTTCACAACAAGTCCATCTACGCGGAAGGTAAACCGGAAGATATTGTTACACAGGACATGGTCCGTAAAGTCTTCCAGATGGAGTGTGAGATTGCAGTTGATCCACTCTTTGGCACACCAACCTGTATCCCGCACGGAAGGGGAAGGAAGCTGAATGGAGAACAGCGGTACACCCAGCTGGCTTGAGGATCAAAAAGTCCGCTTTTGATTCGTTCGATAGTTATTCAAAACTCCAAATCAACTCCATTGTATGATCATACAGATGACAAATTAGGCAAACCGTTGGTAAAACCATGTCTCAGGCTTGCCCGGTTTGTTATGCCTATTATTCGATAAAAGCATACCTGCATCGACTCAAACCTACATTAAATTCAATCTTATTTTTCCTTAAAAGTTTATTATTGACAATATAACTCGAATTGCCATAAAATAGATTTTATATGATATTGATAATCATTATCAATTTATAATTACAAAAAAATGATGAACGTATGAGCAATATAAGTTGAATTAATCATTTACATGCAACGGAGAGGACAGAAAAAACCTGAAAAAGCGAAGCTAAAAGCTTTCTGCAAGAAAGCTGCATCGGAAGCATAAGCTGCGCCTTTATCCCCGGATTTTTCCCTTGAGAAAAGGGAATCAAAAAATCTGGGGATAACAGTGATTGGAAGGTTGTTCTGTCAGTGTAGTGTCAGCGTAAATAATCTTTATTTCAACTTATATAGGAGCGAGTACTTTCATTCGATCGAGGAGGATTTTCAGTGTTTCCGAAAGGGATTCATAATCTGCAAAACCGACTCATTATAAACAAAGCGAGAGAAATGGGCATCTCCTGTGAGCCACTTCTTCAGGGATGCGAAGATTTTCTGAAGCTATCTGTACGGGACAAAGAGATCATCATTAACAAAACCAGATCTCATCGTCTGCCGTTAATCGCTGGACTGCTTGCGAAGAACAAGCAGGCATGTAATATGTTGCTGCATGAACAGGGCATGCCTGTACCGTCATTTATCGTGATCCCGGAGATGGGGAGTGAAGCAGTAGCTTTTCTGAATAGATACGGCTCCATTGTGGTGAAGCCGCTGGATGCGAGCAGCAGCATGGGCGTGACGCTGGATGTGCGTACAGTAGAAGAACTGGAGGCAGCCATTCGTCTTGCGAGTGCCCACGGCAGCAGCATTATGTTACAGCAATATGTGACCGGAATCGATTACAGAGTGCTGATCATCAACGGTGAAGTGGCGGCTGTGAATGAGTATCGGCCTGTCTATGTCGAGGGAGACGGAATTTCAACCGTTCGGGCGTTAATTGAGCAGTTGAATCAGGAACGAATCGAGATGACACCCATTGGCGAGTATGAAGCGTTTCCCAAGATTAATGCAGAAGCTGAACGTCTGTTAGAGGTATTACGTGCACAAGGGACAACACTGGATGAAGTACCTGCCGCTGGTAAAGAAGTCGAGTTATATGATCTCCGCAATTCTGCCGCCGGAAAAATCAGTGAATTCTACAAGGATTGTACCGAAATCATTCATCCCGAAAATGCCCGAATGATCATTCAGGCGGCAAAGACTCTTCAGATCGATGTAGCAGGAGTCGATGTTCGTTGTCGTGATATCCGCACCCCGATCTCCAGAGATCAGGGAGGCATCCTGGAAGTGAACGCCTTGCCAGATCTGACACACCACGTCTTTCCCCATGGTGGGACAACTCGTGATGTGGTTCGGTTATACCTGGAATACTTGTGTCAGGAACAACGTGAATATAAGTGATATAACTTATAACAACGCATAGATGACAATAAATAACGGATAACAGATGACGGATACCCTTATTTATAATTCGGAACTAACCATGATTTTGAACCAATACTATGTCTTATGCAAAATGCAGAACAAGAAACACAGGCAGCAGGTTCAGCCTGAATCGATTATAAGGAGCGTTTGAGGGCTATGTCAGTAGAGGTGCAGACGGAATATCTGAAGATGCAAAATGAGAAGGAATCCAATGCAAGATCGTACCCCAGACATTTCCCACTTGTCATTAACAAGGCCCATGGGGTGAAGATTACCGATACGGAAGGCCGCGTATTCTACGACTGCCTGGCTGGTGCAGGAACATTGGCGCTGGGGCATAACCATGACACGGTGGTCAACGCCATTCGCGATGTTCTGGATCAGCAGATTCCGCTTCATACACTGGATTTGGCAACGCCGCTGAAGCTTTCATATATGCAAGAACTATTCTCCATTCTTCCGGCAGAGATGCGAGACAAAGCCAAAATCCAGTTCTGTGGTCCAACCGGAGCGGATGCAGTAGAAGCAGCCATTAAGCTGGTCAAACATGCTACAGGTGGCAAGTCTATTCTTGCCTTTCAGGGAGGTTATCACGGTTCAACACAAGCGACGATGTCGATGAGTGGCAACCTGAGCAAGAAACAACATCTGCAAAGCCTGCTGCCGGATGTTCATTTCCTTCCGTTTCCTTATGAATACCGCTGCCCATTTGGTGTTGGTGAGGGCATGACGGCCCGGTTAAGTTCACAGTATATCGAGAACTTGCTTGATGATTGCGAGAGTGGGATTGCGGCACCGTGTGGGGTCATTGTGGAGACGGTACAGGGAGAAGGTGGGGCAATTCCGGCAGACATTGAATGGTTGAAGGAGCTGCGACGAATCACAGCAGAGCGAAGCATTCCGCTTATTATTGACGAAGTGCAGACAGGCATCGGACGGACAGGGCGAATGTTTTCGTTTGAACATGCCGGAATTGTACCTGATGTAATCATCTGCTCCAAAGCAGTTGGCGGAAGTCTGCCCATGTCTGTTGTCATCTACCGGGAAGAGCTGGACCAATGGCAGCCTGGAGCGCACACAGGCACATTCCGTGGCAATCAGCTGGCCATGGCAGCGGGACTTGCGACACTTCGTTATATTCGGGAACAGGATGTTCTACACAACGTACATCTGCGCAGTGAGCAGTTCATGAATCAACTGAATGCATTGAAAGAGCGATATGCAGAGATTGGTGATGTGCGTGGCAGAGGGCTGATGATTGGTGTTGAGGTGGTTAATCCGGCAGGACGCAAGGATCGTCTGGGACATTATCTGCCTAATGGTGCACTTGCTGAGTCTATTCAGCGTGAATGTTTCAAGAATGGATTAATTGTGGAACTGGGCGGGCGTCATTCAGCTGTTGTTCGTTTTCTGCCGCCGCTGAATATTACGGAGCAAGAAACGGGCGCAATCCTTGCGATCTTTGAGAAATCGGTAGCTGAAGCGATTGCCTTAGCAACGGCTGCATGTTGAATCTATCCCTGATGAAAAGGCATGCAGTATTACTCGCGATTCTGATCGGTGCTTTTTCGCTGGTGCTGACCAACAGTGCATTTAACCTGCTGCTGCCTTATTTTGTGCAATATTATCAGATCTCTACGACAGCAGGCGGATGGATCATTGCCTTGTACATGCTGGCTATGACGTTAACGATGCCGCTGGCTTCCCTGATTGTGGATCGATTGGGCCGTAAGCAGACGTATATGCTGGGCATCAGTTTATACGGATTGTTCTCGGTGGCAGGTGCCCTATTTTATCACTCTATTGAGGTACTGTTACTGGTCCGTTTCATGCATGGGGTTGCCGCAGGGCTGATGATTCCGTTATCACTTGTGCTGCTGTTTGATGTCTACGGACCGGAGGTAAGAGGACGAATTACCGGTGCTTGGGGCTTGCTGCTAATGCTGGCTCCGGCTGCCGGTCCAACGCTGGGGGGCTTCATCATTCAGTATGGACGGCTTGAAATGCTGTTCTGGCTTAATGTGCCACTGGCTATATTCTCGTTGATCGGGTGCGGTCGAGTCATTCAAACCTATATCCCTGCCCGTAGGAAACGATGGCATCCAACCAGTGTCATGCTGCTGATCTGCGCAGTAGGTGCCCTTAGTCTGGGATTACAGTTGTATGCGAGTCCTGTCGTGGCGGTATGGGTACCTTGGATACTGATTGCTCTCGGTGTGGTGCTGCTCATTCGTTTTGTCCAGACCGAGAACGGTCGCAAGGAACCACTGATCCGGTACCAGTTGCTGCGGCGTAATGCCGTCTTTCCGCTGACTGTATTGATCTCGACCATTCAGGATTGTGTCATGTTTGGCGTGATCTTTGCCTTGCCGTTATTGTTCCAGGACGTCTTCCACCTGTCACCGGCTTTGTCCGGTGCACTGTTCATTCCCTTATCGATCAGTACAAGTCTATTCATGTGGATTGGCGGCAGCTTGCTGGATCGTGGTCGGTCCATGCATTTTATCGCATGGGGCACATTGTTGGTGTCCATATCGATCTTGTCGTTTGCAGTTCTGCCCCTGGGAGCATCGATCTGGATCATCGGGATGCTCATGGCATGCCGTGGAATTGGCGTTGGTCTGTCAGGCATGAGTATCTCTGCGATTGGTCTGCAAGCATTACCGGACGAAGACATGCACGAAGGGTCGGTGTTATCAACCACGATTGAGCGGCTGGCTTCTTCGTTTGCGGTGATGGGCATGACCCTGTATTACGATATGCGTTGGCAATGGCTTGCCGGGGCAGGAACGTCCATGGAGATGGCAAAATGGGGAGCACTCAAAGAGATCTGTATCGGACTTGGCTGCGCCATACTGCTTACACTTCCCCTGGTCTTACTTATAACCCGAAAGAAGGTTGGCATCATTGTTCGAGATGGAAAACAAGCTCCGGTCTGAGGCTGAGCAGCAGGCCCATGAACATTCGTGCAAGCTGCTGTTGAACTGTTACATCCGTGAGCTTGCGCTAGAGAAGGAAAGCGATATTCGGATCAATCCAAATACGCTGTCGTACACTGTTGCTTTTCATGCCAGTAGGGTGAAGGTGACAGGACGCTTGTCTTATTACTCTGCCATAGGGGAGCATGAATACCTCAGCATGGAATCTGGCGGGGAAGCGGTGCATTATGGCGACCTGGTGCGTTGGATCACATCTGAGCTAAGCGGGAATGGGGAACAGGGAGCGAGTTCGGTTCAACATGGAATGAAGAAAAGTGTGATGGAAATGAAGAGTTCACTTGAGCTGGAGAATGTACATCCATTGGGTGAGAATACGAATCGTGTCGAGGCGGCATATGCCAGAGATTTTGCACAAAAGGTAGATAACAGTGTGGGCAACCTTACGTTGTATATCGAACAAGCAGCCGGTCTCGACATCCACGACTATCGCACATCTGAACAGTCACTGTTGTATGGTCATCCGTTCCATCCGTTTCCGAAGAACTCCAAAGGCTTCAGCGAGCAGGATGTACAGAAGTACAGTCCGGAGTTACGGACATCATTTCAACTCTGTTATATCGCCGTGAGGCAGGATGTCTACGTGCAGGAATGGGTGGATGACGAGGCGGCAATGGATTTGCATGACCTCCTGCAGAGCCATGTGGAGCCTATTTTAAAAGAAAAGAGCGGAATGTATGGGCTTCTGCCCGTCCATCCATGGCAATACGCATACATATCACGGTTGACCGAGATACAGTCCTATTTTCGAGATGAAAAATTAATTCTGCTCGGAAGTAGGGGGCCAACCGTCTATCCAACTTCTTCGGTTCGTACGGTGTATGTTCCCGCATGGAACTGCAATATCAAGCTGTCACTGAACATGCAGATCACCAACATGATTCGCACCAATAGTGCTGAGCAGATGCGCAGAACACTGGATGCCTCCAAGTACGTCAGGCAGCATGACTGCTTCGGTGCTGAATCGAACACGCATATTGCGTATGAGACAGGCGTAGCGACATGTGCTTTTGAAGATGAAGAGTTAACGAGTCTGTTTACGATAGCTTATCGACCAATTGAGTTCGACCCTGCGAATACGTATGTACTATCCAGTCTGGTTGAGGCACCGCTTCCCGGGATGCGTTCCAGGTTGATGACGATGCTGGGTGGTGGACGTGATATAGCGGAGCAATGGCTGAATCGATATCTCAAATGTTCTCTGTTGCCGATTGTACGGGCGGCGGGAGAGAAAGGCATTCATTTTGAAGCTCATTTGCAGAATACCCTTGTGACCTTAAAGGATGGGTTGCCTGTTGATTTTATCGTCCGCGATCTGGAAGGGGTCAGTGTGGATGAGGAACTTATCCGTGGGCAGGATCGCGCTGCGTCCGATTTATTATTTTATTCGCGAGAGAAAGCCTGGGCGCGGACATCGTACTACTTTATCGTCAATCATCTGGGGTCTCTGATTCATGCGATGGCGCGAGATGTGAACGTCCCGGAGGAGCATTTCTGGAAGCAGGTACGTGAGGTACTTGTGGAGGAACTGGAACGAACGGGCAATGCATATGTGCAACATCTGCTGACAACGGATGCATTTCTGGCCAAACAAAACTTGGTGAGTTGTCTAAGAGGGATCAGCCAGACCCCGGCCTACGTGCCAGTGAGCAATGTAATGAAACGAATAGGGAGTGAAGTGCGTGGGAGTTGTGGGATACAGATCTGAAGCAAGCGGCAGGACAGAAGCAGTCTACGTGAATGTACAGGAACGAATCATGCGGCAGACGCTGGAGGCGATGTGGTTCGAAGGCATATTGGACAGTCATGTAAGTGGGAGCGAATGGCGAACTGAGGGACGTACATCTTCCGGCGATTCTGTGGCGTACACGTGTGAAGCGGAGCGGAAGTTTTCATTTGGCCGGGTGAAGGTGAAGAAGGGTTCGATCCAAAGAGAAGGCGTACCTTGCACCGATCTGGATCTGTTTTTGGAGGAAATCGTGCTGAACGCATTGAAGGGTGCAAATGTGACGGCTTTTATCCAGGAACTGCTCGAAACGATGGCAAAGGATAGTCAGTGCCGAGCTATATTGCCCTTGAACATTCCGAGTGAGGATCGGCATTATGATGCGCTTGAAAGTCACATGACCGACGGTCATCTGTACCACCCGAGCTACAAGTCGAGACTGGGATTTTCTTTGAAAGACAATCTGGCCTATGGCCCTGAATTTAACTCGGAGGTTGCATTAGTCTGGGTGGCTGTGAAAAAAGAATTTGTTCAGACCGCTGTATCCGCGGGGTATAGCTCTGAAGAACTGATAGGGCAACATCTGACTGGGGAGGACGTACAGCGATTCCATCAGATGCTGCAACACCAAGGTCGAATGGACATGGTGGAGAAAACCAACGCATATGCGGCGAGTGCAAATCAGCTTGGGAGCAGTGCCGAGGTTGGTGAAATAACAGTTGTTCAAGAGAGCTTAATAGGCTCTAGCGTTGGCGGCAAAGGCAGCAAGGTGGATGGAGAAATAGGTTCTGACGCAGGTGATCGATATGTATTCATTCCGGTTCATCCGTGGCAGTGGGAGCACCAGTTGGAATCGGTATATGCCCGTCAGCTGATGGATGGAGACATCGTGTATCTTGGTCCATCGTCTTCGCCCTATCGTGCGCAGCAGTCGATCCGTTCACTGTCGAACCGGGTGAATCCGGAAGCCCCTTATATCAAGCTGGCCCTCAGCATCACCAACACGTCGAGCACGCGGATTCTGGCACAGCATACAACCCAGAACGCACCGCTGATCAGCGATTGGCTGGATAATCTCGTTTGTGATGATGAGCTGTTGCAGCAGGCGCAGTTTGGCATTCTAAAAGAAATCATGGGACTGTCGCTCCGTTATGAGCAGTTGCCTGCAACGCAGTATGGACGGGCCTACGGTACACTCGGAGCCATCTGGCGGGAGAATGTATCGGTTCACCTGAAGCAAGGTGAGACGGCGTGGCCGCTGAATGCGTTGATGTTGGTGCAGCCGGATGGCGTTCCATTTATTCAGGATGTTATAGAACGACATGGTGTGGAAAAATGGAGCGAGGCCCTCGTTCGCACGGTTACACTGCCGATTATCCATCTGCTCTATGCACACGGGATTGCGCTGGAATCTCATGCTCAGAATATCATTTTGGTACTGGAAGACGATCTTCCGAAACGAATCATAATCAAGGATCTGCATGATGGTGTTCGTTATGTACCAGATCAACTGTTGCACCCGGAAAGAGCACCAAAACTGAATCCAGAGCCGGAAACTCATCGAAAGTTCAATCGGTATTCCTTCATCTATGCGGGAGATGTGTCGGAAGTTCGTGACTATACGTATGACGCATTCTTTTTTATATGCATGACAGATATTGCATTGGCCTTTGAGAAGTTTGGTCTGTCGGAGGAAGCGTTCTGGCAGCTGTGCGCAGGGGTAATTGTGGATTATCAGCGAGAGCACCCGGAGTATGAGGAACGGTTCGTTGCATTTGACCTTTTTGCCGAAGATGCACTGATCGAAGAGATGACCAAGCGCCGTCTGTATGGGGATGGGGAGTTGTATTTCCGCAAGGCGATCAATCCGCTTAAGGTATCGAAGGATGTACTTGAATCAAAGAGAACACCCGAATTAAAGGAAATTGTCGAATGAGAATCAATACGCTGAAGGAAAAGATTGCACGTAAACAGCTCGTGTATGGCCTTTTTGTATCCATACCCCACCCGGTCATCATCGAGATGATCGGACATGCGGAATATGACTTTGTCATCATTGATCTGGAACATGCCGCAACATCGATGGAATCGGTGGAAGAGTTGATTCGGGCTGCGGAACTGGTCGGCCTAACTCCGCTTGTACGTATCTCGAAGGTGGAGCGAGCGGAGATTCTTAAAGTGCTGGACTGCGGTGCACAGGGTATCGTCATTCCGCATGTCGAGCAACTGGAGCAGGTGGAGGAAGCGGTTCGTCACGCCTATTATCATCCGGTTGGCATGCGGAGTTTGAATAGCGGTCGTCCTGGTGTATTCGGGAAATATCCGCTCACGGGATACATTGGGGAAGCAAACGAACAAGTGATGATTGTTCCCATGATCGAAAGTGCGGAGGGCGTTCGGCAAAGTGCACAGATTCTGTCTCACCCACAGGTGAGTTTTGTATTGGAAGGGGCAGCGGATCTGTCGCAATCTCTCGGCGTGCCATGGCAGACCGAGCACCCGGATGTGAGACGTGCGCTGGATGAATTGCATGCTACCGCGCAGCAGTGCGAAGTACCTTATGCTACGGTCACGAGAGGTGTGGATGACATGTCGCTGTGGGCGGAGCGGGGAGTACATATATACGTGCTGGGTGATGATCGGAATACGGCGTTTCGGGCGTATGCCCAAAAACGGAACGACTACAGGAATGCAGGTGGGCAACTATGAAATCGAGTGTATGGCAAGCGATCGATGAACTTCAACGCGGAATGGAAGACCCGGTATGTGCGTATGTCTATGATCTGGCAGGCATTCAGGAACAGGTACGTCAGATGCTGGACAGCATGCCCGGGAACACACAGTTGTTCTACGCCATCAAGGCGAATCCAGATCCGCGGATCATAGAGGCGTTGCTTCCATTTGTGAAGGGCTTTGAGGTGGCTTCGATTGGAGAGCTGCTCAAGGTTAGAGCGGTAAGTCGAGAGGTTCCGATTCTGTTCGGCGGTCCGGGGAAAAAGGAGAGCGAACTGCGGCTGGCGATCGAGCATGGCGTAAGTTACATTCATGTGGAGAGTTTGCTGGAGCTGCGCCGCATCATCGCGATTGCGAAAGAGAGAGCGATGTATCAAAAGCATGAGCCGAAACATAAGCAACAGCAGAAGCAACAACAGGCGCAGGACGTGCGCATTCTTCTTCGAATCAATCTGCGAAGCAGTGCGTTACCTCGTACGAAGATCGTTATGGGCGGTGGGCCAAGTCCTTTTGGCATCGATGAAGAAGTAGTGGAAGAAGCGATCGAACTTATTCATGTGGAAGGCGCGGGTATTGTTCGGTTGAGCGGGTTCCATTTTCACTCCTTGTCCAACAATATGGACGCCAGACTGCACGCTGAGATGATTGAGCTGTATTTGCAAAAGGTGGAGCAGTGGCGGCACAACTATGATCTTCCTGTGGAAGTGGTGAATGCAGGAGGCGGGTTTGGTGTTACGTATGATGGGAGTTCCGGATTCGACTGGCCCTTATTCACTTCCCTGCTGGAGCAAAGTGAAGCCAGAGAACGCCTTGCTTCACGTGGAGGCGAGTTATATTTCGAATCGGGCCGTCTGCTGGTGGCAGACCACGGATATTACGCGGCAGAGGTTACGGATATCAAAACTTCTCATGATCAGTATTTTGCCGTGTTAAGAGGAGGTACGCACCACAATCGTTTGCCTGCTTCATGGGGGCATAACCACCCGTTTCAGATTATGACGACAGATCGCTGGAAGCATTCATTTGCCCGCCCAGAGGTAAGGGATGGTCGAGTCCATATCGTAGGTGAGCTGTGTACACCCAAGGATCGCATGCATTCCGATGCGGAGGTAGCACTGCTGCGGGTGGGAGATATTGTTTTGTTTGAAAAGTCTGGAGCATATTGCTGGACCATCTCGCATCATGATTTTCTGGGGCATCCGCACCCGGCATTCCATTATCTAACGGAGGACAATAATCATGTCAACACTGATGAAGCGTTCCAGTCTGCAAGCCGCTGAACGCCGGATTATGGCGGATCTGATGAATTCATTTTTGTCGGAGCAATTGCTTCCACTGGAGAATCACCCATTCATTGATTTTGCCACGGCACCTGCACCATTCCGTCGATTGTACAAGCAATATGACAGTGAAGAGCATAATCATAATCAGAATGTAGCTTCTTATTTCAGATTACACACTCAAGGCGTGCTGTGTTTGGTTGAAACAGGAGTAAGACAGGGGACTCAATGGGTTCAGGGTTCACCGATCTACGAAGAGAAAGCAGATGGAAGCTGGGTTCTCCTTGATTCTCCGGCAGAGGTTGGACGTGCGGTGTTACAGAGGGCTGTGTCAGATGAAGAATATAGGCAACCCGGAGTGGCGGAATTCCTGACTAGTTTGGATATTGCTTTAGAGCAGTATGCTCTGGGCTGGGAACAAGTCCAGTACCTGTCCGCCAACGTTCCGGTGTCTGCTTATGAGTGGTTTATCAAAGGTGAGCGTGTTGCTGCATTGCGGGATCGTCCGTTCCACCCATCGTCCAAAGCCAAGGTGGGATTCAACGCAGAAGATGTAACTCGGTATGCAGCAGAGTTCGGGAAGGGGATTTCACTGCGCTGGGTGGCTATACGACTGGATGCCGTGCAGCAAGGTTGTGAAGATGGGTTATCCCTTTTGGACGTGTTAGACGATGTTCAGCGCGGAATGGTGGAAGCCGAGTTTGCCCGAAAAGGGATCACGCTCTACGAATATCTGCCAATGCCTGTTCACCCGTGGCAATTGCAGCATGTGATTCTGCCTCGCTTCACGGGAGAGATTGAAGCAGGCAGTATTGTCGTATTGGATGTAGAAGTGGGCGATGTACAGGCCACATCCTCTCTGCGCTCGATGGCTCCATCAACTGAATCCACCCTAATGCTGAAGCTACCGGTTAGCGTGCTGTCTCTGGGGGCTGCTCGTTATCTGCCGGTGGTCAAACTGTTGAATGGTCTTGCCGGAGAACGGATGTTACGACAGGCGGTTGCCTGTGATGAGACGTTGAAGCACAAGGTTTATATGTGCGAAGAGCAGAACTGGTGGGGTTTCATGCCGGAATCCATGGGACTGTTCGATGATCATCCCCGGCATCTGGCTGCACAGATTCGTGTGTATCCCACTGAGTTGCTGGATGATGATTACAAAGTCATCCCCATGGCGGCACTGGGTGTGAATCTGGATGGCCATCATCTATTAACCGAGATTCTGGGGGATAACCTGAGTAGCACGGATGTGGTGGAATTCTATACGAGTATAGCTACGACGTTCTATGACATCGTGATGCGTCTGTTCAAGGTGGGGGTTGTACCTGAGATTCATGGTCAGAACTGCTGTCTGGTGTTACGGGATAATCAGGTAATAGGGCTCTTGTTCCGCGATCATGATTCCGTGCGTCTACATCAGCCTTATCTGGATCAGCATGGCATTGCAGACCCTGCCTATCATATTCGCCCGGGCTACTCGAACAGCCTGTATAACGAGACGATTCAGAAGCTGATCTTCTATGTGCAGTCGCTCGGGACGCAGGTGAATCTGGCTGCGATCATGGAGGTACTGAGCGAGGTGTATCACATCCCGGAAACGAAGTTATGGGAGATCACGGAGCAGGCTTGGAAGGAAGCGCTGACGCATGTGCAGCTTCCCGAGCATGACCGGGCCGCGCTTGCTCATGCGGTATTTGAGAGCAAGGAGTGGCCCGTGAAGTTAGTTGTCCGTCCGCTGCTTGAAGCAGACGGGGTGCCTGGCGCGATGCCATCGGGCAAAGGCTTAGGGTGGAACCCTTTTTACAAGGGATAGATATGGAAGAGAGAAGGTGACTCGTTTGTCGGGTTGCCTTTTGGTTTGTTATCACTGAGAGTTGAAATGCTCGGAGGGGTAAAACGTTCATCAATCTGGCTAAAAAACTTATGAAATGGAGGTACAAGAAAAGGACTGATGGTATAATCGGGTTATGTGTTATAGTCATACTTGTGTATTATCGAAAAGGTTTTCGTAAAAAGCGATATCTATTGTTGTAACCGCAATCATAATTTACTTCAAGAAAGTGAGAATCTACCATGAATCAGAAGAGACTTTTTAATGATGGATGGCAATTTGCGAAAAGTAAGCTGGATGTTACGGAACCTGCGGGTCTGGTGTATGAACCTGTGGAGCTTCCCCATGATTGGCTGATATATAATACGCTTGATCTGTATGAAGACAGTATTGGTTGGTACCGCAAGACGTTCCATTACACGAAGGATGAGCAACAGCTTCTGCTTTGTTTTGATGGCGTATACATGGACTCTTCGGTGTATGTGAACGGGCAGTTGGTTGGGGAGTGGAAGTATGGCTATTCTGCTTTTGAACATGAGATCACGAATGCTCTGGTGGAAGGCGAGAATGAAATTCTGGTCAAAGTAGTGCATCAGAGCCCGAACAGCAGATGGTATTCCGGGGCCGGAATCTATCGCCATGTGTGGCTGAAGACGAGAGACCGCAACCATATTGTTACGGATGGAACTTACGTATCCATCAAGCAACAGCAAGGTGGCTGGCAGGTGGAACTGGATACGGAGTTGAACCTGGAACAGAATCAGCAGGCAGAACTGGTGCATACGATCCGGTATGAAGGTCAGGTGGTGGCATCCAGCCAAGCGAATGTTACGACTTCGGTGGTTGAAAAAGCAGTTGCAGCGACAGATAGCCAACAGCTTATTGTTGTGAATCCTAACCTGTGGAGCCCGGAGGCACCACATCTGTATGAGCTGGTCACCGAACTGAAACTGATCTCGGAAGATCAGAGCGAGAAGATCATTGAGACGGTATCCCAACGTATTGGATTCAAGGACGTTAAGCTGGATCCGAGTGAAGGTTTCTATCTGAACGGGGTCCACACGAAGATGAACGGTGTCTGTGAACACCATGATCTCGGGGCGTTGGGTGCTGCTTTTAACCTGACGGCATTGCGTAGAAGATTCATCCTGCTGAAAGAGATGGGCGTTAATGCCATTCGGACTGCTCATAATATGCCAGCCAAAGAGTTCATGGAACTTGCGGACGAGATGGGCATGCTCGTGGTATCAGAAGCGTTCGATATGTGGGAACGGGCGAAAACACCGTATGACTATGCGAGATTCTTCCCAGAATGGGCACATACGGACGTGAAGAGCTGGGTGAAGCGTGATCGTAACCATGTCAGTCTGATCATGTGGAGTATCGGGAACGAAATCTATGATACCCATGCGGATGAGCGTGGACAGGAAGTGACTCGGATGCTGATGGATTATGTGCTGGAATTTGATCCAAAAGGCAATGCGGGTGTGACCATCGGTTCCAACTACATGCCTTGGGAAAATGCACAAAAGTGCGCGGATATCGTGAAGCTGGCAGGCTACAATTATGCGGAAAAATATTACGACAAACATCATGAAGAACATCCGGACTGGATCATCTATGGTAGTGAAACGTCTTCGGTGGTACAGAGTCGTGGCATCTATCACTTCCCGTTCGAACAGCCAATTCTGGCAGATGACGATGAGCAGTGCTCGGCTTTGGGTAACAGTACGACCAGCTGGGGCGCGAAGTCGGCAGAATACTGCATTCTGGCAGAGCGGGATACGCCGTATTCACTGGGGCAATTCCTGTGGACCGGATTCGACTATATTGGAGAGCCGACACCGTATCATACGAAGAATTCGTATTTTGGACAGCTGGATACCGCAACGTTCCCGAAAGACTCTTATTACATCTATCAGGCGGCTTGGACCGATTATAAGAAAAGTCCGATGGTTCACCTGTTCCCTTACTGGGATTTCAGCCCGGGTCAGATCATTGATGTACGCGTGTGCAGCAACGCGCCGAAGATTGAGCTACAACTCAATGGCAAAACGATTGGCACGTACGATATCGATCATGCCAATGGAACACAACTGTCCGGCTGGTGGAAAGTGCCTTATGAAGAGGGTGAGCTGATAGCAATCGCTTACGATGAGAACGGCCAGATCATTGCAACCGATGTGCAAAGATCCTATACGGATGCGAAGAAAATTCGTCTGCAAGCGGATCGGGAGCAGTTACAAGCGAATGGAACAGACCTCATTTTTGTAGAAATTGATGTGCAAGATGAAGCGGGCAATCCGGTGCACAATGCGAATAATCGCGTACACGTTCAGGTGACTGGCGCAGGACGTTTGCTGGGTCTTGATAACGGTGACAGCACGGATTATGATCCATACAAAGGGTTGAGCAGAAGAATGTTCAGTGGCAAGCTGATGGCTATTATCGGAGCTACAAATGAACCTGGAACAGTACGGATTGAAGTTTCTTCCGAAGGGTTGGAAGGGGCTACGGCTGAGTTCGTATCGCGGGTTGTGGATGGGGAACTTGAAGTGAGCAGTGTAATTAATAATCAAAATCAAACGCAAGCTGTTTTCATGCAAAATGATGAACGTCCAGTGCTGACGGGAAATGCTCAGGAGATTCCTTTGCGGAAAATCGAGATTATCAGTACTGCAGGACAGTTGCTCGATCCGTCCAACCCGGAGTTAGTTGTAACTGCCAAGCTGTATCCGGAGAACACCTCCTATCGCGATATCGAGTGGGCTGTTGTAAATGATGCGGGGATCGAGTCCAACATAGCCAAGGTGGAAGCTGTTCAAGCGGAAACGGGCGGCAAGGGTGAGCATCAACATGCGGTGAAAGTATCGGCTATAGGTGACGGGGAGTTCCGGCTTCGCGCAACAAGTACCAACGGTACGGACAAAACCAAGCTAATCTCTCAGCTGGAATTCAAGGCGGACGGTCTCGGCACAGCGTACAAAGATCCATACGGGTTCATCACCGGTGGGCTGTACGATTACACCAAAGGTGAGGTTGGTAATGGCAATGAACGTGGGGTAGCGACAAGTCGGGATGGGGAGACGCATGTAGGCTTCCGTAATATTGACTTCGGGCCATATGGCTCCGATACGATTACCATTCCAATTTTTACGCTATCTACGGAGGACTACTTCATTCAGATCTGGGAAGGTATGCCGGATGAAGAAGGAAGTACGATGATCGCAGATGTGGTGTATGACAAAGAGTCCATTTGGAATGTATACCAGGAAGAGACGTATCAATTGTCCAAACGCCTTAGCGGGATCACGTCGATCTGTTTTGTGCTGAAACAGAAGATTCATATTAAAGGATTCTCCTTCGAACGTCAGAGTCGGGCCTTTGAACAGAATACGGCTGCATCCTGTGACCATCTTTATGGAGATACGTTCAAAATCGAGGGTGATCGAGTAGAAGGCATCGGGAATAATGTATCGCTGGAGTTTGAAAACATGGACTTTACGGCAGAAGGCGCGTCGAAGCTTGTTATTTATGGTCATTCGCCGATTGATAAGAATACGATTCATATTCGCTTTGCAGGTGCGGACGGACAGAGCAACCAGCTGGTTGAGTTCACGCAGTCGGGTGGATATGAGGAAAGGGTGTTTGAGCTTGAACGCGTGACAGGTGTGCAAAAGGTAATCTTTATCTTCTTGCCGGGAAGTCAGTTTGACTTAGGCTGGTTCCGATTCGAGAAGTAGTCATATGAGGGGACCGCAGGCGGCACATGGCGTTGTATCCTCATTAGTAATACGGTAATCATTCTTATACACGATAGAATCCTGTGAGGCCTAAGGCTTTGCAGGATTTTTGGCGTAGCACATGGAGAGCAGCATCGACCCTGTCAAAAAGATGAGAGGAAATAAGATGCATACAATTTGTCTTAAGAAAAGTAATAAGAACACTTGTGCCTATATGCTGGCAGATGTAAAATATAGATGTGCCCAATATTAGAAGAATATGGTGGGATGTTCATTTGCTAAATGCCCCGTTTCAAACTGCAACAATCGGAGGAGCCTTGGTCGTAAAATCAAAATCCCTAAATGGAATGGAGACAAAGATGCATGGAAAAGCCAGTGCTGAACCAGGTTAGAGGCGTGTTTATTCCGGTAAGTAACATCGAAAATGCAAGGGACTGGTATTGTCGATTGCTCGGGTTGCCAACAGACGGTGAGATTTTCTTCGGACATATTTACGTGTTGCCAATGGAAGGGGGAACGAATATTGTGCTCGACAGCAAGATGTACTCAGTGGAAAGCATACATAACGTTCCCGTGATCCAATTGGCTTCAGACGACATTGAGAAATCGTATAAACTTCTTCAAGCTCAACATGTGGAAATCATCACCGAAATTCAGAATAATCATTGGTTTAATATCAAGGACCCATATGGAAATGTATTAATGGTATGTGAGTAAAGTATTGTTAGCGATATCGAACAAGGAGGCGCCATATGTTGAAAAGTCCAATTGCCAACAACTTGAGTACAAGCGATATTCATGCTGCATATGAATATGTGAAAGAACTGGGAGCAGAGCACATATCCCAAATTCAAACCTATTCTGATCTATCCGAATTTACCTTTAATGACCCGGATGGGAATGTACTTATGATTTGCACCTGTTACAGTTAACCCAGTTCAGTTGTCATAAAGAAATCCCCTCGGGTCTACGGTGTGGATCACAGGATATCATGTGATCGTTCTCACTGTAGCCAGGAGGGGATATGGTATAGCCATCTGCTTTGAATCTAGAGCTGAACTGCTGTTTTCTTACCTTCTTTACGTTTCTTAGCGTATTCTGCTGTAGCGGTAAACAAAACATCCGAGGATGAATTCAGTGACGTTTCAAAAGAGTCTTGCAGTACTCCGATGATGAAGCCAACACCAACGACTTGCATCGCAATATCATTCGATATGCCGAACAAGCTGCATGCCATAGGAATAAGCAGAAGAGAGCCACCTGCCACACCCGAGGCGCCTGTAGCGGCCACAGCGGATAACACGCTGAGAATCAGCGCTGTTCCAAAATCTACTTGAATGCCCATCGTATGAACGGCCGCAAGGGATAAGACCGATATGGTAACGGCTGCCCCCGCCATATTAATCGTAGCGCCCAACGGGATGGATACAGAATACGTATCCTTATCCAAACCTAACTTTTCACATAATCTCATATTGACTGGAATGTTCGCCGCAGAACTTCGTGTAAAGAATGCTGTGATCCCGCTTTCTCTTAAGCACTGCAAGACGAGGGGGTACGGGTTCTTACGAATGTTCAGATACACGATTAGCGGATTGACTACAAGGGCTGCAAACAACATACATCCAACAAGAACGGAAAGTAATTTGCCGTAACCCAACAAAGACGAAAGTCCGCTTGTTGTAATGGAGTCAAAAATAAGGCCCATAATCCCGAACGGTGCAAACTGAATTACCCACTTCACAATCTTCGATACAGCTTCCGAGAATTGAGTAATCAGGTTTTTGGTGCTATCACTGGAGCTTTTGAGAGCAACACCAAGCAGCACCGCCCAGGCCAGAATACCGATATAGTTTGCGTTCATCAGTGCACTTGCTGGATTATCAACCAACTTCAACAACAAGCTCTTCAGAACTTCAACTATGCCATTAGGCGGAGTCAATTCTTGCACGCCCGATACCAAAGTCAATGTAACCGGAAATAGGTAACTTGCCGCAACCGCGAGTAACCCAGCTAGAAAGGTACTCATAACGTAAAGGACGATAATCCTTTTCATATTGGTTTGGACACCTTTTCGATGATTGGATATAGCGGCCATCACCAAGAGTAATACCAATATCGGGGCAACCGCCTTCAATGCTGAGACAAATAAGGTGCCGAAAAGCGTAATCCCCGTTGCACCGGGCACGACCAGGGCCAAGATGATCCCCACAACAATTCCAAGCATAATTCGTTTAATAAGACTTATTCGGTTCCATTGCATTAATACCGTTTTCATCCATATTCCTCCGAGTTTTAATATTAAATATCATCAAGCAACGCATCGATGCTGTAATGAAGCATAGCGTTAGTTTATCACGGAATTTGTCTTTTGTGTGGTTTGGCAATATTTGTATTCATGGATCATCCCCTGCTTTCCTTATGCAAGCCAGTAGGCATTTACATAACATGAACTAAAGACGCAAAACGGCTTCCATTATAGTTATTCGCACACTCTCCGAACGTGCCACTGACATATACATAGGGCATACACACTGTATGCACCGGCCTAAGGAGAGTGACAATTTTGAAGAATCTGAACAAGAGGACAGCTATCCTCAACAAATTAAGGCCAAGACGAGCCAGATTGAAATACAAAAACAAATTTCCACGAAAACGGAAATGTTATATGATTCGTAAAGTCTGCCGAAGAAAGCACCGCTCCTTGAAGCGTCCATTAAGATCAAAGAACATGTCCCGTGACAAAAAAGTCATTGCATTACCGAGAGCGGGAGTCAACAACCCGGTATGTTGTGAGCCCGGCCCCCCGCTCCCTCCATTGAGACACCATGAATTGGAGATGGTGAGTCTCCCTGGAACGCAAGGTATAGCAGGTGCCCAAGGCTCCGCCGGATTTCAAGGTGAGCCCGGCCAAGCAGGGACTCCCGGAGCGCAAGGCCCAGCTGGTCCTCAAGGTGAGCCGGGCCAACCGGGAGCTCCGGGAGCACAGGGTCCCGCAGGCCCTCAAGGTGAGCCGGGTCAACCGGGAGCTCCGGGAGCACAGGGTCCCGTTGGCCCTCAAGGTGAGCAAGGTCCGCCGGGGACTCCCGGAGCGCAAGGCCCCGTTGGTCCTCAAGGTGAGCCGGGTCAACCGGGAGTTCCGGGAGCGCAGGGTCCCATTGGTCCTCCGGGTGAGCCTGGTCCGCCGGGCAGTGTACCCGGAATTGAAATCATTCCTACGACAAACCGTTACTTCTATTTTCCGGACACCGATCTGGATTTGTCGACCTCGGTTATCATTCCTGCCACAGAATTCACGAATGACGATGGCGGCAGCATAACCGAATTTGCCGGGGTTGGATTTACCAGTTTCAACAATCTTTATATAAACGGGATCATCCAACCGGGAAACTCATACAATGTAAGTGCGGAGAGGTTGTTTTTTTTGTCACAAAACGGTGTGATCTTTGCAGGGACACCTATTATTATCGAGATAATTATAATAACAGTCAATATAATAAATGGATAAAAATGGTTTTATTTACGGGTTGCTTTGCCCTCACTGCGCTCGAATCTACCACATATACTGTGTCAGGTAGGAGGTGAGAAACATGCCACTTGTGACACCATTTCAGAACAGTTTAAGATTTGCTGCAACTATTGGTGATGGAACCGGCACTGGGGAAACGTTTGCCATTGCTGCGACAGCTTTTACAAATGATGCGGGTGTAGCTGCAACGGCATTTCCAGGCACGTTCAACTATTACAATCTTTATATTAATGGCCTTATGCAAACAGCAGATACATCCTCGGCTACGACGACTACAATTACAATTCCCGGTGGAGATGCATTAAATGCAGGGACTCCAATTGTCGTACAATTTGTAGTGTCTTAAAGAAGAGTTAATTATGCTGTATCGTTATCTTGTGCGACTTCTATCTGAGATAGAAGTCGTTTTTTTTGTACAAGACTCCTGGCGATTTAACAGTATTCATTCATGCATTAATGTGCAAAAATAGTTATCCAAGAATGTTGCCCAACTACCGGATAACCTCTGAGTAAATGATCCTTCCGTTTGATTCCAATCCTCACTCTCACTTGTTAAAATTTAGGTACATAAACTATGGTCAGGTTGGCGGTGAAGATCGAATGCAACGTATTCAGGTACATCCCGATGTGTTGGACGAGAAAGCTCGATTGGTTCAGCAGAAGAAACAGGAACTGGAGCGAATGGTCTGGGAACTGGAGAAATCCATCTATATGTTGCAATCCGATTGGTCGGGTGTGACCGGAGAGCGTTTCTTCTGGGATTTTATGCAGGCAAAAGAAGTGTTTCCGACTACATTGAAACGGTTGAATGATATTCAGGAATATTTTCACAATGTAGCGAAAAATTTTAGGACAACTGATGGCTCAGGTGAATCTGTTTTGAGGATTCCAGAAGAACTGGAACCAAGCTTCACTGTTGGATTGATCAACAAATTCATCGGAGAAACAGTGACGGGAATGGGCCAGACAGCAGAAGCTTTCTTCAATAACCCGTTTAGTACAATAGGCAGTGTGGCATATGCGATGACCGTGGGCAAAGTTGTAGACGTTGGGCGTGGTATTCAGTTTGCATGGGATACCGCCTGGGGTACGGGGACGGCGAGGTCTGATATAGAGCAATTTGTAGAAGAGCAGAAGAAGCAAATTGATGAGGATAAGTCGGGTTATTATAAAGGTGCCATGTTAGGCCAGGCTTTCTCCTATTTTCTCTTTGGCAAAGCCTTGCACTCAAAGGATCACAATGAATCGGGTGGAGCAATGGAAGGTAAGAAGGAGAAGAGTGAGGGAAATAGTCTGAACCATGATGGAAGGCTAAGAACGGAAGGTACTAAAACCACATACACAAATTCATTCGGGAATGAAATATCTTGGACTAATCAAGGTCCTAAGGATATAGATGCAATTATCGAAAAAAATTTAAGAAGCTCAAAACCTGGTGATATTTTAGAGGGGCGAGTGGCAGAGACAATAAGAGAGACTGGTAGATTAGAAGGTACAGGTATAGAGTTGAAGTTGCAAAATAAATTAAAAGCAGGCGATATCGATATTTTAACAGAATCGCATATTATTGAAGTCAAGAAGTCTTTAAGTGCCTTAGATGAAAAGCAACTGGATAAGTTGATCAACCCATCAAATAAAAATTATTTTAACTATGACAATCGAGAAGTTATTTATTACATTGAAGATGTAACTGTGAAAAATAAAACTCAGTCTGATTTAGTTGAAAAATTACAAGATCAGAATATAAAATTAATTTGCTCGTTAGAGGAATTGAAGGAGGTTATCAGTAAATGAGTTCAGTAATCATTCTAAAAAAAATCACAAATTATTCTCCGGAGCAGACTCTTGAGAACTTTAAGCATGCAGCACAGAGAGCGAATATGTATTGTTTTCATTTAACAGTTGATCTTGATCCAGATAACAACTTTCAATCTGCAGAAGGCACACTATCTGAAGTAAATGAGGAGACCCTTTCAAATACTGATGATGAAGAAACGATTAGATACTTCACTTTTAACGTGAATAAAGTTGTTGAAGATTCATATGATAGTTTTACATGGCTCACCCAATCAACAGATTACTTTTGGGCAGTGGATATTGTAAATATTAATCATGAATATGAATTTATTTATAGGTTTGTAGTAGAGTATTTTCAACATAATAGGGAAGATTGCTTATGGTTTGATGATGCTGAGTGGTATTACACAGCTGACGATATCTTGAAATTAAGTCAGATGCCTTACAACCCAAAGTGGTGCAGCGAAAAGGTTATGTAAATATGAGGGTGGAGGATTACTCTAGTGCATTAAAATTCAAAAGGATACTACTTAAATGCACTTCTACAAACAAACGTAGAGGTGCTTCTTACTATAAAAAAATTAGGAGAACAGCTTGCCATGATACTAAAAAAACGACTTTTAATGATCGGATGTTGTATTGCCTTTGTGATCTTACTTATTCTAACCTATAGCTTTTATAAAGAGAAAAGAATGTATGAACAGTATCTAACGATGAATGTCCGCCAAGATCTTGTTGATCTGAAGAGTGCGATTATCAATAATGATAGTTTATTTAACCGAATACTGGAGTATGACAAAATAACAAACGAGATGGTCGAGGATGGAGAGCAGGCTAGCCAGCTTTATTATAACTTTACAGATATGATACAGATAATCAATAAGTATAATTTGATGAATCTAAGTTTCAGTCAAGAAGCCAATTGGTTGGTCAAACCTGCAGCATTATTCACAGCTGGCTTAGGTCTAGAAGACATAATGCCACTTACCCTTCACCGTATGGGAATGACATTCGTGAGGCTGGATGTAACCAATTATCCTGTAGCAACTGAACTTAAAGCAAGGATCGAGGAGTATCAGCAGTTAAATCATCGATGGCTGAACATTGTTGGAGACTTTGAATCCAAGGAAACGAACGAGAATGACTTGCCCCAAATCTTGAATGATCTGGAGCAAGTGACCCGTGCTTATTTTAGTGAGAAAAAAGTAGATTTCGTGGAGGCTGACGTTTGGATAGATGCTTTGAATCCAAGATACGAATGATGAAATATCCCCATAGATGACCGGATTAATTGGTTGGTGTCAGTTATAAGAATTCAGTGGGCTCTATGCATCCGCAAAACAGTCATCTCTGCCTTCGACTATAAGCGGCTCCGTGCTTGGAGCTTGATCAGTAAGCACTTTTCCATCAACTAGTCTAATGATTCGTTCACATCGCTTGGCAACCTCATCATCATGCGTCACGATGATAATCGTTCTGCCTTCATGGTGTAATTGTTGCAGGAGGTCCATTATTTCTTCACCGGTTCTTCGATCCAAATTTCCAGTGGGCTCATCGGCCAAGATCAATTCCGGCTCTCCCACCAAGGCTCTGGCAATGGCCACCCTCTGTTGTTGGCCCCCGGAGAGTTCATTTGCCTTTTTTAGTCGGTGCGATGTTAACCCGACTTTCTCAAGATAATGTGTGGCTTTAGCTACTCTATCTTTATGTTTTCCTTTTCTGTAGGTCAGCGGCAGTATAACATTATCCTGAACCGTGTAATCTTTGAGCAGGGCAAAATGTTGAAAAACAAATCCAATCATTTGATTTCTTGTCCTATGAATATGACGAGACGAGATCCGTTGCAGAGGTCGACCGTCAAAAAGATATTCGCCTTCGGTAGGATGATCCATAAACCCCAGTATATTAAGTAAGGTACTTTTACCGGAACCTGAGGGTCCCATAATGGCAATCAACTCCCCGCGGTGTATGGTAAGATTGATATCTTCCAGGGCAGGGGCGTCAGGGGATTGGCGGCGATATGCTTTAGTGATGTTTTTTAATTGAATAAGTTCCATCATTCCATGCCTCCGATGAGTGATTTTACATCCTGTTTTCGAATATATAAATAGATGATGAAACTGGAAATGGCGATAATGAAACTAAAGATGATAAAAATGATGAATAGAATGGAACCATCTAATTTGAAGTCTAACGGACTAAGCATATTGATCTCTTTGGAGATCTGGAGCAATTCTCTATATTTCCATTGAAAATGGATTAAAGACAATCCGAAGCCTACAATCCCGATCAGGAGATTTTCAATCGTAATCTGGCCTAATATGCCTAAAGGACGTTCACCCAAAGCGAGTTTGATACCAAATTCTCTTTTGCGGATCATCAGCGAGACGATCGTAGTTACCACGATTCCAGTGATTGAAAACAGAACAAAAGCCAATCCAAGTATGGTTTGAAAGGTCTCCAGATACATATTTTGTTCGATGTTTTCATGAACGGATGCACCCAAATTCTTTAGAATCAGATGGACTTGATTTGAACTGAAGATGTTATTTAACTCATTCACATTGGCATCCGGCTTCAACGTGAGGAGGGTTGTCTGTTGTAATCTCGATGAGATGGCATCGTCACTATGAAAACGATCTGTGGGCATAGGCATTATGAATGCCTTGTCCAGCTTTAAGTAGACGTTGGAGGTGTTGCTATACACCAAGTATTTATTAGGCAAGAAGCCGACAATTTTGTATTTACCATTGATGAGATCACCGAGGCTGTAATACGACTTGAAGAAGGAGCCGACCAATACGGGCATTTGTCCTTGGCTACTTTTTCTGAAATCTTGTGAAGTAAACCCGGTGCCAGCTGCAAATTGCCGATTAAGAAGTTCATTATATTGCTCATCAATCATGATTCCAGTAATAAAGGGCTCGTTCAGCCCCGATGTCATAGAGCTCCGGGTCAGCTGCTCCATTAACCTTTGGTCAGGGTTCGAAGACGTATCCAGTAATAAAATCTCCTCGGCGTACGTACCTAATGAAATGACGTCGGGATGCTGCTCCAATTGGCTATATACGTTTTCCACTTGTTCTTTGGATAGTGTATGAGCAGAAGCACTTCCTTTTGCAGGGACAACAACATAGGTGCTTTTCAAATCTAGCAGGGAATTAACGTTCATGTCATATAGATTCAAAAAGATATTGCTGCTTCCGGTGATGGTGGACAAACCATATGTAAACTGGATAAGTAAAAGTATGGATATCACCCATCTGTTTTTCAATGCTCTGAGCGCATCTTTGATTCTATACATGAGGGTCTACTCCTTTAAGGCTTGCGCTGGCTCTGTTCTGAGAATGAGCAGTAGCGGAATCATGGCAGTAATGATTGCCGTAACAAAGGTAATGAATGTGCCAAGAATGATATGCATGTAATTCAACTGCACATCGTAACTTGTGGCATCAATGATCGCGAAGCTGGTACGGCTGAGAGCCCATTGAATACAAAATGAAAAGCAGGATGCGACTATTGCGCACACAAGCAGTTGACTGAACAGATGAGCAATAATTTGCAAATGGCTAGCTCCCAAAGCTTTGCGCAACGAGATTTCTTTTCGCTTCAAGTAAATCCACAGATAGCTTATATTTATACAGTTAATGAGCGAAATGATAAACAGTTTATATGGATAACTTAATACTTCGTTTACACCCGCCCTTGATTTTTTTTCTACCTCATAAGAATTGGTTATATCCTCAATCGTTGCTCTAACCTCAGGGCTAATTCGCTGTACCTCTGAAATAAACTGCTGAATCTCTTTAGTTGTGTCTTGATTCGATCTGAATAGAAGTTCAAGAGAGTTATTTTGTTCTATTTCGCGTTTAATAACATCCGGTAATCCCTCAAAGGGCGTGAATATCGTATAGTTGAATACCGATATAGATTCTTTTCCGGTGTTGTCACCCGCAATGCCCGTGACATTGTATTTTTCATCGAATAGCTCCAGTGGGCCAACGTGTTCCGATATCTTGGTTCCTGTCATTACCTCACTGGTTGTTTCAGGAGATATTCCGGTGCCTTCAAGTAATGGAGGAGACCAATTATGATTCAACATTCCGACGACTTGAACATTGCCTAATTCCGGATGAAATATGGTTATGTTCTGGGTGATCACACTTGTATTCGGAGTACTTGATTCAGCGATAGCCTGAAGTGAGCCATAATTCACTTGATTCATGTTCGTCAAAGTTGCTGAGTAGTAATGTTCATATTTTCCGTTCTTGGAGTAGTAAAAAATCTTGTCGTAGTATTCTTGAGTTGAAAGAGCAATGAGGATCGGCAGTACAGTTAATACAAAGCCGAGAAACAGCATCGCAAAAATCTTTTTGTGAATCCATATATCTTTAAAAATCTGTCGCATGTTTTCCTCCAGAGTAAGGAAAACGTGAATAAGGTGTCAGCCTTATTCACGTTTTGGATATTATGAAGTAAGATCGGGAAGGATCAGCGGAAATTTATGCTTTTCGTACGGTTTGCTTCATCCACCGCGCTGACCCAATCATGCCAGGAAGTGCCGCTAGTTGCAGCTCCAGCAGTAGTCATGATAAGAGTTACTTGATCCGTTGGCGAAGCTTCTTTATTGCGAGACTCATAAGTACCATCGTTAGTTCGGGCTGAGACATGTATTGATTTGATAAATGGTTCGTTGGTTTGAGCAGTGTACGCGGTAACGATAAATCTTCCGCCACTACCTGTAGTCGTTGCGTACGAATCAAAACTGAATGATGCAAATGAGGCCGCAGATATAGCTCCTACTGTACATGCAGTAAGTGCAAGAGTAATTATGGATTTTTTCAATAGACTCTTCATGATTATTGAATCTACTCCTTTTGATATATTTGTGGCCACATCCAAATATTAACTTATAAGATAGTTGAAAAACAATAATTTTACAAAAAATTTACATTTTAATATTGGGTTTACATTTGTGAAAAAATCAACTAACTGAAATCACCTACATATCCACAACCAACCTAACTCTCGTAAGATAATTTCATGAAACAAGGCATATATGAACAGCTATCAACACCATCACCAGACATGAGATTTCGGCGCTGGACCTGGATGTGTATCACATTGGGACCAAGAAGTTGGTTACGGAGGAAGCACGTAAGCTGCTATCCACGTATTTGGCAGAGGTGACTCGGCGAGCGCTGGGGCAGATCCGAACGTGTAATGAGATTATTGTACCTTGAAAGGTACACAACTTTACAGATATGACGGAGATTATGGATAAGTATAACTTGATGAATCTAAGTTTCAGCGAAGAAGCCAACTGGCTGGTAAAACCCGCAACATTATTTACTAGCGCCTTAGACCAAGATGACATTTTGCCTAAATACAAAGTGCATTAACACACAAATATCTGGCTAATGAATGTTTTCTGTCTACTGCATCTTTAACAAGAAAATGAATCCTCCGTTTGATTCCAATTCCCTTTCTCACTTGTTAAAATTTAGGTACATAAACTATGGTCAGGTTGGCGGTGAAGATAGGATGCAACGTATTCAGGTACATCCCGATATGTTGGACGAGAAAGCTCGATTGGTCCAGCAGAAGAAACAGGAACTGGAGCGAATGGTCCGGGAACTGGAGAAATCCATCTATATGTTGCAATCCGATTGGTCTGGTGTGACCGGAGAGCGTTTCTTCTGGGATTTTATGCAGGTAAAAGAAGTGTTCCCGACCACACTCGGACTGTTGGACAAGATCCAGAATGAGTTTACGTATATCGCAAAGAACTTCAGAACAACGGACGGCTCAGGCGAGGTGGCGTTGTACATCCCAGAAGAGCTGAAGCGCAATTTCGCTGTAGGGCTGCTTGATAAATCTATAGGAGAAACAATAACGGGAATGGGGCAGACAGCAGAAGCTTTCTTCTCTAACCCGTTCAGTACAATAGGCAGTGTGGCATATGCGATGACCGTGGGCAAAGTTGTAGACGTTGGGCGTGGCATTCAATTTGCATGGGATGCTGCCTGGGGTACAGGGACTGCGAGGTTTGATATAGAGCAATTTGTAGAAGACCAGAAGAAACAGATTGATGAGAGTGGTGCAGGATATTACGGTGGGGCGATGACAGGTCAGGCTCTGGCGTATGTATTGTTTGGGAAAGCCTTTCGTTCGATGGATGATAAGCATACCGATCTGGGTGGATCTGGTGGAGGTAAGAAGGAGCATGGTGGGATTTTTAAGTATAACGAAAATTTAAAACTTACTGAGATCCAACAAAAAAAGATATCTGATTACATTGGGGTGAGTCCGGATGAACTTATAAGTTCAGGACTTGCCAGTGAGGACACATTAAAAAAGATTCTGAAAAATTTAAAAGAAGGATCGAAATCCGGTAGGGAAGGTTTTAGACTGGAAGCTGATACTGCTAAGTTATTACTTGATAATAAAATTAAAATAACAGAGGCAGGCACAACTTATAATGCAAAGGAATTAGGCGGTAGGATAGGGGAGATTGATCTGGGGACATCGAATTATATTATTGAATGCTTCAATGCTACTGGGGGGAAATCAAAATCAATAAGTGATTTTTATAAATACTTTGAAGGCGATGTGAAGCAGCCACATATAAATCCTGATCATAAAGGAGTTATTTTATATGCCCCAAATGGTATTGATAGTGTGAAAGCAAAAAATATAAGTTCAATTGGTGTTGAAATTGTAACATCTCCAGAAGAATTAATTAATACCCTAAAAGGAGAAAAAAATAATGTCACAATCCAATATAGTAATGTACATGGAAGAAGAACTTAGTATTGAAAAATTAAACAGTGTGCTATCTGAGTTTGGTGCCAAAGATCAAATATCCTCTTGGGGAATAGAAAGATCCAACAGTTGGATATGGATTAACTATTATATTCTTGAAGATGCTGATGAGATAAGGAATATGTGGGTTGATATTTCTAAGGATAAGGTTAACAATACTGATCTGAAAACTGCATTATTTATACAACCTAGTAAGGATCGAAATGCTAACTTTTTGGCGTTATCTTTTTGTAAAGAGATTAACTCGATCCTTGATAAAAGCAAAAATGTGTTTATATATCATGGTGATAGTGGATTATTTGTTAATGATGAGATAGAGAATCTGAAATTTAAAAACACTCAACAATTTTATGACTCCAGACTAATAAATGATGAAGTAATCGAAGGTATTATCCAATGTTTAAACGAAGAGCTTGTCGGTGGAATAGAGTGTATCGAAGAAGATGGTGGATGGGATGGTGAGGAGCTGCAATACTTAGATTTATTTAAGAACCTCTTTGAGATGAGAGATGACCTAAAAGTTCAATTTATAAATAAATCTCTTGAAGAAAAGATAAATCATGTAGATGAGCTGATATTGAGATTATTGGACATAGATGATGAAAAATTATTGATTACTGCTGGGGATGAGAATAGAGACCTACCTATTAACAGTTGGTGGTGGCATCTTGATAAAGTAGACTCAGGAATACTCAAAGTACATCTCAAAGAGGGGTTTGCTAGTTACCAAGACCAAAATAATGATAAATGATCGATAAGTATGTTTTAACATAAATAATCATTAGCAATAAATTTAAATTTTTTAGGATAATTACTCGTAATAGAGAAATTAATCACGGCACGGCTGTTGCTCTTATGTGAAGTTTGCATTTGCTACAAATTCGGGTTTGGGGAAGATAAATAAATGGATTACGAATTATTTCTACGATCTAATTTAGATCTTAATTCTCTAGGGAAATTGTTACGAAGATATACCACTGAATTTGTTAATGGATCGGCTTCTTTTAATAGTAACGTTGAAGAAATTGTAATTGGTTCTGTTTTTTTCTCTTTGACACTTGAGATAGAGGATATTTCTGATATCGCTTTTGTTAAAAAGCATTATAACTTAGATGTGAATGTATGCATTAGAACTCAATTGTTGGGTAGTACTTTTTCAGAAGGTATATGTTCAGAATTATTAGTAAGCTTATAAAACATACTGAGGGTAATCTTTTATTCCTAGAAGATGGTTCTACACAACTGCTTAGAATGGAAAATGGTCTGTTGACGGTCAATAATCGGTTGTATGAATATAATATCAAACAGAATATCTAACTTCAAAGCTTCTTCTACTACTTGACCGTCCTTATATTAAAAGGGAGCTACCAAGCTAAAGAAGCAGCAGGTAAATTAAATAATGACACTACTTAAAGGCACTTCTACCACACAAACGTAGAGGTGCTTCTTACTATAAATTATTAGGAGAAGAGCGTGTCATGATACTAAAAAAACAACTTTTATTGATTGGATGCTGTATTGGCTTAGTATTCTTAATTGTTCTAACCTATAGCCAATATAAGGAGAAAAGAATGTATGAACAGTATCTAACGATGAATGTCCGCCAAGATCTCGTTGATCTGAAGAGTGCGATTATCAATAATGATATTTTGTTTAACCGAATACTTAAGAATGAGAAAATAACAAACGAGATGGTTGAAGATGGAGAACAGGGCAACCAGCTCTATTACAACTTTACAGATATGACGCAGATTATGGATAAGTATAACTTGATGAATCTAAGTTTCACCGAAGAAGCCAACTGGCTGGTAAAAACCCCAGCTTTATTCACTAACGATCTAGGTCTAGATGACATATTACCTCCTACACTTCACCGTATGCGAATGACGTTCGAGAGGCTGGATGTAACCAGTTATCCTGTAACAACTGAACTTAAAGCCAGGATCGAGGAGTACCAGCAGTTAAACCATCGATGGCTGAACATTGTTGGGGATTTTGAATCCAAGGAGACTAACAAAAATGATTGGCCCCAAATCTTGAATGATCTGGAGCAAGAGACCCAAAATTATTTTCAAGAGAATAATGTAGATTTCGTTGATGATGACGTTTGGAGAGAGGCTTTGAATCCAAGGTACGAATGATGAAATATCCGCATAGCTGACCGGATCAACTGGGTGGAAGTCACTTAATTGTTTCATCGGCTTTTATACGCCGGCAAAACAGTTATCTCCGCTCAAATACAAAATGCACTAACACGCAAAATATCCGGCTAATGAACGTTTCCCGCCTCCTGCCTCTTTAACGAGGAAATGATCCTTCCGTTTGATTCCAATCTCCCTTCTTACTTGTTAAAATTTAGGCACATATACTACGGTCAGGTTGGCGGGTGATAAGGAAATGCAGCGAATTGAGGTACATCCCGATCTATTAGACGAGAAAGCTCGATTGGTCCAGCAGAAGAAACAGGAACTGGAGCGAATGGTCTGGGAACTGGAGAAATCCATCTATATGTTGCAATCCGATTGGTCTGGTGTGACCGGAGAGCGTTTCTTCTGGGATTTTATGCAGGCAAAAGAAGTGTTCCCGACTACACTCGGGATGTTGGATGAAATCCAGAAAGAGTTTACTTATATCGCAAAGAACTTCAGAACAACAGACGGCTCAGGCGAGGTTGCTCTATACATTCCCGAAGAACTAAAGCGAAATTTCGCTGTGGGGCTGCTTGATAAATCAATAGGAGACACAGTAACGGGAATGGGCCAGACGGCAGAAGCTTTCTTCGATAACCCGTTCAATACAATAGGCAGTGTGGCATATGCGATGACAGTGGGGAAAGTTGTAGACGTTGGGCGTGGCATTGGATTCGCATGGGATGCAGCCTGGGGTACGGGAACGGCGAGGGCTGATATAGAGCAATTTGTAGAAGACCAGAAGAAGCAGATTGATGAGAGTGGAGCAGGATATTACGGTGGGGCGATGACAGGTCAGGCTCTGGCGTATGTATTGTTTGGAAAGCTTTTCGTTCGATGGATGATAAGCATACCGATCTGGGTGGATCGGGTGGAGGCAAGAAGGAGCCTCAAAAGGGAATTGACAGTGCCAGAGATCTAATAAAGCCAAGTGGATCACCTAATCCAGAAGCCTTACCAAGTGGAGCGAGAACAAAAATTCCGAATAATGCGGATAAGGCGACTAAACAGTCTTTAGAACTAGAAAATGATGCTGCTGATCAATTGGCGAGAAGTGGATATCGGATTGAACAGAACCCTAAAGTTTTAGAAAGTGATGGAATTGATTCCAAAAGAGATCCTGATTTTAGAATTGAAGGGCGTATATTTGACTGTTATGCACCAACTGAAAATAAAGGTATTAGAGGTATTTGGAGTGAGGTTCAAGAAAAAGTTGTGATTAAACAACAAACCAAGAATGTGGTGATTAATTTAACAAAGTGGTCTGGAGATGATTCTGCGTTGCTTAAGCAATTTAAAGAATGGGAAATCCAGGGTTTAGAAGAAGTTATCGCAATCAAAAAAGATGGTAAGATCATATCGGTATTCCCTTAAAGTAGAGGAGGCAAGTCTATGGAATATTCATTGAAGTTGAATGGAAAACAAGATGCGTTATGGTTGAAAAAATTAATTGAAAGCATGGATTTTGAAGTGAATTATATGAACCGAATACAGAATTCAATGTCCATTGATGAGTTTGATCTAAAAGGTGGATTGAAAATAACTACTTATGATAATAATTTTCCGGCTGATCATCCAGCAGCGACTTATGAAACGATGTTCCAAGAAGAGGATTTTATTTATCAACAAACAATATCATATGAATTGGAGAATAACCAACAATATGAATTATGGTATAAAACAATGTATGAAATTTCTTTCGCTATATTAGAATCACTTAGAGTAGATGGTGTATTCTATCATACTTCTGGAGAAGAGATATTTCTCTTCAAAAACGGAAAGTATACGTTCAACGGAACATACCTTGAACTGCTCCAGACGCATTATGGAGAACTGCTTGAGAATATCGAGTATTCGGTTTTTACGAAACCTCACAACTGAATTACAGATAAATAATGTTAAATGTACTCAGCGGGCGGTGGGAAGCTGCGGATCATCACGACCACCTATATGGAAGCAACCGACCTCAAGGCCATTACTGAACTTAGCAAACTGCCCAACACAGAGATCCAGATTTCGTATGATACCAAAGTGACCCGACTGCACGCCAATACGTACATTTTCCACCGTGATACCGGATTCACCACCGCCTATGTCGGCTCTTCCAACCTGTCCAACCCGGCGCTGACCAGTGGTATGGAGTGGAACCTTTTTACAGATACTTACACACATGGTATACCTGCTAAAGTTCAATAATTACCTTAACGAGCTTTAGCTCTAAGGAGGAAGTATGAAGAAACTCTTGCTTTTGGCATTGCTAGTTACATTGATTTCTGGTTGCAGTTCAAATGATCGAGAAAAGGCAATAGATTATCTTGTGAAGAATCAAACCAATGATGTGACTGTCATCGTTTTTGGAGATAAGCCATCTGAGCGTTCCTACATCATAGATTTGCAAAAGGATCTCCAATTCATCAATGAGAACTTGAAAACAGATAATCCTATTGCGAATGTGAGCTATATTGATATTAGTGAGAAGCAACAGTATAATTTTAAGGAGATTTTCAAGATCCAAACGTATCCGCATATCATTGTATTTGAAAAGAATCAGATTGTCTTAGAAGCACAAACACCAAATGAAATTGTTCGCTTCTACGAGAAAGAAAAGTAGAATTATCTAAACCTTGCAGGGCAAATGCCTTGCAAGGTTTTTAATTTAACAAAGGTATTTAGTTTGAAAAGTAGTGGAAATAAGTGGATTTATGCTCGATAATGATTCTATAAGCTTGATTCTCGTTCAATTATCTAGTCCATTAGACTTATATGTAGAAATTAAGATAAATAAGAAAGGTGATTAAGACATGGAAAGTGATGAAGTACATAATTCAAGTAATAAAAGTGGGAATTATAGATTTTGGATATTAATTGGATTTATATTGATTTTGCTTGTCGTGACAAATCCAAGCATAGAAGATTTCGTTTAGTGTGTCGTAAACTCTTCAATAGAAGAGTCAGATAATGAATGGATCAGTGCAGGGATCAATTTGTTTGGGAGTCCAGCTATGGCGTTACTAAACAACAAGATCTAATATTTTGTTCTGTTTTCAAAATGGAGCTTGGAACAGAAAAAACTTCTACATTGGGTTTCGGAAAACGCTTCTTTATTAGACTTCCTTAATTCTAGAGATATGAGTATATTGCTATACAGCTATTTGGATAGGAGAATAATATACCGGATATTGATATTCGAGCATATGGCAGTCACGTTTTCGAAGGTATAGAAGATTCAGTATCAGAATCGAGAAATATCAAAGTTTAAAACTCGATAGCGGAGTAAAGGCAGATATATGGGTTGGTTGTGAGGATGGAATGGTTTTACTGGAGTTATCCTGGATGTCTGATGATAAAATTGAATACATCTACTACGTTAAAGTATCAAAAGATTTTTTTAATGAAAACGAAATAACTACACTTCATATTGCTAAAAGTATGAAAGCTATCTAAGGAGATTAGTGAATGAACGAAATTATATGGCTTGTTATTGGTGTTGTTACATTATCAGTTATTGCTGGACTATTACAACCTTCTAAAAAGAAAAAACGAAGAAGTTCTAACACAAGGAATAAGAAAATAACGAAAAAGCCAGTGAATAATGGATTTAATCGTGCCTCCTCTACGTGCAGATCTGACGAAATAATTCTAACTTTACCATTAGATAAAATGACGGGAGCAGAGTTCGAGCGACTATTGACACTTTATTTTAGAGACAATGGCTATACGGTAAAAGAAGTTGGCGTTGGAGGTAGGGATGGTGGAGTAGATTTAGTTATCACTGATAAGCGTGGCGAAAAAACAGCGGTTCAGGCAAAATGCTATGCTGATCATAATAAGGTGCAAGTAATGACTGTTCGTGAGCTGGTAGGTGCGAAAAGGAATCATGACTGTATTTTGTCTCTAATCGTGACTACATCTGATCTTACGGGTCCAGCAAGAAAAGAAGCCGAACAATTCAAAGTGGATTACTGGCATGGAGGTTTAGTAGACAGCAAGCTGCGCAGTTGGGGGAAATGGACACCTTCCAATAGAAAAGTAAAAACTGCTACGACCAAGAAAGAGCAACCTTCATCTAAAACAGTATCTAATATCAAGTGTAGCTGCGGTGCTGCAATGGTCAAACGCAAGAATAAAGCTGGAGCGGAATTTTGGGGATGCAGCAATTTCCCGAATTGCCGAAAAACAAGGGCTATCTGAGTAAAGACACTAAAATGACGTGGAAAACAAAGGCAAAGCAGCTAATAAGCCGCCTTGCCTTTGTTTTTTTATATTTATTCAAGATCCTTTTAATATTTCACGTATCACATTTCTGGTTAGATGAATGCTCTCTGGGGAAGCATCTCTCAGCATGGCTACAATCTCCTGTATAACTACTTCTGACTCTGTGAAGTGAATGTCTTCATCAACATAAGCGAAGAGTTGCATTAAATTTACTTCAAGTGACTCAGCGATCTTTGCTAAGTTCACCAAAGAAACATTCTTTTCTCCACGTTCGATCTGTCCTATGTATGAAAAATGAAATCCGCCTTTTTCTCCGAGGGATTCCTGTGAATACCCTCTTTCTTTGCGTAGTGCGCGAATTCTGGCTCCGACCAGCTTCAAAACTTCTCTGTCCTCGTTCATGGTATTCACCTCTCTATGTTCAAAAGTGTAGACAAGTTTCCTCAAGGTAAACACCAAACGAAGAATACAAATAATTTATTTGATTACTATAAGTATCAATTCATTGTATAATACTGGTATTAACTCTTTGGAGGGATGACAATGGCAAGAAATTGGTCCATAACCGAAGCACATTGTAGTCACCAAGTAGATTTTACCCCACGTTCGCAAGACCATGATAACTTCATACTAGCCAAGTCCAAACATACTCTGGCTAACCACATGCTACGTACTACAATAATGGACTATCACCAACATGCTAAGTATCATCTCAAACTTGCCGCAATCATGCGTAATCACAATCAGTTTAAAGCCTGCTTAATCCTATGTGATTGGGCTTTAGCCTCCATGATCAAGGCGCTATATATCTATAAGTATCATTCAGTTCATCCACCCAAGGAACTCACCATGAACGAAATCTTGCCTTTAGTGCATACGGACACTGAACCTGGATTGGATATCGCTTTGTTCATCGGTACGATGCAACATATGTCATCCCTAGCAGATTACCCGAACGACCAGCCACTAGAACTGGACAACATCGAAAAGCTTCTTCAACGAACAGAAGAGATATTGGAGGAGTTAGCCACTCGAATGAAGGATGATTCATCAGAGTAGGATTGATTTTTAAGTGGCTTCTTAGGGTTAAATGTTCGATTTATCTGTGTTACGCTTACAAGATGATATCATCCAAATAAAGGATGTAAGATGCAAAGAATACAGAGGATGCTCTTTGCTTTGCGTCTGGAAAGTAGGTGTACATTTTGAAAAGAGTAATTGCTATCGCGTTTTTCATATTATCTATAATGGAATTGGTTACATTAATCCTAATTGGTAAAAGCATGATGACTGGGTATATGGAACCGAGTACGTTTAGCGGGATAATTTCATTCCCACTAGGCGCTATATACCTCTCGATCTGGATGTTCTTTTCACGGCAAGAGTTTACCGGAGGTAGAGTCGCGGGACAGATCAGTTTGACAGCGGCATTGTTGACGTCGTGCCCGTTGGTGTGTTTGTTAATCATTTTCTATTAAATCCACTCATCCCTCCCCATAGCAAATGGTATAATGGCAAAAAGGGAGATTCTGGCGCTAGGCTTGAAGGCTCTCACAGCAGAAAGGATGTTATACTACATGCCTACATACAACAAATTGGTGCGGGACAAGATTCCGCATATTATCACATCCAGTGGCAAGGAATGTCGCACACGCATTCTGGACCCGGAGGAGTATAAGCAAGAACTAAGAACAAAGCTGCAAGAAGAATCGAATGAGTACATGAGTGCAGGAAGCGATCAGGAAGCGCTGGAAGAACTGGCCGACATGCTCGAAGTGATCCGGGCGCTGGCTGAGGTGCATGGAGTGAATGCGGAGCAGCTGGACAAGCTACGGGCGGATAAGGCTGAGGCACGCGGTGGATTCCAAGAGAGAGTGTATCTGATCGATGTCGACGAAGCTTAACGTTAAACTCATTACAGATAACTTGGCAGACGAACTCATTTCCCGGATGCAGCATGCGTCCGGGATTTATATTATGACGTCCTTTATTATGCAGTCTGGTGTGAAGCTGCTTGCGCCGCATTTAAAGCGGGCGGCGGA
This sequence comes from Paenibacillus amylolyticus, assembly GCF_050990605.1. Lineage (GTDB taxonomy): Bacteria > Bacillota > Bacilli > Paenibacillales > Paenibacillaceae > Paenibacillus > Paenibacillus amylolyticus_H. The sequence continues at coordinate 968,070 of NZ_CP158832.1, forward strand.
GCGTGGGGCAGAAGTACGAATGCTCGCGGGAGACTATCTGTATATCACGCAGCCGGAAGGACTTCGGGCGCTCTGAGAGGTCCATCCACGAATTGAAGCACGGCTGTGGCGAAGTATGGGGACTTCTTTTCACCCGAAAGCGTATTTGTTCGATCATGACAACGGGGAAGGACTACTAATCGTCGGCTCTTCGAACTTTTCCTTCACGGCGCTGAAGACGGGGTATGAATGGAATCTGGCGATGAATGCGGAGGCGGAGCCGTATACGTTTCAGATGGCTTTGGACAAGTTCATGCAGAGCTTCTACCACGAGACAACCTTGCCGGTGAACCCGGATTCGATTGCGCTGTATGAGGAAGAGTACCGCAAATATCACCAGAAGAACCCGGAGATGATCCAGCGGATCATGGAGATGGAAGAAGCAGAGTTCGGGACGGGGCTACCTGAGGACAAAGAGGAAGAAGCCGCCGAGCTGTCGCTTGCCCCGATTCAGCCGCGCTTTGCGCAGTTGGATGCCCTCGAAGCACTTCATGGCACGATGGAGGAGCAGTACGATAAGGCGATGGTCGTTATGGCGACCGGGCTCGGCAAAACGTATCTGGCGGGTTTCTTCGCCCAGCGGTTCCAGCGGGTGTTGTTTGTGGCGCATCGGGAAGAGATTCTGTTTCAGGCGAAGAGGTCTTTTCAACGGATCATGCCGGAGCGCAGTCATGGGATATATAACGGTCAGTATAAGGATGGGGCGGCGGATTGTGTGTATGCTTCGATCTTTACGCTGAGTATGCAGAAGCACCGGGATGGTTTTGCGATGGATGCATTTGATCTGATCGTGGTAGACGAATTCCATCATGCGGCGGCGAAGACATATATGTTGGTGATTGAGCATTTTCAGCCTAAGTTCCTTCTGGGCATCACGGCTACCCCGGATCGGCTGGATGGCAAGGATGTGTATGCGCTCTGTGACGGGAATGTGGCTTACCAGATGCATTTTATTGAAGCGATCCGGCGAGGTTGGCTGGTGCCATTTCAATATTACGGAGTATTCGACGATACGGACTATTCGCAGATTCGCTGGATCGGGACAAAGTATGATGAAGAACAGCTCATGGCCGTTCAATTGCAAGAGGAGCATGTAGAGACGATCTATGCGGCCTGGCTGCGGCACAAGCAGACGAGAACGATTGGCTTTTGCTCCTCGATCCGGCAGGCGGACTATTTGGCTGCGTATTTTCGCAGTCAGGGAGTGAAGGTGCTCAGTCTGCATTCGCGCACATCGGAGATGTCGCGGGAGGAAGCCATTCGCCAGCTTGATGCGGGTGAACTGGAGGTTGTTCTAACGGTGGATCTGTTCAACGAAGGTACGGATATTCCACGTGTGGATACGCTACTGTTCGTGCGTCCAACGGAGTCACTAACCGTGTTCACTCAACAGGTGGGGCGTGGTCTACGACTGGCAGAGGGCAAATCGCATTGTGTCATCATCGACCTAATCGGAAACTACCGCAATGCGGATGTGAAGCTGAATCCTCTGGACGTACACGGATATGAGGAACGAAGCGGAAAAGCGATGGATTCGGCTGTGCCTGAGGTTCCGGCTAACTGTGGGATTCACCTGGAGACCCGGGTAGTTGATCTGCTTCAGGAGTTGAGCCGCAAACGGTTGCCGCGCCGCGAGAAGCTGCATCAGGATTTTCTGAGTGTAAAACGAGAACTGGGACGTATTCCGACGTATCTGGAACTGCACCTGATGGGGCGTTCGAAGAGTGTCGGGTATCGAAGCGAATTCGGCTCCTATGTTGGGTTTCTGTATTGGGCAGAGCTGCTGCCCCCATATGAGGGAGAGATGTACATCCGACACGAGGCTTGGCTGCGTGATGTGGAGAAGACGATTATGAACAAAAGCTACAAAATGATCGTACTGCTGTACATGCTGGAGCGAGGCGAAGCGCACTGGATGGACCCGATCACACCGGGGGAGATGGCAAGGTTTTTCCATACGTACCTGACGGAGAAGGAGTACCGGAAACGGAAGGACTTTTCGGACAAAGGCAAACTTTCGATCTGGGAATGGAATGAGAAGACGGCAACGGAAATTGAGAAGTTGATAATTGAAATGCCCATGTCCAAGTGGAGTGGGGCGAAGGGCAGTATGACACGATTCGAGGATGGCGTGTTTTCACTGAATGTGCAGGTGAAGGATACAGAGGAACAGAAACTGCTGTATCGCTGGACGAAGGAGATTTGTCTGTATCGGTTGCATGCGTATTTTGAGCGGGGACAGTAACAGGGTACATATTTAATTTTATATCTATTGATCAATAAACCACTTTCGCATCGGAAGGTGGTCCTTTTTTTGCCGAAATCATTGCTTCTTTATAAAATAAAAACCATAATAATATATTTTATTGAATATTTTTCTATAAATAGTGTAACTTTGTGATACTTTGTGTTGTTAATTCAATAAGAAAAGGAGGAAAAAGAATCATTCATACATCATGTACTACATAACTTTTCATAAAACTCAAATAGAAAGAGGTAATTGGTTATGAAACGTAGAATCATTTTAAGTGGTTTGTTATCTTTGGCTTTACTTCTTCCGGCTACTGCAGGAGCACAAGCAGTTGAACTTGGCGACTCCATTTCCAACAACGGTTCAACCGCAACATATTACCCCGGGGACGAAACAACCATTAATGGCATACCAGAATCTGAAATTATTACAACTCAAGATGTTATTGTCACTAAATTTGTGTCGTATAAGCCCAATTACAAAACTCGTGTCCCTGAGTTCAAAAAAATAGTTTCGTTCTCCCATGATAATACAAGAAGTACTACTCCAGCTGACCAAGTTGTTAGCATAACAAAATCATCATCAGTTGGGTCTGAGTTCTCAGGTAGCATAAGTTTCAGTGGGGAAATTAAAGCTGGGATTTTTGGTGGTCTCAAAAACGAATATTCCATAGGTTATAAAGAAACACGGGCTACAAATGAAGCTGTAGGTGCTTCCACTAAAGCAACAGTACCAGCTAAAAAATGGGGCTATATTGATATGTTTTATGCGGGTACCCAAAACGGAGGAGGCTTAACCTACTACACCTATAGTACAGCCAACCCGGATAAAAAGGCATACAATACGATTACTATCAATGCAAAAGTTTATCCAACGGATAATTTGGATATTCATTCGAAGTCTTGGTCTCAATAATCCAATTACGTATTCGAAGGGGATCGTAAGATCCTCTTTTTCATAAAAGGAGTAGGAGTGATACTTAATGAAAAATGCCAAAGTTATTTTTACCGCATGGATATTAACAGCGTGCATACTGGGAGGATGTAGTAGTGATACCCAAGCGAAGAAAGAGGAAAATGCACCGTCAACTAACATTAATACTACAACAACCAATAATGAAGATAAGTATACAGAGTATAGAGATCAATTTTACGCCTTCAAAGAAAATTTTGATCCATCGCCACAGTTCAAACTTATTTCTCCAGATGACTACATCGCTGCAGGAACGGTATCTTTCCCAGACAGTGTGACCATAGATAAAGAGAAAACAGATGCATTGACCTCTGAAGTTCCTACCAAATACGATCTCCTTTACAAATCCGAAAAATCCAATATGATTGTTAAAGTCAACTTCATCTATATGGATGGTGCTGAGTTCAAAGAAGATTCTGAATTTATTACTATAAATACGATCTCACAAGCCAGAAATGAGAATGTCATTGAAAAGTATCACGATCTTGAAAGACCCATGATTGACGAGTACTTTCTTAGATATAAAAACAAATTGATCGTAATTAACTTTGTTGAGCAGGTAGAATATCAATCGGAAGCACAATACCAGAAAAAGACAACCAGTTATGTCGAAGAGCAATTGAAATTTTATGAATTATTTGAACAGGAGCTTAAAAAAAGTTTTTAAGCAAAAGTAAATTGGAGTTTGGCTGTTACCCCCTTCAACGCTGAAAGTGAAAAGAGATCATTTTAAATCGACTCGGCACTGGAAGCTGGAAGGGGTCATGACAGCGAAGGAACAAAAAAAGAAGATGAGCAATCTTGGTGGACAATTCTACAATGTACTCTAAGTTTACTGTTCCTCATCCCACACAAAAATCATAATCGCTTCATACACAAACCTCAAAAAATCCTCATCACCAAACTGATCAAAATAACCCGCATAGCGACGATCCGTCGTATAGGTCTCCGCGATACATCTCAGAATCTCGTCATCACAGACCATAAACTGTTCCAGACAACTCTTCCATTTACGCACTAACGCTTGTACCTCACGAGAAGCAGGGGACCGATCCTGATGCTTCGACAACTCCCGAAATACCTGCTCTATGTTGACCGAGAACTGCTGGTAGGCTTTTTCTTGCTCTTCCGCAGACAGCTTGCTCACATTAGCTTCAAATTCCTGATATTTATCGGTGTCTCCATATACAAACCTCGCCTCGGATTCATATTGTTCTTGAATGGACAGAATGGAAGAGTCGTCAAACAGATTAAGATGAGAGATATCCGTCCCATCTACATACTCATCCAATTGATGGATGATGGTTTCGAGCTTTTGTTCTCGTTGAACGAGTGTACTGCGGTGCTCTCTTAGGATAACTTTTTGTACGTCTTTCGAAAGTTGCATCATGGCTGCGATGTCTTTCAATGAGAAATTCATTTCTTTGAACAAGAGAATCATTTGCAGATTCCCCAGTGCCTCTTGATCGTAATACCGATAGCCATTGTCCTCGACTTTACTCGGTTTTAAGAGATCCGTTTTATCGTAATAATGTAATGCGCGTTTGGTGACGCCTGTAATCTGAATGATATCTTTAACGGTGAAATAGGGTGTCTTCATTCCAAAATTCCTTTGTTTCAGCAAGGATGACACTTGCCGGAGTAATGGTTGCTTCGGTAATCGGTGTACCTGTTTTGTTCAGATAATGTTGGATTAAGTGATAACCGCAAGCATAACCAGCCGCATAGGGCATACCTACGGGCGTGAAGTTTTGCATGATGGCAAGTTCATCGCCGTATAGATACGGATTAATCTGGTCAAAACCGGTGACATGCAGCTGCTCTTTCATCTTCGGTTTGATAACGTTATTCAAAGTCTCCATATCCGTTTTGGCTACCCAGGGGCCTAGCAACTCTTCTCCATACAGGGATGTCGCAAAGCTCTCAGCCAACCCCTCGCTAACAACCATCTCGCCAAGCGTAATCTGTGGATTCCACTGGATATATTGATATCTCACGTTATGATTGCATTCATGGGCTAACACGGATTGCATACGAGGTAGATTATATCTACTCGGAATCAGGTTCGCAATAATATAACCCGGGATTCCACCATCTCCGCTGATGCCTTCGTTCATCGTGAGTGAAGGACTGTTCTTATCGCCTAATAAAATCGTGTATAGATATTCGGAGACCGACAGCTCAATCCCGTGCTCTGTAAAGGTGGATAGACTCGTATGAACAGCTTCATGACACTGTTGCCAAAATGTTTCAGACGAAATCGCTGCTAACGATTCGTTAATCTCAGGTGTAATATCTGCGGGAGCGATATTCAACAAGTTATTCATCATAATCACGTCGAAGCCGTGAGGCTCATGAGAGCGAAACGGGATCTGTTGAATGTTCCATTTGTTCATAAAAGGACTCATCATACGCTCACGGTATAACTCCAATTTCTCATCGGGTGCAGCCTGGATGATCTCTTCATAGATTTGATCTGAACGCAACGCGGTAATCTTCATCCTTGATCTCTCCTTCTTATTCGCTTGAGACCATTATCAAGTATGACCTAACGTAACAGTCAAGCGTTGATGTTGCGCTGCTGGCTCTCTGCATGATTCTTCATCTTCATGGTAAATACCAGACCAGACAGGATATAGATCAAGCTTAGCAAGAGATAAGGGAGTTGCAGCGAGAATACGCGATCGAACGTCGTTTCACTAACCCGCACCAATAATCCGCCGAGAAGCGTACCAATAGCACTAATGCCAAAGGAAAGAAAGCGAAACACACTTCCAACCCGGCCAAGCATCTCATTAGGAACGGTACGTTGCAGGATGGAGGAACGGGTAACATTGTAGACAATGATGAAAAATGCAGCACAGAAGTACAGACTGCCTACCAAGTACGCATTAGTTGTAAGACCCACCACACCGTAGATGATTCCCATGCACAGAATGGAGGAGATAATTAATTGTTTTGTACTCCATTTCTTGCGCATATATGCAACAGCCTGGCTCCCCACTATGCTGCCGATCGTTGCGATGGAGATGAGGATACCGAATGCAAAAGCATCCAACTGAAGCACATCTCGTACAAAGAAGATCTGAGTAGCCAGAATGATGGAATACATCAGCGTAATGGTAACAGACAGAATGGCTAATCCGCGGAGAAAACGATCATGATAGACATATTGAATACCGGACCACATCTCGCGTTTCCAATTTTTCATCGGGCGAACTTGCTTCTTGGTTGTTTCGGTATCCCCTGGATAGAAGTTTCCCTTCAAACTGATCAAAAAGAGCAGAGCAATAACAGCCGTTACCGCGTCTATGGCAAAAGGAAAAACAATATGCAGGGTTATGATGAACCCTCCCAGAGCAACGCCCAGAATATCACTTGTGATTAACTGTCCGGCGGTGAACTGGCCATTGGCTTTTTCCAACTTACTCTCATCTACCAGTTGAGGAATCACCGTCTGCACCGTACTGTCGAATACGACCCGGCTAAGCCCGATCCCGAACATGAACAGAGCCAGAATCGGAATACTCACCCATCCTCCCCAGATACATAACGTCAGAGCGAGCAGAAGGATCATTCGTGTAAAGCCAGCCCCAATAAGCATATGTTTGCGTGAGTACCGGTCGATGAAAACACCCACGGGCAGACTGAAGAGAAGCCAGGGTAAACGAAGTGCCGTCATGGTGACAGAGGCATACAGCGTATCGCTGGTAAGTGTGGATATGAGCCAAGGAACCGCAGCAAGCGTGAGTCCATCACCCAAAAATGTCAGCGAAAATGCACCGAATAACTTGGTATAGTTCGACTTAATTTTCATCGTTCCCTCCACCAATAAGATGTAAAGCATAGCAACTTTGAGTTTGGAAAATAATGTGTTTTCACTTAAACCCAATTTAAGTTATTACAAAATGGTTTTCAATCCTATTTTTACAATAAATAACTTCACAAAACGCTTACAAACTTTCAATTCTACCCTACCTTTTCCGCTGCGAAGCTGAGATAATGGGAGAGGAATAAGGCGTGAAACAGACGCGACAACCATGTTCACCAACAGTCAAAAATAAAAGCTGCATATCCATAGGAGGATTATTAATGACCACACAACCATTGAATCTGATCCAATCCACGGAGGGCCAAGCGTTGCTAGCCCAGATGTATGGACAATCACAAGTAGCGGAACAGACTGCACGTTACACGAAGCTGAACGCAACGTTCGAAGAGTACTTTGGCGCACAAGAAGGAAGCAAGCTGTTCAGCGCGTCAGGACGCAGTGAGATTGGCGGCAATCACACGGATCATAACCATGGTAAAGTGCTGGCGGGCAGCATTACGCTGGATACGATTGCAGTGGCAGCCCCAACTGCGGAGTCGGTTATTACGTTTTACTCAGAAGGTTATGACAAGAAATATGTAATCGATCTCACGGACCTCACGCCAAATACAGAAGACGATGGCACAACAGCATTGATTCGCGGTATGGCTGCGGGATTTGGAGAATTCGGATATAAGGTAGGCGGCTTCCAGGCGTACCTCTCAAGTAACGTGTTCTCGGCATCAGGAGTTAGTTCCTCGGCGTCATTTGAGATGCTGATCTGTACGATTTTGAATCACTTCTATAATGATGGAGCATTGGATGTTGTGACCTTGGCAAAAATCGGTCAGTATGCAGAGAATCACTATTGGAACAAACCTTCCGGTCTGCTGGATCAGATGGCTTGTGCGTATGGCGGACTCATTGCTATTGATTTTGAAAGTCCTGCACAGCCTGTCATTGAGCCTGTTCAATGGGATTTCCAACAAAACGGCTACTCATTGGTCATTGTGAATACAGGTGGCAACCACGCCGATCTGACGGAAGATTACGCTGCTGTGCCATATGAGATGAGAGCGGTTGCTCAGGTATTGGGCAGTGAGTATGTTCGGGAAATTACAGCAGACGCCATCTATGCCAACCTCAAGAAGGTTCGTGAAGCTGCTGGGGATCGTGCCGTGCTGCGTGCGCTTCATTTCCTGGAGGAAAACAATCGTGTAGATGGTCAGGTTCAGGCGTTGCGTGATGGACGTTTTGCTGATTTCCTGAAACTGATTACAGCGTCCGGTAACTCGTCATGGAAGTGGCTGCAGAATGTATATCAGAGTGGTGCTATGAAGGAGCAAGAGATTGGCATCGCGCTGGCACTGACCGAGAATTATCTGCAAAACCTGGGTGATGGCGCTTGTCGTATTCATGGTGGTGGATTCGCAGGGGTTATTCTGACGATTCTTCCAAACGAAAAAGTAGAAGAGTATATGTCCTGGATGCACGACATGCTGGATACGCCAATTATTGTCGTTAATGTGCGTGCCCAGGGTGCCGTATGTCTGAATGCATTGATCGCTAACGCTGGCTAAACGGCACTCAGTTAAATAGTTCTAACATGATTCTACGAAGTCCGGGCTAAGCTCGGGCTTTTTGGTTTTTTAATTTTCGATAAAACTCCAAACTTTGAATGTTCTTACCGTGTTAATTAAGTAGTGGCTGTATCTCAATAATGTTCTCATGGGAGGAAGGATCAGGTGATTAAACCTACAATGGCTGGTCAGGAAGAGACTCAATTATACGAGGAGTTGCGGCGTGCGATCGATGAATTCGAAGAGGGCGAGCAGCGGAAAATCGTTCTCAATCGGATGATCAAACAGCTCAGGTTCGCCAAGTGGCGCAAAGATCGGATGCGCAAAGTCGATGCATACTGCCAAAAGATCAAGCCCGCGACACTATGGATTATCCTAGCCACAGGCGCACTTGCGCCGGTCTTATTATTTAGCATGTTCATTTGGGTATCGTTGTGGGTGGAATGAAGCTGTAGCGAAGAGGGAAAAGTGTGAAAGAAAGATCGCTGACTGCGGTGGTGTACGGTGAATTACTGTGTCTGCTACTCGTAATCCAATCATGAATCAGGAGGGCTTCGTATTTCACGTATCTGGTTCGAGTGAGGAGCTAGCATTATGAGTGTAGAGGCGGTGACGAGTGTAAAAATGTATATGAAGCGTCGCTGCCTGACAAAGTTATAAAACATTACTTTCACATATTTATGCAAATTGCTGAAATTATTCTGGTAACAACGTCCTATAACTAATAATGTGTAAGATTTAATGCCTGAAATTTATAAAGACTTTGTGCTCATTTCTTATATGTCGTATACACGATTAACAGAAGATGGACTATAATGATTCTACTTCTTTGGAAAAAAGAGGATGAGATTAGGCTATGAAATCCCTATTATTACATATGAAAGAGCCATGTATCTGTACAAGGCCCTAAAGTTTCAAAAGTTAAAATTTCTTATAAACTACTTAAGAGTTTTGATGTCTTCGGGCACTGAGCCTGTTTTGACTTCATAAGTATCATAATCAACCATTGAGAATATTTCTTGGGTCTTATTTCCCTTTACGTACCCTGTCAGTGACACCGTATGAGACAAGTCAGACGGAATGAACTTGTGACCTGTAAACTCAACCTCAATTCCATAGGTTTCTTTAAAATAAGTTATGCTTGCGATTTCGGCTTGTTGTACAATTTCTTTTTGCTCGTTCGACATACAACCGCAAAATACAGTGATACTTATACTAATCAATATTAATAGGGTTAGAGGTGTACGATATTTAATAATAAGCATATCTACTACTCCTTGTTGGAACCTACTTGATTTTTTGGTCAAGTAGCTCTTTCGGTACAACGGCTGTTTGGACTTCAAACGTGTCATAATCAATGAGGATGGTGATTTCGGTTTCTTTATTATTTTTAACATGACCACTCAAACTGATATTGTGACTAAGATCTTTTGGCATAAATTTATGATCAGTGAATTCCACTTCAGTATTATAGTGATCAATAAAGTATTGATGACCCACTTGAGTTGCTTCTTCAATAATTTTGTTTTGATTCGGCATAGAATTACATCCTCCCAATATAAGGGCTAAGATTATAAGTGAAATAGATACAAATTGAATATTTTTAAAAATATTCTTCAACCTCCTATATATGTGAACTTAACACTTTATAAATATACTTTAACTTTTTAGTTCAGTAAACAGAGAGGAGTTTTTATGGATACCTATATAACTGATAAAACATATAAGGAAATTTCAGAACTGGCCTATCTTAATTTGAATGAAGGAGATTACCCTGATACATTGGATTCGGCTAATTGGAAAGTGATTGAGCCAGATGGAGCAAAATTGCATAGAAAGTCTGGGTTCGACGCAGTTGTTTTAAAGAATGATCTTACAGATCAGATTGTCATCGGTTATCGCGGGACTGAACCGGAAGGGAAGTTGACAGATAAAATCGCGGACTGGGAGACGGATGCTTTGGATGTCGTAGGGGGCAGAACGAGAAGGCTTGAAGATTCCATAACCGATCCAGAGCGTCATAATATCTTCAAAAATAGTCCATTCAAACTCATGATGGATAATTCAAGCTGGGAAAACAATCAGTTTCATCAAGCTGAAGAATTGTATGAGGTAGTACAGAAAGCATACCCGGATTCAGATATTTCGCTAACAGGCCATTCTCTTGGCGGTGGTTTGGCTCAATATGTAGCTGCTCGTCATGATGTATCTGGTATGACATACAGTGCTCCAAGTGTAATGAATCTGTTGGATGATATAAGTTTGGCTAAGGTGAATGAAGGTCACTTTGACAACAAAATGGTTAATGTGGTTCATCCGAGTGATTCTGTAGGAGCTGGCGGAGTAAGTGAATATGACAGGCACGTTGGACTTACGGTGTACAAGGGACAGGATTTTGACACCGCTAATGCGATGTATCAGAACTGGAAGTTTCAATTACAGTTAAAGGTCCCTTTTCAACCTCTCGGTGCAGGCTCGCCGATGTTGGTTCATGACGTTGGAGTAGAAGTAGATCTGGATAAGCTGTACATTGGAAATATCGTTAGATTATTGGATTCCTTCTCGAAGGACGAAGGCAAGGGTTACCATTCCATGAAGCACTATGAGTTTGATAAGGATGGCAACTTAATTGGTCCGTTAATCGATCGTAGTACGGGAAAGACACTTGATATTTCTCCAAGATGGACTGCCCACCAGAAAGCAATGGCTGTGTTCTCTAATGTGATGTCTGGTGCAGTAGCTTCGTTTATATCGGGAGTAGGTAATTCTGGTGGTGGTAAGATTCAATTAACACCGGAAGAATTAGCTCAGTCTGCCCGGGAAATGAGACTGAGCTTGAGCGGATTTTCCAACGATGCACAAGCTTCGATTCAGATGTTCCAGACCCATATAGCAACGAGCGAAAGTCAGTCTTTTACCCCGATTGCTTATAATGCAACAGCTACTTTGCAACAAATTAACCGTTGGTACCAGGAGTCCATAAGTGAGATTGCAGATTATATTGAACGAAAGAGAGAGGATTTTGTAATCGCTGATCAGCAATAATAATAATGGAATTTATATAGATAGATTAACAGGAGGAAAGTGGACATGGGCAGAATATCCGTATCCCTGTCAGATTTACGAAGAGCTGTTCAACAATGCGAACAATTGCAGCAACGGCTCGTACAACAGGAACAGAAGATGCGTACAATTGCAGCAACGGCTCGTACAACAGGAACAGAAGATGCGTACAATTCATGGAAGGCTGCAGCAGGATTGGGTAGGAAAATCGGCAGATGAGTTAACGTATAAAATGCAGTCTTTTGTAGAGGGAGCATCTGTGAAACTGACTGAACTTGAAGCTCATAAAGAGGAATTGAAGCGATACATTCGCAAGATGGAGGAAGCAGACAGAGAAGATCAAAGAAACCGCAGCAGGATACAGTAATTATCTATATCTGCTCACAAGTAAATAGTCAGATAGGAAGAAATCTTCCCATCTAACTATTGTTGCTTCGTTCATACAATTGTATCGATTGAAGTCACTTGCGTAAGCAGCTATTACTGATTAGTGTAAATCAGTATTATTCTTGTTCAAAGTTTGAATTTTCTCTTGGATATACTGGTGGTAATCGCGGAAGCTGCTGATGTGATGCAAAGAATCGGAGTTCTCAGACTGAATCTTAATTTTACCATCCTGAGGCAAAGTTTTCATCTCAGCAATGACGGATTTGGAACCTTGGATATCACCGGACATCTCCTGGATTCGCTGTAGTAATGCAGGATGGCCATCGTGCTGAAGCATCTCAGCGAGCGGTCTCATCTCCTCCAACTTCTGGCTCGACCGTTCAAGCGTAGTCATCACTTTGTCTCCATCTATACTTGCACTAAACGAAACCATCCGGTGAATATGATCTTTCTCCATACGCTCAAGCGCCTCGAGATGGGAAGCTTCCAGTCGTTTGGGATCGCTCCAACTCTCCGATCGAACGGTGTCATTCTGCTGCTGGGATGCATTATTCGCAGTGTCGTTACCACATCCCCATAACAAAGTTGAGCAAGTTAACACGGCTCCAACGGCGATGATACTTTTTAACCTCATACTGTCACTCCTTCGATAATTTCCTGAAGGTAGTATGAGCTATAATATCCAAAATCATGCTTCATCTGTTCATTTCTTTCCCATAATTAACAAAGGAAAATAACGAGCTAACTGTATGTATCATTGCAGTTTAGCCGGATCTTATTTTTTTGGATTGCGGCTATCGATGAACCAACCCGGTCCTGTCACACTGATGACTTCCCGTGTTTCATAGTTATATGAAACGGTAATGTGCTCATTTTCGTGACCTGTTACATGACCATACAGGTACAAGCGGGAATGGACTGAAGGGTCGTCAATATCATGACTCGTGATGACAAAGTCTGCGTCGTAATACTCCTTAATGTATTGGATGCTGACGGGTGTAGCTTTTTCAAGAATGTTTTGCTTATCTGATGTGGACAGGCTAGAACATCCTCCTATTGCAAGTGTAAAAACAAGTAAGAATATAGCCATATGTTTTGTTTTCATCAAGCTTTCAATTCTCCTTTTTGATGATAAACTCTAAAGACACTTTAATACTAATTTTTCTGCTAGTACAATTGCAACGTTATGTAATGAGGTGAGAAGCAATATGAATCTTTATACTAATAACATATGGCGCTGGACCATCAATCTTCTGTATCCTGCCATTATCTTTGTCTTCCAGAGTTGGGGACCGATATTGGATTCTTGGGCGGGGCCCATTTTGTTTGTCGCTTTGTTCTGCTTTCTGTGGAGCGATGTAAAGGACATGTTCCTCTCGACTGGGCTGACATGGTTTGTTGCCATCCCGTGTTGGTGGTATTGGATTGAACGTCCGAAACCATCGTTCGGTGCAGAACATTTTGCCGCACATCTATGGTTAATTGTACTTATGTATATTGTCTTTGTGCTCATTCCCCAGACCTTAATTCTGACTACTCGGTTGCGGGTAATGCATTATTATAAGAAGTGAAAGTCAATTTAGAATAGGCGAACGTACAAGGATTAGAGGAAGCAAATATGAGTCTCTTAAAAAGGATCAACAAGCCATACTTCATCTTTCTTATCTGGAACGTACTCATAATCGGTGCTGTACGTGGATTAACCTTTCAGCACGAACCCGGCAGAGGGGTGTCTGGTAACGGTAACCTGGGACTTCTGGTGTTAGCTCCATCTCTTCTGACCTTTCTGATTCTATGTATCTGGACGACAATATTGTCCAAATGGTGGTTATATGATCAACGTCAGCGCTGGGGAGGGAAGGTGCACGCCTGTGTACCCCGGGTTGCTCTCCTGCTGTGTGTGTTGTCAGTCTTTCTGGAGTTAGGTGTAATCAATGACTTAGGAATCCAACTCAACGGATATACGAATGATACGTATTCGGCAGTATACCGTTTTGGCTGGCTGAACCAGTACACGAACACACTATTTTACAACATTCCCATCCTGCTGTTCGGCCTGTCTTTTTCAATATTGATAGGTTGGATTATGGAATGGAGACTTCGCAGTCATAAGTCCGCATGATCCGAACTGCAAACGAAAACGAACGACATCATAAACTTAAAACCCCTTATCCGTCGTACCAGACGGGCAAGGGGTCTTTCGCGTTCTTGCTATACTTTCCTCTTATATTTCCCTGTATACGGGATGGTGAGATGGATTTTCAGATCTTGAATCGAGTCTTCGGTAAGCATCATCTTGCTGCCATTGTTGGATAACTTGCGCCAGAGCTTTGGATTTTTGCGATACAGCTTATCCTGAAGACCGTAAATATCTACACCACGCTCAAGGCCGTGACGATAGGTCTGCATGATCTGCTCCCGCAATTTCACTTCACTAATCTGGATCATCTCTTCATAAGAGGTGGGCACCAGGTATTCGTACAAGGCAGTGAGGTATTGGGCGTCAATGTTAAACTTGACTTCTTCCCCATGAATGACAGGTTTAATTTTAATCTTTGGCAATCCTACACTGAGTGCCCCGTAGATCGTTCCATCCTTCTGGATAAGTAAGGGAGCCCGGCGCATGTCTTTGATTAACCAGTGATAACCGGGAAGCTGACTGCGTGGAAAGTATTCAAAGTCATAGCCAGTCTTCTCGAAAAAGGCCCCTTCCACCAGAAACAAATCATGTTTCTTCTGGTTCTCTGACCACTGGGTATTGTTCAATGCAATACTCGGAAGATATGTCGTGGTAGCTGGATCATTATGCGTTGCAATGAGCTCAAAGCTGAGCACTGGCGGATACAACGATTCTTCCATATAAGTGGGGAGCGGATTGTGAAGAATGCTATCCAAGGGCGACATATTATAGATGGACGTTGCGCTCAGAATTTTCTCCAGAGGTGCTCGAGTTCCATACACCCAGGTCGTATAACGGGATTCTGGGAACCGTCCCAGCATATCGAACACTTCTTTGATATGTTTGCTGGTGAGCACTCCTTCGGCCATGACGATGGCTGTCACATGCCCCCAAGCCATGTGCAATTGAGCTGTGCGGAACAGTTCGTTCAGCGCCAGACTCATCGTTTTCCCTTCAGCATGACCGACCCATACGGGCGGCGTATCTGCAGTTTTGGTTGAACTTTCACTTTTGGCGACACTGGCAAAATCCAGCGTTTGTACATAAAGGTGATACATGCCGTCTTTGTAATCAATCCCAAAGGCTTTGGCGTAGTCTACCTGTTGAATCTCAAAAGCACTCCAGCAGCCGCTTGTCATCACACACATTGATAGGCTTAACAGACCCAGCAAACATCGCTGTAACAAGTGTTTCATCGTCCGTTCCCTTTCTTGCGGGGCTCTTGGGTTTCGAGATAGACGGGTTTGCGTTTACCCAACCCTTTTGGCAATTTGAATAATGAAGCTATGGCTTGTTTGAAATGAAGCGGCGTTAACGGAGCGAGATACGGAATACCAAATGATTTGAGATCGGTCAGGTAGATGAGGAACAGAATTAACGACAGAATGAACCCAAAGATACCGAGGGAAGCTCCCAGGACAAAACAAAGGAAGCGCAGGATCAGCACAGAACTGGTCATAACCTGG
The DNA here is from genome assembly GCF_050990605.1 of Paenibacillus amylolyticus. Classification (GTDB taxonomy): domain Bacteria; phylum Bacillota; class Bacilli; order Paenibacillales; family Paenibacillaceae; genus Paenibacillus; species Paenibacillus amylolyticus_H. The sequence goes on from NZ_CP158832.1 coordinate 983,818, forward strand.
TTCACAATGGTTGCACCCGCCACAACAGTAACTGCGATAATGACAATCATGAGTGGAGAGACCATACCGGCTCGGATGGCGGAATCTCCAATAATGAGACCCCCGACGACAGTCAATGTCTGGCCGATGGCACTAGGCAAACGTACCCCCGCCTCACGGAACAGCTCCATGAGAAGCATAATGAGAAACATCTCCACCCCCGATTCCATTGGCAGTCCCATACGGCCTACCGATATCGTGGCAACCAGTGGGAAGGGGATCTGATCCATATGAAAGGATGTCAGCGCAATATAGAATCCCGGTAGGAAAACAGTGATCATCAGACCCAGAAAGCGCAGCATTCGTCCAACGTTTACAGGCAAGAAGGGAAAGCTGGCATCCTCCGGTGATTTGAGCAAAAGAAACAGATTGACTGGCCCAATAATGGCGCTGGGATTACCGTCCACGATAAGAATGAAACGACCGTTCAGAAGGCACTCCGCCGCAAAGTCGGGCCTGCCTGTGTAATGGGTCAGGGGAAACAAGGTGATTTTTGAAGGGGATAATAATTCTTCCAGTTCGTTGGCGGTCATGATACGTTCAGTCTCAATCTTGCGTAATCGATCCTGAACATCTTCAATCAGCTCCGGATTGGCGATATTCTTGATATACATCAATGCCACCTTGGTTGCAGAACGTGAACCGATCAGTTCGATATTACAGGCCAGCTGGGACGTACGCAGTCGGGTGCGTATCAGGGCAACATTCACGGCAAGTGGTTCAATGAATCCATCTCTTGCCCCGCGGATTGAAACTTCGGTGGTCGATTCCTCCGGTGTCCGAGTAGGGAGGTTAGATATATCAATACTCCACATGGTTTGCAGGGAAGGAATACAGATCAACATATGGCCTTCAAAAACACGAAGAGACATCAGTTCAGTTCCAAATGCCGGATCTTGCAGATCCATTCGGGTCCAATCCAGGCTGATGCACTTTTCAATGTCGGATGTACGGATAAAGTGTGTATTTTCATATGTTCGTTTGAGTTCCGGGAGAATAATATCGTAAATCGCTTCACTATCGACCATACCGCTGCAATAGGTCATAAGGAGTTGCATCGGAGGTTCTCCAAACATATGATTATTAATGATGACATCATCAGATCCGGCAAAAAAGGTATTCAGGTTGTGCTCGTTCATTCGGAACGGTTCAACTTCACGATTATTCTTGGGTTGGGTTGAGATCGGCACGTTTGGGAGCCTCCTTGTCCTTTTTGTGGATTAATGCAGCAATGGTTAATATCACGGTAACGATTGAGACATAGGCGAGCATGACCGGGAACTGAACATGGTCTACATAATAATCCACGTAATCAATGCGCCACCATTGCATCGCCATAAAGCTCATAATGATGGTGATGGTGAGGATAGCGATATATCGTTTCTTCGGCCTGCGGAAATTAAGCAGATCCACGATGAGATACATGGATATGGCAATCCTTGCGAAGGAACCACTAAGCCATTGATAGATGGACAGAAAATCAACGTGCTGCAACAGTTTGCCTATATTCACAAGTTTCCATTGCTCATAGGGGCTGTTCCGTTGTTTCGCTGCTTCTTCAGGGCCAAATTCCACGATGGCTCCGATCGTTGGCCCTATCGCCATACTGAGCATAAACACGCCTAGGAGCAGAACATACCACCACCGAATTTTGCCTTTGACTTCATGTTGGAACAACATCAGAATCCAGATTTCCATAAGCCCGGCTAAGGAGTAGATCATGCCCCGCCACACGGGACCCATGCCGTTCTCCATAATCGGGAACAATAGACTGTAGTCTTTGTATTTCATATTGGCGGACATTACAAAATAACCAAGCAATATTACAAAGGGCAGCAGCAGACTGGAAGTCATCGCAATGGAGCGTATGCCTTTAGCCGCTGCCCACGCTGCAACCAGTGCACCGCCACCAGCCAGAACGTAAGGTGGCGTGAATTGAAGATATGTGGACACGGTCCAGTTCGTTGTCTCATACAGCGTATGCGTGCCAAGCGTGAACAGCAGAATGGAAGCGGAAATTCGGAAGATCCAGGAAGGAACCGCACCGAATTCTCTCGTGATCCAATCTGTTAATCGCTGTCCACGTACCCGTCGAATGATGATGTACATCATACACAGAAACAGCATGAACAAGGGAGCGGCTGCCACGACAGACAACCATCCATCTCTGCCGCCAGCTTCGAGAATTGCTGGAATGGACAAGACATGACAGACCAGTCCGGCACTTAATAAAATGATGGAAAAGGACAACCAAATGGTAATTTGACCTTTTTCACGACTCATGCGAATCCTCCTTTCCAATGAAGGAAGTTTCCGTTAGGTTGTACAGCATACAGGAAGTTGATTCCTTTTTCAGATTTTTTCACAGAAAGCTGCAACCGATATGGACGGACTAAGCAGAAAGCTTTAACATACAGATATAGCAATGTCGAAGACAAGCACTGAGCGAAGCATAGAGAAATAGGGAGGAAACCTACGATGACAAATACAACGAAGGCACCTGGAGAGACGAAAGTTGGCTTTATTGGTACAGGCGTGATGGGTAAAAGCATGGCTGGGCACATTCAGCAAGCGGGATATCCGCTGCATGTGTACACGCGAACTGCTGCCAAGGCAGAAGCGTTGGTGAAGGAAGGTGCCGTATGGCATGATACGCCAGGCAAGCTGGCTGCCGCGTGTGATGTCATCATCACAATGGTGGGATATCCAAAAGATGTGGAGGAGATTTATCTCGGTGAAGATGGGCTCGTAGCCAATGCCAAACCGGGTTCATATCTGATTGATATGACAACATCCAGTCCGTTACTGGCTGCACGAATCTCTGAAGCTGCTGAAACCAAAGGACTGCATGCACTGGACGCACCTGTATCGGGCGGTGATATCGGAGCGCAGAACGCGAAGCTGTCCATTATGGTTGGTGGCAGTTCGGAGGCCTTTGAAGCGGTGCGTCCGCTGTTTGAGCAGATGGGAAGCAACATTGTGCTGCAAGGCAAGTCGGGAGCGGGTCAGCATACCAAAATGTGCAACCAGATTGCCATTGCCTCTGGCATGATGGGCGTATGCGAAGCACTCGCCTATGCCAAGACGTCTGGTCTGGACGCGGAGACCGTGCTGAAGAGCATTGCTACCGGTGCAGCCGGAAGCTGGTCGCTCAGCAATCTCGGTCCGCGCATGATCGCAGGCGATTATGAGCCTGGATTCTATGTGAAACATTTTATCAAAGACATGGGCATTGCACTGGAGTCTGCAAAAGCGATGGGCATGAAAACGCCTGGGCTGGCTCTGGCCGAATCTCTGTATCAGGAAATAGCGAATAATGGTCTGGAAGAGAAGGGTACTCAGGTGCTCTACACCTATTACCTTCAGGCTTAACAACCAAGAGAACAGCAGCGCATTCTTTTTCGATTCAGGAAAGGTTGCGCTGTTTTTTTTGATTTTGCGGCTAATTTATGCGTCTAAAGTCATGGAATTGGTTAAATGTTTATATGTACTTTGCGTATTGGAGAGATTTTGATCGTTTTCCCTTTATTTTTACCCCGCTTTATCCGACATAAGTAATAGAAGTTTACATAATGAATATGTCAAAGGATGTTATTCCTCCTGTAATGGTCACCCGTAACCCACACTATAATAGAACGGAGCTTGCCCATGTTCAAGAAAATCCTGTCTCTGTTCAAGACACAACCAGAGCTTGCGAACCAGATTACAGCCTCCGCTTCAGCGTTACCATCGACGACAACCATTCCCCCGCGTATGGTCCGCAGTAAGCGCAAGAAAAAAGCAGAAGGGGATTGGACACGCCAGCCGGAGGAGCCCAGTACAGCAGATCAGCTGATCGGTCTTCCAAGTCAATATAAAGTGCTGAACGACCTGCTCGTTACCAATCCAAAGTCGCGCTCCGGTTACTCGCAGATTGATCATGTCGTGATCGGCCCTCGGGCAATCTTTGTGATCGAAACCCGAAATCTGACGACAGGTGAGATTCGCGGCGGAAGAAGAGAGGCCAATTGGTCGGTCAGCAGCAGCCGGGTCAAAATGTACAATCCACTCATGCAGCATCGTGCACATGTGGAAGCCATCCATGCACACCTCGGAGACTACAAAAGAGTACGTCTCGTCTCCATGGTGACCTTCACCAACCGTTGCCGCATCAGTGTTGATCCTGCTGTGAGGTATGTGAATTCGGATGAACTGATCATCTACGATCATGAATTGGTGGAAACGATTCAGCGCAAGACGGAACGACTTGAGACGGAGGTTCCCGAAACCGTATTTCAAGAGAAGGATATCCAGGCGATTTACGCTCTATTATCATCGGTTAATTCCACGGATCCTCAGATTCGGTCAGAGCATATGGAGAAGGCTAAAGGTATCAAGTAATTACGCTTCACGAACACTGTTGTCCATACCGGCGGCAGTGTTTTTGTGTTGGTTTGAGAGTTAATGTGCGAGTAGTAAAAGGCTTTAGACACAGGTATATCGTCGTATACAACCGATTTTTAACTTATGATAGAATGTAGACCATGTCTAATTGTGTGAATCAAGCATGTTATATGAAAGGATATTTTTGTAAAGTTGCTGTTCAAATCTTGGAGCAGAGGTTAATGGTTCTCAGGAATATACATACGATAAGGGGAAGATTATACGATGAAGATGAAGTGGAATGATACGATAAAGACGTTCACAGTTATGCTTGGTTTGGTAGCGATTCTGACAGCTTGTGGTGGCGGAGTGAAAGAGACGTCATCAGCGGAGTCTGCTTCCGGTACAGAAGTTGCTTCATCCGAAACAAGCAGCTCGAATGCTGCTGTAACAGAAACCGCAGCAACTGGCTCGACTGCTGGTGAGGAGACAGGTTCAGACGCCAAAGAATCTTCTTCGACTGATGACGGAAAGATTGGAAAGGACTCCACGCTGGAAGAGTTGAAACAGCAGTATGCCGATAAGCTCGGTTATATCCGTATCCCGCTTAATGATCATCCGGTGCGTCGGGTCAGTGAGGCTGGTTCCAAAAACATTAATGTTGCCAATTATAGCGACGCTGTTGTGGACATGAACGCAGAGATGCCGATTCATTCCGATTCACAGCGGTTGATTGATGATGCCTTTCCTTATTTTACAACCGTACAAGCACCTGATGAATCCTATGTTACCTGGGAAGAAGCAACCAATCTGGAACGTGCCATGGTGAAAACGCTGTTCATCGCCCGTGAAGGTCTGTTGATTACGGAAGATGTGATGAAAAATAAGGATTATAGCAGTACTGCGTTCCAGGATTCGATGGATTTCTTCAGGGTCACAGCAAAATTTGAATCCATGGCACCTGTTGCACAGCATCCGCGTGACATTACGTTGAGTACGTTATACGACAAAGCCCGCACGTCATGGGGCAAGCTTGCTGCGTTGGACCCGGAGCAGGATGAAGCGGCGTTTGCCGAGATGTACAAGACTACGAGGACTGATGCCAATAATGCCATGGGGTTGCTTAATGTTCTCTTGTCTACCAATGAGGAAGAACGTATGCAGGAGATTTACGGAAAGCAATAGTTGTATGGAATAGAATATGAGTTGAATGAATTATAGAAATATACTGAGGTATTATATGGAACCCTGACTGCCGGGAAATCGGTGGTCGGGGTTCTATGTGTTGTATGCATTTTTTTGAAATCTGCTTGAAACTATATCCAGAATGGTGCGTATCATAAGGTATTAATTGTTTTTTAATGTAGAATATTGCCGTATTTCAGAGTATAGTTAAGGAATAATTTAACTTATATTCAACATGATGTAGACATGAAATTTACTGAAAAATCTTGAAAAGAATGTACGGAACACCAGGTTGAAACTATTGGAGGTTGAGTATGAGTTCATTTAAAAGCTGGTTAAATTCTACAAAACAAGGACTTGAAGAGCAAGTCAAAAAGTTTAAAAATAAAGATTTTATGGATGCCGTGGTTGCAGGGTGTGCACTGGTTGCTTTTGCAGATGGTTCCATTGACGAAGCGGAAAAGAACAAGATGGCCGGTTATATCAACCTAAGTCAGGAATTGAAAGTATTCGATATGGCTGAAGTGATTACACGCTTTAATCATTATGTCGCGAACTTTGAGTTCTCTCCAGAGATCGGGAAGCAGGAAGCGCTGAAAGCCATTGGGAAATTCAAAGCCAAGCCGGATGTAGGGCGCGTTATTGTTGGTGTATGCAGTGCAATTGGTTCAGCTGACGGCAACTTTGATGATCAGGAGAAAAGAGTCGTTGCCGAGATATGCATTGTACTTGGACTGAACCCTGGTGAATTTAATCTTTAAGTAGCTATTTTACATATGAAGGGAGGTGAAAATCAGTGGCAAGCATTAATTTGGTCAAAGGACAGAAAATTGATTTAACCAAAGGCAATGCAGGACTTACTGAGGTGATTGCTGGTCTCGGTTGGGACCCGGTAACTGCCAAAGGTTTCTTTGGAAGAAAAAAACAAGCGGATATCGATTGTGATGCATCGGCGATCATGTTGAATGAGGAAGGCAAGTTGGTCAAGGACTCCAACCTGGTTTGCTTCCACAACAAGCAGAGTGCATGTCGTTCGGTTATCCATTCAGGTGACAATCTAACAGGACAGGGAGACGGTGACGACGAACAGATCAAAATGGATCTGTCCCGTATTCCTGCTGATGTTCATAAAGTATTAATCGTTGTTAATATCTATGACTGTGTCAATCGCAAGCAAGATTTTGGCATGATTGAGAGAGCTTATATTCGTATTCTGGATGGTAAAAATTCCAGTGAGCTGGTGAAGTTCAATCTATCCGATAACTACACAGGTTCAACAGCGTTGATCTGTGGTGAATTGTATCGTCATGGAGGCGAATGGAAATTCTCGGCAATCGGGGAGGGTTCCCATGCGGTACATATTAACGAACTCGCTCGCAGGTACTCCTAAGTACAAAATTTAACCTAAATCGACAATAATCCTGATATTCATATGTCACGATAACTACAATACATTTAAATAAGCGAGGATGATCATACGATGGCAATTAATCTCTCCAAAGGTCAAAAAATCGATCTGACTAAAACGAACCCAGGTTTGACTAAAATCACAGTAGGCTTAGGCTGGGATACCAACAAGTATGATGGCGGAAAAGACTTTGACCTGGATGTATCGGTATTCTGTGCCAATGCAAACGGTAAAGTAGTAGGCGAGAAAAACTTCATCTTCTTCAATAATCCTCAAAATGAAAATGGTTCTGTTGTTCACACAGGGGACAATCGTACAGGTGATGGCGACGGTGATGATGAACAGGTCAACATCGACCTGCCTAACGTACCCGCTGATGTAGAGAAAATTGCATTCTCCATTACGATCTACGAAGCTACGGAACGTAGCCAGAACTTCGGACAAGTCTCCCGTGCTTATGTGCGAATTGTTAACGAAGCAAACAACGAAGAACTGATTCGTTTCGATCTGGGAGAAGATTTCTCCATTGAAACGGGTGTAGTTGTTGGTGAATTGTATCGTCATAGCGGTGAGTGGAAGTTCAGTGCCATCGGTAGTGGTTACCAGGATGGACTGGTTGGATTGACTCGCGACTACGGTTTGCAATAGGACGTACAGAACGACTTACAGGATGGGAAGAACCGTCTCCTGGACGGTTCTCCTTTTCATTTAATCAGATATCTTGGAAAGGTGGAAAAACAAATGACGATCAGTCTTGCCAAAGGACAACGTATTGACTTGACTAAGACAAATCCGGGCCTTACCCGTGTGGTAGTTGGTTTAGGTTGGGACACAAACAAATATAGTGGTGGAGTCGATTTTGACCTGGACGCTTCGGCTTTTTTGTTGTACGAAGATGGAAAAGCCAAAGGCACGGATGACTTTGTTTTTTACAACAATCCAAGCGGCGGTGCGGGTTCAGTGACACATACCGGTGACAATCGTACAGGTGAGGGTGACGGCGATGATGAGCAAGTTGTCGTTGACTTCAGTAAAATCCCTGCGCACATCCACCGAATCGGTATTACGGTAACCATCTATGATGGAGATGGACGAGGGCAGAATTTTGGACAAGTCTCCAACGCTTTTGTTCGTGTTGTGGATGCTACGAGTGATCGGGAAGTGCTCCGGTTTGACCTGGGAGAAGACTACTCCACGGAAACAGCTGTGGTGTTCTGTGAGTTTTACCGTGCAGGTGCGGACTGGAAATTCCAAGCGGTAGGCAGCGGCTTCACAGGTGGACTATCTGCTCTATGCAAAAATTACGGACTGGATGCACAATAACTTGGCATAAGAAAGGTGAGTCTGCTATGGCGATTTCTGTCGTGAAAGGCCAGAAGAGTGATCTGACCAAAACCAATCCGGATTTGTCCCGCCTAACGGTAGGCATTGGTTGGGAGGCAGCCTCGGGTGTAGAGCTGGACACATCAGCATTCCTTCTGGGTTCAGACAATAAAGTGGCTGGAGATGAGGATTTTATCTTTTATAATCAGCCCTCTACCTCGTTCATCACGTATATGGATGGTGGACAGGTTGGTGGCGAGAAGAAACAGTTCGCCATTGATCTAGGCAAAATCCCTGCCCGAATTGAGAAAATCGCCTTCAGCCTGACGATTCATGACGGTGAAGCGCGGCGGCATCATTTTGGACAGGTTCAGCATGGTTTTCTACGGTTTGCCAATGCAGCTACAGGTCAGGAAGTGATGAGATATGATCTGGGAAGCGGTTTTACAGTGGAGACCGCGATTGTCATCGGTGAATTGTATCACCATAACGGAGAATGGAAGTTCAATGCAATAGGGTCGGGTTTTGCAGGTGGTTTGAATGCACTTTGCGCTAACTTTGGTGTGGATGTGGATGGTGGATCAGACCCTGCACCCACGACTTCAACCGTTCCTCCGACAGCTGTACCGACTCCACCACCCCCGGCACCGGAACCGACGCCTTCTCCTGTGAATTCGATCAATTTCAGCAAAATTGAATTGAAGAAGAAGGGGGACACCATTAACCTCAAGAAAAATGCGGGGGGACTTGGTGAAATCCTGATTAACCTGAACTGGAATCAACAGGGTAGCAAAGGGTTATTTGGTCGTAACAAGAGTATTGATCTGGACCTGGGCTGCCTGTTCGAGATGAAGGATGGTACACGGGATGTAATTCAGGCATTGGGACGGACGTTTGGTTCACTGAATCGTTTTCCTTATATCGCCCTGGATGGGGATGACCGGACGGGATCGATTAAGACGGGAGAGAATCTACGGATTAATGGAGCACGCATTTCGGAAATTGAGCGCATCCTGGTATTTACCTACATTTATGGCGGCGTGGCCAACTGGTCTCAAGTAGACGGTGTGGTAACCATCCAGCAGAAGGACGGCCCCGATATCATTGTTCGAATGAATGAATACGGGAGTCCGCTTGGCATGTGTGGCATCGCGATGTTACGTAATGTTAACAATGAGACATTCAGTATTGAACGAATTGTGCAGTTCTATAATGGGCATCAGGCGTTGGACGATGCTCATGATTGGGGAATGCAGTGGGTTGCCGGAAGAAAGTAATCATTTCTATCTATTCATCAATCCCTCCATATTAGGAGGGATTGGTTTTTATGCCCCGACAGCTGGAATCAACTATTGCAGATTGGCTATTGCCAAAGGTGCGAGGAGGAGACTATCCTGAAATATTTCAACTTTTTGAGTCTGGAAGAAGAAGATACTTTATTTTTCTCTTCACCCGTCTCGTTCAATCACCGGACTTCCAAAGATCTACTGGCATATGCTGTTGGGGCTGCTTTATATATGCCCGCGACGCGAACACATATCGCGGACGACATTGTGAATGGTAAACATGAAGGTCTGACGACCATTATTATTGATCTGGAGGACGCTGTTGGTGACGATCAGGTAGAGTTTGCCGAGCAGTGCCTGGTACAGCATTTAACTCAACTGATGACTTATATGGAGACAGGCATGTTGAGTCAGGATCGAATGCCTCTTCTGTTCGCTCGTGTACGTTCACCACAACAGTTGGAACGTCTCATTGATACGTTGGGAGAATTGGTGTCCATGCTGACAGGCGTGGCTTTGCCCAAGTTTTGTGTGGGCAATGGAAGAGCTTATTTCGACCAGATCCGCAAGTATAATCAACGGAAACCGGATCATTATCCCGTTCTCTATGGAATGCCTATATTGGAAACGGCTTCAATTATATATCGGGAGACACGTTGGGAGACCTTACTAGGCCTTCGAAACATCCTCGATGAACATGTTGAATATGTTCTCAATGTGCGCATTGGTGCGACCGATTTCTCCAGCCTGTTTGGACTACGCCGAAGCCCCGAATTGACCATATACGATATCGCCACGATCCGTGACTGCATCTCGGATATTATCAATCTGTTCGGACGGATGGACAAGCCGTATGTGATCTCAGGTCCGGTCTGGGAATATTTCAGTCAGCGGGAGCGCGTGTTCAAACCTCAATTACGACAGACTCCATTCGAAGAGACCTTGGGCAAATCAGGGCTGCATCTGAGAATGAAATATATTACGAATACAATGGATGGATTGATGCGTGAAGTCATGATGGACAAGGAAAATGGAATTGTAGGCAAAACGATCATTCATCCTTCTCATATCAAGCCCGTACAAGCGATGTATGTTGTTACACATGAAGAATATTCCGATGCCCAAGACATCATCGCCCGTAATGACGGTAGCCTGGGTGTGTTCAAAAGTAATTACTATAACAAAATGAATGAGATTAAACCACACTTGAGCTGGGCAAATCGAATTCTAATCCGATCACAAATATATGGGGTGTTACATGAACAGCAGCATTTTGTCGGGCTCTTGCCCAAGCACGAACAACAACATAACTACGTTCCCAATTCTTGATCAATTCAGTCTGAACGTTCAGGTTACACATAACCCGCTGCAACTGCCACTGGAATCACTATTTTCAATGGCTGCGCGAATTAATAAAAAACGTTCTTTTTTGTTTGTAAGCAGACTGCTGGGCAAGCATATCCCGGTTAACCCGTATACCTCGCTTCTGAGCGGTGCTGCATTGGCTGTTCTGTTATATGAGCACCTGAATGAGGAGACGGAAGAGACCAAAGATCAGATTACCGAGTGGAAACGGGAAATGGTCGAGGGGCTGATTGATCCCCAGCAAGCCCGGCAAGTGTATAACATGCTGTTGCAAGAAAGCTTGAGTTTGCCGGAAACGATTCGTTTTGTTGGTTTTGCGGAGACCGCTACAGCGCTGGGACACAGCATGTACGAGATGTTTGCTGACCAAGCCTCCTATATCCACACCACTCGTGAATATGTTCCAGCGATGCATCCGGATATTCAATTTGAAGAAGAACATTCCCATGCGATGGCTCATCGTTGTTATGCGCTGGATCATGAAGCCTTTGCAGGAGAGGGCCCGATTGTTCTGGTGGACGATGAGATTACGACGGGCAAAACGACGTTGAATATCATTCGGGATATTCAGGCCAGATATCCCCGGAAGCAGTATGTGATTGCTTCACTGCTGGACTGGCGTACGGAAGCGGACGAGAATCGATTTGCCGAACTGGAAGTTGAGCTTGGGATTACCATTACACCATTAAGCCTGTTGAAGGGCCGCATTGATGTGGTGGGTACTCCACAGTTGGAAGCAACACAGCAAGATGAGCAGCTGTCCCATCCTGTCGTAACACTTCAGACATCTACCGTTGCCGATGCCTTCGATCAGCTTCATGCTACTTCGGAGGATAGTGAAGGTAACCGTAGCACAGCGAGCTACGTCCAGCATACGGGCAGGTTTGGTATGCAATCCCGGCATAATGGCGTATTACGTCAGGAGATTAGCCGGATTGCAGAACGACTTCGGTCACAGCGTACGGGAGAACGGACGTTGGTGATGGGAACAGGGGAATTCATGTACATTCCAATGCGTATTGCTGCCGAGATGGGAGAAGGTGTGTTGTATCAATCCACGACTCGCAGTCCAATCCACACCCATCCGGCGCCAGGATATGCTGTTCGTAGTGGTGCTGGATATGCCTCACCGGAAGACGCATCTGTCCGTAACTTTATCTACAACATCGCCCCGGGACAGTATGACGAGATTTTTGTTCTGCTGGAGAGACAGATGTCCGAAGAACGAATGGAACCGATGGTGAAGGTACTGGAGCAGCTGGGATGTGGACACATTCATATCGTATATTGCGGCTTGCCAGAGAAGACAGGGGACAACGAGCAATGAATCTAACAACACTGGAGCTAATCAGACAACGTGAGATTCAGTCTCCCGAGCCGATGGGCAGCTATGCTGCATCCGACGTTGTTTTCCTGCTGAAGGATATCAGCCATGTGGATCTGGAAAAGGGGACGGGTGAACGGGAGCAGGCGATCCAATCCGGGGTTCATTATTCGGAGATGTTACCTGTGGAATATCAGCCCACAGCCGAATACATCAAGCTGTTTCACCAGACGTTGGAACAATCCGCCGCAAGAATCGCACTTCATACCGCCATCGTGGCTGAGAAGATCGTAGAGCGCAGGGGGCTGAATCTTGTGCTGGTATCTTTGGCTCGAGCGGGAACTCCTATTGGCATCCTGATCAAGCGTTATATTGAATTGAAATACAAGGTGACGATTCCGCATTATAGCATTTCCATTATTCGTGGCAAAGGTATGGACGAGAATGCAATTTTATATATTTTACAGCAGCATGGGCTGGAAAAAGCCATTCAGTTTGTAGACGGTTGGACCGGCAAAGGGGCTATTCGCAAAGTGCTGAAAGAATCCTGTGAACAATTGGAACAGACTTATGGCGTAAACCTGGATGATGATCTTGCCGTGTTGGCCGATCCGGGGCAATGTTCAGGAACCTTTGGGACGAGGGAAGATTATCTCATTCCTAGCGCTTGTCTGAATTCCACCGTCTCGGGACTGGTGAGCCGTACAGTACTTCGCGATGATCTGATTGGGCCGGCAGATTTTCACGGAGCCAAATGGTATCGCGAATGGTCCTCTTCAGATGTGTCGACCCAGTATGTGGATACCATCGCTCAGCATTTTCCGCAGATGATGGACCAAGTGGAGATTCGTACGGACGACAATGCTACCGGTACTTCGGAAATCACCTGGAAAGGCTGGCAGGATATCGAGTCCATCCAGCAATCCTTTGGCATTGCGAACATTAATCTGATCAAACCTGGAATCGGAGAAACAACCCGAGTATTATTACGCCGAGTCCCTTGGAAGATTCTTGTGGATCGACTGGATAATCCGGATTTGCAACATATCATGATGCTCGCCAGGGACAGAGAGGTTCCGGTTGAGGTATATCCGGGATTAACCTATTCCTGTTGTGGCATTATTCAATCCCTGGGAGGTGGAGGAGAATGATGATCTACGCAAGTGATCTGGACCAGACGCTGGTGTACTCCCGTCGTGCGCTCCGTATTCCCGAAGATACACCGGGACTTGTTCCCGCAGAGTGGATTAACGGCAATTTGTCCGCTTTTATGTCAGCATATGCACTGGAGCGATTGCAGTCTTTGCCGCAAGACATTGTATTTATGCCTGTGACGACACGTACGGTGGAACAGTACCGGCGCATTCATATTTTTCAGAACGAATGTATTCCGAAGTATGCGGTGACGAGCAATGGTGGCAACATCATTGTTGACGGTCAGGTAGACGATGAATGGAACCTGCATATTCGCTCTTTGCTTCGTCAGCAGGCAGCTGCTCCTGAAGAGATCCTCGATTTATTTGATGATGTGCTGAGTCCGGAATGGGTAATTAATCAGCGATTGTGTGATGAGCTGTTCTATGCATTGCTGATCGAACGTGACAAGCTTCCAATGGAGCGCATTGCTGAGAAGATTCGGGTGTTAGAGACGCTTGGATGGGAGAGCTCGATTCAGGGTCGGAAGCTCTATCTGGTGCCTTCGGCCGTAAACAAACGAGCTGCAGTGGAGCACATTAGGCAACGCATTGGCGATGTGCCTGTGATTGCTTCGGGTGATTCCTTGCTGGATCGCTGTTTGCTGGACTTTGCGCAACATGCCATTGCTCCGTCCCACGGTGAGCTGCATGTGGAGAGGCAGCGTGTACCCGAGCAGGTACCGTATCAATTTACGGAACAATTCGGTGCTTTTGCAGCAGATGAGATTCTCGATTACGTCCACCGTATTCATAACGATCAACAGATCCAGATAGACCATGCCGTGATAAGGGAGACCGTATAAATGACAAAAATGAAGATTTACTTCAACCGCTGGTTCTCTGTAACGTATCATTATATGAATGCGATTCGGGACAATGAGGATGGGTTGGAATTTGAAATCTACGGCACGCATCCTGATCCGGGACACATGGCATTACAGGGCTGTGATGTTGCAGAAGTTGAACCTCGTGTAACGGGCCGGGAATATGTTGATTTTTGCCTCGACTTTTGCCGTCGTCATCAGATTGATGTGTTTATTCCACGGTGGAACATGCTGGACATCAGCAGACATATCTCCCTGTTTGAAGAGATCGGTACACGGGTTATCGTATGCTCGGACACGGAATTGCTGGAACAATTGATGGAAAAAGACCGGTTCTATGAATCGGTGCGTGAGAAGGGCATTATGGAGATTCCGGATTATTTCACGGTCAGTAATGCTGCCCAATTCCAGCAAGCCTATGAGGCGCTGCGTGCACGTGGACATGATGTATGCTTCAAACCATGTAATGGTGAGGGCGGCATGGGATTTCGGGTGATCAACAACGAACGTGATCCGTTGCAGGAGTTGTTCGGATATGCGCTTAACTCGATTTCATATGAAGATGCCCTGCGCGCTTTCTCTTCTGCTCCGTCTTTTCCCAACGTCATGGTGATGGAGGTACTGGAAGGGTATGAATACAGCATTGATTGTCTTTCGGACCGCAATGGGAAACTATTAACGGCTATTCCGCGTAGAAAAGAAAGAGGTCGTTTGCGTTTGCTCGAAGAAAACGAGGAATTGCTGGCGATTGCCCGCAATGTGGCAGAAGTATATCGGATTCCTTATAATTTTAATATTCAGATGAAATATCGCAAGGATACACCGAAGCTGCTTGAGATCAATCCGCGAATGTCAGGTGGATTGCATATGTCTTGTCTGTCGGGCGTGAACTTCCCTTATCTGGCTGTCAAGTCTGCACTTGGCCATGATATTGGACCACTTCATCCGAAGTTTGGCATACTGGGAAGTCATATCGAGCAACCATTTATAATCGACGTTCAGAAGGTAAGCGGAGTACACCACGTCTAGCTGAGAATTTCCCTCAACATTGACACCTTCTGGATGGTTTTTTTACAATACGGATAAGTGTTGTTAAGGCAGGAGGACAAGTAATGTTACGGAAAACGAAGATAGGTATAGGCGCATTGGTCGGTTATGGTCTCGCGGCAATCACGAGTCCCTTTCTACCGGATGTGATCACGTGGGCAATTCCGGCACTGGCGACTGTAGTGGGTGGATTGATTCCTTCACGTTCCACGCCACGCACACAGGTGGAGGGTTCGTCATCAGCCCCTGTACCCATTACAGATATCGGGAATGAACCATCCCGCTTGAATGGGGGACAAGCGCCGAGCGCAGTGTCAACAGGGGGGAATGAGACTTCTCTCGCACAGCCCCATTCGAGTTCCACTCCCGCACAACATGCGGGCTCAGAACAAACGAAGCCTTCCCGGACTGAACCAGATCCTGTATTTGATCCGGTGATTGAATACCTGGAAGTTCTGGAGGATATGATCATCTCTGAAGGTCAGAAAAACGAGCTGGATAATGAGATCGTGGAAAAATCATTGGCGCTGTTTGCACGTTTGCAGCGTGTGATTCCTTCCCTTCAGGAGCTGAACAACGGGGATATTAACCATACGGTGCGCAGACTGATTTTGAAAGACCTGAACGGTTTTATTAATCCATTTCTACGTTTAAGTGGAGAAGCCAAACGTAATAATCGGCGTATGCTGCTGAATGGTCTTCGAGACGTGGATTCCAAGATATCGGATATTGTATCAACGATTGAACATAAAGACTTAATGGAGCTTCAGAACAAAGCGGAACTAATACATCAACGGTATAACAGCTCTGAATTATAGGAGGGATTGGCATGGCAACGGAATGGGCCCAGTTGAAGCAGGAAGATGAGCAACGGATTAACCAGGAAGCAACGCAGCTTATCCAGAAAGTGTCTCAAAGTGACCCGGCTCACCTGGATACCTTAATGGATGATATCGGTAAGTTGGGTGTGAAAACACAAGAGAGAGCAGGACAGACTCTCAAGCTGCTTGATCGTCCAGTCAATGAACTGATGTCCGGGAATCGGGCAGAGGTATCAAACATGATCCTGAAGCTCCGTGATGAATGTGAGAGTCTGCAGCAGAGTAAAAATGTGAGTTTTGTCGGGAAGTTGTTACGTAAAAGCCCGCTGAAAAACTACGTGTACCGCTATCAATCTGTTCGCACGAACATTGATGCCATCATTAACGGGTTGCGCGACGGTAAGGATAACCTGGAAGAAAGTATCGTGAATATGCGTCAGCTGAAACGTTCTTCGATTCAGGAGATCTACAATCTGCAGACGAAAATCTCCTTTGGTAATCAGTTAAAAGCCTTGTTTGAAACCGAGATCGCCAAGCCTGAGAACGAGAATCGTAAAGCACATCTGGAGCGTGGGTTGCGCAAAGTGGTAACACGTACCCAATCCATGACAGAGATGATCATGCTGTACAATCAGGCGATCGCAGCTACCGACATCATTAATGATAACAATGACAAGCTGATTGATTCCGTTAATAATGCTATTGATAAAACAGCAAATCTGATCACCGTTTCGGCCATGATTGCGATGGCTCTTAATGATCAGGAGAAGGTCATTTCTGCTGTGGAAGCTACGAATAAGACAATTGAAGATCAATTCAAGGAGAATGCCCGATTGTTGAAGACAACGACAGAGAAAACGAATGAGCTGTTGTCCAAACCGGCCATGTCCCTTGAAGCGGTCAATCAAGCGATGGGTGATCTGATGTCTGCGCTGGATCTGTCCGAGCAGTCTAATCGCCGGATCATTGAGAGCTGTAATGACTATACCAACAAGATGACAACACTTAACGCGAAAATGAGCGATCGACTGGGTCTGGAAGGGCCAAAGGCTGCTGCCATTCCGGAGAAAAACAAACCGGATTCCAGTGCATTAGGATCTTTCCTGGATTAGGGTAGGACTCGCTACGTATGGTATCGAGATTGCTACATGGTTTTATTTTCTACGAGGGACGCTGAGTGCGTCTCTTTGTTTTATTTGGTTGATAGAATGAAGTTAAAATCTGGGGTTATACGAAGGAGCTTGCTGAACATGCTGGACTTTTCATTCGAGATTATTGATGAGACCAAGATTAATATTCAATACAAATATGGCAGTGAGTTTTTTAACTTTAACCTGTATTATGCAAACGGGGAGTGGACACTGCATCCATTTGACGGCATACTGATCCAAAATCGTGAAATGTGCAGTCTGATTGTATCTGAGCTGCTTCGTAACAAAGATTTTCATGTCATGTTGGCCAAAGAGAAAATCATCTTATCTCAACTGCGTACCAGTGTTAATCTCCAGTCCGACGAGTCGGATGAATGGGTTACAGATCGAAGAAATGCAGATTATTCTAGTCCTGATGATGAGTTGATGGATTACATAGGGAACCACAGTTTTGAAGACATATTACAGCTTGAGCAAGAACAGATTGAGGCCAGAGTGCAATTCTTTCAACAGATCATTCAGAGAATGTTTATGGAGGGACTTGGACCTGAGAATGCCGATTTTATCAGAGTTCAGGCCGTGATACGGATATATAAAGAGACATATGATCGCCTGGGCGAGTTGAATGATGACTATCGGGGTGAGCGTGGACGTAGAAGATGGTAGAAGAAGTCTCGCTTAATATGTAAACAAATAACTATATTTCTACGAAGTTAGCAGAGCGGATTCGTACCTATGTGACAGAACGGCGGGAATATTTGACCGAGAGAATACATCAGCTGTAAGCACTTATCTGACGTGGGGAAGGGAGACCTTCCTTTTTTTACTGCCAAAATGATGAGAAGTTTATTGTATTGGGAAAAGTAGGGTAATAAGAATAGAAGCGGCATTGTAAAATACGCTATAATAACCATATGTGTACATAGAAATGATTACATATTGGACGCAGTGGAGAAAACAACATGTCTAATGGAGGCTCTGAGCTGGAACGTGTTATCGGTTTAGGGTGCTCCGAGCCGGAGGAATGTTTATGATCAAGCTGTTGTACTACTTGAAGAAGTACCGAGTTGCCGCGATTGCAGCCCTGGTCATGATGTTAATTGAGCTTGCGGTGGAGTTGGCTCAGCCTTATCTGATCTCCAAGATCATTGATAACGGGATTCAGCAGGGAGACTTATCTGTCGTCTGGTTATGGGGCGCTGTGTTGGTTGGCAGTGCTGTTGTGGCTTTTGCTGCCGGAATTGCCAGTTCGTTTTTTGCATCCCATGCGAGCCTGGGGTTCGGATACGATCTGCGGGAGAAGCTGTATGAGAAAGTGCAAACGTTCTCTTATGCCGTATTCAATCGTTTCGCAACGTCGTCTCTGATTACGCGATTAACGGGAGATGTGACCCAGGTACAGGACACGGTCTTCATGAGTCTGCGCTTCATGACGCGGGTGCCCCTGGTGGTTATGGGTAGCATGATTATGGCAGTAATCGTGAATCCGAGGTTAGGTCTGCTACTGGTTGTCATGGTGCCTGTATTGCTACTCGTTGTGGTGTGGATGATCAAAAAGGCAGCGCTGCTGTTCCGCAATGTGCAGCGCAGACTGGATGCCGTCAATGGAGTCATCCAGGAGAATCTGACAGGCATTCGGCTGATCCGTGTCTTCGTACGGATGGGCCATGAGATTGAACGCTTTGCCGGTTTCAGCGGCAAGCTGATGAAAGGCACAATCTCCGCGCTGCGCCTGACGGAGACCACGATGCCGTTCATGCTGCTGATGATGAATGTTTGTATCATCGCCGTGCTGTGGTTTGGGCGAGTAGACATCGCCTCTGGTAATGCGACCGTGGGTGAAGTGGTTGCCGTCATTAACTATCTGCTTCGCACAATTGGTGCCATGTCTGCATTGTCATGGATTCTGGTAACGTTCTCCAGAGCAAGTGCTTCAGCGCAGCGTCTGAATGAAGTGTTTAATACGGAGGATACGTCCGAGACTGAACAGAATAAGGCGGTAGCAACGTCTGCACCATCTGCTGGATCTGTGAAATCTTCGCAATTTCCGCAATCTGTGTACTCAGCGAAGAAACAACGCGCTGTGCAGGGAGCGATTGAATTCCGCAGCGTAGGCTTCAGTTACCCGAATAGTGAAATTACAGTACTGGATAACATCACATTCACTGCAAAAGCGGGGGAACGTATTGCCATAATGGGAGCAACAGGCTCAGGCAAATCTTCACTGGTGCAGCTTATTCCAAGGTTATACACAGAGGATCAAGGAAAGGTACGGATTGATGGTGCCGATGCATCAGAGCTGGATCTGTCCATGCTGCGTGGTGCGATTGGTTATGTGCCTCAGGAGGTTGTCCTGTTTACCGGTTCCATCCGGGAGAATATTGCCTGGGGTCAGGAAGATGCTACCTTGGATGAGATCATGGAAGCTGCAAAGCGCGCGCAGATCCATGAAACGATTGAGAATCTACCAAACGGTTATGATACATTGCTGGGTCAACGGGGAGTGAATCTCTCCGGTGGACAGAAGCAGCGACTTTCCATTGCACGAGCGCTGGTACGCAGACCAAGAATTCTGATTCTGGACGATAGCACAAGTGCGCTGGATGTAGCTACAGAAGGCAGACTGCTGGATGCGCTGGAAGAACTTTCGTGTACGACGTTTATCATTACGCAGAAGATCAGTTCGACCACTTCGGCGGATCTGATTCTGCTGCTTGATGATGGACAACTCATTGGGCAAGGAAAACATGAAGACCTAATGGAATCGTCAGAACTGTATCGTCGAATCCATGAATCACAATACGGGGAGGGTGCACAGCATGTTCAAAGCATTCATTGAGCCTTTCCGTCAGCCGCCACCGCCGATTGATCCGGAGACGTTACGATCAGGCGGTGGTCGCAAACCCAAGGCACGAGCGAAGAACTGGTCTGGGACGTTAGGTCGGATCTGGACCTATCTGGCACGACGTAAAGTCAAGCTGTCCATGGTACTGTTGATGGTGTTTGCCAGCTCCGCACTCGCTTTGCTTGGCCCTTACATGGTAGGGGTGGCCGTGGATGATTTCATCGCGGGTGAAGCCGGCTCAAGCTGGACTCGGTTTCTGATTGGATTAACCGCAGTGTATGTCTTGTTCTCTCTTACATCCTGGTTACAAAACATATGGATGATCGAAATTGCACAGGAAACTGTGTTCCGCATGCGGTATGATCTGTTCTCCCATCTGCACAAGCTGCCGATTCCATTCTTCGGTAAACGCCAGCAGGGGGAGATTATGAGTCGGGTGACCAATGATATCGAGAATGTCAGCGGTACGTTGAACAGCTCGGCCATCCAGATTTTCTCAAGTGTATTAACACTGCTCGGAACGTTTGGGGTTATGCTCTGGCTCAGTCCGCTACTGACCCTGCTTACCTTTATCGTTGTGCCTTTGATGGCCATCGGCATGCGTTGGATTACGCGCAGAACGGGACCGCTCTTCAAGGAGCGGCAGCGCAATCTGGGTGAACTCAACGGTTACATTGAGGAGACATTATCCGGGCAGCGCATCATTAAGGCATTCTCCCAAGAGGAGCGGGTAATTCGCGGTTTTGAGGAACGAAATACCCGCATCCGGATTTCCGGTTTCTGGGCACAGACAATCTCCGGTTTTATCCCAAAACTGATGAATGGCTTGAATAACCTTAGCTTTGCGATTGTTGCGGGCATCGGTGGTATTCTGGCGATTCAGGGTTCGGTTACGGTTGGGGTGATTATTATCTTTGTAGAGTATGCCCGTCAATTCACCCGTCCGCTGAATGATCTGGCGAACCAGTGGAATACGTTATTGTCCGCGATTGCGGGGGCTGAGCGCGTATTCGAGGTACTGGACGAAGATGAGGAAGCGAAGGATGAAGGGGCAGCGGTATCTCTGGATAAGGTGGAGGGAGCGGTTCGCTTCAACAAAGTATCCTTTGGATACGATGAAGGACGTAACATTTTGCATGACATCAGCTTTGAAGCCAAACCGGGTGAGATGATTGCCCTTGTAGGTCCGACCGGAGCGGGGAAAACAACATTGATTCAGCTATTATCCCGTTTCTATGATCCGACAGGTGGCACATTAACGGTAGATGGTCGCGACATGACCACCATTCGGCGTGAGAATCTGCGGTCACATATGGCATTCGTACTACAGGATTCATTTCTGTTTCAGGGTACGATTCGAGAAAATATTCGGTTTGGCCGTCTCGATGCGACGGATGAAGAGGTGGAAGCAGCCTCCCGGCTGGCGAATGCCCATTCTTTCATAGTGCGAATGAAGGACGGGTACGACAAAGTGCTCCAGGCCGATGGGAGCGGCATTAGTCAGGGACAAAAGCAATTACTCGCCATTGCCCGGGCAATCTTGGCCGATCCATCGATACTCGTACTGGACGAAGCGACGAGCAGTATTGATACCGTCACTGAGATCAAAATCCAGGAAGGGCTGCAACGTCTGATGCAAGGCCGCACCAGCTTTGTCATTGCCCACAGGCTGAACACGATCCGTCAGGCTGATCGGATTTTGGTGCTGAAGGACGGGCATCTACTGGAGCAAGGCTCGCATGATGCATTGCTGGAACAAGGCGGTTTCTACAGCGAGTTGTATTATAGTCAACTGCGTAAGAAGGCACAATAGCTTTTGGATAATATGTGACATGTATTAGAAAAAAACTTGTAGGTATGTAAAAAGAGCAGGGATGAGGGCACTATGCTCCTCACTTCTGCTCTTTTTGCATGTTTTATTGAATAAATTTGGGAAATGGAACTGTGATTGTATGTTAAAATAAGAATATATTGGGATAGGTCCGTTTTTGGAAAGTTGCCAGCGGTTTTGAAGCATGAGAATGAATTTTTACACGTATGCCTGTAGTCAGTCATGGGATGCATTAGAAGAGAGGAGGGCAATGCGGAATGGAATTCAAATTTGGGAATGCTGCTCTTCTTCTTCCCCCGTTACACATTACGATTATCGCAATCATTATTATTTTCATTCTGGTAAGGTGGAGCAAGCAATTAGAAACAAGACGTTTTACGGTTTTCTTTTACTTTTTGATTAGTACGTTCATTACTCCAATTTATTCTCAAAGTACAACAAAAGGTGTCTTTGAGCTATGGATTCCTGCAGGGTTTATGGTGGTTTTCTTTTACTTGTTTCGCAGCGAAAGAAATCATCCATCTAAAATGAAAGCAAGTATTCTAGGGTTTTCCATAGCCTTATATCAGTTAATTCTTCAATATATCGGATAACGGGATGGGACAGGGTAGTTCAATAAGAACAAGTAAGCAATAGGTTGAAAACAAAAGAGCAGATCCTGATCATAGGACCTGCTCTTTCTTATTTAACTTCCAACAACCTGCCAGTTATTTGCCTGTTCAACCGTTAACGGTTGATGTCTGCGAATGTAATCCTCCACCAATGCGGCCATGTCCGTAGCACCCTCGTGCAGTACCTTTTTGCCTGGATACATCGCATAATCCCCGCCGCCAGCAGCGCGGTAGCTGTTCATTACTACTGAGTAACTGCCATCCATGTCCATGGGTTTGCCTTCACGTTCCAACTTCACAACTCGACTGCCTACAGGTTGGGAGATATCCAGTTCGTACTCTAAGCCAGCCCACATATCGTAATTATAATGCTGAGGTTTGGGCTCCATATAAGCGGGATTGACTGCCACCTCGCCAGAAGCATTCAATTCAAAGTAACGGGCCGTTTGTTCCAACGCCTCCCGGATATCTTCACCACTCAGCTCCAGCACCGTCAGAGTATTAGGATAGATGAAGTTGGATAACACGTCCCGAACGGTGATGTGACTCCCGAAACCGCGAGCTTCTTCACTCAGCATGGCGGTATTGGAGAGCTGTGCTCCCGTTGCTTCCATCTGCACTTGATGTACAAAAGCAATGAATGGATGTGCCTTGAGTCGCAGGGATGTCGCGTTGGTGATAGATAAATCCCCAGCCACCTCACCAATCGGTTGATCCAGCCATGCTTGTGCTTCAGCTTCCAGTTCGTCGGTAAGCTTCATAACTGTAGCATCAGGCTCAATTTCCTCACGATGTTCATCCAGAAGCAACAATCGTGCCTTTTTATCTGTAATCTGCCATTTCCCGCCCGATGATTGTTCCAACTGAACGGATACATGCCCGGCACCATTTCCACTGAATCCCGGCTGAATGACGGTTACGCCATGAATAGTAGCGGTAAGCTGACGATGTTGATGTCCGGTAAGCAACACATCGATGCCTTCGATGTCCCGGCAGATGGCATAGCCTTGATTTTCTCCAGTTAACCGTTCGGTGGGCTCGCCTGTCTCAAGGTCACTCTCAAATCCGCCATGATAACTCACAACCATTACATCTGGTTGTTCATGCTCATGAATATAGCTAACCCATGTACGAATAGTCTCTAAGGCATCAAGGAACTGTAAACCCTCAATATTTTTTGGGTGCTCCCAGTTTGGAATGTAATGCGTAGTTGCGCCTAGCAGGGCTACTTTGACACCCGTAGACAAGGTTTTGATTAGATACGGAGGACCGTACGCAGGTACGTCCGGATGCTCATCATTCACAATATTGGCAGACAGCCAGGGAAAGTTGGAAGCTTCAACTGCTCCGCGCAACAGATTCTGACCGTAGTTAAACTCGTGATTACCCATCACCGCAGCATCATAGCCGAGTTCATTCAGTACTGTGATGAAGGGGTGCCCTTCGTTGTTGGAAACCTGTGAAGCGGCATATGAAGCCAAAGGGGATCCTTGCAGTAAATCTCCGTTATCCACCAGCATCAATTCAGGTAAACGTTCGCGTTCCTGACGAATCAGGGAAGCAAGCAGGGCAAGTCCTGCCGGGCGGTATGCATTGGTATTGTAATGAATGGGGCGGATGGCTCCGTGCAGATCACTGGTGAACAGGATGTCGAAGCTTGCCGTATGGGTGGTTGTGGATGTCATTTTTACAATCTCCTCTAATATATAAGTTCAGATATATCTTCAACCATAATGAGCCTATTCTAACAGATACAAGACGCGCTGACAGCCTGACAAGAAACTTTACAAAACTCCAAATTTCGTTTCACATCGCGCAAATATTTGGCAATTATAGTAGACAAGTACTGAAAAATAGAAACTCTTTGGAGGGTGTTCGTTTGAAGAAGTCTGCTTTATTTTTACCATTGTTGATTTTGGTTCTGTTTCTGAGTGCTTGTGGGTCTAGTAGTACAACTGGTTCGGCTAACGGGGATAATTCGAGTTCCAATGCATCCGGTACGGCGACGACAGAGACAGAGAAGCCTGTCGAAGGTTATGTGCCAACGGAACTGACGGTTCAATTCGTACCTTCCCAGAATGCAGACACGCTTGAAGCCAAAGCGAAACCGCTGGAGAAGCTGCTGGGTGACAAACTGGGCATTCCGGTAAAAGTCAGCGTATCCACGGACTACAACACGATTATTGAAGCAATGGCTTCCAACAAAGTAGACGTAGGTTTCTTGCCTCCGACAGCTTATGTACTGGCCAAAGAAAAAGGCGCTGCACAGGTTATTTTGCAAGCACAACGTTTCGGTGTAAATGATGAGACAGGTGCTCCAACCGAAGAGTTGGCGGATTCCTATAAATCCATGTTCATTGTGAAAAAAGATTCGCCAATTCAATCCATCGAAGAACTTAAAGGTAAAAAAGTCGCTTACCAAAACGTAACGTCTTCGGCAGGTTATGTATGGCCGGCAGGTCTGTTGCTCGACAGAGGCATTGATCCATTGAAAGATGTATCACCTGTAACGTTGAAAGGTCATGACCAAGGTGTTATCGCTGTATTGAATGGTGACGTTGACGCAGCAGCTATTTTCCAAGATGCCCGTAATACGGTAGCCAAAGACTATCCGACTGTATTTGAAGATACACGTGTACTGGCGTTCACTGAGCCTATTCCTAATGATACCATCGCCGTTCGTACAGACATGAATGCTGATTGGACTGCGAAGATCAAACAAGCCTTCATCGATATCGGTAAAGATACTGAGGGTCACCAGATCATCAAAGAAATCTATACGCATGAAGGTTATGTAGAGTCCGATGATAGCAAGTTCGAGATCGTTCGTCAGTATGGCGAAAAAGTGAAAGGTGAATAATTCTGATCCAAAAGTAGTTCGGGATCCGTTCACTTTGTAGTCGCTCTCTTGGATGGGAACAGCTTAATCGTAGCAATGGACAGGCCAGTTCAGCGTGATCTACGCTGTGCTGGCTTGTGCCATTATAGCAAGGACTTAGGTATGGTTGATCATTATGAATGAAAGAAGGATTATTGCCATGATTGAGCTTCATAACGTTACCAAAACTTACGCTAACGGCACCAAGGGCCTGGATAATATTAATCTTAAATTTGAGCAGGGTGAATTCATTGCTGTAGTGGGCCTGTCTGGTGCGGGTAAATCAACGCTCTTACGCTCCATTAACCGACTGCATGACATTAGTGAGGGAGAGATTCTGATTAACGGAAGTTCCATCACGAAGGCACAAGGCAAACGGCTACGCATGATCAGACGCGACATCGGTATGATTTTCCAGAGCTTCAATCTCGTGAAACGGTCCAGTGTACTCCGTAATGTACTCGCTGGACGAGTTGGATACCACTCCACCATGCGTACCATTCTGGGTCGTTTTCCAAAAGAGGATATTGAACTGGCATTTGGCGCCCTGGATCGCGTGAATATCTCGGAGAAAGCCTATTCCCGTGCAGATCAGCTGTCCGGTGGTCAACAACAGCGTGTGGCTATTGCCCGTGTACTGGCACAGGAAGCGAAAATCATTTTGGCCGACGAACCGGTTGCTTCACTTGACCCGCTTACAACGAAACAGGTTATGGATGACCTGAAACGCATCAATCAAGAGCTTGGGATTACGACCATCGTCAACCTTCACTTTATTGATCTGGCCAGAGAGTATGCGACCCGTATTGTCGGATTGCGAGCAGGTGAGGTGGTATTCGACGGCCCGGTGGAAGAGGCAACGGATGAGCGCTTTGCAGAAATATACGGCAGACCGATTCTGGCTGACGAATTGCTGGACAAGCAGGCTGTGCATGAGCAGGGAGAAGTTGTGGTATGAAGGGGCAGTCCAACGTTCCACTTCAGAATTCAGGCGGAGTGGGGAAGGAACCTGGTTCCAGCCCCGCTCAGGTTGTGAATCGCCCGAAACCGCCTGGGCGTACGAAACATCTGCTCACGCTGATCATCATTCTGCTCTTATTGTGGGCCAGTGCAAAACAGACCGATGCCGGCTTCACAGAGTTATTTCAGGGATTCCCTGAAATGTGGAAATTGTTAAAGGATATGTTTCCACCTCGTTGGTCCTATTTTGACAATATTGTTCAAGGCATGCTGGAGACGATCCGAATGGCCCTGATTGGGACTACGATTGGTGCCATTATTGCGATTCCGGTCTCGATCATCTGTGCCGGTAACCTGATGCCGAGTCGATGGATCTACTATCCGGCACGTTTTCTGTTGAACCTGATTCGGACAGTTCCGGATTTGTTGCTTGCAGCTTTATTTGTAGCCGTATTTGGTCTGGGCCCAATCCCCGGAATCTTGGCACTGGCTGTATTCTCGGTAGGTCTGATTGCAAAGCTGACGTATGAGACATTGGAAACGATTGATCAAGGACCGCTGGAAGCGATGACGGCTGTTGGTATGAACCGGATTCAGCTTATTGTATATGGCGTGGTGCCGCAACTGGCTGCCCAGTTCACATCCTATGTGCTGTATGCCTTCGAAATTAATATACGTGCTGCTGCAATCCTGGGACTGGTGGGAGCCGGAGGGATTGGACTCTACTATGAGGCCACACTTGGATTCCTGGAGTATGACAAGACCAGCGTAATCATTCTGTTTACCCTCGTCATCGTTCTGATCATTGATTATGTAAGTACTAAGCTGCGGGAGAAATTGCTATGATGAAAAATGAAACAAGCCGTATCCGGCCTAAACCACGGAAGAACCCGCTACGCTGGGTCATTGTGTTACTACTGATCCTTGTCTATGCCTGGGCCCTTGCCGGTGTACCGTTTACTGGTTTCAAGGAAACCGCCGCTCAGATTATGAAGGCTATTGTAGCCGGGATTTTCTCACCGGACTGGGATTTTGTATATCTGCCTGAGGGAGAAGACTTGCTGCGAGGTCTCCTGGACACGTTGGCAATCTCCGTACTAGGTACTGTAATCTCGGCGGTACTCTGTATCCCGTTTGCATTCTGGTCTGCCCGCAATATGAGTGGACATCGCTCCATCTCGGGTGCAGGCAAAATGGTGCTCAGCTTTATCCGCACATTCCCTGAGATTATCATGGCTTTGATGTTCATCAAGGCAGTAGGTCCCGGATCGTTCGCAGGGGTACTCGCCCTTGGACTGCACTCGATCGGGATGCTGGGCAAACTGTACGCCGATGAAGTAGAAAATATCGACTATGGCCCATCTGAAGCGCTGCTTGCCTCTGGAGCCAATCGCATGCAGCAGTTGTGGTTCGCCATTCTGCCACAGGTTATGCCTGGATTCCTGAACTATACGTTGTATCGTTTCGAGATCAATGTACGTTCCGCGACCATACTGGGTGTAATCGGAGCAGGGGGGATTGGTACACCGCTAATCTTCGCGTTAAGTACTCGGAACTGGCCGCGAGTAGGTATTATCCTGCTGGGTATCATCGTGATGATCACGATTATCGACTTGATCTCGGGGTATATTCGCAAGAAACTGGTGTAGGGTTAATATGGAGCTACGAATATATTAGATACTAAGTAAGATTAGATGATAGAGGAAGAAGAGAGGGCTATTCGGTGCCAGAATGTTGGCAGGGATAGTCTTTTTTTTGTGTCAGCAAATAAAATGGAGTGCTCATATTACTCTGTTAACAGTTGAGGAGTGGGGTGGTCCAAGAATATGTACAATGATGATTGAATTATTTTCCAAATACATGTAAGATTAATGGGTTTCTATATAAAGGGAATTAAGGATATTAATCAACACTCCTGCTAGATACCCATACAAGAAGTGAGTTTTTTTGAAAGGAAGGTGACCTATGGAAATATTTTATTTTATATGGATTGGGTTTATGGTGCTCCTATTGCTATACAGAATGATCTTTCAGAAGTTTAAAAAACATAACAGAGAAAATATTGGACTCAGTGTGATTCTGATCATTTTCACGGGAAGCGGTTATACGTTTACACACATGAACTTGATTTTTGTCATTAGTGTTATCGCCGCAGCCGCTTATTGTGCTGTATGGAACAGCGTTCTATTTGCAAGAAATGGATATGAGCCGGAACGTTTGAAATGAATGAAATAAACCGAAACCATATTGCCCTGTGAATCAGGCAATGTTGGTTTCGGTTTTTTAGTTGCTTGGTTAACGTTAGGCTTCTTTAGCTGAGACTTAACTAGCCAAAGGCAACGCTTTGGTTACTTGAACCGTAATCGTCTCTGTGCTGGTTACGCCTGCGGCGTTGATCAGCTCAGCACGGTACGTATATGTTCCGTTAGCGCGACCGGACAATTCAGTTGTAGCACTTTGAGAAGCAGGTGTTGCAGCGTTCAACGCTTGTGTATCAATCAATACATCATTCTCATAGAGACGGTATTCAGTAGCGTTCGTACCCCACCAGAGGTTCATGGATACGTTGTAGTTGCCGTCACCATCCCAGTTATTTTGGGACAACGTAGCTTTTCCTGGAGCAGCGTTCGTTACTTGAACTGTCAGCTCGTCACTGCGTGTGGTTCCTTTGTCATTGGTTAGCTCGGCTACATACGTGTATGTTCCGTTAGCCTTGCCTGTAATCGCTGTTTTAGCAAACTGTGAAGAAGGTGTAGTCGCAGTCAGTTTCTGCGTGTCGATCAGAACACCGTTCTCATACAGTTTGTACTCAGAACCGTTTTCACCCCACCAGAGGTTCATGCTTACGTTATATGAACCTCCAAACAGGCCAGTCGTATATCCATTATCAGAAGAAAGCACCGGTTTACCCGGTGCTCCTGCAGCTGGAGTGGAAGGCACTTCGCCGCCACCTTGCTCTTCAGCAGGTACAAAATCATTCAAGCTTCTAGGTTTCAATTGATATACATCTTTGAAAATAGCGGAAATGCCTGTGATACTAATCTTGTCACCAGCAACATAAGGGAAGGAAGTATCTGTCACACCTG
The DNA here is from genome assembly GCF_050990605.1 of Paenibacillus amylolyticus. GTDB lineage: Bacteria > Bacillota > Bacilli > Paenibacillales > Paenibacillaceae > Paenibacillus > Paenibacillus amylolyticus_H. The sequence goes on from NZ_CP158832.1 coordinate 1,013,360, forward strand.
TACGTGTATCCACACGGATGTGCGTACTTGTTCCATCTGCTGCTACGGCGTCGAATTCAAATGATCCAACCGGTGCAGCACTGATGATATTCTCGATCGTTACATCTTTCAGTTGAACCAGTTGACCCTGGTTCGCATCTGTAATTGCTGTAACTTCAATTGGCGCAGGTACGGAAGCTGTACCTGTTTTCTCAATCGCAACGATATCCGTAAGTTCGAACTCGCTGTTATAGATGGTTGTTGCTGCTGTTACTTTAACCTTGTCACCTGCATGGAAGCCGCTAGTGTGCTGGAACACGTAGATTCCGGCAGTTTCATCCTGAAGATAGAAGGCTTGTCCACCAAATGCACCCGGCTCTGTCGTCAAAACACCTTCAATAGTTACAGTAGTGCCAACCGCTTTGGTCCGTGCTTCAGCAACGGTAATCGCTGCTGGAATCGGGCCTTCTTCTTCCGGAAGCTGTTCAGCTGGCACATTACCAACGGTAACGGCATTGGTGATCAGGTTGCTGCCATTCAGACGCAGACGCAAGCTCGCAGCGCCAGTTGTACCCGGTTTGATGCGAACGTTCAGATCTTTGGTCCCGCGACCTTGGCTGTCCGAAGTTACGCTGAATGTGGAGCTGTAACCGTACGAAGTCGGCCAAGTACCACTATCATTCTGGATCATGGCAACCTGTGTTCCGCCAGTCAGATAGATACCTGCACTATAACCGGATACGGTTGTATTTGGAGCCATGTTCTCTACAACGACACGAATCTGGAAGTCTTCTGCATTCGGAAGCGTATCCTGTTTCACGAAGCTGTAAGCAGCATTTGCACTGGATGCAGGGCCGCCGTAAGAACCAGCCTTGAACGTGGAACGATCGTACCACTTGTATCCGGCAGCAGGTGCGGACCAAGGTTCAGCCTGTGGTTCTGTGGAAGCAGCCGGCTCTTCGAAAGGCAGCAGCGCTGTAGCTGTATCCAGTTCAAGTCCATTCACTTGAGTTAGATCCGTGTAGTTCTCTTGTGTAGCGAGCCAGTTCACGGTGTTAACGAGCAACACGGCATCATCGGCTTCTTTAAAACCGTCATAAGTTGTTTTGCGTGTGCCAGTCTCTTCACGCAAGTATTTTGGTGATGCATCTTCCACTGGAGAGGAGTCGCCGATGAAAGCAGCCTTACCTGCGCCCAGCTTGGATACAGCCACGTAAGGACCTTCTTCAATCCCGCCACCATTGTAAACACCTTGGTCTACCGCGTTATTCCATTTTGCGTTGGTTTTTGGCAGGTACACAATACCTTTTGCCTTTTCCGGATCGGTGATTGCGAGTGTTGAACCGGCGTGCATGGCTACAGCCGATACCCCTTCTGTGATGCCGAAGGCTTGATCTGCCGGTACGACGATATTGGCGTTGATATCGCCAAGTGCGTTATAGCGGAATCGTACGCCGAAGTTATCGGACAACCAGTCCGAGCTGGTTATATTTTGCATCGCTTCAGAATTACGCTCATCTGTGCTCATACCTTTGGCCGGATCTTCGAATGCTCCTCGACGATAGCCATTGATGACTTCAGAGCCATCCCAACGGTTTTTATTACGGTCTGCATTATAGTGATCTCCAACAAAGAAGATACTGCCGCCCGTTTCAACATATTGTTTGAGTGCTGCTTGTTCGGATGTTTTGAAAGGAATTTGAGGCTCTGCAATAACGAATACGTTGTACTCTTTCAGATCATCATAGGTAAATGGAGTTGTCTTGCGAAGTTCTTTGACATAATAACCATCATTCGCGAGTGCATTCCCGAAGTCGGAGAAACCTCCATCGATGACCCAGTCTGCGGCTCCAGCCGTCTGGCCGTGTGAGTTGTCGAACAATACTTTTTTGCCTGCATTTTGGTTCACAACCTTTGCCTGGATGAACGGTGCCGGGTCTGTCGGTCCTTCCGCATGAACCGATGCATCTCCGTTCCATAATCCGATCTGAAGCGGCAAAGCCATGGACAATGCCAAGAGTGATTTTAGAAACACTCCTCGCATACCTGTTAATTTACCCAACCAAATCCCTCCCAAATATTAGTTGATTCATGAGTTCGTCCATATTCTACCACATGAAAATCTCACATAGTCATAACAATTTGTAAAAATTAACTCGATATTTGTAAACTTGGGTCTTTTGACATATCCATAGGTATTTCGGTCCTGCATAAAAAAAGCCATCTCTTAAGAGATGACTTTGGCCCGAATTCGATTGACGGCATGGAAGACAGAGGATTTAATCATGCCTTCACTGCGATTCACCAGTTCTGCCGTTTCCTTAATGGAGTAACCGTGGATGAGGCGAAGTTCTAATATTTTACGGTGTTCGGTGTTGTTAATATGGGAAACAAGATCATGAACACCTTCATTAATTTCAAGGTGGGGTGTATCGAAGTGATGGGTAGGTACCTCCAGACGACTGTCGCGTCTTAGTGTACGGGTCCGCCTGCGGAAACTGTCCATCGCAAGGTTACGGGCAATGCGTTTGAGATAATAGAGAAGCCGATCTTCAGGGATATCCACGGTAACGTTCATTAGTCGAATGAAACAATCCTGAGCCAGATCTTCTGCGTCTTGAGGTTGTTTGACGATATGGGATAGATACCTTGTGATTTCTGATTTATAGTTGACATAAGCATCATTAATTTGTGTGCTGTTCATATGATGTGAATCCCCCTTGGATGCAGATCAGGCTTGGGTCCGGTCTGGTATGAGTCTCTTCTGATCCAAGTATAGCGGGAGGTTGTTTCCAAAAGGTTCAGAGTTGTATCGGAGTTGTAACATTTCGTGCTTCCCTCTATTCAAGCATACGGCTTGGGATACAAAATATAGGCAGATGAAATTCATAGAGCAGGGAGATTACGAAGGTATCATGAGACAAAAAGAGATTTTAATTATTGAGGACGAGGAGTCCATTCGCGATATTTTGTCCTATTCGTTACGTAAGGAAGGATTTGAGATCAAGGAAGCAGCTACGGGAAAAGAGGGTCTGGATCTGCTTCGGGATTCGAAGCCGGATCTGATCCTGCTGGATCTGATGCTGCCAGATATGAGCGGTTTTGATGTGTGCAGACAACTATCTGTGAACTCCAAGATACCTGTCATCATGATCACTGCGAAGTCGGACATGCTGGACAAGGTACTTGGCATGGAGCTTGGGGCGGATGATTATATCACGAAGCCCTTTGATATCCGTGAGGTGGTTGCGCGCATTCGGGCGATCTTTCGCCGGATTGATCTCATCAGCGAGACACTGGAGAATCACTCCTATGAGGTGGTCAGGCTTGGTAAACATATTGAGATTCGCAAGGATGAACGGGAAGTGTGGAAAGACGGGGAACGCGCAGGACTCACGAATAAGGAATATGACCTGTTGTTATTTCTCGTGACCCATCATCGCAAGGTGCATACACGTTCTGAACTGCTGGACAAGGTATGGGGATTTGATTTTGCAGGGGATACCCGAACTGTGGACATTCATGTACAACGGATCCGCAAGAAGCTGGATAGTGGTGTGCAGGGCATTTCGATGATTGAAACGGTATTTGGTATAGGGTATAAGCTGAATATTCAGGTGCAGACATGAAGTGGACGATCCAGTTCAAAATGGTGGTGTTATTCTCGGTCATCGTCTTCATCGGATTCTCCGCTCTGCTGATTCTGTCCAATAAGGTGGCACAGGAGAATATGTACCGGGAAGTGCATGAGGATATGGTGCAATCGAAAAAAAATCTGGACATCGCGCTGAATCAGTACTTTCTCATTCATAACAAACGCATGAGCAGAGACTCGCTCGAAGCAGGAAGTCGCGAGCTTGCGGAACAGATTGGTTCAGCCGTTGGTGGGGAGATTACCGTATATCGCCCGGATGCTTCGCCATACGGATCTGTTGGCAGCGAGGTTAACGTTGCTAATCGGTCTGACCATCCTGATGTGGAGGAGGCCATAAAGTCCCGGATCGCTTACACTACAGTTGTGGATAAGGGCCGTGTCACAGCCAGTCTGTCCTTCCCGCTCCAGATGAATCAACAATTGATTGGAATCGTACAGATGAAGAAGGATTACACGGAATTGTTCAAACGCAACCTTCGTTTTCAAAATACGATCAAGTTGTTTGCAGCGGTTATTTTCGTATTTGTATTTATCGCATCCATCTTTATTTCCCGGAAAATTACACAACCCATCCGTGTACTCACGAAACGTTCCGCGGAAGTGGCCCAAGGGAGTCTGAATGCAGACATTCAGATTACAACCAAGGATGAGATCGGTGAACTGGCTTCAAGCTTCACCATCATGATCGATCGGGTACGGGAGCAGATTGATGTGATTGAGCGAGAGCGGGACGAAGTGAAGCAAGTACAGGCGCGAAGCAAAGTTTTTTTTGACAATGTGACACATGAATTGAAGACACCCTTAACGACGATTCTGGGGTACGCCCAGATTTTACGGGATAACGGATTTACCGACCAGGACTTTTTTGACAAAGGCATGAATTATATCATCAAAGAAAGCCGGCGTCTCAACACGATGGTTGCGGATATTCTGGAAGTCTCTGTCTCGTCTGCGGTCATTCAGGCGTACCGATTCGAACGTATGGATGTATCCGATATTATTCGGGAAGCTTGTGAGGACATGTCGATTAAAGCAAGCAAGTACAATATAGGCATTCACTATGAGCTGGAGGAACATCAGTATTTACAGGGAGATCGGGATAAGTTGAAAGAGGTCTTCCTCAACATCCTGGATAACTCGGTCAAGTATAGTGATGTGAACTCCATTATCGAGGTACAATCCTTCCGGTTAGGTGATTCCATCGCTATCGTGATTCGTGATCAGGGGGAGGGGATCGGTGCTGAAGCACTCCAGCATGTATTTGAACCCTTTTACCAGGATAAAGGAATCAACAGGGCCGAGAAAGGCAGTGCCGGGCTGGGGTTGTCTATTGTGAAGAACATCGTTGAGCGTCATGGAGGAACAGTGGAGATGAAGAGCATCATGGGGAAAGGTACACAAGTGAATATCAGTCTTCCGGGGGAAATGAACGCATGAGACATCCCGGATTTTGGCGTAAACACCGTGACAGATTGATGCTGTCCGGGTTGTTGATCGCATTTGTCAGCGGAATTTTTGGGATTGGAAGCCTGTTCAGTATCGCAAATCTCAAACCAAGAACAGTAATTTTGCCAAGTCAGCAATTCAACAGCCGTTTGGCGCCACCACCAAGCAGTACAATTCAGATTGAGTCAGCTACCAAGATTCCGAATGATTTCGCGATCTTTGATTTTGAAGTGGTTGATCGAAACACGATTATCATCAATCATTTGGAACCCTCCTATTCACGACTTCAGCTATCTCTCCTGCATCTGGATGATAACGCAGTGAAGAGCATTGCAAGTAATACGGATTACGGCGTCGCGATCAGCCCGGATCACAAGAAAATCATCTACTCTCAGTACCGAGCGGGGCAAGTGCAGAAGACGACATATGAGTATGTGATTGAGAGCGGGGAACGTCGCAAGCTTCCGAACGACAACTCGTATTATAGAGTGTTTACCGGGAACCAGTCCTACATCGGCCAGGATGATCTTTTATTTAAACACGTCGATCTGAGTCAGGAGACGAGTCAAGTCATCTACACGCATGAAGAGCTGATGGCCATATTCACAGGACCAACACAAGGGAAAGATTCGAATGATACGTTTATCGTTACGGATGTGTTGCAGGTCAGTGAAGATCTGAAGCAGTTCTATATGCTGGTGATGCTGAAAGACAATTATGCCATCTATCGTGTATCGCTTGAGGGGGCGCATGAAGTGAAGGCATATGCTGCAATGGAAGACATTCAACAATTCAAGTTGCTGAAAAATGGGGACATGCTCATCCAGGGCAAGATGAATAAGGTACAGGGGTTGTACCGATATCGTGCTGCGCAGGAGCAGTATGATCTAATATTACAAGGTTCCATCTGGAGCTTCGATCTGGATGCAGATGAATCCCGAATCGCTTACTTTTTCCCGATGGACAGTCAGAATCAGAAGAATGAGTTGCATGTTGCCTACCTGAATGACAGCAAGATTTCGTCGGATACGGTGATCTATCGCAATATGGATAACTTCATCAATCTAAAATGGAATGACGATGAATTATTTGCTGTAAGCAGCTCAGTGGATAAAAGTGAAATGTACCGCTTTAGTTTCAGAGCCTGGTAAGCTGCGGAAGGTATACGAATATAAGACCTTGGTCTGATGGAGCTGACGATATCTGCTCTGCGGACAAGGTCTTTTTGTTATAACATTTTACAAGTTGGATACAACTCCGGCCAGCCCGGATACATCTCCACCCTATAATGAAAAGGGAATATGCTACGCGAATCTATACATATACAGCAAGTGGAAAGGAAGAAATGCAGCAATGCTTCAAGTTGAACAGTTATCCCACTCGTTCCGCAATGGCCAGGGAACCGTTCCTGTGCTTCAGGATATCAACCTGACGATTGGAGAAGGCAAGATGGTAGCCCTGCTGGGCAGTTCTGGTTCGGGTAAGTCCACACTGCTGAATCTGATGGCAGGGCTGATGAAACCTGATCAGGGCAAGATTCTTATTGCGGGACAAGATATTGTACGTTTCAGCGAAAATCGTCTGGCTGAGTTCAGGCGCAGTCACATCGGGTTTATTTTCCAATCTTATGAGCTGCTGTCTAACCTTACGATCCGGGAAAATGTAGAGTTACCTTTGGTGTTTATGGGGATGAGCCCTTCGAAACGCAAAGCAAAAGCATTAAAGCTGCTGGAACAGGTTGGACTGGGTGAAAAAGCAAACTTGTTCCCGTCCCAATTGTCGGGCGGTCAACAACAACGTGTCAGTATTGCACGTTCGCTCATTACCGAACCTTCGGTGATCTTTGCAGATGAGCCTACGGGGAATCTGGATACCGAGACGGAGGAAGAGATCATTGCGATTTTGCAGCAGCTTAACCGGGAGTTGAATACAACCTTTGTCATTGTGACACATGAAGCAGAGGTCGCGGAGCAGATGCAAGTTGTGCTTACCCTGCAACATGGAATACTGGTCGAAGAGGCCGTAAGGGAAGTTTGAGTCAAAAGGAGAGGAAATGTGAGAATACGGGATGTAGCACGTATGGCCTGGGGACAGATCATTCGCAGAAAAATGGTCACACTGCTGTGCATGATGGGGCTGTCCATCGGCTCTGCCGCCATGATCATTGCACTTAGTGTAGGGCAGTCCGTGCAGACCTATAGCGAGAAAACATTGAACGACAATTACAAGATGGATGAAATCACGATTACGCCTAATGAGGGCATTCGTACCGGCAACGGCAAGGGGAATGGTCAGACATCGAAGTTTGAACGGGGAGCATTGACGTTGGAAAAGATTCAGATTATCCAAAGACTTCCCCATGTGGTTGCCGTGGCTCCCATGTTAAAGCTGGATTCGCTGGAAATGGTGCTTCCGGATGGTCGCAGCACGTATGTTGAGGTCATTGGTACCCAGCTGGAGACCCTGGGCGGGTTTGGATACAAGTATGCTGAGGGACGTGGGGCAGAGGATGGTCGTATGGCGGTAACCAGTTATGGGGCTGCATTCGGACTCGTGGACCCCAAAGTAACTCAGAAGTTATTTGAGCAGTTGAATGCTGATCCATATAACAATGAGCTTTTGGAGCAGTTTACGGAAATGTCTGCGAAGCAGGATCAGCTGGTTCAGCAGCTGGTTCAGTTTCGATATGAAGATTATGCAAATGCGAGCAAAACCAAAATGAGTGGCTCTATACGCGTGTCTGGAGAACTGATGAAGCCTGCCAACATGGATGATATGAGCGCTCAAAACGATAAAAAAGTATATCTACCGCTCGATACAGCTCGTGCATTGCAGGATGAGCTTGGATTACAGCAGGCTGACAGCAATGCGGCCAAGCATCTGAACTCGGCTCTGGTCAAGGTTGAGGACAAACGTTATGTATCCCAGGTGGAAGAACAGATTAAAAAGCTGACGTTAAACACACAGAGTAATCTATTCCAGGAGGAAGCGATGGCAGGCCAATTGGCGATGTATCAAAAAGCGGCATTGGGAATCGGTGGTTTTATCATGTTGCTGGCCTCGTTATCCATCATTGTAGCGATGATTATGTCTACGCATCAGCGTCGTAAACAGATTGGTGTGATGAAGGTGCTGGGTGCAAATCTGTGGCAGATCCGCCAGATGTTTATTACGGAAGCAGCGATGCTTGGATTAATGGGCGGCGTGGCTGGAGTGGGAATTGCCTTTGCTGCCCTCGGCGGGGTGAACAGTCTGCTGGCGAGTCAGATGGCAGATCAGGTCAATGGCCCGATGACGGTGGTTATTCAGCAGTCGGCTTTGCCACTGGGCATCGTTTTTGCTGTTCTGGTTGGCATTGTATCGGGTATATATCCGGCAATCAGCGCATCTCGGACCAATGCATTAACGGTGATCAAATCAATGTAACTTTATCAGTGAAAGGGAACTTGGGCACATGAAGAAATGGATTAAAATCATCATCACCGTTGTACTTTTGGCAGGTGTAGGGTATTGGCTGTATGAAAAGTATAAGCCACAACCGGAGGCACCTATAGAGATGCCGCCCCCGATTACCTTTGATGTGACACAGGAAACGATGACACAAACGATACAGGTGAAGGGGAAATCCGTATATACCGATCAGACCGATATCTTTGCCCCATATGCTTCCAACATTAAACAGTGGCATGTGAAAAGTGGTGAGCAGGTGAGCAAAGGCGATATCCTGTTTACCCTCGACACGTCCACGATACAAACAGAAGTAGAACAACTGCAGAGTGATCTGGAGAAAGCTCAGCTGGAAAACAAGATGAATCAGGTTAGCCTGGATCAGGCGAATATGAGTGAGACGCTTGGCGTGACGGAAGAGGAACGCAAGAAGGCATTTGCAGATCGGGAAGGCAAACGCCTGACGAATGAATTGAACGAAAAAGCGCTGGTGCTCAAGGAGAAGGAGATACAGAAAAAGCAGGCAGTAATAAGCAAGTCCGTTGTATATGCCTCTGTTTCCGGTATATTTCAGATGAATGAAGAGGACAGCAAGACACGTGCGGTGACGGAAGGACAGCTGATCGGGTCCATTACAAACATCAGCAAACTGAAATTTATGACGATTGTTGGTGAGGAAGAAATGTTCAGGCTCAAGGTGGGAATGCCGGTTAAGGTGCGAATGACAGCGCAGAAAGACCTGCAATTCACCGGGAAGGTGAGTAAGGTATCCAAATTCGCCCGCAAGAGTACCGATACGGACCTCAAGCAAGCATCCCAGTTTGACGTGGTCATTGATCTGAAGCCGGATGCCAGAATGTATGGAGGCGTGAGTCTGGAAGGCGATATCGAGACGATGCGGAAGGATAAAGTAACGGTTGTGTCCAGCCTGGCAATCATGCGGGATCAGACTGAACCTTATGTATTGTTAGACAAAGGGAATGGACAGACAGAGCCGCTGACCATCCAGGCTGGAATGGAATCGGGCGACAAGACGGAAGTGGTTAGCGGGTTGAAACCGGGAGATGTCGTCGTTCTGCCGTAGAGATAGCGGGTTAATTCGGCATTGAATAACATGAGGTTCATTGTGGTATATCGCCACGATGAGCCTTTTATGTCGTTGTGGCAAGGAATGTTCAGATTCCTCTCTGGATTATGGAAAAAAATATAATTAAATTTATTTAATTCAATTTACAGTAATATTTACATGTCGTATAATCAGAACATAAGGAGGTGACACCAAACGTCATGATTGTAGATGGTAGGCGAAGACCTTTTTAAATTACTTTATGGAAAGCGCTTACCATGATAAGGAGCCAGATAGCCCGTAATCCTTTTTCACACTTCTTCATGTCTAACACACGTTCAACCACACCCACCACATTATACTCATTCATATGATTCACCCTCACACACCATTTTTTTGCTCAAGATTCCAGTTCTACAACCATTTCTTATGGAGGTGATACAACCAACTCATCCGGACGTTCTCTTCGTGCTAAGCATCTTCATGACACAGAGGATCAGACATGAGTACAACCCAATCTAACTAAAGGAAAGGTGGAACTATGAAGACTAAATTGAAAACTAAATCGAGAGGTAAGAAGATCCTGCGCAAAGGTGTAAAACAAATGCTGGCAGCAACACTGCTCGCCGCGGGGATTTTCCCGGGGATGTCTCCAGGCCTGACTCAGGCGGCTGAAGCACATGTAGATAATCCATTTGTGGGAGCCACGGCTTATCTGAACCAGGACTATTCGGCTCTGGTGGATACGTCCATTGCGTTAACTAATGACACATCGCTGAAGGCCCAGATGGAGACGGTCAAATCGTATCCAACCGCAGTGTGGATTGACCGGATTGCTGCGATCTATGGTGGTACGGACAATGCTGGTCGCAAAAGTGTAGAGGAACATCTTGATGCTGTTCTCGCCCAAAAGAAACCCGGGACACCAATAACGGCTTCATTTGTTATCTATAACTTGCCAGGTCGGGATTGTCATGCCCTTGCTTCGAATGGTGAACTTCCACTAACACAGGCTGCATTACAAACATATAAAACGGATTATATTGATGTGATTGCAGATATCTTCGCAGATCCGAAGTATCAGGATATTCGTATTGTGGCGATCATTGAGCCTGACAGTCTGCCTAACCTTGTGACCAATCTGAGTACACCAGCTTGTGGTCAAGCCAGCTCCACAGGGATCTATGAGGCGGGTGTGAAGTATGCATTGGACAAGCTGCACGCCATTCCGAATGTGTACAACTATCTGGATATCGGCCACTCCGGCTGGCTTGGATGGGATAACAACCGTTCTGCAGCAGTTGCGCTGTATACTGACGTAGTAAATGATACTGACGCAGGCCTGCAGAGTGCAGATGGCTTCATTACGAACACAGCGAACACCACACCGCTAGGGGAGCCGAACCTGTCTAACCCTGATCTTAATATCGGTGGACAACCCATTAAATCTGCCAAGTTTTATGAGTGGAATCCGTATTTTGACGAAACCGATTTCACCGCTGCGCTGTATGCCGATTTCGTACAAGCTGGCTGGCCAAGCAGCACAGGTTTCCTCATTGATACTAGCCGGAATGGCTGGGGCGGGGTAAACCGTCCGGCATCGGCTACAGGCAGCAACATCAACGATTATGTGAATTCCGGACGTGTAGACCGCCGGGAGCATCGGGGTAACTGGTGTAATGCCAGTGGAGCTGGTATAGGGGAAGTCCCTAAGGCTGCACCGGGACCCGCACATCTGGATGCTTATGTATGGGTGAAACCTCCGGGTGAATCCGATGGCTCCAGTTCTGAAATTCCGAATAACGAAGGTAAAGGTTTCGACCGGATGTGTGATCCGACCTTCACTACTCGGGATGGCGTATTAACAGGTGCATTGCCTAATGCTCCGGTATCCGGTCACTGGTTCCACGATCAATTCGTTGCATTGGTGAAGAATTCATTCCCTGTGTTGCCTGCAAGTAACGGTGGCAATACCGCTCCGGCAGCACCAGCAGCATTGACGGCTACTGCCGGTAACGCTCAAGTCTCCTTGACGTGGACCGCTTCTACAGGTGCAACAAGTTATAGTGTGAAGCGGGCACTGAGTGCATCAGGTCCATTCACAACGATTGCAGCCAATGTGAGTGGAACGTCTTACAGCAATACCGGCCTGATCAATGGCACAACCTATTATTATGTGGTAACGGCAACGAATGCAGTAGGTGAAAGTGTTAACTCTGCAACAGCAACAGCTACACCGGTTGCAGGGGTAACGGCGCCAGCTGCACCGACTGCTCTTACAGCAACCGCAGGCAATGCGCAGGTGAGCCTGACGTGGACCGCTTCTACAGGTGCAACAAGTTATAATGTGAAACGCGCGCTGAGTGCATCAGGTCCGTTCACAACGATCGCGGCGAATGTGAGTGGTACGTCCTACACCAACACTGCCCTCACGAACGGTACGACGTATCATTATGTGGTCAGTGCAGTGAATACAGCAGGGCAAAGTGCCGATTCCGCTGTAGCTTCCGCGACACCTCAAAGTGTCGTTGTACCAACCAGTGATCTTGTCGTGCAATATCGTGCTGGAGATACCAATGCGCAGGATAGCCAGATCAAACCGTATTTCAACATCAAAAATCTGGGCAGTACCGCTGTGAATCTGAGTGATCTGAAGATCCGGTATTACTTCTCCAAAGAAGGCTCGGCTACGATGGATTCTGCAATCGATTACGCTCAAGTTGGCGGAGCCAATATCCAGCGTACCTTCACAGACTCGTATGTGGAGCTGAGCTTCACATCCGGTGCTGGCAGCATTCAGGCTGGTGGACAGACTGGAGACATCCAGCTTCGCATGTACAAAACAGACTGGTCCAACTTTGACGAGACGAATGACTATTCCTTCGATCCAACCAAAACATCCTACCAGGATTGGAATAAGGTAACACTCTACCAAGGTGAAAACCTGGTGTGGGGTATTGAGCCTTAAGAGGAATCATCGGTGATTTGTCATTCGGAGTTAAGATAAGCTACAAGCATGTTAACCCGTCAATCATATGTAAAATACCGCCCTTCTCCGTTGAGGAAAGTGGCGGTATTTACATTGTACAGTTGATAGAACTTTCGCAAAAACATGAATTACTCGCCAAAGAAATTTCTACATATATGCAAAATTCCTTCGGCGTATGGATAGGGGGCAACGTTGTGGTGGAATGATTTTGCCTCGGTCGTTGCATTCTGGAGAAGATATCCATGGGTAACCATCTGAAGCATCTCGATGTCATTTCCACTGTCACCGAAGGCCAATGTATTGGACAGGAGCACCTGATTGTAATCGATCAGGAATTGCACAGCCGCTTTCTTTCCGGTTCCAACGGGGATAAAATCAACATCATAGGCGTGCTCTGGATCACCCGCCTTGGGATTACACTCATTGATATTGATTCCAATTCCGTGATTGGTAGCCAGATGCCTGATAATATGAATATCATATTGGGTTTTGACTAAAGATTCTGCATAATAATAGTAGTTCATTTTGTAACCGGAATGACCAAATTGAGTCTGTTCGTGGAGAGTAATGTTGTATGTTGATTTCAATTCACCAATTAAATCTTCTACATCTCTACGGGAGAATCCGGATTCTCGAATGATCTTTTGCCATGAAGGAAGGGTAAGCAATTGTCCGTCATGCCGGACTTCCCATAGATCTGTTCCCAGATTGCTTGCTATAAAATGGGGGAACTGCGTCATACCGGCCGTTTTCATTTTTGCCTGTATTTGCTGAATGCTGCTTCCGGTGACCCAGGCTACCTTTACATGATGATTTCTGGCAAGGTGCTGGATATATCTTTCCAACTCGTATACTCTTCTGAGGTGTTCAGGCGAACATTCATGGGGGTAATACGTTTCGTCAAAATCAAAAAATATCAGATATTCAGTTACAGCCGGGGTATAGGTGACTTCCATTTGTGTTATTCCTCCCTAGAGGTTGTTTTCGATATCATAGTTGCTGGGAACGTTCCCAGGTCAATACTTTTCATATGAGGTGTTTATGTTGCCCACCATAATTGATATTTCACGTGTAAGTGGTCTTTCTAAATCTACCGTATCCCGTGTGTTAAACGACCATCCTCATGTATCCATTGAAAGCAGGCAAAAAGTAAAAGAAGCTATCAAGGAGCTGGGATATGTTCGCAATACGCATGGGGTTCAGTTCCGCCTGCAGGCAAGCAATCATATCGGCGTGCTTGTCCCCGATGTGGAGCATCCCTATTTCAGCCAGCTTGTTAGTGCATTAGGTCGTTCCTTAGCCTCCGCGGGGTATCGACTTGTCATCTATCAGACCGAATTATCCCGCGAGTATGAACGTGATGTGTATGCCCGATTGTTACATCGGGAGATGGATGCTGTAATTATTGCGCATTCCCATTTCTCGGAGAGAGAAATTAAAGAATGGTTAGGTTCAGGCATCGGGATCGTATGCAACGAAGCGATGGACGGGGAGTTTCTCGATGTCTTTCGAATGGATGAAGAAGATGCGGTTTTTCAAGCGACCTCATATTTGCTGTTGAAGGGACGCCGTCATCTGTTTTTCTGTATGGATTACCTGACACCATTGCAAGAGAAAAGATGGAACGGGTTTCAACGGGCTCACCAACAGTTAGGCCTTCCGTGTGCGAAATCACAATGTTATGCAGGTCTGGTAACTATGGAGGATGGTTATGCCTTGGGTGAACAATTATTTATTTCTGCTCCATTGCCGGATGGAATGATAACGGGTAGTGACTTTGTAGCTACTGGTTTATTGAGAGCAGCAAAGCAAAGGGGAATACCCGTGCCTCAGGAAATGTCCGTTATTGGATTTGATAACCATCCTGTCGGATTGATGACTAACCCGGAGCTGACCACATTAACCAATTGTATTCCCGAAATGGTCAGGGACGTTACGGAATGTCTTACCCGGCGATTGAAGGGGATGCAATCTGCTCCTATAGTGAAAACCTATAAGACTTCGTTGATTATACGCGAGTCTACTTAGAAGAAAGTAAAAGAAAAAGAAGGATGGTGAAATCCTTTAAAGAATGCGACAGCCCGATGTATGTGAATTGGAAAAGTGTACCCCAAGTTAGTTAGTTAGTTAGTTAGTTAGTTAGTTAGTATGTGCTAATTAATTCTTTGGCGGGATAACCTCACAAACACTGAATATTAATCGTTTTGGACGGATATTTGCCTATGTCATTCCAGGCAGGGTAGCTATAATAATACCCGATGGGCAGGATGGGGCTGCTCAGAGTAAAGAGGGCAGAAAGGGGGACGGAGCCGAAAGTCTGTTTAGGAGAATTATTCCTTTATATTTTTGTAAGCGTATTCAAAAAAAGTGTGGACATATGGATTACCGAACGTCTAATCATTCGATATGTATAAACGTAACCTATTCTGTCTCAAGGAGAGTGAAGGTGGATGAACTCAGAAACAACAGCGCCGGTACATAAAGGATCGGCTTCAGGTCTGCAATCAGGCCGCAGGAAGGCACGTATGCCACTTGCAGCCAAGGTGCTCTCTTCGGCACTTAGCGTAGCTTTGCTTGTTGGGGGAACAGCAGGAATCACTGGAGCAGAAGCTTCGAATGGGAAGAGTGCGCCGGAAGCCAGCCTGCAATCTAGCAAAGGAGGCAGTCACATGAAAAGTATCCAACTGGAGTATCTGGATCGGGGACTGGTGGCTGCGTCGACATCCGAAGGCGTGTTTCTCAGCTGGAGATTGCTTGGTGAAGAGGCCACAGGGTATAGCGACAAAGGGCTGACAGGTACGGACTTTAACGTCTATCGTGATGGCAAAAAGATCGCTACCGTCACCGACAGCACCAACTATGTAGATGCCGCAGGCAAATCGTCTTCCCGTTATGAAGTGGCAGCAGTGAACAAGAAGGGCAAGGAGAGCAAACGCAGTGCATCCGTCAAACCTTGGGCGAACGGGTATGTGGACATTCCACTGCAAAAACCCGCCGATGGTGTGACGCCTGCGGGAGAAGCTTATACGTATTCCGCCAATGACATGAGCGTGGGGGATGTGGACGGGGATGGCCAATATGAGTTTTTCGTCAAATGGGACCCATCCAACGCCAAGGACGTATCGCAAAAAGGATACACCGGTAAAACCTACATTGATGCTTACACCCTGGACGGACAGTTGTTGTACCGGATCGATCTTGGGGTCAACATTCGTGCGGGTGCTCATTATACACAGATGCTCGTTTACGATTTTGACGGGGATGGCAAAGCCGAGATGATGTTTAAAACCGCTCCGGGAACGAAGATTATCCAATATAACAAAAAAGGCAAAGTGACATCCGAGAAGTATATCACATTACCGAAGGAAGATCGCAAGGCAGGCGTGAAGAACGAGGATGATTATCGTTTAAGTGCGGATGGGTACTACGATCACGTGGTGGATATGTTCAGGAATTGGCATAAACACGATGAAGTTGTGAAGGGGAACTGGCCTGCGACATTGGAAGAGGCTTTTGGGATCGAGAAAAAGTATAACTATCCATTGTCTCAGGAGGATGCCGAGAGCTTGGCCGACTACTTCATTGATGTGTACGCGGTAGAACGCAGTAACCGAAATGAGCTGCGCAAGTTCGAAGGTTTTATCGTGGATGGTCCTGAGTATGTTACGGTATTTGAAGGCAAATCAGGCAAAGAGCTGGAGACCATTCCATATGAACCCGAACGTCATGATGATGGCCTGATGTGGGGCGATTATGCTATGGCACGGATTGAACCGGGCAATCGGGTGGACCGTTTCCTCGCAGGCGTGGCATATCTGGATGGCAAGAAACCGTCTGCTATCTTTGCACGCGGATATTATACACGTTCAACGATGGTTGCCTACAATTGGGACGGCAAGAAGCTGAAAAAGGAATGGAAAGTGGACAGCGGCTGGACGCCGATGAAAAACCCGTTTAATGACGGGCCCCATGGTGTGGATGGCACAGATCCGCAATATGGCTCCATTACCACCCAGGGTGCACACTCGTTCAGTGTGGCGGATGTGGATGGAGATGGCAAACAGGAGATCATCTATGGCTCTGCTACGATTGATCATGACGGCAGCGTGCTGTATAGCTCCACGGACCTGATGCCTGCCGAGAGTGCTGCACCGGGAACCATTGCCCGTCTGGGTCATGGGGATGCTCTTCATGTGGCAGATATCGACCCGGATCGTCCGGGACTTGAGATTTTCATGGTTCACGAGGGTGGTCCGTGGGCGCCGTATGGCTATTCCCTGCGTGATGCGAAGACCGGAGAAGTGATCTATGGTGGATACACAGGGAAAGATACCGGTCGCGGCATGGTGGGAGATGTTGATCCGACTCGTCGTGGTCTGGAGACATGGGCTGTAGGTTTGTGGACAGCTAAGGGTGAGAAAATCAGTGATCAGATGCCGGGAACGAACATGAATATCCGTTGGGCTGCCGATATGACGACACAGATCGTTGATGGTGCGATTGATGTTACACCAACCATCAAAGACTGGAATCGTGGCACGTTGCTGACGGCAACAGGCACATTGACTAACAATCACACGAAAGGTACACCTTCTCTTGTGGCTGATATTTTCGGGGATTGGCGGGAAGAGATGCTGGTGAGAACGACGGATAGCTCAGCGATCCGCATCTATCTCAGTACCGAGAAAACGGACCGCAAGTTGTACACGCTAATGCATGATGCGATGTATCGTGTGGGCATTGCCGGACAGAACAGTGGATACAACCAGCCTTCCTATCCGTCCTTCTACATGGCATCGGATATCGACTGGTCGAAGGTAACGCTGCCCAAGTTCTACACGCCAGGTAAGGGCGGAAAGTAAGCAGACCGATGAGATAGTAAGATAGCATAAAACTGGATCAGATTGTAACGTAAAGAAGCAGCGTCAATGGTTATGAGCAAGTTCTAAAGCATTTTGAAGTGTTGTAAAGCTCTGGATTCTCCCCTGTGTCTCGGCACAGGGGGGGTTCAGAGCTTTTTTACATGAGGATCTGATGGAGTTGGGAATAGAGCTTGCCATGTTCGGACAATCCATGTTACGTCAATCTTTTATATCGTTAGAGTCTAGATGCTCGGTTGAAGCGAACGCTTCAATGGTGTAATTTCCTTGATCATGGATCAATGTGGTGATGGAGCATTCGGGGATCAATTGATTCTGCATAGCTATAAAGTCGGAATGCCAGAGGTTTAGCTCGCGCTCGTTAAAAGTCTGCACCAGAAAATCCGTAATGAGTCCACCATGTGCGACCACAATGATGTTACGATTCTCCGGCTCTTCACTAGCCAATTCGGTTAGGAGGGAGGCCAGACGTTCACCAGCCTGTTTGGCCGAATCTCCCACGGGTGGAATGTAATCGGGCTCAGACGTACATCGATTCCACATCGCAATAAAATCATCGAATGACTGATCGGGGCAATCTCCCCAATTGGCACGTTCACGCAGACGAGGATCTTCGGTTATATAGGCATGGGTAAGGCGGGCAATCATGCTGGCGGTTTCTTGGGCTCGCCGAAGTGGGCTGGTCAGGATTTTAGTAACGGGATAGGCAGCTTTGGCAAAATGAAGTGCTGTGGCTTCGGCTTGTAAAATGCCTTCGGAAGTGAGGGGGACATCCCCGATTTGTCGTTCTTTAAGTCCATGTCTTACCAGATGAAAGGTGGTACTCATGCATGAAAACCTCCTTTAGTTATTGACCGTTTACATTTAAGATTAGATAATATACTAATTATATATTCATCTAATTAAATAATGCAATGAGACTTTTAAACAAGACAGTTTATATTCAACCTATAGAATTGCTACAATGGAGAAAAGTGAGGATCGATCGTTGCAGGGATGGAGGCAAGGACATGAGCATTTCGAAGCGCTGGACAGGAAGTCTGTACCAGGAGACATTGCGCACAGAGGACTGCGGGCCGCGTTTTTACGCGTATTATTACAAGCAATGGGACAACTACCGTATGTCCTATCACGATCATGATTCGATGGAGATCATGTATATTATTTCGGGAATGTGCCGGGTGGATGTGCAGATGCCGGATGGGGGCTCGGAGCAGGCCGTTTTGAAAAAAGGACAGTTCATTATGCTCGACGCAGGTGTCCCGCACCGTTTGCTGGTGGAAGATGGTGTCCCTTGCCGGATGCTCAATGTGGAGTTTGGATTCTCAGGCTCGCCTCCCGGACAGCTATCCATCCGTCAACTTGCGCTGGAAGAGGAAGAAGTCCAAGCTTTACTGACTAATGCTTCTCCATATCTGGTACTGCCTGACCCGGAAGAGGTGTATCACATTATGAAAAGTCTGGTGCTGGAACTCGATCAGCGCGGTCTGCTGGAGCAAGGAAGATCGACTGAGCCAATGAGGATTATTCCGTCAGAGGAAAGGTCGCATCATTGCGAGGCACGCAATCTCTCGTCCCCGGAACAGGGAATGCTGGTGCGTACGCTGTTCATCCAGTTGCTGGTCCGTGTTGCACGACTGCGCGGAGAGATGAGCCGGAGTGCGCCAGATCAGGCGGAGCTGTATGTCAAACGAACCATTGAATTCATGCATCACAATATGGATCGAAATATTCAGATGAAGGATATCGCAGCAGCCGTCAATCTGCATCCAGGCTATTTACATCGCATATTTCGTCAGCACACGAAGCGGACACCGACCGACTATCTGACGATGCTTCGCATGGAGAAGGCCAAGATGCTGCTTCAGCAGACGAATATCCCGATTTCGGAAATCTCCGACTATGTTGGAGTAGGCAGTCGTCAGTATTTTCATATGTTATTCAAGAAATATACAGGTCGTACGCCAGTTGAATTTCGCTCCTCTATGGAACGACATGTTAGTCAGTACCCGCTGGATGAATAAGTTAGGATTTTTGACAACAAGATCTTGAACAGGTCATGATTTTGATAACGCTTCCCTATTTGCCATTGGTACAATGATTTCATGAAGAAGTCATTAACCGAAGCAAAAGATTTGGATTAGGGGAGGATATAAACATGTCGTTTAAAGTGGCGTTTATCGGGGCTGGGAGTATCGGATTCACACGGGGATTGCTGCGGGATTTGCTGACGGTACCGGAGTTTAACAACATCGAAATTGCGTTCTGCGATATTAACCAACACAATCTGGACATGGTGACTGAGCTGTGTCAGCGGGATATCCGGGAGAATGGATTGAATATTCAGATTCAGCCGACAACGGATCGGAAAGAAGCGTTGAAAGATGCGAAGTATGTACTGTGTACGATTCGTGTTGGGGGACTGGAAGCATTTGCAACCGATGTGGATATTCCACTGAAATATGGGGTAGACCAATGTGTCGGCGACACGTTATGTGCAGGCGGCATTATGTATGGACAACGCGGAATCACCGAGATGCTGGAGATCTGTAAAGATATTCGTGAACAGAGCGCACCGGACGTGCTGCTCTTGAACTATTCCAATCCGATGGCGATGCTCACATGGGCTTGCAACAAGTACGGCGGTGTGCGGACGATCGGACTGTGTCATGGCGTACAGCATGGTCATCATCAGATTGCGGAAGCTTTTGGTTTGAAAAAGAGTGAAGTGGATATTGTCTGTGCCGGCATCAATCATCAGACCTGGTATATTCAGGCTTCTCATGAAGGGAAGGACCTTACAGGTGATCTGCTCGAAGCCTTTGAGAAACATCCAGAGTACAGCCGTACCGAAAAAGTACGGATCGATATGCTGCGACGCTTCGGATACTACAGTACGGAATCGAATGGTCACCTGAGTGAATATGTGCCGTGGTACCGCAAACGTCCGGAAGAGATCAACGAATGGATCGACCTGGGCAACTGGATCAACGGAGAGACGGGTGGGTATCTGCGGGTATGTACCGAGGGACGCAACTGGTTTGAGACGGATTTTCCTAACTGGATGAAGGATGAACCGATGCAATTCATTCCGGAAAAACGGGGCGAGGAGCACGGTTCGTATATTATTGAAGGGCTGGAGACGGGACGTGTCTATCGTGGACATTTTAATACCGTTAATAATGGAGTAATCTCGAACCTGCCAGATGATGCGATTATTGAAGCACCGGGATATGTGGATCGCAACGGCATCTCCATGCCGCATGTAGGCGATTTGCCACTGGGACCAGCCGCCGTATGTAATGTGAGCATTTCCGTGCAACGGCTTGCGGTCGAAGCTGCGGTGAACGGAGACGACCAATTACTTCGTCAGGCGTTCATGATGGACCCGCTCGTGGGTGCCGTGTGTAATCCAAAAGAGATCTGGCAGATGGTTGACGAGATGCTGGTTGCACAGGCCCAGTGGTTGCCGCAGTATGGTGATGCGATTGCTGTCGCAGAAGCAAGACTTGCTGCTGGTGACTTGATTCCAACGAAGGAATATGAAGGTGCTGCACGTCTCAAGGTGAAAACGGTGGAAGAGATGCAACAGGATCGTGATGCTGCCAACAAAAACGCAGGTGAATCCGATAAAGGGAAAGATCGCGAGAAAGTGCAGCAATAGTGTTGAGAAATAATGTTGAT
The DNA here is from genome assembly GCF_050990605.1 of Paenibacillus amylolyticus. Classification (GTDB taxonomy): domain Bacteria; phylum Bacillota; class Bacilli; order Paenibacillales; family Paenibacillaceae; genus Paenibacillus; species Paenibacillus amylolyticus_H. The sequence continues at coordinate 1,034,506 of NZ_CP158832.1, forward strand.
GACATACAGAAACATAGAGAAAGGCCAGACCCTTCGGATGGAGGGTTTGGCTTTTTTACATGAGGAGTGAATTAAAAGTGTTATAACATAATCTTTTCCTACCTTGTGCACTAAAATAAATATCAATTAATTAACTTTGTCACCTAGAATATTAGTCTGAATTCTTGTAGGCGTAAGCAGAAGTTAATATAGCTAATTTCATTGATAAAAAAACACCTCGCTTGTTTGGTATTATGGAAGTGTCGAACAACCATACCAACAAGAAAGGTGTTTCGGGGTCGTTGCTTTGACCAAATCATTAGCCACACAACGGTGTATTCAGCCGTAATTTGGCGATGGAATATAAGCGTCGAGAGACGAGTAGAGCCTACATTCGATGGACTTTTTTTCTCTTTTCAGATGAGGTCGTGATCTGGACTTAAATAACGCACTTCAGCAACTGATGATTTTAGATTTTATTTCTTGAAATGTCAGGGGCCCCGCTAATGAGAACAAAACGTCCGTATTTTTCCAACTACAGGAATGGAGCTCTGGTTTACCCAGCTATATCATGGGTTTGTTTGGAGATTGAACTGCGAAAGTTAAGTTGTTTATTTGGATAACCTGTTCTTTAGAGAATGGCTGCTTCACCGTTATATGGAATCAATCACCATACCTTAAAAGAGCCAAAATAAGATTCCTTAAATTAAGTTTAGGAATATCTAAAAGTTATATACGAATATCCTCCGCGCGTTCAATAACATATCCCATTGTTGACTCTACCCGTTCTAATGGATCGTGATTCCGCAAATCACCGAAGTCCAGCCCTGTTAATGCTTCTACAAGTGAGACTTTGACTTGGAAAGTTTTAAAAGCACCCGGTACGTCTGATTCCAGATTACGAATTAACTCTTTTTGTGATACGAGATATGCTGTAGCAGATATTTCTCCAGTATCCTTCACGACAGCGGCGACCTTCCAAAACTCAGCAGGAATTTTAACTCCCCGATAGACAATGTCGTCTTCTCTGAATACTGGACCAGTAAACACCGTTGCTTTGCGAGCGTTGTTTCTCATATGTTCTAAAAGGTAATCCTCCAAGCCCAGCCATTTATTGGAGCTTTGATTAAAATCTTTATGTTGTGGAGAGCAATTAGTAAAATGGAACGTATCCTGATTCGCTTCATTACTGTCCTGTCCCCAGACAGGGTCTCTTCTTCTAACAAGGTGGCCTTTATCCAGTGGATTGTCATCATAAAGTTCTTTCCCGCATTGAAACTCCCGATCAATTCTTGGATCATATCGCCAAGCATCGTCTCGTCTTTCATCCTTCAATTGCTGCCCATCAATATTAACAACCGTATAAAAAGCCAGCTTACGGGACTTACTCATCACAATAGAGAAATGAGTGTAGTTTAAAACATTCGTTCCGTTTCTTAGTTTTGCCACATCTTGTTCAAGGTCAGTCCGAAGCTTAGGATGTGGAATGACATACTGATCTCCAAGAAATTTTGGATCATGGCCGGTTGAGCCTTCATACCATTCTAGACTGAAGTCTTCTGCCACTACGTCTTCATCAAGTTTTGAATTTACCGATATATTGTTGGTTGACACATAGTTCAATGTTTTTTGCTCACCAAAATCGTGACCTATCTTTTGAATTAATACCTTCTGCTCAGCCGTAAGGGAGGGACCCTGCTGTTCAATATAATCTAAAATGCTACTAATCCGTACTCCTTCGTTGGCAATGAATTGGCCCGGATGTTGCGGGTCGGGTACACCTGAATGATGGAGTGCAATAACTTTCCATCCGTCATTACATACTACTGAGCCGGAAGAGCCTGGACAAGTGTCAGCCGAGTAGTGAATAAAATGATCAAGTATATCTGTAATTTTGTTTTCACGTAGTACAACTGCTTTATATCGGCCTTCTGGATGCTGAATTATGGAAACATATTCACCAAGGAGGACCTTACCCGTCTGCTTAATGAGTGGTAGATAACCGAAATCATGGATGCTTGTTCCCGCATTTGATTTTTCTTGTACTGCTACCAATGTGAAGTCGAGTTCTTCATTTGTCATGAAAAAAACTTCTGGAGCAAATTTGAATATTTGCATAATCCGATCATTAAAGTTTATATCTTTTTCGTAATTGAATTGGGCTTGACTAAGTGAGGCCATATCCGAGTTTGACAATACGTGATTATTTGTAAGTAATAAATTTGGGGCCACGAGAAAGCCAGTACCATATCCCAAGACTCGGCCGCTTTCGTCACTGATTTCAATCCTACAGACTGATTTTCCCACAATAAGGCCTTTCTCCAAGAAATGCAGTGGAACTAAGTCATTTTGTCCAATGATTCTCTCAAGTGTAAAATCATCTTTAGGGTCAATCATTGCTTTACGTGAAGCCACGCGCTCTGGAGAATCTACTTCCAAAGGTGATTTTAGTTGTAGGTTCAGCAATGTTTTTTCTCTCGATGCCATATGGCTCATGTATCGCTGTAAAGCCTTCTGTTCATGCAGGATATTTCGTTCTTTAAACTCGGATTCAGTACCTTTCACTGTTAAAATTGACACTTTAGCTCACCCTTCCAATTATTAGTTGCAAAATAACTCCAATACTTCAACGTTCTAATCGCACATCTTGTACTTTATCTGATGGATGTGAGATTGAGGAGTATTCACCAGCCATCCAGTCAGCATTATACAAATTAAATTGGTCCGAAAATTAATCTGAGGCTTGTTAAAACGGAAAACCCAATTAATGATTCTCCGTTTTTTTGTTCAACTAGACATTTAAGGGCACCTTTAATTTCTCCAATGCTCCTTTTAGACTTGCGTATCCCTTTCCCGCCCTATTAGGATCATGGAAAATATCCTTGGCACCTTCAACGATGGCCTGTTTGATTTCCATTGGAGATGCTTCTGGCTTAGCTTGAATCAAAAGTGCAGCTAAACCGGCTACGATCGGAGTCGCCATTGAAGTCCCACTCATTGAACAATAATGGTCGTCTATACGATTTTGGGGAAACGTCACATCATATTCCGAATTTGGAGAACGTAAAGAAATAATATTCGTGCCAGGAGCAACTATATCTGGCTTCAGTACACCGTCTATAGTTGGCCCTACGTTAGAAAAGCCACTAATTTTATCATCATTTTTGTCTACACTGTTAAAATCATTGGTGGACCCTACAGTTATTATTTCAGGCTCAATTGCAGGCGAATCTATCTTGCCAAGTCCAGGTGGGTGATTCCCAGCAGCGGCCACGACTGTAATACCTTTGCTTTGAGCAACTCTTAGTATTTCACATAAGGGATCTGTTTGCGCTGAATTTATAGCGGCTCCTCCTAAAGAAAGAGACATAACTTTAATACCGTATTTTTCCATGTTATCAATGCACCACTGAACTCCACTGATTATGGTTGAGGTTGAAGTAGTAGGACCATTGAAGACTTTAACTCCAACTAAATTTGCATTATATGCAAGGCCCTTATATTTACCGTTTTTGCTTTTCCCATTTCCTGCTGCACATCCTGCACAGTGAGTTCCATGTCCACCATCATCGGAAGGTGCAGTTTCTTTTTTTGCGAATGTATCATAGAAAGCTACGATACGATTTTGAGGTGTACATAAGTCATCGTGGGGATATATGCCTGAGTCAATAATGGCTATTGTCACACCACTTCCATCTAAATGGGTATCAATTATTGAAACATTTGAATCAGCTACTACTTTTGAAGCAACATCTAAGGAAAGGTGATACGTTTGCTCAGCCGTCACAGATTTAATGGCCGGATTTTTAAGGAGTTGGTTGAGTTGACTAGCTTTAATTTGCACTAAATCAGTATTAATTGACTCGAAGCGCTCCAAAACTTTAGCTTCACTTTTTTTCATGTCAGTCTCCAAAAAACTTGAGGGACTTATATTCGTATCTCTCTTAATCAAGACAGTAATCATTTGATCTTCGCTTCGAACGTCATTTTCTAGATATTTCAATAAATGTTGGCTTAGCTTGTCTTTACCTTTTTCGTGAACATTCATATGCTTGGTTGCCTCCTTTAATTTTTCAAGGATTAATTTTGTCTCAAGGGTTTGTTTTTATTCCTTATTACCATATATTTCTATTTAATAAATATGTTTTATACCGCAGGGATGGAGATTACGTTCTTTTTGATGATTCGAGGGGCGATACCGTAGAATAGAGGAGTAATACAGCTGGATAACAGGAGCGCTGTTGTAAAAATCATGATTGAATTAATGGTTATTATTGAAGAAAAGCAAGAGAGGAATGTTGCTAAAGTTACTCTTGCGATACATATTTACCATGTGTGAAGTATTACCTTTACAGACATAGTAATATGTCTTATAGTATACGCAGGATGGAAGAAAGTCGGTGAAACTCGCAGATGGATGTGCAAGTGATTAACAGTGATCTGATTCGGGGCAATATTGACCCCATTATTCTGAGTGTACTTATACCCGCAGATAACTATGGCTACAGCATTATTAAGGAGATCTATCGCAAGAGCGGAGAGCAGTTTGAATTGAAGGAACCCACGCTTTATTCCAGTTTGAAGAGGCTGGAGAAGAGTGGATATGTGGAGTCCTACTGGGGGGAAGAGACACAGGGAGGCCGACGCAAATATTACCGAATTACAGTGCAGGGGCTTGAAGCCTATAGAGAGCAGGTTCAAGCTTGGCAGGCAGCCAAGGCACTGATTGATTGCATGATTGTCACTGGAGAAAAAGGAGATGAAGACCTATGAGATTGGAAGTTCGCATCACCCGTCATGTGAATCGTTTGTTCGCTCATGCACCAGATACATTGGACAACCGAGAATTAAAAGAAGAGATTCACAGCAATCTCGCTGCGCGGATTGACGATTATATCTCGCAGGGGATGAGTGAAGAGAAGGCGTTCCAGACCGCCATTCAGCATATCGCTGGTATGGATGAAGTGATGAGTGACCATCGAAGGGTACAACGTGTTCCTTATTGGACAGCGTTGTTGCAGTCTGCTTTGATTTACAGCCTCATAGCCTGGATCATTACCATTCCAATGAGAGTGCTGATGCAAGGCTCCGCCATAAACAACCTGCTTATGATCGTGAGTCTCATTGTTGGTGGCACGTATGTGTTGTATCTGTTGATCAACAAGACGAACGATTCTGCAACTTCCGTGAAAACCACGGTTATACGAATCCCTGCCTTAGTGCAGTGGAATCGAAGAATATGGTGGTTGTGGGCGGCATTAATACTCGTCCTATGGGGGACGCAGGCAGCGTTGCGATTCGGAAGCAACATCTGGTTTAATCGACCCATTCAGGTGGATGGACCCTACCAGTTTGCTGTGATCGTCATTGGTTTTGCCGTCCCGCTACTAAGCGTTATTATTCCTTTGGTAGTACATCGTGCGTATCGGATCATTAGCAAATATGAAGTGAGTGATGTGTCATGAGAGGGAAAAATATATGGATTATTGCACTCGTTGTTCTCGGTGTGGTTGGCCTTGTGTTCGTGGAGGGTTACGTTAATCCGAAGATCGAGGCGAAACAGGCTCAGTACGAGGAAGAGCAGCAGAATCCGCTGACACATGATTTTGCCGCTTTAGTGAAATATCGCAGTCCCTACATGGGTAATCATTCGAACCTTAGTCATCTGAATCAGGCTTTACCTTTACGTGAAAGATTGAATGGTTACCAGCTGTACCCAGAGACGTTCACGGTCCAAGTGAATTATAGCTTGGATACGCGTGAGATGGATGCAGAGGAACTTGAGCGGATACTCGTATATAATGCGGTTGCGAACTTTGTTATGATCGATAATCTGGAGCAGATCGTCTACCAGTTTGAGAATACTAGCCATACCTTACGTCGTGAATCTGCCCAACAATGGACAGGTACGGAATTAAAAGACCTTCAGAACCCGAATCTATGGAATTCGACTGTACGCGAGAAGCTGGTAGAACCGACACAAGTGAAAGAGATTTTTTCACAGATTGTTGACAATTAAACGGTATGATATAGAAGGAAATAAGCAAGAGACTCGACTCTTCTCCCATGCTATGTTATTATAAATCTCTGATAACGTGGTAACGAACTAAAGCGTTTGGGTTTTGGTTATAGACATGGAGGGGTTCGAGAGATGAGAAAAAAAGCGATTTTACTATTATTCATTAGTATATGTGTATTGATTGTGGCTGGTTGTTCCAGTTCCGCAAGCAAAGACGATAACACGATTGTTGTAGGAATTGATGACAAGTTTGCTCCAATGGGCTTCCGGGACGAGCAGAATGAAATTGTTGGTTTTGATATTGATTACGCAAGAGCTGCAGCGGAGAAAATGGGTAAAGAAATCACATTTCAGCCGATCGACTGGTCTTCCAAAGAGTCAGAGCTGAACAGTGGCCGGATCGACATGATCTGGAACGGGTACACCATTACGGATGAGCGCAAAGAGAAAGTGCTCTTCACGAAGCCGTATCTGGAAAACAGTCAGGTTGCTATTACCTTGGCAGACTCGCCAATCACAAAGCTGGATGAACTTAATGGTAAAAATGTGGGATTGCAGGCGCTGTCCTCCGCGGCAGATGCACTGGCAGCAAGTCCTCTCAAGGATAAAGTGAAAGCTTCCGAGTTCAAGGATAACGTCCTTGCTCTTACGGATCTGAAGACGAAACGTCTGGATGCGGTCATCATTGATGAAGTGGTAGCGAGATACTATATGTCCAAAGAAGAGGGAACATTCAAACTGATGGATGAATCTCTTGCACCGGAACAATATGGCATTGGTATCAAAAAAGGCAATGAAGAACTTCTGAATCAGCTGCAAAAAGCGTTGGATGAGCTGAATGCAGACGGAACAGCTGCTAAAATCTCCGCCCAATGGTTGGGTGAAGATAAGGTTCTGAAATAGGCAGGTTATACACCTGATATATAGTTAGAAACAAAACGGACCCCGTATTCCATGCTGGAGCGATTCATGCCCCAGAGGAATGCGGGGTTAACAGATTAGAGGAGACAAAACAATGAGTTGGGATTATTTATCGACAATTTTAAAACCGATGCTAGAGGGTGCGCAGACCACCATTTTCATGTTCTTGCTAGCGATCGTGTTATCTGTACCGCTTGGATTTGCGGTCACGCTTGCGATGAGAAGTCAGATTAAACTGCTGGCGTGGATTGCCCATACGTATGTATATGTGATGCGAGGAACACCGCTACTGCTCCAAATTCTATTCTTCTGCTTCGGTTTACCGTTGCTTCCGGTGATTGGAGAGTATCTGGTGTTTGATCGTTTTGTTGCAGCGGCGATTGCGTTCATCCTAAACTATGCGGCGTACTTCGCTGAAATCTTCAGGGGCGGACTGCTTTCCATTGATAAGGGGCAACATGAAGCGGCGAAGGTACTTGGATTGACAAAGTGGCAGACGATGACCAAAGTCATTATTCCTCAGATGATTCGTGTAGTATTGCCTGCAACGGCCAATGAATCCATTACGCTCATCAAGGATACGGCACTGCTCTATGCCGTGGCTGTGCCTGAGCTGTTGTATTACGCCCAAGCGGCGGTAAATCGCGACATACAGCTGTTACCTTTCTTCGTGGCGGCGGTTATGTATCTGCTCATGACACTCGTACTCACCGTGCTGTTCAAGGCACTTGAGAAGCGGTTTTCATTTGAATAAATTAAATCTGATCAATCAAAGGACTGTCTGCATATGACACATATAATAGAAGTAAATCAATTGAGAAAATCATTCGGCACACTTGATGTGCTGAAACAGGTATCCTTCAACGTGGAACCAGGCGAAGTAATTGCCGTGATTGGACCTTCGGGTTCGGGGAAAAGTACGATGCTGCGCAGCCTGATTCATCTGGAGGATATTTCGGGCGGAACGATTCGCATTCAGGATCAGACGTTGGTTGATAATGGCCGTTACGCGGGTGCCGCAGATATTCGCAAGATGACAGATCGCATGGGCATGGTGTTTCAGCATTTTAACTTGTTCCCGCATCTGACCGTACAGGCTAATCTGGAACTCGCACCGAAGACTTTGAAAAAAGAAAGTTCAAGTGTCATCAGGCATCGCAGTCTTGAATTACTCGGCAAAGTAGGGCTGTCGGACAAGGCCGATGTCTATCCGGCCAATCTATCCGGTGGACAGAAACAGCGTGTAGCCATCGCTCGTGCACTCATGATGCAGCCGGACATTCTGCTGTTCGATGAGCCGACATCGGCACTCGATCCCGAACTGACGGGAGAAGTGTTGCGTGTCATCAAACAGCTTGCGCAGGAGAACATGACGATGATGATCGTCACGCATGAAATGGGCTTCGCCCGTGACGTTGCGGATCGTGTATTTTTCATGGATAACGGGGAGATCGCAGAGGCGGGACCGCCAGAACAGATCTTTGGCAATCCAAAGCTTGCACGTACCCGGACATTTTTGCAGCGGGTTGAAGTGGAAGGATAGAAGACATTCCAAATCTAAGAAATGCGAAAGAACGCAATCCTATGAGTAATGAGGGATTGCGTTCTTTTTTTAATAAAAGCTTATGTCCACAGGTATATGTTCCAGATCATCAGTACAAGAGTCAAAAAGATAAAAGTTGCTACATTCCAATGGGTTCGATTTCGAAATGTCGTATAACCCATAATTCCAAACAATACAATGCTAAAACATAAAACAGCTACATTATTTTGATAAAAAGCAATAAGTACAAGCATCAAAATCATGAGTATGTTCATGACTTTATCGATTTTCATCTGAGTGATCCTCCAAAGATATTTAGAACAGTATCACGACTACAATAATATTTATATGTTAGAGGTATTCTTGATTTATATCATCAAACGGATAAATGGTTCTTAAATTCATATCCTTGAAGTACAATGTTTAAGCTTACGCTTAAATTATATGTCCAGGGATGGTGGGAATAAAATAAATCTAATATCAATTCATAATTTAGCATAATATGGATATTATTATTCCTATTAATCGATTATAATGAACATACTTAATAAACAGGGAGGATTTACCTTGGAACCTCGTGAAAATGATGTGGATCGTTATTATAACGACACACTTCCACCACCACCTTATGTAATACCAAAGACCAATAGTAAGTCGATTGTATCACTAGTTTTGGGGATTCTGTCCGTCACGATTCCTTACGTGGGAATTTTAATCGGAATCGTTGCGATTATATTTGCATCTTTAGCCTTCAAAGAGATTAGAGTTCGCATGGAGCAGGGGAAAGGGTTAGCCATTGCTGGACTTGTTTGTGGAATCATCGGTACAGCGATGTATGTATTACTTATTGCGTTCGTGCTATTGTTTACTTTCGCTGTTACAAGCTCTGATATGTACTCTATATACTAAGAATACAAAGTTAGCAAACTTAGATTGTATCTAAAACTAAAAAAAAGCAAAGGCGTACCTTAGCTCACACCTTCTGTTGTCTAGAAGAGGGTGGAGCTCAGCTATATGCCTTTGCTTTTTTTAATTTATTACAGGTGAAGTGCGACTTCACTGCTCACGTTTTTGTTCTCCGTGGTACGATGCATCAGGAAGTACGTTAGAGTTCCTCCAAGACCAATTACCGCAAAGATGCACAGAATGCCAATCTGATCCCAAGCCACACCGAACTGTCCACTTGAGATGACTGCTTTATAACCTGTTACCGAATAGGTCATAGGCAACCATGGATTAAACACCTTCAACCAGTTTGGAATCAGTTCGAGCGGGAAGGTGCCCGCACTGGTCGTAAGCTGAAAGATTAACATCAGAATGGCGAGGAATCGTCCCGGATTTTCCAACCAAGTCACCAATGCCTGAATGATGTACATGAAGCTTAGACTGGTCACAAAGCTGAACAAGAGGAACAATGGAACACTTTGTACATCCAGACCCAAGCCGTATAAGACCAGCCATGAAGCAAGCAAAGATTGCACTGCACTCATGAGCGTGAAAGCCAGCGTTTTACTCACAAAACGATTCCAGCCACTTGCCTCGCTAACCGTGCTGCCGCGTGTCGGCACAACCAATGTGGCAATCAGGGCCCCGACAAACAGCCCGAGGGACAGGAAGTATGGCGAGAATCCTGTACCGTAATTAGGTACCTCGTTATATTTATGCTCATCGACCTGAACAGGCTCCGCATACATCGTTACCAGTTCATCGGTCTTTTTCACACCACCCGTCTGTTCAGCCGCTTCATTCAGCTTGGTGGCAAGTTCGCCAGAGCCGTCTGTTAGCTTAAGCGTACCTTCTTTCAACTGACCGGCGCCGTCATCGAGCTTATGTGAACCATCTGCAAGGGTGGAGATGCCATCTGTAAGCTGGCTTACACCGGCAACCAAATTGCCTGCACCCGCATCCAATTGACCTGAACCATCCGCAAGTTTGGCTCCTCCAGATGCTGCTTCGGATAATTTGGAATTGAATTGTTGCAGACCTGTCGCAAGCTTTTCTTGTCCAGCGGACAACTGCGTAGCTCCTTGTACCAGTTGTTGTTCACCCTGTACCAACTGGCTGCTGCCTTGATGCAGTTGTTGCTGTGCAGCGTATAGACTTTGGCTGCCTGCGACCAATTGCTGCCCGCCCTGATACACTTGTTCACTGCCAGTCGCTACGGCCTGACTGGCTGCCAGTAGTTGCTGAACAGCAGGACTTGCGGCCAGTTCCGGACTGGCTTCAGCCAATTGGGCGAGTCCTTGGGCAACCGCTTTGGCACCTTCACTAACTTTGCCGCTGCCATCGACAGAACTTTGCAACCCAGCAGTCAGCTTCGCACTACCTTCCTCGGAAGCCGCCAGCCCAGCATCTAGCTTAGCTGCGCCATCTTGCGCAGATTGAATGCCAGCCTGTAGCTGCTTGCCGCCAGCTTCAGCCTGGGTTGCTCCATCACTCAGCTTCGTGCCTGCTGCTGCCAATTGGGACAGCCCATTGGACAGAGCACTCGCACCTGTATGAAGATCACTAATGCCTTGAGCGAGAGTAGATGTGCCTTCTTTTAATGGAACTACGCCCGTTTCGAGCTTGTCGGTACCAGCGGCCAGTTTGGACAGGTTTTCTTTTAATGTAGCAACACCCTCATCCAGCTTGATCGCACCATCATGAATCTGACCTGCGCCATCTCCGGCATCCGCAAAACCGTCAGAGATTTTTTCGACCTGTTCCAATAGCGTTTCGGTATACGATTCGGTGACTTTGGCAGCGACTTTGGAGCGGATTTGTTTCACAGCCGTACCACCGATCTGACCCGCGAGGAAGTTGTATCCTTCATTGGGTTCATAGATCAGGTCTGCCGGCTCAGGATGCTCATCCATCAGGGTCGTTGCTTTGGAGGAAAAGTCCTCCGGGATCACAATCGTCATATAATACGTGTTGTCTTGCATGCCTTGATCTGCTTGTTCACGAGTGACGAATTGCCAGTCGAAATCATCGCTTTTTTTCAATTCATCGACCAGATTCTGACCGACCTCCAGTGATTTGTCATTGTAGACTGCACCCTGATCCGTGTTAACCACGGCCACAGGTAACTCATTCATTTTGCCATAGGGGTCCCAGAATGCATTCAGGAACAGGCCGCTATACAGCACCGGAATGAACAGTACAACGAGAATTGGAATACATACTTTTGGTTTCTTGAAGGCGGACTTCAGATCCTGCCCAAATACGTGGAATGATTTCATCATGTTCTCTCCCTATCCTTACGCTAATCCGTTTCTTCTATCTCTATTATGTTTTGAATCTGGTGACACGCCTTTCTCTACATGGGGGATAAGCCATTCTTGAGAAAGAGGCCTACAAAATCCTTGATCTGATCCTTATGCAGTGTAGGATGCGCTTTGTTCCAATCCGAGGTTAAGGTGACATACAGCTTCAGCAGGACAAAAGAAACCAGTTTGGGATCGTCTCTGCGAATCTGCTCCAACTCCATGGCACGGCTGACCTGACGCTCCAGATATTCGAGTATGGCGGTTTCCACTTTCTGCAGACCTTCCTTGGCCTGCGGTGTACCGAACTCGTTGACCTCCTGAAAGAGCTTGATTAACAACTCATGTTCCTCCCGATACTCCAACAGAGAGTCCATGCTCATATGCACGTTATCCAGAAAGGAGTTCTCTTCCTTCACCGTCTGCTCTGTAATCTGTCTCATATCCGCAATGATCGAACGCAAAATCTCACTGAACAATTCTTCTTTATTCTCGAAAAAGGTATAGATCGTTCCCTTGCCTACATTGGCAAGTCTCGCAACCTGCTCCATCGTTGTGGCTTTGTAGCCAAACAAGGCAAAGGATTTCTCGGCAGAGTCCATCACCTGTTGCCTTCGATCTATCGTTTTCATGGCATATACACCTCCTTATATGTTGAAAGGTAATGGGTAAGGTAACTTATTGATTGACCGATTTACTATTATGGTCAGTTGGTCGTTAACAAATGTAGCACTTGGACAAGGCAGGTGGATGTGATTATTGTCATAATGTGGACACGGAAATGACAACAGAAGTGAGTGGTGAGGTGCACGGAGCAAGGATTTCTATAATATGGAGAGTGGTCGGATGGATTACCGATGATGACGAGAAGAGTTTGAATGTTGATAACATTAGTTGTCGCGATTGGACCTCTATACTATGGACTGTTTAAATATGCTTTCTCATCTATATGATACTGGGAAGTATAGAACCTATCCACCTACTCTGGTAACAACAAAAAACCAAGGCTTTGAGTTAGTCACTCATGAGCCTTGGTTTTTTTACTGTGTCGTATTCTTGTTCTCTGTATCCTATTAATTTTATTCTGCACGTACTTTAAAGAATGAGATGAGTTCTTGAAGTTGCTTGGATACAACTGAGAGCTCATCGGAGGCACTCACAATGGCAGCCATGGAGGCTTCCTGCTCATCAATGGACTGCTCAATTTGTTTACTGCTGCTTGCTGCCTTGCTGACATTGGCTGACAATTCATCCGCCGTGGCAGACATTTCCTGTGTGCTTGCCGAGATTTCTTCGGTAGAACTGGAGATATCCTGAATCTGGTTTGCAACTTTATTCGTAGCAGTCAGAATATTCTCAAAGAATACGCCAGTCTCTTGGGTAACTTCCAAGCCTTTGGTGACTTCCTTGGAACCCAATTGCATCGCCTCGGAAGATTGCAGGATATCCCGTTGAATTTCTTCAATCAACTGTCGAATTTGCTTGGCTGATTCCTGGGATTGCTCTGCCAGGTTACGTACCTCGCCTGCAACCACCGCAAAACCTCTTCCTTCTTCACCTGCGCGGGCTGCCTCAATTGAAGCGTTAAGTGCCAGCAAGTTGGTTTGTCCGGCAATCTCCGTGATTACGTTAACAATGTTGCTGATCTGGTTCGAGTTATTTTCCAAAGACTGAATCGAGTTTGACGTATTTTGCACCGCACCCGAGATCAGGCGCATCTGCTCAATGACTTGTTGCATCACCACATTACCTGTGCTGGAGCGCTGCTCCATGCTGAGTGCTTCATCTGCCACATCAGCTGAACTGCTGGCAATTGTCTGCACAACCGTTGACATTTCTGTCATGGCGCGTGCATTCTCCACAGTGGCTTTGTCCTGTGACACCAGCCCAGTGGATATTTCCCGGATGTTGTGGCTAATGGATTGAATATTAACATTATTTTTCTCGGAAATGCCCAGTAGTTGTTTGGAAGATTCCGAGAGGTGATGTGAAGTATTCTGTACTTTATAGATGGTTGTGTTGAATCGATGGATCATCGCATTGAACTTCTCGTTGATGATACCCAGGTCATCTCGCCCCGTGTCGATGGTTACGTCCAGATTACCCGTGCTGACTTCTTCGATACCTTTCATCAGGTTGCGGATTGGAAGCAACGTTCTTTTCAGCAAAATGAATTGCAATACCATGAACAAGATTAGGAATCCGACAAGGAACATCAATCCGTACGTAAGCAATTCATTAAGTCCTTTTGGAACGGCGCTTGCATCGACATCGAAGAAAAGAGCAGCGTACATGGAGCCATCTGCGTTATTAATCGGATAGATTAGTGTAGTCCAAGTTCCGTAGTCATCGGTGTAGAAATCACTGAAGGCCGGCTTTCCGTCCTTTTTCATCTGTTCCAGCACCACCACATTATTCTCGGGCAGTGGGTACATGGCACCTGCGGGCAGATTATCTTGCTCGAATGGCTCCAACAGGTTCGTTGGAATCGCGATGATGGACGTTCCGTTTCCTTGCTCAAGTTCTGAACCGAAAATGTACGCTTGCGCGATGTTTGGATAGAACTCATGGATGGAATCAAGATAAGCCTTTATTTCCTGCTGTACAGGACCGGCGTAGCTTTTTTCACTGGCTGCTTGGGCGACTTTGGCGATGTCCAGATCGTTATACGATTTCTGGGTGATGACAGTGGCTTGGTCATGCAACTGTTCTACCAGAATGTTCTTTTGCAGCTGGTAAGCCGCGGTAATCAGGATAATACCAATTAAGGTGATGCTACCGAACGAGATTACCAAATTTTTAACAAAGAAAGGCATGGTACTCCAGCGAAGCTTATTAAACAAGGTTGTTCACTCCTTCTACGATTGTGAAAATGCACTATACCTGGATGGGATGCTATACGCTATGTAATCTAACGAATATTTAGTGGGAAATGATTATCGTGCAACTTCTATAATTCTTATTTTTACTGTGGTTACGTGACATTCTCTTATGATGCAGTGTGCTTCTTGCATTGTTACAAGTTCTACTTCACTTATAGGACCTCCAGGTAAGTTACTTCGTAGAATATATCGTTATAAAGTCATATTAATATTAGCTTTTCGTGCAAAAATGGTTCTAAGGTACTGGTTCTATGGGTGTATTTTTTCGTTTTCGATCTTTATTATTCATAAGTGCCCCTTTTGGGCTTTGTTTGCCATGACCTAAAGAAAACACAAGAGAACGAAAAGACAGTCCATTGTTGCCCTTTTGCAGGAGCGCTAAGATAAAGTTGTTAAAGCGTTTACATTATGGATTGAAGGGAGCTTAACTCGGATGCCAGAAATCACGATTAGACTGTATGAAGGCAGGACGGATGAGCAAAAGCAGGAGATAGTGGAGGTGTTCACACGCGAGCTCTCGCATATTATCGACCGTGAGCCGGATTATATTTCCGTTGAATTCAATGAAATCCCATGGGACGAAAACGTTCCTGATAATTTGAAAGCCATGCAATCACAGAAGCAGGGAGGGGAGAAGACGTGAAGCCGGCGGACATTACGCCGTCAAGTCGGGGGGCAACCAGACTTGACTCGTCTGGTCTGGGCGCTCGGCTTGGAGATGCGGGACGTTATCTGTGGCGATACCGGATCCTATACCTGCTCTCCGTGCCGGGCATTCTGTATTTTTTCCTCTTCAAATATGTACCTTTATTCGGTTCAGTGATTGCCTTTCAGAACTACAACATTTTCAAAGGCATCACCGGCAGTGATTGGGTAGGGTTGGAGCATTTCCAGAAGATGTTCAGCCATTATGATTTTTTAAGAATTCTCAATAACACACTTCTGCTTGGACTATATGATCTGGTGATTGCATTCCCGGTACCGATCTTACTGGCCATTCTGCTAAATGAAGTACGGATGATTGTGTTTAAGCGTTTGCTGCAAACGATTGTATACATGCCTCACTTTCTATCCTGGGTTGTCATTAGCGGTATCTTCATGGGTATTTTCTCGATGGATGCCGGGGTGGTGAATAAGGCACTTGGATTACTGGGGATGCAACCAATCTACTTTCTTGGAGAAGACTCGTACATTCGTTCCATTCTGATCGGTTCCGGAATCTGGCGGGATTCGGGCTACGGCACGATTATTTTCCTTGCTGCTATTGCGGGGATCAATCCCGACCTGTATGAAGCGGCAGAGGTGGATGGTGCCGGACGTTTGAAGCAAATATGGTCGATTACCCTGCCATCCTTGCTGCCGACAATTATGATCCTGCTGCTGCTGCACATCGGAAAGTTCCTCGATCTGGGCTTTGAGCGTGTGTTTGTGTTCCTGAATCCGCTCAATCTGGAATCTGGTGAAATTCTGGATACGTATATCTACAAAGCCGGGCTTCTCTCACAGCAATACAGTTATACAACAGCCATCGGGTTGTTCAAGTCAGTCGTGGGATTGATGCTTGTTCTACTCGGTAATTTCTTCAGCAAAAAAACAACCGGCGAAAGCCTGTATTAGGAGGCGAGTTCTATGCGTACCCCCAGTGTCCGTTACCGTATATTTCGCATTGGAAATCTCGTTTTTCTAACGCTGCTCTCGTTGACGATGATTCTGCCTTTCATTAATGTGCTGGCCCAATCACTTAGCAGCTCGGAAGCGATCATGGGCGGAAAGGTCAGCTTCTGGCCTGTAGCTTTTACCTGGATCAATTACGAATATGTATTCGGCGATGCTGCCTTCTGGCGGGCCTTTGCGGTATCGGTTGGGGTAACGTTAGTGGGTACGCTGGTCAATCTCGCCGCAACGGCATCGCTGGCTTATCCCGTGTCCCGTCCAGAGTACAAAGGGCGTTCACTGGTCGTTATGTTTGTCCTGATAACCGTTGTATTCTCGGCACCGCTCATTCCGAACTTTATCCTGATGAAAGAGTTACACCTGGTCAACAATCCACTGGTGCTGATTGTGCCAGGAGCGATTAACGCCTTTAACTTTTTCGTCATGCGTTCGTTCTTCTCACAGCTACCGGGTGAACTGATCGATGCCGCCCGCATCGATGGCTGTGGGGAGTTTGGCATCATCTGGCGTATCGTTATTCCATTGTCCAAACCGGCCATGGCATCACTCGGCATTTTCTATGCGGTGGGCCACTGGAATGCGTATTCCACCGCGCTTTATTATCTGAATGATCCGGCCTGGTGGCCGATCCAGGTCACACTCAAGAAGCTGTTTGAGAGTGACGATATTTCCGTCGATCCGGGTTCTGCGGTCTATAGCACCCTTGCACATACATCGCCGGAAGGCATCAAAATGGCGACCATTATCATCGCCACCTTGCCAATCATTATCATTTACCCTTTCCTGCAAAAGCATTTTGTAAAAGGAATCATGGTCGGCTCCGTCAAATCTTAACTACAAGCAGCATACAGATCTGACGGAAACGGGGGAATGGCGATGTTCAGAATCTTGATTACGGACGATGAACCGATGATTCGGATGGGTCTGGCAAAGATGATTGAGCAAGCAGGTCTGTTTGATTGTGAGATCCGGCAGGCGGCGCATGGGGAAGAGGCCCTTCAGGTGGTGAAGGACTTTCGACCACACATCCTGTTCACGGATATTCGCATGCCAACGATGGATGGCATTGAGTTGTGCCGACGTTTATCCGAGCAAGGCAGTACGATGCGCATTATTGTAGTCTCCGGTTATTCAGACTTTGAATATGCAAGAGCCTGTATGGATTATGGGGTAAAACGATATCTGCTCAAGCCAGTGGGACGACAGGAGCTTCATGAACTGCTGCTCAAATTGCTGGCATCCGAAGAGGATAAACCTACGGTATCCCTTGTACCCGTGAGGGAGCTGAATGATTGGGCCATGCGTCTGGAAGAGGCTATATGGGAGTTAAGGCAATCCGATGTGACGGAACTGCTCGCAGCATGGTCGAATCGTTATCCGGCATATGCCCTGATGCCTGAGCAGACAGCGGAGCTTTTTCAGGAATTGTTGGAATTGATTGTGGCCCGCATGAATGCACGGGGAAACGGAACGATGAGTACGTCCAGTAAGATAATTGTAAGCGCTTCCTCTAAAGAATGCTTCGAGGCTCTGGGTAACGAGATCCACACGTTAATGAAGACGATCAAGGAAAAGCGCAGTGGTAAGCGCAAGCATCCAGTGGAAGAAGCAAAAGCCTATCTGGAGAAGCACTTGCGCCGTGAAGTTTCACTGGACGAGATTGCTGCCAAGCTTGGACTGAACCCGTCCTACTTCAGCCAACTGTTTAAACAGACGACCGGTCAGACCTTTATCCAATACCGAATACGCAGCAAAATGGAACTGGCCAAACGAATGCTGGAACAGCCGGGCAACCGGATTACGGATATATCCTACGAAGTGGGGTATGCGGATCATCCCCATTTTACCAAGACATTCAAGAAAATTACTGGACTGACCCCGTCCGAATACCGCAGTAAGTTGGGCATTGAATGATGAAGCGCAGCCTGTCGATCCGCCTGTTCTTTCATTTTTCCATCGTAATTACGTTGTCTCTGTCCGCTATTGGCTTGTTTACCTATACCTATGCCTCGACTGAGATGAACGATCAGCTGGCGGACAACATCGCCCAAACCATGCGTAATACGGCGTACCAGACCGATCTGTATTTGCAGAATTATGATCGCGCGACCTACTCCATCCTCTCAAATGGGAGTGTGAAGCACTTTCTCGATATGAATTCGGAGGACAGTTATGCCTATTACGAGTACAGCCGTCAGATTAAAAGAAACGTGTTCCCGCCTGTTTTTATGTTATATCCACAGATCAAGTTCCTGTATGTTATCGGGGAGAACGGGCGGGTTGTCATCGATGACAACCAGAATTCAGCGGGCATACCCGATATCGATGCTGCACAGCAGTATAAGGAGTTACTCGATGCAACCCCTACGAATGGCGAGTCAACTTTGCTTACCCGCAGTATTCGCAGTGGACAGAGTGCGAATGTCATTACGATTGCGCGCCTGATCAGGGGGGTGTCCTCCTATACACCAAACGGAGTGCTGGCGATGGAAGTGAATGTGCTGGAGCTTGACAACATCTGGGGAGAACTCGATCTCGGTCAAGGGGGATATCAGTATGTGATGGATCAGAACGGAAATGTCATCTACCTTCCTGGGGACGAGGAGGCTCAGACCGTGATGTCGTCCAGCACCGTGGACAGACTTATGCACATGGAGGCAGGGTCACTGGAACAGAACACGGATGGTACCAAGCGGCTGTTTATATCGGAGTTGTCTGCCTATTCGGGCTGGCGGTTTGTTGCTTCCGTGCCGCTGTCGGAGCTTCAAAGGCCGATTGCAACGATCCGCTCAGCTACATTATGGGTTGGTGCAGGGACCTTGCTCGCTGCGCTTGTGGTGGCCTACCGGATCGGAGCATCTCAAGTAGAACCCATTCGGGTGCTGATGAACGGAATGAGACAGACGGAGAAGGGAATCTGGAACAAGGTGGAGATGAAGGAAAGGCGCGATGAGATCGGAGTGCTGATTCGCAGCTATAATCTGATGGTCAGCCGCTTGTCGGACATGATTGAGAGTGTATATGAGTCGGAGTTGCGCCGCCAGAAGTCGGAAATTGAGCTACAGCAGGAAGCGTTGGAACGACACCGTGCGGAATTTCAGGCGCTCCAGTTGCAGATCAATCCGCATTTTCTCTACAACACGCTGGAAACGATCAAATGTTATGCCGTCGTACAGGATTCCGAAGAAATTACGCAGATGGTGGAATCGATGGCTCATATGCTCCGTTATTCCATTCAGACCAATCTGGAGGAAATTACGGTTGCCAATGAGCTGAAGCATGTGCTGGCCTACCTTTCCATCATGAAACATCGCATGGATCGGGAGCTTGAAGTTGAGGTCATCATTGCACCGGATTTATTGTTGGAAAAAATGGTTCGTCTCACCCTCCAGCCCCTGGTGGAAAATGTACTGCAACATGCGTTTCCACGTGGCATGGAACCGGGTCATTTTATCCGCATAGATGCTCGGCGTCTGGAAGATCGATTTCTTGTCATCGTCCAGGATAATGGCATGGGCATGAGCAATGCACGTCTGGAGAAGCTGCGTCGCCGTCTGGAACTGAACCGTCTGGCCGGTGAAGACACCGATGATGTTTATCATCGTGGTGGCATCGGACTTATGAATGTGCATCGCCGGATTCAGCTCGTATTTGGAGAAACGTACGGCTTGATGATGGAGAGTGAGGAAGGTATGGGAACGACCATTACGATGGCGCTTCCGGCGGACCAGCACAGCAAGCGAATTTAATTCAAACCAATAACAAGGAGGAAGATAGAACATGAATATCAATTTACAGAACAAAATCGCATTGGTAACGGGTTCCAGTGGAGGGATTGGCGCTGCTATTGCTGGAGCATTGGCTCGTTGCGGGGCGAAGGTTGCTGTGAATGGTCTGCATAATATGGAGCGGGCGGAGGAAGTCGTGACCGCAATCCGGGATGCTGGTGGTGAAGCGGCGGCATTTCAGGCAGATGTGACGGATACGGATGCCATCAGAGCGATGGTTGACGATATTACACTCCGTTTTGGCGGTCCAATTGACCTTTTGGTTAACAACGCGGGACATCTGGTGGAGCGAAGCCCCATTGAAACGATGAGTGAGGAGCTGTACAGCCGAATTATGGATGTCAATCTGAAGAGCACCGTCTTTGTCTCCAAAGCAGTCATTCCTGGCATGAAGGCGGCTGGTGGCGGACGAATTATCAATCTGACCTCCGTAGCGGCTCATAATGGTGGCGGGCCGGGTGCAGCTATTTACGCAGCCTCCAAGGCGGCCGTCATTGCGTTAACCAAAGGGCTTGCCAAAGAGCTTGCACCTGGCGGGATTACGGTGAATGCTCTCTCCCCGGGCTTCATCGGACAGACGGCTTTCCATACTACGTTCACCTCGGCAGAAGGTCGGTCTTCTGCGGTAAGCAGCATCCCGCTTGGACGGGAAGGTACTCCCGATGATGTCGCAGGAGCGGCGTTGTACCTGTGTTCTGACCTGGGTTCTTTTATTACCGGAGAGACGCTTGAAATCAATGGCGGCATGTATATGCGTTGATGTTACAACATTGTGATAAGGAGGGGACAAAACGATGGAAGTGAAGCGAAAGCTTGCAGAAAGATCGTTGTACCAACCCATCAGCGGGCCGTTCCATGTGGACTATGCTCCTGACGAGCATACTGTTCTGGCAGAGAATCCGCCAAGGTTTACCTGGATGGCGGCACAGCAGGAGGATGAGAATGCCTATCTGCTGCAAGTATCGGCGAGCCCTTCTTTTCAGGAAGAAGAGACGATGACCTTTACGCCGCTCCCGTATAACTTTTTCACGCCTGACCGGGTGTTTGAACCTGGAGAGTATTATTGGCGATATGCGCTGCTTGTGAATCATCCAGTGCAGAAAGGAAGCGAAGCCGAGACGGATGCCGTGCAGGAGAAACAGCAGGAAATGTCGTCATGGAGTGAGGTGCGGCGGTTTACGGTTCCAGCGGGACTACCTGAGACACCTCTGCCCTCCCGGGCACAGCGATACGTTTCCACAGACACGTCTCACCCAAGGCTGTGGCTAGATGAGCGTGGACTGAATGCACTTGCTGATGGTGTTGCGTCTGATTCCACTTATTGCGGCTGGGATGTGTTTATGGCAAATTCCGTGGAACCGTGGGCAGACCGTGAGCCAATTCGTGAACCGCTGCCTTACCCGGATAACAAACGTGTCGCCACGTTGTGGAGACAAATGTACATTGACTGTCAGGAAGTGTTATATGCCATTCGTCATCTGAGTATCGCTGGGCGGGTGCTTCGAGACGAACGGCTGCTTGAAGCGGCGAAAACCTGGCTGCTGCATGTGGCGGCCTGGGATCCGGAGGGAACGACCTCCCGTGATTATAACGATGAGGCGGCCTTTCGGGTCGCAGCGGCGCTTGCTTGGGGCTATGATTGGCTGCATGATGAGTTGAACAGTGAAGAGCAAGATGTGGTAAGGCGCAGTTTACTGCGGCGGACAGAACAGGTAGCCCAGCATGTGATGGTTCGCTCGAAGATCCATCGTGTGCCCTATGACAGCCATGCAATTCGTTCATTGTCTTCCGTACTTGTACCGTGCTGTATGGCTTTGCTGCATGAGGAGCAGCAAGCTGCAGCGTGGCTGGATTATGCGATCGATTATTATGCCTGTCTGTACTCCCCTTGGGGTGGCAGTGATGGGGGTTGGGCCGAAGGTCCGATGTACTGGACAACAGGTATGGCTTATGTGACCGAAGCGATGAATCTGCTGCGAAATTATGCGGGCATCGACTTTTTCCTTCGACCGTTCTTCCAGCGTACCGGGGATTTTCCACTCTACGTGTACCCGCCTGATGCACGGCGCGCCAGCTTTGGGGATCAGTCTACGCTGGGTGACCCGGTAAATTTGAAAACAGGCTATCTTGTCCGCCAACTGGCGGGGGTTACAGGCAACCACTGGTACCAGTGGTACTTTGAGCGTGTACGCCAATCCGATCCGGGGACAGAGGGAGCTTTTTATAACTACGGTTGGTGGGACTTTAACTTCGACGACTTGGTTTACCGCCACGATTATCCGCAGGTGGAGGAAGAGTCACCTGTGAACATCGAGCCGCTCAAATGGTTCAGGGATGTGGGATGGGTAGCTATGCATCACCGGATGGATGATCCGGATGACCATATGATGCTGCTGCTCAAGTCGAGCCGTTATGGCTCCATCAGCCACAGTCATGCAGATCAGAACAGCTTTACCCTGCATGCATTCGGTGAGCCGCTTGCGGCGGATACCGGCTATTATATCGCGCATGGAAGTTCCTTTCACCGGGAATGGCGCAGGCAGACACGCTCCAAAAATAACCTGCTAATTGGCGGAGCAGGTCAGTACGCCGAGAACAACAAAGTGCTGAACATGGCGGCAACCGGGCAGATCGAAGATGCCTATTGGCGGGATGGCGATGGTTATGTGCGCGCGGTAGCGACCGATGCCTACGCTAGCACCGTACCGCATGTGAAGCATGTTGTACGGGAAATACATTTTCTGCAATCATCCTACTTCGTTATTGTGGACCACATTGACCTGAAGAAGCCGGACAGCGTTCAATGGCTGTTCCATGCACTACACCCGTTACAGCTGAAAGGGCAGACCTTCCGTCTGAACGCTACTAAGGCGGGGCTTGAGGGGACATTTGTCTATGCTTCCTCCGGAGAGCTGTCGCTCAGCCAGACGGATCAATTCGCAGAGGTGGACCCGGCAGAGTATGAAGGGCTGGATAGACATTATCATCTAAGCGCGGAAACGCGGCCTGCCACAAGTCATACCATTGTGACGCTGCTTGTACCTTACAAGATCGAGGAGCCGAAGTATGTCCCCTATTTCATCGATGACCAGGATCACGGCATTCATCTCTATTTTACCGACAACGGTGTAACAAAGAAGATCGAGGTATCCAAGACGTACTAGATAAGATGAACTGAATATTTACACAAGAACGAAGAGTGCAGAACCCATCTGAAGAAGCGAAGCGTTCGCTAAAAGCTTTCTGTAAGAAAGCTACATCGTAAGCATACGCTTATCCTCGGATTTTTCCCTTTGGAAAGGGAATCAAAAAAATCTGGGGATAACAGCGATCGGAAGAGGGTACTGCAATCGCAGTGGCTGAGTGCTGACCTAAAGAAAACGCAATCTCATCTAAAACATCCCCATTGTTGCAGGCGGTGGGGATGTTTTATCATCTTCGTGAAAGCGCTTCATCAATAAGTGATACCTAAACCTAAATCAGGATGAAAAGAGGGGTAGCATGAAAAAGTGGTTGGTCACAGGCATGGCGCTATTGCTGGCGACAACCGTCATGGCGGGATGCAGCACTGGAAGCGGGGCGAAATCCGGTGAGAATGGGGGAGACGGCAAGACGAGGTTTTCCATGTCACTGCGAACGCTGGCGTATACGTATGTGGAGAAGTCACCCGACATCAACCAGGATAAATGGGTGAAAAAACTGGAGGATCTGACTAATACAGATCTCAAAATTGTCCTGGTGCCTCATAAGGAATATGAGCAAAAAATGGTGCAAATGTTTGCTACCAATGATATTCCTGATGTGGTGCAGGGGGACGGCGGCGTTAATGGCAAGGAGATGGCAGGTTCGGTCGAAGCCGGAGTATTCCAGCCGCTGGATGAGCTGTTACAGCAGTATGGGCAAGATTTGCTGAAAGCCGTGCCGAAGGAAGCCTGGGACCAGGTCACCCATGACGGCCAGATCTATGCCATCCCTGAATATTTATCCAATCCATCCCGCCGGGCAACCTGGATTCGTAAGGATCTGCTGGATCAAACCGGATTGCCGGTGCCTACCACGGTGGAGGAGACAATGGAAGTGCTGCGCGCCTTTAAAAAGCTTGGCGTGGAGAATCCATATATGGGGCGTGAGGATTTCAAATATGCGGATACCTTCTTTGGGGCCTATGATGTGCAGCAGTTCCTGTCCATGATGGAGCAGCAGGGCGACCAGATTGTACCTAAGTTCATGGATAACGAGAATATGCAGCAAGCCCTGACGGTTTATAAGACGATGTACGAAGAAGGGCTGATTAACAAAGAATTTGCGACCATCAATTCGACGGTATTCAAAAATACTATTCTCTCCGGCAAGGCGGGCATGTGGTCCATGAATGCCAACGAACTGATCCAGTGGGAGAAGCAGATTAAAGCGTCGGTTCCCGATGCCAAAATCGAGATTATCCCTTCCCCTGTCGGCCCGGACGGAAAGGGCGGGTATTATCTGTACGGTCCGGTGACGCGTGCCTACTTTATTAATAAGGATGCGGCCGATCCGGCTTCCATTATCCGTTTCTTCAACTGGATGGTGTCTGACGAAGCGGAGAAGTTCTTTACGTACGGCACGGAAGGAGAGACCTATACAGAGGATAATGGTGTGATTTCATATACAGCTCCGACAGACTCGGCTGGCGTGGACGAGGAGCGTTACCGTCAATCGTTCCTATGGTTCGTACAGGACACGACATACAACAAAGGCTCCCTATCCCTGACTGAAGAAGGCAGAAAGCTGATGAAAATTTACGATACGGTTTTAGCCAAAGAAGGTCGGGATGGCATCAACTTTGATCCACGTTTGGAAGCTTTTGTACAGAATCCCGATATTGCTCCCAATTCGGATACACCTCCTCAGGTATTGCTTACCCACATGATCAAGATGGTATATGGCAAGGAGCCGATCTCCGATTGGCCGAAGGTAGTTGAAGAATGGAAATCCAAAGGTGGCGATCAGGCCATTGAGGAAGCCACGCAGAAATTCAAGGACGGGGAAGGCGTATCTTTGCCGCGTCGCTAGAATTGTGCGGCATAAGCAATGATTACCATCAGCAATTGTAAAGGTATAACGTCAGGAGATTGGACTACAGTGCGGAGGGGATACAAGTGAATAATTTGTTCAAAACGTGGAAAAAGCGCGTTGTCCTTGTTGCCATGTCTATGATTCTCATTAACGGCACCATCGTTCCCATGCATGAAGTCCGGGCGATGGAAGATGTTGTTCCTAGCTCTATTCGTAACCCTACACAGGAAGAAAGAGCAAACGTCCCGGAGCCGGAGGGCCCTGAGATGGAAATTTACGCGGAAAACTTTGATGACCCGGACAATTTTGGCTCTACAGGTGGAATTGCATTGAGAGCTCCCTGGTCGCAGGAAGGGGCAGGTGGAAGCAAGGCCAAGACGTCATCTTCCACGACTGCTCCCTCGCTACCCAACATGATCAAGATGGACGGAACCGATGCGCTTGCACTGCCTCTAAACTTGACTGGATACGGAAATATACGGCTGAGCTACTACACGCGTGCTTCCTCCTATATAAGTGGAAGTGTGATGATCGAATGGTCGAAGGATGGTGGCACATCCTGGACGACGCTGGAGACATTTGAACTTCCCCCGGGCACCCCGGACCTGAAGAATAAGGAAGGCAATACGCTAAAAAGCTGGACGCTGGGTTCGGAAGCGAACAATAACAGCACGGTTAAAATTAGATTTCGGACAGGAGATGCCATGCAGGCCAACATGTATATCGACAATGTTGCCATTTACGGTCAGGCTATTCCCGGAATAACGCCTGCCCCCTCCCCGGTGCCACCTGGAGAGGGGAATACTGAATTCACGCCACCCCAAGGAGTGACTTTGTACGAAGATGTGGAGATCGGTACGGCTGGTGGGCGGGCGATGTATTCATCCATTGCCGTTCCCGAGACAGCGGCAGCAGAACCGATGCCAGTCATGGTCTATATCCATGGAGGTGGATGGAATCACGGGGACCGGAAGCAGGCACTGAACTCCATATGCAACTATGTACTCAAACGCGGTTACATCGGAGTGTCTCTGGACTACCGACTGACGCCTGAGGCACCTTTCCCTGCCCAGATTCAGGATGTGAAGCTTGCTATTCGATACCTGCGAGCTCATGCAGAGCAGTATAATCTGGACCCAAGCCGTATTGGTGTCTGGGGATCATCGGCAGGCGGACATCTGGCTGCTTTGCTTGGTACAACAGGAGACATGGTCGCTGGTGACACTGTAGAGCTCGATACAGGGGTGACAGTAGATATACCTGATCTGGAAGGTTCAGGCGGATGGCCTGAGTATTCCGACAAAGTGCAGGCGGTCGCCGACTGGTACGGACCTGCTGATTTTACAACGACATTTGCTAATAACTATAGTTCGGTCACGGCTCTGCTTGGCGGGCATCGCGCGTTCGATGTTCCGGAGCAGGCCAGACTTGCCATGCCGGGCACGTATGCTTCACCAGATGATCCACCATTCTGGATTCGGCACGGTGATGCTGACGCTACTATTCCCTATACCGACAGCGTTACTTTCGCGGGACAGCTTCAATCTGCGGGTGTGCCGATTGTGGATATGAAAGTCGTGCCTGGTCAGGGCCACGGATTTACAGGGACGGCTTCCGAGACTGCGAATGCAGAGGCATGGGCCTTCCTGGATGAACATGTGAAGAACCGGATCGTTACGGAGCCTATTATTTTCAAAAGCAATCCACCGTTGATTGAAAAGGTCATCGCCAGCAAGGTGCCAAGCGACGATGCGGCGATTGACAGCAGCAAGCCTGACTTGAATTTCAATCAGGCCACGGGCTCCAGTACCGGATTACTGAGCATCTCTTCCACTCCTTCAACCAAGAAATATGTGTACTTCAAATTTGATATGTCCGGAAATGAGTCGGAAGGAGATCGGTATCGATTGCGGATTGCTGCCAAAAAAGGCACATCAAATATCGATACCACGTTGTCTCTGTACGGTTTGAATGAAACAACCTGGAGCGAATCTTCGTTAACCTGGTCAAATGCTCCGGTTCAAAGTCTGAGCGAAGGTTCGCTGCTGGGCACATTCCAGGTTACGGCAGATCGGAATGGAAGCCCGGCCGTCTATGAAGTGGATGTAACCGATGTTGTGAAGAGTCGTCCAGATGCGGATCAGGTTGCATTTTTGCTTGCGGATGCGGAATCAACGGGTGTTTCCGTGAACGTATACACCAAGGAAGCGAACGGAACGAGCAATCCGCGTCCACAGTTAGCAGTCATTGCTTTGATTGAAGAAGGCAGTGACACGCAGTCACCCGAATGGGAGCAGGGAGCTGAGCTTGAGATTCGCAACTGGGGGACAGATTTTGCGGAACTAAGATGGCCAGCGGCCAGCGATGATACAGCTGTATCTGCTTACCGAATTTATCGGGATGGAGTCCTGCTGGCAGAACAAAGTAAGCGGTCATTTCGTGACAGCGAACTTGCAGCTGGGACATCGTATACGTTTCAAGTGAAAGCAATTGACGAGACGGGCAATATCAGCAGTGCTTTATCAACCGAAATGACAACCCTAGACGTCCCGTTATCGTCCCTGCCTGTGGCTTCTGTCACGGCAAGTGGCAGCGACGGCAACCTGGCGACCAATACCCTCGACAATAACAGCTATACACGCTGGTCTGTTGCCGGGGAGGGGCAATGGATCACATTTGATCTGGGTCAGGTACAGTCAGTGGGTTATGTGGGGATTGGTTTTTACAAAGGGGATGTCCGAAAGACCTTTTTTGGGATGGAATCGTCTCTTGACGGTGAGCAGTGGACCCAGGTATTCAACGGCGAAAGCAGTGGGGATACAACCGAAATGCAGGCGTTTGATATCTCTGCCATGTCTGCACGTTATGTACGAATCACAGGGCATGGCAATTCCGATGCGAGTATTTACACAAGTCTGACCGATGTGCATCTGTATGCCCCTTTTGCAGGGGGAGGGACACCTGTGGCTCTGATTCCATATATCGTGCCACAACCACCTGAAGGGACGATGCCCTTTATCGCCCCAGGTCTGACGGAAACAGATGGCACACCACATGCTGTCCATGTTCCACATGCCGTGACCGGACGTACAATTGATGTACGGGATTTTGGAGCAGAACCTGCCGACAACACGAGTGATGACCGACCAGCAATACAGGCTGCTATTGATGAGGCTGACTTGGGTGATGAAGTGTTTTTACCCAATGGAGTGTACAATTTGTTATCCGGGCCGGATGGAACCACCAACCTGATGCTCAAATCCGGCGTGAATCTGAGAGGAGAGAGCCGTGAAGGAACCGTGCTCCAGACATCGCTGGATCAGGTGACGGGTAGTGCCGTTCTGAAGGCATCAGCTCAGCATAGCATTCTCATATCCAACATGACCCTAACTTCATCCTGGTCCGGCAGCTACACGACGGATCATCAATCCAATAATCCCTCCGCTGGGGGGCCGGATAGTCTGATTCATATCGCCAATTATGGCGAGGTACCATCGTATGACATTACAATTGACGGCGTAATTGTGGAGAAGTTCAAACGAATGGCTATCCGAATTGAGCACAGCCGCGATGTTGTTGTGAAGCATGCAACCTTCCGCAATGCAACAGATCTGGGCCCCGGAGGTTCAGGATACGGAATTTCGATTCAGGGAACGGCCAAGACCGATCGACTCGGCTTTGATAATGATACGTTATGGAATGTGGTGGAGGACAGTGCATTTGAGGGTCCTTATCTCAGACATGGAGCACTGATTCAGTTTGTGGCTCACAATAACGTGTTACGTGGCAATACATTTAATGGAACCAAGCTGGATGCCATTGACCTTCATGGTGAACTGGAGTATTTGAATGAAATCTCCGGCAATGTCATTATGGATGTGCTGACAGGTGCAGGGATTGGGCTTGGCAATACAGGGGGTTCAGCGCCCAGCAACCACAGCAAGTCTGGCAAAGGAAACTACATTCATGACAACACAATCAAGAACAGCCGGATCGGTATTTCGGTGACCATGGGTACCCCCGATACCCTAATTGAGAATAATCTCATCGAGAATACAACCACGATTGCAGATGCGGCTGGAATCAAAGTATTGAATGGACCGGGTACGATAATTCGCGGCAATGTGATTCGTAACAATACTGCCAGTGGATACTGGGGCGTACGGCTTGAGCGCGACAAAGGCGATGCTGGAGCTGGCAATATTGGCGAAGGGAATCCCGAGAATGTGTTGATTGAGAATAACCGAATCGAAGGTAACACAAACGGAATCGGCTTGTTTGCCGGAGTCGGCATTCTGCTAAAGACTAACATTCTAAACAACGTGAATGAGGACTACTACCAAGCAGAAGGTGTGATCGTTACCGAAATATAAAGGATCAGAATAAGTAGCCTGAAAGGCGTCTATATAAGTTGAAGCTCAATTTTACACCTAAACGGAGAGTGCAGAACCAATTTGAAGAAGCGTAGCATTCGCCTTTATCACCGGATTTTTCCCTTAAATAAAGGGAATGATGAAAATCTGGGGATAAGAGCGATCGGAAAATGGTACTGCAATCGGAGTGATAAGGTGTAACATTTATAGTTCAACTTATGTAGCCTGAGAGGCTACTTTTTTATGGTTCGTTTATTTAAGATTCACTAAAGGTTCGTCCTCTACCATGGTTACATAAGCCTCAGTTGCTTAACAGAAACCAAGAAGGAGGATTCATCATTTTGAATAATTTATTACGCAAAGCTGCAGTAACGGCATTATCCGTGACCATGGTAACGTCATCTTTTGGGCTGATGGGAAGTCCGAATGCGGCATTTGCTGCAGAAAGTACAGCGACAACCACGAGTGCAGGCTTGACACAAGCTTATGAATCGTTATTCCAGACGGATAACGTTATTGATGTGAATGTAACGATTGATGATGCAGACTGGAAGAGCATGCTCGAAAGTCCGCTGGATAAGGATTACAAGAATGTGAGTGTGGAAGTGGATGGCAACAAGCTGGACAATGTCGGTTTCTCCACCAAGGGCAATCTGACCCTGAAAGCCGTAGCCTCAATGGAGGATTCGGACCGTTACAGCTTCAGACTGAAGTTTGATAAATACGACAAAAAACAAACCCTGCTTGGACTGGACAAAATGGTACTGAACAATAACTACGCGGATCCGTCGTATATGCGTGAAGTTCTTCACTATGAAGCACTGCGGAGTATTGGCATGGATGTACCGATGACAAACTATGTTAATCTGTACGTTAACGGCGAGCTTGTTGGTTTCTATACTGGCGTTGAAGCGGTGGATGATAGTTATCTCGAGCGCAACTACGGTGAGGATTACGAGGAAGGCGTCCTCTATGATACGGATGAGAAGAGTTATCTTCAATATGAAGAGGGCAGTGACTACAGCACCATCACAGAAGATTTGGGTACGGATAAGGACAAAGCCAAACTCAAATCCTTCATCCAAACGCTGAACGAGATGCCAGAAGGTGAAAAAGGTGATATTGAAAGTGTACTGGACGTGGATTCAGCGCTTCAATATATTGCAGGCAACATGGTTTTTGGAAACTATGACAGCTATAACGGCGACAAAGGGCACAACTTCATGCTCTACAGTGATGCTGAGGGCAAGTTCACCGTTGTTCCTTGGGACTTTAACATGTCCTTCAACGGGTACTCGGGTGGAGGAGGACGTGGAACAACAACCGGATCAACCACCACCAACACCAACGCAACGAATGTATCTGTGGATGAGCCTGTACTGGGCATTAGCATGGAAAATGTACCGATGATTAACAACCTGCTTGCTGTACCGGAGTATAAGGAAAAATATTTGAGCTACGTCAATGAACTGACGGACTATATGGAAGGCATTCAGGATCGCATTACGGACCTTGCCGATGAGATTCGTCCTTATGTAGAAGCAGATCCAACGAAATTTTATACGACAGAACAGTTTGAATCCAACATTGCTTATTCTGCCAATGCAGATGTCGCAGGGGGGATGGGCGGTACACCACCTGAAGGGTTTGAGGGAATGACACCACCTGAGGGCATGGAAGGCATGACACCGCCGGAAGGTTTCGAAGGAATGACACCTCCAGATGGAGCAACACCTCCGGGTGGCACAACGGGAACAGGAACAACAGGTAGTACAGGCAATACGCAGACACGTCCTGGCGGTAACTTTGGCAGAGGAGGCGGAGGTATGGGCTCCATGGCAGCCGGATCACTGACGACATTTGCACTGAACCGCCTTGCGAATCTGCAAGAGCAACTTGGGCGTGAAGTAACGCCTTTGCCTGAGACTTCGGAAGAGACAGGTTCGAATACTTCATCCGGAACAACCGACAAAACCATTACCGTAACACTTGATGGTAAATCAATCACCTTCCCGGATCAGGACCCGCTGCAGCAAAGTGACCGAGTGATGGTACCTGTGAACGCAATACTCGAAGCACTTGGTGCAGAAGTGACTTGGGACAAAACGGCGAAAACAGTAACAGCCATTCTGAATGACCAGACTCTTGTGCTCAAGATCGGAAGCAGCACAGCAACGGTAAATGGGGAAACATTCGAAATTGATGCACCAGCGATTATTCAAAACAGTCGCACACTCGTGTCGGTTCGCTTCATCTCCGAAGGACTGGGACTGAGCGTGGACTGGGATCAAACCGCTGCACAAGTAAGTCTTAGCTCCCAATAAAAACGATCTTCTGCCTGGCTGTCATTCTGCAGCTAAGAAGCAAGAAAAAGGGATTCGATAACTCATCGAATCCCTTAGTGTATTCTAATCTCTGTATCGTTGATAGAACTACACCGCATACAATGAGGATGGAACCCCCAACTTGAACGAAGGTGACGGGAGTACCAAGCACGAAGAATCCAACCAACATAGCGACAAATGGTTGAAGATTGAGAAATATGGATGCTTTGGCGGCACCAACTTTTTGAATCTGATTGTTCCAGATGACTGCACATAAACCCTGGATGAGTGTCTGGACAAGATCAGATAGCCCATCAGGAACACAGAGGAAACGGCAAGGCGGTATGCGGAAAGATGCACGGCAGGAAATTCCTGTAGCACAAGCGAGCCGAATACGAAGTTGCTTTCATATAGAGTCGCACAAAGTAAGAGAAGTAGATAAGTTCGCAAGCCGATGCGCCTTCTTTCAAAAGTTTGACTAATCCAATAGTTTTATTGGTTAAGTGGACGCTTGATGGCAACCAGTTCGATCTCAATCTCCGCGCCGCGTGGCAGCTTGGCTACCTGTACAGTGGTTCTTGCAGGACCCTCCTTTAAGGAATAGATAGGTTGTTTATCTGTAAAGTGTAATGAAGAACCCGCAGCAATACTGCGGGTCTCAGATCGGTTTGAAATCCGCTAACTGCGTTTTATTGACCCGCTGGTGCGAAGTTCTCATCCAGAAATGCTTGAACAGCCTGGAATGCTTGAACTCTATTTTTCTCGAGCAGTACCATATGAGTACCTTCACCAATCTCTACCCAACGGCGATAAGCAGCTCCGGTTAAGGAGGTAAAGAAATTTTGTGCCAAATCTAACGGTACATCAATATCCCACTCTGCATGAATGAGGAGTACAGGTACAGTGATATCTTTAGGTTCATAGAAGGCTTTGCCCACTGTCCAATATTCACGGATGTCCAAAATCGGTCCGTTGGTAGCGCGAATATGCTCCGGGTGTTCAGTTTTGTTAATAGGATCAGTAGCCAGAGTGGCTTCAACCCATTTTTCGAACCAACCCTCAGGGAGCAGGCTATCGCGTTTCCCTTCAGGAGCAGCACTTAACCAGCGTTCCTTCGTAGTACCTGCCGGAACAAGGCGGTAAGAGCCAAGCGGCCCGCCGGTATCGATAGGAATAGGTTTGTTGCTTAGCCACTGAGGAGCGATAAGGATGAGTTTGTTCACTTTGTTGTTATTACGGCCTGTATATGCACCGGCGACTGTCCCACCCCAAGACATCCCAAGGATATTGACCTTCGACAGATTGCGATGTTGCAGGACGAAATCTACAGCTGAACCAAAATCGCGAACTCCGGTTTCAGTACGGACAAGCGGAGGGTTCTGATCGGCTGGTTGTTCCATTTCCGGCGGTCTTGTGGACCCGCCATAACCACGAACATCTACGGCGTAGACGTCATAGCCATGACTTGCGAGGAAGTCCAGGAAAGTAAACCCGTCTAGCTCTACATCATACAGGCTGCCAATGGGATACGTCGCACCATGGACCATGACGATTGTCTTCTCATTTGAGAACTCCTTCATAGATGCAGGACGTTTATTAAGGACGGATAGTTCAATTCCAGGCGTATCACTGGCTATCATATAATTCTCAGATACGAGGGAGATCGATTTGTTGAATGTATGGTTAGACATTATAGGTTTCGCCTCTCTTTGATGAAATATATTTTATATAAAGCGCCAGTTGAAGCCGTCTTCACTTCGGGTGACATAACCGGCAGAACTCTCTGGGAAATGTGTGCTGAAATAAATAATGGGACGATCGGCGATGTATTCTAAAGCCCAGCGCCGTGAGGTGCGAGCCTGATCAGCAAATTCACAGTACATCGAATTCCAGTCTGGTCTTAAGACCTGGAATGGATGATGCATGATATCGGCGCCGAACAAAGCTTCTTCGCCACCGGACGAGAGACGTATGGACATTTGCCCAATACTGTGACCTGGAGTCGGAATGAATGTAAATATGTCTAGAAACTTCCCGCCTTCTGGACCGATGGTCTCCGTCATACCAGCCTCGATTATAGGAAGTACACTCTCTTCGTAAACATTGAAGTTTACCTCATTTACTTTGTTATGGCTTGCTTCGCTGGAGTAATATTCTTGTTCTTTAAGCGGGAATACGTACTTTGCATTCGGAAATGTCGGTATCCATTTGCCGTCAATCAGTCTCGTATTCCAACCGACATGATCTACATGCAAATGAGTAAGTAACACGTAATTAACTTCTTCCGGAGTAACACCAGCCTCTTGAAGTCGTTCCAGATAAGGCAGCTGCAGATTGGAAAGATCCGGATTCAGTGGCAGGTTCTTGTCGTTTCCTGTAGCAGTATCAATAAGAATAGTATGATCAGGCGTCTTCACGACCCAGGTTCCAATACTCACGATCAGTTGTGAGTTTTCGTCAATTAAGCCCTCTGGTAAGGAGTGTTGGTTCTCTTTCAGAAATGAAGGGTCCCATGTAACAGGGAAATAAATCTCTGGTGGGACACCGCTGATTACCATCTCCGTGACTCGGGTAATCGTAGTGTCGCCTACAGTATAAGTCTTAGGCAGCTTAGTCATATGGCTCATCGCCTCCCTTAGAAATTTCGCTGGAAATGAAATGCTATATATAAAAGAATTATGCGTAAATGTCCCGGGATCATATTTGCACATCAACCTTACTAAAATCTTAGTCCAATAATGTTGTTAAATCAACGTTTTTGCACCGAAACTGAACCTTTGCAAGAAAGCTTGATATTGCTCAATATTTTAATTATGATCAAACTATAAATTTCGCTGACAGCGAAAAAAATAACTACTCAGGAGAAACGAAGAATGAACTCTATAGGCGAGGTCATCAGAAATACCCGCAAAAAACAGAAATTAACCCTAAAAGATGTGGCAAAAGCAGGTTCCATCTCCTTATCTTTTCTCAGCGAAATCGAACGAAACAAAGCGAATCCATCCATCAGCGTACTAAAACGGATTGCGAATGCGTTGAACGTAAATTTTACCGATCTATTTGGAGAGAAAGAGCAACGTATTGTTGTGAGAAAAAAGGAACGTAAACCGCTGGTCCATTCTGAAGGCTCTCGTATTACATGGTATTCCCTTAGCGAGGGAGGCAGAAACAAGATGGGCCCCATATTGGGGGTGCTTGAAGAAGGTGCGACTTCTGGAGATATCGGTGTAGGACATAGCGAAGGCGAGGAGTTTCTGTATGTGCAGACAGGGTGCTTGGAGTTTGTACTAGGGAATGACAGATATACGTTAGAGGAGGGAGACAGTATTTACTTTGATGCAAAGACACCACATAGCTATAAAAATGCATGGAAAGGAGAGACTGTGGTCATTGCCGTATCAACGCCTCCAACTTTTTGATTTCATGTCCTATGCCTACCGATAAATATTCGAAACGAAATCGGCTTGAATACTGCGACGAGTGAAGAGATGTCCGCAGGAGTGGAGCAGATTGTGGCTTCCGTACATGAGATCGCTCGCCATGCCCAGACGGCCAGTACCAATTCACAGCAGGCTGCCGGAGCTGTTCATGAACAGCTCAAGTCGGTAGAGCAGATCAAGGCATCTGCGGCTATTTTGTCTGATGTGTCAACAGAACTTCAGACTTCACTTCGTCCTTTTAAGATTTAATATCTGTTACAATAGGGAAAAGGAGGGACTGTCTATGGCCCCTGATAAAACAAAACTTTTCCCAAACGAGAATATCCGCACCGTATGTTACATTCAAAACCTGCCGCCGCGTTCCAACGTGGACATCGGTGATTATACGTATTATAGCGATAACACAAATCCGCCAGAGCAATTCTATGACCGAATACAGCATCATTATGACTTTATTGGTGATCGCCTGGTTATTGGCAAGTTCTGTGCCATTGCGGAAGGTGTGACATTCATTATGAATGGCGCGAATCATCGGATGGAGGGCATGACGACGTATCCTTTTAACATTTTCGGTGGAGGATGGGAGCGTGTGACACCTACACTTGAGCAGCTTCCATATAAGGGTGACACGATACTGGGGAACGATGTATGGCTTGGACAACATGTGACGATCATGCCTGGTATCACGATTGGAGACGGGGCAATCGTTGCCTCCAATTCAACCGTTGTGAAGGATATCGAACCCTATACCCTTGTTGGTGGTAATCCGGCCAAGACTGTTAAAAAGCGTTTTGATGAAGAAACGATTGCACTGCTGCTGGAATTGAAGTGGTGGGATCAGGATGAGGAATGGCTGGATACGCATTTGGAGCGTCTGGTCTCTACATATGATCTACAGATATTACGCGGACTTTTGAACAGCAAGTAGGATGGTTGTGCATAAAAAGCAAAAAAAGCTAGTTCCTGACGGAGCCGGCTTCCAAGCAAATCAGGCCCTGGACCGTTTTGAGGAGATCAGGGCCTCTTGCTGTCCAAGATGAAATGTTAATTTAGCGGGTGGGTGGTCGTAGGTTGCAATCAGACTGTACTGATGGGGGCTTTAAATGAGTATGATCTTCTGTATGATCCGAGTTTGTCTGTTTGCCTGAATAAAAGTTAATGATATCATCAACGGTAGTAAACACGACATTTAAATCCATATTATCATTGTGTGTTTGAATAAAAACCTCTTTTCAATAAGTTGTTACTTTGTTACGTGGTTTAATTTAAAGCTTCTTTCATGCTTAATCCTGCTGTGAAGACAGGAACTTTACCTGCAGGTAGTTGAATTTCCTTGCCTGTTCTCCGACTTCTTCCGGTTCTTGCCTCACGCTTCTGTACTTCGAATTTCCCAAATCCAACCACTTGAACTTCTTTACCTTCTTTGAGAGCTTCGAGAATCGAATCCAGTACAACGGTTACAGCTTTTTCAGCATTCTTCTTGGAGAAACCGCCAGCCTTAGCTACTTCTGTGATCAATTGTTCTTTATCCATGGGAATACCTCGCTTTCATTGTTGGGGTGTGAAATTCTTTACTGTACAACCTATGAGTAAATAAAAAGCTGCCTTATTAATAAGGCAGCTTTCATATAATTAAAGTTTAGTAACGTTCTCAGCTTGTGGTCCACGGTTACCTTGAGTTACTTCAAATTGAACGCGTTGACCTTCGTCCAAAGATTTGTAACCTTCACCTTGAATTGCACTGAAATGAACGAATACGTCTGTTCCTTCTTCAGTTTCGATAAAGCCGAATCCTTTATCCGCGTTGAACCATTTCACTGTACCTGTTTGCATGTGATTCCTCCAAAAAATAAGTTTTTAGCCGATCATTATGACGAGTATAATTTAAAATTGACA
The DNA here is from genome assembly GCF_050990605.1 of Paenibacillus amylolyticus. Taxonomy (GTDB): domain Bacteria; phylum Bacillota; class Bacilli; order Paenibacillales; family Paenibacillaceae; genus Paenibacillus; species Paenibacillus amylolyticus_H. The sequence continues at coordinate 1,071,648 of NZ_CP158832.1, forward strand.
CTCACCTGGTGCATTTAAACCACAGACTTGATGTCCGCTAATGTATCGATTAATATGATAATACCATGTCCGCTAATATAAGTCAAGATTTGGAGGTAATTTCTAATGAATCAGTCATCAGCGATGTCGGTGCAGCGGGAACCGACAATAGAAGAATTTATCCATATGCTTGCTAATGAGGATGAATTGCATCCCAAAACCGTGAAGGAATATGCAAGTGATCTGAAGCACTTTATCGAATGGTACAAGGAAAGCACTAGGCTCGAGGAAGAGGTTACATTACGAATGGAAGACGTGGATACATCCACTTTAGTCCATTATCGTGAAGATTCACACAAGGTTATGTTATTGAAGCCAGCCACCATTAACCGCAGGTTGATTACGCTAAAGCGTTTTTTCAAATGGGCTGTTCTGGAATCCAGGCTCAATCATGACCCTTCCAAAGCATTAAAATTCATTCCGGAAGATAAAGTCAGTCCACGCAGAATGACATCCGAAGAAGAAGAGGCATTCCTCGCGGCAGTGGAGTACGGTAACTCCCTTCGTGATCGGACCATCCTGACCCTTATGTTTCACACAGGCTTGCGAACGATGGAGGTATGCAACCTCATGCCTCATGATATCGAACTTGGTAGACGAAGTGGTCACCTGACAGTGAGAGCCGATAAACGCAACCGGGAGCGCAAGATCCCTTTGAATATGCAGTGTATTGTCATGTTGAATCAGTACTTATCTGATTATGCTACCGATCGTGCGTACCTTTTTCCTTCGGAGAAGACCAACGATCGTTTAACGGAGAGAGCATTGCGCCACCTGATTAAAAAAGTAATGATAACAGCAGGGCTGGAAGGACTGAGTTCACACGACTTGCGTCATCGTTTTGGCTACGCCATGGCTGAGCATACGCCACTGCACCGTTTGGCCGAGATAATGGGACACACCAACCCAGATACAACAATGATTTATGTTAAAGCATTAAGTTCGAATCATCGTAGAGAACAAGAATGAAGAATCTGAATTATAGTCACAATCAAAACACCTCTTATTAGAAGTACTTCGAAATTTTCCGTGTTTGTATTACTTTAACCTACCTTTAGCATTCATATACTATCCTTCACATTTCACTTAGGCACTGCCCGACAGGGTTGCCTTACCCCTAATAAAGAAAGCGATTACATATTCCCGATAATATTGTATATTATGATGGCAACCTTGGAACAGATCAACATGCACCCTTTGCATTTTGGCATACGTTTGGTGAGCAATCGAAATCAAATGATTCACTATGGCACATATATATTAGTTGTAGGGCATAAGGCCCGTCATCAAAAGGAGGAATCCAAACGTGTACCGGGTACTGCTGGTGGATGATGAAGAAGATGTACGTGAAGGGCTCGTTGTAGAGGTCGATTGGGAAGCGCTCGATCTGCGGATTGTCGGTTTGGCTGAGAATGGGCGAGAAGCTTTGGAGATGGCGGAGCGGGTGGAGCCGGATATTGTGGTGACCGATATCAGCATGCCCTTCATGAATGGTCTGGAACTCGCGCAAAGATTGAGGAAGCGAAATCCACTTGTGAAAGTGGTCATTTTGACTGGATATGATGAATTTGATTATGCGAGGCAAGCCATCTCATTAAGTGTGGATGAATATCTGTTGAAGCCGTTCTCGGCAGGGCATCTCACCGAACTGCTCACAAGATTGCGCGCCCAGATGGCCGCTGAAGTGGCCGAGCGTGAAGATGTTCAGCAACTGCGAGAGCACTATCATACCAGTTTGCCATTACTGCAGGCAGATCTGATGGCAACCTTGCTCCATCGGCAGAAATCCTCGACATATATTCATAGTAAAGCCAAACAATGCGGATTGGATCTGACAGGAGAACGCTATGGGGTGTCCGTATTGACACTGCATATGGAAGGAGATGTGCAGAAGGCAAAACCTGAGGGAGTATTCAACGAGCTTCCACAGCGACATAACCATACTACATCTGAGGAAGCGGATCAGTCTGAGATATTCATTCCCGGAGGTTCACTGCGCCAATCGGAAGATGCTGAGCTGAAACGCTTTGCTGCACTTAACATTGCGGCAGAAGTATGGGCAGAACACGGGGCTGGTCATGCCTTTATGCATCAGGAGACGATTGTCCTGCTCTATGTGGATCGCTTGGGCGGTACAGATGGCGCGAAGCGACAACAGAAGGCCTTGGAAAATGTGATGCGCAGCATCAATCACTACTTGCGTATCCCGGCTACGGTGGGATCTGGTCAGATTGTGGATTCACTTGCGGAGGTGAATCAGTCCTATGAAGATGCCCTGTTGGCATTGGATTATCGGCTTGTACCCGGAACGGATTCAATCATATATATCGCGGATGTAGAGCGGCAGACGGCAGGCAAGCTGCGGTTCGACGAGTTGAAGCAGCAGACGCTGACACGTTGTCTGAAGGCAGGTACACAAGTGGAACTGGAGGAAGCACTTGCGATCATTTTCCGGGAAATTACCGTGGAACACGGGCGAAGTGATATTCAGCTCTATCTGATCGAAGTGTTAACAACGGTATGGAAGGCAGCACAGGCATCAGGGGAAGAAATGGAAGATATCTTTGGTGCAGGGTTCCAGTTGTATGCGGATCTGTTCCGACTGCCGGGTCTTACTGAAGCACAGAAGAAGGTACGGGAGGTCTGTCTACTTGTACAACAGCGCATTGCCAGCGGTCGCCAGCATGTATACAAGGATATTGTCGAACAGGCGTTAGTCTTCACCAAAGAGCATTATGCCGACCCGGACCTGTCCATTCAGAAGGTGTGCGGACATTTGCATATCAGCTCCGGTTATTTTTGCGGCATTTTCAAAAAAGAAGTGCAGCTTACCTTCCTGCAGTACCTGATGCAGATCCGGATGGAGGCAGCCCGTGAACTGCTTCGCTCGACAGAGCTGAAGTCCTTTGAGATTGCGGAGCAGGTTGGCTTTGCCGAACCGAATTACTTCAGCTTTTGTTTCAAAAAACATATTGGCGTCTCACCTAAAGAATATCGTAAACAGGCTTTCCAGGCAGCATGTGAAGGTTCACTCCGATGAAGTTCTTGTCGAGGTGGGTGAAGTCCATGGGACTTCAATTACGCTCCAGGATGCGTTCGTCCAGAGTCAGCAGTATCAGGTTTATTATTACATGGTCCTTCTCCGTTTTCATCGTTCTGGTGCTGACCATCATGGCGATGCTTCTGCATGACAAGTTCACGCAGGCTGCCGAGCGAAGTGCGGAACTGACGACGAGACAGATTGTAGATCAGGTCAGTTATAACCTGGAGGATTACGTTCGCAGCATGTCTCATCTGTACCGTGCCATTGAGGAACACATGCTGCGTGACGGGACATGGGAAGGGGAACTGGTGGACAAACAGCTCGACACACTGCTCAGCAGTCGTGAAGATATTATCTCGATTACTCTGCTCGATTCCACGGGGAAATTGCTCAAGAACCGACCTACAGCCGAATTAAAACCGAGTGCCCATGTGACACAGCAAGGGTGGTTTCAGTCTGCGCTTCGTGTGCCGGATCACCTGAGTTTCTCGTTGCCTCATATTCAGAACATGTACACAGGCCCATACAAATGGGTCGTTTCCATGAGCAAAGGCATAACGATACGGCAAAATGGTCAGGATCGGCAGGTTATCCTGCTGGTCGATATCAATTTCAAACAGATGGATGAACTGAGCCGCCGGGTCAGTCTGGGACAACGAGGATATGTCTATATCATCGATGAGAGCGCAGGCAATATTGTGTACCATCCGCAGCAGCAATTGATGTATATGGGACTCAAAAGTGAGAATATCGAACAGGCTTTGGTGGCTACCGGCAGTTATGAAGATGAAGCAGATGGGCAGAAAAGGCTGAATACCGTGAAGTCCGTTGCCAATATTGGGTGGAAAATTGTTGGTGTCGCCTATCTGGATGAGATTATGACCACCCGTCAGGAAGTAAACGGATATCTCATCCGTGTACTGGTCGTTGTTCTGGTGTTGGTTATTCTCGTGTCCCTGTTCCTATCCTCCAGTCTGACTCGCCCAATCCGGCGAATGGAACGCAAGATGAAGGCCGTGGAGCGTGGGGATTTCAACGTGGAGTTACCTATTGAAGGGCCGCTGGAGGTGGAACGTCTATCCCGTCGCTTTAATCTGATGGTCAATAAAATTCGAACCCTGATGAATGAGATCATCCATGAACAGGAACAGAAGCGGCGGCTGGAGCTGGAAGCCTTACAGGCCCAGATTAATCCGCATTTCCTATACAATACGCTAAATTCCGTGGTGCGCATGGTAGGCATGAGCCGCAATGAAGAAGTGATCACGATGATCACGTCTCTTTCGCGCCTGTTCCGCATCAGCCTCAGTCAAGGTAAAACGATCATTACGATCAGGGAAGAGCTGGAGCATGCGCAGCATTATCTGACGATTCAGCAGATGAGGTTCAAGCGCAAATTCAACTTTACGATTAAGGCAGATGAGACGCTTCTGGATTGCCTGACATTAAAGCTGGTGCTTCAACCCCTGATTGAGAACGCCATTGTTCATGGCATCGAGTACCACATGGACGAAGGAAGTATTGAGGTCGATGTTTATTGTGAGGACAACAAGCTGGTGTTTCGCATTACAGATAATGGGGTCGGCATGACGGAAGAACAGATGTCGGGATTACTAAGTGGTCGTCCTGTGGTCAAAAGTGGTGCAGGCTCCGGCGTAGCAGTACGCAACGTCCATGATCGAATCCGTCTCTATTATGGGGAGGGCTATGGTCTTGAATTTGCAAGTGAGCTGGAAGAAGGCACTACGGTCTGGATTCGGATTCCTATTCAATCGCAGCATAAGGAGGGCGAGCCTGATGACAGACAATCAAGCTAATAAGAACGATGCTCAAAGAGTTAAAGGATTGAATATCCCTATATTTTGGAAAAAGGTTGCTGCGAGTTTCCTTGGAACTCGGAAACGTCGGTTATTAACCCTGACAGCCATAAACTTCTGTCTGCTAATATGCAGTGCCTGCGGCCTATCGAGTCCCGACGCTACGGCAGTACCGCCACGTATCGCGCTGGTTACGCCAGCAGGCACGGGCGAACTTGCGGAAGCCATCCGGCTTGGCGCCGAAGCGGCTGCCAAAGAGAGTGGAGCCGAACTGATTACCGTGGAAGCGTACCCTTCCGATGGTGAGGTGTACACGCCTGCCATTCTGGATTCTGCTGGAAGTGAGATGCAGGTCAAACAGGCAAATATCAACAGCCATACGTTGTCTCGCAGTGCGCGAGAGCAGGCTCAAGTAAAGGCCGCCGCATCGGCTCTGAAGCAGGGGGCATCAGCTCTATTGGTTGATCCCCTAAGTGAGAAGGCCCTTAGTGACATCATTCAGGAGGCACAGACAACAAATTCCGATGGAACCATTGTTCCTGTCATTGTGCTTAACGATGAATTTCCCGTGAAAGGCATCACCAGTTTCATCTCGATGGATAATGTTGAGGCGGGAAGACAGGCCGGCCAGGCTATGGCGGAGCTTCTGGAAGGGAAAGGGCATGTGGCTTTATTAGGCCCCGATCCTCTTAATTCTGGTCTTATTCAGAGAGAGCAGGGAGTTATGGAAGCCTTGGTACAGTATCCTAATATTCAAGTGGAACCCAAATCGATATGTAATACACGGGATGGATGTTGGCAGACTGCGAAGCAATTGCTGGACCAGCAGGAGGTGGATGGCTTCATTACTCTTCAGGAACTTGCTTCTCTGGGAGCAGCCGATGAACTGAATCGACGCAAATCTGCGGAAAAGGTAAGGATTGTTGGATTCGGCAGTGAACAACAGCAACTGGAGCAATTGCAGGAAGGGGTCTTTGATCATCTCATCGTCCAGAATGGATACAGTGCAGGTTACCTGGGATTGAATCAAGCCGTTGCGCGGCTGAACAATCAACAGGTGCAAGCGAGAGTTCTCCTTGAGACGAAGCTGGTGAGTACTGACAATATGTTCTGGATGGATAACCAGAAGCTGTTGTTTCCTTTTGTACAATGAATGAATACAGGAACGAATGCTGAATGAAGAAATGAAGACACTTTATAACTTGAGGAAGATTTCGATAGAACAGGTGAAGATATTGTATTCGAATTTAATGTAAACCCTTTCATAATAAAGACATCGGTAAAGCCGAATGAACTTGGGGGAGGTCATTAGGATATGAAGAAAACATGGATGACACTGTTGATTACGGCATGTATGGTTGTGGCGGCAGGATGTAGCAGCGGCGGAGACAGTGCAGGTGGAAGTACGGGAACAGATACAGGAGGCCAGACAGCAGCCGGTACGGAAACACCCAAGATTGGTGTTGCCATCTACAAATTCGATGATACATTCATGACGGGGGTACGTAATGCGATGACCGCAGCAGCGGAAGGCATAGTGACTCTGGATATTGTGGATAGCCAGAATGCGCAGCCAACCCAGAATGAGAAAGTTGATCTGTTTGTCTCCAAGAAATATAATGCAATGGCTGTGAATCCGGTAGACCGCACGGCAGCAGGGGTCATCATTGACAAGGCCAAGGCAGCGAACATTCCAGTGGTATTTCTTAATCGTGAGCCAGTGGCTGAAGATATGAACAAGTGGGATAAAGTGTACTATGTAGGAGCAAAAGCGGAGGAATCCGGTACGATCTCCGGGCAGCTGATTGTGGATTACTGGAAAGCACATCCGGAAGCAGACAAAAACGGGGACGGCAAACTTCAATACGTCATGCTGAAAGGGGAACCGGGTCACCAGGATGCCGAGCTTCGGACCAAATATTCGGTTCAGGCGATCCAGGATGCCGGTATCGAAGTGGAAGCACTGGCGGAAGACACGGCGATGTGGGACCGCGTGAAGGGTCAGGAGAAAATGCAGGCGTTCCTGGCTTCCCATGGGGATAAGATTGAAGCTGTTCTCGCGAACAATGATGACATGGCCTTGGGGGCCATAGAGGCATTGAAAGCAGCCGGATACTTCAAGGATGGCAAATCGATGCCGGTTGTAGGTGTGGATGCAACAGCTCCAGCCATTCAGGCTCTACAGGATGGCACGATGCTGGGCACGGTGCTTAATGATGCCAAGAATCAGGGTGCAGCCACGGTGGCACTGGCTTCCGTACTTGCCAAAGGTGAGACACCAACGAAGGAAAATACCAAATACGATATTACAGATGGTAAATACGTCTGGATTGCATACAAAAAGATTACAAAAGACAACATTGCCGACGCCCAATAACAACACGAGACAGGGACGTCCGACATTCGGGTAGCGTCCCTTTTTTGCCGGTCATATGGAAGGGAGGAACCAAGATGGAGTCACCTTACCTGCTGGAGATGAATGGAGTTTCCAAAGCATTTCCGGGTGTGCAGGCACTAAGTCAGGTCACATTAAAAGTGAAGCCGGGGACGGTTCACGCATTGATGGGAGAGAATGGAGCGGGGAAATCCACACTTATGAAATGTCTGTTCGGGATGTATCACCCGGATGAAGGAACGATACGCATCGAAGGAAAGGAAGTGGATATTCCAAATTCCAAAGCGGCACTTCAGCAAGGGATATCCATGATTCATCAGGAGCTGAATCCCGTCCCGCATCGTCCGGTGATGGAGAATATCTGGCTGGGTCGTTTTCCAATGAGGGGGATACTGGTAGACGAGAAACGGATGTATACCGATACACTATCTCTGTTCAAGGACCTGGACCTGGATATTGATCCGAAGGCTCAGGCCGGAACATTGTCTGTCTCCAAGATTCAATCGATGGAAATCGCCAAGGCGGTCTCATTCAATTCCAAAGTCATCGTCATGGATGAGCCAACTTCTTCCCTGACAGGCAAGGAAGTGGACCAGCTCTTCGCCATTATCAATGAACTGCGAAGTCGCGGTGTGTCCATAATTTACATTTCCCACAAGATGGAGGAGATCCTGACGATCTCGGATGAAGTCACGATCATGCGTGATGGCTTCGTTGTCGGGACTTGGGATGCTGCGGATTTAACAACAGATCTGATCATCACACGCATGGTGGGGCGTGACATGGACGAACGATTCCCGGAACGGACGAACGTGCCCGGTGAAGTGATATTAAAAGCGGAGGGGCTGACATCAAACCAATCCAAATCGTTTCGTGATATATCCTTTGAGCTGCGTAAAGGTGAGGTGCTCGGCATCGGCGGTTTGGTTGGCGCACAGCGGACAGAATTGATGGAGTCCTTGTTCGGGCTGCGAGGTCTTGCTTCAGGTCAGATTTCGATTCATGGGCGCAAAGTAAAGATTCATTCTCCCGCTGCCGCGAAACGTTATAACATTGCGTTGCTCACGGAAGAACGACGGGTTACGGGGATATTCCCCGTCTTGTCGGTGTATGAGAACACCATCATCGCAAGTCTTGGTCGTTACCAAAATCGCATAGGTTTGCTGAATGAGAAAAAAGGCCGCGAGGAAGCACGGGAGCAAACGCAGAAATTCAGAACCAAAACACCTTCGGTTAACACGCTAATTCGCAACCTTTCGGGTGGGAATCAACAGAAAGTTCTACTGGCTCGCTGGTTGCTGACCGACCCGGAGATTCTGCTGCTGGATGAACCGACACGTGGAATCGATGTAGGGGCCAAGTTCGAAATATACACCATTATTACGGAACTGGCTCGTCAGGGCAAAAGCATTATCATGATAAGCTCAGAGATGCCCGAACTGCTGGGGATGTCAGATCGCATTATGGTGATGAGCGAAGGGCGTCTCACCGGAATCGTGGACGGAGCTGAGGCAACAGAGCAGGATATTATGAGGCTGGCCGCGCAGCAGCGGATGGCTTAGACAGGAGGGAAACCGATGAACCCACAGATGATCAATCAAGTGAAGCAATATGTAACACAGCGAGCCATCTTTATCGTACTAATTCTGCTCATCATTGGCATTGCTATCGCCGATCCGAACTTCCTTGCTTTTTCCACCCTACGGGATATATTACAGCAGTCCTCCACAAGGGCCATTATTGCACTCGGTGCAGCCTTCATTCTGGTTACAGGAGGGGTGGATCTCTCCGCTGGTCGGGTTGTGGGGCTGACGGCTGTCGTATCCGCATCGATGCTTCAGATTGACGAGTATGCGAACCGTTTCTTCCCCGATCTTCCACAATTGCCGGTGTTATTGCCGATTCTGGTTGGAATCACGGTTGGCCTGTTCGTGGGCTTGGTGAATGGCCTTATTATCGCCAAGTTACATGTGCCCCCTTTTATCGCAACGCTGGGTACGATGGTTGCCGTGTATGGACTAAACTCCATTTATTTTGATACGGAACCCAATCAGTCACAGCCCATCGGAGGATTGAGACCCGATTTCACCGTCATTGGTTCCGGATACATTGATCTGGGTGGGGGTTACTCCATCCCGTATATTGTCCTCATTGCGATTGTTGTGGCATTCATCTGCTGGGTGATCTTTAACAAAACACGTCTCGGCAAAAACATGTACGCGATCGGTGGCAACATTCAGGCTGCGCATGTATCCGGGATTCATGTGGCACGCAACCTGGTTGCCCTGTATGCCATTGCGGGTGCACTGTACGGTTTGGGTGGTGTGCTTGAGGCAGCACGCACAGGTGGGGCAACAAACAATTACGGTAACATGTATGAGTTGGATGCGATTGCCGCATGTGTGGTAGGCGGCGTATCAACGGCAGGAGGTATTGGAACGGTACCTGGGGTTATGGCAGGTGTGTTGATCTTCGGGGTCATTAACTATGGTCTGACGTTTATCGGTGTAAGTCCATACTGGCAGTTGATTATCAAAGGATTGATCATTGTTGCTGCGGTGGCTTTTGATATCCGTAAGTATATGGCGAAAAAATAAGAAGGATATGGGATGAACGTGAAAAGGTTACACTGTTGTACTCCGAGTGCAGTACCATCTTCCGATCGCCCTTATCCCCTGATTTTCTTGATTCCCTATATTAATAGGGGAAAATCCGGTGATAAATGCGAACGCTCTCGCTTCTTCAGATTGGTTCTGTACTCTACGTTATGGTGTAAAAATTCCTTTCATCTTATATGGAAAAAGCAGCAAAGAAGCCAGCCCTCGGGATATAGAGAGCTGGCTTTAAGCGTTTAACCATTGACCATCCAATCGATAACGGGGATAACTGGTCCAATGATGCATAAAAGCAACATAAATCCCGCGACGTTATAAGATACACTGGTACCAAAATGCGCACGATATTTTTTGGCAATCAAGAAGGCTGGAATCCAGAAGAGGGCTGCTACTACAAAAGGAATGTGAAGTCCCTCAGTTCCCGAGGAATTGTTTCACTTTTGTCGATTACAATTACATCATATGTCCTATTGCCTTCATAACTTATACATTCATGCGAATTTGACGAGCCTCCACTAATCGACAACATCAGCTAATCATAATCGATATAATACATGTACATAAGTTGTTAGATGTGAGTTTTATGTCAAAGGGGGCGAGGCTGTTTGCTAAGTTACACGATGAAAATGGTGATATTCCCGCTAGGTTGTCTGCTTGTCATTCTGTCCTCTTATGTTCTAAGGCTTACCCCTCATATGGCAATAATGTCGCTTTCAGGGACATTATTGGTAGCAAGTATTTTTGGGGAGAGAAGATATCCTGTGCTGCGGAAGTTTCAGTGGTTTTTTCTCGGGATATTTCATTATTTCAGTGAACTGAACTGGTGCAACATGCTGTATTATATGCTCATTATTTCAATGATCCAGGACAAACAGCGTTTGGCGCAGACCTTGCCGATTTCGTTGCTGCTCATGCTGCAATATACGGTGATTCGGCTTTCGTATGTGCCTGTAGATACATATACTTTGCTCGTTTCGTTGTTTGACCTGTTAACCTCGGTTGTTATCATTTTTTTGTATCATACTTTAATCAACAGTGAGGTCGAGAAGCGCAGGCTTCGGGAAAAAAATCGGTTTCTGACCCTCCATGATCCGCTTACGGGACTGTTGAATTACGAAGGTTACATGGAGGTGCTGCATAAGACAGTAGAAGAGCATCGGCCTTTTTTGCTTGTCCTTTTGAATGTCAATAACTTTAGCGGCTTTAAAAAAGATTCAGAAGATCCTTGGTGTACGGTAATCATAGGTACAGGCCAGATGATTAGCAATCATTTCACTGAGGCCTACGGCATATCCCGATATGCAGGAGACCGATTTGCAGTCGTTTTGCCGGAGATACAGGATGTGGAAGAACGAATGTCGTCACTGCTATCCGTTCAGCTTCAAGGACTCCAGGTAAGCTACAGCATATCTCTGTACCCGGAAATGTCGGATTCGTTGCAGCACTTTATGACGGTAGCCGAGGATAGACTGCTTCAACAACAGCGCAGCAAATGGCTGAAAAATGAAGAAGAAGTATTTCGTTCCGAGAGACTAAGGGCTGTAGGTGAACTGGCCGCGGGTATGGCTCACGAAATTCGGAACCCACTTACCGCAATTCGGGGCTTCTTGCAGCTGTCACGTGGACAAGCGTTTAATATCGCGCCATGGTATGAAGTGATTATGGGTGAGGTGACGAGAGTAACTGACCTGACGGCTGAATTTTTACAGTTTTCCAAACCACATGCCAATCACATGAAACCTGAACATTTGGGTCACTGCCTTGAACGGGTGATGTCTTTGACCGAGTCAGATGCGGCATCCCGTGGGCATCGAATTACGCTTGAAATGACTGATGAGCCAGTTGTGATCAACATGGATCGAGATAAGATTGTGCAGGTATTGATTAATCTGATTCGTAACGCTTTTGAAGCAATGACAGACCCGGGTGAGGTTCATATGGATTTGTTGCAGGAGGGAGACGCAGTACTCATTTCAATTACAGATACAGGAAGCGGCATTCCGGAAAATTCGCTATCCACAATCTTTAATCCATTTTATACAACCAAAGAAGAAGGCACAGGACTGGGACTGGCACTCTGCCAGAAAATCGTTCAGGATCACAATGGTAAAATTACCGTCCATAGCGAAATGGGGGTTGGTTCCACCTTCACGCTTCATCTGCCAATGGAGACGTAAATCATATAACTTACCCAGAGATAGCAATAACATAGTCATTAGACAAAAACATAAAAACGCCGCATGGGTCCTGAAGAACCCCGTGCGGCGTTTAATATTTCGATTAATAAGTTAATGTGTGGAGACGACATCGGTTCAGATCAGACTATATGGGGTTCGACTTATTGAGCTGTCCCTGATGTAACTGATAGTAAAATCCTTGTTGCTGCATCAATTCATCATGGCTTCCCCGTTCAGCGATCTGTCCTTCATCAATGACGAGAATCTGATCGGCTTCACGTATCGTGCTGAGCCTGTGAGCGATGACAAAGCTGGTGCGGTCTTTCATTAAAGTGCGCATCGCTTCTTGGATCTTCATCTCTGTACGCGTATCGATGCTGCTCGTTGCCTCATCCAGAATAAGAATGGCCGGATCCGCCAGAATTGCCCGGGCAATGGTCAGCAGCTGTCGCTGTCCCTGACTCAGATTGCTTCCCCCGGAAATAATGGGGGTGTCGTAGCCCTGTGGCAGTTTGCGGATGAACGAATGTGCATTCGCAAGCGTAGCTGCTTGCCTAATCTGTTCATCGGTTGCGTCCGGCTTGCCATAGGCGAGGTTGTCGCGAATGGTACCCGAGAACAGGTAGGCATCCTGAAGTACAATGCCGAGTTGCCGACGGAGTTGATCCTTCTCCAGTTCCGAAATGTCACATCCATCGATGGTGATCCGTCCGCCTGTAATCTCATAGAAGCGGGGTAACAGGTTGATAATGGTCGTTTTGCCCGCACCGGTGGGACCAACAAGTGCAATCATCTCACCTGGTTTTGCAGTAAAGCTAACCTTCTTCAGAATGTCTCGCTCTGCACTGTACCCGAAGGAGACGTCTTCAAATACAACTTTACCTTGAATCTGGTCCAGTTGTTTCTTCTGTTCCTCCACGTATTCACCAGGCGTATCCATGATGTGAAACACACGTTCAGCACCTGCAATGGCAGCCTGAATCAGATTATACTGATTGGCCAGATCGCTCAGCGGTCGCTCAATCTGACGGGAGTATGCAAGAAAACTGACGATCAATCCGATGGATGTCAGATCATGATAAGCCATCCATCCACCCACAGAAGCTAGTATGGCAAACCCGATATTGTTCATCACGTTCATCGTAGGGCCAACCAAACCCGAAACAGTCTGGGCCTGTGTGCTGGAGGTGCGCAGTTTCTCGTTCAGGTTCTTGAAATGTTGATGTGCCTGATCCTGACGGTTATAAGCCGCTACGACTTTCTGTCCGGCAATGGTTTCTTGAGCATATCCATTAAGCTCACCAAGTAGTTTCTGCTGGCCCGTGAAGTGTTTGCGAGTTCTTGAAGCGATTAGACGAGTAGCAATGGTTATTAAGGGTACCGTTATCAGACTGAGCAGTGTAAGCCGAACATCGAGTGCAAACATGATCGACAAGGAGCCAACGAGCAGAATGGCACTGGACATCAATTGGGTTACGCTTTGATTCAGCGTTGTAGATACGTTATCAATATCATTGGTGGCTCGGCTCATCAGATCCCCGCTTTGATTTTTATCAAAAAACTGGACAGGCAGCTCCTGTAGTCGGGAGAACAACGCGTGTCGCAGATCCTTAACGGTCAGTTGGGACACACCAATCATGACATAGGATTGAGCCCACATCAGGAGTGAGCCAAGGACATAAACACTCAGCAAGAGGAGACATTCCTTCAGCAAACCCGCTGTTACTTTGGGCAAGATATGTTCGTTAACGGCACGTCCGAGAAGATAAGGTCCTGCCAGATTCAGGAATGTTCCGAGAGCGGTCAGCACTAATGCAGCAATGACGCCTTTGCGGTGACGTCCCATGTAGGACCATACTCTAATCAGGGCGTGGCGAGCATTCTTGGCTCTGACTTTGGGAACAGGTCCTCTGCTCGCTGGTCCGGGTCTTCCGATGGGAGGCACGACCGTTTGTTGCATGGAGGAAGAGGCAGGTTTAGCCAAATTGAACATCCTCCTTCCGTTGCTGCGAATAATAGATGGCTTGGTAGTGTGATGAATGAGCCATAAGATCATCATGTGTGCCCCTGGCAACGATCTGTCCTTCATCAATGACATATATACAGTCTGCATCTTTCACGGAAGAGATCCGCTGTGCAATCAAAAAGGTCGTGCTGTCTTGCATCAAGGATTGCAAAGCCTTCTGAATACTTGCTTCCGTGCGCAGATCCACAGCACTGGTGCTATCATCCAGAATCAGCACTTCCGGTCGCATAAGCAGGGCGCGTGCAATGGATATACGTTGTTTCTGCCCACCGGACAGATTGACCCCGCGCTGACCCAGTTCCGTGTCATACCCGTCTTTCAGTTTCATAATAAAATCATCCGCAGCCGCAGCCCGTGCCGCAGCACGCAATTCAGCATCCGTTGCACCGGGCCGGCCGAAGCATATGTTATCCCGGATGCTGCCGCTGAACAGAATGGATTCCTGGAGCACAATGGACACACGGCTGCGAAGATCCTGAAGATCCCAGTGACGAACGTTCACTCCATTTACGAGCACTTCACCTTGCGAAGCATCATACAGTCGGGGAATTAGCTGCACCAGCGAGGTTTTGCCTGAACCTGTTGAACCGATCAGAGCCACTTTCTCACCCGGACGAGCTACCAGGTTAATGCTGGTAAGTGCATGGTCTCCGTCATAACGGAAAGATACGTCTCTGAACTCCACTTGACCGCCTGTGTGCGAGGGAAGGGGGGACGATCGGTATGAGTTCTGATCACGGATAGAAGACAGTGACTGTATTTTCCCGGAATTATCGGTTCCCGATTGAATATCCGGCTGTGAATGTAACACTTCGTTGATCCGTGAAGCAGATACCTTGGCGCGGGAGAAACTCATCATCATCATGCCGATTGACGTGAGGGACGAGAGTACAACCGTGACATAGTTGATAAAAGCAATCAGATCTCCGGCAGCAATATCGCCTCCGACTACCTGGAAACCTCCGAACCACAGCACCGCTACAATGGTAGCGTTCAGCATCAAGCTGAGAACGGGTGCATTCAGCGTGACAATACGCCAAGCTTTGACGGCGGTTGTAGTATAATCTTCGTTGGATTGCTTGAACCGCTTTTTCTCCAGACGTGCACGTGCAAATGCCTTGACGACACGAATGCCAGCAAGATTCTCCTGGAGCACAGCGTTGACCTGATCAAGCTTGCTCTGCACACTGGCGAACAGCGGATAGGATGCTTTTATCAGAATAAATAAAATAATAAACAGTATCGGCACGGTGGCAATAAGAATCAAAGCCAGTTTCACACTGATCGTAAACGCCATGATGATACTACCGATGATCAGCATCGGCGAACGGATGAACATCCGCAGCAGCATCTGCACAAAAGTTTGCATCTGGGTAATGTCACTGGTCAGACGCGTGATCAGAGATCCTTCCTGAAACGTATCCAGATTGCGGAAAGAGAAGGTCTGAATATGGTCAAACAGTTCCTGACGCAGATCCGTGCCGTATCCCACGGCAGCTTTGCTTGAATAGAGTGTACAGCCTGCGCCGCCAACCCAGCCGATTAACGCAACAAGTAGCATGATCAGACCTGTAGTCACGATATGGGGCAGGTTCCCTGCAAGTACACCATCATCCACGATGCTGGACATCAGCTTGGGCTGGAGCAGGTCCATGGCAACCTCAAGTACCATGAGCAGCGGGGCGATGATCGCCGCCGATTTATACGGGGTCAAGAATCGTTTTAACGTCCACAATTAGGAAATCACCTCAATTTTTAATGCGTAAATGGAATCCATTTCATCCTGTTTCAATCACGTTTGTATTACCTCACGCTTCGCGCAGGTTTTGGAGCATACGTTGTGCAAGTAGAGACATAATACGGGATTCTTCCGGTGTAAAACCTTTCTGGGCTTGCTGTTCCAACTCCTGAATCACTTCTCTCAATTCTTGCAGCACGGAGCGTCCCTGATCCGTCAGGTATACCCGCAGACTGCGCAGATCCTTCGGGTCTGCTTCACGTCTCACATAACCGGATGATTCCATGCGCTTGAGCATAACGGTTACCGTGGCGGGACTGCGCTGAAGTTGTTCGGCCAGATTTTTCTGGGATTGGCCATCTTCCCGTTCGAGCTGGAACAACAAAGGGGGCTGCCCCGGGTATAACTCGGGATGATTCACAAGTTTCTCATGAACCTTGTAGCGTTTCAGTTTCACGAGCTCGGATAGCTGTCCCATTAACCGATCGTTTTGGACTGGGTTCATATCATCCGCTCCATTCATATCTTTTTAGAGGTAGTTCAAAAAGTCCACTTTTGATTACGAATGATGCCTAGCGGCATCATCAGCATCGAATATAAAATTCAGCCGAAATGTCCGTTGCTCACGTAGTTTGCCTACGCTCCGCTACTCCATTTCTACCTTCATTCCATCTTCTCGGTACTGAAAACTGGACTTTTTGAACACGCACATTTAGTTAGTTGACTAACTAAATTTTAAGTTTGATTTGACATACCGTCAAGTGAATACAGATCATTTATTTTGGACTGGAAATATTGACCTGAGATAAAATGATATGATAAATTGATATTATCTAAATGTTAATAACAAAACGTTAATAACAGAATGGGGTTTGTATAGGATGACTTACGAAGGTTCCTCTGGAGGAAAAGCACCTGATTACCGGGAGCATCAGGATCAGGCACATATCAGTGAAGAACAGTTTTTGGACAGCTATGATGCTGGCGATTACGAACGTCCTTCCGTCACCGTGGACATGTTGGTATTTACAATTCGCAGTGAAGCTCAGGAGAATTATCGCAAGCTCGCGGAACCCGAACTCCAGTTGCTGCTGATTCGGCGGGGTGGCCATCCCTATCTGGGACAGTGGGCGTTACCAGGCGGGTTTGTCTCCATGCAGGAATCATTGGAAGATGCTGCTCGGCGGGAATTGCTGACGGAGACGGGGCTGGATGATATTTATCTGGAGCAACTGTACACCTGGGGAGATGTGGAGCGAGATCCGCGTACACGGGTTATCAGCTGTTCCTATATGGCGCTGGTCGATAGCAGCGAGCTGGAGCTTCAGGCTGGCGATGATGCCAGTGAGGCCAGTTGGTTTCGGGTAGAGCAGCGTCTTCTGGAAGAGAAGCGCCATATCCATGAGCGTGGACGTGTGACAGAACGCAGATTGCAGTTGATTTTGACCAATGGAACAGAAGAGTTGTCGGCCATTGTTGAGACAAAAGAAACGATAGAAGGAAAGGTGCGGAGCCA
This sequence comes from Paenibacillus amylolyticus, assembly GCF_050990605.1. Classification (GTDB taxonomy): domain Bacteria; phylum Bacillota; class Bacilli; order Paenibacillales; family Paenibacillaceae; genus Paenibacillus; species Paenibacillus amylolyticus_H. Next base: position 1,089,014 of record NZ_CP158832.1, read on the forward strand.
TCATGTGACGTTGGGTGAGGTTCAGGGGATTGCATTTGATCATGCCAAAATCATTCATTATGCGCTTGAACGTCTGCGATCCAAGATCGAATACACGGATATTGCATTCAATCTGATGCCGGAGACGTTCACACTGACTGCACTTCAGAAAGTACATGAGATCATCAGTGGCAAAAAACTGCTGGCGGCCGCTTTCCGGCGCAAAATCGCCGATTGGGTTATTGAGACAGGAGAGTATGCGAGCAGTGCCGGTCATCGACCATCACGTTTATACAGATTGAATCCAGAGAGGCAAAACATATAGAAGATGGTATGCATCACTGAAATCGAATGAAGTCATTCAAGACGTTTGCGGGATGATTGCATACATGAGGATCAAGTAAAGAGGGGATATGAATGGAAAAGTTTACGTTTTTCTGGCGGACTGCATCGCCGTTCTCACAGTGGCACCCGGCGGATTTTACCGTGAACGGGGTTCACTACACGAGTGCGGAGCAATACATGATGCACCAAAAAGCGCTGTTGTTTGGCGATCAGATCATAGCGGATAAGATTCTGAAGGCAAGCTCTGCTTCGGTGCAAAAAAAGCTGGGCAGACAGGTCGCAGGTTTCGACCAGACGGTATGGGAAGCGGAATGCAAGCGCATTGTCTACGAGGGGAACCTGGCCAAATTTTCACAAAACGAAGAACTGCTGACCGCGCTGCGCGCCACTCGTGGAACGACCCTTGTGGAAGCAAGTCCCGATGATCGCATCTGGGGTGTGGGACTGGCGGAGGAAGACCCGCGCATTCGCAATCGAAGAACATGGCGGGGGACCAACTGGCTGGGTGAGATTCTGACCCGGCTAAGAGAAAATTTAGGAAGTGATTCAGATGAGTGATCAACAACAGGATAAGAACAATAGCAATAACAAAAATAGCAATAACAAAAATAGCAGTGGGCGTTATAACAACAATAATAAACTCGGTAGATCAACGGGGAATGCCGGCTCCAATTCACGTTCCATGCGGGCTAATATCGCACAGCAGACGTTGGCTATTTTGGATGAAGGGCATTACGTAAATGGGTATGATCGCAAGGTTGGGATCGGTACCGATGTGCAGCAAGCCATCCGAAATTCGGTGTTATACCATCCAGCAGCATTGTCCGCGCTCAGAGAAAAGCGTCGTACAGAAGCTCACGTTGGAATTCAACCCGTTGCCCCTTCATCTGAAGTTGAAGCTGCATTAGGTCGCATTGAAGTTACGGGTGAGACTACACTTGGAGCGGCTTTACGTTTGACCGCAGCTGAAGGAAGAGAAGATGTGGTCTGTCTAAACTTTGCATCAGCGAAAAATCCGGGCGGTGGCTTCCTTGGCGGAAGTCAGGCACAGGAAGAGTGTCTGGCCCGAGCGACAGGGCTATACCCGTGCATCGCTCAAATGGATGAAATGTACGAGTACAATCGCAAACAGCGATCGGGTCTATATTCGGATTATATGATCTATTCACCGGATGTTCCGGTGATTCGTGATGATGAAGACAGGCTGCTGGACAAATATTATGTATCCTCATTCATTACTGCGCCAGCGGTGAATGCGGGTGTGGTGAAAGAGCGTGGAGAAGCGGATGATTTACAGATTGAGTCGGTGATGAAGGAACGCATCCGTTATATTCTGGACGTGGCTGTTACGAATGGCCACCGCACGATTGTTCTGGGTGCGTACGGTTGCGGCGTATTTCGAAATGAACCAGCAGTAGTGGCGAAGTATTTTCATGATGTGTTAGTGGGAGAGGCTTATAAGGACGCCTTTGAACGCATTGTATTTGCCGTATATGATCGATCAGCAGGTCAGAGAACTTTGAAGGCATTTCAACGTATTTTGGCAGAGGCTTAATTAAAAAATAAGGATCTCAATATGTTGAACTAATCATTCGCACGATAACGGAGAGAACAGAAAAAACCTGAAAAAGCAAAGCGTTCGCCCAAAAGCTTTCTTTCAGAAAGCTACATCGGAAGCATACACTATCCCCGGATTTGTCCTTATAGAAAAAGGGAATCGAAAAATCTGGGGATAACAGCGATTGGAAGGTTGTTCTGTCAGCGTAGTGTCAGTGTAAATATGATAAAGGAGAGAGATGGCATGCAGTTTCATGAGAGACAACAGGATTTATTTGATCTGGCAGATGATTATTCGCTTGCGCACTGCATATCAGCCGATGCAAGGATGGGCAAGGGCATTGCGGTAGAGTTCCGGGAGCGATTCGGTTTGGAGAATCTTCAAGAACAGGCCAAACAAGAGCCGCTTGAGATTGGACGATGTTATCCGGTGGGACGGACGCTGAATCTGGTCACCAAGGCAAAGTTCTCCAATAAGCCGACGTACCAATCGTTGACGAATGCGGTAGAATCCATGCGGGACGTATGTGTGATGGAAGGGATTACGAAATTGGCGATGCCCCGAATAGGATGTGGGTTGGACAGACTGAAATGGGAGAAGGTCCGTCCAATTATCCAGGCAACCTTTGCCGATACGGATGTTGAGATTATTGTCTGTACAGTGTGAGCGCGCAGGGTGGAAAAGGATAGATTGCAGCTTGCTGACAGATCCAAAACAAAAAACCTCAGCTTTGACCGGAATGAGCGTTAGTATGATTCATACCAACGTTGTTCCGATTTCAAAGTGAGGTTTTTTTGATTATTTTTTGGAGAACATTTCTTTGGCTTCATCCATGGCCATTTTATTACCGATCGATGAGTAATCGAGCCAAGGTTGTGCCCCAATCGGGTAGACATGGCCAGCTTTGACTGCTTTTAGACCTTGCCAGATCGGATTGTTTTGCAGCTCCTTAAACATGGTTTGGGCTTCATCATCCGAATTCACAACCACAAAGATTGCATCTGCATCATAGTCCGGCAAGATTTCACGAGAGACGACTTGATACGGTTTCGTTGAATCCATATCCGTAATTCCTTTGGCAGGCGTCAGACCGAGATCATCATACAAAATGGGACCCATGGGACGGCGTGTACTGAACACACGTAATTCTTTGGCAGTAACACGAATCGCCATTACGGTACCATCACCAATCGTGTTGTGAATCAGAGATTTCACTTCTTCCGTTTCGGTCGCGTAGTCCTGAATGTATTGCTCGGCTTCCTTCTCGCGATTCACGAGTTTGCCAATCTCCTTCAGGTGGTCGCGCCATGTACCGTCATCGAGGTTGAAGACATGCACTGGAGCAATTTTCTCGAACTTGGCAATATCACCACCGGAGAATTCCTCGTCCAGATAGATTACATCGGGTTTCAGGGCAAGCAAAGCTTCCATATCCGGGTCTTTAACCGGACCAAGTGGCGTTGTATTTTGAAGGCGATCAGCAACATGGGACAGGAAACCTTTGGCTTCGCCGCCAATAACGGAACCAACCGGAGTAATACCGAGAGACAGCAGATCATTGGTCAAGTGGATTGACATGGAGGCAATACGTTGCTCTCCCGAACTTGCACTGTTGTCTTGATTGTTGGTTGAAGTATCCGTAGATGAACCGCCTGAAGCAGATGATGAATTGTTGGCCGTTCCACAGGCAGCGAGCACAAGCACCAGACAGATACTCATGACAAGCATAAGATTTTTCTTTAACATGGGTAGTCACATTCTCCTTGAACATCTCTTGGATGTAATTATTGTTTTTGTGAAAAAAAGATCACTTGCTTCGTACCAAAAGGTACAAAAAGTAAGGTGCACCAATCGCGGCAACCACTACACCTGCCGGAATGGCGTTAGGCTGAAAGATCGTTCGCCCGATCGTATCAGCGCTCACCAGAATAACCATGCCGATGAGCCCGGCAGCAGGGATCAGATACCGATGCATCGGACCGACAAGTCTGCGAGCCAGATGTGGTGCCGCCAGACCGATAAAGCCGATCCCACCAGCCATCGATACACTGACGGCAGACAAAGCCACGGCGCAGAGCAGCAAAATCACACGCTGGGATCGGACAGGCGTCCCGATACTGGTTGCGGCAGCATCTCCAAGATTGAAGGCATCAAGCGTTTTGGATCGACTCCAAATGTACGAGATACATAACACCACCCAAGGAAGCAGTGCTTGCACATGAATCCAATCCCGACCCCAGACGCTACCTGCCAACCAGCGAGCGGCAAATGAATAGGTGTCTTCATCCAAACGCAGGGATAGGTAGAGTGTCAACGCATGGAACCCGGCGGCTACCGCGATTCCCACCAGAATCAGCTTAATGGGAGATACGCCGTTGTGCCGATCATAAGATAACAGCATGATGATCAGGGCGGCAGCCACACTGCCTGCAAAAGCAAATAACGGAATGAATAAGGCTACAGAGCCGTCCATTGTAAAGGACAGGCTAACAAACACCATGAGTCCAAACGCTGCCCCAGCATGTAATCCCAGAATACCCGGGTCCGCCAGTGGATTGCGGGTGATCCCTTGCAAGGCCGCTCCGGCAATACCAAGTCCCGCTCCGGCCAGTACAGTGACCAGGATGCGAGGCAGGCGGTAATCAAACAGTACAATCTGATCATCCGAACTGCCATGACCAAGCAAAGTCTGTAACACAGCCGCTGGGGAGAGACGAATGGTTCCCGTGTTCAGGCTGATCACAATAACGGCAATGGCAATGCAGAGCAGTGTGATACTGACGACTAACGAACGTTTACCTCGTGATCGTGAAGGTGTATTAAAATTCATCGCTACAAGGCCCTCCTTTCTTTACGGGCCAGATAGAGGAAGAATGGTACACCGACAAAAGCGACCATGATGCCTACCGCGAGTTCCTCGGGCGGGTTCACGATGCGTGAGCCCAGATCGGCGAGCACCAGTAATATCGCTCCAAGCAGAGAAGACATCGGAATGATGAGTCGATAATCCACACCCACCAGTTTGCGGGAGATATGAGGGATGACGAGTCCGACAAATCCAATCGAGCCTACTGCTGACACGGACACACCAGCCAGCACAACAACCGCTGCGAGGGCGAGAAACCTCGTCAAGCGCAGGTTGATCCCGAGATTAATCGCCACTTCTTCACCGAGTGACATAAGCGATACACGCCGGGCGAGTGGCATAATCAGTACCAGTGTCACGAGCAGCACGGGAAGAATCAGCTTCAGATGCCGCCATTCGATTCCGCCAAAACCTCCCGCATACCAGAAGGCCAGATCCTGACTCAGGTCAAAATAAATGGCAACGCCTGTGCTGAGCGAGGTTAACATGGCTGCAATAACGGCTCCGGCAACAGTCAGTCTGATGGAATTCAGACCACCAGGTGCTGCCATTCCAAGCAGGAAGATAAGCAGTGTGCCCAGAACAGCCCCCACGAATGACAAAACCAAGATCCAGCCGTATGATAGTCCCGGCCAAAAGGCAAAGCTCAAGGCTACGACAAAAGTGGCTCCAGCATTGATGCCCAGAATGCCGGTGTCTGCCAGCGGATTGCGCGTAATGCCTTGCATTAAAGCTCCTGCAACGGCAAAGGCAGCGCCAATCATAACCGCGGCAAGGACACGAGGCAGCCGCAGCTCATGAATAATCTGATGTGGTGTCAAAGCCGGGTTGTACTGAAATATGGCAGCCCATACAGTTTCCAGCGTTAGCCCTTTGGCACCTAGCGAGATGGCGACAAACATACTTAGCAGCAGTATGGCTATGGCAGACAAAAACGTCAGCCCAACGGTCACTGGAGATTTTTTTGAATTAGACGGACGATGTGGCAGTCCCGGATGTTGAATACGGGTCACTCCTTTGGTACCAACAACGCATTTCATTGTTATTGATTATCATTATCAATTAGTCATCATTATAGAATCTTAATTCAGGCCCGTACATGGCATAAATTAAGATTTGGGAGATGGACATTTTTTAGATTACAAAAGTGAAGGTTTGTTCGTCAACATAGAGAGCGCTTCATCCAGCTGGATGTTGATGGAATATGGAGCATATACGACCCATGAGTTCCAGTCGATGAGATGTACACGTCCGTTTTTTACCGCAGGATGGCTGTTCCATAGTGGATTCGAAGCCATCTCTTTCAACAGTGTTGCCTTTTCATGCATGGAATTAATCGCCAGTACCAACACGTCTGCCTCCAGTCCGTCCCATTCTCCTGGTGTGAAGGGCAGCCAGTTGAATCCGATGCCCGGAGGTTTGTCAGCCAGTTCGCGCTGAATTCGCTGAGGAGCGGCCAATTGCAGACTGCGATAGAAGACATGTCCGAAGTTGCGATGGCTATACATCCGTGGACCTTTAGGCGTTAACGTGCCAACAGCAACGGTAATATCTCCAACGAGTTCCTTCATTTTTTTGCGTGCACGCTCCGCTTTGCGCTCATGTCGATCCAGCCAATCTGTTGCGGCTTGGGTACGATCCACAACGGAGGCAATCTGATGCAGATGACCGAAGACGTCTGTCTGGTTCCAGGGAATGGTGATGATAGGAGCGACATCGCCAATATGCTCCATGGCTTTACCAGTGGCATTGTCCTTGGTCAGAATCAATTCGGGATTCACATCCAGGAAAGCCTGACGTCCCTGTTCCCAAGGCTCGTAGGCGTGGAAGGGCAGCTTCAGCGATTTGGGCATATGAGGCAGATGGCCCTGAATCTGAGCAGCGCATGGCGTGACGCCAAGTGTCATCAGATGGTCCGTGTATGGATAGGAGAGCGACACGATGTTCCGGTGGACCTGCTTCGCATAAGAAGTGGGAGCATAGCCAGCATGGTTCCGGAAACGCCGGCTGAAATAGAATTCGTCACGGTAACCCACTTCACGAGCCACATCACGGATACGCAGATCGGAAGTGAGCAGCAATTCCTTGGCCCGGTTCATACGCAGATGAGTGATATATTCAATCGGATTCTTCTGCATGCGGCTCTTGAATAGCTGAGAGTAATAAGAGGGATGCATGTCAGCCAGTTCGGCCAGTTTTTCCAGCTTGATCTCATGCATGTAGTTTTCGCGCATGTATTGCAGGGTGGACCTGAGCCACTGTTCGGGTTCATCCTGTCCAGCCACTACGTCAGTCTGGTTTTCTTGAGGCCAGAGCATATGTAACAGTTCTGTCAGGAAGAGCTGTGCTTTTAAGTCTTTTTGCGAATTTTCGTTGTTAAGTTGTGTAAGCTGCACGGCAATGCGCTGTATACCGTAAAATGGGCCCTGAATCCACCCTGTAACAGGTGAACTGAGCTCACGTTCGTAGATGCGTCTGGCTTTTGTCTTCTCTGTAGCCCGATACTGATCGAAGTGAATGATATACAGTTCAATATCATGGTCTTCATCTCCGATCAGTTCAATTGAAGTGCCGGGTGTGCACAGACAAGCTGATTTGCGAGCCACATGGGATTCGGTCTCATTCATGATCAGTGTGCCCGTGAATTTATGCATATATATGAAGGTATGATGAGCAAGCTCAGTTGTGGACCAGCGCCAGTTCCCGCGGTTTATGATCTGTTCTGCCTGTCGGAATTCGATCAGAATATCATTCAGGAATGCATCCAGGTCTGCACGGGTTGAGGATTCCTTTTGTGATGTGGGACCTGTCTGCTGATGCAACAGGTGTGGATTTATGCCGCTGTGGGCGTTACCTGGGATGGTAGTCATGGTGATATGCGACCTCCTCTCTTTTGAACAGTTATTAGGTGATGATTGGATATTTTTATATACCTGTAAGACAGGGATCGGATGTGGTTGATCAGGTGTGATGGCTGATTTAACCGGATTACTGCTTGTTACAAGCATGCACGGAACAAGACCTCTTGGCCCTGGTCTGCTGATAATCTTAGCAAATCTACTGGAGAATTGAAATGTACACAGATATGTTCGAGGTGCTGATGAGGTGGAAGTCTAATGAACCGACAACATAGAAAACGTTTTCTGACGCAGGCGTTTCTTTTTGGTAAAATAAAGGGGATACCATGTTGGCCTGATCTGAATCATGAACCTTTTCAACCGAAATTGCAGTAGGGAGGCTTTAATATGACAGAAGTAGTGGGACGGGACAAAGTACGTTGGGGCATTATGGGTACGGGATGGATTGCATCCCAGTTCGCAAAGGATTTGGAGCATGCCGGTAACGCAGTGAAAGCAGCGGTAGGTTCGCGGACAGCAGGAAGCGCGGAGAAGTTTGCAGCTGAATATGGTTTTGCACGCGCTTATAGCTCGTATGATGAGATGCTGCAAGACCCTGAGGTAGATATTATCTATGTGGCAACACCTCATCCTGTGCATAAGGAGAATGTGATGGCTTGTCTGGAGGCAGGCAAGGCGGTGCTCTGTGAAAAGCCGTTTACGATGAATGCACGTCAGTTGGAGCAACTGGTGGAGACGGCACGGGAGCGCAATCTTTTTCTGATGGAAGGGATGTGGACACGCTTTTTGCCCCCGATTGCTCAAGCCAGAGCATGGATTGAAGAAGGACGAATCGGTGAAGTGCGTTTGCTCCAGGCAGACTTTGGATTCCGTATCGGCTGGGAGCCGGAAGGAAGGTTACTTAATCCGGATCTGGGTGGGGGAGCGTTGCTGGATGCAGGGGTGTACCCGATCTCCTTTGCTTCAATGATCTTTGGCGAACAGCCGCAGCATGTATGGAGTGCGGCCAATATCGGTGAGACGGGTGTGGACGAGCAGTTTTCGGTGTTGTTGTCTTATTCCGAGGGACGTTCTGCCTCACTGAGTGCTGCCATTCGTCTGAACCTCAGCAATGAAGCGGTCATTTATGGTACGGAAGGCAAGATTCGTCTGCCTTTATTCCTGGCGGGCAAAGAAGCCTATCTGCATGTGAATGGTCAAGACGAGCCGGAGAAGTTCACGGATGATCGAACGTGTATTGGTTATGCTTTTGAGGCAGAAGAAGCGGGACGTTGTATCTTGGAAGGCCGCATGGAGAGTAATACCATCAAACTGGACGAATCCCTGGAAATCATGAAGCTGATGGACACGATTCGGGGTCAGTGGGGATTGCGTTACAAATCGGAGTAACAGACAGGAGCTGACGTGTGATGGTGAAGATTCTGATATCCGGGTTTGAACCTTTTGGCGGAGATACAGTGAATCCGACGGGAACGTTATTGGAAGCTCTTGCGAACGAAGTGGTGGAGGGGGCTGAGCTAAAAACAGTACTGTTGCCCGTGCACTTCGATGAATGTGCAGACCTGCTCATCGCAGAGATGGAAGCCTATGGGCCCGATGTTGTCATCGCCTGTGGGCTGGCCAAGGGCAGAACATGCATCACACCGGAGCGGATTGCCGTGAATGTCAAAGACATCCCGCCGGGCTCCTACGCGGATAACCAGGGACAACGTCCGGTGGACGAACCCATTGTAAAGGGTAGCCCAGACGGTTTGTTCTCCACCTTGCCCATACGTGCCATGGTGAATGACATGTCGGCAGCAGGTATTCCCGCTGCCGTGTCCAATACAGCAGGCACATATATCTGCAACAACACGATGTACAGCGTGCTGGATTACATTTGTATAGGGCAACTTCCAATCTGTGCAGGATTTGTACACTTTCCCGCTTCAACAGAGATGGCTGTGCTGCAGCCTTCCGTCCCTTCGCTGCCTATTCCCATGATGCTGGATGCGCTGCGGATCATGATCCGAACGGTTGTGGCGGAATCGTAGGTGATGGTTGGATTCGTTTGGCTGCGGTTGCAGCAGATGAAAATGAATTATGGATATGAATCTGAAATATTCAATAAAGGGCCGTCCCATCGTCAAGAATATGACGGTAGGGGACAGCCCTTTTTATGGTGCAAACTAATTGGAAGCTGGGTTGTTGTAACTATTGTTTACCAGTTTGAAAGCACCATATGCAGAACTCTAACGAATCAAACACACGCTATTCGCCGAAAATACGCACTCACCAATTTCTAACGAATCGGATATAGCAAACAATAATCAAATATTAGATTCGCAACAGATCAAGGTCGAACTCGGGAACGAGTCCTTCTTTCATCGCACGCCCAAGCAGTGCAGTAATCGCACCATACCCATCATCACCCAGGTTGGCGCTGAATTCATTAACGTACAGGCCAATATGCTGTGCAGCTACGTCAGGGTCCATTTCCTGGGCATGTTCCATCACGTATGCTCTCGACTCATCCGGGTGCGCCCATGCATATTCAACGGAGGCGCGTGCCCATCCGGCGAGGGCATGAGCATCCATGTTGCGACGTGCGATGATCGCTCCAAGCGGGATCGGAAGGCCTGTGTCGCTTTCCCACCAGTTACCAAGATCTGTCATCAGTTTGAGATCATAGTTCTGGTACGTGAAACGTGCTTCATGGATGACAAGTCCGGCATCAATCTTGCCGTCCCGCACAGCAGGCATGATCTGGTCGAATGGCATGACAACAATCTCGCCTACACCGCCAGGAACATTTTGCGCTGCCCACAGACGGAATAACAGATATGCTGTCGAGCGTTCACTTGGTACAGCAACCCGTCGTCCAGACAGATAGCCAGGATCGGTCGTGCCATTTGCGGTCAGAACCAAAGGACCACATCCTCTGCCAAGTGCGCCTCCAGCAGGAAGCAGAGCATAGTCAGATAACACGTATGGCAGTGCTGCATAAGATATTTTCATCACTTCAGGTGTGTCGGGTCCATCCGGATTAGCCGCCAGACCATTGGTAATATCAATATCCGCATAACGGACATCCAGCTCAGGTGCGCCCGGGATCAACCCGTGCACCCATGCGTGAAAGATAAATGTATCATTTGGACAAGGGGAAAATGCAATTTTCATGATGTAATAACCTCCCGTAAAATGGAACTTGCAGCCTGGAGCGCATCGAGGGCATCCTTGATGCGCCAAGCGTCGCGGTCGCGTGGACCGACCGCGTTGGATATGGCCCGCAGTTCGAGTGCTGGCACGCCGAACTGCTGGGCAGCTGTTGCCACGCCGAAGCCTTCCATGCCTTCGGCGGCGGCATCCGGCACACGGCGCAATAGCTCCGCGGCCGTCTCCGCTGTTCCGGTCGCCGTGGACACGGTGACCGCAGTGCCTCCGCTGACAGCGAGCCCGGCCCGCTGCAGCTCATGGCGCAGGCGAGCGGCAAGCTCCGCGTCCGCCGCCACAATGGACGAGCCGAATCCGAGCTCGTCCACACGAAGGAAGCCGTCTGGCGTCTGCGAGCCCAGATCGGCGGCAACCATGGCGTCGGCTACCACGAGGGAGCCGACGTCCGCCCGGCCGGGGAACCCGCCGCCGATGCCGGCACTGATCACCAGCATGTAGGCTGGTGAAGAGCCGGTCCCGGCAAGGAGCCCCGGCCTTGAAGATGTGGCAGATGTCTGTGCTACATCCGATGGGCTTGGCGTAGTAGAACTCTGCGCCAACGCCCTTGTGCTCGCAGCCGCTACGGCATATGCCAATGTAGCGGCTGTTCCAGCTGCGGCCGAGGCTGGGCCAACGCCCGCAGCAATGACGTCAAAACGTTCTGCGGCCGCATCTCCCAAGCCGCGGAGGACTGCATCTTTCTCCGCATCAACCGCGGTTACAATTAACACACGTTGTGATGAATTCTCTTGGATTGGACTTATATCTGAAGTGTTTATTTCCCCAGTTAAATCCCCGTGGTGTCCGCTATTTTCGTGTGATGCGTTTGGTTCATTTTTCTGCTCTTCATCCTGCCTATGTTCATTCATCGCCGATTCTCCTTGTGAGGTATTAGAAGCGTAGCCTCTGCCTCCATAGTATCTTTCATACAGCAAGCTTGTAGCTACACTTCTTAGGGTTATGACTTACTTCTATATTTCCGTGTAATTGTATAGTTCACTTATATAAATTAATTTCGAGAACATATTGTCCTCTTGAAAAGGACATTTATCTTAATTTTGTCTTTCAAAGAGTGGACACTTTTTCTAAAAAGGTACTATATCGACCCAAGCAAATGAAACACTACATATAGATGTTTTCAGATAAAAAAATTAAAATGATCTATATGTAGAATATCAATTCCGGAGTGCTTTCTCCTGTCCGTGTCCACCCTTTGAAAGACATATCTACAATATGTATGCTCAATGCGGACAGCACGAGTTGGCGCTCCAAACGAACAGATAAACGAGTAAAAAGGCTGAAGATTGCCCCGACCCACTCAACGTAAATCATATATCGACCTTCAGATTCTTTACCAACAAGGCAATCAATCAGATTAAACGCGCACAAAAAAATTAACAAAGATACAGTGATTGTTGAACAATATCTCATCTCCATCATAACGGAAGGGGAAAGACCTGAACAACCTCTGCATGTAATTCTGTCAAAAGCGGTCAAGCAAGGTTTCGGGTAGGCATATCACCTCAAGTAACCGTAACGCTTCGAGTAGGCATATCACCTCAAGTAACCGTAACGCTTCGAGTAGGCATATCACCTCAAGTAACCGTAACGCTCCAAGTAGACATATCACTTCAGGTAGTCATATCGCTTCAATAAGCCTGTGTCACCTACCCTCATGTGAATGACACCTTGATCATACCCCATCCTAAGCCCAAATGACCTGCTCTCCAGACTAAAACAATATGTCAAATATACCATATGTACTATCCTTCTTACCGTACTCCGAATAAAACAAGAAGTCAAAGTCAACGGTTGACATTCTGATTTTACTGTATTAATAATAGTAGTACAGTTAATACACCTCAGATACAGTCATTTAAATCCATAGGTTATTTCACACATTTACAGAAAGGAGGTGCGGGATGTTCGAATTAGATGTACGCAGCCGTAAGGCGATCTACGAGCAACTTGTGGACAAAGTCAAAGAAATGATCGTATACGGTATTCTAAAGCCCAATGAGCAGCTGCCTTCCGTTCGTGCGTTATCCACGCAGCTGACTGTGAATCCAAATACGATTCAGAAAGCGTATCGCGAGCTTGAACGTGAAGGTTATATCTATTCTTTGCAGGGAAAAGGGAGCTTCGTATCATCGTCAGTGGAACATCCAAATGAAGCCATGAAGGATGAGATCAGAGAGTCTCTGGTGAAGTTGATTGCAGAAGCTTCGTATTCCGGTTTGACCAAAGCGGATATGACACTTTTGTTTGAGGAAGCTATGGCCCGTATAGAGAAGGAGGAGCCTCATGATTGAGCTGAATCAAGTCGTCAAAGCGTTTGAACAGGAAAAGGCAGTGGATGGCGTAACGATGCACATACATAAGGGGTCGATCTATGGTTTGCTCGGTTCCAACGGGGCAGGCAAGACATCGCTGCTCAAAATGATGGCTGGCATTTATCGTCAGGATAGCGGGACAGTTCGTATCGAAGATAATGAGATTTATGAAAATATGGATCTCAAAGGCCGCACGATTTTTATGGCCGATTCGCCCTACTTTTTCCCGCAATCTTCAATAACCCAGATGGCTGCATTTTATCGTTCCGTATATCCACGCTGGAATGAGGAGCGGTTCAAGCAACTGGCGACGGTGTTCAAACTGGATGTAAAACGCAAGCTGCATCGCATGTCCAAAGGCATGCGCCGTCAGGCAGCCGTATGGCTGGGACTTAGCTGTATGCCTGAAGTGCTGCTGATGGATGAACCGATCGACGGCCTTGACCCGGTCATGCGCCAGCAGATCAAAAACTTGCTGTTCCAGGAAGCAGCTGAGCGTCAGGTAACCATTGTCATCTCGTCGCACAACTTGCGTGAGATCGAAGATCTGTGTGACCATGTGGCGATTATGCACAAAGGCCGAATTATTGTAGAGAAGGATCTCGATGATCTGAAGGCCGATACGCATAAAATCCAGGTCGCTTTCCGCCACCCGGACCATGCGAAAGCCATGGATGAGCAGATTGATATTTTGCATGAAGAGAAACGGGGAAGTGTATCCCTGTACATTGTCAAAGGCAACCGACAACAGGTAACCGATCAATTCCGTATACATGACCCGTATCTGCTGGATGTACTGCCTTTGACGCTCGAAGAAATCTTTATTTACGAAATGGAGGACGCAGGGTATGATATTCAACCGATTGTTCTGTAACCGGGGCATCCTGATCCAAAATTTCAGACAGCATGGATGGATAGGCATTTTATTTCTCATCACATTGTTGTTCTCGTTACCTTTATATATTGCTACCGAGTACAGAGATGTGCCACAGCAGATTACAAGTTTGTTTCAGGCCAATGGTGAAGTGCAGATTTTGTTCGCTATCACACTGCCCGTAGCGGCTGGAATCTTTCTTTTTCGGTACATTCAATCTGGTGCACCTTCGGATCTGTTCCATAGTTTGCCGTTACGTCGTAAACATCTATTAACGATTAATCTGTTGACCGGATATGCCATGATCCTGATTCCAATCTGGATTACAACTGCGATTACCGGCTGGGTATGGGCGGTACTGGATCAACCTGCGTTTTTGTTCGATGGCAGTACAATCTGGATGTGGGGCTTGAGCATGAGTATCTACTCACTGTTTATGTTCATGCTAACTGTGGCGGTCGGCATGTGTATTGGTCAATCTGTATTGCAGGGACTTACCGTGTACGCGCTCGTCTTGTTACCTGTAGTCGTGTGGTTCATTATGTCACTTCATCTCCAGCATTATTTGCTCGGATATGCTTTTGAAGAAGTGGGCTTTAATGCGGAGAAACTCTCACTTGTCCTGCGTGTGGGTTCGATCAGTAACCTCCCTGTAATCCGTCAGGAGTTAATTATCTATGCTATATTTGCAATCCTGTTTATTCCTCTAACCTATGTACTTTATGCGAAGAGACAGGTTGAATCTGCTACTCAAGCAGTTACGTTTAAGCTTATAAAACCTATATTCCGCTTTGGATTGATGTTTACATTGGTTCTGATTGGCGGAGGTTACTTTACAATGATTGCTCCAAGAGGATCAGCTGGATGGGGAATCTTCGGATATATCCTCGGCGGAATTGTAGGTTATATCGTTGCCGAGATGATTATTCGCAAAACATGGCTGATCTGGAGCAGCAGGCTGCTACCCAAGCTGATTCTATATGGTATCATCGCTGGTCTGATACTGTACGTACCTATTGCCGACTGGAATGGATACGCCGCTCGAGTGCCTGAAATGAGCAAGGTGAACAGCATCAAGCTTGGTGGGGAGAGTTATACCTACAGTAACGGTGTCAATCAGAAAAAGGACGATGCTCACCTCTATTCTAATGATCCGGAATACATGGGGGCAGTTATCGCTCTTCATCAAAAAATTGTGGATTCCGATCTTCCTTTACTGGATGATCCGATTAATACAGGTATGCGTAATGATGAGTCTATATTAATTAACTACAAGCTGGATAACGGCAAAGTGATGAAACGTAAATACTACATTCCAGAAGCCGAATTCCATCAGGAATTAAAGGCTCTGAAACAGTCCCAGGATTACAAAAGAGTCGCCTTTGAAACGTATAAGCTGGATGAAGATGCGTTAAGTTTCGGCATTCGTTCTGCCATAAGTTCATACCGGAAGGTTTATATTAGCAATCCGGAGCAAGTCCGTGAGTTCAAAGCATTGTTGAAGCAGGACATTTTGGATCAGACCTATGAAGAACAGCGCTCCCCGTGGCAGTCGTTTGCTTACGCGGAGATGAATCAGGACTCTACTTCGAAAGATCCATTTCAACCGAGGGAGATGTGGAATTATGAGATCAAACCTAGCTATGATCGGGTATTGGCTTGGCTGAAGGAGAACAAGTTATACGACCAGTTGCTTGTCCAGGCAGATGAGATTGTCTCCGCTCAGTTTGCGAAACAGGAGATTAACAGTCCGGGTTCGCTTCAGTGGACTACTCCGCAGCCAGAATATATCGATGGAAATCTAAGTGGTAACAAACAGATAGCGACTAAAAACAAAGAAATCATTAGTGATTTGCTCAAACGTCAACGGTCTGGTTATCTAACAGAGAAAGATACCATTTATCAGATCAAGTTGAATGTAACTCGTGGCGAGAACATCTACATGATGCTAAAAGAAGAGGATCTGACCGAGGCAATGAAAGCTATTTTGGTCAATCAATAAGTTGAGCTGTATACGTTGTTGATTAAATGCGGGAAGGGTTCTCCCGTTGATCGAAGGGTTGATATTAGACCAGTTAAACTAGTACGACTTGACCAGATACAGTAAATGGAATATATTAGAAAAAGGAAAGGTTCGAGCGACTCGTTCAATCGAATCTCATATGGAACGGCTTATGAGGGAAGCACCCGTAAGAGCAGGCAAATGCCTGACTTGCGGGTGCTTTTTTGTCGTTCGCTGATTTCATTGGCTATTCTGCTAAATATTTTAGAAGAAAGGGTGTAGAGACGCATGCAAACAGAAACGTGGAAGGAAACGATAAATGAACAGGAGGCAATGGAGTGTTGTTCTTCCCTATTGGAACGAACAAACTCACATAACTTCATAGAACATGACGGCCTATTGGAAGAAAAAAAGGGGCGACAGCATATCGAAGATATAGCTACAGAAGATATAGCTTTAATGGAGACGAGTGACATACTATTCCCTTCTCCAATAGCAGGTAGCCATAGTCACATGATGGAACAAAGTAACGTTCGGCGTCGTCAATTGCCATCGTTGACTCATCTTATTTTCGGATCACGCCTGCTCATAGGGCTTGTGATTCTGTTCAGCGCAGGCCTGATCTATTTTGCTTCTTCAGCCGAGGCGGCGGGCATAGATCTTGGTGTAACCGCGCAGAAGGCCTGGGATTCCGTTTTGAACAAAGCTGATACCCAAACCAAGTTAACCTTGAAGCAAACGTATGAGAAAGTAGGGGACTGGAAGGCTCAAGAGCAGGCTTGGGAACAAAAAATAAAGACACTTCATGCCGCCAATACCGCGGAATTGGAGCGATTACGTGTAGAAATAAGACAAACCGATGATGCGAAGGTCACAGCTCTAGCTGAAAAGGTAAAGCAAACCCAGGCCCGGTATGAACCGTTATTCGCCCTCTACAGTTCAGTCAATAGGCAGCTGGATGCAGCCAAAGCCATCAAAAATAAGGAATGGAGTACAGCGATCCGCACTCAGGCAGAGACGTTGAGACCCGTTGTGAAGCTTGCCAGAGAAGACATTCGGATCAAGAAAAAGGAACTTGCTGAAGCACGTAAACGGAATAGCGCTGAAATAAAACGTTTACGAGCCATGCTAGCAGGGGCCGACTCCGCGAAGAAACAGATTCAAATGGCTAAAAAACAGGCAAGTTTGGCAAAAGGACGATATTCCAACGCCCTACAACAGTTCAAACAGAGTACAAAGCAAGGCCAAACGTCACGTGTGCTCAGCTCATTGAACACATTGGCGTCTGCAGCAGAGAAGTGGGCAGGCACAAAACAAAATATTCATACACTGGAGCAAAAAGTATCCACCACGTATGTGAAAGTCAGACAGGAAATTTCCAAAAGACCCAAATAAGAGGAAACCCGATCCTCTCGGCAACGTACACAACTTTAGACGTAAAGACGCTTCGATGATGATGGAACGAGGTGAAGTTATTGCAGTCCAAGTTGGAAACGAAACGTCAGAGGACAAAAGGTTTTAAACGTAAACGGTACTGGATTCCCAGTATGGTACTAATTTTGATCATAGGATTTATCGGGATTGGTACACAATGGACACCCAAAATAACGGTATTTTTATTAAAATCATTTATTGAGATTGCTAATCAAGATACGAACAGCAAGGACAATATGCTCTCAGATGGGATAACTCGTGTTGTTGATGTACCCTATGCAGATGCAGGGCGTAATAACAGTACGCTGGATATCTATTATCCTTCCGTAACATCGGAACCTTTGCCTGTGGTGCTGTGGGTTCATGGTGGTGGGTGGGTCTTGGGTGATAAAGAGGATATCGCAGATTATGCCGTACAATTAGCCAAACAGGGCTACGTTGTGGTTAGTATGAATTATGCGCTCGCACCGGATACGAAATATCCCATTCCCGTGATCCAGACGAATCAGGCCTTGACCTACGTGAAGAACCACGTCAGTGAGTATCACGGTGACCCGGAAAACATATTTCTCGCAGGCAATTCGGCAGGTGCGCAGATTGCAAGTCAGACTGCGGCAGTGGTGACAAACCCTTCCCTCGCGAGACTGATGAATATAACACCAACCGGCCAGCCGGAAGAGTTGCGTGGGGTTCTTCTATTCTGTGGTCCTTACAATCTAAGCACGGTAGCAAATACAGGATTTCCACTCATACGGACATTTCTCTGGTCATATACGGGAGTCAAAACTTTCGAAGACTATCCACGTCTGCATGAAATGTCGACCGTGCTTCAGGCCACACCAGATTACCCGCCTGCATTTATTACCTCAGGCAATGATGACCCGTTGACCAGTCAATCGATTGAGCTGGCACAAGTCTTGAAGCGCCTTGATGTTGAGGTGGAAACCTTGTTTTTCTCGACCTCATTGGTGAAGCTGGGACATGATTATCAATTTGATCTGGATAGTGAAGCTGGTCAACAGGCGATACATTCGGCAGTACGATTTATGCAACAGTATAGTCGATGAGCAGACAAGTCTGTGGTACACTCGAAGCAAATGAGGGCGCAGGAGGAGAAACATGGCAGACAAAGAAGATTTGACCCGTTTCGGGGTGGCGTTTCCTACACCTCTGATTGAGCAGTTTGACCAGTATATTGAGGAACAGGGATACAAAAACCGATCCGAGGCTTTCCGTGATCTTGTTCGAAAAACATTACTTCAACCCTCTGCACTGCAATCTGATCAGGATGTGGCTGGCACCATTGTCATGGTCTATGATCACCATATCAGTGATCTTCCCATTCGCTTGATGGAGCTGCAGCACGAGGCGCATCATGACATCATTTCCAATATGCATGTGCACCTGAACCATGACCAATGCCTGGAGGTAATAGCCGTACGAGGTAACCTGGGACGATTGCGTCATTTGCATCAACAGATCCAGGTGCAAAAAGGGGTATTGTATGCGGAGCTGTCTGTGACTTATGTGGATGAACTCAATAAACTGGCTCATGCTCATATTCACAATCATCCTCATCGCTCTGCAGATTAAGATCAATGAGAGTAACATTTCGAAAAAAATAACGAAGCTAATTAAAACAGACTCTTGGTTAGATGCCAACGGTCTGTTTTTTTGTTATTTGTTATAATACCTGACTTAATGGGAGCAACCCAGGCGCTCGATTATAGAGTATATCTGGTATTTCATCTGAAATATGAAAATATTTGGATTTTGAAGTGAACTTTATTGACATATGTTTTGTGTTTTGTGCTACAATTTCTGTTAAAAGTAACACGAAATGAATCGATGTTGCACAACTTTAGAGGGGGAACGACCAGAATGGGCAGATTTTCATGGAGATGGGGAAAACGAGAAGTTAGAACAGGATTAGGCATCCTGCTTGTATGTTCCATTGGTTTATCTGGTTGTGCACAGGGCACAGCGCCAACAGCTTCGTCAGCAGAGAATGGACAATCAGGTACAACTTTAACCAAAGACGAATTGGTGCTGGCTGTGGGCACCGAGCCGGAAGGCGGGTTTGATCCGACAACCGGATGGGGGCAATATGGGTCACCACTTTTTCAGAGTACCTTGCTGAAGCGGGATGCCAAGCTACAACTGGTTAACGATCTGGCTACGGCATACTCAGCTAGTGAAGATGGGCTGACCTGGACGGTTACACTTCGGGATGATGTGAAATTTTCTGATGGTGAGCCGCTTACGGCAGAGGATGTAAAATTTACTTTTGAAACAGCTGCCCAGAGTGGGTCTGTGATTGATTTGACGAATATGGCTGATGTGCAGGCACAAGACGATAGCACGGTCGTATTCACATTGAAGTCCCCGCAGTCTACATTCATCAGTCTGCTCACGACACTTGGCATTGTGCCTGAACACGCCTATGGCACTGATTACGCAGAGCATCCGGTCGGATCAGGACCGTATAAGCTGGTACAGTGGGACAAAGGACAACAGGCCATCGTGGAGGCCAATGAAGAATATTACGGTAACAAGTCTGCATTCCACAAACTCACCTTCCTCTATCTGGATGAAGATGCAGCCTACGCTGCTGCGCAGGCAGGTACGGTGGATATCGCTGCGATCCCGGCAGCATTTAGCAAACAACAGGTGAATGGCATGACATTAGAGGCCGTGAAAACCGTAGATAACCGGGGCATCATGTTCCCCATGCAGCCTGCTGGTGCCAAGTCGGGCGATGGTCTTCCCGCAGGGAATGATGTAACATCCGATCTGGCGGTTCGCCAAGCGGTGAATGTCGTGATTGATCGTAAGGCTTTGGTTGAGGGTGTATTGGAGGGATACGGTCGTCCAGCTTATTCCGTCAGTGATGATCTGCCTTGGAGCAACGCAGAAGCTGTATTTACGGATGCCAATCTCGAAGAGGCGAAGCGCATTCTGGCGACTGGTGGCTGGGTGGATGCAGATGGTGATGGTGTCGTCGAGAAAAACGGCATGAAGGCCGAGTTCAATCTGCTTTATTTTGCAGGTGATTTAACAAGACAATCTTTGGCGCTAGCTACTGCGGATATGGTTGCCCAGGCGGGAATTAAAATCAATGTGGAAGGCAAAAGCCGTGAAGAGACGAAAAAGATGGCATACTCCAACGCTGTATTATTTGGCTGGGGCAGTCATGATCCACTTGAGACGTACAACCTCTATAGCAGTACCCACAAGGGAGAAGGATATTACAATGTAGGACTGTACAGTAATCCTGTCGTGGATTCATGGATGGAGAAGGCCCTTCAGGCAACCAGTGAAGAAGAGGCATTGCCGTTCTGGCAGAAGGCAGAATGGGATGGAAGAACAGGTTTCAGTTATCAGGGGGATGCACCTTGGGCGTGGCTCGTAAATATAGATCATCTGTATCTGGTTACGAATGGACTAAACATTGGCGAGCAGCAGATCCATCCCCATGGTCACGGCTGGCCGGTGACATCCAATCTGGAGGAATGGTCCTGGGATAACAGCACGAAATAAGAAGCACAGCGGTAGCTTTAGCCTGAATTGGGGAGAGATTGGATGACGGGCAGGAATGGATGGGCCAGATTTGTTGGTTTTAAAGTGTTGCGACTTGTATCTCTATTGGTTGGAGTCAGTGTGTTGTCTTTTATATTAATGCAATTCTCTCCTGTTGATCCGATCGAAGCCTACATTGGTGGAGACGTGATCAGGGTAAGCGCCGAACAGCGCAGTTTAATCGAAGAACGTTGGGGATTGAATGAATCTCCTATGGAACGATTGCTCACTTGGGGACAAGCGCTGATTCAGGGAGATCTGGGAACATCAATGATCTACAGACAGCCTGTAGCGGATATTATCCAGGAACGGTTCATGAATTCTGTAGCACTTATGGCTGTAGCCTGGCTACTATCCGGAATCATTGGCTTCAGTCTTGGCGTAGTTGCTGCCATGAGACGGGATTCGAAGCTGGATCGCCTGATCTGCTGGTATTGTTATACGCTGGCTTCCACGCCGGTATTCTGGATTGCGCTGTTGCTGCTGATGGTATTTGGGGTGTGGCTTGGATGGCTTCCAGTTGGTCTTGGGGTACCCGCAGGAATGTCAGCTGATCAGGTCACATGGGGAGATCGGGCTATTCATATGATTCTGCCAGCGTTGACCCTCAGCTTGACCGGGGTAGCTTCCATCGCTTTGCATACCCGTCAAAAGCTTACGGATGTGCTGGAGTCAGATTATATTCTGTTTGCCAGAGCACGGGGTGAGCGTGGATTTCAGCTGTTCCGTCGACATGGGTTCAGACATGTTGTTTTGCCAGCAATCACGCTGCAGTTTGCTTCGTTCAGTGAACTGTTCGGCGGGGCTGTGCTGGCGGAGCAGGTATTTTCATATCCTGGGCTGGGTCAGGCAACGGTTCAGGCTGGGTTGCGCGGTGATGTTCCACTGCTGCTTGGACTTGTGATGTGCAGTGCAATTTTTGTTTTTACAGGTAATATGGTGGCTGACATTCTGTATCGCTTGATCGACCCGCGGATGAAGGAGGAGTTGATGTCATGAAACAGACGATTGAACGCTCCTCTGAGCAGATGACAGAAACATCCCAAGTACCAAAAGTGAAAACTGCGACTCAAGAGGTAAGGCTCAACATTAATCCGGGGTTACTACAAGCTGAGACTGGAAAAGGAACAGGAACAACACGTCAAACAAGAAAAGGTTATGCGGGTGCCAGAGACCAAAATTTCCGCAATCCTCGCCAAAGAGCGGTAATCTGGGGAAGCCTTGCGATGATCTGGATTGTCCTCGTGTGGTTGACGGGCAGGCTGCTACCCGCTGGTTCTACCCTAACCTCATTAATGGATCGGAATCTGGCTCCAACCTGGGCGTATCCATTTGGCACAGATTGGCTCGGAAGAGATATGTTCATGCGTACGTTAAAAGGATTGGCAACCAGCATTCAAGTGGGATTACTTGCTGCTTGTGGTGGCGGATTAATCGCAATGTTATTGGGTTTGGCTGCCGCTTCAAGCAAGGCTGCTGACCGGGTAATCTCATGGATTATCGACCTGTTCCTGAGTGTACCTCATCTTGTATCGCTGGTTATGCTGGCCTTTGTATTTGGGGGAGGTTTGGCAGGAGTGGCGGCAGCGATTGCGCTGACTCACTGGCCGAATCTGGCCCGGATTGTACGAGCGGAGATGATTCAACTGAAATCCGCAGAATACATTCAGATTTCACATAAGTTAGGTCAATCGCGGTTACAAATTGCGGTGCAGCATATGCTGCCACATCTGGTCCCGCAACTGTTTGTGGGCGTGCTGCTAATCTTTCCCCATGCGATTCTGCATGAGGCAGCCATTACGTTTCTGGGGCTGGGGTTGTCCCCGCAACAACCGGCCATTGGCATTATTTTGTCAGAGTCGATGAGATATTTATCTGCTGGCATGTGGTGGCTCGCCTTTTTCCCGGGACTGTCATTGTTGCTGGTTGTTCGTGCGTTTGATGTATTGGGCAACAGTCTCAAGACGTTGACGGGTACAGTTAATTCAAGGGAGGTGCGGTGAATATGGCTCTGCTTGATATTGAGGGAGTGTCGGTGTCATTTCGGCGCGCTCGCGGCTGGTTTGGACACGAACAGACGTATGTCATTCAGAATCTGGATCTTTCCATAAACGAGGGCGAGATTGTGGCTGTTGTAGGTGCAAGCGGATCAGGTAAAAGTGTGCTGGCGCAGGCCATCATGGGCATTCTGCCTGCCAATGCCAGGTTGGAAGGCAGCATTAGCTACAATAGCGAGCCTTTGACCCCGGAGCGGCAGCTTCAACTGCGTGGAGACGAACTGATGTTGATTCCACAATCCGTCAGTTATTTGGACCCACTGATGAAGGTGGGGAGACAAGTTCAGCCGGTAAGCCGGGATGTGGGACGCAAGCGAAGATTCATGAATCGATCCCATGTGAAAAAGACGGAGCAGGAGCTGACGGAGCGATATCATCTTCCTCGGGGAACCAGCGGGAAATACCCGTTTGAGTTGTCCGGAGGTATGGCGAGGCGGGTATTGATGGCGACAGCGACCTCAGGCCAGCCCAAGCTGATCATTGCCGATGAGCCGACACCAGGCATTCATCCCGAAGTGCTGGCCGAGACGATGAAGCAATTTCGCGAACTCGCAGATCAAGGCGTAGGCATTTTATGGATTACCCATGATGTCACAACTGCCCTGACGGCAGCCGATCGTATCACTGTTTTTTATGCGGGTGCCAATGTGGAGACAGCGCAGGTGGATGATTTTGCGGGAATTGGAGAACGCCTGCGTCACCCTTATACGAAAGCCCTCTGGAATGCGTTACCGCAGAATGGTTTTCAGCCACTTCCAGGCTCACAGCCGTTGGCAGGTCAAGAGATCACGACAGGATGTTCTTTTGCTCCCCGATGTAGCGCAGCAACCGCCGCATGTACCCAAGAACGTCCTCAGCTTCGTAAGATGCGGGGCGGAGAAGTGAGGTGTTTCCATGTCACTTGAAGCGCAGGATATAAGTTACCGTTATAATCAGACATCGTGGGTGTTTCAGCAGGTGAATATACAGATACAACAAGGCGAAGTCGTTGGCTTATGGGGGCCGAGTGGCTGTGGGAAAACAAGCCTTGGGCGGATCCTTGCAGGATATGCGGAACCCGTGGCAGGGCAAGTGTTTCTGGATGGAGAACCACTCCCTCGTACAGGAGTCTGTCCGGTTCAACTGGTGTTCCAGCACCCGGAGAAAGCTGTGAATCCACGCTGGCGGATGCGTCGTGTACTCCAGGAGGCGGCTGTGCAGGATGAGCAGTTGCTCGAAGCATTGGGTATTCAGCAGACTTGGTTGGACCGCAGACCTGGTGAATTATCCGGTGGAGAGCTGCAACGTTTCTGTGTGGCGCGAGCACTCGGTACATCGACACGTTATGTGATCGCAGATGAAATGACAACGATGCTGGATGCAATAACGCAGGCACAGATCTGGCATACCGTGATGGAAGTGGTTCGCCAGCGTGATCTGGGGTTACTGATTATAAGCCATGATCGGGATTTGCTGAACAGGTTGTGCGACAGGATTACACCGATGCCGATGTTACTGTAACTTTAGTGATGTTTTGAATAATAATTAAATGGATTGAATACAAAAAAAAGGTGCCCTTGTGCAGTCATTGACCATGAATGTGAGTCATGGACTTGACTACGGGGCACCTCTTTTCCGTTTTGACCAATATTCTTCATTTATCGAACAGTACACATTCTGTTCGCAACGCACATCTATGTAACTGACAGCTTATTTGTCCGACACATGGCTAAGTAACACAGATAATCTGCGCATGGCCTCTTCCACCGTGGAACGTGGACAGGCTACATTAATACGCATGAAACCTGTACCCTCGGTTCCAAAGGAGCTCCCGTCATTGAAAGCAAGTCCTGCTTCATGAAGCAGCATATTGCATAGTTGTGCATGTGGGATATTCAGCTCCCGGAAATCCATCCATAACAGATAGGTTGCTTCGGGTAGATGTACTTTGATCTTTGGCATATGTTGCGCAACATATTGCTGAACATACGCCATATTTCCGCGGATATATGCAAGACACTCATCCAGCCATTCTTCGGCTCCATTGTACGCAGCTTCGGTTGCAACAGCCCCCAGTGTGCTGATACCGGCAAGTCCCATCGTTTTCACACCTTGCGCGAATGATTCCCGTAATTTTTCATTAGGAATGATGATATTGGATGTGCAGAGGCCAGGAATATTGAACGTTTTGCTTGGAGCCGTACAGATGATACTTAGATCAGAGACGGCGTCCGAGATCAGGGTGAGCGGTGTATGAGCTCCGCGCTGGTGAACAAGATCGGCATGGATTTCATCTGAAACCATCAGTACGTTATATTGAACACACAGCGTCGTAAGCTTTTCAAGTTCCTCGCGAGTCCATACACGTCCAACCGGATTATGAGGACTGCACAGAATGAGCATTTTGACCCGACCGGTCTGGAAGCTGGATTCCAGTTGTGCCAGATCCATCGTGTAATGACCATTGTTCTCCACCAAAGGATTGGTGATCAGTTCACGGCCTTGACCACGTACGACTTCATAGAAGGGAGCATACACCGGAGTCTGGATGACCACTGCATCCCCCGGTTCTGTGAATCGTTGTACAGCAATACTTAGCGCGGGCACAATACCGGGAGTGAATACGATCCAGTCATCGTTAATTTTCCAGTTGTGGCGCCGTTCCATCCAGCCTGTAACAGCTGCATGATACGCCTCAGTCCGTACTGTATAACCAAAAATTCCGTGCTCCATCCGTGTTTTCAGGGCCTGAATAACGGAAGGTGGAGCAGCAAAATCCATATCGGCCACCCACATCGGAAGCGCATCCGCAGCGCCGAAGATCTCCTCAAGTGCATCCCATTTCTCTGATCCAGTAGATATCCGGTTAATAGACTGATCAAATGTACTGTTATTATTCATCGTAATAAATCCCCCTTGAGTTCCGTTCCTTTGATCACAAATCGACAAATAATTATCTAATACATTGGTTAATTTCGCAACTGTTGTGCGTGTACGATTAGCTTCATATGTATGGTCCGGAATTCAGGACTTTATTCATATATGAACCACTTAACGAGCCAGAGAAGAGCAGGCATACAACAAAGACTATTTTTGTACGCCCGTGGTCCTGTTTTGTTCATATATCGTTTACAACCTCTTGTCAGATGTTATTATATTGCTAACATTTGGTGGGAGCAACGGGCTGTTATCCGAATAAGCTTGTACCCATACATGATGAGCATAACGATATGAGTCTTTGGCGTAAATCGTGCGATCGTCTTAATCGTATTATGCAAAAGGCTGACATTTGAACTCAGGAGGCGTTTAGAGATGAAAAGCAAAAAGTGGTTGATTACTGCGAGTGTGTTCGGCATGGTGTTGACCGGATCGGCAGGCGTATATGCAGGTACACAACTGGAGACGATCAAAGCTTATCTGAACCATGGACTCGCTATCGAAGTGAACGGACAGAAATTCATACCGACAGGTGACCAGGGCAAAAAGCTTGCGCCAATTACATATCAGGGCAGTACATATCTTCCCGTTCGTTCGATTGCGGATGCACTGAAGACCGAAGTGAAGTATGATTCCCAGAACAATAAAGTGAGCATCGGCTCCTCAAGCTCCTCCGGTGGGTCGACATCCACAGGCAACAGCGGTTCAACATCACCCTCAACAGGCACGAACACACAGGCTGAGGGTGTGAAGTCGGAGTATCTGCCAGCAGATTTCCCATTACCGAAGGATGCGAAGGCGACAAGTCTCGTTGAGAGCAATGTAGACGGCGACAATAAAAAAGTAGTGCTCACGTATACAACCAAAGAAACATTGCTAACCGTTGGAACATCCTACAAAGACTACTACCAGACCAAAAACTTGACTCAGAATACTCAGGATATACAGGCAGACGGCTTCAGCATCGTGGGGCGTGAAGATGGTAAATATGCCGTAACGATCACGGGTTCTGTGTCTGCGACCAACAACGATCTGAATGAAATTACCGTGGTGTGGGGTGAAGAGTAAGCAACGACTATAACCACACGTCCACATATTATCCTGCTGAGTGGTTCAAAGTATAATGATCCGTATTCTTCTATTTTTAAAAGCTAGTGCCAAAAGCCGCCCGTTGAAATCGTAACAGATTCCAACGGGCGGCTTTTATGCTTGAATTCATATCTGGTTCTATTCTTCTCAGGAAATTGATGTTATTTACAGGTATTCGTTAAACCAACCGGCAATATGCTCCAGACGGCGTACCCTTAAGTGGGGATGACCTCCGCGAGACAATTCATGATTGGCCCCTGGGAAACGAACGAGTCGAGTGGTCTGTTTGCGGCGTTTCAACGCAATGTATAATTGCTCAGCCTGTTCAATCGGACACCGCAGATCCTGTTCGCCATGCAAAATGAGCAGCGGAGTACTCACGTTGCCGACATAAGCGAGCGGGGAATGTTTCCACAGTTTTTCCGTGTCATCCCACGCGTTACCGCCAATCTGATCTTCCGTGAAGAAATAGCCAATGTCACTGACGCCATAGAACGATAGCCAGTTGCAGATGGAACGTTGGGTAACAGCGGCTTTGAAGCGATCGGTGTGCCCAACAATCCAGTTGGTCATGAAGCCACCATAACTGCCGCCGGTTACGCCCAGTCTGGATTCATCAATAAACGCATACTGGGACAGGACGTAATCCACGCTCTCCATAAGATCGCGATAATCGCCACCGCCATAATCTCCGCGACAGGCGTTTACAAACTGCTGCCCGTATCCAAGTCCCCCGCGTGGATTGATGTACACAACAGCATAGCCTTGTGCGGCGAGAATCTGGAATTCGTGCATAAATGTAAAACCATACATCATGTGTGGGCCGCCATGAATCTCAAGAATGGTCGGGATTTTGACCCCATCGACCATGCCACGAGGTTTCACGATCCACCCTTGCAGCCGCAGGCCATCCGAGGCGTTGAACCAGAAGGTCTCGGGTGCACTAAGATGGATCTCATCCTCAAGCTGTGGATTGCTGCGGGTAAGCTGAATCGGTTCTACACCGGAATCTTCCGGTTGTTCATACATATAGAGGTCACCAGGATTGCGCGTATTGGCAACAGCGGCAACAATCCGTCCGTTTTCCAATTCGGTAAATTGATAAATCTCCTGCTCGTCAGGCAATATATACTCGGCACTGCTGCCGTCTCGTGCGAATTTGGCGATGCGTACACTACCATGAATGGTCGCGAGACAGAGGATGGATGAACCATCCCGACTGAATACAGGCCCTGTAGTTGTCAGATGTGATCGCATGTCACCAACAATGCTGTGATTTAACTGTACGTCCCAATCCGTGCTCAGACATACGGGTTCACCACCTGATATAGGAAGAGTATATAGCTTCACAAGCGTGGCATTTCCATAAGAACGGTCACTGGCGAGCAGGGCCAGGGATTGTCCATCCGGTGCAAATGTCAGTCGGCTGAACGTATATCCTTCCGGGGTCAACTGCTGCACATCTGTTCCGTCTGCCTTGGCAAGGTACACATGATTGGTCAGGGTATAATCAGTATGATCCTCGCCTTCTTCAGGCATTTGCGTGATCCATGTGATGAATGATCCATCCGGTAACCAGGCGTAGTCGCCAACGTCATAATGACCTGTAGTTACAGGGATAGCTTCTGCGTCGATTAGCGAGATGGTGAAGAGATGGGAACGTCTTCCGTCCCATAATCCGCCTGCATCAGATTTCATTCGAATTCGGTCCACGACATGTTCTTGCGGCAGTTTAGGACCATCGTCTTTGGAATCTGTATGTTTTAATTCGTTTTCTCCGCTCATATCCACGGATGATTTCACAAGTAGGGTATGGCCATCTGGTGACCAGAGAAAGGAACTGACGCCATGTTTCAAGTGACTGATTTGCTGTGCTTCTCCGCCATCAGCTGCGATAATCCACACTTGGGATTTTCCCTCAACCTCTCGTATAAAAGCAAGCTGTGACCCATCCGGCGACCAGGCTGGGGAGTGATCCTTCTCTCCAGAGGTAAAGGGCCTGTCCTTCTGACTCCCCAGATGCAACAGTCTTAGGTGAGAACAATAACCGTCACGTGCTTCATTCGTTTTCCGGCTTACATATACCAGTTGTCGGCCTTGAGGAGACGGAGTTGGATCGTTAACCCATGTAATGTGATAAAGATCTTCCGATGTTATGCCGCGATGACTCATCATTGTTTGTCCTCCCACCATGAATTAGAATCGGCTAATTTCCTAACCTTTCCATTTATATTAACGGAAAGCATGGGACAGGACAATAAGTGTAATGAAGGAGGGTAAGACATTTAACAATGTGTATTAATTGAATTAAATATTTGCACGTAACGTAGAGGACAGAAATAACCTGAAGAAGCGGAGCGTTCGCCTTTATCCCCGGATTTTCACTTTGAAAAAGTGGAATCGAAAAATCTGGGGATAACAGCGATCGGAAGGTTGTTCTGTCATCGGAGTGGTCAGTGCAAACATTCTTTGTTCAATTCATATAGATGTGTTAAAAGGATTTGCTCGAAAGATGACGAATCCTAATGTTGAATAAGCGCAGAAATGACGAAAATGCTCTTAAATTAATGTTTAACATTGGTGAAATTGGTTTAATGTACAATGCAATTCTTGTTCTACATTCAGGAATTTAGTTCATAGCTATTCGTTTATATAGAACTTGTATGATTCAGTCGTAATGAAGGAGGAACGTTACGTTGAGAACATCCTATGAGCAGCATGTGGAATATCCAAACCGGAAACGAATGGCGTGGCTCACAGCAGGGGCAGCACTTTTTGTGGCAGCCGGATTTTTTTTGATTTTTGATCGTTCTTCAGGTACGAATGGTTCCATCCTCTCGGGTGTGATTGGACTTCTGTCCATTTTGTTTTTTGGGCTATGTTTCTGCTACAGTCTGGTAAAGATGATTAAGAAGGAACCTTCTTTTTTGATCGATGAGGATGGGTTTGTGGATGCATCTTCTTATACCGCAGGAGGAGCAGTGGCCTGGAGAGACGTTGAGAATATTTTTATGTATGAATTGATGGGACAGAAAATGATCGGGGTTAAATTGCGGGACGAGAAAGCCTTTCTGGATCGCCAGAACGGGATGAAACGCAAATTGATGATGGTCAACAGTAATATGGTCGATGCGACCATCAGTGTTGCCCAAAGTAGCCTCACAATGCCACTGGATCAGGTGTATACCATAATGATGAACCACTGGAGACATGTGAGTGATAACATGATGTATGATTCGTATAATCGTCGTTAGAGAGGTCAGAATGTCCATAAGTTTTCAGAATGGAGGAATATAGATGATGCATGGTGATCAGACACGCACGATTCTGCTTCCGGATGGAACTGTCCTGCCTGCGATAGGACAAGGCACATGGAACATGGGAGAGAAGCAATCCAGCCAGCAAGAAGAAGTGCGTGCACTGCGTTCCGGTATTGAACTGGGAATGACCGTGATTGATACGGCAGAGATGTATGCAGAAGGTGGGGCAGAAGTTGTTACCGGAAAGGCTATCTCAGGCCTTCGTGATGAAGTCTTTCTCGTATCCAAAGTGTATCCCCATCATGCGGATCGCAAGCAAATGATTACGGCCTGTGAGCGCAGTCTCAAGCGATTGGGAACAGATCGTCTGGATCTGTATCTGCTCCACTGGCGTGGAGGAGTACCGCTCGAAGAG
Organism: Paenibacillus amylolyticus; assembly: GCF_050990605.1. GTDB lineage: Bacteria > Bacillota > Bacilli > Paenibacillales > Paenibacillaceae > Paenibacillus > Paenibacillus amylolyticus_H. Next base: position 1,119,771 of record NZ_CP158832.1, read on the forward strand.
ACGGTTCAGGCCTTGGAACAATTGAAACAATCCGGTAAAATTCTGCGATGGGGTGTCTCGAATCTGGACACAAGGGATATGCAGGAATTATGGAGCCTGCCGGAGGGCTCAAAGTGTATGGTGAATCAGGTGCTTTACCATGCATCTTCGCGAGGTATTGAACATGATCTGCTTCCATGGATGCGGGAACGGCATGTTCCAGTCATGGCATATTGTCCCCTGGCTCAGGGCGGCAGACTTCGAAGTGAATTGCTGGAGCATCCAGTCATTCAGGAGATTGCACAGGGTCGGGGAGTGACAACTTCGCAGATCGCATTAGCCTGGGTGATCAGGGACGGAGACGTGCTGGCGATTCCCAAGGCGGTACAGCTGAATCATGTGGCAGACAATGCAGCAGCAGTGAACATCGTTTTGACACCAGAGGAACGGACCAGGCTGGATGAGGCTTTCCCTGCACCTAAAGGTAAGGTACCTTTAGACATCGTGTAGAGGGTATCTTGAACGGATGAGCACATGAATAAAGTGAAAATGCGAATATTATGTTATGCAGAGCAGATCGTCACGATCTGCTCTTTTTTGTATGTACACAGATAACTGAAGCTTGCCCTTCAATTAAGCGAATATTTATTTTAACAAATGGGCTTTACAACACTATTTCACTAGTGTACTATGTAACTAACACACAAATACAGAGAGGGGCGAGAGCTTTGTGACTATGGAATTTGATAACAATTTACCAATCTATCTGCAGATCATGCAGTACATCAAAAGACAGATTGTAACCGGGACACTTCAGGCAGGTGACAAAATTCCTTCGGTTCGTGAACTGGCGGCTGAACTACAGATCAATCCCAATACAGTACAACGGACATTTCAAGAGCTTGAGCGGGAAGAAGTGGTTGAAACCAAACGTGGTTTGGGCAGATATGTGACCAGTGAGGAGCGGAAGATTATGACGATCAAAAAAGAGATGGCCGGTGAATTGCTGGAACGCTTTCTGACCGGAATGCAGGAGCTGGGAATCGAAGAGCAGGATATCTTGTCCATCGTAGCTGATGCCGTTGCGGAAGGAAAGGGAGGAACAACGCATGAGTAACATCCTTGAAATGAACCAGATCAATAAGACATACGGCAATAAGAAAGCGCTTAGTAATATTACATTGGATATTGCTCCAGGACGAATCGTAGGTCTGCTGGGCAGCAACGGAAGTGGAAAAAGTACGCTCATGAAGCTGATTGCAGGTTTGTTGCATCCGAGCAGTGGAACGATTCAAGTCACAGGCAAGCCTGTTGGGCTGGAGACGAAGTCACTGGTTTCATTTATGCCGGATCGCCCATTAACCGAGAAGTGGATGAGAGTGCGGGATGCGATTGCGTACTATCGCGATTTCTATGCTGATTTTGATGAGGAGAAGGCGCGGGAGATGCTGGATTTCATGAGCCTTGTCGAGAGTGACCGGGTATGGCATCTGTCAAAAGGTATGAATGAACGACTGCAACTAACACTGGCACTTTCTCGTAAGGCTCGTCTGTATTTGCTGGATGAACCGATTGGCGGAGTAGATCCGGTTGCGCGTGGCAAGATTCTGGATGCGATCGTCAAATTCTATGATGAAGACAGCAGTCTGATCATCTCCACACATCTGGTGAATGATATCGAGCGGATTTTTGATGAAGTTGTCTTCATTCGTGAAGGTCAACTGGTGATGCGGGAAGAAGTGGAAACGCTCCGTCTGAAGTATGGAAAAAGTGTGGATGAGATGTTCAAGGAGGTCTATGCGGAATGATGACATTATTGAAGTATGACTTTAGAAGGAACTGGAATACACTGCTGGCTGGGCTGGTTATTTTAATTATCGCGCAAGTGGCGCTTTCCCTTTTCATGTCTGAGGTCACAGGGGTTGTGCTTGGCATTATGGGTTATGTTGGAGTAGGTGTGGCGATTTATGTGAAAATGATTAAAACATACACGTCCAATATCCGCTCTTATAATCGCCGTCTCTTACCCGTAACAGGTCTAACACATGTGTTGTCTCCACTGATCTTTGGAGCTCTTTGCGGGTTGGGATTAGTTATTATATTTACGACTCATGCCTACATCTATATCTCCATGAAACTCAGAATGAACATGGTTACCAATATTGATTTTTCCGGTCTGCAAGTTTCGGATTATATTCGTTTGTTGCTGTTTATCGCTTGGGTTATCGTATTTATGACTGTCATCATCTTTCTTTCGATCTCCATTGCGGGCAGCTTCCGTTGGAGAACGGGACCATGGATCGGAATCGTCGCATTCTTAGTCCTCGTTAATCTAATTGGCTGGTTGGAGAATATGATGATGACAGGACGCTTCAATCCAAATGAGATGTTCCGTTACACCGAAGAAAGTACAGGTATTGCAATCACAGCCAATGGTGTATTATGGTCGGACGGCATGTGGGGAAGCATTGTATTTGAAGTCATTGTGGCGGTCATCTTGGTGTGGGCTACCATTTACCTGAACAACAAAAAAGTCGAAGTCTGATGACAGGATAACTTGAACGTGATGCGAGCAACTAGGGTTGCTCGTTTTTTTACATCCAGCGATGATCTGATTTTTGAATCAAACCCCATTAAAGATACGTTAATATAGATATATTGTGTGTTCGATCTGCGATGGTGTTTATAAAGAACGAAAGGATATGTAAGGGAAAGGAGAAAGGGTTATGGAACTTTACTTCAGAGATAATTTTTTTAACGCGGGTTACACCGAGATTATGAATCCGGATCAGGAACAGGCAGGGCATCTGGATTTGAAAAGTCTCTTTGGCTCTTCGCTCGATGTATCAGATAACTCGGGGTTGGTTTGCAGCGGCAAATTCCGCATGTTAACCAATCGTTGGGATATCACTTCAGCAGATGGGAAACATCTGGGTGTATTGCGAGCGAGGTTTAGCTTCTTCAGCAAAAAGTATGAATATGATGCAGGATCACGAGGTACGTATGATGTGTCTGCTCCAGCATTTTCGCAGGAATATGATATCAGTGGAGCTGGCGGCCGCATCGTGGCCAGTTTCCGTCGCACCAGTGGCTGGTTTAGTTCAGGGGCATTTGTATTGGATAACCAGTCGGAACAACTGGACACATATGAGTTAATTGCAGTGGTCATGGGCGTGCACGCGATTAATAAAAGACGGAATTCGGCTGCCAGTAGTGGAGGAACCTAGTTTAGGGACATGTATAGAAGAAGGTTTGGATGAGATCATCCAGACCTTTTTTTGTATATGGTTTTTTTTTGAGCAAAGGGTTACGGTTAACCGACTTTTACGAAATCAATGACCATCGGCTTTTGCAAGCGGTTTTTCCTCAGGTTGACGGTGCTGAACTTCATTGGAGTGTTCGAAATGGTTATCAGGATCTTTTTCCGCATAACGGGCCAATGCCTTGGCAGCTGTCTCGGACATTCGTTCCCGCAGCACCGTGTGGTCAGCGATTCGAACCCGTTTGCCGAGAAAACGCATTTTGGATAAGACATAATCCATCTCATTCCGTGGAACGGTCAGCTCGATCCGATAGGTTTGCTTGGTTTCCATGTACTCGACCTGTTTCTCAAAGCAGGAGAAGGCATAGAGGATTCGGGACAGCTCCTGATTGAACTGGGGCAGAACTTCGATGGTGATGGTCGTCTTACGTCTCTCCGTTATCGCAGCAATTCGGGCAGTGTAGCCCGAAGCGGTATCCGGATCAACCGGTTGGGCTTCGACAGTAACGATGCTGTGCAGCTTGGTAGACATGAGTTTGTCGAAGCGAGGGGCGTACCAGAGCACATACCATTCTTTTTTGACCATGGAATACTCCAGTTTATACGGGAAACCAAATTCATCATGGCTCGTGCGTCCATTGCGGACGCGACCCGTCATTCGAAATCCCTGATGATGCAGAATGATTAGCCGTAACGGTCGAAGTAGTGGATGAGAGACACTGTTTTCTTCGCTTTTGGCTTTTTCGGTCAGGTAATCCTGAAGGTTCAGGTCCTGCTCACCATTCAGCATGTTATGCATTTTATCCAGCGCTACAGGGCTCAGCGCTTCTCTTGCCGCAGGGTGATTCAGCATCATGCGAAGCCAGGCCCGTTCCTGTGAAGTCCAGGTGAACAGTCCGGTTTCATTCAGTCGGGTCATCATTTGGTAATTGAACATCTTCTCGAACAGATTCATAATATGCCGCAATCTCCTTCCATTCCTGAATCATCTCCTGGCGGAGTCTCTGCGGTGCGATGATTTCACAGCTTGAGCCAAAACTCCGTAACCACGGTTTGATCTCGGTGGTACCGTTGACCTGGATTTCGTAGAGAAAGGTATGATCCGTTTCGGGTATGATCTTGCCCCATTGACCTTGCAGACGAACCCGATCCAGAATGAAGTTGCGCTGACCTCGCTCCGGGTGGAAAAAGCGTGCTTGAACCGTCACGGTATTCCCCGTATCCACGAGCCAACTGTAGCGACTAATGTTGGTCCACTGCTGCTTCAATTCAAGCAAGTATTCCTCTTCTACTGAATCCTGTTCCTCCAGTTGGGTTATGCCTTCCATGCGGAATTTCACAAAGCCCCGGCGGCCTTGATATCCAATGACATACCACCGACCATACTGATGGTCATAGATCACTTCAAGGGGCACGATCTGGTTGGATCGTCCACCTGCTTCCCGTTCAAAGCGTGGATTTGTATTCTGTGAACTATAGCTGGATGGTTTTTTCGGTGAATAGTATAGGAACTGCACACGTTTACGCTGGCGAATTGCACTAAGCAGCGTGTAGAGATGAGCTTCGTCCAGGATACGAGAATAGTAGTGATACTTATAAATATAGGGTTCGGTAGCTTCTTCTTGCGGAAAACTTGCCGTAATGGCTTTCTTCAGACTGTCCCGCAATAAATATCCCTGTACGGAAGGAACCTGGGTATTTGCCATCATATCTACAAAATCATACAACTCCAGCTGTTCCTCCACGGTTAATTCGGTAAGGACATCTTGTTCTAAAGTATATCGATACGGTCTGCCACCGGGCTCTTTTCGAATAACGCCAACCTCTTCCAGGTACTTCAGATCGGAGCGAATGGTTTTCTCGTCAGGTAACGCCAGATCTTCCGGCAGATCAGCACAGCAGGCGTCCAGCAGTTCCATCGCGGTCAGAGATTTATCTTGTAGGGTATGCAAAAGGACAGAAAGACGCTGAACTTCAGTCTCCTTCATCGACTTGGCGCGGAAGAGGAAAAGCAGCATCGGTTCCGCGGATTCTCCATACTGGAAGCGGACGAGATCAGCCATTTCCCGGCTTGCTTCAGCACCTGAACGCTGGTCAGTGACGCTCTGCATGATGTCTTTTAATCTGCGATTGGTTTTATCAAAGGTATGTACGGATATGCCAAGCCGCTCGGCATACTGTTTACGGTTATATGCACCGCTTGTTAGGGATAACATGCGTAAGAACTGAATTTCTTTGTCAAAACTCTCTCTTGCCATGAACATTCACTCCTTGTTATCCCTTCATTGTAGCAGGATGAGCGGCAGGTTTCATTTTAAACTTATGAGGGTCGTCATACTTCTGCCATGTTCGTATGTATCATGCGTGGGTCATAATGAGGGTATGAGCGAGGCAGGGACACACGATTAATCGATCTGGTGAACAATGCGAGAAGAGAATGGGAACCAGTGATACATAAAGTAATGTATTGGTTTCTAAAGGAGGAGACGGACATGACCTACGTTCATGAAGAAATGAGAGATACGATTAGACAACAGCTGAAGCAGATTGAACAGGAGGAGCATGTACGAGTTATCTATGCCTGTGAATCGGGCAGTCGGGCGTGGGGATTTCCTTCACAGGACAGTGATTATGATGTACGTTTTCTGTATGTGAGACCGCTGGAATGGTACTTGTCGATTGAGGATAAGAGGGATGTTATCGAACGTCCAATCAATGATCAGCTCGACATCAATGGTTGGGATCTGCGCAAGGCGTTGAAGCTGTTTCGAAAATCAAATCCACCGTTACTGGAGTGGTTGCAATCCCCGATTCAGTATGATGAACAATACAACGTGGCACAGCATATCCGTGCACTTTCACCGTTGACCTTCTCGCCCAAGTCCTGCATGTATCATTATCTTAATATGGCGAAAGGAAATTTCCGGGATTATTTACAAGGTGAGCGAGTGAGGATTAAAAAGTACTTCTATGTTCTTCGCCCATTACTTGCTTGTGGCTGGATTGAACGTTATGATGCGATGCCACCGATGGCATTCGAAGAGCTGGTGCAAGAACTTGTACCTGCGACTACACCGCTATATACGGAGATTCATGAATTGCTGCGCCGGAAAAAGGCGGGCGAGGAACTGGATCTGGAGGCGCAGTTGCCGGCAATACAGGTTTTTTTAGCGGAGAAGATCGAACATTTTGACAGACTTGCCGGACAGATGGAGAATGAGCAGATTATTCAATTTGAAGAATTGGACCGGATTTTCCGTTTGGCATTACAAGAGGTATGGGAGACCAACAAGAGCTTGATACAACGGAAATCATAAAAGAGAATGGAATTCAATCAAAGGAGGAGAACCGATGCATCTGATCTTAAAAGCAAGCGGCGCTGACGCGGGGGTTGTATCCCATTTGTTAGCGAAGAACCCACTGAATATATATGACCGCGTAGACAAAGGTGTGCGTGTAAGAATGGTGTACACTACGGCTACAGAGAACGAAACGGAAGTGTTGATTCATGCCGAGCCAGATCCTGTGGACCTCGTCAGAGGTACACCTGATGGTTATGACATTACGCAATATATCAATGATCGTGAGTTCGTGACCAGCAGCCTGTTCTGCTCCTACATACGTGCGGCGCTTGGGACGGCCCTGAATGGTAAGCCGAAGGAAGACTATTTACAGTGGGTGAATCATGCATTTGAACTGGAACTGAAATTTGGCCCGGTGGCCTCAGACCTGCCGGATCGGGTTGTGGAGGAATTATTCTCGTCATTAGGCTACGCAGTTTCGGTGGAACGTGGAGAACTATCGTACTCATTTGATCTGAAAAATAAAAGCACGGTTCGCCATATCATCCTGCGTGGTCGTAACACGGTACAACATGCATTGCGTCAGCTTTTTCTGCTGATTCCAGTATTGGATAATTACAAACATTATTTCATCAGTGAAGATGAGATCGATAAAATCAAACGTTATGGTGAAGGGTGGCTGGATGCTCACCCACTGAAAGAACTCATTGTGAAGCGTACGCTGCGTTTTGCCGAATTGATCCGACAGTATGAGCGACAAGAGGGTGCTTTGTCTGCGTCTCTTGGACAGGTGGAAGGATTAGGCCACACCTCGGACACTGCTATTCTGGAGAATAAAGCAGGGCATCAGGAAGAAGGAGAACAAAATCAACGTGTGCAATCTGAACAATCTGAACCTCCTGTGCGGTTAAACGAGTTGCGTTATCGTGCGATTACAGATGTGGTTGCAGCGTTACCAGTCAAACGAAGCATTGTGGATATGGGAGCGGGTGAAGGAAAGCTGTCTGCCCGTTTGGCATACATTCCAGGTGTGGAGTCGATTCTGGCCGTTGAACCTTCCGGTCAGTCACGGCTTCGGGCCATGGAGCGTTTCGCGAAGCTGGAAGGTCGTTCTGGAGTGGTGGCTATGCCGGAGCCAATTATCGGTTCACTTTTTTATTTTGACGAACAGATGCAAAACCAGGATGTCATGATCCTGTGCGAAGTGATTGAGCATATTGAGGAATATCGTCTGAACGGAATTATGGATACGATCATGAACGAATATCAGCCAGAAGTGTTGCTGGTCACTACGCCAAACAAGGAATATAACGAAGTGTACGCAATGGAAGAGGAGAGCTTCCGTCACCATGATCATCGCTTTGAGTGGACTCGTGCGGAGCTGGTTGCCCGGTGTGAGGAATGGACGCAACAAGGGAACTATGCCTATGAAATTAAGGGTATCGGTGAGCATGCAGAAGGCTATGGACAACCTACCCAACTGGCCATTTTTGAGCGGAGAAAGGAGAGCCAATCATGAGGAGGAAAATGAGACTTAACGAAATATCAGATACGGGCAGAGGACAGCAGGGTTGGGAAAGTGGGACAGAGGAAAGACAACGCGAGATTCGTCTGCCTCATGCAGGTATCGTTGTTCTTGTCGGCCCATCTAACAGTGGCAAAAGTACGCTGCTGGATCGTCTGGTCGCAGAGAGCGTCATTCGCCGCACGGAAGCCGTCTCATCCGATCAATTCCGCATGCTGGTTGGAGATGATGAGTATGTGGATTGGAAACATCGTCCCCGCAGTGAAGCGGATGTGATCTATGCGGAGTATCAGCAAGTGTCGGCCAAAGCATTTGAAGCGATGGAGGCGATGCTGGCAACTCGCTGCCGTCTGAACAAGCTGACCTGGGTGGATGCGACACATCTGTATCCCGAGGATCGCAAGCGCCTGATTCAGGTGGCAAGGAAAGCTCATGTTCCCGTGATTGCTGTGGTGCTGGATATCCCTGAAAAGGAACTGCTGGAACGTGATGCCCGGCGGGAGTATCCGCGTGGACGTCAACGAGTGAAACAACAGGTGCAGCAGTTCAAGCGTACATTGCGCTCGATCCGTGAGGATGGCTTCGATGCCAGCTATGTGCTGAAGCAGCCGGATGAGATTACGTTTGTTCGCACATCGAATCCGCTGGTGACCGACATGGGTGCAGGTATTGATATCATCGGAGATATTCATGGTTGTTACGATGAAATGATGGAATTAATCATTCAGCTAGGGTATGTGGACGAGGATGGAGCTGATCTGTACCATCACCCTGAAGGACGCAAATTGGTCTCCGTTGGTGACGTAACGAGCCGTGGACCTGAATCGTTAAAATGTCTGTTGTTCTGGCAACGGCATTGTGCCGCCGGGCTCGCCTACATGATTGACAGTAATCACGGCTGGAAGATCGCACGTTATCTGGATGGTCGTGACGTTACGCTGAGTCATGGTGACGAACGGGTGGAGATGGAACTGCTACAGCTTGAGCAGGAGCAAGGTCTAGAGACAGCAAAGTTAGTACGTACGGAGCTTAGAACATTTCTGCTTGATGCACCATCTCATCTGGTATTTTCCCGAAATGGGATAAGACAGGTGGTTGTGACACATGCAGGAATTCGAGATCATTTTATCGGAAAACAGTCCAAACGCATTCAGGATTACTGCCGGTATGGAGATGTGGAAGGTACCGATGAGCAGGGGCGGCCTGTGCGCAAGGATTGGTACGTGGATCACAATTCGGGTGAATGCATCGTTTGGGGACATGATCCTCGTCCATATCCTACGATTGTGAATGATACGGTCAACATTGATCAAGGTGTCGTTTTTGGTGGCATGCTCACTGCTTGGCGAATGCCAGAACGTGAGGCAGTCAGTGTTCCGGCGAGGCAGGATTATGCGGGAGATCCGGATAGTCCATTAAAGCGCTGGGAACAGCGGCGATTTGCTCCGCCCAACATACGTAAGTTCAAGGAGGGTTTCACGGTTCAGACAGCATCCAAACTGGATGTTTCTGTGCACGGTGAGGTGGCGAAGACGGCGATTGATACGTTTTCTCATTATACCGTACCGCTGGAAGAACTGATTTACATCCCGCCTACGATGAGTCCGCCGCCGGGTGTATGTTCTGTAGAGGGATACCTGGAGCATCCAAAGGATGCGTTCCAATATTATGGCTCACAGGGCGTTACCCGTATGGTTGCCGAGAAGAAACACATGGGCAGCCGGGCCATTTTGCTGCTTTTCCGCGATGAGCAAGCTGCGGTGCAGCGAGTGGGCCGACCGATGCTGGGGAACATTGTGACCCGGACGGGCCGATCCTTTTTTGACTCTTCGACAGAGCAAGATGTGCTTTCCAGATTACATGCGGACTTGATCGCAGATGGTTATTTTGATCGTCATCAGACGGAGTTCGTTTTGCTTGATGCGGAGATCGTACCTTGGAATCTGAAGGCGCGTGAGCTGATTGCTTCACAATATGCACACGTGGCCGAAGCCTCGATTATAGATCGCTCTACGGTGCTGGACAAACTGCACGAAGCTGAAGTGGCAGGTCGGAATGTAGATGACTGGTTGCAGGAGACTGCTGGCAAACTCGCGAATGCCGAGATGTTCCGCGATGTATTCCAGAAATACTGCTGGGATGTGGATGATATAGGGGACATTCGGATTGCGCCGTTCCACACACTGGCACATAGCACGGGAGCATTTTGGGAGCAACCACATGAATGGCATATGGAACAAAACCGTGAGTTCGCCCGGATGTCGACCTTGATGATGGAGACGGAATATCGCGTGATCACAAGTGAGGCAGATGAAGCGGATGTCATTCGTTGGTGGGATGAGATTACGGCGGAAGGACATGAGGGGATTGTGATCAAACCTGAAACGTTCCGCGCCTGGAATAGCAACAAAATCATCCAGCCTGCGATAAAAGTACGAGGACGTGCATATTTGCACATCATCTATGGGATGGATTACCTGGCAGCCGAGAATCTGTCCCGACTTCGTAAACGCAAAACATCCAAAAAGGAACGTCACGCCTTAATGGAGAGTGCTTTGGGCATGGAGGGAATTGAGCGCTTTATACGCAGAGAGCCAATGGAGCGAATTCATGAATGCGTGCTGGCAACGCTATCGCTGGAGTCAGAGCGAGTAGACCCGCGTTTGTAAGATGCGAAGAAGGTAAAAGAATAAGAAATGTGAAGCAGGTTGGGATCTAATCCCAGCCTGCTTTTTTAGTGTATGAACTTCAATAAAGGGAGCACCTTATCAGTCTGTTTGCTTTGTGCTACAAGACTCAAGGTGACAGGAATTAGTCGGTATGTGCAACGGCGCGAATCTCAACCAGTTGATGAGGGAAGGCCAGCCCCGATGTCCCAACCATCGTGACAGCCGGACGATGCGTACCAATGTACTCTTTATACACGGCAACACATGGCTCAAGATGCTCCTGCGGGTGAACCAAAAAAATCTCCAGTTCAGCAATGTTCGACTTGGTCACGTTGAATCCTGCGAGCACGCGATCCAAGTTATCGAGTGTCTGGCGAACCTGTGTTTCAATATCATCGACACCAATAAACGTCCCCTGCATATCATGCGAAAATTGTCCTGCAATGTAGATCATACCGTTAACGCTGTATCCCTGAGCGACGCTGAATGCTTCTTCCCACGGTACACCGTGGCTATAGATTTGAGTTGTAGTCATATGAATCTCTCCTTTGGAATTTAAGATAAGGTTAGTATAAACGGAGAAAAACGACTTGGGCAGTACGCACTTTCATGACAGTGACTATCCAAAAGGATAGCGTGAATACGGTGTTTGTGAGCCTAACGACTCATTTCGGGAAATCTTTATTTCAGGATATTTAATTTAGGTAGAACTAACTTAAGTCCTATATCCTTCCACTAGAATCTGGGTAATAATTATAATAGGCAAGTGATTAATGGAATCTCAAAACGTAACGATAGGGGGTAACCTGTATGGCATCCGTGATTCTGCTGGTAAAACAGACGGAGGACGATGAGAAGGTTATTTATCGATTCGGACCGAATGAGCGTAAGATGGGGCTCATTGAGATGAATAAGATCAAGGAAAGTGTGAGGGAACTGGAACCTGTCCAGGTGGATGGGGTAAGTCCGAGTTTTTTCTTTAACCGAGCCGCGCAGCGACTGGTACGATGTTTATTCAGGGAAGGCGGCAAGTTCCCGGAACGAACGACGTTTGAATCATAGTCCTATGGCAGGCTGCATGACAAGTAGGCTGAGCAGGCAGTTGAGAGTTCATGGGTTAAATAATGGAAGAAGTCCAAGAGACCAAAGGTGGTGGCTCTTGGACTTTTTTTGCGTGTGCTGCACATTTAAGTATGGGAGACAGGGACTACGAAGCGATCGATCCATTCTCGCAATTGTTTACGAAAGGAGGAATTGGTATGCTGGTCAATCTCGATGTTAGAATCATTTTGGCTGGTGGAATCTCTGTTAGTCATGCTCCAGATACCTTGTTCGGTATGAAGCAGCAGGAGAGCTTGATCAGGCAGAGGAATTACATCTTCGGCATAATTGATAATACTGAGGTTATCCACACTACGGCCAGAAGCTTCAAAAGAGTTATGCCATACCTTCAATAACTCGCGTGTTTCTAGAGGTAGCTCCCAATCATCCATGAATCTATCTAACAAAATATGGTTTTCCTCGTTCGTCAGGACAGTCCATTGTTCCTCCGTTATCGTGAACTGAGTAGGTTGATCAATGAATGGTTTGTGTTGCCCTATGTAAAATCGGAACAATTCCTCTTCCCATTCCTCAGGTTCTGTCCAGGTGAACAAATGCACACGTTGATCCACTGGTAAATGATAGAGGTATGTATCGTTGTTATCCGTACTTTTGTGAATGGTTAATACCTTTTCTTGTTCAAGGCTGTCTGAGTACGCTCTAATCATGCTGCGGCTTTGGGCAAAATGCATAAGCATCTTCAGAAACTCCGGCTCGATCTCTATCTCGCTATCTTCCATATGCAAGATGAGACCTTTGGATAAAAGACCGTGTGAGGCAGCCCTTAGAAGGAGTTCCCAGTGTTGTTCAGATAACTCGCCATACATCGGTTTTAGGAGACCGGCTGCAATGTCCTCTGCGCCAAGTGTGGCCAGCGCAAATCCGAATTCTTCAATGGATAAGGTAACAAGTGGTTTATTCATGAGATTAACCGCCTACTTTCTATGTAGATTAATAGATCAAGTTACTTTTTTTTGAAGATCATTTGTGCTCATTCCAGGTTTTTCGAAGTACTTTAAGAATGTCGCTTTCCTGATGTTTCAGTAGACTATACGTATATATTTTATTGCTCTTTCCATCAACCATTTTGAATAAGTAATAGGATGGAGTAGGTTGAATCCATTTGTTTAGTCCCGGTGCTACGAAATCAATGGTGCGTATATCCTTCCAAGATAACTGTTTTCCTGCATTTGTCTTAATGCCAGACAGATCGAAGGAAAATAAGATGTTTGTTCCAAATATTCTCGTGATGTTCCAGATGAACAGACGTCCCACAAACCAAAAGCTTAAGAATGCCGCACTAGTAAAGTACAAGGACTGAAGAACGCTATTGTCACCATAGATAACATCACCAATCAAGACAAGTCCAGCAATGATAAAAAGAGCAGATATCAGCGTATGACGAATTGCATATTTGCGTTGGTATGTAACGAGCTGCATGGATACCTCCTAAGTATTATCTGAAGAGTTTACTAACCCATCTAATCCCCTTTTCAGCCGCCGAGGCTATATGTTTTCCGGCGTAACTACCTATAGCTCCGCCTACATAAGCTCCAACTGCTGTTCCGGCAGGCCCGGCGAACGATAATAGCGTCCCGCCAACAATAGCCCCGGCTCCGGCAGAGGCAGACTTGATCACGATATTCGATGTGGACACGGCGAGATCCGTTTTGGTTAATGTTCCTTCCTTATACTTGGAGACCGTTTTGACCCCTTCATCCCAAACATTAAGTCCTACGTTGATAGGGAACAGTTTTTTGCTTATCATTGTAGGTATTTTGGAAATTTTCATACCGTATTGACCTTTATTCACACCGGCAATAACATTGCGGGTCCATTGACTGAAGCTGTTGGCTTTGTTGAAACCAAGCCCGATATCACCTACTTTTAAATTACCTGCAAGTCGATCAAAGCCCTTTAATCCTTTCATGACCAGTCCCGGGTTGCGGAATTGTTTATCCAGTTTACGTGCCATGTTACTCAGAAAGGAATTCCCCTTTCCCTTCACCCACGGGGCATTATGGACTTTGGCACGGCTAGAGTTCCGGGGATCTACTTTGAAATGAACCGTTTTGGAGAGTACCATGGACGTAGCCAAAGCAGAATATAATCCTGTTCCAATCAGGCCTACATTTCCATGAATTCCATTAACTATATTCCAAGACTGACTTCCTTGATCATATATATCCGATAGTGTCGTTTTTACATCTTTCCCAGAAGAGGATTGACTTGAACTGGTCTGTACACCATGCCCCTGAGATTGATCCGCTTGGGAGAAACGAGTTGCGATGGTATGTAGTTCCGTGCCAATCGCAGAAACTGAGCTAGAGAATCTTTCCATTTGCCGATGTGCCACCTGAAAGTTCTGAAAGAAACGCTCCTGTGTGATTCCTGACCACTGGCTTTGTAATGTACTTATATGTCTGCTTAAATTGTTAATCATGCTACGACTATGTTCCGAAGCTTGAGCAAATTGGTTGGAGATTGCCTGAAGCTGCTCAGGCGGTACAATAATCCTGGTCACGACATTCACCTCGTGGAAGATAAAATTAAGGATTTCTACAGATTATGTATAGATCAAAAATGAAACGCTGTGAAATATTTACCCATTAATTTTAAAGGTCGAAACGTATATTCGCAACGGATAATAAGGAATTGACGCGCAAAACAGTCCTTTGGTTGGGTTAAATAAATGCTTTTCGTAAGACTTTGTTCCTGCAAATGGGACGAAGAGTATAAACAAAGAAGCCCACAACCACCTATAGGGGGCGTGGACTTGTAAATTTTAGTTGGGTCTTAATGGAGGGATGTACTTATGGACATTCCCCATCTAGAACGTTTTGGCATAAGAGATCAGTGCCGTAATCGTAATGATATTAAGCAACGTTGAAATCAACACCGTCTGGGCTGCAAAATCGGGTTCGTTATCGTATTCTTCCGCCAGGATGGATGCGTTGACACCGGTCGGCATACCCGAAGCGATAATGAGTGCCTGTGCCGCGATGCCTTCCAACCCTAACATGAGCACAATCGAAATCCCGATCGCGGGGCCAATCAGGAGACGCAAAAATGTGCTAATATACACATCAAGACGATACAGTCGAATTGGATATTTTACAATCTGTGCTCCGAGTGTCAGCAGCGCTACAGCGACCATACTTTGCTGCGCATAGGTCAGCGGCATGGACAGGAACGTAGGCAAGGGAACCTTCCACATATGGAACAGAATCCCCAGCAAGAGTGCATACGGAACAGGCATTTTGAGAAATCCAATAATCACCGCACGGTAATTACCTTTGAGCTTCGCGCCCTGAATGGACAACACGCCATAGGTAAATGTCAGTAATGCCTGCAAAGACATGACCAGCGCCTGAATGGAAGAGGCGAGTGGATCGCCGCGGAATACCAGTGCATTGATAGGCAGTCCATAGTTGCCTGCGTTATCCAGCATAATACTGTTGTTGAAGGCAGCCTTCATGCCTTTATTCATTTTAAGTGAGCGCGCAACTACAGAACCTACAATATAGAGAATCAATACATATATTGCGTAAAAGAGTGTCACAGTCCCGAGCAGTTCCCCGGACATATCCGAGTGATACATGCTCATGAAGACGGCTGCGGGGGTAATACAATAGAAATTGATTTTGGCGAGGGTGTACAAGTCCAGCTTGAACACCTTTTGCATCCAGGACCCGACGGCAATCAGGAGAAAGACGGGCAGGACGACTTCAAGCATGATGTCTGTAATCATTAGGTCAGCTTCCTTTTTCATGAAAATTTCAATCCGATTTCGAAAATGCTTTGCTTATTATATCATTTTATACACAACCGAACGTGGGAATAGGCTAAAAAAGATCAGGAGGGGTTGCATCATGATTCCAGATCATCTGGATGTTGGTTTATCGATATTGTTTATTGGTTTCAATCCGAGCATTACGTCTGGAGAGACGGGTCATCATTATGCTTACAAAGGAAACCGGTTCTGGCGCATCCTTGAACGATCGGGATTAACCCCGCGTTTATATGATGCACAGGAGGATGGAGAGTTGCTGAAGCTGGGGTACGGATTCACCAATATCGTGGCCCGGCCCACTAAAGGTATGGAAGATATTACGAAGGAAGAATATGCAGAAGGACGCCAGATTTTGCGGCAAAAGCTGGAGGAATACCGACCGGACATCGCCTGTTTTGTCGGAAAAGGGGTGTACACCCAGTACAGCAAACGTGCCAAAGTACAATGGGGATTCCAGGATGACCCGGTCGTCAAGGAAATTCAGGAATTCGTCGCTCCTTCGTCCAGTGGACTCGTGCGCATGTCGATGGATGAGATTGTGGCGATCTACTCCCAGCTTGCTGATTTTGTTACGGAGAAGAACAGGGAAGATTAAGAGGCAAGTAAGCAGAGTTCACCCAGTCGGCTTCGCCGATAAGGGCGAATTCTTTTTTTTGGATAAAGTGAGAGGTTTCGGGAACGGATTCCGTCTATATAGTACAGAACCATGCATGGAAGCTGTAGAGAAGGGGGATTACATGACTCAACAGATACCGGAGGAGGAGCTTATTCAGCGCATTGTTGCAGGGGAGAAGCAGTTATTCTCCGTGCTTGTGGATCGATATAAAAATAAAGTCTACGGCATCATGCGCGGAATGGGCGCGAGTCATCCGGATGCACAGGATCTCGCTCAGGATACATTTATTCGCATCTATCGTTATCTTCCGTCGAGGCGGGAGGGGAGCAGTTTCTCATCTTGGGTGTACACCATTGCGGTGAATCGGATGCGGGATTTTATACGGGAAAAGAAACCCGTCATGTCTCCGGTCGATCAGGGGATCGAACCTGTCAGTACTGAAACACCGGAAAAGCGTGTGCTGCATAAGGAGATGCAGCGTGAAATATATCGACAACTCGAACAGTTACCTGAATCGTATCGCCTGGTGTTATTGCTGAAGTACACAAACGAGTTGAGCTATGAAGAGATTGCGGACATTACAGGCATGAGTCCAACCAAAGTGCGTAATGCCCTTTATCGCGGGAAAAAAATGCTGAGGAAGCAAATGGAACGCAAAGGAGGTTTAGCCACGTATGAAGCCTATTTCAAAGGATGAAGATCGGTTGTGGGAAGAGCATCTGTATCGAGAGGAGCCGGATGCGGATTTCACGCTTAAGGTCATGCAGAAGCTGGATGGCGTGTCCATGGAAAATGGAGAAGATGAGCATCCATTCGTGAAAAAATCCAAGAGAGCGCATTGGATGCGCTGGACGGGTATCGCTGCAGCGGCAGTTGGGATTCTTGCGGGAGGGGCTTGGTTTGCTTTTGACCGAACAGCAGAGCCAGCACAACCCGCGGTAAATGCTGTGGATCGTCTGCCATTGCCTAACATACCTGTGCCTGAAGCATTGAAATATTCCTATTTTGCGGATGATTATAAACGTCTTAAACCTCTTGGACTTGTGGTTAATCCGGATATCAATATCAATGACCAGGGCTACACGCTTAAAATTGAAGACGTGCTTGTAGACCGATCTCATATGGTAATGACCATGCAACAAACAACACCTGATGGATTAGGGGTATCACGATTTCTGCCTGAGTTGGGGAGAATTCATGTTACGGATGAAGAGGGGCGACAGGTTGCCACTCTTGCAAGAGATGCAAGAACAAAGGGCCCTCTAACTGAACGATTGTTATTCCAGTTTCATGATGAAATTCCGGATCAAGTGGTCGTGCGGGGTGAACTGCGTAATTTAAATGTGGGCAGATATTATGATTACGAGAAGAAATCCTACGAAGATAGAGATGTTACGGTGGATTGGAGCTTCAAATTCAAGATCGATATGACCAAAGCCAAATCATTGGCTGTTGAAAATTCTATGGATAACACATATACGACGCCAGAAGGACTAAAGCTCGATATGACACAGCTTGTACGTACGCCAAATGGAACCCGGCTTGACCTGAATGTGAGTCTGGATGATGAGCTCCGTGCTAAAGTTGATGAGAATTGGGCGAGCTATATGAGTATCATCTACCATCTTGAGATTCCTGAAACAAATGAATATCGAATTTTCAATGGGATAAGACCAGATTCCCGTCAAGCCAAGTTTCGGCTCCAAGATCTGAGTGACATAAGAAATGGTGGACCGTTGAAGTTGTCTGAGACATGGGACCCTGCATTTGTTACGGTAGATGCGAAGAACATTCGCTTTATTCTGGATGGTTACACCCTCCCGGTGAAGGAAGAGAAATCAGTGGAAGTTGATCTGGAGAAGAGGCGTAAGGATACGAATTTTTATACTTTTGCACAATTTGAACAGCTTGGAGATAAAATATTATTCTATGATTTTGAGTACGAGCCACTGATGGAATCGTATGATCCTCCGAAGATTGATGTAAAGGAAGGGTATTCACTAGTTCTAAAGGGGAGTGGGACGTTCCGAAATGCTTTCATGGGTGATCGCTGGGTTGCAGTAGATTCGGATGGAAAAGAGTATCCTGTTGAAGTGAACGGTTATCCGGATCAGCCTAACAATAACGGTGAATACGTTGAAGATGATCTGCAGTTGAAGATTCGTGGCTTTAACGAAGAAAAGGGTACAAAATTCACTTTGAAAAGAACCGTAGTCGATAGAGAGTATCGTGATGTGAATTGGGAAGTGGATCTTCCATCGTACTATAGCCTGCCTTGGCTGAAATAACCATAGTACAATCCCCAGCCATGAAGTAAATGAAGCTTTGAATAGATGATGTAAGGATGGATGGATGGATCAATAGATTTAAGTGTGAATGTAAAAGAGAAATATAAGCATACAAGCCTAATATACGAAAGAGGCCCTGCATATATGCGAGGCCTCTTTCGTATGCACCGGACTTCACGGGGAGAGCAAATACCTAACGAATTCATCTTAAGAACAGAGCGATTACCTTTCCGAATTACGCCGATTCCCTTGGAATCAAGGTGGTCGATAACATCACCGTTTCTTTCGGTGTCCCCGGGCGTTCAATCCGGCGTTGTAAAGCTTCAACCGCACGCTGCCCGAGTTCCTCTTTACACAGATTAACTGTGGTCAGAGGCGGGGAAGACGTAACGGCAGAATGTACATTGTCGATACCGATGACAAGGCAATCTTTAGGTGTGGAGATGCCCATCTCCTGTAATTTGTGCATCCACTGCAAAGCAATATCATCATTAACACCAATCCAGGCATCGGGACGTTCATCATCTGGCATGTTTTGAATGGTGGCAGCCAATTGGTTGACCCATTCCCCATTCTCATATGGGATGTTCCATTCCCTGAAGCTGGTAATATGACTGGTATCCACATGGAAATGGTTCAAGGCCAACTCAATCCCGATCTTCCGCTGCGCGAAGCTCGCAGCACGACCATCATCAGTGATAAGGCCGATCCGTTGGCAATTCATAGACAATAGATATCTAGCCACGGTGATGCCAGCTTCCAGATTGTCGTGGCTGATTGTATCACAATTCAGCAATGGTTCCTGATGATCTACGAGAATAATAGGTCGTCCCGTCTGAGAAAGTCTTTGCAGTACCGTATGAGGAAAAGCACCCATGACAATAATCCCTGCACAATGTTCCCAGTCCAAATGAGGAGCAATCGCTTTTTCGGGAGAAGTGTTCTCGTCCGTCACTCCAAGTGAGGGCGATACAATGGCATGATGCCAACCACGTTCATTACAGGCGGAGATCATGCCTGACAGAACACGTTGCCAGTAATGGGGTTCACCGCGATTGAGCTGATTCATGCATATGAGAACAAACGGGGGATCGGACAGGTCCGTATGGTTTGCGGCAGCAGGACTGTTGGTAGCACCCGGAGTACTTTGGCGATATCCCAAAGCCCGAGCGAGTTCCAGTACCCGTGCACGTGTTGCTTCACTAACGCCCGTCTTGCCACTGAGGGCGCGGGAGACGGCATATTTGGATAATCCGAGCTGGTCAGCCAGCGTCTGAATGGATACTTTGCGTGACATATCATTACTCCTTCATTTGACGATCATCTTCTGACACAGTACACTTACAAATAATACTGTTATTATAATTTATCATAACAAAAATAACAATAGAGTTGGGGTCATATAGTCAATCTAAACCAATCTATATATGTTGAACTAATCATTTACACGATAACGGAGAGGACAGAAAAAAATTGACAAAGCGAAGCGTGCGCCTTTATCACCAGATTTCCCCTTGAGAAAGGGGATCGAAAGAATCTGGGGATAACAGCGATTGGAAAGTTGCTCTGTCATCGTAGTGCCAGTGTAAATAATCTTTTATCAAATTATACATAAAACCTCAATTCAAAGGAGACAACATCCATGGAACAGTTCAGATTACCAAAAATCCCTATGCCGCATCTGGAATTACCGCAAGCTGTGCAGGATATTCTGACTGAAGCGGACGAGCGTTTGCAACATCGACCGAGGTTGCTGGCTCAATTTCGCAATTGTTTTCCCAATACGCTGGAAACGACTACAAAGCTGCTCGATGATGGAACAACCTTTGTGATTACAGGAGATATTCCCGCCATGTGGTTAAGGGATTCCGTAGAGCAGGTCATGCACTATGTTCCACTTGCGAAGGATGACGAGAAGTTGCAACGTATCATTGGAGGCCTGATCAAACGTCATACGTTCTACGCTGATATGGACATCTATGCCAACGCATTCAATGAAACGGCGAATGGATGGCATTGGGATGCCAATGATGAGACGGAGATGTCACCGTGGGTATGGGAACGGAAGTTTGAGCTGGATTCTCTATGTTTCTCCATGAAGCTGGCTTATACCTATTGGCGGGAGACGGAACTTACGGACATATTCGATGAGCGATTCAAGAAAGTGATGGAGAATATCGTACAACTATGGGAGACAGAACAGCATCACACAGAGCAATCACCTTACCGGTTCATGCGTCGTAATTGTCCAGCCCATGATACGCTGCGAAATGAAGGATTGGGTATGCCCGTGAATTATACGGGAATGATCTGGTCCGGATTCCGTCCGAGTGATGATGCCTGTGATTTTCATTATAATATTCCGGCGAATATGTTCGCTGCGGTAACCTTGCAGCAGATGGGGGAGATCGCGAAGTGGGTGTTCCGGGATGAACAACTGGTAAGCCGGATGGCTCGATTGGAAGAAGAAATACGACATGGGATTTCCTTGTACGGTACTTACCGTCATCCAGAGTACGGGCAGATCTATGCCTATGAAACGGACGGTTACGGCAACTTTTGTCTGATGGATGATGCGGGCACGCCTGGACTGATGTCCATCCCGTATATGGAGTATGCTTCGATTGAAGACAGGGTGTATCAGAACACACGGCGATTCATTTTGAGCAAGGAAAATCCGTTTTATTATGAAGGGAAGGTAGCCAAAGGAATAGGTAGCCCCCACACCCCTCCGGGATACATCTGGCACATGGCGTTATCCATGCAGGGCTTAACCGCAGACAATGACGAGGAAATGCTGGCCATGATTGGATTACTGGAGAACACAGATGCAGGTACTGGATATATGCATGAAGGCTTCCACGCCGATGATCCCAACACGTTCACCAGACCATGGTTCGCCTGGTCCAACAGCCTGTTCTCGCAGTTGGTGTACAAGGCAATGAAAAAAGGAATTCTATAAATGGTACATTTAAAAAAAGAGTTCTTACTGCTCGTAAAGCGGCCGTTTCGGTTACGAATCGTTCTTTCGATCGCTGTTATCCCCGGATTTCCTGATCGACTTTTGTAAAGTCGAAATCCGGTGATAAAGGCGACCGCGTTGCTTCTTCAGAATCGATTTCGTTCCCTGCACTACGTCGCGTTTCATCAGAAACTTTTTTTGTACCTTGTATAGGAAAGGGGAGTAGGTAAAAAAATCAGGAAAGCCCAAACTGCTGAACTTTGCAGTTTGGGCTTTATTAATGTGCGCCCGGCATGGGCGATAACTAGGCGGTGAAAGTCCGCTACAGGCTTGGCAGTAGGAACTGTTAGCCAAGGGCAAGGGTGTCGGTCGTGAGGCCGAATCTGAAGGAAGCCGGAGGCAAACCCTCGGTCTGACGAACAGAAATCACATACAAGGCATGATGAGATGGATGAGCTTGCATTACAAAGCGAAGTCCAATACTGCCCGAAATCTCATCATGTAGATGTGGCAGATGGATGAGGGGAAAGTTATCGCTCTTACCCGGGGAGGTCTCACTGACGTGAAGTAGGAAAAAAAAAAAATCCGAAAGACGGAGTA
Organism: Paenibacillus amylolyticus; assembly: GCF_050990605.1. Classification (GTDB taxonomy): domain Bacteria; phylum Bacillota; class Bacilli; order Paenibacillales; family Paenibacillaceae; genus Paenibacillus; species Paenibacillus amylolyticus_H. The sequence continues at coordinate 1,141,868 of NZ_CP158832.1, forward strand.
AAGCTTGTGGTGAGAAGTCAGCAGAAGTCATAGTACCGGAAGTTTTTTTTTTTTCGGGAAGGACTGAACAATCGTAAGTCTTGAGTACAGACTGAAAGGAGAGTCGATGCGATGAAAGCAGAATACCGAAAGGGCTACCGGCAAAGAGATGGCGTGGAACGCGAAGGGTATGCCGGAGCGCGGAGTATCGAAACTCGGGAAAGTAGAGAAAGAGACGGTGCAAAAGGCCTGATGGAACGCATCCTGAACAGAGACAATCTGAACCGGGCGTATAAACAGGTCAAACGCAACCATGGTGCGCCGGGAATCGACGGAATGACCGTGGAGATGGCGTTGCCGTGGTTGCGCGAAAACAGAGAGGAACTCCTGCAAAGCATTCGGGAAGGCAGCTACAAGCCAAGCCCGGTGCGGCGCAAGGAAATCCCTAAACCAGATGGAAGTGGCGTACGAAAGCTGGGCATCCCGACGGTCGTGGATCGGGTGATTCAACAAGCGATCGCACAGCAACTGCAACCGTTGTTCGAGCCGCTCTTCTCGGACGGAAGCTACGGCTACCGGCCTGGGCGAAGCGCGCAACAAGCCATTGGAAAAGTCAAAGCCTATGCGGAGAAGGGCTACAGACATGCAGTCGAAATCGACCTGTCGAGATACTTCGATACGTTGAACCACGAGCTTCTTTTGAACTTACTGCGAAAGCGAATTCAGGACAAAAGTGTCATCGATCTGATCAAGAAGTACCTGAAAAGCGGCGTTATGGAGAATGGCATACGCCGGAGGGTGGAAGAAGGATCCCCACAGGGTGGACCGCTATCCCCGCTCTTAGCGAATATCTACCTGAACGAATTTGATCAGGAGATGGAAGGTCGAGGCGTGAGAGTCATTCGCTATGCCGATGACATCGTTGTCCTCGCGAAAAGCAGAAGAGCCGCCCTACGACTGCTGGCATCCAGCCGGACGTATCTGGAAGAAAAGCTCAAGCTCCAAATGAACACGCAGAAAAGCAAGGTGGTCAGCGTCGTGGCGCAGAAGCACTTCAAATTTCTCGGATATGCGCTTGGCAAGAACGGGAAGGGGGTGTACATCCGTGCACACCGCGAATCCCTGGCCAAGGCAAAGCGGAAGCTAAAGGAGCTAACGAATCGAAGCCAAGGCAAGAGCGCACGGCAGGTCATGGAGAACGTAAAAGTCTACATTCGGGGATGGATCGGCTATTTCTATATAGCGGATATGAAGCGAATTCTGCAAGGCTGGAATGAATGGCTGCGAAGACGAATGCGGATGTATATCTGGAAACAGTGGAAAAAGCCTCGAACAAAGGTGCAGAACCTGCGAAAGCTGGGGATACCGGAGTGGCAGGCCTACCAATGGGGGAATACCAGGCTGGGCTACTGGCGAATCGCCGGAAGTGCAGTGCTGAATCGCTCTGTAACAAACGAAAGGCTCGCACAGGCAAGGTATTATAACTTCCCTGCCCAGTACGAGCGTCTTCGACAAGTGCACGCAAGCGGTTGAACCGCCGTATACCGAACGGTACGTACGGTGGTGTGAGAGGTCGGCTACTCAACTAATGGGTAGCCTCCTACTCGATTGAAAAACACAGGCGCTTCGCTATGTGTTTTTTAGCAAATCGGCGATGAATACTTTCTGGCCTGTGCGTGCGCTTTCTAAGGATGCGAGGACCATAGCCATGCTGAACTGGTTATCGCTGCAATCGGTCTCAGGCAGTCGGCCGGATTCCAGTGCAGCGAACATGTCTTCCAGGCAGCCGTGGTGTCCTGTTTTCTCCATGATTGGCAGTTCCGCTTCAATCCGCTCACTTGGCTGGAAAAAGGATGGTTTGCCGTCGGCATCCAGGCTTTGCGCAGCAACCACCTCAGCATAGATGTCATCATGACCATCCCAGATGGCGGTTCCTTTTTCACCGATTACGCGCCAGCTTGCTTCCCATGATGTGGGTACACCTTCTGCGCACCAGGATCCGCGATAGTTGAATACGGACCCGTCAGACATCTCAAATATACATAACGCCATCGCATTGCCCTGATACCAGGAACCTGGAGGATTGAACTCATGGCAGTACACCGATACTGGGTTGGCTCCGAGAATATATCGTGCCTGATCAAACGTATGTATTGCCATATCGAGCAGCAGCGGGCTATCCATCAGATCCCGGAATCCACCGAAGTGTGGCCCGAGGAAAAAGTCTGCCCCTGCGTAACCTACCTGCCCTATAGCTCCACCGGAAATGAGGTGCTGGTAGGCACGGATCCGCGGATCGAACCGGCGATTCTGCATCACGGCTTGAATACGTCCCGTGCTACGAGCGGTTTGCACAATATCCGTGCAGTCGGAGAAGGACTCCGCAAGGGGTTTTTCGCCAAAAACGTGACATCCTTCCTTCAGCGCTGTCATGGCAATGCCATAATGGCTCGCCGGAATTGTGACATCGAATACGATATTCGCACCAGTCGCTTGAATGGCCTCACGGATATCGGTAAACGTAGGGCAGGTGAGGTCATGTCTTGTAGCGAAAGCAGTAGCAGTCTGCTCATACAGATCAACTAGCCCGACGATTTCCGTATCCGGTCTTTGCAAGGCGTATTCGGCCCATGTGTTCGCCATGGCACCGCAGCCAGCGATAATTACCCGATAAGGATGACTCATGTTCTCATCTCCTTCGCATGGATTGTGTTATACAGCTGAAATGGTTTCTTCCTCGGAGTCTTCAAATCATGAGGTTTCCTAAACCGGATTGGGCACAAAATCGCCACCACGGCATTGTTTCAAATACCGTAATGCATGTACCTGTCCGGTCATTTCGAGTTCGTCTTTGTAGACGGGATCATGCCAGCCTTCGATATCAATCGTGCCCTGATAACCGTTCTGACGCAGAATAGTGATAATGTCTGCCCAGTTGTTATCCCCGAAGCCGGGTGTGCGGTGCCAGACAAATTCCCGTGGACCGTGTACGCCGTATTCCTTGACAATATCCCAGGCAATCGTGGCATCTTTGCCATGGACGTGGAACACTTTGTGAGCCCATTTGCGTAGCTGTGGAATAGGATCGATCAGGCTGGACATTTGATGGCAAGGCTCCCATTCCAGCCCAACATTTTCATCCGGAACCGCATCAAACATCATCTCCCAAGCCGTCGGGTTATGGGCAATGTTCCAGTCGCCTGTCTGCCAGGTGCCTCCCATATCACAGTTTTCAAAAGCAATGCGTACACCCCGGTCTGCTGCCCGGCGTGCCAGTTCACCAAATACTTTCTTGAACCGGGGGATGGACTCGTCAATGGGTTGATCGGTCAATCGTCCAGTGAATCCGGAGACGATATCTGCACCGAAGAGCTGTGCGTGGTCAATCACTCGTTCCCAGCTTGCCAGTGTATCGGCGTTGTCCCCAGCTCCCGTGAGCGGGTTACCAAATACGCTCACCGCGGAGATGACAATGCCTTGTTCGTCCACGATTTCACGGACACGTTTGGCCGTCTCAGTCAGATCCAGATCGCCAGTTGTTTGCCAGAAGGTCAGGTTAAATGATTCGAAGCCGTGTTGCATGATCTGCGGGATAACGCGGACGGCGTCCTGCCCGCCTACAAGAGTACCGATGCGTAATGATTTATTCATGGTTGAATTTCACTCCAATATTGGCTTATAGTACTTCGTGACACACTCATTATAGCCGTGGATTAACGGGATGGCTCTACACAATCTTGTGTAATAATAGTCGGATCTTGTGAAGAGGGGGAAGAAGTCGTGCTGGATCTGAAAGCGCTTCACGAAAATACCCGAATTGACCATAAATCACATCCATTTCAGCTGTTCCAAAATCGATGTTCAGATATGAAAGTGGAAGAATGCATTCTGTATTTGCATTGGCATGAACATTTTGAACTGATTGTCATGCGCAAGGGCAGTGCGCTGTTTCATATTGATAGCAAACCTTATGTAGTTCAAGCAGGTGAGGTCATCATCATTCCCGGAGGCACATTACATGTTGGATATGCTCTGGATGAGGGGGATGTGCATTATGATTCCGTTGTGGTGAACCGTGCCTTGTTTCATGACTTCACCCATGATCCTGTGCATGAGCAATATGTTGCGCCGTATCTGGAAGGAAGGGTGAGGTTTCCGGTCAAACCGGCAGAGGAAAACACAGCTTGCACAGGCTATTATTCTTTGTTGAATGAAGCCGTAGAGGAAATGGCGTTACAGCCCCCGGCTTATCAGCTCGTGGTGAAGTCCAAGCTGCATGCCTTATTCACCCTGCTTGCGCGAACCTTTATGCCGCAGCAGCTGCCGGATCGATCGGTGGGATCGTATTTTCCAAACCGCGAACGCTTCAAGCAATTAATTGCGCAGATTGAAGCGGACCCTACAGGCAAGATGTCTGTTACGGAAGCAGCAAGTCATGTGGGACTGAATGCGTATCACTTCTGCAAAATGTTCAAAAAGCTGACCGGACGTACCTTTGTGGAATACGTGAACGGGTGCAGGATGAGTGAGGCCGAACAACTGTTGCAAGGCAGCAGTCTGACCATTACGGAGATCGCCGCCAGAGTAGGCTGCGACAACGCCAACTATTTTACGAAGTTATACAAACAGTACAAGGGCATGACCCCTTCGCAGGGGCGGGGGAGAAAAGAAGGTTGAGCACGGTCAGTTTGGCAGCAGCCTCGAATAAAATGTCCATAACGAAGGTTGTAGACATGTGCAACTCGCAATCACAAAAGTAAGCAGAAGCAGAGCGCACAGCAGTGACTACCATAACAGTCAGCACACACATACACACACACATACGCATACGCACACACATACACATACACACACACATACGCATACGGATGCGCACCTTCACAAAAAAACCACCCGGATAAAGGCCATTTCAAGGCTATTATCCGGGCGGTTTGGTTTCAATAAAAACAACAAGACAATCCTCTACTGTGTACAACGTGTTCATTTCATAAATCTGGAGAACAGACGATTGGCTTTCTTGGCGAGGTCGTCCATTTTGACGTTGGCATGATCGAACTGATTGTATCCCCATTTGATCGTCTGCAGCATGCGCGGAGATATGGGCGTTCCTTTGATTCGCGGATAGATGTTGTGATAGGCCCAGACGAGATGCTCCCAGCGATTGTCATTGCCGTCCTGAATGTATTCGGATACGTCAATTACTTTCCCACGTCCGTTCTGAAGAATGACATTTTTCAGATGAATGTCGCGAGGGTTCAACCCGCGGCTGCGAACGGCTTCTCGTGCTGCGTCCACATCGAGCATCACTTGCTCGGGGACGGGGATTCCTTTTTCCAAACATTCCAGCAGCGTATCCCCTGGTTCAAAACTGATCACAAGAACATTCCGGCCGCTGCCGTAATAGGTAGGAAAGTATGGCAGACCTTTGAGCTGTTCGTATACCTGTTTTTCATTTTCGAGTTTGTCCAGGGCATGATCCGAGTACATCTTAAAGGCATACTGCGGCAAGCCATCATACGTAAATACAGCCGCATCCGTACCTGTGCCAATGCAATTCAATCCTTCTGCATCGCCGATGATGTTCACCAGCTCATTCCGGTCGCTTCCGATGACTTGGATCTCTTGTAATGCTTCTTCCGCCTGGAACCAATCCGGTCGATTCATGGGTGGTGCCTCCTTTTAGGATATGCCTGTACAATTTTTCATATAATCATTTTCTAACGAACGGAGTAAGTCTTATTTCGCGTTCGTGTATGTGATTGTTAGCGCCTGGCCAGCGCTGGACCTGTAAGACCCGCACTAACATCCCGGAATCGCTGCCCTCTATGGAGTATATTAAGCGTTCTGCTCCGCAATTTCATCTTTTGGTGATGTTACTATATAAACGATACGGATTGAAGCGGAAACGGTTGCGTCAGAAGAAAATAACGGAAGCGCGCTTGCGGCAATGTTGCCCGGGCTTTATACTGTGAGCATTAAGGGATCTCATGCAGATCCGGCATACAGAAAGGCAGAAAATCTTATGGCACAATACCCGCAATGGTCTTATTCGCAGTCGCGGGCGAGTATGTTCGATGAGTGCCTGCGCAAATATTATTATCATTATTACGGTGCCCACAACGGCTGGAAGACAGACTCGGCTGATGAGATGCAGGTACGTCTGTACCGTCTGAAACAACTTAGCAATCTGTATCTTGTCTTCGGAGACCTCGCGCATCGAATGTGTGAGTCGGCGGTACGCAGCAGGGAAGAGGGCAAGGACAAACCGCGTGAACCCTTTCTGGAACAGACGATACGCAAGCTGCTGAATCAGGCGTATGTGGAGTCGATGGATGTGGATCAGTGGCGGCTGAACCCCAAAAATCGCACGATGTTGTCTGAGATTTATTACGGGGATGACACATTGAATGACCGGATCGCCACGATTAAGGAGCGGGCTTCGGCCTGTGTCAATAACCTGTACCAGACGCTTACGTGGGAGGACTTGTCCCGGGCAAGTACGGACATTCTGGAGATCGAGAAATGGGATACGATGATGCTGCACGATACACGCGTGTATGTGAAGATGGACTTATTGTATCGGCGCAGTAACGGCAATATTGTCATAGTGGACTGGAAGACCGGCAAGGAGGATGACTTCTCCGATCAGCTAATGCTGTACGCATCCTATGTAAGAGAGCACTACCGGGTTCCCCTGGAACAGATTGAGCTGCGAGTGGAGTACCTGTTAACCGGGAAACATCGAGAGTTTACAGCCACAGAAGAGGATATCCGGAAGGTGGAAGAGAACGTGGGCCGTTACATTGAGGAGATGCGATCCTGCGTGGAGGATGAGTATTATAACCGTCCCAAGGACGTTACCTACTTTACGGCAATGCCTTCGCACCGGTCCTGCCGGGATTGCAACTTCCGCGAAGTGTGCAGTGAACGGGCGGTCTGAAGTGCCATAACCGGAGGAATCTAAAGGCCTTATACCAACTAACGAGCTATTTCTTATGTGAAAAAAATCAAGAAGCGCAAGCCGGGCACATCAACCGCCCGACTTGCGCTTCTATTGCGTTCCACAGGCCAGGCGACAAGGCGCCGGGGTGGAACGATCATATCAAGATTACTGGACGGCGGCGGTATTCTCCAGCGCCTGACCCGCAGGAACATAGGCATGCCCGAGATCCCGGGCAACCGCCTCATACGTGATGTGTCCATTCAGCGCATTGACCGCGCTGCGAATGGACGAACTGCCGCGAATCGCGGCGGCTGCACCGTGGTTGGCCAGCTGCAGCGCATAAGGCATGGTGGCGTTGGTCAGTGCCACCGTGGACGTACGCGGCACAGCGCCCGGCATGTTCGCCACCGCGTAATGCACAACCCCATGTTTCACGTAGGTCGGTTCATCGTGGGTTGTGATATGATCAATGGTCTCAACGATCCCGCCCTGATCAATCGCCACATCCACAATGACCGAACCCGGTGCCATCGTCTTCACCACCTGCTCGCTGACAAGTGTTGGCGCCTTGGCGCCCGGAATCAGCACCGCACAGATCAACAGATCTGCCGCCGCAACAGCTGTTGCAATGTTGGAGGGGCTGGATACCAGCGTGTGGATCTGATTGCCAAAGATATCATCCAACTGGCGCAGACGATTCAGATTCAGATCGAGGATAGTTACATCCGCTCCGAGGCCAATGGCAATTTTGGCAGCATTTGTTCCCACCGTACCGCCGCCAATAATGACCACTTTCCCCCGACTAACGCCGGGTACACCTGACAACAGAATGCCCTTGCCACCTTCCGTCTTCTCCAATAACTGTGCTCCAATCTGGGAGGCCATGCGGCCTGCAACTTCACTCATAGGTGTTAGCAGGGGGAGAGAACTGTTGACCTCCAGCGTCTCATACGCAATGGCCGTTACCCGGCTTGCAATAAGCGCTTTTGCAAGCTCGGGTTCCGCTGCGAGGTGCAGGTAGGTGAACAGAATCAGCCCCGGACGAAAATATCCATATTCACTGGCAAGCGGTTCTTTCACTTTGATGATCATATCGGCCTCGTTCCATACTGACTTGGCATCCATTTGAATCTCTGCGCCCGCAGCTTGATATTCATGATCCGTGAATCCGCTGCCGATGCCCGCTCCTTGTTCAATCATCACCTGGTGACCGGCTCTGATGAAATCAGCAGCCCCGGCCGGAGTCATTGCTACACGATTCTCATTGTTTTTGATTTCTTTGGGAATTCCGATTCTCATCACCATGCACCTCGTCCATTTATTGGTTGTTAGCTTATACTACAAGTTTATGACTTGGATAATCGTTTTGCACCTTACTTGATGTCTAATATTTAGAAATTAAACTCAACATATTGTTGAAAAAGACTGTTCAGGACATTTGTCCATGGATTATAATGTAAGAAAAAATAACACGAAGAGGGATCGCCATTGCAAAATGACCGCGTGTTTACGATCAAAGATATCCTTGCACGTCCGGTATTTGGCCGAGCACGACTAGCGGCAGGGAAGGATGGAGTGAACCGTCAGGTTGGCTGGGTTCATGTGCTCGAGATTACAAATGTATCTCCATTCGTAAGCCCCCATGATCTTATTTTATCCACTGGACTGTGGCTTCAATCGGAAGAAGGGCGCGAAGAGTATCTGCTTCAGCTCATCGGCAGTGAAGCAGCGGGGTTGTGTGTGGAGTTTGGTACCAGCATATACGGAATCCCGGAAGAACTGATTGAACTGGCGGACAGACATCAGTTTCCGCTGATCGTATTTGAGCAACCGGTCCGTTTTGTAGAGATCACACAGGATATTCACTCTCTGCTCATTAATCATCAGCACCAGCTGCTGAAAAGTCTGGAGGCTTACTCCCGTCAGCTTCAGCAACGAACATTACAGAGTACGGATATGTCTGCTGTGCTGAACCTGCTGCATGAGTACGCTGCAAAACCGGTGGTGTACATTTCGTCGATGGAACCGGGCAGCTTTGTACCTGAATTGGCTCCGGAGATGGAACAGGCCATATATACCTGGTATGAGCAAGAGGTGGAACATCTGGATTTGAATGATTCAGATACCGAATTATGGTTCCATATGGATGAAGAGAAAGTTCTGCTGTGCCATCCGGTCGTCTGTTTCGGCCAGGTATTTTCTGCTGTAGGCATGATTGTTCATCCCGCGGCCCCAGTGGAATATCTCAAGCTGTTGCTCGACTATACAGCGAAGGCGGCGGCAGCACTCACGCTTCGTTCCCAGTTTCTTGAAGAGAAGACGGTCCGTAATCAGAATGAACTGATCCAGGATCTGATGAATGGTAACATCCATCAGGAGGAACAGGCTCAGACCCGAATGGGCCTTCGTTTGCTGGTGAAGGGGCAGTACTGGTTTGCAGGAGGGGTCATCGAGATTGAGCATCGATTGAAAGGCACAGGCCGGGAGCGGATGGAAGCGAATCATCAGGATGTTCTTGTCCTGCTTCGTTCCCTGCTTAAGAAGAACAGTCTGCCCAGTCTGATTATGCTGAAGAACAACCAGGTATATCTGTGCTGTGCGAAGGAAGCGGTATCGGCGGCTGCGCGGCATCAACTGCAACGATTGCTGGAAGGGATCGCCTTGGATGTAAAACGGTTTGCCAGTCGTAACTTGAAGCAGGTTATAATTCATGTCGGGTTTGGCAAGTTACGCAGTCGTCTGACCAGCCTGCCGGAGAGCCTTCAGGAGGCCTATCAGGTGATCGAAGTTTCGAGATCGGTAGATCGGATGGAACATGTTCACTTTTACGAACGTATGGGTATATATCAAATGTTAAAAGCGTTACCCCAATCCTTCCTGCAACCCTTTGTCCAGGATCACCTGGGTATGTTGATTGAACATGACCAAACGCATCACCTGCGATTGGTAGAGACGTTGGATGCCTACCTGCAGAATTTTGGTTCCAAACGGGATGCAGCTGCCCAGCTATTTATTCATCGGCAAACGTTGTATAACAGACTGGAGAAGCTGGAAGAACTGATGGGGCCGGATTACATGGATCAAGGGAGACGAATCTGTCTGGAGATGGCGCTGCTCGCGCACGCGATGATTGAGAATGGACAGTGGCAATCCTCTTGATGAGGTGAAAGGAATGCAAGACAGACTGTGCATCGATCTTACAAGACCTTAAGCACAGTCTAGCAGTTTTTACTAATCCGCCGGGTATGTTGTAATGAAGCAGGCAGGCGTTGCAGAGTGGGAGTGGAGCGTCGGCCCCGATAAAGCTTCGTTTGACCGGAGGATGGTGCCAATGATAATGAAGAAGGAGCAGCCAGCCGATACGGGGGTGAAGACCGGTCAGGGCGTCCTTCCGGTTCTGCTTCATTGGCCGCCATTGAAATGCCACTTTGGTGCAGCCATTCATTAAGTCGTTTGGGATTGATTCCAAGTTGTCCGCTCAGATTACAGATATCGAGGTTTATTCTCACACAAATCCGCCTTTCCTGGAATATCGGGCTGGTAGTAGGGTATGAAAGGGAAGCATGAATTCGAGATCAGTACATACTCATATGCATGTTGGCTGTGCTTGATCGGCGGAATGATTCATTAAGTTAAGAAGAAGCGGGGAGGCGTCTATATACCTTGTTAAACGTTTCTATGTCCGCTGTTTTGAATATTTTCTATAAATTGGCTTTTAACAAGATTCTATCACTTCACATGCAATTGTGCGTCTCAATATAGTCTCAATTTTCTGAGGAAATAAAGTATATTAAAAGTACCAGTATCTAGTGCGGAGGACATATATGGGAAACAGTAGTGAGGCTCAATACGACAAATATGTTGAGGATGGCAAACGTTTCGTTGGTCGAACCAAGGAACTGACGACACTGGAGCGGTGGTTCAATCATCCAGAAGCCCCATTGACCATATTCGCAATTACGGGTATGGGAGGTATTGGTAAATCTTCCTTGCTTTCAGAGATGTTATCTGTCTCTCGGGATCGAGGTGCGACGGCAATATGGATGGATGGTCGATCATGCGGCGGAACACCTTCCGTTTTTATGGATTATTTGTCCTCGACATTGGGGCTGGAAACATTGGACAGTGAAGGGTACCCGCGACCTTTGAGTCTGCTGAAAGACACATCAATCGAGAAGCGATTAGTCCTGGCAGTGGATAATTATGAAGAACTCGCTTTACTCGAAAGTTGGTTCATGGAAGCCTTCGTATCCAAACTTCCGTTAAGAGGGATACTGGTCATTCTTGCCTCACGCCCGGAACTAGCCTCTGCCTGGCGGACACATCCCCGATTGCATCAGCGGTTGGTACAGATGAAGCTTGAACATTTTACAGTCGATGAGATTACGGAATATATCACGGTGGCGGGGTCTCTGAATCAGGGCATGGCAGGTAGCATTACGAGAATGACCGATGGACATCCACTCGGTCTGGCCCTTGCTGTAGAAGCGGCATACCAGAGGCGGAATCTTCCCCAATACGAATGGGCTGAGCTGTCCCATATGATCAGTGCCCGATTATTATTGGAACTTACAAATCCCCGTTTGCATCCCATGGTGGAGGTGCTAACACTGCTTGAGACAGCCAATCAGGAGTTGTTATCATCCGTACTCGACATGACCGTGACAAAAGAAGAGTACCATATGCTAAGACAGATGTCGTTTATCCGTTCCGGCCCGGATGGTCTTGCCCTGCATGATATGGCCAGAGTACATCTACTACGAGATTTTCGCCAGCGTGAGCCACATCGGTTGCAGACCATGCGTATCAAGATCGTGAAGTTGCTGAGACCGCTGCATGAGCAGGCGGGGCCACATGTGCGTCGCCAGATCGCCCGGAAGATGCTGCTGCTCTGTCAGGAATCCATGCTTCAACATCGCAAGTATGCGGACGTGTCCCGTGATTCCTTGTTCTCACCTCTTGAAACAATGAGAAGCGAGGATCTGCCTGTTCTGCACAGCCTTTTACAGCAATGGTGCGAATACAGTGTGGAACCATGGCAGGCCGTATCCTATGGCCCCTTCCTGGATGAACTGGCACATCGTTATCCCGAAGGGATCGTATTGATGCGTGACAAGCTCGGCGAGACAATCGCCATGTTTATCACAGTACTTGTACATAGGGATAGTAGTGAGCTGCTGCTGAAATATTTTCCGAATGAGATGCAGGAATGCTTCACAGCACAGGAGCTTGAGAGTGATCCGGATCAGAGTGATACGCACTTTGCTTTGCTGGCGGCGGCAAGAGATGATGTGCCTGGTTATACACGAGAAGAACTGGTAGGATACATGGCACTGGACCGGTTGTCTCTGCTGGGTGATGGTGCGCGAGCCATGCTCGTTGCAACGAACCCTCACCTGAAACTATTTTTGCAAAGTATTGGATTCCGGATGCGAAGAACCCGCACTCGTGTCTGTGACAGATATGAAGACCAGGCGGACGTACTTGATTTGGATTTGCGTAGTGGACAATTCGGAGAGTGGGTCATGTCTCTGCTTGATCCGGAAGCAACAGAGAATCGGATACAGCCGGAAACAACGGAAGCAGATGACGTAGTCTGGACTGAACAGGATGTTCGCAAGATGTTGGGATATCTTCGATCTCCTGGAGAATTGCAGGAATACGCTGGCAGAGTTACAGGAGTAAGGGACGGTGTCCAATTACAGCTGTATGTCATGGATTTGTTGGAAGGCAGAGTGCATGGACTGTCCCCGCAGGATCAGATGCTATTACACGCGGCCTACTGGACGCATGCTGGCAACCCAACTGCCGCAGCCCAGATGTGTTCCATGAGTCGGGCGACGTTCTATCGCCATCTCAGAACAGCATTGACTCGCTTGGCGCGTATTTTGTAGGGTTCTATTCATTCATCATACCGATCATAACGACAAGAAGAGGCTGGTCATAGACCGAGCCTCTTCATGCGATTATAGAGTGTTGCTCTGGAGATGCCTAGTTGCTTGGCGAGTGTTCGTTTGTTGCCACCTGCTGCTTTCAGATATTGAATTAGAAGTTGCGCTTCATAGGTGTCCATTTTTTGCTGGTAGGTATCATTGGTGACAAGTGTGGTATCATCCGAAATATCCGAATCCCGCACATTCGCAGCAGTTCGAGGTTTTTGTTCCGTATCCGTTGAATATTCGCGTTCCTCGTGTTCGCTGTTGGAATGTAAATGAATTCCCGATGTCAACTGCACTTCAGGCTGTTCTTGCAGGTCGATGGAAGTGAGGGTATCAGGCAGGTATTCCGACTTGACCTCCCCATCTGTGGTCAGAATGGTCAGACGTTCGATCACATTTCGTAATTCACGTACATTGCCTGGCCAATCATATTGGAACAGTAACTTGAACACTTCAGGTGGAACCAACTCAATGTGACGGTTATACAGCAATGAGAACTCTTGCAGGAACGTCTGGGTTAATTCATATATATCTTCCTTGCGCATGCGCAAAGGAGGGATGACAAGGTTAATGACATTCAGCCGGTAGTAGAGATCTTCCCGGAATTGGTTGCGGGTAATCATGCTAAGCAGGTTCTGGTTGGTTGCAGCGATAATCCGGCAGTCGGCCTGTTTCATACGCGTTCCCCCCACAGGAAAGTAACTTTTCTCCTGCAACACCCGAAGCAGCTTCACTTGCAATTCCAATGGCATCTCACCGATCTCATCCAGAAAAAGAGTACCCCCTTCGGCAAGCTCAATCTTGCCTTTTTTGCCTTTGGGATCCGCGCCGGAGAACGCGCCTTTCTCATAGCCGAATAATTCACTTTCAAACAATGAAGCAGGGATGGCCCCACAGTTAATAGCGATAAACGGTGCAGTCTGCAATTCACGAAGATCATGAATGGCTTTGGCGAATAACTCCTTGCCTGTGCCGCTCTCTCCCAGAATAAGTACGGTTGCTGAGGTGGTACTGATCTTGCGGATGGTCTCCAGGCATTGCTTGATGACCGTGCTGCTGCCCTTGATTCTGGCAAACGGATCTGATTCGGGCCTTAGCCGAGCAACGGCTTTCTCCAGATGCTGGACTTTGGAAGTCATATGTAAGAGTTCCTGATGCAATCGAATCTCCGTTGTAATATCCACTTCAGCAGCTACTGCACCCACAATATGTCCATCCAGTTGGACTGGACGAGCATTAATCAGGGCGAACAGGTCGGGCCGGGGCTGGTGCTGTTTGCGATAGACCGTTTCGCCGGTATACAACGTCTTGAGAGACTGGAGCCGATCTGGGGGAAAAAAGTCCGCTGCGGGTTGTCCGATGATGTCTTTTTTGCTGATCGAAAAAACATGCTCCGCACCAGTTGTCCAGTAGGCCACCTTGGCGTCTTCATTAATTAATGTCAGAGCTGACCCCGCTGTCTCCAGTGTGGTCTCAAAATAAGCTTCTATTAGGCGATGCGCCTGCATCAGGGCATGCATTACATCGGATACGGAGATATATCCCTCATATTCGCCTTGATCATTCTTTATTAATAAAAGAGGGCTCGTAGCAAATAAGGGGATCACGTCCGCAAGTTCGATCAAAGCAGAGACGACAGGCACAGGAAGACGGCCGTATGGTACTGTTCTATTGGGTTGACTGTACAACCAGGTGTATTCTGTATTACAGCGCATAAAGACAGGTTTGTCAGCACCTATATGGAGTTCTGACGGTATAGACTGAAATGGATGTTCGTCATACAGGGCTTCATCTAGAATACACATATCGGTTCGTAACAAAGCATTCAGCTCAGGTAGTAAATGTCTCATCAGCATCACCTCGGTTGCAACATATACTTAGGCAAAATGAATAATGTGAAATTATGTATATTATAACGTTCGGATGAAGGTGTGTATATATTTTTTGACATCATGTGTTTAGTTTAGTTTAACGTAAAAGTTCCTGTCTAATGGAGCAAAAACCGAGGGGAAAAGGAAGCGTAGGTTATTTAAGGACCTGAAGAAGCACGACTGTGTCTATTATATTGGACATTTCAATTTGGAGTTTCTTATTTTTTAGACATATCAATTTGTAGCATGTTAAGGAAGGAGAATACAGTCGTATATCTTCAAAAAAACCTGTAGCTCAAATAACCATGCTTTCCAAAAAAAACAGGACAGCATGGTTATAGAGAAAACCTTTCTGAGTTGGGGGGAGTACTTTTAAACAAAATATGATGAGTTCAATCATCTAAACATGTTCTTAACGACCATCCAGAGATTAGCCGGTTTTTCGGCCAAACGGCGGGTATAGTATGGATACCACATGGTGCCATAAGGTACGTAACAGCGAATGCGATAACCCTCTTTGGCGAGACGTTCCTGTTCACTCATGCGTAGACCATATAACATCTGAAATTCAAAGGCATCCGGCGATATTCCACGGTCTTTGGCGTATTGTTTCGTCCAGTTAATGATGTGATCATCATGCGAGGCAACCGCAGTGTATACACCCTGATCGAGGTGATTGCGAATCATCGTTTTGAATTGATGAATGACTTCAGCAGCATTCTGATAGGCGACTGATCCGGGTTCTTTATATGCCCCTTTCACCAGCCGAAGCCGAATGCCTTCCCGAATCATATCGCGTGTATCTTCTTCGGTGCGATGCAGGTAGGCTTGCAATACGGTGCCTGTATTATGCAGTCCTTCCGAGTGCAGTCTTCGGACAATATCCAGCGTCGCTTGAGTAAACGGGCTATCCTCCATATCAATTCGGACAAATAGATCATGCAATTTGGCTTGTGCGGCAACGGTACGGATATTTCGATAACCCTCTTCGGGGTCAAGTGCGAGGCCCATCTGGGTTGGTTTCAGCGAGACGTTGGAGTCTGCTTTCTCACGTGCAATGCCTTCTACCAGTCGTACATACTCATCCCTGTATAATGCCGCTTCGCTCAGGCGAGTGATGCCTTCGCCCAGATGATCAAGCGTTGCCATGATGCCTTTATTATTGAGTATGCGGATCTCTTCGAGCGCTTCTTCCAAAGTGTTTCCTGCAATAAACTTGCCTGCAAGCTTCTTGCCATATTTGATGGACAGGTTCTCTACGGCTTTGTTGCCTGCCACGGTCAATAAGGTTTTGCGATATATTTCCGTTCCCACACTCATTTTCGTTTCCTCCTTCAGCGTTGTACATCCTTAATAGAAGCAAGAAGCGTGCCAGATTTGGCGAGGCTCTACTATTTTTCATGGAAATTATCTATTTAAATTGAACTTGGAAGGTTGTTCTGTCATCGGAGTGGGCAGTGTGAATTAATTTTAGTTAAATTTAACAAGAAAAATATTTCAGTTCCAACCGGAGTTGGCACGGATTTTGCTACATATATTTGGTGATGAGTACTATGCAAAATAATTCAGGCGAGCAGCCAGCGAATCCCACATCCTGAAGGAGGAATCATTCATGAATATCCCTTTTGTTAACGAACCATTCACACCCTTTGCAGTCCAGGCGAACCAGGAAGCATTTGAAGACGCACTTCGTCAGGTTGAAGCTGAACTTGGGCAGGAATACCCGATTATTATTGGTGGGCAAAAAATAACAAGCAGCCGCACGTTAACGTCCGTGAACCCCGCAGCCAAGAATCAGATTGTTGGAACGATCCACCAGGCAGATCAGGAACTGGCCGAAAAGGCCATTCAGACGGCGGCGGAGACATTCCACACATGGAAACATACTGATCCGAATGAACGGGCTCGTTATCTATACAAAGCCGCTGCCATCATGCGCCGTCGCAAGCATGAATTCTCCGCATGGATGGTCTATGAAGCCGGCAAGACTTGGCCTGAAGCCGATGCGGATACAGCGGAAGCCATTGATTTTATGGAATTCTATGCACGGGATATGCAGCGACTGAGTGAACCGCAACCTCTGGTACGGATTGCAGGGGAAGATAATGAACTGAGTTATATCCCACTGGGCGTGGGTGTTGTCATTCCACCTTGGAACTTTCCGCTGGCCATTATGGCAGGTATGACTTCGGCTGCACTGGTATCCGGCAACACGGTAGTATTAAAGCCCGCCAGCACAACTCCGGTGATTGCCGCAAAGTTTATGGAACTGCTCGCAGAAGTTGGCCTGCCGGATGGCGTGGTGAACTTTTTACCAGGACCAGGCAGTGAAGTGGGCGATTATCTGGTGGATCATGCCCTTACCCGGTTTATCAGTTTCACTGGTTCCAGGGATGTAGGCCTGCGAATTAATGAACGTGCAGCACGTACAGCTCCAGGTCAGAAGTGGATCAAACGGGTTATTGCAGAGATGGGTGGTAAAGATTCCATCGTCGTAGACAGTGACAGTGATCTGGAACTCGCGGCAGAGTCCATTACCGCTTCGGCATTTGGTTTCTCGGGACAGAAATGTTCAGCGTGTTCCCGTGCCATTATTCATAAGGATGTATATGATGAAGTATTGCAAAAGGTGATTGAACGGACACAGAAGCTGACGATGGGCAGTCCGCTTGAAGTAGGCAGTCAAGTCGGGCCCGTTATCGATGACAAGGCATATGCAAAGATCACGGAATATATTGAGATCGGCAAGGGTGAGGGGCGTCTTGTGCATGGTGGCGGTACAGGGAACGTTGAAGGTTATTTCATTGAACCAACCATCATTGCCGATGTGGACCCCAAAGCCCGGATTGCTCAAGATGAGATTTTTGGACCTGTGCTTGCATTCATCAAAGCAGAATCCTTCCAGGATGCACTGGATATTGCCAATAATACGGATTATGGCCTGACGGGCGCGGTGATCTCACGTAATCGTGAACATCTGGAACAGGCAAGACGCGAGTACTTCGCGGGTAATCTGTATTTCAACCGGAAATGTACCGGAGCACTGGTAGGCACACATCCATTTGGCGGATTTAACATGTCAGGCACGGATTCCAAGGCAGGGGGCAGAGACTATCTGCTGCTCTTTACACAAGCGAAGCTGGTATCGGAGAAATACTAGAAGGATTATTATAATTCAGCTAAAGAGTGCTTACAATCGCTTGAATAGTGTGCTATTATCCCAGCAACGCATAAGGAGGGAAACGGATGTTAGGTGTTCAGTTGGTACAGGAACAACGTATTCGGCTGTCCATCACGCCGGAGATGAAACAATCCTTTCATTTGCTAACCTTGTCTGGTCAGGATCTGACTCGTTACTTGCTGGATGCGGCGGAGGAAAATCCAGTACTTGAACTGGAAGAACAAGTTACGCCCCTCGCCCGGATTCCGCGGCGAATGGATCAGCGCAGATATGATTCCTACGATCCGCTGCTTCAGGCCAAGGGTGCCGAAGCTACACTGGAACAATTGCTGATTGCGCAAATTCGAGTGATGACAATTCCAGACGAATTGGAAAATATCGCAGTATATTTGGCAGGTTGCGTCAATGATCATGGTTATCTGACGGTTGAACTGGCAGAGGTGCAAGCAACACTTGAGCTTCCGGTGAGCAAGATTGCAGCGGGACTCGAGCTTCTCCAATCACTGGACCCTGCTGGTGTAGGGGCGCGAAATCTGCAAGAATGTCTGTTGCTCCAGATCAGACGCGATCCATTGGCTGTTCAGTACGCTGAACGTATGGTGGAAGCCGGGTTGGAGGCACTAGTTCCTTTTCACCCAGGTAGAACAGGACGTAGATTGGGTATGACTTCACAGGAAGCTCAGATTGCCTATGACTATATTACACGTTTGGA
Source organism: Paenibacillus amylolyticus (assembly GCF_050990605.1). GTDB lineage: Bacteria > Bacillota > Bacilli > Paenibacillales > Paenibacillaceae > Paenibacillus > Paenibacillus amylolyticus_H. The sequence continues at coordinate 1,160,493 of NZ_CP158832.1, forward strand.
TCCCAAGCCCTGTCGATCCATCGGATGTACAGAACGGCCACATTACATTATTCCGGATGCCATTGTCGGGTTGCGTAATGGTGAGGTCCATTATAGTCTGCATACAGCAGGTAACCCTCGTGTATCCATGCATGAAGCATGCTTCCGCTGGATTAGGGAAGAGGCTCCGGACGCAATCTGGTCTACCCGTGTGGCAGAGGCGAGGGCTATTATTCGGAGTATACAATTGCGGCGCAGGACTTTAGTGCGTGTGCTGGCGGCCGTGATGGAAGAACAGAAGGACTTTTTGGTCAAAGGACCGTCCGCGCTTAAACCGCTTAATCTGGCTATTATTGCAGAGAAGATTGGCATGCATGAATCAACGGTAAGTCGTGCGGTGAACGGTAAATACATTGAGACTCCATATGGTGTATATGAACTCAGGGCTTTTTTTGCCTCGGGAATCAGTACAACGTCAGGGGATAAAACAGCAGCATCAGCGGTGAAACGCAGATTAAAAGAAATCATTCGCACGGAACAGACTCAGCGTCCATACTCTGATAGTCATTTGACTACACTACTCGCCGAGGAGGGGATTGTCATCTCCCGCAGAACGGTTGCCAAGTACAGGGAGGAACTTCAGATTCTGCCGTCCCTTGAGCGTAAACGGTGGGCTTAATCGAATAGCTGACTTCTTATCATCTCTGAATACAAGAACCCCCGCCAACCGGATGAACGGTCTGCGGGGGTTCTTGTTACATATTGGTGTTTAGGTTGCTGTATTAGATTGCCTGAGTTTCTACAAGCGTTCCATATTTCTCAGGAAGTGTTCTCCGGCAATGCCTGGTGTGGTCATCTGCTCCGGATGAAGAATCTCTTCCAGTTCTTCCGGTGTCAGCAGTCCGCGTTCCAAAATAATCTCTTGCAAGGAAAGTCCAGTCTTGAGCGCTTCCTTCACGATGGAAGCTGCCACATTATAACCTAAGTGCGGGTTCAACGCCGTAACCACACTGAAACTTTGGTTCATGATCATTTCACAGCGTTCGCGGTTGGCTTCCATCTCTTCTACGGCATAACGTGTGAAGACATCGATGCCATTATTCATGATTTTCAGGGATTGCAGCAAGTTGAATGCAATAACTGGGCCCATGACATTCAGCTCGAATTGACCAGCTTCACAAGCCATACAGATCGTATGGTCGTTCCCCATTACCTGGAAGGATACCTGGTTAATGACTTCCGCCATAACGGGGTTGACTTTGCCCGGCATAATGGACGAACCTGGCTGACGCGGTGGCAGACGCAATTCATTGAATCCTGCACGCGGACCTGAAGCCATCATGCGAATGTCATTACAGATTTTGGACAGGCTGACCGCACATACCTTCAGCGCGGCTGAAAGTTCCAGATAGGCATCCGTGTTCTGCGTTGCATCCACGAGATCCTCAGCGGTTTGTAGGGGGAATCCGGTAACATCAGACAGGTGCTCCGTAACCTTGACGATATATTCGGGTTTGGCATTAAGTCCAGTACCTACCGCGGTTGCACCCATGTTAATGGTAAGCAAGCGGCGATTGGCGAATTCAAGACGCTCGATATCCCGTCCGATTACACGGGCATAAGCTCCAAATTCTTGTCCAAGGCGAATAGGCACGGCATCCTGAAGATGAGTACGGCCAACCTTGACCACATCGTTGAATTCCACTTCTTTTTTACGGAACGCATCCTGTAGTCTTCTCATGGTAGCGAGTAATGTCTCCGACAGTTGGTATGCCGCAATACGCAGTGCTGTAGGTACCACGTCATTGGTTGACTGGGACATGTTCACATGATTATTCGGATTGCAATGGAAGTAGTCTCCCTTGCTTTTGGTTAACAGTTCCAGCCCGCGGTTGGCCAAAATTTCGTTCATATTCATATTCATGGAGGTGCCTGCACCGCCCTGAATGGAGTCTACAATAAAATGATCCAGATGATGGCCTTTCATCATTTCTTCAGCTGCCATGACAATCACATCGCCAATCTTGCTTGGTAGCATTTTCAGTTCCATATTCGTAATTGCCGCTGCTTTTTTCACCGCAGCCAGAGCCGTGATCAGCTCCCGGTGTACCGGAACGCCGGTAATCGGGAAGTTCTCCACGGCCCGCACCGTCTGAATGCCGTAATAGGCATAAGCAGGGATTTCTTTTTCACCGATAAAATCTTTCTCCGTCCGTGTGGACATAGTAGACATCTCGTTCGCCTCCAGTGGCATCATTAAAAATAGTTCAGCTCCAGCGTTGCTGAAGCGCACTCAGTATATCATTTAAGCAAAATGGATGCCAATCTAAATCATTTGGCCTCTTGTGCCGATAATAAATAAAATTAGGGATATTAAATGGAATATTATTCAATTTATAAGAAAGGGAGGGGTGTCCTAGCTTGTCTTATACATTATGCGCTTTATGGTAGAGAAGTCATGCATGAACGGTAACTATGGGCGGATAGAACGTTTTCAGTGATGTATATCACATGAAATTTGGTACTTGATTGGTAAAATAGGAAAAAAGGACTACGGGGTGCGCACATGAAATGGACTTTAGGAGCAAAGACTGTCGCAGGTTTGGTACTGATTTCGATTATTACCTACGGAACTAGCGGCTTTTTTATATTTTTTGTCAAAGACTGGATTGCGTTAGATATTCCGAATTGGGTATACATATCGATTATCCTGATCATGGGAGTATGCTGGAACGGGATTCTGGGATGGTTTGCCTCACGATGGCTGACTCGTCCAATCGTTCACTTGTCCCGGGCTGCACAGCAGGTTTCAGCGGGTGACCTGACAACCGAAATTCCGCAGCGACGCACGCAGGATGAACTTACCGTATTATATGATGCTTTTCGCACAATGGTTTCTAACCTTCGAGGCATTGTAAATGATATTGCAGACAGTACAAGAACGACTTCACAGAACGCACAGTCTCTGAGTGAAGCGATTACCCAGGCGGCCGAACAGATCGAGATGATGTCAGATGCGGTGGATCATATTGCGGTAGGTGTAGAAGAGCAGAAGGTCACTTCCCATCAATCTCTGCTCACTGCGGATGAGATGCTGAACGATTTCCAGCGTATGCATAGCCAGTCCATGGACATGACAGAGATGTCCGGTCAGATGGAACGATCGGTGGATCATACCAAACAGACTTTCTCATCGTTGATGAAAGGCATGGACGAGCTGGCCGAGTCGCACAATCGTTCCCGCGACATTATGCTATTGCTGGAGAAGGAAGCCTCCGATATCGAGGTAATTACCCAGTCTGTCAAAAACATCGCTGAGGAAACAGGGTTACTTGCCCTGAATGCCTCGATTGAGGCTGCACGAGCTGGCGAAGAAGGTTCTGGTTTTGCAGTCGTGGCCCAGCAGATTCGTAAGCTGGCAGACGAGAGTAAGGAATCGGTACATCGTATTAATGAGCTGATTAGTCGTGTGCAAGAGCGGATCAGGGAGACAGCCCAACTTTCTCATGAGCAGCATGGTCTCGTGGTTAATGAATCGGAGCGGACCATCTCTGTGGATCAGACGTTGCATGAACTGACAGGCACGGTGGAAGTATTTATGAAGGGTGCGCATGATATCGGTTCCAAAATTGCAGAACAGACCGGTCGCGTGGAGCAAACGCACGGTCATGTGAAGAAAATCCAAGGGAAAGCCGGATCGTTCTCGGATGAGGCGAGACGAATTATGGATGCCGCGCACGAAGAGACAGCCATCATGGAGGAGATTTCATCCTCGGCTGAAGAACTGAGACAATTAACGGATCGGTTATTGGACAAAACCAAAGCATTCCGAATGCAGCCTTAAGCTGTGTTCGGGATTTTTTTTGCTTTTTTGAAGACTATTTTGGCATGAGAATTTGCTTATTCTGGTTAAAGCCGAACGTTCTTTCGTGAAAACGGAAATTTGTAAAGATTATTTTATGAAAGATTAACAAATTCGCAACTTGCGGGCGATAAATGAAGATATAATAGGATTATCACAACAGATAAAGGAGCCCAGTATATTGAAAACTTGGACAGGTATCCTGCTGATGATTATTTTGGCGGTAGCTACGATTAGTACAACTTCGGCTGCCAGAACCATGAATGAATCGCAAAAACAGCTTAATATAGATGATCCATCCAGCCAGACCGCAGTGGTCGAGGCTTCCAATATAGATAAACTGCATGACACAGCGAAGACAACACAGGAATCCATCCCCGTGAAAGAGGAATACGTTTCGGTAGCTCCAGAGAATGAGAACGTCAGATTATACCCTATGAAAGTGGAGGGTTCAGGATATATATATAACGGAATGATTTTGGAAGTGGACGGCAAAACGCGAGAATTTAGTGATTGGCAGGGAGAAGGCGGGTCGTACAAACCCGAAGTGCACGAGCTGGATCTGAATGGAGACGGCCAGAAAGAGATCGTTGTTTTGTACACGGAAGGTCATGGAACAGGAATTTATTTGGGACAAGCACGTATTATTAATCCGGTAACGCTGGAAGAGATGAAGATGCAATCTCTGGACGAGATTGCGAAACAGCATGTGAAGTCGAAAGTTACGGTTAGCTCAGACCGTGTGGATGTGGATGTCGCTGTTGATGGCGTTCAAGCAGAACCTTTACGGATCGAGGAAGATACGAGTGGCGGCGTATATAACGAAGAGTTGGGATTCGGTGGAGTAACCTATTACAGTGTAGAAGATGGTCAGCTTGTCGTATCAGCAGCAGCATCTTACGGTGCGGCTTTATATGCGGGTGATCTGACGTTTGCTTATAAGTATCAAGATGGCGAGTGGAAGGCCGTAGATTTGCAGTACAGCATGGAAGAGTATGAAGAAGAATATTATGAATCCTTTGATTAATATCATCCTAATTGATATCGTAGTGCAGCGGGAATAGGAAGTTCTAGAGTGTTGAGTCAGTAAGCATCTGAAAAGAATATCTACCTTTCTGCCTTGACGGGCAGCAGGTAAACAGGACGAGGCTGAAAAAAATCGGGACACACAGCCTCGTTTTGTGCTGCCCACAGATAGGAACTGTGTACTAAAAATGAGACAGCCAAAGATGCCAATGGTAAACGATAAAGTAACACTAAGTACACTGGGAACAACGGTGTTGGGATCTACCGCATGGCATACCAAAGATACTTCGGAGACTACTTACCAGGAGATACAGGTTATCAATCAGGACAATACGGTTGTCAAAAAGCTGAGTATATGGCCAGAAAGCGGTTTGGTAAGCCTGGACGTGGATGTATCAGGCACGGAGGCTGTTTGTGCCTCTTACAACATCATACCTTGTTAAATAAAATAGACGTAAAAACGATTATCAACGATGAGATTGCTGGAACGAGTCCAGAATACACATGGTGATAATCGTTTTTAGGTTTAACGTTTTTATGTTTAACGAATGACGGTATCCAGCGGTTTGAGATTCGCTTCAATCTCGGCGCGGCGACCTTCAAGGAATGGAGGCAAGGCAAGCGATTCTCCAAGATGCTCCAATTCTTCGTCTGTATCAAATCCCGGACCATCGGTTGCAAGCTCGAACAGAATACCGTTCGCTTCACGGAAGTAGAGGGAGCGGAAGTAGAAACGGTCTACAAAGCCAGAGTTAGGGAATTGGAAGTGATGGACCCGTTCCACCCATTGTTTCAGTTCTTCCTCATTATCCACCCGGAATGCAACATGGTGTACACTGCCACGTCCAGGACGTTCTTGGGCAAGGTCATTTCGTTCCTCAACATGCACCTCGGAACCGCTGCCACCCTCACCGGATTCAAACACGAGTACATCAGGTTGACCTAGAGTAAAGGCAGGGTAACTTCCTTTCGCTCTGAAACCAAGCAGTTCGGTAAGAACCGGAGCAGTAAGGGAAGCATCTTTTACCGTAAGATGTATGGGGCCAAGACCTACTATGCCATACTCGGCAGGCACCGGGCTCTGATCCCAGGGTTTACCCCCAGCGACACCTGCATTGTTCTCATCCGAGACGAGAATCAGACGTTGTCCTTCAAAGTCTGTGAACGAGAGCGTGGCACGACCACCGCGTTCAACAATCTCTCCATGCGGGACCTCGAATTCGTCAAAACGTTGCTGCCAGTAATTAAGTGCCGCATCACTTGGAACGCGCAGTGACGTTCCAGATATGCTGTTCACACCTTCACGAGTCTGTCCGGCCATCGGAATCTCGAAGAAGGTAAGCTCTGTTCCTGGATTACCTTTCTCATCGCCATAGAAGAGATGGTAAACGGACACGTCATCCTGGTTGACCGTTTTTTTAATCAGGCGCAGACCCATGATATTGGTGTAGAAACGATAGTTCTGATCAGCATGTGCTGTTAGAGCAGATACGTGGTGAAGTCCTTTGATTTGCATAATAATTCCTCCTAATTAGGTTTTGAGTACGGTATATTTTATTTCGTTTAAGAAAGTTACTAACTTTTCGTTTGTTTTGGTTCTGGATTTATCTTAACATAAAGATATTTAAATTACAATGCTTATTTAGAATTCCAACTGGACAGCATTTTCATTCAATGGCAAAATGAAAAAGTTAACATTAAAGAGAGATAATGTTGGTGACATTCTTGCAAAGGAGAGAAGAGATGCATGGCGTATCCACCATGGCTGGACCCTTATGACGCAGAGCTGTTTATCCTGTTCTCCACTTCACATATCGTTTCAATTAGCGTAATTACAGCATTGATCGTAATGATGTTTTTGCTTCGACACCATCTTCGATCATGGTCAGAGAGGGCCCGCCGCATACTGCGGATTGTTCTGGCCTGTATCATGTTTGCCTGCGAAATCGTGCTGCAACTCTGGTATGTGTACGGAGACATATGGAGCCTGCAGACGTCACTACCACTCGAATTATGCAGTCTGTCTCTGCTATTATCGGCGTTGTTACTACTGACACGCAGTCGACTGTTACATTCTGCACTATTATTTGCAGGAATTGCTGGAGCTCTAATGGCGATCCTGACTCCCAATCTGGGTTATGGTTATGCACATTTTCGATTCATTCAATTTTTCGTCGCTCATGCCTGTATCATTTTGGCTTTGCTCTACATGACCTGGGTGGAACAGCTGCGACCTAGCTGGAGATCTGTAGCAGGTTCCATGATATTTGTGAATGTGGCAGCACTAATCGTATATGTTGTAGATGTTTTGCTGGACGCGAATTACATGTTTTTGAGATATAAACCAAATACACCCTCGGTGCTTGATATGCTAGGTCCGTATCCCATGTATATTCTTGGGGAAGAGATACTTGCGTTAGTTTTGTTCTCGCTGATGTACGTATTGCTCTTTGCCATTCCGGACAGGTTGAACCATGGTGTGAAAAAAGGTAAAAGCAATGCAGTTTAGCGGTAATCCTTGCATGCGCCCGCCCGTATTATAATTCTCAGCATTTTGCATAACTCGAATCCTGCCGCTCACGGGATTTATGCGAAATGCTCTTCACTATATATAAAACATCCCGCAGTAATCTGACCGGATCAGATCGCTTGCGGGATGTTTGGGCGTTGTCCCTGAACGGGGCCAATGTATATTAATATTTTTATCCACGGAGCAGAGATTCCGCACCATCCACATAGATTCGTGTACCTGTAACATGAGAGGCTTCATCGGAAGCGAGGAACAGAACAAGGTTCGCCACTTGTTTCGACGTTCCAGGTTCGCCCTTAAGCGGATGCTCATGACCCTCAGGGAATTCAACAGGAATCTGTACTTCTTTCAGATCATCCGACGGGTAGGTGTTATCATCAATGTTGGTATCGATGGCTCCTGGGCAGACCGCGTTAACACGGATATTATAACGAGCCAGCTCCAGTGCAGCCATCTTCGTAAACGCAGTTTGTCCCGCTTTGCTGGAAGCGTATGCAGAGAATCCGATTCCTGAGAAGACCCGGTTACCGTTGATGGAACTGGTGATTATGATGCTGCCACCATGTTCTTTCAGATGGGGGATGGCATATTTGACAGTTGCGAAGGTTCCGCGCATATTGATCTCCATCGTCTGGTCCCAGTCTTCAATTTCCATCGTTTCAATCGGGGCCATCGTTCCGTTAATGCCAGCATTCGCAAATATGATATCCAGTTTACCCGCTTCAGCCGCAGCCTGATCGATTGCCTTTTGCACATTATCCGGTTTGGAGATATCACACTCGATCACATACGCTTCTCCGCCAGCCTTTTCAATCGTCTGTTTTGTTTCCTCTGCATTTTCGGGTGTACGATCCAGCATGTACACTTTGGCTCCATGCTCAGCGAAACGAATAGCGGTAGCCTGACCAATTCCCGATCCACCTCCTGTTACAATCGCCACTTTGCCTTCCAAACGTAGTTCAGTCATCTCTGATCCCTCCATGAGTTAGATTATCGTTGTACGCTCTACTTCTAACATACCCGGCTCAAGACTGGTGAATCATATGTGTCTATATCAAAAAGAACAGGACCGCAATGCGGCCCTGTTCAGTGAGCAGATCATCTTCATGATCTGTCTGCTGTAATATTATTTTGGCATGTGTGATAGGAGACGCCCTTAGGTCATGCCTTGGTTTACTTATGTTTCTTCCAGTCCATAGCGCTGTTATTGAGCAAATATTCGAAGTCGTTATCCCGGCGCTTCTGCTCCGCTTGGCGAGCTTCTTCTGCTCGCTGACGTTCCTGCTCTTTAAGTGCTGCCTCGGCAGCCTTTGCCTCATCCGCCTGAGCTTTCAGCTTCTCCAGCACATCACTGCTAAGCAGATCCTTCAGTGTTGTGGGTTTATCCTGTGCTACTGCTGCTTTGGGAGCAGGGGGGCGTTTTTTGGATTTTGCCATAGGAAAATCTCCTTTCCAAACATGAATCAGGTTCCATTTATCGTACAGTAGTCATAGTATATCAGGTTCCCGTAATGCATTCCATGAAACTGCGGAACAAAAGCAGGAATACGAGGGATGCGTGGCGAATGAATTCGGGTATAAAATCATATACTATTACCGATACTGCGACTATTCCCTGGAGAAAGGAGTCGTTGTTCGTGGAAGTAAACCGTGGTTTACTGAAAGGGCTTGCATGGGGTGTTGCCTTTAGCTGCCCGTTATGGATTGCGATTATCGGCTGGTTACGTTTGATGGGATGGATGTATTGAGGATGATGCCGGAAGAGGTCATTTTATATAAAGTCAGAAATGTAACCGCTATCATTAAAATCAATAAATAAAGCTCTGCCTTGCGAATTTCGCACAGGACAGAGCTTTTGTTTGTTCATTAAGGCATTTTTACCGGTTCTGGATATTCCAGACCATGGGTGTCTACCGTAACTTTTTTCATAACTTGATCCGTAACCGGTTTGTCACCTTCACCAATTTCCTGAGCAGCGATACCATCAACAACGTCCATACCTTCGGTCACTTTACCAAAAGTAGCATATGCATTATCCAAATAATCCGCATCTGCTAACATGATGAAGAATTGGGAGCCTGCGGAATCAAGATTATCCGACTTACGTGCCATCGATATGATTCCCCGTGTATGATTCAGGTGGTTTTTGTGACCGTTGGATGTAAACTCCCCTTTGATCGTATAACCTGGCCCACCTGAGCCGTTGCCATTTGGATCGCCACCCTGAATCATGAAGCCCGGAATGACCCGGTGAAAGATTAGGCCATCATAGAACCCTTTATTTGCAAGGGAGATAAAATTATACACCGTATTGGGCGCAATCTCGGGATAGAGCTCAATGATAATCTTCTGTCCATTGGCCATTTCAATGGTAGCCACGGGGTTCGGACCTTCAGGTGCGGCTGGAACCGGCGTTTGCTCGGAACTGGACGCAGGGCGCCCGCAACCACTAATGACGATAAGCAGCATCGCAAGAACGAGCGATATTGCGGTTGTTTTTTTCCACCGTAAAGACATGAAAACGTTCCTCCTTGCATCTCTGCATCATATATTTTCTCCAATCATATTTGGATATTTACCCAACTATCATACCGTTTTTGTGGACAGAATGGCAATGTAATACGTGTGGTTATGGTGAACAAGGGATGGCCTTCATGGAATGATGGGTGTAAAATAAGGAAAATGCTTCCGCATCGGGGACGTACGGGTCTGTTCCGTCCGCTCCAATACACGGCAGTCCCGACGTCAGTAACGGAAAGGGCGTGCGGGTATATGGACTTCTCGTGGAAGCGAAATCTGGTCATATTGTGGATTGGTGTATTTTTTTGCAGCACGGCGTATTCGATCTCGATTCCATTTCTGCCCTTGTTTCTAAGTGCTGACTTGGGGGTTCGTGATCACCTGGAGTTATGGTCAGGACTGGCCTTCGGCATTACGTTTCTCGCGAGTGCGCTCGTGTCTCCGTTCTGGGGATCACTGGCTGATAAATACGGGAGAAAACCCATGCTCATCCGGTCAGGATACAGCCTTGCCGTCTTGTATTTCATCAATTATTTCGTGCAGGACCCCTATTCGCTGATTGTTGTTCGATTGTTTCAGGGTTTGCTTGCAGGATTTGTTCCAGCAGCGATTGCCCTGGTAGGCACGAATACACCTGAAGAGAAGACCGGTTATGCACTAGGTATTATGTCTACTGCAGGAGCCACTGGTGGTATTATTGGACCGTTAATTGGTGGCGTGGTGAGTCATTATTATGGCAACCGGAATGCATTTTTGTTTTCGGCTATTGTTGTATTAGTCTCAGCAATCATCGCAACCTTCTGGGTAAAAGAAGAGAACTTCAACCGGAATAAAGCTCGTTCCCACGTCATGGATGATATTCGTGAAGCGAGAGCAAATCGTTTGTTTATGACGGTGCTTGGCATGATGGGCATATGTACATTCTCCGTCATGATTCTGGAGCCACTATTAACGGTCTATGTGATGGAAATGGGCGTTCAGCCGGATCGTGCCTCACTCAGCTCGGGTATTATTTTCTCGGCGGTAGGTGTAGCAACAGTCATCATGGCACCGCGCTGGGGCAAGATTGGTTCAAGGATTGGATACGGTAAAGTGTTGATCATTGGACTGGTTGGTGGGGCTGTAGGGAACCTTCTGCAGTTCTTCACAACAGGGTATATCGGATTTGGCATATTGCGGTTTGTGTATGGTTTATTCTTTGCAGCTGTATTTCCGGCAATTAACGCCATGATTGTGCAGACTACCGCATCGAATTTCAGGGGAAGGGCATTTAGCTTGAATCAGTCTGCTGCCCAAATTGGGACGATGGCGGGGCCGATCATTGGTGGTGCTCTCGGTGGCTGGCTGCCGATACGCTGGATATTTATTATTAATGGAGTGGCATTGATCATCACTGCGATTGTAGCGAAATGGTCAGGATTGGATCACAAACTGCCCGTGGCAAGTAAGGTTTCCGCTAAGCGGTGATGCCGAATTGCAAAGAGAAAGTGAACTTACAGGTAACAAAAAAGATGACGCTGTGAAATTACAGACGTCATCTTTTTTAAGTCTACTACGGATCTATATAAGTTAGTCATCCGAAGAGGGCTTACGAGAAGCCTTCTCTTTAGGAATGGCATGCTCGACCGCATCACGTTGATCCTCATCCTCAAGCGCTTCGGGGAAGGAGTCCTCAGTGAACAGTCCGAAGTCCGGGTCAATATCCCGTTCGGTCACGAGATTATCTGGTTCATGCACATGCTTTTGGCGATCTTCCTTCATCGTGTATGCACCTCCTCATTCAGGATGTCATAACAGCCGTTAATGTCGCGGTGGAATGTCATTCTCTGGTTTGGCATCCGCACCAGCACCATTAAGCAGATCGGTACCATGCAGCGCATCCGGATCGGGTGCAGCAGGATCAACCGGACTGTTTGGTTGCAGAAGATCTGCATCCGGTACAGATTCCAGCGGTGTCTCAGCCAAACGTGAATCCAATTCCGGCTCGTCCACAGCGGTTGCGGCTACGGGTGCCAGATCCGAATTTTCCGTTACAATCCGTCTGCCGGAAACTTCATCAAAGGTATCCATATCGCCTTCCGGGACTTCCGTCTCTGGCGGAATATCGCGGGACCTCTGATAACGGTCATAATAGCGGTCGCTCTCTTCGTTACTAATTGGCTTGTCAGACATGAAGTAACACTTCCTTTCATTGTCGGTTGTCCAAAGCTTCTTACCCCGTATTTACCCCAAGCGCTAGTGTTGTAATCTTGCACAGGTTATTATCTCCGGGTGTTCGCTACGATATGAATGCTTTAGAATTTGGGGAATACATATTTAACCAAGAAGTATAAGAATCCGAAAAAGATAATGATATATGCGGCATATTTAATAAATGTGGAAGCGACCATACTTGAATCCGATTTATGCTGAACATCCTTATGTTCCACCTCAACCGTACGATGTGGCTCATTCATTGTAATCATCTCCTTAGCGTGTTTGTTTGCTTTGAGAAACCATTACACCTGGAGCAAAGGATTGAATCTCAGCCACCGTTTTTACAGCTTTTCCTGTTTTGCCTATGTTATGATGAAGCTTGAATATGTAAGGGAGGGATTTCATGTGGACTGGTTCACACTGGGCAATATGATCACACGCATCCGTATCGGGCAAAAGGCGTCCACACCCGGGTTCTCCCGTACCGTCATCCGTCGTCCGGATGGTTTGTTTTGGGTAGGCGGTATATGGTCCGGGCAAGTTGTCCAGTTGCGGGATTTCCTTTTTTCCGACATATGGACCATCTATGATGATGAGGAGACAGAGCAGTGGCTTGAATTTCGCAGTCAAGTTGAACAGAAAGAACGGGAAATGATAGTGAACCAGTTCGAAGACTTGCGTGATTAATCGGATAACTTTAACAATAAAATGGAAATAAGACTATAAATCGACTTAAATGTGAAATTTCATTTTATCTCAAGAAGGTGACGTGACAAACGGTGGCGAATGATAAATGAGAGAATCTAAGATAGGGAAAATTAGAACTTTGAGGTGCTGTGAATGAAAAATGTGCCCAAAGCTATCGTCATCTTATGGATGAGTGTATTGATTATTCTAGGCATGCCACATGGGATAGTCTTTGCAACTACAGGAGTGGTTCAGCAACCTGTATCCATTACAGGATGGGAAGTAAAATGGGGGAACGTCGACGATCAAGGTTTCATCAGTGAGGTTAAGGGAGCAGACGAGATATGGGAAAAGCAGGGCAGCGATAAGTTAGAGTATAGCAATATGGATCGATCTAATTCCTTATGGACGCGCCTGACCATCCCTGAATTGAGTGAGGAAAGTTCAGCCATTCGATTTGAGAACATTAAAGGCAATCATATTGTTATCTATTTGGAAGACCGCAAGGTCTACGAGAACTACCATTACAATTATGATAATAATGCTGTGTTGCTGCCCTTATCCAGCGAAAATTCAGGTGACACGCTCTATGTATGGTCGCAAAATGAGAAAGGTCGTTTGGGGATACAAGGTACGGTTCAGGTTGGACCTTATGCCGCGTTACAGGAGAAATATATTCATAACGGACTTATTGATGTCATTTTGGGCGCGACCTTTGTTTTCACAGCGATTACGATGCTGAGTTGTACGTTCTTCCTTGGCAAGTTCCATAAGGGATTATGGATCTCGTTATGTATCGTGATGGGTTCCATCGGCACGATGATCATCACGTACTCGCAATTTTTGTATACGTTCTATCAGGTATATGGTGACCTGTATTCCGTAGTCTTTGATCTGGCGATGCTGCTGGGTATGCCAGCGCTATGTTATTTTTTTGAACAGATCATTGGACCAGGACTACATGGAATCTTCACCAAACTGCGAAAAATACTATTCATATATTCTGTTATCGCTGTGTTCTCTCTATTTATCTATGTTACTTCAGGTGGGCAATGGGAGATCCTCTACAATCTGCTCGTACAGCGTGTGGTTGGCATTGTGTTGGTCATTCTGCTGACAATCCTGTTGGTGGGTACCATCGCCAAAGCGCTGCAACGAAATCGGGAAGCTATGCTGCTTGCGACGGGATTCGGTACATTTGCCTTGATCAGTGTGGCTGAACTGTTGTGGTATTATCAGCGGAGTGGGACGTATCATCTGTTATGGTGGAAATGGTCCATGGTTGCATTTGTGATCTCGTTGATTGCCATTCTCGGAAGTCGTTTTGCCGAAAAACATACCAAAGTTCTAGAGTATTCCAAGGAACTGGAGCTATTCAACAATGAGTTGCAGCGATCCGAAAAGATGGAGATTATTAGTGAATTGGCCGCTTCCGTTGCCCATGAAGTACGTAATCCACTTCAGGTGACAAGAGGGTTCCTGCAACTTATGACGGAACAGGAAGACAACAAAAATAAGGGGTATGTGCGAATTGCACTGGAAGAACTTGATCGGGCTTCGGGCATCATAACGGATTTTCTTACCTTTGCCAAACCTGAGTTTGACCATATTATCTCGCTCAATATCTCGGATGAATTCAATCATATTGAAGGTATTCTTGTACCGATGGCTAATCTGGAAGGTGGTAAAATCACCACTGACATTCCGCCAGATCTATATATTCGAGGCAATTCCTCGAAGTTCAAGCAGGCTTTTATCAACATTATCAAGAACAGTATTGAAGCTCTGCAGGGACAAGGCCAGATTGATATCTGGGCGTACAAGCAGGATGGAATGATCAAGGTGCATGTGAGGGATAACGGAGAAGGAATGGACGAGGAAGCACTGTCCCGGTTAGGCGAGCCCTATTTCTCCAATAAAATCAAAGGCACAGGCCTAGGCATGATGGTGACATTCCGAATTGTTGAAGCCATGCAAGGACAGATCATCTTTACAAGCACCAAAGGGGTAGGAACAGAAGCGGTTGTATCTTTTGCCGAGTTCGTCGATTGACGAACTCACAGAAGGATACAGCAGCTTTTTTTGTTCCTACCCCTAATTTCTTACATTACCAATAACTCACCCGGTTTAACTTCTCCAAGGTCCGCAATTCACATCATAGTTTACTTTGGAAGGATTGGGAGGTATGACAAGCACATAGTCATTCTGTTGCTCCTCAACGGTACGCACCTGAATGTGCTCCGGGATTATGATACCGAAAGCTTCACGAAGCGCCTGCTTCGGATTGGAGTGCAATTGTTGTCTGAAGTGCTCGTCAGTCCAAGCCTTTTCAATAATATCCTCATGCAACGTTTTCTCTGATACCATCATCGTCAACATTCCCTTCATATTTAAAATTAAACTGAATCAGCTTGGTTCTTATGTTCAGAATCCCAACTGTTGCTCGCTAATCCAGTGATGAAACCCGCCTTGGAGGAGCCGTTTCTTCCGTTGTGTAATGTCCTGAATAGCTTGTACTAAAGTGCTGCATAAGTAAGAATTAAACGCCTCAAGATGCGATATTCCTAAGTTAGACGATGTTATTGTACGATTATAGTGATAAGCAATGTCTACGTAAGAGTTCATGAGTTGTGTATTGCATACATTGTCATGTATACGTTCGCTTAGAGGATGAACTGGATAGTTGTGATTCAGTGCTGCGGATATGTGGGAGAGGTAGCTGTTGTAGTTTCCATGCACAGCATCTTGTTGCATGTCTGTGAAGTCATCGGTCATCTGGAGTGTCATGAGTGTGATGTTGATGGCAGAACACACCGAAATAATCCGGTCGGAATGATTCAGCAGAAGGAGTGCACCAGTAGCTCCAATGAGCAGAGGGGCAGCCTTTTGCGCAATCAACAAGGGATTCTGTTGGAAATAATCAATGGAGTGCTCACCCGTAACACTCACGGCCCATTCCACTACATATTGTCTGAAATAAATCCAGAACGTGGAGGAAGGATCGAATAATTCCGAGTAAGATTGAAGCGCATCCATGTAATATAGATTACCCAGGGATAACTTCAATGTGGCATTCTCGGGTTGTTCATCCATCACGTCGTCCTGATTCAGAAAATATAACATATGGATGAGGCAGGCTGTACTTAATTGGTGTGCTTTCTCTGGGGGTAGTTTATCTGAGTGTTGCATCCAAAGTGGAATGATGTACCCGATGTAGCTGTGTCCCGAATCTCGTAACAGTGGATTAACCGAATGAAGCTGCTCTAATGCATGTCCTGACAAGGGTTCGGGATATTCCCGTACGAGTTGTTCCGCTGAAGCAAACACAACCTCCAGATCGGATCTAAACGGATCTAACCAATCTCTTCGCATCGTTACATCTCGTCCTTCCTGCGATAAGGTGATTCAGGACTGTTCAACTAGATCATGAAGTTATATTCAGTATAGCGGAAATAAACTGAAAAAAATAGGATTTTTTGTGATCAATTGTGAGAAAAATGATGACTTTTTGTATTTTATGGCATAAAAAAGTGGATTTTAGGCTCAAACTAGGAAGGCACAGGATTTCCACAAGGGAAAGGCGGCAGAAAAATGAATTTGAAATGGAAAACATGGATGGCAGCCGGATTGGCAGCCGTAGTCATAACAGCAGCAACAGGACATGTAGCTTTCGCTGATTCAACGGTTCGTGCTGAGGAACATGACGATGCGTCAAAAGTTTCTTCCTCCGCCAAACCAGCGAAGCCATGCATGCAGGCAGGACACGGTCTGTTCATGATTGGTGAAACAGCAGACTTGCTTGGGATTGGACTTCGGGATCTGAAAGAACAGATGGAACTTGGCAAGACGTTGTCCCAGATTGCCAAAGAGCGTAAGGGTCTTAGTGAGGAGCAGTTATTGCAGAAGTTGAAGCCTACACTTGCACAGCGTCTGGATCAAGCTGTAGATGAGGGGTGCCTCACCAAGGAACAAGCTGCGGCCACGAAGGCGGACATGGATAACAAGTTAAAAAAGGTCATTAATACCCCACTGCGTGACTTGCGGCGTGAATTTGCCCACCATGGCAAACGTTCCATGGTAGATAAGGGAGAAATTGCCCGGTTTATTGGAGTCACCCCTGCTCAACTGCACGAGCAGCTTCAGGGAGGGAAATCCCTGGCTGAGATTGCTCAGGCAAAAGGCATTAGCGAAACGCAGCTGGTGGACAAGCTGAAGGAACAATTAACGGGTGACCTGAAGAGGTTTGTGAATCAGAAGGGCAACGTGCATCCAGCCCCGGGTCCCCAGGAACCTGTTCCTGGACGATCAACTTCGAGCGAAGTGAAATAAAGAAAAGCGTCTCCGTGAGGGGACGCTTTTCTTTATTTTAAAACGGCTCACTCGTTCCCGGACTACGGGTGTGGCCGGGTGACGGAGTTCGCTCAGGTGTAATTCTTTTGTCCACAGCAACTGATGGATGGGGGGTTGAACGTGGTTTGCGCATTAACCCTACCGTGAAGCGGGAGCCAGGAAGCTTGGATAATGCCCAACTGATTGCAAGCGCAATACCAACTGTTGCAAGGAACGATAGCAACGTTATAGGCAGATGCCATCCACTGAGTTGCAGTGGTCTGGTTACGTAAGCGATCCCGTAGATCACCAGTGCATGAACCAGATATCCACCAAATGAATAACGGCCAATCCAGGCTAAGAGCCGCTGAAACCGTGTATCTTTGCTCCGCATCAGTACAAGGAAACCATACATCATCAACATCTGAGCCATAATGATCAGGAATGTGGTTGGTTTCAGATAGGTGGAGATATTCAGATTCACAACATCCCCGGACCCACGCAGTACATCGTAACCAAGCCAAATATACATCCCTGCAAACAGACAGATCGTCCATGGCAGTATCTTCGTGGTCCAACTCCTCCAGCTATCCACTGACCAAGCACATACGGCACCCAGTAAAAAGTAGAACCAGTACATCACCCATGAATAGGAGCGATATTGCAGCAACGTTGACCAAGGCTCAGATATGGATTCTGTCAAGCCCCCCATATTATAGTAGGACCATTTCATAAGCAGGGCATATAGTGCCGCTGCAAAGAGAATTAGCCCAATAATGACTTGCATGGGCGTGAAACGTGAGGCGTTCTGGATACGTCTCTGAATGGCTTTCGCTCCCGCCAAAAACAGGGGGAACAGAATATAGAACTGAAACACCATAATGACAAACCAGAGATGATATCCTGTCTGCGGGACAAACAGTTCACGAATCAGACTGCGAAAATCCGGTATGCCTGCAAGCCAGAATGCGGGGTTGAAGATACGGACAGAAAGCCAATAGATCAGTGTCCATACGACAAACGGCATATAGATATCGCCAAATCGCTTTCGAATGAAGCGAGGATAGTCCGGTTTGGTGTTCCGGTGATGGTAAAACAACATTACACCCGATAAAAATACAAACGTTGGCGTACCAAATCGAGTCAGATGATAAATCATGGTCAGCATAATGGAATCCGGTTGTTCAATATCGGCGCGATAGATATACTCAGCGATATTATGCTGCATGACAATTGCCAGAAAGGCCATGCCCCGCAGCTCGGTCCATTCCGCTATTCGCGGTTTCTTCACATTGTAATCCTCCCTCCAAGAACCAGAGTTCATCATATAAGGGTACCTGTTGAACATTAAGGCTGCATTAAATGGAGAAAATAGGTACAAAAAAAGACGGCTTGGGCCGTCTTTCTTGATATAACACTGAGACATACGTTGTTCAATATCGCTGTATTTTCATGCCTGTTATTTTCAGTTCTGTTCGTCTGATGATGGAGACTCCGAGGACGCGGCATCTTCTTCAAACAGTTTCTGGATGTAGGACTGGAGTTTGGTTACATCGACACCCAGCACCTGAGCTGAGCCGACCAGTACATTGGTGAGCAGCTTGTTCGGTGGAATCTGCTGCTGATCGATATCGTTCACATGGATATCGAAGCCAAGTGATGCGAGTTTTAACATCTGGGTTGGGCTAAGGTCTGTCTCAATATAGGGAGCGATCGCTTCCAGGATATCCGGGATTTTGAAGAGCGACGTGGTGCTCTGCATTTTCTTGGCCAGCTCGGTCATGAAGATCCGCTGTCGTTCGGTACGGGTAAAATCCGAGGTGGCATCATGCCGGAATCGAACATATTGCAGGGCGGTCTTGCCGTCCATATGCTGCAATCCTTTTTTCAAGTCAATGTCGTACATATGTTTATCTGCTTTACTGGTGTAATACATGTCTTTCTCCACATCAATCTCAATACCACCTACCGCATCAACGAGAGCCATGAAACCTGTAAAGTCTGTGTAGACATAATGCTGAATGGGAATACCGAGCAGATCACTGACGGTTTGTTTGGTCAGCTCCGCACCCCCGTAGGAAAAGGCTGCATTAAGTCTGCTTTTGCCATGCCCTGGAATGGCTACATAGGTATCTCGCAATATGGAGAATAGATGGGCTTTCTTGGTGACCGGATCAATGGAAGCGACCATGACCGAATCTGAGCGTCCTGCATCATCACCTCTTGAGTCTCCACCAAGCAACAGAATGTTCACCCGTTCCTGGCCCTCCCATCTGGGAATCGTCGTAGTGGGTGTGTCTGAATCGTTGTCTGTGCCGGAGGAGGACGAGTTGGATGAAGTCCCGGAAGCGGTTGAGATGCTATTGGCAAAATGAACAATCGAATATCCGTAATATACAACGACACCTGTAACAGCAATTGCCAGGGTCAGGGCTGTACCCCATAACCATTTTTTAAGCATAATCTTCACCTTTCTATGATTGAACTGATATGTAACCCAAACTAGTTTAACAAAAAGAAAGCGAAATGTCCTCTTTGATTTCGTAAATTCGGTCAATGTGAGGATTGTTCGACAAATAGTTGGTGTATATTTATTATGTAAAAATTAATCCGTCGAAACAGCATTACAACCCGCAATTATACCAAGTCGGTTCCCAACTTTATCATTAACATACACCGACATGTTTTTCGATAGCAATTGAAAGCAATGTGTGGCGAAGTTACATGAAATTTATAGAGATTGAATTCTAACATCTACAATTCATGACTACAGGTGACGATATATTATAAATATGTACTATTTTGAGGAGTGGGACACATGGAAGACACGCGGGGGAATATGATGGGGAAATTGAAGTTAACGATTCGAGGCAAGTTACTGACTGGTTTTCTGATAGTTGTGGCTTTGTTAATTATTGTAAGCAGCTATGCACTAATTCAGATCCATGAAATGTCAGACAAAGCCAATGACGTGGATCAGACCTGGATGCCGAGTGTAAGTCTGCTGGGTAAGATGAACGGTGATATTTCTGATGTAGAGCGCTTGGCACTGGCCATCATCGTTGAGCAGAATGAAGATGAAACAGCCAAGTTGAATGAAGCGTTACAGTTGCTCCTCACCAAGATGGAGGATGAGCGTAAACAGTTGCTAACGTACATTGCAGGCAACGAAGCAGCGCTTAAGATTTACAATGAGGATTTCAGTACGAATTATGATGCTTATGTGGCGAAAATGCCAGCATTTATCGAATTTGGTTTGAAGAACAATTTTGAAGATTCCAGTCGTCTACATACGGAGGCGTATACCTTGTGGTATACAGCAAATGACGCGCTTGTTAAGTTAATTGACTTGGGGAATGAAGGATCAGACGCGGCAACGAATGAATCTGTTGAGATGGCGGAAAATACATTTAATGTGATTTTGGCAGTGACGATTTTTGCATTCCTGGTAGCTGTATTTATTGCCTTCTTCATTGCAAGCATCATTTCACGTCCAATCAAAAAGATGAATGAAGCGGCCATGGCTATTGCCAATGGTGATCTGACGGGTGAGACGATTATGCTCAAGAACAAAGACGAATTGGGAACGCTCGCGGCTTCCTTCAATACCATGAGTGGCAATTTGCGCTCCATGATTGAATCGGTATCGATGACTTCCGAACAGGTGGCCGCTTCATCGGAGGAGCTTCTTGCGAGTGCGGAGCAGAATACCCAAGCCTCGGAACAGATTTCCCAAACGGTCGAAGAACTGGCTGTAGGTACGTCTGATCAAGTTGATATTGTGAAGCGCTCTTCACAGGCCATGAATGAGATGGCTCTCGGATCAGAGCAGATTGCCGAGCTTGCTCAGAGTGTATCGGTGTCTGCTGTAGATGCGGCGAATCAATCTTCTGAAGGAAACATGATCATTCAACAAGCTGTCGAACAGATGGGTTCTGTTCGCAATTCCATTGCTTCGCTGACAGAATTGGTTACAGGGCTGGGGGAACGTTCAGCAGAGATTGGTACCATTACCGAGGTAATCAACAACATTGCCCGGCAGACCAATCTGCTTGCACTGAATGCAGCCATTGAAGCCGCGCGAGCAGGAGAGCATGGACGTGGTTTCGCGGTAGTTGCGGGAGAAGTGCGGAAGCTCGCTGAGGAATCTTCCACATCTGCGCAAAAAATTACGGATCTCGTTCAATTGATTCAGAAAGATACGGATCATGCTGTTCAGGCAGTCAAAGTGAACAGCAGTGAGACGGAAGCAGGAATCGAGATGGTTACTGCGGCAGGACAAGCGTTCGAGCAGATCTCGGATGCGGTCAACAAAGTAGCGGGTGAAATCCAGGAAGTATCTGCAGGTTCAGAGGAAATGTCGGCGAGTACAACTGAGGTTGTAGGATATGTAAGTCAGATCTCCAATATTGCCGGAGAGGCAGCGGGCGGGGTTCATAATGTATCTGCCGCAACTCAGCAACAGTTGGCTTCCATGGAAGAGATTGCATCATCCGCAGGCTCATTATCCAAAATGGCGGAAGAACTGCAGGAGCAAATTAACAAGTTCAAAGTGTAACTAAGGGCGAGAAGCTGTTTCTCTAACGCGCATATGCGTTAGAGAAACAGCTTTTTTTGTCGCATGACGCAGAGTAGGTCACAACAATGTTATTTCAGAAGTCACCAACGCTTATATAGCTAGTGAAACAAACAGATATAATGGTAATTAATGGTGGAACTTACACTGAAATACACCATGGGGAGGAGCGATATAAACTTGCGGTCCAGAGTAATGCATACGGAACATTCATGAAGAGGAGATGAATAGTTGAACATGAAAGGGAGCTGGTGGAGACGAGTCGCCATGATTGCGTTATCGGCAGGACTGCTGGCAGGGAGTTTATCGATGGGCACAGGAATTCGTAAGGCGGATGCGGCCGCCGGAAATCAGAACTATGCTGAAGCACTGCAAAAGGCCATTTACTTCTATGAAGCACAGCGTTCAGGCCCGTTGCCAGCGAGTAATCGGGTCGAATGGCGTGGTAATTCGGGCATGCAGGATGGGGCTGATGTAGGCGTTGATCTGACCGGAGGATGGTATGATGCCGGAGATCACGTGAAGTTTGGTTTTCCTATGGCTGCTTCCGCAACGATGCTCGCCTGGTCTGTCGTGGAATACAGCGACGGATATGAACAGGCCGGACAACTGGAGGAGATCAAGGATAACATCCGATGGGCGACCGACTATTTTATGAAAGCGCATACGAAACCAAATGAATTGTGGGGACAAGTCGGGGCTGGCAATACCGACCATGCATGGTGGGGTCCTGCAGAAGTTATGCAGATGAGCCGTCCTTCGTTCAAGATTGATGCTTCATGCCCGGGCAGTGATCTGGCGGCAGAAACGGCTGCAGCACTGGCAGCGTCATCGATTGTATTTGCAGATGATGATCCGGCATATTCGGCCAGACTGCTCCAACATGCAAAAGAGCTGTATAACTTCGCAGATACATATCGGGGGGAATACACCGATTGTATCACGGATGCCGCAGCGTTTTATAATTCGTGGACAGGATACGAAGACGAGCTGGCATGGGGCGGAGCATGGTTGTATTTAGCTACTAATGATAACGCTTACTTGTCCAAAGCCATTGCAGCTACGGACCGGTGGTCTTCTAGCGGAGGCTCAGCCAATTGGCCATATACTTGGACACAAGGTTGGGACAGTAAACATTATGGTGCACAGATCCTGCTTGCCCGAATTACGTCCAGTTTGAACATGCCGGAGGCGACGAGATTTATTCAGTCGACAGAACGCAATCTGGATTATTGGACGGTTGGAGTCAATGGGACACGAGTCAAGTATACGCCAGGAGGTCTGGCGTGGCTGGATCAGTGGGGCTCGCTCCGATATGCAGCGAATGCTTCCTTTATTTCTTTTGTATACTCCGACTGGGTCAGCGATCCTGTGAAAAAAGCAAGATATCAGGATTTCGCTGTCTCACAGATGAATTATATTCTGGGCGATAATCCGCGTCAGAGCAGTTATGTGGTCGGATATGGGCAGAATGCACCTCAACATCCGCATCATCGGACTGCTCACGGTTCATGGCTGAATAACGAAGATATCCCGGCTAACCATCGCCACATGCTGTATGGTGCCATGGTCGGTGGACCGGATGCATCGGATGGATATACCGATGATATCGGGGATTACGTGAGTAATGAGGTTGCAACCGATTACAATGCCGGTTTCACCGGCGCACTGGCAAAGATGAATTTGCTATTTGGTCAGAATCATCAGCCCCTTGCGAACTTTCCTGCACCTGAGGTGAAGGGAGATGAGTTCTTTGTAGAGGCTGCCATCAAATCATCCGGTAGCAATTATACGGAAATCCGGGCACAGCTGAATAATCGTTCCGCTTGGCCTGCGAGAATGGGAGATCAGCTGTCTTTTAAATATTTCCTGGATTTGAGTGAAGTGTATGCTGCCGGACGTACGGTATCGGACGTTCAAGTAACAACCTCCTATACGGAGGGAGCGACGGTATCCCAACCCATTGTGGTGAATGCAGCCCAGCATATCTATGCCATTACGGCGAACTTCAGCAACACGAAGATCTATCCAGGTGGGGAGGGGAATTATCGCAAAGAAGTCCAGTTCCGCATTACAGGCCCGCAGGGTGCATGGGATGCAAGTAATGATCATTCGTTCCAGACGCTCACCACAGGCACTCCTGTGAAGAGTATATACCTTCCAGTCTATGATGCAGGAGTGAAGGTGTACGGACTGGAGCCTGGTGTTACGCCTGGTACGGTTCCAGGTGCACCTGCTGGCGTGCAGGCTGTGGCAGGAAGCAGTCAGGTTAACCTGACTTGGGCAGCTGTATCCGGAGCCGAATCGTATACGGTGAAGCGTTCCGAGGTAAGTGGAGGACCATATACAACTGTCGCGACGGGTGTTAGTGGATTGACCTACACAAACACGGGACTGACAAACGGGACCACCTATTATTATGTAGTGACTGCTGTGAATTCGGCAGGGGAATCATCGGGTTCTATACAGGTGTCAGCTACACCGCAAGCAGCTTCGACAGTGCCAGGAGCACTGACTTTGAGTGGGATAGCTGGCGATGCACAATCGGTCCTGACCTGGACAGCAGCCTCGGGCGCTACTAGCTATAAGGTACAGCGTTCGGTGGCAGGAGGGACATATGAGGATGTGGCAACCAATTTGTCCGTGTTGACTTACACCGATACGACGGCGCTGAATGGCACCACGTACAATTACCGGATTGCAGCCATGAATGCGAACGGGCAGACGCTGTCGAATGTCTTGGCACTGACGCCTTCTGCACCTCCGGTGACGACCGGTACGCTCGAAGTGCAGTACCGCAGCGGAGGGTCCGGGAATTCGAGCAATGCGGTGACCCCGCAGTTCAATGTGAAAAATACCGGAACACAGGCGATTGATCTCAGTGGCGTGAAGATCCGATATTATTTTACCAAGGATGGTACCGATGATATGACGTTCTGGTGTGATTATGCCCAGATGGGCACAGCCAATGTTGAAGGTACATTTGTCGCAGTGGACCCGGCCAAGGGTACCGCGGATACGTATCTGGAGATCAGCTTCAAGTCCGGAGCAGGCAGTTTGGCCGCTGGAGCAGAGACGGGCGTGATTCAGACACGCTTTTCCAAAAATAACTGGAGCAATTTCGATCAAAGCAATGACTATTCCTATGATGCTTCCAAGACGGCTTTTGCCGCATGGAGCAAGGTAACCGGGTATCAGGGAAACACCAAAGTATGGGGCTTGGAGCCGTAACTGACTGAATGTCAATTCCACTATTTTGGGGAGGTATATATTAATGTTAAAATCAGCTGCGAAAAAAAGTTTAACAGCCATGCTGGCTGGAACTGTCATGTTGACCGGATACACCGGACTCTGGGAAGGGCCGCAAACAGCACATGCCGCAGATCAGGCCATCGAGATTCAGGCAGACAGCATCAATGAAGCCCGGTTTTTGCAATTGTATGAACAGTTGAAAGATCCGGCAAACGGATATTTTTCACCAGAGGGTCTACCTTATCATTCCATTGAGACCCTGCTGAGTGAGGCTCCGGATTATGGTCATATGACGACATCCGAGGCATACAGTTACTGGCTGTGGTTGGAAACGATGTATGGTCACTACACGGGAGATTGGTCCCAACTGGAAGCGGCATGGGACAGTATGGAAAAGTACATTATCCCGGTCAACGAAGGTGACGGCAAGGAAGAGCAGCCAACGATGAGCTCATACAACCCGAACAGCCCTGCTACGTATGCAGCGGAAAAACCTTTCCCTGATCAATATCCATCGCAACTTAATGGTCAATATGCAGCAGGTAAAGACCCGATTGATGCCGAACTTAAGGCGACCTATGGTGACAACCAGACCTATCTCATGCACTGGCTGGTCGATGTGGATGACTGGTATGGATATGGCAACCTGTTGAATCCATCACATACGGCTACCTATGTGAACACGTTCCAGCGTGGGGAGCAGGAGTCTGTGTGGGAAGCCATACCGCATCCATCCCAGGATGATAAATCTTTTGGTAAGGCAAACGAAGGCTTCATGAGTTTGTTCACCAAGGAAACTCAGGTGCCGTCAGCGCAATGGCGTTACACCAACGCTACGGATGCCGATGCACGTGCTGTACAGGTGCTGTATTGGGCGAAGGAGATGGGATACAACAATCCCGAATATCTGGATAAAGCGAAGAAGATGGGGGACTATCTGCGCTATGGTATGTACGATAAATACTTCCAGAAAATTGGAAGTGCAAAGAACGGTACACCGACTCCGGGTACAGGTAAGGATTCCAACATGTATCTCATGGCTTGGTATACGTCATGGGGCGGTGGTTTGGGTCAAGGTGGGGATTGGGCTTGGCGCATTGGAGCGAGCCATACCCATCAGGCTTATCAAAACCCGGTTGCAGCGTATGCATTGTCTGACCCGGCTGGCGGCTTGATTCCGAAATCTGCAACAGCGAAGGCAGATTGGAATGCTACGTTGAAACGTCAGTTGGAATTCTACACTTGGCTACAATCCCATGAAGGAGCGATCGGCGGGGGAGCAACCAACAGTATCGGCGGTTCCTATGGGGCTTATCCGGCTGGAACAAGTACATTCTATGATATGGCCTATCAAGAAGCACCAGTGTATCGTGATCCGGATTCCAACACCTGGTTTGGATTCCAGGCATGGCCGCTGGAGCGTGTAGCCGAGATGTATTATATTCTTGCGGAGAGCGGTGATTTGACATCTGAGAACTTCCAGATGGCCAAAAAAGTGATCACGAAGTGGATTGACTGGAGTAAGGATTATGTATTTGTAGGTGAGCGTCCGGTGACGGATGCGCAAGGCTATTATCTGAATGCTGCTGGACAACGCATTTTGGGTGGAACGAATGTTCAGGTAGCGACAACGCCGGCTCCGGGAGAGTTCTGGATTCCGGGCGGTCAGGAATGGCAGGGTCAACCGGACAAGTGGAACGGATTCAGTTCGTTTACGGAAAATCCGAACTTCCGTGTAACGACCAAAGATCCAGTGCAGGACACAGGCGTTCTGGGAAGTTACGTTAAAGCTCTGACCTTCTTCGCAGCGGGAACACAGGCAGAGAACGGCACACTTAGTGCGGAAGGCCAAGAAGCCAAGGATTTGGCTGAGGCTTTGCTGGATACAGCTTGGGATTACAATGATGGTGTGGGGATTGTTACGGAAGAAGAGCGTAAAGACTACTTCCGCTTCTTTGCCAAAGAAATCTATATCCCGGCGAACTGGTCTGGAACCTTTGGTCAAGGCAACACGATTCCAGGTACAGCAGGTGTACCTTCCGATCCGGCGAAAGGCGGAAATGGCGTATACATTGGATACTCCGACCTGCGTCCGGCCATCAAGCAAGATCCGGCATGGGCCTATCTAGATAATCTGTACAAAACATCCTACAATCCGACAACGAAAACGTGGGAAAATGGTGCACCAACCTTTACGTATCACCGCTTCTGGTCACAGGTTGATATGGCTACAGCGTATGGAGAGTATGATCGTCTCCTCGGAGATTCCGATAGTCCGGAAGTGGAAGTACCCGCTGCTCCTGCTGGCGTAACAGCAACCGGAGGAAGCGAGCAAGTTGTTCTGAATTGGAACGCAGCCGCTGGTGCAGCCACGTATACTGTGAAACGTGCAGAAGTGAACGGTGGTCCTTATACGTCTGTAGCGACAGGGGTTACAGGATCAACATTCGCGGATACAGGCTTGACCAACGGCACAACGTATTATTATGTCATCACTGCGGTGAATGCCGTAGGTGAGTCTGCACCGTCGACACAGGCATCTGCAACACCACTCGCAGGCACCGTTGTGCCAGGCGTATTCAACCTCACTGGAATGGCTGGCGATGCCCAGGCGGTACTGACATGGACTGCATCAAATGGAGCAGCAAGTTATAAGGTACAACGTTCGGTAGGCACCGGGGCATATGCTGATCTGGCAACAGGTTTGACCGCACTGACGTATACCGACGCTACAGCGGTGAATGGTACGGCTTATAATTATAAAGTTGTAGCCGTGAATACGAGTGGTCAGACGAATTCGAATGTATTGGTGTTGACCCCATTGGCACCTCCAGTCACAACGGGAACGCTTGAAGTACAATATCGCAATGGTGGTTCAGGAACTTCAGGCAATGCGATTACTCCGCAGTTCAATGTGAAGAATACGGGCACAACTGCTGTGGACTTGAGCAAAGTGAAGCTCCGGTATTATTTCACGAAGGACAGTGCCGCTGATCTGAGTTTCTGGTGTGATTATGCACAGATTGGAAGCGGTAACGTGGAAGGGCATTTTGTTTCGATAGATCCGGCCAAGGGCACGGCAGATACCTATCTGGAGATTGGATTCAAATCGGGTGCGGGCAGCTTGGCTGCGGGTGCCGAGACCGGAATTATCCAGGTGCGTTTCTCGAAAAACAACTGGACGAATTTTGATCTAACGAATGATTATTCCTTTGATTCTACCCAAACGGCCTTCAGTGCCTGGACAAAAGTGACAGCTTATCAGGATGGTGCCAAGGTATGGGGAATTGAACCTTAAATGAGTTGATCAACCAGCTGTAGAGTGATGTTACTAATCATACAGGTTAAGCCGGGGGGAAATCCCTGGCTTTTCTTTTTTTTAGCAAAATGTGAATTCGGGGAACGGTAATCGGCAAATGAATCATAGTAATGTTTACCATATTTGCGATTTTAAACATTAAAATCTAGGTCATATGGCATATGTCTTGAATGATAATTGACCTAGCTCTTGTATCGCGGAAAAATCAAGCATATCAAATAGTTACAATAATTTAACCTTTCAAAAAGAAGGGATCAACAGTGAATTTTTCCAGCAGATTATGGACACACCCTGATACTTAGTGCTCAAGTTCGCCTATATCAATACAGGACTTTTGACTGATGAACGTTATGGATAGCCCGTTTACAATGGGGCAAGCCCGGGAGAACCAAGCCAGGTTAAAATTCTGTAACATCAGGGGGAACTCGACATCATGAACTGGAAAAAAACGATTATTACGGCAAGTGTCACAGCAACGATGCTGATGGGAAGTCTGACGACAGGAGCACTAACGGCACAGGTATCGGCAGCTGCTGTTGACAATTCACAAGTAAAAGTAATCTGGGGCGTAAACCTACGCACAACACCTTCTTCTTCTGCGAAGATTGTTCGCATGGTCGCTAAAGGGGAAACGGTAACGGTGCTTCAGCAATCCGGTTCGGATTGGTATAAGATTAAGGATTCTGCTAACCGGACAGGCTACATATCTTCTTCATCCAAATACACACAAGCGATTAATGGCGGCACAAGCGGATCGGGCTCAGATAGTGGTACATCGGTGACCGGCAATGCATCTGTGGAAAAAGTGATTGCGGCGGGAATGAAATATTTGGGAACACCTTATGAGTTCGGAGCCAGTCGTAACAGCACAGCGACTTTTGACTGTTCCAGCTTTGTACGTCAGGCCTTCATTGATGCACTTGGCATCAAGCTTCCAGCCGATTCCCGCAAACAGGGAGCCTATGTGAAAGCAAAAGGTTCGGTTCAGACGAACTGGAAAAACCTGAAACGCGGAGATCTGATGTATTTCATGTCGTATAAAGGCAGTTCTGCATCATCATATTCGGGCGTGAATAAATCTACCGCAACGATTACTCACACAGGGATTTACCTGGGTGACGGCAAAGTATTACACACATATTCCAACGCTGGCGGTGGTGTAACAACTAGTGATATCTCCGGCAAACATTGGGAGTACCGCTTCCTGTTTGGTGGCAGTGCGCTGTAGGTTAGAACAAGAACCTTCTTAAATAATCCACGCATGTTCATATGCATACAAAATACCTTCCATTCTGGCTTTGAGAGGCGAGTGGAAGGTATTTTTGTGTTATTTATTAATCCGAAGAACTCAATCGTGATAGTACAGTCGGAACAGGATATCCTGGTTGTAGTTACCGAATCCTTCACCGTACAAAGTAAGACCGCCCACATGCTGGGCATCTTCCTCCACCGAAAGACGAAGGGTCCATTGGTTGCGTTCGACTGGGATATCTGCGAGTGTAATGTCGGATAGATGCTGTCCATCAATAAACGTACCCTCATTGGTAATTCGCAGTACCTTGAGCATGCCGTACTGATTGACACTGTCACTCCACCATTCCGGGGTGAACATGCCTCGTCCGTTGCCTGAATCTCCAGGGCTTGTCCATTCTCCTAATCGGATGCCATTAAGCATGAATGTAATATCCGAGGGCCAATTCGGATTAACCGAAGGTGCTTCTGATCCGATCTCGAGTGACAATTCAATGGCATTGATCTGCTGTCCGGATAAGATATAGTTTGGAATTTTGTACTCCACAAATCCACGGCCAAACCACAGAATATGCGCATGCATCCGCTCGGGGTCGAGGAAATAGCGAGGGTCATCGTACTGTCCAATGACCTGAGTGGACGTAGCCAGGCCACATGTCGGATAGACATCAAAGTGAGTGTAGTGTCCCACAGGTACAGAAACCTCGTGCAGCTTGCGGGCTGTGCCGCTTTCCTGCGGCATGGAGATGCCAATCCAGTCTACAGCAAGGCTGTTCATTTTATGTGTGCCACCGTCTTTGCGTATCATTTTGGACTGAATAATGCCCACGTCCTGAAGTTTGCGGACATGCATGGTCACGATGGCACTACTCAGACCCAATGAAGCAGCGAGGTCTTTCACATTCATGGGTGTCTCTGCAACAAGGCGGATGATCTGTAGACGGACTTCACTGGCAAGTGCTTCATATAGGGGCAGCCATTCGGCATCGGTATTTGCTCTGATCACAATTGTTCCTCCATTTTTTCTTTATAGAATTAAGTTAAACATAAATTCAGTAAAAAGAATAACATTTTGCAAAATTCGGGTTGAAATTAAGGCTATAATCGATTTTAATATAAATATGAACGTTGATCCATAGAATATCAATTAATTTTTATATTAATCTAAGGGAGTTGAAATTCATTATGGAAAAAGCAAAAATGACGGTAGATAAAGATTTTACTATTGGTGTAGTGGATAAGCGCTTGTACGGATCATTTATTGAGCATCTCGGACGTGCGGTCTATGGCGGGATTTACGAGCCAGGGCATCCATCTGCGAATGAACAGGGTTTCCGCACGGATGTGCTGGAGATGGTCAAGGAGTTAAATGTACCGATTGTACGTTATCCAGGAGGTAATTTTGTATCCGGTTACAATTGGGAAGATTCGGTTGGACCGGTGTCTGAACGCAAACGCAGACTGGAACTGGCGTGGAGAACGATTGAGACCAATGAATTTGGTTTCAACGAATTCGTGGACTGGGCGAAACAGGCGAATTCCGAAGTCATGATGGCCGTCAATCTGGGAACACGGGGCACCGATGCAGCACGTAACATCGTAGAGTACAGCAACCATCCGGAAGGTTCGTATTATAGTGATCTTCGCATCAAACATGGATACAAGCAGCCGCATGCGATCAAAACATGGTGTCTGGGCAACGAGATGGATGGCCCTTGGCAGATCGGTCACAAAACAGCAGAAGAGTATGGACGTGCAGCCGTTGAAGCGGCTAAAGTCATGAAATGGACGGACCCGACTATTGAACTGGTAGCCTGCGGAAGTTCGAACCTGAATATGCCATCATTCCCGGAATGGGAAGCAACGGTGCTGGATCATACGTATGATCACGTCGAGTATCTCTCCCTGCATCAGTACTACGGCAATAAGGAGCAAGATACGCCAACGTTCCTGGCACGCTCGCTTGAAATGGATCGTTTTATCGATACCGTGAAGGCGACTTGTGATTATATTAAAGCGAAGAAACGTAGCAAAAAGACGATGTATCTGTCCTTTGACGAGTGGAACGTATGGTATCACTCCATGGAAAGTGATTCGAAGATGGATCCATGGCAGATTGCTCCGCCACAGCTTGAGGATATCTACAACCATGAGGATGCACTCCTTGTTGGTTGTATGTTAATCAGTATGCTCAAACATGCGGATCGGGTTAAAATGGCATGTTTGGCACAACTCGTTAATGTTATTGCGCCGATCATGACAGAGACGGGTGGTGGTTCATGGAGACAGACGATCTTCTATCCATTCATGCATACATCCCTGTTCGGACGTGGAACAGCGTTGGTGCCATTGATCCAATCTCCGAAATACGATACCAAACAAATCACAGATGTTCCTTATCTGGAAGGCATTGCAGTTCATAACGAAGAGCAGGGTGAAGTGACTGTGTTCGCAGTCAACCGTCATCTGGAAGAAGCGCTTCCGCTCGAAGTGGATCTGCGCAGTTTCGGGAAGTGCAGCTTGATCGAGCATATCGTGCTGGAAAGTGATGACCTCAAAGCATCGAATACGGCCGCACAACCGAACCGCGTCGCTCCTCATAATCGCGGGGGTGCAGTTGTATCCGATACCCTGATTACGGCAAGCTTGGCGAAAGCATCATGGAACGTAATCCGTTTGAAAGTGCAGTAGGGGATTAGCATAAAGGGATGGGACACGTGAGAGCGCAATTGCAGGCATGATGCCCGAGAAGGAAGCCAGCGGCTTAGCGTGTTCCTCAATTAAAAGAGCTGGGTGCGAGTTCATCGCATCCAGCTTTTTTCGTTGTGTTTTTTAAAACTCAAAACTTTCGCCATCACGCGGAATGAGCACCTGACCGTCGAATTGTTCGAATGTCAGATAAGTGGCAAGATCCGTACGGGACATCACACAATGATTAATCGCATCCATGTGCACAGCGATGACATGAGCAGATGGCGCATGGCGTTTCACGGCGACAACGTCAGGCCCGTCCATTGTAATGGGATCACCCTCCACGAATCGTGCACCTCCGGCATTCACGACAATGACTTCCGGGGCATATTGACGAATGGCCTCAGCAGGTTCATCACACCAGATGGTATCGCCGGCAATGTACGTGACAGGTTCTGCATCTGCTTCAAGTACGAAACCGGACACGTTGCCCATACGTTCGCCGATTTCTCCTGTGCCATGATGCCCGGATGTACGGGCCAATCGGACAGAGTGATGCTCATGTTTTTCATCTACAGTGGTTACATTCGTGAATCCGGCACCCAGAAATACATGCTCATCCCCAGGCTGGCAGATCAGGGGAATGTCTTTGCCAAGTTGTTCTGCCGCTGCTTCATCCCAGTGATCCGGATGGGTATGTGTCACAATCAACAGATCTGGATTCAGATAATCCGTTTCGGTTTCAGGCAGAGCCACCCTTGGATTACGTAACTCATTGGGTGTATTAGGGAATGCAGGCATGACTTCGGCGTCCATCAGCATCGGATCAACAAGAATGTTCAGCCCTCCGTATTCCAGCCACAGTGTTGCATTGCGAATCAATTGAATTTTCATTATATTTGCACTCCTTCGGGTTGTTGAATAGTATTACCCTATATGGTATACAACCCGTTTAACGGCGTACATAACATGATGAATGGAATCAGGCTACGCTAATTTCACCGTGAAAGGATTGCTGAAGCAAGATGAATGAAACGATAGATAACACAGATATACGTATTTTGCAGATCCTGATCCGGGATGCCAAACGTTCTCACAAAGGGATCGGTGAAGAGGTTCATCTCACAGGACAGGCCGTCGGTGCAAGAGTGCGCAAGTTGCAAGATCTGGGTGTAATTGAAGGGTACACGGTAAAATGGAACCCGGAACGCCTTGGCTGTGGCCTTCAGGCATTTGTCACGGTTTTCTTGAACTCCGGCGACAGACATGCTGCCTTTCGTACATTCATTGCTGAACGTGAGGACATCGTTGAAGTCCATCGCGTCAGCGGAGAAGGCTGTTATCTGATGAGAGTGCAGACCAGTAACACAGAGCAGGTGGGTCAACTGCTGGAAGCGTTGCTGCCTTACGGGAATTACAAAGTCAGCCTGTCCTTAGGTGTTGAGAAATCACAGTGATGTGTGGGGAGTTTGTCCTCATCCACTCTGGTACTCAACGATCCTGCTTCTGTTCCTGCAAAGTCTCCTGAAGCAAAGTCACAGCCTGGTTCAGCTCTTTTTTGCTCAGCAGATGATCGGTCTGAATATGAGACCGGGTGCCGTCCTTCAAGTACAGGACGAACATGGGTGAAGCAGACAGGAGCCACTTGCTGCGGGCAGGTGAGGCGAGTTCGATCTTGCGAATCCGGCTCCATGGAATCTTCCGCTTGCCAGTACGTACAGAATCATCATCCCAAGACAACAAAACAGCGGGGTTTCTGGTTAGTCGAGACAGGAACATGAAGAACAACGGCCCGATCAACCACATACCCAGTACGGCTGCGATGGAATAATATATCGTCTCCAGTCTTTCGGCTTGTCCTTCCACGATGATCCATAACAGACTCACGCACAAGAGAAGGAACAGGAAGCATAGACTTCCTTTCCATAGAGCCGTGCTGCGTCGGTAACGAATCTGCTGATGGTCACGCTTGGTTGTTTCAGGTTGTTGCATAGACGCTCCTCCTAATGAACAATGCTGATCGATATGCCAAACGTGCCGCCTGCATGAGCAGAGCGGCATGTTCAACGTTCTGTATTTACTATAATTCAGGTCCATTATCCTGATATCGCTGAATTTTTACCTGCATCACGCGCATGCGTGTACAGATCGGCATATACACCTTGAGCTTCAATCAGCTCCTGATGCGAGCCTTCCTCCACAATCTCGCCATTCTCCATCACCAGTATCCGATCTGCATGCATCACCGTGGACAGGCGATGGGCAATAACAATGGTTGTGCGTCCTTGAGATACCGACTCGAGCGCCTGCTGAACAAGCTGTTCGGTGTGGGAGTCCAGATTGGCGGTTGCTTCATCCAGGATGAGTACTCGCGGCTGGAATACAACGATGCGGGCAAATGAGATCAACTGCCGCTCCCCTGCGGACAGTCCGCTTCCGCGTTCGGATAGATGCGTATCATACCCTTGCGGCAGACGTGAGATCATCGCATGTGCTCCGACAAACCGACAGGCCTCAATCGCCTGCTCTCGCGTAATATCCTCACGAAACATTCTCACATTATCAATAATGGAGCCGGAGAACAGGAAGGGTTCCTGTTGAATCAGTCCCACGATCCGATGAAGCGTACCCTGCGGCAGCTGCCGAATATCGGTACCATCAATCTCAATACTGCCCTGGTCTACATCATAGAAGCGATTGAGCAGGGAGATGAGTGTACTTTTTCCAGCGCCTGTTGTACCCACAATACCTACCATTTCACCCGGATAGAGGTGCAGGTTCATTTGCTGGATCAGGGGCCGATCTGCCCGATAACCAAACGACACATCATTAAAGTCAATCTGGCCCATCACGTTCCGAGGTTCCAGTGAAGAGGCCATCCTAGGCTCAGGATCGGCAACTTCAGGCCGCGTATTCAGGATGTTCCAGATGCGATCCATCGACACGGTGGTGGACTGGAATGTATTCCATTGCATCGTAATCTGGTTAATCGGTTGAAAGAACTGACGGATATAGCTGATAAATGCATACAATACCCCGACTTGCAGGGACTCACCCAGTACGGCGCGACCTCCAAGCCAGACCATCATGACCAGTGCCGCATTGCCAAGGATATCAAACGTCCGGTTGAATATGACATTGGAGCGGGCTTGAGCAATGTTGGCTTTCAGATGAAGCGCATTTTGTTCCGAGAAACGTTTCTTCTGTTCTTCTTCCTGGTGAAAAGCCTGAATCAGGAACATGCCGGACAAGTTCTCTGCCGTAAATGCGATCAAGCGGGAAAGACGCGTACGGGCATTCTGATAAGCTTTGCGCAGTCGACTACGGAATAATACCGCGACGACGGCGATGACTGGCAACACGATCAGAGAATAACTCGCCAGCACAGGGTCAAGCTGGAACATAAAGACGATAATGAGCACCAGCATCATGCCATCCCGAATCAGACTGAGCAGTACTTGCGTGAAAAAACTGCTGATGGTCTCCGTATCACTGGATACGTTCGTGACCAGACTGCCGATATGAAAACGGTCAAAGAAGGACATGGACATCTTGGAGATATGCTTGAACAGGTCCTTTCGGATCCGGGATACAATGTTCTGTCCCACATGCTGCAACAGATTATTCTGGATATAGGTAAAAATAAAACTGATGACAGCCAGCCCAAGAAAGATGGCTGCGAGCTGAACGAGAAAGCCCACACTGGTCTGGCCCACGGCCAGATGATCATCGATGGCGATCTTCACCAGATAGGGTTGCAGCAGATCAGCCGATATGCCAAGCAGTGAGCAGAGGAAGATACCTGCAAAAGCCCATTTATGCGGTTTGGCGTATGCCATCATCGCTTTAAACGAAGTTCGTTTACTCTGATCGTCTTCTACATCTGGGCGAAGCTCAGTGTTAGGGTTAGACATGATGTAATCCCTCCTCCTGCAAACGGTAGGTGGCCGCATATAACCCCTTGGCAGCCATCAGCTGAGCATGTGTTCCCTGCTCAGCGACTCGCCCTTCATCCAGAACGATAATATCGTCTGCATGACGGACCGCGCTGATGCGATGAGAGATGATCAATGCGGTCTTGCCCTTGCCGATCTCGCGCAAACTGCGCAGAATACCACTCTCGGTGACAGCATCAACCGCGCTCATGCTGTCATCCAGAATAAGTAACTGTGCTTGCTTGATCAGTCCTCTTGCAAGGCTGGTTCGCTGACGTTGTCCACCAGACAGAGTAAGTCCACGTTCACCAAGCAGTGTATCGAAGCGATCGGGAAAACGGACAATATTGTCATAAATCATGGCTTGTCGTGCACTATGTTCCACTGTATCCAGTGATACTTCCCGGTCGCTGAATGCGATGTTATCCCGGATGGTGGTACTAAACAGGAAACCATCCTGAGGGACATAGGCGATGCGCGATCTCAGACTTTCCAGCGACAGCTGCCGAATATCGGTACCATTGATGCGAATCGTTCCTTCAGGTGGTTCATATGTACGCAGCAATAGCTTAACGAGGGTGCTTTTACCTGAGCCGGTCTTGCCTACAATACCTACCGTTCGCCCGGCACGGATATAGAGTTGAATGTTTTGGAGAGCAGGAGATGAACTGCCAGGATAGGAAAAGGTTAGATTCTCCATGGTGATATCTTGGACGGTTTGGAGCGATGTGGCTTCGGGAAGTTCACGCACATCCGCTACTTCGCTGAGCAGGTCATTCACCCGCTCCAATGATGCGCCTGAGCGCTGAACGGTATTAATAACATTGCCGATCTGTTGAAGCGGTCCCATGATTATGCGCAGATATAAGGTTAAGGCGACAAAACTCCCGAGTGTAATGGAGTTCTGCATGGTCATGATACCTCCAACAAGCAGAGAAACAACCAATGAGATGGCTCCCAGCAGCGGGAGCAAGGCTTGAAACAAGGAAGACAGACGAACGAGTCGAAGCTGTCTGCTCTTGATTGCATCGACAGTAGTTCCAAACCGTGCACGAGCACTGTCTTCGATGGCAAACGTCTTGGTGACGCGAATGCCACCCAGCTGCTCTTCTGCGGATTCCGTCATGGTTGCAAGAGCTTCCTGCACGTCGCGAGAGCGCTTGCGAATCCGCGGACCGAAAAATACGACCAGAAATGGAATCGCCAGCAAAGGAACAACACTGATTAGAATGAGTGTCAACGGAATCCCGCTAAGCAGCATCATGACAATGCAGGACAACAGCAGGAAGGTGGCATTGGTCATGAGCGTCACGCCGTTGGATATCGCTTCACGAACGGAAGTAACGTCATTCATGACATAACTGAGCAGCTTTCCGTTCCCCTGTTTGGAGAAATAATGTTCGCTAAGTTCGGAAAACTTACTGAATATACGCTCACGCGTCATGTATTCGAAACGTCGACCCAGCTTCATAATCATGAATTGCCCGGTACCGAACAGCAGATTATACCCGATGGCAATAGCCAGAAGGGACAGGCTGTACCTTACGACCGTCTGCATCTGAAGAGAATTCTGCATCAACTGATCCGTAAAGCTACCGAGTATGCGGGGCAAGGATGCTTGCCCGACATTGGAGGCAATAATCAGAAGAACAGCAGCCAGATAAACAGGCCAGTTCGACACAACATAACCGCGAAGTAATCCTTTCTTGGACATAAGCGTTGTTCTCCTTTTGTTATAGGTGAAGTCAGTTCAGCAGGTGGAGTCAAGAAAAGGGCCGACACCTGTTATTAGCGCGTCGTGCCCTCTTACTGTATGCGATCTAGTTCGTTGTTTATCCGTCATCCGATGGATTTCTCTATTCTTATTTTTGCGCTAATCCGAATCGATGTCAACGAAGTCACTTAGCAAAAAAAGTAGATGAATTAAATTATCGGCGTTGGATAAGAGTGGTATGCCGTTTTCCTGTGATGTATTCACCAGATGTCGAAATGACTGAAACATTTTCCAGGGGTGTCCCGTCTGTAGGAATGAAGAGTTGAAAAATAGGCTTTACTAATATATGGAGGTGCCAGGAAATGAAACATAAAAAAGGATTGGCTGCAACGCTTGCACTCTGCGTTTCTTTGACAGCAGGAGGTGCATCGGTACTCGCTTTTTCAGATGTGAAGGATGAGGGTCAGAAGTCGATTGTGGATTCATTGAAATCAAAAGGTATTGTTAACGGAGTAACGGCGGATCTGTTCCGTCCGGATCTCGCATTGTCCGAGCCACAAGGTGTTCAACTGATTGTGAATGCATTTGGTCTGAAAAATGAATTTGCGGAAGCATCCGCTCAGACTAAAATTAGTCCGGACACTTGGTATGCTGATGCTGTTCAAGCGGCTACGCAAAACGGACTGTCCATTCCGGTTGAAGTGAACCCGCAGGGCAAGATGACGCGTGAACTGTTTGTCATTTTGCTACATGAAGGGATTAACACAACCGGGAATTATCCGGTCATCATGAAGTATAATCTTGTAAAGGACGAAAATAAAATCGGTAAGGACGCCATATCTGCAGTCCAGAACCTGCTGAACATGAACATCATTGAACTGGATAAGGACGGGAATTTCCGTCCAGATCAGTCGCTTACCCGTATGGAGGCTGCAAGCATGATCTTCAATGCACTCGAATTTGTGGATAAACACGGCAATGGCGGCTCAGCAGAGCCAGCTCCAACCAATCCAGGTGAAGGCCAACAAGCGATCGTACCTGAAGTGACAACAACGAAGGTTGATGACAAAACGACCAAAGTTAAACTCACTGCTGAAATGCCACACCCTGGTTATGGATTGAAGATTGATGATGTGAAATTGGAGAAGGATGGACGCGCGATCGTGCTCTATTCCATTATTCAACCCGATCCGGATATGATGTATCCGATGGTCATCACGAATGTGACTGCAGAAACGGATATCCCAACAGGGTATACGGCAGAAGTTCAACCTTCTGGCAAGTAAATTCACTGCAAACGACCTGCCAACATAGAAGAGACAAGGTAACCTGAACAAGCCCACCCTCCATGCACGCATGAAGGGTGGGCTTTGCACTGAAGTTGAATAAGTGGCTAATAAACCGCTAATAATTGACGAAAAGGGGCGTCCCATAAGTCATAAGCATGACGGAGGACACCCCTGGTTAGCATGATTTTTATTCTAATGAATCGAGCACACGCTATTTGCTCCCATTTGCACAGGTCTGAGGCTCGTTAAACGGTGCTTTCCTTGATCATCCGCAATTCAACTGCAACCCCAAAATGATCGGAAACGACAGCCCCCGTTTTTCCGTTCAGCACAACCGTTGAAGATTGAACCTGTAAGGGCTTGTTGGAAAAAATATAGTCAATCCGCAGCGGTTCGGCGTTACTTTCCCAGCCTGCAATGGCTTTAATGACGGTGTGGCCTTCATCGCGTGTCGTTGCGTTCGTATAGGTATCCGACCAGCCTGATTGCATGACATAGTCATATCCTTCCCCGCGTACTTTGGACGCATTGTTGAAATCCCCCATTATAAAAACAGGCGTCGGTGCAAAAGGGTTCAGTATTTCCGTTGTACGGTCCCATAGTTCACGGAAGGATTCCTCATCGTTCCACCAGTTGTAGTGCCCACTCACAAACCATGCCGACACTTCACCCACCACAGTCTGCACGCCCATAATTTTACGTGAGCGGTAGTTGTCATAGTCCCGCAGCGAAGAAACATATTGGTTCAACATGTCTATAATCGGCGTTTTGGACAAAACCGCCAAGCCCTCATCGTATTTGCCAAAGCCAATATGTGCAGGGGCCCACGTCCAGTAATAGGTATCTGACAATAACCCGTTCAGCACATAAGCGTAATTATCCCGCTTAATGATTAACTCAGGATCAGCGCTATAGTAAGCGTGCAAATCGTCCGGCGATAAAGGAGCTTCGTCCATAGACTGGTTCACTTCCTGCAAAGCAATGATATCGAACTGCTGCTCATGAATAAAAGCTGCGAGTTGTTTTAGCTTTTCGAGCTGATTTTCTTCCATCCAAGCATGTACGTTTAAGGTTAGCAATTTCAAAGCCATCACCTGTTGAGTATGTCTTGTATATCTGATTTGATTACATCGGCCTTCGGTCCGTAAACAGCCTGTACTCCGTTATCGACTTTAATTAGGCCCAGAGCGCCAAGCGCTTTCCATGTCTTTTCGTCCCCGACGGCTTCCGTATCCTTCACCGTCACACGCAGACGGGTCATACAGGCATCGACCTCGACAATGTTCTGTTCTCCTCCAAGCGTTTGAATGATATCTGCCGCCAGTTGATTCTGAGGGGAAAGAGCCGCCACATGACCTGTATCCAGGTCTGCACTACCCGCCCCGGAATTCTCCTGAGGTTCCTCATCTGTATAATTCCCCAGCCGACCCGGTGTAGCCATCTGGAATTTGCCGATCATGACATAAGCGATAAAGTAAGTCACCACTGCAAATACAACACAAGTCAGCACGAAATTGATAATATCCTGCACCAATCCCGCGTTTATGGACAACGGCAGTCGGGTCAGCAGTTCAATCATACCAAACGAATGTAATCGCAAATGGATGATGTCCGCCAAGCCAAACGCAATGCCGGTAAGAACAGCGTAAACCACGTATAGCACGGGTGCTACGAACATAAACATAAATTCCAGCGGTTCCGTTACCCCTGTCAGAAAGACAGCAGCAGCGGCTGAAAAAATCATCGACTTGTACTTGACTCGTTTATCCTTGTCTACACGGCGATACATAGCAAACGCAAGTCCCATCAGGATTCCCGCTCCGCCGATCATTTGACCTACCTTAAAGCGGGCAGGCGTCACGTCTCCCAATAAGCTATTGTAGGCTGCCTGATCGGTACCACGAAGCGCACTCAGATCACTTGCCCAAGCCAGCCACAGCGGGTCCTGTCCAGCAACAACGCTGCCAGCCCCGGAACCTGTAAGCGTCGTGTAAACGCCACCGAGTTGAGTATAGTTAATAGGAACCGTCAGCATATGGTGAAGCCCGAAAGGAATTAACAGTCTTTCCAATGTACCATAGACAAATGGTGCTACGAATGGAGCTGATTCCCCAGAGGTTGCCAGCCAAATACCAAACTGGTTTATCCCACCCTGGATAAATGGCCAAATGGCAGACATGATCAAACTAATGATGACAGACCATAGAATCACAACAAAAGGAACAAAACGTTTGCCGTTAAAAAAGGCTAAAGCATCCGGCAGCTTGCG
Organism: Paenibacillus amylolyticus; assembly: GCF_050990605.1. Taxonomy (GTDB): domain Bacteria; phylum Bacillota; class Bacilli; order Paenibacillales; family Paenibacillaceae; genus Paenibacillus; species Paenibacillus amylolyticus_H. The sequence continues at coordinate 1,201,918 of NZ_CP158832.1, forward strand.
GTAATTATAATATTTATTAAATATTACAGCCCCGACAAATCCGGAGATGATACCGATAAACACGCCCATATTGAGTGCGGGGGCTCCTAGGACAGAAGTAAAATAACCACTGACCGGAATGGAGGCACCAAAGAGAGTATGGACGGTTGCCCCTTCCTCCGTTAGCATCTTCGAGGATACGCCCAAGATCGTTCCTGTTGAAGTATTGATTAGGATAAAAGCAATTAAGGCGGCAAAAGCCCCGCCAGCCCGTTCCTTGGCCCAGGAACCGCCGATGGCCACCGCAAACAGAATGTGTAAATTGTTAATGATGCCCCAACCCAGATTCTCCATGACCCCGCCGATGGTCAACCAGATCTGAACATCACCAGCGAGCATGGCTACCACTTTACCGAGCGAAATCATAATTCCCGCCGCTGGCATGACGGCGACTACCACAAGCAGTGCTTTCCCAAGCTTTTGCCAAAAATCAAATGATAGAAGCTTTTTCATTTCTCGATCAATCTCCATCCATGTAGTATGTACAACGTTGTTTATTTGTCTTGCAAATTAATGCAATCGGTTGCACAATAATTATAATAATATCGCTTTCAATTGGCAATACCCTGAATGGAAATATCTTGAGAGTGAGCGGAGGCCTTCTATTAAACAATCGCGAATTTGTTGATTTTAAACCAATATCGTATGATAGAACATAATATTTCCTGCTTGAGATAGCAAAAGGAGAAGAAGACGATGGCTGTAACCATCAAAGATGTGGCAAAGCGTGCCAATGTTGCTACTTCCACGGTGTCCCGTGTCATTCAAGACAGTCCCAAAATCAGCGAGGCCACCAAGGCGCGTGTCCGTAAAGAGATGAAGGCGCTTGGCTATGAGCCCAATTACTCAGCACAAAGTCTGGCTAACCGTGTGACACAGTCGATTGGCATTATTATGCCAGAATCGGATGTGGAAATTTTTCAAAACCCGTTCTTTCCGGAAAGCCTGCGCGGGATTAGTGAATGGGTGAATGAGCGTAACTATACACTGTCGATTGTCACGGGGAAAACGAGCGATGAATTGCTGTCCCGAGTGAAGCGGACGACGCGCACCGGACGGGTTGACGGCTATATCATCCTGTATTCCAAGCAAGAGGATAAAATTGTGGAGTATTTTCATAGTGAAAAAATACCATACACTGTAATCGGCAAACCCCGGCAGTTTATCAGTGAAACCACTCATGTGGACAACGATAACTATCAAGCCGCCAGGGACGTAGTCACGTATTTAATCGGTCTGAATCATCAGCGCATTGCTTATGTTGGCGGAGATCATGAACGGACCGTAAATACCGAAAGAGTCAGGGGCTATCAGGATGCACTGCGGGAGGCCCATTTGCTTCTGCCGGCCGAGTACGTTGTCAGGGAGCCTTTTACCCTGGAGGATATGCGGACGCTATTGCAAGTTTCCCCGCCGCCTACCGCTATGATCGTCAATGACGACCTTGTAGCGATGGCTGCACAGAAATTTCTGTCCCAATTGGGCGTGTCCATGCCGGAACAGCTTTCCATGGTGAGCTTTAATAATCTGATGCTGGCTGAGTTGATGAATCCGCCTCTTACTTCCGTAGATATTGATATCTTCACCCTTGGTTATCAGGCGGCCAAAAGTCTGATCGAGAAGATAGAAGATCCCAAGGAACTGACCAAACATATCATTGTTCCTCACCGGATCGTAGAACGCGAATCCAGCCAGATGTTACTGTCTTCCGGGAAATGAACAGAAACTGATTTTGTGGACATCCATAAAATCAGTTTTTTTTGCGTTGACAGGGCAATCGGTTGCACTATATACTGAACTCGCTCATATACTAATTTCGTATATTAAAGATTTCATTTTCCGAGAGGGGAACGTAATTATGGTTTATAACCGATTATTTGACGTGGATAACTGGAAACTGACAACCCACACGCTACATACAACACACATGCGATTACAAGAAAGCATCATGTCCATAGGTAATGGTTACATGGGCATGCGTGGTAATTTTGAAGAGGCCTATTCAGGTGATCATCATCAAGGAACCTACATCTCCGGTGTCTGGTTCCCCGACAAAACAAAAGTCGGCTGGTGGAAGAACGGTTATCCTGAATATTTTGGAAAAGTTATCAATGCCATGAATTTTATCGGGATCGGTCTGCTTGTGAACCGGCAGGAAGTGGACTTATTTACGGCTCAGATCACTGATTTTGTGCAGGAACTGGACATGAAGCAGGGCATTCTGCGACGTGCCTGTACCGTGAACGATCAGGTTCGTATCACCACGGAACGATTTCTAAGCATAACCACTCGTGAATTATGCCTGATTGATTACAAGGCAACCAATATAAGCGAGCAGCCTCTGACGATCGAGCTTGTTCCTTATCTGGATGGTAATACGAGAAATGAGGACACCAACTATGATGAGGTATTCTGGCTAGAGGAAGCACGCGAGGTTCAGGAACCGTTCATCAGCTTATCCACAACGACGATAGATAATCCATTTGATGTTCCGCGTTTTACAGTAAACGCTACCATGGGTATTGTGACCGAGGGACAGGATCAGCAGACGACGGAAGAGGGTTTTTTGTATGCTGCACGCCATTATCTATATACCGTCGCCCCGGGTGAGAGTGCTCATATGCAAAAAATTGTGGCTGTCACCACCTCACGTGACATAGAAAAGGATGCGTTGATTCCTCAAGCTGAACGTCTCGCCGTGGAAGCCATGAACAAAGGATATGCTTTGCTGAAGCAGGAGCACATCGCGGCGTGGGCCGGACGTTGGGACAAAGCCGACGTCGAAATCGAAGGGGATACGGAGGCTCAGCAGGGAATACGTTTTAACATTTTCCAGCTATTCTCTACGTACTACGGTGAAGACGCCCGTCTGAACATCGGGCCGAAAGGCTTTACAGGTGAGAAATATGGCGGTGCCACGTATTGGGATACGGAAGCGTACGCTGTACCGATGTATTTGGCTTTGGCAGATCCTGATGTAACTAAAAACCTGCTGTTATACCGCTACCATCAACTGGAGGGTGCCAAGCATAACGCGGCGCAACAAGGTCTTCGTGGAGCACTGTATCCGATGGTCACCTTTACGGGTGTGGAGTGCCATAACGAATGGGAAATTACTTTTGAGGAGATCCACCGTAACGGAGCCATCGCGTATGCTATTTACAATTATACAAACTATACGGGCGACACGACCTATTTACGGGAATATGGAATAGATGTACTGGTCGAAATTAGCCGCTTTTGGGCGGACCGAGTTCATTTCTCCCATCGTCATCAGCAGTATATGATCCACGGGGTTACCGGACCGAACGAGTATGAGAATAACGTCAATAACAACTGGTATACCAACATGCTGGCTGCATGGGTTTTAAAATATACGTTATCGGTCTTGCCTCAAATTTCTTCAGAGAAATCGGAGAGGCTGGCTGTTACCGGGGATGAGCTTGCGCATTGGCAGGATATCACCAACCGCATGTACTATCCTTACGATGAGGAACGGGGCATATTAGTACAGCATGATACTTTTCTGGATAAGGATTTACAGCCTGTATCCTCCCTTGATCCAAGTCATTTGCCACTAAATCAGAATTGGTCATGGGATAAAATCCTCCGTTCTTGCTTCATCAAGCAGGCGGATGTGCTACAGGGTCTGTATTTCTTCGGAGATCAGTTCACTCTGGAGGAAAAAGCTCGTCATTTTGCATTTTACGAGCCGATGACCGTTCATGAATCCAGTCTGTCCCCATCGGTTCACGCTGTGCTTGCTGCCGAGCTCAAAATGGAGGAAAAGGCAGTCGAGATGTATAAACGGACAGCCCGGCTGGATCTGGATAATTATAATAACGACACCGAGGACGGACTGCATATTACCTCCATGACGGGAAGCTGGCTGGCGATTGTGCAGGGCTTTGCCGGAATGAGAACGTATAACGAAACGTTGAGCTTTTCCCCCTTCCTGCCACAGGGCTGGAGCAAATATACGTTTAAAATCAACTATCGTGGTCGCTTGCTAAATATTCTCGTACAGGTAAATGAAGTGATGATTACGCTGTTGGACGGAGAACCCCTGACGCTGGAGCTATATGGACAGCCAACGCACATTGCTAATGGGCAGCCGTTAATGACGAACAGTGTCTCATAATATGGGAAGACAAGGTGGGAAGCAAATGAAGGCAGTGATTTTTGACTTGGACGGTGTGATTACAGATACCGCCGAATATCATTTTCAGGCATGGGGCAGCTTGGCGGCGACGCTGGGTATTCCTTTTGACCGGGAATTTAATGAGCAGTTAAAAGGGATCAGCCGTACGGAGTCGCTCGATAAAATTTTGGCGCAGAGTGAAGCGGGCGCATATACTGCCGAGCAGAAATTGGAATTGGCTACGCGAAAAAACACCGAGTACCAGCGGCTGATCTCGGCCGTGACTCCGGCAGATATATTGCCAGGTATTCATGCACTTCTGGTGGAGTTACGCCAAGCCGGGATCGGGATTGCGTTGGCCTCCGCGAGTAAAAATGCAGCTTTTATACTGGAACGGTTGGAGCTGACGCATTATTTTGACAACGTGGTAGATGTTACCGCCATTCGACATGGCAAGCCTGACCCGGAAATTTTCCTCACCGGAGCGGCCAATCTGGGCGTTCAGCCTGCCGACTGTATCGGTATAGAGGATGCGCAGGCCGGAATCCAGGCGATCAAGAGTGCCGGGATGTTCGCAGTCGGTGTAGGAACGCCATCGCAAATGCAGGATGCCGATATCGTGGTGGCTTCGACCGCCGATCTGTCTTTGAGGATGCTGGAGGATGGTTTTAATGCGTTTGTAAAAACGGATTCTTTATAAAAATGAATGGATTGACATTGACTGGTGGACTGATCCACCAGTTTTTTTCGTCTTTGATACAGGCGAAAAGGGACGTATTGTGGAGCAAGGCAGCCGAGATGAATTGCAAGCTCTACTTGATATGAAGTTTATACGGTTATCTATGTTATATTATATTACATAAAATTGTCGTTTATAAGATGTGGAATCGATAATCCACATAGCTGATAAAGCCACTTCGTGTTAACGGAGTGGCTTATTTCTGACCTTATCCCGAAAAATTTAATGATTCTACATCCCATGTCATGTGCAAAATCAACATATATGACTGAATATTCCCAGTGTTTATGCGTGTTTGTGTGGATTGTAATCAAGGGTAAAAACGACATATTTACGGAGCCAGGAAGGAACTCATAGAATAAAGCCAAGCAATTAGGGAGCTTGAAACGGGTGGTAAATATATGATAGATAATATTACATTTATGTGATTGTATTAAATCTATCCTTATTACTTTTTCTAAGCATAAAGAGAGAAAAGACCTGCCTCGCCCATTACGGAAGCAGGATCGCAATGCGCTATACATGCTAAGATCTTGCGACCTGTATGACCGGTTTGAATCCAGGATGCGACCTGCATACGTGGAATACCTCTTTCCTAACATATGTGGGTTTTGACTTTAAGGTCTGTTTTCTAACCTCCGTTCAGATCAGACTATCTTTCAAGTTCATGTGATGAAACGCTCAATGACAACTACAGGAGGATAATGAGTCAAATTCTACATGTTTTACTTCCCCGAAATGACAATGACAAGCTGCCGACCAAAGTGTAAACCGCCGTGGTAACAGGTTATTCAGTGATTTTAGATGGAAAGGTAGAAATGGCATATTTACGGATTCAACATTGAACCATAAACTCGGTATGTAAGCGTTATCAAAAAAGGAGGAAACAACTGATGCAACCAGATGGGAAGCACACCTTGTCGCAAAACCTATCGGTATACACGAATCCGAGCAGTAAGAAAAATAAATTATGGAGAAGGATGATTCGCAACTGGGAGTTGTATCTGTTTATCGCACCAGCCTTTTTATACTTTCTGATCTTCCATTACGGTCCGATGTATGGCATACAAATTGCATTCAAAAACTTTATCCCGACACTTGGTGTCACGGGAAGCCCATGGGTCGGATTCGATCATTTCATCCGTTTCTTCAATTCTTATTATTTCTGGGATTTGCTATGGAATACCCTAAGCATCAGCTTGTATGAGTTGGCCATAGGTTTTCCGCTGCCGATCATTCTGGCGTTAGCGTTCAATGAAGTGAAGGATTCCTTTTTCAAGCGTACCGTGCAGACCGTCACGTATGCACCGCATTTTATTTCGGTTGTTGTGATGTCGGGCATGATCATTACCTTTTTGTCTCCCTCGTCAGGCATGATTGTCAATTTGGTGGAGGCTCTTGGATTTCAGGCGCCTCAATTCCTGACGGACCCTGCGTGGTTCAAAACAGTGTACGTACTGTCAGGAGTCTGGCAAAGTGCAGGCTGGGGCACCATCATATACCTTGCCGCGCTATCTGGCGTGGACCCGCAACTGCATGAAGCGGCTGTGGTGGATGGTGCGAGCCGGTTTAAACGGATTTTACATATTAACATACCAGCCATCATCCCTACGATCACGATCTTGTTAATTCTGAATATGGGCAGTATTTTGGGCGTCGGATTCGAGAAAATCCTGCTGCTGCAAAATCCGCTGAACATGGGCTCGTCCGATGTCATCTCCACCTTCGTCTATCGGTCCGGTCTGGTTGATGCGCAGTACAGTTTCTCTACGGCCGTGGGATTGTTCAACTCCGTAGTTAATGCGATTCTGCTCATTACCGTGAATCAGATTGCACGCCGCACCAGTGAAAACAGCCTGTGGTAAAGGAGGGAATACACATGTCATCCGCTGTGAAAGAAAGCAGAAGTGATAAGTTGTTTTTATTATGCAATTACATCTATCTGACGGTTGCGCTCGTCATCGTGCTGTACCCGCTGTTATACATCATTAGTGCTTCAATCAGTGATCCCAAATATGTGAGCTCCGGTGAGATGTGGCTGCTTCCCAAAGGAATTACGTACGAAGGTTATGCTCGGGTGTTTGAGAACACCAACATCTGGATTGGGTACAAAAATACGATCATCTATACGGTTGTAGGTACCATCGTTAACCTGATGGTTACACTACCCGCAGCCTATGCGCTCAGCCGCTCGGACTTTGTCGGACGCGGGTTCTTCATGGCGATGTTTATGGTAACGATGTTCTTCGGTGGAGGGCTTGTCCCGAGTTACCTATTGGTAAAGGATCTTGGTATGGTGAACAGCATGTGGGCACTTATTCTGCCTGGCGCTGCATCCATCTGGAATATTATCGTATGCCGTACGTTCTTCCAATCGACCATTCCCAAGGAGCTGCAGGAAGCGGCGCATATTGATGGGTGTACCAACACCCGGTTGTTCATCAAGATTGTGCTCCCGCTTTCGATGCCAATCATTGCAGTGATGGCACTCTTCTATGGAGTCGGACACTGGAACAGCTATTTCAGCGCCATGATCTATCTGAATGATTCCTCCAAGTACCCGCTGCAGCTCTTTCTGCGCCAGATTCTGGTGCTTCAGGAAATGGCGGCACAGGGGGGAGGCGCTATCGATACATCTTCAGCAACGGCGATGAATACCAAAGCGGAGATTGCTGCACTGGTCAAATATGCCGTCATTATTGTTGCTACCCTACCGGTCATTGCAGTGTATCCATTCCTCCAGCGTTACTTTGTACAGGGTGTTATGATCGGTTCCGTTAAGGGATGATCTTAATCCATATACCACATTAAACAAGGGGAGTTGTTGTCATGAAAAAGCTTCGCAAGGCTTCATCCATTACACTCTGTCTCACCTTATTCGCAACATTGCTTGCAGCTTGTGGTTCAACCACTGAAGACGGAAGTGCGACCTCCAAAGTAGAGGGGGTCAAAAAAGAAGGATTTCCCATTGTCGACAAAACGCTAACGTTGAAGGTCATGTCCCAGGATGCGGGCGTAGCCGACTGGAGCACGATGCCTGTGCTGCAAGAAATGGAGAAACTGTCGGGCATCAAGCTGGAATACCAGCTTTCACCGATCGACAGCTTTGAAACGAAAAAAAATCTGGTATTTGCCAGCGGAGACTTGCCGGATATGTTCTATGCTGCGGACCTCAAGCCAGCCGAACAGGTGACTTATGGCAGCCAGGGCATCCTGATCCCGTTGGAGAAATACATTGACGAAGGTTACGCACCGAATATCAAAAAGATTCTCGATGAGAACCCGGATGTCCGCAAATCATTTACAACACCAGATGGACATATGTATGCACTCCCATTCATCGATAAAGCGGCTGTATGGTATAGAGGCCCGATGTGGTACAACGGTGAATTCCTAAAGGCACTTAAGGTAGAAGAGCCCAAGACCACGGAAGAATTGTATACCTATCTCAAGCGTGTAAAAGAAGAAGATCCTAATGGCAATGGCCAGCAAGATGAAATTCCGCTTACTTCCGTAAAACTGGATGATCTTCGCATGTTTTTCTTCGGCTTCTGGGGAATGTACAACGAAGGCATCTATTCTGATAAAGATGGAAAGGTTCATTATCCTTATCAAGAAGAAGGTTACAAAGGTTATCTTACATTCTTGAATCGCTTGTGGAAGGAAGACTTGCTGGATCATGAGACCTTCTCTCAGACGGGAGATCAGAAAAAAGCAAAAGGTGTAAGCAACAAACTTGCACTGTTCAACGATTACCATCCATACTTCACACTCGGCGGTGAGCCCAGCACGGATCATCCACTGATGACACCGGTGAAGAGTGAGGTGGCAGACTCTCCGGTATACGGCAAGCACCCAGGTATGTCGGCTCGCGGTACCTTTGCTATTACGAGCAGCAACCCGTCACCCGAGGCGACGATGCGATGGATCGATTACTTGTACAGCTATGAAGGTGCGACTCTGTTTAATCAAGGTCCCGAAGGTGTGTTATGGCAATTCAAAGACAAGGAAAATCACGTAAAAGAGTGGCTGCCCGTTCCTGGCGGCGGGGATCGTGAAGAATACCGCGGGAAGATCACGCCGAACTTTGGTATCTTGACACCGGGCATTAATGATCCGGAAGTAGCGAAGGGTCTTCGCACCGATTTTGATGAGTGGATTGACCAGCAGAATCAAGAGAAGTTGGTACCTATCGGAAAAGCACCATTTCCTAACGTTTATTTGACAAATGAAGAGCAAAGCGAAGCAACCGCTCTATTGTCTGACCTGGATACGTATGTTAAGCAAATGGAAGCCAAGTTTGTGACGGGTCAGGAACCACTTGAGAACTGGGATAAGTACATTGCACAGATGAAGAAAATGGGCAGTGACCGTATCATCGAACTATATCAAGGGGCTTATGATCGCTGGAATTCCGGGCAATAAAAAAGTCTATCGATGTCATCCCATCCAGAAAGACAACAGTTAGCTTCACTCATTTTGCGCATATAAGAATTCTCGGAGGGGGTGTGTGTCGTTATGCAGAAATGGTTTGAAGAAGCCAAACTGGGGATATTCATCCACTATGGCATCTATGCGGTGGACGGGGTAGCGGAATCCTGGTCCTTCTATAATGGCAGGATATCCTATGAAGAATATATGAAGCAGTTGGATGGTTTTACAGCATCGGAATTCAACGCAGAGAAGTGGGCGAACTTGATTGAGAAGTCTGGTGCCCGGTATGCCGTATTAACAACAAAGCATCATGATGGCGTTGCGTTATGGGATACGCAATATAGTGATCTCAATGTGGTCAAACAGACACCAGCGAATCGGGACATTGTGAGGGAATATGCGGAAGCGATTCGGGAGAAGGGCATCCATCTGGGCATGTATTTCTCGCTCATTGACTGGTCACACCCGGATTATCATAGTGTATATGAAGGTGGAAAAGTACCGGAGGATCTCAGCAGTGTCAATCGGTATTCAAGTCCTGTGGACGGCGTTCAAGATCAGGAGAAGTGGCAGAAGTTCCTGCAATTTAATAACCATCAACTGGGAGAGATTTTAACCAATTACGGAAAGGTCGATCTGTTATGGTTTGATGGAGATTGGGAACGGAGTGCCCAGCAGTGGAATCTGCCGGAGTTCAAACAATACCTGCAATCTTTTAACCCGGATATCATCATCAACTCCCGCCTGCAGGGTTATGGGGATTACAAAACGCCTGAGCAGGGCATTCCGATTACAAGACCGGAGGGACCCTGGGAGTTCTGCACCACGATCAACACATCTTGGGGTTATGTGCCAACCGATCATAAATATAAATCCTTGAATCAGATCATTCGGATGTTCTGTGATTGTATATCCATGGGCGGTAATATGTTGCTGGATATCGGTCCGCGTGAAGATGGCACCATCGATCAGAGGCAGGAGGATATTCTGCTTGGGCTGGGAGCCTGGATCCGAACCCATGAAGAGGCTGTCTTCGGAACGGGTGAAGGCATTATGCCTCGCTATTATCTGGGGGGAAGCACTGTGTCCGAGGATCAAAAGACACTGTACCTGTTTGTGTATGACGATCCAAAAGAGAATGTATGCATCAAAGGTCTCTGCAATCAGATCAAAAGGATTACCGTACTGCATTCGGGCAAAGAGCTTCATCATGAGATTCATGGAGGCGTACCTTGGTTCAATATCCCGGGAACAACGTGGATCAAGATGACCCAGGAAGACACACATGAACAGGTGACCGTTCTTAAGCTCGAATTCGATGAGGAGCTGGAAATGTACGGCGGCGCTGGAGCCGTTGTCACCCATAACTAACCATTACGGGGAGGGCGTGTGCCGACAGATGCATGCCCTCCCTTACGAATTGGAGAGAGCGACATGAACAGAAGTGGAGTGCCAGAACCCAGGATTGAGTATGCTCCCAAACATTATATATGCAAGCGTGCGCAAGAACCGTTGGTGTTAGATGGTCGTTTGGATAAGGCATTTTGGAATGCGGCTCATTGGACGGATGATTTCGTTGATATCGAAGGTGATCTTCGTCCGAAGCCAGAGAAACAGACACGTGTAAAAATGCTGTGGGATGACGATTATTTCTATTTTGCTGCCGAGCTGATTGAAGATCAGATCTGGGCAACCCTGACTGAGCGTGATTCCGTTATTTTTTATGACAATGACTTTGAGATTTTTATCGATCCCGACGGGGATTCCCATCAATATTATGAGTTCGAGATCAATGCGCTCAATACGGTATGGGACCTTTTATTAGTGAAGCCGTATCGGGATGGTGGGCCTCCGGTTAACGGTTGGGATATCAGCGGACTCAAGACGGCCGTATATATCGATGGAGAACTGAACAGACCTGGAGCTGATAATCGGAAATGGAGTGTGGAAGTGGCGATTCCCTGGACCAGTCTAAAGGAATGCGCCGAAGGAAACCGTCCACCTGCACCAGGTGAGTTCTGGCGTGTCAACTTCTCACGTGTGGAGTGGCAGACCGAGGTACAGGGCGGTGAGTACCGTAAGGTGCTGAATCCGGAGACTGGAAAACCTTATCCGGAGGACAACTGGGTGTGGTCACCTATGGGCATTATTAACATGCACTACCCGGAGTTATGGGGTTATGTTGTATTCTCGGATGACGGAACGGATGAGTCGTTTGCGTTGCCGGAAGATGAACGAATCAAATGGGAGCTTCGCAAGCTCTATTACCGTGAACGCAATTATTATGAAACCCATGGCGAATTTACCCAAGATATGAAGTTGCTTATGGGTGAGGATTCGTGGAGTTGTAAGCCTGTAATCGAAACGACGCGCAGCCTGTTTCAGATTACTGCGCCTTCTTCGGACGGCACGGCCTTAATCTGTATTCGGGAAGACGGAAAGCTGTGGAAGGAGTGAGAACATAATGACCAGCCAAACCTTGGTATTTTCCCTTGATGCACAGTCTTTGGAGAGGATCGAGCAGAAGTTCCAGGAGAAGGTACGTTTTGCAGAGGCCCGCAAATCGGAGTTGTTTGATATTTTTCAGCAGGAGCTAACGGAAGAAGAGACATGGGCGTTGAAATATGTCTATGCCTATATGCCGGTAAACGACATGGCTGATTATAACGGGGACCTGTTCTTGAGCCATGTACGGCGGGCTTTGGACACCCGCATACGTGTGCCTTGGGGAGATCGCGTTCCGGATCATCTGTTCCTTCATTTTGTGCTGCCTTATCGGATAAATACGGAGAATATTGAAGATTATCGCGGTTTGATCTATGACGAATTAGCTGAGCGGACAGCGAAGTTATCCATGGCAGATGCCATTCTGGAGACCAATTACTGGTGTCATGAGAAAGCGACTTATATTGGCAGTGATTTGCGTACGATATCACCGCTGACGATGATCCGAAATGCTCGGGGTCGATGCGGCGAAGAATCCACGCTGGCTGTGGCCGCTCTTCGCAGCATCGGCATTCCTGCCCGTCAGGTCTATACACCTCGCTGGGCTCACTGTGACAGTAACCATGCTTGGGTAGAAGCCTGGGCAGATGGTCAATGGTACTACATCGGGGCATGCGAGCCTGAAGCCCGTCTCAACCAAGGGTGGTTCAGTCCGCCAGCCCGCAGGGCTATGCTGATTAATACGAGAATCTATGCCGACTATCCCGGACCAGAGGATATTACGCTCTCCGAAAAGGGATATACGGAAATTAATTTGCTTGAGAACTATGCGCCCACACGCAACATCTATGTGAAGGTGAAAAATGAACAGGGAGAGCCTGTACCCGGCGCGAGTGTCCGTTTTGAGCTGTACAATACGGCTGAATTCTATCCGATTGCCGAAATCAGGACAGATGCACAAGGGGAGGCGACCTTTAAGACAGGCTATGGCGACCTTTTGATTCGTGCGGTCAGTGGCGGCAAGTGGAGTGAGATCCTATTCAAGGCTCAGGAAAACAAGGCTATAGAGCTTGTGCTGGACTCGTCAGAGCAGCCCACAGGGATTGTACATTTCGATATGGTTCCTCCTCCGGAAAGGGAGGGAGAGGTTGTGGTTGCATTACCGGAAGAGAAGATTGAGATTCATAATCGTCGTCTGGAGGAAGGGGCGCAGACCCGGAGCGAGTATGAGGATACTTTCTTGAGGCAAGAGGCGGCTGTCTCACTGGCTCATTCGGTTGGACTGCCCCAGATGCGTGTGTGGGAGATTCTCAAGAAGGCACGAGGGAACAGTCGTGAAATTGCAGCTTTCCTAGAGGAGTGCTCAAATTCATGCGGGGAGTGGCCGCTCCGGTTACTTGAATCGTTGAATGAAAAAGATTTAATTGATATCTCTCGCCAGACGCTGCACGATCATCTGATTGGTGCGCTCTCACAGCAAGAATCATGGGCGGAAGATACGTTTATGAGATACATCCTGTGTCCGCGGATCTCCTATGAGATGCTGGTCCCTTATCGAAGTGTATTCCAGAATGCATTTTCGGCAGATGAGGCAGCAGTGTTCAGGGAGAATCCCTCGACACTTGCCCGAATGCTGGAACAGCAATATGAATGCTATGACGATCTTCCTAATCTAAAAGGCAAAGGGAATCCGATTGGAACGTTTAGTCTAATGAAGGGGGACGCTCAGTCGCTGGATATTTTGTTTGTGGCTGTATGTCGCAGTTTGGGTATTCCGGCCCGATTACATCCGAGTGCACAGAAACCACAGTATCTAAGTGATAAAGGCTGGGAGGATGCAGTGTTTGGTCTCACCTTACCTCCAACTCAGGTAAGTACAACCTGGGGAATGCTCCAACTCCATAGGGATCTAAAAGCTCCGCAGGATACACCTGCAGCATCCTATTTTGAGAACTTCTCGTTAGCCCGTCTGGAAGATGGCGTCTACAAGACACTGATATATCCTTATGGCAGTACGGATGTCTATAGCGAGCCATATGAAGTTGAATCAGGCGCTTATCGCTTAACGACAGGCATTCGTCTGAAAGATGGAACGGTAAACGTACGCTTCGTATACTTTACCGTGAATGCCGGAGATACAACTGAGGTTGTGTTAACTTATCGCGAGATTGAGGTTGATATTCCTGTACTGGGTAAACTTGCACCAGGAAGTATACTGACCCATCTGAATGGTTCAGAGGTGGAGCTGGAAGAACTTCTGGGATCGGAGGGCGCCATAGCTGCCTGGATTGAACCTGAGCGTGAACCGACGAAACATCTGATTCGTGAACTATGCGAGCTGGCAGAGCCGTTGAATAAGCTGGGCATCCCCATCGTACTCATGATCGGAGACACGGAATGGAATGCTTCCTTTGACCCTGTTGGTTATCCAAAGTTCCCTGTACGCACGGTTTTTGTACGAGATTCCAGTTATGCTTCCTTATCCGGCTTCAATTCGAAGCCTACAGCTCAGGAAGCGGGTTATCCACATCTGTTCGTGCTGGATACTCAGCATCAAGTTCGTTATTCGGCTTCCGGGTACAAGATTGGTACCGGGAAGGAAGCCTTGCAGATTGCTGCTGCGATATCTCAATCATCGAACGGATCGGAGTGAAGAGAGTGACGAAATATGTTGCAGTGGGGTATGTCGTTGATTCTGCTCTTCCTGACATGACACATGAGGATCTGTTGAAGTTAACACATCTGAACGTAGCCTTCGGTCATGTCAAGAATGATGAAATTACCACCGAGCATTTAAAAAACGGCTATGTGATCCGGAACATCAAGCGGGAGCATCCGAATCTTACAGTGTTGCTGTCTGTAGGCGGATGGAGTGCTGGCGGTTTTTCCGAAGCCGCCTCAACCCAGGCGGGGAGGGAGAGCATGGCTGCATCGGCAGTTCGGGCGCTGGAGGAATATCCTTTTGACGGGATCGATCTGGATTGGGAGTATCCTTGTTACGGTGAAGCAGGTATTGTATCCAGTCCTGATGATAAAGGGAATTTCACCTTGCTTCTCAAGACGATCCGGGAGGCACTGAGTGCCAAGGGAGAAGAGGATGGCCGTCATTATCTGCTCACCATTGCGGCAGGGGCAGATCAATACTACGTTGATGGTACAGAGATGGCTGAGGTGCAGCAGTACCTGGACTACGTGCAGTTGATGACCTATGATATGCGCGGCGGTTTTCAGGTTCTGACCGGACATCATACGAATCTGTACACACCAACAGGAGATCTGTTTCGAATCAGTACGGATGCTTCCGTGAACCTGTTTGTTCACGCCGGCGTTCCGAAGGAGAAAATAGTGATTGGTGCCGCATTCTATTCCCGGATCTGGACTGAGGTTCCTGACCGAAACCGCGGACTCCACCAAATAGCCGGCAGTACAGGCGGATATGGACCATCATTTGCAGAGCTGGTAGCGCAGTACATCAACAAGGATGGTTACACCCGTTATTGGGATGAAGAAGCCTGTGCACCGTTTCTGTTTGATGGGTCCAGCCTCATATCATATGATGACGAAGAATCGATCCAATGCAAATGTGCTTACGTAAAGGAGCATGGTCTGGCCGGGATCATGTTCTGGGAGTACGGCTGTGATCCGACCCACCGTCTGCTGGGTGCGATACATCAAGGGCTGCAGGATATTCCGGCTGGGAAAATCGGATAAGGCCGTCGGCCGCGACGAATCAGATTATGTCTACGGACTAAAAACATACGAAGGGGCCGTCCTATACGTCATGAGCATGACGTATAGGACGGCCCCTTGTTTGCGTTATTTTGGTCTAATGAATCAGGCACATGTTATTCGCTCTGTCCATTTATCCAATACATTCCTCATCATCATCAGGGGAATCGGCAGAGCCGTTGGGACGGTGCATTTTACGGTATTGTCCTGGGGTATAACCTGTTTCTTTCTTGAATTTGCGGATGAAGTTTGGTGTGTCCAGATAACCGACGCGGGTGATGATATCCTTTAACGGATCGGTTGTATGCAACAGTAGTCGAATGACCTCATCCACCCGTTTCTGCCAGATATATTGGGTAAAATTCATGCCGATCTTTTCTTTGAAAGAACGACTGAAATACGATGAAGAGATCGTAAACTTCGATGAAATCGTGCCTAGACTGAGGTCATAATCCGAGAAATTGGCGTCAATATAAGCAACGATTTCATCCATCAGGGAGCTTTCTTCCGTCTCACTTTTTGCCTCGACATGGGCACAGATTTCGGCGGCAAGGCCTGTCAGCTTTTTCTCCAGATCCTCCAGCGAGTCATAGGAAGTGATCCTTGGAAGTTGATCAACGACATGATGGATGCCAAGCTCCGAGGCGGTTTTGAGCATTGTATTCAGAATATCAAAGCAGATGCAACGCAGCAGCGGTACAGAGGGCATTTCAGTTTTCAAATTGTTCAACGCGGTTGATACCATCTGAACCGCCACATCATAGCTCCCTTGTTTTAAGCTCTGGACCAGCTTTAATAACACATCCTTGGGGACCCAGAAGGAAGAATCCTGCACACCGGAGCCGGAAAGGTCGTTAAAGTATGTACTGCTGCCCTGTCCGTGCAGCATCGATGCTTCCAGAGCGGTTGAGGCCTCGATGTAGGACTGATTCAGCTGTTTTGGATAAGTGTATCGATTGCCTATCCCGATTGCGGGCGCGACCCCGGTGTGTTCTACCACCATCCATTGCAGCTTTTCAACAATAGGCCCCATACGGGCATTGAGGCTACCTTCATGTCCAATTTCGGCATCAAATCCCACGATAAGGGCCAATTGGTCTGCCTGTGGAAGCTCCACGCCGTAAGCATATGCAGACAAATCCGGCAGCTCCACATCGTTCATCAGCTGCATGACAGTAGGTTGCTCGGAGTTATCACCGATGGGAAAAGCATGCATTTCCCAGCCCATAATCATGACAAAATAATGGGATCGGTTAAACCGTATACCAAGCTTATCCGTAAACTCAGAGGGGAAATCTCCGGTGTGACCGTGCTTCAGCAACATGAGCAAAATATGATTGCGGGCATAGGGTTCCTGAAGATCCACACGCTGACTATAATCATGCAGTGTTTTCTTAATCCATTCCAGCTCGTTGGTGGTTGAGGACGTATCCGGATCATTCTTCAACCGAATGAACTCCATTAAGTCTGAAATGGGATGGTATTGTCTTCGCGCCAACATGATAGCAAGGATGGTGCCCATCGTCACCACAAAGGAGAATACAAGGATAATAAAGGTTCGAATATGGACAATTCGGCTGAAAAACTGGTTGCTTGGCATAGCGGTTACATAAGTCCAACCCGTATCCGATTTAACAGATACAACCGAATGTGGTTCTTGATTTAAGGAGATGCTGTGCGTTCCAGGTTCAAGTGTAAACAGAGCGTTGACTTCCTGTTCGGATATGACTTCTCCCTTGTAATTGGCTGCCAGTACTTGCCCGTAATTATCGAAAATATAAGTCATCCCGTGATAGTCACTGAGGATCGAATCAATCAAACCGGTCAGATTAGACTCGTGGATCAGGTACATCACGGTTCCGTGGGCAGGCGTATTATTAGGTGCAATCGGTACAAGGTAGGCTAGCATGGAATTGGGAATTCGGGTTCCTTGGACGACCTGCTCGGCTGGTCGTATCGTGGGAAACGGGACGTTATTCAAATCCCGGATCATGTCGGTTTGGTTCCAAGTATTAAATTTGTAGCGGCCAGTGAACACATTCAGGTTCTCAGAGCCTTGAGAAGAGTAGATGTTATCATCTCCGCGGAAGAACAGGAATAACTCATCGATAATGGAACTGGTGGCTTTGTATTTGACTAATGCGCTAATGGATTCCCGACTATAGTAGGGATGATGGGTCCAATACCGCGTTAACTGCTCATCGTAGGCGATGCGAAACGCGATGTCCTGTAGTTCCTTCATGCGATCATCAATGACCGTTTTGGCTTGAGTGAGCTGATTGACATTGGTCTGTTCAATCTCGGAACGGAGCGTGTCCACAGCGTTGTGATAAATAATGATGGTTAAAATAACAAGAGGGATAAGAAAAATGGAGATATAGGATAGTGTGTACTTAAACAGAAGCTTGGACTTGAAGTGATTCCATTTCATATCTGCAACCTCCCGTTTTTCTTTTGTGCTGCAGCGATAGCGCTCTCATATGGACGGTGATGCTATTGTCAAGATGGGAGCTACTGGGGTGTTCCTTCTAAAAATACTAGGAGAACTTCTCCAATAAAGCAATGGTTCTTTTATAGATTCCAGTGCAATCATTTGAGAAAAATATAAAGATAGCAAAATCCCCTCAAAGTTCACTCATTTCCTTATGCTACCACACAAGGCTTTGGTAAGAGTATCTACTTTAAGGGGATAATTATCTTCTAGTACATATTAAATTCAGGAGTTGAAACTATTAGTTAATCCAGAGGTTCGTAGTCAAACCAATCAAAACGTGCAGGCGTACACTCCCCCGATGGGGCGTAGGCATACATGGCGATCATCACACCTGTGAAACCACTCGCCACTTCCGTAGATAACAGATGTGTTTCTCCTGAACCCACTTCAATGGCATCGGATGAACCTTGCTGATAGAGGAACGTGAAGTGATTACGATCAGCTTTGATTTGTAATACAACAGGTCCTTTGTCACAGTCAAGCACTTGTTCGGTTCGCAGGGAGCCGACAGTTCGGCGCAATACGATTTTTTTCTGCTCGTTGACCTGTGTTACAGCCAAATCGTAATGATATTTTTCATTCATAAATAAGGTCAATCCAGCTTCCTCACCGCTCGCATGTGGCTCATAACGCAGCTCGGTTTCCATATTACATAAGAAATGGCTCAATCGACGTCCAACAAAGGCTGGATTCCTACCATCATCGAGTGAAACGGAATGACCACGGAGGATGAGTTGCCCAGGAATTTCTGTGAGCGTCCAACTATCCGGAGCCGGGTTACGTAAGAAGATCCAGTTCATTCCCAATGATTCGTCATCAAAATCATCCCGAACAACCTGAGGTGACCAAGGGTACTCAGCCAACAAAGGCCCATTCATCTCCTGCTCGATATGTCCGTCCACACCAATCACGGGCCAACCGTTATCCGTCCAGGTGACAGGCGCCAGGAACGTTTCGCGTCCCAGATGGTGCCGCATAGGGTAACCTGCTGGACGAATGCCAAGAGAGACAGCCCACCAGCTTCCATCCTGGATCTGGACAAGGTCTGCATGACCGGTTGCGTGGATGCTGGATTTCATGCTCCGATTGGACAGAATCGGATTATGTGGACATGGATCAAATGGACCGTATGGCTCTCTACTCCGAGCAATGGTCTCCATATGACCATACTCGGTTCCACCTTCGGCGATCATCAGATAGTAGAGGCCGTTTATTTTATACATGTGGGGAGCTTCGGGGGCTGCTCCTCCGGTTCCGGTCCAGATTAGTCGGCTATCCGTCATTCTCATTCCGGTCTTTATATCTATCTCGCACTGATAGATGCCCTCGCCCTCATCGCCGTTACAGGCCGTTTGAAAATACACACGTCCATCTTCATCGAAGAGAAAAGAGGGATCGATACCGCCCTGATCAACAAAAATTGGAGCAGACCATGGTCCCTCGGGCTGGGCACTGCGTACATAGAAATTTCCGCCGCCGCTGACATTGGTTGTTGTCATATAGAACGAGCCATCATGGTACCTAAGAGTTGGGGCAAAAATGCCGCCAGAGCTGCCCGCGTTTGCTAGAGGGAGTTGCTCATTGGTTGTGAGGACATGGCCGATCTGTCGCCAGTTCACAAGGTCTTTGCTGTGGAAGATGGGCACACCAGGGAAATATTCAAAGGTACTTGTTACCAGATAATAGTCTTCATCTACACGGCAGATACTCGGATCTGGATAAAACCCCGGAATCACCGGATTGGTATATTTCATCATGTGATGCTCCTATTCATTTTGAGAGTTTAATATGAACCTAAACGTAGCAGAGGTATTGTTGCTATAAGGGGAATTATATCGTTCTCAATCATTTCCAACCTTGATTTTTCGGTCCTCGAATAGCATGATATAGACATTCAACCCAACATGGTTTGCGGAGGGGATTGCTTTTGAGTCATGCATATTTGAGATGGTTTACTTCGGATCAGCAATTTCCATTTTTTATTCAGTATGGTGGACACGACCAAGACATGGAGCTTCATAATCATGTGGACTTTACGGAACTTGTCATTGTTCTGAGTGGTCATGCAACCCATGTGGTGAACACCGAGGAATTTTTTATTAAAAAAGGGAATGTATTTGTGATTAATGGCGACACCCATCATGCGTATAAAGACCCTCATGATTTTAGGATCTGTAACATTATGTTCAGTCCTGAGATGCTTGCTTCGGCTGGGCCTGATCTGAGAAAATCTAACGGATTCCAGGCGCTGTTTGTGTTGGAACCGTTTTATCGTAATATTCACTCGTTTCCGAGTAAATTGGCGTTATCCATTTCCAGTCTGGAGTATGTAGAATCGCTGATATCGTTCATGATTGAGGAATATCAGAGTAAACAGCAAGGGTACCAGACGATGTTGATCTCACGTCTTACGGAGATGGTGGTTTATTTGTCGAGACAATATGATACGCAGGAGAAAGGGATCGAGGGTAATAATCTGATGCATCTGGCCAATGCCATTTCATTTATCGAAGATCATTATCTTGAGCCGCTGTCGTTGGAGGATATTGCGGGGAAGTCAGACATCTCCATAAGGCATCTGAATCGGATTTTTCGATCCTATTATCAGATGACCCCGATCTCTTATCTGCAGAAGCTGCGTCTGGAGAAGGCATGTCATTTGCTGAAAAACGGGAATATGTCCATCACGGAAATTTCGTATGAATGTGGATTTAACGACAGTAATTATTTCACCCGCCAGTTTAAGAAAGCCTTTGGCAAGTCTCCCAAAGCATACAGGCAGAATCATTAATACCTGACCGAATATAAGACAACAGACAGGGCCTCCTCATATGGAGGTCCTGTCTGTTGCCAATATTTCTCGAATTTTCCATGATATCGCAACCAAATTCTCAATTCATCCCTTGATGTCACGGGGATACAATGTACATTTTCCATCGAATCCTTGTCTATACTTGAGCCGGTTCTTGATACCAGAAGAGAGAATAGTCGTTCATGATGGAGGCGTGCCCCAATTGACGCAGCATGGTAGATACATTGCCCCGGTGGTAGGTCCCGTGATTGACCAGATGAAATACCATTTCGGATAAGCTGGTTTCGCGGACTCCGGCAAATGGGTTATCGAGCAGAACGGTTTTGTCCAGATCAGCCTGGCCTTGGAGCCATTCGCTATATTGTGCTGATAGGTCGTTAAAATGTTGGATATATTCATCCACTGAACCGTGAATTTCACTATTTAGAGGTATGCATGCTTGCAGTGCCTCGGGCATACCCGTGCCATTTAATACCAAGTACCACATTTTATCTACTGCATAGATATGGCTGAGTGCGTGAGCGATGGTTGGAAATGAACTGTTCACTTCCTGACTCAGTACAGACGAGGGCAGTTCCTTGATTCTGCCCAGGATGGTTTGAGTGGCCCATGTGTGGTAGTTATACATTTGTTCCGGATGATTCATTGATGATCGTCTCCTTTAATTTGGCGATAGATTGGGTTACTTACTGAGATGATTATAAAAAAAGAAGTATGACAACAGCGTGTCATACTTCTTCATAGAGCTTAAGTGCGTTTCGAAGTTGTTCTTTCAGAATACCTCGTAATTCAATCGGTTCAAGCACCTCGGCGCCACTGCCCAAACTGAGTAGAAACGACCAAAGCCATCTGGCCTGTAACGGTTGATGAACCGAGATACGCATTGTCATACTTCCATCCTCATGAAATTGCTTATCAGCCTGTTGAAAATGATCCATGGCTTCCGCGAGCGCTTCCCGGTTCACCCGAAATACCACATTACTTACCTGATCTTGCCATGACGGATCTGACACAACCGTCTCTTGGGGAAGCTCAAGGTGGGGTTGGAAGTGCTCCGATGTCAGTTGCACGTTCATCATCCGGGACAGTCGGAACTCGCGATAATCCTGCCGAGTCTGGCAAAATCCATAAACATACCAATTGCGATATTTAAAATGCAGTCTTACCGGTTCCAGATTGCGGGGGGTATGTTCATTTTTCGTATTGATGTAGTCAAAGCGGACAACCTGATGATCCGTAATACCTTTACGCAGATGAGGAAGGGCATCAGGTTCTGTTCGGCGAGTCTCCAGATCCACCGATAGACTTGAGGTTTGATGCTCTGGTCCAATCGTTTGCAGACGTTCAATCGTGCCTTGTGCACGTGCATCTTCGAATACTGTGGATAGACTGCTGAGGACCGTGATCAGGGAATCCACATCATAAGAACCAAGCAAGCTTTTATCCATCTTGTATCCGTCCATCATGCCGTAGCCGCCTTTCAGTCCCTGATGGGAGACGACCGGGAAGCCGGCGGCACAGATCACATCAATGTCCCGGTAGATCGTTCTTGGGGAGACTTGAAACTCTTCCGCCAAGGTGGAAGCAGACAATACTTCATGGTTCAGCAGTTTGTATATGATTGAGATTAATCGCTCTAATTTCAAAAGGTATCCCCGCCCGTTATTCCATTTTGTCATTACAGGCCATTAGTATATCATGACATAGCGAATAAGAAGGTGGAACGGGATGAAACAACAAAAAAAGAGTGCTGGATCGCACTCTTTAATTGTTGTGCAGATGAACAGGTGTTTTAGGCATTTCAGCAGTTCTGTTGAGCTTTTATCTCGGCGTTTAGTCAGAGCTGGCTCTACTCTTCTTGCACGTTATATAGAACCCGAGCGAGCAGATTCTGTCCATAGTTGCCAAAGTTTTTACCAAAGATCGTTAAGCCCCTTTTGTTCAAAGGTTCATCCGTAACCGCAATGCGGAAGTGAATATCGCTTTTGTAATCCAGTCCAATCTGATCCAGCGTTACGTCCGAGATGCGGCATCCGTCGATATAGCTGCCTTCCTGAGTAATTCGGATCAGCTTCAGCATGCCGTACTGATTCAAATGCGGAGGCCACCATTCCGGGTTGAAGGTACCACGTGTATTGCCAAAATCCCCCGGACTCGTCCAGCAGCCAATCTCAATACCGTTGATGTAGAAATAAATATCCGAAGGGTAATTGTCACAAAAGCCAGGTGCCTCCGACCCCAGTTCCATCGACAACTGAATTTCGCTAAAGGACTGATTAGGTTTGAGATAGTTGGGAATCCGATACTCCAGATAACCTTCAGCCAGCCAGATCATCTCCGCATCAATTCGCAGTGGATCAGCAAAGTAACGCGGATCGTCGAACTCTCCAACAATACTGTCCCGGGTAGCGAGACCACAAGTAGGTGCAGCATGATAATCGCTGTAATGACCGACCTGAATTTCCACCTCATAACGATTGTTAATCTCCTGTGAACGCAGATCAACCATCAATTTTTCCTCATTGAGATAACATATCTTCTGAATTCCATGTTTGCCAACGGCGGTGTTGATCTCGATCAATCCGCTCTCTTCAAGCTTCTTGATATGCATTGTGATGGCACCATTGCTCAGTCCCAGCTTGGTTGCGAGATCATTGAGATTAAGACTCTGGTTCTTGGCGAGCAGCTCAATGATCTGAATCCGGATTTCCGAACTGAGCGCTTTGAAGATATTCACACCCGACATCAGATCTTTAATATAAATCATAGGTGGATTTCCTTTCCCCGTTCTGAACAAAGTCTTCGACACAGACATTTGCACATTTATATGTTTTATTTCAGATAATTATAAATCATTCCCTCATGGAAGGGAAGGGTGGAGAAATAGAAGTCAAAACCCTTGTGTATAGCGTAAATACGACAATATAATCTACATTTTGTTCGTTATTCCCGTTAAAATAAGTGTTAATCAGTTCACACATATTTGAAATATACCATTGAAATGTAATGTAACCGCTTTTATAATCCTATTATACCTAAAATGATTCATTACTTCATGAACCTAATTAACCATTTGATCAGGAAAGGTGGAGTTCGGTTTGGAAAAGGTAAACAATGTGAAGAGGTTTAAGTGGAAACGGTTGGCGTTACCGGCATTACTTGTGATGGTATTACTGCTGGCAGGTCAGTCAAAAGCTTTGGCGGCGTTCTGGAATCTAACCGGAGATACCGCTGTTCATGATCCGTCGATTATCAAAGAGGGCAGTTCCTGGTACACCTTTTCAACCGGCCCGGGCATTCAAGTATTGAAATCAGATAATGGATCGTCCTGGTATCGTGTTCCACAAATCTTCTTAACTAAGCCATCTTGGTGGGCTTCTGCCGTTCCGGGACAAAGCGGGATGGATGTATGGGCACCGGATGTAGAACAGTATAACGGAAAAGTATGGCTCTATTATTCGATTTCCACCTTTGGTTCCAATCGGTCTGCAATTGGTCTTGCGTCTGCCAACAGCATTGGAGCAGGGCAATGGAAGGACGAAGGGTTGGTGCTTCAGACCACGACCGCCAATAATTATAATGCCATTGATCCGAATCTGGTCATCGATGCTTCAGGCAATCCCTGGCTGGCCTTCGGTTCTTTCTGGAGCGGTCTGAAGATTGTCAAGTTGGACAAAAATACGATGAAACCGACGGGAAATATAACATCCATTGCTGCGCGCCCGAATAACGGAGGTGCTATTGAAGGACCAAGTATTGTATATCGTGGCGGCTACTATTACCTGTTTGCTTCCATCGATTCTTGCTGCCAAGGGGTGAACAGTACCTACAAAATGGTCTATGGACGTTCCACCAGCATAACAGGTCCTTATGTGGACAAAAACGGAGTCAATATGCTGAATGGTGGCGGAACAATACTGGATACAGGCAATGTGAAATGGAAAGGTCCAGGTGGTCAGGATGTGTACAACGGCAATGTCATTGCAAGACATGCCTATGATGCAGAGGATAATGGCAATCCGAAATTGCTGATTAATGACTTGTTATGGGACTCGAATGGGTGGCCCAAATATTAATTTATTTTATAAAAATATAAAATGTTTTATAAAAGTATTGACTAAAGGGATCTGGATTTGATAAATTTAACAACAGAAATCTTATTTCATCCAATTGAATACGGTTACAAATCCAGATCAGGAGGGGTTCAGATGGTAAAGAAAAAGAATTGGGTCACATTTATGCTTCTTATGCTGGTAAGTGCACTGGTACTTGCGGGCTGCGGAGGAGGAAGCAGCGGTGCGAGTGGGGATAAGGAGTTAACGTTCATGTTCCGCGGGGGGACAGATGAGCAGAAAGCATACCAGGCGGTGGTCAAGAAGTTCGAAGAAGATCATCCGGGTGTGAAAGTCAAAATCATTGTAACGGCTGCGGATCAATATGCAACCAAGCTGAGAGCGGCAATTACAGGCAACAGCTTGCCTGACGTATTTTATATCAATCCGGGCGACGTGAAAGCGTATGTGAACAGCAATGTGCTGATGAACCTCACTTCGTATATTGAAAACAATCCGGATGTCGATCTCGATAATATCTGGAAATACGGCGTGGACCTGTATCGTTATGATGGAAAAATGGCAGGACAGGGCGATATCTACGGTATGCCTAAGGATCTGGGGCCATTTGCACTGGGCTACAACAAAACTTTGTTTGAAAAAGAGGGCATTCCATTCCCTGACAAGGATAAACCATATACATGGGAAGAGTTCATCAAGGTGAATCAGCAAGCGACCAAAGATACCAATGGGGACGGTAAACCTGATGTGTACGGTACCGGATTCAACGTACAGTGGGCACTGCAATCCTTTGTATGGAGCAATGGTGGGGACTGGTTGGATGAGACCAAAACTAAGGTAACGATTGATGATCCGAAATTTGCGGAAGCACTGCAGTTCTTCGCGGATATGCAAAACAAATACAAAATCACACCTTCCATTGAGGAAGCGCAAACATTGGATACGTATCAACGCTGGATGAAAGGTGAAATGGCTTTCTTCCCTGTAGGGCCATGGGATATGAGTACATTTGAGAAACTGCCTTTCGATTATGATTTGCTGCCTTTCCCTGCGGGATCTACTGGCAAATCGGCAACGTGGATTGGATCTCTGGGAATCGGAGTATCGGCGAAGACAAAACATCCGGAAGAAGCTGCTGCATTGGTGAATTACCTTACAGCTTCGAAGGAAGGCATGCAGCAACTGGTGGATGCCAAGGTACAGATCCCGAACTTGCTTGATATGGCAGATGAGTGGGCCAAAGATACATCCACGAAACCAGCCAACAAACAGGAATTTATTGATATCGTTGAGGATTACGGCCGGGCTCTGCCAGGTAACTACACGTACAATGCGGAATGGTATGACCTGTTCTTCACAGACATCCAGCCGGTATTGGATGGCAAGATTACAGCCGCAGACTATGTGAAGCAGCAACAGCCGAAAATGCAAAAACTGCTCGACAAAGCGGTTGAACAAGAAAAGAAATCTCAGAAATAGTAGATAGGAAAGGGCGATGCCGGCAGAGTGCAATCATGCTGCTGGCATCATTCGTGTTGGAAATTGTGGGATTCCATACGGGCATGTGGCATTCGTTGATCGGCAAGGTTCAATCGAAGAATGCCACATGCTGATACTAGAAACAGGGGTGAACGCCGTGATTACGAAATCGAGTTTGTATCGCAAAGAGATGCTGTACGGATATCTGTTTATTTTACCTCCGATTCTTGGGTTGCTGATCTTTGTTATGTTCCCGTTCCTCTACTCCCTCTATGGTTCCTTTACGGATTGGGACGGACTGGGACAGATGAACTTTATCGGATTGGCCAACTTCAAGGATTTGCTCACGGATGACCTCTTTTACAAAGCGATGTTTAACACATTTTTCCTGATGCTTGGTATTCCGATTGGATTGTTGCTCGCATTGTTGCTGGCAATGGGTTTGAATCGTAAAATTCCGGGCACAACGACATTTCGTGTGATCTATTACATCCCGGTCATTTCTTCCCTCGCTGCGGTATCCATCATGTGGAACTGGGCGTACAACGGGGATTACGGTCTGGTAAACCAATTCCTTGACCTGTTCGGGATTAAAGGGCCTAACTGGCTTGCCAACAAAGACACGGTTAAACCTGCTCTGATTATTATGACGGTGTGGAAAGGCTTGGGATACACGATGTTATTGTACCTGGCAGCACTGCAAAGTGTATCACGTACATATTACGAGGCGGCTGAGCTGGATGGAGCGAATGGATTCCAGATCTTCCGCAATATCACCTGGCCTATGGTGAAGCCGGTTACCTTTTTCCTCATTGTTACAAATATCATTGGCGGTTCTCAGATCTTCACCGAGATGAACATTATGACACCAACGGGTGGTCCTGAATACTCTTCGGCATCGATCGTTTTCTACATCTGGCAGAAAGCCTTCAGTAACTTGCAGATGGGTTATGCCTCGGCGATGGCCATGATTCTTGGTATTTTTATTTTTGTCATTACCCTGGTGCAATTCAAAATGAACGAAAAATCAGCCTATGATGGGGATTGATTATCAAGGAAAGGAGTGAACCGGAGATGTCTTACAGTCAAAAGAGGAAATTAACAAACTCGATCATTTTTATCGTACTGGCGATTGGGGCAATTGCGATGATTGCACCTCTGATCTGGATGTTGTCCACGTCATTGAAGGAGAAGCAGGATGTGTTCGCGCTTCCGCCTGTATGGATACCTGAAGTGTTCCAATTTGGAAAGTATAAAGAAATCTGGGAAGCAGGACCGCTGCTCAGCGGGATCAAAAACAGCCTCATTGTTGCAGTGAGTGTAACGGTGGTAGGTACGTTTACGTCCAGTATCGCTGCCTTTGCTTTTGCCAAATTAAGATTCCCGCACAAAAACAAACTGTTTCTCGCGTTGCTGGCATCCATGATGATTCCTTATCCAACCGTCATGATCCCGCAATTCATCATGTTCGCCAAGCTGGGCTGGGTGGATACGCTGCTTCCGCTGATTGTTCCAGGCCTGTTCGGTAACGTGATCATGATCTTCTTCCTGCGCCAGTACCTGCTTAGTGTACCTGATGCAATTATTGAGGCGGCCAAAATCGATGGAAGCTCCTATTTCCGGCTGTACTCCAGCATTACGTTCCCGCTCATCAAACCGGCGGTAGCCGCTCAGTTGATTCTCTGGTTCATGGGCATCTGGAACGATTATCTGGCACCGATTATCTATCTGAATTCACCGGAGAAGCAGACGTTACAGCTCGTTATAGCAAACTTCAATGCCACGTATGCGATTCAAACCGATTATCCGCTTATTATGGCGGCGTCCATCGTAGCTCTGTTACCGGTATTAATCATCTTCCTCATCTTCCAGAAACAGATTATTGAATCGGTTGCCATTTCGGGAGTCAAGGGATGAACCAGTGGAAGAACTTCCAAGGGTGGACATTTTCGAAGAGAGGGGTTGTTGCTTCCATGTTGCTGTTGTTGATTAGCGGGGCTACGGGATGTGCTGGAGAAGGGGCTGGAGAAACGGTGTCCCGTCCGGTCTTTCCTGAAGCTCCTCAAGATACCCAGCTGTATGACACCTCCATATTGGATGATGAATCTCGTTGGACGGTAAACAATGCGCATGATCCGGCCATTATTAAAACAGACCAGGGATACTACGTCTATTCCACAGACGTTCGTGTAGCAGGAGAAGCGAAACCCGGTGTCATGGTACGCAAATCAGATGATCTGATTAACTGGACATGGGTAGGTCAGGCTCTGCCGGGCATTCCGCAAGAAGCGTTGGACTGGACAGGTGCGGTCAATCTGTGGGCACCGGATGTGATTCAGGCTGGTGATACCTATCGGATGTATTATTCGGCTTCTACTTTTGGCAGTACCCAGTCGGCTATCGGTCTTCAGACATCGTCATCTCCCGAAGGTCCATGGACAGATGAAGGACTGGTTGTGAAAACTTCTGCGAATGAACAGGACAAATTAAATGCCATTGATGCCAATCCCATTGTGGATGCTGAGGGCAATACATGGATGGTATACGGTTCGTTTTTTGATGGTATCTATATTGCGCCGCTTGATCCGGATACCGGGAAATTCAAGGATGAGGGATATGGTACCCGCATTGCCGCACGGGATCGTGCAACTGAAGAGGGCGCAGTGGAAGGTCCATACATTGTGTATAACCCGGAGTTCAAAAAGTATTATCTGTTCGTCTCCTATGACTCCTTATTTGAAGATTACAACGTGCGGGTTGCGCGTGCTGATTCAATCACAGGACCGTACACGGACATAAACGGCAATAACATGCTGGATACGGAGCATCTGCCGCAATATGAGATCGGCACCAAAATTCTCGGCGGTTATCGCTTCACAGAAGGCGAGGGCTGGGTTGCACCCGGACATAACTCCATTCTGAAGGACGGAGACGATTATTACATCGTGCATCATGCACGGGGCGAGACGGATAAAAACTGGCCATATCTGCATGTACGTAAAATGGTATGGACGAAGGACGGCTGGCCTGTGGTTTCACCAGAGCGTTACGCCGGTGAGACAGCGCAGGATATTCCGAAGTCCATGATTGCCGGGGAGTGGGAAGGTATGGCACTTGATCCGTCCGTAGATGGGCAGATTCAAGCCGTGCCTTATACCCTAACAAGCCACGGTAAAATTAAAAGCGAAAAAGGTTCAGGAACCTGGACATTTGATGGCAAACAAACACTGAAACTGAAGTGGAAAGAAAGCCCATGGGGCGGAGCCTCTACGGAAGAACTGAAGCTGCTCCCGTCCTGGGACTGGGAGCGAAGCCAGCCCGCGCTGGTGGTGACAGGCCTTGATGACCGCGGCATCGCGGTCTGGGGCAAGCAAATCAGCGCAGCTGAGGAGTAAGGCGCTACTCAGAGGTTGCACGGCTCTGGCCGATAATCTTGTGACCAGCCGTACACTTGGTAGGGAGAGTCGGCTCAAAGGCAAAGCAGTCGACCCCATTAGACCGAGCCAATATAAGGCTCGAAGTGAGGTTGTAACCCAGCGAGCGCGAAAAGAGCGAGCAGCTGCGCCAAGTGTGCACAAGCAGTGAGGGGGAGGGAGGAGCCGCAGGAGCGAGTTTGGCATCCGATTTCAACCGCCAGGAGCGGTGGAAAAAGAAATCGGAGGACAAGAGAGCACCCAGGCCCTGCCACCCCCGAACGCCCGCTGTGCACCACCCAAAAAAGGTTTTCGCTTTTTTCGGAATTGGGTTACATTCCCCAACTTCGAGCCAAACAACATTTGAAAGGGGAGCATTCCCATGACTGATTCCATTACCTTTACTAATCCCATTCTGGAGCAGCGTGCTGATCCGTGGGTCTACCGTCATACAGACGGCTACTATTATTTCTCCGCTTCCGTACCAGCCTTTGACCGGATTGAGATCCGGCGAGCAGAGACGTTGGAAGAGTTAAGAGATGCCGAGCCGGTAACGGCTTGGACCAAGCGTGACACGGGGCCGATGAGTGCCAACATCTGGGCACCGGAGATTCATTTTATCGATGGCAAATGGTACATACATTACGCTGCGGCTCACACCAGTGAGACCAACGAAGGCCTGTTCGATCATCGGATGTATGTGCTGGAGAACGATTCCGCGAATCCACTCGAAGGAGAGTGGGTAGAAAAGGGACAGATTTACACACGGTGGGAATCATTCGCGCTGGATGCAACGACCTTTGAACATAAAGGGATCCGTTATCTGGTCTGGGCACAGAAAGATCCTGATATTATAGGTAACTCGAACCTGTACATTGCCGAAATGGAAAACCCATGGACGCTACGCGGCGAACAGGTCATGATCTCTACACCGGAATATGATTGGGAAATTATCGGCTTTAAGGTGAATGAAGGACCAGCCGTGATGCATCGGAATGGGCGGTTGTTTATCGGCTACTCGGCGAGCGCGACCGATTACAACTATTGTATGGGTCTGCTCACCGCAGATGAAAATGCCGACTTGCTTGATCCGGCGAGTTGGGTGAAGTCACCCAAGCCGGTGTTCCAGACTTGTGAAGCGAACGGTCAATATGGTCCGGGGCATAACAGCTTTACCGTATCACCGGATGGCAAGACCGATATTCTGATCTATCATGCACGTAATTACAAAGATATCGAGGGAGATCCCTTGTACGATCCGAACCGTCACGCCCGTGCTCAAGTGATTCATTGGCGTGAAGATGGCACGCCTGATTTCGGTGTTCCCGTGCCAGATGGAAGAGCAGTAGCAGAAACGAAATAAGATGTAGTATGACTTTTCAATATGAGAGCCCTTGGTTAGCGAGTGATGCTGATTAAGGGCTCTTTTGTATGTAAACGATAGGAAAGAGCGGTAGGGGTGTCGATATGTTGGATATAAAACAAAGCAACCACAACCATGATCTCTGCGTATGAGAAAGATACAGATTACGATGCAGAACCTGTTAGGAGGATCACATATGGATTCACGCGAGACATTGGACATGGAACTTGAACAGATTTTGAAATGGGAGAAACAACAGAAGGACTTGTTTATATGGGATAAAATCGGGCGTTTGCCCTTTGCGATGTTGGATAAAGTGATGCCTAAAGTGCTGAAACAGAAAATCGGAGATTCCCTGAACGACGTCGGGCAGTATGTCCAGCATGGGGGCAAATTCCTCGTACAGAAGAAAAAAGTAGCCAAGCTGTTGCAAGAGGAAGCCGAGAAGTCCGGTTATTCCATGATGGGCACGACCTATCGTCTGGAGCAGGAAGCTGAAGCGGAGGGGACAGCGAGGATTCATAGTGTGGAGAATCTGCCACTGCAGGTGCTTGACCAGGTGGCTGATAACATTACCGAGAGCCGAACCAAGTTTGCGGCGGCTCAGGGAGCAGCTACAGGTTTTGGTGGCATTGTAACCATTGCAGCAGATATTCCGTTGGTGATGGGGCTTTCTCTGAAGGTACTTCAGGAGATGGCGCTATGTTACGGGTATGATCCCGATGAACCGCTGGAGCGTATCTTTATCGTCAAATGTCTGCAATTTTCTTCTGCCGATATTGTGGGCAAGAAAGCGATTATCGAAGAACTCGCAGCTTACGATGACCCGGACAAGCCTATGGAAGTAGTATCGCAGATGCAGGGCTGGCGGGAAGTTTTTAATTCCTATAGTGAATCCTTTGGTTGGAAAAAGTTGTTCCAGCTCATTCCAGTAGCCGGCATGGTGTTTGGTTCGGTGAGCAACAAAAATACGATCCGGGATGTAGCGGAAGCAGGCAAAATGCTGTACAAAAAAAGGCTGATCCTTCAGCGTTTGAAGTAATTTAGAGAAACGTAATATTACAGAACATATTGTTAAAAACCGCAGCGTTGTGATGTGTGACGTGGAGTAATACGGTTAAGGCTAATTGAGAGAAGAACAAATATAACAAAAAGGGTTCCTGCCGATCTGTACATACAGATGGCGGAAACCCTTTTGTTGTGGGGGGTTCAAACTTTTTATTCAGGTAGCGAGTGTAGGTGACTAAAGTAAAATCTAACGAACTCAGCAGACGCTATTTGGCGATATTTCACTCATTCCGATTTCTAAAGAATCTCAGACACGTTATTTCTGCATTTCACACGCACATCCCACGGTTATCGGCCTTTTTCTCGGGAATAGCGTTGCTCAGATTCCTTAGATTGCGAAACATGTGATATTCGTTCAAATAAGAGCTGTCACGTTCGTTAGCACAGCTAACGTCTTACAAGGGCAAAGTTGCCACGTAAGGATTGGCTCCAATATAGAATAAAAAGTGGACACCTGTTAATGTATTGCTTACTCTTCACTACCGTTTTCTTTCGCCCAGATATTCAGCAATTTATCGGATGGAAGCAGGAACGTGAAGATCCCGAGCAGAGGCAGGAAGCTGCACATTTGCATCACGGGTGATACGCCGAAGACGTCAATCCAGTTGCCCAGCACGAGTGCACCCAGACCCCCCATACCGAATGCCAGACCCGTAATTAGGCCGGAAACCGTTCCGATTTTGCCTGGAATCAGCATTTGTGCATAGACCACCGTAACCGAGAAGCTGGATAACATGATAAAACCAATAATGGTTAAGAGTACACCTGTCCAAAACAGATTCGCGTAGGGCAGCAACAGAGCAAGTGGAGCAGCTCCGGCCATGGACAGGAAGATCAGATTACGTTTGCCGAATCGATCCGCCAAGGGCCCTCCGAAGAACGTACCCAGTGCTCCCGCAGCCAGGAACAGGAAGATATAGATCTGTGCGTCCTCTGTGGACAATCCAAAGGTATCTTTCAGATTAAACGCATAGAAGCTGCCGATGGAAGCGATATACCAGGAACGAACAAAGACGAGCAAAATCAATAGCGTAATGGCGGCAGTAATCTTTTTACGTAAAGCAGGATTGGGTGCACGACGGGCAGCAGCCTGTCTGCGCAGGTATCCACCCGATTGCAGCATGCGGCCATACCAACGGGCGATGTAGATCTGAACAGCAATTCCCATGGCAGCAATGCCTGTAAATCCAATCGCACCGAATAGTCCAAACGGGATAAAGATCCAGCGGGTAAGCAAAGGGGCAAGCGATTGCCCGGCATTACCACCGACCTGGAAGATGGACTGTGCCAGCCCACGGCGCTGACCAGCAGCCATATGCGATACCCGTGAACCTTCCGGATGGAAAGCCGCTGAACCCAGACCGACAAAGATCACGGAGATCAGGACAGTCATATAACTGTCAGCGAAGGCCAGCAGCAACATGCCGGTAAATGTAAAACCCATGCCAATGGGCAGAATGGATGGTGTCGGTTTTTTATCAGCAAACCAGCCTACGACAGGCTGCATTATCGAAGCAGTAAAGTTGATGGCAAAAGAAATCCATCCGATCTGAGTATACGTGAGATGCATGGAGTCTTTCAGAATCGGGAAAATGGCGGGAATCACCGACTGGATCGAATCATTGAATAGATGAACCAGACTAATCGCAATAAGTATCCGGTAAACGGTGCTTTGGGCATCCAATCCGGGTGGGGCTTTCGAACGCGCTGCGGCGTCTTTGGGTAATGAGGTTTGTGTAGACATGTACAATTCTCCTTTGGTCGCGGTCACGAGGGATCAGCGCCTGATGTTGTATTCTATGCGTGTAAGCATATTGTTACATAATAGGACAGATTGATTGGACCGACAAGGGGAACAAGAGAAATAGAATAACGTGGATGAGGAAATT
This sequence comes from Paenibacillus amylolyticus, assembly GCF_050990605.1. GTDB lineage: Bacteria > Bacillota > Bacilli > Paenibacillales > Paenibacillaceae > Paenibacillus > Paenibacillus amylolyticus_H. Next base: position 1,236,036 of record NZ_CP158832.1, read on the forward strand.
TTTTTTCTATTAAATATCTATACTGAAGAGTCTTTTTGTTGTGATTGCATTTACAAAAGAAACGTATTACTTTAGCTTTTAGTGTAAGAAGATCCATATTTCAGTGCGAGAAAGCAGGAGGAGGGATGGAAATGAAACCACTGCCACCTTATGCTGCTGCCAAACGTGAACTGGTAATGAGCATTGTATGTATGGCTGTAATCACGTTTCAGGCAATCTATGTTGCACCGACATCTCTAACTACTGCCATCGTCATATTTGTCATTTTTCAATCGATTGGTGTGTTGATGTTGAGACATTACATTAGAAAAATCAAAGCACTCAAGGAAGATTAGTTTACTTGAATGCACTGCGATCCCATTGTATTGAGAGACTGAGTTTCTAAAGGTTTATACTAAAAAGCCGAACTTCTTAAGCTATATAAGCTGAATTAATCATTTACACGATAACGGAGAGGACAGAAAAAACCTGAAAAAGCGAAGCGTTCGCCTAAAAGCTTTCTGAAAGAAAGCTGCATCGGAAGCATACGCTATCCCCGGATTTTCCCCTTTAGAAAAGGGAATGGAAAAAAATCTGGGGATAACAGCGATTGGAAGGTTGTTCTGTCATCGTAGTGTCAGTGTAAATAATCTTTAGTTCAACTTATATAGTAAAGTTCGGCTTTTGACATTCTATGATTCTATTTTTTACAAAATGGATGAACCTGAAGAATTAACGATTATCAATCGTCTCCGGATACATATCATGATTCATCATGCGATGGTCGGCCATCTGCTCGTACTTCGTTCCCGGCTTACCGTAGTTCGTATACGGGTCAATGGAAATGCCGCCGCGCGGTGTGAATTTGCCCCATACTTCGATGTAGCGCGGGTCCATCAGCTTGATCAGGTCGTTCATGATGATGTTCACACAATCCTCGTGGAAATCACCGTGGTTGCGGAAGCTGAACAGGTACAGCTTGAGCGATTTGCTCTCCACCATTTTCACATCCGGAATATAGCTGATATAAATCGTCGCAAAGTCTGGTTGGCCTGTAATCGGGCAGAGGCTGGTGAACTCCGGGCAGTTGAATTTTACAAAATAATCACGGTACGGATGTTTGTTATCAAAGCTCTCCAGGATTCCCGGATCATATTCAAACGTATATTTTACGTTCTGGTTGCCCAGCAACGTCACATCTTGCATCTCATCAGGTTGTCTCATCGGTTATTAAACGCTCCTTGTTTCCGCAAAAGCCCAAAGCCTCGCGGTATATATGAATAGGCAAATTTGCCTGGTTAATTCTCTTATTGTCTCCACCCATACTGCCCATCAAACGCCGCGTTTGTTACCCCATACCAACGTATGAAGCTGTGGAAGCACACGAACATCATTCAGGTCATCGGATGCACTGACTTGGTCGATCAGCCACTCATAACGAGCAAGCAGCGAGGACGCCAGATCTGGCGTATCGGCGGAAGTCACATCCGGGTTCCCGGTTTGTAAAAATAGATCCGTGCCCGGATATCGTGCATGCACACGGCGGGCATAGTCCAAGTCTGTCTCATCGAAGATCACGATCTTCAGACTGTGACTTCGGTCTACCGGGCCAGCGGCCAGCCGTTCGATCAGATCATCCAGCACGGCCCAATCGGTGTCCATGCCGGAGCTGGGTGGCTTGGGCGATACCGTGACTTCGTCAATGTCCGCCAGCCAAGGCTGCCAGCGGGAGCCCTGCGTCTCGACCGCGGTGCGGATGCCGTTCTCCCGCAGCAGGGCAACCAACCCGCCCAGCGAAGCGAGCAGGGCGGGATTACCGCCGGAGATGGTGACATGGGAGAAACGCGTGCCGCCAACGCGGCGCAATTCTTCCCATACGCCCTCCGGCGTAATCATCCGAATCTGGTCCTTGCCACTGCCGTCCCAGGTAAAGGCCGAGTCGCACCAGGAGCAGCGATAATCGCAGCCCGCGGTACGAACAAACATCGTTTTTTGCCCGATCACCATGCCTTCGCCTTGAACCGTCGGGCCAAAAATCTCCATCACAGGAATGCGAGCCTCTTGGTTGCGTTCGCGTGACTGTCCCTGTTCTCCAACACTACTCATCGATCATCCACTCCCGTCTGGCTTCCGCGTAACTGGTTGGTGTCTCAAAGAGTCGGACAAACTCCGTCCGCCCACCATCGGTTAGCCCGGCATAAGGCTCCGTCTGGAGCGCATGTTCCATCTGTTCGAACAGCCAAACGACCATATTTTCAGCCGTTGTATTCATTAAAGGAAGTGTCTCGTTGAGGTACTGATGATCCAGATATCCTTCAATCTGTGTTTTCCATATATCCTTGATATGTCCAAAATCAACCGTCAGCCCGGTTTCACCCGGATAACCGCTGATACCAAAAATAACTTTATACGTATGACCGTGCAGGTTCTTGCACTTGCCTTCATAACAATGCAGATGATGTGCCGCGTCAAAGGTGAATTCTTTGCTTACAAGCACACGTTTGCGGTGATAGCGTAGCTGGGTAGGTAAAATATCTTCTCCGATGCGTTGCAGATGCTCAACAATGCGGAATGTTCCAGGCTCTCTCATCGCACATCCACTCCCGCTGATTCGGCAGCAGTACGCTGCTCCACATAGCGATCCAGTCCGGCTTTGCGCAGTTTGCAAGCAGGGCATTCTCCGCATCCATCGCCGATCACGCCGTTATAACAGGTCAGGGTACGCTCGCGTACATAATCAAAAGCACCGAGATCATCGGCCATCTTCCACGTTTGGGCTTTGTCCAGCCACATGAGCGGGGTGTGAATGACAAATGGATAGTCCATCGACAGGTTAAGTGTCACATTCATCGACTTCACAAAGGAATCCCGGCAATCCGGGTATCCGCTGAAATCCGTCTCACATACACCTGTAACCAGGTGACGTGCTCCTTTTTGCTTTGCCATAATGGCCGCAAAACTGAGGAACAGCAGATTCCGCCCATCCACAAATGTACTTGGCAGTTCGCCTTCTTCATGTGTTATCTCCACATCCGTGCGAGTAAGCGCATTAGGTGCGAGCTGGTTTAACAGGCTCATATCCAGAACCGTTTGCTGTACGCTCAGATCACGAGCGATCTCGGCTGCACATTCAATCTCCAGCTTGTGGCGCTGACCGTAATCAAACGTAACGACTTCGACTTCGGCAAACTGTTGTTTGGCCCAGAACAGACACGTGGTACTATCCTGACCGCCGCTGAATACAACGACTGCTTTTTCTTCGTTCAACATAAAAAAACCTCTCTATCTTCTTGAGATCAAACCATGCACGTAGGCACAGAGTGTCGGAAGAACAGAGAAGTTCATGAACTGGCATCCATCAAAAAACACACCTTCTCGATAACCGCTTCAAAAAAAGCAGGCAAGAGTAAGTGTCCTTAGTTTTTTACGTACAGGATTGCATGTAACTGCAACGCGTACGCAAGACTTATACTGACCATCACAGGGTCAAGTCTTATAGAGGGAGTTCGCGAACCTCTCCCATGCCGTCGGCATGGATTTTCTTCTTCAATTGTCTGTACATTATAACATGAAACCGCGTGGTGACCACCCCACTGGAGCATAGTGGCAGATAATCGGTCAGATTCATCAACTAACAGCTCAATTTATTTGATCAGTACATTTCCGAAAGGGATCACTTCTTTCAGAATTCGTTTGAACAGTCCCTCATCGTTAAGATCCTGTTCCAAGCGGTGATTCTCACGTCCAGCCTGAAAGAGTACAGATCCATGTCCTGTCATCTTCCAATGATAATTCATATGCTGACTGGCAAGGTTGTTACCATATACCGTGAGTTCCAGATGTGCATTTTCGGGATAAGCAATGATGCTGCCGGCATCCACGTACAGCGGTGCTGTTGGGTGTAATTCCTGTTGGCAGACCTGGCCTTGAGTGAGCAAGCCAATTTTGCCTTTGCCGGAAAATTTCATTTTTACTGCATCACGGGTGATGAGCATATTTTTGATTTTCTGAATTTTGGTATGCATGGTTACACCATCAGAGTAGAAGAACAGGTGGCGGAAGTCATAGAGCAGATCACTGTCCTCCGTGAGCTCCACTTCCTTCATCGTGAATCCGGGAGGCAGGGCAGCCACAAATTGGCAAGGACCGGTAATTTCGGATTTAATCAGCTTTTTTTTGCGATATATGCCCGTGATATTCATGAATTTATCATTGCGGCTCCCACTTGGACCGCGGAACGCCACAATTTGCTGCGGATGCAAAATATGAAGGCGGTCATCTTTAATCAGCGAGAATGTGACGACTTGTCCAGCTCCGCCTGCTTCAGCATTGTTCAGGTATATGTTCATGCAGCTGCTCCTGTTCTTTTATACTCGGCCCGAACGGCGACGCATTCCCCAGCGCATCACACGAATCAGAACAAAGTAACCCAATATGAGAGAAATGACAGTGATGATCATCGTCTGAATTCGTTTGCTGGCAGCCGCTTTGGCATTCTGGTCGTCCTGTAATTTACTTACCATTTCAGTGAGTTTCTGGTTCTGAGCCAGTAGCTGTTCATTCTGGGTCTTAAATGCTTCGACATTGGCCTGGGCTTGTCCCAACTGAGCGGACGTTTGATTTAATTGCTCCATCGTTTGCTTATAACTTTCCTGCAGGGCGTTCACTTCTCCAGGCAGTTCGGAGACTCGCTCCCAGCCGCTGTATATATCCGTAAAAATATTGGCACTGGCTGCACTTACTGTCGAAGTGATCGAGACGGTAAATAGAATGCATGTGGTGAATAACACCCGAATGAAATAACCCTGAATGGATTTTGGCATCGTTAACACCTCTTTCTTCGGTTAGTTCGATCGCCGATTTCGTCGTCTATTGTTGAAATACGGCTCTTACATTATACGTCAAAACCGGGACGATGGGTTCAAGATGATATCGTTTTATTACCCGAAATATTTAAAAATTATTTAAGAACAGAGCTGTTTAGCATATAAATCTGTGGGGTAATAAAACGATAGGCAAGCACACCGGACCGTTTTAACAGATCTTTTACTTCAGTTCCGGGTGCATGCTATTCACAAATACGCAATTTAATGAATGATACCAATATACCCGATTGAATATGAGATCGTGAACATGAAGGAGTAGAAATATATGTACACAACAGATCAGAACACATCAACCAAAACAATCATGATCACTGTTAACGGAGAGCCAGTAGGGCGTAAGCTGGTCATCGACAGTGTCACCTATGCACCGATAACCAAAGTGGATGGTGCACAATATTTACACAAAATGGGAATCAATCATCCTACCGTTTAATTTGGGACTTGTCATGGATAAGTGATTGAAAAGCTTGGCATAGCGCCAAGCTTTTTCGTCGTTTATTGTCGTATCGAGACGGATTTAGGGATATAAAACTAATATATTGGAAAAATTTAATGAGAACATGTGTTCCGTGACAATATAGTGTCCATTCACCCTGATAACTTAGAAGATAATACATATAAATCGGGGGAGAGACTACCAGTGAACTCAGTCTTTGAAGTATCTTATTCGTGGAATAAAGAGGCCATACCGACAGGGGGAGCCGACCCCGTATATATGATGGTAGAGTGGCGTAACGGTGCCCCTGCCAAAAGACTTAGGAAAATAGCACCCAAAATTGTATCAAGAGATTTGGAACTTTTGCTCAAACCGGAATATGGAGTACAGCTAAAAGGCATCTATGGATGTCGTTCCAAAGAAACGGATATTGGCTGGTTATTGAGGCTTGGGGATATGTACAAGGGAGAGAGTAAACAAATTTTGCTTGAATTCGTCATGGGACCCCGTGCATCAGGAAAAGCTGCCGTATGTTCAGCCTACTGGAGCACAAGGAAGTTGAAGCAAAGTCAACGTGTATTGTTACGAAGAGAACAGTTGTATATTCAGTACACCAGTCATCTGGGCATGTTGCGACAGCCGGAAGATCCCAAGGTGGAGAAGACGATCAAATTAAGTGAAACCGTACCCCTGATCAAACAAGCCCTGCGCGCCTACGAAAGAGGCCGGGTTCAGGAGGGAAGTAATATGTTGCGTCGCCATGCTGATGCATTGTTAATTGAAGCTGCGCGGAAGCAGGATCTGGACTATTACGCGGAAGCCGAGATCGTTGAAAAGCTGCGTTATCACTACGGGATCACCTTTACAACAGGATATCATGATCGTGAAAAAAAGATATTAGGGGAATAGGGTTGATTTCAGATGGTAACGGTATAGAGAGAGTCTACATATTTGAAGGTGAAGTTTAGGAGAAGGTCGAATCTATGTATCAATATCATATTAAACTATGGATGGAGTTGTATCAAATTTATTGAAACAACATCGTGGAGGGTCCGGCAAAATGACAGACCGACTAATCCGATTAATGCGCATTATCACGCTAGTGCAAGCCAAGCCGGGCATTCTGGCACGTGAGCTTGCCCAGCGATGCGAGACAACGGAAAGGACGATATATCGCGACATGGAGGCCCTCAGTGCAATGCATATCCCGATCGCCAATATGGGACACGGACAAGGGTACATGTTTATCAGCCATTTTGCCATGTATCCGCTAAATTGGTCTGATGAAGAAGCCCAAGCTTTCATGCATCTTGCTGAAGTTATGGAGAATATTCGTCCTTTGCTGAAACCTGCTTTTGAGAGCGCCTATGAGAAAGTGGTTGCTTCGAGTCAGAAAAACAAAACAGAACGCGTGGAATGGTCGGAGCAGATTAGTGGATTATTCAAAGTGGGATTGCCTGTATGGCAATATGAAAACAACGATTCGCAGAATCAATCTCTGATTGCGCTGCTTCAGGCTGGCATTTCACAGAACACCATTGAAGGGGAGTACCTGTCTCAGGGTGAAAAAGGGATCGTACGCATAGACCCTTATTGTCTTATCCCTCGTGAATACAGATTTGAGCTCTTAGGGTATTGTCACCTGTCGGAGAAACTTCGAATATTTCAGGTGAACCGGCTGCAAAGGATACGGATATTACCACGCACGTTTCGCAAAGAGGATTATCTGATACAATCCCACTTCCGCATTCCTTGGGCATACGAGGGGAGTACGGAGTGGACTGCGTTCAAAATTCGATTTGCACCCCATGCTGTAGAGCGTGTGATGCAGGAGCAATTCTATATACGCCCCATCTTAACCATAGAACCGGAAGGTAGCCTGTTATTTGAATCCATATTAAGTGATATTGAGGAATTTCTCGCATGGATATCTAAATATGGACCTGATGCGGAGATCCTCGAACCTGAGATCTGCCGCATCAAGATGAAAGAACGCCTAGACTATTGGCAACAAATGTACAATAAAAGTTGAGATTAGAATGTCATCTATCCTAAGGCAAAACACGATGAAGTACCGTGCTGTGGACGGTTACTCTTTGGTTTTGAAAAGGCTTGCCAGATTGCCAAATGGTGATTCTTTCTCTTCATCTTCTGTGGAGCTGGAATAGACAACCTTGGATGTAATGCCCTCATCATCAGCTGCACAGTTGTTTTCCAGAGTGAATCGGTCAAATTGATGCATAAACACCTTGGCTGTATTGATGGCGTCATCCAAGGCGCGGTGCTGGGTACCATCGAATTCGATGCCACAGATTTCAAGAGCCTGAGCGAGTCCGAGTTGACGGAACTTACCTTCTTTGCGAATGGTACGGGACCATTGTTGCTGGAGATCGTTATGATTGGTGATCCAGGCCACATCAAGTTGATGGGTGCGACAATGAGAGATCAATTTGCTGCGGTCATCGGGTCCCCAGGAACACATGTAATAGGAGTCACTTCCCATCCAGGCAATGAATTGGTTCAATGCTTCCGGAAAAAGTGGGGCTGCATCAATATCTTTCTGCGTGATACCTGTAAATTGAATCGTGTCAGTGGACAGAACAGACTTATTGGAAGGACGAACATACGTATGGAACGTATCTGTTACGGCCAATCCATCCGCACTTTCCGTAACTTTGACGGCACCGATATCAATAATTTCAGAAGAATAGCGAGTATTGCGGCTTACCGTGAATTCAAGATCATATATGATATATGGCATAGGACAAGCTCCTTTATCGATTAATACCTGTGATAGATTTCTATTTCTCTATATTACAGGGAACGTGCGGCCATGTCAGCCATCGCTAGACAATTCATTATAGTCAGGATGAACGAACAGTCTGAGTGTTTAATTATCGTTCTGATGCATTTCCGGTTTTGGTAAGTCTTTACTTCGCAAAAAGTGATCGTTATAATGAGGAAAGTTAGGGACTTTCCTATAATTTGTTTATATGTATAGCAACATAAAAGTAGAATTTTCCGTTTTATTATCAGAACTTCCTAACACAGTTTGAAGTGTTGGGGAGTTTTTTATTATTTTGGCATAACACAGGAAAACTACTTCACGAGTTAGTATTGTTGAATTTAAAGTACATATGGAGGTTTGTTTCTTTGATTAATAGAAAATTGAAAATAACAGCAATTACAGCTAGTGTGTTTATTGCTTTGATGTGTGTTGCATATGGTGCATTCTATATTTGGAACAAGAATTATAAATTTAATAATAATTACGTATGGCAACCTTTGGAGGACGTGCAATCTACACTAAACCTGAAAGATTCCTATAACGTTATTGTAGCTGGAACGGATCCGGAAGGTATTACTGCTGCCTTATCAGCTGCTCGTAATGGGATGCGTGTATTGCTGGTGGAAGCAAGAGATCGCAACATGTTGGGCGGATTGTTGACCGAAGGAGGCCTTAATACGCTGGATCTAAATTATTCCCCTGAACAACCGCAGTTATTGAGCAGTTTGCGGCAGCCTGACTTCTTGAACAAAGGCATTTTCCAGGAATGGTTTGACCAGATCGAGGGCAGCTCATTTGATACCCATACAGCAGCTAACGTTTTCTATCAGATGGTTCGTTCTGAACCTAATATTGACCTGTTGATGAATGTTAAGGAATTAGTTCCCCTTACTGAAAAATCTACGGGAGATCACGTGACAATAACGGGTATGAGCATAACGAAAGAAGATGGAACAACGGTTCAGATATCAACCCGCTCCATCATTGATGCAACGCAAGATGCGGATATTGCAGCCGCTGCAGGAGTTCCATATTCCATAGGCAGGCAAGATATTGGAGATGGTAAATCCAAAATGGTCTCTACGCTCGTATTCAAGCTAAGTGGTGTTACAGATGAGGTATGGCAAAAATTCAGGGAAAGAGAGGGTACCGGGGTTGATAAGATGAGTGCTTGGGGGTACGGTGATGCAAGGCAATATGAATCTTCCAATCCACAACGTATTAAGATCCGCAGTCTGAATATCGGAAGACAAAATGATAATACAATCTTGATCAATACGATGCAGATCTTTGGGGTAGATCCGTTAGATCCGATATCTGTGAAAAAGGGTCTGGAAATCGGCCGTAAAGAAGCCCCACGAATTGTTGATTTTCTGAAGAAAAATTATGATGAATTTGCAGGGCTACAATATGCCGGAACAGCGGACGAGCTTTACGTAAGGGAGTCACGTCATATCTATGGCGAGTATCGTTTAACATTAGCAGATGTCATGGAAAATCGCGATCACTGGGATGCGATTGCATACGGTTCATATGATATCGATATTCAGAGTACAAGTGTTGGAAATGCCGGCACGATTATGTTGAGTCCGATTCAATATGGTATACCTTTTCGTTCTCTTGTACCGTTAAAGGTTGATGGTCTGCTTGTCGTCGGACGTGCAGCAAGTTATGATACAATCCCACATGGTAGTGCGAGAGTTGTACCGCTTGGAATGGCAGAGGGAGAAGCAGCAGGAGCTGCAGTCAAACTGGCCTACATCCATAAAGAGTCCTTCCGAGAACTCTCAGCTTCTGAAGAGCGAGCATCTGAATTACGCAACATGCTGGAAAAACAGGGTATGGATCTAAAGGTACATCATTTCGAACAACCTAAGTATATGGAACATAAGGATTATAAAGGATTGCTGGCTGCTGCGAGTATGTATATGACTTCAGGCAATTATAATAATGATGGTTGGGAACTGGATAAAGGGATGAACCCGGAACGATTTTTAAGTAAATTGAAAAGAATGCAAGCGATGTTTCCAGAAGCTTACACAGGCAGTGCCGACCAAGCTCTAGCAAATATGGAGAATGCCTTAACCCTACCTTTAACGTTGGATCAGGCTGCGTATATGTTATGTCTGGCAATGGGATCTTCAGAAACTGAAACTTCACTTGAAAAGGCACTTGCTCAATTGCAAACGCAAAACTGGATAAGTGACGACACGCTTGCTGGCATTACTGACAAGAACAATCTTACAAATGGGGATGCGTTTATGCTCATTCGTGATGTAGTGGAGTATTATTCTGGAGTTGTATTCGACTAATTGGTTGACAATTGCTTGTAAATGCACTAATGTGTTCAAAAATGATAACAGCGTTATAACGAGGACATGATTGTGAAAGCCAGCTTCAACAGAGAGGGGACAGTGTGGTGCAAGGTTCCTGTAGCTGCTTCATAATTCCTACCTCGCGAGCTGCGGAAGAGAGTGCCCATCCAGGGTTGCAACCTCCGCCGGCAGGGCCCGTTATGCCCCGCAGGACTGCATGTCACAGATCGCATAGTTTGCGAACGGATAATTTGCAGTTAAATAAGGGTGGTACCACGACACATTCGTCCCTTGACGGATGTGTCTTTTTGCTGTTTATACACCGTATTTTGATAACAAAAAGGAAGATTGGAGTGTGTCCAGATGCGTCAAAGTGAAATGCTTGTTCCAACCTTACGTGAAGCGCCAGCGGAGGCAGATGCTGCGGGACATCGCTGGTTACTGCGTTCCGGTATGATTCGCCAACTGGCAGCAGGGATCTATAGTTACCTGCCTCTTGGACGCCGTATATTGTTGAACGTTGAACGAATCGTTCGAGAAGAGATGGATCGTGCCGGGTGTCAGGAAGTATTGCTGCCCATTATGCAACCAGCCGAACTGTGGGAAGAGTCCGGGAGGTACACACAATACGGTCCTGAATTAATGCGTCTGAAGGATCGTCATGCACGGGAATTTGCTCTTGGACCAACACATGAAGAAGTTGTAACTGCGTTAGCACGGGATGAGGTGAACTCGTATCGTAAGCTGCCATTCACGCTGTACCAGATCGGAACCAAATTCCGGGATGAACGCCGTCCTCGATTTGGATTGCTACGCGGCCGTGAATTTATTATGAAAGATGCGTACTCTTTTGCTTCGGACTGGGAAGAGCTTGATCATACCTATCAGGCGATGAACACAGCGTATAGTCGTATTCTGGAGCGTTGCGGTCTGGACTATATCCGTGTTGAGGCGGACGCGGGAACGATTGGCGGTCAAGGGGAAACGCATGAATTCATGGCTCTTGCTGATGTAGGTGAGGACACGATTGTAACCTGCAAACATTGTGGATATGCTGCAAATCTGGAGAAAGCTGATTATCAGACTTCAGAAGATATAGATGAACAAAAAGAGAGATCGGAAGTTTCTGCTGTCTCCGCGAATGCAGACTCCGCAGTTCAAACGGATGAGCATTCAGGAGCGGAAAACATAGTACGCATCTCGACACCAGGCGTTCGTACGATCGCAGAGTTAAGCACTTTTGTGGGCAAAGGTACTGAACTTATGATCAAAACACTGCTGTATCTGGCAGATGGTCAGCTCGTTGCTGCCCTTGTACGTGGAGATCATGAACTGAATGATATCGCATTGAAGCAGGTATTGGGTGCAGAGGAACTGATCCTTGCACACGATGCAGCCATTGCGGCACATCCGAGTCTGAAGGTCGGTTTTCTGGGTCCGATTGGACTGAATCTGCCGATGGTGGTGGACGCTGATGTGGCAGTGATGATGAGTGCAATTACAGGAGCCAATGAAGTGGATGTGCATGTTTCCGGTGTACGGCCAGGCATTGATTTTGCATTGGAGCGAGTAGCACGAATTCGCTTTGCTGCTGAAGGGGACGCTTGTCCCACATGTGCCTCACCACTTGGTTTCACCAAAGGTATTGAGGTTGGACACATTTTCAAATTGGGAACGAAATATAGTGACGCCATGGGCGCTTCATTCCTGGATCGTAATGGTCGCCAATGCGCGCCAGTCATGGGATGTTACGGTATTGGCGTATCCCGTCTAATGGCCGCTATAGCTGAGCAGTATGCTGGAGATGAAGGTATAAGATGGCCTGCCGCTGTGGCGCCATATGATGTACATCTGATTCCGGTAAGCTGGAAGGATGAGCAGCAGCGTCAACTCACGCTGGAACTGGAACAACAATTGGTCGAGGGTGGTTTCACTGTATTGGTCGATGACCGGGATGAACGACCAGGTGTGAAATTCAAGGATGCGGAGCTAATCGGATTGCCCGTGCAGATCGTCATTGGCAGAGGTGCAGCTGAAGGGCAGGTCGAACTGGGATCACACGCACTTGCGGCATCAGGTGAATCGAAACGAATCGCTTTGACGGCACAGGAGGCTGTGCTTTATGTGAAGGAACAGCTCACTTCCTAAATTCAGGGATGGGCTGAATATATGAGTTCATATAATAGTACCGATTATAATGTGGTAGATGATATTTATTGCTGAAATTCCAATGAGAGCAATAAAAAGAGGGCTATAGGCATATTAAAAAGGAAGAATTTTAGGTATCGTATCATACGAAATAACTACATTCGGGTAGTTGTATTCAGTATACAAATGATTTTATGATTAAAGGATTGAAGATGATCTTACTCAGACAGATTTATGTGCAAGTATGCAATTTTGAGTAGACAGAGATGTCGATATTAAATGTACAATAACTGCATGAACACGGTAATTCCGGAGACTTTTTATATAGTTCGGTTTCGAAGGCATATGATGAGGTTGTTCCATAAAGGCCGGGCAGGGATTTATTTTTGCCTCAGATGATTGTGAATTTTAGCAGGATATGTCCACAAGAAATGTTGAAGTATCTGATGTGGATTGATGTGTAAGAACTGTGATACAAAAGGGTGTCCCCTTAACCAGTAATCTGGCTTGGGGGACACCCTTTTGGTATGACAAGATAGATTCGTTATGTTGTTGCGCCATATAAGCGATCATGCCTATATGCACTTTGCTTTGCTGAGCTTAAGAAGCAGCAGGCAATTTCAATTGTTGACCTGGATAAATCCAGTGTGGATTTTTGATGTTGTTCAGCTTTTGTAAGGCCTGCCAAGTTGTGCCGTATTGTTTGGAGATAGAGTACAGGGAGTCTCCGGATTTCACAACGTGCAGTTTGGCTGGGGCTGGTTTGCTTGGCGTCGGTTTAGACGGTTTTTCCGGTTTCGGTGTTTCTGGTTTTGGCTTGGTTGGAGCTGGTGTTTCGGTTGCCGGAGTTTCTGGCTCTACTGCAGGTTTTTTCGCTTCACTGATCCGACCATCTGTTTTGATGTCAACAGCGCCAAGCTTCTGCATGTAGTTAATCAAGGCTTCATCCAACGCGCCGTACATACCAGTTGTAGCATATTTGGTGAACATGGTGTACTCGTCACCGCCAACAGCAGTGAAATCATTGGTTGCCAGTGTGTATGTTGCTTCTGGATCAAGGGCTTTATCGCCAACGGTTACGGAGTGTACACGGCTACCTTCTGCAGCGGAAGTATCGATTTTGAACTTGATTCCAGATACTTGCGGGAATCCACCGCTTGGTTCAGGGTAGGAACCTACACCGACTTCAAGGGCTGCCAGAATATCGGACCCTTTCACTTCAAGGGTTACCACTTGATTACCAAATGGAAGCACAGTGATAACATCACCTTTGGTTACGATACCTTTTTCAATGGAAGCACGGATACCACCACCGTTAGTCAGTGCGATATCGGCGTTGCTGACATCACGAATTGCATCTGCAAGCAGGTCACCCAGGTTGGTTTCACCTGCACGTACCTGTTCACGTTTACCATCCAGCAGAATGGCTGTATTGGCTACTTCTTCTTTCAAAATAGGCTCTTGTTCTTTTTGAATGGAGTTCACGAGAGCTGCGACTTTCTCATTCGGTTTGATGTCTTTTGCTTCAGTTTCATCAATCAAAGTTGCTTGTTTCTTCGTTACTTTACCACCGTCTACCCACAGGTCTATGACACCTACGTAGTTAGTGTATTCTCCTGCACTTGCGATCAATGTTCCGTTATCGGATACAAGACCGTCCTGCAGTATTGTGTGGCTGTGACCATCAATGAATACATCGATGCCAGGCACTTCTTTAACTACTTTTAAACTAGTATCCGTGCTGGAAGCGTCTTGTCCAAGGTGTCCCAATACCACAACAACATCTACTTTGCTGCGGATCTCGTTTACCAAAACTTTAGCTTCCGCAGATGGGTCTGTAATATCAAGACCTTCTACATTTTTCGGATTCGTTTTGTACATCGTTTCAGGTGTGGACAGGGCAATGATTCCAACCTTTACACCATCAATTTCTTCAATCAGGTAAGGATCGAAGAGACGAGTTCCGTCTTTTTTCTTCACGTTGGCACTAATCATTGGGAATTTCATCATGTCTGCCAGTTCGATCAAGCGATCCGAACCATAGTTGAATTCGTGGTTACCCGGTACGATGGCTTGGTAGCCCATTTCATTCATCAGTTTCACGATACTCTCACCGTTCACGAGAGTGGCAAACGTTGTACCATGTACAGCATCTCCAGCATCAAGCAAGAGTGTGTTCGGGTTTTCGCTGCGATATTTGTCAGCGATTCCAGCTACCTTGGCAAAACCCATAGCAGGTGAAGATTCAACTGCACGGGCATGCGTATCATTCGTATGTAGAATGGTAATGTGTGTGCCTTTGCCCGGAGTGGTGTCCGTAGCAGCCGCGGCAATACCTACACTGCCAAACAGCAAACAGACCGTTAGCAGAAGTGAAACGTAATTCTTCCAGATTTTCATATGAATCCGAAACCTCCCCAAATAATAATCTACTTGAGCGTTTACACAGCTCACGTA
Organism: Paenibacillus amylolyticus; assembly: GCF_050990605.1. GTDB lineage: Bacteria > Bacillota > Bacilli > Paenibacillales > Paenibacillaceae > Paenibacillus > Paenibacillus amylolyticus_H. The sequence continues at coordinate 1,251,045 of NZ_CP158832.1, forward strand.
GTATTTTAACAGACTATTTTTAGGAAATCTCGCGAATTACGTAAAAATAAGTAACCTGAAAGTGACATGTAAATCTTCTAATGGTTAATAGAGATAAAATAATCCTCTTTAAGAACATATGTTCTTAAAGGGTGTAAAAAAAATGCTGCGCTTCACGCGGCAGTCCGGTACGTAAACAAAATTTCTCCAATGATTCATCCGGTTCAGGCATCACTCCGGAGGTTAGCAATTGAATGGCAAAACGATTGGCCTGTCTTTCCAGCTTGCCTGGAGCAAAATAGGAGTGTTCCTCCAGGAAGAACCGATTAATCCCTTTATGAAGCCGATCGTGTCCAAGCTCATGGGCGCACACGAACCGTTGCCATTCCGGCGGCAAGTCATTGTGTATGACGATAAACCTGCGCCGGAGCTTGCGAAAGTACAGTCCCTTGGTGGACTTCCCCAAATTGGCGAAACGGATCTGTATTCCAACCGAGCGGGCAATGCTGAAAGGGCAGTTGGTCCGGTGTTTTCGAATCAGTTTTGTTACAATGTCATCCATATGATCTCACCTGCTGCTTCATTAAATTCAGTGGGTCATGCCTCATGGGCGATTGTCCGATTCGTCTGTCTTTTTGCGTTTGTTCATCTGTTTGGCTTCCCAGAACAGACCTGTCAGCACATCCTTGATTCGTTTCTTGTCCTCTTCATCGAGTGGAATGCCGTCAAACATCAGATCATCATCGTCTTCCAGCATCTTTTTGAAATCACGACGGTCTTTGTATGTAGCCCATTCCGGCACATTCTGAAGTTCAGTGGAACTCCCTGGTTCAATATATCCGGCATGTTTCATCATCTCTGTATAGGGAACCGAGAGTGCATCTGAAATCTTGCGGATGGTCGCAGGTTTGGGCACACCCCGCACCCCGTTCTCAATACGTGAAATCTGTGAGTTGCTTATTCCGGCTGCTTCGGCGAGCTGATTGATGCTGTATCCCTGTTGCTCGCGCAGTTGTTTCATATAAGGACCAAAAGCGTGCTCCACAATTATGCCAACTCCTTTGATTCGTACAAGTGGTTGAATTATAAATTAAGAGAGCTCGTGCTGCACAGATCACTCCGATGACAGAACAACCTTCCGATCGCTGTTATCCCCGAATTTCCTGAATGTATTTCTTAATAGGTGGAATTTCGGTGATAAAGGCGAACGCTTCGCTTCTTCAGGTTCTTTCTGTCCTCTCCGTTAACGTGCATATCTAATCCAAATCTTAACTTATAAAAATCAAATGACTTATACGGAAGTTCATTAATTAAACAGTACTATAACGTATATATACCATTAGGTAAAGAGATATGAAACAATTATGCCAAAAGGCATAGGAAATGAGAGCGAAGGTTTTATTTTATCGTCAAAATGAACCAAAATGAAGGTTTACTCCGATCTCCAGAAAGTGGTATCCTCAAATAGAAATACGAACAATATGCGAACAAAATGTAACGATGACACAGGTTGGAGTTTAGAAATGACTCTTTGAAGAAGGTAATTCCCCGGATTATACCGATTTGGAGTGATTCCAAAAGGCAACAGCGGGAAATTGAAGACATGTCGTTATTTATTTAGGAAACTGGACAACTCTATGAATAAGAGCGTTTTTCCATCGTGCAAAGAATGATGGAAAAACAACATGACGTGAACGATAGAGTGAGAGATATGAATTAGTCAAAAATATTAAAGGAGGAAGACAAATATGGAATTGATGCTACCCGAATTGGACCGACGCAAAACGCAAACGGCTGTTGAAGCTGCGCTGGAGAAATATCGAATCTATAAAACGATTGCATTTGAAGAACGAGAGGTTATGGTGACGGCAAGTTATGCCGAGCGTTTCCATGGTGCAACCAATGTGACGGGGGATTCCACAGCGAGAACCGCAATCTTCAATGTGGACGTGCAGCGTGCGCGTCAGGCATACTGCGATACGATCGATTTTATTGTGTCCCGGCTGAGTGAGAAGGAGCGTGTACTCGTCTGTGAGCGATATCTGAAGGACGATGATGTGTTTGACTATAAAGTGTATAACCATGTGTTTGATCCACCTGTCAGCAAGGATACGTATACGAAGATTCGTACACGTGCTTTCTATAAAATGGCGCTGGCTCTGTCAGATCGAGGTCTGATTAATATGGAGCCTTTGTCTGTGTCCCGCAAAGAGCGACAGAAGCTGGGCTGAGTGAGCGATTGGAGAAGTTGATCCTTTAATATCCAGGGTTGATTGGTTACAATAGTTGAACAAACCACAGTTGGTATCGCCAAAGGAGAGAAGTCTGTCATGTCGGAAGAAGTCGGAATGCAGGAAATGGTCACGCTCAAGACAATCGCGGAAACGCTCAATACGTCCAATGATCTGAACCTCATGCTGGATACCGTGGTCGGCAAATTACTGGAGTTGACCGGTTTAACGGCAGGCTGGATGTTTCTGATCAATGAACGTGGAGACTATGCCTGTGTTTCGGATTACAATCTGCCTCCGGCATTACTACGTAAAGATAAAGAGCCCATGCGTACGGGTACTTGCTGGTGTGTGAACCGCTTCAGGGATGGTCGTCTGAATTATGCGGTCAACATCATTAACTGTAAACGGTTGGAGGATGCAGTGGAATTCCAATGGGGAGATACCCATAATATTACCCACCATGCGACTGTTCCGCTGCGGTCAGGTGACAAGATGTTGGGCCTGCTTAACGTGGCTGCGCCAGCCAAGGAGCATTTTAGCGACAGTGAACTGGCACTGTTACAGGGTGTGGCGTACCAGATTGGTAGTGCGATGGAACGGATGAGATTGTATCGTGCGGAGCAGCAACGAGCTGATCTGTATGCCAAGCTGGGGGATTTCAGCACGTCTTTGGGTCTTGCGGTGAACGGATGCAGCAATTCGGATGCCTTTTCGTTACAAGTTGTACAGCTGATTGGTCAGCATTATGATTGGCCTTTTGCCGCAATGATTCAGCAGAAAAACGGAATGTTCGTTTTGCAGGCAGTGTATGCAGACAATAGGGTTCGAACGTTATCCAGTGCGTTGGTATCCTCGGAAGCGGCAAACCACATGAATCGAGTAATCCATAGTCACCGGGCCACATTTCTGTCTACAATAGAGATGGCTGAGATCTTTACTCTGTGTGAGCCTGAACAGACTATGCATTCCATTGCCTCGGGAATTGCTGCTCCCCTTCCTTACCATACGCCAGGGGAAACGGGAATTCTGGTGATCGGAATAGGAACAGCAGGTCCTGCGCAGGCAGACCGTGAAGTGCTGGAGGCAGTGGCCGAGCATATTGCGGCCTCATGGGAGAGTCTGAAGCTGGCGGAGAATCGCCGTGAACTGGCACGACTGGAAGAGAGAAACCGATTGGCTCGCGATCTGCATGATTCGGTTAATCAGATTCTATTTTCACTATCGTTAACTGCTAAAGGTGCGGAAAGTATGCTGTCCGTATCCGAACGGTTGCACCCGGCAGCGGAAGCGATGAAGGATATTCGGGCTTTGTCTCAGGAAGCTCTCAAGGAAATGCGCGCATTGATCATGCAGCTCCGTCCTGCGGGATTGGAAGCAGGGCTGCTCCATGCGCTACAGGAATATGGTACTAGCCAGGGTCTACAAGTTGTGGTGGATCGAACTGGAATGCAGACTTTGCCCCGTAATATAGAAGAAGCCTTGTGGCGAATCGGGCAGGAAGCACTAAATAATATACGGAAACATGCAGATGTCCCTTCTGCTGAGGTCACTCTCAAGTTAAGTGATCATGAAGTGGTGTTTACCGTCACAGATCAGGGAATAGGCGGTGCCAAAAGGCCAAAAGCATCGTCTGGAAGTTCACTTGGCCTGTCCATTATGAAGGAACGGGCTGAATCGCTTGGAGGCAGGTTAGAAATAGTTAGTTCTTCCCGCAAGGGAACAACGGTAACGGCAGTCATTCCACTTCCGTTCGAATCTGTATAAAGTCAGGGGGAAGAGGAGATGCCGATTACGATTTTGCTCGCAGATGATCATGCAATGGTTAGACGGGGGCTGCACGTTTTTTTGACGACACAGCAAGACATGAAGGTTGTTGGTGAAGCGTCGAACGGGCAGGAAGCTCTGGCACAGGCGGAATTGTTAAAACCTGACGTGGTATTAATGGATCTGCATATGCCGGTCATGGACGGAATAGAAACAGCCAGACGGTTGCGTGCATTAATGCCAGAAACGAGAATTATTGTACTCACATCGTTTTCGGATCAGGATCATGTCGTTCCTGCTGTGCGTGCAGGGGTGAAGGGGTATCTGCTCAAGGATATTGAACCGGAGGATCTGGCTGTGGCCATTCGCAATGTGCATGCAGGTCAGGTAGAATTGCATCCCGCCGCAGCAGGTCAATTGATGCATGTGATGGCTTCATCCGATTGGTCCATCAATGAACAGCAACCACAGCATATAACGGCAGATCGGTCAGTAAAGAGTCAAAATCAGGAGCCAAAGCAGGCTGGAAAATCAGCTGAAATATCCCTTGGTGGTCCGGATATGCTTACTCGCCGTGAACAAGAGGTCTTGGGACTGATTGCTCAAGGGCTGAGCAACAAGGAAATTGCGGTTCAATTGGTCATCACTGAAAAAACGGTCAAAACCCATGTCAGTCATCTGCTCGACAAACTGGGACTGGCGGATCGGACGCAAGCTGCGCTTCACGCTGTAAGAAACGGCTGGGTCGTCTGACCAATTCCGACATATGTTCATACTTAAGTCGTATAAACTCAACCTAAAGGTTGAGTTTTTTGGTATTTCAAGTTAAGTCTATCTGCTGACGATTTGGATGCAAAAGAAAGGTAAGATAAGAGTAGAAATAACAGAACGGTTGAAACATGGGAGTTTGAATTATAAAAAATCCAAGGAGGGTGACTTTGATGAATATCGTTATTTTGGCAGGCAGCAATCGAAACAATGCAACCAGTACACGTTTGGGAGAATATGCGGTGGAGATTATTCGGGGTCAGGGACATCAGGCCAGCCTGTTTGATCTGTATCAGACACCGCTTCCATTCTACGCACCAGATGAGAAACAAGCGGACCATGAACATCTGGCAGACCTGAATACACGTATGCTCGCGGCAGATGCGATCATCCTGTCTACGCCAGAGTACCATGGCAGTATTAGCGGTGTGCTCAAAAATGCACTGGATCACCTCAGCCAGGCTCATTTCAGTGGCAAGCCCGTCCTGTCCATCAGCTCCTCTGGCGGAGCGGTGGGGGTAAGTTCGCTTTTACAACTGCAAGCGATTGTTCGCAATCTGCATGGAATTAATGCCCAGGAGTGGATATCCATTGGTGGTGCGCAGCGCAGACGATTCGAAGCGACATTTGACGGATACGAAGAGTACGAAGACAGTCAGGATATAGAGGACCGGGTGCAGCGGGTTATTGGATCGTTTTTGAATCTGGCCCAGACGTTAACGAATGCGCGGAATTCATCCATGAGTTGAGAACAAACGAAGATGAATGGGAAAAGGAAAAGAGGTTGAGCATGATGATTACAGGCATATTTGAAACACATCTAAACGTGACGGATCTGGAGAAATCTCATCATTTCTATGAAACGGTCCTGAGTTTACCCCATGCCTATGGGCAGAAAGAACGTGGAAACTCCTTCTACTGGATTGGTGGAAAAGGCAATGCCATGCTGGGATTATGGCAAAAGCAACCTTCCGAGGTGAAACGTCAGCACTTTGCTTTTCATGTATCTCTCGAGGATATGAAACATGCGGTGGCTCACTTGGAGAACAAAGGCATCCAGACACACAACTTTCTGAATGATGATATCGGTGAACTGTACGTCTTCAGCTGGATGCCTGCGGTATCTGTATATTTTACCGACCCGGATGGTCATTCGCTTGAATTCATCGCCATGCTTCCGGATGAAGCGAAACCTGAACTTGGCATGGTGCCATGGAGTCGGTGGGAGGAGATGCAGGGGCGAAGCGTATGATTATCGAAGAAGTACAACTTTACACAACGAGACTGGCAGACCTCGAACATTTCTATAGCCATACATTGGGAATGGATGTGTCTCATGCAACGGAGCAGACCTTCCACCTGCAGGTTGGATCGACTAGGATGATATTCAAACAGTGTGAGACACCGCGAGCACCTTTTTATCATGTTGCCTGGATGATTCCGACAAATCGGTTCAAGGAAGCGAAGCAGTGGGCTGCATCACGTGTTGTTTTAAGCAGGGAAGGAGATCGGGATGAGACGTACTCTACTAACTGGAACTCTCATTCTCTCTATTTCGAAGATCCGGCAGGTAATATTATCGAGCTGATTGCACATCATCGTATTCAGAACGAGAGTGACCATGACTTCTCGACTCAAGATATATTACAGGTGTGTGAGGTTGGACTGGTGACGGAGGATGTTCTGTCTACGGTGAATGAGCTTCAGCGTATCGGACTCACGCGTTGGGGTGAGGTTAGTGATACCTTTGCTCCTATAGGAGATGTACATGGGTTATTTATTGTGGTGAAGAAGGATCGAAAATGGTTTTTCTCTACGCAAAAAGCAGAGATCTATCCGCTGGAAGTATCCATCTGTGGCGTGGGCAAGCTTCGAATCGGCTAAACTTTGCATTCCGGGGCAAAACGGGTATATGTGGATCAATTCCATCATGTTATAGAAGTAAACGCTTTATTTATTAATTACAGGGTAGTTCCTGTGATGGCTTACAGATGATGAAGGGTGGTGGCAGGCTTGGATCGACGTTTGTTGGAAGAGGGACTATCGATTATCGTTTCCAGTCGGGAACGTACAGGAGATCTGTGGCACGCCCACTATGGAGCAGGTGCGATTGCGGCATATTTTTGGGTACGGGAAAATCGTCTCACTGCCCTTGCCGCCGGCAGTGTTACCGCCGAAGCAAAAGCCATGCTTCGCCAGCATGGAGTGAGCCCTGGTCAGACCTCTCCGATTGATGAGATGATGCCCAGGGAAGATGCCGAAGCGCGTATTACGGACGCATTGGATCGAACGATTGGAGAGCTGCACTGGGTTGGACACCAGGCCATTTACGGGTCAATCAGCTTGAAAGCCATTCGTGAACTGGATGGATGGGGCACGGCGGCGGATATTGGTCGGCTGGTTGAACTGATCGATTCATTCGATCGAACCATCCCGGGAAGATCCTGGATGAATACAACGATGAAAGAAATTCGCAGTCTGAAGCCGGAAAAAAGCGATGGTTTCCCCGAGATTGCAGATCCAGTTCAGTTGTCACGCCTGATTCTGGATGAACTTGGTGCGTTCCAGACCATCTATCACGCGGAAGCGCATCATGACCTGATTGGTCATATGCTGACCTATGGACATGCGCTTAACATATTATATGAACTGGGTTATCCGGCATTATTCCACAAAGGCATCCCGCCTTTCCTTACCATGGTGAAGGCACTACGCTTAAGCCGAGATGTGGATATTGAACAGGCGATGCCGACATTGCAATCACCTGTAGACCTGCTGCCACTAGAACGGGCGGAACGATCAGTGGCGCTCCCTCATGAACTGGAATACTGGCTCACCGACAGACGTTCCCGTGACTGGTACGGCGGGCATGTGTTCAAATTCCCGTTCAGCTTCTATCATCATGCCAAGAACGGGGAACCCGTACCGGAAACATGGGAGAACTTTCGTTATATCATCGCGTGAGATGGAACATACATTTCAGAAGGGGTGGCCGTCATGACGGACACCCCTTGTAGGCATTATTCTGGTCTACCGAATTGTGGTCATCCTGCACCTTTTTAACGGGGCCAAATTTCAAGGATAAAAAGGATCAGCATGACTCTGGACACCAGCATGTATGGCGATTTTCGTAAGGGCTGACGAGCCGCCCATATTCCCCAGGAACTCATAAGTGCAATACTCCCCCAGAAAATCCATAAGGAGATGCCTTCGGGCGTAAATGGAAAGGACAGCTTGGGCAGTCCCCTGTTGCCAGCCCCAAGAAGAACTGTGGTCATATAGACGAGCACAAGGAAAAGCAACTCGAAGAGCAGGGTTTGCAGCCAGAAATAATAGATGTTGAACACTCGTAGCATGATGACTGCGATCAGGATAAACAGGATACCAACGGATAAGAATGTTGCCGCGGTCCATCCAATGAGAGATGTTGTTATAACATCCGTTTCCTGATATAAAATGTACATCGCCAATGCATACATAGCGGGGCCCGCCATATAACTGGTGACAGCAATCCAAAGATAGAAGAAATACCTTTTTTTCATCGTCATATCCATCCTTTATTGTTCGTAGGATTTGAAAGCTACTTATGTCATATAAACATCATCAGAATGGGTTTGGTTGGACTATAGATAGGAGTTTCTAGCGAGAAATCGGCATTTAACCGCCATAGAGACGACAACATTCATGCGTAATTCATCCCGATTACCATCAGCGCGAGCGGGAAAAGGCGGTAAGATGGTATTATCGGATCAGCAGCAAGGAAGATACACCGACAGCTCATACGCTAACGTACAGACCGGCCATGGGGCCGGTTTTTTAATTCGGTGATTGCATCCTTGCCCTGATCGGGTATTAAAGACTAAACAGATAACAGGAGGCTACGTGATATGAAAACAGTATTGTATGTTCCACTGGATGATCGTCCAGCGAATCTGGATGATGTGATTGTGCAAGGGAAAGCAGCCGGTATCCATATCGTAACACCGCACCTGAGTGATCTTAAGAATCGACTGGACTCGGAGAAAACCGTAGATGGCACAACGTTGCTCGGTACCTCCACGCCGGTTTATGGAAAACCATCCAATATTCATGACTTTATTCTGAAACATGCTGCCAAAGTCGACGGATTCATTATCTCATCCGATATGCTCGCTTATGGCGGTCTGATTGGTAGTCGTCAGCTCCGCGAAGATGGGGGAGGTTCCTATCCTGAATACGATGAGGAAACCACGCGTTTGCTGGATGTGATCCGCGTAATCAAGCAGAAATATCCACGCAAACCTGTCTTCGTAATGGATACCATCATGCGTTTGGCTACAACCTCGTTTGCAGATGGCTTGGCGCTTGATGCATATAATGAGTCCCGTGCGTTGATGCAGCAGCCGCGTCAGACATACACCGAATTTGAAGATATTATTCAAGGTTATAACCTGTCCCCGGATGGAGTGGAATATGGGACAACGACCTATTTTGATAAAGAACAGTATTACAATACAAGACAGCATAAATTCAAAACAAATCTGTACATTTTGGATCAGCTGGCTCGCTCAGGTTATATCGATTTCCTCGCCGTGGGTGTAGACGATGCCAACACGCAGGGTGTTCAGATTAATGAAATCAACTATGTAGAAGCACGGATCAATGAATGGCTCAGTGGAACCAATGGACAAAATCCGGATCGTGCCATCATCTTGCCGGATGCGGATGGTCTGGGGCACGCTTTGGTTGCTCGCATGGCTAACCAGTTGTTCCGAGGCGGGGCGAAGACACGTTACGCCGTGAAATATTTTGGTCCTCACGGCAATACGATCATTAACACATATGAATACATGGACGTACACGAGAATGTGGTTCGTCATGTGGATATTGTGGGCGGTGTGCTTGTGGCGGATTCGGCATATCCTGAACCGGAGGTGGTGACGGATCCGATGACTAGTGTGGATAATGAACAGCTGGTGGCTGTATCGGTCGAGCAAGTTGTTCCATTTGATATGGCTTCCGAACTGGATCGTATGACCAAGGGTCACCCGGGAAATTCCGGAGAGAACACAAGCATCGACATCGAGATTATTGCGATTACCGCTCTGGATCAGGTGCAGGCTGCGTTGGAGCAGTTGACGCTGAATGGGGAGCAAGGTCTGCCTTCGGTGTTGATTGATTTTGTGGGAAAAGGTCCAGCGAATGTCGACGTTGCTGAAGCGTTGCTGAGCAGTCCATATACCGGACGGGTGTTGGGATACAGTGCGTGGAATACACCGGGCAACAAGATCGGTATTGCCGTAGGTATGGGCCAGTCCAGGTACGCGTTGATCACCACAGAGAAGCATGAACATAAGTTGCGGGATGCACTAAATGCACATGGATCGTTGTTGTTTAAGCGTTTCCTGAAGGATTATTACTATAAAGCGGTTGCAATTGCAGAGATCCGCACGTATTCCCGAGCTCATGCGCTGTATACCAACGTGGCTACCCTATCGGATCAAAATATGTTTCTGTTCAACTCCGAGGAAGACTATGCCCATTTGCAAACATTGCTCCGTGATCTGATGCAGACGTACACGACGGCGCTTGCGAATAAAACAGCCTTCCAGACAGGCAATGTCGCGATCAAGCAGATTTGTAATGACGAATTGTCCTATGCCACGTATGGCAGTGCGCTGTTGGAATATGCAAATCCTGATTTCATCTGGGGGCGTGCATTTGAGATTACATTGAACCCGAAGGTTACGCTGAACTAAGGCTCGAAAGAGTAGGACGCGTTATGTCGTCTTTTTTCCACCCGAACAACGCCCTTAATCGCACCGAAGTCGTACGGAACACCATCCGCGCTAGGGATGAAAGGGTGTAAGATTGTATTATCGGATCAATAACAAGGGACACACCGAAAGCACATACGCTAATGTACAAAGACCGGCCAGGTGGCCGGTCTTTTTGATGCGGTGAATGTAGTCCCGGTACGGATTCGATAGCAATACAGACTCTGAGTTCAAAGGGGGAGTCTACTGCTGCTGCATTGTTGCTGCGCGGTGTGGGCAGATCTCAAACTTGCAGCCAAAGGGGGCGAAATGAATGTGTCTATGAGAAATGAAATTAGCACTGCCATGAGCACCAGTAAAATGAGTACGCTCATTAAAAAAACGCTGAAACAGAAGCTCGCGGTACTTGTTCCAGATTGGGCCGGTCGTGTGCTGGATGTACCTGCGTCAGGCGAAGTGTTAATCGGGCCTTGTGCCGTGGTTGCGTTTGCCGAAGAGGTGCCGAAGTCTGCTTGGGCGGGATATCGAAGGATTATCAAAATCTCACCATATGCTCGTCTGGAAGATGGTGGCGCTGAACAAGTGGAAGCATGGTCAGCCCTTCTAATTGAAAGGTTGCACCAGGCAAGGCTTTTGGACGAATCAGGTGGGGCATTCACCTGCATCTATCTGGGTTCTTCAGATAGTGATCGGGTGGATGGCGGGTCTGGCATGTTTACACGCAGTCTGCGGTTCGGGGTGTATGTTCCCGAAGGAGCTGTCCTTGCTGAAACAGTGGACGCGTGGTTAGCTGCGCTTCAAGGCTGGACACAGCAGGAGCTTGGCTCGAACTGGTCGGTATATGGGGATGTATGGCCCGGTGGATACGAGAAGCCGTCTGTGTTATGGAGAATGGCCGGATGCAGCACGTCTGTGGCGGGCACTTCAGCATTGGAGGTTCGACAACAGTGGATTGGACATGTGCTCACCGATCATTCGGTGCTAACACGGAATACGGTTACTAGCTTGGTCCGGCAACTTGCGGTGCAAGCTCGCCTTGCCGTCAAAGAAACGGAGAGCGCAGAGCACCAAGGTAACACACGGTATGTGACGGTGGATGAGGTCACGGCAGATTTGCAGACGGATGCGTATCTAAATGGTCAGATTCGACTGACGTTGCAACAGCGGATTCGTCGTCCAGGTACGAATGTACCTTACATTCGTGAGATTCACCATAGCAAAGGCATGGAGTAAACGTTAGTCGAGAGGAACATTCACTATTATAAGAGTGGTTCCAGATTATAGCTTGGAGTAGATTCATATAGGTTCAAGATCTTAGCTTCAAATTCATAGATTCATAGGATCGAAAATTCATAGGTCAAGCTTAAAGATTAATGTTCATGTTCACGAAATTAGTATTCCAACAAATGAGGTGAGATGGCAATGGCGAGCTCAGTGAAGAAAAGCAAACAGACAGCTCCGCGGTATACACGGGCAGAACTGATGAATCATGCAGAAGCCCTCTTTGCCGTTAAGGCAGAGGTGCTGTACGGTGCGCTGTACGAAACGGCGCAAGAGACGTTTTCCATTGAAGAAACGCAAGAACGAATTAACCAATTTATGAAAGCGAAGGTGAAGGGATAATGGCAGGTGGAACTTGGGAGCAAACAAATCGTCCGGTCCTTCCGGGCTTATATATGAATTTTCAGGCGGCAGCATCCTCAGCCATTCAAGCGGGTACACGGGGAACAGTCGTTGTGCCGATCAAGGCCAACTGGGGTCCTGTAGGGACTTTTGTTGAAGTAGGGGGCGAAGCGGCGATTGAACGTATCTATGCGGCGAATGTGCTGGATAACGGTACGGCGTATACGTCCTTGAAGCTCGCCCTGTTGGGTGGGCCGAAGAAGTTGCTCGCTTATCGGGTAGCAAGTGCTGCGGCCAAAGCAGCTACGCTTACCTTGAAGGACAGCAGTGATGCCAATGTGCTGCAACTGGATGCGAAATATCCGGGGGATCGTGCGAATGGATTCTACGTCACTATCCAGCCAGGTGTGATTGATAATACGAAACATGAAGTACGCCTTTTTGAAGGTAACCGGATGTTGTATGCACTCCTGACAGCGGACATTTCAGCAGCTTCTCTGGCCAAAGAGATTAACGCGGATGAACGAAACGTCTGGGTGACGGCGCAGGCGATTGGCGATGGTGCAGGTGTGGTTACATCTGTTGCGGGTGCGGCATTCAAAGGCGGCGTAAGTGGCAACGATGACCTGACTAATGCAGAATACATTGCTGTTCAAGGTGCGCTGGAAGGGGAGCAATTCGACGTTTTGGCTTTGGATCAGGCGGCGGATGCACCTCTGCTTGCGAGTTTTGCGGCATGGGTGAAACGTGTGCGTAGTGAAGGTAACCCGGTGGTGGCTGTGTTTGGCGGTTCCGCAGCAGACGATACTTCTGCTACAGCAGCACAAAAAGCAGCAGCACGTTCGCTTGCGCTCAACCATGAAGGTGTGATTAACGTCGGTACAGGCGTTCGCCTTGGAGATGCATTCTACAGTTCGGCAGAAACGTCTGCTTATGTCGCCGGACTAATCGCTGGACAACGTTTGAACCAATCCACAACCTATGCAGCTACGCCGTTTGATGATGTGACACGTCGCTGGACGCGTACTGAACAGGAGCAGGCAGTGCAGAATGGCGTATTTATTTTCTTCCATGATGGACGTCAGGTGAAAGCCCTTCGCGGTGTAAACACACTGGTAACGCCAGCGGCTGGACAGAATAATGCGTGGAAAAAAATCCGTTCCATTCGTGTGTTGGATGCGATTAATACGGATCTGCAACGTTCCGCGGAAGATACGTATATCGGTAAAGTGAACAATACCGAAGAGGGTCGTCAGGCACTGATTAGTGCCATGAAGGCCTATTTGGCGCTGCTTGCACAGAGCAATGTGATTGAAGCTGACGGTTATGATGTCATTCTTGATCCGGCGTATTATGGCACTGCACCAGTTCTCAAACCGGAAGCGGATCAAGTGTTCCTGCAATGGAATGTGAAGCTGACGGATGTGATGGAGCAGTTGTTTGGTACATTTTACGTGCAATAAGGTTTCTAGAATAATTACTATATGTTGAACTGATGGTTTACACGATAACGGAGAGGGCAGAAAAAATCTGAAGAAGCGAAGCGCTCGCCTTTATCACCGGATTTTCCCTTTTTGAAAAGGAATCAAAAAAATCTGGGGATAACAGCGATCGGAAGATTGTTCTGACTGCGGAGTTATACCGTGTAATATTGATTAGTTCAACCAACCCAAGGAGGAAAATATATGTTGGATGCGTCAAGAGTAATTCTCGGTACCCATGGTCAGCTGCATATCGATGGTGTGTGGCAGACAAACATTAACAAGCTGGAAGCGAGTGTGGAGATTGAAAAGCGTGAGCTGAATCTGGTCGGTAACGACTGGAAAGTGCATAAAAATGGCGCGAAAAAAGGAACAGGTACCATGACGGGCTACAAGGTCACTTCCGATATGATCCTGCGCGGCTTCACGAAATTCGAAATTATCTCGAAGCTGAACGACCCTGAATCTTATGGACATGAGAGTGTATTGCTGAAAGGTTGCATGGTGGACAAAATCCAGCTTGCCAACTGGACAGCGGGGGAGGAAGTACCGGAGGAAACGGGCTTTACGTTTGAAGGATTTGAGTTGCTGAATCCGATTGTGGCGAACTAAAAAGGACATTAATGGAGGCCGAGATGATCTCGGTCTCTTTGTTGTCTACTTAAAGCAAATTTAGTATCTACACGATAACGGAAAGGACAGAAATAACGTGAAGAAGCGGAGCGTTCGCCTAAAAGCTTTCTGAAAGAAAGCTGCATCGGAAGCATAGGCTATCCCCGGATTTTCCCTTGAAGAGGGGAATCAAAAAATCTGGGGATAACAGCGATCGGAAGGTTATTCTGTCATCGGAGTGGCTAGTGTAACATTATGATTGCCAAATGTGAACAAGAAGGAGATAACGCCCAATGAGTATGAATGAAAATATGTCCGAAGAACAGATTTTGGATCAGTTGTTTGAGGCAGCAGAACGTTTGCCAGAGGAGAATGTGCGCATTCAGCGTCTGGATCTGCTGTTGACCTTGCGTGGACTGACGTCCTCCAAAGTGGATCACATTCGCGAACGCTGTACGATTCGTAAAACGACCAAAGGCCGCACCGAGGAAAAGGTGGACACCGAAACATTTAACGCGCTGCTCATTTCTGAAGCAACCGTGAAATTAAAAGTCCGCAGCCTGGAATTGTCAGGCTGGGGTGACACACGCATTACCGGCCGCATGAAGTTGTCCGGTGGCGAACAGGCAGTACGTCGTATGCTGCTGGCTGGTGAATTGGATGCCGTAGGTGATAAAGTGCTGGAACTGTCCGGCTTTGGTGTGGAGATTGAAGACCTAAAAAACTGATTCACTCCGGCGGGATGACCACGTTCCTGTATCACATGTGGGTACGTCATCATCTCCGGCCCGGAGAGTTCTGGTCTTTGCCACGCGGGGAACGCTCGCTGTTGATTGCGTTCTCGGAAGAGGAAATGTCAGCGATAACCTCGCAAATGAATCGATAACGAAATAGGGCAGGAGGTGAAAAAATGGCAGAAATGATTGTAGGTTTGTCTAAATCCAATACGGAAATGCGGACAACCCTTCGATACCTGGATCAGATCCAACGCTCAACCGAACGTCTGGGCAGAGTTCGTTATCAGAGTCTGATCAAGGTGAACAATGAGCTGAGAACCACTGGACGCAGATTGGAAAGTATATATAGTACCGCTGTACGCTTGAGTCGATTGAGAATCACACCGGCGGTTGATTTGGTTGACCGTGCTACTCCAGTATTAAATGGTTTGTTGAGAAAAATGAAACAACTCCGTTCCAAGATGTTGAATGCCACAGCTAGTGTACAACTCAAAGTCAGTCACCAGATTTCAGGTGTATCCGTTAATGTGAATTCACAGCCACTAATCGATGCTCTGAATACAAATACCCAATCGATTCATATGCTTAGTACCAAGCTAGACTCCATTAATATTGGAACGGCAGCAGGAGGAAAAGAGGAGAAACCGAAAACTTTTTTGCAGAAGATGAAAGGTATGTTTGATCGTGGGAAATCAATCTCATCTGGTGTGGGGAAAGTCTTTGATGCAAGAAATAGTGGGAAGAAGCTATGGAAAGAAATCACAACACCTGCCACACCGGGGAATAAATTGAAAAAGGCGTTCAAGGTCACAAAACGTGGGGCAAAGTTTGTGAATGATTTCTCGTCCGCAGGGTCCGATTTGATCGGTGGATTCGACGGATTGTGGGGCGATGTAAAAGGTCTCTTTGGTGGAGGTGGAAGCGGAAGTGGGGCAGGAGGCAGTGGTGGGTCTGGCATCATAAGCAAGCTTGGTGGCAACCTCGTTAAAGGAGCGGGAAAATTGTTCGCACCACTCCGTATGTATAACAATATTAAAGAACTTGCAAGCGCCCCACCTGAGGATCGTGCTCGTGCGATCGGTTCTGTTGCTGGTAATGCAGTAGGGACTACGATTGGTGGTATTCTTGGCAGTGTGATTCCGATTCCGGTAGTTGGGAACATGCTGGGCGGTTCAATAGGCGGTTGGCTGGGTGAAAAGGCAGGCGGTTGGCTGGGTGACAAGGTAGGCGGATTCCTAAAAAACAACGCGGAAGACATCTCAAAAGTAGCAAAATTTGCTTCTGAGGGAGCGAGTTACGTGGCGGAGAAAACGACGAATTTGTTCAATGGGGTTGCAGGTTTTTTTGGTTTCGGTTCTAAAAAGGAAGAGCAGACCGCCCCAGCCGCAGCGGTCATAACGTCACCCTCAACACCTGTAGCAACGCAGACGCCACCCCCTCCACCGATAGCACCTCAGATGCCGCCTCCATACAGGCCGGCAGTTCTATCGATCACCGGTCCAGAAGCCTACATGAACAATCGATTTGGTTCACCGACGGCTGCGGCTCTTATGGGAACAAGTGTGATGCAATCCCAAGCGGTAGCAATGAATAACGCGAGTCAACCCAATGTGAAAGCTTCGCCGCTCACAGTGCGTATTTCCGAAGAACAGATGAGCAGTCTGGCAGGTTACCTTAAGGATTTCAAAACGGAAACGACGAACCAGATTGCTGTGAATATTGCACCGGGTACGGTACAAGTGACCGTTCGGGAGAACGCTATTGATTATGACGCAGTTTCTCATCAGGTGGGGCAACGGATCTCTGATGAGTTCCGCCGCGCGATGCAAAATCGCAAAACGATTATGGCCTAAGCAGAAAGGAGGCCGCAGCTATGTCTGTACTTGAAGATAAAGTTGGTCCTAACAAAATGTCATTTACATTGAAGGACGGCAATACTCGATTTCAATTCCCAGTGAACCCTGAAGAAGTTAATATTTCCAGGTCTAAGGGATATGAAACGGTCAATATGTTGGAGCATGGCGAGTTTGATTTTGCGCAGGGGGAGAAGGTGAAGGAGATCACCTTCTCTTCTTTTTTTCCCAAAAGATTTGATCCGTCCTATTGCATGGATGAAAAATCTTTTCTAGATCCACGTGTGGCGATGAATGTGCTGAACACGTTTCTGATCTCCAAAAAGCCGCTACGTTTCATCATCTCTGAAACTGGAGTGAACGTGCCTATTTTTATTGTTTCGCTGAATTCGAGCTTTCGTGGGGGGGAGACAGGGGATATTTATTTCGACCTGACCCTGCGCACATGGCGGGATTCCAAGGTGGAGAAGGTGGGCTCAGCAGCATCCGGGAGCAAGTCAGGTTCTCGTACGGATTTGAAAAAGTCTAGCAAGACCTACACCGTCAAATCCGGCGATTCCCTGTCCAAAATAGCAAAGCTTGAGCTCGGTAGCAGTTCCAAATGGAACGAGATTTACAAGCTCAACAAGAAGATCATCGGCACTGATCCGAACCGGATCAAGCCGGGGCAAAAGCTGGTGATGCCATGACCTACAAGGTCATTGTCGACGACAAATATGACATCACCAAGCTGGTGGAGACGATTACGCTGAAGGACTCACTCGACCAGATTGCGTATCAGGCCAACATCCGGCTGGCGGTGTCTGCATCTTCGGGTCTGCCTTCGATCTCACCGGGTATGGCGGTGCGGATTAGCGGGGTTCCTTTTGGCGAAAAATCCATGGTTCACTTGCTGCATCCTGCGGTAATTTGGGAGGTGGAAAGCTCGAACAGCGGCACCAAGCGGCTGTCTCTCACGGTGTACGACCGGATGATTTATCTGGAAAAATCGGAGGACGAGTTCCTGCTTCCGAAGGATCAGACGGCTACGCAACGACTTAAAACCTACGCCAAAGAGTGGAAGATTCCATACGCTACATTGCCGGAAACCAAGACAAAGCTGGGCAAAGCCGTGTATCGGTCACAGACGATCTTTTCGATGATGTTTGCCGATTTGAAAGAAACGGCGAAGTCCGGCGGGGAAATGTACCATCCACGGATGACACCCGGCGGGTTGCAACTTTTCCAGGTCGGCAGTAATGCGAAGGTACATGAACTGGATCGACTAATTGATCTGACCCAGATGCGTACGCTTGAAGGAGCGGTCACCAAAGTTAAAGTTATGGCAGCTTCGGAGTCTACGAGTGGTAAAGAGGTCCCTTCCAAAGTGCTCGCGATAGAGCAAAATGGTGTGGAAGAACTGGGCACATTACAAAAGCTGATCGAGGACGATCAGGTAAAAACGGCAACCGCCGCGAAAAAACTGGCGAAAAGTCATCTGACGGGTATTCAGGAGACCTTTACGATCTCCGCACCTGATATCAATACAATTCGTGCTGGGGACGCGGTGTTGTTAAAAGGGCTGAAGCTAATCGTCATGTCGGTCAGCCGTGATCTGTCTGCCGGACCTGGAACGATGACGTTGGAACTGGGGACGGCTGAGCTGGTGAAAAGGAGGGTTTACCTTGAATAAAGATGATCCGTATGGGCATTTTGCCGACGTCATGCGGGGTGCGATGAGTACTCATTCCCGTCAGGCTGTGAGCGGCATGGGCGCGGTATTGGGTACGATGACCTCATCCGGCGTGAAGCTGGATGATTTCAAGCACGAAGTGCAGGATTATCTCGTGGCCGAGTTGCCGGGCACGCTAGGACTGCCGGAGCGCGAGGCTGCTGGCGCGATCTCCGGTATATCTGACGTGGCAAACGGCGGAACGACGGGCACGGGACGGTTTCTTTTGCAAGAAGAGGAAGTGGAAGAAGCGGTGTGGTCTCTTGGTAAAGGATTAAAAGCGGGAGATCGCGTGCTGGCGATGCGGGTGAATGGCGGCAACGACATTGTGGTGCTGTGTAAGGTGGTGAGTGCGCATGCCTAGTTTGTTCCCGGAAACGGGTGTGGTCTGGGGAGATGAGGAGGATCTGTCGGGGGCGGCTTCGGAAGAGGTGCGCTTTGGGCGGAGCTGGCGATTCGATTACGATGCAGGAGATTTTGTGCTGACCCCAAGTGGTAAAGTTGCTGCGGCTGGTGGGCATGAAGCCTGGGTGCAATGGTGCATCAAGGCAGTCAAAACGCCGCGGTACAGACATGTGATCTATTCTCGGAACTATGGTTCGGAGCTGGAGGATCTGGTGGGGCAGGGTGACAGTCGTGGTGTTATGGAAAGTGAGATTACCCGGATGGTGACGGAGACGTTGCTGGCTGATCCACGCACGGATTCGGTAGACCAGTTTACGTTCGATTGGAATCGGGAGCAGTGCATGTTCTCGTGCCGGGTGGCGAGTGTGCAGGAAGAGATGTTTATTCTGGAAAGTGAGGTGATCTGACGGGATGGCTGAGATTCCGCGTTATTTGGAGGACCAGACGGAGGAACAGATTATGCAGCGCATGCTGGATCGTCTGCCCGCGGATCTGGATAAATCGGAGGGTTCGTTCCTGTGGGATGCGGAAGCTCCGGTAGCATTTATGCTGTCTGAGGCGGCTTTGTGGGCGCAGGAATTACTGCGGCGGGGGTTTGCAAGTACGGCTGCGAGCAGTGATCCGAATTTTCGTTCGGAAGAGCTGGATCTGCGGGCGGGAGAGCACGGCATCACACGGCGAGCTGCTGTGTCGGCTCAGGGTGCTGTGAGGTTCACGGGTACGCCTGGGAAAGTGGTGCCTGCAGGAACGGTCGTGGCTACGCTCGCGGATGAAGTATCTGCTGAAGCTTCGCTCGAATATGAGACGGTGGGCCGTGTGGAGCTGGATGCAGAGGGCTCCGGTGTGGTAGGCGTGCGAGCGCTTGTCTCTGGAAAAGAGAGCAATGTGCCTGCGGGCACGGTAACTGTGCTGTCTACACCTGTAAGTGGCGTGACTTCTGTCACGAACGTTGATGTGATCAAAGGCGGTGCAGATATTGAGGCAGATACAGCGCTACTGGAACGTTTTTATGCCAAAGTCCGCAATCAAGGAACCAGTGGCAACAAGTCGCAATATGTGCAATGGGCAAGTGAAGTGCCAGGTGTTGGTGCAACGCGTGTGATTTCGTTATGGCAGGGACCAGGCACGGTGGGATTGTATCTGCTGGATACGGACAAACGTGCTGCGGGTACCGATCTGGTAGCGGCCGTGCAGAAGTACGTTGACCCCACGCAGGATGGACAGGGTGAAGGCGTTGCACCGGCTGGGCCAGTGGTGTCCGTAATGCCAGCCGAGGAAGTGCCGATGAACATTCAGGTGAAGCTGACGCTAGCAAGTGATGCGACACTGGCCGATGTACGGGCATTGATCGAACGCGGGGTGACCACGTATTTGAAGCAGCTCGCTTTTGCCGATCCGCTCGTACGCTACACCCGTATTGCCGCGATCTTGCTGGATATTCCGCCCATTATCGATTATTCGGAGCTGACCGTGAACGGTGTGAGCGACCAGAATATCGAGATGACCGCGAGTCAGGTGGCCGTGCTGGGGACGGTGGAAGTTCATGAGTAGTGTTGGGCAGATGGTTGATCAGGATGTAATTGGGGAGTGCGGCGATGAAGGTAGTAGGGGACATCGGGAATGTTCGGACTATGCGGCATTCGGTTCAGCTGGAAATGAAGAGAGTAGCGGGCAGGAAGAGTGCTTGGGTCGTGCGGTGCGCCGCTCGGGAGCGCAGCATTTGAGCGAAGCTGTATACGTTGATGTGAAAGGAAAGGAGGATGCTGGTCATGAGTGCTCCTTCTACTGTAGATGCTGGACTGACGAGTGAGAAAGGGCGGGAGCTGTTCTCGTATTTGCCCAGGTATTATGAGACTTCGCGCGTTATGCAGGCGGATATGCAGGCCAAAGACATCGAGATGGATCTGCTGTACCAGGCGCTGGATGAGACGTTGGAGCAATTTTTTGTCCTTACAGCGACGTGGGGGCTGGACTTCTGGGAGCAGGAGCTGGGTATTGAGACAGATCGTCTCAAACCTCTGGAGCAGCGGCGTGCGGTGGTGCAGTCGAAGCTGCGCGGTTCCGGGAAGTTTTCGGGAAGACTGGTTGCAAATGTTGCCGAGGCTTATGCCGGGGGCAAGGTGGATGTGACGTTTCAGCCGAGTGCGTGGAGTTTTACGGTGAGCTTTGTGGATACGATGGGCATTCCGCCAAATATCGATGATCTGAAACGGGCGATTGAAGAATTGAAACCGGCCCATATGGCCGTGGAATATGAGTATCGCTATCTGGTCTGGGATGATCTGGACAAGAAGCAGAAAACATGGGATGAACTCGACGCCGCGTCCTTGACGTGGAATGAACTGGAGGTGTGGGCGTAATGCCAAAAGAAACAGATCGACTAAAATTGCCTCTTCCCTTGGGGAACGAGAATGTAACCCGGGAGAGTATTAACGGGATTTTTGAGAAGATTGATGCAGGTGTGGCGACGCAAGCGGATTTGGATACGCTTCGTGAAGCGGTGAGTCAAATGGATATTCCCGATGCGTCTTTGACGCAGAAGGGGAAGGTACAGTTGTCGAGTAAGACGGATGGGACGTCTGAGACGTTGGCGGCGACGGAGAAGGCGGTTAGGGATGCGAGGGTGGCGGCTATTTCAACAGCGGCGACAGATGCCAAAATAAAGGCTGATTTAGCGCAGGAGACGGGTCAAATTGCTATCAACAACCATGCAAATTCAATTGCAGTTAATAGCGAACCTCATGGGATGCGAATTAGATCCGGAAAGTTGGAGTATTATGACGAATCTGTCTGGACGACTGTTTCAGCGGGTATTGATTTGAAAAAAAACTCTATTACTTACTATGTTAATGTGTCAACAGGTAATGATAGTAATGACGGTCTTTCTAATGCAAAAGCGTTTAAAACAATCAATAAGGCGTTGTCTGTAATTCCAGCCATCCTAGATAACAACATTACTATACAAGTAGGTGCAGGCACTTACATTGAGGATATCTCCATTAATTATAAATTAGGGAATGGGTCTATAGCCTTGGTAGGTCCCGCCGATGGATCAATTTCTATAATCTCAGGAACAGTTACAGTATCGAAATCAAAGTTATCCAATGTAGTGATAAATCGTTTCACAATAAACAATGCCAATGCTTCTTCCTCCTCAGTCTCAATAATGGTAGATCATGTAATGTCATTAATGATATATTCCTGCGTGATGACTTCATCCTCGTCTTCGGGGGTGTATTCTTCGGGGGTGTATTTATCTTCATCTAATGCCTTTATATCTGGTTGTACAATTTCCAACAAAAACATAGCCATTCGTTCAGGAATGCTTTCTTTAGTTGTTTCTCAGAACAATAACGGTAGCGGAAACTCTCTCGGGTTGCTTGCAACTGAGGGATCAAGCCTTATAAAAGTAGGGACGCAGCCATCTGCTAATACACCAGAGCAAACGACTATAGGGGGAATGATCAGGTCATGAGGAAAATAAAATTATTTGGTGATACGTTTGAAGTAAAACAAATCGAATCGTCAAAACAAGGAAAGAGTTATGGTAAGACGATCACACAGAGGTGTTCCATTCCGCGGAATCTCCAATTTTTTGCTGTTTGAAATTAATTGAGAGTAAGATTAACCTACACCAGACTTATTGGACGAAGCTAACCTCTTAAACCAACGGCCAACAGAGTCCAGAGTTCAGAAATGAGAACAGAGGTTGGACGAAGAGAGTTACAGGTGGTAGCTAAAATAAGACGTTTCTCACCAAACTAAAATGGTCAAAGACATATAGAAACACGGATTAGCTGTAGTTTTTTCACCATAAGGGCAACCCCCTACGTGAGATGGGAGGGGAGTCGTCAATAGACAGGTGTTGATATCCAAAGTGCAATTACAGGAACGATCTATGGGCTACCGGCAATTCCCAAGCTCTATTCCCGCTAATGGCTCTTCTAGAAATAATGTTTTCACCATTACATGATTCCTCCCTCGTAATCAGTCATGGGCTGAAGATCTAAGAAAGATTTGAGAAAAAAAGAGATTTTATTAATTTATAGTGGGAGGTGAAAATATGGAACGATGGGACACACTATGGAGATGGCTCCTTGCCCTAATAACCAGTTCAGTAACCTACTTCTTCGGAGGTTGGTCAGGCGTGCTGGGCGTGCTACTCGTGTTCGTCATCCTCGACTACCTAACCGGCATCGCCGCGGCGGGTATGAGTGGTAAGTTAGAGAGTAATGTTGGCATGTTCGGCATCGCACGAAAGGTATTTATATTTGCAATGGTATCGGTGGCTCATCTGGTGGACGGTGTTCTGGGAGACGGACATTTGTTCAGGGATGCGGTCGCCTTTTTTTATATCGCAAATGAGTTGTTGTCCATTATCGAAAACGGGGGTAAGTTGGGCGCACCCATTCCGCCAGTGATTCGGCAAGCCATTGAAGTGCTCAAGGGCAAAGGGGGAACCGGGGAACTGCCCGGCAACATCTCCCCAAGTGCCAAAGATTCTTTTTCACAGGCTGATCCGGACGACACAGAATCACCGACAACCAAAGATAACGTTAAGTAGCGATTAATATTGCGAGTGTATAGATATATTAATCGTTTGTTGATTAGTAAGAATGCAAATTAAACAAAACTAATCTGAATAATTAATGAGATATTATACATCTATACAGGTTGAACTTAACATTTTCACACAATAACGGAGAGGACAGAAAAAACGTGGAAAAGCGAAGCTAAAAGCTTTCTGAAAGAAAGCTACTTCGAAAGCATAACCTCGCCTTTATCCCCGGATTTTCCCTTTAGAAAAGGAAATAAAAAAATCTGGGGATAACAGCGATTGGAAGGTTATTCTGTCATCGGAGTGTCCGTGTGAACAAGGCTCAGTTCATTTCCAACACATCAAGGACACGCACACAAGCAACCCCCAACTCAACCGCATTAACTATATACAAACGGCATTTGCCGCATAAAGGGTGTGAGAAACATGCAAACAAGAAGTTCGGGCAACACACAGGGCATTGACGTCTCTCGATACCAGGGCAATATTGACTGGGCAAAGGTGAAGGCAAGTGGCATGACATTTGTATTCATCAAGGCGACTGAGGGACAGACATATACCGATCCCAATTACCAGAAAAATGTAACGGGTGCACTGGCGGCGGGTATGCTGGTTGGAACGTATCACTTCTTCCGCGCTACATCTACCGATGGTGCCAAGGCCGAAGCGGCACATTATGCCAATGCACTTAACAAAGTTGGAGGTGCCAAGGCGTTACAACTGCCACCCGTCATGGACTACGAGAACAACCCCGGCAACCTGAGCAAAGCGCAGATGAATACGGTAGCGAAAGCCTTTTTAACCGAATTACAACGTCTGACAGGTGTAAAACCGATCATATACACGGGCAATTCATTTGCCGGGAATTTTGATACATCACTCAGCTCATACGATCTGTGGATCGCACGTTACAGCAACACCCGTGTACCGGAAGACCAGCCGGCATGGAAGCGGTGGACGTTCTGGCAGTACACGGATTCGGGCAAGGTGAATGGCATTAGTGGCAACGTGGATATGAATGAATTCGAGGGAACAGCGGCACAGCTCAGAGCCAGATACGCAGCAGCTACCCCGAAACCGCCGGAACCAACCAACCCGAATCCACCAACCGAACCACCGAAAGGGGGCGAACCGATGACAGCCGAAGAGAAAGCAGCGTTTGATGCGCTCAAATCCCAAGTCGACAAACTGCAGGCGCGTCAGCAAATGGAAGTTCCAGTATGGGCAAAAGCAGCTGTGGATGCAGCGCTGGCATATGACACCAAAAATCCATTGTTCAGCATCGATAATGGGGCGAGTTATGATTTTTACCGTTTTATTACCGTGATGCATCGCAGAGGTTTGTTTAAAAAGTGAGCTGATTCTTAGCAAATTAAAATGTTGATCTTATCTGAATGTGGATGGAGTGGAGAAGGAACACAAGACGCTTTTTGTCGAACTGTGTTCCTTTTTTGTGCTTTGTGTAAGTAATATTAACGCATATAATAAAGTTGAAGACTTATGTCTGTAAATCTCTTGTCTAATTGATTAATGTGATGTAAAGTAAGTTACACGAAATTGTTTTTCACCACAGTGTATTTACACAATCCTCCGCATCATGACAAAACCATAACATATGAAGTTATTGTAATGTCTCCCTGTTGTAACAATCCAACATCTCAAGATGACTCGCTCATACGTTATACACATCCAATCTGCAAGAGATAACCACCCTAATAAACAACTCACACATTTAAACAACCTAGCCTATGTTGACTTTCTTTCGTCCGTATTGCAAACGATACCTAGTCCAGCTCCCACAATGCATACTCAAAACGACCCGCACCCGCTCAAGGGATAGGTTTGATTGCAGAGCCAGCAGCGTAGTATCCATATGCCCATCTGTATTTCTAAATCCACTGACTTGAACTTGGTCTTACCGGTCCGTAACCGTTTGCTATCACTTATTGACCTTAGTTCAAATAAATTGTAACAATCTCAATCAATTGCATAGAGTCATCTCACAAGGCACTTTGTTTTGTTGTATGTCTTCTTTCTCTATAAAAATAATCGTCCATATCCGTAATCCATGCGCAGGATGATCTGGCGTTTACTTATATCTATTATTCATCTTTCTCCCATACTTTTTTTAAGTTTCATATACATGCCTTACTTCTCCCGGAACTTTAATTCAGGTATCACAGGCACCTAAAGCCTTTCATTGATACAAGCAAGCACCGAACCAATGGCTATCATTGAAGTTTTTTCATGCCAGCATCACACACATTATGAGACAGGGAAGGGTGTTGTACGTATGCGAATGAGAAAGAAATGGATGTCCGGTTTTTTGACTCTGGCTTTGAGTACCGTCTTGGTGTTGTCAGGTTGCTCGAGCAATGAGGGGGCTGGGAATTCGCCTGCTCCGGCGGAAGGCAGCGAGCCACCAGCCGAAGTGACGGAAGCGCAGGATACGATGATCATGGGCCGCGGCGGGGATTCCGTAGCACTCGACCCGGCGATTGTAACTGATGGGGAGTCGCTGAAGATTGGACATCAGGTGTTTGATTCATTGCTGGATTACAAGGAAGGCGGAACAGAAGTCGTTCCCGGACTGGCAGAGAGCTGGGAGATTTCGGCGGATGGACTCAAGTATGTGTTTAAGCTGAAGTCCGGTGTGAAATTCCATGATGGTACGGACTTCAACGCTGAGGCTGTTGTGTTCAACTTCAACCGCTGGGGCGATTCGGCGAGTGAATATAAATTCGAGGGGGATTCCTTCGATTATTATGATTCCATGTTTGGACCAGAGGACGGACGTGTGATCAAGGAAGTGAAGGCGACGGATGAAACTACGGTGGAGTTCACATTGAACCAGCCACAAGCGCCTTTCCTGCAAAATATTGCAATGACGCCATTTGGCATTGCCAGTCCAACCGCGATTCAGGAGAAAAAAGAAAACTTCAAGAGCGAGCCTGTGGGCACCGGCCCATTTGTATTCAAAGAGTGGAAGCGTAACGACTCCATCACCCTGGAGAAAAACGCGGATTACTGGAAAGAAGGACTACCGAAACTGAACAAAGTGATCGTGCGTTCGATTCCGGATAATACGGCTCGCTTCAATGCCCTGCAAAACGGTGAGATTGATGTCATGGAAGACCTGAACCCGGACGATCTGTCCATCCTTGAAGGCAATAGCGAGTTGCAGAAGATTGAGCGTCCACCGTTCAACGTGGCTTATATCGGCTTTAACTTCAAGAAGAAACCATTTGATAATGTCAAAGTCAGACAAGCTCTCAACCATGCAGTGAACAAGCAGGCCCTTATTGATGCATTCTTTGCTGGACAGGCTCAGCCTGCTGTTAACCCGATGCCGCCAACGCTGTGGGGGTACAACGATACCATTGAGGATTACCCATATGATCTGGAAAAAGCAAAAGCTCTACTCGCCGAAGCTGGCTTCCCTGACGGTTTGCCTGATCCGGTAACCTTCTATGCCATGCCGGTATCCCGCCCGTATATGCCTGATGGCAAGAAAGTAGCGGAAGCGATCCAGGCTGATTTTGAGAAAATTGGCGTGACCACCAACATTGAATCTCCAGAATGGGCTACGTATCTGGATGATGCCAAAGCCGGTGAGAAAGACGATATCTACATGCTCGGCTGGACGGGGGACAACGGGGACCCGGATAACTTCCTGTACACCTTGCTGGACAAAGACGCCATTCCGGGTAATAACCGCAGCTTCTATGTCAACGAAGAGTTGCACACATTGCTGACGAGGGCACAGACAGAAACCGATCAAGACAAACGCGCGGAACTTTACAAACAGGCACAAGTCATTATCAAGGAAGACGCACCATGGATTCCTCTGGTACACACGACGCCAATTCTGGCAGGTAAAGCCAACCTGAAAGGTTTCGTTCCTTCTCCACTGGGCACCGAATCCTATGCCGGTGCTTATTTTGAGTAAGCTGTAAGTGAATTTTTATATCTGAGAATAACAGAGAGTGAAGCATCAATCTGAGGATGGAACTGCAGTCTAGCGATTAAGTGTAACTTCTTTCTTTCAAAGGCGCTGGTGAGACGCAATGCTTGGCAGAACCCACATCCGGACGTAACCATCCAAAGCATGCGTGTCTGCCAGCGCTTTTTATTTTGCACGATATGTCGAAGGCAGGTGAACAGGATTGAACAGCTATATTGTCAAACGTGTGCTTGTGTTGCTGCCCGTACTGCTGGGCATGACCCTGATTGTCTTTTCCATCATCCACGCCATTCCGGGTGACCCGGCCGAGACCATACTTGGGCAAAAGGCAACCGAACAATCCAAGCAGGCCCTTCGTGACCAGCTCGGTCTGGATAAACCCTGGTTCCAGCAATATTTTGCCTACTTGGGCGATTTGCTCAAAGGCGACCTGGGAACGTCCATCCGCACCAAGGTGCCTATTGCCCAGGAAATTGTGCCATATCTGACAGCAACCCTTGAATTAACGATGGCAAGTATGTTGTTTGCTGTCATTATTGGGGTGAATGCCGGGATTGTCAGTGCATGGAAGCACAACTCCTGGTTTGATTATTGCTGTATGGTCATTGCTCTAGTAGGTGTATCCATGCCGATCTTCTGGCTCGGCCTGATGGAACAATGGCTGTTTGCGAACAAGTTGCAGTGGCTGCCGTCCATTGGACGGATGAATGCACGTGATCCGGTGGAAGCCATTACGGGCTTGTATGTGCTGGATACGATGATTGCTGGACAATGGAATCAGTTGTGGACCGTAACGAAACATTTGTTGCTCCCGAGTATTGCGCTTGGTACGATCCCGATGGCTGTTATTGCCCGGATGACCCGTTCCAGCATGCTGGAAGTGATGAGTTCCGATTACATTCGTACTGCGAAGGCGAAGGGACTGGGGCCGTTTTTTGTTGTATATGGACATGCCCTCAAAAATGCGTTTATTCCCGTGCTTACGGTTATCGGCATCCAGACCGGGTCATTGCTCGGGGGTGCGGTGTTGACCGAAACGATCTTTGCCTGGCCTGGCGTGGGACGTTATATATATGAAGCGATTAGTTCACGGGACTATCCGGTGATCCAGAGTGGCATTCTGATCGTGGCATTCTTTTTCGTGGTCATCAACCTGATTGTGGACTTGCTCTACGCGGTGTTCGACCCTCGTATCAGTTATAAATAGCGAATTCATCATTCATTCATACCCAAGAAAGGAGACGCCGCATGGCCAAATTATCGACCAATACCGGACCATCCATTGACGCTGCGTCGGCGAGCACATCCGGTCCATGGCGGGAAGCGTGGAGAACGTTTCGGAAAAATCGACTTGCGCTTGCAGGCTTGATTATCATTGTATTTTTTATCCTGTTGGCCTTCCTCGCGCCTTACATTGCACCTTACGATTACAAGGAACAGGTGCTGGTGGATCGACTTCAGGCCCCTTCGGCAGAGCATTGGTTTGGTACGGACGATCTGGGGCGTGACGTGTTTTCCAGAGTGCTACATGGAGCGCGTATTTCCTTGTGGGTGGGCTTTTTCTCCGTCATTGGTTCCATTATTGCGGGCACGCTGCTGGGTCTGATTGCCGGATTTTATGGAAAATGGGCAGACATGCTTATCTCGCGTTTATTTGATATCTTGCTTGCCTTTCCGGGAATTTTGCTGGCTATCGCCATTGTGGCGATACTGGGGCCGTCTTTGCAAAATGCACTGCTCGCCATCGCCATCGTGAACATCCCGACCTACGGAAGATTGGTACGTTCACGGGTACTCAGCTTGAGACAGGAGGAATTCATTACGTCGGCGCGGACACTTGGAGCGGGCAACGGTCGAATCTTGTTTCGCCACATCTTGCCCAACAGCCTTACTCCGCTGATCGTGCAGGGTACACTCGGAATTGGGACGGCGATCATCGAAGCTGCTGCACTCGGATTTCTGGGCATGGGCGCGCAACCCCCCGACCCTGAATGGGGGAAAATGCTGTCCGATTCCCGTCAGTTTATACAAAAAGCACCGTGGACATTAATCTTCCCCGGCGTTTCCATCATGTTGACCGTGCTCGGCTTCAACCTCATGGGCGATGGACTGCGCGATACCCTTGATCCGAAAATGGCGAAAAAGTAAAAGTTTCTAACTCTAACTATGAGTGTCTCTACCTATGCCGGTTCGAACTTTGGTTCGAGGCGGCTTTTGTATTGCCTGCGGGATTACGTTAAAATGATTGGTGATGTGCAAAAGTTGAAGGATTATTCGATCTTTTTGTTAAAATAACCGCCTGCGTATTGACACCCAATTTTCCCATATGTTATATAAAAGGAAGGGTTTAGCACTCCGATCATTAGAGTGCTAACAATGATCTTTTTAGTACACGCCTACATATGGAATGATTCTGTTTTTGAAAATAGATATTGAACCTGAGTAGGACATGCGAAGCCAAGGTATGCAACAGACTTGAAGCAAGATTCCGCGTTTAAGAGATATCACTTCATTGATGTCCTTTATCCTAAAAAATCAGTCGCTGATCAGATGCAAAAGTAGTGCAGGGGACGAAATCGATTTGGAGGAAGTGAAGCGTTCGCCTTTATCACCGGATTTCTCCCTTTTAAAAAGGGAATCAAAGAAATCTGGGGATAACAGCGATCCGAAAAACGATTCGTAACCGGAACGGCTACATTGCAGAACGTCGTGCACTTATTTTTAACAATGAGCCAGTTAGAAGTGAAGCACAATATCTGTGGACTAGAGCGATCGAGGTTTTTAAGTCTACTAATGGCCGCAGGATTATCTCAGTTACTTTCTATTTTCAATCCAATCATTCGATATCCCAATTTGAAAGGAGTCCAACCACTCATGGCTAAAAAAGAATTCCAGGCAGAATCCAAACGTTTGCTGGATATGATGATCAACTCCATCTACACCCAAAGAGAAATCTTTTTGAGAGAATTGATCTCCAACTCCAGTGACGCCATTGACAAAATATATTACAGAGCACTAACCGACGATTCGCTCGTTTTCAACAAAGAGGACTACTTCATCAAGCTCACGATTGACAAAGAAAACCGCACGCTCACACTGACAGATACCGGAATCGGGATGACGCAGGAAGAGCTGGAGAACAATCTGGGGGTTATCGCGAAGAGTGGTTCCCTGGCGTTCAAGAAGGAAAATGAAGCCAAAGACGGCCACAACATCATCGGACAATTCGGGGTTGGTTTCTACTCGGCATTTATGGTGGCGGACAAGCTGACCGTAACAAGTAAAACGCTGGGCAGCGACGAGGCTTGGAAATGGGAGTCCGAAGGCGCGGATGGTTACACAATCACTCCAGCTGAGAAAGATTCCGTGGGAACAGAGATCGTCCTGACGATCAAAGAAAATACCGAAGAAGATACGTATGACGAATTTTTGGAAGAGTACCGCCTGAGATCCATCATCAAGAAATACTCTGACTTCATTCGCTACCCGATCAAGATGGATGTAACGGGTCAACGTCCAAAAGAGGGCACGGAGAACGAGTTCGAGGAATACCAAGAAGAACAAACCGTAAACAGCATGGTACCGATCTGGCGTAAAAATAAAAGCGAACTGACCGAAGAAGATTACAATAACTTCTATATGGAAAAACGCTACGGTTTTGACAAACCGCTCAAACACTTGCACATCAGCGCAGATGGCGCAGTGGTATACAATGCAATCCTGTTTATTCCGGAGAATACGCCGTTTGACTACTATACGAAAGAGTATGAAAAAGGCCTTGAACTCTACTCCAACGGTGTACTGATCATGGATAAATGCGGGGATCTGTTGCCAGATTACTTCGGATTTGTCAAAGGTATGGTGGATTCTGAAGACCTGTCCCTGAACATTTCCCGTGAGATGTTGCAACATGACCGTCAGCTTAGCCTGATCGCGAAGAACATTAAGAACAAAATCAAGAGCCAACTGCAAAGCCTGTTGAAGGACGAGCGTGAGAACTACGAGAAGTTCTACCAAGCGTTTGGCCGTCAGTTGAAATATGGTGTATACAGCGACTATGGTGTGAATAAGGATACATTGCAGGATCTGCTGTTGTTCACGTCTTCCAAAGAGAGCAAACTCGTGAGCCTGGACGAATACGTCTCCAGAATGCCGGAAGATCAGAAGTACATCTACTATGCATCCGGTGAATCGATTAGCCGTATTGAGAAGCTGCCACAGATCGAGGGTGTTCTTGAGAAAGGGTACGAAGTATTGTACTTTACCGATGACATCGACGAGTTCGCAATCAAGATGATCATGAACTACAAGGAGAAAGAATTCAAATCCATCTCCAGTGGTGACCTGGGTATCGAAGATAGCGCGGACAAAGAAGAAACGGACGCTCAGGACAACGACAACAAAGAGCTGTTTGAAGCGATGCAAGCTCAATTGGCGGGTAAAGTCAAAGCGGTCAAAGCTTCCAAACGTCTCAGAAGTCACCCGGTATGTTTGTCCACCGAAGGTGAGCTGACGATTGAAATGGAGAAAATCCTGAAAGCTATGCCGAATAGCGAAAACGTACAAGCCGACAAAGTGCTGGAAATCAACGTAAATCACGATGTTTTCAAATCGTTGAAAGACGCTTTCGCACAAGATCAGGAAAAGCTGAACCTCTACACTAGCCTGCTGTACCATCAAGCATTGCTGATCGAGGGATTGCCAATTCAGGACCCAGTAGAGTTCACCAACGATATCTGCAAGGTTATGGTGTAACATCGTTGCACCCACCATATTGATCCGACAGGGCATTTCCGTCCTGTCGGTTTTTGTTTTTTTACCCACCAACGGGGATGGCGCGGGTGAGGCAGACTATCATTGCAGCGATGGATGATATTATTCTAAATTGAACTTGATTTCCACTCGATTTTAGCGAGCTGAATGGTGAATAGCATTATGTATTTTAAGGACAGAAAAAGTAGTGAAGGGGACGGAATCGATTCTGAAGAAGCGAAGCGTTCGCCTTTATTACCAAATTTCTCCCTTTTTAAAGGAAATCAAAGAAATTTGGGAATAACAGCGATCAGAAGAACGATCCGTAACCAGAACGGCCATCTGGTGGCACAGTTAGTACTTATGGTTGTTCTGCTATGGGAGCGAGCATATGAGAATAATGAGTTCAATATGAATCATCGTCATTTAGATGCACGGATGATAGTCTGGCAGGGTATAATAAGAGAAGATGACTGTTCATCACAAGCTGATGTAAGAAGAGATGACAATCACAGACAGGTTTTACTTTTCGAAACCACAGATGTTGTGTATAATCACTCAAAATAGAGACAGTCGGCTAGGAGTGATCCCCATGCAATGGAACGATCTGAGAGAACATAGACAATATCCAGAATTAACCAAATTGGATGGATCTCGTGCAGCATACGAACGGGACTATTCCAGACTTATTCATTCACCGACCTTCCGTCGGTTACAGGGCAAATCGCAGGTGTTTGGCGCAGGAACGGGTGATTATTATCGTACTCGGTTGACCCATTCCCTGGAGGTGGCACAGATTGCACGAGAGGCTGCCCGAAGCCTAATCCGCCGTTTTCCTGAGGTGGACTGGGACCGTGCGGACAACCCCGGCCTTATTATTGATTCAGAAGTGGTGGAGTGCGCTGCAATCGCACATGACTTCGGTCACCCGCCGTTTGGACATAAAGGTGAAGAAGTATTGGATGGCATTCTGGATGACCTCATTAACACCGAGGCTAAGAAAATCATGAAAAAAAGCCGCAGTGCCAAAGTTCCCAAGGTGGAGTCTGAAGTCCGTGCCGAGCTAAAACGGAAATACGAGCATTTTGAAGGCAATGCGCACAACTTCCGTCTCATTATGCACTTGGAGAAGCGTGAAGATATTGACGGACTGAACCTGTCCGATGCGGTATTACTAGGAATCAACAAGTATCCGTACCCCGGGACAGAGAGCAAGAAAGGCATGTATCATCATGAGTGGCAATATATTCGGGAGATCCGTGATCGCTGGAACGTGCCGGCAGGCAAGAAGACGCTGGAAGCACAGTTGATGGACCTTTGTGACGATATTGCGTACTCCTCCCATGACCTGGAGGATGGCATCAAAGCAGGCAAAATTGAAGTACATGAGCATTTCCTGCAAGATCCGCATGTGAATCGACTGATTGTGGATAAGATTACAACGCTGGAGGATCTGTTCTGGAACGGATGGACCCGAGAAGCGATTGGGCAAAAGGTAGAAGAGGTTCTCGATTCGTTCCTGCGCATCTGGAATGAAAAGATGCCGTTCTGTGAGCATGATTACTCACGTACCCGTCGTGAAGTGAAAGCCTACTGGGTGAGCTTTTTTGTAGGCAGCCTGGGCGTGATTGACGACGGAGACTGGAAGAAGGTAACTTTTGTCCGTGATGGGGCTGAAGACCTTGATATGCTGCGTACGGTGAGTGTGCTCAAGAGTTTTGCCTGGGTGACCATGATTCGTGATCTACGCGTACAACGGCTACAGAAGCGCAGTGAGTGGATGATTAAGCGATTATGGGATGCATTCCTCGATCCGGAAACATCCAAATCTATTATTCCATCCGACTGGCTGCAGCGGTATGAGAAGGATCAGGCCAAAGCCCAGCCGATCTGGACTTGGGAACACATGGTGATTGATTATATTGCAGGAATGACGGATGCATTTGCCGAGAAAATATACAATGAACTCTACGGGCTGAAGGTGGGTTCCATCTACGATCTGGATTAAAGTTAACCGATATAAAGGGAGATGAGACGCGTGGCTAAGCGAATGAGTGAGACGTTCAGTCTGGGCGTACTTGACCTTGTGCCCAGGTTAAACGATGCCACAGCGGAACAGGCACTTCAACAATCGGTGACACTTGCGCAACATGCCGAGGCTTGGGGATACGTCCGTTACTGGACGTCAGAGCATCATGATATGGCTGAACTGGCATCGGCCTCTCCCGAAGTACTGTTATCGCACATCGGAGCAAGGACAACAACGATAAAACTTGGCTCTGGTGCGGTTTTGTTGCCCCATTACAGTCCGCTCAAGGTTGCAGAGTCGTTCCGTCTGCTGGCTGCGCTCTATCCGGGGCGCATTGAGCTTGGGCTTGGACGTGCTCCTGGTGGTGGGCCTCATGCCACGATGGCACTCAGTGGCAATTACTTGCAGCATGTGTTCAAGCTGCCCGAATCGCTCGCAGCACTTACAGAACTGCTCGAAGACCGCTACATGTACGAGGATCATCCCGTCACGGCTCGTCCGATTCCCAAGCTTCCGTTATCGCTCTGGATGTTGGGAACTAACGTGAAGAGTGCAGAATTTGCGGCACGGTTTGGCATGGGATATGTCTTTGGTCAATTCATGAGTGATGCCGATGGTACAGAGGCTGTAAGGCGATACCGAGAAGGATTTATTCCCAGTGCAACGATGAAGAAGCCTGAGGTTATGGTGGCAGTCAGCGTATTGTGTGCCGAGTCAGAGAGTGATGCTTTGGACTGGAGTCGTGACATGGCGGAGAGACGCAAGCTGGAGGGGAAAGAACGTTCAACCGAGCTGAATTCAAGTGGTATTGCTGTCTCTAACACGAATGATGCAGCCGTTATTGATCATAATGAATCGGTGCGGCACTACGCAGGTACAGCTGAGCAGGTATGGGCTCGATTGCAACAGGTGAGTCGCAGGCTGGATACGGAGCGGTTGCTTCTGGTTACGCCAGGACCGGATTATGAGCGCAGGCTGAATTCATATCGATTGCTGGCTGAGCTAGAGACAGAGCAATCTTAAAGTAGGCGAAGCACTTTATGATGCACACCCGTTAAAATTAGAATAAAGCGGAGAGCTGCAGATCGGGATTTGACCGTATGCTGCAGCTTTTTATTTTAGAATGTGCCAAAATCCAACAAGATTTTACTAAATTAAGCTTCTTAATAACAAAATAATGTTATAATACTTTACGTCTATTTTCCTATCGATATAATATAGATAAGTTCTTTGACAAGAGGTCAAAAGAAGGGGAAAACCATGACAAAAGCACCTGAATTCGGGATGACCGAAGAGGTCAAGGGGGAAATCATATGTTCAGCAGATTCAAGATCAAGAGTATCGGTCTGCGTATCAGCATCGCGTTCTACTTGTTAATCCTCTGTTTAATTGTTTTGAGTGTCACGATTGTCACCCGGATGAATTCAATTGAATCCAACACCAATGAAATCACGAACAATTGGATGCCATCAATCCAGCAAATTAACCGGTTAAACTATACCACAGAGCATGTCCTGTCACTAAGTTATCGACACTTTGATGCGGATGAAACAGAC
Organism: Paenibacillus amylolyticus; assembly: GCF_050990605.1. Classification (GTDB taxonomy): domain Bacteria; phylum Bacillota; class Bacilli; order Paenibacillales; family Paenibacillaceae; genus Paenibacillus; species Paenibacillus amylolyticus_H. Next base: position 1,286,827 of record NZ_CP158832.1, read on the forward strand.
AAGCCATTCTTGTCAGAAGAGCGAACCAAGTATATTCGTGAAACATCGCAGGCGATTACAATCTATGATCAGCAGGAGAAGTCTGCGGATGAGCTCGAACACTGGACTGCGTTCAAGAACAAATGGGAAACGTATCTCAAGATTAATACGCAATCGATCAAGCTGAGTGATGAGGGTCAGACACAGCTGGCGAAGGAAGTATCTGATAAAGGTGCTGATTCCTTTGACAACATGCAAGTTGACCTCAATTATCTCGTGGAATACAATCAGGAACAGTCCAATCTTGCGGCGGCTCAAACAATCAGATCGGTGCAGGATGGTAGATTAATCATCATTATTGGTGTTCTTATCATGATTGTCATTACAGCGATCAGCATTCCGATTATTCGTTCACAGGTCGTAAAACCACTGTTACGTGTCATTAGTGCGGTGAAACTGATTGCAGAAGGCCAATTAAATGTTCAGGACATACATACCAAACATGAGGACGAAGTTGGTGTTCTGGCCAAAGCGGTGAATGACATGAAAGGTAACCTGACCTCCATGGTGCTGAGTGTCAGACGAATTGCGGAAGCTGTTAATCTGCAAAGTGGGGAACTGGCAATATCCTCCGAAGAGGTGAAGATTGGTAGTCGCCAAATTGCGGTGACCATGGAAGAGTCAGCCAAGGCCGCAGAGAGCCAGACAGAGACAGCTGTGGAATCAGCTCGTGCGGTCGAAGCTTTGAATGATCACATTCAGAATCATACGGAACAAGGCAGCCAGCTGCGCGTCATGTCCGACCTTGTACTGGAGCAAGGGTTGAATGGCCGCAAGGCGATGGAACAATCAGTACAGCAGATGCAACAGATTTCCGGTTCGGTCTCTGCTTCCATGAACAAGATGGAACGATTGAATCGTAAAAATGAAGATATTTCCAAACTGGTTCAGGTCATTCATGACATTGCACGCCAAACCAATCTGCTGGCATTGAATGCCTCCATTGAGGCAGCGCGTGCGGGAGAGAGTGGACGCGGATTTGCTGTAGTGGCATCAGAAGTGAGGAAGTTATCTGAGGCTGTGCAGGCTTCGGTCGAAGAGATCACGGTGATAACTGAGGATATTCAGCAGGAGTCACAAGGTGTGGTTGCGGAATTACGTACGGGTGTTCAGGAGACCGAACTGGGTCAGGAACATGTTCTTGCTTCAGGTCAACTATTCCGCACAATTAATGAATCGGTGGAAGGCATGGTTGGTGTCATCAGCACGATGACAGATGGTCTCGCAGGCATGCAGGAAGCAAGCGGACGAATGAATGATTTCAGTCAGCAGATTTCCGCTGTTTCGGAACAATCGGCAGCGAGTGTGGAAGAAGTTTCTGCATCGGCGGAAGAGCAGGTCAGTTCCATGGAAACGATTAGCGGCAACATTCAAAGTCTGAAAGAATTATCGGAAGATTTGCTTGCATCCATTGAAAAATTAAAAATATAACCTTCTTCTTATAATAGAAGAAGCTGGAATCACGCAGGCGGAGATTGGTGAGAATCTTTAAATAAAGTAAGGCGTTCCTCAACAATGGGAACACCTTATTTTTTTCTTTCCAAATAGATACGTGCAAGGAAATGGATTGTTGTGTAGGGGCCTAACATTGTATACAATGACTACCTGAAGCAAACGTATGAGTCGTATTTGATATGTCTTCAATGAGCTTACTATTTATATAGAAGAAACATGATTAATGAAGGAAGGAGAGGGGGATTTTGCCTGATGAAACACTCGGTATTTACGCTACTTCTGGGAAACACCTCTATACCTTTGCTTGCCACGAGAACGAGCAAGAATTATGCATGCTGGAGCTGAATACGCTGCTTGAACCGAGTTCGGAGATCCGTATGGATAAGGGGTCGTATGTGTGGTCTGAACGATGTATTCCACCTGGACGCAGTCCTTTTATCCACGGCAGACTTGACGTGATCGGCGAAGGGGGCAGCGTGACTGATCTGCTTCCGCTTGCCAGAGATATTCATCTGTTGCCAGAAGAGACATTTAAGGTAGTTTGTCTGAAAGAAGGGGATTATGCCCCTGATTATGCTCAGTCTCGCCAACTGGAAAAAGAAGTTGGCATGTGCATTAAAGGTAAGGCACAGATGAAACAACCTAAGGTGACTTTCGGCCTAATCCGAACAGGAGAAAAATGGATCTTGGGCCAGTGGACAGAAGCGGATCGATCATGGCAGATTCATCGGCAGAAGCCGCAAAATTACTCCACTGGATTTGGCATCACGCTTGCGAGAGCGCTGGTTAATATTGCTGTTCCGAGAGTGGAAAACCATCGGTTGCTTGATCCATGCTGCGGTATGGGAACCGTTGTCATTGAGGCTTTATCCATGGGAATGGATGCAAAAGGTAACGATCTCAATCCTCTGGCTGTCCGAGGTGCACGTATCAATCTGCCGCATTATGGATATGATTCGGATCGAATTACACTAGGGGATATGAATGAACTGCAAGATTTGTATGATGCAGCAATTCTGGACATGCCCTATAATCTCTGCTCTGTACTTCCGGATGCTGAGCAACGAGCCATGCTGGAGAGTTTGCGCAGATTGGCAAAACGGGCAGTGATTGTTTCCACAGAGTGGGTAGAAGAGCACTTGCTGGAAGCGGGATGGACGGTAAAAGAGTACCGAACAGTACAAAAAGGCACGTTTATACGTCATATTTGGTTGTGTGTGTAAGTATAAAAAAAACAAAACTCTACCTCTAAGGAAATTTCCAGAGGTAGAGTTTTTTTACTGTGTACATTTTACTTGAACTAACGATTTACACGAGAAACGTAGAGGATAGAAATAACCAGAAGAAGCGGAGCTAAAAGCTTTCTGCAAGAAAGCTGCATCGTAAGCATACTCTTCGCCTTTATTCACAGATTTTCACTTTTCTAAAAGTGAGTCAAAAAAATCTGGGAATAACAGTGATCGGAAGGTTGTTCTGTCATCGGAGTTGTAAGTGTAAATATTGTTTAGTTCAATTGATATCGTTGATCTGATTTGCACAATATTGCATGGGAACGGGTGTTTGTGTTAATATTTATGACTATAATCCACCAGGTTAAGCGGCAGTGTCTTACCAGCAACATAAGCTTCCAGATTTTTGACGAAAATATCGACTGCTCGATCCGCGTATTGCTCTGTACTTCCTGCGATATGAGGCGTAATTAACACGTTATCCATGCCCCATAGCGGGTGGTCTGCAGGAAGAGGTTCTTCTTCGAACACGTCCAGTGCGGCGAAGGCAACTTGGCCGTTTTGGAGTGCATTCAGCAAGGCTTCCGTTTTCACACTGGGGCCACGGCCCACATTGATGAAGCAGGCACCGGATCGGAACTGCTCAAATGCAGTTTGATCATATATATGTTTGGTTTCATCGGTTAGCGGTAAAATGTTGATTACATAATCGCCCTGGCTCAAGGCTTCATGTAAACCGGTCATGTCGTACATTTGATCCACATTGGGGACTTCCTTACCTGAGCGGCGAACTCCGATCGTGCGCATGCCGAGTGCTTTGAGAATGCGGGCTGTTTCGGTTCCGATCTCACCTACTCCTACGATGACCGCTGTTTTCCCGTGCAGTTCTGGCAGTGGTTTGGCGGGAGCCTTCCATTCGGACTGCTGTTGATACAACATGGCTTGTCTCAGCCAGCGACTGTGGGACAACATCATACCAAGAATAATCTCGGTGATTGGAATCGCGTGAACTCCATTTGCACTGGTGACCTGAACGTTCTTTTGTTGCAAATCTGCGAAGGGCAGATTGTCCACACCAGCAGACCAGACCTGAACCCACTTCAACAGGGTGTCCTCTTTCAAGGCATGTTCTGTGACGAGTGGGGACCAGCCGAGAATGATCTCAGCTTCTTTCAACTCAGCGGGGTCCAATTCCTTGGCTTTTCCGAATTTCAGGGTGTATCCTGGTGCAGCATTCTGAATGCGTTGTTGCTGTTCCTCGGATAGGGATGGAAAACATACAATTTTACCCATAATGTGTGGTCCTCCTGAGATAAATAGTTTGATGAGTTTGATAATTAAAGTGTATCAGATTTGGTGTTGGATGTGCATTAAGGTGGGAAATGCAGGAATCTAGCCTTATTTGCAAATGGTTAACTTTGTGTCACTCTATACTTACCCAACTTGAAACGATATGTATAGTTATGAAATAATAGAGCGAACTTTAGAGAGGTGTATGCAATGAATAACCAATCACATCAGGATCATTCATCCCGACGGGAAAGATTGTTTGTAGCCATTCGTCTTCCTGTTGCTGTTCAGCAGTCTCTTCAGATGGACGCAAGGCTTGTACAGAACAAGCTGGATTTTCGTAAATGGACAGATCATAGAGATTATCATATAACCTTGCAATTTCTGGGGGATACGTTAGTTAGTGACATCGGGCACCTGCGAAAAGCATTGCGCTCAGCAGCTAACGGATTTCAGCCATTTGAGCTTCAGCTTTCCGACTGGGGCACATTTGGACTTGAAGAAGCACCCAAGGTGCTCTGGAAAGGTGTTAGCGGAGAGATAGAGCACTTGTTTTCATTGCAAAAACAAGTCGTGCAGGCGACTTCACCCCTTGGGTATGAAGCTGAATTAAGACCTTATGCTCCCCACATTACCATTGCCAGAAAATATCTGGGACAGCTTCCAGGTAATGAAAATAAAGGGATATCTGGAGTGCTTCCGGAACATTCCACAGGTGCTAATTCATGGATGGTGGAGGACATTGTACTTTATGTGACAAGGCTGGGGCAAGCGCCAATGTATGAGGTCGTGGATACGTTCATTTTTTCCTGATAATCATTTTTATGCCATAAAATCACATTGACATTACGTTTATCCCTATGTAATATTAGCCATCGTTATTCAAATTCTTTTTTTTTGGGTTACTTAGATAAGGGAATTGTTTCGACAGGAGGAATCTTCGAATGAACATTATAAGCAAGAATCGTTGGGTAGCACCGATGTTATCAGTGCTGCTTGTATGTATAGTGGGGGTAAATGTCGTTCAGGCGACGGGGAAGTGGAATGAAGCTAGTGATAGTAAACAGATGACTGAACTTGCGGCTTCTGTGCAAAATAACCAACCATCTACGCAAGAAGAGAGGCGCATGATGGAAGATGGGACAAGTCTGTCTTCTAATCTGTCTGCCCAAACCGTAGCGTGGACTGAATCTTTGCCAGCGAAGAACTGGCTTACCACTGCTCAGGAAGAGCAGGAACTGCAAGAAGCCAAGGCCAAGAACAAAGCTAGAGCGGTAGCTGCGGCCAAAGCCAAAAAAGAAGCTGCACTGAAATTGGCCAAAGTGAAACGTGCCAAAGAAGTCGCTGCTGTAACAACTCCCCCCCAAAAACTATACTTTACACGGACCAAACTTCTGAACCAGGAAGACTCGAAACTCGCAACCTGGTCATACAGTGTGTCCGATAAAGAACTGCATCTGCTGCAAAAAATCGTCATGGCAGAAGCAGAAGGTGAACCGTACGAAGGCAAAGTGGCAGTTGCCAATGTTGTCTTAAACCGGCTGCGGTCAGCCAATTTTCCCGATACCATTTACAAGGTCATCTATCAGAAATCCCAGTTTAGTCCTGTAGCGAACGGACGTATGAAACGTGTGGTTCCCAACGAGGACAGCATCAAAGCAGTGAATGCTGCGTTGAACGGGAAGAAGGAAGTTGCCGATGATACGTATTATTTCTTATCATTGACGCTTGCTGACGATCTGACAGTTGCCCGCTCGCAGAAAAAAGTAAAAACGATCGGTCATCATACTTTTTACAAGTAATCGACCTGTAAATTCTGCAAACAGGCAGGGTAGTTAACTATGTGTGCATCACACGACCCTTCAAAAAGCCTGAATCGTAGTTTTATTTCGTTATTTAAAATATGGTTATACTTTAAATTACCCTTTTTTCTGCCAAATCATACGGTCGAAATCAATGAAAATAAAAGAAGGTTCCCTTCCAATAATTCGGAAGGGAACCTTCTTTGTATATCGTGAGCACTTGCCTTGTCCTCTATAACACCTCATGAGAGCTGTTCTATAGGTCCATAGAGACGTTAGAATGGGATTCTGGTACCTGACAAGGACGTGGCAGCAATTCCGGCTGAGAATCGCTCTACGGGTGTTTTCGTAACTTCGGCTGTCGTCGGGAATAATAAATCATGAACAGCTTGGGCGCAACACGTTGGATCATAGGTTGAACGGCTGCCGGTAATATGTGCTACGTTCAGCGGGCTTTCAGCTTGAGTGGATGCCTGTTCACAAAGCTCGCTGAAACGTTTGGTAATCACATCGGCAGAGTGGATGACCTGGCCGTATCCGGCTTGTACAAAGTATTCACAGTTCTCTTCCTCTTGACCCGCCAGCGGAGGAATGAACAGCATGGGTAACCGCTTAGCCAACGCTTCGGTACATGTCATGCCACCAGGCTTCGTGATTAGCACATCGGATACATCCATCAGTTTGCTAACTTCACGGGTATATCCCAGAATACGAATATTAGGGTGCTGGAAGCAAGGCATCTCCTTCATTTTTGTAATCATTTTCTCGTTGCTACCAAGACAAAACACCAATTGAACACGATCTGCCCAGGACGTGAGAGCTTTCATATGATCCTCATCAAAAGAAAGTCCCCAGCCTCCACCCATAAGCAGCGCGGTAGGCATGTTCTGAAGCCCCATCTCTTGCCGCAGCTTTACTTTGTCGCCCGCTTCCCAGAAGTCTGGATGAACAGGGATTCCCGTGATCTGAATATGGGAGGGATCAACACCCCGGATCTCAAGCAATGCTTTGACCTGAGGGGTAGAGACCAGATATTTGTTCACTTCCGGATTAATCCATGTTCCGTGCACGTCATAATCGGTCACGACGGTATAGAGCGGGATATTCAGACCCTGGCGTTTGAGCCGGGAGATCACTGCATTCGGAAAAGGATGGGTACAGATCACCGCATCCGGTTTCAGTTGGGATACGACCTGTGCCGTCTGTGTATAGAAAATCCGGTGCAACGCCAGCTTGGTAAAACCATTTAATGATTTGTTGTACTGTGTGCGGTACAACAGGCTGACCAGTTTGGGTTGAACCGATAGTGTCTTTCGATATGCAGAGAAAATTAGTGGAGCTACCGTTGGGTTCAAAAATTTGCCTAGTTCAATGACACGACTGTGAACATGTGGACTGACTTTTTTGATGCCATGTGCCAGCGCATGAGCGGCCTGAGTGTGACCGGTACCGAAACCTTCCGATAATAAGAGCACTCTTGGTTTTCGCATGAGTTCACCTTTATTCATAAGTTTTAATTCAAAATGAAGATATTCATTGTTTATTTAGCTATGGAATGCGTTACTACATGAATATACATTGAAGCGCAAAATCATGTTTCTTCTATGAATATTTACACCATATATCTTACAATGAGACAACCTAACTTCATTTATATACGTATTGTTTGAGTCATCTTACACTATAGACGACGACAGAAGGAGTTTCCACTGCATTTAGGTTAAAAAATATTAACCCAATTTTTAAAATGTTAAGGTTGCAATCTTATTTCTAAGGTGGTATTGTATATTTTGACCGAATGACCGAATTGTATTTTTGGTCATTTATGTAGACCGATGAAACAATGAATGTAATTAAAGGAGGGATACGATGGCTCCGATTGACAGGAGACAGCAGGTTATTCATGCAGCAGCCCAGTCGTTTGCCATGTTTGGATACAAAGCAACGACGATGGATCAGGTCGCCAAGATTGCGAACGTTGGCAAAGGAACGATCTATACGTTTTTCACCAATAAGGAACAATTGTTTGATCAGATTTTGGTAGAAGTGATTCAGGAAATGAAGAACATCGCACATCGTGAAGTACATCAGGAAAGTGCATTTTTCGATAATCTGTTTCGGGTACTGGATGCATTGTTAGAGTTTCGTCGTGATCACGATCTGCTCGTTAAGTTATCTCAGGAGCTGAAGGACTTTGGAACGCTGCAGGCCAAGGAAGGATTGGACAAGGTGGAGAAAGTAATCTCCGATTTTCTGGCTAAGGAGCTTGAGAAAGCGAAAGACAATGGAGAGATTCGAGATTGTGATCCGCAAGTCGTCGCATTTATGATGATTCGCCTGTATATTGCACTCACCTCAGACTGGAGCAAACAACATCAACCGCTGAGCAAAGAGGAAATCAAGACTTACTTTCGCCTTTTCTTAATGGAAGGAATTGCTGCTGTAACGTAATCCGAATTTAATCTACTATAATACAAGGATTTTTACGCGTATCAAGCAGGGAGGCTTGTCGGAAGACAGGTTGTTTTTTTGCCCTAAAGTGACCATTTGAGGAAAGTGGTCAGTTCGTGTTTCAGTATGTTTTCTGGAATGAAACATTGTATTTCATTATGGTTATTCCTGCTCATAGAGCAGAGAGATTAAGGGGAGAAAATGACATGAAATCTTTATCCGTGTTTTTCAAGGATGTGGGATCGGCCGTGAGAAACCCGAAGGTGTTGATCCCTGTTATTGCAATTATGTTTATACCGATCCTGTATAGTGGCATTTATCTGGCAGCCTATTGGGACCCGTATGGTCATGTGGATGAGATGCCGGTTGCCGTTGTCAATCTGGACAAAGGCGCTGAGCTGGAGGGGAAAACCCTCCATGTGGGTAGTGATCTGGTGGATGAGCTGAAGAAAAATGCCGATTTCAAATGGGATTTTGTCAGTGCCAGTCAAGCTAAAGAAGGCATGAGTAATGACAAATATTATATGCAAATTACGATTCCAGAGAACTTCTCATCCCAAGCAACAACATTGCTCAATGACAAGCCGGAGCCGGCTGAGCTGATCTATGAACCGAATGGCAATTACAGCTTTGTTGGTGCACAGATTGGTAAGACCGCTATTAAGGACCTGAAAGCAAAAGTCTCAGCCAAAGTAACGGAATCTTATGCAGAAACATTGCTCGACAAGTTCTCCGAAGTATCGGATGGCTTGGCTGAGGCAGGTGATGGGGCAGGTGAACTGAATACCGGCGCAGGCAAACTGGATGATGGTGCTGTTAAGCTTAAGGATAACCTGGCGAAGCTTGCATCAGGAACGCTTGAACTTCAGGAAGGACTTTCTCCATTAAGTGATGGTGTTAACGCGCTGCACACAGGAGCAACCAAGCTTGAAAGTGGAACATCAAATCTTGTATCCGGTCTGCAACAGCTTCAGGCAGCCGCTTCGAGCCAGCTTCAGAGCGGAGCAGATCAGTTGAAGGATGGCAGCGCCAAGTTGGAAACCGGACTCCAGTCTTCACTGGATGGCACAAGTAAGTTGCAGGCTGGCCTGAAATCGTCAGAACAGGGCAGTGCGAAGCTGGCGGATGGTCTGCAAAGTGCCGTTCAAGGCAGCGGTACTTTGGCAACAGGCTTGCAAGCGGCCGTAGATGGCAGCAGTAAGGTTGCTGATGGCGCACAAGGCGTAGCTGCCGGATTGAAGCAGCTTGCTGAATCGAACCCGGAACTGGCCGAAAATGCGGATGTACAGAAACTGCTTGCGGCGAGTGAAGCTGTTGCCGATGGTAGTGCACAGTTGCATGAGAGCGAGCAGAAGCTGGCACAGGGTGCAGATCAGCTGCATCAGGGTAACCAGCAGCTGGCTGCGGGTGCAGCCGAGCTTCATGGAGGTCAGCAGCAACTTCTGGCTGGTGCGAACCAGCTGGTGGATGGTCAGCAGCAATTATTGGCTGGTGCCGGACAGCTTAGTCAAGGAGGAGCACAGCTCTCCGATGGTCTGAAGCAATTCAGCGGCAAACTGGGTGATGCTGCAAGTGGCGGTACATTGCTTGCGGATGGTGCCAAGCAACTGGGCTCAGGGACAACAGCTTTGCAAACGGGGGTAGGTAAACTAAGTGGTGGCGTTCATTCACTAACCGATGGCTCCAAGCAACTGGGTGAAGGCGCGGGCAAACTGGCTGACGGTCTTACCGAGCTAAAAGATGGCTCAAGTGAACTGGCAACCAAGCTGAATGATGCCGCGCAGAAAACATCCGAAGTTAAGAAAACGGATGACGTAGTGAACATGTTCGCTGAACCGGTAAACTCCTCGGAGAACACAGCAGAGAACGTAAGCAATTATGGTACAGGATTGACACCGTTCTTCCTGTCGATCGGTCTGTTTGTGGGATCGTTAATTTCCACGATTGTATTGAAAATGCGGGAAACGTCTGTACCTGGTGCAACAGGCTGGAATCGTTTTGTCAGCCGGACACTGGTATTTGGCTCCGTAAGTATTTTCCAATCGGTTATCGTGGCAAGCTTCATGTTATATGGTCTTGGACTGGAGACGCACAGCGTAGGGCTGTTCTATCTGTTTACCATTGTCACGGGGCTGACCTTCATGTTGATCGTTCAGGCACTTGTGACTTGGCTGGATCTGCCTGGACGTTATGTTGTCATTCTGCTGCTGGTCTTCCAACTTGCGGCTAGTGCAGGTACTTTCCCGGTAGAACTGATTCCATCGTGGCTTCAGGCGTTTAGTCCTTGGTTACCAATGACACACAGCATTATGGGCTTCAAAGCCGTTGTCTCGAGTGGCAATCTGGATGTGATGTGGCATCAGGCGGAAATTCTAAGTATCTATGCCGGTGTATCCATCGTGTTGACGCTGGCCTACTTCCTCTGGAATGGCAGACGTCCGAAAAAAGAAGTCGAACAGGCTGATTCTGGTCAAGTTGTGACGGCATAAGTCGAACCTGATCCTCAGCAGGGACAGATTTTTGAAAAAAACTTTATTTTCTTGTAGTGAAATTATGCAATATAGTAGTCAAATAGTGCAAATAGCCTGTGACCCCAAAAAGGGGTTGCAGGCTATTTTGTATACAAATGCATAGAGAAGTAAAGTTTCGCTGGCTTAAGCAGTGAAAATTTGGTGGAATTATGGATAAACGCAGGCTGCACATGGTACGATTTTCTTCTGTCAGCAATTTAATTCAGTTGTACTCTGGCATAAAAAGTGTATAATTATTCGAAAAAGAGATGAATTTAAACGTCATTACTGTAAAGCTGTACTGCAAAACATTTCTTATCAGAGGTATTAAAAAGTTTAAATTGCGCTGATGTTAGGTCGGTGTTAAAATAATAGAACTATATCAAAAAAACGTCGCTCCATTTCAGTAGCCGTGCCAGCGGCTGCGTGTTGATTTATACATGATGTTTGCCGGATCGTCCGGATCAGCTCATCTCATTTAATGGCTTCTGCCCAATAGCAGGCATTAATTTTGACAGTCTCATGCTGTCACCTCTTCTATCTAGCAGGCTCTATCGCAAGCGAAAGGCCAGCTCCTCCCGTTTCATTGTTGCCTGTTGCCTATGTTCTTGATCTTTCCGAAATACTTCATTATAGAAAGGTTGCGTTCCATGAGACACATCGGATTACCTCCAAAACAGGGTCTGTATGACCCGCAGTTCGAAAAAGACGCATGCGGAATGGGTTTTGTTGCCAACATCAAAGGAGTACCTTCACACGATATCGTTAGTCAGGCACTGACGATGCTCAGTAACATGGAACACCGTGGAGGACAGGGAAGTGAACCGAATTCCGGTGACGGAGCAGGTATCCTGATTCAGATTCCACATCGCTATTTTGCACAGGAAGCAGAACGTCTTGGTTTTGCATTGCCTGAACAGGGCTTCTATGGCGTAGGGATGTTGTTCCTTTCCCAAGACCCTGCCATCCGTGGTGCGCATGAAGAGAGCCTCAAGAAGATTATTGAAGAAGAAGGACAGACGTTCCTGGGTTTCCGGGATGTTCCTACTTTTGATGAAATGCTTGGCCGTTCTGCACTTGCAGCGAAACCTTATGTACGTCAGGTGTTCATTGGAAGATCCGCAGATGTGAAGGATGAGCTTGGATTCGAGCGTAAGCTGTATGTTATTCGCAGACGCGCTGAGCTGGCTATTCGTTATTCGGCAGATGAAGCAGAAGGCGGTTCATTCTACCTTCCTAGCTTGTCTTGTCGCAAAATTGTATATAAAGGCATGCTGACAACGGAGCAAGTTGGAGAGTTCTATCTGGATCTGCAGCAAGATCTCGTTGAATCGGCTATTGCACTTGTGCATTCCCGTTTCAGCACAAACACCTTCCCAAGCTGGGAACGTGCCCACCCGTATCGCTTCATGATCCACAACGGTGAGATCAACACGATGCGTGGTAACGTGAACTGGATGCATGCTAGACAGTCCTTGTTCGAGAGTGAGTTGTTCGGTAACGACATCGCCAAAGTAAAACCGGTCATCAATCCGGACGGTTCGGATACAGCCATGTTTGATAACACACTGGAGTTCTTGTATCTGAGTGGACGTTCCCTGCCACACGTGGCCATGATGATGGTTCCTGAACCTTGGAGCACGGATGAGGGAATGGACCCTGCCAAAAAAGCATTTTATGAATATCACAGCACGATGATGGAGCCTTGGGATGGACCAGCAGCAATGGCCTTCACAGATGGTTTGCAAATTGGTGCAACACTTGACCGTAACGGTTTGCGTCCAGCTCGTTATTATGTAACCAAGGATGACCGCATTATCCTGTCCTCTGAAGTTGGGGTACTTGATATCGCGCCGGAAGAGATCCTCTACAAGGATCGTCTGCGTCCAGGTCGGATGTTGCTTGTGGACACGCAAGAAGGCCGCATTATCTCCGATGAGGAAGTTAAAGCAATCATTGCAGCCGAGAATCCGTATCAGGATTGGCTTGATGAGCATTTGATGGATCTGAGTGAGCTGCCGGAAGCCCCGGAACTTCCTGATCCAAAACATGATAACGTGACCCAGCTTCAGCTGGCATATGGTTATACATTTGAAGAACTGCGTAAAATCCTGGAGCCCATGGCAACAACAGGTATGGAAGCTACGGGTTCGATGGGTTATGATGCACCACTGGCTGTGCTGTCGGATCGTCCGCAGCGCCTGTACAATTATTTTAAACAGATGTTCGCCCAGGTAACCAATCCGCCAATCGATGCAATCCGTGAAGAGATTGTAACGTCTACGGCAACAACCATTGGTCCTGAACGCAACTTGCTGAACCCTGAACCGGAGAGCTGTCGCCAGATCCGTCTCGATACACCGGTATTGTCCAATGAAGACTTTGCGAAGATTCGCCATGTGCGTCGCCCAGGCTTCCGCTCCATGACGATTCCAATCTTCTTCACCGCTGCCGAAGGAGCAGAAGGACTTCGCAAAGCGATGGATTTGCTCTTCGAAGCTGCGGATCGTGTCATCGACAAAGGTCATAACATTCTGATTCTGTCAGACCGCGGTGTGGACGCAGAGAATGCTGCCATTCCTGCATTGCTTGCTGTAGCAGGTCTGCATCACCATCTGATTCGTCAGGGAACCAGAACAAAAGTCAGCATTATGCTCGAATCGGCAGAACCGCGTGATATTCACCACTACGCGTTGTTGCTCGGATACGGTGTAAGTGCCGTGAACCCTTATCTGGCTTTTGAAACGCTGGATGACATGATTCAACAAGGGTTGCTGCGGGGTATCTCGCATGAGAAAGCAGTGAAAAATTACATTAAGGCAGCTACCAAAGGTGTTACTAAAGTGTTGTCCAAAATGGGGATTTCTACGATTCAATCGTATCGCGGAGCTCAAATCTTTGAAGCGGTAGGTCTGAAATCAGATTTCGTTGACCGTTACTTTACCTGGACACCTTCCCGTATCGGCGGAATTGGGTTGGAAGAAGTGGCAGCCGAAGCGCTGACACATCATAACCGTGCCTTTACGGAAAAAGACGGTAACGATAAAGTATTGGATTCCGGTGGCGATTATCAATGGCGTAACGACGGAGAAGAGCATCTGTTCAATCCGCAAACCATTCATACCCTGCAACACGCAGTACGTACTGGGGATTACAAGCTGTATAAAAAATATTCCAAACTTGTGCAAGGTGAGAATGATCAACTGTTGACCATTCGCTCCATGCTGAAACTGAAACCGGTGGGAGCTTCCATTCCACTCGAAGAAGTTGAATCCGTAGAAGATATCATGCGTCGTTTCAAAACAGGTGCAATGTCCTTCGGTTCGATCAGTAAGGAGGCGCATGAAGATCTTGCCATCGCTATGAACCGTGTTGGAGGTAAATCCAATACCGGTGAAGGTGGAGAAGATCCGGCTCGCTTCATTAAAGATAGCAACGGGGATTCCCGTCGCAGTGCGATTAAACAGGTAGCATCCGGACGTTTCGGTGTGACATCGAACTATTTGGTTAATGCCGACGAGATTCAGATCAAAATGGCACAGGGAGCTAAACCGGGTGAAGGCGGGCAGCTGCCAGGACGTAAAGTGTACCCTTGGGTTGCTGAAGTCCGTGGTTCAACACCGGGTGTAGGTCTGATCTCGCCACCACCGCATCACGATATCTACTCGATTGAGGATCTGGCAGAGTTGATCTATGACTTGAAAAATGCCAACCCGCGTGCTGAGATTAACGTGAAGCTTGTATCAGAAGTGGGCGTGGGTACCATCGCAGCTGGTGTAGCCAAAGGCCGTGCCGATATTATCCTCGTCAGCGGTTATGACGGTGGTACAGGTGCATCACCACAAGGTTCGATTCGCCACGCAGGTATGCCTTGGGAACTAGGTCTTGCAGAGACACATCAAACGTTGATGCTGAACAATCTGCGTGACCGTGTCGTCCTCGAAACAGACGGCAAAATGCTTAACGGCCGTGACTTGGTGATTGCAGCCTTGCTTGGAGCTGAAGAGTATGGTTTCTCTACAGCACCGCTCGTTGCACTTGGCTGTATCATGATGCGTGTCTGTCAAATGGATACCTGTCCGGTTGGTGTAGCGACACAGAATCCGGAATTGCGTAAAAATTATATGGGTGATCCTGCTCATGTGGTTAACTTCATGCGATTTGTTGCTGAAGATGTGCGTGAGATCATGGCTGATCTTGGTTTCCGTACAATTCAGGAGATGGTCGGACGTACAGATTGCCTCGAAACGATAGAAGCCGTAGATCACTGGAAGAAAAAAGGTGTGGATCTGTCTGTGTTGCTGCACGTGCCTGAAATGCCGGAAGGCTCTGCACGTTACCGTACACAGCATCAGAATCACCAATTGGAAGAAACGCTGGATATGCAACAATTGTTGCCACTGGCACAGTCTGCTATTGAATCCGGTCAACCGGTTGAAGCGGTGCTTCCAATTACGAACGTTAACCGTGCAGTAGGTACCATTTTGGGTAGTGAGATCACACGCAAATATGGACTCGCAGGATTGCCTGAAGATACGGTTAAATTCAAGTTTGTCGGCTCTGCCGGGCAAAGCTTTGGGGCCTTTGTACCTAAAGGTATGACCTTGACCGTTGAAGGGGATTCCAATGACTACGTAGGTAAAGGACTGTCCGGAGGTAAACTCATCGTGATGCCTTCTCCGAAAGCAACGTTTGAGGCGGAAGATAACATCATTATCGGTAACACGGCTCTCTACGGAGCAACAAGCGGTGAAGCGTATATCCGTGGTATTGCGGGTGAGCGATTTGCTGTACGTAACTCGGGCGCCAAAGTCGTCGTTGAAGGTGTAGGCGACCATGGTTGTGAGTATATGACAGGTGGACGTGTCGTTGTACTGGGCGATACAGGTCGTAACTTTGCAGCAGGGATGTCCGGAGGTATTGCTTATGTGTATGATCCGGAAGGCACATTCCTGAAACGTTGTAATCTGGAAATGGTTCTTCTGGAGCGGATCGAAGATGTAGCCGAAAGTGCAGATCTGCGAGGCATGATTCAACATCATGTTACCAATACAGGAAGTGCTGTCGGTCAGCGCATTCTGGATAACTGGCAAGATGCGGTGAACCAGTTCGTTCGGGTTATTCCGAAGGACTTCAAGCGTATGACTGAGCAGATTGAACGGGTTCAGGCGACAGGCTTGACTGGAGAAGCAGCATTGCTTGCAGCGTTTGAAGCGAATATGCGTGAACTTGCAAGAGCTGGAGGCTAATAACTCCTTGTTCAAAGCTGGAAGTGCATGAATAGGTTGTATGAAGAATAATAGGAGCTATAGGGTTGCCAATCTGGCACCATATAGCTCCTATTTGGCTTTCGACAAAATTAGAACCGCTTCAAAAAACGTTATCGTCATGAGACGACAACATCGAGGAACGTTCTCAAGTATAATAAGGCTAGTTTTGGAGGGCAGGGAAAGTATATAGATAAGAGAGGTTAGCGGAATGAATATGAAGCATCCAAACAGGGACGATCGTAGGCCGACAGGGAAACAAGTCGAAGCAACCCAGATGGACATCATGAAAGTTTTACTGCAATGCGGAATCGACCCGGAGCGTTGGAACCATTTCGTATCCTCCGTCAACAACAAGCGTCCTTAACACAATAGACAAGCATGGAGTGGAGGGAATCAGGACACAAAAAAAAGCCCAGAAGCCAGAGATATCATCTCTCGGGAACTGGGTCCTCTTTTCGGGTTTAGTCCATGCTGCGTTCCATTCGGACAAACGCAATAAAACGACGTGCCTCTTCTTCTGTTAAGGACTTCCCATCAATCATCAGATCGAAGCGTTCCAACACTTCCTTATCCGACAACTCCAAGGTATCAACGAATTCACGTACGTCTTCATCCATCACGACATCGCTTTGCTTCGTACGTCCTATGAGATAATCAATAGACACCTCAAAGATGTCAGCAAGTCTCGTTAACACTTCGAAATCCGGTTTACGACGGTTCTTCTCGTAGTGGGAGAGAGCAGCTCTTGTAATATGAATGGAGCTCGCAAGTTCTTCTTGAGTAAGTCCCCGCTGTTCCCGTAATTCAGCAATGCGATTTCCGTAGCTCATAAGCTATTTCCCCCTGAACGACATCAAATATATATTGAAACAATCCTGAGCCAAGTGTTTGATCAGGGCAGCTTTCCTGCAAAAGAGTAACTCCTCATGTGTTTCCTTTAACCCATTTCCATTTGTAAATAGGTCTGTCTAAGGACATCTCAAATTGTCGTAAATCAAAAGAACCATGTCCAAATACCGCTTGACATGATACGTATTGTATCGTAAATTGGACGTATGGAGTTACAAAATGTATCATTTGGGATATTTTAAGTATCTCCCTGTTGCCTGAACCATATACCTGTGAGAAGGAAGTGGAGGCAGTCCATGTATGCTAATCCATTCTAAAGGAATGAAACCATGTATTCAATAATTCAGGAATGGGCTGATATGAAATTAAATGTCCATATGTACATTCAGGAGTTTCATGGGAAAATGGTAGACCGCAAAAGACGCCCTGTTCTGTTACTTGGAATGGACACTCGAGCAATCACCTTCCTGAGCGACCTGAACTTGCCAGTATCATCAGAAATGCTCATAGGTTTAGATGTTGAGGATCATCATGTATGTGTAAGACTTCAAGCAAGGTTGCAATGGAAGCAGCCCTTCGGAGAGCTCACAATGTATCATTCAAACTTGCATATTCAGCACGAACAGAAACTATATATAACTGGACAGTTAAACACAATGCTTACTGAAGTTCAGTTTCCCACGATTTCCCGTTTTCAGTATGAAAAGGCTACAGAGCAGAAGGCTCTGCAGAAACCCTATCATTACATTGATTTCACCATATAATTCCAAGTCGATTCTTAACATTTTCTGAACAAAACATGTACTTAACGCCATTTTACTATATTTCATAGCGTTATGCATTAGTTCTTTAACACCAAAAGCATTTGCGCAATGAATAAAGGGGCGAGGGGGCTCATACTATTTCAGGAAGTTTGGATATGGTTGAAATGCACTGCCACATATTATCCGGCCTGGATGATGGTCCTGTTCGAATGGAGCAGTCCGTTGCGATGGCTGAGAAGGCGGCAGCCTCAGGAGTTACCTCCATTATTGCTACTCCGCATCACCTGAACGGGCAATACAACAATGAACCGATGGTGGTCAATCAGGCCGTGAACCTGCTTCATGCAGAACTTCGCAAACGCAACATTCGCCTGGAGATCCGTCCCGGACAGGAAATCAGGGTGCATGACAACCTGATTGGAGACTTATATGCAGGAAAGTGCTGCACACTCGCCGGAAGTCGTTACATGTTGCTGGAACTACCCTTTGGTCATATTCCCTCACAGTTCCCCAGGATACTGCATGAATTACGAATAGCGGGAATTACCCCTATTATTGCTCATCCGGAACGCAATCGTGTCATTTTGAAGAAGCCAAGGTTGTTGGCTGATTACTTGCGTCAAGGCGGACTATGTCAGCTCACAGCTCAATCTTTCACTGGGCTTTTCGGACGGAAAGTTCGGCAGTGGTGTTTTCATTTTTGCAAAGAAAACGGGTTTCATTTCATTTCATCAGATGCACATGATACGTGCAAAAGGACATTTGCCATAAGTGAAGGAGAGCGGGCCATCGAGCGTCGATTTGGAGCTGAAGCCGTGAAGAGGCTAACAGAAAATGCGTCGCACATTCTATCGAATTCGTGTCTGGTCACAGAACGCTGGAAACCTCGCAAATGGCTACTGTCCATCTGGTAGTTACATAGGATAGATCACAACGTATAGGAGGAATGAAAGTGGAACTGAAAGGATATTTTCGACTCTTACAAAAGAAACTGTGGTTGATTGTTGCAATTGCTTTGATAGCCGGTGTGGGTGCAGGGGTCAAAAGCATATTCTTCACCCAGCCCATCTATGAGGCAAGTTCCAAACTGATCGTGAACCAGACCTCTAACGTTCAAGGCCAGGCGATGATGGACTTCAGCATGATTCAAACCAATATCAAACTTATTAACTCTTACAGAGAAATTATTAAATCTTCTGCCATTATGGATAAAGTCGCTACCACGTATCCAGACTTGGGCTTAACCTCAGCCCAGCTCATGAATAGCACCTCCGTCTCTACAGCAAGCGAGTCCCAAGTGATGAGCATAACTGTACAAGGGACTTCCTACGAAAAAGCCGCAAAAACAGTTAATGCCATCTCCAGCGTATTTCAATCTCAAATCCCCCTAATCATGAAAATTGATAATGTGGCTATTCTCAGTGAAGCCAAAGTGGATAGTAACGCATCTCCAATCAATATGAAAACCACATTAAGCATCATTGTCAGTCTGTTCGCAGGTCTTGTGCTTGCGATTGCACTCGTATTCCTGATGGATTATCTGGATGACACATTCAAATCCGAAACCGAACTTGAAAAAGAACTGGGCCTGCCTGTGCTTACGGTGATATCCAAAATGAAAAAAGATGATCTGAAAAATACGAAAAATTACGTATCTCAACAGAAAGTGGGGGATGGCAAATATGTCGCGGCTAACCAATGAAAATAACAGTCTGGTGACCTATTTTAACTCCAAATCTCAAATCTCGGAGGGATACCGTAAATTACGGACCAATATTCAGTTCTCCTCAATCGACAGTCATATCAAAAAAATCATGGTGGCTTCCGCTGAATCCGGCGAAGGAAAGACCACAACCATTAGCAATCTGGCAGTGACCTATGCCCAGGAAGGCAAGAAAGTGCTGCTAATCGATGCGGATCTGCGTAACCCTTCGTTGCACCAAGTGTTTTCCGTACCCAATCATGTCGGTCTCAGCAGTGTGCTGTCCAATCAGTACAGTGTGGAAGAGGTGCTTAGAGAGAGCTATATCGATAATCTCCAGCTGTTCACGTCTGGCCCAATTCCGCCGAACCCTTCCGAGATGATCGGTTCCAACCGGATGAAAAACCTGATTGAGAAGTTAGAGGATCAATATGATGTCATCATGTTTGATACACCACCGGTACTCGCAGTAACGGATGCACTCATTGTGAGTTCGCTGTGTGATGGCGTGCTGCTGGTCGTGAACTCGGGCAAGGTCAAGAAGGAACTGGTGAAGAAGACCAAGGCTGCCCTCGAGCATGTAAATGCACGAATTCTTGGCGCAATTCTGAACAATATCAAAAACGCTACAGTTCCGGTGAGTTACGGAGAGTAATCAAAGTTCAACTCTATATGTTCATTAAACAGGTAATGTCTACTGCACCTTTATCACTGTAGGCACTCGGTCATGCTGTGGGTTCAGTGAACCTTAGACGTTAATCGTCAAAGGTATGACGTGAGGACGGGTTAGATGCCCTGGTTCAACTTTTATCAAACTAAAAAAAGAGGATAGGGTGGTATTTATGAAAAAAGTGAGAAAAGCAATCATTCCTGCAGCTGGACTAGGTACACGTTTTTTGCCAGCCACTAAAGCGATGCCCAAAGAAATGCTCCCTATTGTGGACAAACCAACTATACAGTATATCGTTGAGGAAGCCATTGCCTCTGGAATTGAAGACATCATTATCGTAACTGGTAAAGGGAAGCGAGCGATTGAAGATCATTTCGACAACGCTTTTGAACTGGAACATAACTTGCTGGAAAAAGGGAAGCTGGGCCTGCTTGAAGAGGTTCGCAAATCCTCTAACGTGGATATCCACTACATAAGACAAAAAGAGGCCAAAGGACTTGGTCATGCTGTCTGGTGTGCACGTAACTTTATCGGTGACGAACCTTTTGCCGTGTTGCTCGGAGATGACATCGTCGTATCGGAAGTTCCATGCACCAAGCAATTGATTGATCAATATGATCAGGTTCAACATTCCATTGTTGGCGTACAAACCGTACTTGCTGAACAAACAGACAGATACGGCATTGTGGACCCGCTTCAATCGGATGGCCGTTTGACAGAGGTTCTCAGGTTCGTAGAGAAACCTGCCCAAGGCACAGCACCTTCCAACCTGGCGATTATGGGGAGATACGTACTGAGTCCAGAGATTTTCGAACATCTGGAGCAACAGGAGATTGGTCAAGGGGGAGAGATTCAATTAACAGATGCGATTCAGCGTTTAAATGAGACACAAGGAGTGTATGCTTACGATTTCGAGGGAGTACGTTATGACGTGGGCGAGAAACTGGGATTCATTTTGACAACCATCGACTTCGCTCTGCAAAAACAGGAACTTAGAATTCCAATGCTGCAAGCTCTGCAACAGATTCTGGATAAAGAGTCAGTAGAACATGCAGCCGGGGGGGAGTTTGAATGAGTCCATCTCCCCAATCGAAGGAAGCGGAGATTGTTATGGACCCAAGTCTGGGGTACAATGCATCAACGATGTCAGGACAAAATGCGGATAAAGTGTATCTATTTATGAAAAGAATGCTCGATTTGCTGGGTTCTTTCATAGGTTTGATCATTTTGTGCCCCTTGTTTGCCGTCATCGGATTACTGATCAAAATCGAGGCCCCGCAGGGGTCTGTTTTTTTTCGTCAGGTACGGGTCGGACAGAATGGAAAAGAGTTTTATATGTACAAATTCAGGTCCATGGTTACAAACGCAGAAGATCTGCTGGAACAATTGATTGATCAAAATGAAGTGAATGGGAACATGTTCAAAATGAAAAACGACCCCCGCATTACCCGGATTGGAAAGTTCATTCGGAAAACCAGTCTGGATGAGCTGCCACAGTTGTGGAACGTGTTCAGAGGAGAGATGAGTCTCGTTGGACCCAGACCGGCTCTGCCAAGAGAAGTGAAGAACTACACTTCCTATGACAGACAACGTCTGCAGATGATCCCCGGATGTACGGGATTATGGCAAGTCAGCGGTCGAAATAGTGTTGGTTTTGAAGAAATGGTTGAGCTGGATCTGACGTATGCCCGTGAGCGCAGCATGATGGTGGATATCAAAATTATCTTCAGAACGTTCAAGGTGCTGGTAGGTTCGAAGGATGCGTTTTGAAACACGATTCTGGCTTTGAGGTGGCATAGCAGATATGCAAAAGACCGGTATACTTGCTGCATTGAATATGAAGTCGTTTAATATCATTCTTTTTTCGCTGGTAATTGTCTTCGCAGCAATCTATCTTCCGCTAGTCTCGGTTGTTGCACTCTTAGCTGTGATTCTGCTGGGCGTTTATATTAAACAGCCCAGCTGGATCTTTATGATTCTCATTGTAAGTTTTTCATTGTCCATTGATAAGATATTTAGCATTCATCTGGCAGGACTGGATTCGCTGTCCTTCTACAAGCTGGCGATTCTTGGTTTTGTCGTCTCTCTTTTTTTACGCTTTGGTATTCGAAAAGATCTGATATACCCTGCACTGGCGATTGTTTTTTTATTTGTGGAGAGTTATTTTCTATCGGATCTGCCCAGTAAGGTTAGTCCGCTCGATCCATTCAAGGCCTTTCTGGGAGTCATTGTTCCTTTTTTATTGCTGATGCCCCATTTTTCAAGAGAGATCAGTCAACGAATTATACGTGTACTCGCATGGTTGCCACTGTTCAGTCTTGCTGGTGGTTATATTCTGCAACTTGCCGGCATATTGTCCATTACTAACCTGGAGATGTCGGGCGTAACCCGGTTACAGGGAGCCAACATCGCCGCGCATCTGGCCATGTTGTGTTTTATCTCGATCTGCGTCTGTCTGATTCAGATCAAGCAAGGCCATCAGGTTGTTCTGTATTACATGCTTACCTTGACACATCTCGTCATTCTGGTCCAGACAGGAACAAGGGGGCCACTTATTGCGCTTATTCCAATTATTCTGGTCTATCTTTTTGATCAACTGAAAGCCTTCATCAAAGGCAGAGTCAGTGCCATTATTCCTCTCATTTTGTTCATTGTGGCCGTAGGCTATATGGTGATTGCGCAGTGGGACAATTATGAGATGAGGTCAGAGAGCAAAGGCTTGTCGGGAAGGGATGTAGCCTGGAATTATTTTATAGGCAAAGCGAATGAGTATCCGATATTTGGACGTGGGCTTGGCTCAACGCTCGTAGCTAATGATGGAAGTATCTTTTCTGGATTCGTTGTTCCGCATAATGAATACATTCGTTTTTATTACGATGGCGGGTTGGTCGGAGCCATCCTGTTGTTTCTATCGCTGCTGCTGGTGTTCCGGGCTGTTTACTTCCGATTGGGCGGCATGATCCGGTTGTATTTTGCCGGTATGATTATCGGTTTCCTGACCTATTCCTTTTTTGACAATACCCTGTCCACGGTTCATCTGATTGCTCCATTCTGTATCCTCCTAAACGCGTTGTATGCTACGGGCAATGGAGTGTATTCCAAGTCAGGGGCTGGACGTATCCTTTTCAAAGGAGATTAGAACATGAAGGTCTGTTTGATCAGTTCTACAGGCGGTCATTTTGATGAATTAACCAAAATTATTCCTGCGGTTGAAGAACATGATTATTTCCTGATTACCGAGAAGAACAAAAGCAGAAAAGTAGATTCGGCACAGGGCAAAGTATACTTCTTGATGCAGCAAGAGCGGAAGAATGCGATGTTCTTGCTAATCTTTGTGGCTAATATTATCAAGTCGTTCTTTCTATATCTGCGTGAGCGTCCAAAGGTAATCATTACAACAGGGGCGGGAGCTACCTACCCTTTTTGCCTTATCGGTAAAATCTTCGGTGCCAAGCTGATCTATATCGAAAGTTATGCCAAAATCTATTCCTCCAGCGCAACCGGAAGGTTGATGTACAAAATCTCGGATGAGTTCTTTATCCAATGGGAAACGTTGCAGGATAGCTATCCCAATGCGAAGTATAGGGGGGCTTTATTTTGATATTTGCTATCGTTGGAACCCAGCGCTTTCCCTTTAATCGGATGTTTGAGCTTATTGACGAGGCGATTGAGGCGGGCATTATTGTAGAAGAGGTTGTCGCCCAATCAGGTTATACGGCGTATCAGCCGCGAAACTTCACTGCAATTCCCTTCCTCACGCAGGAAGAGATGAATGAATATGTGCAGCGCAGCAGATGCATTATTTCTCATGCGGGTGTTGGCTCCATCACAAATTCTCTTGAACGCGGCAAGCCGGTTATTGTCATTCCACGCCGGAAAGAATGGGGCGAGCATGTGGATGACCATCAGCTTGAAATCTCCAAGGTTTTTCAGGAAAACGGCTATGTGGCCGTCGCGGAGAGTCAGGCTGAATTGCAAAAGTTGGTTCCTGGCATAGAGGAGCTGGCATTCCAGCCCTATGTGAGAAAACAGTCTGATCTGATCTCATCCATTAAAAATTACGTGAATAGTCTGTAAGTAGTCTGAAGATTAACGATGAAAAAAAGGAGTCTATCATGAAACCAAAAGTATTGGTTGTTGGATCATCCTTGAAGGATATGGGCGGAATAGTGAGTGTCATCAAAAACATTGAGGATTCCTCCATCTCGGAAATGTACGCCATGCAGCGGGTCGAAACGTATATCACGGGCAGCGTGTTCTCACGGCTGCTTATTTTTATACGTGGATTCATTCAATTCTGGATGAAGCTGTACACGTTCAAGCCGGATATCGTGCATATTCATATGGCGAACAACGGGAGCTTTTATCGGAAGTCTCTATTTTTGCTAACCGCACGAAAGTTGTTTCGAAAGTCAGTCATTCTGCATATTCATGCGGCCAGCTTTGATGATTTCTACAATCAATTCGCTCTGCAGCGCAAGTATTGTCACTATATTCTGAATCAGGCAGATAAGTTGATTGTCTTGTCTCAAACGTGGAAAGAATACTTTGCTACGATTGTGCCAGAGACATCCATCGAGGTTCTTTATAACGGGGTCTTTGTCAAAGAACCGTTTGCCAGAGAACAACAGGCGGCCGTTAATGCTCTCTTCATGGGCAGACTGGGTGAGCGAAAAGGAGTCTACGATCTGCTTCAGTCCATTCAGCAATTGAAGGCACTGGGCGTTACAGCTAACTTCAATCTGGCAGGGGATGGCGAAGTTGAAGAAGTCAAAGCACTTGTACAGCAGTATGGAATTGAGGACAGTGTCAACGTACTCGGCTGGATTAACGGAGAGCAAAAGGAAAAGCTGA
This sequence comes from Paenibacillus amylolyticus, assembly GCF_050990605.1. GTDB lineage: Bacteria > Bacillota > Bacilli > Paenibacillales > Paenibacillaceae > Paenibacillus > Paenibacillus amylolyticus_H. The sequence goes on from NZ_CP158832.1 coordinate 1,311,712, forward strand.
TGCGGGAAGCGGATCTATTGGTCCTGCCTTCTTATCATGAGGGATTACCTATGGCCATACTTGAAGCAATGAATTGTGGCTTGCCCATTATATCGACCACCGTCGGAGGCATCCCCGAAGTGATTACATCCGGTCATAATGGGCTGTTAATCGAGCCGGGAGATGTGCACGGGCTAACCTCAGCGCTGGAATATCTCATCACGGATGAAGAGGTTAGAGCAAGAATGGGTTCACATAACAGAGCGATTATATCGGATAAGTTCGATATGAATCTTCTCGTAGGCAGATTGTCAGGAATATATGATGCACTTCAAGTGAAGGTATCCTAGTGAACAGGAAAAGGTGATGAAATGAACCCCTTGGTATCTTGCATCATTACGACCCATAATCGGGCCGAGTTGTTGAAAAATGCGTTGAGAAGTGTACAGGATCAAACACATCCCTACCTGGAGATTTTCATAGTAGATGATGGTTCAGAAGATCAGACGCCGGAAATCTGTCAGGCTTGGACCCGGGAAGATTCACGCATTCGGTACATCCGGGTTCCGTATCCCAAAGGAGCCAACCATGCACGGAATGTGGGGATATCCCATGCCAATGGCAAGTATATTGCATTCCTGGATGATGACGATGAATGGATGGCTGACAAAATTAAAACCCAGGCGGAAGTGCTGGAGCGGACCAAGGAATCCTTTACCTTTTGCAGCAAATATCTCGCATATACGAATGAGCAGCATCAGGTGGTCAAACGGAAATTGTCGGTGGAGCCTCGTGATGTTGTACGGTATGAGGATCTTCTTACATTCAACTGGATCGGGGAAACCTCCAAAATCATGGTACTTACCTCGTTGGCCCGTGAAGTTCGATTCGATGAGAATTTGACATCCGCCCAGGATTATGACTTTTATCTTCGGATTTTGAAACGAGGCTACATCGCTGTGAATGTGAAAGAACCGCTGGTGGATATCAACATCCATAATGGGCCGCGCATTTCAACCTCTACAACGGCCAAGTACAAAGGCCAACGCAAGATTATTTTGAAATACTACAATGATATGTCCAAGGAACAGAAACGCCGTCAGTTACACCACTATCGAATGCTGGAATGGTCGAGAAATACACTTCGCAATAACGTTTATTTGAAAAAAGCACTGTCGCTGTATCCCTGGTGGAAAGATTGGGTGCTGCTCAAGCGTAATACCAAAATTATGATGCAAGGGTTTCTGATGAGATTTCATGCAAGGCGCGCAGTTGGAACGTATACAGAGGAACCTGTGCGAATGAAACTAAAGTAAGAGGTGCCTGGATGGAAAATCCGACGGTGTATATGCTGCCCAAGATGATTGAGAACAATAAATTCAATGAGCTGTTATCCGATTCCATTGAGAACAAGGGATGGGAAGTAAAACAGTTTACCAAAAAAGATCTAATCAAACTGAGAAAAAATGATGTGCTGCATTTCCATTGGCCCAGCTTTTATTACAGAGGTTCATCCGTGTTGTCCACAGTAATCAAATCCATTCTATATGTATTGATGATTTGTTTTGCACGCTTGCGCGGGGCCAAATTGTTCTGGACGGTGCACAACATCTGGCCTCACAACAGCGGTAAAACGCGTTTCGATTATTGGATGAGAAAAATACTGGTTCGAAATTGCTCCAAGCTGATTGTCATGGGCAAACCCTTGATCTCTGAGATCTGCTCGACGTTTGGGATTGATTCCAGCCGGATCGAAGTTATTCCGCATGGACACTACAAGGGAGTTTATCAGGGAAAAGGCGTGAATATCCGCTCCCGGTTTGGCATTCCGGAGGATAGTTATGTGTATGCGTTTTTCGGTCAGGTATCGCCGTACAAGGGCGTGGATGATTTGCTGGAGGCATTCAAGGAGCTGGATTCGGATCAGGCCCATCTGTTGATTGCCGGTAAAAAAGTGAAGGACTACGATCTCGGTGAAGAATTTCTCGAGAGCGGACATATTCATACCCATTTTCATTTTATTGAAGATGATGAATACTCGGATTATTTTGATGCAGTCGATTCGATCATTCTTCCATACAAGCAAATTGCTACTTCAGGCAGTGCAATTCTGGCATTGACCTTCTGTAAACCTGTGGTGGCACCACGGATTGGCTTGTTGGAGGAATACCTGCCCGAAGATTGTGCGGTCCTCTACGAACCTTCTGATCCGGATGGATTGCTTAAAGCGATGAATATGATCCGATTAAAACAATCGGAGTTTCAGGAAGGCAGTGGTTTTGTCAAAGCGTTGGAGCGGCTGGATTGGCCAGTGATTGCCCAAAGGACACTTACCCTGTACTCCAGTTAGTGCAGATGAACGGGTGGACCTAATTGAAAAATATGGGGATGAAATGATGAAAGTAACCGTCGCGATCTGTACGTATAACCGTGCACAGGATGCGGTAGAGGCTATACGAAGTGCCGTACAACAGAATTACGCAAGCAGCGACTATGAGATCATACTCATTGATAACAATTCAAAAGACAACACACGAGAAATCGTGCTCCAAACCATCTTGCAGCATGAGAACCATTCGATCCGGTATGTGTTGGAAGAAAAGCAAGGCTTGTCTGTAGCCCGTAACCGGGCCATTCATGAGGCGCGCGGCGAGTATATCCTGTTCCTTGACGATGATGCCTTTGCTTGCAGGGATTGGATTCGCCAGATCGTTAGCGTGTTTGAGATGAATGAAAATATCGGTTGTGTCGGTGGCAAGATTGACCCGATCTGGGAAGTGCCTGAGCCAATGTGGATTCCACCAGAGAACAGGTCGCTGTTCACCATTCTGGATTTTGCAGATGAAGTCACTGAGATGAAAAGTCCTTATATTCCATTTGGTGCAAATGTGGCTTTTCGTTTATCCGTCTTTGATCAACTGGCTCCCTTCCGTGAAGACCTTGGAAGAGTGGGGAACAATCTTCTCTCTAGTGAAGAGAGTGAGTTAATTGCAAGAATACGGACAAAGTTCAAGGTATATTACACGCCGTATGGTGCGGTACAACATAAAGTAGCCAAAGAGCGAACAACGAAGAACTGGTTTCTGCGCCGAATCTATTGGCAAGGTGTGAGTGATGCCATTCGTGATCAGGACCGTGGTGTTGTGCGTACTGCCAAACATGGCATTAAGTTGGCACAAGGGATCACGACGGCACTGATCTACATCTATAATGCAGATCGGTTCACTCGTCAGCTTGCCAAAGTATGTTACCGAAACGGCATGATCGTTGGGTCGCTTCGTCAAAACAGTAAGGGATGAGGATCGCTATGGCGCAAGTTGCACTTCGCAAAGTATTCAGAGGAAATGGCTTCATGAGTGCCATATTTCAGACAAGTGGAACCAATCTGCTGGTCATGACACTGACGATGCTGTCTTCCATTTTGACGTCACGCATGTTCGGCGTAGAGGGAAAGGGTGCGTTTTCGGCCATTCTATTCTGGCCTGCGCTATTAACCGGATTGGTCGGTTTCGGACTACCAACTTCTATCATTTACAACATCAAACAGAGCGCAACCGAGAAGAGTGCGCAGTATGTTCGATTAAGCTTTCTTTTTCAAGTTCCAGTGTGCATCATCATTGGTGTTGTGGCCTGGTTTGGATTACCCTTCTGGCTCTCCAGCTTTCCGCCGGAGGTCGTGCAGATCTCCAGATGGTATACGATTGCTACCGTTCCGGTACTTATTGTCATCAATCTCATATCAGCCCTCTCGCAGAGTCGGGAGAAATTTGCTGTCTATAATGGCATTCGATTAATGATCCCCCTGTTTAATGTAGGTGGGCTTTTTGTGTTATGGGGCCTGGGCATGCTGAGCATTCAGCTCGCGGCTGCGATCTATTTTGTAACCAGCTTCTCCGTGGTGGCGTGGGCTATCTATGCCAACCGCAATGAATTGAGACTGAGGTGGTTCAAGGATCGGGTGGACCGGAGCTCAGCCAAGAAGCTTTTTGGTTATGGCAGCAAGGTGTATGGCGTTGAATTGTTAGGAACGCTGTATACCCAGTTTGATAAAATTATTATTTTGGCTTTGCTCACCCCGCGTGATTTTGGATTGTATTCCGTCGTATTTGCGTTATCAAGAATCTACAATGCGGTTCAAACAGCGATTAGCAATGTGGTTTTTCCGAAGGTGACCGGATTGCCCCAAGAGCAGATTATTCGAACGGTCGGCAGAGCCTTTCGTATCTCGCTCATGGCCATGATGATCATTGTGATACCAACCATGTTTGTGGGGAACTACCTGATGGGTCTTCTGTTTGGCTCTGAATTCCTGGAAGCGAGTGTCGCATTTTATATTTTGGCTGTGGAATGCATTATTGGTGGGGGTTCATGGATTCTGGCATCTGCATTCAATGCGCTTGGTCGGCCAGGGCTGGTGATGATCAGACAGCTTATTGCACTCTCGGTGACGGTGGCCTTGTTCTTTGTGTTCACCCCGCTATGGGGACTCAACGGAATTGCGATTGCCTTATTGATCGGGTCCATTGTGCGCATGGTAGTCACTGTGGCCGCGATGAAGATTGTATTCAAGGTGAAGTTCGCCGCCATGTTCTATGACAAGGAAGATCTGCCGTTCCTCTATGAACGGTTAAACAAAAAAAGAAGAAGAGTCACCCAAGGAGGAGATGGAGATGCTGGGCACTAACAATATTCATCCAATGGAAGAGTTGAAGGGACATTTACGTCAGATTTTGAAGGTCATTCCACCGCGTACCGAGATCTATTATCTGGATTACCCGGTGCATAGCAATGGTGGCGACTTGTTGATTATGAAAGGTACTGAGGCTTTCTTCCGGGACAATGATATTCATGTACGTGCCAGATACAGCATTCTGGATTGCCCTCTGTCTCTCAAGGTTCCGGAAGGCATCACGATTGTGTTGCACGGGGGAGGTAACTTTGGTGATCTGTACCCTGCCCATCAGAAACTGAGAGAACGTATGATTGCCCAGCATCCCAATCACCGGATTGTGATTCTGCCTCAGACGATGTTTTATAAAAGTGATATTGAATTGAAAAAGACAGCCCAGGTGTTTAACCGTCATAAGGATGTGCACTTTTTTGTCAGAGACACATTATCTTATGAGATAGCCAGTAAAGAGTTTCAACAAACCAATGTGTATCTATCCCCGGATATGGCACATCAATTGTGGCCTCTGAAGTCCAAAAGCAAGCCTACTGCAGAGATGTTATATTTCTTCCGTAAAGACATTGAGAAAACTCAGAATCAGGTGCATTACGAATCCGTCAGTGGACCCAAGGCTACGTTTAAGGACTGGGAGACATTGTACAACCGGGTAGACCGGAAGATCATTCGCATGATTACATCCCGGTTGAAGTCAGGGAAAGGCAGCTCTTTCGCCCGCTGGTTGTGGTACAAATACTCTGATCGGATGGTACATACGGCCATTAAGGAATTCAATCAATACCAAACCATCACGACATCCCGTCTGCATGGACATATCCTGGCCTGTCTCCTGGATCAACCGAACATCCTGCTGGATAATTCATATGGCAAGAACTCGAATTATTATGCAGCCTGGACCAAGAGCAATCCAGCAGGCAGACTCGAATCCAATCAGACCAGCACATATAACAAGCAAACGGAGAACGGCAAGGGAGCGAGTACGGTTGTGTTGTCGGATGGTGCAGCCCTATGAGAAGTATTCTGTTATCCGGCGGTTCTGGCAAGCGTCTCTGGCCGTTATCCAACGATTCCAGATCCAAGCAATTTCTTAAAGTTCTTCATGGGCCAGAAGGAAGTCCGGAATCCATGGTACAGCGGGTGTGGAGACAGCTGAATCATGCCGGACTTGCATCAGAGGCTCTTATCGCAACCAGTTTGCCACAGGTGGAGATTCTGACTTCTCAGCTGGGAGACGATGTGAGACTGGTTGTGGAGCCCGAGCGTAGAGATACGTTTCCTGCGATTGCGCTGGCAGCCTCCTATCTGTATTCCGTAGAGAGTGTGAGTCTGAATGAGACGATTGCAGTGTTGCCAGTAGATCCTTTTGTTGAAAAAGAGTTCTTTGAGGTTCTGTCAACCTTGCCAGAGATGCTCGATAAATCAGGTGCCGATCTGGCCTTAATGGGAGTGGTGCCGACGTATCCGTCAGAGAAGTACGGATATATCATTCCGCAATCTTCATCTCCCAGTGAAAGTAGCAACGAATATGTTAATGTAGCGAAGTTCCAGGAGAAACCCTGCGAATCCGATGCAGCGCTCATGATTGAGCAGGCCGCATTATGGAATTGCGGGGTTTTTGCTTTTAAGCTGGGATATTTAATTAATCTGCTCATTAAGATGGAACTGCCGATACAGTATGACGAGATACTGAAACAGTACGGAAGACTGCACAAAATCAGTTTTGATTACCAGGTGGTCGAGAGAGCCAATCAGATTATCGCTATTCCGTATAACGGTTTCTGGAAAGATCTAGGCACGTGGAACACACTCACGGAAGAGATGGGAAGCTCGGTTGTAGGAAAAGGGTGGATTACGGGAGATTCCCTGAATACCCACCTGGTGAATGAATTGAACATTCCGGTTGCCATATTGGGATTGTCGGATGTGGTGGTCGCCGTGAGTCCGGATGGGATTCTGGTCAGTGACAAAGAAGCCAGTCCACGGATCAAGGAAATCTTGAAGAATGAGGATCAACGCCCCATGTATGAGGAGCGTAGGTGGGGTTGCTATCGGGTTTTGGATTACACAAGAAACGAAGCTGGCGGCGAGGTTCTCACCAAACGAATCTGCATCAGTGCCGGGAAAAACCTGAGTTATCAATACCATTTGCTTCGCAATGAGGTGTGGACGGTTGTATCGGGAACAGGGGAATTGATTCTGAATGGACAGAGCCGAATGATCGGGCAAGGAGATACAGTGATCATTGACCGGAGTATGCTTCATTCCGTCAGGGCCGTTACGGAACTGGAGATCATTGAAGTACAGATCGGCAGTCAGCTGATTGAAGAAGATATCGTTAGAGTGTCTACCGAATGGCAGGACATTGTTCAGACATATGTGAAGCACGCGTAACCAACACATTAGGACATGGAGGAGATTATGGGATGAATATTACGGTGATTGGCACAGGGTATGTGGGTTTGGTATCGGGCGTATGTTTTTCGGAACTGGGAAATAACGTGATCTGTGTCGACAACAATGTGGAAAAAGTGAATATGTTATTGGACGGTCATGTTCCGATCTATGAACCGGGTCTAAAGGATATCATGAATGCCAATATGAAAGCAGGAAGGCTGTCCTTCACCACCAACATTCAGGATGCTATCAGCCGTTCGGATATCATCATTATCGCGGTGGGTACACCATCCCTGCCCAATGGCGAAGCGAATCTGAGCTTCATTGAGCTTGTCGCACGAGAAATAGGTTCTTATATGGATAATTATAAAATAATAATGACTAAAAGCACTGTTCCTGTCGGAACCAACGATCGTATTCAGGAATGGATCAGCAGTTTGACCAATCATCCATTCGACATGGCATCGGTACCGGAGTTCCTTCGAGAAGGTACCGCTGTACAGGATACGCTCTATCCTGACCGGATAGTCATTGGGACACATAGTGAGCGGGCAGTCGCCACGTTGAAGGAGCTGCATCAGCCATTAACCGATCAGATTATTGTTACGGATATTCGCTCGGCCGAAATGATTAAATATGCATCCAACGCTTTCCTGGCAACCAAGATCTCATTTATCAACGAAATCTCTAACATCTGTGAAAAAGTAGGAGCCGATGTCAGCCGCGTTGCCGAAGGCATGGGCTATGACAGACGAATCGGTGCCTCCTTTCTCAAGGCAGGCATTGGTTACGGAGGTTCCTGTTTCCCTAAGGATACACAGGCTCTGATTCAAATTGCAGGTAATGTGGATTATGACTTCAAACTGCTGAAGTCCGTGGTGGAAGTGAATAAAGATCAACGCTTCAACGTCATTCGTAAACTGGAAGACGCACTAGGCTCACTCGAAGGGAAGGAGATTGCCATCTGGGGGCTCGCTTTCAAACCGGATACCGATGACGTTCGTGATGCTCCGGCGATTGAGATCATTCAGCGTTTGCTTGAGCAGGGGGCAGTGATTCGGGCGTATGACCCCATCGCTACCGAGAACTTCCGCAAAGAGGTGGATTCCCCATCCATTACGTGGGAAGAGCGTGCCATGAAAGCCGCGGAAGGTGCTGATGCACTCTGTGTTCTGACGGAATGGAAAGAGTTCATGGAGGTTAACCTGACTGATTTGGCAGCGCATATGAATCAACCCATTCTGATTGATGGAAGAAACATCTACGGAGAAGATCAGATTAAAGATACATCCTTCCAATACTACTCCGTTGGTCGTCCAGGTCTAACCAATATCGATGGTAGAAAAACAGCAGTCATCTAACGGAGGCCATACCATGAGACGCGGGATCAAAATAACATTAGGTGCCATTTCCCTTGTTGCAGTTGTCATGATTGGATATTCTGTGTATCTGTATTCGCATGTTAAATCAGCGGCGGATCAAATGTATGAACCCCGGGAACCCATCAAGCAGGTATCTATCGTAGACCAGCGGGGCGGAGGAGATTTCCCTGTGGACATGGAGAAGGAAGAACCTTTTAATGCTTTGATCCTGGGTGTGGATGAACGTTCCAATGATCGGGGGCGCTCCGACACCATGATTGTATTAAGTGTTAATCCGGCGAAACAATCCGCACTTATGTTTAACATCCCCCGAGATACCAGAACGAATATTGTTGGTCACGGTACGGAGGATAAGATCAATCATGCTTACGCTTTTGGCGGCGTTAACATGTCTGTGCAGACCGTGGAACAATTGCTCGGCGTTCCCATACACTACTACATGAAAGTGAATATGGAGGGCTTTGCACAGGTCATCGACATGGTGGGTGGAGTGGATGTGAATAACCCGTTTGCATTTGACTATGAGGGTTATCGGTTCGAGCAAGGGAATATTCATCTGGATGGTGAAGCTGCTTTGGGATTTTCGCGGATGCGTTATGATGATCCGAAGGGAGATCTCGGGCGGAATGACCGTCAGCGGGAGATCATCAAACAAGTGCTGAATAATACGGTCCAGGTATCCAACGTGTTGCAACTGGAGACGCTGCTGGACGAAGTCAGTGCTCACGTCAGAACCGACGTTACCTTTGATGAGATGAAGCAGATGTTCTCCAATTATCGTTCGGTACTGGACCATATTGAATCCGTTGAGATTAAAGGCACGGGCAAGAAAATAGATGGAGTGTATTACTATATCGTGGAACAGTCGGAACGAGACAGGATACATCAGATGATTGAAGAACATTCAAAATGATCGGATAGGGCGGTGAACCAGATGCGTATCTCCAGGCTATTGAAATTATCCCTGATTGTGCTACTCATGTATATGCTCATGATACCGGCAAGTACAAGTTATGTTCAATCAGCTCAAAACTATCAATGGAAGAATATACCTATTGGTGGTGGGGGGTACGTTACGGGGGTGGTCATTCATCCGACTGAGCCTGATCTGGTTTACGCTCGAACTGACGTAGGAGGAGCCTATCGGTTGGATGCAGCCTCAGGAGACTGGGTCCCGCTACTTGATCATTTCGGAGATGAGGACAGCAATCTGTACGGTGTGGATGGGATTGCACTGGATAAGCAAAACCCCAATATCGTGTATATCGCGGCAGGTAAGTACGGGAATGTGGGGCCGAGCGATATTCTGAAATCCACTGATCGAGGAGAGACATGGATTCGAACCGGACTCAATCTTCGGAATGAATCGAATGGAAATATCCATCGCGCCATGGGAGAGAGCATCGCAGTTAATCCCACGAACTCCAATTACCTGCACGTGGGAACACGATATGATGGATTGTATACTTCCAGTGATGGTGCAGCCACGTGGAGCAAGGTATGGGATGTACCTAGCGGGCTGTCCGGTGAGGGAATTCGGAGTGTAGCTTATGGATTGAATCCCGTGACGAAGCAAGGTCAAGTTGTGTATGCGGGGGTTCGCGGCATTGGTGTGTATAGCAAAGCACCAAGAAGCAATGGGCAGACCACTTGGCAACTTACCGGGAGAAGCCCCGAATATCCTGCCCGTATGACTGTGGCGAAGAACGGCACGTTGTATGTGACCACGGATAATCAAGGCGTCTACAAGTTCAATGGTGTGCAGTGGACGAATATAACACCCAGCTCCAGTTACTCATCTTATTATGGAATCACGATTGATCCCAATAATGATAATCACATCCTGGCAGCCGTTCGAACAGGCGGAGATAATCTGCCGCTGTATCGTTCCGTTAATGGCGGACAGAGTTGGACAACAGTGAGCAAAACGCTGGTATCCAAACCGTCATGGTGGACACCCAACATGTTTTTCTCAGCAACATCCAGTATCAACTTCGATCCACATAAGCCGGGCACCGTATATGCTACAGACTGGTTTGGCGTATACAAGACAGACAACATCAATGGTACCAATGGATTGACTGGAAGTACTGCGAGTACCTGGGAAGCCATTACCGATGGTCATGAAGAAGTCGTCGCACTCACTGCATCCACACCGCCTCAGGGTGTTTCATTCTTTAGTGGTTTAACGGATCAGGTCGGATTTAGACATGAGAATGTATCTGATGTTCCTCTCAATAAAATTCCGCTCGCGGGTATGCGAGAAATTGTAAGTATTGACTATCATGAAGCAAATCCGAATTACATGATATTTCTGGGAAGCAGCGACTGGTATGGTACGACCACACGTTTATTTGTCTCTACCAATAACGGAGTTACCGTAACTCCAATGAATGTTCCGGCTGGCTCCAAACTGGGCAGGGTCGCCTACTCGGCCATCAATCCCAATGTAATTGTTTATTACCCCCAGACCGGTAATCCGGTCAGAAGCACGAATCGTGGCGCAACATGGCAAAATATGAATGGTGCTCCTTTTCAGGCTATCGGGGGGAATATGGTCTTCGCCTATAATCATCCACTGGCTGCGGATCGCATCAATGGATATAAATTTTATATGTATGCTGCCGGTTATATGTATCGGTCTACGGATGCAGGAGCCAACTGGTCCAAAGCGAATGCGGTTCGCCTTCCTATTAATACGGATATCAATACAAGCTTCATTAAAGTCGAGGCTGCACCTGGCGTGGCGAATCATGTATGGGTGAGTCTGGGAACCGATGGATTATATGCATCGACGAATTCGGGAAATACATTTTCCAAGGTCCAGGGTGTGCAGACTTCCAAATTATTTGCCTTTGGAAAAGCTAAGCCAGGTAAAGTGGTTCCAGCTGTCTATGTATATGGCACCGTAAATAACGTGAATGGATTCTTCCGTTCAGATGATATGGGGGCCACTTGGAACAATATAGGTCCTTTAGGTACTGGAATTGGGCTGGGCAATGAACCGCAAATTATGGCGGCAGACCGTCAAATCTATGGTCAGGTATATGTAGGTACGAATGGCAGAGGTATGTACGTTGGATCAATAGAATAACGAGAGAGATATGAAAGTGGTGAAGATCAAAATGATGGAGGAGGGCTCCAGGCGCACGAGACAAAAGCATGTACGAAGAACGTACGGATTTCTCATTGTTCTGCTGTTGATTGTGATCTGGATTCTGGTCATCTGGTCCATGTCCACGCAATCCTCTCAACAGCAAGACATTCAGCCTTGGCTTCATAAATGGTCTCAAAAATTGCACATCGGTTTTACACTTCCTGATGTGCAATTCACTTACGGGGAGTATGAGTATTCGCTGAAGCAGAGGCCATATGATTTTGCAGAGTTCATCTTTCGCAAGAGTGCGCACTTATTTGTATACGCTGTGCTCGCCGTGCTTGTGTACGGCGGGCTGCGATACAGGAGAACATCCCTTGTGACCAGTATCGTTTCTGCTCTGGCTGTGGTGTTCGTTATCGCCTCCCTTGATGAGTATATTCAGCAGTTCAGCCCGGACCGGACAAGCTCTATACGTGATGTTGGAGTAGACTTGCTCGGCGGATGCTGTGGGATTGCCATATATGCAGGACTTCAGTCCATTATCCGAAGGTTCAGGAAGGGAAAGCGGACTTCCCTTCACAGTGAGTGATTTCCCAGGAAATTAGATGTATCGTTCAACTTCTACTTGTCTGTCATCCATCATAAGTATGGAGTAGGACAAGGAGGATTGGACATGCTGCGAAGAAGGAACCGGAATGCTTTGCTCAAAAAGATCGGGTTCATCACGATCATTGTATTATTGCTGTGGTTGATTGCCAGAACCATTCCGTATTTGTTTCAGACAGATACATCGGATGAAGCTGCTGCTGTTGCCGAAGAGTTTTACAAATATGAGCAGACGGGTGACTTCGGCAGTTCGTGGGAACTCTTTCATCCCCTGATGAAAGATCGGTTTCCCAAGAGTGCTTACGTACAGAACAGAGCACATATATTTATGCAGCACTTTGGCGTGGAGACCTTTGAGCTGGAGATGGAAAAGCCGGAGCGCGAGTTTGATGTAACCGTGATCGATGGTGTTAAGCCATTCTCTGAAGCCTACAAAATTCGGGTTACTCAAACGTACTCAGGCACGTTTGGACAGTTCGATATTGTGCAGACCTGTTATCTGGTACAGGATGGTGATGACTGGACCTTATTGTGGTATTATCCAGACTCGAAGCATGAGAATACCTCGCAGGTCGACAATAGTGACTGATCAGGAATCGTTGGCAACGTTGTAAAAAGAGATCGGGACTCCGTCATGATGATATTAACCCATACGTTGCACCGAATTGTATCATTTACCTAACATGAAGCTCTGTAAATGCGAGACTTTTGTCGCATTTATGGAGCTTTTTTTGTGTTTTGCTTGTTTTTATGGCTCTAAAGCCTTGACAATAGTCGCGGTGTCAAGTAAATTACGAGGTAGATACAAAATGTATCAATTTTCAGCGTCTAACGACAAATAACAAGGACTTCTAAGCTCCTTGTGAGGGGAAGGAATATCATTGATCGAAACGGGCCGCTTTTACTGTGTCAGTTGTGGGATGATTGTGTCGGTCACTAGAAGCTCTGTCGAAATGAAGGAAGAGGGCAATGGAGGCAATCACGTATTTCGCACCGGATTCTACCGGAGTGAAATGCCGCTTGGATGCTGTGAAGCGTGTGTAGTTGAAGCAAAACGTCAAGGGAAATTCCAGTTTGCGGGACAATATACTAAAGATTATGATACACTATGTTCATATGAGAAACGGGCATGAATGATGTGCTCGTCCATGAAGGAGGGGATTGAATGCAGCAGGAGCCGGTCGTCCGGATTCAGGGCGTCAGCAAAATCATATCCTCCCGATCATTGGTCAGCGACCTGACTCTGGATATTTCTCCGGGGCAGGTTTTTGGTTTTTTAGGACCTAATGGCGCGGGGAAAACAACAACAATTCGGATGATGGTTGGACTGATGTCCATCAGTAAAGGTGACATTTTCATCTCAGGATACAGTGTGAAGAATGAATTTGAGAAGGCGATAGCCGAGGTAGGAGCTATTGTGGAAAATCCGGAAATGTACAAGTTTCTGACCGGGTACCAGAATCTCGTTCACTTTGCTCGCATGTCGCCGGGTGTTACGAAAGAACGTATAGCGGAAACGATTGAGCGTGTGGGGCTTACGGCTCGTATTCATGATAAGGTCAAAACCTATTCACTGGGCATGCGCCAGCGTCTGGGTGTCGCGCAAGCGATATTACATAAGCCGAAGCTGCTTGTACTGGATGAGCCGACCAATGGTTTGGACCCACAGGGCATACGGGAACTAAGGGATTATTTGCGTGAGCTCACTCAAGCGGAAGGCATTACAGTCTTCGTCTCCAGCCATTTGCTGTCGGAGATGGAATTGATGTGTGATACCGTCGCTATTATTCAGAACGGCAAGTTGATTGATGTAAGGAATCTTCGAGCGGAAACGGGTGCGGATGCATTAATAGAAGTTGCTTTTGAAGTAAATGATGCACAACGCGCCGCGAATCTGATTCAGGGTGCTACCTTACAGGGCAATGTCCTGGTGGCACGGGTGTCTCGTGAACAGATTCCGGATATCAATGCCAAGCTGGTTAGCGAAGGGGTTCAGGTATATGGTATTCGTAACGTGACTCATACCCTGGAAGAACAATTCTTGCAAGTCACTGGGGGTGGAGGTATTGGGTAGTTTCGGTAATCTGATATTGAATGAGAATATGAAAATTTTCCGTCGTCCCCGTACCTGGATCATGTTATCGATTCTGGCGCTGATCTCACTATTAATGCCAGTGTTACTGCGAGAAGGAATGGGGTCCAATGAAGTTTTGTACTGGGAAGCGGCTGTAACGACCATCCAGATTACGTTTTTCCTGAACACGATCTTCTGTGTCGTGATTGCAGCGGAATCGGTCGCGGGCGAATTTACCTGGGGAACCATTAAGCTATTGCTGATCCGTCCATGGTCACGAAGCAAAGTTCTCGCTTCCAAATACCTGACCGTAGTTGGCTTCAGCATTGTCAGTACATTGCTAATCATTGCGATGGCCATGCTAACGTCTTATATCCTTTTCTCGCATGATGCTCCAGGAGGAAGCAGTAGTCCGGCTACGAATGCTCTGACATTATGGGGATATTTGTACGTTGATCTGTTCATTACACTTGCAATTGCCTTCATGGTGTCTTCCGTATTTCGTTCAGGTGCACTTGCGATAGGATTATCTCTGTTCATTATGTTCTCACAGAGTATCTTCTCACTCATATTCAATCCGGTCCGTTATGAGTGGGCCAAGTATGTTCTATTCAACAACATGGATCTTAGCAAATACATGACCTCCGGGGCGGATTTTGCGCTAATGGGTGGTCCAAGTGCAGGAATGACACTGGGTTTCTCCATTGCAGTTCTGGCGGTGTATTACGTTATTTTCATGGTGATTTCCTGGGTTGTATTCAGCAAAAGAGATGTGGCAGGCTAACGCCTGCTTCTTTTTTTGCTCCAATGCTGTTTTGGAAAGAAAAAAGGGTATATTCAGTATGCCTGTGGCATGACTGTCATTTAAGGGTAATTAGTAGCATAGTCATTGACTAGTTATACATATGAACGCCGCAGTCACTTTGGCAGAGCAGCGCATGGAGGGATCACGCTTCTTGATAAATAACAAGTTCTACCGCATATGTACAGCGATTATTCTGCTGCTGCTCATCGTGTATCTGGGGGATAAAGTAAACTTTATTTTCAGACCCCTGACCTCACTGATTCACATCATCATCATTCCGCTGCTGATTGCTGGTTTTTTCTATTATCTGCTGCGCCCGCTCGTCGATTATATGGAAAGGCACAAGATCAAGCGTGCATTGTCGGTTCTGATTATTTATGTCGTCATTGCATTAATGCTTGCAGGTTTCAGTGTGCTCGTATGGCCTTCCCTGCGTGAACAACTGATGAATTTTGTGGAGAATGCTCCAGCATTGGTTGCTTCGCTCAGCGATCAGTTGGCTGGACTTGAGAATAATCGTTTTGTCTCCAAGTATCTGCCGGAGGACTCCGATCTGTTCGCGCGATTATCGGATTATCTGAGCCAAGGAATCACTCAGGTCACCGATTATGTCTCCGGGTTATTCTCGGTGGTATCCAATCTGGTTATTATCCTGGCAACATTCCCGATCATGCTCTATTACATGCTGAAGGAGGGAAGCAAGTTTGGGACTAATCTAACCTTGTTATTGCCGAGACATTATCGCAAGGATGGAGAAGAAACCGTCCATGAGATCGATGAAGCACTAAGCAATTATATCGTCGGCCGGGTTATTGTTAATGTAGCCTTGGGAATGCTGATGTACATCGGTTTCCTCATCTTAGGTTTGCCTTATGCATTGCTGCTGACCGTCGTATCCATAATTCTGAACTTCATCCCTTATGTGGGTGCTTTGCTGGCAGCTATTCCGGTTGTCATTGTCGCGTTTATCGAATCTCCTTCGATGGCGATCTGGTCACTGGTGATCATTGTGATCGCACAGCAAATTCAGGATAACCTGATCTCACCTTACGTTTATGGCAAGCAGCTTGATATTCATCCACTGACTACCGTTATCCTTTTGCTCGTGGGTGCTGACCTGGGAAATATCTTGGGGATGATTATTGTCATTCCGTTATACATGATCCTGAAAATTATAGTTCGCAAAATCCATTATCGGATTGTCGAGGATAAAACTGAACTTTGAAGGGCATTCAAAATATCACGCTGTCATATGATAACACTACGGTTTTTTTTGAATCACATAGATAAGCTCAACAGGTTAAGCCGCATATCAATGGTGAAGGGTCAGGTAAGTGTGCCCTCGCGATGGATATGCGGCTTTATTTTTTTATTTTCATTTTTATTGATCACTTATGTTATAGTTGTTATACTTGATATATAACAGATAACAAAAAAGAAGGTGAACCCTTGATTATTCAACTGGATATGCAATCTGAACTTCCCATCTATTCGCAACTCGTTTATCAAATTATTGAAGGCATTGCCAGTGGCGAGTTACAGCTAGGTGAGGCGTTACCTTCGGTTAGGAATTTGGCCGCAGATATCGGTGTTAACCTTCATACAGTCAACAAGGCTTATACAATACTCAAGCAAGACGGGTACATTCTGGTTCATAGACAAAAGGGAGTTGTGGTAAACCCTGATGGAATGCCTGATTTAACGGATGATTTTTTGAAAAAGCAGCAAAGAGAATTAAGACCGATTATTGCCGAAGCGATATGTCGTGGAATGACCAAAGAGGAACTGTCTGCGGTCTTAGACCAAATGTATGATGATGTAAAGATGGGTCACAACAAAGAATAAAGAATCAAGGGAGTGTGTTATGTATGCAACTATTTAGTATATTGCCTATCATTTTAATCTTTGCTCCATTAGCCTTACTTCTATCCTTTGCACCTTATGTGACAAGGGAAACCATCAGCTTTGGAGTTACGGTAAGTCAATATAATTACTACACACCAGTCTTACGTAAGCTCCGGAGGACGTTTACTACAGTAAGTCTGATCGGAAACGGGTTAATTATTCTTGTCTGTCTGTATGTACTCCGATCTGCCAATGAAGAGTCTACCGCAATGATCACCGGTGTGTGCACAATGATATTCATTGTGTACTGGGCCGCACTACACATATTATTTCATTTCAAGATGAAAAAGATAAAAGAAACACTTACAACTGTAGAAGCACCTCAAAGGGTTAAAATCGATACCACCTTCCGCCAAAATAAACTCACCTATTCCAACTATTGGTTTCTCGTTCACATTGCTATTATTGTAGCCATTGCAATCATTACAATCTTGAATTATAACGCACTGCCTAACGTCATTCCGATGAAATATGATCTTAAGGGCAATGTCACCTCCAGTGTGCCCAAAACCTACCTTTCGGTACTGGCTATTAACCTTGTACAGCTAGGAATCATTGCACTGATGATGCTGGTGAACTGGAGTATTAAAACAAGCAAACAACAGCTTACTCCATCTAATCCTGCCCAATTTGCTGCTGATCATATCCGATTCCGCCGTAAGTGGTCCCTATTTACGATCATAACAGGCTTGCTTCTTACCATCTTGTTTGCCTTCATTCAGATAAATATGTTCGTACCTAATCAGGTCTTGTTAACAGCGATTAGTCTGATCACCTCAGTGGCGATCTTATTAGGCGCTATATTGTTGTCTCTCACAGGCAGACAAGGCGGTGGAAAAATTAGGAATAATCAGGGAGATCGCGAACGGTCCAAGGAGCAGCCTGTGAATGACGATGATTATTGGAAGCTTGGCTTTATTTACTTCAACCCCAAAGATCCTTCTTTTACCGTAGAAAAACGTTATGGCATAGGCTGGACGATTAACTTCGCTCGTCCACTATCTTGGGTCCTATTGTTATTCATTATTGCTATTGTTGTTTTAAGCAGAGTTCTGAGCCAATAAAAGCTCATAGACTATGCATATTATAAAAATGATTTGGAGGAAATATGACCATGACCAATTGGAAAAGGCTACTCCTGTCTCTTAGTTTCGTATGTCTCATCCTGCCAGTGACATCGATCTCAGCAGCTGCTGAAGAACCCGCTGGGAATGAAAATCTGGTTCCTATTCGTGAGATTGCAGAAAAGAATGGGGCAGAGGTATCTTGGCAACAAAAAACAGGTGAAATTACAATACGAAAAAATGAGCTTACGATTGTAGTTAAGGTAGGAGAGAAACAGGCGATGGTGAATGGGCAAGCCATATCCTTAGATAATCCTGTTCAGTTAACGAAAGGAGTTACCTTTATGGATGGGGGATTTCTTACCGAGACACTGAAATCAGCACCTGAGGATATATTCATTTCACTTATAAGTAAGGGTGACGGCGAAGAGGCTGCCAAGTATGTTCATTCCTCTGTGAGTGGAGTGTTGTCACCGACGTTGTTGAGTCAGCTATGGGGAGCTTTAGAAGGGCAAAATGGCAAAATTACAAGTGAAGCCATAACTAAACACGTAGAAAATAACACAGTGCATCGCAATGTCACCTATACTTTTAAGACAGCGCTTACTCGTTTGAATATTACAGTCAGAATGAATGATGACGGACTTGTGGATGACTTGTATATTGCTGCCGCTACGCCAGATGTGTATCAAAAACCAAGCTATGACAACCCATCTGCCTATACAGAACAAGACATTACGGTTGGTCAGGGGGATTTGGCTTTACCAGGGACATTAACTTTGCCCAAGGGAGAGGGACCTTTCCCGGTTGTCATTCTGGTACATGGTTCTGGGCCTAGCAATCAAGATGCTGCCATTGGTGGGGCGAAGCCTTTCCGTGATCTTGCGGTAGGGTTGGCTTCACAAGGTGTTGCTGTACTAAGATACGATAAGGTTACGTATGAGCATACCTATAAGGTCGCTTCTCAGCCTAAATTCACATTAAAACAAGAGAGCGTAGATCAGGTAAACGATGCAGTAGAATTACTTAAAAAGAATACACATATTGATCCTACAGCCATTTTTGTGGCTGGACATAGTCAAGGCGGGTTTGCAATGCCGTTAATCATTGCTGACGATAAGCAGCATGATCTTGCAGGGAGTATTCTGCTTGCTGCGCCAAGCAGCAGCTTTGCGGATGTGCTTATCGAGCAGCAGGACGAATTGGTAAACCGGATGGAGCGGCTAGGTTTAGACACGAAGATCATCAAAGAACAAGCTGATTTTTATAAAAATGTTGCTGTGATCGTCAAAGATCCTCAATACTCTATAGATCATCTTCCTGAGGCATTTCCACTTCAACCTGCTTATTGGTGGTTTGAGCAGAGAGATTATGTACCTGCAGAACTGGCTAAAACACAAATTTCCCCTATGCTTATTATACAAGGTGAAAATGATGTGCAAGTGTCCATGAATCAGTTCCAAACCTGGCAATCGGCTCTGCAAGGTCATTCCAATGTAACGTACAATAGCTATCCAAAGGTAAATCATCTGTTATCCAGCTATGATGGACTTTCGATTGGTCAAGAGTACGCTGAGCCATCCAATGTCTCCAAAGCCATTATCGATGATATTGCGAAGTGGGTATTAAAATGACATGGAGAAGAGTAACACATTGAGCCTATAATATATAAAAGAGGAGCACTTACCCCTGTAGGCAAGTGCTCTTCTTATTATATAAGGTTGCTTTATTTAGTCCAATTAGATTCTTTCTCGTCTTCATCGGTGTAGTCAGACATGGTCAGTGGTTCCTTGGGAACAACGGCCACTTTGTAGAACCGATTCTTGTCTTTTTCCAGCAAAACAAAGATTAGATTCTCAAACTCATATTCTTCCTGTTCGTTCATCTCGGGACGATGGCTGTAGAGCCATCCACCAATGGTGTCCCACTCATCTGCATCCAGGCTGGACATAAACATGTCGTTCACCTTCGATAAGGAAACCTTACCATCCATAATGACATAGTTCTCATTGATGACTTGAATATCTTCCACTTCGTCTGCGTCGAACTCGTCGCGAATCTCACCAACAATCTGCTCAAGTACATCCTCGATGGTTACAATTCCGGAAGTTCCGCCATATTCATCAACCAGCACGGCGATATGCACGCCATCCTTCTGCATTTTCTTGAGCAAGTCCTTCACAGGAGTTGTTTCGTGAACAGCGGATACAGGTTGAATCAGGGATGACAGATCAACAGGTTCATCATTTCCGTAAAGTTCCAGGAAGAATTGTTTCGTATTAATGATTCCGATAATATCGTCTTTACTCTCATTAACTACTGGAAAACGGGTATATTGCTCTTCACGAATAATCTCCAGGTTTTCCTCGTTTGTTCTATTCACATAAAGGCAGACCATATCGGTCCGGGGCACCATGATTTCTTTGGCTAACATCTCATCAAAAGCAAAGATTCGACTTACATAACCGAATTCAGCTTGGTTGATTTTACCACTTTCAAAGCTCTCATTAATAATAATCTGTAACTCTTCTTCGGAGTGTGCATCTTCATGCTCGGAAGCAGGTTTGATTCCAAACAGTTTCACCAGTTGGTTCGCTGAGCCGTTTAACAGCCAGATAAAAGGATACATAATTCGGTTAAACCAGATGATAGGTGTAGACGTCAGCAGTGCAACAGTCTCGGCTTTCCGGATTGCAATCGTTTTTGGAGCGAGTTCACCAACCACAACATGCAGATACGTGATGGAAGCAAACGCGATAACAAACGATAAGAATGAAGAAACCGCCTCAGGAATTTGCAAGCTTGCGAACACAGGGTGGAGAATCTTCTCTACCGTTGGTTCACCCAGCCAGCCCAGTCCCAGAGATGTGATCGTGATTCCAAGCTGGCAGGCAGACAAATATCCGTCCAGATTGGCAACGGCTTGTTTAACAGCCAGCGCACGCTTGTTTCCTTCTGCAATCATTTGGTCGATCCGGCTCGGTCTAACCCGTACCAGAGCGAATTCCACTGCCACAAAAAACGCCGAAAGTCCTATCAAAATCGCAACCAATACTAAATTTAACGCATACCTCTCACTGTCCATTCACTACTGTTCTCCTTTAAGTAATAAGTTTTTAACGATTATTATATCTAATTTTACGTAAGAAGACCACCTCCAGACAAAGAAATGAGGAAGAGTCTGGAAGGTGGGATGAGCAGATTGGCGTCACAAAGCGAATCTGCTCCATCATAAATCTGATATGTAGAAGGTAACACAGTCAGAATATACAATGTACGAAGTAGAAATTTGAATTTCCAGAATCAAGTATTCCGTCTGATTATGTAAAGTTTTATTTAAGTAAACGTTACGAATAGGGGGTACATTGGGTATCTATGATTAGCTGTATACATAATCGTCAAAGCTGTGTAGGTGAGAGAAAGGTAAGGTCATGAAGCTTGCCACTTGAGGAGGAAGCCAAATGTTCTGGCTGGTCATTATATTATTCGTATTTATTTTCCAGGCAGCCACAATTCTTTTGCTGGAATTTCGTAATCCGGCTAAAGCTGTGGCTTGGCTGTTTATTTTGTTCTGTGTGCCTTTGATCGGTTTTGTAGTGTACTATTTCGTGGCGCAGGATTATAACAAACGAAAAAAACTCCGCAAGGGTGGATCGCGCATCTTCCGTGAAATGAAGGAAACGATCTGGGAACAAGCCCACATCATTGGAGATGTCGAACAGATGCCTGGCGATCGTTTCAGCCACCAGCATCGATTGTTTAACCTGTTATCCCATCTGTCGGAGAGCCCGATTACAGGTTGTAACCACAGTACGGTGCTCACAAATGGTGAAGAGGCATTTGGGGCAATGCTGAGGGAAATGGAAAAAGCAAAGCACCATCTGCATGTGGAATTTTACATTTTCCGTGATGATGTGATCAGTACGAAGTTTCAGGATGTCATGATTCGCAAGGCACAGGAGGGCGTGAAGGTTCGGTTTATTTGTGACGGTCTCGGCAGTCACAAGATGAGCTGGAATTTTATCCGCAAACTGCAGGATGCAGGTGTGGAGTTTCATTATTTTCTACCGCCACTGATTGCAACGATTGACCGAAGAGTCAACTACCGGAATCACCGTAAAATTGTCGTTGTGGATGGACGGGTCGGCTTCGTTGGTGGCATTAATGTAGGTGATGATTATCTTGGGCAATATCCGGAGATTGGTTTCTGGCGGGATACACATGTGCAGATCGAGGGAGATGCCGTATATTTCCTGCAAAGTACGTTCCTGAACGACTGGAAATTGGCTTCCGGTGAGCGAATTACCGAACCCCAGCTTGCGGAATTATTTCCACCTCATATCTGTAGCGGGGAAGAACGAATTCAGATTCTGGCCAGTGGGCCGGACCAGGACTGGGATGCCATTCAGGAAATGTGTTTTGGCGCTATTTCGGTAGCTTGTGACCGGATTTACATTACCACACCTTATTTTATCCCTGATCCTGCGCTGTATGAGGCGCTGAAAACAGCTGCTGTCAGTGGTGTCGATGTAAAAATTATCATTCCTTATCAATCCGATTCCAAGCTCGTGCATCTGGCGTCACTTTCATACGTGGAAGAGTTGCTGCGAGCAGGTGTTGAGTTCTTCCAATATCGTAAAGGTTTTGTACATGCCAAAGTGATGATTGTGGACGAGTTGCTTGCAACGGTAGGCACAGCCAATATGGATATGCGCAGTTTTTTTTGCAATTTTGAGTTGACGGCTGTCCTGTTCGAATCCTCTGCGATTCGTCGTTTGATCACTGACTTTGAACGTGATCTCGGGGAATGCAGTCAGATCGATGGGGAGGTATTTCAGAAGCGTTCACGACGGCAAAAAGGCGCAGAAATGCTTTCTCGGATGCTTTCTCCGCTTCTTTAGCCGATTTAGGGCAGATTTCTAAAGATAAGTTCACTTTTTGTGAATTTATCTTCTTTTTGCTAAGTATTTTGCGCAAATTTGATCTTTTATGATATAATAGATATATAAATTGTGTCTTGGCGAAGGAGGGAGTCTGCGGGAAAACAGACTCCCTTTTGCTCTCTTTTGAAAGTGTAACCGGAATTAAGGCAATCTTGAATCCATTTCATATCGCCTTTAGATGCTTGAGCTCGTACTGACAGGGTACGTATAGAATCAATCTGTTTGTTCTTCTATATGTAAGTTCCCCGTGGAGTATTTAAATGATTTATGAAATGGATTCACATACTGATCCGACGGGGGGATACCATGTCCAATGTAACGGTTAAAGAACTGACATCCAAGCCTGACCGGGGTGTCAAAAGCTCGGTGTTTACATTAAAGTTGCTGCAACGTATTGTCATGATTCTGATTGGTGCTGCACTGATGGCTGTATCACTTGAAATATTCCTTGTGCCCAATGGCGTCATTGATGGGGGAATTACAGGGATTTCGATTATGGTTTCAGAGGTAACGCATCTGCCACTCGGAATATTCCTGACCTTGCTTAACTTGCCATTCTTGATTCTGGGTTACAAACAGATTGGTAAAACATTTGCGTTATCGACATTGCTAGGGATCGTGGTGATGTCCATAGGGACTGCTTTGTTGCACCACGTGCCTGCATTGACACCGGGGGAACCATTGCTTGGAGCCGTGTTTGGGGGGCTGATTCTGGGTGTGGGTGTTGGACTTGTTATTCGGTCTGGCGGTTCACTGGACGGCACGGAGATTGTGGCCATCTTGCTTAGTGAGAAATCACCGTTGTCTGTAGGACAGATCGTATTGTTCATTAACGTATTTATTTTCGCGGGAGCAGGTTTCCTGTTCGGCTGGCCGAACGCCCTGTATTCCATGATTGCATATTATATTGCGATGAAGATGATTGATATTGTCAATGAAGGACTTGACCAGTCCAAATCGGTATGGATCATTAGTGAGAAGTATCGTGATATCGGTTCAGCCCTGACAGACCGTCTTGGTCGTGGTGTAACTTTCCTCGATGGAGAGGGCGGATTCAGCGGGGACGAGAAAAAGATCATTTTTGTCGTGATTACCCGTTTGGAAGAAGCGAAGCTGAAGACCATCGTTGAAGACTGGGACCCGCAAGCCTTTGTGGCGATCGGTAACATTCATGACGTGAAGGGAGGACGTTTCAAGAAAAAAGGTATCCATTAGCGATTGATATACGCATGAATGATAATAACCGACACCCTTGTGATGAGGGAGTCGGTTATTTTTTCTTCATATGCTTGAGAATGTGTTCAACGGGTTGGGGTTCAACAGCTGCGATTAAATCACCAGTTTTGTTCAAGCGTTCAATGATGTTCATCAGATGGTAATCCTGGATGGAGACGTTGTTTCGAACCTCATCCCAGGTAAGGGGTGTGGAGACAGTGGCGCCAGATTTGGCACGTGGTGTATAGGGAGCGGCAAGGGTTTTGCCTCCATAATGCTGGAGATAGTCAAAATAAATGCGGTCTCCACGGTCCTTTTTAAGTCGTTCCAGTGTGAACAGATCCGGGTGCTTCTGAGTGACATATTTGCCCACAAAATAGCCGATATCCCGCAATTCATCAAAGGTTACACCTTGAATAATCGGAACGATGATCTGAACTCCTGTTGCGCCCGAAGTTTTGGGAATCGACCTCAGACCAAGGGAAGTCAGGGTTTCGCCAACGATGAGCGCAGCTTGCATGATCCGGGGTTCATGTTCCTGAGAGGGGTCCAGATCAATCATCCATTCACAGGGCAGATGGCTTCCCACAGTATGCAGAGAAGGATGGAATTCAAGTGCGGCCAGATTGCCAAGCCATAACAATTCGGGAAGTCCGTTCATGACCACATAGCGGATGCCGTCGTGAACTTCAGTCCGCACATAATCTGGTACAGGCTCAGGGGCATTCTTTTGATAGAAAAATGTACCACCAGCGCCGTGGGGATATCTTATCGTGGTGAGAAGTCGATTGCTCGTATACGTGAGCAGATACGGAGCCAGAGCGGCCAGCTTTTGCAGATAGATGGCTTTGGTAACACCCGCATCCGGCCATAACAGCTTGTCCGGGTTCGTAACGGTTAGCTCTGTGCCTTCTATTATGATGGTTCCTTGGATCTTAGGGGCCACACCGAACACCTCCTATACGTAATCTATATACGAACTCATTCATTGAAGAAGCTGGTTCACCAGACAATCCTCACGGGTTACATCCGCGAAGGTCTGAATACTGGGATGGCGCAGGGTGTGATGATGAGTCAGCTCCATATATTGCACTTTGACTCCTATTCGTGGTTCCACCCAGGTGGTCTCCGCACTGCGCTCAGGTACATTATGGAATGGTCTGTCCTGCCTGATCAGAGGCTCGACTTGATGTGTGAGTTCCCTCCACGTATTGGAGTTCAGCTTGCCAGTCCCGACATGACCAATATAGACAAAGTTTGGCCCATCATATACACCGACCGCGACAGCATTCACAATACCGCTCCGGTACGTGACTCCCCCGATCATGGCATATACATCATGCATGATTTTGACCTTCTGCCAGCGCTGGTCCTTGCCCTGTATGCCATAACTGCTGGTGAGATCCTTGCAGACGATGCCTTCCATCTGATGTTGTCTCATGACCGTAAGCAGGGAAGCTGCATCAAGCGTATTGGTGACCTCCTGCACATGGGGAGCGGTGTTAAGGACCTCGTGCAACAGGCGCTGTCGATCTGCCAAAGGCTGATCCGTCACCCATTTCCCCTCATAGAACAGGATATCAAATACCATATATGTGACCGGAATTTGATGTATGGCTTGGGCGATACCTTCGGGTCTGCTCATCCGATCCCGCCGCAGAACGTGATAAAATGAAGGTTTTCCGGTGTCCGGGTCCAGCGCAATAACTTCTCCATCCAAAATATAGGAGGAGCCTGAACATAAATTGCGTGGAGTTACCAGCTCGGGATACTGTGCAGTTCGATCATGTAATCTGCGATTCACCAGGCGAAGCTCATGCCTGTCCTCATAGGCAAGCATGCGGACTCCATCCCACTTGACCTGGGCAATCCATTGCGGCCCTGTGGGCAAAGTATCTCTGGAGATGGGTTCGAATGGAATCAACGGTTTGAACATGGGGAACTCCTTCCTCGTACCAATCAATTAGCGCAGGTTAATTCGGAATTTTACTATATTTTTTTGAAAACGGGACTTCATATGATGCACCAGAATGAGCAATAACGGCGAGCTGCCTAAACAGTCAAGCGCCCTACTCAATCATAAGGTATCTCCCTAAGATATCTTGTCTATGTATTGGTTAGAATGTACCAATTGTGCCAGTTTTATAAGAGCCAACTCAAAAAGCCCGTGCAGCCGATCTCTCTGTGATGTAGAGAAATCAGTTACCCGGGCTTATTAACATGTGGTTAGGCAATCATATTGTATTATAACGGCTACAATAGAATCAGTTCGCAGTTGTCAGACGTATACGAATATTCTGTGGGTCTACCGTAAACCAAGTGTTCTCAACTGGTGTAACGACTGCACCGGATTGACGTAATTGTTCAAGTGCCTGTTCCAATTGTTCCTTGGTGGCGTACACAATGGTGAAGTAATCAATTCCTGTAGCGTTATCTGGATTGACAGGTGCATTCACTCCTGCCCAGATATTGAGTCCCAGATGATGATGGTAGCCGCCTGCGGATACAAATAGTGCTGACATGTTGGCGAAGTTACCCACGATATCAAAACCGAGTATGCCGGTGTAAAAGTTGCGGGCTTCTTCCAGGCTGCGGACGTGGAAATGAACGTGACCGATAACGGTGCCAGCAGGAAGACCCTGCCAAGGTTCATTCTCCGATATGGCAAAGAGGCTTTCCACATCAACAGGATCACTTGCCATCACGTAGTTATTGTCGCTATCCCGTTTCCAGGTATCACGTGCACGGTCGGTATAGATCTCAATCCCGTTCTGATCCGGATCGGAGATATAGAAGGCTTCGCTGACCAAGTGATCGCCTTGGCCGATATCGATACCGGATGCAGCCAGATTACGAAGAGCAAGACCCAGGGACTTACGGTCAGGCAGCAGGATGGCGAAATGATACAATCCAGCGTGTGAGCGTTCCGGCAGGGTAGTTCCATCCGTGAGCTCTTCCAATCGCAGCAGGGACTGTTTCCCGTCGGCTGTCAACGTAGCCACTTTGCCACTGCGCTCCAGTAATTTCAATCCAACGACATCGGTATAGAACTTAATCGAACGGTCCAGGTTCATAATTCGGAGACTCACTTCACCCAGATGGGTTGTGGCAGGGATTTGATACGTCGTCGTATTCATGATGGTTTCCTCCTGATAATAGATAATATGGGTTCTCGTTAGATTGTGTATATGCGTTGAAAACGGATTATTTAAAATTGCATAATGTAAAGCAGAATTACAGGTTGACTGTATATTCATAAATAAGTTACTTTTCATAAGTTAATATAAAATATAAATCAGCTTTCGTCAATCGTATTTTCAATTATAACTGTAGTTTTATTGGCAAGAACTGCTTCAATAGTTATGTAAAAAAAAATCCGACTGTGAAGCCGGATCGGAGTAAACATCATTACATGAGTTATATAACGGAATCGTTCTTGCCTGAGCGACAATCAAACTTTTGGTTTGGGTGTGGCCTTTTTTCTTTTGGCTGGTGCAGCAGATGTATCGGATTCTCCTCCGGCAACCGCTTGAGCAGGCGTTTTTCGCGGTGCACGTTTCTTAGGCTTAGCCGTTGTTGTTCCAGGGTCAGCCGGAATGGGCTTCACCGCCTCGATACTTGCCTGCAAGGCAGCCATCAAATCCATCACATTAGCTTCGGGTTTGGCTGGAGCAATCTTGATTTCTTCGCCTGCCACTTTGTGCTGAATAAGATCCAGCAGTTTGCTGCGATAGTCATCGGTGTATTTACCGGGTTCAAAAGGCGTGGACAATTGATCAATCAGCAACTTTGCCATCGTGAGTTCCTTTTCATTCACGTTCTGCAGTTCCGGCAAGTTGGGCACCTGGGAGACAGGACGAATCTCGTCGGGATAGAAAATCGTCTCCATGGAGAGGCAATCTTCCAACACACGAATGGCAGCCAGACTGCTCTTCGAGCGAATAGAGATTTTGGCAATGCCAATTTTGCCGGTATCCCGCATCGCATTCATCAACAGCTGGTAGGCATTTCCCCCAGCCTGATCGGGCGATAGGTAATATGTTTTCTGAAAATAGATCGGATCAATCTCAGTCAAGTCGACAAAATCCAGTATGGTAATGGTTTTGCTGGTGGAATCGTTTAACGCTTCCAATTCATCTTTCTCGAAGAGTACAAATTTACCCTTTTCATATTCATAGCCTTTGGTAATCTCTTCCCACTTCACGTCCACTTCACAGGATGGACATTGACGAACATAAGCGAGCGGGCTGCCGCAGACTTTATGGATATAGCGCATAGAGATGTCTTTGTCTTCGGTAGCCGAGAACATTTTGACAGGGACATGCACAAGGCCAAAACTGATTGCGCCTTTCCAGACGGTATGCATAGATCGGCTCCTTTCGAAAGGTTGTTCAAAAATTCTGCTTTTGATTACAAATCACTGGGCTTTTTGAACATGGATTTATATTCAATAGTATGGGCATCTGGTGCAAGGGATAATCGTTTTATGGACAAACGAATTCGTATGGTTCGGCGAGAGTCGGGGATGATAACAGAAACATGCTTGGATTCCGACAGGAAGATGAGGATGGGATAAGTAGTTATTCTCGCAGCACATATGCCGGGAGGTGCAATATTGAAGAACAGACGTGATGAGGAAGAAGCACACAAGCATGCCTTTACTCCATATCCTCTTGTCGAAGCCGAAAGTGCTGAAGAATTCTATACACCTGCTACAGCTGTAAACTGGGAAGCGGTCACTTCGGAAGAATTACCCCTTGATCGGGAGTCGTTCATGCTCGACATTGACCGGATGGTGAATGAAGGGTTAGGCGGGGGACAGGTTACGGAAGATAACGGGTATATTGGTGAAAGTACAACAGATAACATGATTCGGGAATCACATGATGATCCGGAAGGGGAGTATGAATAAGATGATGGATGCGAAACGCGCCAAAGCGATCTATGATTCCAAGGATACCATCGCCGTTACGCTGGAGGGAGATCCAGTCTGGATCGAGAATGTGGATGAAGCCAATGGTATGGCAACCGTTCAGGTTGGCAGCAGGCCGGGAAATACCCAGACGGTTCGTGTGGATCGCTTGCAGGAGTAGATACAAGTAGCATATGGTTATTGAGGAATTCGAGAATAAATAAAAGCTGAAATATATGCATAGCACGACCGGTACCGAGAGGTACCGGTTTTTGGTTTTGGCCAGGGTTGTTGCGGGGGAAGAAAGGGACCGATATAATAAGGTTCAAAGTGAACTCAGGCGGCTGGACCGCCAAAGGTGGGGCGAATATTGAATCAGACGCACGAGCAGTGGGTGTATCCATCCCATGGCATTGCAGATACAGAAGCACTCGCTTCCGCACTCGCCAGACAGGCAAACGCCGGCATGGTGATTGCTTTGGATGGTGATCTGGGTGCGGGAAAAACGGCATTTTCGCAGAAATTTGCCTGGCATTTGGGTGTACGTGATGTGGTGAGCAGTCCCACATTCACGCTAATCAAGGAGTACGAAGGGCGTCTGCCTTTATATCACATGGATGTATATCGCATATCGCTGGAAGAAGCGGATGAGCTTGGACTTGATGAATATTTCTATGGAGCCGGAGTCAGTCTGGTGGAGTGGTCGAGTATCATTCCCGAATTGCTGCCGCAAGAGCACTTGCATGTGCAGATTGAAACAACGGGCCTGGAGGATCGAACGATTACACTGGATGGGTACGGCGAGACTTATGCAGCCCTGTGCCGACAGTTCAGACAGAATGGGGTCAAATGATGATGGAAGATTTACAAAAAGAGCCGCGTCAGCGGTTTTTGGCGTTGGATACATCTACCGCAGTGATGGCAGCTGCGATGATGGAAGGTCATGCGCTTCTGGAAGAACGCAATGAACGGGCTGAGCGCAACCACTCGGTACACGTCGTACCGGTGATGGAGCAGCTGCTGGCCGCCAGCAACACACAGCCTGGGCAACTTGACGGTATTGCCGTTGGCATTGGCCCAGGCTCGTACACGGGCATCCGCATTGCGGTGACCGCGGCGAAGACACTGGCCTGGGCGTGGGACATCCCCGTAGCCGGGGTGTCCAGCCTTCAGGCCATCGCCTGGGGCGGCTGGCACAGCGGCCTTGCCGCCAAGGCAGAAGCTGCGGCAGAGGATGCCGCAGCAGGGGCTGGCGGAACGCCATCCGCGGACCAGGGCAGCACAGGTGCTGCCCCTGTCCACTGGATCGTTCCGCTTGTGGATGCAAGGCGCGGTCAAGCGTGCACCGCGCTGTTTGCCTCCGCCGGGAGCGACGCGCCCCGGCGTCTGGCGCCGGATGCCATCCGCAAGATGGACGGATGGCTGGAAGCCCTCGCCGCCCGCATGGCGGAGGCGGCGCCGGAAGAGCGGCCCTCAGCCGTCTGGATCGTCGGCGAGACGGGCCCTCATGCTGCGGCAGCGGCGGAGCTTCGCTGCCCTGCAGGAACGGCGCTCCAGCTTGTACCTTATGAGCTGGAAGGCCGCTGGGTTGGGCGCCTTGGCGCCGCCGCGCTGCTTGAAGGTCAGCGTGATGACGTGCATGCGCTGGTGCCAAACTACACCCAGCTTTCTGAAGCGGAAGCCAATCTGCTGCGCAAAGGCTGAAAGAGGTTGTTCAAAAAGTCCGCTTTTGATTACGAAGGATGCCTGGCGGCATCATCAGCATCGAATATGGAATTCAGCCGAAATAAGTGGCAGGCTTACGAAGTATGTTTCCTGAGGAAACATTTTGGTTGCTCACGTAGTTTTCCCTACGCTCCGCTACTCCGTTTCTAGCTTCATCCCATCTTCTCGGTACTGAAAACCGGTCTTTTTGAACACGCACTAAAGGGGGGAAAGCAGATGGACGACGTGGCGAATAACAAGCAGGAAGCTTCGCTTCAGTTCAGGTTCATGACACTCGCGGATATTCCCGATGTGATGGAGATTGAACATGAGGCCTTTACCCTGCCCTGGACGGAAGAAGCATTTCAAAATGAATTGACACACAATCATTTTGCTAAATATATGGTAATGGAATTGGAAGGCAAGGCCATTGGCTATGCAGGTATGTGGACGATTATGGACGAAGCCCATATTACCAATATTGCAGTCAGAGGCGCATATCGTGGACGTAAACTTGGCGAAAAGCTACTGGATGAATTAATGAGCACAGCGGCTTATCTCGGGATGGAACGAATGACGCTGGAGGTCAGAGTCTCGAACAGCATTGCTCAGCGTTTATATCAGAAAAAAGGGTTTGAATCGGCGGGTCTTCGTAAAGGGTATTACTCCGATAATGGGGAAGATGCGATGATTATGTGGGCGAACTTGCCGTCTGCAGGCCGGAGCGGCGAAGAGGAAGGAAGCGTACTGGATTCATGAACGAACTTAATGAAAAAATAAATTCTGCACCATCCTACATTTTGGCGGTGGAGACAAGCTGTGATGAAACATCGGTAGCTGTAGTCAAGGACGGACGGGAAGTGCTGTCCAATCTGATCTCAAGTCAGATCGAGACGCACAAGGCATTCGGTGGTGTGGTCCCTGAAGTGGCTTCACGCAAACACGTGGAAGTCATTACGTTGATGCTGGAACAGGCGATCGAACAATCCGGCATTCGTCCGCGTGATTTGAGTGCAATTGCCGTGACGCAAGGCCCGGGACTCGTTGGGGCATTGCTGGTAGGAATCGTTGCGGCAAAAACGCTGGCAATGGCACTGGGTAAACCGCTCATTGGTACACATCATATTGCGGGGCATATCTATGCCAACCGACTTACTCATGAACTGCAATATCCAGCGATGGCACTGGTCGTATCCGGTGGACATACAGAACTCGTGCATATGGAATCCGAAGGCAAGTTCAAACTGATTGGTCGTACACGTGATGATGCCGTAGGCGAAGCGTATGACAAAGTAGCACGTGCATTGGGCTGTCCTTATCCGGGTGGCCCGCATGTGGACCGGATGGCGTCTGAAGCGGAGGATGTAGTGCCATTACCACGGGTATGGCTGGAAGCAGGTTCGTACGATTTCAGTCTCAGTGGCCTGAAGTCTGCTGTACTGAATGCGCTCAATCAGGCTAAAATGCGCGGAGAAACCTTGGAGCCGTCTGCAGTTGCACGTGGTTTTCAGGAAGCTGTCGTAGAAGTGCTGGTGGAGAAAGCCGTAAGAGCAGTTCGTGAGTATGGTTCGCGTCAACTGTTATTATGCGGTGGTGTTGCAGCTAACCGGGGATTGCGTTCCGCACTACAGGAGCGTTGCGCGAAGGAAGGGCTTGAGCTGTTAATCCCGCCAATGGAATATTGTACGGATAACGCGGCCATGATTGGAGCGGCTGCGTATCTGAAATGGCAGCGGGGAGAAATCTCGGAATTTGATGCCAAAGCTGATCCTGGACTTTCCCTGGAGGAATGGTCCGTTCAGTCCCTATAAACAGGCCGTTTGAGATTAAGAGTTGACAGCCTGGATGTGAAGAATGTATATTAGTTACAAATTTAAACAGGAATTTATCTTCCTGAATGGTTAAACGCGATGAACAGGAACAGTAAGGTCAATCCCGGTCTTAGAGAGCTGCGGTATGGTGCAACGCAGTCGAAGGAAACCTGAAACTCCCCTGGAAGCGGAACGATGGAACACGGTGACTCCCTGGGAGAATCCGAAGGCCGATTATGGCCCAAAGTACATGGTTACGGGTTGCCTCCGTGAATGGGCCGTTGTCGGATGGATCGTTATGACTGGGATTGGCCGACAATAACTGAGGGGGCTTTCAGGCTGCTTCAAGTGATCCGGATGTATGTAAGCGTCGAGGGGTTGTCTTGAATGAACAGGAAGGAAGTCAACAAGAGTGGTACCGCGAAGGTGAACAGCCTGTCGTCTCTTGCATTATTGCATGAGGTGGCAGGCTTTTTTGATTTTCAAAATAAGGATGAATGAAGTTAGTCATATGATAAATGTGATGAACGGGAGCAGTAGAATGATAAAGCGCACAGAGAGCTGCGGGGTGGTGCGACGCAGTGGCTGGAATCCTTCGAATCTCGCCCGGGAACGGAGCTGTGGAAGCATTGTGACGATATCAATCGCCCCGTTGTCCTAATGGTCAACGACATGTGTTACACAGCAACGGTTAACCCCCGTTATAGGGTGTTTCTCCGAATTCCAGTGATGTCGTACGTGCACACACATCCAACGGATTTCGGAGACGACGAGGTGGATGGAGTCCGGCGTAAGTCTGGCCCATCAAGCAAGAGTGGTACCGCGGAGGGGAGAATAACCCGCCGTCTCTTATATGAGATGGCGGGTTATTTGTGTTTGCTGCCGGCAGCAGGGTGGGCATGGGAAGAACCATATGGAGATTGAAAAGTCAGAAGGTCAGGGTGTAAGTCGACGTACACTCTGTTATGAGGGTAAGCAGGATATGCAACGAACGAGCAATGAACATGGAACATCAAGCATAGGCACTAAACATTCAACAGGCTTTAATGATTACCAAGGACTAAGCTACAAACAACATACGCGTATACAAATAAATATATAACAAGGGACAGCGATCAGTGGGTGTTCTGTGGCTCGTGAATCGTAACGAAAATCTTTATAAATTTGATGGAGGTTGATGAATATGACAACGACTAATAACAAACGCATGATTGAAATTTTTGATACAACGCTGCGCGATGGAGAACAGGCACCGGGAGCGAGTCTGCAACCCGAGCAAAAGATCGAACTGGCACACCAACTGGCTTCTCTCGGTATCGACGTCATTGAGCCTGGATTCCCGATCTCCAGTCCAGGTGAGTTCGCGGCGGTTCAGGCGATTTCGAGACAGTTGCAGAACGTGGAGATCTGTGGATTTGCACGTGCGGTCAAAGGCGATATTGATGCAGCCGTTCAAGCAACGGCGGATGCAGCTCGGCGCCGAATTCACCTGTTTATCTCTTCTTCGGATATCCATATTGAGCATCAGCTGCGCCGTCCGCGCAGTGAAGTGGTGGCTACCGCTCGTGAGATGGTATCTTATGCACGCCAGTTCACGGACATCGTAGAGTTCACAGCCATGGACGCTGCTCGTACCAAGATGGATGATTTGATTGAGATGGTTGAAGTCGCCATTGAAGCAGGGGCCAGCATTATCAATCTGCCGGATACGGTCGGTTATGCCCTGCCACATGAGTATGGCGAGATGTTCCGTCGGGTGCGTGAGGGTGCAAGAGGTGGCGATCAGGTTCGCTATAGTGCCCACTGTCATAATGATCTGGGCCTGGCTGTAGCCAATAGCTTGGCTGCAATTGCCAATGGAGCTACCCAGATTGAAGTGACCATCAATGGTATCGGAGAACGGACGGGGAACTGTGCACTGGAAGAGCTGATTATGGCGCTGGAGACTCGGGGAGACGCAATTGGTGCAACGACGAACATTAAGCTGAATCAGCTATATGAGACTTCACGTCAGATTAGCCGTGCGATGCACTTCCCGATTGCGTACAACAAGCCAGTGGTGGGACGTAATGCGTTCCAGCATGAATCTGGCATCCATCAGGATGGTCTGCTGAAGAACCGGAGCACCTATGAGATTATGGACCCGGAAGCGCTGGGTATCCCACGCAGCATGATTATTCTGGGCAAACATTCCGGTCGTCACGCCTTGAAGGATCGGGTTCGCAAATACGGTTTTGAACCGGATGAGCAACAAATGGAGCAATTGTATGAGGTGTTCAAAGAAACCGCAGACCAGCAAAAAGTGGTCAGTGACGACCAGTTATTGCAGATGGTTAGCCAGACCATGAATATTCCTGCACAGGATTATGAGCTGGTTGAATTGCAGGTGACGGCGGGCAGCATGACGGATCGAATGGCCGCCGTTCGTATTCGCACAAGCGCTGGAGAACAATCTTACTCCGCTGTTGGCGGTGGACCCGTGGATGCAACCATCCGTGCGATTGGTCAGAGCATTTCCGATGATATTGCATTTGTTGATATGGAGATGCATGCCTTGAGTGGGGGAGAGGGTGCAAGTGCGGAGGCGGTAGTTACCGTGGAGCGTGCAGGACGTGAGTTCCGGGGAACGGCAACGCATAATGATATCGTCATGGCTGCCGGTTTGGCTTATGTAGCGGCTTGTAATGCTGCTGGGCTGAAGGCCGAGTCTTCCGAACATCATGAACAAATACATGCGTAGATCATCTTGGTAGAACGTATGTGCAGCAGCCATTGTAACAATCGCGATTCGCTGTAAATTGTATCGTAAGAAGTGAGTAACACTGGGCAGACCTTGAACCACAAAGGTCTGCTTTTGTCTTTTTATGGAGGAACATTGAGGAGCAGGAGAATGCATTTGTCAAGGTGTGACTATAGTTATCCACATATCCAGTGAAATTTGTGGGTAACTACCGCAAAGTCAAACCAGTATAGTTTTCGAAAGGAAAAGGGTTTAGGGGATAGAATGACTCCTTACTATCCACAAAGTTGTGGATAAAGTGGATAACTTAGTGGATAAATATGGTTTTTGTGTGTAAAAGGCTATTCTACCGCTGTATAATTAAGCTTATTAATGTGCTTGCTATCTTGCTTTCTTGTGGATAAGTGTGAGGAACAGGGGGTAAAAATATTTCTCATCATTTGAGTAAATTTGACAAAAGCCAAAACCTGCTCCCGACCTATAACAAAAAACTGATCCCAATAAGGAATCAGCCGATGATACAACTATACTTGTATGGACGCGATCAAGCCGCTGTGTCTGAGTTTGTACTATTCCATAGCTAGTTCTTCCCAGTCCTCGTATGCCTTGGTGAGCTCTGCCTTGCGTTCCTCCGATTGTTGCTGGAGTTCTTGCAACTTCATATAATCCTGATAGATTTCAGGCAGAGCCATCTGCTCCTCAAGCTCTGTAATCTTCGTTTCCAGTTCCGCAATCTGTTGTTCCAGTGCTTCCTGCTTGCGTTGCCGGTTACGCTCTTCACGCTTTGCCTGTTTTTCCGCTTCGAATGAGGCCGCTCCGGATTTTTCGGTTGTGGGTGTACTTGAATCCGATTTGGACGAGTTCTTGGATGAAGCCTGACGTGCCTCAGCAGCTTCGCGTGCGATGTCCTCAAGCTCCTGTTTCTTCTCCACATAATCATCATAGTTTCCAAGATAGTGTTCCGTTCCACCTGGATGAAGCTCAACAATCCGTTCAGCCATTTTGTTGAGGAAGTACCGGTCATGGGAGATGAACAGCAGGGTGCCCTCATAATCCATTAATGCGGCTTCCAGCACTTCTTTGGCAAACAGGTCCAGATGGTTTGTAGGCTCATCCAGAATGAGCATGTTGGCTTCCTTCAGCATCAGCTTGGAGAGAGAGACACGTGCTTTCTCACCGCCACTGAGGGAGGAGATTTTCTTGAGCACATCGTCACCGCTGAACAAAAAGTTCCCCAGTACGGTCCGAATCCGTGCTTCTTCCATCCCGGGATAGGCACTCCACAGTTCTTCCAGAACCGTGTTGGATGGATTGAGTCCAGTCTGTTCCTGATCATAATAACCAATCTGTACTTTCGTTCCCCACTGGATATCCCCGGTTACCGGACGTAAACTTCCGATGAGACACTTCAGCATGGTGGATTTACCAATACCGTTCGGACCAATCAGGGCAACGGTTTCCCCGCGCCGCAGATCGAAGGAGACATTGCGGAACAATGGAGAAGCCTCGTCATAAGCGACAGACAGCTGATCCACACGAAGCACTTCCTTGCCGGACATAACGGCTGTTTCGAAGGAAAAATGAGCTTTTTTCAAATCTCCCATCGGTTTATCTAGGCGCTCCATTTTGTCGAGGGCCTTGCGGCGGCTTTGAGCCCGTTTGGTCGTCGACGCACGTACAATGTTTTTTTGGACAAAATCTTCCATCTTGGAGATTTCGCCTTGCTGTTTCTCATATTGCTTCATCTGAGTCTCATACTCGGCAGCTTTGAGTTCCATATAACGGCTGTAATTGCCCGTATATTTTTTGGAGCGGTGCCGTTCGATCTCAACGATGGTCGTTACAAGTCGATCCAGGAAGTACCGGTCATGGGATACCACGAGCAGTGCGCCTGAATAACCTCTCAGATAATCTTCCAACCAAGTAAGGGTGGCGATATCGAGATAGTTGGTAGGCTCGTCCAGCATGAGCAGATCGGGCGCCTGAAGCAAAATGCGAGCAAGCGCAAGGCGTGTCTTCTGCCCGCCGCTCAGCGTAGCAATGGGGGTGTCTGGCGAAAATTCGCCGAATCCCATCCCGTGCAGTACACTGCGAATGCGGGTTTCCATCTCATAACCGCCATGGTCCTTGAACCAGTCGGATCGTTTTGCATAACGTTCCAGCATGTCCGCGTACTTTTTCTCGTCTTCCATCTGGGCAGGGTCGGCAATATCGCGTTCCATCTGACGCAGATCGGCTTCAGCCTGTGTCAGGTGAGCGAAGACGTTCATCATTTCTTCCCAGATGGTGCGATCGGATTGCAGCCCGCTGTTCTGAGCCAGGTAACCGAGCGTGGTTTCTTTGGATTTGAAAATCTGTCCTCCGTCATAGGACATCTCACCGGCTACAATTTTGAGCAAAGTGGATTTTCCTGCACCGTTTACACCAACGAGGCCGATACGCTCGCGTTCTAATATTTGTAAGTTCACGCCGTCCAGGATTGGATCGACACCAAAACGTTTGATAATTCCGGATACTTGCAGCAGCATAAAATTAAGTTCCTCCATAGGTCCAGTTCTTGATATGACAACTATATCCCAGTTTACATGAAATACAGAGCAATTGCACCGATTGGGAACGCATGGGGCATGTAGTCTTTTTGATCAATCAATGATAAACTGAAAGAAGGCATGTTATTACATGAGGATTTTGCAGAAAATGAATCATTTTAACCATTTCAACAAGATGACAACTGGTCATAACATATATATTTGTTTTTAAAATGAGAGCTTTTTTTACCTTCCCTATCAACAGGAGGTTATTCAAGGATATGCAGGATCATGCGGAACTGAAAAGCCAGCTTCGATCCAGACTGAGGCATAGCCGTGATCTGATGGATGTGAGCATACGTCAGCAGGCGATGACTAAGATTAACGATGGAGTGAGGCGGGAGCTGGAGCGCCTTAGACAGGCTAAGAGTAAGGTCGTGAACAGACCACTCGTCATATTCAGTTATTTGTCCTATGGAAGCGAAGCGTCCACAGCTTTTCTGTTTCAAGAGGGCTGGAATCATGGAGATCTGATGTTTGCACCGAAAGTGCTGGCGAATCCACCTCGAATGGAGCTACGGCGAGTGACTGGAGAACGGGATCTGGAGCCAGGCATATGGGGGATACCGGAACCCAGGGATTCCTGTGAAGTGCTGTCACCTGAAGATTGGTCGGATATCGATCTCGTACTGGTACCAGGGCTTGGTTATGATCTTCATGGAGGACGTATTGGCTATGGTGGCGGTTATTATGATCGTTTTGCCGAGAAGCTTGCAGCAACATGTGCGATGACGGGCAAGAAACCGTTGATGGCTGCGATGGTATTGCCGGGTCAGTTGCAAGAGGAGATCCCGATGGACCTGCTCGATCTGCGGATTGATCTGTTGATAACAACCGAAGGTATATTACATATCGAATAAAGGGTTGTGATGTGATTGAGTTCAGAAGCGAACAACGGCCAGTCTTCCGGTGGCAAACTGACCCATTTCAATGAACAGGGGCGGGCCCGGATGGTTGATATTTCGGGTAAGGAAATTACCGTACGTACGGCTGTGGCTGTAACCAAGGTGACGATGAATCCAGATACTCTGGAAGCGATTCGGGAGGGCCGAATCGGCAAAGGTGATGTTCTGGCTGTGGCTCAGATTGCCGGGATTCAAGGCGCGAAGAAAACGTCGGACTGGATTCCGATGTGCCATCCTCTGGCACTGACGGGTGTGGATATTCGTTTTCATGATAACGGAGTAGATGAATTACACATTGAAGTTACGGTCAAAACCGAAGGCAAAACGGGTGTTGAGATGGAGGCGCTCACGGCTGCCTCGGCTGCAGCACTGACGGTCTATGACATGTGCAAGGCCATGCAAAAAGATATGATTATCGGTCCAACTATGCTGAATTTCAAGAGTGGTGGCAAAAACGGTGATTACAGCCGATAGGCAATATTTATTTTCATAGAGGAGAAGGGTGATCTTTATGGTGTGGAGAACAGCAATCCTGACAGCCAGTGACAAAGGAGCCCGCGGTGAGCGTGAGGATACGAGTGCACAAGTCATTCGGGAGCTGGTGGAAGAAGAGCTGGGTGGTCAAATCGTGGAGTACCGCATCGTTCCGGATGAACCCGATGAGATTATTGCAGCTTTGATTGAGATGACGGATTATTTTCACGCCGATCTGGTGCTGACGACCGGTGGCACGGAGCTGGCCATTCGTGATATTACTCCGGAAGCGACCCGGCGCGTGATTGAGCGGGAAGTTCCCGGGATGGCAGAGGCCATGCGGTACAGTGTAATGAGCAAAAATCGTTCTGCCATGCTCTTCCGTGGGGTATGTGGCATTCGGGGACGCACGCTGATTGTTAATCTGCCAGGTACACCAAAGGGTGTTCACGAACATCTGGCTGCCATTATGGATCAGCTTCCGGAAGCGCTGCTGATGGTTACGGGTCAGTTCAAGCAATAATCGAGCATGGACTCTGGGGCAAGATATCCAATTAGCCATGACCGTTGTTAGATTGTTCTAGTGACATCTCTTATTTGTGAATTTTGCGGGTTATGTAAGTG
The DNA here is from genome assembly GCF_050990605.1 of Paenibacillus amylolyticus. GTDB lineage: Bacteria > Bacillota > Bacilli > Paenibacillales > Paenibacillaceae > Paenibacillus > Paenibacillus amylolyticus_H. The sequence goes on from NZ_CP158832.1 coordinate 1,351,624, forward strand.
GTTACATCTATGGTATGATGGGCTTAAATTAAGAACGCAGCAGAGACATCTATGAACATTCGGCCGAGTATGCGCATCTTCGAAGCTTGAGACGAGGAGGAATATCAATGTTAAGTTCCATTGGACCAACGGGCTTTATTTTGCTGGCCGTGATTGCATTGTTGTTGTTTGGACCGAACAAACTTCCGGAACTGGGACGTGCAGTTGGGCGTACCTTCCGTGAATTCAAAGAGGGCGCTCGCGAGATTATCTCTGAGGATGACTCATCCAATCGCAAAGAGCAGGAGAAAGCGAAACCGCTGGCGGCTGAGAGCACACCTGCAGACAAGCCTGCTGATAAACGCCTGCCGGAATAATCTTGACGGCAATGAAAGAGAAATCCCTTCCTGCCGGAAGGGTTTTGTATTTTAAGCTGGCAATAATGGGGGGCAGGCATGACGCAGCAAATGGAAGAAATGTCGATTACGGAACATCTGAGAGAGCTGCGGAAGCGGCTGATCTACGTATTAATTATTTTTGTGCTGGGGCTGATTGCAGGATTTTTTGTTGCGGACCCGGTATACCAATATCTGACCAAGGCAGAGTCTGCAAAAGGTTTTGTATTGCATGCCTTCTCGTTTTGGGACGGGATTGGTATCTACATGAAGATTGCAGGGCTGTTTTCGCTTATAATTACACTGCCATTTACGGTGTATCAGATCTGGAAGTTTGTTAGTCCAGGGCTAAAGCCGCGCGAACGAAAAGCGACGCTGAAGTATGTGCCCTATGTGTTTCTCTTATTTCTGACAGGTATGGCTTTCTCGTATTATGTTATTTTTCCAATGGCACTTGCCTTCACAACAGCGATTACGGAGAAGATGGGACTTGTGGAGACCTACGGGATGAAACAGTATTTCAGCTTCCTGTTTGGCATTGTGCTGCCTGTGTCCTTGTTATTCGAACTTCCTTTACTTATTATGTTTCTGACAGGACTGCGGATTCTGAATCCCATTCGCCTTCGCAAGATGCGCAGAGTAGCTTATTTTGTTCTGATCTTCATTGCGGTGGTGATTACACCTCCAGACTTTATTTCCGATTTGCTGGTGATGATTCCTTTGCTTCTGTTATATGAGATCAGTGTGTTATTATCCGCAATTGTATACCGCAAGCAACTTGCAGCCGATGAAGAGATCGAGTCACGCTACGTTCGTGCTGAGGATAAGAAACATGCGGGCTGAATGAGGATAAGCTGTTATGTGCCCGGAGAAGACGGTCTGTTCTTTTCCGGGCTATTGTTGTAGATTGTTCAACTGCCAGACAGGACAACCAGGCATATTATGTTCAACAATGGATACAATGGGAAAGGGACTGTCTGCTAACGTTGCAGAAGGGCTCAAGAATTTCGTAGAATAAGAATAGTGAATTGCCTCATAGAACCAGGCACAGCGGGTATACTTTGGCTATGTTTGTGTAAATTCAACGTAAATTCTCGCAGGAATTCGTCAAAAGGACTTGAAATCATGCTTCAAGTTGAGTATCATAAAGTTGGTTGTTAGCACTGAACACTGTCGAGTGCTAATACATATGGCTACAACCTACAATGTAACGTTATATAATTTCAAAAGGAGGCTATTTTTCATGATCAGACCTTTAGGTGAACGCGTATTGGTAGAACCACTGGAGCAAGAACAAACAACTTCTTTCGGGATCGTACTCCCGGACTCCGCCAAAGAAAAACCGCAAGAGGGTAGAATCATTGCAGTTGGTGCTGGAGTATTGAAAGACGGCGTACGTGTAGCTCTGGAAGTGAAAGAAGGAGATCGCGTTATTTTCTCCAAATATGCCGGTACAGAAATCAAATTCGAAGGTAAAGAATATTTGATTATGAAAGAAAGCGATATTCACGCGATTCTCGACTAACTCAAATTTAATCGGATAACCGAACCATATAGCACTACCATTTTCCAACAAAAACTAGGGAGGTTTTCTTAACATGGCTAAAGACATTAAATTCAGTGAAGACGCTCGTCGCTCCATGCTTCGTGGTGTGGACGCATTGGCTAATGCAGTAAAAGTAACACTCGGTCCTAAAGGCCGTAACGTGGTTCTGGAGAAAAAATTCGGAAGCCCGCTCATCACTAACGATGGTGTAACCATTGCTAAAGAAATCGAACTGGAAGATGCATTCGAAAACATGGGTGCACAACTGGTTAAAGAAGTAGCAACGAAAACCAACGATGTTGCCGGTGACGGTACTACAACAGCAACTGTACTCGCGCAAGCGCTGATCACAGAAGGTCTGAAAAACGTAACTGCAGGCGCTAGCCCAATCGGTATCCGCAAAGGGATCGACAAAGCGGTTAAAGCTGCGGTTGCTGAATTGCAATCCATCTCCAAACCAATCGATTCCAAACAATCCATCGCACAAGTTGCAGCAATCTCTGCAGCTGACGAAGAAGTAGGCGAACTGATCGCTGAAGCTATGGAAAAAGTAGGTAAAGATGGCGTAATCACAGTAGAAGAATCCAAAGGATTCGCTACTGAGCTTGAAGTGGTTGAAGGTATGCAATTCGACCGTGGATACATCTCTCCTTACATGATCACGGATACGGACAAAATGGAAGCTGTTTTGGACAATCCGTACATCTTGATCACAGACAAAAAAATCTCCAGCACGCAAGACATCTTGCCATTGCTTGAGAAAATCGTTCAACAAGGCAAACCGCTGGTATTGATCGCTGAAGATATAGAAGGCGAAGCACTGGCTATGCTGGTTGTGAACAAATTGCGTGGTACATTCAATGCTGTAGCTGTTAAAGCTCCAGGATTCGGTGACCGTCGTAAAGCAATGCTGCAAGATATCGCTGCTCTTACTGGTGGCCAATTGATCACGGAAGAACTGGGTCTGGACCTGAAATCCGCTGTTGTGGAACAACTGGGTACAGCTCGCCAAATCCGTGTAACAAAAGAAAACACGATCATCGTTGACGGTGCTGGTAACAAATCCGATATCGATGCACGTGTTAGCCAAATCCGTACACAACTGGAAGAAACAACTTCCGAGTTTGACAAAGAGAAACTGCAAGAGCGTCTGGCTAAATTGTCCGGCGGTGTAGCAGTCATCAAAGTTGGTGCGGCTACTGAAACAGAATTGAAAGAACGCAAACTTCGCATCGAAGATGCCCTGAACGCAACTCGCGCTGCAGTTGAAGAGGGTATCGTATCCGGTGGTGGTACAGCGCTCATGAACGTATATAGCGCGGTTGCGGCTGTAGCCCTGTCCGGTGACGAGCAAACAGGCGTAAACATCGTCCTGCGCGCTCTGGAAGCACCAATCCGCACAATCGCAGCTAACGCTGGCGAAGAAGGTTCCGTAATCGTGGAACGTCTGAAAAAAGAACAAACAGGAATCGGCTTCAACGCTGCAACTGGCGAGTGGGTTAACATGATCGAAGCTGGTATCGTTGACCCTGCGAAAGTAACTCGTTATGCATTGCAAAACGCTGCTTCCGTAGCAGCAATGTTCCTGACGACTGAAGCGGTTATCGCTGACAAACCAGAACCAGCAGGTGCTGGTGGCGGAATGCCTGACATGGGCGGTATGGGTGGAATGGGCGGCATGATGTAATAAAGGTGTAAAAACCTTTAAAGCATCATGAAGCAAATACTGTTACAATAAATAAACAAGAACCACTTCTTAGTAATTATTGAGAAGTGGTTTTTGTGTTATTGAATCTTTTTATAAGCAAAGTACGATTCCCTCTTATCCCTTTCGAAGTGAATATTTGTAAAATCATATATATTATAGTGACAAAGCGTTTTCGACGGGTTCGTATTATGTAAGTATCTCTTCTGCGCAAGGGATGTGGAGCAAATTGGATGTTTCTCTTGGAGCTGATGGTTATAAATGATTCGGGGCTTCGCTCTAAATGCTGATTTGAAGCCCTAAGATTGAAACTTTGCTTCAATGTTCTCGTATGTACTGTGATAAATAAACAGGTTATCAGTAACGACTGGAGGAGGAAATGAATTGAGAAAGGGTACAAAGTGGGTATTATGGATTCTGGGCTTGATGCTCGCTGCAATATATATCAACTTTTTTATGAATCTATATAGCTTTGCTTATGCGCTAATTACCGTGCTTTTACTTGCCTTTATGGGGTGGGGATTCTTAGCAAAGTTAAAGAACGACGTTCGTCAGCATGAAGATCATCATAGAAGAGAGCACCAGTCTGCGATCGATGATATTGATCGATACACAAGATAGGTAACACATACATGATTTATCACACGTAACCTAGCTCAGCTCTGATCTGATAATCTAGGCAATTGATTTATCGAAAACGAAAGACCCGATTACCTTTAAAATGAGTTGGAACAATCAAAGTGAGACTGTAACTTTTGAGTAACTCTCGCATGGTGGAGGTGTTCATCATGGTTGAGTGGCCATTACTGAATCATTTCTATAGTACATATCACACGTTAGGCCGTTCCTTCATGGAGCGGCCTTTTGCACAATCGCATCTTACTTCGCAACAGTTATTTCAAAAATCGAGTGATTATAATCCTGAATGCTGAAGCGATATTCTAATCCATTTCTAACCGTCGCCTCATCAAAATTAAGCTGATTCACATCCCGATCTAATAGACCGATATCCTGAATGACATCTTGCGCATCGTTATACGTATACTCACTATGGGTTGTGAGAATGAGTGTGGCGATCGCGGTCAACAGAATTCCACCTGTGGGCTGGCTTGAATCACCAGTTGCGTATAAGCTGATTTTCTGAATGCTACGATCTGCATTAAGTGCACCAACCAAACGCAATTCATCATTAAAGATATACTCGAAAGCACCGCTACCTTCGGAAGACTCTTTCATATCCAAGCGGGTAATACTCAAACCATTCAGTCGGTATTTGCCCACGGCACCATTAAACTTGTTTTGGAATTCATCGGTAGTCATATGAAGACCAGAAAGCTCGATCTGAGATGAAGGGGGCTGATCTTTTTCAGGCTGAGTTGACTTGGAGGATAAAGACAGCATGCCATACAACCCAATTGAAGCAATCGCAAAACAGGTCGTCGTTAGAAAAATGTATTTGAACGGCAATCTATTTCCTTTGCGAATAGATAAGATCATAATAACAAGGGATCCCAAGAAAGCAATGAAACCAAGAATGAAAAGAGCGGTAAACAGATATTGCAAATTCTCACCTCGTAATCAAAATAATTTCATCGTTCTAGCACCCTACTTATTATAATGTTCTCATGAAAAACTTCAAACTCATACATCAAGGCACGTAGAAGCTGAAATCAATTCATTACTGCTGGGATCAAAGCATCCCAATTCTCTCCATTGATCTCTCCTTCGAATCGATAAACTGGCTGATAATAACCTTTTGAATCATAAGTGTAAGTCAGTTCATACTTGTTCACATGTAGTTTGTCCCCTTTTTTCAAGTTGTTATAGATCGAAAAGTTTCCCTTGGGAATCTCTTTGTATGCCTCAGCCGGACTGATAATATCAACGACTCGCACATAAATATTTTTATTCAGAGAGTAAAATAAATTCTGAGGAATCATAGGTTCTGCTGATGGGACAATCATAACTATTCCGGTATCATAATTGCGGTCACCCTTGGCGATATCTGTAACTGTTTTTTCGATATCCCATCGAACCGTGTCTCCATTTTGCGTGCTGAATATCGCATTCTTAGGCAATATGTCATTCTGAATCAACCAACTGCCATACTCTTGTCCTTGTTTGATTAAATCTTCCGGCTCTACAGGGGAGCTTGCTTCGATATTAGATGACAGCCACCATGTGCCGCTACTGACGTCATAATTAAAGGTATATTCTCTTCCCGTATTGTCAAGAAAACTCCAAATTCGGTTGTATCCATCAATAGATATGCTACCTTTCTGATGTAATTCAAAATAATCCTTCATTAAAGAGGAAACTCGTTTGGCATATTCCAGGTTGTGAATTTCACTACTGCGATAAAGAGACACTTTCTCGGCCTCATCCGGTAACCTTGTGTTAAGCGTTACTTCGACTTGATTCATATTTTGAGAAATAGCTGGACGTATGGAGAGATTGCCAAGTTCTTTGTTGTGATAAATGATAAAAGCACTAGAAATAAGCATCGTAAAAGCTAGTGGTATGCAGAGTGCCTTCAATAGTGATCTTAAGGTGATCTTTCTTTGCTCAACACTGTCGAGGATCGCTCTCATCAACAAATATCCTGCCATACTACCTAGTGTATTATGTAGAATATCATCAAGTTCAAATATTCCCCTGCCGGTGATCATTTGAAAAATTTCGATACCCAACGTTACCAACAGCGATATGAGTAGCACGGACTTAACGTGACGCGTTTTCATTCCGATATGCGGAAGTATGAAACCGAGTGGCGCGAACATCAACATGTTAAAAATGATGAGCTGGAATTCGCTCAACGACCATTGATTCCATGCGTTTATATAGCCACTGAATAGCTCTAAATTGATCCAACCCTCATAATTAGCCCCTCTGCTAAATGTGGTTAAAGTCATAACAATAACAAACCAACCCAAGATCAAAAATGACGATATAAATTGCCTGCGAGTTACGCTTCTTTTACCCCCTCTTTTCCTATACGCAATATATATTGAATAAGTAATACCGATTACAACAACTCCAGCGGCCAATGCAATAGCTAAGATAGGCAATATTCTGCCTATAACTTGTATTAAATCCATTTGTAACCCCTCCATTTATTTTATGTTCATTGTCAGCATCTTGTTTGTTTAAAGTATAATCAATGTTGGTTGTAACTCCTATGTATCTATCTTTCACGAATCTTTCAAAAATGTAAGATTGTATGAATAGTCATAACCACCGGCTTAGCCGGTGGCTTCCATCAGCCCTATAAGGGCATGGTACTAGCTTGCGCCTAAGAAGGCGCACTGAAAGTCTGCCAACCGCGAGCGGTTCCGGGCTTGCCCCTAAAAGGGGCTTTTTATTTGCCTTTTTTCACAGACTCACCCGTAAACGGGTCCAATAGTTCTTTCATGGTCAGCTGTTCGTAGTTCTTATCCTCCACTAGCTGATTCCGAATGTATTCGGCGATCACTTTCTTGTTTCTTCCTACCGTGTCCACGTAATATCCTCTGCACCAAAACTGTCGATTGCCATATCGATATTTCAGATTGGCAAACTTATCGAAAATCATCAGAGAGCTTTTCCCCTTTAGATATCCCATAAATTCCGACACACTCAGTTTTGGCGGAATGCTCACCAGCATGTGGATGTGATCCACACAAGCTTCCGCTTCCAATATTTCTACACCTTTTCTCTCGCATAACTCTCGAATAATCTTCCCAATCTCCCTTTTGAGCTTCCCATAGATCACTTGTCTTCGATATTTAGGCGCAAATACAATATGATATTTGCAGTTCCATTTCGTATGTGCTAGACTGCTTTTGTCCATCTTTCTCCCTCCTTGATTTCATCCGTGCGGTTGGCAGACCGGCACTCATTTTATCATGAAGGTCAAAAGATGGACTACTTATAGCTATAAGCTTTCCGGAACCCCCAGTCGAACTGGGGGTTTTCTTATACAAAAAAAAAGCACTGCCGGCATACTGCCAGCAGTGCTTGCTTGATGTTATACAGGTCTTACCGTAAAAGTGAAGTGATACGCTCGGTTGGCCGGCAAGGTGTATTCAGCATGGGTACGTGCGCCCCAACTGTCATCTCCACCGACACCCATTTGTTTGTAATTGATGCGTGCCACAGTCTGTGTGCTCTGAGGCAATTTATACACATGGTCATTGGCTTCCAGTTCCTCAGGTGTCCACGGCAACGCATTAATTTCATAGGGGATGTTGGCTTCAATATGCAGACCACTCTGACCATCCGCTGACGTGATATCAGCAAAGCGTACATCCGTTTTGTTACCACACTCTTGTGGTTTCAGGTATGGAACGAATTGATCTTGAACCGCACCTGTGTAATAGCCGAGACGTGCACTCGTCAGACGGTCTGCGTAGTTGTCGTGCGGCCCTCTGCCGTACCAAGAGATTGTATCCAGGCTGTTACTCAGTTGCATCAGCATACCGAACTCGGGTAGATCAGGTAAGCCCTCCCCTGGAACAAGGGTTTGGCTGATTTCCAATACGCCATCCGGATCAATACGGTACGAGATGCACAACGTACATCCCGGATGTTGATCCCACGTATAATCGCTCGTCACGAGAATGCCTTGCTCGTCTGTATGGTGCTTGAAGCGAATTAATCTGTTGGTAGTGTGAGCATCTCTCCAGAAGGCAGAACGCTCATTCAGGCGGTTCCCCATATCATTGTCTGTCATGGCTCTCCAGAAATTCGGCCGGACAGGTGCGGTCAATTGCTCATGATTTTTGATCTGATAGGACGTTAACACGCCAGTAGCTGGATTGAAGCTCAAGGTTACTATATCCGTTGCCACCCTAAGTTCATCTTGCAGATTTTGAACATGTACCGCATTGCCTTGCCCTTGGAGTACCGGTTGTATTGGACGCAATCGTGGAGATACCACGAACTGGTCCCAGGCAATCTCATGACCTGTTCCTGCCCATTTGGTTGCAATTTTGGTAACCAGAGATACAGTCAGTACTGCTTCCTTGAACAACAGATCGGATGATGGTGTGTAAGGGATGCGGACTTCAGCCGATTCACCTGGAGATACCGCGATGTCCAACGAACCGTTTTCTACGGATACGCCATCGTGCGTTACTGTCCATACGAGCGAATAGTCGCTGAGATCCGTGAAGAGGAACTGGTTTCGGATACGCAGCAGGCCGTCTTTGACGTTAATGGCTTCCATACGAACGTTTTGATAACATTTCTTCACTTCTTCGAGCTTCGGCGTAACCGTCTTATCGGCCAGAATGAGCCCGTTTCCGCAGAAATTGCCATCATGAGGGGATTCACCGAAATCTCCGCCATAAGCGAAATATTCCACACCGTCTGCCGTCTTGGTACGAATGGACTGATCGACCCAGTCCCAGATGAATGCACCCTGCAACACATCATATTTATCGAACAATTCCCAATACAGATGCAGACCGCCGCAAGAGTTACCCATGGCATGGCTGTACTCGCAGATAATATAAGGTTTCTTCGGTCCTTGCATGCGAGCATAATTCTCTACATTTTCAGGGCTGATATACATCGTCGATTCAATGTCGCTTGCCGAATCGGAAGGGCGATAATGGAAAGTCCCTTCATAATGAACGAGACGGGTGGGATCGACTTGTTTCAGATAATCGTACATGGCGATGAAGTTATCGCCGCCGAAGGATTCATTACCCAGAGACCAGATAATCACGGACGGATGGTTTTTGTCCCGCTGGAACATCGAGTTACAGCGATCTATGACGTTGTTACGCCATTCCGGCTTACTCGCTGGGATGTTGTTTTCGTTCATTTCCTTTTGACCATAGTACCACGTGCCGTGAGTCTCCAGATTCGTTTCGTCAATGACATAGAGGCCATATTCATCACACAGTTCGTACCAGAGTGACTGATTCGGATAATGGGATGTGCGCACAGCGTTAACGTTATAGGACTTCATCAACTCGATGTCACGGATCATGTCTTCCCGACCAATGGCTCGACCCTTATCCGGGGAAAATTCATGACGATTCACGCCTTTGAACACAATGCGTTTGCCATTGATTTGCATCAGGCCGTCCTTCAGTTCAAACTTGCGGAATCCGATGCGGCTGCGAACAGCCTCCAGTGTTTCGCCCGATTCATTCTGAATGGACAGCACAAGTGTATACAGATGAGGGGACTCGGCGCTCCATAGAAGTGGCTTTATAACCTCTGCTGACAAATTAAATGAAAGTTCATCCCCGCCCTGGAAAGTAACCGCCGCAGTAAGTGGCTGCTTCAATACAGTCTGCTGCTGTGCATCATAGAGCTGCGCCTGAACGGACAATTCGGCAGGGGTCTGCGCGGCATTATGATTAAATAACTTCACATCCAGCTGTAACTCCGCATCCTGATATGCGTCATCCAGTTCAGTACAAACAAAGAAATCGGCGATCTGAACCGGTGAAGGTGAATGCAAATATACACCACGGAAGATTCCACTTAACCGCCAGAAATCCTGATTCTCCAGCCAGCTCGCATCACACCAGCGATATACTTCCACAGCCAGTTTGTTCTCACCTTCCGTTAGATACGAAGTGATATCGAATTCTGCGGGCGTGAAAGTGTCCTCGCTATAACCGACCAGTTCACCGTTCACCCATACATAAAAGGCGGATTCAACGCCCTCAAAGTGCAGCAGGACAGGCCGGTCTTTCCAGTCAGCAGGAACCGTAAACGTACGGATGTAAGAACCCACCGGATTATAACTCGTTGGTGCAAATGGCGGCTTCAGTTCAGGCTCGCGCTCAACCCATGGATACGTCATATTCGTATATTGAGGATAATCGTACCCTTGCAGCTGCCAGTTGGAAGGAACGGCGATTTCGTCCCAGTCACTGGCATCATAGTTGTTCTCATAAAAGGATGCAATCCGTTCCTCCGGTGTCTCCGCAAAGGCAAATTTCCACTGACCATTCAGTGATGCGTACCATGGCGATGCGCTGGATTCATTGGATAACGCTTCTTCTACAGATGGAAACGCTACCATAGACGCATGTGCGGGTAGGCGGCCTACTTGAAAGGTCTCGGGATTATTGTTCCATTCCGGGTATCCATTAGCCGGAGGGGTGTATACCAGTTTCTTTCGCATAACAGCAACTCCTTCTGAAATGTTATAATATTGTCATTATAGAATTGAATGATAACTTAGAGAATAAAGAATATTGCCCATATGTATCACAATATGAAACTAACGATGGAGAAAGGGATGTACTGGATGGATACCCGTATTTTTTTTGGTAAAACAGAAGAAGCTGCTCGCCTGCCGATCTATATGACCACGGTTGGTTACTGGGAACACCAATATGAAACCGAGCGTCCAGAGGGATTTCCGGATTATCAGATTCACCAGATTATTCATGGTCAGGGGAGATTGATTATACAAGATGACGAGTATATCGTCGGACCGGGTGACGTTTTCTTCCTGTATCCTGATGTCCCGCATCGATATATGCCCATCAGTGACCGCTGGGAGCTGGCTTGGGTATCGTTTCAGGGGAGAGAAGCCAGCCAGTTATTGTCTTATGCGGGGATAACCGGTTCACGCGTGTGCAGACTCAGAACAGCCACGCTGCTACGTGGCCTGGAGCGGCTTCTGGTTAGAGGAGAGAATGGGGATACGACGGATTACGCAGATTACGATGTGGAATGCTCCAAACAATTATATGCCCTGCTACTGGATCTGAAGCCTCTGCTCATCGCATCCGCCAATTATAATGATGAACTGGAGCGTTTGAAGCCTGTGCTGCGTTATATCGCAGAGCATCTGGATCAGTCACTTTCGCTGAAAGAACTAGCCGATGTGGCTGTGGTCTCTCCCCAATATTTGTGCAGGCTTTTTCAGAAGGCGCTGCATACCAGACCTGTATTTTACGTGAACCAGGAACGAATCAATCGGAGCAAACAGCTTATGTTCAGTGAGAGAGAACTCCGCATATATGAAGTTGCTGATCGGGTGGGTTACGAGAACGCCAGTTATTTCTGTGCGATGTTCAAAAGGCATACAGGCATGAGTCCCGAACGTTTTCGCAAACTGCACGGGCTGAATTGAATGTCTGAATACTGTTATTCATATTGAATTTTGATCTGTTATTCATCCCAATTTCAGTTTCTATTAAGGTTACGAAGGTAAGATAAGTCTTGTAAACCCCTTCTCGTGTTAAATAGATGTGTGACTGGCCCTATCGGATTGTCCTCCGGTAGGGCACTTTTTTTCTTCATTTGTTCGGTTGATGGTATGATAGATGAATACATAATATGTAACCAACTCTAGTGATCGGAGGATTGCATAGTGGATCACAGCTTGCACCCGTTGTTTAAGCCGATTCAGATAAATGGAACGTATTCTAACAGTTATTATGTTGAGAAAATACCTGCCTCCGATTTGATGGCTTATGTGGCCTGTTATTGGGAATCGGGATCTCTTCCGAACTCACAGGCGGATGTTGCTAGGGGAGAGAGTCCAGATCAGTCGGTGATATCTGTACCTGCCCGGGTATTGCCGGATGGTTGCACGGATATGCTGATTACATACGATCCCGTTAGTTCAGAGCACTCCTACGCTTACTGTGGCAATTATACACAACCGTTCACTGTACCTGAGCAATCTGATGATGATGCTCCTGCTGGAGACTACACCTTTGGTGTCCGGTTCTTCCCGGGTGGAGCGCATGTCTTCCATGGCATGCCTCTGGAGTGGTTTACGGATCAGCGAATTACACTTCAGGAATGTTGGCCGGAGAAGCTGAACGAGCTTCAGGAACGGATGGCCGAGACGAATCATTTTGCAGAGCGAGTAGAGGTTATGAATGCGTACTTGAGTCCGTTGACCGTGCAGGCAAGCACATGGGAGAACAATTTGATGAAAAACGTGCTGCACCGCATCTTTATGGATGGGGGACGTATGAGTGTCCAAGAGCTGGCGATACGTGAAGTGATTAGTGAACGGCAGCTGCATCGCAAGTTCTCGGAATGGGTCGGAATCAGTCCCAAACGATTCAGTGAGGTGGTTCGTTTTCATCGTGTGCTGAGTGATATTCATCAGGGGAACACGGCAGACTGGGCAATGCTTGCCCAGAATCATGGTTTTTTTGACCAAGCCCATCTGATTCGGCAATTTCGCAAGTTTTATGGAGAGACTCCGTTGACAGCATCCAGGGAGCATGGCCGAATGTTGTCCGATTTGTACAATAGATCTTTAGAACCTTCAGTTATACTCAAAGTGTGAGAATAAAAGATAAGGGAGACATCATATATGAATGGAACATTGCAGATTCGGGATCACTTGTTAAATGAGTTGGAAACAGGCGTACGGACGGGGGCTTCGTTAATTCGCTTGATCCGTTCGGAGGATTGGTCTTATCGTCCACAGGAGAATATGCGTTCATTGGTGGAGCTAGTGCATCATTTTATCCAGATTACCGCATCCGATCTTGCCATTATGCAGGAAAAAGGTGAAGCTGAGGTTGGGCTGGTGGAGAATAGCTTGTCCGGAATTCAGGATATCGAGAAGCTGGAAGCAACGTTGTGGAGCAATTTCGAATCCTACAAAGCATATATCACGGGATTGAGCGAGGATGACTTTTTGAATCGTTCAACAAAAGCTTTTTATATGGAACATGGTCACTTGCAGGTACAATGGCAGATTGAAACGGTAACGCATGTATTCCATCATCGTTCCCAACTGTACAACTATCTTAAGCAGCAGGGACATGAGTTAAACTTTTTCATGCTGTATGCGTAACTATAGTTGTAATGTAAAGTAATCTTAGTTGGCTCCATCGGACATTCCGGTGGGGCTTTTTGCGTACAGTCGTCTATTAATCTATGAAGTCTATCAAAATTGGACACTATGACAAGGGTATTCACCGTTGCTTTAATAGATTTCAAGCATAGAATACCGTATCAAAGCAAAAGGAGGTGATTTCAATGGCCATCCTTTTACCACAACAGTTTTATAATTTGGCAGCAGGCGTGGGCAAATCCTACTATGAGAATTTGGCTGGGGGCACCAATGCCAGCATCACGGTTAACAACTTTGGTCCGTTTGCAGTCGATTTGGTTGTTACTCGCGTGAATGCACCTGTCATCACGTATTTAATTCCTGCCGGCAACAGCCTTACACTGTCTGTAAACTTGCTGCTCGTAGCTGCCTTATTGACAAGTGCAGCTGGTGCTTCAACAGGTACGATTCAAGTGGCAACATCTGATTTCTAATTGTTGTTGCGGGTCTAATTGACCTCTGTCGGCCATCTTGTCGACGGGGGTTTTTCTTTTTTGTGGATAGACATAGGTTTAAAGGAGTATTTTGAGATAATAGAAGTTAATAAAATACTTGCCGCTTCCTATTATGGTGAGGCAGTAGATGAAAACGTTAAATTCGTTGGAACAACGATAGCGTACGTAGAAGGGTAAATCCTTTCTGAAGAGGAAGTAGAAGTAACAACTACTAATAATCACATAAATGCGAACCTATAAATTACTATAACTAACAGAACAAAGCGAGTCTTTCATAAGAAAAAATTAAAATTATAAAAGAAATAACCCGCCATAGGTTGCCGTATGGAGTGGAGACCTGGCTTCACAAAATCTATTATTTTTACAATCGATATTATAGAGTAATAGATAAAAGAGAGAAATTATTCCAAATATGTGTTATATTATATTTTGGGTGGGAAATACAATATTTTGAATTTCTATGAACAAGAGGTGGAAAACAACTATGAAAAATAGAAACATAACAGGTATTGTAGTGGCCATAATTTATTGTGTTGTTCTTTATGTTTTTTTAACTGATGCCCCCCCTGGTGAAGCTCCAAATAATCCGTTTTGGATTTATTTATTGATTCCAATTGGAGCTATTGTAATTACGTCTCTTTTTGATTATGTGATCAAGTTCGATTTCTTCAGGAAAAAGAAGAAATAGAAGTAAAGAATGAATGGAGGATAATAAATGATAGGATCAAAAATTTCTAAAACATTTTTTGCGGGAGTTCTGCTCTCTACATCTATCTCACTACCAGCCTTTGCTCAGGATCAGGTAGATTTACCATCTTCTTTGCCAGTGTCACAAGTGGATAAAAGCCTCTTAGATTTAGTTGAAAGCACAACCAGTAATTCTGTAACTTTTACAGATGGTTCTACATTAGTTCAATATGACAATTACTATATTGCGACCGATTCAAATGGAGAAGATGAGTTAAAAATTACAAAAGTCGATGATAGCAAAGTAAAGTATGAAAACCTGCAAACCGGCGAAGTGAATTATGCAAATCAAAAAAGTTAGACCCGTTTATGAAGATCTCAGTTACGCTCCACAGGCATTAGCAGATGATTATGAATATAAAGGCAAAGTAGAAAATTCAACTGAGATAATATATGCCACAGCCTCTGCAGTAGCAGGTATACTTGCTTCCTTTATAGGCGGACCTGTAAGTGGAAAAATAGCTGGAATACTTGTAAGCATTGGCGGTTATTATCTTTCTAAAGATGCACCAAGAGCCTATTGGATAACAAAAACATACACTAAAGGTGTTATTAATGGTGCCACTGGGACTTTATTCATTAGGAGAGACCATCACTATTATAGATATCATGATTATACTGGATTTATTAATACTGTTTCGACAATTCAGACTTGCCAACCTTATGGTTGTGGTACAGTCAATGAATTGTGATCTGTTAGTAATTGTAGATTGACGTTAGTTCCAACCTAGAACCCCCTTATTAAAAGAAGAGGTTCTACTTTTGGTAGGAATCATGAAAATAGGATACTTGTGATGAAAATAAAACAACGCTTCATTACCAATAAAGTTTTATATTCTGAAAGATGTCTAAGAAACAAGAAATGTTACATCTAAAGAGAGGAGACTGCATCTGGGCAGCTCCTTTTTTTATTCAGCAAGTAATAGAAGAGGTGAAGTTAAGAAAAGATGTAAATAGAAAGTAAGAAATGAATATTGATAAAATTGTTACTCAACTTCCCCAGCTTATATCACCAAAAAAAACCTTGATATAGCTGGGTAAACCAGAAATCCCTTCTGTAGTTGACAAAAAACAGCCCATTTACACACCTTTCTTTTTTTATGGTTGATCCACATTTCCATGATACCAAACAAGAGAGGTGTTTTTTTTGTCACTAGAAACAGTACTGTTTAAATCTTCTTACGCCCACAAGGGGTTGACTCATTATTTTAAGTGCGAAAGTCGAGTGAATAATAAGTGCGTATTACCTTTAAACTTTAACAGCGCCTTTATACAGATTTGTTTACTTTGGCGTTCATTCGATTAATTTAGGGTATAGGCGCACGCAGGCTTGTGTTGGCATACAGGAGGTTAGTCGATAATGAACAGAACCATTTTATTTGAAACCGAACGGCTGGAATGTGCAACTTGGAACGAAGGGGATCGTGCACTGGCGTTTGCGCTGTGGGGCGATCATGAAGTTGCCAAGTGGATTAGCAGCAAGGGATTTCTAGGCGAGGATGAGGTAGAAGCGCGATTAACACAGGAAATTCAAAGGCAGAAGGAAGAAGGGGTGCAATATTGGCCCTTTTTTGAGAAGGAGTCGGGGGTATTTGTTGGTTGCTGTGGCCTGCGTCCATATTCTCCAAAAGAGGAGATCTATGAACTGGGATTTCATCTAACCCGGGATCACTGGGGCAAAGGGTATGCGCAGGAAGCAGCGCGGGCGGTGATCGGTTATGCCTTTGACGAAATGAACGTGAAGGCACTGTTTGCCGGGCATCATCCGGATCATGAAGTGTCACGTCATATCTTGATCAAGCTGGGATTTGAGTATACAGGTGATGAACGGTATGAACCAACAGGAAAGATGCATCCATCGTATGTGCTGCGAAAATAAGAAACCCCCGACCAGTGAAGGACAGGGATTGCGTGTTAGGCGATGCTGAATAATACGGTTTTGGTTCCGACAAGTGCAGATCCGCTGTTCACAAAATAATAGTTGGAGGCGGCATCCAGCGTTAAAGGTCCTGTCCAGGTGATCGTCCCAAATTGACTGCTGAATATGCCTGTTGGCGGGACATCACTCAAGGCCAGTGTAACCGTCACATTGCCATTAATTGTGGAATTAGTAATGTGAGAGTATCCTCTAACGTTAATGGTACTGTCTGACACACTGTCTACCATACGTTGAATATTCAAACCGGTATGGACCATTGTGTTGATGCGACTGTGATACAAGTACGTGTTCAGATTGCCCATGTGACCCGATTGTACGATATTACCCACGACTCTGGCATTGAGCAGTTGAAACTCAATGGTTGTGAACGGGTCAACCGCAGCAACGTTCTGAAAAGTGATATTACCGCTTATAATGGCCCCGTCAGTATAGTTGGTGTGTGTGCTGACGGACGTGCCGTCATTAAACGTTCCTATGACCGTAACAGGACGAGCATCAAATGCAGGTCCTTGAACCAGATAGACATCTTCTGCAGCTTGGCTCGTTTGGATCGTGACGTTGCGAGGGATGGAAGAAGCAAAGTTGGCCAGATCAGAGTTGCCCAGTTGCCATGGCCCGAGGCCGAGAAGCTGCACATGTCTTGCGGGTGGGATAACAATATCTTCATCAAATGAAGAATTACCAGCGATTAGAATAATCAAACGGGCTCTCATGCCAAAAGTAACTGCAAGAGGGCTGTTCGTGGCTGCGTCGATAGCAGCCTGAAGGGAATTAAATGGATCAAAGGGTGATCCGGTGCCTGGTCCTGGAGCGCTGGAATCCGCCCAATAGATTGTCTGTCCCCATTCGAAGTCGGGAGTGCCACCTTCAGTTCCGAGTAACTCAGAAGTTACCAATCGATGGGCAGCAACCAATTGTCCAGTGTTATTTTTTCCCCACATGGAGATTTCCGTTAAACTTTCAGCCAAGCCGCCAGTGGTGAAAATAAACTCGAAGCCATTCAGGTTGGCATAGTAGTTCCTGGTGGCAACTGCATTGGGGCCAACTGTTATAGATTCCAATACATACAACGTACGTGTTCCGTCCAGAACATATCCTTCAATAAGAACATTTGAGGAGTTAACTGGATCGGCATTATCAATTTTGATCGTTACTGTCTGGGTGGATCTTGGTCCAGCCAATACAGTGTTGTCAATGGGACCAGATGAGATTATAGCCACTATAATTCCCCCTTCGGAGATAATTCCTTCAAAACAATACGATGTGCTGTCGATAGTTGCCCAGTGTTGTTCTTGCCCCACACTGAAATTTCGGTAAACGCAGCTGCACCTCCACCCGTGGTAAATACATATTCGTATCCATCCAGGTTGGCATAATAGGTTTGGGAGAAGACTTGTCCGGGGGTCAGATTGACCGATTGTTGAACATATAGTGTCCGCGTTCCATTTAGAGAATAACCTTCAATGAGTATATTGGACGTATTGATGGAATCAGTATTGACCATTTTGATGGTGACTTGTTGTGTAGGCCTGCTGCCACCGGAGAGGTTATTCTCGATTGGGCCGGTAGAAAGGACTGCCATAGGTTCATCTCCTTTTTTATGAATGTCTTTTCCTGAGAAAAGCTAGAATAGCATATGCTAGAGTAAACAAAATAGTTTGGACTGAGAGACATATGTACAGAAAGACAAGGGGGCACTGAATCTGCTATCCCACGGGGATATATGTTTTCATGCTTTTTTTATTTCGCTTTCAGCTTCTATTAAGGTAGCGGAGGTATGATAACTCTTGTAAACCCCTTCTCGTGTTAAATAGATGTGTGACTGACCCTGCCGGGCGCCGGTAGGGTATTTTTTTGTTTTATTTTCAAATAAACAAAACTAATCAAAAATAAATAAAATAATATTTCTGTGTTTTTTATTGACTATCAAAGATAAACAAAGGTATAATGAATGTGAAAAAAGGAACTTACTATGTGCGTGGCAAGCTATATTATTTTCAATATAAGGAGAGATTGATCATGAACGTGACCCTTACGAATGACACACCACAGGCTGCAGGTTTCCATATCCCATTTGTCCGTGAGATGGCGGAGATTACACAACATATGTGGAAAAATGGCTGGGATGAGCGTAATGGTGGTAATGTCAGTTATCTGCTGGAAGAAGAGGAAGTAGCCCAATATATCGATATCCATCATGTGATTCGCAAGATCAAACCGGCATTTTCGGTGCAAGAGTTGGCAGGCAAGTATTTTATCGTGACCGCATCAGGCAAATATTTCAAAAATGTACTCGCTGATCCGGAGAGTAACCTAGGGTTGCTGCGTGTATCGCAAGATGGACAGGAGTTGGAAGTGCTCTGGGGATTAAAGTCGGGGGCGAACCCAACAAGTGAGTTGCCTACGCATTTCATGAGCCATATTGAACGTTTGAAATTGGATCCCAACCATCGGGTTGTCATGCACAACCACGCCACTCATGTATTGGCGATGACGTTTATCCACGAATTGGATGAGGCAAAATTCACCAAGACCCTCTGGCAGATGTGCACGGAGTGTGTCGTTGTATTCCCGGATGGCATTGGCATTATTCCATGGATGATTCCTGGGTCGAACGAGATTGGCCGCGAAACGGCTGAGAAAATGAAAGAATACCATGCGGTCATCTGGCCGCAACATGGCATATTTGGAACAGGTACAACGATTGACGAAGCTTTTGGTCTGATTGAAACCATCGAGAAGGCAGCCCAGGTGTATATGCTGGTTGCTGGTCACGAGATCCGGCAGAGAATTACGGATGAGCAGCTGACTACACTGGCGCAAGCGTTTGGTGTTACCCCTCGTCCCGGTATTTTGGGCAGTTAAATAGAAGCTGAAGAAAGAAGCTGCACAGGTCTGGACAAGGTCGATGCAGGGAAATTACATTGCTGTATCGTCAACGCATACATCAAGGAAGTGGCCTTGGGTTCATTGAACCCAAGGCCACTTCTTTTTTTTGACGAACAATCGTCGTTTTGGTTCAAAAAAGTTCAAATTGCTGAACAAGAATGGCTTTGTTATCGATTATTGAATCGTAGAATGCATTATCACGCGCTGGCGAATTCCGGGTGAAATGACGTATTGTCAAAGGCTCTGCGATTTTGCATAATAACAATGCTTCACAGATGAGTGACGGAAGGAAGTTATGATCATGCTTGGCAAAATGAAGAGAATCTTAATAGGCAAGCCCATGAAATCGGCTGAACTGGATGGAGAAAAATTGGGGAAATGGAAGGCGCTTGCCATCCTGTCCTCGGATGCCCTATCGTCCGTTGCCTACGGTACGGAACAGATTTTGCTGGTGCTCGTTGCGGCCGGATTCGCCGCCCTATGGTACTCTGTTCCGATTTCCATCGCCGTGCTGGGATTACTCGTCATTTTAATTTTCTCCTATCGCCAGACGATATTTGCTTATCCAACAGGGGGCGGCGCATATATCGTAGCCAAGGATAACCTGGGTACAACATCCAGTCTGATTGCCGGAGGATCTCTGCTGGTCGATTATATTTTGACTGTTGCGGTAAGTTCGTCCGCAGGTACGGATGCAATTACGTCGGCGTTTCCGATGCTGCATGACTACAGTGTTGTGATTGCACTCATTATGATTATTTTTCTAACCATTATGAATTTACGGGGAGTGACGGAGTCAGCGTCTGTCCTGGCGATCCCCATCTATCTGTTTATCTTTTCGATTGCGATTCTGATTATCTCGGGCGGAGTCAAATTTCTTGCCGGGGGGATGGAAGCAGCTGCACCTGAATTCGGAACAAGTTTATCCCATGTGAGTATGTTTCTGTTACTGAAAGCATTCAGCTCCGGCTGTTCGGCCTTGACTGGTGTGGAAGCGGTAAGTAACGCGATCCCGAACTTCAAGCAGCCTGCCGAGAAAAATGCCGCAGGTACATTACTGCTCATGGGTTGTATATTGGGAGCCATGTTCATCGGCATCACCTTACTGGCTTATGGGTACGGAGTGAAGCCTGATCCCAAAGCAACGGTCATTTCCCAGATTGCTGAAGCGACGTTTGGCAGGGGCACAATGTATTTTATCATCCAGGGTGTAACGGCGCTGATCCTGTTCCTGGCAGCCAACACAGCATATTCCGCTTTTCCGCTACTATCCTTCATGATGGCAAAGGATAAATACATGCCGCATGCATTTATGGTCAGAGGAGACCGCCTTGGTTTCTCAAACGGAATCATTTTTCTCAGTGTGATGTCCGCGTTACTGGTGGTCGGGTTCAAAGGGAATACGGAAAGCCTGATTCCGCTCTATGCGGTAGGGGTGTTCATTCCATTTACCCTGTCACAGCTTGGCATGATGATTCGCTGGATCAAAGTCAAGCCGTCTGGCTGGCAGATGAAGTTGCTGGTCAATACAGTCGGTATGCTGACTACATTATCGATTACCCTGATCTTTATTTTCACCAAGTTCACACAGACATGGGTCATCTTCATCTTTTTGCCGCTCGTTGTTTATGTGTTCATGCGTATTCACCGTCACTATTGCAACATTGCTGATGAGCTGCGCATTGATATCCAGGTTGATAAGCCAGCCCAAAAAGGCAATACCATTGTCATTCCAGTTGCGGGCATTACGCGGGTCGTCATGAATACGATCAGTTACGCCCAGACGATGTCGGATCACGTGGTCGCACTGTACATTGGATTTGATGATGAGGCCATACGCAAGATGGAGCAGAAGTGGGAGGAGTGGAATCCAGGCGTTCGTCTGGTCGTGATCAAATCGAGGTACCGCAGCATTATGGGGCCGCTCAAGAAATTCATTGATACCGTAGAGTGGAAAACGGCCGAGACAGATCACATCACCATATTGATTCCGCAATTCATCACCAAGCATTGGTGGCAAAATGTACTGCACAACCAGACCAGCTTCATGATCCGGGCTTATCTGATCAATTACAAAGACGTGATTGTCACCACAGTACCTTATCATCTGAATCGTTAACTCTAACGGTTAATAACTTCACCTCGTTTAGAAGATTTACAGATTATTGTAAAATGAGTCTCGT
Source organism: Paenibacillus amylolyticus (assembly GCF_050990605.1). Classification (GTDB taxonomy): domain Bacteria; phylum Bacillota; class Bacilli; order Paenibacillales; family Paenibacillaceae; genus Paenibacillus; species Paenibacillus amylolyticus_H. The sequence continues at coordinate 1,373,282 of NZ_CP158832.1, forward strand.
TCTTTAATAGGCAAACGTTCATATTCCATTTACACATCGAACCGCAGGATATCTCCAAAAAGGGGAGTTCTTGCGGTTTTTTGTTGTGAAATCCGTTGTGGATATCGCTTTCGAATGGATGCACATTTGAGTAAACTCTCTTGTCCATGATTAACGTTACGTTGATTCAGAATGAATTTTGCTGTGACATTCGACTCTTACACTAGATAACGTGGTGCTGAAGTTGATGTAACATTTCACACACACTGAATGCGTGAAACAAGGGGGAAGAAAATCCGATGAGTGAGCTTGATAACCGGATCAGCTTGCCCGCCGCCAAACGGCGTGTATCCGGTACGAGTGAACGCCGGACAGCTTCGCTGCGTGTGCAGCGAATGCGGGAGAATATGCTGGCCTATGGTTTCCTGGCACCATCGCTGCTTTTGTTTGCAGTGTTTCTGTTTTACCCGATGTTTAAATCCGTGTATCTCAGTTTGCATTCCACAGATCCGACGGGGCAGATTGCGGCTTATGTGGGGCTGGACAATTTCAAGGCGGTGTTCCAATCGGGATTGTTTATGCAAGGCATGAAAGTGACCTTACTATTTGTCCTGTTTACAGTGCCTACGGGCATGCTGGCTGCTCTGATTCTGGCTGCTCTGACCCACAACCGGTTCAAGGGAATGCGTGTGTTCCAATTTGTATTCTCTTTGCCCGTGGTGTTATCCGTCGGTTCGTCGGCGGTCATCTGGAAGTTTCTATTCCATCCGACTCTGGGCATGCTGAATTATCTGCTTGGCAAAGTAGGTATTGATCCAATTCCTTGGCTTACCAGCCCGGATTGGGCATTGATCTCAATCTCCATCATGACGATCTGGATGAACCTGGGATTCAACTACATTATTCTATCCAGTGGTTTGGCAGGCATCCCGGATGAGATCTACGAGAGTGCCAAGATTGACGGCGCAGGACCATTGCTGACGTTTCGCAAAATCTCGATGCCGCTACTGTCACCAACATTATTCTTTGTTACAGTTGTATCGATCATTGGTGCTTTTCAATCGTTCGGTCAGATCAACATTCTAACCCGGGGTGGCCCGATGGACAGTACGAATGTATTCGTTTATTCCATCTATCAGGAAGCCTTCGTTAATTTCCGCTTTGGTACAGGTAGTGCACAGGCACTGATCCTGTTCGTGGTGATTATGTTGCTGACCCTGATCCAGTTCAAATGGGTAGAAAGGAAAGTGCATTACCAATGAGTGCGACATGGACCAAAACGCTGTTGTATGGATTACTGACGATCTGTGCAGCAATTGTACTGTATCCCGTGATGTACACCTTTTTCATGGCCGTGATGACGCCGGAAGATGCGAGCGCTTATCCGCCGCATATCATTCCGAGTTCCATCGATCTGTCCAATTTTAGCGAAGTATTCGAGATTGTTCCGATCGGTCGTTTTATCGGCAATACCTTTTTTGTCGCAGGAATAACAACGCTAGGTCAATTGATTACAGCGAGTATGGCAGCCTATGCTTTTGCGAAAATGCAGTTCAAAGGCAAAAACGTCATTTTCAGCATGTTTGTCGCAACGATGATGATTCCATGGGAAGTAACGATGATCCCGAATTACCTCACGGTTCGCAGCTGGGGCTGGCTGGATAGTTACCAGGGGCTTACGGTGCCGTTTCTGGCAACGGCGTTTGGTACATTCTTGCTTAGACAGTTCTTCATGCAACTGCCCAAGGAATTGTTCGAGGCGGCGAGGATCGACGGTTGTGGTCATATTCGCTATTTCATATCGCACGTCTTGCCTTTGTCCCGTCCGGCACTGGGTACACTGGCAATCTATTCATTCTTAAGCATGTACAATTCGTATCTCTGGCCGCTGCTGGTGACAAACACACCGGAAATGAGAACCGCACAGATCGGAATCTCGATGCTGGAGTTTCAGGAATCCACCGCGTGGAATCTGGTATTTGCCGGAACAGCAATGGTTATTCTCCCATCCTTACTGTTATTGATTTTCGGGTTGAAACAGCTTGTCCGCGGAATGGCCGCTGGCGCGTTGAAGGGGTAAAAAGGGGGGGATTTAACAAGTATTCAAGTGAATGGAATATCTGAAGGTTTTGATCTTAAGTTTTTAAACTAAAGGTTCTGTATTAAAGATTTTGATGTAAACCTTGTATCTTCGTACGAGGTCACGGTTTTGGATACCAGGAGCGAATAAAATGAGGCTCGCTTTTTCAATAAGTTTCTAGAAGAGCTGCAAAAGTAGTGAAGGAGAAGAATCGATTCTGAAGAAGCGAAGCGTTCGCCTTTATCACCGGATTTTCCCCTTTGAGAGGGGAATGAAAAAAATCCGGGGATAACAGCGATCAAAAGAACGATTCATATCCGGAACGGCCATCTTGCAGCACCTATGCACTTATTGTTACGCGAGCCATATAAAAGGAGAGCGATTTCGTTTGAAAAAAAGAGGAACATTTGCATTAATGTTGGCTGCACTCATGTTGGTCATCTCCGCTTGCGGAACAAAAGCTGAAACAAGCAGCCCGGCAAGTGGGGCTCAAGCAGAAGCTGCTGCAGCTGAAACAACACATTTGACGTGGTGGCACTCCATGTCTGGCGCTGGGGAGAAAGCCATTAACCAACTCGCTTCCGACTTTAACGCTAGCCATCCCGACATTCAGGTTAAGCCCATCTATCAAGGGAAGTACGATGAAAGTCTGAACAAACTCAAAGCATCCATGGGCTCAGACAGCGGTCCTGACATTATCCAGGTCTACGAGATCGGTAGCAAGTTCATGATTGATTCAGGCATGATTACGCCAGTACAGCAGTTCATCGACAAGGATCAGTTCGACCTGTCCCAACTGGAACCGAACATCATCCGATACTACACGATCGATGGCAAATTGAACGCCATGCCGTTTAACACATCGAACCCGATCCTGTACTACAACAAGGATATGTTCAAAGCAGCAGGTCTGGACCCGGAGAACCCGCCGAAGACATATGAAGAGTTTGAGCAAGCGGCAAAAGCACTGGCGAAAGACGGTAAGCCAGGAGCATCCATGGCGATCTACGGCTGGTTTATGGAACAATTCTTTGCGAACCAGAATGCAGATTATGTAAACAATGGAAACGGAAGAACTGAAACCGCTACAGAGTCTCTGCTGAACTCCGAAGCTGGCGTGAAGACATTAACATGGTGGAAAAAGATGATTGACGAGAAAACCCTCTCCAATCTGGGACGCAGCACAGACGATACAACAGCAGCATTTACCGCTCAGCAAATCGGTATGACCCTTGATTCTACGGCTGGTCTGCGTAAAATCGTAGAAGGTTCAGGTGGCAAGTTTGAACTGGGAACAGGCTTCCTGCCTCGTCCAGCGGATGCCAAAGAAGGCGGCGTTGTGGTGGGTGGAGCGAGCTTGTACATCATGAACAACAAATCAGAGGCACAACAGCAAGCGGCGTGGGAGTTCATCAAGTACTTGGCTACACCAGAGGTACAAGCGAACTGGAGTGTTGCGACAGGATACTTCCCTATTACGACAGCAGCCTACAATGAGCAAGTATTAAAGGATAATATGGCGAAGTACCCGCAATTCCAGACAGCCGTCGACCAATTGCACGCTTCAGCAGATTCGACAGCAACATCCGGGGCTTTGATGGGCGTATTCCCGGAAGCTCGACAACTTGTCGAAGGCGCGATTGAAACCGTCCTGAATGGACAAGGTACACCACAGGAAGCATTGGATGCAGCAGCCAAACAAATTACAGACAAGATTGCGCAATATAATAGCACGGTGAAGAAGTAACAGTAGATAATATCACATTACAACCAGATGCGGCGATCATTCCTGATCGTCGTGTCTTTATGATTTTATGAATTTTACCCTGTGAGACTTAAGTTGGATTTTTCATGATGTATGGAGTCGTATGTGTCATCACAAAATGTCGAAAGAAGATATGCTTTACACTTTGTATGTTAGTTTAAATGACGCAAATTAGTTTTTTATGCACAGGCATGGTAGATATAAGGTTCAAAAAGTCACAATTAGTACCCGTTATTAGTCCTATATGAAAGAGAATGATATGATTTTGTTTATTTTTGTAATGTGCATGTTCTATTTTCTTTCATAACGAAGAAATATTGTTTACACAGGTCGCTTATTCAGTTATCTTATATTTGAACTAATGTACAAGCTGTCTGAACAAATGATTGAAAATTCATAACATGGGGGTAGGAGAAAGATGCAAAGTAAGCAAATAAAGAGTTGGCTTCGATTATTCTTAGCTGTGGTGCTGTTGATTACAGGAGCTATACCTGCTGGCTTATTCAATAGCAATGCCGCCGCAGCTGACGAGCCATTAACGGTTACACAGGCGCTCGCTCTTGGTTCGGATGATTCAACCGCTACAGTTGAAGGTTATGTTGTAGGGACCTACAGCAACGGTCCAAGCGTAAATTCGAATCCACCCTTTACTGTAGACACCAATTTTGCTATTGCGGATAGTCCAACCGAAAAAGATATTAGCAAAATGATGCCTGTTCAAGTGCCCACATCTGCTCCTCGCAGCACGTTCGGACTACTAAGCAATCCCTCCTTGTATCAATCCAAAGTGCGTATTAACAACGGTACGTTATCTCAATATTTCACTTCTAAAGGTATACGCTCCGTTACATCAACAACCTTTCAACTCATGGATGACACACCGGAAACGGAAGTAGCTAATGTTACAGCTAACCCATCTTCAGGGGAAGTTCCGGCAGGAACACAGGTGACTTTAGGAACAACTACAGTCGGTGCTGCCGTATATTACAAGTTAAATGATGAAAATGCGTTTCTTCCTTACACAGTTCCCATTACGGTAAATGATGCCATACACATTGAAGCTTATGCACATAAAGAAGGTTTGCTGGATAGTGCAGTTGCTTTATTTAATTACACAATTGTGGACAATACGCCAATCTCAATCTCTGATGCCAGAAACAAACCGGAAAACGCTTCGGTTACCGTTCAGGGGATTGTCACTTACCGAGAGGAATCCGGAGGGATGGCGAATCTATACATTCAGGATGAGAATGCCGGTATCGTCATTCGGGGCGCGGATTCAACCGTGGAGCCCGGTGACCGGATAGAAGCATATGGTCCGCTCACCATTTATAACGGTCTGCTCCAGGTAGAGAAGGATAAAGCAGGATTTCCAGGCGGATATATCAAGATTTTAGACAAAGCACAAGAAATTCCTGAACCGCTTGTATTGACTTCCAAGGATTTTACACCTGCTGAAGGCGGAGGTAAGGGTACGGGCGGCATCTATGAAGGAATGCTTGTCGAAGTTCATGGGGTTACAGTGACAAGAAGCAGTAGTTCCACCTTTTTTGCGACAGATGTCGATGGTGGAGAGATCACGATTTATGCCAAAAATAGCCCCACTGCACTAACAACGGGCAAAACTTACGAAAAAGTGACAGGCGTCATGACTTATCACACAAGCTATGGTTTGGAACTAATCCCGCGTACAGCAGCGGATGTTGTCGAAAATCTGCTTTCTGTTACAGCTAGTGTTCCGTCGGGTGGTATCGTCAAAGGATCAACCGTGACCTTATCCTCACCGACAGCAGGAGCCGAAATTTATTATTCGGTTGATGGAACAGAACCAACCCAAACATCTACACTGTATAGTGGTCCGATTACAGTAGACGAAGATACGGTGGTTAAAGGGATCGCCGTATCAGGCGGCAATACAAGTCATGTATATAGCTTTACGTACACCGTTCTTCAGGAACTGGACAACCTGAGAATTCACGATATACAAGGCGCATCTCATAACTCCCTGTATGATGGTCTGGCTGTCCAGAATGTTGAAGGTATCGTGACTCATATTGTCAATGCAAGTTCGTTCTATATGCAGGAGATCCCTGGCATGGAAGATGACGACATAAAAACATCTGAGGGTATCCTTATTTATAAATCCACTCATGGCATGGCGGTAGGCAACAAAGTCAGCGTATCCGGTCAAGTAAAGGAATATGCGACAGCAACGACCGAACTGGCGACAACAGAAATAGTGGCTACAGCGATTACGGTTGAGGGTGAAAATCAGACACTGCCTGAACCTGTGATCCTTGGGAAGGATGGCCGAATGATCCCTAACGTCATTGATTCGGATCAGTTCGGTGAGTTTAATCCGGATGTGGATGCAATCGACTTTTACGAGAGCTTGGAAGGCATGAGGGTGCAACTCGATCAAGCTACGATTGTCGGTCCATATTCAAGTGAGCCAGGACTGGCAGTCGTAGTCGATAATGGTCCGAACAATCCGTTGCGAACACCTGCAGGAGGAGTCATTCTGACAGGAGATGGTGTAGAGCCGTTTGAGAGTTCACTTAATCCGGAACGACTGTTCATCAATAAAAAACCATCCCAAGCCGTCAAAACGGGAGACAAGCTGGATGGCTCTGTTAAAGGGGTTATGACTTACTCTAATGGGAACTTTAAAGTGGTTCCTGAAGGTAACCTTCCAGCAATCACACCGAATTCCCTTGCACAAGCCATAACCAATATTCAACCTACGGATGACAAATTAACGATTGCAACGTTCAATGTAGAGAATTTCAGTCAAAAGGATGCGGCTAGAGCGGTTAAAATTGGCGGTATTGTTGTGAATAATCTGAAAAATCCAGATATTATTGGCATTATGGAAGTGCAAGATAATGATGGAGCAACCGACAGCGGAACAACTGCTGCGGATGCGAGCTTTCAGACCTTAATTGATGCGATTGCTGCCAAAGGTGGTCCCACGTATAAATACACAGATATCGCTCCAGAAAATAACAAGGATGGCGGTGCACCAGGTGCCAACATTCGAGTTGGGTTCCTATATAATGAATCACGTGTGTCCTTGAAAGAAGGAATTAAAGGTAATGCGACAACAGCAATTCAGGTAGGCGCTGACGGCAGTCTTTCCAATAATCCGGGACGTATTGCACCGGGGGACGAGGCATTCGCCAGCTCTCGCAAACCGCTCGCAGCGGAATTCGAATTCAATGATGAACGTGTAGTCGTGATTGCCAACCATTTCAATTCCAAAGGTGGAGATCTGAAACCGTTTGGAAGCATACAGCCCGCCACTCGAAGCAGTGAAGTTCAACGTGCGAAGCAAGCTACGCTGGTCAATGGCTTTGTGAAAGATTTAATGAACAAAGACTCTAAGGTAAATGTGGCTGTTCTCGGTGATTTCAATGATTTCCAATTCTCGAATACCTTGAACATTGTTGAGGGTAATGAATTGGATAATCTGGTAAACGAACTGCCAGAAAATCAGCGCTACTCCTATATCTATGACGGTAACTCTCAGACACTGGATCACATTCTGGTGAGTAAAAACCTGACGCAGACGGCAGCCATCGAAGTGGTACATGTGAATGCCGATTTTGAGACAGCGGATGGACGGGTGAGCGACCATGATCCACTGCTCGCACAATTAAGTATTGGAGATCCAGTGGAAGAAGGGGATTTCAAGCTGCGTGTACTTCATACGAATGATACGCATGCGCATCTGGATAATATCCCGCGCCGTGTAACGGCGATCAAGGAAGCACGCAATGATAACACTTTGGTGTTGGATGCAGGGGACGTTTTCTCAGGCACATTGTACTTCAATCTGTTTAATGGTCTGGCTGATCTGGAGTTCATGAACATGATTGGATATGATGCGATGACCTTCGGTAATCATGAGTTTGATAAAGGTCCGAGCGTACTGAAAGCATTTATTGAAAAAGCGGAGTTCCCGTTTGTGAGCGCCAATATTGATTATACAAAAGATGCAGATTTGAGTGGTTTGTATAACAATAGCATCGGGCATCCGGGTGAGAAAGCCGAAATCTATCCGGCGATTATTACGGAAGTGAATGGTGAGCGAGTCGGTATTTTCGGACTGACAACACCAGACACGGTATCTCTTTCTTCACCGGGGGATGACCTGAAGTTTGCGGATTACAAAGCAAGTGCACAGGCAACTGTAGAGATGCTGCAAAATGAAGGCATCAATAAAATCATTACTTTGACTCACCTGGGCTACTCAGAGGATCTCAAATTGGCTGAAGCCGTAGAAGGAATCGACATTGTGGTAGGTGGTCATTCACACACCATTCTGAACGCACCCGTTTTGGTGGAGACTCATGCGGACCCAACTTTGGTTGTGCAAACTGGGGAATATGACGTTTCTCTTGGTCAATTGGATGTTACATTTGATGAAGCAGGCGTATTGAAAAAGTGGAACGGCAAACTGTTGAGTCTGGATGCCAAAGATGCTAATGGCCAATTCGTCTATGCTGATGATGTGGAAGCCGCAAACAAGCTGAAAGAATATGCGCCTCAGCTGGAACAGTTCAAGAAAACGGTTATTGGTAAAACGAATGTCTTCCTGGATGGAGAACGGGGCACTGTGCGGAAACAGGAAACCAATCTAGGAAATCTGATGACAGACGGCATGCTGGAGAAAGTGAAATCCATTGTGCAGGAGAATGATGTCAAAGGATACGTCGCGATCCAGAACGGCGGTGGCATTCGAGCTTCATTCCAGACAGGGGATATTACGCTGGGCAATCTCCTGACTGTGATGCCATTCGGTAATAATCTGTCTGCATTGAAAATGACAGGTAAGGAAATCACAGCCGCACTGGAAAATGGGGTTAGTGGTGTGGAAACGGGAGAAGGGCGCTTCCCGCAAGTGGCAGGCATGCGGTTCTACTACGATTCCACGAAACCAGGGGAAAAAATCGATTCCACGACCAACACCGTAACCCAAGTGGGTCAACGCGTGGTCAAAGTTCAGATTAAGAATGCAGATGGTACGTACTCGGATATCGATCCGAACGGATACTATATCGTTGCTACCAATTCATTCATGGCTAACGGTGGAGACTTCTATCGTGCGATGAGAATGGCGAAAGATGACAAGCGATTCTACGAATTAAATCTGGTCGATTATGAAATCTTCCATGAACATCTGGACCGTGTAGGTACAGTTGATCAAAAAACGGAAGGACGCAGTACGGATCTGAAGGGCAAGCCACTTCCTGGGGATGGAAATGGAAGCAACCCTGGTAATGGTGGCGGTAATAATGGAAGTAATCCCGGTAGTGGTAACAGTGGAGGAGGTTCTACAACACCTACCCCGCCTGTAACTCCAACTACACCGACTACACCAACCAATCCTACGAACCCAACTACGCCAACCGTTCCGGGTAATGGAGGAAGTCCTAATCCAACTCCTCCGGTTGTGGATCTGAAGGACATCGGGAATCACTGGGCAGCTGCTGCCATTGAACAGGCCATTTCCCGGGGAATTGTGAACGGATATCAGGATGGTCATTTCCGTCCGAATGCACCAGCCACACGCGCCGAATTCATTGTGATGTTGGGAAGAGCATTTGAACTTCCAGCCAGCAACAAGGCTTTGACGTTTAAGGATGCTGCTGGCATACCTGCGTGGGCGCAAACCTTTATTGCTCAGGCAGTGGAACAAGGCATCATTAGCGGGTATACGGATGATACCTTCCGTTCATCGGGCAAAGTATCGCGGGTAGAGATGACGGTTATGCTTGTTAGAGCACTCGGTCTTCCGGTATCGTCCAATCCGGCATTGAGCTTTGCGGACGCAGATAAAGTACCAACCTGGGCTGTTCCATACATCGCTGCTGCTTATGATGCAGGACTGGTGAAGGGAACAGGGCAAAATAGATTTAACCCTCTCGCTGAAGCAACACGTGCGGAAGTGGTGACCTTGTTATTGTCGGCAAGTGAATTGCAAAAGCAATAAACGCAGGATATGAACTTAAAAAAACAGCTTGCAGACTACCATCTGCAAGCTGTTTTTTTTACTAATTAATGCCTGTTAATTTTCACCAAGTGAAGGTATAGTAGACAGGATTATATTGAAGGAGTGTTGACGTAATGCAAGATCAACCCGTTTTAATCGCACTATTTGCCATAGCGGCAGGAATTTTTAGTTTGCTCGGTGGTATCAACAATTGGGATTGGTTTATGAAGAGCTTTAGAGCAGGGATTTTTGTGAAGACCATCGGACGGCAGGGCGCAAGAGTGGTATATGGTATTCTCGGTGTAGTTATGATTTTCATTGGTGTATTACTGCTTCTGATTGGATAGTTATTGGGAAATAAACGAACTCACCAAGGTTCATCTACATACGATTTCATGAGCGAAGGCCAAAGTAAGAGGTATGTGAGAAGAGTCAAATGGAAACAGCGTGTGAATGTTTAAGGTAGCAGTATGCAGTATGACCAGGATAGATATCAAATCAAATAGCATGCCTGAAAAAATCATAACCAACACAAAAAGACCACCGAAAAATTTCGATGGTCTTTTTACCAATTTCAGGTTTAATCATCTCAAACTGGTTTAATTATCTTTTAAGTCTTCAACAGAGTTGATATCCATGTACGTTGGAACAACCAGTCCTTGTTTGACTCCAGTCATGCTGACCGCAATATCGTCAATCTGGTCACCATAAGTTTCCCAATAATCACCGTGTGTCAATGGGAGCCATACAGCTGGAGAAGCATCGATATCTCCTGCAGCCAAGCCTGCCCACATCGGTCCGGCTTCGACTTGAAGGGCTTTAACATTGTAACCGAGATCATTCTCAAGTACATACTTTATCAGGTTCGTACTTGCAATCTCCGAATCCCAGGCAACATATCCAAGACTGAAATTCTCACCATTCACTGGCGTCAAACCTTCAGTCCATTCTTTGATCTGGTCAGGATGTTTTTCCGCATAAGTCTTGGCAGCTTGTTCAGGTGAAACCCCATCTTGGATGTCAATCATGATCTCACTCATTTGATCTGAATTCCATTTGAAGCGAGAGAGGAATTCGTAGGCAACCGGATGAGCTTCCTTGATTCCTTTGCGTCCAACCGTGTGAACTTCTTCTGCATCCCCGAAGATTAAGTCGGGATCATCCAGATATTTCAGATCATACTTATTGAACATCCAGTGAGGCGTCCAGCCTGTAACAATAATCGGCTCTTCGTTTTTGTAGGCTTTGTCCAGCGATGCAGTCATCGCTGCCCCAGAGCCTTCAATCAGATTCCAGTTGGACAGTTCATAATTTTCAATCGCATTTTTGGTTGCTTTCATCAGACCTGCACCCGGGTCAATACCAACAATCTGATGATTAACCTCTTCGCCCACATTAGCACTTGCCGATGGAGCGGAAGAAGCGGCACCTGTCTCCAGATCTGCAATCGAGTTTACTTCTGTCATATAATTAGGAACCACGAGGCCTGTACGTACACCTGTCATATTGGCACCCAGATCATCGATCTGGTCTTTATAACGATTCCAGTAGTCAGCGTGTGTCAATGGCAGCCAAGCTGCTGGAGAGGCATCAACATCGCCTGAGGCAACACCCGTCCACATGGGTCCAGCTTCAACTTGCAGAGCATTAACTTTATAACCCAAGTTGTTTTCCATCACATATTTCAGCAAGTTGGTACTTGCGATTTCGGAATCCCAAGCCACATAGCTAAGTTTCAATGCATCACCATTCACTGGAGTCAGACCTTTGGTCCACTCAGCAACCTGATCAGCATGCTTCTCGGCATATGCTTTAGCTGCTTCTTCAGGAGAGGTACCTTCCTGAATGGCAGTCATCATTTCACCCATTTCATCGGAAGTCCACTTAAATCGGGACAGGAATTCATACGCAACAGGGTGATCTTCTTTCAGACCTTTACGGGCGATGGTATGAATTTCTTCAGCATCACCAAAAGATTTCTCTGGATCTTCCAAATATTTTAGGTCATATTTGTTGAACATCCAGTGCGGAGTCCAACCTGTAATAATGATTGGATCTTCATTTTTGATCGCTTTGTCCAGTGTGGCCGTCATGGCTGCACCAGAGCCTTCAATCAGAGTCCAGTCCGTTAATTTATAGTCTTCGATCGCTTTTGCAGCAGACTTCATGATACCAGCCCCTGGATCGATACCGATAATCTGATAGTTCACTTCTTGACCTACAGCGTTGGCTGCTGAATTGTTGCTACCAGCGGAAGTTGTGCCACCAACGAAGTATTGTGAGAAACCAGCTACAAGCACAAGGAATGTTGCCGCAGCAGTGATCCATGCTTTTTGCTTGGCTGTAATGCGTGAGGTTTTTTTGCGACCTGGCATAAACACATTTTGTGTAAAACGGTCCAGAACAATAGCGAGTACAACAACGGCCAGACCGGCTTCGAAACCTTTACCGATTTGAAGCTGTGTTACGGCACGATAGACTTCCGCACCAATACCTTGTGCACCGATCATGGATGCAATAACAACCATGGACAGTGACAACATGATTGTCTGGTTAATACCGGACATCACGGTAGGCAAAGCGAGTGGAAGTTGTACTTTGAACAACTTTTGCATGGAAGTTGAGCCGAATGCATCGGCTGCTTCAACCAATTCGCCAGATACCTGTCTGATACCCAAGTGAGTCAGACGAATCGTTGGCGGAATCGCAAATATAACAGATGCGATAACACCTGGAACGACACCTAGACTAAAGAATGTAACCGCAGGCAGCAAGTAGACAAATGCAGGCATCGTCTGCATGAAGTCAAGCAGCGGAGTAATAATACGCGCCGCAGTTTTACTGTATGCGAGCCAGATTCCGACAGGTACACCAAGCAGGATCGAAACCAATCCAGAAGTGATAACCAGACCGAGTGTGTCCATCGATTGGGACCAGTATCCCAAGTTATCTACGAGCAAGAATCCAATAACCGTAAATAGTGTTAGTGGGAGTCGTCCTACGAGGAATGCAAGAACACCCAATATGGCAATGAACAGGAGTGGATGGGGCAACATAAACAGCCCGGAGAAATATCCGACAACCGCTTGAATAACGGTGGAAATTACATTAAACAATCCGGAGAGCGAGGAGCTCATCCAGTCAACGATGGATTCAATCCATGACGCTAGTGGTATTTTGGGAATCATTCACAAGTTCCTCCTTTACTGCAACTTCACCGCTAAGTGCACCCAGCAGGGCACCGCGGACGATAACACCTTGCAGACGGCCATTCTCACCAACAACAGCGAGCGGCACATGGGCTGAACTTACAATTTCGAACAATTCATGAATCAGGGTCTCAGGCGACACAGTTGGCCCGTCCGTGATCAGAATGTCTTTTAATACTTTGTTTTCACGCATCGCACGGGAAGCGTCTTCTGCTGTAATGACACCAAGCAGCTTCTTCGAACGGTCAATGACAAACAGGTTGGAAACGCCACTTTCGCGCATTAATTCGAGGGCAACACGAGGTCCGCGGTCAAGCGTGATTGTTTCAGGGCGACGCATTACGTGAGATGCTGTAAGGACCTTGGACAGATCCACGTCTTCGACGAAGCGGGCCACATATGAGTTGGCCGGTTGAATCATGATTTCTTCCGGTGTACCGATCTGCACAACTGCGCCGTCTTTCATGAGGGCAATACGATCGCCGATGCGCAGCGCTTCGTCCAAGTCATGGGTAATGAAAATAATCGTCTTTTTCATTTTATCCTGAAGCTCGATCAACTCATCCTGCATATCACGACGAATCAATGGATCAAGTGCACTGAAAGCTTCATCCATTAGTAGTACTTCCGGATCATTGGCAAGTGCACGGGCCAAGCCGACACGTTGCTGCATCCCGCCACTGAGTTCATCTGGCATTTTGTCTTCCCAGCCTTTCAGGCCAACCAGCTCAAGTGAGGTTTTTGCCTTCTCCCGGCGTACTTCCTTATCTACTTTTTGTATTTCCAATCCATACTCCACATTATCAAGAACGGTACGGTGCGGGAATAACGCAAACTTCTGGAAGACCATGCTAATCGTTTTCCGGCGCACTTCGCGCAATTGTTCTTTGTTCATCTTGCGTAGATCCTTACCATGGACCAGAATTTCTCCGGATGTTGGTTCAATCAGACGATTGAACATCCGAACCAGTGTGGATTTACCACTCCCGGACAGTCCCATAATAACGAAAATCTCGCCTTCCTTAATATCCATGTTGACCCGGTTGACACCAACCGTTATCTGTTTTTCTTTGGCCAACTTTTCTTTTCCCCAACCTTGCTCCAGTAATTGCAGACCTTGCTCGGTTTGGGGTCCAAACAATTTACTTACGTTTTTCACTTCAAGTATGGTCATGTTTTCACCCCTTCTGATGTGTTGTGCACTTCGAACGGCTTTCAGCATCCATAAGCCCATACACTTATGCGCCCAGCCACGAAATCCGGTAGTTGTTGCTTCGCTTCCCGTCTTTCTGGGTAACGAGTTTAATACTAACAATACTTAACCAGTATATCAACCGAATAAACAGTACATAATGTTTGTACAGTAAAAACTGTACAAAGTTTTTCGTCCAAATACTCCGTCATTCTCCTTATTCTGGCTAATAAGGCAGCTTTACATTTGACATTGCTTTTCCTACAATAGAAAATGAGCTGAATTGAAGCTGAATTATTTGGTTAAAAGATAGTCATAGGCAATTGTAGCCTGGTAAAGTTCCCATTTTCATACATTGGGTGAATGATAGCCCTCTGGCATATATGATGTCCGGCCGAGTGCTTTCCCATGTAAGCAGGACTTTTAAAGTGTTGCAATGATTTCGCCAAAGACTGTGGAATGTTCAGAATGGAGGTTGCAAGCATGAGCTTGGACCATTTACAAGAGGAACAGCAGGCAACCGTGCTGAAGATTCGTAAACGCGTCATTGAAGCCATTGGACGTAATATGGATCTTTACGGCGTTACGCTGTCGACGGGACACTTATATGGATTGCTTTTTTTTGCAGACAAACCTATGACCCTTGACGATATGGGACGGGAAATGGAAATGAGCAAAACGAGTATGAGTACAGGTGTACGAACACTGCTGGATTTGAAAATGGTAAACAAAGTATGGAGCAAGGGCTCCAGGAAAGACCTATATGAAGTGGAATATGACTGGCATCAGACATTTACGGATTATTTTGCGATTAAGTGGAGAAAAGCCGTGGAGAGTAACCTTCAGATTCTGCGGAAATCCATTGACGAAATGAATCGCTTAATCGAGGATCTGGATGAGCAGGCAGATGCTGAACTTATTCACATTCTGATGGAAGACAAACACAAGGTTTTGCAAGCGGAAGCATATTACAAATGGTTGGATCGGTTGATAGATACCATGGAAGATGAAGAGATATACAAGCTGGTTCCGAAGGAAGAGATTAAGGAACATTCATAATTACATGCAAAGGGCCCTTTCCGATATTGGAGAGGGCCCTTTGGCTTGTGCAATGTAAAAGATAACCTTGTCCAACGTATCGACTTATGTTCACCGTCTAATGTCCGATCAGACCTGCATGAGGAAAGACCACAGACTGCTGGGCAATCTGTTCCAGTTCATTTAGAATCTGCATACGTCCAGCCGGAGTCCAGCATAACCGATGCCAATTCGAAATATCGTGAACGTTACCATACAATACAGCAGGAGATCGATTCCATGATGCCGTTTGTTTCATGCGTCGGAACACCTTTTCACTGGCAGGCTGAAGCGAAGCACGATGGATCAACAGATAATCCGTGTCCAGCACGGGGATACTATCCGCTACATACTCATGTCTGGAACTTTCGGGAGATACAATCTGAGCAGGCTGGAATCCCAATTCAGAATACAATAAGTGATTTAATGGATGCTCGGCAGTCCCTTGTAAGCGAATGAACTGATTCGTAATCTCCATCAGAGCCAACCGTTTTTGTCCGAAATAGGGTTGTAGGTTCAGGCTTACTTCTAGCTTGCGGAACGCAAGTTCCTTGAAATTAAGCAACGCCTGCTTCTCACGTCCGACCAGTTCGGCTATGCGAATATGGTTCTCTTTCCAGTCATCAGTGGACTCCAATATGATGGTGGGTGCAATACTTTTCAGGTGATCGTAATAGGGCTTGTGGTAAAAGTCACCGATGATCAAGTCTGGCTTCGCCTGCCGGAGTTGATCTAATTGTCTGCTTAATCGGCGTTCTTGTTCATATTCATCCGATTCTCGGTCAAGCACTCCTTCCAGCACAGCTACCGGGCGCAGTTCAAGCGAGGCCAAGTTCTCATGGAATCCCATAATGGATGCCGTAGCTACGCGAAGTTGATCTCTTTTCATATATACGCTGGGAGCAATGCCCAAGGTTTGTTTGAATTTGCGGCTAAAATAATACTCATTGCCATACCCGACAGATACCGCGACGTCTTTGAGGACACTTGATTCCTCTGTCAGCTGTTTTTTCGCTTCGTTTATACGTAAACGATTCAGGTAATCGGTCGGTGACATGCCTTTGGCCTTCTTGAAACTGCGTGAATAAGAGCTGGGTGTAAGTCCCGCAATCTTGGCAAGCTGATCCATGCTGATTCCTTCACTCATGTAGCGTCGCATATACATAATACTGCGTTCCAAGGCAGGGTCTACCTTCTCGTGATTGGCTTCCAGCCGGTTCTCTGAGAGAAATTGCAACAGTTCATGCAGCTGGCTATGTATGCTGATAAAGTGATCCGGTTGAAGACCACGATAGGTTTCATACAGTTGTTCCAAACGTAATACAGCCTGCTGCTCGTGACGGACGAGTAATCTTCCTGTCTGCCAATCCAGCGGAAAGGCGGGTGAAGAGGTCATTTTCCATTCACCGCGTACTTGCTGCAAACGAACCGTATCCATACTTAGCAATATGCATTCGGTCACATTCGAGCGTGCAGCAGCCTCGATGGTTGTTCCTGGCTTCAGTACAAACAAGCTGCCCGCTTCAGCCGTGTAAACTGTATCATTCAGGACCAGAACACCGTCTCCTTGCAAAATAAGACAGAGCATGGGCCGTGACACCGTCTTGCCTTGCACACGGAAATTCTCCCCACGACGCACACGGCACATGGAGGAGAGGAGCGGTAGAGATGAGGTTTCAGCAATGAAGGGAAACTGTTCAGTCATACGGACCATCCTTTTGTCTTATTTTCTTAATGATAACAATTATCATTCTCATATGGAAGGTGTTTTTAAAAAATAGTTTTCGACAACCAAAAAAGGACTACCAAGAGCCATTATGGCTGCAAAGTAATCCTTTTTGTTATGGACAAGTCCGTTGAATGGGCTATCGGCTGAATCAACAGGGTATGTTAGTACGGTGTCACCAATAGAATATTGTCGAGGAAAACGTCACTCATTACTTTTTTCCCTGTTCCACCCGTTTGCACATGATACAAGCGATACTGATCTTTGGCATTGATGTAGAACAGGCCGGCAACATCATCTCTGATATGGAATGCATCCCATTCGTCACTGGTAAGTTTGGTTACCTTGAGAGCAGTATTGATCGAATAGAGACCGTTGTTGCCCGAGATGTAAGCAGCGGTAGGTGTGCCGTTGGTCAATTGATTTGCCACATACGTCACATTTGTCAGGTTCAGGTTGGCGGACTTGGTTACTTTGTTGCCGGAGACCGTTTTGGCATACGCCTTTTTGTCTGCATCAATAAGGACAACCTTGTCTGTACCTAAGGCACTTACTTCCCGAACACTTTTGTTATGAAGCTGAAGCGTTTTGGCTGAAGTTGTTAACGCAAACGCTTTGCCTTTGGCATAATTGTAATCCTTATTGCTGTCGAGAACGATTCCCTTGTTATACACGTAAAGATTGTTTCCCCAACCACCGGAATATACAGCATTCACATCCAGTTTGGCTTTGGGATTAACCGCAGTTGCTTTGCCAGTGTTGTAGTTCACCTTATACATGACAACAGCATTGGTGGAATAGAAATCCTCGTAGGGATCTGTATTTACCATCAGTTGCAGTTCGTTTTTGGCTTGATTCGTAAAATAACGTCCTTCCACTGCGCCTGCGGCAATCCGCTGCACAGCTCCAGAACCGTTGGACGTTTTGGACACGATCCACGTGTTTCCATTAACCAGTGCGTTATAGTAAGCACGTCCTTTGGCTACGACAAGAAACGGAAAATCGGTATCGGCCTTGTCAGCGATCTTGGTCACAGCTGAAGCGTCACTATTACCATTCGCGCGATAAATTGTACCTGTAGCATCCAGATAATAGATGAATCCATTATCCGTATAATAGCTGAGTACATCTGTAGCAAATGTCTCTGCCGCATCGCTGGACCCGTCATTCGGAACCCGAAGCAAGGTTGTGGAAGAAGCAGTCTGCGTGTAGTAGAGATAAGAGCCTGCTGCGAGCAAGTCCACACCTTGGAAATCAATTAATACTTCTGTTGTATTGCTGCCATCCGCGGATACTTTGTACAAAACGCCGTCGGATTCATAATAGACTGTGGATTGGCTAAGTGAAGCTGCCTGGGCTGCGGTTCCACCTCCCAATGTCACTGCTGCAATGAGTGTAAATAACAGCAATGTACAGATGGTGCGTTGTAAGTATGTATACCCTGTTTTCATTCGTTCATCGTCCCCTTCGTTCTTCTATATGTATGTCGTTAATTCCTTATGTTATATCGGTAAACTATGGAAGATATGTTAGATCTCAAATATGAAAAAAGAAGAGGATGAAATTGAATTTCATATTCATTCACACCTGAAATCAAAATTGCGCATGATGCTGCCAATCCCCTCCCAAAGCGTTCTCTGCCTGACATGATCGTGATAACATTACACTCAACCAGAGCAGAGGCCAATTGACAATCCAACGACAGGAGTGAAACAATATGATGAACATAGCAACGATTGGTACAGGATCCATTGTGGATGGCATTTTGTCCGCGATCAATGAACTGGAAGATGTTACATGTACAGCGATGTACTCCCGGAAGAGAGAAACAGCCCAGGAACTTGCGGGTAAACATGGGGTAAGTACCATCTATAGGGACCTGGAATCCCTATTTTCAGATACAAATGTAGATCTCGTATATATTGCTTCCCCAAACAGCATGCACTACGAACAGGCCTTTTAATACGTATCGCTAATGCTGCCCATGTATAACATGGTATCTTCCCGCGCCTGCTGGTACAGGTAAGGAGTCGATGGTAGCCAGCACGTTCCCTTGTTCTGCAATTGCATGATCCTTCGTCTGCATCGTGGAAGGCATCTGTTGATATTCAAGAGCAAGCTTTAACTGAAAGTCTGGGTACCCCTTGGTACCCAGCTTTTTGCATAGACGAACAATGGTAGATGAGCTTGTATAGGTCTGCTGAGCCAGTTCATGGGCTGTAGAATCAGATCTGACTTTCCGCCAGTTGCTGACGACTATTCCATAGGGTGACGAAACGAAGAAGAACCATACTAATGAGAAGGAGCACGGCTCCAATCATGAGTAACATCCAAGGACTGATCAGCAGCATGCCACTGGCCTGACCAGCGACTAAAGCGATCAGGGGAAGGACAATTAATCCGCCAAGCTGATAGGCTTCCTGGAACCCGCGGACCTTGGCCGAAATCAGTACGTTTAATAAAATGACCATAAGACTGCAAGCGGGAACAACCCACACCACAAGTATGATCCAGTTGAGATTGGGAAACATCAACGTTCCAAACATAGGGTACATCAGAATATTGGCAATGATTCCGTAGATCAGGAACGTGACCCAGGATAATAGAAGGGACGGGATCAGGGCAGCCAATACTTTGCCTTTAAAAAGAGTGTCCATGCTGATTGGTGTGAACAACAATCCTTCGAGTGTCTTGCGTTCCTTCTCACCAGCGAAACTATTGGCCGTCAGAATACTGGAGGCCATCACCGGAATGATGAGAAACAAGGGAGCGAACATATACATGGCCAAATAATAGACAATTCGATGATTATCTGTAGGCATGGAAGCGAGTTGTGGGATCTGTCCGCTATGTGTTAACGCATCTAATGATTCGAGCAGAAAGCTGATATTGCCCAGAGAACGAAGTTCCATTCTGGAGGCCGCCCACAGTAGAGCAGACGGCATGATGATTCCGATAATCAGTGGAACGATTAACATGGGCAACCAGAGCTGAATGCTGGCTGTGACGGACCGAATATCTTTGCGTACCAGTGCACGTATGGCTTGACGGTTATTCATGGTGGTGTGCCTCCCTTATGGCAAAATAGATACTTTCCAGATCACTGCCCGTGATGCGGGCCTGATAGACTTGACCATGCTCCGTTAATTGCCTTAGCAGTAATGGAATATCTTCACGCGATGTAAGCTGAAACGTCGCTTTATGTGCGGAGATTATTTCAGGCGTAAAGTCGGTTGCCGTGTTCCATCCATCGGGCATGTCGGCTTCGACTTCGAGTTTCGGAGTGGACAGGTACCGGCTAACAATCTCCTTTTCCGTGCCTTCCTCAACGATGCGCCCCTTTTCCATGAAAATATAATGATCACAGACGGCTGATAGTTGGGACAGCACGTGGGATGAGACCAGAATTGTCATCTTTTCTTCCTTATTTAACTGACGGATAATGCGCAGCACCATCTGAATTCCATCCGGGTCCAGGCCATTGGTGGGCTCATCCAGAAACAGGATGGAAGGACGATGCAAGAGTACTCGTGCAAGGCCTAAGCGTTTCTTCATGCCTGTGCTATAGGTGCCGACTTTTCGATGCTGATAATCCTGCAACTCGAACAAAGTTACAAGCTCGTCGATTCGTTTCTTGGCATGCTTCAGGCCAAAAACATCTGCAAAGAAAGTCAGATTATCTCGCCCGCTCATATTTTCATATAATCCACTTTGTTCGGTAAGGGTGCCGCACATGGCCAGTACTTTCTTCGCCTCGCGAGCGGCATCCAATCCGTTAATCGTTACCTGTCCACCGGAAGCACCCAAGACCCCATTCATGATGCGGATTAGTGTGGTTTTGCCTGAACCGTTGGGCCCAATCAACCCGGTGACACTGCCTTGTTTAACTGTGAAACTGACATCATGCAGTGCTTGATGCACCTTGAATTGCTTGGATATGTTGCGTACTTCGATCATGTATATTCACCGTCCGATCTGAGTTTGGAGATTATACGTGCGGTAGACTGATATCGTTCAAATGGACGAAAAAAAAAGTTATTTCTCCTTCAATAGTCCCGATTATAGGATGCATATTTACCCTGAAGTCTGTCTGAAATCGGGTCTCAGGTTTGTTTTCACTATGGCTTGTAACATGTATCCTTATTTTAGGGTAGAACATCCGTTTCTATCGATTACATAATGAATTCGTCTAACACATCCATATGAATACATCGTATGGGTACATATTGTGTTTGGACGTAGAGGAAGGTGAGTGAGTCATGACAGCATCCAATGAATATCGTTTTCAAGTGAACCTGAGCGGGATGATCCAGATTTTATCCAACCATCTATATAGCAGTCCTAAGGTGTTCTTGCGTGAACTGATGCAGAATGCGACCGATGCGATCACGGCACGCAAGGAAGTGGAGCCGGGATATCAGGGAGGAGCACGGATCGAGCTGACAGGAACCGGTGATCAATTGACGATGATGGTGGAGGACAACGGGGTTGGTCTGACCGAAGCGGACATCCATGAGTTTCTGGCGATGATTGGACAATCCTCGAAGCGGGGGCAACAGGCACTGCTGGATGGCGAGACATCGTTTATTGGGCGTTTCGGTATTGGTTTGTTGAGTTGTTTCATGGTAAGTCATGAGATCGTCATGCTGACTCAATCGGTGAAGGGCGGCCCTTCGATGGAATGGAGAGGTAAGCCGGATGGTACATATACGATTAGACAGTTGGATACACAATTGTCTCCCGGAACGAAAGTATATCTTCGTTGTACGCCGGATGCAGCACATTATTTTGAAGCGGAGTATGTGAAAGAAGCTTTATTTTATTATGGTGCGTTGTTGCCTTATCCGGTCACGTTGATTCATGATGGGGTGCAATCTGTTGTGAATCAGGATTCTCCGATTTGGTTAACACGTCCGGAGCTGGCCCGTTCTTGCCGAGCGGAAGTGCTTGCTTTTGGTGAACGTCTGCTTGGGGAGAAGTTCCAGGATTTCATCCCGCTGACAACGGCTTCGGGCCGTACGGGAGGCATTGCTTATGTGTTGCCACATGCGGTGAATCTGAATGCCAAGCGTTCTCACCGGGTGTACCTGAAGCGGATGCTGATTTCGGAGAAGGCTGAGAACATTTTGCCAGAGTGGGCGTTCTTCGTGAAATGTTTGATTTGGACAGATGAGCTGCAACCGACGGCATCACGGGAACATTTTTATGAAAATGAGAAGCTGGAGGAAGTTCGCTCCGAGCTCGGAGACGCGCTGCGGTTGGGACTGACCGAAATGGCTGAACAGCAGACTGAACGACTGCAAAAGCTGATTCGTCTGCATGCCCTTTCGATGAAGGCACTGGCCGTTCAGGATCAGGAATTTTATGCGATGATTCATCGCTGGTTGCCCTTTGATACGACGAGAGGACATCGGGAGCTGGGTGAACTGATCGATGAGGGCGAGACGCTGTATTACACCGGATCCATTGATGAATACCGCCAGATTCACCATGTGGCTTCCGCGCAGTCCATGCTGGTCGTTAACGCAGGTTACATTTACGATAAAGAACTGATGGCGATGCTGCCTGTCATAATGAATAATGTAGAGACCGAGCGAATTGAGCCAGATGAAGTATCGATGACATTCACGGATGTTGCACCAGCTGAACGTAACCAGTATTATGATGCGCTGCGTTTGGCAGATTCGGCATTACAACGTTTCCGCTGCCGGGCAGAGGTGAAAGGATTCAAGCCATCAGATCTGCCGGTCTTGTTTACCCTTTCGCAGGAATCATCCACGCTGCGTGCGCTGGAAAAAGCAAGCGAAGAGAGCACAGACTTATTCTCTTCTGTTCTCGGTTCGTTGTCGTCAGGCATTAATTCAGCAGGGTACTCGACGTTGTATCTGAATGTGAACAATCCCATCATTAAACGGGTGTTGACTTCACCAGATAATCAGATGACACCGATTGCTATTGAAATGTTGTATGTTAACGCACTGATGATGGGGCATTACGCCATGAACAAGCAGGAACTTGAAGTGTTGAACCAGGGAATTGTAAGGTTTATTGATTGGGGTTTACGCGCAAATATGAACCATGAGGGAGATGCCTGATGAAGACAGAGATGGATTTTGAAGATTTGATGGAAGAGGCCTATCAACTGCCTAATGGTCCTGCAAAGCTCGGTTTTTTGGAGGAAGCAGCGCGGGTAGCCGATGTGAATGGTATGGTTGAGGAGGCGTACGAAGCACGCTCCGAGATTGTGGATGTAGCCACCTTCTGTGGATATCCGATGAAAGCTTTGATCGCTTTTTCCTGGCAACTTGGCAAGTTTGATCAGCAACCAGAGCTGTATGATGAAGAGACGTTATTGTGGTCTTATAAATGGATTCTCGGCAAAATGCCCGATTTCCCTGAAATCTCACGTGAGAAGATCATGGAGCTGTTGGAGGACTTCGGAGCACGGTTCAAGTCTTATGGTTACAGTGAGCGTTCTTACTGGTACTATCGTTTCCGCATCTTTATGGATTTCGGAGAGCTGGAGGAATCAGGACGCAGCTATGACAAGTTCAGAACATTAGACCGCGACTTCATGAGTGACTGCGAGGCGTGTGAGCAGGATGAGATTATGCGTTATTTTATGTTAAAAGGAGACGATGAGAAGGTGCTGGAAGTGGCCAAGCCTATTCTCAAAGGACGCATGAGCTGTGCGGAGATTCCGCATCTAACGTTGTCGGAAATTCTGATGCCGCTATATCGTCTGGGGCGGACGGAGGAAGCCGATAAATATCAGGTCAAGGGATACCGCTTGATCAAGGGTGAGAATGATTTTGTGCAGAGTTTTTCCGAGCAGATGGAGTATCTTACACTTACGAATCCGGCGAAAGGCATTGATGTGTTGGAAGAAACACTGATGCTCGCAGCCGATCATGAAGATGCTTACGCCAAAATGTTGTATTATGCGAAGGCAGCTCCGTTATTGCGGCGCTGGGCTGAAGAGAAAGAGTCGGAAGGGTATCGCTTGCGTCTGCCAGCTTCCTTCCCGTATGAGGGTGAGCCGGGCGATTTGCTCAAGCTGGCCGATTACTTTGCGGAGCATGCTCAGACCGTTGCAGCCAAGTTTGATCAGCGCAACGGGAACAGCCATGTATCTTCGTTGATCCAATAGAGATGATATAACTCCGTAACATGTAACAGATAGCTATAATAACATAAGGAAAGTAAAAAAACAGGCTTGTTCATGAAGGATCATTCCCTTCTGCACAAGCCTGTTTTTTTCTTGCATCATAAGCATGATATGTCTATCGGTATGAAGATGTTTTATTTCTATTGTGCTGAAGTCGCAGAAGGGACCGTCGCTGGTGATGGAACCGGTGCAGTTTCAGACGTCTCCTCTGCAGCTTCGGCTTGTTCAGCAGGTTCTGCTTGCGGCTGCTGGGCAGCCATCAGTTCAGCGACGATTTGATCTGTTGGTTGGGTAAGCAACGCATACATAATCGCAGCCTCTTCCTGACGAATCAGAGGTTTGCGGGAAAGTAAATCAATGGATCCATCTTCCAGGACTTTTACCTCAGGTCCATGGATACCAAGCTTCGCCATCATCTGAACGGCTGGTACAGCCCATGGGTCCGTATGTCCCGCAAGTTTGACATCCGTGAACAGTTCACTAGGATATTGCAGTTGCAGAATTCTCCATATCATGACCATGGCTTCCTGTCGGATAATGACTTGACCCGGCTTAAACTGCTGTTCGTCCGTGCCCGTAATCATACCCATTTCATATCCGAGTTGGATATATCCGGCTGCTGCATGGTCTGCCCAGTCGGTGCCTGCAGGAGGTGTTGTTTTGCTGGGCTTCAATCCACTCAGTTTAAGTGTATTCTCAATAAATTCAGCACGTGTTACAGCTGATTTCGGTTGGAAAGACTTGTTAGCATCATTCTCATAATATCCAAGAGATTGTATGGCATAGATAGCTTCAGCATAAGGACTGTTCTCACGAACATCCCGGAAGCCCATCGGCTGTTGTCCTTTTTTCTCATAACCCATAGGGTTGAGGTAAGGTTCTTTCATGTAGATGGTTCCATCAGCATTTTTCTTGAATGCTGTGAATTGACCGGTCAATTCATCTTTGAAGAGATGATCTTCCACTTGAATCAGGTTACGTTGCCCCAGAAAAACGTCCGAAATGCTCAGTTGTCCAGGCTCTGTACCGCCATTTTTCAGGGAGCTGACGATCGTGCTAATTCGTAGATCCGCGTACAATCCGGTGAAGCGTTGCAGCTCAGCTGCGGATTGCGGCGTGTATTCCTTGAACTGTACAGGCTCTGCATATTGCGGGAAGAAATTCTGAATGAATGCAGAGTAGAACAGATTACGAAGAGCTCCATTTTGATTATACGTCAGGAAAACGCCTGTATTTTGCTCGGGAATAAGGAAGAGATAAGAACTGAATCCGGTCAGGTCGCCTCCTTTTGTAATGATACTTGGACTACTTCCTGCTCCGGGAAGCTGAAATGCAGCTTCGAATCCATACGTGGTGTTTGGTAACAGTGGATGAATGGAAGAACGGTACTGTTCCATACTTTTCACAGTGGATTCCTTGAGAATACGCTTGTTGTCCTTCACGCCATCATTCAGGAACGCAATCATGAATTTTCCGATATCCTCTGCGGTAGACAACATGCCACCCTGAGGCATTGGTGTTGGAGAGAGGGTGTACAGATCAAGCGGGTTATGTGCAGCATCATAGCCTGTAGCTAGCTGCTTTTGGAACTTTTTGTCCAGCATGAAACTGCTGTTGTCCATGCCTAGGGGTTTGAAGATATGCTGCTGCATATACGATTCAAAGGGCTCTCCGCTAACATTCTCCACAATCATGCCAAGAAGCAAAAAAGAGAAGTTATCGTACATGTAGGCGCTGCCAGGCTCTCGAACGACAGGAGGCATGTGTTGCTGTGCGTAATCCTCCATCGCTATGTACTTGTCGAAATCAGTATGGATGTCTTCCTGCTGCGGGTCTCGGATCTCGAATCCGGTCGTGTGTGTGAGCAGGTTCTCCACAGTTACAGGTTTGTCAAAAGGATTATCGAATTCGAGCCCTTTCACATAGGTCTGAAAATCAGCTTGCAGATCAACCTTGCCTTGTTCGACCAGCTGCATGACGGCTGCTGACGTGAACGTTTTGGAGACAGAGGCTACACGGAAGGCGGTATTTTTCGGATTGATAGGCGTTTTGTTCTCCTGATCAGCATACCCGTATCCTTTTTCAGCCAGAACTTTGCCATCCTTCACAACAACAACGGAGGCTCCCACATAATGGGCTTTTGCCTCAGGTGAATCAAAGAATGAATCGAGAAATGCTGTAGCTGATTCGGTTGTCAGCGCTTTCGTCTTCTCTTGTTCAGCAGCTACTGGAGTCGCAGTCTCCGCCTGAACTGCGGGTATCCACAGACTGAGAGACAGAACGACAGCCATGAAAGCTCCTGTTAGGGAGGTGAACCTGAAACGGGTCTTTCGTTTGGATAAATGCATACAAACACTCCTTCATGAAAATATTTACAAAAAAGTTACTTCCCCATGTATTACTGATTACTCGCACGATAGGTTTCACGATAATAGATTCCGATGTTGGCAATCCAGATCACAGAGAGCATTACAATTGGAAATGGAGCAAAGCTAAAGAGTGCTGAATATAACACCATGGAGACCATGCCGATCCCAAGCAAAATGTTCATCGTCAGGAAAGAACGATAGGCTGCACGGTATACGATCCATTTCTCACCTTCATCCAGTTTCTCAAAGTGATCCTTTTTCATGTTGCGTGAATTCAGATCCAGTGCGCGATCAGGGTAATAGCGATTGTATCGCTTCACAGTCAGTGTTTGCAGTACAACGACGATGATAATAGAGATACACGCAGCAAAGAGATTCAAGAGGTTAAACAGTTCGGGAAAATTCGGCATGTTTCTGTTGGAAGCGTTTAAGGACAGAGCAAGTGCCACCCAGGTAAACGCAACAATAACGCTCAATCCACTGAGGATCATCGCTTTTCCGAGGGAACGATCAGCGGGAGAGGTGAGTGAGTCAGAATCTCCATACACCTCATCTTCCGTTGGAGGCACAGATGGCGTACGAACAAGACTGAGCGTGTTCCACAACATCATAACCACCACTGAAGCAGCCAGTAATGCAAATAAAAGATCATAGTCATAGTAAACGGACAGCGTCCAGTTCAAATTAGATGGAATTTTGTTGATTCCGCTGGCTCCGAGAAAACCGACGACAGCACCACCTGCCGCATACAATGGAAGGCGCATCTTGTTCTTTTTGGACGGGGAAGTTGTTCTGTTCATCTTAATCTCCACCTTTCAATTCAAAAATTTTTTCGACAGGTTCATGAAATACATGGGCTATTTTTAATGCCAGAACGACCGACGGAGAGTAATCTCCACGTTCAATCAGGGCAATGGTTTGTCGGGATGCGCCGATGAGTTTGGCTAGTTCCGCTTGGGATAGTCGGTCTCTGGCTCGTAACTCCCGAACGTGATTGTGCAATTCTTCCACGTGCTCACCTCCATGAAGAAAATGTACATGATATTTAACTAAATGTAAACTATAATATACAAAATGTTAAAAATAATTTACCTGTATGCGTTGAGTTCAGACATGAAAAAGAGAGCCTGCCATGGCTCTCTTAGCTGATTATGTTGTTGCCGAAAAATTGAAATCAGAATGCATCTGCACACGCCAGCTGTTGATTCTGTTCCTCTGCCTTACGAAGTGACATTCGGAAAAAGACGAGCGCTGCAAGCCCCATAAGTACATACAGAACAGCCATTACGTATGAGGGCAGGAAGGCTCCAAAAGTTAACCCGATACTTCCGAGTAGTGCAGCCACGTTATAGCTCAATCCGTCAGCAGCCATGTAGGCAGCCCGGTCCGAATCTGGGATCAAACCGGCTAGCATGACCTGACGAACAGGGGCGTACATCAATTCTCCAATGGTCAGCAATATAGCGGATGATATAAGTAGCCAAGCCCAGTTGCTGAAAGCAAGAACGGCGAAACCTGCGGTATACAGGCACATACCGACAGTCATGATCGCTCGGGACTGGAAGCGGCCCATCCATCTGGAGAATGGGATTGCAACCAATGCAACCAGTACAGTGTTGATGATCATAATCAGGCTGAACATACGCAGACCTGAGATATCTGAGCCGAACAGTTGGGCGGTGAATTCACTTTTTAGACGAACAGCGATGTATTTATCCAACTGAAATTCCAGGGAGACTGCAAGTACAGTAGCCGTGAAAAATATCATGAAACGTTTGTCCTGAAAGACCGCCCGGTACGTTTTCAGTATGTTCCTCTGGATGGGAGCATCGCCACAACCAAACACACGTTTATCCATTGTTTCACGAATCATAAAGATCAAAATAAACAGGGTAGCTAGGCTTTCAAGGCATACCAGACTGAACAATAGGAAACGAAATGATTCGAAAAATAGCCCGCCCATCAGTGCACCAAAAGTTACAGCAACGTTTGTTGTCCAATATTGCAATCCATATACATAATGACGTTCATGTTCACTGCTTACATCAACAATCATGGCATTGGCAATCGGCACGGTGATCCCTGAACTTAGACTGCTGAGCAGAAACATGAGACAAGTGACAGTGATCGAATCCATCCACGGCGAATTGGCGATGGCCAAGCAAAGTAGAGCCACGACCTGCAGAGTTTGAGCAATCACCATTAATTTCTTCCGTCCAATTCGATCAGACCAATATCCTGCCCACAATCCCACAATCATGGAAGCCACAATATTGACAGTCAGCAATAACCCGGCTAAACCTGCGCCAATCTGAATACTCAGATAGATCGCCATGAATGGAATGATGGACTTCTGGGTCAGATCGGTGAAAAAATCAGTAATGATCCGTATCCTGATATTGGAGTGCAAATCGGCGTATTTCATAAGTCGTTCTTCTTCCTTCCCACTGGTCATGTTGATGTTATTGAGTATAATGGAGAAAAACCTGAAGAAAAACTGTATAAGCATCCGGATGGATTTCGTATTTTAGTAGAAGGTAGGGTAGGGCATATATGGACGTATCAGAACATTACATTCAACTGCGATTAAACTTTCCACATGTGAATGATGAACAAGAAGTACATACAACGGTAGGTGAACTCGCTGATTTTTTATGTTGTACCATGCGTAACATGAACCTCATTATGAACAAATTCAAGGAGAACGAATGGGTTAGGTGGAATCCGCAGCGTGGCAGGGGCAAAAAATCGGTGCTGGTATTTTGTGTCCCGTTGCTTGAGGTGGCGCGTGAACGGTTTAACCACCTCCTGAACGGGAACAGGATGGAGGACGCCTATGAACTGGCCGCCACCTTGCCCATTATGATGCGAGAACATCTGATGCAGCAAGTGCAGCATCAATTTGGTCTTCGTTCGAATGAAGGGGACAAAGGGCGAGTGGATACATTGCGGATTCCTCAGAATACACCTTTTAAGACTCTCGACCCAACGCAGACGGGAATCTGGGGAGAAGTTTTCATCATCGCAGAGGTCTTTGATCGTTTGGTTCGTTATAATGCTGAACGCCAAGTCTGCGAGCCAAGTCTGGCCATGGCATGGGAGAGTCATTCGGATGGAAGGGAGTGGACCTTTTATCTGCACAAAGGCATACCTTTTCATCATGGAAGAATACTGGATGCAGAGGACGTGAAGTTTACCTTTGATCGCATTATCTCTGACAAGAGTAACCCGTGCAGGCCTCTGTTTGGGTCCATTGAGAGCATAGAGGCGTATGATCAGTTGACTGTACGTTTTCTGTTAAATAAACCAAACTTCTTGTTCCCGGATCTGATGAGCAGTATGTCTGCATCTATCTTGCCGAGAGATGTGGAGATGAATCCGCTCCATCCGATTGGAACAGGACCTTATCGGTTGACGCGTCATGATTCGAAGTTGCTTGTGCTTGAAGTGTTCCTTGCCTACTTCAGAGGGCGGGCTTATGTGGATCGTGTTGAAGTGTGGCAGCTCCCTCACTCGGCAAAGGTGGAGTCCATCATCAAGCATGATTTATTTCCGGATGCGGAGCCTCGTGCAGTACAGCATGAGATGCAGGGCGGTGTGTATATGACGTTTAATATGCAAAAGGAAGGGCCGCAGCATGATGTGAATTTTCGCCGGGCTGTTCAACAGTTATTGAATGCACAGGAGCTGTCGGAAGCGCTCGGGAGCACAAACACACAGGCTGCTTATAGTCTGATTCGAGGACGAGTGCAGCAACATTCGGAACAACCCGATGGTTCGGTCACACTTGAAACAGTACTTTCCGTCGAGACGTCACTGACGAGGGCCTCAGCATTATTGCGTCGCAGCTCTTACCAAGGGCAGAGTTTAAGTCTGTGGGTGGAGGAAGGAGAGAAGATGGAGGCAGACATGGTCTGGTTTACAGAGAGATGTAAACAGATTGGCGTGCATATTAACATTATGCC
Source organism: Paenibacillus amylolyticus (assembly GCF_050990605.1). GTDB lineage: Bacteria > Bacillota > Bacilli > Paenibacillales > Paenibacillaceae > Paenibacillus > Paenibacillus amylolyticus_H. Next base: position 1,403,807 of record NZ_CP158832.1, read on the forward strand.
GGGAGATCCGGCCCATGCAGTCTATCAAGATGGGTTCGGGGATAGTGATCTGATCTATACAGGAGAAGTTTTCAATGACCATGTCATGCTAAGTCTCGTGACGATGTATACCTTCCAGAACACGTTATTCCTGATTGCGATGAATGATTACTGGAGACATGAACTGGAGCAGGAATGCGGACAAGTAGTCATGATTCAGGAACCTGCGGAGCGGTTGAAAAGATTGATTCAGCTGGAAGATCGACTGATTCGGGAGGCATTGCTTCTGCCCACATACAGCTTCAAGGAAGAACACGCTCATCATGATTCGTTGCGAGATTATCGTCTTGCGGGGTATGGTCTGCCTGATCTGCGCAGATTGTGGGTGAAGAGAAGCCCTGATGCCGTTGAAGAGGATGCGAGTTATCCGGTGTATATTCCGTTGTGGTAGGACTATGGCGAGCGTAGCATTGCCGTATTAACGAACTTCACCGATTGCTTGTCAAACTAGTCCGCATATATCGAACAAGTCCCTCATAACATGTACTAATCAAGTAGGGGTTCTGCTGCAAGCACAATCCTGAAGTGAAAACATGTGCTAAAGGGGATGATGTTATGCGCCGAATATCATGGATGCTTGCCATGGTATTGGTCTTATCGGCCTTACTTGCCGCCTGCGGGAAGAAGGATGCGGCAGCTGTGGTCAAAGATCTGAACGAAGTCGTAGGAGAGATGGAAAGTTACCAGGGGGCAGGCGTGATGACGCTGCATACCGGAGATACGCCGCAGCAGTACAAGGTCGAGGTGTGGCATCAGAAGCCTTCCTATTATCGTATTGCGTTAACCAATGCCAAAAAGGATGTAACTCAGATTGTCCTGCGTAACGATGAAGGCGTGTTTGTTTTGACACCGAGCCAGAACAAAAGCTTCCGTTTTCAAAGCAATTGGCCGGATAATCAAGGACAGGTGTATCTCTATGAAACTTTGATTCGGAGCATTACGGGAGATACAACCCGTCAGTTTGCGGATGAGAAGGAAAGCTATGTATTTGATGTAGCTGCCAATTATAATACACATGCACTCGTCAGACAGAAGATCTGGCTGAACAAATCGGATTACGCACCTAAACAGGTGGAGGTATCCGACTCCAATGCCAATGTGGTGGTCGATGTGAAATTTGACTCCTTCAAATTCGGGACTGAATTTGAAAAAGATGCCTTTGACATGCAACGTAACATGACAGCAGCTTCAGAAGAAGGCGGCAAAACAGGAACGGACTCCGGTGTGACTCCTGTGGAGCAAACCGGGAATGAGGGCGGTAAAGAACCTGCCAATCCTCAGACTGCGCCTGAACCTGACGGAGCTGTCACTGATGGGCAGACGGGTGTAGGTAGTGACACAGAGCAGCAAGGTACAGAAGGTGCTGCAACAGGTCAGGAAGGCGAAGAGCCAACACTCGCAGAACCCGAAGGTTCAGACAGCTTTGGCGTAATTCAGCCGACCTATGTGCCTGAAGGTGTGCAGCTCAAGGATGATCAGATTCTGGAAGAGGCGGGAGACTATTCGGTTATGCTTCGTTATGAAGGAACCTATAATTACACGATATTCGAAGCCAGACCGCAGGATCGAGCCGTATCGCTTGCCCCATCCAGTGTAGTGGATCTGGGATTCACACTGGGGATGATCAGCGGAGATGCGTTGCAGACACTGACATGGATGACAGATGGTATAGAATATCGGATCACTAGTGCAGACCTGCCTCAGAACGAAATGGTACGTATTGCAACATCGATGCAGGAAGAGTCAGGCAAATGATTTTTGAACGAATGAACGAATAGTAGCATAAACATAAGGAATGCTAAGAAGCATCGGAGACCTGTTCTCCGGTGCTTTGCTTTGGTGTAAGACAGGTATTCATCTGGCGCCGTTTTTCTTACTCGATACACTCAATAATGCAAAACGCGCTTCTACGCAGAGGGAACCGGGTAAATAATCGATATAAGCAGAGTTTTGCTGGGGTGGAAAGTGGAATTTTGCCCTGCCAATCTCGCTTATCGGTCTTCTTCTGTGTTCGCATTTGTTCTTCAAACGGCGCACCTTACATCTGTTTTTGAATGCGAAACTTCGGTTCATTTGACAGTCACATGCAGGAGCATTACGATGGAGTCTGACGTGAGCCGGATTAAGATGATTAGAGAAGGTGACTTAACGTGCAAGAACAATATCGGCCGACCCAAGCGGACATCAATTTGGATCATTTGTGTACTAACGTAGAAGCTTTCCGCGAGGCATTGCCTCAGGGCATGAAATTCCTCGCCTGTGTGAAGGCCAATGCCTATGGACACGGAGCGGTGGAGACGGCCAGAGAACTGGAACGAGTGGGTGTGGATTACTTAAGTGTGGCTTTTCTTGACGAAGCTCTGGAACTGCGACAACATGGGATTACGATTCCAATCCTGGTGTTGGGTTATACGCCGCCTGAAGGGATCGCTGTTGCATGGCAACATGATGTGACCGTCACGCTGTTCAGCAGGGAAGTGCTTGACGCTATTCGACATCTGGATGCAAACACATTCGCTAACCAACTGAAGGTTCATATTAAAGTCGACAGCGGCATGGGCCGATTAGGTCTGTTGCCTGGCGATGAGGCATTGGCTTTCATTCAGGAAGTAGACTCGCTCAATCAGGTGATGCTGGAAGGCATGTTTACCCATTTTGCCAGAGCAGATGAAGAAGACAAAACCTATACACTGGAGCAGTATAGACGGTTCCAAAGCGTAGTTCATGCGCTCAGGGATCAGGGATGTTCCATCCCGATTATACATACGGCGAACAGCGCCGCTGCCATTGATACACCGGAATTGTCCTATGACATGGTACGTGTGGGAATAAGTCTGTATGGACTGTATCCTTCGGCTGAAGTGAATCATCAGGTGGTGAAGCTGTCCCCGGTATTGACGCTGAAGACAAAAGCGGTTCTGGTCAAAACACTGCCACCCCATTGGGGGATCAGTTACGGAACCCGTTATTTTACGCAAGGTTACGAACGAATAGCGACCCTGCCGATCGGCTATGCAGACGGATTCTCCAGAATGCTGACAAGTAAAGCACAAGTGCTTGTACGCGGACGCCGCGTCCCTGTCGTGGGTACAATCTGCATGGATCAGTGTATGGTGTCGTTACAATCTTTCGCGGAAGAGGCGGAAGAAATTCAAGTCGGCGAAGAGGTTGTCCTCATCGGTCATCAGTCTGGTGGCGTAATAACCGCAGACGAGGTGGCATCCCAGCTCGGTACGATTGCTTATGAAGTGATCTGCATGATGGCGCACCGCATTCCGCGGGTATATACCCGCGGGGGAGCAGTAGTCGCCAGAATCAATCCACTTTTGACATCCTGACAGGTAAACTGGACGTCATTCCCAATAAACTTTTTTTCAGAACAGAAGGAAAACTGTCGGAGCATCTCGAATGTTGTATGACGGTAAGGATTTAATTCCTGAATTGAGATGTTTGGTCTGTACGAATATTGTTCCCCGTGTTTATAATGGAGTACAGCATACTTGATATACTCGGGGCATATATATTCCTTTGTATAAAAGTTCTGGAAAAACGTAATACTGGTTCACAATGGCGAAAGGTTTGTGGGGGTGGAAGAAAGGTGGCCAACTTGCAGAACACCAAGCGGATCATGATCAGTTTACCTGATTATCTTTTGCAGGAAGTGGATGGCATCGTAGCGCTGGAGAATTCCAACCGCAGCGAATTGATTAGGCAGGCTATGAAGCTGTATTTAACGGAGCGTAAGAAACGTTACATCCGTGAAACGATGCAGCGAGGGTACATGGAGATGGCAAAAATTAATCTGACCATGGCATCCGAAGCCTTTCATGCGGAGGAAGATGCGGACAGCACTCTGGACCGCTTAGTTAGCGGGGTGTAGACATTGATCGTAAAACGTGGTGACGTTTTTTTTGCGGATCTTTCTCCCGTTGTCGGTTCCGAGCAAGGTGGAGTCAGGCCGGTTCTGGTGATCCAGAATGATATCGGCAACCGGTTCAGTCCAACTTGTATTGTGGCGGCGATCACCGCCCAAATCCAGAAGGCAAAGCTGCCAACGCATGTTGAAATTGATGCGGCGGCACACGGCTTTGACCGGGACTCGGTTATTTTGCTCGAACAAATACGGACGATCGATAAGCAGAGGCTGACTGACAAGATTACCCATCTGGACGAGGAGACCATGAAATTGGTCAACGAAGCCTTACAGATCAGCCTTGGTTTAATCGATTTTTAAGGCAGCAACCAGCGTCTAGTACGCTGCCCTGTCGTCCGTTGGCAATGGATGTTCCTGTAAGGGAACACACTGAATTCAGACTGTAACCAAAAGAGCGTATGACATCCTTCGGGCTGTTATGCGCTCTTTTGATTAAAGCTTGATGAAAGCGTAGAACATTGGCGATCTTTTCGCTATAATGAAACCTGAGAAACCGTTTACCCGAAAGACCTATATATAGAGGTGGAGGAGACATATGAGCATTTACATCAATCAAGAGAAACTTCAGTTTCATTTACAGACCCTTGAGGCCAGTTACGTATTTCAGGTACTGCCTTCAGGATATTTGGTTCATTTGTATTATGGCAAAAAATTACGCAATACCGATCTGAGCTGGTTGCATGTACGGACAGAACGAGCGTCCTTTAGCCCTAACCCGGTGCCAGAGGATCGTACGATCTCATTCGATACTCTGCCAGTGGAATTGCCAGTGTATGGCACGAGTGATTTTCGTAATCCGGCAATCCAACTGGAACTTGAGAATGGCTCAACCGTTTCGGAGTTTACGTATACAGGCCATCGACTGGTCAAAGGAAAAGCGGCGCTTACCGGACTGCCAGCAACATACGTTGAATCCGATGACGAAGCAGAGACGCTGGTTATTGAGCTGGAAGACAACGTAGCTGGTATCAAAATAGAGCTTTCCTATACAGCTTTTACGGCATTTAATGCGATTACACGCTCCATGCGTATCGTTAATGAGAGCGCTACCGCAGTGAATGTGGTACGTGCACTCAGTTCTTCTGTTGATTTCCCGCATGCGGATTATGAACTGCTGCAATTGTCAGGGGCTTGGACACGGGAACGCGATATCGTTCGCAGACCGCTTGCGTCAGGCTTGCAAGGGATTGAGAGTCGTCGCGGGTCAAGCAGTCACCAGCAGAATCCATTTATTGCGCTGATGACTCCAGGCACGGACGAAGATCAGGGTGAAGTCTACGGATTCAGTCTCGTTTATAGTGGCAGCTTCACTGCACAGGCCGAAGTGGATCAGTTTCACACCACTCGTGTATCGCTTGGGATCAACCCGTTCGAGTTCAGCTGGAAGCTGGAGCCCCAGGAAGCGTTCCAGACACCTGAGACCGTTATGGTGTATTCGTCTACAGGTTTGGACGGCATGTCACAGTCCTACCACGAATTGTATCGGGAGCGTCTGGCACGTGGCAAATTCCGCAATGCAGAGCGTCCGGTGTTGGTCAATAACTGGGAAGCGACTTACTTTGGTTTCAATGCGGACAAGATTGAACAGATTGCTCAAGCGGGACAGAAGCTGGGTATTGAGCTGTTTGTCTTGGATGATGGTTGGTTTGGACACCGGGACAGTGACAATTCCTCGCTGGGTGACTGGATTGTAGATAAAAACAAATTGCCACAGGGACTGGATGATCTGGCTAATCGCGTAACAGGTCTGGACATGCAGTTCGGACTGTGGTTTGAGCCTGAGATGATCTCGCCAGACAGTGAGTTATATCGTGCGCATCCGGACTGGTGTCTGCATGTGCCTGATCGTCGCCGGACAGAAGGACGTCAACAATTGGTACTCGATTTCTCTCGTCAGGATGTACGTGATGAGATCGTGCGCATGTTAACAGATGTACTTGGTTCTGCACCAATTACTTATGTGAAATGGGATATGAACCGGAATATGACGGAAGTGGGTTCCGCGTTGCTTCCGGCAGACAGACAGCGTGAGACCGCGCATCGTTACATGTTGGGGTTGTATGACGTCATGGAACGTATCACTTCGGCGTTCCCGAATATTCTGTTTGAGAGTTGTTCAGGGGGTGGTGGCCGCTTCGATCCAGGTATGCTCTATTACATGCCACAGACGTGGACAAGTGATAACACGGATGCGATATCCCGTCTGCGGATCCAGTACGGTACCAGTCTTGTGTACCCGGTAAGCTCCATGGGATCACATATCTCAGCGGTACCGAATCATCAGGTGAACCGGATCACTTCTCTTGAGATTCGGGGACATGTTGCGATGTCGGGCAACTTCGGGTATGAGCTGGACCTGACGAAATTCACGGAGGAAGAGAACGACATCGTGAAAGCCCAGGTTGAGCTGTACAAGGAGATTCGTGGAACGGTGCAATATGGAACATTCCGTCGTTTGCTCAGTCCGTTTGAAGGCAATGAGACCGCGTGGATGTTTATTGCACCAGACGGCAGCGAAGCTGTTGTATTCTACTTCCGCGTGCTCTCTGAGCCTAATGCGCCACTTCAGCGCTTGAAGCTGAAAGGATTGGACCCTAATGCGGATTATCGTCTGAAAGGCGGGTCAGAGACCTTTACCGGTGATGCCCTCATGTATGGCGGTATTTCGGTAGGCAGTGCATCAGGAGACTATCTGAGCGAGCTGTTCCGCTTTGAACGCGTCTAGATTGCTATTGTATTTAAAGTTTTAAAAAAGGGAGGACCGAGGAGCGTCGTGATGACGTTTTTCGGTCTTTTTTTGCCGTAATGGGGAAGGCTGGAGGATGACATCATTCTGTCAGAACTTGTATGGTTGCGGATTGATGGAAATCTGGACGTGATTTTGTGATAATATAGGGTAGAGTGGAAGAAACAAATGGTTCAACAATACTGTAATTACAGCAGCAAAGCTGCCCTGAAATGATTGTAACGAACGATTCAGATTCAGGAAGGAAAGAGGGATTTATTTTGTCTGAACAGGAAACGGTTCTGGAACCCAATGAAGAAACAATAAAGGCAGAACGCCATGAACGAATCATCAAACAGGTAGCCAAGGAACTGTCACTGTCCTTGAAGCAGGTCCGCACAACGTCGGAGCTTCTGGACGAAGGCAATACGATTCCATTTATCGCCCGCTACCGTAAAGAAATGACTGGAGAGCTGGATGAGAACCAGCTGCGATCGATTGAAGAACGCATTGTTTATCTGCGCAATCTTGAGGATCGCAAATTGGAAGTCATCCGTATTATAGAGGAACAGGGCAAGCTGACCGGAGAACTGAAGAACTCCATTACCCAGGCTGTGAAGCTGCAGGAAGTGGAAGACTTGTATCGTCCGTTCCGTCAGAAGCGGAAAACACGTGCCAGCGTGGCTAAGGAAAAAGGTCTTGAACCCCTTGCTGTATGGATCTGGGGTCAACCGAAGCAAGGCGATGCACTCCAGGAAGCTGCGAAATATATCAACGCTGAACTGGGTGTAGAAGATGCGGAGTCGGCACTTCAGGGAGCGAAAGACATTCTCGCGGAGAATATCGCAGACGATGCTGCCATTCGTGCCTGGATTCGTCGGTACACCTTGGATCACGGCATGTTGACTTCCGAAGCGAAGGATGCTCAAGAGGAGTCCGTGTACGAAAATTATTATGATTACCGCGAACTAGCCAAAAAGATGCCTCCACACCGTATTCTCGCGATTAATCGTGGTGAACGGGAGAATATTCTGAAAGTCGGTCTCGAAGTACAGGCAGAGCCGGCCCATCGCCACATGGAAGGACAGATCATTCGTGGTGCTTCTGCTGTACAGGATGTCCTGCGTGCTGTAATTGAAGATGCCTACAAGCGGCTTATTGCGCCTTCCATCGAGCGTGAAGTTCGTGGAGAACTCACGGAAAAAGGTGAAAATCAGGCCATATCGGTATTCTCGGCCAATCTGCGTAACCTGCTGCTTCAGCCGCCGATTCATGGCAAACGTGTACTGGGTGTCGATCCTGCCTATCGTACCGGTTGTAAACTGGCTGTCGTGGATGATACGGGCAAGCTACTGGAAGTGGCTGTGACCTACCCAACGCCACCACACAACAAGAAACGTGAAGCTGCGGAAGTATTCCATCGGATGATCAAGCAATATGATATCGGACTGATCGTCATTGGTAATGGTACCGGATCACGTGAAACGGAGCAGTTTGTTGCCGAGATCATTCAGGAGAACGGTGATGAAAGTCTGGTGTATCTGATTGTTAACGAAGCTGGAGCTAGTGTCTATTCTGCATCCAAGCTGGCCCAGGACGAATTCCCGGACCTCGATGTAGCTGAGCGCAGTGCGGCTTCGATTGCTCGCCGGGTGCAAGATCCGCTGGCTGAGTTGGTTAAGATTGATCCAAAAGCCATTGGTGTGGGGCAATATCAGCATGACGTTTCCCAGAAGGTTCTGGAAGAAAGCCTGAAGGCTGTCGTCGAATCCGCAGTTAACCATGTAGGTGTGGACGTGAATACGGCTTCACCATCGTTGCTGTCATATGTTGCCGGAGTTAACGCTACGATTGCCAAAAACATTGTGAAGTATCGTGAAGAGAATGGCCGGTTCACGAACCGCCGCCAGCTTCAGAAGGTGCCACGTCTGGGTGCCAAAACTTATGAGCAGTGCGTAGGGTTTATGCGGATCGGTGAGGGTGAGAACCCACTGGATCGTACACCGATTCACCCAGAGTCCTACAAGGTTGTGGATCAGCTGTTCAAGGAGCTTCAGGTTGCGCTGGACAAGCTGGGCAGCAAGGAACTGTCGGTATTACTGTCAGAGCAGCAGCCAGAGGAACTGGCTGTGAAACTGGACGTAGGTGTGCCTACTTTGCGTGACATTCTGGACAGCTTGCAGCGTCCGGGGCGTGATCCACGTGAAGAGATGCCATTGCCAATCTTCCGTACGGATGTATTGAAAATTGAGGATCTGGTGGAAGGCATGGAGCTTCAAGGTACAGTTCGGAACGTCATTGATTTTGGTGCCTTTGTTGATATTGGAATTAAGAGTGATGGGCTTGTCCATATCTCACAGCTCAGCAACGGATATGTTAAACATCCGATGGATGTTGTATCTGTCGGGGATAATGTAACGGTCTGGGTAATGAATGTGGATACCAAAAAAGGCCGTGTCGGCCTTACGATGAAGAAGCCTGCTTCTGCGCAACAGTCTTCTTAAGTAATAGAATTGGAGAACAGCCTTCCCTGACCAGGAAGGCTGTTTGTTGTCGACAGTAATAGTCCCGTTGTCCGTTCTGATTTCTCTAATAAGTACGGTGGGAATAATGTGCATTCTCTTAAAGTGCATGTTCAAAAGGCCATCCTTCGTAATCCAAAGCAGACATTTACGAGCAACCTTTTAAAGTTCGTTCTCCGCGCTGCGTGGTGTGCCATTTGCAGGTTTGTTGCGATAAAAGAACCAGCATTCGTTCAGCAACTTGATTTGCCGGCTGTCCTTTTTGTGAAATGCACGCATCAGTTGATTGCAAAGCCATTGAGGCAAGGGTATCTCCTCCTCTTGCATAATTCATCTGTACGTTAGCATATGTGGCAATAGCCTGGACTGTGCGGGATAAGTGGAGGCCTCCGGCAAATCAATATCTCAATTCACACAAAAAAGCACAAATCCCAATTCAGGGAGAAGTGCTTTTTGTTCTCATCATTATAAAATGATAATTGCGGTGAATTAGAGAGCTTCCATCTCTTCTTCATACCATTGTTCCAATTGGGCCTGGAGAGCCCGGATTTCAGTAAGCAGAGAAATCAAAGGATAATGGCTTTCACGTAGTGCTGCAAAAGATTCTTCAAGCGCATTGATATAATCAAGGCCGCCGATGATGGTAAGATTTTCGTTCAGGAGATCGAGGCTGTCACATTCGGCGATCGCCCAAGGCAGGACAGGGACATCTGCTGCCGTGAGTTTCTCAATTTCCTTGTGCAGGCGCAGGTTGAGCGCACTGAGTTGATAGGCGTAATCTGCCGGCATTTCCACGAACTGCAATTGTTGTTCCTGCTGCAGGATGACATAGCGCATTGTAGGCATAGCGAGTAATAATCTCCCCTCATACATTCTACTTGACAGTGTAGCCTACGAAACGGTTAAAATTCAAGTATTATGCCGGAAAAACAAATGCTCCGAGGGGGTGCAAAGGAGAGGATACCGATGGAAAATGAGGAATTGCAACAATGGATTGAACAGGTATCACTGGATCATTTCGGAGTACCGTTCACCCATGAAGCGTTGTTTAACAGTCGCCTGACCACGACGGGTGGACGTTATATGCTCAAAAGTCACCGGATTGAGATCAATCCGCATCAACTCGAAGCCTACGGACGAGATGAGGTTGAAAAAATCATCAAGCATGAGCTGTGTCACTATCATCTGCATATTCGTGGGCGCGGCTATCAGCATCGTGATCCGGAATTCAAGGCCTTATTGCAGAAGGTAGGTGGCTCGCGTTACTGCCAATCGCTTCCTGGCGGCAAAGGTAGAAAGCCGCTGCCATATCGTTATAAGCTGGTGTGCAAGAGCTGTGGTACGGAATATTTGCGCAAGCGGAAAATAGATCCGAAGCGTTATCTTTGTGGCCGTTGCGCGGGAAAACTGGGCCTTCTGAATATCTGATGTGTGTATCGTTCAATGTATTAAAGAAAGTGATGGAAGGCATGTTGACTTGGATTATTAATCATGATAAATTAATCTTATTCAAGTTAATTTTCCCTGATAGCTCAGTTGGTAGAGCACTCGACTGTTAATCGAGTTGTCACAGGTTCGAGCCCTGTTCGGGGAGCCATTTCTTGGAGAGATACCCAAGTGGCTATAAGGGGACCCTCTGCTAAGGGGTTAGACTGCGTAAGCGGTGCGAGGGTTCGAATCCCTCTCTCTCCGTTCTGTAATAACTTCTCTGCAAAGGGATGAGAACCCTAAAGGTTCGTCGGAGCATAAGCTTCGTTAGCAATACTTCGCAGTCTCGAACGAAGTGAGAGTACCCCTCTCTCTCCGTTCTGTAATAACAATAAAATCCTCTTCACATTTGACCGGATAACGGTCAAGTGTGAAGAGGATTTTTTGCGTTTACTGATCTTTGGTTATCCCTCGTGTACGCTTCCGCTTAAAGTGAAATGCCCAACACCTCGTATAAACCTTTCTTGCCTGCTTCCGTTACTTCGACAGAGCGCCTTCCTGTTTTTTGACGAATCCAGTCCAGTTCCGATAATCGATGTCTGAGTTGTTCCCCAAGCATACCTGAGAGATGGTGACGGCGTTCGCTCCAATCCAGACATTTACGAGCGATGGCCCGGCGTGACCCCGGTTTCACTTGAAGTTCAATTCCGAACGTGTTGAACCACTGCATTCCTTTCTCTGTAACTTGATAATCCTTGCTTAGTGCTTCTTCGGGCTCTTCAAGATAACCCTTCTGTATTAAGGCTTCACAGAGCGAGATTCCCAATTTCCCGGCCAGATGATCATAACAGGTCCGTGCATAACTCAGTTGTTGAAGCTGATTGGATTGTTTGAGAGAGCGGATCTGTACAGGCGGAGCAATACTGGCCATGCTTTCAATCAGATTAGCAATTTCTTTGTTTGCAAGACGGTAGTATCGGTGGCGCCCTTGCTGTTCAACTTCCAACAATCCTCCCTCTACGAGTTTGGCTAGATGGCTGCTTGCCGTCTGGGGCGTGACGCCTGCCATATGAGCAAGCTCACCTGCGGGCAACGCACGGCCATCCAGTAAGGATGACAGAAAAATAGCGCGGCTTGGATCAGCGATTAACGACGCAATAACAGTAATATTCGGATATACATTCATACTTCGATCATATCTGAACTATTACTGTATTACAATCCAGTTGTATCGTCCCAGATGGGTCAGATTGAGCTTATAAATCATTGGAATTGGAACAGGAGAGGTACAGGATGAAAAAAATAACGAAACAGGACTTTGCTACAGAGCAGTTGTCCGAGCGTCCAGCAGTGATTCAACATGAAACGATTAATCCAAGTATTTTATATTATGGTACGCCCGTATTGTTGCTAAGCACATTAAATGAGGATGGGTCAACCAATCTGTCTCCACTGTCTTCATCTTGGGCGCTGGGGGACTGTCTGGTGCTGGGTATAGGTACACAGGGCAAAGCCTATGAAAATCTGAGTCGACATCCGGAGTGTGTGATTAATTTGCCGGATGCATCTATATGGAAACAGGTTGAAGCATTGGGTCGTTATACGGGAGTTAACCCGGTTCCTGAGGAGAAAAGGCAGATGGGCTATGAATATTGTCATGATAAATTCACTGTAGCTGGACTGACATCTGAATGCTCGGTTCAGGTGGCACCAGATAAAATAGTTGAATGTCCACTCCAGATTGAAGCGGCTGTACAACACATACGTATTCCCGAACATACACCGTTCATGGCGATTGTTGAAGTGAAAGCGTTGAAGGTGCACGCGCACACCAGGCTAATATCTGGACCGAACAAGATTAATCCAGAGGAATGGCATCCGCTGATATATAATTTCAGACATTATTACGGATTGGGAGAGAGACAAGGGAGCAATTTTAGGTCAGAGAATTGACCTGAGTGGAAGTTCAACCTATGTAACAGGAGAAGACCTCGGTCATCGCATTTAAGACTGAACAGCAAACAAGCACAGACTCCGTGGAAGAGACTGTGCTTGAGTTCACGGTTGCAACTGCCGGGTTCATACCTGGGCGAGCAACTGACTATTTTGTTACAGGACGTGCCTCACGTTCGATCTGCTGAGTTAAAATGAAGAGAAGCTGCATGGATCAACAGGCGACCATGCAGCTTCAGTGTTTAATTCCGGTGCGGGTTCGATTACTGACCTTCTCCAACAATCGTTTCCGGACGGGACACCGGTTTGCCTTCAAGCAGGCACTCAATGGCATGAGCGACACCGTTCTCGACATTAGTCAGCGTTATGGCTTTGGCTAATGCCTGGATTTCGGGTTCGCCATTACCCATGGCGATGCCGAGTCCTGCCATTTCTAACATGGAGACATCGTTGAAGTTATCGCCGATCGCTACGGTATCTTCCATCGAGATGTTCAGGTGAGCCGCCAGTTTGGTGAGGGCATTACCTTTGGATACGTCCGGGTGCTGCATTTCGAAGTTATGCTCAAAGGATACAACCATAGCGACATCGGATCGGGAAGCGAAGTATTCTCGTCCTGTTTTTACTTTGTCCGGATTCATGGAGAAGGCCATAATATTATAGATATAGGCTTCTGCCGGAATTTCGAGGTGGCTGTTTACGCGGTGGTAGTCTTTTTTGTCATAGTGTTTCTTGATGCCCCGAATCATGCGTTCAATGTCCTCACCAGGGTTCGAACCAAGAACACGTTCCATCTCGGCGAGCAAGGTCTCATGACTGCTACGCGGGGCATAGATACCTTGTTGCGTTGAAGCCTCATAATAGACATCATGATCTTCCAGCCACTGCATGACGGAAGCTGCTGTATCACGCTCAAGCGGAAGATGGAATAAACGTTCACCGTCTGCATCATGAATCGTCGCTCCGTTGGATCCGATAATTGGGGTTTTGATTCCGCCTTCGCGGCTGATGGTCACCACATCGGAATAGACGCGTCCTGTAGCAATGGTAACTTTCATACCGGATTGCTGGGCCTTTTGGATGGCTGCGGCATTCTCCGGGCTAATCTGGCTATCTCTGTTCAACAAAGTTCCATCTAAATCTGTGGCAAATAATTTCATATATTTACAACTCCTTATCATCTGTTGGTTCAGGAATGAGAATTTCAACCTGTTGTTCGGCTAGGAAAGCAAGCCATTCTTTGGTTGGCCATTGATCCGTAATCAATACATCCACCAATGACCAGTCGGCAAAACGATAACCATAACGTTTATCAAACTTGGATTGATCTGCAAGAACAACAACTTTCTTGGCAGCTTTCATCATTTGATGTTTAATTTTCCCTTCCTCTTCGGAAGCACTGAAGCCATCCATGGTGATACCGCCAATTCCGATAAAGGCTTTATCTACATAATAATGGGAGAGTGTCTCGATCACAGAGGTACCGTAGACATAACGTTGTTCCTTATCTACTTTGCCTCCGAGCAAACGAATCTGTACAGCGGTATGATTGGAGAGAAGATCAGCGGAATGAATCGAGTTAGTAATGACGGTACAGGATTTACCGTTCAAGTTCTCGGCACAGGCTTGCACAGTCGTGGAAGAGTCCAGAATAATGATCTCGCCTTGCCTTACAATGGCCGCAGCGAGTTTCCCGATAGCCCTCTTTTCCTCAGATACATCGAGTAAACGGTCTTTGTAGGATCTGAATTCTTGCGGAGGAGGGGGAAGAATCGCACCGCCACGTGTTCGAATAATGGCATCCTGTTCCTCAAGCTTGATCAGATCCCTGCGTGCAGTATCCCGTGATACATCAAACAAGGCGACAATATCATCGGCTGAGATGCGATTGTGTTTGCGTAGATGTTCAACAATGAGCTGCATTCGTTCTTCTTGAAACAAACATGTCACCTCCGAGTGTATGGATGACCGTACTTATACTGATACTTTAATTATAAGTATTCTTAATGTCATTTGCAATATTATAAGTGAACGTAAGTTTTTTTAAGTGTTTTAATAGATAATTTACATTGTCTCTGCACGGGGGTGACATTGGCATGAACGGGGAGGTGGCTAATAATGGCTCTGAAGAGCATTATGTAATGCACAAAAAGGGTTGAAAAATAAATTTGAAAAAAAAGTATTGCAAGTTCAAATTGTCCTGTGGTATACTCATTATTGTCGCCAAGAAAGATAATTTGTTATTAAGGCCCGTTGGTCAAGGGGTTAAGACACCTCCCTTTCACGGAGGTAACAGGGGTTCGAATCCCCTACGGGTCATATCTTCACTACCTCATGAAATTCTATATTTTCGATGAGAAATCCTCAAAGTCATTGCTCTTATAGACATGAATGAAGCATGGCACATCCGGTGAAGTTTACAGCAAGAGCCATTAGCTCAGTTGGTAGAGCACCTGACTTTTAATCAGGGTGTCGAAGGTTCGAGCCCTTCATGGCTCACCATTTTTATAATTGAATATGCGGTCGTGGTGGAATGGCAGACACGCTATCTTGAGGGGGTAGTGGGTGTATACCCGTGGAGGTTCGAGTCCTCTCGACCGCATCATAGCAACAACGTTATAGGATAGACTTTCATGATCATTCATGGGGGTCTATCTTTGTGTTATACGATATACCTCATCCTATTCCAGGCATATAAAGGCTGAGCATTCAGGAATAATGTGGTATAATTCAAGCAGATGAGTTGATTATTACGGTTGGAAGGCGGTTCTTGTATGCAGTCGATCTATGAGCGAATTGAACACCTGATTGCCGAAAGAGGAATGACCAAGAAGGCTTTCTGTCAACAGCTGAAGATTAGCACAGGCAATCTGGGTGACTGGAAACGTGGCAAGTCTATTCCGAGTACGAATAAATTAATTGAGATTGCTTCGTTTTTTGATGTGAGCCTCGACTGGCTCATGATTGGGCGTCCATCGAAGGAAGCGATGGTTCGGGAAAAACGGGAGGATTATTTTTTTGGCGTTTTGCGGCAATTGAATTGCCAGGAAAGTGAATTATCGACTGTGGAACAGTCTTTTATCAGCGAATATATTGAGTTCACCCGTTACCGAAAATCCAAGGAAAGCAAGGATGGAGGCGACTATCGCTACAAACCTGAGAACAAATCAGGGAACAATTCTGAGGAAAACGAAGCGTAAGTGATATGAGCAGCATCCATAACTGAATGTAGAAAAACCTCTGGACTAATCCGAACACACTCGGAGACAGTTCAGAGGTTTTTTGAATTAACTATGCCTGCTTCATGCCCTTATTTACGAAAAACAAGAGTTTCTTTGCCCAGCAGATGGGGGCGGAGTGTGTTCCAGATCTGAAGGCACTGCTCCTGAAGCTCCCAAGCTGCCATACCAAGGAGTCGAACGCCGATGCCACCTGTTGCCAGCAAACTTGCACCTCCGAGCATTCGTCCATCTGGTGGCAGCGTGGATCTGACTTGTTCCAACTCCGCAGTACCAAGCCCCGGGGCGATCATCCATAACGCAGCGATATGGGTATAGTGAAGGAGAGACGCGGAGTGTTTGGGATCATCGGTATCCGGTTCGAGTCCAAATCGATCCCAGACAGCCAGTTGCTCACCTTGCCATATCTCTGTCAAGCTGCGATAACGCTCGAATTGGAAAGCTTCTCCCCGATGAATCCGTCCGGCAGACCAGATATCTGCATAGGCCAGGATTGCCCCTTCTTCCAGCTCAAAGGTTACAGCGAGCGAAGAAGAACTTCCCTTGAAGGGGATGACGCATTCAGGAAAGTACTCCAGCGTGGCCCCTTTTCCCAACCGAAAGTGATGATTAACGGATGAGGGAATGGAAGGTGTAGGATGAAGTCTGGTAGCAGATGTGCTGCTGAGCATGACATGGGTGCCTTCACCTAATTCCCACTCGGAATGATAATGATCCCCGTTAAGGACTCCGGGCGAGACGTCTGACGTGTACACACATAATTCGGTTCCGCCTCCGGGAGGTCGAAAGGATCGGCTAAACCGGAGTGGTGCGCTGTAATAACGATCGGTCATAACCGTCCGGTCGCCTTGAAAGGCAAAGGTGGCCCGAAGCTCGCTGCGGCGCGTGACGGGCTCACCTGTACTTTCGTTCCGATTCATCTCTGTCCCGGTGGACACAGAAGATGAATTAATGTGAGTGAGTGCCATGTTCATGGCTGTGTGAATGCAGATGTGCAGCGGAAGCATCGTCATCCATATATTGATGTTCAAGCCAGTGGACAATCTCGGGTACACCTTCACCGCTCATTAGATTAGACATGACATAAGGACGGCCTTCGCGTACCCGTTCGGTATCATTTTTCATCACTTCCAGGCTTGCTCCAACGTAAGGGGCGAGGTCGGTTTTGTTGATTAACAGCAGATCTGAACGCGTGATGCCGGGACCGCCTTTGCGAGGAAGTTTCTCCCCTTGGGCGACGTCGATAATGTATATGAATACATCAGCGAGTTCCGGACTGAATGCGGCAGAGAGGTTGTCGCCGCCGCTCTCGATAAAGATCAGTTGCAGATCCGGGAAACGTTCAATCAACTCGTCAACTGCTTCGAAATTCATGGAGGCATCCTCGCGAATAGCTGTGTGCGGGCATCCGCCTGTCTCTACGCCGATAATACGCTCTGGTGCCAATGCGTTCTGACGCAGCAAAATCTCGGCATCTTCCTTCGTATAAATGTCATTGGTGATGACAGCAAGGCTATAACGTGTCCGAAGTGCCTTGGACAACTTCTCCACAAGGGCAGTTTTACCTGAACCTACCGGTCCGCCAATTCCAATTCGCATCGGACGACTCCGATCAAATGCCTTGCGTTCCCACTCCGGATGATGCGTATGATTAGCTCCTCCACACATAACAATTCCTCCTAGTTAGATAAAAGTTGTAGTTAAGACATAAACAGCCGCGCGGGTAAGGTCTCGTGCCGCATGGCGTAGATTTCCTGGGCGATTCCGAAGCTGTGCATATCTTCCGGGTCATTTTCCCGAATGAGTGCCCATTCCGCTTCGATATTATCAAGCAGTTTCTGAATCAACATCTGCGCTTCGGTTTGTCCGATGGGCAGCAGGCGAAGTGCGCTGTTCACATAAGCGTTCACTGAGGTATACAGATGCCCGGTAACGGCTTCATCCAATTCAATCTCCAATTGATAGTTGATATAACCGTGAATGGTCGTGATGCCGCAATACGCGCCATGTTCCCGGATGGCCTCATCAATTAGGGAAAAGTCCATCCATGGATAGAGTGAGCGGGCGAGCTTGAGCAGTCGCTTTCCCATCTTGTGCCCACTTTCCCTCATTTCCCGAGGGGAGCGCTGGGCGTGGACACGTTTGTCATACAGGGCAAGTAGAGCGGCATCTTGTTGTTGTATCGCCTGATAGACGCCTTTGATGGCAAGACCGTCTATTCGCACTAGACTGGAATGAAGCTGGCTGCGAATAAACTGTTCAAGCTGCGCGGTATTTCGCACGGTGCCATCATGCGTGTAAGCTTCCAGACCGAAGGAATGGGAGAAACCACCGATGGGCAGGGCTGAATCCAGCAGCTGAACGTAACGGAGTAGCTTCGTGCCGCTATTCATCACGATCCGTGTCCTCCTCTTGGTGTTTATTTCACAATCGAAATCTAATATAAAATATTTAGAAATATCAGATGAGCAAGCGGTTTACACGAAAACGGAGAGGGCAGAAAAAGCCTGGAGAAGCGCAGCGCTCGCCTTTATCACAAGATTTCTCCCTTTCAAAAGGGGATCAAAGAAATCTGGGGATAACAGCGATCGGAAGGTTGTTCTGCCAGCGGAGTGCCCATGTGTAACCGGAATGGTTCAACTTATATTTCGCTTTTTATATTAAATGTCAGAACATAAAGTACCGCTGTGCCATAGGTAACTCGTCTGCGGGTTCGCAGGTGAGAAGCTCGCCGTCGGCGCGTACCTCATAGGTCTCGGGATCGACTTCAATAACGGGGGTGACGTCGTTATGAATCATGTCTTTTTTACTTACCGAGCGGCAGCCTTTGACGGGTTCGACTCGTTTCTTCAGGCCTAATGACTCTTTGATTCCTGCCTCTGCTGCAGCTTGGGAGACAAAGGTGATCGATCCGCTGGCAATGGCGCTGCCATAAGCTCCGAACATGGGTCTGCCAAATACGGGCTGAGGTGTCGGGATGGACGCATTGGGATCACCCATCTGGGCGAATGTAATCATGCCCCCCTTGATGACAATCTCCGGTTTGACACCGAAGTAGGCAGGGTTCCATATGATTAGATCGGCCAGCTTACCGACTTCCACCGAACCGACAAGGTGTCCAATTCCATGTGCGATAGCGGGATTTATGGTGTATTTGGCGACATATCGCTTGATCCGATCATTATCGGATGGAGAATTCAGGTTGAGTTCAAGTTTGCCGCGCTGTTTTTTCATTTTGTCGGCTGTCTGCCAGGTACGGATAATGACTTCACCCACCCGGCCCATGGCCTGTGAATCGGAACTGATGATGCTGAACACGCCCAGATCATGCAAAATATCTTCGGCTGCGATGGTTTCGGGACGAATCCGCGAATCGGCAAAAGCCACATCTTCCGGGATGGATGGGTCCAGATGGTGACATACCATCAACATATCGAGATGTTCTTCTACAGTGTTGCGTGTGTACGGTCGTGTTGGGTTGGTTGACGAAGGGATAACGTAGGGCTCCCCAGCGGCCCGGATAATATCCGGTGCGTGTCCGCCACCAGCGCCTTCCGTGTGGTACGTGTGAATCGTCCGGCCATTGATCGCGGCCAGCGTGTTTTCGAGAAATCCGGTTTCGTTCAGGGTATCGGTATGGATAGCGACTTGAACATCATGTTCACCAGCGGCAGTCAGGCAGGCATCAATAGCGCTTGGCGTAGTGCCCCAATCCTCGTGCAGCTTCAGACCGATTACACCCGCTTCAATCTGTTCGATTAAAGGTGCAGTACTGGAGCTGTTACCTTTACCGAGGTAACCGATGTTCATGGGAAATGCTTCTGCGGACTCCAGCATCCGGTGAATGTGCCAGGCCCCTGGTGTGCAGGTGGTGGCTTTGGTTCCTGTTGCTGGTCCTGTTCCTCCGCCGATCATGGTTGTTACCCCGGAGGATAATGCAGTCTGAATCTGTTGTGGACAGATGAAATGAATATGGGTATCTATACCGCCAGCGGTTACAATCATGCCTTCACCAGCAATGATTTCGGTGGAAGCGCCGATGACCAGCGCGGGGTGAACCCCATCCATTGTATCCGGGTTACCGGATTTGCCAATGGCGCAGATATGCCCATCCCGAATACCGATGTCTGCTTTTACAATGCCCCAATGATCGATAATGATGGCGTTGGTGATAACCGTATCAGGAGTGCCGTCACTTCTCAGAGCAGAGGTGGACTGGCCCATCCCGTCCCGGATAACCTTGCCGCCCCCGAATTTGCTCTCATCGCCGTAGACGGCATAATCATGTTCAATCTCTGCCCATAGTTCAGTATCCGCAAGTCTTACGGCGTCACCAGTGGTGGGACCGAACATCGACGCGTATTGTTCGCGGCTCATTCGTTTCATGAAGGTTCACCTCCATCCTGTAAGGGAGGGGAGAATGTCTTCAGGAATGCCTCCAGTTTCTGTGGATCAGGGGCCTGATCCGCAGAGCCTTCCGTTAATCCGTTGAACCCGTGTATCTGGCGTTTGCCGCCAAAGGTCGTGAGTTCGACCGGTTTCTCTTCACCGGGTTCAAAACGGACTGCGGTGCCTGCCGGAATATGCAGGCGATGTCCAAAAGCCGAAGCGCGATCGAAGTCCAGTGCCGCATTAACTTCATAGAAGTGAACGTGAGAGCCAACCTGAACGGGGCGGTCGCCGCGGTTAAGGATAATCAGACGTATGGTTGGACGATCCGGATGACAGATGATATCGTCATCTGGTTTCAAGCGATATTCACCAGGAATCATGGCTTCTCCTGCCTTTCTCAGCGTATAGGTTCATGTACGGTAACCAGTTTGGTACCGTCAGGAAATGTGGCTTCTACCTGTACTTCAGGGATCATATCGGGAACGCCATCCATACAGTCTTCGCGTGTCAGGATGGTGCCTCCGTATCTCATTAATTCGGCAACACTCATTCCATCTCGTGCCCGTTCCATGAGTTCGGAGGTCAACAAGGCGATGGCTTCGGGAACATTCAACTTGAGTCCGCGTGCTCTTCGTTCACGGGCGAGGTTAGCGGCCACGGTAATCAGGAGTTTTTCCTTTTCCTGCTCAGTCCAGTGCAAGGCAATCCGACCTTTCGCTTATAGAATCTAATATGTTCATGGATTATATTGTATGTTAAATATACTCACACAGGGTGAATCCTTTGTCAATAAGCTTCAAAGCTTATTAGCAGCATGCATGAAACGAGTAGGCATAAAATAAAATTATGTGAGCTATATTGACATGAAGAGTGTAACACTCCATAATTTGGATCAACGAACATTTCGGGTTTAAATGACCTTAATGTTCGGCAATAGACTAAAAAAAGGGAGTGTAGGCTATTGAAGAAGAGGTCGGTCAAGTTATGGAGTATTTTGCTCGGTGCGGTCATTGTAATGACAGGATGTGTGGAGGGCACTGCACCACCTGAAGCCTCGGGTTCGGGTGGTACGGGAGAGCCGGCTGCATCCGGTGATACGATTAAAGTGGGTATTCTTCACTCCCTCAGCGGAACGATGGCAATCAGTGAGGTATCTGTTAAAGATGCCGAGATGCTTGCTATTGAAGAGATTAACGCCGCGGGCGGAGTTTTGGGTAAACAGATCGAGCCGGTAATTGAGGATGGCGCTTCGGATTGGCCTACTTTTGCGGAGAAGGCTGGAAAACTGCTGCAACAAGATAAGGTCGCTGCTGTATTTGGCGGATGGACCTCTGCAAGTCGGAAGGCTATGCTCCCGGTGTTCGAACAGAACAAGGGTCTACTGTTTTACCCGGTGCAATATGAAGGATTGGAATCGTCGCCAAATATTTTTTATACAGGAGCAACAACCAATCAGCAGATCGTTCCATCCGTAACCTGGTTACTGGAGAACAGGGGCAAGACGTTTTATCTGCTTGGTTCAGATTATGTATTTCCGAAAACGGCCAATCAGGTCATTAAGGCACAACTCGCAGCAGAGGGTGGCGAAGTGGTGGGTGAGGAATACACACCGCTGGGCCATACCGATTACAGTACCATCATTAGCAAAATCAAGGCTGCGAAGCCGGATATTGTATACAATACGCTGAACGGAGACAGTAATGTAGCCTTCTTCAAACAATTGAAGGATGCCGGAATCTCCTCGGATCAGATGACGACCCTCTCGGTAAGTGTGGCGGAGGAAGAAATCCGTGGTATTGGCGCAGACGTATTGAAGGGACATCTGGCTTCGTGGAATTATTATCAGACAACCGATACACCTGAAAATGCAACATTTGTTGCCAAGTATAAAGAAAAATACGGTGCTGATCGAGTGACAGCTGATCCGATTGAAGCGGGATATGTGGCAGTTTATCTCTGGAAGGCGGCGGTGGAAAAAGCAGGATCAACCGACGTGGAGAAGGTGAAGGCAGCTGCAAAGGGTCTGGAGTTTGATGCGCCGGAAGGTAAGGTGACCGTGGATGAAGAGAATCAGCATATCTACAAAACCGTACGCATCGGTGAGGTGCAGGAAGATGGGCAGTTCAAGGAATTATGGAATTCTGGTGAGCCTGTCAAGCCGGACCCTTATCTGAAAACGTATGAATGGGGAGCTTCCCTCAGCGCTAAATAACATAGAAACCTCGCAAATTAACAAAGGCAACTCGCTTCAAAGCAGCTGAATCATAGACGAGGGTGTGATAACACATCCTCTAACCTTATTACGGTAAAGCGTTACTGCGATGCGAAATGTGAGGCTGGTGCAAATTGAAGTCAATTGAAATATCGAGAGTCAGGTATGGAGGAGGGGATAGCGATGGATATGTTTATCCTGCAGATGTTCAATGGTCTGAGTATCAGTTCAATTCTGTTGTTGATTGCATTGGGACTTGCAGTAACGTTTGGGCTGATGAATGTCATCAATATGGCACACGGTGAACTGATCATGATTGGTGCATATGCAACGTATGTAACACAAAATCTGTTCATGTCCTATGCTCCAGCAGCGTGGTTTGGTGCCTACTTTGTTGTGGCTCTGCCGATTGCGTTCATCGTAGCGGCTCTGATTGGCTGGTTGCTTGAAGTGGTGTTGATCAGGCATCTGTATGGCAGGCCGCTGGACAGTCTGCTTGCGACATGGGGTGTAGGCATGATGCTGCAGCAACTGGCGCGTACGATATTCGGAGCACCGAATGTGGGAGTATCCAGTCCAGCTTGGCTTAATGGGGGATTTGCGGTCTCGGATGGCATTGTATTTCCGTACAAGCGGATTTTCATTATCGCCTTGGTTGCGGTTGTGCTGCTCTGTATGTATCTCTATATCTATCGAACATCTTCCGGAAGACGAATGAGGGCTGTAATGCAGAATCGGAGCATGGCGGGGTGTCTTGGGATCTCGACCCGACGGGTGGATGGTATGACCTTTGCCATTGGTTCGGGCATTGCCGGAATTGCTGGCTGTGCATTAACGCTAATTGGTCCGATTGGTCCTTCACTTGGCACGTATTATATTGTGGATGCATTCATGGTCGTTGTTCTGGGCGGCGTAGGGAAATTGGTCGGAACCGTGTGTGGTGCACTGGGGATTGGTATGTTCAACACGCTGTTCGAAACCTATACTTCGGCCTCCATTGGCAAGGTGCTTGTGTTTGTATGTATCGTTGCTTTTCTGCAATGGAAACCACGTGGCTTGGTCGCGATGCGCACACGGAGTCTCGATTAACGTGAAGAAGGGGGTTAGTTCATGTCCGCTTTACTCAAGACTGGCAGTCTGAAAATGAGGATTATCTGGGCGGTTGTGCTCATCATGATGTGTCTTGCTCCACTGATCTCCACGGAGTTTCGTCTGAGTCTGTTAGCCAAGTTTTTGGCGCTGGCGATCTTGGCCATCGGTCTCGATCTGATCTGGGGATACGGGGGTGTGCTGAGTCTTGGGCATGGTGTGTTCTTCGGTCTGGGTGGGTACGCGATGGCGATGTATCTGAAACTTCAGGCCAGCGGAGCAACACTTCCGGATTTCATGGGATGGAGTGGTCTCAGTGGTCTGCCCTGGTTCTGGGAACCGTTTCGCTCTTTCCCGGTGGCGCTGATATTGGGGATAGCCCTTCCGGCATTGCTCGCCTTTGCCCTGGGGTGGTTTACGTTCCGTAACCGGATCACCGGTGTTTATTTTACCATCCTGACTCAAGCCTTGGTTCTTATTACGGTAACATTGTTTGTTGGTAAACAGGAATGGACGGGTGGAACAAATGGCATTACCGGATATAATTCAATCTTTGGTTTTACACTTCATTCCGCTGGAACAACAATAGTTCTCTACTATATAACGCTTGCTGTTCTGGTGATCGCGTATGTGCTCTGTCGTCGAATGGTGAACAGTCGGTTCGGCCAAGTGCTCGAAGCTGCGCGTGATGGAGAGAATCGGGTGCGGTTCCTTGGATATGATCCGGCAGGATATAAAACGCTGGCTTTTGCTTTTTCCGGTGCGCTTGCAGGCATCGCGGGCATGTTGTTTGTTCTCCAGGTGGGTATTATCTCGCCATCGATGATGGGGATTGTGCCTTCCATTGAGATGGTCCTGTGGGTTGCATTGGGTGGTCGCGGTACGCTTATTGGAGCGGTCATCGGAGCGGTGGTGCTGAATGCTGCCAAAACAGGCATAAGTGAGGCTTATCCCGAAGGGTGGCTGTTCGTCATTGGTGGGCTCTTTGTAACGGTAGTTTTGTTCATGCCAAACGGTATTGTAGGTGTATATCGTCATGTCGTTCGCTTGCTGAAGCGGAGAGGAGAGAGTGCGCATGTCCAAGTCACTCGGGAAAAGCCTAAAGTCTACTGAGAAATCAGCGGTGTTGGTGGCCGAGGATATTACGGTGGCCTTTGGTGGGTTCGTTGCTGTCAAAGGCATGAATCTGAAGCTGCATGAACATGACCTGCATTTTCTAATCGGACCCAATGGTGCAGGGAAAACAACGATGCTGGATGTGATATGTGGCAAAACAAAACCCATGTCCGGCTCGGTGAAGATGGCGGATGGTACGGAATTAACACGACTGAAGGAGCACCAGATTGTTCGTAAAGGTGTGGGACGCAAATTCCAGGCGCCATCGATCTTTGCGGGTCTGACGGTACAGGAGAATCTGATGCTGGCGGCGGAGACTCGCCGCTCCCCTTTGCAAGCCATCGGTATTCGTCGATATGGGAAAATGAGTGCTGCCATGGAGCGTGTTACCCTCCAGATTGGACTGCAAGACCGCATTGATGCTCGTGCAGGGGCGTTATCACATGGGGAGAAGCAGTGGCTGGAGATCGGCATGTTGCTTCTGCAGGAGCCGCAGGTGTTGTTGCTGGACGAACCAGCCGCAGGCATGACGGATGAAGAAACACACAAGACCGGGCGACTTCTGCAAGAGATTGCACGTGAACGCTCGGTTGTGGTGGTGGAGCATGATATGGAGTTTGTGCGAGAGTTCGCAGCCAAGGTAACAGTAATGCATGAAGGGAAGCTGCTGAAGGAAGGTACGATGGCGGAGGTACAGGCAGATCCGAAAGTGGCAGAAGTGTATCTGGGCAAAAGGAGGGATGACCATGCTGTCGCTGCAACGAATTGAATCCGGCTACGGGGAAAGCAATGTGCTTCGTGGAGTGAACCTGGATGTACAGCCTGGGCAGGTGGTGTGTCTGATGGGCCGTAACGGTGTAGGTAAAACAACGTTGATGAAAACATTAATGGGGTTGCTCAAAACACGCAAGGGCAGTATTCAGTGGCAGAATCAGGAGTTATCCACCTTGGACACAGCCAAGCGGGCAAGGGCAGGGATTGGTTATGTACCGCAGGGGCGGGAGATTTTCCCGCAGCTTACGGTGAAAGAAAATTTATTGCTCGGTCTGGAGACAAGTGCACCGGGAGTAAAAACGTTCCCGGAGGATGTGCTGGCGATGTTTCCAGTGCTTGCTACGATGTATGGACGGCAGGGCGGGGATCTGAGTGGTGGACAGCAGCAACAGTTGGCATTCGCCCGGGCATTGGCTTCGCGCCCGGGGTTGTTGCTACTTGATGAGCCGACAGAAGGCATCCAGCCTTCTATCGTGGAGGACATTCGGCAGGTTATTTTGCAGCTCAAGGCAAAGGGTGACCTCTCGGTTCTGCTGGTAGAACAGAGTATTGATTTTGTACGAAGTGCCGCAGACTACATCTATATCATGGACAAAGGAAGCATAACCCTGCATGGGACACCGCAAGAACTGGATATGTCGCAGTTTGAACATCATCTCTCCGTATAGTTGTAGTTAGTTGGTTAGTTAGTGTGGCGAGTGGAGAGAGGTTTCAGGAACGCTTGTCCAGGATATTCGAGTATTTGGGATATAACCGCCGGATGCATTCCGGACAGATGTCATGGGTGAATTCGGCGTGGGTATGCTTCTCCAGATAACTCTCAACGGAGTTCCAGTGTTCCTCTTCGTCCTTGATTTGTTTGCAGACGGCGCAAATAGGCAGCAGTCCGCGCAAGGTGCGCACTTCAGACAATGCCTTCTTTAATTGATGTTCTGTCTTTCTCTGTTCGGTAATATCCATGTGTGCAATCAAAGCGAGATCGGTATCCAGAATTGAATTTGCATAAGATAGAGGGGTGAGTTCTACACGAAACCACCTCTTTTCGTTGTATACAGTATACACGCAGATGTCATATGTATGATTTCGATTAAAGGGTATTCCGCGTTCTTTCAAATTCTGTGTGACAAGTGCCATGTTAGCGTTCTTGCCTCGTATTGCCCAGGCTTCCGTCAGATGTAGGTAATGTCTATGACTACTGTGTGTATCCGGGTTTGGTGAGCATTGACCGAGTCCCTGTTGCCAGGCACGGTTACAACTTTGGATAATCCAATTGTGATCAACGATGATGAGTTGGTGAGGTATGGACTGGAATGACAGCCTCTCCAGATCGGATGCAACATGTCTCATGGATGGGACCCTCCTTTGGCAGAAATCTTATCTTAGTTCATCTGGAATATCCAAAATATCAGCGACCAGGTGCCTGAATCGGGTTGCTTTGCGTGTGCCGTGAATGAGATTGGATAAACGGTAGGGTGGGATGCCATGCTGTTCACAAAAGGTCTTCTGGTCCACTTGAAGTTCGGTTAGCCGTCGTTTAATGGCCCATCCGAACGGAGTAACTGGTTTTTTCTTGTTCAAAGGGTTCACCCCTGGTTAGAATGTAGTATTCAGCCGCCCTTTCTTCATGTAGAATATATAGAAATGCGAGCTGTCTGTTTCATTATATACGTAAATTCGTCATCTAACAATTAAAAAAGACGGAAAAAAGTGTATTTTGTGATCATAAATGGCGTAAATACGTAAATAAAACAAATAAAATGACAAAAAACACGTCGGCAAGGAGGTTGCCGCGTGTTTTTTAGTTTGTCTGAATGAAGGGGAGCAGGTATGAGGAGGAAGAGCATTAGGCCCTGTAGGCATGAAGTCCAGCTCCAAGCATATGGAAACTGGGGAAAAACGATTTCATGGACATCGAGGTTGGCTGTGCCAGTCCATCCGCAGCCGAGGCGCTGACGGTCTTCCATTCATTCTCCAGATCTGTGGCCAGGCGGACCATCAGATCTTTGGTTGTATCGTTGTTCAGGGGAATGACTTTGGAGGCTTCGGTTATGCAGGCATTCATGGCTGAATGCAGGTAACCAAGGACCGCCTCCGGGGCCGGGATGTCGAGATGGTGGTTGATCCAGGCGTGAACAGTGGAGAGGCAGCCAACCGAATCGTATTTGGCAAAGATTTGTTCGAGTTGGCTGAAATCAATCCAGGGGTGCAGAGCACGTGCGAGTCTGATCAATCGTTTACCCATAGCAGCAGCTTGTTCTCTGAGATCTCCAGGGGTTCGCTGAACATGGACGAGCTTGTCGATGAGAGCGATCCGCCATGTATCCTTCTGATCTGCTGCGGTATAGATACCTTTGATGGCCATGCCTTCAAGACGAACGATGCTTGGATGCAACTGACAACGCATGAATGATTCGAGATCTTCAGCATTACGAATGGTACCCTCCTTGATATGGATATCCATGCCGAAGGAATGGGTGAACCCTCCAACCTGAATAGAGGAATCAAGCAGTTTGACATAATCGAGCAGCTTATTCCCACGGTTCACAATCATTCGCCTCCTGTGTTCGTTAAATGTCATGTTAAATGACATTTATATTCCTTTTTGATTGATTTACGTTTGAAATTCCGAATTATATGATAGTTATCATCCCATAAATGTCCGCTTTTTGTCAATAGTATCACTGAAATTTAGTAAAATAAATCTGTAATTCAATTAATGTGTTATTTTATATAACACTTAAAGTTAAATATCTGCGAAGTTTAGGGAGGCCTATATTTAAATGAAACAATAAGATCAGCTCGAGCCGGAAAAAGAGGGGATCAAATCTAATGATATGCAGTTCATGGATAAACATGACGAGAATATGCGTTTTTTGAGGAAAATGCCTAGTTGAAAAATAAGGTTTAAAAAATACTTTACTTTTAGTTCTAAACCCGGTATAATCAATTCTGTTGCCGATTATTTACGACATGCGGTCGTGGTGGAATGGCAGACACGCTATCTTGAGGGGGTAGTGGGCGTATGCCCGTGGAGGTTCGAGTCCTCTCGACCGCATCATATGAACGATTACGAAGAAGCTTTCCATTAATGGAAAGCTTCTTTTTTTGTCTTTTTGAACAGTCGGGTATCCAGGGTTGAGAAAAAAGGCCATCCATTACCGGGGGTAATGGTGCTCTACCTTCCGGCTACGGGTGGCCGATGTCCTATTTTTGCAGCAAGTTCTTGATGTCTTCTTCAATCTTGTCAGGTGTTGTTTTGGGAGCGTAACGTTTCACTACCTGTCCGTTCTGATCCACAAGGAATTTGGTGAAATTCCATTTGATTGCTTTGGAGCCAAGCAGGCCGGGTGCTTCTTTGCTAAGGTGCTGGAAGAGAGGGTGAGCGCTTGAGCCGTTGACATCAATCTTCTCAAACATCGGGAAGCTTACGCCATAATTCATCTGACAGAACTCGGCGATATCGTCGGAAGAACCTTTTTCCTGTGCAAATTGGTTGCTTGGAAAACCAAGGACTTCAAACGGCGCATCCTGGAACTTGTCTTGCAGTTCTTGCAGTCCTTTGAACTGAGGAGTAAGTCCACATGAGCTTGCGGTATTTACAATCAGTAACACTTTATCACGGTAGTTGGACATTTCAACTTCTTGACCGCGAAGGGTATTCACTTTGTAATCGTAAACTGTCATCTAATCGCCTCCGTGATATCATCTGATACCTCTTATTATATTGGTTACAATTAATTAATGCAAAACTTATATGGTGTTAAAAGAATCAAAACAGGCAAGTTGTGCAGAATACGTGAATGAAATGTGTAGAGATTTTTGCCAGAGTGAGAATTAGATAGCCTAGAGGAGATAGATAGAGTAAAATCTAATTGTAAGCGTTATTATGTACAGGTATTGGCGGAAATCTGTCGATTCGGTGATCTGTACGGACTTTACACCGTCATGGCGCGGGTGTATGATTCATAACGTAATTTCAAATTAAACTAAATTGTACTTGAAAAATGAAACAAACGATAATATCGCTCGATCTTACCTTAAGATATACGAACGATGTTTTAATCGCTGAGTTTCCATTCATTCATGAGTGGGAAACGGGGGAACCAACGGAATGCGCTGTCTAGGACAGTAGGCATTCATGGGGTGAATTTTCCGGTGAGAGCCGGAAATAGGGCGACTCTCGCGCCCGAATCCGTCAGCTAACCTCGTAAGCGTTAAAGGGAGAGGCAACAAGCCGTACGCTGGTTCATGGCGTTTTCGCCATGGGTTCTTTAAGAAGCGTTCGGGAGGCCTTGGTCCCCCACGCTTCTTTTTTGTTGTCTTTTCACGCCAAGGGAGGAACGAATGATGGATACTGAGATGATCTTAGTGACTGCTCCAAATGAAGCAGGACGCAAATTTATCAAATTGCTAATGTACAAAAAAATGCCGTTTGCCGTTCTAACCAACAGTGCAGGGGAAGAGCGCAGACTCCGTAGAATCGGGGTTGAGCATGTCATTCGCATGAATACGGCTGCAGCTCAAAAATGGTTTTTGCCGCAGGGCAGCGTAGGCAACGTGTTTATTTTCGAGAACAGCCTGAATCTGACCTGTCGTTATTTACAGATCTGCCGTTCATGGACATCGAAATCCCTGTGCGTCATTACGGAACAGAGTCATCCAAAGGGCATCTATCGGGGCATGGGCGCAGACCGGATTGTATATTCGCTCAATGGGGAAGTTGGCTTTCTCCTCAATGGTTAATGCCATAGCTTGTGATTGCTCAGGTGTAAGGTGCCTGTTATAATTGAATGTATCGATAAACGGAAGTTTGAGGAGACTCATGCAAGATGGTGAGTCTTCTTTTTTATGCTTACAAGGAGGAATTGGTGTGCCGGATGTAGGTGGATTGAAATGGTTGTTTTTTGATGTTGGAGATACGCTGGTGGATGAATGGGAGCCGGTTGATGATATTATTGGACAGTTCGTTCGCGAAGCCTGTGCATTGGGCTATCCGGTGAAGATTGAGGCGGTGCGCGAACTGTTCGCCGACTGTTATCAGAAATATGAACAATGGCCTATGAGAGTGGCGATTCGCACATTCGTTGAAGACGAGGGACACCAGAAACAGATTCAGGACAAGCTGAAGTTTCAAAAAGATCTTGAACGTCCTTTTCCTTCAGCGGATTCCGTTCTTCAGCAGTTGTCACGGTATTATCGCATTGGCATTATTGCCAATCAGAGTCCTGGAACGGAAGAGAGACTGGAGAGTTACGGCTTGCGGAAGTATGTTGATGTTCTGGCATGTTCGGCTGAAGAAGGAGTGTCCAAGCCGGACCCTGAGTTATACGCTGTGGCCTTGAAGCAGGCCGGTTGTGAACCGGAGGAAGCCGTCATGATCGGCGATCGGATCGATAACGATATTTTACCTGCTCGGAAGCTGGGCATGCGCACGATTCGAATTATGCAGGGTTACGGAAGATTCCAGCCAGACCGATCGGATGACGAACGCGCGGATTGGACTGTGGATTCATTGGATCAACTCCTGCCGTTACTGGTGCCAAATCAGGATTAGATAATTCTTTATTAGAGTTTAACTATAGAAGGAACCATGTTGCTGTATTGCAACAATAAGGCTGATCAACTTGGGTATCGAATACCGGGGTTGATCAGCCATTTTAATATTTAGTCCATTAGAAGAGATCGAGAACGAGATTAGAACAACCGGATTGTCTGAATGATCAGATATACATTCAGCACAACGATAATCGCGGCAATGACCCATGAGATGATGTTGAGCCACAATTTGTTGGCGAATGCACCCATGCTTTTTTTATCACTTGTGAACATCACGAGGGGAATTACCGCAAAAGGCAATTGAAGCGACAGCACAACCTGGCTCAAAATGAGCAGTTCTTCTGTGCCGTGTTCTCCTGCAATTGCTGTGACAATTACTGCCGGGATGATGGCGATCAGACGTGTGACCAGTCGGCGCAGCCAAGCTGGAATTCGAATGTTCAGGAAACCTTCCATAACAATCTGTCCAGCGAGTGTACCTGTAAGGGTAGAATTCTGACCTGATGCTAACAGCGCCACACCGAACAGGATGCTTGCAACCGTTGTACCCAATAGAGGTGTCAGCAGATGGTAGGCATCTGCAATCTCGGCAACCTGCGTCATGCCTGCACTGTGAAATACAGCAGCGGATACAATCAGGATGGCTGCATTGATGAACAGGGCCAGTGTCAGAGCGATTGTAGAGTCCATGGTCGAGTACCGAATAGCTTCTTTTTTACCCTGTGGTGTCTGTTCGATCTGACGGGTCTGCACAATAGAGGAATGCAGGTACAGATTATGCGGCATCACGGT
Source organism: Paenibacillus amylolyticus (assembly GCF_050990605.1). Lineage (GTDB taxonomy): Bacteria > Bacillota > Bacilli > Paenibacillales > Paenibacillaceae > Paenibacillus > Paenibacillus amylolyticus_H. Next base: position 1,435,578 of record NZ_CP158832.1, read on the forward strand.
CGCTCCAATGATACCAATGGCGATATAGAGCATCGCTGGGTTTTGCAGAATCTCGACATTGGGTACAAAACCATGGAGAACACCACCCATATCCGGTTTCGCCAGGAACAGGTCAATCCCGAAGCAGAGGGCAATGGTCGCCATCAGCACAATGACGAGAGTTTCCAAGGCGCGGAAGCCTTTGTTTTGCAGCACAAGAATCAGGAGTACATCAACGGCGGTGATGATAACGCCGTACAACATGGGAATGTTAAATAACAGCTTTAGCGCGATGGCAGAACCTATGACCTCAGCCAGATCGGTGGCTGCAATGGCAAGCTCGCACAGAATCCATAACATCATGACAACAGGCATGCTGAAGCGTTCACGACAGGCTTGAGCCAGATCCCGTCCAGTGACGATTCCGAGCTTTCCAGCCAACGATTGAAGTACAACGGCCATCAGGTTCGAGAGCAGGATGACGAATAACAAGGTATACCCGAACTGCGAGCCGCCTGCGATATCTGTTGCCCAGTTCCCGGGGTCCATGTAACCTACGGCCACGAGGTATCCTGGGCCTACAAAGGCGAGGAATTTCTTCCACCACGCAGCATTCTGCGGAACTTTCATGGAATGATGTGCTTCTCCAAGGGAAGGGGCCATGCCCGCAGTAGACATTGATTCTCTTGAAGGAGCGTTGAACGGATTTTTTTTACTCATACGATAATCACCTGACTTTGGAATATTAATGCGTGACAAACCGCGCATGATATATCTAAATTTTTATGTTTATTGTTACATTGTACTCCTTCAATAATTTTTGTCTAGTGCAACTTTTATGGATTGACACAAAATTTTGGTTCTAATTTGAAGATGCCCCTTCGTTTATTACCCAACCTTAGGGAAAATTCAGCCATGGCGTTGAAATGCATGAAAATAATTAAGTTGTAAAAGCTTATAAAGATATAAAATGCGTTTCAAAATGAGCCAGAAGTTTAAATTGAAAGCAAGGCAGTTAAACTATATGGATAAGGGAGAGATTCTTAATGGAAGCTTTATATACAGCAGTAGCGACAGTTAAAGGTGGACGTACAGGTTCAGTAACTTCTTCGGATGGTGTGCTTAAGCATGATCTGAAAATGCCAAAAGAGCTTGGTGGCTCCGGTGGTGAAGGTACCAACCCTGAGCAGCTCTTCGCCGCTGGATATGGAGCATGTTATGAAAGTGCCCTTGCCAATGTAGCACGCAAAGCAGGTGTGAAATTGGAGGATGTGGTCGTTACAAGTAACGTATCCATTGGTAAAGACCCTGCGGATGACGGTTTCCAGTTGTCTGTTCGTCTAGACGTTAGTATGCCTGGTGTAGATCACAGTCAAGCAGAGGAATTGGCCCGCAAGGCGCATGAGTTCTGTCCATATTCCAAAGCGACACGTGGCAACATTGATGTTGTTTTAAACGTAGTCTAAGATTTGACTCCTGGTAAGTAAAGAGAACATATAGAGCAGGTTATCCCAGATACCTGATGTTCGTTTGAGTACAAAGCCCTGCTGGCTATCGGCAGGGTTTTGTGTTGATTATAATATAAGGGCAGGATGCAGGGGATTAGATGTCAGATCGCGTACTTTTTACATAATTGCACTCCCACTTCATGCTACACATTCCATAAAGGGGGAACGAAGATGAGTATTGAAGAGATGATTGAGCGCCGATTTGTGTGTACGAAATGCAGGGGCACGGATTGTAACATTAAGGAAGTTTCCATGTCAGGAGCAGGTCTGAGCAAGATGTTCGATATACAGCATAACCACTACCTGTTTGTGGCTTGTGCTTCCTGCGGCTATGTTGAAGTATTTGATCCGGATGTTTTGAAAGGTAAAAAACAAGGGCAGGTAGGGACGATTCTGGATATTCTGTTTGGCGGGTAGACATGCGCGAGTTGACATTGAACTGAATTTTCTTTAATATAACTTAGTACTGAGTAGTGTCATTGCATGAACCAAATTTGAATTAAACAGGTGATATCCATGTCTTATAGACCGCGTATTGCAGATTTAGAACTAGCTTATGGTAACAAGGAAGACGGATTGTACGAATTCAAAATGAATTTGGTAGACGGTACAAAATGCCGTGTATTCTACTCCCGTTCTCCGGAATGGAAGATGACCAATATCAGCCGTCTGCAGAAAACGCCATGTCCAGTATGTCGCAAAGATTTCATTTGCAAATGTATGGACCAGTGGGCAAGTGACCTGCACCAACAAATGATCGATGACCAATGGATGGAAAAGGCAATTGCTGAGTAATTGTCGGACAAGATACGAGCGTGGGCACAATGCCTGCGCTCTTTTTCTTTTATTTCCCATTAATGCGTGTTCAAAAAGACCGGTTTTCAGTACCGAGAAGATGGGATGAAGCTAGAAATGGAGTAGCGGAGCGTAGGGAGAACTACGTGAGCAACTACAATGTTTCCGAAGGAAACATACCTCGTAAGCCTCCCGCTTATTTCGGCTGAATTCCATATTCGATGCTGATGATGCCAGCAGGCATCCTTCGTAATCAAAAGCGGACTTTTTGAACTACCTCTAGAAATAAATTTAGAATTAGTGAACAAAAAGGCTCAGATTGGGTAAGTTACTCTAATCGCAACAATTAGGAGGCAGCCAATATGACAGCAATTCAAACGGATGTGCATCAGGGACATCCCATCGTACTGGTGGATGGCGTCTGTCACTTCTGCCAGGGCTTAACCAAATGGATTATCAAACGTGACCCGGAAGGGAAATATCATTTTGCCTCGCTCCAATCGGATGTAGCCAAGGCGTTGCTAGTGAAGGGTAATCTGTCAACAGACAGTATGGATACTTTTGTTCTGATTGAAAATGGAAAATACTATACACGTTCAACCGCCGCACTGCGATTGGCTAAAGGTCTGAAGTTTCCTTATCCATTATTATATGTGTTCATTGTTGTACCGAAATTTATTCGCAATGCAGTCTATAACTGGGTTGCTCGCAACCGTTATCGCTGGTTTGGCAAGGATGAAGCATGCATGTTGCCTACACCGGAGATCAAAGATCGATTTTTATGATTAATAACGGAAATAATTGGGTAATGACTACAGATCATATCTAATTTGGGAGGACAACAATTTGAAGAAGTGGACTACATTATTTATCGGGGCATTATTAGCAGTAAGCTTGGCAGCATGCGGTAACGACACAGACAATACAGCAACGCCGCCAGCCACTAACAACGAAACATCCAACGAGGGCAATACACCTGCGGAGCAGGAAACAAAGATCCCTACCTTGGACGAATTGATTACCAAAACCAATGCAGCAACGAAAGAAATGAAAAGCTTCACCACTGAAGCAAACATTGATCAGAATCTGAAACTGGATGCTGGTGAACAGTCCCAGGATCAACAGGTTAAAACATCGCTCAAGATGGATATTATCAAAGATCCAATGATGATCTATCAAGAGATGAATATGGAAATGTCGGGACAGGAAGCTCAGAACGTGAAGCAGTATATCACTTCGGATAAAATCTACTCCCAAGTTGGGGACCAATGGGTTGCGATTCCTGAAGCTCAAACTGCTGCATTGATTGAGCAGATGGAAGCAAGCATGAATCCGGAAGGTGAATTAGAGCAATTCAAAAAGATCGAAGAAGATACTGAAGTAACCGAAGAAGGCAACAATTATGTAATTAACGCTGACGTATCCGGCGATAATGTAAAAGAGTTGGCCAAAGCCGTAATGGAGCAAAATGGATCGGATGCTCAGATGCAAGCGATGCTGGATCAGATGAATATCACCAGCATGAAGATGAAATACATGATCAACAAAGAAACGTATTTGCCGGCAGGTACGGATGTAACCATGGTCATGGAGATGGAACAGAATGAACAGAAAATGACGATGGACATGAAGATGACCAGTACGTTCTCCAACCATGATCAAGTGGAAGAGATCAAGATTCCACAAGAAGCATTGGATAGCGCTAAGTAATTTGGTTATGACAAGTGATACGTTGAAGATGAACTCAATGCTCTAAGGGAGCATCAATGCATATCGTTTGCAGCACCTCTGAACTGGATCTGTGTGAGCCGTGAGGCTTAGCGGATCAGAGTCAGGGGTGTTTCTTTTTAGTGGAGACTATGATCAAGGTTCAAGGTGTTATAGTATAGTCATGTATAATTAGAGAGGGGATATACAAGATGATTGAATATGCACACATCCACCATGTTAGTTTGGCTGTACGTGATCTGGAAGTTGCGAAAAAATTCTATTCGGGGTTACTGGGAATGCAGGAGATTGAACGTCCGGCTTTTCGCTCCACAGGTACATGGTATGCCATCGGTAGCCAGCAGCTTCATCTGTTACAGCACCCGGAGGGTCACACGTTGCGGGAAGCTGGTATTGATACTACAGACGGCCACTTTGCGATCTGGGTCACCAGTTATTCAGAGACTATAGCATGGCTGGAGCAGCAGGGAATTGAGTATGAAGCGAGACCTGACAGTGTGGCTGGATTCGCACAGATTTTTGTACTTGATCCGGATCGTAACATTATTGAGTTTGATTCACCCTATGAATCCTAAGGATGAAAGGTTAGAATAAATCCCTTGCTCCCCCAGAAATTGTATGCTATATTATCCATACATTCATAGCACGTGACGGAAGCACCGTCCATATACTGCATATTCATGCGGTTATTGGACGGTGCTTTTTTGTGCTTTTTGACAGGGAGGGAAGGGGAATTTGATTGTACTGAAGGTTGTTCTGGTTTCAAAGGATAGAGATTACATTAGCGCATGGCTGGATTATGTGCAGGGGAATTCGTCTGGTCTTCATGTGCGTTTCACGGCATTCTCCCAGGGGGATTCCTTCCGGGAGCATATGAATGAGCGAGAAGGTCGGGAATTACCAGATCTGGTTATTGCGGAACCGGAGTTTCTGAATGACTGGCTTAATAACGGGGGAGAAGGATCAGGTGTACCTTGGCTAATGCTGAGTGAAGGCATGGAAGAGGTGGAAGAGGCCAAGCGGCTGATGAAATACCAACCCTTGCCTGCTTTACTGGATGCTGTGATGCATGCCTGCCGGCAACCACGCCGCAAGAAGGTACACCATCCGGGCCAAGAAACTCTCTCCCTCGGTGTAGTATCCGCTTCGGGTGGAAGTGGCAAAACAGCGGTAGCCCTGCATATGGCGAAGCAACTGGGACTCGCAGGATATGCTGTTCTTTATCTGAATCTGGAGACGCTGGACAGTACGCTCCCTTTTCTGGAAAAGGGACTAACTAGAAGTGGGCAGCGCCAGCCTGATGCGGAGACGGGATTGTCACGCCTGTTATACGATCTGAAGGTGGGCAGAAAGGAATCCGGCAAGCAGTTACAGGCACTATTGAAAGGCGTGGATGAATATGTGGTCCGGCATGAAGCACTGAAAGCCGATGTGTTCTGGCCATTATCGAATCGGAAAGAACTGTTGCAAATGACTCGTGAAGATACATCGAATCTGCTTCGTTATTTAACGGATTGTGGACAATATGACGTGCTGATTCTGGATGGGGATTCCGGTTGGGATGGGCGTAGTGAAGGGGTGCTTGATACAGCAGATGCATTTGTGTGGCTGGTTGAGGATGATATATCCGCCATGCATCGATGGGGACAATGGTTACAGCATGCTGAACGTACGAAGCCAGATCTGTACGAAAGTATGTTGGAGCGTTCACGCTTTGTGGTTAACAAATATCGGGACAATGTTGTCAATGCACTCCCGCGCCCTAGTCTGCATCTGGATGCAGTGTTGCCCTATATCCCTTCCTGGAAGCAGCTTAGTCAGGAAGAAGTCATGCTTAGTTCTCCGATTTTCCAACGTGAAGTGAAGAGATTATGTGCCATGCTGGTACAAGATGGCGAAGAAGAATTGAAGCAAACGGGACGAATTCAGAATCAGGATCGGTGGGCACTATGACGGATTCAACCCATAGAATACTGGATCGTGAAGAACAGTTTCAGATGATGCGCAGGGAAATCAGGGCTGGGCTCGATTTAACCTCTTCAGCAGGAGATGATGAACTGTGGAAGGGGATAGAACGCAAAGTTCTCACCGACCCGAAGCTGGATGATCTGACCTCAGGAGAGCGTCATACGCTGGTACAGCGATTGTTTGACTCCTTTCGTGGATTGGATATTTTGCAGCCGCTCGTGGATCATCCCGATATTACCGAGATTATGATTAATAGTCACAAGGAAATTTTTGTGGAGCAGGAAGGTGAAGTCAGTCAGATCACCCTTGAATTTGAGTCCAGGGAACGGCTCGAGGATATTATTCAGATGATTGTGTCCGGGGTAAACCGGATTGTGAATGAGTCTTCGCCAATCGTGGATGCCCGGTTAAAGGATGGTTCGCGGGTGAATATCGTGTTGCCTCCCATTGCCTTGAAAGGCCCCACGATGACGATTCGTAAATTCCCCAGTGAGCCAATGAAGATGTCCGATCTGATTGAAAAGGGAGCCCTGCATCAAGAAGCGGCAGAATTATTGCAGCAGTTGGTACGGAGCAAATACAACATCTTCATTGGAGGAGGGACTGGATCGGGAAAAACGACCTTTCTGAACGCATTATCCCAGTTTATCCCTGCCGATGAGCGGATCATTACCATTGAGGATTCGGCTGAGCTGAAGATTGTTACGGTACCTAATCTGGTATCTCTGGAAACGCGGAATGCCAATACCGAAGGCAAGGGGCAGATATCCATTCGTGATCTGATCAAGTCTTCCTTACGGATGCGTCCGAATCGGATTGTGATTGGTGAGGTAAGGGGTGCAGAAGCGCTGGATATGTTACAGGCCATGAACACAGGTCATGATGGATCTTTGTCAACCGGGCATGCGAATACCATCTCGGACATGATTAGCAGACTGGAAACGATGGTACTCAGCGGTGCGGATCTTCCCATTGCGGTTGTAAGGCAGCAGATTAGTTCAGCAATCGATATTTTTGTACATCTGTCCCGGCTACGAGATCGCTCACGGCGGGTGACAGAGATTAGTGAAGTAATTGGCATGCAGAACGGTGCGGTTTTGCTGAATCCATTGTTTCGTTTCCAGGAACAAGAAGAGCGTGAAGGCAAAATTATTGGTGGACTAGTACAGGTTGGGAAGTTGATTCAGGTGGATAAAATTCAGATGGCTGGGCTCGGGGAATGGCTGGATGGATACATAGAACAATATAGTGTTGAACCAGATTCATCAGATAACAACGTGAATTAAAGTTATTGGAAGGTGATTACTGTTGGGTGAAGCCAGACAGATGTTGACGGATTACACCGTATATACGCTTTCCCGAAGACAACGAATAGTCTGTATGCTGATTAGCGGTCTGCTGTTTTTTGGCATCGGAATTCTGTTCTACCATCGCTGGTTGGCTGGAGCAATACTGGCTGCGGGTTGCATATGGGTACCAAAACATTGGACTAAAGTGCTGCTGGAAAGAAAAAGAATGACACTCAGTTTACATTTTAAGCAAGCGTTATATGCATTATCTTCGGCACTTGCCGCAGGAAAATCGGTGGAAAATGGATTCAAGGAGTCCGTGGAGGATCTACGGATGTTGAACCCGGAAGCGGATACCGATCTGATTCGTGAGTTCACGATATTGCGGACACGGATGGAGTATGGACAACCGATTGAAGAAGCACTACAGGATTTCTCGGATCGGGCGCAGATTGAGGATATTACGAATTTTTCAGATGTGTTCATTACGTGCAAACGAACTGGCGGGGATCTGGTTGAAGTCGTGCGCCGCACCTCGGCTGTTATAGGGGAAAAGCTGGATATTCAGCAGGATATTATGGTCGCAGTGGCGCAGAAAAAATTTGAATCCAAGGTCATGTTTGCCGCACCTTTTATTTTTCTGATTTTTCTGAATTTGACCGCAAAGGACTTTATGGAGCCATTGTATAGCGGGATGGGACATCTTATCTCTACTGGTGCACTTGCAGTGTTGGCCTGCTGTTATCTGTGGATTAATCGCATTATGGATATCAAAGTATAAGGAGCTGAAACGATGCTGCTTCCGGTTATAGTCGCAGGGATGCTCGGAGCGGGATGGCTGGTGCTGGATCGAACCCGGGGGCAGACCTATAAGCATCTGCGCAAGCTGGATATGGAAGGATTACGATTGAAGAAATTGCATGGCCCCTTCCTGTTTATATTGGACAAGTTTGAGATTGGACGCAGATTGCCTGTGCTCATGTTTCGAATGCAACATGCCATCCAGAAAATGTACGGCATACAGCACAGTGGGGAGAAAACGATGCTCTATTGTGCTGAAATGTTAACCTATACGTGGCTTATGTTACTGGTAGGTTGTCTGTTAACACTTGTTGGAGATATGGGCATCGGAGGTATGGTGGGTGGACTGGCGTTAGGAATAGCTTTGCCTTTTGCACTCTATAAAGACCTTAATACCAAGGTTCAGCGGAGAGATCAGGACATTCTTATGGAGCTACCGGAGCTGTTAAATCGAATTGTTCTGCTGGTTGGTGCAGGCGAGACCGTTCAGCGTGCCATCGTCCACTGTGTCACAAGCCAGGGGGAACGGGATCATCCGCTGTACAACGAACTCAGAAAGACCGTGGGAGATTGGAATAATGGTTATTCGTTTCAACAATCTTTTGAACAGTTCAGCCGCCGCTGTGGCGTGCAGGAAGTGACCATTTTTACGACAACGGTGCTGCTGAATTTCCGGCGTGGGGGAGGTGACTTTGTATTGGCGCTGCGGGATCTGTCACATGTGTTGTGGGAGAAACGCAAGGCTGTAAGTCGAGCGAAGGGAGAACAGGCTTCTTCCAAACTGGTGTTTCCGATGGTACTTATCTTTTTTACGATTGTGGTCATGATCGGGGCACCTGCTTTTATGATGATGAATATGTAGGAGGAATTGGAATGATCGAAGTGTTGAAAAACAAGGTAAACGCATTTTGGAAAGAAGAGGACGGACTCGGCACATTGGAGCTGATTCTTATTATCGGGGTTATTATCATTATTGCTTTGATCTTTAAAGACCAAATAACGGCACTAATCAAGTCTCTTCTTAGCAAAGTGGATACAAAAAGTAATGAATTTTTCCCGGGTTAACAGGCTGAAGAAGGAAGAAGGGAGCTTCACCGTTGAAGCCTCCCTGATCTTCCCTGTCGTGCTGTTTATTCTTGTGTTATTGCTCTTTTTCACCATGTACATGTATCAAAAGACATTCCTGAATCAACACGCCTATGCAGCTTCCGAACGTGCAGCTTATAGCTGGGACAACAGCCACAAACAGACTATGACGGGTGAATTTGTCGCTGGAGAACATGACAATCTGTACTGGAGACTGACGGATGATCGTATGCTTGGAGCACTGTTTGGCTGGGCGGGAGCGGATAATCAGGTTAGCATACCTGTACCTGCTGGTGAAGGGGGAAGTCTCTCAGAACAGAAATTAGCACAAGCGGTTCAACATATGCCCTCAGCCATGAAGGGCACGGTTGAGTATCAGAATTCTCTGATTCAGCGGAAAGTAACAACCAAGCTGGAACAAGTGATCTCTTTGCCTCTGCCTTCTTTTTTGTTCGATTCTGGTAACCGTGTGCTGACCCAAGGATCATCTGCAGTTGTTGAACCGGTCGAATTCATTCGAACGGTAGATCTGGTCCGTTATTACGCAGCCAAGTTTAAAGGCAAAGGCGGAGAAGCCGCGAGTACTGCCGCGGAAGCAGGACAGGTTGTGCAGCATTTTGGCAAAAGCAAAAAGTGAGAAAAGGAGGAGGGCGGAGCTGTTTAGAAAAAAAGATGGTGAGTTGGGAGCCGTAACCCTTTTTTTAATATTAATCTTAGCCGGAGTTTATATGTTTGTCGCGATATTCATTGATTATGCTCGTATAGCAGCATTCAAGGTGCAGACCGAACGAATGACTCATGCTGCGATGAGATCGGTCATGTCAGCCTATGACACCTCACTACGGGAGTATGGTTTATTCGGGTATGGTGACAGCAGTGGGGATGCGATTATGGCTAAAGTGTTGAATGATAGCGTGAAGCCTTCATCTGTAAAAGATGGATTCCCCATTCTGGATATCCAGTGGGATACAACTACGCTGAGCATGGAGCGTGAACTGGGCAGATACGATATATTTAATCGCCAGATTCAGGAGGATATGAAGTATCGGGCCCCGGTTGATTTTACCCTTGAAGTGATCAATCGGTTCAAACCGATGTCAGACGAGATGAAGGAAGCCGCGCACACGGTAGACTTGCTGAAGAAATTACAGAAGTTATATGACAAACGTGAAGAGCTGTTGGATGAAGCCATTGCCAATCAGGTGGAATCCGCTGAGAAGCTGAAAAATCTTCCGAAGTTGATCATGGACCCGCCCTCACAGGCCATCTATGAAGAAATGTTGGAAGAAACACCAGAGACAGCTGCCGAGGCAGCGGCACGTTACGCAGATTATCTGAACAAGAAACAGGCGGATGAGGGATTGCCGTTGAGAGAGCAACAATACATATTGGAACTGGCTCGTTATCGGACTGGTGTTGGTAATGTGGTGACAGGCATCAGCATGATCATACAACCGGCGTTACAGTCCCATCAAACGAAGCTGGAGGAGGCACAGTCCAAGATCGAAGAAGCACGCAAGATCAATGAGGAAATGAAACGTGTGATCGCGGAGGGGGAGAACCGTTCGGAGAATGCCAGTTACGACAACGTGGGCAATTCGAATCTGCCTGGAACGAGTCCTCCATCTACAGGATCAGGTACTGAAGCCAAAAGTGCACGTTCTCTTGCTTCGGAGCTTGTGAGGGCAGATAGCCTGTTTGACCAGTTGAAGGCACGAGTGCTTTCCCAGAATTCGGACTTCTCTAACGTTAGAAGAGACAACATGGAATTGAATACACAGCTTCGCAGCGTCACGGGTATGAGTGGTGTTCCGATTAAACCTGCGGTCAGACAGGCAAGTCAGGTAACGGAACGATATATGGACACCTATGTGCGCAGCGGTCCTGCCAACCTCATCCAACAGAGTAAGCAACAGCTGGAGAGTGGTCGTGGGTCGGATGCCCAGCGCAAAGCAAATGACAAAGAATCCAAAGGAAAACTAAAGGAAGTTAAACGAATCTTGTCGCAGATTCAGAATGGAAGTTCAGGTGCCATGGACGCTTTCAAACAGCTGGAGGAATATTACCACGCTAACATTGCGTTTAACGAGGCTAGTCGTGAGGAAGCCAAAAAAGCAGAGATTGCTGGTGATCCCTATGAATCTGGTGGCGAGGCCATGAAGGGAATGGACAATTTGTTTGGCGGAATGTCAGGTTTGCTGGATAGTCTTGGCGACGAATTGTTCCAGAATGAATACGCTCTAGCCTACTTCAACTCCATGGATTTTGGGCAACTATTTACCTGGACTGAAGGTGGTGGAGATGCGGGTGATGTCTTTAAACTGGAGAATCAGGAACTGGAGTATATCGTGTACGGGTTCCATAATCCATCGGGTAACATCGCTGCGGCGTATTCGGAAATCTTTGGGATGCGGCTGGCTATTCGAACCGCAGAAGGATTAATTGAGCACAGCAAGCTGGGGAATCCGCTTTTGGTTTTATCGGCAGCCATCTTATACGGAATTACAAACGCTATTGCGGATATGGTGAAACTTGCAAAAGAGGGCAGTGTGGAATTGTCCAAATATATCAAAGTCAAATTGACGTACAGGGACCATCTTCGATTGTTCCTCTTGATGCACAGCAATAATGAACGCAAAATGTCCAGAATGCTGGTGTTAATTCGATTGAATACGGGTGTGAACCCAGATGAGAAACAGACATACGCTTCGGGTAACATGCGCAGCAGCATCAAGCTGTGGTTTTTGCCAGGGGTGGTTAGAAGCATCGGTGCAGTTATGGGAAATGCGGACCAGGTTGAAAATGGGCGATATTTCATTGAGCGGAAGGCAGATTATTCCTATTGAATGATCAGGATCGTTTCGGTGGAGGGATTATGGATAAGCAGCAACAATATGAAAAAGAAAGCACACAATTACAAATTCGTTTAACCAGAATAATCAGATTGCAACGTTTGAAGTCTCTGAATAAGCGGATATGTTCTCCGAAAAAGGAACAGGGCAGCATGGTGCTGGAAGCATCACTGGTCTTACCTGTTTTTCTGTTTTTTATCATGTTTCTCATCTTCATTGTGCAAATGACTCTAATCTCCACAGCGCTGCAGAGCACAGCAGGAGAAGCGGTAAAGCAGTTATCAACGAAAATATATCCCGTTTCCCTTGCATTCACACCTTCTGATTCTGCCGGAGGTGAAGGCTCTGGAGGAGGGTGGAAGATACCGGAGTTGTCTCTGACGGAATGGGCAGAAGGTTATGCTTCTTCTCTGCCCGAGCCATTAAGTGATTGGGTACGTTCAGCAGCGGCCAGTGGTGAACAACCACTACAGGAGATCAAGACATCCGTCTTGGAAACCGTACTTGATCCCACGGTAAAACCGCTGCTTCAACCATTTATCGAGCCAACGCTGCTGAATATGGAGCGTGTTCATGTGAATGGTATTTCGATACCTGATCTCAAAAACAAAACAAATCCATATTTCCGACTTGAACTGAGTTATGAATTACCTATAAAAGTCCCATTTCTCAGTAAACCGCTTCGGATACAGGCTGCTGCGGCAGAACGGGTATGGATTGGAGATACCGGAGAAGGATCAGATAGCAGTGCAGGAGACGAGGATACTGCGGGTTCAGCAACGGTACTGTCGAAGCCTGACCCGGCATACATAGGCAACAATGCAACGATCAAGGTGAAGGTAGAACCAGGAGCGACCGCCAACTTAACGATATTTTACAAGTCAGGTGAAAGTTCTGCGAAACACATCGGATGGGCCACCGCAGATGAGAATGGAATAATTGAATGGACCTGGTTTGTTGGCACTCGGACAACAGAAGGAACATGGAGTTTTGTTGTCGAGACAGGGGACGGTGCCAAGACGGAGACTACGTTTACCGTGGCCTCCAGAAAATAAGGAAGGGGATGATGGAGGTGGAGTGGTTTTATATTGCCTGTTGCATATACGTTATTGCAGCTTTTATTACCGATATTCGTTCCATGAAGATTCCAAATCGATTGACTTTACCCGTGACGGTTGCAGGCGTATTGGCCCACATCATATGGGCAGGTTGGGATGGTTTCTTGTTCTCAGCGGCTGGATTTGCAGCAGGTTTTGGTATTTTGTTTCTGATGTATGCGATTGGCGCAGTAGGGGCAGGAGATGTGAAATTGTTTGGTGGGATTGGCGCATGGACGGGATTTGCTTTTGGCATTCATGTGATTATTTATTCCGTTTTGTATGCAGGAGCCATTGGTTTATTGATACTTCTATTCCGCAAGGACTCAGCGAAACGGATTCGAGGCATGGCAGGAAATCTTGCGGGGTTCTTCATGTTGGGTTCCCTCAAGTTGCTGAATAAAGAGAAGACATTGAAGTTTCCATTTATGCTGGCGGTGTTACCTGGATTTATCACTGTGCTTGTCTCAGGACTCTTCCCTTGATATCAGGAGTCTGGAAAACGTTAAGATAACAGTGATCGAAGATAGCACTACAATTGGAGTGGCAGAGTGTATCATATTGTAACTCAACTTATATCAACTAAACTTTTTACACATGAACGGAGAGGACGGAAAAAACCTGAAGAAGCGGAGCTAAAAGCTTTCTGAAAGAAAGCTGCATCGGAAGCATGTGCTTCGCCTTTATCCCCGGATTTCTCCCTTTATAGAAGGGAATCAAGAAATCTGGGGATAACAGCGATCGGAAGGTTGTTCCGTCATCGTAGTGCCCAGTGTAACTTTCTTTAGTTGAACCTATACAGCAACGGAAAGAGAGGATTGGCATGTATGGATTAACGAGAGATTTTATTCGTAACGGCGGAGCGTTTATGGTTTTGGAGAAAGAGGACGGCTTGCGAATGGAGGAATTGAGCCGGGTACAAATGGGGATGTTGTCGTCCAATCAGATTCCGCGACTTCTTCCTGTTCATATTCGGGAAGTCGATCGAAATGTAACTTTGCAGTACGACATATCAGGGTACAAAATGTTATCTCAGATGCTAAAGTCAAGCAAAATCAAATTGCGTGTTCTGTATGGTTTGCTGTTCCAACTAGCTGATGCCTTTACGGAATGCCGACAATATATGCTGGAGCCACGTAAATTATTGATCCAGGAAGAGTACTTGTTCATCAACGGTTCATTCGAACAGGGTGAGCTTGGGATGGTCTATGTACCAATCATGGATACAGTTGAAGTTGATCCAACGCCTCAGCAATTCCGTGAGCTTGTGATCAGGCTGATGGCACATGTACAGGAACTGCAGGGAGAAGGCATTCAGCGTGTTCTGCAGTTATGTGACAACGAACGTTGGGATATCAGACAGTTGCGAGAGCTTCTGCTGGAATTATATGCTGACGAGCAAGAGAATGGAGGAAGCGCAGCATTTCTCTCGTCCAGAACTTCGGAAACCTTCGATGCTTCAAGAGGTGATCTTCATTCGTCGATTCCTGAGCGAGATAGCAGGCCAGCCCTTGGTAATTTTCGGCCATATCAACCCGGTGCTCCTGTTCAAAACGCTGCTGTGGAGCCTGGGCTAAATTTTCGTCAGACGCAGAAGAAAACAAGTGAATCCGTAGTGGAAGACTTTCCGGTGAGATCTCGAACCTTTTCAGGCAGGCGCTCACCTGAGCAATCTTCATTAGAGAGCTTAAACAGCTTGGATAAAAGACGAAGTAACACGTATGCTTCTGATTCGATAGAGGCTGTTGATATGGAAGTAGAGGAAAAGCCCGGAACTTCCAAAGTAACCTATATCATACTGGGCTGCATGGTTGCGATGGCATTGGTATGGAGATTTATTTACATGGAGCAACCGGGACAGATGCAGATGATCCTGTGCATGTTACTAAGCCTTGGCTTGCTTGGTGTAGCAGGATGGACGTGGAAGCGCAAGGGGAATTCTCAGAATGACGCTGAGAACAAGCGGTCTTTTTCATTCAATTTAGGTAAGCATAAAGGGAAGCAAACCGAAGATGAAGAGGAACCATTTCAGGAAAGTTGGCGCTGGAATACAGCTGATAGGAAGGAGGAACGTGTAAACCAAACGGTTGCATCCGCCTCGGAAGGTGGGAGCGAGCATTCCCGCTACCAAAGTCTGCATATGACACCTGAACATTCCGAACCACCGTTCGTTCAGCGCCATTTGGAAACGGCAGTTTCAACTTCAGAGCTAATTCGACATGACGCAGTTGCAGAAGCAACCGTGAATTTGCAGAATCTGGCTAAAGGTAACTTTACAGGGGAAAGCCCGGTGATGGCGTCTTATTATCTTGAACGAAGATCTGGAAGCAGTGACCAACATGAACGGATGGATGTACAAGGTACATCTTTTGTCATCGGAAGATCGGCAGACATGGTTCAGTGGGTGGACACAGCGACCGGCGTGTCCCGTGCTCATGTGGAATTGAGCCGGAACAAATCGGGCTATGTGATTAAGGATCTGGGTTCCGTCAATGGAACCATTCTTCAGGGCGATATTCTTGCTCCGTATAAGGAGTATCCATTGGCGGATGGAGACACATTTACACTTGCGGAATCAGTCTACACTTATCGGTCGGTTGGATAAGACATAGTTCAATCAGTCAGATAAGCCGCGATGCTTCAGATCTTCCAGTGCCTGTGTTAAGGTAGGGAAGGTGAATTGGAATCCGTGGTCGAGTGCTTTTCGCGGAATGACTTTCTGCCCCTGAAGCAGAACAACGGACAGCTCTCCAACTACGGTTTTGATCAAAAAACCGGGTACGGGGAACCAGTGTGGGCGATGATAGACCTTGCCGACCGTACGACCAAATTCATCATTGGTAACCGGATTCGGGGAGGAAGCATTGACCGGACCCGACACTTGTTTATTCTGAATGGTAAAATCAATGAGTCTTACGATATCCATAATGTGTATCCAGCTGGTCCATTGCTTGCCACTGCCGATCTTGCCGCCAAAACCCAACATATACGGGAGTTTCATCAATGGAAATGCACCTTTTTTATGTCCGAGTACTAAACTTACCCGAATTTTAACGAGTCTTACATTTTTGATTGCATCTGCAGCAACTTCCCATTGTTCCGAGACCCGAGACGGGAAATTCATTGATTTTTGCGGACTGTTCTCGTCAAAGGTTTCGTTAGGGGAGGTTCCATAGATGGCCATGGCAGAAGCCTGAACGACCACTTCCGGCTTTTGCTTCAGGGTTTCTACCAATCGGGCTACCCGCGCTACGGTCGTGACTCTGGATTCAACAATCTCCAGCTTCGCCCTGGTTGTCCAGCGTTGATTCAGCGTTTCTCCGGCAAGGTTAACGAGAGCGTCCATACCTTCCAGCAAGTGAGGTTGTTCTTCGACTTGTTCCCACGAAATATATGTAAGATTTTTACTTGGATTATGCAAGTCAGGCAGTTTTCGTGTAATAACTTTCACATGGTGCCCGGCTTGCAGCCAATAATCTACAAGTGCTCCTCCTACAAATCCGGTACCCCCACAAATGGCAATTTTCATATCAAACATCCTCTCTGTATTTTCACTGCGCTGATATATACCGTTGAATCGACAAACAGCCCCGTACGGTAAGCAATGCCTGTTGAGAACAACTTACCTGACGGAGCATATCTGTATCTAATTAACCAAATCTATATGCCATTTAACTCATCTTTTATTTTATTTAATCAAATGTTGATAAGGGGAATAATCGATTTTGTTTTTCTCCAAAAATTTTACCAAAAACTTATTATCCCGCTTAGGTGTGGCAATAATGTATCCTTTGATGCAATGATCTCTCGATACTTCCGTGGCGTTGTCTTCAACTGCAATTTTACCGATCTCTGCAGCGATCGAATGTTTAGCGATGTCACGAAATGGCCCAGGTACAGGCTCCACGAGCTGATCCAAAAAAGCTTTGGCTTCATCCGTCCACAAGTGACGGCTGGTTTCCACCCAATAATTTTGCCAATCCAGTTTGGACTTTCCGTCTGCTTTTGGTAGCACTTTCAAAAATTTGCGCATCATGAAAAATCCACCGATACACATGCTGCCAAGCAATAAAAAAGTCCAGAATGCGATCGTATTCATAAACCAGTTGCTGGGGGAACTGCTGGTCAGTATCATCGTGTAGGAGTCGAAAATCATTGCGGAGTCACCTCGGTTCATTGATTTTCACGGAAAGGCGGATTCCGCCTGCCCATGTTCCATAATATGAGTTGTCAAAAATAGCCTCTATCCCGAATTATAGCGCATTTCTAGATTTATTTCGATAATCGCGTTAGAATAAGGGATAATTCAGATGAAGGGGGATCAATAATGCTGAAAATCGGCTCCCACGTGTCCTTTTCGGACAAGGGATTATTGAGTGCAACGAAGGAAGCGTCCTCGTACGGTTCCAGTTCGTTTATGATATATACGGGTGCACCGCAGAATACACGTCGCAAGCCAATTGAATCCATGTATATTGAAGAAGGCAAACTTGCCATGCAAGAGGGTGGAATGGAAGATATCGTTGTCCATGCACCGTACATCATCAATCTTGGTTCATACAAAGACAACACGTATAGACTCGCTGTAGATTTCCTTCAGGAAGAGATCCGTCGTACACATGCGATTGGTGTCAAAAACATCGTATTACATCCTGGTGCATTTACAGACAAAGATGCCCACTATGGGATCGGACGGATCGCAGAAGGACTGAATGAAGTGCTGGAAGGTGTGAAAGAGACAGATGTGAACATCGCTCTGGAGACCATGGCTGGCAAAGGTACGGAGATGGGTCGCAGTTTCGAAGAGATCGCCCAGATTATTGAGAAAGTAACGTATAACGAGCGCCTGACTGTGTGTATGGATACATGCCACATTCATGATGCCGGATACGATATCGTTAACGATTTTGACGGTGTACTGGAACAATTTGATCGCACGGTGGGACTTGACCGCATTGCCGTAATGCATATTAATGATAGTAAGAATGCTGTGGGTGCGCACAAGGACCGTCATACACCCATTGGCTCTGGCTGGATCGGGTTTGAGGCGATTAACCGCATCGTCAACCATGAGAAGCTTCAAGGACGTCCATTTATTCTGGAGACACCTTGGATTGGCAAAGAGGCCAAGACACAGCGTCCAATGTATGAGGTGGAGATTGCCCTGCTTCGTGGGGATGTTGCTGGTCGATTTGGCCAGGAATTCCTGACAGAAGTAGAACAGTTGCAACACTTTTTCAAAGGTAAAGAGATTGAGTCCCGTTCATATATTCTGGATGTGTGGACATTGCTCAAAAATGATGCCAAAGCCAAAAAGGCAGATCCGCGCGAACCGCTGGAACGCCTCTATGACATGGTGACTGAAGCGGCTTTGTTCCCGCATTTGAATGAAGAACAACTGAATCATCGCTTGATTGCATGGCTTGCGGGTTAACCCCGCAGGTCATGGCTTAATTGAAGGAGGAAGAATAACCCGATGGAGATCCACGCTAAACAAGTACGCCCTGATTCTAAAAACCGCGCCGAACGTGCGCGCATGCTCATTTCCTGCCCGGATGGTCCTGGAATTGTTGCTGCAGTGTCTCATTTCCTGCACCAGCATGGTGCAAATATTGTTCAGTCGGACCAGTACACCATGGACCCTGCTGGCGGCATGTTCTTTATGCGGATTGAGTTTGATCTTCCGCAATTGCTCCACAACCTGCCGAAACTGGAAGCAGACTTTGCAGAAGTGGCAAGCCGTTTCCAGATGGAATGGACGTTATCTGCGGTCAGCCGCAAGAAGAAACTGGCTATCTTTGTATCCAAAGAAGATCACTGTCTGGTTGAATTGTTGTGGCAATGGCAGGCAGGCGACCTGGATGCTGATATTGCGCTTGTCGTCAGCAACCACTTAGACATGAAGGACTATGTAGAATCATTTGGCATTCCATATCATCATATTCCGGTTACAGCAGATACCAAAAAAGAAGCAGAACAGCGTCAACTTGACGTCATTGGCAATGATGTGGATGTGATCATTCTGGCTCGTTACATGCAGATTATCTCTCCCATGTTCATTGAGCACTACCGTAATCGAATCATTAATATTCACCATTCGTTTCTGCCAGCCTTTGTGGGTGGTAAACCGTATGCGCAGGCGTACAACCGTGGTGTCAAAATTATCGGTGCGACAGCGCACTATGTTACGGAAGAACTGGATGGCGGCCCAATTATTGAACAGGATGTGCAGCGTGTAAGCCACGGGGACGATGTAACCGAGCTGAAGCGTATTGGACGTACCATTGAGCGTGTTGTACTTGCACGTGCCGTGAAATGGCATGTCGAAGACCGTGTTCTCGTTCATGAGAATAAAACCGTTGTATTTTAAGCTCATGCTTTAATACTGCGCAAGGTTGATTCGGAACCACGCAATAGACTATAGCCTAATAAAAATGCGACCCCTCTTCGTTTACGAAAAGGGAGTCGCTTTTTTGGTATTGATATATTTTCCGCATAAGCCAAGCACGATACCAAACAACAGATGACCAACAATCCAGTAGAGGATGGCCGCTACATCGTACAGATCTGGCACGCGTGATGACAACGGAGAGAGTGGAATGTAGAGCAGGGATGAGGCGGCACCGAGCAAAACTCCTTTGAACAGGGGATGCCCTTTACGCTGTACCCACCACACATAGAAGATGCCGATTACAACGGACACAACTAGATGCAGAGAAAATTCAATGAATTCAGGCAAGGTTGGTGGAAGACCAGGCACAAAATCAATATTCAGAAGTAGGGTATATACCTTTTCATCAGTGTAAAACTGAATTGTTTTGAGAAAGAAACCAAGGACAACGCCCGAAACCATACCTGTTAAAATGCCCGGGAACCAGGGTAATGAACGATTTGAGTACCTAGTAGGGGGAGCAGCGGGTACAGACATGATAACAACCTCCTATGATTGATGCTTACTTTGAAAAGTAAACCACAGTCCCGCTTTCGAATCCATATTCAGGATATGTTATGTAAATTTAACTTGGATATCTAAAAAGTGTATGGTTTTCGTGTTAAAGGTTATACTTCATGCGATGGATTTGCGAGGCTTAATAGGTCTGTTTATGGAATTTAATGCCTTGTCCTGATACGATTTTTGCTTGATAGGCCAAGGATTATTCATCACAAATTACCGATTTTTCATGAACTTCTCAAAGAAGGTTATGGAAAAGCTTCACGCCAAGTGATACAATACAAAAGTGAATAAGTCAAAATGAAACACTCAAGCGGATTCACTTATTGTGAAATTCGGTTTGCTTGTATGATGAGAGGGATTCGCTTGCGCACCCGACTTATCTAAAGACATGAGGAGGACAAACCATGACTGACAAGAACGAAGCGATTCAAAAGGACGAGAATACTACAATCGACAACCTGTCGATTACGACCGTACGTACTTTGGCGATTGATGCAATTGAGAAGGCAAATTCCGGACACCCGGGTATGCCTATGGGCTCCGCTCCAATGGGGTACCAACTTTTTGCAAAAACGATGACTCATAACCCGGACCACCCAACTTGGGTTAACCGGGACCGCTTTGTCCTGTCTGCAGGACATGGCTCCATGTTGCTGTACAGCTTGCTGCACCTGAACGGATATGATCTTCCAATGGAAGAACTGAAACAGTTCCGTCAATGGGGAAGCAAAACACCGGGTCACCCGGAATTCGGACATACTGCAGGTGTTGATGCAACTACCGGCCCACTGGGTCAAGGTATTGCAATGGCTGTAGGTATGGCAATGGCTGAAGCTCAACTGGGCGCAACATACAATAAAGACAAGTTCAACGTCGTTGACCACTACACTTACGCAATCTGTGGTGATGGCGACTTGATGGAAGGCGTATCTCATGAATCAGCTTCCCTGGCTGGACGTTTGCACCTGGGCAAACTGATCATGTTGTTCGACTCCAATGACATCACGCTTGATGGTAAATTGGATCTGTCTTCTTCCGAAAGCATCGCGAAGCGTTTTGAAGCTTATGGCTGGCAAGTGCTGCGTGTTGAAGATGGTAACGATCTGCCTGCAATTGAAAAAGCAATTCAGGAAGGTCAAGCAGATACACTGCGTCCTACACTGATCGAAGTTAAAACGGTTATCGGTTATGGTAGCCCGAACAAACAAGGTAAAGGCGGCCACGGCGGTACTCACGGATCTCCACTGGGTGCAGACGAAGCCAAATTGACTAAAGAGTATTACAAGTGGGTTTACGAAGAAAACTTCCACGTACCAGCTGAAGTTCGCGATCACTTCGCACAAGTAAAAGATCGTGGTATCTCTGCTAACAAAGCTTGGGACGAGAAATTTGCCGAGTACAAAAAAGCATACCCTGAGCTGGCAGCTCAATTCGAAACAGCGATTAACGGCGACCTTCCAGAAGGTTGGGACCGTGATCTTCCTAAATATGCAGCAACAGACAAAGCTCTTTCCACTCGTGTAGCATCCGGTAACGCTCTGAATGGTCTGGCGCACAACGTGCCACAACTGACAGGTGGATCTGCTGACTTGGAAAGCTCCACAATGACTCACTTGAACAACCTGGAGAACTTCACACCTGAAGATTACTCCGGTCGTAACATCTACTTCGGTATCCGTGAATTCGGTATGGCTGGAGCAATGAACGGTATGGCACTGCACAGTGGTGTGAAAGTATTCGGAGGTACGTTCTTCGTATTTACCGATTACCTGCGTCCAGCTGTTCGTCTGGCAGCACTGATGGGATTGCCTGTAACGTATGTTCTGACTCACGACAGTATCGCTGTTGGTGAAGACGGTCCTACACACGAACCGATCGAGCAATTGGCATCCCTGCGTATCATTCCTAATCTGACAGTTATTCGTCCAGCTGATGGTAATGAAACTTCGGCTGCTTGGGCTTACGCGCTTGAGAACAAGAGCAACCCGGTTGCACTCGTACTCACTCGTCAAAACCTGCCGATCCTCGAAGGTACCGTTGAAGGTTCACGTGAGAACGTGAAACGAGGTGCTTATGTTGTCTCTGATGCAAAAGATGGCAAAGCGGTAGCACAAATCATCGCTACAGGTTCTGAAGTGCAATTGGCTGTTAAAGCTCAAGCAGCACTTGCAGAACAAGGCATCCAAGTTCGCGTAATCAGCATGCCAAGCTGGGATCTGTTCGAGAAACAAGACAAAGCTTACAGAGAGTCCGTTCTTCTTCCGGATGTTAAAGCTCGTCTTGCGATTGAAATGGCTTATCCAATGGGCTGGGAGAAATATGTTGGCGATCAAGGTGACATTCTCGGAATCACCACATTTGGTGCATCCGCGCCTGGCGACCGTGTTATCCAAGAGTATGGCTTTACAGTGGATAACGTGGTTAGCCGCGTAAAAGCATTGCTGTAATAGAGATTGTTCAAAAAGTCTGCTTTTGATTACGAAGGATGCCTCACGGCATCCTCAGCGTCGAAGATGGGATTCAGCCGAAAAGTACTGAAAACCTGACTTTTTGAACACGCACTTATAGCTTCATAAGCGCTGCTATGGTCGGGAGAGCTTCATGCTGTCCTGATTCATGGCAGCAAGTTATTTCCGCAGAACATGGGCGGTGACTCGTTATCGCCCTGATCTGTTTTGCCTTTTGTTTTCATTAACTTCAGGGGAGCGGGTACGCATGTCACAATTCGATCAAGTCAGTGTAGTGAAAGAGGCCAACATTTATTATGATGGTCAGGTAACCAGCAGAACGGTTATTTTGGGGGATGGCAGCAAAGTGACTCTGGGCATCATGCTTCCAGGCAGTTATGAATTCGGTACGGATTCCCGTGAAATTATGGAGATTCTGTCCGGAGATCTGAAAGTATTGCTTCCTGGAGAAGAAGAGTGGCAAGAGATTCAAGGTCAAGCTACGTTTCACGTGCCTGCCGAATCCAAATTTAAACTGGAGATACGCAGCGTTACTGACTACGTCTGCTCGTACCCGGCGGAATAACATAAGAAGGGTAAGCAGAACCGCAACCCGCGGATTCGGTTTACCCTTTTTGCTTCTTGAATTCTAACGACAAAGTTCGGGCTGCAAGCTTGTCAGCCCCGTGGATTTGAAGTATCCTTAAGGCAAGTTGTTTAGAATGGAATACGGATACGGAAATAATATAACCGAAATCAGGAGGTTTTTGAGATCATGGCAAAAAAAGTGACATTTGACTATAGTACGGCTTTGCAATTCGTAAATCAGCACGAAGTGGACTATTTCGCTGAACCGATTCGTCTGGCTCACGAGCAGCTTCACAACGGAACAGGAACAGGCTCCGATTACCTGGGCTGGATTGACCTGCCGACGGCTTATGACAAAGAAGAGTTCGCACGCATTCAAAAAGCAGCTGCCAAAATCCAAAGCGACTCCGAAGTACTGATCGTTATCGGTATCGGTGGATCATACCTGGGTGCACGTGCAGCGATTGAAATGCTGACACACTCGTTCTATAACAATCTGCCAAAAGACAAACGCAAAACACCTGAAATCTATTTTGCAGGAAACAATATCAGTTCCACCTATGTAACTCACTTGCTGGATCTGGTTGAAGGCAAAGATTTCTCCGTAAATGTCATCTCCAAATCCGGCACTACAACAGAGCCGGCCATTGCCTTCCGTATCTTCCGTGCAGCACTGGAAGAGAAATATGGCAAGGAAGAAGCTCGCAAACGCATCTATGCTACAACAGACAAAGCACGTGGTGCACTGAAAGAACTGGCAAATGCAGAAGGATACGAATCTTTCATTATCCCGGATGATGTAGGTGGACGTTACTCCGTTCTGACGGCTGTAGGTTTGCTGCCAATCGCAGCAGCTGGTATCAGCATCGAAGAAATGATGCAAGGTGCGGCTGACGCATCCAAGGAATACAGCAACCCGAACGTAGCTGAGAATGAAGCATATCAATATGCAGCTGTTCGTAACGCATTGTATCGTAAGGGCAAAGGCACGGAGATTCTCGTAAACTATGAGCCATCCCTGCACTTCGTATCCGAGTGGTGGAAACAGTTATTCGGAGAGAGTGAAGGTAAAGACTACAAAGGGATCTATCCTGCATCTGTTGATTTCTCTACAGACTTGCACTCCATGGGTCAATTCATTCAGGAAGGTAGCCGGAATATCTTCGAAACGGTTATTCAGGTTACTGAAGTTGCAGAGCATATCTCCATCAAATCCGATCCGGACGATCTGGATGGATTGAACTTCCTTGAAGGCAAAACGATGGACTTTGTTAACAAAAAAGCGTTCCAGGGAACTCTGCTTGCACATACAGATGGTCAAGTACCAAACCTGATTGTGAACATTCCAGATATGACTCCATATTCTTTCGGATATCTGGTATACTTCTTTGAAAAAGCATGCGGTATCAGTGGCTACTTGCTGGGCGTCAATCCATTTGACCAACCAGGCGTGGAAGCTTACAAGAAAAATATGTTCGCATTGCTGGGCAAACCAGGCTTTGAAGAAGAGAAAGCAGCGCTCGAAGCGAGACTTTCCGAATAATTCATCGGTCTGCTCATATAGTTGAATAAGGTAATGTTAATCGATCCGGGAATCACTGTTTATGTAAGATGCAGGGCTCCCGGATGTAGATAACCAGGGCAGTTCGTCCGCGTTCGCGCGGTGAACTGCTTTCTTGTAAAATGGACTCAGGAAAAGATCAGAAAGTTGGATTTAGGATGATTGAACGTTATCGCACGGTTCGAGGACCGGGCAATCTGGAAATTGTAATCAAGAAGTCGCGATTTATCGGTCATATTATGCCGGTCACGACAGAGGAAGAGGCTGTTGCCTTCATCGATGAGATCAAGAAAAAACATTGGAATGCGACTCATAACTGCTCTGCATACATGATTGGGGAGCGGGACGAGATCCAGAAACAATCCGATGACGGGGAGCCCAGTGGAACAGCAGGGAAACCCATTCTTGAAGTGATCAAAAATCAGAAATTAAAAAATGTGGCAATTGTAGTTACACGATACTTCGGGGGAATTATGCTCGGAGCTGGTGGATTAATTCGCGCTTATACGGATGGAGCTGTAGCAGCCATTGAAGCCGGAGAAGCCATCACCAACGTGCTGCATCGTGAAGTATTTGTTGAACTGGATTATACGTGGCTGGGTAAAGTGGAAAATGAGTTAAGGAGCCGGGAAGTCCGTACAGGTGAAACTGGATTCACCGATAAGGTTACGTTGACTTGTCTTCCGCCGGATAGTGAAACCGAGGCATTTGTAGCCTGGATCACGGATTTGACGCAAGGGCAATCCCGGATCACGGAGGGACAGCGGCTTTATTTTATTGAAGGGGAATAAAATATATGGCTAGAAGAGCAGTCGAACAGGAGTTGTCGAGGGAGCGGATACTGGAGGCGGCGAGGCACCTTTTTATTACCAAAGGATACCGCGCCATTTCGATGCGAAGCATCGGCCAGCATCTAGGCTATAGTCATGGGTCGCTGTATTATCACTTTAAGGAAAAGGCAGAGCTGTTCTATGCCATCGTGGTTGAAGATTTCAATCATCTGGGGCATTTGCTGCTGCAGGCCATGGTCAGGCCGGTTCGTGATGATGTGAGCAAGGTAGAGCACATCATGATGGAGTTTATTCGCTTTGGTCTGGAGAACCCATATCAATACGAAATTATGTTTATGATCAGGGACGAAGAATTGTTGTCTTATTGTCGTACCGAACAGGGACGGTGCTTCGAATTGTTTGCATCCATTATAAGGCAGTACATGAATGAAGAGAATTGTACGGAAGAGGATATTCAAAGGGTACCGCGTACGCTATTTTTGGCTATGCACGGATTCATTTCTTATTACATTCAGGACCGTTTAACGTTTGTGGAGATTGAATCGTCTGCGCTGTCTCATGTCAAAGTGCTGTGCCGCAATCTGGGTCAGCAGCCTGGCGTCCAATAATGGCGCTATTGTCGCACCCCTACACTTCAGGGCGGTGATTTGTCATAACTTTAATTCTTTATAACGTTATCTCGCGAAAGTTAGTACGCGCCAAAGACCAAGTCAGGCGGCTCCGACCCGAAATGAGGGTGGACCGCCTGTTTGTGTTTGCAAAAATGAATGAGTAGGTCGGTCTCTATTGGACTGACGCTAGCCTTCCATGATTTTGAGAAAGTATTCCCGCTCACGTGGTCCGTCAAATTCGCAAAAGTAAATGCCTTGCCAGCGGCCAAGCAGCAGTCTGCCCTTGTGAATAATCACCGTCTGTGATGGCCCTGTTGTGATCGATTTGAGGTGAGAGGCTGTGTTGCCTTCGGCATGTCGATACTCGGGATGCTCCCAAGGGTACACTTCGTCCAAACGCAACAAGACATCGTGTTTCACATCGGGGTCTGCATTTTCGTTAATGGCAATACCCGCTGTCGTATGTGGGCAGTAGATGAGAACCGTCCCATTCTGGACCCCGCTACTCTGGACCGCATGCTTCACGTCCCGTGTGATATCCTTCATTTCATCTCGTGTGGAGGTGGATATATTCTTCGTATATAACATGTTCGATCACTCCTTATCATCTCTGTTCATACCCTCGATTGTACCTTAACCACTACATACCAAACAAACCACATATGAAGACAAATATGTGAATCGCACAATAACGGAGAGGTCAGAAATAACCTGAAGAAACATTTATCAATCGATCTCATAGGTGACCCAATTATATTTAATAAAAGCATTGACGATTAGCACTGCAAACTGGTAAAGTATCAGAAAAGCAAAACCAAGTAGACTAATGGGAATAATGTAAAGTAATATCATCCAACTTAGGAAAAATGTCGTATTGAAACCAGGAAGACTGCCGACCGGAGCTAAAGCCGGAGGCTGGGAGGGAACGCAGCAATGAATACCGTTCTTCGTCATAAAGGATGGACTTGGGGATTCCGCAGTACCGTATTGTTATATTTTATCGTACTTATTGTACTTCCAATCATCGGTGTGTACGTCAATTCCTTCTCCGAAGGATGGAGCAACTTTGTTCAGAGCATTATGGACCCAATCGCGTGGAAAGCTGTATTGTTGACCATTCGACTGGCCGTGATCGCCACGCTGATTAATGTAGTTCTGGGCACGATGATCGCCTGGGTGTTAACACGGTATCGTTTTGTCGGCAGGTCGTTTCTCAACAGTCTGGTCGATCTCCCGTTTGCACTGCCAACAGCGGTGGGCGGCTTGATGATTATGCTACTTTTGGGTCCAGTCAGTGCCATCGGGAAATTGGCTGAATCCATGGGGTTCGAGATTGTATTCCATCAGCCCGCCATTGTTATCGCGATGACCTTTGTCACGTTTCCATTTGTGATCCGTGCAGTGCAGCCCTTGCTGGAAGAAATTGATCCTTCCGAGGAAGAGGCCTCGTACACGATGGGGGCATCCAAGGCTCGCACGTTCATGCAGGTTATTCTGCCCTCCATGGCACCTGGCATGATCAGTGGGGGGATGCTCGCTTTCTCCAGAGGATTGGCTGAATTCGGGGCTGTCGTGCTGGTGGCTGGTAACATTCCAGGCAGAACACTGACGGCTTCCGTATTCATCTACGGGGAGATTGAAAGTGACAATCCAACGGGAGCCGCTGCAGTATCCGTTATCCTTCTGACGCTCTCCTTCCTGATCCTCTGGCTGATCAATCTGGTGCAGATGCGGGGGAGAAGACGATGAGAAGACTGTTAATCGGACTGACGTTTGCGGTATTTATTGTACTGATTATCATCCCGCTCGGACGCATTTTTATCGGTGCATTTGAAGATGGGGCAGGCGGATTCCTGAAAGGGCTGATGCGCCCGGAGGCGCTGCACGCCTTGATGATGACCGGAATGGTTGTACTGGTGGTCACCCTGTTAAATACATTGTTTGGCATCATGATGGCCATATATCTGGTTCGTGCCGGATGGTTGAGTGAACGGATAAGAGGACTGCTGAACAGCATTGTAGACCTGCCTTATGCGGTATCACCTGTCATTGGCGGATTGATGATTGTTTTGATGTTGGGACCTAACAGCATTATGGGCGCTTTTTTTGAAGGGATTGGATTCAATGTGGTCTATGCCTTCCCGGGTATGGTGATCGCAACGTTATTTGTTACCTTCCCACTGATGGTCAGAGAGGTTATGCCAGTCCTGCAGGAACTCGGTTCACAGCAAGAGGAGGCCGCATCCACACTGGGTGCCTACGGCTGGAGAACATTCTGGAGTGTGACCTGGCCTTCGATCCGCTGGGCGGTGGTGTATGGTCTTGTCTTGACGGTTGCACGCTCGCTCGGGGAATTCGGGGCAGTGCTGGTCGTATCCGGCAATATTATGAACAAAACGCAGACGGCAACAACGCTGGTGTATCAGGATGTTGAGAATTTTAATGTGGCTGCCGCAAATGGTGTGGCATTGGTGCTGGTCACCTTCTCCGCCCTGCTGCTGCTGATGATGGAATGGGCCAAGAAGCGAAAGGAAGTGCATTGATATGCATGTAGAAGTCCGTGATCTGAACAAACACTTCGGTGATTTTCATGCGGTAAAAGATGTCTCGTTCGATATTGCCAAAGGCCATCTAATCGGTCTGCTTGGACCAAGTGGAGGCGGGAAGACGTCCATTCTGCGGATGCTTGCGGGACTGGAGAATCCGGGTTCCGGAGAGATTCGCTTTCACGGAAAAGTGGTGAATCATCTGCCTCCACAGGAGCGTGGGATCGGATTTGTATTCCAGAACTATGCTCTGTTCAAACATATGACGGTATTTGAGAATATTGCTTTTGGACTCAAGGTCAAGAAGACACCAAAAGCCCAGATCCGTGATCGGGTTATGGAACTTGTTGAACTGACCGGGTTAAAAGGTTTCGAACAACGCTATCCACACCAGTTGTCTGGTGGACAGCGTCAACGTGTGGCTTTTGCCAGAGCACTCGCTCCGGAGCCACAGCTGTTATTGCTGGATGAACCGTTCGCGGCCATTGATGCCAAGATCCGTCAGGAACTTCGTTCATGGTTGCGAGAGCTGATCGAGCGAGTGGGAATCACCTCGATCTTTGTAACACATGACCAGGATGAAGCGATTGAAGTGGCGGACGAGATTATGATTATCAGCCAGGGTCGTCTGGAACAGAAGGGCACACCTTGGGATATCTACAAAAACCCGCAGACACCATTTGTCGCTACATTTATCGGAGAGTCTACGGTTGTGGAGGATGCTTCCCAGCTGAAAGGATTTGAACATGCCGTCGAGGGTGAACATACCAAAGCGCTGATTCGACCGGAGTATATTGAGATCGGTTTGAAAAACGAGTTCACGATGCTGTCTGCAACGGAAAAAGGGACAGTCAAACATCTTCATTTCCGCGGCAGTGAATGGATGGTGGAGGTGGACGTACAGGGGCATAAGTTAATCACATATCGTTCCCTGGAGAAAACGACCTTAGAGATTGGTCAACAAATTCGCGTCCTTGTACACCGTGCATACCTGTTCAATGACTCCAACAGTTGGGTCGTTGAGAACCGACTGAAGGAAGATCCGATGCCGGTGATGATTTAGATCAAGTGGAAGAAAGGGGCTGCCCATGCAGACGAGGAAGAAGAAAATCAACCTTTTATATGTTGCCCTCATGCTTCTGCTCGTCTGCATGACCGCTGGATGCAGCAAGCAGGAGGAGTCAAGCGAACAACACGAGCCCGCTGGTACCGATTCATCCAATACGCTGGTGATTGGTGCTTATAGTGTAGCAAAAGACGCTGTAGGCGAATTGCTGCCCAAGTTCCAGGAGGAGTGGAAGGCGAAGACCGGACAGACGATCAATTTCCAGGAGTCCTATGAAGCTTCAGGTACACAGGCAAGAGCTATCGTTGGGGGATTTGAGGCTGATGTGGCCTTGCTCGCGATGGAGAGTGATATCGACAAGCTGGTCAAAGCCGATCTGGTTAGCTCTGATTGGAAACAGACCCCGAATGAGGGCATGATTACCCGTTCGATTGTTGTGCTGGGCACAAGAGCAGGAAACCCGCTCGGCATTCATGATTTTCAGGATTTAACCAAGCCGGGAGTGAAAGTGCTCTACCCTAATCCAAAGACATCCGGGGGCGCACAATGGGACATTAATGCCATTTACGGTGCCGGATTGAAACTGTCGGAGGAGCAAGAGGGGAAGAAAGATCCTGCCGCAGCCAAGGCTTTTCTCGAACAGGTACATCGCAATGTTGAATCATTGGACAAGAGTGGTCGTTCTTCAATGGCGGCATTCGAGTATGGTGTTGGTGATGTTATCGTCACGTATGAAAATGAATTGCTTGCCCGGATCGCCAAAGGTGTGGATTATGACATCGTCATTCCGAAAAATACGATTCTGATTGAGAATCCGGCAGTTGTGGTGAATAAATATGCCGACAAACATGGGAATCGTGAACTGGCAGAAGCTTTTGTCGCATATCTGCGTACACCCGAAGCACAGCGCATTTTCGCCAAGCATGGTTTCCGCTCGGTAGATCCGGATGTATTCGCAGAGACGGAATCCACATTCCCAATGCCGGAAGGATTATTTGATATCAACTATCTGGGTGGATGGGACGAGGTACGCAGTACGTTGTACTCCAAACGCGGGGTGTGGTATCAGGTGCTGGCGGGGCTGTAGTGGAATCGTACAGCATTGAAATGGCCTCCTCATGGTTAGATCATGTCTAGCCATGGGGAGGCCATTTACGTGAACGGGAGTTAAAGCAAAAATGCTATGGATTTATTCTTACAGCACTATTATTGCTGTTCTGGATTTAAGTCCATAAAATATAATTCAGCTTGAGTACTATCCTTTTCATATTCCATGCGAGTAAAGGTGAGATTATCTCCGAAATTAGTAATAGGTGTATAACTTCCTTCTTTTTTAATTACTCGTTGCTTATTGCCTGTGGTTAAATCTACAGCCATAATATAGGGTGATTGGTGGTAGATAAGTTGATTTCCAAATAAAAAAGGTGAGTACCCACCGAGTAGAGAGCTATCGTGGGTAATGGAATAGACCTGTTTTTTCGTTTTTCGATCTAAGATTTCGGTAGTACTCTCCATTGTTAATACAATCCATTGCTCATTGGCTGTAAAATCGTAAATCTCTTCACGATCTTTAACAATAACTTCAGGTTCAGATTGGTCTGTGGGATACATAACAATGTCAAACTGTTTTGTATTTTTATCGCCTTTATTTTCAAAAACCGTTTGTCGTATCAATAATCCTTCACTAACAGGTCTTTGTATATCAAGGAAAATTCCTTCACTGTTATTCTTCTTTTGTTCATTTAGCAATTGTGTGGCTACCTTGGTCCTGATCCCGGTCTTCACATTATAAATGTAAGCCTCGCTCTTCACAATGTGATCGGTAATCTTCTTCTCAATCCAGCTAATTTCATCATAATGAGATCTTAATACGGGGACGGCGATTTGATCTTCGCTAATGCCTTCGGCAAAAACGACAGGTGTTGCTTTAAGATCATCTCGCTTCATCCGTAGAATTTGCCATGGTGTATTATTATCCGTTGGGTTAGCTGTGTTCTCTATCCAAAATAAGTCGTCTCCAACAGACACCAGAGTATTAATAATGATGCCTTTCGCAGCGCGGTAGCGAGAAGTATACGTATTCTTTTTCGTGTCAAACTGGATGATCTCCATCTCGGTTAATTCAGTTGTAGAAAAATCTCTGCTAAAAATGACACTGTCGTTGTCATCTTTGTAGCTAGCCACGATGGTATTACGATCTAAAACATCATTTTTGATGGTCACTGAATCCATTCTGAAGGGGAGTTTGAATGCAACGTCGGGTTTAACCTCTGGCAGTTCTGGTGCAGTTTGATCATGAGATGAGTCTAGTAAATTGGTTTCAGGTGCAGTTTCCAATGTAGTAGATGGCTTTTTAGGTATGTGCTGATCTGTAGTTGGATTGGCTGGAGTTGAATTGGTACATGCTGTGAGCAATAAGGTAAGCATTAATGTGATATGAATAGATTTACGTCCATATTTCATATTCATGTTTGAGCCCCCTGTAGACCTGTAGAGTAGTGAAGCAGGGAAGGGAGTCTTACTTTAGCATCATTTGTTCTAAAATCATAACCTGAGACATTTATTAAATGACCGCTTACAGTTCCCGTATTAACAATGTGATTATTTGAGCTAAGTCCGGACAACTATATATTAGGTTTAATTGTATATCTTGTAAATGATTTTATTTTGTTCTATTTAAATATGATAGTTACTATTTCAAAACAATGAAAGTAAACTTGAGACCGGAAGCTCAATCTTCATTTCAATGGAAGTAGAGATGGAGGCTTTTTACTGCCAAAAGGTTATAATAGAGGTATACTGAATCATGATTGTTACATAGTACTAGCAGGAAGGTGTGAGTTGGATGAGTGCAGAGATCAAATTATCCCAAAGTACAGCAATTCGACTGGAGCAGGCCCGAGGTAAGGGGATGCCCGAGGAAGAAATTTTAAATGCCATTCAAACCAAAGATGTTTCCGCTTTTGACGCCGTGTCTGAAGAGGAATACCGATATAACGAATTTTTCTCGTATGCGGACGAGCATGGTGAAAATTTGGAGGCAGCAGTAAAAGACGGGTACCGGATTACCTTTAACACGCGTGGTGGTCTCGGAATCTGGTTGGAGAAGGCCTTTAGGCTACAGCCAGAGAAAGACTTTACGGTAGGTGAAGGGGTCGTTACCGGATTACAGTTGAAACCGGAGCAGGCAGAAGTGCTGGCGAAGCGGCTTGCATCGAACTGGGTCATTACAGAATCGAAGGATGTACCTGCGGGTCAGGAGCTTACTTTGAAGCTGCGAGCGCTGGTGTAAATTGAGCGTACGCTTCCGATGGAGCGAAGCATGGAGATGAAAGTCTGACGGGTAAATGGTCAGACCATGGACTGTCCCGAATTGCAGTGGGTAACTGCAGCGGGATGGTCTTTTTTTGCAAAAACAGGGGTGGACGATTACAATTTACATATTATCAATTCAGGGGGAATGCGGATTGAATCAGCTAACATTTCTGGGCACTGGCGATGCGATGGGCGTTCCACGTGTGTATTGTGATTGCGACGTATGTACAGAGGCGAGGCTTACGGGAGCAAATAAACGAAAACGCTCTGCGGTTCTGATTGACAGTGGTGGCGATGGTGCGAGTGAACAGTTCATGATTGACTGCGGACCGGACTGGAGATCACAGATGGAGGATCAAGGATTGCGTATGGTGCATACGCTGCTCATCACACATGCCCATTTTGACCATATTGGTGGATTACCGGAATGGGCGGATGCATGCCGCTGGTTGGGTGTAAAGGGCAAACTGTACGCACCGCGTGAAGTGATTGCCACCATTCAGACCCAATTTCCTTGGCTAAGTCACCATATGAATTTTATGGAAACGGATGATGATATCCAGCTTGGAGGATGGAAGGTGCATTCCTGGAAGGTCTGCCACGGTAAAAACGGGTATTCGTACGCGTATCGATTGGATCGGGATGGCTATAGTTGGGCGTATTGTTCAGATGCCATTGACCTGAAAACATCCGAGAAAGA
The DNA here is from genome assembly GCF_050990605.1 of Paenibacillus amylolyticus. Taxonomy (GTDB): domain Bacteria; phylum Bacillota; class Bacilli; order Paenibacillales; family Paenibacillaceae; genus Paenibacillus; species Paenibacillus amylolyticus_H. Next base: position 1,469,261 of record NZ_CP158832.1, read on the forward strand.
GCCGTTACACGGATTGGATCTGTTGGTGCTCGGAACAAGCTTTGTGCATGAACTTGCGGAATTCTCAACACGTTCCGTGTACGATATGCGCGAGGCGCAGGAGCTGCTGCGGGAACTGAAACCGGGCCATACCTATTTTACACATATGTCTCATGACATTGATGTACGGCAGAATTATAATCTGGATCAAGGCATTACGATTGCCCTTACCGGGATGAAGGTGCCGCTCGGAGCCTAATAGTATGAAACGAATGCGTAACTCAACTTGAAGCATTGTAATAAAAATAAATGGAGAAGAGCGTATCCTTTGGAGGAGGTTCTTCGTTTACATAGTGTAAGTCAAAATCAATCAGGAACCAGCAAAGGGGGGCCCCCAAGATGGCCTTTGTGAAGTCCGTGGATTGCAGAATCAACAGACCACATGATGATGGTAAATCAGATAAATCCCATATTGAATCCGGTGGTAACGCCGAGACAAACCAATTGAACCAAAGCATCCATGCGCGATTACCCGATCTGATGGGTTCGTTGTATGCGTATTGTTTATCTCTGACGAAATCAGTTCCAGAGACGGAGGATCTGGTACAGGAGACCTGTCTCAAAGTATTGTCGTCGAGAGTGGTTGGAACTTCCGGGATGAATAAAGATATAAACTGGGAAGCTTATCTGATTCGTATTGCACGCAACAGCTGGATTGATATCTTACGTCAGCGGGAGAGATTGGCATATAAACTGGATAGCTTAAAGCCGCTCCTACACGAAATGGAGGAGGAAAGGCGATTCGAGGAATTGGAGTCTGCCGTACAACTTCTTGTAAATACGCTACCACCGTGGCAGCGAGTGATATATGTATTACGTGAATTAATGGGTTACAAGGCGGCAGAGACTGCGGAAATGTTGGATACGACAGAAGGCGCTGTGAAAGCGGCGTTAAATCGTGCCCGCTCTGCCATAGCCGAGGTGAGGCACAGGTTGGAACAATCGGACACTGAATTGCAGTATGAGGAAGGCGCAGTGGAAAACCATCGGGAGGAATTGCGCAGCTATCTGCTGGCATTTCGTAATGGAGATACTGCCCGAATCATTGATCTGTGCCTGAACCGGACCGATGATCCGATGGCTGTGGCGGGGACGATTTTGCAGCAGACTTTGCCGTCTCCATCCATGCAGCCAATGATGTACGGGTACTCCACTTCTGGTATGAACTCGATGTCGTATGGAGGCGGGTACACGGTCACCATGGTTGCCTAAACCGAGGAGGCGACACATATGAATGTAGTGCCGTATGTAGTGGAACAAACAACCCGCGGAGAGCGGAGTTATGATATTTATTCACGTTTGCTCAAAGACCGGATCATTATGGTATCCGGAGAGATCGAGGATCAGATGGCAAATGCCATTGTGGCCCAGTTATTATTTTTGACTGCAGAGGACCCGGAGAAAGATATTCAGATGTACATTAACAGCCCTGGTGGGTCGGTGACAGCGGGATTTTCGATCTATGACACGATGCAATTCGTGAAGCCGGATATCTCCACGATCTGTACAGGTATGGCGGCAAGCTTTGGTACGATATTGTTGGTGGGTGGAACAAAAGGCAAGCGTATGGCGTTGCCCAACAGTGAGATCATGATCCATCAGCCACATGGCGGTACGCGAGGGCAGGCGTCGGATATGCTGATTCATGCTAACCGCATCATTCAACATCGTCAACGTCTTAACAAGCTGCTCGCCGACCATACGGGACAGTCGATGGAGCGGATTGAGAAGGACTCGGATCGAGATTATTTCCTGACCGCTGCTGAAGCAGTCGAATATGGATTGGTGGATAAGGTCATATCCAGCTCATAACAGTAGCCCGGAAAGTCATGTGACCTTCCGGGCTTAATTAACCAAAAGGACGAACAGGAAACTGACGTCCTTTTTTTGTCGTTCAGATTAACCAGTCCACGTTTATGGAATGAATCAGAATGAGAACATGCTGAAATAAAGATTGACCATCGGTAGGTATAGTGTATATATTATATATATACACTATACCTACCGAAAATTATTTAACATCAATGAGGTGAGGAAAGATTAACATTTTAATATCAAACGCATCGAGCGATCCGATCTATATGCAGATTCTAACTCAGATCAGACAAAGCATCTTGAGCGGAGAATTGGTTGCTGGAGATAGTCTTCCCTCCATTCGGCAGCTCGCCAAGGATCTGCAAGTCAGTGTCATTACAACCAAACGTGTCTATGAAGAGTTGGAGAAGGAGAAGCTGATCGATTCAGTTGTAGGCAAAGGGAGCTTCGTATCCGGGGCCAATCAGGACTTTATTCGAGAGCGGCGGATGAAACAATTGGAAGAGAAGATGCTCGAAGTGATTCGTGAGAGCAAAGAACTGGGCATGAATTCACAGGATGTAATTGATCATCTAACATTGTTGATTGAGGAGGAATAAGCATAATGAACGCTATCGAATTACGTAATGTAACCAAAACGTATCCCTTATTTAAAGTAGATAATGTATCGCTTGATGTGAAAAAAGGATATATCACGGGACTTATTGGTCCGAATGGGGCGGGGAAGAGTACTTTGATCAAAATGATCACGGGTCTGATCCATCCCGATCAGGGCAGCCTCAAGACATTGGGTAGCCAGATGCCCAATCAGGAAGTTGAAATCAAGCAACGCCTTGGCATTGTGTCTGATGAATGCTTTTATTATGAGCATCTGACGATCCGGGAGATGACACAAATGATCGCTCCTTTTTACACCAAATGGGACAATAAAGCGTTCAATGACTACTTGGATCAGTTCGAACTATCTCCCAAAAAGAAGATCCAGGATCTGTCCAAAGGCATGAAGATAAAGTATTCCCTCGCCATAGCTTTGTCACATGAAGCGGATCTGCTGATTATGGATGAACCGACATCCGGGCTTGATCCTGTATTTAGGCGGGAACTGCTCGATCTTCTTGCGGATATGATACAGGACGAAACAAGGTCCATTATTTTCTCGACTCATATTACGACCGATCTGGAACGTATTGCAGATTATATTACATTTATTCATCAAGGAAAACTGGTATTTAACGAGGCGAAAGATGATGTGCTGGAAAGGTATACGATTGTAAAAGGGGACTTGGATCTGCTTGATTCCGACATTCGGAAACATTTCATCGGAATACGAGAGACAGCCGTCGGTTTTGAAGCATTGTCGGATCATAAGGCAGAGGCCGAACAGTTATTTGGCAGGTTTGCTCTTATACAAAGACCTACCTTGGAAGACCTCATTTATTTTACGGCGAAGGGAGGACGCAAATATGCTTAACTTGCTTCGTAAAGATTTCATCGTACTAAAAAGTTCACTGTGGATCATTGCATTATATCTGGTTGTATTCAGTCTTGCATTTATACCGCAGAGTGAAATGTCGATGTATTTTGTAGGGATCTATACCGCATTTGGTTCGGTCATCCTTGCAACTATGATTGATATCAGAAACCATAATCATAATTTTCTGGTCACACTTCCGATTAGTCGCAAGCAGATTGTGAAAGCAAAGTACCTTTCCGCTATCCTATATACGTTTTTTGGAGTTCTTGCTTCATATGGGATTCACTGGCTCGTGAAATTGAATTATTCTGAGCTGAACAAGCCGAACTACTCTATACTCGATATTCTGTTTGCAGTAGGCATAGTGTTTGTTCTGGTTTCAATCTATATGCCTCTGTTTTATTCACTTAGCAAGAAGGGAGCTGCCATTATCAATGCAGTATTCATGACCTCTCTCATCATCCTTGCGCAACCAGTTGCTGTGCTCTTGAATATAGTGAACGAGAAAGGCAGGATTGGTGTGCCGTTAATGATTTTAATTTCAATGGGCATCTTGTTATTGTTCTTTGTATCTTATGTTGTTACAGTTCGCCTATTTTCCAGGAAGGACTTGTAGAACACAGGGGAAATCGCTATAAGAGTCGCCACATGGCGACTCTTTGTGTTAACTGAGGTTGTATTTAAAAGAATAGCCTTATCCCATCTTCTTGGTACTGAAAACCGGACTGAACACGCACTTATATACTTTTAGCCAGCGTAATAAGCCTGCTCATGCCTTCCCGAATCTGCTGCTCATGTGCATAAGAGAACGACAAACGAAGCTTGCGACTGGCTGAAGTATCCGAAGAATCAAATACGGTGCCGGGTACAAAGGCAACGAATTGTTCCATGCATCGGTGAAGCAGTCTCCCTGTATCCACACTCTCAGGAAGCTCTACCCAAAAGTTGAGTCCGCCCTCTGGCCGGGTCCACGTCCAGTCCGTTTCCAGCAGATATTGTTCCATCACTTCCATCCGTAGCTGGATGGCGGTCCGCAGCTTGGACAGATGTTGATGCATGCGTTCTGACTGAAAATAACGGAGAAAAAGCTTCTGGTTCAGAAGGGGAGATCCGTTATCTGTCAGTGATTTTACCGCCTGTAGTCCTGGCATGAAACGCTGACGGCATATGATGGCTGCAATCCGCAGCCCGGGTGCAACATACTTGCTATAACTGCGAATGTACAGTGTGTGCCCAGTGGTGTCGTAGGTGAAAATGGGTGCAGGAGGTTTCTCCTTAAAATAGATATCGTAGGTGCTGTCGTCTTCGAGCAGAAAACAACCATACTGTTCTGCAAGCTCAGGTAACTGCTTGCGCTGTTCTACTGGGACATTCATGCCGGTTGGATTCTGAAAGGTCGGTGTCATATAAAAGAGGCGCGGCTTCTCACTTTTCATCAGATGTTCGATCTGCTCCAGATCATAACCCTTGGGATGAATGTCGGTAAAGACGAGTCGGGCACCTTGTTTGCGGAAAATCTCCATTGCCGGTCCATACGTAGGCCGTTCCATCAAGACCCGATCTCCGGGCTTGACCAGCGTCCGCGAGATGACGTCGATCGCTTGCTGAGCACCTGATGTAATTAACACCTCGTCTGCGGAGAGGTAGAAGCGTTCCTTGGTTGTCAGATGGCTTGCCAGCGCGCTACGCAATTCCAGATCTCCCTGAATTGTGGAATATGTGCCGAGCAAACGGGGATATTGATCGAGCAGATCACGCATCAGTTCTCCCCAATACCGATTGGGAAGCAGGGAGGGATCAATCAGTGATTTGGAGAACTGGAATTCGGCTTCAAGCGACTGTACACGTGCGAGGGAGTCCCAATGCAGCCAGGCTGACACGGCGGGATCATCCGCCTGATCCGCTACTGAGAATGGAGTTGCTGGACTGACATAATAGCCGGACTTGTCCTTCACATAAACATTCCCACGTTCTTTTAACTCCTGATAAGCTTTGAAAACGGTGAGACGATGTACGCCGAGTAGCTCGGACAGGCTACGTACAGATGGCAGTTTTTCATGTTCAGCCCACTCTCCCGCTTCTATACGCACAACGAGATAATGGATGACTTGCTCATATAGTTTCAGGCTGTTATCTGTCATCATCATGGTTTTGCCCACCCGGCTCACACTCCTTTTGAACACTATTGTAACAGTAAACGGAAGATAACTGTTCTGTTTTGTTCATTCTGTTCTGTAGACAGTGCTATATGATGGAGAACAGACAAAGGAGTGGTTATCATGGTGGGGATTGCATTTACGGTCATGTGTCTTATTTTCGGTACAACGTTTTTGGCTATTAAAATTGGAGTGGAGGCAGGCATGCCACCTTTTCTGTCAGCCGGATTGCGATTTGTAATCGCGGGAGCGCTGATGTTTGCATGGATGTGGATGAAGGGTAAAGTGAGCTGGTCCCTCCTGTTCCGCAAGGAGATGTTGTTAACGGGAGCGGGTCTGACGTTTGGTACATTTGCAACGTTATATTGGGCTGAACAGCATGTGAGCTCGGGTGTGGGTGCCATTTTGTCAGCGACAGGGCCGCTGATGATTATGTTGATGCAGACGTCGCTGTTACGGCAAAAAACATCTGCCCGTATGATTACAGGTTGTCTGATCGGGTTCACTGGTGTGGTTCTGGTTGTATTGCCAGGTGTATCGCTTGGTGCAGGTTCCCTGTTCATGTGGGGTTGTATCGCAGTACTGGTGGGGGAAGTCTGTTATTCGGCAGGTGCATTGTACTCCAAGAAGGTTATCAATCAGTTCAAAGAAGTGAACCCCATAGCAATTAACGCAGTACAGATGATGTATGGAGGACTATTGTTAACCCTGCTCTCAGCGGTGACAGAATCCTGGAACATGTCTGCTTTGGATTGGGTGCCTGCTGTCTCGTCCGTGATCTATCTGACTGTTATTGGCTCCATGGTTGGGCACAGTCTGTTCTATTGGATCATGTCTCGCACAAATCCGTTGTTCCCGGCAACCTGGCTGTATATCTCCCCTCCCATTGCCGTAGGGCTTGGCGCTGTGGTCTATGGGGAACATGTCAGCTGGGTTACATGGATCGGTGTGGCCCTGGTCGTCTCAGGTCTGCTGGTGATGAATGAGAAGGTGAGTGGCTGGTTGAAAAGAGGAGGGCGTGCGAGGGTGACAGTGCAGGCTTCCGAATCGATTTTAAAATAGATAAAGATTAATGGTATGCATTGTTTCCACCACGTCACCAGTAAACGAATCACCCCTGAGTGAAACTTGGCTACCGGTCCTATGGGAAGTATGTATAAAGGGGAGAAGGCAAAACATGAAACGAATAATTCTTAATTTCTTAGCTAGCATTGTAATCTCATTCATTGTATTTTTTATTATTTTGTTTTTTGACGATGTCCCAGATACAGATCGTGTCATCTTAGCTATGGCGATTACGATTTCACTACAGTTATCCTTGATCACCGCATTATTGCTCTCAAAACATAAAAAATAACAGAGAAATATACCTAATATAATCGTTTAAACAGGATAATGAACATATTTTTTTAATCAAAAAACAGCCCTGTACAGCGAAATTCACTGACCGGGCTGTTCGTTGACCTTATTACTCTGCGTTCAATACAAACTTCTCGATAACCTCTTTTACGCCATCTTCGTTATTGCTCGCCGTAATGTAATCAGCCAGCTCTTTAAGAGCAGGGATGGCATTGCCCATCGCTACACCAAGACCAGCAACTTCCAGCATCTCATGGTCATTCCAAGAGTCGCCGATGGCAATGCACTCGCTGAGCTGGTGACCAAAATGGTCCGCCAGGAAGGTCAGGGCGTGGCCTTTAGTTCCTTCATTGTGCATGATCTCCAGGAAGTAAGGTTTGGACTTGGTGATATGCACTTGAGGTCCGAGCAATTCACGCAGGTCAACGGCAACCTTATCCAAGTAGTCTGGCTCATCAATAATAAGCAACTTCGGTGTTTTTTGTTCGATGACTTTGATGAAATCAGATTCGATATAATATTGGGTGCCGTTTAACTTGGCATAATCACGCAGCTTGTCGTTTTCCTCACGGGCATACAGCTTGTCGTCAATGTATGTTTGAAGGTGGAGATTGTTCTCCAGACAGTAGTCATACAATTTGCGGGAAGCTTCCTGTGGAACGTAACGCTCATAAAGTACTTTTTCGTCCAGCAGGTTTTTCACCAAAGCGCCTTGATACGTAATGATGGGCACGTTAAGTCCGGTTTGACGAGCAAGCGCTTGTGCGGAAGCATAAGCACGTCCAGTCGCCAGCGTTACAGTTACACCATGGGAAACCGCTTGTTCCAGTGCAGTCTGTGTCGCAGGAGTTACTTCCTTGTTGTCGTTAATCAGTGTGTCATCAATGTCAATTGCGATTAATTTGTAGGTCATCTGTGTTTCTCTCCTTTTTATCTGTATCTATACCCGACTTTATCTATATCAGTTCAATATGAACGTTTTACACAAGAACGCAGAGGACAGAAAAAACCTGAAGAAGCGGAGCGTTCGCCTTTATCACCGGATTTTCCCTTTGAATAAGGGAATCGAAAAAATCTGGGGATAACAGCGATCGGAAGGTTATTCTGTCATCGGAGTGGCAGGTGTAAATATTCTTGGGTTGAACTTATATACCTACTCTTCCAGAAAAACAAGACCGATAAAGTCTTCCAGCTCAAGGTTGCCGAAGTAGTGTTTTACATCCAGGTCCTCAAGTGCAGTACGCACCTCGGACTCCTCATAACGTTTGCCGCGCAGCATATCCTCAATATCAGCTACATCACCTACTCCGAAGAAGTCGCCAAAGATTTTGATATCTTCAATGCGTCCATCCTTGATGTTCATGCGCAAATCGATGATGCCGACAGGGAATTTGCGAGTGTGCTTCACATTGCTTTCCGGAGACAAGCCATAGTTCCAGTCCCAGTTGTTATAACGCTCAGCAGAGATTTCCTTGATTTTGTCCCAGTCCTTGTCAGTCAGCTTGTATTGAGGGACGTCTTGTGGCTCCATTCTGAAAATATGACGTAACAGCTCATCACGGAACTGCTCAATTGTCAGGTTAGTGTCAATCAGATCCCGTATGTTGGCGACCCGGCTGCGCACGGATTTGGTGCTCTTGGATTTGAATTTCTCGGGATTGACGTTCAGGGAAGCCTGAACATGCTCCAGGTTCAGATCAAACATCAATGTGCCATGACTGAACATGCGCCCACGTGTGGAGAACTGGGCATTGCCCGAAATTTTCTTTTCGCCCACTTGCAGATCATTACGCCCGGTCAACTCGGCATTTACACCAAGCTCGTGCAAAGCTTCAACCACAGGTTGGGTAAACTTGCGGAAGTTATGGAAGGATTGACCGTCATCCGCTGTAATAAAACTGAAATTCAGGTTGCCCAGATCATGATATACCGCTCCGCCTCCCGAAAGACGACGAACCACCTGCACACCGTTATCCTGAACGTACTCGATATTAATTTCCTCAATCGTATTTTGATGCTTACCGATGATGATCGACGGACGGTTGATGTAGAACAGCAGATAGCTGTCATCCTCCATCGGCAGATGTTTCAGAATGTACTCCTCAATCGCCAGGTTTACAGAAGGATCTGTAATACCCTGGTTGTCTACAAACAGCATGGTCATTCCTCCATTAATGTATGTGAGGGATTGTTAGTCCCTTATGTAGTGAATCTTGTATATCAAAAGGAACCGAAATTCCTCTTCTATTGTAAACGAATTATGGTTGGGACACAAAGAAAACAGGATTGACCCACACCTCCCGTGCCATCCATAATAAAAAGGACATACAGAAAGGATGACGGAAGAATGACCGGTTATATCGAAGTGTTCGGACATGGTGGGGACGTGGAGACAGCTGCGTCACGATTTGGAAGGGAAGCCGCTGATTTTCTGGATTTCAGCGCCAACATTAATCCACTTGGTCCGCCCAGAGGGGTGCTGGAGGCTATACAGCAAGGATTGCAGTCGGTGATTCGGTATCCCGATCCGGGGCATCGGGGATTCAAGGCACTGCTGAGCGAGCGTCTTGGTGTAATGCAGGAGCAGATTTCCGTGGGCAACGGTGCAGCCGAAAGTATGGCACTTATTCTGCTGGGACTTGCCCCGCGCAAGGTGGGTACGGTGGAACCGGGATTCTCGGAGTACCGCGCGTTGGCACGACAATTCGGTGCTGAGGTTATGCATACAGAGGGCAGAGAAGAGCTGGCGTGGCGAGCGGAACCCGAGGAGATCGAGCAACTTATGGAAAAGGTAGACCTGCTCTTTCTCGGCCAGCCGAACAATCCAAACGGTGTACAATATCCGCTTGAGGTATTGCAGAGGCTTGCCCGCAAAGCAGAAGTAACGGGAACCGTATTTGTCATTGATGAGGCGTTTATGGATTTTATTCCGGTAACCCGGCGCCAGTCCCTTGCAGCACATCTGAATGACTATCCCAATGTGATCATCATTCGCTCGATGACGAAGTTTTATGCCATTCCGGGCTTGCGTCTCGGATATGCTTTGGGCCGTGCGGAATACATCAAGGCGATGACGAAGAAACAGGTGACGTGGAGTGTCAACGGCCTGGCGCTCATGGCAGGGGAAGCCTGTCTGCGCAGCGGAGAACGGTACGAACAGGAGACCATATCACAGATAACGCGGGAACGGGAGCATCTTATCACAGGGCTGCAGGCGTATGGATGTGCGGTGACACCGGGAGAGGCGAACTTTATTTTGGCACGTGTGCCGGCCCCTTGGACAGCAGCATCCATGCAGGAGGCGCTGGGTCGAAGGGGCATCCTGATTCGCAGCTGTGCCATGTATCCGGGGCTTGACGACAGGCATGTACGTTTCGCGGTCAAGGATGCCGATGCCAATGCTACTTTGCTCGAAGTGCTGGGCAGCGTGCTGGAAACCAAGGCATATTCGAATGCCGATCAGTCCCCCATTCATGAATTGAGTCAGCAGGAGCAGACGAAAGATTCCGAACAGGAACACAGGGAGGGATGCGGCAGTGACACTCCCGTTTTATAACTACTTTACGAATGGTGAAACAGGCGAGAATGAATATGCTTCCTCTTCCTGGCCCGGACTGAATATATCCGCACATGAACGACATATCAAAGCACAGAGCCTAAAGGCTGCCCAAGCGCTGTCGAGTGCGGTATATGGCGGTGGAATGTTTGAACTGGATCGCATTTTTAACATCTATGTGGACAGGCATTACCGTTGTGATGATCCGCCGCGTGATATCGAACAAGCGCTGAATGAATGGCATGAGCCGCGGGATCAATGTGCCGGATTACTGACAGCCGTAAGGCTGGAGCATACCTCCATTCAGGAATATACAAGTGATGAATTTGGTCTTCTGTGCTGCACCACTGCGGGTGTATCGAATGCAGCACGCGCGGGGTCGGAGAGAACGGTATTTGATGCGGCGGGAAATAAGATCATGTCTTCCGACATGGATCGCTCTGCTCCTTCAGCACGGAATCTGACGATTCCTTCCTATGTCCCTGGTACAATTAACATCATGCTCTGGTTGAATGGACGGATGACCACCGGGGCGATGGTGAATGCGGTACAGACAGCAGTGGAAGCCAAAGCGGCAGCGCTGGCGGATGCAGGTGTTTTGGATTCGGAGAACGGGTTGCCCGCCACCGGCACCACAACTGATACCATTGTGTTTGCAGTACGTCAGGCAGTGGAGGAACCACAACCAATGATCACTTATGCCGGGACGGCGACTACGACGGGGGCGGCGATTGGCAGATTGGTATACGACACGGTGACGGAGAGCCTTCAGGCCGGACTGTTATGGAAAGAGAGGATCAGGCACAAATGACTTTTGAGGTAGAGCATCTATGGACCTGGCCGTTCTGGACGGGCATGGCTGGAGCCTGGATTATTATACTGGCGTACCTGTTGGACCGATGTATCGGTGATCCGCGCTGGATTCCCCACCCGGTGATTGGCATGGGAAAAGGCATCTCGGCGTTGGAGCGTGTTATTCGCTCGCGTGTGAACACAGATTCGGGGCTGAAGAGAGCCGGGCTGTTGTTCCCGCTTGTGATTGCGGGGGGTTCTTTTGCCATCACTTGGGGACTTGTATATGTGCTTGGATTGATTCATCCTGTCATTGCGGTGGCAGCTGAAGTGTTGCTCATCGCAACGACCATTGCTTCAAAAGGGCTGAAGGATGCAGGTATGGAAGTGTATCGTCATCTGAAGTTGCAGGATTGGCCGGCGGCCAGACGTTCCTTGGGCATGATTGTAGGACGTGATACGGCGCATCTGGATGAACCTGAGGTTGTGCGGGGAACGGTAGAGACGGTTGCCGAAAATATCGTGGATGCCATTGTATCTCCGTTATTCTATGCACTCATTGGAGGCGCTCCGTTAGCCATGGCTTATCGCGCCGTCAACACGCTTGATTCCATGGTCGGCTATAAAAATGACAAGTATCTGCATCTTGGATGGGCTTCGGCCCGACTGGATGATGTGGCGAACTGGATACCTGCCCGGCTGACCGCGATTCTGTTAATCATGGGTGCCTGGGTCATGAAGCTGGACACGAAAGGAGCAGCACGCATGGTCGCACGGGATGCAAGACTGCATCCAAGTCCGAATAGCGGTTTTCCCGAATCTGCGGTGGCTGGAGCACTGGGCATCCGGCTTGGCGGACATAACGTATATCACGGAGTTGCTTCGTTTCGTGCCTACATGGGCGAGGCCACACGGCCGATGGAAGCCGAGGATATTGTGCGAACATCACGCCTGATGTTCTGGTCGGCAGGGGCTTTTGTTGTACTGTGCGTGTTCATAACGCTGGGTGTGTGGCTGGCAGGAGGGACGCTGTTATGGCCGTAAATGAAGGGAACGCAGACAATGACGTACATACGAATCAACCCGGCTCACTGAAACGAAACATTCTGTGGGTCCGTCACGGGACAACGCTGTGGAATGTGGAAAAAAGATACCTGGGGCATACTGACATCGGTCTGCTGCCAGATGCCAAAGAAGAACTGGCTCCGCTTCATAAACAATTGAGCAGTGTTTCGTGGCACGAGATATATTGCAGTGATCTGCTTCGCTGCCGACAGACGCTGGAACAGATTCTTCCTGACGCGAGCGGACAGGTCAGTTTCGACTCGCGCCTGCGCGAGAATGATTTTGGAGAGTGGGAAGGGCTGACGTATGATCAGCTTAAGGATAACCCTGTGTACCGAAGCTGGATTGATGCGCCGCAGGAGGTCACTCCGCCCGGAGGGGAATCGTGGCAGGAGTTTACCGGGCGGTTGGATTTCTTTCTCCAAGAGATGTTGTTGGAGGGTCGTCCTTCAATGCACGTTGATGAGGGGCGCGAGTCAACCATAGTTGTGGTTACGCATGGTGGTGTCATCCGGTATGTCTTGTCCCGTCTGATTGCGGGGCTTGGATTCTGGGATACACATGTCACACCGGGACAGGCGATTCAGGTTCAGCTTGAACAACAGGGGAATCAGTGGTTTGGCAGCAGAGTGACTTTTCCGCCGATCGGGTTGTAAGGATGTAGAATATACCCTATAATCACAACAGAAGTGTGACTTCAGCATGGATACAGATAGGCTTCAGGCTGTGAAGCCTGAACGCGTATGCAGCATGCAGAAATTACACGGCAATGGTTTACCATATCAGCGACCAAGGGTCCCGCGTGTGAAGGCTGTTTTCATGGCAGATTAGTAAGAGTCATGAAAATAGCAAGAGTTATGAATCACACAAGGGTGAAATGGGGAAGCCGGTGCAAATCCGGCACGGTCCCGCCACTGTAAAACAGGATGATTCCTGTAAGTCAGGTTACCTGCCCTGGACGTACAAACCGGTGTTCCTTCGAGGAAAGGACAGCGTTTCGGGCTATTCTATGCGCATGGACAACCCTTGGTTGAACATGTACAGATCGCCATATGCGAGACGTCATCCCTGATCCTGGACGTAAGGATTAGGGATTTTTTTATTGTTCATGTAAGATAAACCGAACTTTTACACGTTAACGAAGAGTGCAGAACCAATCTGAAGAAACGGAGTGTTCGCTTAAAGCTTTCTACAAGAAAGCTACATCGGAAGCATATGCTTATCCCCGGATTTTCCCTTTCGAAAAGGGAATCAAAAAATCTGGGGATAACAGCGATCGGAAGATGGTACTGCAATCGGAGTGGACTTGTGTAAATTGATGGGTTTTACTTGTACAGGAACACCAAGACATGGGAAGTAAGCGTTCGGCACGATGCAAGAAAATAGTACAAATAGAGAAGGGGAGAATAACAGAATGAATATCAAGAATTGGAAAAGCATAGCGTCCCTGCTAAGTGCAGCGGCACTCGCACTGGCTTTGGCCGGATGTGGCAATGCAACAACAAACGAGGGCACAGGTACTTCACAGCAACCAACACAGGAGCAGTCCCAAGGCCAGGCGCAGACGGACCTCAAAACACAATATCCACTGACCGTTACGGATGCAACGGGTGAATCGTTCACCTTTGAAAAGGCACCAGCCAAAATTGTATCCGTGTCTCCAGCTGAGACGGAATCCCTGTTTGCCCTGGGATTGGACGATCAGATCGTTGGTGTATCAGACTATGATGACTATCCGGAAGCAGCAACAACCAAAGCCAAAATGGGCGGGATCACCAAGCCCAATGAAGAGTCCATCATTGCCGCAGAAGCCGACATTGTCTTCACAGGTATCTCGATGAGTGAGGATGCCGTGAAGAAGCTGCGCGAACTCGGTATTACCATTTTTAAAACGGATCCTAAATCCGTTGACGATGTGATGAACAATATCGAAACCTTCGGTAAAATTACCGATCATCAGGAAAAAGCACAAGAAATCATCACCCAGATGAAACAGGACGTGACGGATGTAACCGAAGCGGTGAAGGCCGTTAAACCGGAAGAGAAGAAAAAAGTATACGTTGAATTCTCCCCAGGTTGGTCGGTAGGTAAAGGTGAGTTCATGGACGAACTGATCACCGTAGCCGGAGGAACCAATATTGCTTCGGACAAAGAAGGCTGGTACCAGATCAATGAAGAAAATGTGATCGCCTCCAACCCGGATGTGATTCTGTATGCTAATGATGTAATTGACGAAAACTCCAAAACACTGGATCAGATCATCAAGGCGCGCAGCGGCTGGGATCAAATTACGGCTGTGAAAAATGACGCGGTTATTGGTCTGGATGCCAACCTGCTGAGTCGTCCGGGTCCACGGGTAACTCAAGGGTTGAAAGAAGTAGCCAAAGCGATCTACCCTGATTTGTTCCAATGAGTAAAAAGCTGATCCTGTTCGGAACGACGGGCATGGTGCTGCTGGTGCTCACCGTGCTCATCTGCACGGGCATTGGTTCAGTAGCTTTGCCGATCCGGGATATTGCAGGTATCCTGATTCACAAAATCCCTTGGGTGGGCGACTGGATTACACCGGATTGGAATAAGGCAGCCGAACAGATTATCTGGAAAGTCCGTTTTCCGCGTGTACTGCTTGCTGTGCTTGTGGGTGCTTCACTAGCCATTGCGGGTGCGGGCTTCCAGGGTGTGCTGCGTAATCCACTGGCCGATCCGTTTACACTTGGTGTATCATCCGGTGCATCAGTGGGGGCTGCTTTCCTGATTTTCTTCGGATTGCAGTATGCACTGATTGGAATCTGGACGTTACCTTTGATTGCGTTTTTGACGGGTGTACTCACGTTATGGTTTGTTATGGCGCTGGCTCGTGAAGGGCGTAAAATACCAACACACAGCCTCATTCTGGCTGGTGTGGTCATGCAAAGTTTCCTGGGCGCAGTGGTTTCCTTCCTGTCGACCATGTCGAAACAGACGATTAATGAAATTATATACTGGACGATGGGAAGTCTGGCATTACGCGGGTGGTCGTATACGGCCATCCTTTTCCCGTATTTTCTGCTCGGGCTAATCTTTCTCTGGAGTCGCGCACGCTCGTTGAATGTGCTTGCGCTGGGAGAACGTCAAGCGGCACATATCGGGATCGGAGTGGACAGGCTTAAGCTGTCCGTGCTGGCAGTTGGCACACTGTTGACCGCCGGGGCTGTCTCGGTATCAGGTGTCATCGGATTCGTTGGATTGGTGATCCCACATATGTTGCGGCTACTGGTGGGGCCGGATTACCGACTGCTGGTACCTTTGTCTGCCATTGGTGGAGCAATCTTCATGGTGTGGGCCGATACCATCGCAAGATCGTTGCTGGCTCCAACTGAAATTCCACTCGGGGTGGTCACCGCCTTTGTTGGTGCACCGTTCTTTGCTTACCTGCTGCACCGGAACAAAAAGTTGCGGAAGGGGATGATGCCATGAGTGAAGAGAAGGAGAGTCGTACGAATCAACTTCGGGGCATGGTTTCGGCTTCCCTTATCTCCATTAAGGGAGCAGGAAAGTTATATGGTAACCACCAGGCATTGCGTAGTCTGGACTGGCATGTTGGTGAAGGTGACTGGTGGGGAGTTGTCGGTCCAAACGGCAGCGGCAAGTCCACTCTGATCCAGCTTATTGCCGGAACGGAACAGTTAAGCGAAGGTCAGATTCATATCGATGGTCGAGATATCGGCTCTTACAGCCGTAAGGACCTGTCGCGCATGATTGCTGTATTGCAGCAGGACGGCTTGCCAGCCATCTCCTATCCCGTGCGAGACGTGGTGGAGATGGGGCGATATCCATACCAGAACTGGCTGGGGCGGGAAATGGGTGATGGGGCACTTGTGGTAGACAGGGTGCTTGAAGAGTTAGGACTTACGGAACTGGCGGATCGGTCCCTGGACTCCCTGAGTGGCGGACAACGGCAACGGGTCGCACTCGCCAAAGTGATGGCACAGGAGCCGCGGTTGCTGCTGCTGGACGAGCCGACCACGTTTCTGGATATTAAATATCAATTGCAATTCATGGAATTGTTATCGGCATGGCGACAGAGAAATCACATTACAATTGTGGCTGTGCTGCATGATCTGAATCTGGCCGCATTATTTTGTGATCACATTCTGGCGCTGCGTGAAGGCATGGCAGTTGGAAAGGGCACGCCTCATACGTTGATCAACGATGAGAATATCCAGGACATATTTCGCGTCAAACCCGCGATTGTCTCCCATCCCGACCATGCCATACCACAACTGCTGCTGCGGCGGGACAACGATTAAAGGAAGCGGGGCAACCCATATTTTGATGAAGGAAGTGCTGGTTGTATGAATAATGAACAGGTGTTGGAGCATTTAACAAAAAAGATTACTGCTCCTGACCAAGTAGTGGCGGCAGAAACCTCTGCACATGTGGATTCGTTGACGAAGCCGCCGGGAAGTCTGGGCAAATTGGAAGAGCTGGTGATCCGCCTGGCAGGTATGACAGGCAATGCACGTCCGCGTTTTGATCACAGAGCGGTCATTGTCATGGCCGCAGATCACGGCGTAGTGGAAGAAGGTATCAGTGCTTTTCCTGCTGAAGTGACCCCGCAGATGGTCCTGAATTTCCTGGCTGGAGGCGCAGCCGTGAATGTGCTTGCCCGTCACGCTGGGGCTGATGTGATCTGTGTGGATATCGGCGTGAATGCCGATCTTGAACATCCGGACCTGCTTTCCCGTAAAATTCGCAAAGGCACAGCCAACATGGCCCGAGGGGCAGCGATGACCCGGGATGAGGCAGTTCGGGCGATCATTGCAGGAGCCGAAGTTGTATCGGCAGAGGTGGCGAAGGGAACACAGCTGTTTGTCACCGGGGAGATGGGAATTGGCAACACCACTGCAAGTGCTGCGGTAATGAGCGCGTTAACCGGGGTTGCACCTGCTGCCGCCGTAGGGCGAGGCACCGGCATTGATGATGCAGGCTTGCAGCGCAAGGCTGCTGTAGTCAGCCGGGCACTTAGCGTAAACGCTCCGAACCCGGAAGATGGACTGGATGTTCTGTGTAAAGTGGGGGGACTTGAGATTGCGGGACTCACGGGGGTTATCCTCGCAGCGGCTGCTCATCGTTGCCCGGTCGTTGTAGACGGGTTCATCTCTACCGCGGCAGCACTGGTTGCAAGACAACTTGCACCTCTGAGTACAGCTTATATGATCGCTTCTCATACGTCACATGAAAATGGACATGGAGCGCTTTTGCGTGAACTGGACCTGAAATCGATGCTGGATCTGGACATGCGCTTGGGTGAAGGCACAGGCGCCGTGCTTAGTCTTCATCTGATTGATGCAGCATGCCTTATTCTGAACGAGATGGCGACCTTTGCAAGCGCGGGTGTCTCGGATGGGACAAGCCGTACTCCAGATTCCACAACGTTGGTTGACTCATCCCTTCAAGGAGAGAATTCCCGATGAGCGTATTGGTGACAGGCGGCGCACGCAGTGGCAAAAGCTCCTTTGCCGAACGTCTTTGCATGCAGCGTTCCTCAGAGGCCTGGTATGTGGCGACAGCTCAGGCGTACGATGATGAAATGCGTGAACGTATCGCCTTGCATCAGCAACAGCGCGAAGCATCGGGGTATCTGTGGCATACGATGGAAGAGCCGATACATCTGCCTGCACTGATAAGCCGCATGGGTGAAGGGCATACAGGTACTTCTGCACCCACCATTCTGGTGGATTGCCTGACGCTGTGGCTGACCAATGTTTTGTTAGCACATGAGCATGACGAGAAGCACGTGTTACAGGGACATTTGGACGCGCTGGTTGAAGCGATTCGAGCCTATCCCGGTTTACTTGTTCTGGTTACAAATGAAGTGGGGGACGGGATTGTACCGGAGTATGCCCTTGGCAGGAGATATCGGGATTTGGCCGGTGTACTGAATCAGCGCATTGCGGCGATATGCGGTGAAGTGTTCCTGGTGACCGTAGGCATTGCGATTGAACTGAAAAGCAAGGAGTATCGCTTATGAAGGATGGCACGCCTGCTCCTCAGCGCAAACACGCGGCGGCAGCCGCTTTTCAATTTTTGTCACGTTTCCCTGTCAAAATGCAAATCGATTTTGTCCCGCCGCTGCTGCGGGAAAGTGTGGTCTTTTATCCATTGGTCGGTGCTGCAATCGGTCTGTGTGTCTGGCTCTTGGGAGCCTTAAGTGGTGCAGTGCTTCCAGCCTTTCCGGCTGCCGTCCTAACTTTGACGTTATGGGTATGGCTCACCGGAGGACTCCATCTTGACGGGTGGATGGATACGGCGGATGGTTTGCTCAGTTATCGTACCCGTGAACGGATGCTGGAAATTATGAAAGACAGCCGTGTGGGCGCCATGGGCGTGATCGCCTGCGTCTTGCTGCTGATGATGAAAGCGGCGCTGATCGCCGATTTTATTGCCCGGGGCCACTGGGTGTACGGTGCGCTGTTGATCCTGCCCATGATCTGGAGCCGCTGGTTCATGGTGTATGCGATGTCTGCATGGCCGAATGCGCGCGGAGATGATGGACTTGCCGTATTGTTCAAAGGACTCGGTGAGCGGAAAGAGGTCCAGCGTGCACGCAGCTCAGCCGTGGGGCTGACCTTGATCGCAGGGGCAGTTACGTTTGCCGCGGTGTGGCTTTTCGAGCCGGATATGGGGATTGCAGATGCAATGCTGAGTGGTCTGGGAACACTGCCATGGTGGCTATACCCGGTGACGGCCGTTATTATACTGCCTGTGGCGTGTTATTACATCGGCCGATTCGTGGCTGCGCGGATCAGTGAACGACTCGGCGGTTTAACCGGGGATACGTATGGTGCCATGAATGAGCTACTGGAGGCGGCTTTGTTGACCGTGCTGAATTTGCTTCAAGGACTGTTCTGGCTTTAACTTTTGAAGTGTGAAGCAGTTTGGATAGCGTTACGCATGAGGTTGGCAGCAAGGTGATCTGGAGATAACACGTAGACAGGGGGAGAGATCGTGGAGGGTAAGCTTGTACAGCAAACAGCGGCAGTACTCATGCTGCAAGGAACGGCTTCCGATGTGGGCAAAAGTGTCATTACAACGGCATTATGCCGTATATTCAAGCAGGATGGCTTCAAGCCAGCCCCGTTCAAGTCACAGAATATGGCGCTGAATTCCTATGTGACGGAAGATGGCAAGGAGATTGGCCGGGCCCAGGGGGCACAGGCCGAAGCCTGCGGTATTGAGGCGACAACCGATATGAATCCAATCCTGATCAAGCCGGTGCGGGACATGCATTCGCAGATCGTGGTTCACGGTGTACCTTTTGCCCAGATGAGTGCATCGGACTACCGTCAGCATTTCCTGCCTGAAGCTAAGCAGACAGTTATGGATGCGTTGAACCGGCTACGGGATACCTATGATATTGTGCTGATGGAGGGAGCGGGCAGTCCTGCCGAGATCAATTTGAAGGACCGGGATATCGTCAACATGAATCTGGCAGGCTGGGCCGATGCGCCGGTGATTCTGATCTCCGATATTGATCGGGGTGGGGTGTTTGCTTCCATTGTAGGTACGCTTGAGCTGCTGGAACCTCATGAGGCGGCGCGTGTCAAAGGGTTCATTATCAACAAGTTCCGAGGTGATCTGTCCCTGTTGCAGCCAGGACTCGACTGGCTCGAAGAACGGACAGGCATTCCAGTATTAGGTGTATTGCCTTACATAAGAGATATTCAGATTGAAGCGGAAGATTCAGTGGTGCTGGACTCCATGCGTCACGGGAAATCCGGCAAAACCGAGCTGGATCTGGCGGTGATCCGATATCCGCGAATTTCCAACTTTACAGACTTTGATGCACTTTCCCGTGAACCGGATGTAAATGTGCGTTACGTGACCTCGCCAGAGGAATTGGGCAGTCCGGATGCCATTCTTCTGCCGGGTACGAAAGACACCATAGGTGATCTGGCATTTCTGCGTGAGTCTGGGCTCGAGCAGGCGATTGCGAGCCAGACCGAGCGTGAGCATGTGCAGCTCGTAGGCATATGTGGCGGATATCAGATGCTGGGACGTCATCTGAAGGACCCGTTTGCTGTGGAGGCGAATCAGATCCAGGAAGCGAAGGGACTGGGCTGGCTTCCTTTATCCACAACGTTTCTTCAGAGTAAGCAAACAGTCAGGGCTTCCGGACGAGTGCAACCTCAGAATCCGATTCGGCTGTATAGTGAACCAGATGTGGAGGTATCTCCATTACCCATTAATGGATATGAGATTCATATGGGTGTTACGGAGTGCCACGAGCCTGAACGTGTAACCGCGTTGTTTGAAATCTCACATCCAGGTGGTCAACCTTTCCAAGAAGGCTGGGGCTCAGTAGATGGCAGCGTGTGGGGAACCTACCTGCATGGTTTGTTTGAAAGTGATCCATTCCGACGTTCATGGCTGAATGCCTTGCGTGCAGGAAAAGGACTGGCTCCGCTTCAGGAGACATACAGTGCGCATGAACGTAAAGAGATGGAGTTCGATCGGGTAGCTGAATCATTACGTTCGGCATTGGATATGAAGCGTGTGTACGAGATTATGGGTGTTCAGGCACCCGAGTGAAACAACAATACCCCCATGTCCGACAAACCGTTCTCTAGAAACGGGATGTTAGCTGCATGGGGGTATTGTATATCCTATGATTAAATGAGGTTTAGAACAGGTGATGATAGGTTAATGGTTAACCTGTTAGTTTATTTTGAAATTCTTCATGGCGGATTGCAGCTCTACAGCTTGTTCATGCAGGTGACGAACTGTGTTCGAATGTGAATCCATCTCGCTGAGCTGAAGATCTGCGGTTGAAGCAATCTGTAACATGCTTTCACGGGATTTGGTCGTAATCTGTGCCGTTTCTTCAACGGATGCACTCACTTCTTCAGCACCAGCAGATACTTGTTGTGTCGAAGCAGAGACGGTCTGAATGGTCAGGTTGACGTTCTGGATCAATTCATTCAGTTGCTGAAAGGCTGAGCCGGCTTGTTGAACAACAGTTGTACCTGAACCAATCTCTTGGGTTACACGGTTCATGGCATCAACGGAACGTTCAGCATCTTCACGAATGGTACCCAGATAATCCGAAATTTCTTCGGTGGCTGTCTTGGATTGCTCGGCAAGTTTGCGAACTTCTCCGGCAACAACAGCGAATCCGCGGCCATGCTCTCCGGCACGTGCTGCTTCAATGGAGGCGTTAAGTGACAGCATGTTTATTTGTTTGGTGATTTCAAAAATGGAAGCAACAATGGTGCCGATGGCTACCGAACGTTCATTCATGGTCTCCACATAACGCAACGATTCGCTTGCTGTCTGGCCTACACGCTCCATCTGCTCAATGGCATTCTGAGCCAGTCGGTTACCGTTAACTGCCTCGTTAGCTGCTTCACTAATCTGCTCAGACACTTCAGCGGAAGAAGAAGCAATATGCATGATACCCTGCGTAATTTCTTCCATGGCTCTGGCGTTCTCGGATGCGCTAGACGCAATGCTGATGCTTCCTTTTTCTGCATCTTCTGCGGAACGGCTGGAGTTTCGAACCATACCGGACATCGATTCAACCCGCTGAAGCAAGTCATTGGAGCCTGACACAACTTCATTGGATGTGGACAAGGCACGGCTGATCATTTCTTTCAGATTATGTGTCATCGTCTGGAAGCTTGCGGCAAGCTGGGCAATTTCATCTTTGCCTTTGATCTGGAGTTCAGCGGTCAGATCACCTTGGGATATTTGTTTACTATGTTGGACAAGCTTGATGATCGGTTTGGTCACTCTTTTGATCATACTAGTGGAGATAAGCCAGCCGAGCACAAATACTAATGCTGTAATTCCAAGACACAACCAGAAAATCTGGGTAATCTTGTCTTGAATGAACTGGGCATCCATGCTCACAGCCATAATCATGTTACTACCTGCAATGGGGATAAAGGCTGCTTTATGTACACCAAAGGAATCGGAGTAGACCTCACTGATTACCATTTCTTTGTTCTCAATAGCTGCATTCATTGCGGGTTCTACACTAATCTCATCCTGTGCTTTCATGCCTGAGGAAGAGTTGGCCACAACGACTTTGGCTGAGCCGTCCTGTATAGCAACAACGTATGCGGCGTCGAGGTTGTGTTCTTTTGCCTTATCTGCCAGATACGATTCCACGGTCATGGCAGCACCTTCAGAACCGGCTCCGCCACTCTGTACCTGCAGGATTTTGGATGCTGAAGTATTCTTGTATATATCCTGAATGGACGTGTTTAGGACTTTGTCGAACTGAGGAAGCACGTAGCTTTGAATAATATTCATTGATACGGCGTAAAAACTAATACTGAACAACAGGGAAGCAACCAGCAGAACGAGGAACAAGGTACCTCTGATTTTACCGGCGACGGTGCGATTACGAAACATATGATCATCCTTTCACGTCAAGTTCATTAACATTGTCGCTTTTCCGTAATCATAAGACCTATCTACCAATGAAGAAAGACCTAAATTATACATTGAGAAAACTTGGGAATAAGCGGATATACCTATATTACAAAATTAACCGGAGGTTGAATAGAACAATTTTCACGATTCGGTGTATTTTTTTCAGAAATACATGAATCTGTTACATGCATATTACATAATATCAATTAATACCTACCAGAATAGTTTGTTATATGGTATATTGTAAAATGTCTTTGTCGGAAGTACAAAAGATAGAAGAGAAAACCGGATATGTTCCGGTTACACACATGCCTGAGGAGGATTTAAAGAAATGGATACTTTTCTAATCATATTGAATGTAGTGGTTATGCTTGTCTTACTTGGCATCCTCTACTGGATGCAGAAAAAGCATATCTCCTTTACGAAACGCGTATTTGCGGGTCTGGGATTGGGGGTTGTTTACGGGGTTATTCTCCAATTGGTGTACACATCAGGTTCTGATGTAGTTACGAAATCAGTCGATTGGTTCAATCTGGTTGGTTCAGGATATGTTCGTTTGTTGCAAATGGTCGTGATCCCATTGATCATGGTGTCGAT
Organism: Paenibacillus amylolyticus; assembly: GCF_050990605.1. GTDB lineage: Bacteria > Bacillota > Bacilli > Paenibacillales > Paenibacillaceae > Paenibacillus > Paenibacillus amylolyticus_H. Next base: position 1,492,536 of record NZ_CP158832.1, read on the forward strand.
CATCTCAGCTATTATGAATCTGAAGGGCAAGCAAAATCTCGGCAAGATGAGTGTTTCCATTATTGCTATTCTGTTGATCACCACAGCGATTGCGGCAGGGGTCAGCATTGTAACGAGCCTCAGCTTCAATCTGACCTCGATTGAAATCGAGGGCGGAGATCGAGAGCTTGCTCAAGGGCAAAAGATGGAGGAACGGCTTGTTGACGTGAAGGATCAGACGATCCCGCAGCAAGTGCTGGAATTCATTCCTTCGAATCCATTTGCAGATATGACAGGAGAACGTCGTACATCCACACTGGCGGTGGTTATCTTCTCCGCGTTTATCGGTGTAGCTGTACTTGGACTGGATCGCAAAAAACCACAACAGGCGGAAACATTCCGAGGCATGGTTAATGCGGTATATGCGGTGGTTATGCGAATTGTAACATTGGTGCTCAGGCTTACGCCATACGGTATATTGGCCCTGATTACGAAGGTAACAGCAACCACGAATCCGGATGAAATTCTAAAGTTAATCAAATTCGTTGTCGCATCCTACGTGGCGTTGCTCGTCATGTTTATCATTCACTTGATTATCATTGCGCTCTCTGGGTTCAACCCGATAACGTATATGAAAAAGGTTCTGCCAACGCTGGTATTTGCCTTTACATCCCGTTCAAGTGCTGCGGCTATTCCATTGAACGTGGAGACACAGACGAAGAAACTGGGTGTGTCGGACGGGATTGCGAATCTGTCTGCTAGCTTCGGGGCTACGATTGGGCAAAACGGCTGCGCCGGGATCTATCCGGCCATGCTGGCGGTGATGATTGCTCCAACGGTCGGCATCGATCCGCTGAGCTGGGACTTCATTGTGACATTGATCCTCGTAGTCATGATCAGTTCGTTCGGCGTAGCTGGAGTCGGCGGCGGGGCAACCTTCGCTTCCCTGATCGTATTGTCCACCATGAACCTGCCTGTAGCCTTGGCAGGATTGCTGATCTCGGTTGAACCGCTGATCGACATGGGTCGTACAGCCTTGAACGTGAATGGGTCCATGACTTCTGGACTTGTAACCAGCAAAATCTTGAAAGAAAATGATCATGACACATTCAATGATCAGAGCCGTGAACTGGATTCAGCTGTTCAGGCGTAATACAGATTGGATCAGATAGAGGCTTATAAAAGCCAAAGCCATCTACAGTTTAAGCAAGTAAAGCCGTCCTTCGGAGAATTCCGGAAGGCGGCTTTTTTGCGACAATCGCATTAACTTAAGTAGCCTCTCGGGTAGGATCGGAGTTATTTAGTTCTGTTCATGGGACGAGAAATGTGATAGAGTATTCATGTTTTGGCCCTGAGCCAAACCGCGGTTCGTAACCATCCCGCGTAATCAAAACTAGGAAGGCAGTGTATGTATTTATGTTTAACTTAGGGTGGGGAGCAGTTTTTGTTCTCGTAACTTATGGATTTTTCCTGCTGTGTTACCGCTTGTTCGGTAAAAAAGGTCTCTATGCCTGGATTGGTGTGGCTACGGTTATAGCCAACATTCAGGTGACCAAAACGATAGATATCATGGGAATCGTGCTGACGCTTGGCAACACGATGTATGTCAGCATGTACCTGACCAGTGACCTTCTTAATGAGAAATATGGACCAGGTGAGGCACGCAAAGCCGTATGGTTTGGATTCTTCACGCTCATCATGACGACGGTTCTGATGCAGATGGTATTGTACTTTGACCCGGCACCAACGGACTTTGCACAGGATTCGATGAAAACATTGTTCGGTCTGTTGCCACGCCTGGCTCTCGGAAGTCTGACGGCGTACTTCATCAGTCAGTTCCTGGATGTACGATTGTACTCCTGGCTGCGCAAGGTGGCCCCAGGGCGCAATCAGTTGTGGATACGCACCAACGGTAGTTCGATCATCAGTTCATTTGTGGATACACTGGTGTTCTGTACGATCGCGTTTGCGTTCATCTATCCTTGGGATGTTTGGCTGGAAATCTTCCTGACGACGTATATTATCAAATTTGTATTAACTGCGGTTGGAACGCCGTTCCTGTATGCTGCACGCAGCTTTAAGTTTAAGGATAAAGCCTAGATTAGATATAAGTTGAACTCAGAAAATGAGGTTAATTTTGTCCTCTACGCTCTCGTGTAAATGTACAGTTCAAAAAGTCCCGCAAAGCCATGACTTCATGGTTTCGCGGGACTTTTTTGCATATAAGGCTGTAACCAACCTATATACATATGCGTAGAAGGTTAGCGTGTACAGGTTGGGATCTAGATTGGATTAGTCGGTAAGGATTTGCAGTTCTTTTGGATATGTTGTCAGAACTTCGACACCCGTCTCGGTCACAATTACATCATCTTCGATACGGACGCCGCCTGCTGCGGTATATATGCCCGGTTCAATCGTGAACACGGTACCTTCATTCAGGATGTCCATATTCTCTCCATGGAGAGAAGGATACTCATGTACGTCGATACCCAATCCATGGCCTACTCTGTGCATAAAGCGCTCACCGTATCCAGCTTCTTCCGTGACCTGGCGTGCTGCACGATCCACTTCCGCACAGGTAATGCCTGGTTTCACCACTTGGATGGCAGCTTCGTTTGCTGCGAGCACGGTGTTATAGATGGTTTTGAGTTCAGGTGAGATGTCACCAAAAGCGAATGTACGCGTGATATCCGAGGCATATCCCCCAGCATAGACACCCATGTCGAACATCAACAGGTCACCATGTTGAAGTTTTCGTTCACCTGGTGTACCGTGCGGCAGACCTGTTTTGGGTCCCGTGAGCACCATGGTGTCAAAGGATGGGCCATCAGCGCCCAGTTTCTTCATCTGATACTCCATCTCGGCAACAAGCTCGATCTCGGTTACGCCTGTACGAACGTGAGAGAGGCCTTGACGCAGTGTTTCTTCGATCAGATGAATGGCATGGCGAATGCGGGTTACCTCATCAGGTGTTTTCTTGACACGCAATGTGCGAAGCAGTGGGCCAACATCTTGGAAGCTGGCAGTACCCAGTGCGGCGGTCAGCTGCTCATAACGTGCGACGGTCACGTATTCTTTTTCGAGACCGACTCGGCCCAAACGCCCCTGATAACGATCAAACAAAGCATACGGATTATCCGTATCCGTGTGAGTGGCAATGTTGGATACCGAAGAAGCAGCTGCGGCAGCTTCAGCATCCAGTGCGGGTACAATCAGCAAAGGTTCTTCGCCGCGTGCCAGAACCAGACCAAGGAAACGTTCATGCGGATTGCTTGCGAATCCAGTCAAATAGTAGATATGTTTCGGATCTGTAATGAGCATGGCGTCCAGTCCTTGCCCGGACAGACCGGCTTCAAGACGAGATAAAGGATTTTGATTCATAAGTGTAGTTGTCCACCTTTCCATTCAATACGATCCTTCTATTATAGAAGATTATGAAGGAATTCCAAACTGGAGTGATTCCAGATCGGTTTAATCCCTTGCATTCTTCGTTTGAGCGGCTGGTGTGAAGGGTAATACAGGGCGAAACCGCTTTACACATGAATAATAACACCACCACTATAGCGAACAATACAATAACAATACGTTGAAGCTTGGCTTATTTACTTTATACAAAAGAACCATATACGAAGGGAGATGTAATCATGAATAATCGGGTAACCGTTCCACTGTATGCTTCATTATTAAGTGTGGCACTGTTAACCGCGTCATGTTCTTCAGGCGAGCCTTCTACGGGAGGAACAGAGCAGTCGTCTCAAGGGCAGGGAACTGGTCAGGGACAGAATGCTAACGGAGGCAATACCAGTGCAAGTGAAAACGACAGTGGAGCGCAAAGTGAGGCAGTTATTCCGTATCAGGCTTCCGTGCTGGTAGAAGGATTGAATGCACCATGGGAGATTGTAAGTGTGCCTGATGGTCGGATGTTTGTAACGGAGCGCCCTGGTGCAATTCGGGTCATTGAGGATGGAAAACTGGCCCCTGAACCACTGATTGAATTCTCAGCTCCGTTTAATGAAGAAGGTGAAGGAGGTCTGTTGGGTCTTGCAGCTGATCCGGACTTTGCGGAGAACGGTTACTTGTATGCATACCACTCCTATCTGGAAGGTGACGACATTGCCAATCGGGTGTTACGCCTCAGGGTGAATGAGGGGAAAGCCATCATAGACAAAGAACTGCTTGGTAACATTCCAGGCGGAACAAATCATAACGGTGGGCGGATCAAGATCGGCCCGGACAAGTTGCTCTATATCACGACAGGTGAACGTTATGAACCGGAACTGTCCCAGAACGAAGATAGCCTTGGAGGTAAAATATTGCGGATAGGTCTCGACGGAACGATCCCGGCAGACAACCCATGGCCGAATTCACCTGTATATAGTATGGGACACCGCAACGCACAGGGACTGGCATGGAACCCGGACAACGGTTACCTCTATTCCACTGAGCATGGTCAGCGGAATCATGATGAGATTAACCGGATTGTGGCCGGGGAGAATTATGGCTGGCCCGAGGTAGAAGGAGACGACAATGATAACGGCGTATATCAGGCTCCGCTTGCACATAGTGGAAATGATACATGGGCGCCGTCTGGTGTAGCTTTTGTTGAAGAAGGGCCTTGGGCTGGATCACTGATTGCTGCAAACCTGCGTGGAGAGCAGTTGCTGAAGGTTACTCTTTCGGAAGATGGCACACAGGTAGAGCAGGTGGAACCTATCTTCGAAGATGAATGGGGTCGAATTCGCAATGTGAGTGTTGGTGAAGACGGAAAGTTGTACGTGCTTACGAACAATCGGGATGGACGAGGATCGCCACGTGATGGGGATGACAAGCTGATTGTACTTACTCCGGAGGATTAATTTATTCTAACGAACCTGCCAGTGCAATAGTAGATGAACATGGTGAATTATCAAAGGAGCTGTCCCGTCAAATTCATGACTTATGGGACAGCTCCTCGTTCTTTACTTACTCTGCGCTCTCCGCAAGTATGGCAATACGCTGAGCCGGATCATTCGTGTACTCGCCACCGTGATAACAGAGAACCTTATTAAGTTTCAGGTCTGTCAGTTTCTTCAGGCTTCGCAGCGCTTCAGGCATGTCCGGTGTCGCAGGTGGCGCAGGGCCAACCAGTTCATCATCAACCACACGAAGTTCATCGGCAGCAAGGAGGAGCTGCTGCTCTCCGAAATACAGGCTGATATGACCTGGCGTATGTCCCGGTGTATGAATGACCTGTGTACCACCTTGAAGGGGCAACAGATCTCCGTCCGCCAGTGTTCTGCTGATGTTCACTTCAGGCAGCTGCAAGAGCAGTTGATCTGCGAGTGCCAAAACGGGTTCGGGAAGCAGCGCACGACGTTCAGGCGTGAATTTGATCAAAGGCTTCTCACCGGTTAGATACGGAATTTCATTGGCATGTGCCCAGATTTCCAGATCAGGGATGGCATCCAGAAGATCGCCTAAGTTACCGATATGATCGATGTCCTGATGAGTAATAATCACACGTTTGACGTCCGAGAGCTGTACGCCCTCTTGTTCCAATGCGGATTGAAGTTCTGCAAATTGTCCAATCATGCCTGTATCCACCAGGGTAACGCCATCTACATCACGAAGCATGACGGGGAATATGGGGCTGTTCCCGGAAGGTGTAGGAATCTGAAGATTTAGCACAGTAATCGAAGTTGTTGGATGGCTCATGGTTATTCGGACCGCAGTCCGGTATACCTCCTTTTCTTTTTTAGCAGTGATTGTTCAGTGATTGTTGTTATTCAGGGCGATTATATTTTAAGTGTTTTCTATATTTTTTTACCGTATGGAGCAGTGCTTCGAACGTTTCTTCTTCATTACTGCCATCCTTAACGATGGAGACAAATGAGAAGTTATCATGAACAAGTTTGTTCCTCGTCTGAAACACCTGACTAAGGGCTTCGGCAAATTGTTCCTTTTCGGATTCCAGGGCAATGAACTCTTTACTCAATTCGGCCTGAATAATCTCCATGTTGGAGCGTGCACGGTAGGCAGGAGTTTTCATCAGCTGGGTCGAATTAAACTTTTTCTGATATACGTCTCTGTACAGTTGATTTAACATTTGTTCAAGAATGGCGCATAGTTCGATGACGAGTGAAGCATATCTTCGGTTTTTGCGTTTTCGGGTGAGCTCACGTGTTTCTTCTTTGTCCAAAATACCGTATTTTTCATACAGCGTAGAATCAACGTTCTGCAAGATTTCCTGATATTCCTGTTCGAGTCGTGCGATTTCAAGTTTGGCTTGTTTTTTAACTTTCTTAAAATCTTCTTTGGTCAGCATACTTGTCCTCCCATGGAAACCGAGATGTGATCCTATCATTATCTCATATTGTCCGTCGTCGCGCCTCTAATTTCGGAACCTCAGGTTCAGAAGGGAAGTACCTCATGTCCAATCAGACAGCAATTGTAACAGGAGCTAACTCAGGTATGGGGTTGGCAACCACCATTGAACTTGCAAGACAAGGATATCGCGTAATCATGGCATGCCGCAGTGAGAAGCGCGGACAGGAGGCTCTTCAGGAAGCTGTGCGTCAGTCCGGCTCTTCTACGATTGAATTGATGCTGTGTGACCTGGGTTCACTCGAAAGTATACGCCAGTTTGCCCGCACATTCCGCGAGCGTCATGATCGCCTTGACGTTCTGGTTAATAATGCGGGGGTGGTGATGGTCAAGCGGAAGGAAACCTCAGATGGGTTCGAACAAAGTATCGGTATTAACCATCTGGGACATTTCCTGCTGACTTTACTTTTGATAGAACCTCTGAAAGCTGCGAAGCAGGGACGGGTTGTGAACGTTTCGTCAGGTGCTTACAAGGCCGGCAAAATCCACTTCGAAGATCCACATCTGCACAAAGGTTATAATCCGATCAAAAGCTATGCTCAATCCAAATTGGCTAACGTGCTGTTCACTCGTGCACTGGCTCGCAAACTGTCAGGTACGTCTGTCACAGTGAACTGTCTGCACCCTGGTGCGGTGGGAACGAGTATTGGCGTAGATCGCAATACCGGATTTGGCACAAGCATTATGGCTCTGGCAGGCAAGCTTCCATTCTTCCTGTCACCTGAAGAAGGGGCGCGAACGGCTGTTTATCTGGCCACAAGTCCTGAAGTTGTTGGGATCACCGGGCGTTACTTCTATCAGCAGAGAGAGCAGCAGCTGAAGGCACATGCCGTTGATGATGCTTCAGCTGAGCGTTTCTGGGCGTGGAGTGAAGAACAGGTTGGGCTAAAGCCTGACGAAAAGTTGTAATTCAACGCAAGCTTATGATTGACCATAGAGTAGAGCCGCTACTTTTTTATACTTTTGCCTTCACAGCTTGCTGGATCATTTTAATAAAATCTCCAATAGGTTGAATGCCTTGATCTCCCTGACCGTATTCACGGACGGAGGCGGATGAGGCATTTTTCTCATTCTCACCAAGCACGAGTGAATAAGGCACTTTTTCCATCTGGGCTTCACGGATTTTGTACCCGAGCTTCTCACTCCGCAGATCTGTTTCGACCCGAATGCCCGCAGCCCGGAGTTGGCTCTGTACTTGGAGCGCATAATCTGCGTAATGATCTGATACAGGCAGGAGCTTCACTTGCACAGGTGCAAGCCAGAGTGGGAACGCACCTGCATAGTGCTCAGTCAGGATGCCGATGAAACGATCAATGGAACCGTAGATGGCACGATGGATCACGACAGGACGGTGTTTCAGACTATCCTCGCCAATGTAAGTGAGGTCGAACTTCTCCGGCATTTGAAAATCAAGCTGGATTGTTCCGCACTGCCAGCTGCGCTTCAGCGCATCGAGGATATGAAAGTCAATTTTCGGTCCATAAAAGGCACCGTCGCCTTCGTTAATGCGGTACTCCACGCCCCGTCGATCCAATACATTTTGCAATGCCTTTTCCGCTTGATCCCACAGTTCTTCCGATCCCATGGAATCTTCAGGTCGAGTGGACAACTCAATCTTATATTCGAATCCAAAGATGTCGTACATACGTCCGATCAGTGAGATCGCCTGATTAATCTCGTCCTCAATCTGCTCTGGCATGACGTAGAGATGGGCATCATCCTGGCAGAATGTCCTTACACGCATCATGCCATTCAGGGCACCTGAGAATTCATGACGGTGGACCTGACCGAATTCCATCATGCGAATCGGTAATTCGCGGTAGGAATGGAGTGTATTTTTGAAGATCAGCATGTGTCCAGGGCAGTTCATCGGTTTCAGTGCAAAAGTGGCATCGTCCACTTCTGAGAAATACATATTGTCCTTGTAATGCTCCCAATGGCCGGATTGCTCCCACAGCCGGTTGTTCATCATGAGAGGCGTCCGAACTTCCTGATAACCTTCCTGTAATTGCAGCTCACGGGAGAATTGCTCCAGTTCAGTGCGAACAGTCATACCTTTGGGCAGATAGAAGGGCATACCTGGCGCTTCTTCGGAGAACATGAATAGTTCAAGCTCTTTGCCGAGTTTACGGTGATCCCGTTTCTTCGCTTCTTCGAGCATGTGCAGATGTTCATCCAGTTGGGCTTTGTTCGGAAAAGCAGTACCGTAGATACGTTGCAGCATCTTATTATCCGAGTTGCCACGCCAGTATGCACCAGCCACATTCAGCAGCTTGAACGCTTTGATCCGACCCGTGGATGGAAGATGGGGACCGCGACACAGATCGAAGAACTCTCCTTGATCATAGATCGAAAGCTCGGCGTCATCCGGCAAATCCTGAATGAGTTCAAGCTTGTAAGGGTCCTGGATTTCTCCGAAGATACGGAGGGCTTCGTCCCGGCTAACGACCCGCCGACTGATCTTAAGATTCTCCTGAATGATTTTGTTCATTTCCCGCTCAATGGCAGCCAGATCACTAATGGACAGGGCATGCTCCAGATCAACATCGTAATAGAATCCATCTTCAATCACGGGGCCGATACCCAGTTTCACTTGTTCTGCACCGTAGATGCGTTTGAGCGCCTGTGCGAGCACATGTGCTGCGCTGTGACGATAACGATACAGACCTTCCGCGCTGTCCAAAGTAACGATGACAAGTTCGCAATCTTGCTCAAGCACATAATCGAGATCGACATTTTGACCATCTACAATACCGCCAATGGCCTGTTTTCCCAGGCTTGTGCTGATAGATGAGGCAACTGCACCTACAGTGATGCCTGCTTTGTAAGAACGTACCGCGCCACCTTGCAGACGGACCTCAATGGAATGACTGGATTGTTGCAGATCATTTGCTTGGTTGTTTATTTCGTTACCTGATTTGTTGCTTGCTGAGTTACTGTTTTCTTTTTTGCTCATGTGAACCACTCTCCATTTCATCAAATGAAAGCGCAAAAAACACCCGTCCCGGAAAAGGGACGAGTGCGCTTGGCTCGTGGTTCCACCCTAATTTGGTTATGGTGCACCCTGCTCTCGGCCAGCCGCCGGAACAGAAAACATCATAACCCTCATTGGAATCCGTTATCGGGGATCAGGCGGTGAACTCTACTGGCAGCATGCCGAACATCCGAAGGAGGTCCGAAATGCTGAGGTTCGAGGTCACGGCTGCAGAGGGGTAATTCCGGTCCGTTCGCTGAAGAAGGTTTCACCAATCCCCTCTCTCTCTGGGCAGCACGCAAACGAAATCATGTCTCTGGTCATCGCCAAATATGTTAGATCAACTCATTAAAGTTTTCCTGAAATGTGTTGCATTCAATATCAATATATTGGAACAGGTGTTATTGAGTGTCGATTATATAGACTGAAAATGGAAAGGTCAAGCGGAACATTTTAATTGGTTTCGGACTGCCCATCCCATATTAAGCGAATGATCGTTCCTTCACCAGGCGTGGAATGTACCTCAATACGACCATTCATGGCTTCGATCAAACCTTTGGTTACCGCCATGCCCAGCCCTGATCCAACATCCGATGTACCTGTATCTGTACCGCGGTAGTATCGTTCAAATAACTTCCATACCGTCTCGGGGTGCATGCCGCGTCCATTATCGGCAAACTGAATGCTGAATGCATCTGCATGTTCACCAGAATGCACGCTGACAACCAGGATGGACTCGGGCGGATTATGAAGAAGGGCATTGGCGGTCAGATTATCCACAATTCGTTCAAACGACGGAATATGGACGAGTCCATATACAGGCACTTCGGAAGGTTGGAATAGGATGCGTCCTTCCCCATATGCCGGGTTCCGTTCAGCGCGCTCGATCAGATCACAAAGTAACGTATTTACGTCAGTCTTTTCCACCACAGGTTGATATCCTCCACTGCGTAATCGATAGGTCATGGCAAGGTCGTTAACAAGCCTGTCCATATACATGGACTTATCGAGCATTATGCCTGCGAATTCCCTCACTTCATCCGTGGTCCAGCTATACTTATCCGCTTCAAGCATATGAGCATATCCCTGAATGGAGGAGAGGGGTGTCTTCAGATCATGTGTTATGCCAGCAATCCACTCCTCCCGCAGAGAATCGGTCTGTTTCCGAAGTTCTTCATCTTGCTTCAATGTGTGAGACAGGGCCTGCATGGAGCGGAGCACTTCAGCATACACGTTGTATTTTCGCTTCCACTTTCCGTTACGACGCTGACTGCGAGGGACTCCGAAGGCTCCAGTAGGTTCCTCGTAATGCCCTCTCTCCAGACGTTGCAACCATTGGAGCATATGCAGCATGGGTGAGCCGAATCGGTTGGCGTACCAGAATGCGAGTAGGCTAATCAAGATGACAACGGACAGGAGAAGCACGAGAAGAGCGGGTGCCAATATGAATTTATATGGATTTTCATCTCCTGACACAGATGGGTCTACAGGTATGTTAATCATCCATGTTGTGCTGTTCTGTTCGTCGTAAAAAGTTGCGCTCGATATTCCATACCGATTGGGATAACGAATACGTAAAACCAGTTCCTGAATGTCATAGCTGCTGGAGACGCCTATGGCGGGTTTGTTAAAGGAAGCCAGTTCTTGACCGTAAGCGTCCAAAACTTGCAGATATGCATCTTTGGAGCGAATCGCATCCTGTTGTTGGGGCTGGAGAACCAGCTCTCCATTGGTGTAATAACTGTTTTGACGGGCTTGATTAAGTAAGGATTCGGCCTGATTGCGCTCGCCGTACAGCAAGGTGAAATCCTGTCCGTCTTTCTCCCGAATCTGAATGATGATCTGGTACGGGAAGGGCTCTTTGGCATTCCAATAAGCGATCAACTCGCCGGGCTTGTATTGTTTGGGGACGTCGGGTGGTGTATTAAAGTCGTCAATGACGTAGCCCTTCTTATCCAGAACCTGCAACCATCCCTGATTATGTTTAACCTGCTCTAGCAGCTTGGGATCATAACGTACCGTGCCATCGGACATCATCTCTGCGGTATTGATTAATTGGTCCAGTCCGCTTGTAGCGAAGTCATCCACCAACATTACTTCATTTACCCTTTGAACGACCCAATAGGTAGCCGCAGAACCCAATAGGATAATAAGGACAACTATACCGGCAAGCATCCCGACAAACCGGGTCATCAATCTGCGACGAATACTCATGGACGAATCGCTTTTTCTGGTTGAATGAGCTTGTAACCCAACCCCCGGACATTCACAAGAAAAGCGGGGTTCGAAGGATCGGCTTCAATGCGTTCCCGAATGCGGTGAATATGAACCATCACGGTATTGTCATCACTAATGGCTTCAGAGCCCCATACTCGCTCATATAGATCTGATTTGGTAAAGATACGATTGGGATGCTTGCAGAAAAAGAGAAGCAGTTGAAACACAAGTGCCGGACAGGGTACGGACTCACCTTCAACACGAAGTTCACCAGCCCACTCCAGTACCTGGAATCGTCCAAAATCGTACACGCCTTCCGATGTGCTGCGAGATGACGTATTTACGTTAGATGGTACGTGATCCGAGATCGCTACGGTTTTAGAAGGTAAATAACGCTTCAGCAATGATTTAATTCGAGCCACGACTTCCAGCGGATTGAAGGGTTTGGAGACATAATCATCGCCACCAACGGCGAATCCCGTTAATTTGTCATAATCGGTTGTTTTGGCCGTCAGAAACAGGATGGGCGCATCGGTGACCTGCCGTAGAAAAGGACAGATTTCCAGCCCGCTTTTGCCAGGAAGCATGATATCGAGCACGATACAATGGTACGTTTTGTTGTTGCAGGCCTCAATGGCAGCTTCGCCTGTTGTAACAGTATCAATATCGAGAAACTGCTCTTTGAGCAGAACGGTTTTGAGCATATGCAGAATAGCCTGTTCATCATCCACAAGCAGTAATGAGACGTTATCCATAGTTAGAAAAAGACCTCCTGATCCTTCCGTTGTGTTTATTGCTAATCATACCATCCAAGAGGGCTGTATAGCGTACAAGCTATCTTAACGGAGTCTTAATTATGAATCGTTAAAGGGTAAGACGAGTTTAACTACTGGTAAGTTGGGGTTAGACGAAGGATAAGACTCATTCTGTACACTTAACTGGAAAGTATAACGATTAATAGAAGGGATGTTGAAAATGAACAGGGAAGGTCATCTGAAATCAGAGCAACATACACAGCAGATATTTAGGCATAGGAAGGGCTGGAAGGTGCTTGCGATTACCCTTGGAGCTTGCGTGATATTGTCTGCTTGCGGTAACGATAACTCGATTACATCCGAACAAGGGGAAAAGCAGTCGGCCGAACAGACGTCAAATACAAATAAAGAGGGTGAGAACATTCATCAGGAACAGAATTCCGCTCCAGAAGGAGCTGCAATGGTTACACCCGACAATTTTGTTGATACCCTTATGAAGGGTTCCAGTGAAGATATATACCGTCAGTTGGGTCCTCAAATGAAGGAAGCGATCACACTTGAAAAGCTTAAAACGTCTGCTGACGAGTTCCTGGAGGGAGTAACATCCCTGGATCAAGTGTTCGCAGCTGAGATGAACAATCTGACCGAGTTCGCCTGGAAGGATCAAACAGGGACAAAAGGGATTCGAGTCTATTTTACCGAGGCCAATCAGATTGATGGTCTGTTGATCCAGCCGCTGGAAACGCATGAGGATACAGATCAAAAGTTCACCAAAACCGAATTCCATTTCCCTTTAAAGGGTGAATGGTATGTGTTCTGGGGAGGTAACGATGTGATGTCGAACTATCATTATGAGCATGAAACACAGCGCTATGCACTGGATATCATTCGGACAAAAGAACAATCAAGTTATCATGGTGATGCTAAGGAAAATGAAAACTACCATGCTTTTGGTGAACCACTCTATGCTGCTGCGGATGGAACGGTCGTCGAAATCAAGAACGATATTCCGGACAATGTACCGGGTGTGATGAATCCGGAAGAGCCGGCGGGTAACTATGTAGTTATTGACCATGGCAACGGTGAATACAGCATTACAGCACATATCAAGAAAGGTAGTGTTTCGGTCAAAAAAGGAGATAAGCTCAAGCAGGGGGACCTCATCGGTGAGCTTGGTAATTCGGGTAACTCCAGTGAAGCCCATCTGCATTTCCAGGTATCGGACGGCCCCGATCTGTTCACATCTCGCTCGATGAACATTCGCTGGGCTGACCAGAGTCAACAGTTAACTCGTGGGAACACAATTCAAGGACTGGCAGAGTAATTCTCTGTCAGAATGTTAGGGATGACGAAGGCTTCTATTTTCCATTATAATATCCTCTATGATAAGAGAACGATCTGAAATGATGGAGGAGTAGCGATGAAACTGGAAGATGTGCAGATTGAATATGCGCGCCTGGAGGACTTGCCGAGGATTGTAGAAATTTATAATTCTACTATTGAGAGCCGTATGGCAACAGCGGATTTGGAGCCGGTGACAGTAGAGCAACGTGTCCCGTGGTTCGAGGAACATTCACCGGATCATCGTCCTCTTTGGGTGATGAAGCAAGCAGGACAGGTGGTAGCTTGGGCAAGTCTCAGCTCGTTCTATGGACGCCCTGCGTATAACGGAACGGTGGAAGTCAGTGTATACGTGGATCAGCAATGCCGCGGAATTGGGGCTGGTGGACGTTTGCTCGAAACGGTATTTGCGGCGTGTCCTGCACTTGGAATTACGACCATTCTCGGATTTGTCTTTGGGCATAACGAACCGAGTCTGGGGTTATTGCGCAAGCATGGTTTTGAACAGTGGGGATATTATCCCGAAGTGGCCGTGCTGGATGGTGTGAATAGAGATCTGGCAATTTTGGGCAAAAAAATATAAGTGTTGTTCTTATTCGTAGGAAGTAACATTGAAAACCTCCAACCCAGGTTATAGGATTGGAGGTTTTTTGTCGTGCCAGTATTTCGCTATGTGAAAGTGTAGGCTGTTCTTATACGCCAAGCTGCTGTTTGATATCTAGAATCTGTCCCAGATGACGTTCCTCATGATAACTTGCAAAGTCAATCCATTGGGTAAGATCCATCTCACCGAATACGGGATGAGGAAAGGACTTGCTGCGCAGCAGGTCAGGATCATGATCCAAAGCAAAATTATTTAACGCTTGGTGAGATTCGTCCAGATCACTGCGTACGTCTGCGAGTGCTTCAGGCGCTGCTGGAGGCTGAAGATGGGGGGGTGCCTCGACGGAGCGGCTGCGGTCCAACGATAGTTCATATGGTTTTTTGTCCACAGACACCACCTGTTCCTTTTCGAGTGCAAGGCGGGCTTGCTTTCCAATTACATTTTCCATCAGATTCAGATGACGTAGTACTTGCATAATACTCCACTGTTTGGGTGAAGGTTTTCGGTTCAATTGTTCTTCTTCGAGTCCCGAGACTGCTTCCCAGATTTGGTTGCGTATATCGTCATTACGAGTAAACATTGTGCAATCCTCTCCTTATATACGGGTTCTATGATGTGGGTAGTCTGTGTATGTTCATTACCCAAAATGTGGATGCTTATTCTATAAGCATTGAGAACGGAAAGAGTGAATGCGAACCTTAGACAAGATCAGCCTTGTTAGATGTAATCTGAGCCAAATAAAAAAAGCCGTTCTCTATGAACGGTTCATTTAAATCCATCCCAAGTCCAAAAAAAGATTGACGGGCAGACCCCGGCAAACTATAATCGGTACAAGTAACTTGATATGTAAGGAGTCCTGACATGATATGTTAGTAATCGACGAGGTGTATCACCATACAGCATTGCAAATATCATCGTCCGATTTATTGTACCTTATCGAACGGCTGAAGGTCAAAAAAGAAAATGAGATCCAAACGCTCAAGCAGAAGATCGAACAGTTCGAACAGAAGCGACGAGCGGAAGAGGTTGCTTATCAATCGTTGTCGCCCGTACGCAAATGGTTTGCGGGACGCCCTGCATCCCATCATCAGGCGGTGGAGTATATGGTGCAGGTGAAGGAACGTTTTCGCAAGATGGAACAGATTCGCAGACGCATACGTGAATTGGATCAGATCTCAGAACGAATTAAGCATCCGGACAGCATTGAGCGGGACGAGATTGAGCTTGCGCCCGATACAATCCGTGAGCTCAGACAGCTTAGTGAAACGGAGGATGTACAAACATGACTTTGGAGACGTTAAGCACCGGGATCGATACGGTCTGGGTCGTACTGAGTGCAGCGATGATTTTATTGATGGAGGGTGGATTCGCCCTGCTCGAGGCTGGCTTTGTGCGTTATAAAAATAGTGTGAATATTATTATGAAGGTTTTTGCGGACATTACGATTGGAACGTTGCTGTTCTATGCCATCGGTTTTGGACTGATGTATGGTTCGGACGTTGGCGGTTTTGCGGGAGTAACGGGATTTTTCCTGAATGGGGATTTGTCTCACCTGGACGTACCGGTGTCTCTGGAGACATTCTGGTTGTTCCAAGCTGCCTTTACCATTGCCGTTATTTCCATCGTTTCAGGAGCGGTAGCCGAGCGCATCAACTTCCGTGCCTACCTGTTGTATATCATATTAATGACGGCGATCATCTATCCAATTGGCGGACATTGGGCATGGGGTGGCGGTTGGCTTAGTCAGCTGGGGATGCAGGACTTTGCCGGTTCTGCTGTCATCCATGCACTCGGTGGATTCTCGGCACTGGCTGCTGCGATTATCATTGGTCCACGTAAAGGCAAATACACGCCACTTGGCGTAAGTGCCATTGCACTCCCGAGCAATCTGCCACTGGCATCTGTAGGTGCATTTCTGTTATGGTTCGGGTGGTTTGGCTTCAATGCTGGTAGTACACTCAGCGCGACGGATGTAAGAATTGGTCACATTGCGATTGTTACGATGTTATCCGCGGCTTCGGGTGGTGCAGTTACCTTGCTGTACACGTTATTCCGCTTCAATCGTTCAGATGCACCATCGGTCATTAACGGTTCGCTTGCGGGACTGGTCGGCATTACGGCAGGCTGTGCATTTGTTGGTGATGTAGCAGCGATATTCATTGGGGCCGTATCCGGCTTATTGATGATGGCTGCAACCAACTGGCTGGACCGTCGGCAGATTGATGATCCAGTTGGTGCTTTCCCGGTACATGCTGCATCCGGAATGTGGGGCACGATTGCTGTAGGTCTGTTTGCCACGGATGGTGGATTATTCATGGGCGGCGGCTGGAGGTTGCTGGGTGTTCAGGCACTTGGCCTTACAGTTCTGGTCATCTGGGGATTCGCCATGACCTGGATCGGGTTAAAGTTGATTGGCAAAATCGTGCCTGTACGATCGACAGAAGAAGAGGAGGATCTGGGTCTGGATATCAGCTATCATGGGGTGATGGCAGCCCATCAGGCCCATGAATTCCTGGACGGTGAGGAGCATATGCGTGCTTACCAGGAAAAGTCTTCTGATCCAAATCGCTAAATGGCATATAGAATTAAGGAAGTAGACTGACAAGGAATGTCAGTCTCTTTTTTCTATACAAATTGAGCTACATATTTACAGGAGAACGTAGAGGACAGAAAGAACCTGAAGAAGCGAAGAGTTCGCCTACAAGCTTTCTGCAAGAAAGCTACATCAGAAGCATACGCTATCCCCAGATTTTTACCTTTGCAAAGGTGAATCTAAAAAATTCTGGGGATAACAGCGATCGGAAGGTTGTTCTGTCATCGGAGTGGTAAGTGTAAAATATTCTTAAGTTCAATTTATATAGAAGCAGGGAAAGACGTCTGGGCGGAAGAATATACAGGTGTGAACCTGAATATGTCTCAGCATAGGTGTATTGTCAAAAGGGGAGGATCTATATGATTAAGCCAGAACAATGTGAACGTCTGACCAGAAAAGCCCGTAAAACTCTTGAGGAATATGGTTTGGGAGTTGCTGCCGATCTGCTGTTGTCCTCAAGCCGCTGGGGAATTCGCCTCGATGTATCCACACTGGACGAATATCGCAGGACAGGAAACTCACGTGTGGGTGGACATCCGGATTTGCCGAGTCGGATGGAATGGCCCGTAACACAAGAAGGAGTTCCAATGACTTTCCTGGCCCAGTTAAACATGGTGGATTTGTCGCCGTATACGCCGAATGATGGGCGCGGGACTTTGTCTGAACGTGGAATGTTATACTTTTTCGTTGGCACGGATGAATCTGCTTGTCCCATTGAACATCGTGTGATTTTTGAGCCGAGTTCTCATCATTTAATAAGGCGAGAGCCTGAAGGGGATACCGCGCTGGACGGAGCTCCGTTTGTTGCACATTCGGTGACCGTGCTGCCTAATCTTGAGTTTCCTACATATGCTTATATAGACGCCAACGCGCTGAATGAGCTCTCGCCGCCTCAGCTTGAGACCGATGAGGCCGAAGCGGAAGTGAGTCTGTATGACCGATACCTTGAATTCGAGTCGAGCTGGAATCATCCGAGTACGCTGAATTGGGGTGGTATGTTTGGATATCCTGACGGGCAGCATCCGGATGCCGAGCATCGTGCCTTGTTACAGATCGCACTTGGAGAAGAGTACAATAATAATGAGCAGGAATGTGAGAAGAAGCTGACCAAGCATTACGGCGGTGATGAGCATCGGACATGGCAGGAACTATCCGATACGTTGCTACTGTTGAAGATAGATACACATGATGCTATTGGTTTCCAATGGTGGGATTGCGGGGAACTGCAATTTTTCATTCGTAAGTCTGACTTGGAGGCTGGACGGTTCGAGCATACGTATTGTTCGTTATACTCAAGTTGAACAAAGATTTGAACTCATATAGGCAACAAAATGTCCTGAATCCCGTCTATATGAAGGAGGAAGGACTTTTTTTGTTCGTAGATTGATAAATTTGGGGTATAACTTGTTTATATATTAGGGAGGGATATCTTGGTTGATTACCG
The DNA here is from genome assembly GCF_050990605.1 of Paenibacillus amylolyticus. Taxonomy (GTDB): domain Bacteria; phylum Bacillota; class Bacilli; order Paenibacillales; family Paenibacillaceae; genus Paenibacillus; species Paenibacillus amylolyticus_H. Next base: position 1,510,806 of record NZ_CP158832.1, read on the forward strand.
ATCATATGTTCTGTATAATGGGATAAAAAGGAAGTGTATCTGTTGATTCAATCTGCGTTCAAACATATTGACGTGGCTGTAACATCGTTAATTGATATATGTGATCAGTTGTCGGAAGAAGATTTGGCTTTGACTCCAATTGAAGGTAAACGACCAGTTGGAGAATTACTAGCCCATCTGTCTGTGATCTGCCGAGCGGATGTTTATATTTCCGAAGGTGCATCGGAGAAAGAGATGGCTCAATTCTATGCAGAGAATCAGGTGCATTCGCTCCGTGAGATCAAGCAGGCTCTGATCGATAATCAGATGTATCTATACCAGCGGTACAGGCAGTTTAACACGGAAGAGTTACTGCATGTGACGGATTCATACTGGGGGGCATCCTATAGTCGGCTGGAGTGGTTACTTGAGATCATGGGGCATGTGTATCATCACAGAGGACAATTGTATACGATGCTGACCCTGACGGGCAAAGAACCGGAATCAGTACTTTTTAAATAGAAACGGATAGAATACATATAAGCATGTTACAGGAAACATCATGGGTTAAAGTGGAAATAGACCGACGATACTGCACGTTATACGTGAAATAACGGAGGATTCTGGCATGGAACGACATAATACATGGAATGCATCGATGAACAATATGTTGATTGACAGGTTAAAACAGATTCCTGAACTTGGTCAGGCTACACGAATTGAACCCGTTATGAAGGGGTATTCAGCGGATGCCAAATTCAAAATGTTTGTCCCTGGCCAAGGGAATGTTTTGGTGAGGGTATATGATGTTGCTGAGGAATGGACGAAGCAAAAGGAATATCAATGCTTGAAGAGCATGCAACAATTAGGTGTACTATGTCCAGCAACGTTCGGCACAGGTAGATTGGATGAGAAGAACGGTTATATGATTCTTAGCTACATTGAAGGCGAAGATGCGTCTGAGAGACTGCCGCAGCTGAATGAACAGCAGCAGTGGGTGGTTGGCTTGGAAGCAGGAGCGCAGCTACAGCTGATTCACCAGTTGCCGATGGAGGAACAGACCGAATCATGGTACATACGCAAGAGCACAAAGCATCAACGTTACGTGGAGCGCTATAAACAGTGCCCGATCGTGATGAAAGAGGATCATGCTATTCTAACTTTTATTGCAGACCATCTCGTTTGGATGAGAAATCGTCCAGATGGATTTCAGCATGATGACTTCCACCCGAGCAATCTTGTCGTTAAGCAGGATAAGCTGGCAGGAGTAATTGATTTTAATCGTTATGATCAAGGTGATCCCATTCATGAATTTTTGAAGCTGGGTTTGTTTGCTTCAGAGATAAGTATTCCATATTCCATAGGTCAGATTCAGGGATATTTCGATGGCAATGAACCGGATGAGTTATTCTGGAGATTATATTCACTGTATACGGCTATGGCGCTGGTGTCTTCTGTGGTATGGATTCAGCAGGTGAAGCCGGAAGAGACGCATGAGATGATGACCAGGATCGAGCGTGTCCGTGAAGATCACGATGATTTTCGTAGTTTCATCCCTCGGTGGTATACTTTGAACAGGTAAGGAATTATGGAAGGGAAAGGAATAATGCCGTGGCACAGCCAGCAACCATTCTGCTTGTGGATGATGAGCAGGAGATTATTAAACTGATGGAAATTTATTTTGGTAACGAGGGTTATCGGATTCTCACTGCGAATGATGGTCTTGAAGCGCTGGAACAATTGAAAAAAGAGTCGATCGATCTCATTATTCTCGATGTTATGATGCCAAATATGGACGGAATCGAAGCTTGTATGAAAATTCGGGAAGAGCAGAAAATGCCGATCATTATGCTGTCCGCCAAAAGTATGGATATGGATAAAATTACAGGGCTAAGCATCGGTGCTGATGATTATGTGACCAAGCCGTTTAACCCGCTTGAACTGGTTGCACGGGCGAAATCCCAGCTGCGAAGGTACCACACCTTCAATGAAGGTCGGGAGAACAAAGAGCACGAGTGGGTTATTGATGATCTGGTCATTAATACCGATACACATGAAGTTTGGGTGGATGAGCAGCCGGTTCGTCTGACTCCGCGTGAATTTGCTGTTCTTGAACTACTGGCTCGTCATCAAGGTTCAGTACTCAGTATGGAACAGATCTATCGTCAGGTCTGGAAAGAAGAATTCATGGAGTCGAACAATACCGTCATGGTGCATATTCGCAAGATTCGTGAGAAAATTGAACTCGACAGCAAACATCCCAAGTTCATTCAGACCGTATGGGGTGTTGGTTATAAAATGATCAAACCGCAATAAACATGTACATCGACAGGATGTCATGTGACATGAACACACACAGGCAGGGAGTTCCAACTATGAATTCAAAGCTGATTAATACGGTCCGATGGAAATTTATCTATGCATTTCTGCTGAGTGGCATATTAACTGCAGTTATTTTGTACGGGGGCAGTCAGGTGGGGCAGACCATCCTGGAAGCTCAGACGTATCCGGATTATTCTATTCCGGCCCAAGGGATCAGGTGGTTGGTGAATAATATCGGTTCGGTGCCTTTGATGATTGTGGTAGGCGTGCTGGGTTTTGTGCTGTTTTTTTTCCTGTTCTCTCGCAAGGTGATGCGGGTTCTGGATGAAATAACGGCAGGAATTCAGGAAGTTGCCAAAGGAGAGTTGTCCCATCGCATCGAAGTGAAGACCTCGGATGAATTCGGAGTGGTTGCTGCAAGCATTAATCAGATGGCTGAACAATTGCAATTGTCGCTTCAGGAAGAACGTAATGCAGTTGCTGCCAAAAATGATCTGATTACGGGTATATCACATGATCTGAGAACACCACTCACTTCTATTCTGGGATTTCTGGAGTACATCGAGAAGGATCGGTACCAGGATGAGATTGAGATGCGCTATTACGTTAGCATTGCCTATGAGAAATCCTTGACCCTTCGCAAGTTAATCGATGACTTGTTCGAATATACGCGTGTGAGTGGCGGGAGTCTTCCGTTATCTCTGCAAGCGTTGAACCTGAATTCGTTTCTGATGCAGCTGGCTGAAGAGTTTGCTCCCATGCTGGAGGATGCTGGCATGACCTACAAGATCATCGGCGGGCAAGATCCACTATGGATACAGGCTGCTCCGGGGGAGCTTGTACGAGCATATGAGAATCTGTTCAGTAATGCCATTCGGTATGGTTCGCAAGGTAAACTAATGGAGATTGAGCTAGCCCTTGAAGGTGAAGAGGCTGTAGTCCGCATCAGTAATTATGGTGAACCGATTCCGGCACAAGATCTGCCACATCTATTTGATCGATTCTATCGGGTAGATAAGTCCCGCTCCCGCGATACGGGAGGTACCGGTCTCGGCCTGGCGATTGCCAAATCGATGATTGAATTACATCGAGGAAGTATCGTTGCTTACAGTGAAAATGGCAGAACGGATTTAGTTACCCGTTTCCCTGTAACTGCTGCTTCACCAAGTAGTTACTCAGAGGAATAATAATTAAGATTTTGGTAAGAAGTTAAGCACTATCTCATTAAGAAATATTCGGTATTCTACCTCTATTACCATATTATTGTATAGGGAGGATACCGAATATGAAGTCTCAATTCAGTACAGTAAGACTAAGATACATATACATTGGAGGAGCAAGCGCGTTACTGAGCGCAGCGCTCCTTTTTGTCGTTTATCACGTGCTGCGGTTTGCCCACAATCACATCCTTCCAGATGCAGCATGGATAACGCGTATGATGAACTGGGGAATCAACCATATCGGAACAAAGCCGATCTTTATCTTCATTGGTGGAGCTGTGTTCGCGATCTTTTTCTGGATTCGATCCCAGAAGATTGCAGAAGATCTTAATGAACTTGCGCGCGGAACAGCCGAACTTGCATTGGGCCACAATCCTGGAAGAATAGATGTTCTAAGTAGTGGTGAACTACGACAAATTGCTGCCAATCTGAATAGGATTGTTATTCTCCTGCATGAGGAAGGGCTGAGCAGATCAGAAACGAAACAGGAGAGAAGAGAGATAGAGGGAGCATTTATTAAGCATGAGCAACCCGGACTTCAGCAACATATTGCAGAAGAAAAGGAGACTGAATGTTGAAGCACAGGGGCAAGCGATGGATGTATTATGTTTTTGATGCCGCAGTGGTTGTAGTTTTGATGTTGACCTGTTTCTATATCTATCTGATGACTTATGGAGAGGGAATGCTTCGCAATCGTCCAGAGGCCATGCAGGTGGTCTCTTCAACCATTATTACGAATGCAGAGGGGACCGAAATTTAGAGGTTGCACACGCAGACCAAAGGGTATTCCGAATATGCCGACCTGAACGCTATGCCGGATTTGTTAAAGATGGCTTTTTTGGCTACAGAAGATCGACGTTTCTACAATCATGATGGACTGGATGTCATCGGACTCGGCAGAGCCATCGTGCAAGACATTATACATATGAATCTGAGTCAGGGAGGAAGCTCCATCACGCAGCAACTGGCAAGGAATTTGTATTTGAATGGGGATAAAACGTTGAGTCGAAAGGTGAATGAGATAGCTATTGCGATGGCCCTGGAGAAGAAGTACAGCAAGGATGAAATTCTGGAAATGTATCTGAATCAGATCTACATGGGACGCCAGCAGTATGGTGTAAAAGCGGCAGCCTGGCGGTATTTTGGAATTAAAGATATGCACCAGTTGGAACTATGGCAGATGGCTACATTGGCTGGAATGCCCAAAGGTCCATCTCTATACAATCCAGTAGATCATCCTGAACTTTCCAAACAAAGACGTGCCGTTATCCTTGGACTCATGCATGAACAGGGGCTAATTACGCGAAAGCAGATGCTAGAAGCCCGCAGCGTCGATTACACGCCGCCTGAAACGATGTTAAATGCATCAACTTCAGTAGGCCTCAGCGAGCCTGGATATGTCTCTGCCGTGGATGCTGTAATTCAGGAGGCTTCTCAGCTCACAGGCAGAAGTGAAACAGAGATTCAATCGGCAGGCTGGGTTATTCAAACCGGGTTATACCAACAGGCGCAACTTGCGATGGAGGAAACATTTGCAGACACCACCCGATTCCCCGATGATCGTCAAGATGAGCAGGTCCAGGCAAGTATGGTTATTATCGATCAGCATAACGGTGAAGTGAAAGGGATGATGGGTGGACGTAATCCCTTAGAAGGGGGGATCAACCGAGCAATTATGGATGCACGGCAGCCAGGCTCATCTTTTAAACCGATTATTGCATATGGCCCTGCGTTGGAGTCGGGGAAGTTCAAGCCAGAGAGCATACTGCCGGATAAACGCATGAGTTATGGCAACTATCAACCCAGCAACCTGGGTGGGCGTTACAGTGGTTCAATATCCATGTCCCAGGCCCTGCAAAAGTCCATCAATGCCCCAGCCGTATGGCTGCTTCATGAGACAGGGCTAAACGATGCACATCAATTTGCCGCACGGCTCGGTATTGAACTGGGGAAAGAAGATCTAAACCTCTCGATTGCCTTGGGAGGTGTGCACCAGGGGGTGTCACCCATGAAGATGGCACAGGCCTATACCGTGTTTGCGAATAACGGCAAGCTGAACACAGCCCATCTGATACGCCAGATTACAGATTCTCGTGGACGAACCATATATGCTCATAAGTCGGAAAATAAGCAGGTAATCTCCTCTGGCACGGCGAATGACACGACCAGAATGCTGCAACATGTAGTCAGTCAGGGAACAGGAAGCCGTGCACAGTTAGGTCAACACAAGGTAGCGGGTAAAACAGGAACAACACAGGCTGCATTACCTGGAGTGGGAAGGGAAGCCAATCGGGATCTGTGGTTTGTGGGCTATACGAGTAACTGGACTGCAGCGGTCTGGATGGGATTTGATCATACGGATGCAGAACATTATATGAGGTCAGGAAGTGGTGTTGCAGCGGATTTGTTTGCAACGGTGATGAAACGTGCGATGCGATAAACGTCTAAGCGAGGAGATCAAGGAGATCATAGGCCAGATGCTCCGTCATCCTCTAAAATACACAGAATCCAGATTTTAATGTATAATATGTTTTTTTATCTAGTGTAAAAGGAGGATGAAATGGAAGGTAGATACAGTGACTCGGATACAGATACGGATATGAACTCGCTGCAACCCAAAACCGGTATCAGACCGGAACGGCCTGGTATCTCCGGCTTGGGCGGATGGCTTATTTTGATCCAGATTAGTCTTTGGCTTGCGCTGGTGTTTCTCATCTCGGATGTATCGCAGGTGAATGTCATCATGGACCCTGCCAGATGGGAAGAAGGCCGTGGTGTCGATCCTCAGATTTACACGGAGATGATCCTTCCACTCCTGTGGTTTGGATTCATAAGCAGTGCCATTTTAATGCTGATTGTTATCGTGAATCTCATTCTTTTATATAAACGGAAGAGACAGTTTCCACGTATGATGATCATGATGTACTTGATGAATGTGATCATAAGCATCGTGACGTGGATTCTGATTGCGCGCAATGAAATCCCAAGAGAACAGCATGTGCTTGATGCAACTCCGGCTTTTCAGCTGATCGTACGATCCATTCTGACGTGCTGTATCTTCATTCCATATTTCCTGAGGTCGGTACGTGTGAAGAATACATTTGTGAAGTAAAAAGATTAGATTAAAAAAAGTGATACGTAAGGCCCGCTGGCATACAAGAGCTCATCCTGTGTGCTAACGGGCCTTACGTGTGTTAAATATATGAAAAATAATCATTTCGATGATGATTTTCCCCGAAGTGAGGCGGGAATTCGGCGTATCATCTGGTTCAATACCTCGGATAACACGAGGCCAACGGCAATAGCGCCGGATAACATGAGTGCCTTGGCGGCCATCTCCATGGCGGCACTGTAGTCATTTTGCACAAAACTTCGCATCGCATTATACGCAAGTCCCCCAGGAACGAGAGGAATGATGCCTGCGACGCTGAAGATAATGACGGGTGCACGAAACATGCGAGAGAATACCTGGCTGATGACACCTACGGCTATGGTCGCTGCAAGTGTAGCAGGAACCGCATCCGCTGCATATTCAAGCACGATATAGATGATCCAGCCGATCATGCCAACAAATCCACCGTGGAGCAGCATGCGCCGTGGTGCGTTGAAGATGATCCCAAACGCGGCTGAAGCGACAAAACTGGTCAAGGCTTGTTCAAGAAAATGGAGCATATCCTGCATTCCTCCGTCTTACATAAAAAGTGAAAATACAACTGCAATGCCGGTACCTATGGCAAAAGCAGTCAGAAATGCCTCAGCTCCCTTGGATAATCCGGATACGAGATGCCCGGCCATCAGGTCGCGTACAGCATTGGTAATCAGCAGCCCCGGAACCAGCGGCATAACCGAACCAATGATGATTTTGTCCCGTTCATGACCCACTCCCATATAGATCAGGAGAAAAGCGAGTAAGCCAATAACAAAGGACGCCGTAAGCTCGGCAAAGAATTTGACCCGTACCAACCGGTGAAAGGCAATAACGGCTGTATAACCTATGCCCCCGCAGATTAGCGCCGGAAGAAAGTCGCTCCAGCCCCCGCCAAACATAATGGTAAAACAACCACTGGATAATGCTGCGGCCGTAAGCTGCACAGCCGTTGAATAGGAGGAGGGCTTACCTTCGATCTGTACCAACAGATCATGGGCTTCCTGAGCGGATAGCTCACCTTGTCCGATGCGACGGGAGACCGCATTCACCTCGGACACCTTGTCCAGATCCGTCGTACGCTCGGAGATGCGAATCAGCTTGGCGGGTTCGGTTGCATCAACAGAGAAGAAGATGCCTGTCGGCACAACGTAACTGTGCGAATGGGGTAAACCCAGGGCTGCCGCCATACGTTTCATCGTATCTTCCACACGGTAGGTCTCACCACCGCTTTGCAGCATGATTTTGCCTGCGAGCAGACAGATTGCAATCACGCGGGATTGTTCAGTAGGGTTGCTGCCAATCATACCCGTCTCGACTTGTGATACGGGTGATGAATTATGACGTATGTATTCCAACCGGATCAAGCTCCGTTTCATATGAGATATGGGGTGGTGCGACACCATTGTATCATATTTCACACGCTCCCAAGGAATCATACCGCACCATCCCCAAGACCATCAAAAAGCTTCGTTCCCAAGACTTGAAAATCTCAGGAGCGAAGCTTCTTGGAACAGGTTCGGATATAGAAGTACAATACCACTACATCAACAGTGTGATAACCAACAATTCATACAGCACCAGCGGCAAAATCGTTGGTCCAAACAAGGCGCGCGGTTCAGGGTATCCATGCATCGGTGTAACCTGGAGATACAAAATCCCCCGGTCTGCACTGATGATGACACCTTCCCACACTTGCCCATCGATATTCTGGACGTGTACCTTCTTGCCTATATGCTGGCGAGCTGTATGATGAAGCATATTCCGCACACTTTGCACGGATTGAAGCATCGGTTGATTGGCTTGATACACGACACGCATGGATGTCGTGGATGTGGATTCAGACATGATGCACAACCCTTCCTCAAAATAAGTTCTTACTTCAAGGTATGCATCTGCCTACAAAGGGTGATTACACAAACGCCATCTCCAGGCTCCCGCGTCCATGTTCATAGGCGACTTTGCCCAATGCTCCATTTACAAAGGTTAACTGGGGCGGCATATGGCCAAGATCCACGTCATACAGTACAGGAACATCCAGATCTCCAAGTGCAGAGGAGAGAGCATCAGTGAAGTTGAAATCCGCTGTATCGGAATAACCGGCAGGTCTGCCAAACATGAAGCCTTTTACCCCTGCAAACCAGCCAGCCTGTCTCATCTGCCACAGATGACGGTAAACATCCCCTGCGCTCATCTCACAGCTCTCCAGATACCAGATGGTTCCTTCTTCTGCACAATACTGATCCAAAAACGATTGCACGGGTGCATACGGGGTGCCAATCATACAGGTGATGGTATCCATACAGCCACCGATCAGTCGACCGGAGAACGCCACAGCGGTATCAGCATCTTCCGAGTACCCGAGCTGTTTCCAGCGCGAAGGTGTATCGAGGTTAAATCCAGGCAGTTCCATTTTCCATGCCGATTGATAATGTGTGGAAGACGATTGTGTAATCTGTCCGCCGTAAGGGGTCTGTAATACATCGATCCAGCGCGCAGTTACGGGATCAAGGGCGTGTGATCTTAAATCCACATAATTGGTGCCGTGCACTGTCGCTGTGCCGGTGAGCAGGGTGTATGCGAATAAAAAGGTGCTGATATCCGAATAACCCATGACCCATTTGGGCGGCAATGTGTTCAAAGCTTCCCAATCCAGCAGGGGCAGGATATCCATCAGGAACTCTCCCCCCCATGGAGGGATAATCGCTTGAATATTGGGATTGCGGAAAAATTCATTCATCTCTTCGGCGCGTTCCTCTTTGGAGGCACTCACACATTTGATGTTCTGTCGGAGCGATGGGCTTTCCATCACGCCAAAACCAAGGCGCTCCATATTGCGTTTGCTCTCCTCAAGATAATGGTGCAGGGATTCACCTACACCGCTGGAGGGTGCTGCCACACCGATGATGTCTCCCGGAGCGAGTAGCTGCGGATAACGGATAGAACGTTGATTCATTGTGGAAACACCCTTTCCTATAAACATATCGATTTAATATAGATGTTTAATATTAACATTATAGTGCAAGACCACTTCATGTGGCTTGCAATTATGGCTGTTATATTTTCTTTAGGGAGTCACAGGAATTTCAATAGAAAACGGTGCACGAATTTGATCAGGGTAAGAGAATATCTCCATTGTCAGATTTCCTTTGGCTGCGGTCCCATTTTTGATGACAACTCTTGCTTCAAAGACGGAAGGGCTCCAGCCTACTTCATCAATGTCGAAGGGGTTCCCTTTACTGTCCTCGATATTGGTAAATGATAGCCCTGAAGTAGCATTTTGAGCGTCTGCAATTGAAAACTCGAGGATCAGATTTTTGCCCTGGGCGGTACTTTTCAAGAATTTCAAACTTGATGGGCCACCTTGGATTTCACCTGATGTTGGATCGATACTGATAACCAGTTCATCCTTATCCACGGCTGAAAGGCCAGACCCTTGCAAAGTCAGTTTTTTCGGAGTGGAAAAGTACATGCTTTCGAAAAAGACGGAATTTCCAGAGCCCGAGATGGAAGATGAATCTGTTCGCCATGCTCGGCCTTGCTCATCTACCAAATGCAGATCACGAATGCCGAAGATTTTTTTGGTGTTGTTGCGATCATATTCGATGTCAAGCACAAGGCGAGTGGGATATAGAACGGCCTGTTTTACATGAATACGCTGCCCATCCACGGTCATTGTTTGGTTTACGGGAATGATTTTTTTCATGTCTTTCGTTAAGCTGTGATCCACTGGAAAGGTGACCTTCCACTTGTTATTTGTTTCCTCACCTCGTTCTTTAAATATAATAGTCAGCTCTTGTGGCGGTAAAGATTCTGTAAATGAGACATCGATTTTATCCTCATAAATGCCATGTTCTGAAGCAGGTCTAGGTGAAAAATAACTAAAGGCAACAGGAAGATCTTTACCGTTCTCATCCAGCAAATCGATATCATATCCACCCTTCTCCGGATCTTTCATGCCTTTCATCGTGTAAAAAATGACCATACGTGACTCGTCTGTGATAATGCCTTCAACGGTCAAGGAAGTACCATCATGCTCGTCGGTGACACCGACCTTCTGCAAGAGGGACTGATCAATCGCCATCATTAATCCCTTGTCTTGGCGAATCATGCTCACAATGCCTTCCATGCCAGGCAATTGCTCCACGAAGGAAGCAAAAGCGGGAGAGACACGGATACATCCGGTAAACAGCAGGATGAGGGCCGCTGCCGAGATGGAACTCATATACCAGCGCAGCCGGGACTTGCGCTTACGGGCAGCCCGGCGGATTCCGGACTGTACAGCCTGATAGGCAGCATCTGGTACAGGCATGGTTTCGTACTCCGTCTTGCGAGCATTCAGCCGTTCTTCCAATGCGTCAAATGATTGTTGTTCATTCGTCATGAGGATGCATCTCCTTTCGTTTCAAGTTGGATACGAAGCTGTCCGAGTGCCCGGTGTAAGCGGGATTTCACGGTTCCGGTCGGGATGTCGAGAATATCAGCAACTTCAGTTAAAGAGAAACCTTCGAAATAACTCAGAATAATAATTGGTTTGCAATCCCCGTCAAGGGTGGAGACGGCGGCAGCAAGATCCGGGTCCGCAGGACGATCCCAACTGCCGGATTCATGGATCTCGGTGACGGGACTGAACCGACTTATGCGTTTGCGTTCGTCTGCACAGTAGTTGAGCAGAATGCGGATGAGCCAAGTGCCAAAGTAGGAGGGCTCTTTTAATTTTTTGAGTTGACGGAACGCTCTGAAGGTTGATTCCTGGATCGCTTCGAACGCATCACCTTCGTTATGCAGGTAGGCATAGGCGATACGGTACAGTTGGCTCTGATGTAAATCCATTAAGGCTGCAAAAGCCTCGGCATCCCCTTTTTGTGCGGCGATAGTGAGCTGAATAGGGGTCACATGGCTCCTCCTTTCATGGATATGTTGAGTATTAGACCGTCTAAGGCGTCAAACGGTTCTTATATTCTGAAAAAAAATGCGTTTTCTATAAAAGTTGAATGAAGTATTTACACGAGAACGTAGAGGACAACACAAATAACCGTCAGACCTTCTCTTTGTACTCCAAAAAGAGTCCTGACGGTTATTCGCGGTATTGCTCACGTTATCTAATCATTGTTGCTACTGTGCTGCCACGGCTGCTCGCAGACATGAAGCTGTAGACGTGTTACCACGTTCAAGTGAAATATCCAGTGCGGTCTGACCCGCTGAGTTTAGCGCATTTGGATCTGCACCATGCTGGATTAACATCTCGATAAGTTCGATCTGATCCGTATGAAATGCTGCAGAGTGCAACGCATATTGTCCATCGCTGTCCAGAATACTCGTGGATGCCCCATGTTCGAGTAAAAGTTGGATAACTTCTGGCGAGCGTTCTCCGGCAAGTGCGGCATGCAGTGCAGTATTGGACGGAATAAAGGAAATTTTGGAATGAGAAAGGGTGTTAACATCTGCTCCATGCACCAGAAGGAGACGAACTGCTCCTGCTTGTCCATAATGAGAGGCATATCCCAGCGGAGTTAACCCATCCTGATTTTCAATATTGGTGAGTTCCGGGTGAGCAGCGAGCAATAATTGCAGGTTGGCCACATCTCCAGCCTGTACAGCCTGAAATAGTTGATTAATTTGTGCTGCATGATTCATAAAGGAATACCTCCATCTGATGAGATATTAGAATTTACAGGGATTCATTTATACAGCTTCTTCACAGCTTCCAGCCCAGGTACGGCAAAACAAGCGAGTGGAGAGGGCAGATCATGGAGCGGAAACCAGCCGATCTCACCGATAGCTCCGCCTTCTTCCAGATTACGAGCATGACCGCCTATCACCTTGGTGGAATAGAGCACGGATATCCAATGTTCCTTCTGCTCTGGCTGGATCGTCTCCGCCGTACAGAGCAGACGGTCAATGGCGATATCCAGATTGACTTCTTCCTTGATTTCACGGATGACGGCAGTCTCCAATGATTCATAGGGATCTACTTTCCCGCCAGGAATACTCCAGGTGTGCTGCTCGGGCTGGCGGTTTCGCCAAGCGAGAAGCACTTCGCCCCGATCATTCAGGATGACCGCGCCTACGCCGATGCGAGGAGAGATGTCAGCTTCACCTTTTGGAACAGAACTTAATTCCGACAAGGACAACGCAGCATGTTCGTTCCCATTACGCTGTGAGAAACCACTCGCGTCCATTTCCCCAGATTGAGGAGTGCGAGTAGACTGCAATGACAAGGGAAGCTGAGACTGTGCAGACCATTCTTCGGCAAGGATACTCATCGAGATCAGGTCGTAATGCAGGCCATTCCGCAAAACTGCAGAACGCTGGCGCCCCTCTTCCCGGAATCCGGCTTTCAGGTACGCATGTCTCGCGGCTTCATTGTATTCGATGACTTCCAGCGCAATCCGGTTTAGGTTCAATTCGTGGAATCCATATCGAAGAATGAGAGCAAGGGCATCACTGCCGTAACCTTTACCTCGATCATTTTCTTCGCCGATACCAATGGCCAGTCGAGCGGAGCGATTGTTCCATTCAATCCGGTATAGGGCTGTGAACCCAATGAATCGGTTACCCTCCAGTGTGCGTAGTGCAAATTCAAATCCGTTGTCTCGGCGGACAGAGGAGGACCCTGTCTCATCCGGCGTTAACGGGATCGCGATATCGGTATCCATGTTGCGCAAATACTCATAATCATCTGTGAAGCGGGAGAGACGCATGCAATCTTCCGGGCATGGGGCCGCTAATCTGACTTTGGAACCTTGAAAACCATTTAAATGACGTGGAGCCATGTTGCACCTCTTTTGTTCATTATGAAATCATTCGCTTCTCCCCATTATACTACGAACAGCAGAGGATACCGAAAAATGGAATCAAACAAGGGGCGCTCAGGGAAAAAGAGATAAAAAAAAAAGCAGCCATCGCGGGCTGCTGTACATACTTTATTTCAAATCATTCAGTAAATTTTTCATTTTTTTGTAGTGCCCACTAACCCGATCAACCATGTAGTTATACATAAGCTGATTCTCGGAGAGGTTCGCCATTTCCTTGTCAATATCAACGTTATTGTTGTTATTGTTCATCGTTGTTTCGTTGTTCTCAACAATTCGGTACTGTACGATGGAAGAATTGGGATCACTGATAGGAAAGTGTTTGTCATGAGTCCGCTTCATGGCGAGCTGATCTGTTTTGCCATTCTCAACGATCCGTCTCAGCTCTTCCTGAAACTCTACCGTTTTCTTTTTGTAGTTGGGCGTGTCTGCATTGGCAATGTTGTTGGTAATGGCATTGTGCTGTGCAGTAAGCGCTTGTAACAGTGATTCGTTGCGTCTTGTCGTATTCGTTTCAATCACGGGCTCAGTCTCCTTCACTGTAGATTGATACAGTTACTTCTATAATAAGAAATTAAGTTGCATACTGTCAACATAACAAAGAAAAAGACAAGCACATGCCGGAGGTCCCCCGAAAAGAAGAACCCTGCCTTCATGAAATCTTGTCTTAGATCTTACCCATATGGATCAGCGTTGAACAACCTCTTTAAGAGGGACGATTAATATTTTTGCCGTAATAGATCTCGTCCATCTCCAGCTTCAGCCACTCCGTAATCTCCTGTTGTTCCTTCTTGCTGAGCTTATCCTTGGTGTACCCAAACAGATAATTGTCGAGATCGAATTCCCTCAGTTTACATTTGGTGTGAAAAATATTCTCCTGATAGACGTTCACGTCAATCATGTCAAAGCTGCTCTTGATCTCGTCCGGAATATAATTCTGAATCGAGCCGATCTCATGGTCAATGAACAGCTTGCGTCCGCTCGTATCCCGCGTGAAACCACGCACCCGGTAATCCATCGTCATAATGTCCGTATCAAATGAGTGGATCAGATAATTCAGTGCCTTGAGCGGGGAGATCTCACCGCAGGTGGAGACATCGATGTCGGCACGGAAGGTACTGATGCCTTCACTGGGGTGAAATTCAGGGTAGGTGTGCACAGTAATATGGCTCTTATCCAGCTGCATAACGACGTTATCTGGCAGAGGGCCGGGAGATTCATCGAGGGATTCCTCGGGGATTTCCACAATTGGGCCTTCCGAGACCAGCATTGTCACACTTGCACCTTGAGGCACATAATCCTGCTGAGCGATATTCAACACATGGGCTCCGATGATATCAGAGACGTTGTTCAGAATTTTACTCAGCCGGGCGGCGTTATACTGTTCATCAATATATTCAATGTAAGCTTCGCGTTCGTCTTTGGTCTTGGTATAACAAATATCGTACATGTTGAAGCTCAGCGACTTGGTCAGGTTGTTAAATCCATGCAGTTGAAGGCGCTGCTCTGGCGTAATTGTCATGGTTGCAGTTCCCCTTATCCCATACGACATATCATCGCAGTTATAATACTACTTATACCCAACCTGCCTCAAAAAAAAACATAAGTACGTCATTCGAAATGTTATGCACCTCTGACGAACTAATGAATCAGAATGAAGAATCGTCGAAGTCTCCCATATGATTCATACGCTCATCCTCAGCTACGGATTGAATATCCTCTGAAGTGACACTGATAATCGTATAATCCTCGTTCTGCTGTTTCTTTACGGCTTTTTCCTTCACAAAACGGGGACTGCCTTCCCCGGCATCTTCGTCATAGACGAGCAGAAGACCGTCGCTTTTGCGCAGCAACAGGTCATCCCGGGCAGTGAACTGCCACGGCCCGATATAAGGTTGATTGCTAATCGCACCGTAATAGTCCACACCGGAGAGGATGGAACGGTAATACTCCTGCTTGTCTTCTTTCCATTGTTCCTCCGGGTTCTGAAATGCAGTGATGATTGACAGCTTTAGATGCGGGTGCATCTTCTTCAGATCAATCACCACTTCGCAGGCCCACAGATCCACACCGTATTGTCCCGGCGTCAGCACCCATTCCAGACCATCCTCGACAAGGGGAGTGAGGCGGGAAGAGATGGCTTTTTTGATAAAAGGAATACCTTCATGCTTCTGTCCGAAAATTTGCAATTCATGTGCGCGGTAACCGGTAATCAACAGATTCTTCAGTGTCCGTTCCTCCTTTCAGGCATGATCAATGGATCAGTGGAATTTTCTATATTTTCTATAGACACACACTATCTATAGACACACACAAAAGATGCAGTTATTTCGCAGGTGGAGTATCTGCACGGAACGGATACAGGAATGGCTTCGGAATATCCGTTTCGAATGACATCAACTCATTCGTTGTGGGATGAATAAACGAGAGTATACGTGCATGAAGTCCGAGACGGCCGAGATCTCTTGTACGTGCACCATATTTTCTGTCCCCGGCAATCGGATGTCCGAGATCCTCCATATGCACACGAATCTGATTTTTACGACCTGTCTCCAGACGCACTTCCAGCAAGGAGAACTCACGGTTCGACTTCAGACGTTTGTAATGTGTAATTGCGTGTTGTCCATCATTCGGACGAGAGCTGGAGTACATTTTCAGCGTTTTGGTTTCCTTCAACCAGGAAGAGATGGTGCCTTCTTCCTTGACTACTGCACCTTCAACAAGGGCAACGTAGACACGGTCCTGCACATTTTCCTTCCAGTTGTTTTGCAGCTTCTGTTGTACCTCTTCACTTTTGGCAAACATCATTACACCCGACGTATCCCGATCCAGACGATGGACAACAAAGATCCGGTTGAGCGGATTGGTGCGGCGTACATGCTCCGTCAGTTGGCGATAAGCCGTCAGGTCATCCGTCTTGTCAGCGGCAATGGACAACAGTCCGGCTTCCTTGCGGATCACAATGATATCATCGTCTTCATGCAAAATGTTAATCCCCGTCAAGGATGGAGCAGCGACTGCACCTTCTTTGCGGATGTAGACAATCTGACCTGGCGTCAGCGCTTCATTAAACTTGGTTACGACCTTCTGATCCACGGACACCTGTCCACGACCCAGAATGGACTTCACCGCGTTCCGTCCTGATTTCAGATGTTGCAGCAAGAAATTCAACAGTTCATCCGGTTCGGTTACTTTGTACTGGCGTGGTGGTTCCTGCTTGCGATAATAGGCATTGCCCGGGCGTTTGGATGCGCTGGCATTTTTGGATTTGTTGCCTCCAGCTTTCTTCGGTACACCCAATGATTTCGCGGCTATCGGCTTCTTATTCTCCTCCGTATGGCGTGATGCGGAAGCACCTGATGTTTTGGCAGATGAGAAGTTGGACTTGCTGGACCGTGCTGAAGATGAACCTGCATAAGATTTCCCCTTGGCCGAGGCCGATGTTTTGCCTGTTGGACGTTTGCGTTTATTCATGAATAGTAATCTCCTTCTGAACAGCCTGTACCGCTTTGTGCATACGATCCGTTCATTTTCGTTATGCAGTTCAATATACCATTAACAGTCGACAAATAAAAATAGGTTCACGCAATCTGTTATACATCCAATCATAAGAGTAATGAGATTCATAGGATAGGGTATCCCATAGCATTGGAGGTGTTACTCATGGGCGTGTTTCTCGATATGAGAACTTCGATGAACTCGGGAACGGTAGGACAGCCCGGTTTGTCTCTGTCGGAATCCCCGTCAGCATTCGGCACCATTGGTCTTCAGACCCTGGGTGTCGTGAATCCGATTATTACGTTGAACGGGACAGTAGGTGTTACGGGAGAACTGGGAGATACCTTTGTTGTAGAGCTTGTGCGGGGTTTTTTATATGATCCTTTCTATGTCATCTACCGTGCTGAAGGTACGATTGGACAGAACGGAGGTGCCGAATTCCATTCGTTCACAGCTCAGGATCTGTTTGCACCACCAGCATTGGAAAGTGTGTATACTTCGTTCATCTCGGGGGTGTCCACAGCAGTAAGAACCGGGCCGGAGATGTTATACGGTATTGCAGCCACTGGCTAGTTATGAAGACTTAATATGAATAGGCAGAGTGCTCGTCATCGCTTATGTTGACGGCAGAGTTCGCTTCATACCCCAGAAACCAGAAGTAGAAGACCATGTCGCGATATGTTTCGACTAGCGCTCAGCAAGAAACCCCCGGCTCAAGAAGCCGGGGGTTTTTGCCATACAAGCATCTTACATTTCAAGGTAGCTCACTCATCGGAAGGAAGGAGGTGTCCGCGTGTATCAGTTGGCACGGCCTTTCAGAATGATGTTGTTGGCTTTACCAAAGTCGATGGCGACTTTACCGGCGAGTGCGGCTGTTCGCTCAGCAAGAACAACCGCGTTGACACCGCAGGAGAAGAGGGCGACATCAAAGGTATCTTGATTCGTCTGAATCCACTCGAGTGTTTCCAGCATGTGATCATAGCTGTCGAAGGGCAGCGCGGTCACGATGTTTAAATGATACGGCTCACGTTCGAGCGTGGAACGCAGTGCCTCAATCTCACGGGTAACGAGAAGCACACGCTTGCCTGCAAGCATCTGCCAGAAACGCGGGTTCTGCGCCAGCTCCCGATTGACACAGGCATGACAAGTCAGCGGAGGAGAGATGCCAAAGTGTGCAAACACCATATCGGTCAGGGGTCTTTTGAGATAATCCGGAGCATTAATTGTACTGTCACCGCGGGGAAGAACGCCGACGATATCCGCCCGCTGCAAGGAAGCGGCGACTTCATCCCGTAGCTGCAGGTTGGGAAGATTTAGTCCTTTTTGCCCTAAATTGGCCTTAATGGCCCAACGCTCCTGAAGGACCTGTTCCGTAGTCCACACGGTTTCCTGAGACATGACGATATTCTCGCCATCACCGACTCGAACAAGAGAGAGAGGACGCTGTTCAACCAGCGCCGCTTCAAGCTGATCCAGCACACCATCCATTTCAAGATAGATTGAATCCATTTCAGTGGTTGCCCCCTTTGAAAATTGAACTGCTCTATTCTATGTTGCAGCTGGAGTAACGATATGTACGTTCGACCCGCAGGGCACCATCTTCAGGTGTATATCAATCTATTTCGTTGAAAATCAGTGCATTCGTCCGTACCGCTTCTATTAACTTTTCATACCTTATAGAGTCGGCAGGATTGGCAAGCGAAACCCGGATGGATTGTCAACTACCAGACAGCTGGAACTTGTGTTTCGTATGAAAACGACTGTTGAAACTATGAAAATGGTCGGTATCCGCTGAAAGAAGATGGCAGAGTTCATGAGGAGGAATGTTATGTCCAGGAAAGTGGTTATTGAGATTAACTTCAACAATTATGGGCTTGACCCGCAGCGATTGACCAGAGAATGGCTGGAGCGGCGGATGAGCATTTTTCGCACATTTACATTGCACTGTCTTAAAGCTCAGACGAATCAGGATTTCCTGACGGTAGTGAAGTTATCCAAGGAATCGGGAGAAGTGATGCAGGAGATTCTCGCGGAACAGGAGCCGTTGCCTGCCAACATTCGTTTTGGAACCCATATTGAGAGTGTGCGGGCGATTTTGGCATTTGCTGAAGGGGCGGAGCACATCTATATTGCCCGTCTGGATTCGGATGACCTGTATCACCGGACCTTTGTACAGCAGCTATATGACGTGCAGCCACAGCCGCAGACGATGGCTCTGATTAACCAGAACGGCTATCTCTGGGATAGCGTGAACAACGAGATGGCGCCTGCGTTTCATCGTTCTCCGCAATTCTATGTCTACCTGTATAAAACAGCGGAGTACGCATCCGGGTATCGGGTGAAGCTGCCGGGCCGAGGTACGCATGGCAATGTCATTGATCTGCCGCATGAGCTGCTGGCTCCGCGCAATTACGTGAATATCGTCCATTCGAGCAATACTTCAGTCAAAAAAGTACCGCCCAAAGACCGACTAAGCCGGGATGAGATGGCAAAGGTATTACGCGAATTCATGATCTGATCAGGGAGGGATTCATCCATGATTCAAGGACAAACCATTCTAATTACCGGAGGAACAGGCTCCTGGGGTCAAAAGCTGACCGAGGTGCTGTTGGAGCAAGACCCGGCCGAGATTCGCCTCCTGTCACGTAATGAATACGCCCAGATTGCGATGCAGCGAGAGTTCAATCATGACCCGCGTCTGCGATTCGTTATTGGGGATATCCGGGATTATCGAGCAGTGGAGGATGCGTGCAAAGGTGTGGATGTGCTGTTCCATCTGGCTGCGCTGAAGCATGTTCCGGTCTGCGAGGACCAGCCGGATGAAGCGTTCAAGACCAATGTGATCGGTACCCAGAATATTATTCGGGCTGCGATACGTATGCAGGTTCCCAAAGTCATTGATGTGTCCACCGATAAGGCGGTAGATCCGATTAACGTATATGGCATGACAAAGGCCTTGGGTGAAAAAATGATGATTCGTGCCAACTGGCTAAGTGAAGGTACTCGATTTGTCTGCATCCGCGGCGGTAATGTGCTTGGAACCAGTGGTAGTGTCGTGCCCCTGTTCCGTCGTCAGATCGATGAAGGCAAAAGCCCGACCATTACGGACAAAGGCATGACCCGCTTTTTCCTGACACGTACCGAAGCCATACATTTACTGCTTAAGGCGGCTGAGGCGGCTGTAGGCGGAGAGACTTTTGTGATGAAAATGAAAGCTTGCAAGATGACGGAACTTGCATCCGTCATGTTGGAACAGGCAGGTCGTCCATCCTTCGATTATAAGGTGACAGGGATACGTCCAGGCGAGAAATTGCATGAAGTGTTAATCTCGCCCTTTGAAGCACCGCGCACGTACCAATACGATGCGCAGTATTATGTGATCCTGCCTGAGCACAAGGACAAGAGCCTGACGGATCAGTACAGCAGTCTGCCTCGTGTGAACTTCTCCGAGTATCGCTCGGACAGTGCCATGATGAACAAACCAGCGATTGCCCGGTTTTTGCGTGCAGGCGGCTATATCGATTAGGGCGTGTCTGAAAACTCGTTCGGAGTTTTCAGACACGCCCACCGAAGGGAGGCGGAGCGTTTGGAGGTGGAAGGAATGGAAGAGAATCATCAGCACAACCAGCAGGAAGGAAATGAAGAGTTACAGCCACGTATCCTAATACAACATATTAATGACCGCTCCCTTAAAGCTGTTGTCATCGGTCTCGGTTATGTTGGTTTACCCATGGCTGTAGAGATGGCACAGGCCGGTTATCAAGTCCACGGGATTGACATCGATACTTCCAAGGTAGCCAAACTGAACGCCGGGAATTCGTATGTCATCGGTATAGAAGATGATGTTGTGCAGTCGCTGATGCAGGCTGGGTTATTCACGGCAAGCACCGATTATGCAGCGGTGGCACAGGCCAATGTTATTGTAATCTGTGTGCCCACCCCACTGACTGCCGAGCATCAACCGGATATCTCGTATATCTCGGCGGCGGTGGATGGCATGACTCCGTATTTGCAGGAGGGCAGTCTTGTTATATTGGAAAGCACGACCTATCCGGGCACGACGGAAGAACATGTGAAACACCCGATTGAAGCGGCAAACGGCTGGCAAGCTGGAGAACAGTTTTACGTCTGTTATTCTCCAGAGCGGGTAGATCCGGGTAGTGTGCATTATGGTGTGAAAAATACCCCGAAGATCATTGGCGGCTCCACACCCAATTGTCTGAATTATGGTAAATCGTTCTACGGCTCGTTCCTTAACGAAGTTGTTCCGGTTAGTTCAACGACGGTAGCGGAGACGGCAAAGCTGTTCGAAAATACATTTCGCAGTGTCAATATTGCCCTTGTGAATGAGCTGACCCCGGCCTGTGAACAGATGGGGGTAAACATCTGGGAAGTGCTGAATGCGGCGGCAACGAAGCCGTTTGGTTATATGCCATTCTATCCCGGCCCCGGCATCGGCGGGCACTGTATCCCAATCGATCCGATCTATCTGTCCTGGGCTGCAAATCGTCAGGGATCGGAGCTGCAATTCATCCAGCTGGCGGATGCAACCAATCGGCAAATGCCAGAGAGAGTGGTGAAGCGTGCCGCGGAGCTGTTGGAGCAGAAGGGGATATCTATGCGGGGAGCACGTGTTGTACTCGCGGGTATGGCTTATAAAAAAGACATTGATGACCTGCGTGAATCACCAGCGCTGGATGTCTTCCGGCTGCTGAGTGCAGCGGGCGCAGATGTGGTTTTCACCGATCCAATGGTGCCTGTCTTCCGCAAGGATGACGGTACGATGCTCCAGTCTCGGCCTGCTGTACCGGAATTGTGGACAGAAGCTGATCTGGTGATCATCACCACGGATCATACAGGATTCGATTATCAGGAGATGGCAGATCATGCGAAGCTGATCTTCGATACACGGAATGCAACGGCCCGGTGCCACGGGGGAAATATTGTGGTGCTGGGTCAGCCAGTACGGCATGAGGTGAAGGAAGTCCGTGAGCAGCAGGAACGAGTAGAAGGGTCAGGGCAAGAAGAAGTGAAGGTGGCAGTCAAGAATGCCGCAACTCACCATGAAGCTGCGATCGATCCCAACGAGGATCAGGGAGATGCCCATGGCAAATCATGATCGTGTAAGTGAACGCTACTATGGCGAGATTAATTCGGAAGATTCTCATGAAGCGACGAGGACGCGTATCCACTGGATGTGCCGTGAGGCAACTGGCAAACGTATTCTGGATGTCGGGTGCAGTCAGGGAATTACTTCTATTTTGCTAGCAAGAGAAGGATTTCGTGTCACCGGTATCGATCTGGAGGAAGAGAGTATCCGGTATGCGCAAGCTGAGCTTGCCAAAGAATCCCGGCCAGTCCAGAAGAATGTGGATTTTCGAATGCTGGATATTACGCAATGGAAAGTCAGAACGACTTTTGACACGGTGCTGCTTGGAGAAGTGCTGGAGCATTTTGCTCATCCGGAGACATTGTTGGTCCAGATTCATCGCCTGTTGCAAGAGGAGGGGACGCTGGTTGTAACCGTGCCGTATGGGTATCACCCGTTCTATGACCACAAGCAGACCTTCTATGCAGGAAGCCTGGCGATGACCCTGATGCCATATTTTGAAGTCTTGAAACTCGAAGTTCATCATAAATATCTATGTTGCGTGGCCCGCAAACGGCGGAAAACACAACTGCATATGTCACCGACTTTGGATCAACTGCTGGAGTGGATGAAGCTGGATCATATGCATTTTGCCGAGGTGGAGCAAAATCATCTTCGCGTAATGAAACAGCGCAAGAAGGCACTGGACAGTGCGGTGGAGCAGGTGAAACGGCTTCGCCGTCAGGAGAGTGGGGAAGGGTAGCAGTGAAGGTGGGAACAGGGGCAGGGACAGCGGCAAGGCTAGGGGAGGATTAGGGGCCAAACCCAAACCCAAGGACACTGACGCTGAAACTGTATTGCAAGTAACTGCAAGGTAGAGGTAGGGATACTGCAACTGTGTTACGAGTAACTGTAAAGGCAAACGTAAACCTAAACGTAAATTTTATGACGAGAGGAAAACTCCTGCCTGAGTAAATGTGAATAGGAGGGTGCTATGGGGCATTATTGTGATTCTCGTTATGAAGGAGACCAGGGCGCTCCTGCTTAGAGCAAAGGGCTGGTCTCGAAAGTTTCCCATGCAAGCTTCCCAGAGCAATTATCAGAGCACCTAACTGGATAATCTCAATTCCTCACTGTTGTTTAGTGTGACGGAGAGTTAGAGCTATTCTACGTTCTAACGAATCTCACACGCCTTATTTCGATGATGTAGAAGAGATGAGAAATGTAACGAATCTGAGCGATGCTATTTCATCTAAAAGCTGCGATAAAAGACGAATGGTTGCCTAAAATGCGGAAATAGCGTGCGTCAGATTCGTTACATTTTCCAAGTGGCTGAAATACACCTAATAGCGTTTCCTCAGTTCGTTAGCCACAGTGAAATGAAATGAATCCTTTATTGAACTTTGAGAGTTGGGAGAATGAGCGGGGAAAACAGTCGCTTGAAATGGTAGCGCTGATAATCCTTGATTACGAGTTACTTGCAAGTTTGAAGAGGGAATTGGAGTGGCTTAGTACCCTTACCTGGCCATTGAAAAACAAACCCTTTATGACATTTTGCAATACGCGTACGACAGGAAGGAGCTCAAAATGTGATCACCATCAGTCTGTGCATGATTGTGAAGAACGAGGAACGCACGATAGCGCGCTGTCTGGACTCGGTTGATGGCATCGCCGACGAGATCGTCATTGTGGATACCGGTTCATCAGATCGCACGATGGACATTGCTTCGCAGTACACCAACCAGGTCTACACGTATGAATGGAAGGATGACTTTGCCGCAGCGCGGAATGAGTCATTCGCCAAGGCCACGCAGGAATATATCCTGTGGCTTGATGCGGATGATGTGCTGCTGCCCGCGGAACGGGCGAAGCTTGCAGTGTTGAAGCAACAGCTTCCGTCCGAGGGGGAGACGGCGGCTGTGATCTTGAACTACACGCTGGCCGAGGGGCCGGAGGGAAGTCCGCTCGTGACGGACCGACGGCTTCGCCTGGTCAAGCGGGGTGCCGGGTGCCGCTGGCATGGCCGGCTGCACGAACAGCTTAGCTTCCCGCGGGGCGAGGTGATTACGGCAGACATTGCCGTCACGCACCGCCGCGAAGCGGGACATCATTCGGCGCGAAACGTGCGCATTCTGCGCAAATGGATCGCCGAAGAGGGCGTAGCCCACGGCCGCCTGCTATACTACTATGCAGGTGAATGTTATGACCGCAAGCAGTATGCGGCGGCGGCACGCGGGTACGCGAAGCTGCTGGAGCAGCCAAGCGGTTACCGCGAGGATTGCCTGATTGCCTGTGCAAAGCTGGCAGAATGCCACGAACGGCTTGGCAAGCCGGGTCGCAAGCTGGGGGCATTGCTGCAGTCGTTCCGGTATGATCTGCCACATGCCGATTTCTGCTGCGCCATTGCTGCCTGTTTCCATGAACGGCAGGAACCCGTCTCCGCGATCTACTGGTATATGCAGGCGGTAGACGTGAGTAGCCGCGATCCAGGACTGCGCCCGGTACCTGTCGCCTGTCGTACTTGGCTGCCACATGCTCGTTTATCCCTCTGTTATGCCCATCTGGGCAACTGGGAGCAGGCATTGATGCATAACACCAAAGCCCGTGAGTTTTTGCCCGATGATCCAGGATTGCTAGCCAATCGGCAGAAGCTCGAAGTAATGGTTCGCAAGGAGATGAAGGAGCGGGAAGAACGTGGTGAAGTGTCACCTCGTAAGTAGGGAGACGAGCAGAAGAAGATTATGAGGTATCATAGATATGATAGATAAATGATAATGCTACCATACGTTTTAAGTCCGATAGATAGGAAAGTTGTTAATGATCAAGAGCAGCCCCGCCTGACCGAAAGAGTCGGTGAGTGGGGCTTTTTACGCTTTTCGTACCGCGTGTGTATCTCCTGTCATGGTGTAATGAAAGTCATTTGACGAAAATTTCACAAGGCTATACAGCGTAGAACTTCTGATGAGCGGTGCAGTGAAGATTACGCATCAAGATGAGAGTGGAGCATTCAGGGCCGGATCCTCGGAACGATTTTGTTTTCAAGCGTATTTTTGGCAGTGAGGAAAATAAAGATGTCCTGCTGGTGTTCTTGAACCGAACGTTTGCAGAATCGGGGGAACAGCCGCTGACGGAGATTGTACTCCTTAATCCGTATACTGATAAAGATGCTCCACTGGATAAATAGTCCATATTTGATATTTGGGCGAAAACAGCTGAAGGTAAATTGATTAACATTGAGATGCAGTTATTTAATAAATACGATATCGAAAAGCGGACCCTATACTATTGGAGCAAGCGTTATTCCAGTCAGTTGCAGGAAGGCCAAACGTACAAGGAACTGAAAAAGTGTGTGACTATTAATATTTTAAATTACTCATTTATCGAAAATGAGCGTTATCATAATGTTTTTCATCTGAGGGAAGACCACACCGGACTTGAACTTAGTGATGATCTTGAAGTGCATTTCATGGAGCTGTCCAAGCTGGACGATCAATCCGTTCCGATGGAAGGCGGGCTGATCAACTGGCTTTTGTTCCTGAAAGGTGCTGATAAATCCAATTGGGAGGTGCTGCAAATGAATGAACCTACTTTGAAGAAGGCGACGGATACACTGGAGTTCTTGAGTCAGGATCGGGAAGCGCGTCGTTTGTATGAAGAGCGGCAGAAGTATTTGCATGATGAAGCTTCCATGATTGAGTGGGCTACGGAAAAGGGAATGGAAAAAGGATTGGAAAAAGGGCTAGTTGAAGGCGAAAAAAGAAAGGCGATTGAAATAGCAAGAAATATGCTTTCACTTGGTATTGAGGTTGATGTTATTACCAAGGCTAGTGGCTTGACGGAGGCTGAGGTAGAGTCGTTAAAAGATTAAAGTGAAGTTATAAGGTGTAGTAGGTTCACCAGATGAATTGGTACAGGTATACTAGCGGGGGATGAGTGTGGTTCGTGAATCAAAGTTTATATGCAATCGTTTTGTCCAACTAGGGCAGGACGGTTGTTTTTATTTTAATGAAGAAGCTTCAAACGTTTTACAGTAAAACGCGGTTGCTCATTCGGGGCTGGGCCGTTAAACTAAAGGGAGCGGCGTTTGCTTGACGGACAAGTCATGAGAACGCCATTTTGTTGTCAAGGATGCGGTATATGAGCCGCTTTCGGATGTCAGAATCGGATCGGACCAAGCTGGTGGAGAAACACCGGTGATAAGTAAGGAGTCTTTACATGAGTGTGCAAACACCTACTATTGAAGAAGCGCAGGGTCTCCTGCAAAAATATTATGGCTACCCCGACTTCCGTGAGGGACAGAAAAAGATTGTAGCCAGCCTGCTCGAACGTGAAGATACGCTCGGCATTATGCCAACCGGGGGCGGTAAGTCGATCTGTTATCAGATCCCCGCCCTGTTATATTCGGGACTGACACTTGTTGTCTCCCCGTTGATCTCATTGATGAAGGACCAGGTCGATGCGTTGACGACCGCCGGAATTGCTGCCGCGTATATTAATAGTACACTGAGCGGCAAAGAAGTGAATGATCGCATCCGCGCGGCGCAGCGCGGTGAGCTGAAGTTGCTCTATGTCGCGCCTGAGCGACTGGAGCTGGATTGGTTCCGCGAGGAGATGGGCTATTTGCCGATCTCTTGCGTGGCTGTGGATGAGGCCCACTGTGTATCGCAGTGGGGGCATGATTTTCGGACAAGCTACCTGGCGGTAGCGCCGTTTGTGGACAGTTTGCCGGAGCGGCCGGTGGTTGCGGCATTCACGGCAACAGCGACGCCCGAGGTCATGGGCGATATTCTGCGGCTGCTGCGTTTGCAGGACCCGCAGACGTATGTGACCGGACTTGGGCGTGATAATCTGGCGTTTAGCGTGCTGCGCGGCGAGAGCAAGAAGGATTTTGTCCTGAATTATGCGCGCGAGCATGCCAGCGAGCCGGGCATTGTGTACGCCGCGACCCGTAAGGACGTGGACGATCTGCATCAGCGTTTGTTGCAGGCGGGATTGCCCGCAGGACGCTATCATGCCGGAATGACGGACGATGAACGGGCCCAGAGCCAGGAAGCTTTTTTGTACGATGATATCCGGGTGATGGTGGCGACCAATGCGTTCGGGATGGGGATAGATAAATCGAACGTACGTTACGTGATTCATAACAGCATGCCGAAGAACATGGAAGCATATGTGCAGGAAGCCGGACGTGCGGGCCGGGACGGAGAGCCAAGCCAGTGTATCTTGCTCTTCGGGGCACAGGACATTATCACCCAGAAGTTCCTGATTGAGCAGAATCCGATGGAGGGCGACCGCAAACAGAATGATTACCGGAAGCTGCAACAGATGGTGGATTACTGTTACACGACCCGCTGTCTGCGCAGTGCACAGCTGGACTATTTCGGTGAGGTGCATGACGATACGCCTTGCGGTATTTGCAGTTCCTGTACGGACGACCGCGAACTGGTTGATATGACGATTGATGCGCAGAAAATATTCAGCTGCATTCACCGCATGCGTGAACGCTATGGTGTATCGCTGGTCGCTTCGGTGCTCAAAGGCTCCCGTGCCAAAAAGGTGCTTGATTACGGCTTCAACTCTCTGCCAACCTACGGTGTGATGGGCAATCGGACAGAGCGCGAAATATCGGAGATCATCAACGTGATGGTATCCGAAGGATATCTGATGCTGTCCGAGGGACAGTATCCGGTTGTACGTTTGCAGCCCCTGGCGGTGGAAGTGCTCAAAGGCCAGCGTGAAGTGATGCAACGTGTCGTCCGCAAGACAGCGGCAACGGCTTCGGGTACAAATTACGGCGGACGTCGTGGACGCGATGCGATGCCATCTGCGGTTAATGAGACGGTATTTGAACAGCTTCGTCTGATCCGTCGTGATCTGGCGGCGAAAGAGCATGTACCATCGTACATTATCTTCAATGATGCAACTTTGCGTGAGATGAGTGTGGTATGTCCTCAGACAGAACGTGACATGCTGGATATCAAAGGAGTCGGTGAGGTCAAGTACCGCAAGTATGGACTTCCTTTCCTGGAGTTTTTCCAGAAGCAATCCGGCGAAGAAGTCGATACGGATGACGATGCTTTTTACGAGTATGAGTAGGTATGAGAAGGTATTAGTAAGTATGAGCGAGTTAGGCTGGATGGGATGAAGTGAGGATTGTTGTTACATTCGCGCTTTCAGGTCTTTGAAGTTCATGACGCGTAAAGCTTAATTGATTAATAACATGATACGGGGGAAGCGTTCGGTAGAGGTTCGAGGCTAAAGTCTAAAGGCTCAATGCAGTAAAATGTGGATATCTATTGTGGTTGGAATGCGAACGAGGTCTTTTACAGGGTGAAGTTGAGTTTGAAGTTGATTTTTGTGTCTCTGGGATGCGGACAAAAGATGGTAAATTGTCTTTCAAAAGGTGGACATTGGCGTTAGAAAGGGCTGATCGTATCACATACAGCATGTAGTTTTATTATGTGTGTTTCATACTGTATGTTGTGGTTTTTGTTTGGCGAGGTGTATATGTCTTTTTGAAAAGAGTGTCCACTCTTTGAAAGACAAAAGTTGGATATGTCCATGAGACATGGAATGGCTAGTTCAAAAGAGGTTTAGATGAACAGCATCCGGGGTAGGATGGCTGTGATGCTTTCCTTTTACCAAAAAAATATGGTCTGGGTGTCCAGGCAAAGGTTGTGAACCATGAAGGTTATTCTTTCTACATTAAATGCAAAGTACATCCATACCTCCTTGGCCTTGCGGTGTCTGAAGGCGTACAGTGAGAAGGATTTTGATATTGACCTGGCCGAGTATACGATCAAAGATCCAGTCATGAACATTGTGTCTGATCTGTACCAGCGTGGGGCGGACGTGATTGGGTTCTCGTGTTACATCTGGAACATTGAAGAGACAATCAAGGTCATTGATAATCTGAAAAAGGTTATGCCTGACGTGAAAATTTTGCTGGGCGGGCCGGAAGTGTCCTACGACACGGAATATTGGATGAACCGGATTCCCAATGTTGATTTCATCGTGATGGGTGAAGGGGAAGAGACGCTGCATCAGCTTTTGACGGAGCTGGAAGGGAGCAAAAAGTTCCACTTCGTGTATGGACTGGCGTATCGCAAAGGGGAAGAAGTCATTCTCATGCCAGGACGGCCGAAGGCGGACCTGAACGATCTGCCGTCACCGCATCGATTTGAAGAAGATATCCCGGAGCTTGGGAAACGGGTTGTTTATTTTGAGACCAGCCGGGGCTGTCCGTTCAGTTGTCAGTTCTGTCTGTCCAGTATTGAGGTCGGCGTGCGGTATTACGATATTGAGCGGACAAAGTCGGACATTCTGTACCTGATTGAGAAGGGTGCAAAGCTGATCAAGTTTGTGGACCGGACGTTCAACATCAAGCGAGATTATGCGCTCGAAATGTTCAAATTCCTGATTGAGAATCATCAGGGGACGGTGTTCCAGTTTGAAATTACGGCGGATATTATGCGTCCTGAAGTACTGGACTATCTGGCAGAGAATGCGCCGCCGGGCACGTTCCGGTTTGAGATCGGGGTTCAATCCACGAATGATCCGACAAATGAACTGGTGAAACGCCGCCAGAACTTTACGAAGCTGAGCCGTACCGTAAACAAAGTGAAAGCCAGCGGCAAAATCGACCAGCATCTGGATCTCATCGCCGGACTGCCGGAGGAAGATTACAATACGTTTCGCAAGACGTTTAACGATGTGTTCGCACTGGGACCGGAAGAGCTTCAGCTTGGATTCCTCAAAATGCTGCGTGGTACGGGTCTGCGTCTGGATGCGGAAAAGTACAACTATACGTATATGGATCATGCACCGTATGAGATTCTGGGCAGTGATGTCCTGCCGTTTAGCGACATCGTACGCCTGAAGCGGCTGGAGGATGTACTGGAGAAATACTGGAACGCACACCGGATGGACCATACGCTGAAGTACCTGATGGAGCAGGAGTTCAATTCGCCGTTTGATTTCTTCCAGGCGTTTGGGGATTATTGGGAAGGTCAAGGTTGGCAGAAGATTGGTCACCAACTGGAGGATCTGTTTACTCGTCTGCACAGCTTCCTGGAGTCACGGAATACGCCGCATATGGATATCGTACTCGGCCTGATGAAACTGGATTATTTCCTCGGTCACAAATACAAACCACGCAAAATCTGGTGGGAAGATCCGCTCCAGAAAGACCAGTGGGCGGGTTATATGAAAACGTTGGCCGAACGTCCGGAAGACGTTCGTCTGCCACGTGTTGCCGGTGCCGCTGGCACGGCATGGCTCGAAAGCATCGGCACGGGTGCGAGTGTCGCTGCGGCAAGTTCGGCTGCTGCCGAGGAAGACTCTGCCGCGGATGCGGCGGGTGTGATCGGCAGCGAAGCCGGGGGTGCAGCGTCGCTTGCTTCGGGTGACGCAACAGGGTCCGCCGCGGATGGAGCGGCGGACGGGGAAGACGGCAACGCTTCGCGTGCGTTGCCGATGACCTCGGCCATGACCGCACAGACGGTCATGGGTGCCCGTGCTTTCGCCGACCTCGGTCTCGGCGAAAAGGAACTGCAGAAGCACACCGTATTGGATGTGCTTCCGTTCCGGCTTGAGCGTGTGCTAGCTGGCGCCAGCCCGCTTGCCGCGAAAGGGCGGACGCTGCTGGTCGTTGTGTACCAGCAGCATGAAGGACAGCAGGCGCAGTATTACACGCTGCCGCTGGGAGAAGAAGCCGCTGCCATGTAGGTGCAGCAGCCTGAGATAAGTTACATGGCTGATTGATGCCATGTAGCAGGATGAAGCATCGCGGCTTTATGCTCGAGATGCCACAACGATGAGCACCGCGCTAATAAACGCGATGCGTCTGTATGAGGTACTGCACCCGTTGGACGCAGCACCTCATACAGACGCGGCTTGCCGTTGCATAAGCCGCGCTCAGATTTACCTTTTCAACATCATATTTCCGAAACGAAAGCATCGGAAGATCATCTGATTCCCACACGGGATGAAGAATGATCTTCCTTTTTTTGTTTGCCAAATTACATAGAATCACATGTCGAATTCAGTCAAAGGAGAGTTTCTTATGAATGATAAGGCCAGAACCGAAGAGACAATCATTGTAACTAAAGGTTCAGCTGACTCACTTCATGTCCATATTCCCTATAAAACTGTATATATTCAACGCATTCGTCAGATATCGGGTAGACGGTGGGAGCCCAAACAGAAACTGTGGATTAATCCTCACACTATTACATCGATCCAGGAGTTTACGAACCATTTTGATGTAAAGGATACAGTCGGAAAACCATTAAAGCATACTGCAGTCAGATCGAACGATTTCTGGGCAGTCATCCTCAAACAAATACAGAAATTAACACATAAACGTCCAGGCGTATTGTTTGGGTTTGCTTGAGTGAGGAGTTTCCCATTCCAATGTGAATCAGACAATAAGTGCGGTTCGATTCTATTGCAAACATGTGCTCCATTATCCTGCTGAAATCCAGTATATACGTCCAAAAAAGCAGACAAAGCTGCCCAATGTCATGTCCGAAAAAAAAGTTGCCAAATTGCTTAGAGCCGTAACTAATCTCAAGCATAAGACGATTCTGTATCCTACCCAATCAGGTGGGCTACGTGTAGGCGAAGTCGTTCGTCTGCGATATAGCGATCTGGATATTGAGCGTCAGACAATTATCGTAAGACAGGGAAAAGGCCAAAAGGATCGGAGAAACCTATTTTCAATCTTGCTTGGGAGATTGTGCAGAACTACATTGCTGAGTATAGACCCATTGCTGGTTGTTTCCGGAGCACTCTTCGGAACGGCATCTTACCGAGCGTAGCGTGCAGAAATTGTTCGAAGAAGCTAGACAGCGCGCAGGCATTGTGAAAAAAGGTTAGTGTTCATGTCATGAGGCACTCTTTTGTTACGCATTTACTGGAAAACGGAACAGACCTGGGCTGTATTCAGAAACTATAGGATGTGTGGTATTTACGGAGTACATAAATTAGATGTTATATGATAGAAATGATGGGCTGAAAATAGAATAAAGGAAAGAATACAAAAAAGCAGATAAGAACACTTGTACGGAGATGTAAACAAAGGTAAAATATAGCTACAATTGAATCTTGGGTGGGTATGGTTTCCCTTCGAAAGGAGGTGAAACCATGGAAGTGAAAGATGCGATGACTCTAATGCTGTTATTCGGAACATTCATTCTTGCACTTTTAACTACATCAATAACAACAGAGAAAGTAAAAACCCACCCCAAGGTTGAGAGCCAAAGGTGGGTCTTTGTACTAACTTGACTTAAGAAGGGATTAACCATCCAAGCCAATTGTGCTGACCAAGTGTTCGCCGCACTTGGTCTTTATTTAAGAACATGGTAACACATCTGAAAAGATGAATCAAAATAAAAAGAGCAATGAAAAAGATGATTCACTTGTCCAGAAACACATATGTTCCATGAATATTTACTACAATAAGAAGTTAGATGCGTAAGAGTTATATGAAAGTTCAGTAGACTTGCAAAAAGAAAAGAATTAGAAAAGGGGATGATAAAAATGGATGAAATTTACTTTTTAAGACATTATCTCTCGTCTCTCAAGTATCGATGTTCAAAAGCAATTCTAAATGCTCCAAGCAATTACCCGAATTATGAGCTCGGTAACGGAGTAAGAACTCCAATTGAGATTTTGGCACACATGTCTGACGTCATAAGATATGCCCAATCCGTTTTTGATAACCAAGTACAACCTAAGAAAGAATCAGGAAACTGGAATGACGAAGTACAGACATTTTTTAATGAGCTGCATAACTTAGACAATTTAATGAAATCAAATGGACTACCAAATAAAGAGAGAATTGTCGAAAAACTGATTCAAGGACCACTATCAGATGCAATGACACATGTTGGTCAATTGTCAATGATAAGAAGAGTAGCTGGAGATTCAATACCTGGAGAGAATTTCTTTATTGCTGAAGTAAAGGTTGAAAATGATTAAAACTGTTAAAAGAACAAATACATATTGTCTAATTATAGAGTTAATTCAATTGCAACGTTCTGTTGCTAGAGGGGGAAGTGATCAAGGTGCTAATTTTGATCCTGCTTACATTCGAAAGGAAGCCTGTACAATCATCAAGCCTCTAGGAGGCACTCGACCTTCTTCAAGGAACACCACAATCCCATCCACTAACTTTGCGAATTACTTCTTGTGTAATATACTTAGTATATTAATATTATGATGTCAGGGTGGTTTTGTGGAATTGCATTTATACGAGCAGATATATAGCTATATTGTACAAGAGATTAAAGAAGGTCGTTTAAAAGAAGGTGACCGTGTCTCTTCTGAAAAAGAGTTGGCTGAACAATTTGGCGTCAGTCGTATTACATCTAAAAAGGCTCTGGAGAAATTGGCAGATTCTGGGGTTATTAAACGAATACAAGGAAAAGGTTCATATGTAGCCGATGGTATCATTGGAGGACAAGAACCGAAGCATTATTCAGAGGTAAGAACAACTTTGGTACCTGAGGACGATAAGCGGGTGATCGGGTTTATTATACCGAATTTTTCTGACGAGTTTGGCCTGGAACTTCTTAGATCGATGGAAAAGCGGAGTGCTGAGCATAATTATCAACTCATTATCAAGCGAACTTGCGGGGATCGGGATGAGGAAAAACGTGCGATTGACTTATTTATTGGTTTAGGCATCAAAGGATTAATCGTGACGCCCATTCATGGTCAACACTATAATTCTAAACTGCTTCGACTTGTATTAGATCGGTTTCCAATTGTTTTGGCCGATAGATATCTAAAAGGAATTCCGGTTTGTTCGGTATATACAGACAATAAGAAAGCAGCCATGGATCTTACGCGTCATCTGATTAACAAAGGTCATAAAAAAATTGCCTTTTTATCTCCGCCGGAAGAGAACACTTCAACGTTGGAGGAAAGGCTGCTCGGATATACGTTTGCCTTCACCCAGGAAGGAATGAATTTGAACAAAGATTATGTATTGACGAACTTGAAGGGCACCCTTCCCAAGAACATAAACGGAACAGCGATTGAAAGTGATAAAGAAACAGTAAAGCATTTTTTGAAACAACATCCTGATGTAAAGGCGTTTGTCGCATCGGAATTTCTAGTAGCTACCATGCTGGCTCAAGTCATCCACTCGATGGGGAAATCTCTGGAGAAATACGAGATCGTTTGTTTCGACTCCCTGAACGATCACCTGGGTCAACCCATCTTCACTCATATTAAGCAGGATGAGAAGCAGATGGGTGAATTGGCAGTGGATATGTTAATCTCTCAATTGCATGGAACAGCAGTTCCCGAGCTGAACATTATCAAACATCGTATGGTCGTGAAAAATAACAGGTAGGGTTTATACAAGTGCAACTATACAAAAGCAAGGATCTTTGTTCAAAGTGTCGAGAAGTCCCGAGGGGCTTATCGGCACTTTTTTTGATATCAGAAATATTAAATTCGAGGCAGGCACCTTCCTGACCTGATATCGCAAGAAAAACCTCTTTTAGAAGCGGTCTGTCTTCTATGAAGTATGTCGATAGGCGTTTTTCTTAGGGTAAAGCATGGTTCACATCTGGGAATGGGTTAGGGGACCGGAGATTAACCAACCTTGAAACGTCGATTTTTATCTCTAAATCATAGCCATACATCATGAATAGTGATGTCGTAATATTGCAATTGACATGTTTTATGATGTCATATTAATATACTTAGTATAACTAGTGGGCTCCTATAACAAATTCACGGTGTTCATCATTTTCTGATTTTATAGTTCATATCACTAGAGTTGTTAGCGCTTACATAAGTTGTGGATGATCAGAAAATGAAGTGGATCCTATAGGAATCCAAGTTAAACGAATTCATTTAACTTAAGGGGGACTTTGAATGAGGAGATCCAAAAAATCCACATTTCCAATTCTTGTTTGCTTTCTGGTTATGTTACTACTTGTAACGGCTTGTTCAACCAAGGGAGGCTCTAGCAATCAGGCCGGAGAGGGGATTACAACGGTTACCATGTGGCATGGTCTTACCTCAATTGATTTAGATAATATGAATAAAGTTGTGAAGGCATTTGAAGAGAAAAACCCTACGATCAAAATGAATTTGGTTTATACAGAATCCAACGAGGGATCCGATCAGAAGCTGCTGACTGCAGTCGCAGGCGGCAACCCTCCTGACGTTGCACTTTTCGATCGGTTTAAGGTCGGTACGTGGGCTGCACAAGGTTCTCTGACTGACTTATCCTCGATGGCAGCAGAATCCGGAATACGTAAGGAAATGTATTATCCATTTGCATGGGAGGAGTCCAGTTATCAAGGAAAGCTTTATGCAATGCCGATGGATACGGACTCTCGCCTGTTATTTTACAATAAGGATCATTTCAAAGAAGTAGGGTTGGATCCCAACAAACCACCACAAACGATCGCCGAGCTTGAAGCGGCCGCCGATAAGTTAACTATCAAGGAAGGTAAACGTTTCAAGCGGATCGGGTTCATCCCATGGTATTCGCAAGGCTGGCTGTATACTTGGGGATGGGCATTTGGAGGAGAGTTCCAGGATGCTGCCACCGGCAAAATTACCGCAAATGATCCTAAAGTCGTGGAAGCATTACAATGGATGACCGACTTCGGCCAAAAATACAATGTCGAGGATATTGCCGGATTCACAAGTGCAGCGGGTACGGAGGAAATGGATCCGTTCATTTCCGGTCAAGTCAGCATGAAGATAAGTGGAAATTTTACGGTGAAGGGCATCGAAAAATTTAAGCCGGATTTAAACTACGGTGTTGCACCCATACCGACCCCAACAGGTACTGATTTTACGACATGGTCGGGAGGCGGGTCCGCTATTATCCCTAAAGGCGCCAAGAACGTCGCTGCTGCTTGGGAATTCCTCGAATTCTTAGGGAAAGAAGAAGGGCAAACATTATTAAACGCTGACTCTCAAATTTCCGTTATTGATTCGGTTAACGACAAGTACGGTTACAAGGACGATCCAATTATGAAGGAATTTATTAATATTTTGCCCAATTCACATAACCGCCCAGTTATTCCTGAAGGACAACTGCTGTGGAATGAGTTAGCTTCCGCTACGGAAAAGGCTACCCGCGGTAACGGCACTCCGAAAGAGAACCTGGATAGAGTAACAGAGACGGTTAATAAGGCTCTAGAAAAATACGACAAATAGAGTGCTCGGTAGGCAGGGAGCGAACTTTCTCTCCTTGCCTATTCATGAATGACAATTGGAAGGAGAATGTACATGGCGAAACTGGCCGATCCAGTTCAAGTAAAAGCAATTCCATCGGCAAGGAAACGAGCACTCCACAGAACTAACGTGATTGGGTGGCTGTTTGCTTCACCTTGGGCTATAGGGCTGCTATGCTTTTATGCAATTCCCATGCTAATGTCCATCTACTTCAGCTTCACGACTTACAGCATTCTACAGCCTGGTGAATTTGTCGGAATGAATAATTATAAAGAGCTTTTTCATGATCCTTTGTTTTGGAAATCCATATACAACACGATTTATTTTACGGTATTTTTTGTTCCATTAAGTATATTTTTCGGTGTGGCACTCGCTATGATGTTGAATATGAAGGTGAAGGGTATGGCTGTATTCAGAACGATCTTTTTCTTACCTACGCTCGTGCCACAAGTAGCTCTGGCTGTTCTGTGGATGTGGCTGTTACATCCAAACTTCGGATTGGTGAACGGGATGTTAGCGAATATCGGTATCGATGGGCCAGCTTGGCTTGGTGGTGAGTCGTGGTCCAAGCCCTCTCTCATTCTGATGTCGCTTTGGGGTATTGGGCAAGCTGTCGTTATCTATCTTGCTGGACTAGGAGACATCCCTGAGGAGTACTATGAAGCGGCGCAAATCGATGGAGCTAACTGGTTTCAGAAAACGAGAAAGGTAACCCTGCCTCTGCTCACTCCCGTTATTTTTTACAACCTTGTCATGGGAATGATTGGTGCATTCCAACAGTTTACTCTTCCCTATACATTGACCAAAGGGCAAGGAACTCCTGCAAACTCCATGACTTTCTACGTCATGTATTTATATGAGAACGGATTTAGGTATTTCAAAATGGGTTATGCCTCCGCAATGGCCTGGATCTTATTTATTATCGTTATGGCATTAACCGGAATTATTTTTATTACGTCTAAACGCTGGGTTCATTATCAGGGGAAATAAGGAGGAGGAAGTAAGGGATGAATCCTACCGCTATCAAAAGAATCAATCGTGCGTTAGCCTATGTATGTCTAATTGTTGCTTCTGCATTTTTCATGATTCCGTTCATATGGCTGCTTTCGACTTCTCTTAAGCCACTCACACAAATCTTTACATTCCCACCAGAGTGGATTCCGCGTCCAATTCTGTGGAGTAATTATTCCCGTGCTGTTGAGTATATCCCTTTCTGGACATATCTGAAAAACACGGCGATTATAACTATCGTTAGTACGCTTGGTGTGATCATATCCTGTCCCTTGGTTGCATATAGTTTTGCCAAGTTAGAGTACCGTGGGAGAGGTATACTTTTCTTTGTTACCCTTGCTGTTATGATGATCCCCGGACAGGTGACCATGATTCCTCTATTCCTGTTGTTTACTAAATTAGGTTGGGTGGGAACACCTCTTCCACTGATTGTACCCCAATTTTTTGGAGTGCCCATTTACATTTTTCTATTGCGGCAGTTTTTCATGGGACTGCCTGATGCCCTGCGCGAAGCGGGCCGCTTAGACGGCGCTAGTGAGTTCCGCATATATTTACAGATCATGTTTCCACTAGCCAAATCCGCCGTATTAGCCGTGGCATTGTTTCAATTTATGGGGAGCTGGACTGATTTCATGGGCCCCTTGCTTTATTTAACCAACGAACCATCTTACACGGTTTCGCTCGGATTGCAGCAATTTCAGAGTCAAAAGGGATCCGAATGGGGTCTATTAATGGCCGTCTCCACCTTGATGACATTACCTATTATCGTTTTGTTCTTTTTTCTTCAAAAGACGTTTATTAGCGGCATTACCTTTAGTGGTATAAAAGGTTGAACAATTATACAGGGCGGAATATCAGCGATCTAGCAAGTGTCTGGGGAACTATGGATACGTATGAGTGACAGCGCATATACTCGGTAGATTTCGCGACATGGATCGGCTGTTATGGACCCACAGCTCGTTTGGCTTTTCCCATAGGTCGTAAATGATTAGGCATAGCCCCATTATAAATTGTAAAATTATAAGAAACCGTTCCTTGGTAAATGAGTGTGCGAGCAACCATATACCCAAAGAGACGGTTTCTTTGTACATTCAACTAGCTGGTGGTCTGCTATTGAACTTGCTGTATATTATATTTTTCCATTACCAAGCCACGGAATGTCTTGTAATCTGATAA
The DNA here is from genome assembly GCF_050990605.1 of Paenibacillus amylolyticus. Taxonomy (GTDB): domain Bacteria; phylum Bacillota; class Bacilli; order Paenibacillales; family Paenibacillaceae; genus Paenibacillus; species Paenibacillus amylolyticus_H. Next base: position 1,549,275 of record NZ_CP158832.1, read on the forward strand.
CGCTTGTGCGGTGGAGGATTGAGGTACACTATATTGAGTTACCCCTTCAAGGCTGAATTTGCCTAGGTTATCATTGATTAATCCATAATCACCAAAGGTGTTTTTCGTCAAGAAAAGCACACTTTTATCACCCTTCTGAAGTTCTACATAGTCATTGGCTGTATATTTGACGACGTCTCCTTCCAGACTGACGGGTTCAATGATCTTCAATTCGTTCTGATCTGAAGGGAAATCGTCAGGTTTTTTCAGTATCTTATCAATCTTGATGTTTGTATTGGTGTGAAAGGACTGCATGGTCCCATCATCAAATGCAGTAATAACATGCTCTCGATCTCTGAAATCTTCTGTTGCATAACCAATAACGATCAGTTCAGCAAACGCATCCAGCTTATCTATTTCATGAAATATTAAAGAGTTGGCTGAAAGGTTGACGAGGTTATGAATGGGCACGTCCGTTTTCGATTGACCATTTGCGTAAGCGATTGCAACAGCAGAGATAGCCAATACGAATAAAGAGACTAGTACAACCTTCCTTTTGAAAAAAGACATGATCTCATCCTCTCCGTTAGATTTAACTTCTTTTAAAAGCATCTTACTTCATTTCTACTATACATATATTTGAAAATTATTGTAAATTAATTATACAAACCTGGTTTAATGAAATGAAAGAGGCCAATGGTTACTTTATTGAAACGATGGAACGTGAAGATTTGGCTGATTTTATAGACAAGGCGGCTAGGCAGGCTGGATTAGACATCCAGGAGAATGAAGATATTACGGAAGAATGTAGAAAGTGGTAATTCCGCTGAACAGTGTTTTTCAATTTTAATGATAAGGGTGATAGATATGGAACGAGGACTTATTATATTTTTGAACGGAGCCTCAAGTTCGGGGAAGACAAGCATCACAATGGAAATGAAAAAACAGGGAGATATTCCATTCCATCATCTATCAGTGGATCAATTTCTTCATAATTATGACCAGTTCATCGATACTACATATCCAGATCTGAAACCAACAAGAGAAGTGGAACACCATGTGATGACAGATATCCTGTTCGACCCCATCAATTCGTTGTACTGTGCAACGATTAAACTGTTTTCGGAAATGGGTTTGAATGTCATCGTGGATACAGTCATCAGCAATGACAAGTGGTTTAACGAGTTTTATGATTTACTATCGGATTATCCGATATTGTTTGTTGGCGTGCTTTGTTCGAAAGAAGAACTTACCAGAAGAGAGCAGAGCAGGGGAGATCGAGCGATTGGCCTTGCCCATTCCCAGTACGACTACATCTACGCCTATGATGAATATGATCTGGAAGTGAATACGGAAGAGCTAAGTTCAGCTGCATGTGCGGAAAAGATATTAAGTTATATGAAGTCCGATCAGGAATACTCGGCATTTAAGAAGTTAAGCAGAAGAGACTGAAGCTGTTTGCGTCAGATCATATGATATCCATTCCAATGAAAGTTAGGGATTTGGCCAAATCTTTTTCTTAGCGTTACCAGGACCTAATAAGTAGATTTCATCAACATTCCCATAAGTATTAGAAAATGAAATTGTGAAGTCTTTACTACCACCGATAGGAAGTTTACTGCCTTTAATCTGAATGAAAAGTGAATTGTTATGATGTGAGAGGGAGTAGCCATGATATCTGCTGATACTGTCTGCAAATCCACCTTTTACGGTAATACGCTCAGGAGAAACTTCAGTTCTCGTAACCATTGTCTCGTCAGGATCGACAACCTTGTTCAACATATACAATCGACAATAATAACTGCGCTAATAATAATGCTATATTTGATGTTTGGTCGCATACTCATGATTCACCTCAATAATTAGATGATATGAATCGATGTCTCCATACTCATTGGGCATCGATTTATTGTATTTAATCAGAACAGAATTCTACGTTTTGAAATATTAGGCTCACTTAAATAATATACTAATTTATTTTTTGTAGAGATAGGGTGTGGAGTAATCGATGGAAATTAACGCCGTGAATCCAGAAGATCATATCCAGCACATGTTACAGTCAATCATTGAACAAACACAATCCATCATCAACGATAGTTGTAAACAATCTTTTGGATCACTGGAATATTTCCTGGGACATATTTTGGAGTATCGGGATGAACAGCAATACCTGACAGATGAGTGGCATATCCGCACACCGCGCTGGCTGGGGGAGTATGGGAATACGCCGGAGGAAGAAGAGCTTCTTTCGGATATCTACAGGTTGCAGATCTATATTGCTGAGAAATTAAAAGGTGGATAGTGTATAGGTAAAATATGAATCGCGATGTCGCATTAGTCCGGCTGAAATGTCGCAAAAGTACATGGTAACACGATACGGAGATCGTATATACTCTCTTTATGTTTCGATAATGAAAATCATTATCAGTATTATACATAAGGGGGATTTACAAATGAAACAAGGAACAAAGGGGCAAACGGCTGGTAACAAAGCCTATACTGCTCACAAATCACGATTACTCATGGGCTTGATGATGGCCCTTATTCTAGTCCTGACGGCTTGCGGTGCCGGAGCAGGTACAGATAGCAGTAAGCAATCTGCAGCAACGCCAGCGGAGACACCTGCGAATGCGGAAACGAAGACGGACGGAGCTTTTCCTGTAACGATCAAGGGTATGAAGGGTGACATCACTCTAAACGAAAAACCACAGAGGATTGCAATTCTCGATGTTAAGTTTTTGGATCAGATGTTAGCGATTGGCGAGAAGCCAGCAGGAAGTGTTATAGCAGGAGGGAATACCGATTTTCCAGAATATTTAGGAGACCAGCCGAATGGCGTAGAAGTTCTGGGTACACGGGACGAGCCTAACCTGGAAGCGATTGTTGCACTCGACCCGGATCTGATTATCATGACCGACTTTCAAGAAAAACAGTATGAGGGTGTAAGCAAAATTGCTCCCACCCTGGTACTCGATTTCTACGAAGACTGGCGGGATACGTTAGCTACAGTTGCCCAAATTACAGACAAGCAGGACGAGGCAGAGAAAGTGCGCACAGCGTATGAAGAGAAAATCGCCGGGCTGAAAGCACAATTGTCAGAGAAGCTGGGCGATGAAACAGTGGCGATCATTCGTCCACGAAAAGAAGGAATTCGTGTTCACGGTATTGAGCACCGCATTGGCGGTATTATGTACAATGACTTGGGGCTGAAAATGCCTGCTTTGGTACAGGAGATTAATGAAGATGGCTCCGTTGAAATTTCGATGGAAAAAGTGCCTGACATTGGGGCAGATCGTTATTTTGTACTGTCGGATGAGCTGTTTGCCGCAGAGGCAGAGGCTATGGTGAGTAATCCCGTGTGGAAGTCCCTTGATGCTGTGAAAAATAACCGCACGTATGACGTAAACTCCACACTGTGGATTGCATACTACGGACCGCTTGCAATTAATCTGATTGTAGATCAGGCATCGGAAGCCCTGCTCGGATCGAACTAATATGAACCGATATCTCTCGACAGACTTATGGAAAGAGACGGTAGAGGATTATTCGATTTTGCTCGGTGAACCGCCTGAACATAGTGTCCGTATCATTGCTTTGAGTGAGTTGCATGACGAAGAGGCGTGTCGAGAGTATATCCGCTGGTTTCAGAATTATATCAATGCGCCTGACATGAAAGTCGCAGCCTCCATGTTAGCCAAGCGGCTTGGCTATCTATGGACGACTCCGCTCGTGACCGCGATGACGTATCATCATCAGCATGTAACCTTTCAGCTGGAGAACAGCTTCCTCTATCATCCGAAGCTCGAAGAACATGAAGAGGGGACACGGTTTCCTTTTCTAGCGGTGAACGGGCTTCAGGCTGAAGAACTCACTGGAGACAGGAGCGTATGGCGGGAAAAGGCAGTCCATGAGATGTTTGCAGTACAACTGACACCGCTGTTAAAGACACTTGCTGCGATTGCACCTCTTTCGATGAGCATTCTCTGGGAGAATATCATGGTACGGATTGGCCGACTATTCGCTCCTGATGAAGGCGAGACGGAGCAGGAACGTAAGATCATTCAAGAAGACTTTTCCTATCTGACGCAGGTGGCATCCGGGGAGGTGTTTGGTGAGAGGAAGAATCCGTTAACCCGCTTCACCGATTGTAAGGACAATGTGCATGTTGCCAAAAGTGAGCGGATCACCTGCTGTTTCTATTACCAGATGTCAGGGGAATATTGTCTCAAATGTCCGAAAATTGACAATGAGAAAGAATCTCAATTACAATGACAACAGCAATGATTTTACCTATGCGATTGTCAGGAGATGAAGAAATGCCGCTGCAAGAACAGACAAGTGGTTGGAGTGATACAGCGATCAAGATGCTCGACGGGCATAGCGGTACTTTGCAGACAGGCAGTGTTTTACACGAAACAGATGTAACTTCTAATGTGCTGCTGCTGGCATACGGAGGGGAAGGGGAGCTTGCAATGGATGGCGAGGGTTGCCACATTGGAGCTTCTTTTGCCTGTCATGTGGTGAAGGGATCATCCTACACACTGACGGCCAGATCAGAGGACATTCATTATATAGTGATCAAGTACAAGGTTTCTTCCATGGAGGGAGCCTCACTTGTTGTGCCATCGTACCGTAAACACCCGCTGCGCAGATCCTTTGTGCAGAACTCGGCAACCCATGCGGAATGGATAGAGAATGCGGAAAAAATCGTTGCCAAATGGCGCCGCGGCGAAGGACTGGAACGATTCTATGCGAACGCCTTGCTCCAGGGGATGATCTACGAGTTGATCATGGCATATGAACGTGGTCAGGGGGGAGCGGAGTCCGACATGGTAGATGTGGTCGCTTCCTATATTACGTCGCACTATCGTCAGAACCTGGAACTGAAAGAGCTGGCTGCCCTTGCGGGTTGTAGCGTAAGACAATTGCAGCGTCGCTTCAAACAAGAAAAGCAGCTCGGGCCAATGGAGTACGTCATCCAGCTGCGGATGGAGAATGCGTCTAGGATGTTGCTCCATACGGATGCTTCCATTGGGGAGATTGCTGACAAAATGGGCTACCGCGACATGTATTATTTCAGCAGGGCGTTTAAGAAATATTATGGCGTTCCTCCGCTGCGTTATCGACTAGCTGCCGCTTCAGAACTAGATGAAAACTATGCTCAAGCCTTACTGCGGAATCGCACAGCTTCTTCGTACGAGTCGGCCCAAGGTCCGGTGATCTGTCATATGCGAGGTGAATATCAAGTTACTGAGCCACCACAACGTATCGCCGTACTGGATGTTCAATATGCTGATCATCTGCTTACGCTGAGTTTGTCTCCGGCAGGAAGTGTCGGACTAGGGAGCAGCGTATTAACGTTCCCTCAAACTCTCCGAACGGGGCTCCAACATACCGAATTACTCGGGACATATGAATATCCTGATCTTCCTGCGGTAGAGAGACTTGCACCGGATCTAATTATTTGCACCGAAGTGCATGAACGATATTTTGAAAGGCTAAGTGGGGTAGCTCCAGTGCTGATGTTCAAGCGCAACGAAAACTGGCAGACCATTCTGAGCCTGCTTGGTGAATTGACAGGCAAGCGAGCAGAAGCCAAGCAGATCATTGCGGACTATCTTCGAAGAACGGCTTTGTTATCTGAGGAATTAGCTGCAGTATTGGCAGGCAAAAGTGTAGCACTGATCCGTCCGCTGGACTCTCTCGTTCGGGTTCACTCTGCCGCTCATCGTACAGGTGCTGTGTTATACCGTGATCTGGGTCTGCCTGTGCCGCTATTTGTATCCGATACCGCCGACACGGCCTATCATATCTCGGTTGATAGACTACCGGCTGTACAAGCCAGCCATTACTTTTTGCTCAGTAATGAGGTAATGCAGGATGGGATATCCGCGACAGAGCAACGTATTCGGGGGATGCTTGATAAGGATGAGCGACAGCAAATACATTCGGTAGATGCCGCCACATGGATCGGTTGTTATGGGCCGACAGGGATCAATGGGATTGTGGATCAGATTGAACAGGCGTTGTTGGCTTGAGCAGGTAGCTTTTTCATGAGGAAAAACAAAAGAAACCGTTCCGTAGTAAATGGAAGTGAGAGCAACCATATACCAAAGGAGACGGTTTCTTTGTACATTTTACATACTAGAGGGAGGATACATTGGACTAGGTTGCCTGTTATGAATACAGGATGGAATGATATATGAAGTAAGGGTATATGTTAAAATGATAGAAAGTTGAACCATTACGAATAACAGGAGGTATAACACATGAAATGGCAAGAGGTTAGAGAACTGTTTCCTGACCAATTTGTTCTGGTTTCTATCATTCATTATCATGAGGAAGATAACAAAAAAATTGTAGATGAAGTTGCACCAATTCGCACCGTATCAGAAGAAGATGCGAATAAAGAGTTTTTTCGAGTAGAGCCTGGTAACGTTGTATATCATACTTCGAATCAAGACTTTGTGATTCATCTCCGTAAAGATCCATTAATGAGAGTGAGACGTAATACGAATTAAAAATTAACTATGATGGACAGCCAAATGAACTTATTGAAATCACCAGATTAAAATATACAAAAATGATAACGAAAAAAGTGTATAAGGACCAAGAGATACAACTTTGAGCAAGTGGTGGAAGAGTTGTAGTACTTTACATAAAAATAAAGGTGAATTTTGATATATGTCCAATGTAAAAGGAGAAAATCTAAATGAACAACATAAATTCTCATAATTGCAACCTAAATGTAAGTTATGACCTGCCTGATGAGATATGGGCTAAAGTTTCTAAAGTATATGAGCGAATGCCAGGGTGGATTGGTTATAAAAGTGGAATTCCATATTGGTTTGGAACTGACGAGGATGATGTTTTTATTGAAACATCCGTTGAGCCTAGTGGATTATCATTTTATGCACAGATGAATAACGATGATTGGACTTCTTGGATAGCAACGTTCAAGTTGGAAGCGTCAAAAATATTAGGTTTTGATGTTGGTGAACCTGAAGATGGATATATGTGATGAAAAAGGAGGATGAACAGGTGAAAGAATATGGTACATTACATGAGTCAAACGGTCGATATGCTTTGAGGTTTGAACGATTTCTTCATCATAATCCAGAAGATGTTTTCCTTGTGATCACGAAGCCTAGTTCCTTCGCCCAATGGTACCCTTTCGCAACAGGAGAGATGGATCTCAGGCTTGGTGGCAAGATTGCCTTCGATGATGGTGAAGGAACAACATATGAGGGGACCATTACAGAGTTAGAAAAACCATATGTATTTGGTTTCCGTGAAGTTGATGATCTGATAAACATTTCATTGCAGAAAGAAGATAAAGGTTGTCGATTGATCTTTACCCATACGTTTAACGATAATTCATGGGCAGTGAATACCGCCGCAGGATGGCATAGGTGTCTGGATGTATTGGTCCAAATTATCAATAGTAAACCCATTAAGTGGGACGATAACTCCACTGAGCTGCGTAAAGTCTATAGTGAAGTATTTAAGTTGGAAAGTTAAATGAAGTGTGAATGTGGTGTAGGAACCTTCATTCTACACGAATCCGGCTTTAGGCGCTTTTTTATTTATTTTACAGTAGTGTCGCACTTCATATTACAATCCATCAGATCATAAAATCCCCTCCAAATAGTCTTAAAGGGGATAATAGTGAACTTTTCTATTTTTCATTACTAATTAGACCAGAGTTCTGTAATCTGCTCTACCAAGTTATTTAACGTTTTACCATCTGTTTGATTTGTGAACTTTTTCATATCTTCAGATTTTCCTTGGTACGCAGATAAAACATAATCATCATCAACAATATAATAAGTGGCATACCTAGTGAATGAATAACTGCCTTGTTGTTCTGGCGCTGTTCCTTTTTTCACTGAAGCAACAATTTTCATACCTGGTTCTAAATCTGGTTCAACTCCTATGAAATCAGCATTGTAGAACAAGTTAGTAGTTTCATCAACCTCTTCCCCCACAATCACCTCATCCACTTTTACTTCATATGAAACAAAAGTAGGTTTATATGGCTCAATACCTTGAGCTTTATCTTTCTCTGCTGCATCACCCTCTGGTGTTCCTGGTTCTGCAGTTAAGATAGATTGAAAACTAGGGTTTTGTTTAACAACTTCAGCAATGATTACTGCATCTGACATTTCTAATATTTGTTCGAAGGGAACATCAACGGATTGGGCTAAACTAGCACTACCTTCTGAAAGAGGATATTCATTGCGAAGTTCTAGAATTCTTTCATCCGAAAGACTTGAGGAAATTGGTTTATTACTTGAGCAACCCAATACAACTAATACTACACTTAAAATTAATATAGTTATCAAGATTTTTCTCATCTTAATCTCCTCCATCTCAATATTTGTTGTTAATATCATTTAGATCATGTTGTCTAGGTACATAATAACCCTCATATTGGCCACCTGATCTCATGATTGACTCAACACTTGTAGGATAGTAACTAACATTGGGATGACCTAAACCCAGAACATGCCCTATTTCATGGACTATAGTAGCAACCTTGTGATTGCCTGGATTAGAACTGCTATAGTTAGCGACATATGGTGACATATATATTTGAGCTGACGAAATCCTTTTCGAAGACTGTTGCACAGTTGATGAATCTATAACAATTCCGTCTGTTGTCTTAAGATCTGCTATTCCCAGTGTCCCGGCTCCACCCACACCAAATCTATCTGACCAATATGCTTTTGTTCCTGTGGCTATGTCAACGTTTGAAGAGCCATAACCGACTTTATCAATTACAATTTTCTGAGAATATGTCGACCATAACGTAGCTGCTGTTGTGTAAGCGCTTGTATAATCGGGATTTAATCGATCCCCGTTAACCTTAAGATAAGGTTTCCCGTTACTTAAGTTATTCCATTTAACAGGGATTGCTGTCCAATTTGGAGCTGATCCGGAATAATACATTTCATGAGCACTTAGACTCGGACTACTAGAGAATACTGAGATTACAGCAATTAGAAAGAACGCGATATACTTTTTCTTGAAATTCACAACCCTACACCTCTCTTTTATGGGATAGTTTTCTAGTCTTAGAGGTTTACAATACAATATGATATATAATATGTCAATTATTGGTTTACAATATGATATTTTGTAAAAATAATTGCGTCAGTTCTTCTGTAAAAGATTCGTGATTGGTTCTCCAACCCAAGCATTTTCGTGGTCTGTTGTTAAGTAGATCCAGTGAGTGGCCGAGATCTTCATCCTCTACTTGAACGAAAAATACTTCGAAAGCACTGACAGGTACTTTTAGATTAGATACCAAAGTGCTTGATAAAGAAGGAATTATGAGTTAAACATTAATGTTAAGGAACAATATAGCAATTGAACAAGTCGTAGGAATGAATGAATCTTAAGGCTCATCAATGTCGGATAACAAAGTGTTTATGATGTGGGACAGGCATACTTTTTGCTGAAAATAGTGGTTTCCTTAAAGGAGGATCTTACATAATGAGAAAACGGCATTCTATTGAAAAAGCGGGGTGGTCAGAAACAAGAGAGAATCAGTATCACAGAGAATGCAAGGATACTGTATTTTCATATGGCGATAGACTCATCGAAGTGGATGGCACGGTTTATTTGAAAAGAAAAGAAGTCCAAATTAAGGTGATAAAACCTCTTAAACGAAAAACTTTTTGGTATGAAACATGGCTAAAGATCAAAGAAACTTACAGTACATAGTCTAACAAAGTAATTCAACATGATCACTTAAGAGCCAATGAAGGCTGATTAATCATTTTATGAGTCATATCAGGAGGTAATGTATTTCAATGACTATAATTTGTCTCGAAGGTGCCAGTTCCGTAGGTAAAAGTACGACCTGTCAGCAGTTCGCTACACAATATGATGCATTTATTGTTCCAGAAACAGGGTTTCTTTTTGAATCTCCTCAACTTGAAGGTAAGGAACTTATGATGTGGTTGCTGGAGAGACAAATCGATAGATGGCATATAGCATATGAGAAGAATCGACAACATGAGTATGTGATTTTGGATGGTGATGTATTTAAGATTTGGTACAGTTGGATATATGGTTATGAGCACCTATCTTTAGATGAAACAGCAAACTTCTTTAGAAAGAAGTTATTGGAGAATGAAATATCATTACCGGATGCTTATGTACTATTCTGGGCTGAAGAAGATGAGCTGCGCAAGCGAAAGGAGATGGATCAGACAAGATCCAGAAGGAATTTTGATAAACATCTGCGCATGATTGAACCTCAAATGAGATACTTTCGTTACCTTAATGAACTCGTACCAGGATATGTGGGGATTCATAAAGCAGAGACTATAGCAGATAATGTACATCATATTGTAAAGCGCGAGACATTACCGGACATAAAAAAAAGAGAGATCGAGATCTTTGATAGAGTAATTGATTTTTACAAGAGTACTACTCCTTAAACTTAGTGTGATTTTAATAACAGATCCCAAAGCTACTCTAGCTCTGTCTTGGATAACATACCAAATACTGCGATCAAAGAAACGGAAATATGCGAGGTGAGTTATGGGCGTAAGAAAAAAATATAAACGTAAAATCGTTCGAGCCAATCGATTATTTTATTGGTATGTTGAACCGGGTATTGACGATGAAGGGATAATCAAATTACATATCGTTTCTGAGGATAAGAAGTTAATCGTCACTTATGAAGTTGGACAACACAGTATTAAGAACAAGCCCCCATATATAGTCATCATAGGAGAAGAATTCGAAGGCTGGATAACAGAATATATAGGATACAGAAGAGTATTAACACCGCAATGGAGCGATGAGATCATCACGCCAAGATTGATAGGTGAAATCATTGATTGGTGCCTCTTCAAAGATAAAGAAATAAACATCGTTAATTGGAAAGGAGAACTTCTCCGACCTCTCTCCTGAAAAGAGTGTAATTGCATTTGAGAAAAGGGCTCTAGTTCAGATTGTTCAGTGGCTTATTGCTGCATTATTTGACACAGGTAATAAATGAACAGTAAAATCCAGATATTCCCTGAATTCAGAAACTAAATATTTCTTTAGTAGGTGTGAGGTATTCTATGACGAGAATTATGGTTACGCCAGAGCAACTTTTCGCAATTAGTAAACAGTTCTCTACAGCTTATACTACTCTTCAACACATGAATGAAAGTCTTCTGCGAAGTATGACTGATATTGAAGCGAACTGGGATGGGAGTACTAGAGAAAGGTTCTACTATGATTTCAAGAAGTCACAGATTGTTATGACTGAAGTTGTCACACTTATGAGTTCAATATCAACTGTGTTACATAACCATGGAGAACGATTTCTCCAAGCTGACCACGGGTCGGAAGGGCAAGTAGACATAAACTGTTTACCACCACCACCGAATGCTTGTGGCCCACAGGAAGGTGTAGACGATCGGAATGCAGTTGAGAAGTCTGTAGATAGTTTAAAAGAGCTAGGACAAGCATTTATACAATCGGCAGATGACCGATATCAGAAGAGATATGATAGTGTAGGTGGATTTCTGGATTACTGGACATTTGGTATTCCGAGTGGACTCGTAAACGGGTATGTTGATCGAGCTGACAAAGCTTTTGAGTCACCTCAAGACACACTGAACTGGTTGACAATTGGAGTCCATGGAACGATTAGAGAAGCCGTTTTGCCTACAAATGCTTGGTCAAGTGAACATTGGGCAAGTATGCTTGGTACAGGTGGTATGGTATTAGGCGTCAGCTCTGTTTTCAAACCTAAGCTGCATATCGATACCCCTGTCAAATACGATGGCGCGGTAGATTTTAGACAGATTCTCAGTGACGGACAACGCAATGAGCTTCCGCTGACGGATAACCAAAAGCTTGAGATAAAGAGTTACTTGAACAAGCTTGATTTCCCCGAAAAAAATATCTTAATCGCACAACCAGGTTATTATGATACCTGGAATACAGGCATGATGTATAATCGCTTGGTGATCAATACGGATGTCTTACCAGCAGCAGCCCCAGGAGTAGGGACTTTGAGTGCAAATACTCGAATTTCAATGAATGCTACACTAGCTCACGAGATCGTTGGACATTATGAGGCTTCTATTGCAGGTAGAGCGTTCCCACTTTATGATCTTCCTCCTGAAGTCATCAAAAGAAACTATGCTCTTGATGAGGCTCAGGCAAGTATTCGGGCAGCAAGGTTTGCTCCTGACCTCAATTCTACTGAACGGTATGCTTTATTGAGAGATGCGATGGTTAGACTTCGTAATGCCGATCTCAGAGTGCGAGATGTCAAAGGCGAGCTATTCATAGATCAGAGATAAGGAGGCCATACAATGGAAACTAAAATGCTGTTTGGCGTGGGGTTAGTCTTCGATACTCCGGAATTCGGAACCGTTGTTATGGGGGCTAATAAAGAGTTGGATGAACTACTTCCTTCAACAATCAAAGAGATGATCGGTAAACAGATTATCATCAAAAAAACGGATGGGGAAGAGCAAATATTTGAAGTTGTTTCTACTCAAATTAACCATTCTATAGCCGGTAAAAAAAATATCGGTATATGTTTGGGTAAAAGTATATCCCCAGACGAAATACCTGCGGGTTCAATCGTCTACTGCTATCAATCTGAACAAAATGATCAGTAGTGCAGCTTGGGTAAAGATGCTATGGAGTAGCGGTTTGCTATTGAACTTGCTTTGCGCATCTCTACTTTTAAAGTTGACAAATGTTCCGAAAGCATCGGAAGGTTGTCTTCTGATTCCCTATGGGATGAAGATGGGCCTTCCTTTTTTGTTTTTCAAAGCACATAGAAGGGTTCAAACAACATCCGATAAAACCTCATCCTTTGATGCATAATGAAAGCAAAGACGCGCATGATTTCGTCCACTGGTGTCTCTCATTCGTGTACATTCGCCGTCTCATCGTACAGGTGCTGTGCTGTACCGTGATCTAGGTCTGCCTGCTCCGTTATTTGTAGCAGATACCTCCGACACGGCTTATCATATTTCGGTGGATAGACTACCAGTTGTACATGCCAGTCACTACTTCTTATTGAGTAATGAACTCATTCAGGATGGCATATCCGCGACAGAGCAGTGTGTCTGGGGCATGCTTGATGAGGGTGAGCGGCAGCACTTATACTCGGTCGATGCTGCGACCTGGATCGGTTGTTATGGGCCGACAGGTATTAATGGCATCGTGGATCAGATTGCGCAGGCCTTTTTGGCTTGAACAGTACTATTAACCTTTTATCCAAGTATTGCTGAAGCATTCACTAAAGATTTTGAAATATGATCTATTTTAAATTAAGAATATGCGGATTTTACGGATAACATAGTATCCACGTTGCATTGATTAGAGTCACGAGAGGATAAAGAAACGTTAATCAAAGAATCAAAATATAAGATGGTTTCATTGGCGATTAAAAGTAAATAAGGTCAAATAAGCTATGATTTCTTTAAAAATGCTATTATAATAAAGTAGTATAATTAAGGAGGGAAGATTAATGACTAATATGAGGTCACCAGTGAAAAAATTTTCTATAATAAGATTATTTGGAATTAGAGATGTGGCAATCCCATTCGATTCAGGTGTTAATATATTGATTGGTGAGAATGGATTGGGAAAAACCACAATATTGAATACAATCTATTTTTGTTTAACATGTAAATTTCACAAATTGAACTCAATTGTTTTTGATAAAATTAAAATTGAGTTTACATCTGGAAGAACTGTTGAAATCAAAAAAGAGGATTTATTTCTGATTTCGGATGATGAAATTAACCAATACGAAGAAAGTAAAATAATGGAAAGAATTAATAGGCTACTAACAAATGAAGAAAGAGAAGAATTATATATATATTCACAGAGTACTGAGGCTGTAGACAGAGATAAAATGAGTTCTATTATTTATAGTCTGTCTAGACGTTCCGCCTACTCTCCTAGGTTGATAAGAAGGGCAGTTATGTCGATTTTTGATGATAAATATGGAAAACTAGGCGAGATCAAGTCGATTATAAGAAATGAAATAAAGGGAGAGGTTTTGTATTTTCCTACTTATAGAAGAATAGAAGAAGAGTTACATAATTTAGGGACTGGAAAGGTTGAACTGGATAAAGACGATAAACGTCTTATTCAATTTGGTATGGAGGATGTAAAAGAGACGTTTAATAGAGTTATTTTAAATATAAAAAATTCAGCTATTGATGGTTTCTCAGCGATTACAGGTGAGATGTTAAGTCAATATGTAGATGGACTCAATGAAATTGATGAAAAAATTAAAGATAGAATTCAACCTGATATATTAAAAATCATTCTTGAACGAGTTGGACAAAATATTTCTCCTACTTATAAAGAAAGAATAATAGAATTAGTTAATTCGAAGGAGCTTTTTGTTAAGGAAGAACAATACAAGTATCTAATAAATTTTTTGTCTAACCTGATTAAGAGTTATGACCAACAGAAAACTTTAGATAATCTTATTAAAGGATTTGCGAATGTATGTAATGGATATTTAAATGGTAAAAAGGTTATCTATAATGAAAGCAAAGTAGAGATAAGTGTTATTCAGAATAATGGGAAAGAAATAGAACTGAAGAACCTTTCTTCTGGAGAAAAGCAAATAATTTCCTTGTTTGCAAAGATTTATCTCGAAACGGAGAGCGAGTTAATAGTGCTTTTTGATGAACCAGAATTATCTCTTTCAATAGAATGGCAAAGAATGTTGCTTCCTGATGTTCTAAAATCGGAAAGATGTTCCTTTTTACTTACAGTTACACACTCGCCTTTTATTTTTGAGAACGAATTGGATTTATTGGCAGATGATATGAATAAATATGTGAGGGAACTAGATTCATGACAAGAATAGACATGCTCAAAGAGAGTAGAAGAGGTGCAACAGTAGCTTTTATGAAATTCACCCTACTTAAGGAAAGACATTCAAGTGATTTCTTCTGTTGTTTTGAGGGCGATGACGTGAAATACTACGGGGCAAGAGTGGAAAATATTTTAAAAATAGATATTGATAATATGCACTTTTTTAACTGTGGAGGAAAAGCAGAAGTCATAAAATTTTATGATATGATTAATAAAGATGATCATTACGAAAATGTTAAAATATCATATTTTGTTGATAAAGATTTTGATGGTGATCTCTCCGAAAAGTATAGCACACATATTTATCAAACACCGGTTTATTCAGTGGAAAATTATTATACAACGATATCTGCCTTTAAAAAGATTTTGAAGTATGAATTTAACGTTACGGAAGCAGAGCACGATTTTAAAATTTTGTTAGATTTATACACAGCTCGTCAAATTGAGTTTCATACTCATACAAAATTAATAAATGCTTGGTTATGGTGCCAAAGAGATTTATATAGCTCTGCAGAAAACTCAAAACTTAATTTAGATCAGTTTAATTTGAAGAAAATTGTACCTGTTATATCGCTCTTTGAAGTAACTTCAAATTATACTATTACTAAACTTGAGCAATTGTTTCCTGAATCAAAAGTAATAACCAAGGAAGCTTTGGATTTGAAACTTGAAGAGATAGCAAATGTTAATCCGCAAGAAAGATTTCGAGGTAAGTTTGAAATAGATTTTTTGTTTGAATTTATTGAGTCATTAAAAAATGAATTAACTAAGAAGGAACCTATAATTAAAAAACGTCCTGGTGTTAAAATTAATCAAAGTAAGAAGAATATGATTTCTGAATTAAGTCAGTATGCTTATACTCATAAGTCACTTGCTGACTACCTACAATTATTTTTGGTACATAATAAACTTGCATAATACATGCTAAATGTGAGTCACTTTTTTGTGATTCACATTTAGCATGTATTGCATTAAAAGGAAATTAAATACACTGCTGGTAATTTGGCATGGGTTAGTTTCTCCTAAAAGAAAGCTATGTAAATACCTTCCTAAGCAAATAACCAAATAACCAACAGAAACCTCCAAAGTCTTCGTGATTTACCACCATTTTATAATCTTGAACACAGTCAATATTGCCTTTCCAGATGGGAAAGACTGGTCTGAATGATATCCAAATCAAATATTGCTTGCAATTTGGTTAGAGTTTCTCTTTGTTGGACTTCTTTACTTTTGCTGATATTTACAATTTGGGAACAAATATTAATTTTTTTTACACCTTAGAATTTATTTCGGTATTTTTTTATTTAATTCGATCCCCGCATTAAAGTGATCCTATTTTATCTTACAATTCGGAGAGACCAGAATAACATGTATAAAACTTCAAAGGGATAGATAATCGCATTAAAAATTTTACTCATGTCTAGTATTAGAAAGGCAAAAAAGTATTAGAGAGGTGCATGTATAGCCGGTTGCTTGACTTATTGGAAGAGGAACGGCGCAAGCTTAATCAGCTTGGTGAATCCTTGAAGCAAGCGATTCCGTTGTGGGATAACCCCGAGGTTCAGGAACAGAGCCGAGGGTGGATGAACTGGTGGCCCGAGTGGTTGAAATGAAGGCGAGACATAACCGAGTTGTACGGTGATGTGTGAGGTACATAATGCGTAGGGGAGGAGAAGCAATGAATTTACCACGGTGGATGCAACGAGCGATTCAAGCAAGGTTGGAAGAGGTATCCGCCCGGATCGAACATGATCCTGAAATGAGTCGATTGCGTGGGGGAACAGACGAAGCTTTTGAAGCTTTGTTTGCTAGCAAAGATGTCGAGCAGACACCTGAATATGCTGAGTGGGAGAGCCGATACATTGTCACCAAAGGGATAGAGAATGAGCGGTTGTACATGCAAGGACTGAGGGACGGCATTCATCTCACAGTTTCCTTGCTGGGTCAGTCGATGTTGGAGGAGAGCCATACAAAGGCTCATCAAACCACTGACGCGAACCCATAAGTCAGGGGGAGCGACCTTAATCTCTATCTAAATAAAAACAGCCGAAGCGTATAACTAAACGCTTCGGCTGTTTTTTTAACTCTTTACTTTCCCAAAATCTAATTCTTACTTCGCACTTACCGACTTAAACCAATCATTCACTTCTTGCGTGATCTGATCTCCGCCATTGGATTTCCAGTTGGCGACGAATTGGTCAAAGGCATCAATTGGCAAATTGCCGTAGATGATTTTGTTGAAGGTTTCCATCTCGGACTGGCGGAGCAGGTTCCATTTGGATACCATGGTTGGTGTTGCAGCGCCAGTGAAATAGTTTTGTTTACGAACGTCGATCTGGGACATAACGACTTTACCAGCATACCAGTTCTCCGGTTTACGGAATTCGGCCATTTGTTTCTCGTAAGGTGTCTCAGGCTTCTCGCCGTTCGCCAGCTTCACGAGTGTTTTCATGTACAGATCCGGGATACGTGCTGGGCCGGTCAGGAACGGGAATTCGTTGGAGAAGTCTTTGATCTTCTCTTTGTCACTGGTCGGTTGTCCGTCAATGATATCCCAGTCGTAACCTTTGGCGAAGCCGTATTCGTACTCACTGCCCGCAGCTGGGTTAGCCAGGTTATCCAGCAAGTAGTTGTAGTACAGGAAGATGGCTTCTGGATGTTTCGCATCCTTGTTAATCATGATACTTGCGTTGACACCAGAGTTCTGCCACTTCGTACCGATCTTGCCGTCTGGGCCAGCTGGAACAGGGTAAGCTTTATACTTTGATCCAGGTACGTTCTTCAGCAGGTCAGGTGCAGGCCAGTCTGGTACCCAGTTGGCGCCAGGCAGAATGCCCGCTTTGCCAGCTGTCCAGCTTTCAGCGGATTTGCCTTCGTCCCACAGAGCGGAGTCAGCGTGGATATAACCTTTATCCATCCATTCCGCCAGCTTGGCAAGGGCTTGTTTGGCACCCGGGTTAACGGAGCCGTACTCGAGATTGCCGTTTGCGTCTCTGTTCCATTGCTCCTCGATTGTGCCGTATGCACCGAACAACCAGTCGAGCTGACCCATCCAGGTGTTGGTGTTGTTTTTCAGCGAGATTGCCAGCGGGAATACTTTGTCTGGAGACAGACCGTCCGGGTTCTCGTTTTTGAATTTGTCCATGATGTTCTCAAGGTCAGCAATGGTTTTCGGAGCTTCCAGGTTCAGTTTCTCCATCCAGTCCTCGCGGAGCCAGAGCAACGTATCGTCGTTATCGGTGTACTCCATGATCGGCATGTTGTATTTCTTGCCGTCCTTGGTGAACGGATACCACAGTTCAGGATGTGCTGCTGCGTGATCTTTCAGGGTCTGACTCGCGTACTTGTCGAACAACTCATCGATGGCGATGAATTGACCGGAGTCGATCAGTTGATTGGTCAGTACCGCATTGGTGGGTACGGTGACGAAATCAGGGAGCTTCTCGCCAGAGGCGATAGCCAGTTGCAGCTTTTGTCTGTATTGATCGTCATTGGCCGGATACCAGGTATCTTTATGCTTCATACCCAGCGTTTCGAGCATCCAGCGATCGTGTACGTTATTTTCTTTGGTATCTCCTTGCACGTATTTCTTCGGCATCAATACCGAACTGAACTCGATGGGTGGGTCATATTTTCCTTTAGCAAAAGCAGCTTCTGCTTCAGCTGAGCCGACTGTTCCCGGCGTATTATCGGTATCATTGTCACTGGCTGTCTCGCCACTGCCGCACGCAGTGATCGTGATGAGCGCGATAACCATGAGCAGTGACCACCATGTTTTGAATTTGATCATTGTTCAATCCCCCTACGGTGTATGATCTTTACAAATGCGTGTTCAAAAAGGCCGGTTTTCAGTACCGAGAAGATGGGATGAAGCTAGAAATGGAGTAGCGGAGCGTAGATAGAGCTACGTGAGCAACTACAATGTTTCCAAAGGAAACATACTTCGTAAGCCTCCCGCTTATTTCGGCTGAATTCCATATTCGATGCTGATGATGCCGCTAGGCATCCTTCGTAATCAAAAGCGGACTTTTTGAACAACCTCTACAATGTAACTGTACCAATTTGGGCGGGAGGGCATCTATATGAGTTTGTTAGTTTCGATAGGACTCTATTAGTGAATGTTCCAAAAGATCGGTTTTCAGTCATGTTATTTATGCTGGTCTCTGTACTCCTGCGGCGTAACGCCGAATTGACGCTTGAACACTTTGATAAAATAAGCCGGGTCCATATAACCAATCTCCATGCTGATTTCATACACTTTTTTGGTGGTCGTCACCAGCTTGTGACAGGCCCGATCCATACGCAGGCGCGAGATATAATCACTGATGCCTTCGCCCGTTTCGATCTTATAGATCTTGGACAGATGGGTCGGATGCAGATTGACATGGTCAGCCAGTACACGCAAAGACACATCCAGATGCAGGTTCTTATCTGTGAAATCTTGAATCTTCTTCACATAATCGGACCGGATATCCTTGATCTCGTTGGACGTGCCCTCCTTGAGTTTGCCAAGCACACTGAGTGACCATTTCCGCAATTTGCTGATGGTAGCGAAAACTTCCCCGCTTTGCAAATCCTCGACATCATCTCCCATTAAAGTGGTCAGAGTCAGCTTGTTCCGATGGGCGATGTTGGTGAACGATGCTGTAATGAGAAAACCAGCCTCCATGCAATGTTCCCACGATTCCGACCATTTCTCATCCAGCTCAGCGCAGACCGCGAGAATTTTCTCTTCGGCGGCATCCCACTGTCCACTCTCTAGCAAACTAATGAAGGTGGGCGGAGTGTACAGTACGTCGAGTGGACCTTGCGCCCCAGGTGTCTCGACATCGCTGACACGCATAACAAATTCGCGTTCGTCGCCGACGATCTGTCGGAAATAGGCGGAAGCCTGACGAAAACGATCGTAAAGCTGATCCGGAAAGGTGAACCACTCGGTGATAACGATGGAGAGGGAGCCTTTCAGAAATTGTTTTACTTTGGATTGAAGCTGAATGGATAGCTTCTCCAAAATGGTTTCTTTGCCAATATCGCTTTTCCGTTCTTTCAACTGAAGTAAAAACACCAGATATCCGTGCTCCTCCTTCACGCCCCACACTTCCATAAACTCACCCATTATCTCTTCGGCCATATTGATGATGGCATATTCGATCAGGGTCGCATCATTGCTGTCATAGTGTCCGAATTCTTCTTCCAAACGAACCAGCATTAATGAGCCATCCCCGGTATGAAAGGGCAGAGCGTAATTGGCGAGCTTCCGATCCCATTCGGCAGCGGCGATTCGTTGTCCCTGCAAAGCCCCTAGGAGCAGTCGTCCCCGCAAATGGGGGAGATTCTCTCGCAACGTAAACTGCGTTCGTGTCAGTGAACTGACAAGTTCCCATTCGTTGTTCAATTGATCGATGGCCTTCTGCACAGCCCCCATTAATTCATCATCAGTCGGGGGCTTGAGCAGATAGTCTACAGCTTCGAACTGGATGGCTTTTTTGGCGTAATCAAATTCGGAATATCCGGATAACAGAATACATTTTATTTTTTTGTCCCGTATGCGGATGCGTTCGATCAGTTCAATACCTGTCATTTCAGGCATCTGAATGTCCGAGATCACGATATCGATGGGGTGCGTGTCGATCATTTGTAGTGCTTCGTGTGCTGAGTATGCTTTGTGCACATGTTCGATCCCCAGGGTGTGCCAGGGTTTGGTCATGGACAGGTTATCGACCCAGTGTGCTTCATCGTCTACGATCATCATGTGCATTATAATGTCTCCCTTGGTGGTTGGTATATAAGGCCAATAATCAAAATCAAAGGATACGTGAAGTGAACAAAATCGCTACGGATTTGAAGGGTTCTTTTGATCGCTGTTCAAGCCCCATTTTCTGAATTAGATGATTATAAGGTTAAAATGGTGCTTGAAAGGCGAACACTTCGTTTCTACAGAATCCCTTCAATCCTTCGCTTGAGTTCACGTAAATTCTAATCATTTATTTTAAACAAGGCCTTATATAAATGTCCGTGTAAATGGTTCATTCAAAATCAAATATCAACTTATCGTTAGTATCGTATCAATTTGTATCGGTATTTCCTTTATCGGAATCCGTGTCCTCTTTTGGTATCTCCCAGATGATTTCGGTTCGGAATCCGCCTAGTGGGGATGGGCCGAATAGGAGGTAGGAATGACTTCCGAATGTGTGCATGATTCGTTGATTCGTATTCCAAAGGCCGCAGCCCATTTCTTCCTGTAAAGGTTCCTGCATCTTCAAGTTCAGTGCTTCGTACTGTTCCGGGCTGAGGCCAGGACCATCGTCGTCGATGTATATTCTGCCAAAACCATTCTTGCGCTCTCCGGTAATTCGGATTTCCCCTGAAGAGTAAGATTTCGCTACACCATGTATGACGGAATTCTCGACCATCGGTTGAAGCATTAATCGCGGCACCGATTGGGCAAGCATGTCCTCAGGGATATCGATGTGATATTCAATTCGGCCATTGCGCAGCTTCTGGATATCCAGATAGTTGATGAGCAGCTTGATCTCTTCCTGAAGCGAAGATGTCTCCTTTTCCATACGGGTGGTATAGCGATAATATGCACTTAGGTTATGTGCCATGGAGACCACAGCTTGCTCGTCCTTCATCTGGGCCATGTTGATGATATAGCCAAGACAATTATATAGGAAATGCGGATTGATCTGTGCTTGTAATTGCTTCAGCGTAGCTTCCCTGGCTCTAATCTTCTCATGGAACACATTCTCGATCAGATCCTGAATCTGATGGGACATATCGTTGAATCGGCGGAACAGGAATGAGAACTCATTCTGGTTTTTGCTATGCAGTCGGACAGAATAATCGCCCTGCTCTACACGGCGTAAACCTTTGATCAGCTGTTTGATCGGATATTGCACATTCCGGTACAGCAGGATGGAAGCCGAGATGCCCACCACGAGTAGCAAAATCATACTAGTGTAGAACAGATTCTGACTGAGCGAGATGGGTTTCAGAATCTGATACAGCGGGATCACATCAACCAGATGCCAATCCAGATAGGTTGACTTCACAGAGCTAACCAGATATTTCTTCCCGTTCAGTTCGACCACGTCCTGTGTGGTATCTTCGGGAGAATGCGTATCCAGATACTGAATAAGTTCTGCGGATAATTGCTTGTCCGCGCTGCGATTTAGAATGGGTGAATTTCCTTTGTGATATAAGAAAGGATCGCCTTGTCCGCCCGCCTTATACGTATCCAGCATATTCTGAATGTTCTCATAGCTGAAGCTGGCTTCAATCACCAGATTACTTCCGGTGAGCATCCCCGGTTGGGCAAGGGAGTCCGTATAGAACCAATAGAAGGATTTCATCTCATCCTGTGATTCCGCACTTTGATCCCCGTAGGTCCATTGTCCGCTCATATTTTTCTTCAAGTACGCCTCATCATATCCTGTAGTTCGGTTGTAGTTCGCGATGACATCCTTATTCTGCTGTGAATGCACCGCATATCGGGTAGGCCATATATCGGTAACGCCCGTCTGAAGTGTCATCTTCTCCTGAATCACATATCGGGTCTGCATCCGGTCATATCGATCATCCCACATGTTAAGACCGTTGAATGCTCTGACATTGGGATCTCGGGAGAGAATCAGGCTGAAATCCATCATCTGATTGATGCGGGAGTCGATCTGACTGGACAGAAACGTGAGCTGTTTCGTGTTGGAGATCTGCAGTTCTTTGCTGACGACATCATAGGTGACGTTATTCGAGTAGGTGTACATGATCAGAATGGGGATAAACAAGACCACAATTAACAGATTTATTTTGGCGAATAGACTGAATCGGGATCTGGTTTTATTTTGAAAAGGCATAAAGCGCTTCCATATATACATAAAAAGTCTCCTTCTAATTCGTGTGTAAACAACTTCTTCTAGGATGGCCCTAACAAAACACTATCAAGCCTAACAATGTTATATAGCAGACCTCAGAATGGCTTGATACTATTTATATCAGAGAACCCCATCACACACAAAAACTTTTTTTGGGAACAGGAGCAGTGCTATGGAGGCTAAATTGGAGGGTAAGCGGGTCCCGCAGGCAAACGTTGGGAACAAGCTGGAACAAAAGAGAAAAAAACGCTACAAACAGCCATGGATTCTGCACTTCATGGTGTTGCCGGCGGCCATTATGGTCTTTATATTTTCATACATTCCGATGTCCGGGATTTTGATGGCATTTCAGGATTATAAACCTGCACTGGGATTTTTCAATTCCGAATGGGTAGGACTGAAGCACTTCAGATACATGTGGGAAAATGATTACTTCCTGCAAATTACGTGGAACACGCTATTTTTTGCCTGTACGAAGATTGTCATGAATCTGATCATTCCGTTTGTCTTCGCCTTATTGCTCAACGAGGTACGGAAGATGGCGCTGAAAAGAACGATTCAAACGCTCGTGTATCTACCACACTTTCTGTCTTGGGTAACGTTATCCGGTATCCTGATCGACATTCTGGCCCAGACGGGTATTGTCAATCAGTTCCTGGTTTCGGTATTCGGCATCAAGCCGATCTTCTTCCTGGGGGATGGCAGCTGGTTCCGGTTCACGATTATCGCGAGTGACGTCTGGAAAGAGTTTGGATTCAACACGATCATCTTCCTCGCGGCATTGTCCGGCATTAACCCGGCTCTGTATGAAGCGGCTGAGGTGGACGGCGCAGGACGCTGGAAGCAAACGATGTATATTACCATCCCGGCACTTATTCCGATTGGGATCGTCATCGCAACCCTGGCACTGGGGAATGTGCTTAACGCCAACTTTGACCAGATCTTTAACTTATATAGTCCGCTGATTTACCAACAAGGAGATATTATCGATACGTTTGTGTATCGAGAAGGTCTGCTTAGTGGGCAGTTCAGTTTTGCTACCGCTGTGAATCTGTTCAAATCGATCATCAGCCTGATCCTGATTGTGATCTCGTACCGACTGGCTTACCGATTCGCCGGATACCGAATTTTCTAGAAAGGAGGACGAACGAATGTATCATAAAACGATGCCTTACCGCATATTCAGCATATTCAACAATGTGTTACTGACCCTGCTTTCACTGCTCTGCTTGCTACCTTTGTATCACTTGCTCATGGTATCTCTTAGCGCATCTGCACCTGCAAATGCTGGTCTCGTAACGTTCTGGCCAATTGGATTTACACTGGAGGCGTATGCGAAGACATTTGCCAATACAAACTTCCTCTCCTCCTTATGGGTATCTGTGGAGCGGACGGTACTCGGTACGGGACTTGCGTTAATTGTTAATACGCTTGCAGCTTATGCGCTTTCCAAAGAGACGCGGGTGTTCCGCGCACGTAACATCTATCTGTGGTACTTTGTCATCACGATGCTGTTCAGCGGTGGCCTCATTCCGGGATATATCCTGATTCTGAAGCTGGGACTGATGAACACATTGCTGGCCTTGATCCTGCCAGGATTGGTTGCAGTGTTTAACATCATTCTGTTGCTGAATTTCTTCCGTACCGTTCCGAAGGATCTGGAGGAAGCTGCATTTATCGATGGCGCAGGGCATTTGCAGACGTTTATCAAAATCTATCTGCCTGTCTCCGTACCCGTTATTGCAACGGTTTCGCTCTTCATGATGGTTGGACATTGGAATGCGTATTTTGACGGAATTATCTACATCCGTGATGCGGAAAAACTGCCACTCGCGACATTCATGCAGACGATCATCGTACAGGCCGACATGTCGAAGCTTGATCCGGAAGCCGTTAAGAACCTGTCCCAACGGACAATTCGGGCTTCGCAGATCTTTATCAGTGCACTGCCGATCCTGCTTGTGTATCCGTTCCTGCAACGGTACTTTGTAACCGGGATCGTGGTTGGGGCTGTTAAGGAGTAGGGGAACGTAAGTGTAAACATGTGTTGCTCAACCTAAATGAATGTATTATGAAAAGGGAGTCACTGAACTGGGGAAGGCCAGGGAGGTGGCTCTTTTTGTGTAAATATTTTCAATCCTATTAATTTGTTGTAAGATAGTACCAATCCATGATGGAAGTGAGGTTATAGTTTTGCTACCTCCATATGTTATAGACCTCTAGGTACGTTACTACTCATACCTTATTCTAGGTAAATCTAAAGTGCGTGCCGGGGATCTTTTTGTTCAAAGATAACGACGAAATGCAAGCATGGGAAATGCAACAGCTAGACAAGGATCTGGATACATGGAAGAGCATAAAAAGAGATTTCGACCCCAGAATCAAGAAATTAAATGAGTATCGAAATCACAGAAAAACCAAGTATTATTATAATAACGAGGTTAAGTACATTCGAAGACTCACTCAAAGAAGCTTTCGAAAACAATTCAAACAGAACATGCTTTGTGAAGAATTTTATCGTCCAGTACCTCATGATTATCGTACGTATGGTTGGTTATCTTACTAAGTTGTCTTACTTAAATGGAAAGAGAGAAGGAATTCTCTCTTTTCTTTTGAATGAGACTTGATAAGAGAGCGAGCACAGGCAATTACAGGCGATCTAGAAAGACATAGACAGTTGACACGGAGGAGTAAAAATTATGATAGACAAAGAATATTATGCAAAGCTAAGTCAAAATGCCCAAGAGAATTATACATTTTACAAGGAAGAGGCTGAAGCATCAATACATAGAAGAGAATATACCACCAGCAAGCGTTATGACATTTCTCCATATTGGTTTGCACGCCAAGGTGAAATCCCTGGAGATATTTCAGATAAAGAGACGGATACATATTATGGGTTTGATAAGCATGAAAACATTAGGATCTCGGCTTGTGATGATTTAATTGATGGGTATACTTATACTGCCTATGAAGAAAATAAAAAAACTACCAGAACGTATGTCAATGGAATTTTGGATTCCATCAAAGAGTATTTGTTGCAAGATGGATTGATCGATCAGTCAGTGGAATATTTCCCTCGATTTGATAAATTAGAGGTTGAAGACTATATCTATGAGGGAACTATTCTGGTTCAAATATATCAACCTCAATATGAAAATAATGCTTATTTTGATCACCTTCTTCGAACCCATTTTGAATATGATGAGCAAGGCGATCTCTTGCGAGTGTTAGATGGGACCAAAGGTGTTATCTACGTAAGGATGCCATATGAGCAAGTCTTAGTACTCAGAGAAAAGGTAAAAGAGGAACTCATTCAAGCTTTAATTGAAATCATTAGTGATCTCTGTGAAAATCAATCAGGCAAAGAGTATTGTTTTATGTCGATTTACTTGCATGATGAAGTGCATACGGTATACTCACCTATTTTCCATCCTGGCTTGCAAGAAGTAAGAGAAGAGCAAATAGAAGAAAAAGATAATGATGAGGAAGAATATTATTACACGATCTGGAATTCAGGAGATCATCCGATGAACGATCAACAGGAACTTACGGATCAACATTTAATTCAGAAACTTCGAACTCTTATTATGTATTGGCGTAGTAATGGAGATTGGTGGGAAGAAGGCAAGAACTTGTGGAAAGAAGTCGCGTATACCCTTAATGAAAAAACGAATTGGTCCGATTACTCCATACTGACGGAAAACTTTGTTGTGTTCGTTGAATGGGAAGCGATGGATGTTATGAATGGAGATTTACAAGAAAGCATCCCACCTGCCAAGTTAGAAGATTTACAATCAGGAGGCTTAGCGCCATTCATTTAGATTCTGAATTTGAGCAAAATAAAAAGAAGCTGCTTACCAAGATTAAATGGTTCAGAGACAACGGCATAATAAACAATGGACAATCATCTAAAGTGGGCATCCATTGTTTATTTTATCTTCGTTAATTAATTATCTAAGTCAAACTTACTCATTCGTAATACTTATCGTTTCATCAGTGATCGTTTTTCCGTCACTCCCCAATGCTTGAACCACTAGACGATTGTGTAAGGACTTACCCGCAATATTCCACGTTATTTTCCAACCATCATTCCCACTGGTATCATATCCGATTAGTTCTCTTTCTCCCCACGTCTCTGTCCCAGTTGGAACGGACCAGAAAAGGAGTGTTTCCGCGTTGGTCGTCTCTACAGTGACTGTTATATCAGAACTGTTTGCAGGGACTACAACCCAACCTTCTTTTTCAGGGAAGTTAGTCTTAATACTCGTGATCATAGGTGCAGACTCTATTCTTTGCACATCCTCATTCTCATGATTTTTCGCAGAGTCTTCAGAAGTGCACGCAGTGAGAAGAAGAAGGAAAAAAAGAAGCAGATAGAATGCTTTTTTTGTCATTATCATCACCTCCGTCTATAATTTTGATCGAATAATCTATATTATATAAAAAATGAATTAAAATTCCAAAAAAACGCCAAACTTTACGTTTGACGTTTTAATCTGAACGAAATGATTAATAGTTACCTGTTTGGATGTATCCACTACTTTTATCAGAAAAACTGTAATAATAGCTTAGTATAGTGTAGTAGTTATACTCTCGGTAATTTTGAGCAATATATTGTGTTCCCCATTGACTTAACACTCCACCCCAAGCTGTACCAATATTCCCTTCTGACCCTGCTCTATATTGAGCGTCAAAAACTTTGCCATCAGAATTGACCATGAAAATTCCTGATACAGCATTAACGGCATTATTTGTAGTTGTTTGTCCAGAATTTGGAACATAATGTTAACGGTTTATTAGGACTAGACATACTTACAGAAGGTAAATTCAATATAGATCTAGAGAACTTTCGACTTTAGCATTTATAAATGTAGAACAAAGCTATTTTTGAAAACTGGAACGAAGCCCGTTGCCTACGCTATGCTACCCTGATATAATTCCGGTATATCTACTGCATTGGGGGTTATGACGTGGCAATATGGATAATGCCGGATTGCTCGTTCGCTAGAAAGCCTTACGCAAAGCCTGAATAGGGGCGGACTTTGTGTAGGGCGCGATAAAATGAGATCGTTTGCCCTGAAATCAACATCAACATCATGATGGTTCAACCCGCAGGCTTTGCACCTTACTTTATTTTCCTAATAAAAATAAGGGGCTGAAAGCCATGCAAACACCATTTATTCACAATCATCAATTCAATTATATTCATAAACAAGCTGATTTCTTGCTCAAAACGCTGCGCTCTGTCGTGGACCCCAAAGTATTGGATACGGTCCGTTATACCGTCAGCACGAATGCCGTTGGCATCTTCAATGATCTGACGCCGGAACAAAAGCAACTGCTGGAGCAGTTATCCACGTATGAGACGACACATGAATTACAGACCTATCTGAACCAGCTGGAAGCATATTTGATTCCATTTCCACAAGTATCCGCGAAGCAGATTCAGAAGCTGTTTCCCAAGGTAAAGAAGCTCAAAGTGCCGGATCTGGAATCCATCGATTACGCACGTACAACTTATCTGAGATGGACCGACATTGCTACCGATCGCTTGTTCATCGTGTATCCGCACGAAGGCAGATTCCTCGGAATTGAGGGACGGCTTACAGCCACGAACAAGAAAGGGTACTGCATGTTCTGTCATCGCCATCAGGAGCTCGGATTCTTCAACGTGAAGACCAAGAGCCATACGGCGGACAACATTTCTTCCGTGGCCCAGTACGTATGCATGGATAACACAGCTTGTAACCATAGTATTACCGATACCACTATGCTGGAGAAGTTTCTTCTCTCGACAGTAAAATAATGCCGGACACGGCAAAAAGGTCGCTCTTCGGAGCGACCTTTTTGCCGTGTTCAAGCGGAGTTGTTCTCTTACCGTAAACGCCGGGAGTTCAGCGTAATGACCAACGTATTTTATTTTCACAAAGAAGGCTTAAATTCACAGAACGTATCAAAAAACTTTTAGAATTCATATTGGGGTCTCATTCCATATTTTTATACCTTTACAGCGTCGAAGTACCGTTGGCATAGTTCAGTCCCAGGTTATGCGCATGGTTCAGCAATGCCTCATAATGCTCAGGCTTGGATTCCAACGTTTCATATAAAAACTCAACCCTGGATTGGGACACGCCGCAGTAATCGGCAATACCTACATTGAGCAGATTGGCAATTGATTCACCATAGTTGCGCTTATGCATCTGTTCTTCCGTCACACCCGAAAGAGAGATCCACAATATCTGCTGATGAGGAAGTTTGTTCGTGCCATACGCAAACCCGTTGTTCATGACACGATCCACATAACCTTTCAACATGGCTGGCAGATGCCACCACCAGAGAGGAAACACAAAAGCCACAGCATCGTGCTTCTTCAAACGCTCCATCTCGGTTTCAACCTCTGGTGAGAACACCTGATTCTCTTGGGTATAGTCGGGTTCATCCATCTCACGAAGAATCGGGTCGAAACCAATCCCATGCAAATCCAATATCTCATAACCGTGACCAGCCTCGGTAAGCCCTTTTGCAAAACGTTCAGCTACCTGGAAGGTCAAGGAATCTTTTCGCGGGTGGGATACTACAACGAGTACGTTCATCTTAACTTTCACTACCTTTCTGGATTACGGTCTTGTAGCCATAAATCAATGGCTGATGCTATTATAAACAGGTATGAGAACATCTGGAAGTACGCACTTTATTGTTCTATAGGAAGAATGAAGTGCCATAGGAACATCAAAGTACCCTAAATGGATGCCTCGAAATGAGCTGAATAATAGAAAGAAGAGCACCAAAAAGATTATGATTCACCTTGATATAGCCTGATTATGGAGGGGTTCAAAAATGACGGAACATGGAGAAACGAATGCTCCAAAGAAATATAAAGTAGGCGTAGAGGCGGCTTTGGAAGTGATGGGCGGGAAGTGGAAGCCTTTGATTATTTACCACTTGATGACAGGACGGAAACGCACGTCGGAGCTTCGACGATTGATACCGGACATTACGCAGAAGATGCTGACAACACAGCTCAGAGGTCTGGAAAAGGATGAGATCGTACAGCGCAAGGTATATTCGGAGGTGCCTCCCAAAGTGGAATATGAGTTAACAGACTACGGCTGGGGACTCAAGCCTGCCTTGGACCATCTATGTTATTGGGGAGAAGAGCATCTGGACAAAATCCATGGGGATAAGTTTAAAGTTCTGGAGGACTTCGATTCTGAAGAGAAGGGGGCGAGAAATTGAATGGTGCAGAGCACGTGAAACACGCAGTCCCCATTCGTTGTGAAGGAGTGGCTGTAGTTCTCTTGAAGAAGAACCTCGATCAATACCGTGTACTGATGCTGAAGCGGGCTGGCCGCATGTTGCATAACGAGTGGTGTTATGTGGGCGGGGGTATAGAGCAGGGCGAGAAGGCATGGGAAGCTGCACTCAGAGAAGTACACGAGGAAACAGGTATCACGGAAGTCCGCTTGTATTCTGCCAATCAATTCGAACAATATTATTCACCCATGGAGGACTATATCTATACCGCTCCCGTATTCGTAGGATATGTAGATGAAAGCCAGCCTGTCCGATTAAATCATGAACATACCGAGTACCAATGGATGACGTTTGACGAAGCCAAGGAAAATGCGGCATTGCCCGGAATTGATAATATTTTGGATTTTGTTGAAAAGCATTTTGCCAGAAAAGTCCCTTCTAAGTGGCTTCGGATTCATGGAGAGAATGTTTAGGAGGTGGAACTCATCACATACAAGACGATTTATCCAAGAGCATGGTTGAGCCTATTATGTATGTTGGTCATTGAAGCAATACTTCTCAGGGATGGTATTTACGATAAAAATGGGATTCTGAAGTACTCCCTGATCGTTATAGTAACCTTTATTCTGGGTTATATCGTTTTCCTGATCTGGCGTTTATTTTTCACTAAACCCAGTATTACGCTGGAAAGCGATCATGTGATCTCTACAACACATAAGAGATATGATGCATCTCAGATTGAGTGTATTTATGTGAATTACAGACGGATTGGCATCAAACTCTACGGTAAACGGTTAGTGCCGATGGATCTATGTTTTTATTTTCAACGAGGTCAGGAGTCCGCAGGCGTAGAAGCTGTGTATGAATGGGCGGCGCGAAACGACAAAGAAATAAAACACAGATTTTTTCAAACCTTGGCGTAGACCCGTACGTCTGTTGAGTATAAGGAATTGTTAAGGCTGAAGATAGGGGAGGCGTAGCAAATGCAAACCATAGAGCAATTTCTAACGAGTGATCGGTATAAACAGGTAACAGCTGAAATCATTCAGCTTAAACCTCAGGTCCAATTTGTCGAGCATGCCAGTTTCGAAGCATCCTTGCTAATGGAATCATTTAGTGAACGGAAATATGTGCTGGTAGGCTTTGGCGTCTCGTCTCCAACCGAAGAAGAGTGTATACAGTGGATCATGGAGCAGATGGACGGAGATAAGGACCACATCATGTCCTACGTTCTGGCTCGCTTAACATTCAGTGAACAATTGGAAGATGATCCAGATGGAGAATTTCCAGAAGGCGAGGAGCTTGAGGCAGGAGATCGATCTGAAGTGGTCGAGGTATTAGGTTTTACGAGATCTGTTATCGCTAACACCATCATTGAATATGATATGGTCAAAAACCATCCTAAACAATTAACAGCTTATTTTAAACGCACACATATTCCAGGTGCAGCTCAATTCTCGTCACAAATTAAAAAGCTTTACGCTTCCATAGCAAAGTAAATCTAAAAATCAGCAGGAGAGATGCCCATGAAATATCTAACGAAAGAATGGTATGAGCTGTGTCAACGAACAGGACTTCATTTTGGGATGAGGGTACATAGAGGAACGTATGAGTTAAATGAAGCACTTTTCCTACGACGGTATAAAAGAAAAGAAAAAGAGTATATAGAGCTTCAGCGTGAGATGTACAATATAGATCCTCGTTTTTTGCTGGAGCAAAATGGTCATGTTTTAGTCCCTGCTGAAAAGTTTTTTAGTGGGAATGAAATATCGGAAGATGATAAAAAAAGTATATCAGATGGCTGCTGAAGAAAGAGAGCGAATTGAGAAATTAATCGCAGATTATTATGTACGGCAGATCTTTGAACAAATTGCGGATATCCGTGTGTTTACATTGGGCTACTGTACGAAAGAAGTTATGCTACAGCTGAAGAAACAGAGTGCAGAAAATAGGAGAGAGATGGAGCGTGTATCGGATGAATACTGGGAAGCCATTATAGCACAGGATATTCCCGATGAAATACATAGACGGGTTCAATTTCATGATTGTACGGTAACGGAACTGCTGACAAGAGAGGAAGTGCTCATTCGTTTTGACACCCGCGGGGGCTTCACCAATATAAACAAACTTAC
Source organism: Paenibacillus amylolyticus (assembly GCF_050990605.1). GTDB lineage: Bacteria > Bacillota > Bacilli > Paenibacillales > Paenibacillaceae > Paenibacillus > Paenibacillus amylolyticus_H. The sequence continues at coordinate 1,581,391 of NZ_CP158832.1, forward strand.
GCTGGTTGCACCAGAAATCATCAAGCAGGATGGTGGGATTGTAGGCACTTACTGGTTGTATCAGGAGCTGTACCGGATCGATAACGGATATGAGCTTCATGTTCTATTTGATGGAGAGAATATGCCTGAGCTAATTGTTCGTTGTGTTGACATTCTGGTGGAAGAAGAGTGAGGGGCAAGAGATTAGGTGAAATGTTGCCTTCAACGCCTAAGGGGGACAGGATACAATGAATGAATATCGATGCCTCTTTCTGCAGAACATATCGTAGAACCATTGTGAATGACGAATACCGCTACTTCCGTTTTTATAGAAATATTGGTTCTTAGTGGTTCACTGATCGCTGAAACAGACCGAGAAAAGGAGTTTGTGATTTGGCTGGCGCAGAGAGATCAGAATGTGGTTGGACGTGGGACAGTAGGATTCGACCTTGATGAGATGCCATGGTTGGAAAATGATGTTGATTTAATGAAGCAGTTTATGTTGAGAATGATTGATACGGCTATAAACAAAACTCAATGGCACATCTTAGATTATGTTCCTGGTGAGGAGTGGAGTCGCATGACACTTCATCATTTTCTCACGGTGATTCAGGCATTCAACCAGAATCATGTTAATGAACAACATTACATGGAATGGACCACACTTGACGAAGAGGATGAATACGAACCGACAATTCCTGAAGGCTACCCGAAATGCCAAAAACATGGAGCATATCGCTCTTGTTTGGGTTGTGTTATTTGCAACTCCTTAGATTGAGTGGAAGACAATACGGGGCGGGAGGCATACAGAGTGACAAATCACTCGATGTTCACGAGATGATGTAACACACTACAAAGAAAATACGAAAGAAGAGATGATACTATTATGTAAAAAAAGTATCATCTCTTTTTATGATAAATTTTAATCCCAATTCCATATCTCCACACGATTCAATTGAAAATGATGGAATTCCGATAGCTTTGTAATCTTCTCTAACTCTCGTACGGGACCAGTAACCACCGCACCATATACTTGTACGCCATTCTTTTTTAAATAGGCAAAACGTCGTTTATCCAGTTCAGCACCACTGTACTTAAGATGGTCTGACATCCATTTTAGATCAGACATCATCGCTTGAACCTGTTCCTGCATCTGACCTGAATCTTCTGGAATGAAATAGTTATACCAATTTGCCCCATCCTCTTTGAATTCAGAAAGAGGTTTAAGACTCAAATGAGGAATATTATAGTTGAACATACCTGCGCGAGAGTAAGAGATATCTTGATCTTTTAATTCGCCTGAATAGATCGGCATGGCGGTTACTGCAACATCATAATCTGTAAGAAGCTGCATCAGTTGATCGGGAGACGCTAGATTCTTCAAGGATAATGACATCTCTGCGACATGTCCGTCATCAATTTTACGAAGCCGATTTATGTTAATACTGTCCTCAGAATCATCATGAACAGGTTTACCATCTACTAAGGAGTAGGGGAGGTAGAACGGGCCAGGGTTGTTACCATTCATATAGGCTCCTGTGTTTGTGATCGTATAGGTGAATTTACCAGTTATACTGAGTTTAGCATGAATTTCACCAGTGATTACCTCCCATGAACCCACATGTCGATATATTTTCAAATTAGCTTTTTGAGTTAAAAACGGGGTTACTTCAAAAGGTTGAACATTTATTTTTTTTTCTACACGAAGTCCGTCACCATGCATTTCAACAACAGATATAATGGACCGCATGAAATTGTTACGTACCTCTGATTGATCAAAATAGATATGGAGAGCTGACACGTAAATGTGATAAACCATAAATACTAAAAAAAGAGCTCCTCCTGCATTAAGGAAAAATTTCCATCTCGTTTTCCATACCATTCGTTTAAACTGTTTTTGTCCCCATTCAGGGGGCTGATTCTCAAAATAATCTTCCTGGAGTACACGTTGCTCATCATGCTCTGATTTGTTGGGCATTATTAATTATCTCCTTTCATTAGAAGCATTTCTACTTTGAATCGTTCTCTGGCACGAAAAAGGGTGACCTTGACCTGATTCATGTTCATATCCAGAATCTCGCAAAGTTCGTTATAAGATAACTCGTTCATTTCTCTTAGCAACAAAATGGTTCTATACTGTTCGGGAAGTTTCTTCATAACTTGTTGAATACGAAGGGTACGTTCACGAGCTGTGAGCACTTCTTCAGGGGAACGATATGTATTTTCTGTCGCTTGCTGTTCCATTTCTCGATTCATTTGAATTTCTCCACGATATTTACGATACCAATCAATAAATAAATGCCGAGCTACTTTGTATAGCCAGGCTCTGGCGTAATTTGCATGCTCGGCTTTCATGGATACCATGGCTCTGTAAAAGGTTTCTTGAACTAACTCCTCAGCAGTCTCCTGAGATCCACACATACGGTATAGATAGAGATGCAGGGAGGATTGGTACTGCTTGAATAGTTCTGCATATAGATCACTCCTCATTTCAAGTTTCCTCCTCCTTCTCTTTAGACAACGGGTCAAGTCAAATAATGTTACAGTAAAATTGAAATTTTTAGGAAATTTATTTAAAGAGGATAACGAGGGTTCAACAGGCTGCTATATCATCGACCGGGATTCCGGCTAGATGAGCGAATTTGGCAAATGCGCCACTCCGGAGCCCTGGATGTGCAATTTGTCAAATTAGGAACATCTACGAGCGGTACAGGCCCGGCAACGTGCGTTTCATACCGGGAATATGAACTATGACGATGCGTACAATAGTCAGCAACTACAGGATCAATTCGCTGAGTTATGGTGAGAAGGAGAGTTTTGGTGAATTAAAAAAGTGGATTTCCGCTATTCTAATTTCAATAAAATGGTACCATTAGACAATGGACGTTTTAAGTCAGCAAGGAGTTGGACACCATTATGGAATTTTTCGTGGCTCTAGTTGTATCACTGATATGTTTTATTGTAGTTCTTATCTTTGCGGCAATCATACGGTATGCCGTAGATTCATCCAAAACATCGAAAAAGTTGGACGCATTAATTAAAGAAGTACACTATCTTAAAACTGAAATCAAAAAACAGCAAAACCATAAGCAGCAAGATGATAGCAAGCATATAATTGATGAGAAAGTATAGGGAAACGATTTTAGATCAGAGGCGAGAGATCCAATAATATGTTCTCGGAAAGGATCAGACATGCTGAATGTAAATGGGAACGTACAAGCTGTTTTTATAGACAGGGATGGAACCATCGGTGGTACAGGTCATTTTATTCATCCGAGAGATTTCAGATTATACCCAAATGCGTTGGAAGCAATCAGGCTTTTGAAACGAAAAGGAATTATGGTACTGGCTTTTACCAATCAATACCGGATCTCACGTGGAGAAGCAAGTGTTGAGGATTTTGAAGCGCAATTTCGCGAGTACGGATTCGATCACTCCTATATATGTCCGCATGAGCAAGAATGCAGTTGCAGAAAGCCTAAACCCGGTATGTTATTACAGGCCTCCGAGGAACACGGTCTGGATTTATCCAAATGCATAGTTATTGGAGATGTGGGAGATACAGACATGCTTGCTGCCCATGCCGTAGGAGCGACCAAGATCATGGTGAGAACAGGCTGGGGGGAATCTTCATTAAAGAAATTTAGAGACAAATGGATGGAGACCGAACCTGATTATATCGCAGCAGATATTTGGGACGCCGTACAATGGATCATTCATGGAAGGGAATCCAGATAATAGAAAAAAAGGAGGTAACTGTGTATGGGCATGTCAGACTATTACAAAAATCTCAGGGACAAGATCGGCAACGAGCTTATTTTTATGCCGGGTGTGGCTGGAATTATCCGAAATGAACAAGGGGAGATTCTGTTCGGTCGTAAACATAACGAATCAACCTGGGGATTGATTGCCGGAGCCATTGAGCTTGGTGAGACACCGACGCAAGCGATGGCGAGAGAGGCACTGGAAGAGACGGGTCTAGTTGTTGAACCGGAGAAGATTCTCGGAGTGTACGGGGGTGAAGATAGACGCTTTACATACAGTAATGGTCATCAGGTTGAGTATTTGACTATCGTATTTGATTGCAGGATCAAGTCGGGGCAACTCACGCCCGATAATGAAGAGATGAAGGAACTGCAGTTTTTCCCCGAGGATCAGCTTCCACCCATGGCAAACCAGTACCCAGATTATATTTTTAGTTCCAATCAAGAAGAACGAGCCCATTTTGAAAGATAATTCAGCATGTTGAGGAGAACCATATGTTAATCAATCCAACGATAAATGAGATCAATAACTTATTCAAGATGCATCATATCAACGAAGTGATTACTGAAATTCAAAGTTTATCAGGTACCACAACTGGACGTGTTTATCGGTTAAGTACCAGTCTCAATAAGCACTATATTCTGAAATCAGATGAACCCGAACAGATTCTCATGACCAAGCAGTTTTTGGACACGTATAAGCATTCTTCGTTATTGCCTGAAGTTTTGTTGACTGATCCGGAGAATAATTATTTTATTTATACGTATATGGAAGGCACGACCCATTTCAACCGGGGGCAGAAGAGAGACTGGTTAACACGTCTGGTGAAAGAGATGTTCAATACATATGTGCGTTCTACAGATACGAAATCATGGGGCAGAATGGAGTTCCCACAGAAGACATGGAAAGAATTCAATCGGATTAGTATTCATGAAGCCAAGATGAATATCGGAAGTATTTTAACGACAGATGATTATCATCTGGTTCAATCCAAAGTGGATCGCCTGTTTCATGAGGAAGAGGAGAAGTTTCTTTTGCATGGCGATACGGGGGTCCATAATTTTGTGTACGATCAAAATAAACTCATCGGCGTTATTGACCCTTCTCCAATGGTTGGACCTATCCTCTATGATTTCTTGTATGCTTTTAGCTCCTCGCCGGATGATATCAACACCGAAACCTTATTTACTACGTTCGAACTGTTAGAACATGTAGATATGGATAAATCCAGATTGATTGAGGAAGCTCTGGTTCATCTATATTGCCGAATTGGGTTAAGTAACAAACATCATCCTGACGATCTGCCTGAATACTTGAAGGCATGGCAGGAATGGAAACGATTATGTCGGGAACGTTGAACTAGCAAAGTTTCTACAGCTATCGCAAATGCCTTAGTTCAGACTAAACAACACTGTATCCACTCAAGGCAAAGGTGGCAAGCGCGCCATACGAAGCAGTAGCCAGTATCTCCAGGTTCTTTTCCTCTGAATTTTTTTGAAATTTGTGCTTGCCTTAATGTGAACATGAAGCCTTAGGATGTAAAAGAACCGGCCAAATGCATCCATAAATGAACATAAAGGAGGAGTCAGCATTATGGCTTTTTCGATAAAAGAAGCTTCCGAGCGGCTGGGTTGTCCTGCACATAAAATTCGTTATTACGAGAAGGAGGGACTGCTCCCTTACATTAGGCGGGATCAACATGGAAATCGGATGTTCGAGGAAGAGCATCTGGATTGGATGAGACTGATGTCCTGTTTCCGGGCAACGGGTATGAAGGTTTCTACATTGAAACATATGGTTAGTCTGGCGCTGGATGGTGATTCAACGATTCCACAACGGAAAGCGATCCTTCACGAATATAAAGAGGAATTACATCGCCGCCAACTTGAGATTGCTGAAGCACTTGCAGCGGTGAATAACAAATTGACGATCTATGAAGACATAGAGTCAGGAAAGCTTCCTTCAGAAAGCAAGCTGCTAGACCAAATGGAAAGCATCGGCAAAGACTAGACTAATACTAACGGAGGGAGAGATGGAGAAATGAAGCAAAGAGTGCTGGGAAATAGCGATATTGTTGTATCTTCGGTTGGGTTGGGAATAATGGGCATGTCTCCAGGCATGTACGGGGAAACCAATGATGAGGAGTCCATAAAGACCATTCATCACGCGTTGGAGATTGGAGTTACACTGCTAGATACAGCTGACGTGTACGGTAATGGTCATAATGAAGAACTACTGGGGAAAGCGCTGAAGGGTCGTCGCGATCAGGCCATTATTGCTACCAAATTTGCGTATACCCCGAACTATGAGACGTTGAATGGTCATCCGGATTACGTGAAAAAGGCTGTAGAAGCAAGTCTTCGCCGACTGGACACCGACTATATTGATCTGTACTATCAACACAGGGTAGATCCTCAGATTCCGATTGAGGAAACGGTTGGGGCGATGGCTGACTTGGTTAAAGAGGGGAAAGTCCGCTGCCTTGGTCTGTCGGAAGCATCGGCTTCCACTTTACGCCGGGCACACGCCGTTCATCCGATTTCTGCGTTGCAGAGCGAATATTCCCTGTGGAGCCGGGATATTGAGGACGAGATTCTGCCGACTGCGAGAGAACTGAATATTACACATGTTGCATACAGTCCATTAAGCAGAGGGTTTATCTCAGGTGAGATACGGAGTTTTGAAGATTTGCATGTTAATGATCTGCGCAGATATATGCCGAGGTTCCAAGGAGATAATTTCCTCAAAAACATAGAAGTTGTGGATAAAATCAAAGAGATTGCCATGGAGAAGAGTTGTTCGCCTGCACAATTGGCTTTAGCTTGGACAATGGCTAATAACGCATTGCCGATTCCGGGAACGAAACGAATCAAATATCTGGAGGAAAATGCGAACGCTGCAACGATTGAACTGACACCTGATGACTTAGCTCGAATTGAAAAGGTAAGTCCCCAAAATGAGGTCCATGGAACACGTTATATGAAAGAAATGATGACTCAGCTTAACGGGTAAAAATGAGGCAAAAAAAGAAAGTATGATTTAGTGGAACATCCTGTATAATTTAGAGAACACTCTTGTTACATCGCTGTAGAGAATGAAGGATCTATGACTGAAATAAGGCACCCCAATCATGGAGTGATTCTACCACCACATTGAATAATGGAGCGTGCTCATGGTCGTATTAACGTCAGCAATCGTATTCACTGTTTTGATTCTGATCGTGATTCTCTTTCAAGTTGCTTTAGCGGTAGGTGTACCGTGGGGCGAGTATGCTATGGGTGGGAAGTTTCCCGGGAAATACCCCATCTCCATGCGTTTTGCCTGCATAGTTCAGATCGCGATTTTGGCATTTATGGGTATCATTGTTCTGAGTAAAGCAGGATTGCTTTGGCCCCAGTGGTCTGTTTTGGCAAGGACAGCGATTTGGTTTATTGTGGGGTATTTGGTGTTGGGGACGATTTTGAATCTGATCACGAGAAGTGTATGGGAACGAAGAATCTGGGCGCCCGTAACGTTGTTGATGCTGATAACGAGTGTGATCGTTGCCATGACATAACAACGAGCAACAACCAACTAAATATACAAAAATAGAGCCCGGACATGTATGCCAAAGGGCTCTATTAATCATTGCCGTTCCTCATTTATACTAATGATAGTTTAACCTTACATAGAGAAGATCAACGGAGAGGAGCGGTTTTTTATGCCGATCTACTACTACCTTGCAGCAGTTTTATTAGTTGTAACAGCCTATTTGGTTCGACGTAAGCTCAAGATTTTCCGACCAGCAGCAGGAAGACGCAGAAAACAGATGAAAGTTACGTACAGACGAAAAAAAGCACCATTGAATCTTGGACTTCGAGAAGAAGTTTCCTATCAGCAAACCATTCTTCAATTGGAGAAGAGTTACAATAAGCATTTTGCCAACAAACTCAAGATCCGAATTCAACAGGAATATCCTCACATGAAAACGCTGGAGTATCGGTGGAAATTGATAGAGCTTAAGCGATATTTCATTATGGCTTCATTACTTAAGCAGGTGCCCATGTTCAGTGATGAGGTAGATGATTTGTGGCATGAGATGCTAATGTTTACGAAATCTTACGCTGACTTTTGTGCCGAATTCATGGGTTCCACGGTACACCATGAGCCTGCAATCACCCGCCGCGAAACGCCAGGAGCACGTGCATGGTTTGACTGGGTGTACTGTCAATTATTCGAGTTCACCCCCTACAGTGCTGCAATCTGGGGTGATTTTTTCACTTATCCATTATCCAGTGATGCACAGAAGCTGATCGCACAGGGAGATCAATCTGAACTGGTGAATGAACTGTTTCATGCCAGACGCATGCAGGAGGATCCTGAAGCTGCTCAGGTGATTGCCTACTTGATTGATCAACTACGAAGATCCGCAACGCTAAGTGAAGAAGAGCTATCTCCAGCATCTTCCGGAAGTAGCGATGTAGCTCTCGTCATGGCTAGCGCCATGGTGTATTACTCCATGCATAATGAGGCGACATATGGGCTACACATGGGCCGGCTGGAGCAGGAAATTCTTCCACAGGAAAAGGCAGCCTATGGTTCCTCATCAAGCAGTGGTTGCACGAGCAGTTCCAGCTGTTATGCGGATCAATGTACGGACAGTAGTAGTTCCTCAGGAGGATCTGGATCATCCTCGGGATCATCTTCCGAGTCTTCTTGCAGCTCATCCAGCTGTTCATCTTGTGGTGGTGGCGGAGATTAATGAAGTTGAGTACTTGGGCTACAGGGAGTCTGCAATCGTGAATGAAATAGTCACTAGACAAATGGAGATTGCCGGAAAGGAACAACACATGCGAAGCAACAAATTCACACCGTATTTAAGCTTTATAGGATTTGTTTTAGTCATTCTGACTTTGAGTGTGAATGTAAGCTTTAAGCTAGGAATTGAGAAAGGTTTGGATGAAGGTTCCCTTATGCTGCTGTCAGTTGCTAATGCAGTGTTACTGGTATATCCATTGGCATGGGGAATATTTGCTATACTTGAGTTCTACATGTTATGGAAAGAAAAACAAAAGATGAAGTCCAAGCTGGAACGCGGAAAAATGAACAAAGAAGATTTCTTGGATCAGATCAAGAAAGTTAAGACCAGTTTGGGTATCAACATCAGTTATATTGTCATCCTGTTGTTTCAGCTTGGATACGTCATCATAAACTGGGACGAGGTTAATATTTAGTCTTCTGACCGACCTTTCCTGATTTTTGAACAGAAACATACATAATCTTTAGGAGGAATATTCATTGAAAGCATTATCGATCGTCAGTCTTATTTGGTACGTACTCAATTTTTTCTTTTTAGTAGCTTTCTTGGAAAGTTCGGAAGCCGCAGCAGGAATGGGGATTTTGGCTGTCCTGTATGGTCTGTTTTTCTCGATTGTAGCTGTAATCATATCTAGCAAGAGAAAAAAGACCCCTGTGAATGTTCATGAACAGCTGCTACAGTTGGGTGAATTAAAAGAGAAAAATATCATATCAGAATATGAATTTGATCAGAAGAAAGAGAAGTTGCTCTCCAGATACAAGTAGTCCAGAGTCTGGTGCGATAAGGTAAAGGCTATTCCATTTTCTATTCATGTAAAAAACTGAATTTCTGCCAATAAACAAAAAAACAGGGCGTTCCCTTCAATGGGGATATGCCCTGTTTTGGTTTGTAGCTTATTTCGTATCCATCTCAATGATGATGATGCGCATGGGCATCTGGTGTGTCGCCTTTGACGGTACATAATACCGAGGTGTCATGCAGATGTTTCTCAGACTCCACTTGGAGCGTCACATGTTTGATTTCTTTATGCTCCAGCATATGTTCAATCTTCTGAACCAAGATCTCGGATGCATACACATCCATCGTTCCATCCACCACGATATGTGCGGTCAGCGCATTCAGGTTACTGGTGATGGACCAGACGTGCACATCGTGTACCCCTTTGACACCTTCCACTTGTTTAATAGTCTGCACCAGGTCATTTACATCCACATTGGCCGGAGTGCCTTCCATCAAGATATGCAGGGAGGACTTGGTGACATAGAAACCACTACGCAATACCAGTGCCGCGACAATCACACTTGCGAGTGGATCGGCCCAACCCCAGCCAAAAAACATCATGAGCAGTGCTGCCGCAATGGCCCCAACCGATCCCAGCATGTCGCTGATTACGTGTAGATAAGCACCGCGCATATTCAGATTATTCTCCGTATCGCTACCACGCATCATGATCCAGGCAACAAGAATATTCACGAGCAAACCAATGACGCTGATGATCAGCATACCTACGGTTGCAACTTCTGGCGGGTTAATGAATCGACCAATGGCTTCGTAGAAAATGTAGAGCGCAATGGCGATTAACGTGATTCCGTTTAACGTGGCAGCCAGAATTTCAAATCTTCTGTATCCGTACGTTTTGCCAGTATTCACTGCTTTTTCACCAAACGTGAACGCGAGCAAAGCGATCCCGAGTGCAATGGAGTCAGACAACATATGGCCTGCATCCGAGATGAGAGCAAGACTGTTGGTAATGAATCCGCCAATGGCTTCAACGACCATATAGACAGTAATAATGATGAAGGAAAACAGCAGTACTTTCTTGTTATTGGTGGTGTGAGCATGGTTGTGTCCATGATCGTGCCCATGGTTATGACTGTGTTGATGTCCAGACATATAAATCCTCTCCTTTGGAGCGAGGCTCCGTTATGTAATATGATTTCTAGTGTGGTTATAAATGAATCTTTAGCAATGGTTATTCAATAACAAATGAATATATGAGCTTTTGTTCATATGTTATGGTTTTATTATAGTTGCGCCTCATCTTAGTGTCAACCAGATTTAAGGAAATGTAAACATGATCAGTGTATCTCCATGCACGTGCTGGCGAATGAGATTGCTTTTGTGCTACCATCTGTGCAGGATCATAGTGAGATGTTCTCGCTACATAGAAGGGCGGACAACCATATGAAACATCTGCTGCTGGCAGACGATGATGCGAATATTCGAGCACTCCTCCGGCATGTCATGAGCAAGGAAGGCTATCGGGTTCATGAAGCGCAGGATGGACTGGAAGCGGTCAAATTGATGCAAGAAACGCCGATCGATCTGGCGATCCTTGATGTCATGATGCCTGGCATGGACGGACTGGAGTTATGTGATTACATTCGGCAGCATTACGACATACCAATTATGTTGCTGACGGCACGAGATCAGCTGTCTGACAAGAGAGACGGTTATTTGAAAGGAACGGATGAATATGTCACCAAGCCGTTTGAACCGGAAGAACTGGTCTATCGGGTAAAAGCGTTATTTCGCCGATACCATCGCACATCCAGCGATATCATCCGCATGAATCGGATCGTTATTGACCGTAACAATGTGGAGGTTACGGACGGGCAATCCATTCTCTTTTTGCCCATGAAAGAATTTGAATTACTCTCACAACTTGCGCAGTTTCCAGGGCGTTTGTTCTCGCGGGATGAACTCATTCGGCTTGTATGGGGAGCAGATTACGAAGGAGATGACCGTACCGTTGATGTACATATCAAGCGGCTACGTGATCGTTTTGCCGATTATACGGATGATTTCGTCATCCAAACGGTCCGGGGCATTGGTTACAAGATGGAGGTGAAAGCACCTTGAGGACCTTGTACGTTCGGGTATTCCTCATTACGGTTGCGGTGATTGTGGTCAGCGGCATGCTCGGTTTTCTTTTGTCGAATATCTACTATCATGCTAAGCTCAAGGATTTCAATGATGAGAAGCTGGTAGGCATCGCGACGCAAATGAAACAGTTTGTGGAGCAGCAACCGGACACAATGGAGCAATATTTGAACAATGCCGCCGATCTTGGATACGAAATCTATGTGACGGATGGAAAAGGCAACGACCAATTCTACGGCCGCGAATTCCGTGAGAAGGACCTTGACAAGCGAGCGGTAGATTTGGTGCTGCGGGGTGAGGTATACCATGGCGTCGCGCAGTTTCCAAGCAAACCGTTCATTACCGGTTTCTTCGATAATCAATTAAGTAACACCGTGGGTGTTCATCTACAGTTGGACAATGCGAATTATGCCCTCTTTATGAGACCGGATGTAATTCTGCAATTCGGTGAGCTGCGAATCTTTTTTGCACTGATTGGGGCATTTACGGTGGGCATTAATATTCTGATCTTTCTGATCAGTACCCGCTATCTGGTTCATCCGATTGAACGTCTGTCCGAGGCGACCAAGCGTATTGCACAAGGAAAATATAATCTGAAATTGCCCACCGCACGGCGTGACGAGATCGGACAATTAGCCCAGCATTTCATGACGATGAGTCGTGAATTGGAGAGGGTTGATCAGGCACGGCAGCAGTTTGTATCAAACGTATCCCATGAGATTCAATCACCGCTGACCTCGATTCAGGGGTTTGCCCAGTTAGTTGCGGATCGGGATCTGCCTGAACAGGAGCGAGAGCACTATGCATCGATCATTGAGGAGGAGAGTCGTCATCTTTCCTTACTCAGTAAACAACTGCTTCTCCTGTCCTCCCTTGAACAAGGCAACGAAGATCTGTCCAAAGTAAAGTTCTCTCTTCGAGATCAATTCAGGCAAGCGGTTCAGGTGTTGCAATGGCAACTGGAAGAAAAAGAACTGCTGCTCCGGATATCGGTGCCCGAATCCATCCAGCTGGTTGGCAATGAAGTACTGCTCATGCAAGTGTGGATGAATCTGCTGGGTAATGCAGTGAATCATCTGCCACAGGGAAGAAGCATCGAGATCCATGCCGAGCAGACAGATAACCAGTGTGTGATTCAGATTCGGGATACAGGGGATGGAATTGCTGCGGAACATCTGCCTTTCCTGTTCGATCGATTTTATCGGGTGGACCGTGCGCGGGAACGTTCTTCCGGACGAACCGGGCTTGGACTTGCCATTGTGCAGAAAATTATTCGAATTCATGACGGTACAATCGAGGTTTCCAGTTCGCCTGAGGGTACGGTCTTCACCGTGACCCTTCGGCAGATGTAATCTGTTATTCATTTTCCGTTCATTTTCGCCTCCTATACTTGGGTTATCAAGAGGGAGGTCACAGAACATGTACTTGGCTATTCGGGAAATGAGGTATGCCAAAGGGCGGTATGCCTTAATTGCTACAATCATGGTGCTGGTTTCATTTCTGGTACTGTTTGTTACAGGTCTTGCACAGGGGCTGGCGTATGATAACGCAGCTTCGGTCAAAAATATGGCAGCATCCCATTTTGTGCTGGAACAGGATTCGAATCATCGGTTTACCCGGTCACAAGTGGATCAGGATCAACTTAATCAAGCTCGCTCCGTGGTGGGGCAAGAGAACGCTGAGCCGCTCGGTGTGAAAATGACAACCGTTAGTCCAACAGGCGACACGAAAAAGATTGATGTCACGCTGTTCATGGTGAACCCGGAAGGTTGGCTTGCTCCAACGGTTACCGAAGGATCTCCGATTACGGATCAGACCAAAGGTCAGGTTGTGGTAGATCATAAGTTGTCTGAATCTGGCGTAACGATTGGCACTGTTCTCGTCGATCAAGCTTCGGGAATGGAGTGGACCGTTGGTGGATTTGTACAAAATGAGTCCTTCAGTCACTCCCCGGTAGTGTTCCTGAATGAACAGGAATGGCTTACGCTTCAAGGAGGTTCACGAACTTCACAAGGTTCAGCTGACACCAACGCCAATGCTCCAATGTACAATGCCATTGCGATCAAGGGTGAAGGCGAGCAGGTAGATAGTCTGAGTGCTGCAATGCCTAATACGGAAATCATCACGAAGTCGGATGCCGTATCGGCGATTCCTGGATATAAGGAAGAGCAGGGATCGTTGCTTATGATGATCGCTTTTCTATATGTCATCTCCGCATTTGTGCTTGCAGTTTTTTTCTATGTCATCACGATTCAGAAAACGAGTCAGTTCGGTATATTAAAAGCCATCGGAACGCGGAATGGATATCTGGCGGGTAGTGTTTCTTTACAAGTCTTGGTCTTGTCGGTTGGTAGTCTGGTCATTAGCGTACTGTTGGTTCGACTGTTTGAGTCCATTCTGCCAGCATCGATGCCGTTTCAATTAGGTTTATCCACGCTTGCCTTGACCTGTGTATTATTCATCCTCATGTCTGTGGCGGGTTCGTTATTCTCGGTGTGGAAGGTTACCAAAATTGATGCACTTGATGCGATTGGGAGGACTGCAGCATGAGAAACCGATTGGTATTGCAAGGAATTACACAGAGCTTTGAAGATGGCGGCAGCAAACGTACGATACTGGACAAGTTGGACCTTGAGGTTGCCGAAGGGGAACTTGTAGCTGTGATGGGGCCTTCCGGTTCGGGTAAAAGTACATTCTTGTCCATTGCTGGGGCACTTCTTGAACCAACGGAAGGACAGGTTCTACTGGATGGAGCCTCTATCACGGGCAAAAGCAAACAGGACATATCCGATATGCGACTACAGCAGCTTGGTTTTATATTTCAAAGTGCCAATCTCATTCCGTATCTAAAAGTGGAAGAACAACTCATGGTCGTTGCAAAGCTCGCCGGAACGGATAAAAGCAAAGCGGAGAAACGAGTGGATGCGCTGCTGGATACGGTAGGCTTGACTCATCGACGGAAGGCGTATGCGGAGAAGCTGTCAGGCGGGGAACGTCAGCGGGTCGCCATTGCACGGGCCTTGATGAACGATCCGGCTGTCCTGCTTGCGGATGAACCAACAGCCAGCCTGGACGCGGAGCGTGGGCTGGATATTGTCGGCATGATTGCACGGCTCGTAAAGGAGCAGGGCAAGAGTGCCGTGATGGTTACGCATGATGAGCGGATTTTGCCGCTCTGTAGCCGGGTTCTTTTTTTGGAAAAGGGAAAGCTGGTGCAGCATTAGAACATTAGGTGAGTTGTCAGGAACGGAACGATCTGATGTGGTTAAGGACGAGAAGGTCATATATTCCCGGTGGGAAGGTGGCCTTCTTTCTTCATTTTCATCTATAATTGGAAGAGAAGATAATAGATGAGAGATTTTATTTTACATAGAGAGGAACGGTGCGGATGAGCAGCTTGAATACAGAACAGTTCCCGGCACTGAGTACGTCGATTCATTGGGGGATTATTGAGGCGGAGTTCAGATTGAACGAGATCGTGGATGAAACGCTGGTGAGCAATATCAGCATCATTCCGTTTGTCGGGGATCAATGTGTTGTTTTCCAACTGGATAATGGAGACTGGGAGCTGCCTGGGGGGACGCTTGAAGCAGGTGAGCCGTATATGGACGGACTGAAGCGCGAACTGATGGAGGAACTTGGGGCAGAAATGCGTTCCTATCAGATTTTTGGCCAATTCCACTGTACATCCAGTACGTTGGAGCCGTATCGGCCACATATCCCACATCCCCATTTTGTGCGAATCATCGGATATGGAGATGTTGAACTTGTCAGTGATCCGCTGAATCCAGAGGATGGCGAGCAGGTGGTTGCAGTTGAAGTGGTAGAGATTGATGAAGCAATTCGGAGGTTCCAGGAACAGAACAGATATGACATTGCGGAAATGTACAAACTGGCTTATGTACTGCGAGAAGAAGCTAAATAGTATCTTTATAAAATGGAACAGACATGATTCTGAACAAAAAAGGACGAAGCCAAGCACTATCTACAGCAACTACATGACAAATACGGATCCCAAAAGCGCTGGACGATATTTGAAAAGAAATATGCAGCCATTTTTGCGGAGTATGGATTGTGATTTAACCGAATGTAACAACACTTAATCCAGGAGGGGATGCCCACATGGCAAACGATAAAGGAACACTCAGAACATGCGAACAAGGACATTCGTATTATAAAAAAAGTGATTGCCCAATCTGTCCAACGTGCGAAGCTGAACGTAAACCGACAGAGGGATTTCTAGCCTTATTGTCAGCTCCCGCCAGACGTGCCTTGGAGAATGAAGGCATTACAACACTACTACAACTTGCGGAGTACACGGAGAAAGAGATCCTGAAGCTGCATGGAATCGGGCCATCTGTTATGCCTAAATTGCGAAGCGCTTTGGAAGAAGAGGGATTGTCTTTTAAGAAATAACCCTCTTCGCTGTTCCACTAATCCAAACCAGAAGCGGAAGTAATCCCCTCCATCGTTACCCGATACAACAAGTTACCTTCACTGAGTAACAGACGATCCTGGCGAAAATCCTGCCGTGCCTGCTTAAAGGGCTGATCATCTTCATATAGTACTTGACACTCGTAGTACAATAAGGAAGTTGTGTAAAATTATATATGATAGGAGGGTGGGGAGATAGCTATAGAAGAGTATCAGAACATACATACAACGCACTTGGAGTAAGGAGATAGAAGCACCCGTAGATTCGATTTGGAGTAGTACTATTACGAGGAAGACTCATCTCAGAAAAACAAAACTGGTTAAGGAAGTGTTACGAGGTGGAACCACATATTCAAGAGCAAAAGACAGACTACCGTCCACTAGGCGTATCGGGTTTAGGTGGTTGGCTGATTCTCGTCCAGATTGGATTATTTCTTACGTTGATTTTCCTGGCGCTCCAATTGGTTCTGTATTGTTTGCCCATGTTTACAGCAGAAACTTGGGAGTTGCTAACTTCAGAGCAATCTGAATATTATCACCCGCTATGGGGACCGGTTGTTATTTTTGAAACGGTATATAACGCACTGTTTCTAGTGTTTAGCATATATACCATCATTGCTTTGTATAGTAAAAAATCGATTTTTCCTCGTCTTATGATCATATTTTATAGTGTCAGTCTAGCCGTTAGTGTCATTGATTATTTATTGTTGCTTCAGATTCCGATGGCGAGAGAACTTGAGGATGGAAACTCGTTAAGAGATATTGGCAAGTCGGTACTTACTTGTGCGATCTGGATTCCTTATTTTATCAAATCCGAGCGAGTTCATAACACATTTGTAAGATAAAAGATAAGCAGGAAATACCCGATCTTGGATAGAAGCTATCTGAGGTCGGTTTTTTTAATTCTATTGATAGTATCTATAAACGTAAAGTATGTATCTGTGTTAAGGAATCTGTTCAGTTGGAAGGGAAAAGGAGGGAAGATCTTGAAAATTTATCTGGTAAGGCATGGGATAGACGAGGAAGGATATCGAGGCGGATGGAGCGATCGTGGACTTACGGAACAGGGAATCAATCAATCCAGAAAACTGGGAGAATATTTGCTTCATCATGCTGAGGAGTACAACATACATACGATTATTAGCAGTGATCTTCCTCGTGCAGCGCAGACAACACGGGAAATTGAGAAGAGATTAAACATGCGGGCTAGTTTCATGAAAGATTGGCGGGAGATGAATAACGGAGATTTAGCAGGTATGCTCCATAAGGATGCCGAAGAACATTATCCTGGAGTTTATTTCAACACCCTTGAGATGAAGGTCCCTTTTCCGGGAGGAGAAAGTCCAAGGGATTTTTATAACCGGATAAGCAGATCTTTCGAGAGTCTTCTTAGAGATGTAGAGGAACACACAGCCCAGTCCAATGTCCTGTTAATTACTCATGGCGGAGTGATTAACATCCTGTATTATCTGCTTGAGAAGCGGGAATGGAGCAATAAGTCCAACTTTTATCCTATGGACAACACCAGTGTACATACCGTTGAAAAGGGAAGGCTTGGTTGGAAACTTAGCAACGCAAATGTGTTAAGTCATCTAGATTAGAAAAATAGAAGACGGAGGCGATGACATGAGTGATCAACCCATTGAACTGCTACAACGTTTGAAGTCTTTATCCGGCCCATTTCCAACCTGGGATACAGGGCAGTTGCCGGAGCGGCCGGGGAAGTTATTTTTGGAGTGGTTGGGATTGGCGGTTGAAAATGAAGTGAAAGAACCTCATGCGATGACAATCTCTACCGTGGATCACGACGGTTATCCTGATGCGCGGGTGTTGATTTTGAAAAACGTAATTGACGAAACATTCTATTTTGCCTCCAGTTCCGAGAGTCGAAAAGGGCAGCAGTTGAAGGAAAACCCGCATGTGGCTCTCACCTTCTATTGGCCTTCCCTGGGAAGACAGATTCGGATAAGGGGCGTTGCTGAGGATCAGGGAGATCAAGCGGGCGCTATTGATTTCCGCAAACGTTCAGCTGGAGCGAGAGCAGTTGCCTTGACAGGGCATCAGAGTGAGGTTTTGGATAGCGAGGAAGTGCTGGATCATTCCATTGAAGCTCAGAAAGAAATGATAAGCCGTGACCCCAGTGTCGTTACACCTCATTGGAGATTATATGCCGTGAATGCACAAGAGGTGGAGTTCTGGCAGGGAGATTCAGAGCGCAAGCATGTACGAGTCCAATATGTGATGCAAGATGGGCAGTGGAAGACATTCCGATTGTGGCCTTGATTTGGAGGGTGAGTCTATGAAAACGATTGAGAGCTTCTTCGAACCATTTCCCGTGTTGGAGACCGAACGGACGATACTCCGGCGGCTTACCTATGATGATCTGGATGATATGTATAGTTATTGTGTTGTACCTGCTGTATCGGAGTTCACTACCTGGGACGCACATCAGAGCAAAGAAGATACCAAAGCTTTTTTGGATTTTGTCATGAGCCGGTATGATGTGAATTTAATAGGCCCATGGGGCATTGAAGATAAACAAACCAAGCGGCTGATTGGGAGTTGTAACTATCTAGGGTGTGATAGCGATAACAGGAGAGTCGAGCTGGGATATGTGTTATCTGATCAGTATTGGAATCAAGGCTACATGAGCGAAGTGGTGAAACGGATCATCCAATTTGGATTTGACGAAGTGGGGCTCGAGCGTATACAGGCCAGATGTTTGGTGGAAAACACAGGTTCCGCCAAGGTCATGGAGAAGGCAGGCATGCAATTTGAAGGTGTGTTGAGGAAATACATGAAGGTGAAAAATGAACTTCAGGATCTGAAGATGTATGCCATATTAAAAGAAGACTTCTATAACTCGTATTAAATAAAGAATGTGTTTTAATCCAATAATCATATGCCAAGCTCTGGCCCATTCCCGATCATTGAGGAAATGGGTTTTATTTTTGTTTTCAGCAAGCAACGTACATAATGTCATATCGTCAACCGGGTGCCATCCGCTATACTCTTCAAGTTATCCAAATGTGGATTGAATGAAGGAACCAGGAGGTACAACGAATTGACGACCAAAAACAGATATAAATCACTCGAACTGGAAACACCCGGCATATATGAGCTGGAGGGGCTTGAAGTGGGAGTGACATCGAACTGCAATTATAAATGCGATTATTGCTGCGCCTACAATCGGGATGATGGAGCGTGCATCGGTAGTCAGGAAGTCATCCGTATTATTAGTGAGCTTCCTCGTCTCAAACGCGTGCGATTGTCAGGGGGAGAAGTTACTCTGAAATTCCAGGATTGCCTGGAGATCGTGACGTACTGTGCGGCACATGGCATCGATACACAATTGAACAGTAATGCCAGTCTGCTGACTGAAGAACGAATTCTTGCATTGCGGGATGCAGGCTTGTCCAACATCCATATCTCGTTCAATTATACGGATGCAGAGGCCTATGCTGCGTACTACCGTGTGCATCCTCGCATGTATGAAAGGTTGGAGCAGAATATCCGTCTGTGCACGGAGGCCGGTCTGGAGACGGTGCTGGAAACGTTGCTGTTTGAAGGTAATCAAGCGAACATGCAGGCCATTAGCGATAAGGTGTATGATCTGGGTGTGCGCATCCATGAGATCCAGAACAGCATTAAGATGCCGCATACTGACTGGAGCCAGATTGTATCCAAAGCGTCTCTTGTTCGATCTGTAACGGAATTAATTGAGCATAAAAAGTCAGATACAACGCTCTATTTCACCTGTATGGACCGATTCGCTGAACAGCTGAATCTGCGTGAACAACCTGGTGTGTATTTCTCGAATTGTGTGGATGGCACGAAACAGCTGCACTTGCACGGCAACGGGGATATTCTCATCTGTGAGTTATGTCATCCTGTCGTGATTGGCAATATCTATAACGGAACGTCGTTAAAGGATATCTTTGCCCAGCAGCCCCCGGCGTTAACGGAATTTTTGGAAAAGCGCCCTTGTCCCGCATACGATGCTCTGTTTGCAGACGCATAACAGGAAGACCTGTTGAAGATATGTGTGTTAAATAAAATATGTATTCCGATAGAAATGACCTTCAGGGTTCTATAGATTGAAAATCAAGGTGATCTGCTTTCCTCAATGGGAAAACGGATCACCTTATTTTATTGAACTATTCATTCACACAATAACAGCGATTGGAAGGTTGTTCTGTCATCGTAGTGTCAGTGTGAATATTCCTTAGTTCAATTCATTCGGTTTCAGATTCATTTAAGCTACCCGGCCTAATATGGCCTTAAGACTTAGATGAAGAGGTGAGCTTTACATGATGAAAATCTATGAGAAACCAAACCGGAAAGACCCACATAAAAGACCGATCTCCCCAAGAAAGCGCAGATGGCTCATCATCACACTTGTCATCGTGCTTGCAGTAGGTGGAATCCTGTACAGCCTTGCTGACCGTTATCTGATCCGGCATGTGCAGGTGGTTGTGGCGGATGAGAACACGGCAACGGCAACAACAGGCAACACCAATGATTCCAGCAGTACTGCGACCAATACGACTGAAGTGAATGCAACATCAGATGATTGGAATTATTCGAGTGATGATATGAAAGTCAATATTGAAAAAGTACAGACAGGCTCTGGCTCGGATCAGATTACGTATTATGTCGCTGATGTTCAGCTAACGGATGCAAGCAGCCTGAGAACAGCACTGGCGGATAACAGTTTTGGAACGAACATTACCGAGAATACGTCAGAGATTGCCGCTGCCAACAATGCGATCTTTGCCATTAATGGTGACTATTATGGCTTCCGTGATGATGGTGTCATTATCCGAAATGGAACATTGTATCGGGACAGCCCGACGCGGGATGCACTTGCCCTGTTCAACAATGGGACCATGAAAACATATAACGAGAACGAGATTTCTTCCTCGGAACTGCTGGCTGAAGGTGCCACCAATACGTTATCCTTCGGGCCCATTCTGATACAGGATGGCGAGATTGTCAGTGATTTTAGCAGTGTTAAAATTGACAACAACTTCGGCAACCGTTCCATTCAGGACGCGAATCCAAGAACTGCAATCGGCATGATTGCTCCGAATCATTATGTCTTCGTGGTGGTGGACGGACGGCAGGATGACAGCCGTGGCATGACCCTGGCGGAACTGGCTGATGTCATGAAAGGCCTCGGAGCAACCGAAGCCTACAACTTGGACGGCGGCGGTTCATCCACGATGTATTTTATGGGCAGGGTCGTCAATAATCCACTGGGGCGTAACCAGGAACGTGGCGTAAGTGACATTCTATATCTGACGGAGGGACAAGGATCATGACGATATTAATTCCATCATATGAACCCGATGTGCGTTTACTGAATCTTGTTCTGCAGTTACAGACATTTAAACTTGGACCTATTGTGATAGTGGACGATGGCAGTGGACCCGGTTACCGTGGAATTTTCGAAACGGCAGAAGCCTATGGTTGTACGGTCCTGACACATCCCGCCAATCTCGGGAAGGGCAGAGCATTGAAGACAGGCTTTCAGTACATTAAAGAGTATGGACCTCAGGGCGGTGTAGTGTGTGCAGACAGTGACGGGCAACATCTGCCACATGATATTAAGTGTATCTTCGAAGTATTGCTCGCACAAACGACACCCGGAATTGTACTCGGCAGTCGTCGTTTCAGTGGTAAAATTCCAGCACGGAGTCGTTTTGGCAACACAGTCACACGAGCGGTCTTTTCCCTCACGACAGGTACCAAAGTATATGATACGCAAACGGGTCTACGCGGTTTTCCCTACGCCATGCTGGACTGGCTGAACCAGATTCCCGGGGATCGGTTTGAATACGAGATGAACATGTTGTTAACGGCACACAAGGAAGGGTATGAGATTACCGAGGAGTTTATTGATACGGTGTATCTGGATCACAATGAGTCCTCTCATTTCCGCCCACTGGTTGATTCGTTCCGTATCTATATGCCCATTCTGATGTTCAGCACATCTTCGGTTCTGTCTGCTCTGATTGATTTTGGATTACTATTCGTCATCCAGTATTTCACGCATAATCTGTTTCTGTCGGTTGTCGCAGCAAGGCTGTGCAGCTCCATCTTCAACTACACGATGAATCGGAAGTACGTATTTTCAGCCGGGAAAACCTCCAAGGTGCACCAGTCATTACCGAAATACTTTTCACTGGTCATTCTGGTACTGCTATTAAATTACGGACTGCTGTACTTTTATAATGAAACATTAATTATCCCGCTGCTTGCAGCCAAATTATTGACGGAGGTGTCCATCTTTTTGTTCAGCTATTGGGCACAGCGCAGATTTGTCTATTAACACAGAGAGAGAGAGAGAGTGGACATATAGCTATATAGCTTGCTCTCTTTTTTCAATCAAAACCGTTTCAAAAGAATATCCTGCGCTTCTTGGTTAACAAAAAAGGTCGAGAACAGGGGTAGGCATACCCTTGTTCTCGACCTTTTATACTCACAGGAGGACGAGCGTTACATCAGCTTCTTAATCTCATCCTTCAGGATTTCGGACTGGGTGCCGAAGATGACCTGCACTGCTCCACCACCGAGCCTCATGACACCGGAAGCGCCAAGCTGTTTGAGCGCCCGATCGTTGACGGCTTTGTCGTCCCTAACAACTAGCCGGAGGCGAGTGATGCAGGCGTCGATGCTCTCGATATTATCTGTTCCCCCGATCTCAGCGAGCACTTTGCCAGCCTTGGTGTCGGCGGACGCTGCCACGGCGGAAGTATCAGTGGGGGCATTGGCATCATTAGCGTCATCCTCGCGCCCCGGCGTTTTCAGGTTGAACTTGACAATCATGAACCGGAACAGGAAATAATAGACGACCGCAAATGCGAGTCCGACCGGGATCATGAGCAGCGGATTGGTCGACAGCTTCATGTTCACGAGGTAATCGATCAGACCTGCAGAGAACGCAAATCCCAGCTTAACATTCAGCAGGTACATGATCAGGGCCGCTGCACCGGTAAGAATAGCGTGCACTACATACAGCAGAGGCGCCGCGAACATAAAGGAGAACTCGAGCGGCTCGGTAATACCCGTTAAGAACGAAGCCACCGCTGCGCCGATAAAGATGGAAGCAACCATTTTGCGCTTTTCAGGACGGGCTGTATGAATCAAGGCTAACGCGGCCGCCGGAAGAGCGAACATCATAATCGGGAAGAAGCCAGACATGAACATGCCTGCTGTAGGGTCTCCGTTGAAGAAGCGGGTCAGGTCGCCGTGCACAACTTCCCCGGCTGCATTGGTATAATCTCCAATCTGGAACCAGGCGATGGAGTTGAGGACATGATGCAGACCGAGCGGGATGAGCAGGCGGTTGGCGATCATAAACACCATGGAGCCAACGCCTCCAAAACCTACAATCCAGGCGCCGAAAGCGCCGATGGCATCCTGAATCGGGCTCCAGACCATGCCGAACAGGATGGCCAACACCAGCATGGAGCCGGCGGTGACCATCGGCACAAAGCGTTTGCCGGAGAAGAAGCCGAGCCAGTCAGGAAGCTTGATATTGTGATATTTTTTATACATATAGGCTGCAAGCAGTCCGGCAAATATCCCGCCCAATACGCCCATATCCAGCTTGACATCGTCAGGAATATAGCCGAATACACCTGGAACGGCTCCAAGAATCCGCGTCAGCACCATATAAGCGATCAGGGCGGAAAGAGCGGCGACTGCATCCCCTGCCAGTCCGATTGCCACCCCAATGGCGAAGATGAGCGCAAGGTTGCCGAAGATCGCCCCCGCTCCCTCGTTTAGGAATGGAACTACATACTGATTAAGAAATCCCCCGATCACGGGACCGAGCGGAATGTCCTCTTCATAATTAAGAAGACCGAGGCCTTGAAGAATACCTGCCGCAGGCAGGGTAGCTACAGGAAGCATCAGGGATCTTCCAAGCTTTTGCAGTGATTTCAGCATATTGTTCTTCCTTTCTTTTTTTGATTTAGGTTATTTGGACAAGCTGACTTTCATGATAGTTCCCATGCCTGCTTCTACGCTGCCATACTCCGGGTGCGACTCCCATGGCTGTTCAGCCGCATTCGCAACGATGACAGGGGTGATGACTGGATAACCTGCCGAAGCGATCGCATTAAGGTCAAATTCAATCAGGGTCTGACCGATAGTGACCTCATCCCCGGTCTGCACTTGGGGGGTGAAGCCCTGTCCTTTCAGGCTGACAGTATTCATACCGATATGCAGCAGCAGCTGCAGCCCGGAAGCATGTTCAATCATTACGGCATGGTGCGATTTGATCAGGTGCACCACAGTGCCGTCGATAGGGGCGACCAGCCGTCCCTCCTGGGGAATCATTGCGACTCCCGGTCCCATAAGTCCTTGCGCGAACGCTTCGTCAGGCACTTCTTCCAAACTGACGCAGGTTCCGGTGAGCGGGGAGGCGACAGATATTGTTTCAGATGTTTTGGCAGATTTGTTGTTTTTCCATTTCCAGATCATTGTGTGTTGTCCTTTCTGTTGTTGGTTTTGGCATGGGTTTGAAAAAGCCGGTATAAATGCATCGCGAGAAAAGCCGTTTCTTCCTCGGGCACTTCTGTACCCAAATCCTCGGCCATTACAGCGCTCAGTTTTCTGGCTAGCTGGTATTCGGACATATATTCATTTTTCACATATTGTGCGAAGCTGGGGGCCGTCATCGGCTGCTGATACAGGCGTTCCATGGAGAAGCGCAGGTGTATCATGAGTCTTGCCTGGCTAAGGCTGCCCTGATCAAAGCGAATGCCACCCTCCTCTTCAATAATCGACTGAAGCTTGCTGATCACATTGGATACCTTAACCAACTGTCCGACAGGGACGTGATTTACGGAGGAGTACACATGGTATGTCAGGAACCCCGCCTCATCCTCCGGTATCTCTACGCCAAAAGCCTCTCCGATCATGGCCGCTGCTTCCGAGGCGATTTCGAATTCTTTCGGAAAACTGAGCTTTGTCTCCGTAAGGAAAGGATTCAGAATCTCCATCCCGTTGCGGATACGATATAAGGTGAACTGAATATGACTCGGAAGAGCAAGATAGATCTTGTCATTCAGCTTGCCGGGAAACTGATCAGCGATGAGGCGGATGATTCGGTCAGAGATGTCGATGACATTGGGGTCCAAGTCCCTCATCAGCTCCTGCGCCTGCCCCCATTCCTCCCGGTCTTCCAACCGGAACCTTTTCTCAATCCGCGGATCATCGGCCTGAATGGTGCTTTCTACCTTGAACGCAAATCCCAACCCTTTGCCAATCAGTACATACTCCTTGGTATTCTGGTGCGACCGGGCCAGAACAATATTACTGCCGACGACCCGTTCCACCTGCAGAATCATTTCTTTACTCACGGTTCACCGCCTCCTCGTTTCTAAAGTTAACGCTTTCATGCCTCCGGAACGCAAAAAGAGCCAAGAAGCGAGTATAGTCTCATGTTCGCTTCTTGGCTCATGCCCTCTGGGGTGGTAACACGCCAATTCATTTTATGTTTTTATCAGAACGTTCTTCCTACATAATATATAAGCTGATCTGCCACCGTCAACCATAATTTTTGTCATCCATCTGTTCGTAGTTTAATATAGGAATGTGTAACGAAAAGGTACCTGCCGTAGATGGAGCCAAATCTAATATGAATAGGAGTATGCCGATGTATCTTCGAAGTGTGGAACTCATGTCGGCCAAGATCGAGAATCGGGACCAATATCCTTTTGACATCCCCGCGATCCGGTCCTTGGAACGTTTGGAGCTCACGAATAACGTTACTTTTTTTGTAGGTGAAAATGGTTCAGGGAAATCTACGCTGCTGGAAGGCATCGCTCATCAATGTGGATTCAATACCGCAGGGGGCGGCAGGAATAATACCTATGAAACACATGCTTCGGAATCCTCGCTCGGGAATTATCTAAGGCTGGCATGGTTGCCCAAAATAACGAATGGCTTCTTCATGCGCTCTGAATCATTCTATCAATTCGCATCGCATGTGGATGAGATGCCGGAGTCGCTTCCATATTATGGCGGGCGTTCGTTGCATGAACAATCGCACGGGGAATCTTTTCTGAGTCTGTTCGTCAACCGCTTCAGTTCTAAAGGCATCTATCTGCTCGACGAGCCCGAAGCCGCTTTATCTCCAGCAAGGCAGCTCTCGTTATTGCGTATCCTTCATGATCTGTCAGGCACTTCACAATTCATTATTGCAACGCACTCACCTATTCTGCTCGGATATCCGGGGGCGGAAATTTTAAGTTTTGACGATAGCCATATACAAGAGGTAACCTATGAGGATACCGACCATTATCAGATTACTCGCAGCTTTCTGGAGAACCGCGACCGGATATTGAATGAACTTTTTAAGGACTAAATTAAGTTATTCGTTCGTGTAAACAAGGGAAAATACTAAACCATGCAACGTAAAATGTATTGTTGAGGAGCGATCGGATGAAAGTTGGTTTGCTAATTGTTGATATGCAAGAGAGTATTGTGCGGAAAAAGATGGACCAGACTTCGATAGACCATGCCTGCGAGTACATTAATCATGTGGCTAATGTGCTGCGCACGAATGGCCATGTGGTCGTTCACGTACAGGATGTGGAAGGTATGGAAGAGGCAGCGCCAGATGAGTATCGCATTATTCCCGAGGTAGATGTGAATGAGAAGGATATCACGGTTACGAAGGAAGCGTCCAATGCTTTCTGGCAGACTGATCTGGAGCAGATGTTGAAGAGTCATGGTATTGAACTATTGATTATCGCCGGGTTTGCCGCAGAGGAATGTGTTCTATTCACCTACAACGGAGCGATGGAGCGAGGTTTCCGGCCGGTGATGTTGCAAAATGGAATTCTTAGCACATATCGCGAAGCGGTGATGTCAACGTACAGAGATCGCAACGTGATCTCATATCCTGTGGTTGATTATCTAATTCAATAAGTGTTGGCTAAAGGCAAGTGGATATTTGGTGAAAAATAAAGATAAGATCAATAATTGGACTCTGTAGGGAGTCTTTTTTTGTACATATGTGCATGTCGACCGTGAATGTAAGGTTACTCTATGGTTTAAACCAAACTTTGCCTATATCTGCTCGGGTTGAAACGATATATTGAGAAACAGGGCACAGCAAGCTCGTTGTGGATATCGGGAAAGTCGTGTAGCGATCACTAAGCAACTCATAAACTAAGGGAGAGGTGCAATGAAGATGAATGTAGAAATTACGCGTATTTTGGCAGAACAAAAGGAATTGTTTCTCAATCTGTTCAACTTGTATTTATATGATCTGTCCGAATTCTCGGGCGAAGATCTGCTGGAAGAGGGTACATACGATCCAACCAACACGTATCTATATTTGGAACGCGATGAGTTGCATCCGTTTTTGATTCAGTACGATGGGAAAGTGATTGGATTCGTCCTGGTGTGTTCACCTCCATATGTGCCGGAAGAAGTGGATTATACCGTGCAGGAGCTGTTCCTGGTCAAAAAGTATCGCGGACAGGGACTTGCAGCACAGGCGGTCGACTTGGTTTTTGCTCAATTTCGGGGTTCATTCAAAGTGGAACAGCTTGCTAATAATGCGGCAGCAGTTTCATTCTGGAAAAAGTATTATGAGCAGCATCAGATTGAATATACTGAGTCTGAATATAACATTGAGATTGACAATATCACTGGCAGCCACCGGATTTTGTCTCAGACTTTTGTGCGTGAAAGAGAGAAATAATATGTAACTTAGTAGGTGATTAGCTTGTTTATTATCGTTGGAACTAAGGGGAATTTGAAGTGGATTTCAGGTGTATTTCAGGCAGAAGATGTCGCTAAACAGTACATGGATCTTATACCTGATGAGCTTAAGGTATACCAAGAATTCATTCAGATAGAGAACATCACCTATCCTTTTTATATTATAGAGCGTCAGGAATCTCTATTTAGGTTTCTAGGCAAAGATGAAGTGATTTCACTTTTCGATCATACGGAAGTATCAGAGGACGAAGATGAGGTGCACTTCAATATCTACACAGTGGATTCAGATTATAGACCGAAGAAACCTGGAACAGATTACATGGGAGCACTGAGGCATGATCATGTGACCAATGAATTTATAGAAATGTATCGAGAAGAAGGAACAGAATTTCTGAATAGACGAAGGGTTTTATGAATGTAAGGAAGTTTTTTCACGGTCCTATTTTGCTTCTCCTAATTTGGGAGTTAGATAGGATCTATTTCAATTTCCATTTACCAATACATGGGTTATGATGAATTAAGAGGAGTCTATGGGAGTGAGCGTGTAAGGGGGCGCATGTAGGTATGCCGAAGCATCATTTTGTTATCGAAAACAAATCGCAAGTAGACGGGAATATTCATACCTACTACTCATGGGATTCACAAGGGAGAATACATGGAAGTGGATTAACCACGGAGAATCATGCAACCTTGGAAGACGAATTCATTGCATACCTCTATGATTCTCTTCAATGGTTGGATACATGGAATCCATCTACCTGTATGCGATGTAGTGGACTGAACAACGATGGAATAACTGTTATTGAAGAACAGGATGCTTTGTTAAAGTTTCATCAACTGATTCGGGCTTGGATTGATGTGTTCAGCCATGCGCCAGATCCGATTGTTCTAACAGGGAATTACTGTTTTGATGAAAAAGAACAGAAGGGCTGCTACGAGAAACTCGTGTACAATAAAGTTGAATTAATCGACGAATTACATAAGCTTGCGAACATGGCAGTGTATGCAGGGGTAAATGGAAAATGTATTGTGCATTTTGGGATATAAATCAATAGAAATGTTTTCTGATTAAAATCGTATGCTGTTGAGAAGCAACCCAACAGAGAGGAGCAGAGATATGACTAGTCGTATTGTAGTTACGGGTGGAGCTATTATTCGAGATCATATGGGAAGGGTTCTGCTGCAAAAGAGATCAGATTATGGAGATTGGGGATTACCCGGTGGTGGTATGGAGCCAGGTGAACGAATCGAAGAAACCATGATTAGAGAAGTGAAAGAGGAAACAGGGCTTGAAGTGAGCTCTTATGAATTGTCCTCGATCTACACGGGTGAGAGGATGCACTATACGTATCCGGATGGAAATGAAGTAGTATTTGTAATGTTTTTATTTGACGTTATTGCGGAGTTGGAAGGAAAATTCTGTGATGATCAAGTAACTCTTTTATTTGAAGATGAACAAAAGGAATCATTACAGCTTGTTTTCAGATATCTTGATGAGATTGATATTTCGACAATAAACAATGTGCAGAAGCCTATATTTGTAGATTTGAAGCAAGGAGAGTCTAAACTATTACGCGAGTGATAGCGTTAATACAGTAGTTTTACATTGATATCGAAAGGAGTTTTTACATTGCCTTGGCCTATGGTTCATTTTGCAATTGCATCCGAATTGATCTCCGAGCCATCCCCGGAATTGTTATTGGGAAGCCTCGCTCCTGATTCCATCCATGTAAGAACCAATCTCCGTACCGAAAAGGCAAAAACCCACCTCATGCCAGAGGAAGGGAGATTTGCAACAGACGAAGAATTTAAAGCCTTTTTTGAGTCAAACAAACAGTTAGCTTATAGTGATCCCAAATTTTTGCAATATCTGTGCGGTTACATCGCCCACATCTATACGGATCGCGTGTGGACATTTGATATCTATCCTGCGTATGAAGTCCGCCCCAATGGAAGAAGCGTGTATACACATGATGTTAAGAAGCTGGAGTTTATGATTTTACGGAATCGGATCAAGGCCAACGATTGGTTAAGTGAGCTGAATGTGGGGAGAGCATTTGAATTGGGCGGACTGCTGGAAGCTGAGGTGTATCAGTATAGGGCAAAGAAACTTGAGTTTTTAGCTAACCCTGACAACGAACCTTTGGGTGACTTCAATATTATATCCATGGAAGCTATGGAGGAGTTCATACATACAACAGGATTAGCGCTAAAACAATTGTATACGGAATGGAATGTGTATGAAGTTTTATGTGAAAGGAAATAGCATGATGCAGAAAACAAATCTGGTTTTATGTTGAAAGGAGGAGTGACATGGTCAATATTCATAAGGGAAGATATTCAGCTCAGATTGAGGGAGAATTTGTTGTTTTTATCATCGGAATGAGGATTAATCGTCTGTGGGCTATACATAAATGGCTGCCTGTTCTACAGTCCATGGGGCCGATGATCAAAGAACTCTATATGAATCCGGAGACTGGATTTTTGAGTACAGAGTATTTTATAAGCTGGCGTGGGGTGACGCTACTACAATATTGGCGCTCTTACGATGAATTGGAGAAATACGCACGGGGCGGACTGCACTTGGAAGCTTGGAAAAGATTCAACCGCTCCATTGGTTCCGATGGAACGGTAGGGATCTATCATGAAACATACAAGGCTCAATCGGGTTCCTTCGAGACCATATACGCCAACATGCCCGAATTCGGATTAGCTAAAGCGTCTGAACATGTGCCTTCGACAGGGAAAATGGAGACATCCAGAAGCAGAATGGGCGGCGAGAATGAACCGGCAGTGGAAGCACCAGAGAATCCATAAAGTGGTGAATAGAGAGGAGCATGTTATGAAGGCTGGACTTCGACCAGAAGATATACATTCCAAGCAACTTAGCTGGCTGTGTATTGAACCCATGCTTGTTTCGGTACGGGGCAGAGATATGGCCGCCAAAACAGAGATATACCGACAGTTACATGAAGGGCAACAAGGTTTATTTTTGTTCTATTCCTATCACAATCACACGAAGAGTCTGGCAGAGTTTTATTGGTTCTCGGCATATAACATCACCCAGATCAAAAGTTGGAATGGAATAAAAAATGGGATGCGCTTTTTTCATTTAGATGAGATGGTGACTGTACTGGACCAGATTGAAAGTCTCATTACGGACCAAAATAAAGTGGGTGAAGAGTGGCGTGAGGTGCTAGCAACGGATCTGGAGAAGGACCCTATCCTGCTCCAGAGAACAGAGGCATTATATGCTGCATATCAGCTCGTGGCAGAAGCAGCTATAATACACATGAACAAGGTGATTCTGCAAAATCAGGAGATGTATCTGGAGGTTGAGTAGGTTAAGGCAGCACCATTATATGAAAAGAATAGCTCATGCCTTGAATGTTCTGGGATGAGTACATAGAAGAACTGCTCCTATGGAGTGGTTCTTTTTGGTATCTGTGCAGTGCCGATGCAACAAACCTGCAAAATCATGCAACAAAACGCAATACAGTGGGATTGTCGTAACTATGCTTGTAATATGAGTTGTGAGAGGAGGTCCAACACATGAAAGTCATTTTTGAAGAGGACACGGCAGTTGAAAAAAGGGTAGCCAAGGTCATTACACATCCGGAGGAGAAGTCGAAGTGGGATCGTATTCAGCAGGCGATCTGCGAATCAGAAACTCATTTAACGGTCATCCATGCCAAGAATAATCGCAATATGCAGATCCAATTGAGCTCGGTGGTTGCCTTTGAATCAGAGGATCGGATGTGCTGTGTCAGGGTGATCTCAGGTGAAAGATATTTGCTTAATAAACGTCTGAAATTTGTAGAAGAGGATCTGGATGACGTTCATTTTGTGAAAATCAATAATCAAACGATCATCAATACACGATACATCACCGCATTTTCTGCAACAGACCATGCACGAATTAAGGTAGACATGAACGATAACTCCAGTTACTTTGTCAGCCGATTTTATATTAAAAACTTTAGGGGGAAATTATCATGATGATTCAGCTTAGACAATCCTTTTTTCAAGTATTCACCGTTACTTCACTCTGGGCGACCTTGCTACTAACCCTATTCTATAATGATCAACGCATCGAAATGGGCTATCTGTGGAATATTGCCGGCATTTCAGCTATCGCAGCTGTGCTGTTTGGCGTGATGTACAATGCGCTCTGGAACTATTTTACGTTAAAACCGGTATGGAATATCGTTATTTCTTCCACATTGAATATTGCAGGAGGTATGGCGATGGTATGGTTGTTCTCGGTAGATATGTTCCAGTTCATCGCTCCCTGGTTCCCCGGCATGTGGTTATTATCTATCGTGCTGCACATCATCGCTTTTTATTTTTATGCTAGAATGGATAGCAGGAAAAAAGCGGAAGAGTTAAATAACATTCTCAAGTAGGTAAGGGGAACAAATATGAACGAGGAAGAACTATTGCAGTTGTACGGGTTGGAACCTGATGAGGTAAACCGGGAGGCCATTCGTCAGTTGCTTCATCAAGAGATGGAGAACTGGCAGTCAGAGGATAACGAAGTTCTGAAACTACTGTGCATCATGCTGTTCTGTATCGGAAATGTAGAGGACACCACGCTGATCTGGCAGGCCAAACAGAAGAATCAGGATACGAGCAGTTATATTGATGTGCAGTTATTATGTGGTGCAGGGTATGAGGAGACATTGTTTTACCTGGAAAATATGGATGGGGAACAGGCGCACGAGGAGTTGCTGTACCTTAGACAGTGCGAGCCGTATGATTTTGTTGATTTCTCCAAAGTGGAATGGGTCTCTGACTATAAACGATATTACGGTGTTTGAGGATAAACGAGCTAACGGACATATTGGAAGGAGGGGAAGTATGACAAGTTTGCATGACAACATCATATTAAGCTACGAAGTTGATTTAGAGAACGAAAGAATCAGGATGCGTACTCGTTCAAGTCATGCTGTGCCGAAAAATATGGATGTCTTATTCTCTGGTGTAATGGCCCATGCGTTTGATACACCGCTGCATGGCAGCATTATTCTGGATCTGGATGAGTGGGATTTAGGGCATTTTATCCCAAATAATCGCGAGTTATTGGAATCGGGGAAAGGTCAAGGCTGGCCTGTCAGTTATGATTCCGATGACGAATTACACACCCGGCTGATTGAGGAGAAATACAAGTACATGGTGATCTCATCCTCGTATGGATTGAGTGGTTGGGTTCTGGCCAAGAACGTAGAGATTTCTGTTCAAGAAGCGAGGTGAATGGGATGAAGCCTGAATACACGCAACATGGTAGCAAGAGGAAGACAGGACTAAGAACAGGCATTGTTGTATTTGTTGCTCTGCTCGTTTTTCTGGTCATGACCAATCCAAACGAAGAGGATTTTGTTGCCTGGCTCTCAAGTGAACATGGCATCCATGCTTCGTATAATGTGAATGAAGACAGTACGTTTACGCAGACAATCGACGGTGACGAAAAGAGGCTTCATTACAAAGGTGGACATATACGCCATATGGGAATCTTTTCAACGTATAGTTATCTTTTCTCGGATCATGAAGAAAAAGAGATCCTGATTGAAGCGGTTGGCATAATGAAAATGCTATTTAATAGATAGGTAGATTAATTTTTGGCAGTTAAAAAAGATGGACGAAATTTCTGCTGATATTCGCGCTCTTTGCATGAAGTAACTCGTGCAGAGAAGCGTGTTTTTGTGTGAAATGCGAGAGAAACAGAGATGGTTTACTTCTATGATTCGCAAATCCCACATTATGGGTTATGATGTACCATGAGAGAAAATTTTACATAGATAGGAAGTCTTCTTATGTAGAAGATTGGTGATTGGAGGGCGGGCTAATTATGAAAAAGTTAACCGTAGTTCCATTATTATTTCTGCTTCTGTTGGCTTGTCAGAACCAGGCAAACACTGAAGATGCACAGCAAACAATAGATTCCTCAACCTTAAATGTCACAGAAAAAGAGGCACAACAGAATGAAGAAATATCAACATCCCAAGAGAAGGAAGGCATCCCACCAGAGTACCTCGATGAAACAAGCTATACCGGGGACAAATTGGAAATTGTCAAACTTATGAATGCACGTATGCGTTATTTATACGAAAAGGATGAAGCAGCATATATGAGTCTGATTGATCCTGAATCTCCTATATTAGGCATGGGAAGATACACAGTTCTCAAGGTTACTTCCATGAGCGAGATAACTATACAGGAGCAGAGGAAGCTCTATCAGGCAGTGGTGATGGTTAACGAGATAAATGAGAAGGACGAAGAGTATAGCAATACGATGGTGTTTTGGAAAAAGAAAGAAGATGGCGATTCTGCGCAATGGGTTATTGCAGATATTGATTAATAGAATAATGTCTGACACATGGAAGATGCTTATCTTCACACAACATAAAGGGTGATGTAATGATGACAAGGCGATTAATACTGATTGAAGGATTACCGGGTTCAGGCAAGTCAACGGTTGCCCAAATGGTATCCGAAATTTTAAAGAGCCAGGGCAAGAAGGTACAACTATTTCAAGAAGGGAACCTGGATCACCCTGCTGATTACGAGGGCGTATCCTTTTATTATGCTGGAGACTTTGAAATTTTATTGACAAGACATGAAGAATACAGAGAAATTCTGGTAAGCAATGCAACTGCCCATGGCGATGGTTTTCTGATTCCTTATCGTAAGATGAGAGAACAATGGGGAATAGAGCTCCCCGATCACATCGTACAGGATATTTTCAACCGAGATATTTACGAAATTCCTTTTGAGCAGAATGTGAAGCTGATCACTGAGAAGTGGCAAGATTTTACCCAAAACGTGTTAAGCACGAATGATGACTGCATCACGATATTTGAGTGTTGTTTTATCCAGAATCCACTGACCATGGGTCTCGTAAAATGCAATCAATCCAAAGAGCAGAACGTGCAGTATGTATTGGAACTGGGGCGTATCATTCATGCGCTGAATCCGCTTCTCATCTATATCGACCAGAAAGATATATCCTTTACTTTTGATAAGGCAGTTCGTGAAAGACCGAAGGAGTGGTCAGAAGGTTTTATTAACTATTATACGAATCAGGGTTTGGGGCAAGCGCAAGGTTATCAGGGTGTTCAGGGTACGGTACAGGTTTTACAGGAAAGAAAGAAGCTGGAGTCCGAAATCTATGGGTTACTTCAGATGGATAAGGTTTGGCTGGATAACTCGGATTACGACCTGGAGGTTTGTAGGCGCAAACTGGAAAAAATTCTGGAGTAACCTTACGAAGTTATGAACATCGAGAGCAGGAGAACAAAACAACATGAACAAAACGTTATTTGAGCTTGTAAATGAAGTCGAAGATGGATAGCAGAATAATTTGATAGCGTCATTTTTGGAAGCTGTTTGGTAGATTATAACGAGTGGAGGAAGTTAGTAACATGATGCATATTCAGCTGACAGAAGAAGATTACTGGCAAATGAACAAATTTGCGATGTTTAAACTGTATGGGAAGGGGATGCTGATCGCTGTATGTGTGCTGCCTGTGGCTATTGCCATCCTATTTAGACAACTTGATTTTTCATGGATACAAGCTATTATTGCTGCGCTGCTTTGCAGTATATTTGCCAATGGTATGACCTACATACGAACCAAAAAGAAAATTAAGAAATTGGCACGTGAGAGCAAAGGAATACTGGGTGATCATCAGCTAGAAATCTCAGAGCAGGAGATTCGCTGGAGCAATGATATGACTTCAGGTGTAACACAATGGAAAGGTTTGGAGAGCTTCAGTGAGACAAAACAATATTTCTTTATTTTCATTAATAAGGCAAGTGCACATGTGATTCCGAAACGATCTTTTGAAACGGAGGCGGAAGCAGTTCGGTTTGCAGAACAGGTCAGAACATATATGAAAACTGCTCAGCATAATACATAACGGAGGTTTATTTTCATGGCTTTTTTTGAAGTAGTATTAATAGTTGTAACGGCTCTATTGTTGGTATTTGGTACAAAAACGAAACGTAAACCATTGCTTAAATGGGGGATAGCCAGTTTTATTTTATTGCTCGGACTCGTTATTTTTTCATTCATCACGGGATTCATAGATGGAGTGTCTGATGGATGGTCGGCAAGATGAGTATTTAGAAAACAAAAATATATCGGTTGAGCATCTTCAGGAATAGAGGGCTTATGGACATTACATTCATTCGTCATGGTCATGGCGAACACTTGATGGATTATCCAAACCAATTAAATTGTCTGCATCCTGGCCTCACTGAATTGGGAAAAATTCAGGTCATAGCGTTGCGTAAACAACTGGTTTTTGCGCCTGAAGACGTCATTTTGGTCAGTCCAACGAAACGTACTATTGAAACAGCACAACTTCTGATCCCTAACAAAAATCTTGTGTTCTTCAGCCCGCTGGTTGGCCCAAGAATGTTTCCTCAGAATCCGGAGTTTGTCCCTTTCGTCTGCGATCAGATCTATTCCAAGGAAGAACTCAGCCATAAGTATCCTGGCATAAGAATGGTTGAGCTGGGTTTGGATTGTTGGGAAGAAAGCATTAATCAGATGGGGGCATATCGATTCAAGATATTAGCTGAACAGCTTCTGGAGTGGTGCAGGAAACAGAGAGGCAACACATTTGTCATTACACATGACGGTACGATAACGAACTACAGGATGTTGCTCGGAGAAGAAGGGTTAACCAAAAGTGATTTTCTTGGTGAAGCAGGGCAGTACACAATGAGGAACGTTTAACGAGTAAAGAAGATCCGGTCATGACTTATTTTCCTAATATAGAGACTGAACGATTGCACCTTGGAGAGTTAACCATTGCGGACCGAAAGGTTGTGTATGAACATTTTACTAAACCGGATGTAACCCGGTTTATGCAGAAGGAATCTGTTTTTTAAGTAACAATATTGTACTTAGGGGGATATTCAATGAAGTTATCGGATTATGAATATTTAACTTTGGCTATGGAAGAAGCAGAGCAATCATTTATTGAAGGAACGTATCCAATTGGTGCGATAATCGTGGATGTAGATGGGAATGTCGTGAGTAAAGGCAGGAACCGGGTCTACTCTGCGTGCGATCCCACCGCACATGCTGAAGTGGATGCCATTCGTCGGGCCGGACAACATTTGCTGGATGTAGAGAAGAAGAGATACACGAAGAACGATCTGACACTGTATACTACCTGTGAACCTTGTCCTATGTGTTCCTGTACGATATTAATGTCGGGAATTAAAAAGATTGTATGGGCAGCGGATGATGAAGAGTACGGCGGGCTTCGACGTTTCAAGGAAGGACCTCATTTTATCCATATGTTTGACACGTTATCCTGTGTTGCGGCTCCCTATCTGGATTTGGAAAATAAACAGAGAGCTTTGCTCGCCAAATGGAATATTGGTAGAGGGGTGCTTAATACAGAGTGGGAGATGGAAAAACAATGAAATCTGTTCCGTTCTCTATACTTTTAGCTAGTGTCATTTTGGGGATCTCGTTTATTACTGGCTGCATGTTGTTAACGACTCAGGAGAGAAATAGTGAACCAACTCAGACAGTAGAACAAGAAGTGCCTAACGATAAAGCATTATTGACGATTCAAGAAACTGCCGAGTATCTGGGTATGACTGAAGAACAGGTGATGAGTATTATTAAGGCTGAGCAAGGGAGTTTCACGGTGGCAGGTTTCTTTGATGGAAGAATGTTTCCGTTCATTAAGGTTCAGGATAAATTTTTTGTGAGTAGAGTTGAGTTGGACTTGTGGGTTAAAGAAGCATCTGCAAGTCACAGAAGATATATTAACGGGCTGATGCAGTAGTCTATGGGAATGGTGGCATAATCCTAAGGAGGTGAATTCACATGGAATTCGTGGGACAGAAGATCAAAATAACCACAGTCACAGAGCAGGACCTCGACTTCATATGTCAACTTGAATGTGACACAAATATATGGAGCTTTGAGGAAACTGTTGAAATGGATGAGGAAAAGGTCTGTGAGAAATATCGCAGCCATTTTGCTGTCACAGATGAGAAACCGTATGCCTATGATTTCGTTATACGGCGTATGAATGATCCAGAGGATACACCCATTGGTATTGTTCAGATGTGGAGTTATGTGGATCACCGAAAAAGCTGGGAACTTGGATTTGCTGTACTTTCGGAATACGCAGGTAGAGGATACGGGAGTGAAGCTACCCGACTTTTGCTACAATTTGCATTCCAAGAGTTACAAGCTCATAAGGTCGTCGGCATGTGCAATTCACAAAACGTCCGCTCAGCGGCACTGATGCAGCATGTGGGTATGACACGGGAGGCCATCTTCCAGGAAGAGTTATGGTGGAACAATCAGTGGACAGACCAGTATTTTTTCTCGATTTTGGATAAAGAGTTTAAGCCAGTCTAATAGGTGGGGGAGGAAATCAGATGACTACGCTGGTTCTGCTAAGTGATTTGGTCTTCGAATCTAACGATAAATTGAATCAGAAAATACGAAGCGTATTCAACAGTGAACAGCCTTCCATCGGCTATATTCCTTCATGTTCTGATCCGGGGCGAAGGTATTTTGAGCACACTAGACGTTACTATAATCAAATAGGAATAGATAACATTCACTATTATGATCTTGATCTGGAGTATGATGAGAGCACATTTGGCTCTATTTTCGAGTGTGATGCAATTCATCTATCTGGCGGAAACACGTTTTATTTTCTAAGTCTATTACAGAAGAGAAATATGCTTGGTTTGCTTCATTCCTATGTGAAGAGGGGCGGCATGCTGATCGGGGTCAGCGCAGGCAGTATTCTAACTACACCTAACATAGAGATTGCTGGGTATGGGGAAGATGCAGATGAGAACAATGTAGATCTGAAAGATATGATAGCACTGGGTCTTGTTGATTTTGAGTTTGCACCGCATTGGGATGGTTCGGAAGATGCCCTGCAGTCATTAAGAGAGTATACTCGTATTAACCGTACGACAGTCTATGCATGTCAAGATGGTGGCGGGCTTGTAATGAATGGTGAAAGCGTAGAATTATATGGAAATGTGGTTCTCGTAGATAACAGAGAGAGTGGGTCTGTTGATGAGTGATGTTACGGTCTACCACTATGATGCTTTCTCCACAGTTCCTAGTCAAGGTAACCCGGCAGGAGTGGTCTTTGATGCTGATCATTTCAGTGAGGAGGAGATGCAGCAGATTGCTTATCAAGTTGGTTTTAATGAGACGGTATTTGTGTTGAACTCTGAAGTAGCTGACGTCCGATTACGTTATTTTACGCCGGGCCATGAGATTAATCTGTGTGGTCATGCCACAATGGCATCACTGTATGGTTTGAAGACGCGTGGTATGTTGGGTGACCAAGAGTTAATCACGATTGAAACCAATGTAGGTATATTGCCCATACGATTTGAGCGCGATGCCGACACCCTTTATATGGAAATGAAACAGGATCAACCGCAGTTTATACCGTTCCAGGGGGATATCGAGAAGCTGGTAAACGCCATAAACCTAACTCTGGATGATGTCGACCTTTCTACGCCAATTGTTTATGGGAGTACGGGAACGTGGACGTTATTAATTCCCATTCGTGAATTGAACTCTTTTATAAAAATGAAACCGGATTCTTCCTTGTTCCCAGGAATTTTAATTGAGAACCCCAAAGCTTCCCTGCATCCCTTTTGTTTTGAAACCCGTAACGCCGATGCCATGATGCATGCCAGACATTTTTCCTCCCCTTACTCAGGTACGACGGAAGATCCAGTGACTGGAACAGCCTCCGGGGTGATGGGCGCATATTATTTAACCTATGTGAAACCGGAGATCGATAAGGTACAGTTTGTGGTAGAACAAGGGCATGAGATTGGAAGAGATGGAAAGGTTCAAGTGAATGTGATTCGGGATGGTGACGACATGGATGTCAGAATGAAGGGGACAGCTGTATTTGTACGTGAACTAAACGTTGAATTGGATACCTGATCTATACATAAGGGAGTTGCTTCTGTTGAATGAAAAGACGGTTATAGATAGCGTTACTCATGTCTTGAAAGAAGAATTAACGGATGCCTTGGTGGGAATCTATTTACACGGTTCCATGGCCATGGGATGCTTTCATCCAAATCAGAGTGATATCGATATATTGGTCGTTAGCCAAGAAAAGCGATCTGCCGACACCTATCGAAGGATTGCACAAAAGTTAATGCAGATCGAAGATGAGATGCACATTACGAAAGGTTTTGAACTCAGTATCGTACTGGAATCTACAGTTGGTGCTATGGCATATCCTACTCCTTTCGAGTTTCATTACTCTGCTTATCACCGGGAGAAATATCGGACGGATGAGCAATATCTATGTGGTGGATATGAAGATCCTGATCTGGTAGCTCATATGGCGGTCATCTATGATCGAGGTATTGTACTCGCCGGTAAACCCATTAAGGACCTGTTCCAACCGGAAAATCGTGAACATATGATTGCTTCAATTACATCGGACGCGAGTTCAGCTTTGGAAGAAATTGTGGACAACCCAGTCTACTATGTACTGAGTCTGTGCCGTGTTCTTTTATACGTGAGAAATTCGGTCATTCACTCCAAACGAGAAGCAGGAGAATGGGCGCTCACAGAGCTTCCCTCTAAATACAAGGATGTCATCTCACAATGCCTTGCGAAGTACAATGGTGATTTGGAAAATGTGAATTTGAGTGAATCCGTACTTCTGGAGTATGCGGAATATATGTTGAATCAGATCCAAGTGAAGGGAGATTAACATTGCCTATATCGGTAAAGGATATCTGCTTGATGATGAAGAGACGAGAATCTATGAATATCAGATTCAATTACTGACATGAAGGAGGATGTGCTGTGAGCGAATCATTACAGGATCAGATTCAATTTCTCATTGAGATTGATAAACTCAAAACGATTGAACGGAGAACAAGAATTATGCATGGTGAGAGACTTGAAAATGATGCGGAGCATTCCTGGCATCTGGCGATGATGGCTTTGGTTCTACAGGGTCACGCCAACAAGGATGTGGATATCCTCAAAGTCATTAAGATGCTTCTCGTTCATGATCTGGTTGAGATCGATGCCGGAGATACCTTTGCCTACGATGCGGTGGGGAATACGGATAAATATGATCGTGAAATCAAAGCGGCGCATCGGCTGTTTGGTATGTTGCCTAAGGCACAGGCTGAAGAACTACTCCAGTTATGGTTGGAGTTTGAAGCAAAACAGACACCTGAAGCGCAATTCGCCTCCTCTCTCGATCGGTTGCAGCCTATTATCCACAACCATCAGAATGAGGGAGATACATGGCAGAAATATAACATTACAAGTGATCAGGTGTTAAACAGAAACCGTGAGATTGCGAACGGTTCCGAGACATTGTGGGAGTATGCGCAGCAGCTTATTCAGAAATCCGTGGACCAGGGAAACTTGACCCAATCATAAAAGTGTACATTGGAGAGCATTTTTTAACGTTCACCATCTCATACTCGAACAGGATTATCATTTTTCTCTCAGTGTTTTATCTTTTCTATTCTAGTATGATTAACGCATCATTCCAGTAAAGAGGGGTTCATGACATGGATGCTTTTTTAGAGCAAATTAACGAATTAAACGAGCTTCAGAAAGACTTGGTTAGCCTACATCCTTTATTTGCAGAACATTACCCAGTGGTTGTCGCCTATGAGGCTTTATTATATATCTATGATTATTCTTCCAAGACGCAACAATACGTGTGGGTAAAGACGGTGCCGGATGATTTATATATTCCAGATGAATGCCTTGCCGCCATGCCAGTGCCTCATATGGACGGACGAATGTGTGCGATCGTAACGGATGCAGCGTTCAAAGATCTGGAGCAGAAAGTCTACCTGTTCCACGAATATGTTCATTGTTATGTATATGAGAAATATGATGAACGGTTCGTGAATCGTCTTCAGATTAAGCATAAAATGGACCAACTGAAGCGTGTAACATGGGAACTGGATTATGAATTTCCGTATGAAGACGAAATCGTTGTGGAGCGGATTAACT
This sequence comes from Paenibacillus amylolyticus, assembly GCF_050990605.1. Lineage (GTDB taxonomy): Bacteria > Bacillota > Bacilli > Paenibacillales > Paenibacillaceae > Paenibacillus > Paenibacillus amylolyticus_H. The sequence continues at coordinate 1,623,027 of NZ_CP158832.1, forward strand.
CATTGTTGTCTGCTTTGAAGAGTAAAGACCTAACAGAAATACAAACAGCTAGAAAGGCGTTGTTCCATTCATTAAATGAAGAGCAAGCCGAGTATTGGAGCTGGCTGGAGTGGAACGAAGGTTACGCAAGGTATGTTGAGAATCTAATTCGGGCAAAATTCGGACAGGAAAGCAATCATTTTGGAGATACAGCTCCGTATAATCGTCTGGTATTCTATGAGTGTGGGTCGGAATATATTAGTCTGCTCGTAAAGGAACAGCCGGAGTACCATACGGATCTGGAGCAGCTGTTTGATCGGATGCAATTGGAGAGAATTCAGGGATAGTCACATATTACACGGTGAAAAAAGCTGGAACATAGCGGAGTCTCACTATTCGAGTGATCTGTACGTTGCACCAGTAGGGTATATCGTTTCTTTTCCTAAGTATAGTAGAATACTTTCCGATAAAAGGAGATCAACTCTATGCCGTTACCTATGGTTCATCTCAATATCGCTAATCGAATTGCAGACTTGCTGCAAATGCAGGCTGCACAAGGTTCATTCTATCTGGGGAACATCGCCCCGGATTCCATACATATGCGTGAAGGTACAACCAGAGAGGATAAGCAGTATACCCACTTCAATCCGGAGGACGAAGGAGATTACGCTGGACGACTTCAGGAACTCTATTCATCCTATGTTCAACAACTTACCGATGAAGGATGGAAGTGGTTTGTGCGAGGATACTTTATGCATGTGCTGACAGACTATTACTGGTTCCGGAGTGTGCATCCTGAATTCGTCGAACGGCTCAACAAGGCAGACTTGCCCATAGGTACGAGAAGATCCAAGGAAGAACTGTCGCGTTTATATTATCAGGAGACAGACCAGATCGATTTCAATCTCTATCAAGGTTCAAGTTGGAGCGAAGAGGTATGGCAGGTGCTCAACAGCTCACCGGGTTATGACATGACGGATCGTTTAACTGCTGATGAGATTATTCGCTGGCGGGACCACACGTTTTCTTTTTTGAATGGGGAAGAACCGGGAATAACTCCTGAGTTCATTACGGGTGAGAGAGTTCAGGTATTTGTGGAAGAGACCGTAGAGCGACTGATCTCTATGTTGTCTTCATGGGACCCGGAGTTACGTAACTGGATATGAATACAGATAGTTAGTGCAGTTGAGTCATTAGATGCTGCAATGGTTACTTCTCTATTCATTACTTGTCTATTTAACACGAAGTCGGGGAGGCACGCAATATGGTGAGATATATAGGAGTGCTGCTCGCAGTCGTCATTGCCTCGTTCATTGCAGGGTGCAGCAAACCAAATGAATTGAACGTGGAAGAAGGGCTTCCTGTACGGATCACTTTAACGTGTAATCCCAACCTTGCTTTGGAACCATGCCAAGATGTTGAGTTTGATCGATCTGACGAGATACGGATCGTGATGGAGGCCATACATAAGGCAGAGCGTATGCCGGGTATTCTTGATTATGGTACACAGTACGTTATGAGCATAACAGATGCGGACAGCTCGATAACACGGTATGATTTTTCATTAGGAATGGATCCCAAGATGCAAGGCTTGTTAGTAAACCAGGAAGACACGCACACTGGATATAGCATATCCCTTGAGGATGCGAATCAACTAAGAAGACTGATTCAGCGACGTACAGATTAAGAAGGTATAGGAACGGAGAAGAACCTGTGGATGACCAAATTACCATTGAACCTATGACACGATTGGATGCAGAGGGAGCGTATCACGTGTTCGAGACAACGATCCCCGCAGCATTCGAACAGGAGGGTATAGGCTCACTTCTGAATGATATCCAGGATGAAATAACACACAAAAAAGCGATGATTCACACGGCATTGCAAGCAAAGGACAACATCAAATCAAGTGTGTTTTTCCTCGTCGCCAAGAGGGGAGATGTTATTGTAGGCACGATCTCGTATGGACCTTGTGGTGAGGAGATTCGAGAATGTACAGAGGGCCGAGTAAACGACATTGGAGAACTGGGTAGCCTGTACGTGATGCCCGAGGTTCAAGGTCAGGGGATTGGTTCGGCGCTCATACTGGCACTGGTTAACGAATTGCAGCGGCGTGGAATTCAGCAATTCTGTCTGGATAGCGGTTATCAGATTGCACAAAAGAAGTGGCAACGTAAATTCGGTGAACCCTATGTGGTGGCAAAGAACTACTGGGGTGAAGGAATGGATCATATGGTTTGGTTGTGTAAAGTAGAGAATTTTATAGTAAAATGAACAAAAGAGATGACAACCTGTATTGTACAGGGGTCATCTCTTTTACTGGTTAAGTCCAACTAAATATTTTTAGTAAAACTTGTATGGCCAAATCTTTTGCATCAATCGTGGACTATTCTTCGTACAGTGTATCATGTGTGTCTTCGATGTACTCCAGCAGATCACCAGGTTGACATTGCAGGGCTTTGCAGAGTGCATTCAAGGTGGTGAAACGAATGGCCTTACCATTTTCATTTTTCAGGATCGAAAGATTGGCTGGAGTAATGCCTACGATTTCAGACAGCCGGTTCAGTGACATCTTCCGCTCTGCCATCATCACATCCAATTTGATACGAATCAACGTTATCGCCTACTTTGCGGTTAGATTGTATTTTTATTTTCCTCTACGGCGTGAACGGCTTTCTTCAGTGCGGAAGCAATGATTAGAAGAACCACTCCGCCCAGTACAAAGTCGATATACGACAGGGAACCCACCATCAGTTGACCATTGGTGATGTCTAGTTTACTCAATGCTTTGGAGAACAGGAGATCGTCGGAATAGGAAAAGAGGGAACCCATCACGATGATGAAGAGGCCAAGTCGAGATAAAATGGCAACATTCTCGTACATGAACAAACTGTTATTCCCCACATGACGAAGAAGGCGATGCATATACCATAGAAACATGTGAGCCAGTACTATCATACTCATGTTTGAGAGGAATGAAAGTCCGATAAATCCTGGTTCCGTATACAATACCGGGTCCTGATTAAAGGTAATGTACCCATAACTGAATATGGGTTGAAAGGGCCCTAAGCTCTGTGTGAACCCGCTGTCTGGGAACCAAAGATGTGCGACATGATCCATAATAATAAAGAAGGTAACAATAAATAGTGCATAAAACAAGATCTTACAAATTTTAGATCCAACACTAAACATCCAATTCGATTTCATAATAAACCCCTTTGACAATTAGTTTGAGGAAGGTGTAGTGGCCGCCTCTTAACCTTAATATACGGGGAAGAAATATAAAAATCAATAATTATTTATTGATAAACGATAAAAATATATTGAAATATAGAATTGTTATTGTTAATTTATAGTTAGGAAAAGGAGTGAACATATGTCTATCCAGTGGAACATACCCGAGCAAAGGCTTTCCCCTCATGCGGTGAACTTATGGAGAATCAGCGCCATCATATGGAATGTGATAGGCCTTCTGATCCTTGCCGTCCTGTTAATACTTGATTCTATCTATGGATGGAAGGCGTGGATTGGTTGGATACTGTGGGGCGTTACGGCCATATCGGTGCTCTATGCAGTGTGGGATATTTTCATCCAGCCTTCATGGTTATACAAGCATTGGTACTATGATGTGAATGAGGAGTTTCTGCAAATAAAGCGTGGGGCGCTAACCAAGGTACATCAGACCATCCCTATGGCCAAAGTGCAATCGGTTACAACAAATCAAGGACCGTTGATGCGAAAATATGGACTCTATTCCGTATCGGTTGGCACGATGGGTTCATCTCATGAAATCCCGGCATTGCCAGAGGAAGTTGCGCTTGCGCTCCGTTATCAGATTGCGTCCTATGCACGGATTAATGAGGTGGATGAATGATCGATATGAAGCGACATCATCCATTAACCATACTGTGGAGCCTGTGGAAACTGGTGAAGAATTCGTTCGCCATCATCTTGTTTTTGTTTGTTTTCCGTCAGGGCTCAGGATCCCAATGGCTCTTCTATGGGAGAATCGCGTTTTATGCAGGTATTTCTATCGGCATCGTGTCAATTATCTGGAAGTGGATTAGCTCTCGTTATACAGCAGATGATAAGGCCTTTCACATCTACAGTGGGGTGTTCAACCGTACTCGAAGAACGATACCGTATACCAAGGTCCAGAACGTGAACCGGCATACGACGTTGTTTCATCGGTTGTTCCGCGTGACGTCGATCCGATTCGAGACAGGGATTAAGGGAGAAGATGCTACCTTTCAGTTAAACGTTGTTTCCCTTTCCGAAGCGGAGCAGTTGGAGAAGATTGTAGCGGGTTATATGGCAGAAGATGCAGGTACAGTAGGAGTAACAAAGGAACATGAACCGTTGGATGCAGTTCAAGCTATGGAAAAGGGAGAGACGCAATCCGAACCTTTTATAACTGATGAAGCCATGTCTCTGCCTGCAACAGAAAAACAGGAACGGGTTGTTCATTATCATTCCACTCGCAAGGACATATTCAAAGCATCCTTTACCTCGCTTAGTTTTCTCGTACTGATTCCGGTCCTGGCTACGCTGTATTCCTGGGTAAAGGACTTCTTCCCCGATGAAGAAGTAACGGAAAGTTTGTTGTTAACCTGGCTGGATTCCTGGTGGATTGCCAGTTTGATGATTTTGGTTTTATTGATCATATCTATTGCCTTGGGTGTTGTCAGAACCTTCGTGAAGTATGGAGATTTCCAGATCACCTCGGATGCCAAGCGGATCTATATCACGAAGGGCATGATGGAGCAAACGTCATTTTCAATCCTGAAAGAACGCGTTCAGGCCGTGAAAATTACACAGTCTCCGATGAAAAGGCTGCTTGGATTAGCGGAAGTAGAACTCACCACTGCGGGTAGTTTGGGGGAATCCGAGCAGGAGGTGAACTCGCTCTATCCTTTCTTGCCTGTTAAGCAAGCCTATACCATGATTGAGGAGATCCTGCCATCCTATCGGGTTACGCAGGAGATGGAAAAACTCCCACGAATATCACTATGGCTGCGCCTGCTTAAACCAAGCTGGGGGTGGATCATGATCACGGGTTTATTGTGGTACTTCAAACCATTGGTGTTAGGGCAGAAGCATGCCTGGTGGATGATTTCAGCGATTCTGCTTGTGTGGATTGCAACATGTAGAGTGATGGACTTTTTCCATACCCGATACATGCTGCATCAGAATTTCATTCAACTTCGAACCGGTGCGCTCACTTCAACACTCTTCATCTCCAAACGTGAGAAAGTCATCGAAGTGCAGATCACCCGTAATGTGTTACAGCGTTGGTTTGGTGTGGCTTCCATTCATACCGTAAACCGTGCCAAACCTGTTCTGCATCATCGTGCAGATGATATTCCCCTGGGTACGGCGGAATCATTTCAATCCTGGTACATGGGACGTACCCAAGATGTTCAGACCCGTTAATCACAAGAGCAAGTGCAGGAAGACCACATCAGGTTATTCTGTACTTGCTCTTTTTGCTAGAAGACAGAGGAGGAAGGATATTTTGATGAAAGCTGTATTCTTGGATGTAGAGGGTACATTACTGAGCGAAATAGATCGGAGTTTATCACCGCGGACAGCAGAGTCGATCCGGGAATTATTTCGTAAAGGCGTTCAAGTCGTACTTGTCACAGGCAGGCCCTATAATTTATGCGAAGAATTCAGAAATCTCGGAATCGAAACGATCATCTCGGCGAATGGGCAAGTGAAGATGGCGTCACCCATGCATTGAAGCAATTTAAGATTTTATAAGAATGTACGTATAAAAAAGATGAAGGATATCCCAATTGTGGATTTTCATGTAGAATGATATAGCACGTATTAAGCCCTAAAGCATAGGGTGGTTATCGAAGGGTGACTTATGAAAAAGATTGTTATCGTAATCCTATCTCTTGTCGTACTTGTTGGTGTATCCTCTTCCGCGTAGGCTCATCCAGGCAGACTAGATAAGAACGGTGGACATAAGTGTTCAGCCAAATCCAAGCAAAAGGGTCTGTGCACGGGTTATCACTATCATAAAAAGAAAAAGTAACGGGTGCTTCACATTGTTGAATAGGGGGAAAGAGCGATGGATCATATTAAAGCTGTTATTTTTGATTTGGATAATACAATTCTGAACAGAACGATGACCTTTGACGTCTTCACCCAGAGTTTGATTAAGACTTATTTTGGTCACCTTGAGTCAACCGAAGAGATAAGCAAGCGAATAATTGAACTCGATCAGGACGGTTATAAGGACAAGCCCCTTCTGTTCAACGAGTTGTTGCATGAACTACCCTGGGCAGAACATCCGCCACATGCAGAACTGATGGAGTTCTATGGCAGAGAGTATGTGCGAAGTTCAGTTCTGATGGAAGAGGCACGAGAAATCGTTCAGCATCTGCGGGGGAAATATCGAACCGGATTAATTACCAATGGGCAGACCGATATTCAGTATGGGAAAATCGATCAACTTGGTATCCGGGATGACTACGACCATATTATTGTTTCAGAAGAGGCAGGAGTCAAAAAGCCTGATCCTCGGATCTTTCAGCTTGCACTTGAGCATTTTGGTCTAACCCCAAAGCAGTGCATCTACATTGGTGATCATCCGGTGAACGATATTCAAGGAGCAGCAAGCGTAGGCATGAGCACCATCTGGATGAAGGTCAACCAACCTTGGCAGGACAGCATCACGACTAGTCCTTTACATACGATTGAACATCTAAGTGAGCTAAAGGAATTGCTGTAGAAGGCGATTATATTAAATAAATATAACCTTTACACAAAACGGAGTAGACTTTGATAATCACGGTCTGGAAAGCGAGGTACATATGGAGATTAGACAGATGGCTACAGCGTTTTTGAGCAATGGTTCAGATATGCTGATGATGAAGAAGGCGGGCAGCAGACTATTTAATTTTGAATTCTGGGGTGGCATCGGCGGGCACCTGGAACAAGGAGAGCTGAACACACCCATGACCGCCAGCTATCGGGAGATTGAAGAAGAGACCGGGTTCAAGCAAGAGGATATCGAACACTTTCGACTTCGATATATCCTGTTGGAAGTTAGCGGTGGTGAGATTTGGCAGCAGTTTGTATATTTCGGAGAGACGAGGCATCGACATGTTGTGCCCTCCGATGAAGGAGAGTTATTCTGGATACCGCTGGATGAGGTGCTGGACTTGCATTCGTCTATTCTGATCAAAGCAACGCTCAGGCACTATTTACAACACCCAGGAGCAGAAGATATCTGGATTGGCAACGTTCAGAGCGGAACAGACCTAAAGGGCACTCCACAGGTAATATGGAACAGAATGCAAGAAACGAAATCATTTGAGCCAAAGGAGTCTGTAAAGATCAAGGTCCCTTAATCAATTCAGCAAGTAGTTTGCTGCACAATAAAAGACATGAACCCGTTGGAGGGGGTCATGTCTTTTTAATATCATCATCTGCTGTTCCTGCGGATCTCTTCTTCTCCTGTGCATTTTGTTTACTCGGCCTTCATCAAGACTACGCTATAATAATTCGATCTTTCCTTTGTCTGTTCCGATGTTCTATAGCTTCCTCATAATCCCCGATCAGTGTATCAAAAATATGCTCCCACGATCGCTGCTCAGCCAGCTTCCTGCCTTCCAATCCCATCATTCTCAATTGGTTCCTGTGATCTCCCCAGAGACATATCTCTCGTATCAGTGCGTCCGCCTGACCTGGCTCGAACAACACACCATTGCGGTGGTGAGATACCAGATCTTTTACACCTCCGGCATTAGCCGCCAATACAGGAAGCCCTGAAGCCATCGCTTCCAGCACCACATTACCAAATGTCTCGGTAGAGGAAGGAAACACAAACAGATCTGCCGAAGCATACATAACAGCAAGTTCTTCCCCATGCATATACCCTGTATAGGTGACATTGGGTGGGGTTTGAAGACGCATTTTGGGAAGAGATGGGCCGTCACCAACGATAATCCAGTGTACACGGGATTGCATTTCCTGGGGCAACTGCTGCATGGTAGTTGTGAGTGTAGCGATATCTTTTTCCGGGGCAATGCGACCAACGTAGAGTAAAATAAGGGGAGCGGTAATGTGGTATCGTTCACGGATATCCAAGCTGCGTTTATCAGGGGAGTACAAGTTGCAATCAATCCCGCGAGACCATAGCTTCAGACGCTGAATGCCTTGGACTTCAAGAGTGTTTAACGTTTCCTGTGATGGAGTGAGTGTCGCATCACAGGCACGGTGAAACCATTGGATATATTTCCAGTAGAGCGGAATCATACTTTTCAACCGGTAATATTCAAGATAACGATCGAAGTGGGTATGGTAGGAGACAACATGCGGAAGATGATGCTTGAGCGCATACCTCAGACCAAGCAGTCCCATATTAAAAGGTGTGGCGATATGCAGCAGATCGGGTTGAAAGGTCTGTAGCTGCTTGTGCGTGTCTGCTCTGTTGGGTAGAGCAATGCGACATTCGGGATACAGAAAAAAAGGAATGTTGGCAACCGATCTGACTTGAGTCTCATGGCTTCCTTCAATGACGGAGTTCGGAGTAAACAGCAGATGTTCAATTCTTCTGCGGTTCAGATGGTGACTCAAGCGGTGGAGCGTGCCAGCAACACCATTGGTTTCCGGAAGATAGGTGTCTGTGAACAAGGCCAGGCGCATCATTACCCCTCCCAAGACTCGTGATGCCAAGATCATAACAGCGGAACATTTTCCCGAGGTCAAGTGCATGTTAACTTGGCGATATTCCCTAAAAATTTGATAACAGGATGCAAAATCTCATCTTCTATAAATTCAACTTGTATAGCGTATTCTGCTATGATGTAATAACGTGTCGGCGTAGTTGAAATTGAAATTTACACGATAACGGAGAGGGCAGAAAAAAACTGAAGAAGCGAAGCGGGCGCCTTTATCACCAGATTTTCCCCTATAATAAAGGAAATGAAAAAATCTGGGGATAACAGCGATCGGAAGTTTATTCTGGCCGCGTAGTGGTCCAGTGTAAAAATTCGTTAAACTATTCAGACAGAGAGATACAGGAGGCAGAGAAAGATGAACAAGTTACAAGAAGAATTGCAGGAGTTGTTACCACTCGATCAGCTTGAAGAGATGTCAGGTGAAGAAGTGGTGGGGAGTGTTGCCATGGACCTTTATCGGGCTGAATTTGGAACGATTCGAGAGAGTGGGTCGGAACTTCCGCAAGTGCTGCGAGATATCATTCTGATCATCGATCTGGATACCGAGCTGTCCATGAACGGGATGACCGGTTTCCTTGAGAATGCCAGCGGGCAGTATCTGGTTGAGACAATAGCAGCGATGGAGCGGACCGGCAATGATGCAGATGCTGTGATCCTGAAGAAAATAGAGCAGATGTTGTCCGAAAGCGGCATAACGCACGGGCAATTACGAGATAATGTGAATGGCCTGTCCGAAGACGACATCACGACAAGTCTGCAAACACACGGGGAACAGATTCATGAGGTATTGCAGGAGATTGAATTGGAAGCCGCGAATTTAAGCATGCAATCGGATAATGAAGAAAGCTTCGACCTGCTGTATCAGTATGTGGATATCAACAAAGATCTCCTGAAAAAGGAGATGCAGCACTTCTTGTCTAATTGAATGGGAAGAGGAGGCGAAATGACACACATGAACAAAAGATTAGCAATGGAATCCGTTCTGGTCACCTTGTTATTCATCATCGGTTTTGTGGTCTGGAATATCGTTCAAGGCATGATTAAGACTATGAATTACGTACCTGATCTGACAAACACAGCTTCTTCCAGCACCTCATTGCAATCCAAGGTTACTTTTGGAACTATTGTTCGGTGGGATACAACAACCATAATAATGGCTGTTGCCGGGTTCATTTTGCTCGCCGCTGCATATTACAGTCTTCGAATAGGAATGCAGCGCTGGACACAGCGTTCCTGAAGGTTTGTCCTCGTAAACGCCATGCCCGATTTACTTACGTTGCCTTTACAGTACACGAATTACAACTGCCCTGAGTTAAGGTGACTCAGCGTTTTTACTGTCATTCGGTAGGAGCTACAACTGGAAGGCTTGCGATCCTGGGGTAACTTCGAAGCCCTACTACCCCAAAAATCAAAAACCGTCCTTTATCAGATTTTTCTGACAGAGGACGGTTTTATTTTTTCACAGACGATAGATTAGATATGTTTGGATATGACTTCTTCCAGACCCTGAGCGACAGAATGTGCACCCCGCGCTAGATGTCTTTCATACAGATGCAGGCGGACAAAACTTTCATCGGTACCCATGGCTTCGGAGAAAATCCCACTGAGCCCGCGAGCGCGGCGGTCGATCTGTAATAGCAGTTCGAGCGAATCGCCCATCGGATAGAACAGTACTTCCAACTCATCCAGATGCCCACGGAACTTGTGTGTTGGTACAAATTCGAATTCCTGCACAAATGGCAGATTTCCGCCCAATTTCGGTGCATAGTCGTTGGTCACTTCACGCAGCTTGAAGCCAAGGATATCAATGGCATCGAGCACGGTATTCATGTCTTTGCTAGGAACAACATGCAGTCTGTCCCGATCTGAGGGGTCCACGGCGCTGGAGATATCGAGGCCTGTCTCTACCCACACCTCTGCACGGTGTAGTGTAATCGGCAGATTTTCTGGCAGGTCAAATGAGAAGTCTTTCTCCAATTTGGCTCCAGGCTGTAAGGTGAAACCTTCGGTGAGCAAATATTTGGCTATAACGGCTGTTTCTTTGACTTTACGATCATCGCGCTCCCGTATGTAATGGGTTTTGATTGAAAGATAGATTCGATCTACGTTCTGTTCCACATCTCCACCTTCAATGTACACAACCCCCGAGATGATTCCTCCAGGTGTGACCTCTGGTGTATGCAATTCCGTATTTACTTTGGCTGCTCCAACACCTACACTGGCTAACATTTTCTTAAAAAATGACATGCGCTCAACCTCCAGATCAGATGGTTTTATTATAGGGCATACATACGACTTCGACCTTAATACGGAAGCTGGGAGAGAAGCGTTTCAAATTTTGGCAAAGATATTCGCATATTCAAACAGGAGATTCGCTTAGTCGATGTCGAATGTTAGATTAAAGGGATTTTTTGTCAGGAGATGAAGACAATTGAACACAGAATTTTCAGAACAGAAATATGGTGAGACCGGTGTCAAAACCAGCTTCGAGCAGATGGCGAACGGGGAACAGAAATATAAAATGATATCAGAAGATGGCAGTTATTACTGTAGAACCGTTGCTTCTTCCCAGGGAGCATGGCAAAACAGTCATGTACATATCCATCTAACGGAGTTTTATGTGGTGCAATCCGGATGGATTGCTTATGCCAGTTATGGAGACGATCAGGTGCTTTCAATTCAAGTGATGCGTGCAGGAGAGCATATCATTGTCCAACCTGGAATCCACCATAATATATACATGTCTGCACATAGCGTGATCCATACCATCAAACATGGATTGAATACCTCCAGTGATTGGACGGCATCACCTGAGTTGGATAGGTTAACTCAATCTTTAACAGAGAAGGAGCTGCTCCAGAAGTATGATTAACTAGACGGGAGGATCAGACCGATGCGTAAAAGTACAATATTTGGGATTACGGGAATAACGATAATCCTCTTGGTGATTCTGCTCATATACAGCTATGTTATTCCAAGTGTGAGTGCCCAGGATGTTGTGATGGCAGGCACAATCAGGCAGATTGATACGGATGCAGTTGAGGTAGAGTTAGAGATAACGCGAAAAAGAGAAGACAAGAATCAACATATGGTGTATCCCGTTGTCCCTGGATGGGAAGGGGTCACATTCACTGAAGAACTAGATGATGCGTGGTACATGCCTTCGTCTGTTGGCAGCTCCTATTTTGATCAGGTCATTCTGGAAAAGTATCTGAAGGCGCAGGGGGAAACCATGAAATTAGCCGATAATCTGATGGGATTTGCGATACCTGATGAGACAGGGAGTTACAAGTTGCGGTTAACGCTCAGATCTTTCGATGGAACGACTCAGCCGCTTGAGAATCCCATGGTGTATTATGTTCACAACGAGCAGTTGTTGGGGAAGGATCTGAGTTGGGTTACGGGTGAGAATCTGGAAATTATTAAGGAGTATGCAGAGTGATGAATGTATATGAATCGAACGAAATCACCGTACGTTTCTTGGAGATTGAAGATGAACACCAGCTGATGAAGTGGCTGACGGACCCTAAGGTTCTTCAATACTATGAAGGGCGTGATCGGCCGCATGATTTGGAGATGGTTAGAGAGCATTTTTACAATCAGGATGATAATGCTACCCGTTGTATCGTCGAGTATGGAGAAAATCTGATTGGATACATTCAGTTCTATGAGCTTGAGGAAGAAGAACGAACGGAGTATGGTTATGAAGACACGGATGAGATTATCTATGGGACGGATCAGTTTATTGGTGAGGTAGATTACTGGAACAGAGGCATTGGTACACAGTTGGTACAATCGATGCAGGTTTATCTGATAAACGAAAAACAAGCCCGTAAAGTGGTTATGGACCCTCAAGCCTGGAACTTGCGAGCGATATCCTGTTACGAGAAATGTGGTTTCCAAAAGATTAAGCTGTTGGAGAAACATGAGCAGCATGAAGGACAGATGAGAGACTGTTGGCTCATGGAATATGCGCCTTAGATAATACTAAACGTTATTTTTAATCATAGTAACAAGGGGGAATAATGGATGGATGAAAGATTTCCGATAGGACCATTTGTACACACGGGTGAAGTTACTTTGGCACAGCGGGAGAAGTGGATTCAGGACATTGCTGAGTTGCCTGAACGCGCGCGAGAAGCGGTAAAGGGACTGAGTGAAGAGCAATTAAGTCTGCCGTATCGAGAAGGTGGATGGATGCTCAAACAGGTCATTCACCACATGGCAGACAGCCATATGAACAGTATGATTCGTTTCAAGTTGGCACTCACAGAGGACACACCTACGATTCGACCTTATTATGAAGAGCGTTGGGCTGAACTGAGTGATTCAAGGGACCTGGATGTTGAATTCTCGCTTCAGATTCTGGATGCGCTCCATCGTCGTTGGGTGTTTCTGTTAAACGCGTTGGCAGATGCAGATTATGCCAAGCAATTTTATCATCCCTCATCGGAAGAAACAACAAGACTGGATTACAATTTGGGCATGTATGCTTGGCATGGCAAACACCATGTTGCTCATATCACATCGCTTCGAGATCGGTTGGGAATATAGTCTAGGAGGAATACTTTTTTAAGGAGGATTCATTAATGACTGTACATATCAGACTATTAAACGAGAGCGATCCTGTCATTATATCCAAGGCGTTCCAGGAGCAGGGTTGGGGGAGATTCGCTGAGCAGTATTTTCATTACTTGGCTGAACAGCAGAATGGGGATCGTGTAACCTTGGTAGCGGAGTTGAACGGAGAATTTGCCGGATACGTGAATGTATTGTGGCATTCCAAATACCCTTCTTTCAGGGAACAAGGCATCCCCGAAATTAACGATTTCAACGTGCTAATCAAGTTTCAGCGCCAAGGTATTGGTTCACGGTTGATGGACCGCGCAGAGGAAGTTATTTCGGAACGAACGGATGTAGCAGGTATTGGTGTAGGTGTATTTACCGATTATGGCAAGGCGCAAGTTTTATATGCCCATCGCGGATATATACCGGACGGTCATGGTGTTCACAGACACGATCATTACATTCAGCCAGGTGAAGAAACAATTATGGACGACGATGTTGTACTTTATCTTACGAAGAAGTTAAAAGGCACGCAATAATTTCATAATATATACAATGACAAAATATGTCATGTATACTAGTTGTTAAATATCTGTTATGTGTGACTGGCGTAAACGTGGAGTGAACCACGAGGAAGCACATATATTATATGCCGTACGCCTGGGCAAAGTGTTTGATCTTTTGATCAAACACTTTATTTATTATTCAGGGAACGAAAGGACTGGTGGCGGCAATGAAATATTATGAAGTTGGTAACTTACAAGATGTTTACATGGACACGAAGGGTAGGTAATAAAAAGATGACTATTCGCCTTTTTCAAGCGATTGATCAGTCAGCAGTGCTGAAAATGATGACGGATCATCACTTTCAATTTCCTTCGTTTATACGCGATCAGTATCCTGCACGCTGGGATTCATATTTAAATATGACGGATGAACGTATCAGTGCTTATTATGTCATGGTTGACGAAGCAGATGTTGTCATAGGTCATGCTGGTTACATCTTTCAGCCTACTGTTAATCGGTATGAGATTGTTGGCGTTGTTACATGCAAATCACACCTTCGACAGGGAGTAGCACGTACACTAATCACAAACATATGTATGAAAATAGCTGAGTTCGGCAGTGGTGAAGTCATGCTTTACACACTTGATCATGAAGAAAATGAAGCAGCGCTCGTATTTTATGAACGAATGAATTTTCAAAAGGAAAGTATCGATATGAATTATTATACCTCAGGGTTTCATAGACTTTCACTTGTTAAAACACTATAAGTAACTTCAGGAGATTCATTGATAACTTAAGATTGATACTCATAAATAAATCCACTTATGATAAAAAAGCTGTCTTGCATGTTATACTCTATTGGAATTTGAGGAATGATAAGCAGGATGTTGAGAGATTCGATGATCAGAGGAGTGATTGATCCATGTTTAGCAAGGTCGGCCAAATTATGTTGTATGTCAATAATCAAGATGAATCTCTGGCTTTTTGGACCGAAGTCGCAGGATTCCACATTGTGGATGAAGTAAACCTTGATGGGGGCATGAGATGGTTTGAGATTGCGCCTACCGCAGACTCGCAGACGCGTATTATTCTCCATGACAAAGAGTTCGTCGAACGGATGTCGGCGGGTGTAAATCTGGGCACACCTTCGTTAATGTTCTTCACCGAAAAACTGGATCAGTTATATGCTGACTTGTCTGGTAAACATGTAACGGTGGGAGAGATTGTTGAGATGCCCACCGGGCGTGTCTTCAACTTTGCAGATAACGAAGGAAATTACTTTGCAGTCTTGGAACGGGCGAAGTAAGTTACAACTCAAAACCTCTACGATTGTAAGCGATCGACATTCATGTCGGTCGTTTTTTTGTTGGGAAAAAGCTTCTATTTTGGAGTAGAAAAGCACAAGAAAAATAGAGAACTACTGGGTAAAAATGTTATAATAGAGTGTGGCTAATTTATTGAAAATGACGAGGAATGGATAGTCGGAAATGAAGGTTTGGATGGAGCATTTAAGGAGGAATGTGGTTGTGGAAAAGACGATTAAAAGTGTACAGGATCTGTATGATATGCTCGATGCGGACTTCAGATCTGCCAAGCAGTTTTGGGAACCTTTCTATGAGGATCGGAACAGACCCATCCCCTTTTTCCCAAACAAACCGGATGAGAATCTGGTAGCGCATGTGAACGCAGGTGTGCTGAGCGGCGGCAAGGCACTGGAACTGGGTTGTGGTCCAGGCAGAAATGCATTGTATCTGACCCGCCAAGGATATCAGGTAGATGCTTATGATCTTTCGGAGACAGCGATTGCCTGGGCTAAGGAGAGGGCGGCAGAAGAGCAACTGGACGTACATTTTGAATGTCGCTCCGTGTTCGAACTGGCTCCAGAGCAAGAATATGATCTTGTCTACGACTCGGGTTGTCTACATCATCTGTTACCACATCAGCGCATTCCCTACATAGAAATGATCCACAATGCACTCCGTCCAGGAGGATATTTTGGAATGACTTGTTTTGCCCCGGGTTTTGGTGATATTGGTGGGCCTGAGATCGTTATGAATGATTGGCAGGTCTATCAAGAGAAGTCGATGCGAGGTGGTCTTGCGTTCACAGAGGAGAAGCTTCGCTACATGCTGGAAGATGGCTTTGAATGCGTGGAGTTCCGTGCAATGAAGGCGATGGAGCAGCATGAACCGTATTTTGGTGTACCGTTTCTGTGGGCTACGTTGTGGAGAAAGAAAGATTCATAAGCTTATATGGGGACATGATCGAATGGAAATAGAGGAGGGGAAGTATCGGAATGAAAAAAGAAACAGAAACAGGAAGAAGACACTTTATCATTACAGGCACATCCAAAGGGATCGGGTTACAACTTGCAGAGTTATTATTGGCTAAGGGGGATTACGTTTGCGGTATTTCACGCGGGCGTTCAGATGAGTTGGAATCAGGCGAGAAATGGATCGGGCGTTACCGCCATGTTCAGTACGACTTAGCCGATCTGACAGGAATTGATGATTTGGTTACACGTGTATTGAGCCAAATTCCGTCTCAAGAAGTCGATTTCATTGGACTTATTAATAATGCAGTGATGCTGGAGCCACTAAGACCTATCGATCAATGCAGTGCGGAAGAGATAAGTCGGAGTCTCAACATCAGTCTTGCAGCGCCAATGATATGGAGTTCTTCTTTTATTCAACAAACGAATCACCTGTCCGCCAGACGTAAGATTGTTAATCTCTCATCGGGTTCGGCAAGTTATCCCGCTCCATCAATGGCAGTGTATTGCACATCCAAGGCAGGCTTGAACATGTTCACCCAATGTGTATCTTTGGAGCAAACGGGCCAACAGAACCCTGTTGAGATTATTGCTTTTGATCCGGGGATGGTTGATACGGAGTTACAGGCGGTTGCACGAGGCAAAAGTACAGAGGAGTTTGCTCTTGCAGGTATGTTCAATCAAGTATATGAGGCAGGCCAATTAAGATCACCACAAGACGTGGCGATGCAGTTGATCGAGCGGATCGACGAACACAGTGATGCAAGCCATGTTACGCACTCCACCGGGAGCTAATATCGTATACGTAGTTTTGCTCGTTTTCTTGCGAAGTATGATACCTTTTGATATAAGTCCAACTTCCCTGTACACTGATAACAGCGATCGGAGCAACGATTCGTAATCATAACGGTGACGACCCTCCAGTAACGGAGTCTAATTACCTTTACCTTGGTTCAACCTTAGAAGATCAGAAACGTGGTGAAGTCTCTTGTTTAAAATTATGCTCATTGAAGACGACGAATCGTTATTCAGTGAAATCAAGGAACGTTTGTCCCAATGGTCGTATGATGTGTATGGTGTGCAGGATTTTGGCAAGGTATTGCAGGAGTACAGCGTAATTCAGCCCCAACTGGTCATTATTGATATTCAGTTGCCCCAATATGACGGGTTTCATTGGTGCCGGATCATTCGTTCGCACTCCAATGTGCCGATTATCTTTTTGTCCTCACGGGATCATCCTGCCGATATGGTCATGTCCATGCATTTGGGTGCAGACGATTTTATCCAGAAGCCTTTTCACTTCGATGTATTGATTGCCAAGATCCAAGCAACTTTGCGGAGGGTGTACAACTATAATACAGAGCATATTGAACTTCGAACCTGGCGTGGTGCGGCTATTGAATATGTGAAAAATACGTTGACCTGTGGGGATGAATCCGTCCTGTTAACCAAAAATGAGATGTTCATCCTTAAAGTGCTGGTCGAGCACAAAAATCAGATTGTTACCCGTGAGGATCTCATCCGGAGCTTGTGGGATCATGAGCATTTCGTGAGTGACAATACGCTGACGGTTAACGTGAACCGGTTACGGAAGAAGCTTGAACCCATCGGCTTGGAGCGGTACATTGAAACCAAAGTAGGTCAAGGGTACATGGCAACGGAAGAGGCAGAAGCATGATCGGAAAGTACATACGAGAAAGGGCTAGTTGGTTATGGCTACTGGCAAGTATGCAGCTTATTATTTTATTGGTGGCCTACATGGACTCGTCCATTCCATTCCAATCTGTGGTGTATATCGTAGTCCTGAATGTGGTGGTATGTGTTGTTTTTATTTGGGCGAGATACCTGAAAGAGACTCGTTTCTATAAAAAATTGAGCACCTGGGATCAAACCTATGATCTGGGAGAACTCGATATCGCCGAAAGTCCATATGAGCAGATCATACATGAGGCCGTCAGTTCCCAGACAGAGCGGTATCGTAGGGAGTCGTCACATCATTTTATCGCTCTGGAACAGGAGAAGGACGAGATGTTGTCCTGGATTCATGAGGTGAAGACCCCACTGACTGCGTTGCAACTGATGATCGAGCGTTTGCCAGATGACAAGTTGCAGAGCCAAATGACATATGAATGGTTACGAATCCATCAGTTGCTGGATCAGCAGCTTCATCAGAAGCGTATTCCGTTCATGCATAATGATCTGTTCATCGAAGAGACGGAATTTGAGCCGGTATTGAATAGTGAGATTCGAGCGCTGAAATCGTGGTGCATATCCAAGGGCATTGGCTTTGATGTTTCGCTAATGGCATCCAGTGTGCTCACAGACAGCAAATGGTTAGGCTTCATCCTCCGGCAATTGTTAAGTAATGCGGTGAAATATAGCGATTCATCGGACATCCTCATTGAAAGTCGGGAACAGGATGGACACATCATACTCCTAATTCAGGATCACGGGCGAGGGATTGAGGCTCAAGATCTGCCGCGTATATTTGATAAAGGTTTTACGTCCACCCGAGGCAGAATGGATGGGGCGGCTACCGGGATGGGATTATATTTGGTTCGTCAGGTTGTCCAGACGCTTCATATGAGCATTCATGTAGAGTCTTCTCTTGGTGAGGGCACAACCGTCACACTTACTTTTCCGCGAAAAAACGACATGGTGCATCTTGCAGGCGTGTGACAACAATGTCACATGCTTTTTGGTTTTGTTCGGTGAATCACACGATAACACTGCACATTCCGCCTATGATATAGACATGAGCATTTTGCAGAAGATCTAAGAGGAGTGAGTGGGATATGTGGATACTGGAAGCCAAAAAAATTCATAAAGTCTATGGCAATAAACTGAACAAACAGGAAGTGCTAAAGGGGATTGATCTTGGGGTAAGTAAGGGAGAGTTTGTTGGTATTATGGGGCCTTCGGGTTCGGGTAAAACAACGCTGCTTAATGTACTTTCCTCCATTGATCGGGTGAGTCAGGGCACGATTGATATTGAGGGCAAGGAATTCACCGGAATGAAGGAGAAACAGCTGGCTGAGTTCCGCAAACATCATCTGGGCTTTATTTTTCAGGAATACAATCTGCTGGATACCCTTACGGTGAAGGAAAATGTATTATTACCGCTCTCGATTACGAGCATTCCAAAGCAGGAGGCACACCGGAAGTTTGAACAGATCGCGCGTGAACTGGGAATCTACGAATTGAAAGACAAGTATCCATCTGAGATTTCAGGGGGTCAGAAGCAGCGGACTTCGGCAGCACGAGCATTTGTCCACGAGCCGAGTATCATTTTTGCGGATGAGCCGACAGGAGCGCTGGATTCCAAGTCCGCTTCGGATCTGCTCGGCAAGTTAAGTGATATGAACAGCGCACGAAAGGCGACTATTATTATGGTTACCCATGATCCGGTTGCCGCAAGTTATTGCAGCAGAGTGATTTTTATTCGAGACGGTCAGATCTACACCCAGTTGAATAAAGGAGATGAGTCACGGCAATCGTTTTTCAACGATATTATCAAAACCCAGGGCGTATTGGGTGGTGTACAGCAATGAGCTTGAATTATATTATCTTCCGCAATCTCAGGAAAAATCTGAAGAATTATTATCTCTATGTTTTTGCGCTTGTGTTCAGTGTGGCCTTATATTTTTCCTTTGTGACGTTACAATATGATCCTTCCATGGATGAGGTAGCTGCTTCAACAAAAGGGGCAGCGGCTATAGGCGCATCTTCGGTACTGTTAATTGTCATTGTCGGCATCTTTTTGCTCTATGCCAATACGATCTTTATCAAGCGGCGTAGCAAAGAAATTGGATTATTTCAATTGATCGGACTGACGAAAGGCAGAATTTTTGGTATTTTGAGTGCGGAGAATAGTATTCTCTATTTTGGCTCCATGGCTATCGGTGTGTTAATCGGGTTTCTTGCGTCCAAGCTGGTATTGATGATATTGTTCAAAATTCTCGGTGTGGACGCGATTACGAGATTGTATTTCTCTCCGATGGCACTGATGCAAACGGTGATTGTCTTTACGATTATGTATTTGCTCATCATGCTGATGAACTACACCTTTATCAAAAGACAGAGCATTCTCTCGCTCTTTCGGGTGTCTGCCACTTCGGAGCAGCAGGTGCAGAAGATGTCGTTTGGACAGATGATTATTGGCGTCTTGGGTATTGCCCTGATTGTGTATGGATACTTCATGTCTGCACGGTTGTTCAGCGGTGAGGCAATGGATATGCAGCAGTTGATGTATACAATGATCCTGATTCTGTTCTCGGTCATACTGGGGACATACCTGTTCTATAAGGGTTCGGTAAGTTTTATTTTTAATCTGATTCGCAAAAGTAAAAACGGATACCTTACCATTCATGAGGTGTTGTCTTTATCTTCAATCATGTTCCGCATGAAATCTAATGCATTGCTGCTCACGATTATTACAACCGTGTCGGCGCTTGCTATTGGCATGTTGTCACTCAGTTACATTTCGTATTACTCGGCAGAGGCGCAGGCCAAGGAAAGTTTGCCGGAGGATTTTTCTTTTGCTCAGGTGGATGTAAAAAATCGCTTTGTAGCGGAGTTGGATAACAAACAGATTCCATATGAAGAGAATCACAGAGAGCCTATTTATATTGAAATTGATGCTCATGAAGTGATGGATGAGTCCATGACGGAACAGTACCTGTTCAGTAGTGTGTTGAGTGACAACATGGTAGATAACATTGATCTGCAACCAGGCGAAGCGGTCTTTATGGGATATGGAAATGCCGTTGAGCAGTTAATTTCCATTCAGGAGAAAGGTCCAATCGTCTTGCACGGGTTGAAACATACGCTGGCACAACAACTAATTGGAACAACCAAACGTGGAGTTCTTCCCGCGTATTATACTGGGGGCACGCCTGTAGCGGTCGTGGATGAGACGGTATATCAGCAACTGAAGCAGGACATCGATCCCGAGCTGCAGAAAGCCGAGTGGGCTGACTACTATGGTGTACGTATTGTGAACGAGGGACAGGCTGAAGATGCATACGCCGTATATAAGGAGCAGCAGTTGGAAGCCCCAAGTTTCTCCCAGATTGAGTTCAGAAATAACCAACGTAACACGATGGGCCTAATTATGTTCATTGTTGGATTCCTTGGTTTGACGTTCTTGATCACATCGGGATGTATCCTGTACTTTAAACAAATGAATGAGAGTGAAGAGGAGAAGGGCAATTATACCATTCTTCGTAAACTTGGATTTACACAAAGCAATCTGTTGGGGGGTATTCAGATCAAGCAGTTGTTTAACTTTGGTATTCCGCTTGTGGTGGGATTGAGTCATAGTTACTTTGCCGTGAAATCAGGTTGGTTTTTCTTTGGTACGGAGCTGGCGACACCCACGGTCATTGTCATGATAGTCTATACATTGTTATATTCGATTTTTGGTCTGTTGTCTGTGTGGTACTATAAACGGGTGATTAAGGAAGCTTTGTAGAATTGGGATCAGGAGTATGCTGATATAGCAAAATAGGTTGAGTAAAGGGCGGCTGTAATGATTACAGACTGCTCTTTTTTCTTTTTCTAAGTATAATGCCTCATGAAAAAAAGGATGATTATGGAATTGAGTCGAAATGATGATAGAGTCCATGCTTCTGATTCATGTAAAACGGTGAAACGAGGGGAGTGGAGTAGCGTGCCTGGGATTCTATATGCCTCGAAGAAAGAGTTAAGTGAGACGATTCGACGCACCTATGTATTGTTTGAGGGGGAATTCAATGACATCCATAACAGCGACAAAGATAAACGGGTTGAAGGTGTGGATAAGACGCCTGCCCAGATGCTTGCCTACCAGATAGGATGGATGAACCTGGTGATGGACTGGGAGCGAAATGAACAGTTGGGACATGAATGTCATATGCCTGCACCAGGGTATAAATGGAACCGATTGGGGCCGTTAAATGAATCATTTTACGAAAAGTATTCAGATTATACGCTGGAGGAGCTGCGCTCTTTGTTTCGGGAGACAGAGCAACAGTGGCAGAACTGGATTGACTCACTGAGTGAAGAAGAGTTATTTGTAGAGGGAATGAGACAGTGGACGGGTAACAAGCCCGGATGGGCTATGGTGAAGTGGATCCAGATTAATTCGGTAGCTCCTTTTAAATCCTTTCGGACCCGAATTCGTAAATGGAAAAAAGGGCAGTTAGCTGACATGGATGTGAGGAGTGAATAGGAGATGTCTAAAGGAAATATAACCCCAAGTACCGAGCAAGATTCAGAATATGTTCGCGAGCAACTTATTGCATTTAATGCTGCGCATGTGAGCGAGGAATTAAGGCATCGTTACGAAGAATTGAATTTCAATATCAAAAATGAGACTGGTGAGATTGTCGCAGGTGTGCTTAGTACACTATGCTGGAACTGGGTAGAGCTTGATATCCTTTGGGTGGACTCCGATCAGCGGCATCGGGGATACGGCTCCCAATTGCTGCTTGAGGTGGAGCGCATTGCGCGTGAGAAATCTTGTGATTTTGTCATGTTGAACACGTTCTCTTACCAAGCACCGGAATTTTACAAGAAGCACGGCTACCAATTGATCACAACGATCGAGAATGCACCGACAGGGCATCAACATTATTATTTCAAGAAAGACCTCGTTTAAGATAGAATACTAAATTAGAGTGAACGTCAGGGGGATATTGTATGGTTACGATCAAAGCTATTGAACTACAGGATTTGTCGGCTTTAAGCAAATTGTATGATGAGCTGATGGGAATGCCTACCAACGAGCAGCAGATGAAAAAGATGTTTCATTACATACAGCAGAACGGTCATTATCATGTGCTTGGGGCATTTTACAATGGCGAACTGGTTGGGTCCGTTATGGGGATTGAGTGTATGGATCTGGTAGGGCCATGCAAACCGTTCATGGTTGTAGAGAATGTGATTGTATCGGATCAGGTACGCAGGCAGGGCATTGGGCAGAGGTTAATGCTCCAGATTGAGCGGATTGCGAAAGATCTGGGTTGTGGTTACATGATTCTGGTGTCTGGCGATCAGCGCAAGGAAGCACATATTTTCTATGAGAAGCTGGGTTTCAAGGATGAGAAGGTTCAGGGTTATCGGAAGCATCTTTAACACGCACTTCAAGAGAAAATTTCTTACACAAGTGGAAGGATTACTTAGGGAACGTGGCGAATAAGGCATAGTCTTAACAAAAGGAACGAATAAGAGGGAGGCACTCTCGTGTTCAAAAAATGGGCTAATGTTTTCATGATTCTGAGCCTGGTATTCGCCGTATGTTCCCCAACCTCCTATGCTGCCGCCAAAACGGTTAAGGTGACCGTGACGCTGGTGAGCGCAGAACTTGTCGAGAATAATTCTGTCGGTAATGAGTGGGCCATCGGAGCAAGTGTGAACGGCAAAGATCTGGAAGAGGGTTCATCGGTCACCTTAAATCTGAAGTCCACTGGTACGTTGAAACTGGAGGCCATCGCCGAAGAGCAAGACAAGATTCCTGATTACGGGAGTAAAAGCACCAACGTCAAACTATCTTCGTTCTCCAAATCAACCAACAAGACACTTTCCGTGGTAGTGACCGAGAACAGAGGCCGATATTCTGGTAACACAGCGACTTGGGCGTTCAAGTTTAAGATTAGCAAGAAGTGAATAGGAACCAACCGTGAGAAAAGGGAGCTGAGCTCTCTTTTTTCTATGCGTAAATAATTGGTGATCTAAAGGAAGAGAAAGTTTCGGGTCATGCTGATCTTTGTTAAACTAAGGAAAGCAACAGCCAGAAATTTAAGATAAAATATTCAAAAAAGTACATAGGAGGTTAACACAATCATGCGTATCGTAGATAACATTAAAGTCTGGGGGGAGCCGCTGGAGAACGCCGTAAGTCAGGCGGTGACTTGCTCGCAATATGGAGATGTAATGGGTGTGGCTCTAATGGCTGACCATCACAAAGGTTACTCGCAACCCATCGGTGGTGTTGTCGCTTATCGAAATATGATCAGTCCCTCAGGTGTCGGATATGATATTGCCTGTGGCAACAAGGCTGTGCGTACCAATCTGATGTGGGAGGATACTCGGGATCAGATTGGTACGATTATGGATGACATCAATTCGACCATATCTTTCGGCGTGGGTCGTAACAATCCAACACCCGTGGATCATGAACTGTTCGAGGACGCGAGCTGGAAGCTGTTTGATACCATTGAACCTGGATTACAACATAAGCTGAAGACACTCGCACGCAACCAACTCGGAACCGTAGGCAGTGGCAATCATTTCGTGGATATTTTTGTAGAAGAGGCAACGGGAAAGGTGTGGATCGCAAATCATTTTGGCAGCCGCGGGTTCGGTCACAAAGTGGCGAGTGGATTCCTTAACCTGGCCGCAGGGCGTCAGTTCAGTGGCAAAGCGCCGGGCGAATCCATGGATCAACCGCCTACGTTGTTTGACTTGAACAGCGAAATGGGTGATATGTATTGGGATGGAATGACTTTGGCGGGCCGATACGCTTATGCAGGACGTGATTATGTCATTGAACAGGTGCTTGGAATTCTTGGGGCACATGCCGAATATTCCGTACATAATCATCACAACTTTGCCTGGAAAGAACAGCACATGGGTGAAAAGGTAGTCGTGGTCCGCAAAGGCGCAACGCCACTGGCACCCGGGCAACTCGGTTTTGTGGGAGGCAGTATGGGAGATATCTCGGTAATTGTGGAAGGGATCCACAGTGAAGAGAATACCGAGTCATTCCGCAGCACCGTACATGGGGCAGGTCGCACGATGAGCCGAACCCAGGCGGCTGGCAAAATGAATTACAAGCTGCGCACACGCATGGGCGGTGAGATTAGCGAAGCACAGATGCATGAGGCGATTCGCGCCTATGGCGTGGAACTGCGGGGAGCGGGCACAGATGAAAGTCCGTTTGTGTATAAGAAACTGCAAGACGTACTGAACGCACATGCGAATACGCTGAAAATCAACCATGTGCTGCGTCCCGTTGGTGTCGCCATGGCCGGAGGTAATGAATTCGATCCTTATAAGGATTAGTCAGAAAGAAGAGGGTGGACTTCATGAGAAATTGTGCGATATACAGCTCTCAATTTGACCTGGATCAGCTGTTTGAATTAATTCAATCCATTTATCCTCAGGGTACGATTAAACGCCGGGAAGACAAGACTCATATTCAAGTGACTCAGAAAAAATGGCTCAGTAAAAAAACAAAAGGCTTCAATATCATGACCAGCCAGACACATCCTGAGGAATTTACGACCATGATTCAGGGAATGCTTGGATTTTTGAGTCAGATTGAAGGGCGCAATGCTTCGCTTCAGGAAAAGGTATTGATCAAATGTTCCACCCTCAATATGGTGGTTGGTATTGAGACGGAAGAGGATATTTCGGAGGAATTCTTCGGCGAGTTATTGCAACTGGCTGATGCTCTGGATGCTGTGATCTTCTGGGGAGGTGGATCTCTGCTGAATGCACAAGGCCAGCTATTGCTGGATGTGAGTGGAGAATCTGAGGTGGAGGATTACACGGTGACAGCGCACACCAGTTTCCTGGACGATGCTGGAACCCAGACAGAGTCTGCAACTCAACGTAAAGCGCGTTCAGAGCAATTGTTGACTGAACAAGGCGTACCGTATAATGCGAACTTGCCCGTAAGGGCTGGAGACGAGCACACCACGATTCGGAGTAAAGAGGAAGTCGCGCGTCGTGCGGTTGCCCTGTGTCTCGCCGCGCTTAAGGGTGAGTGTCTGGGAGCCGGCGAAAGTGCGGATGATACCGCAGCACTGGTTCAGGAAGTGATCGACAAGTATGAGGCTGAATCCTTTTTTTCACCCGTAGAGAAGAGGTTTATCAACCAGCACGGAGCGGAGCAACAGGAGATCATCGCATTCTCTTGGGGATATGAAGCTTACCACGTGTTGTTGTGGGCGCTAGGTTATGTGGAGGAACTGGGTGCACCGACGGAGTTGTGTAACGTAGGGAAGGATGTCGGTTATTTGCAACAGAAGGACAGCTTTGCCGACTTTCTCTCCGATGCATCTCTGCGTAACAAGAGCGAGATTCTGAATGAAGCAGATCTGATCTACCGTTATAACTGGGTGTGTGTGGATAGTCGTGTGAATGACAAAACACCTCCCGCTGGACTGAATGGTGGAGTGGCTTATGAACGTCACCGTGCATTGAACTGGTTGATCTGTTATCTGGATCAGGCGTGGGATGATGTGCGTACAGACACGTAGAACTGGATGATGTTACGGCCTAATGTAATAAACAATAAACATTACACAACATACAACAAAGCAAACACCCCTATAGCCGCACGAATACGGTTGAAGGGGTGTTTGGCGTGCTGTTCTGTGTGGACATAAGCTTTATCCATATATGCTTTTATCCACTATGCCTGCCGAACTGTTCACGGATAATGACGTCAGCAAGAATCAACTTTTTCTCGACGTTGCTTTCCGGATTCGCTATGCGCCATAACATCTGATCCACTGCACGTGCACCGAGCAATTCCTTGTTCACATTGACTGTAGCCAGTAATGGGATATTGTCGTATAGATTATCAAATCCCGTGACAACACACTGATCGGGTACACGAATACCCATACTCTCAAGGGCTTCTATGGTGTATAGCCCATAGAAATCATTCGCACATACAAACACTTCAGGCAGGTTATCCTTATTGATTACCGAAGTGAACGTCTGGCGGAACTCATCCAATGCCTGATTACTCAGCTCAGGAATCTGATGTATTTCCATCCCATGGCCCATAAGTACAGAAGTATATGCAATCCAGCGCTCATAGAAGCTCTGAGCATCCCCTATATTTCCAACGAACTGGAATGTTTTGAAACCCTTGCGGAGCAAATAGAGCATGATCTCGCGCATGGATGCAAAGTTATCGGTGAATATGCTGTCACTGTGAAAAACAGGGTCCAGATGATCCACCATCACAACCGGAATACTGAGACGCTTGATTTCAAGCAGAATCGGGGTTGAGATCGAGCCAACGGTAATGATTCCACGAATGGCATCCGGGTTGAGCAGGGTAAATAGCTGGTCTGCTGAGGGTTCCGTCAAGGTCAGAATATTAATCCCTTTTTGGTTCAGCTTGGAAGAAATCCCGTTAAAGACGGGTCCCCAGTATACGGAGTCTTGATTTTGGTACCGAACATTGGGAAACAAAATCAAGATGGTACCGCTTGAACGTGTGTTTTTCGAGTCATGTGATTCACTGCTGTGAGACAGTTCACCAGACAACATGCTGTTATCTTTGAAATATCCAAGTTTGCCAGCGGCCTTGAGAATGACATCCCTCGTCTGATCGCTAACTCCCGATTTTCCAGACAAAGCTCGTGACACCGCGAATTTCGACAAACCCGTAAAATGTGCAATCTCCTGAATTGTTACCTTTGTCTTCATCATACCATCCTTACCCTCGTAGTTCTGCCGTATTCCTTATTCGGAGCGATATCCAACTGATCCTAGTATAACATGATGTATTTCTCTTAATCTAATAACGGACAGAGAATTCAAAATGTTAGTGATGCACAGTATTTTAGGATGAACGTTCAACGTGACAGTAAAATATTTTCAGATAGAATGACGAAATTTGTCTGTTAAATTATTATTTTGTTATTATATAAAAATAACAAAATAAACAAAGTTATAGTCATGGTTTTAATAAGTGTGTACTTAGGATTGAAGGTGTTGAATAAGTTGTAACAGAGAGATATAACAGTTTTATCAGCATTTTATCAGAATAATTAGAAAATGTTAACAATAAAAATGTTGACGCTTACATTTGGCTGTGTTAAATTTTGTTTGTCAAAAACAAACAAGAAAATAACAAATGGTGGTGGTTGTTTATTTTCGATTGGTTGATGAGTGGGGTTAACGATTTAGGGTGAACCATGATTGGTATACACATTCGGGGAGGTTGTTAAATCATGATGAGAAGATGGAATGTTCTACCTCTGATGTTATTGGCCGTGATGCTTTTTGTATCCGCTTGCAGTGGTGGGGGGACAACGCAGACGGGGGCTGATGCTGAGGGAACAACGAATTCAGGCAACAGCACCGAAGTCGCTAAGACAGAGAAAGAGGGCGGAGGGGAAGAAGCTGTGGTTAATGTACCTGATCTGGGAGGACGTGTCATCAAGGTCGCGGCCTGGTGGGATCTGAAACCAGCAGGTGAGACGGCCTCCGATAAGGCTAGACTCGATAAAATTGCAGAGGTCGAGAAGAAATATAACGTAAAACTGGAGTTCGTCAATGTACCTTTCGAAGAATACATGAACAAATTCACAACGTCTGCACTGGCTGGCGAACCGTTCGCCGACATCGTTCAGATGGAGTACAAATCCGCACTACCCGCCATCCTCAAAGGGCAACTGTTGCCCATCTCCGAATTCACTACACCTGAGAACAACATCAACCAAGAGGCTAACCTGATTGTGAAATATCCTGCCATTGCAGGCAACGAATACGCCTTCGAATCTCCAACCAGCATCGGTCTGGGACTTCACTATAACCGTGACTTGTTCAAAAAACTTTCATTGCCTGATCCGCAAGAATTGTATAACCAAGGCCAATGGGATTGGGACAAATTCATGGAACTTGCCAAACAGGCAACCAAAGATACCAATAACGACGGCAAAACTGACGTATACGGATTCTCAGGCTGGGCCCTTGATGTCGTTCGTCATTTTACCGCAGCCAATGGTGGCACGATCGTGGATGATACCAATAGCAAAGAAGGATTGTCCGATCCGAAAACGATTGAAGCTGCCGAATTCGTTAAACGCCTGTATAACGTGGAGAATGTTGTGAAGGTCAAAACCGGCGACAAAACCAACTGGGAGGAAAGCAATACCTTTAAGGATGGAGACGTAGCCTTGTTCACCGCCGCCGAATGGCAGTTGGGCGATCTCACCTTTGCTGTCGGGGTTGTGCCGATTCCGAACGGGCCACAGGGTAGCAAAGAGGTAACCTATGCAAACAACGCGGCATCGGCGAAGTTCATTCCAAAAGGTGTGGAAGATCCAAAGATCGTCTACCAAATCTATGAAGAGACCTTCGACATCCCGCAGATTGAAGAGTATCCAGGTCAGGATTATCTGGAGAGTCGTTATACCGACGAGAAGGATATCGCCATCATTCGCGAGCACATCGCTGGAACGGGACGCATCTTGCTGGATGATGCCTACACGGGTTACCCATTTGGAGATTACGTGAACGATATCATCAAAAACAATGCTTCCGTCACAGCAACAGCCGAGAAATACAAAGCACAGGCACAAGCTGCCATTGATAAACTCGGCAAACAATAACAACACTTATCACCAGCAAACGATTCAGGCAGGGGCTCGTGTCGGCAAAGTTGCACGGAGCCCCTTTTTCCTGAACCACCAAATCGGCATTGCTGGCATCAGCCTTGATGAGGAGGACTCGCAGGATGGCTGGAATTCTACAACGTAAGACATGGATATTGTCCACAGTGATCATCGTGGCGGCAGCTTGCATCATTCTATATGTAACTTCCGACGCTGATGGGAAGAGTGCGGACGTTCTACCTGGCAGTCTGCCTGCGATTGAAGTGGATGCGATCTTGCAGCAGACCCGGCAGAAGAAGGGATATGAACAGTATCGATCCGGAACGGATCAGGCTACACAGCCGAATGTGGACATCACCATTGAAGCGGGAAATTACATAAGAGCCGAAGGTGAAGACGTCCGCAAACTCAATAATTATGAGGGAATGGATGGTGTATCTCTCCATACCGGAGAGACCGGACAGGTCGATTGGATCATTGACGTACCAGAGACGGGGCTGTATAACCTGTCTGCGCTCTATTATCCCGTTGAAGGCAAGAGCTCTGCCATCGAACGTGCATTGTACATTGACGGTGAACTTCCTTTTGCGGAAGCCGCCTATTTGCAGTTTGACCGGGTATGGACCAATGAGAAAGATGTCGTGGAGCAGGATAATCAAGGCAATGACCTTCGTCCGAGACAAGTGGAACAACCACGCTGGATGGAAGAGACGTTTCAGGACTCCGACGGGTACGAACAGGCACCATTCAAGTTTTATTTGGAAAAAGGGGAACACAGCCTAACGCTAAAATCATCGCGTGAACCCATGGTGATTCGGTCCATTCGCCTTTTCAATGAGAAGACAGCCCTTCCTTACGCAGAGACTGTGGGGGCACAACAGTTGGATTCCTCCGGGCAGCCGAAGGATGTCCTTATTCGCATTGAAGGAGAAGGCGCTATTGCCAAATCTTCACCTACGTTATACCCGACGAGCGAAAGATCAAGTTCTGCAGTATCTCCTTACAGCGCTTCCCAGGTGCGTATTAATACGATTGGTGGCTTTAACTGGCGGCTGCCAGGACAATGGATTGAATGGGAAGTGGATGTACCGGAAAGTGGACTGTATCATATCGGTTTTACCGCACAGCAGAATTTCGTTAAAGGCATCTATTCCACACGCAAGCTCACCATTGATGGTGAAGTTCCGTTTGCAGAGATGGCCCAAGCACCTTTCCGTTATCAAAGTGACTATCGCATTGATGTTATGGGCGGCAAGGAAGCATACAAATTTTACTTGGAAAAGGGAAAACATGTGCTGCGGCTTGAGAACAGCCTCGATGACTTTGCACCGCTTATCCGCAATGTGGAGGACAGTCTGTACAACTTGAACTCCATGTACCGACGCATTCTGATGATTACAGGCACCAAGCCTGATGAATTCCGGGATTATCGGGTGGAGGAACAGATCCCGAACCTGCTGGAAGTGTTCAGCGGGGAAAGTAAACGACTCAAAGACGTAGCCGCACAGCTTCGTCTTCTATCAGGACAGTCCAGCGATCAGGAAGCACTGATCAAGACGATGGCGCAGCAACTGGACGAGATGATTGACAAGCCAAATACCATTCCAAGAAGGCTTGCAGCATACAAAACCAACACAGGGGGTCTCGGCACATGGGTGCAGCAGGCACGAGAGCAGCCCCTTGAGATCGACGCACTGTACGTCACTTCCATTGACCGTGATATCCCCGGTTCAGGCATGGGGCCACTTGCCAAGCTCGGTCATGAAGCGAAGATATTCTATCATTCGTTCTTCATTGATTATAACCAGATCGGCAACGTAGCTACATCGGAAGATCAGCGGACCGTAACCGTCTGGATTGGTAGTGGACGTGACCAGGCAAATACGATGAAAGCGATGATTGACAAGACCTTCACACCAGACAGTGGCATTAACGTGAATCTGAAGCTGGTCAACATGGGAACCTTGCTGCCAGCGACGTTGTCCGGTGAAGGACCCGATGTTGCCATGCAGATCGGCAATGATCTGCCGGTGAACTTTGCGATGCGGAACTCGGCTGTAGATCTTACGCAATTCAGTGATTATAGCACCGTGGAACAGGAGTTCAGGGAAAGCGCGATCGTGCCGTATGCCTATGATTCAGGTGTATATGCCCTGCCGGAAACACAGACCTTTAACATGCTGTTTTATCGTAAAGACGTGCTCGAAGAACTGGGACTTGAGGTGCCTCAGAACTGGGAGGATGTTGAGGCTCTACTCGCGATTCTGAGCAAAAACCATATGGAATTTGGTATGCCGATTGTGACCCAGGCGAATATGCAGGGAGTCAATATTCCGCCGAACTCACAGTATGCCACGATGCTGCTTCAGAACGGTGGCGCCTTCTATCGTAATGATGACAAGGAGTCGGATCTGGATTCCCGGATCGGCATCGAAACGTTCAAGCAGTGGACAGAGTTCTATACCGATTACAAGCTGGAGCGGGAATATGATTTTGCGAACCGTTTCCGGACGGGACAGATGCCTATTGGGTTAACGGATTACACCATGTACAACCAGTTGTCCGTATTTGCACCGGAGATTCGGGGATTATGGGGTTTCGTGCCTGTACCAGGAACCGTTCAGGCGGATGGAACCTTGAATCGGGACGTCCCGGGTGGAGGCAGCGCAGTCATGATGCTGGAGGGTGCGAAGGATAAGGATGCGGCGTGGGAATTCATGAAGTGGTGGACCAGTACGCCGATTCAGGCCGAATTCGGACGGGAGATGGAAGGACTGATGGGTGCGGCTGCACGTTATCCAACGGCCAACATCAAGGCGCTGGATTCCCTGCCGTGGCCTGCGGAGGATTACGCCAATCTGAAGGCTCAATTCGAAACGGTGAAGGGCATTCCCGAAGTACCCGGTGGTTATTTTACAGGCCGCCATCTGTTCAATGCATTTTACAAAACCGTTGTTGGCCAAGTGGAAGCAAGGGAATCCATCATGGATTATACCCAATATATTCAGGACGAGATTCGAGTGAAGCGTAATGAATTTGGTCTTCCGTAAGCAGAGGGAGGGTTAACCGTGCCACAAATATCACTCCGAGACGGACAAAACAGTCCTCCTGAGAAAGCGTCAAGGATGGGCTTGAAATCGTGGTGGAGCTGGAAGATCCAGGAAATGAAGGCCAGCAAACATTCCTATGTCCTGCTTGCACCTTACATGCTGCTGTTCGTCATGTTTACCGTGATTCCGGTTGTCATCTCGATCATACTCAGCTTTACCTACTTTAACATGCTGGAATTCCCGCGGTTTATTGGCTGGCAGAACTACACCCGCCTGTTTCTGGAGGATGATGTATTCCTGATTGCGATCAAGAATACGCTGCTGTTCGCCATTATTACCGGACCGATCAGTTATATTGCCTGTTTCGTCTTCGCGTGGATCATTAATGAGTTAACACCGAAATGGAGAGCGTTCATGACGTTGATCTTCTACGCGCCTTCCATCTCGGGCAATGTGTATTTTATCTGGCTCATGATTTTCTCGGGAGATCGTTATGGTATTGCCAATGGGCTGTTGATCAAATGGGGTTTTCTGCTGGAACCGATCCAGTGGCTGAAGACGGAAGCCTACATTATGCCCATCCTCATTCTCGTGCAGTTGTGGCTGAGTCTCGGAACCGGATTTCTGGCGTTTATCGCCGGTTTACAGACTGTAGATCGGACGCTGTACGAAGCGGGAGCGGTGGACGGGATCAAAAATCGCTGGCAGGAGCTATGGTACATTACCTTGCCTTCGATGCGTCCGCAGCTCATGTTCGGTGCAGTTATTCAGCTCACCACCTCGTTTGCCGTGGCCGATGTATCGATCGCACTGGCCGGATTTCCAAGCGTGAACTATGCGGCAGAGACGGTGGTCACCCACTTGATCGACTTTGGTACAACGCGGTTTGAGATGGGATACGCATCGGCGATTGCCACCGTGCTGTTCATGATTATGGTGGGCACCAACTTGCTGGTACAGAAACTGCTTCGAAGGGTGGGAGAATAGCTATGGCTGCAATTGCGACAGGCAAAAAGCGGGTGAATCGCTCGTTATCGGGAAGCCTCTCCCTGTTTGTCCTTCTGCTCGTATTTGGTGCCTTCATGGTGCTGCCGCTGATCTATGCAATCAACAATGCATTCAAACCATTGGATGAGATTTTCACCTTTCCACCAACGCTATTTGTCAAAAATCCCACGTTCAGCAACTTTACGGATCTGCTGAATCTGCTAAGCGACTCGTGGGTGCCGTTCTCACGTTATATATTCAACACGGTGTTTATAACAGGCATCGGTATCGTAGGCCATGTGCTGCTAGCTTCCGCAGCGGCCTACCCGCTCGCCAAGCACAAGTTTCCGGGCAAAGTATTCATGTTCCAAGTGGTCGTACTATCACTGATGTTCACACCAGCAGTTACGGCAATTCCGAACTATATGATCATGTCATGGCTCGGATGGATTGATACGTACTGGGCTGTTATTATCCCGGCATTTGCCTATTCACTCGGGTTGTATCTGATGAAACAGTTCATGGAGCAGATCCCGGATGCACTGCTGGAAGCAGCCAAGATTGACGGTGCCAGTGAATACCGAATTTTCTGGTCCATTGTCATGCCCAATGTGAAGCCAGCCTGGCTTACATTGATCATTCTGCTGTTTCAGATGTTATGGGGCAGTGATGGCAATGGATATATCTACAGTGAGCAGCTCAAGACCCTGCATTATGCAGCAGGTCAGATTATCCAGGGTGGAATATCCCGGGCAGGAGCGGGTGCTGCGGTAGCACTGATTTTGATGAGTGTGCCGATTACGCTATTTATTTTCTCTCAGAGCCGAATCATTGAGACGATGGCGAGTTCGGGCATGAAGGATTAAGGGGGAACGATATGGCACGCACAGTGAAAAGATGGCTTGTTCTCCTGGCGGCAGTATCTCTGCTGCTGGTGAATGCCGTGCCTGCGGCGGCCTCCCCGGCGCCGTATGAGAGTTATAACTACAACTACTGGAAAGAGGCTGTACCTTCACCGGATGCCTATCTGCCCGAGCGTACGATATCAGGCCGTGATCTCGGCATTAGTGAGTTCAAAGACCCTGGTGATGTGAACGTTTCTCCCTCCGGGTTGATCTACATTTTGGACAGCGGCAACAGCCGAATTGTCGTATTGGACCCAGACTTTAAGCTGCTGCGCGTAATCGATGGATTCATGATGGATGGTAGCAAGGAGACCTTTAACCTTCCAGGTGGATTGTTTGTAGATGAACAAGAACGCATATACGTCGCCGATACAGGCAACGGTCGTGTGGTTGTCCTGGATGGAGAGGGGACGCTTATACAAACCATCACGAAGCCCGAGTCGGATATCCTATCGACCCAATTCCAGTTCCAGCCTTTGAAACTGACGGTGGACCATGTGGGCCGGGTGTACGTTGTGGCACAGGGGGTCTACGAGGGGATTATGCAGTTTGACGAGAGTGGCAAATTTATCGGATACGTCGGTACCAACAAAGTGGAGCGGGACTACGGCGAATATATCTGGCGTATGTTATCGACCAAAGCCCAGCGCGCACAGATGGTCCTGTTTGTTCCAACGGAGTTCTCCAATGCGGATATCGACCCCAAAGGATTTGTGTATGCGACGAATATTGATCCCGGCTCAAATGAACCGATCAAACGGCTGAATCCATCTGGCGAAGATGTACTGAAACGGTTTGGTTATTACGATGTCAAAGGCGATATCCGGTTTCGCAACAATCCCGGTCCATCCAAGCTCATCGATGTGAAAGTGCTGGGTAACGGCATGTACAGTGTACTGGATGCGACACAGAACCGGGTGTTCACGTACGACGATGAAGGTCATCTGCTCTACATATACGGTGGCAAAGGAAATCAGGTGGGCACGCTCAAAACGCCAGTTGCGATTGAACAATCGGGTGAGCATCACTTGGTTCTGGATCGGGGCAAGAACAACCTTGTCGTCTATGAGCCAACCCGTTTTGGTGCCCGTGTCAATGAAGCGGTGGCACTCCACTATCGGGGCGAGGATACGGAGGCCGTAAATATATGGAGAGAAGTGCTGGAGCTGAATGCCAACTATGACATCGCCTATATCGGTATCGGCAAGTCCTTATTAATGGAGAAGAAAAATGAAGAAGCGCTGGGTTACTTCGAACTTGGGATGGATCGCAAGAGTTATTCTGTCGCGTTCAAGAGACATCGGCGCGAGATGATGAAGGAACACTTTGGTACATTCCTGACGGCTGTTATCGCGCTGATCGTCATTTTGATCCTGACCCGGGTGGCAGCTAAATGGAGACGGAGGAGGCAGGCTGATCGTGAAGCAGGATTTCATTAAGTTTCCGCTGCATCTCATTTTTCACCCCATTGATGCATTCTGGGACCTCAAGTCGGATAACCGGGGACGGCTGTTTGTTGCTTTTGCAGCACTCGCGCTTACCATTGTCATGATGATTTTGCAAAAGCAGTACGCAGGATTTCTCGTCAATTACATCGATCCTCGCACGATTAACAGCATCATCGAGATCGCCACAGTTGCTATCCCGTTCTTTCTATGGTGCACGGCCAATTGGGCGGTAACGACCTTGATGGAAGGGGAAGGCAAGTTCAGAGAGATCCTGCTGGCGACAGGTTACTCGCTCATTCCGGTTATTCTGATCTATGCCCCAATGATCGTGATCAGCCGGTTCATGGTACAGGAGGAGACTGCTTTTTATTATCTGTTCAATAGCATCGCGTTTTTCTGGTTTGTACTGCTTCTGTTCATTGGCATGATGACGGTGCACCAGTACACCGTGATTAAAACAATCATTACGATGGTGCTGACGCTCATTGTGATGGGCATTATCGTATTCCTTGGTGCCCTCGTCTTCAGCATGCTGCAACAGCTGTACGAATTCGGTTATAACATTTACCGCGAGTTGATTTTTAGGACCTAAAGGAGGCGGCATCCGTGAACAAAAGGCAACGATTATATACGGTGCTGGCTGGTGCAATAGCTGTGATCATGATTGCAGTCGGGCTGTTGTATATAAACAACAGGGGGATTCCTGCCGTAGAAGCCGGGGCTTATTTGGAAACAACAACCCAGGCCATGCCCGTCACGGAGGACCCGTTGCAGTTCCTTAGCGACTCTTCGCAGGGTGTACCTGGTATGCAGCTGGTCGCCAAGGATCAGGGATTGGCCCTGTACTATAACGAGGAGACAACGGAAATTGCCGTACGGGACGGGAAAAGTGGAGAGATCTGGTACAGCAATCCGAAAGAACGGGCTGAGGACAGTCTTGCTTCCGCATATGAAAAAGAAGTGCTGTCCTCCCAGTTGAACGTGTCTTTCCGGGATGCGATGGGCACACTGGAGAATTTCCCGAATTTCAGTTCCAGTATCAGCAACAAGCAATTCACAGTGGGGCAGATCGATCAGGGGATTCGGGTGAACTATACGCTTGGTGATACGTCGCTTGGTATTGATGCACTGCCGAAGTTGATTAGCAAACAGCGACTGGAGGAGAAAGTGCTTTCCAAACTGGACGCTACTGTCGCAAGATACACATCTGCCCGTTATTATCCAACCAAGAACAATCCGGATATTCTGGAACGGCTGGATGGACAGATTTCAAAGCAGCTTGTGCTGAACAAGATGCTGGGTGCTTTTGAGACGGCAGGTTATACGGCGGATGATCTGGCTTTTGACAATCAGGAGAACGGGGTTGAAGGCGGAGGTGTATCGGATAAGCCAAGCTTTGTGATTTCTGTAGAATACCGACTGGAGCAGGGAGCGCTTGTTGTGACCGTGCCTCTGAGCCAAATAGAAGAAAGTGGGCAGTACCGTATTCGCAATATTGATTTGCTCGCTTATTTTGGTGCTGCGGATACGAAAGGCGAGGGTTACATGTTCGTGCCTGACGGTTCCGGCAGCCTGATTCACCTGAACAATGGGAAAACCCAGGAAGAGCAGTATGTACAGCGCGTGTACGGCGCAGATCCAAATGATAATTCGCTCAGTCGTCCTCAGGTTAGTGAATCCGCGTATATGCCTGTGTTTGGTCTGAAGAACGGGGAGAATGCGTGGTTTGCAGTCATTGAAAAAGGGGATGGTATGGCTAGTATCTCTGCAGATATTGGAGGTAGGCAGAACAGTTACAACCACGTGCATGCGACCTTCTACCTGCGGGGAGAGGATGAGCTGGAGATGTACACCTCGCAGAAAATGCAGGAGATTCAGCTGCTTAGCGAAGAGCGTTACCGTGGAGATATTCAGGTCCGTTATCATTTCCTTCATGGAGAAGATGCCAGTTACTCGGGCATGGCCCGCCTGTATCAGCAGCAGTTGATAGAGCAGGATGTACTGGAGCCGCTCGCAGATCAGACGGAGTTGCCGTTCTATGTGGATGTACTTGGTGCAGTGGACAAAAAGGCTTCGTTCCTGAGCGTGCCCTATCGGACCACTTTAGCAATGACGACGTACGAACAAGTTGCCGAAATGGCGGCAAAGTTGCAGCAGGATGGTGTGAACCGCGTACAAATGCGGTATCAGGGATGGTTCGGCGGTGGCATCAGCCATCATACGCCAACCCAGGTGAAGTTGGACAGCGAAGTAGGCAGTCGTTCCGAACTTCAGGCGTTGTCCGCCAAGCTGGAGCAGTCGGGTGGAGCTCTGTTCCCGGATGTGGCTTTCCAGCACATTTATCACGATGATATGCGTTTTGTTCCTTCCTCGGATGCGGCGCGGTTTGTCACAAAGGAGACAGCAGAACTATATCCATACAATCCTGCACTTAATCGCATGGATCAGAGCAGGGACAGCTACTATTTGCTCTCCGCGGCCAAGCTTCCTTATGTGGTGAGTGAGTTTTCTGGCAAATTCAATCAACTGGACATCGGCGGATTATCCCTTCGTGATCTCGGGCAGGTCCTGACTTCCGATTACCGGGATAGTCGGGTGATTCATCGGGAGACGGCGAAGCACATTGTGAAGGAGCAACTGGGAACATTGGCACAGTCCTATCCGAACTTGATGATATCCGCCGCAAATAGCTACGCTTGGGGTAGTGCACAACATGTTGTGAATGTACCCGCAGGGTCGAGTCGGTTCAATATTACCGATGAAGATGTTCCTTTTTA
Source organism: Paenibacillus amylolyticus (assembly GCF_050990605.1). Classification (GTDB taxonomy): domain Bacteria; phylum Bacillota; class Bacilli; order Paenibacillales; family Paenibacillaceae; genus Paenibacillus; species Paenibacillus amylolyticus_H. Next base: position 1,661,560 of record NZ_CP158832.1, read on the forward strand.
TGCGATGGTCATTCATGGATACATGAACTACGCAGCATCTCCGATGAATACGTCGGGGGATCAGGATCTCCGCAAACAATTGCTGCGCAGTCTGGAGCTTGGGGCCGCTCCGTATTTTAAATGGACCTATGAACCATCATCCAGGCTGAAACTGACGAATTATGATTCGGCTTACGCAACGGAGTATGCATATTGGGTGGATGACGCCGTTGCCTTGTATAAACAGGCCAATGAAGTGCTGGGAAATCTGGTGAATGAGCAGATTCTCAAGCATGAACGCATTCAGGATGGCGTGGTCCAGATCACCTATACTGGCGGTACATCCATCCTTGTGAATTACAACGCGGACGCAGTAACCGTGGATGGAACAATGGTTGGCGGGACGGACTATGTGGTGAGAGGAGTGAACCGATGAGAACCATTCGATTATCGCTGAAGTCACGGAGAGCACTGCTTGGACTTGCATTTATATCCCCGTGGCTGCTCGGTTTCATCTTCCTCTTTGCCACACCGCTTCTGCAATCGATTCGGTTCAGTCTGAGTAATCTGTCCGTTGCTCCCGGCGGATACGTTCTGGACTTCGTTGGATTCAAAAATTTCAAGGATGCGCTTCTGGTTGACGCGACGTTTAACCGGATTCTGGTCGATTCGGTTGGAGCTATGCTGCTGAACGTGCCGATGATTCTGTTTTTCAGTCTGTTCACGGCGACACTGCTCAACCAGAAGTTCAGAGGCAGAACGATGGCACGTGCGATCTTTTTCCTGCCGGTTATTCTGGCTTCCAGTGCAGTCGCAGCAGCCGAATCTGCGGGATTAATCAATCTGATGGGAGATGCGAGTGCGGTCGATGCTTCAGCTGATGGCGGTGCTTCGTTCAACGTGGTATCCATTGTGCGGATGCTGGCGGATGTGGGATTGCCGATGGCCTATGTGGATTACATCGTTGAAGCCATCATGCGGATCTATGAGATTATTAGCAGCTCAGGTGTTCAGATTCTGATCTTCCTCGCCGCGCTGCAATCGGTACCTGGATCGATGTATGAGGTTGCAAAGATCGAAGGGGCAACAGCCTATGAATCGTTCTGGAAAATTACATTTCCCATGGTCAGTCCGTTGATTCTGACAAATGTCATCTATACGATCATTGATTCATTTGCCGGAAGTCCGGTCACACAAGCGATCTATCAGACCGCATTCAAAACCCAGAATTTTGGTTTAAGCTCGGCGATGTCCTGGCTGTACACGCTGGTGATTGGCCTTGTACTGATCGTAGTGGGCTGGGTGTTGTCACGGCGGGTTCATTACAACTGACGGTTAAGATTAAGGAGGCTTCAGATTATGGCTGCATCAGGGACAGATCGCATGGTGGTGGTTCCGAAACAGAATTACCACATGCATCGGGTGCGAAACAAAACATCGGACCTTCTCTACTCCATTTTCAGATATGCTTTGGTCATTGGTATTTCATTTATTATTTTATACCCGTTATTTCTCAAAGTATCAGTCGCGTTTAAGGATAAGCAGGATATCTACAATCCAACGATCTATATGATTCCTCAGCATTTTACACTGGATAATATTCGGCTAGCGGCGCAAGTGATGGATTACCTGCCTCTGCTGGCTAACACGTTATTGTTCGTTACCATCACAACGCTTCTGACAGCGATATCCTGTGCACTTGCCGGATACGGCTTCGCCCGATTTTCGTTTCCGGGTAGCAATGTACTCTTTATCCTGGTGATTCTCACGATTCTGGTGCCGACAAGTACGCTCATGGTGCCGATGTATCTGCATTTCCGCAGCTTTGACTTTATGGGCATCATCCAGTTGTTCACGGGGAAGAATGGCATCAATCTGCTGAATACGTACTGGCCTTCCATGATTACGGCGGCTACAGCGGGAGGGCTGAAGGCGGGGCTGTTCATCTATATTTTCCGACAGTTCTTCAAGGGGATGCCGAAGGAAATCGAGGAGGCTGCCCTGATTGACGGCGCTGGTGGATTCAAAACGTTTGCTCGAATCATGTTGCCCAATGCAATCTCGCCGTTGATTACGGTTATTCTGTTTTCGTTTGTGTGGCAGTACAACGATACGTTCTATTCCGCGCTATTCATGAGTGAGAGTCCACTGATCTCCCTGAAGGTGGCTTCTTTACCGGCTCAGGCGAACCAGTTGATTCCGCAACTGATGGGCTTTGGTTCGAACTCGGGCATCAAAGCCGATCCGAACTATGTGGCCATGATTGTGGATACAGGTATTTTGCTCGCGATTGCACCGCTGATTATTTTGTATCTGTTTGTGCAACGGTATTTCGTGGAGAGTATTGAACGTTCTGGTGTAGTGGGTTAATTAGACTGTTGAATTGGAATAAGAGAAGCGTTAGTATTCGCTGTAAGAATTCATGCGAATACTAACGCTTCGTTTGATGGTAGCCACATATGTAAATGGAACCCTTCTTCCAAGAAACATGCGAATAAGGCACGAATAATAATCTAATTTGACGGATTTAACATGGATTGTATATTGGGATATAAAGTCACGCTGGAAGTGAATAAAATGTACGATTGATTAACCGTGCGAATCAGAATCCTCTCGCTTGTACCATTGACTGGACCGATCCGAATAGCAGATGGTTCGCTGCCACCGTACGTATCATCCAGGGTGACCGATGTGATATGTGCGATGGGAATTTCAATTTTGGAAAACTGCCAGCGGATAATCAGTTGATCTTCCATTTTTTTCACGTTAACACCAAACATAGTTGATCTCCTCCTGTTGTAATTCATATCATTGAAGTAATCTCGTATGTCCAGTTTATCATATTTTGGATAAAATTACCTTATTAATAATAGAGATTGACGATTTCTAACAACTGATTTTATAAGTCCAAATCGATCCTGTTCAAAGGAGGAGAATGGTTGAACGACTGGAATGCGTATCATTATTTTGAACAAAGTCTTGGTCCTTTCCGAAATCTCTCCAGCCTGTCTATTGAGGAAGCCGAGACGGTTACTCAACAAATCCGTGATCAAGGTCGGAATTTTGCCAGTCAGCGATCAGCGGATTATATGACCATCCGCAGAACACTTGAGCAAAGAGCATATGAGCAGTTTGTTGCCAAAGGTGGGAAGCCGGTACAATCATATCCCCATTATTTGACGCTCGGTGCATGCGAATGGCTGTCGTCCTGGTATTCAGAACCCGGTCATGTGATCATTCCGTGGGGAGATCTTACAGCCGAAGTTGTGAGCTTTACCTACGGGGACTTATTTCCAACAATGAGGTTTGATGATGCTAAACCTTACCGTAAACAGATCTATACCAAAGATGAAATCATAGAAGTGATTCAAACCTATGGTTGGCCGCAGGAATGGAACCGGCAGGGCGATCAGGGTCCGGAACGATATATAGAGGTACAAGTCTGGGACGAACATATTATCCAACCGTTGACTTCGGTGTACAATATCGGTGATGGGAACCTGATGAAAAACATACAGGATTAACCATGACACATACCGAATACAAATAAAGAAATTAGAGAACTTAAACTCCAACACAAAGGGTGTGCCACATGACGAATCTATTCGAACATTGTTCAGGTCAGACATTATCTGCCAATCTGGGATGGCTGAACGAGCCAACAGATTGGTCCATTGAAGACGGCAAAGTAACGATAACCGTTTCGCCAATCAGTGACTTTTTCATTGATCCGGGAGGTGAGCCGGTAAAAGCCTCAGCTCCATTTTTACATACGATAGTCAAGGGAGATTTCAGCATTGTCACTCAAGTACAGGTGGACATGAAAGAACAGTATGATTCGGGCTGCCTGATGGTAATGGTGGACGATACGAATTGGGCTAAAGTCTGCTTTGAGTATTTTGAAGAACAGCCGTCTATTCTCAGTGTTGTTACTCGAGGTAACTCGGATGATTCTGTATCAGCTCCAGTAGACGTTAACAAGCCTTATTTACGTGTAGCCCGGGCAGGCAATAGTTTTGCATTCCATTATTCTCAGGATGGAGAGAAGTGGAAGCTGGTTCGTTATTTCGGTCTGGACTGCCCGGAAGAGATCAAAGTTGGCATTGTGGCCCAATCCCCAATTGGACAAGGGACGACGGTTACTTTTACAGATGTGCAGCTGCAACATGGGGTAACCGGAAGTGTTCGTCGCGTAGAATAACAACGATCAGAAGGTTGTTCTGTCATTTATTTCACTCGAATTAACAATCCGAACAGGCCGAGTACAGCAAAGGCCATAAATGCCGTTGTATTGGAGAACACTTCAATCGTGTAACCTGCCATGGATGAGCCAAAGAATTGCCCAGCACCCAGCGCGAGAAAGGCAAGACTAATTCCGATGGATACATTCGGACTGAATAGTCGCGTTGCCCAAACGATAAATACACTGGTCAGGAAAATATACGTGCTGCCAAATATGACCGCAGAGATGAGACTGGCAGTCATGGATGGAAGAAGGATTACCCCCAGTGAGATAGCCATTAAAAGTATGCCTATTCGGTAGGACCACCCAATCTCGATACGTTCAATAATGCGACCAGCGCATCCACCGAGTATCCCCATAACACCCATCACAATCCAGAACAACACGGCTTCCGAATCGGAGGCCCCTTTCTCGTCTGTGAGGAAATTTCGGGCAAAGGTCCAATAGATTGCAGAACTGAAACCTGTCAACAGACAAGCCATGAGCAGAGCAGACCCTGGTCTGGTTGGTTTCATACATGTCCAGATAGACTTGGTGCAAGGCAGGGTCTTTGTTGCTGGAATAACACGTCTGTTCCAGAGTAGAACCACAACACCGATGATAGCAAACAGGATGTAAGTTAGACGCCAGTAATCCGTGAACAGCCAGTAGAGCGGGCCGGATATAATAATTCCGAAGCTGGTTCCAGTGTTAATCCAGCTGTTGCCTCTTGCTTGCAGATCGGGTGCAAGCTCGGCATTAACCGTGTTACCGAGGGCTGGAGAGGCCCAGCCTGTACTCAAACCCGCTAAAAATACACTAAATGTAAGGACCCATGCATTCTGAGCCAGGGCAATGCCGGTTAATCCTAGCACTGCGCTGATGCCTGCCAATTGAATGACATAATGATGTCCCTTGCGATTAATCAACAGTGGTGCAGTTAGAAGGGACAGACAGTAGGCGATATACGTTCCTGAATTAATCGCGCCAGAGGCTGCATCATTCAATTGTAAGGCTTCCGAAATTTCCGGCATAAACAATCCATAACTGAATCGCCCGAATGCATAACATACAGCGATGAGTGCAATGCCTGGAAAGATAATTTTTTTCATTAAATCCACCGCCTTTTAGATAGAACGATCATTATATTTCTCAAGAAATAAAAAAAGTGAGTTGAACTACTAACTCACCCGGAATAGCATTACTTGAAACTGTTCTGCGTCATATGTATCAGTTCACGGCAGACGTTATTTACATTTTCTGTCTCAGCAAGTGCCGTGGAACCCTCCAGCAGCAGGGAGAATTGCAATAGATCTCGATCACTTGCAGCAGGTGCCAATGTTTGAATTAACGTTCTCATATGTCTTTTGTGCGCATTCACTGTCTGCACGATGATATGATCTGCATGACCTCCGAATTCCTCTTTGGCGCGTAAAAATAAGCACCCTCTTGAATCGTGTTCTTTCAGCCAAGTTGCATGTCCTTTAGCCAGATTGAGGAACATGGGTTGTGCTTTATTGTCTGCATATTGCCGGAGTTGTTCTAAATACCGCTGTTCGCGCCGCAGGAGCACCTGGACGATGAGATCATCCTTGGATTCAAAATGGTTATATAACGTCATGATGGCGATCCCGGCATCCGAGATAATACGCTTCAAGCCGATGGAATGGAAGCCGTGGAGGTAGAATAATTCTTCAGCCACATTCAACAGCATTTCTTTTTTGCTGCTCATATGCAATAACACTCTCCCTTCAAAATAAGATAGAACGATCATTATACTTGTAGGCTATAGTAAATCGTTTACATTGTCAAATTTTGTGAGATGTCGTTATATGAACTACGTCGTTGCCCATTAACTGGACACATGAGAGCAAAGCATGACAGGTTGTTGGGTTGTTTATCCCTTATATTAGACATCAAGGAGTGATTATTACATGAACTGGATCAACGCATTACAGGTCGCTATTCAATATATGGAAGACCACTTGCTCGAAAATATGACGATGGAGCAAATTGCAGCGGAGGCTCATATCTCTCCATTTCATTTTCAGCGTACCTTTGCCTTATTAACAGATGTTACTGTGGGCGAGTACATAAGACGAAGACGATTGACATTGGCGGCACATGAGCTTCTGCAAAGTGATCACAAAATTATTGATCTGGCGCTTAAATACGGCTATGACACACCTGAATCTTTCTCCAAAGCATTCCGGAGACAACATGGTATCGCACCAAGTGAGGCACGCAAAAAGAGTAGCTCTGTCCAATCGTATAATCGTCTGGTGATTCAAGTGAGTCTAAAAGGAGCAGAACCGATGAAATATAAGATTGTTGAACATCCTGAATTTACATTAGTGGGAGTGAAGCAGACTTTCTCATATGTAGATGGGGAACATCTGCATGGGATCGGGAAGATGTGGCAGGAAGCGTGGACGAGCGGTACAGAGGATCGTTTGTTTGAACTGAACAACGGGGATATTCCAGGTTTACTCGGTGTCGTTGTGGATCAGAGTGAAATTCAGGAGAAACAGATGCAATACTGGATTGCTACGAATTACGATGGTGAAGTACCGGAAGGATTATCAAGCTTCACCATGCCTGCTTCCAAATGGAGTGTATTTGAGGTAGAAGGCCCGATGCCGGAAAGTATGCAGCTTCTGTGGAAACGGATTATCTCGGAATGGTTTCCATCCAATCCTTATGAGCATGCGTACATGCCAGAGCTGGAAGTATACCCTGGGCCGAACCAGCCACCACAAATTTGGATACCGATTAAATAAATTTTAACCGTTTCTAACTCCATCTCAGTATAATGTAGCCCGTAAACACTTGGACAACCCAAGCTGTTACGGGCTTTTTGTAGGTGATAGATTCAGAATTTGAAGCAGTGAAGTGAATGTTCGAGCGTTGTTCATTTTATTGCAGATAAGTAACATGATATATTGGAACAAGGGTTTATCGCTAATACGAGAGAACTATAAGGTGAACCGCAGGAGGCAGACATGTTGCATGAGGAGAGATTCATTCAAGCAATTACGGATCACGAGCAATTAATGCACGATCTACAGCTCGTTCAGAGTCTCCATCTGCCACAATGTTACATAGGTGCAGGTTATATTCGTAATTATGTCTGGGATGTTTTGCACGATCTGTATCAACTCGTAGTCCGCAAAAGTCCGTTCTTCATGGATAATGACTATTACAATCAGCGTGTCCATAGGAAGTGTTGGAAGGAACAATGGCCCAAATTAACGATAATAACAGCTTGAATCATAGAGATACGCGGAATTGGTACAAAAGGAGTGTTTACGGACTTGATAAAAAAGTTCTTACAAAAATATGGACTGATCATTGATCTGGTCCTGTTGGCATGTTTTGTGGCGTTTCTGGTCTTCTGGGGCCAACGATTTCCAGTCATGTTTTTCGGAATGATCACGGTGGCTTTTGTTGTATTAAGACGGATTGACTATCAGAAGCATGTTATTTTGAAACGGATTATCCTTACCGGATTTGGCGTGGCAGCCGTCTCTTTTGTCATTATTGAGGCGCTTGTATTCACACAGCTGGGTGCGAATGATCCGGAAGAAGCGGACTATGTCATTATTTTGGGTTCAGGTATCCGTGGAACGGAGTTGTCTTTGACTTTGAAGCAAAGGTTAGATGCCAGTCTGGACTACATTCGCAGTCACCCTCAGACGCCGGTCATTGTATCGGGTGGACAGGGACCAGGGGAATCGATTCCCGAAGCGCTCGCTATGAAAAACTATCTGGTTGAACAGGGGATTAGCCCTGAGCAAGTCCTTATGGAAGATCGCTCCACAAGTACACAGGAGAATTTGGCCTTTTCCAAAAAAATTATTCAGGAATCCGGGTTGGAGCACCCGGAGATCATGATTGTTACGAGTGACTATCATATGTTCCGCTCCAAGTATATCGCTGCCAAGAACGGTTTTGCGGCAGAATACGGCATATCCGCCCCGTCACCAGGATATTTGAAGCCGGTTAACATGATTCGTGAATATTTTGCTACGATCAAAACATTTATCTAAATATGCAAACAGGACGAAGCTTGAGATCCATGCTTCGTCCTGTTTGCATATGTGGATGTTATTGTTCCTTAACGTTAGGTTACTTCTCTGAAGGAACAAGCACAGCTTCCGAAACCTGATCCGCAGGGAGCGCTACCATTTCAGAAGATGAGGCAGGAGAAGGAACGGTTGCGGCCTCGGAAGCCTTGTTCTCGGAAGGGAAGGCTACCATCTCAGAAGATCCAGCAGAAGAAGGAACTGTGGCTGATTCTGCAATTTCATTCTCAGAAGGTTCAACGGAAGAAGGAGCTGGTACATTTTCTGCCACTTCATCCTCAGGTAGAGCCACGAGTTCAGGTGTTTCGGAAGCAGCGGGAACAGTTACAGCTTCGGAAACCCCGGCTGGAGAGGGAGAAGCCACGATCTCAGGAGTCTCAGATACTGAAGGAACAGGCACATCTTCAGTAGCCTCGGCCTTTACTTTAACGGTATGGTTTGATGCCCATACTGCGGTGGATGTACTTACTCCTGTAATAAGCAATAGGGCCCCCATACTTAACATCCAGTGTTTCTTTTTCAGTTTCTTCACATTAAACATGTTCATCAATCTCCTTTTTAATTGTTTGCCTTCACCCGACAGGGATGAACAAAATTGAGCAGGCATTTTCCTGGTTCCCGCCATCACATTTAAAATCGTCTCGCCATACCGTCTTCGCTCTTCATGCGACATCTCTCTCACCACATCTTCATCACAGGCCAACTCACTCCAGGTATGAATGTCCCGGCGAATCATATGAATCAGGGGATTGAACCAGTGTAGGGCACTAACCCCCAATGTCAGAGCCTTGACCCACAGATCTTGATGTTTCAGATGTACCAACTCATGATGAATGACCATCCTGATGTCCATCTTGACCGTATTTTCGGGTGGAAGATATATCGTTGGTTTAAACAAGCCGACCAGTATAGGGCTTCTTACTATTGTGCTGTGAGCAAGCGTGATATTGCTTTTGAGACCCAAAGCCTCTTTGATTATTGGTAGCTGCATAGCTGCTTCACTATCACAGAGGACTGGCATAGTTGTACGTGATAGTTCATTCAAAAATCTCCGATAACAGTACACCTGCCATGCAGAAAAACCGATGACGCCAATGCCCCATACGCATAACAAGAACCAGGCTGTGGTTACAGATATGGTTGGTTCCGGGATAAATGGTCCTGCAAGTAAGCTCGAAGGTGTTGCATATTCCGTACTTGGTACAGTTGATGTAGGTGGGAATGCAAAACCCAAAAACCATGAAAGGCCAAGAGATACCGGGAACAGATAGAACAAGAGAGCCATTTTACCGAGTCTGTAGAGCCACTTGGTCGGAAAAACAGATACGGGTATGAGTCGCAGTGCCAAAATACAAACGGCAACAATACTTCCAGCCACGGTCAGACTGCACAGAATTTCAAAAAAGATGTTCATGATCTGCACCTACTTTTCCGAAAGCCATTTTTTCAGTTCTGAAATGTCATCGTCTGAAAGCTTATCACCGTCATACATGGCCGAGACCAAATTCTTGACTGAACCTTGATAGAGTCCATCAAGAACGTGCTGCGTTTCCTGTAGCTTGTAATCTTCGGGCTGTAGAAGAGGTTTATAATCATTGGTTCTTCCACGTCTCGTAACCGTTAAGGCGCCTTTATCCACCAGCCTTGATAGAAAGGTAGACATGGTCTGCGCTTTCCACGCTTTTCCCTTCTCAGCGAATATGTCTAATAGCTCTGTTGAGGTAACGGGTGGATCGCATGACCATATAACAACCATTAACTCCATTTCTGTTTCGGATAATTTCTGAATGTGGTTCACCGTGAACACTCCTTCACATCGTTATGCGTCCATAACGATTGTATTACTACACTACGTAGTACATATAAACTACTACAAGTTGTAGTGGATAGTCAAGTTATCCTGATAGATGATTGCCAAACCATGTTATAATATAGGTCATTAATAGAAGAACGATGTAGGAGTGAATGATCATTACAGCATATCAATTACCTGTGCTCTATGCGCAGAAGCGAGTTTCAATGCACGAGATGGAAGAGATTGTACGCCTGTTGGCCCAAGCCCCGCTACTATATGATGATGGACAGAGCATTCAGGTTAATGATTATATGGGAGGATTAGAGGTCGAACTTGAGCATGAGGTACGTCGTGCCGTGACCGAGTTGTATGAACTGGCTGTTCAGGTTTGCCGGACCTTCGTTGATCCTTTCGCGTACGAGCAGTTTCAGGATGTGCTTGGGTTACAGGCTGAGTTATGGCAGGAGGAAGTGCTCACTCTTGCAAAGTGGATGGACTGGCTGAAGCAGATCAGTGAAGGAAAGAAAACACTGCCAGAGTATAACTTTACAGCCATGCTCGGCAACTTGCCAGAAGGATTCATGATCCATGATTTTTATGATGAACTCCGATATCAATTGGAACAAAACCCTGCAAATACCTGGGCTCTCGAAGAGCGGGATCGCTTGTACGCATCCCTAGGTGTCAATTAAATCAAACCAACGGGTCACCAGCGGTGTTTAATCTAATATCTGTATTTTGCATGTATAGAAACATGTTGATCTATTTCTTGCGAAATCTTTACCCAGTATGGGGAATGAGGGGATACCGTGAAAAAGGTTGTCTTGGCTGGTGGAACGGGTTTTGTTGGACAGGATTTTACTCATAGGTTCAAGAAGCTGGGTTATGAGGTGTTAATCATCTCGCGTCAGCCCGGTCATATTGCCTGGGAGGATCGTGCAGGAATCATAGAGGCACTGGAAAAAGCAGAGATGTTGATTAACCTGGCAGGCAAATCGGTGAACTGCCGTTATACGGATGAAAATCGCAAAGTCATTCTGGAATCCAGAACGCGTACAACACGTATTCTTGGGGAAGCCGTCCTGGCTTGTAATCATCCTCCCGAACTATGGATTAATTCGAGTACAGCGACCATATACAGACATGCTGAAGATCGTCCCATGACGGAAAAAGAGGGCGAGATTGGCTCAGGCTTCTCAGTTGACGTTGCCAAGGCATGGGAACAGGCTTTCTTTGAGTTCAGTCTGCCGTCTACGCGTCAGATTGCACTGCGAATTGCGATTGTGCTGGGTGAGGGCGGCGTAATGGTGCCCATGACAAACCTGGTCCGTTTTGGCCTGGGAGGATCTCAAGGCGCAGGAACACAGCAGTTCAGCTGGATTCATATCGAGGACTTGTTCCGCATGGTGATCTATTTGCAAGAGCATCCGTACTTAAATGGTGTGTTCAATGCGTCCTCTCCGCATCCGGTGACGAATCGGGAGCTGATGGCGAGCCTGAGAGAACAGATGGGTGTTCGAATCGGATTGCCCTCTCCTCGCTGGATGCTTGAACTGGGTGCACGTTTCATTCAGACCGAGACGGAATTGGTTCTCAAAAGTCGTTGGGTCATTCCTGAGCGATTGGAGATGGAAGGCTTCACATTCACATACGGAACACTAGATGTGGCACTCGCCGAGATTTTGAATAAGAAGAACTGACCACACCGTATAAATAATAAAACACAACAGGAAGGGCAGAGGCATCTGCCCTTTATTATGTATTTCAAGGCTTCTATCTAATGGCGTTTCGCCATTTGAGGTTTAGGACTCATTTCATTTATATATGTTCAACTAAATATTTACACGATAACGGAAAGTTGTTCTGTCATCCGAGTGTCTGTGTAAATACTAATTAGCTGAACTTATAGAGGTAGTTCAAAAAGTCCGCTTTTGATTACGAAGGATGCCTAGTGGCATCATCAGCATCGAATATGGAATTCAGCCGAAATGTCCGTTGCTCACGTAGTTTACCTACGCTCCGCTACTCCATTTCTAGCTTCATCCCATCTTCTCGGTACTGAAAACCGGTCTTTTTGAATACGAACTTATATATCAGTCAGATGAACAGAAAGAGGTTGGGGAAATGCAACTTAGAAGAGTAAGGATCGCAGGAACAGGGAAGTACCTGCCTGAACAGGAAGTCACCGATGAGGAACTGGATCGCCGCTTGGGCGTTCCTGCCGGATGGGTCAGCAAAGCCACAGGCGTAGGTGTACGCCATTATGCCTCTGGCGAAGAAACCTCCTCCTTCATGGGCGCGAGAGCCGCCGAAGCTGCACTGGCGGATGCAGGACTGCAATTCAGTGATATCGACTGTCTGGTGTGTACCAGTGGCACGAAGGAACAACCGTTGCCAAGTACGGCGGTATTTATCCAGCAGGCCATGGGGCAGCAAGATTCGGGCGTACCTGCTTTTGATATGGATGCAACGTGCCTGAGTTTCCTGAACGGACTCGATGTGATCTCCTATATGGTAGATGCTGGACGTTACCGACGAGTACTGCTCGTGGCCACCGAGATTGCCTCCGCGGGACTAAATTGGTCTGATAAAGAGAGTGCGGCCCTGTTCGGAGATGGAGCGGCCGCTGTTATTATTGAGCGTTCGCCTGAAGGATCGTCTTCACAGATCGTCCATGCTTCCCTTCAAACCTACAGTCGAGGTGCTCGCTTCTCGGAGATTGCAGGTGGAGGTACACGGCTGCATGCTTCGAATTATAAGGCAGATCAGCCGGAGCCCTATCTTTTTCATATGGATGGACAAGCGATCTTTCGCATGGCTTCCAGACTTCTGCCGGCATTCACCAGCGATATGTTACAGGCAACCGGTAATCGGATGGAAGATTTTCAATTGGTTATTCCCCACCAGGGGAGTGCCATGGCAATGAGATTGATCCGCAAGAAGCTTGGCATCGCTGAAGATCGATTCATGGATATCACACGACACCACGGCAACACGATTGCAGCATCGATCCCGATGGGGCTGCATGAAGCGATTAGACAGCAGCGCATGCAGCGGGGAGATCGGGTGCTGATGATTGGCACGGCTGCCGGATTATCCTTGGGAGGACTCATCTTTGACTACTAGATCTGGGGAAACTGGACAGCGTACATCTGCTTCTCTCAACGTACTTCTTACAGGCGGAAGGGCTCCGGTAACGCTCGATCTGGCACGCATGCTTCATCGGGCAGGCCATCGGGTCTATGTTGCGGAGAGTGCTGTAAGGCATCTGACCAGATTATCCAGTGCAGTAGAACAGTGCGCTGTGGTCCCACCGCCCCGTCAAGACACATCTGCGTATCTGGCGGAGCTGGAACGGTTGGCACAGGATTGGCAGATCGACCTGCTGATCCCCATGTGTGAAGAAGTCTTCTATGTGGCTCAAGGGGCAGACAGACTGCGTGCTTATTGCCGTGTTCTGGTTACGACTATGGAGCAGCTGCATGAGCTGCACCATAAATATCATTTTATCCAGCTTGCAAGCTCACTAGGTCTTTCGGTTCCGGATACACGCCTGATCAACAATCGGCAGGAATGGATGGAGGCTCAGGCTGTTCTGGAAACGGTGGGAGAATGGGTATGGAAACCGGTGTATTCCCGCTTTGCCGCCAAAGTTCGCATGCCAGCACGCATGACCGATGAGACTGGCACAGGAACTGATCAGGAAGGAAAAGCAAGTGAAAACAAACGTCGATATTTACGAAACGACCCTCCGGAACATGGGCAATTATCCTTTGCTTCGCCTTGGGTTGCACAGGCCTACATTCCTGGTCAGATGTTATGTACATACAGCGTAGCCCACGAAGGGCAACTGGTTGCGCACGCTACGTATGACAGTCGCTATCGCACAGGTAGCGTGGGAGCCAGTGTATTTTTTGAACAGATGGAACATGAAGGTGCCCTTGCGTGGGTAAGAACATTTGCCCAGGCAACGGGGGTTAGTGGACAGATTGGGTTTGATTTTATAGAAGGTCAGGATGGGCAACTGTACGCGATTGAGTGTAATCCCAGGGCAACGAGCGGGATTCATCTGTTTCACCCCGGAGATGACTTGGTACGTGCACTGACTGAACCGGAGACGTTGGTCAAAGAAAGAAAATGGATCACTCCCGCAGGGGGCAGCAAAGCCATGCTCATGCTTCCGATGCTGGGAAGCGGAGTACAGCAAATCTTCGGCAAAGGAAAGTTCCGTGCATGGATAGCTGCTTGGCGTGGAGCGAGGGATGTGGTGTATTTAAGGCAGGATATCCAGCCTTTCTTTGAACAATTCTCGGTGGTGCTGACCGCTTGGCGTATAGCAAGATCACAGAAGATCTCGCTGACTGAAGCTTTGACTCACGACATAGAATGGAACGGTGAACAACAATGAACAGAGCATTGGTTACAGGAGCTACGGGATGTCTGGGCAGGCACCTCGCGATACGGCTTGTAAAAGAGGGATGGGAAGTCACGGGCATGGGCCGACAATCCAAGGCTGGTACAGAACTTGAGTCGGCAGGAATCCGATTCTTAAATGGAGATATACGGGATGAGGCCGCAGTAACCGAAGCGTGTACGGGGCAGGATGTGGTATTTCACTGTGCGGCTCTGTCATCGCCATGGGGCCGATATCGTGATTTTTACAGCAGTAATGTAGAGGGGACGCAAAACCTCATAGATGGCTGCCTGCATAATGAGGTACAACGATTTATACATGTCTCGACGCCAAGTGTATATTTCAATTACATACCGCGATATGACGTACATGAGAATGATCCGTTGCCAGCCAAACCAGCCAATCATTACGCAGCCACGAAGCTTCTCGCTGAACAGGTCGTAATGGAAGGGCACAGAAAGGGACTTCCGTCGATCATGATTCGACCGCGAGCCATCTTTGGTCCGTATGATCAGACGTTGTTTCCCCGAATTGTCGCAGCCAACGCGAAATCAGGCGTGCCCATGATTGGTGGCGGACAAGCTGTAATTGATCTGACATGTGTGGATAATGTGGTGGATGCCCTGTTATTGTGCCGTGATGCCTCTGACGAAGCGCTCGGCAGAGCTTACAATATCTCCAATGGCGATCCGAGGGCGTTTAATGAGTTGGTGAGCACCTTGTTTGGCATGCTGGACATGTCTCTGCGTCGCCTTAACATTCCTTATCGGATGGCATATGGCGTGGCAGCATTGCTGGAGCGTGTTCATGGCTTTGTTCCTGCGCTGGGTGAACCTGCGTTGACACGGTATACCGTGGGCTCCTTATCGATCCCACAGACATTGGATATTACGGATGCAAGGGAGCGATTGGGGTACGTCCCTCGGGTGTCCATTGAAGAGGGGTTGCAACAATTTGCAGACTGGTGGAGGGCTGAATCATGCTGACAACAACTCCGGTAGAACTATATCTGGGTGCGGCAGGATACTGCACACATCCAGAGTTTCTGACGCTGCGCGGTGGTCGGTTGAGCCCGGTGCCTTTCCCGGCAGGATTTGCCTGCATCATTCATCCCGTACATGGACCGATCCTGCTGGATACGGGATATAGCTCCCGCTTTTTCGAGGAAACGGCTCATCTGCCCAATGCACTGTATCGTCATATTACACCGGTCGTTTATCGTGAAGAGGATAGTGCCGTTCATTTTTTGGCTGGGATTGGGCTGAAAGCTGCGGATATCCGGTATATCATCCTCTCCCATTTTCACGGTGATCACATCGCGGGTGTACGGGATTTCCCGGAGGCACAATTCATCTATCTGCCAAGGGCTTATGATGCTGTGCGCTCACTCGGTCCGATTGCGGCTGTGAAGGCAGGGTATCTGTCAGGATTGTTGCCTGAAGATTTTGTGGCCAGATCATTGCCTGTTACGCGTCAGGCTGAGCGTTGGACGAGAGCGGGGGAAGTATTCCCTTATGATGAGGTCTACGATATCTTCGGCGATGGCAGTCTGCTGGGGGTGGATGTATCCGGTCATGCGGAAGGTATGATGGGACTCCTGCTGCGTACAGAAGAACATGACTATTTCCTGTGCGCGGATGCAGTGTGGTCGAGTCGGGCTTTTCGTGAACAGCGTAGACCGAATATACTTGCGGGTATTATTATGTCTGATCGACAGGAATACCACCGTAACTTTGACAAGCTGGTTCAGCTGCATCAGCAGTTTCCCCACATTCGGATTGTACCAAGTCACTGCCGAGAGGTACTGGATGATTGGGGTATAGGAGGGCGGAAATGATGAGCAATACCCTTCGTATTGTGGTTCATTATGCGCTTGCACGTGGGCTGCGAACATGGAAAACGCGAGAACAACTGGAGCGCTGGCAAGAGCGCCGGATTATTCGTCATGTCCGTCAGATCCGTGCACGATCCCCGTTTTACCAGAAGTGGTGGGGTGGCGTGAACGAGTCTGACTGGAGAAGTTTCCCGTTGATTGACAAATCAATCATGATGCAGCATTTCAATACATTGAATACGGTTGGCATTACCAAGGACGAAGCGCTGGCTTTTGCAGGGGAAAGTGAAGAAACGCGTAACTTCAAACCTTCCATTCAGGGAGTCACCGTAGGATTGTCCTCGGGTACGTCAGGGAACCGGGGGATATTTCTGGTGAGTGATCAGGAGCAGGATGCGTGGACGGGTACGGTGCTGGCCAAGTTGCTGCCTGGTGGACTGTGGAAACCTGCGAAGATAGCATTTTTCCTGCGGGCCAACAGTAATCTGTATGAATCGGTACAGCGCGGTAAGTTACAGTTCCAGTACTTTGATCTGCTGGAGCGTGTGGAGACTTTGGTGAGACGATTGGAAGAGTACCAACCTACCGTGTGGGTGGCTCCCCCATCCATGCTGCGTCTGTTGGCGGATGCCTATGTGGCAGGTCAATTGACCGCTGTACCGGACAAAATCATCTCGGTTGCCGAGGTACTGGACCCCCTGGATCGCAAGGTGCTTGAGCAGGTCTTTGGACAGACCGTTCATCAAGTCTATCAGTGTACAGAAGGGTTCCTGGGTGCGACCTGTCGTTATGGCACATTGCATCTGAATGAAGACATTGTGCATATTGAAAAAGAGTACATTGATCCGGCCACCCGGCGATTCGTGCCCATCGTTACGGACTTCTCCAGAACATCACAGCCGATCATTCGGTATCGGCTGAATGATATTCTGACGGAGGCGGCGATGCCGTGTGCCTGCGGTTCTCTGTTTACAGCTATAGAGCGGATTGAAGGCCGCTGTGATGATACGCTTTATTTTACACAACTGCATACGGGGGTGCCGGTATCTGTCTTTCCGGATTTTGTTACCCGCGCCGTCATTGCGGCTTCGCCGGATATTGAACATTATCGTGTGGTGCAACGTGGGGACGGGACGATAGAGGTATCGCTACGACTTGGAGGAAATGCAGCACTGGGGCAAGTACAGACTGATGTGTTGCAGGAATTGAACAGGTTGGCAGACAGGATGGATTGTACTTTGCCTGAGGTGAGATTCGTTCCGTATACGTTCAAACCGGGGGTCACCAAGCTACGCAGAGTAGAGAGACAGCTTAATTGAGCTGGTGAGAAATATTGGGGAAGAGCAGGTGGCTGAATGACAGTGGTGACATACAAGATAGGAGATGGACATCAGCGGATGCAGACAGAGGATCATGGCAATGAAGAAACAAAGGAAAAAAGACTATCAACATCTGGTGCACATGATTCCGTGGCTCTCATTACAGGCACATCCAGTGGCTTCGGTATGTTAACGGCCATTACTCTTGCCAAGCAGGGATACCTTGTTGTTGCCACCATGCGCGACCTGAATCGAAGAGAAGAGTTGGTCCGACTGGCAGGAGAGGCAGGCATAACAGAACGTTTGGTGTATGAGCAATTGGATGTTACGGATTCTGAATCGGTGCAAGCCGCTATAACCAAAGTAGTTCTGAATTATGGGCGCATCGACATACTGGTGAACAATGCAGGATTTGCAGTTGGCGGGTTCATTGAGGAAATATCGATGGAGGACTGGCGGCGCCAGATGGAGACGAACCTGTTTGGATTAATTGCCGTGACACGTGCGGTCCTTCCCGTGATGCGTGAGCAGAAGCAGGGGCTAATTATTAACTTGTCCAGCGTCAGCGGTTTGTCCGGTTTTCCAGGATATGCACCCTATGCTGCCTCCAAATTCGCTGTGGAAGGATTTACGGAAAGTCTGCGGCATGAAATGTCTTCCTTCGGCATTCGGGTGGTATTGATTGAACCCGGCGCTTATCGTACGCCAATCTGGAATAAAGGTTTGGGTGAGATTCACCGCAGTGAGGATTCCCCGTATAAACATAAGCTGGATGC
Organism: Paenibacillus amylolyticus; assembly: GCF_050990605.1. Taxonomy (GTDB): domain Bacteria; phylum Bacillota; class Bacilli; order Paenibacillales; family Paenibacillaceae; genus Paenibacillus; species Paenibacillus amylolyticus_H. The sequence continues at coordinate 1,679,984 of NZ_CP158832.1, forward strand.
GGTCCTTCGTTATTCCAAGCATGCAAGCGAGACGGCACCTGATCCACAGGAGGTAGCAGATCTGATCGACCGAATTGCACGGATGCGTGCACCAAGACTTCGATATGCGCTCGGAAAAGGTTCGCGTGTGCTCATCATAGGTAAAGCACTGCTACCGTGGAAGTGGCTGGAGCGGATTATCGCCCGTGGTTTAAAATAGAGATTAGGCAGGAGCCCAAATTGTACAGATTGCGAATGGGAGGGGTTAGCCATATTCGAATTCATCGTTATTATTTTACTTCTTGCGATTGTGGTTCTGCTCTTTCATATCAATAACAAGCTGCCAGCGCGTGACCGGGTGAAAGAAGCAATGGAACGCGATCGGAACAAGAAACATAATCAGGATGCTCCAAATTAAAACGCGGAGGTTACCAATGAAAATTGCATTCGTTTTGTTTGATGGACTGACTTTCCTTGATTTTGCAGGGTTTTATGATGTGATCAATCGGTTGAATTTCTTTGAACAAACCAAAGGAACAACATGGGAAACCTGTGCAATGACAGATCAGGTCACGGATGAGTCTGGTTTAACGATGAAGGTGGATCGAGTGAAGCCTGACCTGTCGGAATATGATCTCGTGTTTGTCCCCGGAGGCATGGGAACGCGCAAGCTTCGATACGACGAGGCATTTGTAGGCTGGCTGAGACAGGCTGCGTCTGTACCTCTGAAGGTTTCGGTGTGCACAGGCTCTCTTCTGTTGGGTGCGGCTGGATTTTTGTCGGGTAAAAGAGCGACGACACATCCGTATACATATGATCTGCTTCAGCCTTATGTCGCTGAGGTGATTCAGAGCCGGATTGTGCGAGATGGAAATGTAATTACTGCCGGTGGAGTAGCCACGTCCATTGATCTGGGGATCTATGTTGTGGGACTTCTGGCAGGTGAGGAAGCGGCGGCAAATGTAAAACTTCAGATCGATTATCCGTATGAAATGCAGGGAGCGATTGAGTATGAGTGAGGGATATACGCAGGATGGGTATGTCATTCGCAATATCCACCGGGATGAAGCAGACGTATATTGGCCTTTTCGATTGGAAGCACTCAAAACGCATCCTGAAGCCTTCGGGGCTTCCTTCGAATTGTCCATTCAGATCCCCATGAATGAAGTACAGGAACGCATACATAACGAGCCCGATGATTATATTCTGGGGGCATATACAACAGAAGGAGCACTCGCGGGAATGATGGGCTTCAAGAGGGAATATGGTCTGAAGCTCAGGCACAAAGGCATGATCTGGGGCGTCTATGTAACTCCGCAATATCGGGGAAACGGTCTGGCATCGCGATTGCTCCAGGAAGTCCTGGATCGGGGAAGACATCTGGAGGGCATCAAGCAGATTAATCTGAGTGTAGTGACAACGAATGAATCAGCCCGACGTTTATATGAGCGATACGGATTTGAAGTGTATGGCATTGAGCGTAACGCCCTGGAAGTGAACGGGCAGGGATATGACGAGGCACATATGAATTATTTTTATACAGAGCAATCAACATCCATTGAAGATGGCTCCACAGGAGGAGTCCTATGACAGATCAGGTTGAACTTGAGGTCGATGGTGTTTCGTTTGTCATAAAAGAAGCTCACACTTTCGATTGGTTACGGCCCATGGGTACGGTCTTTCGCGTATTTGATCAGCAGGATTCAGGTAATCTTTCCTTCGGTATCGTGCAAAAGGATGGCAAGAGATTGTTCGTAAAGTATGCGGGAGCACATACCATTCATGCGAATCATACAGGGAGTCCCCCGGAAGCCATTCGTAATCTGAAATCATCTGTTTCCCTTTACGAAGATTTGGTGCATGACACGTTGATTCGACTAACGGATCATTTTGCAACGGACCAAGGGTATGTCTGTGTACGATTGGGTGGAGGGGGAGAATCTTCATAATCACTGGAAATTTCCGCCTCCAGCCAAATATGAAGATCCTCGCTCGCCCTACTATCAGTTCAGACAACTCCCAGTGCAGATACGTATTCAGACAATGGAACAGATATTGAATTTTCATATCGAAGTGGAGCGGAGAGGTTATGTGGCTGTGGATCTGTATGATGGCAGTCTGATCTATGATTTTGACAAACACTTCATGAAAATTTGTGATATCGATCTGTATCGAAAGGGCTCTTTCACCAATACCATGGGTCGTATGTGGGGATCTTCCCGCTTTATGTCTCCGGAGGAATTTGAGCTGGGTGCACCCATAGATGCGGTTACCAATGTATTCAATATGGGAGCCATGGCGTTCGCGCTGCTGGGCGGGGAGAAAGACCGTTCATATGGTAGATGGGATGCCGGAGAGGCTTTATATCAAGTTGTGATTCGTGCGGTGAATGCTGATCGGTCCCAGCGGTATGAAACGATTGCAGAACTCGGTGAGGCATGGAAACAAGCTGCGGTACAAAGGTAAGGAGTGGCGTGTGCGATTTATTCGCAATTATGCAAAATCGATTCGTATGTACAAGTGAAATCCCGTATAATGGAAATTATTAAGGGGGTGCAGACGATGTGCAGATATGCCATGTCAGGACCATACAAAGAGCTGCAGGAAGCTGGTAAAGGCAGTGAAGGCAAACGATTATTGCAAAGGTTAACGTTATAATTATGGTTACGCAATCAAACCTGTCACCTATGGAGATGTTGAAAATACAGGCGAGCACCTTATATACAATGAACGAGCAGCAGCGTCTAGTAAGCATTAACGAACCGGGTGGTGGGCAGGCACCAGCCATTTTTATTGGGATGGCTTCTGCCGGTTCACTCATCTATTACCATGAGCAGTTATCGTCGGAGCTAGTGGATGAGTTGGGGAAGGATTGCGAGCTCCCATTGGATATTCCGAAACTGATTCGCAAGGTGGAAACCTTTGAGCCAGTTAACCGTGTGTGGATGGGACCCGCCTATGCTTTTCCTGAGATATCTGACGAATGGAATCAGAAGGTTCAGTTGATTGGTCAGGAGCAGCGTTACTTGCTGGCAGAGCATTTCCCTGAATTAACAGATCACTTGCACGACAAATGGCCTGTTGCCACTTATGTTATTGTTGATTCTGCTGTGGCAGTGTGCTGCTCCGCGAGGCTTTCCGATCATGGGGCGGAAGCGAGTCTGTATACAGCACCTGGTTATAGGGGACGTGGGTATGCAGCGGAGACGGTAAAGTGCTGGCAGCATTATGTCAAGGAGCGTGGACACCTGCCGATCTACAGTACTTCGTGGGATAATCTCGCTTCACAGCAAGTTGCCCGTAAACTGGGATTAATTCAGTTCGGTGTGGATTTCAGTATCACAACTGTGGGGTTGATGAAAGGTAGTGATGTCTGATGATCCGCACTTTCGTACAAAAGGATCTGCAGTATGTCATTGAAGCGCATATCCGTATTTATCGAAAAGAGTATAATTATGATGTTAGCTTTGCTGAATTTATCACCCATGCGGTGAATTCGTTTGAATGCTCAGGCAATCACGCGAGGGAGATGTTATGGATTGTTGAATTAGATCAGACACCTTCCGGTTGCGTTAATTCGTTGTTGAAAGGAGTGGTACAGTGAATCGCAGAAGACGGATTCTGATCTTGTTGTCCTTATGTACTGCACTGACGGTAGCCGCGTGTTCGACTCAGACGGATGAACAAGTATTATCAGCAACCATTGAAAGCAACCTGCAGCAGATGGTTAGCGACCCTGTCCTCCTGATCAGCAGTAATCCCAATGATTATATTGCTGGTAACCCGGAGGCTTACGAGGACATCCTGAATACGGGTGAGGCGGGACTGCTTCTCCTGTTACGGCAGCTCGAATCCAGTCCGGATAATGGTCTTAAGGAATGGATTATGGCTCAGGCAAGTACTGAACTGCTTGGAGAGCATAACCCTGTAGAGGCGTGGCATAGTGGCAAGGACTGGCTCAGGCAATATAAAATGAACATAGAATAATGGTTCATCATCATCCATAGTATCTGACTTAGTGGAAATAATGGAGGGGACGGAATCGATTCTGAAGAAGCGATAGCGTTCGCCTTTGTCTCCGAATTTATACATCTATAAGTTTATTCAAGACAATTTGGAGACAACAGCGATCAGAAGAACGATCCGTAACCGGAATGATTCCCGCAAGTCGTCAAGCACTGTAGTGTGTGATGAGCCGGAAGTACAAACCTCACCTCCAGTCAGCATGAGCAGCATTGAGAGGTTCTTGGAACCCGAAAGAATACATTATAGAGGTGAAATCCTTGAATAAGAAAATTGCTTTTTTTGATTCAGGCATCGGTGGGTTAACCGTGTTGCATAAGGCATTACAACAGTTTCCGGAAGAACAATTTCTGTATTATGCAGATACATTGCATGTCCCGTATGGAACCAAGTCTGCGGATGAGGTTAGAGGACATATTTTTGATTGTGTGGAAGCCATCGTTCAGCAGGATGTCCAGGCAATCGTGATTGCTTGTAATACAGCAACAAGTCTGGCTGTGAAGGATCTGCGAGCCAAGTACGATATCCCGATCATTGGCATGGAACCTGCGGTGAAACCAGCCGTGGAGATGAATCGGGATAGTGGAAAGAGAGTGCTTGTATTTGCCACGGCCCTCACCTTGAGCCAAACCAAGTATAACGAACTGGTATCGCGTGTTGATGATCACCACAGCGTGGATTCCATTGCGCTGCCGGAACTTGTGGAATGGTGTGAACGGCTGGATTTTGATCCGAGCAAAATCGCTGATTATTTCCGGTTCAAGCTGGCAGATCTCGATCTTCATATGTATGGTACAGTGGTGCTTGGTTGCACGCATTATCCATACTATACGTCCATTCTGCGCACGGTTCTGCCAGATCACATACAGATTATTGATGGTAGTACAGGCACGGTGAACCATCTGAAGCAGCGGCTTGGACTGGTGGCTCAGCATGGAGACAGAACAGGAGAACAGGTCACTTTCCTCAGTTCATCAGGCCGACTAGAAGAGCAGGAGAAGATGTACATTGCACTCCAATATCTTAAGAAGAACTCCATGTAGGTTACACCATAGGAGGTGATAGCTATGCAGTCCATTTACCTTATCCGTCACGCCAAGGCCACAGGGCAGGAACCCCATGCAGAGCTTACAGATGAAGGGAACAGGCAGGCCGAAAAACTTGCAGATATCTTGGCTCATCATTCCATAACGTATATTGTCTCCAGTCCTTGGAAAAGGGCTGTTCAGACCGCTATGCCACTGGGCATAGCAACGCTGCAACATATACATACGGATGAACGTCTCCAGGAGAGGGTGCTTAGCTCTCTCGATCTGCCTAACTGGATGGATGTACTGAAACGTACATACGATGATGTGGATTGGGTGGAAGAGGGCGGGGAATCTTCGAGAAACGCGGCTGCAAGGGGGCTGGCACTCCTGGAAGAGTTGTGGAGCAGACCGGAACAGCACGGGGCCGTGGTTACACATGGGAACTTGTTATCACTGCTTATTCGGGAGTATGAACCATCCTTTGGCTATGAAGAGTGGGCCAATCTTTCCAACCCGGATGTGTATGTACTGGAGAGGCAACGGTCAGATGCAGGATTGCCCACCATCCGAAGAATTTGGACGGATTGAACAACAAAAGAGTGCTCCAGCGATAGTATATCAGCCAGAACACTCTTTTCGGTTATCCAAGGCATATTACAATGCGGCAATTATGATCATAACCCATCCAGCCAAAAATGCGACTCCGCCAAGTGGGGTAATGGCTCCCAATTTGCGAACCCCCGTTACACTTAAAGCGTACAGACTGCCCGAGAACAGGATGATCCCGGCGAACAGCAGCCATCCGGCAAGCATGACGAGTGAAGAGGATTCGAGACGGTCTGCCAACAGGCCGATCAGAATGATCCCAAGTCCGTGGATAAGGTGATATTGAACGCCGGTTTCATAGATTTTGATCATGTCCGCGGATAATTTGCGCTTGAGCGCGTGTGCGCCAAAGGCACCCAAAGCAACAGCCAGGAACATCATAATACTGCCGAGTATAATCAGGGTTTGCAATGTGTTTTTCTCTCCTTTTCAGGGTAATTAGATACAACATCAAGGTGTGCACGCTTGTTGTCTAGAGTTTGCGCAATTGAATCTGCCCAATGGAGTGATCAGCTTCCTTTTTCAGAATCAGTCTGGCACGCCCTTTGGTTGGCAAAATGTTTTCATGCAGGTTTTTCGCATTGATATCCTGCCAGATCTGGTTGGCGGTACGCACGGTTTCTTCTTCATCAATATTGGCGAAGCGTTGGTGGAAGAAGGAATTCGTGTTCTGGAACGCTGTATTGCGCAGCAGCTTGAAACGCTCAACGTACCAGTGTCTGATATGCTCTTCTTCCGCATCGATGTAGATGGAAAAATCGAAGAAATCACTGACAAGCAGAGGTGTTTCTTTTTTGATCTGGAGTACATTGATACCTTCAATAATGAGAATATCCGGTTGACAGATCTGCTTCTCTTCCCCTTGAATGACATCGTAGGCGAGATGAGAGTACACCGGTGCTTTCACTTCGGGCTTGCCTGATTTCACATCGCCCATGAATTGAATCAGGGATTTGATATCATAGCTTTCCGGGAATCCCTTGCGATTCATGATGCCCTTCTCTTGAAGGACGGCGTTGGGATATAAGAAACCGTCGGTGGTGACAAGGTCAACCTTCGGGCTGTTCTTACCTCTGGCGAGCAGTGCCTGCAGCAAGCGGGCCGCTGTACTTTTGCCCACGGCAACACTTCCCCCGATTCCAATGATGTAGGGGGTGGGGAGAGCTTCTTTTTTCATAAAGGAGGCCGTCAGTCGATTCAGCTCTCGTGAAACTCTTGCATATAGGTCAATAAAGTGGGTCAGAGGCAAATATATATCTTCAACTTCTTGAATCGATACCTCTTCATTCAATCCCTTTAACTGTTCTAATTCGGCTTCCGTCAGTGGAAGAGTGGTCTGATGTTCTTTAAGTTCAGCCCATTCCTTGCGGTTAAACTCGATGTAAGGAGAGTATAAATTCATGAGATCCCGCTTTCTGTATGTAATATAATTGTGGACACAACCTTTAGTGTACCAAATTTCAGGAAACTGACAACACCTTTACATTTGACCATTCCATATCGCTTTACGTCCAAACGGAGCGAAAATCAACTTACTTATAGGAAAGTTTAACCCAATTTATGTTAAAGTCAACGTATACCATGCGGAAGGGTGACAGCAAATGATCATATATGAGAGAGAGCATGATTTTGTTTTGACCGCACAGCATGAGCATGGATTAGTAGTCGGAGAGATGGCTTCCCACTGGAAAAATGAATTATTAGCCGATCCTGCGCATCGGGATGAATTGATTCTAGCGGCCAGAGAACATGACCGGGGTTGGATCGAACTGGACTCGTCTCCGTTCTGGAATGATTACAGTCAATCGCCGTATTCGTTTCGTGACTTTCCATTGCGTCCGCGTTTTGTATTCTACCATAAAGGCATTGAAGAAGTTCGTCAGAAAAACCTCTACGCCGGATTATTGTGCAGTTTGATGTATACGGAGCTGTTTCAGAAAAATCTGGGTGCCAATGCGCAGGATGATGAAGACATCCGAGAGTATCTGCAGCAAGAACATGAACGTCAGCTGGATTGGGAGAAACAGCTTGGTGGTGATGCTGATGCACTGAAACAGAGGCTGCAAAGTGATGTGGAGATCATGCTTTTCTGTGATCAGCTCAGTTTATTTCTCTGTATGGAAGAACCTGGAACACCTGCTGCGCGTTATGATTTTTTTGCAGAAGGGCTTAGTTGCACGTTTGATGCCTGTTCCAGACAACCGATTCAGGCAGAGTGGTTATCCAATGAAAAAGTAGGACTGTCTTTTTTCCCGTTTGATGAAGACTTTACGGTCGTTTTGCCTTACAAATCGGTGCCGAAGGCAAGTATCCGCAAATTTGGTATGCAACAGGCTTATCGCCGGGCTGAGTGGAAGGAACGCCGGGTGTTAATTACGGAATCGAACTGAGAAATGGAAATCCAAGCTTGAGGAATGAGCAGCATAGAATATAACAAAACAGGCGGGCTTCTGATGTACAGGGTGTCCGCCTTTCGTATGCATATTTCAGAGTGGGAATAAAGAAGGAAAACACAGGTTATTCCCAGAAATGTTAGTGTACAGCAGAGAAGCGCACATTAGCAGGAGGAAGAACAAATATGAACACCAGAATAGAGATATTAACGATGTGTATGGTATGGGACAAAATGAATGATCAGGTGTTACTGATGAATCGGCCGGATCGCAAAGGATTTCCGGGATACATCGCTCCTGGGGGGAAGGTGGACTTTCCCGAGAGTATCGTGGATGGTGCCGTGCGGGAGGTTCTGGAGGAGACGGGTTTGGCTGTTAATGAGATTACGTATAAAGGACTCGATGAGTTCTGTGATCCTCAACAAGGGCTACGATACATGGTATTTAACTATCTGGCAACTTCATTCGAGGGTCAATTATTGCAAGATCCCCCCGAAGGCGAACTGTTATGGGTGCCTATGAAGCGGGTGTTTGAGCTACCTATGCAGGACTGGTTCGCTGAACGTCTCCCGCGTTTTTTCCAAAATGGTACGTTTGAGCGGAGTGTGATCTGGGAGAAGTCATCCGGACGTACGCTGCAAGAGACATTTATGGTGTATAGCGACTCCGTTCTTGAACAGAGTGAGATCCGATAAGATAACACGTCAGAAGGAGGAAAAATCATGGGATACCAGCATGCCCTGCAAGGATACATTGCGGCGACGAATACACATCAGTTTGATGAAGTCAGTAAATGGTTATCGCCAAATGCCGTATATTGGTTTACGGGAACGTCCTGTACTACCCCTAACGAAATTCGGGCTTATTTTGAGAACGCTTGGGAGACAGTCAAGGAAGAAGTGTATCGTGCTGAAGATGTTAAGTGGATTACGACTAGCAAAGAGCAGGCCGTTTGTATCTATACCTACCACTGGAAAGGAATTTATCAGGGAGAGCCTGCTTGTGGAAAGGGTCGGGCCACGAATGTATTTGTTGCTGAGCTTGATGGGGAATGGAAATTAATCCATGAGCATTTAAGCTTGGGTTAGGATAAAAATAGTAAACTAGTTTGTTGAAATGAAGAATGATATATTTGTGGATTTGCCATACATAGGCTTCTGCAAACAGGACGTAAATGAATATTGTACGATGAAAAGGTGGAGATTGGCATGAAATTGTCGTTCCGGATTTTGGACTGGGAAGAAGAGAGACCCTACGAACTTTTATTGATGGCTGATCCTTCAAAAGCAATTGTTGATGAGTACCTGAGTCGGGGTGTTTGTTTTATTGCCGAGTATGAAGGAGAGATGGTTGGGGAGTTCGTGTTGCTCAAGACTCGTCCGGAGACTGCGGAGATTGTTAATATTGCCGTACAGGAAGAACTGCAGGGACAAGGTGTAGGCAAACATATGATTAAGGAAGCGATGGAAGCTGCACGTAGATTGGGCTGCCGGATTCTCGAGATTGGGACGGGCAATTCCAGCTTTCATCAATTGAAGTTATATCAACGTTGCGGTTTCCGCATTATCGGGGTTGATCGTGACTTCTTTGTGAGGCACTATGAGGAAGAGATTATAGAGGATGGTATCCGTTGTGTGGATATGGTCCGTTTGGCCATAGATCTGGATGCTGTTATAGAGGATGAAAACGAAAGGAAGAACCCTTAAGTGAATCGTTATACACATATTGGCGTATATGGCTTGATCACTTGGGAGCAAAAAATCCTGTTGATTCATAAGGCACGGGGAGCATATCAGGGGCAATGGGATTTACCGGGCGGAAGGCTGGAGTTTGGTGAGAAGCCAGAGGCAGCTCTTCATCGTGAGATTGAAGAAGAGACGGGCCTGACCCATCTACATTTAATGATTTTTTCTGCGGAGTCTAGGGTTGTGGAATGGGTGCATCAAGGTGAGCCGGAAGAGCTGCACCATATTGGGATGTTGTATGATGTCATTTTGACCGCAGCCAGTCAGCCGGATCAGATCAAAAAAGAACCTGATGGCGAAGATTCGCTCGGCGCAGACTGGTTTACACTGGAGCAAGTTAGAAATCTTTCCCTAACGCCGTTTGCAGCGTATACGATTAGTCAAAGTACAGAAAGTACAGCTTTATGCCATCGTCAACTATATTGATAACTCAATCTTTCTGAATAAGAAGCTGCTCGGATATTTCATGTCTGGGCTAGCTTTTTTCAGTTGGTCTCCTGAAGAATCCCCCAAATATTTGTTGAATGTGATGTCAATTGGTTAATGTTTAACTGGACGGTTTGTTTTTGAACATAATGGACCACAATTCAATTAAGGAGGTAAAATGGGAGATCGTATGCCTATTTTGTTGTAATTCAGCGTTCGTTGTTCTATCCAAATTGCTCGATTTATTCGATTCATCTAATTTATGCATCAATTGAGCTAAAAATAGGAAATGCTCCTGAGCGTAAAAGTTTATAGAATAGATATTAGAACATGGACTTCACTTGAAGAAGAGGAGAAAGTGGAACCTTCGAACGGATCAGGACAGTATTCGACATCTGTGCGACGGTATATACAATCATTGTTTTACTTTGATTTTGAAAACGCAGACAAACCTTGACGGGAGCGTCGGACTAACGTTACTACCACCAACAGCACGATTATTGGACTTCATGAAAAATTTAGCTTAAAATGTTGAACGAACGCAAATTACGGCTTAGTCAATGATTTCCGTCAAAAACTTATGACTAAATCAAGACGGAGGGAACGTCGATGACGATCGTGGAAGGCAACAAGAAGCCCTGGGAAAGTTATTATGGCCCCAATATGGGATACGTACAGGAACAATATGAATTATTTGCTCAAGACCCTGGTTCGGTTACACCGGCCTATCGTGAACTTTTTGAACAATGGGGTGCACCGCCGATGTCTGGCAAGGATGCACGCACAACCTCGAATTCCGGCAACGCCCAATCGGCTTCCGGGAACGTAGACATTCAATTATTACAGAAAGCGGTTACAGCGGGTAAGCTGGTATGGAACATCCGTACCTATGGTCATCTTGCTGCAGATATAGATCCGCTTGGAATCAGTGAAGATACAGATACATCTTTGCTGGAACCTCAGCATTTTGAATTAAACGAAGAAGATCTGAAAGCTTTGCCCGCTTCCCTGATCTGGGAAGGTGCAGATGGACAGACCGCAAACGGTTGGGATGCAATCCAACGTTTGCGTCAGATATACACTGGACCTATGGCCTATGAATTCAGTCATGTGCACGAAGTTCAAGAACGTGACTGGCTGAATCGTCGTGCGGAATCCCGTACTTCACCAGCTCCGCTTACGCCGAAAGAACGTAAGGCTTTGCTGGAACGGTTGGTTGAAGTCGAGCAATTTGAAGATTATCTTCACAAAACATTTGTTGGACAGAAACGTTTCTCCATCGAAGGTAACGATGTGCTTGTGCCGATGCTGGATGAAGCTGTTCGCATCATGGCAGAAGCCGGATCAAGCCACATTCTGATGGGTATGGCCCACCGTGGACGCTTAAATGTACTGGCTCATGTTTTGGGCAAACCGTACAGCAAAATTTTCTCTGAATTTCATCATGCCCCGAACAAAGATTTGGTTCCATCGGAGGGTTCGACTGGAATCAACTACGGTTGGACGGGGGATGTCAAATATCATATGGGTGCCAACCGTTTTGTAAAAGACGGGGAAACTGTGCAGGCCCGCCTTACTCTGGCGAATAACCCGAGCCATCTGGAATACGTTAATCCGGTTGTACAAGGGTTTGCTCGTGCGGCTCAGGATGACCGTCGTGACCCTGGATATCCAAAGCAGGACGTGACGAAGGCAGCTACCATTTTGATGCACGGTGATGCCGCATTCCCTGGAGAAGGGATCGTTGCAGAGACGCTTAACTTCAAAGCTTTGCCAGGATATCAGAATGGTGGAACCATCCATATTATCGTCAACAATCGTCTGGGCTTCACGACAGATAGCGGTGATTCCCGTTCAACGTACTACGCAAGTGACCTTGCTAAAGGGTACGAAATTCCGATTGTACACGTGAATGCGGACAATCCGGAAGCTTGTATTGCAGCCATTCGTATGGCAGCAGAGTATCGCAATCGTTTCAAAAAGGATTTCCTGATCGACTTGATCGGTTACCGTCGTTACGGCCATAATGAGACCGATGATCCCGAAACAACTCAACCTATCGTTTATGACAAGGTGAAAAACCATCCAACGGTAAGCCACTTGTATCAGGATCAGTTGAAGCAGGATTCAGTTATCGATGATGCATCCATTACGAGCATTCGCGATGGAGTAACGAACAAATTAAAAGAAGCTTATGACCAGATGAAGAAAAATGAAGTACATGAATATTATCAACGGAAAATCAGTGAGCCGGAGGCTGTTACAATTACGCCTACTGCGGTACCACTGGAGAATCTTCGCAGCATTAATGCCGATTTGCTGAAATGGCCAGAGAACTTCAATGTGTATCCGAAGTTACAGCGGATTTTGCAACGCCGGAGCACTTCCCTGAACGAAGGGGAAAAAGTGGATTGGAGTCTTGCAGAGACACTCGCATTTGCAACCATTCTGGCAGATGGCAAGCCAATTCGGATCAGTGGACAGGATGCCGAGCGTGCTACATTCGCTCATCGGAATCTGGTGTTGCATGATTCGGAGAATGGAGCAAAGTTCTGCCCATTGCATCACTTGCCACAGGCAAGAGCATCTTTTGCAATCTATAACAGTCCGTTGTCTGAAGAATCCGTTGTTGGATTCGAATACGGATATAACGTATATTCACCCGATACACTGGTCATCTGGGAAGCTCAATTCGGTGACTTTGCCAACTGTGCACAGGTTATTTTTGACCAGTTTGTATCATCCGGCCGCGCCAAGTGGTCTCAGAAGTCCAGTTTGGTGATGTTGTTGCCACATGCGAATGAGGGTCAGGGACCTGAGCATACAAGTGCTCGTCTTGAACGTTTCCTTCAGCTGTGCGCAGAAGACAATATGACGGTTGCCAACTTGTCGAGTGCTTCGCAGTATTTCCACTTATTGCGTCGTCAAGCCTCGTTGACTGAAACGGAGGATGCTCGACCACTTGTGATGATGTCACCGAAAAGTCTCATTCGGAATCCGCGTGTTGCATCACCAGCAGTCGAATTCAGTGAAGGCAAGTTTGAGCCTGTGCTTGAGCAAGCCGGGCTGAGTACGCAGCCTGATCGCGTAGAGCGCATTATTTTGTGCAGTGGCAAGATTGCCATTGACCTGGAAGATGCTTTTGAAAAAGATAAAGCAGATTGGTCATGGCTTCACATCATTCGAGTGGAACAGTTATATCCGTTCCCGGCAGAAGAGATCAAACGTATCCTTGCACGTTTCAGCAATGTAAAAGAACTGGTATGGGTACAAGAAGAAAACAAAAATATGGGTGCCTGGACTTACATGGAGCCTCGTCTTCGTGAAGTTGCCCCGGAAGGCACAACCGTTAGATACGAAGGTCGCCCGGAACACGCAAGTCCTTCCAGCGGTTATCAGCTTGTGCATAGTATGGAACAGCAACAGATTATTACATCTGCGTTGAAACAAACGACGAAGAATAATATTCCACTGGGGAGGTAACAGCTGTGAGTGAAATTAAAGTACCTGCAATGGGTGAGTCAATAACTGAGGGAACTGTATCCAGATGGATGGTTAAAGAAGGGGATACCGTTAATCAGGGTGATGTGCTTCTTGAACTGGAAACGGATAAAGTAAATATTGAGATCAGCGCAGAAGAAAGTGGCGTGCTGGAGAAGATCATTCGTCAGGAAGGAGAGACGGTCGAGATCGGTGAAACGATCGGTACACTCTCAGCTGGTTCTGGAGGAGGAAGCGGTGCACCCGCTTCCGAACCAGCAGCTGAAGAGAAAAAGGCCGTTACTCCTGCACCTGAAGCTCCAACACCACCACCAGCACCTGTTGCGGCAGCACCGGAGTCATCCGATAGTGCCAAGACGGCTTCACCGTCTGCCCGTAAACTTGCACGTGAACGTGGTATCGAGTTGGATCAGGTTCAGAGCAAAGATCCGATTGGACGGGTATACCAGGATGATGTGAAGAGCCATAACAATCAGGCGCCTGCTCCTGCTGCTCCACCTGCGAGTAAAGCGCCAGCAGCACCAAGTGCTCCGGCAGCTGGAAGTTCTACCTATACCAAACCAGTGGAGCGTCAGCGGATGTCTCGCCGCCGTGCGACCATTGCCAAACGTCTGGTAGAGGCTCAGCAGACAGCAGCCATGTTGACTACGTTTAATGAAGTTGATATGTCTGCGATCATGGATGTACGTAAACGCCGTAAGGACAAGTTTAAAGAGAAACATGAGATTAACCTGGGCTTCATGTCCTTCTTCACCAAAGCGGTTGTGGGGGCTCTGAAAAAATTCCCTACAATCAACGCAGAGATCGATGGCGAAGATGTTGTGCTCAAAAAGTATTATGATATCGGCATTGCCGTATCTGCGAAGGAAGGACTGGTTGTACCGGTTGTACGTGATGCCGATCGTCTGGGCTTTGCCGAGATCGAGAAGAGTATTGCGGACCTGGCATCCAAAGCTCGTTCCAACACGCTGGCGTTATCTGATCTGCAAGGTGGAACGTTCACGATCACCAATGGTGGAACATTTGGTTCCTTGTTGTCTACGCCAATTCTGAATACACCTCAAGTGGGTATTCTGGGGATGCACAAGATCCAGCTTCGTCCAGTGGCAATTGATGCAGAACGGATGGAGAACCGTCCAATGATGTACATCGCGTTGTCCTACGATCACCGGATTATCGACGGTAGTGAGGCTGTACGTTTCCTCGTGACCGTGAAAGAACTGCTTGAAGACCCGGAATCTCTGTTAATTGAAGGTTAATCCATTACGTATGATCATGGCTATTATTCATATCGCTTAACAAGAAAACCCCTGAACTGGAGTGCAGCGTAAGCTGTACATCCGATTCAGGGGTTTTTTTTGCTTTTTCTCTTGGTATGTTGTCGCTGACTCTATTATATAGAGTCAGCGGTTTCAGTAGGGTTCACCGGACTAGGGTGTGTATTCGAGCCAGGGGTATTCCGCTCTAGCCAGTCTACAACGTGCTGAGCCACTTCTGTTCGGTTGATCTCATGCAGCATTTCGTGGCGCCCACCCGGATACAGGCGATACTCAATATTCTCCAGATGAAGCTTCTTATACTGGGAGACCAGATTAAGAACACCTTTGCCATGAAGTCCGACAGGGTCTTTCTCACCTGAGAACAGATATACGGGTTTGTGTTTGGGGATGCGCTCCATATTGTGTGGAAGATGAACTTCGAGCAGCAATTTGAAGAAATCGCGGAAAAAGCCTGCTGTACAGACTGCTCCGCACATGGGATCATCGATGAATCGTTGAACCTCTTGTGCGTCCCGTGACAACCAATCAAACGGTGTCGTCGCAGGGCGGAAAGAGCGGTTAAATCCACCAAATACAATTGCGTTAAGCAGCATGCTGGGATGAGTAGCCCCTTGAATGCCGCATTGCAAGAAGGCGAGCTTCTCTCCAAACCGGAGCAGACCGCGTCTGCCGTTTGTCCCGGATAAAATAAAGCCATGATACTGCTCATGACCAGCGTACATAAGATGTTGTACCAAAAATGAGCCCATGCTATGTCCCATGAGAAACAGGGGCACTCCTGGGTTCTCCTTGGCGGCTACTTCGCCCAGATTAATCATATCACTTGCCATCCAGCGGAAGGCATCGACACCAGCATTACCGAGTAACTTGGCATTCTCCACAGTTTTGCCATGACCCCGATGGTCATTAGCATAGACCGCATAGCCATCTTGGGTAAGAACGCCTGCAAATTCCGCGTATCGGGCTGCCGTCTCGCCCATGCCATGTGCAATTTGCACTACACCTTTAACGTTGCATTCCGGATCGGGAAGCCAGCGGTACACATGAATACGGGTACCTTCACTAGCGACCAAGGCAAAGGTAGATTCCTGCATCTCGTGTAATTCCTCCTTCACAGGTTACATATAAGCTTGATTTATGGCAAATAAGAGCGAAGAACAGTGGTATTTCCGTTCAAAGTATAAGACCCCAGATTGGCTGGCAACAGGTAACATTGTCCGGCCTTTAATTCAATGCTGTCTGTTTTGGCATGTGCCCACTCCAAAGTTCCTTCTCCTTCACAGACAACGAGAATCGTGAAGCTGTCAGGATTGGTGGAGAGTTCCCACCGTTCAGTCACAATCCCTTTTTCCACCACAAAATAAGGGCATTCCGCAAGCTTGAGCCATTCACCAGGAGTCGCGTTATTTGTTTTCATCGTTGAGGCACCTGCGCCCTCATAGGCGGTGACATTTAATGAGTCTTCAACATGCAACTCACGTGGTTTGCCATCCAGTCCAGGACGATTGTAATCGTATATCCGGTACGTCGTATCCGAGTTTTGCTGAATCTCGGCGACAACAACACCCGCACAGAGCGCATGTACGGTTCCGGCAGGGATAAAGAACGTATCACCAGCTTCCACAGGTACCTGACGAAGGGTATCCATCACCGTGCCGTTTTCCAATGCTTCTTTTAATGTTGCCCGATCAACGCCTTCATTCAACCCGTAGATGATGTGTGCGCCCGGTTTTGCGTCGAGTACATACCACATTTCTGTTTTGCCAAGCTCGCCAGGAGGCAGTGCCTCATACTCGTCTGTTGGATGAACCTGAACGGACAGGTCATCGTTGCAGTCAAGCAGCTTAATCAGTAGGGGGAAACGTCCGCCTTTTTCAGAGACACCTTTGGTTCCAAGCCACTCGGTGCCCAGTTGTTCACGAACTTCATCCAGACCCTTGCCAGCAAGTGCTCCATTTAATACCCTGGTTGTACCGTTTGGATGATCCGCAATCATCCATCCTTCTCCGATATGTCCTTCAGGGGGCGTAAGGCCGAATTGCTCGAGCGCACGACCGCCCCACACACGTTCTTTGAATTCAGGTTGGAATTGTAATGGGTATGGTGTAGACATCAGTAATCTCTCCTCTAGTATATGAAATGGTGGATCGCTTTAATCAGTCATGGGCATGGAGTCGCCATGAGCAAACAAGTGAATACGTTTGCATATGTAGATGTAGAACACAGATCGCAGTAAGAAAAAGCTGCTTATAGCTCGCCTTGCGATTGTGTCTAGTTTATTGTATTTGGTGAACAAAGGAAATTATTTTTTCTCGATTCCGATCAGAAAAGGAGAAGTTTCTCGCTGCAATTGGCGATACATCACAACCTGTACCTGTTCCACCGGCAGGGCAGAGGACCATTCCAATACGGCTGATGCTTCCTCTGCGCCTCCGTCATGACCGGGGTAGAGCACAACCGTAATAATTCCGCGAGGACGTAATAAAGCGAGTGCAGCCTCGAGTGCAGCAATCGTGCTGTCAGTCTCGGTGATGATGGAGGAATCTGCACTTTCTGAAGGCAGATACCCCAGATTGAACATGACCGCACCAACCGCACCAGGCCATGACTCAGGCACCGCTTCTGCCATGCGATGATGGCTTAGTTGAAGCATGGAGATGGAGCCGAGCTTGGCTTCGTCGTTTTGTTTTCGAATCCGGGCCTGTGCCAGCGTAAGTGCTTCACTTTGAATATCAAATCCTATGACTTGACCCCGCCTACCTACTTGTTGTGCCAAAAACAGCGTGTCTGCTCCTGTACCAACCGTTGCATCTATGGCTAGATCACCAGGCTGCAGACGGGCAGCAATCCACTGATGAGCACAGCTGAGAACCGAAAGAAAGCCCATCTATGCTCGCCTCCAATACTTACCTTGCCAGGAATTCCGCTCTCGCAGCTCACGATCAATGGAGTTCAATACTTCCCATTTGTTCATGGACCACATCGGTCCAATCAGCAGACCACGCGGTGCGTCGCCTGTAAGACGGTGTACGATCATTTCCGGTGGAAGCATCTCCAGTGTATCTACGATCAGCTTGATATACTCGTCCTGTTCCAGAAAACGTAAAAGACCCGCTTCGTATTGCTTCACCATCGGTGTTTTGCGCATGAGATGTAACAGGTGAATCTTGATTCCCTGTACATCCATATTGGCGACTGCTCGTCCAGTGTCCAGCATCATCTCATGCGTCTCTTGAGGCAGACCATATATGATATGTGTGCATACACGTATATTCCGTTTGCGCAATTTCTCAACTGCTTCTTCGTAACACTTCGTATCGTGCGCCCGATTAATCAATGTTGATGTGGAATCATGGATCGTTTGAAGTCCCATCTCAACCCACAGATAAGTGCGCTCGTTCAGTTCAGCCAAATAATCAACAACGTCGTCTGGCAAACAATCCGGACGTGTGGCGATGGACAAACCAACAACACCGGGCTGCTCTAGAATTTCTTCAAAATATTCGCGTAGCTCCTCAACTGGAGCGTACGTGTTCGTATAGGCTTGGAAATAGCCAATATAATGGGCTTTAGGCCACTTGAGGTGCTGTTTATCTCGAATCGTATTGAATTGGGTGACCAGATCTTCACGTCTGCTGCCGGCAAAATCGCCTGATCCACGCGCACTGCAGAAGGTGCAACCACCTTTGGCAATGGAACCGTCCCGGTTGGGACAGGTGAATCCGGCATCCAGCATCACTTTGAAAACCTTGTTGTTAAATTGATCTCGCATCTCATAATTCCAGGTATGGAACCGTTTATCTCCCCACAATAGTGGGGGCTGTAATGCAGGTGCATTCATTTTAAGGCTACTCCTTTGGCAGTCGAATTACAGTAATCATACGTGAACAAAAATAGAAGCGCTATGCGATTTCCGTCAATGACGCTCGATAGTGATTTTAGGTATCTTCATGAACATTTATCATTGTATCAAAAAACTGAAAAAAAAGGGAACAGAAACGCAAAAATAGGCCGTAAAATCAAGGTTTTCTGCTTGCTATAGTTTACACCTTATGTTATATTTAAATCAGCGTCAGACACCATCTAGTGGGTATTATTCATCATAGCATTTGAATCAAGATTGACGTCATGGACCATACTATACCGTGAGGTGATATGAATGAATTCCCAAGTTAAAAACAAAGAATTGAATCATGTGTCTGTTGAACTGACGGCAGAAGAAGCACTGGCTTTAACAGGTGTTCGTTTTAATGGAAATCCGAAAGTGAAAGCGGCTGCAAGACAAAAAGTTCGCGATGCTTTCGAAAAGACATTTGATTTTTCACACCAAGATAAGGTAGACTATGAACTACTAAAGTAGTTGGACCCCAATTCCAAATAAATCGAAGAGGGAATCTTTGAGATTTGCCCAAAGTGGCAGATCCGAAGATTCCCTTTTCATTGCTCTTTACAATTTGCCAGTTCTTCGGCAAAATAAGTCTGAGACAAGTATGGGACAAACGGAGGAATAAAATGCGTTTACGTGGCAGAAAAGGGATACGAGAAAATCTGGAGCAACAAGTTGATCTTGTTGTACTGGACCCCAAGCAACATAAAGGAAGATGGTCTGAACTTTTTGGCAATGACCATCCGATCTTCGTCGAATTTGGTATGGGTAAAGGTCAATTTATCAGCCAAATGAGTTATAAATATCCGGAATTTAATTTCATCGGTATTGATATGTATGATGAACTGGTGCGTCGTGCCAGTGAGAAAGCTCGTAATGCATGGAGTCAGGCCGATGTGGAGACACCACCGAACCTCAAGCTTGCGCTGGCGAATATTGAACAGATCGAAGAAGTTTTTGAACCGGAAGAACTGGAGCGCATTTATTTGAATTTCAGTGATCCTTGGCCAAAAGCAAAGCATGCACGTCGTCGGTTGACGCACCCGCGCTTCCTGAAGAAATACACGGAATTGCTTAATCCCAAAGGACAGATTCATTTCAAAACCGATTCGGAGACGCTGTTTGATTTCTCACTCAACGCCATTGCCGACTTCGGCCTGCAAATGACCAATATTTCTTTGAATCTGCATCGTGATGGTTTGAATGAAGAACATGTGATGACCGAGTACGAGCAGAAATTCATGGGTAAAGGCATGAACATTCACCGGGTTGAAGTGATTGTGGGTGAAGAGGCACTGCGTGAGTATCAGCAGACACGTCTGGACAAGTATAAAGTCCGCGAAGCAACAGATGAGTCTGGTGAAGATCAGGAACAGGGATAAAATCGAAATCTAACTTAAACTTATTAAAGAAGAGCGACACATGAGGTGAATGATTCATTCTCACAGGTCGCTCTTTTTTTCATTAATAATCAATGTGCAATGCTCCATAAACTCACGTCTGGTATGATTTTAAAAATTCTCTGAATGAAATTCTTTGCGACGATAATCGTTTGGTGTAACACCATTGAACTTTTTGAACATGCGATAGAAGTATGAACTGTTGGTGAATCCGGTTTTCTCGGCAATATCGGCAACAGAATTCTCTGTCTCTACCAGCAGATGCTGAGCTTTGGCTATGCGGGTTTCGTTAATCACGTCCGTGAGCCCCTTCAGGGTGAGCTGTTTGTAGAGCCTGCTTACATAGATGGGCGACATGCTAAGCTCATCTGCAATAGAAGTTAGACAGAGATTGGGATCCGCATAGTCCCGCTCAATAATGCTATTGATTTTGCGAATCAACTCTTCGTGCTTCAGTGTACGTTTCTCCTCGACTTTGGAACCAAGCTCTTCAAACATCCGATAGAAGTGTTCATGCACTTCACTTATGTCTTCCGCTTCTTTCACAGGCAACATTAGACCATCCGAGACTGAATCAAGCGTGAGTTGATTATTCTTCTTGAGGGTATTTCGTACATGGTTCAGTGTCATCGTCAGATGGGATAAGGCTAGCTGGAAGACGGTAAACGGATATGCGGCTGTCTCTCCGACGATGTCTGCATAGACTTGTTTGGCTTCTTGTGTCTTACCTGTCATTAGATGATCAACAAGCTGTCTTTCCTTACCTGCCGGGAATGCGTACTCCTTGGCGTGATAAGCCATGATGTCAGAGGTATAGATCAGACAGCCCGGTCCCATGAACAAACGATGCAGTGAGGCTTCTGCTGATCTGGTGTAGGATGTAATACTGTCTTCCAATGAATCTTCTTCCGTGCCGATCGTACAGGAGATGGAGCATTTCAGATGGGTCATTACAGCTGCCTGCATCATGCGCAGCAGCTCTTCGATCCGGTTATGGGCAGGTTGCCCAAGTTTAAGGTTTTCCGCTTTTTCATTAAAAATGAGCGTGATCAGATCACCGCCCATATCGACAGCTTCCGCATTATAGTGGAGGTTGGCTGTCTCGGTGCAGATGTTCATCATGGCGTATTTTACAAGCTGGGTCTCATCACGATACGTTTCGCAGAATTCGGTAAAATGGTCAATACGCAGCAATACGAGTCTGGAAGCACGCTGAACATCAATGGAGGAACCATAGAACTTCATCCGTTCTTCGAGCATCCCTCCAGTTACTGTTTCCCGACCCTGCAAGGCCCCTCGCAGAAAATCCTGCCGTAACAGATGAAGACTGCCACGTCGCTCTGCTTCCATCACACGTAAACGAACAAGCACCTTATCAATAGGGTGATATAGTTTACGGGACACAAGGTAAGAGAGCAGTAAACCTGCGAAGAGAAGCCCAACACAAAACAGAACCGTGTGTGTGCGCATACTCCGTATATCTGAGGTAATCAGATCATATGGTGTTATTCTCACATAACGCCAACCCAGGTCATCGGGAGCGGTATAGGTGATGAGTGATTTTTCGCCATCGACCTTCTCGGTAAAATAAGTTGAATGCTCCGTATCCTGCATAATCGGCTTCATAAAAGCTTCATTGGAGAGATTTTTCATCAATGCACGGTCACCAAAGTCTGATAATAGATCTCCATCCTCATTCACGATAAAGGTCCGGCCTGGTTGATCCGCAGCATTCATATTCGGACTGAGCCAATCATCCTTGATATTAACAATGACAGCATAGTTTAGTTTCGCGTTATCATTGATCGTGTCATAACAGAGATAGGTGTAGCTGTTAACCTCTGTTGCTTCAGTAGAGCCGACCTGATATGTACGTGGGATGGGGACAAAAGGTTTATAGTCATGGAAGCGTTGGAGGATGCTTGTAATTCCCTGATCGTCGATCTCCGAGATGGATTGCTGCCCATTGCGCTCGTTGGAGCTGATAAAGAATTCATTATTTTTAGAGTTATATACATAGATGGATTCAATAAAGGGGAGGGACATGCGGTAGTTATCGAGTTGCTCCATCGCTGATGTAATCTCATAAATATTTGGTTTGGAATACAGCAGTAATGAAGAGATGGTGTAGTCCTGATAAATCTGATATGACAATGATTTTGCAGTCTCGGTCATTTTGGCCACTTCACGGCTGGTTTGTGTAAGACTGTTCATATCTGTACGATACACCTGGCGAAGAGCAATCCGATTATAGTTGACATACAAAATAGAAGAAGCCACAAGCAAGGTAGCGACGGTACTGATAATAATGCCGATCAGAATCCGTGTGAAGACCTTCTGACTGTCCTCCGAACGTTTACGCATTCTTCTTCCCCCTCGAACCTCCTGTATTGGGTGAACAACGTAGAACTTCATATACATACGCTAGACTTCATATCTGGATGAGCAGAAGAACAAGAGTAACTTGAATTATATATTATGTATGCGTTTACATCAATGCTGGACAGGCTGTTTTGCTTGTTTTCAGTACAGAAAGTTCAACTTTCGCTGGATTGTTCACTAGGTTTAGCCTATGCACGATATCAATATTTGTGAACGGATGTGTGTGGATGTCTGTTCATTTCATGGTTCGTTCATTTTGTTCATAGTTTATTTCGCAGAATCGTTCATTTTCTGAAAGGAAGCTTCAGTATCCGTGAGTGAAGAGAGCATCTACAATAAAAAGAGAGCTCCACCACGCAGCACCGCAAGAAATTCGGGAGGGATCGAGCCATGCTCAAAGAATTGAACAAAAACAAAATTATGTTTCTGATGCTGTTGCCCACGCTGATCTTTTTTCTGATTAACTCGTATTTTCCGATGGTCGGGATCTATTATGCGTTCACCCGGTATGATTTTGAAGGCGGATTATTTGGCAGTCCATTTGTCGGTCTGGAGAACTTTAAGTTCCTATGGCAATCCGGAATGCTGCTGAAGCTCACAACCAATACCGTGGGTTACAATCTCGCCTTCATTATATTAGGAAACGGTCTGGCGATCTTCTGTGCGATCATGCTTAGCGAGATCCGGGGCAGGTTATTCAAAAAAATTACGCAATCCGTCATGTTTTTGCCGTATTTCATCTCATTTGTACTATTAAGTGTAATCGCTTACAACATGTTTAACTACGAGTCGGGTTTTGTGAACACGGTGCTCAAACGTTTTGAGGCCGGCCCGGTCGACATCTATAACACACCCTGGATCTGGGTGTTCCTGATCATCATCTTTTACCTATGGAAAAATCTTGGATACAGCATGGTCATCTATCTGGCCGCCATAATGGGTATCAGTGACGAGTATTATGAAGCTGCCCGAATCGACGGGGCCAATATTTTTCAACGGATCTGGTACATCATGGTACCGATGCTGAAGCCAACCTTTGTCATCCTGCTGTTGTTCTCGCTCGGCAGCATTATGAAGGGGCAGTTTGACCTGTTCTATCAACTGATCGGCAACAACGGAGTGCTGTACAACGCTACAGATATTATTGATACGTATGTGTATCGTTCACTGAAAGTAACGTTTGATATCGGGATGGCTACGGCTGCTGGTCTGTATCAATCCTTGTTTGGATTCATTTTGATCATGACCGTCAACTATATTATCCGCAAAGTAAATGAGGACTACGCCTTGTTCTAGAACGCCCGCAGGGCAGGAGGGAGAACGATCATGAACACGCCATTGAATACTCACACGCGAACGAATACTCGTCTCAGAGATTCGGAATTCACTTTCATGTTTCAACTGATTTCCTACAGCTTCATCATCATTTTATCCATCATGTGCCTGTTGCCGTTTCTACTTATTTTATCCGGTTCGTTCAGCAGCAACGAGTCCATTGTGAGGGATGGCTATCACCTCTTTCCAACGGACTTTTCCCTGGAAGGTTACAAAATGGTGTTTAAATTCCCGACTCAGGTACTCAAGGCTTATGGGGTAACGGTCTTTACAACGGTGGTGGGGACTACGCTAGGATTGTTCCTGATCACGATGGCCGGATTTGTGCTCCAGCGTAAGGATTTTAAATATCGGAACACGTTCTCGTTTTTTATCTACTTCACAACGTTGTTTGGTGGGGGACTTGTGCCTTGGTACATTATGCTTGCGAACTACTTCAATCTCACAGATACGTACACCGTACTGATTTTCCCGGGGTTGATGACGCCATTCCTCATTATCCTGATGAAAAACTTCATTCGCTCGGCAGTGCCGGATGAATTGATTGAGTCCGCCAAAATTGATGGAGCGAATGACTTCCGCATCTATTTCAGCATTGTGTTGAAACTGGCGATGCCTGGGATCGCAACCGTAGGTCTGTTCCTGGCACTGGGTTACTGGAATGACTGGTTTACCTCGTCTCTCTTCATTAACAACCCGGACATGTACCAGCTGCAATTTTATCTGTACAACACGATGAACACGATTACATTCATTGACCAGATGGCGATTGGCACAGGGATCACGCTAAGTCAGGATGTGCCTACGGAATCAACCAAGATGGCGATGGCGATCATTGTGACGGGACCGATTTTGTTCCTGTATCCGTTTGTACAACGTTACTTTGTCAAAGGACTCACCATTGGTGCAGTGAAAGGTTAGAACGTGAACACGTTGTGTGTCAGGCCATAGACATCATTTCCGGTCTGAAGCATGGCGAGTCTGCGCTAACATATAAAGGTTCACCACAAAAAGGGAGGATGCGTATGCGTAACAAAACAATTCGGCACCTGTCTCTGGTACTTGCCCTGATGTTGTTCGCCGGGGTACTTGCCGCATGTAATAACGGTTCGGGGGGATCGACGCAAGGAAGTGAGCAGGGAGGAACATCCGAGAACAAAGGCGAGAAAGTCACGCTTCAATTTTACATGCTTGGGGATGCTCCCAAAGATCTGCCTGTCATTGAATCCGAGATCAATAAGCTGGCGGAGGCTGATCTGAACGTCAATGTGAAATTCAACTATACTTCATGGACCGATTGGGATCAAAAATATAAACTGCTGCTGTCTTCCGGACAGCCGATCGATCTGATCTTCACGGCAGACTGGACCAATTATCAGTCCTATGCGAAAAAGGGCGCATTCCTGGCACTGGATGAAATGCTGCCTACAGCAGCGCCAGCACTGAAGGCTCATGTACCTGATGACATGTGGGATGCTGTCAAAATCAATGACAAAATCTATACTGTCCCATCAACTTGGATCGAGTATGTAACCGAGGGAATTGCGTACCGTGAGGACTTGCGCGAGAAGTACAATCTACCGAAGCCGGAATCGCTCGAGACACTCGAAGCGTATCTGGAGGGCATCAAAGCCAACGAACCTAATATGATTCCGATTGCGGATAGCAATGCCAACCATACCCATGGTATTCGTCAATTGACATCCAAGCTGGTTAATACAGCAGGTCAACTTCCGTATGGACTGGATATTATGTATGACACACCATCAACCGTGACGTCCTACTGGGGATCCGCGCAACACCTGGAAGACCTGAAAACATACAAACGCTGGATGGACAAAGGATTTTTCCCGAAAAACGTTCTGAATGTAAAAGATACATCCAACTCACTGCTGCAAAATGGAAAAGCGGCTGTTGTTCTGTCCGGAGAAAACCCTAACAAATTTAATGCAGATGTAATCAAGGTGCAGTCTACGCATCCAGATTGGAAACTGGCTTATTTCCCTTACCCGAATGCAAAAGGGTTTGCACAACCGGTTCACCCGATCCACAATGGCTTTGCGATTCCACGTAGCAGTAAAAACCCGGAAAAAGCATTGGCATTTTATGAGAAACTTGTGACAGACAAACGATATAATTGGTTGACTGAATATGGCGTGGAGGGCAAAAACTTCGAGGTAGATAATGGATACTACAAGATGGTGGGCGATGCACAGACGAATGGCTTCCCGCGTGAGGGCATGAATGGTTGGGCATGGCGTAATCCGGAATTCATGCTCTATGACAAAACCTTTGATGACGTGCTGACCATGTTTGAGGATCTCGACAAAATCAAAAAGCCTGATATTTATACCGGATTTGCTGAAGACTGGACTCCGTACCAAGCCGAGAAGGCTGCATTGGAGCAAGTGGAAAAACAATATTTGTATCCGCTTAATGTAGGTTTGGTGGCAGACGTAGAGGCTGGATTGAACACATTTATGGAGAAGGCTAAACAAGCAGGATTGGAAAAAATTCAGGCAGAATACACCAAGCAGTGGCAGGAGTACTTGAAGTCAACAGGCATTCAATAGTTTGTACTTTCCTTCATAAAGAAAAGGTGCCTTCAAATCCGAAGGCACCTTTTCAATGTGGTTGCAGGCTTGTTTGAAGCTGTTGGTATTAGAGGCATGATTGGACGAATAATACCGGAAGCAGCGTACCTTATTCGAATAAATTCATAAACGGGCCTCTTCTGCGGATGAAGGACGAACGTCCTCCAGCAGATCAATAATACTTTGAGCGCTCTGCATCGGATGAACCTTGGCGATTTCCGCCAGATGACGTTTGCGTTTACGTACAACATCCGGGTAGTGATGCAGCAGCTTGTTCATCCATTTGACTACTACGTCGAGCGAAGTGATGGGTTCTCCCAACCCTCTTGCCGTAAAATAATGAACGTTTTCTTCTTCCTGACCAGGTATAGGGTTGTGGAACAACATTGGAATTCCTTTGGCCAAGCCTTCGCTGCATGTCATTCCCCCAGGTTTGGTGATCAGCAGGTCGGATACTTCCATCAATTTGTCCACTTCGTTGGTGTACCCCATAATGTGAATGTTTTTCTTGCGATACATGGGGTTCTGTTCCATGCTGATCCGAGCTTTATCATTGCGACCCAGACAAAAAATAATCTGAATATCTTCATGCCAGCGTGTCAGCAACGGATGGAGCAGCTTGTCGCTGAGCATTCCCCAACCGCCGCCCATCACCAGTACAGTGGGCATGTTCTTGAGGTTGAATCTGCTTCGGATCTCTTCTCGCCCGGGATGCTCCCAGAAATTTGGATGCACCGGAATGCCCGTGACTCGAATGTTGTCTGTAGGTACACCTCGTTGCATTAGTTTGGACTTAACTTCATCTGAAGAAACCAGATAAAGGTCTACTTCACGATTAATCCACGTGCCGTGTGCATCATAGTCGGTGATGACTGTGCATAGGGGAACCTGCACACCCAGACGCTTCAGTCTGGATATGACAGCACTTGGAATCGGATGTGTACAGACGATTGCATCGGGACGTAACTGACGCACAACGCTGCGTGTATGTGTATAGAACAGTTTATGCAGCGCCAGTGTTGTCAGCCTGTTCAATGATTTTTTATATTGGTGTCTGTATACGTATCCGACAAGTTTGGGTTGGTTGGTAACCGTTTTTTTGTATGCTGTTATAATCAGGGGTGCAACCTTGGGATTTAAGAAACTTCCCAGTTCAAGCACTTTTGTCTGCACGTCTGGCGAGAGCTTTCGCAAATTGCTGGACAGTGCATAGGCGGCTTGAGTATGACCCGTACCAAAGCCTTCAGATAATAGTAATACTCTTTTTTTCTCCACGCTTGCTTCACCTGTTCCTGCTAGGTTTTTCTGAGTCTAACATATCGGCTTTAAGACCAGAATGCAACTGTTGCAAGTGCGACTAAAGTACCTATTGTGGCACCTGCCAGAACATCGGAAGGATAGTGTAATCCCAGATAGATTCGAGAGAATCCGACAATAAGGGCCACAGGCAACAATATTAGCAATAAGATTGGATCAGTGGTCATAAATGGAACTGTGACTGAAAAAATGGCAGTCGTGTGCCCTGAAGGAAACGAGTGATCCGTCAGGGGATTACGGAACGTAATTGTATCCGGCAAGGCCAGATAAGGTCGAATGCGAGGATACAATTTTTTCGCGATGGCTACAGGAATGTGGCTGACCGCAAGAGCGATACAAGCCTGGAGTCCTGTTGTGCTCCATGGCGCTGGAGCAAGAAGCCAGATTAACAAGGATACTGCAATAGAAGAAGTTGCTCCACCCAGATGGGTGAAATAATACAGCCAAAAATTCATAAAACGATTATGAAGTCGGCCGTTGATCCACATAAAAACATTTCGATCATAATCTTGAAACTTTAAGAATAAACGGCTCATATTGGCCTCCTGCCAGTCAGGCCGCCCGTAATGGCGGCATTATTTCCGGTCATTTTCTGTATCCGGTTTCGTCCTGATTAGTATATAACCGTTTTTCATGAACTTGAGGTTATTTCAGGTATATGTTTATCATATTTTTAAATGTTGTCCTTTTCAAGGAGAACCCATGTAAAGAACGTAAAATTCATGTTAAAGAGTGGATATATATCCATCTTAACTTTTTGACTTGGGTCAGCCAAAAAAGATACAATGATTCAACATGGCTGAAATGAGGTAAAAAAAATGTGAGTTTTGTTTCAAACTTTTTGAGGTCTGTTTACGTTGTTTGTTATAGAGCCTCTGACGAAGAATAACATGCTGATTGAAAAAAGCAGGGACTTTAGAAATAAAAATCAAGTAAACGGCTGAAAATAAGATATAACAGGCATGAATGCAAGGTTGTGGTATCACGAAGTGTCTATTCAGCGTTTAAAGATCACATTTCTGCTTCAAAAAGTGGAATTGGGGTTTTGACAAATGACTGAAAAGCATACAGAATCGATAAAGCAGCCAACTGAATAGCAACCAAGCTTTGAAACATTGCCTGATATATTCACGTAGTACACAAAAGAACAGGGTCATATTCTGCAGATCAAAAAAAAAATAAATTGCAGAATGCAGGAAGAGAAATGCTTGAGCAAACTGGGTTTGAAAAAAAGGGGGTAACAGAGAACGATGTTGGACGCTATATTCGTCACGATGCAGGTCATTCTGGCACTGCTAGCCGTGTACCAATTCACGTTTTCGCTGTTCGGTCTGATTAAGAAAAAGAAAAAGAAACATTATCCGGCGACAAAATCATTCGCTGTACTCGTCGCAGCACACAATGAGGAACAAGTCATTGGTGCCTTGATGGAGAACTTGAAACAACTTGATTATCCGGAAGATCTGTACGATGTGTTTGTCATCTGTGACAACTGTACGGATGGAACGGCTCAAATTGTCAGAGCGCATGGATTAAATGCCTGTGTACGTACCAATGCCGATCTAAGAGGTAAAGGGTATGCCATCGAATGGATGCTTAAGTACCTGTGGAAATTGCCACGTCAGTATGACGCAGTTGTTATGTTTGATGCGGATAACCTGGTTGACCGTAACTTCTTGCTTGAGATGAATGATGACCTGAACAATGGTTCGCGTGTTATCCAAGGATACATTGATACGAAAAATCCGGAGGATTCCTGGATTACTGCAGCTTACGGTGTATCTTACTGGTACATTAACCGTCTGTGGCAGTTGTCTCGTCATAACTTGAATATGGCGAATTTCCTTGGAGGAACCGGAATGTGCTTCGAGACCAACCTCTTGAAGGAAATTGGTTGGGGCGCGACAAGTCTGGTTGAGGATCTGGAGTTTACGATGCGCAGTGTGCAACGTAATGTGTATCCTGTATTCAACTATGACGCCAAAGTATTTGATGAGAAGCCATTAACATTCAAAGCTTCAGCGAGACAACGTCTGCGCTGGATGCAAGGTCACTTTACAGTTGCGCGTAGATACTTCTTCCCACTGCTCTGGCAGTCCATTAAGGAAAGAAGTCTGGTGAAATTTGACCTTGCTATCTATGGAGCCAATGTTTATGTGGTGTTGCTTACGTTCCTGATGACGGCTGTGATGTGGGTAGACATGGCCATATTCAGCGGTCCGCACATTGCTAATATCTATGGATACTTTCCGTTATGGGTTGGATTCGTGGCTATTGGTCTGAACATTCTGACGTTCCTGTTGTCCATGGCGCTGGAGAAGGTTACCTTTGCCAAAGTTTATCTATATCTGATTTTGTTCCCGATCTACTTGCTGTCTTGGTACCCAATTACGTTCTACGCTTTCTTTACGCAGAACAACAAACAGTGGAGCCACACTCAACATACACGTGTTGTACGGTTGGATGAGGTGCAGAGCAAGCAAGGGTAAGGAACATGATGCGATACTTTGTCGACATCTGATATAACAAATGTATAATTCTCGAAAAAAAAGTTGTGAAGAATGTTGACAATGTGCTTGATGGGTGATATAATATTCAAGTGCCTTAAAGCGAATAGCAATGGAATCACAAGCAGAAGTCCGACTTCTCACCTGATCAACAAACATGTTGACTGGTCAACGATCCCAATAATTTATGAAGTGTATATTCATGAAGAATTGTGTTGATTACAGGGATGTCGGTAGCTTGACCGGCATCCCTTTTATTTTTGTTTAACTGGATATTTAAAATGACCTGGAGGTGGACGATTATTAGTAAAGATCACATGATTAATGATGAGATTCGGGCGAAGGAAGTACGCCTTGTCGGAGCTGAAGGAGAACAAATTGGGATTACGCCCATTCGCGAAGCACTGCAAATGGCGATTGACCTGAATTTGGATCTGGTCAATGTGGCACCACAGGCTAAACCGCCGGTGTGCCGTATTATGGACTATGGCAAATTCCGCTATGAGCAACAAAAGAAAGATAAAGAAGCCCGTAAGAACCAGAAAATTGTTGACATTAAAGAAGTATGGTTCCGTTCCAATATTGAGGAGCACGATTATCAAACGAAGCTTCGTAATGTAGTTAAGTTTTTGAACGAAGGCGACAAAGTGAAATGTTCTGTTCGTTATCGCGGACGTGAAATTGCACATGCCGCAATTGGTCAACGGATTTTGGAGCGCGTTAAAGTTGAAGTTGCAGAACTTTGTACTGTTGAACGTCAACCAAAATTGGAAGGCCGCAGTATGATCATGATCTTGGCTCCTAAAGCCTGATAACATTGGAGGAGGAAACACAAAATGCCTAAAATGAAAACACACAGCAGTTTGAAAGGACGCTTCAAAATTACCGGTTCCGGTAAGGTCCTTCGTTACAAAGCTCACAAAAACCACTTGCTTTCCCACAAATCCAAACGTGCTAAGCGCGTTCTGAACGGTAACCCAGTTATGGCTGCCGGGGATGTTAGACGTTTGAAACAAGGTTTGGCTAACTTGAAAGGCTAATTCTAATTAGTACATTCCGTATGGGGGATCGGCTACGGCCGTACACATACCACGGATACATTTATATTTATTTGGGAGGTTCTTTAATATGGCAAGAGTAAAAGGCGGTTTTGTAGTACGTCGTCGTCATAAAAAGGTTTTGAAACTGGCAAGAGGTTATTTCGGTTCCAAACACCGTATTTTTAAAACAGCTAACGAGCAAGTAATGAAATCCCTGGTATACGCATACCGTGACCGTCGCAACACGAAACGTAACTTCCGCAGACTGTGGATCGTTCGTATCAATGCTGCAGCACGTATGAATGGTTTGTCTTACAACAAACTGATCCATGGTTTGAAACTTGCTGGAGTAGACATGAACCGCAAAATGTTGGCTGATCTGGCCGTTAACGACATCAATGCGTTCAACTCTTTGGCTACTGTAGCTAAAGGCAAAATCAACGCTTAAATTGTATGATACAAGCCGCCGTACCTATATGGCGGCTTTTTTTACGGCTTGGAAGAAATTTGAAGATGAATCTCTGAATAAGTAGAGCGAATAGGCTGTAGTCTGGATGGGAACAATGAAAACAGATAACTGGTGAATAACGGTCCATGGGAATACATAAAATACGAATGGTGAAATAATGCAAATAAAAACAGGTGAATTCCACTCATCACTAAAGTTCGCGATATGTTTTTGTTACATAACATCACATCGTTGTAACGTTAGTGTGTTAAAACGCTAAATTATTAAGCGTTTTCAATAAAAAAAGAACAAAAATATGTGATATTTGGTGATGAAACATCTGGATTTTAACACTGGTTGATTGTATAATCACCTCTAGTAGGCTAGTCCTAGATTTTTCTCTCCATGTTATAATGTTCGGTTTTTCGACAGATGATAGGATGCTACAAGGGTGAGAATGCGCTTTTAATGTCGAAGAAACCATACATTCTGCATAAAAGTCATTCCTGCTATCTGTTAACCGTTCAATTGTAGGCTGGATTGGAATGAGGGATATATCATTAAGGGGGAAAAAGAGAAATGAAAAAGATGCTCAGCTTGTCTTTGGTAATGTTGCTGGCGGTATCGGTTATGCTCGCAGGTTGCGGTAGCAAACCGAAAGAAGAAACAAATGCCGGAGGAGATACAGGTGGCACACCTTCTGAAGCGAAATCCGATCTCAAAATCGGTATGGTTACTGACGTAGGTGGAGTTAATGACAAATCCTTTAACCAATCCGCTTGGGAAGCTCTGCAAGCGACTGAAACAGAAACAGGTACTGCTGTTAAATACCTGCAAAGTAAATCCGATGAAGAGTACATTCCTAACCTGAACGAATTCGTTAAAGGCGGATATGATCTGACTTGGGGTATCGGTTTCCAATTGGCTGATGCAATCAAAACTGTAGCTGAGCAAAACCCTGATGCTAAACTCGCGATCATCGACAGTGTTGTTGATGTTCCTAACGTTAAATCCGTAACATTTGCTGAAGAAGAAGGATCTTTCTTGGTTGGTGTTGTTGCGGGTCTGACAACAAAAACGAACAAAATTGGTTTTGTTGGCGGTATGGAAAGCCCACTGATCAAAAAGTTTGAAGTTGGATTCAGAGAAGGTGTTAAAGCAGTGAACCCTGACGCTAAATTCATTTCTAACTACACAGGTGCATTTGATAAACCTGACCTGGGTAAAGCAGCAGCAGCAACACTTTACAATGAAGGCGTAGATATTATCTTCCACGCTTCTGGCGCAACAGGTAACGGTGTGTTTATCGAAGCAAGTGCTCGCAAGAAACAAGGTCAAGATGTATGGGTTATCGGTGTTGACAAAGACCAATCTCTTGAGTTTGGTGATGAGATCACTTTGACTTCCATGATCAAAAAAGTTGACGAAGCTGTTAAGCGCGTAAACCAAGAAATCATCGATGGTACCTTCAAAGGCGGAGCTGAGAATCTGACTTTGAAAGACAACGGTGTAGGTGTCGCTGATACTTCCACGAAAAATGTTTCTGCTGATACACTTGCAAAAGTGGACGAGTACAAAGAAAAAATCATCAGCGGCGAAATCAAAGTTCCTACTGAGTAATTTGATCTTCGTTGGAAATAAATAATCATTGAGGCCGGTCTAGACCGGCCTTATGATTGTAAGAACAGGAACATTTGATCAAGTCATTATAACAATTGTACAAGGTAACTGTGTATCAACGCTCCGGTAGGAGCTTTTCTTTCGTTTGCGGAACCACACTATATCAGTTATAAGGGTGATTACATGGGTGCAGCAACCCCCGTCGTTGAGTTAAAACAAATTACGAAGCGTTTCCCAGGCATTGTTGCCAACGACGCCATCAGCCTTCAGCTTCGTAAAGGCGAGATCCATGCGCTACTGGGCGAAAATGGCGCTGGTAAGTCAACGTTGATGAATATTGTATTTGGTCTCTATCAGCCAGATGAAGGTTCCATTGAAGTGAATGGCAAGCCTGTCATCATCGACAGTCCTAACCGAGCAATCGATCTTGGCATCGGCATGGTGCATCAGCACTTTAAGCTTGTACAGCCGTTCACGGTAACAGAGAACATTATTTTGGGATCTGAACCAACGAAGGGTCTCAATATTAACTATAAAAAAGCAGCTGCTGAAGTTCAGCGTTTGTCCGAACAGTATGGACTGAAAGTGAATCCTCATGCCAAAATTCATGATATCTCTGTCGGAATGCAGCAACGTGTGGAGATTGTTAAAACGTTGTATCGCGGTGCAGACATTCTGATTTTTGACGAGCCTACAGCCGTATTGACTCCTCAAGAGATCAAAGAATTGATAATCATCATGAAGAAGCTTGCTGCTGAAGGCAAGTCCATTATTTTGATCACGCACAAACTGAAAGAGATTATGGAAATCTCCGACACGGTAACGATTATTCGTCGGGGTAAAGTCATTGATTCGGTTAAAACATCGGAAACCAATCCGAATGAGCTGGCAGAGAAAATGGTGGGGCGGAATGTCACATTCAAAGTGGATAAAAAGCCGGCTACACCTGGAGCGAATGTGCTCGAAGTCAGTAAATTAACCGCCAAAAATAAAGAAGGTATTGCAGTTCTAAACCAACTTAACCTGAACGTACGTGCAGGAGAGATTGTCGGAATCGCAGGCGTGGATGGTAACGGTCAAAGTGAACTGATTGAAGCCCTTACCGGACTTCGCAAAGTCGAGAGTGGTTCGATTCTTTTGGAGGGCAAGGAGCTGTCCAATCATTCTCCGCGCCATATCTCGGAGTCGGGTGTAGCCCACATTCCGGAAGATCGACATAAACACGGACTTGTACTTGATTTTTCAGTAAGTGAAAATATCGTTCTGGAATCGTATTATAAAGCACCATACACCCGTAAAGGGTTCCTTAACTTCGATGCGATCAAAAAGCAGGCGAAGCGGCTTGTAGAGGCATTTGACGTGCGTACACCAAGCATCGAGACCAAAGCTCGTTCCTTGTCTGGAGGAAACCAGCAAAAGGCCATTATCGCCCGTGAGGTAGATAAAAACCCTGAACTGCTTATCGCTGCCCAGCCAACGCGTGGTTTGGACGTAGGGGCTATTGAGTTCGTTCAAAAGCAACTGATTGCACAGCGTGATCAAGGTAAGGCTGTTCTGCTGATTTCATTTGAGCTTGACGAGATTATCAATGTATCTGACCGAATTGCTGTCATCTATGAAGGCCAGATCGTTGGCGAGGTGCTGCCGGAAGAAACCAATGATAGGGAGCTCGGCTTGATGATGGCGGGCAGCACTCAAAAGAGAGGTACTGCGCATGAATAACGTATTGAAATGGTTTACGCGAGATTCATTTATTTTGCCTGTAGTAGCTATAATTATGGGTCTTATTCTCGGTGGAGTTGTTATGCTGATTGGTGGCTACAATCCAATTGAAGCTTACGGCGCATTGTTCACCAAGGTGTTTGGAGACATGTACAACTTTGGTGAAGCAGTACGGGAAATGACACCATTAATTATGACTGGACTTGCATTTGCATTTGCATCACGTGCGGGGCTGTTTAATATCGGGGGAGAAGGTCAATTTCTCGTCGGAATGACAGCTGCGACATTTGTTGGTGTTAAATTTGCAGGTTTGCCGATCTACCTTCATGCGCCACTGGCTTTGATTGCTGGTGCACTGTTTGGTGGTCTCTGGGCAGCTATTGCTGGTTATCTGAAAGCGGCACGTGGGGTTAATGAAGTTATCAGTAGTATCATGTTGAACTGGATTGGTCTGTATCTGGCGAACCTTATCGTACGCCAATTCTTGCTGTTGAAGGGCGAGAATCGCTCCGTGGATATCAGCGAATCGGCTTCGATTAGCCTCACATGGTTATCTGAACTGATGGGCAACTCCCGTGTACACATGGGGACGTTGATTGCCCTTGTGGTGGCTGTGCTCTTTTATATCTATATGTGGAAAACAAAACAAGGTTTTGAAATCCGCGCGGTAGGTTACAACCCTAATGCGGCTGAATATGCAGGTATGCATGTTAACCGGAATATCGTAAAAGCGATGTTTATCAGTGGTATGCTTGCCGGCCTTGGTGGAGCATTCCAGGTTCTGGGTGTGTTCCATTACCAGACCGTAATGTCTGGTTCACCAGGTACAGGCTTTGACGGAATAGCAGTTGCCCTGATTGGTTTGAATCATCCGTTTGGGGTGTTGTTGGGTGCAGTGTTGTTTGGTACCCTCACGTACGGATCTGCAGGTATGAGTTTTGCTGCGGATGTTCCGCCTGAGATTATTCGGATTGTGATCGGTTCGATTATCTTCTTTATTGCGGCACAAGGCATCGTGCGCTGGATACTCAAACCGTTCTATTCGAAGCGTAAGAAAGAGAAGGTGTTGTAGATGGACTTGTTGACAATTGGGCAAATTATCAATACGACGCTTGTCTTTGCTACGGCATTGATTTTTGCATCACTCGGCGGAATCTTTTCTGAAAAATCAGGGGTGACTAACCTCGGACTTGAAGGTTTTATGGTCTTTGGTGCCTTTGCAGCTGGAATCGGGGCGCATTATGCTCAAGAAGCGGGAATGGGCGGAACGACATCCGCCTGGATGGGAGTTTTGCTCGCGATTGTATTGGGCGTACTGGTATCGCTGATTCATGCCGTTGCGTCTATCACATTTAAGGCAGACCAGATTATCAGTGGTATCGTTATTAACTTTTTGGCGGCAGGAAGTACGTTGTACTTGGTTAAATTGTTGTTTGAAGGTTCTGGTGATTCACCGTTGGTTCAAGGCTTCAGCAAGTTTGATGTGCCATTCTTGAAAGATATTCCCTTGCTCGGAGAAGCCTTCTTCAAGAATGTATATCCAACGACATATCTGGCCATTCTGTTTGTATTCCTGACGTATTACATCATGTTCAAAACGCCATTTGGTCTGCGCCTTCGTTCTGTAGGTGAACATCCAAGTGCGGCTGATACGGTTGGTGTTAAAGTGCGTCGTTATCGCTATGTTGGCGTTATGATCAGTGGTGCGCTTGCAGCCATTGGTGGCGCTGCGATCACGTTGACAACTACGGGTACATTCTCACACAATACGGTTTCCGGCCAAGGTTATATTGCCATTGCAGCTATGATCTTTGGTAAGTGGAATCCGATTGGTGCATTTGGTGCTGCTGTCTTCTTTGGATTCTCACAAGCAATCCGGAATTATGTGCAGTTGTTTGAATGGTCACAAAGTATTCCCCAGGAAATTATTTTTATGTTGCCTTACCTGCTTACCATCATCGTTCTCGTTGCAGCGGTTGGACGTTCTTCGGCTCCGTCTGCACTCGGTGAAGCGTATGACCCGGGTAAAAGGTAAACTTGCAATATATCAATTTACTAGCCAAAAGCTTGATAAAAGGGTCCGCCTTGTGCGGGCCTTTTTTTTGTTTTTTTTGAGGGTCTCCAATCCACTTTTTCACGTTTGTTTTGGTTCTCATGCAGATACCCATATTTTCAGGTAGGGACAAAGAAACAGGCGAATTCAGTGATGGACGAATACACTGTTTTGAACGATCGGAGGAGGAGGGGAAAGTATGAAACAACAAGTTACGCGTGATGAAGCGATGAAATTAATAGGCAAAAATATTGTTGCAATCAAAAAAGACGGCACTCGGGTTACGGGAAAGCTGTTGAAAGTATCAGGTAACAAATTGGTACTAAAACGTCTGAATGGCAAAAAAGTACGCACAAAAGCGATTCTGCCACTGGTATTGTTTGATCTGCTTGCTATTGCCACACTGCCTTATGCTTATGGCGGAGGTCCCGGCTTCGGTCCGGGTTACGGACCTGGACCAAAACCAGGCCCTGGATATGGTCCAGGCTACGGACCGGGATATGGACCTGGAGGACCTGGTGGCGGTTTTGGCCCGGGGCCTGGGTTCGGTCCTTATGGTCCGGGTCCACGTCCGCCAGGATTTTTCTAGGACATTCTATAATGTTTTTTCCAATTCGTAGCAGCGGCTGATCATGATGTATCGAATCGCGGAGTATCCATTTTTTTGATAAAACTGAAGCCCTTTGGTATTGCCTTCATCCACCATGACCTTCGATCTTTTACAACCCCGGGATGCCGCAAAGCTCTCTGCTTTGAGCAACAAAGATTGCCCGTAACGTTTGCGTTGCTCTTTTGGACTAACGGCCATCATATCGACATAGAGCAGTTCCCCATGCATGAGAAAATGGATGAATGCCACAGCAGTTTTATCCGGCTCCGGCGAGACAACAAAGGTCATGCCCCTGTTCATTCGCAGGGGTATTTCTTTGCGGATTTTATTAATTTCTTTTTCACTCATGTGAGAGAGGGGCACAAGTTGAGTGTCAATCAGCTTCATGATGGCGCCATCATCCAGCTTGGATGTGCGTTGCCGAATCACCATACGGAGCCTCCTTTCAGGACCAGTCGTGCTGCTCGTATATCCTATGCCTGAAGCAAGATAAAAGGTGACTGAATGAAGCGCTGGGATTAGGGCAGCCTTAAAGGTTGATGAGGGAGGAAGGAAGGCATTCTGAATTTTTATGCAAAACAGGTATTGACTTATCGGTTGGAGGAATCATATAATGTTCCTAACATTTAACGAGAATATTTCATCGGCTATGAAGAGGACGAAGTTTTAAGGGCTCTTTTGCTCAGAGAGTGGCTGGAATTGCTGAAACCACCACCATTATCCCTTATATACGAGCTCACCTCGGAGCTGTTTTCCTGAAAAGCACTGGATGTCACTCCTTTCGCGTATTAGGGAAAATCGTATGTCTGCGTTACAGACAACAGGTATGGGAAACGACTATGTTCGTTTGAGCTATTCGTTTTGTTGTACCTGGTAAGGTCCGTTATTGCGAAATTTCGGGCAAAGTTGGGTGGTACCACGGAAGCGATAACCTTTCGTCCCTCGCAAGCATGAACTTGTTTGCAGGGATGGAAGGTTTTTTTTGTAACTTTAAATGTCAGAATGGTGTAAATTTCGAGAGGAGGATGACTGATGGGAGCTCAAATTCCAGAAGTGCGGTCAACAGATGAATTGCGTGAAAAATGGATGAAGCCGGAGGTCATTAGCGGATCCGAAATTCTGCTGAGAAGTTTGTTACTTGAAGGTGTCGAGTGCGTATTTGGTTACCCTGGCGGCGCAGTGTTGTACATTTACGATGCGATGTATGGTTTCGAAGATTTCAAACACGTTCTCACTCGTCACGAACAAGGTGCAATACATGCAGCTGACGGATATGCACGTGCAAGCGGCAAAGTTGGTGTCTGCATCGCTACTTCCGGACCAGGAGCAACGAATCTGGTTACGGGTATTGCAACAGCGTATATGGATTCAGTACCACTCGTAGTCATTACGGGGAACGTTATTTCGAGCCTGATCGGTTCAGATGCTTTCCAGGAAGCGGATATTACCGGGATTACAATGCCAATCACTAAACACAGTTATTTGGTGAAAGATGTAAAAGATCTGTCCAGCGTAATTCATGAAGCATTCCATATTGCCAATACTGGTCGTAAAGGTCCTGTACTGATCGACATCCCGAAAGACGTATCAGCGAACAAAACATTGTTTGAACCAACAACCGAACCTGTTATATTGAGAGGGTACAATCCACGGACAGTACCAAACAAACTGCAGGTGGACCGTTTGGCCCAAGCCATTCAGGAAGCAGAGCGTCCAATGATTCTCGCTGGTGGCGGTGTGGTATACTCGGGAGGACATGAAGAACTGTTCGAGTTTGTTGAGAAGACAGGCATTCCAATTACGACCACTCTTCTTGGTCTAGGTGCATTCCCAAGCGGTCATGAATTATGGACGGGTATGCCAGGTATGCATGGAACGTACACTTCCAATCAGGCTATTCAAAAAGCAGACCTGCTGATTAATATCGGCGCACGATTCGATGATCGGGTAACAGGCAAGCTGGATGGATTCGCTCCACATGCCAAGATCGTTCACATCGATATTGATCCGGCTGAGATTGGTAAAAACATTGCAACCGATATTCCAATCGTTGGTGATGTGAAGACCGTACTGGAAATAGCCAACAAAGAAGTTGGACGTGCCGAACGTGCAGATGCATGGAGAGACCAGATCAAACAGTGGAAACAAGAGAAGCCTTACAGCTATACGGATTCAGACGAAGTGCTGAAACCCCAGTGGGTTGTTGAAATGCTAAATGATACAACCAAAGGTGAAGCGATTGTAACTACGGATGTGGGACAACATCAGATGTGGGCAGCACAATATTACAAATTTAATCAACCGCGTTCATGGGTAACTTCGGGTGGTCTCGGAACCATGGGCTTTGGATTCCCTTCTGCCATAGGTGCTCAGATGGCCAATCCGGACAGACTCGTTATCTCGATTAATGGTGACGGCGGAATGCAGATGTGTTCCCAAGAACTCGCGATCTGTGCCATTAACAATATACCGGTTAAAATTGTAATCATTAACAATCAGGTGCTCGGAATGGTCCGCCAATGGCAGGAGATCATCTATGAGAACCGTTACAGCCATATTGATCTGGCAGGAAGTCCGGATTTTGTAAAACTGGCTGAAGCTTATGGCGTAAAAGGTTTGCGTGCAACCAACAAGGAAGAAGCCGAGCGTGCTTGGCAGGAAGCCTTGGATACACCAGGACCGGTCGTTGTCGAATTCGTAGTACGCAAGGAAGAAAATGTATATCCAATGGTTCCGCAAGGAGCGACAATTGATCAAATGCTGATGGGGGATGCTGACGAATGATAAGACATACGATCTCGATACTGGTAAACGATCAGCCTGGCGTCCTTCAGCGGGTATCAGGGTTGTTCGGTCGACGCGGATTTAACATTGAGAGTATTACAGTAGGTCAATCGGAAGAACCTGGACTTTCCCGGATGGTTATTGTCACCATTGGTGACGATAAAACACTTGAGCAGATTGAGAAACAATTATACAAAATCATCGATGTTATTAAAGTGGTTGATTTCAGCCTGAAACCGATGGTAGCCCGTGAACTTGCCCTGATCAAAGTGAAAGCAGAGCCTTCCGAGCGTCCTGAAATTCTGGGTGTGGTCGAAACTTTCCGCGCATCCGTTGTAGATGTTGGTCCAGGCAGCCTGATTGTGCAGGTAGTCGGAGATACGGACAAAATCGATGCGATGATTGAATTGCTCAAGCCATATGGCATTCGCGAATTGTCCCGTACTGGCATAACTGCATTGGTACGCGGCAACGTATAAAGCTATAATGAATGAAGAGGGACGACGGTTAGCTAACATATACAGTTGATCTTATATGAGTGTCAGTCCCTTAACAGTTGTAATTTAACATTTTAGTGATGTAACGCTTGAAAATATAGCTACATTCCCGCATTAATGGGCGGGTGTCTGAACGGATCGGATCAGACCAGAGATGCATTTGACACTCCAAGCGAGTCGGTCCCTTGAGACACCCGCTCATTAATGAAGGGTTCTTTACAATACAAAGGAGGACTTATAAACATGCCAGTAACTACTTATTATGAACAGGATGCAGAGCTTAACGTATTGAAAGGAAAAACGATCGCGGTAATCGGTTATGGTAGCCAGGGCCACGCCCAAGCTCAAAACCTTCGTGATAGCGGATTGAACGTAGTCATCGGACTTCGTGAAGGTAAATCCTTCGACACAGCAAAAAATGACGGATTTGAAGTTCTGTCCCCGGCTGAAGCAACAAGCCGCGCAGATGTAGTTCAAATCTTGCTTCCTGACGAAACTCAAGCGTCTGTATACAAAAACGAAATCGAACCAAACCTCAAAGAAGGCGCTGCATTGCTCTTCTCCCACGGTTTCAACGTTCATTTTGGTCAAATCGTTGCTCCAAAAAACAGCGATGTATTGCTGGTAGCTCCAAAGTCCCCTGGTCACATGGTACGTCGTACTTATGTGGAAGGTTTTGGTGTACCGGGCCTGATCGCGATCGAGCAAGATGCAACGGGTAAAGCTAAAGAAATCGGTTTGGCTTATGCTAAAGGTATCGGTTGTACACGCGCAGGGGTTATCGAAACTTCCTTCCGTGAAGAAACAGAAACAGATTTGTTCGGTGAGCAAGCTGTTCTGTGTGGTGGCGTAAGTGCATTGGTAAAAGCTGGATTTGAAACATTGACAGAAGCGGGTTACGCTCCTGAAATGGCATACTTCGAATGTCTGCACGAACTGAAGCTGATCGTTGACATGATGTATGAAGGCGGACTTGCAAGTATGCGTGATTCCATCAGTAACACAGCTGAGTACGGTGACTATGTAACTGGACCTCGCGTGGTAACTGAAGATACGAAGAAAGCAATGAAAGAAGTGCTGACGGATATCCAACAAGGTAAATTCGCACGCGACTTCATTCTGGAGAACCAATCCGGCCGTGCATTCTTGACAGCAACTCGTCGTAACGAAGCTGAACACCCAATCGAAGTGGTGGGCGGACAATTGCGTGAGATGATGCACTGGATCAAGAAGTAAGCATTAACTTCTAGAACATGCACATTAAGGGATTCAAGTAAACTTAGAGCTTTAACTTGGAATAGCGGCCGTGCTTATGCGTGAGCCGCTATTGCTGGTTCAGAGAAACATATCATACAAGTACAGGAGGTGCGAAGCGTGCGTAAAATCTATGTATTTGACACAACGCTGCGTGATGGAGAGCAATCCCCGGGAGTCAATCTGAACACTCGTGAAAAGGTAGAAATTGCCCATCAGCTCGAGCGGCTTGGCATTGACCGGATGGAAGCGGGTTTCCCGGCGGCATCTCCAGGTGATCTGGCAGCTGTCAATGCAGTAGCAAATGCGGTCAAAAATGTGACTGTAATTGGCTTGTCCCGTTCCAGAGAGCAAGACATTGATGCGGTTAAGGAAGCACTTAAAGGTGCGCAGGACCCGTGCATTCACGTTTTTCTGGCAACTTCGCCTATTCACCGCCAACATAAATTGCGCATGGACAAAGCGCAGGTACTGGATACAGCTCGTTCCGCGATTCGTTATGCCAAGAAAACATTCTCGAAGATTGAATTCTCACTTGAGGATGCAGGTCGTACCGAGTATGATTTCCTCGTGGAAATGGTAAATATGGCTGTTGAAGAAGGTGCAGCCGTCGTGAATATTCCGGATACGGTTGGCTACCTGAGCCCATATGAATACGGAAACATTTTCAAACATCTCAAGGAAAATGTGCACGGTATTGAAAAGGTACAACTGAGTGCACACTGTCATAATGACTTGGGTATGGCGACGGCCAATACACTTGCAGCCATTCTCAACGGAGCCGATCAGATCGAAGGTACGATCAATGGCATTGGTGAACGTGCCGGGAACACGGCGATCGAGGAAATTGCCATGGCGCTGGAGACACGTCAGGAATTTTTCCAGGCGAAAAC
The DNA here is from genome assembly GCF_050990605.1 of Paenibacillus amylolyticus. Classification (GTDB taxonomy): domain Bacteria; phylum Bacillota; class Bacilli; order Paenibacillales; family Paenibacillaceae; genus Paenibacillus; species Paenibacillus amylolyticus_H. Next base: position 1,723,310 of record NZ_CP158832.1, read on the forward strand.
ATCGCTGCAGTTGTCTGAGATTGCACGGACCAGTCGTTTGGTTAGCCGTTTGACAGGTATGGTTGTGCCTGGAAACAAAGCCATTGTTGGGGCAAACGCCTTCGCACATGAATCAGGAATTCATCAGGATGGCATGCTGAAGGAAAAAACAACGTATGAGATTATGACTCCAGGGTCCATCGGTCTGAAAGAAAGCAAACTTGTACTGGGTAAACATTCCGGTCGGCATGCCTTCCGTGAACGGTTGATTGATCTGGGATATGAGCTGGAAGAAGAAGCTTTGAATCGGGCTTTCGCCCAGTTCAAAGAACTGGCTGACAAGAAGAAAGAGGTGACTGACGAAGATCTGCTTGCCGTAATTGAAGAGAAATTGCAGGATGCACCTGAGGTGTATAAACTGGAATCGATCTTTGTTACGTACGGAGATGAATCAGTACCAACGGCCAAAGTCCGCATTGCGACAATTGACGGGGATACGATTGAGAAGCAAGCAGAGGGTAACGGATCGGTAGATGCAATCTACAATGCGATTGACCAAGTGAGTGGGGAAGACGTAACGTTGTCTGACTACTCCATCAAATCGGTAACACATGGTAAGGATGCATTGGGTGAAGTACATGTTGTGCTGACTCAGAATCAGGTTTCGGTACAAGGACGTGGTGTAAGCACAGATATATTGGGTGCAAGTGCACGTGCCTATGTAGACGGTCTGAATCAATTGATTGAGAAGCGTAAAACATATACAAACCGTGTAAACGTTAACCTGTAAGTTCATGTTAAGCAAGCATGAATCCTTCATTGAACTGTATTTTAAGCTGGAACGCATGTAAACTGCCGGGATGATCTATCTTATTCTTAATGGATACAGGAGATCTTTCGGCGGCCTGCTTTGCTCCTTTCAATGAGGTACATAAAGAGTCTGACTCTCTTATGGAGGGTCAGACTCTTTTGTTTGTATTTATATAATTATGGCAGTGAAACAGAGTATATTTTCTACGGTAACCTATTGCATTGGCTACGCTATCAAGCTATTACCACGCGTATGCATTAGGTGCATGTCCACCTGGACCCGGGAAAATCTCATCCAGACGTTTGAGCACGGCTTCATCCAAAGTCACGTCCAAGCATTTGAGTGCGGTCTCAAACTGCTCCAGCGTGCGCGGTCCGATAATCGGTGCGGTCACTGCTGGATTGGCTGCAACCCATGATAAAGCCACCGTATCCTGCGGTTCACCGAGATCACGACACAGTGCGGCAAAGTCTTCAAGCTGAGTTTGCTGCTGCTCGATCCTTCCAGCGATGCCTCCGCTGCGTGTTCCTTCCAGCTTCTGCAGAGCGTTTCGTCCCAGTAATCCACCATCCAGTGGGCTCCATGGAATGACGCCGAGGCCCAGCTCTTTGGCAGCGGGCAGTACTTCCAACTCAGGTAAACGACAGTTTAGGCTGTATTTATGTTGTTCGGAAACCAGGCCGAGGAAATGACGATTCTTGGCTTCGCTTTGAGCAATTGCAATCTGCCATGCAGCAAAGTTACTCGAACCTACATAACCGATCTTACCCTGATGAACGGCATTCTCAAATGCGCCCCACAGTTCGTTCCATGATACGGCAGGGTCCACATGGTGCATCTGGTACAACTCGATATGATCGGTCTGTAAGCGGCGGAGGGAACCCTCCAGATGCCGTCTGATTTTGTAGGCAGAGAGGCCAGCTTCGTTATTGGGGCCATCTGTATCATCATGCATGGAGCCATAGACTTTGGTGGCTAGAACCACTTTCTCGCGTCGACCACCACCCTGGTTGAACCAACGTCCGATAATTTCTTCGGTAAGACCCGAATTTTCACCCCAACCGTAGATGTTAGCGGTATCAAAAAAGTTCACGCCTGCATCGAGGGCTGTGTCCATAATGCGGAAAGCTTCTTTTTCATCTGTAGCAGGCCCGAAATTCATGGTACCAAGACAGATTCGACTGACCTTGAGGCCTGATTTACCCAAATACGAATATTGCATGTTGCTTATCCCTCCTGCGTACCTGATTTGAATTCAGCTATATTTTACCCTACTGGGAGGGTCGGGAACAACTTGTCAAAGTTAATCTCTATTGGCTTATAGGTAAAATCTATTAAAGTCATAGATTGTATATCTTGGTCAAATGACCTTGGAATATGATACAAAAGAGAGAGTTAATATGAGACGTTACTTTATGAAGAATTAATGAATGAAATATAAGGAGTGGACAACCCAATGGCAGACGTGAAAAAAATTGCAGTTATTGCAGGTGACGGAATCGGCCCTGAAGTCGTAGCTGAGGCTGAGAAAGTTCTTAAACGTACGGAGGAAGTATTCGGTTATCGTTTTGAGACAGAGCATGCGTTGTTTGGCGGAATCGCGATTGATGAGAAGGGTACACCTCTTCCTGAAGAAACACTGAGCGTATGTAAAAGTGCAGATGCAGTCCTGCTTGGAGCGGTTGGCGGTCCTAAATGGGATAACAACAGCAAGGAGCTTCGTCCGGAAACAGGCCTGCTGGGTATTCGCAAAGCACTCGGATTGTTCTCCAACCTGCGTCCGGCTGTCGTATTTGATTGCTTGAAGGATGCCTCAACGTTGAAGCCGGAAGTACTTGAAGGTACAGATCTGATGGTGGTACGTGAATTGACAGGTGGTATCTACTTCGGAGAGAAGTTCAGACGTGAAAGTGCACAGGGTGAAGAGGCAGTAGATACTTGTGCATATAATGTAACAGAAGTGGAGCGGATCGTTCGTCAGGCATTCGAAATTGCGCAAGGACGTCGCAAAAAGCTGGCTTCTGTAGACAAAGCCAACGTATTGGAAACTTCCCGTCTCTGGCGTGAAGTTGTGAATCGGGTAGCACCGGATTATCCGGATGTTGAACTGGAGCATGTACTTGTAGACAACTGCGCGATGCAATTGCTTCGTCGTCCAGCCAGCTTCGATGTCATCGTAACGGAAAACATGTTCGGAGATATCTTGAGTGATGAAGCAGCGATGTTGACAGGTTCCATCGGTATGCTCGCATCTGCATCACTGGGAGAGGGCAGCTTCGGGCTCTATGAGCCGGTACACGGTTCTGCGCCGGATATCGCAGGTCAAGGCCTTGCTAACCCGATTGCAACCATTCTCTCTCTGGCGTTGATGTTCCGCACAACCTTTGGTTATGCAGAGGGTGCAGATGCCATTGAAGCAGCTGTGTCGGATGTATTGAACGCAGGACACCGCACAAGTGATATTGCTGTAGACAAGAGCACAGCGATCAGCACAACCGAAATGGGCGATTTGATCGTAGCGGCTATTCAGAAACAAGCGTAATTATATTCCCACCAACATGGCAGCCCTTTGTTTCCAGTTATGGAATGTACAGAGGGCTGTTCCTTTATGATTTTTGGCACGAAAAATCCTTATTTATAATTATTATAAAAAAATAATGTTTATAATCTTGACTTTGGCAAGTCCGGATGATAACATTTTACTTGTACTTGTTATCAAGTATCAAATTATTTTAATTACAGGAAAAGCGTTCGCGTTTTTCTTGATGATGAGCAATCCATATGGATGCTTACATAATCCCAAAGGAGGAATTTTTAGTTATGGCAGAACGTTTGGTTGGTAGACCAGCACCGGATTTCGCAATGGAAACAGTATCGGGAGACGGACAAGATTTCGGTTCCGTTAAACTGTCCGATTATCGTGGCAAATGGCTTGTATTCTTCTTTTATCCTTTGGACTTCACATTTGTGTGCCCAACTGAAATTACAGCTTTGAGCGTTGCTTCCGAGCAATTCAAAGCTTTGGATACAGAAATCCTTGGCGTGAGCGTAGACTCCGTACACAGCCACAAAGCATGGATCAACACACCTGTAGACAGTAATGGTCTGGGTCAATTGAACTTCCCGCTGGCTTCTGACATCACGAAGCAAGTGGCTAAAGATTACGGCGTTCTGATCGAAGAAGAAGGCGTAGCATTGCGCGGCCTGTTCATCATCGATCCAGAAGGCGAATTGAAATATCAAGTGGTTAACCACAACGATGTAGGCCGTAGTGTTGAAGAAACACTTCGCGTACTGCAAGCACTGCAATCCGGCGGATTGTGTGCAATGAACTGGAAACCAGGTGACACTAACCTGTAAGCCAGGTTAACTTGAACGGTTTTTGTTCAAGCCCTCATCCCGTTAGGGATTGAGGGCTTTTTGCACCCTTTGCGGGAAGTTATCACGAAGTTAATCAAAAGTGTTTGAACAAGCAGCTAAGCGTGTTAATAATATATTAGAAGAAAGTCTTCTTTTTATCTGTTGAAAGAGGAATTGATGGCCTTCAAGGCGAATAGGGTATGGAAACCCGGTAAATATTCCGGTGCTCTGCATTTATAATCTGTACATGAATGTGATACACTGATGGAACTATTCCTTTTAGGAAGTGCTGGAAGTGTACGGGATGACATTTTAACAAAAAAGTCCCGGCACGTAATAAGGAGGGTGAACAAAAATGAGTTACTGTTGTGGGGCAAGTATGGTTGGGACGAAGGGCACGCTGAAGCATTACCGCACCCAGGTTCATAATGTTCCCCTGCTGTTTTGCCCGGTGTGTCATCGGGTTGAGGTGCATTATAAAGTGGAAAATGAATATGAAATTCTGGCTGAATATGCGCATGGAGACGGTGCATCTGAGATCGACTTTCAAGATTATGTTACAGAAGATGAGGATGCGATTTTCGAAAACTGTGTAAACCGTGAGAGCGAGGATGCCATGGTCATTGTGCAGCGCCAGATTGATATGGCTCTGGATTTGCTCAGGCTTGCGAAGGAAACAAAAGACGAGAAATGGGAAAGCGAACTTAAACGTCGATTAGCTGTGATGAGTCAGCGCAGACTGAAAATTCAGCATAATAAGACCGGACTATAGATGATCTTGGATATATCACAAAATAAAGATATTAAAAACGAAGCTGATTTGCCTTTTGGGTGAAACGGCTTCGTTTTTGTGCTGTATTCTGGAACTAATTCGAGGTTTTTTTTTAAAAAATTTCCATTCGACACTTTCTCCGATTGACTCTCTTCTATAAACTTGTCTATGATAAAAACAGACTTGCAAAAGAGGCGGAGCAAAAAATGTTCGTGTTTGGGAATAGGAGAAGGTCAGAATGGGACAAATGTATATGATTTTCCGGATCAACTGTTGGTTACCGGGAAGAATAGACCAGCTTAAGTTCCGGACATGCCATCCATATTTTCGGCTCAGCCCCCCAACGAAAGGGCACCGGTAATGAAAAATAAAATCGGCCCTTCCTGTTTCTGTGATGATATGATGTCCGAATGGCAAGTTTATCATTTACGTGAAAAGGAGGAACCTGACATGATTAGTGAATTTCAGGATACAGTGCCTCAACCAACGGATGGATTCCCGCCTGTGCATCTGGATAACAACAAGTACGAAAATGTACTGGAACATCTGGATAGCGGTATTATGTTGTTTGACAGTCACGGTGTATTGACGTTTATTAACGTTCAGATGGCAAAGTTGTTGGAGCTTCCAAGAAGTCTGTTGAGCGGCTGCACCCTGATGCAAATGCTGCATCATCCGCAGATGAGCCGATTCAAGAAAAAGAAAATATTACGTATTTATCGGGAAACCATCTTTCATCGTAAGCGCTATCATGAATTGATTGATGAATATGGAAGGCATTGGCTGGTTACTGTGACGTATGGTGATCAGATGGATGGCGATTTTTTGTTCAGCGTCAAAGATGTATCTGATTATAAACAAATTGAACAGACCGCTTATCAAAATGACAAACTTGCGATGCTGGGGCGGATTTCAGCATCTATTGCTCATGAAATTCGTAACCCTTTGACTGCAATCCGTGGGTTCATCCAATTGCTCAGACCCCATTTGTTGCAGCTCGGCAAAGACGAGTATGCTCGGATCATACTGACGGAGATTGACCGGGCGAACGACATCATCTACGAATTTTTGAATTCTTCCAAACCGTCAGCACCACAGAAGACCGTGATGTCCGTCAACTCTTTGCTCAAAGAGGTGGTCTTGCTGACAGAAAGCGAAGGTTTGATGAAGGGGTGCGAGATCACACTGGATGAAGGGGATATCCCGCTGAATGTATCCATTGATGTCAAACAGATTAAGCAGGTTATTTTGAATATGGTGAAAAACGCAATGGATGCCATTGAGGAAGTCGGCGAAGAACATACCGGTCTAATTCGAATATCTACGGCCACGGAAAACAAGTTTGTACAGATCTCCATCATGGATAATGGTCATGGAATGGACCATAACACGCTTGTACGTCTGTTTGATCCATTCTTCACGACCAAGGAGAGCGGAACAGGGCTTGGGCTCTCGGTGAGTTACCGCATTATCAAGAATCATGGAGGTACCATCTCTGTGGATAGCAAAAAAGGAGAAGGTACGCGGTTTATGATTATGTTACCCTTGGTATTTTGAGAAGAGTGGGGAGTCAAGGAGTCGGGCATTTGCCGACTCCTTTGTTTTATGTTGCCAATAAGGGTTATAGTTAGTAATGAATGCGAATACATAAGCTCCATAACGGAAGGATGAGATGCAGATGGAAATCCAAGGAATGGAACGAATGAATCAACAATTGATGGATCATGTGGGCAAAGTGATTGTGGGAAAAGAACATACTATAGAACTGGTGATGACAGCGATCATAGCTTCAGGACATGTGCTGCTGGAAGATGTACCGGGTACCGGGAAAACGATGCTTGCCAAATCGGTAGCTTCTTCATTGGACTGCACATTTCAACGGATACAGTTTACACCGGACTTGTTGCCCTCTGACTTAACAGGGATACATTTTTTTAATCAAAAAGAAGGTGATTTTGAATTCAGACCGGGGCCTTTGTTCGCCAATCTTGTACTTGCTGATGAGATTAACCGGGCTACACCACGTACGCAATCAAGCTTGCTGGAGTGCATGGAAGAGCGCCAGATCAGTATCGATGGCTCAACTAGACAGTTGGAACGGCCATTTATCGTTATCGCCACCCAGAACCCTGTAGATAACCAGGGAACTTTTCCGCTACCTGAAGCACAGATGGATCGCTTTATGATGAAGATTCGCATGGGTTATCCAAGCAGTGAAGAGAGTGTAGAAATTCTGAGACGTACGGTAGCCAGTCGTTCTGTTGATGATCTCTCGGCAGTGATCAGTCGTGAAGAACTTTTGAAGGCGCAGGATACGTATAAAACCGTGCAAATCAACGAAGATTTGCTACGATATATCATTAAGTTAACCGAAGCGACAAGGCAACATCCCGAGCTCTCGCTTGGCGTAAGTCCACGAGGGGCTCAGGCATTACTCAAGGCAAGTCAGGCCTGGGCTGCGCTGCATGGCAGAGACTTTGTTTTGCCAGATGATATTAAAGTTCTGGCGGAACCTGTACTGGCCCACCGACTGGTATTCCGTAACCGGATTAGACAACAAGAGGGCTTGGCCGAGCGTATCATCCAGGAACTTCTGAATCAGACAGAAGTGCCTACGGAGAATCTCGCTGCAAGCGGGCGTTAATCTTATGGCATTATTATGGCTTGTCCTTGTTGGAGGCATTGTCGTTGTTATACATGGTGTGTGGTTTGGACGACCTGCACTGCGAAAACTCAAGTACAACAGACAATTCAGCAAGCTGCGTTGTTACGCTGGAGATGAACTTGAGATGGTGGAGACGATATCGAATGAGAAACGAGTCTCCGTACCGTGGCTCAGACTTGAATCGATGATGCCAGTGTCGTTTGTATTTCGTTCCGGTTCGGGTATGGATATTAGTCAAGGTGAGATCTATCAAAACCATAAGAGTATTTTTACGTTGAAACCGTTTACTCGTATTACGCGCAAGCATCCTTTTGTATGTACTCAGCGTGGGATTTATCCATTAAATACAGCAACGATGACAGGTGGGGATCTCTTTGGCGTGTGGCGTTCCACCAAACCGATTCCTATGCAAATGTCTATGGTTGTGTATCCTTCATTAGTGAATGCAGAGGATCTTCCTGCAATTTATCAGGTATGGCAGGGAGAAGTGGAAGTATCACGATGGATCGTTGAAGATCCTTTCTTGATTCTGGGTGTTCGGCCTTATGGTGCAGGCGACCCCATGAATCGTATTCACTGGAAAGCGAGTGCACGTACAGGTGAATTACAAGTCTACAAACAGGGATGGACAGCTGATCCGCAGTCCTGGATTGTAGTCAACATTCAGGAATCTGCAGATATGTGGAGTGTAGTCACTCGACCGGAAAAGATTGAACGTGCACTCCGTTATGCTGCCACGGCTGCCGTGGATGCCATCGGTAGAGGGTTGCCGGCAGGATTCGCCCATAATGGTTATCATGTGGGTGGAGGCCGAGACACACTTCGGATTGAGCCGGATTATGGCACGCCCCATCTGGAACGGTTACTTGAAGCTATGGCGGAGACAGAGTTGAAATGCATGGTGCCTATGGAGCAATTCCTGAATGATGAAGTACGTTTGAATGAAGAAGCACAGCAAATCCGCAGCTATCTGCTGATTACATCCTATGTATCTGCCGCTATGGAGCATGAGATTGCACGTCTGCACGAACAAGGACATCGTGTGACGATTCTCCCGGTAGAGGACGTTAAGGGGAATACAAAGGCGGTGAGTGCATGAGAAACAGACAGGAAGCGACGACAAAGGGACTCATAGCGATGCTTGCCGTCTTGATGGCTGGCATATATCTATTTCCGATATTTACGCTCACATCATTCTACGCAATGGAACATTTGCCGTACACATTATTCATCCTGGTTGTTCTCGTAGGTGGGTTGGGACAATTCATCCAGCATAAAATTCCAGGTTTTAGCGAGAAAAGTACATTCATTCGTGGACTAACGGCACTCGTCTTAGGACTTCTCTTTGCATTCGTTGTTGGGATGAGCCTCATCCTCCCGTTGCCGGATATCATCACATTGCTACAGTGTGGAGTCATCTCGGCTTATGCAGGTCTGACCTTCCAGCCAGTCTTTCATTCTGTGTTGTTATGGCGCTTGCAGATTATGGGTGTAATCAGTGCGATCGTGCTGATGATTGCTTCGAATTCGTTGGAGTTTATGCAGCCGATACGAACCTATACCACATGGATCTATATTGCGGGAGTGATCAGCTTTACTTTTTGGCTGGTTGGACGATATATGCTGCAATTGGATCAGGCAATGCTTAATGACGGCAAGAGAAGATTGGTATTACGAGATTTTGCACGTGCGAATCATCAGCGATTCATGTGGATGTTTGTTGTCATCGTCGCGATTGGTGCTTTCCCAAGTTTGGCTGCCTGGCTGGGGCCGCTACGTGACCGCTTGCTTGCATGGATCAGGGGATGGTTTGGTCCGATTTCCGGCGAGGAGCCACGATTACCAATGGACAATCCCAATCAGCCGCTAAATATACCGAATGATTGGAGAGAGCCGCCATCCGAGCCCTCAGTCTTCTGGAACATTCTGGGGTGGGTAGTGATGTGTGCTGTAGCAGGAGCAATCCTGTGGCTGCTTCTGAGGTTGGGACAAAAAACGATAAACAGACTTATGGAACGATTCAAAGGGATGTTACAACCAGGTGACAAAAAGGCAGAACCACGGACGGAGTATATCGATGTCAGTGAGACGCTTGATGCGCCAGCAAAAGTTAAAAAGAATTGGTTTCGGAAGAAAGAAGTGATACCTGCACAGGATGTTGAACGTGTTCGGTATTACTATCGGACTTGGATTGACAGAGCTGCTCATCGAGGAGTGGGAGTACAGGGGACACACACTCCACTTGAGGCTGCCCAGACCATTATTCAGAATGGTGTGAAGTTAGAAGAAGATGAGCTGTCTGTGAGACTGCCAGACACGTATAACAGCGTACGGTATGGAGGAAAGGCTCCAGATCATTCCGATATGGTTGAGATTGACCGAATCTGGAAATCTTATCGAAGTAAATAAGTCCGGAATCCCTTTACTTTTCTTGTCACGTTCAAGTATCATGAGAGGAATACACAAGTTGGTCAGAAAAGGAGCAGACATTAATGAAGACAAATCATTGCAAAATTGTAGATTGTACGATCCGTGATGGCGGATTGGTGAATAATTGGGACTTTAGCGTGGACTTTGTTCAACAGCTTTATGCTGGATTGAATGAAGCTGGCGTTGATTATATGGAAATTGGATATAAGAACTCTCCGAAGTTGCTTAAAGGTGCCGAGGAAGCAGGTCCATGGCGTTTTCTGAATGATGATTTCCTGCGTAAAGTTATTCCACAAAAAGGCAATACCAAACTGTCTGCACTGGTTGACGTTGGACGTGTGGACGAAAATGATATCTTGCCTCGCAGTGAGAGCATGCTGGATCTGATCCGGGTTGCCTGCTACAGCAAAGATGTGGACAAGGCACTTGCACTGGTTCAAACATTCCATGATCGTGGATATGAAACTACACTGAATATTATGGCACTCTCCAATGTTATGGAGAATGAATTGCTGGAAGCATTTGAATTGATCAAAGAAAGCACTGTGGATGTTGTCTACATTGTAGATTCTTACGGTAGCCTGGACCATAATGACGTGAAATATCTGGTAGAGAAGTTCAAGACTCACTTGCCTAACAAGCGTCTTGGTGTTCACACACATAATAATATGCAACTTGCGTTTTCTAATACATTGGTTGCGGCAGAACTTGGCGTTGAGCTGCTTGATGCTTCTGTGTATGGTATGGGCCGTGCGGCAGGAAACTGTCCAACCGAATTGCTTGTGGCTCATCTCAAAGGAACGAAATACAATCTGCGTCCAGTACTTGGTGTATTGGAACAGTTGATGGTTCCACTGAGAGAAAAAGAAGAATGGGGTTACATTCTGCCTTACATGATTACAGGTGCGTTGGACGAGCATCCACGTTCAGCGATGGCGATTCGTTCATCGGAAGACAAGGATAAGGTTGTTGATTTCTATGATAAATTAACAACACCAGAAGTGAATTTTGATAAGTAATATAGTCTGAAATACAGTTGCAAATTAGGAAAACATGGACTCTAACTGGAGATCCATGTTTTTTTAGTTCTTAATGCCTTGTTTTTCTCTATATTTATGAATAAATATTCCTAGGAGTGACTATTTTTTAGTTCACGTATACAAAATTAAATGTTATTATGTACCAGATAGCATGTGTATGCATGTGAATTGAACGTTGGTTAATATATACTTTGTCGAATCGTGTAGTAAGCTGTTAAGTTTGGTTAATGTAATTCAGGATAGGTGATCCCGGGAAGGAAAACACGGCATGAAGGTTAATCTGCAAGATCAGAGAAAAATAAGTTGGGTCGCTGTATGCGGCTTATTGTGTTTCCTCGCAAGTCAATGGTTTCGTTCTTCTTCAAGCTCTGATCTGATCATATCGGGTTACCCGGTTTTGACACTCTTGGGTGGATTCGCTGCGGCAGCGGCTTGTATCGGCATCTATAATCAAAGCTGGTTGTTCAGGACACAGAAGCTAACTCTTCGTAGGACATTATTGACAACACTCTTTTTATTGATTGGTCTGTTTGAACTGGTGCATATCGTTTCATTTGCAGAAGAGATTCCAAATGGAGCCATGATGGAATCGGAGTTCTCCTTAATGATGTCAACCATGGGATCGTTGGTATGTTCAGTAGGTTTACTGCTCGTGTATACCATAAATGAGAAAGAAATTGCATTACCACGCAAATTCTTAGTGTTCAGTGGGACATTGGGTACCTTTGTTATTTTGTACATAGTGGCTATTCAGGAATGGAGCATGTTGCCAAGTATGCTTGATGGGGATGTGCTTGGTGGAATCTTCACCCGGGTTCATTTTGTGGTCGGATTGCTCTATGGCATTATTGCCGTTATTTTGTTTGTACAATGGAAAAAAAACAAAGATGGTGACCTGCCAACCATTCTATGTGGCATTTTGTGTTTCTTTTTTGGTGAATGTTATTTTGTCTCAGCAACCGGGGTGAACGATCTCAATTTGCTATTAGGATTGCTGAGTAATTGTATGGCATATTTTTTCATTCAAAAAGGGTTGTATACATCCGTAGTGGACACGCCTTTCCTGCAACAGCAGGTCGCGGAAGCCAAGATGAACTATATTGCTCATCATGATGATGTAACGGGACTTCCAAACCGTCGTCGCCTTTCTCAGCGGTTAAAAAAGATGATGGATGATGCCGTGGTGCAGGAACAGCTTGTGGGTGTACTGGTCCTGAATATTAATCGGTTCAAGACCATTAACGATTCGCTCGGACAGCAAGCAGCTAACCGGGTTTTGCGTCAGGTAGGTCAACGACTGAAACATTCGTCACTTCCCGGTGAAGAAGTTTTTGGGTTGGGTAGAGATGAGTTTGCATTAACGATGACAGAATTCAGTTCAACCGATACGGCGTTACGTCGGACAAGATCCATTTTGCAACTTTTTGAGAAGCCGGTCTTGGTTGATGGTAATGAGTATCATCTTACACTTGGGATCGGCATGGCCATTTTCCCACATGATGGGGAGTCACCACTGGAGATTATTCAGAATGCTGATACGGCTCTGCACAGTGCAAAGGAACAAGGAATGGAACTGAATCGATTTGCCCATGCGATGCAGATGAAGGCACAGGAGCGTTTGCAGCTTGAGAATGATCTGCGCAAGGCGTTGGATCGAGGTCAGTTCTACTTGGTCTACCAGCCGCAGGTTAATCTGCAAAGTGGGCTAATCGTTGGCATGGAAGCCTTGGTGCGTTGGCAGCATCCGCAGCGGGGCTCGGTACCTCCGGCGGAATTTATTCCTCTGGCTGAAGAGAGCGGACTCATTGTGCCACTTGGTGAATGGGTCCTTCGTGAAGCATGTGCACAGAACAAACAGTGGCAGGAAGCCGGTTATCGTAAACTGTGTGTTTCGGTGAATCTGTCGATGAGACAATTCAGGCACTCCCATTTGTTGGACAATATCAATGGCATTCTCAAGGAGACAGGACTAGAGCCAGTATGGCTTGAGCTGGAGATTACAGAGAGTATGACATTTGACAAAGACCGGTCATTCGAACAGTTGCGCAAAATCAAAGAAATTGGTGTGCATATCAGTATAGATGATTTTGGAACGGGATACAGCTCGTTGCACTATCTGAAGGATCTGCCGATTGATCGGCTCAAGATTGACCGTTCATTCGTGAATGAAGTCATGGAGGACAGCAATAACGCTGCGATCGTATCTACCATCACTTCTATGGCGCATCATCTACAATTGAAAGTCACAGCTGAGGGCGTGGAGAACGAAGATCAGATGGTCTTTCTTCGCAATCAACACTGTCACGAGGCTCAGGGTTATTTCTTCAGCAAACCGATTAAAGCCGCTGAATTCGAAAAGCAGTTTTTGAGAGATGTGGATAAGCCTACAGGATAGGGAACAGCGGGGGTGCGAAGGTGCTCCTGCTTTTTTTGATGGATGCGTAATGAAAAAAAATGGGAAATATGACTTGCATGCTATAGAGGATCATGGTATATTATTCATTGTAAAATCACTGTTAACTTCCGAACGGAACTTAACGATTAGATCGTCAATCATGCGGGTGTAGTTCAATGGTAGAACTTTAGCCTTCCAAGCTAATAGCGTGGGTTCGATTCCCATCACCCGCTTAACGAAGCAGTGCCAAAGCCCTTGCGATGCAGGGGCTTTTTTTCTGTCTTAAAAGAAACTTGCTTTTTTACAATGATCTGGTACAATAACGGAGAAATTGATACTACATATGAATGAGAGGTAACCATACGTCCCATGAAGTAAAACACATGAATTGAACCCCAGTTAACTGCAGACGGTTTTATGACGCAGTCAGCCAGAGCGGCTGAGCAATGAGGGGATTCGTGTGTCCAAATTCAGCTATGGGATCAGGTATGGAGCAAGTAAGCCTTTGAGGTTTACGTGTACCCTGTGTTTGGGGTTTCTTTGTTCATGCCGTAGCTACCTTAGATCTGTCTTTGAATGCTTGATCCAACCCTGAATTGCCAAACCGCCGGCTGATGCCAGCGGTTTTTTTGTTCAGCAAAAAGGATGCAGGAAGGATGAGGCCTCATGATGACATTGGTACGCTTACATGAAGTATCAAAAGAGTGGAACGGCAATGAATTGTTTACAGGATTGAATTTGGAGATTAATGAGGGCGAGCGACTTGCCATTCTGGGTCGCAACGGATGCGGCAAGACGACGTTGTTACGTATCATATTGGGAGAAGAGTATGGTGGTGGACGGGTTGAACGTCATATTCCGCAGCAGGAATGGGGGTTCATGCGCCAGCGATCGGAGATTGAGGCCGGGATGAATGTACTGGATGCGGTCCGGTGTGAGAGCGGTCAGATCTATGCAGTAAAACGGAACTTGGAAGAACTGGAACAACGTTTGAGCATTAGCACTGAAGCGGATGAAGAGCTGCTTGCAGCCTATACGCAAGTCATGGAGCAATATGAACAGCTGAACGGTTATATGTGGGAGACTGAGGTAGAGAAGGTACTGACACGCCTTGGATTATCCGCAGAGCATTGGAACAGACCCTATCATTCCTTGAGCGGTGGACAAAAAACAAAGGCGCGCTTGGCGGGGCTGCTCGTCAGCAAGCCCAAATTCCTGATCCTGGATGAACCGACGAATCATCTGGATGAGGGAAGCATGCGCTGGCTTGAAGAGTGGTTATCCGCATATGAAGGTACACTGTTATTTGTATCACACGATCGTACGTTTATTGATCAGGTAGCGACAGGAGTGATTGAGTTCAGTCCAGATGCCCTGACCAAATACAAAGGTGGATACTCCGACTACAAGATCCACAAAGAGCGTGAATTACGGGAACAGGAAACGATCTACCGCAGGCAGGAGTTGGAGCGAAAGGCGTTGGAAGAAACGATTCGCAATTACCAGGAATGGTTCCATAAAGCGCATAATTCGGCGACCGATGTGGAGGTGAAGATCACCCAGAGCTTCTACAAGGCCAAAGCCAACAAAAATATTTCACGTTACCATGCGAAACAAAAACAGCTGGAGCGTTTGGAGCGGGAACGGGTGGATAAACCTCGCGAAGCTGCAAAGTTGAACATGGAACTACAGATGAATCCACTGGCTGCACGCCAGCTTCTTGCACTGGAAGAGGTGAGTTTTTCTTATACGAGTAACGGGCCATTGCTTCGCAACCTTCGAATCACTGTTGAACGCGGAGATCGGCTTGCAATACGAGGTTCTAATGGAACGGGCAAGACGACACTGTTAAAGTTGATGATTGGTGAGCTGGAACCTTCGCAAGGCAAGGTCACACGGCATCCACAGCTGAAAATCGGTTATTTTTCACAGGAGCTGGAAGGGCTGCCCGAGAATCTAACACTGCTCGATAGTTTGCTTACCCTTCCATCCATGACACAAAGTGCGGCACGTACCATTTTGGGATGTTTCCTCTTTTCCAGGGATGATGTGTTTAAGCGTATCGGAGATTTGAGCATGGGAGAAAAGTGCAGAGTGGCATTTCTGAGACTGTACTTTGGCGGAGCGAATCTGCTGGTGCTGGACGAACCGACGAACTACCTGGACATCGATACCCAGGAAGTCATGGAAAATGTATTAAAACAGGCTTCAGGTGCTTTGGTGCTTGTATCCCATGACCGGATGCTGACGAAGTCACTCGCGAATCGGTTATGCGATCTGGAGACTGGTGGCACAGCAACTTTGTTTGAAGGAGGCGTGTCGGATTGGGAGCAGTCCAGCAAACTTCGCGAGGTGGCGCTGGAGACCCGGGAATCCGATGACGAGCGGTTGCGTTTGGAGATGCGCCTGACGGAGTTGCTCTCTCCTGTGAGTACCGCTGGCAAAGACATTCTGACACAGCCCGAGCATTGGAATGAGCGAGCTGTCGAGGGAGCTGAGATTCGCGAAATCCAGCAGCGCCTGAAACAATTGAAAGATAAGGGTACAAGCATAAATTAGAACATGGACGGCTTGCTATTTCGATCTATTTTGCATATAATTATGAACGATCATCGATGATTACATCGATATAGGTAAACTAAGCAAACGTGATGATGGAGATAAGTAAGCAGTGCCTCTGGACAGGGAGGAAGCGCCGTAGATTGAGAGCGTTTCTGTAGAACAAGGCTGCCGAAATTCACTCCGAAGCGGTTCCCTGAACCTGTTTGTGTGCAGACACAGAGGCAACAGTAGGGGCAAACGGTTAACGGTCGTTATTCCGTACAAAGTGAGACAGAACCAGTTGCAGGCCAGAAGGGCCACGCAGCAATGGATGTCTAACAAGGGTGGTACCACGGTCTTTTCGTCCCTTCAGGGGAGAGAAGGCCTTTTTTTGTTGCAAAAACACCACAAAAAGGGGGCAATTACACATGAAAGAACGTTTAGAGGCATTGAAGATCGAAGCGCTGGAGCAGTTGTCTGGTGTGAATGATCCGCAGACGCTCGGTGATCTGCGTGTGAAGTATTTGGGAAAAAAGGGTGCATTGACTGAAATTTTGCGAGGAATGGGTGCGCTTAGTGCGGAGGAACGTCCGGTTATTGGTCAAGTAGCCAACGATGTTCGGGCTGCCATTGAGGAAGTCATCGACAGCAAACAGGATCAGTTCCAGAAGGAAGAGACGGCGAAGCGTCTGCAATCCGAGAAAATTGATGTAACTCTGCCAGGACGTCGTGGACGTCAAGGCGGACTGCATCCACTGACCAAAGTGGTACAGGAGATTGAAGATATTTTCATCGGTATGGGATATCGCGTTGCGGAAGGTCCTGAAGTCGAAATGGATTATTACAACTTCGAAGCATTGAATCTGCCGAAGAATCACCCGGCGCGCGATATGCAGGATTCTTTCTACGTTACCGAAGACTTGTTGATGCGTACCCATACATCTCCGGTTCAAGTACGTACCATGCAGAGCATGAAGGGCGAAGTGCCTGTCAAAGTCATCTGCCCAGGTAAAGTATATCGCCGTGATGACGACGATGCGACGCACTCTTTCCAATTCAACCAGGTTGAAGGATTGGTCATCAGCGAAAACATTCGTATGAGCGATCTGAAAGGAACCCTGTTGCAATTCGTGCGCGAAATGTTCGGTTCCCACACGGAAATTCGTCTGCGTCCAAGCTTTTTCCCGTTCACAGAGCCAAGTGCGGAAGTGGATGTAACTTGTGTACAATGTGGCGGCAGCGGCTGTCGCGTATGTAAGCAAACAGGCTGGCTTGAAATTTTGGGCGGCGGTATGGTTCACCCGAAAGTACTGGAAATGGGGGGATACGATCCGGAGAAATACAGTGGTTTTGCATTCGGAATGGGCGTAGAACGTATCGCCATGCTGAAGTATGGTGTCGATGATATCCGTCATTTCTACAATAGCGATCTGACCTTCTTGAAGCAATTCGGACGGCTGTAACTTAACAAGACAATGGATCAACGTATATAGAGCAAACGTTATGAACCGGGAACACCAATTTATAGATGAAGGAAGTGAACGTCCATGAGAGTATCGACAGATTGGCTGTCTGATTATATTTCCCTTGAAGGTGTGACGCCACAGGAATTGGCGGAGAAAATCACCCGTGCGGGTGTCGAAATTGATGTAGTGGAGAACCGCAACAAGGGCGTGAATAAAGTTGTTGTAGGTTATGTGAAGAGCAAGGAGAAACACCCTGATGCAGACAAACTGAATGTATGTGTCATTGATGCTGGTCAGGAAGAAGATCTTCAGATCGTATGTGGTGCGAAAAATGTGGATGCAGGCCAAAAAGTAGTCGTAGCCCTGGTTGGAGCAAAGCTCCCTGGTGGATTGGATATCAAAAAAGCCAAACTGCGCGGTGTTGTCTCCCTTGGTATGATCTGTTCCGCCAAAGAGCTGGGCATGAACGATAAATTGCTACCCAAAGATCAGCAGGAAGGTATTCTTGTTCTGCCGGAACAAACAGAGGTTGGCACGCCAATCAGCCAGGTTCTTGGTCTCGACGATCATGTGCTTGAACTGGACCTGACACCGAACCGTTCCGACTGTCTCAGCATGCGTGGTGCGGCTTATGAAGTGGGTGCCATCCTAGGTCGTGAAGTGAAGCTGCCAAGTCCCAAAGACCAACTGGTTGAAGCTCGCGATGCAGCCGCGAATCACATCTCCGTAGAGATTAAGGCGCAGGAGCAATGCAGTCACTATGCAGCTCGTTATGTAACCGGCATTAAGCTTGGTGCTTCCCCGCTGTGGATGCAAAACCGTCTGATGGCTGCAGGTGTTCGCCCAATCAATAACATCGTTGATATCACGAACTATGTCATGCTGGAATACGGTCAACCGCTGCATGCATTCGATGCGGATAAGCTGGAAAAGGGCCATATTGAAGTGCGGATGGCCAACGAAGGTGAAACGATCGTTACGCTCGATGGACAGGAGCGCAAGCTGGAGCCGCACATGTTGCTCATCACGGACGGCGCGAAACCTGTAGCCATCGCTGGGGTTATGGGTGGCGAGAATTCCGAGGTATCGGAAGGCACGGTGAATCTGCTCTTGGAGTCCGCCAAGTTCGATGGCGGAACCGTTCGGAAAACGTCGCGCCAACTGGGGCTTCGTTCCGAAGCAAGCATGCGTTTTGAGAAGGAAGTAGACCCGGGTGCGGTCATTACGGCTTTGGATCGTGCGGCCGAACTGATTCAGCGTTATGCTGAAGGTGAAGTGCATCAGGGAATCGTGGAAGCTGGAGCGGAAGCTGCGGAGAAACGTGTAATTCAATTGTCGCTGGACAGACTGAATCGTTATCTGGGAACGGATCTGTCTTTGCTTGAGGTGAAAACCATCTTCGCTCGTTTGCACTTTGCATGTGGTGATGCTGAGCAAGGATTGCTGGATGTGGAAGTACCAACACGCAGAGGAGATATTACGCTCGACGTAGACTTGTTTGAAGAGATTGCACGACTGTACGGATACGACAACATTCCAACTACATGGATTGAAGGACCGACAACTCCGGGGGCGTATACACGCTCTCAATCGATGCGTCGCACCATTCGTGGATTGCTCTCAGGCAGTGGCTGGCAGGAAATGATCAGTTACTCCTTTGTACACCCGGATAAAGCGACATTATTCCCTGCATTGACACAAGGCAGTAAAGCCGTGAAACTCGCAATGCCGATGAGTGAGGACCGCAGTGTGCTTCGTACGAGTATTTTGCCGCAAATGCTGGATGCAGCGGTGTATAACATGAACCGTAAACAGGATTCACTGGCTGTATTTGAAGTGGGCAATGTGTTCTTCACCGAAGAAGATCAGTTGACCAAGCAACCGCATGAAATCCCAGTACTGGGGCTGCTGCTCACCGGGAATCGTGCAAGCCAGCAGTGGAATGTTGGTGCGGAGAAAGTAGACTTCTTCGATCTGAAAGGTGCCCTTGAGCATCTGTTCGCCTATGTGGGGCTTGAACAACGCATTCGCTTGGTAGCGAACAGCCCTGAAGGATTCCATCCGGGACGTTCGGCATCGGTTTATCTGGAAGGCAAGGATGGCGGGGAAGGCACATTGATCGGTACATTGGGTCAGTTGCATCCGAAACTGCAACAGCAGTATGATCTGAATGATGTGTACATCGCAGAAATTGCACTTGAATCGATCTACAATGAGGCAGACGCTGACATTCGTTATCGAGAACTTCCGCGTTTCCCAGCCATGGAACGTGATATCGCGGTTGTTGTGAATGAGGATGTTGAAGCGGGAGATATGCTACGCGCCATTCGTGAATCGGCGGGTGAATTGTTACAAAACGTACAGGTATTCGATGTGTTCACTGGAAGTAAGCTGGGTGAAAACAAGAAGAGCGTGGCGATGGCACTGGTATACCGGAATCGTGAACGTACACTGACCGATGAGGAAGTTACTGAAGTTCATGCCCGTGTAGTGGCTCGTCTGGAAGAGCAATTCGGGGCGGAATTGCGTAAATAGGACAGAAGAACATTTTTTGAACAAAGATTAGCAGGAATTGTTTGAAGTCACATCGAATCCTTAGCATTAGAGGATCGATGTGACTTTTTTGTGATTACAGCTTAGAATCAACATACAGACTTGAAGGAGGGCACAACTGTGACTACACCTGATCGTACACGCGTCACCGTAGAGATCTACGGGACTTCCTATAAACTGGTTGGCAGCAGTGCCGACTATATGAAACAAGTAGCTAATCTGGTAGATGAGCGTATGAGCGCGATCTCCAAGCAAAATTCCCGTTTGGATACACCGCGTATTGCGGTACTGGCGGCTGTACATATGGCTGAACAGTCTCTTCAGACTCAGGAAATCCGTAATGAACTGAAGATGCTTACTGGAGAACGTACAGAACTGAGAAACGAATTGAATCGGTTAAACGCCATACAAAATGAACATCAACAAGAATTGGAACGGCGTGACCAGGCTCTTGCTGAATTGCAGAAGCTGAAGATTGAAGCAGAGCAGGCGCTGCAAAAGTCCGAAACCGACAAAAATTCAGAGATAGCCAAGTTGAATACGCTGCTGGAGCAAGAGCGCCTTCAAGCAACGGAGCGAGTGCAGAAATTGCAGGCGCAAGCGACGGCACAACTGAAGGAAGCAGAAGCCAAGGGAACGAAACAGCTGAAGGAAATGGAAGAGAAAGCGGCTAACCAGCTTAAAAATGTACAGGCACAGGCTGCTTCCCAGCTCAAAGAAGCTCAGAACCGTTCTGCAGCCGAATTGCAGCAGGCGCAGGCCAAAGCTGCGGCGCAATATAAAGAGTTACAGGACAAGACTGCAGCTCAATTAAAAGAAGCCGAAAGCCGTGCCGTAGCAGAACGTCAACAGATTGAAGCCAAAGCTGCACAGCAGGTTCAAATAGCCAAGGAAGAAGCCGAGTCAGCCATTTTGTCCGAGTTGGAGCAGGCGGAGAACAACCTGAAGAAAGCTCAGGAAGAAGCAGCGCTGCAGTATAACGAACTTCAGCAACAGATGGAACTTCGGCTCCAGCAGGCTGAAGAAAAAGCGCTGGAACAGACTCAGGTTCTGACGGATCAAGCGAATCAGGAGCGGGCTGCCTTGCAGGAACAAGCGGAGCAGAAGCGCCTGACTGAGATCAATCAGTTGACTGCGGAGTTCAAGGCGTTATCCGAGCAGTTGGAACTTGAATGGATGGAGAAAGAAGCAACCCTCGAGGAACAATTGCAGCAAGCCAAGGAAGCAGCAGCATCCCAGGCAACAGAAGCTGCATCGGCAGCAGAGGCCATTCTGCAAGAAGAACGGGGCAAGCTCAAGCAGCAGCTTGAGGAACAACGTAAACAGGCGGAGACTAGACTATTAGATGTCGAAGAACAATTAGAAGAAGTAATGACCCAGCTCATCAGTGCACAGGACATGGTTGCAGAGCAAGAACAGCAGCTTCAGCACGAGCGTGGTCAATTGGAATCGTTACGTCATGAGCATGGGGCCCGTAAACAGGAGCAGGAAGTTCAGACTCGCCGAATTACGGAGCTGGAGCAGCAACTGGAGCAGTTGAAAGAGGACCGTTCCCAGTTGCAGGAGCTTCTGCGTGAAACGGAGCAGGCTGCCCAGCAATCCCGTGATTCACAGGAACAATGGAAGCAGAAGTATAATGAAACCGTGGATAGAGAAACCTCTCTCACAGCACAGCTACACAAACTTCAGGAGCAGCATGCACAGCTTGAACAGGAAGTGCAAAAGCTTCGTGAGGCTGAAGTGAAGTCGGAAGAGGAACAGCGCAGGTTGCATAAGGTGCTTGAACAGGCTCATGCTGCGGTGCGTACATTGCAGAATGAGATCGGCACGCTTACGGAACGTGAGCAGTCATGGAAGGACCTTGCTGAGCAGCGATTGGCTGAGATCGGGGACCTGGAGAACCAGATTCTCGAAGTTGCTGAACAAAATGAAACGTTGGAGTCTGGTGTGCAATCCCTTCATGATGAATTGTCTGTGGTGAAGGAAGAGTCTCGTTTCAACCATGAAGAGGCTGTGCAATACCAGAAGGATGCAGAGCTATTGGAAGAGAAACGCAATCAGCTTGAAGTTGAGCTAAATGTTGTTCGGGAAGAGCTGAACCGACTTCAGGATAACTATAAACAAATCCGTAACGATTACAGTGATGCATTACAAAGGGAAGAGAATTACAGTTCCAAGATTGATGAATTGAGCAAGGAGAAGCAAGAGATTGTAAGGTTGCTTGAAGAAGCAAGACAGTCTTCAGCTAAACTTTCCGAGCGCTACGCGGAGCAAGAGAGCCGCCTAGCCCAGACTGAGGAAGAAGCGTTGGAGTGGCAGATCAAACATGAAGAACTGTCAGCCAAACAGGCCGGGTTGGCATCCCGTCTGGAGCAGTTGACAAGACGTGAAGAAGAACTTCGCTCAAGCGTTGAACAAGCAGAGCAGAATGACCAGGTGTGGCAACGCCGTGCAGATGAATGGGCGGCTCAGGAACAATCCTGGCAGGAACGCTGGGCTGCACTTGAAAATGAACTGACGGTTTGGAAGAGAGAAAGTGCTGCAAGTAGTGAGTTGCTGGAGGGAATGGAGCAAGAACGACAGCAGCTGGACAAGTTACGTGCAGAAGCGACCCAAGAGAAAGAGATCATGGAAACTGAACTGCTTGAGATGGGGGAGCGTTACGAATTAGCGGCCAATCAATTACGTTTGTTACAGGTTGAACGTGAAATGGAGCAGGAGAAGGCAGAGCAGCTGAACACGGAATATCGTCAGTTGCATGATGAATATACGAAATTGCAGACGGAATATAACGAATGGATTGAATTAATTGAACAGGACCAGACCTAGCGGAATGAATGTAGCAGAACTGGCTCGTGGGCAACGTACTCTGGTACAATTTGTTATACTAATGAAGGAGCTCCCGTCGCTGCGGGGGCTCCTTGTCTTGAAACCTATTCTTCAACGATAATTTTGGAGATCATGCTGCTGTGTCCTGAACCACAGAAGACAGAACAAGACATTTCAAACTCACCAACTTTGTCCGGGGTTATCACTTTGGAACTATTTCTGGTATCCAGTTGAAGATTCAGCTCAGGCACAAGGATACCGTGATTTCCGTTTACATTTTCATAAACAATGTTGACGGGAACGCCTTTTTTAAGATGGTACTCAGGTTGATCAAATTCATAGTTACTTGCCTTGATGACCAGCTCTTCACTGGCTGTAACTCCAGCATCGGATCCATTGCTGCCAGATTCTGCGGACTGTTTCGCCCCTCCACATGCAGTGAGGACCAGAATTAACATACAGGCAGCGAGCCATGTTATGCCTTTCTTCATCATGTGCCTCCTTAAAGCGTGATATGGATAAAATTTGAATGATTGCTCCAGTCATCATACCGCAATATGTGGATGCCTGTACACGCTGCGTATGTCGTTTTTTTGAAAATTGTACGTGTACGGCAGAGCGTGCGTACTGCTTAATGAAATAAACCTCTTCCGGCCCAGGGCCTTCAGAGGTTTAGGAGAATTCATGGGGACGTTAAGGTGAAGTGGAGATTAACTTTTGGAGCGGCGTCCGGCATCAAAAGGGGTGGATACCGGGATGAAGAGATCGATAATCCCAATAACCAGCGCAGCGAGAATGGCACCGAGCAGGCTGACTTCAACATGATCTACAACATATTGACCAAGCCAAATCACCAGTGCGCTAACGATAAATCCGACAATACCGCGACCAAACGGGTTGACTCTTTTGCCGAAGATACCTTCAACGATCCAGCCGAGCAGGGCAATGACGAGAGCAAGCAAAAGGGCGCTCCAGAAGCCACCAACGGCGAATCCGGGAACGATCCAGCTAACCACCATTAATACAATTGCAGCGATGATAAATCGCACGACATGTCCCAGAAAATTCATGGTGTTTACCTCCTTTTATTCGGATTGAACTGTGCAGGGCAACTCCAAGGGGATGGAGAGGTTGCACAATCCTGACACCTGTAGTTTGTGGTGCTATGGTTGAAGTTATGTGTGGAAGGATTCGTTAAATAGCGTAAGAAAGTTTCTTTCGTTATAATACAGATATAGTTTGGAAGGAGTTGTACACTTGGACACGAAAATTTTACACACACTGGAATATCGCAAAATTTTAAATACATTGCTTAGCTTTGCTCAGACGACTATGGGAAAAAAGAAAGCGGAGCAACTTGAACCAAGCAGTGAACTTGAAGAAGTGAAGCGGTTGCTGCAGCAAACCGATGAAGCCTTCACATTTGATCGCCTGAAAGGCTCACCGTCGTTTGGGGGAATTGTAGATATTACAGCTTCCATTAAACGTGCTGAAATTGGAGGCACACTGAATCCTCACGAACTTTTGGGAATATCCAACACGACCTTTGCGGCGCGGCGCTTGAAACGTCAGATTGGTACTTTGCATGAGGATGAGCCCATCGAATCTCTGTTCTATATCAGTGACCAACTGTCAGAGCAAAAAACGCTTGAGGATGCCATCAAAATCTGTATTGACGACAATGCAGAGGTTGCTGACAGTGCAAGCGTAACGTTGGCTCAGATCCGTCGTGAGCTGCGAGGCGGAGAAGCGCGTATTCGCGAAAAACTGGATTCCATGATTCGATCCTCTACTGTATCCAAGATGTTGCAGGATCAGCTTATCACCATCAGAGGAGAACGTTTTGTTATCCCGGTAAAAGCTGAATATCGTTCGTACTTTGGCGGGATTGTGCACGATCAATCCGGTTCGGGTGCGACATTGTTCATTGAGCCGGAATCGATTGTAGCCATGAACAACAAATTACGCGAAACCCGGATTCGGGAAGAACGCGAAATAGAAATTATTTTGCAGAAATTGACGGCACTTGTCAGTGAGCAGGGTGAATGGCTGCTGTATGATGTCGACTTGCTGGGCTCGCTTGATTTTATCTTTTCCAAAGCACGTCTGGCTCGTGAACTGAAAGCAACATTACCACGCATGAATGACCGCGGATTCCTCAAACTGAAGAAGGGCCGTCATCCATTGATACCGATCGAAAACGTGGTTCCAATCGACATTGAACTGGGAAATGATTACACATCCATTATCGTGACAGGTCCGAATACGGGTGGTAAGACGGTTACGCTCAAAACGATTGGATTGCTGAGCCTGATGGCGATGTCCGGTTTATTTGTTCCCGCTGAGGATGGCAGTCAGCTATGTGTATTTGATGCGATCTATGCAGACATTGGGGACGAGCAGAGTATTGAGCAGAATCTGAGTACGTTCTCCAGTCATATGACGAACATCATTCGCATTCTGAAGAACATGACGCCGAAAAGTCTGGTATTGCTCGATGAACTTGGAGCAGGAACAGACCCGGCTGAAGGGTCCGCACTGGCGATCTCCATGCTGGAGCATATGCACCGGACGGGATGTCGCATGGTTGCAACCACCCACTACAGTGAACTGAAAGCATACGCATATGAGCGTAAAGGTGTCATTAATGCCAGCATGGAATTTGATATCAATACATTGAGTCCAACCTATCGCCTTCTGGTAGGTGTACCTGGACGAAGTAATGCATTTGCCATTGCAGAGCGACTGGGACTACCAGGTTACATTCTCGACTACGCCCGTGGGGAAGTGAAGGAAGAGGATCAACGGATTGAGCACATGATTGCTTCTCTTGAAGAGAACCGTCTTACGGCTGAACAAGAGCGTGAGAAGGCAGAGAGCTTGCGCCAGGACATGGAGAAATTACGCAGTCGTCATCAGACGGAACTTGAGAAGCTGGAGCAACAGCGTGATCGACGGATTGAAAAAGCAGAAGAAGATGCACGCAGCATTGTGGACAAGGCTCGCGCGGAAGCGGAGAAGATTATAGCAGATCTTCGCCTGTTGGCTATGGAAGAAGGTGCTTCCGTGAAGGAGCACAAACTCATTGCTGCTCGCAAACAGCTGGACGAGGCGGAACCTGAGAAACGCAGGAAAACGGTCAAGAAGACGGCAACAGCGCCGAAGACTCGTGCCATCGGTCCTGGTGATGAAGTGCTTGTCTACAGTTTGAATCAAAAAGGCCATGTAGTAGAGATGTCGGGCAGCAAAGACGCTATGGTACAACTGGGGATTATGAAAATGAAAGTATCCCTGGATGACCTGGAACTGCAGCAATCGGCTCCCGCAGCCAAACCGAAACAAAAACCGGTAACGGGTATGAAACGCACACGTGATGACAATGTGAAAAGTGAATTGGATCTGCGTGGTACTAACCTGGAAGAAGCCCTGATGGAGACAGATCGGTTCATTGATGAAGCTTTCCTTGCC
Organism: Paenibacillus amylolyticus; assembly: GCF_050990605.1. GTDB lineage: Bacteria > Bacillota > Bacilli > Paenibacillales > Paenibacillaceae > Paenibacillus > Paenibacillus amylolyticus_H. The sequence continues at coordinate 1,749,619 of NZ_CP158832.1, forward strand.
AACCTGGGCCAAGTTTATATTATTCACGGTAAAGGTACAGGGATTTTACGTTCCGGTATTCAGGATTACCTGCGTAAGCATAAACATATTAAAAGCTACCGGCTGGGCAATTACGGAGAAGGCGGGAACGGTGTGACCGTCGCAGAATTGGAATAGCCGGTCCATGAATGAATGATATTCTGCGACCTTATTCATGAAGGTCGCAGATGGGGAGAGGGGAACGGTGCGTGATAGAAAGCATTGACCAATTGCTGTCTCATCCCTTGGGGATGGTACTCGGTTTTTTCTCGGTAGCGATTATGGAGCTGCTCATATTTCTGGCTTGCTTCGAACTGGTGACCAAGTATAAATGCTGGACGGAGATCAAAAAGGGCAATGTGGCCGTTGCGATGGCTACAGGAGGTAAGATCTTCGGGATCTGCAACGTACTGCGTTTCTGCATACAAGCTAAATCTTCGGTGTATGAAGCCATGACGTGGTCGTTTGTTGGGTTCTTCCTTCTGCTCGTTGCCTATTTTTTGTTCGAATTCCTGACACCCGTATTCTCCATTGATAAGGAGATCGCGGCGGACAACCGAGCTGTTGGATTGATATCCATGATTATTTCAGTCTCGCTGTCATATGTTATTGGCGCGAGCATTATCTAGGGGGACCGGTCATGAAGATATTGATACGGATTCTGTTTGCGGCATCGATCGTGTTTTTTGCCATCGGTGTGATCTATGTATTAAATACATGATGAGATGAAAGAGAAAGGTTGATTGAATATGGAAACAACAATATGCCCTTGGTGTCACACGGAGATTGTATGGGATGAGGAACTCGGCCCTGAAGAAGAGTGTCCATACTGCCATAATGAATTGAAGGGTTATCGAACGCTCAACATTAACATCGGTGACGAAGAGAACGATGAAGCTGAGGACGACATCTATGATGTGGATAATGTAAAGGATGAGGAACAGACGACGGATCTTTCAGATCTGTGGGGGGATGAAGTTGAGCTCAAATTGCCTGAGTTGCGAACGTTGACCAAATACGCGGATGAAGGTAATGACCTCATTCAGTATGAACAAGGTGTCCAGAAGCAACTTGATCATCAGGAAGAAGTGCCGGAGTGCCCGAATTGCCGGGAATTCATGATTCTCGCAGGTACACAAGCTGCAACGCATGATAACTTTACTCCAGTTGCTAACGCAGCTTCGGGTGAAGACTCCCTACTGTCACCACCTTTTAAGGTGTTGACCTATGTATGTTCGGGATGTTTCCAAGTTCAATACAGTCTGTCTGAGGAAGATCGTCTGCGTCTGATTAAGAACCTGAGTTCGCAGTAATAAACATTTCGGAGATTCTAACTAATTTCAAAGCAATCCTGAAGATTCATCATGTTTTCCTCTTGCTTGGGGCACGTTAATCCTAAGACCTACCTGTACATAGTTCACTTCAGGTGGATGAAGGAGGAGCAGATGAAGATTACTTTGGGCCGACAATCCATTCTGCTTTTGGGCGTGAATGGATTGTTTGCGTTAGCCGGAGCGCTGTCGGGAACCTTTTTGAATGTGTTTCTGTGGAAAAGCCGTCCGGATTATGCCATGTTGGGGTGGTTCACTCTCAGCCAGCAACTGGCCATTGGACTGACATTCTGGCTTGCTGGGAAATGGGTCAAGGAACACAATAAAATGAGTGCACTACGATTAGGTACTGCGCTGTCCGGCATATTTTATATGATCGTCCTCTGGGCTGGTTCCAAAGCTGTAGACTGGATATGGCCTCTGGGTATATTACTGGGTTGTTCCCTGGGGCTATTCTGGATTGCGTTTAATGTTGTGTATTTTGAAATAACGGATCGGAAAAACAGGGATCTATTCAATGGCTGGGTCGGGTTACTTGGTTCGATGACAGGAATTATAGGTCCATGGTTCTCGGGTCTGATTATTACTCGCATGACAGACAACACAGGATATCAACTCATCTTCACGGTATCACTCGTTATTTATGTCATAGCGGTAGTTTTTAGTTTTTTTCTAAAAAAAAGAAAGGTGAGCGGTACATACCGCTGGTCAGAGCCTTGGATACAGTTATCCAAGCGGGATAGTCCCTGGAGGACCTTAGGCTGGGGTTTATTCGCTCAGGGTGCACGTGAAGGTGTCTTTGCCTTCCTGATTGCACTGCTTGTATATTTGGCTACTGCACAGGAGTACAAATTAGGGCAGTTCTCACTCATCACTTCTGCAGTGGCACTAGTAAGTTATTGGGCAGCCGGGAAATGGTTCAAACCACAATACAGATTAAAAGGCATGTTTATTGGAGCGCTCATTCTGCTCATTGTGCTGCTTCCTCTTCTCTGGAAAGTGACCTATGGTACGCTGTTAATCATGGGGATTGGGAGTGCTGTTGCGATGCCATTGTATATTTTACCTATGATATCAGCGGGATTCGACATGATGGGTACAAGTGGCGAAAATGTGGAGAAAAGGGTTGAACTTGTCGTATTGAGAGAGTTATGTCTGATGGGTGGCCGAATTTTCGGGTTGACCATATTTATTATAACGGTCATGAATACTCCGTCCCTGCGCATGTTAACCTGGCTTATTATCGTTCTGGGTGGTTTCCCGCTGATCGGCTGGTTTTTCATGCGAAAATTATTGAATCGGACGGAAGGTTAAGAGCCGTCGGGGTAGCAGCTTTTTAGCATATAAACAGGGTACAATGCAGGGAAAGAGAGGACTTTCCTTGTACTGTACCCTGTTTGTATTTGTATTTGTATTTGTGCAGCTGTTAGTTATACAGGAGATGGTTTACTTGTACGTGTAAGTGAGAATAGATCCATATCAGGGTTCTGCTTGCCCGTAATGGCATCCACAATCAGAGAGGCGGCAATCATACTGTACACGGTACCGTTGCCTCCATACCCTTCAACAAAGTACGAATTCGGATAGTCTGGGTGTGGACCGATTAACGGAAGACCATCATGGGTGCTTCCAAAGACAGCTTCCCAAGCGTAATCGACTTCGAGATCAGGTAATGGGAAATACTCCGCAATCTTCTGTAACAAAATCTCACCTTTATGAACCGCCTTGATCGCCCGTTGCTCTTCTCGAGGACGATTCTCATCTAGTCCACCAGCAATAATTCTTCCGTCAGGAGTCGTGCGCATATATAGATAAGGTCGTTCGGTCTCCCATATCATGCATTGCTTATACCAGCTGCTGAGATCCTGTAGTGGCTTGGTAGCAATGGCATATGTACTTAGCAGGTATGCCCCTTTGTCCTTTTTGATTTCTTGTGTTTCATAGCCTGTTGAGAAAATAACATGTTTGGCACGTATAGTGCCATGAGGTGTGTAACATAGGACACCATTTTCATCATAATCACAATGGGTGAATTCAGTATGAGCATAGACTCTTGCTCCTTGCAATGAGGCTGAGTGGAATAGTGAGTGAACCAAACGATACGGATTAACTTCAGCATCCCCACTTGTGTATAGTGCAGCACGTTTGCTGAACGGGAACAGTGCACTGATTTTTTCCTGATCCCACAGCTCCACATCAAATCCATAATGTTTCAGGTTACGATATTCTTCCTCAAGTAACGTTACATCTTCCTCATGACTGGCACAATAGAGACTTGTGCGAGGCACAAACCAAGGATCAATCTCAAGCTTCGATGAAATTTTTTCGAGATGGTGCATGGCATCCCGGCATAATTCGTAGAATCGAACACCGCGTTCTTCTCCAAATGTCTGGATACAAGAGGTGAGCGTTTTGTCATTCGTATATTGGAGCAGGCCCGTATTTGCCATGCTGCTGCCATAACCGATATCTCTTTTGTCAATAACAACGGTGTCAATCCCCTGATCCGTCAAAAGCTTGGCAGACAAAGCGCCTCCCATTCCACCACCGATGATTAAACAATCACAGGATAGGTTTTCTTGCAAAACAGGATATTGGGGATGGGAAGCCAAGGTAGTTGGCCAAAACGTTTTTCCGTTAATAAGTTCCATAATTGATCACCTCTGTTGAATGTAGTTGAAGTATACTTTTTCAGGTTAGGGTAACAATAAATTCGCAATAACTTTAGATTAAGGAGGTCAGATATACATGCAAAACTCACAAATGCAAGCACTGAGCCCCAAGGAACTGAACTATATCGCGGATTCAATTTCCAATGAGGAAATGTTAATCAAACAATGTGCAGCCACAGCCTCCATCACACATAATCCGCAAATTCAACAGGCGCTGAATCATTATGTTCGCTCACATGAGCAGCATCTGAATACTCTTGTCAATGCGTTACAGCAACATCAATCTCTTGCACCAACGCAATCACAGTAAAGCTCAAAACATGACAAGTTATTTCAAAGTATAGGAGGAAAATACGTGTACACTCAATCTTTGTCATCTGGTGGAAATTTTATGCAAGAACAAGATTTGCTGAAGTCGATTCTTGCAGATTTAAGACGAACTTCACGTGAATATACAACAGCAACTACTGAATCTTCCTGCCCCGCAACCCGTAGAATGTTCAATGATTTAACGAACGATACATTAAGACTGCAAGGTGAACTGTTCAACCTGATGCAGCAAAACAACATGTATTCGGTGTCGTCCAAAGCACTTCGTCAGGATGTGGACAAGCAAATCCAGTCTGCACATCAGACCCAACAGAAGTGTCAGCAATTCATCCAGGAAAAGAATTCGCAAAACAGTTCATATAGCCAAGCTCCTAATGTGCCTCAGCATCAACCGAATTACGGTAACCCTTATTACATGTAACCTTCGCAAAAGAGGTTTGAAGCACCTAACGTTCCAGGACCATACCACCGCTTGCCCGAATTCAGGGCAGGCGGTCTTTTGTCTATGCATCAACGTCAAATTCATGTAATATAAGTATTAATTCATTTTCAGGAACCTGGATGACGCTGGAGGGAAAACATGAAAGATTTGAACGATCTGCAATTAAAAGTTCTGGATCTGCTGAAGGAAGACGCGAGAAGGACTCCCGCACTGCTGTCGACGCTGCTGGGGGAGTCGGAAGACAAGATCAAGAACGCCGTGGCACAGCTTGAACAAGACCACGTCATCGTGAAATACGCTACTGTCGTGAACTGGAGCAAAATAGATGATGAAAAAGTAACGGCCCTGATTGAGGTGCAGATCACGCCGGAGCGTGGTCGTGGCTTTGAAGGGATTGCCGAACGCATTTATCTCTATCCGCAAGTGAAGTCCGTATATCTCATGTCCGGTGCATACGATCTGCTCGTTGAAGTGGAAGGTGGCAACCTGCGTGAAGTCGCTAATTTTGTGTCGGAGAAACTGTCTCCGATAGACTCTGTACTTTCAACCAAAACGAATTTTATTCTTAAAAAATATAAGCAGGACGGGATTATTTTTGAAGACCATCAGGAAGACAACCGTCTCATGATCTCGCCGTAAAGGAAGATGTGTCATGATAGTGAATGAACAGACAACCGGGAACAACAAGAAAATGACTTCTTATCTGGCGCCTCTCGTGCAGCAGATACCTCCATCCGGAATACGTAAATTTTTTGATCTGGTTGGAGATAACAAGGATATTATCACATTGGGTGTGGGTGAACCTGATTTTGTTACACCTTGGCATATGCGTGAAGCTTGTGTATACTCGCTGGAAAGAGGCATGACCAGCTACACATCCAACGCAGGTATGCCGAAGTTGAGAGAAGCCATTAGTGAATATCTGGATACTCAGTTTGATACCAAATACGATCCCAAGGATGAGATTATTGTTACCGTGGGTGGCAGTGAAGCGATTGACCTGGCTTTGCGAGCATTAATTGTACCTGGCGACGAGATTCTCATTCCTGAACCTTCATACGTGGCTTATTCACCAATCGCTTCAATCGGTGGAGGTATACCGGTTGGTGTTGAAACCTACGCGAAAGATCAGTTCAAGTTAACGGCCGAAGCACTTGAAGCTGGCATCACACCGAAGTCAAAAGTGGTTATTCTGTGTTATCCGAGTAATCCCACTGGAGCCATCATGACGTATGAAGAGTGGCTGCCTATTGCTGAAGTGATTAAAAAGCATGATCTGATTGTGATCGCTGATGAAATTTACGCTGAATTGACGTATACGCAAAAACATGTTAGTTTTGCAGCTATTCCTGACATGAAGGAGCGGACCATTCTCGTAAGCGGATTTTCAAAGGCTTTTGCAATGACAGGTTGGCGGATCGGTTACATGTGTGGTCACCCTGAGCTTATTGCAGCCATGCTTAAAATTCATCAGTATACGGTAATGTGTGCGCCGGCCATGGGCCAGGTTGCTGCACTTGAGGCATTGACGAATGGTTTGGGTGAGAAAGATCGGATGGTAGAATCGTATAATCAGCGCAGACGTTTGATTGTGCAGGGATTTAGAGATATTGGACTTGATTGTCATGAACCTCAGGGAGCATTCTATGCATTCCCGAGCATTCAAAAGACGGGTATGAGTTCCGATCTGTTTGCTGAGCGATTGTTAACGGAAAATAAAGTGGCTGCTGTTCCCGGCAATGTTTTTGGCCCTCAGGGTGAAGGCTTCTTGCGTTGTTCCTATGCTACTTCTGTAACCCAATTAAATGAAGCTCTGGAACGAATCGGAAACTTTGTTTACAAACTTCAAAAAGAGGGTTAATACTAAAGTAGAATGTTTTTACAAATATAGCATTGTTATCATTGGAAAAAAAATAACTTTCTTTTACAAAATAATGTGATATAATTTCAATTTGAAATAAGATTTCATAAATTTGGAAACCATTTTTCCAAGGAGGGGTTAGCTTTGTTTTGTGTTGAATATGATTTACCGACGAATCGTGGGCACGTTCTGGCAGAAGGCGATCATGGCGACCGATGGTCGGTGAAACCCGATAACGCATCTCTGCATGACATTTCCTTGGAAGATGAAATTCATATGCTTCGTCGCAAGATGGAACAGATCTTTCTCGAAGAGAAATCATTCACATCCGATATTGTAATTGAGATCAGCAGTTTGCTGGATTTAAAGATTAATGAATATATGAAGGCTAACCCGATTAAAGGAAAATAACCTTTTTGCTGGATTGAAACGTTTCATTAATTGAAGTTAAAAAGGGAGACCTGAGAAGGTCTTCTTTTTTTGTGTAAAGCAAGGCTAATCTTCCAATAAAACAGGTTATTTTTTTGCGTGGAACAATTGTGATATATTGGACATAGGAGACTAAAGGGGGAACTGGAATGAAGAGATTTTGGGGGCTTACTGCGATCATTTCTATCGTTTTTCTGCTTGCTGGTTGTGGAGGTAAAGATGGTTTTTCCATTTTTATCATTGATAACCAAGGCAATCCATCTGTGATATCTGAACAGTTACAGGCCAATTTGCAACAGAAACTGGGTGAGGAACCCAAGGTTGAAGTGATCACCAGTGCGATGTATGATGTTCAGAAAATTATGGTAGAGTATGCTGCTGGAGGACATGATATCTTCATTTTACCAGAAGCTGACATGAAACAATACGGTAGTAATGGCTCCAATGTTCCGCTGGATGATACTTTTGATCCCAAGAAGTATGAACGGGGGGTATTTGAGGGTGGAGTGTTGGTAGAGAAGGGTCAAGGAGATGGAGGTTCAGATATCAAACAAGAATCACATCTTTACGGCATTCCACTGGAAGATATGAAAATGTTTAAAGATGTAGAATATGCTGCGAGCAATTTGTTCGCCACCATTCCATTGTCATCTTCCAATGTCGAAGAATCCAAAAAAGTGCTGAAGGCGCTGACAGAGTAAAGAAAATTCAGAATGGCTATGGAAGGAGGGAAGCGGATTGCTGATTACGGTCACAGGGGGCATAGGTAGTGGTAAAACCCGGTTTGCCCTCAAGTACGCAGCCGGGATTAGCCGGGAGGGTGTATATTTATCCACTGGTGATCATGATCCCGTTATTCCCGAATTGCCATCCGCTCATTATCGTGCCATTCATGCCGGAAACGGTCAGCATCTGACAGAGGTGATCACCCAGATTAATCGGGAATCCAATCTGTTTTTGGCAGATCAGCGAATTGTAATTGTAGACAGTCTGACCTCCTGGATGGCTGCCGGTTTCAGGGCAACAGAGGATCTGGATCATCAGCGTTCAGAGACACAGCTTTTGCTTGATGCGTTATTGTCTTATCAGGGGAAGTTGCTTGTGATTACCAATGAAATGCATGGCACATTGCATCCTACCGAGGAAGAACGAATATTTACAGCGAGAATGGCTTCGGTTAACCGGATGCTGCAGATACATGCTGAAAAGATGTACTTGCTGGTATCTGGTCTGGCTATTGATCTGAAGAGTCAGGGCATGCGAAATGAAGATGAACGATAGTGAGATGACATAACGGGTGAAGTAAAGAAGCCTCCTTAACCACGAATTGGTGGCGAGGAGGCTTTATTTTATCATCGTTCTTTATTTTTGCTTTTTGCTACGTCTGATCCACCAGATGATACATCCGATAACAATAATGGCTAGCATGACGTACACCACGATGGAATAGACGTCCATAAAGTGCAAAATGCTCTCCCATGATGCGCCAAGCGCAGCACCAACGCAGACAAGAATAACATTCCAGATCAATGTACCAATGGTTGTAAAGAGAAGGAATAAACCAAATTTCATATTGGACATGCCTGCCGGAATGGAGATCAGACTACGGACGAGGGGAACCATTCGGCAGAATAATACGGTCCACATGCCATATTTGTCAAACCATGCATCGACACGGTGAATATCCTCTTTTTTGATGCGCAGAACATGTCCCCAGCGTTCCACAATTTTCTCAAGGCGTTCGACGTCAATGAGTAGTCCAATACCATACAGGAGAACAGCACCAAGGACGGAGCCAATGGTTGCGGCGATAATAACTCCTGGAAGAGTGAGACTGGTATAGGTGGTCATGAATCCGCCAAACGGCAAGATGATTTCGGATGGAATCGGGGGAAATACGTTCTCAAGAGCAATAATGAGTGCAATGCCTATGTAGCCATATTGTTCCATGAAATCGGTTATCCAGGTTTGCATAGTCGTCTCCTTTACTTTTGGTTTTCTTCGATTTGTCGTATACTCGGCAGAGCACACCAATTCTTATATACGTGTAAAGCGATAAACGGGTTTCTGAAAAAATGGCATTCCGGTATTCATTATTATATTACCAATTGGAGGGATAACGATGGGCATATATACACGAACAGGTGACGAAGGACAGACTTCGGTCATCGGTGGACGCGTCATCAAGGATGATGACCGAGTTGAGGCTTATGGCACGATTGATGAGTTGAACTGTTTTGTAGGCCAGGCAATCAGCCTTATTGACTCTGCTCAAGGCGAATTTGAAGATCTGCGTGAGCATCTGCTGGAAGTTCAGCAGGAACTATTTGATTGCGGGTCGGATCTGGCCTTTGTGAAGATTAGTGAGACCAAATATAAGGTGAGAGATGAAATGGTCACACGTCTGGAACAATGGATCGACCAATATGATGCAGAAAATCCCAAAGTGGAACGGTTCATTATTCCAGGTGGCAGTCAGCTGTCTTCGGCTCTTCATGTGTGCCGTACGGTATGTCGTCGCGCAGAGCGTCGCACGGTAACACTTGGACAACATACAGATATTAACCCGTCTGTACGACGGTATCTAAACCGACTGTCTGATTACTTCTTCGTGGTTGCACGGACGGCCAACGCGAGACAACAGGTGGCGGATATTGAATATGTGCGGAGCAAAAAAGTATTCCGCCGCAAAGAATGAGCCAATATTATTCGCCGATTGTCTACACGGTAACCGAACAAGAAGATGGCTGGCTGCTGAAGACCGTGCTTCAGCGCCGGCTGCTGGTGTCGCGTAAGCTTTTGTCCAAAATTAAGCTGACTGAACAAGGCGTCATGTTAAATGGAGAGCGTGTGTATATTAGCGTCAAGGTAGCTGCGGGTGATGTCGTTGAAGTTCGGATGGAGCAAGAGGAATCGGATGACATTTTGCCTGAACCTATTCCCTTTACCGTTCTGTATGAAGACGAGCATTTGCTTATAGTAAACAAGGATGCGGGCATCATCGTTCATCCAACACATGGTCATTACACAGGTACTTTGGCGAATGGAGTCGTTCATTACTGGAAATCCATGGGCGAGCGATTCCGGTTCAGACCGATTCATCGGCTTGATCAGGAAACGTCAGGTGTGCTGGCTATAGCCAAGAACCCTTATGTGCATCAGCATGTCTCTGAACAGATGATCGCTGGAACAGTGGATAAGAAATATATTGCACTTGTGCACGGCAGCCCAGTCCCGGAACAAGGATCGGTGGATGGGCCGATTGACCGCGATCCTGAAGAGCCGCACCGCCGAATCGTAACACCTGATGGTTACGCTGCAAGAACGTTGTACACGACCTTAACACGTTGGTCAGGGGGCAGCGCCAGTGCGATAAGTCTCAAGCTGGAAAGTGGGAGAACCCATCAAATCCGGGTACATATGACGTCCATCGGCTGCCCATTGATCGGTGATCGAATGTACAAGACACTACCTGTGCACGAGATCGATGAGCAGACCATGGCTGTTCGGGAAAAACGGGACAGCTGGATCGAACGCCAGGCATTACACGCTTGTGAATTGACGTTTGAACATCCAATTTTACAGAAACGCATGACGTTCCAGGCGCCTTTTCCAGCAGATATGGCCGCACTGGAGCAGCGTTTGAATGATGAGGCAGCACCCAGAAAACAACTGTAGGAAACCTGAGAAAGAGGGTTTTAGATTTTCCTTAGTTAGGCCACTGTGTGGTAGGTGTCGTAGCTTTCTGTACGCTCCATCCTGCTGGGCCTGTTCTGCTTGAGGTTCAATGCAGTTGCTTAAATCTTGTTTGTGAGGGGTGCTATAATGCACCCGAACAACATGCCGTAGGCTAATCTTAATGGTTTCATGTTTATCTTTAGCATTTTCATAATAAATGCGTTAACATGTCTAAACTATTAAAATGATTTTAAAGTGATTAAAGAAACGTAGTTAGGTCTTGATCCAAAAATATAGCGAATGTGTGTTTTTGATCTCATTCGCAAAAGTCAGTAAAATTACATGGCGATGGTATCGATTTGGAGCGACTTTTGGATTTGCGAAGCAAACCAAGGGAAGCGAGAAGTCGATACCGGAGCATTTGGAGGAACACAACATGAGCAACTTAAAAATATATCAATATGCCAAATGCGGCACATGCCGCAAAGCTGTAAAGTGGCTTGAAGCGCAAGGACATGAGCTGGAGCTAATCCCCATTTTTGACACACCACCATCAGAATCTGAACTAACAGAGCTAATCCGAAAGAGCGGACTGGAAGTGAAGAAGTTCTTTAATACGAGTGGGGAAGTGTATAAAGAACAACAATTGAAGGACAAGCTGCCAGGCATGTCAGCCGATGAACAGATTCGTTTACTGGCTTCCAATGGTCGTCTCATCAAACGTCCGATCGTTACGGATGGAGAAAAGGTGACGGTTGGATTCAAGGAAGAAACGTACGAGCAGGAATGGAATAACGCATAAACGGTGCCAAATATCAGCCTTGAATTGTTCAAAATTCAGGGCTTTTTTGGCTGAACGATGGTTGGCGGAACTATGCTATAATGATAGAATTAGTTCGATATTTTATTTGCTATAGAAATTAAACTGAACATTTACACGAAAATGGAGAGGACAGAAATAACCTGAAGAAGCGGAGCGTTCGCCTTTATCCCCGGATTTTCCCTTTTGGAAAAGGGAATCAAAAAAATCTGGGGATAACAGCGATCAGAAGGTTGTTCTGTCATCGGAATGGTAAGTGTAAATATACTTTAGTTTAATTTCTATAGAATCAGGACAGGAGAGAACAAATTCAAGTGAATCAACGTAATGAACCTACTTTGTTACTGGTAGACGGTATGGCGGTGTTGTTCCGTGCTTTTTATGCGACATCTGCAAGCGGATATATCAGACGTACAAAGGCAGGATTGCCTACCAACGCAGTCTACGGATTTATCCGTTATTTCTGGGATGCGGTTCAGACTTTTGGGCCAAGTCATGTCGTATGTTGTTGGGATATGGGCGGTAAGACGTTCCGCGGTGAAGAATATGCAGCCTACAAAGGCAACCGGGCCGAAGCTCCGGATGACCTGATTCCCCAGTTTGCCCTGATTCGTGAAGTGATGGATAGCCTGGGTATTCCGAATATAGGTGCTCAAGGATTCGAAGCCGACGATTGTATCGGGACGCTTGCGAAGTATTATACCGAAGAGACCGATATGAATGTTATGGTACTGACGGGTGACCACGACATGTTGCAACTGATCAATGACCGTACGAGTATCATTATTATGAAAAAAGGCCATGGCAACTACATGGTGTACAACCCTGAAACGCTTATGGCAGAGAAACAACTGACACCTCGTCAAGTGATTGACATGAAGGGTCTGATGGGAGATGCCAGCGACAATTATCCCGGAGTACGGGGAATTGGTGAGAAAACAGCGTTGAAGCTTGTACAGGAATACGGCTCCATTGAAGGGATTTTGAGCAACATGGATAAACTGACTCCTTCGGTGCGTAACAAGATTGAGAATGATCTGGATATGCTTCATCTGTCCCGCAAACTGGCAGAGATTCATTGTGCTGTTCCGGTTGCCTGTGCGCTGGATATCTGTGAATTGCGTCTTGATCCGGATATGGTGATGGACAAGTTTGAACAACTTGAGATGAAGAGCCTTGGCTCTTGGATGGGAGTGGCAATAGGGTGAGCAACATGCAGAACGTACGAACAGGCAAAAAATGGTGGACAGGGGCTATGGCCCTCGTCCTCGCCTTGCCCGTAATTCTTTCGGGAGCAGTAAGTGCGCCACAGACAGTGGATGCCAAAGCAGCAATTAGCACCAAAGTACAGAAAGTAAAAGCAGCAGGACGTAATTTTACCGTACAGACAGTTTCAATTCCGAAGGGAACACCGGTTACCGTGGGACTTGCTAAGAAACAAGTGGGTCAGACGGCAACATTGCCATCGATTGTGAAAGCCTATGGTGCACAAGCAGCCATTAACGGAGCATTTTTTGAAGCATATAACGGAGCACCAGATCCATACGGTATGTTAATAGCAAATGGTAAGGTCATACATATTGGAAGATACGGAACATCCATCGGATTTAAGGAAGACGGCTTGGCGATCATGGATTCACTTCAGGTGAGTTTGACAGGTAAAGTAACGGATACAAAAGGCAAATCACGCAGTTGGTATGCAACCTTTATTAATCGAACACCTTCAGCGAACGCGAGCATAACAATGCTGTATACGCCTGAACGAGGTGCTACAGTCGGGTTCAAAGGTGGCACTGCGGTTGTCATGGAGAAAGGTATCGTGACCAAAAAAGTGCCCAATACAAATGTGGCGATTCCTAAGAATGGCTCGGTACTGGTTTTCACAGGCAACCAAAAGTCCTCTTCGGATCGTTTCACCGTTGGTTCAACCGTAGAAATGAATTATAAGTATACGAACGCGGCAGGCAAAGAGATCCCTTGGCAAGATGTAGTGACTGCTGTTGGGGCAGGACCACGTCTGGTAAAAGACGGTAAGGTAGCTGTAAATCCAACGAGCGAAGGTTTCAAGGATGCCAAGATTCTTAATGCTTCCGGAGCCAGAAGTGGTATTGCGATCATGGCGGACGGTTCTGTTATGCTGGCTACCGTTTCCGGAGCGACAATCAAGGAGTGGGCAGCGGTGATGCAGAAGCTTGGTGCCAAACAGGCCATGAATCTGGATGGCGGTGCTTCCTCGGGCATGTATGCCGGGGGTAAAATGCTGACTTCACCAGGCCGGCTCTTGAGTAATACACTGGTATTTGGCGGCTCTGTGCGTTAAAAGAAAGTGATAATGGGAGGTAGGAGCAAATGACACTCACATCTGATCGAAAGCCGGGGGAGGCCAATACAGCTGTTCTGGCCATTAATGTAGGACTGCCGCAGCCGCTCCCTGGGCAGAAGCGTGAAGTGCAGAGCGGCATTGTGAAACATCCTGTATCCGCCTCGGTTTTCCTGTCATTCACTGGAATGACAGGGGATGCGCAGGCGGATCTGGTGCATCATGGCGGCCCTGACAAGGCCGTTTGTGTATACGATTACAGTCGTTATCCGGCGCTGGAACAGCTGATGGATCGCAAGCTGGACTGGGGAGCTTGTGGAGAAAATCTGACGGTTGAAGGCTGTGCCGAAGAAGACGTCCGGATTGGCGATGTGTACGAGTTGGGCGAAGCCACGGTGCAGGTCAGTCAGCCCAGACAACCTTGCTTCAAGCTGGGGGCGAGGTATGACTATAAGGAGCTGCCTGTTTATTTTCAGGAGAGCGGACATACCGGCTTTTACTTTCGTGTACTGCAAGAAGGTGAGGTAAGGCCTTCATCGATATTTCGACGGATCAGCACCGATGCTGGATCAATGACAGTTCTTGAAGCCAATCGAATTATGCATCAGGGTAAAGAAAATGTCGATGGTATCCAGGCGTTGCTGGCCATTCCTGCGCTGTCAGACAGCTGGAGGCAGACTTTAACGAAACGATTGTCCAAGCTGGAGAACAAGTAGCAGGGTAATTAAAGTGTCATCAAGTAAAGCACGAACGATTATTTCTTTTTTAAACTAACTTGGGAGTGTGACTAACATGACGATTTTAGGCGCAATTGAAGCAGGCGGAACCAAATTTGTATGTGGTATTGGCACGGAAAACGGAGAGGTTCTGGAACGCGTAAGTTTTCCAACAACAACACCGGAAGAAACAATGGCTCAAGTGATTTCGTTTTTTGAAGGCAAAGGCATTGAAGCTCTGGGTGTAGGTTCATTCGGTCCGATTGATCCGATTGAAGGAAGCCCAACATATGGTTATATCACTACAACACCAAAACCACATTGGGGACAGTATAACGTGATTGGCAAGCTCAAGGAGCATTTTGACGTGCCGATGACATTTGATACGGATGTGAATGGTGCGGCACTTGGAGAAGCAACCTGGGGCGCTGCACAGGGTCTTGAGAGCTGTCTGTATATCACTGTGGGTACAGGTATTGGTGCTGGCGCTGTGGTTGGCGGTAAAATGGTCCATGGATTGTCACATCCAGAGATGGGACATATCATTGTCCGCAGACATCCAGAGGATACATACGAAGGTTTCTGTCCGTATCATGGTGACTGCCTCGAAGGCCTTGCAGCAGGACCGGCCATTAACAAACGTTGGGAGCAACCGGCTTATGAACTGCCGGCAGATCATAAAGCTTGGGAGATCGAAGCGCATTACCTGGCACACGCACTGATGAATTATGTTCTGATTCTCTCTCCGCAGAAAATTGTCATGGGTGGCGGGGTGATGAAGCAGGAGCACTTGTTCCCGATGGTGCGTAGCAAACTGCAGGAGTTGTTGGCTGGATACGTTCAGCATCCGGCGCTTCAATCAGACATCGACCAGTATGTTGTTTCACCCGGACTTGGTGACAATGCGGGACTATGTGGTTCGCTGGCGCTTGCCAAGTTGGCATTGAATAAGTAGATCAATAAGGGATTGACGAATTTTACCATTGTGGTATGATATGGGCAACAGCATAACACGGTTGATGAGGAAGCACCTCTCTTGCATGGATTTTGCAGGAGAGGTGTTTTTTGTGCTGCCTGCAGGTAGCATAACTAACCCGTAATAGGCTGAAATGTTAAAGGGAGGGAACGGAAAATGGAAGTCATTTTCATGAACAGATTGTCCAGAATGTCAGATCAGAATGCAGAATATGCACAGCTATGGATTGGGGAAGAGGAGGATAGTTGGCAGCTGGGATGGAGTCGCTACGAGGAAGGAGAGCGTGAGGACAGCATCTGGTATGAAGGGACTTCTTGGGAGGAGTTGATTCATATTTACCGTCATCAGCTTGCCATCCAGATGAGTGAGGGGTACCGACCGCAGTTGCAGGGGTTATTTCATGAGAATGATGATTTGAAATCACGCAGTTATGGTGGACAGCGGCTGCATTGTTACAGTGAGTTATACGGCAATGAACAGTTATATACGGATCTGTGCACATGGCGCAGGAAGAGAGCCGTATCTGACCGCAAGGCACCGTATTTTATTGCAACGAATCGTCTGCTGCGTTTGATCAGTGCCTTTGTTCCGCAATCGCTGGATGAACTGATGCAACTGCCGGGTGTGGGGGAAAGCAAAGCAACCGACTATGGTGCGGAATGGATGGAGATTACCAATGGATTGGAGCGTTCAACGACATTCCCGCTGGAATGGGTCTACACGGCGCTGAAGGAAGAAGAGTATGAGAGCTGGCTGTATAAGCAGAGAGAGCAGAAGTACAAGCAGGAACTCGACAAGTTCACCACGCGCAAGCAGGTGCTTGAAGGCATGAAGGAAGGCTATACGTTAGAGGAGATTGTTCATCGATCCGGGTTATCCCGACGCGAATTGATTGAGCTTTTAGAGACACTGGATCTCGAAGGCTATGACACCGATTGTCTTCTTGATGTGGAGCTGGCAGTGATGCCAGAGAACGAACAAGAGGCTGTATGGAGTGCGTATGAGGAGCTGGGAGATACGTTCCTGAAGCCGGTATTACATAAGGTGTATGGAGGAGAGAAGCCCGACGGAGGAAGTCTGGAGCAGGTCTATGAAAGACTGCGCATGATTCGAATCCGCTTTCGTCGGCACGCAGAGACAGAGAAGAATGTTGGTTAATGATCAGAAATGAAAAAAGACGAGGCGTTTCTCCCAGAGGAGCGCTTCGTCTTTATTATTTCATACGAGTTCATACCCAGTCTTTCTTACGGAAAATGAAGAACATGCTCAGGCCCAGAGTGACCATCAGGCCAATCACAACAAAATAACTGTATTTCCAGTTAAGCTCTGGCATATTCGTAAAGTTCATGCCGTATATACCGGTGATGACCGTCAGCGGCATGAAGACCGTAGTAATGGCGGTAAACACCCGCATGATCTCATTCGCCCGGTTCGCAATACTGGATTGATAGGCTTCTCGCAAGTTGCCCATCAGGTCCCGATAAGTCTCAAAGGTCTCCGATATTTTTACGGCATTCTCATAGATGTCACTGAAATATTTTTGAAGCTGATCATCAATGAGACGCAGATCTTTTTTGTTCAGGGTGTTAATGACCTCTTTCTGAGGTCCAAGGACTTTCTTCAGCCACAGAATCTCACTGCGCAGCCCGATGATTTCATTCAGATGTGACTTTTTGGTGTGCATTAGAATGTCTTCCTCAAGCTTCTCGATCCGTGCTTCAATTCGGTCACCTACGGTGAAATAATTATCAACAATCAAGTCAACCAGCAAATACAGCAGACGATCCGGTGTACTGATTTCCTGTTCCCACAGGATTGGTTTCAGTGTGCGCAATTCGCTGACCTTTTGCTTTGTAACACTAATAATGAAATGTCTGCCGAGGAACAGGTTGACTGCACGTAGAAATATCTCTTCATCATCGAAACGGATGCTATTAATCACAATAAAATAATGGTTCTCATAAATTTCAATCTTCGGACGTTGTTCTTCGTCACTAAGACAGTCTTCCACAGCCAGATCATGCATCAAGAACAGCGGCTGAAGTACCGCCAAATCGTCTACGTCTGCATCAATCCAGTAAAATCCTTCCGCTGGTGGAGTCAGCGCCTGCTGAATGTCGTCCACCGGAATAAATACACCGTTGTTTACCAACCGGATTTTCATCGTTAATCTACTCCTTCTGCACCCGCCAACTTGGCGGATATTATCATTATGGGCGCAAAAAGAACAAATCAGCCGGTCGGCAGCGGAGCCTGGAGATCAGGGCTGCGTTCACTATATAATCAAACGGAAGTCACGTCCCGCTGCCGGCATGCTGATGTCAATTCTCTATGCAGTTTGTCGGAATTCGGCTGCCAGTCAGGCCTCGGGTCGCCATCCATTTAATATGTCACCTCTCACATAAGGGTTTATAACACCTTGTTTAGTATACCGCTGGTACAAGGTGCTTTCAAGCGCAAAAATGTGTCTATTTCGCGCTCTGAGGCAGTGTATGACAACGGATGATGAACGGTTCCGATCTGGGAAGCAGACATAGAACTGCAACTTGACGTGAGGACATTAATGTAATAAAGTAGACGGTGAACCATATTCAATTACAATCTAATACAGCGAAATCTTATCAAGAGTAGGTGGAGGGACTGGCCCGATGAAACCCGGCAACCGGCGGTAAACCGCACGGTGCTAATTCTTGCAGCGACTAAGTGTCAAGTGGCACTGTTGTAACTGAGAGATGAGAGAGGCGCATATCTATTTACATATGACCTTTCTCGAAATCCGAGGAAGGTCTTTGTCATATGCCCCGACTTCTCAGCAGTGATTTTCGCTAAGGAACTTGAGGTCGTTTGTAACGTTGGATGAAAGAGCAATTCAATGTTTTTACAAGCTCAAGGCAGTCTATAACTGTATTGATGTGAAGACATCATGCCAGCGTTAGCTGCATCTATCTATGCACAAGGAGGAGTTAGACTCACATGCCAATCAAAATTCCTGATACTCTACCCGCAAAAGAAGTACTTGAAGGAGAGAATATCTTCGTCATGGATGAAACTTCTGCCTACCAGCAGGATATTCGTCCACTCCGTATCGCTATATTAAACCTGATGCCTACAAAGGAAACGACCGAAACACAATTGCTTCGTCTGGTGGGAAACACGCCTATCCAGGTGGATGTTGTTCTCGTACATCCCAAGTCTCACACATCAAAGAATACATCTCAGGAATATCTGGATTTGTTCTATAAAACCTTTGATGAGATTGAGCATCGTCGTTTCGATGGAATGATCATTACCGGTGCCCCTGTGGAACAGATGGATTTCGAAGACGTGAACTATTGGAATGAAATCCAGGAGATCTTTGAATGGACCAAAACTAATGTGACTTCGACCCTTCATATATGTTGGGCTTCCCAGGCAGGTTTATACCATCATTTTAACGTACCTAAGGTTGCACTGGATGAGAAGTGTTTTGGCGTTTTCCCACATACCATCAACAAACCACATGTTCCGTTGTTGCGTGGATTCGATGAAGTATTCAACGTTCCACATTCCCGTCATACGGAAGTGAGACGCGAAGATGTTAAAAAGAATGAGAATTTAGAGATTTTGGCTGAATCCGAGGAAGCGGGTATCTTCCTGGTTGCTACCAAAGACGGCAAACAGATTTTTGCCACAGGACATGCCGAGTATGACCCGTTCTCATTAAAGTGGGAGTATGATCGGGATGTAGCCAAAGGGTTGGATATCGCTTTGCCTAGACATTATTATCCGAATGACGACCCATCCCGTGTGCCACCAGCTACTTGGCGCGCTCATGCCAATTTATTATTCTCTAACTGGCTCAATTACTATGTGTATCAAGAGACACCTTACGATATTGGCCCGCAAATCTAATCGAGATTACAGGAGGATGCAGCAATGGAAGACAACAACAAGTTGAAAATCGAAAGCCGCTTAGCACAAATTGGGTCCATCAATGAACCGGTAACAGGCGCCATTAACTTTCCGATCTATCAATCCACTGCGTTTCGCCACCCGAAGCTTGGACAAAGCACGGGGTTTGATTATATTCGTACGACGAATCCAACCCGTAAAGTATTGGAAGAAGCAGCCGCAGCACTGGAGTCCGGTGATGCAGGGTTTGCGTGCAGCTCGGGTATGGCCGCACTGCAAACGATCTTTGCCATGTTTGGTCAAGGGGATCATCTGATTGTATCGCTGGATCTGTATGGTGGAACCTATCGCCTGCTTGAACGCATCTTGTCCCGTTTTGGTGTAACCGCAAGTTATGTGGACACGAATGACCTTGCAGCACTGGAGAAGGTTCGTCAGCCGAATACAAAAGCTGTATTTATTGAGACACCAACCAATCCACTGATGATGATCACCGATGTGGAAGCCGTTGCTTCCTGGGCGAAAAGTTACAACCTGTTGACCATTGTTGACAACACGTTGTTGACTCCATTTTTCCAACGTCCGATTGAACTGGGTGCCGATATCATCATTCATAGCGCTACCAAATATCTGGGCGGACACAATGATGTGCTGGCCGGATTAATTATAACCAAGGGTGAAGCGTTATCTGCGGAAATGGCTTTCCTGCATAATTCCATTGGAGCGGTATTATCTCCAAGTGACTCGTACCAGTTGATGAAAGGTATGAAAACGCTGGCTCTTCGCATGGAGCGTCATGAGCACAATGCACTTACTATTGCCAAATACTTGCTTGAGCACCCAGCGGTGGTTGAAGTGTATCATCCAGGCCTATCAGATCATCCGGGGTATGAGATACAGAACAAACAATCCACGGGTAACACAGGTATCTTCTCTTTCAAAGTGAAGGATGCACGTTATGTTGAACCCTTGCTGCGTCATATCAAACTCATTGCTTTTGCCGAAAGTCTCGGTGGAGTGGAATCACTGATGACCTACCCAGCAGTGCAAACGCATGCGGATATTCCGCTTGAAATTCGTGATGCCGTAGGTGTGGATGACCGTCTTCTCCGCTTCTCCGTAGGCATTGAACATGCGGATGATCTGATTGCAGATCTCGGCAATGCTCTGACAGCTGCACAACAGGAAGTGGAAGGAGGCGTGCACTCATGAGTGAGTCCAACCACAAGCCCAATGCCGAGTTGAAATTTGATACTAAGTTGCTCCATTTTGGCGATGAGATTGACAAAACGACTGGGGCCTCCAGTGTACCGATCTACCAAGCATCAACCTTCCATCATTTTGATATCTTCAATCCGCCTCAACATGATTACAGTCGTTCGGGTAATCCGACACGTCAGGCTTTGGAAGATTACATCACATTGTTGGAGGGCGGCGCACGAGGATTCGCCTATTCTTCGGGAATGGCTGCGATCTCCAGTGTGTTCATGATGTTCTCCGCAGGGGATCACATGATTGTAACGGAAGACGTATATGGAGGTACATATCGTTTGCTTACTTCCATATTAAGCCGTATGCAGATCGAGACAACCTTTGTAGACATGACCAATATAGATGAAGTAAAAGCGGCACTCAAGCCGAACACCAAGGCAGTTTATATGGAAACACCGTCCAACCCAACCCTGCGTATTACGGATATCGCTGCCGTAACTGACTGGTCGAAGGAACATGACTTGATCACGATTCTAGACAACACCTTTATGACACCGTACTATCAGCGTCCAATTGAGCTTGGTGTGGACATCGTCGTACATAGTGCTACGAAGTTTCTCGGAGGTCACAGTGATGTACTGGCAGGGTTAGCCGTTGCTCGCACGGAATCACTTGGCGTACAACTGAAACAGTTGCAAAATGGACTTGGAACTGTACTTGGAGCACAGGAATCCTGGCTTCTGATGCGCGGCATGAAAACTTTGGGCGCTCGCATGGCTCATAGTGAACGGAGCACAGCCAAACTGGCGGCATGGCTTAATGAGCGCAGTGATATTACCGCTGTCTTTTATCCTGGACTGGAGGATCATCCGGGCCGCGAGGCACATGAGCGTCAGTCAACGGGATATGGAGCTGTCGTTTCATTTGACGTCGGTTCAGGTGATCGCGCAAAAGCAGTTCTTAACCGGGTGAAACTACCCATTGTTGCTGTAAGCTTGGGAGCTGTAGAGAGTATTCTGTCCTACCCAGCCATGATGTCTCATGCGGCAATGCCCGCTGAGGTTCGCCATGACCGTGGCATTACAGATGGGTTGCTGCGCTTCTCCGTAGGTCTGGAAGATATCGAAGATCTCATTGTAGATTTGGAGCAAGCGCTTCAGGAATCCTAGCAAAAGTGAAGTGTCCAAATACGCCTAACCGTATCATTTAAGTTCGAATAAATTCCATTCCATATGTAAAAATTTTTACTTATTTTTAAAGCACCTGTACATAAGGTGCTTTTTTTCACATGTAACCTGTGTTACGATATGTGGAGTACAGAAATGCGATGTTGCCACCAGAACTTGGTTCTCTTGAACAAGTTGGGACGGATCGTTATATAATTTCTCTTCATGAGGGAGGCTTTTTTACGATGAGTACGGTAGACCGTATCTTAGATAAAGCCCTTCGGGGCGAACGTTTGGACTTGGAAGACACGATTCAGTTATTTGAATCCAATGAAGTGGACAAAATCGGGGCAGCTGCTAATGTCATTATGAAGCGCATGCACCCTGAACCATACAGAACATTTGTAATTGGGCGTAACGTCAACTACACGAACGTGTGTGATGTGTACTGCCGTTTTTGTGCTTTCTACCGCAGACCTGGATCGGATGAAGGTTATGTGCTGCCGGACGAAGTCATTTTCCAGAAGATTCAGGAAACGGAAGATGTGAATGGTACCGAGATTTTGATGCAAGGGGGAACGAATCCAAACTTGCCTTTCAGCTATTATACAGACCTGTTGAAAGCCATCAAAGAGCGTTTCCCGAACATCACCATGCACTCTTTCTCGCCAGCTGAGATTATGAAAATGGTTGAAGTATCCGATGGTCTTACATTGGAAGAGGTTGTCCGTGCCATTCACGAAGCTGGACTGGATTCCTTGCCTGGCGGCGGCGCTGAAATTCTGGATGACCGCACACGTCGGAAGATTAGCCGCTTGAAAGGTTCATGGCGGGATTGGATGGACGTTATGCAAACTGCACACCGCATCGGTATGAACACCACGGCTACGATGGTTATCGGCCTTGGTGAATCGATGGAAGAGCGTGCATTGCACTTGCTCCGTGTACGTGAAGCTCAGGACGAATGTATTGCGAACAAGTATGACTCCGAAGGTTTCCTGGCATTCATTCCTTGGACTTTCCAGCCAGACAATACCAACCTTAAGCTGGAGCGTCAGACTCCGGAAGAGTACCTGAAGACTGTGGCCATTAGCCGCCTAGTGCTGGATAATATCAAGAACATTCAATCCTCTTGGGTAACCATGGGTCCTGAGATCGGTAAGAAGTCGCTTGAATTTGGCTGTAATGACTTCGGTAGCACCATGATTGAAGAGAACGTTGTATCTGCTGCTGGTGCAACTTACAAAGTGAACATTGAATCCATTCTGCGTTTGATTCGAGAGTCCGGTTATATTCCGGCACAACGTAACACCCGATACGAGATTGTGCGCATGTTCGACGAAGAGAATTCCGTGCATGAAGATTTCGTAATGCAGAACTAATCCTGATTATTTGAATACTACTTCCATAACTGCTGATTGTTAGATGAGTATTTATGAAGCAAGCCCGCTGACTACTCCGTATGGAGAAACGGCGGGCTTTTAGATTTCTTTATGCGGTTCGAGGTCATTAAACAGTACATGTTACGCAATTGACGATATTTTATATTGAAATTGAACTGTTACAATGAAAGGGAACTTGTGTAGTCAGACATGCTGGAAGGGGTAGACCAATGAAAAAAAGAAGACTTGGCAAGACGGAACTGGACGTACCTGTATTGAGCTTTGGAGCATCCTCACTCGGTTCTGTATTTCGTGACATTGACCGGGACGAAGGGGTTCGCACTGTACATGCGGCTGTAGATGCGGGGATGAATTACATAGACGTTTCGCCTTACTACGGGCTGACAAAGGCGGAGACGGTGTTGGGTGAAGCCATCCGCAGCTTGCCGCGCAGTTCATATATGTTATCAACCAAAGCCGGACGGTATGGGGAAAATGAGTTTGATTTTTCACGTAAGCGGATTCAGGATAGTGTACAAGAGAGCCTCAAGCGATTGCATACCGACTATATTGATATTTTGTTCCTGCATGATATTGAATTTGTGCCAGCAGAGATTATTATCGAAGAAGCTTTTCCAACGTTGCTGCGTCTGAAAGAACAGGGAGTTATTCGTCATGCTGGGATTTGCGGATTGCCCTTGCCGTTGTTCGAGAAGGTTCTGCCACAGATCAATGCGGATGCGATCATCTCGTATTGTCATTATTCATTAAACGATACCTCATTGTTATCTTTGTTGCCTTTGTTGGAAAAGAAAGAAATTGGCCTCGTAAATGCTTCGCCTCTGTCTATGGGCTTGTTAAGTACCCGAGGTGCTCCTGCCTGGCATCCGGCAGATGAACGGGTGAAAGAGCTCTGTCTGAAAGCTGCCCGCTTCTGTGCAGAACAAGGCAGTGACATTGCCAAGCTGGCCGTGCAATTCTCTACGGCGAATGAACGTATTCCAACAACACTGGTGAGTAGTGCCAGCCAGCGCAATATCCTGAATAACGCAGCCTGGATAGAGGAGCCGATAAATCAGGATCTGCTGGATGAAGTACTGTGCATTCTGGCACCATTGCATAATGAGACGTGGTCAAGCGGACGTCCTGAATATAATACAATGCACAGCAATACCACTTCAGAAACATCCAAGGGGGAACAACGATGAGAGCCATTGTGTGTGAAGACATAGACCGTTTGGAGCTGCAAGATCTGCCTCAACCGGAACGATCAGAAGGGGAGGCATTGGTTGCCATTCGGCGGATTGGGATCTGTGGAACGGATTTGCATGCGTACAAAGGCAACCAGCCATTCTTTACCTATCCTCGTGTACTTGGTCATGAACTGGCGGGTGTGATTGAAGAAATCGGTCCAAATGGGGCTGGGTTACAGCCTGGGGATCAGGTAAGCATTATTCCGTATCTGCACTGCGGTCACTGTATTGCATGTCGCAGTGGAAAAACCAATTGTTGTGCGTCCATGCAAGTCATGGGTGTGCACGTAGACGGAGGCATGAGAGAAAGAATCAGTGTGCCTGTCTCACATCTGCTCTCAGCAGAAGGTTTGACACTGGATGAGACCGCAATGGTAGAACCCTTAAGCATTGGAGCCCATGCGGTCAGGAGAGCGGGAATTAAGCCTGGTGAGCATGTGGTTGTGATTGGAGCTGGCCCTATCGGACTTGGTGTGATGGCATTTGCCAAACAGGCGGGAGCCCGTGTTATTGCCGTTGATCGTAATCTGGACAGGCTGGAACTTAGCCGGACTTGGGCCGGAGCAGATGACCTGGTACAGGCCAATGAACATACCGTACAACAAGTGGCTGAAATCACGGGAGGCGACTATGCTACGGCTGTCTTCGATGCAACAGGTAACGTGAATTCCATGAATGAGGCCATTCAATATGTAGCGCATAGTGGTCAACTCATTTTCGTGGGTCTGGTGAAAGCGGATATTACCTTCCATGATCCTGAGTTTCACAAGCGGGAGATGAGCATGCTGGGCAGTCGAAATGCCACCCGAGAAGATTTTGAACAGGTCCTGTCAACGTTGCGTCAAAAGAAATTAAGCATGGATGGTTATATCACACACCGAGTGAAATTTGATGAGTTACCTACTGCAATAGACCAATGGCTATTGCCAGATTCACATGTAGTCAAAGCTATCGTTGAACTATAATATCAATTAATTATAATAACAGAAAAAAACGCTCTCTGACCTTGGTGGACAATACTGTCCATCCATAGGGGAAGAGAGCGTTTTTTGTAAGTTGAATTAAAATTACACGATAACGAAGAGGACAGAAAAAACCTGAAAAAGCGAAGCGTTCGCCTTTATCCCCGGATTTTTCCCTTGAGAAAAGGGAATCAAAAAAATCTGGGGATAACAGCCGATTGGAAGGTTGTTCTGTCATTGTAGTGTCAGTGTAAATATCTTTAGTTCAACTTACATGAGCTATTATTTTTCCGGATTTGTTACAATGCCCGCATGTGGATCAATGTGACGAACAATGGATTTTAGCCAGATCATCTCCAAGACGTGTACTTCATAATAAAGTGCACCGGGGATCTGTTTGATCCATCCTTCAGTCATCGCGAGTTGTGTTGAGTCAGACGTGGCTTCCAGCGTTCCAGGTTCACGGCGCAGCCGTTTGCGTACAGCTTTTTCAACTTGAGAGCTTTGTGTGGTCAAAATGCATACTCTGCGCTTGGAAGAGAAGCCTCTGAACGCAATGTACACCATTTCATAAGCAATAAGATAGGCGATTACGGAATACATCGCTTGGTCCCAGCCAAAGACAACACCAGCGGCTGTCAGTATCAACAAGTTAAGCAGCATGATTATTTTTTCGATAAGCATCCGTTTTCCGCTAAATACACGCTCTGGTGGGCGGGAAGACGGATCACCGATTTCGAGCGTATCCAGTGTCCCACCATACCGCACGACGAGCCCAATTCCGAGTCCGAGGCATAATCCGCCAAACATGGCAGCAGCCAGTGGATGCTCTACAAGTGGCGGCATGGGATGAAGCACAATGGCACCGATCGAAAAGACAACCAGACCCAGAACAGTAACCAGTACAAATTTCTTCTGCACAATCTTGTAAGACAGAAATATAAACGGAACATTGAATAAAAATAGGAACAGTCCAATCCTCATTTCAGTCCAGTGGGCGAAGAGTGAGGAAATGCCTGTAATGCCTCCAATAATAATTTTATTGGGGTGTAAGAATAATTCAAGTCCCACGGAGGCCAGAATTCCGCCCGCAATAACAAGAAGCAGGTTTAACCAGCGGCGGGTAGACGATATCCTGTTCTTGGCGGTGTTTGGCACCGGATTAGCCGATATCAGAGGTGCTTCCATAGGTCATCCTCCTTAGTGCGGCTTTCGAGCCATTCTCCCTGGGTTAGTCACAGAAAGATCGGCGTAAGAGCCGCGAAGTACGTTAGTATGTCTGTTCTGTACAGACATAGGGAATTATCCTTCTTTCTGCAGGACCTTTGGTTCTTCTTTCTTTTTCCGAGGATCTTTGAATTTGAATATTTTATCCAATAAACGGAATACATGCTTGGACTCTTTGGTTAATAAAGGACCCAGAATGGCCAGAATAAGGACATACAGCGCGGCAAACGGTTGAATCAATGGCAACAGTCCTCCGGCTTTACCCATGTTCGCCAAGATGATAGAGAATTCACCCCGTGACACAATGGTTAATCCGATATTGGCCGATGCTTTGGGTGATAGTCCTGCACTGCGTCCGGCCAGCATGCCTGCCAGGAAGTTACCGAACAGTGTAATAACAACTGCAATCAGGGCCAGCCATATAGCTTCGCCACCCAGGGACAACGGATCAATGGACAATCCAAAGCTGAAGAAGAAGATGGCTCCAAAGAAGTCACGGAACGGCAGAATCAAGTGCTCAATCCGTTTTGCGTGTTCTGTTTCAGCAAGCACCAGACCAACCAGTAATGCGCCGATCGCTTCGGCAACATGAATGGTCTCAGAGAAACCGGCTACCAGGAACAAGGCTCCAAATACAACGAGAGAGAATAACTCATTTGATCGAATTTTAAGCAATTTGTTTAGTAGCGGTGTTGCTTTGCGTCCAAGGATAATCACGATAAGCATAAATCCAAGGGCCACTAGTGCGGATACGAGTACACCTCCAACAGAGGATGAACTACTGAGTACAAGTCCGGACAAGATCGAGATATATACAGCGAGGAATACATCTTCGAACATAATAATACCCAATATCATCTCGGTTTCCGGGTTGGCCGTTCGTTTTAAATCGACGAGTACCTTGGCCACGATGGCACTGGAAGAGATGGTAGTTATACCTGCGATAATAAGTGCTTCTGCAACCGGGAAACCTGAAGCAAAACCAAAAATCAGTCCCAGTGTAAAGTTGATCCCAATGTAGATCGAGCCGCCCACTGCAATAGAGCGACCCGATTTAATTAAACGACCTACCGAGAATTCAAGTCCAAGGTAGAAGAGAAGGAACAGGATACCTATGCGTCCCATAAACTCGATAAAAGGCTGGCTTTCGATAAAACGGAAGTCCAAGTGCCATATATGCATGGCATGTGGGCCTACGGCCATCCCGATCAGAATATAAAAAGGAACGACCGAAAATCTTAGT
This sequence comes from Paenibacillus amylolyticus, assembly GCF_050990605.1. Lineage (GTDB taxonomy): Bacteria > Bacillota > Bacilli > Paenibacillales > Paenibacillaceae > Paenibacillus > Paenibacillus amylolyticus_H. The sequence continues at coordinate 1,777,548 of NZ_CP158832.1, forward strand.
TTTGCCGATAAAAGGCCGGCTGCCGCAATGAGCACAAGGGCCAGACCTACTTCGAATATCAAATGATCCATCTATTTACCCCCTTCCAGTCAGGAGGAGGGATTTAAACAGTTTCTGTTGATTGCGTTCGCCAACGGCTACTACCGTAGATTCTGCACTGATAACGACCTCCGGACCTGGGCTGATATATTTTTTGTGATTTTTCTCTACAACGGCAATTACTGTTGCCCCAGAGTTTTGACGCACGTCCAGTTCACCGATGGATTTTCCGATAGACCCAAAGGATGGTTCGATTTTGTACCACTCGATAATCAGGTCGTCAAACGTAACTTCGATATTCTCAAGCTGCTTTGGTTTGTAAGTGAGTCCACCAACAATGGCAGCAATCTGTCGTGCTTCGTAATCGTCAAGTGTGATCATCGAGATGCTTTGATCGGGATCATCATACTCGAAGTGGTACATTTCCCGGCGACCGTCATCGTGAATAATAATGACAATTTTATCACCGCCGCTTGTTTCGATCTGAAATTTTTTGCCGATCCCCGGCAAGTCTGTTTCGCGTACATCCATGGATTATTGCCTCCTTATAATTAGGGGCTGGCCACAGAAGACAGGCTTATTTCCCGAAAATAATTAATCTGCTGCTCGAAGGAACATCAAAAGATGCGGGTAAACAGAGCCAGAAATTCCTGACACAGCCATATGATTTGAATTTGTCGGTGTGTGTGGTACTGTCATAAACATCGGTTTATCTAACGTGTGCTAAAAGGGTTATAAGTTATGCACAAGCACACCGTCTTAAATACAGAGGTGTCTCCATGCAAAAGCAACCTGTAAATACGTTGTAACGGCTAGTGGAGAGCGTTTGCGTATTTTGGTGCTATAGGGGTGAGGGATACATACATGCTGGTAAACTTAATAGGTAGCAGAAATAATCTGCGTTTAAACAGACAATACAACGGTTTAAAGGACAGACCCGTTGTAGGGATTCGCAGCATCAATAACAATGCGAGGACAAGAAAGACAGGCTTATTATGCGTAACCGCAATCAGCTTGGACATGACTTGTGGGGATTTGCGAATGGCAGGTTTCTGCTGGGATTCGGATATTTGCAACAGCACTTCTTTGTTGGAAGTTGCTTCTACAGACACCCCAACAGCAGATTCGGACTGCATCGGAATAGGGAAGCACAAGGCTTGGAAAACGCACAAAATGATAATGATCGTGTAGTGAAGTATTCTAGGTTGTTGTCTCATTTTGGCTTCCCTCCTTTTCCGTGAAACATACTGTTATTAAAATAATAACACATTTTTGTCTTAACTCCAAACCTCTTCATAATATACTGAGAAATCATGACACGCTTTCCATCAATCCGCTTCGTATATCCCCATCGGCCTTGCCATATACTTTGAACAGGAAGGAAAGGAGTGATTCTTGTGGAACTGTTTGCTGTATGGACCGATGTATCGGGTCAAGAGGAAGCGGATCAATTTTATCGTTGTGTCAAGGAAAAAACCAAAGGTTTACATATAAGTAAAAGAGGATTTCGGCTCACCTTCAAACATAATGATGGAAGAGCAACCTGGGTGTGCAGAGGGAATGAGAATCACGAAGACTTCCAGCAATGGCTTCCCCGGATCAGTGATCTGATATCCCTTGGACTCGCCGACTTCATTATGGAGACACAAGAACGAAGCATGGTGGAGGATATGATCGCCAAGGCATGTTCTGTCATGGATGAACATGAGATGGAGAAAGTCAATCGAATCTGCATGCCACTTCTATTAAATGGTGATCTGGATCAGCCCGGACTTCGGGAGCGCCGCCGTACTACATTAGCCAGTGGACTACGGCAGGATTTGGAGGATGTTCACTTTTTTCACCTTGAAGGTATTATCAATTTCCGTATACGTCCATATAAGCAGGAGCTTCAGGAATTAGTGGAGTATGCGCTGGATGAGTTCTGGATGGATCGGCAGTATGAAGAGTTTATGGGGCTGTTAAAATATTTTGTATTTTTTCAAGAAGCCAAAGTACCTCTGGTTCATCTTGTACACAAGGGAATGCATGAATTTCAGGTCCTGGATGCTGGACTTAATCTGTTACCCGTGCAAAAAGATGAACAGGTCGTTGTGGAAATGCCGGGTCTGGAACTGGAGATGGATATTGAAGATATGATTGTAAGTACACTCATCTCGATCTCTCCTGAGAAAGTCATGCTTCATACACGTACCCCGGAGCTGCCGATCATCTCAACCATATGCCAGATCTTTGAAGACAAAGTGCAAATATGTCATCATTGCCCGGAATGCGAAGTGCTGCGTTCAGGATTGTTGACAGGTCTTGACGCAAGTGATCTCGGCAATTATAATAACTGTTGATCCATGAATTTTTTCATGTGAACCATTGAACCAAAAGCGTTGACAAAGACAACAACCACACGCAAGATCGGTGCAGAGAGAGGAACCCAGGCTGAAATTTCCTCCGGATATCACGTATGGTTTACCCCTTTGTAGCTGCAATTTTGAAAGTGGAGTTAGAATATCGCCTTTATTGGGGATTATCCGCGAGTAAGGATCTGCCGGGTCATGCCCGTTATCGTCATGCCAATGAGGGCTGTATTTCCGAATATGGGTGAATCAGCTGAATTAGGGTGGAACCACGAGTATATATCACTCGTCCCTTTGCCGGGACGGGTGTTTTTTGCGTTCCTTTGCAAAATGACTGGAATAGCAATAGATAATCAGTCCATGAATATCTGGACATGAAGGTTACATTAACAGGAGGAATGAGACAAATGGCAGTGAACATTAAATTACCGGATGGTTCGGTACGTGAGTACGCGGATGGCAGCACCATTGAGGACGTAGCCGCTTCAATTAGCAGCGGATTGCGCAAAAATGCCGTAGCCGGCAAGCTGGATGGTATCGTGGTGGACTTGTCCACAACCCTTCATGAAGGAGCATTGGTGGAGATCGTAACTCTGGATTCACCAGAAGGACTTGAAGTGATGCGTCATAGTACAGCTCACTTGATGGCTCAAGCCGTGAAACGTTTATATGGTAACAAAGAGGTACGCCTCGGTATCGGCCCTGTCATCGAAGATGGTTTCTACTATGACATGGACCTCGAACATGCGCTCAATCCTGAAGATCTGCAAAAGATCGAGAAGGAAATGGAACGTATTGTGAACGAGAACTTGCCAATTGTACGTAAGGAAGTTAGCCGCGAGGACGCGATCAAAACGTTTGAAGAAGTGGGCGATCCTTACAAACTTGAGTTGATCCGTGATTTGCCAGCGGACAGCGTGATTACGATTTATGAGCAAGGTGAATTCTTCGACTTGTGTCGTGGCCCTCACGTGCCATCGACTAGCAAAATCAAAGTGTTCAAACTGATGAATGTCGCGGGTGCTTACTGGCGTGGAGATAGCAAAAACAAAATGCTTCAACGTATCTATGGTACGGCTTTTGTGAAAAAAGCACAGCTGGACGAGCATCTGCACTTCCTCGAAGAGGCTCGCAAACGGGATCACCGCAAGTTGGGTAAAGAGCTCGAAATGTTCACATTCTCCCAACTGGTCGGTCAAGGTCTCCCTATCTGGTTGCCTAACGGTGCGAAGCTGCGCCGTACTTTGGAGCGTTATATTGTGGATCTGGAAGAAAGCCTGGGATACCAGCATGTATACACACCGGTTCTGGGTAACGTGGAATTGTACAAAACATCCGGACACTGGGAGCACTACCAGGAAGACATGTTCCCGAAAATGGTTATGGATAACGAGGAACTCGTTCTCCGTCCAATGAACTGTCCTCACCATATGATGGTGTACAAGTCCAGCATGCACAGCTACCGTGATCTGCCGATCCGGATTGCCGAGCTTGGCATGATGCACCGTTACGAAATGTCGGGGGCATTAACAGGTCTGCATCGTGTTCGTGCAATGACACTGAACGACTCACACATTTTTGCACGCCCGGATCAGATCAAAGAAGAGTTCGCTCGTGTTATCGAGTTGATTCAAACCGTGTACAAGGATTTCGGTATTAACGAATACCGTTTCCGTCTGTCCTATCGTGATCCGCAGGATACCGAGAAATACTTCCAGAACGACGAGATGTGGGAGATGTCCCAACGCATGCTGCGTGAAGTTGTGGAAGAGCTTGACCTTCCTTTCTATGAAGCTGAAGGAGAAGCGGCGTTCTACGGTCCGAAACTGGATGTTCAGATCAAGACAGCCCTGGGCAAAGAAGAGACATTGTCTACGGTTCAACTGGACTTCCTGTTGCCTGAGCGCTTTGAACTTGAATATGTGGGAGATGACGGACAGAAACATCGTCCGGTCGTTATTCACCGCGGTGTAATCAGTACAATGGAACGTTTCACAGCATTCTTGCTGGAGAACTTTGCAGGAGCTTTCCCGCTGTGGTTGTCTCCGGTTCAGGCAAAAGTAATCCCGGTATCCGGAAACTTCGACGAGTATGCGCGTGAAGTGGAAGCGAAGCTGAAACGTGCGGGAATCTCTGCTGAAGCCGATCTGCGAAATGAGAAGCTTGGATATAAAATCCGTGAGGCGCAGCTGGAGAAAATGCCTTATATGTTTGTTGTCGGTGAGAATGAGCGTAATGCAGAAGCAGTATCCGTGCGTAAGCGTGGAGAAGGCGATCTGGGCATGAAACCGGTCGATGAAATCATTGCACAATTGAAAGAGGAAATTGCAACACGTTTGGTGTAAATGAACAAATGATCTGCCAGATACCAGTGCTTAACTTGCACTGACCAATCAGAAAGACAGAAAAACGCCTGAATGGCATGGGATAAACCTATGTTATTCAGGCGTTTTTTCGTCGTGTTTGCTGTGAAAAGTATAGATTAATTGCTTTTTGGAAAACCTTTGCAGTGAGGGGGAGGTTATACAATGAAAAAGCAATTCTCAATTCGAAAGAAACATATACGGTGTTTACTGGTTGGTTGTGTAATGTTAGCCGGAATGATGATCAGCCTGAATCAGGCGGATGCCTATACATTTGAAGAGGAAAGTACAGTACTGCATGTCGAGAGTCAGAGCAGCGGCAGTGAAGGTCCGATTATTGAAACTTCGAGCAAGTCTGATCAGGAATTTCCAGAACAGGTCAGCCATCAATACAGCGATGAGGCCCAGCTGACCACCATGGTGTATATGGCTTTATTGTGGTCACCACAACCAATGGTCATTCCAAGACCTGAGCTTCCAGAAAAACAAGTGGCGGATCCGTCTATGCCAGTGCTTGCTCCGCGTTCAGAACAAATCCTGGGTACACAAAAGGTTACAGCAACGGGATATACGGCAGGAGTGGAGTCTACAGGAAAAGGACCCAAACATCCTCAATACGGAATTACGTATTCCGGTGTCAAAGTACGTCGTGATAAAGAAACAGTTTCGACGATTGCAGCTGATCCAAAATTATTCCCGATGGGTTCCATTCTGTATATTCCGGGCTATGGTTACGGAATTGTTGCAGATACTGGTTCAGCCATCAAAGGTAATAAGATCGATCTGTATTTCCCGACAACCAAGCAAGTGTACAAAGAGTGGGGCAAAAAAGATGTGGAGGTACAGGTGATCAGGCAAGGCGCTGGAAAATGTACAGAAAAGATGCTCAGCGAGTTGGCCGATGCGATCGATGTGTACAAATCTGTACCGGACTCCTGGCTGGACAAGGCCATTTAATTTCACATGTGAACATGAATAACAGAAGTGCTCTCTCCACATAATACTGACTGGGGACGAACCCCGCGGTGCAGCAATGCATCGTAAATATGAAGAGAGAGGTGATTCGTTGTGGCTAAGAAATCACAAGGGTACCAAACGCCAAACGAGAAGTACAATGCAGAGTTTGGAGAAGAGAATGCAGCAGCAAAAGTGAAGCAATCCGCTCAAAACAAAGTACAAGATAATTTCCAAACACCTGATGAAAAATACAATGCCGAGTTCGGTGTAGAAAACACAGGCCAAATTGGCCAAGGTCAAGGCAAAGCATCAAAATACAAAAAATAATTGAAGATTCATTAATCAAATGATGATTCAGCACCCTGGAGCAGCAGCTCCGGGGTGTTTTACATATGAGAAGTTTTTTACATTAATATCCTCTGATCTCAGTCTCGAGACCGAGATGAATTCCATCTGCCGCCGCTGTTCTCATTGTCTTGTCTGAGTTACACTGGATACATAATACAGACGAAGGAGACATGAGCGATGAAACAATCAACGCGTGACCGCTGGTGGGTAGGCATACCTCTTATTGCTATTGGTGCGATGATCTTGTTCAGACAATTGGGATATGACATTGATGTAGGATATATGTTTAGAACATATTGGCCGTTATTTCTAATCTGGTGGGGGGTCAAAGGAATCTCCGAGATTCGTCGCAACGGGGGTTACGCCTTTATTGGACCGGCTATTGTACTGGCGATCGGTGGTTACTTTCTAGCCCGTAACCTGGGATGGATTGATTACTCCATGGGGGAGTTCATCCGATATCTGATTCCGGTTATGCTGATTGGCGGAGGGCTATTTGTACTGATTGGGCCACGACGTCGTGATCGGAAACATCATGACAAGATGCAGCCAGCACCTGAGCAACCTTATAAACCGTTGTCTCCGGAGGATTTAGAGATGCCGTCGTCGTTTGATGAACAGTTCGAGAAAACATTTGGCAAACCAAAACAGGAACAGAAGAACGATGCACATGGCCCTCATTTCACAGGCTCGACGGATTCATCATCACAAGGGCAGCAGTATAAGAAGAATCATCAATCGTATAACTCTAACGATACCGGATATGGAGAACATTATGATGATGGCTACGGAAATGGTTATGGAGATTATGGCAGTGGCAATACCATTAATAAATCGGCGTTCATCGGTGATTTGTACATGGGGCAGGAAGTTTTCTCGTTAAAACCAATGAATATCTCGGCCTTTATCGGAGATACCGTAATTGATTTGACCAAAGCACAGATTCCTTATGGTGAGACGAAGATTGTCATTTCTTCATTTATTGGGGATGTGAAAGTGTTTGTTCCAGAAGATATGGATCTGGGTGTGACGGTGACGACAAATTCCTTCATTGGAGATATGTCACTGTTGAACCAGAAACGCGGCGGATTCCTGAGTAGTGCCCAGGCTGAAACTGCCCATTACCATGAAGCAAGCAAAAAGGTACGGATTATTGTGAGTGTGTTTATCGGAGACGTCAAAGTGAACAAGGTGGGTTAATGCATGATTCGAACAATTCTCAAGGCCAATAAATGGGAACTGATGATGTATTTTGCGCTAACTGGTCTGATTACGCTGGGCGGATTCTATCTATTGTATGGAGAGGTATTGATGGGGGCTGGTCGTCAGCGGGCATGGACCTATGTTGCCGTTGTTGTGCTGGCCACCGTTATCACTGGATATATCGCTGCATTACGACTTCAGCGTAAGATCGACCTGCTAGATCTTAACATGTTGAAAGTATCCAAGGGTAATCTGGCGGTGCGCATGCCTGAAGCGGATGACGCTTCGTTTGGTCGTGTCTATCAGGAGTTCAATGTCATGATGGATTCGATTGAGAAAAAGATGAGACTGCTTCAGCGCCTCGGTGAGCAGGAAGTCATTGAGAAGGAGCAAGCCTCGGAGCGGGCTGTGCTCGAAGAGCGCAAACGAATGGCAAGGGACCTCCATGACACGGTTAGCCAGCAGTTGTTTGCCATGCATATGTCGGCTTCGTCCTTACCGCGTCTGCTGGAGATGAATCCTGAACATGGAGGTAAAGTACTGGACCAGTTGATCCAGATGTCACATATTGCACAGCGTCAGATGCGAGGACTAATTGCCCAACTTCGACCGGTGGAGTTGGAAGGGCGTGACCTTACCGCAGCACTGGATAGCTGGTTTCCTGATTATTGCAGGCAGAATGGTCTTAAAGGTGTGAAAGAGCTGGAACTGGATGGCGGAATCTCGGATGCCATTGAGCACCAGCTGTTTCTTGTTATTCAGGAGGCAGTTGCCAATGTCGTTAAACATGCAGAGGCGGGAGTGGTTAGTCTGTCCATACGGGAGAGTGAACATCAGATCAGCATGAGCATCAGCGATGATGGGCAGGGATTTTTGCAGCAGGCGGAGCGTCCGGGTTCATACGGGTTATCTACCATGCGTGAACGGGCGGAGAAGCTTGGGGGACAAGTTCAGATTATATCGAAGCCGGGTGCGGGAACGACGGTACGGGTATTGATCCCGAAATTTCCGAATGTTTCTGCATGAACCAGAGGGGGAGACGGAATGAGTGGGAAAGTAAACGTAATGATTGTGGATGACCATGACATGGTCCGAATGGGGTTGAAAACGTATCTGATGCTGGAACCTACTTTTCATGTAATGGCGGAAGCTGGCCACGGGCAGGATGCGCTTGATCAGTTGCGTAAGTTAAATGATAGTGAGATGCCTGACTTGATCCTCATGGATCTGATGATGCCGGTAATGAATGGCGCTGAAGCAACACAAGCCATCATGACTGAATTTCCAGGGATGAAGATTGTGATGCTCACCAGTTTCCTGGAGGATGATCTTGTTGTGCAAGCGATTGAAGCGGGTGCAGTTAGTTATGTACTGAAGACAGTCTCTGCTGAAGAACTGATCTATGCTCTTCAAGGTGCTTACAGAGGCATGCCTGTGATGACAGGTGATGTGTCGCAGGCATTAACCCGGGGAATCAGACAACGTACAGCAAGAGAGAGTGAATCCGGTCTGACTGAGCGGGAGAAGGAAGTGCTGTTGCTTATTGCAGAGGGAAAGACCAACAAAGACATTGGAGAAGAATTACATATCAGTATCAAAACCGTCAAAACACATGTGAGCAACCTGCTGATGAAATGTGAGATGGACGATCGTACACAATTGGCCATCTATGCGCATCGTCAGGGTTGGGTGAAAACAAAAGGGTAAAATGCTGTCATGACGGGGAAAAGGGTCTATTCTTACGTGCTTTTATCTCCTTTTTAATTGTTTTTAAGGTACGGTTAAGGTTTAAAGTACAAAATAAGGACAGTTAAAGAATATCTCTTGGGAATAAGAGATTGGGAGGTAGAGAGGCATGGACGAACGCAACTATAGATCGAATCGTCAAGACGAGGAAAACGAAATCAAACAAACGGAGAATCGCAATTCTTCCGGAACGGACGAATCCTCCTATTATTATTCTTATGGACCTTTTCAGTCCGTGAATCAGGAAGATACAGCAAATCACATGGGAAGCAATAATCAGCGTGAAGAAGGAAATGTAGAGATTACCAAACCTGATCCGGTAAGACCCGTACCTACTTACTATAATAGTGAATCATCTGAACAAGCGAAAAGATCATCAGGAGGCGGCGGAAACGGCTCAGGTAACGGTGGAGATCAAGGGAATGGCGGCAAAGGCAACTGGAACTATAATAACCGCAAGCCGCGCTCTTCCGTAAGATCACTGTTGTTCTCTTTTATTGCCGGCATGCTGGTCATTACTGTTCTCATGTACACAGCCGATAGAACAAACATGTTTACACCGGAGACTGCACTTACGAACACAGGTAATCCAAGCTCGGGACAGGAAGTGTCCACAAACACAGGCGGAGGCAACAATGTGACAGCGTCGTTACTGCCAACAGGCAAAGAAGATGTGTCTTCCGTAGTGACAAGTACAAGTCCGGCTGTCGTCAAAATCGAAACACTCGCGAAGCAGTCCTCACGTACAGGATTGGGTCAGGGTGGATCAAATACAAGTGATCCGCTGTACCAATACTTCTTTGGTAATGGCGGCGGAATGGAAGGCAATCAAGGCCAAAGCCAGCAACCACAAAGCAGTAATCAGCTTGTGCCTATGGGCATTGGTTCCGGGTTCATTTTTGACAAAGAAGGATATATCCTGACGAATCAACACGTAGTTCAGGGTGCAGACGTAATCCAGGTAACTCTGGAGAACAACAGTAAACCTTATGAAGCCAAACTGCTGGGAAGCAGCTTTGATCTGGATTTGGCTGTATTGAAAATTGAGAAAAACAGTGGTGACGATGCGTTCCCTGTAGCTCCACTGGGTGATTCCAATAGTACTCAAGTTGGTGAGTGGCTTGTAGCTATCGGTAACCCTGAAGGTTTCGAACACACGGTTACAGCAGGTGTGCTGAGTGCCAAAGAACGTACCATCAGCATTCCAGATGAAGAAACAGGAAAAACACGTGAGTACAGCCATTTGCTGCAAACGGATGCTTCGATTAATCCGGGTAACTCTGGTGGTCCGTTGCTTAACCTGAATGGGGAAGTTATCGGAATGAACGTTGCAGTAAGCGCAGATGCACAAGGGATTGGTTTTGCGATCCCGTCGAGCGTCATCTCTGAAGCCGTTAAATATCTCAAAGAGAACAAAGAAGTTCCCAAAGAGCCAGTACCATTTATCGGTGCATCTCTGATGGCTCTCACGCCTGAAGTTGCTAAACAAATGGGAACAGATATTATCGAAGGTTCAGTTGTAGCCAGCACGATCTTCCAATCACCGGCTTACCAAGCAGATCTTCGTGCATATGATATCATCACAGGTGCCAACGGTACGCCTTATGCAACAAGTCAAGATCTGATTGATTTTATCAAGAAACAGGAAATCGGCAGTGAAGTGACATTGAACGTGGTACGTGACGGTAAGAAAATGGATCTGAAAATCAAAATCGGCAACAAAAATGATTTTGATACTTCACAAACAACAGGTACACAACAGCAGCAACCATAAATATCGGGTAAGGATTAACAGAGCGGAAGGGTTTGAAGGCCCTTCCGTTTTTTTGCCCTGATGAAGCAGGTTACAGTGGACCAGGACGGATTGGAGACGCCCAGTTGAAGATGCAGATTGTGCTTTTGCCTGTTACAATGGGATAAAACGTTAGGATAAAGGAGAAAGACCATGCGCTCAACTATTTTGATTGTGGATGATGACGAAAAAATTGTATCCATGCTCCGCCGGGGGCTGGCTTTTGAAGGATATGAGGTACAGACGGCTTCCAATGGAGCCGAAGGCCTCAGCAAACTGATGGATAAAGAGCCGGACATCGTTGTACTGGATGTAATGATGCCGCAGATTGACGGATTTGAGGTATGCCGCAGATTAAGAGAAGCAGGCAGTAAAGTGCCTGTACTGATGCTGACGGCAAAGGATGAAGTACAGAGCCGGGTGACTGGACTGGATACGGGAGCGGATGACTATCTTGTAAAACCTTTTGCGCTGGAAGAATTATTGGCACGTGTCCGGGCATTGCTGCGCCGCAAGTCAGATAGCGCGGGTACACCGGACAACCGCTTAATGTATGAAGATATCATTTTGGACAATGACTCACGTGAAGTATTGCGAGATGGGCAGCGTCTGGAGCTGACTGCCAAAGAATTCGAGCTGCTCAATCTGTTTATGCAAAACCCAAGACGGGTACTGTCCCGCGATCTGATTATGGATAAAATCTGGGGTTATGATTACAGCGGTGAGTCTAACGTGCTTGAAGTGTACATTGCCATGCTCAGACAGAAGACCGAAGAATACGGTGGCAAGCGTCTAATCCAGACCATCCGGGGAGCCGGCTATATCCTGAGAGGTGACTCCTGATATGTCCATCCGGTTAAGACTAACCGCATGGTATTCTGGCATTTTGGCGGCTGTTCTTATCTTTTGGGGCGTTGTAATCTATGCCTTTGTTTATTTTAACTCCTATCAGGAAGTCGAACAGCAATTGAAGGTGAAGAGTACCCGGATTACGGAGCAGATTGGTGTCAATCCTCTCTCACAGTCGCTGGACCTGGACCCCTTTACAGAGAGTCAGCTTCAGGAGGCTCAAATCTATATTCAGCTCTGGGATTATCAGAGCCGATCAGGCAGAATTTCCGGTAATATGGAGAAATTGGGGATTCAGTTTCCAGTATTAAAAGCCAATGAGATACTTAAAGAGCGCGGGATATCCAAAATTTATGTGGATGGGACACCGTTTCTGGTGAATCAGCTTCCCCTTTCTCTTCAGGGTACCAACGAAGTACGTGGAATCCTTCAGGTAGGGGCCAATGTAAGTTCACAGGAGCGATTGCTGGAGGCATTGCTTAATATTCTGGTCTTTGGTTGGCTGGTGGCCATGGCATTGGCCATAACCTCAGGTCTCGTTCTGGCCCGCAAGTCCATGCGTCCGCTTGTGAATGTCATTGATGCCGCCAATCAGATTCAATCGGGAGATGACTTAAGTGTACGCATTCAATATGCGGGGCCTAAGGATGAGATCGGGCGTCTGATTGAAACGGTTAATAATATGCTTGAACGTACCGAATTATCATTCCGTGGTTTGGAGGAGACGAATGCTGCTCAGCGGCGCTTTGTATCCGATGCATCGCATGAACTGCGTACGCCGTTGACCACCATTCGCGGGAACGTAGACTTCCTGAAAAAGCTGTGGGATCAGGAGGGAACCGACAGACCGAATCTGGACGAGGAGACCGTCAAACAAATGTCGCTGGAAGCCATTGAAGATATGGCGGACGAGGGAAAACGTATGAGCAGGCTGATCAGCGACATGTTATCCCTGGCGAGAGCGGACACGGGGCAGAAGATTGAACTGAATCCGATCCCGCTGCAAATTCTCGTACAGGAAGTGGCACGCAGAGCGCAATTTTTGGATCGTGAGGCAGACTGGAATCCAGGAGATTTTTCCGTCCTTAACGGCATTTATGTGAACGGTAGCAAGGACTATCTGCAACAGATGTTGTTCATTTTCATCGAAAATGCGTTTAAATACACACCTGAAGGCTCTGTGACGCTGGATGCCGTATTATACAAAGGTCAGGTTGGACTCCGCATCAGCGACACCGGTATTGGGATGGATCGGGACGAAGTGCCGTTCATCTTTGATCGTTTCTATCGGGCAGATGAATCTCGTGGGGCTACACCGGGCATAGGACTGGGACTTTCGATTGCGAAGTGGATTATTGAGGAACACCACGGATCAGTTGAGGTTGTGACCAGACGTGGAGAAGGAACCACCTTTATTATCTGGTTGCCGGTTGTCTTTGCTCCGCCTATCGAATAAAGGTATAATAGAGAGGACTGCAATTACATCGGCAACGTTGCCGAGAAAGAAAGCGGGTGGCAACCAAGTGGAAGTACTGCGAATTTCGCCGCGGGGATATTGTTACGGCGTTGTGGATGCGATGGTGCTCGCGCGTCAAGCGGCACGCAATCTGGATTTACCACGACCTATTTATATATTGGGTATGATTGTGCATAACCAACATGTGACGGATTCCTTTGAAGATGAAGGTATTATTACATTGGACGGTCCGAACCGGATGGATATTTTGAGCCAAGTAGAGAGTGGCACGATTATTTTTACAGCTCATGGTGTATCTCCTGAAGTGCGTAAGCTGGCAAGGGATAAAGGTTTGACAACAGTGGATGCAACATGCCCTGATGTCACCAAGACACATGATCTCATTCGGGAGAAGACGGCAGAAGGTTATCAGATCATCTATATTGGCAAAAAGAATCATCCGGAACCAGAAGGTGCTGTAGGTGTTGCACCAGATCTCGTTCATCTGATCGAGAAGGAAGAAGAGATCGAAGAACTGAACGTACCTTCAGGCAAAATCCTTATTACGAATCAGACCACGATGAGCCAGTGGGATATCAAACACATTATGAGCCGTCTGCTGGAGAAGTTTCCGGGCGCAGAGATTCATAATGAGATTTGTCTCGCAACTCAGGTTCGCCAGGAAGCGGTCGCTGAACAGGCGGGACAGTCGGATCTGGTTATCGTTGTGGGTGATCCTCGCAGCAATAACTCTAACCGTCTGGCACAAGTGTCTGAGGAGATCGCCGGAGTTACGGCATACCGTGTATCCGATGTCTCCGAGATTCAGCAAGAATGGCTGAAAGGTGTAAATAAGGTGGCTGTTACTTCGGGTGCATCAACACCAACACCCATTACGAAGGAAGTCATCCTTTACCTGGAGCAGTATGAGCATGACAAGCCGGAGACTTGGGAGATCAAGCGTACCGTGAACATGAGCAAACTGTTGCCTCCAGTCAGAGAAAAAACACGTACACCATAGGGAGAAAGAAATGTAAAATGTAAGTCTAAGTGTATGTGAATTGCAAACGAGATGGGAATGAGAAGACCCTGTTACGCAGAACCGAATTCGGTGCCTGCGGAGCAGGGTTCTTTTTGATATAAGGATAAAGAATGTGTACCTTGACGCAGTAGGAGAACTATGTTATATTCACTTTAACGGATAAAAGCTTAAAAGCGAACAAGCGTTTAAGCGCGACAGAGTTTTTATATTTAATCAGCGCACGTTAAGAAATGATTGTGCTCTCATACAAGGAAGGATGGGAATTAATATGATCGTTATTGCAGGCAAGGCTACACCGGAGGAACAGATTCAGGATATCGTTGCAGTTATTGAAAAAGAAGGGCTTCAGGTGCATATCTCTCGCGGAGAGGATCGTACTATTATTGGACTGATTGGTAAAGCTGAGCCTAAAATGCAAGAACATCTTCGCCAAATGAAAGGTGTCGAGAATGTCGTAAAAATCTCGAAATCCTACAAATTGGCAAGCCGCGACTTCCATCCGGAAGATACGGTGATCTCCATCAAAGGTGTAGATATCGGCGGAAAAGAACTTGTTGTCATGGGCGGGCCTTGTGCGGTTGAATCTGCAGCACAGATTGATGAAATTGCTGGCCTTGTGAAAGCAGCTGGTGGGCAAGTGTTACGTGGGGGAGCATTTAAGCCTCGTACGGGTCCCTACAGCTTCCAGGGAACGGGCGTAGAGGGATTGATCATGATGGCGGAAGCAGGCAAGAAACATGATCTGCTAACCATTACAGAAGTAATGACACCTGAGTATGTGGATATTTGCGCCGAGTACGCAGATATTCTGCAAGTAGGTACACGTAACATGCAAAACTTTGACTTGCTCCGCAAATTGGGCGAGTGTGGCAAACCGGTATTGTTGAAACGTGGATTCAGTGCGACATACGATGAATTGTTGAACGCGGCTGAATACATTCTTGCGGGTGGTAATCCCAATGTCATGCTGTGTGAGCGTGGTATTCGTACGTTTGAATCCTACACACGGAATACACTTGATCTGTCAGCGATCCCTGTTCTGCAGTCTCTCAGCCATTTGCCGGTTATTTCTGACCCGAGCCATGGTACTGGACGACGTGAACTGGTGGAGCCGATGACAAAAGCTTCCGTTGCTGCGGGTGCCAATGGCCTGATCATTGAAATGCATACCGATCCGGATAACTCCATGACAGGAGACGGCGTGCAATCCTTATTCCCTGACCAATTCGCCAACCTGTTGCAGGATCTTGAGAAATTGGCACCAATCGTGGGCAAATCATTCAGCACAGCCAAACAACCGGCAGAATTTTTCCCGGCACGTGTAGGCGTATAATAAAAATTCTTAGTCAAGGTCTGGCTTATCAGCCGGGCATCTCATCTGCTCTCGTTTATTGCGACGAAATCAGATAGATGCTCGGTTTTTTGCATATTTTGCAGTTTTGAACGTATTTATTAATCAATGGTGATAAGAAACATTTATGATGTGAAGTTTTTTCCATGATTTAGGATAAAAAAGGGGTCGCTTTACCGCATTAAATCAGTTAAATGTATATTAAATTAGTTGTTATATGAATTTAGGTTATTTATAAAATGTGAGTATATCTAACATACTCGCAAAAAATACCTTACATAAGTATTGACGATGTCAGGTTTTAAAATTTATAATGACGACAGAAAAAAATTCGAATTTAGACATTTTCTTTAGTGGGGTTGTTTAATGTTCGGAATATTTGGGAGGACGAATACATGTCGGTTGAAAACGTATTGAAATCAATTCAAGAGAACAACATCGAGTGGGTAGATTTTCGTTTTGTAGATTTAGCTGGTCGTGCACATCACATCTCGTTGCCAGCTTCGGCTGTTGATGCAGACACGTTCGTAAATGGAGTAGCTTTTGACGGTTCTTCTATCCAAGGTTTCCGCGGAATTGAAGAGTCCGATATGGTTATGATGCCAGACCCTGAAGCGACTTATGTCGATCCGTTCACTGCACACCCTACATTGAATGTTATGTGTGACATCTTCACTCCGGATGGCGAGCGTTATGAGCGTGACCCACGCAGCATCGCTGTTAAAGCAGAAGCTTATTTGCAAGAGAGCGGTGTAGGTACAGCTGCATTCTTCGCACCTGAATCCGAGTTCTTCATCTTCGACGATGTACGTTATGAGAGCGGCACGAACAGCTCTTCCTACTTCGTAGATTCCGAAGAAGCTTCATGGAACACCAACCGCAAAGAAGAAGGCGGAAACCTGGGCTTTAAAGTTCGCACTAAAGGTGGATATGTTCCAGTAGCGCCAGTGGATACACAACAAGATATTCGTAGCGAAATGTGTCGCCTTTTGGAAGAAGCAGGCCTGTCCATCGAGCGTCATCACCATGAAGTGGCGACAGCGGGTCAAGCTGAAATCAACTTCCGTTTTGATACACTGAAGAAAACAGCAGATAACCTGCTTGCATACAAATACATCGTGCACAACACTGCACGTCAATATGGTAAAGTAGCAACATTCATGCCAAAACCATTGTTCGGTGATAATGGTAGCGGAATGCACGTTCACCAATCCATCTTTGATGGCGATTCCCCATTGTTCTATGACAAAGCGGGATATGCTAACCTGAGTGAAATGGCACTGCACTACATCGGAGGTATCCTGTACCATGCTCCGGCACTGATCGCTTTGACTAACCCAAGTACAAACTCATTCAAACGTCTTGTACCTGGTTACGAAGCACCAGTAAACCTGGTTTACTCCAAAGGTAACCGTTCCGCAGCAGTTCGTATTCCGGTTGCAGCTGTGACACCAAAAGGTTGTCGTATCGAGTTCCGTACACCAGACTCCACAGCTAACCCATACTTGGCATTCTCCGCAATGTTGATGGCTGGTCTGGATGGAATCAAACGCAAAATCAACCCAACTGAGCTTGGATATGGTCCGCTCGACAAAAACATCTATGACCTGTCTGATGCAGATAAAGAAAACATCCGCAGTGTGCCAGCTTCCCTCGAAGAAGCACTTGATGCATTGGCAGCTGATAACGAGTTCTTGACTGAAGGCGGCGTATTCACAAAAGAATTCATTGAAAACTACATCAACCTCAAACGTGATGAAGCGAAAGCAGTAGCGATCCGCATTCATCCGCACGAGTACAGCCTCTACTTCGACTGCTAATCGGTCGGGGTCGGAACAGTTCTTGTTCCAACTTAAAGCCTCCGGGACACGATCTCGGAGGCTTTTCCTTGAATTAAAGAATGTAGTGCTTTACCTTTGCAGGGTGATAAAGGAATTTGATGACCTGAATTGAACACTTCAGTGCATATTGCCCTTGAAGCAGATGGAGAATACTGATATCATTGCGATAATATTCACCTAATATGTCAGTTACGGATGGAAAGGGCGGGGGATTTTGTGACAAAAAGAGCGTATAATTTTAATGCAGGACCTGCGGCGTTACCACTTGAGGTATTGGAGCGTGCACAGGCAGAATTTGTAGATTTTCGTAATACAGGCATGTCTATTATGGAGATGTCCCACCGTGGAGCGGTGTACGAGTCGGTACATAATGAAGCTCAGGAGCGTTTGTTGTCGCTTCTAGGCAATCCCAAAGGATACAAGGTTCTCTTTTTGCAGGGCGGTGCAAGCACTCAGTTCGCGATGTTGCCAATGAACCTGCTCGGGGCAGGGCAGACAGCAAGTTACGTGATGACTGGCAGCTGGGCCAAGAAGGCTCTGTCTGAGGCGAAATTGATCGGCGAGACGCATGTTGCTGCATCTTCAGAAGCAGAGAAATTCATGAAATTGCCGGATGTTTCGAATCTGAGCCTGCCGGAACGTACGGCTTATGTACATTTGACTTCCAACGAAACGATCGAAGGTACGCAATTCAAGTCGTTCCCGGATACCGGTTCAGTACCTCTGATTGCGGATATGTCGAGTGATATTTTCTGTAAACCATTTGATCTTAATCAGTTCGGCATGATCTACGCGGGTGCACAGAAGAACCTGGGTCCATCCGGAATTACGGTTGTAATTGCTCGTGAGGAACTGGTGAGTGAGTCACCTAAATCGATTCCAACCATGCTTCGTTACAGCACACATGTAGATAACAACTCCCTGTACAATACGCCGCCATCCTTCTCGGTATATATGGTGAATGAAGTATTGAAATGGATTGAAGAGCAGGGCGGATTGGCTGGTATTGAGCAGAAAAATACGAAAAAAGCGGAGTTGCTCTATAACACAATTGATGCTTCTGGCGATTTCTACCGTGGTTGTGTGGAAGCGGAAGATCGTTCCCTCATGAATGTAACCTTCCGTCTTGCTTCCGAGGAACTGGAGAAGAAGTTCATCAAGGCATCGGAGGAAGAAGGATTCGTAGGTCTGAAAGGACATCGCAGTGTGGGTGGTCTCCGTGCCTCCATTTACAATGCTGCTCCTTATGAGAGTGTTAAGGCACTGACAGACTTCATGAGCCACTTCCAGAAGACAAACGGATAATTAAGTATAGGTAGGGTGTCATGGACCTTCGTGTCTAATCCTGTGCCTTACCAGAGCCTTCCACATTGACGTGTGGAGGGCTTTTCTTTAAGATTAGAGGGTTGTCGTCAACATGAAATGAAAAGGAGATTGAACATATATGGCTTTACACATCGTTCTGGTTGAACCAGAAATTCCGGCGAACACAGGAAATATTTCGCGTACTTGTGCGGCAACCGGTACCCATCTGCATCTCGTGCGTCCACTTGGATTTCGAACAGATGATGCTACATTGAAACGGGCAGGGCTGGACTACTGGCATGCCGTTCATATTGAATACCACGACTCATTTGCAGAGGTTCAGGAAAAATATCCGGAAGGTCGCTTCTTCTACGCAACTACGAAGGCAAAGAACCGATACAGTGACTTTAATTTTCAGGATGGGGATTTCCTCGTTTTTGGTAAAGAGACTAAAGGCCTGCCACCTGAATTAATTGCTGCGAATCCCGATACATGCATGAAAATGCCAATGACTGGTGATGTTAGATCATTAAATCTGTCCAATTCGGCAGCCATTATTGTTTATGAAGCGTTGCGTCAGCTCGATTTTCCGGGTTTAGAAGGGTAAATTCAGGTTATAAATGACGGCTAGAATTCGGTAAAAAAACATTTTTCAAAAAAAAGGACAAAAAATGTTTATTTCCAGCAGGATTCGACAAAATCTTGGCGAATCTATAAACATAGTACAAATGTACCTAGAAATTTAGAGTAAGATAGGAGAGGTGTGCCGTAGCTATGAAGCCAGCTGGAGTAGTTCGCAAAGTTGACCAATTAGGTAGGATCGTATTGCCTAAATCTTTGCGTAAAAGGTATCAAATGAATGAGGGAGATCCTGTAGAGATTTTAGTACAAGGGGACCATATTATCTTGGAGAGATATCGTCCAAAATGTATTTTCTGCGGATCCATCGAGGAAGTCAACGAGTTCAAAGAGCGTTACATATGCGCACAATGTTTAGATGAAATGACTCAGCTTCCACAGCACGGATAAGAAATAACGTCATGGGGTCCATGGACCCCATGGCGTTTTTTTCTTTCCCGTATTCAGCGTATCACATTGCGATTTGAACAAAAGAAGAATATGAAATCTAATGTTAGATAATTACAGGTAAAATCGTATCCCATACGGCATTCAGGATGCCTTGCATATTTTCTTCCTGACTGTTAATACATATGACAGCTTCCTTTGAGGGAAGGATGATGCATAACTGACCATAGGCGCCATCGGCGCGGTAAGCACCATGGGAACACATCCAGAACTGATATCCGTACCCTTCTCCCCAATCACCGTCTCCAGTCGTTTCGATCTGCTGGGACGTAGCCTGCCTGATCCAATCCGCAGGTACAAGCTGTGTGCCTTCCCAAAGGCCCTCCTGCAGCAGTAACTGTCCAAATCGACTTAGTTCCTCATTGCTTATCCAAAGACCTGCACAGCCAAGTGTTACCCCCAGTGGAGAGGTTTCCCATTCCACATCATGAATGCCAAGCGGCTCAAATAACCGTGGAGTCAGGTAATCTTTCACGGTTTGGCCGGTAGCTGCCTGTAGCATGGCTGAGATCATAAACGTATCTCCACTGCTGTATGTAAAATGTTCTCCGGGCATCCGGTCCAGAGGGAGAGACATATAATGTTTTGCCCAATCTTTCTCGGTCAAAGAAGCCCGTTCATCAGCCCAAAGAGGCGGGGAGTCATGACCAGAAGACATTCGGAGCAGATCACGTAACTTCAAATCCCGTGGAGATGGGAGATGTTGATGTGCATCATCAGGTACATGATCATAAGAGAAATAATCACCAAGTGTCGCATCCAGATGTAACAGACCTTCTTCAAGCGCAAGACCAACGGCCACACACGTGAAGGATTTACTGATGGAATGTTGTACACGGCGCTGATCCCTATCCCTGTCCCAATGGGCAAGTAGATGCCCTTTTTGTAATATGCGAATGGAAAAAACATTCAATTGTTCCTCAGTAATCGTATGAATGAAACCTTTGAGTTGCTCAGACATATTAACCTCCCTAAGATCAGGTGAAACCTGAGTAAAATCGGTTGGTGAAACGTTTCCGTAACCCGAATGCAAAATCAGAACTCATGTTAGTATAAACCTGGTTTGGTGTCAATTAAAGTTGTAATAACACTGACTAAAATTTCATTTTTTCGTAATAATAGTGTCTTTCGGCGCAAATTTAGACGTGAAAAAGCATTTTTTCGAGAAAATAACGCGAAATTTGTAAAAAGGTTATTGACAGGATTTACTCATCGGGCTTATGATTTATTCGAAACGATTCGAAGAAATCGCTTCCACATTAAAAGTGTTGTAATGAAGACCAAGTGAATCAACGTTGGCTATGTTTTGAAACGATTCGAGAAAATCGTTTCGATAACCCATCGTAATACAAGGGAATCTACAACAGCTTGCAATCCAACGCAGAGAAACGAATGAGTAAAGACAGCAGGCGATGATGAGAGGGGTTACATTATGGCACATATAACGATCGAAACTGGATCGCCAACCTTATGCATGAATACCAGCATACATGTTGTGTCCAGTGACTCCGGAGAGACTTCAGGCGGTACCCTATATCTGTTGCACGGGGCAGGCGATAATGCGAGTACCTGGCAGCGGTTAACCACCATTGAAATGTATGCAGCACAATATGGCTGTACCATCATTATGCCGGAAGCGAATCGAAGCTATTACACCGATATGGAATACGGCCTGAATTACTTCCACTACATCACTCAGGAGTTACCTGAAGTATGCGAGCGTCTGCTCAATCTGAATCCTGATCCGGAGAAAACGTACGTCGGCGGTTTATCCATGGGCGGATATGGTGCACTGAAATGTGGACTAACTTATCCAGAGAAGTATCGCAAAGTAGTGTCTCTATCCGGCGTAACGGATATTCAGAAACGCCTTCAAGATACCCATATGCCAGCAACCATGATCAAGGAAATGAAAGCGGTTTTTGGAGAACGTTTACAGGTAAAAGCCGATCAGGACATTTACGCACTGTCGGCCAAGCTGCTGGAACAAGGTTTTCCTTTACCGGATATCCTTAGTTGCTGCGGCGATCATGACCCCTTCGTAGAGATGAATCGCGACTTCGCGAAATACATGCAGGGGACTGCCTTTGATTTTCGGTATGTGGAGACGCCGGGGGCTCATGAATGGAGATTTTGGGAGCACCACCTGAGGACGATGTTTGATTTTCTGTACAACGACAAGACCAAAGTAGAGTGAGGAGATGCAATGTGAAACCTGCAGCCGAAGGACCTAGCAAAAAGCTGAAGGGAAACGTGAAGGGCAATTCGCTCTGGACTGAAATCTGGAAGCACCGAATGACATACACCCTGCTTATTCCGGGGCTTGTCTGGCTAATCCTGTTTGCCTACATGCCCATGGGTGGCCTGTCTCTGGCATTCAAAGATTACAAGGCCAACCTGGGCATCTGGGGAAGTCCATGGAGCGGATTCGAGAACTTCAAATATGTTTTCCGTGATCCAACCTTTATTGACGCGGTATGGCGTACGCTGTACATCAATATTCTGAAACTGATTATTCAGTTCCCGTTCCCGATCATTCTGGCGTTGTTGCTGAATGAATTGCGGATGCGCAGAGGGAAAAAATTGTTCCAAACCGTTCTTACGTTCCCTCACTTTCTTTCCTGGATCATCGTATCCGGCGTAGTTATCAATGTGCTGGCCTATGACGGACTGGTAAACAGCACGCTCGGATTACTCGGATTGCCAACGATTAACTTCCTGGGATCCGAATCCAATTTTGTACCGATGTTGCTGTTGACTGATATTTGGAAATCAAGTGGATGGGGCGCAATTATATTCCTGGCTGCCATTTCCGGTATTGACCAGGATCAGTATGAATCAGCACAGATCGACGGGGCTTCCCGTATGCAACAGATGTTCAAAATCACTTTACCGAACATCCTTCCAACCATCACAATCATGTTTATTCTGTCGGTTGGTGGATTGATGTCTTCCGGGTTTGACCAGATCTTCAACTTGGCAAATGCCGCTACCAAAAATGTATCGGAAGTACTCGATGTATACATCTATCGGATTACGTTCCAGTCATCAACCGATTTCTCATTCTCGACAGCGGTCAGCTTGTTCCGTTCCCTGGTGAATATGGCCTTGCTGCTTCTTGCTGACAGATTTGCCAAGTGGCTTGGCGGAGACGGTTTGTTCCGATAAGAGAGGAGGGAAAATGAGATGAGCAAGAAAGCTAACAAAAAACCGAGAATTGGTACAGAAAAAATGACACTTCTCGATTACATTATTTTCGCCGTATTACTCGTGCTTGCCCTGATGATCCTGATTCCGTTCTGGAATGTCATCATGATCTCGTTTGCAACACAAAAAGAATATGCTGACAATCCATTTTTGATGTTCCCTAAACAATGGACATTGGATTCCTATAAGGCGTTGTTCGCTGACGGAACGATTCTGTCGGGGTACAAAAATACAATTATATTGCTAGTCATCGGCTTGCCACTAAGCTTGTTCCTGACAACAAGCATGGCATATGGCCTTAGTCGCAACAAATTCCCGTTTAAGAAAATTATCTTTTTCCTGGTACTGTTCACCATGATCTTTAATGGTGGTATCGTACCGCTGTACCTGATCATGAAATCACTTCATCTTACAGGTACACTCTGGTCCGTTATCCTGGCGGGAAGCTTCAGTGCTTTTAACATGATTCTGATGATGAACTACTTCTACACCTTGCCTGAATCGCTGATGGAATCGGCGAGACTGGATGGAGCAGGAGAGTGGAGAATTTTGTTCTCCGTTGTTCTTCCGCTGGCTACACCAATTATGGCTACAATCACATTGTTCTACGGTGTGGCTTACTGGAACAGTTGGTACGACGCGATGATATTCCTGCGAAAAGCGGATCAGTTACCGCTCCAGAATGTACTCAGAAACATTATCGTGACATCTACGACGAATGCATCGAATGCATCCAGTGTGGATGCTGCCCAGGCAAGCAACTTCTCCATGGGCATGAAGATGGCAGCCGTATTTGTCACCATGGTACCCATTATGTGTTTCTTCCCAATGCTGCAAAAACACTTTGCCAAAGGGGTATTAACAGGGGCAATCAAGACCTGATTATACGAATAGGATTTTGCAATAAAATTTGACTAAAAAACATGGGGGTAAAACATGAAAACGAACAAAAAGTTGTCAGTACGAGCTCTCTTTGCCATCACGCTTAGTGTAGTTATGCTGATGGTGACCGCTTGTTCCAGCCAAGGAGCTTCAGGTGGTAACGAAAAAGATGCAGAGGGAAATTACAAAGACAACCTGACCATCTCTGTAGCTAACCTGACAGAAATCAAAAACGGGAACCTGGATAATGACTTCCACAAGTTCTGGACAGACAAATTTAATGTAACATGGGACTACAACTATATCGATTGGGATTCATGGGGTGAGAAGCTTCGTCTGTGGATCAACTCTGGTGACCTGCCGGATGTAGCGGTATGGAACTACGTACATGGCGATGCCATTAACAGCATTGAACAAGGTTTGTTCTATAAATTCCCGGATGACTGGAAAGAACGCTGGCCTAACGTGGCAGCAGCTTACAATTTGACGGGTCTTGGAGACAAGTTGGAAGAATTGACGGGTGGAACATACGTCCTGCCTAGACCAATCTATTTCGAGAACAAACCGGCTGACCCGCTGACGAACCAAATTGGTGTCATTGCGCTTCGTAAAGACTGGGCTGAAGCAGTTGGTTTTGAACTGAAAGATGCGTATACAACAACCGAATTGAACGAATATGCTGCGTTAGTGAAAGAAAAAGATCCTGGCAAAGTAGGTAACAAACTTGTACCTCTGTCCTACAATGCTGCAGATGCCATGACGAACATGATTATGCCAAACAGCGTACATGCCATGACCGACACACCGTTCTACAAAGGTGAAGATGGCAAGTTCCACTGGGGACCGGCAGATCCTGAAACGCTGACAGGACTTAAATTGATGCAAAAAGCCTATAAAGATGGATTGCTAAATCCTGAGTTCTACACATGGAAAAACAATGAAGGTCAAAACAACTTCAAAGTAACCGGTACAGCTGCTGTAACAAGTCTGGGCGGACTGGCTTCGTACAGACAAGGTCTGGATTCGGATATGAGAAAAAATCTGGGTGTAGATAGTGATGAACTGGTACACACAGCAATCGTAGTGGGCGATGACGGTAAATACCGTAATATGGAGCAAGCCAACTTCTGGTCTGCATTGATCTTCAATCCGGACATCAGTGACGAGAAATTCGAACGGATCATGGATCTGATCGATTACTCCGCAACAAAAGAAGGACAGTTGCTCATCAACATGGGCTTTGAAGGAACGGATTGGAAATATGATGAGAACCAAGAACTGGTTAGCTTGCTGCCAGAAGGAACAGTATTGGAAGATAAATACCCTGCACGTTTCGAAGGTCTGTACCTGCTCGGTGACGACTTCAGTGTTGTAAACCCAGCAATCAAAAAGGATTACCGTGATAGAGCCGTGAAATTGTTCCAAGAAAAAGCAAAACTCGGTACAGAAGGCAAATCGCTTGCAGCATACGATTGGGATGTCAACCTGTACGATTCCAAAGCTAAGAGTCAGGCTTCATTCGATTACCAGAACGAATATGCCAACCTGATCCTCAAAAGTGGAGATCTGGAGGCGAACTGGAAAGAATGGGTAAACAGTAAAATGTCCCTGGTTCAACCTTATCTGGATGAGCTAAACGAGAAATTCTAGTAATCGTTCAGTCATTAATTTTGAACCCGGTGCGCGGTCTCTCCCCGAACGCAGCCGGGTTCTTTATTTCAACAACTTGTAGTGGAGGATACGATCAGATGAATAACGAGCAGCTGCTAGGCCTGGTAAAACAGATGACGTTGGAGGAAAAAACAGCTCAGCTTCTTCAGTTGACTGCCAACTTCTATGAAGGAACAAATGTTGAGGGCCAGATCACAGGGCCGATGGAAGAGATGGGAATAACGGAGCAGTCCGTGGATGCCAGTGGGTCCATTCTGGGGTTGTCCGGTGCACAGGCCATCATTGATGTACAGCAAGCTTATATGAAAAAAAGCCGTTTGGGCATTCCGCTCTTGTTCATGGCTGACGTAGTTCATGGATTCAAGACCATTTTCCCGATTCCACTGGCGATCGGTTGCTCATGGGACACAGAACTGGCTGAGAAAAGTGCAGAAATTGCAGCACGTGAATCAGCTGTATCCGGTTTGCATGTTACCTTTGCACCGATGGTGGATCTGGTTCGTGACCCGCGCTGGGGCCGTGTAATGGAAACGACAGGAGAAGATCCTTATCTGAACAGCTTGTTCGCGGCTGCGTTTGTACGTGGATATCAGGGTGAAAGCTTGAAAGATGAGCCTGATCGTCTTGCAGCCTGTGTTAAACACTTTGCGGCGTATGGAGCGGCTGAAGGTGGTCGGGATTACAATACGGTGGACATGTCTGAGCGTAACCTGCGTGAGTACTATTTGCCAGCGTACAAAGCAGCATTGGATGCGGGTGTGGAGATGGTCATGACTTCGTTCAATACGATTGACGGTATTCCGGCAAGTGGCAATGAAAAGTTAATGCGCGGCATTTTGCGTGACGAGTGGGGCTTTGATGGTGTACTGATCTCGGATTGGGCTTCCATTCGCGAGATGATTGCGCATGGCGCTGCGGAAGATGATCGTGAAGCGGCATACCGTGCCATTCGCGCAGGCGTAGACATGGAGATGATGACACCTTGTTATGTGCATCATTTGCCTGAGCTGATTGAGAGCGGTGAAGTGGAAGAGAAGCTCATTGATGAAGCTGTTCTGCGAATTTTGCAACTGAAAGAAAAGTTGGGATTGTTCGACAATCCTCTACGTGCAGCTGATCCTGAACGTGAACGTGAGATTGTGTTCTCCAAAGAGCACCGTCAGGTATCCTATGAACTGGCAACCAAATCGGCTGTCCTGTTGAAAAATGATGATAGTGTGCTTCCGCTTCAAACTGATGCTAATGTAGCCCTTATTGGTCCTTTTGCACAGAGTCCTGATATTCTGGGCTGGTGGTCCTGTGAAGGCGTTAAGGAAGATGCAGTCAAGCTCGGAACAGCTCTGCAAGAACGCTTGACGGGTGGGAAAGTTCAATATGCTCAAGGCAGTAATGTTCATACGATTACAGCTGAGCAGATTGCGGAAGCCCTTGAAGTGGCAAGCAAAGCAGATCTGATTGTCCTTGCTCTGGGTGAAGACTCCGAGATGAGTGGAGAAGGTGGATCACGCACGGATATTCGTCTGCCAGCAGCCCAATTGGAATTGGTTAAACAGCTCAAAGCAGCCGGAAAACCTATTGCCAGCGTTATTTTCAACGGCCGTCCATTGGATTTGCATGGTGTAATCGATGAATCGGATGCCGTTCTTGAAGCCTGGTTCCCGGGTAGTGAGGGCGGGGCAGCGATCGCAGATGTTCTGACAGGTGTAGTGAATCCATCTGCACGTCTGACGATGTCTTTCCCGCAGTCCGTAGGTCAGATTCCGGTCTATTACAACCATTTCAATACAGGTCGTCCGCTGAACCCGGAGAAGACGGAAGAACGTTATGTCTCCAAATACATTGACAGCCCGAATGAACCTCTGCTTCCGTTCGGTTATGGTCTCTCATACACTTCTTTCTCTTATGGTGATCTTGAAGTGTCAAGTAACGAGATGACTGCCGAAGAGTCCTTGAGCATCCAAGTACGTGTAACGAACACGGGTGAGCGCGCAGGTGTGGAGACCGTCCAGTTGTACGTTCGTGATGTAACGGGTGAGGTTGTTCGTCCTATGCGTGAGCTGAAAGGATATGTGAAGCTTGCACTGGCGCCAGGCGAGAGTGGTATAGCCACGTTTACTTTAAATGAAGAACAGCTTCGTTATCACCATTCCGACTTAAGCCATCGCAGTGATCGAGGCGAGTTCCATATTCTTGTAGGTGCAAACAGTCGGGACACGCAGAAGAAATCATTCAGACTCGTGTAATCCGGTGAATGGAAAGAGTAATGTGTCAGGCCTTTTGTTATGAAAGGCCTGATGAACATAACAGGGGAGCGAAGAATGTGGTCAGTATCAAGGATATCGCCAAACAGGCGGGAGTTTCCATCTCTACGGTGTCATATGCGCTGAATGGCAGTAACAAAGTGACCGATGAGACGAGTTCCAAAATTTTGGCCATTGCCAAAGAACTGAACTATGTTCCAAATGCCGCAGCAAGAACACTGAAGAAGAGGGAATCCAAAATTCTAGGTGTATTCTTGACCGATTTTAGAGGAGATGTGTACGGAGACTTGCTGAGTGGCATGAAAGCCGTATGTAATGCTCAAGGCTATGACCTGATCGTGTGTAGTGGTAAACAATCCCATCGCATGCTTCCAGAGAGGATGATTGACGGTGCAATCATTCTGGATCATACGTTTGCAAGTGAGGAACTAATGCAATATGCCGATCGTGGGCACAAAATCGTTGTATTGGACCGTGAGATGGATCATCCCAACATTAATCAGGTTCTGCTGGATAATAAGGCCGGGGCGACACTTGCGATGGAACATCTTATTGAACAGGGACATAAAAAAATTTACGTGGTGACTGGCCCGGAAGGTTCGTTTGACTCTGTGCAGCGGTTAAAGGCTGTGAGACAGGTGGCGGAACGTGAAGCCGATGTGGAATGGATTGAGATCACGGGAGATTTTGAGAAGAGTGGTGGAGAGCGAGCCGCAGATCAGATTGTGCAGGTGTATGATGGGCCCGCAGCGGTATTCTGCCTCAATGATGAGATGGCCATTGGCTTGTGTGATCGTCTGGCAGAAAGTGCACTTGGCGTTGGTCAGGAGATTGATGTCATTGGATTCGACAATATTGAATTGAGCAAGTATGTCCAGCCGAGATTGGCAAGCATTGATTATTCCAAACGCAAGTGGGGATCACTCGCTGCTGAACAATTAATCAAAATTATTGCTGGAGAACCCGTCGATCATGAACGAATTTATGTGACATTAGTTGAGGGTGGGTCGGTGAGTGGGGCTATGCCGTCTAAGTCTGTTATATCCATGCGGAATGACCAGGCGGTTAGCTATTGATCCCGAATACAGCAAGAGACAAGGCTTAGAAGAATCGAATCATTCTTTTAAGCCTTGTCTCTTGCTATTTCGAGGATGAAGCAATAGAAAAAGCCTCTCCGGAGAGAGGCTTGGCCTTTACAAGCCTTTTGTCTTGTCATTGTTGTAGGATGAAGTGAGAATGCCTGTAATGAAGAGAGTCAATACAATTGCAATAATCCAGAATGTCAGTGAAAATGACATACCCTTCGCACCTCCTGCACAAGCTCATTTTCTTCTATTATAACCATTATAGGTAGAAAAGAAATGCTTCACCCTATTATTTGTAAAATAAAAAGTGTGTGGGCACCGGTCTGAGGCTGCCATCTGAAGGGTTATTCACGACCCGATTATTCAGAATAAGCGAGGAAGATCCGCCGCCATCCAGATTATAGGCGTCGATCACCCCAAGCTTGTACAACCGCCCTTGCAACTCTTCAAGGGTAGCACCGGAACTTCCGCCCTCATTATATCCGTCAACCACAATGATCAATAACTGATCATCCTTATAATTGCCAATGACTGTACGTGGTGCTCGTTTGGGTGATACTTTCCACTTTTCGGGAATTGTGGTTTTACGCCCATTCTGTAGCAGTACCGGAACAAACGTAGCCCCAAATTGCGGTTGCAGGCGATCCAGTGAGTTTTTGTCGAAGAATTTGCCTCCAACCAACTTGCCGGCATCGTTAAGTCCTACAAAAAACAGATCTTTGAAGCTGGCCTGAAAACCATTCACGTATTTCCCGTCCATGACGGTTGTGCTAAGTGGATAACGTTTGCCGCCACTGTCAGCAAATCCACCTGCATTGATTCCGGCAATTGCGCCGTTACGCTTCACAGCCTGCATGGTCGTCTCAGAACGCCCAGGTTCACTGTCTAGAGCCATTTGCATGGCCGTAGGGTCTTTTAGCTTGATCTTCATGGCATAGCCCTTATAGTTGCCAGGATTCACTCTGTACAGTTCAAGCGTTAATCGGTCACTGTCTACCCGTTCAAATGGAACCCCAAGCTTGGATGAAATCCGCTTGTTGTAGATCGTTTCCGGACGATCCGCCTGGGCCGAAGCCTTCTGCACAAGTGTAGACATCGTACTTGTTGTTTTATTATAGAGCTGTGTCGTTCTTTTAATAGAAGAAGAAGTTTGGACAGCAGCATCTTTTGCCCCGGCAAGCTCTTGGCTAATTGCTTGGGTCCGAGGTGTAATCGTGTCCTCTGACAGTTCGGTAGGAATCAAACCTCCGGGTTCAAGTGGAGGACGTAACAACAGCAGGCATAATATCAATCCAACAAAAGGAGCGAGTGCAAGCATAAAAAAACGATTAACCTGTTTGACGGGTGTAATCATTTGAGCAGGTCCATCTTTTTCTGGAGTGTCTCCAGTTGTTTTTTGACTTCGCTCAGCTGGGTATAAAGTTTGTTGCTGTTGTCCGTTTTGTCGCTTGCATTATCCTTGGTGAAAGTCAGCAATTCATTGAAGGATTGAACCTGTCCCTGCAGGTCTTCTACTTCCTTTGATATCGTTGTTAGCTGATTTTCGTAGTCGGTTTTTAGCGCTGCAATCTGCTGCTGATTATGGGCCTGAAGCTGATTAATCATCTGTTGCTGGAGATGGTTACTATAATAGTAGGTTCCAACGACTCCTAGTGCAATGAGAACAATCCACATTACCAGAAACAGCTTGATTGAAGATCCGGCCTTGCCTTTGGCGCTCCGGGTGTGATGGATGTCAGAGGGCGGGGTAGATGGTTTCATATCATCACTCCTGGTCATTATTAGGTACAAAAAAAATTTCCAGTCCTCATTCTATCATGCCCCTATTGATTACGCAAAAATGAAATTCTTTACTTAATAGAGTAAAAAGAGATTGCATCGGAAGGAAGTCCTAGGATACAATTTCTTATAGATGCAATAAGTAGGAACTTTGGGCAGGTTTTTCGACTTTTTTAGATAGAAATGCAGGAAATTTATACTATATTTTGACCTTTCCGGGGATGGGAAGATGGACGTCATGGTGTGTTTATAACAAAATACAGTGAAAATAGAGCTTTTTTATCGGCTTCCTTCTGTATTTTTCTGTTTTTCGACATAATCCGACCTATACTTCTTCTATACTCGGACTGTCGCATAGACGACGGAATTATCATGACAGAAGCTAGAAGTTATTTGTCCAATACATATGTCCAATACATAACAGGGGGAACAACAATGAAAAAAGTATGGCAGGTGGTCATCATAGATATCCACCCCACCAGCATGCTCGGTACAAAATTGATTTTGGAAGAGCAGCAAGATCTGACGGTACGTGGCATGACTTCGACCGGAACAGAAGGGCTCGATCTGGTGAATATTCACCAGCCTGATCTGATTCTGATGGATTATCGTCTTCCGGAGGGTCAGGCAGATCAATATATTGCCCAGATGAAGAATTTGTCAGCTCACAGTCACATCATCATTTTGACGGATGAAGACAATGTGAAGCTGTTTCGTCATCTGATGAGTCTTGGTGCTAGTGGCATGTTATCCAAACAGGCTTCCCCTAGCCAGCTGATTCATCTGATCTCTGGGTTACGTGAGGGCCATGTGTCCATTCCATTGTCGTGGTTAAACAGTGCGGAGTGGGCGCAACCTGTGGAGTCTCCGACAGAAGCGCGTGTCATTGAATTAACAGAAACCGAAACTTTTATCATGGAAAGAATTGTTCAGGGTGTAACCTATGATAAAATAGCCAATGAGATCAACGTTAGCAGACGTTCCATTGATAATTACCTGCGTAAAATATACGTGAAGCTGGAAGTAAGCAGTAGAGCACAGGCCATTGAACGTTATGCCCTGCATGCAAGACAAGTGAAGACGGGATCCTGACGAAACAGGTTTGTTCTTCCCATGATCACAATAGTTCTGTATGCATCCGGTCATATTCAATGACGAGCAGGAATAGGTTGTAGGGCTGCGGACTGCAAGTACAGTTTCGGAATAGGGACGAAAGGGGAACGGATCGATGAAATATTTCTTTGCTTCCCGTACCAACAGGCTTTTGTCATCACCACTGAGGGATATACGTGAGATGTCTGACAGGGATTATTTCATTTCTCTGGCAGAAGAATTGCCTGCGGAGGAGTTGTTTCCTTTCAAATTGTTGGAAGAAGCAGCAGTGTCTGTCTTTAGTTCAGGCCCCTCCGCACTGCAATATGGAGAGCCAGCAGGCTACACACCCTTAAGAGAGTGGTTGAACAAAGACTGGAATGCACGCAAAGGCATACGAACGGTACCCGAGCAGATTCTGTTAACCACTGGTACCCAGCAGGCCATCGATCTGGTGATGCGTCTATTGCTTGAGCCAGGAGATTCTGTACTGGTTGAACATCCCACATCTCCAGGCTGTCTTGAGGTATTGGAGATGCAAGGAGCCAAGATTGTGCCCGTAATGGGTGATCAGGACGGCATACTGCCAGACCTTTTGGAGCATCACATGCAGCAGGTTAGACCGAAGCTGCTTTTTGCTGCACCCAGTTTTTCGAATCCGACCGGTGCTTTATGGAGTATGGAGCGGCGGGAGGCTGTGCTTGAGCTGTGTTCGCGCTATGGTGTACTGCTTGTGGAAGATGATTCTTACGGAGAGCTCCATTTCGATGGCCTTGAGCCAACGGAATTCTATCGTAAGTATCCTTCACTCTTTGCACTGGATACTGCAGATCAGGGTGGACATGTTCTCTACATTGGTTCGTTCAGCAAAACGGTTGCGCCCGCTCTTCGAACCGGATGGGCCGCTGGGCATCCTGCGCTAATTCAGGCTATGGCCTCAGTTAAACGGATTGCAGATGGTCAGTCCAGTCCGATGAATCAGCGGCTGTTGTATCAATTGCTTGCCCATTCACCTTTTCGTTGGAGTGATCACCTATCCATGTTGAATAGGGAGTATAAGACAAGACTCAAACTGATGCTTGAACTGTTGAAAAGACCTGGCTGGAAAGGGTGTCAGTACAACATCCCTGAGGGCGGAATGTATCTGTGGGTACAGTTGCCTGAAGGATTGGATAGTGGCGCTCTGCTTAAGGCTGCTCTGCCCAAAGGTGTATCTTTTCTTCCTGGATCGTTATGCTCCACAGGTGTACAGGATCAACGTTACATTCGATTGAACTTTAGCCATCCAGGCCGGGATGAATTGCTACTTGGCATGAATCTGATCAGTGAAGCCATTTCCGAATTTACGGCTCGTAGCTAAGTCAGATCAAAAAATAGATTATGTAGCAAAAATTAAAATTGGTTCATGACCAGAGTGATTACGTTATTGCATCCACTAACATTTTTATATATAATATGAATTAATGAGTTGTTGGTTTCTTTATATAAGCTACAATGGTGGCCGTTTAGGAAAAGCGCTCATATATTTTATCTAACGGGGGAAAATTCAACATGTCTAATATTTTATTTGTTAAAGCAAATGACCGTCCTGCGGATCAAGCAGTCAGCGTTAAATTGTACGATGCATTCTTGAGCGCATACAAAGAGTCCCACCCAGGTGACACAGTTACTGAGTTGGATCTCTACAATACAGAGTTCCCGTTTTATGGTAACACTGCAATCACAGGTACTTACAAAGCAGCTAACGGTTTTGAACTGACAGCTGACGAGCAAAAAGCAGCTTCACTTGCAGCACAATTGCAAGATCAATTCCTGGCAGCTGACAAAGTTGTATTTGCATTCCCACTGTGGAACTTCACTGTTCCAGCTCCATTGGTAAACTACATTGCTTACCTGAGCCAAGCTGGTAAAACATTCAAATACACTGCTGAAGGTCCTGTAGGACTTGCTGGCGACAAAAAAGTAGCTTTGCTTAACGCACGTGGTGGCGTTTATTCCGAAGGCCCAATGGCAGCTGCTGAAATGTCCCTGAACTTCCTGAAAACAGTTATCGGCTTGTGGGGCATTCAAAACCCTGAAGTGGTTATTGTTGAAGGACATAACGCTTCTGCAGATCGTGCTGAAGAAATCGTTACTGCAGGTCTGAAATTGGCTTCCGAAGTAGCAGTAAAATTCTAATAACAATCTTCTATATAGAACACATCAAAACACCTGTAGTCTCCAGTGGAGATTACAGGTGTTTTTTTGCATTCTCATTTTTCATATCATTTACTTCAAGTGATTCCATATCAGATATGGCCTGTATTTTTCAAGTACTGCTCCGCTGTCTCAGCGATGTGTGCAAGGTCTTCCTTATTTTCACCAGATACAGAATACGTTACATCGGGTTCATTAATGGTTCGTTCAATCATATCATTATCCTCAAGCATGTGTGCATGCTCGGTTAACGCCTGTACTCCCTTAATTGTCAGAATATACTTTCCACGGGAGAGGCGTTCAAACCAGCCATAATAATTTTTTTGCAGAATCGCTGCGGCAGAACCTACACCAGTCTCTCTGGCGAGGGTGGCGGGAGAGGCTTCTCCGTTCGTTCGCAGAGCGGATGCAACCCGTAAGGCCTTCTCACGATATGCGGTGACCAACTGTCTGCGTGTGCTGCCTCCCGTATTGTAGTCTCCGCTGCGTTCGTCGAATTCCTTAAGCAAGCGTTTCCGGCGAACACCACTTTTGCGGGCCACCTGATTGCGAGCATTGAGGGGGATCTGGGCGGAGGGCTCGCACAATACATCAATCAGGGGAGCTTTGGTTTTGTAAAATGTGACCGTTAGCAGCCCCAGACCGAGCTGTCTGCATAATGCAGTCAGTTCGCTCCAGCGTTGGTTCACAGCTCCACGTTTGTTGCGATTGCGCTCAACGGCCAAATACACGAACGGGCTAAGCTTTAAGCGCTGCATGCCCTGCAACAACAGGGAGAGGTTAAATGTTTTTTTCATCTCCACAATCAGTGGTTCCTCCTGGTCCGATCTGACCCCTACGAGGTCACAATGTCTGACTTCCGCCTTCACATCAAAGCCACGCTGCTCGAAGAAAGCCTTCACAGGCGAATATAATTCGGTTTCGTATTGCACTGCCATCGTTCGTGCTCCTTTCCTAAAAGTGGCCTGGAATCTGGCCATGCATTGTCCGGTTTCCTGAATTTAGAACCCTCATTATATCATATTCATTCTTTTTTTTCTGAAGGCACAAGATGTCTGATAGAACAGGGAAAAGCCAAAATTCGAAGCCGTGGATTGAAAAAAAAGAGGTCAACTTATCCGAATTGCCGCATAGGTATGTAATACACTTTTCACAACAATACAAGATGTTTGGACAGAGGGTGGCGGGACTACACAGGACCGCAAGATTGGTATTCAAGCAGGAGCCGCAATTCTATTGATTTCTTCATACCATTCGGAATGGTTGACAATCACACTAAAGGAGCCATGGGAGGTACCAAGCATGAATATTTTTGAACGCGTTGCGGAACATCGGGCAGAGAGTGACCGTTTGACATGGAACGGAACATTTGAAGATTATATTGAACTGCTGAGAGAGGACCCGACTCCGGCAATGACGGCTCACGCCAGAGTGTATGAAATGATTGAATCGTTTGGCGTTGAAGAAGTAGGTGGGCATAAGCGGTACAAGTTTTTTGAACAGGAGATCTTTGGATTGGATCGATCCATTGAAAAGTTGGTTGAGGAATACTTTCACTCAGCAGCACGCCGTCTGGATGTACGTAAGCGGATCTTGCTGCTTATGGGTCCCGTAAGTGGAGGGAAATCGACGCTGGTTACACTGCTGAAGCGGGGTCTTGAACAGTTCTCGCGGACAGAGAAAGGTGCCATATATGCCATTGATGGATGCCCGATGCATGAGGAGCCACTGCATCTGATTCCACTGGAGCTTCGTCCTGAAGTGGAAAAGGAAATTGGAGTCCGTATTGAGGGAAACCTTTGCCCATCTTGCCAAATGAGACTCCGTACCGAATATGGCGGTGATATCAGCAAGGTGCCGGTGGAACGGGTCATAGTTTCCGAAGATAATCGGGTGGGTATAGGAACATTCAGTCCGTCCGATCCGAAATCACAGGATATTGCCGATCTGACGGGGAGTATTGACTTCTCCACCATTACGGAGTTTGGTTCCGAATCCGATCCACGTGCCTATCGTTTTGATGGGGAGTTGAACAAGGCGAACCGCGGGTTAATGGAGTTCCAGGAAATGTTGAAATGTGATGAGAAATTCCTGTGGAATCTCCTGTCGCTCACGCAGGAAGGTAACTTCAAAGCAGGACGCTTTGCCTTAATCAGTGCGGATGAAATGATTGTGGCGCATACGAATGAATCGGAGTATAAGTCTTTTATCTCCAACAAAAAGAATGAGGCATTGCAATCCCGGATGATTGTCATGCCGATTCCGTACAACTTGAAGGTATCCGAGGAAGAGAAAATCTATGCCAAGCTCATTCAGCAAAGTGACATGAAGCATGTTCATATTGCACCGCATGCATTGCGGACTGCAGCCATTTTTTCCATACTTACCCGCTTGAAGGAAACGAAGAAACAAGGCATGGATCTCGTTAAAAAAATGCGGATGTATGACGGTGAGGAAGTTGAAGGTTATAAAGAAGCTGATCTGCGCGAGATGCAAAATGAGTATCTGGATGAAGGGATGTCTGGCATTGACCCGCGGTATGTCATCAACCGGATCTCCAGTGCTTTGATCAAGCAAAATCTTCAGTGCATTAACGCGTTGGACATTCTGCGTGCCATTAAAGACGGTCTGGACCAACATGCTTCGATTACGAAAGAAGAGCGTGAACGTTATCTGAACTTCATTGCTCTTGCACGCAAGGAGTATGACGAACTGGCCAAGAAGGAAGTGCAGAAAGCATTTGTGTACTCATTCGAGGAGTCGGCAAGAACGCTATTCGAGAATTACCTGGATAACATTGAAGCATTCTGCAACTGGTCCAAAATTCGTGATCCGCTCACAGATGAAGAAATGGACCCGGATGAGCGTTTGATGCGTTCCATCGAGGAGCAGATCGGCATCTCCGAGAATGCAAAGAAAGCGTTCAGGGAAGAGATTCTAATCCGAATCTCGGCTTACTCCCGTAAGGAGCGCAAATTCGAGTACAGCAGCCATGACCGTCTGCGTGAAGCGATTGAGAAGAAGTTGTTTGCAGATCTGAAAGACATCGTCAAGATTACAACCTCAACCAAAACACCAGATGCAACACAATTGAAACGAATGAATGAAGTCATTAAACGCTTGATTGAAGAGCATGGATATACCGCAGCCAGCGCCAATGAACTGCTCCGTTATGTGGGCAGTCTGCTTAATCGCTAATCGGCAACGAACCATTCCGGATCAGGCTTCTGATGTCTGCTGTGAGGCTCCTTCACAGCAGAGTCAGGGCCTTTTTAATTACATGAAGATCATATTAGTCTAAAAAGCTGACAAATAAGGTTAATTTTAAAGAGAATTAGTTCTAATGGTATATGTATGTTTAGGTATTTTAGTCTATAATCAATACATATATTTACAATTTAAAGTAATGGTGTTTATTAAGGAGCTGACTGAACCAGATATGAGCAGTATTTCCGCAACAAGACAGAAGCAACTTGATTACATGGGATTAACCGCAGGGGATTTAAAACTGCTTGCCGATCATCGGCCTGTTTTTAAAAAAGTCGTTAATGACGTGGTGGATCATTTCTACAATCATGTGGGGAATTATCCTGATCTGGTAGATCTGATCGCAAGATTCTCTTCCATTGAACGTTTAAAAGAGACGCAGAAGATGTACTGGTTATCGATGACGGATGGAATCGTGGACGACGCATACATTGAGCAACGGATTGCAATTGGGCTTGTACATTCACGGATTGGTCTGTCCGAAGATTATTATCTGGGTACCTATATGGTATACCTTGATATTGCAACGAGCATATTCCAGCAGGTGATCCCTGATTCCTGGCATCTTGTCATTCAGGCGCTCAGCAAAATGTTTAATCTGGATTCACAGCTTGTCCTTGAAGCCTATGAGAAGAAAGAAAAAGAAAAGTTACATCAGCTTGCCGATGACCAACAACATACTTTGCAGGCTATTACGCAGATTACCCAAGAGCTTACAGGCATGATTAGTGAATTAAATGAAAGTGCAATGGCTATATCGAGTGTAGCCAAAGAAACAGCGGCTTCTCAGGATCAGGCTCAAGTTCTGCTCACGGAATTGACAGGGGAGATCCAGCAGATAGGAAAAATGGGTGAATTGATTCGCGAGATATCGGATCAGAGTCATCTTGTCGGCCTGAATGCAGCGATTGAAGCTGCTCATGCAGGAGAGTTCGGACGTGGTTTCGAAGTAGTTGCCAGTGAGGTGCGCAAGCTTGCAGCCAGTTCTCGGGATGCCCAAGGTAAAATTCAGTCCAATCTGGAGCAGATCATGAAGAAACTGAGCAGTGTGCAGCAGGAGTCGGATCATACGTCACGCGGAGCACGTAGCCAAGCTTCACGCTCGGCTGAACTCGCTGTATTTGCAACAACAATGGAGAAGCTGTCTCTGGATTTGAAGAATCTGGAACAGCAGGAATAGAGCTTAAAAGCATTAGGAACCTTCCATACCGTTTCAGGCTGTTTTAGGCTATAATGGGTAGACAAACCTGCCGATGTTATAGAAAATGCAGCCGGAGACAGGGGATTTGAAGAGGTTGAGGTGATCAGATGGCTTCTATCCATGATGTAGCCAAGGAAGCGGGAGTATCTGTTGCAACCGTTTCCAAAGTGATAAACGATTATCCTGATGTAAGTGAAAAAACACGCAAAAAAGTCAATATAGCCATCGAATTATTGAAATATCAACCCAATGTGGTTGCACGTGGACTTGTCAAACGCCGTTCATGGACGGTGGGAGTACTGTTAACGGTCCCGTTTACGAACCCTTTTGTGTCGGAGTTGCTGGAAGGGATCAAGACAGCGCTGGAGAACAGTGGATATGATCTGGTCCGATTGTCTACGCGATTCGATGATCCGGCGTACTCGTTCATCAAACATTGCCGCAGTCGTAATGTGGATGGCGTTGTGGTATTCGGGGAAGGCAGAGAAAACGCGAGTATTCAGGAACTGGTGGATGCAGAGATTCCAACGATGTTTATCGATACGGATATGTTGGGCAAGCGTGCCGGTTATATTACTACGGATAACGCAAACGGGATCTCGATGGGAGTCAAACATCTGCATGAGCTTGGACACCGCAAAATTGCCTATATCTCAGGGACACTTGGACCTGCCGTAGCCAATCTGCGATTGGAAGGATATCGGGAAGGGCTGCGAGAATGCGGCATCCCGTATTCTACGGTATATCTGGAAGTCTGCGATTATTCCTTCGACGGAGGAAGCAAGGCTGCTCGGCGATTGCTGGCACTTCAGGATCAACCAACGGGGATTGTCTGTGCATCAGACATGTCTGCTTTTGGTGCGATTCATGAAATTGAAAAACATGGACTGAGTGTACCAGAAGATATCTCGGTTGTCGGGTTCGATAACACGTATTATGCTGAGGTATTCAAACCGGGGTTGACCACGGTGAATCAGAATATCTATTCCATTGGCATTAAGTCCATCGAATATCTGATTGCCATGATCGAGAATCCGTCTTATTCTCCTCCCGTGGTGACGGAACCTTCCAATCTGGTTGTCCGTCAGACGACAGCACCTTTAAAAACCTAAAAACCTAAAGGCGTTGACACGGAGCACAGCTAACAAGCTGTGCTTTTTGTCGTTTTATATTATTGTGAAGATTTTAGATAAGTCCTATAGTTTAACGGGTAAACAAAGTCCGTTGGCAATCGTATAATGAAAGTGCTTACAATTTCTGTTGGAATAACGTCTTTCCAATCCTGAACAACGATCTTGTAAAGGGCTGGCGCATGACAGAACAAAGGTTACTATTCACAAACAAACAAACAACCAACCAAGGAGGAGATCGGATGCATTTGAGAAAATGGTGGAGCTTGTGCTTGTCGGCTGTATTGATCTTCAGTTTGTTCCCAAGTGTGGGAACAGGAGAGACACGTGCTGCGGCTGCGGACGCTAAGACTGGCGATGATGAAGTACTGTTTGAGGCTAATTTTGAAGATAGTGTGTTGGGACAATGGCGTCCACGTGCGAGTGAAAAGCTTGATATCGTAGCGCAAGTAGGTCACGACAGTACACGCAGTCTGAGAACCTCTTCACGTACCGAAACGTTCCATGGACCCTTAATTGAAGTAATAGACCATGTACAGAAGGGCAGCACGGTTCATATTTCGTTTTGGGCCATGTACGATGAAGGACCGGACAGTCAGGTCATTAACGGTTCACTGGAGAAAGAATACAATAACGACGCATCGAGTCGAGAATATGCTACGTTTGCCTCTGCAACTCTGAATAAAGGACAGTGGAAAAAAATCGAGGCGGATGTGGTGATCCCTGGAGAAAATAGCGGCATCACCGGATTCCGGATGTATGCAGAGACACCTTGGAAGACGTCAGCGGAAGTGACGCCGGCTGATACGATTACTTTTTACGTGGATGATGTTCTGATTACGGAAGCCGAAAAAATTGAAATAGAGCCGAACATTCCGAATCTAGTGGATGTTGTGGGACAACACTATGCAATGGGAGCGGCAATCGACCAGTCTGCACTGGATGCAGAAGATCCGCATTCCCAGTTGTTAACGAAACATTTTAATAGTATTACAGCGGGCAATTTTATGAAAATGGATGCGATGCAACCAAAGGAAGGGCAGTTTGTCTGGTCAGAGGCGGATCGTCTGGTGAACTTCGCCGAAGCAAATGACATGGAGGTAAGAGGTCATACACTGTTATGGCATAGTCAGGTGCCGGACTGGTTCTTTACCGATCCGGATGATGCATCGAAACCTGCCACGCGGGAACAGTTGCTTGCACGGATGAAAACCCATATTCAGACCATCGTGACTCGTTACAAAGGAAAGGCTCATACATGGGATGTCGTCAATGAAGTCATCTCGGACGGAGGCGGCTTGCGGAATGGGGCCAGTAATTCCAAGTGGAAAGATATTATTGGCGATGTGGACGGCGACGGAGATGACAGTGATTACATTGAGCTGGCTTTCCGTTATGCACGTGAGGCTGACCCCGATGCTGTACTGGTGATTAATGACTATGGAATGGAGGGCAATGGAAACAAGGTGAATGATATGGTGAAGCTTGTAGAGAAGCTGCTCGCCAAAGGAACACCGATTGATGCCGTTGGATTCCAGATGCATGTGTCGATGTACGGACCGGATGTAAAGCTCATTCGTGAGGCTTTTGAGAAAGTGATCGCTCTTGGTGTGAATGTACAGGTTACAGAGCTGGACGTTTCGATCTATTCAAGTAATTCTGAACTGGAGATGCCTGTCACAGATGAATTAATGCTGCAACAAGCTTATCGTTATCGTGAACTGTTCGACCTGTTCGACGAGTTGGGAAAACGCGGCGTAATGGACAGTGTTACAGTATGGGGACTTGCGGATGATGGTACATGGCTTGACAACCATCCGGTCAAAGGACGCAAAGATGCACCGTTGTTATTTGATCGTAAATTAAAAGCAAAACCGGCATTTTGGGCACTGGTGGACCCTACCACCCTTCCAATCTATCGTAATGAATGGACAGCATTGAAGGCAAGCCCTACTCTCCCGAACCACAAAGGACAGGAAGATATTCTTTGGGGTGCTGTGAAAGGACTCGAAATTAATCATCTGGCAGATGGTACATCTGCGGTTACGGGTGAGGCTCGTATGATGTGGGATGCCAAAAAGGTGAATTTACGAGTGGAAGTGAAGGATACCACACGTCGCAAAGGGGATCAGGTGCAGGTTTTCCTCGCGGAAGAAGTCAAGGGGACAGGTGCTGCAACTTCTGAAGCTGATCTGTCTGCCAAGAAGAAATATCCGCCG
Source organism: Paenibacillus amylolyticus (assembly GCF_050990605.1). Lineage (GTDB taxonomy): Bacteria > Bacillota > Bacilli > Paenibacillales > Paenibacillaceae > Paenibacillus > Paenibacillus amylolyticus_H. Next base: position 1,819,267 of record NZ_CP158832.1, read on the forward strand.
TCTGCCAATGGTCAATATACGTTCAAACGGGAGGGCGGTAAAGGCAAGGATAAAAATACTTACAACGTACAGGAGACCAAAACGGGTTATGTTGTATACGCATCACTGCCTATGTCAGCTGCCTTACTTACCGAAGGCCAAGTCTTATCTCTGGATTTTCGGATTACGGATGAATATGCTGCTGGAAAGACAGCGACGATCGTTTGGAATGATATTTCCAATGAACAGCCTGATAAACCAGCCAACCGGGGCAAACTGAAGCTCGGTTCTGTCTTGAAACAAACCAAGGTCACTTATGGCAAACCTGTAATTGATGCGAAAAAGGATGATATCTGGAAAAAGGCTGCATCTGTTAAAACGGATGTCTGGGTGGTCGGAAACTCAGGTGCAACGGCGACTGCACAGCTGTTATGGGATGAGAAATACCTTTACGTATTGGCTGATGTGAAAGATCCTTTGCGAAGCAAATTAAGTTCTAATGCACATGAGCAGGATTCGATCGAAATTTTTATCGACCCGAGCAAAGATCAGACAACATTCTATCAGGAGGATGACGCCCAGTACCGGGTCAATTTTGATAATGAGGCTTCTTTTGGAGGAAATGCACGGAAAGAAAGTTTCAAATCAGCTACCCGGTTAACAAGAGGAGGATATACAGTTGAAGTGGCAATCCCACTAGATAGCGTTCGTGCTGAAGGGCAAAGATGGATTGGATTTGATCTTCAAGTTAATGATGATGGTGCTGGGGATGGCAAGCGAAGCAGTGTGTCCATCTGGAGTGATTCATCCGGTAATTCTTATCAAGATACTTCTGGTTTTGGCAGTCTGTTCCTGACGCGCAAATAGAATATTCAGCTGTGTATTAGCAGCTGAGATTGTCAGCTAGTAAACATCGTATTTCTGGAAATAAGTGTTGATTTTACAGGCTGGGACGTTTAGACTATATACATTCAAATAAACGGGTTCCAATGTATGACAACGGCTTCAACCAAGCCTGTGGTCACGAGTCAAATGATGCGGAGGGAGTGCCTGTCATCCAGACAGCGCACTCGCTTCTTTTTTACATTTTTGCATACATACAAGGCATTTCCCGGTTGAAAGGACAGAGTGAGTGGAGCACCTACATGGTACGTACAACTTAGAACTTGTTATTTTATCCTATATTATTGCATCGTTAGCTTCATACGCAGCCCTTGACCTTGCAGGCCGTGTAAGTCAGGCTAGCGGGATGGCGCGGAATGTATGGCTTACCTGCGGTGCAGTCTCGATGGGGCTGGGAATCTGGTCCATGCATTTCGTAGGTATGTTGGCTTTTGTTCTGCCTACGCAAGTCTCCTATTCCACCGGTAAGGTTGTTTTGTCTGTTCTACTTGCTATTGTTGCATCGGGGGTGGCCTTGAACATTGCGGGTAGACAATCGGGCAGGATAAGCCAACTCATGATTGCTGGAGTACTGATGACAGCGGGGATCAGCTCGATGCATTATGTAGGAATGGCAGCGATGTCAACTCCGGTTACGTATGAACCAGGCAGAGTGGTGTTATCCATTCTGATTGCAGCGCTTGCTTCATTTGCGGCATTGTGGCTCATGTTTTTCTTCCGTTATCATCAGTCAAGACATACCTGGGTTTACAAGATGGGCAGCGGTCTCATTATGGGCGTTGGAATCTCTGGCATGCATTATACCGGGATGTCAGCCGCACATTTCCATCATTCACATGGCTCAATGGTAAGTTCAGGTATGCAGATTGAGCCAGGTATTCTCGCCTACTTGATCGCATCGGGCACATTTATTGCTTTGGGCTTGACGTTATTTGGCATATTTATCAATCAGCGAATGTCACAGAAAGATCGACGGATTCATGAGAATGAGCAATGGTATCAGGCCCTGTATCATAACCATTCGGATGCCATTATTTCAGTGAACAAGGAAGGTATTGTCAAAGGCATTAATGCTGCTGTAACAACAATCACCGGATATCCTGAAAAAGGGGTCATGGATCGTTCCATTGATGAGATCGCTCAGCAAATTGATATAGAGTGGATAAGTGAATTTGATTCCATCGATTGGGATGATCATGGGCTGGAGCAGGCGCACTACATGGCCAAAATGAGAGACGTACAGGGTGAACTTCTGGACCTTAGTATTGTTGTAGTTCCTGTTGTCATTGATGGCAGACATGTGGGAAGTCACATTTTGATCAAAGACATTACGGAGGAGAAGCAGGCTCAGGAGAACATTCGTCACCAAGCTTTGCATGATCCGCTCACGGGGCTGCCCAATCGGCGCAAGTTGGATGATGTGCTGGCTCTCACGATTCAAGCTTCGAAAGAAAAAGGGAATTCTTTTGCAGTTATGGTGATGGATATAGACCGTTTCAAGATGATTAATGACTCGCTGGGACATTCCGTTGGGGATATATTTCTAAGAGAAGTCAGCAGCCGGATCATGAAAGCGATCGAAGCTTCTGATCCGATGGCGATGGAGAATGTCATGCTGGCCCGAATGGGCGGAGACGAGTTCACATTAGTTGTAACCGATGATCAAGCGACTGAGGTTCGAGTGGCAGAACTTGCAAAACAGATTGTTGAAGCCATTCAGTTACCTTATCGACTGAAGGAGAATGACTTTTACGTAACCGCCAGCATTGGAATCGCGATGTACCCGGATCATGGAGTGGGCGTGGATGCTTTGCTGAAACATGCGGACTCCGCCATGTATGAAGTGAAGAAAAACGGCAAAAATGGTTTCCAATTCTACACTGCCCAACTGGATTCAGAACTATATGAACGCATTGAGCTGGAGGGTTATCTTCGTAAAGCGTTGGAACGCGATGAGATGGTCCTGTACTATCAACCACAGATTCGTACCGAGGATAGCCGCATGATTGGTGTGGAGGCTCTTATTCGTTGGAATCATCCACTCAAAGGTCTGCTCGCACCCAATGTGTTCATTCCGCTTGCAGAAGAGACAGGCATGATCTATGAGATTGGCAACTGGACGCTGCGGGAAGCGTGCAGACAGATGAAGCTCTGGCACGCCAGTGGCGGACCGCTCATTCCGGTATCGGTTAACTTGTCCAGCCAGCAGTTTCACCAATCCAACTTGGTAGAACAGGTCAAGAATGCACTCTTGGAGACAGGGCTGGATGCTCAATATCTTGAACTGGAAATAACAGAGAGCATGATGATGGATGCAGCAGTTTCCACGGCGATCCTTAATGAATTGACAGCACTGGGTGTCAAGATCAGCCTGGATGATTTTGGTACGGGATACAGCTCACTCAGTTATCTGAAGCATTTCCCGATTCACAAGCTCAAGATTGATCGTTCGTTTGTGACGGACATTACAGAGAGTCACAGTGATCAAGCCATTGTGGCGACCATTATATCAATGGCACAGAATCTCAAGATGGAAGTCATTGCGGAAGGCATTGAGACGAAAGGCCAACTGGATATTCTGATGCAGAATGACTGCCGGGAGATTCAGGGATATTATTTCAGTCGTCCACTGCCAGCAAGTGAAGTGGAGCATGATTTTTTTGTGCCTTTGCGATTGCAGGGTAATGGTACACCAGCGGTATAATTCTAATTTTGTGTATGCCAAGCGGCAAGTTCCCGTGGATGTCGGGAACTTGCCGCTTTTTTATGTCTTATTTTTTATTAATCATTAATCTCATCCGTGATAAGAGCATTTATATTTTCGTTTCCAATAATGATAATCCATAACCTCACAAAAACTTGCGGTGGTGTTTCTTGCCATCATACGTAAACCAGATCGGTTTATCCTCGACACGTGTCTCCACATGTACGGTACGCCCCCAGAGGCGATACAGATAAGGCAGAGTACGTTCCATATATTTCAGATCCAGCTCGATGCCCTCATATTGATGTTTGAGGACGAGTTCTCCTGTCCGCAGATAGTCAGCATCCTGCACGACCAGATAAGGGGAGCCTCCGTTGACACGTGAAAATACAAGCTGATCCCGAATGTTCTCCCAGGACTTGTCGGTGATTTTCCAGTCAGGTCCTTTTTTCTCAAATACGTAGAGGTCGAGATCCTCGGTTAATTGCTTGGTCATGTAATTGCGAATGAAGGAGGTATCGGAATCGAATTCACGCACCTCGAACATTTTGGCACGACCTTGCCCTGGTTTGCGGCCCCAACGTTCCTGTTCTTCACGGGTGGGGTTATCCCAGCGCCGTTCAATATCCTCGAAAATCTTCAGTCCCAAATAATACGGATTCAGACTTTGTTTGGACGGCTGCACCACGGAGGAGTTGAGTTTGGCAAATTCGATTGTATCCTCACTGTTCAGATCGAGTTCACGGATAATGCGTTGATGCCAGTAGGATGCCCAGCCTTCGTTCATGATTTTGGTTTCCATCTGTGGCCAGAAATATAACATCTCCTCACGCATCATACTCATGATATCCCGCTGCCAGTCGGTCAACACTTCCGAGAATTCCTGAATAAACCACATGACATCCTTCTCCGGTTCAGGCGGAAAGTGATGGACCTGGATGCCTTCGGCTGGTGTTTCTTCGGTCTTTACATCATCAAGGGACCATAGATCATCATAGCGACCTTCCGGCCGTGGTGTTTTCTCACCGCGCTGCTCCCGCATTTTCATCTCCATGTAGCGTTGTTTGTCCAAATGGCGGGGGTTAATCAGTTGTGGGTCCACATGTTCCTGAATCGCGATTACGGCATCGATAAATGCTTCAACCGCTTCCGTTCCGTACTCCATCTCATAATTGCTGATCCGATCTGCCGTAGCAGCCATGCTTTCGACCATATTCCGGTTGGATTTGGAGAAGCGGGCATTGTTTTTAAAAAAATCACAGTGGGCTAGGACGTGGGCTACGATCAATTTGTTCTGGATCAGGGAATTGCCGTCCAGCAGGAAGGCATAACAAGGGTTGGAATTGATGACAAGTTCATAAATTTTGCTGAGTCCAAAATCATATTGCATTTTCATCTTATGAAATGTTTTGCCAAAGCTCCAGTGGCTGAATCTGGTCGGCATGCCGTAGGCTCCAAAGGTATAAATAATATCTGATGGGCAGATTTCGTACCGCATGGGGTAATAGTCCAGACCAAAACCATTGGCAATCTCCATAATCTCGGCAATAGCGTATTCTAGGTCGCGGATCTCATCTGTCATCTAACGCTGCCTCCTTCCCGTTTCTGGAAAAAGCTGCGCAAAGCTTTGTACACTTCGCCTTTTTCTTTGATCACATAATACATGAACTGATCCATCTTGATATGACGGTAAGCCGACATCAGTGTGCTGCTGCGATTGTACTGATTCACTTCGCCGTATCCAAACATATTGCTACGCTTCATTAACTCCCCGATCAGCTTCACACACCGTTCGTTATCCGAGGTCAGATTATCCCCATCAGAGAAGTGGAAGGGGTAGATGTTGTAGCTGGAAGGTGGATACCGACTGTCAATAATATCCAGTGCCTTCATATATACAGAGGAGCAAATCGTGCCTCCGCTCTCGCCACGGGTAAAGAATTCTTCTTCGGTAACCTCCTTGGCTTCTGTATGATGGGCGAGGAAAACAATCTCAACTTTCTCATACTGACGGCGTAGAAAACGGGTCATCCAGAAAAAGAAGCTGCGCGCGCAGTATTTCTCAAACGAACCCATGGACCCGGATGTATCCATCATGGCAATGATAACGGCATTGGATTGTGGAATGATTTTGTCTTCCCATGTCTTGTAGCGCAGGTCATCCGGACTGATATGATGGATGCCTGGGGTACCGGTCGTTGCATTGCGACGCAGATTCTCCAGAATGGTACGTTTCTTGTCAATATTGGACTGCATGCCTTTTTTGCGAATATCGTTGAAAACTACCGTATGTGTCTCAATCAGGTCTTTGTCTTTCTGCTTCAGATCGGGTAATTCCAGCTCAGCGAAGAGCATATCTTCCAATTCCTCAATACTAACTTCGGCTTCCACAATATCATGACCCGGCTGATCGCCAGCTTTTTCGCCTTTGCCGGGTTTCTGCGAAGCAGAGGGATCACGACCAATGACGTCTCCGACCTGACTGTCACCGTCTCCTTGACCGACATGTTTTTGCTTCTGGTAGTTATACACAAAACGGTACTCATCCAGACTGCGGATTGGTACCTTGATGATTTGTTTTCCATCAGACATGATAATGTTTTCTTCCGTAATCAGATCAGGCAGATTCTGCTTGATGACATCTTTCACCTTTTGCTGATGGCGCTGTTGGTCCTGGTACCCTTTGCGGTGAAGCGACCAATCTTCCTTCGACACGACGAACGAGTAAGGCTGGTGTGAATTTGACATGTAGGCACCCCCCATTGATTACGCGGCACAGTTTGGCCTGTCGGTAATTAAGTATATTCACGGGCGAGGATGATATGTGATGAGAGTGCATATAAAATAAACCAATTACGCAAGTTCACCTCGGAAGTTAGGTGATTCGCAAGAATAGCACGGCTCCATTTTTTACATAAACAGTGAACAAGTGTGATATCCTTCCTTTACAATAGGAGAAAGACATCAATCATTTAATAGATGCATGAAAAGGAAGGATGTATGTGAATAAAAAGGCGATCAAGGCTTGGATTATGTATGATTGGGCCAACTCGGCTTATGCGACAACAGTACTGGCGGCAGTACTGCCTGTATTCTATGCGTCGGTGGCTGCGGCAACGCTGGATACGGATACGGCTGCCTCCTATCTGGCCTATACCCATTCCATTGGCATGTTGTGCGTAGCGCTGCTAACACCGCTGCTCGGCACGCTGGCTGATTTGTCAGGACGGAAGGGCGACTTCCTGCGTGTATTTGCAATCATTGGTGTCCTTGCCACATTGGGATTCAGCGCAATCGGTGAAGGGGACTGGCTACTTGCTTCCACGTTGCTGGTCATATCTACGATTGGTTTTGCGGGTGGTAACACCTTTTACGATGCAATGCTGCCGGATCTGGCACCTGTGGAACGAAGAGACATGATATCCTCCAAAGGCTATGCCTATGGTTATATTGGAGGAGGCTTGCTGCTTGCGGTGAACCTGCTGATGATTCAGCAACCGGGCTGGTTCGGGATGAGCAGTACACTGGCAGGCACAAGAATTGCTTTTATCTCCGTCTCGTTGTGGTGGTTGCTGTTCTCGATACCGATCTTTCGCCATGCTCCGAGACGGCCAGCATCACCGGACCTGCCCGGCACGTGGAAAGGGTATGCTGCGGTGGGAGTTCGCAGGCTGCGGCAAACCTTCGGTCAGATGCGGCGTTTTCCCCAGTTAATCCGCATGCTGGTGGCTTTCTGGTTTTTTAATGATGGCATTAATACCATCATTCTGATGGCTACGATCTACGGGACAAGTATAGGCATAGGTACGGCCGACTTGATGCTCGCGCTACTGTTAACCCAGTTCATCGGTTTCCCATGCACATTGTTATTGGGAGCCTGGGCACAGCGCTGGGGAGCGAAGCGGGTATTAATCTTTAGTTTATCTGTATACATATGTATCGTAATTCTCGGTTATTTCATGACACAAGCGATTCATTTCTATCTGCTCGCCGGGTTGGTTGGTGTCGTGCAGGGTATAAGTCAATCCACAGCTCGTTCACTGTTTAGCAATCTGATGCCAGCTGGCAGAACAGGTGAGTATTTTGGATTTGTGAATATTACAGGCAAATTCTCTTCCATATTCGGTCCATTTGTGTTTGGTTATGTTGGGCAAATAACAGGTTCCACACGTTGGGGAATCCTGTCCCTCATTTTCTTTTTCGTAGCAGGAATTGCCGTATTGTTAACTGTGAACGTACAGAAGGGGAGGCAGGATGCTACACAGGCAGATCAGGAAGAAGAACGAACTAGGAGCGTCGGTGCTCCTGGGAAAAGTTCGAATGTAAGGTTTACCTGATGGTTGTTCAACAGTTTTCATATTAAGTTTCTCAACGGATTACGTATGGCTTCAGGCATTGTTCCTCACAGAACATGTCTGGAGCTTGTTCGCGTTTGTGCAATCAGAACACAATTGATCATGAATAAGTGCTTAAAAGACAGGCAGCAGAATACAGTGAAAGAGTAAGAATTTATGAAAAGGTGAAAATAAAAGATTGACATGATACATATTGTATCATAGAGTAAAAATATGAATACATAATGTATCTGAGAGTTGTCGAATGTAACCATGTGTTTTGCTTCATTCCCAGTTGAGCATCCGACGGAATATTGCAAAATGCTGACCTATAGCGTGCATATTACTCGTTTTGCCAAACACAAAGGTAGAGTCTGGTCTATCCCGGCTACATATTTATACTAATGAACAGAGGAGAGGCTGCCATTGATCGATGCTCAAGGTAACGGACTTGTTTTCTTACTATGTGTTCCCCGCAGTGGTAGTTCCTTATCCACCGTAATGCTGCAAAATCACAGTCGCATATTTGCCACCCAGGAAATGTGGTTTCTGATGAATCTTGTCGATCTGCCCAAGGCTGATTCACGCGCTTATGGTGGCAGCTCCATCATTCGTCAGTTCTACAATGCCATGGTATCCGAGGATGTCTTCGAAAAGGCGTGCAGAAGTTTTGCTCTTGAGATCTACAATGGATTTCTGGAGGGGAGCGGAGCAGAATTCATCGTTGATAAATCTCCCCGGTACTATTATATGCTGGAATGGCTGGATCGTCTGTTCCCTCAGTCCAAGCGCATTCATCTCCAGCGTAATCCTCTGGCCATAGCAGCATCATTCAAAAAGGTAAACCGCCACACAGGAGAAGGATTCGACTTGATTCATAGTCTGCAGAGCCCCAAATTAAATATGAAATCCGTAGATCTCACACTTGGGATGCTCCGCTTGAATGATTATTTTGCCGAACCACACGCCAATGCGTATGAACTGCAATATGAACGATTGGTTTCCAATCCTCAGGAAGAACTCGAGAAACTATGCGCGTTTCTGGGAATTCGATATGAACAGGGTATGGAGCAGTATGGACAGTTTCTGGACAGTGCCAAGTCTGACATGTTTTACAGTATGGGCGTGGGTGATCCATTCCTCTCTTCGCATCAAGAGGCACATCAGGGTTCTGTTAACAACTGGAAAAACATATTAGAACCCCATGAAGTTGAACTGTATTGCCGTGTGATGGGGGCAGATCTGTTCCACCGGTTGGGATACAGTGAACAGCTGGCAGAAGCCGAACAATGGACGGGTGTACATTATGATGCAAGTCCGGATCAGGAGGTCATTGACCGAATCACGCATCAGTTGACAGCAGCGACCGGTTGCCAGTGGCAACCGCAATACCGAATGCAGCCGGCAGATTCTGTCGTTCATGATCCACTTGGGAATCTTAATGACCGAGTTGTCGAGGAACCGGAAAAGACAGACCCGACACTAGCTGCACTGGTAACGATCAGACAGCTGCAAGCCGCATTACGGGCAGCAGATCATCGTCTGGAACGGGGATACAGTGAGCGAGAACGCTTGAAAGTCCAGCTGGCTTCTGCTCAAAGCAAAATACAGCGTATCAAATCATGGGTACCATTTGGTCATCAGATCAGCGCCTGGGCTTCACAGCGCAAGATTCTACGGGGAGGAAAGTCATGAGCGCCATAGCAGGAATTGTTCACAACGATGGTCAGCAGGCGCTATGGGAAGACAGCTGGCGCTTGTATGCAAGCCTGGGGCATGTCCCTGCGGATACGACAGGGGTGTGGAAAGGCAATGAGGCGTTCCTCAGCTGCCATGCCCAATGGATTACACCGGAATCAGTGAGCGAGAAGCTGCCTTTATATGATGAGGAAAGTGGTCTGACCATCACGGCAGATGCCATTCTGGATAACCGGGAACAACTGGCAGATCAATTACAGATATCCAGAGCTGAACTGGCTATGTTATCGGATAGTGAATTGATCTTGCGTGCGTATCAGCGCTGGGGAGACGATGTGGCTGTCCGATTGCTGGGGGATTTCGTATTCGCGATATGGGATGAGCGGAATCGGAAACTGTATGCAGCGAGAGACATTACAGGCATGCGAGCTTTTTATTACCGACATGATGGTTCACGTTTTGCTTTCTGTACACTCATGAATCCGTTGCTCGGGCTTGAAGGGGTACATAAAGAACTGGATGAGACTTGGTTATCTGAGTTTCTTGCCATTCCCGACATGCATGATTCAGCAGATATCAATTCGACCGTATATCGGGGGATTAGCCAGCTGCCTTCTGCACATACACTTGTCTTCCGTGACGGTAGGCTGGAGCTGAAGCAATATCATCGCTGGAATGAAGTGGAACCTCTAAAGCTTAAATCCGATGGTGAGTATGTAGAAGCGTTTCGGGAGGTCTTTGGACAGGCGGTTGGATCACGACTCCGAACCCACAGGCAGGTGGCTGCTGCATTAAGTGGGGGATTGGACTCGGGAGCCGTGGTTGGTTTTGCTTCCGGAACACTCAGAAGTCAGGGCAAACGGCTGCAGGCCTATAGTTATGTTCCCGTACCGGACTTCACAGATTATACGTCGAAAACGTTGCTCGCAGACGAACGGCCTTTCATACGTTCAACCATTAATCATGTTGGCAATATCACAGAGAACTACCTTGATTTTGAAGGCAGAAGTCCACTCAGTGAAGTAGATACCTGGCTTGATATTATGGAGATGCCTTATAAATACTTTGAAAATTCATTCTGGATTCGTGGATTCTATGAAAAAGCGAGCCAGCAAGATGCAGGCATCCTGCTCACAGGCGCACGTGGCAATTTCACCATCTCCTGGGGGCCGGCTCTGGATTATTACGCCAGTCTGCTGAAAGGTGGCCGTTGGTATCGCTGGTTCCGTGAGATGCAGCAGTATAGTGAACGGACCGGCATGCCCTTCTCCCGTATAGCCAAGATCACTGGGCGAAAGGCATACCCGGAATGGTTCAAGGCTCAGTCCAAAGGAGCAAGTCAAGCTGCGTCCGTGCAGTTGATCCATCCTGATTTTGCGCAAAGAACGGGTGTACTGGAACGACTCAAATCTATTATTGTTCTGCAGGGTGGTGCCCAGGCGGATGCGCTCAAAGTCCGTGCCGAGAAATTCAATAACCTGGCCATTGCGAACAAAAACGGTGCAGTAGCCACAAAATGTTCTCTCCGTTACCGGACTTGGGAACGTGATCCGACAAGTGATGCCAGAGTCATTCGATTCTGCCTGTCTGTACCGATTGAACAATATGTGAAACACGGGACGGATCGTTCATTGATTCGCCGGGCGACTTCACCCGAGTTGCCAGATAAGGTCAGACTGAATCAGCGTGTGCGTGGTGTACAGCCGGCGGATTGGCTGCATCGCATCATTCCGAATTGGGAGGCGTTTACGGCCGAGCTTCGTGCGTTGTGTTCTGACAGCAAGGTCGCTGGCATATTAAACACGGAGCGTATCCAATCTGCCCTGGCCAACTTTCCGAGTCCAAGACCTGAGCTTGCTTCACATCCAGATCTGCGATTGATGATGCATAGTCTAATCGTATATCGGTTCATTCGAAAATTCTGAATGAGGGCACATGAAAGGAGGTGAATACGATGCAAATGGAAAAAAAGGAATGGCAAGCACCAGCTCTTGAAGTGTTGGAAGTCAATCAAACGATGGCCGGTACTGGCTACAGACAAATTGACTGGATCACGGTTCACGATGCGGATCTGTACGATCCAACTTCCTAAGTTGTTTAGTTTTATGAAGTGTCATCATACTTAAAGGGCGGAAATGCAACAAATTCAGCTTTTCGCCTCCGCCCTTATATTGAGCAACATGAATATAAGGGCTTTTTTTACATTTTATTACGAAGGAGGCGTCGTTCATTGTTGCCTGTGCATTATATAGCGTATGGTCTGCGCTGGTCGAGCCAAATTCAAATGCCTGAACTACAGATCGCACCCAAGGATGCGGATACTGATTTTGATGCCGTATTAGATGCCGTAGATGTACACATTGAGTCTTCGGACCTGAACCCATTGTGGGAGAGCTGGGATGTTGGCAATGATAACTTTGTGGCACGAGAAGGCAGACTTTTTTTCAAAATCGAAGATACAGGCCTGTTTCTAATGGAGCAAGGAAAGCGTATCGTTGTATCTCCTCAGCCTGGAGCGGACGAGAAAAAGGTCAGATTATTCATCCTGGGCACCTGTATGGCGGTCATTATGATGCAGCGTGGCATCCTTCCATTGCATGGCAGTGCAGTGGTTATTGATGGCTGGGCTTACGCATTTGTCGGACATTCGGGAGCAGGCAAATCGACATTGTCGGCCGCACTGGCATCACGCGGATATCCGCTTCTCACCGATGATGTTGTTGCACTGACCTGGGATGCTGGGGGAAGAGCCATCGTATCACCTGGTTATCCACAACAGAAATTGTGGCAGCCCAGTCTGGATGGTTTCGGCATGAAGGAGCAGGATTATGCAACGGTTCACGCAGAGATTACAAAGTATGCGATACCTGTTCAGCACTATTTTCATGAGATGGCCGTACCACTAGGTGGAATATTCGAACTTGCTCCACAACCGGAGGAAAACCATACATCTGTTCAACTGGTAGAAGTGACGGGGCTAGAACGACTGCATCTGTTATGCTCGCATACGTTCCGCGGTGGACTCGTTGCAAGACAGGGATTGGCACAATGGCTGTTCGAGACGGCTTCAAGACTTTCGGCAAGTGTGGAGATTGGCAGATTGGTCAGAACGGGTGCTGAGTTTACAGCATTTGAGATGGTGGATCGGATCACAGATCATATACGCAAAGGAGTGCATACAGGACAATGACAGCGACTACGCCGATGAATGTGGAAGACCGGGTAACCCGGAAGGAAGGCAATCTGGTCAGTGATATGGGCAGTGAGAAAGTCATGATGAGCATTAGCTCTGGAAAATACTATAATCTGGGGAGTACCGGTGGACGAATCTGGGACCTGATCGCAGAAGAACGCACACTGGGTGAAGTTGTTGAGGTACTTGCTGCGGAGTATGAGATTGAGCCAGATGTATGTCGTGAGCAGGTGGTGCAATTCCTGGAACATCTGTCCCGTGAAGGTTTAATCGACGTTACTCGCGGAGTGTAGAATCATGTTGCGAAAAATAAAGGCTTATCTCTCGCTCCCGCGGCCGATGCGTCGACTGGTATGGGAGGCCTATATCCTCCTTGGCTGGGCACGTATACAGAAGGCTATGCCATTTGCCAAAATCGCTCCAGGGCTGGGTACGCCTATGGTCGAAACACCGATGACAGGACTCGAACGCACCGAGGTCATCACAATACGGAATATTTCCAAAGCGATTTCGCTTGCCAGCAAATATACGTTATGGGAAAGCCGCTGCCTTGTAATGGCGATTGCCGGGATGAAAATGCTTGAGCGGCGCAAGATAGAGAGTACGCTATATATGGGAACTGCTCGGAATAAACAAGGACATATGATGGCTCATGCCTGGCTGCGAAGTGGTAAATTGATCGTGACCGGAGCTGATACTATGGACCAATATACGGTTGTCGGTGTGTTTGGCAAACGGTGTCCGGAGAAGGGATCTGGGGAGATTGTCTATGATACATGAAAGTGAACTCTATTCGTCAGGATTTCCGAAGGAGCTTAAGCTGATTTTGAGTATGATTAGAGGTGATCTGACGGCTCTATCCCCTGAAGAACTCAAGGCGCGTTTGAAGGGAACGGATTGGCAACTCTTTCTGCGGCTGGTCTATCATCACCGCTTATACTCTGTACTTTACGTGAAAATGAAAGAATTGAACTCTGCAATCATTCCTGCGGATGTTATGGAGAGTCTGAGACAACAATATACGGCCAATACGTTCCGCATGTTACATCTGACCGCTGAGATGGAGCAGGTGTGTGGAGCTTTCCGTGAGCATGGTATCCGCAATATTACGCTCAAGGGACCAGCGCTGGCTCACGATCTATATGGGGATGTATCGATGCGAACCTCCAAAGACCTGGATATTCTGATTCCGTTCGATGATGTGGAAGCGGCTGAAGGCATTCTGGCTACCCTAGGTTACGTATCCAAAGAAGGGGAACGAGCACCTACGGTGCGCAGCTGGAAATGGCGAGAACATCATATCTGTTACACCCATCCGGTTAAAAGGACTCAAGTGGAGATTCATTGGCGGTTGAACCCGGATTCGGGCAAAGAAACCGATTTTGAATTACTGTGGAAACGGAGCCGGTTCAGTTCATACACACAGACACCTGTCCGTATGTTAGAACAAGAAGATCTATGGGCTTATTTGGTAACCCATGGTGCACGTCATGGCTGGTTCAGACTGCGCTGGTTACTGGATATCGACCAGATGATCCGTAGCATGCCACTTGATGTGAAGAAAGTAGAGAGACGTCTGAGAGCGGAGGGACGTTTATCAATCGGTTCACAAGCTCTTTATCTGGCCTCGGAGCTGCTGAATACGCCGCTTGATGTAGAGTACAGGTCCTTGATGTCTTTGAGTGACCGTACAGGCAAGCGATTAGCGAGCGAAGGCGCAAAGTTCATGAACGATATGCTGGAAAGTCCGGCTGATATGAAGTCTTATCAATCGTATTTGTTTAAACTTCGAAGTACAAAACAGAAATGGTTTTTCTTTATTGAACGTTTATATCCAAGTACATGGGATGTGGATCAATTGCCACTTCCGCGTGCTTTGTTTTTTCTGTACTTTCCGTTACGTCCGTTTCTCTGGTTCTGGCGGCGAATTAAAAGGTATACGGTGACGGAAAGGGGTAAAGTATGATCTCGGAATTAAGGTATTTCATGCGAAAGTTGCATTATGTCACGGGGCCCATTTTATATTGGAATCTGCTGGGAATGATCTGTATCAGTCTCATGGAAGGCATCGGCATCTACATGCTTGTTCCGATGCTGAGTCTGATTGGTATATTTGAGATGGGCTCCACAGGCTTAAACATTATCTGGCTTGGGGAAGTGTTGGATCGTTTTTCTGAGAATAGCCAGTTGTTAGTCGTATTGTTCACCTTTGTATTGATTGTCTCCGGACAGGCCTGGATGCAGCGTCTCCAGACGATCCGTAATACTCGAATCCAGCAGCAATTTGTACGAACGCTGCGCATGGAAACCTATGGTGCCATTATCATGGCGCAATGGTCATTTTTTCTCCAAAAACGAAAATCCGATTTTAACCATATATTAACGACTGAGCTTGCACGTGTGAGCCAAGGAACGAGCATTATGCTGCAAATGGCAGCATCACTGATCTTTACGGGGATACAGATTGGTCTTGCTTTCTGGTTGTCCGCCAAGTTAACGGCACTTGTGCTGGTCTGTGGATTGTTATTATTTATTGTCTTGAGAAAATTCGTCAAGCGGGCCAAGCAGATCGGAGACCAGACCTCTGAATTCTCGCAACGTTATTATAACGGCATTACCGAGCATTTCAACGGCATTAAGGATATTAAGAGCAACATGCTTGAGCGTTCACACATGAACTGGTTCGAGCGCATGTGTAAACAGATTGAACACAATGTCATTCAGTTTAGCCAGTTGAACAGTGGAACACAGCTTATTCACCGAATGTCCGCGGCAATCATTATTGCGGGATTTATCTATCTTTCTCTCCGTGTAATGACGGTACCTCCGGCAAGTCTGCTGCTCATCATCCTTATCTTTTCCCGCTTATGGCCAAGATTTACGGCGATTCAGTCCAATCTGGAGTACATCAGCTCCATGCTGCCTGCGTTTCGGGTAGTCAGAGAACTGCAGGCGCAGACGGCGAAGAGTCGTGAGATTAGTGAAGAGATTGCTTCTGCAGGAGACGTTGGAACTGATGGGATTCAACCTATGGAACTGAAGGAATCTATCACTTGTGAGGATGTTTGCTATCGCTATGAGGGAAGTGATACGTACTCATTGCGAAATGTGCAAGCTTCGATTCCAGCGAGGGGTATGACTGCAATTGTAGGCAAATCCGGAGCAGGCAAGAGCACGCTGATCGATCTGATTATGGGCCTCGTTAGGCCCGAAACTGGTCGTATTTTGATTGACGGTATTCCTCTGTCAGAAGAACGATTATTGAGCTGGCGAAGTTCCATCGGATATGTCTCCCAGGACCCATTCCTGTTTCATACGAGTATTCGCGAGAACCTGCGTCTGGTTGACCCAAATGCAAGTGAAGAACAGATGTGGCAGGCTTTGCAGTTTTCCTCCTCTGCGGCTTTTGTACGGAAGCTGCCTCAGGGTCTGGATACGATCATTGGTGATCGGGGGATTCGTCTATCCGGGGGTGAACGTCAGCGATTGGTGCTTGCCCGGGCCATGCTGCGTAATCCTTCGGTATTGGTACTGGATGAAGCAACAAGTGCGCTCGACAGTGAGAATGAACAGTACATTCATGAGGCGCTGGAGCGGCTAAAAGGACATGTGACTATTATCGTGATTGCACACCGATTGTCCACGATTCGGACGGCAGATCGTGTAATTGTACTCGATGAAGGTCTGGTGATTCAAGAGGGCGGATATCAACAGCTATCTACTGATCCGGTAGGGACGTTCAGAAAGCTTCTTAACATGCAAGCGGGTGTTGTGGGGCAATGAGTGAGTGGACATCAGAAGACGTTGAAACGCGATGGTATCACGTAAAAAGGCGCGCCGCGATGGGCGCGCCTTTCATGTAGGTGGTTCGTAAATTGATCAAGGATTAATGAACAACAGCTGTTTTCGTAGGAAGCGGCAGTTGAAGAGCACCGATCTGCTGCAAATGCTGTACGATCTCTTGCACGGCTTCCTCAATGGACCATTGCTCTGTATCGATGATAAATGAAGGAGATTTTGGTTCATCATAGGGGGCGGAAATGCCTGTGAAATGCGGGATGTCACCGTTGCGGGCTTTTTTGTACAGACCCTTGGGATCACGACGCTCACATTCTTGAATTGAACAGCGCACATAGATTTCAATAAAATCATCTGGTTCAAATAACTGTCTAACCATCTCCCGATCCTGTTCATGAGGAGAGATAAACGCCGAAAGGACAAACAATCCCGCATCTACCATTAACTTGGATACTTCACCAATTCGCCGCAGATTTTCTTGACGATCCCCTGCTGTAAAACCGAGATCACGGTTCAGTCCATGACGTACGTTATCCCCGTCTAGAACATAACAGCGTACGCCTTGATCGTAGAGATACTGCTCCAGGGCAAATGCAAGGGATGACTTTCCTGCACCTGATAACCCGGTAAACCATATGGCACGACTACGGTACCCATTATGCTTCTCCCGGTCTTGTCTGTTGATGCTGGATGATTGCCAGGTTATATTGCGCTCTTCCTTCGACATGAGTATCCCGCCTTCTCCCTACATGATATGTATAATATTTTAACATATTTACAAGATTATAGCACCTTACAGATTTCTTCATAATAAGCGTGAATCGACAAAATATTGGGTATAGATGTAGTACATACATAAGCATTATGCATATATCCAAGGAGTATTTGCATCGAATGATGCAAAATGCTCATATCGCAGGAGGAACAATGTCATGAACGAAAACATACAAAACATACAAGTTGGGTTCGAATGTCCGGATTGCCAGCAGGATATCCGAGCGGTATTTATAGATGAACAGGTCAGCACGGTTCGTTGTAAAGGTTGTGACAGAGCCTATACACTTTTGAAGCCAACCATTGGTGATGAGATTCTGTTGGATTGGGAGCAGGAGGCTTTGTATCACAAGCTGAGGGCAGAGCAGTCTGAACTGGATAATCACAATATGTCGGCCTTGATTATCAAAGTTATCGAGCTGCTTACATGGCGCGATCGGGGAGATGGACAGACCCGTGCCATACAGACTGTGAGGGAATGGCTTGCTTCCAGTGGCAAACCTCAGACCTTACTTGAATTGTTCCATCAATCTCCGCCACAACCTGAAAATAAACGTTTCGATCGTTGATGATTTACATACATTAGCCGTTCCTGTGGCATATTACCTGGAGGTATTCGTGTGTGCAAACGACTAACCGAATTTTTCAGGAACAGGAGCGGATAGAATGAAGCGAATGGTTCTATATATACTGTTGGGACTGTTATCCATCAGTGTGGTACCGGCACAGACTGAAGCATCACCGGTTACCGGAGCGTATCACTTTGGCTTCAAAAAAAGTCAAAACGGTCAACTGCCCTCCATTGATCAGGAAGGCTTTAAATCGATCTTACAACATAACGATGCCATTTTCCTGGGGGATACAAAGCAGAAGGAATTGTATCTCACGTTTGATAACGGGTATGAGAATGGATTCACACCTGCCATACTGGATGTTTTGCGTACCAAGAAGGTGCCAGCTGCTTTCTTTGTGACAGGTCATTATCTGAAAGATCAGCCTGAGTTGGTCAAACGTATGGCGGCTGAAGGTCATATTGTCGGTAATCATTCATGGAGTCATCCGGATATGACCCGCATCTCCAATGAGAAGATTAGAGAGGAACTTGAGAAGGTCAAGTCGGAGGTCAATCGGCTGACGGGTCAACAAGCGACCTTTTTACGGCCACCGCGCGGGATTTTTAACAATCGTACGCTCGCAGAGAGTCATGCCCAAGGCTATGTGAACGTGTTCTGGTCTGTTGCTTATAAAGATTGGGATACCAACGTGCAGCGTGGTGCACAATATGCTCATCAACAGGTGTTGAAACAACTCCATCCGGGCGCAGTCATTTTGCTTCATTCGGTATCCAAAGATAACACGGAAGCTCTGGGTTCCATTATTGATGAGGCCCGCAAGCAAGGATACGCATTCAAAAGTCTGGATGATCTGCGGACCAAAAGTTATTGATCCATTATCATAATGAGCAATGGACCAAATGTAGGTTATTCAAAAGTTTAGCAAAAATGTTAAAGGGCATCCTGAGCGATTAAGCTCGGAATGCCCTTTTTAGTTGTAGCTGTATGCCAGTCCAAGTATTGGATGTAACCACATACACATTCATAAGAAAGGATTGGGTAATACGATACGATGTTGCGTGTAATATTATTAAACAGTGTTATAGATGATTCCAATTGTTTTCGGGCCGCAGTGACTGCATATTACACACCCAGCAGTGGTTAGTTCCACTCGTGCACCTGTCTGTTCCTGCAAAGATTTCTGCAAGTCCAACGCATCCTCTTCGGCCATGGTGTGCACAACGATCAGCAGATCTGGATCGATCTGATCCTTCTGACTAAGTGTATTATTTAGCATTTGTTCCAGCGCTTTCTCCCGTTTACCGCGCACTTTATAGGCAGGTGCCATCTTGCCATCCGTTACCCGGATGACAGGACGGATCTTGAGCAGGCTGCCAATCAGGTTCTGCATGCCCGAACAGCGTCCGCCTTTATGCAGATACTCCAGGGTATCGATGACAAACTCGGTGCGTACATTTGGTTTCATGGACTCAATCAGGTGTGTAATCTGAGTCAGGTTTTGTCCTTGATCGGCAGCATATACAGCTTTCATCACCATCAGCGCAATTCCTGATGAGAGATTTTGTGAGTCAATGACCGAAATGCGACCTTCAGGGAACTCGGAACTCGCTAGTCGTGCATTTTGATAGGTAGAGGAAAGTTCAGAAGATAAGCTGATATATAAAATCTCATCCCCTTGATCTATGTAAGGTTGAAATGCCGTTATGAAATCAGCGGGGGAAGGTGCAGCTGTTTTGGGAAGGCGCCCATCTTGGCTGACACGTTCATATAGCTGTTCAGGTTTAATCTCTGCACCGTCTTTCAGTGATTCTTCACCGAACACGACATATAAGGGGATGATACCGATATCGTGCTGCTGGATCCATTCTGGAGCCAGATCACTTGTGCTGTCCGCAAAAATTTTGATTCGTGACATGTCAATCTCCTTTGAAAACAATGATTTTGGCAAAAAATATAGCTTATACTTATGTGTAAACCCATTCATTTAATTATAAGGAAACATGACGCTGATGCAAAGCGTTACATCAGCGTCATGCCTACCAAAATAAGTGCAACGAATAACAGAATCATGATGCCATTTAATATGGTTCCGATAATGGCAAAGACTTTCTTTCGATTCTTGAGGACAAGACCGATAATTCCAAGGATGCCTCCGGCCAGATTGAGAATCAGGCAGACCAGAATGGCTAATGAAGCTAGAACCACTGCTGGATGCAAGGCGATCTCTTCTGTCTGCAACGGGGTTAGAACTCCGATGGAATCGTTGATAGCCATGGTGGCAATAAAGAATATCATAATGTAACCCAAGATCGCAACCAATCCAATGACAAAGCTGGCGATACCAGGTCCGGAATGTTTCAGTGGTACCATTGGTTGCCTCTCATACTCTGGCGGGTATGCTTCATACCCATTGTTATTGTATGGATCTGCATGGCCAGGGTTCTGATCCGTGTTGTTATAACCTGAATTATAGGAATCACGATTATCCATAATTGTAACTTGCCTCCCTTAATCATCGTACTGAGTGTTATTAACCTAATCGATGAGTAATGATTCTCTCTTAAAATACAACGATTACATACCTGGTTACTTTTCCATAAAAATTGATAAAAATCAAGGATTTACGCTTGTTTTCTACAATTAATAGGGCAGGGATACGACTGTTAAGTATAAACAGACATATGATTTTTGAAGATCCGTCCGACTGGTAAAGCAGGAGTGGATTCGCTACAATAAAGGGAGTGAAAGTTGAATTAAGGGAGAGAACTTACATGCAACGTAGATGGATGATGCTTGGAGCTGTAATGACCATGCTGTCGGTGGCGATTGGTGCGTTTGGTGCTCACATGCTCAAGGATACGATTGGGCCCGCGGCCATCGCTACATATGAGACGGGTGTGCAATATCACATGATTCATGCATTGGGCTTGCTCATTATTGGCCTGACGGCTGGTCAGCTTGGGGCATCTACAAAACTGAAGTGGGCAGCGCGTCTGTTATTTATCGGAATTATCGTGTTCTCGGGCAGCTTGTATGTGCTTAGTATTTCTGGCATCAAGATTCTGGGTGCCATCACACCGATTGGTGGGGTAGCCTTCATTGCCGGATGGTTGTTATTGGCATTAGATGTATGGCAGCGAGGTAAGGATCGCTCCTGATTGGGCAGACGGGAATTGTGCAGGGTTCAATTCTGCATGAATCATTGAACTAAAAAAGCAACTTGCGTTAGAATGTCCCGTCATTCTAACACAAGTTGCTTTTTGTTTTAATTCGATGAAGTTAGTTACAGAAACTCATCAATTTCATTGGTTCGGAAGGTATATACTTGTTTTTCATCGACATGGTATATGCTCACAATACTAGTATCCCGATCAAAATTCAAAATACGGCAAGGAATGCTCTGATGTTTACCGTTCTTGTTATTGACAACAATACGGGTGAGTTTATTCTCTTTAATGAGCGTGTCAATCCACGCATCAAACGAATTTCCATCGGAAACATTGGATGTTTGGGAAGAGGCCTTTTTCTCATCAGCAGGTGTTTCTTGTTTGTTCTGTGTTTTGGCTGGAGCAGGTGAGGTAGGTGTCTGTGTTGCGCTGGACGCCTTCTGTGCTGCATTGGCTTGTGATTTTTTACGTTCATTGTGAAGTGTGACAAAAGAGTCCTTCTTGGACTGGAGTGTCACTTCAATAATTTTGCCTAGCTCTATGCCGGATTGAATCCGAAAGTCCGCAATTTGTTCCTCTTTGTTTATGAACTCCAACAGGGACTGCAGTGCCAATGCATTTGAGCGGCTCTTAATAAGTATATCGACATTAAACAAAAAGCCGATTTCCTCTTGATTGGATAAGGTTTCTTTCATTCATCCCAGCCCCGTTAAAAGATATGTCAGCTAAAAAAACGCTTCAATCCACTATATCATTAAAAATGAAATTATCATAGTGCTAGAGACGTAGAAATATGCCGAAACGATTGGGGAAATATTACAAGTGAACCTCATTAT
Source organism: Paenibacillus amylolyticus (assembly GCF_050990605.1). GTDB lineage: Bacteria > Bacillota > Bacilli > Paenibacillales > Paenibacillaceae > Paenibacillus > Paenibacillus amylolyticus_H. The sequence continues at coordinate 1,841,228 of NZ_CP158832.1, forward strand.
TCACGTCTTCTCGAAGGTGTCTACAATACAATCCAGAATGAGGAAAATAATGATCATGAACTGTGGAAGAGGAGGTGGGTCGGGAAAAGGGTGGGCTTTTTAAATTGGTATGGGATGGTTTAGGGAATATACAACCTGTCTTCTCAAACATAACTCCGTAAAGGCTGTTCTTTTACTTCCCATTATTATGTTGAATTCAAAATAGTTCCATGCCAACTCTAAGCATCTGTATTTTATTGTGTAACAGTCGTCTTCTCGTTATGATACAATGTGTTCATCACATATTAAGGAATGAAGACCATGCGTCAAGAAGACAGCGTATTTGAACAGATTATGAAGCAAAAGAGATTGAGGCGGATCAAGGCTGAAACTAATAATCATCAAGTCAAACCAATACATAAAAGGAAACTAGCTAAGGAGCCATTAAGTGAATTGGATGTCCAGTTCAAAAAGTCGGTAACTGAATCAATAGACCGCAGTGTACTTCATCGACGTGTACTGGGAATTAGAAGAGAGTTAACGGAGATAAGGAAATTAAAGAATGATGAGCATACGTTCTAATGGATGCCCAATTTGACCAGTTAAATTAAATTCTTCTCCTAAACTCGAGAAGCTGATTGGATGTTTATTAAACATGGTTAACTCCGAGATAAACTTTTAGACACTCAAAAATATTAATGATAAGTATAAGAGCTGCCTCATTTCCGAGGTAGCTTTTTATATTTCAACTAAAGCATATATCTATAATTAAGTATGTGAGAGGAATTTCCAACATTATATTTGAACTGAAAGTACCTACATTTTCTCAAACACGGCAGGTGTCCACACGACAATCCAGAATGAGGCATACAATTATCGTGACCTGTGGAAGAGGAGGTGGATCGGGAAATTATGGTGACGATGGAGCCTATTGTAGTTGGAGAGCATGTATTGGTTGGGGTAGAAGTCAAGCTGCCTAAAACAACGTTGCTGACGATTAATACATCCAAAGGATATATCATGTGCGGAGCAACTACCGTATCCCATTTTGGATTAGAGTCGAAAAGTACTGGTATACGTCATGGACCCATATGGGACAAGCTTTCATTAGTTTTCATAAGTGTTTGAAAGGACTTGAAAAAAGCTCGAAAAATTCAGTTGTGATTCAATTTTGTGACGTTTTTTGTGACGTTTGAGAAGTGGGGCAAGCTGTTGACTGGTATGGATTTATAATGTGGACTAATCTCTTTTTGTTGTTCTTTCCTCCTTGCCTCTTATCCCTCTAATACCGTAGACCCACCCCTTTTGGGATGGTATAATCATTCCATAATTAGGAAGTGAGGTCTACATATGAAGAAGTTAGTTTTATCATTTTTAGTAATACTATTACTCGTTACTTCGACTCAATTTGCTCCAGCAACAGCGGCTACTAAGTATGATTTTAAAAATGTCAATTGGGGAATGACAGTCAATCAGGTTAAAAAGAAAGAAAAATCAAAGATATTGGAAACAGTAAAGAGTAAAGATTTCACCTACTTAGTTTATAAAACAAAAGGATTTAGAAAAAATGCGAATTTGTATTACTTGTTTTACAAAAACAAATTAGTCCGTGCAATGTATGTATTTGACCCAAACAATACAAATGGAACTACAATGGACTTGATTGGTGAATATTTCAGTTTAAAGCGAGATCTATTTGATACATATGACAGATCTATTAACAACAGAGACATTCTTAATCGAAGCGGTAAACGTGTTACTATGTATGAGGGCGAAGAGAAAGATTTAGCTGCTGGAAAGATAAGCTACCAAAGCTATTGGATAGTAGATAAGAAAAAAACACATATTAGTCTTTCCCTCTCTATCTTTGGAAACTTTTTAATAAATCGAGTAATTTACAGCGATAACTCTCTGGACTTCGACATCGATGAAGTAATGGATTCTATGTAAGTATAGGTTAAGTCAGTGGAAGAGCTACCTTCTTATGAGGGTGGCTTTTTATTATATGTTCATGTTTTCTTTTCCATCAGTCTTAACGATTTGGCCCCTCTTGAATTAAAATGTATATGAGAGGAGGAATTAAATATCAGATAGCAAGATATGCAACACAATACATAACCAGATGAGACGAGCTAGTTGAGTTGATGTAAGGATGGAATACTGCCTGCTAACAGGTTGAATGCAGACTGTCGCTTGCACATAAAATATAAAACTAGAATAGGATGATTTGATTAGTGATTAAAACTTTTGAGAATGAATTGTTTGGACAAATTAGAACGATGATGAGAAATGAAGAGGTGCTTTTCAATTTGTATGATGCTGGAATCAGTTTGGGGTATACAACTGTGTCAAAAGGTCGAACCTATCTTCACAAAAGCCGAGTTGTAGATATATCTAAAACTCTTGGTATTACTGGGTTGTACGCTGCGTACAACTTTTCTGTGCTTGAAATCTTATCTGAAATAGATTTCGACAATACCTATATTTCGGAAGAAGATCTTTATGATTTAATTTTCGAATCCAAAGCAAAAAATTCTCGCCAGTTCCGCAAATGGGTAACAAATGAAGTCCTTCCTTCAATTCGTAGGGATGGAATGTACATATCAGATGAAGCAACACATGAGCAAGTTAAGTATAATGTTTCAAACTTCATGACTAATCTGGATGATTACAATATCACTAAGCTCTATAGTCTTATCGAAGAGTTCTTAGCATTTCACAGACAGCATAAGACACGCCTACTATATAAACGGAAGAATTCTAAACATCATGGAAACAAGAAATTGAAAGATCACATTGAAAGTATGGAAGATATCCGAAATGAGTTAATTAGTTTTCTTGATGCTAAGATTCAGCAGTTCAATGACTCACGTCAAGCAGGTCTAGCTCAAGAATATGTAAGGATTAAAGGTATGGTTGGATTGAAAGTTGAGAATATGCGCTATAGAACTGCAGCTTGTAGATAATACATAGAATAATCGTTTTAAGGGAGTTAGCTTTCATTTAAGGTAACTCTCTATACATTCTCTAGATATTTTAAATCAATCAATAAAAGAAGCAAATGATGTCGGCTCTCTTTGTAGTTTGTTTTTTAATTATCATCTAGCTTAAGTAGTAATTTATAAATGGGCCACTCCTTAAAAGTTACCTGTTCTTCTGAAGTCAAAGCTTCAATTGCCATTTTTGCCTCATCTGGATTGTTTAATAAAATACACGTACAAGCATAAAGGTTATGATCTCCTCTAACAAGAGCATCTCTTTTCTTGTAGATCAGATTTACTCTCTCTTCTTTTGACAATTCTTCACCTTTCCATATTTTAATTTGGTATCTATTGATTAATATTGCGTCATTATTTTCTAGAACAGTACCAACAACTTTGTCATAGATATAAAGAGCTAAATCTAAAAGTTCATACTTTCCAGACATCGAGGAGGCCTCAATACAGTTTAAGCAGAATCTATCTGTATAGGCATGTACCGTAGTGTTCAGAAATGGATTGAATTGGTCAAATGTGTTTTTAATCTCCGTTAAATCAAGATTAAGTGCGTATATTAATGCTTCTACTTCAAGTAGAACATAAGGGCTATGTCTGAATCTTTCTCCATCATCACTTTGAATCTCAATTTTCATCAAAGAAACGTTTGGACTGAAGGCATTGTACACTCCCCCATTCGATTTCAGCAATATAATTTTATATTCTGCTAGATCAAATGTAACAAAGCCTAATTTATATCCATCAACAATTCTGTGGTCTTTGTAATGTATAAGATTAATTAGATGATGAAGTTGCAATAAAAAATTATCGTCGTATTTCAATTTTGTGTCAAAATCTATATTTAAAAAATGAAAAGTTGCTTGCAGATCGTCTAAGAAACTTTGGTAATCCTTCCATTCGTCTATCATTCCTGAGAAGAAAGGAAATTTGAAAGATTGGTTTAAGAATTGTACCTCTTTACAGGAGAAAAGATCAAAGAGAAAGGGCTGCAATTTTAACTGTGCCGATAATGAGCGCACTTCTAAATGACGGTAGGAAAACTTCCCTATTTTAGTATCAATATTAATTTCAAATGCATCTTCTAAATTCAGAATCAAATTAGTGTCTTGAATCTGCAATTTTGTGGAGAATATGTAATCATTATTGCCTGTTGAAAAACTTACTCTTCCACCCATTTGTATCTCGTCTAGTGTAGCAAGTGATAATGGAATGTGTACATCATTTTTCATGCCATATAAAGCAAATTTCTCTTTAAATAAGCTATCCTCATCAACTGGGTCAAGAGAGGATAGCTTATAATTTTGAAAATCAGAAACAGCAAATGCTCTCTCAGTAATCAACTCTAAGGGTTGTCTATTTCGTTCTTGTAAAAAATTTAAACAAACATTATAAAGTGTGATTTCTTCAAGTGGGCGCAATTGAATTGTTCTTGACTTCTGACTTTTAAATCTTCTTAAAATGTCATTAATCTCAAGAGGCAATAGTGATTTGTAAAATAGTTTTACAGTACCATTACTTCTTACTTCTCCAACAAAAAGGATTACTCCACCAGTTTGAAAGAAATTTGCAATGTCATCCATTTCAAAAGCATACGATATAACTCCACTGGAGAATTCAGACACCCCAGTTGATTTAACCTGGACGGGAGCCTTTCCTAAGAAGGATGCTTTTTTCTCACTAGTATCTGAAAACACATCTATGTGTCCATCAAATGAAACAGCCTTATCTCCAATCGGGATTTCTGAAACCAGTCTTGGAGTAGATTGGGCTGCAAGCAACGTAATATTAGTTACTGCAATAATCTCTTTGGCTGAATTAGAAAGCATAAAATACACCACTTTCACGATAATTAGTAATTATAATTATACCATGTTTATGGCGATAACCAGTTATGAATAAGATGTAAACTGAACTAATCCGACCTGCTGAAAGTTCGTTTAACTTTGATTACCTTACTTCGTATCATTAAATTATAGTTGGTAAAAGTTTTTCATTTTATTTTACGTCTGTTGTTTAACATGATACAATCGGTCTAGACTCACTTTTCTAATTTTGGGGATTGGGTATAAGTAATTTAGGGCAAGGGAACACTTAACCAATTAGGCAACCTTTTCTTTATGAAAAACCAAATTCACATAGAAAAATAACTATGAAGAAGCCTTAGAAATAGGGCTTTTTTTGTTTGTCCAAATTTTATATTGGAGGTGATCTGGATTAATTAACATGCAACCCTGTAATCTAACTTTAATGTGTGGCTTGTAATAACTGTGTAGTACATTGTTCAGATTTCTTAAAATTACTTTTTCACATCTTTCCAACCATCCATATCCTTTATATATTAATTCGCATTTATGTGAAAAAGTATCTCTGCTTTCTTCTTGAACTAGGCACTCGTCAATTTGTAGAAGATTAGAGGCTTTTGACAGAATGTCAAAACTGTATTACGAAGCCCCACCTCGAATCTCCAGAGATGGGACCTTATTTAGCTTGATTTTTCGTTGTGATGGTAGCTGATTGAGAATCATCTGTTTCAAAAAGTTCATCAATTTTAAGGTTTAATGCGTTTGCTACAGCAAACAGGTTTTTGATGTTGTGTTGTTCGGACTTATCGAATCTAGAAATGTATGGTTGTGGTACTCCCGCAGCAACAGCCAGTTGTGATTGGGTGATTCCCCTTTCTTCACGAATTTTATTAAGTTTGCCTTTATATGTGGTCACGTAACTACCTCCTACTGTGTTGATTTATATTATACAATAATCAATATATATTTAAAATATAATTGACAATACAATATTCAGTACTGTATATTGAGGTTGACAAGGGGAACCACAAAAAAGAAGAACTCTGAAGAAGCGATACATATGGCATTGGCAATTATCATTCCATCCATTTCACCCAGTAAAGGAGCTATCTACCATGATAACGGACTATATCAGACCAATTTGGACAATTGAAGAGGTTATTGTTGATTGCAACGTAAGCAAAAAGGCTATTGCTCTTATCGACAATATTAGATCTATCTTAGTTACTGAAGAGTTGCGCTATGAGTTCATGATGCGTGTTCCATTTGATCCCAATGGGCACCAAGTTTTCGATCTTCTACAAGAAATGAGGAAAGAGCAACTTTGTCTTAATCCAATGTCAGATGAGTCGTTTCTTGATATGTACTTGTTAAATCCAATTCAAGCGTTACGGCAATATTTTAAACATAGCATTGTCCCTGCACATGAAGAGCGTATAAAGCAATGGAACATCGATCTAAAAGAGTTGGTTAAACTGAAACAAGCGGATTACTCAATTCATCTTAATAGTGCATTGACAGCGTTATATAAGTAAATTCAATTTTGTCATTAACATTTACTCGAACGGATAACGTTGTGACGTAAAATATCTTATGAATCTGATTACAACAAGATTATACATAAAAATTCTGTGAAATGACGATTTGATTCACATTTATAAGGTAGTACCAAATTGGTAGTGAGTTTTGAAATAAGCACAGTTTGTGACGAAAAGGGGATAAACATATGAAACCAATACAATTTATCAAGAACCTAATTAAAGAGCATCGTTACAAGCGTTATGAAGAAGAGTATTACAACTTATCAGAGCAAGAGCAATCTTACTGGACACTAGATACTTTTCAGATGCAACGTGAAGCCATTGATGTATTCTTCAGATATCCTTCACCATGTGCTATGCTCACATTAGCATTACTGGATCGTGCAAGACAGCCACAATGGACAGTGTTAATGAAGGTTATGGATACTAAATTGAGACAAAATCATAAGAGACAATCCTTTGTTCTGGAAACGATGTACACAGAGATTCTTGAAGACACATTGATTTCAGCGGCATAGGAAGGGGATATAAGTTGGATGTTTTATGAAGAAACACTGTTTGAAACGATAATGAATTTGGAGTACAGGGATGTTCCGTATCAGTGGGATAGAAAGTTAAATAATCAGGAGAGTGCAAAGGCAATCAATGAAAAGAAGTTTATCAATCTAAGACTTACTAATAACAGTACAACTGACTTGGATACTTTTTATCATGACTTGGTTAAAGAGGGATCACGATTAGACATCACAATTGAACGTAGGATGAAGATTAGAGAGGAACTCACATTGATCAGGAAACAGAAACAATTAATGGATAAGGCGATGAGTAAACAGGATATGCATAGTTAAAGGATGGTGCAAAGTTGCGCTGTCCTTTTTTGTTATTTTGTTATCTAGTAATACATTTGCCCTGTTCAAGACAGTATTTCAGAGATATTCTGTAAATAAAGTGAGTTAACTAACAGAAAATTGAGGAGGGTGAATTATGGAGTATAACTTTTTACATGATAAACACTGGGAAACTCAAGACTATTTGCTTTATATATATGATGTTATTGCTGATATGCCTAGAAAAGCTGATCAATACAATTTAACCAGTGTTACTTTGAAGTTTGACAACGAAGAAGCAGCACATTCTTTTGAGAGTGCAGAAGACATGTTTGATTGGATGGACAAAAATGGATATCATGAAACCTCGGTTAAGATGTTTGTAAGTCATATGTTTTTCAGTTTGCTATCAGATTTCTGTTTTTACCTATATGAGTCATTAAGTTGCGCCGAAAGAGGAAAGGTTTCAGTTGCTTATTCTCTGCTCAGAAAGCCAATCCGTGACAATCTATTATACTTGGAGTGGTTGCTAGATGATAGCGAAGAGTTCTATAGCACTTTTATGACTAAATCTGCTGAGCAGTATGATGTAGCTAGTAAGAAAATATTTGATGAGTCAAGGATCCAAAAAATAATGGATTCTGCAGCTGAAAAAACGTATATGGGTGAGAATCTTAATAAAAACAACTTAGTTTATACACTTAGATTTAATAATAAAGAGCTAATTGGTTTGCCAAGAATTTGGAGCCAGTCTATGCACCTTGTAACTACTTTTTCTCGGAACTATTTAACTGCACAAGGAAACCTTAATTTTATATTTGCAGATAGTGATAATTGGAATGAGTATTGGGATTACTACTATCTAGTTATGCCAATGTTAATAACATATTCGCTTGAAATTTGCGAAGCGCTTTTTATAAGTATAACTGATGTAACTGAACTTGAGTTACTGTTCAATCGCTCTGTACGTTATGCTAAGTACGGCAAAATATCACCTGACTTTGATAGTGCTAAGAAGATAGAGAAGGAGCCATATAAAATCTTGGATTTGGCAAAGGAAACAGGAACTAATATTTTCCTCACCTGCGATCATTGCAACAAAAGAGTTTTAATCAGTCATGAGCTAATGAATGGAATAATTAATAATTGGAGCATTAAGTGTACTGAATGCCTGGAAGAATTGAGTGTTTGTAAATATATTTTAGGAATCGAAGTTACAGAGAATAATTTAATTTAAGGAGGAAAGTGCATGTCAAACGAAGATTTCTCAGTAACTCAAGAGGTTGATGAGTTACATGCTGTCATTATATTTAATATAGAGTTAAGCAAAGAATCAGATAGAGGATGTGTTCTGTTAGCTGCCTCTTACTTGGATAATTGCTTGAAGGATTTATTAGAGGCTAACTGTATAGATGATAAAGATGGTTTCAATGATTTATGTAATGGGACAAGTCCGCTCGCATCTTTTTCCGGTAAAATAGAACTTTGTTATTTACTTGGTCTTATATCCCCTGATGCAAAGAGGTATCTTCATTTAATTAGAAAGATACGGAATGATTTTGCTCACTCGATGGAAATTATATCATTTAGTACAGAAAGAGTGGCAAACAGATGTAGAAATTTACGTATGGAAGCATTTCCTAAAGATATGGATTCTCCTCGGGATATTTTTATGACTGCTTCATTTGGAATTGCTGGCTATCTCATGGGACAAAGGGATAGCTCTGAAAAACCTTCAATAGGGAAGGATAGTTTCGGGAATTTAGAACAACATAAAGCATACATGAATGGTAAAGGGAACAAATTGAAAGATGCAATCATCGATAGATACTATTTAAATGACTAACAAATTCATTCCCCAAAAGCACCTTCCTGGTGCTTTTTTATTTGGCCTAAGTTGACAGAGAGCCAGAGTATAAAGACCTATTGTAAGTGGTATAATATTCCTATCATATATAATGAGTGAAAGGATGGCACGAAATATAGAAGATTTACTATCAGAACTGACTGGTATTTCATCAAGAATGGTTTTGGATGATTGGACGTGGAGAGTTTTCGGTTATAAAAAAAGACCTAAAAGAGGAGCCTTCTTCACAAAGTTCATTAACAAATCCAAGTTAATCAGAGAGACTTTTTTAATACGAGAGATTTTTATTATGAGCAGCTCTTCTGGAATTATTGAATTATCAAAAAAGGTTGATGATGAGATATTGTCAAAGTGGGTCAAGTCTATGGTGGAAGAGTTACTTGACTATGAGGGAATGACGGGAGCTTTTAGGTTCAATTCAAGAAGAGAAGCGGAAAATTACATAATAGATGGTATTTATGATTATCTGAATGTTGAGTTAGAAGAGTTTAATTCGGCTTTTTTTAATCGGGCAAAAATTTACACTGAAAAATATATAAATAATGGGTGGTTTGTAAGTGCTGCTCGACTTGTAATAGAGTCACATAGTCCGATAGTTATCATAAACGAACTAACGAAAAAGTTACATGATGATCAGATTGACTATAAGTTGTAGGAGGAAAAAATGAGTCAAAGAAAAAAACTAAAACCAACCGGGTTAACAAGTAAACTTAGAGATATCCCAAGTATAAAGAAAATTGATGAAATGGTTCAGGGCGCAAAAGCCTTTGAACAAGCGATACCAGTGCTTGAACCTTTTTTAGATATGATTGGTGTTGATGTAGATAAAGTAAAGGAGGGATTTGGGAAAATTGATTTTGAAAAAGGTGAGAAATTATTGAGTTTGCCAGATCGATTTAATGAATTGTTCGTGGATCACGGATGGATCATCTACGACACAATGAGCGCTACTGTAGCAGAAAATGCTATTGAAAAAGCTGAAGCAGGAGATTTCGCAGGAGCAGAAGAGGTCTTGATTAATTACTACAATAAAGAAACAATTGAAATGAAACTACTAATTGACTTGAATAAAATAAAAGCATTCGAACCTCGTATACGTTTAATAAAATTAGCATTAGATGACTATCTAGCAGGAAGGTATCACGCCTCCATTCCAGTTGTTTTATCGTTAACGGATGGACTGGTAAATGATCTGCATCCAGACCATAGTGGGATTTCAGCAGAAAAAAACACGTTACAGGCATGGAATTCTATTGCTGCCAATAGTCAAGGGCTAGATAAACTAAAGGGCATATTATTTACAGGTAGAAGAAAAACTAGAACTGAACAAATTACACTTCCTTACAGACACGGCATACTTCATGGAACTGATCTAGGTTACGATAATATTACTGTAGCAGCGAAAACATGGGCACTACTTTTTGCCGTAGGTGATTGGGCAACAAAAGTTGAAAAAGGAGAAATTGCTGCCCCAGAAGAGGCTCCAACAATGACGTTATCTGACTTAGCAGAGAGAGTAGAAAAAAGCGAGTCTTTAAAAAATTGGATGCCTAGAAGTTCCATATCTACTGATCCAGAAAATTTTGAAGTGGATTCTCCAGAATATGCATTGAATGAATTTTTGAATTATTGGATGAAGAAGAATTATGGGAAAATGGCAGAGATACTCCCGCCAAGTAAAAGTGAGATAAAACCGCCTTTACGAATTAAAAAACATTTTAAGGAAAGATTCCTTAAATCATTTAAATTTAATTCAATTGATGATGTTGCTCTGGGAAATACAACTATTGAAGTAAATCTAGAGATAGAAAAAAGAACGCGAGTAGAAAAGAAAGATTACCGATTTATTATGTTGTCTCAAGATGTAAATGGAAGAACTGTTAGCAGAAACGATGAAAATGCAATATGGGTTAGTAATGATTGGAAAGTATTCTGATAGAGTCATTGATACTTGCAAATGATATTACTTTGGCTAGAAGCTGTCCAACTACCTGGATTCAAGATTAAATTCGGCACAATTTTGGGGCAATGTCATGTCCTTTTCACGGTATATCTGAGAACATTCTCGTAATGGTCTGTGGGACAATCAGTCCTAGAGTGAACGATTCCCTTAAAAGTGATACGTTCGCCTTTGAGGGCGTTCGTAGTTTGTCCCTTTTAGAAGGTAAGACCATATCCACCTGCATGCTGAGTGACTATGTACACCATATCCACGGTTTTTAAGGTCGTGGTTGTTCACAGCAACCTGAAATGGCCCCCTCCTTGAAGAAGGGGCTCCTTACCACTTCAATCATGTGCATCATCTTGGTTATATGATACTCCACGAATTCAGCCAATCCCAAATAGGATTTACCTAATCGCCTTTCCCCACCGTATGGGGAAAACAACCCACCTTAAAAACTCTTGCCTGCGTGAGCGTAAAGTCCAACTTGAACGTGTCGAATGATATAATATTCCTATCATACATAGGGAGTGATTAGATAGTGGATTGGTTAATGTCTGTGTGGAAAAGTGGTGTAATTGGGAGCGTTGCAATGCCACTGATAGCAGTATTTATAGGTTGGTTTCTTGCTAATTGGAGGGCAGACAGAAAAGAGCGAAAGGATGAAAAGAATCAGCGCATTAAGTTGCTACATATGCTAAGACATGAATTGAAAACTGTAATTACACACTATAATGCAAAGAATAAGTATTACATTAAAGAATCGTTAACAGGAAAGTTGATTGTTAACAATCCGTTATTTAACGTAAAGGAACATAAAGCTATGTTAAATGGTTTATGGGAATATTTAAGAGGATATGAATCATTGAACACAGCTATTGACACGATCCCTATGCAATTTGCACCAATTCAGACAGCATTATTAAAAATGAGTCCAGAGCCTTCAGGATCATACGACTGGACAAAATATAAAGTGTTATCAGATAAGTTTGTAGATGAGGAAATAGTGCCTATAATTGATGAATCAGTCCAATACATTATTACCGCTGCTAAACCACTATTGGAAGAGTTAGAGAAACAAATCAGGTTGATTGAGAGTAAGTAGTAAGCTGATAGACTTGTCCATGTGGATGAGTCTTTTTCTATTTATATATAAGGTGACATTTTGCTTCATAAAACATAGGTAGGTGGACACTTGTTGTTGTATAATTGTGGTAGCAAAGTTAAATGTACTGTGAGATGCAAGTGTAGTATGTACAAATAAGTCATTATTATAAATTTTAAAGATATTCTTACTGAAATAATACTTTCATTAAAAGGGTGAATGATCATGCTGTATGACATTAAATCTTATTCAGAGGAATCAGGTAAGCCACTTAAATGTACTATTAAGGCTCTACATAAGGGTGAATTAGTTCGCAAGGTAACATTGGAATACGGAGGAATTTATAAAGTTGTTCCTGATAATCCAAACAAACTCAAACATCGAGACAAAGTGGGTATGTTAGTGGGATTTAAAGTAGATAGGTTAAATAATCCATTGAAAGCTAGAATTAAGTTTGATGAAACTGGCAGGATAGGCTATGTTGAGCTTGAAGATCTACATCATTTTAAAAATGATTAGATAAAACAATATTACCAAGAGGTGTCTTAATTGATTACTTATGAAAAACTCTTTGAAATGCAGGTTGAAAGGAATTTGATAGGTAAGGGTTACGAAAAAGAAGGTCAGATTGATAAAGCAATTGAACTGTATGAGGAAAATGTTAATGAGGGTTTTGAGGGAAACTTTCCGTACGATCGCTTATGCATTATATACAATAGAATGAAACGATATGCTGATGGTATAAGAGTCTTGGAAAGAGCAGTTAATATTTTCGAAAATGAAGTCAATAAAGGCAGAGGAGATAGACAGTCAAAATTAGATAAGTTCAGAAAGCAATTAGAAAAAGCAAATGAGAAGATAAAATGACTGTTTGATTGAGACTGTAGAAAGGAGATGAAATATGAAATTTAAGGACATTGAGCCATACATACAGTGTAATAATTATTCTGTTGATATTTCTTTAAGATCCTTGGAGAGTACAATCGATGATTATATCGAGGAAATGGGACTTGAGTTAAATCCTGATTTTCAACGTGGACATGTCTGGACGGAACGACAACAGGAACTTTATATAGAGCATTTGCTACGCGAAGGCGTGTCAGGCTTAGATATCTATTTTAATCATACAAACTGGCAGAACACAAGCGGAAAAGGTGATGGTTGGTTTGTATGTGTAGATGGATTGCAACGGCTTACAGCATGTCTCAGGTTCCTTAAAAATCAAGTCGAAGCTTTTGGTTATCTTTACAAGGACTTTGAAGATAAGATTCCCATGTTAATCCGTTTGAGTTTTCATGTGAACAACCTGAAGACACGCAAAGAGGTTCTTGAATGGTATCTACAAATGAACAACGGTGGAACTATCCACAGTCAAGATGAGTTGGATCGAGTTGCTGAGTTGTTGGCTGCTGAGTCTTAATCAAATGGCTATTTCAACTTAACAGTATTGGAGTGGACGAAGAATGAGCAATTTTTATCTAGGCGACAGAGTTATCACACCAGACGGAAAAGGGAGCATAGTCGAATGTAGTGGTCTTTGGTACACAGTGAAACTTGAAAAGCAAGGAGAAATTAAATATTACACTGAGAGTCAAATGAAAAGACAGTAAGTAAAAGATGTGTTTCAGAGGAAAGGATGTGCGACCATGACAGATAAGATTAACCTCTATGTAGACGACCTCAGAGACTGTCTAGAAGGCTTTGTGGTCGCTCGTACATATTATGAAGCAATACACATTCTTAAGACTAGAGAAGTGGCTATTCTAACATTAGACCATGATCTCGGTGAGGATGTAGATGGTAAAGAGCTACCCAATGGATATGACTTGGTTAAGTATTTTTGTGAGCATGGATTAAGGGCAGATAAGATATACATACATACTGATAATCCTGTAGGACGACAGAACATGTATGAGACACTGTTAGCAGCTCAACGAAGAGGGTTCATTGCAGAGGATATTGAGGTCTATCATTATCCGATAACGGTGAACAAGTATTCTGGATAGTTGACGCAAGTTATCTTATAAAACTCTTTGGGAGTGATCGGAATGTTGATCATGGGATTGGCCGAAAATGGAGTAGATTCATTTAAGGCTGCTTTTCTCACAATGCAAAAGATCAAGATGCTAGAGGATGGAAAAGTACACAATTTAAAAGATGCTGTAATGTCGTTAAATCATGGAATAGAAATACTTTTTAAGCTGTTTTTAAAGGATTACGATGAATATCTTATATTTACAGATCTCGATAAATATATGACGGCAAGAAAGATAATGTTATCAAAAGGACTGTCTAATGTTTTCGAGGCAAACCCACTTCTCAAAACTATTACATTGAATGAGGGAATCAGAAGAGCCAAATACTTATGTGGCTATGATATATCAGAAGATTTTGAGACAGTTGTTCAGTATTTAAACAAAATAAGAAATCAATTTATGCATTACGAAATTAGTCTCACCAGTGAGGAAGTACAGGAACTTCTGTTAAAATTACAGATTGGTTATGAATTATCTTATGATTTTTTTGTTGAATACAATGAAGACCTTAGAGATATGTTTGAGGATGCAAGATATGAAATAACCATAGATGATTATTCCGACGAAATTGCTGAGATGCATCGTAGTTTGATTGAGGAAGATCTTGCTGAGCAGGCATACGATAGATACTTAGAAGAAAAGTATGGGATATAAATTTGTTAAAAGGCATGTTCTATAAAAAGTGTATCGAACTTTATAATTAAATATATCAGCTTAGGGAGAAATTATTCATGATGAATTTTAAGTTCTATTTATCTATATTAGCACTCGTGGTGTTAATGGCAGGATGTTCAGAGAAGAGTGCAGAGCAGCCTGTTATTCAAGAACAATCTAAACTAGAGGCTAACCCCGTTGAAAACTCTATTGAAGATCCTGCCAACGATAATGAGACAGGATCTTCAATAGATGAAGCGGTTGTGGAAGCAAGCGAAACAAATGAAACTAAAGAGGATGCTACAGTAACAAGCACGACAGAAGTTTCCCAGATCGACACATCAGTTTTTGTATATGCTCAAGATATAAAAGTTACAGATGCGTTAGATATAACAAAACATATAGACGTAGTTGTATACATGAGCGAGGATGTAGGGAAAGGGCTGGCTGTGCAACATGTATTCACACAGTTGTATGACTTTTTACAGCAAGCTAAGGTAAAAGAAGCCGAGACTGTGACTGTTGGAATAATGAGCGGGGATTTTAGAATTGCACAAATTACGGTTGATATGGGTAAGTTTGAAGCAGGTGAACATTTTATCCGTTCTGTAATGGATGCTTCTAAAATCGACAAAATGGATGATGATATCAGAGAGTACGGGGAATCACTAGAACTGTGGTAGACAAGTCAATGAGACGCAAGTTTTATGAAGGGAAAGATATGGATGCGACCAGATTTTAAAAATTTACCTTTCTATGAGAGGCCAGATTTAACACCGTACCTTATACATCTTACAAAAAACACTAAAAGAGATGATGGATACGGTGCCTTTGCTAACTTAGTGAACATTCTAAAAACTGGAGAAGTTTATGGAAGCGGGAAGAAGGGATTTGTCAGAGGAGCCAAGAAAGCAGCGTGTTTTATGGACATTCCATTTATGTCGTTAAAGTATGTATTAAATGAAGAAAATTGTAATGATGATGACCCAAGGTATGAACCGTTTGGAATAGCATTCACAAAAAAATGGGGGTACAACAACGGATGCAGACCAGTGCTCTACCTGTCCAATTCAGAAAGTAAAAAGCTGAATATTCCAGATGACGAATTATGGAGGATTGTTAGATTTGAGGTTGATAAAAAAGGCTGGATTAGTTGGCTTCATGAACGTGAGTGGAGAGCAGAAGGGGATTTTAGATTACCTAACGATGCAATTGTGCTCGTAAAAAACACTAAATATGCAACTAAGTTGTCCGAACATATTATTAAAAATCCAGATGAATATGCTATCAAACCAAGGGCAATCCTTCCACTTAATGTGGTATGTCAAGGTCTGTATTACCTATAAGATGTAGATATCCATAAAAAGGGCACTCAGACGAATTTATCTGGATGCCTTTTTGTGACTCATTTTTTATTGGCTTTGAGGTACATCAAGAGAGTTTGAACTGAAATACCAAATAGACAATTTAATCTGTAATCAATTCCTTGGGCTTACGCTTTTAAAAGTACTCATTATGGAGAGCTTTTTACAAAGAAGTTTTTCAGTGCTTCGTGAGATCTTTTATGATCTTCTGAATCACCTGAGAATTTGATGGTCATTTTGATTCCTCGTTTGTTTTTATCAATAGACAAGAGTTTAGAGCCGTCAAGATTCTCCTGGTAATCGTAAATATCTCCTAAGAAAGAGACTTTTTCCATGTAAACTAAACCTCCTATGAATACTATTGTTATTTAATATATTCAACTTGCTTGGAGATTATACTAGTTATTTATAACTTTCAAATGGTATTGTGATTTAGTCATCCAGATGTATAGTTATCAAAGTCCTTGATTTTAATCGTGAAAAAATCAAAATATTGCTTAAATAAGTCTTCATTTTAAATAATCCTGTTACTATACGATTGAACTTTTGGAAAACGCTGAAATTCCTTGTCCTGCCTACGTTATTTGATATTTCAATCGTGAAATTACAAAATTTTCTAATTTGTTAAAATCGTTGCTACGACTAGCATTTTAGGGTGTTGATGGTCATTCTACGATTGCGTTTACGATATAGGATAAATTGACCTGAAAAAGAAGCTTAAACGTTGATTTAACTGCATATATGGTCAGTTGTTGTATCGTACACGATTGGAACCATGATCTATGAGAATTAATCTGTCGATTCAGTCAGAATCAGGTTACAGAGACGGATTTCTAAGACAGGCTCACACTGTCCCAAGGGACTTCGTAATTTTCCGATGTTGTTCCAGTACCATATTGGTACGTGCCTACGATTGAAAGGGTATGGCTAAAAGTATACTTTTTGAAAGACTCTTTCCGTGTATGTCAAAAGTATATATGGTACATTTCAAATAATATAAAAACATAAATGAAACATTTCATAAATATCTATATATGTTTTGAAACAATTTTGCTATAATAACTTAACGACATAGCAGAAGGTGGTTGAATTATGGGAGAGATTAGACATCATGGTTACATAAGAGTTTCGACTAAGGATCAGAACGAAGCAAGACAACTAGAAGCAATGAAGGACTTAGGAATATCGGAACGGGATTTCTACATAGATAAGCAGAGTGGAAAGAATTTCAACAGACCACAGTATCAAGTAATGAAAAATGCTATTCGTAAAAACGACATACTGTTTGTGAAGGAACTGGATCGTTTAGGACGAAATGCACAGGAGATTAAAAAGGAATGGGAAGATATTACCCAGAACATTGGAGCTCACATTGTTGTGTTGGACATGCCTCTCCTGGACACAAGGCAGTATAAGAATGGATTAGAAAAAGTGATATCAAGTATCGTTCTTGAGTTATTGTCATATATGGCTGAACGTGAACGTGAGAAGATTAACGGTAGACAAGCCGAAGGCATCGCTGCTGCTAAGAATAACAATGTAGTGTTTGGCAGACCTAAGCAAGCAATTAACGAGGAGTTTAAGCAAGCATACACAGAATGGAAGCAAGGTAGTATCACAGCAGTTGAAGCTATGAGAATGGCAGAGATGAAGCCCAACAGTTGGTATCGTAGAGTAAAGGAATATGAACAAACATTAGCCTAGGTCATGTGCTTAGGCTTTTGTGTTGTTTGAGATTCATCTCTGAACATAATCAAGTTTGTGATGTGTTAAAATGAAATTGCCTTTTGTTGTAGAGAAAAAAAGGACTCATTTAGAGTCCCTCACTTTAAATAAAACTTATCACTTTCTTGATGTATAGTTTTAAATTCAAACACACTATTAACTGGCTCACCTATTGCGGAAGCAACTTTAATCATTGTTTGTACATCTAAGTTGTAATCGTGGAGTATCTGATTAATTCTTTGCTTGGTTACTCCAATTCTTTTTCCTAACTCCTCTTGAGTTATCCCTTTATTCTTACTAACTTCTTTAGCGCGATTATCAAAACCGCCTGAACGGAATATGCTTAATTGTTTATCAATGTATCTATTTGCATTAGGAGTTAAGTATATTTCATTACATTTGTTACATTGAATTGCAGGAATATTTTCTATTACCAGTACTTTATTGAGCTCTTTATGTTCCATTGTATAATTAATCTCAGACAGATCCTCCGACCCACACATTACACATTTGCTTATAATACTACTCATATTAACTAAATAATCCTCCTCTAATGTACTAATGAATCCTCTAATGTACTAATGAATCCTCTAATGTACTAATGAATCTTCTAATGTACTAATGAATCTTCTAATGTACTAATGAATCTTCTAATGTGCTAATGAATCTTCTAGGAAGGATAAGCACTATGAGTGCCTATCCATAACAGTAATGATAATAATAAGTTCAGATAGGTTGAACTTTATCGCCAACCTGTGGTTATGTAAGCCTCCTTCGATTTTATAAGATGTAATTCCATCCGGATTTTCTTCATCAATCCGTAAGATTTGGTTAACGTTTGTAAGAATGTCCTTTACATCTTCATCCGTTAAACCTCTTTCGTTCATACGTTGCCTAGCATGTACTAGCAAAACGTATTTATCTTGGTTTGCTAATGAGTGTATCAAGTTAATGATATCCTCATGTTCTTTCTGGGTCATGTATTCACCTCCTAACCCATAAGTCAATTATACACTTTACTGTTAAAGTGTAAAGAGTTAACTTTACTTTCGATGTGGTGGACAAGTAGAGAAGGTAGAAATATGTCCAACCATTAAGGCCAGGCTACATGTTTTTAAGTTTATACAGTAACCATGGCTTACCGAATAAAGGTATGGGGGTACATTTACACCAAAAATCGGGTTGTAATTTCCAGTTACTCTGCTAGCACATCTATCCAAACAGTAAGGTTATTACATGTTCACGATAGGAGGGGCTATTTTAAAACTTAAACCTATTAATAATTGGAGGATGGTGGCCTAGCACATCTGTTTCTACACCATAGTCAAACTTGAACGATTGAAGTTATATTGGAACCGATCTACCAGATTTCTAACTTTTCTACGTACGATAACCCTAACTTGCTCATATTTTCTTCGAGCACCTGTTTACAGTAAGTTGGACTCAATCCATGTTCCTTGTAAATTCGAGTAAAAGCTAGTCCATCAACATAGTGTAAATCGTATATCTTCTCAAAGTCACGAGCACGTCTTTTTACTCCTCTTTCTTTAGTTGTAAGCAAGATGGCTCCCTTAGCCTTAAACATTTGCTTAATAGTCCACCAATCTGTTTCAGTGGCTTCCGCAATTTGTTCAAAGCTGAGCAAGTCTTCGTTGTACATTTTCAGCATCTGAGGGTAAAGGTGTTCAATATTCTCCCATTTAGGAGGGGGGGATTCAACTACCCACTTAAGCTTATCGAATTTGACTGAATCAGAGACGTAGGTATCACTTCTAATTAAATGACTCTTAGAGGTGAATTTGTAGAATATCTCAATACGCTTACTATCATGTAAGACTATTTTATCGACGAGGATGCTCAATACTTTTCTTGCGTCTTTCATCTGTAATTCATTATTAATGATATTTTGATATTTTTTTAGCAATGGCCCCCCTGGTGAAGTATTCTTATTTTGTCTTTTGTTCAGCTCTAAATTGTCTGTGATTAAGCTCAGCTCTTTGTTTAGTTCGCTAATTTCAGTATCTACTGGTTCCAATTTAATAGAAAGATCTTCTTTGGATTTAATGATCCCTTCAGCGTATAGGTCAATGTATCTTGCCTTAGAAGATTCCTTATCTTTAATCAATTTTCCAATGTCATCTCTGTTTCTCTCCAGTTCTTTTACTTTGGATACATCAGAAATTCTTTCTAGCATCTTATCTATTATCGTTTTAGGATTGTCTATCAACCTCAATACTTCACTCCAGATTAAAGAGTCTACCATATCTACTCGCCAATTTTCTCCCAAGCAAATCTTGTTTGGCTCTCCTGTTTCAACGCTGTAGGATTTTCTTGTTTTTCTTGTGCAACTATAATATTTCAACAATCCATTTTGTGTCCTAGATGTAATACCCGATGAAACTGCTGCTCCACATCTTCCGCATCTAGCAATCCCTTTTAACAGGTAATCTTCAGATGGACGACCACCATTTTTTATATTACCGTCTAAGCACTTCTGTAAGCGTCCAAATGTAATCTCATCAATATAAGCAGGTATAGTTATCTTTTGCCATTGATCTCTAGGACGTGGTACTTGTCTTCTTTTCCCGTTCTGTTGTTCTACCTCAGTTTTACCATAGTAGTACGTTCCCATATAAGACTCATTTCTGAGTATTCTACTGATGGTCGCTTGATACCAATTATCTCCTTTTGGTGCAGGATGTTTCTTTTTAGCTAAATATGCCGCAACCTCAGAACCGGTTGAACCTTCTAGTACCATATTAACCATTGTCAGATATCGCTCTTTTTCATACTCGTTTTCAACAAGGGTGTTCAGATCTTTATCATAGGTATAACCGTAAATACGATTCATTCCCGGTATTTTATTGTTAGAGACCATCGTATTTCTACCACGTTTCGTATTGGCTAGAATCTTAGCTTTGTTATACTGAGCAATAGAGCCTTGTATATTGTAATTGAGCATTGATTCTGCATTTCCTTTTTGCAAGTCAAACTCAACGAAATGTAGATCACAACCCAACTCCCATATCCTATGTGTGATCTGTTGTTGTAAATGGAGATGTCTACTCAATCTATCTGGGTGCAAGAATATGACTTTGTTCCCGAGACCTTTTTCAAGCAGAAACAAGATGTAGTTCAGCATTGGACGATTAGGATTATCTCCAGATTCAGCCTCTTCCCTCAGTACAATAATTTCATTTTCATCGATATCAAACTTCGCATTGGCTTCCTTTACACATATCTCAATCTGCGACTCTAGTGAATAGTTATCAATTTGAATGTCAGATGATACACGAGTATAAACAATAGCCCTAATCTTACCGATCAAGGCTGTAATTTCACTTCTATCTAACTTTTCATGATCTTTGAGTACTCTCATTGAAAATCAATCCTCCGAATTTTGTTTGTTTTCTATCATGTTCTCAACTGAATAATTCAGAAGAGCAAATTCCATCCAATTGAGTAGTTGCTCTTCAATGAGCTCTTCTGGAACTGCAAGGTCGGAGAAATAATCTTATATTCATACCTTTTCTTATATCTCATAATGACCACCTTAATAAGAATCGATTACTACTTGATTTTATTATTGCCCAATTAAAATAATCTATTCTTGTTACCGCTAGAGAATGGTGTCCTCCAGCTGACGATATTGCTGTCCGGGAATTGCCTATGAATTAGTAGTAACAACATAGGGTTGTATGGGATAGATGAGTTTAATGCAAAGAAAACTAAGTGTACAATATTTCCTCATTGAATATTAAAACGAAGCGTTCAGTAATTCTCTATAAAATGGAATATAAAGAAGTTTCAAAAATGTGTTGACTAATCGGTTAGGCATTTGTTATATTGTATTTAAGGGGTTTGCCTAACTGATTAGCCAAAGGCGGGGGAGAAATGATTGGTCTTGAATTTATAGTGAAAGTATACAATGGTACGTACAAAAAATTAGCCGAGAAACTAGGTATTGCCTCTCCGACAATAATGGGTTGGTTAAGTAAAAAAAGACCAATTCCACAATCAAAACTTGAGGCTCTATCAAAAATGTTCGGGATTGATGAAGTTTACTTTCAAAAGGAACTATCGGAAGTGGAAAAAATCCAGATAGAAATCAACTATCTCAACAGACTTTCAAAAAGAGATTCTGTACAAGTTCCTATCCAAATTATTGATGAAGAAGGTATCAAACATGAAGTTTTTGAAATGTTCGACCCACATGAGCAAGTTATTCGAGCCATGCATGAAGAACTTGCGATACAGAAACTAATCTTACGGTTACGGGGCGTTCTTTATAACGAGTCAATGACCAGTGAATTTACTCTAACAAGCCATTTTAACTTGGTAAGTTCTTTATGCGATTTTCTTGAAAAGGATATATATTATGAAAATACAAACAATGGAATAACAGTCGAAGATAATTCAGCCGAAGTGAAAGCAATCGAAACACTACTTTACATATTCGAGAATAAAAATCGACTTGCATTTGGTATCCCATCAGAAAATAGTTTTACCTTGGAATTAGAAGAATTACTGTATAAGCACAAGTTACTGCCTCCAGGTCATGTTCTAGGATTCAAAGAAGATCCGTTTTTTAAAGATGTTGAGTAACTGTTACTAATAATTGCTCTTTGATAATTGAATATCTTTTAACCAGTCAAACATAGGAAGGAGAAGTATATCTTTTTGAATATTGAAAAGACCAGGGAGTTCTTTGAAACCGGATTCGGTAGTGGAAAGATTAATTTTGAGTACATATTAGAAGGAAAAAAACATAGTAAAGCGTACAAGAGTAAAATGAAATATTATAGCAAAGAAGCTATTAAAGAATTCGAAGAATGGAATGAACAAGGTTATGGAATATTTTATCTACCTAATGGTGGAGGTTATAAAAATGAAGAAATAACAGATTTTCGGGCGTGTTTTGTAGATATAGACATAAAAGATGAATTGGAACATGAAATTGTGGCCTCAGGCTTCACAGGAACACGAAATGATTTGCAAGAGTTAGTTAAGGCAGGGTTTAGCTCTTTAAACAAGGAACAAAGATCTAGTTATAAGCAGTCATTTAAAGAGCGCATAATTGAGTTGGAAGAATGGGGGATTCCACCGAGTGCTGTTGTAGAAACGAAGAATGGCTATCATGTGTATTATTTACTTGAAACTGGAGCTCAAAAACATCAATTTGAAACACTAGAAGGATTACTGATATACACATTTAATGCTGATGCGGCAGTCAAGAATCCAGCAAGATTATTAAGGGTGCCCAATACACTGCATTTAAAGGAACCGAATGATCCATTCACGATAAAGCTTGGAACATTTAAAAGAAACATTAGGTATGATGCAGAAGAACTTATTGTACGTCTAAGAGAAATCATTGAAAAAGTAATCATTAAAATGGACTCGCAGTTATGTGTCAATCGAAACAAAGCACCTACATACAATAATAAGTTACTTCCTTCTAAGAAGGGACTTCCAGCTAGAATAGGTATAGATTACTCAAACATAGACATTGGGAACATCTCACTGATAAGCCGTGGGTTTGAGGGTTTACCAGAATTAAAGAGTAGGCTAGGTGTAGATAACCAGCCTGAGCTTTGTTACATTGATCGCAATGATATCAGACAATTTTTAAAAAGACAGAATTTAAAACAATTACTGGGGATAGAATCTGATCGTTTTCTTTGTATCTTTCACAATAGTAGCAATTCAAGCAGTGGAAACATCTACAAGTATGAAGACAAGTGGTTTTACAAATGCCATTCGAGTAGATGTGGTGTCCATTATGATATCGTGCAAGTAATAGAACGAATGACAAGATTACCTATACATAAAGCATTTGATTATTTAAAGCAACTATACAACATAGCTGAGGTCAAAACAGAATGGCAAATGGATCAGGAACAGTTGATTGATTTTAATATCGAATTTCTTGAACGGTTTAAGTATGACGTAGATTTACATAACAACTACCCATTTTTGAGTAAGTTTTTACGAACAAAGGGTACACTCAGTCTTCTGATTCAGATACACGAAGTTGCAAGGAGAAAGTTACCCCAACTTGCGACAATGAAAAGTCTAGAGGTCAAGAATACCAATGCAATAGTGTTTGCACCAATTCGAAAAGTTATTGAAGAAGTGTTAAGTGATGACTCAAGCGCTCAGAACATTAATAAGGCTAATACCAAAGTAATTATTATGATTTTCATGTATTTGCTCAACACAATAGGTATAGATGAGTTACCCGATGAGATGCAAAAGAAGGTAAAGGAGTACCAGAAGAGTTCTTTTAGAAATGGAGAGACATTTAGAAATTTAGCCAGATATTACGAGATCGTGAGTATGGATACAGAGCGACTTATGCTTGCTGAAGAGATGAGTAAGTTTTTTTATTCTAACCATTTGACGATTTCGTGTTTTAAAAGGGAACAGCTTCTTGGTCTATGTGGAGTGGAGGAAGCAAATCGTGTTTTCCCTGAACGTGTAGAGGAGGACATTTCTGAGATGAATCAGAGACTTTCTGACTTAATATACAAATTGGTTATCAAGAAAATAGGGGTTCAGGGCTGGACATGTGACTCAGAGGTAGTTGAACTTCTAAGAATGGAGAATATTGATTACAAGCAATTGTACAAAGACAATTTCAAGTTTAATTCGAACAGGAAGTCAGAACTGGATTTACTAGAAGTAAATGATTATGATGAAGGATTTCAATGTTGGTTGAATACATTTTTACTGAGGAAAATGGGAGCTTACATGCCTGTAATATTAGTTAAAACAGGATATTTGAAAGCAAGAGTTAACAAAAAATTGAGAAGAAGATTAAATATTCCATTACATATTAAAGGTTCTGTGTATCATCAGATAGTAGATTCGGAAGAAGATAACGATGATAAGGCATCAAAAATTAGAAGGTTGAAGCAAAATGATACAAGTTTATCAAACTCTAAGATTGCTGAGTTAATGAGCTGTTCGAGACAATATGTATCCAATGTATTGAAGAGACAAAATAGATGATTACTATCATTATAGTATTAATATTGCTTGTCAACTAAATTGTCGTTATAAAGCACCCTGTATCATTAGACTAAAGAATAGTTAACTCTATGTGGTGCTTTTAGATGCTCATTTAGTTGACAGATTTTATGCTCATTGAAAGGAGGTGAGTAAGAAATGTAGGAAATAGGGCCTCCAAATTTTTACGTTTTTAATTCTCTGAATTAAACTGACTACACAAGGTTAACGAATTCCAAGGCAGACTCTTGGAGCCTATGAATACAATTGAACGGGAGGGATGAGATACGTGGAAGGTTAGATAGATGTGGTACAGGTTAATGCAGCGGATAAGCTGGAAGTGATCCAGGAAGAATTAGCAAGGACATAGGGATGAAGGAGAGCATTAGGTAGCAGGGACGAAGAA
This sequence comes from Paenibacillus amylolyticus, assembly GCF_050990605.1. GTDB lineage: Bacteria > Bacillota > Bacilli > Paenibacillales > Paenibacillaceae > Paenibacillus > Paenibacillus amylolyticus_H. The sequence goes on from NZ_CP158832.1 coordinate 1,866,483, forward strand.
GAGGGAATAACCGTAGATCGTGAGAGTCTAAAATAATACATAATGAATTGGAGATTTGTGAATATGAAAGTGAAAATCATACTGAAAGATGGCAGAGGCATTGTAAGTAGAACAAGCGATTATGGAAGAGAGCACATCGACGGAATGTTGATGTCCATTGAAAATGATTTTGATATGTATGTGGAAGGAAATTATGTATGTAAAGGTAATGAAGTAAAAGCGCTCTTGGTCGAGTTTTAAGTCATAAATGTAAGGAGATTTTTTTTGAAAATACCTAATTATCATATACCATGGTTGGGGAAGTATATCCTCAACCTTAAGATGAATGCTCAAGGAGAAAGAATGAAAAAGCGTTTCCTAGACGATATACTTTCTCCATTGAATGACACATGGAATAAGGAAATTGAGAGTCTTACAATGCTACATGCGGAGAGAGACGAATATGGGGATTTAATCATTCTTGAATCAAATGAAGTTGGAGATAGGCTTGCTATGAAAGACAAGGAAGCATTCATTAAGGATTACAATGATCTTGCCCTAGAGAATGCGTATATTCCTACTGAGGGAGAAAACGAAGACATTGTTACTCATATTGTGAAAATGTTCCTTGAAATGGAGTGTCTTGCTCAAACACCAGAAGCTTATGAGATATATGAGCACTATCGAAATAAATTCACTGAATTTCTAAAAGATAAAAAGGGAGATGTCTAATTGAGTTATTGTCAGATCATGTTTAACAAAGATTTTCTATATATGGGTGCTGATACGGCTATTTCTTCTAAATTGAACGGTATATCATACCGTCTACATAACAAAGGAGAGAAGATTCATCATGTTGATGATATGATTATTTTTTCTTCGGGGGATGCAGATTTATCAAAAATCATTATCGATGAGTTCAAGACTAAGGAAGACAGAAGCATCAATACATTGAAGGAAACCATAAAGTATTGGTTTGAGCGCTACTATCTTAAACGACCGGGTGTAAAAGAAATAGTTGATAGCGGCAAGATAGTAAATATGACAGTTGTCGCAAAATTTGAAAATGGTTCTCCTGTGTTATATGAGCTGGATCAAAGAAGTGAATTTGAGATTAAGAAGATTAAGGCTCATGATAAGGTCGCATACTACAATGCTGGTGTGAACTGTAAATATGATAATGAATATTTCATAGATCAAACAGAAACAGCAAATGATGTTTTTGAAGCTTACAGAAATACATATGCTAATGCAAGCAGTGAGAAAATTGGTGGAAAATTGGAACTGTACGTTCTAGCAAAACAGGGCATTCGCAAGATTCTTGATGAGAAAATTGAAGAAAAACCATTCCAGTGGTATCCGGGTGATAGAGGAGTCTATGACAACATCGAGAACATTAAAAAAATGATTGAGGCACATGCACAAATTGAAGGATCATCCCTTACGTTACGTGATGGTACAGGAGTGTTCAAGATTTTTCCCCGCATTGGGATGTGGGCTGGATCTGAGAATTTCCATGATGCACCGTTTAGTGTAGACCTTTTCGGGAACTTGGTAGCGCATAAAGGTAAATTTATTGGCCCAGCGGGAGACGTTATTATTGATACAGAGGCTGGATATATGGATATGGATAAACTGGACATTATCAATGTGGGTAAATTGGTAGCTGAGATGTTAGAAGTTAATACAATCCTTGCCGATGACGGATATATTAACAATTTGACTGTTAATCGACTCAAAACGATAGGTAAGGACGCAGACGTTGGAGAATATATTGATTACATTGATATCCAAGATAATCGTACTAGATATATTACAGTGCAAGTCGCATCCAAAGAACAAGCGAAAGATTCCCGTGATCGACTACTATACTGGCAAGACAGTGAGAAACGTATACTGACTACTGAAGATACAGGTATCATTGCCTACTCATATGGACTTCCTGAGGAGAACATGAAGATCAAGCGTGAGATCACCTTTGATGGCTCTGGCGATGCGGCTCAGCCAGTTGAGAAAATTGGTACAGGTGATGGTGGAGCTAATGATCGAGCTAGAATGGTTAACACAAAGTACAATGGTGGATACAAGCAAGTTTACAAGGCATCTAACAATGGACGAATTCGGAGTGTTGACTTATCGGATGATGGAATTGATATGAATTCAGAAAATGGACGTATTTTCATTACAGCCAAGGAGTTGACGGCAATGGCTGATGGTGGTCCCGTTAAGGTGGGGAACACCAATGGTTATATTGAGATTACAGCAGATGGAACGTTTAATTTCCATGGTAAAGGATTCAACTTCTTCACAAACTAAAATCTAAGCACTAAACCCTAATCAACCGATAGTTATGGTATAGTTTTTTATAAGAATAGCTATACCATAACTATTCTATCGGAGGGGTACATATTATGAAGAAACTAGCGTCAAAATTACCTACATTCATGCTTGGAGCTGTGGTAGGGGTAACCCTAACAGCAGGCACAGCAGTAGGGGCAGCTACATACCTTAAAGCAACTCAATCTAATGTAAAACTAGTAGTTGACGGATCTCAAGCTAAACTTTCCGAATCACCACTGAACGTAAATGGTCGGCTGTATCTGCCTGTGCGTGACACTGCTAATGCTCTTGGCTATTCTGTTGAATCAGTAACAAGCTCCCAGGTGTCCTTGAAAGAAGGAGTAACGACTAGCAACATAACAACAAACAATGGTTCAACTGGAACCACCACCATTCCTAACACCAGTACAACAGCAAGTAAAAAGGTGAAGAATTTGAAAGAAACTTATAGCATAGACGGAAAATTGGATGCTACAAAAATTCGTACAGCCCTAAACAATGGGACACTTGATGTGAACGCACAGGATAGTGACTCTGGGAAAACGTTGTTAATCTTCGTAATCGAAGAGGACAATTATGAAGCGTTTAAAGCAATTAATCGTAATGCCCTCGATCCCGATGTTCAAGACAATAAGGGGAAAACAGCGCTGATGTTCAGTATTTTGGAAAAAAGCAAATTTTATTTTGGTGAAATCATTGATATGAAACCTGATATCACGATTAGCGATGAAGAGGGAAAAAAAGCAATTGATTACGCAGAACAGGGTTCATATGAACAACGTTATCTGAAATTTATTTAAAAGAAAGGAAGATTTATATAGCTAAAGTAGCATTACAAGGTTCACGTTTAACGGATTCCAATAAAAGTGGTCACGTTTCATACGTTGAACGTTATATGTATGGACGCGATGAAGACGGCTTTCCCCTATACAGTACAACTACTCACACTACTGGAGCTAAAGTTATTGGTGCTATAGCTTCAAACAGTAACAAATTTACAGTGAATAGTGTTCCTGTTGCATGTGTGGGCGACGCTACGACAGAACAATGGATAGCTGATCCATCCCCTTCACCTAAGAATAGTGGCGGTTCAATCATTTCTATTAGTCCTGGTACAAGTGGAAGTGGACAGGGACGAATTACAACAGGCAATGGTGCAAGGGTAACACTGAACGGTAAATTAATTGCTGTACAAGGATCGACCATTCAGACCCATTTGGGAAGTGACACTACCATTGAAGAAGGGGATAGGTCAATCAATATGTAATCAATAGGGTTGGGCGAGAAATTAGCCTGATCCTATATTCTAACCTTTAAGATATTGAATTCAAGGGGTGTGGACAGTAGTGGCAAGTGGACTTCATTGTTATAAAAGTTTGCTCGAAATAAAGAATTTAAAGGTTCTGCATAGATTAGAGGGGATTATTCCCCCTCGTTCAATAACTGTCCAAAACGGGTAGATTCAACTTCAAAGCCTCTCTCGATCCATTTAGTCAGAAATTTCTCAGTACATTCAATACGAACATCATTTTCTTTGTTAAATAATTGGTAAATTTCCTGTTCCATTCTCATCATCCTCCTTAGCCATAAGTGAAGTATAGATTATATTTGTTGAACCATACAAATTTCAATTAGTGAGAAAAATGAAGAAAAAAATGCTGGCGACATATGAAATCGTTGGATTGTAATGTTCAAATCAATCTTATTTATGGTTTGACAAGATTAATTGAGTTAAAGTTGGTATTTCATTTGGAAGGAAGAGAGCATAGTTGGCAAAACGTCTCGTTACAGAGGAAGTATTAGAAGATTGGATTAATACATATGGAGATCAAAATTACGTTGATTATAAGTTACGCGCACTGGCATTTGCAGAAAAATGTTATGGAGAAGGTATAATTGCCGAAAATGAGAAATTCAGTGCATTTCTACTCCATGGCAGTCTCTATAGTCGAATAACTAATTGTAAATATAATTCAGGTATGTACAAGTATGTTAAGTGTGAATGGGAAGATGAAGAGGAAACTTTTTTAGCTGTCCTACATAAAAAGCAAGAATTTTGGTTGTCGTGGAAGGTTCACACGGAAGAGTACATGAAAAATGATTACAAACATTCTTTCAGGCCAACTATAGACAGGATTAATGAAAAAGAGGGATATAGCTTAGACAATATACAAGTATTGACGAATGCAAGTAATTGCGCTAAAGCAACTAGTTTTCCTCACTATCTATTTACTGTAGTAAATACTACTGAGCCAACAAAACAGCAAACTTTTCGACGATTTGATTCGAAGGGTGCGGCATTTAAACATATAGGCTTACCCTATTCAAAGTCTGACACAGGAAGATTCCATCAGGTAGGTAACTGTCTTTATTTACTACAAACGGAAGATGTCACTTTAGGAAGAACACAATTAGAAGAATATGAAAACCCTGAAGACCTAAGCTATACGGGATCTTTCTCAATAACTACAGAGCATCCACATGGTGGAACAATAACTATCCATAGAAATTTCACTTATGAAAGAATGGCGATTATTTTAAAGCAAGATCAACAAATAGTACATAGTTAAAGTAGATAGAAGATACGAAGTTAGATTAGATTTTTAAAACGATCTTAATAGCTACATTTGAAAGTATACATAAGAATTTAAACAGTAATAAGACAAGTTAATACATACATAGGAGTTAACGAGGTGATGAGTGTGAAGACACCCAATGAAAAAGAATTGTTATGTACAAAGGACATTATGTTGCGACTGAAATTAGGGAGAAATGCGGCTAGAGAAGTAATGGGAAAATTGAATCCAATTCAAATTGGTAAACGATCGTACGTTCCTAGCCAAGTCCTAGAAGAATGGATTAAAACAGCAAAAGTCAATTAACTGAAAATGGAGCCAGTAATGTGATAAAGTTAAGTAACAGTCACTTGCTTGGCTCCATTTTCTTATAACGTCACTATAAGAAAATAGGAGGTATCGGAATGGCATCTGTAAAGAAAAACAAGGACACAAAGAAGTGGTATTTCGTCTTTGATTACTATGAACCCACAGGGAAAAGAAGGCAAATTAAGCGAGAAGGATTTGATTCAAAGCGTGAAGCTGATCTAATCATGTCAAAATTACAACAAGAAATCGAGAACGGTGAATTTGTGAAGAATGATAGCTCTACATTAGGTAGCTTTGCACTTTATTGGCTAGAAAATATCCGGAAGTTGGAGTGTAGTGAAGTAACATTTTACAATGACCGTCTATATTATAAGAATCACATCAAAGATTCAATTGGTCTGGTTAAACTACAAAAACTTGATATGAAAACATGTCAACAGTTTGTTACCAATTTGCACTCTAAGGGGTTCGCAAGAAATACTATTGAAAGAATAACAACATTGGTTAAACGGGTGCTGGATAAAGCTATTGAGTATGGATTATGTAAATCAAATCCAATGAGGAAGTCAACTTTACCCAAAAAAATTAAGAATGAAGTTAACATCTGGTCAATTGATCAGGTAAATCAATTCCTTGAAGCAAACAAGAACCGAAGATACTTTTGTGTTTATGCATTGGCGCTTTTGACTGGCATGAGACAAGGAGAGATTCTAGGACTCAGATGGAAAGACATTGATTATGACAACAAGGTTTTATACGTCAATCAAACTTTATCGAATTATGGAAAAACTCTAAAGTCAGGAGCTAAAACTTATGCAGGAGTTCGTAGAATATCTATTCCAAATCAATTGGTTGAAGTCCTCAGAACACAACAAGAAAAGTATGATGCTTTGAAAAGTAAACTGGGCAGAGAGTTTCTTGATCTCGATTTGGTTATATTCAATTTGAAAAATGGCGGTACTGTTTTTCCGAGTAATATGATGAAAATCTATCCCAAAGATGTTAAAAGAGCAGATCTTCCACATATAAGATTTCATGATTTGCGACATACACATGCAACCTTACTATTGTCTAAGGATATCAATGTTAAGGTGATTTCCGAACGATTAGGACACAGTAAGATTTCAGTTACGTTGGACACATACAGTCATGTGATACCAAGCATGCAACAAGAAGTTACAGACACTTTAGAAGAAATCGTATTTCTGTGACGCATCTGTGACGACTGGCATACTGAGAGCTTAAAAACCGTTGATAAACCAAGGTATTTTGAACTTTTATATCATGTGCGGAGCACTCGATGTGGGATTACTTAATGAGAAGCTCGGGGATCGCAAAATTATTGCGGCTCGGGCGGTTGGTGTGCGTACACTGGAGCAGTTGCTGCATGCACCTATGGAGTCGGTGACAACAGAAGCCGAGGCCATGGGCATTACCGTTGGCATGACGGGTGTAGAGGCTTTGTTGAAAATGATCTAATCACTAACAAAAGGGCTCCCCGCAAGGGAAGCCCTTCTGTAGCCTTGTAATTCAGAGCCTAGTGTACGTCGTTTGTAGGTCCAACGCTATACACGACACTCTCTTCTTGAATGCTCTCATTAAATTAAGCTTCTTCCTTTGCGAACAGGGTAGCCAGATTTTCTTGGAAAGGAGCGCGAACAACGCCTTTTTCCGTGATGATCGCTGTTACATATTCGTTAGGCGTTACATCAAATGCTGGATTGAATACTTTAACACCTTGCGGTGCTGTACGTTTGCCAAATCCTTCGGTCACTTCCTCCGCAGCACGTTCCTCAATCGGAATAAGATCTCCGGATGGAGTAGACAAGTCGATGGTCGACAATGGGCTGGCTACATAGAAAGGAATATTGTGAGCCTTGGCAAGCACGGCCAAGCTGTATGTTCCGATCTTGTTAGCTACGTCACCGTTCGCTGCAACCCGGTCTGTTCCGACGATAACGGCTTGAATCCAACCTTTGGACATGACCATGCCTGCCATATTATCACAGAGCAGCGTAACGTCAATGCCGGCTTGCTGAAGCTCAAATGCAGTCAGGCGTGCACCTTGAAGTACAGGACGAGTCTCGTCTGCAAATACTTTCAGGTGGATACCGCGTTCCTGCGCGAGATACATTGGAGCGGTTGCCGTACCGTATTTCGCTGTAGCCAGTCCGCCTGCATTACAGTGGGTGAGTACACCCATACCATCCTCGAACAAAGGCAGTGCATTCTCGCCGATCATGCGGCATACTTCTTCGTCTTCCTTCTGAATCAACAGAGCTTCTACTTCAAGAGCATCATTGCCCTCATCCAGGTTCAAGCCGGATTCAACGACCTCATTTGCTCTTTGCATCATGCGATCCAGTGCCCAGAACAAGTTCACCGCTGTTGGTCGGGAAGTAGCCAGATGAGCACATATGGATTTTACGTGATCCAACCAACCTTGAACGGTTGTTCCGTCATATGATTTGGCACCCAATACAACACCAAATGCAGCAGCAATACCAATCGCCGGAGCACCGCGTACTTTCATGGAGTGGATGGATTCCCATACTTCCTCGGGTGTATACAGTTTCAACATGAGGATCGTTTCGGGCAGCAGACGCTGGTCAAGCATTTCAAGCTTGTCCTTTTTCCAGATGAGAGAGGACAGAGGCTGATAATCAGGGGTTGTCATGGGTGGTTCCTCCGTTCCTTATGTTAAGCCTTAGTCGTAGTAACAGCTGTGGATACAATATCCAGTACTTCGCCGATGGTATTCAAGCGACGGTTGTTCTTGATCAATGCTTTACCAATGGACAATGCTTTACGCTGAGCATGTTCACGTTCAGTCGCATTTGGAATGGTATCAATATCCGCCACGTGAGCGAGTCCCACGATACGACGAACCATTTTGGCACCTGCAAAGCCGATCGAATCTCTGAACAATTGTTGCACATATAGATCCTGATACCCCGACGTTTTTGCCATCGGATCAACGAGGTCATTAACCCAGAGGGCACGGAAACGAGATTCGAATTCAGTCCATACATCACGAACCATATTCAGCAAAAGCGTTTCACGCTCACGCAAAGCAGTCTCATCTTGAATCCATCCTGGCAGGGATGCGTAATTCAAGAGCAGGTTCGCAAGGACTGCACCAACATCGAATCCCATGGGGCCGTAATATGCAAATTCGGGATCAATGACCTTGGTTGATTCAGGTGTAACAAAAATACTGCCTGTATGCAGATCTCCATGAAGCAGTGCCTGCCCATGTGTCAGAAATTTTTCACGCAGCAAGGCCACTTCAAGATGAAGCTCCCCATCCGTGCGAAGGGCTTCAGCTTCATCTTCGATGGAAGCATCATAATTATTTTTTTCAGCGATCCGGTAGGGTTCATCAAAGATGAGATCTTCCGTTATCTTGCATTGGTCCGGATTAATGAATCTGCCCTGTTGTTCCTTCTTCAATTGCTGATCCATGCCCAAGTCGGATGTGAAGAACAGCGTTCTTGCCATGAATTCCCCAATATGCTGGGCAAAAAGAGGATAGGTAACACCTTCGATCAGGCCTTTGCGCATGATCACATGATCACTCAGATCTTCCATAACCGTTAATGCGAGATCATCATCGTAATGATACACTTCAGGTACCATCCCTGGACACAGACGATACTCTTCCTGAAGAATTTCACGTTCAATGCGGGCACGTACGAGAGAAAGTGGCCATGATTCGCCAACCACTTTCGCATAAGGAAGCGCCTGTTTGATAATGATACTTTTATCGGAGTTCTGATCCGTGATGTGGAAAACCAAATTCAGATTGCCGTCGCCGATCTCGTGACAATCCAGATTCGCATCTGCCGCAAATGGACCCGGTAATGTTTTGGCCAGTTCAATTGCATCCTGGGGGGTAAACGGGCGATATTGGGACAAAGGTGCCACCTCCATATATATGAAGAAACAGGAAAACCCACTTCTTTGCTTGGTATATGTCAGTATATCGGAAAAAGCGCGGTTTTTGAACTTTTTTTTGAGACAAGCTGAGTTGATTCTGATTCGAACTTCCTGTTAAAGGGTAAAAACAAATAGGCCGGACAGTTGATAGAAACGCTGTTCAAGAGCCTCTCCGCTACCAAGTGGTGACACATTGTTAACTCTCTGTTATGTACTGCAGGACAACCTGCTTATTGCGGCATGACAGACTAAATTTTAAATAAAAGGATGGGATTAATATGGCTACAAAAAACAAAACAGATCAAGCGAAATCAGTGGAACAAGTACTTAATCGTCAGGTGGCTAACCTGAACGTATTGTATGTCAAAATTCATAACTATCACTGGTACGTTAAAGGACCTAACTTCTTCACGCTGCATGTGAAATTCGAAGAGTTCTACAACGAAGTTACCGTACAAATGGATGAAATCGCGGAGCGTATTCTTACGCTCAAAGGTAGCCCGGCGGCTACAATGAAAGAGTATCTGGAGCTTTCCTCTATCCAGGAAGCAGCTGGTGGCGAAGATGCGAAGACAATGGTGCAAAACCTGATTGAGGACTTCGCTACACTTTCGAATGAATATCAGGAAGGTATTGATGTTGCAGAAGCAGCTGAAGATCAACCGACTTCCGATATGCTGACAGGTTTTAAGGCTGACCTTGAGAAACACATGTGGATGCTTCGCTCTTTCCTGGGTTAATACGCCCAAGTTTTAATCTGATCTAAGTATGTTTCTTGCGTAAGCTTTCTGATCCCCGATCATGTTGTCAGAAACGCCTTGAGCGTCTATACTGCTGACAAGAACGATAGGGGAGGGAACCGATTATGTTAGAACCAACGATACCGGCTTTAAAAGAATGGGCTTCTGCAATCAAGGCATTGGAAACGGGTCGCCAAATTATGGTGATGCGCAAAGGTGGCATTGTAGAAGAAACCCGACATTTTGAGCTGAAAAGTCCGGCGTTTTACCTGTATCCGACTTATGAACATCAGCGTAAAGAACTGATTAAGTCCTCGGATCAATCCTATGTTGAAGAATCACTGGCCGAATGGGTGCCCGAAGCTTCGACAATCCGTATTACTGCATATGCCGAAGTAACACAGGATCTGGAGATACGAGATCAGGAGATGCTGGATCGACTTCTTGACTTTCATATGTGGACAGCGGATTTTGCCGAAGACCGTTTGAAATGGAAACGGAAAGATCCGCTCCATGTATTGATTTTACGTGTGTACCTTTTGAAAGAACCGATGGAAATCCCAGTACTGCCTGAGTATAATGGTTGTCGTTCATGGATTTCTATTCCGAATGGTCCGGTGCCGCGCGAAATGACGCCGGTGGTGGACGTTGCGGATTTTGACGAACAGGTACAGAAGATTAACGAGATGCTCAAATTGTAATATTATTAATGAAGGGGCTTGTCCATAATATGGATAAGTCCTTTTTTTAGATTAGTGTAGCTGTCACGATAAAAGCTTGATTTTCTGTGATTTTTCTCACTGTCCATCTCGGCGGGAGATGTTTTCTCATTTGATTCAATCTGGTATTTATTATAGAATCAGAAAGAATAATGTTTCCTGCAAGGAATACACACTCTGAGGAAATAGCTTGATTATCATTGAGAATCAGTTTAGAATTATTCTAAAGTGTTCTTCCTTTACAGAATCAAGTACAGGAGAAATTCAGGGGAAGCCCTGTTCAGATATAATAGGCGCTTTTTCGTTTTCGACAGCAAACATCAATTTAATCAATGGAGGGAAACAATACACATGACTACGAATTTCGTCATTGAAGGTCTGAAAGCGACGATCGAAGGTAAGGAAATCCTGAAAGGTATCAACCTGGAAATGAAAGGTGGAGAAATCCACGCAATCATGGGTCCTAACGGAACAGGTAAATCAACTCTGGCTTCTGCATTGATGGGCCACCCGAAATATGAAGTAACTGACGGTACAATTACACTTGATGGTGAAGATGTATTGGACATGGCAGTAGATGAGCGTGCACGTGCAGGTCTCTTTCTGGCTATGCAGTATCCAAGTGAAATTGCTGGTGTTACGAACTCTGACTTCCTGCGCAGTGCAATTAACGCGCGTCGCGGCGAAGGAAACGAGATCTCCCTGATCAAATTCATTCGTCAAATGGAAGGTAAAATGAAAGAACTCGACATGAACCCTGAGTTTGCTCACCGTTACCTGAATGAAGGTTTCTCCGGTGGTGAGAAAAAACGTAACGAGATTCTGCAAATGATGCTGCTTGATCCGAAAATCGTAGTACTTGATGAAATTGACTCCGGTCTGGACATCGATGCTTTGAAAATCGTGGCTGACGGTGTGAACGCTATGAAGAGCGAAGACCGTGGCTTCCTGATCATCACTCACTACCAACGTTTGTTGAACTACATTACGCCTGATTATGTTCACGTAATGATGCAAGGTCGTATCGTGAAATCCGGCGGACCTGAATTGGCTCACCGTCTGGAAGCGGAAGGGTATGACTGGGTAAAGGCAGAGCTGGGAATTACAGACGAAACTGTAGGCCAAGAAGCGTAAAGACAAAACGGAGGAGGATTAATTAATGACTACACAAACAATTCTTCCGGTTGAATCTGAAGCGCTTCGCGCCTTGTCGGAAAGCAACAATGAACCCGGCTGGTTGACCGAACAGCGGCTCGAAGCTTTAAAGCTTGCGAGCGGGCTTGCGCTTCCTAAACTGGAAAAACAAAAAATCGAACGCTGGAATGTCAGCGAGTACGGAACATATAAAACAAGTGAAGCTATTTCTTCTTTGACAGAAGTACCTGCTTCTATCAAAGAATTGGTTCAGGATCAAGCTGAAGGCAGTCTGGTTATCCAGCGTAATTCCGGTACGGTATACTCTAAAGTGTCTGCTGATCTGGCAGCAAAAGGAGTTATCTTCACGGATCTGGCTACAGCAGTTCGCGAACACGGCGATTTGGTAAAACCATATCTGAACACAGCAGTGAAAGCAGATGAGCATTCCCTTGCAGCGTTACATGCGGCACTTTGGAATGGCGGGGTCTTCCTGTATGTTCCGAAAAATGTCGAAATCGAAGTCCCCCTGCAAGCAGTGTTGCTTACCGATGATGCATCTGCAACGTTTGCACCTCACGTGCTTGTGATTGCAGAAGCAAACAGCTCAGTAACTTATGTGGATAACTATGTATCCGGCGAACTGTCCGCACCTGTTTTCCATAATGGTGTTGTGGAAGTATTCGCAAAATCCGGTGCTAAAGTACGTTTTGCATCGGTTCATCAACTGAGTGTGAATGTAACTGATGTTTCATTCCGTCGTGCAGTCTTGGAAAATGATGCTTCGATCGAGTGGATCGTTGGTGAAATGAACAATGGCGATACAGCAAGCAACACGATGACTGTGCTCAAAGGCAATGGATCAAGTTCCGACTCCAAAGTCATCGCTGTAGGTTCCGGTTCGCAGAAAATCAACTACACCACAGAAGCTCGTCACTTCGGTAAGAATACGCCAAGTCAGATGATTACACGTGCAGTTATGCGTGAAGAAGCTTCTGCAATCATCAACGGGATCACGAAGATTGAGAAAGGCGCTACCAAAGCCGATGGACAGCAGACAGAGAAAGTGTTGATGCTGAGCCCTAAAGCACGTGGAGACGCCAACCCAATCCTTCTGATTGATGAGGATGATGTAACAGCAGGTCACGCGGCTTCTGTAGGTCAAGTCAATGCCGAGCAGATTCATTACTTGATGTCGCGCGGAATTAACCGTACGGATGCCGAACGCCTGATCATCTATGGCTTCCTGGCTCCGGTGGTGGCGGATATTCCTTTGGAAGCACTGCGCACCCAATTGCAGTCTCTGATTGAGAAGAAGCTGGGACAATGAACCCATCCATTCGCGAGCAGTTCCCGATCCTCCACCAGGAAATTAACGGACACCCGCTCGTATATTTAGATAGTGCTGCAACTTCACAGAAGCCTCATGCTGTGATCGAAGCAGTCAAACATTATTATGAGTATGAGAACTCCAACGTACACCGCGGTGTTCATACCCTTGGAAGCCGTGCAACTGACGCCTACGAAGGCGCACGTGAGAAGGTAGCCAAGTTTATCAATGCCCGCCGTACACAGGAGATTATCTTTACCCGCGGGACAACGACAGCCCTGAATCTGGTGGCTTCATCATATGCCCGCGCCAATTGCAAAGAAGGCGATGAAATTGTTATCACGCAAATGGAGCACCATAGTAATCTGATTCCTTGGCAGCAAGTTGCCAAGGAGACAGGTGCAACATTGAAATACATTCCGCTTCAGCCTGACGGTCATATTGAATTGGCTGATGTCGAGAAGACGATTACGAACAATACTAAAATTGTAGCAATCGCTTATGTATCCAATGTTATGGGGCTGATCCATCCGGTGAAACAAATTGCTGAAATTGCACACCGCAATGGTGCTGTCATCGTTGTTGATGGCGCACAAAGCACACCTCACATGAAGGTGGACGTTCAGGATCTGGACTGTGATTTCTATGCATTATCCGGACATAAAATGTGCGGACCAACCGGAATCGGTGCACTCTACGGCAAAAAGGCGCTGCTGGAGTCCATGGAACCCATTGAGTTCGGTGGTGAAATGATTGATGATGTGGGTCTATACGAATCCAACTGGAAAGAGCTTCCCTGGAAGTTCGAAGGTGGAACCCCAATTATCGCGGGTGCGGTAGGGTTGGGAGCTGCCATTGATTTTCTGGAGCAGATTGGTATGGATGAGATTGCACATCATGAGAGTGTGCTGGCAGCTTATGCAACAGAACGACTGGCTGAGATCGATGGTTTAACCATCTACGGCCCAGCCAAGCGGCATGTGGGTGTCGTTACCTTTAATCTGGGGGATGTTCATCCGCATGATGTGGCAACTGTGCTGGATGCGAGTGGCGTAGCCATTCGTGCCGGACATCATTGCTGTCAACCGCTAATGCGCTGGCTTGAAGTTAGCTCAACAGCTCGTGCCAGCTTCTATCTATACAATAACGAACAAGATGTAGATCGGCTTGTCAGCGCCTTAATCCAGACAAAGGAGTATTTTGGCGATGCAACTTGATGATCTGTACAGACGTGTTATAATGGACCACTACAAAAACCCGCGTAACCGCGGAACATTTGATAATGACGCTGTCACGGTGAATTTGAACAATCCAACGTGCGGCGACCGGATTTCACTGCAAATTTTGCTGAAAGACGGAATCGTTCAGGAAGCCAAATATACGGGTGAAGGCTGCTCCATCAGCATGTCCTCTGCATCGATGATGACAGAGGCTGTCAAAGGCAAAACGATGGAGCAGGCACTCGATATCGCTAACCGTTTTTCCTCACTGATGAAAGGTGAAGAAGTCGATTTCGACGATTATGAAGATCTCGAAGCCCTATCCGGTGTGAACAAGTTCCCTGCACGCATCAAATGTGCCACTCTGGCCTGGAATGCATTACGCAAAGGGATTGACGAAGAGAACAAAGTACAATAACGATAGGGAGGTAGAGCAAGATGGCTAAAAAAGCACCAGAAATGGAAGAGTACAAATATGGTTTTCGCGACGAGCACAAATCCATCTTTCAAACCGGTAAAGGTCTGACTGCAGAAGTGGTTACCGAGATTTCGAAGATTAAGAATGAACCGGATTGGATGTTGGAATTCCGTTTGAAATCCTTGAAACAATTCGAAAAGATGCCAATGCCAAAATGGGGCGGAGATCTCGACGGATTGGATTTCAATGAAATTCAATATTATGTGCGTGCTTCTGAAAAACAAGGTAAAACATGGGAGGAAGTTCCTTCCGAAATCAAGGAAACCTTTGATAAATTGGGTATCCCTGAAGCAGAGCAAAAGTTCCTTGCAGGTGTATCGGCTCAGTATGAGTCCGAGGTTGTATACCACAACATGCAAAAGGAATTGGAAGACCAAGGTGTAATCTTCATGGATACGGACACGGCTCTCAGAGAGCATCCGGAAATCCTGCGTGAATATTTTGCAACAGTTATTCCGCCAGCAGATAACAAATTTGCTGCATTGAATAGTGCGGTATGGTCCGGAGGAAGCTTCATCTACGTGCCTAAGGGCGTTAAATGTGAAGTGCCTCTGCAAGCCTACTTCCGGATCAACTCCGAGAATATGGGACAATTCGAGCGTACACTCATCATTGCGGACGAAGACAGCTTTGTTCACTATGTAGAGGGCTGTACAGCTCCGATCTACAGTACGAACTCACTGCACAGTGCTGTTGTTGAGATCGTTTGTAAGAAAAATGCCCGTGTTCGTTATACAACGATTCAAAATTGGGCACCAAACATCTACAACCTCGTTACGAAACGTGCGGTTGCAGAAGAAAATGCAACGATGGAATGGGTCGATGGTAACATCGGTTCCAAACTTACGATGAAATATCCAGCAGTTGTACTGAAAGGCCGTGGAGCTAAAGGTTCCGTACTTTCCATCGCTGTTGCTGGTAAAAACCAGCACCAAGATGCAGGTGCGAAAATGATCCACTTGGCTCCGGATACAACATCTACAATCGTATCCAAATCCATCAGTAAACATGGTGGTAAAGTAACGTACCGTGGTTTGGCTTCCTTTGGACGTCAAGCGGAGGGCGCGAAATCCAACATCAAATGTGATACACTCATTCTCGATAATGAGTCCACGTCAGATACAATTCCTTACAATGAAATCATGAATGATAACATCATGCTGGAGCATGAAGCTACGGTATCCAAAGTGTCCGAGGATCAGCTCTTCTACCTGATGAGCCGCGGTCTGACTGATGCAGAAGCAACACAGATGATTATCATGGGCTTCATTGAGCCATTCACGAAGGAATTGCCAATGGAATACGCCGTTGAGATGAATAGATTGATCAAATTCGAAATGGAGGGCTCCATTGGTTAATCCAATGCAGCGCCTTTCAAAGTCGTGAAGCTGAACCTAGCTGCTGATGTTAAGCGGTAGCAAGGTTCAGGTCATCTCTTATGAATATAAGAAAGATCAAGGGAGTTAGTTCCTTGATCTTTTTTTGTTGTCCAAACAAGACGATGAGTGAGTGGGATGTGGATCAATTGGTCAGATATTTCTGATTGAATCATTAGATTATACAAATGAATAGAACAGATTTATTCTTCCATTAATGAATGTTACATATATTTGAATAGATTCTAATATGAGGAGGTATATGATGCGAAGAAGTATAGTTAAAAAGGGAGCAGCCTTGGTATTGTCTGCTATTGTTGCTTTTACGAGCTCTCCTTTATTTTTATCCTCGGTGAGTGCAGCAGAAGGTGGAACGGTATCCGGTTCATTCAACGTACTTAGTTATAATGTAGGTGGCCTCCCGGATCTGGTATCCAGTTCCAACCCTAGGGAGTACACTGTTCAGATATCTCCCAAATTAAATGACTATGACATCATTAATGTGCAAGAGGATTTTAATTATCATAATGAGTTGATATCCCAGGTCACCCTGCCGTATTTAACGACAACAAGCGGAATCGCGGGTTTTGGCAGTGGGTTGAACAGTCTGTCCAAATATCCATTCCGTGACTTGAAACGTATTACCTGGGATAAGCGATCGGGTCTTTTTGATAATGGTAGTGATGAATTGACTCCAAAAGGATTTACAGCAGCTACATATGAGATCGCACCTCAGGTGAAAGTGGACGTGTACAACTTGCACGCGGACGCAGGTAGCGATGATAAATCGCTTGAGGCCAGACGAGATAATATCAGACAACTCTCCAATTACATAAAGGAGAACTCGGACGGGAACGCGGTTATCGTATTGGGGGATACCAATACACGGTACACCCGTGCGGCTGACAATATCGAGTTGCTCATGTCTGAGAATGGATTAAGAGATCCGTGGATCGATTTGATTCGAGGTGGGAGTATTCCCGCTGATGGGGATGCGCTTATGGATGCAAGCAATATAAATGGACCAAACTATGAGATAGTCGACAAAATTTTGTATCGCGGAAGTAAAGCGTTGTCCCTGAATGCACAGAGCTATCGGTTAGAAAATCAAACGTTTGTTGACCCGAGTGGGAATCAACTCTCCGATCATTATCCGATTACAGCGGAATTTGTGTACAGCACATCTTCTCAGTACCAACTAAGTTCAACAATCGGAGGGTCCGGGGGAACTGGGTTTAATGATCTGAATCAAATTCCCGATGCCAGACCTAGCTCAGTGGTGCTTAACTCAGGCAACCGTGTAGATGGCATTTCAACGGTTTACAAGGATGGAACAAATCTGGCACATGGTGGTCAATCAAACATTGCTACACTTACCTTGGCAGACGGAGAGTACTTAACCCAGGCCACGATTGGTCAGGGGACACGAAATGGAGATAAACGGATTTTTTACGTGGAGTTATCGACCAATCTTGGAAATAAGATTGAAGGCGGACAAAAGACATCGGATCAAATTAAACTTGAGGCACCAGCAGGGTGGTATATAGCCGGATTTTATGGAAGAGCAGGACAGGAATTGGATCAGCTGGGGGTTATATACAGACCGTTGAATTAGAAGTGTGTAGTGGTTAAATTAAAAACATAGTATATGTAACTGATAGAGGAATCATATTAGCATAGCACGCCGCTTGGAGTGTACGTTGGAGAGACCATAAGGTTTCTCTGATGATATTCTGAGCGGTATTTTTGTGGAATAAAATAAGACCAATAGCACAAGCCATTTCATAGATTTAAGCATTTAATGATAGAAAAGGATGTGAGTGTATGAGCGTAAACCCTTTTGAGGGATATCGGATTACAAGTTCATTCGGCTATCGCATTCATCCTATTCATGGTGGACAGACATTTCACCGTGGAATTGATCTCGTGACAGAGCCCTGGAATGGCCCCGTATATGCCTTTATGGAAGGTAGGGTGCGTTTTGCTTCCGAAGGAGTTACAGGCTCTGGATTCGGCGGTTACGGGCTTACAGTTGCCATTCAAGATCATCGAGGCTACTTGCATTGTTATGCTCACCTTTCGCGAATTGCCGTAACCGTTGGGCAGCGGGTGAAGCGAGGCCAGCTTATCGGTAATCAGGGAAGCACGGGTCAGAGTACTGGCCCGCATGTACATTATGAGATTCGTAAAACAAGTGCACCATCTTACGGCTATACAGCCAGTGAAGACGGTGTGACGGAGCCGGGTGCATATCTGGAGGTCGAATACGGAACTGTATCTCAGGAACAGGAGGCTCTGCCGATGACCACTGAGCAGAAGAAAATATTTGAAGCCATGCAGAAAACGCTGGAGATTCAAGGGCAATGGATTCAGCAACATCGGCAACTTGCCAATATGGATTGTCCCACATGGGCACAGCAAGCGTTTGATTATTATCGACCGTTTATTATGAATGACAAAGGCAGTTATGAATTTTGGAGATTACTTGTTATCATGTACCGCAAGGAAAAAGGCATCCAGGTTCATTTGGATTCCGATATATATAACCCTGCAAAGAACAGGGAGTAGCAAAAGGCTGAGTCACTCAGGTAGATGCAGACATACAACCATTTATCGAATGTTGCCTGTTCGCCCGGTTCATTCCATCGGAAACGTCATATGTTAGGGTATACCTGATGAAGAGGAGGCAATCACATGAGCGAAGTAGGATATGGCTGTGGTGGCAACGTAGGCGGAGTAGGCGGCGTTGGTGGATACAATATGTTCACAAACACTGGTGCAATCTTGGTACTGTTCATTCTGTTGGTTATCATCACAAAAGCATTCTGCGTGTAATCCAACATGGTTGAATCGGAATAGACAAAAGGGAAGCCAATTGCGGCGTCCCTTTTGTCATATGAGTTGGTTATTTCAGTTAGGTTCTTCGTATACATGCTGTGTACAATGAACAG
Organism: Paenibacillus amylolyticus; assembly: GCF_050990605.1. Taxonomy (GTDB): domain Bacteria; phylum Bacillota; class Bacilli; order Paenibacillales; family Paenibacillaceae; genus Paenibacillus; species Paenibacillus amylolyticus_H. The sequence continues at coordinate 1,885,574 of NZ_CP158832.1, forward strand.
TTACTGTACATAGATCTCAACGATAGCAATATCTCTTTCTTTCGCTAAATCGATAAAGGCCGTAGAGGTCTGAACGAGTGGGCGGAAATAATCCGCAGGATTATTCATGACAATTAGTCCCGTCTGACCCGTGGTGAGCAGAACCCTTTTACCGATAAAATTAGGCAGCATGTGCTTGATCAGTTCCTGTGTTGCTTCAGCATTTAACTGACCGAAGCTGAGGCTGTACAGTTCACACAGAACAGAGATTAGTTCCTGTTTGGTCTGGTACACCCGATTCGTCGTCATGGCGCTGTAAACGTCTGCTACAGCAGTTATACGGGCATATGGGTGGATCTCGTCTCCTCGCAGTCCATGAGGATAACCACTTCCATCCTCGCGCTCATGATGCTGAAGTGCAACCGTTGCCAAAATTTCATCCTGCGTGGACTCCATAATGATATCGTACCCATAGAATGTGTGTTTCTTCATTTCGTCAAATTCTTCCGTGGTCAATTTACCAGGTTTATGTAACATTTCAGAAGGAATCTTGGACTTGCCGATATCATGAAGATATCCTGCTTTGGCTACCGTTAGACATTCCTCGGGGTTGTAACCCATCCAGCCGGCAATATAAAAAGCGAGCATTCCGACTTGCAAAGAATGGTTGTACGTATAATCGCTATCCCCGTCCAGCATAAGCAACAAGGAGACAACATCTTTTTGTTTTTCCAACTGTTCTGTTAGGGTAAACAAAATCTCATCGACCTGTGTCTCATCAATAAAACCCTTCTCCATCGCTTGTTGAAATAGAGATTCTGTACCTTTGATCGTATCGTTAAACAAGTTAGTTAACAGAGTGGTTTGATCGGAAGGTAAGGTTTGTGCATCAGAGTGTGGGTCGGATGTTGTATGTTCTACATCTGCGTAATCGATTCCATGTTGCAGCAGCTTGGACAGGTCATCTTCACTGAGGGTGGAACCTTTCATCAGGATGTGGAGACCCGAACTGTTGTATACATCATTTTTTAACAGGTCACCCGGTTTAAGATCAGTAACATGCACTCTCACGTATAAACCACCTTTTCTCGACTAATATCGACACATATGATTATAATAACAAGAAAAAAATGGGTTGACAACGACTTATTTACTATTAACCCACGCTGTCTAAAAAGGTGTAAAGGCTCATTATTCAGTTTTCCATGGGGTTCCATGGTCCTAATTGGTGTCCCTTCCATTCAGATCCATCTTCCCAGATTTCCTTTTTCCAGATCGGAACGGTCTGTTTGAGTCTCTCTATGGCGTAACGGCTTGCATCATAACAGTCGTTGCGATGAGGTGAGGAAACGGCAATGACTACACTAATCTCTGCCACATCCACTTTGCCAATTCGGTGACTGATCGCACATAACACACCAGGCCAGCGATCGGAGATTTCCACACCAATGGCTGCCAACTGAGAAAGAGCCATTGGCACATAGGCCTCGTATTCAAGATGGACGGTGCGCTGTTCACCGGTCATTTCACGAGTCGTACCTACAAAAGTAAGAGCTGCCCCGTGATTCGGGGTAATTACTAGCGCCGTTGTTGCTTCCACAGACAAGGTGGACTCTGTAATCAGAAATAAGCCATCTTCAGTCCGATGTTCAAGGGGAGTAGAGCGATGCTTCTCATCGGATATATCCGTACCGTCGCCTCCAGAGACGGGAGGAATCAACGCAAGTTCATCTTCTGAGTTAAGTATAGTATCGGCAGGAGCGTACTGCTGGTTAACGGCCAAAAAGGATGTTTTTATCTGAGAAGCTGCTTCCGGGTAGGCCAGACTAAGTTTTTCTTTTAAATCGGCGGCGGTTGGAATGTCTCCAATGTACTCAAACTCCAGAAGGGATGTATTTAAACGTTCTGCAATGCCTGCGAATAGTTGAATTGTCAATTTCATAGATAGGACTCACCTCTTTTTGATCTCTAAACCCTTTAAATATATCATAACGACGCGGAAAATGTTATGCTTATCCATTAGAAGAATGAACGTTTATTGAAGAGCAGGGGAGGCGGTGTGATGAGCACCAGGGAGAAGCAAACGTTAACGATTCTGCACACCAATGACATTCATAGCCACTTCGGCTCCATGAGCACCATCGCCGCTATGATCAATGAGGAACGTGGACAAGGTGGCAACTTCCTTGTATTGGATATCGGCGATCATATGGACCGGATGGCCGTAGAAACCGAGGGTTCACTGGGTACGGCTAATGTTGATGTAATTAACCTGACGGGTTACGATGCCATTACAATTGGTAACAACGAAGGACTGACATTTACGCCAGATCAGCTCTCGCAAACCTATGCTGGACTGATGTGTCCTGTGGTATGCGGCAATGTTGCAGAGCAAGATACGGGTCTTCCGCCAGTGTGGATGAAACCTTCTCTGATTGTGGAGAAAGGTCCATTTCGCGTTGGTCTTCTGGGGGCAACGGCCCCTTTTACAACGTTTTACGAATTGCTCGGGTGGGATGTTCTGGACCCTGTGGATTCACTAAGAGCTCAGGTGGAAGCATTGCGTGATGAAGTGGATGTGGTGGTGGTTCTTTCACATCTGGGACTTTCGACAGATCGGAGACTGGCGGAGCAGATTACTGGCATTGATGTTATTCTCGGTGGACATACCCATCATGTTCTCGAAGAACCCTTAGTCATTGGTCAGACCGTGCTGGGCGCAGCTGGGAAATTTGGACAATGGCTTGGGAAAGTGGTTCTGGAACGAACAAGTGTGGGAGAACCTCTCCAACTAATAAGTAGCGGTTGTGTGGCTGCCAAGAGTATATTACTGGACGATCAGGTCGCGCTTGCAATCGCTACGAATCGTATGGAAGCCGAAAGGACACTCAATCAGACGGCAGTGATAACCGATCGGGTGCTGCCCATCGCGTATGATCAGGAATCCCCGTTTGCAACATTGCTTGCACAAGCTGTTCGCCATTTCACGGGGGCACAGCTGTCTCTGGTGAATTCAGGTCAGCTTCTCGGAGAGCTTCCACAAGGTAATATTACAAAAGGAATGTTGCATTCCCTATGTCCATCTCCTATAAATACTTGTACAATATCCTTGAGTGGAAGTCATATTCGTGAAGCACTTGAGCAGTCCTTGTTGGACGAGTTTTCAGGTAAGCCCATTGTGGGATTTGGTTTTCGTGGTCATATTCTAGGCACGTTATGTATGGACGGAATGGAAGTTGAGTACAATCCAGATGCGCCAGCCTATGAGAAGATCCAGACCGTATCCATCAACGGGGAGCCTATGGACGAACAACGTGAGTATAACGTTGGGACACTGGACATGTTTACGTTCAATGTAGGGTATCCTCCTCTTGCGCATGGAACCCGTACGCTCTATCATCTTCCGGAATTCATACGTGATTTGCTGGAAACGGAAATAAAACGACCAGGGGCTCTGGACGACAGCCTGCGAGCCCGCTGGCATCAAAGCTAAATTAAAAGTACTTGCCTTCTGCTGAAGCGGCGGCTAGTGGTAATTACATCTACGGAGCGGGAGAGGATAGGCTGTGCGTTTAGTACATATAAACTTATTGCAGCCTGGCATGAAGCTGGGGAAACGTATTTATAGTGAAGAAGGCCTTGTATTACTTAGTGAGGATGTAGAGCTAACCAGTCGATTGATTGGACGCCTTAAGGATCTCGGAGTCGGTTATGTGTATATTAAAGATGCTGCGACAGAGGATATCATCGTTCCTGAAATGTTGCAGGAAGAGACCAGGAGGAAGGCACTGGTCGAGATCAAACAGCAATTTCAGAGTATGTCAGGACTGAAAACCAAAAATCAGATTCCTCATTTCGGTAAAGCGCTTAGTGGTGTGATGAATGCCATTCTGGAAGACATCGGCAGTCAGAAGGAAGCCATGATTATGCTGATGGACATGAACTCCAGCGATTTTGACCTGTATAACCATTCTCTGAATGTATGTGTGTACACGCTGGTTCTTGGTGTCGCTTCGGGTTACACACGCCAGCAATTAATGGAGATTGGTTTGGGCGCTTTGTTGCATGATATCGGCAAAACACAGATTGCACCAGAAATCTTGCATAAACCCTCCAGATTGAGTGACGAGGAATTCAAAATCATTCAGCAGCACACTACATATGGACACCGTATTCTCAAAGATGAACCAGGCATACCGCTTCTATCTGCGCATTGTGCATTGCAGCACCATGAACGAATTGATGGCAGTGGATATCCCTTTGGTTTGAAAGACAAGGAAATTCATGAATATGCCAAATGGATTGCGCTTGCTGATTCGTATGATGCCATGACGACGAATCGGGTGTACAAGCAAGCTTTGCTGCCGCATCAGGCAGTAGAAGTGTTGTATACCGGTTCAGGAACCCTCTATGAACAACGGATGCTGGAGAAGTTCAGGGATTGTGTGGCGATATACCCAGTAGGTATTTCAGTCAAGCTCAGTACGGGAGAGGTTGGGGTAGTTGCATCCATTCATTCACGTGTTCCTCAACGTCCGCTTATCCGTGTTCTAAAAGATGCGGACGGCCAGACTTTATCTTCTCCTTATGAAATTAACCTGCTGACAGCCCTGTCTGTGATGATCACAGGTGTAGAGGGTGTGGACGATACACCATCAGCGGCCCAAAGTTTGCAGGTGGAAAGCTGAATAACTTGAAAGATGATTAGCGCTCATGTCGTAATATCCGGGCCGTTTCGTAATTCGGTCCAGAGTTGCCTGAGCGTTTTTTGTCATGTAATGGACAGGGTCTACGTATGCCGGAGCATTTAAAATTGTGCTATGATAAAAGATAACTCCAAAAAGAGAAACACAAGGTATGATGTAAATAAAACTTTTTAGGTTAATAAAAGGAATAAGGTGAAGAACAATGACCATGCTAAACTCAGGATCGGTACAACCGATGCCTTTATCGCCAACGAATGATCCGTGGGATCCGATCGGCTCTCTGCGTACATATGGCCGCCATGTGCTGACCAGTGTAGAAATGACCGTGACACATCTGTGCAATATGAGGTGTGAGCATTGTGCCGTGGGAGATATGCTTACGATGCGTGAAGCGCCGGCTCTTCCGCTTCCTCTGATGCTGGAACGATTGGATGAAGTGGAGCATCTGCAGACGATTAGTCTGACGGGTGGCGAGCCAAGCTTTAGCCAGAAAACAGTGGATGAGATGATCATCCCACTGCTCAAATATGCTAAGGAACGTGGAATTCGTTCCCAGATCAATTCGAATTTAACACTGGATATCAGCCGGTATGAGCAACTATTACCTTATCTGGACGTTATGCATATCTCATTCAACTATCTGAATGCTGACGATTTCCATCAAGTCGGATTTGCGAATAGTGGCAGACCTGTGAAACGTGAAGTTGCGGTGAAGATGTATGAGAAAATGATTGAAAATTCACGCAAACTGAGTGAAGCAGGCATGTTTATCTCTGCGGAATCGATGATTAACTTCCGTACGCACGACAAGCTGGATGGCATTCACCAATTGATTCGTGAGATGGGCTGTGTTCGTCATGAAGTGCATCCGATGTATAACTCCAACTTTGCTTCGTCGCTGCCTGTGTTATCACTGGATCATATGAGAGCAGCGATTCATCGTTTGCTTGATGTGCGTGACAAGGATATGTGGATGTTATTCGGGACCCTGCCATTCTTCGCGTGTAGTGCAGCAGCGCAGGATCGGGAACTGATCAACCGTTTATACAGCGAACCAAATGTGACGGTACGTAACGATCCGGACGGACGCAACCGCGTTAACGTCAACATGTTCACGGGTAATGTGTATGTGACGGATTTTGCGGATATCCCGGCGTTTGGCAACATTCGTGATCGTAAACTGGATGATGTGTTCCATGAATGGTCAGCTGAACATCCGTTGAATCAAACGGTCAATTGCCATTGCGATATGGCATCCTGTTGCGGACCAAACCTGCTAGTGGCAGATATGTATTATAAAGGTGTGGATTTCAAATCTAGAAAGGCAATCACGTCTTGATATTCCAGGTGTATTCCTGAAATAGATAGAAAAGGGGAGTTTCAACTTGGATATTCATACCGAATTTCATCTTGGGCAGCTGGTATTTAATCTGGTCTGTGTCTTCCTGCTCGTATTTTTGAATGGCGTATTTGTCGCCGCAGAATTTTCCCTTGTGAAAGTAAGGCAGACACGCTTAACTCAATTACAGAGTGAAGGAAATCGTATGGCTGGTTATGCACTGAAGGTGAATAGTAAACTGGATTCCTATCTATCGGCAACTCAGTTCGGGATTACGCTGACATCGCTTGGACTCGGGTGGCTGGGAGAACCGGCCATCTCCGAATTGCTCGTTGAGCCACTCATGTTTAAACTTGGTGTAGGAGATACAGGGCTTATTTCGACCGTGTCGGTCATTATCGGTTTTTGTATCATTACGTTTCTGCATATTGTGCTGGGTGAGCTTGCACCTAAATCGTTAGCAATTCAAAAAACAGACGGAGTAGCATTGTTCTTATCTGCGCCCTTGCTGTTGTTCTACAAAATCTTCTTCCCGTTCATCTGGGTACTTAATGTATCGGCCAATGCATTGCTGCGTCTGGCGGGTATCGAACCTGCCAGTGAAGGAGAAGCTCACTCCGAAGATGAACTTCGTATTCTGATGAAGCAGAGTGCCAAGAGTGGTGTCATCGATAAAGATGAGATCAAACTGATGGACAACATCTTTGATTTCTCGGATATGCTGGCACGTGAAGTGATGCTGCCACGTACAGACATGGATTGTCTGTACACGCATATGTCTTTGGAAGAGAACCTGGAGATAATTAACGCAACCAAACATTCCCGGTATCCCGTAGCAGTAGAAGACAAGGATGAGATTATTGGATTTATACACATCACCGATCTGCTGCTGGCTAAACCTGAGCAACAACATGATCTGGCTTCGCTTGTCCGTCCCATCTTGAACGTTCCTGAATCGATGGAGATCAGCCATGTGTTGCGGATGATGCAGAAGAAACATTCTCAGATGACCCTGGTTGTGGATGAATATGGGGGCACAGCGGGACTCTTAACTGCCGAAGAGATTTTGGAAGAGATTGTTGGAGACTTGTATGACGAGTTTGAGGATGAGCGTCCGCATATGGAACGTACCGGCGATTCATTTTCCATCGATGGTCGATCTCTTATTGAAGAAGTTCATAAGTGGACTGGAGCCATCATTGAGGATGAGGAAGTAGATACGATTGGTGGATGGTTGTTCAAAGAGCTTGGGGGCAGTCCGGCGAAGGGCAAAACGCAGGAGTTAAATGGGTACGTTTTTGAAGTGGAGGAAGCTACTCGCTTGCGTATTACAAGGGTTCGAGTGTACAAGCAATCTGTCCCTCAAGACATGAATTCGGAAGAAACACCGAGAGAATAGATTTTGTTGTAGTCAGATGATGAGTCTGACGAACAAGAGGTCAACATAGTTCTCCATTTTACGATAAATAGACTTTTGGAACTGCCGTAGAGGTGCTTCCAAAGGTCTTTTTTTGGTCCAAGAGAAGAAGGCCTGGGAATTACTTTATGAATTTGTGCTAAATAGGGATTAACCTGTAGAGCAGAAACATATACATATGGAGACGGGAAGCAGTGGTTTGAATTGTATGGGGGATGCACGTAAACATAGTAGAAGGAGGCGTTTCGAGTGAAGGATCCACAGCTTCGAGCCTATGCTCCTTTTGTGGGGCCGTTTGATCCTTGTAAACCGATGGAAATACGTACGTATCTTGTTCCACCGCAGTTGTTTATACCTTTCCAGCCCATGGGTTGGCCGCAGTACAGTCCGGCAGAAGCGCTAAGACTGGGAACATTATGGCCTGCATTATACAGCCCTTATACATCCAAGAAAACAAAGGAGAGAAAGGTGGAGGCGGATGGAACCTGAAGCACCGAAAGCCTGTGATGCAAAATACTACGAGTTGCTGGAAGAACTTCAGGCGCTGGACTTCGTATTAGTGGAGCTAAATCTGTACCTGGATACCCATCCAGGTGACTTCCAAAGTATTGAACAGTATAACAAGTTCAGTCAGGAGCGAATGCGAGTAGCCCATGAGTTTCAACAGCTGTATGGACCGTTAATGAATTTTGGTCATGCCTTCTCGAAGTATCCTTGGGAGTGGTCCCAGACACCTTGGCCATGGCAAGTATAAAAATTAAAGGGGGAGTCGTGGAATGTGGGTCTACGAGAAGAAACTGCAATATCCCGTTCGTGTGAGCAAATGTGACCCTCACATGGCCAAATTACTGATGGAACAGTATGGCGGAGCAGATGGCGAATTGGCGGCAGCCCTGCGTTATCTGAATCAGCGCTATACGATCCCGGACAAAATTATTGGTCTGCTGAATGATATCGGAACAGAAGAATTTGCTCATTTAGAGATGATTGCAACCATGATCTATAAACTCACCAAAGATGCTACAGTGGAGCAGTTGGAGCAAGCTGGGCTGTCTGCTCACTACGTTAATCACGATAAGGCCCTTTTTTACAATAATGCAGCAGGGGTACCTTTTACCGCTACGTATATTCAAGCCAAAGGTGACCCTATTGCAGATTTGTACGAGGATATTGCAGCAGAAGAGAAAGCCCGGGCTACATATCAATGGTTAATTGACCTGACCGATGACGTGGATCTGCAGGATAGTCTGAAGTTTCTGCGGGAACGGGAGATCGTGCATTCCTTACGTTTCCGGGAGGCAGTGGAGATTCTGAAAGACGATCGGGATACAAAGAAAATATTCTGAATATTTGATATCGAAGCTGAAGTCTGGCAGTCCAGTAGGGCTGCTTTTTTGTATGAAAAGATAATAAAATAAATAAATAATTTTTAAGATTAAATTACATATAAATATATAATTTACAAATATTGTTGTAAAATTCACTCTCATATTATACAATGAAGTTGTAGTTAAAAACTCTATTTAGGAGATGATCATTTTGAGACTTAGTAAAGTTCTTATGTTGACTGCATGTTCCTTTATTCTGACCACTTCCATTTCAAGTGCAGGCGTGTCTGCGGCAAACATTCAACCGAATACCAGTACAAGTGTATCAGACGTAGTATCTCCTATGCTCGAGAGTAAATCTTTTTCTGTAGTGCATTATTACCCTGTAGGTTTTGGAGTACCAAAATATCTTACGGATTATGTTACGCCAGACGGCTATGTAGGCACCTTGGTGTTGGTTAGTTATCATACTGTGGATGGAATTGTTGCTGCAAGATACGAAGGGACCGTTTACAGATAATAAGAAATGGTAGATTAAACTCAGTATTTAAATTCCTATAACAACGTAATTATAATAAATTTGTAAGTGGCCGTTCTCAAGATTGAATAATCTTGAGAACGGCTACTTTTCATTCAGAGCATCTTTTTCAGATGAATAGATAAGGCACAGAGTGATATCCTCCAGTTTGTCCACTGCCCCAACTGCTATATATAAGATTGTTTGCTGAATAGTAGCCTACAGTTCCGTAGAAACATTACCTTTTACGTATGGGGCATCTGGAATGGTTACATACGTACTTAACCAGTTGTATCCATTATTTGAGAAAACTCTTCGATAAGGACCGGAACCTGCGATTGGATTAGGCACTTCGACAGTGGGCGAAATTTGTGTGTCATCTTTAACAGCAGATGCCTAAAAATCATTCGTGGATACTCAGGACCGACAAGTTCTTTTCCGGATGCACTTTGATAGATATTGTTCTCAACCAGATCATATACTTCTGTCGTCTCTTTGAGTTCCGTCTTGTTAGAATGAAGTTAGCGATTTTCTTATCTTCAATCTAAAAACTCCCTCTCCTTGAATGGTGCTAAATTTTCAATGAACGTTATAGGTAGAAAATGGAGAACAAAAAACCATCTCCAGTAGTGGTACCAGAGATGGTTTTATTGGATTTAAAAGGCTTATCTAATATTCAACCACCAAGGCAACATTTTGCCACCCGGCTCCAACGGTCCAGAACAATACTTTGTCACCACGCTGAATCTGACTGGTTGAAACCGCCCGATGCAATGCTATGAACGGACTGCTGGTTGAGGTATATCCGAACTCATCTCCGATATAGACGGCAATATCATCATCAATGCCGACGTTCTGGGATATAGCCCGAATGTTACTAATGGATAGCTGGGAGAAGCAGGCGGCTCTAATCTCATCTGGTCTAATCTCGTTGCGGGTCAGCAAGGTACGGATAGACTCTGAAGCAGCATCCACACAGATGGAATCATCAAATGGGATGAATTTCACATGAAAGGCACCTGCATCTACACCTGTTTTGCCCAGCTTTGCCAAGCCTTCTGCAGGAAAAAGAGAATTGCCATACACGCAGGTATCCGTCTGATAGATGGAATCAATGAAACCGACAGCATGTTCATCCCGCTCTATAAGAACCGCCGCTGCTGCATCACCGAAATTGGCAAAGTATACGGGATCATCGGGACTGGCGTGAGGAGCCACGTAATCGGAGCCGATGATTAATGCCCTGCGAATTCGAGGATTGCCCAGCATCTGCCTGCTAACCTGTTCGAAAGCAGCAGTCATGCCTGCACAGTTCGCGTTACTGTCAATACAGATCGTGTGAGAAGCTCCGTTAATCAGGCGATGAATCATCAAGGAATTCGTAGGAAAGATGTATTCTGGCGTTTGGCTTGCATAAGCAATCAGATCAATATCTGCACCGGTGAGTCCGGTTTTCTCCAGTAGGTTGCTGGCTGCCTCAAAGGCCATGCTTAGTGAATTTTCGTCATCGTTGTCAATTTTATAACGTGTATCACGACCAAGTGCCTTTAACAATCCACGAATATCTACACCTCTTGCATCAAAATGTTCAATATAAAAATCATTGTGCACCTTGGTTGCTGGGTGATAGATATCGATATCTACAATACGAATTCCGGCCATCTTCATTCTCCTCTTGAGCGGAAGGGTGAATTCACAGCTTGTCCGCCTGGTTTATTAAGTGGTAACGGTAGATATGATTTCGAGATTGTCCAGGCCAACCGACCGACCAAGTCTGGACAATTGCATTTTTAGAATCGCGTTGTTCTCGAGGGTCAACACGACTTTTTTATATTCATCTTTTTTGAACATTTGAAGGCAGCCTTCCAAAAGAGGAACAATCTCCGGAGCAGTAACATTCAACTTTTTGCAATCGATGTTCAGGTCATACTCCTTGGTGTTAAGAGGAGCGATCGTATCCTGATAGGCCGAGATGGAACGCAAACCGTCTTCTTGAGAGAAAGAACCCTCCAGTTCAATGTTTAACACCTTGTTTGGAACGTCAGTCTTAAGAATGAAATTTCCCATGTTTGATCTCTCTCCTTTAAATGAGTTAAGGCTATCCTGCTAATGGATACACAGCCCCATAGGGCCTCTGCTGAAAGCTTCTAAGATGAGAGCTGGTTCGAAGGATAATTTAACCATATTATAAAGGTAGGAATGTAAAAAGATCAATAAAAAAGTCGAATCATGTATAAAAATGTAGAAAAGTGAATTACTGTATTTCATCCAAGGTGGCAAGCAAAATATTAAATGCACTAATAACGCGTGGAGCACCCACACATGGTGCCAGATGTAACAATATTCCCTTGAGCTGATCTACAGTCACTCCCACGCTCAGAGCCATCGTGTAATGCACCCCTAATTGTTCATACTGGCCTTGGGTGATCAACGAAGAGATGATAGCAACTTCCTTCCATTGATCCGTAATCGTGGTGCGCTGAAAAATATCCCCGTATGCCGTACCCATAATAAATTCCGACAATTCGGGAAAATGCTCTTTGATGGGGGCGAGGGCTTTTGCGCCGTACTCTCCAGAAAGTTTGGCGAAACGGTCTAGTCCCTGAGCTACATGTTCACTCATGATCTACTCCTCCTAATTCAAAGTTACGGTGCGGTGGGCCGTGGGTGGAATCTCATCTCGATCGGTCAGAAGCTCAATAACAGTTACCTGATTCAACGTCTGGGCTGTGTTCAGCGCAGATGAGAATTCGGCAAGAGTTTCTGCACGAAATGCAACCGCACCGAGAGATTCGGCAAATTTGGCTGCATCCATAGGAACTTCATATAATGTGCCATCGATTCTACCTGTTGTTTTTTCCATTCCTTTGAGTGCCATGTCCAATTGTTTGTTATTAACGACAATGAAAATGACATTCAGATTGTTGCATACCGCAGTATTGATCTCCGTTCCCAGCATCATGAAACATCCGTCACCGGTGATGCATACAACGGTCTCTTCAGGTGAAGCGGCCTTTGCACCTATCGCCATACCAATGGCATTACCCATGCAGGCAAAGTAAGCGTCAAACACAAAGCTGCCTGGTTTCTTGACTTTATATCGCTGGACCGCATGAAATCCATGGCTGCCATCATCAACAAACAGCTTATGATCGTACGGAAGCAGATCGCTCATTCCATCTAGCACAGAAGCCAAAGACAGTTGGGGGAGATCTGGTAAAGGGACAGTGTAATCCACGGGTGTCGTTGTTCTCACAGGAGTAGGGAGGTCTTCTAATGTGCCCAGCCAATATTGCAGGTTGTCCTTCAAATCACCGGTGATATGTAAGGTTTGAGCGCTCAGAATCTTGCCTACAAATGTAGGATCAGCGTCAAATTGAATGAGCTGTACCGGATGATGATCAGGCTTCAGATTGCAGAGGGTCATGTCACTCAGACGGGAACCGAGTACGATATAAAGGTCACTTTGGTTCAACATGTCGTCTGCTTGCGGGAAACCTCCAACACCACAAGGTCCATGGTAAAGGGGATGGTCCCACGCAATCGCTCCTTTTCCGCCAGGAGTAGTAATGACGGGAATGTTGAACGATTCGGCCAATTGAAGCAATTCATCATGGGCTCTGGCGCGACTTACACCTTTACCAGCAATAATTAATGGGTGGTTGGATTGTTGAATGAGAGGAAGAATACGATTCAGATTAGATACGCTAAGCAGAGGCTCCGGTTCGGGAATGACAATCCGGCATTGGGATAACAATTCAGTCTGTACGTCAAAAGGAATACAGAGATGAACAGGGCCTTTATTGGGGCCGAGTGCAATGGAAAGGGCATGATTCAGCAGTGTACCGAAGTGATCACCACGCTCAACCAGTTTGCTGAATAACGTAGCGGGCCTGAACATCTCGGCCAGATCAGCCAGATAGGAAGAGGAATCCTGACACTGGGGTAGCCCCAGTTCCTGAATGGATTGATGACCCGTAATAAACAGTACAGGCAGATTATTGGCCTTTGCATGGGCTGCTGCAGTAAGCAGATTGGTTCCGCCTGGACCGGATGTGGCAAAGGCAACGCCGAGTTTACCTGTCTGTAATGCATAACCGGATGCTGCAAAACCTGAGCTGGATTCATGACGGCCTGGAATGAACTCCAATCCGTAATCCACCATTTTTAGTACAGCAGGACAAATGGATTTACCAATAATACCAAAGACATGAGTAACGCCTAGATTACGCAGAGTTTCTGCCAAATAGTCCGCAACTGTTCTCATGCGGGACACCTCGCTTCATGAAATAGGTTATTAGAACCATACGCATATTCCATTTGTTTAATGCAAGTTACTGTCTAAGGTTGTCAGAGGAAATATTCATTGTTATTAGGAAGAGTATCTTTTTTTGTGGTTTTTTGTCAACTTGTTTTTGTGAGCCTAAGTTCCTGATTCTTAAGTTGGTAACGCTTTAAGTGTTGCTGGATAAAGTAAAAATAATTGGTTATATATCCCTGCAACGATTTACTCAAACGAAACTTAATTACAAATAATGTAAAATAATGACTGTAAATGATGAATTTCAGTCTCTAATAGCGACTTGAAAGCTAGATATTTATCTTTTTTCGTATCAACGCATCGCATTCGCAATTCTTTGCTTTCTGTTATACTGGAAAGAAATTGGGAGGGGATGGAATGGCGGTCATCAAGATGGCACTGATTGGGCTGGGTAAAATGGGATTACATATGGTTCATCTAGTCGAGAATACAAAGATGGACACGGAGATTGAGATTGTAGCGGTGTGTGATGCAAATGAGGAAGGTTTGGCGTCTTTTGCAGCTTCTCACCGGGGAGTCAGGACGTATACGGATTACAAGCAATTGTTGAATGAACATCAGATCGATCTGCTGTATATTGCAGTTCCGCCGAAATTTCATTATCCGGTTGTCATGGAAGCACTGGAGCGCAAAATTCATGTGTTCTGCGAGAAACCGCTTGCCAATAGTGTAGAAGAAGCCAAAGAGATGATGGATGCAGCAGAGCAGGCGGGTGTCGTTCACGCCATCCATTTCTCTATGCCGCATGAGCCTTCCGTGCTGAAACTTCAAGAGATGATTGAGCAGGGTATCGTAGGGGCGATTCGCAAAATAGATCTCATTCTGCAATTCCCGCAGTGGCCACGATCATGGCAACAGAATGCATGGATTTCGAGCCGGGAACAAGGTGGATTTATTCTTGAAGTGGGGATTCACTGGATTCATATGATTCAAAAGGTGTTTGGAGCCATCCGGGTAGTAAGTACTCAGGTTCAATATCCTGAGAATGGAGAGTGTGAACTTGAAGCACAGGCTGCACTGGAACTGGAAGACGGGACCCGAATTCAGCTAAACGGCATCTCACATTTTGCGGGTGAAGAACGTGTATCCATGGTGGTGTACGGTACGGAAGGTACGATTGCCCTGGAAAATTGGGAAGAATTGAAGACTGGCATGGTGGGCCAGCCACTTACTCCAGTGGAAGTGCTTGAATCTGCCAGCGAACTGCCTGTACTTAAACATGTCATTGCCCGCATACAAGGCAAACCAGCTAAAATATATGACTTTAACGATGGTTATCAGGCACAGGTTGTGCTTGAAGCGCTGCGAAACACGGGACAATCGAAATAAGATAAGGAGCAATTCATTTTTTTTATATGAAGGCACAGTTTACCTTTACCATGAGCAGCTCCCGTTAACGCAAAAGAAGCATCGCAGAGGCTTGTGTGAGCCGACTGTGATGCTTCTTTGCTTGGATATATGCACACGATAGCTAGATAGAGATTTTTCATCAATAGATTGGTTAGGATCAAGCAAGCTTGAATCGCTTAACCAGTTGGTCAAGTGCATCGGACATTTCATTCAACTGCTTGGATGTGTCAGACATTTCCTGCAGAGAAGCAAGTTGTTCTTCGGTCATCGCAGATACTTCTTCCGTGGCTGATGCAGTATCTTCCACAACAGCCGATACTTCATTGATGGACTTCATTACAGCCTCACTTCCGGAAGTTAACTCCTCGACAACAGCAGATACCTCCAGAACTTCACCACTGAGGTTATGAATATGCTGAGTAATGGTTGAAAAAGCATTACCTGCATCCTCAATGGTCCGCAACCCTTCATTCACATGTAGAGTGCTCTCATCAACCACCTGCACCGTACTTTGAACACCTGCTACCACGGTTTCCAATATGCTTGTAATCTCTTTGGCTGAGGTTGCACTCTGGTCTGCAAGATTACGGATTTCCGCGGCAACGACAGCGAAGCCTCGTCCATTTTCCCCAGCGCGGGCAGCTTCGATTCCGGCGTTAAGTGCAAGCAGATTCGTTTGTCTCGCAATACCCGACATGGAGTCTGCAATGTTGATCACTTGATCAGACATCATCGAAATTTCATTAATGGCTTCCTGTACAGAGAGGAAGGACTGCTCAATGGAACTCATTTTACCTACAGCATTATCAATTCGTTGTTGCCCATCCACGGCAATGGATTCGGTACGCACAGCACGTTCTGCTACGTCACTTGCCGAAGAGGCGACACGATTAAGCCCGGTGAGGGATTGCTGCATCGCAGCTGCCATGGTTTGCGTAAGAGCAACCTGTTCATCAGCGCCTTCAGCGACACGTTCCATGGCAGTGGCAACTTCTTTTCCTGCAAGATTGTTATCGGCAACCCCTTTATCCAAACGATTCGAAGCTGTGCTCAGAATCATGGCATTGCTCTGAACGTCCAGCATCATCTGCTGCAAACCAGCGAGCATTGTATTGGCTGCCTCCGCGAGTTCACGAGTTTCGTCTTTCATTGGCGTAGCGATTCTCAGTGTCAGGTCACCATTGGAAGAACCGATGTCATTTAATGACTGCTTGACGATACGGATGTTTCTAACAATGGCACGTGACAGGACCAATGCCGTGATGAACGAGATCATGGCCACGATGATAAGTGCTCCATACAGTTCCAGGTTCAGTAGTGTGTTTTTTTGCTTCAGCGCTGCTGTACGGTTATCGGTCAACGTATGCTCGTTGGTTCGAAACGTATCGAGGTTGGCGCGAATCTGGTCCATGTCTCTTTTGCCTGGATCATCTGCAAAAAAATCTCGAATGGCTTGTGTATTATTTGCTTGGCGAAGGGCGACCAGAGGTTCACCAGCGACCTGGACCCAGTTTTCCATATTAGTATGTATGTCTTCCAAAAGTGCAAGCTGAGCAGGATTATCCGAAATTAAAGCAGCAAGTTCATCTCTGAGTGTAATAAGTTGCTCTTTTCCTTGGGTGTAGGGATCGAGGTAATTGTCCTGACCGGTGATGATGTAACCGCGTTGACCGGTTTCCATATCTACCATGTTTTTTTCGAGTTCATAGGTGAGGGCGTGTACTCTCATATCGTGATCGACCAGAAAATCCAGTTCCCGTTGGAGCTGACTTGTGCTGTTCTGAATCAGCAGGATGCAACCAGCCAGTACAGCCAGTACGAGTAAATATCCTAATCCGATCTTATAAAAAATCTTAAAGGTCTTACGCTTTTTCATGTTTGTTATTCCTCTCTATGGGGTATATGTAGATGTCGAAAAAACCGGAAAGTCATAATTTTAGGTCTTTAGATTGGGCGTCTAAAGTACTATTTTTTTAGTATTATACGTAAAGAAAGTTCTTTTGTATATAGTTTGTTCAACTATAATATAATGTTTGGTTGTTTGTGTATAAGGTTAAGGCTGACGATGTTTTACATTCGTTGGTTTACACGTTCAAACGTTATGTTTATCATTGGAAGTGAACGATTCCAATTACACATACAATATCCCAATCCGAAAGGAACATTGGACATGAATAAAGAGAAGGTATTGCTCAAACCGGAAGCGATGATTTTTGACATGGATGGTACGCTATTTCAGACAGAGACCCTGTTGTTGCCAGCTTACCAGCAGCTATTTGATACATTGCGTGCCGAAGGGCATTTTGAAGGAGAAACTCCACCCGAGGAACGGATGCTGGGAAGCTTGGGCATGTTGCTCGAAGATATATGGAAAGTGGTTATGCCTGAGGCGTCGGAAGCGGCACATCGTCGTGCAGACGAACTGCTGCTTCAACTGGAGATTGAGGGGCTTGATCAAGGAAGTTCCCAATTGTATCCGGGTGTAAAAGAAACGCTGCAAGCACTGAAACAACAAGGTGTGCGTCTTTTTGTCGCAAGTAACGGGCTGGAGGACTATGTGAAGGGTGTGGCGTTTGCACACGAGATTATGCCTTTCTTTGAAGGGGTATACAGTGCAGGCCAGTACAAGACTCCCTCCAAGATTAATCTGGTGCAGATCCTGCTTGAGAAACATCGTATTCAGGATGCATGGATGGTAGGGGATCGCTCTTCTGATGTGGAAGCTGGTAAAATGAACGGTCAGGCGGTCATCGGATGTGCTTATGCCGGTTTCGGCCGTGATGAGGAGCTTGCGGGCTCAGATGTGCTCATCTCTGATTTTACAGAACTGCTACGTCTGTATGATGAAGCAGAGTAGCCTTTACGTTGCATACGTATACTGAGATTTAAGATTACGAACCACATGATAGAACCTGTAGACTCAACGGAAATTCGTTGAATACAGGTTTTTTGTTTGGTCATGCAGTCACATTCTCCCCTGTAGAAAGTTGATTTCCCTATCCCGCTTTCCTTCATATTCCCTCTATACTTCATTCAAAAGCTATAGGGGGGCCGATTCTGGTGAAACCATCCAAAATACATGCCTATATGTTCATCTTTCCAAGTCTTTTTTTAACTCTTGTATTCGGGATTTATCCTCTGTTATGGGCGCTGCGTTACATGTTCTATGATTATCAAGGCATCGGGACACCTGTCTTTATCGGGCTTGATAATTTTGGACGCATTTTGCGTGACGGGCAATTCTGGGATTCTGTAGGTAACACGGGTGTGTATGCCCTGGGCAAACTCGTCGTTACAATTCCACTGTCGTTAACTTTGGCTATTATTCTGAATCGCAAATGGAGAGGACGATCCCTGTTTAGGGCGATCTATTATCTTCCCACTATTTTTAGCGCTTCGGTCATGGCGATTGTATTTTTTATTATTTTCAATTCTTATAACGGAATATTGAACCAATTGCTGCTTAAGTATCATGTGATCTCCGAATCCATTAGCTGGCTGGGGGCTGAACATGCCATGCTAACAATCATCATCATCGCCATCTGGGGGGCTGTGGGCAATTATATGTTGTTGTTCATTGCGGGTCTTCAGAGCATTCCTGAAGAGCTTTATGAGGCGGCATCGCTCGATGGAGCGAGTGAGTTTCAGAAACTGCGGAATGTAACGATTCCGTTGCTGGGTCCTGTCTTGCAGATGATCATCATGCTGGCAATTACCACGGCGCTGAAAGGTTACGAGAGTATTATGGTGCTGACCGAAGGGGGGCCTTATGGCAAAACAGAGGTGATGTATCTGTATTTGTTCAAATTGTTGTTTCCCGTATCGGCTGACACACAATCACTCCAGCAGCTCGGTTATGGCAGTGCAGTCGGTTTCACAACGGCTCTCATTGTAGGGGCAGTGACGCTCATTTACTTCCGTATATCCAAAAAGCTCAATGATGTCTATTAAACCCATTCAGGAGGAAGCGATGATGACTCAAAACGTGCTTGCACCCTCAGGGTCTCCCCAACTCATTCGCTGGACCAAACGAACGGTACTTTGGCTGTTTTTGATCGCAATCGCTCTGCTGTCGCTGTTCCCCATCATACTTGTATTGCTCGGCTCCTTCAAAACGAACCAGGAATTGACCGGAGGAGCTACCATCTGGCCGAAGATTTGGCAGTTCTCCAACTATGCTCAGGCTTGGAAAACCGCCAATTTTTCGGGTTTTACGATTAACAGCGTGTTTGTTAGCATCAGTACAACAGTTGGCACGTTGCTGGTAGCCTCGATGTCAGCCTACGCTGTGGATCGAGTGAATTTCAAAGGGAAACAGGGGTATACCCTGCTCATGGCATCCACTCTCTTTATTTCCATAGGTGCGGTTGTGCTGCGTCCGCAATTTGACCTCATGGTCAAGCTGGGGCTGAATACCACATTGTGGGGCGTTATTATTATACTGATCAGCGCACACGCTGCCACATACTTTATTCTGATTGGTTTTTTCAAGAGCATCCCGCGCGAACTGGATGAAGCGGCGATGATTGATGGCTGCAATTTCTTCACCACATACTGGCGAATTATTCTTCCGCTCCTGCGGCCTGGACTCGCCGTTGCAGGTCTGGGTGTATTCCAGAGTTCATGGAATGAATATATCCTTCCTTTTGTGTTCACCATGAGCAATCCGGACTTGCAGACTTTGCCGGTTGGGCTGGCTAATCTGCGATATGGGATCGGAGCTGCGGCTGAGGTCCAACTGATGATGGCCGGAGCCTGTCTATCCATTTTGCCGCTGCTCATCGTTTATATTTTTGCCAACAAATCATTCATGCAGGTGACCTTGGGAGCTGTGAAAGGATAGGTGTGAGCACAATCATGGAAACGGTTTTACGGGTAATTCCACTGTGCTATACTCGTTTTAATTCACAGCGGACGGGCCAAGCCGTGTTCAAGGAGCGAGCGCCGATGATATTCGACTTTTATAAAATGTCCCTGAAAAAAAGAATACAGCTGCTGTACATTTTTCTCGTTGTCTTGTGCATCAGTGTGACCGGGATATGCTCTTATCTCTTTGCTGCACGAAGCATTGAGCAGAATGCACTTGAACTGAAACAAAGCATTCTGAACAAATCCGTGCAGGTTATGGATGAACATCTGAGGCACATTGTTGTATCCTCTTTTTCTTTTATGCTCAATGAAACGTTCACCCAGGTCATGAAGGACGTGGGAAAAAATAATACATCTCATTATTATCAGAATCTCTCGCTGCTGCAAACATCTTTTGCTCAATTGAAGCTTGTAGAGCCACTGATCGATACTGCCTATCTGACAACACCCATCGGTGATTTTTTCTCGACCAAAGATTTTCCGAATCGCAATAATTCGTTCGACAGCGAATACGGTCGCTACGTGAAGCTGCAAGGCTGGAATACGATGTGGTTTGGCTCACATCAGAGTCAATTATTCCAATCCAAAGGACATGTGTTATCTCTGTTGCTTAAACCCATTGTGATCGATAATCATACCTATTCGAATGTATATATGGTTGTCAATATGAGGGAAGAGGCGATGCGGGACATTCTGACGCAGGATCTCATGAATAACCAGATTCAACTGTTCTTGCTGCACAAAAACGGAAATGAAGTCATTCGGCCCAGGTCCCGAAATTATGATTTCGTTATGGAGCCTGACTTTACCCAACAGGTTAACCATAGCGATGCTGGGGATTTCACCTACAGGAACGATCAGGGGGAGGACATGCTTGTTAACTATTCGGCGTTGTCGATGAACGAGGATTGGGTCATGGTAAGTGTACAATCCAAAGCTGACTTGTTGTCGCCCCTCCAAAAGATACGCTGGCTGATCATCCTGATTATGTTGTTTTGCATTTTGCTCGCACTCGGGTTGTCCAGCCTGGTGGCCTCCGCTCTGCTGAAACCACTGAACAAACTGCGACGCCTGATGGTTGAGGTGGAGTCCAATGATCTGGATGTACGGTTTCGCAGCAAGTATGACGATGAAGTAAGCGCTGTAGGGCATCGTTTCAATCGGATGTTGGACCAGATTCAGATTCTGTTTGAAGAAGTGCGGACAACGGAGCAAGACAAACGGCGGTTTGAGGTCAAGGCGCTTCAGGCGCAGGTTGATCCCCATTTCCTGTACAATACGCTCAATACGATGTTCTGGAAAAGCGAGAGCGGAGAGAAGAAGGATGTAAGTGAGATGATCGTCTCCTTATCCTTGTTATTCCGTCTGGGACTGAATGATGGGAAAGAAATCACCAGTGTGGAGCAGGAGATCAAACATGTCGAACAATACATGCAGCTTCAGCAAAAATGTTATGAGGATCTATTCGTTTATCGGATTGAGGTGGGGGACCCCTCTTGTTACGCAGTTGATATTTTAAAAATATTGCTTCAGCCCTTGGTGGAGAATTCCATCCTGCATGGATTCAATGACAAAGAAGATTTGGGCGTTATCCTGATCCGCATTGATCGTGAGGGTGACACACTACGGCTAGAGGTGTCTGACAATGGATGTGGTATGGATGTAGCGAGTATCTATGCTGAGGATGTTCCTGACGGGGGACGCAAAGGTTATGCCCTATCCAATCTGCATGGCAGATTAAGCCTGCACTATGGGGATGTGGCCTCAATTGGGTTTCATAGCAGTACAGATGCAGGAACAACATTTGTTATCACGATTCCGATCACCTGAGGAGGGGCAGTATGGGCCAATTGAGGATGTGTGTTTTGGATGATATCCAGGCGGTTGTAAAGGGCATATCTTCAACTATTCCGTGGGAGGATCATCAGGTTCGGATTGTAGGCACGGCGAGTAATGGAGAGCGAGGTTGGTCCTTGTTGCTGGAGCAGCAACCAGACATCGTAATTAGTGATATCAGGATGCCCAAATTGAGCGGGCTGGAGCTAATGAAGCGGGCATTGGATGCCGGACTGCGAGCTAAATTTATTTTCATCAGTGGTTATTCGGATTTTCAATATGCACAGGAAGCCATCAAGCTGGGTGCATCCGATTATTTGCTCAAACCGTTTACCCCTGAAGAAATACTCGGTGCGGTGTTGAAGGTAAGACAGGTGATCAAGGAAGAACAGGCACAGTGCAAACAGTTGGAACAATTGGAGCAGAAGGTGGAGAGCAGCAGTCAGTACGAACGTCATAGTTATCTACTGGGCTTGTTGCGTCATGAAATCGGGGGATTCCTGAATGAAAGTCGCTGGAACGAGCTGCATATTGATCTCGATTCTTCCAATCTTGTCGTCATGGTTATCGAGGTGGATGGTTATACGCGATATGGATACACGATGCATGTGGATGCCGAAATCGTTCCTTTTGCAGTCCAAAATATTGTGGGAGAAACCTTAAACCGCTATACCAAGGGCGTTGTTTTACGGGAAAACCGATACCGGCTTGCAGCCATATTTAACACACCAAGCCACATAGATGTCTCCGGGCTACTGGAGCAATGCCGCCAAAATGTGGAGCGATTCAGCAAAAAAACAGTCTCGATTGGTGTTGGTACAATTGCCCGCAGACCACAGGAAATCTGGACGTCCTACGCACATGCAGATCAGGCGATATCCTATCGTTTTTACAGTGAAGGAAATTGCATCCTCCAGTATGCTGAACTGGAGAATCAGGCATGTGTGGCTCCAGTGTATCCTTTGGAGAAGGAGAAAGAGCTTTTTTACGCACTGAAATGTGGTAATGAGAGCACCTGTCACCGCATCATTGATGAAATTCTTGAAGAATGGCAGGTCTCCGAAGGGTTTCCCGAGCCACTCACGATGATCCGTTTGCTGTCGGGACTCGCTTTTGCCATCTACCGTGCCTTTTGTGATGAGATTACAGCAGAGGAACGCTTGCGTCTGGAAGCAGACCTGACAGTACTTGAGGCGATGCGCTCCTTGACGTTTGATGGCTGGAGGGGATATATCAAACATTTTAGCAGTATGGGTTGCGAGATTATGGACAAAAAACGACTCACTGATGTCAAACAGGCGATTAGCAAGGCGCAGGAATATATCAGTATGAATCTTGCAGAAAATCTGACGCTGCAGGCCTGTGCACAATCTGTGCATTTAAGTCCGAGTTACTTTGCCAATGCCTTCAAAAAGGAAACGGGTATAACGCCGATTCAATATATTACCAAGATGAGGATGGAAAAGGCAAAAGAGTTGCTGGTTGCAGGCGTACAGGTGCAAGAGATCTGCCAGAGGCTGGGTTATGAGGACAGGCCTTATTTCAGCGGTTTGTTCAAGAAATACTGCGGCATGACGCCAACTCGCTTCCGGCAAATGTATGAGAATTAAAAACAGATAAGGATCGTCATTTTTCCCACCATGCAAAGTCAGAATGTCCCTCACCTCCATGAAAGCGGAGCGATTATCATTACGTTAACGGATAACTAAACCGGTTGTCCAGACAAGCATAAGGGGGCATATCAATGGTTAAAAAGTGGATGGTGACTACGCTAAGTGCATTGCTGGCGCTAAGTTTGGCAGGTTGTTCTGCTGACAGTGGTACTTCGGCAAATAGCGAATCGGGGACCAGCGTGGAGAATGCCGGAGGGAAAACCAAAATCATATATTGGACACCGGACCGCCATGATGCTGATTTTATGAAATCCAAGATTGATGAGTTCAACCAGACGAACAAGGACAACATTGAAGTGGAAATGACCGTGATGGGGGACAATTATCCACAGGCGGTCGATATTGCCTTTGCCAGCAAGCAGGCACCCGATGTGCTGCAAGTTAATGATTTTCAGACGTATTATCAGAAGGGGTATCTTGCCCCGATCGATGGATACATGAGTGATGAGATGAAGGCCGTGTTTAAAGACAGCTTGATTGAAAATAAAAACACGATTGATGGAAAAATATATTCCCTCCCCAATACAGGGCAGGTCTGGCGGCTTGTGTATAACAAAGATATTTTCAAAAAGGCAGGGATCGAGAGTCCGCCTAAAACGTTGGCTGAGATGGTTGCAGATGCCAAAAAAATTACCGAAGTTGGTAAAAGTGAAGGAATCTACGGCTTTGCCAGCCCGTTCAAGAGCAGCAGCGGCTTCTGGAGAGCAGCCAATACGATTGCAGGTGCAAGCAATAATGTTGGTATTGATGGTTACAACTACAAGACTGGCCAATTTGATTTTGGGATGTACAAGGATATCGCAATGGCGCTTCGTCAGATGAATCAGGATGGCAGCATGCTGCCAGGGGTAGAAAGTCTGGACATCGATCCACTCAGAGCCCAGTTTGCCCAAGGCAAAATCGGAATGTACATTAACCACTCCGGTGAACCAGGTGTATATAAAGATCAGTTCCCTACAAAAGAAAATTGGGCAGCGGCTCCTGTGCCAACGAATGATGGAACGATCAAGGGCGCTTCGCAAGTCATCGGGGGCTCTTACATCGGCATCAATGCAGATTCTGCCAACAAGGAAGCGGCATGGAAGTTTATGGAGTATGTGTACAGCACAGATCTCCAGAGTGAGTATTACGAAAAAGGATATGGGATTTCACTGATTCCTGCTGTACTAGGCTCTGACAAAAAACCAAGCATTCCGGGCATTGAAGGTTTCCTGCCCAAACGTTATGATGCCATTTTCCCGGCAAATCCAAGTGTGGTGACCGAGAGTTCACTAGAAGGTACCAAATGGAGTGAGGTTTTTTCAATCTTTGTATTCACGGGTGGCGATCTCGATGCTGTGATCAAGGATCTGGATACAAGGTACAATGCAGCTCTGGAGAAGACCAAAGCGGGAGGGCTGACCAACATAACTGCTGATCCATCGTTTGATTCTTCCAAGCTTCAGGGTAAATTGTCCACAGAAGACTAATAAACGTTCATAGTGGTTGAGGTTTAATTACTTCGGTCGCTTATTCACAAGGAAAGGGGAAAGGCAAAATGATTATTAATCATGCGTCTGCCGATGCATATATCATGAACGAAACGAGTTCCCGCAAGATTTTGGGTATGGGCGGTACATTAATGATGGTGGAGGTTACCTTTGCTAAAGGGGGCATTGGAGAAGTTCACTCCCATGATGCGCACGAGCAGGTCAGCTATATCGTCAAAGGCAGTTTTGAGGTCCAGGTTGGTGAAGAAACTCGCATCTTAAAAGCAGGGGACAGCTTTTATGCCGGTTTTAACGTCCCGCATGGGGTCAAAGCACTGGAGGACTCCGTCATTCTGGATGTGTTTACCCCTTTCCGTCAAGATTTTCTTGAGGCGTCCCAATGAACGATTTTTACCTTTCGGCAACGGATCTGCAACGGGCTGCCCACTATTATGAAAAACATTTTCCGGAAGAAGCCCGAAATTCGCTTACGATTGCCAATCGTGCCATCCTGAATGAATTTATCGTTCCTTATACCAACGATCTGAATCGCTGGATTCCGATGGGGACACCCGTAGACTGGCTTCACAACCCGACCAATGATCTGGAGTTCACATGGGGCATCAATCGACACTGGCATATGCTCGATCTGGGAAAGGCGTATCTGATGAAGGGCAATCCGCTATATGTAACAGCATTCATTGACCACTTCCGCAGCTGGAGACAGCAGAACCCGGTACCTGCAAATGTGGTTTATGAAGAGGCCGTGTTCTTTCAAAAGCCCGGTCCATGGCGCCTGCTGGAGACGGGATTACGTGTGCAGTCCTGGATATCGGCATATAAATATATGGAAGCCAGTCCGCTACTGGACGAAGGTTTTCAGGCGGAGTTTCGACAAGGTCTGGACGAGCACGCCGAGTTTTTGACCCGTTATCTCGGCGACACGGAAATCAATCATGCCATTATGCATATGCAAGGCTTGTTCATGATCGCTACGTTCTACCACCAGCACCCGCGAAGTGCATACTGGCGTCAAGTGGCGATGGAACGTCTTGAGCTGTGTTTGCTGCATCAGTTGGGTGAAGAGGGGATACAGGTTGAACTGACAACACATTACCACAATGCCAGCATCGAAATGTTTGGCACGCCTTATCGGTTGGGCGAGATTTCAGGATATCCTTTCTCGGCATGGTATGCCCGCTGTCTACGCCAAATGGCTGCATTTACTGAGGCGCTGATCCGACCAGATCATCAGTCTACCGGTATTGGTGATTCGGATTGGGTTGGCGATGGACGACAACGACTGACCCTGCTTGGAGCGATCCTGAACGACGATGATTTGATGGCTCGCGGAACGGATAGCTCGGAGTGTCTCTGGTTGCTGGGTGTGGAAAAATATGAGCGATGCCTCAGACTACAGGCTTCTTCTCCTCCGGCTTTGTCGAGCCGCGCTTTTCCGCAGACAGGATATTATGTCATGAGGGACAAGTATCAATATCTTTTTTTTGATGCGGCTGCCATGGGCGGAGCACACGGACATGCGGATGCGCTGAATGTGGAGTGGATGTGGAAGAACCAGCTTTTCTTCACGGACACCGGACGTTATACGTATGAAGAAGGGAAATGGCGGCGGTATTTCAAAAGTACGCGGGCGCACAATACCGTCACGGTGGATGGTCTGGATCAGACACCTTATCTCTCCACACAGCAATGGGGTGAACCCGAGGCTCAGGCCACAACGCTACGTTGGGAGAGCAATGACAGCTATCATTTCATTGATGCTTCGCAGGATGGATATACGCATTTGCCTGATCCAGTTACACATCGTCGGTGGATGCTGGCAGGGGCGGAAATCCCTATACTACTAATTGTGGATTGGCTTGAGGCGGAAGCAGAGCATACTCTGGAGCAACGTTTTCACCTGCATCCCCAAGCAGATATTGCGTTGAGAATGAATGAAGCTGGAGAAATGACGGCGGATATGAGCTATCAGGCATCTTCCGTAACGCTGACGATGCAATGGGTCACGGCAGGCATTGGGAAGGGAGCCTTCGAGTTGACGGAGCAGCCCGGCTGGGTATCTGAGGTATATGGTTCCAAGTCGGAAACATCGGTCATCCAGGGCAAGACTGATTTCTCAGGTAAAGTGGGTATTCTGACGTTGTGCCTGCCCGCAGATCACACGGACCAGGTTACACGTGTTACCACCTGCCAACTGGAACCTGACCTGATGAGATTGGCATTATCTTATGTGCAAGGTGAGGAAAAAGGGTATATTGTGATTGACAACGACACGCTGCAATGGACGAAAGAACAGAATTAAAAAACAGTGAAGCAGGAGCAGATGCTCGCACTTGGCGAACATAGACTCCTGCTTTTTCTAAGCCCTCACTTGACTTTCCTTTTTCTTTTTACTCTGGCGGATTTTTGCGAAACGGGCCTGGGAACGGCTGGCTTTCTGGACATTCCGGGAGGTCTGTTGCGATATACCCATAAGGCGTACTCCAGCGGTTGAGTGATGGCTTTATAATAGATATCCCGCTCCCCGATGCGAGCGAACACTTCACGCGCAGGTTTGGGATTAACTTCAAGCAGGTAGATACGTCCGCTTCTGTCAATCGCCAAATCCAGTGCCAGCTCACATAGGTCCCCGTACGTATCTTCCAGAAACGAAGCAACCTCAATGCCAAACGTTTCTGCAGTGGTATTAATTTCTGCCCGGAGGTCGTCATCTTCGATCCATTGCTTCATGAGTCGGTTCATCGCTACTGCCTGACCGCCGCCATGCAGATTGGAGGTCACGCTTTTTTCTGCACCCATGCGTCCAGCACATCCGGTAAGCTCCCATTGTCCTTCACCGTTCTTCTGAACCAGCATGCGATAATCATGCACACGTCCATTCGGAAGCTGAAGTTGAATGCCCTTTTGTACAAGATACTTGTCTTTCATGTTCCAGTGTTGCAGCAATGCGCCAAGTCGTGATAAATGAACTTTACGTGGAGTAATGATACGACGCTTCTGATCCCGCCCCTGAACAAGCACCGTATTAGCCTCACTACTGCTGCGTTCAATGCGCAGAATACCACGTCCGCCTGTTCCATTAATGGGTTTGAGATAGACCAGAGAAGAAACTTTGAGCATCCGGTTTACATCGGACATATCCTGAAATAGAGCGGTTTCCGGCAGGTGTTCACGAAAGTTGGCTTTTTGTAAAAGGGTCTGGTGAATGGTCCATTTATTGCGCAGTGGCCTGTTCAGAAAGAGCAGATGCCCATATTTCTCACGAAAAGCAAGCAATTGCTGGAACCGGCGGTTACGCTGAATCCGGCAACGATCAAAGATCAGGTCCGGGAATGATCGCCACTCCCTTGACCAGCCTTTTCCCTCATGAAAAACCATGGCTTCAATCTGTTTGCCGCCGGGGTGTACGTCGGCTGGTGTGAATACATAGATATCGAGTCCCCGCTTGCGCCCTTCAAGAATCATTCTGCGATAGACGCTTCGTTCTTCAAGAGCGCGATGTTCATTTAAGTACAACGTCATAATGCCCAGAACAGGTGAGGACACAAACAATCACCTTCTTTTTGCAGTATTCCTGTCTATCATCGCTTGGACTGACGGGCAAGATAAGCGCTGTAGTGAAATATACGTTCCAATGATCGTCGTCTGATCTGTGGTTCATCAAACTTCATTGGTTTTGCATTGGCTTCAAAGAACCAGAGTTCCCCCAGGTCATCAATGCCCAGATCCATGGACATTTCTCCGAGCGTGTAACCTGATCCCCGTTCTACCTGTCTTGCGATCATTAATGAAGTGGATTTCACACGTTTCATCAGGGTTGTTGACATTTCTTCGCCAAAAAGTTCGGTCAGCAGCTTCTCAGGGTCTTCTACGCTCCCGCCGCGTGGCACATGAGTTGTAATGCTGCGGGAGCCAGCAAGTCTTGCACCTACACCGGTTACGCTCCATTGGCCCTTGGTGTTCTTTTGTACAAGAACACGCAAATCAAAGGGACGTTTACGAGAGGATGCCAGTTCAATGCCTTGTTGCATGATATAGGGCGTATGTCCGGTTTCTTTGCGAATTCGTGCCCATAACTTGGCAAGTGTAGCTGCTTTATAGGTCGTGCTTTTACGTGTGGTTTGTATTTTGAGTCGGTAGGGAAGCCGTTCTTTTTCCTGGAATTTAAGCATCATGATTCCTTTGCCAGCTTTGCCGCTCTCGGGCTTAAGGTACAGATAGGGATACGCCCGCAGAACGGCACCCAGAGAAGAAGCACTTCGCATCCGCCGAGTATAAGGGATCAGTTGCTGAGTCGATTTGGATTTCTTGAGCCATTCGAACAGATCCCATTTGTTGAAAAAGAATGGGTTATACAGTTCAATTCCTGCTTGCATGCATTCGTCAATTTTGCGCTGAACGGAAGGTTTTCCTTCGTCTTCCCGGTTGGGAATACGATTGTACAGAACGTGGGGAAGGGGGAAAGGTTGTGAAACCCACTTTCCACTTCCCTTGTTGTACGTATATCCTTTCACGGTAGGACCACTCACGTTCAGATCCCGTACAGTTACAATGTACACCACATATCCCATGCTCTCGCCTGTCTGTAAGATATCCTGAAAATTTTGATGATTTCCCCTGAACATGCGCTGATTATCATGCATGGTCAAAACAGCAATGACAGGTTTGAAATCATCATGAATGCTCATCAAATCTCTTCCTTCTTCCGGAACTTGCTCAAATACAGGCAGTGTTCCAAGATGTGCTCCACCGACGATTTGCCCTCCAACCGGAGTGAAGGGTGACGGAAAATGGAGCGCCCGGGTTTGGCGTTCGCTTCGAACATCCATACATGTTCCTCCTGATCAATGCCCAGATCAAAGCCAATCTCACCAATCAGATGCTGGTGCTGGGTTTCAATCGCCTGGGCCAGTGTAATAGCGACGGATTTGGCATGCTGAAGAACTTCTCCCGCACGATCGCCGAAGTTGCGACTGAGCGCCTGCTCAGGAGTCATTAGGGAGCCGCCATTTTTGATGTGTGTTGTGACGCTGCCACGTCCTGCCTTTTTGGCTCCAATCCCGACAACAACCCATTGATTGTTACCATTTTTGTGCATGTGAAAACGGAAATCAATTGGACATTCATCAATCTCAATTAGACGTATTCCCTGCTGAACTACATATCCGCGAAGCTGTTTGCCATGTCTTCCCTGAAGCATGCGCATCAGACTGTTGAAGGACCCAAAACGCAGGAGTGCATTACCACCTTTTTTGCGATAACGTGCGAAATATCCACGTTTGGGCGAATAAGTCAGGCGGTAGATCCCGTTTCCCAGACTTCCTGCAGTAGGTTTATAGTAGACGAACTGATGGCGTTCCAACATTTCTTTCATCTGTTCAACGGATGGATTGGTAATTGATTCAGGGATATACCTTCCGGCTGTCGGTTCATTCTCCAGCAATGTATAGATATCCGATTTGTTGAAGAAGCTCCAGTTGAAAAACGGGATTTTCCGACGAATAAATCGTTCCCGCAGTTGGTTGATGGCTGGTGAGAAATCTGAACGACGGCTGGGTAACCGGTTGTAGACGACATCGGGCAGAGGTACCGTTTTGCGGGTAAAGCTTCCGTTTTCATTCAGAAAAAAACCGGATACCGTCTCATTCTGCCAATTGATATCCCGGGGAGTGAAGGCATAAATATAGGATTTTCGGCTGCCTTCACGGAGTAACTGTTTGATGAAACCAGTACGGGAACCGAATGGATTAGTGCTCGTCGCTGGCCCATCAGAGAGTACGCCGATCAGTGGACCTAACTGGACCTCATCATTTTGCAAATTCCGGAGATAAATACTGCCCCGTTTGGGGACGTTCATCATATTACGGATACCTGAAGCGAGATACAGATGTTTACCTGCTTTTTTGATTGGTTTGATCGTTGCAGGTACCCGGTCACGCCCGAAGCGAAGGTGCACCGTTTTTTTGCCGGACAGGTTGAGGCTCTTCATTAAAGCGTTGGATACATAAACCACTTTATCCGGTTGCTTGGTGAAATGCAGATTGCAAAAGGTCAAACTCATGATTTATCCTCCTATCCTGAAAAGATCCTTGGGCTCCATGGCAAGCGGGCGCTGCGGGCCTCAGCCGCCGTGAATCGGGATGGGTTTCAGGCCAGCTTTGCTGGATGTATTCGGCAATTTCATTGGACGAATGACGTCCGTGAGAACATGTTGTTGCAACAGATAGCGGGCATAGGCAAGCGGCCGGGTATAAGTCAGGGTATGCATGCGTCGATCGCCCGCTTCTGCGAATGAGGTGCGGCCTGGTTTGGAGTTGACTTCAATTAGCCAGAGTTGGCCCTCTGCATCTGCTCCGAAATCAAGCCCCAATTCGGCTAACCTGCCGAAACGGCTCTCCAGCAGGGTGGGGATAAGCGTAGCAGTCTGCCGGATGTGCTTCAGCAGAGCTTCTGTACGGATCGTTCCATATCGCTGGAGCAGATATGAATGGGCAGGATATGCTCTACCCCCACCGTGAAGATTGGATGTGAGTGAACCTTCGGGTCCTTCTCGTACCATACATCCGGTAAGTTTCCAGTGACCTTGCCCATTCTTTTGCATTAGAGCCCGTATGTCGAATGCTCTTCCATGATGGCTAAGCT
The DNA here is from genome assembly GCF_050990605.1 of Paenibacillus amylolyticus. GTDB lineage: Bacteria > Bacillota > Bacilli > Paenibacillales > Paenibacillaceae > Paenibacillus > Paenibacillus amylolyticus_H. Next base: position 1,917,041 of record NZ_CP158832.1, read on the forward strand.
CCAGATATGGCTGTACGATCATCTTACGCTCAGCCTGATGGGATGCCAGCCAGGAAGAGACGTTCCGGGTATGGTTGAATGTAAGAAAAAAGGGTTCATTGTCCTCGTTACGCCCCTCCACGATCCATGTGGATGGATTCGCTCCCCGAGACAGGCGAAAGGTATTTTTACCATGAGTCCCGGATACCGGTTTGAAGAACAGGCCTCTGGGCCAACGGTCCAGCCATGTTTCCCAAGGAATATATGATCCGATCCGGGTTGTGGGAGCAAGTTGTGACCGCAATTCAGGATTTCGGGACAACACACGATGTACCTCCCATTTTCCGGGAAGGGAAGCAGACCAATAACGGTGTTGATCTGTGCCGTTGGTGGGTATCCATTCCTTAAGCTGTTGCCTGACGTACCTGGGGATAGGGCGAAGACAACGATCCATAATGAGGTCGACTGCAGGAACAGGTACCGAATTCCACTTCCCTTGATGATAGGCATATCCCCATTGAAGAGGGAGATGGACTGCATCATACGATATCGGGATCACAATAATCTGAAGGGCGTATTGCATGCTCCCCAAACTGAGACGACGGCAGAAAAGTTCATCTGCAAAGGGAGGTGAGCCTTCGGTTGCGCGTACCAGAATGGCCAGTGTCTTGGTCTGAGATGATGGAAACATTACGCTGCACCTCTCCTCTATCAGATTTGTTTCCAATAGGGAATAACTTTTCAAAAACCCGCCAGGTACGTAGAATATTCAAGCATGGCTTTGACGGAAGGGCGGATCTTGCTCTCGCTCAGTGGTGTATTATCATTCTTGGATGGTTTGGAGTTAACTTCGAGCAGCCATACGCGCCCAGTGGTGTCCATGGCCAGATCAATACCAAGTTCACCAAAATGAGCAGGGATGGCACTCTCGATCCCTTTTGCAATATCCAGTGCTGCGGTGTGCAATCCTGCATATGCGGAAGCTTTGGCTGAGCCAGACAACTGTGTTTTGGCAACAGCATCCTTGACGGTGCTGAGACTTCCACCCCGTGCCAGATTGGATACGTAGTGACTTCCGCCCGCAATCCGGGCGACGATGGAGGTTACACTCCATTTACCTGTACGGTTTTTTTGCACGAGCGCACGGAAATCCACGGGTCTGCCACTGTTGTCAATGAGAGTCAGCCCTTGTTGGATCTGGTAACGCGTTGTTTTCATTTTCCCAGACATACTGGCATACAGTTTATCCAGAGAAGTATACGTTTGTTTCCGGGTACCCCCAACGCCAGTCGCCAGAGTCAGGAAACTTCCGTCCGTCTGACGTGAGACCCGGATGATGCCTTTGCCCAAAGAACCGCGTACGGGCTTCAGAAATACAACCGGATGCCGGTTGCACATCGTCTTGAGCATGGCGGACGTCTTGAGCAAATGAGACTCGGGAAGAACTCGTTTAAGCGTTGAAATGGACTTGAGTGCATCAAATACTTCGTTTTTGTCCAGAAACTTTTCATTGAAGGTTTGCGTGCCGTAGAGCGATTTTACTTCTTTCATAAAATGCTGTACGCTAGGTTTGTTCTCAAGCTTGCGGGACGTTAGCCGGTTATTGACGACGTCTGCTACAGGCAGAACAGTCTTTTTCCAGCCGTCATCATACACCCAGCCTTTCATATAACCCGTTACCGCTCCAATATCCTCCGGTGTGAAAAAGGATACATAGGCGCCTCGCTTACGGCAGGCGTTCACCAGTTCTTGACAGAACATCGTGATGGAGCCAAAGGGCCGATCGGGCTGATCGGGATAATCCTGGCTAACCAGTACACTGATGTAAGGTCCAAGGCGAAGCGTACGGCTGGCTGAACGATAAGATACCCTCAGGACCGAACGTGGAACGAGACCGGTCTTGCTGGCAACGGTCTGATTGATGCGCAGCCCGTCATACCTTGGAACCGGAATAACAGTGACTTCGCGGCGGAAAGAGCCAAATTGCAGCTGAAGCGGCCTTCCTGAAGGGATTTTAAGCGCTTTGAGCACCCCTTCGCCCAGCATGATGACGTCGTCCTGCAGGATGCCCGAGCCGGTAACCTGAATCGTTACTTTTTTAGTGGACATCACGGATCTCCTTCCGGGCGGCAACTTGATGTCTGATCTCGAAGTTGAACGGCATCTGAACATGGCATGTGCTTCATCATATGAGGACATATAACCCTTGGTGATTGACCCATATGGATTAAATGCATTTGATTCGGGGCAGGTTATCGATGGCCTGTTTCAGATCGCCCTTGTTTGACAGGAGAGAAAAGCGTGTATTAACACGGATGAACATACCAATCTGAGGAGGAATAATAGTGAATATTTATGACAAAGCCAATGATTTGGCTAAAGCACTGAGAGAAAGCAACGAGGTGGAAGAGATTACTTCCGCGATGAAGCTGATTGAAGCGGATCCGGATGCAAAAGCAATGCTGGATAACTTCCGCGATCAACAAATGGAATTGCAACAACGCATGATGAGCGGGGATATGCCAGCTCCGGATGAGATGGAAAAAATGGAGAAATTGTTTGAAGTACTGAGCTTGAATCTGAACATCCGTCGTTTGTTTGATGCGGAGCGTCGTCTCAGTGTCATCATTGAAGATGTGAACAAAATTATCGCAGACAGCCTGGGTCATCTGTACGGTGGCGCTGAAGCGTAAAAAGGTAGTTCAAAAAGTCCACTTTTGATTACGAAGGATGAACACGTACTAAAAGGTTGTCTTGTTTTTTGCCTGAACCTTTCATATTGGCTCCTTATCGTTCATAGACTAGACATATAGAGTCAATCAAGAACGAAGGAGCTGTGAATGTGAAGAGGTTAAAAAAGGCAAAACATGTGATCTATCTGCTAATTGCGTTGTCGATGCTGGTCATTGCACTGCCGCGGATTTCCTTTGCTGGAGGAATGGACTGGGTTAATATTTTTGGCATCGTATGGGTGCTGTTCTCCTTATTAATCGTTGGTGCGCATCTGCATTTTATTCTCGGTGTAGATGAAGAGAAGAAGCGTGCATTGGAAGCCGTTCGCCGGGCGAAGCTGCGGCAGTGGGAGATGAAATTGCTGGACAAGCAAGAGCGGAGCAAGTCTGTATAAAGTACAATATGAGATCCAACATGGACATGGAAGACCGGAATCCCTTGATACAAGGGGTCCGGTCTTTTTGGGGTACATACAGAATTAGAGGGTAATCGGATGATTAAATTCAGATGGCGAACTTGCCTATGAGAATGGGCAGGGGTGGGGTTATTTTCCTAAAGCCGTGTTATAATAGATACAGTATAGTACAGATGCATCTTCGGGGGTGGTACAGTTGGACGGACAAGAAGAGAATGTAACGAAGCATGAACAGTTACTTCAACATATTGAACAACTGAAGGTTGGCAGTAAAATATCAGTACGTGGACTGGCGCGGGAGCTGGGTGTTAGTGAAGGGACAGCATATCGTGCGGTAAAAGAGGCGGAGAACTTCGGGCTTGTCGTGACCAAGGAACGAATTGGAACGGTGCGGATTGAGAAGAGACCTCGGGGCATGTCGGAACAGTTGACCTTTGCTGATGTCGTGACGATTGTGGAGGGCCATGTGCTGGGGGGGAACGAAGGTCTCGCCAAACCGCTGCACAAGTATGTGATCGGTGCGATGAAAGAACAGGCAATGGCCCGATATATTGACGCTGGGAGTCTGCTGATTGTGGGCAACCGTGAAGATGCTCACTCGCTTGCCCTCGAACAGGGAGCGGGCGTGCTGATTACGGGGGGGTTTGGGACAAGCCGTGAAGTAAGAATTATGGCGGACGAGCTTGGGCTACCGATTATTTCATCCAGACATGATACATTCACGGTGGCTTCAATGATTAACCGTGCGATCTTCGACCGGCTGATTAAGAAAAAAATTATGCTTGTTGAAGATATTATTGGTCAGAAACCTCGCTTGCAGGTGCTAAAGGTCACCAGTTCAGCCGCAGATTTTCATATGCTGGTGTCGGAGACGGGGGAACACCGCTTCCCGGTCGTGGATGAATGGAACCGGGTCATCGGGATTGTGAGTCTGAAGGATGTCAGTGAGCTGAAAGAAGATCAAAGTATTGAGAAATGTGTGATACGCCGCCCGATTACGGCCTCATTGCAGACATCTCTTGCTTCTGCTGCCCAGATTATGACCTGGGAAGGCATCGATTTTCTGCCAATCGTGGATCGGAACCGCAAACTGATTGCGTCCGTCACACGTAAGGAAGTGCTTCAGGCTATGCGGGATGCACAGAAGCAGCCACAACTTGGAGAGACGTTTGATCATCTGATCTGGAACGGGTTTGCCGAGGAGCGCGGTGATCAGAACGAATTGTTATTTCACGGATTCATCATTCCTCAGATGGCGACGGATCTGGGTACGATCTCCGAAGGTGTTCTGTTGAATGTGATGACACAGGCTGGCCGGCGGGCAGCGTGGGATGTTACAGGGAACGACCATGTGGTTGATAATGTAACGACGTATTTTGTGCGACCGGTACAGATTGAGGATCAGATCCTGGTTCGACCGTTAATTCTGGAAACCAGCCGTCGAACGTGCAAAATGGACATTGTGGTTACCCGTGAAGGCAGTGTGGTATGCAAAGCGGTAATGACATTGCAGTCGATTGACCATGCCTAGCTGGGTACGTTGCCTCGGGCATAAACAAAGAGAGTACTCCCTGATCGAGAAGCTCTGCCGAGTTGCGCTGTCGCGCGGTTCTGGCTTCGCTTAATGAAGGGAAGTACTCTCTTTTTGCAGACACAACAATAACGAAATTATGCAGATTGTCCAGAGGTTTTACCTGATCCATTATTGGACCGTTGTTGAAGCCGCGCATAATAACTGCGGTTACGTATTCCGGCAAATACATTGTACGCACCCATAATCAGAAACAGCGCTTCCACAATCACAGATAAAGTTGAGCCCGTGAAGACAAACATCAGGATCAGTGCAAGAACGACAAGCATGCCACCCATCCAGATATTTGTCCACGAACGGTACAGACCGGCGCTGGCAGCATCCGAACTTCTGTGTGAACGAATGCTGTTCAACGCTGCAAAAACCATGGCAACAGCAAAGATGGCGATTAGAGCATATTTGAGTACATCAATGAACACAAAGACGCAGCTCCTTTTCTGGAAAGCATTTACTGCCCTTATTGTACCATGGAGAGATGCAGACAAGGGCAGTTTTTTGCTGTTACGCAGGAACGTGCATGCGAATCTGTACCCAAACTTGCAGTACCCCTTCCATAACCAGCATCGTTTTGACCTGAACGGTGTACTCCTTTTCCCTGACCGAGTACACTTTCTGATTCAGCATTATTCGCGTCATTTTGCTATACTCATCGATGTTGAATACATCTCTGCCCCGAAGTACCTCGAGTTCGTCTCCGAGCTTCTGTAACATCACTTTTAGAGAAGCCTCGTCTGGCCCCTTATCCGATTCTTCTGCACGGACCTTGATTTCCTTGATCACCGTTTGGCGTTTACTGTATTTTTTCAGCGTTTTGATATCCTCCTCATTCTGATGCAGCTGAAGCTGCAGCTCCTGATTGTTCAGCCACAACGCATTGTAACTCAGGTGGAATACACCGTTGTAGACGACACATCCAGCGATCATTCCCAGAACAAACACAGCGGTCATTCGCATCAGCGGGCGGTAACGAGAAAATGGTGGAACTCTCATGAACGCTGTTCCTGTATCATATTAGCTCCGGCCTCCGCCGCACACCCATTTCACGAGTTCGGTTCCCATATGTGCGCCCATAAAAGCAGAGATCAGATACAGGATTTGTTTGACCGCCGGAGACAGGTTACCATCCAGGAAATTGCTCTCGATGACACGCATGGGATCTATTGTGCCGCCAACAGCGGCTGCGAGTGCCCATATCTTTATTTTTCCAGAAATATCGAGCATCGTCTGTGTCGGAGGCTGAAGAGAGATCACTGCTCCAATACCTCCGATCATCGCGCCGCCCAGCACGATTCCAAACGCAATAAAGAAATCAAGAATGGCTTTGGACAAAAATGTGCTCACTGGCAACACCCCTTTCAGACCTAGCAGCACACCTCCTGTCTTCGGTCTGTCACAGGGGGAGCGGCTTGTACTTCTATTGTATGGGCGTGCCCCTGAACGTTATGATAAAATGTCGATAAAAATGTATCGTGCGATTACAGTTACTCACAGTATGGCAGGGGAGATAAAGATATGAACTTGGAGACGAAATATGGATTGTTATTCAGAGACTGGACCATGGTGCTGAAAGATGCCGTGCAGGTCAGCTTGCTCGCAGGGGAAAGTATAACTTCGGCACAGGTGTAGCTGTGAGGTCTGCTGCCGTGTCTGGCGTGGAGTTGGTCCTTGGAGTTAGCGGCGAGGGAGAGGTTGGACTGGAAGAGGGCATCCACTCAATTCGTCCTCATGACTTGCTTCTAATCGAAAAAGGGCAGTCGCCCTTTCTGGTCAACTGGGGTTCAACTCCACTGGTCTGTTATATCATTCAATGGCGGGATGAGAAAATATATGACCAGTACGCCAAGATTGCCAAAACAGTTCTTCTTCCCGACAGGGATAACTGGCGAGATGAATTGAAGGATATGGGCGAGGCACTGGGCAAGCAGAAGGAAGCAGAGCAGGCTATTCAGGATTATGATAAGAGAATTGCGACTGCTCGTGATGAGCTAAAAGCTCTTGTAGGAGACGAGACGTTTATTTATTTAAGAGTCATGCCCAAAGAAAGCTATGTTATGGGTGAACTGTCCAGTAGAGGTATGGTCATTCATAAAGAGCTTGGATTGAAAACAGTAGCGGCCTACCCTGAAAATGAAGGGAGTGTGCCGGTCTCGCTTGAATTGCTTACTGAATACCAGGCTGATCACATCATTCTCCAAATTGATGGTGGCGATGACAACACAAATGCCCAGAAACTATTTGATGAAATGAAAGAAAGCAACATCTGGAAAGGAATGAAGGCAGTCAAGGAAGATCAAGTATATCTGGTAGGTGACAAGGAGTGGATGAACTTCGGGTTCTCTTCTGTTGCTACTTTGAAAGCAGTGGATGACATTGTATCTGTAATCAGGGAGAGAACTCACTAAGATGAAAAATATGCATTCGGGTCCAGTGGAGCGCGTTATTCGTGAAAGGAGGACAGTCAGGTCATTCAGCACCAGGTCCGTTTCTGAGGATAAGCTGCTCGAATTGCTTGAGGCTGCGGTGTGGGCTCCGTATCATTCCAAACAAGAGCCATGGCGCTTTATCGTTTTCATGAATGAGGGTCGCAAAATGTTCAGTAATGCTGTGCTCTCGACGTATACATCCCAAGAACTCGAACAGTTTGGCCAGAGTGCAACGAAGGACTATTGTGAAGACACGCCGGTGCATGTGTGCGTTGTGGTTCGACAGGGCACAGATCGTTGGAGAAATGAAGAGGCTTTGCTCGCAGCTGCTGGGCTGATTCAGAATTTGCAATTGCTCGCCTGGGAAGAACGCATCGGACTGGTGTGGAAAACAAACGAATACAATCGGGAGGATACGTTTGCCGCGAAAATAGGGGTTAATCCCGGCGAACGGTTGGTGGGAACACTTCATCTTGGATATCTTCGAGATGATGCTGTTTCTCGACCTGTAAGCAGAAAACCGGCAGAGCAGCTCATTACCTGGATTCATCATGAACAGGGATAGTAAGCTACCAGACTTGTAAAAAGAGATGTACAGATATTATGATATATCTGTTACCTCTCTTTTTTTGTTTCCAGTCACACGTTTTGCAATGTTTAGCATAAGCTCTTTATTTATAGATTTTTAATGGATGTCTTTAGCGGGGAAAGGAAGAAAAAAACATGAGTTCTTTTGTGCATTTGCACGTTCACAGCGAATACAGTTTGCTGGACGGCGCTGCGCGTATTCCGGATCTCGTGAATAAGGCTGCAGATCTCGGAATGACGACACTTGCGCTGACCGACCATGGCGTGATGTATGGTGCAATTCCTTTTTATAAAGCATGTATGGAGCGAGGCATCAAGCCGATTATAGGTTGCGAGGCATACATGACAGCAGGTTCCCGCAAAGAGCGGGGGAGCCGCAAGGATCAACCGATTCATCATTTGATTTTGCTGGCCAAAAATATGACGGGTTACCGTAATCTGATGAAATTGTGCTCGATTGGACATCTCGAAGGTTTTCATTACAAACCACGTGTAGATATGGAAAGTCTGGCTGCCCATCACGAGGGCATTATCTGTCTAAGTGCGTGTCTTGGTGGTGAAGTACCACAACATTTGCTGCATGGACGAGAAGAAGAGGCGAGGCGTGCGGCGTTACGCTACAAACATATCTTTGGTGACGACTTCTATCTGGAACTTCAGGATCACGGGCTTTCCGAGCAAAAAAGGGTAAATCCGCAGTTGATCAAACTGGCTGCTGAACTTGAGATTCCGCTTGTAGCGACCAATGATGCGCATTATCTGTCGGAAGAGGATGCTGAGCTTCAGGATGTGCTGATCTGTATCGGAACGGGCAAGACCGTGGATGATGAGAATCGGCTCCGAATTGGAACCAATCAGCTCTATCTGAAAAGTGAAGAAGAGATGGCTCGTTTGTTTCCTCATGTGCCCGAGGCTCTGGCCAACACCGTCCGCATTGCGGATTCCTGTGAGTTGAAGCTGGAATTTGGCAAATCTATTTTGCCGGAATACAGACCGCTTCCTGATGGACTCAGCCCTTCGGCGTATCTGCGTCAGCTGTGCGAAGAAGGCATGGAGGAGCGTTATGCGCAGTCCACACGTTGGACAGATGCGGTGCTTCGATCCGAACTCGAACAACGATTGGCGTATGAGCTGGGTATAATCGACAGCATGGGATTCTCGGATTATTTCCTGATTGTTTGGGATTTTATCGCCTATGCGCATAAGCAAGGCATTGTTACTGGACCAGGGCGGGGCTCCTCGGCAGGAAGTCTGGTAGCGTACACTTTGCATATTACCGATGTTGATCCGATGAAATACAACCTGCTCTTCGAACGGTTCCTGAATCCCGAGCGGATTTCGATGCCGGATATTGATATTGACTTCAGCGATGAGCGGCGGGATGAGGTCATTGATTATGTCGCGCATAAATATGGCAAAGCCCATGTCGCCCAGATTATTACGTTTGGAACGATGGCTGCCCGTGCAGCCGTACGTGATGTTGGACGGGCACTGAATGTGCCTTATGGTGAAGTGGACAAGGCTGCAAAGCTGATTCCGGCGCAGCTTGGTATTAACATCGAGCGGGCCATGGAAGCTACGCCTGAACTGAAGGCGCTGTATGAAACCAAGCCTAAGACACGTGAGCTGCTGGATATGGCGATGAAGGTCGAAGGTATGCCACGCCATGCGTCGACGCATGCAGCGGGAGTAATTATCTCCCGTGACCCGCTGACCGATGCGGTGCCACTTCAGGAGGGCAGTGAAGGAACAGCGTTAACCCAGTATTCCATGGAAAACCTGGAGTCGATCGGGTTGCTTAAGATGGACTTTCTTGGTTTACGTACCCTCTCGATCATTGAGCGGTGTGTACGCTGGATTGGGGAACATGGAGAAATTCCCGATTTCCGCCTTATCCCCGATGATGATGCGTTAACGTACGAGATGCTTGGGCGAGGGGACACGATGGGCATATTCCAACTGGAATCTGCCGGGGTACGCCGTGTGCTGAAAGAGATGAAGCCAAGTAGTTTTGAAGATGTAATCTCTGTACTTGCCTTGTACCGTCCGGGTCCGATGGAGTTCATATCCAAATACATTCAGGGCAAGCATGGACAGATTGAAGTGGATTACCCCCATGTGGATCTGGAGCCTATCCTGAAAGATACGTACGGCATCATCGTGTATCAGGAACAGATCATGCAGATAGCCTCCCGGATGGCGGGTTTCTCGCTGGGTGAGGCAGACTTGCTCCGCAGAGCGGTCTCCAAGAAGAAACGGGAAGTGCTGGATCTGGAGCGTGGACACTTTGTACAAGGCAGCCTGAAACAAGGGTATAGCGAAGAAGAGGCAGACCTGGTCTATGATATGATTGTCAAGTTTGCCAATTATGGCTTCCCGCGTGCTCATGCCGCTGCTTATGGTGTGCTTGCGTTCCAGACGGCTTATCTGAAGGCGCATTATCCGGTTCATTTTATGGCATCCATGCTAACAGCCGTGATGGGCAGTCATCGGAAAGTGGCAGAGTACGTGGTGGAATGTCGGCGCATGGATATGGAGGTGCTTCCGCCGGATGTGAATGAGAGTGGTATTCTGTTTACACCTGTATTTATGCCCTCTGGCAGCGCAGCGAACAGTAACGGGAGTTCCTTCAGGGAAGATCGCGTTCATGAGCATGATGGGCATTCGGGACAAGCCGAATATGGTGAAGCACCTTTGCCGGATGATCCCGGTCCTGGACCGGAAGAGGACAGTGGCGGATATGAGTGGCAGGCAACGACATCCATGCCTGAGGCATCCGACAACCGAAAGGAGCCGGGATTGGTGACGGCTGCTTCAATGGAAAATGGTAATGACCAAGGACAAGAGACGTCTTCTTCGCGTGCGAAGCAAGGGGAGCTCTCGTTTGCGGAGAAGAACGTTGCAGTGTCTAATGATAATCCGGATGAGAAAAAATTAACGGGTGCAATACGATTTGGTCTGGCTGCTGTGAAAAATGTCGGTACCCAGGCAATGGAAAGCATTATGATCGTAAGGCAGGAGAGACCATTCGACAGTTTGCTCGATTTTTGTCGTCGTGTGGATCTGCGTGTATGCAACAAACGTGTGATTGAATCGCTGATCCAGGCCGGAGCTTTTGACACATTACCTGGGCACCGGGCCCAATTGCTCGCGATGCTGGATGAGACTGTTGAAGCGGCTCTGAAATGGCGCAAGGAACGCGAGGATCTGCAGATTCAATTGTTCGACTTTGTTGAGACGCCAAACTGGGAGATTGAGTATCCGGATATTCCTCCTTATTCCTCAGGGCAGCAACTGGAGCTGGAGCGTGAGTTGTTAGGTTTGTATCTCTCCGGGCATCCGCTGGATGACTATGAAGATGTGCTGGAATCGAGTGGGGCTGACCGGATCATGGAGCTGACTGAGGCGGCAGACGACACGATGACGGTCGCCGCGGGTATGGTTGTGTCTGTGAAGTCGATTACGACGAAACAGGGCAAGGCTATGGCGTTCATGGAGCTGGAAGACCAGATTGAACGCTGTGAAGTGGTTCTCTTTCCCGAGGTATGGCGGCGTAGCCAGCAGCATGTCGGGAAAGGTGAACTGCTTGTCGTGCGTGCCAAAGTGCAGCAGCAGGACGAAGGGTTCAAGCTGCTGGCTGAGGAAGTGGTGCCGTTGTCACCGGCGGCACTGGAGCAGCAGCTGCGCAGCCGCGACCGGCGTCAAGCCCTGCAGCGAGGCAGCTCTTCGCGCCCGGCGCAGTCGGCTTCGGCCGCGGCGGCCAGCGGGCCGCAGGAGCCAAGCGCAGCGCAGCAGCGCAGGCTGGGGGATGCTTCCGCTGGCTAGCATCGGGAGCCAAGCTCGGCAGCGTGCGCGCAGCGATGCGGCGGGTACTGGCGCAGCCACGGCGGCGGCTTCCCGGCCTGGCGGTGCCGCCGAGGTGGCAGGCAGCCAGGCGCAGAGCCGCGAACCGCGGGCCGTGGAGCAGCGGGTGTTCGTGAAGATTGCCCCGCATGCGGAGAAGCCTGAGCTTCTGGCACGTCTGAAGCAACTGCTTCAGGAGCACCCCGGACCTGTGGCGACGGTGCTCTTCTATGAGCAGCAACAGAAGCTGCTTGCGTTGAGTGATGCCTACCGAATTAAGCCATCACCAGCCCTGTTCTCCGACATGGAGAAGATGCTGGGTGAAGGCACGGTCAAAATTAAATAAGCGGTTATCTCGTAAGTGATCGTTCTTATTCCAATAATATGAAACCTGTTTGGCTAAATGCTGAACAGGTTTTTTGTGATAGTTGTATCGTGGTCCCTGATTTCAATCATCCTCACATTTTATGAACATTTTAACAGGTTGCTGCATACACTTGAGAACACCGAAGGACCGAGTGGTCCTCGGGGGATTGATGCGGGAGGTCGAGATATGTCATATGAAATCGTAGAAGCCATGCTGGCCCGGCGCGGGGTACAGATTGATGCAATCGCCGCAATTGTATACCGTCTGCAAAAAGGGTACCACCCCGAACTGACCTTGGACGACTGTGTAACCAGCGTGAAATCCGTTCTGCAGAAACGAGAGGTGCAATATACGCTCTATACGGGTATTGCTCTCGACGAACTTGCGGAGAAACGACTCTTGCCCCAACCGTTACAAGCTATTATGGAAGCGGATGAATCCCTGTATGGAGTGGACGAGACTCTGGCTCTCGGCATTACTCATGTGTATGGTATGATTGGTTTAACCAGCTTTGGTTATCTGGATAAAGAAAAAATAGGTGTCATTCATGATTTGAACGAACATGCAACAGCCATTCATGTCTTTTTGGATGACCTGGTTGCAGGGGTGGCCGCTGCGGCTTCTGCCCGGATTGCACACAAAAATATTAAAGCCAAAAAATACCCCTCAGACCTTTAACCCCCTGTATTTTCATGCTTGTCTGCTATGGTCAATCTAATGGCTCATATGAAGGTCTTCAAGGGCGGCTGACGCTGCCCTGATAAGCTTGGGGCTGCTTATGAAAGAGGTATCAACAAGAAGATTTCGTCAACCATATGAGTTATTCCTGGGGGACAAATGTCCCTCATGATCCCAAATTCTCCCCAAAGGTCCCGAACCCTTTCTTGCAGAAAAAAAGTGAGGTATGTTATCATTAGTCCAATATACGGGCTCTGAACATTAGCTTAGGGGGCGGACAAGGCATGTGGACGGTGATTTACATTGCACCGACAGCAAAGGTTGCGGACAAGATCAAGACCAAGCTTTCGGAAGAAGGTTTTCTGGTACAGACCCGTCCCATCAGTTTATCCAAGCAGCAATTTGAGATTCGCGTCCCTTCTGGGGAATTGGAAGAGGTCCAGGAAGTGTTGAATTCCATTCTGCATTCCTGATTCGTTCGACATCGACGTGCCTTGGCAGATGAAGAAGTACCATCGGTACATAAGGGACTAATCGCGTAAGCGGAGAGAGGAATCGACTTGCATGTATTGTATGCTGCTGTCCTTCCTTCTTTTTTTGTTAGGACAAGGACCGACCTGGTTGCTCCCGGAGACCCTACCAAGATAGATTCAAACATCGGCGCAACAATCTTTCGGTTATTGCAGGTAACATCAATCGTGCTGACAGAAGCCGCTGATCCTTGCCCTGTACCGGCGGATTTTTTTGTTGTGAATGCTGGACAAGGCCCATGGCAGCGTGTGGGTCGTAAGCGGTTTACCGTAGCACGCGGATGAAGCTGCCACAAGCAGCGCTCTGCAGGTTGCGGCCATCAAATCAACGGCTGGAGAGGTGTAGTTGTGTTCAAAGATATATTCCAGAAGAAACGGAAGTACGCTACCATACCTTCCGAGCGTGCACTTCCCGGCGAAGGCCAGGAAGTCCTAGAACGCCCAAAACGTGAAATACCTGAAGGGCTTATGAACAAGTGCAGCAAATGCGGCACCATTCAATATAGCAAGGAATTGGAGAAGAATCTGAAAGTATGTCCTGCCTGTGGTTACCATATGCGTCTTAACGCTATGGAGCGTATTGCCATGGTACTTGATGATCAAGGATTTGTTGAGTTTGATGCTGATATGATATCGGTTGATCCACTTGGCTTTCCCGGGTATAGCAACAAACTGGAACAACAGCGTCTGAAATCGGGTCTGAAAGAAGCGGTAATTACAGGGGAAGGAACTATTGAGGGCCTGCCTGTAGTTGTGGCTGTCATGAGCTTTGATTTCTTCACAGGCAGCATGGGTTCTGTTGTAGGGGAGAAAATTACCCGTGCCATTGAGCATGCAACAGAGAAACGGTTGCCATTGATTATTTTCTCTACTTCAGGTGGTGCCCGCATGCAAGAGAGTATTCTCAGCCTCATGCAAATGGCCAAAACAAGCGCAGCTTTATCCCGTTTGGATGAACAGGGCGGGCTGTACATTTCGGTCATTACGGACCCAACGACAGGTGGAGTCTCGGCAAGTTTTGCGAGCCTGGGCGATATTAATATTGCTGAACCTGGGGCTGTATTTGGTTTTGCCGGCAGGATCGTTATCGAACAGACCATCCGTCAGAAGTTACCTGATGATTTCCAGACGGCTGAATTTAATATGCAACATGGTCAGTTGGACATGGTTGTGCACCGGAAAGAGCTTCGGGCCACTCTTGGCAAGCTTCTGGATATGCATAGTGAAAAAGGAGGGGTCTAAATGGCGGGTGAGTTGCCATATGAAGCGCCTCTGGTTGAGATGCGCAAAAAGATTGATGAACTCGTACAGTTTGGACAGGAAAAAGGGATCGACTTCACGGACGAGATTGCCCGCCTGGAAGAACGTTATCATAGACTTGAAGAAGAGATCTACACTGGCATAACGGCAGCTCAGAAAATGCATCTGGCCCGGCATCAGCAACGCCCAACGGCGCTGGATCTGATCCAGCTGATATTTACGGACTTCATTGAACTGCACGGTGATCGTATGTTCGGAGACGATCTTGCGGTTGTTGGCGGACTTGCCAAGTTGAATGGAAAGACAGTAACGGTAATCGGACAACAGCGGGGGAAAGACACAAAGGATAATATCGCCCGCTTTTTCGGCAGCGCTCATCCGGAAGGTTTCCGAAAAGGACTTCGTCTGATGAAACAAGCGAACAAATTTGGCCGTCCTATTATTACGTTTATTGATACTAAAGGGGCGTATCCGGGTAATACTGCAGAAGAGAGAGGTCAATCGGAAGCGATTGCTCGCAACCTGATGGAAATGGCGAAGCTTTCGGTTCCTGTTATTGTTGTGGTCATCGGCGAAGGTGGAAGCGGCGGTGCCCTCGCTATGGCTGTGGGTAATCGTGTATTGATGCTGGAACATGCGATCTATTCTGCAATCTCTCCGAACGGCGCTGCTTCGATTCTCTGGAAGGATGCATCCAAGGCAGATCAGGCGGCTGAAGCAATGAAAATAACAGCCAAAGACCTGCTGGAGATGGAAGTCATTGAAGAGATCGTCCCTGAGCCGCGCGGCGGTGCTCATCGGGATTATGAAGCATCTGCTGCTTTCATCAGTGAAGCTTTGGTCCGTCATCTCGACGAGATGACGGGCTGGAGCGGGGATCAGCTGAAGCAAGATCGTTATGAGAAATTCCGTAAAATTGGATCGGTCACGTTTGAACCTCAAGCATCTATTGAAGCTCCTCAAGAGCTTGTAGAAGTCGATGTGGCGAGTAATTTGTCGGGAAATGCTGAATAATGTGACGAATTTCCTATACAAATGAGCTAAAGTATAGTAAATTTAATAGTTGGAAAAAGAAAAATAGATAAAGAGTAATACCTTTAAAATCGGAGGAAACCCAAAATGCGCAAAACGAAAATTGTATGTACCATTGGTCCATCCAGTGAATCTCTGGAGAACACCAAAAAATTGATTATGGCCGGTATGAATGTGGCCCGTCTGAACTTCTCCCACGGTGATTTCGATGAGCACGGCGGACGGATCATTGCGATTCGCCAAGCATGCGAAGAGTTGAACAAAACAGTAGCGATCCTGCTGGACACCAAAGGACCGGAAATTCGGACAGGTAAACTCGAAGTTGAACCGATCGAATTGGTTCAAGACGAGTACATCACTTTGACAACAGAAGAAATTCTGGGCACCAAAGAACGTCTTTCCATTACGTATACAGATCTTCCGAATGATGTTGAACCGGGATCTACAATTCTGATCGACGACGGTCTGATCGGACTGACCGTGGTGGAAGTGCAAGGCACCGAGATCAAATGCCGTATCGTTAACGGCGGATCGATCAAAAGCAAAAAAGGTGTTAACGTTCCGGGCGTTGCCATTTCTCTGCCGGGTATCACGGAAAAAGACGCTAACGATATCGTATTTGGTATTGAGCAAGGTGTCGATTTCATCGCGGCTTCTTTTGTACGTAAAGCAAGTGACGTACTTGAAATTCGTGAATTGCTTGAAAAACACAATGCTGGACATATCCAAATCATCTCCAAAATCGAAAACCAACAAGGTGTCGATAACCTCGATGAGATCCTCGAAGTATCTGACGGCCTGATGGTTGCTCGTGGAGACCTGGGTGTTGAAATTCCTGCGGAAGAAGTACCATTGGTACAAAAACGCATGATCGAAAAATGTAACGTTGCAGGCAAACCGGTTATCACAGCTACACAAATGCTGGATTCCATGCAACGTAACCCGCGTCCAACACGTGCGGAAGCAAGTGACGTGGCGAATGCAATCTTTGATGGTACGGACGCAATCATGTTGTCTGGTGAGACAGCTGCGGGTAAATACCCGGTTGAATCCGTTCTGACCATGTCCCGTATTGCTGAAAAAGCAGAATCTGCTCTGCCTTACCAAGAGTTGTATCTGAAACAACGTGTTGCTCAACAAACAACAGTTACTGAAGCAATCAGCCAATCGGTTGCCCTTTCAGCTCAAGATTTGAACGCAAAAGCGATCATCACTTCAACTGAATCAGGACACACTGCACGCATGATTTCCAAGTATCGTCCAGAATCTCCAATCATCGCTGTGACTACGGAAGACAGAACTTCCCGTCGTTTGGCTCTGGCTTGGGGTGTAACTCCTGTCAAAGGAAGACTGGTTGATTCCACGGATGCTTTGTTCGAAAATGCAATTGAAGGCGGCGTAAAATCCGGACTTGTTAAAGAAGGAGACCTGGTTGTGATCACAGCAGGTGTACCTTTGGGGCGTTCCGGTTCTACCAACCTGATTAAAGTAAGCCAAATTCCAAACAACGCTTAATAGCGTCTTGGATGGAGAAGTAACAGGAAAGAAGCAATGGGGCTTTATTGTCCCGTTGCTTTTTTTCCATCTTATTGACACTTTACAACGATGTAACACGTATGAATGTTAGAGCGAAGGAGGCTGATCACGTGCGAGAACAGAGCAATGGTAGCTGGTATGCGGCACGTCTTCGTGTACGCTATCAAGAAAGTGACCAGATGGGCGTGGTCTACCACGCGAACTATTTGAATTGGTTTGAAATCGGTCGAACTGAGATGATTCGCCAAATGGGGTATACATATCGTAAAATGGAGGAACAGGGGTTACTGCTTCCCGTAACCGGACTGGATGTGAAATATCACAAGCCTGCCCGATATGATGATGAGATTATCATTTTCACCCGTATTGCTGCATTTAGTGGTTTGCGACTGAACTATGAGTATGACATAAGACGCATGTCTGAAGAACCTGATGAGCATATGGCGATTGGAGAACGGGTATGGTTAGCTGATGAATCACTCCCCGGTGAACGGCTGGTTACAGGTTCTACCCAGCATGTATGGGTGAATGGGGATTGGAAGCCAGTACGGCTGGATAGGGCAGCCTCTGAGCTATACAGCGCGCTTGAAAAGGTGTGGCTTTCGGGAAAGGGGTAATACGTCAATGCGAAAATGGATGTGGGCTTTACTCTTAATCATTCCGGTGATTGAATTATTTGGTTTTATTCTGATGAGTGACGGGATCGGAGCCGGAAAGACATTGCTTCTCATGATTCTCACGTCCTTGATTGGTATAGCAATGTTGCAGTTTGAAGGGCGAAAAGTACTTGTGGACGCCAAATCCGAAATGGAGAGTGGCAAGGTACCTGGAAGAAAAATGGTCGATGGTCTTTTTATTTTTGTCGGAGGTTTCTTGCTCTTGATTCCAGGCTTTGTAACCGATCTGATCGGGTTTACACTGATATTCCCATTAACACGTCCGGTTTACCGCCTGTTCTTCCTGGGATGGCTGGAGAAAAAAATGAAAAGTGGCAAAATTACGTTTTATCGTCGTCCAAAATGAAACACCAGTTGATATGCATAATAGAAAGAAAAGGCTCCGCTCAACAAAACATTTCTGTTGAACGAAGCCTTTTCCATTTTTCCTGTGTGCTCATAAAATGATGCCTCATCGGACACGTCCGTTGATGATATACGTTCTGAGGTCGCGTAATACGTTAGCCCGGTTGAACGCATCGAGAATCACGAGACTGACAGGGCCAATAATCAAGCCCAGAACACCGAACAACTTCAAACCCACAAACATACCAACCAACGTGGCGAGTGGGTCAAGCCCTACACTACTTGCAAGTACCTTCGGTTCAATAATCTGACGGGCAATCAATAAGATCAGATAGATAATACTGATGCCAATACCGAGATACAGATCTCCATTCATAAAGAGGTATGCTGCCCAAGGTACCATGACAAGGCCAACACCCAGATAAGGAAGCAGATCGACCAAACCAATCATCAGAGCGATGGTGAAGGCTGAGTTGACTTGCAATATAAGCAGTCCAATCATGACGAATAGTGCTGTAATCGAGATCATGATCAATTGTGCTCTTGCGTATCCGAACAGTGCCTTCTTAAGGTCAGTCCATATGTCGGATATCGGCTTGCGAATGGAAGAGGGCACCCATCCTGCTACGGTAATGCTGTGCCTGGTCCAACTTTTGCTAATGAAGAACGTAGACAACAACACAACGATTAATACTGCGCCCATGTTCGGCAGGGAGGTCAGGAGACTCAGAATCATATTGAAAAATCCAGTGACCAGATCGGTCACGGCTGTACCTACCGTTTCGGTTGTTTTACTAATATTGCTGTTAATGGTTTCCTGGTAGTTGGGATTTTCCTTGTAAAATTCATTGATCTGCGCAGTCAAACTTTGAATGGTGTCATTCTGGGTCCAGCGCACAAACGTGTCCTTGATCTCGTCAACATGAAGATCAAAACTTGTCGTAAGTGAAATGACTTCTCTTACCATGCGCGTAACCGCCGCAGACAGCACCACCGCAATGGCTCCAAAATAAAGGATCAATGAAAGAGTCACAGCCAGCCAGCGGGGGAATCGGACTCGATTCTGAAGCAGTTTCACTAATGGATTCATGGCATAGGCGATAATCCAGGCAATCGCAAAAGGGTACAAAAGCGGGAACAGCAAGTATATGGAAACGGCGATCAGAATGGCCGCAATGATAACCCATAAGCCACGGAGCAGGCGTTTCATTATTATTTTATCCAAGCATCAACTCTCCTTAATTCAATTAAGCCGACCTATGTATGATCCATAAAGCAGTATTAGAAATAGATGGCTATCTTAATTAATATAGAGCATTTACAAGGTTTTGAAACGCCGGGATGTTACCAGAGCAGGTTCAAAAGCGGACTTTTGAACCTACTCTACCGGGATTCTTTCTTTTGCCTAGAGTATGCCTTAGTATTGCAGAATATAGCAATAGAAAGTTCTTCATACGACAGGATTGGTTAAAAAACATTAAATGTCAACCTTGTTTTTGTAAAGGCTTTCAAAAATGCTTTATCACTCCGATAAAGAAGTTTGATGTGCGAATGAACTCTCATCATGTTCACATAAACGACAAAATCCAGTATGATGTTATAAGTAAATACCGATTGACAGATAGGAAAACCGCAGTTTGAAATATTTGTTAATTTTAAAATGAAAATGTTTACAAAAAGAGAATAGGTGCATTTTGGCACTTATATGGCACTCTGGAATGGTTCCTGATTTCGCTTATTAAAGGAGAGATGTAATATGACAGCTACCAAAGGTCTGGAAGGCATCGTTGCAACAACCTCTTCGATCAGTTCTATTGTAGACGGTGTGCTCACATACCGTGGTTACGATATCGACGATTTGGCTGAACATGCCAGCTTTGAAGAAGTTGCCTATTTGTTGTGGTTTGGTAAACTGCCAACAACGGATGAACTGAAATCCCTTCGTAAAAGCCTGAGCGATTACGCGCCGATTCCGAGCGAGTTGATTGCACAAATCCAATTGTATCCGAAAAACGTCAGTACCATGGCAGCACTTCGTTCCGCTGTCTCTGCACTTGCATTGTACGACGAGCAAGCGGATGAGATGACAACGGAAGCGAATGAGATCAAAGCGGTCAAGTTGCAAGCACAGTTGCCAACGATTGTGGCAGCCATCGCCCGCATCCGTCAGGGCAAAGAACCTGTGGCTCCAAAAGAAGGCGCTTCCATCGCAGAGAACTTTTTATATATGATGACTGGTGAAGAACCATCTGAGACAGCAGTGAAAGCATTGGATCAAGCCCTTGTCCTGCATGCGGATCACGAGTTAAACGCGTCAACATTTGCAGCCCGTGTAACGGTTGCTACGCTGTCGGATATCTATTCCGGTGTAACTTCCGCCATTGGCGCACTGAAGGGACCACTGCATGGCGGTGCTAATGAAGCTGTTATGAAAATGTTGAATGAGATCGGTACGCCTGATCGTCTTGAAGCGGCAATTCAGGAAAAACTGAATAATCGTGAAAAGATTATGGGCTTTGGACATCGGGTGTACAAAAACGGTGATCCACGCGCCAAACATTTACAGAAGATGTCCAAGGAACTTGGCGAGATGAACAATGATACGCGCTTGTATGATATGTCTGTGAAGATCGAGGAATTGGTTACAGGACAAAAAGGACTGAAGCCTAACGTAGACTTCTATTCTGCTTCTGTATATACCCAACTGGAGATCGAACAGGAATTGTTCACTCCGATCTTTGCTATCAGCCGTGTGTCTGGATGGACTGCGCATATTTTGGAACAGCTTGCGGACAATCGCATCATTCGTCCACGTGCGGAGTACACTGGCCCTGCAGAACAGAAATACGTTTCTATTGAACTTCGCTAATAGCCGCAAAAACAGTATAATAATATGGACGAGGTGAAGGGTTGGAAAGCAGAGGTGTTACTGGCTTAAGCTCTCAGGACCCTTCTCTCAACAAGACTAGTGGTATGATGAATACTGCATATACGAAACCTAGGAGGAATTTTAACTATGAAATTAGAAAAATTTGCTCACCCAACTGAAGGCGAAAAAATCCAAATTGATAACGGTACACTTCAAGTACCTAGCAATCCAATCATTCCATTTATCGAAGGTGACGGTACAGGCCGTGATATTTGGAAAGCTTCCAAACGTGTATTGGATGCAGCTGTTGAAAAAGCTTATGATGGCAACAAAAAAATCGCATGGTATGAAGTGTTTGCTGGACAAAAAGCATTCGATACATACGGTGAGTGGTTGCCGAATGATACACTGGAAGCCATTCGTGAGTATATCGTAGCGATCAAAGGACCATTGACTACGCCAATCGGTGGCGGTATCCGTTCCCTGAACGTAGCCCTGCGCCAAGAGCTTGACCTGTACACTTGCTTGCGTCCTGTTCGTTATTTCGACGGCGTACCTTCTCCGGTTAAACGTCCTGAGCTGGTAGACATGGTCATTTTCCGTGAGAATACGGAAGATATCTATGCAGGAATCGAGTATGCTGAAGGTTCTGAAGAAGTGAAAAAAGTGATCCAGTTCCTGCAACAGGAGATGGGTGCTAACAAAATCCGTTTCCCTGAGACTTCCGGTATTGGTATCAAACCAGTTTCTTCGGAAGGTTCCAAGCGTTTGGTACGTGCAGCAATCCAATACGCAATTGATCATAACCGTAAGAGTGTTACATTGGTACACAAAGGTAATATCATGAAATTTACCGAAGGTGCCTTCAAAAACTGGGGATACGAAGTGGCTGAAGAAGAGTTCGCTGACAAAGTATTCACTTGGGCACAATATGACATCATCAAAGATAACGAAGGTACAGATGCAGCGAATGCAGCACAAAAAGCCGCTGAAGATGCTGGTAAAATCATCGTAAAAGATGCGATTGCCGATATCGCACTGCAACAAGTATTGACTCGTCCAGGCGAATTTGATGTTATCGCAACATTGAACCTGAACGGTGACTATCTGTCCGATGCACTTGCAGCGCAAGTTGGCGGAATTGGTATCGCTCCTGGAGCGAACATCAACTACGTAACAGGACATGCCATCTTCGAAGCAACTCACGGTACTGCACCTAAATACGCGGACAAAGATGTCGTGAACCCTGGTTCCGTTATTCTGTCCGGAGTAATGTTGCTTGAGCACTTGGGATGGCAAGAAGCAGCTAATCTGATCTACAAAGGTATGGAAACATCCATTAACAATAAAACAGTAACGTATGACTTTGCACGTCTGATGGACGGCGCTACTGAAGTGAAATGTTCTGAATTCGCGGATCAAATCATTAAAAACCTGTAAGGGGAGATGTGAATCTTGACTATTCAGCGCAAAAAAATCACAGTAGTCGGCGCCGGTTTTACCGGTGCTACGACCGCATTAATGCTTGCCCAAAAAGAACTCGGGGATGTTGTACTGGTTGATATTCCTCAACTGGAGAACCCGACGAAGGGGAAAGCACTCGATATGATGGAAGCAAGTCCTGTTCAAGGATTTGACAGTCATATCGTCGGTACTTCCAACTACGAAGATACTGCAGGTTCTGAGATTGTAATCATTACGGCTGGTATCGCCCGTAAACCGGGTATGAGCCGCGACGATCTGGTCAATACGAATGCGGGTATCGTGAAGTCCGTTTGTGAAAATGTGAAAAAATATTGCCCTGATTCCATCGTCATTATTCTAAGCAACCCGGTGGATGCGATGACTTATGCTGCTTATCAGACCCTTGGTTTTCCTAAAAACCGTGTTATCGGTCAGTCAGGTGTTCTGGATACAGCACGTTATTGTACCTTCATTGCGCAAGAGTTGAACGTATCTGTCGAAGATGTTCGTGGATTCGTTCTTGGCGGCCACGGAGACGATATGGTACCCCTCGTTCGTTATTCGAGCGTGGGAGGCATTCCGATCGATACGCTCATTCCGGCTGACCGGATCGAATCCATCGTTCAGCGCACACGTGTAGGCGGTGGTGAGATTGTGAATCTGCTTGGTAACGGCAGTGCATATTACGCACCGGCGGCTTCACTTGTTCAGATGACCGAAGCAATTTTGAAGGACAAGAAACGTATCATTCCAGTGATCGCTTATCTTGAAGGTGAGTATGGCTATAATGATCTGTTCCTCGGTGTACCAACCATTTTGGGTGGTAACGGCATTGAGAAAATATTCGAACTTGACCTGACAACGGAAGAAAAAGCAGGATTGGATAAATCTGCTGATTCGGTTCGCAACGTCATTTCGGTAGTAAATCTGTAAGTTTGAAAACTTTTTGAACAGAAGCTAAAAGAAAACCTCCGGTAAACCCGGAGGTTTTCTTTTCTTTGGATAAGTTCCCCAGTATAATGGGATGTGATGTATAGCACACCGAAAATGTTAAGGAGGATGAAAATTTTGACAATGATTATGTATCTGCTCCATATTGTTGGAGCACTGGCGATGGGATTCTATTTGATTCTGCCATTTGTGGTCGGTAAAATCCGGACCTTGAATGCTGCAGCGCAAGAGGGAGCCTTTGCTTCGCTTCGTTCTTTGAACAAAGTTGCGCAGTATGGACTTGTAATCCAACTTCTTACGGGTGGTTACCTGATGACCAAAGGTGAGTATTCTCATGTCTGGATGGCTGTCGTTGTTGTTCTGCTCTTGGCTATTGCGGCTATTGGAGGAATTATGGGTAAACCCCTGCGACTCGCTGCAGAAGGTGTAAAAAACAAGCGTGATGTGGGTCCTGAGCAAAGCAAGATCCGTATGTTCAGTACACTTCTGGCTGTATTCTTGCTGATCATGGTGTACCTGATGGTGAATAATCAGGTGATCTAAGTGCGTTGTGGACGGTTAATCCACCTTACGAAGATGTATTGTTAGTTGTTGGTTAAGCGTTTGCAGATGTAATTAGGACAAGCAGAATGATATGTAAGATAGCGTTACGGGAAACGAATGAAAAATAGACAGCCACATCGGCTGTCTATTTTTCTTATTACCAAGATGAATCAGCATTCCTTTTTATTGGAGCTTGGTTTATTTGAGTTGGTACTACAGCAATCTTTACCATACATATCATTGTCCATGCTCCATCAGACACGGTCTACATGGGTTAGGGTGTACTCACAGCATATGCACGCACTGCGTTTCGACCATTCCTCTTGGACTCATACAGCGCAGTATCAGCGTCGCGTAACAAGGACTCTAGCGAATCTGACCCTCCATTGTACTGGGCAATACCAAAGCTTGAGGTCAGCGTAATAGGTACTCCCTTAACATCCAGGGGGTCATTCAACAAGGCAACTCTCAGTTGTTCGGCAAGTTTCTCGGCTTCTTGAAGCGAGGTATTCGGAAGAGCGATGACAAACTCTTCTCCTCCATAACGGGCGAACAACATCTCAGGGCTTAAATAACGATTACAAACAGAGACCACATGAATGATGGCCTGATCGCCAACATCATGCCCGTAGGTATCGTTGATGCGTTTAAAGTAATCAATATCAAATAAAATAAATGAGACAGGTTGAGGAGTAAGCTGAGCTTCACTCAAAATCTCCCGTCCTCTATGCAAAAATTGAGTGCGATTATAGATTTTGGTCAGACCATCGAAATAAGCCAGTTGTTTCAGCTGTTCTTGCATGAAGCGTTGTTCCGTTATATCGATTAACATAATCAGACTGCCCACAGGCTGTGCATCCTTGTTATACACGTAAGATGTCCTGACCTGATAACAGACGGTCTCTCCGTTTAACTGCCAGTACAGATCGGTTTGCAATCCTTCCCTGCCGTATTCAACGGGAAATGTCTTTCCAGCAAGATTAAGCCAGATGTCATCCAAGGGTTGGCCAATCATGGTTGTATCAAGCTCTGGCAACATGTCACGTAGAGATCTGTTGTAATCGACCAGTCGATTGGAACTATCCAGTACAATAACACCTTCACGCATGCTCTCGAAAATACTGTCTTTGGCGATGGGTACGATGGTCAGGAGACGAGAGGATAGTATGGCCCAGATATACATGGCAGATGTGATACACATGAGTACGGGGACGGGGTCCATCCCGCCTGGGGTCAAACCAAGCAAATACAGAAAAGCTGCGACCATAGGAATAATCTGTGAAGTAATTAGTGTAAGTAATTGTCGACGGTACATCTTCTTGGTGTGTTTCCATTGACCGATCAGAATGAGGCAGGCACACAACAGACAAGAAAACGTGAATGCGCCGTGTACAACATACCATTGACCTACTGCGATATCCATTAGAGGTACGGGACTATCTTCTCTCAGCCATACTTTCTTATAAAAGAGATGATGAAAATTATTGGTTGCTACCATACATAGTGTAATGGAAGGGATTACAAACAATGCGGAAGTGACCTTTTTGGATAACGTTTTTCCTGTGTACTTTATCATCAACATGAGGCCAAGAGATGCGGAGAAGGGCATGCCTATATACTCCACGGTGGTCCAAAACATCATCTGCTGGAGCGTGGTGCTGGCGAGCTCAATCGCATAACCAAAAGTGTATATGGAGAGTGCCGCTGTGTAGAGAATGAATATTTTGGCACTGGGGATTTCGGATCTTCTGAAATAGGTATATAAACACAAAAAGACATTCAGCACGGCTGAAGTGGCTACGAGTGTTATATATGAATTAATATGCGATTCCATTGGCAGGTCTCCATGTTAGGTTAGAATGATTAAACCAGTAAAAATGAAAATTAAAGCACATCAGTATACTGTACATTGTACATCAGCCCAAGCAGCATAGGAATACACTTTGTGTCATGAAACAGTCTAATTTCGAATTAATTTCGAATTTTGGCAAAACAGGCATTGAAGAAAATCGGTTGTTTGATATCCGAAGAGAGTGGTAAATAACGAATAGAAGGTAGGACGCTGATAGAGACAGCACGTTGAGGCTTAAGTTGCTGCTCATCACAGAAGAATAATCTGGACTGTTCATGCCATCCTACAGAATGAGACTTTTTCAGAGAACGAAAGACAAGGAAAGACACAGTTGGAGTCCATGTCTTCTGTAATCCAAACATGATCACATTTTGAGAGGAGAATGTTAGATGTCAACCAATACACAACAAAATCAAAAAACAATGCCAGCACAGCACCAGGATCAACGCCCCGGAATTGAATCGGAGATGCATCCCAGACCGGAGTTTGAAAAGCCTGAATACAAGGCAGCAGGTAAACTGACAGATAAGGTAGCGCTCATTACAGGGGGTGACAGTGGGATCGGACGTGCTGTTGCCGTTACGTATGCCAAGGAAGGCGCAGATGTCGCAATTGTATACTTGAGCGAGCACGAAGATGCCAAGGAAACGAAGCGTCAGGTCGAACAAGAAGGACGCAAGTGCATCTTGATTGCAGGTGACATCGGCGATGATGGCTTTGCGAAGAAATCGGTTCAGCAGACAGTGGATGAACTGGGCAAACTGGACATTGTCGTGAATAACGCAGCGGAACAGCATCCACAGCAGAATCTGGAGGATATTACGCCAGAACAATTGGAGCGTACATTCCGTACCAATATCTTCGGCATGTTCTATGTGACGCAGGCAGCCCTGCCACACCTGAAGAAGGGCAGTACGATTATTAATACAACATCCATCACAGCCTATCGCGGAAGTCCGACCCTGCTTGATTATTCATCTACCAAAGGAGCAATCACTTCGTTCACTCGTTCGCTATCGATGAATGTGATTGAGAAGGGAATTCGTGTCAATGCCGTTGCCCCAGGGCCGATCTGGACCCCGCTCATTCCATCCACATTTGATGAGAAAAAAGTAAGCGAGTTTGGCGCATCGCAGCCAATGAAGCGGCCAGGACAACCGGATGAACTGGCTCCCGCCTATGTATATCTAGCTTCAGATGATTCTTCGTATGTAAGCGGACAGGTGATACATGTGAATGGCGGCGAAGTGGTGAACGGATAATACGTTAAGAACGTTTAGAAGCAGTATAGATGAGAATAAATATAGGATTGATTATATAGAGGCGTATCGCTTTCAGCATGGCTGAGCGGTGCGTCTTTTTTTATATCAGGTGGATATGTATGTCAAAGATGCGGTTTAGCACCTGTTTACAAAAGTCGGCATCTCTGTTGATACAACTATGATATTTTATTATTGGCCATGTCTGACTGGGAATTCCCTAATCTGTGATATGATAGATCGAGCAATTATACTCGGAGGGACAAGTCATATGAAAATGAGCAAACAGAATGCAGCACATTATATATGGGGTGCACAGTGCGACGGTTGGCATCTCGTTCAAAATAAAACACTGAGCATTATTCATGAACGAATGCCCGCAGGAACGGCTGAAATACGACATGTTCATTCGGTAAGCCGTCAGTTTTTTTTCATCCTCAGCGGTGAAGCATGTATGGAACTTAACGGAGAGACGTTTGTGCTGGTAACCCATGAAGGAATAGAGATTGCACCCGGAATGCCGCATCAGATGATGAATCGGAGCAACGAAGAAGTGGAGTTTCTCGTAATTTCCAATCCGGGTACCCGTGGGGACCGAATTGAACTGGATTCAATGTAGAGCAATTCATTAGATATTAATCTGATCATAAAGGAAGAGATAGATGAGACCGTTCCGAATTCGCCTTGCCATCATTATGATGGTGCTGATCGGCGTATCCGTCATTGTGGCTGGATACACGATGGGCAGAGTGTTTAAGACTACGCATATAGCCGCATTGGAGCAAACCATGGTGCGCGAGATTAATCTGCTCAAAGCAACTTTTCCATTCCATGATGCAAGTGATCCAAACTCGGAAGCCACACGAAAGTATTATTCAGATCGAGCGCTGGAACTGGATCGTCTGACGGATTCCCGGGTCACCTTTATCAATAAAGACGGTATGGTCATCGGAGATTCCGAGAGTGATCCGGCATCCATGGATAATCACTTGAACCGTGAGGAAATAAAGGGTGCCGTCGGAGATGGATACGGGCAGTCCATACGTTACAGTGAAACATTGGGACAGGACATGTTGTATGTGGCACTACCTGTTAATTCGGATCAAAGTGACATGATTGAGATGCCGAGTGGCACATTTGATGGGTACATTCGTCTATCCATGAGTCTACAGGCTGTGGATCAAGGGCTTCAGCGTGGTTGGATGATTATGTTTGCTGCACTTGGGCTATTGTTCTTAATTGTTGCGTTTGTCAGTTATCGGGTTGCACGTGGATTAACCTCCCCGATTGAGCATATTACAAAAGTGGCCCATCGGATTACCAAGCTGGAATACGATGCCAGAGTTGATGTAACGCGTAGAGATGAGATCGGACAGCTGGGGCTTGCGATAAACGGAATGGCAGACAGCTTGCAGTCTCAACTGAAGACGATTCGTGACAATGAAGCGTTACTACAGAGCGTCCTCGCGAACATGACCGGAGGTATTGTCATGATCGACTCAGGGCAATCCATTGCACTGGTCAATCGGGAAGCGGAGCGTATGCTTGGTATTCAGGCAGGAAAAGTTACGGGGAAGCCTTATACTGAATTGAAAAGACACTACGAATTAACTCGAACCATTGAAGAGAGTGTTGCACTGAAAGAACGGATGTTTGAAGAAGTGAGTGTGTTCAACCCGGAGGAAAAACTGATCCGTCTTGATGGAGTACCGATGTCCGAAGATGATGGCGGGTATCGAGGCATGTTGTTCCTGTTGCAGGACGTGACGGCAATCCGCCGATTGGAGTCCATGCGCAGTGAGTTTGTCGCCAATGTCTCTCATGAGCTTAAGACACCTGTCGCTGCGGTCAAAGGCTTTGCCGAAACATTGCTAAGCGGTGGGGTACAGGATAAGGAGACGGAGCGTTCATTCCTGAAAATCATCTATGATGAAGGAGATCGACTTAACCGACTAATTGGGGATATTCTGGAGTTATCCAAAATTGAATCGAAACGCGCGCCGCTGCAATGCTCACCTGTTCATATACACTCTTTCTTTGAAATGGTGCTGGGTACCTTGTCCAAGGTGGCGGAGAAAAAGCAGATTCGTCTGGAAATGCATGTTCCGGAGGAACTGTACATTGAAGCGGATGAGGACAAGATGAAGCAGATCTTCATCAATCTGTTATCCAACGGCATCAATTATACCCCCGATGGTGGACGAGTGAAGTTACAGGTGACGATGGATAACGATGATGAAGTTGTCTTTGCAGTGTCAGATACAGGAATTGGCATACCGAAAAAAGATTTGCCGCGAATCTTCGAACGGTTCTATCGTGTTGATAAAGGCAGATCCCGTAATTCAGGGGGCACAGGCCTTGGACTTTCCATCGTTAAACATCTGGTGGAACTGCATCATGGCAAATTGTCTGTAGAGAGTGAACTGGGGATGGGGACAACGTTCCGGGTTATCCTTCCATTCATTCAGGATGAAGAGATGTAGGCGTCTGGTATCAAAATGTAAAAAGGTTGTATTGTTTTACACCGCGTTAACAAATTAGTGCTATGATAGAAAAAGTGTTGTGGCAACAGACAACCTATGAAGAGAGAAGGGGTATCATGGCACAGCGTTTGCTAGTTATTGAAGATGAACCTACATTATCAAGATTACTCACGTATAACCTGACACAGGAAGGTTACGACGTTACGGCAGAGGATCACGGATCTGCAGGATATGATCGGGCCTTGTCCCAGGAGTTTGATCTCATTTTGCTGGATCTGATGCTTCCGGGCATGAATGGTCTGGACATTCTGAACAAGTTAAGAATACAGGGTGTTAGTACACCGGTTATTATTCTGACGGCCAAGAAC
Source organism: Paenibacillus amylolyticus (assembly GCF_050990605.1). GTDB lineage: Bacteria > Bacillota > Bacilli > Paenibacillales > Paenibacillaceae > Paenibacillus > Paenibacillus amylolyticus_H. The sequence continues at coordinate 1,946,827 of NZ_CP158832.1, forward strand.
GGTGAAGCCGAGGTTGTACAGGGACTGAAATCGGGTGCCGATGATTATATTACCAAACCGTTTGGTGTATCTGAGTTATTAGCCCGAGTGGATGCGGTATTAAGACGTTATTCCAATGGCGAAGATTTACCACAGCTTGAGGACAAGGATGGCTCACGAATTATTTTGGGCGAGCTTGAGATTTATCCTCTGAAATATGAAGTGACACTGGGTGGACAATCCATCAGTTTGCGTCCGAAAGAGTTCGAAGTACTTCTATATTTGGCCAAAAAGCCGGGTGTGGTACTGACAAGGGATGATCTGATGAACGCTGTGTGGGGCTTCGATTATATTGGAGGTCAACGAACGGTGGACGTTCACGTCAGCTCATTACGTAAAAAGCTGGAGCTGGACCCGGAATCGGTTCACATTGATTCCATTCGTGGTGTAGGTTATAAATTGGTTGTCAAAAGAAAAACTCCCCATCATTCAAGTTAGCAATGATCGGGGAGTTTTATTTTACGTTCGTTTAACATAAAGGAGGATTTTATTTTACGTAGAGGGAGTAGCATGGACTTATCTGGGTGATACTTTATACCTACATAATCTATCTCAAGACGGAGCTAATACGTAAAGGAGATTGCGCATTTATGCCCATGTTGCTCGAAGTGAAACCTGACCAGCCTCATGTTGTTTTACATAGTGAAGAATTAATAACATCCGAAATAAAGCTGAGTGAAGAAGAAACGGTTGTTGCTGAAGAACCTTTAATCCATTTGCATGATTATTATCGTCAGGTACCTGTCGCCAGCGTCCATACGACCTGTGGAGAAGCTGCCACGATGATGAATCAGGATCAGGAGCACCCATGTATTGTACTTTGTGATGAGCAGATGAAACCTACTGGATTGTTAATGCGAGAGACGTTATATCGGATGTTAAATGGCCGTTTTGCCGCAGATCTATTCTACCGTAAGCCGGTCATACAAGTAGTGAATACATCTCCCGTTATTGCAGATATTCATGTGGAAGCCTCAACGATTATTGATATCGCACTTGGACGGAATGAACAGCATTTTTACGATTGTCTGCTGGTTACGGAACAAGACAGACTGCTCGGTGTGCTGACGATGCGTGATGTAATGTCGCTCTCCCGCAGATTGCAACAGACTGTTACGGAAGAGCGCATACGTACAGTGACCGAGAGCAGACAGGAGATATCCAGAATCAACGCTGCAGTCACCAAGCTGGTGAATGCAGCGAATCAGACCGTTCATGAAGCCCGTGAGATCATGGCATTGTCCAAGCAGGGCGAAGAAAGTTTGAAGCACGTTGATGCTTCCTATAACCGGGTATATCAGCATATGGAGAGTCAAGGACAACATGCGGATCACATGCTGAATTCGATCAAAACAGGCTCAGGCATGGCACATTCCATTCGCTCCCTGGCAGATCAGAGTGGTCTCCTTGCCCTCAATGCTTCCATAGAAGCAGCTCATGCCGGTGAATATGGACGAGGTTTCCAGATTGTTGCAGGTGAGATTCGAGCGCTCGCGAAACAGACCCGTGAGGTTGCGGACAACATGTCTTCATTGCTGGAGAATATTGGTGGATTGACCCTTCAGACTGTTGAACTGGTTCAGGCAAGCGGAGCGGAGATTGACGACAGTTCGGTGCATGTCAGCGCAGGGGGAGCCACGTTCCGACAACTGAACAGTGCGGTGAGAGATCTGTCCCGCATAGCAGAAGAGATCGCCATGGAAGGCGGGAAAGCTGGAGAAGTTGCAGAGCACATTCGTACGAAGCTGGATAAGATGGTTTCGAAAAGTGAGTAAACTATAAGGTAGTCAATAAGGCACTCAATAAGGCAGGCATCAGCAATCAGAATGATCCATCAAGCAGATCATGAAGGTTAAGGGTGTCTTTTTTTACATTCCGTTAACATGAAAGTGATACTGTTTTTACAATGAAAGGGTAGGATATTAAAGATGGCCGAGCAGCGATGAAAGATGATCAGTATCGGTCTCAACGTAAAGGGAGTTTTCGTGTCCCTGCAGCGAAGGAGAAGTGAACATCCATGAAGGACCTCATTCACATTGAAAATCTTAATTTATATTATGATACGCATCACGCGCTTAAAAATATATCGATGGATCTGCCGGAAAAAACCGTTACTGCGTTCATCGGGCCGTCAGGTTGTGGTAAATCGACATTGCTTCGCACGTTAAACCGGATGAATGACATGATTCCGGGTGTTCGTGTGGAAGGACAGGTTATGCTGAATGGCTCTGACATTTACAGTAATGAGATTGAAGTGGAGACACTGCGCAAACGAGTTGGCATGGTGTTTCAACAACCGAATCCTTTTCCAAAATCCATATACGATAACGTGGCTTATGGACCGCGCTTGCACGGGGTAACCCACAAGGCTGAACTGGATCAGTTGGTGGAACAAAGCCTTGTCCATGCTGCCCTGTGGGATGAAGTGAAGGATGTATTGAAAAAGTCGGCACTTAGTTTGTCCGGCGGACAACAACAGCGTCTCTGTATTGCACGGGCGCTGGCTGTACAGCCTGACGTCCTGCTGATGGATGAAGCAACGTCTGCACTCGACCCGATCTCCACGTTGAAGATTGAGGAACTGGTGAAGGAACTGCATCACAAGTACACGATCGTTATGGTTACCCACAATATGCACCAGGCAGCACGGGTATCTGGACGTACGGTATTTTTCCTGAATGGTGAAGTGGTGGAGGCAGCTGATACGGAGACGTTATTCTCCACACCGCAAGATTCCCGGACCGAGGACTATATCTCCGGAAGGTTCGGTTAAGCGAGCTGAGTTGGAATGATCCCGGCATACCCGGAGATGATGGATAAGGAGGACATGAAATCTATGATTCGCAGAAAAGAATTTGATCAGGAGCTTGAAGAGCTGCGTATCTTGCTCAAACAAATGGGTGAACATGTAGGAGCAGCATTGGATGGTGCTATTGAGAGTTTACAAACGATGAACGCGGAGAAAGCTCAGGTCATCATCAAGAATGATGCGAATCTGAATGCCCTTGAAGACAAAATTATGGAACTTGGCTCCAAACTGATCATCACACAACAGCCGGTGGCGAAGGATCTCAGACGTATTATCGTGGCATTCAAAATTTCCAGTGATCTGGAGCGTATGGGAGATCTTGCTCTCGACGTGGCGAAGGTGACACTCCGGATGGATGGCCAGAAGTTGATTAAACCTCTGGTGGATATCCCGCAAATGGCAGAAATCGTGAAATCCATGATTGATGAATCGATCGAATCTTTCCTGAAAGAAAACACAGATTTGGCCTATAAAATGGCTCAGACGGATGATCAGGTCGATCAACTGTACAGCCACATGATCAGTGATCTCTACACGTTAATGACGGAGCATCCGAATCAGGCTTCTCAGGCTATGTTGTTGATGATGGTGGGACGCTACATTGAACGAATTGGCGATCATGCAACCAACATTGGTGAGAGCACGGTATACCTGGTGACAGGTAAACGTCCGGATCTGAATCAATAGAAGAGCATTGCTTACCAAATGAAGAACTTTCTCCCGGGTAGCCTGTGTGCAGGCTGGCTGTGGAGAAGGTTCTTTTTTACCATTAAAAATGAAGTGAAAGAGGCTATTCTTTTTGATGTGACAGGTGGGTATGGTATCATGAGGGTAGATGTAATTTGAAGAGGTTGACCATATAATACGCGAGGTGCTGGAATGGACAAGTTTATTCTCATAGATGGTAATAGCATTATTTACAGGGCGTTTTTTGCAATGCCGCCGCTGACCAACTCGAAAGGTCTGCATACCAATGCGGTATATGGCTTCACCACGATGCTGCTGAGACTGCTTGAAGAGCATAAGCCTACACATGTTATGGTCGCATTTGATGCAGGCAAAGTCACGTTCCGCCACGAAGGGTATCAGGAATACAAGGGCGGACGGGAGAAAACACCACCAGAGTTGTCAGAGCAATTCCCTTTGCTCAAAGAACTGCTGAAAGGACTTGGCATCGCTCAGTTTGAGCTGGCTGGATTCGAAGCGGATGATATTATCGGGACGTTAACCAAACGCGCAGATGATGCGGGCAGACAGGTGCTTGTGGTATCGGGTGACAAAGATATGCTGCAGCTCGCCTCCGAACATGTACATATCGGACTGACGCGTAAAGGGGTAACCGATATTGAACTGTATGACCCTGCTCAGATTAAGGAGCGTTATGGTCTGACGCCGCTGCAAATCATTGATCTCAAAGGTCTGATGGGCGATGCGTCCGATAATATTCCGGGAATTCCCGGAGTTGGAGAGAAAACAGCGTTGAAGCTGCTGCACCAGTTCGGATCCGTAGAGGATGTGCTGAACGGCACAAGTGAGCTGAAGGGTAAGATGAAAGAGAAGATCGAGGCTCACGCCGAAGATGCCCGGATGAGCAAACAACTCGCGACGATTCACCGGGAAGTTCCGCTGGAGCAGACATGGGAGGATATGCAATTCGCTGGATTAAAAGAAGAACAGGCTGGTCCTGCATTGGCCAAGCTGGAATTCAAATCCTTGCTCGAACGCCTGTCGTTCAGTGGCAGCATTGGTTCTGAACAGGAAGCGATCCCTGCTGCCGAGGTAGAGTCCTCCATTGCAACAGAGGAGAACATAAGTGAGTTGTTCAGTTCCCTGGATTCCATTGATGTACTTCACGTGGAGACACATGGGGATAACCCGCACCAAGCGAAACTGATTGGACTTGCTGTAGGTTCCGCTGGAACGTATACGTTCATATCTCCCGAATTGCTTCATTCCGAGGCTGCGGCTCCAGTGCGGGAATGGCTTGGTAACTCAGAGCAACCGAAGCGCGGGTATGATCTTCATCGTGTAGACCTGGCCCTTCATGCACATGGTATTGAATTCGCTGGTGCATCATTTGATGTACAGCTGGCTGCCTATTTGCTTGATCCAACAGAATCCAACCAGACGATTAGTGGACTCACGACCAAGTATGGTCTGCCATCACTCGTGGAGGATGACACGGTTATGGGCAAAGGGGCCAAGTACAAGGTGCCGGAAGCAGAGATCCTGGGTGATTTCCTGTGCCGCAAAGCAGCTGCAGTCGCAGCGATTATTCCACTTCAGGAACAGGCACTAGCGGGCGATGAGATGAACTCACTCTTCCACGAGCTGGAGATGCCGTTGTCACGTATTCTGGCAGATATGGAGAAGCAGGGTATTAAGGCTAACACTGCCGATTTGCAGGCGCTGGGAAGCGAGTTCGAAGAGCATATCAGCAGACTCATGGCTGAAATCTACAAGTTGTCAGGGACAGAATTTAATCTGAATTCGCCGAAGCAACTGGGTGAGATTTTGTTCGACAGACTGGGCTTGCCAGTGGTGAAAAAAACCAAAACGGGCTACTCCACAGATGCGGAAGTATTGGAGAAATTGGCTCCTTATAATGATGTGGTTAAGCATATTCTGCAATATCGTCAGCTTGCCAAGTTGCAATCCACTTATGTGGAGGGCTTGCTTAAAGAGATTTCTGATCGAGATGGCAAGGTGCATACGTATTATCGTCAGACCATTGCTGCAACGGGACGACTTAGCAGTCAATTCCCCAACTTGCAGAACATTCCGATTCGGATGGAAGAAGGTCGCAAAATCCGAAAGGTATTTGTTCCTTCCGAGCCTGGATGGTCCATTTTGGCAGCAGACTATTCCCAGATTGAACTGCGTGTACTGGCCCACATTTCGGACGATGAGCGCTTGAAGGAAGCATTTGTCAACGATATGGATATTCATACAAAGACGGCTTCGGATGTATTTGGCGTGAAGCCTGAAGATGTGGATGGGGATATGCGTCGTTCAGCCAAGGCGGTTAACTTTGGTATCGTGTATGGAATAAGTGATTATGGCTTATCCCAGAATCTGCATATTACACGTAAAGAGGCCGCGCAGTTTATAGATCAGTATTTTGAAGTATTTCAGGGTGTCCGCCGATATATGGATGACATTGTGAAGGAAGCTCGTCAGGATGGTTACGTCAAAACGCTGTTGGAACGACGTCGTTACTTGCCAGAGATTAATGCCAGTAACTTCAATCTGCGTTCCTTCGCAGAGCGTACGGCGATGAATACACCGATTCAGGGAACAGCCGCAGATATCATTAAGCTGGCCATGGTACAGATGGATGAAGCGCTGCGGGAACGCAAGTTGAAGAGCCGTATGTTGCTTCAGGTGCACGATGAACTTGTATTCGAAGTGCCTGCGGATGAATTGGAACTGATGAAAGAGTTAGTACCTTCTGTTATGGAAAAAGCATTGGAACTGTCGGTTCCGCTGAAAGCCGAAGTCAGCTTTGGGGATAACTGGTACGAAGCGAAATAAATCAAGCGCCGCGCGGTTTTTCCTGTATTTTACATTAGTCCCTTCCATGTTTGAGATATAAGAAAAGGGTCCCGCTGAGCGCCATCTTCCGTTATAATGTAGGGGAGGTGAGAACATCATGCCGGAATTACCGGAAGTCGAAACAGTCAGAAGAACATTGAATCAACTTATTGTGGGCAAAACGATTGATCATGTTACCGTTAGCTTGCCGCGGATTATTCAGCGGCCGGACGACATAGATGCATTTGCAATGGAACTCGCAGGACATACCGTCATTGGCGTGGAGCGCCGCGGCAAGTTTTTGCGTATTTTGCTGGACGGGCTGGTGCTTGTCTCCCATCTGCGGATGGAAGGAAGGTACGGTGTGTACGAGCAGCATGAAGATGTGGAGAAACATACACATGTGATCTTCCATTTTAATGATGGTACGGAATTGCGTTATAAGGATGTGCGCCAGTTCGGTACGATGCATTTGTTTAATGCAGGTGAGGAACTGGTGTCCAAACCTTTGCTGAAGCTGGGACTGGAGCCGCTTGATCCAGCCTTTACGGTAACTGCATTCCGCGAGGCGGTGGGCAAGCGCACAACCAAAATCAAGGCTGTACTTTTAAATCAGGCATATGTGGTCGGTATCGGGAATATTTATGTGGACGAGGCTCTATTTCGTGCAGGCATCCATCCCGAGACCATCGCCAAGACACTGACCGAAGCTCAGTTAACGGTGCTCCATGAAGCGATTGTGGCTACGTTGCAAGATGCAGTGAATGCAGGTGGATCTTCCATCAAGTCCTATGTGAATGGACAGGGTGAGATGGGGATGTTCCAGCATCAACTGAAAATCTATGGACGAAAATCAGAACCTTGTACAACATGTGGTACGTTAATTGAAAAAACGGTGGTTGGTGGCCGTGGAACGCATTTTTGTCCGAACTGTCAGCTGCTAAACATGAACTGAATGAACGAAATGATGAAATCATAGCACCCTTGGATTCCTCCCTCCATATACTGATATGGCAGAAATAAGCGGGCGTATACCCATACTGGCATCTTCAGTTGGCACAAGTACCGCACAGAGGAGGAGTCCGGGGTGCTGCATCATTTTATTTCATTGCTGGCGCTTGCTTTGGCGCTTAGTTTAGATGGTTTTGGAGTCGGGATTACATATGGGTTACGGAGGACTAAGATTCCCCTGTTATCTATCGCTGTTATTTCGATCTGTTCGGGATTGGTTATTGCCTTGTCGATGCAAGTAGGTGTGCTGTTGTCCCATGTGGTGTCACCGGATATCGCTTCGATTGTGGGAGCCGTTATATTGATTGGTATTGGTGCTTGGTCACTGTTGCAGCTTATTCGAAAGCAAGGCAAAGAACAGCTGGAAACAGACACTGGAACAGGTGAGGGAACAGAAGCAACGGTGACTGGGGTAGGAGAGGCACAAGAGAGGCTGTCGGATTCAAAGGGCAGGAATCAGGTGCTTGCACTGGATCTGGAGCAGTCGGCTTCAAGTGGATCACTGGAACGAATGGTATTTACATTGGAACTGCGTAAACTTGGCGTTGTTATTCAGATCCTTCGCAGTCCCTCCAAGGCGGATATGGATAACTCGGGGAGTATCTCTGCCCAAGAAGCGATGTGGCTTGGTATTGCTCTGTCTCTGGATGCGTTTGGAGCAGGTTTGGGAGCAGCGCTTTTGGGATTCCCTACACTCTGGACAGCACTTATTATTGCATTGTTTAGTGGGGCGTTTCTGTCACTCGGCATGAAGGTTGGCCTGCGATTCTCAGCTCTGCGCTGGATGCGAAGACTGTCTGTATTGCCAGCGCTATTGTTAATGATTATGGGAATAATGAAGCTGTTATGAGGTGAAACGATGAATATAGGCTTAACCGGCGGGATCGCGACAGGCAAAAGCAGTGTTTCCGCCTATCTCGCCAGTAAGGGAGCGTTGCTCATCGATGCAGACGTTATTGCCCGGGAAGTTATGATGCCCGGGCATCCCGTGTTGGCCGCCGCTGTTAAGCGGTTTGGACAAGCCATACTGAATGAAGATGGAACACTGGATCGGAAAAAGCTAGGAAGTATTGTTTTCGAACAACCCGAGGAACGAAAGGCACTGGAGGCGATCACACACCCGGCAATCCGAAGAGAGATGCGCGAACGGGCTGCTGCATACGAATTGCAACATCCGGATAAACTTGTGGTGTCTGATATTCCTTTGCTCTACGAATCAGGTCTGGAGGATGGTTTCGAGGAAATTATGGTTGTATATGTCCCAAGATCGGTGCAACGAGATCGCTTGATGAGTCGGGATGGAATGACTGCAGCACAGGCTGAAGCTCGAATGGATGTACAGATGGATATTGAGCGCAAAAAAAAGCTGGCAGACATTGTCATCGATAACAGCGGTTTATGGACTGAGACGGAACAGCAAATTGACTCATATCTACAGCGTAAGGGTTTGTTATGAGACTATTGCGTAAGAAACGTGTACTGCTGTTGATGTTTGTGTCCTTTGTACTGGTGTTATTTCTGAATACTAACTGGATGGCATGGTTCTATCCAATTCATTATAAGGAAGAGATTCGTGCCCAATCTCAGAGCTATGAGGTTGATCCGTTTCTGATTGCTTCAATCATTAAGGTGGAGACCAATTTCAAGACAAGCAAGGAATCCAAGCGCGGTGCCATTGGGCTTATGCAGCTAATGCCGGACACGGCCAACTGGATACTGGAACAAGCCAAAATCCCCGACACTTCGCTGGAGGAATTGAAGCACGAGCCTGAACGAAATATTCAGTTAGGCACATGGTATCTGCGGAATCTGTCCGATCAATTCGGTGGCAATGAAGTGGTTATGATCGCTGCTTATAATGCGGGTCCAGGCAAAGTGAATAGTTGGCTTAGAGATGGTGTATGGGATGGCTCGATCGATACAGTGAAAGATATTCCATTTGGTGAGACGCGTCACTATGTACAAAGGGTCATTTACTATTATAATCAGTATGTAAAGATATATAATACGTTCTAAGTATATAAGTAGAAGCACAGAGCAGGCCGGTTATCTACCGGCCGCTCCATGCTCCTCTGTGTAACGTAGTACGATGCAGATATTATTGGTATTGACCTGCCAATTGCTGTTCTGCAATTGTTACCAGACGCTTCGTGATGTATCCACCGATCGAACCGTTCTCGTAAGAAGTCATGTTACCTTGGTATCCGTCTTGTGGGATGCTGATTCCGAGTTCTTGAGCAACTTCATATTTCATTTGCTCGAGTGCTGCGGAAGCTTTAGTTACCACCAGGTTGTTGGAGTTTCCGTTGCTTTGTGCCATTGCTGTTCACCTCCTCGCGGGTTGGTAAAAGTATTATGTGTCGGCAATGCGGTTTTCATTACAAAATCAGTACAGGGAATATGTGGCAAAAAGTAAAACGTGGGAAGTGATCTGATTTGAAGTGTCCTTATTGCGGTTATATGGGTACCAAAGTGCTTGATTCGCGTCCGGCCAACGAAGCGAAATCCATTCGCCGTCGCCGGGAGTGTGAGCAGTGTGCCCGAAGATTCACAACGTTTGAGATGATTGAAGAAACTCCATTGATTGTCATCAAGAAAGATGGCAGCCGGGAAGAGTTCAGCCGGGACAAGATTCTTCGCGGGCTTATTCGTGCCTGTGAGAAACGTCCAGTCTCCGTTGAGACGCTGGAGATGATGGTATCTGAAGTGGAGAAATCCCTGCGTAATACAGCTGATGCTGAAGTGGAGAGTCGTCAGATTGGTGAGCTATTGATGGAACAGTTGTTTCCAGTCGATGAAGTGGCGTATGTCCGTTTCGCGTCGGTTTACCGCCAGTTCAAAGATATCAATATGTTCATGAAAGAACTGAAATCCCTGTTGTCCAAAGACAATCTGGAGGATTAGTGAAGTGGGGAAAGGGAGAAGAGCAGTCTGGAGTTCCAGTCCGTCTGTACCAGAGAAATCGGTTGTTCTTCTCCAATCACTTCGGTGCAATGTAGATCCAAGAAGAGTCCAACTCAACCTAAGATAAAGCCAAGAAAAATAAGTAAACCTCTGAATGAGCTGGATATCATATACAATAAATTGATTGCCGAATCCGTTGATCGAACCACATCTCTTGAACGTGTAATCCAAATTAAGAAAGAGCTGACGGAATTGCGAAGATTGAAGAGAGGTAAGAAGTTAAAGGAGCGTCATATTTGACTCATCTTGGAGGACGAAATTTCGTCTCCCTTGTTTAATCGAAGGTTACATAACTCCAATTTATTACATGTGTTGTAATGTTCAACAAAGAGTAGAATTTAAAAATGAAAACAAACACACCAGAAGAAGTAGGAAAAGCATTGAAAGATTTGGCTACACGAATTAGAGAAACGAAGAAGGAATATAACGTAGATATTGATGAGGTAGATAAGAGAGTGGCAATTATATTTGGAAATAGGAATCATTACATATTTAAGTAAACAAAAAGACCCTAAGTAGAGGGTCTTTATTTTATGGAGCGTAGGGGGGTCGAACCCCTGACCTCTTCGCTGCCAGCGAAGCGTTCTCCCACTGAACTAACGCCCCATGTTGGGCACAAGAAATAATATATCATCTAAATTAGGGACAGTCAATAATTGTTTACTCAAGGTCAATAATAATATATAGTTATGGTAGTATATAAGAGCGATTGGAGGGATAAATATATGGCAGGGAAACTACGTGTGGCTACATTTTATCGAGTTTCAACCAAGGGGCAACTAGACGGTAACGATATTCCAATGCAGAGAAGATCGTGTACAGACTTCATTGACAACAAAGGTTGGACATTGGTAAAAGAATACGTAGAAAAGGGTGTATCAGGCTATAAGACTTCTAATGATAACCGCGATGAAATGCAGAGAGCTAAATATGATGCCGAAAATGGCAACTACGACATCTTGCTGTGTTTTATGTTTGATCGGCTCGGAAGAAGAACGTATGAAACTCCTATGCTTATCAAATGGTTCACTACTCAAGGTGTAGAAGTATGGTCAGTTAAAGAGGGTCAACAAGAATTTAAAGATGAGAGCCATGATATAACAAATTTCCTTAGATTCTGGCAATCTAATAATGAATCTCGAAAAACATCAATTCGTGTTGATGAAAAACATGTGCAAATGGCAGAGGACGGCATATTTAGAGGGGGGACGGCTCCTTTTGGCTACAAATTAGTTAAATCTGGATCTATCAATAAAAAGGGTAAAGAGTTAATGAAGTTGGAGATAGATGAAGTTCAGGCGCTAGTAATTAAGCAAATATTCAATCTGGTTAAAGAGCAAGGATATGGGAGCAATAGGATTTCTCAATATTTAAATGAAAGAGGCATTAAAACTTCTACAGGTTCAAATTGGAATACTGGAGCAATAAACTTTATTTTAAAGAATCCAACATACAAAGGTTATCCTGCTTACGGAAAGAGAAAATCCAAAGAAGGTGTTTTTGTTACTAAAGATAAAAGTGAATGGACAATGCCAGAGCAGTGTCAGACTCATCTGGTAATTATCCCAGAAGACGATTTTGATTACGTCCAAGCTTTTAGGAGTTCTCGATCGGTAGAAAACATAAAAAACCATACCTATTCAAGAGTAAATAGTACTAAGAGTCCATTATTATTTGTTGGAATGATTCGCTGCGGTAACTGTGGATCACCACTTACTACTACATATAATAGTAAGAAGTACGCATTGGCAAATGGAGAGATTCAAAAGTGGAAAAGAGCAGTGTATAGATGTAGCGGTAAAGCACTCAAAAAGGTTGAATGCGCTGGTCAAACAATGTATGCCCAAAATAAAATCGAGGATACAGTTTTAGAAGAGGTAGATAACTATCTTTCTTATTTAAAGAAAATGGATTATCGAGAGTATGCTAAAGACTACAATCAGGAAGAATTTGATTATATTAAACAAGCCGTAGATAAGAAAAATAAAGAACTTGAATCGTGTTATGAAGAAATAAATGCTCTGAAGTCTGAAATATCAAAAAGTATAATGGGTAAAAGTACATTTAAACCCGAAATGCTTAATGACTTAATAGAGCAAAAACAAAACGAACTAGCAATTACAGACTCAGAGGTAAGAAAGCTGGAGATTGATTTACAGACAAAAAAATCAGAGCTAAATGACATAAAGGAACTATCTGAAAGTATTAGTGTCTGGATAGAGAAATTCAAGGACGAAACTGATGAGAAAAAGAAGACTATGCTCAGAAGTATAATCGATGTTGTAACTGTGATGCGTGATGGTATTGATATCAAGTTTAGACTAGATATCGTGCAGTTTTTATCAAATGCTGGAAATGGTAGTGTTTCTGAACTACGTGGGAGATCGCATCGTTGGCAGCGATGAGATCAGGGTTCGATCCCCCTAGGCTCCATTCAAAGAGAAACGTCATCACATAATGTGATGGCGTTTTTTTGTATGGATTGCCTTGGAGGTCAGGCTCCGGTGACAATAATAGAAATGCTAAGGTGTCGTTGCCTGAAGATCCATAAACCATCGAATCTGATATCGGGGACCGATCATCTCTTGCATAGCCCGAATGGTACTACTCCGATCAGTCCGAACATTAGCCTTAACTTCTAATGGAAAGAACATGGGGCTAGGTCAATCCTTGTCACGTAGAGGAAACTGTTGGGATAACGCTCCACAAGAATCATTCTTAGGTCAATAGAACTTAAACAAGCTGCCGCCTGCACGATACAGACAGCAGCTTGAAGTCGCCTAACTTTTTTAAAATTGTCCTTTACAAGGGGTACACTTTAGGCCGGATATTGTCCAACCAGAAGGGTCTTCATTTTCTGTATACGCTCTCAATTAGCCAGATATTCGACAAACCTTACAAAGATCGTGGCTACTTCGGCGCGGGAGGCGGTGGCTTTGGGAGCAAAAAAGTTGCCAGGTTTGCCTAATACAATGCCGTTGCCTTGCAGCGTCTGAACGGCCTCCAACGCCCAGGAGCTGATTTCACTCTCGTCCGTGAAGGATTTAGAGTAGCTTTCAGGTATCTCATAGCCCTTGTAGTTCATGTAGTTGTAAAGTATCACCAGCATCTGCTCACGAGTCATCGGTGAATTGGGGTCAAACAGGTCTGCGTTTGTACCGTTGACTATGCCTTTTTCGGCCGCCCACTCGGCTGCCGCCGTGTACCATTGTCCGTCCGTCACGTCGCTAAAGCGGGAACTCGTGTAGCTGGAGAGGTTTACGTTCTCAAGATTGGCCAGTACTTGCACGAACATGGCACGCGTCATTGCGGTGCCCGGTGAGAAAGTCGTAGACGTCGTACCGTTGAAAAGATCATATGTGTAGGCAAAATTTATATCGTTGTAGAACCAGTCGTCCATGTTGGCATCCCTGAAAGGATTGCCCGATATCACGAGGAAGCCCAGTGGGGTGGCGTCATCAAACGCCAGCTCCGTACCCTCACGGATGTTCAGCGACATTCCGTTGTCTAACTCAACTCTTGCACCGCTTGGTCCTACCACAACCGCTCCGCCGCTCCGTATCATCGATCCCCCGTGGATATGCACTTGATTACCGTTTGGCAGGTTCACATGCGCGTCTATGCCGCTTATTGTGATCGTACCGTCGCTCGCGATCGTCGAGCCGCCTGAGATGGTCACTGTGCTGTTGCCGCCGGGTAGTGTCACTTCGGCGCTTTTGTCTGCCGGAATGGTTACCTGACCGTTTGAGTCTATCGTTGTGTCTTCGGGTACCTTAATCTTCGTTCCGCCTTTGGTCGCAATCTCGCCTCCGCCGGGCAGGGTGGTGTTGCCGTTTTTGTCAGTGACTGCGGGCTTATCCTTCGGTGTATTCACTGTGTAGGTCGATTTCGACATTCCAGGGTCTGCCCCGATGCCCGTATTGTTGGTGTTTTGTGTGTTACCACCGTTGCTTGTATTACCGGTGTGGCCCGTATTGCCTGTAGTACCACCAGAACCAGGTACGGTAGGAGTCGTCGTCTTCGTCGGCATCGCCGTCACACTGATCGCCGCGCCGTCTCCCTTCGCGTTCACCGCAACGATCTTGAAGCTGTAGCTTTGGCCGTTTGTCAGGTTGTTGAAGGTATACTTGTTCTTCGCCGCATCCAATGTAATCGGTGTTATATTGCCATACCATACCTTGTAGCCCAATATCACGCTGCCACCATCGTCAGCAGGAGTAGTCCAACTCAATGTGACCTGTCCGTCACCCGCTGTCGCCTTGAAGCTGCTCGGCGTATCGGGTACGACCGGTTTTCTCTGCGCGAACATCCAATCGAATACATCTGTGTAGTCGTTGTTCCAAGCTGGCAAGTTAGAGGATTGCGCAGTAGGTGCTACACTCCAATTTCCCATAGTGATCTGGTTGTAAAGAACCGCAGCTTCAACTTCATGCGCTATATAATCAGCCAGAACAGGTGTGTTGGCCGGATTCGGCCTCAGATTCGGCTGATCAAACTGATTGTAGGGCCACGTAAGTGCCTCATTACTCTCAAAGCGCGAAGCCCTCGCGTTGATCATTTTCGGCATATTGTTATTGATGAAGTTATTGAGGTTCGTCTGGTAGCTTCCAACATTATGAGCATTTAAAAACATCCAGTAGGCCAGGTTGTGGTGAGCGTCATTGTCCTTAGCGTTTGGTGAACCGCTTACCGGGGCCATAGGGGCGGCGGCTGCGAAGAAGCCAGGATAGCTGTTAACTAAGTTGTTCGTATACTGGCCGCCCCAGGAGAAGCCTGCTGCGTAAACACGGTTAGGGTCTACTTCGCCGCTGGCAATCAGGGCGTCTATGACCTTCTTAACATTTTCTGTGGAGGGAACAGATATGCCATTATAGGAAATATTCAGTACATGGCTGGCATATTTATCGGGATTTTGCTCCATCTTTTTCATTAAAGCGACTGAGCCGTTGGCGGATTTCATGGCGGCTTTTTGGTCTGTCGCAGCGTTTGTGCCGCCGCGTGACATGCCGTGGGTATATACATACAGCGGCAATCCTTTCATCACGTTACCGTCTTCATCCTTGTAAAGGTAGAGCGAACGATTGACCGAATTGTCCGTGAATGTTGTAAATTTATCGAGGATCGGATTCACAACTTTTTCCTGTTCGAAAACTACGTTGTGAAGCGGATTCCCTTCTGTCAGTACGATCTCACCCTTTTGGACAAGAGTGTAAACCTGCTTTGTCGAGTTACTGCTACCATCCAGCGTTGTGCTGCCGCCGCTCTCCGAATAAAATTCAGACTCAACAACGATGTAACGACCGCTCGCCAGTCCGTCCTGATAATCTGGTGAATTGCTAATCGGCCCGACATAGCCGCGTACCTTTGGTTCATCGTTAGCATACACCCTTGTGATCTTGCGTGGTCCTTCAAAGGTAACCGCTTCGCCGTTCAGGGTCGTGTTCCTAGCCGATAAGGCAAACAAGTCCGGATTAAGCGCGGAGCCTAACGCCGACTTCCCCTCGCCTAAATCAATGATAACAGCCGTTGTGTACTCGCCACTGGCAAAGTTGTCATTCCATACGATAAAGGGAAGTATCCCCGCGTCCGGATCGTTTTTGAATGTCACATGAATGGTATGGTTAGCCTCAATATTCGTAAAGGTATACGTGCCAGCAGATAGAGTCACGGTCTCGCCGTCTACCGTTACAGTATCCACAATTTTGCCGTAATCGGGGGTAAACATAATTTCTTTGTTAGAGCCCCGATCTACTCTCAGCACATCGCCGGGTGGGTTCGACATGATTGAGCCGCCCGGTCCTGCAGTGGCGGTGATTGAAAATCTGGTGTCCACTTCATTGGCTAAAATGAGCTGCAGGCTGTCTGTAAATGAATCAGAGCTGCTATAAGCCGCGTCAGGAACTCCAAAACTGGAAACGACTTCATAGCGGTCAGCACCGTTTTCTGTTGAGTTATTGATGTAAACCTCGAAGGTAAGCTTTCCCTCCTCAAAGGTCAAATTTCTTTTGGGTATTCTCATCTCCACAATATATCCGGTTTCCGTGATCTGGGTCCATGCAGCCCTGCCTGGAGCGGCCTGCCCTGAAAACACACCCGTCGAGCTGACGCGCCATTGGTTTGAGCCGCTGGTTCCGGTACCCACATAAAACTCCAGGCTGTCATACCGGTGATCTGCGCCAGCTCCCTGATATAGATTACTGTCATTCACAACTACGCGGGCATACAGGTAGTCATGATCCCAAAGGATTCTTGCTGTGCCCGTGGCATGGGGTCTGGGGTCGGTGGGTACCGTGCTTTTGTTGATATGATGCTCCATGGTTTGGTCCCAGAGGGGATCGTTGGACCCGAGTTCGGGAGTTCCAAAAATGGCGGTGGGTGTTTCATTCGCTTCTGCGTTCTCAATGTTGTCAGTGGCGGCAGCGTAGCTCGTAGGCATTAGCGAGGCCACCATGATCAAGCAGCAAAGGAACGCGAGCATTTTTCTAAATCGTTTTGGCATAGATTGCAATCCTCCTTATTTTTTGATCCGGTGCGCTCATGGTTTCACCAGCACCATATTTGGAAGCGTTTTACAAGCGCCCAACTATATATATTATGTTTATCAGGGCTTCAATCCTTTATTTTAAACCTAGTGTATTTATGGAATGAAAACGATTACTTCAAAATATAGGGATAGTGGTGCAGTTCACGTCAAATTTCAAATTGCAATAAAAAAGTGCACGTTATTAACATGATAGTACATTGAATTGAAATCGTTGAAGACGTAATATGATAAGAAATGTAAGCGCATTCATTATAGAAGGGATCTCTATCTCTTTGAGCGAGGTGGTCTTGGTTTAAAGGTGAGCTATGGGTTGTATGCATCTGAATATTAAACGAAGGGGAGAATGCTATGCGAAAGCGAATTACAATCATAACGTTAGCTTTACTTTTGACCTTCAGTAACTGTTTAAGACTTGTCACGCCATTTGACAATCAAGCTTCAGCGGACCCTATAACACCAACGATGTTGGCGCATTATCCACTGCTTGAGGATGTACAGGATATATCAGGTAATGAAAAGCATGGAACGGCTGTAGGAAACATTACGTATGCTGATGGTCTCACTCTACCTGGGGGAACAGATAGTAATACGAACTACGTTCAGCTTCCTACTGGTTTGTTTGATCATCAAGAAAATACAACGATTTCTGTATGGATCAAGAGCAACACGGGGAGCGGGAACTACTCCGCATTATTCTACGGTACGCCAGCAGCTGGCAATAACTTGCCAACGAATTACTGGATGTTGAATCCATCGAATCCAAGTGGTGATTTTAAATCAGTATTTACGAATAGCAATAATGTTGACCAGCCTTGGACGACTGAGGTAGGCGTATCAGGCACTTCAACGTCACAGTACGGAGGTCAATGGGTTCACTATACAACGGTCATTACAGAACGCTCTATTACAGGTTACATTAACGGGGTTAGTGTAGGCATGGCCGACAAAGAGAAGACAACAGCAAGCTTTGGTACGGATTTGCAAGCTTACATTGGTCGCTCCAATTATCTAGGGGATGCTACTTTTGCAGGCAGCTTTCAAGATTTAAGAATTTACGGAGAGGCACTAAGTGGTGAAGATATTGCTGGTGTATATCAACAATCGCTCGATGAAAAGCAAGTACAACAAGGCAAAATAGAGCTAACGTTAGGTGATATATCTGCCGTGACAGAATCTCTTGCACTTCCTTCTACCAATAAGTATGGCGCATCGATATCATGGACTTCCAGTGATGAAAGTGCTGTTAGTGCAACTGGGGAAGTGACCTTACGAGAAACGGAGCAACAAGTGACGTTAACTGCAACCATTTCTCTAGGTGGAAGCCAGGCAACGAAGGAGTTCATCATTACCTTACTGCCTAAGGATGCCTCTATAGAGCAGACTACCGTTCAAGACAAGTTGCTAAACGATGATCTGCTTCTTCATTACAACATGAAAACGACTGCAGAAGTAGACGGTCAACTCGTGCTAAAGGATGTGGCCAACAAGGCAGTTACATTTGATGGGATATTTAAAAATCCAAATAATGGACAATTCATTTCAAATCGTGAAGTTGGCTTTATTTCCTTCAATGGTGGAAGCTCTACATCGAATAGTGGATATGTTGAGATTCCTAAGGGGTCCAATGGACTAGATCTTTTAGAAGGTCTGAATGAGATTACCGTATCTTCCATCGTGAACTGGACGAATGATGGTACAAATCGCTGGATTTTCGGTTTGGGTACGGTGTTAACACCGGAAACGAACAAATATTTTTTCGTAACCCCACGTCACGGTAGTGGATCAGGTAATATGATCGCAACAGGTATCTCCAAAAATGGCTGGCCGAATGAAGCATTAGTTACAGGTGGCGCAAACTCCAACCTGATCGGTGGACAGTGGAAACATGTGACGGTGTCCTTATCCGAAGCTAGCAACAGGATCACGTTATTCGTTGATGGAAATAAGGTTGCTTCTGGTAATGCGAATGGACTAAAGCTGTCAGACATTATTAATCCGGATGCTACGTTCTCTGGTTTTATCGGTAAGTCCATCTTCTCGAATGATCCGTATCTTCAAGGTAGCGTGGCTGATTTCCGAGTATATGATCGTGCGTTGACGGAGCAAGAAATGGGCGAGTTATATCAACAACAAGAAGCAGCAACTCACATCTCGCGAATACGTCAGCTTACTGTTGATGATGCAGCGAATCAACTTAGCATAGATCGTTACTTAGACGAAGCAGATCAGAGTGCTGACAAGATAACGAGAAATGTTAACTTACCGACAAGCGGTAAAAACGGCGTAAACATCACTTGGAGTTCCAGCCATCCTACGGTTATCTCTGACAGTGGTACTGTAGAACGGCCAAATGCTCAATCCAGTGATGTTCAAGCAGAGCTTACGGCCACTTTAACGTATCAAGGAGTATCTACAAAGGCTATATTCCCTGTTACGATCTTGAAGCAATTCGATGACGAGCAGAAGGTTGATCTGGATGCTGAACAATTAGAGATTTACAATGCGGACAACGTAAAAGGTAACGTACGTCTTGTAACTACAGGTGAACAAGGCTCCAGCATTACATGGACATCTAGCAGACCGACGGTTGTTAAAGGAACGGCTGAAGCGGCTGGTAACTCTACACAGTTAGGCTGGGTAAGCCGTCAAGCTACGGATATACCCGTTACGCTAATCGCTACAATTACGAATGGTACAGCTTCTAAAGAGCGTACTTTTAACGTCACGATTAAAAAAGCAGCTGCGCCAGTACAGCCTGATGCGTACTTCTTTGCGTACTTTACAGGTGAATATGAGGGTGGGGAAGAGATCTCCTTCGCTACAGCTGAAGATCCATTGTTCTGGAAAGCGCTGAATAATGGGAAGTCGATCCTTCAATCGGATATGGGTGAAAAAGGACTTCGTGATCCATTCGTTATTCGGTCAGCAGAAGGTGATAAATTCTATATGCTGGCAACCGATTTGAAAATGGGTGAAAGTACCAATTTCGACCAGGCTCAAATTACGGGCAGTCATTACATGATGGTTTGGGAGTCAGAGGATCTCGTTAACTGGAGCGAGCAGCGAATGATCAAGGTTGCTCCCAAGACGGGAGGAAATACGTGGGCACCAGAAGCGATCTATGATCCGGTAACTGGAGAGTATATCGTATTTTGGGCATCGTCGATGAAAAACACAGAGACATACGGTGATTATAACGGAAGACCGGAAGGTCAGTATAATGTGATGTACTACGCAACAACACGAGATTTCTACAACTTTTCAGAGCCAAAGGTCATGATTGATGAGTCACTTCCAACCATTGATACAACGTTTATTGAGCATGATCAGATGTTGTATCGCTTCACCAAATCAGAAGTGAATACGAAAGTGTATGTGGAGAAAGCACCAACTTTCTATTATGACAAGGATGGTATTGCTGCAAACGGCCTTCAATACGAAGCTGTTCCGGGTACACGTGATCATAAACTTGGCTTGATCGGAAAAAATGGAAATAACGAAGGGCAAACGATTTTTAAAGATATTCATAAAGACAAATGGTATCTGTTCCTTGATTCATGGCCATATCATGTACGATATACTACAGATCTCGATAGTAGTACGCAATATATGAACAATGTGTTAAGTAGTGATCAATATGCACTTCCGCCAGGACCACGACATGGAACGGTGATTCCAATCACACGTGCAGAGTATAATGCTCTGCAAGAGAAGTATGCATTGCAAGGACCAGCACCATCATCAGACCCGGTTGTACATTACTCATTTGATGCAGATACAGTGAATGGTACAACGCTGAACGACATTTCGGGGAGTGGCCATCATGCGACACTGGTAGGTGGAGCAACGATTAATGAAGAGGATCGTATCGGTAAAACGGGTGGTGCACTAGAGCTTAATGGGTCAACAGGATATGTGAAGCTGCCAGATCACTTGATTCAATCCTTGAATCTGGAGAAGGCTACGTTCTCTACATGGGTTCAAATGGACCGAAATCAATCCAATCAAAGAATATTTGATTTTGCTTCCGAAACAGGTAGACAGGTAAATCGCAATACCATGTACTTGAGTACACAAGGGGATTCAGGTAGTTTAGAGTTTGCTGTCGTAACCCCTTTTACTGAGAAATTTAGCAATGACAGCACGAAACTAGGGTCAGATTATAAATATGCAGTGAGAAATTCTGGACTATTACCAACGAAGACTTGGCAACATGTTGCCATGACAATGGATGAATTTGATGCAGTCTTGTATGTAAATGGTCAAGAGGTTAAACGTAGCTCGACATTTAACGTGGAGCCGAGAATGTTACTGGAAACAACGATGAATTATATTGGTAAATCGAGAAACGGCTCTCATAGTCTATTTGATGGTAAATTGGATGATTTCCGTATTTATAATCGTGCATTATCCGGTGAAGAGATTGCAACATTAGCGGATGAAGACGTTACTCCTCCAGTAGAGCAGCCATCCGGGGCAGAGCTCATTCTACACTACGATATGAATGATATCGATGGTGCGAATGCGACGGTTATTGACCAAACAGGTAACTTCAACGGTAAATGGATGAATCCGTCTAAGGCAGAATGGATTCGTACAGAAGATGCTGGTGTGCTGAGCTTTACTGGTGGCACAACTAACTCTTATGTAGAGCTACCACCAGGAGTTCTCGATGGATTAACAGATATGACCGTTTCATCCATTGTGAACTGGAGCGGTAAAAACGCTGCGGAGTGGTTATATGCATTAGGAAGACCAGACAATAATACGCACTATACGTATTTCACACCACGTTATAACGCTAACGGTCTAGCTCGCCTAGGTATCGCGACGAATGCATGGAATAATGAGTCTTCAACTTCTACCACGGGCTTAAAGAACAATGAATGGAAAGTAGTTACGACTGTTGTTTCAGGTACAGATGGTACACTAACGCTTTATATTGATGGTGTTGCTGTTGCAGCAGGCTCAACGAATGGAATGACGCTAGAACAAATAAAAAATACTTTAGGCAGTAGTGGAACCATCGGTAAGTCATTCTATACAGCTGATCCATACTTCGGCGGGTTGATCGCAGACTTCCAAATCTATGATGGCGCGATGACGGCTGCAGATATTACATCACTTAAGGCTCGTGCGGATCAGAAGATTGCTAAAATGGAGGGCATGCTGGTAGCAGCTGCGACGGAGAAATTAACGATTCATGATCTTCTTGCTTCTAATGCATCAAAAGATACGATTATAAGCAATGTAACCTTGCCAACATCAGGTGCTTATGGCACAACAATAAGCTGGACTTCAGATAAGGGTAATGTCATCTCAACTACAGGTGCTGTAACCAGACCAGCTAACGCAACGGGTGATCAAGTTGTAACGTTAACAGCAGTATTTACAGATGGTACAGAGACAGTCAACAAAACTTTTCAGTTGACGGTTAAGGCATTACCGAACGATGCCACTGCTGTAGATGAAGCAAAAGCAGCACTAGTCGTTCATAACATTACTGATGTAAGAGGTCACATCTCATTACCTGCATCTGGACTATATGGAACAACGATTACGTGGGCTTCAGTTCAACCAAACATCGTTTCAGTGACTGGTGAAGTACAACGTCCGGCGCACGGTAGTGGAGATATAGACGTGAAGCTTACAGCTACGATTAAGTTAAATTCAGCATCCACTACGAAGGAATTTATTGCGAAGGTCAAGGAACGGCCAGCTGATGAAAATTATGCGGGATACTTCTTCACATATTTCACTGGAGAAGGTACTTCAACAGGCGAGCAAGTTCACTTTGCACTAAGTAACGGCAATGATCCGTTGAACTGGCGAGAATTGAATGATGGTAAACCTGTATTGACCTCTACCTTAGGGGAGAAAGGGGTACGTGATCCGTTCATTATTCGTTCGCCTGAAGGTGACAAGTTCTACATGATCGCTACCGATCTGAAAATTAACGGCAATGGTAACTGGGGGAGAGCACAGACATGGGGCAGTCGTTCCATTATGGTGTGGGAATCGAATGATCTGGTCAACTGGACAGATCAACGCATGGTAGAGGTTGCACCGGAAGAAGCGGGTAATACATGGGCACCAGAAATTATGTATGACAAGACAACAGGTGAATATATCGTGTTCTGGGCATCAAGAATGTTTGATGATGCATCCCATACAGGCAGTGCATATCAAAAAATGATGTATAGCAAGACTAGAGATTTCTATACGTTTACTGAACCGCAAGTATATTTGGATTATGGATATTCCATCATTGACACAACGATGATTGAGCATGATGGAAAAGTGTATCGTTTTACGAAGGATGAGCAAGACAATGGAGCTTCTACTCCATTTGGCAAGATGATCTTTCAAGAGGTGGGTGACTCGATCCTAGATCCAAGCTTCAAGATGATTAATCAAGGTGTGGGTAACATCAAATGGGTTGAGGGTCCAACGATCTTCAAATCGAATACAGATGAAAAATGGTATTTATTCGTAGATGAGTTTGGTGGAAGAGGTTATGTTCCATTCGAGACAACCAATCTTGCATCAGGTGTCTGGACATTATCTTCTAACTACAACTTACCCGCTAGTCCTCGTCACGGAACGGTAATTCCAATTACACAAAGTGAGTATGATGCACTCAGTGGGAAGAACGTAACGGTTAGCGGAATTAGCTTGGACAAAACGACATTGTCCATCGTAGAAGGTCAATCAGGGCAATTGACAGCTACCGTATTACCAGCTAATGCAACGAAAAAAGCAGTAAGATGGAGTTCCAGTAATCCAGCTGTGGCCACAGTAAGTGCGACAGGTCAAGTAAAAGCTGTGGCACCAGGAACAGCAAGCATTACAGTAACTACAGTAGATGGCGGGTTATCATCCAGCGCTACGGTAACGGTAACACCATCGATTGATGGGATACCACAAGCACCAAGCAGTGGGGATGGAAGTGGTGGCGGTAAAATCCCTGCACCTACAGCCCCACCAACTCCAGGTGGAAGTGAGCCAGTAGTCACGGACAACGGTCAAATAAACATTAAGCCAGTCGTAAGTGATAGCGGTGCTTCTAACGTGAAGTTAAGTGCGGATACGGTGAAGCGTGCGCTTGATCAAACGACAGGCGGTGAGCTGCGGGTGCGAGTCGAAGCTGATGAAAGCTTGAACGGGCTAATGATTGAGCTAGCAGTAGATCCGCGTTTAACAAGTGGATCTTCTACGGTAGATCGCATCGAGATCAACACAGGCTCTGCAGTTGTAACCGTGGCAACCGAACTGCTCGGAACAGGAACAAGAGCGGGGAAAACGTTAGGATTGTCGATTAAGAAAATAACAGCTAATCAACTGCCAGCTAGTGCACAAGCTGGGCTAACCGGTGAGGTCGTATACGATATCGAGCTAACGATGGATGGTAAGAAACTTACGGAGTTTGATGGCAGAGATGATCTCGTGATTGCATTGCCATACACATTAAAGGCTTCCGAAAATCCAAACAACGTCATTGTATACGATGTGAAGGACAACGGTGAGCTAAGAGTGGTGACGAATGGTAAATTCAATGCAGCGACAGGAAAAGTAGAGTTCAAGCCAACGTATCCAGGCAAGTATACGGTAGCTTATGTTGCAACGAGCTTTAAGGATGTGACCCAAGACTGGGCGAAGGAGGCGATCTCGGGATTGGGAGCAAGAGGTATTGTGAAGGGTATAGGCGACGGCGAGTTTAATCCAAATGGTCAAGTGACAAGAGCAGAATTCATCACCATGCTGATGAATATGTTGGAGTTATCGGATGAGAGAGCATCGACAAGTTTTAGTGATGTGAAGCAAGGAGAATGGTATCACGGAAATATCGCAACCGCGCAGAAGCTGGGGATTGTGAATGGGAAACCGGATGGAACATTCGGAGTTCATGAGAACATCACGCGAGAAGATATGGCGGTTATGGTATACAAGGCGATCCAAATGAAGCAACTAGCGTTAGCAAGTGGTGAAGCTACAGCCTTCAAGGATGAAGCAAACATCGCAAACTATGCAAAGCAAGCGGTAGAGGCAATTCAGAGAGCAGGCATCATAAACGGTGTAGGTAACGATGAGTTTGCACCAAAGAAAAATGCCAGCCGTGCAGAAGCAGCAGTGATGATCTATAAGGTGTTGGGTTTGAGGTAGACACGTTAGTATAGGGCAGTTGCTATTGATGTACTTTGATAATAAAGTTGGGCGGAAGAACTTTTTCCGTCCGCTTTTTGTCTGTTTAATCAGTGAGTAGGATGAAAGATGATATCCACTTATGTCGTAGGTCTGTTCACGGGATCAATTCTTCCTTGCAGATTGTTGGTGTAGGCCAGATCACCCTCAGTAGTGATGACGGCAGCCTCGATATGTTTCATTTGATTCACTTTATGAATAATGGAAAGCGCATCTAACCCGAATAATTCTGTCGTATAGATATCGCAGTCCAGCGATCGATCCGCAATAATCGTTAACGAAGCGATATTACTTTCGATGGGATAGCCAGTTCTGCTGTTAAATATATGATGGTACTGACTCCCTTCCTTCTCTAAAACTCTCTCGTATATTCCTGATGTAACAACGGATTGCTCCCGTATGCTAACGAGTGCTGCTGCATTTCCCCTAGGTAAAAAGGGATTTTGGATTCCAACCTTCCAGTGACTGGACCCGGTGGGAGAATCGCCATGAACCAAGACATTGCCGCCCATATCAACCATAGCAGAGCTAGCTCCATTTTCCTTGAAAAATGCCATCACTTGATCGGCAAAATAACCTTTAGCGATAGCTCCAAGGTCGATCTCCATGCCTTTTCTTAATAAATGTACCGTTTGCTGCTCATCATCGAGCTGTATACGTTCAGGATTCAAGAGCTCCAGCACCGCTTTAATCTCGGTATCCTCTGGCACCTGTGCCTCACGGAAACCAATTCTCCACAATTTGATCAAAGGCCCTATCGCAATATTTAAAAATGAATCTTTATTCAGGCTGTGTTCTTTGCCTATCTTAATAAGATCATACAGTTCCTTGTCTACTCTAAGCGGATGTGATGCGGCTTCTTTTTTTAGCATGGCAAGCTGCGAGTGCTCACTGTTGGCACTAAACACTTGTTCATAACGGACGAGCATATTCACTGCTTCCTCGGCAAGTTCTTCAGCATCTGTCCCCTCGGTATAGAGGGATATGTTGGTTCCCATGAGCGGTATCGTTCTCGTAAAAGATTTCATGATAGCCTCCTATATTGCACATTGTTGTCCGTGACTGAGAAAAGTATGGATGAGGTCATGATCCACGCTATTCAGCTTTTTTTCTCCATGATGGGCTATAAAATAATCCAGACTCATCTTCTCTAAAGGGATTCGATAGATGTTGTATTCCGAAGGGCACTCCTTGATATGGATACTTTCGGGCACAAAGGTCAGACCTAAATTATGCTTTGCCAGCTTCAGTACCGTGTAAATTTCTTTGCTCTCCATAACGATATTAGGCTGTACCTTGTAGACACTGAGCAATTGATCAATCTGTTTTCGGATTGCCGAACCCTTGGACGTTAGAATAAGCTGTTGATTCAAAATGGTGCTGATCTCAATCGTGCCCTCCGGGATGATTGCAACATTCTCTTGATATAATTCGCAGCAACGCGGAATAATGGCTTGGTAACTGTGCCTGCCCCAGTTAAAAGAGTTCAGGTTAGGGGAGATACTGCTTGAATTTTGCCCGATCCAGAAGTCCAGCTCATTATTTTGGAGACGTTTCTCATTTTTTTCAGGTAAATCCTCGACAAGATTAATTTGATAAGCAGGATGAAGCTCCAGAAAAGCTGGTAAAAAAAGGGGCGTTAAATAAGAACCAAGGCTCGGAAGAATGCCGATCCGTAACACTTTATTGCCGATATCCGATACATATGAGATTTCCCTCATAAGCTTGGCGTAGCTATGTTCGAGTGACGTTAGGTATTGATAATATATTTTCCCCTGCTCGGTTAATCGGTACGGAAGTTTGTTGCGAGTGATTAGCTCACAGCTCAACTCACTTTCGATTTTCTTGATAACCTTTGTGAGGTAGGGCTGAGATATGTAAAGGGATTGGGCAGCCCGGCTATAGTTACTGTATTTCAATAGGCTGTCAATGTAACACAAGATATCTTGAGATTCTAACTTAGACATGTTTCTCACCCTTTGTGAAAAAAGTAACAAACTTTGAATTTGAGGTGATTATAACAAATTAGTTATCAAACCGCAATGAATAACTATTAGATCATTTGAGCTTTGATATGTTAGAGTTATGCCGAAAGATCGAGTCTGACATGTACGAACATCATCTCGTATGACAGAGAGGGGATTATGATGAATTATTTAGCTATCGTAGGCACGAATTCGGATGTGTCCACAAACCGGATGTTACTTCAATTTATGCAAAAGCATTTTGCTAGTGAAGCCCAGATTGACTTGTTTGAAATTAAGGATTTGCCTGCTTTCATTGAAAAAGATGAATTAGAGGATGCTGAAGTTGATATTCCTGTGAAAATACAAGACTTATTAGATCAAATCTCTAAAGCGAAAGGTATCATTATCGCTACTCCTGAGTATGACCATGCGATCCCTGCCGTTCTGAAAAGTGCGCTGGAATGGATCAGCTACACCACTCAAACCTTGAAGGACAAACCTGTTCTGATTGTGGGTGCTTCACACGGCTCACTGGGTTCTTCCAGGGCACAAGCGCATCTTAGACAAATCCTGGATTCGCCTGAGCTTGGTGCAAGAATGATGCCTAGCAGCGAGTTTCTTTTGGGAAAATCACAGCGTGCATTTGATAGCAGTGGTAATCTCATGGACGCTGACAAAGTAGCGGAGCTGGAAGAAATCTTCAGGGAGTTTGTTTTGTTTACGGAGATCACCATGGAACTGCTGTCCAAAAGGACGTTGAAGAGAAAAACGAAAAAATTTTCCTGGCAAGAGTAGGGGGCTAATCACAATGAAAATCATAGCGATCGTTGGCACAAATGCAAAGAAATCGTATAATCGCAAACTGCTTCAGTTCATGCAAAAGCATTTTGAGTCCAGAGCAGCCATTGAAATCCTCGATATTACAGATGTTCCGATGTTTAATCAGTCCGATAACCAAACAAACAGTGCAATTATACAATCGTTTAATGAAAAAATTATCGCAAGTGATGGTGTTATTATAGCGACTCCAGAGTATAACCATTCCATCCCTTCATCCCTTAAGAGTCTGCTTGAATGGTTGAGCTTTGAAATCCATCCGCTGGCTGGAAAACCTGTGATGATCATTGGTGCGTCACAGGGAACACAAGGTTCCTCGCGTGCACAGCTGCATCTTCGTCAAATCCTGGATGCACCGGGTGTCGAAGCTAATGTGATGCCAGGGTATGAGTTTTTACTTGGAACTGCACATAAAGCATTTGACGAATCAGGTAAGCTGAACAATGAAGGAACGATTGATTTTCTGGAAACATGTTTCCTGCGGTTCCTTCGGTTTGCCAACATTTCAAATCAGCTCAACGAAGAAGAGGAGTTTACCTACAAACCCGGTGTGTATGAGATCAATGCCATAGGTCATAGTGGCAATCTTCCGATGAAGGTATCCTTTAGTGAAAGTAGAATTGAAAGCATCGATATCGATTCGAAGGGTGAAACTGAAGGCATCGCCGATGTTGTTTTTGTAAGAATTCCGAATAAAATCATTGAGGGACAGACGCTGAATGTAGATGCTCTCTCCGGTGCTTCTGAAACCAGTAATGCTGTCATCAATGGTGTAGCCAAAGCGGTTAAGCTTGCCGGAGTGAACTCTGACATCCTGAAAAGACGTGCAAAACCTGCCAGCAGCCAGATGAGGGATGACGAAGAATACACTTGCGATGTGGTCGTTGTAGGTGGAGGTGGCGCAGGACTAAGTGCAGCTGCTACAGCTTTACAGTATGGAGCAAGTGCGATTGTACTTGAGAAGTATCCTGCTGTTGGGGGAAACACGATCCGTTCAGGTGGTCCTGTCAATGCTGCAGATCCAGCATGGCAACAACAGTTTAGCGAGAATCCAGGGGAAAGACAGACGATTGAGAATTTATTGAGTACCGATGAGAGCTTGATCCATCCGGAATATATCGATGATTTCCATGCACTCAAAGAAGAGTTTACTGCGTATCAGGAAAAGTTCGGCACAGAAAAGGCTTATTTATTCGACTCACCACTTCTTCATAGAATGCAAACGTATTTCGGGGGCAAACGAACGGACCTGAATGGAAACATGATCTATGGACAGTACGATCTGGTTAAAGTACTTACAGACCATGCCTTGGAAAGTGTGCAATGGCTTGAGGATATCGGTGTTGAATACGATAAAAGCATCGTGTTTGCTCCAGTAGGTGCCCTTTGGCGCCGTGGTCATAAACCAGTCAAAAGTTATGGCTCTGCCTTTATCATTGCACTTAGCAAATATGTTGAAGACAATAGAGGGAAAATTATTACAGATAGCCCGGTCAAACAATTGATCATCGAAGATGGAAAAATAACAGGTGTTATCGCAACAGGTGTCAATGGTCAGAAAATCACCATTCATGCGAAAGCGGTTGTGCTTGCTAGTGGTGGTTTTGGTGCAAATACACAGATGCTCAAGGAATATAACACGTACTGGAGCCATATTGACGATGATATCAAAACAACAAATTCCTATGCGATGACTGGTGATGGAATATCGCTCGGCAAGAGTGCAGGAGCAGCGCTTACAGGCATGGGCTTCACTCAAATGATGCCTGTAGCTGACCCGGATACGGGCGAGCTGTTCAGTGGACTGCAAGTACCGCCTGAAAACTTTGTCATTGTTAATAAAAAGGGAGAACGATTTGTTAATGAATTCTCTGGACGAGATGTATTAACAAAAGCGGCTATCGAGCAGGGAAGTTTATTTTACCTGATTGCGGATGACGAGATCAAGAAAACCGCAGCAAATACAAGCCAGGAAAAGATAGACCGTCAAGTCGAAGCAGGTACCTTGTTCAGAGCCGATACGATAGAAGAACTGGCCGTGAAAATCAATATGGAACCTGAAGTTCTTAGAACTACGATTGATAAGTATAACTCATATGTGGATGCGGGCTTTGATCCCGAGTTCCATAAGGATACGTTTAGCTTAAAAGTCGAGAAGTCTCCATTCTATGCTACGCCTAGAAAACCTGCGGTTCACCATACGATGGGCGGAATTAAGATCGACACCCAAACTCGTGTATTGGATGAAAACGGTCAGCCGATTGCACATCTGTATGCCGCTGGGGAAGTTGCAGGAGGTATACATGCAGGCAACCGTTTAGGCGGTAATGCTTTGACTGACATATTTACTTTTGGACGAATTGCTGGTAAGACGGCTGTGGAAGAAATGAATGATGTAGAGAATATAAACAAAGAAATATAGATTATTCATGACCATTTTAAGCTGTAAATCTAAATAACCCGGTAAACACAAGGATATCCTAGTGTTTCTCGGGTTATTTCTAATTCATAGAGATTATGAAAACGCTTTAAAATTACTGTAGACAACAGCCATGTCGGATGATATATTGTTTCTGTAAGAAACAATATTATTTTTGTTGATGACTATAATATGCGTGTTCATGGTAGGCCGGAGGAAATAATCTCTCAGAGCTTAAGCTTGGACATCACAAAAAGGACGGGAAAACGATGACTAAAATCGAGACAATGATTCAATCCTTTGACGGTACACAGCTTTATTTCAGCAAGGATACAGTGGAAAATGCAAAAGCCGCTGTCGTTATTGTACACGGACTCGCTGAGCATGCAGGCCGCTACGATTATGTGACAGAGAAGCTGAGCCAGCGCGGATTTAACGTATATCGGTTTGACCATCGCGGTCATGCCAGATCGGAAGGACAGCGTACGTTCTACAACGATTTCCACCAGATTATAGAAGATGTCAATGTTGTGATGGAGACGGCATTGCAAGAGAGCGGTGATCTTCCGCTGTTTGTTATCGGACATAGTATGGGCGGTTTTGCAACCTCGTCCTTTGGAACGAAATATCCAGGCAAGGTTAAAGGCATCGTGTTATCCGGAGCGCTCACTCGTTACAATACAAAAGTTGCCGGAGAACTGCCGATGGATCTTCCTACAGGCACGTATTTCCCGAATGAGTTGGGCAGTGGCGTATGCAGTGATCCCGCAGTTGTATCCGCTTACGCGAATGACCCGCTGGTTGAAAAGCAAATCTCTGTAGATTTATTTAACAGTTTGGGAAATGGCATAACATGGCTCAAGGAGAACGCCAAGCAGTTTACAGATCCCGTGCTTGTACTGCATGGAGCAAATGATGGACTGGTCAGCGAAAAGGATTCCCGTGACTTTTACGGGGATATCGCTTCAACGGATAAAACACTCAAAATATATGCTCATCTGATGCATGAGATATTTAATGAAACGACTCGTGATGATGTTATTGAAGAAGCAATTACATGGATTGAAAAACGGATCTGATTTCAGTAGAGTAAGAGAGAGAATCTGAATATGAAAGGGATTACTCATGAAATTAGATTGGATGGGCGACCATCGGGAACTGATTGAGAAAATTATCAAATATGGTAATGCGTACTCAAACACCTATAAGCTGCAGCGAAGTTATGGTACAGACATGATGTTCTCGGCTTCACAGATTCAGACGCTGGAATACATTCTGGAAGCCGAGGACAAGGAAGAGAAGATGTCGGAAATGGCCGCACGTCTGGGCGTAAGCCGCAGTACATTTTCCAAGAACGTGAAGAATCTGACGGAAAAAGGTCTGCTCGAAAAATTTCATTTAAGCGGCAACCGCAAAGACATATACGTCAAACCTTCAGCGAAAGGGCGCAAGGTATATACGAAGTATACCGAATTTGTAAAGGAGCTTTGCTTTGATGAGATTTTCAAGTATGCAGATCAGATTTCAGAAGCGGATAAGCAGAATTTTGTTCGCATCATGGATTTGTTTGCCGACGTGCTCGTCTGGTATGGTGAAAAAGAACAGGAATCGCGTAAGTTAATCAGAATTGATTCTGATTCGGGCAGCGACTAGAACTTTGAAATTAAAGGCACCAGCCCATTCCCTCCGCGAATGTCCGTCATACAGTATAAAGTGCTTGATGCAGTAGAGGCTGTAGGACAATTATTCAGCAGGGAGTGGGACGTGTGAAATCGTCAACAAAGCTTACCGGACGGGTTATTTACAAAGGTGATCCAGGATATGAAGCGGCGCGCAAGAACTGGGACCCGCATACGGACAGATTTCCTAAAGTATTTGTTTTTGCTCAGAAAACAAAAGATGTATCCAATGCTATCCGCTGGGCCCGTGAAAACAATGTGCCAATCAGGCCGCGGAGCGGCAGACATGCACTTGAAGTGAACCTTTCACAGGTTAACGGCGGCATCGTGATTGATGTGAGTGATCTGAATTCCATCAAGCTTGATAAAAAAAATGGAACGGTTGTTGTTGGAACAGGAAACCGAGTGGGAAGAATTGCGAATACCCTTGCCAAGCAAGGTTTCATAGCTCCTTTTGGTGATAGCCCTACTGTAGGGATCGGTGGAATTACATTAGGTGGGGGAATTGGGCCTCTCCAGCGTACCATTGGTCTCATCAGTGATAATCTGCTTGAGGTAGAGATGGTGGACGCCAAAGGAAAAGTCATTCGGGCCAATAAAAATTGTAATGCAGATCTCTTTTGGGCCTCGCGGGGAGGAGGCGGTGGTAACTTCGGAGTATACACCCGCTACAAATTCAAAGTGCGCCGTGCTCCAGCGAAAGCGACTGTATTTAAGATCACCTGGCCATGGGCTCAATTCGAAAAGGTGCTCAAAGTATGGCAGAGGTGGGCTCCCTCTGTGGATACAAGACTGGGCAGCGAGTTGTCCATCGGACCGAAAAAGGGTGGCAATGTCGTCATGGAGGGGCTGTTCCTAGGGTCAAAAACAGAGGCACTCCGTCTATTGCAGCCGATTACAAGTGTTGGCACACCGACAAGTTCCATTGTTCGTTTGTTACCTTACACAGAAGTTGTGAAGTTCTTATTACAACCTGATCCGACCGAGACTCAACGGTATAGCAACCAGTTCTCGTCCGGTTTTGGACGAAAACCATTCCCCGACAAAGCCATTAAATCGATGCGCACATTTTTGGAGAACCTGGAAGAGGGGCCAGGCGGATTCTATTTCCTCAACTGGGGCGGAGCAGTAAGTCGCAAATCACCTAGATCAACCGCCTTCTTCTGGCGTAAAGAGAAGTTCTATGTGGAATGGACCAGTACGTGGCTCAAACCATCCCATGCCGCCAAAAATATCGCACTCGCTCGTAATACTCGCAAGAAATTGCAACCATACATTGTGGGTTCCTATATCAACGTTCCAGACCAAGGGATCAAGAATTCCGGTCCAGTGTACTATGGAGCCAACTATGCGAGACTGCGGAGAGTTAAAGCCAAGTATGACCCAAAAAATGTGTTTAACAATCCGCAAAGTATCACTCCGGCTTAACTTCTATAGTATGAATTAAGGAAATTTGAGGCGATCTTTTGTTATTGTGACAAGAGATCGCCTTTGTTGCGACCTAATCGTTAAGCATTTTCGGGTCCGCTCGACATCTTTACTATTTAAAATATGTAGACGGGAGCAGGTAGTACCATGATAGATGTAGATAAATTAGCTTCAATATTTGCAGAGAAGTCGTTTGGGATTGAGGGAATCAATCGATTGGTTCTACAGCCTAAAAGCATATTGCGTGAATATAGAACGTTAAAGCATGGATTCGTGTTTGTTATTCGAGGTGATGCCAGCATGTCCGTAAATGGAACGGTCTACGCATTACATCCAGGATCTGTTTTTCACGCGGCTCCAGGCATGCAATTGAACTCTCAGGTGAAGGGACAGTCCGAATACGAATATTACTCCCTTTTTTATAGTTTGGACAGGGTGGAGGAGGAAGATTGTATATCAGAGTGTTTTGCACATTTTGTATTGGACTCGGGAGAGAATCCAAGGGTCGTTGAATTATTGGTTATGCTGCAAGAACAGTTGTGCATCCAGGGAGGGGTCGGGAAACTTCGGGTGAAGGAACTGTTTATGAGCATCATGGTGCAGATGTTAACTGGTTGTAAACAACGTCAAAATGCAACCTCTTCGACTGAAAAGATGATAGAGGACGCCATTTCTTATATTCATGGACATTATATGAACCCACTGACACTTGATGGACTTGCGAAGCTGTATGGTATGAATACTAAGCGATTCTCCTATTTGTTTCACAAATATACGGGGGTTCGTCCAATCGACTATGTCATTCATTATCGCATGGAGAGAGCGAGCGAGCTACTGAGGTCAGGTAGTTATCTTGTTCGGGACGTTGCAATCAGTGTAGGTTATACCAATCCATTGTATTTTAGCCGGGTTTTTAAACATAAATTTGGTGTTTCTCCATCGGAATATGCTCAATAAGTAGATAATCCTACATACTGGATTAGTTATTTGTGTATTCGCATTTCTGCTCATTCTTGTTATAGTATTATTGATAATGATAATCATTATTGATAAAATATGGTGAAGGGCTGATGGAGTTGCGTACAAAAAAACAGCTTTGCATTGGGTTGTCCTTGACAGCAACCTGGTTGAAAGGAAATAGCTGGTGTCGGGAGGACAGCAATGTAGAAAACTTATATTCCAGCGATTTTTATCTGGAGCTTGCACAGAAGGCAGAAAAGGCAAAACTTGATTTTGTATTTAAGGCAGATGCCTTATTACTTCATGTAGATGTTTTAGATCATACGCCTGGATTTAGCAGTCCTGATTCGACAATTATGCTAGCTTCCATTGCGCGTGAAACGGAACGCATCGGACTGATCACAACCACCTCTACAACGTTCAACCCGCCATATGTGGTTGCGCGGCAGCTTCAATCCTTGAATTGGATCAGCAAGGGGCGTGCAGGCTGGAATATGGTTACCGCCATTGGAGGTGCTGAAAACTTCAGTAATGCTCCGATGCCCTCTTCCAAGGAAAGGTATACCAAAGCGATGGAGTTTGCGGATGTAGTTCACAAGCTTTGGAGGAGTTATCCTCACGACGCATTATGGGTTGATCGCAAGACTGGGCGATATGCGGACCGAGAGAAAATATGTGCTATCGAGCATTCAGGGGAGTATTTCAGTGTTAAGGGACCACTAAATGTGCCAGCTTACTCGCCAGACTCACTTCCTTTACTCCAGGCAGGTGCATCTGAATCAGGGCGTCATTTTGCTGCTTCCGTAGCAGATGCTGTTTTTGCGGCGACTCCGGATATCGCTGCAGGTATCGAATTGCGGGAAGACCTGAGGAGAAGAGCAAGCAACCAGGGGCGTCATCCAGATGAGATTCGGGTGTTACCCGGAATGTATCTTTTCTTGGGTAAAACACGTGATGAGGCACGTGAGTTGCATCACGAGGCCCATGCACATATGACCATTAAACATCGATATTCAGCGATCCAATCCATATTGGGAATGGATATCAGTCATCTTTCCATGGACTGTCCGGTCACGGCTGACATGCTGCCTGATCTGTTTCAACCTACACACAGCCAGACGCATACCAACCTGCTGCGCAGGCTGATTATCAATGAGCAGCCTGCCGTGAGAGATTTATTGTCAAGGCCAGAGGTGGTTGGATCTGCGTATTGGATTATAGTGGGAACGGTGGAGGACGCATTAAGAGAAATTATTACCTGGCATGAGGCAGGGGCGCTGGACGGATTCATTGCTCTTCCGGGTGGTTCGATGCAATCGATGTCCCTGTTTTTTGATGAGCTTGTACCAATGCTTGCCGATCAAGGTTTGTTCAGAAAGGAATACACCGGGTCCACGTTGTCTGAGCACTTGGGAATGAATACAAAAGCAATATAAAATGCAATTCAAGATGGAAGGGGTTACGGGCAGAATGAACAAAAGATGGATTTGGGTCGGATTGATTGCGTTAATGATGGTGGTTATGTCTGCATGTGGAGGCAAAGAGAAAGCAAATGAATTAAGTGAAACTGCTAGTAACAATGAATTAACAACGGTGGATGATTCTGACAACAAGACTTCAAACGAAACCAGAACGATAGAGTACTTGGGACAATCCTATACGGTGCCACAGCATGTCGAAAAAATTGTAATCACAGGTGCGATGGAGGCCATGGAGGATGCATTAATGCTTGATGTACATCCGACAGGGGCCATCTCGGTGGGGGGAACCTTCCCTGAAATGTTTGCCTCAATTACAAATACATCTGAATCCATTGGTGAGAAACAGCAACCTAATTTTGAGAAAATATTAGCTTTAAAGCCTGATGTCATCCTGGGTTCCACCAAGTTTCAGGAAGAAGTGCTGAAGAATCTGCAAAAAATTGCTCCTACGATTCTGGTGTCACACATCGCGACTGACTGGCAAGCGAATCTGAATCTTATGGCCGAATTAACCGGGAAGCAGGCAGAAGCCCAAAAAAGTATAGCTCAATACCAGACCGATACGGATGCCGTCAAAACGTCATTGAAGGAAAAGCTGCAAGGTAAAAAAGTGGCAGCCGTACGTATTCGCGGCACACAGATGTTCGTTTATCCTCAGGATGTGTACTTTAACCCTGTTTTATATGATGAACTTGGTCTAGAAGTTCCGAAAGAGATGAGTATGGCGAAAACACAAGAAGCCATCTCTGTGGAACAATTGGGGAATATGAACCCTGATTATTTATTTATCCAATTCTCTACGAGTGAAAATAAGGATGCGAGCAACACCTTCGAAGACTTGAAAAAAAATTCTATTATTCAAAATATCAATGCTTTCAAACAGGATCATGTTTATGTCAATGTAGTTGATCCACTTTTGGAGGGAGGCCCGGCCTATAGTCGAATCAAGTTTCTGGAGAGTGTGCAGAAGCACCTAGACAAGTAATAGATTGGAGCAGAAGGAAATGTACTTGTTGTCAGGTAAAAGCTTTATCAAGTTTGTCATGCTGGCCCTGCTTGTCATTGTGACAATCGTGGGATCTGTGGCGTATGGCTCCAAAACAATCGGTTATGAAACGGTGTGGCAGTCTCTGTTTCATTTTGATTCGGAGAATATGGATCATCTTATTATTCAAACGTCTCGTTTCCCGCGTGTCGTCGGTGCGCTGCTAATTGGTGCGTTTCTTGCAGTCTCCGGTGCCCTGATGCAGGGCATGACCAGAAACTATCTGGCTTCTCCTTCTATTATGGGTGTTACTGATGGATCGGTATTTGTAATTACCATTTGCATGATCCTTATGCCAGGGGCTTCCTCCGTGACGCTAATTGTTGCCTCTTTGATTGGTTCAGCACTTGGTGCTGCACTTGTATTTTCAGTAGCCAGAATGCTTCCAAACGGAATGAGCCCGTTAACCTTGGCTATACTGGGGACCATTCTGGGGACGTTTTTGAACGGGGTGTCCCAGGCGATGGCTACTTATTTTCAAGTCTCACAAAATATCAGCTTTTGGTATAATGCAAGACTCCATCAGATGGACCCCGCATTGATCCAATGGACCATTCCATTTGCCATCGTTGGCCTACTCATTGCTCTGTTGGTCGCACGTTCGATTACAGCGATTGCGTTGGGCGATGATATTGCGCAAGGTCTCGGAATCAATCTTGTGGTGATGAAGATGTTAACGATGCTTAGTGTAGTTATTTTAACTGGAATTTCGGTGGCTATGGCTGGAAAAATCGCTTTTATCGGTTTGATCATTCCACATCTGACCCGTTATATCGTTGGACAAAACTACAAAAAAATTATCCCTTATGCTGCTATATTCGGTGCGTTGTTCCTTGCCTGGTCCGATATCATCAGTCGATGGCTGAATCCTCCATTTGAGACACCGGTTGGTGTGGTCACTGCGTTGTTTGGTGTTCCTTACTTCCTGTATCTGATCAAGACAAGAGGGGGGAGGAGCGTATGATCCGACTGGGTCTTCAAGGAAGATTCTGGTTCGTTCTTACCTGTATGTTGGCGTTGTCCATCCTTGTTATGTACATCAGTGTAACGAACGGCACATTTGATATGTCTGCCTCAGAGGTACTGCAAACGTTATTCCGTGTGAATTCAAACAGGGAATACGATCTGGTCATTTTTGATTTTCGTTTGCCCCGAATTGTGATTGGTGCATTAGTGGGGCTGGGGCTTGGAATTGCAGGCGCTGTGCTGCAGGGGATTACAAGAAATCCACTGGCTGACTCCGGCATTCTGGGGATTCACTCTGCTGCGGGAATGGCAATTGTACTATTCATGTTTATTCTCCGTGGAACAATTGGTACGAATTGGTTATCTACCTTGGCCATGCCGCTCTTTGGTTGGTTCGGCGGTGTAGGTGCTGCATTTTTATTATTGCTGTTTGCCAGACATCGGGGAGTGATTGATCCTCAGCGACTCATTCTGGTGGGAATCGCTTTGGGACTGGGCTTTGGGGCAATTACGCTGTATATTTCGTTGAAAATGGACCCTCAGGATTTTGAAATGGCGACCGTTTGGCTGGCTGGCAGTATCTATAGCAAAACCTGGCCACAGATCGTAGCAGTATTGCCATGGCTTGTCATTTTAATCCCGATCATTTGGTGGAGATCCTATAAACTGAATTTGCTTCATCTTGATGAAGTATCCGTATCGGGTATAGGACTCGATGTTCATCGGGAAAGGATCATCTTTCTGTTATGCTGTGTCGGACTTGTGAGTGCTTGTGTATCGGTTTCCGGCAGCATTGGTTTTGTTGGTCTGATTGCACCTCACATAGCCAGAAGATTAGTTGGTATTCAGTATAAATACGTTGTGCCTGTCTGCGGTGCAATCGGCATGCTAATGGTATTAATCGGTGATTTTATCGGTAAAACCATTTTTGCTCCGGCAGAGCTGCCGGTAGGCATTGTGATTTCCATTATCGGTGTGCCTTATTTTATCTATTTGTTGTTCAGGAAACGAAAATAGCATTGTTCATACGATTAACGAAGATTAGAAAAGAGGAGATTGCGCAATGAATATAACTAGAGATCATGAAGTATTTGATGTAACCATTATTGGCGGAGGGCCCGCCGGGTTATTTTCAGCCTTTTATAGCGGTTTGCGTGAAATGAAAACAAAAATCATAGAATTTCAGCCGTTCCTTGGCGGGAAAGTACATGTTTATCCTGAAAAGATGATCTGGGATGTGGGAGGTTTACAACCTGTTCCGGGCGCACAACTGATCGAACAAATGGTCAATCAGGGTTTGACGTTCCAGCCTGAGGTTGTCCTTGGTGAAAAAGTAACGTCCATATCCCAAAACGAGCAAGGCTTGTATGTTCTGCACACCGCTTCTGGGGAAGAGCATTACTCCAAAACCGTAATTTTGGCTATTGGAGGAGGCATTCTGAAGCCCATTAAACTGGAGATTGAAGGTGCGGAACGTTTCGAGGTTACCAATTTACATTACACGGTCAAGTCGCTTTCCCGTTTTAAAGGTAAAACAGTCCTTATCTCGGGCGGAGGAAACGCGGCAATTGATTGGGCAAACGAGCTTTCACTTATTGCCAAACAAGTCTATTTAACGTATCGCAAAGATACACTGAAAGGTCATGAAGCTGAAATATCACGTCTTGAAAACAGCTCTGTGGAGTGCCTGCTGAATACAACGATTGAGAAGCTGGTGGCTACAGACGATCATCAAACGATCGAGACCGTTGTGCTGAAACGAAATGAGGATGGTGCATCGCTTGAACTGGCAGTGGATGAAGTGATTATAAACTACGGATATGAGCGGGATAAGGAATTGTTGATGAACAGTCAGATTAAGATTGAGATGAAGGAGCACTGGATCGCAGGAACTTCCTCCAGCGAGACATCCGTACCGGGCATATATGCAGCGGGAGATATTTTGCATCATGAAGGAAAGCTTCATTTGATCGCGGGAGCGTTCCAGGATGCAGCCAATGCCGTGAACAAGGCTAAGCTTTATGTTACACCCGACGCGAATACACACGGAATGGTCTCCTCACACAATGATCTTTTCACGCAAAAAAACCGTGAACTAATGAAGCATTTGTACACCAGGTAGTTTGCGATCGGTAGTAAATATTCCTTAAAAGAAATTCAAAAAAAGCCTGCCTCAGTCAAATTGACGAGGACAGGCTTCTTCGCTTACTAACTATTCAGCAAATATGTTTAACAGTTCGTACGGTTTAGAATGTAAGTGTTAAGCTTTAACTTGTTCTCCAGCAAATACTTCAACGTTCATTGGAGCGGCCATGAATGCTGCTGCCTGTTGAACAAAAGCTTGGAAATGCGCGCTTGTGTTGTGGGAAGCTGTAGCAGCTTCATCTTTCCACAGCTCGATCATCGTGTATTGTTGTTCGTGTTCTGTGCTTTTTGCCAAATCGTAGCTGATGTTGCCTTCTTCTTGACGTGTTGCAGCAATCAGTTCTTTCGCAGCTGCGAGGAATGCTTGCTCTTGGTCCGGTTTAACTTGCAGATGAGCGTGAATGATAATCATAATGTATAACCTCCATATTGTGTTTGTTGGAATGTGTTAAGAATGTATGCTTATTGACCAATATAATCGTGACTTACAGGGCAAACGTCCCTGATATTATGCCCAAGTTGTGATGGTTTCTACTGGCAGACGGTAGGAAGGATGACCTTCTTTGGCTGATTTACCGATCGAGATCAACATAACGGGTTGATAACGCTCTTTGTCCATGCCAAATGCTTCTGCAATTTGATCTTTCTCATAACCACCAATTGGGTTGGTATCATAACCATGAGCACGTGCAGCAAGCATCAATTGCATGGAAGCAAGGCCAGCATCGATCAGGTTAACGTCGCGAAGATCAGCAGCAGGCATGTTATCGTAGTAAGGTTTAACAAACTTTACTTGTTGCTCTGCGATATCTTGTGGCATGTAACCATGCTCTACCGCTTTGCTAAAGATCTCTTCCAGATATTCAGCGTTATTCATGTCGATAAATACGCCAACGACAGCGGCGGAAGTCATCACTTGATTTTGATTGAATTTCGCAAGAGGTGCGAGCTTTTCTTTGCCTTCGGCTGTATCTACAACAAGAAAGCGCCAAGGTTGCATATTAACAGAAGAAGGTGCACGGGAAGCTTCTGCCAAAATTTCTGTCATTTCTTCACGGCTGATTTTCACTTCAGGATCGTAAAGCTTAACGGAACGGCGGCCGTAGGTAATTTCGTTAAAATCATTGGTTTTTTGGAATTTGCTTTGAATTGTACTCATGAATGGATCTCTCCTCAATATATGGGTTAGAAATTGTTGTGCATACGTTCCAGGAAATCGGCGAGTGACTGAACTTCGTCTTCACTGAAATCCTGTAAAATCTGGTTGATAAAATTGGTCTTCTCTGCTTTGTAACCTTCAATCTGCTTCCGACCGTGATCCGTCAGACGAACAAAAGTTACCCGATTATCTTCGGGGTTCTTGCGTCTTGTAACCATCAGGTCCGTCTCAAGCTGTTTCAAGTGGCGTGTAATCGCAGCACTATCAATGTTAATGATTTTCTGCAGCATGGATTGGTTAATCTCATCTACCTGATCCAGCTCATGCAGAATTTCAAAGCGAGAGGAACTGATACCTGTACAGCGTTCGAACTTGGGACTAATTTTGTTGCCCAGCACGTTCAGCAGATTGATGATCTGTTCTTCTTTGGAAACAATACGTGTCATGACTAGACCTCCCGGGTGAATCTGAATCATGAACAACGGCGTATGTTAACCAATAATTAAAGTTGCAGTATACAATGCCATTGCCTAATGATTATTTGGATGCTCTCGATCATTGATGTATCAATATTTGATGCGTCAATCATTGATGGCTCAATTAATATATCACGCCTTTTAACATTTTGCAACAGGTTAGAAAATGTTGCTGATTCTAGCGTTATATCCCGCTTCTTCGTTACATTGCAGTCTGTATATGTTGTCCAAATGGATAAGTTAATATCGATTGTATATTTTATTGAGAATTGTTATCAATTAATTTATAATAAAATGAAAAAGCTGTGCCGGATTGATGGAGAGGGGACGTGAGCATGGAGGAAAATGATTGGATCAAACGACTGGAGCAAATTTTTTTCTCTGCTGTCCACGTCTGCCATTACTCTAGCAATCCGGGGGCTGTTCAGCGTCGGATCTGGAAAAGGTTCGCCATTTCCAGGGTCATTGCTGGCAAGGGATCTTTGTCTATGGATAATATTGTACATACGGTGTCTCAAGACGAGTGGTTTTTGTTGAAACCAGGAATGCATGTGGAGTTTCAGACGGATATGGAAGCACCTGTCCGATATCAGATCATTTTATTTTCCTGTGTTACACTTACCCGACGTCGGAATGCTTGGCATACCGAGGCATTTGATCTCCCAGTGACGGGCAAACTTAATGTTCCTTCCAATACACGTGATATTCAGGAGATGATGGATACCCTGGTGAGTGGAAAATACTCCATCACGAGTCTGGAAAAGACGCATAGGAAACATCTTTTACATCAGTTGTTGATTCAGTTAATGATTCACTTGAAAGAATCAACTCCACCTGAAGTAGGGATGGATCGTGCGCTTGCATATATGACGCATCAGTATATGAAAGACATTCGGATTGATCAGATGGCACGTATGGCAGGGCTTAGTGTGAATCATTTTATAAGAACGTTCAAACGGCAATTCAATATGACTCCGATCGAATATATCCTGAAACAACGTATGGCGAAGGCCAAGCAGCTATTATTTTCTTCAGACAAAATGAAGGATATTGCGGAGCAAGTGGGGTATAAAGACGAACACTATTTCAGCAGAGTCTTCAAGAAAAACGAAGGAATCGCCCCAACGTTGTATATGAAAAATAAAGTGAATCGCATTGCCACCTTATATTACGGGTTGGACGATTATGTGATAACGCTCGGTTTGAGTCCAGTGTCCGCTTTATCCTATGGACAGAGGGTGGCTCGTCATGTTGCCATACCTGCTCTTCAAGCACACAGTCATCAGGGACTTATCCTGGATAGCTTCAATCAGAACTATGATGGGTTGAGGCGAGTCCAACCGGACCTGATCATTACAAGTGATCGTTTGGTGCCAAATGAATCCCTGAATCGTATCGCGCCTACCACCATGCTGGAGCATACTAACCATTTTGGCGAGAGGCTTCTGTACATGGCGGACATTATGGGGCGCACCGAACAGGCTGTAAAGTGGATAGAACAGCATGCCGAACTAAGCCGGGTTCTTCGTGGGCGCATTCAATCGAGGTGGGGGAAACAGAGTGCCATGTTTATCCGGGTGACCTCTCATTTCTACCGAATGTATGGATTGAATAACCAGACA
The DNA here is from genome assembly GCF_050990605.1 of Paenibacillus amylolyticus. Lineage (GTDB taxonomy): Bacteria > Bacillota > Bacilli > Paenibacillales > Paenibacillaceae > Paenibacillus > Paenibacillus amylolyticus_H. The sequence continues at coordinate 1,990,114 of NZ_CP158832.1, forward strand.
GGAGCCCTATTGTATGACGATTTGGGTTTTCATTTGCCTAGTCATTTTCCGGAACAACAGTGGGCTGTGGAGAGCAAAGTTAACGATTTGCAGTTATATGACGCGGATCATGTGTTTGTAATGGCCGATCCTACAGAAGAAGCAGGCGCTCAACTGAGGCAATTACAACAATCCAGTGCATGGCTGGCATTAAAGGCTGTTCGAGAAGGCCATGTCTATAATGCAGGAGATATTTTTTTCAAAACGCTGGGTCCAACTGGACGCTTGTGGGCTATGCGATATGTCGCGGAGCAACTTGGTGTTAACGAGCGGTGATATTTTACAAGGTAAGAGAGTGGAATAATCCATGGCAAGCCTATTCGCTTTTTTCTACTATAGTGATAATGATTATTATTATTAATTAGTAGAGGGGATTCAATACAAATGGTAAGACAGAGAGCAGCACATATGATACTGTTGGCCATGCTTGTGCTCGTACTGGCGGCATGTGGCAAGACATCGGAAGTAAATGAAGCAACGCCTCAGCAACAGGATACACCTTTGGAAGAGAGTGGTACACAAACGATAAAACATCTTAAAGGAACAGCGATTGTACCGCAAAAGATAGAGCGTATGGTTGTGTTGTCCGCCGCTTACATCGATCACATGTTAACGATTGGTGAGAAACCAGCAGGCGTTAATGTAGAAGTTCGTTACGGAGGAGATTACTTACCTTATCTTGCAGACCAGCTTACTGGTGTTCCAACGGTAGGGTCAGCAGATAGTCCTAACTTGGAGGGTATCCTTCAGATCGATCCGGATGTCATTGTTATTGAGAGTCGAACTGCTGATAGTGCGTATGAGCAGTTGGAGAAAATAGCTCCGACGATTGTACTTGGTAACGAATGGCTGGATTATGAAGATGACACAACGTATTGGACACAGGATCTGTTGACCATTGCCGGATTATACAACAAGGTTGATCTGGCCAAGGAGAAAATTGCTGAGGTGGAACAACAGGCAGAACAACTAAAAGCGAAGATCGAACCATTGGATCAGAAAAAGCTGGCTTACCTGCGTGTAAGAGAGAAGACCTTGCAAATTTATGCGGATAAAGGGCATCCAACCAACACACTTTTGTATCATGATCTTGGATTTGTGCCCACTGCTGTGACACCTGCCGAACAACGTGAGGACCTGTCCATGGAGAAAATCGCGGATATTGATGCCAATTTCGTAGTTCTTGAGGTTGATCCCAATGCCGAGGAGTATTTAAACAGCATCAACGCAAGCTCACTTTGGAAGGGAGTACCGGCTGTTCTTGCAGATCAGGTCTATGCCACAGACTCGTTCTGGTTGTTTAAGGGCTGGGGAGCGATTGGGCGAAGCGAGATTATGGACGAAGTTGAAGATATGATTCGATAGATGGGACGTTATCCAGGACATAACCATTCAGAGATGTCGGAAGCATTACAGCAATTTTTTGTGACGACGATCCGAGTAGACTGCGATGATTCCAAGTATCCTTTCCGTGTGAAGGATCTTCTAAATGATGAGAAACGAAACTCGATATTGCAGGAACAGGCTGTGCAGCAAGGGCTTCAACTGGGCGGCAAAGGAAGTGCGGCCGTCGGTACACTTTTTGCTAAGCGTTATTCGGTATTCGTTATGTCCGTGATCTCGGCATTCAGTCTATACGACACTATCCTTAGTATGGCCGATGATGATATACGGTTTGCATTGAATGGATCAGGCTGCATGCGATATGAGACTCTGCTAGAGAAAACCTGTCTGGAAGGTCCCGATCCTGTTCAGCGCAGGTCAGAGAGTGGTTTGCTCAAGAAGAGAATGCTGTTACATCTAGAGCCTGTCCTGCGAGCGGTAGCCATTAGTACAGGGGCGAGTGATAAGGTCATGTGGTCTCTGGTTGCGCATAATGTGCAACAATTGTATGCACGCATGATTAATGATCAAAGAATATGGAAGACGGATCAACGGCTTGCGCAGATCAAGGAAGATCAGAGCATATGGCTTGACGAACAAAATGAAAATACATTTACATTTACATTTACATTTGCCATGAAGCTGAATCGATTTGATCACCCCGAGTGGCAAGGACCGCCGTTCTTGATACGTCGATATTGTTGTTTGGCTTATCAAGTTGGAGACGGCAGTCATACACATGGTTATTGCAACAGTTGTCCGAAGCTGGATTCGGAATCCCGATTGCACAATCTTCTACAGGAGTGAACTGACATTTTTGTACCGTATGGTACGAATCTGTTTCAGACAATCCATGTTCTTTTCGGTCTTCAGTGGATAGAATCTATGATCGACAAGCTACACAACCTGCAGCGGCTTGAGCCAGCGTCTGCGGGTTTGTTGGCTTTGTACAGGGTCACAATACCTTTGCATTGAGGGATAGTATTCGTTATACTTCAAGTTATTGATCAATTCATAACTGTACGTTGGAAGGAGAAAATAATGGCTAAAGATACAGCAGCGTCGGTTAATCGGCGAAACGATATTATCTCTGCAGCGATTGATGTCTTCGCGGAAATTGGTTATTATCGTGCGACTACGGCTCAAGTGGCTGAACGGGCACAGATCTCACAGCCGTATATTTTTCGGTTTTTCAAAACAAAAGAAGCTTTATTATTAACTGCAATTGAGGTCTCATGGACACGGGTGATTGATTCGTTTCGAATTGTAGTGGAGACGGCTACGCCAGATCAGTTGGAAAATGATCTAATTGAAGCCTACGATAAGATTCTGGAATCTCACAAAAGCGAAATCTTGCTCCAGATGCAGGCGCAAACGATTAGGGAGGAAGTCATTCGTCAGGCCATGCAAAAAGGCATTAGTGATGTACGAAATATGGTGCTGGAAGCTTTCACAGTCGCAGGAATTGCTGAACCACTGAAAAGAACCATGATTTTTCTGGCAATCGGGATGTTGTGTAATGTATCTAATGCATTAGATATGCCAGAGTTGAAGGAACGATAGGGAGGGAGGTAAAGTCCCTTTTTGAATTTTAGTTATTGATCAATCACTAAATATAGTATATATTGTTTTCAGGTAAGTAAGTAATTGATCAATAACTAAATGGATGAAAGAGGTCGATATACGATGAAAAGAGCTATTGTTCTTGGAGCCACAGGCGGAACAGGTGCAGCAATTACGGAAGAATTAATTAGACAGGGTGTTCCTACAATTGCATTTGGACGCTCTCGTCAAAAACTGGAGCAACTTGCGGTAAAGTTGGGATCTCCGGATCACCTGTTCATCGCTGTGGGAGATGCTTTTCAGCCGGAGGATATTATTGCTGCTTCTCAGGAGACGGATGTCATGTTTCATTGTGCAAACGTCCCATATAACGAGATGGAGAGCAGACTGATACCGCTGGGCGAGTCCGTCATGGCGGCGGCAGAACACTTGGGTCTGAACGTGGTTGTAATAGACGGAATCTACCCCTATGGCAGAAGACAAATGAACGAGGTAACAGAAGAACATCCCAAACAGCCACATACCCGTAAAGGCAAGACACGACTTGCCTATGAGCAAATGTTATTCAGCACAAGATGGAGCAGAGCTCAGGTGATGATCGTTCGTTTGCCGGATTATTATGGCCCAACAGCTAATCAGGCTTCTTATCTGGGTTCAACGCTTGAAGCAATAGCAAAAGGCAAGATGGCTTTTTTTATCGGAAATATGAAGGTACCCAGAGAGTACATCTATTTACCAGATGCAGCAGTCATGGTGGTGGAGTTGGCAAGCAGGGAGACGACATATGGACAGAACTGGAACATTCCTGGATCGGGGATCATCTCGGGTCATAATATTGTGCGTATAGCACAGAAGGCTGCGGGTAGAAGAAAACCTGTGATGGCGTTAGGAAAAGCGGGACTGTCATTGATTGGACTGGGTGTACCCGTTATGAAAGAAATTGTAGAGATGTTATATCTGACTGAGGAGCCGCTGATCTTGAGTAAACAGAAGTATGAGGAACGGATTGGCCCAGTTGTGGCAACGTCTTTTGAAGAAGGAATTACGTTGACAATAAAGGAGTTGCAAGGGGAGTAGAAAGGAATTTATATTTTGCATAAATGTAATTGATTGATCACTAACTTTGGCGGTAGAAGTGGCATTGAATGCTGGAGATGTGATTGGACTGTTCTGTGCGTGCATGAGATCACCTGAAAACAAAGGTACCGACCAATTAGAGTTTCGTTTAGATTAACAAGCATGTCAGTTATTTTTAGTTTAGATGACAATAAATCTGCCACCAACTTCAATTCATCCCTGATAACTCATATAATAACGCTAATATATCTCAGCAAAACAAGGTGAATGCGTAATTTCTCTCAATATAATTGACAACAATCTTACATCAAATAATCAAAGAAAGAATAGTTCATATATGTATCTCGAAAGGGTTGAGGAATCATGAGCCTGGAAGCTTTGAATGAACGTGTGAAGAATGATCTGGATTATTTGTCATTTGGTGGCGCGAACTGGGTACGTCCAAGAGAACATATAGATGGTCACGTCTATGATGTCGTCATTGTGGGTGGAGGTCAGAGTGGATTAGGGGCAGCATTTGGACTTCTTCGGGAACGGATCTCCAATATTGTTGTCATTGACGAGAATGCATCAGGGTTTGAGGGACCTTGGGAGACTTATGCACGTATGGTAACTTTGCGCACACCCAAGCATCTGACTTCCATCGATCTGGGGATCCCCTCGTTAACCTTTCGCTCATGGTGGGAAGCACAGGTTGGGCCTGAAGGTTGGGAAGAGATTGACAAGATACCGCGTGGAGACTGGATGAATTATTTACGCTGGTATCGGAAAGTGCTGAATCTGCCTGTCCTTAATGAGGTGAAATTAACGCTGGTTGAGCCAGTAGAGAACGGACTACATCGACTTCATGTGAATAAGGCAGGAACTCAGATGGATGTTATACTTGCTCGCAAAGTCGTGTTTGCTACAGGAATACAAGGTGGTGGAGAGTGGCATGTGCCATCCATGATTGCCGATAGATTACCTCGGGATCGGTATGCTCATACGTCGGAAGTGATTGATTTTGATCAGTTAAAAGGTAAAAGGGTTGCTGTGCTTGGCGGCGGCGCTTCTGCATTCGATAATGCGAGCTATGCCCTTGCCACAGGTGTGGCGGAAGCTCATGTATTTGTGCGGCGGGAACAACTGCCTAGTGTTAATCCCATTCGTCAGATGGAGCAATCCGGTATGATCGAGCGATACCACGCTCTTCCGGTTGCTGATAAATATGAAGTGATCTCTCATTTCTTCAAATTCAATCAACCCCCAACCAATGATACCTTTAATCGTGCGGCAGCCTGGCCTGGATTCGAATTGCATTTGAATTCGCCTTGGCTCAGTGTGGAAGCGACGGAGCAAGGCGCGATTGTGCATACGGCAAAGGGAGCACTTGCGTTTGATTTTCTGATTATTAGCACAGGTCTGCTTAGTGATCCGGCGCTCCGCCCTGAACTGAAGCTCGTGGAGCCATACATCGCGCGTTGGGTGGACTGTTACCAGGCTCCGCCAGAGCATCGCAATGCATTGCTGGACGCACATCCATACCTGAGTTCCGGGTTTGCGATGACCAGCAGGAATGAACAGGGGGAGAAACCGTTGCACGGACTGTTTGTATTTAATTACTCTGCACTTGCCAGCTGCGGTCTGTCGGCATCGGCCATATCAGGAACCAAGAGTGCGGTGCCCAAACTGGTCACTGCTATAGCAGATCAATTGTTCCTCGATGATCGGGAGGTTATTTTACAACAATTCTATGCGTATGAAGAACAGGAATTTACGGCTACGTGGGTAAAAACGGGTGCTCTCGCTGAGTAATCGCACTCCATAAGATTGTGAACGTGTGGCATCTGATGCTGCACGTTTTTTTGTTTTTCACATGATGAAGGTTACACTTGCCTTTAATTTGTTGTAAAATGTCGGTTGGAACATGTTAAAGGCAGGGATAATAGATGAATGAAATGAACTATGAACAATTTAGAGCCCATTTGAAGAAAGCGTCACGTAAACGAAATGTACCTTTGATTAAGATCGTTGCATTTCAAGAGAAATACATGAAGATTGAAGAAGTTCAATTTTACGATGTGGAACAAAATCATATGAGTGTTCAGGCCTGCAATACGTTGTGGATGCATCTGGAGAATAAATCTTTCCGTAATATGGTGTCCCAACATTTGCAGTTTTATAGAGACATGGAGAACTTGGGTCGGCATTCTTTTGAGAATCTGATCAAAGAACTATATGATACGTCTGTTCCTGTCCTGCTCGATTACAATCCTGCTCATTATTACACCTCGGGGCAGCTCGCTGAGATTCTGGTCATGGACGAGGAGAGGCTGATAGAACAATTGGAGATGGGCCGCTTCAAGGGGGCTTTTATTAATGAAGAAGGCAAATGGCTTAAACCCAAACCGGATGCAATGGTTGTAGATTCATAAACGCTATAACGTTCCTATGAAAAGCAAAATCCTGCAACGCCGCGCATCAAGCGCTGGAGGCTGCAGGATTTTTAATGGGGAAGGGACAATAGGACAAGAAAATAAGTCGAAAGATGCATTCTTTTGAAGGTTTTTAAATTAATTTGAATGAAAGTGGTTGTTTTTTGAGTGGATTATGATACTATAGAAGCAGTTGGAGGAATGAAGATGCTGACTGAAGAACGATATGCTGCAATTATAGAGCGCTTACATTTACAGGGAATTGTGAAATTGCAAGAGCTTGTTGATGTATTGGGTGCTTCTGAATCTACGATTAGACGTGACTTGATTGATCTGGAGAGTCGTCAGATGCTCAAACGCATCCACGGCGGTGCCGCTCTGGTGAATGAAAAAATGCTGGAACCGGGCATGGAAGAAAAAACGTTCAAAAACATTCAACAAAAAACGACGATTGCCCGTTTGGCTGCTCAAGAGATCGAAAATGGCGAATGCATTTATCTGGATGCAGGAACGACAACGTTAGCCATGATTCCTTTTATTGAAGCGAAAGACGTAACGGTGGTTACCAACGGACTTTCACATGTTGAAGCTCTGGTCAGCAAGCGTATTCGCAGTTATTTGCTCGGAGGTATGATGAAAATTCATACAAAAGCAGTCATTGGCAGTATCGCATTACAGAACATGGATAATTTCCGTTTTGATAAATGTTTTCTTGGAAGCAACGGAGTTGATCCCGAAATGGGGTATACAACACCGGATCCGGAGGAAGCCTTGATTAAAAGGCGTGCACATCAATTGTCGGGAAAATCTTATGTGCTGGCTGATTCCAGCAAAATAGGGGAAATTACTTTTGCCAAATTGTTTGATTTGGAGGAGGCCGATTTGATTACCGAGCAGATGCCAGAACACTGGCGGCCTGGAATCGCACAGAAAACTAAAATAATTGAGGGATAACGATGATATATACGATAACACTTAACCCGTCCATTGATTACATCGTGGAAGTGGATGAGCTGAAGCTTGGTGGATTGAATCGAATGAATCGGGACTTGAAGCTCCCTGGCGGCAAAGGCATTAATGTCTCTCGCATACTGAATCAACTTGGAGCAGATAACACGGCCATTGGTTTTCTTGGTGGATTCACAGGACGATTCATTAATGACAAGTTGCAAGAAGATCACATCCGGACAGACTTTGTCACGATTGCAGACGATACTCGCATTAACATCAAGCTGAAGCATGGAGAAGAGACAGAGATTAATGGTCTTGGACCAGCAATACGTGCAGAAGAGGCAGCGCAGTTGCTTCACAAATTGTCGTCATTGCAAAGAGGAGATATTGTCATTCTCTCCGGAAGCGTACCACCTTCTCTTGGAACGGATTTTTACGATCGTCTCATTAAAGTTTGCAAGCAGACGGGGGCCGAATTTGTAATTGACACAACTGGCCCTGCGTTAATGGAATCTCTTGAACATGAACCATTGCTGGTGAAGCCAAATCATCATGAGCTTGCTGAACTGTTTGATGTAACGATTGAGACACGTGAGGAACTGGTGTTATACGGGCGTAAGTTGCTGGAAGCCGGCGCTAAACATGTGTTGATCTCCATGGCAGGCGAGGGTGCACTATTCATTACCAAAACGGAAGTTCATCATGCGAATGTGCCAAAAGGCACTGTGAAAAACTCGGTTGGTGCCGGTGACTCCATGATTGGCGGATTCGTAGGTACCTATGTACAGAGCGGAGATCTGCTGGAAGCTTTCCGCACAGGGGTTGCATCTGGAAGTGCGACTGCGTTCTCGGATGATCTGGCAACACGAGAATTGATTGATGAATTGCGCAATCAAGTAACCATTACGACGATTTAGCCTAACGGTCGTATAAAAGGTTTTTACTGTAATTGTAATGCAGCGAGGCCTGCCTATGCAGGCCGATAGAACTTAAGGGAGTGTACTGAGATGAGAATAACAGACTTGATGATCCAGGAAACGATGATCATGGACCTGCAAGCCACAACCAAAGATGAGGCTATTGATGAACTAATTGCAAGCCTGAACCGAAGTGGACGAATTAATGATCCGGTCCTGTTCAAGGAAATGATCTATAAAAGAGAAGCTGAATCCAGCACGGGGATCGGTGGCGGAATTGCGATGCCACATGCCAAAACAACAGCGGTTAACGAACCAACGGTTGTGTTTGCCAAGAGTAGAAAAGGACTTGACTTTGAAGCGTTGGATGATCAGCCAGCTCATGTGTTCTTCATGATTGCGGCACCAGAAGGCGCAGGGAATACCCATCTGCGTACGCTTGCAGCTCTTTCCAGGTTGTTGATTGACAGCGATTTCATCTCACAATTGATGAGTACAGATACACCTGCGGAAGTTAGTGCATTGTTTGATGCCAAACAGGCAGAAGCAGCTGACAAGGAAGCAGCCAAAGAGAAAGCAAAAGTTGAAAAAGAGGCAAATGCCGCATCCGCTTCTACTACTGGTCAGCAACAAAACACTTCTGGTGTGATTGTAGGTAATGCCAATTCGGAGGATTTTGTTGTTGCGGTTACAGCCTGTCCAACAGGAATAGCGCATACGTTTATGGCTGAAGATGCACTTAAAAAGAAAGCTCAGGAAATGGGCATCAATATTCGCGTAGAGACGAACGGTTCCGAAGGTGCGCAGAATGTTCTTACTGCTGACGAGATTGCCCGCGCCAAAGGGGTTATCGTTGCCGCAGACAAAAATGTGGAGATGGCACGTTTCGATGGCAAACCGGTATTGCAAAGACCGGTGAGTGATGGAATCCGTAAATCCGAAGAGCTGATTCGCAAGGCCGTTAACGGCGATGCACCGATCTATCGCAGTCAGGGCGGAAATGCCAAGGAAGAGGGCACAAGCGCTGGCAAAATCAGTGTAGGTAGCAAAATCTATAAAGATCTGATGAATGGTATCTCGCATATGCTGCCGTTTGTTGTAGGTGGTGGTATCCTGCTTGCGATCTCCTTCTTGTTCGAACAGATTGCTAGTCCTGACAATCCGATTGTACAACTGCTTCAAACCATCGGTGGCGGAACAGGTGCATTCCACTTCCTGATTCCGGTATTGGCCGGATTTATCGCGATGAGTATTGGTGATCGTCCAGCCCTGATGCCTGGTATGGTCGGTGGATTGATGGCAGTTAACTCAAACGCCGGTTTCCTTGGTGGTTTGGCTGCTGGTTTCCTGGCGGGTTATGTCGTTATTGGTCTCCGTAAGTTGTTTAAAGGATTGCCAAAAGCGATTGATGGCTTAAAACCAATCTTGCTGTATCCGGTATTCGGTTTGTTGATCGTAGGTGCAATCAGCTTCTACGTCTTTGATCCAATCTTTGGTTCCCTGAACACATGGCTTGTAGATGCACTTGGTAACTTGGGTACAGGTAATGCGGTATTGCTGGGCTTGCTGCTGGGCGGCATGATGTCTATCGATATGGGCGGACCGTTCAACAAAGCGGCTTACACGTTCGCGATCGGCGTATTCACATCCAGTGGTAACACAGACGGTGCATGGATGGCAGCGGTTATGGCAGGCGGTATGGTGCCTCCTCTGGCGATTGCACTTGCAACAACGTTCTTCAAATCCAAATTTACGGAGCAAGAACGCAAATCAGGCCTGACTAACTATGTACTTGGATTCTCTTTCATTACAGAAGGTGCAATTCCATTTGCTGCGGCTGATCCATTACGTGTATTGACTTCTTGTATTCTGGGTTCCGCTGTTGCTGGCGGACTGACGCAACTGTGGAGCATTAATGTACCAGCTCCGCACGGCGGGATCTTCGTTGCAGCACTGGCGAACCACGCACTATTGTTCCTGCTCGCTGTTGCGATTGGTTCTGTGATCTCCGGTCTGATTCTGGGCTTGTGGAAGAAGTCACCAACGCTTGTGAAGTAAAAATTAAGGTAACATCTCCTGGGTGAAATTCACTTGGGAGATGTTTTTAATTTCAGCTTTTTCGTCTGGTAGTGGAAAGTTGCCTCTGGATTTGTGAACGAGCTGGATATCGGCACGGGAGGAGGGCATGTCGCTTAGACGGGGCAAGGTAATCTCATCAGCTTCCAAGGAGAAAGTGTGTATATTCAAGCCATCAAGCGACTTTTGGATAAAAATAAAACAGGCAGAGTACCTTGAACAGGTAGATCTGCTTGTTTTATTTTGCATATTTATAATCAAAACGACGGTTCAGGGTTTTAGGATAACTTTGGTGCATTGGTCTTCATGATCGTTGAAAATGCGATAGGCATCGCTTGCATTTTCCAGCGAAATCCGATGGGAGATGATCTCGGTTGGATCAAATTCACCAGCAGTGATTTTGCGGAACAACTCAGGCATGTAATGTATAACAGGAGCTTGTCCCATTTTGAGATTGATATTGCGTTCAAACAAATTGCCTAACGGAAACATATTGTAGGACGAACCATACACACCCGTTAATTGAAGGGTACCGAATTTGCGAATCGCCTTCATGCCGATTTCGATCGCACTCAATGAACCGCCATGAAGTTTCAGCTTCTGTCCGATCTCTTCCAGCATGTTCTTTTTGCCATCCATACCTACACAGTCGATAACAACGTCGGTCCCGCCATGTGTAATCTCACGAATGTGCTCACCCATATCATCGTAATCTTCAAAATTAAAAATCTCTACATCGTTCAAACGTTTGGCTTTCTCCAGTCGATAGGGCAGGCGATCCACAGCAATAACGCGTTTGGCACCTTTCATCCAGGCGAACTTCTGCGTCATCAGTCCAATGGGTCCACTACCGAGTACAGTGACCGTATCTCCTGGTTTAACTCCGGCATTCTCGACGCTCCAGTAAGCGGTTGGAAGAACATCGGACAGGAACAATAATGCTTCATCTTCCAGTTCACAGGATTCAGGAATCACAAACGGAGTGAAGTTCCCGTAGGGAACACGCAATAATTCTGCTTGACCTCCGGGGTGATTTCCGTAGCGTTCGGTGAACCCAAAATAACCACCTGTATGAATATCCGGATTGCCATTCGAATTATCGCACTGGCTCTCCATGTCATGATTGCAATAGAAGCATTCACCACAAGCGATGTTAAAAGGCAGGACCACGCGGTCCCCCTTCTTCACACGTGTCACTTCCGGCCCTACTTCTTCTACAATGCCCATCGGTTCATGACCGATAACGTAATCTTTGGCAGCGGGCAGAGCTCCCTGATAAATATGCAAATCGGATCCACATATAGCTGTAGAAGTAATACGAACGATAATATCATCCTTCTGTTGCAGTACGGGATCTTCAACCTCTTTGAGTTGAATGTCCTTTATTCCCTGAAACGTAACGGCTCTCATCTTCATATTCCTCCTTATATAGTGGGATTCTCTGACAATTACCCAATTTTGCTGCAAATGATAGAGATACATTCTAAATTAAACGACAGGCCATTTTACTTTACGCAAGGCATCGAGCAGCTCAGACGGTGCATTCAGATTGTCACGGACCAGATCCCGAGGCGTCAAAGCCATCCACTGATTCAATGACACATCCTCAAAGCGATCACTCCGGAATATCTCCAAAAACCATAATGTGTCTGTACCGGTATTCTGTATATAGTGTCCCAATGCCACGGGTACATATCCCACATCTCCAGCCCGATAATCAAATGTGCGAGCAATGCCATTTCCTCCGAAGACGGTCATTCTTCCTTGTCCTGTCAGATAGTATTGCCATTCATCTGCATTGGGATGCCAGTGCAGTTCACGCATAGCACCAGGTCTGATCTCAACAAGTGCGGCTGCAACAGTAGTCGAGATGGGGAAATTGGTGGAGTCTACAATCCGGACGCTTCCGCCAGGTGTAATTAGCGGTTCCTGAGCCAGCAATCGGTGTTTGAATGTGAGAGGAACGGTGCCGTATGGCGACTGAACTTCCTGGCTGTCGATGGAACCTGGAACGGTATCTTGGAAAATGTAGACCTGTTCCTTCGGCATCGACTGAAATGCAGATTCGGGCATACCGAAATTGACAGACAATACCTCTGGTGGTGTGTGGGCAAACCAATCGGATATGGATAACGTATTCAGATCGGAGAAGGAGCCATCATCAAACACGAGCAGAAATTCACAACCATCCTCCAGTCCCTGAATGGAATGAGGCAGCCCTTTTGGAAAAAACCAGAGATCTCCCGGTCCGACATCCGCAATAAAATTACGTCCGTTCTGATCTACCGAAGTGATTCTTGCCGTTCCCCAGATCATATAGGCCCACTCGGATTGTTGATGCCAGTGCAATTCCCGTACACCACCGGGTGTCAGGCTCATATTCACACCAGCCAGTGTAGTGGCAATAGGGAGATCCCGTACGGTGATTTCACGTGACCAACCGCCATGGTTCAATTGCATATGCGTATCGGAAAAAGCCATTCTCAGATTGGGCAATAACCCGTTATCGGTTGCCGGAGGTACCAGCATATCGGGGTTTTGTATATCTCTCATGACGTCTCTGGGTCCCAGATCAGGTCCTCCAGCGCCATCACTGCGAATGGGTTGCGGGATAATAAATGGTTTTTCGTTAGGTTGCTGTCCTTTGGTCATGAAGTGATCCCTCCAGATTCAGTAGCTGTCACACGCAACATTGTATCGTTATGTTTACATCTATGAATCAGGGCCTGGATAATATGAGGGACAACATGCATCATGATTAAGATGGGGTGGTTGTGGTCTTTCCAGACTGCGTTGTACGGAAACGCTGCTCATAAATCTCGTTTACCCGGTTCAAAATGGCAGGACCTTGCTCTGTGAACCGAAGTGCTGTCGCTTTATTTTTCACCAGGAATGTACCTGATTCATGTCTGGTGTGTGATAAAGCCGCACTGTAGAGCAATGAAGCGCCATGACTTGGATGAGGAAAGAACCATTTCATGATAGGTTTAATGTAGAAAGGTAATCCGGATGTTTTGTTGCCTCTTAGCGTATTATTTCCACCGGGATCTACGCTCAGCAGTTGTATGCCATCCGCTTTGGCAGACTTGGCAACCTCACGTGTCCATAGAGATAGACCGAGCTTCGAGGTGGCATAGGGACCAAACAGCTTTTTGAATTCAGCTGGACGTTCCAAGATATTTAGATCAAATTGTTTGACCATACTGAACGCGGTAGTGGAGGTATTAACAACTGTTTTCATCTGTCCTTTGAGCAACAGCTCAACTAATTCCATGTAGATGATGTAAGGGACTACAGTTTGAAGTTCAAAGTGCAGTTCATGCCCCTGATCAGAGAAACGAAGCTCCGAAGCGCTGCCCCCCGCATTGTTAAACAAGACATCAATCGAATCGGTATCGGATTTAATCTGATCCAGTGCAGTTCTCAGACTGTCGTAGTTGGTCAGATTAGCCTGAACGGGGCGGAGCTTGCCTGAACGTAAGGCGTTCTGAATATCGGTATCCTCGGATGGGAAAGCAGAACGGTTGAGACCGATTACTTGCCATCCTTCAGCCAGTAACTTGCGTGTCAGTTCAAGACCAATTCCTGACGTTGAACCTGTGATGAGAGCGGTGCGAAGCTGATTTTGTATATTCATATATACCTCCAGATAGAATGGGATTACAGAACGAATCTGTATGCTGCGCTCATTCTATAACTTGGAGTCGACTCCAAGTCAAGGGGTGTTAGGATGGAATGGATCATGCTTGACTTGGAGTCAGCTCCAAGTTGTAATATGGAGAGAAATGAATGTGGAGGGGGCCCATATGATGAGCGAGAATGCAGTATTCTCCATTAAGGAAACGTCAGAACAGGCCGGATTATCGGAAGATACAATTCGTTATTATGAGAAGATTGGGCTGCTTCCCCAAGCTGTACGCAAGCCCAATCGCCATCGGGTATATCGCCCGGAAGATATCCATACGATGAAGTTGATCACTTGCTTGAAAAAAACAGGAATGTCTCTGGAGGAAATGAAGCCTTATTTACAAATGTCCATGGATTCGGATCTCGCAGATTTCCCTGAGGAAAGGGAAATGCTGGTGAATCACCGGAAGAAAGTTGAAGCACAGATTGCTTCGCTACAGCAAGTCGTTGATTTTATCGATGAGAAGTTGGAGAAACGAAGTATGTATCCTGATGAATGCCCTATACCCGGGGAGAACCAGATGTCTGTTTTTGAGAAACAGAACATATTCTCTTGAGGGCGCTGCAGCCTATTGGAATTTGAAAACCCATGTCATGATGACGCGGGTCTTTTTGCTGTTTCTAGTATTTAATATCAAGTGTATGACGTAGTCGTTTGATATCGCTTTTGGGAGGGAGACCATACATGCGGGCATACTCCCGGCTGAATTGAGATGGACTTTCATAGCCAACCTGAAACGCAGCGTCGGCGGCATCGGTTGAGCCTGTAAGCAATATTCGCCGCGCTTCCTGCAAACGAATCTGTTTCTGGAATTGCAGTGGACTCATGGCAGTAATGGCTTTGAAGTGATGATGCAAAGAGGAAGAACTCATGTTAACCATGGAAGCAAGTTCTTCGATCCGAAGTGGTTTGGCGTATTCCGATTGAATGACTTCAATTACTTCAGCGATGTGCTGTGCATGGCTGTTCTGGACCGCAAACTGCATAATGGATTGCCCGTGTTCATCTTGAATAATGCGATACAGAATCTCGCGAATGAATAGTGGGGCCAGAACGGGAATGTCCTCAGGTGTGTCCAGCAATCTAACCAATCGGAATACGGCTTCAAGAAGTGGGAGTTTGGCTGAGCTTACAAACAATCCACGGCTTGTTGAATGGTCAGGTTTGGGTGATGCAGAAGGCGTATCCCGGATGAGATCGAAGATCTGCCCTGGTTCAAAATCCAGTCTCATACATAAATAGGGGTGTTCAACGGTAGCTTGGACAACCTGCCCTGAAATAGGCAAGTTTATGGAAGCTACTAAATATTGTGTCAGGTCGTAGGTATAGCTTTCCTGTCCGAGTATAACTAATTTGGAGCCTTGGGCGACAATACAGAGGGCGGGTTGATGAACGTAATAGATGGGTTGTGAGATCTCGGAGGCGCGGATTAAGGCAAGTGAAGGAATTGCTGTTGAATGAATTCCGTCAGTAGGGGTGAAACGTTTGATTAGATCAGCCAACTTTTGCTGTTGCTCGGTAACTCCATGATCTATATTTGCTAGATTTAACTTCATGATTTGCAGCCCTCCTGTAAAAAGATCTTGATATTATTTTAGAATTTCCCGGAGTAATAGGCAAGAAATCAATGGGATCCTTCTATCGTGCAGCTGCTAATCCCCTTCATAATGATGATAGCAAGAAAATCTTTTGAAGCATGGAAGGCAGGTTGGAGTAGTGGGGAATGATCGCGTGGTAAGCAAACAAGAACTAAATCATCCGTATTTGGGAATGTGGGTCACGAAGGATGGGTACATCCGGCACCAGCTTCTCCCAAATGGTAGATATGATGAAGCAAGAGGTAATCGACAACACGCATATCAGGGTTCCTATGTTGTCAAGGGCAATCATATCGATTACGTCGATGACACGGGTTTTACAGCAGATGGAGATTTTAAGAATGACATATTGTTTCATGGCGGTATGATATTTTATCGGGAAAATGTGAAATGACAAAGAATAAGGAGATGGTTATGTTGATGAATGTTAAAGGAAAAGTGGTTGTTATTACCGGTGCAAGTAGTGGAATAGGAGAGGCAACATCTCGTTTACTGGCACAGCACGGTGCACATGTGGTTATTGGTGCTAGACGTATGGAACGTTTGGAGGCATTGGCCTCCTCCATTCGTTCGGAAGGCGGATCGGTGGAGTATCATTCGCTGGATGTGACTCAATTGGAAGAGATGCAGGCGATTGTAGAACAGGCATATACTCGTTACGGTCGTATTGACGTTATTATTAACAATGCTGGTGTTATGCCGTTATCCCCCCTTGAAGCACTAAAGATTGATGAATGGAATCACATGATTGATGTCAACATTCGCGGGGTGTTGCATGGTATTGCTGCTGGACTTCCCATTATGAAACAGCAAGGTTCCGGCCAATTTATCAATATCGCCTCCATCGGTGCCTATGCTGTATCTCCAACAGCTGCGGTGTACTGTGCAACGAAATATGCAGTTCGTGCCATTTCGGAGGGACTTCGTCAGGAAGTCGGTGGTGATATCCGCGTGACACTCGTTTCTCCTGGTGTGACCGAATCGGAACTGGCGGATAGGATCACTGATGAAGGAGCGAAAGATTTGATGAGAGAATATCGGAGTATCTCCATTCCTGCCTCAGCGATTGCCCAGAGTATCCTATACGCCATTAGCCAGCCGGCAGAGGTGGACGTAAATGAGATTGTAGTGAGACCGACAGCAAGCATGGCTTAAGGTCGGATCCTCTTTTGGTATATAATAGGTTGAATTGATATGAAAAGAGGAATAGTGCAGTGACATTACAACAACTAAAATATGTGATCGAAGTTGCCACGCGCGGTTCCATGAATGAAGCAGCCAAAAGGTTGTTTATATCCCAGCCAAGCCTGTCAAATGCCATTCGGGATCTGGAGCAGGAACTGCGAATTACTATTTTTGAACGCACCAATAAGGGAATATCTCTGTCTAAAGAAGGCGTTGAGTTTCTAAGTTATGCACGTCAGGTGGTAGAACAAGCTGAACTGCTGGAGAATCGTTATCTGAACGCCAAGCCATCCCCGCAGCACTTTTCCGTATCGACGCAGCATTATGCGTTTGCGGTGAATGCCTTTGTTCGTCTGGTACAGCAGTATGGTCAGGATGAATACGAGTTGGCACTTCGGGAGACAAAGACCTACGAGATTATTCAGGATGTGAAAAGCCTGCGTAGTGAAATTGGCATTCTGTACTTGAATGAATTCAATGCCAAGGTAATTAACAAATTGTTAAAAGATGCGGGATTGGTTTTTACGAGTTTGTTCACAGCCAAGCCCCATATCTTTATCAGTGTGAAGAACCCGCTGGCGAAGCAGGAGTCGGTTGCAATCGAGCAACTGCAGGACTATCCGTACTTGTCATTTGACCAGGGAGAGTACAATTCCTTTCATTTTTCCGAAGAGATCCTGAGTACGTTATCTCACCCCAAAAGCATACAGGTCAATGACCGTGCAACATTGTTTAACCTGTTGATTGGTCTGAATGGGTATACGATCTCTACGGGCGTACTTAGCGCTGATTTGAACGGAAACGAGATTATTCCTGTACCGCTGGAATGTGAGGAATCCATTAATGTAGGGTGGATAAGCCACAAGAGTACCTCTCTCTCTAATCTGGGTGTAGCATATGTCCAGGCTTTACATGAGGCCATAGGGTCTTAGGGTGTTAAATGGTTCATCAAAAGGCCGTTTCCGGTTGAGTCGGAACGGTTTTTTGTTGTACTACGATCTTTCAAGTATAGGGTGGTATGTTGTCATCCCGTGTAATAGAATGAAGGTATATGTCGAATGGGTGTAAGAGATTGAAGGGAGCACGGTTAGTGAGAGTTCTGTATCGCAATAAAAGTGAACAGCATGAGCTGACGGTATATGATACCAAAAAGCTATATGGAGAGAAGGGCCAGTTTCGTGTATTAGAATTCTCCAACGCAGCTGTGCAAGGAGCCATGGATTTGGATGAGCCTAACCGGATGGTGTTGGAGTATCCGAGAGCAATGGTGCATCTAATGGAACGGAATGATCCTGAGTTTGATACCGTATTTGTGGTGGGACATGGTATTGGCACATTGCCAACCTACTTGTCTGATCGCGAGGTAAAGGTGGCTGAGCTTGACCCAGAGGTCGTGGAGTTGAGCCAAACCTTTTTTGGATATGAGGGAAGCCCTGTGCTCATTGGGGATGGTCGTGAATTGTTAGGCCAAGAGCCCGCTGCGACATATGATTATATTATTATTGATGCCTTTACGGCAACGGGGACACCCGAGCAGTTTATATCCAGTGATTTTTTTGCCATGGTCAAGGACAAGCTGGACTCCGACGGAGCTGTGATCCTTAATGTGTTCGGGCGTGCGGGCAACGATCGGCTTGTCAATGCGATCTATACTACACTTCAGGCACAGTTTGCCTATACACGTGCATTCGCCTTACCTACAGAAATAGTGGATGAAGTTCAAAATCGCATTTTAATGGGCAGTCATCACCCGATCGAATTTCAGGTTCGTCATATGGCAGGGTTTGTTGAACAAGAGCCAGAAGAAGGATATATCATTGTCGATTAGGGCGATCCTGAACAGTGATTCTTCCAGGGAAAGTAAAATGTCATTAAATCGTCAATCTTACGATGTAATTGTTAAGATTTCTCAATCTCTTTATTTGATCTTAACAACTTTCGTATAAGATAGAAGGAATATGCCTTTTCATGAAAATCCGGGGGAAGTAAACGATGATTGCACAGATCAAGAGATCTAGATTACGAAGAAAAATAAAAAATATCAAGAAGATCAGCCTTACGGCTTTACTCGGCGGGTTGGTCACTATTTCAGTTATAATGACATTGACCATCATGGTCATCTCATCTTATACATCTCAGAAACAGTCACTTATTAATAACACCCTATCGCTAAACTATGCAAGCGCTGTGCAAATGAGCCAAACCCTGGATTCGCTTTTTTATTCCATGCAAGAGAGCTTGAAATATGCAGCCAAATATTTCCCGGATATGGATCACTCCAATACAAATGAATTGAATTCCACATTGGATTTGGTTCGCAACAGCAGTAATTTTTTCAATTCCGTTGCTTTGGTAGATAAAGCGGGAGTAGTCAGGTCTACCTCACCGTACACACAGGCTAGCGTAGGTCACCATGTCAGTTCCAATGCAGCAAAAGAAGCGGTTAAATTGAGGGCTTCGTATATCTCCGAAGCGTACCAGACACCCCGAACCAAACGCAGAATTGTGTTTGTCAGTGAACCGATCTTTGATTCAGCAGGGACGTACCAAGGAACGATTGGTGGAAATATCTTTTTGCAGGAAAATAATATTTTGAGTCTGTCTTTTGGCAGTCAACTCAAGACAAGTAATGGTTCCTACTTTTTTATTGTGGATAAAAAGGGCACGTTGTTATTTCACCCAAACACCAACCGAATTGGTGAAAATGTCAGTGAAAATGAAGTGGTGCAAAAGCTGCTAGTAAATGAGAACGGTAAAGAACAATACAGAAACCTGGGAGGTGTAGATTCACTTGCAGGTTATTACAAAGTTCCATCAACAGACTGGGGCGTGGTAATCGTGTCTCCAACCCAAACGGTGTACGATCAGTTAAATCATCATATCCGTATGTTGTTGCTGTACACTTCAGTGCCTTTCCTGATCCTGACCCTTATTGTGGTTCGAGTTGCACGCAAGCTGGCCAGTCCTTTTGCTATGCTGGCTGATTTGGTGAATCAGGTCGATAAGGGACAAGTGGATCTACCGGTGATGAAACCTCACTGGAATAGAGAGGCAGACCTTCTCACACGAACGGTTGTTGGTGCATTGGCGAACTTCAGAAAACAGACAAACCAGCTTGTCTATGATGCCAGAACCGATGTTTTAACAGGCATGAACAATCGCAGAACCTTCGAAGAAGTCATCCAGGAATGGATTCAGAATGAGGTGCCATTCTCCATTATTGTTCTCGATATTGACCGCTTCAAGTCCATTAATGATACATTCGGACATCATGCTGGGGATGAAGTATTGAAACACATTGCCAATATCATTCAATTGTCTGTTCGACCAGAAGATGTCTGTGCCCGGTTTGGTGGAGAGGAATTTGTAGTCTTGTTAAGAAATTCCGAGTCTAACGTCGCTTTTGAGATTGCTGAACGTATCCGAATAACAGTCGAAGAAAGCGTATTGCCTATAGATCGTTCCGTCACCATCTCGGCTGGAATTGCTGAATATCCGAAGCACTCCACAATATCCACAGAACTGTTTCACTTGGCGGATAATGCATTGTATCAAGCGAAGGAAGAGGGACGTAACCGTACAGTTACGATCCAGACGGTTAATAAATAAGCAAGCAAATGAAGCTGTTCCCTAAGAACTAGGGACAGCTTCATTTGTGTTTTATACCTCTTGTGAGGTTCTGGCCAGAACCTCATTTGTATACGTTTCTCCCCAATCTCGCATGCTGAAGATAATCGGCCGTAACGTTTCACCAAATGGTGTGAGGGAATACTCCACTTTAGGTGGGATCTGGGGGTATACTTCACGATGAACAATTCCGCTACCTTCCAACTCTCGAAGCTGCAGGGTGAGCATACGCTGGGTGATGTCAGGAAACAGTTTGCGGATCTCGTTAAATCTCAAAGGACCGGAGAATAAATGATACAAAATGGCACCTTTCCATTTGCCTCCGATCACACTGAGGGTAACTTCCACGGAACAGCCGTATGGCGCGGGACATGCCCTGGTTGCGTCCTTTCTCATCTTAAGTGCACCTCCATTTTTCGGTGATTGTCTATGGTATCCTTTGGGGTGGTTATATCACATGGAGTACGTATAGTTCATGAAAGAGCATATCACTTATGATGCAGATTATAAACCCTAACTCTAGGCGAAGGCAGAATCGTTGATGTCTTTAAGATAAAAAAGAGCCTCGGTTTCGTCTTGCGAAACATAGAGGCTCTATTCAAATCTTCTTATTTGGATATATAAAATATGATGATGAGCGTATATACGCTACTTCAGTGACGAGAGAATGGAGTCACATAGAGCCATTGTTGCAATATTAACCTTGGCGCTGGAATGTGGGACAGTCTGATTCTGGCAGCATTCGATGAAGTGCACCATTTCACCAACGAACCCGCGTAGATAAAGGTCGCGATAAGCTCCTGACATGGGAGATCCGGAAGGCGTATATACCGTATCTTGCTCCTCAAGAGATTTCCAGGGAAGGTTGTTCGAACTGCGGGAGTGATGAACAGTAAGTGTGTTGATCTCTTCAGCTGACGCAAATCCGTTGTCGAAGGTGACGAGTACACTTTCACTCTCCCGTGACCAAGCACTCATGCCGGTAAAATAAGCACTGCCTACTATGTTATTCTCAAATACAAGGGAAATGCTTTGATTAATGTGTTCCCCATCCTTCACGGTTGTGCCTGTAACTTGTATTGCTTCTCCGAATAAGTAACGCATCAGATCGACCATATGAATGGCAGCGAGTTTCATGAACTGTTCCTCATCCTTGCAAAATGGGGTACTGTCTACAGCGAATTTCATCTGAAACGAACGCACTTTACCTAGCGATCCACCATCAATGAGTTCCTTCAGCTTCATATACACGGGAGCATAACGCTTCATAAAACCAACCATGACAACGACGCCAGCCTGCTCGGCAGCTTCGGCTACAGTGGAGGCTTCCGCAGCGTTCCATCCAAGCGGCTTGTCCACGTATACATTTTTGCCAGCCTGAATGCATTCAAGGACAAGAGCAGTCTGATCCATAGGCTGGGCGACCACAACGACTCCATGACAACTTTCCAGCTGTAACATAAGCTGAGCGTTATCATACGCTCTGCCATTGCTGCCAAATCTCAGCAGAGCTGCTTCAGATCGTTCCATACTGCGAGTGGCAATGGCCTGGATCTGCGCTCCGCTCTCAACGACAGAAGGATATATATTCGTGGATGCATGAAACCCGGCACCGATAAAGCACAGATGGGTTGTTTTCAAAATGAGATCTCTCCTTCAATGTATCATTCGTATAGGTGGTTTATTTGCTTAATGATACGATATGGTGTTTGGCGTTGATAAAACAGGACATATGTCCTGTTTCTGAATGTATAAAAAAAGTTGCATTATTATTATGGAACATGTATACTCTGAATTATGGTAAAACAAGGAATTGCTTCACCGGAACGCTTTTCATCCATGGATGAGGAGATACATATTATGCGGTCGTGGCGGAATTGGCAGACGCGCACGGTTCAGGTCCGTGTGGGCTAACCCCCCGTGGAGGTTCGAGTCCTCTCGACCGCATCTAACAAAAAAAGGTTTGTGAGTTGCTCTAAGGCAATTCACAAACCTTTTTTTATTTTGTGGATCATTCGTGTGAAGCCTACATTTTGCTATCGGCATGCTAATGTTAATGTTGCCGCTGGCGCAGACTGACTGCAGTGATGATCCCGGCAATGGCTCCTGCAATACCAAATAGAGTAACACTGGCAACCACTTCAACCGACTGGAGACGAAACAAAAAAGCGATACCGCTGCCAAAGGTGGTTCCGGCCAGAAATCCGAGCGAAATTCCTAATTCTTTCGTTAATTTCATTGTTTCACCTACTTGGACATGTGAGATATGGATTTGCAAATATGGGGTACAGGCAGTAAAGTGTGATCAGGAAAATCATCACATTTTCTTTCCTTTTTTATCTTGTGGTTTTAAGCCGTTAATTATGCATGATATCTCATATGGGAGGGTAAGAGCGAATGAATATGAACGAACGAATTACAGCGTGGAATGAGGAAGCACAGCAGTGTGCTTGTGGTCATCAACACCGAGTGGTAGATATGCTCATTCATCTGGAAGCTGGGGCCATTCAGAGGTTGCCGGGTTATTTGTCTGAGCAAGGGTATCGTCAGGTGACGGTTGTTTATGATCGACATACGTTTCGGGCCGCTGGATCTGATGTGCTGAGCAGTATTCGCGAAGCGGGAATGCATGTGGATGAGATCGCTCTACCGGAGAATCGGACGGGGGATATCATTGCGGATGAAGCAGCTATTGTACAGGTCATGTTGGGTGTGAGACTCGAAAGTCAGGCTGTCATTGCGGTGGGTTCAGGTACCATTCATGATCTGGTGAGATTTGTTTGTTCCAAAATGAACAAGCCCTTTCTGTCAATACCGACAGCGGCTTCAGTGGATGGGTTTACCTCTGCGGGTGCACCCTTAATTGTAAGCGGCGTCAAACAAACATTTCAGGCTGTTCCGCCTGAGGCTATCTTTGCCGATCTGGATATTCTGGAGCAAGCCCCACAAGTGATGACAGCAGCCGGATTCGGAGATATGCTTGGCAAATATACTTCCCTTGCTGACTGGATTGTTTCTCGTGATCTGGGCGGCGAACCGTTCTGTCCGGTCGCTTATCGGATGACAGAAGAAGCCCTGAATACATGTATAGATCATGTACAAGCTATTGCGGAGGGGCGAGCAGAGGGAGTAGCTGTATTAATGGACGCATTAATCGTTTCTGGCATCTCTATGCTGATCATTGACCATTCCCGTCCGGCATCCGGAGGTGAGCATCATCTGTCCCACATCATGGAGATGGATCTGATGCAAGCGGGAGAAAGACCGGTTCTGCATGGCGCCAAAGTTGGCGTAGCTTGTGCATTACTTACGGTGAAATATAAAGAACTTGCACAGACATCGGATGAACCAGTGTTTGGGATATATAACCAATTGCCAGAGCCTGCTCAGCTTATTGCATGGTTGGAGCAAGTAGGTGGACCTGTGACTACGGAACAACTTGGTGTAACCCCGGAGATGGTGGAACATGCGTTTACCATAGCGCATACGCTTCGTCCTCGATATACCGGGTTGAAATATATCAACGAAGTGTTAAACACGAGGTAAGGGTTACTTTTCAGAAAGTTCGGTCTCCAAGATTACGTAAACGTAGCTTCTGGAGCGTTAAATTGGCTTTGGTTGGGATTAGAAGGCAGAGAAGGGGGGATTGCCTGACATTGTTGACGGAAGAGCCAGGAGGCTGCTTCAAGGTCGGGAGAGAAGAGGGACGTGTTTCATTTTAAAAAGGCTCTGGCCTCCCTATGGGAGATCAGAGCCTTTTGGTTGTTCGCTTATTTAGTTATTGCGACGATCTTTCAAGATGACATCTGCGAACAAAATAGTTTTCGGGATACGGAAAAATTGCTCCGCTTGTTCCTGAAACGCAGCAGAAGGCAGTGTTCCCTGATGCAGCCATTTGCGGAAAGTGCCGGGATGAACCCCGATCCAGTGGCTGACATCTGTCACCGACAAATCATGGACCATACACAAGCCAGTCAAAATACGGTTACTAACCGGAGAACGGGTCACCGTACGCTTCATGAAGCGAGATGACTCGGGTTGACATATGACAGGGCTATTACGCACAACTTCTTCATTGAAGAGAATATGACGCGGGTAGCCGAGTAATTGGCAAGTCTTGTCCAAATTGGTACTGCCGGGTATCCGTCCTTCATACACCCACGCACTGACACTGCGTGAAGAGATGGAGAGGTCTTCAGCAAGCTGGGACAACTTGATATCATTGGCCATCAGCACGGCAAGAAGAACACGATTGCGGATTTGACAGCGTGTCGGTTTTCGGAATCGTTTAACACGGACGCCTTTTCCCAAGTATTTACGGTTGATCAGAGACCACGCCTGGATGGAATGTTGTTCTGGTTGATTAGGCATATTTCCTCCGATTTTTTTTAACCAAATACTACAATAAACAACGGGGTACTTTCAAGTGCCGGGTTTACCGGTTACAAATGCGTCAATGCGTCAATTCACGATAAAGAGGGAACTACGAACTAGACCATGCGCAATTCACATCCTAGTATATTCCTAGATTACAATGTTTCACTAAAAATGAGGGGAGAAATTGAAGAGGAATAAAAATAATATAGTTCTAATTACTTATTATTAGGTCTAAAGAACTTTTATCTGTTTTTTGTTGATATGATGCGGTTTATTTCCCTGAATTCCCCAAAAACATGTGATTTTCGTTATCCGAGTACATAGAGGATGTGCACAAATCTGAAATGATAAATCCGCATGTTCAGCATGACATGTGACCTGTCAAATCTCTTACTTTTACATATATTGTATGATACTCAAGTGTAAGGGAGAGGTGAGGAACGTGAATCTATCGGTGAATACCTTTGCTGCCATCTCGGGAGCATTTGTTACGTTTGCTTTTGGGGGATGGGATCAATTGCTGAGCCTGCTCGCGGTTGCGATGGCTGTGGATTATATCACAGGCTTGGCAGCGGCGGTAAGAACGGGTACCGGGTTGAATAGCAACATTGGGTTCTGGGGGATTGCTCGCAAAGGGCTCATGCTGACCGTTGTTTTGCTTGCTCACCGAATTGATCTGATCATGGGAACCGATTTTATCAAAGGCGGAGCTATTTATTTCTATCTGGTGAATGAACTCATTTCGATTACCGAAAATTATGCCAAAATCGGTCTTCCATTGCCTGCAAAGCTCAGACAGGCCATTGCAGTGTTGAAGAAACAGGAAGATCAGGAGGATCTGGCGAATCGTGAATGGGCCAAACCGCAGCAAACCCCGGACAACATCAAGGAGCACGCTGAAACAGGACAAACTCTGCAGGATGAATCCGCGAAACAGACGGAGGATGGATCTCAAAAGAAATCCGAATCGAAAGGAAACGGTTCCGATTAGTTTTTCTTATCAAGAGAACGTTTCCAAGTATCCTTTCGTAATAGAGAACGTTATGATATATTTTGGATACATGAAAATTCATTCATTTCTACTATTATATTAAACGAGGTGCTTGCCCAAATGATAAAACATATTGTCCTGTTCAAAATGAAAGATCGCTCAGCAGAAAGTATTGAAGCTGCAGCCCAGGTGCTTCGCAATCTGGAAGGTAAAATTGATGTCCTAGTTTCACTTGAAATCGGGATTGATGTGCTTCGCTCGGAGAGATCATTCGACATTTCACTCACGGCGGAGTTTGCGTCACTGGAGGATCTCCAGGCGTATCAGGTACACCCGCTTCATCAGGAAGTTATCAAGTACATGAATGAAGTCAGAGAACAGTCGATTGCAGTGGACTACGAAATCTGATTTGTCTTTCAAACTACGTTGAGATAAAGGGGACTCTGCATGAGCGATTTAAGAGACGTTATGGAATTTCTATATATTTTTGTTGTGTTTCTAATCGCTTGTCCTGTGATGATATTCTGGCTTAAGCGAAGAGGGAAACGGAACCGATAACTCACTGAACGGGAAGTGAACGAATGTATTATGTAAACAGAGAACAGATTGCCCGCCGGCTTGCTGCTGTACCGGAAGTAGCTGAAGGGCTTCGCGGGGCAGCAGCGGCTTGGGATGGCGGTCTCATGCTGGGGATGGTACAGGAACGTTGTCTTCACCTGGCGATTGAGATTGTTACCGATGTGGGAAGTTATCTGATAGATGGCTTCATCATGAGAGATGCGAGCAGTTATGATGATATTATTCAGATTAATTATGAAGAAAAAGTTTTTGATAATTCGACCTATGAGACATTGCGTCAGCTTGTCACGTTACGCAAACCACTGGTGCAGGATTATTACAGTTGGGAGCGGTCTGAGCTCCATCCGCTTAGCGTAGAGTTGCCGAGTATACTTGAACATTTTACTACTCAAGTTAGCGCCTACGTGGAAACAGAACTTGGTCCTTTCAATACGGCACAGGCCGAGGGACAGCGTAAGGAATGAGGGAAATCGCATGACAAATGAATCAAAAGAATTCAATGAAGTAAATACTGAAAGTAACGAAACGAATGAAACACCTTCCGGATTCCACCCGGTGTATATGGTTGAACTCTTGTTCCGGGAACGTCCAGAGGTGGATCGCCTGCGTTTGCAGGAAGCGATGATTCGTCATACAGGACAAGTTCGACTGGATGTGAAACAAGGAAGTGGAGAGCAAGAGCATGAGATGTTAGTCTTCTATCATCTGGACCATAAGGTAACCTTTCAGGAAGGGGCTATCCCTGCTCAGACTTGTATGCTTCCAGTGAATGAAATCGCAGATCGTGCACGCTTTGGCGGAGCTGTGCAACAAGCATGGCATTGGCCGGAGGTGGGACAAGTTGTCAAAGCTTCGCGTTATTCCATCCGGATACATGATATGTTCACGGCTGCCATGCCTCGTAAACAGCGTTTAGAGCTGTTCCAGAAAACTGTACTGGCAATTATGGAGAGTTTGACCTGTGATGCGCTGTATTGGTATGGGAGTGATAAGCTGGTTGAACCAGAGGCTTACACGCAAGCTCAGGAACGTGAGGAACATCTGTATGCAGCTATGAACGTTCGGATGTATCAGGCCGGAGGTACGGAGGAACAGCGCGGGTTGGTCATGGATACCGTGGGATTGTCTGCGCTGGGTGTACCTGATGTCCAGTGTCATTTCGTCGGTCTTGATCCGGATACGGTGGCTCAGACCTTACTGGGGGCAGCGTATTACATATTTGATCAGGGAGATGTCCTGCAAGATGGACAGACGCTGGGTTCTTCAGGTGGACGTCGCTGGCGTTGTGAACATCAGGCGGCGTTGATTGCACCTGGACGGTATGTGATTGATTTGGACCCGGGGGATGAGCATACCGGGGCTGATCTCGAGGCTCGTCAGAACTGAGTTTAAGCCAAGTCATTTGCATCCATTCCAAAAAGGGTGTTTAGATTATTTTTCACATCTGGAGTGTCAGGTCAAGCCTGTGCTGCTTATAATGCATCAACAGAGTAGGCATTCGCCCGGATGGCTGAGCGACAGACCGTTGCTTCTGATCCGGTACTTAAACCATAGTCAAGGGAGAGATGTGACGTGAAGGATTCTAACAAAAGTTTGTTGTGGGGAGCTCTTATTGGCTCCGTGGTAGGTTCTGTAACAGCATTATTGCTGGCACCGAAATCAGGACGTGAACTTCGTCAGGATATTACAGAAGGTGCTCGTCAGGTATCGGAGAAAGGTCAGGAACTGGCCGGTATCGTGGGAGAACAAAGTTCACAGATCGTATCCAAAGTTAAGGAGACCGCAGATGTCGTAATTCAGGATATTCAATCCTGGCGCAACTGCGCTGAAGGCAAAGAAATTCGCATTTCGGCAGCTATTGTTGATAACGATGGCGATAAAGCAGCGGATGAATCCGGGATTGACATCGTAGCGAAGCTTCCTAAGGATGAGTCCAAGGACGACAACTAAGCAAAGCTTGAGATGAGCAGGCTTTCCTCTATTTAGAGGAGAGCCTGCTTTGTTGCGTGTCCACACATAGATGACGTAGCGTGGATTTAATTTGAACCCTGCGATGAAATCGGGTAAGATGTAGGTACCTTTTTGCCTGAATGTTCATACGGTAGGAAGAAAGCTCTGGGAAACAAATGTAATGAGAACCAATTCAATGAAGAAGGAAGCGGTGTGTTCGTGCAGCAAGCAATCGCTATATTAGACTCCGGTGTGGGGGGATTGACCGTCGCCAAGGAAGTGATGCGTCAGCTCCCGCGGGAAAAGATCATTTATTTTGGGGATACTGCCCGGACACCGTACGGACCCCGTTCGTCCGAACAAGTAAAACAATTTACGGAACAAATCGTTGATTTCTTGATCCAATTCGATCCGAAGGTTATCGTTATCGCCTGTAACACAGCAACAGCAGCAGCGTTGGAGTATATCCGTGCCAAGGTGAATATGCCTGTCATTGGTGTTATACATCCGGGTGCACGGGCCGCAATCACAGCGACACGTACAGGACGTATTGGTGTGATTGGTACCACGGGGACCATAAGTAGTGGGGCTTATACATCGGCACTCAAGCAGTTGTCCCCCTATATTGATGTGGTCAGTCAGGCTTGTCCGGCGCTGGTGCCGTTGGTGGAACAAGGTGAATTTCGTTCCGAGCACACGACACATACGGTGGAGCAATCATTGGGCGAGATCAAACAACAGCCAATAGATTGTCTTATTCTGGGTTGTACGCATTATCCCTTTCTCATGGATACCATTCAGGAAGTTATGGGACAGGAAGTGAAGTTAATCAGTTCGGCAGATGAAACGGCACGTGAAATCAGTACGATTTTATATGATAAACGAAAGCTGGCCAGTGGGGATGAGACCCCGGTGCATCAATTTTTCTGCACTGGCGACCCTCGTATGTTCCAGAATATCACCCGTCGATGGTTGGGGGAGCAGATCTCCAAGACTCCTGTTGTCTGGCAGGTTACGCAATTATCATAGTTATACTCAAAATATGCATGAATAAGACTTTTAATTAATGTATTTTGATTGTGAACCATCCCGGAACTGTGAAGTTTCGGGATTTTTTGTCGTGATTTTGGATCAACAGGTGATGAATATGATTCATGTCACATGACGGACAACCGGACCTGCATACATATGTTACATACACGAAGTTGGTGAGAACCCGACAGGAGACCTGTCTTTTCCTGTGGAAAGGAGAGCAACATGGAACTGCAATGGATTATCGTTCAGCGGGGAGATACACTGCCGCGAATTGCGTCAGCACACCATATGACCAGGGAGTTACTTGCCGCACTGAACCCGGAAGCAGCCGCCCAGCCTTACTTGCTGGCAGGTCAGATGCTGTGTATTGTCCCTGGGACAGGTCGCAGATATGCTGTACGGCCTGGAGAAAGTGTAGGAGAGATTGCAGGGAGATTTAGTCTGGACGAAGAAACATTGCGCCAGGCCAATCCCGAAATTACCAATATACCCGACTGGGTCGGTCGCTGTATTCATATTCCGGCTTCGAATGGAGAAACTATTGTGAAGATTCAGGGAGAGTATGGTTATCGAGAATTAATCAAGGATATAGATAAGTTGGAGAATCAATACCCGTTTATCGAAACGGGGTCCATTGGAACAAGTGTCATGGGGAAGTCGCTGCCTTATTTACGTATTGGGCAAGGGCCGAGACATATCCATGTTAACGCTTCTGTTCATGCCAATGAGTGGCTGACATCAGCAGTTCTGATGAAGTTTATCGAAGAGTATGCCGCGGCGTATAGTGCACATGGGACATGGCATCAATACCAGACAGAACGCTGGATCCAAGAGACGACACTCTGGGCCGTGCCGATGGTTAATCCGGACGGGGTCGAACTGGTTCAGGAAGGTGTGGTCAATCAGCATCCACATGCACAGCAGTTGTTGGCCTGGAATGCCGGCAGATCACATTTCACCCATTGGAAGGCCAATATCAGAGGGGTGGATCTGAATGATCAATTTCCGGCCCATTGGGATGAAGAAGCAGCGAGAAGAGGTGTGACCTCACCTGGCCCCAGGGATTATGCAGGGACAGCGCCATTGACAGAACCGGAGGCACAGGCGCTTGCACAGTGGACGCAGCAACACACATTCGATGCGGTTGTATCCCTGCATAGTCAGGGACAGGAGATTTATTGGAACTACCGTGATCTTGAACCCAGAGAGAGTGGACCGCTGTCGCGTAGACTTGCCAAAGCGTCTGGTTACAAAGCAGTGAAGCTTGGTGGAAGTGATGCCGGATACAAAGACTGGTTTATCCAAGCTTTTGGTAAACCTGGCTTCACGGTGGAAGTGGGACTGGGTGTTAATCCGCTTCCCGTAGAGCAGTTTGATGATATCTGTATCGAAGTCGGCATGTTGCTGGCTGAACTGTTAACCAATGGGTAATCGGGTTAAAGCTTGGTATGAAGCTGTGAAACTTATCAGCAGATCATTCGTATAACAGGAACGGACGCTATGAGCGACGTTCCGTTTTTATTTTTTTTATACATTGCATTCTACATCATTCGTTCTGGATGGTTTTCGAACGGGTAATGATGGATGTGCCGTTTAGGCGATATATATGATTATACGGAGGGATTCGAATGAAGTGGAGAAGACTGCTGTCGTTCAAACGATGGACACAAGTTTTCAAAAGGCTCCCCCGGCTGCTCCGGGCTCCGCAGATTCCTTTGGGAGAAAAGCTGTTGTTTATTATCCCGGCACTGTTGTACTGGGTACTTCCTGACGTCATGCCGTTTATGCCCATCGATGATATCGGGGTCACTTTAATTCTGATGAACTGGTTTGTAAGCCGGGCAGAACGTAAATATCCTGTACTTCAGGAGCGTGCACCTTCTTAATTTGCAGCCCAATGGATCATTTTAACATCGAATTCGCATCAATGTTATTGCGAAGAGCGGTAACTTTCTTTACAATAGATGCTGTAGTTTAAGAATGCTGAAATTGTTGAAACCTGCAATTACAATATAGGAGATGAAGAGAATGAACTGCAAAATTACGCGTAATGCTGCTAAAGTATTGAAGCTTGAATTGGACAAGCCGGAGAACGAAGGAAAAAAACTGCGCGTTGTTATCACCCATGCACATGGTGACCATGCTCACTACGGCCTTGATCTCGACACACCAAAAGAAAATGATACGGTTGTATCTACCGATAAAGAGATTGATGTCATTCTCGCGAATGATCAGCCTCTGTTGAACGGTGTTAAAATTGACTATCTCTACTTCCCGGAAGAGGGATTCGTCATTACGAATCCGTCCCAAGGCAATCACGGCGACCACTAAGGGCGCGAAGAAGGGGAACTCATGGCGAACGATATCCGCGTATGCGAAAAGTGTAATCATGTCCGACTGAAATCGATTGTACCCAAGTTGCAAAAAATGGCTCCAGACACGGAGATCAAGATTGGGTGCAAATCCTATTGCGGTCCTTGCGCGAAACGTGCATTTGTCTTTATTAATGGTCGGTATATCAGTGCTCCGACAGAAGAAGAAGTGCTCGTCAAAGTCGCAAAGTTCGTGAAGTAAAGGATATAAGGATTTAACAAGGTGGAGGGGGAAAACTGTCCACACACCGGAAAGGAGAGGCGACGTGCCTCTCCTTTTTTGTGTTTGGATAGCGTGAGATAAATGTGTTACTCTAAAGCGCCTTTGATCATTTCATAAATTTTGAAGGTATTTTCTTGAATTTCAATAGCAATGACCGTATTATCCTTTTTCAGAAAATGTACATGCCCCATTCGTTCTTCCTCCAATTCGACCCAACCTGTATCCGCTAACTTCTGAAAATAATCCAATGGCGGGTAGAGTCCTTGCTCCCCTCCAATATGTTTCAATTCATACATCATGCCTTCTTTAATGTTTCGATTGCCTGAATCAGTTATGATTTTAATGAGCTTCGCATTGCTTGGGACTGGGATGCCTGGGTTCATGGATGACGCTGTATATCCTTCTATCTCGTATGTTGCAGTAGCGCAGCCTTGTACCCAAATGAGGAAGGGCAGCATACAGAGTGTCATTAATATTTTCTTCAAATGATTTCCTCCCGTTCGGCATGATTATCTAATAAACGTAGCCAAATCAACTAAAGTTACGATAAAAACACAAAAGAAGAATAAGGAAGGCTTGTGTTATCCATCCTAAAGGGGTAACAGGAACATGATAATCCCAAGGAGGAATACTCATGCCGAAGCGTTATGATTCCAGTTTGCAAGCTGATACCACCGTATCTCAGGCGCAAAATGCGGTGAACAAGCTTCATTATGCTGTATCTCAGGCCCTGTCACACCCGACTGCACAGACCATTGTACAGGCGGAACGTCGTCTGGCACATACGGAGCAGGCGATGCGTCAAGCAGAGCTTTCTCTCGGAGGACAAGGTGTTGAGTTGGCAGAAGAGATGTTCATCGAGGAGAAGAGAAGATTGAATTCCATCCAGAGTCAGCACGGTCAAGGGAATTTGTAACGTTCCTGTCACAACAGAACCCGCAGAGCAGCAATGTTTTGCGGGTTTTTCTTGTCCTTTTGCAATGACTCCCAAGGCATGGGTCTGGTTCGACAACGTGTCGAATGGTCGCTTAAAATTCTGTGAGAAGGTTAATAGAACAAGAGCAGGCAAAATTCCATACGGGAGGTACAGAATGACAAAACATATTACAGATTGTACGATTCTGAACAACGGAGTAACGATGCCATGGCTAGGATTTGGAACATATAAAGCAAAAGGTAAGGAAGTGCAACAGGCGGTCGAGACGGCTTTGGAGGTTGGATATCGCAGTATTGATACCGCGTCCATCTATGGCAATGAAGAAGAAGTGGGACAAGCTATTGCAAGCAGTGGTGTTGCCCGTAACGAACTGTTTGTGACGACCAAGCTTTGGAACGAGGATCAGGGATTTGATTCAACGTTGAGAGCATTTGAAGCCAGTCAGAAAGCACTTGGACTGAATGTGATTGATCTTTACTTAATTCACTGGCCTGGCAGAGACCAGTATAAGGAGACGTGGAGAGCATTCGAACGTCTATATAGCGAAGGAAGTATTCGCGCAATTGGTGTGAGCAATTTTCAAGTACATCATTTGCAAGATATCATAGATGAGGGCGGAACGGTGCCTGCGGTAAATCAGGTAGAGCTGCATCCGGGTCTGATCCAGCAAGAACTTCAGGATTTCTGTGGGGCGCAGGGAATTCAACTGGAGGCTTGGAGCCCGATCATGAAAGGCAAGCTGAACCAAGAGTCTACCCTCAAAGCGCTGGCCCAGAAATATGGGAAAACGCCAGCACAGATCATTCTGCGCTGGGATATTCAGAATCAGATTGTGACGATTCCGAAGTCGGTTACCCCGGAGCGTATTCGTGAGAATGCGGACATCTTTGACTTTGAATTGACACCGGATGAGTTGAGACAGATTGATGCGCTGGATTCAGATAAGCGGACGGGCCCGCATCCGGATCAATTGTTCTGGGATTAAGTGGGTAGACGCTAATTGAATATGAGTGTTTGATGAACTACTTGTGTTTGTTCCGGTTACGGAATCGTCCTTTTGATCGCTGTTGTCTCCAAATTTTTTTGATTCCTCGTTTCAGAGGATAAAATTTGGAGACAGCTTATGCTTCCGATGCAGCTTTCCTGCAGAAAGCTTTCAGGCGAACGCTTCGCTTCTTCAGAATTCATTCCGTCCCCTCCACAGTAACTGTTCATCAAACACAAATATATACAATGAGCTAGAGTGGTGTGTAGCATATAAAAAAGCAGCAGGATCGGGGAGTGTCCCCTGATCCTGCTGCTTTTGTGTTATTTATTCGAATTGGATGGTGGTACTTCGCATCCGTCATCTGTGCAGACTCCGCTGCCGTCTGTTTCTGTTGTGTTGGATTCAACCATTGTGAAAGGGGAACGCTCGTCCCATGCTTTTTGAATGGCATCCAGGAATACCTCGTCCGGCTGAGCGCCAGATACAGCGAACTTGCGGTCAAATACAAAGAAAGGTACACCACGGATCCCCAGTTGCTCGCCTTCCGCTTGGTCAGCGCGGACATTGTCGGTGAATTGATCACCGGACAACACTGCCGTAGCTGCATCACGATCCAGGCCTACTTCTTCTGCTAACTGAGCCAAGACTTCAGGGTCTCCTGAATGTTTACCTTTAATGAACACAGCTTGGAATATCCGTTCACTCAGTTCAAGCGCTTTGCCTTGTGTATCCGCCCAGTGTGTCAACCGGTGTGCGGAGAAGGAGTTGGTAGGGATCATGGCATCGATATTGTATTCCAGTCCTGCCGTGCGAGCATTGGCATTCATCTGGGCATTCATACCTTTGGCCTGTTCCACGCTCATATTATATTTGGCAGCTAGATATTCCGTATTGGTTTTGCCTGGGTTCAATGCAGCGTTTGGATCAAGCTCAAAGCTTTTGAATTGCAGCTTCACTTCATCACGGTGTGGGAACTGTTCCAGTACATTCTCCAGGCGGCGCTTGCCGATATAACAGAAAGGGCACAGAAAATCAGACCATATCTCAATATTCATTATGTTAAACCTCCATTATCCTTTTAGTTGAAACTAATATAGTTACAATTATAAAGCCACTTTCTATAATTCGCAAGGAGATTACTTTTTATCCCGATATGCCTTGGACCAATGATAAGGCTGGATCTCATCCAGTGTTTTGAAGATCAGTTGACCAGAAGGAACGTAAACGGCAGCTTTAACTTCTTCACCCCAGTAAAATAATCGTTCCTGGCATACACCACAAGGTGTAAGGACCTTGAATTCTGAATGCTCGTTATCACGAGCGATACAGAGGGAGTGGGTGACGCGTTCGTTCAATTTGTGGGCTTCCAGATAAGCTCCTGTTTCCATACACAGATGCGTGGCATCGTTGATGACCTCTGGAGCTACGCTAATCAGCAGGGAGCCAGCTTCGGTATAGACGGCACCCGCACCGCCCCATCCCTGAGGATAACGTTGCTTCACAAAGTTGGCGGCTGCATCGAACAATTGCTGTTCAATATGGAGTGGTTCAGTGTGTGATGTCATGTAATGCAAGTTCTCCTTTTTAAAATCCAATTTACTTCATCTTATGTTTGTTTTAGCTTGTCATTAGGATATTGCTTATTGCGATGTTACTGCTGAACTGTCTTCCTCTCGAAAGCGCTGAATCAAATCATAGGTAATCACGGTGTCCGAGACATGCAGTCGCTTGGCTGCTTCATCATGACCGGGGGAGCATGCGTTAATATCTGTTTTGTCACGTGTTGACAGGTCATAACAAGTACCGTTCTCGTAGATATAATCATCTGATGGAGTGTAGAATACAGAACCATCTGAGAATGCACCATTACGCAGCACAACCGTACGTGCAGTCCCGTCATATACGTCGTTACCCATATGATAATAGGACTGGTCGGACACGCCAAGCAGATGCAACACGGACGGTGTGATGTCCAGTTGTCCCGAAGGTTCGTCGATGGTTCCGGCAGCTGCTCCGTCCGGTAAATGCACGAGCAGGGGAACCTCGTTCATAATCTGTGCCATATCGAGTTCGTTCAATGAACGTCCCAGAAATTGCTCGTATTGTGATTGTTCCTTGATCGAGTTGTCGTGGTCCCCGTAGAACATAAAAATGGTATTTTCCCATAATCCCCGATTTTTCAGATCCTCCACCATCTTGCCTAGCGCCGAATCCACGTAATGAACGGATTGCAGATAGTTACCAAACATGGTTCCCTGGAACTCGCCTACATTCAGCTGCTGCTTCTCTTTTGGCAATGCATACGGATGGTGACTGGTAAGAGTGATTAGGAAGGAATAGAACGGTTCGGTCACCTCGCTGCTCATTTTCTCAACGGATTGCCGGAAAAAGGATTCATCAGACAGGGACCAGCCAAGCGGGTCATCCTGTGCAAAATCATTTTTACTATAAAACTTGTCATACTTCATGTTCTTATACATCGTATATCGATTCCAGAAGCCACTCTCATAAGCGTGAAATACGTTGGTGCTATACCCGTTATCCTTCAGGATGGAAGGGAGGGAATCATACGTATGGTCTGCATATCGTACAAAGGCTGAACCAACCGGCAGTGGATGCAGGGAAATGTTCGCTCCAAAATCGGCATCTGACGTTCTACCCTGACCGGTCTGGTGGTAAAAGTGACTGTAATACTGACTTTCTTTCATCAGTTCATTAAAATGGGGTGTGATCTCCTGACCGCCGATGCTCTGGCCGATCATGAAGTTCATAAAAGCCTCACCCTGGACAATGATGACGTTGCTGTCTTTATATTTGCCAAACAAGGCATCATTCTGCGTATCAGTTCCTTGCCTTTCAGCGAAGAATGCTTTTGCTTGCTCAACATCAGCGGGATCAGCCTGTGGCCCGGAGCCAATGTGGTCTTTGGCATAGTTGTACAGATCATAACCGTGAAAAGCGAGGAGTCCGGTCACATTGTACATGGATACATTCCACCAGTTGTTATCGAACAGGCCCTTGGCCCATGTTTTGCTGTAGAAATATATTGGGCCAACGGCGAGACCCAGCCCTAGCACAAGGGCAATGCTGCCAGCCGTGAGACGGCGGCGCAACCGTGTCTTGCCACCGTTATACGAATAACTCCCGTAACCAGTAACAGATGTACTGGAGTGCTTCGAACGGTAACGTCTGCTGAACAGTACGATCGCTGCGAACGGAATGACGACAAGCCAGTCGGCAAAGAACCAGAGATCGCTTGTATAGATCAGTGTAGCGATACTGTCACCCAATGCGTCAACTTGTCTGGCCTGCAACAATACCGGGATGGTCAAGAAATCCTGGAAATAACGATAATACACCATATCGGCGTAGATTAGTGCGGTAAGCAGCAGGTTAAGCGCGACCAGAGATACGATCATGCCTCTGCGAGGCAGCCACCAGGTCCAGAAGGACAGGAGTAGCAATGATCCAATGGCAATAACTTTATCCAGCAGTCCCATCGTAATGTTATAGGCGTGAAGATTGTGATGGAGCCACATGAGTTTGAGCAGCATGAGCCCAAGAAAAATAAGATATAACGTTAGTGGATGATTCAGAAGCCCGCGTGGCATGGAGTTGCGCGTAGGCCGAGTGTCAACCATATGTATGTCCCCCTTACTTTTGTTGTTTTGTTATCGGAATGTAAAATAGGGCTCCATCCATTATAGCGTGGCCTCATGTGTTTTCAACTATGCCTCGGAAGAATTGATTTCTGCGGAAGCGAAGACCGAAGTCGGTGAATTCTTATGACCAGAAAAGTACACAAAAAAAGCACCCCGGCCGTGGTTGGCGGGGGCACTTTATAGTTGGAACAACTATGAAGATTGTGGTGTTTTATTTCGTGGGGGCAATGGGCCTAAATACTGATAGTACTGGGTTTCAATTCGTCCGTTGAACAACTTGCGACGTTTGTCTGCCTTATGACCGAAATACTCCTCGAAAGCTTTGGTCGACGTGATTGCGAAAAAGGACCATGTTGGCATGTCGAGGTAACTGCGCCCTAATGAGCGAAGCAGCTTTTGAACTTCTTTTTCTTCACTCAAACGTTCACCATATGGAGGGTTGGTAATGATAACACCATATTCGCCTTGTGGTCTTGCGCGATGCGCGGGCAGAACGCTGACTTCAATCTCTTTGGCGAAGCCCGCGCTCTTGATTGCAGCCTGAGCTACTTCAATCGCTTCCGGATCAATGTCGCTGCCTGAAATCTGTAACGGGATATCATCACGCACAGCATCAAATGCTTCTTCACGCGCTTGTTCCCATAATTCTTCTGGAATGACAGCCCAGTCCTCTGAGTTGAAGGTCCTGCGAAGTCCGGGTGCAATGTTCCAGCCGATCATGGCGGCTTCAATCAGCATTGTGCCTGATCCGCAACATGGATCATAGAAGGGACGGGATACATTCCAGCGGCTGAGCTGAATCAGAGCTGCTGCAAGTGTCTCTTTGAGAGGCGCTTCGGTGACGAGTTTGCGATACCCCCGTTTATGCAGCCCTGGTCCCGTCGTATCTAAAGTAAGCAGGGCGCGATCGTTCAGCAGAATGACCTCAATCACATAGCGAGACCCGTCCTCTGGGAACCACTCTGTGTCATAAGTCAGCTTCAGTTTCTCTACGATTGCTTTCTTCACGATCCCTTGTGATGCAGGTACACTGCTTAACTGGGATTTTTGAGAACGACCCTCTACAGGGAATTCGCCGTCGGCTGGAATCCACTCTTCCCATGGAAGTGCTTTGGTGCCTTCAAACAATTCGTCAAATGTCGTAGCAGGGAATTCACCCATTTTCACCAATACGCGATCCGAACTTCTCAGCCACAGATTACAACGGCAAATATCGATATAATCTCCTGTAAAGAAAACCCGTCCATTGTCGATCGTAACATCTTCATACCCCAGTTGCTTCAGTTCCCGGGCGACAACAGCCTCGAGTCCCATCGCCGAGGTTGCAATCAATTGCAATTGAGCCATGTGATTCATTTCAACTCCATTTCAAGCTGGAGAAGGATATCCTTCTCTCTGCTGTATAGTGACGGTGCGGCCTTGCCGCTTTCCGTGAAAAAACTTACAATGAGAAATGCGGTGAACGTATACACGCCTCCTTCGAGGTGATGCACCAATCAACCGCCTGTGTTGATAACAAACATTTATTATAGAACATTGGCATCCATATGGAAAGCAGTCCAAGTGTCCAAGGAGGATTTTAGTGGTGAATCTGACCCCTGATGAATATGTAAATCAATTATTTCAAGAGGATGATCTTTTGCTGAAAGTGAAAGAGGCCATCCGTTCGAACGGTATGCCTGAAGTTTCCGTTGCGGCGGCGTATGGACGTCTGCTCACGTTTCTAGCCAAGACATCCAAAGCGGAAGCTGCGCTCGAAATCGGTGTGCTGGGCGGTTACAGCGGTATCTGCATTGCACGCGGTTTGCGTGAGAATGGAACCCTGACTTCGCTGGAACTGAAAGAGGAATATGCGGCAATGGCGCGTGGTCATCTGGAAGAAGGCGGTTTTGGCGAAAAGGTGGAATATCGCATTGGCCCGGCGGCAGACAGCCTGGAGCAATTGGAGCAGGAAGGTCGCACATTTGATTTCTTCTTTATTGACGCAGATAAGGAGAATTATCCGGTATATCTTGACTATGCCATTAAGCTGGCCCGGCCAGGTGCGGTCATTGTAGGTGATAATTGTTTCCTGCGTGGTCGTACGCTGAATCCGGACAAGCAGGGACCGGCTGTGCTTGCTGTTCGTCGCTTCAATGAACAGATGGCGAGTGACCCGCGCCTGGTGACGACGATGTTGCCGGACTACGATGGGCTCGTACTTGCCTGGGTGAAGTGAAAGTGAGATTTTCCTAAAGATATAACTCTGATGAAACACGATCTCACGCTTCTATGTTTGTGAGGGGGCGTGTTCCATCGGAGTTTTTTTAGTGTAAAAAATATTGATTGTTGAGAATGAGTTTTTATTGAGGTTTATCTAAAAATGAATTGATTTTTTAGCGAAGAAGAGATCATAACTAACTTTCAGGTAATTTTATGGTAATATTGTATATAAGAAGTAATAAATTTCTATATATGGAGGTGTTAAATTGAGACCTTTATTCATTTTTCTTTCTTTGCTTCTGATCTCAGGTTTCGTATTTCATTTTCTTAACGTATACACGCCCTTTTTAATACTGCCAGTTTATATTGTACTTATTGTGATACTCGTTTTTTTGATTTTTTATCTTTTTAGGTATTATTTTACTAAATAAGAAAGAATTTGAAATTAATCAGAGAATTTATAAAAGGAGTGATTATAATACTAAGGAGGATACTTTTTATGAAGAAACAATTCACTGCACTTTTGATGTCGTTTTCACTTTTGGTAGGAGGCGCTGTTACAGTCTCAGCAGATTCATTAGAAGGAAAAGAAAATTTAAATAACATTGCAGAAGCTCGGGCCTATATAACTAAGAGTAGTTCTGAAATAGCGAATGAGTTGGAGAACTTAAAAATGTCTAAGGAGAATGTAACTCTGATTGAAATTCATGATGTTATTGAGAGCTATTATGAGAACAATCCCGCACCCTTAGAATTGGCTAATAATGACTCGATTTCTCTAGAAGATGTATTTCCAAATGAATCACAAAAGAATCAGTTAAATAACGAGGAAACATTCAGTTTAAATGAGTTTATTTCACAGCAAAAAGAAAACGAGGAAGTCCTAAGTTTCTCAACAGAAACTACAAAAACAGATGTTTATATTGATAAATCAGGAATTTTTATTTTACATTCTGAAATTGACCTTAATAGTGCCATCAGAGCTGCTGCGTGGAGTTACACCGCTAACGAAAGGACGACCGGATCAGCTTATAATGCCTTAGGTCTAAAAATGTTTGATCTTTGGGCATCGGGAAGTTTTAGATATGATGGTTCAAAGGTAGAGGTTGCTACTAAAGATGGTGGTTACGAACGTAAATTCTGGGGATCGACATTGGAGTTAACTGATAGAGGGATGGGACTTTCAAGAACGGTGGATCTTGAAGGGTACAAATACGCGGAAGTGTATAGCAGACTTAGAACAGAATCGACTCTTGGCTTTAGATGGTTTGGGCTTACACTTACTGATACTACTGTAGAGGTTAAAATTGGTAGTACAGTTAATGGTAATGTGTATACTGGAGGTGGCTCCATTTAAAATAGAACCGTACTTGAATTAATAGCCCACCGCGATGTGGGAAAGTAATACACAAAATCTGAAAACACACAAAGAAAGAGACGACACACCTTGAATCACAGGGAGCATCGTCTCTTCTTTGTCCAGATTTATAAAGGATGAGTTTTATTTATACTTCAGGTGTTCCGTACGTTTCAAACCATTTTTTGATGGTGTCAAAATCATCACTGAAGGACAGGCCCAGCATCAATAATACACGAGCTTGTTGTGGACTCAGGTTGTCGCCTGCAATGATACCTTTGCCGCCGCCATACACACTTCCTGAACCCGTCCGAGTGGTGGTCACAAAGATGACACCTTCTTCAATGGCTTTGGTACGAGCTTGTCCCATAGCTCTGGAGATGCCGCCAGCTCCAGTGCCGGAAGTCACGATGCCTTTGGCACCGCTGTTTACGAATCCTTCAATGGCTCCGCCGCCAGCTTCCTGATATGAGATTGCAATTTCAACTTTGGCCAGGTCTGCCTTTGTGATCTTACTTAGATCGAATACGGGCTTCGCTGTGCCTTCAGGTTTCAACGCACGTGCAGGAGCGCGATAGATTCGAATGTTTTCTTCATCAATGTATCCTACAGCGCCGAGCATTGGGGTTTCAAATGTATCTGTACGATAATCATTCGTCTTGGTTACACCACGAGCAAGCTGGATCGTGTCATTCAACATGAGTACTGTACCAAATGAAGTGGTGCGACCACTGCCTGCAAGTTTGATTGCGTTGTACAGATTGGCTTGAGCGTCAGAACCGATGACAGTCCATGGGCGCATGGAGCCTGTGATCACGACCGGTTTGTCACTCTGAACCGTCATATCGAGGAAATAGGCGATTTCCTCCATTGTATCTGTACCTGTGGTAACGACAACACTGTCATACATTGCAAGAGCTTTATCTACCGTTTGCGACAAGTCATAGAGGTCGGCCATGCTATAGGAACCCGAACCTGAGTTTCCGAATTGGAGTGTGCTAACATCAGCAATCTTCTGTTTATCCGGTAAGGCGTCTACCATCTCTTCGATGGGAAGCGTACCTGCCTTATAATTCTGGAAGCTGGTGGCATCTTCGGATTGTCCGGCTATTGTTCCGCCCGTTCCGATTACCAATACATTAGGAAGTGCAGATTGTTTGGAAGAGTCGGGTATTGCAGGAATGGAAGTATTGCGAGCCGGAGTAGTGGTTGCTGTCTGAACAGCACCTGTTGTGCCTTTCACCTCCACCGTAGCTGCGTGCGCAGCATAGGTTCCAATGGGTGACAACGAGATGGTTAGTGCTGTTAAAGCTGCGGTACTCCATACGGCCCAGGGACGAAGATTGGATGTTTTACTCATGAATAGCACTCTCCTTCAAGTAAGTGTGA
Organism: Paenibacillus amylolyticus; assembly: GCF_050990605.1. GTDB lineage: Bacteria > Bacillota > Bacilli > Paenibacillales > Paenibacillaceae > Paenibacillus > Paenibacillus amylolyticus_H. Next base: position 2,032,694 of record NZ_CP158832.1, read on the forward strand.
TGTTAAGTTTGTTAAGAAGAATATGTATACCATTTCAAATTGATTGTATTTCATGTTAAGTAATATGACAAACATAGATAATGATAGAGTAATCGGTTACATTCAAAGATAATGAGAGTAAAGTGATTGTTTATAAGTGATTATGAAAGATTATACAATCATCTAGAGATAGAAAAGAACTGATTTTAGTAGTTTCAAAGAAATATAAGTCTTTTTAATGTTAGTTAATATTACATATTGAGTCTTTTGTCCTGATAAAACGAAGCGTTTAAAAAAAGAATGTCGAATTGGGTCTCATATCAGAAGTAGGTAACAGAATGAGAGGATGATAGTCGCACATATTAGGTAATGGGTCTCAATTACAGTCTAAAGATTGGTTTCGATATAGAGTTATGTTTATAATAGGGGTGATCAACATATGTAAATAAATATATAATATTGATTGGAGGAGAACCGATGAAACAGGCACCGAGAAAGTATGCGAATTACATTCCGATTCGGGAACTGGAGACTTTGGAAGAGAGGTTATCTCCCTTCAAGGTGTATGCAGAACTTCGTGATAACACTCCAGTCCGATATGATGAGCATCGAGAATGTTGGGATGTTTTTGGTTATGAAGATGTGAAGTACGTATTGAAAAACCCGAAACTGTTCTCTTCTGCACGTGATCGTGGCAATACGAGCATGTTGACGACAGACCCTCCCAAACACAAACAGCTGCGTGATCTGGTGAATCAGGCGTTTACACCCAAGGCAATTGAAGCGCTGGCTCCCCGTATTCAGGAAATCACGGATGAGTTAATTGCTCCACACCTGTCAGAAGGACACATGGAACTTATTGATGACCTTGCAACGCCATTACCCGTCATTGTAATTGCAGAATTAATCGGAGTCCCTGCGGCGGATCGTCAAAAGTTCAAAGATTGGTCTGATGTATTGGTAAAAGGCGCACGTGATGATAGTGAACAGGCCTTTCAGGAATTACTGGAGGAGAAAAAAAGAAATATGCAGGAGTTGCATATCTATTTCACTGGCATTATGGAAGAACGTCGGTTACAGCCAAAAGATGATCTGATCTCATTACTGCTTGCTGCGGAGATTGATGGTCAGAAATTAACTTCAGATGAAGTGGTAGGCTTCTGTATTCTCCTACTTGCTGCCGGTAATGAAACAACAACCAACCTGATTACCAATGCGGTTCGTATTCTGTCTGAACAACCCGAGTTACAACAGGAGTTGCGCGAACATCCTGAACGGATTACTTCTGCGATTGAAGAGACGCTGAGATATTATCCGCCAATCGTTGCGATTGGTCGGGTCGCCAAGGAAAATGTAGAGTTGAATGGTCAGACGATTCAAGCTGGAGAGCAGGTGATTTCCTGGGTTGGAGCAGCCAATCGGGACAGCGCCCAATTTGAACACCCGGAAGATTTCATCTCTGATCGCAAGCCGAACAGGCATATGGGATTTGGTTTTGGCATTCATTTTTGTCTGGGGGCACCACTCGCTCGTTTGGAGGCAAGGGTAGTTCTTCATACATTGCTTCAGCACATGGAGCGTATTCAGCTTGTGCCGGAAACAGTCTTGCAACCGATACAAAGTGCCTTTGTATTTGGTGTGAAACATTATCCGATACAATTCAATCTAATAAATAAATAATGGACGGCACATGAATGACAAAAGCCGCTCTCAGGCCAATTAGGCGCTGGAAGCGGCTTTTTCAAATATAAAAGTAAGATGGACTCGTTAAGAAATGGATGGGTAATCAGGATTTCTGGATAGAAGCAGGTTTGTTATACAATTTGAATCTGACCCAAACCATATTAAGCAGCAGCAGTCCGCCAGAGACGATAAACAGACCTTCGATTCCGATGAATCCTGCCATAAAACCTCCAATGATCGCTCCAAGCATATTGCCTAACGCAAGGGTGCTCGTATTAAAACTGAATGCACGGCTAATCATGCTATCTGCTGTATAGGAACGGATCAAGGCATTGACGCTCGGAAGCAGGCCACCCATGAACACACCCATCATGAATCGAACAAGAATGAGCTGCCACACGGTCTGAACAAATGCCTGCGGAATAAGCATGAGTCCTGTACCTATGAGGGAGAACGTCAGCACCTTGTGAGGACCAATCCGGTCACTCAGCTTCCCGAGAACAGGAGACATGGCCATATTGGATAGTCCCGTAACTGCACCGACAAGTCCCGCCCAGAAGGCCACATTTACATCCGAAGCATGCAATTTTTGCACATACAGCGGCAAGAGTGACATGGGACTAATCATCGCAAACTGCAGCAGGAACGTCACAGCAAACAGTGCGGGCAGTTGTGGTGACTTGTTCAACTCCTTCAAACCGGACAATACGGATTGTGCCGGCAGTTTGGCTGCTTCTTGACGGTCAAACTTCTCTCTCACCAGGAACATGGCGAGCATGGAAGCGACAAAGATCAATGCACCTGTAATGTAGAAAATGGGACGGAAGCCTACCGCATCAGCCAGCAAGCCGCCAATAAGCGGACCCAGGATTGTACCGGCAACTTGCCCGGACTGACTGATTCCCATGGCGAAACCCATACGGTCTTTCGGCGTGGTACCTGATATCAGCGCAACAGCTGCAGGATTGAAACCGGAGATGGTACCGTTAAGCAAACGTAATAAGAGAAGCTGCCAGGGATTCTGCGCCAGACCCATAAGGGCAATGACGATAGCCATCCCGAATCCCGAACGCAACAGCATCACTTTTCGACCATACTTGTCTGATAACTTGCCCCAGAGCGGTTGGAACAAAAATGAGGTGAGGAAATTGGCTGCAAAAATAAATCCGGCCCAAATGCCAATTTCATGTTCGCCAACAACGCCCAAATCTCTTGCGAGATAAAGAGACAAAAATGGGGTAATCATGGTCATGCCCGAATTGACCAAAAATTGTCCGAACCAAAGCACAATGAGGTTTACTTTCCACGTTTTCAAAGTGCTTTCACTTCCTTTCAAAGATATTTCTGCAATTCTCAAAAAAACACCATTCTTTCATTATAACATAATTGGCATATGAGGGATGGGTGTAAGGAATGTCATAGTATTGTCACGTAGAACGCATCTGCATGTGGTTGTTACGGCTGTTTAAAAAGGGCATAATGGTAATTATGAGTCCAAAAACTATTGGAGGCTTCTTACATGAGCTATAATGATCGACTGATTCGGGCAAGTTTTAAACAACAGATAGACCGTGTCCCGGTATGGTACATGCGTCAAGCTGGACGTTACGATCCTGAATATCGCAAAATTAAAGAAAAGTACTCCTTGTTAGAAATCTGCAAACAACCCGAGCTGGCGGCTGAAGTTACACTCATGCCGGTGCGCAAACTTGGTGTAGATGCGGCTATTTTGTATTCCGATATTATGAATCCGGTTGCCTCATTGGGCATTGATTTTGACATTGTAAAAAATATTGGACCGGTAATCGATAATCCTATTCGTTCAGCTGCAGATGTGGATCGTCTGCGCCCCATCGACGTAGAGGGAGATCTGTCACATATTCTGGAAACCATTCGAATTCTGGATAAGGAGCTTGACGTGCCTCTGATTACGTTTGCGGGCGCACCTTTCACCATTGCGAGTTATCTGATTGAAGGCCGACCTTCGAAAGGTTATATCCGCACGAAAACGATGATGTACAGCGAGCCTGAGGTGTGGCATAAGTTGATGCAGAAGCTTGGTGATATGGTTATTACATATGTCCGTGCGCATATTGCGAATGGCGGTAAGGCATTCCAGTTGTTTGACAGCTGGGTTGGAGCACTTTCTCCCAAAGACTTCAGAACATATGTATTGCCTACAATTACCCGTATCTTTACCGAATTATCGGATTTGAATGTACCGAAGATTTATTTCCCTGGTGTTGCATCGGGTGAGTTGTTGCCGGCACTGCATAATCTGCAGGCCGATGTGATTGGACTCGACTGGAGAATATCCATTTCGGAAGGGCGTCAACGTCTTGGCGGCAAATTTGCAGTACAGGGTAACCTGGACCCATATGTGCTGACTGCCCCGATGGAAATGATCAAAGAGCAAGCCAAAGTGATTATTGACGAAGGAATCAAGGAGCCGGGGTATATTTTCAACCTGGGACACGGATTATTTCCTGAAGCATCGCTAGAGAAGCTCAGAGAACTAACGGCTTATATTCATGAATATTCTGCCGAAGCAATGAAGACTGGGGTGACGGTAACCAATGACTAATACTGTAGGTGTACTGGTGATGTCGTATGGCACACCAGAAAATATGGAGAGTGTTGAAGCGTATTACACACATATCCGCAGAGGACGTCCGCCTGAACCGGAGCAATTGAAGGAACTGACGGATCGTTATGAAGCCATTGTTGGCGGTGTTTTTCCACTTCGGGAGAATACGGACAATCAGGTCAAGGCCCTTCAAGAGACGTTAAACCGCGATGAGCGTGGCACTGATGTGGAATTCCGCTGTTATCAAGGACTGAAGCATGCCTATCCGTTTATCGAGGATGGCGTGGAGCAGATGGCCAAGGATGGAATTCAGACAGCGATTGGGATTGTACTGGCTCCTCATTTTTCCACGATGAGTGTAGGCAGTTATATCAAACGTGCGCGTGAAAAAGCAGAAGAGCTGGGCGTTCATATGTCCTTTATTGAGAGTTATCATCTGCATCCGAAGTTAATTCAGGCGTTGTCCACGCGTGTCAGTGCCAAGTTGGATGCGTTCGAAGAAGCTGGAGCAAAACGCGGGGATGTAAAAGTCTTGTTCAGTGCTCACAGCCTGCCGGCACGTATTGTGGAGATGGGTGATCCATACCCGCAACAATTGCTGGAGACTTCGGAAGTGATTGCCTCACGTGTAGGCATAACCAATTGGCAATTTACATGGCAGAGTGCCGGACGAACAGCTGAGCCTTGGCTCGGACCGGATATTCTGGATACGTTACAGGAGCTTTCTCGTGAACAGGTAGAGGATGTACTTGTGGCACCAATCGGATTTGTCTCGGATCATCTCGAAGTGCTATATGATCTCGATATTGAGGCCAAATCGATTGCCAAAGAGATCGACATGCGCCTGATGCGTATTGATTCTCTCAATAGCGATCCTCTATACATGGAGACGTTAAGCGACGTTATTATAAGCCAATGGCAGCAAGGGTCGGATGAGTAATGGGTGATAAGAAACGCCGTGTTGTTGTCGTCGGCGGTGGCCTCACCGGCCTCAGCGCGGCATTTTATATCCGCAAGCATTACCGGGAAGCGGGAGTTGAACCCGTGATTACTTTGGTCGAGAAAAGCTCGTCCATGGGAGGCATGATTGAGACACTGCACCGGGATGGATTTGTGATTGAAAAGGGGCCCGATTCTTTCCTGGCTCGCAAAACAGCAATGATTGACCTGGCTAAAGAATTGGAGATCGATCATGAACTGGTCAGTCAGAATCCGGAGTCGAAGAAAACGTATATCATGCAGCGTGGCAAGCTTCATCCAATGCCAGCAGGACTTGTTCTTGGTATTCCCACAGAACTAAGACCATTCTTGAGAAGTGGTCTGGTCTCTCCGGCAGGCAAACTGCGGGCTTTGATGGATTTTGTCATCCCGCCGCGTCGTACAACAGAGGATGAATCGCTCGGTTATATGATTGAACGCCGTCTTGGAGCAGAAGTGCTGGAGAACTTGACGGAACCACTGCTCGCAGGAATCTATGCAGGTGATATGCGGCGATTGAGCCTCCAGGCTACCTTCCCGCAGTTCGGAGAAGTAGAGCGCGATTACGGCAGCTTGATCCGGGGCATGATGACGGGTCGCAAACCGGCTGAGACGCATACCGGAACGAAACGAAGTGCTTTTTTGAACTTTCGTCAGGGACTTCAGAGCCTTGTTCATGCACTCGTCCATGAGCTGCAGGATGTGGATCAACGTCTGAACACCGCGGTGAAGTCGCTGCAACGTCTTGATGGAGCGCAGACCAGGTACCGTGTTGAACTTGGTAATGGCGAAATGCTTGAAGCCGATGATGTAGTGGTTACTGTGCCGACATATGTCGCGTCAGAGCTGTTGAAGCCTCACGTGGACACAGCGGCATTGGATGCTATTAATTATGTGTCTGTAGCCAATGTAGTGCTCGCTTTTGAGAAAAAAGAGGTGGAGCATGTATTCGACGGTTCGGGTTTCCTCGTTCCGCGGAAAGAGGGCCGGAATATTACGGCTTGTACATGGACATCGACGAAATGGCTGCATACCAGCCCGGATGATAAAGTGCTGCTCCGCTGTTATGTCGGTCGCTCTGGTGACGAACAGAACGTAGAGCTTCCGGATGATGCGCTGACCGATCTGGTTCTCAAGGATCTGAGAGAGACGATGGGTATTGAAGCAGTGCCGATCTTCTCCGAGATTACAAGGCTTCGTAAATCCATGCCACAGTATCCGGTGGGACACCTCCAACATATTGCCGCCCTTCGTGAGGAGCTTGGCAGCAAGTTACCGGGTGTGTACATTGCAGGTGCAGGTTATGAGGGCGTAGGCTTGCCGGATTGCATCAGACAAGCGAAGGAAATGTCTATTTTGGCAACACAAGAGCTTGCAGCAGATTAAGTACAGCAAGAGAGCTGTCTCAACCGTAGAATTATCTACTGAAGAGATGGCTTTTTTCATATGAAGATATAGAAGCTAACCGAGTTAATACCCTTTCAATCGATGCAGTTCCAATGAATGATGGAAATCCAGAATATGCCTGATATAATGGTATGTATGGCTGTGAAGAAGAGGAGTTGCTTATGTATCCCCCAAGATCAGATCGAAGTGTAGAGAGAAAAAAAAGAAAGCGCACCCGCGATAGAATCATCTGGACAGTTAATCTTGTATTGATCATGGCAATTGGTCTGGTGGGCATTTTTTATGTCATTAATACACGTCAACAACAGGCAGACACGCCGGTGAAGCAAGAAATGGTTGATCAGGATCAGCCTTCCATTGGAGACGATGCCAAAGGCGGGGATCAGGTAAGTTCTCCAGACTGGGAGGAGTCTGATAAGACTCCGGAAGAAGAAGCTGAAGCAACGAATGAAGAAACAACAGCAGATGCAGATGAGCCATCTGGCGTAGCGAAACCTGATACTTCAGGCAATACCAATAATGGGAAAGCCGAATCCGGAACGAAAAAACCTGCTACAGATTCGACACCGTCCGGCACCAAGGGAAATGCAGGTGTGGATACCGAATCAGCGACATCGAAACCTTCCAATTCAGCGAAGGATGTCACCATTAATTTTGTCGGTGATATTCAATTTTCGGGCAAAGTTGCTGAGCTGCTGGATAAGAACGGTTATGATTATCCCTTTGCAAAACTCGGCAGATTATTCAAGGATGATGATCTTACCATCGGCAACTTAGAGACACCGATAACCCTGGGTGGTACGGGGGCAGCTGACAAAACATATGTATACAAATCTTCGCCCGAAGCATTGGCGGCAATGGCCTCTGCGGGTTTTGATGCTGTCAATTTAGCTAACAATCATATTCTGGATCAGGGTGTAGAGGGTTTGGTAGATACGTTAACCTATCTCAAGGAATATGGTATAGCTCACACCGGGGCTGGCATGAACAGGGATGAAGCCTATGCACCAGCATATCTGGAACGCAAAGGCATGAAGATTGCATTGCTTGGGTTCTCCCGCGTTGTACCGGAAACGAGTTGGAAGGCTGAGGGCAATCGGGCTGGCGTGGCTGAAGCTTATGATTCCACAGGAGCGGTCAAAGCGATCCAGGAGGCTAGTAAGAAGGCTGATCTGGTGATCGTGGTTGCACATTGGGGTGAGGAACGTGTAAGTACTCCGAACAGTGATCAGACGCGATTGGCTCATGAGTTTGTCGATGCGGGCGCTGATCTGGTCATAGGTGGTCATCCTCATGTGTTGCAAGGGTTGGAGTACTATAAGGGGAAGTGGATTGCATACAGTACGGGAAATTTCATTTTCTCCAGATCAACAACTGAAGAGACATGGAAAACAGCGGTATTTCAGGCTCGCTGTAGTCGGGATGCAGCTTGCAGCATGAAAGTTATCCCTTATGAGGCCGGGCTTGGTCAGGCCATCCCGATGATCGATGAGGCAAACAAACTTTTACTTGAACAGATGGCAAAGCTTTCCCCAGGCATTCGTTATGATGGGAATGGAGTTGCTTCGCCTAATTAAAAACCTTTCTGTGGAGGGAATCGAATGAACAACCTATGTGTAGCGCACCGTGGATTTTCTTCTATTGCACCAGAGAATACGATGGCTGCATTCCTGATGGCCATGGAGCGGCCTGAAGTTCAGTGGATGGAGTTGGATGTGCAGTTGTCGCGTGATGGTGTACCAGTGGTCATTCATGATTTTACAGTGGATCGCACGACGAATGGCAAGGGTTTGGTTCGGGAAACCGATTGGGCTGATCTGCAACGTCTGGATGCCGGAGCATGGAAAAATAAGTCTTACAAAGGCGAACGGATTCCGGCGCTCAGTGAATTGTTAGATCGCTCGTGCGGCAGAGTACGTTTGAACATTGAACTGAAAACGCAGGGAGACATGTACCCGGGTCTGCCTGCGGCTGTTATACATGAAGTGAGAAAAAGACATATGCAAAATGATGTTGTGATCACCTCATTTGAACCAGCTGCTCTGATCGAAGTGAAGAAACTTGCACCAGAGTTCCAGACGGGGCTGATTATCGATGCACGACCAGGTGACCTGTTAACCGCGCTGCGGAAGATGAATTGTACATTCCTCTCGATTGGATACACCAATGTAGATAAATCCTTAATGAACGAGATGCGGAGTGCAGGCATTCGGGTGATGGCTTGGACAGTGGATGACAAGACCATTATGAAGAAACTGGCGGCAGTTGATCCAGAACTCATGTTATGTACGAACCGTCCTGACGTATGGGAGTTGGCATTTCAGGAGACGAGCAGCCGATTTTTCAGACCGTAATTATCCTAAATGCACTATTGAATCCAATAAAGGTGGTAATATACCCATGTTAACTAACGTTCGCAATGTATACTGTGTAGGACGCAATTATAAACTTCATGCGGAAGAATTGGGTAACGCGGTTCCGGATGAGCCAATGATCTTTATGAAACCTTCTCATGCAGTCGTGCCCCTGAATGGTCAAACGCTTGAATTGCCTGCTACCAAGGGTGAAGTTCACTACGAAGCTGAATTGGTCGTTCAAATCGGCCGGAGTTATGAGCCAGGTATGGCGGTAGATGAGCTGGTGGATGCGTATGCGTTTGGTATTGATTTTACGTTACGTGACGTTCAGACCGTGATTAAGAAAAAGGGCCACCCGTGGACAGCCGCCAAAGGGTTCAAAAATTCCGCTCCGGTTACTGCATTTCAGGCATTTCCGGGTGCGGCAACATTACTGGAGAAAGACTTTACATTGACCAAAAATGGTGAGGAAGTCCAACGTGGTAACATTCGTAACATGATCTTCAGTTTACAAGATATTGTGGATTATGTAGGTCATCATTACGGCCTGGGGCCGGGAGATGTCATTTTTACAGGAACACCGGAAGGTGTTGGACCAACACAAGCAGGAGATATGCTCGAACTGGCATGGGACGGCGAAACCTTGGGGGCGTGCACGATTGGGGCAGCGCAATAAGGATTACACAGCATTCCTGCTTGAGATGAATAGGGTACAGGAAAGGGGCGTGAATACGCTCCTTTTTGTCATGTTTTTAATAGCAACTTCATATTTCATCGTACGGATGGGTCGCTAATTACGCCAGGTTATAAGCTGTATTGGCGCTCTGCGTGACCAACTCTTCCAGTTCAGCTTGTTGTGCAGCATGTTGCTTCGAGCTGATACTTCCACTTGCGAGTCGCTCATCCAACTGCTCTCTGAGCTGTCTTACTTGTATAGCAATCACCTCATCCAAATTCCCCTTGTTTTCTTCCGTAATCGTTCTCAGTGATTTGCCGTTGTACAGCTCCTGATACAGATCCGCTTCTGAAGGCTGATTTAGAGCACTGAGCAGTTCGTCACTGCTTCCCTCACGAGTATCCAAGTCAACGATGGACCATTTGGCAGTAGGTATGGGGGAGATGGCAGATTGGCCCCATGCTGTTCCGGCGAAGGACATGGTGGCAATCATTGTGCCTATAATAATGACTCTTTTCATGTTCATATGCATAATCCTCATTTCTGTAGTGGAGTACGAACGAACTGATTCGTAGCTTGTCGTAGATGTATTTGTTGATGTATCGATCTGAGAATAGTGTAAACGGAAAACCTGAAGTGAAACTTAAAATAAGATAAGTAATTTCAACCTAGTGGAGAGTGACTGAAAAAAAGAAAAGCAAAATTATCTTGTTGTAACGTTTGATCAATAACCTGTTTTGGCACTTCTACACGAGGCCAGAACAGGTTTTTTGTGTGCTGGCCTCAGGAGTTTCGGCATTGGCATCAAACCGTGGTATAATTGAATTTCAAAAATACAATAAACGTCATGCGGGCTTTACATACGCTGCATGCAGGAGACATTATGGATTGGATTATTGGCGCCGTATGCGCTTCTATGGTGGCAGGTGCTGCCTATGCAAAAAAGTCGCTAACCCTGTCTGGCTGCCTGGCAGCCATCATGATGGGAACGATATATTACGGAGCGGGTAACCTGTTCTGGTTTGGCACGTTATTGTTGTTCTTTATGACTTCAACGTTGCTCTCCAGGTTCCGTAAAGATCGGAAGCAGGAGCTGGAGAAATCCTATGCCAAGTCAGGAAATAGGGACGCCGGGCAAGTGATGGCTAATGGTGGGATGGGCATGTTCCTATGTCTGGGATACTGGATATTTCCACATCCGGCATGGGTGTATGCTTTCATTGGTGTAATGGCTACCGTTACATCGGATACATGGGCAACCGAACTCGGAAGTCTCAGTCGCAAGCCGCCGCGCTCTGTTCTCACATGGAAGGTACTTACGCCAGGTGCTTCTGGAGGTGTCTCACTTCTCGGCACCGTGGCTGCAGCCTTAGGTGGGGCTCTGATTGGAGTGGGAGCCTTCTTGTTTTCATGGATCGCCGGGATCGAAGGGCTTGGTCTGTTTAGTTGGACTTTTGTCGGCCTTGTGGGTGGATTGGCAGGTGCTTTTACCGATTCCTATCTGGGCGCAACGGTGCAGAAGATGTATCATTGCACTGTGTGTGCCCGTGAAGTTGAGGTACATGAACATTGCGGGCATCCAACGGTTCGGGCACGTGGGTGGGCATGGATGAGTAACGACCTGGTTAACGTGCTTAGTTCGGTTATCGGAGGATGCGTCGCGATAGGTTTAGGTAACATTTTGGCGTTGTAGGGGGGAGTACATTTGAGCACGGTACATGGAGACAAATCGGAGGTTATTTTGGATGCGGCCTATGGTATTTTTGGCTCGAAAGGTTTTTATGAGACCAAGATGTCTGATATTGCAGACGAGGCCGGCATCGCAAAAGGCACCATTTATTTATATTTCAAAAGCAAGGAACAATTATTTGTTGCAGTGTCCAAGCGGGACTGTAACAGCTTTATCAGTCGTCTTGAATATGCTTTGAACTCACATGAGAACACAGGAGATAAACTTGGAGCAATAGCCAAGACTCACCTTACGTATTATTACGAGCGCCGCAATCATACCAAGCTCTTTTTTATGGCACCCAATAATGATCCGGATCTGATGCAATTCATGAAAGAATTTATGAATCAATATATGAGCATGGTGTGTGAGGTGTTGGAGAGTGCAAGTGTACCTGAGCCAGTCTTGTTGGCCAAATCGTACATTGGGATTCTGGATCGTCTGAAGATGGATATTATGCTTAATCCAGAGTTCAACGAAGAGGATCTGAACAAGCGAATTGCCTTTTCCGCAGCGTTGTTTCTGGACGGGTGTCGGTCCTTTTTGAAAACGTAAGTGCTTGTGTGTGGATACGGGGAATATGGAATACTATTTTACAGAGAAGTGGGTACAAGCAATGAACATAATGACGGTAGAGCAAATTACAAAAAGTTATGGCGAAAAAATATTGTTCAAGGATGCTTCATTTGGTATGGCTGATCAGGACAAAATTGGCGTCGTTGGGGTAAATGGCACCGGTAAATCCACGTTTTTGCGTGTGATTTCAGGAATGGAACCTGCTGATGCGGGCCAGATCTCGATCGGTAATGATGTACGCATTCAGTTCCTGGCGCAGAATCCGGACTTCAATCCGGATAATACGGTATTGCAACAAGTATTCGAAGGTGACAGCATGGAAATGAAAACCGTGCGTGACTATACGGAAACGATGGAATTATTGGAACTGAATTCGTCCGATCCAGCTTTGCAAGAGCAATTATTACGTTTGAATCAGCAAATGGAGCAGCTTCAGCTCTGGCAGATGGAGAGTGAAGCGAAGAGCATTTTGTCCAAACTGGGTATTCGTCAATTCGATGCACTGATGGGCACATTGTCTGGTGGACAACGCAAAAGGGTAGCACTCGCTGCTGCTCTGATTCACCCGTGCGAACTGCTCATTCTGGATGAGCCGACGAACCATATTGATAATGATTCAGTAGTATGGCTCGAGCAGTACTTGCAGAAGCGCCGCGGCGCACTGCTTATGATTACGCATGACCGGTATTTCCTGGATCGTGTGGCGAATGTCATGCTGGAATTGGATCATGGTCGTTTGTTCCGCTATGAAGCCAACTATACACGTTTTCTTGAACTGAAGGCAGAGCGTGAAGAACGGGAAGCCTCTTCCGAACAGAAACGCAAGAACTTGCTTCGGACGGAGCTCGCATGGATTCGTCGTGGTGCCAAGGCACGGACGACAAAACAAAAAGCGAGAATTGATCGCTTCGAACAACTCAAAGACCAACAAGGAGTCCAGCGCTCGGGTTCTTTGGAAGTATCGGTTGGTTCCACTCGTCTGGGGAAAAAGATTCTGGAGATCGAACATCTTTCCAAAGCCGTTGATGGTCGCAAACTGATTGAAGATCTGAGTTATATTGCCGTACCTGGAGATCGGGTCGGGATTGTCGGACCGAATGGTAGTGGTAAGTCCACGCTGTTACAGATGATATCTGGCAAGTTGGAACCCGATGCAGGCGTGGTTGACGTAGGTCCTACGGTCAATCTGGGTTATTTCACACAGGAACATCAGGAGATGGATGAATCTCTTCGTGTCATTGAGTACATCAAGGAAGTAGCCGAGAATGTGAAAACAGCCGATGGCTCACTGATTACAGCATCCCAGATGCTGGAGCGATTCCTGTTTACCCCGGCATCCCAGTGGACGCCAATCTCCCGTCTGTCTGGTGGAGAGAAGCGTCGTCTATACTTGCTGCGTGTGCTGATGGCTGCGCCGAATGTACTACTGCTGGATGAGCCGACGAATGATCTGGACATCCAGACACTCGCTGTACTGGAAGACTACCTGGACGATTTCCCGGGTGTTGTCTTTGTGGTCTCCCATGATCGCTATTTCCTTGATCGTACTGTGGATAAAGTGTTGTCTTTTGAGGGCGATGGTGCTGTACGTGTACACGTCGGCGATTATAGTGAATATGCGGAATGGATGCTGAAAAATGCACCTGGAGCTATTCAAGAGAGCGACACAGGAGTAGCGAAGGCGAAGCAGTTATCGGATAAAACGACGCCTGCTGTGTCAGCGGCTAAACCGAAGTTGAAATTCAGCTTCAAGGAGCAACGTGAATACGACCAGATTGATGAAAATATTGAGAAGGCTGAAGCCAATCTTGTCCGGATTAACAAAGAGATGGAAGAGTCATTTAGCGATTCTGCCCGTCTGCAGGAGTTGATGGCGGAACAGGTCGAGGCTGAGCGTCATCTGGACGAATTGATGGAACGCTGGACCGTTCTGAATGAACTTGCAGAGCAGATTGAACAGAGCAAGTCTTGAATTATGATTAACCGTCGCCCTTTCTTCCTTAGTGACATTATGTCGCATAGGTGGAAAGGGCGATTTTTTTGTCTGCGAATTTGCGCTTTTATGTGAAACGTTCTGTATGTTCATTACGTTGTATAAGTAAAGAATTTCATAGAAGGGAGAGGACACCACACTTATGTATAAGGAAATTAATCAACAGTTGGCAGTACTCAAGGAAAAGGGGAGAATTTACGAGAAATGGACCAAACGTCTGGAGAAGATTCAAACGGAGGAAGCTGAATGGGAAGCAAAGGTAAAGCGTCGTCTGGAGCACCTCCAGAAGGAGCAGAAGGACGTTGATCGACTGAACAGTATGACTTTGTCAGCATTTTTCTATCAACTGATTGGTAAGAAGACAGAGCGTCTGGAAAAGGAAGAGCTGGAACTGATGGAGAGCAAGGCTGCATACGATACCGCTTGTCGCATGTTACAAGACGTACAGGAGCAACGAATTCATGTGGAGCAGGAGTTGGAGGGCGGGCGGCAGTATCAGTACTGGCAGAGCGACTACAACGCGCTGTGGGGGAAAAAGGAAGGTCGTCTGCTGGACCAGGATGCGGAATTGCAACAGATGGCTGAGAATCGGGAACATCTGGCGAGCGAGATACAGGAACTGGATGAAGCTTTTCGGGAGGGAGAATATCTGCTCTATGCCCTTGAACGTGCCGAGAAGGCTTTGTCTTCGGCAGGTAATTGGGGGGTATATGACATGATGGGTGGTGGAGTGATCTCCACACATATCAAGCGAGGACGAATGGATGACGCTCAGGTCGCTATTATGGATGCAGGTAAGCGTCTACGACGTTTTCAGAAGGAACTGGAGGATGTAGAGATGGCAGTACATGCGGATCTGCATCTGGGAGGTCTGCTTTCATTTGCAGACTATTTCTTCGATAACCTCTTCGTAGACTGGATGGTTCAGGACAAAATTCGCAAAGCCGAACGTCAGGTGAAGGATGGACTGAGCGCGGTTCGGAAAACCATGCATGTGTTAAGAAATGAAATGCGTGACCATAAGGCAGAGTTAGAGATATTGGATCGTAAGTATCATGCATATGTCGAACAGGCAAATTAAAAGATATGACAACAAAGGCCACTTCCAAGCGCACCGAATTGCTGTGCTTGGAAGTGGCCTTCTGCTTAGACGAACATGTGAATGTTATCCATGATAATTTCGTCGATCAATGATTCTTTTTACTTGGTTGTAATGTAGGCTGCGAGCAATCGTGCCGTATTCAGGACAGCATCCTTATGTGTACGCTCCATGGAATGAGATGCATGAACTCCCGGACCAATCAGTGCTGCTCGGATATTGTTTCCTCCGCGTAATGCTGCACTGCCATCGGAGCCATAGTGGGGATAAATGTCGACGACATAATCCAACCCATTTTGTTTGGCCAGTTCAATGAGACGACTCGTCATATCGTAGTCATACGGGCCAGAAGAATCCTTGGCACATATGGATACATCCGTTTCTTTACAGCTAAGGTCATCACCCATGGCTCCCATGTCTACAGCGATCATTTCACTGATTTCCGAAGGAATATATGATGCTCCATGTCCGACTTCTTCGTAGTTAGAGATGAGTAGAGAAACATTATGTACTGGTTTCCAGCTTTCACGATGTGCAGACTGAAGGATGCCGAACAATGCAGCTACGCTGGCTTTGTCGTCCAGATGACGTGATTTGATATAACCACTCGGCGTGATGACTGCGCGAGCATCAAAGGAGATAAAGTCACCGACAGCGATCCCGAGTTTCAACACATCTTCCTTGGAGGAGACGACTTCATCGATTCGAACTTCCATGTGGCTCTCCGTCCGTTCAAAGGTACGTGCATCTGGATAAACATGTACAGACGGATGAAGGGAGAGAATGGTTCCTGTGTATGTCTTTCCGTCCCGAGTATGGATGCTGCAGTACTCATTCTCGATACTTTGCATGGAAAATCCACCGACAGATGTCAGTTTCAATGTGCCGTAAGATGTAATGGAGCGTACCATGGCCCCTAGCGTATCCACATGGGCACTCAAAGCAATCGTCTTGGACGAATTCTGTCCTGGCAACGTAAGTACTGCACCGCCCTTGTTATTCAGCTCACAAGAGATGCCCAGTGATTCAGCTTCTTTGCGAATCATCTCGATAATATGATGTGTGTAACCACTTGGGCTTGGTGTATCCAGCAATTTTTTCAAAAAAGACAAAACGTAAGATTCATCAATGGTAAAACTCATTGTGTAATTTCCTCCTCGGATCGTGGGTATGGTGTGAAACAAAATACAGCCTGTCTGGGGGAGAGAATGTGATACTACCATTCCTGACTCGCCAGCAGGCTGTCTCTGATTGGTTACAGTGTCCCCGTAGGGTTTCCTTTGCGCTGACTCTGGATCGAATCATTCTCCAATAGGCTGTCGGATTCATTTGAGTCAGGTAAATCCATCGATTTGAAAGAATCCATCGTAGATTTGCTTGTCGCGGAACTTTCCAATTCAGATACACGCAATTTCAATTGTTTATTCTCACGTTGCAGTCGGTATTGGCGATAGATGCCATATGACCCTACAATAATTCCACCGATCAGGGTGCAGCCGAGAATCAGCAAAATCAGTGGGATTTGAAGGGTGTTAAACAACAGGTTCACTTGTACGGAATCCACATTAATAACCGCAAAAATTCCTGTGAGCAGTGCAAAAACAAGACCTGCTATGAGTGCCCATTGCATTTTCATGGTGTTGCCTCCTTGTTGAACAATTGAGAACTAGTATGCATTACCCTTATTCGGATATGTTGCATCTTGCATTGATTATAAAATCCCCTGCCCAAACGGGCAAGGGATGCAGGTCATATGAAAGGATAACCTTATTTGGTTAGTTGCTCCATCTGTTCAATCAATTCCTTGAATACACTCATGGCTTCACGAATTGGCTGAGGTGTAGACATATCCACACCTGCTTTTTTCAGAATGTTGATGGAGTAATCACTGCCACCGCTCTTCAGGAAACCGAGATAACGGTCAACAGCTGGTTGCCCCTCTTCCAGGATTTGCTTGGAGAAGCTGGTCGCTGCGGAGAAGCCGGTAGCATATTTGTATACGTAGAAGCTGTTATAGAAGTGGGGAATACGAGCCCATTCCATCTCAATATCTTTGTCAACAACCATGTCTTTCCCGTGATATTTCACATTCAGATCATAATAGATCTCGGATAACAATTGTGGTGTTAATGCGTCACCTTGTTCCGCGCGCTCATGAATGATTTTCTCGAATTCAGCAAACATGGTCTGGCGGAATACCGTTGTACGGAATTGGTCGGCATAATACGTGAGCAGATACAATTTTTCCTTTGGATCTGTTGATTTATTAAGCAAATAATCCATCAGCAATGCTTCGTTGGTTGTGGATGCAACCTCAGCCAGGAAGATGGTGTACTGAGCATCACGGTACGGAAGTGATGTATCCGAGTAATGTGAATGCAGAGCGTGACCCATTTCATGTGCGAGTGTGAACATGCTGTTCAGGTTATCTTTGTGATTCAACAAGACATACGGGTGAGTGCCGTAAGCGCCCCAGGCATATGCGCCTGAACGTTTATTTTCATTCTCATATATATCAATCCAGCGGTTATCATATCCGGTCTGCAATGCATCTGCATAGTCCTTGCCGAGTGGTTTCAGACCGTCTTTGACCGTTTGTTTCGCTTCCTCATAGGTAATATCCATTTTGTACTCGTCTACGAGTGGAGCGAACAGATCGTACATGTGCAATTGATCCACACCCAGCAACTTTTTGCGCAGGTCCATATAACGATGCAATAACGGAAGGCTCTCGTGAATGGTGTCTACCAGATTGGTATACACATCCGTTGGGATGTTATCTCCATATAAGGACATTTCCATCACGGAAGGGTACTTTCGCACATTGGCATAGAACATATTTTTGGTTACATTTGCATTCAAGGCAGCTGCAATGGTGTTCTTCTGTTTGGCATAGGTTTCGTATACCGCTTTGAAGGCACGTTCACGAACTTCACGATTGGGATTCTCAAGGAACTGAATGTAGCTGCCATGTGTCAGCTCGACTTCGTTACCCTGTTCATCCTTGATTCTTGGGAACTTGAGATCGGCGTTATTCAGCATGCTGAAGATGGTCTGTGGTGCTTGTGAAAGGTTGCCTACCTGTGCAAGCAAAGCCTCTTCTGCTTGGCTAAGCACGTGGGCTTTTTCCCGTTTCATCTCTTCCAGTGTAAATGTATACGCGGAGAGTTTTTCGTTTGCAATAAATGCGTCCAACTGATCATCTGGCAGGGAGAGAATCTCCGGTGTGACAAAAGAAAGTGCTTCACCAACCCGTACGCCTAATTTCTGGGCTTTTTGGGACAGGTTTTGATATGTAGGATTAGCTGTGTCTTCATCTTGATGCATGCGTGCGTACACAAAGAGGCGTTCTATTTTGAGGCTGATCTCATCTTCGAATTCGAAGCAAGATTTGAGTACATCGGGTTGATTCAGTTTGCCTTGGAATTCGGAGGCCTTCTTGGTCAAAGACGATACTTCTTCATATTCCTGATCCCAGGCTTTCTGATCGGCAAATAAATCTTCCAGTTTCCAGCTATGCTCAGCCGGCACCTCGGAACGTTTCAATAATTGACTCATGGAAATCCTCCTTTGATGATCTGATGATTGTATGGACGAAGCTGCCTTCGTCGCACTCGCCTGTGCGGAGAGAGACGAAGGAATCAGACTAAGTACCAGAATAACAGATAGCGATTTTTGGTATTTCAACGGCCTTCCTCCTTACGATACGAATAATCTCGTATAGTATGACCTTGGGCACGTTGAAATATTTGAATATCTGGGTCCCCGTTATTAGGTTCCCATGTTATACAGAAAATAAACGATCAAGAAAAAGGCGAAACAAATGAGCAGTGTGGCAATAAGCGCCATTCCCCGTCTCAGTCGATCCGGGATGGAATTGCGTCCCAGAATAAGCACTATACCAAGGGAGAAGGCAAGGATAATAAAAATGACGACATTGCTTGAATCAAGCTGCATGGGTTAGACCCCTTTGAAGGCAGCCATCAATTGACGCCATTCATCCTCACGGTTCTCAAAATCTGCTTTTGGGAAACGGCGTTCAGCCCAGTGCATTAATGCAGGACGGCTAAGGAAAGTATGGCATTCTTCGCCCCATTCTTCCGAAATTTCTCGCAGTACGAGATATTTGCCCTGAACTTCTACGGTCATCATATTCCACTTGTCTGTTTTGTATATTTCATGTTTTTTTATCATAGGTAGTCTCCAAACTAACGGTTTTGGTAAAATGATACCGTACCCTACGATTCAAAGCAAATTTTTTCGGCATTTATGGAAAGATAAATTGCAAAATGGAAGCCCATACAGTATAATAAGGGTATTCGCCATAGATGGCGATATTTTTAGGAGGTTTTTCATTTGAAAGGTACAGTTAAATGGTTTAACGCAGAAAAAGGCTATGGCTTTATTTCAGTTGAAGGCGGCGAGGACGTATTCGTACATTTCTCCGCAATTCAAGGAGACGGCTTCAAAACATTGGAAGAAGGTCAAGCGGTAGAATTCGAAATCACTGATGGAAACCGTGGTCCTCAAGCAGCTAACGTAAACAAACTGTAAGAATTTTTCCGGTTAACGGACTTCTTATATATGATAAATTTATAGCTGAATATTAGAACCTAAGCACAGTCCCCCATGGGAGGCTGTGCTTTTTTTGATTCTAATTTTTCGGTGAAAATAACGATTGAATATGGTGTAGGTTCGCTGTTGTTTAAGACACACGATTGGTCATGCTGGACCATAACTTCAATCCGAAACCGATCAGCGCAGCCAGAGAGAAAGCCATAGCGGTGAGATAGAAGGTTTGTCTGCCTGCATGTTCCAGCAACAGTCCGCCCAACGTTCCACTAAGAAGTCCCGAAGCACTGGACCAGACAATGGTGAACAAAGCCATACCCGTAGCTCTGTAGCCGTCCGGAACTAGGCGAATGATGTAGCGGACCGCCGTAACGTAGAAAATACCAAAGGTAACACTGTGCATCGTCTGAATCGCAACGACAGCTGCAGGTGTATCGGATATGGACATGAGAAGTAAACGAACCGTATACATCAGTGCAGCAAAAGCGATTAGTGGAAGTTCTTTATAACGGTTTCCATACTTGCTGAGCAGTAGAAATATGGGGATTTCACTTACGGAAGAGATCAGCAAAGACCAACCGATCAGCCCCTCACTGGCACCCAGTTCTTTCAGCGTGATGGTAAGAAAAGCTTCGTTCATCCGATGTCCCATGGCAAGCAAAAATACACAGCCAAAAAAGGTGAGCACATCTCTGCGTTTCAAAATAGCCCATAACCCCGATAGGTCCATTTTGCTACTACTTCCTGAAGGTTGATCCTTCAATTGGAAACTGATCAATAGTGTAGTGGCAGCAAGACCAACGCAGACCCAAATCGTCCATGCTGGACCAAAAGATCCAAGGAAATACCCGATACTTAATGCAAAGAAGGCATAACCGATCGATCCAAAGACCCGAATGGAAGTGAAATTTCGGCCGTACTTGCTGGCCGTTGTAATAGCCATCGTATCGGAGAGTGGATAGACCGGATAATAGAAGAAGTAAAACAGGGTCACGAGAACAAATACCTGACCGAACGTTGTTGCATTGGCGAGCATGATCCCTGTGATCAATTGACCACCAAGCAGAATGATCATCACTTTGCGTACCGTTTGGTAGCGGTCGCTGGCCATACTCCAGAACATATTGGAGAACACAGAAATGAGAGGGCCAATTCCGTAGAGATATCCAATCTCAGCCCGACTGAAGCCCAGATGACTGAAGTAAAGCTGGAAGTAGGATACTACCAGAACGGTGGAACCAAAGATGGTAAACATGAGAGCCCGCAGCCAGTTCTGGTCCGGGCGGGCGTTGTGACTAAATTTCATGATGAGAGACTCCAATCTTGATAACAATTCAATGAGTTTATTACCCTTTCAGGGATGTTGATTTACGGGCTTTAGGCACAGACATCGTAGGTTCTTTCTGCGTGCGCCGGATGACAAGCCAGACAATAACAAGTTCGGCGAGCAGGCCAAGGGATTGGGCAACAGCTCCAATCATGCCGTTCCACGCAGGGAAAATGCTAACAAGTACAAGCAGCACAATAACCGTGCAGATTGCATTCGCCGTTTGGGAACGAAACATCGTTTTTGTCTGGCCGCGAAGCAGAATGAGGCCATTGCTGAAATCCAGAAAAGGGAAGATCAGCGGGAATAAGATGAACGCACGCAGTGTCCACAGACTTTGTTCCAACAGTTCGCCCTGAACGCTCATGACATTTTCGAGTACCCATGGTCCCAAGGGGGTATAGGCAATCGACACCATCATCGCAAACGGAATAAATCCGGTGACAAGTGCGAATTTTCGTACCAATTTGGCGTCCACGAGGTAGAAATTCAGCACGATCTGATGGATGTATGTAAAGAAGCTTAGCATCAACTGCATCAGACTGCTTGCTATGGCAAAGGACGAAATGGCTAGTGCGATCCCGGTCGTTTTGCCAAGTACGATGTTAATGACCGGTCCTATGAACAGCGCTACAAAGCTGGATAACAGCAGTGGCTTATAAAAGCGAAATACGTCTCCCTTGCTCTCGACGGGGTGATCCTCAAGCTTGGCTGGCATCTTGCGCTTGATGCTGTCTCCCTCCAGAAAGCTGACGAGCGCTTCAATCATCATGCCAGCAGCAAAAATGATAGCGCCTACACGTCCACTGTCAATGCTGTCTGTATATATGAAATAGAGGGATAGGCCGTACATGCCAGCTAAACGGAATACCATCCCGATGGTTAACCATTTGGTGCGGTTATTCGTAATGATGATCCCTTGATAGATGTTGCGAATAACTGAAAAGATACTCACATACATGAGAATTTCATATACGTCGATGACTTTGTTCAGCAGATCCGGAGTTACGCCAAACAAGTATTTGAACACCCCGGTACCAACGGGAGAGTATACGATGAGAAACCCTATGAGAAGCACACAGGCAAGAAATATTTTGGTCACAAACGTGAGGGCCTGAAAGGATAGGCGATCGCGAACCAGTGCGGAACAGGTTTGCCGCAGCAGGGTGGAGGGGCGTTCCGTGAGGGTTAACAAGCTACCGGCGATGGCATAGCTGGCAATAACCGTCTCGGGATGAGCGGAACGTGCTAATGTGCTGTTTATGATGACGTGAGAAATGGTGACGAGAGAGGCGGAAATGCCAAGTGGCACAAAAAAAGAAAATAACCGTCTCCACGAAAGTGATTCACTTGACGACATGTCAACGACTCCTTTGATGGATGAAATATGCCTAGTATATCACAAAGCTTTGGGCGCGGATGCGATTTTTTATGCGGAATATGCGGTAGATTATTTGTACAATTAAGGGGATCATATTATAATAAGAATGGTTAAAAATCGCTCTATTACGTATTCAACCAAGTGGAGGCACATTTATTTTGAGCCAATCAAATCGAAAACGTCATCAATATCCGCGTGGACCGCTGGCATTGATGAGAGGGGTGTACAAATACACCATTCCGGAAACACGGAAGGCACTGAATGGATGGCGCGCTCAAGCTGAAGCGATTCCGAATGAGGAATTGCGTACGCAAGCACTTGCCAGTCTGAGGGATAAGCAGTTTCACTGTGAAGGTGGAACCGTCTACGCATTAGCTGATTTGCCCAACAGACACATTCTGATTCCGCTGATCGTTTCATATCAAACTATTAGTGATTATTTGGACAATCTGTGCGACCGCAGCACGTCGATGGACCCGGATGACTTTCGTCTTCTCCATCAATCTATGCTTGATGCGGTAGATCCCGAAGCAATTCCCGTCAATTATTATGCCCTCCGTGAGGAGCAGGATGACGGCGGATATCTGCGGAATCTGGTGACCACATGTCAGGAACTGACCCGTCAGTTACCAGGCTATGTGTCCGCCAAGCCCAAAATTCAGGATCTGGCAGGCCTATACACGGACCTGCAGGTATATAAGCATATCAAGCCGGAACTGAGAGAGACGGCACTGCTCGAATGGTGGTCGGAGCATCGTCATCGCACACCTCAGTTTCGTTGGAACGAATTTGCTGCTGCAACTGGCTCTACACTGGGCGTTTTCATGCTGTTTCTGGCTGCGAGTGACGATCAGTTGACTGAAGAGCAAGCGGCCTCGATCCACACGGCCTATTTCCCACATGTATGCGCATTGCACATTATGCTCGATTATTTAATTGATCAGGATGAGGACCGCATCGGGGGAGATCTCAACTTCTGCAACTATTATGAGAATGTAGAGACCATGCTGGACAGAATTGCTTTTATTGTGGAGATGGCGCGCAGCGATGTGCAGAAGATCCCGGGAAGTTCCTTTCACCGGATGATCATCGAAGGACTGATTGCCATTTACCTGTCTGATCCCAAAGTCAGCGAACAGCAGGAAGTTCGCGTCGTATCCAAACGTCTGATGAAGAATAGTCCGATGACGAGAATATTTTTCTTCATTTTCAGTCGCTGGATACGGAAAAATATGTAAGTCAGGTGTAATATTGCGGAGCCTGAAGTGAAACTAGAGGAGGAAGAAACATCATGACAGCAGTAAAGAAAATCGCAGTGTTAACGAGCGGTGGTGATTCACAGGGGATGAACGCGGCTGTTCGCTCGGTTGTTCGCAGCGGACTGTTTCACGGTCTGGAAGTATATGGAGTTCAACGTGGATACCAAGGTCTTTTGAATAATGACATTTTCCCAATGGATTTGCGGAGTGTAGGGGATATCATCCAACGTGGGGGAACGGTTCTTCAATCGGCACGTTGCAAGGAGTTCTATACCGCTGAAGGTCAGCAAAAAGGTGCGGACATTCTGCGTGCGCGTGGCATTGACGGTCTGGTTGTTATCGGTGGGGATGGTTCGTACAACGGAGCAAACAAACTGAGCAAACTGGGCATTAACACCATGGGTCTGCCAGGAACAATTGATAACGATATTTCATTCACCGACTATACGATCGGATTTGATACAGCTGTAAGCATCGTGGTTGACGCAGTAAACAAATTGCGTGATACGATGTCTTCACACGAACGTTCTTCCATCGTTGAGGTTATGGGTCGTCACTGTGGGGATATTGCTCTGCATGCCGGACTTGCTTCGGGTGCTGAGACGATTCTTGTGCCGGAAGTTCCGTTTGACATGGACGAAGTGGCAGATCGGATGAAAGCTAACTTTGCACATGGTAAACGTCACAGTATTATCATCGTTGCAGAAGGCGTGGGCAAGGGTGAGGATGTAGCGAAAGAACTGATGGAGCGTTGCCCGACGTATGAGCCGCGTGTAACCGTTCTGGGTCACATTCAGCGTGGGGGTACGCCAACACCTTTCGACCGTAATCTGGCGAGCCGTCTGGGCGACTTCGCTGTTCGCAGTCTGATCGCAGGCGAGACAGACAAAGGTTGTGGCATTATCAAGGGTGAACTCACCCTGACGGATATTGATAAAGTGGTTAACACAAAAAAAGATTTCGACATGGAAACTTACGAGCTTGCACAACGTTTGTCCCAATAATTCGATTTATAAGCGAAGAGCACAATCCCGCATAAGTGAGGATTGTGCTCTTTTTGTTGTTTTCAGGAGTGAGTATATCAACACTACGCCTTGCGGAGTGCGGCTTGTTTTTGTACCAGGAAGAGTCTCCAGAGAAGCGCTGTTGCTCCTACAGCAAGGCCGGCGATGAGTCCAATCCAGTATCCGAAGGCACCAAGAGAAGTATACGTAGCAGTTAGATAACCTACAGGCAAGCCAATAATCCAATACGCTATGAACGTAATGATTAGTGCCGGATTAACGTCTTTGTAACCACGCAATGCTCCTTGGGTCGGTGTAGCAATTGCATCCGAGATCTGAAAGAAAATGGCGTAGATGAGGAAATGCTGCGTAAGTGCAATGACCTCTCGATCGTTTGAATACACGCCTGCAATCTGTTCGCCGAACACAATCAACACGATGGCTGTCAGCAGTGAGAGGCCGATGGCTCCACCAATTCCGAGCAGACTATATTGTCTGGCATCTTTCAGACGTCCTGCACCTGCCTCATAGCCCACAAGGATTGTCAGAGCCATACATATGCTCACAGGCAGCATGTAGAGCGTAGAAGCGAAGTTCAGTGCCGCTTGATGGGCAGCGATCGTTGTGGTGTCAAAACGACTCATCATTAAAGTCACAGCAGCGAAGATGGACGTTTCGAAAAAAGTCGCGAATCCGATGGGCACTCCAATCTTCAGTAACTCTTTCCATTTGCACAATGATACACGGGTCCATTGACGGAAAATGCCGTATTGGGCGAAAGGTTCGACCCGATGGACAAAAAAGAGACTAATAAGAAAGATCAGCCAGTATGTGCATGCTGTAGCAACACCAGCACCAACACCGCCCAACTGTGGAAAGCCCCAGCGGCCGAATATCAGCAAATAATTTAGAAAGATGTTAAAGGGCAGGGAAACCAACGTAATGAACATCGTAGTCCGTGTCTGGCCAAGTGCATCCATGAAGCTGCGCAGCACCGTATATCCGAAGAGCGGGATAATGCCAAAAGCAAGTGCACACAAAAAATAGAAGGCAACTTGGGCAACTCGGGGTTCCAGAGGCATTCCGTTCAGTATAGGGCCAAGTAACAACGTCCCGGCTCCGATAACGACAAGACTGACAGCAATTCCAAGATACAGCGCCTGTATGACGTTATACCCGATCTGATCATTACGTTTGGAACCTAACAGATGGGAAACGACAGGTGTAATACCGATCAGAATCCCGCTTAGTCCAGTTTGAACTGGCATCCACAGACTTGTGCCAATCGCGACGCCTGCAAGGTCGGCAGGAGAAAACTTGCCTGACATATTCGTGTCGAAGAACGACATGGCAGAGAGGGCGATTTGAGTGGTGAAGATGGGCAAAAATATAATCAGGAATTGCTTCACTTTTTGTGAAAAACTTATTGTGTTCATGTTCACTGGCAGTGCCTCGCTATTCTAAAAAGATGTCATCCAAGTGTCATATATGGACAGCTATTTATTGTAGTGGATTTTGTTCAATTTGAATAGGGACAGAAAGCAGAGGAGGGGACAAAGAAAAATGAACACCAAAAAACCTCGCTCCGCTTCAAACAGGACGAGGTTGGATGAAATGAGAAGTATGAAAGAGTGCGGATTACTTATATTGTACACCTGATGTATAACGGTTTGATGCATTCCAGAGCAGATATTCATGTACATCCATGTCTTTCATTGCTCTAATCTGGTCTTCCACTTGTTTCTTGCCATACTTGATATAATGCCCGCTGCCCAGCCAGCTTGCTGTGAAGTCCTGAATCCACGGACGAATGACGGGTTTGAGTTCTTTGGTAGGATCCAGTTTCTTATGCGTATCTTCCATTGAACCCTTGATGGTTGTGTAAGGATCTTTGTCAGGGTCCTTGACCCCATACCAGCCAGTTGAATAGTGACTAGGGTATACCATCGGTGAGATCACGTCCACATTTTCGGATATTTTAACAAAATCCTGTCCAATGCCTTCAGCTGCAGGTACAGAAGCGGCATAACCGAAAATATCAACAGAGACACGAACACCTAGCGGGGCTAACTCCTTACGTGCATATTGCACGAATTCAGCCACGACATCGACGCGTGACTTGTCAGATTTGGTATATTTCAGTACATCAGCTCGAGTTTCGAAACCTTCCGGGAAACGAACGTAGTCAAATTGAATCTCTTTGAATCCAAGCTTGGCTGCTTCCTTGGCAATCTTAATGTTATAGTCCCATACTTCCTTGCTGTACGGATTCACGAAGCTGTCGCCTTTGCCATTTGCCCATATAGATCCATCCTTGTTTCGGAAGGAGAGCTCCGGATTTTTCTTGGCAAGAATCGTATCTTTGAATACAACGACACGTGCAATCGGGTAGACCTCATGTTTTTGCAATCGTTTCATCAAAGCATCGATATCCCGAATAAAAGGTTGGGATTTGCCCATTTTCTGAAGTGCTTTGTTTTCTGTGGGATAAGTTATGTATCCGAGATCGTCTTTGATATCAATGACCATGGCATTCAGTTCTGTACTGTCTGTCAGTTCCAGCAATTCTTTCATTCGTGCGCCGCCAGCACTGTAGGCCGTTACATAAATACCTTTGACCACAGGTGCATCAGGTTGAGGATCAATTTTGGCAGGGGGGTTATCGGCATCAATAACAACCTGATCTTTTTGAGATTGGATGATTGCGGTGTTAAAACTGTTGGTTAACGATTGGAATTGAGAGTTTCCCTGGTCCGCCACTGCGGGGGCACCACCAAAGCTTCCAAAGGCCATAGCCAGTAAAGCCCAAAACATGTTCATTCATTTCAACTCCCTTATGTGCATTCCATGTATGAATTATACATTAAAGCCTCTGGGCTTTTAACCATATTAATCAAGTAATGAAACACATGGAAAAATGAAAACCGCTTCCTGCTGAGGAAATCCCCTGCGAGAAGCGGCGTGATCAATCTAAAAAAATTATTGAATGTAAATCTCATTTTGATGCTCACAAATACTGTACTGAATGATTTCCATTGCGTCTCCCTGTTCCAGGATGCCCAGCCCATCCCGGAGGACAATCAGTGAGTCGAGTTCATTCGGTTTCAAGAAAGGGAGCATTTCCGGGCACCATCTGTTGACAATTTCAAACAGTTTTACCGTTTCCATATCCACAATAATCACCCTTTCCTACTCGAATTCCAAAATGGTAAGTCATTCGGTGCAATTCGGGAAAGCATATGGCCTGTGAAATTGAAGGGTTGAACCTGCTATACAACATATTTAGGAGCCGTACACCGTTATTATACCACAATGTTGTGAATTGTTAACCGTACAGGTGTCTTAACTTCTGCGAAATGAACCCATAACACCAACCGTTTCCACAATGTTAACAAAAGCGTTTGGATCTGTATCCTTGATAATACGTTTAATTTCAACCAACTCGTAGCGGGTGGTAACGGTCATGAGCATGTCTTTTTCAATATCCGTGTATGCTCCCTGAGTCTTAATTTTGGTTACTCCACGAGGCCGAACAAGTAATTTTTTTAACATGGCTTCGGTTTCGTTTGTAATAATGTACAGTGTTACTTTGACGTGACTGATATGGATCAGATCAAGCACTTTGCCTGTGATGTAAATGGATACCATGGAGGCCAAGGCAGTGTTCCAGTTGTCACTCAGGTATCCTGCAAGCATAATAATCGAACCGTTCATGCCGGCCATCACTGTACCGATCGGAAAGTCGCGTTTACGCGTGAAAATGGACCCAACAATGTCGAGTCCTCCTGTGGAGCCGCCGACTCGGAAGGAAACGCCAGTGCCCATTCCAATAAGCACACCCCCAAATACAGAACTAAGTAAAGGGTCCGTAGCCACAGCAAAAACAGGCAGAAGCGCAATGAACCAGGAAGTGGCTGCTACCGAGAGAATACTTAATGTAATGAAGCGTCGTCCAAGAATAAACCAACCTGCAATGAGCAGGGGAATGTTAAGAACAAAATACATTATACTAAGATTCAACGTTGTAAAATAACCCAGAAGCATTGAAATACCGGACACCCCGCCGCTTAAAAGCTGATGGGGAACCAAGAACCAGTTAAAGCCACAGGCAATAGCTGCAGCACCCAAAATGATCACTAAAGAGTGCCAAATTATTTTGGGCAATTTAATCACCTCATTTATATTTAAAACCAGATTGCTGGTAATCTTGAATTGTTTTGTGATATAATAATTTGTGGATATTCTTGAGTAGGAAACTTTTCCTAAATGGAGCAATAAAATTTTGAAATGTTTCAAACACGTGTATGTAGTTTTAGTCTTATGTTGGGGACCCATTCATGGAATTATATTCGTTCATGAAAATAATTCGTCCCGTTGGGATACCCTATAAATATTAACGCTACTTAAGAATACAGACAACAAAGTGGATTGTCCACCATGTCCACCATATAAAAGGAGCATGAATAATTTTGACAAATTTAAACTTTACAGATTTCAATCTTGAACCACTGGTGCTGCAAGCCATCACTGAGCTCGGGTTTGAAGAAGCAACACCGATCCAATCCAAAGCGATTCCTTTGGCACTCGAGGGCAGAGATTTGATTGGTCAAGCTCAAACAGGTACGGGTAAAACAGCTGCATTCGGTATTCCGTTGATCAGTAAAATCACGAAAAGTGACGATAAAATCCGCGCCCTTATTATGGCGCCTACACGTGAACTTGCCATTCAAGTTGCTGAAGAGATCGAAAAACTCACTCGCTTCAAAGGTCTGCGCTCCCTGCCAATCTACGGCGGACAAGATATCGTGCGCCAAATCCGTGCACTGAAAAGAAAACCACAGATCATCATTGGTACACCTGGACGTCTCCTTGACCACATCAACCGCAAAACAATCAAACTAGATGATGTACAAACTGTTGTACTGGATGAAGCAGATGAAATGCTCGATATGGGTTTCATGGAGGATATCCAATCCATCCTGAAACAAGTTCCAGACGAGCGCCAAACGATGCTGTTCTCAGCAACAATGCCTCCTAACATTCAAAAATTGGCACAACAATTCTTGAACAATCCTGAACACATTTCTGTGATTCCGAAACATGTTAGTGCACCATTGATTGACCAATCCTATATCGAAGTACCTGAACGTCAAAAATTCGAAGCATTGAGCCGTTTGTTGGATATGGAATCTCCTGAACTGGCGATCGTATTCGGACGTACAAAACGTCGTGTTGACGAATTGGCTGAAGCTTTGCAAAAACGTGGATATTCTGCAGACGGTCTTCATGGTGACTTGTCCCAGAATCAACGTGATGCGGTAATGCGTAAGTTCCGTGACGGCAGCATTGACGTACTCGTTGCAACAGACGTGGCTGCACGTGGTCTCGACGTATCTGGCGTAACTCATGTTGTTAACTTTGACCTTCCGCAAGATCCGGAGAGCTATGTTCACCGTATCGGTCGTACAGGTCGTGCGGGCAAAGAGGGTGCTGCTTGGTCCTTCGTTACACCGCGTGAGATTGATCACTTGCACTTCATCGAGCGTGTAACACGTCACCGTATTCCGCGTAAACCACTGCCAACAATGGCAGAAGCGGTTGAAGGTAAACAACGTTTGACAGCAGAGCGCTTGCTGGAAATCGTACAATCAGGCGAATTGAACGAATACAAAGGTATTGCGATTCAAATGCTTGAGCAATATGATTCTGTTCAACTGTTGTCGGCTGCACTGAAGCTCCTGACAGGTGACAAGAAAGATGCTCAAGTTGATCTGACTCCTGAAGATCCAATCCGTGCAAAACGTCGTAAACCGGATGTTCGCTCTGGCGGACGTAAACCATCGGGTTACAGCGGTAACCGCACGAGTGGTAGCGGCGGCAGTGGTGGTGGTTATAACCGCGATCGCAACAGCAGTGGTGGCGGACGTGGCGGTTACAACCGTGATCGTAACAGCGGCGGCAGCACTGGCGGTGGAAGCAGAGAAGGTGGTTACAACCGTGACCGCAAACCGCGTCCAAGCAGCAACGAAGGACGTCGTCCAGCGAAAGATTCTTCTTTCGAGTAATATAAACGTATAATTTGAAAAATGGAGCGGGCAACTGCTCCATTTTTTTTATTTCAAAATTACTGCATCATTTTTTTCACTGCCAGAAGCGTTAGTTAAGGAGAATGACGATCTCTTTTCGGGAAGTGCTGGCTTTTCCTATCTATAATAAGGTATATTAATATTAGACTTCAGGTAATACGCAAGGCTGCAGAGGAGGAGAAATGTTTGGAATTTAAAGGAGCTATGGGTGGGATCTACCGGCTTACAGAGTGGATTACGAGACTGGCCGCAACCAATCTGTTGTGGGCTATTTGTTCGTCTCCGTTCTTGTTTTTCTTGATTATGAAACTGCTCGTGATGCAGCAGAACCTCGCAAATGAATCATTGCAAATGAACTGGGCTATAGCGATTGTGGCACCGCTTACACTGTTCCCGGCGACTTCGGCGCTGTTTACGGTTGTTCGTAAATGGAATATGGGCGATACGGATGTACCGATCTTCCGTACTTTCTTTGTAGGTTATAAGGAAAACTACAAACAAAGTTTAATTGGGGGCATTTTTTACACACTGCTATTCGCGATTATGTATCTGGATTATACAGTGTACATGACGCAGTTCCGCAACATGCAGCTCGTGGGAATCATCATGTTAGTACTGCTTCTCTTGTTATTTGTATCACTCTTTAACTTTTTCTCGATGGTAGTACACTATCATATGTCCATCGGACTCATTATCAAAAACGCGGTATTGCTTACGCTGATCAGACCATTCCGTGTATTTTCCACATTGCTGGGAAGCGGATTGCTGTTCTACATCGGTTTCCGTTATCCGGTCTTGTTCGTTTTCTTCATTATCAGCATCATTGCTTGGTTCGCGTTCTTTAACTTCTACGCAACCTTCAACAAGATGCAGGAGCAGATGGAGAAGATGCAACTCAAGAAGGAAGAAGAGGAAGCTGCTGCGTTGGCTGAACAATCAGCAGAAAATGGTGAAACATCTGAGCCATCAGACGACAAAAACATTACATTGCAAAAATAAAACTGATGGATCGCCATTTACTTTTTACACAGTTAGGGATATAATAATTGTACATCCTGCGATGTACGTTTCGGTTATTCGTTGTTTTGAACCAATGATGATGTCTTCGGGAGATCAACACAGAATGTTGCTGAAAAGCCCTGTCTATACGACATGGGGACTTCAAAAAGCATTTTTGCGGTCACCCACCTGCCAAGCAGGTTCATAAGACAATGTAGCCGGACGGCATAGGCGGGTTCCTAATTTTTCATGTACAGCACCCTGACTTTTCCTCTTCAGAAGGAATTTCAGGGTGTTTTTAAGTTGTGATGAATGTTTTGACGATAAATATGATGCTTGCCCTTTTGTTACTACTTGAACAATGTTACACTAAGATACATAAATGGAACGGTTACATTCAAAGGAGGAAGGGTCTTGACCTTAAAGAGAACGCTCGTCGGTATCATCCGCAGCATGGAGGGGACCAGCGATCGAGCCAAGGATCCCAAATTAAAAACACGGTATTATAACTTATCCAAAGATAGAGCCTGGGAAGAGGTCTCTTCGACACTCAAAAAGATTCCGGGTTATAAAGTGCTGCATGAAGTGCCTTCTGTTGGAGAAGTTATTCTGGAGAAGCGGACTACCTTTGGACGGACGATGGATATTACAGTTTCCATTATCTCGGTAAGTCCTGTTCGCAGTGCAGTGGATATGTATTCAGCTTCACGTGGTTCACTTGGAGATTTGGGTTCCAATTATCGCACGATTATGAACTTATTCTCTGTACTGGATAAAAAGCTAAGCAAGTATAAAGCAAATGATTGAAATAGATGATTAATAACAAAAGCGAGTGAAGGTTAACCTTCCTCGCTTTTGTTCTGGACGTATGATAACTTCTATAGCAAAGCTTTTACAGCAGCAATCGCTTGTTCGAAGTTAGGGGAGTCTGTCATTTCAGGCAAATACTCCACATATGTAATCCGGTCTTTGGCATCCAAAACAAAAATGGCGCGCATGTCGAGTTGGAATTCTTTGATCAGAACGCCGTAGTCTTCACCGAAAGAACGTGTTTTGTAGTCTGACAATGTAACTACGCGGTCAACACCAGCCGCTCCACACCAACGGGCCTGAGCGAACGGAAGGTCAACGCTTACTGTCAAGACAACAACATTGTCTCCGAGTTCTCCAGCTTCCACGTTGAAACGACGAGTTTGCGCATCGCATACGCCAGTATCCAGGGAAGGGACAACGCTGATTAATTTGATTTTGCCTGCGAAGTCTTTCAGGGAAGCATCCTCAACCAGGTTCTTGCTCAGTGTAAAATCAGGTGCTTGATCGCCCACTTTCAGTTCGGGTCCGATCAATGTAATAGGGTTGCCTTTAAATGTGGCTGCGCCTGTACGTTCTTGTGTCATAATAATGTTCCTCCTTATAAATTGGTGATCCGTGCCAAAATCCATTATAATCTTTTATGAAAGGCATTGTCCAATTCGGACATGTACCATTACGATGGATCAGAGATGTAAGTCCGATCTGAACAGGGTGGAGTGAAAGAAGAAATTTATGATATTTATTCGCTATGAGAACTGGAAAGGTTATTTGAAGTATTTCCCTTTGACGTCGCTTTTTTTAATTGCCAATGTAGTCATGTTTATCGTGTTAACGGTGAACGGTGGATCAACGAACAATATGGTGCTGCTGAAATTTGGGGCACTTACGAATCATGAGCTGTTCGCACAGGAGTGGTGGCGTTACATCACATCCATCTTCCTGCATGCGGGCTTCAGTCATTTATTGTTTAACAGCTTTGCGTTAATTGTATTTGCACCACCGATGGAGCGGTTGCTCGGGTCGGTAAGGTATGGTGTATTGTACCTGGGTGGCGGTGTATTGGGTAATATTCTTGCTGTTGCGTGGTACAACTCGGTTGGGAGTATTACCATCTCGGTAGGTGCTTCAGGAGCGATCTATGCCGTCTATGGTGCATTCCTCTATGTAGCGCTATTCCAGCGAACGATGATGGACGAGGCTTCGCGCAAAACGATGTACACGTTGCTTTTGTTCGGGATCATATTCTCCTTCGCCATGTCGGGCATCAATTGGATGGCACACCTTGGAGGATTGTTAGGTGGATTCTTCATTTACGGACTGTTGATCAGATTGTGGAAACCCCGCAGCTTAAAGCGATAGTCAGAACGTTCTCAAGATGGAATGCAGTCCAGGATAAGTAGGGTATAACAGATTGGAGCGATCAGGACGAGTGGAATTAAGACAGTTGCATTACTTTTTGAAAGTGGCACAGAAGGAACATGTAACACAGGCTGCTGAAGAGTTGCATGTGGCACAGTCGGCGGTGAGTCGTCAGATTCATCAGCTGGAAGAAGAACTGGGCGTGGACCTTTTTATGCAAAAGGGTCGTAATCTGCAGTTGACTGCTGTAGGACAGCTTTTTTGCAAACGAATTGAAGGTATATTGAAAGATTTGGACAAGGCAGTCGGGGAAGTTCATGAGTTTCTTGACCCGGAGCATGGAGAGATTCGAATTGGATTTCCGCATAGCCTGGGGATTCATCTCATTCCTTCCGTTGTGGCTGCTTTCCGTCAGCGCTACCCTAACGTGAAATTCAGATTCAAGCAGGGGATGTTCCCTACACTGATTCGTGATGTGTTATCCGGAGAGGTAGACTTGGCATTTATTTCTCCTTTTCCAGAGAAGCATGATCAAGTAGATGGCGATATTGTACTCACGGAAGAATTACATGCGATTCTTCCTCCCAATCACCCGTTAGCTGGTGAAGAGACAATTGCACTGGAACAGCTCAAGGATGATAAATTTGTATTGTTTAGCAAAGGTTATTCTCTTCGTCCTATTGTGTGGCATGCCTGTCTGGAAGCTGGCTTTACACCCAAAATCGCTTTTGAGGGTGAAGAGACCGACACCATTCGTGGATTGGTTGCTGCGGGCATGGGGGTCAGTCTGCTGCCTGAGATGGCGTTATTCCAGACGAATCCGTTGCAACCGGCACATGTGGCCATCTCCCATCCCAAAGTAACACGGACCATCGGGTTAATTCACCGTGCGGATGACAAATTGCCGTTGGTTGCTCAGTCCTTTCGTTCATTTTTGCTTCATTATTTCGGTTTACAACAAAACAATACCCCATCCGATTAACGGTGGGGTATTGTTTTGTTATATTAGGTATCCAATTAATCACGGCTGTTGAAGATTCCGATGTAACGAATCAATTCAAGCAGTGAGATCAGTGCTGCAGCGACGTAAGTCAAGGCTGCGGCATTCAGAACTTTTGCAACACCTTTTTCTTCTTCGTTACGGATGTACCCTTCGGATACCATAATCTCTCTAGCGCGATTACTTGCATTGAACTCAACCGGTAAAGTGATGAGTTGGAATGCTACAGTTACGGAGAAGAAGATGATACCGATACCGACAAGGTTCATGGCATTGAAGATGAAACCTGCAATTAACAGGAACGGAGCTAATCCGGATGCAAAGTTCACAATGGGGAAGATCCGGTGACGCAGCGCCAGCATTGGATAACTTTCTTTATGCTGAATGGCGTGGCCAACTTCGTGACACGCTACCGAAACAGCTGAGATTGAGTTTTCGTAATATACTGGTTCCGATAAACGTACAACCCGATTGATCGGATCATAGTGATCAGAGAGCGTGCCGCGTACGGGTTCAATTGGAACATCATGCAAGCCGTTAGCATCGAGCATCTGGCGAGCGGCATCGTAACCAGTCATTCCGTTCTGGTTCGGTACCTCCGACCAACGTCTAAATGTACCTTTAACGCGAAATTGCGCCCATAAAGAGAGCAAAAAGGCGATAATGATCAATACGAACATACCGTTATTAAAACTCATATTCATTCCTCCGCTTTCTAAAAATAAGCTACATCATGGTGTTCTCAAGCAAGATTTTTAGTGCCTCCATCGTACCGGCACTTTTGGTGAGAAGTCCTGCCATCATTTTGCGTGCTTGTACAGGTTTCATCTCTCCAAGTAGCGGTTTGAGTTCGTTAACCTCTCGCTCAAGTTGTAGTACATGAAGCTCCAATGCTGTCAGTTTGCTGGCAACTTGTTCTTCTGTACTAACCAGACGCCACTTCTCAAGAGATTGCTTAATCTCGTCGAGACTATACTTCTCTTGTTTCATCTGTACAATACGTTCAAGCCTCGTTAAAGTTTCATTACTATAGAGACGATAATTTTTTTGTGTACGTTCTTCGGGAGCGATTAGTCCAAGCTTTGTGTAATAATCAATCGTCCGTTCACTAACACCAGCGGTTTTGGCAAGTTCGCCAATCCGAAAAAGTTTCATATCCCCAATGATATTCACCTCGCTTGCAAGTTCAAATGTAGGGAATTGTAGTTTCCGTTTGTGAATTTCTAGACTACGCCCAATTGTTCTTACTAATAAGTATGATACATGATCTTTAACCGTACAGTCAAACGTTATGCTTTGGCAATCTTCATACTGCATTTCTATATCTATGTGCTCATAGAATGTGATTATGTACTTAAGTGCAAGAAAAAGACGTATGACTTTATTCCCAGAAATAATTTTCAGTTTTGATGAAAATACTCTTGTCAACTTTCCTCTCTTCTGCTTATAATGACATTAAGAGTTTCACGTTATGTGAAGAAACTTAACATAAGAGGGAGTGGGGTATATGAGAAAGAAATGGTTGGTTTCCGTGTTAGTAATGCTTACTTTGTTCGCTTTTCCGGTCAGCGCATTTGCGGCTGCGGAGGGTCCGACTAACATTGAACTTCAAAGTGGTTTGAACTCAGCCTTTACGTTTCTGGCTGTGGTACTCGTGTTCTTGATGCAAGGGGGATTTGCTTTACTCGAAGCGGGTTCAACACGGATGAAGAATGCAGGACACATTGCGGGTAAGACCATCCTGACCTTGGGGATTTCAGTTATTGCCTTCTGGGGACTGGGTTTTGGTCTAGGCTTCGGTAATGGTAATGGATTCTTTGGAACTACCGGATTCTTCCTAAGTGGAGACAGTATGGCAGCTTCCTTTGAATCATTGGCTTTCTCGGATGTTCCGCTGACCATCAAATTTGTATTCCACCTCGCCTTTGCGGCGGTATCTCTGGCCATTGCCTGCGGTGGTATGGCTGAACGTGCAAAGATGAGCGTATATATTGTTTTCGGTACACTGTACACCATTATCATGTATCCGGTTGTTGCTCACTGGGTATGGGGCGGCGGCTGGTTGGCTGAGCTGGGTATGCAAGACTTTGCAGGATCGACGGTTGTTCACTTGACTGGTGCGACTGCAGCATTGGTAGCTACCATCCTGTTGAAACCACGTATTGGTAAATATAACAAAGACGGCAAACCTAACATCATTCCAGGTCACAACCAAGTGTATTCTGTACTCGGGGTTATCATCCTCTGGATCGGTTGGTTCGGATTCAACCCAGGTAGTACATTGTCTGCCATGGGAGATGGATTCTTCGGTTATGTTGCATTAACTACTAACGTAGCTGCTGCAGCCGGTGGTGTTGCTGCGCTGTTGATCTCATGGGCAGTACTTGGTAAGTCTGATATTCCTAGCATGTTAAACGGTGTGCTTGCGGCACTCGTTGCGATTACAGGAGCATGTGCATTCGTTGAACCTTGGGCCGCTCTGGTTATCGGTGCTTTGGCGGGTATCATCACATTCTTCACAGCACAGTACTTCGATCGTAAAGGAATTGACGATCCAATCTACGCTTTCTCCGTGCATGGTATTGCTGGTATGTGGGGTGCGATCTCCACGGGTTTGTTCGCTACTCCTGAACTTGCCGAGAATGCCGGTGTAGGTCAAGCGGGTCTGTTCTATGGCGGTGGCTTCCACCAATTGGGCGTACAGCTTCTAGGTCTGGCAGGTGCTTTTGCCTTCGTACTGGTAATGTCCTTCATTATTCTGGGCGGAATGAAAGCAATTATGGGCATCCGTGTTACTGAAGAAGAAGAAACAATGGGTCTGGATATCAGTGAGCACGGAACTTACGGATACCCTGAACAAATGAAAAATGTAGATTCTAAATCGGGTGGCGGTACGTTCAGCTCCTGAGGTGAATAATGCTGAATCATGCTTCAAGGAGGCTGGACATGATGGAACCCATCTCGTATACAAACTATTCCTGGTCTTATAAGGGAATCGATGGTGCGGTGTCTTCTCAAGAACTGCGCCAGGTACGTGTGATATTACAGAACGAGCTCCAGGAATTGTTGTCCGCTTCCTTGTCGCCGATCGAGTGGTACCAAACGGTAAATGAACTGCATGACCGGATTGCACGGAAAGCAGTAGAGTTATGCATTCAGGGGATGGTTGAGGAAGGCTTCGGCCAACCTCCCGTCCCCTATGCCTTTATCGTATTTGGCAGTTCCGGCAGGGAAGAAGCAACGTTATGGAGTGATCAGGATAATGGCATGATCATTAGCGATACTCCGCTTGAAGGTAAAGAGGAATATTTTGCTCAGCTCGGACAGCGAATGACAGACATGTTGGAAGAGCTTGGTTACGCCAAGTGCGAAGGCAAAGTCATGTGCTCTGAGCCGCTGTGGAGAAAAACATTGGCGTCATGGAAACAACAATTAGCAGATTGGAGCTCGGATCTGAATTGGGAGCCTGTTCGTAATCTGATTATTGCTTCAGACATGCGTTTTGTTGCAGGTGAGCAAAGTCTGGCGGAGGAATGGATCATGAGTTTTTATGAACAGTTCAGACTGGTTCCTGAACTTTCGGATGCAGTTCTTCGCAATACGGTTAAACATAAAGCTACATTAAATGTGCTTGGACGTGTGGTCACAGAACGATTTGGTGAACATGCGGGTGGATTTGATGTCAAGTATGGTTTGTACATTCCGCTGGTGAACAGTGCCCGTTATTTGGCTTTGCAACATGGGATCAAGGAGGCATCTACGTTAAAAAGAATGGAGAGACTGACTTCACTTGAAGCTGTTCCATTTACATTACTGGATGCATGTCAGCGGGCCTTCATAGCCGCTTTGAAGTTTCGCCGAAGTACGCCGGTTGTCATCCAGGGGGATTTGCAACATAGCAGCGGGTTCCTGGATGAGAAACAGATGAAACAAAAACAGATTCATTATGAGCTCAGGGATACGCTCGGGTTGGTACGACGAGTGCATCGTGCTTTGCAAAGACAGTTGCGTTTTGCAGAAAGGAGACGTCCATGAGAGAGCCGGCAAGGGGCAATACAGGATTCTGGAATTCGCTGCGTCAGGGAGGGGTTCCTTCCGCCATCGCTTCCATTATGGGAGCCCCTACGGCGCAACACATGGCGTTTATCCGCTCCATGATGAGAGAACAGCGCAGACCTGAGGTTCTGCATACGCCTCTAAATGAGCTGGACGCAGTTGTATTTGATCTGGAAACGACGGGTTTTTCGCCCCAGCATGGGGATGAGATTATCTCATTTGGTGCGGTCCGTATCCATGGTGGTGTGGTACTGGAAGGGGAGCAGTTCTATACGGTGGTGCAGTCCAAGACTGCGGTTCCGGAACATATTACTGAACTTACAGGTATTACACAGGAGATGACGATGGACGCACCGACTTTGCTGGAAGGGCTGCATGATTTCATGTCTTTTGTAGGTGGAAATGTTCTGATTGCACACGCAAGTGCGCATGATCGAGCCTTTCTGAATGCTGCTCTGTGGCGGACTTCGAAAGTAAGGCTGACACATCGTTTAATTGATACGATGATGTTGGCCCGCTGGCTTGAACCAAGCAGGCCAGGGTATGGTCTGGATGAATTGTTGGAATCCAGAGGCATTCCGATCTATGGGCGTCACCATGCACTGGAAGATTCAAAAATGACTGCACAGTTATGGTCCTGTTATTTGGAGGACATGATGCGTAAAAATGTGGAGA
Organism: Paenibacillus amylolyticus; assembly: GCF_050990605.1. Classification (GTDB taxonomy): domain Bacteria; phylum Bacillota; class Bacilli; order Paenibacillales; family Paenibacillaceae; genus Paenibacillus; species Paenibacillus amylolyticus_H. The sequence continues at coordinate 2,072,289 of NZ_CP158832.1, forward strand.
CCCTGGGTGATTTGTACACTCAGCTAAGTCACGCATAACGGAACGGGAAGCAGATGGTAAGAAGGCGCAACGTGGTGTGCTTGATCCGGCAATTTCTTCGAAGATTCAATCAGATAACCGTTCAGATGCATATGAGATCGCAACCCGCTTGTTAGGTCGGGTGAGCCGATGAGGTACATCTGAAGCAAACCGGCGAAGGCCGGAAGAGCTTGCATGTCCTCTACGGAAGGAACAGGCCTGGTCTGCGGATGAGAATGGAAGATACCAATGAGCTTAGGCTCGGAGAATACGCACCGAATCCATTCGGCATCGTCCAGAGTAAAATGGTGCAGCGGGTCAGGTGCTACGTTACGAATGGGTTGAAACCGACTGATTCGTATACCACCCGCTGCGGTTTCACCCAGCATAACCCCGCAGGCTTCTTGCGGCAGCGAAAGGAACATGTGCTTACACATCTCTTGTTCTACGGAAGAAGGGATGTAGAAGGTGTTTTGCTGCCCGTGAAGTGCTGCCATTTGTATTCACCCCTCTCTCTTTGGCTCCTGCTTAGGCAGGAGTCCTTTTTCATTTTATTTTCTGTAATCCGGATTGTAAAATTTTAAAGGAAAAGGGTACAATATTAAAGAGAACATTTTGGAATCATGTTCTGGTGAACTGTGATAGAGCGTGATAAACACTTAGCATGTGCAGAAATTACGGTTTCAGTATCAATATGCTAATTATATAAAAGGGTGGCGGGTTATGAAACGAAACATATACATACTCCTTGGTGTTGTCTTGCTGGTTGGTATTGCACTGGCCCAGAATGCGGGTGACGGCATTGCAGCCGTCTTTAAGCAGGAAGAACCCATGCCTACTGAGACGGGACCGCGTGCGGGTCTTCTGGCACCTGCTTTTTCTCTGACAGCAATGGATGGAAAGACGTACAGTGTGGGCGGAGCCAAAGATAAAGCCACGTTCGTCAGTTTCTGGGCATCCTGGTGTGAGCCGTGCAAGCAGGAAGCTCCCGAGCTGAATAGAATGGCTGCGAAATACAAGGACAAGCTTGACATGTATGGGGTTAACGTAACAACCTACGATAAACTCAAGGATGCCAAAGCTTTTGTGGATGAGTACCAACTGACATTCCCTATTCCCTTGGACGAGAAGGGAACTGTATATGCTCAATACAATGGAGTTGCTTTTCCAACGAACGTTTTGATTGACTCCAGAGGAGTTATACAGGAGATCGTTCTGGGCATATTGCCCGAGAAAGAGTTGGAACGTAAGATCAAAAAATTGATTGCAAATTAATTTTCTGCAAAGAAAGAAGCCTTGGTATCCATGAATCATGGGTACAATAGGCTTCTTTTTATTTTCCGGGAAATACACTTTAATGATTACTTAGCCCGTGAGCAGGAACGGGGAGTATACCCGGCTCATCCTGCAATTTTTCTTGAAGCAGCGCATAGCGGAAACTGTGCACGAGAGCTTCCCAACTTGCTTCAATGACGTTCTCGGATACACCAACCGTGTTCCATGTGTTTTCCGTATTTTTGGATTCGATCAAAACACGAACTTTGGCAGCAGTGGCATCTTTCTCATCCAGTACACGTACTTTATAGTCCGAGAGATGCATGTTGGCAAGTGAAGGGAAGTATTGTACCAGTGCTTTCCGAAGCGCGTTATCGAGTGCATTAACCGGACCGTTACCTTCAGCAGCGGTGTAGACACTTGTTCCAGCTACATTAAGTTTGACAAAAGCTTCAGAAACAACGGATTTGCCTGCCGTTTTCTCCACAAGCATTTTGAATGATTCGAAAGTGAACAATTCTTTCATGTCACCGTTCGCTTCACGAATTAACAATTCGAGCGAGGCATCCGCGCCTTCGAATTGGTAACCCTGATGCTCCAGATCTTTGATTTTCTCAATAATCTGACGTGAATTGGCACTGCTTGGGTCGAACTCAAGCCCCAGTTCCTGCGCTTTGGATACAATATTACTCTGTCCGGCAAGTTCCGAGACCAGTACACGTTGCTTGTTACCGACCAGTTCAGGCACGATATGTTCATACGTGCGTGAATCCCGCAGGATGGCAGAGACGTGAATTCCACCTTTGTGAGCAAAAGCAGCATTGCCGACATAAGGCTGATTAATCGGCATATTCACATTGGCAATCTCGCTAACATAACGAGCCACGTTTGTAAGTTGTTTCATTGAATCCTCAGTAACACATTCATAGCCAAGCTTCAGTTGCAGGTTCGGGATAATGGATGCGAGGTTGGCGTTACCGCAACGCTCTCCATAACCGTTCATCGTTCCTTGAACCTGACGGGCTCCGGCTTGTACAGCGCTGAGTGTGTTGGCCACAGCCAGTTCACAATCATTATGTGTATGGATGCCGAGATGGGCGTGAGGCAGGCTTCTGTGCAGTGTGGATACGATCTCGTGCACCTCATTAGGCATTGTCCCGCCGTTGGTATCACACATAACGAGCCAGTCCGCTCCAGCTTCGTGAGCCTTGGTCAAGACCGCTTGAGCATACTCCGGGTTATGTTTGAATCCATCGAAAAAATGTTCTGCATCAAAGATGACTTCCATACCATTCTGTTTCAGATAGGCGATGGAATCATAGATCATGGACAGATTCTCTTCCAGTGTGGTTTGCAAAGCGGTGTGCACATGGAAGTCCCAGGATTTTCCAACAAGGGTTGCGGCCTGAGCACCAGATTCGATCATGCGTTTCAGGTTGGCGTCTTCACTGGCAACGCTGCCTTTACGGCGTGTACTGCCAAAAGCAACGACCTTTGCATTCAGGTTTAATTCCTTGACTCTTTTGAAAAACTCGATGTCCTTGGTATTGCTGCCGGGAATTCCGCCTTCAATATAATGGACACCCAGGTCATCAAGCTTCTTGGCAATTTTGAGTTTGTCGTCTGCCGATAAGCTGACACCCTCCCCTTGTGTGCCGTCACGTAAAGTCGTATCGAAGATGGAAATGGCCTTTGACATGAAGATCCTCCTTTGAGATAAAGCGCTCTTTTAAAAATTTGAATTGTAAGTTGGGAATAGCAGTTAAGTACGTTAATGGATAAATCCTTCGATTCGGCAACGCTACACTGTGTTAAACTGGATGCGTTGATTTGTCCTAAAGTCGTCAATTTGTATAATTAATTATTATAGCACCATTATAACCAAAAGCTACATCGAAATCGCAGTTTCATGTAACAATTCTCGGATTTTAGACTAAAAAGAAGGATGTTAATCATAATCCGAATGTATGTTATAATCTATTATTAAGGTTTAATTGGAATATATGGAATAAAAGGAGGGTTGATTTTGAGTTTTGTATGGGAAAATACAGTTATAGCCCTGATCACTTTAATCCTTTTTGTGAGTGTAGGCTGGTTGATTATTCGGTCTTTGATCAGATCTCGTAGAAAATAAAATCCGGCAACTGAATTAACATAACAGGTTTGATATACTATAGAAGAAAGTAATTTAGTTTTCATTATTTAGTGTGCATGAAAGGGCGGGGGTCATGATGTCTTCAGACGGCAATCCTCCAGCGAATGTGGATCAATATTACCCTACAGCCGGACGGGTGATTCTGCATGTGGATATGAATGCTTTCTACTGCTCTGTACATGAAGCGGAGGAACCGGATCTATATAGAGGAAAAGCAACGGCCGTTGCGGGCAGTAGTGAACTGCGCAAGGGTGTAATCGTAACCTGCTCATATACCGCTCGTAACCGGGGGATCTCAACAGGCATGGTTGTACACCAAGCGATGAAGAAGTGCCCTGATCTTATCGTGATTCGTCCCGATTTTCATTTATATCGTCAATATTCAAGAGCGTTCATGCAGATTGCGTATAGTTATACCCCTCTGCTTGAGGCGACGTCCATTGATGAGTGTTATCTGGATATTACAGGCTCAAGACAATTCGGGAATCCAATGGAGATTGCAGAGAGCATTCAGCGTCGAATCAAGGATGAATTGGGACTGCCTTGTTCCATTGGCATTGCACCCAATAAATTATTGGCGAAAATGGCCTCGGACTTGAAAAAACCGAACGGTATCTCCGTTTTACGCATGAGGGACGTACCCCGGATTCTTTGGCACAGACCATGCAATGAGATGTTTGGCATTGGCAAAAAAACGGCTGAAAAGCTGAAAAAACTGGGCATTGAAACGATTGGTCAATTGGCCAAGTCGGATGAGAACATGTTGACCGAACTATTCGGAGTTAATGGAGCATGGCTCAAAAATTCTGCGAATGGCATTAACCATTCCGCAGTTCACGCGGAACGGGAGGCCAATAAATCCATTGGGCATACAACCACTTTACCGGCGGATGTATCGGATATGAATGAGATTCATCGGGTATTTCTCAATATAAGTGACCAGGTAGCCAGAAGATTGCGCAAGCACGAAATGTTCAGCCAGGGGATTCAGATTACGATTCGCACACCGGATATGAAGACAATCACCCGATCACGTCTAATGGAAGTTCCTACGGAGGATGCAGCGGTCATCTATCGTGAAGCCTGTAAACTATTTGAGAAGCATTGGGGGAGTGGCAAGCCTGTACGCATGCTGGGTGTGACACTTCAGAACCTGATTCCAAGAGAAGAATCCGCTGTGCAGATGGATTTGTTCGAATATGAGCAGAAGCCCAAGAAGGACAATCTGATTCGCATTATGGATCAGTTACGTGATAAATTTGGTGAGAATGCTGTTGTGACCGCAGGCATGCTTGGGGATGATCCTTCCGTGTTGCTTCGCAATCATAAAGTGCGCGGGACTTCCCTGCAAAAAGATAACTTGCAAAGTCTTGATTAAATAGGGGATAATAAAGACTTGTGGTTGCAAAATGATTTGTAATTATTCTTACTTTGGTTTAATATGTTTCTAGATAAAAACACTGTACGTTTCGAATTTTAGGAGGAGAGAATGTAAATGAGTAAATATACTTGGGTTGAAAAAGACACTTGCATCGCATGTGGCGCTTGTGGAGCAACGGCTCCAGACATCTACGATTACGATGATGAAGGTTTGGCAGAAGTTATCTTTGACGGCGATGCTAACAAGGGTGTTAAAGCTATTCCAGACGACTTGTTTGACGATATGCAGGATGCATGCGACGGCTGCCCTACAGATTCAATCAAAGTAGCGGACGAGCCTTTCAATAAAGAGGGTTAAGGTTTTCTCACATGAATACAGAGCACTTTCTTTTGTCTTTATGACAGGGGAAGGTGCTCTTTTGTTTTTCATTTTAACTGGAATTATCTGATCTTTGGACCCAGAACGAACCTTGTCGAAATTCCTTTTTTCCACCGGGTACTGAAGTCCTATGGATTCAACGCCTGCTTATGCCGATATATAAGAATATACGGAAAAAGGCGAAATAGTGGAGGATCGGATGCAAAATACTCATCTAAGAACATATGTCAAGAAACATCCAGACAATAAAATGGCCTGGTACTTGCTTGGAAAGGAGTACTTGGGCGAAGGACAGGAGGCCAAAGCCAACTATTGCTTTCAGCAAGCGGGCGAGGTTTACGAAGCATTTGAACGCAGTAAAGCACCAGCTGACATCTGGGTGGACTATCAGGAGAAATTGGTGGAGATGTCTGAGCAAAAAGAGAAAAAACAACGTAGACGCAAAATGTGGCTTACGTTGTTCATGCTGCTTGTGTTGGCTGGTCTGCCGCCTGCCGACGCTCCGGGTTTCAGTCGTGAAGAGGCCGACGCACTGTCAGCAGCATTGGAATCCACGGATGAAATCCCTGACCCAGTAGGAGCGGATCAACAGGCTGGGACTGCATCCATTCCACCAAGTAATGTGTTCACCGCTGCCGCATTTGGTGGAGGCAACCATGGCGAGGCTGCGCTCGCAGCTGCATGGTCCGGGTCTGGCCCAAAAGTAGAGACTTCGGCTGTACTGGGTATGCAAACCTCGGATGACTGGTCTTTATGGAAGCGAAATATGCCTGTGAAATACATAGTACAAACCAATACAAGCGGCAAATTAACTGCACAGAGTTATGATGCCAAGCAATGTAACTGTGAACCTCCTGAAGTTACACCGAAAATCAAAAAGATGGCCTTGGCGTGGACCGCCAAGCAGGAAGCGGCTGCATCATTATCAAGTGCAATCGTTGCCTATCGCAAAAAAAATGACGCTTGGCCCAAGAGTGTAACGCAAATAGCCCAGCCATTTCCGAACAATATTCTGGGAGAGACTGCGCCAGGCATGACAGAGATGTTTCCAAAGCTGCTAGCCTTGCATCAAGGAAAGGCATTGGAAGGAAAGGGCGATGAGAGTGGTGAGGAGAACGGTTCGACGACTTCCAATTCACCTCAAGGCAAGAATGCCGTTTTTGCAGATACGCTGGGAGGTCAGCCTTTTTTGCAGGAACCGCTTGAAATTGTCATTGATAAGGATATACATAAACTTGCATTAATCAGTGGGGATACCATTGTTCGTATGTATGATGTAGGGCTTGGTGGTGATCGAACACCGGAAGGTTCATTTGTCATTACGGATAAAGTGGTCAATCCGAATGGGCGCTCGAATGGTGAGTTTGGCAGCAGGGGGATGCAGCTCTCCAACACGAATTATGCCATCCACGGGACCAATGAGCCAGACAGTATCGGACTGGATGAGTCCCTTGGATGTGTGAGAATGCGTACAGGAGATGTAGAAGAGCTGTTCGCTCTCGCTCCGCAAGGTACTCCGGTACGCATTGGAGAAGATGTACTGCCAGATCTGACGCTTGTTCCAGAAGCAAAGCAGCGTTATCAGCATACACTTGTTCCAAAGCAGAATAATCCGAACAAAACGTATCACTGGCTGAATTGATCTGCTTGATATGTAGAATCAGATGGATTCAGCCTGAATCATCTACATGTTGGCAATAATGATAAGAGCACCAATAATGATGATCAAGCCGCCTACACTGGCTGCAGTCCATGCAATGGCTTTGCGATTCACTTCTTCTTTCTTTTGCTGTAATGCAGGTGGTTTACGTTTGGGAGCCATGAGTTATTCCTCCTTATTGGAATAGAACTGGTGTAGAGTAACCATGCTCTCATTGTAAAGAATTCAACTCGTTATTTCCAGTGGGCGGGTGGATTTCTTGTGAGCATTTTGTATTATTCGATTTGTGCTGTCTATGTGCAAAATACTTTTCTTTTTAATAAGAAACAGATAGACTTGTGTGTAGAGTGTTTTTTACATATGAAAAGACGGAAAACGGCTTTTTGGCGTACCGGACCAGAACGGAGTGAGTGATTTGTTATACAGAAGTCTTGCTAAACCTTTGTTGTTCAAAATGGACCCTGAACAGGCCCATCATCTGATTATTGGCGGCCTTAGTGGCGTGGGCAGCATCCGCCCGGTACCTTCCGGACTGCGAGTGATGTACGGCGTTCGTGAAACGTCTGATCTGGCTGTTGACATGTTTGGGTGTCATTTCCCTACACCTGTTGGTCTGGCTGCGGGTCTGGACAAAAACGGACAGGCCGTAACGGGCTTTTCTTCCATCGGATTTGGATTCATGGAAGTGGGAACCGTGACACCACTTGCACAACCGGGTAACGATCAACCACGACTGTTCCGTTTGCCTCCAGATGAGGCTTTGGTGAACCGAATGGGCTTCAACAATCTTGGTGCGGAAGCCATGGCAGGTGAATTGGCACGTCTTCAGGATCGGCGTATTCCAGTGGCGGTTAACATCGGCAAAAATAAGGCAACGTCGAATGAGGAAGCTCACCTGGACTATTCGAAGTGCATTCAGGCACTATACGATTACGCTGATCTGTTCGTGGTTAATATCAGTTCACCAAATACACCAGATTTGCGTAATCTGCAACATGGGAATGAATTGAAGGAACTGCTCGCTGCGGTTATGAACGAGATGAACGTGCAGCATGCACGGGCAGGCGGAGCGGCCAAATCCGTTCTGGTGAAGATTGCACCGGATGTGAATGATCAGGAACTTGAATATATGGTTCGCACCATTGCAGACAGCGGCGTTGCTGGCATTATTGCAACGAACACAACCATTAGTCGTACAGGACTTTCCCACCAACATGCGAAAGAGACTGGCGGTCTGAGCGGTAAACCGCTGCGTGAACGTTCTACGGAGATTATTCGCCAGATCTATCGTCAGACCGAAGGCAAACTTCCGATCATCGGTTCAGGTGGCATTTTCACAAGTGAGGATGCATATGAGAAAATTAAAGCCGGAGCAAGCCTGGTCGAAATATATACAGCATTGATCTATGAAGGACCTGAGGTGAATCGGCGTATTCATGCCGGACTGCGTGAGTTACTGCGCAAGGACGGTTATCGTCATATCTCTGAAGCGGTTGGTGCGGAGCATCGTTAAGAAGGATTGTTAAATCCCCGGAATAATAATATAGAAGCATGGAAGAGCGTAAAATGCTTCGGGACTCTTCCCCCCACCAAACATCATGTATAATGGAATAGAACAGGGGACGCTATAGAGACAGGAGGCATAAGCATGGACGGTAGAGACTGGGGTACATTTTTACTTCCTTATGAACAAGCGGTAGAGGAATTAAAAGTCAAGTTTAAGACAATGCGGGCGGAGCTGAAAAAACGGGAAGAGTATGCCCCGATTGAATTCGTTACCGGTCGTGTCAAAAAAATATCCAGTATTCTGGAGAAATCCAGACGACTGAATGTGTCACTTGACGACGTGGAGACAGGCATTGAGGATATTGCAGGTATCCGTATCATGTGCCAATTCGTAGATGATATCCGTCGGGTTGCAGAATACATCCGAGGTCGCAAGGATCTCACGGTACTCATTGAGAAAGATTATATTACGAATTTCAAAGAGAGCGGTTATCGCAGCTTCCACATGATTATTGAGTATCCCGTTCAGACGGCTCTGGGACAAAAGATCGTATTGGCCGAGATTCAGATCCGGACACTTGCCATGAATTTCTGGGCTACCATTGAACATTCCCTGAGTTACAAATTTCGGGAGAGTTTACCGGATGACATGCGAGCCAGGCTGAAAAAAACAGCTGAAGCCGCTTTTGTACTGGATAATGAGATGTCTGCAATTCGTCTACAGATTTTGGAGGCGCAGAAGGCCTTTGAAGATGATTCCAATATCGTTTCAAGAACATTGAATATTATACATCAATTATACTTCTATCACCTTGTCAGTGAAGCGATTGAGGCACAGAAGCGCTTTAACGAGTATTGGGAACGACATGATATGGAAGGGCTCAAAGACTTGCTGGATGACGTGAAAAAACTTCTGAACAACGCCAGAAAGGGCGAGAACCCGGATGAGCAGCTATGAGCCACTGTACATTGACTACTTAATCTACTTCAACCGGGATCAGGATTATTTCGAGTGCCATGAGGTGCTGGAAGAATTGTGGCTTGAACGTAACCGGGATTCTCTCTATAAAGGATTGTTGCAGATTGCGGTTGGTTTGTACCACTTCAGAAATGGCAATCTCCGCGGAGGAACGATGATGTTACAGAGCTCACTTGATCTTCTGGAACCTTTTCCTGCTACGATTCTGGGCATTGACCTAGGGGCTTTGGTATCAGAAGTACAGGAAATCGTGAAGGAACTATCCCAATCAGATGTTCAGTCTGTGACTTACAGGGATTTGTCCATACGAATTGTTGATGAGGTCTTGGAACAAGAGATATCTAGAAGATCGCTTGAGCTACAACCTAATATTCCGCAACGCCGGAGTCCTACCAGAGGGCGAATATACGAAGAGAAGATGAAGGCGATGGATCAGGGTAAAAGTTAAGCAGTAATCAGCGTTGACATCCAAATGAGCATCCCATGGATATGAAGTTCCATGGTTATGAAACACCCCGACGATTCCTGTAAAGGGAACAATCGGGGTGTTTTTTGAATGTTGCGTCATATTCAGATGATTGCAGGTGGTACAGCCTGTCCCTCATCAGAACAGTGTCTGGTGATACAAGTGCCTGAATGTAGATACTCGTGGAAACGGATCTATTATTAATTAACTTGCCGAAGGAGTGGCACTGCCTTTATATTTTTGGAAAAATTGTTTGTAATCGTCCAGCGTGTAGCCCTGGTCACTGCCATTCTCTTGCAGTCCGCCAACCATACGGTCTTTCTCGACACCAGCCTCATAATAGACGAGTGTAGGCGTGAACTCGATGTTGTAATCGGTCCATCCTGTTTCGAATTCACGCAGATTGAACTGCGGAAGCTCAATACCTTCACTGTCAACCAGTGGCATCAACTGAGGTGTTGTGGCACGGCAGTGCGAGCAGTCGGAAGCGAAGAAATAAACAAAGAAGCTGTCTTTGTTATCGATTTTGGCTTTGAGATCAGTGGGTACAATAATTTGTTGATAATTGGGATCACTAAGTAGCTCCCGTGTAGCTGGATTAAGCTTGGAAGCAGCGATGCCATAAGCATTTTCCACTGAATCCATCTGTTTCTTGGATTGTTGGTCTACGACAACCAGTGCTGCAATCATAATGATTAAAATACCCAGGAATATAAGGATTGCAGCACTTTTCTTTTTCTTCTTGGATTTCATTGGACATCCCCCATCGATCATATCGAAATATAGTTTGGGCAAAAATAAAGGTTGGGATAATATGCATAAACACCCGAATTTTTGCTCAGGAATCAATCTACTTGCCATTATACTACATTACACGCTGTAGTGGAATAGATACGATATGATAGGAAAGCAAAGCTTGGATATGATAAAATAAAACGATATTGCAATCTTACCAAGACAGGATGAGTGGGAATATGGGTGTAAAGTTACCTTTGATATTTGCTGAGCGAATGAAAAGTTTGCTGGGTGATGAGTTTGAACAATTTATGAAATCTTATGAACAGTCGCCCCATGCGGGACTGAGAGTGAATACGCTGAAAATATCGATGGAACAATTCGATGATATTGCTCCGTTTGATCTAAGACCTATTCCTTGGTGTGAGACAGGGTTCTATGTACCTCATGGTGTTAAACCGGGGCTGCACCCTTATTATCATGCAGGGCTGTATTATATACAGGAACCAAGTGCAATGGCTCCAGTTGAATTATTGCAGGTTGAGCCTGGAGATCGCGTGCTTGATCTGTGTGCTGCCCCGGGAGGGAAAACAACACAGATTGCCGCAAAGCTGCAAGGCAAGGGTGTACTTGTCACGAACGATATCCATGCTGAACGCACAAAAGCGCTAGCCAAGAACGTGGAATTGTACGGGGTACGTAACGCCGTTGTTTTGAATGAGTCGCCAGAGCGGATCGCAAATGCATTTCCTCATTATTTTGACAAAGTATTAATTGATGCGCCTTGTTCAGGTGAAGGTATGTTCCGCAAGGATGAAGACATGGTGAAATCATGGGAACATCATTCGGTGGAAAAATGTGTGCTGATGCAGCGGGATATCTTGGAGACTGCGGCACGATTGCTGGCCCCGGGAGGAACCATCGTATATTCGACATGTACTTTTGCGCCGGAGGAAAATGAAGCAATGATTGCAGAGTTTCTGAATGCAAACCGTGAGTTCGTAGTAATGGACATCCCTGTAGAGACAGGATTTGCTCCAGGACGTCCGGAATGGGTACGTCAGATGATGCCAGAGAAGGCAGAAGAGACGGAAGCCGTACTGGATCAAACGCGTGGAACCGCAAGATTGTGGCCTCACCTTTTGGAAGGGGAAGGACATTATGTCGCTGTATTGCAGCATCGTGCAGGGCAAGGAATGGAAACAGATCAACCTGGAGTAGTTAAAGAAGGAGCAATGGAGTATGGACAGGTCGTGGATGTGTCCAGGATTGAAGTAGAGGGGAACAAGGATCACTCTATTGCTGCTTCTTCAATTGCTATGACCAAGGCTGATCGTAAAAAGGAACGTTTGCTCCGAATCGAATCCCGAGAGTCCCATGACAGACAGGCAGGTGGCGGCAAAAATCCGGGTAGACAGAGCAAAAAAGGTAAAGATCACGGCGGACGTAAATCGGAACGGGGTCAGGGACGCGGTGCTGATCCGTCAAGTATTGATCCGGTTGCGATCTACACTCAGTTTATGAAAGAACAATTGGAGATTGAGTTAATTGGAGAAACGGTTTGTTACGGAGATCGTGTGTATCAATCATCGGTTGGTGCAGTGCGGCTGGAGGGACTGAAAGTCATTCGTCCAGGCTGGTTTATGGGCACGATCAAGAATGGACGATTTGTTCCGTCCCACCCGCTTGCGTGTGCTCTGAATGCATCTGAGGCACGGCGAAGCGTAAATCTGTCATCCGCTGATGGCGAAGCTGTGAGATACCTCAAGGGTGAGACGTTAAATATTGAAGAAGAACGAGTGGTGCTCAAGGCGGATACGTTTGCCAAAGGGTATGTTCTTGTATGTGTAGATGGTTATGCCGCTGGCTGGGGGAAATGGCTGGATGGTGTACTGAAGAATGAATATCCGGCAGGCTGGAGGTGGACATCGGTATGAGTGGAAAAGGCAAACAAACGCTGCGTCTGGACAAAATATTAAGCCATATGGGTGTGGGAACACGAAGTGAACTCAAAAAGATGGTGAAGCAAGGCAGAATCCATGTGGACGGGAAAGCGGTGAAAGACAGTGGTGTACAGGTGAATCCCGAGGTCAACGTCATTGAAGCCGATGGGGAGCGGATTGTGTATCGGGAGATGATCTATCTGATGCTGCATAAACCTCCGGGTGTCGTGTCTGCTACCGAGGATAACAGAGATAAGACGGTGCTGGACCTGCTCCGGAAAGAGGATCGGGTCTTCAATCCGTTTCCTGTCGGACGACTGGATAAGGATACGGAAGGACTACTCATTCTTACGAATGATGGTCCACTTGCGCATGATCTGTTATCTCCACGCAAGCACGTGCCCAAAACCTATGAAGCGCGTGTACTGGGGAGTGTGGATGAAGATGATGTGCAACGTTTCAAAGCGGGCATTCAATTGGATGACGGATACGAGACGCTACCGGCCGAACTGACTATACTTGGTCAGGAAGAAACGGAAGAAGGTACGATCTCGTCGATCTCGCTTATTATTCACGAAGGGAAATTTCACCAGGTGAAACGTATGTTTCAGGCGGTAGGCAAGCGAGTGATTTATCTGAAACGCGTTGCCATGGGTGAGCTGGAACTAGCTTCCGATCTTGCTATCGGAAGCTATCGTGAACTAAGCGCAGACGAGTTGAACCTTCTGCGGAAGTAAAAGCTCCCGCCCTTCGCGAAGCGGAGCAGGGAGTCGTGGAGGGAAGCGAAGCCCCGGTACGAACGCCGAAGGCGGGAAAGCTCCCGTCCTTCACGAAGTGAAGCAGGGAGTTGTGGAGGGAAGCGAAGCCCCGGTACGAACGCCGAAGGCGAGAAAGCTCCCGTCCTTCGCGAAGCGGAGCAGGGAGCCGGGCAGAGAGCGAAGCCCTGCCCGCAATGGTCCCGGTTAAGCTTGGGCGGGACCACTGCTGACCAGCAGTTTACCCGGCAACAAGCGTTCCTACGCCAACCGTTACATAGCAAGACCCGACCTACCACCGTTGAGCAAGAAGGGAGTCCAGAGGGCAGAGCCCTCTGGGGCCCTCCCTCGGAAGGGAGGGTTTGGGTGGGTGCGACTACTAATAGATGAGGAATGAAGCCAGAATGACTTATAAATTAATTGCACTTGATGTAGATGGAACATTGCTGAATGATCATCATGAACTTACCGAATGGACTCAGGAGACCTTGATTCAAGCTTCCCGTCAGGGCGCAGAGATTGTTCTGTGTTCAGGTAGAGGTCCTGCCAACACGATTCCTTTTATGGAACAGATGGGACTGGATGGATATGTGATTACACATAATGGTGCCGTAACCGCACAAGTGGATACCCGTGAGGTGGTTCATCATTTTGCATTAGATGGACAAGGATTGGAGCCGATCATATCCTACTGTCGAACCAATGGAGTACATTTTGACATCAATACAGCATTTGGTCTGTATGTGGATCAACCGGAAGGTTTGGGTTTGCAGGTGCGTGAGATGTATTACAACTTTATGGCAGAGCCACTGAAGTTACCCAAGTGGGTTGACATGACAGAACCGCTGGCGAAATTCACTGCATTTGGTCCGATTGAACAGATGGATGCAGTACTTCAGGAATGGTCTACCTGGAATCTGCCTTATTATATGACACGGAGTGGTGACTTTTTTATTGACCTGATGCATCCCGAAGCGTCCAAAGGCGCTGCACTTAAAAGGCTGACCGAATCCAAAGGAATCATGCCTTCGGAGATCATGGCGATTGGCAACTACTTCAATGATATTACGATGCTGACCTTTGCGGGTAAAGGCATCGCTATGGATAACTCACCGGACGAGGTGAAAGCTGCTGCGGACGAGGTTACACTCTCCAATAACGAGCAAGGTGTTGCACACGCAATTCAAAAATATGTGTTATCCGTCTAAGCTTACATCTTATATTTGAAATGCACGCTTCCCTCATAATCTACCGTCCTTAGGGGCATCATAAGAGAATAACCTTAGGAATGGAGGAGGACACGTGATGAAATATGATGTGGAATTGGTTGCTGACCTGCGGACATCAGGTGGAGAAGTGCAGGACGTGATGGTTAATGGTCAATATGCGGGTTCACTTTTGCTTGTGTACAGAGAAGGAGACCGTTTATCAGGTAGTCTTCAGATCGAGCAGGAGTCTCTGCCAGATGGTACAGAGCAACATATTGTAGAAAAAGTGCATGCTTATGTCCGATCTCTTGCAGATGCGTTGCAAGCTGCATATTATGAAGTGCTGGTTAGTTGTGGCTCACTACATTCGGTTCTGCATAAGACTGAGTCAGAGACAGTGTGGTCGTCAGAAGATATGAATCATGACGAAGGCAGCTACGACGAGATAGACAACATGGAGAGTAAGGTAATTCCTGTTTCACAAGCCGAATCGTTTACATATGAAGATCGGGATCAGGTTCTGGAGATGGAGATGGTAAGCGCGGGACGCAGCATATCCACGTATATATTCAATGATGTCGAAGGACAGGAACTTGCAGAAGCTTCCTTAAAACAATATGGCGCTGATGTACAAGGTGAAATACACTGGTATGACGAGCCGGAAGAGCATCAAATGGAAGCCGCGGCAGAGTTGCTGGTCAGAGAGCTGGATGAGGACATCATCGATACGATTACGATCCGCATGTGGCATCAGGGCAACGAACTTGAGACATTAGAGTGGATACATCGTGATTTCACCGAGGAGTTTGAGGATACCGATGAATCGGATCTGTATGCTTCGGAGGCTGCTGAAGAAGCATGTTATGTCATGCTGAAGCGTAAGGATCGGGAGTTCCGGGTTTATGAGCTGTTTCTTCAGGAACGAGGTGGATTGCCTGTGGGAACAGCAACAATAGACACCTCTCAATCCGATCTGACGGGATACATCGATTACGAGGTTCCTGGAACCAGCGTGCAGCGAAAGAGCCTGGTCGAAGTGTTGATGCAGGAATTGGACAAGGAAATGGAGTTTGATACGCTGCACCTTACGATGTTGTATCGAAATCAGATTATTGATGAAGCCAGAATAGATGGGTAAAAGGCAGCTGCCTTTTACCTTTTTTTGTACTCATTTTGACGAAAAATCCATTTCCCGGTATAGTACCATTAGTTTAACAGAGATCAAGAAGCGGAGGAGAACAATGATGCACTCATTCAGGATCAGTAGCGAATATATTAACGATGGTTTTCAAGCGGTTCAGGCGAAGCCGGAAGATACGGAGGATGTGATGTCGCTGCTGGTGGAGACAGCCGAATGGTTACAGAGCCAAGGTTCTTCCCAATGGAACGCTTTGCTTAAAGGTGAAGATTCACATGATACGGCAGGGGCGATTCTGCGTGGGGATGTGTTTGTATTTAAAAAAGGAGCGGACGTAGCGGGGATGGTCATCCTTTTGGTTCAGCCAAGCCCTTGGGATATTCATCTTTGGAGTTCAAAAGCTCATGCCGAGGATGGCGCAATTTATCTGCATCGGCTGGCGATTCGAAGAAAATATGCACAGTGCGGTCTGGGACGGTCCATTTTGCAATGGTCCAGCAGCGGCATACATTTTGAAGGCAAACATACTGTTCGGTTAGATTGCGGAGCAAGCAATGCTACGTTGAACGCCTTTTACGCGCGGAACGGGTATACTTTTTTGGGAGAGACCGATGGTTACAGTACATATGAGAAGCCCGTGGAGCTACGGAGCTGAAAATTCTGGTTATCCAATGAATATGTTTGACGACAACGCGAGCGATTGACTGCTGGATTAAAGCTTTTGCTTCTGAGGGGAACGATTCATGAATATGTTGTATATACGAGTTGGTGAACCATGGCTTGGTCCGTTTAGATTTGATTGAGCGGTTTAAATAGCCAAAAGTTTGCACTATCTTTCGTAATATAGATGTTCCTGCTTCCCTATGTCATAATGGATAGTAGATCAGTACGTAAGTCAGAAAGGGGGAAACTAACGGTGAGATTGCTGCAGGCGCTTTTCTTTCCTCCGGAGCAGCCCGGAGGTGTATCCTCTATGATTCCGTATATGCAAGAGAGATTTACAACCCCGAGGTGGGAAATGGATCTGTTCTCGTTGCCAAAGCGAATTCGCAACAAAGGCAGAGAGGAAGTCCGGTTCGAAACGTTTGATTGGACGGAGTATCAGGATAGTCCCGTTGTCCAAAAATATATTCAAACTTATCGTGATTATCTATGGTGGACCAAACTGCGTATTCAGAAGCCCTATGATCTGATCCATGCCCACCACCCAATTGCAGGACTTGCGATGAAAACGGTTTTCCCGGATACACCTCTCATTCAGACGATTCACTCCAGTTATGAACGAGAATTAATCCTTAATGGACGCATTGAAGCGGATGGACCGGAGCATCGATTCCTGCTTGCGATATATGGGGAGCTGGAACACCAGGCAGAGCGCCTCTTAACGGTGTCGGATTCGTTCCGTCGTTATCTGGCTCCCTACGTGAAGGAACCTGATGTCATCGGTGTGATTCCCAATGGATTTGATGAGAAGCGGTTTAAGCCGATTCCTCATGATAATGCGATACCACAGCTGGTCACGGTATGTCGGCTTGTTCCGGCGAAAGGGTTGGATATTCTTTTCAAAGCCTGTGCGGAACTGAAGGGTCGAGGTCATGATTATGTGTTACATATTATTGGAGATGGACCGATTCGTCCTGATCTGGAAGAATTGGCGCAGCGATTGGGGATCTATAATGAGACCATTTTCTATGGTTACACACTGCACCCTGAAGAATTCATGCCATTCTTCGATATTTTTGTACTTCCTTCACGGGCAGAAGCATTTGGTTCCGTCTTCGCTGAAGCGGCGCTGAGTTGTCTTGCCCTTGTGGGTACGGATGTAGGTGGTATACCGGAACAGATCGAGAACGGTAGCAATGGGTTGCTTGTACCGGCAGAAGATTCTTCTGCATTGGCTGAAGCGTTGGAAAAGGTGATGCTGGACCCGGCTTATCGTTATGAACTTGCTCGTTCAGCGTGTGAAAAAGCCAAGACACATTACTCGCTCGGCAGATCGGTCAATGAGTTGAAAAAGATGTATCTACAGTTTCCCAGCAAAGCTTAAAATGGATAGCAAAAAGGGTGAGCCGCTGTGCTAAACAGCGGCTTTTTGTCATGTTTAAAGGAAACAGTTCGCGCGATGAGTTATGGTTATGGTGCAAACGGATGTTCATATTCATGAAGAAGTACGTTTAACGTTTACATATTGTTGCGTCTACGAAAAGCGCCCCAGCGATTCAGTACCAATTTGGCTGCCCAGAACAGTGCCAAACTTCCGAAGATCGGGTAAAGGATGGATAGCAGAGAACTGAATCCAAACTGACTGAGTGAGTAACACAGCAGCATAATGGTTAATGTAATGAGACGAGGATGCACACGTATATGTTGTCTGAGTTGCAAGGTCATGCCGTAGATATCGGCAACAAATGTACTGAATATTTCCATGAAAATAAGGGATACATACACAGATTGCACTGCCCATCCAAGTTGGAAGGCAATGCTGCCCATCGGGATTTCGAATTGGATAATGCCTGGCATCTGTGCTGACATGGCAAAATGAGCTGCCATCAGCATGAAACCTACGCCAATTCCACCCAATACTCCGCCCCACTTCAGCACGTTCCGACTACGAATCTGGTTACCTACAGGCACAAGAACAGCTTGAGCTAACGCCAGATTGAACGAAGTATACAGCAGTGGAGACAGCCAAACTTGAATAGGGTTTGAGTCTGTTGTCAGTGTGATGAATCGGGAAGCACCTGGATGATGGATGGTACTGGTGATCATAAGCAGAGATAACAGGAGCATCATGGGAACTACGATGCTATTCATTTGAAGGATGGCCTGAATGCCCCGACCGAGTAGCAGATAAGTCCCTACAAGTGTAACGATCAGACCGGTCTGATAATGCAAACCCAGATGTTCGACAAAAACGGAACCTGCTCCGGCAAGCATGACACTGTTCACGCCAATGAGAATGAGAAGGGTCACCCAGGTGATCCATTTGCCCGCCTTGGGGCCGAATAAATGTTTGTTCAGATCCTCATAAGAGCGGGACCCGGTATCGTGGGCGATCAGCATCATTTTGGTACCTAACCAGACAAAGAGCATGGTGGATAAGCCTATGGTGACGGTGGCCCATTTGCCATACTGGGTAAAAAACTGCAAAATTTCCTGCCCTGTAGCGAAGCCGGCTCCGACAACCGTTCCGATGTATGTAAATGCGATCTGCAGCACCCGAAATGCCTGTTTCATGTGTTTCCCCTCTCAGGCCCCTGTTTAGTTTGGACATGCGGGTACCATGGTACAAGGTATGCTTGACCCATGAAAGTCATGACAATCGATAATGAGCTTTGGCTTGAATTACGTCTCAGGGACAGCACCCAGGCAATTTCGCTTGAACTTATAGATAGATATATGATACTTTTACCTCATAGGATAGGCTTGGGAGGTCAAATCATGGAATTATTGAAACAACGAATTTTACAAGAGGGTGTTGTAATCTCGGATCAAGTATTAAAGCTGGATGGTCTGTTGAACCACCAGATTGATCCTGCACTAACGATGGAGATGGGGCGTGAGTTCGCTGCCCGTTTTCGTGAAAGTGGAGTGACCCGTGTAATCACGGTAGAATCCTCGGGGATTCCGGTTGCGTTTGCCGCGGCCTATGAACTTGGGGTGCCACTTGTATTCGCCCGTCGCAAAAAAACACTTCTAGCTGATCCTGATGCTTACTGTGAACGTGTACCGTCCTTTACCAAAGGAATTGTAACTGACATTATGGTATCCCGCGAGTTCATTCATGAGAATGACCGCATTTTGTTCATTGATGATATCATTGCCAATGGTGATGCCGCTCGTGGCGTCATCAAAATTATCGAGCGTTCCGGTGCGGAACTCGTCGGATTCGGCGTTGTGGTCGAGAAAAGTTTCCAGGCAGGGGCACGTACGATTCGTGAACAGGGGATTCCGGTGGAAGCCTTGGTACGCATTCGTTCCCTGAACGATGGAACAGTACAATTTGACGATAACGAAATGTGACATTTTAAAGGAATAGGGCCTATTTTTTGAACTATGCCTTTGCATGACCGCGGATTTCATTTATAATGGGGTTATGTTAGGGAGAGGAGGCAACACCATGGGGAACCAACCGGCAACAGAACAATTTTTTAATGATAAGCTGGCGGAATCGAAAGTTCATTTTGAACGTGCCCTGGATTGTAAACATACGGAATTCGATGACCTTTATCCCTATATGATTGAACATCCTCAATTTTTCTGGTACAAACGCTATGTTGCCTGGTCAGAATTACTGACGATTGTAGGCTTGTGCGAAGAGTTGTCCTTCTCTTGGAAAGAACAATTTACACCGCATCAAGTGGAGTACCTTGAAGAACGTGTGATGTCCGCCAAAGTGCTTGATTTTTGGTTCGAGAAGAACGACAGCAAAGAGCACGCGCAGCGGTAACTTTCAGTCGGGACAACATTTCGAATGACATGACAGTCCAATACAGTCACGTGAGACCTAAATGACTTTTCATTTAGGTCTCTTTTTGTAAATAAATTTGGAATAGAGGAGCCATGAACATGATTAGTGATACAGAATTGGACGCCCTGCGTCTGTCGGGTGAGAAAGTCAGAGTAGTACGGGACGAGCTGGAATCGAACGATGTAACCGGGATTGTTGTTGCCTGGGATGGCGAGCAGGTACTTATCCGTCGTCAGAATCGACGTGTCGTCAAGCTGGATCGAGGTTACCGATATCAGCTGTTCAGCGAGCCACGCCAGAGTCCACTTAGTGAGTAGCAATCGCTCTTAATTGAGCAGGAACGATGAGCGTTTAAATGTTTGGAATTACCATGATTTCTTGGCATAATTGGCTCACTCGGGAGAGAAGATAGGTACAGTGAGGAAGATCTGTAACTATAGCCGAGAGGGTGTGCTACAAGCCATGACATTGATGAATGATAAAGTTCATGCCTACAAGGATCAGATTGGAGCATTAAGCGATGTGCTGCCAGGTGTGGTGAAGTCGTATCATGAGTTTACGGGAGAATGTTTTCAACCTGGTGTAATTGATGCCAAGACAAAACAGCTGATTGCGCTCGGCATTGGATTGTTTGCCAACAATGAGGTATGTACCTTCTACCATGTAGAAGAAGCCCGTGCCAAGGGTGCAACAGATCAGGAGATTATGGAGACCGTTGCTGTGGCCGGAGCTGTAGGAGGCGGGCATGCCCTGTCTCAGGGTGCGATGCGAGTGCAGAAGGCGCTGCATTAGGTACAGATGGTGGGTAGTCCAAGGACTGTTCGCATAAAAGGGGAAGCCAAACAAAAGAGGAGGTTCCGGGTTGATCCGGAGCCTCCTCTTTTATATCATACCTACATTTTACCCAACATTTTATCATACATAAACTGTCCAGTTACCCGACGTGCTGTTACGTAACGATCATTGAAATAAGGATTGCTCATTTTAGTGATGCTTACACCTTTGCTGCTGGAGGCGTGAGCAAATTGTCCGCCGCCGATATAAACGCCTGTATGTGAAATGCCTTTGCCTGTTGTGTTAAAGAACACCAGATCACCTGTCCGAACATTGCTCTTGGCTACCGGAGTACCTGCTTTGGCTTGCTGTTGCGAAGTACGTGGCAATTCAATGCTGTATTTGTTGAAAAGATATCTCATAAACCCGGAACAGTCGAAGCCGGCCAGAGTCGTGCCACCCCACTTGTAAGGTATACCTGTCATGTTGTTCACTACGGAGTTAATACTGCTTGCCTCTGTGCTTGTTGCCCCGGATGTAAATAGTACAGCCGCTCCAAAAATGGAGATAATCAGTTTTTTCAAAATCAATGTTCTCCCTTCGATGCCTACGGAGTTAGCTAAGGGTTCGGTAGAAGGTTCCCTATATTTCCTATGTATAAGAATAATTCACCCAAAATGGTTCCCCCGTTTTCAAACCTGAAACTCGGCAAATGAATAATTAAGTTTTTGTAACTATTTGAAACTATATTGCATAAATGCGTAATTGTCAAACCCATTTAAAACCCCTCGTAATACCTCAATGTTAGCGGAATTAAGGTTTTTATATGAAAGAAGGGCACAAGTTTGGGTATAATTCATGACAAAAACGTCATTATTGATTCGTTTAAGACGAAATTGGATAAATAAATAAGTTTGTCATGAGTTAAAAGAACTATTCCGTTATGTAGAATTTAAGAAATTATATTCATTAAGTTGCATATATTGACAAAAATCGATTTATTGCATATTATCTGATTATCCAATCCACATATTGGATGAAAATAGATTTTATTGTGTTATACATTCAAATTAAGGAGGTTTAGGACTGGCGTTAATAGGTAAAGTAGATTTGTGAATTTTATTAAAATGAACATGGGAGAGTGTTACATTTGAAAGCGAAAAGAATAATTACTTTTGTCCTGGCATGCACCATGGTTTTCTCAACAGTTGGAATGGCAGTTCTTCCTGTAGGGACGGTATCTGCTGCGGATGCATCCGGTACAACAGCGAGTATTTCTGATATTTTGAAGAACCAGCTGCCGGATGGAGGTTGGAGAAAAGATTATAAACAAACAAGCGGTGAGTGGGCGAAGTCCACGATTGACAACAAGGCTACATACTCAGAAATTAGAAGATTAGCGAAAGAATTTAAAAAGACAAATGATCCGCGATACTCGACAGCTGCAATCAAAGGCATTAACTTTTTGATTAACATGCAGTATTCAAACGGTGGATGGCCACAAGTCTACCAAAGCTCTGGCTATCACAAGCATATTACCTACAATGATGATGCCATGATCAATGTAATGATCATGCTCGATGAAGTAGCAACACGCAAAGGTGATTTCTCGTTTATCGACAGCACACTTGCTAACCGCAGTAAAAACTCAGTTGCCAAAGGTGTGGAGGCGATTCTGAATACACAAGTCGTTTCAGGTGGTAAGCTGACAGCATGGGGACAACAACATGATTCCAGTTCGCTTAAACCTGCAAGCGCAAGAATTTACGAAGTACCATCGCTGACAGCTGGAGAGAGTGTAACAATCGTTAAATTCCTGAAAACGAGACCTGCTAACGCTAAAATTACCGCATCCATTAAAGGAGCGGAGGATTGGTTTAACAAGGTGAAAATTACGGGTTACAAGTATGAAAGAGCAAATGGAGATAGCAAAATTATCGCTGATTCCAAAGCGGGACCGATCTGGGCACGCTTCTATGAAATCGGAACGGATAAACCCATCTTTATTGGTCGTGACGGTGTAGTTAAATACAAATTAAGTGACATTGATAAAGAAAGAAGAGGCGGTTATGCATGGTATGGCAACTGGCCTTCCAAGCTGTAATATGTAGTTGAAGATAAAGCCCGAATGGACAAGCATGTCTGGTTCGGGCTTTCATGTTATTATTTTCAGTGTTGACATGATAGATTCGGCATGATATATTATTTCTTGTCGCCGATATTAATCACGGAGATAAAATATGCGGTCGTGGCGGAATTGGCAGACGCGCACGGTTCAGGTCCGTGTGGGCTAACCCCCCGTGGAGGTTCGAGTCCTCTCGACCGCATCTAATAAAAAGACTCCTCAAGCTAATGCTTGAGGAGTCTTTTTTGTTTGCATTTTTGATATTTATTGTGCTGCGGTAACGTTAATACTGTCGATATTCGGTCCTTCCGTTCCTGTCGTAACGATTCGAAGGGTATTTACACCTGAATTCATAGGAACTTGAATGGTTTTCTCACCCCAGGTGGACCAGCTTCCTGTTGCAGTGAAGGGTTCATTGCTGAGCACTTTGGTGCCATTCACGTAGATGTCCAGATTGCGAGTACCACTCTCCTGGGCGTAACGGAACTTTACGTTTTTGGTACCTGTAATCGTATTGTTGATGTTATTCCATTGAATGGCTGAGCCTGTATACGCGTTAAAGTTCACATATCCTGATCCCGTATATCCCGGGTAAAGTGTTTCAATCACTGCATCAGTCAACGTTGTTCCCGTCTCAGCTTCATATGTGGTGCCAGTGCCTACATTCCCGCCTCCATTGCCACCAGTGAGATCAGCAACAAATGTAGTTACACTCTGTGCAGGAAGCTGGGCTGTGAATGCCCCATTGGAAACATTAATAGGTGCAAGACTTGCCAGATTACGACTGCTGTCCGTCACATACGAAGATACAGTGGAGGCATTGCCATTCTGCAACACAAACCGCTGGCTTGTGGCCGAAGTTCCACGGTTAATTGCCACGACGACGACTTTGTTATCACCTTTGTAAGCTGAGACAAATGTGTTCGTATCTGGATTTTTCGTTGCATCGACTCGCAGGTAGCCTGGACGCACGAATTTAGAGAAATGAGCCATATTATAACCACGTTTGCTTATGGTACCGTCCTCTTTCATCGGACCATACTGTCTGCGGATGTACCACCACACATAAGCCTGGAAATCACCTTCTACCATGGCATTGTGCATGTGATAGGAAACCTCCAGTGCTTCAGGCCAGCGGTCTGCTGAATTGTTGTCACTGTTCGGAACATACACCTCAGTCATCCACAGTTCTTTACCTGCTCCTTTTTGCTTAAAGAGAGGGTAGGCAAAATTCGAAATCTGGGTTCCATACGTATGTGCTCCCAGAATGTCCATGTTGGCAAGTGCTTGCGGATCATTCAGGATTGGGTCGGATATGTTCTTTAAATACTGGAAGGATTCAGGCGCCATGACTTTGGTACCTTGAATGGACCCGGCATTTTCTTTCATGAATCGAAGGATCTCTTGTGGAGTCCACCAGGTCCAGTCATGAGCATAATCCGGTTCATTTTGCACAGAAATAGCATACAGATCTACGCCGTTATTTTTCATGTAGGTTACAAAGTCGTTCAGATGCTGGGCATATGCGGCATATTTGTCGTATTTCAGACGTTTGGCATTCGTATCCCCATTGCGGTTGAACGTTTCAACCATGCTGCTCGGAGGATTCCATGGGGATGCGAATACGAGAGCCCCCTTTTCAATAGCCCGTTTGGCTGTGGCAACTTCACGATACCAGTTATTAGAATCTGGATCGACGTAGATCCTGAGAATTGAAAAGCCTAACTGATTCTGGTCATTACCAAAAGCAGTCTCACGTTGAGCGGGAGTCAGATCACCAATCCAGACAGGATGGTTAATGCCCCCAAAGCCCTTGATCAGTTGTTTTTCCGAGGACAAATTAATGTTGGCATCACTTGCCGCCGAAACTTGTGTAGGACTTAACATGAGGGGTAGAGCTGTTAAGCAGGCCAATAAAACATTGATCGTCTTTTTGAATTTGAATTTCACTACTTTCATCCTCCTCGATAATGGTAAATGGTTACATGGAGAAACCTCGACCAGGGATAACAAATAAGAATAGCAGATTGTCTGGCATCTATTTTATGTAAACCCTTTCAAAACCTCCTTCCATAAATCATAGGAAAGCAATGAAGTACATGACCTCTTTCATTAGTTGATTCTACTAAATAATTCCTAAACTGAAAACCTGACAAATTACAGTATTTTTTCTAATTAATCTCTATTTTCTAACTATTCAATGACAGTTCTTGTCTGAATACAAAGGAGAAAACTGGAATGATGGGGATCTTCGCTTGAGATAGAGGTTTCCATTGGCGGGGGATGTTGTTATTAAGGAAGGCTTTGGCTTACATATTCCTCCCTTCATTATCAAACAATGAGATCACAGAAGTTACGGGGAGGGAATCATGATGAAGGTGCAGAGAAAGATTTATCGATTATTTGCAGGTATCATGGCATTTCTGATTGTGATTTACACAGGCATATCGACAGGAGAGCCTACAGCGGCTGCTTCAGAGTCCCCATCGAATCAGAAACGGTTAGCGATTATCATCGATGATGTTGGTAATGACATGAAGGGTACGGCAGAGATCCTGGCGATGCCAGTTAAACTAACGGTAGCGGTCATGCCTTTTTTGCCAACAACGAAGAAAGATGCGATAGCTGCACATGAAAAGGGGAAGGATGTGATTGTGCACATGCCCATGGAACCCAAGAAAGGACGACCTGAATGGCTGGGCCCGGGTGCAATCACATCCAATCTAACCGATGAAGAAGTCCGCTCCCGCGTGGAGAAAGCAATTGATGATGTGCCCCACGCAATTGGCATGAACAATCATATGGGATCCAAAATCACTTCCGACAAACGCATCATGTCAATTGTGCTTGATGTATGCAAGGAGCGGGGCCTCTTCTTTGTAGACAGCCGTACAAACTTTCGCTCCGTGGTGGGGGAACTGGCCATTTCCAAAAATATGCCACCTGTAGGTAATGACATTTTTCTGGATGATCAAAACTCCAAGCAGCACATTAGCAAGCAAATGGATCTGGCGGCTCAGCGTGCGATCGACAAGAATATTTGTGTTGTCATTGGTCATGTCGGCCATACGGGGTTAAACACATCTGCTGTTGTTCGTGAATCAGTCTCCCGTCTTCAGGGTCAGGTTGAATTTGTGGGCATTGGTGATCTTGTTCGTGAAGTGTGGGACTGGCATGCGGCTCCTACACTACCGACAGGTAATAAATAATTCCGTTCGCAATGGATTGAGCAATTCGTTTTTGTTCAGCGGGATCACTCATCCGGGCTCGATCTGCGGCATTGCTCAAAAATCCGGTTTCCACGATAACGGCAGGTTGCTTCACATAATTCAACATATAGAAGGGCTTGCCCCACACCACTCCGCGCCCCGTACCGCATAACTCGTTCAAGGCATCCTGAATGGATTGGGCCAGCAAATAACTTCTGCCTTCCTTCTGGTGTAGTACTACCGGGCCATGTGTAGACGATCTTGAACTCCAGTTTGCATGGATGCTAACTACGATATCTGTACTCACTTCTTCGCTCAGACTTTTACGTTGGGCAAGATCTCTGGTGTGACGGGAGCGGCTGTTTAGCCAGCGGTTCTCATCGCTAAGTGCATAATCACCAAGTCGATTGATGATAACGGCATAACCCTTGCTGCGAAGCAGGAGATAGACCTTTTGGCTAATGGCGAGGTTGATATCCTTTTCCAGCACACCTTGGGCTGACGTACCACCGTCAATACCGCCATGGCCTACGTCGAGCAGGATAACGGGTGCTGCAAAGGCATGATGACTTGACCGATAAGCATTTCCATCGGTCACCGGCAGCATGGATGGACTGTTCTGGGACGGGGCTGCTTTTCCGTAAGCGACATGGGGCAGCATGGGAAGGCAATGGAAGCTGATCAGCAAGGCTACCGTAGCGGTCAGCAGCTTATACATGGGAATACACACTCCTTCGTGAAATAGGTATCCAATGCAGATTAATGACTCGATGGATACCTTTGGCATTAGACTGTGCATTCTGAGGGTTTTCATACTTCTTTCAATAAAAAAATGTTTAACCAGTACACTTCCTGCACACAATAGAACTATCGTAAGCTCCGCGAATGTGCAGGAGCGAAGGAGGCAGCATTATGGCCAAAAGTGATGAGTTGGTAAAATACATTACCCAGCGTGTTGTTCATTATATTGATACGCCGAAGGATGAGCGGAAAGGTCGCACCAAAAGGAAAGAGCCGTGGACGATGAAGTGGTTTGGTATGATTCCATTCGCTGTATCCCTGTGGGTGGGGAAAAAGGAAAAAGAATTCGATACACAGTCTCATAAACGAAGTTCTTCGGGTAAAGGGTGACTATCCCTTATCTATTTCACTAATGTAAAACCAAAAGACGCAATCCCTTCATAGAAATGGGAAGGCGTCTTTTTTGTTGTGGATGTTTATTGTTTTAACGTTATCTGAATGATCTCTAGAGTTAGCTGATGGTCAAGGCTTTACGATGTAAAATTCACCGTCTTGTTGCAATGTGCTCAAAGGGACAAAGCGTTGAATGGATGATTCTCCGCCTAATGCTACATATAGAATGGACTCTCCTTCCTGATCTGTATGCCATAGCTGATAACCGCTAACAGGTAGAGGACCGCCGTACACAACGTTACGATCACCCGCTGAGAAAACAATTTTTTGCTTCTCCCCGTGTTGTATCACATCTTGTGCCCGGTCGGCCGCAACAGGCTTGGATGTAATCCATAACAGATTATCAGCCGGATTGAAGACTGGTCGCAGTTGAAGTGGATCGACTGAACCAGATGGAGCTGTGGATAGATGAGTTATGCTCGCAGAGACTTGTTTGGAATCAGCCTCCAGCAGGTTCAGGAACTCTGAAGGTAGTACATCTCCGTTCGTAGCATCAATATAAAGTGCAGGATGGTTAGGCTGTTCCACTTTCCAATAAGCCAGCAGGGGAAGAGCATAACCAAGATGAAGCTCTCCTCCGCCAGCAAGTAATGCCTTAAGGTTCATATGTTGTCGATCCAAGGCTTGTCCAAGAAGTTCATTGTTGTATGGTGACTGTTCTCCATGACCATATTCACTAAGCATCACCTGACCCTGCTCTGTGACTGTAATAATCATATATCCGATAGGTTTGCCTTCAAACTCAGCTTGTACGAGCCAGCTATGTGTACCCGGCCCCAGAGGGTAGAAGTCGAGTTCGGCATTCTTCCAATGTGCTTCGGCGTTAGCTGTACCAAGGGCAACAGCTTGTTGCTCTGCAAACCGTTGTACAGCAGTGGGAGCTAATTTCTCATTCTGGGATGCATGATGTTTGGTACTATATTCTGTTGAAGATACGCGGGATAGTGAAGACGTTTTTTGTTCCTCTGCATTGGCTATCGACCAAAAAGAGAACAGGGCAAGACAACTGAGCAAGCCCAGGGTCATACAGGTTGTTTTCCGAACGTTGTTCCAACACGTATGAAAGAATCGTTTCAAATTTACACCTACTTTTCATTTATCCGTTGCCTGAGCCGGTCCTAGTTTCATTCTAGGGGACGGGCTATGCAAAGGTTGCCGCAACCTGTCGGGCAGCTGATCATGAATAAACACTACTTTTGCCAGCATTTGCAGGAAAAGTAGTGTCTTCGTCTATCTTAAGTGAAACATGCCGCTGTTAATCGCAGTCACTTTCACTTTGGGTTCGTATTGCCAGATCATCTCGGTCCGGCGTGTCTCGTATTGCAGTTTCATGGCTTCGCGATCGATAACCGCCTGTTTGGCTTTCTCTTCTTCAGCGTCTGTCTCGGTTTCGATCGGCACAACGGCCTCTGCGGCCAGTTCCATATCTGTTCCAATGGGTTTAGCGTTAGTTATATCCAGAACTTTTTTCAGAGATACAGCTGACGTGCGGTTAGAATGGACACTCTCCACGCCTGAGGCTATGTTACCCGGGGGTTCTACTTCAGGTGTATCTTCCCGGAGTACTGCTTCGTAATAGGTATCCAACACGTCCAGCTCCAAATCAAGTCGCTCTTGGGCTTTCTCAGCCCAGCTATAATCGAGTTCCAGCAAGCGGTTCGTCAAATGAGATTCCAAAGCAGCTCCGGCATCAAATAACGAAACTTTAGCTGTCTGCACATGCATGTTCTCCGCCAGCCGTGGACTGAGATCACGTCGGTTCAGCTTGGTGCCGAATTTTTCTATAATTTCACCCGAGCGAAGGGAGATGCCAAGAAAATGCAATTCCTCCCGTTTCAAATCACAGGCGAATTCCACCTTGAAACACACACCAAGCCAAGGCTCATATATGGCTGGCGCTGTAGCGCGCAATTGACGTTTGGCAGCCTGCTCGAACAGGTTGACAAAGGCACCGCCTTCACGGGCTGCGCCAAAAATCTGTTGGAGCCTGCGACTGCCGTACACCACTTCTTCACGCAATATCCTTCCTGGTCCCAGTAGTGGCATGGATGGAGTAATGCCGAAATAACGGCCCAGAATGGTTTCTTTCGGTGGCTCGCCTTGAGGACTGCCGTTGGTTGCGCCATTCGGTTGAGCAGGGTCAGGTGATGCTTGCACTGTTTTGGCTTCGGCTGCTTCAATGGCCTGCTGATAACTGTCAGGATCGAATATAAATGTAAAGGACATCGTCTCAGCGGGTGCTCCGGTTCGCTCCACGAACCCCCAATAATAGGGGCGATTGGTCAACGCTTTGTCTGCCTCAGGCGAAAGTTTAACAGTAACATGGGCAGGCGAACGCTCCATAATCTGACAATCGAGTGCTTCCAGATAGGTGAGAACATAAGCCTGCACTTCATGGGGAGTCATGGTCATGGGTCAGCTACCTCCTTTACGAAGATCTAACAACCCGGAGAGGGCAGGGCCTTCATCGGCAACCTCGCGTTGAATGGAGTTCAGCGATTGTCCAAGTGAATCCATTTTACGGCGAATATCTTCATCATTTTGTGATTCCAACATGATTTTGTACAAACTTTTCTCAATGGACTCCTTCTTCTCCAGCCGTTCCAGAATGACATCCAGCCCGCCGATCACCATCTCAAACATATTGATCTTCTCATGCAGCAGATTCAGAATATGTTCCTCAATCGTTCCGGTCGTGGATAGGTTGAAAATGTTCACATCATTTTGCTGTCCCAACCGGTGTACCCGACCGATCCGCTGCTCTACCCGCATAGGGTTCCAAGGCAGATCAAAGTTGATCATATGATGGCAAAATTGCAGATTAATGCCCTCGCCACCCGCTTCGGTTGCAATCATAGCCTGCACACGCCCTCGGAAGAGATCCATCATCCAGTCTTTTTTACCTCGATTCATGCCACCCCGATAAGGTACAGCCGTAAGCCCGTTGTTCCGGAAATAGTTTAGCAGATACTCCTGCGTGGCCCGGTATTCGGTGAAGATAATTACTTTTTCATTCATGTTCCGAATCAGTTCCATTGTTTTCTCGGCTTTGGTATTTTCCTTGATCGCTTTAATATGGGCCACGAGTTCCCAAATCTTGTCCCGTAGGGGAGAGTCCAACGGAAGTTTCTTCGACAGATTAACCAGTGTCACGAATACAGCATCCCGACTGCTGCACACTTCACGCTGTAATGTAACAAGGGAGAGCATGCTGCTCAGATTGCCGCCAGCTTCCTGGTACTGGTCTTTTACAAAGGAAGTCACGCCATCATAAAGCGCCTGTTCTTCGGGCGATAGTTGCAGATTCACGTTGGAGACGTTCCGTTTGGTAAATTGAACGGGGCCTTCGCCGCGACGGTTACGAATCATGACTTTGGATAACTCGTTCTTAAGCTGTTCCTGATTTTTCGGAACCCGTTTGTCTACAACAAAGTTGGTCGCAAAGTCACCCTGACGACCCAGTTGACCGGGCTTCAGCAGATTGATCAGATTGAACAATTCACTCATATCGTTCTGCACAGGTGTAGCTGTGAGCAGCAGACAATACTTTTTGCGCAATTTCAGCATGAATTGATAGTTGGTTGTTTTCTTGTTTTTGAGTTTATGAGCCTCGTCAATAATAATCATGTCGTAATCGGTATTCAGCAGCATATCTTTATGCGGATCACGTTTGGCTGTATCCATGGAAGCAACCACCACCTCATTTTGCCAGGAATAAGCCTTTTTTTGGGCAATGGCAGGGATGCCAAACTTCGAATTCAACTCCCGTACCCATTGAAGCACAAGAGACGCCGGCACGAGAATGAGTACTTTGGATACGAGACCTCGAACCATATATTCTTTCAGAATGAGACCGGCTTCAATGGTTTTGCCAAGACCCACCTCATCGGCGAGAATGGCCCGGCCTGACATTTCAAATAATACTCTGCGAGCAGTGTCCATCTGGTGAGGAAGTGGAGTGAGGCCTTGCAGATGCTTCAAACACTGGATCTCGTCAAAATTGGGAATCAGATTGGTTTCTTCGGCTTGAATGCCCAGTTGAAAGAGTCGGTAATCTCCCCAAGGGCCTCCTTTATCCAATCGTGATTCCAACTGATTGATCCAGCTTCGATCAAATTCCAGTGGAACGGGCAGCTCGGCTACAGGTTGATTCGTGTGGTGCGGGTTTTTCCGGTTCATGATGCTTCCTCCCCTGCCATACGTGATGACGTTTTATTCGTAGGTAATAGTATGGACGAATGAGAGTCAGTTCATAACTATATAAGTTGAACTACAGTTTATTTGCATGAACACTACGATGACAGAACAACCTTCCAATCGCTGTTATCCCCAGATTTCTTTGATTCCCTTTTCTGGAGGGGGAAATCCGGGGATAGCGTATGCTTTCGATGCAGCTTTCTTTCAGAAAGCTTTTAGGCGAACACTTCGCTTTTTCAGGTTTTTTCTGTGCCAAAAAATTCACAGATGTCGTATTCGTGCGTATGAGGGTGTGTGAAGAAGCTTGTCCGAGTATGGGGAGTCTATGCAGATGGACTATGATAAAAGTCGCATGGAAAAATCAATATATGGTGTATTATACTTATTTCATATCACTATATGTGGTGTTTGATCATAATTTACTCTTATAGTGAAAATGTAGCCTTATTCCGGGGAGGTTGAACGTAGCGATGAAATCAAACCAACGATCGTACCAATTAGAAGGACTCAGCGAAAAAATATTTCTGGACCGATACGCCTGGAAGGACGCTGATCCAAATCATGCCCAGGTCGGAGATGTGGTATTGGTATTAACCAAGGATGATCCCAAATTCCCAACCAAGGAAGTGGGCGAAATCATAGAACGTCAGGGCCAGCTTGTACAAGTTAGGACTCGAAGCGGAGAGATCATCGAGACAAACGTGGAGAAACTGACACTTAATATAGAAAAAACACCGGAAGAGATGTGGGACCGTCTTGCCACAGCCATGGCTTCTGTTGAATCGACAGCAGATCAGCGGGCAATGTGGGAGTCCAAGTTCCGCTCGGTGTTGGAAGATTGGAAGTTAGTACCCGGAGGGCGCATTGCTGCGGGCGCAGGGGCAAGCGATGAGTTGACACTCTTCAATTGTTATGTCATTCCGTCTCCGCAGGACAGTCGGGGTGGCATCATGAAGACCTTGACCGAGATGACGGAAATTATGGCACGGGGGGGAGGTGTGGGCATTAATTTGTCCTCATTGCGTCCTCGCCGAGCAGTGGTGAAAGGAGTCAACGGATCATCCAGCGGTTCCGTATCGTGGGGCGGACTGTTCAGTTATACGACGGGACTGATTGAACAGGGCGGAAGCCGCCGGGGTGCGCTCATGCTCATGATGAATGACTGGCATCCGGATGTGCTTGATTTTATTACCGTGAAACAAACGATGGGTCAGGTGACCAATGCCAATCTGTCGGTATGTGTGAGCAACGCATTTATGGAGGCTGTCAAGCAGGACGGAGATTGGGATTTGGTTTTCCCTGATACGAACGATCCAGACTACGACACCGAGTGGAACGGGGATATGCAGCAATGGAAAGCCGCAGGTCATGCGGTTGTGCACTATCGTACACTGAAGGCGCGTGAAATCTGGCATACCATTATTGAATCAGCCTGGAAATCGGCAGAGCCTGGTGTGGTATTCATGGAGTACTATAACCAGATGTCCAACAGCTGGTACTTTAACCCGATCATCTGTACTAATCCTTGCGCGGAACAAGGCCTGCCTGGTTGGGGTGTATGTAATCTGTCTGCAATCAATCTGTCCAAATTCTACGATGAAACGAATGATGATGTGGCATGGGATGAACTGGCGGAAACCACTCGCATCTCGGCTAGATTTTTGGACAATGTCATCGATGCAACACCATATCATTTTGAGGAAAACAGACTGAATCAGCAGCGTGAACGCCGGGTTGGACTTGGCACCATGGGACTGGCAGAGCTGATGATTAAGCTGCGTATTCGATACGGGAGTCCTGAATCCCTTGCATTTCTGGATAAACTGTATGGATTCATGGCGAAGGAGGCCTATCTGGCATCGGCAGAGATTGCAGCAGAGAAGGGAGCTTTCCCAGCATTCGAAGCTGAACCGTATTTACAGAGTGGTTTCATGAAAAACATGGTTGCGACGTACCCTGAAGTGGGAGAGGCGATTCGTAAACAGGGCATTCGAAATGTCACACTGATCACACAGGCACCAACGGGAAGTACAGGTACGATGGTGGGCACATCAACAGGTATTGAGCCGTATTTCGCCTTCAAGTATTTCCGGCAAAGCCGTCTGGGTTATGATGAACAGTTCGTACCAATCGCACAAGATTGGCTGGATGAACATCCGGGTGAAGCTTTACCAGACTATTATGTGACGGCGATGGATCTGTCGGCTGAGAATCATATCCGCGTGCAGGCTGCGATTCAGCAATGGGTGGATAGCTCCATTTCGAAGACGGCCAACTGTCCGGCTGATTTTACAGTGGAGGATACGGCAGAACTATACGAATTGGCCTTCGACCTCGGCTGCAAGGGAGTAACGATATACCGCGATGGTAGCAGGGATGTGCAGGTGTTGTCCACGTCGAAGAAGGAAGAGACTCATACGGAAGATCAGAACACTGTGGAAGCAGGAGAGAAGGCTGTCGTATCTGCAACAGATAACTCGAATAATATCGCAGGGCACGCAGGTGTTAAAGCGTTCGGTAACGAGGTTGATGGTGATACTCTTTCTTCTGATTCAACCCCTTCGTCTGCCACAGTGCTGGATAAACAATATCGAAGCCGCCCACAGGTACTTCGTGGTGCGACATACAAAATCAATACACCATTCGGAATGGCTTACATTACGATCAATGATCTGGAGGGAACGCCGGGTGAAATCTTCCTGAACGTGGGCAAAGCGGGATCGGACGTGTTCGCCATGGCTGAGGCACTCGGTCGGGTATGCTCACTGTTTCTGCGATACGGAGATCATGGGCACAAGGTGGAACTGTTGATCAAACATCTCAAGGGAATTGGTGGTTCGGGCGCGATTGGCTTCGGAGCTAATCGGGTCGAATCAATTGCTGATGCAGTCGCCAAAGCATTGGAAAGTCATGTACAGAGCAATGTGCAGGAGAATGAAATTGGAGCATCAAAAGAACAGAACCAAGTGAAGAGTGCTTATCCACAAGTGGAGGATCAAAAATCCTTTACCGAATCGAGAGATTTATGTCCTTCATGCGGCTCGGCATCCCTGATGAATGTTGAAGGGTGCAAAACATGCAGCAATTGTGGGTACAGTAAGTGCAATTAAATATCTTTTGATAAAAGGGAAAAAGAAAAGGCACTCCTGACTCCATCATGAAGTCAGGAATGCCTTTTTGTCATTTAACTAACTAACACCATTCATGACAACAATCTGCAAGTGATTGCAATTCATTAAATAAAACGCCGGCATGGTAGCCGTCGCACACGGCGTGATGTAACTGAATGGATAAGGGAAGATAAACTTTATCGTTCTGTTGAACATATTTTCCCATCGTGAAGATAGGCAATAAATAGGTTCCTTCATTGTAGATATTCAGATTAAATCCCGTAAAGTTCACCCAGGGAATACTGGAAACGGGAAATGTATTCGGCGGTTCATGGGGTTTGGCAACAAATAACTTGTGATCTTTATAATTCTTCATATCTTCCAGATAACGATTGTGGAACGTCTCGAAATCTTCATGGAATGTCGTCCAGATCGTCGAGAATCGTTTGTCGTCCTCATGAAAAATCGTATAGCTCGGAGACATTTCGTCCCAGTAACCCAATCTGCCCTCTGCATCAAAACTGGTTCGAAATTCTCTGTGTGCATTAACAACCGAAGAGATCATATAAATAAGAGCCGGATAGAATTTCAATCCTTTAAGCTTGAGTTCGGTACTCAATAGCGTGATATCCAGATTGGCAGTTATGCTGTAGGTACATCTGACCTGATTCAAGTAGTGGTCAAAGTATGGTTTTCGATCCCACTGATCTAACACGATTGGATTAAACATAAGTTATAACCTCCTAAATTAAAATAATGCCTTCATTTAGGAGGTGTATTTGACTGATTTGACCATATCCTATCACATTCCCGGTATCATATTTTTAGAAATTGATCCATCTCAGTATAACATGACACTGAATGTGTTGCTTATAGCGAAATCCTCTGCAAAGCGCTTTTTCAACCTGTTTCTTTATTTTATAATTAAAGTTGTCTTTATAACGAAGAAGAGAGGGGATTAGATGCGTCAGCCAATAGAAGAACCCAAATTTTATTCTTATCCTGGAATGGTAGCGGTGGTGACTTCACGTCATGAGGGAGTCCAGAATGTGATGGCGTCCGGATGGCATACATACATCGGATCGTCTCCAGACGTATATGGCATCTCCCTTCGTAAGGAAACATACTCCTATGAACTCATCGAGAAGAGTGGCGTATTCGGTGTTCATTTCCTACCAGCTCATCGATCGGAGTGGATTCAAGCAGCAGGAACGTTCAGTGGAAGAGATACGGATAAATTCACAAGATTCGGCATTCCGTATGAGGAAGGAATCAAGGTAAGTGTCCCCATTTTGACAGACGCTTATTTTGCTTATGAATGCAAGGTTATGGATATTACGACATATGGTGATCATGAATGGATTGCAGGTGAAGTGTTGCAGCGATATCAGGATCAGGAGTACTTTTTGGAGAATGGCATGGTCAATCTGGAGAAGTTGCAAATCCCAATGTACACAGGGCGCTCATCATACCGGATCATGGATGCGAGGGCGGAAGAAAAGAATCACCCGTTCCACCTCTAGGGTCCTAGGCAAGAAGAAGCAATTATGAGCAAAACTTTCAATCCGGTCTGACATAGGTTTATAATGGATAGTGGCTGCTGAGCAAGTCGGCAGCCTTTTGTCATGAATACAATTGTTTCAATGAACGGTTATGTGGGTATGCTGGTTTGCGCAAGCGGGACAGGTAATTTTATCCACTCGATGAAAAGTACTATATTTAACGACAAATTTAGAGTATGATTTTACAGCTATATGAGCTGGCAGGAAAGGTTACATCGGTTTAATCGTTTGTTATTATTCCTGTAAAGTATGGGGCTTATTTCGGGCGTATAATGCTAAACGTGAACTCTCGAATCAATATAGCATCATCGGATAGTGCTTCGAACAGAAGCTGTTCTTATGTTGTAAATGAAAGATGGAAGGTGCAATACGTATGTTAATGACAACCAGAACGATCAGGAGTTCCTTTATGCCCCCAACACCAATGTTGTTGACTCATAGTAACAAGGAGGGGCATGCATGTCACAAACGCATAATAACAAGCGACATATGAATGGATTGGATGGCTTGCGAGCCATCGCTGTACTTGCGGTAATCGCGTATCATCTGAATTTGGATTTTATTCCGGGTGGACTGCTCGGTGTAGGTATATTCTTTGTTCTCTCGGGATATCTAATTACCGATATTCTCGTGTCACAGTGGCAGGAACATGGACGCATTTCACTCGGTGATTTTTGGGTAAGACGGGTAAGGCGTTTGCTTCCAGGCATGCTGACCATGACAGCTGTGGTGATGATCTGGTTGGCCTGTACAGATCCGTCCCGGCTTGCTGCGCTTCGTGGTGACATCGTTTCGGGTGTATTATACATAAGCAATTGGTGGTATATCTTTCACAACGTTTCCTATTTCGAAAGTTTTGGCCCTCCATCACCGTTTGGACATTTCTGGTCACTGGCTGTGGAAGAGCAATTTTATCTCATATGGCCTCTTCTGCTGATCGCAGCAATCGTCGTGTTCAAAAGAAAGGGATGGCTGGTCGTCTTCATTGTCGTCACAGCTGAATTGTCTGCTGGCGCAATGGCCATTATGTATAATCCGGATCTGGACCCAAGCCGTGTATATTATGGAACAGACACACGGGCATTCGCACTTCTTGCTGGTGCTGCTCTTGCCGTGGTGTGGCCTAGTCGCAAGTTATCGAACTCCCTGCCTGGCATGAATCGGCTTGTGCTCGATGTGTCGGGACTTGCTGCACTCGTTTTATTAATCTACATGATGCTGAACAGCAGTGAATATGATCCGTTTCTATACCAAGGGGGCATGGTGCTTCAGGCTATCGCAACAACGTTGCTGGTAGCGGTATTGGCTCACCCATCGTCTTTCCTGGCACGTATCATTGGAGCGAAGCCATTACGCTGGATCGGAGAGCGATCCTACGGATTATATCTGTGGCATTATCCTGTCATTATGTTAACCAATCCCGCGGTGGATACGGGAGGAGCACATCCTGTACGAATCATTTTACAGGTTGCTGTAACGGTTATACTGGCCTCACTGTCCCTTAAATATATTGAAAATCCGATTCGGTACAATGGATTCCGTGATTCTTGGTTCCGATTATGGGGAAGAGGGCGGTCATCGATCGGTATACGTAACGTATGGTGGAAGCGGGCAGGTCTGTTGATGACGATTCTGCTGTTGTCCTATACGGTATCTCAGATGATGGTCTCACATGCAGCGAACTCCGACTCCCATTCGGTATCGATGTCCAACACATTGAATGGTGAGAATTCCGTAGCGGAGGAACAGGGGCAGGATGTGTTGCCAGCTATTACAGGAACGTCAGGCTCTGGCCAAAAGAACGATGCTCATACCCATAAACCGGAAGCAGGAACGAAAGATGATCCGGGGAGAAATGAGAAGCCAACAGGAGAGTCTGCTCCAGACTCAAAACCTGACGACCAAGACAATTCAGTGAATCCTGGCAAGGACGGTCAGTCTGAAGATACGCCGGTTGATGACTTCGTGACTAACGAGAATGATACACCGGATGACGCCGGAGCAAATCAATCCGATAATACAGATCATGCGGATGATACACCTGATTCATCTCAGGACAATGAAGAAACGGCTCCTCCTGCCAAAGATGGCAAGGTTCATTATACCGTCATTGGAGATTCAGTGATTTTGGATGCCAAACCGTATCTGGAACAAAATATATCGGGAGTGTACGTGGACGGACATGTCGGCCGTCAGATGTGGCAGGCAGGCGATGTATTGGAAGGCCTGAAGCAAAACAACCAAATGGGCAGCAAAGTGGTGCTGGAGCTCGGGACGAATGGTTCCTTTAACTCCAAAAACTTAAATGCTGTGCTTGATTATCTGAAGGATGAGGATCAGGTGTATCTGGTTACTGTGCGCGTACCTCGTCCGTGGGAACGAACGGTGAACAGGGCGTTGAATGAGGCTGCATCCAACTACAGCAATGTCTCGTTGATTGACTGGAACAGTGCAAGTGAGGGACATGACGAATATTTTGAAAAAGACGGTGTACACCTCACTACGCAAGGATCGGAAGCTTTTGCAGAACTGGTGAAGGACAGTATTCAATAACATGCAATCCATTTCATACGATTTAGCACTTATTCATTATATATAGCCTGGGGTGAAGCTACCGACGGCTGTAACAAGAAAGAGCTCTCATTGTGAGGGCTCTTTCTTGTTATGTCATGAACAATACGTCAACAAATTAAGTTCCAAACAGGGGAACCGATATTTTTCACCCCTGCATCCGTGGATCGTCACCTTACGGTATGATAGCGTTAACATTTACAATAAGTGTATTCAAATCGCCGAGGGGGAATATAGAGATGTTGAAAAAATGGCTTTCGGGTTTCCTGGCAATAACGTTGTTCTCCATTATTCTTGCTGGCTGTGCTGGCGGGGACACTTCAGAAGGAGGCAACGGCAATGACAAAGTAACCGTCACGCTCTGGCACAACTGGACCGGACAGGATGCAAAGGCGGTTGCCATGCGCCAAATTATTGAAGATTTTCGTGCGGCGCATCCAGATATTGAAGTCGTGGATGAAGGCCTGCCGACAGATGGTCTCAAAACCCGGCTTCGCACGGTGGCAGCTGCCAACGAAATGCCAGACCTGTTTGTGATGTGGCCGGATGCCATGACCAAGGAATTTGTAAAAGGGGATCTGTTACAGCCCATTAATACAGAGCTCGACGCAAAGCCGGAGTGGAAAGATAATTTCATCCCGAATGCACTGGACGGTTACACCGTGGACGGGAATATCTACTCCGTGCCCATGAATCTGGCACCGAGTTCCTTCATCTATTACAATGAAGCTCTTTTCAAGCAGTATAACGTGAAAGTGCCTGAGACCTGGGCGGAGTTGGAACAGGCAATTGCTACGTTTAATGAAAATAAAGTCATTCCCATGGCACTTGGCAACAAAGCTAACTGGGTAGCACAATCGACGATATTCAGTACACTGGCTGACCGGATCACCGGTACAGACTGGTTCCTGAAAGCAACAGCACAAGATGGTGCAAGTTTTACCGATCCGCAATTTATTGAAGCCCTGAACAAGATGCAAGAGCTTGGCAACACCAAAGCATTTCAGGATGGTTTCAACAGTATTGATGAGACACAGATGATGCAGCTTTATTTCCAAGGCAAGGCAGCGATGGTTATGAACGGCGGATGGGCCTTGGCAAATCTGGTGAATAATGCACCTGAAGAGGTATTGAACAACACCCATATTACGATTCTCCCTCCAGTAGATGGTGGTAAGGGCGAGCCAAGAACCACATCTGGTGTTGTAGGAACCGGGTTGGGTGTAAGCAAAAAGCTGAGCGGTGCACAAAAAGAGGCAGCGATGGAACTGTTCTACGCGCTGGCAGGACCTGATGGTCAGAAGGCCACATTGGATAGCAGCACATTGGTGAGTTACAAGATTGATCTGGATAAAACCAAGGCGCATCCATTGTTCGTTGAATTATATGATCTGATGCAGG
Source organism: Paenibacillus amylolyticus (assembly GCF_050990605.1). Lineage (GTDB taxonomy): Bacteria > Bacillota > Bacilli > Paenibacillales > Paenibacillaceae > Paenibacillus > Paenibacillus amylolyticus_H. The sequence continues at coordinate 2,112,500 of NZ_CP158832.1, forward strand.
AAGTGAAGATTACGCCGGTATACGATTCCAAGCTGGGATCGGCAACGGTTGAGGTTATTAATAATGCGTTGCAAGAGTTGCTCATGGGTGGTAAGGCTGAAGACATTGCAGCCAAAATTCAGGCAGCTCAAGCCAATGCAGTTAGTCAGTAATTAAGCGTCAAGCTAGGCTAAAACCCCTTCCCGGCAGGGGAGGGGTCTTTAAGTATGAAAGGGGAGTGAACAGATGAACGCACTGCGAAGTCGGCGTTTTATTATGCTGGGGCTGGCCCCGGCAGTCATCATCTATGCATTGTTTGTATTTGTACCGGTCGTATGGTCGGCATACTACGGTTTCTTCAATTGGTCCGGCATCGGCGCATCCAAATATATTGGTATGGATAATTACGTGGAGATCTGGCATGATCCTGTGTTTTGGCGGGCGCTGAAAAATAACGTTATTTTTGTGTTGGCATCGGTATTTGGACAAATTCCGTTAGCACTGATGCTCGCGGTCATCCTGCATAAAAGCAATCCATTACAGCGGTTTCTGCGTTCAGCCGTATTTCTGCCGATGGTATTATCCACTGTCGTTATCGGTATGATCTGGCAGTATATCTATCATCCGCAGATCGGGATATTGAACTTCCTGCTTGATGCACTGGGACTGGAGAGTTGGAAGCTGCAATGGCTTTCCGATGACAAGATTGCCATTTTCTCATTGGTACCGCCGCTGCTCTGGAGCTTTGTGGGGTTGTATCTGATTATCTTCATCTCGGCACTACAGAATATTCCTGGCGAGATTCATGATGCAGCCAAAATAGACGGTGCTTCAGGCATCCGTAAGTTGATATCCGTCTCTTTGCCCATGATCTGGGGTACGGTTCAGGTTGCGATCATTCTATGTATTTCGGGTAGTCTGAAATCATTCGATCTGGTCTACATCATGACTAAAGGTGGTCCGGCACATGCAACAGAGCTTCTCGCAACGTACATGTACAATTCAACCTTTACAACATACCGTTATGGTTTCGGTAGTGCGATCTCAACAACCATTGTGCTGATCTCCCTGCTACTTATTGGAACAAGCCAGTGGGCGACCAGTCGCAAACGAAAAGAGAATCAATAGAGAGGAGGGGCTATCATGCAAGTAACACCTGTATCCATGCCATCACCACGAAGTGGCTCGGGGCATCCGATCCGCCGCCTTCGCAGCGGAATTGTTTGGACGCTGCTAACGGTCTATGGTATTTTAACATTGTATCCGTTCTACTGGCTCGTGATTAGTGCGTTCAAAACAAATGAAGATTTCTATAGCAGGCCCTTTGGTCTGCCGGAAAACTGGAATGTTGCCAACTTCAGCAATGCTTGGGAAAGCTCCAGGCTGGGGACTGCTTTTGGCAATTCACTCATCGTATCGGTGGGATCACTTATTCTGACGCTGTTTATTGCAGCGCTGGCTTCATTCATTCTGGCTCGTTTCCAGTTTCGGTGGAAAGGGTTAATCATGACCTTCTTTGTTATTGGCATGCTCATTCCGATCCATAGTACACTTGTCCCCTTATTTATTTTAATGAAACAGATGTCCTTGCTGAATACGTACTGGGCATTAATATTACCTTATACGGCTTTTGCATTGCCTACCGCTATTTTCGTGCTTACTGCTTATCTGACAAGTGTTCCACGTGATATTGAAGAGGCAGCATTTATTGATGGAACAGGGCTGTGGGGGCTGTTTACCCGGATCATGCTGCCCATGTCCGTACCTGCATTGTCTACGGTTACAATTCTGAGTTTCCTGCATGCGTGGAATGACTTTTCATTTGCGCTTGTGTTCATTAACAAAACGGGATTGAAAACGTTACCTCTGGCCATTGCGAACTTTGCGGACGGGTATCAAACCGACTACGGTTTAACCCTTGCAGCCATGACACTGTCGGTCATTCCAACCATTATCTTGTATCTCATATTCCAGGAACAGGTGATGAAAGGCATGACAGCCGGAGCTGTCAAAGGATAAGCGAAAGCGCATCCAGAGGAGGAGAAACGTTTGGCACGCTGGCTCACATCTTCGTTACAAAGAAAGCTATCGGTCGTCGTGACGGCTTCAATGATTGTGCCATTGCTGGTTTTGGGTCTGTTCGCCTTTCTGATCTCTTCCCGCATTACAGAGCAAAAAACAAAACTGTCCGGCATGGATACACTGAAACAAGTCGAAGCGAATCTTCGTTATATGCTGCAGGATGCGGAGAACCTGTCCATTTTCCTGATTGGAGAACGGGATATTCAGCACTATCTTAGTCAAAATGAGGACCATGAGCTGGACCGGGTGGATATCCTGGGCAGGATGACCAATCTGGCCGCTTCCAAAAAATATATCGCCAACATTGCCATATACCCTGGACGTTTTGATGCCACACTGTCGACCGCTACCTGGTATGAATCCAGTGGATCCAACCTGTCGTACCCCTCAGTTCCAAGCGGTGAAGCAGTCAAACAATGGACCGGGGTATACCCGGTGCAGAATTACGCGGGTATACAAAATGTGATCACGTTGGTTCGGCCGATTCGCAGTATCCATGATTATCGGCCGATCGGTTGGTTAGCCATTAGTCTGGATGAGAAGGCCATATCCAAGGGATGGGCCGCTCTGGGATTAGGCAGAGGGGAAGGCAGACTGGAACTCATCGGCAGTTCTGGAGAGATTCTGTCTTCAATGGACAAATCCCGGCTTGGACTTAAGCTGGAGGATGTCGATCCAAGGGTCACAACGTTGATTCAAGATGGCGGTAGCGGAACCACCACGTATGGTAGTGGTGAGGATAAACGGACGCTGCTTTATTATCCGGAAGAATTAACGGGCTGGACGTTGGTTGGAACCGTCCCATATGACCAGTACAAGTCCGAGAATCGGTATATCCTTATTCTAACCGGGTGTGCCGTTGCCATGTCTGCTGCGATCAGTGCAGGCTTGGTCTGGTTTACTGTGCGGCGTGTGACGAGGCCGCTTCGTGTGCTTACCCGACATCTGTCCCGTATTGATCCGGAACGACCTCTTCCGCTGTTTCGATCTGAAAGTGATGATGAGATCGGCAAGCTTGGGGAGAGTTACAATCTGCTCGGTGCACATATTCAGTTATTGAAGGAAGAGGTTATTCGTGGTGAAGCTCGCAAAAAAGAGGCGGATCTTCGGGTGCTTCAGGCGCAGATTAATCCGCACTTCCTGTATAACACGCTCTCTTCCATTCACTGGATTGCCTTGATGTCTGAAGAGAAGCGGATCGCGGATATGGTTGAGGGTCTGAGTGATTTTCTACGCATCAGCTTAAACAATGGTCATGATTATTATCCCGTGGAACAGGAGATTGCACATATTCGCCATTATGTGCGTGTGCAGTCGATTCGTTTCCCTGATCAATTTGTGTTGCATTATATCGTAGATCCAGCGCTTGAGAAACGAATGATGCTGAAACTGTTGCTGCAACCGCTCGTTGAGAATGCCATGATTCATGGCATTCAGCCCAAAACAGGCGTGGGTACCATCACCATAATGATTCGTAAGGACCCGGATAATGAGCTGATGAATGTGCTGGTACTGGATGATGGTGTCGGCATGGAGCCGGACAGGCTGGAGCAATTAAGGATAAGTATTAGGGAATGGAAAGGAAAACAGCCGGAAAAACAGCTAAACCAAGGTGGTTATGGACTCTGCAATGTGAATGAGAGGCTTCTGCTCCATTATGGAGCGGATGCACAGCTTGAAATAGACAGCAGGGTTGGGGGAGGTACCCGGATTTCGTTTTCCATTCCAATCTTGGAGGGTTCGCCATGAGACTATTAATTGTTGATGATGAAGTGATTATCCGTACAGGGCTTGCCAGCGTTATCGCTTGGCATGAACTCGGAATTGAACTTCTTCGACCGGCTGCCTCGGCAGAGGAGGCGTTAACACGCATAGCTGAGGAACGTCCACATATCCTGATGACGGATATTCGGATGACAGGCAGATCAGGGCTGGAACTGGCAGAAGAGGGCCTGCGATTGCTACCTGAGCTGGAGGTTATTATTTTGTCCGGATACGATGACTTTTCTTATGCGCAGCAAGCGATTCGCCAAGGTGTCACAGATTATCTGCTCAAAACAAGCAAGCCGGAAGAGATCATCAAAACCGTATTACAGGCCAAACAGCGCATCACGGAACGTTGGGCAGAGAAGTCCAGAGAGGGACAGCTTATGCGGGAGAATCGAGAGCGGTTATTTGCCGGGTGGATCATTGATGGTGACACCGCTTCGGGCCAGTTCCCTTCATTTTTACGGTCTGATGCTGGACTTGAGACGGCGGTTGATGGCTTTGATGATAAACAGATCCTCAGACAAGTCATTGTTCTTCGAGCAGAGGGTTGGGATCGATTCTCGGATGCGCTATTACGATTTGCGGTGCAGAATACCCTTGAGGATATGCTGCCTGGCGCCATTGCTCATGTAGAGAAACAGCACATTATTTGTGTAGTTTCATGCCCGCCTGTAGATCAGGAATATCCGTTCACGTTCAGGCTGGAGAGTGCATTGCGTCGAGTGGAGCAGTTACTAAAATGCACCCTGCGCGCAGCGGTAGGTCTGCCTGTGCGTGGATATGCAGAACTGCACGAAAGCTACAGGACGGCTTCAGCCGCATTCCGCTATCGGGGATTGATGGATGATAAAGTATGGCATTATGAGCATGTTCAGGATCGCCAAGGTGGTAAAGCTGTACTCACGCACGAAGAGGAGACCACACTTGGCACATTATTGCTGGATAATGATTCAGTCACGTTAACGACATGGACGCGAGAACTTGTGGCTAGTCTTATTGCTGAACCGGAGGTCACGCCAGAATCGTTCAGTGCTTGTCTGCACTCAGCAGTCATTGCAGGTCATCGCTGGCTTACTCGCACAATGCGAGCCACAGGACGTGAAGAAACCGCAAGACTCGAACCCTGGATGATGGAACCGGATGCCGAACCTGTAGATCTGGGGGATATGTTGTTTCAGCATCTGTATGGTCTGATGCATGTCTATCATAGTCGAATGGGTCAGGGACAGGCAGCCCATGTGCAAAAGGCTATTGGTTATATTGAATCATCATTGGCACAGGATATTAATTTACAGCTGGTAGCTGGACATGTCCACTTGCATCCCGGTCACCTCAGTGAACTGTTCAAAAAAGAAATGGGTGTGACCTTCGGTGATTTTGTCACCGATATGCGTATCCGAAGAGCGATGGATATGCTCGCCGTGTCTCCAGCGAAGGTCAGTGAAGTCGCTGCCATTAGCGGCTACGAAGACGTGAAATATTTTAGCAGACTGTTCAAAAAACATACCGGCAAGACCCCGAGTGAATATCGCGAGGAGGCAATGTCGTTTAAGCCTTCGGGAAGTTAGAGATGAGCAGATTAGGAAACATGTCTTGCCTTTCTGCAAACGTTTTCGATATGGTATTACTCAGGGTTATTGGAGAGTGAGGGCATACTGATGAAGACCTATAGTTCAAGTCAGGATTTATCGGGACAATGGAAGATACAACATTTTGAAGTTGGAGAGAAGCGGGCAATGGATGTGGCAGCTGCTGCGCTGGATGACCGTTTCTGGATCGGGGCTGAAGTGCCGGGGGATGTACATGCTGCATTGATTGAGCGCAGTATCATTGATCCGCCCTATTACGGACATAACGATGCCAAAAGTCGCTGGATCGAGCAAAAGGAATGGTGGTACCGCACAACCTTCAATCTGGTGAGAGATGCAGAGACCGAGGAGCACTTTGAATTGGTGTTTGAGGGATTGGATACGTTTGCAACGGTATATGTCAACGGCCATGAGGTCGGGAAAACGGCCAATATGCTGATGTCACATACATTTGATGTAACGTCACTGGTACGGAGCGGTTGGAATGCGATTGCTGTCAAGTTTGATCCGCTTCACCTGCATCACCGGGACAAAGAAACCTTCGACTGGTCCTCGTATACGAAGGAACGGCCATGGTTGCGTAAAGCAGCGATGAACTTTGGCTGGGACTGGGGGCCACGTATGGTTACGGTGGGCATCTGGGGTGCTGTACGGCTGGAAAAACGAACAATCGCCAAGCTGGAAAGTGTGTATGCTCGAACGGAATCAGTCAGTACAGAGCTGGCTGTCTTACATGTCACGGCGGATGTGAAGTCGGTTTTGTCTTACCGTAGCAGACAGAAACGTGAGCAGGCTGTGGTTGCGACCTGTAATGTTCGTCTGTTGGATCGCAGCGGACACGAGGTGGCAGGTGTGACTGAATTACCCATAGAGGGTGCTAAGGCAGATACCACGTTGAACGTCCCGTCACCTCAGTTATGGTGGACCCATGATCTGGGTGAGCCTTATCTGTATACGTTGGAGGTTACATTATACGCAGATGGCGTTGAGGTGGATCGTTATAGCGAGCCTTATGGGTTACGAACGATTGAGCTGGCTCTTCACAATGAGCGGGGTGAAGATACATTTACTTTTATTCTGAACGGAGTCAAAGTATATGCCAAGGGTGCCAACTGGATTCCGGCGGATCATCTGATTGGTGCCATCCCAAACTCCCGGTATCGTGAGCTTGTTGAGCTGTCGGTGGAAGGGCATATGAACATGTTACGTGTCTGGGCTGGTGGTATATATGAGAAGGATGTCTTCTTCGATGAGTGTGATCGGCAAGGGGTGTTGGTGTGGCAGGATTTTGCATTCGCGAACGCATTGTTCCCGGATTTCAATCGTGATTTCATGGATAATGTACGGCATGAGGTTGAAAACAATGTCTTGCGCCTGCGTAACCGTGCCTCGCTTGCCCTCTGGTGTGGTAATAACGAGATTGACTGGCTCTATGATATGAAGTCGGCAAGTGGAGATATTACCAGTCCGTTCTACGGCGAACAGATATATCATGAACTGATCCCTGAGGTGCTGGATCGCTTGGATCAGTCCCGTCCGTACTGGCCTTCTTCGCCGTTTGGGGAAAGTAACGGTCAGGATGCCAATGATCCCGATGTCGGGGATCGTCACAACTGGCAGGTATGGCATGGCTCGGTCTATCCGAGGAAGCATGGAGAGCCACCGCTGCTGGACTACAGTATTGAAGGTGTGACGTTCAAAAATTATAAAAAGGATCATGCGCTGTTCAGCAGTGAATTTGGTATGCATGCTTCGGCCAATCGTTACACGCTGGAGAAAAATATGCCCGCAGGGCAGTTTTACTGGGGCAGTCCGGAGATGGCCTATCGTAACAAAGATACCAATCATCAGAAAGGCATTCTGCTGATGGAGGGTTACACAGGCATTCCGCAAAATATAGAAGAATACATGAACTATTCCATGCTGACTCAAGCGGAAGGATTGCGCTATGGCATTGAACATTTCCGACGTATTAATCACCGTAACAGCGGTGCGCTTGTGTGGCAACTGAATGATAGCTGGCCAGGAACAAGCTGGTCCATGATTGATTATGAACTGCTGCCGAAGGCATCTTTTTATTATGGGAAAATATTCTTCCATCCTGTCCTGTTGTCTCTGGAGCATGAGCCGGAGGAGCCGCTTGCGTTGTGGGTCGTAAACGATACACGGGACGTGCTGAACGGTGAGCTTCGGTTCAATGTCTATGAACTGCATGGAGAGAAGATCTATTCCAGCATACATGCTGTTGAAGTAACATCTCAAGCTGCATTGTGTATTGCCGAATTAACTGAAGCAGAGGTGCTGCAGGGCAGACGCGCGGAGGAAGTTATGATTGAGCTGGTATCCCAAGGGTTTGCGGCGCCGATTAATCGGTACTTCCTGCGTGATCCTAAGGATTTGGCATTGCCGGAATCACAATTGAGCGTACATGTGAATGAAGAGGAACAGTCTGTAACGGTTACAGCGAGTGGTGCGATTGCACGCTTGGTGAAGCTGGAGCTCCCTCTTGGGCGTGTCCGATTCAGTGACAATTATTTTGATCTGCTCCCCGGTGAGAGCCGCACGGTAAGACTTCGTCATCCAGAGCAGTCGTCTTTGCCTCTGACGGATCTTCGGGTCAGTGCCATGAACGGCAGTGAGGGATAAAATAATAATAGACTTCGACTCATATTCGAGGTTAAGGTGGTCATCCTGATCAGGGATGCCACCTTTTTTGCTTTTTGGAGCAGGCAAACATCTGCATTATTTGGCTTTAAAGAAAGGATTCATAACGCTGTTGGAAAGAGGATTCCATCTCCACTTGTCGTGCAAGTTGCTGTTGTACCTTTGCACCGCGAATCGTCTGAAGTTCCTGAAGTTGTGCAGTGGAACTGAATTGATCTGCAGCCAATTGGACAAGTAATTCGGAGAGCACATCCGCATCTTCGAGCGCGGCATTAAGTCCAAACGCACCGGTTGGGGTCATGGTATGAGCGGCATCACCGATAAGTACAACATTGTCCTGTGCCCACGACTGGCAATAGCTGCTTTCAACAGATAACAGAACAAAATTGCTCCAGCTCTGAATGTTGGCAGCTACAGAATCAGACAGGCAAGGAAAAGCAGATACAAGTTTATCTACAAAAGGAGCAATCGGCTGCTCTCGCAGCTTGGAGTATGCCCCTTCGGGGATGTTCCATCCAATCTGAACATAACCGCCGAACTGTGAGAACAGGGCAAGCTGTTGACCATCCATGCTGGCCATACGAACAGCCGGTTCCCAACCTGCAGGTGCCGGAATGCGCGCCCACAGCAGATCATACCCGTGCTTGCGAATCTCGGGGGTCAAACCGGAATGTTTGCGTACAGCAGAATATCTGCCATCAGCACCGACAATAACAGAAGCTTCGATGGAGGCAGGCACGCCGTTCTGCCGAATGTTAATACCAACGATCTGGCCGTTTTTGTCTCGCAGAAAACCGGTCATAATCGTATTGAATAGTACTTGTTCATATGAACGATGCTGCTGAGCGTGCGACACGATGGCTTCCAGTAGATGATCTTGGGGAACGTGAATACCCACATGAGATTCTCCATTACCCGGCGAAACGGTATGAATAATGTGCCCGTTCTCCCAATACTGTATCTGTTCCAATGGCAGTGCTCCCCGTTCCAGGATGAGTGAATATAAACCATGTTTATTTAGAATCGCTTCACCGTCGACATTAAGCAACTCCCCGCGAAACGATTTGTGCAGGTGAGGTTGCCGCTCTATAAGCATCGTGGATATTCCTTTTTGATTCAGTAAATACGAAAGCAAAGCACCACCTGGCCCAGCGCCGACGATGCAAACATCCGTTTTTAATGGAGATTGTAAATTCTGATTCATGTGCATAAGTCCCTTGCAATATAATGGTGACTCTTATTCACTTTATAACAACAGATTTATTAAAATCATTAAGTAACTAAAAGTAACTTTAAAGATATAGGTTATTATAAACAAACCCGTTGCCATAATGCAATAGGTGAAACTCAAAATAAAACACAAGTCTTTCGGCAGAGTATAAAGTGCCAATACAAGCGTATTTTTCACAAACATCATAGTGTAAATATGTTACAATATAAGGTAGGTTATGATGAAAGGCAGGAGGAACGTTTATGAGCCCGGATACGGAGCGAAACTCTCAATTGGCAAATGTAGATCAATTGTTGGAGGCCTTCTTCAGATATAAAAACAAAGTATTGGATCAGCAGCAGAAGACCGAAACCAACTGTAAACTGAATCCGACAAAAAGTCATATATTAGGCATGATTTTACGTGAAAAACGCTGCATGGCGGTTGATGTGGCCAGACAACTCAGTTTGTCTTCCGGCGCAACCACCATTGTACTGAATCAACTGGAGACAGAAGGGTTGATTCAGCGGGTGCGCAGTGAAGAAGATCGGAGAATTGTGTGGCTATCCTTAACGGATGAAGGGGCACAGCTTGCGAAGACACTTAATGCGAATCGTGGCCGAATGACGTGGGAATTGTTGCAAGCACTTTCCGAAGAGGAACAACAGCAGATGTTTGGCATGCTGAAGAAAATTGAACTGAAACTGCTGGAGAACATGAAGTCGTTTGAGCAGATCCATCGGTAGTCCATATATGACTTGATTCCTTGAAGACGTCAGTCCTCATGAGTTCGTCCCTAATTGCGGGGGGATGAGCCTTGAAGACTGGCGTTTTTGAGTTGGTTTACAAATGAAAGCGAACTACATGCTCCATCAAGCCTTCCTGAATCAAAACTTCCTTTTGTTTGCGGCCCATCAGGTCAAAGTGGGGAAATGGCTGCCGCTGATGAATGTATCGCGGGTCCAGCCCATGATCATGACACCAACGCTCGAGGCGTTCCAGATCTGCACAGCCAACTTTGGTGACACTGGTGATGCCAGGGAATCGGTTGTCAATCCAGAAATGAGTGAGGTACGCAATTTCACCGCGAGCCACTTGTTCCTTCCACGCAGCAAGCTCCTGTCGTTTAATTCCAAATGCCATAGATGCAAGTTCCTTTCCAAACGGGTATTGTCCTGAACATATTGTAACATCTTATATACAGAATCCATTAGAATTCTTCAAATTAGACTAGTCTGAGAGCAGTTAAATGGGTATATGAATATGACAACATTTTTATAACAAAGTCTGCATTATGTTAAAATAAACCTATGCAACAAAGGTTTCACCACTTCTATAGCGGAAAGGGATTGTCATCATGGAAATATTTATAGCTGTACTTGTGTTACTGGTACTGATTGGTTTATCGAACATCCTGAACCGGTTTGTACCTTTTATTCCCGTTCCGCTCATTCAAATTGTGCTTGGTGTAGCTATAGCTTTGCTTCCCGCAGGTGTACACCTGCCGTTGAATCCGGAATTGTTCTTTGTGCTGTTCATCGCACCTTTGTTATACAACGATGGTAAGCGAACGCCAAGGAATGAATTATGGAATCTGCGTGCACCTATACTTCTGCTTGCGCTGGGACTTGTGTTCGTGACGGTGGTTGTGGCGGGATATGCCATTCACTGGCTGATTCCTTCGATTCCGTTACCTGCTGCTTTTGCTCTTGCAGCCATACTGTCCCCGACAGACGCTGTTGCAGTTGGCGCCATGGCAGGGCGAGTACATTTGCCAAAAGGCATACATAGGCTTCTTGAGGGTGAAGCATTAATGAATGATGCATCCGGCTTGGTCGCCTTCAAATTTGCCATTGCAGCCACGGTTACAGGTGTGTTTTCCCTGGCTCAGGCAACCTTCAGTTTTATTCTGATTGCAATTGGCGGACTTCTCGTCGGGGCATTGTTATCTTTTCTATTAATCAGGCTAGGGGTATGGATCCGTAGACTGGGCATGGAAGATGTGACAATTCACATGCTGCTGCAAATCCTGACGCCATTTATCATCTATCTGGTGAGTGAAGAAATTGGGGTATCCGGTATTCTTGCGGTAGTGGCAGGTGGTATCATCCACGCCATTGAGCGTGACCGCGCTGAATCGGTTCAGTTGAAAATGCAGGTGGTATCTGCGAGCACATGGTCAGTCATTTTATTTATACTAAATGGTCTGGTGTTTGTCATTCTGGGTGTACAGGTCCCGGATGTGTTGAGTACCATTTTTGAAAATGTATCGTTTAATAATCTGCAGGTGTTGGGCTATGTGGGCCTAATCTCGGTGTTATTGCTGGTTCTGCGCTTTCTCTGGATCTATCTGTTCTGGCAAGGGAATGAATTGCTGCGTACCAAATCCTCTATTGGCAGGCCCAGATTCAAGGATATCACGATTATTTCCCTATCTGGGGTGCGGGGGGCTGTGACATTGGCTGGTGCCTTCTCCATTCCTTACGTGCTTCAGGATGGGTCACCATTCCCTGAACGGGATCTGATTATTTTCTTGGCGGCAGGGGTTATCCTCTTCTCCCTGATTGCTGCGAGCGTCTTTCTTCCAGTTCTGGCCAAGGATGACGGTAAATCAACAGAAGAAACACCTCAGAAGTCAGAACGAAAAGCACATGACATTATGCTGAATGCGGCAATCCGAGCTGTCAAATCCGAAATGAACGATGAGAATAAAGCTGCGGCACTTGCTGTCGTCTCCGACCTGTCCAAATATATCAGGCAGGCTGCAGGTCAGTTTACCGCCGGTAAACGCAAAGATATTCAGCAACAAGAAACGGCTATTAACTTGATTGCCACCCGTGCGGAACGCAAAGAAATCGAAGCGATGCTGGATGAAAATGCAATTGCTTCCGATGCCGCCTTCAAATGTGACAGTTGGCTGGATCGCAAGGAAATGATGTTGTCCAATCGTGCAAACACTCAGATTATGACCTCAATCAACGAGATCGGGCGTCTGTTAGGGAATCTGTTCACCAACCGGTCCCAGAAGCCAAGTCAACCATTCATGCTTGAAAATGCAGAACTGTTCCGTCAGGTGAAGCTGCGCACCTCTGAAGCGGCAATTAAGGCCATTCGTGCCCATATGAATGATGGGAATCGAGTCGTAGCACTGTCAGTCATCGCTAAGTATGAGCGAGTTATTGCCAAATTACGCACCTGGAACCAAGGGAAAACGGAAGATCCGTTTAATCAGGAGAAATTGGAGTTGCAGATGGTGGCCATTCAGGAACAGCGCAATACGGTTCAGCAACTGTATGAAAACGGCCAAATCACACGTGATGTGGCTGCGAAACTGCGCCGGTTTATTAACGACGTTGAAGCGACTGCACTGAAAAATACCTAATCCTATAAATCCGATATTTTAAATATGCTAAACGGTTTGATATAATATGGGACAAGAAAGAGGTCGCAACTAAATTGTACGTATTCGATCAGTGAAGGAGAGATGAGACATGGCAGAACAGCAAATTCGGTTGGGCAAGACGGATCTGATCGTGAATCCCATTGGACTGGGTGCGAATGCAGTAGGCGGACATAATATCTATCCGGACATGCTGAATGATGAGACGGGTAAGGAAGTAGTTCGTACAGCTTTGAAACAAGGCATTAACTTTGTGGATACGGCATACATCTATGGACCGGAGCATTCCGAACGACTAATCGGTGAAGTATTGAAGGAAACCGGTCAGCGGCAGAATACCATCATTGCAACCAAGGCAGCTCATACATTTGTGGATGGCAAGATTTTTATAGATAACTCACCTGCTTTTCTGAAAACATCTGTGGACGAGGCGTTGAAACGTCTGCAAACCGATTACATTGATCTGTTCTACATTCACTTCCCGGATGAACATACGCCTAAGGATGAAGCAGTAGATACGTTAAAACAATTAAAAGACGCTGGCAAAATTCGTGCTGTTGGCGTATCTAATTTCTCCATTGATCAGTTGCGTGAAGCCAACAAGGACGGGCATGTAGACGTACTGCAATCTGAATATAATCTGTTCAAAAGAGATGCGGAGAAAGAGCTGTTGCCGTATACGGCTGAGCATGAGATTTCTTTTGTGCCCTACTTCCCACTGGCTGCGGGACTGCTGGGCGGTAAATATAATCGCAACACAACCTTTCAGGATGGACGGGCGAAGAACCCGCTGTTCACAGGTGAAGCTTTCATTGAAAATCTCGATAAAGTTGAGCAACTGCGCAGCATAGCACAATCCAAGGATGTTGAGGTTGCTCATCTCGTCTTGGCCTGGTACCTGACTCAGCCTTCTATTGATGCATTGATTCCGGGTGCCAAGCGACCGGAGCAGGTCATTAACAATCTGCAAACATTGAATGTGGAATTAACTGCTGAAGAAATTGCAGTCGTGGATCAGATCTTTCGTTAATGAGTTCGTGTGAATCGGGAAATGCTAACAGGGAGTTTACGTATGAAGACAAAGTGAGGACACCACATGAACCTGAAGGCAGCCCGAGTCATCGGAATGTTCACGCTCATTATTTTGCTGGGTAGCAGTTCTGCCTATGCGAAGCCTGTACAGAAGAACCGTCAGTATTATGAGGAACGTGGAGAGATCGTGTGGGAAGTTCCCACACAGGATAAACTCATCGCCCTTACCTTTGATGATGGACCAGATCCGATTCAGACTCCGCAGATTCTGGCTTTGTTACAGCAGTATCATGCTAAAGGAACTTTTTTTGTACTTGGCAAATGGGCAGATAAATTTCCTGAACTGATTAAGCAGGAACAGCTCGAAGGGCATGAAATCGCCAATCATACGTATGCGCACACGTATGCAGTTCGATCAACTAGTGCGGACAAGTACATGAAGGATATGAACGAAGCAGAAAGTTCCATCATAGAAGCAGGTGCGGAGCGCCCGCTGTTGTTCAGGCCACCGGGCGGCTATTACAATGACATGGTCATCCAGGTTGCCAAACAAAAAGGGTATACGATTGTACTCTGGTCCTGGCATCAGGATACACGGGACTGGGCTTCTCCAGGTGCATCGGCTATCGTGAAAAAAGTTCTGAATAACGCACGCAATGGGGATATTGTACTCTTCCACGATAAGGTGGAAGGCAACTCCCATACGGTAGCTGCACTAAAAACAATCCTGCCCAAGTTACAGCAGCAGGGATATCGATTCGTGACGGTGTCTGAGCTGCTTGCTGTGAAGGCACGCGAAGCTACGAAGGATGGAACTTCGCCTTCGTCTATGTTGAAGCATGTGCAGCCCTGAACATGGCCAATCCAATTAGAAACCGTAGGTCTCAGAGAGACCTGCGGTTTCTTTATCTCGGTCTTCATATCAACCATGGAACCAGGCGTAGGAAGTTATTGCCCCATCCCTTTTGTTTTGAAACCAAAACGTCTACAATAGATGGAGCTTTGCGTTTAAGGGTTATATAGTATACATGGTATGAATCACAACATAGAGGAGAGTGAACATAATGAATGGACAACAACGTGTAAATATTAAGCCAGGTCTGGAAGTGGACATTGTGCTGAAGCAGGATCAAGCTACAGGTAAGCTGACACGTGGCATTGTGAAGGATCTGTTAACCAAGTCACCGACACATCCACATGGAATCAAAGTAAGACTGACGAATGGCCAAGTGGGACGTGTGAAACTGGTCATTACAGGAGGCTCAAACTAACTGTGGCCCAAGGCGGGGAGATGAGTACTACCGCAGAAGTAATGGCACATCTGGCTTCGGGTAATACACGTCAGCAGGACGCGTATCATGTGTTACAGAGCAGTGGATTGCTCGAACTATTAGCTGGCTATCACCCATATCCAGCGGGAACGGTACCGATTGATATTGATATTCCGGGCAGTGATCTGGATCTGCTGTGTTATGCAAAGGATCTGGATGCCTTTGAATCCGAGATATACAATCGAATCGGAGCCGTTGCTGAGTTTCAATGTGTACGTGGAGGGGATCTTCCAGACCAACGTCCTTATGTGACTTGTAATTTGCAAGTGGGACATTGGCCTGTGGAAATTTTTGCCCAATCCGTGCCAGTTAACAGGCAGAATGCATACCTACATATGATTGTGGAGTGGAGATTGTTACAACTGTGGGGAGACGCGGGACATCGTGAGATCCGCAGACTGAAACAGGCAGGGTGGAAGACGGAGCCTGCTTTTGCTAATGTACTTGGATTACAGGGAGATCCATATGTGGACATGCTGCATCTGGCCGAGATGAAACGTGAAGATCTCTGGAACTGGGCGCGTTCACGCACGTCTTTTTAGAATGT
The DNA here is from genome assembly GCF_050990605.1 of Paenibacillus amylolyticus. Lineage (GTDB taxonomy): Bacteria > Bacillota > Bacilli > Paenibacillales > Paenibacillaceae > Paenibacillus > Paenibacillus amylolyticus_H. Next base: position 2,128,104 of record NZ_CP158832.1, read on the forward strand.
TTAGACCTTTGGTCAGATCAGAAAGATGGCTACAATTGTCGTTACCGTGAGTCCCAGCAATACAGGCTTCAGGTTGCGTCTTGCCAGTTCAAAAGGACTGACTCCGCAGATTGCAGCAGCAGGAATCAATGCCCATGGAATCAAGGTTCCGCCACCTACCCATATGGCTGCAACCTGACCGAGTGCTGTCAGTACAGGTGCGGAATCTGCCGAACCTGCAAACATGGACGCAATCGAGCCAACCAGGGATATCCCCGAGAACCCCGAACCATCCATTCCGGTAACTGCTCCGGTCACCGTCATTGTAATTGCGCCCACCGTATCATTCAATGGCACCAGTCCGGCAAGTGCGACCCCGAGATCATTCACAATCCCGTGTGAACCTTCAGGAAGAGGGTTGATGAACAACTCCGTAATCGCCGCATCTCCCAGATAAAAAAATGCGGCTATGGGAATAACCGGTCCAAACACCTTGAATCCAAACTGAAATCCTTCTATCAAATAATTGGTCGTTTCCTCTGGTCCGGCATGTCGGTGTGCGGCAAGGGTGATAGCGATCAGTATGACCACAGCAGTCCCGCCAATCAGAGCTGTTGCGTCGCCGCCTTGCAACTTCAATACAAACATCAGAATCACATCAACTGCGAATAACAGAGGAATAAGAAGTGCGAAAGCCTGTTGCAGACGGGGTGACATCACTTTACGTTGAACAGGCTGATTAGCAGGTAGGGTGGTGGTAGTGGTGGATACAGTCTCAGATGAGGAAGAAGGTTCCGTACTCACGATACCTGATATGGCATCTGGGGAATGAACAGGTGAGCCTGATCTCATCTCTTTGCGCAGCATCCAGAAGGCTGTAAGGGTAGATACGGTTCCCATGACAATGACTAAAGGGATACTGGCCGTCATGACGGAAGTAACCGGTATACCCGCTGCATCAGCTGTAAGTTTAGGAGCCCCCTGAATAATGTAATCTCCCGACAGTGCAATCCCATGTCCGAACAGGTTCATGGCAATAGCAGCTCCAATCGGAGGAAGACCTACTCGCACGGCTACAGGAAGCAGTACTGCACCGACAAGTGCTACGGCCGGGGATGGCCAGAAAAACAGTGATACGACCATCATGATCAATCCGATACCCCAATACGCGACCTGAGGAGAACGGATAAACCGGGTGACGGGTGTTACCATGACCTCATTAATGCCGGTTCTGATCAGAACACGGCTCATTGCCACAATAATCGAGATGATGAAGATCGTACTTAGTAATTCTTTCGTTGCATAGATGAAACTGCTGAAGATCCCGGCAACGGACCCGCTTAAGGTTTCGGTTGCCAGAAGCCCAATGGTCATAATACCCGCGACACAGATGATCGTGGTGTCCCTGCGCCGGATCATTACGGCGATGATTAAGACGATATATGCCAGATAGACATAATGTAACGCAGTGAGTTGAATATTCATCGAACAGGCCTCCCTACATCCTGGTGACTAACCCGTGGAGTGATATATCGTATGCATGTCAAGATCGGGCGTTCGTGGAGTTTGGGGCTTGCCGCAGCATTTATTTTTAGGGAGAAGCTTCAGAGTAATAATGAAGGATTTTTTTTACAACTGGAGAATTTATTACAACATGAAGCGTGTTACTCTTGAAATTGGAGTGGATGAAAGTCACCAGAATTGATATGTGAAGGTCACGGGACCCCATAGACAATGGCAAGCAGGGGTGATTACAATAAACATGCCATCATAAGGAAGAAAATAGAAAAAATATGTTGAACTAAAGTGTGTGTTCAAAAAGTCTGGTTTTCAGTACCGAGAAGATGGAATGAAGTTAGAAATGGAGTAGCGGAGCGTAGGGAAACTACGTGAGCAACAGACATTTCGGCTGAATTTCATATTCGAAGCTGATGATGCCGCTAGGCATAATTCGTAATCAAAAGCGGACTTTTTGAACTACCTCTAAAAGGGCGGGAATCCATAATCCATGAGCTTGATCCGTTCACTTCGTTTTAAATTTATAGTGGGTCTTACATTGATCATGCTGCCATTATTCATGCTGCTTTATTACAACAACGTCTACGCCATGAAAGTTGTACGTGAAAAAGTATCCCTCACCAATATGAATCATCTCGCCAAGAGTGTAGAGCAGAATGAACGAGTACTACAGGAGACGAATCGGTATTTATATAGTCTAGGAGAGCGGGACCCGGATATTATCTCTCTGTTTTTTCTGAAATACGGCAGCGGTGATTATATCATTGCCAAGCAACGGATTATGAACAAATTCATGACAGATATCGGTTTTTATAATCTAATCGATTCTTTTTTTTTATATGATGCCGTGAATGATGATCTGCTGCTCGCCACTTCAGGCAATTATGATGTCAAAAAGTCGGTTGTGCAGGAGAGTATGCCTGTCCAGATGCAGCAATTGGAAGGGGATATCCAGAAGCCGGAATGGAGCATCGTGCGTGGCGGGATGTGGAATGCGCTGGTGAAAACAGTGCGAATCAACCAGCAGTTTTATGCAGGTGCACTTGTCGATATGAATGCACTGAATCATACCCAACAATTCACTGAATCCGGAGATCGGGGAGGCGCGGTCATTGTTGGAACCGACGGTGGGGCATTATCGGATTCCACATTGAATACTGCACAGATTCAGCTGGCTGCAGCGCATCTTCCGGGCCTGGAAAATCCGTATCAGGTTATCTCTGATGTTGTGAACAAGGGAGAAGCGCGTCAATATTTGATGTTGGGTATTGCCTCGACCATGTCCGAGATGAATTATATCGTGCTGCTGCCTGAGGAAGACATGATGCGTAACCTCCCGTTTTTCCAGCAGATCATTCGTCTGCTTCCCATTGGTGCGGCAGTCATTCTGGTTACTGCACTGATCTTTTTAAGGCATCTGTTATTCCGCCCGATGAATGCGTTAATCCGAGGCATGAGAAGGGTGAGCCGTGGAGATCTCGATGTGAAGCTGGACCCGCCAGCTTCTTCGGAGCTTGAATTCATGACTCGCAGTTTCAATCAAATGACCAGTGAGATCAGACATCTGAAGATTGATGTGTATGAGGAACAGCTGCGGACGCGGGAGGCAGAGTTCAAGCAATTGCAGATGCAGATCAATCCTCACTTTTACCTGAATTCACTCAATATTATTCATAGTCTGGCTTCCTTGCAAAAGCATGAGTTGGTGCAGCAGATGGCTGGTCATCTGGCCGATTATTTTCGATTCAGTCTGCGTGCAGGCAAACGTGTTATTCGTCTGGATGAAGAGCTGGAGCACATTCGTCATTACTTGGAAATTCAAAAGCTGAGGTTTCCAAGCAGATTCGATTTTGAGCTGGATGTTGAACCGAATCTGGGACATTATGTGATTCCTCCATTAACCATTCAGCCCTTTGTCGAGAATGCCATTATCCATGGATTTCAGCGCCGGACGCAAGCCTTTGTCATTCGGATCGTGGCGAGCCTCGGTGAGAAGTCATCCGGTCAGGTCGATGGGACGGTGCTTCAACTGATGATTGTCGATAATGGTGTTGGATTTGATGAAGAATTGTTAGAGCGTCTGCAACATGGACAATACGCTGAAGACCCGAGTGGACAGCATATCGGTATATGGAATGTGGCTCATCGGCTTTTAGTGAAGTATGGTGATCAAGCCAGTTTGCAGTTTGGAAATGAGGCGGATCATGGCGCCAAAGTCACCATTGATTTACCCGCTCAGACCGAAGAGGAAGAAGGGGGAGCCCATGCGGAACCTGTTGATCGTGGATGATGAAGTGTATGCATTACAAGCGATGGTGGAAGGAGTTAACTGGCAAGCAGCAGGCGTCGACCAGGTATTCAGTGCTTGTGATGCCGAAGAGGCAAGAAAGATCTTAAAGTCAAATGCCATTGATATCATGATCTGTGATATCGAGATGCCTGGTGAAACAGGGCTTGACCTGCAGAGCTGGGTGTTGAAACATGATCCAGGCATACTGACCGTTTTCCTGACAGGGCATGCTTTATTCGATTATGCTCAGACAGCCATCAAACTAAACAGCTTTGATTATGTGTTGAAGCCGGCTCCAGCCGATCAATTGATTAAGGTAGTCACCCAGGCGGTGGAGAAGATTAAGGATGGAGAGCAGCGTACCCGTACCAACGAAGTTTATGAGACCGTATACAAACGCTGGAAAACCCATAAACCGCTACTGACAGAACGCTTCTGGAAAGATGCCATCTCTCAGCGTATCACATTAACCAAACAACGGCTGCAAGAGCTCGCAGAATTGTATGGTGCCGAGATTGATCCGGAGGCTCGTGTATTACCCATTGTGATCTCGGTAGAGGAATGGTTGCGTGATTTTGATTTGCGTGACGAAGAGGTATTGGAATATGCCCTTCGTAATGCAGCCAGGGAGATGCTGCTTGGCGACAAGCCGGGTGAGGTGTTTCAGGATCAAAGTGGATTAAATATTGTGCTTGCTTACGAGCAAGATGGCGTCATTCCAAGTGCGAGCGAAGTGGCACAACATTGTCAGGGGTATATTCAGGAATGCGGTACGTATTTCTACTGTCGGTTGTCCTGTTATGTTGGTGCCCCGGTTGCTGTAACTGAGCTGCAAGGCATGTTAAATGAACTGATGGATATGGAACGGCGCAATATTAAGGAGCTTGAGGAAGTTTTTGTCTATGATGAGCGGGGAAGAGATCAGGAAGATCGCTTTTTGCCTATTCCATGGTTTTCGGAATTATCCATTCTTTTTGAGACAGGTAAAGTAGGGGATTTGCGAGAACGTGTGGATGAGATTTTTGAGTTGCTTGCTGCCCAGGAGGGATTGTCTCCTGAAATGCTGCATCTCTACTATCATGCCATGCTGCATGTGGTCTATCCGCTGCTGCATCAGAAAAACGTGTCCATACGCAGTCTGTATCCGGGTGAACGGGAGCCGGAAGAGAGTGTGGTGACAAGGTCGTTGCCGCAGTTGAAGCAGTGGACATCTGATCTGATAGATCGTGTTATCCCGGTGTTGTACCCGGACGATCATAGCCCCATGACCATTGTGGATCAGTTGTGCGTTTATATTGAAACTCATATTGGTGAAGAACTTATGCGAGAGGAACTTGCAGCTTTTGCCGGATTCAATCCGGCTTATCTATCCCGTCTGTTTCGGAAAGAGAAGGGGATGTCCCTATCTGAGTTTATCCTGCAGGGCAGAGTAGCCAAAGCGAAGACATTGCTGTCCCAGTCCACCGTCAAAGTGACGGATATCGCTGGCAAGGTGGGGTATTACAATTACTCGCATTTCACCAAAATGTTCAAAAAGTGCACGGGTATAACGCCGCAGGAGTTTCGAAAACAGTCACGTACCGTATAGTCCAGGGCGCAGCATGCTGCGTCTTTTGCTTTTTTTCGGATGTCATAATTTGATAAGTCAACAGGTCACCACAGCAGATAGAGGTCTTACTCCCCCCGCCGTATACTTGAACCACAGGAGCCGCAACGGAGCTTCATCCTGAGGAAGAATTCAAGAGGAGTGAGGGAGAACAAGTTATGAAGACACAACCCCAGGCGGGTAAGGGAGTACGGATATCGGAAATACCGGGAGGAACAGTCCGAAAGCGCAAGTCTGTGTGGCACAATCTTGGCAAATTCAAGGTGCTGTATCTCATGTTCTTGCCAGGCGTCCTGTTTCTGCTGGTGAACAACTATATGCCGATGTTCGGCGTTCTGATCGCATTTAAAAATGTAAACTATGCTGATGGTATTTGGGGTAGCCCATGGAGTGGATGGGACAATTTTAAATATTTGTTCTCAACCAGTGATGCATGGGAAATTACCCGAAATACACTCGCGTATAACACGGTGTTCATTGCACTGAATCTCTTTGTAGGTGTCGGGCTTGCTATTCTGCTCAATGAAGTGAAGAACAAGGCCATGTCTAAGTTATATCAATCACTTATGCTATTGCCGTATTTCCTGTCTATGATTGTTGTCAGTTATCTGGTACTGGCTTTCCTGGGCAAGGATTCAGGCTTTATGAACTCAACGATTCTGCAGATGTTCGGCGGTCAGCCGATCGATTGGTATTCAGAGCCGAAGTATTGGCCGTATATTTTGCCACTGGTGAACACATGGAAGAATATTGGATATTATGCCGTCATTTATCTGGCAGCTGTCGTGGGTATCGATGAAGAATATTATGAAGCAGCTGTGCTTGATGGAGCAACCAAATGGCATCAGATACGCTTCATTACCATTCCGTTTCTCGTCCCATTAATCGTCATTATGACGTTATTGCAAATTGGCCGTATATTCTATGCAGATTTCAGTCTGTTCTATCAGGTTCCATTGGAGTCGGGAGCGCTGTTCCCTGTAACGAATGTACTGGATACCTACGTATATCGTACGTTCCTTATCGGTGGAGATATCGGGATGTCATCAGCAGCCGGTCTATACCAAGCAATCGTTGGATTCGTGCTGGTTCTTGTATCCAATACCATCGTAAGGCGAATAGATAAAGATAATGCATTATTTTGAGAGGAGGCAAGTCAGCTGTGAAATCACGTGATCCACTAGCCGTATCGAAGCGTTCCGCATCCGTTATTCATGCGATGTTTCTATTCTATGCCATTGCCTGTATCGTGCCGATCCTGCTTGTCTTCGCCATCTCATTTTCGGACGAGACAACCGTAATTGCCAATGGATATAAGCTTATTCCAGAGAAGTTCAGCCTGACGGCTTATGAGTTTCTGTTCAGAGATATGGATCAGATCCTTCATTCATACGGAATATCCTTTATCGTTACCGTTGTAGGTACCATTACAAGTGTAGCATTGACTGCACTGTACGCGTATCCGCTCTCTCGGAGAGATCTGCCTTATCGGGGCTGGTTCGCCTTTTTCATCTTCTTCACAATGCTGTTCAATGGAGGTCTGGTACCTTGGTATCTGGTCTATGTCAACGTATTGGATCTGAAAAACTCCATACTGGCACTCATTTTGCCGCTACTGCTATCCCCATTCTTTGTACTGGTTATGCGTACATTCTTCGCGAACTCCATTCCGGTGTCCATTCTGGAATCGGCTCGGATTGATGGTGCGGGAGAATTGAGAACGTTTGCACGTATCGTGCTTCCGCTCTCTCTTCCCGTAATGGCAACCGTCGCGTTGTTCAGTACACTGAACTACTGGAATGACTGGTACCTTAGCATGATTTTTATATCAGATAACCGGACGATCAGCCTTCAGTACCTTATGTACCGGACGCTGCTCGATATTCAATATTTAACAACCAACTCCAACGTCTCTTCACAGATTTCGTCGCAGGGTGGATTGCTGAATCTGCCTAACAAAACGCTGCAAATGGCGATGGCTGTAGTCGGTATTGGTCCAATTGTACTGGCATATCCGTTCTTCCAGCGTTATTTCATTAAAGGTCTTACGGTTGGCGCTGTGAAGGGATAACTCTGAACCGGTTAGCGGAGTGGCAAGGTAAATGAAGATGGACTGAAAGGGCATATACAGAGGTAGTTATTAGGTTTAATTGTGAATTGGGGAAATCGGTTGTATGGTTCAACACATGACAGGAGGGGTTCAATTGGTTAGATCATTAAAGGTATGGTCACGCATGATGGCAACGGTTATGACGCTGAGCCTGGTGCTGGCAGCTTGCTCATCAGACAAGGGTGGAACAACAACACCTGGCGCAGAAGGCGGAGGAGCAAGTGAAGGTGGGGGAAAACCCTATGAAGTGACACTGTTCTACCCGGGGACACCACAGAAGGATGTCGCTCTGGTGGAAGCCGAGATTAACAAAAAGATGGAACCGAAGATCGGAGCCACGCTCAAGATTAATGCGATTGACTGGGGTCAGTGGGATAACAAGCTGAATCTCATGATCTCCTCAGGTGAAAAATCAGACATTATCTTCACAGCAGCTTGGCAGAACTACACGGTGAATGTAGCTAAAGGTGCATTCTTGCCATTGAATGATCTGCTTGATGCACATGGTCAGGATATCAAGAAAAACCTGGACCCTGCCTTTCTGGAAGGTTCCCAGGTTGACGGTGTGAATTACGGCGTTCCTACGAATAAGGAACTCGCTGCCACACGTGGTGTGTTGGTACGCAAAGATCTGGCTGACAAGTATAAGCTGGATCTGACAGCTGTAAAGACATGGGCTGATCTGGAACCACTGCTCAAAACAATCAAGGAAAATGAGCCAGGCATTACACCGTTCTATATGTCAAACACCAATGGTAATGGACTGTTGGAGAATCTGGATTGGGATTATCTTGGTGATGCTTCCGTACCTGGAGTGATCTCCAAAACAGCAGGTGGAACAACGGTTCTGAATGAAGTGGAGACGCCTGAATTCAAAGAAGCGGCTGAACTCGCTCGCAAGTGGTATCAAGCAGGATATATCAATAGTGATGCTGCTACATCCAATGTGTTCCCGAAAGATCAGGCGAAGGCAGGAAAAGCGTTTCTCTGGACAGATGGCATGAAGCCAGGCAAGGATAAGGAAGAAGAAGGGTATGTGGGTTTCCCACTGACTCAGATTGAGATGACACAGCCCACAATCACGACGGGTGATGCATCTGGAGCGATGCTCGCAATCTCGCGATCTTCCGAGCAACCGGAGAAAGCGATGCAGGTCATTAACCTGCTGCATTCCGACAAGGAAATTAACAACTTATTGAACTTCGGAATTGAAGGTACTCATTATGTGAAAAAAGATGGACAGGATAATATCATTACTCTCCCTGAAGGCGTTGATGCCAACAGTCGTACGTACAACCCAGGTGCCCAATGGCAGCTTGGTAACCAGTTCCTGAACTTCCTATGGGATAATGAAGATCCCCAGAAGTGGGAAAAGTTCAAAGAGTTTAACGCCAAAGGTGTGAAGTCTCCAGCACTGGGCTTTACATTCAACAGTCAATCTGTCAAAAATGAAATTGCTGCGGTCAACAACGTGAACAAACAGTTCAAGCCGGGTATGACATCGGGCGCCGTTGATCCGAATGAGATGATTCCGAAATATCTGGAAAAATTGAAAGCAGCGGGAATTGATAAAATTATTGCAGCCAAACAGGAACAACTTGATGCATTCCTTGCCCAGAAGTAAATGATTATAAGCTATGATGGAGAGACTTGTGTTCCTACAAGCTCTTGTCGGTGGCAAATATGGAGGACGTTTTCGGTGAACAACCGAAGACGTTCTTTTTATTGTTATTTTTTTGATTTGGATTGTTAATCATAATTAGGAAAAATATGATATAATCAGGTGGTTGATTGGGGGTGTTCGTGTGTCGAGAACCAGACTTGTGTTCTCTGGGGCTTTATTGCTTTTTGCTATCATCTTTACATTTAACCATCATCTTGGTTTTTCTGTTGGAGATACTATACTGTCAGCCATAGGTATATCACCGTATACTACATCGTATTTAAGTGGTGTGCATATCACACTTTTCCTTGGATTGGGGATCTTCGCCTGCGGCTTCTACCTTACACGCAAAGAAATCGGGAAATCGTTCCCCGGTCTTGCAAAAGGGTTATGGATCGTAGTTATCGCTATCGTTCTTAGTTATTCGTACATGACGGATAAATTCATGTATATAGCCAAGTGGGGAGCTACAGGCATAGACGCGGTATCCTATGTACAGAATGCAAGCTCTTGTACCTTTAACGTACTGAAAACGGGTGAGACCCGAGCAACCTGTGACCTGACACTCAAAAATTACGGCAGAGATTCCGTATCCGCCGTGTTATTGCCTGATCTCGCACGCAGTTATAAGTTCAAGGACGATCCACTATTGGAAGCCTTGCAGTCAGTCCAATTAAGGCCCGTACATGTTGAGATTGAACGCCATGGAACGTTCACAGGTAAGTTGGAGTTTTACGGGAAAGCGGAATCCCCTCTGTACGTCAATGGGAAACTTAAGGATATTGTGCTGGATGTAGGCGTGGATGGAGCGAATACGGTGTTTGATTACGATATTCCATAGTTGATATTTTCATAGAAAAAAAGAATAATTACATAAACAGAAGTGAAATAAGGTTTGAGTTGAATAGAACAATTAAAGATATATAATGAAATTAGATAGAGAGCTGGCTAATCGCTGGCTCTTTTTGTGCGTGGAAGTTGCATTTAGTGCAGAAATATTGGTTTTATCTCCTTTCCCCTTGAATTGGTAACGCTTACGCTAGATAATGAATCGGTTTGTCTCAAAAAAATAGTTTGTCTTTAGCGTTTACATCATTACAATTAATGTCACGACAAATTTAGACAAGGTGAGATGAAAAGATGTCATATCGGACAAACCTGTTTTCCAAAATGGTCATTCTTATTCTGATTATGCTGATTCCTGTAGTGCTTCTGTACTGGTACTCCAATCACAAAACAACAGCAGTTCTCAGAGATGAGTTGAATCGGTCGAATAGTAACCAGCTTGAATTTTTCCAAAATCAAGTGAACACACACATCGAACTGTTATCCTCATGGCCAAATCTGCTCATACATGATCCTGATATTGCCAGCTTCCGGCGAATCTACGCGGACAGTAACTACTTTGACCTGGATGCGATCAACTTGGTCAAACGTATTCAGAATAAGCTGAGTATTCAGGAAAGCTCATCCAATTGGGCCACGAAATTATATCTGTATTCCCCTTCGTTGGGCAGGGTGGTTTCCGAAAGGGATGCACGTTCTTACGATAAACAAGCCCTAAGAGAGAATATCAGTTCCGGCTGGGATGTACGCAAAATTCAGGATGGGGAAGATGATCGGTTCATGTTTAGCTGGATTACGGTATCTCCGTACGGCATTAAAGACCCGGCTAATCATGCGGAAACGATTATTAAACTGGAGTTTGATAGTGACAACATTCGGGATATGCTCGACAAATTCAAAGACGATGGCAGGCATGATCCCTTCTATTTCCGAGAAGAGTCGGGTGTTATCTATAATCGGACTTCAGATCGTTCATTAACGAATCAGTTGATGGAAGAACTGTCCGCCCATAAACTTCAGGACGTTGATAATCGTACAGTAGTGATCGGGAACGAGCCCTACATGGTCAATACCGTGAAATCCAGTACAACCGGCTGGTATTTGGTAGACTATATGCCCCTGTCAGATATTCTGAAGCCCATTCATCAATCGAATATGCTGTTCTATTCATCCATGATTTGTTTGTTGTTAATGAGTTTTGGTGTGGCGTACTTGTTCTATGTTCAGGTGCAGGTACCAGTGAAACAACTCATTCGCGGGTTCCAGCGGTTGAAGCAGGAAGATTATTCAGTGAGGATTAAGCCGAAGGGCCGCAATGAATTCAGTTTTCTGTCCGAACGGTTCAACTTGATGGTGGAGCAGATTCAGCAGTTATTTGAACACGTTTATCTGGAACAGATTCATGTGCGTGAAGCTCGGTTGAAGCAGCTGCAATCTCAGATTAACCCGCACTTTTTCTATAATTGTTTCTCCTTCATTACGAGTATGGCGAAGCTGAAGCGTATGGACGCTGTTGTAGCGATGTCGCATAATCTATCGCGATATTACCGGTATACGACAAGACAGGAGCGAGACGTAGTACCGTTGACAGAAGAGATTGAATTTGTCAGCTGTTATCTGGAGATCCAACGGATGCGTATGGACCGGATTCATTACAAGATTGATCTGTCGGATGAGATGTTAAGACAGGAGGTGCCGCCGCTCATCGTGCAACCACTAGTGGAGAATGCGGTGATTCACGGTATCGAAGCGGATGCGGAAGCCGGAGAAATAAGAGTATCCGGGGAAAAACAGGGCGGTGTCATGGTTCTTGTGGTTGAAGATGATGGGCAAGGCATGACACATGAGGCACGTGAGGCGCTTCTGAATAAGCTCAGGGGAACAATGGATCAGGAGATGGGCTGTGGCTTGTGGAATGTGAATCAGAGACTCCAGCTTCGATATGGGGAGCAGGCAGGGCTTGATATAACGGAATCGGAACTTGGTGGATTACGGGTTACACTGTCGTGGCCTGCTGAACGGGAATTGCTTTTGGAGAACGAAGGATGAGCCTCTGAAATGTCTGGAGCATGATGAATTATTGAATGAATTGCAGAATGAACGAGATAGGGAGTGACTGGCTTGATAGATATACTGCTAGTAGATGATGAAACGTATGTAACAGAAAGTCTGGAACTTACGATCCCCTGGGGAGAGCTTGGAGTAACGACTGTGCTTCGTGCCGCTTCGGGTAAAGAAGCGCTGGAGATTATGGAGGAAAATGCAGTAGATATCGTGGTAACCGATATTCGCATGCCTGGCATGTCGGGACTCGATCTCATTGCAGAGGTAAGCAAACGCTGGTCTCATATCCGCTGTATTTTGCTGACTGGTCACAGTGACTTTGATTACGCAAAAAAAGCCATTCAATTGCAGGCAGCGGATTATATCCTGAAACCTGTAAACGATGATGAATTCATGAGTTCTGTGTCGGCAGCCATCACATCTCTTCGCGATGAGTGGGATGAATTCGACAAATATCACCGGCTCTTATACAGTCGGAAGTCTGACTATAAAATTTTACGGGAAAATCTCATGCATGATCTGCTGCTGGGTCGTGAGATCACGGCGCGGGCACTTCGGGAACAACTGCAACAATATGAGATTCATATTGATCCGGAACAATCCGTTGTAATGATGCTCATTCGCTTGACAGGACGTTTCTCATCAATGGATCAGCAGTCTCTGGATTTGATGGATTTTGCGGTAGGTAATATTGCAGAGGAAGTGCTTGGAGAGCAATTTAACGTATGGTTTGGTCGCGGACCCCATGAGTGTCTGGTGATGTTTTTGCAGAATCAAGAACAGAGCGAATCCCCACATATGAACTTGGAGACTTTGAGCCAATCGGCTGAAACTTTCCGTGAGCATGTCATTCGATATTTGCAGGGAGATCTATCCATGGTGGTTACACCTTCATTTCCCTTTAATGAATTGACAGCAGCTTATCGCAAAAGTCTGGGTTCCCTTGTCCTTTCCGGGCCGGAAGAACACAAGATTATATACATGGACATGGATCAGGCACTCAGTAAACGTCCGGAGAATGATGCGACGCAAGCGCTTGAAGAGCTGTATAAACCGCCTGTACTTCCGCAATTGCTTGAGACCAAGCAATGGGAAGCGGCGGCGCGTAAGCTGAACACGGTCTTTGATGCTGCAGAACAGGTGCGATTGTCCCGAGAACATGTGTACGAGATGTATCTGTCGGTAACCAATGCATTCATGTATATTGCCCATAAACAGGGGCATCTGGTACATGAAATTGATCATGCGGGATTCGATCTGCTCCTTGCTCATCAGTTGATCCAATCCCCCGAGAAGCTGCGGCGCTGGGCAACAGAGATGCTGTCCAAACTGCAGGAGGAATTGTCGGATCAGGAGGGTGTGCAGAGCCGCAGACATGTGATCAAGCAGGTTCAGGAACTGGTGACAAGAGATGCAGGACAGGATCTGTCAGTGAAGATGATTGCGGACAAGGTATATTTACACCCCGTATATCTATCGAAAATTTACAAGGCAGAGACAGGGGAAGGTCTTGGGGACTACATGATTCGTATGCGCATGGAGCGTGCTCTGTATCTGCTTAAGAATAGCAACAAAAAAATATACGAGATTACGAGTGAACTTGGCTATCAAAATCCGCAATATTTCAGCAAAATGTTCAAAAAGCATTATGGTATGACACCCAATGAATTTCGGGATCAGGCATAATTACAACAACATTCCAGAATATAGGTTGGCAAAGGTGCAGAAATCTTGATTTCGTATCATAGGCTCAAAGGCCTGGTCAGCCTATAATGAAAGGGTAACCAAAACGATTTAAGGGGGAACAACATGAGAGCGCAATCAACAAAAAAGAGATTCTTGACGCTTCTCGCTACAACGCTGAGTCTAACTGTCGTTCTTGCAGGATGTTCAGGAGGCAGTGGGGGCGGAGATAGTGCAACACCAAGTACATCTGGAACCCAAAACGAATACAAAGAAAAGTATGATCCGGAAGTAACCATTACAACAGCATGGGGAATCGATCCTGAGCTGAAGTTTAAAAATGGCGAATCCATGGAAAATAACGTGGCAACCAAGTGGGCCAAGGAAAAATTCGGGATTAATGTCAGTGCGCTCTGGTCAGTAACAGACACAAACAGTGCGTTTGCAACTAAGCTTCGTCTGGCTATGTCCTCTGGACAGGAAATGCCAGATATCGTGACGATTGGTAGTGCGGACAATCTCGTTGCTCAAGACTTGATCGACTCTGGCATGTACGAAGAAGTCGGTCCACTGTTCGACAAATATGCTTCAGACACATGGAAAAAAGCGATGGAGCAAGATCCTAACGTTTGGAACCAATATAGTCGTGATGGCAAAAGAATGGGTATCCCTGTTCTGGACTACGCATACAACAATGATTACTTACTCTGGATTCGCCAGGATTGGCTTGACAAGCTGAATCTGAAAGCACCAAAAACCATCGACGAACTGGAAGCAGTGATGGAAGCATTTAAGAATAATAACCCTGACGGCTTGGCTCCTGATAAAGTCACTCCGCTCAGCGTTGGTTTCAAAACATCCATGAACACATGGATGGGAGATGTATCCTGGATCTTTGGTGCATATGGCACCTTACCCCAACAATGGAATCTGGCTTCGGATGGCAAGCTGGAGTATGGCTCCATTAATCCGGGTATGAAGCAAGGTCTGACCAAATTGAGCGAGTGGCTTAAAAAAGGGTATATTCCACAGGAAGCAGCTCTATGGGATGAGAACAAAACAGCAGAGCCAGCAGTTGCAGGAACTGCCGGCATTATTCCAGGACCTTACTGGATGAGTGGGTGGCCACTTCTCGATACAGTGAAAAATGTACCGAGTGCGGTATGGAAACCAATTGAAATTCCTACCGGTCCTGAAGGAAAAGCGATGCGTCACGGAACACAGTTCGTTAACGGTGTTACATTGATCAAAAAAGATATGGCACACCCAGAAGCATTCTTTACGTACCAGAACTACCTGTTTGATAATTATGCAGACCCGGCACCAGGCAGCCCTTATGATAACGGTTTGTTTGCAGGTTATGACTACCAATTGGATGCAGATGGAAAACAAATGCCGATTGACGAGATCGAAGGCGGATACGTGAACGTTGTACGTTATTTGCTTGTTCGTGACGGTGCTCGTATTCCAGATGCCCAGATGAAAGCACTTCTGAACTTAGCGGACGGCAAAGAGCCTGAAACCAAGCTCGAAAAAGATGTTGCCGTGAACTATGGTAAGGAAACCCCTGCTGCTGCGAAAGTATTGCTGAGCCAAGAAGAAATTTCCTTCAAAAACATGTTCACAGGTCCAACAACACAGACGATGAAATCGAAGCTGGACTATCTGAACAAAATCGAGAATCAAGCATTTAACGAAATTATCTATGGCAAAAATCCGGCTGATGCGTTTGATACCTTTGTACAAACATGGAAATCGGGTGGCGGTGACCAGATCACGCAAGAGGTTAACGAATGGTATGACAGTGTGAAAAAATAGTTTTAAACGGCGCACAGATGATACTCGTCTGTGCGCTTTTTTTTGTTTATTTAAGCTAAGGCAAAGTGGTTGAATTTGTGCCATTTATATTGCTTTTATGTGCTGTTTGGACCCCGTAAAAGGTTGATATAATCGCATTATAAGCCACTCAGGGAGTACTTGAGTAGGAAGAAATACAGGGGGAGCAATCATGAGAACTTTGAAACGCACTTGGCCATTCCACGTTATGCTGTTGCCAGCCATTATCTTTCTGATTATCTTCAGTTATGTGCCTATGGGCGGGATTATTATGGCATTCCAGAACTACAAGCCATGGCTTGGGATTAGCGGTTCTGAATGGGTTGGGCTGGACAACTTTAGATATTTGTTTGAACGTGAAGACAGCTTACAGGTCATCTGGAACACATTGATTATTGCTGTACTTAAACTGATTTTTAATTTATTTGTTCCATTTGTTTTTGCCATTCTTTTGAATGAGGTTCGCAAGATGGCTATACAGCGTACGATTCAAACGCTTGTCTATTTACCTCACTTCTTGTCCTGGGTCATTCTGGGCGGGATTTTGATAGATCTGTTGTCAACAGGCGGCTTGGTTAACCGGGTTCTGGGAACCTTCGGACTCGGACCATATTTTTTCCTGGGAGACAACAGTTGGTTCCGATCTACGGTCATTCTGACAGATGTGTGGAAAGAATTTGGCTATAACATGATTGTCTTTCTGGCTGCCCTTGCCGGAATTAATCCAGCATTGTACGAAGCAGCGGAAATTGACGGAGCAGGACGCTGGAAACAGACACTGCACATTACAATCCCTTCGCTTGTGCCGATGCTGATGGTTGTAGGAACACTGGCACTTGGTAACGTACTGAATGCCGGATTTGACCAGATTTTCAACTTGTATAACCCGCTCGTATATCAAACGGGTGACATCATTGATACATTTGTATATCGTTCCGCAATGCAAAATGGTGAGATGGGGTTTGCAACCGCGATCGGATTATTCAAATCGGTCATTAGTATGATCTTGATTCTTGTATCTTACAGCTTAGCCAAAAAATACGCTGGATACCGCATATTCTAAACGAATGAACAGAGAAAGAAGGGACCACGATGTATCATAAATCATTGCCTTATCGCGTGTTTAATATAGTCAATACCTGCTTTCTGATTTTGGTCGCCATCATGTGTATTGTACCGATGATTCATGTACTGGCAGTATCCTTTAGTACAAAGGCTGCTGCCGATGCCAATCTGGTCAATCTCTGGCCCGTAGGTTTCTCACTTGAGGCATACAAAAAAACGATGAACAATCCAATTTTCTTGAACTCGCTCTGGATCTCACTTCTACGTACAGTGATCGGTACAGCCATTACGTTGCTGATTACGTTCCTCGCGGCGTATCCGTTGTCCAAAGAGAACAGTGAGTTCAAAGGCAGAACAATCTACTCCTGGATTTTTGTATTCAGCATGATTTTCAACGGGGGCCTGGTGCCATTCTATATGGTTATCCAGAAGATCGGGTTGATGGATTCCTTCTGGGTATTGGTTCTCCCAGGGGCAGTTAACACATTCCTTGTCATTCTGATGCTGAACTTCTTCCGCGGTATTCCAAAAGAGCTGGAGGAAGCAGCGCTGATGGATGGAGCTAACCATTTCAGAACATTGTTCAGTATCTTCCTTCCCATTTCGATGCCGTCCATTGCAACCATTGCATTGTTCAGTATGGTGTTCCACTGGAATTCCTGGTTTGATGGCTTGCTCTATATGAATAACGCCAAGGATTACCCACTTGCTACATTTATGCAAACGGTCATTATTGGACGTGATATGAGTAGCATGAGCATGAATCCAAAAGAAATGGAAGCTCTCTCTCAAACCACGGTAAGGGCAGCTCAGATATTCATCGGAAGTGCACCGATCCTGATTGTGTATCCTTTCCTGCAACGTTTCTTTGTCAAAGGTATGACATTGGGCTCAGTTAAAGGCTGAGCCTGTATCCCAAATTAATGGAGGTTGATACAGTGAGCAACTTGACGGAAAAGACATTCATTCTGGGAATGGATGTGTCTTTTATGGATGAGATCGAGCAGCATGGCGGGAGCTATAGTGATGTGGATGGCAAGGAACAAGACTTGCTGTCCATCCTGAAGTTTAATGACGCTAACGCGATACGACTTCGAATCTGGAATGATCCTGTTGGTGGATTCTGCAATCTGGAGCGGACAGTGGAGGTAGCCAAACGGATCAAGGAACAGGGCTTGAAATTTTTGCTCGATTTCCATTACTCGGATCGCTGGGCTGATCCAGCCAATCAATGGAAGCCGAAAGCATGGGAGAATCTGTCCTATGAAGAGCTTCAACGTGCGGTATGCATGTATACGGCTGACGTTCTGAGAATGTTGAAGGAACACGATGCGCTTCCAGACATGGTGCAGGTCGGCAATGAGATTACGCCAGGCATGTTGTGGAATGAGGGGCGTGTCGGTGGAGAAGAGCATGATACGGATGAACAGTGGGAGCGTTTTGCAGGTCTTGTGAAGTACGGAATTGCTGCGGTCAAATCCGTTGACGCGGATATTCAGATCATGATACATATTGATCGTGGTGGAGATAACGCCGAGAGCCGCAAGTTTTACGATCGCTTTGAAGCACTGGGTGTGGAGTTTGATATCATTGGTCTCTCGTATTATCCATGGTGGCATGGCACACTTGATGCGTTACGTGATAATCTTCATGATCTGGCTGAGCGTTATGGCAAACCGATCAATGTAGTTGAAACCGCTTATCCATGGACGCTGGAGCAGCCGGAAGGCATTGAATGGATTTTGAATCAGGAAGATATGTTGTTACCTGGATACCCTGCAAGTGTAGAGGGACAGACCAAATATCTGAAGGATCTATTGCAGATTATCCGTGAAGTTCCTGGTGATTTGGGGCACGGATTCTATTATTGGGAACCTGCCTGGATACCAAGCAAAGAAGAATGGTCCGTCGGACATCCGAATAACTGGGGCAACCTCACCATGTTTGATTTTAAAGGTCGCAAGTTGGAATCGTTTACAGCGCTCGCTATTGCAGAAGAATCAGATGTCGTGACATACGTGTAATATCATACAGGTTCACAAGAGGTATCTGTTGAGAATATGAAGTCGTGCAAGGCAATGCTGGGTAATTTGAGTCGTGAATATCGTTGCATTCAATAAAAATTGTAATTCAAAAGCAAGGGAGTTGTCCTTATGACATACAAATATGCACCCGTAAGTTCCAAAGCCCCGCACATGTTGCATGGCGCAGACTATAACCCGGAGCAATGGCTCCGCTATCCTGAAATTCTGGAAGAAGATATTCGCTTGATGAAGCTTGCCAAGTGTAACGTAATGTCCATTGGTATCTTCTCATGGGTATCCCTTGAGCCGGAAGAGGGCGTATACACATTTGAATGGCTGGATCAAGTGTTGGATCGTTTTGCAGCAAACGGCATCTATGCATTCCTCGCTACACCAAGTGGTGCCAGACCTGCCTGGATGTCCGCGAAGTACCCGGAAGTGCTCCGCGTATCCGAGAATCGTGTCCGCAATCTGCATGGCTTCCGTCACAACCATTGTTATACTTCCCCGGTATACCGTGAGAAGGTTACTGCGATCAACACAAAACTGGCAGAACGTTATTCGGATCATCCGGCTGTAATCGGCTGGCATATCTCGAATGAGTTCGGCGGAGACTGTCATTGTGATTATTGTCAGGAAGCGTTCCGTGGTTGGGTTCAGAAGAAGTATAAAACACTCGATGAACTGAACCATTCGTGGTGGACTACATTCTGGAGCCATACGGTTACAGACTGGAGTCAGGTGGAATCTCCGGCTCCACACGGTGAGACACAGGTACACGCGATGAATCTGGATTGGCGCCGTTTCGTTACGGATCAGACAGCTGATTTTATCGTGCATGAAACGAAACCATTGAAAGCTCAGAATCCTGATCTGCCAGTCACAACCAACCTGATGGAATTCTATGGTGGTCTGAACTATTGGAAGTTCGCCGATATTCTGGATTTCCTCTCTTGGGACAGTTATCCGACTTGGCATGATGCAGATGACGACGCGAAACAGGCATCCCGGATCGCCATGATGCATGATATAGTTCGTTCCATCAAAGGCGGTCAGCCGTTCTTGCTGATGGAGAGTACTCCAAGTTCGACGAATTGGCAAGATGTCAGCAAGCTGAAAAAACCTGGCATGCATCTGCTCTCTTCTCTCCAGGCTGTGGCACACGGTTCCGATAGTGTTCAGTACTTCCAGTGGAGAAAGAGCCGGGGGTCCAGTGAGAAACTTCATGGTGCGGTGGTAGACCACGTAGGAACGGAACACACTCGAGTGTTCCAAGATGTTACCGACGTAGGAACGGCTCTTGAAGGCATGGAAGCCATTGTAGGAACAGCGGTTCCGGCAGAAGTTGCAATCATCTTTGATTGGGAAAATCGCTGGGCCGTTAATGATTCCCAGGGTCCGCGTAATATCGGTGTGAAGTATGAGCAGACCGTGGAAGAGCATTATGAAGCGTTTTGGAAAAAGGGAGTCGCTGTAGACGTTATCGATATGGATGCAGATCTGTCCAAGTACAAGCTGCTGATTGCTCCAATGCTCTATCTGGTACGTGAAGGTGTCGGGGAACGCATTGAGAAGTTTGTAGAACAAGGCGGTACGTTTGTAGCCACTTACTGGTCTGGTATTGTTGACGAAAACGATCTGTGTTTCCTGGGTGGATTCCCAGGTCCACTGCGTAAGACACTTGGCATCTGGTCCGAGGAAATTGACGGATTACATGATCGTGATCTGAACGGAATCATCCCGGAGAAGGGCAATGAGCTTCAGCTCAATACAGCGTATGATGCAATTGAACTGTGTGATCTGATTCATCTGGAAGGCGCGAAGTCCCTGGCTACGTACCGTTCTGACTTCTATGCCGGACGTCCGGCATTGACGGTTAACCAGTTGGGTTCAGGAAAAGCATATTACGTAGCGACTCGTCTGAAAGCACCATTCTATGATGATTTCTATGCAAAACTAATCGCTGACCTGAACATTGAGCGTGGACTTGAAACAGAGCTGCCTGCCGGAACAACGGCACATACGCGTACAGATGGTACAGCTGATTATGTGTTTGTACAGAACTACACACCAGATGAGAAGCTGGTTGAACTAGATGGACAGTCCTATACCGATCTGCTCAGTGGTGATGCTGTGGAAGCAAGTCTCAGCTTGAAGCCTTATGACATTTGTGTTCTTCGCAGACCGGCTGCCCGGAAATAATATAGGTTCATCCTTGCTTTATCAACGGAGTTAAGATACAAAAAGAGTGCCCTGAACGCCTGACATTGGTGTTCAGGGCATCTTTTTTATTTTATGTATTTGGCTGTTGAACCACTTTTTCTGGACAAGATAAAGGATAAACGTGTCCGCGCAGCGAAGACAAACACGTAACATGTAACTCAAGACTTTCAGTCTGGGAGGAATGGAAATGAATCAAAGAAATCTGGATGGTAACAGCATTATTATTCGACTGGAAATGACAACTAAGGATATCAAGTTTGGCGAAGTGGCCTCGGCCATCTCGGAAGCTGGAGGAGACATCATTGCCATCGACGTGATTTCCACCAATCAGGATGTAAGCGTGCGCGACTTGACGGTCGCAGTTACAGATGCACAAGATAACAGTAAAATTATAGAAGGGGTACGCCAGCTTAAAGGTGTGTCCATTATTAACGTATCGGATCGGACATTCCTGCTTCATCTGGGTGGTAAGATCGAAGTAACACCAAAGACCCCGATTCACAACCGGGAAGATCTGTCACGTGTGTACACTCCGGATGTGGCACGTGTATGTTCAGCCATTTCAGAAGAACCCGGCAAAGCCTTCTCATTGACAATTAAACGGAATACAGTGGCTGTCATATCGGATGGCAGTGCGGTGCTTGGACTTGGTAATATCGGTCCTCGTGCAGCGATGCCCGTTATGGAAGGTAAAGCGATGTTATTCAAACAGTTTGCAGGTGTGGACGCTTTCCCCATCTGCCTGGACACACAGGATACCGAGGAGATCATACGTACTGTGAAAGCGATATCACCTGGTTTTGGCGGTATTAATCTGGAAGATATCTCGTCACCGCGTTGTTTCGAAATTGAACGTCGTCTGAATGAGGAATTGGACATTCCTGTATTTCATGATGACCAGCATGGCACAGCGGTTGTGTTATATGCCGGCCTGATCAATGCGCTCAAACTGGTGGGCAAGTCCATTGATGATGTGAAGATTGTGGTCTGCGGTATCGGTGCAGCAGGTGTAGCATGCAGCAATATATTATTGTCCGCCGGAGCCAGCCGGCTTATAGGTGTCGATCGTGATGGTGCGATTGTACGGACACAAACCTATGAGAATGAAGTCTGGAGTGATTATGCAGCTCGTACTAATCCCGAACTGGAGACTGGCTCGCTGCGTGATGTCATTCGTGGAGCCGATGTGTTCATTGGCCTGTCCCGTGGGAATCTGTTAACTCGCGAAGATGTGCAGACCATGGCGGAAGATCCAATCGTGTTTGCGATGGCCAACCCGGTACCTGAGATTATGCCTGCCTTGGTGGAAGACATTGTAGCGGTAATGGCAACAGGACGATCGGATTATCCGAATCAGATCAACAACGTGTTATGTTTCCCGGGCATCTTCAGGGCGGTTCTGGATTGCCGAGCCACCGAAATTAATGAAGAAATGAAGCTGGCAGCCGCTCAAGCGATTGCCTCGGCCATTACGGACGAAGAGCGTACACGCTATTATATTATTCCCAGTGTGTTCAATGATAAAGTGGTCAAATCGATGCGCAGTCGCGTGATTGAAGCAGCTGTTAAGACGGGTGTAGCTCGGCGTATTCCACGTGAACAGGCCCGTGAAGGCGGGGAATCGTAAGATGTCAGAGATAGATGGAATAACGGCAGGAGAGACCGTTCTGCGCGCCGCCCGATCCTTTGTTCAAGGGGACTCATCCAAGCATAGTGATGGTCATGACTGGCCGCACATTGAACGGGTAACGGCACTTGCGGTTGAACTCGCTCACCGCATGGGTGCAGATCCATTTGTCTGCGAACTGGCTGCATTATTACATGATGTACCGGATGAGAAGCTGAATGAGAGCTTGGAAGCCGGGATGGCCAAACTGAATGACTGGCTGGATACCCAGCCTCTTGACCCGGATATACGTAATAAGGTTGTGGGTATTATTAGCACTATCTCATATGCGGGAGGGCAGCGCCCTGCAGTCAGTTCGCTCGAAGCGCAGGTTGTACAGGATGCGGATCGTCTGGATGCACTGGGTGCGATTGGGATCGCGCGAACCTTTGCCTTTTCAGGCGCCAGAGGGCGCGAGATGTACGATCCGTCCCTTCCCCCACGGGAGCAGATGACCCGTGAGGAATATCGCAATGGGCGCAGCACAACGATTAATCATTTTTACGAGAAGTTGTTTAAGCTCAAGGATCTGATGAATACTTCCTATGGCAAGGAACTGGCGGAACAGCGACATGATTATATGGTGCAGTTCGTGGAACAGTTCAAAAGGGAATGGGAGGGCACGGACCGCTAAGCAGACACAATAAGCATGCGTTCCACAGCGTATACCAAGTAACGGAGGCGAATCTTTGAAGTGGCGAAAATCCATTTTGAAGATTTGCTTCTTTTTGGGTTAATAATGTGTATTAACATACATAAACGAATTGTTTCATAATGCCTCTGACTTATGGCATGGCAACGGAACACCTTACATGGTACAATAAATCGTTCTCCTGAATGAATTCAGGCAAAAAAAGAAATATGGGGTAATAATGAACATGATCATCAAATGTAAAATTAAAGGTTCGGTAAAGAGGAGGGGTCACCACCATGTCGTTTGGTGCACGTGTACTTAAGACGGGGATCGCGGTCACGCTTGCCCTGTACCTAAGCAGCCTGTTCTTGAACCCGCAATCTCCCGTGCCTGCCGCAATCGCGGCCATATTCGCCATGCAGCCTTCGATCTATCGTTCCTGGAAATACTTCCTGGATCAGTTGCAAACGACCACGCTGGGAGCGATTGTGGCCCTGGTGGGAGGCATGGTATTGTCCAATGAGCCAATCGCCGTTGGATTAATTATTGTACTAGTCATCATGATTTGTCTTAAATTGAATATGGGTGAGACGGTTGGCCTGACACTGGTCACAGTTGTATCCATTATGGAAGCCTCGGGTGACTGGCATTTTGCACTCAATCGTTTTCTGTTGACACTGGTTGGTATTGTATCGGCGTTTCTCATCAACATTACCGTATTTCCTCCGAAACCGAAGGTTCAGTTCGTGAAGCAGATCCATAGTGTATTCAGCGGTATGTCATTGCTTCTGCGAACCTCGATCTCGGATGAGATTAAGGAAGTTGTATTCCGGGAGGAGAAAAGCAACCTGGGCGGCTCCATTAAGTCTCTGTCCGACAAGTATAACTTGTTCGAAGAGGAACAGAAAAAGATGAAACGTTCGAAATTCAGCGAAACTCGGCAGATGGTGGTCTACAAACAAATGCTGCTGAGTCTGCAAAAAGGGTATGAGGTGCTGGATTCGGTGGAACGTCACTACTTCCAGGCACCGCGGACAACGGCCATGGATCAGTTTTTTGACTCACATCTTGAACTGGTTATCAAATTCCATGAGCATGCACTGCTCAAGTTCGAGGATAAGCTGAAACCTAATGGGGAAGAGGCCGCACAGTTTGTATTGGATAATGACCGTTTCATGGAGCAGGCGATCACCCAGTTTGATATCGACAAGGAAGGGATGTTACGATTGTCGATCGTGGCTGCTGCGATCTATGATTACGGATATCAACTGGAACGTTTGAATCGACTTGCCGAACATGTGCATAGCGCCAGTGAAGACAAAGAATCACAGGACAAAATTTTGAATTGGCTCAAGTGGCCTTGATAACGAATTGCGTATCTGCTTCGTGATCAGATACAATGGAACTACAACATTGCCCGGACAATCGTGTCCGGGTTGTTTTGTCATACATAGGGCTGAAGGGCATGAATGAATTTTAACGAACTGAGGGATAAAGACATGATTATAGAGGAATTGGACGCTGAACTAATGGAATGGTTGAGTGGGACAAATCTGGAGCATAAACAGCATGAAGCCATGCAACTGCTGACCGTATCTGAGGATCAGTGGCCGCATCAGGCGATGATTAGTTTGGGGGAAGTGATTGCGATAAATCCGAATCAACTTAGACTGGCTCTATGGCCAGGTACACAGACCAGTATGAACATGAGCAAAACAGGCAAGGCTACCTTGATTGCGGTTCAAGGACATCGATTGTTGCATATCCCTATAGAAGTAGAACGGCTGCCTGAGATGAAGGGGGCTGTTCATCCGAGAGATCGTTTTGAAGCACAAGTGCTCCACGTACGTGTGGATCACGCGCCATATGCGGAGATCACTTCAGGAATTACCTTTCAATTAAAAGATGAACTTGGAGCAATTACACGCTGGAAAGAGACGATTGAAGAATTACGAAAGTAGGCGGGAGTAGCTAAGTCAGTTGAGGACCTGTTGATTGGGTAATAATGAAGATGAAAACAACAAAAAACGCCTCCGCTTGCATCGGGACGTTGTCACTGGTACAATAAAAAATGGTTTTCGGAAAATTAGAACTAATTAACATATAATCAAAATGTTTACTTTCTAATAATTATACCATTGCCTTTTCGGGCTTGTCAAATGGGATTTTGAGGACACAATCCGGGGAAAGAGGGGCTATTAACATATGAGTACAGAGCAGCAGTGGAGTGAAGAACAGCAACGGGTCAACATGGTAACCGATCAGATTGAGCGCAAGATCACAACGTTAGAAGATGAAGTAGGCTCCTTCCGTGACGAAGTGGTTGGGATGAGAAAAGACTTCTGGGACGAAGTTACGATGAACTTCAGTGAAGCGGATGATGTCGGAGAGACTTCAACCAGCATGCGGCAGCAGTCACAGGTACTGTCCGATCGGGAGCGCAGCCATCTAAATACAGCGGCAGCGTTGGACAAAATGAAACGACTGCATCATTCACCGTATTTTGGCCGGATTGATTTCAAGGAAGACGGGTATCCGAATGCAGAAAGCATTTATCTGGGTATTGCCTCGTTGCTGGACGAGAAGGAAGAATCCTTTCTGGTATACGACTGGCGTGCACCGATCTCCAACCTCTATTATGACGGGGCACCAGGCCCGATTACGTATCATACACCAAGCGGGGAGATCAGCGGTGATATAGAAATGAAGCGGCAGTTTGTCATTCGGGACGGACGTATTCGCTTCATGTTTGACACGGGAGTTACGATTGGTGATGAGTTGTTGCAGGCTGTGCTTAGTCGAACTTCGGATGCACAGATGAAGAGTATTGTAGCGACCATTCAGAAGGAGCAGAACCGGATTATTCGCAATGACCGGACACGTATGCTCATTGTGCAAGGCGCAGCCGGCAGTGGCAAAACATCCGCTGCGCTTCAGCGTGTGGCCTATCTTCTCTATAAATACCGCGAGCATCTGCAAGCGGATCAGATGGTTCTTTTTTCACCGAATCCAATGTTCAACAGTTATGTCTCCACGGTACTGCCTGAGCTTGGAGAGGAAAACATGTTGCAGACGACTTTCCAGGAATATCTGGAGCGCCGTTTGGGTCGTGAATATCAACTGGAAGATCCGTTTATTCAGCTCGAATATGTACTTACGGGGACGGAAGATCCCGATTACGATGTTCGCATGTCCAGCATCCAGTTCAAGTCATCGGAATCTTTCCTGAAAGTTATCACGCGTTATAAGGAGAGCATGCTGTCAGGTGGTATGAAATTCAAGCCCGTTCGCTTCCAGGGCCGCGCGATTGTCACGTCAGAGGCTATGGCTGAGAAATTCTACAGTTTTGAGTCATCCGTTAAGCTGGTCAGCCGACTGGAGATGTTGCGAGACTGGATGCTGAAAGAACTGTCTGCCTTTGGTAAAGGTGAACTGGATGCGCCTTGGGTCGATCAGCAACTTGATCTGATGGAACCGGAGGATCTGCAACGTGCCTATCAGCGGTTGAAGCGCAAGCAAAAAGGAAAGACCCATACGTTTAATGACTTCGAGCAGGAAAGAGAAATTCTGGCACGTATGGTGGTCAGTGACCGACTTAAACCGTTGCGGAAATGGATCAAGTCTTTGCGATTCGTTGATATAAGACAATTATATGCTCATCTGTTCACCGATCAGGCTCAGATGGAGCGATTGCTGGGTGACGAAGCGTTGCCTGCTCAATGGGATGAAATGGGTCAGATGACTTTACGCAGATTGAAGCTTCAGGAGTTGGCATATGAAGATATTACGCCATACTTGTACCTGCGTGAGCTTATGCTTGGATTCCATATTAACTCCAATATTCGTCATGTCATTATTGATGAAGCCCAGGATTATTCTGCGTTTCAGTTGGCATTTATGAAGAGATTGTTCCCACGGGCGAAAATAACTGCACTGGGTGACTTCAATCAGGCAATCTATGCCCACTCTTCCGTGCTTAGTGGAACAGGACCTTTGACTAATCTGTACGGTCCAGATAATACGGAAGTGATTGAGCTGACCAGAAGTTATCGATCTACCCGGGAGATCGTGGAGTTTACCCGTGGCATGGTGCCTGGTGGAGAAGAGATTATTCCATTTAACCGTAGCGGCGAGAAGCCTAAAGTGATCGTTTCTTCTGATACCGAGCGCCATATGAACGTCATCACGACAGACCTTCAGCACTTGATTAAAGAAGGGTATGAATCAGTCGCTGTCATCTGCAAGACCGCCGAAGAGAGCAGAGACGTACATGCTGCATTGAGTAAGGCATTACCCACAGCACCGAAGTTAATCAAGAAAACGACACTGGCTTTTGAGCAGGGTGTTCATGTCATTCCGGCGTATCTGGCCAAAGGTGTGGAATTCGATGCTGTCCTGATCCATGACGGCTCTGCGGAGCAGTATGCCCGGGAGCATGAACGCAAGTTGTTCTATACGGCTTGCACACGAGCGATGCATCTGCTGCACGTTTACTGTGTGGGCACACCGAGTCCGTTCATTACCGCCCAGTCGGAAGAATGGTATGATCTTGACAAGGTAGCTGCTGCACAGATGGACTGACATAGCAAGTTCATATTCATAAAAAAGGCTTCCGTTCGATGGAACGGGAGCCTTTTCTGTATATGATGCATATATCCGGAAGAAGCTAACTTAACGAGAGAAGAATGAAAATACCTACCGTCAATACGTAAGGATTGGATCCCGTGGATAAATATGACTTGATAATTTGTATTCAAGCACAATAGATGTGATTTTTCTTTACACATGAGGACCGGACTCATATAATCGTAACAATATATTTTTTTGGATCGTTTATTAAAGGAGGCAACAATATGAACAAATCATCTTTTGAACGGCCACTTATGGCTGATTGTGTACCGGATCTGGTCGCTACAGCACGGGGAGATTTGCCGGCGACGTTGGTCATACGTGGAGGTACGCTGGTAAACGTCATATCGGGTGAGATTTTACCTGAGATGTCCATAGCTGTACAGGGAGCTCGAATCGCTTATGTCGGTAAAGATGTAAGCCACACCATCGGAGAACATACCCGGATTATTGAAGCGAACGGCAAGTATATCGCTCCTGGTTTGCTGGATGGACACTGCCATATTGAAAGTACACAGATGAAAGTCACCGAGTTTGCGAGAGCGGTATTGCCTTCAGGCACGACCGGAGGTTTCTTTGACCCACATGAGATCTCTAACGTGCTTGGTCTCAAAGGTCTGAGACTGATGCTGGATGAAGCGCGGACCACACCAATGGCTGCTTATATGCAGGTGGCTTCCTGTGTGCCTTCCACCCATCCAGGACTGGAGACAACAGGTGCTTATATTGGGCCTGAAGAGGTGGCTGAGGCTCTTTCCTGGGGGCCGGACATGATTGGCCTTGGGGAAGTGATGAACTTCCCTGGTGTCGTTTACGGAGACGAGACGATGATTGGTGAGATCCAGGCGACCCTCCGGGCTGGCAAAGTGGCAGATGGTCATTTCACCTGGGCAGCAGATGACTGGCGTTTGCCTGCGTACGCAGCAAGTGGAGTTACGGGGGATCATGAATGTGTGACGAAGGAAGATGTGGTCGAACGTCTGCGACTCGGGATGTACGCGAAGATGCGCCAAGGTTCGGCATGGCATGATGTGGCTGAGACGATCAAAGCCTGTACGGAGCTTGGACTGGATACACGCCGGATGATGCTGGTGACCGATGACCGAAGCTCTGAATCCCTGCTCAAAGAAGGACATATGGACTTTGTTGTTCGTCTCGCAATCTCCCAAGGTGTGAAGCCGGTCACGGCTTTCCAGATGGCCACCATTAATACGGCTGAGCGCTTCGGTGTTGCGCGCGATATTGGTGCGGTTATTCCGGGCAATATAGCCGATATTATTCTACTGGACGGCCGATTGGTGGATGTACGTGTGGGCATGACGATTGCTGCCGGGAAAGTCGTGGCCGAGAACGGGAAAATGACGGCGGTATGGGACAGCTTCACTTACCCGGAAGAAGCGCTGAACACGGTGAAGTTAGAAGCTAATATTCATCCAGAAGATCTGAAGCTTGCTGCACCGATTACAGAGGGTACGATTGGTGCCAAAATCATTCATGTCACAGAGAACCATGTGGATACGAAGGAAAAACACCTGCCTGTCACGGTAGAGAACGGCAAGGTTGTGGTTTCGACTTCAGGAGAAGTATGCAAAATTGCGGTATTGGAGCGTCACAAACAAACCGGGAATCGGGCGGTTGCTCTTGTTGGAGGCATCGGCTTCACATCACCTGCAGCAATTGCGATGACGGTGGCTCATGATAGTCACAACCTGTTGATTATAGGTAATGATGATGCCCTGATGGCCGAAGCCGGTAACCGTGTCATTCGCATGCAAGGTGGGGTAGCCGTGGTGACGACAGCAGGTGTAACTGAGTTCCCGTTGCGGATTGCAGGTTTGATGTCAACCGAGTCTTTCGAAGTCGTTGCAGCCCAATCCGCGGCAGTCAGTGAAGCTTTACAGTCCGCAGGCTGTACGTTAAATAATGCGTTCATGACCCTTTCGTTGCTCGCGCTGGTTGTAATTCCAGAACTACGTTTGTCCGACAAGGGTCTTGTGCGGATCTCGGCAGAAGGTATTGAACTGGTGTCCCTTTTCGATGAAGTGGTTGACAATACACCTGTAGCTCCTTTGGGTAATGAATGAACGGAAACTTCGACTAGACATCATTAAATAGGGTTTCATATAAAGCCGCCTTAGGGCGGTTTTTTTTGTGTATTTTAGGAGAAAACGCTTTCTAGGTCTTCTGTAGCTTTGTGCACATATGACAATAATGACTGAAGTCGCGCTGAAATAGGGGTCAATTTAGAAAATAGAGAATAATTGTGACTTTAGTACTATACATACAGAACTACGAATCCCCGAAATATAGTTATATGATTCTTTCGTCGTAAGTCTTAAAGATGATATTGCATATAAAAGCAATCCAAATTCGTCGTACTTAATAAGGTTCCATTAAATGAATATGAAACGACACAATTTCATCCAGATTTGCACGTCAGAGCTGATAACTTCAGAGGGAGTGTACAAATATGAAAAGCAAAAGGGGTTACCGTTTTATCTTATTACTGAGTTGTTTGATTCTGTGTGCGAGTACAGCCTGTTCTTCCAAAGCCATTGCGGATGGTTCAGTTGACAGTTATGCAACCATTCATGGAAAACTTGATGTACCGGTGAGAGCGACCTGGGTGTGGGATACCACCCAGATCCGAAGTAATCCTCAAGAGGTGTTGAATTACGCTACAGCGAACAAGATCAATACGATCTATCTGCAGATGAACCGGGATATAAAGATTCCTGAGTATAAAAGTTTTATCCGTCAGGCGAGAGCCAAGAACATTGCGGTTGACGTCATGGACGGAAGATCAGCTTGGGGGTTGACGGAAAGTCGGGAGCAGATTGCATCTTTTCTGGACTGGATCGAGGCATATCAGGCGCAGGCGTTGTCCAATGAGAAATTTGCTGGTATTCATCTGGATATTGAGCCACATGTGCACCCACAATGGAAAACCAATCAGGCCAGTGTGATTACCCAGTGGCAAGGAAATGTGGAGTACATTGTTGAACGAGCATCGCGGATGAAGATGCCGGTAGCGGCTGATCTGCCTTTCTGGCTCGATAACTACAAAATTCCGGGTTCCACGATGGCCGTAAGCAGCTGGATGATTCGCAAATTTGATTCCATCACCATTATGGCTTACCGTGATACAGCTACTGCAATCTATAGTGTAGCGAAGGATGAACTTGCAGAAGCAGCTCTGCTCGGCAAGACGATCTCGATCGCCGTGGAAACAAAGCAAAGTAAGGAAGGCGACTTCATTACTTTTTATGAAGAGGGATCTGCTTATATGGAAGCACAATTAAAGTTGGTCGAAAAAATGGCTTCAGTACATGCGTCCTTTAACGGTTTCTCCGTACATGAGTACACTTCATGGAAGACGCTGAAAAAGTGATTCACCAATTGATAAAGAAGGTGTTTGCAGCTGATGAGCTGTGAGCACCTTCTTCTTTTACACCTGAACTAGGGCAGACTCCATTCCTACGTTCTCATAGGACATTTTTCGATACTGTGAAGGTGTGGTGGCTTTATGCTTTTTAAATGTAGTGATGAAGTAGCTTAGATGCTCAAAACCCACATCCATGGCGATATCAACAATTTTGTGATCCGTATTCTCAAGCTGAACACAGGCCTGTTGGACGCGGTAATAGTTAATGTAATCTATAGGGGTTTTCTGCACCATCTGTTTAAAAAAACGGCAGAAGTGCCCTTCGCTCATATTGGCTTCATCGGCCAGTTCCTTCAGCTTTAATGGTTCAGGATAACGCTTGTGGATATATCCGAGCACGGATTTCAAGCGCTCTACCTTGTCATGACTCCCTGTAGCCACGGTGCCTTTGAGTGGAGCAGATCTCATATGTTCGAACATTCGGGCAAATATGAGATACAGGTACGCTTTCGTTGACATTTCACACGTTTCGGTTCGGGTAGCATGGTCTGCAAATATACGCTTCAGGTGATCCAGAATTTCTTGTCCCCAATCCTCATCTGCTTTGATATGAAAAGGGGGAACTACGGTTTTGCGCACCAGTGGACCGATAAATTTCTCCTGTACCGTATCGAAGGTACGGCTGCCAAGCAGCTCCGGATTAAATACAATGGAAGAGAATATACAGGGAACATCACCCTTCAGATAACCTGCATGAATCTCACCTCGATTGACAAAAATGGCTTCTCCAGCCTGAACCTCAATGGTGTTCATATCAATCTGAAAGACCGCACAGCCCTGAGTAACCATGGTGAACTCCATTTCATCATGCCAGTGGCAATCCAGAATGCTGTCTCCATTCAGTTGCTGAATATCCGGGTACACACTGACGGGATACATGGCATTGCCGTGAATCCGGTCTTCCCGTAATCGTTCACGTTCCATATCAGATTCTCCTTTTAGTATCTTTATTAATGTAATCGTTTCCATAGATTGGTGTTGATGTTCAAGAAACGGATGTTTATTATCAAAATCGTGATATATTTAGTCAAAATAAGAGAAGAAATTCGTTATTAATATCAATATTATTATAATATAACCAAAGGGGGAAAGAAAACATGAAATTTACTGATGGATTCTGGATGACTCGTGAAGGGTACCACATTCAAAACCCGACTGATATTCGTGATATTGTGCAAAAAGGGGATTCTCTGACCGTATATGCGGCAACTAAATATATTCGTAGCAAAGGCGACACATTGAACGGAACTTTGCTTAAAGCAACTTACAGTTCTCCTATGCCTAACGTTATTCGTGTAACCTTGAATCACCATAAGGGCGGAGTGAAAAAAGGGCCAGAGTTTGAGCTTAACACGCAAGATGCAAACGTTGACATTTCAAAAAATGAACAAGGCGCTGTTTTGAAAAGCGGCAATCTGGAAGTTCAAATCGACAAAACAAACGGTTGGGACATTAGCTTCCTGTATGGAGGAAAACGGATTACAGGTAGCGGTCAACGAGCGGCTGGTTATATTACAGGCCCAAGCAAGGAAGCGTACTTCCGCGAGCAGCTTGATCTTGGCATTGGTGAATACGTTTACGGACTCGGGGAGCGTTTCACACCGTTTGTTAAAAATGGCCAAATCGTAGATACCTGGAATGAAGATGGCGGTACAAGCAGTGAGCAGTCCTATAAGAACATTCCGTTCTATCTGTCCAATAAAGGATATGGCGTATTTGTAAACCATCCGGAGCGCGTATCATATGAGATTGCATCCGAGAACGTATCTAAAGTTCAGTTCAGCGTAGAAGGCGAGACGTTGGAGTACTTTATTATCGGTGGTGACAATCCAAAGGATGTACTGGATAATTATACGAAATTAACAGGTAAACCAGCGCTTCCACCGGCATGGACTTTTGGTCTGTGGCTGACAACTTCATTCACAACAGATTACGACGAAGCAACGGTGAATCATTTCGTAGATGGCATGGCAGAACGTGATCTTCCGCTGTCTGTATTCCATTTTGACTGCTTCTGGATGAAAGAATACCAATGGTCTGATTTCGTATGGGATGAAGCAATGTTCCCGGATCCGGAAGGTATGCTTGCACGTCTGAAAGAAAAGGGCCTTAAAATCTGTGCTTGGATCAATCCATATATTGCTGAAAAATCCTACTTGTTTGATGAAGGTATGGAGAACGGTTATCTGGTCAAAACAGCCGATGGCAGTGTATGGCAATGGGATATGTGGCAAGCAGGCATGGCTCTGGTAGATTTCACGAATCCGGATGCTGTGAATTGGTATAAGAGCAAGCTGGAAGTCCTGCTGGATCAAGGTGTAGATTCCTTCAAGACTGACTTCGGTGAAAGAATTCCGACAGATGTTGTGTACTTTGATGGTTCTGATCCGGTTAAAATGCACAACTATTATACACAGCTCTATAACAAAGCTGTATTTGAATTGCTCGAAGAGAAGATTGGCAAAAACGAAGCTGCCCTGTTTGCACGTTCTGCAACAGCAGGTGGCCAACAGTTCCCGGTTCACTGGGGCGGTGACTGCTCTTCCACGTATGAATCCATGGCTGAATCGCTTCGCGGTGGCCTCTCACTGGGCCTTTCCGGTTTCGGATTCTGGAGCCATGATATCAGCGGCTTCGAAAGCACAGCGAGCCCTGACGTATACAAACGCTGGGTACAATTCGGACTTTTATCTTCACACAGCCGCTTGCATGGCAGCACTTCGTATCGTGTGCCTTGGCTGTTTGACGAGGAATCCGTGGACGTTGTTCGTGACTTTACCAAACTCAAAATCAGCCTGATGCCGTACCTTTACAATTCTGCGGTGGAGTCGACGGTAAAAGGTATTCCGATGATGCGCGCTATGCTGCTGGATTTCCCGGAGGACCCAACAACATACAACCTGGATACGCAGTACATGTTTGGTGATTCGATTCTCGTGGCTCCAATCTTCAACAAGGAGGGTGATGTTCGTTACTACCTGCCTGAAGGAACTTGGACGAACTATCTGACAGGAGCGAAAGTACAAGGTGGACGCTGGATCAGTGAAAACCATGACTTCAAAACACTGCCAATGATGGTTAAACCAAACAGCTTGATCGCTGTCGGTGCTGTAGATAACAAACCGGATTATGACTTTGCGAATGATGTGTCCTTGCACTTGTTCGAACTGGCTGATGGTCAAACGGCTCAAGCGGTCGTTGTGAACCAGGCTGCTGAACAGGAACTGACAGTTAACGTAACACGTAATGGGTCAGTGCTGGATGTTCGTGCTGAAGGCGCAGGCAAACCATGGAACTTGGTGCTTCGCGGCATTGAGAGTGTATCTAACGTTGATGGTGGTTCCCAAGTATCTGGTGTAAATGGTGTTGTCGTTACGGCAGCAACAGGCGCAACCTCCCTTACAATCCAACTGTAACATGATATAGTAGACGAAAGGACGGTGCCGCAAGGTGCCGTCTGTTTGTCTACGAAGATAGGAGATTGAATGAAATGAGTACGATGAATTCGGGTTTGCACTGTACGATATCAGCAGAGGTGCTGCATCAACTGGTAGATTTTAATTTAGGAAGAGATACCAAAGTGAAGGAGTTTGGTCTCCTGCAAGGTGGACTTTTTAATACAACCTATCGGATTCAACTGGAACATGCAACCTATACGGATGTGATTTTACGATTGGCTCCAGAGCGGGGAGAGATGGCAGCTGGTACTGCGAAAGATCCCCTTTTTTCGTTCGAACGTACAATGATGGCGGCTGAACCGATTGTGTATGAATATTACCGTAAAGCAGGCATTCCTGCTCCAAACATTATCGCCTGTGATGACAGCGGATCCATCATTCCAAGAACGTACATGTTTATGGAATTTATTCCGAGTAAACAGTTGGATCACGCAGCGATTTCGGACATGGATAAAGAGCGATTGTACCATCAGCTTGGCGCGTATACTGCCATCATGCATCAGATTGAAGGTGCATCGTTTGGCTGGCCGCAAGGAGATGGGACGATTAAAGGCTCGAACCAATGGTCCGAGGTGTTGCACTCTTTTGCAGAAGAAACGGCACTTAAAGCGGCCCAAGCCGATTATATGACAGGTATGGGAGAAGAAATCGCCGCTATTTTCATTAAAAATAAAGACTTATTCGATCAAGTGACCCGTCCGGTACTCGTTCATAATGACCTGTGGGAAGCAAATGTACTTGTTCATCAGGAAAATGGTGAGCAGAACATTGCGGCCATCATTGACGGAGATCGTTCCATGTTTGCCGACAGGGAGTTTGAAGCCATCCTGTCGACAGAATCGGTGGATTTTCATGAAGGATATGATTGTCCACTGGATTCATCCGCTGAAGGACAGGCACGAAGGCTTGCATACCGAATACTGTCTTCGTATTTTAATGCCTACGTTCATGAACATCAGGTCAATCAACCTGAAGATGGTCAGAAGTTTCGGCAGCGTACGCTGGATTTACTGGAGCAATGGAAGCAACTGGGGTACAACTAACATCACACCAAAGCAGAATTGAACCAAACGAAGCTGTCTTGCACCATACGTGCAGGCAGCTTTCTTTGTGACAAGCGGTAACATCCAACATGTCCTGAATAATCAACCTTCGAAACAAGCACAATAATGCTGTTGTGTGTAGAACCTGTAAAGGTGGTTGTGGTATGAATGATAAAAAGTGGGACCTCGTCGCACTTGCTTCCATCCCTTTAATTATGACCTTGGGTAACTCCATGCTAATACCGATCCTGCCACAGATTGAACGTGAGTTGAAGGTATCTGCATTCAAGGTCAGTATGCTTATTACAGTCTACGCTGTAGTTGCCATCCTGCTTATTCCACTCGCAGGGTATTTGTCTGATCGTTTTGGCAGAAAAGCAGTCATTATTCCCAGCCTTATCATTGCAGCTGTCGGGGGTGCTGTATCTGGTGTGGCTGCATGGATTCTGGATGGAAATGTAGCTTACTGGGCTATTTTGGGTGGCAGGTTATTGCAGGGGGTTGGAGCCGCCGGCGCATTCCCTATTGTCATTCCATTGGTTGGGGACATGTTTAATGATGAAGATCAGGTTAGCAAAAGCTTGGGAATCATTGAAACCTCAAATACGTTTGGTAAAGTGTTAAGTCCGATTTTGGGTGCAGCACTAGCTGTTTGGTTGTGGTTTTTACCATTTATGGCTATTCCTGTATTATGTGTCATTTCGTTAATTCTGGTTATTTTCCTGGTGAAAACACCCAAGAAAAAAGAAAAACCCCCCACCTTTACGGAATTTGTGGCTTCCATTCGGGATGTATTGAAAGAAAAAGGACGATGGTTATACGCCTTGTTTGCAATCGGTGGAATTTGCATGTTTATTCTTTTTGGTGTGCTTTATTATCTATCCGAGACGTTGGAGAGCGAGTTCGCCATGAAAGGGGTCGTAAAAGGTCTTGTACTTGCGATTCCGTTGGCAGCCTTATGTCTTTTTTCCTTTTTCGGAGGAAAGTGGATTGGAAAGAGTAAGCTTCGCATGAAATGGCTCGGATTCGCAGGACTTGTTCTTGTAACCGTTTCGCTGGGTGTTATCGGAATTTTTGATAATATCTTCGTTGTGGTGGGATTGTTCACATTAGGAAGTGCGGGAATAGGAGCAACCTTACCGTGTCTGGATGCCCTTATTACTGAGGGAGTAGACAAGAAACAGCGTGGTACGATTACGGGTTTGTTCAGCAGCATGCGATTCATCGGTGTATCGCTTGGTCCCCCTGTTGTATCTCTGTTGATTGGCACACAACATTTTTGGCTTTTTGGTGTGCTCGCCGCATCTGGAGCTGTAGGGGCATTGCTCACCTTATTTGCGGTCAAACCCGATAAGGGAGACCAACCTACTTCAGGAAGTGGACATAAACGGGATGAACGGCATATCGATCGGATTGAGACGAGTCGAGGTTATGCTCCTATACGGCGCAAGAAAAGTCCACTCTAGATGGATGGTATTAGCCAACAATTCATTCTTATCTTTAATTGAATACCATGGACACATAAAAAACGCGTTTACGCCTGAGAAAGTATACATCCTCGGTGTAAACGCGTTTGCTTGATCATAAGAATAAATCTCGTAATCGTGTCACTCCCGTTGACGGGTTTATTTCTTATTTCTGGGATCTTGCGTATTATGTTCGGAATCCTTAGACTGACCTGTATTTGTTGCAGGTATATGCGTATGAGCGAGCAGAGCATGAGGTTCAATGGAGAAGCTGCCGCTTCGTTTTCCCTGAATCAGATAGATAAGCAAGAACAGAATCATAAACATCACGGAATATCGATACATATCGGTATAACTGGTTATGGCTGCAATGGCGCCAAGAAGAAGGGCACCGGTTGCGATACCCAGATCCAGCGAGTTTAAAAACATACCGTTAGCCATACCCCGCTGAGATGGAGATACAACTTGAATCATCCAGGTCTGCAGAGACGACTGCATGGAACCATAGCCGATCCCGTAGATAAAGGCAGCAATGAACAAGATAGACATGGAGGTTGCATACGAGAGCAGAATGAGGCCGACAGCAACGAATATTGCCCCTGGAATCAGCAGTGCTTTTGGACCTTTATTGTCATAGATCCGCCCTGCAAATGGTCTAACCAATAACACGGCGAGTGCATTGAACAAAAAGAACAACGCAGGATTGGCCAGATTAGCTTCCTTACCATACAAAACGATGAAACCGACAAGCCCACCATAGGTTATCGATAACAGGCAATTCAGCACACTCGGCAGAATCAGCTTGCGGTTGAAAGGTGTCTTTTGTTTTGGATTGGACCCTGAAGCGCTTGTTGTGGCTTGTGGCATGATATTTTCACTGTTAACGGTTCTGACTGCTTTTTTGCGTGTCAGCGAATAACTCAGTGGATAGATCACAACGAGGACACCCGCAGTACATAACATCAGGGTTACAAATCCAGCACCCTGGAGCAGAGTAACCCCAATGATTGGCCCCATAGACATAGCCAGGCTAGTCGATAGACCAAAGTAACCCATACCTTCACCCATTCGTTTGACGGGCACAATGTCCGAGGCCATCGTTGGAAAAGCGGTACTGCTCATACCAAACCCGATACCAAACAGCATTCTCAGCAACAAAAGCACAGCTATGCCGGCAGCAAAATAATAGCCGAGTGTCGCCAGCAGGGCTATGGACAGGCCTATATAGATCATGGCGTTACGAAGGCCCTTCTCCAGTGCTTTCGCGGAATAGAGACGGGCTGCAATGGCACTTAGTGCAAACAGACAGGTGAATAAACTTACTTCAAATGCATTGGCGTGAAATCGCTCCTGAACGTAGGACGGAAGCGGAGAGACGATCATGTGCAGTTGCAAGAACAACAAGAAGTTGCACAGCATCAGCAGAATAAAATCGGTGGTCCATAGTCTAACTTGTGTAGATTGTTCTTTCATAATGATGTATTCCCCCTGAGTTGTGATTCATTACAAGTTGCGGTTAATGAGGGAAAGAGTATGTTTAAATGCTTCCATCTGGTCTTCGGGTATACCTTCAGCAAGTTCTTTATTCATTTCTCTTTCAATCGGAACGAGGATATCGATTAACGCTTTGCCTTCCTTGGTGAGATATAACAGATAGGCTCTGCGATCCTGTTCACTGGTCCGGCGTTCTACCCAGCCTTTTTTCTCAAGCAGATCAATAATCCGCGCAGTGGTGGGTTGGTCTTTGAAGACACGTGCAGCGAGCTCCTTCTGATTCACACCTTCTCCGCGGTCAACATTAAAGAGAACAGAAAATTGCTCTGTCGTAATATCATAAGGTTTGAATCGCGTTGCAAGTAAAGCTACAGCTTTACGATGTGTGAAACCCAGCATGAATCCAACAGATTGTTCTAGTGTATAGTCCATGTGATTGCTAGACCTCGCTTCCATAATGAAATGTCCCAATAAATTACTTGTTATAACAACTATATGTTAAACAAGTATTTTTGTCAAAATGAAATATTCTCATATTGAACGTACGGGTGCGCTGTGCAATGATCCGAAAATACTGTTAGAATAGTGATGAAACCGCTTTTATGAAATCGATGTCTAGAGTGCTTGAAAAATGTAGAAAACCAATTTGCTCTAACTAATGTTGGAGATGACCAAGGAGAGCTGTGCATGCTAAAGAATATACCCGCAATACTACCTCCAGAGTTACTCAAAATCATGTCCGAAATGGGCCATGGAGACGAGTTGGTTCTGGCGGATGGCAATTTCCCCGCAGCCAGTCATGCCAAGCGATTGGTACGCTGTGATGCACTGGGAGTCGTTGAACTGCTGGATGCCATCCTGCAATTATATCCACTGGACACCTATGCTGAGCGTCCCGCTGCTGTCATGCAGGTTGTGGAAGGAGACCAGGTGATCCCGATCATATGGGAAGACTATCGCCGGTTGATTGAAGAATATGAAGGCATAACGGATGCTTTGGATCATGAAGAGCGGTTTGATTTTTATAAACGTGCTTCGAATGCCTATGTGATTGTTGCAACGGGTGAGCGTGCACAATATGCCAATCTGATTTTGAAGAAAGGCGTCATTTTCCCCGATCCTGACCTTGGTCAGGAACAGCAGAATGCTGAATCGAACTGAATCCCTAGGATGGCGACGGAGCACCTGATGCTTTGGTCGCCTTTTTCTTTTTACCATTTCTCAGCCAGTGCACCAGAACGTACAGGATGGGCATGGATTCAACAAGTACAGTGTAAAGTGGAATTGCGTATGAACGAATGGCCAGCTCGTAAGACGCAGCGTCTTTGGCATATTGAAGCACAATGGCTGCAGCCGTTCCCCCGATCAGATACACTACAGATTTTTGTTGCCTAACCCCACTCAATTTGGAAAGACAGAGGGATGCTACATATAGCAGAAATGAGCTGCGAGTGAACATCGTGGTTGACCATATCGCAATCAGAACAGGGTCCAGATTATCGAGAAAATCTCCGTATCGGGCAAAGCGGACCATCTCAAGCAAAGGGTAGCGGAGACCTGCGGCAACATAAGGGCCAAAATTCATCAGTGTGAACATCCAGAATACAATAATAAATACAACAACGGTGATACCCGCGAATAACATGCTTTTCAGCATAGGACGCCTGAAAGCAACGACCGGTGCGAGGAAGAGGAACAACATCCATTCGGAGAACCATGGCATGGTAGACAGGGACCCCATCACGATTTCACCCAGATCATGATGGGTTGCCATCGCAAGCAGTATTCCGGGATTGCCTCCGCCTCCAACCGCTGGAAGAAGTAAGGTGGACGTAAGCAGCTGCACCAGAAAAATGCCTTCTGCCATAAATACAATGGTAACCAATCCCGAACGTGCAGTCAGGCAGATGCATAGTAGAGTAAGCGTGGATGTTAACCAAATCGGAGTTTGTGGCAGATACATCGATTGCAGGAAGATAATGAAATTTTCCACATCAATCGATAACAAGTAGATACATAATAGAACAATTAATCCGATATAGAAGCGATGCACTACCTTGCCCACAATATCCTCTCCATAGGAAATCCAGGGTTTATCAGGATTAATGGAGCCCAAACGGTATGTAAAGAACAGAAAAATCAGACTAATTGAAAAACCGCCGATGGTGGACAACCATCCCTGATAACCGCTCATTTTGAACAAACGTTGCAGGAGGAAGGCAACAGGTTCGGAATACAGGTAAACAAACATGAAGCGGTAAGCCTGTCCCGCAGTCAGATGGTTCATGGTTAATCTCCTTCCTTATGAATCATAGGATCAGCCCAGCCGAAGACCCATTGAATGATATCATTGGGATTAGGCCATGCTGACCAGCTTACTGCGAGCGTGTTCCATACGAGAAACAGACCAAGCAGGATGAAATAGGCACGTCTGATTGCTTTTTTGCTGGTTTTTACAGATGACCAGTCCATTAAATACAGTCCTGCAAATACGATAACGGCTATCACGTATGTAACCTCCTTGAAAGAAAGGAATTCCCGTGCAAGCTAGAAGCTTGACTCCGAGCCGACAAATTGAATGTTGATATTCGTCTTGACGGTAAATTGCAGATCGTTTTTTACATAGTTGACCCATGTGGGCCGGAGCTTCTTCCATACCTGCGGGTGTCTCCACTCCAGTCGGTATCCGAGCCTGAGTATATCTGCACCTTGGTGTTTTGCCGTTTGCAGGGCGCGGGTAAGATGAGCATTTATTTTTTCGTTAGCGGCTTGTTCAATGTCTTTTGTACCGACAATGTCTTTGGCCTTCAGGACAGGAATGACCGAGTTCAACTCGGCTTTTCCCGTCAAGTTAATGATGAAATGCGGTTCACCATTCTGAAGTTTTGCCTGAATATCAGAGCGCATGTCATACAATGTCATGCTTGCTTTTTGTTTTTTGGTTCTAACGGAGATAGTCAGTGAATCCAGGTTCTCCCCTGCCCACGCAACAGCACGTGCCTCATCAGCTGAGAGTGTCCCGACCATTTGCATCTGTCTGAATATGGTTCCGCCGATCTGGCTGACCCACTTTTTGGATTCGCCTTCTTCACTGACCATGGCCGTTTTTTTGCTGCCTAACATCGATGTGGCGAATCCCTGATTCATTTTATCTGCTGTAAATATGCTTAACATCTGGGTTTTTAAGAGATTTTCCTCTGTGGAAAATTCCCTTAACACATCACTCGGTGTTTCCTCAAATACAGGAGTGAGATCAGAAACATCCTTGGCTCTGCCACTAGTAACCATGACGTAGCTGCTAAGGTGGAACAAAGGCTGGCGTGCGATCCATTCCATCGTGTCTTCAATTCCTTCACGTGCGTAGGGTTGTCCAAACACAATCACCCGCGTGTGCCCCCAAGAGATTTTACGGGTAAGATCTGTCTGGATTCTCTCGATCGCGTCTGCAATCGTTGGTGCTGTCGCAGAAACGGCTGCATAGGGTTCTTTACCTGATCCGCCCCCTTCGGGAGAAAGACGATTGGGGAGCGGCATGCTCAGTGTAACTTCGATCTCTCCCGGGGTTGCCGCTTTATCCACGTACATGGCGGTGATGAAGGTACGCTCGTTAATCTCAACTTTAGACCAGCACCCGGTGCATAACAGACAGCAGATTAAAATGACGGCAAGGTATAGAGGAGGCTTTCGAAATATCATGGTTTATCCTGCCTCCTTACATTATCGGTCGTATAGGCTTTAGTTCGTTTTTTCATCATGAACCAGGGCACCCGAATAAACGTATCTTTGAAATCACGCAGTACGAGTGGGGCAAAAGGCTGCAAATATGGAACACCAAATGAACGCATGCTGACCATATACCAGTACAACACGTAGATTGAAATGACGACACCGAACAGGCCCAGTGTGCCACCCATTAGCAGTACAGGAAAGCGCAGCAGCCGAAAGGCCAATCCCAACTCAAAATGCGGAATAATAAAGGCCGCAATGCCTGTAATAGATACAACAATAACCAATGGAGCAGAGACGATACCTGCCTGCACAGCTGCTTGTCCAATGACAATACCGCCGATAATAGAAACCGTCTGTCCAAGTGGCTTGGGAATCCGTATGCCAGCTTCACGTAATCCTTCAAAGGTAATTTCCATGATAAGGGCTTCAATTAATGCTGGAAAAGGAATGTTCTCTCTTGCGGATGCAATGGTAATGAGCAGATTGGTGGGAATAATCTCGGGATGAAATGTAGTGACTGCTACATATACAGAAGGCAACAGGAAAGCAATGACGGCAAACAGCAGCCGGATCATTCGTATAAATGAAGCGGAATGGAACCGCTGGTAATAGTCCTCAGACGATTGCATCAAAGAGAAGAATGTGACTGGAATGAGCAGCGAGAAGGGCGTTCCATCCTGCATGATGCCGATTCGGCCTTCTACAAGAGCAGCTGCAACGGTATCCGGTCTTTCGGTATATTGATACTGTGGAAAAGGAGAGAGCGGGTGATCTTCCAGAAATTCAGACAGATAACTGACACCAAGGCTGCTGTCCATATCAATCTCACCCAGACTGGTTAATACATT
Organism: Paenibacillus amylolyticus; assembly: GCF_050990605.1. Lineage (GTDB taxonomy): Bacteria > Bacillota > Bacilli > Paenibacillales > Paenibacillaceae > Paenibacillus > Paenibacillus amylolyticus_H. Next base: position 2,171,423 of record NZ_CP158832.1, read on the forward strand.
TTCCAGGATGTCAGGTTTGCATAAACCTTGAATATAAATGACAAACACTTCGGTTTTGGTATATTTGCCGATGGTGAATTTGATCATTTTGAAATCAGGATGTTTAATTTTGTGTCGCAATAGAGACATATTTACATTAATATCTTCGATAAACGCTTCCTGGGGGCCAACGACGACGACTTCATTAGTTGATTCCGGTACAGAGCGCTTCTGATAATTCTGGATTGAGAAAATGATCATGCCAGACATACCTTCGACATGGAGTGCTGCATTACCGGTTACGATATCATCTACCAACGTATCAGCTGAATCTCTGTGCTGGTTTTCGAGTGAAAAAAAAGTTCCACTTACGACTTGCGTAACAAAATCGGGGCCAACTTCGTTCCGTTCAGCCTCTTCAAGCAAAGGCTTCACAATAGCTTCTCTCATAATCTGTGTATCGACGATGGATTGGATATAGAGCAGAGTACAGTGTAAAGGCCCAATCTGAAGCGGCTGGTAGATCATGTCTGCCACGCCGATCAGGCGTGATTGCACCTGTAGAAGAATGCTTTCTTTCATAAGTTTCTTCCTCCCAATCAAAGAATAGTCCAGTCTCTGTCAGTTATGAGTGATACTATAGTGTGCAACGCTTCGACTGAAATATACTCCGAAGGATGAATGTTCGATATCTCCAGAGAATTGCCCAAGATACTACAAACTTTGATGCAGATGATGAATGGGGAAAAAGAAAGGAGTGTTTTACAATTGAAGAAATACAAACGAAGAGACGATGGTCTCCATCCCAGAGGAGTTGAGTGAAGTGCAGCATCGAATCAGACAAGCGGGTCTTCCTGATTGCAATGAAGTGGGACGATTGTTCAATGAGTACAGAATGTTCTACAACCAAAATGCTGACCTTGAGGCAGCACACCAGTATATTAAAGAACGAATGGAACGCCATGAATCGGTGATTTTGGTAGCAGAAAATCCAATCTCAAATGGCCTGAATTACACCGGATTCGTTCAGCTGTATCCCAGTTTCAGTTCGGTATCGATGGGGCCTGTCTGGGTGCTTAATGATTTATTTGTGCATTCTGATTATCGTCAGCAAGGCATTGCAAGGAAGCTGCTGCAAGCAGCCAAGCGATTGGCATCTGAGCGTGGCGTACTTCGGATATCACTCTCGACTGAGTTAAACAACACGCAAGCGCAAGCTTTGTATGAGTCCGAAGGATATGCACAGGATACCAAATTCATGTATTATGAACTTAATGTATAGGAATTGAATGGCAGGCTCGTGTCATCGGTGAACAGGGAGGGGAATCGCAACATGATGCAGTGGATTGCCATGATCACGATGTTAATTGATCATATAGGGGCTGTCTTTTTTCCACATATTATAGAACTGAGGATCATAGGTCGTATCGCTTTTCCAATCTATGCTTTTGCAGTGTATATCGGTTATAAACATACACGAGACGTACAAAAATACATATGGCGGCTGTTCTGGATCGCAATCATATCACAGGTGCCGTTCATGGCTGCGTTTAATCATTATTCTCTGAACGTGGTATGGACATTGTGGTCAGCCCTGTTGGTACTATTTGTTATTGATAAATTGCCATCCAAACTACTGGGGATTCCGATTGTAATTGGAGCAGGTTGGTTCATGGAAATTAGCCAAATGGATTACGGGATGTACGGGTTGTTATTGGTTCTGTTATTCCGTTATTTTCAGGGTCCTGTGCTTGTCGTGGCACATGTGTTGTTAAATGCACTATATCTTCTGCTGCATAACAGCTCTGTGCAAATGTATAGTGTGCTCGCAACCGTCGGCATTGCTATTGCTCAATATTACCAAGCGGGATTCCGTATGAAGGGGCCACGTTGGGTCTGGCGTTATTTCTATCCAGCTCATCTTGCCATCATTGCAATTATCCGATGGGTCTAAAAGAATGATCCAGTAATGTGAATTGAAGCAAAAAAGCCACCTTCTCGTCAGTGAATGACGATGAAGGTGGCTTCTCTGTATTCAATGTAAACTATTGCTAATGATAGAGTGAACTTACTCCATTGCTGTAGAAGTGCCATTATGGCGCCGAATTGCAGCGGGGAAATACCCAATCTGAACAGCGTAGTCTAACATGGCGGAGATGAAGCGATCATCTGTTTTTGCACATGAGATTCCGGCAGGTTCCACATAAGCCGTTGTGACAGGGCAAGCATAGACATATGCTGAATCCTTCGCACCGTCGCCTTCAAGCTGTGCAATAGCCAACTGAAGAGCTTCAGGCTCCTTGCTGATACTGGCATCGAATAACCAACGGGTATAATCCGCAAAAGGTAGTGTTTCAACTGCATAACCAGCCCGATTCACAGAACGGATCAGCTCATCATAGCGGATTGGCTCCGGATTACAGATGTGGAATACACGACCGGCAGTATCCTGACGCAAGGCCAGATGAACAATGGCTTCACTTGCATAGTTGATCGGTGTAAAATCAACCATCCAGTCAGCGGCTGGAGCCTTGCCGAGCAATAACATTGCTTTGATCATACGATAGAAGGCGTTGCTATCAATATTGGACTGGAAGCGCCCAGTTTCGGAGTGGCAAGTGAGATTGCCTGCACGATAGATGCTGACAGGTACCCCTTCTTCAGCGGCAATCATGAGCACTTTCTCGGCTTCAAGCTTACTGTCTGAATACAGGTTGTCCACATGCAAGTCAGCCGGGAACCGATCATATTGCAGGGAAGATTCCCATTGTCCGCTGAGTGCCAGATCTTCCGGAATACCCATCGTGGATACATGGTGGAAGGAAGCACCTGGTTTGCTGCGAATCAAGTCTAACAATGCGACCGTTCCTTCCACGTTTGTTTTGGCGAACTGATCAGCATCGCCAAAATGACGGACGTCCGCAGCGCAGTGAATGATACGGTCAATTCGATCCTGAACATAAGCCGTTTGTTCAGCGGACAGACCGAGATTAGGTTGTTCGAGATCCCCTTCAATAATCTCCACGCGAGTGGAGAGCTGGTCAGTCAGTTGTTTGCCGAAATAGCCTTCCAGCACGTTAGTCAAACGTTCCATTGCAGTTATTCCATTGGATGGTCGACGAACAAGGGTGTAGATTCGTGTACTGGAATTCAGAATTAACTGTTGCAGCACATGAGAGCCCAGATAACCAGTTGCCCCAGTCAGCAACACATGCTCAGGTTCACGAATGAGCGGATACCCCAACTGAGATGTTAGCTCCACAGGGTGTTCGGATAATTGAGTAATCATACCACCGGTCACCACTGAATCCGTATCTTCTGCAGCACTGAGAGACAATACTTCCACACGACGAGCGAGAGCGCGGACTGTTTTCTCGGCAAAGAAGTCGGCAATTTTCAATTGTGGATAATGTGGCTTCAGAATGACCAGTACATGAATGACCCGGAGTGAATCCCCACCGATATTGAAGAAGCTGTCTTCAACACCGAAGTCATCGTGCTGAAGGATTTCTTTCCATGCGTCGAGGATAATGGATTCCGTCTCCGTTTCTGGCATGACTCGGTCAGGACGATCTTCATGTCGTTCCACATGAGGCAGGGATACCATCGCTTTGCGATTGATTTTTCCAGTCGGTGCAATTGGCATTTCATCCAGCTGACAGATCCACTTCGGTACAAAATAAGAAGGGAGTTTCTCGGTTAGTGCTGCCTTAATGTCCGCAACAGAAAGGGTACTGCCATCTTTGGATGTAAAATACCCAACCAGCATATTCTGTCCATCCGATTCTTTTTTCGGAATGACAGCAACGTTCTGGATCTGATCAAGCCGTGCAAAGTGATCTTCAATCTCCCCGATCTCAATGCGGTGACCACGAATTTTTAGCTGCGAGTCACTGCGACCAACATATTCCAGCAACCCGGTATCCAGCAATTTGGCAATATCGCCAGACTTGTAGATTTTCTCACCTATCGCAAACGGGTTCTCAATGAATGCTTGCTCTGTACGTTCTGGCTGATTCAGATAACCTTTGGCCAGTGCAGGGGTAGCAATATATACCTCACCAGGTACACCTGCCGGACAGAGCTGTTGTTCTTCATTCACAATGTATACTTTGTAGTTATGAATCGGTTTACCGATGGGGATGTTCACCACATGTTCGGGGACCTGCTCACTGATGCGGTGAGTGGCTGTGGCTACTGTACATTCGGTAGGTCCGTACACATTAACAATATCAATCTGGTTTCCAAATTTGCGCTGGAAGGAACGAACCTGTTCACCATATAACGCTTCTCCGGCTACAGTAATGATTCTGACTTTGGCCAGCTTGTGGAAACCTTCATCGGATAAGTAGGAAGCAAGCTGATTGAAGAAAATCGTAGGCAGTATCGTAATGATGGTTGTTCCTGTCCGTTCAATTGCACTTGCGAATTCTTCAACGGATACACGTTCTTCCGCAGACAACAGATATAATTCTGCTCCATAGAACAAGGCGCCAATGGTATCCCACACAGATGCATCAAAGCTGTATGTAGCAAACTGGGTTAATACATCACCTGGTTTGATGTCACAATCACGCTGAACCACACTGCCAAGATTGGTTACACCCCGGTGGGCAATCAGTGCACCTTTGGGCTTACCGGTCGACCCTGACGTGTAGATAATATACGCAAGATCGTCTGGCTGAATATCCAGATTGGGGTTACTTGCTGCAAATCCGGCTAAACGACCATCCACAGAGAGAATCTGACGGACCGTAGCTATACTGGAGAACAAGCTGGAAGCTTGGGCATAAGAAGCCTCCGTTGTCAGCACGAATGAGGACGCCGTATCTTCCACGATATAACTGTTACGTTCTTGTGGATGCTCAGGGTCGATCGGAACATATGCACCACCTGCCTTCAGAATACCAAGCAGGGAGATGATCGTCTCCAGACTTCGATCCATAAAGATACTGACGAATTCACCTTTCTGCAATCCATTGGATAACAGAACACGTGCAACCTGATTAGCTCGTTCATTCAACTCTCTGTACGTATAACTTTTGGATGGCGATGTTATCGCTGGTGAATCCGGATATGCCGCTGCCGTTGCTTCGAACCAGCCATGAACCGTCTGATTCTCTGGTTCGAGAACAGAAGTATCATTCATTTCACGGTAAAGCAATCGATCTGAGGCGGAAAGAATATCTACCGTACCGATTGCCTTCTCACCGTCACGCAAAAGGGCGAGTAGAAGGGTCTGATAATATTCTGCATATCTCAGCACGGTAGACTCTTTCAACAGTGAACTATCATAGAACAGATCGAGGATGAGCAGGTTCTGATCATCTCGAACGTTCCAATTCAATATTTGAGGAGCTTGAGGCAACTGTACACTATTCAGCATAAAAAACGTTTCAGGGTATCCACCGTTTTGCAACGTGTATTCAATCTTGAGCTGCTCAGAAACCTGATGACACAGTTGGCTGAAGGTCAATTTTCCCTGAATCTGTAATGAAAGATAGGAAGCTGCCTGATCGGGGGAAAGTATACCTATGGCAAGTTCCTGTTCAGCTGACAATCGGAATAACAAGGCTGCATAAGCTGAGAGGAGTACCGGGTACACCATCTGTTCTCCATACTTCTGTTTAAGATCACGACTCAGAGAAGCATGTAATGTGATTTGAGCAGACTGATAAGAGAATGATTGTTGACGTCGCCCAAAATCCAGTGGAATCTGCAGAACGGGCAAGCTAGATTCCATGGAATGGGTAGAAGATGGTTGGTTTTCAATCACTTCAGTTATTCCTCCTTGGTTCAAACCGAATGTTTGTGGATTTGAATTATTGTTTGCTTACATTGAAATGAGAGATCAGTTCTTGCAGTTCCTCAGACATGCTGTTAAGGCGTGTGGAGGAGTCTACCAGTGTAATCAACGATGCTTTTTGCTCATCAACAGATGAGGAAATTTGTTCACTGCTGTTTGCTGTCTTGCTTACGCTTGAAGACAAGTCCTCTGCTGTAGCTGTCATTTCTTCCGTACCCGCAGAGATTTCTTCCGTCGCGCTGGATACTTCCTGAATCTGATTAGATACTTTTTTGGCCGCTTCTAAAATATCTTCGAACAGTTGCCCTGTTTGATCGGCTACGTTTAGCCCTGTATCTACTTCTGACGTACCTTGTTCCATAGCACGTACAGCTTGTTTGATTCCAGCTTGAATCTCTTGGATCAGTACGCCAACCTGGCTGGTCGCTTGTTCAGACTGCTCGGCAAGTTTGCGTACTTCACCTGCAACAACTGCAAATCCTCTTCCTTCTTCACCAACACGTGCTGCTTCGATGGAGGCATTAAGGGCAAGCAAGTTGGTCTGGCTGGAAATGCCCGAGATGATATTGAGGATATCACCGATTTCCTGTGAACGACTCTCCAGAACCTCAATGGCAGAAGCGGTATTCTTCACCGATTCCGTAATCAGATTCATCTGTTCGGAGACCTGACGGACAACGCTGTTACCTTGTTGTGAACGACGTTCCATTTCATAGGCTTCATCCGCTACACTTGCCGAACTGCTGGCAATCGTCTGGATTACGGTAGCCATCTCGGCCATGGCACGTGCACTATCCCGGGTCGCCTGTTCCTGTGAACGAATATTTGAAGTGATTTGAGTCACGTTGTTATTGATAGAATCTGCATTTTCACTATTTCGTTCGGAAACCTCATAGAGTTCTTTGGCAGATTGATTCACTTCTTGTGATGTGATTTGCACTTTAACAATAGTATCGTTGATTTTGCGAACCATGGTGTTGAACTTCTCATTCACGAGTCCCAGATCGTCTTTGCCTGTCGGAATGTTGACATTCAAATTACCCCGACTGACGTCATCAATTCCTTTGATCAAGTGACGGATAGGGGAGAGTGTGTTTTTAACGACAAGGTATTGGATAATCAGGAATAACAGCAAGAAGGCCACAAGGATGATAATTCCGTTTTTGAGCAAGGAGTTAAGTCCTGCGGGTACGGCAGATGCATCTGCATCAATGGCAAAATAGGAGAAAATCTTACCGTTACTGTCTTTGATTGGATATGCAATGGTTGTCCATGTTCCGAAATCATCGGAATAGAATGTGGTGAATGTTGGGCGATCTGTATTAAGCATTTCTTTCAGTGCATTGGCTACAACGACCGGCTGCTCATACATGTCACCAATATTTACGTTCTCACTTTGAAAAGCCTCTCTTAGGTTGGTCGGCATCGCTACAAGGGAAGTTAATCTCTTGTTATCGCCACCGAGCTCAACACCGAAGATGTAGGCTTGTGCAATGTTAGGATAATATTCTTGCATTTCATCGAAATACGCTCGTAATTTCGTTTGTGTTGCTCCATCATAGCTACCTTCCGCAATAGCAGCTTGTACCTCGGCAGGATTGATATCTTCAGCCCATTTCTTGGTGATTTGTTCCACCTGTCCATGCAGTTGATCAACAAGAACTGTTTTCTGAAAATAGTAACTGCTTGCGATAAGTGCTACCCCGATGATAACGATATTGGTAAATGAGAGTAACAAATTTTTGGAGAAAAACGACATGCTTTTCCAACTTAATGATTTCACTAAATTCCACTCCTGATCTTCTTTAAATTAAGAAACTTTAGTGTTGCTTTGGTACAGTGAACTAGATCATTCCGTGATCCCCTCCAAAGGAAATTTATGCGACCATGGTCTTGGTTTATCAGTCGCTTTCGTAGAGACTTATGTACCGTATGAACCATAGGTGTCTAATTATTAAAACACATCTATAATTAATATGTCGTATAAAATGTCGTTAAATTGAATAGTAACGTTAAATTTTTTTTAATATTTTACGTATTTATGGACATATCAGATGGTTTATAGGTATTTAGAACTGTTTATTTTAAAATTTCCCATTTTTTAGCTCTATTCTGTATTCTATAACATGGTGGGTAAAAATACATCCTTCAACAAAACAAAAATAGGATGACAAAGATGCAACAGAAGGCACGGATATACATCGGAAGCGGTTTTATCTATAATAACTACATATGCATTTCTCAAATTATGAGCAGCGGGGGTTTATAGATGAATCTTAAACAGATAGCAGCAGAGCGTGCGGCAGAATATGTTGAAGATGGAATGAAGGTTGGATTGGGTACAGGTTCAACAGCTTATTATGCCATCTGCCGAATCGGTGAGCGGGTACGTGACGGATTGAACATTCAAGCGGTTGCCACTTCAGAGGCTTCGGACAAGCTTGCCCGTGAATGGGGGATTCCCATCGTCCCATTCGACCAGATTGGACGTCTGGATCTGACCATTGATGGCGCTGATGAAGTAGATCCCGATTTTAACCTGATTAAAGGCGGTGGGGGGGCTCTTTTGCGCGAGAAAATCGTGGCGGCCAATAGTGACAAATTGATTATTGTAGCGGATGGCAGCAAAGCCGTGCAAAAGTTGGGAAAATTCCCGCTTCCCGTTGAGGTTGTTCCATTTGCTTCTGAGTGGACCTTCCAGGCGCTCGAAAAATTGGGGTGTCAACCACATTGGCGGATGGATGGACAGCAACGTTATCTGACAGATAACGGAAACCTGATAGCGGATTGCCACTTGGAGGCGATTGAGCACGCTGCTGACCTTAATGTTCAATTGAACATGTTACCAGGTGTGGTTGATAACGGGCTATTTGTTGATATGGCTAGTACAGTCATTCTTGCCAATGCGGACGGAAGTATCGAAGAGCTTCATCGTTCTTAATATGGAAGTGGGGGCTTTTCATCGTATGAAAGAACTACCAATCGTTGATGGAGAACTTGTACTCAGGTGTGTAGAGAAACAGGATCTGAAAGAACTCTATGAATTGATCTACAGTGATGACGAACCTGAATGGAAGCAATGGGATGCACCCTATTACCCACTTAAACACGAAAGTTATGAAAGTTTCGAACAAGGTATGCTCAAACGTATGTACGTAGATCCAGGCGATTCCAAACCCGTATCGATCCGTATTATTGAATCCGACAGACAAATTGTGGGTACAATCAGCTATTACATAGAAGATGAGTTATCCATGTGGCTGGAAATGGGGATTGTAATATACAGATCTGTCCAGTGGGGACGCGGGGTTGGCACACGCTCACTTGTCATGTGGTCAAGTCATTTGTTCGAACAGCTGCCTTTGGTTCGGGTTGGATTGACTACTTGGTCTGGTAATGAACGAATGATGCGTGCGGCAGTGAAAGCCGGATTACAGGTGGAGGGGCGAATGCGGAAGTGTCGTATCGTTCGCGGGCAGTACTATGATTCAATTCGTATGGGAATGCTCCGTGAGGAGTGGGAGCAGAAGCTGACCCCTCATACGAGCCGAAATGTAAACAACTGATGGAGGATTATTGAAATGCTGAACACGGAGGACAACCGGGAACTGTCTTTACAATTATTCGTGGTTCTTGTTCGGGCCTACAATTCTGTGACCTCACGTTCCAATCGGGACATCCAGAGTCACGGACTGAATACGACAGAATTTGGTGTGCTTGATTTGTTATATCATAAGGGACCGCAGGCATTGCAAAAGATTGGTGAAAAAGTGCTAATGTCCAGTGGTAATATTACGTACGTTGTAGATAAGTTGCAAAATAAAAATCTGCTGTTTCGTCGACCATCCAAGGAAGATCGGCGTGTCATTTATGCGGAGTTAACCGATGAAGGAAGAGAATTGTTCACACAAATATTTCCTCAACACCATCAGGTCATCATTGATGCTTTGGAAGGACTCGATCCTTCCGAGAAAGTGGATGCGATTCGGATGTTGAAGAAGCTGGGACTGGCGGCAGAAGGGAAAACTGACTTGCGTTCATAACGCAGGTCAGTTTTTTTGTGGAACTCGAAAAGTACAGGCTTATACTGGCTGACTGACTTGCAAGGCCCTTCATAATATAGGAAGATTGTTCTATACATTCATCGTGTGTAAAACATGATCATCCAAAGTTCATGTATAATAGAACAGAGCGATTAGGAACGGAATGGCAGGTTTTGATCAAGTTGAAGAACCTATCCCAATTGCAAGTTGGTTCACATCGATCTCATTCTGGATTAGTCACGAATGATGATGGAGATGTGATGCGGGTAGAGGAGAGGTGCATCGATGAGTCATCAGGAAGCAGGCGAACGTTTACTCCAGGAATCGGGGGACTTAGCTGATAAAATAACGGAGAAACAGTATCTTAGACAGCCCGATTTACTTGAGCGATTTGGTGAGAACGGCAAAATGCGAACCAAACAGGATTCCCAGTATAGCTTGAACTATTTGGCAGAAAGTGTGCTCGTACAGAGTCCAGGTCTATTTACGCATTATATTGCCTGGCTGAAAGTTCTACTTGAAGGTTATAAGGTATCACCAGAAGACCTGGCGATTAATCTCAATCTCATCAAAGAGACGTTGGAAGAAGAATTTGACCATCCGTCAAAGGAGCTTCTGCTCAAATATTTGGAGATGGGAATATACAGAACAACACACATGGAGTCACAGGCGGGTTACATCAACGAATCCATGCCATATGGAAATGCCGCACAATCGTACTTGCAGTGTTTGCTTGAGAATAAACGGAAAGACGCCTTCGAGATCATTGAAGCCCAGTTGGAAGCTGGGGTGACGATTCGTGATATATATCGATATATCTTTCAGCCCACCCAATATGAAATTGGACGATTGTGGCAATGCCATCGGATCAGTGTGGGGCAAGAACACTTTTGTACAGCAGCGACCCAGTCATTCATATCACGTCTCTATTCTCGCTGGTTGATTCATTCGGGTCAGGATAAAAAACTAGTGGCTACCTGTGTAGGCAGTGAACAACATGAGATCGGACTGCGTATGCTCACCGATGTGTTCGAGATGGAAGGTTGGGATACGCACTATCTGGGAGCCAATGTTCCTAATGGAAGTGTAGTAGAGGCTATAGAGCGCCATCAGGGTGATGTTGTTGCGATTTCAGTTACGATGACGTATCACCTTCATCTGGCCAAAGAATTGATTCAACTGATTCGTCATCATCCGGCAACGGCACATGTGAAGATTATGGTTGGGGGATATCCTTTTAATATTGATCAGGATTTGTGGAAAACGATAGGAGCCGACGGTTATGCCCCGGGAGCCGATGAGGCAGTTGCGGTTGCAGAACAATTATTGGCTCAGCCAGCTACATGCAATCATCTGGATATGGTCAGGGATTAGGAGAGGGATGATGTGATGTCTAATGAGAACGGAGAGATACAGAGGTTACGCAGAACGATTGAGCAGTTATCGGATCAGATGATCCGGAGTAAAGAGCAAGAGGAACGGATACTCGCGGAATTCTCGGATATGAACAATGAACTGGTAACACTCCAGCGTCTGCTTGCGAAGAACAATAACAGTCTTGAAGCTGCACGTCAGCAGGCAGTAGATGCAGGGGAATCCAAAAACGCATTTATTGCAGGCATCAGTCATGATTTTCGTACGCCTTTAAATGGCATATTGGGGATGGCTGAGATGCTTAAGCTGTCCCCCTTGTCTGATGAACAGGAGACTTCGGTTTCCGTTATACAGGATGCTGCCAAACTGCTACTTAAGTTGATTCAGGATCTTCTGGATCTATCCAAACTTGAGGCGGGTCAGATGCGGCTTGAACGGGGAGAAGTGGATCTGCAAGAGACGATAAACTATATTGTTCGTTTGCTCGAACCCCAAGTCAGAAAGAACGGAAATCAGTTATCGATAGACTGTGACCCCAGAATCTCTACTCTTCTTGAAGGGGATTCAACGAGGATTACACAGATACTGATCAATCTAATTCAGAATGCGAACAAATTCACATCAGAAGGTACGGTGCGGATACGAGTCACCCTTATGAAAGATGATGAGATCACACAAATGATCCGATTTGAAGTCGAAGATACGGGGATTGGTATCTCGGAAGAAGATCAGAACCAGTTATTTCAACCCTACATGCAAACTGAACGAGGACGCTCAAGTGAGTATGGAGGAACAGGCCTTGGATTATCGATCTGCAGGTCGCTCGTTACACTGATGGAAGGTCAGATTGGAGTAGACAGTCAGGAGGGTGAAGGATCAACATTCTGGTTTGAACTTACACTTGGCAAAAAAAACGTTAATCAGGCCGTGAATGAGTCTGCTACCTCCACTCCAGAGTATCAGAGGGAGGCTATGCATGATGAAACTGCTTCTGTATCCGTATTACTGGCCGATGATAATGTCATCAACCGGCAGCTTGTTATGCTGCAGCTCAAAAAGCTGGGAATAACCCAAGTGGACGCTGTAGTGAATGGGGAAGAGGCCGTTGCAGCTTTTCACAGCAAAAAATACAGTTTGATCCTCATGGACTATATGATGCCATTGATGGACGGTTTGGAGGCAACACGCAAAATCCGCTCGATCGAAATGGACGAAATGCGCCGTACCACACCAATTATTGCAATGACAGGTAATGTCATGCAGGGAGAGAAAGACAAGTGTATGGAAGCCGGGATGAATGACTTTATTGGCAAACCCTTTACGCTAGAAATTCTGAGTAAGATGATTGAGAAGTGGCAGCAATCCTCCGAACCAACAGAGGTACTGAATATGAGCATCGTACATGAGATTGCGGAATTAAACACCGATGGCGATCGTACACTCCTTGGTATGTTGTTGGACATGTATCGTACCGATACACCTGGCAAGATTGAGGTGCTGCGCAGACATATTGTGTCCGGCGACCATGTTGCTGCAACCGAGGTAGCCCATGATCTGAAATCAGGGAGTTTGAGTCTGGGGATTCGTTATTTATCAACTTTGTTTGCCCGAATAGAGCAGTTTGCAAAGGAAGGTCAATCACGGAAAGCAGAACCTTTGCTGGATGCTTTGTTACCCGCCTATCAAGCAGCATGTGCGTCACTGCAACAAGTAAGTAAAGATTGAAGATATCTTAATAAGGAAAGAGGGTAGGACCCGTTCATGTTATTCTACGTACTTTCAGCACTGATACTGATCCTTTTTTCTCTTCTGTGGACAGGTGGGCTTTATTTTTTCAAAACCGCCATTCGGCGTACGCCAAAAACGTTTTTGGTGGATAATCCGAATCTGATGCCTGAACCGGACAATGAAATCATCAGCAGTGCTTCCGATCTGAAGTGGCTTGATGCTCAGCTTATTGAAATTGAAGAGGTGTCTCTTCAATCGCATGATGGATTAAGACTGCATGGTACATGGCTTAGTTCCAATAAGGGATCAGATCAGACGGTTATTCTGGCACATGGTTATTCGGGTAGAGGCAGAGAAATGGCTGGATTCGCCCGGTTTTATGCGGAAAAGCACGGTTATAACATACTCATGCCAGATGATCGAGGTCATGGACAGAGTGAAGGTGATATTATCGGTTTTGGCTGGTTAGATCGGAAGGATTATGTCCAGTGGACCAACTGGGTGCTTGAAAAAGTAGGTACAACAGGGGAAATCATATTACACGGCATATCCATGGGAGGGGCAACCGTACTGATGGCAGGTGGTGAAGCCCTGCCGAACCAGGTTAAAGCGATTGTGTCTGATTGTGCGTATACATCCGTGGAAGAAGAACTGACGTTCCAGTTAAAGCAATTATACAAGCTTCCTGCATTTCCGTTTATACCTGTCACAAGTCTGATCTCCCGGTGGAAAGCAGGGTATTCCTTCAGAGAGGCTTCGGCTCTCAAGCAGCTTGCCAAAGTTAATGTTCCCGTGTTATTCATCCACGGTGAGGCTGATACGTTTGTACCAACGGAAATGGTGTACAGGTTGTATGAAGCTTGCCCAACCAAAAAGGAATTGCTGACCGTCCCCCGTGCGGGTCATGGCACAGCGTTTCAAGTCGATCGCACCGGATACGAGGCGGCACTGGAATCCTTTATGAAAAAGAATCTGTCGTCTGCTTTTAATTGATTTTTTTGTGACAATCTGGGTATTAAGTAGAATGCAAATCATTTTCTAATTGATGGGGGTGTCTTGATGGGAAACGAACAATTTGAGGCTGCGCGAAAAGCAGAGGCTGGTTATCATTCCAATTTCTATCAGAAAAATGAATTATTCGCCTCTGGTACCTGGATGTCGAGGCCCATGCCTATGGTGATGGATATGCTGGAACGTCTACTTGCTCACAAGGAGGAATTGCGTGTCCTCGATCTGGGATGCGGAGTGGGAAGGCATACGATACCGATTGCACAGCGTCTTGCAAAAACGAACAGTGAAGTCATCGGTGTGGATTTGCTGGACGAGGCTATAGATGGACTTCGCAAGTATGCGAAAGAATATCAGGTTGATCATCTCGTGCAGGCAGTGAAAGCAGATGTTGAACATTATGCTGTGGAGCCAAACTATTTTGATTATATTGCTGCTTGTTCTTGTCTCGAACATGTTTCGAATAAACAAGCTTTTATGGAAGCACTAGAGCGATTACAAGCGGGAACTCGAACAGGTGGCATTCATTGTATTACGATGAGTACCAATGTGGAGGAGAAAGAGATCAATACAGGCAAGGAGATTGAGCCATTAATTGAACTGAACTTGTCGACAGTTGAAGCGATCGCTTTGCTGGAGGATGCCTACAAAGGCTGGAATATTCTGCTCCAGGAACATGTTACACAAACGATTGAAGAGGAAAAGTATGATGAACCGACACAATTTCGTTGTGAACTGCTTCGTTTTGCTGTGCAAAAGCAATAAGTTCGCTGCCGGTGCCTGGTAAAGCCCAGGCACTTTTATTGTTCAAGCAAGTGGGGAGGAGATAGTCAAGGATGAATACATATGTGATTGGGATGGATGGAGGAGGGAGCCGCACCCGTGTGGCTGTCGCCGATCAGTATGGAAGGCTGTTATCCTATGTGCAAAAGGGAGGATGCAATCGTTATCATGACATCCATGCGGAGCAAAATGTGTTGGAAGGTATCGATGAGGCCATAACACAGGCTGGACTCAAGCCAGATCAGATCGGCTCTATACAGGCAGGGATGGCCGGTCTGAATAAGCCTGAAGATACGCTTTGGGCTGAAGCATTAATTGCTCGAACCGGGATTACAGGCAGAATCAGTGCGGTAAACGATACGCACATCGCACATACAGCGGCCTTCGACGGTGAGCCAGGTATCGTCGCCATTGGAGGTACAGGCTCTCTGATCCTTGGCAGAACGGAACAGGGCGCTTGGCTCCGTAACGATCAGTTCGGTCATTATGCGCCGACAGCAGCACGGTTTTTGGCTTATGACACGGTGCATTTCATCCTCGCGGGACGTTATGAGTTGCAGGATCAAGAATGGATTGAGCAGGTGTTAAAATATTGGAATGTTTCCTCAATTCGAGAGCTTGCTGCGCTGGGGATAGCCGGTTTTGCCGAAAATACACAGGCGACCAACCGGAAGTTTGGTCAGATGGCGTCTATGGTGACTGAAGCTGCTGATCGGAATATTCCCCTCGCAGTTAGGGTGTGCGACTCGGCTGCGGAAACGGCTGTTGTGGGAATCCTCATGCTGGCAACCTGTTTCGATCAGCCAATGGTATCCATGGCGATGACTGGAAGTTGTCTGAGTTCACCATATATGGTGGGGGCAGTGCAGAAAGGGCTGGATGCTGCCTATAAGCCTGAAGGGAAAAGAATTCAATACATAACCAGTAACTTGCCGGCAGTTGGGGGCGCACTGCTGGATGCCTATCATTTGGCGCAGATCAACATATCGGATAACATCCCGACTATGCTTCAATCGGAGCTGAATCGGCATACGACTTGAACTTTTAGAGGTTAACGACTACAATACGATAACGGAAACAAGCAAGGTATAGGAGGAATAAGGGTGTTAATTAATTTGAAATCACGCATAGAAGAGCCGGTAGTGCAGGAGCTGTTATCTTACTCGGTCTTTCCTGATCCGGATCATCTGAAACGTGCGTTGAAACAATATGTAGAGAATGACAAACTGTGTCTGGCCGGATACGAAGCAGAGGAGCAATTGATTGGTCTGGTCGGTTATGAGCATACTGGTTCCAGCGAGATTACCATCCACCATATTGCGGTTCTGCCGGAGAATCGATTCAAAAATTATGGTCGGGGCATGATTTCACAACTGCTGGAAAAATACAATCCTGATACTTTGATTGCAGAGACCGAGCTGGATGCCGTGGAGTTTTACCGGAATACGGGATTCGTCGTATATAGTCTGGGCGAACTGTATCCAGGTGTAGAGCGGTTTCGTTGTGTGCTTGAAAAAGAGGAAGATACAAACGAAGAGTAATACTTGATGCATTCTACTACTTTATAAAATATATAGAGCATACGCATTACAGGATGTTGGATTTGGCAATCAGCTGAGTCGGACGTCCTGTTTTTTTGTTGTTTTTATCAAAAAAGCAGGAAAAAAGTATTGATTTTCAATATAGTTTCATTATAGAATAGTTTCACAACAGAATAGTTCGTTAAGTGAACTATATTGCGAAAGGAGAATGATGAATGAACACACCGGATGCTGGAAGTTTGGTTAACCGCTATTTGGATGCTTCTTTCCTGGTAACCAAACGGTTCGATACCCAGATACGTGAACGTGTAGGGCAGATTTTGACGATGGATCAGTTCTGTTCACTTCGACTCATTAATGAGAAGCAGTCTTGTACGCCCTCTGATCTTGCAGAGCTTCTGTGCATCGGCAAGAGCAGCATTACTGCTTTGGTTAACAAGCTGGTGGATCGCGATCTGGTCCATCGGGCCGGAGATGAACGTGATCGCAGGGTCGTGTATTTGACTCTGACAGAGACCGGAAGCCAGGTATACAGAGAGACAGAACAGGAAATACAGCAGATTCTGGAGCCGTATCTGGTTCATTTTACGCCGGAAGAGGTTCGTAATTTCATTGAATCTTTCGAGAAGCTTGCAGCTTTGTTATCGCATGAAGGAGGACAGGAGAACGAATGAGAACGATATTGAAAGCACGATGGTGGTTGATGGGGTTATGGGTAGTTGTAGCTGCCGTATTGATGTTTACTGCCCCTAACATGAGTGAACTGATTCGGGAAAAAGGGCAGTTTTCAGTTCCTGAAGGTTACTCTTCCACCCAGGCAGCAGCGATTTTGAATGAAGCTGCAGCACAAGAGGGAGAACAGCAGGGTAGCCAGATTGCCCTTGTATTCCATAATCCCGATGGTCTCGGCACCACGGGGAAACAAGAGGCAGAGAAGGCCATTAAGCAATTGGAGGCCGACAAGGAGAAGCTGGGCATTCTGTCCATTCTGGAACCTTTCTCTCAGCCTGAATTGTCCGAGAAGATGATCTCGGCTGACGGCAAAACCATTCTAACATCGCTATCCATTGATCAGGGGGATCGCACGGTCAAGGAAATGCGGGAAGATCTGAATGAAACATTGAAGACCGTCAATGTGGAGCACTACATAACCGGTAAAGGTCTGATTGACGAGGATACCATTGAAAGTTCCCAAGAGGGGCTTAAGAAATCGGAATATATTACAGTTGTCTTTATTTTACTCATTCTGTTCCTGGTCTTCCGTTCGTTTGTAGCTCCGTTTGTACCGCTGCTGACGGTGGGGATCAGTTACATTGTATCGCAACAGATTGTTGCATTCCTCGTGGATGGAGTTGACTTCCCGATATCGACGTTTACACAGATCTTCATGGTCGCCGTCATGTTCGGGATCGGTACAGATTACTGCATCCTGCTGATCAGTCGGTTCAAGGAAGAGCTTGCTCATCATGAGAATACATGGGATGCCATTATTGCAACCTATCGTACTGCGGGTAAAACGGTACTCTTCTCCGCACTTGCCGTGCTGGTTGGATTCATTGCGATCGGCTTTGCACAGTTTATGTTGTACCGCTCTGCAGTTGCCGTAGCTGTGGGTATTGCTGTGATGATGCTTGCCTTGGTGACGATCGTTCCATTCTTCATGGCGGTGCTGGGCAAGAAGTTATTCTGGCCGTCGAAGGGATCACTGGAACATGCCGAGAGCAAGATCTATGGTGCAGCTGGTCGCTTCTCGCTGAAACGTCCATGGGCTGCACTGCTCATCGTTGCAGCAGTCTGTGTGCCTCTACTGGCAACCTACGATGGTAAACTATCGTTCAACAGTCTCGATGAGATTGGTGAGAAATATGACTCCGTAAAAGCATTCAACATTATCTCCGACAGCTTCGGTCCGGGTGAATCGCTGCCAGGTCAGATCGT
Organism: Paenibacillus amylolyticus; assembly: GCF_050990605.1. GTDB lineage: Bacteria > Bacillota > Bacilli > Paenibacillales > Paenibacillaceae > Paenibacillus > Paenibacillus amylolyticus_H. Next base: position 2,189,623 of record NZ_CP158832.1, read on the forward strand.
CATTCAGAACGATGAAGCGATGGATAATGCGAAGTATATGGCCGTTGCCGAGAAAATTAGCCGGGAAGTAGAGAAAGTAGCCGGAGTCTCTGGTGTCCGCAGTATGACACGACCTACGGGTGATGAGATTAAAGATTTTGAAGTTACACAGCAAGTGGGAACATTATCGGATGGACTGGGTGAAGGCAAGACGGGTCTGGACAAAATCCGTGATGGCCTGAGTGAAGCCAGCAGTCAGCTAAGTAAAAATGAACCACAATTAAAAGAAGCTGCCGATGGAGCAGGGGAACTTACCAAAGGAACTTCCCAGTTGCAATCGGGTATCAGGCAACTTAGTGAGGGGCTTGGGCAGATCGAAAAAGGGATTCGAGATGGTTCCGCAGGTGCGGGGGATCTGAAAGCCGGACTTCAGCAAGCCAAAACGAGTGCAGATCAACTTGCGCAGGCGAACAATCAGTTACTTGAAGCCTATCGTCAGGCGGGAGCGGGTGTCGCTGCTCTGGGAGAAGGAACTCGTGAACTGGAGCAACAACTAAGTGGGGTCTCAACGGCCTTGACCAGTCTTTCCGAATCTTTCACAGCACTTGAAGAGCGATATCCTGAGTTACAGCAAGATGCTGATTACCAGCGTATCAAAGGTACGATCGGTGAAACAGGTTCTGGTACAGCGCAGCTCGCGCAAGGTTTGGGTCAGATTCAGACCAAGTTGGGAGAAGCCGCTGCTGGAATTAATCAGGCCAATGAAGGTTTTGCCTCCGCAGCCGCCGGACAGAAGGCTCTTGCCGATGGTCTAGGACAGATTGTAACGGGAATCAGTCAGCTTGAGACAGGTCTTAAACAGGCTGCTGATGGTCAAGGTAAAGTGATTAAAGAGATACCTTCCATACAGAACGGACTTGGCCAGCTTCAGGGTGGTCAGGAGAAAATTCAGCAAGGCTTCTCGGATCTGAGTGGACAGCTGACACAACTGACGGATGGATTGAATCAAAGTGTAGATGGTATTAAACAGGTATCCGGGGGACTGGATTCCGCACAGGACTATCTGACACAATTGCAAAATTCACCAGATTCCGATCTGGCAGGCTGGTACGTTCCGGAAGAAGCACTGAGTAACAAAGACTTCAAACAGGTATTTGATACGTATCTGTCCAAAGATCGAAAAACGATGACGATTGATGTTATTTTTGCCGAGAATCCATACGGCACAGAAGCCATTGATCGTGTTCCTGACATTGAAGCGGCTGTACATCGTGCAGTACAAGGCAGTACGCTTGAAAAAGCAGACATCGCCATTGGCGGAGTTACCAGTACGTTTGCAGATCTGCAAGAGATCTCGAATAACGACTATACACGTACTGTAATGCTGATGCTGGCAGGTACATTCATTATTCTGGTCGTGTTGCTTCGCTCGGTCATTATGCCATTGTATCTGATCGTTTCCTTATTACTGGCTTATTTCACATCGATGGCATTAACCGAAGTGATCTTTGTTAATATCCTCGGATTCGCAGGCATCAGCTGGGTTACTCCGTTCTTCGGATTTGTTATGCTGATTGCACTCGGTGTGGATTATAGCATCTTCCTGATGGACCGTTTCAATGAGAACAAGGGTATGAAAGTACAGGATGCCATGTTGTACGCGATGAAGAACATGGGGACCGTTATCCTCTCTGCAGCGGTCATTTTGAGCGGAACATTTGCTGCCATGTATCCATCCGGTGTTCTCTCGATGATGCAGATTGCTACAGTAGTCCTTAGCGGGCTGATCTTGTACTCTCTGCTGTTCCTGCCATTCTTCGTGCCAGTGATGGTGAAGATGTTTGGCCGGGCCAACTGGTGGCCGTTCCCGAACAAGGAACAATCAGATTCCGTTGATTCGGATCGGACCATAGGCATGTAATGTATTGCAATGAATCAGGCTCTGCCGCGTTATGCGGCAGGGCTTTTTCTTTTTTTATCTCCATAGAAGAACCACATCTTGTGCAAAAGAGAGGTGCATGCCTAAGGACACCATCCCGCGCCTTGTCTTGCCACTCATCATAAGATATAGAGCAGTTCATTATTGTTCAGAGAAATCACAGCAGAGAGGGGCGACGGGATGGTATATCGATACGTGGCTATAGGCGATTCATTAACGGTAGGTACAGGAGCGTTGCTGGGCACCGGCTTTGTTCCTTTATATCGGCGAATGGCAGAAATGAATGTTCGTACGTTTGTATCCATGGAAAATATGGGCGTAAATGGACTGACGTCGGGGGAGATGTTGCAGATGATCTCTTCGCATCCCCGAGTGCGGCAATCGCTCCGTGAATCGGATATCATTACCATATCTATTGGCGGGAATGATCTGATTCGTACGTTTAAAGCAAGTAATGGCATTCCAAATGCCAGTAAAATGACACAGGTGCTAGGAGAAACCCGCAGTAATGTATCCCAGATCATGCGGCACATTCGGCAGTTAAAGGGCAGCAATGAGTATATGGTCCGATCCATCGGATTGTACAACCCGTACCCACAAGTGACGGAAGCTGCGTACTGGGTGCGCCAATATAATTCGTTTTTGAATGGAGCGGGATCAGGCAACTATGCGTGTGCCCAGGTGTATGACAGATTTGAAGGTCGTGAGCGTGAACTGTTGTTCTGGGACAGAGTACATCCCAATGCAAGAGGATATCGTGTCATTGCAGAGCAGCTTAATCGAACTGGATACTATCCATTCTCTTGATCACTTTGGAACAGAACTAGACCGAGCGTTGGACTTCCTTTAAGATAAATAGAAGACAGTTCCATTTTGTGAGATAAAGGGGTTAATTTTTGGTGCAAAACATCGATTCCGGTTCCCTCCATCCTTCAGAACAGCAACGTATATCCGAAGTGCTGGCCTTAATTGGTTTCACATCGGGTTGGAAAGGCGAGCGTGGAAAGGGTGGAATGAATAATTCTACTTACATGCTGCACGTAGACGGGACTAATTACGTCATGAGACAATATGAAACACATAATGATCCGATGAAAATCGCCTTTGAACACGAGGTGTTGGAAGCCCTCCAACGTTCGAACTTTAAGCTTGATACACCTTCACCTGTAAGGCGGTTATCTGGTGAGGGAGGTACATTCCTTTCTGTAAAAGATATCCTCACTGGTCATACCAAAATTGTGACTCTGTTTCATTATAGGGAAGGCGTCAATCCCATCTGGCATACACCAGATCAATTGATAGGGCTCGGTGAAGCGGCGGGGTCCCTGTCTTCTGTTATGGCTACGCTGGATATACCACTTGAACCTGTGTATCCACCATACTATCGAATTCAGGATGCGTATCCGCTCTGTTCACCAGAACGATTATTACAGCTATGCACATCACCGCCGGAGCAATTGGCCGCATGTGCGAATGAGCTGAAGCAACTGAGAGATGAGCTGCCAGATTTTTTTGAAGCTCTGCGTGGTATGGAACATCTGCCGCATCAATTGGTTCATGGGGACGTGAATGCCTCGAATGTATTGATAGATCAGCAGGATGGTGAGATCTGTGCCATTTTGGATTTTGAATTTGCGACATGGGATTTGCGGGTAATGGAGCTGGCTGTTCCGATGTCTGACCTCCTTACCATGGACAAGAGTGAAGATTGGATGTGGCAGGCACAGGAGGGACTGATCAGGGGATTTCGGGAACAGGTCAGCCTGGAACCGGAAGAGTTGCTGGCCATACCTCGATTGATTTTGCTGCGCAGTCTGGATGTGGTCATGCATTTCATCAGTCGCATGTTCGAGGGTACAGATGAGCCGGAAGTGGCTGTGGAGCAGATTGTGAAACTCAAACAGCGGATGGACTGGATGCGTCTTCATGAAGAACGACTACGTGAGATATTGGTGTTTAACTATCGTTGTTACGAATAAAGTGCACTGTTTCTGCTCATATGAGGGCAGAGATCAGTGCACTTTTATTGGTTAGAAAAGTAATATATGAAAATTACAGCGTATGGCGGATGACATTACAATCCACGTTTGCGGAACCAACTGCGGACAGCCCAGCGGCGCTCCTGACGTTTCTTGTACTTGGGCAAGGAACGATAAACGTTCAACGATTGCTCGTAGGCCTGCTTCGCATCTGCATTACGCCCAAGGGAACGGTGAACCGAGCCGAGCAGATAATATGCTTCACTGGAAGAGGAATGAATCTCCTGGAACTGATGCACATAATCCAGCGCCTTGTCTTCATGTGTATCTTTGAAGGCTCCAGCAAGGGTTAGGTACGGACGTCCGTACTTGACTCTGGGGTTGATCTTGAGGGCTTGTAATATATGACGTTCGCCTTTTTCGATGTTACCCAGATGAAGCTCAGTCGTCCCTAATGCCTCCCAGTACTCAGCCGATTGTTCGTATGGGCGTTCCAGTTCAAGCAATAACGCATGTGCCTCATTGTAACGCTTGCGCTCAATTAACAGGCGAGCCAGTTCCAGCTTGGAAGAAACTTCATTGGGACTCATGGCAAGCTGTTGCCGAAGCCGGGAGATGTTACGCATACGCTTGAGAGGTTTCGTGAAGCTTGGGAACACCCCGACGTAACGACGATCCAGGAAATACAGTATAACGAGCAAAATGAGGATGGCAATGAACGGATTACCTACAATCCGCCATAAAAGGCCAAAGATAAGAAATTTAATAAGCACGGGTTCAACTCCATTTATGATGTAATACAAACCGAGATTATCATACCACATCTTCCATATGGAAGAATATGTGGATATATATGATTAAAGCATGGGACCTAAGCCACGGCTGGTTCTATTTTAACGTGAACTGTTCATGGTTCTGCGGTAAGCTGCGGGCGTTGTGCCGGTTAATTTTTTGAATTGACGGTAAAAGTGGGGCAGGCTGTCGAACCCGCAAGCATCGGCAACGGCTGCCATCGTCTCATCACCTTGCACTAGATACTCTTTCGCCATAATAACCCTTCGAGCTAAAGCGTAATCCGTCAGAGTCATTCCCGTGTATCGTTTGAAGGCACGACTGAAATGGGCAGGGGATACAGAGGCGTACTGCGCCAGTTCATGGAGGGAAAGACCATTCCGAAGGTTATCGTCAATATGAGAGATCGTCGAAGAGAGCCATGAGGGACCCGGAGCGGATTTGCCCGGATTCGCAGGTCCCGCAGCTTCCAGACGTTCCAGAAAAATGAGTAACAGTTGCAGCCTTAACAGGGCCGCATGTGCGCTTAGATGATGACCGAGCTGGAATTCGGTCTGAATATCATCAATAAGGGCGGCCACCTGTGATTGCTCCTCTGTGTTCAGATGTCTCTTATACACGCGTTGTCTACGACAACGTTCAAACAGGCTTAGCAAGGAAGAAGCAGCGCCTCCGGCGGTGGATGCCAGCAAGCCCGGGCTGAAAAACAATGCGGAAGATGTGACCGGGTTTCCTGCATCAGGCAAGGCTCGATGAACCGTACTGCCCGGTATAATGAACAGGTCTCCTTCCTGCATATTCTCAAGTCCCGTATCAATAAAGATGCTGCCCTGACCACGATATACATAGATGATCTCATGCCAATCATGAAGGTGATCTGGCAATTCGTTCTGAGGGGATTTGGTGTCGCTGTACACCAGGCGGAACGGAATACCGGATTCTGCTTGAATAGTCGTACGAACAGGTGAACGTTCCATAAGACTCCTTTCCAGACGATTGTCTTCAACGAGATGTTATACCTGGTCATGAGAGAGTATATTTACCACATTATAAGCAATTTAATTTCCTTTTATTGATGATACAATGAATTTAAAGCGTTTACAATAAAAGGGTGCAGAGCCTTTGAGCTGCATTCCGAGAGTACAAATAATCGATGAGGTGAGTGTCCATGTCGGCAAGCACGAAACGGCCAAGGTTGAAGCTGAATTTACTGGGGAGCGATGGTCAGCGCAAGTGCAAGGAGATTATGGAGCGTCCCGTGAAGGTTTTGCAGATCGGAGAAGGTAATTTCTTGCGGGGATTTGCAGACTGGATGCTTCATGAGAGTGCCAGACAAGGCAAATTCCATGGAAGTGTAGCTGTTACCCAACCACGACCGGGAGGCAAAGCCAAGCTGGAGCAGATTCGTGATCAGGACGGATTATATACGATGATTACGCGTGGTCTGTCTCAAGGGAAGCCGGTTGAGCGGACAGAGTTGATCTCCATTTTCTCACAGTGTATTAATCCGTATGAGGAATGGGATGAATTTCTGAACTTGGCGGAACTGCCTTCACTTGAGTTCGTTATTTCCAATACAACCGAATCAGGATTGAAATATACGTATGCGGACTATATCGAGGGTGAACCCATTCAATCATTTCCGGGGAAATTAACGGTTTTCCTGCATCAGCGATATTTGAAATTTGATGGTGATCCATCCAGAGGTTTGATTCATCTGCCATGCGAGCTGCTTGAAGGAAATGGTGATGTGCTGCGCAGTTGTGTCCTCCGGTACAGTGAGGATTATGGGTATTCCGATGGCTTCCGCTCATGGATCGAGAACCATAATCACTTCCTGAACAATCTGGTAGACCGAATCGTAACAGGTGCGCCGACCCAGGAGGAAGCGGATTCCCTGACGAATCGCTGGGGGTATGAAGACCAGCTGATTAATACGGCAGAGCCATATCATTTTTGGGCCATTCAGGGTGATGAATCATTGGACAAAAAACTTCCTCTCAAGCAGGCAGGTCTGAATGTACATTGGGTTAAAGATCTGAAGCCTTTTCAGATACGCAAGGTTCGTATTTTAAATGGGGCACATACCTTAATGTCATCCCTCGGCATTCTGCAAGGTAAGCAGCATGTGAGAGAAACGATGGAAGATGCGCATTTTGGCTCATGGATCAGGGAAGCTGTGCATCAGGAGATCGTGCCTGCTCTGGATATGCCCGATCATCAGCTGGATCAGTATGCGGAAGAAGTGTTCGAACGGTTCCTTAACCCGTATATTGATCACAAATTGCAAGATATTGCTTTGAATACAATCGGAAAATTCAAGGTTCGTGTGCTGCCGACACTTTTGTCTTATGAGCAAAATCGGGGAAGCTGGCCAGAACGTTTAATTCAAGGGTTTGCTGGATTATTGTGTCTCTATCGTCCGGTAAATACGCCAGAAGGTTACAAGACACAACGACTGAATGGGGATGACATTCTGCTGCGGGATGACCCGGATGTCCTGGCTGCTATGGCTGCACACTGGGAAGGTTATGACACGCTTGACAGGAATCAGAAGCAACTGGATAACCGGGTAGCGGCTGTGTTGTCGAATACCCTGATCTGGGGCGAAAATCTGGATGCAAGAGAAGGGCTGCGTGCAGCACTTGTTCGTGAAATCGGATTGTTGGAAGGTGAAGGGAAATGAACACAACAAGTACAATCAATGACTGGATTGCCATTCAACCGCAGGATGATGTCATTATAGCGCTTCGGGACTATGTCAAAGGAGAACGCATTACACTGCCGGACGGTGTTTCCTTAACACTGCTGGATGACGTACCAAAGGGGCATAAGATTGCTGTGCATACCCTGGCGCCAGGTGATGATGTGATGAAGTACGGTTTCTCCATCGGCATTGCCCAAGAGCAGATCGAGCAGGGAAGCTGGATTCATAGTCACAATCTGAAGACGGGGCTGCACGGATTGCTTGAATATGAGTATCAACCGGGAGCTCAGGTTCAGACGGACATGCCTCCGGAACATCTGCGCTCATTCGATGGATATTTGCGCCCCAACGGTGAAGCAGGTATTCGTAATGAGATCTGGATTGTGAATACGGTTGGATGTATCAATAAAGTGTGTGAAGCTTTGGCACGTATGGGTCAGTCCCAGTTTGAAAGCCGGGTAGATGGTGTATTTCACTTTCCGCATCCATTCGGGTGTTCACAGCTTGGCGATGATCTGAAGTATACACAACAGTTGCTGGCCTCCTTGGTGGAGCATCCGAATGCAGGAGGCGTGCTCGTCATCGGTCTGGGCTGTGAGAACAATCAGGTCGATGAATTCCGTGAGTGTATTGCTCCGGAATACCGCGGCAAAGTACGGTTCCTCAAAGCACAGGAAACGGATGACGAGCTTGAGGAAGGGCTTCGACTGATGGAAGAACTTGTGGAGATCGTTGAACATGAAACACGGCAGCCGCTTCCGCTCAGTAAACTCAAAATTGGTTTGAAGTGTGGCGGTTCCGATGGTTTATCTGGCATTACAGCCAATCCGCTGGTCGGTGCAGTTGCTGATATGCTGGTTGCTGCCGGGGGGACGGCTATTCTGACGGAAGTTCCGGAGATGTTTGGTGCGGAGACGATCTTAATGAACCGGGCTGCCAATGAGCAGGTGTTTCACGATTTGGTGGACCTCGTGAACGGCTTCAAGCAATATTTTGTGAACCATGGCCAGAACATCTATGAGAATCCTTCACCTGGTAATAAAGCTGGCGGCATTACAACGCTGGAGGAAAAGTCACTTGGATGTACGCAAAAGGGAGGACGTTCTTCCGTAGTCGACGTTCTGCGTTATGGTAAACGTGTAACTCAAACCGGTCTGAACATTGTAGAAGCACCGGGTAATGACCTGGTATCTGTAACGGCACTGTCTGCGGCCGGCGCACATATTGTACTCTTCACAACAGGGCGGGGGACACCTTTCGGAGGTCCGGTACCTACCGTCAAGATTGCGACCCAATCCGATCTGGCGAATCGCAAAAAACACTGGATTGACTTCAACGCAGGCCAGCTGTTGGAGGGGCAGACGATGGATGAGGTCAAAGTACAGCTGTTCAGCCAGCTGATTGACATTGCTTCTGGGCGGTCACATACACTCAGTGAGCAGCATGGATTCCGGGAGATTGCCATATTCAAGGATGGCGTAATTCTCTAAATCCATTGTCGATGGAGCTTTTAATCGTCTGGGTTGCATTATATGATGAACCACAGCCAATTCCGGTTGAAATTTGCACTACAACCGGGATTGGCTTTATTTAGATTCCACGGATGCCAAGTGCTTTGGCGATGCTTGATAATGCGGCGGGTGAAGTATGTTGCTGTAGTTGCGTAACCAGCAGTTCACGTGTTTCTTCTACGCTGCCTTCAAAAGGTTTAATGCCATGGCGTTGCATCCAGTGATCTGCAGTCTCATATGCGGAGCTGTTCCATGCGACCTTGCCTTCTGCAAGTCCCTCTTTTTCTTTGGTTCCACTAATCACAATGGCTGCACACCCTTGAAGGTCCAGAAGTCCACGGTCAAATGTTTTTTTGTCCTCTTTTGCCCCGAAACCGGCTTGTGATCGTAAGGCACGTCCATCGATGCCTTCCTGTTCTGCAACTAACGCATGGAGTTTGAACGCTTCACGGGAGAGCAGACCCGCTTCATACTGTTCCTTGATGGTTCTGGAGTCGGCAAGCAGTCGGTGTACCCAAGGGAAGTATTCAGATGAGACAAGAAGCGCTTTCTTTTTGACGAACTTTCCATATGCAGCAATGCCCTCTTCAGCCAGGCGTGAACGCCATAACCAGGGATCGAGTTCATCATCCTTGTGCCAATGTTCTTTGGGGGTTAGCGATGACAGAGAAGGATATTCGGCAAATAGTGGTGCCAGAGGCAGCAGCCCTATGGACTGGATACGCTGTACTGCTTCTTCGTACGTTATAACGGCTTCATATGTCATGATAACAGTAGGCTCCTTTTTGTGTGTATTCAGGCTACGACTTAGTTGAAGTAAGGTATCTTTGGCTCACTTCCTCGGCATGCTCATGAATCTCGCTGCGAAGTTGGAGGGGTTCGATCACTTCGGCTTCACGTCCCAATCGGTAAAAGAATCGTACGGCCCAGTCCCATTCTCCTGGTGGACAAAGGAATGATAATTCCCAGAGATCTGGGGCAATTTCAATCATCTTTTCACCGATATGCTCGTCCTGTTCAGCTTCAATCATTCCCCGATAACTCAGTTGTGCCTTAATCAGGGTTGGTGGCTGTTCTGGAGGGATCGGCTTGCTCTGCTGTTGCTCCGCCTGTTCGTGAAGCACCTGTGCATCCTGTGGTTCAATCGCCTTGACTTCGATAATTCGGTCAACCCGGAACAGACGCTGTTCGCCATGTTCGATGGAATATGCTTCACAGTACCAGAAGCCGGAGGAAGCATATACCCGTGTGGGACAGATATGCAACCATCGCTGACGCGATGCTGAGCGATACAGCACACTAATCCACCCGTGTTCGGGTATGCATGCCAGCAGTGCGTCCAGATGAGGAAGAATGTAATTGCGGTCTGGAATATGATGATGCAGCTGTTTGAGCATGGGATCAATCCGGGACATGATATCATCCGGAATGATGGCCTTAACTTTGTTCATCAGGGTCCAGCGTTTCTCATGAAAGGGTGTGTCCGCGTAACGACCCAGACCCTCAAGAGCGAATATGAGCGTCGCTGCCTCTACCGGGTCCAGCTGTAAGGGGGGTAATACGTAACCTTCCATAAGTCTGAAACCGCCTCCCGGACCGGAAATGGCAATAATGGGCACATTCATCTCGGAGAGGGACTGAATATCCCGGAGAATCGTGCGACGGGAAACTTCAAATTTCTCGCCTAATGAGTGTGCCGTTTCGTGACCATGCTGTAATGCCATTACGATGGCAGCAAGCCGATTTGTTCTGTTCATGTCAGCCACTCCGTTTCGATCTTTGCGCCGCCGGAAAGTGATGTCGTAGTTATATTTCTATTGTAACAACGAATAAGTGACATCATGAGTGTCACCAATATTTCAGCTGTTCATAATTTTTTAATTAATCAGCAACATAGTTCACAGCATGTTCCGGCAGGCATTGTTAAAATGTGTGTCTCGTCCAATTCGCTTTGCATACTGATATTTCCTTCTATCAAAAAGACTACAGATAATGCCAAAAACCCGCATCCGGTGTAGACGGATACGGGAAGTAGCAGCTTTTGACTTGCAGAAGACGATAAAGGTATGAAATCTATACCAATATCCTTGCTGACGACAATAACAAGTATAAAAGGAATGAATATGTGACACTTTGTATCGCGGGCATTTTTATCGCATGGTGTTATTCCGAATTATTACAATTAATCGAAATCGCTTATTTCATTTCGAGTAATTGCACCCCGCGGGCTTCAATCTCAACATTTCCCGAAAGCTCGCGATTGGTGAGCAGATCATATGCCTTGGCTCTACCGAGATCATAGGATTGCGTGGTTGCGTTATGATTCATGACAAACAGGTAGGGTTTGCCGTCTTTGGTTCGTGCGCTTACTTCAACACCTTCCGGTGTCTCAAGCAGGGAATCTACGTTCTTGGCTGCTGCAAGCTGTCCCAGCAAACCATCCAGGAAACGTTCATCCGGGTCGGATGCAACGTACCAGGCTTCACCTTGACCAAAGGTATTGCGTGTCACAACAGGCATGCCTTTATAAAAGTCGTCTCCATACTCCGCGATGACTTCGGCTCCTTCACTGTGCAGCAGGTCACACAGCATACCGCAGCCATATTCTCCTTCAAGATCACCGTAGGTTTCTTTGAGGACAATACGGTTCTTTTGCTCAGGCAGCAGGGCATCAATCTCTTCCACCCAGATTCCGAGCAGTTTACGGAGTTCTCCCGGATATCCACCTGTAGTCACGAGATCGTTCTCGTTCACAATGCCACTGAAGAAGGTCGTCAGGAATGTTCCACCCGCTTCAACATACTTCTCCAGTTTGGCGGCAAACCCTGGTTTAACCATGTAAAGAACAGGGGCAAGGACAATGTCGTATTTGCTCATATCCGTATCCACACTGATGATATCTACTTGTATGTTGCGGCGGAAGAAGGCTGCGTAATATTTATGGATCTGATCCACATAGTTCAGGGCAACTGTAGGTCCGCTTGATTTTTCGATGGCCCACCAGTTATCCCAGTCGAACACAATCGCTACTTTGGATTCAACAGATGCATCCAGCGTGGTATCACCAAGGAGCTGCAATTCCTTGCCCAGCTCAGCGACTTCGCGGAATACACGTGTATTCTCGTGTCCAGCATGCTCAATAACTGCACCATGATACTTCTCACAGGCACCGATGGAACGGCGAAGCTGGAAGAACATGATCGTATCGGCCCCGTGCGCAACAGATTGATAACTCCACAGACGCATGACACCTGGACGTTTCAGTGAGTTATAAGGTTGCCAATTCTGCTGACTTGGTGTTTGCTCCATCAGCATGAACGGTTGACCATCTTTCAGTCCGCGCATAAGGTCATGAGCCATTGCTGTGAAGCTAACGGGTGTTGCGAGACCAGGATAACTGTCCCAGGAGACGATATCCAGATATTTTGCCCATTTGAAATAGTCCAATTGCTTGAAGAATCCCATCAGATTGGTAGTAACAACGGATTCCGGGATGTGTTTTTTGATCGCATCGTATTCCAACAGATAACAATCCAGCATGCTGTCGGAGTTAAATCGGGAGTAGTCCAGTGAGATTCCCTGGAACGTTGAATTGTTGTTGCCCCAGTGTTCGCTCAGGTTGCTCGGTAATACAATTTCGTCCCAATCGTAGAAGGTATGCCCCCAGAAATTTGTGTTCCATGCTTTGTTGACCTTTTCCAGCGTCTGATAGCGTTCTTTGAGATACACGCGGAACGCTTTCTCACAGTTGTCACAGTAGCACTCACCGCCATATTCGTTGGAGATGTGCCATACGAGAACTGCGGGGTGATCCTTGTATCGTTCGGCCAGTTTATCCGCAATCTTCTCGACGTATTTGCGATAGGTCGGACTGTTGGGACAGGAATTATGTCGCCCACCGAATTTGCGTTTGCGTCCATCGGCATCTACACGAAGCACATCTGGATATTTCTTTGCCATCCAGGCCGGATGGGCAGCCGTGCTTGTTGCAAGGCATATATAGACACCATTTTCATATAAACGATTAATCAGTTGGTCGAGTTCTTCAAAACGGTAAGTAACTTCATCAGGCTGAATCAGTGCCCATGAAAATACGTTGATTGTGGCAATATCAATGCCTGCCAGTTGGAACATGCGCAGGTCTTCAAGGTGGGTTTCGTGATCCCACTGTTCCGGGTTGTAATCGCCCCCGTAGAACATTTTGGGCAGTTTGCTGCTAATCAATGTGTTCACCTCTTGTATAAGAATAATCCTATACTATATGATACATATGACTTTTAAAATATAATAAAAGTAATGATTGATATAAGAATACGGAAGTGTATTTCAGCTTATACCCAAGGAGGCATACCCATGTTTATCTCCCCCCGACATCAACGATATTTCATGACATCACGTGATCAGCCGCTGCCTCTTTATATTGAGAGCCTGGGTTATAACGGCAATCAGGAGAAGGTGTCCAGACCTGTGGGGTATCCCTGTTACCACTGGCTTCAGACCGTGAAGGGAGCCGGAGAATTCAAGTTTGCCGGTTCCACGGTCATACTGGGGGAAGCATCCGGTATTTTGCTGCCGCCGAATGAACCGCATGAATATGTGCGTGCCCAAGGAGAGTGGGAGACCCTTTATATTACATTTGGCGGTTCCCAGTGTCCGGCAATCTTGGAGTCACTTAGTCTGGGTGAAGCGGCGTTCCATCAGTGGGAGCAGAGCAGTTCGTTCAACGATTACGGCCAGGAAGTGCTGGATTCAATCAGAAGTGATCAGGATTTGTCGGGACTCGAAGCGTCAGCGGATATATACCGATTTCTGATTTTGCTCAAAAAACATGGCATGACGGGCAATCGTTCTTCCATCTCACATGCCGTGGAGAGACTCGCTCCGCTCATTGCATTCATGGAACAGCATTATGCGAATCCCGAGATTGGGCTCGAACATATGGCTGCCGTAACGGAGATCTCATCCAGACATCTAAATACATTGTTTAAACAATCTTTTGGCATGACAGCCTACAGTTATTTTATTCTGCTGCGTATTCGCAAAGCCAAGGAAATCATGACCGGGGATACCGCCCTGACGATTAGGGAAACTGCGATTCGGGTTGGCTTTCGGGATTCAAGCCATTTTGTTGCCACCTTTCGCAGGATTGAGGGGGTGACTCCTGAACAGTTCCGTAATTTGTACTAACATGTATCCAAATGAACAAAAAGTGATGCCAGGAAGGTATTGATGCCTTAGGGTCATTACCGTTATGATGGTATCGATTCCTGAGATTCGAAAACGTTTAAACGGACACTTAGTATCCGTTCTACTTGGAGAGGATGATTGAAGATGACAACTACGATACCCTTATGGGATCATGCTGCACCTTATGCAGCCCAGGGCCATGAAGACGAAATGCCACATTTGATTCCATTTATTCAGCCCGGTTCCGAGAGCGCTGTCATTGTATGCCCTGGTGGTGGCTATGGATTTTTGGCTGATCATGAAGGTGCTCCAATAGCCGAATTGCTGAACCGTGCAGGTATCAGTGCATTTGTCCTGAAATATCGGGTGGCACCTCACCAGCATCCAGCACCGATAACAGATGGTCAGCGTGCCATACGTTATGTTCGTGCGCATGCCGAGCAGTACGGCATCAATCCTGCCAAGATTGCAGTACTTGGTTTCTCCGCAGGTGGACATCTCACAGCGACACTGGGAACGCTGTATGACGAAGGACAACCGGACCATGAGGACCTCATTGAACGCCAAAGTTCACGCCCCGATCGAGTTATTCTCTGTTATCCGGTCATTACGATGGAGTCCTATGGACATGCCGGTTCCCGTGAGAATTTGCTTGGCTCTGACGCGTCTTCCGAACAGATCAAGGCTTTCAGCGCGGAGCAGCAGGTAAGAGCGGATGCTCCTGAAGCGTTCATCTGGCACACCAGCGATGACCAGGCAGTGCCTGTAGAGAATAGCTTGCGTTACGCACTTGCATTGGGTGCGCATGGCATTCCCTATGATTTGCACGTTTTTGAAAAAGGTTCACATGGTCTTGGATTGGCTGAGGACAACCACGCGGTTCGGGTATGGTCGGATCTATGCTTGACTTGGCTTAAAAATCAAGGCTGGTAATGATACTAGCGCTTTAGAGCGAAGGAGAAAATGACGATGAAATTGCAGAAAAATGATAAGCTTCTGTTTATCGGCGATTCGATCACGGACTGTGGTCGGGAACATCCTGTAGGCGAAGGAAGTTCAGGTCTGGGCCATGGTTATGTAGCGCAAGTCTATGCCCTGTTGCGATCCATCTATCCGGAATTGATGTTGCGTGTCCAGAATGTGGGTAATAGTGGGAATACGATTCGTGATCTGAAACAGCGCTGGGATCGTGATGTGCTGGACCTTAAACCGGATTGGCTCACAATCATGATCGGTATTAACGATGTATGGCGTCAGTTTGATAACCCACTCTCAACAGACTCCCATGTGTTTCTTGAAGAATACGAATCCACATTGCGTGAACTGGTGGCTTCGGTTCGTCCCAACCTGAAAGGTCTGGTACTGATGACGCCGTATTACCTTGAGGCCAATCCGGAAGACCCGATGCGGGCCACGATGGATATCTACGGAGAAGCGGTACGCAGGGTTGCCAGCGAGTATGATGCGGTGTATGTGGATACACAGGCTGCATTTGCTCCATTTTGGGATCATTTCTATACGTCTGTGCTGACTTATGACCGGGTACATCCGGATGCAACAGGCCATATGGTACTGTCCAAAGCATTCTTGGATGCCATCGGATTCGAATGGTCAGGCGGCGTCAAATCTGAATAAGGACGTGATGGCATGAGCGAGGTAACTGTAGCCGTACACACCCCGGCATTACTGGGGGAAGGCCCAAGCTGGGATGCGGAGAACAATCGATTATTGTGGGTAGATATTGAGAGCTTCAAGGTGCATGTCTATGATCCGGCTACGGGGCAGGATCAGGCTTATGATGTCGGTGAACATGTCGGGGCTGTTGTTCCCTATCGGGGTGACGAAGTTGTGGTTGCTTTACGCAGTGGATTCCATACGTTTCACTTGCTTACGGGTGAGCTGCAGGCCATTGAAGACCCTGAACAAGACAAGGATACCAATCGTTTTAATGATGGAAAATGTGATGCGAAGGGCCGCTTCTGGGCAGGCACAATGAGCATGAATAATGAGAGCAAAGCCGGATCATTGTATTGTTTGGAGGAAGGACAACCTGTTCGCACGATGGTACAAGGTGTATCTACATCCAACGGTCTGGGTTGGAGTCCGGATCGGAAGACCATGTATTATATTGATACTCCTACACGTTCGATTGACCGGTTTGATTTTGATCTCACAGCAGGTACGATACAGAATCGGACAAGTGTCATTCATATACCGGAGGAATTCGGTTTTCCGGATGGCATGACGGTTGATGGTGAGGGCATGCTGTGGGTTGCACATTGGGGCGGAGGAAGAATCACTCGCTGGAACCCGGATACGTCAGAACTGTTGCAACAGATTGATATACCGGCAGATCAGGTAACCTCCTGCTGTTTTGGCGGACCGGATCTCGAAGAACTTTACATTACAACAGCACGTATAGGGATTAAGGAAGAACGTTTGAAAGAGACGCCGGATGCGGGTTCACTGTTTGTCGTCAGACCGGGAGTTAAAGGTCAGGAGACTCATGCCTATGGTAGCTCGAAATAAACAGGTGCCAATCATGTAGTAAACTTCTGTCTGGTCGGCCAGGTAAGAAATGATTCATTTTGTACTCTTATATAAAATATAACATGTTGAAAGGTGCTGTTCTAACAGCATCTTTTTTATTGTATAGACAAGTTTAAACACTAAAAATATTTTACAAAAAACGATTTCGACAGAGGGGTTTTGGAATTTCCATCGAATGTTATTTATTGAAAGTATTATCCATATAACCGTGAATTAAGAATAACTATGTAAGCGCTTAACAACAAGACTGGAGGGAGGTGAGGCTTCTTGTATCAAGGGATGCATTGATTCGTCTGGCACGCCATCATCAGCACGATGAGACAGCGGGGATAGACCAAAATGCAGTAACGAAGTAGAAGAGGAGGATAAGTTGATATGAGAACGTTTATGGGGAAATTACGAATGATGAGCCTCACGGTTGCCGTAGTAACTGCTTCGCTGGGAGGACTTGCTGGAACGACAGCAGCGGCGCCGAGTGAAGCCTATGAGTGGAAAAATGTGGTGACTGGTGCAGGAGGCGGGTTTGTACCGGGCATTATTTTCAATGAGTCGGAAAAGGATCTGATCTATGCCCGTACGGATATCGGGGGAGCCTATCGCTGGAATGCGGCCAACGAGAGCTGGATACCTCTAACGGATTTTGTCGGCTGGGATGACTGGAACAAAAATGGTGTGGACGCACTGGCTACGGACCCCGTTGATCCTGATCGGGTGTATATGGCCGTTGGGACGTATACGAACTCGTGGGACCAAAATAATGGTTCCATCTTGCGCTCTGCGGACCGGGGAGATACATGGCAGACCACAACACTTCCGTTCAAAGTGGGCGGCAATATGCCAGGACGTTCGATGGGAGAACGCCTGACCGTGGACCCGAATGATAACAGTATCCTGTACTTCGGTGCACGAAGTGGTCATGGGTTATGGAAAAGTACGGATTACGGTATGACCTGGAACGAAGTCACAAGTTTCCCGAATCCGGGAAATTATGTGCAAGATCCTTCGAATGAATATACCAGTGACATCGTAGGTCTGGCATGGATTACGTTTGACAAAACAACAGGTTCGGCAGGACAAGCAACCCAGACAATCTATGTGGGTGTTGCGGATAAAGAACAAAGTGTATATCGCAGCACAAATGGTGGCCGGACCTGGTCAGCTGTTGCTGGTCAACCTACAGGTTATATCCCGCATCATGGTGTGCTTGATTCAGACGGCAGCCTCTATATTACGTACAGCGATGGTGTTGGACCCTATGATGGGGAAAAAGGTGACGTGTGGAAACTGAACACGTCGACAGGTGTCTGGACCAACATCAGCCCTGTTCCAAGCAGCAGCACGGATAATTATTTTGGATATGGCGGATTGGCTGTTGATGCACAGAATCCAGGTACATTGATGGTTGCGACATTAAATTCCTGGTGGCCGGATGCCAACTTGTTCCGTAGTACAGATGGCGGAGCGACGTGGACACGCATATGGGAATTTGAAGGATATCCGAACCGGAAGTTACGTTATACACAGGATATTTCCGCAGCACCATGGCTCACATTTGGCACGAATCCTGCCCCGCCCGAAACAACTCCAAAACTGGGCTGGATGATCGGTGATTTGGAGATTGATCCATTTGATTCGGATCGTATGATGTATGGAACGGGTGCTACGATCTATGGAACGAAGAACCTGACAGACTGGGATGATGACGAAAAAATCAATATTTCAGTGATGGCGAAAGGGGTTGAGGAGATCGCCGTGCTGGATCTGATCAGCCCGCCAAGTGGTGCACATTTGATAAGCGGAGTGGGGGATGTCTCAGGATTCCGTCATAACAATCTGGATCAGGCGCCAGCTACCATATTTACGAGTCCGAACTATTCTTCCACAGAAAGTCTGGATTTTGCAGAGCTAAGTCCAAATACGATGGTTCGTGTAGGTAAAGCAGATTATGCTGCTGATCCAAATGCAAAATCCATTGGTTTGTCCAGTGACGGAGGTACTACGTGGTATAAGGCCAATGCAGAGCCTGCCGGTACAACTGGAGGGGGGACTGTAGCCATCTCTGCGGATGGTAACCGACTCGTATGGAGCACGTCAGATAAAGGCGTATATTATTCGACTGGCGGCAATTCATGGACGGCAAGCACGGGGATACCTGCACAGGCGAAAGTGATTTCGGATCGTGTCAATCCAAACAAATTCTATGGATTTGCAGCGGGTAAAATCTATGTGAGTGTGAACGGTGGTGCTACCTTCACGGCATCACCTGCGACTGGACTTCCGATGGAAGGAAATTCTGATCTGGATGCCGTTCCAGGTGTTGAAGGCGAACTCTGGTTTGCAGGTGGTAGCGAGGAAGAAGGCCCTTACGGATTATGGCATTCCACGGATTCAGGAACGACATTCACGAAGCTTGCCAATGTAGAGGAAGCAGACAGTATCGGATTTGGTAAAGCGGCCCCTGGGCAGAGCGTTGTTGCATTATACACGGTTGCACAGATCGATGGAACACGTGGATTGTTCCGCTCCGATGACGGTGGTGCCCATTGGGTTCGTATCAACGATGATCAGCATCAGTATGCTCGTGTAACTACAATTACGGGTGATCCGCGTTTGTATGGAAGAGTATATCTCGGAACAAATGGCCGGGGAATTTTGTATGCTGACCGTGTTGGAGGTAACAATGGCGGAGGAGACGGCGGGGGGACACCAGTAACCAACTCTGCGATTACACCGGTTACAGCCGAATTTGATCGCAAAGCAGGCAATCAGGTTGATATTCCGGTCACGTTAACACTGAATGGCAATACACTTGTATCCATTCGCAACGGGAATGCAACGCTGGTTTCAGGTACAGATTACACGTTGACAGGCAATGAGGTCGTATTAAGTAAAAACTACCTGGCTTCACTGCAAAATGGCGCAGCTGCACTAACCTTCCAATTCAGCGCAGGTGCTCATGCGACCTTGAATCTGCTCATTAAAGACACGACAGCTGCACCAGCGGGAACCATACGCATTGAGATGTATAATAGCAATACATCGGCAACGGGCAGCTCGATTAGCCCCAAATTCAAACTGACGAATACAGGCACTGCAGCATTGAATCTGTCTGATGTGAAAATCAGATACTATTACACGATAAACGGTGAACAGCCTCAGAACTTCTTTGCTGACTGGGCGACTGCTGGCAGTGCGAATGTAACAGGCACGTTCAGTGCACTCAATCCAGTACGGACAGGTGCTGATCACGTGCTTGAGATTGGATTCACAGCTTCGGCTGGAGCGCTGAATGCGGGAGAAAGCACTGAAATCCATACGCGCATATCCAAGGACAATTGGACCAACTATACGCAAACGGATGATTATTCCTTTGCAGGTAGTCAGACTTCCTATACGGACTGGTCCAAAGTCACTGGTTATATCGTGGGAAGTCTCCAGTGGGGAATTGAACCATAAGTGAGTGATTTAACGTTATAAAGGATTGAAAATAGGGGTCCTGATTCGCCAAATGTTCGAAAGGCGATTCAGGGCTCTTATTTTGTCGAAATATAGTGTAAACTATAGATAGTTACCATTGATTAAACGATCGTTTTAGGATATAAAAAGAGGTACAATCAATTTAAATTTAATGTAACCGCTAACACTGGAAAGTGTTTATAACCGATATATAATAGTGGGTATAGCCTATACAGATATAGAGGAAAGATTAGACAAGGGGGTCGCGATCATGAACCGGTTGTGCAAGGTGCTGATTGTTGACGATGAGTTTCTGGTAAGGCAGGGCATAAAGCACCATATGAACTGGGAAGCGGAAGGATTTATCATTGTGGGTGAAGCTTCCAACGGTGAAGAAGGATTACAGCAGGTGAACCTGTTAAAACCGGATATTGTGATTACCGATATTGTCATGCCTGTCATGGATGGCGAAACGTTTGTCCGTACACTAAAAGCCAGTAATCCGCAGATTGAAGTTATTGTACTTAGCAGCTTCAGTGAGTTCGAGTATGTACGTTCTACGCTTCAGCACGGGGCAGCCGATTATATACTGAAACCAAAGCTGGATACGAATGAATTATTGCAGGTCCTTCAACGCACAGCAGGTAAAATTCCGGAGCTACAGTTTGAGCCGTCGCACGATGGCTGGAGACTTGGACAACTGATGGAGAAGATGTTATCCGGATTTACACTGGACGAAAATAGTGAAATGCCGATTATACGAGATACTTTTCCGTACGAATCCTTTCGTTTGCTTGTGTATAAACCCATGGATGCTGGAGGGAATCCACTGAAGCTGGATAAGGAACAGATGGAATCCAAGCTTCGCAGTGATCTGCCTGAAGTGGAATGTGCAATGGTTCCCGCAGAGGGGACATTACCTGTGATGCTTCTTAATGTTGATCCTGCGAGAGATGGGTGGATGCTTGAACGGATTAGGCAGTTGGCCAGTGAAAATGCAGCAGGAGAAGGTAGTCCTGGTTGGGTGCTTAGTGACAGCTTTACTTCATTTGAACAGATGGGTGTTGTCTACCGTGAACGCCTGATTAAGCTGATGGAATATCGCTTCTATTATAAGGATCGCTCAATCCTGGTGTATGGTGAACTGCCTCCAATACATCCCGCAGGTTACCAGTTTAATGTGAATATGTTTTTGCAGCATGTGAAGCGTAACCGGGTTGAAGCGGCAAGGGAGTATTTACATGATCACGCTACAACTCTTGGAAGAGATTATATTGCCGATGTGTTTGAGATCAAGTCATTCCTTGGTAATCTGATCTTCAACGTGACCATCACCCTCGCTGATATGGATGTGCAGTCTGAGGTGCTGGAAGAGAGCAAATATACGTATTTTAAAAATGTGGACGGGGCTTCGAGTCTGGACGAAGTCATGACTGTGCTTGATCATTTCATGACGGAAGTTCAGGAGTGCACCATTGGTGCGGGTGGAAAACGCAGTGATCCCAACATGAAGATGCTGTTGGATTATATACATGAGCACTTTGATCAGCCGCTTGGGCTTGCTGAAGTAGCCAAGCATTTTCATTTTAATCCATCGTATTTATCCAGTTATTTCTCATCTCACAAAAAAGAAGGATTTAATGAATATTTGAATAAAATTCGGATTGAAAAGGCGGAGGAACTGCTCCGATCCGATGATGTAACCATCTCTGAGATTAGCAGTATGGTTGGTTATTCCGATCATAGTTACTTTTGCAAAGTGTTCAAAAAATTCACCGGACTATCACCAAGCCGATACCGGCGCAAATTCTGGGCATAAAGTCAGAAGGATAAAATCATGAAGAAATGGATGAACAGGTTATCTCGTCTCGGATTATTTCCCAAGTTGTTTCTGGTTATGGTCATCAGTATTGTTCTCGTCTCTGTACTCATCTTATGGACAACCATTCACATGTCCACCAATCTGTTTACCGAGACGTTCAGTATTACAAACTCCAAGGTGCTTAATCAGATTAAGACCAATTTTGAAGCCTTTAATGAATCAATTGCTGCGGTTACCAATAATGTAGCTCAAAGTGGTGCCATTCGGGGGTTTCTGTCGGAGGGGGATGCAGACTCAGTCTCAACGGCTAAATCTTTCTATAATATGCGTGAAACAATGAATCGTGTTCAAACCATTATTGAGTCTTATGAAGTAGGCATTACCATTGTGGGTGTGAACGGACGAAGTTTCTCGACTAATCCGGCTTACATTAAGAAGACAGGGGACGAGTTGAAGCAGGAGCCTATTACCAAAGAAGCCATCCAATCGCCGAGTCGGCTAATCTTTGACTATTACCGCAGTGATACCAGCGAAGGCGAACTGCAGATGATTTCTGCAACAAAGGCATTGACGGACCGAACAAGAAATCACATATACGGAACACTCTATGTCACCATGAGAGAAGTGGAATTCCAGCAGTTCTATTCCAGTTTCACGAGTCGAGGTAATGATGTGGTCATTATGAACGAAAAGGGCGAAATCATATCTTCGAACCGTCTGGACTGGATCGGTACAATTCAGCCGGAGTTGCTAACATATGCTAAGGATTTGAGTGTGGACGTTACGAAAAGTGTTAATGCCCGTGTCATGGGGCAGGAGAGCATTATTTTATCCGAGTATTTGCCCTTTTATCGGTTTTACCTGATTAATGTCGTGGATAAAGATATGGCGATGGGACAGCTCATTGACATGAAGACGGTTGCGCTGATCTGTACAGCGATCGTTATCGGTGCGCTTGTTCTGGTGTTTCTGATTACCAGCCAAATCACCAAATCACTGCGCAGACTGGTGAAGCAGATGTCTAATATTACGAAAAGTGATCTGGATAACTATATACCGGTTAGTGGCAGTTACGAGAGTCGGCAACTGGGCCATGCGTACAACTATATGCTTGATGAACTGCATGATTATGTGGATCAATTAGTACAGACGCAGCATGAACAACGTAACGCAGAGCTGGCGGCATTACAGAGTCAGATTAACCCTCATTTCTTGTACAATACTCTTGCATCTGTCAAAGTTCTGGTGCAACAAGGCAACAAGGACCGGGCAGCGGAGACCATAAATGCATTAATTGGATTGCTGCAAAATACGATCAGTGATGTGAGTCAGACGGTTACAGTGGAGCAAGAAGTCGAGAATTTGAAAAATTATGTCTTCATTAATCACGTTAGATACGGTGGCCGGATTAAAGCTGCTTTCTACGTCGCTCCGGATTGTACACACTATCATGTACCCAAGTTGGTGATCCAGCCGTTTATTGAAAATGCTTTTTTCCATGGATTTATCAGGAAAGAGACGGGTACGATTCATGTCATGGTTTCCAGAGCAGGAGAATCACTCATCTGTGAGATTATGGACAATGGTGATGGAATTGAAGGGCTTGTCATGGGAGAAACCTTACCCAATCCGAAGAATAATCGTCAACTATTCAGTGGTATCGGTATTCGCAATGTACATGACCGTATTGAGTTATTATATGGTTCACCCTATGGTGTCACCATCATGAGTACCGTCGGAGAAGGAACAAGAGTTACCGTTACACTGCCTCTAATCACGAATTGAATCGCAGCCAATTTCAATTGAATACTATCAAAATCGAGATCCCTCGTCGCTGTATTTCTACAGAAACGGGGGATTTTTATATGTCAGAGTTGAAGTAAACACACATATTTGTACGATTTCAAGATCAAGATAATACAAAATCAAAAGAAATTACAAAAAAACAATTTTAATGCAAACGGTTTCTGTAAAGGTTTTCATTGTGGCAATAAGATGACAAATCCGCACAAAATTATTACTAACGAATGGAGATATGGGAATGATAAGATGAATACATCGAAAGCAACCGCTTTCAGAAAACGTAAACAAATTACACACAAAGAGGTCGAAGGGGAGTTGAATGTTTTGAAAAAAATGTGGGTATTGATGCTCGTTACAGTACTGCTGTTGTCCGCATGTTCATCCGGTGGAGGAAGTAATTCTGCCAGTGGTGGAGAAGAAAAAACAAACGAAATTACAATTTGGGCTTGGGACAAAGCATTTAACGTCGCTGCTCTTGAACAAGCAAAAGAGATTTATCAAAAAGAAAATCCTGATTTGAAGATCAACATCATTGAGAATGCTCAAGATGCGATTATCCAGAAGCTGAACACAGGGTTGAACTCTGGAACAAGCAGCGGTCTTCCAAATATCGTTTTGATTGAAGACTATCGTGCACAAAGCTTCCTGAGCGCGTATCCGGATGCGTTCAAAGATTTGTCTTCTACGATTAAAGCTTCCGATTTTGCAGATTACAAAATTGGACCAACATCCTATGAGGGCAAACAATATGGAGTTCCATTTGACTCCGGCGTAGCAGGTGTGTACTACAGAACGGATTTGCTGGAAGAAGCGGGCTACAAGTCTGCTGACTTGCAAGACATCACTTGGGATGATTACATCCAAATCGGTAAAGACGTAAAAGCAAAAACAGGTAAAGAGCTGCTGTCTCTTGACCCGAATGATCTTGGAATCATTCGCATGATGATCCAAACAGCAGGCAAATGGTACACTGCAGAAGATGGCAAGACACCTGACATTAGCACTAACCCTGCATTGAAAGAAGCTTTCGAAACGTACAAAAAAATGATGGATGCCAACATTGTTAAATTGCACTCTGACTGGAGTCAATTCGTTGCCAACGCCAATAACGGTAGCGTAGCAACAATTCCTACAGGTAACTGGTTCTCGCCATCTGTACGTCAAGAAGCTTCCCAATCCGGTAAATGGGCTGTAGCTCCAATGCCGAAAATGGCTGGTCAATCTAACTCTGTACATGCATCCAACTTGGGTGGTAGCTCCTGGTATGTTATGAACAATGTTCCTGGTGCAGATCAAGCAGCTGACTTTATGGCAAAAACATTTGGTTCTGACAAACAATTGTACCAAGACTTGTTGACAAATATTGGTGCGATCGGTACGTACAAACCGGCTACAGATGGTGATGCGTACAACAAGGCAGATGAATTCTTCAGCGGTCAAAAAATCTTCAGTGATTTCGCAAATTGGACCAAAGAAATTCCAAACGTAAACTATGGTAGCAACACATATGCAATTGAAGACATTCTGGTTGTTGAAATGCAAGCGTACCTGAATGGTAAATCAATTGACGAAGTTTTGGCCGAAGCACAAAAACAAGCTGAAGCACAATTAAACTAGGACACCCAAGGTAACTTATAGAACCCTAGGTAACTCGGAGCCGTCTCCCTTGTCTGACGCAAGTCGAACAGGACAAGGCGAGAGGCTCCGTGGGTTCTATCCATGTTCCGTGGAGAGAGAGGAGCCATACTGTGAAAGCCATAAATACAGGAGACAGTCTCCAAAAGAAAAATAATTTGACTGGATGGGCTTTTGTTTTGCTGGCTGTTATCGGAATTGTAGCATTTTACTTCTATCCGATGATTCAAGCGCTGCTCTTATCATTCAAGTCTGGTAAAGGTGCCAATCTTGAATTTTCGGGCCTTGCGAATTACAAAAGATTGTTAGTTGATACTACGTTCCGTACAGCATTATCGAACACATTTATCTACTTGATCATTCAAGTGCCTGTAATGATTATTCTTGGTTTGTTTATTTCCGTATTGCTGAATGACAGCACACTGCGGTTCCGGAGCTTTTTCCGTACAGCGATTTTCTTGCCTTGTGTAACTTCATTGGTAGCATACTCTGTTGTATTCAAATATTTGTTCGCACCAGATGGAATGGTGAATCAATTCCTGATGGGTCTGCACATAATTGGCGACCCAATCCAATGGATCACAGACCCGTTCTGGGCTAAAATTACGATCATAATCGCCGTTACTTGGCGTTGGACCGGATATAACATGATTTTCTATCTGTCATCCCTGCAAAACATTGATCAATCGATCTATGAAGCAGCAAGAATTGACGGAGCGAATGCTTTTACACAATTCTTCAAAATCACAGTACCTTTGCTCAAACCGATTATCCTCTTCACGTCGATCACATCAACGATTGGTACATTGCAAATCTTCGATGAGATCATGAATATAACCAAAGGTGGTCCAGGTAATGCGACCATGTCGATCTCACAGTACATCTACAACCTTTCGTTCAAATATTCACCGGACTTCGGGTATGCAGCAACCGTGTCGTATTCCATCGTAATCTTAATTATTGTATTGTCCATCATCCAGTTTAAAGTGGCAGGTGATAATAAAAATGGCTAAAGCTAAAGCAAAACGGATTTTCACTTATGTGTTCCTATCCATCGTCGCCTTTGTATCCATTTTCCCTTTCTTCTGGATGCTGGTCAGTTCAACGAATGCATCTGTCGATGTAACCAAAGGCAGATTGTTACCAGGTTCAGCTTTTATTGATAACTTCAACAAACTGCTTGATTCCACAAATCTCGTGCAGGCTCTCGGGAACTCGGCTATTATCTCGGTGCTCTCGACTCTTCTGGCCCTGTTGATTGGTTCCATGGCAGGTTATGGTTTCGAGGTATTTCGCACGAAGTCCCGTGATATTGTGTTTAATATCCTGTTGTTATCCATGATGATCCCGTTTGCAGCAATCATGGTACCACTATATCGGATGTTTGCAACAATATCGGGTGTTGCACCAGGAATCGGTATCAACACAATGGGAGCAGTTATCCTTCCGACTATTGCGACAGCGTTCCTGATCTTTTTCTTCCGTCAGAACACCAAAATGTTCCCGAAAGACTTACTGGAAGCTGGACGTATTGATGGTTTGAGTGAACTCGGCATCTTCCTGAAGATCTATATGCCAACAATGAAAACAACATATGCAGCGGCAGCAATCATTACATTCATGAGTAGCTGGAACAACTATCTGTGGCCACTCATTGTATTGCAAACACCTGACCAACAAACGATTCCGCTATTGATCTCAAATCTTGGTGCTGGTTATGCTCCGGATTATGGAGTGATCATGACAGCAATCGTAATTGCAACACTGCCTACAGCAATCGTTTTCTTCATCATGCAGAAACATTTTGTTGCAGGTATGGTAGGTTCCGTGAAGTAATGAAAACAGCATAATCCGTGCAAATGACGGGTGCAGAAAAGAAGAGAGGGCGCTGTTATGGCGTACCTTGTCTTTTTTGTTTATGTAAAGCAAAAAGGAAATCCAGAGTAAACCTTGAATAAGTCAAACTATAACGTTTTAAAGGGAGAGAGAGCCGATGAAAGCAACAAAGGCAGATATCAACTGGTTGGGAGACGTAAGTGTATTTGAGGTGAACCGTCTTCATGCCTATTCCGATCACCGTTATTACCAAACAATGGACGAGGCTATTGGTTCCGGCGCGATGTCCATGCGTTATGATCTGAATGGTACGTGGAAATTCAACTATGCAATTCGTCCAGACAGCCGTTCTGAGTTTTTCTATACATCCGATTTTTCCAGTGAAGGCTGGGATGATATTGAAGTTCCGGGGCATATCCAACTTCAGGGATACGGACAGATTCAATATGTAAATACACAATATCCTTGGGATGGCTTGAATGACATTCGTCCACCGGCATTGCCACAGGACAAAAATCCCGTTGGAAGTTACATTCGCACATTCCACCTGCCGACAGGTTGGGAGTCGAATCCGGTATATATTTCTTTCCAGGGTGTAGAGTCTGCATTCTATGTATGGCTTAACGGACAATTCGTAGGATACGGGGAAGACAGCTTTACGCCGTCAGACTTTGACCTGACACCATTCCTTCAGGATGGGGAGAACAAACTCGCAGTTGAGGTGTATCAACGCAGCACAGGCAGCTGGCTGGAAGATCAGGATTTCTGGCGTTTCTCCGGTATTTTCAGAGATGTGTATCTGTATACAGTCCCTGCTGCACACGTTCGTGATGTTCATGTCCGCACAGATCTGGACAAGTCCTATACGAACGGTACATTGCAACTCGATTTGAAACTGGAAGGAAAAGCGGTTGCTGGAGCACGTGTAGAGGCTGAACTTCGTGATCGTGAAGGCAATACCGTTAAAACGTTTGAATCCAAGGTTAACGATGGACAAGTAAGTCTTCGTGAAGATATTGGTACAGTGAATCTGTGGAGCGCAGAGATTCCATACTTGTACCGTCTCTATATTCGTGTATATGATGCTGCGGGTACACTGGTTGAGGTAGTTCCTCAGGCTGTAGGTTTCCGTACATTTGAAATGATTGATAAAGTGATGCACATCAACGGTAAACGTATTGTATTCAAAGGTGTGAATCGTCATGAGTTCAACCCGCGTCGTGGACGTGCGGTTACGAAGGAAGACATGCTGTGGGATGTTCGTACCATCAAACAAAACAATATGAATGCCGTACGTACGTCACACTATCCAAACCAAAGTCTGTGGTATGAGTTGTGTGATGAATACGGACTCTATGTTATTGACGAGATGAATCTGGAGACACACGGATCTTGGCAGAAGCTTGGCGCTGTTGAGCCTTCTTGGGTTATCCCAGGGGACAAACCGGAATGGCATGATATCGTTATGGACCGCGCTGTATCCATGGTGGAGCGTGACAAAAACCATCCATCCATTCTGATCTGGTCTTGTGGTAACGAATCACACGGTGGTGAAGTCATCTACAAAGTATCCCAATACTTCAAAGCAGCTGATCCAACACGTCTGGTGCATTACGAAGGTGTATTCCATGATCGCCGTTTCAATGAGACAAGTGATATGGAGACCCGCATGTATGCCAAACCGGCGGACATTGAGGAATTCCTGAATGCCAACCCGACCAAACCTTATATTAGCTGTGAGTACATGCACGCCATGGGTAACTCTATTGGTGGGATGCACAAATATACGGAGTTGGAAGACAAATACCCGATGTATCAAGGTGGATTCATCTGGGATTACATCGACCAATCCATTTATAAAAAAGATCGTTACGGCAACGAATTCCTTGCCTATGGCGGAGATTTCGGTGATCGTCCATCAGACTATTCGTTCTGTGGCAACGGTATCGTTCATGCTGATCGTAAAGTCACTGCAAAAATGCAGGAGGTCAAATTCCTGTACCAGAACATCAAGCTGTTCCCGGATCGTGAAGGCGTTAAGATCGTGAACGGTAACCTGTTTGCAGATACATCTGCGCTGGAACTGGTTTACAGCCTGGATCGTGAGGGGCATGAAGTGCTGCGTGGAACATTGGAAGTGAACGTGGATGCGCAAAGCGAGACGGTAGTAAAACTTCCGCTAGGTGCAGAATCTCTGGCGGGCGGCGAGTACGCAGTGAACACTGCATTTGTGTTAAAAGAAGCTACCCTGTGGGCTGACAAAGGCGAAGAAGTGGCATTTGGACAGTTTATTTTCACACAGGATCAAGTGAATGAAACGGCTCAGACGGACCTGAACCTTGTAAGTGATATACAGGTAGTTGAAGGTGATGTTAATATCGGTGTTCGTGCTGGCAAGACACATGCGCTGTTCTCCAAACAATTCGGGACACTGGTTTCGCTAAAATTGTCCGGTCGTGAGACAATTGCCATACCTCCTGCACCGCTCTTCTGGCGTGCAATGACGGATAATGACAAAGGGATGGCGATGGGCTTCGAACTGGGTGCCTGGTATGCAGCGAGCTTGATGCCACGTTCTGTAGAGTGGAAAGCGGAACAGAAACCGGATCAATACCGGATCGAGTTCACGTACAAACTCAACATTTCCGAGGATGTACAAGTGAGAGTGGTATATACCGTTCATGGAGATGGAAGCGTACGTGTGCATAATACGTACAAAGGTACGGCCGGATTGCCAAACCTGCCCATTCATGCATTGTCCTTCAGAACATCACCTGACTTCGAAAACGTGGAATGGCTCGCGATGGGACCAGAAGAAAATTATGCAGACCGCGCATTTGGCGCACGTCTGGGTATCCATGGCAGCAAGGTTGCGGATACCATGGCTCCATATCTGGTACCGCAAGAATCAGGCAACCGTACTGGCGTACGTTGGGCCAAATTGACAGACAACGCGGGACGTGGCTTCAAAATTGAGGCATCCGGAACTCCGGTTGAGCTGAATGTATCACCATATACAGCATTCGAGCTGGAGAACGCACAACATGCGTACGAATTGCCTCCTGTGCACTATACGGTCGTGACTGTAGCGGGTAAACAAATGGGTGTTGGCGGTGATGACAGCTGGGGCGCTCCAGTTCATCCGGAATACCTGATCCCTTCGGACGGCGAACTGACATTTGAATTTGTCATTCGTGCACTGTAAGCAAAGGAATCGTACAGAATAAAGAATAGATTAAAATAAAGAACAGAGGTCTTCGCTCATCGGCGGCCTCTGTTTTGTTATGTCAACGAACTGCTTGGGACGCACTGTATGAAACCGTTCTCGCTCTGCTCTCGTAATGTACGAGATAGGAATCATAAGAGGGGGTTCAAGATGAGTAGAAAAGCAAAGACAGGTATATGGGTGACGGTGTTAGTCTTCTTGGGCATCATTGTTGGATGTTTCATATGGTATTTCAATACCGCTTCAGGTGAACGTGCACTCAAAACGATGAGGTCCAATAACTCGGGTGGCCTGGAGAGGGTGGTTAAAGTGTACAGCAATAATGGTGAATTGATTCAGACCTATGATGGCAAAATTGACGTGGAAGATACGGAATACGGCAATAAAGTATTATTTGATCTTAATGGGAAACGTGTTGTAATCTATAATGCAACGATTGTTGTTGAAGAGAAGTAAGGCAAAATTAAGGAAATGATATAAGGGTCGGGTGAGATTTTTATGGTGGATATGTACCTCATAATCCTTGTTGCCATTTTGGGAATGATCCTGTTCTATAGTCTAATCGCTTATTTCTTGGTTCGTTTCATTTCAAAAAAAGCATTTAAGCTTACGTTAACCAAATATGAAATGATGGAGATTATGACTTGGCTTGCGGTGCTGTTTATTATCTTCATGATGATTAAGACACGTTCAATGAATCTTCTCTTGCCGGTTGTTTTACTCCTCATACCATTGATCAATTTACGACTTTCCAATCGGAAACATCGAGAGTTGAACTAGTCAGGAATAAATAGGAGACAACAAAAAGAAGCCCTCTTTCGAGAGCTTCTTTTTCATGGGAGAGGAGAAACCGGACGAAGAGCTTATGGGGAAACGTAAGTCTTCTCCGCGGTTGTCTACGACACTTGTGATGTCGATAATTATAGAATCGCCCGATGGTTTCCTTTTTATACATATGCGTCAACAATTCGTCAACAAATTTCCAAGGGAAATGAAGACCGCACATTTTTCAAACTGAACCCGAGTGTGGTACGATAGCTGTATCAATAAACTTACATAGAGAAAAGGTGACTCGTCAAGTGAGAGTGGTATCTGGAAGTGCAAAAGGCAGGCCGTTGAAGGCTGTTCCTGGCACGGGTACGCGGCCAACCACCGACAAGGTGAAGGAAGCGTTATTTAGCATGGTTGGTCCTTATTTTGAGGGCGGCACAGCATTGGATCTGTTTGCAGGCAGTGGAGGTCTCGGTATTGAGGCACTGAGCCGCGGCATGGACAAGGCTGTTTTTGTTGATTTGGAATCAAAAAGTATTGAAGTTATCCGCATGAATCTGAAGGCTACCAAGCTGGAAGACCAGGCGGCCGTATATCGTAATGATGCAGGTCGGGCATTGAAGGCACTTGCCAAGCGAGGCACAACATTTGATCTGGTGTTTCTTGACCCGCCATATCGCATGAAGAACGGGCACGAGTTGATGCTGACCCTGCACGAATTGGAACTGCTGGAACCCGAAGCAACCATCGTGCTTGAATATGAATCCAAACATGATTACCCTGAGCAATTCGGCCCGTTTGAACAAACGCGCAAGGCTTTGTATGGGGAGACGGCAGTATCCATCTATTATTATGCGCCTGAAGCAGTTGAAGATGGAGAATCCATTACACCGGAAGAGGAGGCTCCTCATGACTGAAATGATACACCGACAGGAACGGATCGCCGTATATCCTGGAAGTTTTGATCCCGTAACGATGGGGCATCTGGATATTATCGCCAGAGCGTCGAAGCAATTTGATCGCGTCATTGTGGCTGTGTTGAACAATATGAGCAAAAATCCGCTGTTTACGGTGGAGGAACGCAAAGAACTGATTACGGAAGTAACCCGCCATCTACCCAATGTGGAGGTGGATAGTTTCCGCGATCTGACAGCCAATTACGTCCGGCAAAAGGAAGCTCAGGTCATCGTTCGTGGTATACGCTCGGTAACTGATTTTGAATACGAGTTGCAATTGGCATCGACTAACAGCAAGTTGAATCCGGATGCGGAAACGATATTTATGATGACGAATCCGAAGTATTCCTATTTAAGTTCCAGTATCGTCAAAGAAATCGCTCATTATCATGGAGATGTTACAGATCTTGTCTCACCTGAGGTGGAAGCTGCGCTTCGTCAGAAAATCAGCGAGAAAACCGGCGGTTAAACCAGAAGGTAAGACCGGATAGACTAATCATGACTGCAAGAAGTAACGCAAGACCTATGCATGCAGCAGGGAAGATGCTCCAAATGGTGTTGATCGTGTATGTGTTACCTGGACTATGTATGAATAACCAACCGAATGGTGTCGAGAGGTCCTGCGCTGCATTGGTATGTAATGTGGTCCAGGCTTCTGTGCTATAACGGCTGAACGGCATCCATAGGATCAGACTGATGAAAAAGGCGATTAATCCATGAATCAGACGAACTCCGGCAAAGTACAACATGGATTTGCTGTTTGGACCCGTTGTTTTCAGGACAGCAGAGACTTGCAGATGGGAGGATAAACCACCCCATCCCAGAACGGCTGCAAGTAGAGACATGAGCAGCGTGGGTGTAAGTGAAGTCTGGCTCAAATGATAGGTACCCAAGTGAAGTTCAAAGAAAGCTGGCCACAGCGCAGCAGAGGACCCGGGAGTCAGATAAAGGGTGACCAGCCGGATAAATACGGCAAAACCGATCATGTATCCTCCGGTCATCATTAAGGTCTGCACAGCTTGGGATACGGTGTCACCGAGCAGCTTGCCAAATCCTCTTCCATCACGACTATGCGCTTCTCTGGCTGCAATCATCATATCAGACCATACACTGCGTCGTTTGAACGTTGCGTGGTGGGGGGCAGATGAGCGACTTGTGGAACTTGCAGGACTTGCAGGCTGAGAATCAAGAGAGCTCTTATCTGCTTGTACGGCTGTCGAGCCAACCCTGTTTGTCTGGTTACCTGGTGCAGGCAGGAGACGCGTGGCCAGAATGGCAGCGATCCAGCCACTGATCCAGTGGACAACGAGTAGAAAATAACCGGTCGCTGGCTGGTGAAGAAAAGCAGCACCGACGACCAAAATGATCAGCATTGGATTGGCAAAATGAGATGCCGCCGCAAGGACAACCGCCTGCTTGGCGGTAATTTGTCTATCCTGAAATAAACGGCATACTGCATCTGCTCCTGCGGGGAATCCGCCGCACATGCCAACAGCAATTGCCAGACCTGCGTTGCCTGGAAGTCTGAACCATCGTTGCATCAACGGTCCGAGCAAGGCGCCGATCGCGTGGGTGAAGCCAAACGCAGTGAGCATTTGGGATAACATGAGGAACGGGAGCATGGCAGGGAAGATGATTTTCCACCATATATCCAGACCTTGAATAGAGGCGTCAAACGCTTCTTTGGGGGACGCAACTACCGCAATGACCAACATTAAAGCGCCGGTACTTAGGATTATCGTTCGTAAAGGGCCAGAATCTCTTACCTCGCTCTGTAATGTCATCGTTTCACCTCATATCAGATAACGCCGATTTGGCATCTGAATCGAATGGACGGCCGAATGACGCCCGAAGGGCGGTTCGGCCTTGACCGGACAGGCTATTGTACACAGCGGCCTATCCGGCCTGTACCATTGTATGCACAAGGACCTGAGTGTTAGACTTGAAAAAAAATGATTAAACAAGATGGAATTACGATCGCTTATTAGTGTAGAGTACAGCTTATATAGTGATACAAAGAACGGAGGCTCATGTGATGAATCGGATTCGGAAATCTGGCGGATTCAGAGCTTCGATCTTTGTGATCGTGGTGGCTCTGGTCGTCTATGTTGCCGTGTACATGCCAACGCCGTATATCATATATATGCCTGGCAGTGCAGATGAAGTAAAACCAATGGTAACGGTTAAAGGTGGGGACCAGGAAGAACGCGGTGTGTTCATGATGACGACCGTGTCGGCAACATATGCCAATGTGTTTTTGCTAGGAACCTCTCTGTTCAATCAAAATGCTCAAGTGGATAAAAAGGAGGATCGACTGCGCGGAAAAAGCGAAGCGGAATACTCTGCCGAACAGGTGTGGTTCATGAGTGACTCGCAATCCTCTGCAATGGAAGCTGCATATGAACAGGCTGGTGTGGCTTACTCTATTGTGCCTGAACATATCTTTGTATTTGGACTGTCCGAAGATCCAAAACCCGATGGAGACATTGCTCCGGGCGATATTATTCTGGGAGTGAACGGAACAGCTACACCGGATAATACGGTGCTTTCTGCCCAGTTAAAAGATAAAAAGGTTGGAGATACCGTCGAAATGCAACTGGAACGTGGTGGAGAGACTATTAGCCGGGACGTGAAACTGATTCAGGTCAAAGACAATAAAACGGGTGAAACCCGCCCGGGACTCGGCGTAATGATTGGTGCGGTTCAGAAGGTGAAAGCCGAAGACCCAAACAAACAGATATCCTTTACCGATACTCAGGTTGGAGGTCCGTCTGCCGGCTTGATGTTTACGTTGGAGATCTATAACCAGTTAACACCTGGAGATCTGACCAAGGGGCATCGAATTGCGGGTACAGGTACCATTACCAAGGACGGTGTGGTGGGTGCCATTGGTGGTGTAGTGCACAAGATTGTAGCCGCTGACCGGAAAGAAGCGGAGATCTTCTTTGTGCCGAAGGATAACTATAAGGAAGCAGCAGCCAAGGCTGAACAGATCGGCACCAAAATGAAAGTTGTGCCTGTGAGCACGGTGGATGATGCACTGGCTTATCTGAAAACGTTGTCCGTGAAATCATAGGATTATGATTGGGCGGGATGAGATACAGTCGAGTTGAAACCGTTGGAGAAAGTATGGATGATGGATGATCTCGGAATGAATTGATTGTAGTGAATGAATTGTGATCAAGAGACATGAGCGTATCAGCAGATTCAAAGGGTGTAAGGGAACCAAGAGAATCAAGATAAATAAGGAAATTAATAAGGAAATCCCCTTGTTGCGATGTGCCTGAGTGGCGCGCAGCAAGGGGATTTCTTTACTTATATAGTTGAGTGTTGAAATTTGAAAATCTATGATCTGTTCGATGATGGAATGAAAAAGCTCCTTAGAGAGGAAGCCTTTTGGTCAAAAGCGGATTACAGTCTCACAGGCGACTCATAGTAGTCACTGAACATCCTGTGTGTGTCCCTATGCTCGCAAGCGAGTCCATACGCAACCTGAGCTTGTATATCCAGTTCAAGTTGATTGTGTGTGAATGTCGACGGTTTCAGCACAACAGGCAGTGACGCGGTTTTCTTCATTTGTTTAAGCAGGCTCTGGCCTTGAGTATTAAATCCGAGAACTCTGAGATATCCGGGTCCGGCAGCCAATTGCTCTGGTGAACACTCAGCTTTGGTGTGATTCAGGAGCAGGTGGGCGAGCATACGCTGGAGTTTGGTGCGTGTGTATCGTTTGGTCTTCAATGCATTCAGGAGTGTTTCGACTGAAGGCTCCGGGAGCTGAGCGAGTGTACGGCTCAGCCTGTGTTCCAGACCTTCCGTGACTTCGGCGATGCGTTCCAGCTCGGAGGCACGGCGGGTGGCCGCAAGGTGCAACAGCGGCTGTGCAAAGCGCTCCCAGTGTATGGGAGCGCGCTCCTCTTGCCATTCGCGATGCAGAATGGCAAGAGTTGCCGCCGGCACGTATGGCGCGGCGGCATCGGGTCCGTCCGCCATCAGCAGGTGGCGGACAGCTGTGGCACTGGCGATCGCCCCGGGCCCGGGCGTCGCCTCATGATACGCGGCACCGGTACGCGCCGCCGTAAAGGGCTGGATCGCGCTGCCAAGTCGTTGCAGCGCGATCAGGTAGTGCAGCCCAAGCGAATTGTTGGGCTGCTCCAGCAGTGCAGCGGCGTCGTGAGCATCGACGCCGCCGGGCGCCAGTGCAGCCGCCGCGCCTGCGTACGCGGCGGGGTAGCTGGCGCCTTCCCGCAGGCGGCGCGCGATGTCCTCGCGCATCCCTGCGGGCTCCACAGCCAGCACGCGCGCAATGCGCTGCAGGCTGTCCAGGTCACCGGACTCGCTGCCGAAGCAGAGCGAGTCCACAACGCCGGTGCGGTCCAGCAAGGACACCGCACCAAAGGCAAACCACTCCGCCGGTTGCACAGCATAAGCCACCGGCAGTTCAAGTACGAGATCCGCGCCTGCGTGCAGCGCCATCTCGGTGCGCGCCCTTTTACCCACGATGGCGGGTTCGCCACGTTGGAGAAAAGGGCCGCTCATGACTGCAACAACGGCGTCTGCCCCGCTTAGCCGCCGAGCTTCCTGCAAATGATAGACATGCCCGTTGTGCAAGGGGTTATATTCAACAATGATGCCTACGGCTTTCATGATAAGACGTACTCCTCTCAAATGAGATGAATGGGTATGTATGCTTGCTGTTATAGTTCATTCCATCATAGGCGATGACCTCTATTAGATCAAATCACGGAGTCTGTCCGACCAATGAAAAAAGGCACAAATCCAACATCAGCAGATGTCAGACCGTGCCTTCAAACATCATCCCATGATATTAAAAAACTAAACATTTACACGAAACGGAGAGGACAGAAATAACCTGAAGAAGCGGAAGCGTTCGCCTTTATCCCCGGATTTACCCTTTATAAAAGGAATCAAAAAATCTGGGGATAACAGCGATCAGAAGGTAGTTCTGTCATCGAAGTGGCCAGTGTAAAATGATGTCATATTCAGAACCCTCAGACACTTTCCGGCGCGGGAGATAGACTTGCTTTCGGCCCAAAAAATTCATAATGAATGTTGTCTGCTGCAACACCAAGCGCCTGAAGCTCCGTATACACTGCCCGCATGAACGAAACGGGTCCGCACAGATAATAGGTGGCATTCAGTTCCTCAATCACTTGGCGAAGCCAGACCGCATCCATATAACCTTCCTTATGAAAATACTCATTTTCACGATCAGCATCCTCAGGTTGAGTATAACAATAATAAGCTTTAACGCCCTGATTACGCTCGACCAGACTGTTCACATGACCACGGAACGCGTGAGATTGACCATTCGGACTTGCATGCAAAAATGTAATTGCACGGTTTTCGTTCAACCGAACCAGCGTATTTAACATACTGATCATCGGAGTTAAGCCAACACCGCCACTAAGCAGCACAACAGGACGTTTATCCTCTGCATTCAGCGTGAAGTCGCCAGCAGGAGCGGATAGTTCCACCTGACTGCCTTCTTTAATGTGATCGTGTAAATACGTCGAGATAACTCCGTCAGGGCGTTCTGACACACCTCGCTCACGCTTAACGGAAATGCGATAATAGGGTTTACCAGGGCTATCTGAAAGGCTATACTGACGAATCTGGGTAAATGACTGTGCCTCTGGCTGAATTTTGATACTGATGTATTGTCCTGGTTCATAGCTGGCAATAGGCTTACCGTCGTCTGGAACGAGGTAAAAGGACGTGATGACTTCGCTTTCCTGCACTTTCTTGGCAACCTTGAAGGTACGAAATCCTTCCCAGCCACCCGTTTGGGTTTTCGCTTCTGTATACATGTCCTGTTCGATCCCGATAAAGGCGTCTGCAATGACATTGTAGGCTTCGCCCCACGCCGTGATAATCTCATCCGTTGCCGCGTCTCCAAGGACATCTTTGATCGCTTGTAACAGATAGGTGCCCACAATCGCATATTGCTCGGGAACGATACCCAGACTGCGATGTTTATGTGCAACTTGCCGGACGGCAGGCAGGATGGAGGACAGATTATCGATATGAAGGGCGGCAGTGTACACCATATTTGCAAGGGCCGCTTGCTGTCGTCCCTGTTTCTGATTTGCATGATTAAAAATATTCAGCAGTTCCGGATGAGCTGTGAACATCGTTTCATAGAAATAGCGTGTGATCGCTTCGCCGTGGACTTCAAGTACGGGTACTGTAGACTTAATGACTTTAATGGTGTGCTCACTTAACATGCATTTTCCCTCCCGATATGATATGAAATAGTTGGATAATAAATCGGTCATGGAGCTGATCGTGCTTCGGTTTATAGCAAGTATAGATAGGGGGCAAACGGGTCTGTGTGATATAGATCACACTAAACGTTAACGAAATGTGACCGCTGTTTGCAAGGAGCTACAACTAAAATGCCGACTTGTAGTTTATCTTGAAGTGAGTCTATAATAGACCAGATGGAGTAAACGGTTCTGAGCTATTGGTTTTAAAATAAGGTGTAAAGTTAAAAGTGTTGACAAACGTCTTGAAAAATCGGTATAATGATTTTTGTTTGTTAAGTCAATTTCATAATACTTTTAACGATGAAGCGTCAGAATACATACAGTCAGGATTTATTGCTTTACAAAAGCAGGCTTGACCTGTATAACTGTCGTGATACGTTTGACATGAATTATGAAATTGGTTTCGTTTGGAGTGATGGAAATGTTAATGCCATTTCGCAAAGTGGCTACCAGTGATGGTCCCCTGAAGTTTAACGAACAGTGGGATATCAAAGAGCTGGTTTCTAACCGACAAGATATCACAGCCGTTACCCCCCTGACTGCGGACTTATCTGCAGAATTCAGAGAAGGTGACGTTGTGGATGTTCATGGCAAGCTGACCATAGGAGTGGACATGTTGTGCTCCCGTTGTCTTAAGCCGATTAATGAACATTTTCATATTGATTTTCATGAGCAATTCAAGCAGGGAAAACAGCCAGAGGAATTACACGAAGACGACGATACGCTCTATGTGGATGGAGATAGTGTTGATCTGAAAGGTTATGCCGAGGAAGCTTTTCTGCTGGATCTTCCGTTTATACCGCTATGTAGCGATACATGCAAAGGGTTATGCCCCAAGTGTGGCCATGAGCTGAACGAAGGTGACTGCGGTTGTGATAACCAGGTTATCGATCCGCGGCTTGCAGGGCTCAAGGATTTTTTTAAATGAGCATGATTGAAAATCGAACATTTTAAGACTACCTGCAAAGGTTGATTTTGATAAGGAGGTGGGAATAATGGCAGTACCTCAACGGAGAACGTCCAAGACGCGTCGCGACAAACGTCGCACTCACTTTAAATTGGCTGTACCGGGCATGGTGAAATGTGAACAATGTGGCGAACTTAAACTTAGTCACCACGTGTGCAAAGTGTGCGGAACGTACAAAGCAAGAGAGATCATCTCTCAATAATAGTTGGACATTAAGTAGCACTTCATTTCGATGAGGTGCTACTTTTTTTGGATTAGAGGGAGTAGGCAGAGTGAGCTAACTATCATGAAATCCTTGCTCCACAAGGGTGAAGTGTTTTTGTTAGGCCAGTCTTTCTTTTTGACACGGGATGAGATATACTATAGTTTAGTACCAGGTTCTAAGATTTGACGTTACATATATATGAACCATAATCCGTTTGAGAACGACCCTGGTGACCAGGGACTGCAACTATAGAAGTAACACGAATGAATGGTTGGACTGGCCGGATGGGACGGTTCCGTAAACGATACAGCGGGGGGTGTCAGGCATCGAACGTGTACCGAAGAGACAGAGGCAACAGCAGTTAACCAAAATGATAGAAGAGAACCCGTTTGTGACGGATCAGGAACTTACACGCCAATTGAAGGTGAGTATTCAGACGATTCGTCTTGACAGGCTGGAACTTGGAATACCCGAACTTCGGGAGCGGATGAAACTGATGGCAGAGCTCTCGTATGATCAGGTACGCTCGTTGCCCTTGCATGAGATTATCGGTGATATTGTGGATCTACAACTGGACAAGAGCGGGATTTCCCTGTTTGAGATTAAGGAAGAACACGTGTTTTCCAGAACAGGCATTGCACGTGGACACTATGTCTTTGCACAGGCTAACTCCTTGGCTGTAGCCATTATTAATGACGAGATCGCGTTGACTGCATCAGCAGACATTCGTTTTGTCCGTTCGGTTCATTTGGGAGAGAAATGTATTGCAAAGGCTTATGTGAGATCGATTCCGGGTCAAAAGGGCAAAGCTAAAGTGGAAGTATTCACTTATGTAGGTGAAGAGATGGTGTTTCAAGGCAACTTTGTAATCTACCATTCAGGTGGAGAAGACAGCGGAGAAGGAGGTCATTTGGAATGAAAATCGTCATTGATGCCATGGGAGGCGACAATGCACCTGCATCAACGGTAGAAGGTGCGATTGCCGCAGCCACGGAATGGGCGGATACACAGATCGTCCTGATCGGCGATGAAGCCAAGCTGGAGCCTCTTTTGAGTCAGTCAGGTGTGAGACCTGCCAATCTTACGGTCCGGCATGCTTCCGAAGTTATTGGTTCGGATGATGAACCCGTCAAAGCAGTGCGTCGCAAGAAGGATGCCTCCATGGTGGTCGCAGGCCGCATGCTGAAAGAGGGCGAAGCGGACGCGATGATCTCGGCGGGCAATACCGGAGCGTTGATGACAGCGGGTTTGCTTGTTGTAGGTCGCATGGAAGGCATTGAACGTCCGGCGCTTGCGCCTATGATTCCAACGATTGATGATGTAGGTGTGCTTGCACTGGATCTTGGAGCGAATATGGATGCCAAACCGGAGCACCTTGCACAATATGGCCTGATGGGCAGCTTGTATCGGCAAAAAGTACAGGGCATAGAGTCTCCACGAGTGGGCTTGCTCAATGTAGGAACAGAGCCAGGCAAGGGAAATGAGTTAACCAAGCATGCATATCCTTTACTGGAACAACTCCCAATTCGTTTTGTCGGTAATGTTGAGGCACGTGATGTGCTGACGGGTGCTTGTGATGTGCTTGTATGTGACGGTTTTGCAGGAAATATCCTGCTGAAGTCGCTGGAAGGCACAGCAGGTGCCATTTTCGCCTTGCTTAAGGAACAATTCTCATCTTCTCTCAAAAGTAAACTGGCTGCAGCTGTATTAATGCCTGAGCTGCGTGGGTTGAAACGAAAGCTGGATTATACGGAGCATGGCGGAGCGCCGCTCCTCGGTTTGAGCAGACTGGTTGTGAAAAGTCATGGATCTGCTGATGGCAATGCCATCAAAAATGCTGTGCGCCAAGCTCGGATTGCAGTGCAGAATCAGTTGGTAGAGAGCATATCTAAGGAAATTAGCGGGAAGTGAGTGACGACATGAATAAGTTGCGCCCAGTAGGGGTTATTGGTACAGGGAAATATGTGCCTGAGAAAATTTTGACAAATAGCGATCTGGAGAAAATGGTCGATACCAATGACGAGTGGATCGTCAGTCGTACAGGAATCAAAGAGCGTCACATCGCTGCACCTGATCAGGCAACTTCTGATCTGGCATACGAAGCGGCTATTAAAGCCCTTGAATCTGCAGGCATGACAGGCAGTGATCTTGATCTGATTATTGTTGCAACCATTACTCCAGATTCTTCGTTCCCATCGACAGCCTGCATCTTGCAGGACAAATTGGGTGCAAAAGGTGCTGCGGCATTTGATCTGTCGGCTGCTTGTTCCGGATTTGTATACGGTTTGGCAAGTGCTACGAGCTTCATCCAAAGCGGTATGTACAACAATGCGCTTGTTATTGGTGCGGACTGCTTGTCTCGTATTACGGATTATACAGACCGTAACACATGTGTCCTCTTTGGTGATGGAGCAGGCGCAGTAGTTGTTGGTGAAGTTCCGGAAGGTCGCGGATTCAAAGCATTTGATCTCGGCGCCGAAGGTGCTGGCGGCAGTCTTCTTCAGATGGAAGGCGGCGGTTCCCGTCTGCCTGCTTCCGCAGAGACCGTTGAAAATAAGAAACATTACATCTACATGAACGGTCGTGAAGTGTTCAAGTTTGCGGTACGTGTCATGGGGACGGCTACCATTGAGGTATTACGCAAGGCTGGTATGGAGCGTACGGATGTGGATCTGTTTGTTCCTCACCAAGCGAATATTCGGATTATCCAATCTGCGATGCAACGACTTGAACTTCCTGAAGAAAAGGTTGTAGTCAACGTGGATAAGTATGCAAACACATCGGCTGCTTCCATCCCGCTTGCTCTGGTAGAAGCTGCGGAGGAAGGTCGCATGAAAGCCGGAGATACCGTCCTGATGGTTGGATTCGGTGGCGGTTTGACATGGGGTGCATCGGTACTCGTATGGTAAAATAGACATCTGGGAGATGAATGAGATGGGTAAAATAGCATTTGTATTTCCCGGACAGGGATCACAGGCTGTAGGCATGGCCAAGGACGCGTATGAGTCCGTGCCTGCGGCAACCGAGATTTTTCGAACAGCAGATGAAACATTGGGTTTCTCGCTGACCAACCTTGTATTTGAAGGACCGGAGACCGAGTTGAAACAGACATCAAATACACAACCGGCTCTGTTGACAGCAAGTATTGCCTTGCTTGAAGCTTTCAAAGAAAAAGGAATTCAGCCTGACTATACGGCTGGACACAGTCTGGGAGAATACAGTGCACTGGTGGCAGCGGGCGTACTTTCGTTTGCTGACGCAGTGAGCATTGTGCGGGCACGTGGTCAGTATATGGAACAGGCAGTACCGGGTGGACAAGGAGCGATGGCTGCTGTGCTCGGTGCGGATCGGGAAGCGCTGGGGGTGCTTTGCCGTGACGTATCTGAAAGTGGTCATGCGGTTGAACTTGCCAACATGAATTGTCCGGGACAAATCGTCATTTCTGGTGTGAAGGAAGGCGTAGCTGCTGTCGCGGAACGAGTGAAAGAAGCTGGCGGCAAACGCGCCATTCTACTTGAAGTAAGTGGTCCGTTCCACTCTTCATTGATGAAGGATGCAGCTGAGAAGCTGGAAGAGAAACTGAAAACTGTTACGTTCTCACCGGCAGCGTTCCCTGTAGTCGCCAATGTGACCGCAAGACCTGCAGAGGATGGACAGGTTCAGGATTTGTTGACAGCTCAGGTCTATTCTCCTGTATTATGGGAAGACAGTGTGACATGGCTTATTGAGCAAGGCGTGGATACGTTCATCGAGATTGGATCCGGCAGTGTATTGACCGGTTTGATTAAAAAAACAGATAAAACCGTAAAACTGTACAATGTGAACAGTCTTGAGACGCTCGAAGCAACGGCAAGTGCGTTGAAGTGATTAGCATGGATTAGATTTGGGGAAAGGAGGAATGATTATGTCTAAACCATTAGAAGGTAAAAATGCACTCGTTACCGGGGCATCCCGGGGCATTGGGCGAAGTATTGCACTGGCACTTGCAGAAGCTGGAGCGAACGTAGCCGTGAATTATGCGGGTAGCCAAGCGGCAGCTGAGGAAGTGGCGGAAGCGATTCGTGCCAAAGGAGTCAAGGCGATTACACTTCAAGCCAATGTTGGCCTGATGGATGAAGCTGAACAAATGGTCAAAGCTACACTCGAAGCATGGGGCAACGTTGATATTCTGGTGAACAATGCTGGTATTACCCGTGATAATC
Source organism: Paenibacillus amylolyticus (assembly GCF_050990605.1). Classification (GTDB taxonomy): domain Bacteria; phylum Bacillota; class Bacilli; order Paenibacillales; family Paenibacillaceae; genus Paenibacillus; species Paenibacillus amylolyticus_H. The sequence goes on from NZ_CP158832.1 coordinate 2,233,433, forward strand.
TGATCATGCGTATGAAAGAGGAAGAATTCGATCAGGTTATTGAAACCAATCTCAAAGGTGTGTTTAACTGCCTTAAGGCGGTTACACGTCCAATGATGAAACAACGGTCGGGAAGAATTATCAATATCTCCTCGGTTGTAGGTGTGCTCGGTAATGCTGGACAAGCGAACTATGTTGCTGCCAAAGCAGGAGTCATTGGCCTGACAAAGGCATCTGCTCGTGAACTGGCTTCTCGTGGAATCACAGTTAACTGTGTTGCGCCAGGTTTCATTGAGACAGATATGACAAAAGAGTTGTCCCAGGAGCTGGTGGACGGTATGCTAAGTGGTATTCCGTTGTCCCGTTTGGGTCAGCCGGATGAAATCGCCGGTGTAGTCACTTTCCTGGCTTCACAGGCTTCATCTTATATGACAGGGCAGACGCTGCATGTCGATGGTGGCATGTACATGTAATTCTTCCCGGACTTGAACAATAGTCGGGGAACAGGCGCTGGACGATCCGAAATGCCGGAAAAAGGCCGGGTTCCCCGGCCGGGAGCCGCATATGTCTTCTATGGCATTTTGCCTGCGATTCTCGTATAATACCAAAGAAGGAGGTGAACCGGATGTCCGATGTATTGGAGCGTGTAAAACGCATCGTCGTCGACCGCTTGGGCGCAGACGAAGCTGAAGTTACACTTGAAGCATCTTTCAAAGAAGATTTGGGTGCTGATTCTTTGGATGTAGTGGAATTGGTCATGGAATTGGAAGATGAATTTGATTTGGAAATCTCTGATGAAGATGCAGAAAAAATCACGACCGTAGGTGAAGTTGTAAACTACATACAATCTCATACCTAAAGTCATTTTTAGTCCCGCACATGTTTTCGAACAGGCGGGACTTCTCATCATTCATTGGTTTTTCTCATTCCGCAAGCAGCCCTACTTAAGCAGGCCTATCTTGGTTGAGTAGATGTCTGTTTGCGGATATTCCCACAAAATACTTGCGTAATGCAGTCGATATAGAGGTGACTCGGTTTGAAACAAAGAGTAGTAATTACCGGAATGGGCGTAATGACATCGCTCGGAAAAGATTTGGAAACGTTCTGGGGCAGTTTAATGGCAGGAAAGTCCGGAATTTCTCAGATTGAGGCGTTTGATGTTAGTGAATACACGACACAGATTGCAGCCGAGATCAAGGATTTCAACCCGGAAGAATATATGGATCGCAAGGATGCTCGCAAAATGGACCGTTTTGTACAGTTCGCTGTGGCAGCCGGCTTCAAAGCCGTTGAAGACAGTGGTCTGAAAATTGACGAGAATATTGATGCAGAGCGTTTCGGTGTATCCATCGGATCAGGTATTGGTGGATTGGGTACGTGGGAGGACCAGCATAATGCATTGTTGCAAAAAGGTCCAAAACGGGTAAGCCCATTCTTTATTCCCATGATGATCTCCAATATGGCTTCAGGCCAAATGTCCATTTCCCTTGGTGCCAAAGGTCCTAACATTAACGTTGTTACTGCTTGTGCAACAGGTACACACTCCATCGGAGATTCCTTCAAGTTGATTGCCAATGGTGATGCAGATGCCATGATCTGTGGTGGTGCGGAAGCAACAATCAGACCTACGGGTCTTGCAGGCTTCTGTGCGATGCGCGCAATGTCTACACGTAATGATGATCCTGCGAAGTCAAGCCGTCCTTTTGATACAGAACGTGATGGTTTTGTTATGGGCGAAGGCGCGGGTGTTCTGATTCTGGAATCCCTGGAGCATGCTCAAAAACGTGGTGCACGCATTTATGGTGAAGTGATCGGTTACGGTCTGACAGGTGATGCACATCACATGACAGAACCGGATCCGGACGGAGCAGCACGTTGCATGAAGATGGCACTTCGTAATGCGGGTATTGAGCCTGAAGAAGTGGACTACATTAATGCACACGGAACTTCGACTCCTGTAGGCGACAGATCCGAAACGCTTGCGATCAAAAAAGCGTTTGGTGATCATGCGTACAAGCTCGCAGTGAGTTCCACGAAATCCATGACGGGCCACATGCTTGGCGCTGCTGGTGGGGTGGAAGCTGTCATCTGCGGATTGTCACTGACACATCAGACACTGGCTCCAACGATCAATCTGGAAAATCAGGACCCGGAATGTGATCTGGATTATGTACCAAATGTTCCACGTCAAACCAAAGTTAATATTGCCATGTCCAATTCATTTGGATTCGGCGGTCACAATGCCACCATTATTCTCAAAAAATTTGAAGCATAAGGGGCTAGTTCGTTTGAGTGAAGATCTGAAGCAGTTACAACATAAACTTCAAATCAAATTTGACAACAGGCAGCTTTTAAAACAAGCGTTTACCCATGCTTCTTATGTAAACGAACACCGGTTCAGTCAGCATCAGGACAATGAGCGTCTGGAGTTTCTGGGCGACGCCGTGCTGGAACTGACTGTATCGGAATACTTGTATCATTTGTATCCTAACCGTCCGGAAGGCGAATTAACTAAGCTGCGGGCATCCATTGTCTGTGAGCCTTCCCTCGTCAAATTTGCTGAAGCGTTGGGTTTTGGTCAGTATGTACTTCTTGGTAAAGGTGAGGAGCTAACTGGAGGACGGACACGGCCGGCTCTGCTGGCGGATGTGTTTGAATCTTTCATTGGTGCATTGTATCTGGATCAGGGGCTTGCGCCTGTCCGGGCATTTCTTGACCAGCATGTCTTCCCATTAATCGTATTGGGCAGCAAGCTGCAAATGAGTGATTACAAAACGGAACTGCAGGAACTTACTCAGCATCACAATATGGGAGCTTTGGAATACCGTATCGTTGAGGAACGGGGACCTGCCCATGAACGTGAGTTTGTCTCGGAGGTCCATATGGGTCAAGAACGGCTTGGCAGAGGTACAGGGCGTTCCAAAAAGGAAGCGGAACAACAGGCTGCATCTGCAGCACTTGATCGATTGAAGCTTCCGGAAGCCGGAGCTTAACCGAAAGCGCATAGACAAACGAAGAGCAAAGAGCAGCCCGCGGGTCCGCCCCGGCGGAAGTAATCGGCCGGACTGCTTTTTGCTCTTTTTTTTGTAAAGAGGTCCAGGGGGAGTTAGCCTGATCGTTAACTAAATAAGTGAACTTTATTTTACACAAAACGAAGAGTGCAGAACCAATCTGAAGAAGCAACGCGTGCGCATTTATCAACGGATTTTTCCCTTGGATAAGGGAATCAAGAAAATCTGGGGATAAGGGCGATCGGAGGATGGTACTGCAATCGAAGTAGTGTGTAATAGCAATCGTTCAATTTATTTAGGCGCTGGAATGCAATACTTGAAATTTGCAAGAGGAGGTGACGAGAAACCCTATGTTTTTAAAACGGATTGAATTGGGTGGATTCAAGTCATTCGCCGACAAAACGGAGATGGAATTCGTTCGTGGCATTACGGCTGTTGTAGGTCCGAACGGAAGTGGCAAGAGTAATATATCGGACGGAATCCGTTGGGTTCTGGGGGAACAAAGTGCCAAATCGCTGCGTGGTGGCAAGATGGAAGATATCATTTTTGCAGGTAGTGATGCACGGAAGGCTGTTAATTTTGGTGAAGTGTCGCTAACACTCGATAATGAGGATCACGCACTTGCATTGGATTTCGGTGAAGTGACGGTGACTCGTCGTGTACATCGCAGCGGAGATAGTGAATATTTTATTAACAAACAGTCTTGTCGCTTGAAGGATATCACGGAGTTGTTTATGGATACGGGCATTGGTAAGGAAGCCTACTCGATTATTGGACAGGGGCGAATTGAAGAGATTCTGAGTACCCGTTCAGAGGATCGCAGAGGCATCTTTGAAGAAGCTTCAGGTATCGTTAAATATAAATCCCGCAAGCGGGATGCGACGCGCAAACTGGATGAGACAGAGCAGAACTTGTTGCGTATTCATGATCTGGTGACTGAACTGGAAGATCAGATTGGTCCGCTAAAGGAACAATCGGAGAAAGCGATCCACTATAAGGAACTTCGTTCTCAGCTCAAATCGCAGGAAATTTCCATGTATGTGTACCAGATCGAACAGATTCATGCGTCTTGGAGTAAAGCAAACGAAAGGTTGCAATCGCTAAAACAGGAAGAGGTTGGACTGGCGGCGATTGTCTCTACGCATGATGCCAAGCTGGAAAATGATCGGAATGCGCTGCGTATGTTGGAAACAGAGACAGAACAACTGCAATCCGCCTTATTGCAATTCAGTGAAGCGACGGAGAAAAGTGAAGGGCTGGGAGAACTGCTCAAGGAGCGCTCGCACCATCTTCAAACGAATCAGGAGCAGCTCAAAGTAACACTTGCTGCCAGTGAAGAGAGACATCGCGAACGGGAAACCGAGCTGCTTGCACTGCGTGAGAAGTTTGGCAAGCTTGAGCATGAACTGAATGATGTGAGAAATCAGTTGTCTCAGGAAGAAGCCAAACTCATCGGTGTCACAGGCGGCATTAGTCAGCAGCAAGAGGAAAGCCTCAAAGGCAACTTGCTGGAACTGATGAATCAGATGGCTCAGACACGCAATGAAATTCGTTATGTGGATCAGCAGAAAGAAACACTTGAGCGCAGAATGAATCGCGCGGCTGAAGAATCAGGCAAATGGGAAGATCAAAAAGAGACACTGGAAAGTCGCAAAGCGGACATTGAGAAAAAAGTTGTTCGTTTGGGCAAAGAAATCAGTGATCTACGTAGTGGTTATATTACGGAAAGTGAACGACTTCAGTCGCTCCAGAAGCTGCTCGAAGAAAGTCGGGGCACGGTCCGTAAATGGGAACAGAAGCGTGAAGCTCAGGTCTCACGCCGCGATACGATGAAAGAGATGCAGGATGATTTTGACGGATTCATGCTAGGTGTCAAGGAGGTCCTCAAGGCTTCGCGTAAAGGTACGCTGAGCGGTGTTCATGGAGCTGTGGCTGAACTCGTCAAAGTTCCCGAGAAGATCGAACTTGCGGTAGAGACAGCAATGGGAGCATCCTTGCAGCATGTGGTCATGGAAAATGAATCAGTATCCAGACAGGCGATTGCTTTCCTGAAGCAGCGCCAGTTGGGGCGTGCAACATTCCTGCCTCTGGATGTTATTCGTCCTCGTGCCATTGGAGCGGCTGAACGTTCCATGATCGAAGGTATGGAGGGCTTTGTGGGGATCGGTGCTGATCTTGTACAATTCGAATCCAAGTATGCTGCGATCATTGGCAGTCTGTTAGGTAATGTTATTATTGCCGAAACGTTGGAGGTCGCCAATAAAATTGCGGCTCGCTGCCAGTATCGTTTTCGGGTTGTGACACTTGAAGGCGACGTGGTCAATGCGGGTGGTTCCATGACAGGTGGTAGCCAGCACAAGAAAAACGGGAGTCTGCTCAGCCGGAAACGGCAGCTGGACCAGCTCGACCAGGATATTTTGGATACCGAAAATCAGATCGTGAAACTGCATCGCAGTGTGGATGATGTAAAAGTTCAACTGGAGCAGTGTCAGGACAAACTGGATGAGCTTCGTCAGTCTGGTGACGATACCCGAAATGCGGAACAACAGGCTTCGATGGAGATGAAGCAGGTAGAGCATGAGCTTCGCCACGTGCTGGAACAGGTTGCTGTTGCCGGGCAGGAGAAGAGCGGATTTACCGAAGAGATCAAAGAGCTGGATACAGCTCGCATCGTCGCTGTGAAGAAGCTGGAGCAGCTTGAAGAGGAAGAAAAAGCGACTCATCGTGCCATTCATGCAGCTGAGTTTGCTCGCAAAGCCAATGAATCCGCGAAGGAAGAATTGCAGAGCCAACTCACCGAATTGAAAGTACGCGAAGGCAAGCTTGATCAGGAACGATTCTCCAATGGAGAACAATTGCGGCGTCTGGAGCGGGAAGTGGAGTCGCTGGTGAAAGATCTGCGTCAGAATCGCACGTTGCTGGCTTCGATGGAAGCAGATCTCAAGAAAACACAGATCGAGAGTGTTAAGCAGATCGAAGATCTGAACCAGTACAAGCTGAAAAAAGCGGAAGCTTCCCAGGAGCTGGACTTCAAACGTGCTGCCCGAAGTGAGTTATCGAAAAAGCTTGAGCTTGCCGAGAGCGAAACGAAGGAACAGCGCACGCAGTTAAAAGCTGTGGAAGAGCAGATGCGACAGACGGAAATTTCCGTGAACCGGTTGGACGTTGAACTGGAAAATATACTGCGGAAACTGACGGATGAATATGAACTGGGCTATGAACTGGCCAAAGAGCGTTATCCTGTGCCGGAAGATGTGGAGCATACACAGGCACAGGTACAGAAGCTGAAGCGCAGTATATCGGCCCTGGGTGATGTTAACCTGGGAGCGATTGAGGAGTTCCAGCGAGTTAATGAGCGATACGAGTTCCTGAGTGAACAGAAGAATGACCTGGTGGAAGCTAAAACAACGTTGTATCAGGTTATTCGGGAAATGGAAGACGAGATGGCGAAGCGATTCAAGATCACGTTTGATGCCATCCGCCGTGAGTTCGGTACCGTGTTTACCAAGCTGTTTGGCGGGGGACGTGCTGACCTTGTTCTGATGGACCCGGAGCGTTTGCTTGAAACGGGAATCGATATTGTGGCTCAGCCACCAGGCAAGAAACTGCAAAACCTGCAACTGTTATCCGGTGGGGAGCGGGCTTTGACGGCGATGGCTTTGTTATTTGCTATTCTGCATGTCAAACCTGTACCATTCTGCGTGCTGGATGAAGTAGAGGCAGCGCTGGACGAAGCTAACGTGGTACGTTTTGCCCAGTACTTGCGTGAATTCTCCGAACAGACACAGTTCATCGTTGTTACCCATCGTAAAGGTACGATGGAAGAGGCTGATGTGTTGTACGGTGTTACGATGGAAGAGGGCGGAGTATCCAAGCTCGTTTCGGTTAAACTGGAAGATGAGGAAGCAGTAATTGCCTGATCTGATCCAAACCTGCGAGACAAATGAACTCATTGTAATCATTAAAAATCATTCAGATTGAGATTTTATTGCACATGCGCTTAGATTATGAACACGATGGAGGGGCTTTATGAGTTTTTTTAAAAAGCTGAGAGACAGCATTGCAAGCAAAACGGAGTCGGTCACCAAACAGTTCAAGGATGGATTGGAAAAGACACGTAAAGGGTTAGTGGAAAAAGTGTCGGATCTCGTAATCCGCCGCAAAAAAATCGATGAAGAGTTCTATGAAGAACTGGAAGAGATTTTGATCGGAGCAGACGTTGGCGTGAATACGGTCATGAATCTGATCGAAGACCTGCGCGTTGAGGTGAAAAAACGCAAAATCGAGGACGCGGCTGAGCTGCAGCCTGTATTGTCCGAGAAACTGACGGATCTTCTTCGCGGTGAACAAAACAATGAATTGAAAATGAATCCGGATGGCATTACCGTTATTTTGTTCGTTGGTGTTAACGGTGTTGGTAAAACAACAACGATTGGCAAGCTGGCACATCGATTTAAACAACAAGGTAAAAAAGTCATCATGGCAGCTGGAGATACGTTCCGTGCCGGAGCCATTGAACAGCTGGAAGTATGGGGACAACGTGCCGGTGTCGATGTGATCAAACAGCAATCTGGTTCTGATCCGGCAGCAGTTATGTATGATGCGGTACAGGCAGCGAAACAACGGGGTGCGGATGTTCTGCTCTGTGATACAGCAGGTCGTCTGCAAAATAAATCGAACCTGATGGACGAACTTAACAAGATCTATCGTGTCATTCAGCGTGAAATTCCGGATGCTCCGCATGAAGTACTGATGGTACTGGATGCAACAACAGGTCAAAATGCCCTAAATCAGGCTAAACTTTTCGGTGAGAAAAGCGGTGTAACTGGCCTCGTACTGACGAAACTGGATGGAACAGCCAAAGGGGGGATCGTTGTTGCGATCCGTCAGGAGCTGGACTTGCCTGTGAAGCTCGTAGGACTGGGTGAGAAAATTGATGATCTGCAGCCGTTTGATTCGGAGCAATTTGTGCATGCTTTGTTCGCCGGATTGATCCAGGAACACCCAGCGGAAAGTGCTGAAGAAGAGGAAGCTAATTCCTAGAATCATTAATAATTAGGATGAATTAATAATGTAAACCGTATTGCCAGTGATATACGTGATAAGTGTCACGTGTAATGTCACTGGCAATACGTGTATAATAGAGGAATAAAGCAGGCAATGTTAAAGGGTTAGAAAGGACGGTTGAAAATGGCCAATACGTATACCTATTCTCGCCGTGAAGAAGTCGCCAATGCGGTGACACATGGAATCGGTGCTGCACTCAGTGTGGCTGCACTGGTGATATTGATTGTATTTTCAAGTATGAAAGGCACAGCCTGGCATGTGGTCAGTTTCACGATCTACGGGATCACCATGCTGCTGCTCTATACAAGCTCTACACTCGTGCATGCATGGAAAGATGGAAAAGTGAAAGATTTATTTGAGATTTTCGACCATTCTTCCATTTATTTGTTTATTGCGGGATCGTACACTCCGCTTTTGTTTATTGCTGTTCGTGGTACACTTGGATGGACCCTGTTCGGTATAATCTGGGGAATCGCATTATTCGGTGTGATCTTTAAGGCGTTTTTTACGAAAAAGTTTCTATTCATGTCCACGATTTTCTATATTGCGATGGGCTGGCTTATCGTTATTGCCTGGCAACCTCTTATGGCTGCCATTCCTACAGGCGGCATTGTGCTGCTGGTTGCTGGAGGCCTGATGTATACACTGGGTACACTCTTTTATGTGTGGCGCGGCTTTCCTTACCATCATGCGATATGGCATCTCTTTGTGCTGGCAGGCAGCATTCTTCATTTCTTTATGGTACTGCTGTACCTGACACCACTTCGTTAGAACACCATAAACGGATGCATCTCCATGGACTGAGACGCATTCGTTTTTCTTTTACATAGAGGTGGATCGCAGAGATACAGATACGATTTGCTTGCTGTGAAAAGGGTATAAACCACCTGTTAAACATCGAAATAACATATCATCAGAGCTGTTTTTATTGTGACAAGTATTTTTGCTTGACAACCTGATTTGTTTTAGGTATTATTAGGAACGTTGCAAGAGTGTAAAGTGTTTTTCCTTGACGAAGGGAGTGCCCCGATGTGAGTCAAGAAAACCGGCTTGAGAAGACAAACCGGATTAACTTGCTGTTTGCTTTTTATGAATTGTTACTCACCGAGAAACAGCAGACTTTTCTAAAGTATTACTTTCATGACGATTTTTCACTGGGTGAAATTGCAGCCGAGTTTGAGATCAGCCGCCAGGCGGTATACGAGCATATCAAGCGTGCCGAACAAGTGCTGGAAAATTACGAAAGCAAGCTGGGCTTGCTGGAAAAGCATGAACGGCGTAATCGCAATCTTGAAGATTTGCAAAATGCATTGGAACGCGCAGGCGTCTCCGTTGACAACAACAAACAAATACACGATATCGTTGCTCAGCTCAGCGAATGAGAAAATCATTACGGCTGAGCGGAACGTGTCGGTCTTAAAAACAGTATTAAAGCTTAAGGAGGTGGGATCATGGCATTTGAAGGATTAACGACCCGATTACAGAATGTGTTCAGCAAGCTGCGCGGCAAAGGCAAGGTGTCTGATGAAGATGTAGCCGAGGCTATGCGCGAGGTACGTCTGGCATTGCTCGAAGCGGATGTAAACTTCAAAGTGGTCAAGGAATTCATCGCCAAGGTGAAAGAGAAGGCTGTTGGCAAAGAAGTGATGGAGAGCTTCACGCCAGGAATGGTCATCATCGACATCGTTAACAAGGAACTAACGGATTTGATGGGTGGAAGCCAAGCGAAACTGGCTAAAGCAAACAAACCGCCTACGGTGCTGATGATGGTTGGTTTGCAGGGTGCTGGTAAAACAACCACATCGGGTAAACTGGCTAAGATGCTGCAAAAGCAAAACAGCAGACCATTGCTTGTTGCAGGAGATATTTATCGTCCGGCAGCGATCAAACAGTTGCAAGTACTAGGTGAGCAGATCAAAGCGCCGGTATTTACACTGGGAGATCAGACAAGCCCTGTGGAGATCGCACGTCAAGGTCTCCAACATGCCAAAGATAATGGTAATGACTATGTTATTATCGATACAGCTGGACGTCTGCATGTTGATGAAGAGCTGATGGAAGAGCTCCGCCAGATTCACAGCGTAGTGAATCCGGATGAAGTACTGCTTGTGGTAGACAGCATGACAGGTCAGGACGCGGTTAACGTAGCAGAACACTTTAACCAGCAACTTAATCTGACCGGGGTTGTTCTGACGAAGCTGGATGGCGATACTCGTGGTGGTGCTGCGCTTTCTGTCAAAGCAGTTACGGGTTGTCCAATCAAGTTTGCTTCCCTTGGAGAGAAACTTGATGCTTTGGAGCCGTTCCACCCGGAACGTATGGCTTCACGGATTCTCGGTATGGGTGATATGTTATCTCTGATAGAGAAAGCACAATTAAACATTGATACCGATAAAGCCAAGGAAATGGAACGGAAGATGCGTAATTCAGAATTCACGTTTGAAGATTTCCTGGAGCAGATGGATCAAGTGAAAAAGCTGGGACCCATCGATCAGATCATGGATATGATTCCCGGCATGGGCAAGATGAAACAAGCCAAGGACCTGAAGGTCGATGATAAACAGATGGGACGGATCGAAGCGATCGTATACTCAATGACGACCGAAGAGAAACGCAACCCGGACTTGATCAACCATAGCCGTCGGAAGCGTATTGCTACCGGAAGCGGAACATCTCTGGCTGAAGTAAATCGTCTGATCAAGCAATTTGATGAGATGCGCCGCATGATGAAACAGTTCTCGGATATGATGGGACCCAAAGGCGGTAAAAATAAAGCGATGAAGCAGCTTAAAGGCATGGGCAAAGGAATGAAGTTTCCTTTCCGTTGATTTAAGCGAAGCTGGATCATATACAGATTTCATTGAAGGAGGTGAATTTTCAAATGGCAGTTCGTATTCGTCTGAAACGTATGGGTGCTCACAAAGCTCCTTTCTACCGCGTAGTGGTATCGGATTCCCGTTCCCCACGTGACGGTCGTTTTATCGAGGAGATCGGTTACTACAACCCGGTTGAACAACCGGCTGTTGTTAAGATCGATGAAGATAAAGCATTGGCATGGCTTCAAAACGGTGCACAAGCATCTGACACTGTCCGCAACTTGCTTAGCAAAGCGGGCGTGATGAAGAAGTTCCACGAGTCTAAATTATCTAAATAAAGTGCTGATTCGGAGGGTCATCTATGGAAGAATTAGTAAGCATAATTGCTAAGGCTTTAGTCGATCATCCGGAAGATGTGGCGGTTCGGACGGTTGAGAAAGACCGGCTTGTCGTTTATGAGTTAACCGTTCATCCTGACGATGTCGGGAAGGTAATTGGTAAACAGGGACGAATCGCGAAATCACTTCGTACGGTCGTCACATCAGCAGCAGTTAAGATGGATAAACGGGTTACCGTTGATATCATATCTTAAAGATATACGAAAGGGGGTTAGGATGCATGTCCTAGCCCCTTTTCGTGCATGCTGAAACTAATATGTTAGACTAGATATTATATCGTATTAAATTTTTTAGGTATGAGTGACTTCGGAGCAGTGCAGGGGACGGAATCGATTCTGGAGAAGCGTTAGCGTTCGCCTTAAAGCTTTCTGAAAGAAAGCTACATCGGAAGCATACGCTATCACCTCATTTTCACCTTTTAAAGCAATTTTCAAAAAATGAGGGGGTAACAGCGATCGGAAGAACGAACCGTCGCCGGAACGGTTGTACCAGAGTCGACGTACCTGTTTAATTTGATATAATTTTATAGGAGGAAATATGGCAGAATTTATGAATGTAGGTAAAATCGTCAATACGCATGGAATTCGCGGTGAGGTGAGAATCATGCCTTTGACCGATTTCCCGGAAGTGCGTTTCGCAAAAAATGCAGAGTTGTTTTTCTTTACACCAGATAATCATCCAGTCATGGTTAACGTGGAATCTTCACGTTTGCATAAAAATATGTATATTCTTCGTCTGAAAGAGTACGGCAATATTAATGAAGTAGAAAAGTTTAAAGGCGGCATGGCCAAAGTGTTAAAAGAGAACCTGGCTGAACTGGACGAGGGTGAGTACTACTTCCATCAAATCGTTGGGTGTTCGGTCATCACCGAAGAGGGTGAAACGCTTGGAACCATCTCTGAAATTTTGACTCCGGGTGCCAATGATGTGTGGGTTGTCAAAACGTCAGCAGGCAAAGAAGTGCTGATTCCCGTTATTGATGATGTAGTGCTTGATGTGGACATCGAACAGAAGCAAGTGAAGATTCACCTGATGGAAGGGCTGCTGTAACATGAAAGTGGATGTATTAACGCTATTCCCGGAGATGTTTGACGGTGTGTTCGGAGCAAGCATACTGGGTAAAGCTCAAACGAAGGGTCTCGTATCCCTTGGTGCAACCAACTTCCGTAATTATGCAACCAATAAACACAATACGGTGGATGATGCTCCTTACGGTGGGGGTGGGGGCATGGTGCTGAAACCAGATCCGATCTTTGCTGCTGTAGAAGATGTTCTGGAGCAACGCGGAGAAGCTGCAGCAACGATGAAACCTCCACGTATCATTCTAATGTGTCCGCAAGGTGAGACGTTTACACAGAAAAAAGCAGAAGAACTTGTACAGGAAGATCATCTGATTTTTATATGTGGACATTATGAAGGTTACGATGAGCGCATCCGCGAATATCTCGTGACGGATGAACTATCCATTGGGGATTACGTACTCACGGGTGGGGAGTTACCTGCTATGGTTGCGATCGACAGTATCGTACGTCTTATACCCGGTGTGCTTGGCAATGAGACAAGTGCTGTGACAGATTCATTCAGTACTGGACTCCTCGAATATCCACACTACACACGTCCACCCGAGTTTAGGGGCATGAAAGTACCGGATATGCTGTTGTCGGGACATCATCTGAACATTGAGGCATGGCGCAGAGAACAGTCGTTGCTTCGTACGCTGGAACGCAGACCGGAGATGTTGGAAACAGCCGACTTGACGGAGAAAGAACGAATTTGGCTGAAAAAGATACGCTCGGATCGTAAAAATAGTGCAGAGTAAATATCTCTATCCCATAAATATTTAATAAGTAGAGAGTTCAAAATGCCAACCTTGATACTAAGGGGTGGCATTTTTTTATTTATCTTGTAAAGAATGCTGGATTTCCAAGGGTGAATTCTATAAAATGGAGATATATTTTAAAACTCAGTTTCATCAAATGAAACTAAAGGCGGTGTAGGAATGACATACCATATTATTGGTCTTGATCATATTCAGCTTGCAGCACCAGATGGTTGTGAAACGGAGGCACGTCATTTTTTCAATAAAGTACTGGGCTGGACGGAGATTCCTAAACCTGAAATTTTGAGAAAACGGGGTGGTGTATGGTTCGAGTGTGGCAGACACCAAGTGCATATTGGAGTACAAAAAGATTTCGTTCCCGCTACAAAAGCTCATCCGGCATTTCATGTACAACATTTGGATCAGTTGCGTGATCATCTCATTCATAACCAAATTCATATTGTTGATGACGACGCAAGGGCAGATGAAGGTGTAAGACGTTTCTATATAAATGATCCGTTCGGTAATCGCCTAGAATTTATGGAGTGGCTATAAGTCATAGGTTATAAATGTATGTTTTGGACACGAAAATGAAGTATTGTGTATCATGGACAAATGTTGGATGGCTGGACCGGACTTGGTTCAGACGGGGAAAGAACAGATCATCATCTATGACGCAGAGGAAGCCGTGATTTATTCCAGCTTTCCAATGACATTATCACTTACCGATGCAAAAAGAGCCAAGCCACAGCTCAAAAGGCTGTATAACTCGACTCTGTATCCGGGCGGTGAAGTTAAACTCTAGGTTTTACTGGTCATTCTCCGATGCAGGTAATTCGTTCTGCGGACTGGATTCGGGTTGAAGCAAGGTCGCCAAATCAGTACCTGTCGTGACCGTCAACCGAGGCAGTTTCATAAGATCATCTCCAGGATGAACAAACCCGGGCTTTACGGTAAAAGCCATGCGATATCCATGTTGCTGTAACTTGTAGATCATCTGTGTGCTGGTATAACCAAACGGGTAAGCCAGATAAGGTGTATCTATTCCCGTTTGCTTCATTTGCTGGATATCCTCATCCAGAAGACGGGTGTCCAGACCGACGGGTACGCTGTTACCACAGCGCATAAATCCCTTGTGATGCAGGTTATAGGTATGGCTGTTGAATTCAAATACATCAGTTGCCGCCTGCATCTCTGGTTTAGAGATGAAACTGTCAATGGCTGGGCCAGATTCTGAAGGTTGATCTTGGATTTTATTACCAATGACAAACAATGAAGCGTGGAAATTATATTTTTGAAGCACAGGGTAAGCTAACGTATAATTGTTCTGGTAACCATCATCAAAAGTAATTACAATGGACTTCAGTGGCAGGGAGAGCTTCCCGTTTACATACTGTTCAAGCTGATCCAAAGTAATCGTGTGGTAGCCTTCGTCGTGCAGATATTTCATGTTTTGCTCGAAATCCTCCAGACTAATGATGGATTTCTTATCTGTCTGGTGATGGTTCAGTTTGGGCTCTATGTAATGATACATGAGTACAGGAACTTCTGTAGCCGTACCTGTTTCTATCTTGAAGGTGGAACGATCCAGTGCATTTTGACTGGTGTAGTCAGTGTGTGACAGCTGGAACGCTTTGCGTTTAACAATGTCCCAGGAGGTACAGGCTTTGTGTGACAAGGCATTTGTAGGATGGGTTACGGCATAGGCATACAGTGTAATGGAGCATATGAGCATGGCGAGTACAGAAAGCGTGATCTTTTTCCAATATTTCATGAGTCTAAGAGTTCTCCTTTAAAATGGTCATTAAGTTATATCATAGACGATATTTTAACACGAGAGGTTACAGTATCTTTTCCTGTATCAGGTTGATATGCAGATGAGAGCGTTAATTAACGATTCGCCTAGTATTGAGTCTCAGCATTGCGGATTGAGCAATAGGCAGTTGTATAATTTCTCTTGTGTTTTGATATGCAGCGTGATACAATAAGTCTGTTATGTGGAATACGGCGGTCCTCTATGGATAATGAAGGAGACAAGGTGATCTCTGGAAGAAGTATGAACGCCTGTACGGAAGGAGGGAGTCATAGATGAATATCGTTCAAGCGATTACACAAGAACAACTTCGTAAGGATATTCCGAGTTTTCGTCCTGGTGATACTTTGAAAGTGCACGTTAAGGTAATCGAGGGAACTCGTGAGCGTATCCAATTGTTCGAAGGTGTTGTGATTAAACGCCGTGGTGGTGGAATCAGTGAGACTTTTACAGTTCGTAAAATTTCTTACGGTGTAGGTGTGGAAAGAGCTTTCCCGCTTCATTCCCCAAAAATCGATAGAATCGAAGTGGCTCGCCGTGGTAAAGTGCGTCGTGCGAAGCTTTATTATCTTCGTGAACTACGCGGTAAAGCAGCGAGAATTAAAGAAATTCGTTAATATAACGGATACCGGGAAGGGCTTGGAGACAAGCCCTTTTCGTTTTTGTCCGGGAAAAGTTGAACCGGAGGTACACTTCCGAGTAAAATGGTATGGCAACACATGTGGGGAATAGTCCGGGAGGCTTGTGAAATCAGTTATTGAAAAACATTTGAATTGTGGATTAAATGTACTGTAATGCTTGGTGTAAGATTACATAACTGACTGAATGTTTTGTATCCATCCATTGAGTTATTGGAACGATACAGAATACTGGATGTGTGTACTGCTATAAACATGTACTGTGAAGAGAGGAAGATCTTGAATGGAACAAGAAGTTCAACATGACCGGGGCAATCCTGCCGAAGAGAAAAACAGTCGATCCAAAAAAGCCAAAAATGAAATTGTTGAATGGCTTAAAGCCATTGTTATTGCATTAGTTCTCGTCATTTTGATTCGGTGGTTGCTCTTCAAACCGTTTGTTGTGGACGGTCCGTCCATGCAGCCGAACTTTGAAACGGGTGAACGTGTGATCGTCAACGAGATCTTATATGATATCAGAGAACCGAAGCGCGGTGAAGTTATCGTCTTCCACGTACCATCCGAAGGTCGGGATTTCATTAAACGTGTTATTGCTGTAGAAGGTGATACAGTTGAGGTTCAGGACGATACCGTGATCGTTAACGGTAAAAAAGTTGATGAAACGTATATTCAAGGTGCCATTGATGCAGCTGAAGCAAATGGTGGAACCTATAACGTGAAGGATTTCCCGAATGAGCAGTTCCCTGATGGCAAAGTGCCTGCAGGTCATGTGTTTGTCATGGGAGACAACCGTCCAAATAGTACAGACAGCCGTATGATCGGTTATGTTTCGTTAAAAGATATTATTGGTCGTGCAGATGTTATTTTCTGGCCGATCGGTGAGATTAAGTGGATCAACCACTGAAATTGAAGTAAATAATGAGGTGAAGACAAGGTGACGATACAATGGTTTCCAGGTCATATGACTCGAGCCAGACGCCAGATTCAGGACAAGTTAAAGCTCATCGACGTGGTCATCGAACTATTGGATGCCCGTCTGCCTGTCTCCAGCCGTAATCCGATGATTGACGAAATATTGCTGGATAAACCCCGGATGATTTTGTTGAACAAATCGGATTTGGCAGATGCCAAAGTGACGCAAGAATGGATTGAATATTTCAAAAAAGAAGGAATTACCGCGTTTCCTGTGGATGCCTCGACAGGTACCAATGTTAAAGATATTCCCGTGCAGGCCAAGCTTCTTCTTAAAGAAAAAATTGACCGTCAAATTGCTAAAGGAATTAATCCTCGTGCGGTTCGCGGGTTGATCGTAGGGATTCCCAATGTAGGTAAATCAACACTGATTAACCGACTGGCTGGACGGAGTATTGCGTTAACAGGAGATCGTCCTGGTGTGACGAAGGGGCAACAGTGGATCAAGGTAGGCAAAGAAATGGAGCTACTGGATACTCCGGGTATTCTTTGGCCCAAGTTCGAAGATCAAAATGTAGGTTATCGTCTTGCCGTAACTGGTGCAATCAAAGAGGAAATTCTGAATGCAGAGGATATCGCCTTTTTTGGAATCAGTTACCTGATGCGTTATTACTGGGACGCTTTGGAAGAGAGATACGGACTTCAGGAGTTCTCCAAGGATGCCGATGATTCAGACAGTGTTATTGCGATTATGGAACAAGTCGGCCGTATCCGTGGATGTGTTGTAAGCGGTGGACGCATTGATCTGGAAAAGGCATCACGAGCATTTCTGCGTGAACTGCGCGCGGGTAAAATGGGACGTTTTTCTATGGAAGCTCCCTATTAAAAAAAATGGACTCTACACGATGAAGATCATTATCTTTATCTGTTCATTTCATATATACAAGTGCCGAAAGAAGCGGCCGTTACCGGATTACCGGGAGCGGTCGTTTTTTGTGTATACAAACGCGGAAGTAGAGCTGGAACATATGTCGAAAACGATAAAATGGAAGAGGATTGAAGAACAGTACGCTTTATGGAATTGGCTGGCCTATATATCAGGTGCATCTAAATCGTGCTATGATGAATGGTGGTGCAATTTAGATTAGTCGAGGTCTGATATATTCAATTTAAACCATCTTATACCGATAAATGAAGACATCACTATCTTTATAATTGTAAACCTCAAGGAAAAGTTTTGTTGAGAGAGACAGGTTGTAC
Source organism: Paenibacillus amylolyticus (assembly GCF_050990605.1). Taxonomy (GTDB): domain Bacteria; phylum Bacillota; class Bacilli; order Paenibacillales; family Paenibacillaceae; genus Paenibacillus; species Paenibacillus amylolyticus_H. Next base: position 2,251,146 of record NZ_CP158832.1, read on the forward strand.
AGAACAAAAGACAGAGGATAAACGTCTATATTATAAAAAGTTGTAAGTGATACGCATGCTGAAAAAGCGTGGGTAGAGGAGATGAGCGTTATGATTGAAAAAAATGAAGAACTCGGGTTGAATCTGCTGGATACCCCGATTGGACCCAAAAAGAAAAAAGAAGCCAGTGAACCGCGGGACCTGTTGCTCTACGAGCGGGAGTATTGGGACAGTGGATTTGAACGTATTGCTGGTATTGATGAGGTAGGACGGGGATGTTTGTTTGGAGATGTTGTGGCAGCGGCGGTTATTTTACCGAAGGATCTCATCCTCGAAGGTGTGAATGACTCCAAGAAATTGACGGAGAAAAAACGTGATGCCCTGTATGATGTCATTATGGAAAAGGCAATCGCGGTAGGTGTCGGGTACGCGGATGCAGAGACCATTGATCGGCTTAACATCAAGCAGGCTGCGAGACTCGCGATGAAACGGGCTGTTGAAGCATTGGGAGAAACGCCTGATTATATGCTGGTGGACGCTGAGAAGGTGGATGTGAATGTACCTCAACTGTCCATTATTAAAGGTGACGCTAATAGTCAATCGATCGCAGCGGCATCTATTATCGCCAAGGTAACCCGAGATCGACTATGTAAGGAAGAATGGCATACGTTATATCCGGAATATGGTTTGTCGATACATAAAGGATATGCAACAAAAGTTCATCGGGAGCAAATTATGGCACTGGGGGCAACCCCGATGCATCGGCGCAGTTTTCTGGGCAACCTGCTTGGAGAGCAGCAATCTTTGTTTTAGCATAGGTTTGAAGGAAGGAGGGGGAGAGATTTGAATATCGGTTCCATGATAAAGGGGTTAATGGGAGATAGTAAGCCCGGCAATGCCAAACCGCTTGAATTAAAGGAAGGTCAGGTGGTTCGTGGCTCCGTCGTTAGTGTATCCGATGATGGGGGAGAAGCAGTTCTGCAGATTCAAGGTGTACAGGTGCGCGCCAAGTTGGAGACTCCACTCCGTCCGGGTGAGACCACGTTGCTTCAAGTACAGCCTCCAGGTGAAAATGGCATAACCGTAATGAAACCTATGGCGGGGTCACTTGCTGAGCTGCCACAAGCTTCGATGAACAACCTGCTTAAGGATGTAGGGCTGCCGGATACAAAAGGGAATCGTGAACTGTTACTTGCCATGCAGCGTAGCGGATTGCCGCTAACGAAGGATAATGTGGCTATGGTTCAAAATATGATGACTGCCAAACCCGCACAGGTCCCTGTGGAAGAATGGGTGCAGGCGACAGGGATTGCTTTTCAGCGTGGTCTTCCGGTTACGGCAGAAACAGTAAAAGGATTACACCAGACGGTGTTTGGCCCCCCTCTGCACCAGTTGTTAAGCGGGTTGGCTGATCAGTTGGAAACGATGCTTACTCAAACAACAGGTAAACCGGTATTGCCTGGAGAACAATCTGCTACGTTGAAACCAGCAGTCATGGCTGGTGCACCTGTAGTACCAAATGCATCGCAGACGGACGAAGGTTTGGCTGCATCAGGCAATGGTCGTCAGGTGACTGGAACGGGGACACCTGCTTTGTCAACACAACAAGGACAAGCGGCATTGACAGGATCTATATCCATGATGGATGGCGGGGCAGAGGATGCCGGTACTGTGGTGAAAGGAAACGTGCAGACTGGCGGAGGCACAGGAAATGCTGAAGCCGGGGCAAAGGCAGTTGCCAGCAACGTTGAAACGGCTGGCAGAGGGGGTGCAGGTATTCCGTCTGGAACCGGAATACCTGGCGAGAGCCCGCGCGGGGCTGACGCGGGCCAAGTCGGGAGCCGCCCGGGTATACCAGGGGCGGCCACAGAATCTGTGGCTGGCCGTGGAAGTGCAGGCCAGCCTGAAGCAGGCGCGGGCGTGCGGATTGACGGCCGCGCTGAAACGCCTGCTGCTGCGGGGACGCCGTCCGCAGCAGGCCAGGCGGCACCAGCAGCGCCTACGGCAGCGCAGCTGGCGCCCAAGCTGCTGGCGCTGCTGGACGCCCTGCGCAGCGCGTCCATTGCCGCACCGGCACAGCCTGGTGCGGCAGCACAGGCCGCCCCTGCATCGCAGGGCGGCCAGGCGGATGCGGCTGCCGGAGGCGTGCCGCAGCCGTTACCAGCCGGCGCTGATGCGCCGCCGGCTGGCGGTAGTGCCGCAGCACCTGCAGGAGCTGCGGCAGTGCACGCGCCTGTTACCCACGAGGGGGACCCGTGGGTGGGGCGCGTGCTGAAGCTGCTCGGTGCGGAGCACGAGCAGCAGGCCGTTCACGGCGCGGCAGCGCAGCCGCGCGTGGGGGATGCGGCGAGTCCGGCGAATGCGGACACGCTGAAGGGCTTGCTGCTGCAGCTTGCCAGCAGCGAAGGTGCACCGGTCGCACTTAAGGATGCCGCCGGACAGGCCGTGCAATATCTGACAGGTCAGCAGTTATTGCTGACGACAGATCGCAGTGCTACGTTTGCACAGATGCACTGGTTTATTCCGATCACTGGACCGGACGGGGAAGAAACGGCGTCCGTTCAGATTCAATCACGTCGTGGAGCTCGTGGAGAACTGGATGCGTCCAACTGCCGTCTATGGTTTGATCTGGACATGAAAAGTCTTGGGCCTACTCTGGTAGATGTACATGTGGTTAATAACATTGTCAGTCTGCGTGTATTAAATGATCGCGAAGGGATGGGGCCGCTCCTGGAGAGCGGACGAGAGGTAATCCATCAGGCATTGGACAAACTGGGCTATCAACTGCTGACCTTCAAGGCGGAACCGTGGCCTGTGGGGCAGGAACCGGGCGCGGAACGCAAAATGTCAGCCTCGGACTATAGTCCTGAACGATACAAAGGGGTGGACTTGAAGGTATGAAAGACGAGTCGTCACAACCGGATCTGCTCTCCAAAAAGGCGGTTGCCCTAAAGTATGTCCCTGGAGAGAGCGAAGCGCCCGTGGTTGTAGCCAAAGGGCGCGGCAAAGTGGCAGAAGCCATTCTGGATAAAGCCAGAGAAAACGGCGTGGCTGTTCAGGAGGATGCAGCACTTGTGGAGGTGCTCTCCAAGTTGGATCTGGATGAACAGATTCCAGCTGAACTGTATCAACTGGTCGCGGAAGTGCTAACGTATGTCTACCGTGCAGATCGAATGGCCTCAGGTCGTGAGGAAAATGAGTCATGGTAGAACGTAGAGTGGGTCATGAGCGGGGAATGAAGCTTACACGACAGCAGAAAGGTCGATTAGGTGAAGAGGCTGCCTGTCAATGGTTGCGAGAGAACGATTATCGGATCATTAGACAGAACTGGCGTTGCCGTAGCGGTGAGATTGACATCATTGCTTCTTACGAGGGCCTGATTGTTTTTGTAGAAGTAAGGAGCAGAAGTGGAGCCGCTCAGTATGGTACACCTCAGGAATCGGTGGATATGCGTAAAATGCAGCAGGTGCGCTCAACTGCATCCGTTTATTTGCAAATGACGGAAGAAACGGAACATCAGATCCGTTTTGATGTAATTGCCGTAATGCTTGATCAAGCAGGAGAGGCGGTCTCTGTGAATCATATTGTTAATGCTTTTTAAGCATGACATGTAAAATCATTGCTGTATATTAAGATACAAAATGTATCGTTTTGATATGAAGTTCGATTATTTCAAAGTACAAGTTTAATTATGTCTTATCATTGCATTCGTTAAAGTCTTGGAGTTGGTTGTTATACTAAAGCCGCAGTTCCTCATCATACAGGAACTGCGGCTTTTTTAATTTTACGATGAAATAATACAACAGAGAAGACAAGTGCCAATAATAAAATCATTGTATTTCAGAAAATTTTAGATACAAAATGTATCATTTGTTATAAACTAAAAAAGTTGAAATTTATAGAGAGGTTGGTGGGATGTATGAAAGAGCATCAGAATACGTCGTACAACACAGGAAAACGAGTATGGGAGTGTCCTCGGATGGAAGTACTGGATATCAGCGAGACCATGAACGGTGGACAGGGGATTTGGCAATATGTTTGGGACGGAGAATTCTGGAAGCTTGAGCTTTTAGTCAGTTAATTTAAGAGGCTAAAGAGCAATGTGTGATCCATAAAAATAATGGTGAGGTGTAATGGGAAGATGCAGACAAGTATCAAATGGATAATTCGACTAAGTACACTATCTTTATGTTTCATTTTGTTTGGAATTATGTATTCCGGAGTTTCTTATGCAGTCGATCTGTCTACACAGGCAAAAATATCAGGAAAAGTTACTGATCTTGAAGGGTTTCCTATCCAGGATGCAACAATCAAGTATTCCCTTAGATATCAAGGGGAAGAAACTGAAAAAAGCGTAAAGACAGATGGCACTGGAAGTTATACCATACTTGAGTCTGTCCAGGATTATACGGAAATTAGTTTTATAATTGAAGCAGAGGGCTATGTGACAGACAGGCACCGTAATACCTACTATTTGTCAGAAGGGGAACAAATTCTGGTTAATTTCGAGTTGTATGAACCTTCTACGATTGTAGGGTCTGTAACCGATCAAACAGGCAAACCGATTCCAGATGCCCAGGTCAAAGTAACAGGAGCCTTGGATCGTCCGGTTAAAACAGATCAGCAAGGTCGGTATGCCGTTACTGGGCTTGATTTTGACTACAATCCGAACATTGCGATCTGGGTGGATTCTGCGGATTATATGCTTTATGTACAGGATCGTTTGAATGTTCAGGCTGGAAAAACCTTAATCGTAGATGTTGTTTTGACAGAAGCTGCACATGTGCGGGGGAAAGTTGTAGATGAGGCGGGTAATCCAGTAAGTGGAGCTAAAGTTAATGCCGGAGGATCGGCAACAACAACGGATGCTCAAGGAAATTATTTCATAAAACGCGTGCCAACAGGCATCAGAACAATAACGGGGGAAGCAACAGGATACTTAAAATCTACTCAGATCGTTACCCTCGTACAAGGAGATCATAATACGTTTAATATCGTACTTAAGAAAGATGCAGATATTACACCTCCAATAACCAAATACAGATTAGTTCCTATTACAGATACTGTGAATGGGAAGGTATACATCAAAGGATTTACATTCAGACTTCAGGCAACGGATGAAGTCAAAGGTTCGGGCGTGAAAACAACGCAATATCGAATCAATGGGGGAGAATGGAAGAACTATGAAGGACCCGTCAAGTTTTATGCCCCTGATGTCAAGGTGGTAGAGTACTATAGTACAGATGTTGCAGGTAATCAGGAGAAGTACAATAAAATGGATTTTGTTAAAGGGACATTTGAAGGTGCTGGTGCATACTGATTCAATCATTGATGTGATCGTAATATCGTAATGATGCATGATTACGGCTTAAAAGACGGCTCCGACTTGATGATCCCCATTAGTGGATCAGGATTCGGCGTCGTCTTTCTCATTCTCAGCGCATGTATTTTTGGTAGTTGTGGCGCCATCCCTTTGAATCTCCTGAGCAGAAGGGTGTATAATCAAGGATGTAATCTGGCGTTTTAATCTTTTAATTTGTTATAAACGAATTGTTCAAGACCGTAAGCCATTGTTACGGTTCCGAATCATAATTATAAAAAGGGAGGTACGGCCGATGAGTAAAGCTACGAAAACAACAAATGAAGTCAGAGAGGCGATTCAAAATCGTCGCACAGTGAAAAAATTTAAAAAAGAAGCTGTTCCTACACAGCAAATCATAGAGTTGCTGGACACCGCAGTCTGGGCTCCTAACCATAAACTGCGTGAACCTTGGAGATTTTTATTGTTTACCGGGAATGGGCGGAAGAAACTGGCTGAGGCTATTGACGCAGAAATGGGAGAAGACAATAAATTCTCAGCCAATATTATGCAAGTCCCAGCCGTTATGCTTGTTGTTTTGGAGGAAGATCCAAGACAGAATATTTGGGACGAAGACTTCGCTGCAGTAAGTGCGTTGGTTCAGAACTTTATGCTTGCAGCCTGGAGTGAAGACATTGGAACGTTCTGGGTGACCAAGCCGTTCCTGTACGCTCCCAAATTCCGCAAACCGCTTGGAATAGAGGCGGGAGAGAAGATTGTAGGCATGATTTATATGGGATACCCTGATGTTATTCCTTCTGCGAAAGAACGCACACCAGCTAAGGACAAACTTACTCTTTTTGAATAATAAAATTATTGGAATAGGTAGCTACACATGCACTATCTGTTTCAGAAAAATTGACGTACAAGTACCTTTCTCCTCAACAGAGAGGCACTTGTACGTTTTTTTGTCATGTTGACATACTGTATATATTATAACCTGCATGAAACATCCGTTGTCTTGGCCACGTTATTCTTTCTACAGGTTGAACTTCGCGTTGTTGTGTTTGGTAAACCTGTTCTTCCTCCATATGCTTCTAAAATAAATTAAGATCCAATTGACGATACTGTATGGCTTCAGCCACATGAGCTGTCATAATTTCACCTTCATGGTCCAGATCGGCAATTGTCTGTGCCATCTTGATAATCCGATCATGTGCACGCATGCTCAGATTTAACGTTTGCAGCGTTTGCTCTAACAGTTGCTCTGCCTCTTGGGGGAGGTGGATCGTTTGTCGCAAAAGCGTGCCGGAAAGTTGGCTATTCCAACGAACCGAACCTTTGGCATAACGTGTAGCCTGAATTTGATGAGCGTGGATCACTTTTGCCTGCATTTCTTCAGAGGAAGGGGAAGCAACAGACTTGCGCCACTCGCCTGGTGGAGGAACCTCAACCTGAAGATCAATGCGGTCCAGCAGGGGTCCTGAAATTTTGGCTCGGTATGCGGCAACACGGGCTGGACTGCATATGCAGCGTTGCTCCTCCGAATGAGCGGACAAATAACCGCAGGGACAAGGATTCATGGAACATGCTAGCATGAACTGGGCCGGAAAGGTGAATGCAGCGCGTGCCCGACTAATTGTCACTGTGCGCTCCTCTAACGGCTGCCTTAATACCTCCAGCACTTGACGCTGGAATTCAGGTAATTCATCCAGAAACAATATGCCACGGTGGGCAAGGCTCACTTCACCCGGTTTTGGGATACCACCGCCTCCAATCAGACCAGAGGTGGATATCGTGTGGTGAGGGGAGCGAAAAGGTCTGTCTGCAATCAGGCCTTGAGGCGCTTCTTTCAATTTGCCTGCGGCACTTAATACTTTGGTTACTTCTAACGCTTCATCTTCTGACAAAGGCGGAAGGATGCTAGGCAAACGTTTGATTAACATCGTTTTGCCCGTGCCTGGCGGTCCAACGAGCAGTATATTATGCATGCCTGCTGCAGCAATCATAAGCGCGCGTTTTACATGGTGCTGCCCCAAGACATCACTATAGTTATCTGCAAGTAATGAAGTCTGTCTCGTCTTTTTATCCTGCACCCTCTGTGTCTTATCTCTTATAGGAGTAGCGAGGTGAGCATAATTTTTTAATACAACCGGCCCAGCATTGACTGTATTTTTTGGTATTCGAACCGAACTCGTAGATTGATCTGAAATTTCCGGCGCGATATCTTGTAAATGACGAATACCAAATACCTGAATACCTCGAATCAACGACGCTTCCTCTACGTTATCCAAAGGCAGTAGCACGGAAGTAAAGCCTTGTCGTTTGGCCAGATCCACCATGGATAAAATGCCGGGCACGGACCGGATTGAACCGTCCAACGCCAGTTCGCCAACCACTAGTGTCCGTTCCTGGGGAGGCAGTACAAGCTGGCCGCTTGTCATAAGTAAACCAATGGCAATGGCTAGATCAAAGGAAGATCCTTCCTTGCGCAGATCAGCGGGCGCCAGATTGATTGTGATCCGCTGTAACGGATACTGATATCCGCAGTTCTTGATCGCTGCACGAACACGTTCGACAGCCTCACGAATGGCTGAATCCGGCAACCCGATGATGGATGTCTGTGGCAGACCATTGGATAAATCGGTTTCCACCTCGATCAGAACGCCATCAATTCCGTACAAACACGCACTGTGTAATTTTCCGTACATGACAAAGAAACACCTCACTCGATTCTTGACTCCGCATAATACGGGCCAGTCTACGAATTAAGGTGCTTCCTCAGCTTCTATTAAGCATTTTATATAAAAGGAATCATGGAGTCAACCTGTCGTTATCATAGCTGTAGTCATCATTCCTGATCCCTGAATTTTATTTCTGGAAGGAAATCATTAAATGTATCTATTCTCATTTAAGTTTTACACAATATAATTTTACATAATTAAATTGAATAGTAAAATCATTTGTGCTCAATTATTCTGTTTTTTTTCTAATTTGTGATAAGATAGATTTATAGTTCCTTTATATAAGGAATAGAATGCACAATAGGCAGGTGAGAAAGACATATGCAGACTGACAGTTTGAAGCTGGATAACCAATTATGCTTTGCCATATATGCTTGTTCACGTGAGATTACGAAGATGTACCAGCCCTATCTGGAGGTGCTCGGCGTAACGTATTCACAGTATCTAGTTCTGATGGTGTTGTGGGAACGTGAAGAATGCACGGTTAAGGAGATCGGGGAGGCGTTATACCTCGATTCGGGAACGTTGACGCCACTTCTCAAACGATTGCAGTCAGCAGGACTTATTAATCGCGAACGCTCGGCTCAGGATGAACGAAAAGTATTAATTACATTAACCGACTCCGGCCGTGAGCTGCGGAACAAGGCATTGTCCATACCTGAATCCATTCAGGGAGATGCGTGTTTGAACAGTACAGAGTTTGAGGCATTGCTGGGTCAGTTCAAAGGGTTGCTGGAGAAGGTTCACGAAACCAACACTAACGCAGCCAAAAAATAAAATGCAGTTTTATATTAAGGAAACCTTAGCTTTTAGCTGAGGTTTTTTCCATATATACCCAAGCATTCACAATATGGGATCATACTCATATCAAAATACTGTCTATTAACCATTAATTTTTTAAGGAAAGCGTTTTAAAAACGTGTTACAATGAATTGGGTTTAAGTGAAAATAGTCAACATTTGTCTTTTGTTAGTCTACCAACCCGCCTTGTTGCAGTCATGTTGATAGGAGGATTCGAGAATGAATATCCATGAATATCAAGGAAAAGAAGTACTGAAACAGTATGGAGTTACCGTTCCTAACGGAAAGGTTGCTTATACAGTCGATGAAGCGGTTGCGGCCGCAGAGGCACTGGGCAGTCCGGTGACTGTTGTTAAAGCTCAAATTCACGCAGGTGGCCGGGGTAAAGCCGGCGGCGTAAAAGTGGCGAAGAGCACGGAAGAAGTTCGTGCTTATGCTTCCGAAATTCTGGGCAAAGTATTGGTAACACACCAGACTGGACCAGAAGGCAAAGAAGTGAAACGTCTTCTGATTGAAGAAGGATGCGATATCCGCAAAGAGTATTATGTGGGTGTTGTTGTGGACCGTGCCACAGGCCGTGTAGTTATGATGGCTTCCGAAGAAGGCGGTACTGAGATTGAAGAAGTAGCTGAAGCTACACCTGAGAAAATTTTCAAAGAAATCATTGACCCTGCCATTGGGTTACAAGTGTTCCAGGCGCGTAAACTGGCTTACAGCATTCAGATTCCTAACGAACTGGTGAACAAAGCCGTGAAGTTCATGCTTGCGCTGTACACTGCATTTGTCGAAAAAGATTGCTCTATTGCCGAGATCAATCCTCTCGTTGTTACCGGAGATGGAAACGTTATCGCACTGGACGCGAAGTTGAACTTTGACTCCAACGCCCTGTTCCGTCACAAAGACATTTTGGAACTGCGTGACCTGGATGAAGAGGATGAAAAAGAAATCGAAGCTTCCAAATACGACCTCAGCTACATAGCACTTGATGGCAACATCGGCTGTATGGTCAATGGTGCGGGACTTGCGATGGCGACGATGGATATTATCAAATACTACGGTGGAGACCCCGCCAACTTCCTTGACGTAGGGGGCGGTGCAACAACGGAGAAGGTAACTGAAGCATTTAAGATCATTTTGTCTGATGCCAAAGTAGCCGGGATCTTTGTTAACATTTTCGGTGGTATTATGCGCTGTGATGTTATCGCCAACGGTGTTGTTGAAGCCGCGAAGCAGCTTGGCCTGACCAAACCGCTGGTTGTTCGTCTTGAAGGAACTAACGTGGAGCTTGGCAAACGTATTCTGGGTGAATCTGGCCTGAATATCGTTCCTGCTGATTCCATGGCCGATGGTGCACAGAAAATTGTTGCCCTCGTAAAATAAGTTCATTCCTTAGTACCGGAGCTGTCCGGGAATTGAAAAATAACCGTAAGGATGTGAAGCAACGTGAGTATTTTGATCGATAAAAATACAAAAGTCATTACGCAAGGCATTACGGGTTCAACGGGAATGTTCCACACGAAGGGCGCATTGGACTACGGAACCCAGATGGTAGGTGGAGTTACACCGGGTAAAGGCGGAACTAATGTGGATATCACGTTGGAAGACGGTACAGTAGCTAGTCTGCCGGTGTTCAACACTGTGCAGGAAGCGAAGGAAGCTACAGGCGCAACAGCGAGCGTCATTTACGTTCCTCCTGCATTTGCAGCAGATTCCATTATGGAAGCTGTTGATGCTGAGCTGGACCTCGTAATCTGTATTACAGAAGGTATTCCGGTTCTTGATATGATCAAGGTTGACCGCTTCATGGAAGGTAAAAATACTGTCCTGATCGGACCAAACTGTCCAGGTGTCATTACACCAGGCGAGTGTAAAATCGGTATCATGCCTGGTTATATCCATATGGCGGGGCACGTGGGTGTTGTTTCCCGTAGTGGAACACTTACCTATGAAGCCGTTCATCAACTGACGACACGTGGCATTGGACAATCTTCTGCTGTAGGAATCGGGGGAGACCCTGTAAAAGGCTCCGAGTTCATTGATATCCTCAAACGGTTCAATGAAGATCCACAGACTCATGCGGTCATCATGATTGGTGAGATTGGTGGTACAGCTGAAGAGGATGCTGCAGACTGGGTACGTGAAAACATGACCAAACCGGTTGTTGGCTTTATCGGTGGCGTAACAGCGCCTCCAGGCAAACGGATGGGCCATGCTGGCGCTATTATCTCTGGCGGTAAAGGTACAGCCAAAGAGAAGATTGCGAAGCTGGAATCATGTGGAATCAAAGTAGCACCAACTCCTGCTGAGATGGGTTCGACTTTGGTGAGTGTACTTGAGGAACGCGGTATTTTGAATTTGTGCACGACACATTAATTCTTTTTCGTTATAATAGAAGAAACGGCTCGGAAATGATCTATTTCTGGTAGACCGACTATTATGGTTACGGAAAAGGTAAGCAACCTTTTGTCCTTGAACAGGGCGAAGGGTTGCTTTTTTGCGTTTTTTTACGGGTAAAGAAGGAGGAATTGTCCCTCATCTGCGTAAACGCTTGCATTCCGTGGTCACTTAACACACAATATGAGGGAAGATCTCTTCCCGCTCTGGGAGGTTTATGGTATGGAAGAACGATGGATCTTGGTTGGGTTGCATGAGATGGAGGGCATTGGCAAGAAAACAATCTCGAAACTAGTTCAGGGACAACATGAATTGTCCGATCTCTTGAATTATGAGGAAGGGGATTGGGTCGCAGCAGGCTTGCGCAAAGATCAGGCTGCACGTTTGACTAACCAATTTACTATCGACTGGATTGAAAGTAAAAGAGAACACGTTTACGATCAGGGGATAGAGGTTATTACTTATCTGGATCAGAATTATCCCATATTAATGAAGGAAACCGTTCAGCCTCCCTGGGTAGTGTACGCTCGAGGGGATGTTAGTTTGCTACACAACTCGTCTATTGCCATGGTGGGAACTCGTATGCCGACCGTGTATGGGCGCAAAGTTGGAGAAAAGCTGGCAGAGCAATTATGCAATGCAGGACTAACGATTGTAAGCGGGCTTGCCCGCGGTATCGATAGCGTATGTCATGATGCAGTACTGCGTGCTAAAGGAAAAACGATTGCAGTATTCGGAACAGGGATTGATAATATATACCCACCCGAAAATACAAGTCTCGCCGAGCGAATCGCGGAGACGGGTCTGCTTTTGTCGGAATATCCACCAGGTACGAGAGCGCGCCAGGGATTGTTTCCGGAACGGAATCGAATCATTGCAGGTCTGACACTGGGGACATTGGTTGTTGAGGCTGACATTCGCAGTGGTTCACTCATTACAGCAGATGCTGCGCTTGAAGCAGGCCGGGATGTATTTGCAGTCCCTGGACCTATTACATCGCCGAAAAGTCGGGGAGCACACAATCTTATCCGTCAAGGGGCCAAATTGGTCACTTGTGCAGCAGATGTATTGGAAGAGTATCGATTGGGCTTGCCAAATGCAGAACAACTTCCTTACAATAGAGGACGTTCGACCGAAACAACCGAGCCTTCCGGGCGAGGCATATTCGCTGAGGTTAAGCTCTCTCCAGATGAACAACGCGTGATTTATCTGTTGGAACAGGGAGAACAATCATTGGATCAACTGGTTGAGCTGCTTGGTTGGGATTTTGGACATTTGCATTCAGTTCTGTTATCTTTAATCATAAAAAAGCAGATTAGCCAATTACCAGGCACTAAATACGCGAGGGTATGACGAAGCTACAACCTACGCAGTGCGTGGAAATATATAATTAGCAGAAGTTATTAACTATGCATAAGCTTACAGAAACAGTTTCATGACAGTTTCATGACTGAGAGGAGGATGAACCTATGGCGGATGCACTCGTAATCGTGGAGTCGCCCTCAAAGGCGAAGACGATAGGCAAATATTTAGGCAGCAAGTTCATCGTAAAAGCTTCGATGGGCCATGTTCGCGATTTGCCAAAGAGTCAGATCGGCGTTGAGGTAGAGAACGATTTTAATCCGAAATATATTACGATCCGCGGCAAAGGTTCAATCTTGAAAGAACTGAAGGATGCACGGAAGAAAGTGAAAAAAGTGTATCTCGCAGCTGACCCGGATCGCGAAGGTGAGGCTATCGCATGGCATTTGGCCCATGCCCTTGAACTGGACGATACGGCAGATTGCCGGGTTGTATTTAATGAAATTACAAAACAGGCGGTCAAAGATGCGTTCAAAACGCCGCGGAAAATCAATATGGATTTGGTTAACGCGCAGCAGGCAAGACGTATTCTGGATCGGCTTGTTGGATATAAAATTAGTCCGTTATTATGGAAGAAAGTAAAAAAAGGTTTGTCTGCAGGCCGGGTTCAGTCCGTGGCAGTTAAAATCATTTTAGATCGTGAAAATGAAATTGATGATTTTGAGCCGGAAGAATACTGGAGCATTACCGCCAAACTGACAGCAGACGGCAATCCGTTTGAAGCCAAGTTTCATAAACTGAACGGGGCCAAAACAGAGCTGGGCAGTGAAGCGGAAGTGCAAGCGATCCTGAAACAGATCGAAGGCGCAGACTTTACGATCAAGGAAGTTAAAGAGAAAGAACGGAGCCGTAACCCTTCCGCCCCGTTTACAACGAGTTCTTTGCAACAGGAAGCGGCGCGTAAATTGAATTTTAGAGCTTCCAAGACGATGTCGGTCGCCCAACAACTATATGAAGGTGTAGATCTTGGAAAAGAAGGCACAGTAGGTCTCATCACGTATATGCGTACGGACTCCACACGAATTGCGGCATCTGCACAAGAAGAAGCCAAAGAATATATCGTTGGGAAGTATGGGGAACCATTTGCACCTGAGACTCCACGAAACTATTCTAAAAAAGCAGCTAATGCTCAGGAAGCGCATGAAGCGATTCGTCCAACTTCAATTCTGCGTGATCCTGACTCAATCAAGTCATTTATGAGTCGTGATCAGTTCCGGTTGTATAAACTGGTGTGGGAACGTTTTGTAGCGAGCCAGATGTCTTCGGCTATCCTCGATACACTCTCTGTAGATATTGCTGCGGGGGACACCATTTTCCGTGCGGCAGGTTCGAAGGTGCGGTTCCAAGGTTTCATGAAGGTATATGTTGAAGGAAACGACGATGGTACAACCGATGAAGATCGTCTTCTGCCTCCGCTGAAAAGTGGAGATGTGCTTGAGAAGCAGGAGATTGAGCCAAAACAGCATTTTACACAACCGCCACCCCGATATACGGAGGCAAGGTTGGTTAAGACGCTTGAGGAACTGGGTATAGGGCGTCCGAGTACATATGCGCCAACGCTGGAGACCATTCAGAAGCGCGGATATGTTGCGATAGAGGAAAAGAAATTCATGCCAACGGAGCTTGGTGAACTGGTCATCGAACAGATGGAAGAGTTCTTCCCGGAAATTCTGAATGTTGAATTTACCGCAAACATGGAAGGTGATCTTGACCATGTGGAGGAAGGTTCGGAGGATTGGGTCAAAGTACTCGCAGAATTCTACGAATCTTTTGAGAAACGCCTTGAGTTTGCGGAAGAAGAAATGAAAGAAATCGAGATTGAAGACGAAGTATCAGATGAGATCTGTGAGAAGTGCGGCAAACCGCTGGTTTATAAACTCGGACGTTTTGGCAAGTTTCTTGCGTGCTCTGGCTTCCCTGATTGCCGGAATACCAAACCAATTATCAAGGACATCGGCGTAACTTGTCCGAAATGTAAGGAAGGTCATGTTGTTGAGCGTCGTAGCAAAAAGGGACGTGTTTTCTACGGTTGTGACAAATATCCTGAATGTGATTTTGTCTCATGGGACAGACCTTCAGCCAAACCATGTCCAAGTTGCGGATCGCTAATGATTGAAAAGCGCAACAAAAAGGGAGCACGATTGCAGTGTACTTCGTGTGATCATCAGGAGCCGGTGGATGAACCGGATGACGAATCAGCAGATTAGTATATATCCGAATCAATTTTAGTGAAATATGAAATTGCTTTATGGGGGTAAATGATTTTGACAAATGAACAACAAGTAACCGTTATTGGTGCCGGGCTGGCAGGAACAGAAGCGGCCTGGCAGATTGCAAGTCGCGGCGTACGCGTAAAACTATACGAGATGAGACCTGTTGTGAAAACGCCAGCTCATCATACAGATAAATTTGCAGAACTGGTATGTAGCAACTCGCTACGTGCGAATGGATTGACCAATGCAGTGGGTGTGTTAAAAGAAGAAATGAGAATGCTCAATTCTCTCGTATTGTCAGCAGCAGATAAACATGCAGTTCCCGCAGGTGGGGCACTTGCTGTGGACCGGGATGGATTTTCAGGTGAGATTACATCCACGTTGCACCAGCATCCGCTCATCGAAGTGGTGAATGAGGAACTAACTTCTCTGCCGGAAGATGGCATCGTTGTTGTTGCAACGGGACCGCTGACTTCACCTGCATTGTCTGAGCAAATCAAGGCACTAATGGGGGAAGAGTATTTCTATTTCTATGATGCTGCTGCACCGATCATCGAAAAAGATTCAATTGATATGAACAAGGTGTATCTGGCTTCCCGTTATGATAAAGGCGAAGCGGCATACCTGAACTGTCCGATGACTGAAGAAGAGTTTGATGTCTTCTACGAAGCTCTCATTACTGCCGAGGTCGCTCAATTAAAAGAGTTTGAGAAAGAAATCTACTTTGAAGGCTGTATGCCGATCGAAGTGATGATGAAACGCGGAAAACAGACGGCTCTGTTTGGACCTATGAAACCGGTAGGTCTGGTTAACCCGCATACAGGAGAGTTGCCACATGCGGTTGTTCAGCTTAGACAGGACAATGCAGCTGGAACCCTGTATAACTTGGTGGGCTTCCAGACGCATCTGAAATGGGGAGAACAAAAACGTGTTTTCTCCCTTATCCCGGGACTTGAAAATGCAGAGTTTGTCCGTTATGGTGTGATGCACCGTAATACATTTATTAACTCTCCTAAACTTCTTCTTCCAACGTATCAGTTTAAAGAGCGTCCTAACCTGTTCTTTGCAGGTCAGATGACGGGTGTAGAAGGATATGTGGAATCTGCTGCATCGGGGCTTATTGCCGGCATGAACGCAGCCAAAGCAGCACTTGGCCAGGAACTGGTGGTGTTGCCTGTAGAAACAACCCTTGGCAGTATGGCTCAGTATATTACAACTGCTGACTTCAAGCACTTCCAACCAATGAACGCAAACTTTGGTTTGTTGCCGAAGCTTGAAACAAAAATCCGTAACAAAAAAGAAAAAAATGAAGCTCTTGCACAGCGCGCACTGGATGGCATCACCAGTTTTGCTGCAGCAGAAGGTCTAACTGTTCCGGAACGCGTATAAATTATTCGTGGGAGGATGCTGATATCATGGATATGTCATTTCATGCTACAACGATCTGTGCTGTTCGTCATAATGGTAAGGCTGCAATCGCAGGAGATGGTCAGGTGACCATGGGTCAAAGTGTTGTGATGAAGAATACAGCCAAGAAGGTAAGACGTTTGTATCGCGGACAGGTTGTTGCTGGCTTTGCTGGTTCTGTGGCGGATGCAATCACCCTGTTTGAGAAATTCGAAGGTAAGCTGGAGGAGCACCATGGTAACTTGCAGCGTGCTGCTGTAGAGCTTGCCAAGGATTGGCGTCAGGATCGGATTTTGCGTAAGCTTGAGGCACTGTTGATTGTGATGGACAAATCAGGTATGCTGCTCATTTCAGGCGGCGGAGAGATTATTGAACCGGATGATGACGTTATTGCTATCGGATCAGGTGGGAACTTTGCCTTATCTGCTGCGCGTGCGTTGAAACGTCATGCAGTAAACCTGGAAGCGAAAGATATTGCGCGTGAATCACTTCAGATTGCCTCAGAGCTATGTGTATATACCAATAGTAATATTATTGTGGAAGAGTTATAAGCCAAAGAAATCTCCCGTAGTGGAGCATGATTATGTAATCTGCTCCAGCACGTCTAGGGGATTCTTTGTCCTTGTTAGGTAAAATAAATTCAACATACTGGTAGGAGGGAAGCAATATGAATACTCAAGCGTTAACACCGAGACAGATTGTTGCAGAGCTTGACAAGTATATTGTAGGTCAAAAGAAAGCCAAAAAATCGGTAGCCGTAGCCCTACGTAATCGTTATCGGCGTAGCCTTTTGCCTGAGCACACTCAGGACGACATTGTGCCTAAAAATATCTTGATGATTGGACCTACCGGTGTGGGTAAAACGGAAATCGCCCGCCGCCTTGCTAAACTGGTAGGTGCGCCTTTTGTGAAAGTGGAAGCTACCAAGTTCACTGAAGTAGGTTACGTTGGCCGCGACGTTGAATCGATGGTGCGTGATCTGATTGAGACATCACTGCGGATGGTGAAGCTGGAGCGGACTGAAAAAGTGAAGGACAAAGCTGAAGAAGCTGCCAATGAGCGAATTGTACATATTTTGGCTCCTTCACAGTCCAAGTCCAAGAATCAGCGTAATCCCTTTGAGATGATCTTTGGTAATAATGGCAACAACGTTCAGGAACAGGATGAGCCCGAACCGGATACTGGGGTTGCCGAACGCCGCCGTAAGATCAAGTTTGATCTGTTATCTGGCAAGTTGGAGGATGACATCATTGAAATTGATGTCGAAGACACTGCGCCTAACATGATGGACATGTTTGCTGGTCAAGGTAATGATCAGATGGGCATGAACATGCAGGAGATGTTTGGCAGCCTCTTACCTCGTCGTACGAAAAAACGTAAACTCGCTATTAAAGAAGCGCGTAAAGTGCTGATCCAGGAAGAAGCAGGAAAATTGATCGACATGGATGATGTTACCCAGGAGTCCATTCGCCGGGCGGAGCAGACAGGTATCATATTCATTGATGAAATCGACAAGGTTGCCAGTCAAGGACGAGGTAGTGGTCCTGATGTATCCCGTGAGGGTGTGCAACGTGACATTCTGCCTATCGTAGAGGGCTCTACAGTAATGACGAAGTATGGTCCTGTCAAAACGGATTATATTCTCTTTATGGCAGCAGGCGCATTCCACGTCGCCAAACCCTCTGATCTGATTCCTGAACTTCAGGGACGCTTCCCAATTCGTGTGGAACTAAGCAGTCTAACACTGGAGGAGTTTGTATCCATTCTGACTGAACCCCAAAATGCGCTGACCAAGCAGTATGTTGATCTGTTGCGCACAGAGAATATTGAGATTGAGTTCTCGGATGAGGCCATTCGCGAGATTGCCAAATTGGCTGAATCCGTCAATCAAAATACAGAAAATATAGGTGCACGTCGATTGCATACGATTCTTGAAAAGCTTTTGGAGGATTTATCCTTTGAGGCACCTGAGCTAACACTGGAACGTATGGTGATTACTCCGGAGTATGTCCGGGAGAAATTAAATGATATCGCGCTTGATCGTGATTTGAGCCAGTATATCCTGTAACATGGGGCGAGCAATGGAATTGTTAAAATGATGCTATAAATGAACGGTATGCACGAGAGTAGAGAACATTTGCGACAAAGGATAGCAATCCTTTAGCGAATCACAGGGGTCCTCTTACTTGATGCATATCGTTTATTTTTGTTTCTATCTAAAGGATTTCGATGTTACAACCGATAAAAGATGTGAGGTTGTTGTACGGATCGACAAAACCTAGGACTTGTGCCGCATGAATACAAAGTTAAAACCTATCGGAGTGGTAGTTATTCCTCGATTCCATATCCAATGATTTCCATTAAAAGAATTTTCCTTATTCCAAGTCTGGTCATCGGTTTAGTTGATAGATTGGGAAATGTTGCGTAAATGCGCAAAATGATGAATTATAGAAAAGTGTGAATACGCCAATTGTTTTCTTAAAATTAAAATATATAGACCCCGCTTAATTGTTAAGAAAGTGTTGTGTAGGAAAGAGGAGTTTTCTTCATTCTTGAAAGATAACTTGTCAATTGATTAATATACAGCTTTATATGTATACCTATCATATTGTCCATAAACCCTTAGTGTAACGGCAAAAAATTCTAACATTATTAACTATGAAATATTCGTAAATAAACATAATTACGGGCGTTGTAAGCTCATGTTGAGACTCGAAAGTTTTTTTTTATTTTAAGAATGTTTAAGAACAATATGGGAGAGTATTAACATGCTTTTGTTTTGGGACCGAACATTTACGAAAAAATTCATAATTTGCAGAAAATACACAAAAAGCCCTGTCTTTCAGAAAAGATAGGGCTTTTTTCTTATTGTAATATATCCCAAACTCGAAGAAACTTATGTTATACGACAACATCAGAGTTAATTCTACTTAAGTCCTAGAAAACCGTGTAAAGACGAATGTTTTTGTCGAAAAAACATAGGAATTTTCAAGGGAAAAGATTCAATCTTTTTCCATAACTTCTAAAGAGAGGAGGGGGATTGTGAATCTTTTAAACGATATCAGCTTTAAAAGATTGCAAGGTGCACTCGATGCGTCCAATATCAGACAACGAACGATTGCTGACAACATCGCAAACGCCGATACCCCGTATTTCAAGCGCTCGAACGTATCTTTTGAAGAAATGTTGCAAGGGCAAATGAATGGAGATATGCCTGTTCTTAAAGGTAAAGTAACTGATGCAAGGCATTTTGTCATAGGTCCTTCCTCTTCCGTACCAACGCCAGTAGTTAATATGGACCAGTCAACATCCATGAATAACAACCAGAATAATGTCGATATCGACAGAGAAATGAGTCTTCTGGCGGAGAATCAGTTGCGCTATAACGCTTATATTCAGCAAGTGAACGAACAAATTAAAATCATGCGTGTTGGCGTGGAAGGGAGATAACCTAAATTGAACATTAGTAATAGTTTTAGCATCAGTAGCTCAGCTCTAACAGCCCAACGGTTGCGGATGGACGTTATATCTTCCAACATTGCTAACGCTGAAACGACGCGCGCGAGCGTATCCAATGGTGAAGCGGTTCCTTACAAACGTAAAATGGTTGTGCTTGAGCCGAATAAAACGTCATTTGGTACGATGCTGCAAAATCAGATGAGAGGCAGCGGTACTGGAGATGGCGTGAGAGTAACCGAGATTCGCGAGGATCAATCACCACTGAAGCCTGTGTATGACCCTTCTCATCCAGATGCCAACGCAGAAGGATATGTATTTATGCCTAATGTGGATATTGCGAAAGAAATGGTCGACATGATCTCTGCTTCACGTTCCTATGAAGCAAACGTAACGGCACTGAATTCAACCAAAGCAATGATCTCCAAAGCTATGGAGATTGGAAGATAATCTGCTTTGAAATGAAAATAAGAAAAATACAAACCAGGGATGAAGGGGAGGGACATTAATGATTCAGAACAACATGTTTAGCACACAGGCAATACAACCGCTACAGATGAAGAGTGCAACCGAAAGCAAGCCTTCTACACCAGCCGAAACCATTCAGAGCTTCGGTACATACTTACAGAATGCATTAGGATCCGTCGCAGCACAGGAGACTCAATCGCATGAAATGTCGAATCAGTTTTTGGTCGGCAAAGCGAACGTGGATCAGGTGTTGATTGCTTCAGAACAGGCCTTGTTAAGCCTGCAACTCACAACTCAAGTCCGAAACAAAGTGGTCGAAGCATACCAGGAAGTTATGAGAACGCAAATATAAAATAACCTACTTGCGCTTCGACAATAGCGCTGATCATTACAACAAAGCAGCTGCGATGCTGCTCCTGATCGTCAACCTATGAAACGGCTAGGGTTGAGTAAGGACAGACTAAGCAAAGTTTCGGATGGGGTGACAGAGTGAATGAGAGAATCGCCCAGTACAGGGATAAGGCATCCCAGTATTGGAATAGTTTTAGCAAAAAGCAAAAAGTATTATTTATATCCACCTTCCTGTTCCTGATTTTGGCTGCAGTTGTTCTCACGATGCAATTGTCCAAGACGGAATATGAAGTTGCTTTTACAGATTTGAATGCAAGTGATTCAGCGGGCGTTATCAGTTATCTCGATTCATCTAGCATTCCATACAAATTAAGTTCAGATGGCAAGACCATATCTGTACCGAGTACAAGTGTTGCAATTGCAAAGGTGAATGTTGGATCACAAGGGATTATTCAGAATGGTTCATTAGGGTATAAGTCATTCGAGGAGTCATCATCCCCCATCGGGATGACGGATAAAGAGTTTGATGTAAAGTACAACAACGCTATAAACGGAGAAGTTGAACAGTTACTTCAGCGGATGCAAGGGATACAGGATGCTAAAGTACTCGTTAATATGCCGAAAGATAACATTTTTGCTGGTTTAGAAGAACAAGACAAAGCATCAGCATCGGTAGCTCTCCAATTCAAACCGGGTTATCATCCAAATCAGGCAGCCGTAGATGGCTACTTTAACTTGGTTAAGACTGCAATTCCTAATCTGCCTGTTGAGAACATCACAATTACGAACACAGATGAAGCAGAATTGATTCCAAGTGCTCGAGGTGGCAGTGGCGGGTTGTCTTCTGAAGTTCAAGAAAACATGGCATTACAGAAAAAGTTTGAAAACGATGTCCGTAATAACGTAAAGCAATTCCTTTCCCAGATTGTAGGCGAAGACAAAGTTAATGTTCTGGTAGCCTCAAAGCTTAATTTTGACAAAGAAACACGTAAGGAAAATCTGGTCACACCTGTTGATGTAGATAATATGAAAGGTATCGAGATCAGTGTGCAGGAGATTCAAAAGAGCTACACTGGCGCAAGCAACCCAACAGGTGGTGTTGCTGGCACAGGACAAGAGGAAGTTCCGGGTTACCCATCATCTGATGCAACCGGTAACTCTACCTCCGAAGAATCATCAAGCACTATAAACTACGATGTCAATCGAATCGCCAAGGATATCATTTCCAGTCCGTATACTGTAAAAGACTTAACCATTAACGTTGCAGTTGAACCACCGAATGGAGAAACAGAATTACAGGGACCGGTTCAGGACGCAATTGAGAACATTTTGGTTAACATTGTTCGTGCTTCACTGGCAGACTCAGGCACTGTAATAAGTGACGCCGATCTGACAAAGAAAGTTTCAGTCATGTCACAAGGATTCCCGACTGCCTCTGCAGACAATACAGGTTTCCAGCTTTCCTCAACGATGATGTGGGGTGGAGGCGCACTTATAGCGGCATTGATCGCAGCGGTAGTTATTTTGTTAGTACGCCGTCGTCGCAAACAAAACGAAGTCGAAGAAGAAGAGATTCCTCTTCCAATAGCAACAGAGTTCCCGTCCATTACGCTGGACAGTGTAACGAACGAAAGTCAGGTGCGCAAACAATTGGAGAGTTTGGCCAAGAAAAAGCCAGACGAATTCGTCAATCTGCTGCGTACATGGCTGGCTGACGAATAGAGGTGAACGCATTGGCGAAGGCAAGCAGTCAAGGTTTGACTGGAAGACAAAAAGCAGCAATTTTGTTGATTACATTAGGTCCGGAAGTATCGGCTCAGATCTTCAAACATCTGCGTGATGAGGAAATTGAGCAACTTACGTTGGAGATTGCCAACGTTCGCAAGGTTGATTCTTCCGAAAAGGACATGATCATGGCCGAGTTTCACCAGATCTGTCTGGCGCAGGAATATATCTCTCAAGGCGGTATCAATTATGCGAGAGAAATCCTGGAGAAAGCTTTGGGTTCTTCCAAAGCACTTGAAGTCATTAACCGTTTGACAGCTACGCTGCAAGTCAGACCGTTTGACTTTGCACGCAAAGCGGATCCAAATCAAATTTTGAACTTTATTCAGAATGAAAGTCCGCAAACGATCGCGCTGGTTCTGTCTTATCTCCAGTTCGAACAAGCTGCAGCGATTCTGTCATCTTTACCACAAGAGAAGCAGGCAGATGTCGCTCGTCGCGTCGCAGTTATGGATAGTACTTCGCCAGAAGTTATCTCTCAAGTGGAGCGGGTTCTGGAACAGAAGTTATCTTCTACCGTAACGCAGGATTACACCAATGCGGGTGGTATCGAATCGATTGTTCAAATTCTGAACGGAGTCGATCGTGGTACAGAGCGTACCATTTTGGACTCGCTTGAAATTCAGGATCCGGAGCTTGCAGAGGAAATCAAAAAACGCATGTTTGTATTCGAAGATATTGTCAATGTGGATGATCGTTCAATTCAACGTATTATTCGGGATATCGACAACGCAGATCTGCAACTTGCACTCAAGGTGGCAAGCGAAGAGGTTCGGGATGCTGTGTTCCGGAACATGTCGAAGCGGATGTCCGAAACATTCAAAGAAGAGATGGAGTTCATGGGGCCTGTGCGATTGCGTGATGTTGAGGAAGCTCAGACACGCATTGTAGGAACGATACGCAGATTGGAAGAAGCCGGTGAAATCATTATCGCACGCGGTGGAGGAGATGATATCATTGTCTAATTTGATTAAATCTTTCCAGTATGTACCCGTTGATGACCGTAAAAAACTTGAAAATCATCATCATTATGGTGGTGCTGAGGAGTCTGAAACGGAATTATACGGTGATCGTGCTGAAGGTTCTGAAGCAGAAACGCTTCAAGCACGCGTGGACGAAGAAACACAACGTCTTACCGCAGAAATGCTGGAAGATGCCAAGGAGTTTGCAGAAAAGCAAGTACGTGAAGCTTCAGAAGAGGCAGAGCGCATGCTTCAAGAGGCCCGTGAACAGATCGACAGCTGGTGGCAGGAACAACGACAACAGGATGAACATCTGACTGAAGCGCTTCGTTCACAAGGTTTCCAACAGGGTTTTGAAGAAGGCAAAGTACAAGCTGAACTGGATCTCCAGGTGCAGATCGAAAAGATGATGATTGAAGCCCAGGAAGTGCTCAAGGAAGCTTATGTAGCTAAAGATCAGATCATTCAGGAAGCCGAACCGTTCCTCGTGGATCTCGCTTGCGGGATCGCTGAGAAAGTTATTGATAAGCAACTTACCATTGAACCCGATCATACATTGGAACTCATTCGTCAGAGTTTGTCGCGTAAAAGGGAGCAGGGTTTGATCACACTTTGTGTGGCACCTGATCAGTTTACATTTGTACAGGCAGCTCGTGAAGAATTGTCTCTGTCCATTGACTCTCAGGCAGAATTGCAGATTTTGCCTGATTCGACGGTCAAAGATAAGGGATGTGTCATTCGTTCTTCGTTCGGAAGTGTAGATGCAAGAATTGATACACAGCTTGCTGAGATTAAAAAGGAACTGGTCCGCATAGCACTTGAGGATGAGGAGCGAAGAAATCAACATGAAGGTTCTTAGTTCACAGCGATATATGGAACATTTGCGGCAATTCGATCCTGTTCGTATTAACGGCAAAGTTACTCAGGTCATTGGTCTTATGGTGGAGTCAGAAGGGCCGGATGCAAGTATCGGTGACGTATGTTATATCTATCCTGGTAAATCAGCTAAGCCTCTTCAAGCCGAAGTTGTTGGGTTTCGAGATAACAAAGTGCTGCTTATGCCACTGGGTGAACTTCAATCCATCGGCCCTGGTTGCGATGTAGTAGGTACGGGTAAACCACTTGGAGTTCAGGTGGGTTCCGAATTGCTCGGTAAAGTGCTGGACGGACTTGGGCAGCCGCTAGACGGCTCCCTTCTCCCATCCAGAATGCCGATGTACTCTACCTCCAATACACCGGTTAATCCAATGGATCGTCCGCGTGTACTTGAAACGATGGGTGTTGGTGTAAGAGCTATCGATGGATTGCTGACCGTAGGTAAGGGACAGCGTGTAGGTATTTTTGCCGGCTCTGGTGTTGGTAAGAGTACATTGATGGGCATGATCGCTCGTAATACAGCAGCAGATGTCAATGTCATCGCGCTTGTGGGTGAGCGTGGACGTGAGGTACGCGACTTTATTGAACGGGATCTGGGTCCGGAAGGATTGGAACGCTCCGTGGTCATTGTTGCAACTTCAGATCAGCCTGCCCTGATTCGGATCAAGGGAGCAGTTATTGCGACCACCATTGCAGAGTATTTCCGAGATCGTGGAATGAACGTGATGCTGATGATGGACTCAGTTACTCGATATGCGATGGCTCAGAGGGAAGTTGGTCTGGCTGTTGGTGAACCTCCGGCAATGAGAGGGTATACGCCTTCGGTATTTGCAAGTTTGCCCAAACTGCTTGAACGGGCGGGTACAGGACCTACGGGCTCGATTACAGCCTTTTACACCGTTCTGGTCGATGGGGATGACATGAATGAACCAATTGCTGATGCGGTAAGGGGTATTTTGGATGGACACATTGTGTTAAATCGATCCATTGCAAATAAAGGTCATTTTCCAGCGATTGATGTGTTAGCCAGCATAAGTCGTGTTATGAAGGATATTGCTCCGGAAGAGCAGTTGGAAGCCGTTAATAATATGAAACGTTTGATGGCTGTGTACAAAGAATCGGAAGATTTGATCAATATTGGGGCTTACCAGCGGGGATCAAATGCAGCCATAGATGAATCGATAGACCAGATTGATAGTATATGGAACTTTACCAAGCAGAAAGTCGACGAGAAAGTCACTTTAAGTGAAGTACAGGAACGTTTGATTCTTGAATTTGCAAGGAGATGAATGGGTAAACGATGAAATTTCGATATCATTTCCAGAAAGTTGTTGACCTGAAGAGTAATGAAAAAACACAGGCAGAGTGGATGTTATCCACAGCGATCGGCAAACTTCAGACAGAGGAAGAACATCTGATACAACTTCTTAATGATAGAAGTAATCTGATCGGCATTATCCAATCTGCTACGGAAAATACAGCGTCTGTAAACAGTCTGCAGGAGATGCAGCGTTATGTACATCACCTAGACGAGTGCATTTCACGCAAAAACAGTGATGTTAAACATGCTCAGGTTAATGTGCAGCGGAATCAGACGTTTCTAAACGGTAAGTTGATTGATGAAAAAGTATGGCTTGGAGCGAGAGACAAGGCCAAAATCAAATTTCAGCAGGAGATGCTCCTCCGGGAACAGAACGATCTGGACGAGATGGCTACTGTACGCTTCGCTGCCAAAGCCGGACGCGCGAATTGATGTGAGCCGGACGCGAAGTTGTCTCGTGAAGGAGGAATGAACGATGGCTGTTAAAGATGATAGCGACATGGAAAAAGAGTCGGGAGGCGGTTGGGAAAAATTTCTCATGATTTCAATCCCGATTGTATTCACCGTAGTGCTGCTAGGCGTACTACTTACGCTATTTAATGTAGATATTCGTAATAATTTGTTTGAATTCGCGAACAAGATACCGGTAGTCAAGGAATGGGTACCTGATCCTGTACTGGATCCTGAGAAGGAGAAGCTGGAGAAGAGTGAGCAACAGGTTGAAAGTGCTGAAGCCACAATCGAAAAGCTGAAATCCCAGGTAACTGCCAAAGAAACAGAGCTCAAGGCAGCACAGGAAGCGACAACAACCGAAGCAAAGAAGGCCACGGACCTTCAGAAGAAGTTGGATGATGCGGAAAAAGCGGCTGAAACGGCTGCTGCAGCAACGCCGGAAACGGAATCCGATTATCAAAAGCAAATAAAAGATTTGGCTAAAATGTATGCTGACATGAGCCCGAGCAAAGCTGCACCGATTTTGCAAAATATGACGAATGAGGAAATGGTATTGTTGTTGAATGCCATGCAGTCATCTGCTCGGACCAAGGTGCTTGAAAAGATGGACCCAAAAACAGCAGCCGATGTCACCATGATGATGAAGGATGCCAAACCGTCCGGGGATCTGGCACTGGATGCACTGCAATCCAGATTGAAGAAAGAAACCGCAGCAACTTCAACTGCATCCACAACCACAAGCAAAAACCTGGATAAAAATCAGCTTAGTCAAACATTTGCTTCGATGTCTGCTTCAAGTGGTGCCAAGCTATTATTGGAAACATACAAGTTAAGTCCTGACAAAACATTGACCATTCTGAATTCGGTAGATGATGCAACACGCTCTCAATTGCTTGAGAACATGTCTTCAGAGGACTCGGTTGAAACTGCAAAAATTTTGAACAGATTGATGGGCAACAAGTAAAACGGATTACACTGAACTTATCGAGAGGGGGTGAAAATAAATGTCGATTGTATATCAAATGGCATCCACAGCATCTGCAAAAGCAACGGGAACAGGTCAGACGACAGGAGCACAATCGAAAGGTTCGGCTGCAGGTACTAGCGGTGAATTTCTCCAAACTCTTGCACAATCGCTATCTGGAGGAAATACAGAAGGTGATAGTTCAAGCGCTACTGGAAGCTTAACTGCCAATCCGTTGGTGTTTTCCTTTGCTACAAGTGAAGAAGGAGAAGCGGCATCAATCGCGGCTATACTGAATTCGTTGTTCACGGACTTGGATGAGCTTGACGAAGCTTTGGAAAATGACCCAGCTCTACTTGCAGGTTTGCAAACTCTTATTCAACAGATGTATACACAATTAAGTAATCCTTCAGGTACTGATGCAGAAGGTTCCGACGAGTCTTCAGACGGAGCGGAAAGTGTAAAAACAGTACCCGCCATTGAACTGTCACAGCATCCGGCAGCAGTACGTTTTGTTCTGCAAGATATGCTTACACAATTAGTAGATGGAATGAATGATCCAGAGAGTAACGTTGCGAAGAACGCTCCTGAATTCAAACATTTGTTACAATCTCTGCAGAGTCAGCTTCATGAGGCTGGAGTGGATACGACCAGTAACAAGGGATGGACTGAACTGAAATCCATACTGGATACATTGACTGCAGTTAAGGATCAGACTGTACAAGTCGCTCCAAATACTTCGCTTCAAACATCCAAACAGGATTCTGTCGTACCACAAGTTCTTGTTGCGGCAGGGGCGAACTCTGGAACCCAAGTGAAAGATGAGGCTAAGACCACATCTGCTTCAAATGCAGGTGGAGAAGTGGAACACTCAACCATTATTACTGCGGGAGAGCTGTCCTTGCGCTCATCAGGTACAACAGCAGGAAAACCGGCTGAACCTGTAATGCAAACATCACAGTTTGCCAAAGAAATGACACAGTTTGTAGTCAACAAGCTGGATATTGTCCAGCAAAAAGGATTTTCCGAGGCGACCATCTCACTTCGGCCTGAGCATCTAGGGAAGTTGGACGTTCAAATTACTTTACAGAATGGTCAATTGGTGGCACGGTTTATGACTGAGCATACGATGGCCAAAGACATGCTAGAACAACAAATGACGCAGCTGCGTTCGTCACTTCAAGCCCAGGGAATTCAAGTGGAACGACTTGAGGTTACCCAGAACAGTTCAATCGGATCACAGATGTATCAGGACGGAGGACGTCAGCCGGGAAGTAACTCTCAGCAACAACGCCGTTCACGTGAGCGAGAGGAACAATCGGATGATGCTATAGCTACAGCAGGAATTCAAGACGAATTGCGTAACTGGCGTAGCGAGCAAGTCGAAGGAAATGAATTACAGAGAGATACGTTTAGTGCGAAGGCTTAAACAGAAATGAGGTGAACAAATGGCTAATGAAATTGTTTCAACGAATAATACTTGGCCGAACTATTCGGCAGCTAATAAAGCAACCACAAGTGCTGCAACAAAAGAATTAGGTAAAGATCAGTTTCTAAAAATTCTGATTACCCAATTGCAAAACCAAGACCCGATGCAGCCGATGGAGGATAAGGAATTTATCGCTCAAATGGCACAGTTCAGCTCCGTGGAACAACTGGTCAACATTTCTACACAGCTTAAAACATTGAACCAGTCACTTGGTGCTGTATCCGGCATGATTGGCATGGAGGTAAGTTGGCTTTCTTCTAATAAAGACGACAACGGTACTCTTCGTCAGGGTATTGTGGATTCCATCATTGTAAGAGATAGTGTTCAATACGCAAAAGTGGGCAACGACGAAATTAAGCTTGATGAGATCATTCAGGTGAATTATCCAAAACAGGCAGAAGAGAGTCAAACTCCGGTACAGAACGTTCAGGACGTAGCCCCTGAAACGAACGAGAGCCAGGAAGTTGAATCTTCCGCTGAAACGGGTGATACGGAAGATAGCGGGAAAACGATATGAGTGATCGCATAACGGTTGGACAATTATATGCAGGCTCGATTACACCGAATATGCTTCAAAGACCCAAAACGGGAGAAGCATCAGCTGTACCCGAAAAACCTTTTGCAAAGGTACTGGAAGATAATCTTCTGAAATTGAGCAATCATGCTGCCAAACGATTGGAACAGCGTGGTATTGAACTCAAGACCGAGCAAATGGAACAGATTGGTTCTGCTTTGGACAAAGCTGCTGCCAAAGGAGCCAAAGAGTCATTGATTTTAATGCAGGATATGGCTTTTATCGTCAATGTCAAAAATCGTACTGTGGTTACAGCTATGGATAGTGAAAGCATGAAGGATAATGTGTTCACTCAGATTGATAGTGCCGTAATCATTTCTTGACCGGCTGGCCCTTCTCGGGAGCCGGAATGCCGCTGACCGACTGATGCGGTAACCAAATGAAGACTGGGAGGATTTTTAAAAATGTTGAAATCAATGTACTCAGGCGTTTCCGGGATGCGGGGTTTCCAAACAAAACTCGACGTAATTGGTAACAATATTGCGAACGTAAACACGGTTGGCTTCAAAGGCAGTCGGGTTATGTTCAAAGATATTATGAGCCAAACCACTTCAGGTGTGACTGCCCCTGGGGATGCAACTGGTGGTGTCAATGCGAAACAAATCGGTCTTGGTGTATCCGTAGGTTCAATTGATACGCTGCATTTGGCAGGTAGCCCAATGACAACGAATAATCCAACAGATATGCGGATTAATGGAGATGGGTTCTTCTTGGTACGTTTAAGTGAAGATCAGGAAGTACCTTACCTGACTCGTGCGGGGGATTTTCATGTGGATGCAGCACGTAACCTGTTGACATCGGATGGATTGTTTGTTCTGGATAACGGTGGCGGAAATATTACTATTCCAGACGACGTCGTTTCCTTTACGATTGGTCAGGATGGAACGATTAACCAGACCATGGCAGACGGAACGATCGAAGCGGGAGCACAACTTGGTATCGGAAAAGTGGTCAATCCGGAAGGTTTAGAGAAGATCGGCGGTAATCTGTACCGTATGACAGCAAATGCTAATCCCGATGGTGAGCTTGAAATTTTGACAGCGAATGATGCTGAAAATGGAACCGGCTCTATTATCACTGGACAACTCGAGATGTCAAACGTGGATCTGACTGGTGAATTTACTGAGATGATCGTAGCTCAGCGTGGATTCCAGGCAAACTCCAGAATCATTACAACGTCGGATGAAATACTCCAGGAAGTTGTTAACCTGAAACGTTAATAGCTGATTCATGAATTTTTAAAACGTGGGGGAGCTTGCTCCTCCCACTCTGATCAAGGGGGCTTAGCATGATTTCGGTTACGCGGTTAAATGGTTCTCCCATGTGGTTAAATGCGCTGATGGTTGAAATTGTGGAAGAGACGCCGGATACGTATATTACTCTGGTAACTGGAAAGAGACTGATTGTGCTTGAAAAAGCCGATGACGTTATTTCCAAGATTAAAGATTACAAC
This sequence comes from Paenibacillus amylolyticus, assembly GCF_050990605.1. GTDB lineage: Bacteria > Bacillota > Bacilli > Paenibacillales > Paenibacillaceae > Paenibacillus > Paenibacillus amylolyticus_H. The sequence continues at coordinate 2,281,497 of NZ_CP158832.1, forward strand.
CGTGAAATCGGGGTTCAGGCAGCCACTATTAAAGTGCAGCAAACGGAGGAATCCTGATGAAAAAAATGATGCCCTGGCTTGCAACGATGTTGCTGGCAATAACACTCATTGTGGTGGTTGTGTTTGTATTTATGCAAGGACAGAACGGGAATAAGAACGACACACATACTGCTTCAGCTTCAGAAGCCAAGAAGATGACTGCGGATGAGATTGTAGAAGTTTCCTCTGAACTTGGAGAAATTAAAACTAACTTGGCTGATACAGATCATGTTGTGATCGTCAGCTTCTCATTCAAGTTGTTTGACGTAAAAGCCAAGGAAGACTTTGAGAAAATTAAAGAAATTGTAGTGAAACCGATCATCATTCAGACTCTTGCAGATACAAAGTCTGAGGAACTGGCTACAGCGAAGGGCCGGATACTATTTAACGAGAAATTAACCGGTCTTATTAATGATGCTTTACCAGAAGGTAATTTAAGTAGTACGAGCTTTTCATCCATTATGATAGCAACGATGTAAATGAACAGAACATGCTGTAGACCTGTAAGGGGGTGAGAACATGGTGGATGTATTATCACAAAATGAGATTGACGCCCTATTAGCAGCCCTTTCTTCTGGTGAAATGGACGCAGAAGAATTGAAGAAGGAAGAAACTCAAAAGAAAATCAGATCGTACGATTTTAAGCGGGCAGTACGTTTTTCCAAAGACCATATTCGAAGCTTGACTCGTATTCACGAAAATTTTGCACGCTTTCTCACCACTTATTTTTCAGCCCAACTGCGGACGTTCGTTCAAATCAATGTCGTTCAGGTCGAACAGTTGCCTTATGACGAGTTTATCCGTTCTATTCCTAAGATGACGATATTGAACATTTTTGAAGCGGAGCCACTACAGGGACGAATGGTGATGGAAGTCCATCCGAACGTGGGATATGCGATGTTGGATCGCCTGCTTGGTGGAACCGGGAGTGCTCCAACAAAGATTGCATCGATGACTGAGATTGAGACGACCATTATGGAACGAATATTCAGCCGTGCTTTTGAAAGTTTACAAGAAGCATGGAAGACCGTGTTGGATATTTCCCCGAGGATGGAAGCACTCGAGACCAATCCGCAATTTATGCAGATTGTATCTCCCAATGAGACCATTGCTCTGATCTCGCTCAGTACCAAAATTGGTGACACGACAGGCATGATCAATCTATGTATACCGCATGTCGTTCTTGAACCTATTATGTCACGGTTGTCAACTCATCAGTGGTTTGTTTCGGAGAAGAAAACGAGAGCTCCGGAAGAGTATGATGCTCTAAGAGAGCGCGTGAACAAAGCCAAGTTACCCATCGTTGCGGAATTGGGAGAATCCAGAATTTCAATTGCAGAATTTCTGGGTCTGTCCGTTGGTGATGTCATTACGTTGAACAAACCAGTTGGTGAGGGACTTTCCATTAAAGTGGGTGACAAACTGAAATACATGGGCAGTCCGGGGACAATCAAGGACCGTGTGGCTGTGCAAATAGACGAGATTGTCACCGAAGGAGTTGAAGAATTTGACGAGTAAGGATTATTTATCCCAAGAAGAAATCGATGCTTTGCTCAGGCAATCGGAATCGCTAAACAGCTCCGAACCCGCTGAAAAGACGGTTGATGATTTTTTGACCGAGCTGGAGCAGGATGCCTTGGGGGAGATTGGTAACATTACATTTGGTAGCGCGGCAACAGCCTTATCCACGCTATTAGGCCTCAAAGTAGATATTACAACACCTAAAGTATCTATCATTAGTCGAACGCAGTTTGAAGAAGCTTTTCCTAAGCCACATGTTGCCGTTCATGTGAATTACGTGGATGGATTCGAAGGCATTAACTCACTTGTTATTAAGAAGAGAGATGCTCAAGTCATCGCTGATTTGATGCTGGGTGGCGAAGGAAATCCGGTCGATGAAGAACTGAATGAAATCCATATTAGTGCGGTACAGGAAGCGATGAACCAGATGATGGGTTCCTCTGCAACCTCAATGTCCACGATTTTTAATCGTTTTGTGAATATTTCCCCTCCGGGAATCGATATTCTCAATCTGGAGAGTGGAGAGGGTGTAAGTAACCTTCCAGCTGATGAGACCCTTATTCAAGTTTCGTTTCGTTTGTTAATCGGGGATCTGATCGATTCTAATCTGATGCAGTTGCTTCCAGTGCATTTTGCCAAAAACATGGTAGATATGTTGATTGGAGGCGCTCAGGAGTCAACTGCCAGCGCACCAGTGGCATCAACACCTGAACCTGCGCCAGCAGCTGTACCAGCAACGCCACCACCGGTTGCGGAACAACCACCCGTTCAACACCAGCAGCCCCCACAGGCTCCTCAGCAGCCTGTTCAGGACTATAACGGATATGGACAGGCCCCGATGGGGATGCCGCAAGGAATGCCGCCACAGCAGCCGTATGGCATGCCCCCGCAGCAACCTTATGGTGCACCACAACATTACGGTGGAATGCCAAATAGGAATGTTAACGTACAACCAGTTCAATTCGCCAATTTACAAAATGGGGCGTATGGTCAGGTAGACGAAAACAATTTGAATTTATTGATGGACATTCCCCTTAAAGTCACCGTAGAATTAGGAAGGACCCAGAAGCAAATTAAAGATATTTTGGAACTGTCACAGGGTTCGATTGTCGAACTGGATAAGTTAGCCGGGGAACCTGTCGATATTTTGGTGAATAACAAACTGATCGCCAAGGGAGAAGTTGTAGTTATTGACGAAAACTTTGGTGTTCGTGTTATAGATATCGTTAGCCAATGGGACCGAATTCAGAAATTACAATAAGCACAATTTAGGGAGGACTTGAATCAAGATGGCAAACCGAATTTTAGTCGTAGACGACGCTGCATTTATGAGAATGATGATCCGGGACATTTTGTCCAAAAATGGATATGAGGTTGTTGGTGAGGCACAGGATGGCTCACAAGCAATTGAGAAATTTAAAGAGCTTCGTCCAGATCTGATCACAATGGATATTACGATGCCTGAGATGGATGGCATTGCAGCTTTGAAAGAAATCAAGAAGATTGATGCTAACGCTAAAGTAATTATGTGCTCCGCGATGGGTCAACAAGCGATGGTAATCGACGCTATTCAAGCAGGTGCCAAAGACTTTATTGTTAAACCTTTCCAATCTGATCGGGTTATCGAAGCGATTAGCAAGACACTGGGCGTTTAAGAGGCATGATGATGGCTCAGGGTGATTTTCCAGAAGGAGCTGGCGCGGGAGCCAATTATTATTTACAGCTTGTATGGGTGATTGTTGTCCTGGCCGTCATCCTGGTCCTTATTGTTTATCTGATCCGGTTCTTAAACAAACGGAATCAGCAAATGTTCCGTCACGGCACAATTCGTACTTTGGGCGGGGTTGGACTGGGACAAAACAAGTCGCTGCAAATTATAGAAATTGGTGGAAGTGTATATCTGATTGGTGTAGGTGAAGACATCCAGTTGATAGATAAGGTTTCGGATCTGGAAGAGGCGCAAAGAATCATTGAATCATTCGAACGAGATGCTGCTGCTCAACAAGGGAATCTCTCGCCTCTCATTACCAAGCTCGCAAAACGCTTCCGTAAAGATGAACCACCGCGGGAAATGGAACTGGAGGACACAACTTCTTTTCACGAAATGTTTGAATCCAAACTTCGGCAGATGCCTAACCGTAAAGAGAAGATGGAGAAGCTCCTGGATAAAGACAATACTACAGATCGGTCGAGGGATTCATGAAGAAAAAGATTTGGTTAGCGTGTTTTTTGATGGGACTTATCAGTCTGGCATCGGTCACGGTTGCCTTTGCCGAGCCCATTCCGAATATTGATATTCAAATCGGAAATGGTGATGGTGGTACACCAAGCACGAGTTCACTGTCCATTATTCTGTTAATTACGGTGCTTAGTATTGCACCGGCAATGCTGGTGCTGATGACCAGTTTTACTCGGATTGTGATTGTGCTAGGTTTTGTACGTACCTCTTTGGGTACACAGCAAATGCCACCCAATCAGGTGCTAGTCGGTTTAGCGCTATTTCTGACACTTTTCATTATGTCACCCACGTTGTCTTCCATAAATCAGGTAGCGCTTCAGCCCTACCTTCAGGGAGAACTTACACAAACGGAGGCGCTAGAAAAAGCAGCGGATCCCATAAAGAAATTTATGTTTACTCACACGAGAGAAAAGGATCTATTGCTGTTTATGAAATATAATCAGACTGAACAACCAAAAACATACCAGGATATCCCAATTACTGTTATGGTGCCGGCATATGTAATCAGTGAGTTGAAGACAGCATTCCAGATGGGATTTATGATTTTTATTCCGTTTCTGGTTATAGACATTGTTGTCGCGAGTACACTCATGGCAATGGGGATGATGATGCTTCCGCCGGTCATGATCTCATTACCTTTCAAAATACTGCTCTTTGTCCTTGTGGACGGGTGGTATCTGGTTGTCAAGTCACTGTTACTGAGTTTTAACACTTGATCCGGAAAGTTAAAGGAGGACGGTCATGACTTCGGAATTTATTATCGGTCTGGCCGGGAAAGCGGTATACACGTCATTGCTGGCCAGTGCACCCATGCTTATACTAGCTCTGGTTGTAGGACTTGCAATCAGTATTTTTCAAGCCACAACTCAAATTCAGGAACAAACATTAGCTTTTGTGCCCAAGATTGTGGCCGTACTTCTGGCGGTACTTTTGTTTGGACCTTGGATCTTAAATATCCTGGCTGATTTTACGTTTAACATTCTCGATAATCTATACAGATACATAGGGTAGGCTTTAGCAGATGGAGACATTATTGCAAAGTTTCCCTGTCGCTCTGCTTATGTTTTGTCGAATCACATCATTTTTTGTAACTGCGCCGGTTTTTTCAGCTCGAAATGTGCCGACTTCAGTTAAAATTGGTATCTCTGCATTTGTCACATTGTCTGTTTATCTAATCTATGGAATAAATCAGACGGTACCCACAGACCTGAGCTACGTTTTGTTGATCATCAGAGAGATTCTAATAGGCTTGCTTTTAGGTTTTGTGGCTTATCTGTTGATGACGGCTGTTCAGACTGCAGGGACCTTTATTGATCTGCAGATCGGTTTTGGTATGGCCAATGTATACGATCCAATGACAGGGGCTTCAGCGCCACTTACGGGTAACTTGAAGTATGCATTTGCTATGCTTTTGTTTCTGACGATGAATGGACACCATTATTTGCTGGATGCGATAGTTTACAGTTACCGGTGGGTACCATTATCTAATGTATTTTTCCTACGGTTGGCAGGTGGAAGTATTGCTGAATTTTTGATTCAGACCTTAGGTCAATCATTTATGCTGGCTTTTCAGATGTCGGCCCCGATTGTAGTTGCGTTGTTTTTGACGGATGTCGGATTGGGTTTTTTGGCCAAAACTGCTCCTCAATTTAATGTATTTGCAGTTGGATTGCCACTTAAGTTACTCGTTGGTCTTGCTATTTTGCTTTTGCTGGTTCCCAGTTTCTCCTTTGTATTTAGTCAATTGTTCGAAGCGATATTCAGATCGATGGAAAAATTGCTTGGAACCATTGGACAAAGGCCCGGCTGAGTGAAACGGAGGAAAAGACACGGATGAAACTTCAACTCGACCTCCAGTTGTTTTCAGGGGAGAAGACGGAGAAAGCTACCCCGAAAAAGAGACAGGATACACGAAAAAAAGGACAGGTTGTAAAAAGCGCTGAACTATCTGGCGCATCCATTCTCCTGTTCGCGTTTTTGATCATGATGGTATTCAGCAATTTCTATAAAGAACGTATCGTTCGTCTGTTTACAGATATCTTCATCAATCGATTGAGTATGGAAATCACCGGAGAGAATGTTATGGCGCTTATGATGCGTTATGGCATTGAAGTTTTGTTATTGATCGCTCCCGTTTTGCTGGGTGCGTTACTGGTTGCTTTGATCGTTAACTACATGCAAGTTGGTTTTCTTCTTGTAGGGGAAGGTTTGAAGCCAAAACTTGAGAAACTGGACCCGATTAAAGGTTTCAAAAATATATTCTCTCTCCGCTCATTAGTGGAATTTGCTAAATCCATTTTGAAAATGTCGATTATCGGTTATCTCGTTTACAGTACAATTAAGGGCTACCAGTCAGATATTGCTTCACTTTCTCATTTTTCATTGGATGCTATATTACATTTCGCAGCGTCGATCACTTTAAGTCTTGGTATCAAGATTGCAGTGGCATTAATGATACTTGCGATATTTGATTACATGTATCAGAAGTATGATCATGAGAAGAAGATCCGTATGTCCAAGCAAGACATTAAGGATGAGTACAAGAAAATGGAGGGTGACCCGCTGATCAAAGGTAAAATCCGGGAACGTCAGCGTCGTATGGCTATGCAGCGTATGATGCAGGAAGTACCGAATGCGGATGTAATCATTACGAACCCAACTCACTTTGCGGTTGCATTAAAGTATGAAGGTTCCGAGATGGAGGCACCACAGATTATTGCCAAAGGTCAGGATTATGTCGCCTTGCGTATTAGGGAAATTGCAAAAGAAAACGGTGTTATTACGATGGAAAACAAGCCGCTGGCACGGGCATTGTTCCAGAGAGCCGAGATTGGTGACGCTATACCGGCCGATTTGTTTCAAGCTGTAGCTGAAGTGCTGGCTTATGTATATAAACTAAAGGGCAGAACGAAATAAAAGGGGATCGGAGGCCGTACATTCATTGAAAATTAAAGATATATCTGTCCTTGCGGGTATCATTGGTATTGTGTTAATGATGATTCTCCCGATCCCGCCCTGGCTGTTGGACTTGTTGCTGGTCGTCAATATTTCAATTGCACTGATGATACTCCTTGTCGCTATGAACAGCAAAGAAGCGTTGCAGTTTTCCATTTTTCCAGCTTTGCTGTTGATCACTACACTATTCCGACTGGCACTGAACATTTCGACAACCAAGCTAATCCTTGGTGATGGAAATGCCGGAGCCGTAGTTGCTACCTTTGGTAGCTGGATTGCTGGAGGGCAAATTGCGATTGGATTTATCGTGTTTTTGATCCTCGTTGTCGTTCAGTTTATCGTTATTACAAAGGGTTCTGAACGCGTAGCTGAAGTTGCTGCCCGATTTACCCTCGATGCGATGCCTGGTAAACAAATGAGTATTGATGCGGATCTGAATGCGGGTCTGATCAACGAGCAACAAGCTCGTGAACGTCGTTCCAAAATTGAACGTGAAGCCGATTTCTATGGAGCGATGGATGGAGCAAGTAAATTCGTAAAAGGTGACGCAATTGCTAGTATTATTATCCTCCTGATCAATCTCATTGGTGGTTTTATTATCGGTATGACTGTGCATGGGATGGCTTTCGCAGATGCAATGTCAACGTACTCTGTATTGACTATTGGAGATGGATTGGTAAGCCAAATCCCTGCTCTGCTTATTTCCACAGCAGCAGGACTTATCGTTACCAGAGCGTCATCCGAAGGAAACTTGGCAGATGATATTACGGGGCAACTGTTTACATACCCGATCCTCATTTACATTGTAGCTTTTGTCATTGCCATGCTTGGTTTCTTCACGCCGATTCATGTTATTACTACACTTCCATTGGCAGGTGTGTTGGCATTTGCCGCATGGCGCATGCAGAATAATTTGAATTTGAAACAGGAAGCGGAAGAACAGCTGGAAGAAGAACAGCAGATTGAAGAGGTTAGAAGTCCTGAAAGTGTGATTAACCTGCTTCAGGTGGACCCTATTGAGTTTGAATTTGGTTATGGTTTAATCCCGCTTGCTGATAATCAGCAAGGTGGAGACTTATTGGATCGGATCATTATGATTCGGAGGCAGTGTGCTCTTGAACTGGGGTTGGTCGTTCCGGTCATACGGATTAGAGATAATATCCAGCTCAGACCCAATGAGTATGTAATCAAAATCAAGGGTAATGTGGTAGGCGGCGGAGAACTGTTGTTGAATCATTACCTTGCCATGAGTCCTGGCTATGATGAGGAGTCTGTGACAGGTATTGAAACGACGGAGCCTGCTTTTGGACTTCCAGCACTATGGATTGATGAAGTAACCAAAGACAGAGCGGAACTTGCAGGATATACGGTCGTTGATCCGCCGTCCGTTGTGGCTACACATCTGACGGAACTGATTAAGAAGCATGCGCATGAGTTACTTGGAAGACAAGAGACAAAAGCACTTGTGGATAATCTCAGAGAGAACTATTCTGCCCTTGTGGATGAACTGATCCCTTCTCTACTTTCCATTGGTGATGTACAGAAAGTGCTTGCCAAGTTATTGCGTGAGAAAATATCTATTCGGGATATGGTTACCATCTTCGAGACACTGGCTGACTATGGTACGTATACGAAGGATCCTGATGTGCTGACTGAATACGTCAGACAATCCCTCTCACGTCAGATTACTCAGCAGTTCTCACAGAAAGGTGAGACACTGCGAGTAATCACGGTTGGACCCGGTCTTGAGAAGAAAATTGCTGAAAGTGTGCAACAATCGGATCAAGGCAGTTACCTTGCTCTAGACCCTGTATCTACACAAAGTGTATATCAGAAGCTCAGTGAACAAGTGAACCGTTTGATTCAATCAGGTCAACAACCTGTTGTATTAACTTCTCCAACCATTCGGATGTATCTGCGTCAAGTTATTGAACGTACTATGCAGGACATTCCTGTGCTTTCCTACAGCGAGTTGGAGCCGAATGTTGAAATTCAAAGTATCGGGGTGGTGAACTTATGAGAGTAAAACAATACGTTGTTGAGACCATGCCCGAAGCTATGCTTCAAATTCGCAAAGACCTGGGAAGTGATGCCGTGATTCTGTCCACCAAAGAGATTAAGGTGGGCGGTGTGATGGGAATGTTTCGCAAAAAACGGATCGAAGTTGTAGCTGCAGTGGATAAGGAAGAAAACAAGCAAACAACAAAGCCAGTACAAAATCAATTCACACCTGTACCTCGTGCATTTGTACCTGAGGCTTATCGGCAAACAGCTCGTTCGTTTGTTGCGGCTTCTGATGAGTCGGCTACAACGAATACAGCTGATCAAAGTGTACAGGACCAATCTGCGGCTGCGCCGTCTGTGTTTGAATCGCGTAATATCGGTTCAGACATAGACAGCGGCTCAGGTTCTTCGAGCACGGATCATAAACCGCGACCGCAAGGGGCGGATTTTTCGGGTTCAACAACTGGTTCGAAGCCAACAGGTTCAGAGCTGCAGCAGGATAAGTTGATGACTGAATTGCAGGATCTTAAACAGATGGTGACCAGGCTTTCAAAGCAAGGTACTTCTGTGGACCCTGTGCCAGAGGAACTGCATACAATCCGAGAACGCTTGACAGAACAAGAGGTTTGGCCTGAAGTATGGGAATCCTGGTTTGATTCAATTCAAGCAAAATGGTCTGAGAATGGACTGATAGAACAGGATGTAGAAAAAGTAGTGAAGCTAGAGGTCATGCACTTTTTGGAGCAACGTATTGAAGAAGGCATTCTTCCTACCACGCGAATCGTCTATGTAGCTGGACCAACAGGTGTAGGTAAAACTACGACAATTGCAAAATTGGCTGCTGAACAAATGTTCAAAAAACAGCGTAAAGTTGGATTCATTACATCAGACACGTATCGGATCTCGGCGGTAGAACAGCTTAGAACATATGCATCTATACTGAATGTTCCACTTGAGGTGGTACAATCGCCCGGTGATACACAACGTGCCATTTCTCGATTAGAGAATTGTGATTTGATCTTTATGGATACAGCGGGTAGAAACTACAGAAATGAGTTACTTGTTTCAGAACTGCAAAGTTTGCTTGCTCCTGTAGAGAATAGTGAAACCTTTCTGGTCATGAGTATGACTTCCAAAAGTGCTGATATGGTTCAGATCACGGAACATTTCAGCAAATATGGTCTGGATAAGGTGATTTTCACCAAAATGGATGAGACTGGGAGCTGCGGTCCGCTATTTAACTTGTTGCACCGTTTTCCACTCAAGCTCGCATATGTGGCAAATGGACAAAATGTTCCAGACGATTTGTTGAAGCCGGATGCAGATTCTTTGTCTAAACAGTTGCTGGGAGAATGGTCACAATGAAGGATCAGGCAGCTGCACTTCGAAGTATGGTCTCCGCGCCATTGGAATTGGAAGGCATTGAGCGAGATATTCGATCCTCTAAAATCATTACTGTGGCCAGTGGTAAGGGAGGTGTTGGTAAATCAAATTTCACACTGAACTTTGCCTTGGCATTGCAGGCTTTGGGGCAAAAGGTACTTGTGTTTGATGCCGATATTGGAATGGCTAATATTGATGTTCTTATGGGTACGTCTTCTTCCTATAATCTTTACCACCTATTGTACCGACAAAAATCTATAAGGGAAATCATACAACTGGGTGCCAGCGGCTTGCCTTACATTGCTGGAGGATCGGGCATGAAAGAGTTGTTCTCATTGTCTGATCGTGATCTGGAGTTCTTCGCCAGTCAAGTCGAGGATATTGCCCAGGAAATGGATTATGTCATCTTTGACACTGGGGCAGGACTCTCCAGAGAGAATATGAAGTTCATCGGTGCTGCCGATGAATGCCTGATTATAACCACACCTGAACCGACTTCAATAACCGATGCTTATGCTTTAGTCAAAGTTATGCACGGCCAGGAAAATGCTACGCCCTTTCGGATGATCGTTAATCGGGTGGAAGACGAACGAGAAGCGGAACGGGTGGCAGATAAAATAGCTGGAGTGGCGAGGCGGTTTTTGCAGACGGATATTCCGCTGCTTGGGTATATCTCGGAAGACGCCCAGGTAGTCAAGGCGGTTAAGAGGCAAATGCCCTATAGTCTGGCTTATCCCAATGCCAAAGCCTCCAAAGATATAGAGAAACTTGCTCTTCGTTATCTGGCTGTACCTGCAACTCCGGGATCCGGAACCTTGACAGGAATCAGGGGATTTATGAATAAGTGGCTTAAACGGACAACATGATTTCTGAATAAAGGAAACAGGGGTGACACAACATGGCGGTGTATCAAGTATTGGTTGTCGATGATTCCGCTTTTATGCGTAAGATCGTTACGGATTTAATCCAGGCGGATCCGGAATTCAAGGTCACGGCAACGGCATCAAACGGTAGAGAAGCGATTCAAAAATCAGTAGAATTGAAACCCGATATTATTACAATGGACGTTGAGATGCCCGAAATGAATGGGTTGGATGCATTAAAATCAATTATGAAGGAATCCTTCGTTCCTGTGATTATGCTCTCTGGTATCAATGAACAAGGCATGAAAGAAACCATTATGGCGCTTGAAGCCGGGGCATTTGACTTCATTCGCAAACCATCTATTTCACATGATCAGGATATTGCTCAAGTCGGTAAAGCCTTGGTTGAGCGCATGCGTGCTGCGATGAATGAGATCAAACGAAAAGCTGATCGTGAGTTATCGATGAAAAATAGAGACATGTTGCGAGGAGCAGTTGCTCCCCCAACTCAGCCAGTTCAGAAAGAAATACCGGCCAGGGATCGAGCGGAGCCTGTGAAAAAAACGATCGAACCTGTCCAGACGAGTCAAAGCTCTCTTCGAGAACGGACTGAAGCCTTTCAGGCCAAGTCAAAGAAACCAATTGAACTATTGTCACCTTCAAAACCAGGTCGCGTAGAGAATAAACCGGAGACTTTGCCGAAGGCTGAGCGTAATTTGGGGACGAAGGCAGAAAAAGCAGTGAGGTCAGCTAATCCAGTACAGACTCCAAAGGAAGTTGGACTACCTAATGCAGCTAGAGTGGCAGCTGATCAAATAGCGGCAACTTCTGCCTCTGCAAAAGCCAAGGATGTAATCAAGCCTAATCCTGTCCCCAAAGGTGGAGGGGGGCTGGAAGGACCATTCAACAAACTTGTGGCAATAGGTTGTTCTACGGGTGGACCGAGGGCTCTCAAGACATTGCTTGAGCAGTTGCCTGCTGATTTGCCTGCACCGGTCATTATTGTGCAGCATATGCCGCCCAATTTCACACGTTCTCTGGCTCAACGATTGAATACATTCAGTCCACTGCATGTGGTTGAAGCTGAAGAGGGCATGGTTCTGAAAAAAGGAACCGCCTATATAGCACCCGGCGGATTTCATGTGAAAGTTAACAAAACAGCAGACGGGAAGTTTATCGTGAAGCTGACTGAAGATCAACCAGTGAATGGACATAGACCTTCAGTGGATACGATGTTTGAGTCACTTCTGCCGTTTACATCTTTACAAAGACATCTTGTTTTGCTGACGGGAATGGGAAGTGATGGAGCACGTATGATGAAGAGATTATACGAAGCTGGAGTTACATCAACCTTTGCCGAGAATGAAGAAACATGTGTTGTATATGGTATGCCGCGTTCTGCTGTAGAGCTGCAATGCGTTCGTCATCTTCTGCCATTGCAGGAGATTGCGTCTAAACTTGTTCAAGCAGTGAAATAACGGAGTGTAACTCACGGAGGAGGTGCCTCACAATGGACATGAACCAATATTTATCCATGTTTATTGATGAGTCTAATGATCATCTGCAATCGCTTAACGAAAACATGCTTCAACTTGAAGGCAATCCGGAAGACCTGGGCATAGTTCAGGTTATATTCCGCTCTGCTCATACCTTGAAGGGTATGGCAGCAACTATGGGCTTTGAAGATTTGGCATCACTGACACATAAAATGGAAAATGTGTTGGATCTGGTTCGTAATGAGAAATTGAAAATGCAGGATTACATTTTTGATACCATGTTCAAGAGTCTGGACGCTTTGGAAACCATGGTTCAGGATATTACCCAAGGTGGACAAGGTAAAGCAGATGTGTCGTCAATCGTAGCTTCACTTCAGGCCATTGAAAATGGTGAAATAACAAGCGGAGATGGACCTGCTACGGAAACAAACAAGCCGGCTAACGCTTCAATCTCTTCGGCTGTGGAGCTGGATGAATTCCAATATTCAGTGCTGGATCAGTCGATCGCCGAAGGTCATCGTGTGTTCTACGTGGATGTGCTTGTTAGCGAGCATAGCCAGCTAAAAGGTGTACGGGCTTATATGGTCTTTGATATGCTGGAACGTTCAGGTGAAGTCGTTAAGGCTTACCCATCCGTTCAGGATATTGAGCAGGAGAAGTTTGAGCGCAGTTTCTCGTTGTATTACATAACAACTAAAGAGGCGCACGAACTGGAAGAAGGCATCATGAGTATCTCTGAAATTGAAAGTGCAAAGCTCATTCAATTGGATCAGGAGACTCTTCAGCAGATGGCCAATCAGGTAGCAGCTACAGTTGAAGCGCCACCCGCACCAACAGCTGTAGCTGAGGTTCTTTCGCCGGATAAGAATTCTGTATCCAAAGAAGAAGCCACGACAGCGCCAGCGAAAGCAGCTGCACCGAAGCAAGCTGCTGCACCTTCACGTACCATTCGTGTGGATATTGAACGTCTCGACGTATTGATGAACCTGTTCAGTGAATTGTTGATTGACCGTTCACGTCTGGAGCAACTGGCCAGTGAGACAGGCAACAATGATTTATCCGATACAGTAGCTCATTTAAGTCGAGTTAGCACAGATTTGCAAAATATTGTACTGAAACTGCGGATGGTTCCGGTAGATAACGTATTTAATAGATTCCCGCGTATGATCCGTGATCTGGCTAAGACACTTGATAAAAAAATTGATCTGGTCATTACAGGTGCCGAGACGGAACTGGACCGTACGGTAATTGATGAGATTGGTGATCCGCTTGTGCATTTACTGCGTAACGCGGTTGACCATGGCGTGGAATCCATCGCAGAGCGTGTAGCTGCAGGTAAACCAGAGATGGGTACAGTAAACCTGCGTGCCTTCCACAGTGGAAATCACGTATTTATCGAGATTGAAGATGATGGTAAAGGTATCTATCGCGACAAGCTTTTGAAAACCGCGATCAAACGTGGTGTTGTAACCGAAGAACAAGGTGCCAAGATGAGTGACGATGAAGTGAATCAACTGTTGTTCGCACCTGGTTTTAGTACTGCTGATATTATCTCGGATATCTCCGGCCGGGGTGTTGGCTTGGATGTAGTAAAATCGAAGATCACTTCGCTTGGCGGTAATGTAACGATTCATTCAACTCCAGGCAAAGGCACAAACTTCTCTGTTCAGCTTCCGTTGACACTATCCATTATTGCTGCAATGCTTGTACGACTTGGTTCGGAGAAATACGCTGTTCCGTTATCCTCCATTGTAGAGACGGCCATTGTACAACGTGAGCAAGTTCGTAATATTCACGGCAATAAAATGATCACGTTCCGTGAGTCACTGATTCCGTATTTGTCCTTGAGCGAAGTTTTCTCCGTACCGGATTTCAATGACGCTGATGAGCAGGAAACAGAAATTGTCGTGATTCGCAAAGGCGACCGTCTTGCAGCTGTAGCTGTTGAAGAATTTATTGGACAAAGTGAGATTGTTCTCAAATCAATGGGAACCTATCTTCCTGGTATTGAAGGAATCTCTGGAGCAACCATTCTCGGAGATGGACAAGTAGCCCTGATTCTTGATCCTAATGCATTTATTAAATAAGCATAGAGCGAAGTCTTACATTTAATAGGGAGGTTTTTTACATGGAAGAAGAGTTGAAAGTCATCGTCTTTAAATTGGGTTCCGAAGAGTATGGTATTGAGGTAGACAAGGTTCAGACGATTGAGCGCATGATGCCAATTACCCGTGTTCCCAAGACACTTTCCTTTGTAAAAGGAGTTATTAATCTACGCGGTGTTGTAATTCCAGTCATAGATCTACGCGGTCGTTTCTCCCTTCCGGAAACGGAATACACGGATCAGACTCGTATTGTTATCGTAGGTGTAGACGACATGCAAGTTGGCTTCATCGTAGATTCTGCTAATGATGTTATTGATATCAAGAGCAGTGCGATCGATAGCCCACCAGAAGTGGTTGGCGGCGTCAAAGCGAGATACCTGCGAGGTGTTGCTAAATTGGAGGATTCACGCTTGTTGATTATGCTCAACCTAAACGAAGTATTAAATAAAAGCGAGATTGTACAGCTGGAAAGTGTTGAGGGCTAGTACCGTGGAGATGTTCAACCGATTTGAGGTATTCCAGATGGATGTGCTCAAAGAGGTCGGTAACATTGGAGCAGGCAACGCCGCAACGGCGTTGTCTCAACTCCTCAACAGACCGATTGACATGGGTGTACCTACAGTACAAATGCTCCCTTTTGAAGAAGTTGCCGAAAAAGTGGGCGGAGATGAACGCATCGTGGTTACCGTGTTTCTTCGTGTAGAAGGCGAAGCACCGGGAAATCTTTTCTTTATGATGACACCAGAGGCTGCTAAAATGTTGTTGAATAGACTTGCCGGGTTTGATCTGAAAGAAGGACTCGCTTTTACAGATATGGAACAATCAGCGCTTTCCGAGATTGGAAATATTTTGGCTGGATCATATCTTTCTTCTTTGGCAGATTTCACGAAGTTGTCCATGTATCCAACTGTTCCTGGACTTGCGATCGACATGGCAGGTGCCATTCTAAGTTATGGCTTGCTGCAATTTGGCGAGATGGGTGACGCTGCATTATTGATTGACACATCTTTCTTTGAAGGTGAAGATCAAGTTGAGGGTCAGTTTTTCCTCATTCCGGATCCACCATCCTTTGCAAAGATATTTGAATCGCTAGGGGTGCCGCTGAGCCATGATTGAGGACAAAAGCGTCGTTAAAGTCGGTATGGCGGATTTAAACATCGCTCATCTTCCTGGTGTAATCCGTACGACTGGCTTGGGTTCGTGTGTGGGATTAACAATGTATGACCCACATTTGAAGCTGGCTGGAATGGCGCATGTCATGCTTCCTACTTCAGAGATCGCCCGTGAAGGGAAATTGAACACTGCGAAATATGCGGATACGGCGTTGCCTGAGCTTTTGGAAAAGATGATAAAATTAGGCGCTTCTCACTCACGTATTGTGTCTAAAATGGCCGGAGGCTCTCAGATGTTTGCCTTTGCTGGCGCTGGAGATACAATGCGCATTGGACCAAGGAATGCAGATTCTTGTCGAGAGTGGCTTCAAAAACTCAATATCCCTCTTCTAGCAGAAGATACGGGTGGGAATTATGGACGAACGATTGAGATGGACTGTGAAACTGGACTTTTGACTATTCGAAGTGTACAAATGGGTGTAAAGGAACTATAAGACTATGATAGGAAACTACCGCATTAATCTTGGAGCAGGCATCGTTGGGTTTATTCTTACTTTTTTTGTAGCATACAGCAGCAATGTGCTGATGACCAGTTTAATTCGCGGATTGATCGGATTCGTAGCCTGGTTTGTCCTTGCATATGGTTTACGCTGGGGATTGGGATTGCTGCTGAACCCTCAGATCGAGGGAAATGGATATGGTTATGATTCACCAAGTGCTCAAGATCAAAGAGGTTCACAGGTGGACATCAAAATCGAAGACGATGGACAAGAGCTGAATGATTTGCTCAAGAGTGGACAGAACGCTTCATCTGGGGACGATCTTCCGCCATCTGAGACGAAAGCTCCAACGGGATTCGCCCCTTTGGATCCGCCTAAACTTGTCCGGACCAAGGATCCGGAGGAATTGGCGCAGGCCGTTCGTCACCTGACAGACAAATAAGGAGGGTGAAAGCAATTGAACGAGCGTAAAGCTTCACATTTGAACCATTCTGATCTATGGGAAAAGTGGAAAGAACATGGAGATCTTGAAGCCAAAAAAACTTTGATTGAGAAGTATCTTCATATTGTAAATTATGTATCCGGTCGACTGGCTGTTGGTTTGCCCAAAAATGTTCCCAAGGATGACTTGGAGAGCAATGGCGTTATGGGGTTAATTGATGCATTGGAGAAGTTCGACTATGAACGTGGTCTGCAATTTGAAACGTATGCATCATGGAGGGTCCGCGGAGCCATTCTTGACGGTCTGCGTCAAGGTGATTGGGTTCCGCGTTCTGTGCGGGAGAAGGCCAAACGAATCGAAGACGCCTACCAACAGCTGGAACAAAGTTATCTCAGGTCTGTTAGTGATGAGGAAATGAGCGAGTACCTGGACGTATCCACTAAAGATTTTCAACATATGCTTCAGGAAGTGGCAGTTATGTCACTTTGCTCGCTGGAGGACCCCATTCGTGAGGAAGAGTCTGAGACTCGTCTTTCGTTGATGGTAGATGAGAAAGCCAAAAATCCGGATTATAAAGTAAATGAGTTTTATTTGAAGGAAGCTTTGGTGCAGGGGCTTGACAAGTTGACGGTAAAAGAGAGAAC
This sequence comes from Paenibacillus amylolyticus, assembly GCF_050990605.1. Lineage (GTDB taxonomy): Bacteria > Bacillota > Bacilli > Paenibacillales > Paenibacillaceae > Paenibacillus > Paenibacillus amylolyticus_H. Next base: position 2,298,800 of record NZ_CP158832.1, read on the forward strand.
GGTTGTTTCACTCTTGTATTACGAAGATCTTTCTCTTAGTGAAATTGCGGAGGTCATGTCTCTTTCTCCGTCTCGCATATCCCAGTTACATTCCAAGGCAATATTACGACTACGCGGCACGTTGGACAAACAGAAAGATTTGTTGATGCGTAAAGATTAATAGAGAAAAGTAATATCATTGGAGTTTGGGGAGTGGAAAGTCTAAAAGGGGGAAGAACTGCAGTGACACAGCGGACTGCTTTGGAACAATGTCTAAACATTGTTTTATCGGACGACAAATGCACAGCCTACCTTGAATTTTCCAAAGAGGAAGAAGGCTTTGCCTGCACAATCGATGAACTTGAACAATTTTTGGGGAACAAGGGCATCAAACAAGGTGTATTGCGAGAGGCGTTACTGCTTTTTGTGAGCAACCCAGAAACCTATTCAAAAGATAAATACAAGATTGCCGAAGGGATTGCTCCTATTCAGGGAACCGATGGATTCATCAAGATTCTGGTTGGAATGGATGATATGGACGAACGGCGACCGCTCGAATCGGAAGATGGAACCGTCGATTACAAAGAAGTGACCCGCTTAAACAATGTTCGTAGTGGTCAGATCATTGCAGAGCGAATCGCTCCTAACGAGGGCATACCAGGCAGAGCAGTAACGGGTGAAGAAATTCCTTATCGCCCAGGAAAAGAAGCTCGGTTTAAAGTTGGAAAAAACGTTGTGATTAACCCGGATGGTTCTGCGATGTATGCTGCACTGGATGGTCTGGTTACCAAAACCGACGGTAACAAACTTAATGTGTTTCCGGTGTATGAAGTCAATGGTGACGTTGATTACAATAACGGTAATATCGACTTTGTAGGCACGGTTGTCATACGAGGCAATGTACTTACCGGATTTAAAGTAAAAGCAGCAGGTGACATTCGTGTCGTCGGTGGTGTCGAAGGAGCGGAACTGGAAGCAGGCGGCTCAATCGAAATTACCGGTGGTATTATTGGTTATAACAAAGGTCTGGTACAAGCAGGCCATAATGTTAAATGTACGTTTATTCAAGAAGGCAACGTGGATGCTGGTGAAGATGTTCTGGTTTCCCAAAGTATTATGCATTCCAATATTCGTGCTGGCCATGGTGTCATCTGTGCGGGAACCAAGGGTCTTATCGTTGGTGGCTCGATCCAGGCTGGTCAAAACGTCTCAGCGCGTGTTGTGGGCAACAGCATGTCCACAGTCACTTCCATTGAAGTGGGTGTGCTACCCAAGCTGCGTAACGAACTGAATGAATTGCGTAAGGAAGCCAGAGAACAGATGGACTCCTTGGACAAAACGAAGAAGGCTTTGACATTGTTGGACCAGTTAGCTGCCGCTGGACAGTTAAGTCCGGATAAGATGTCGATGCGAATCAAGTTAAGTGCTACGCAGAAATCTGCTCTTCGTATAAGTGAAGAAACGAAAATGCGTATCTTTGAAATCGAGAAGGCACTTGAGGATACAAGTAAGGCTCGTGTTGATATTCTGAAGATGATTTATGGAGGCTCTAAAATAGTTATCGGCAGATACACGAAATTTATTAAAGATCCAGTGAGTCGAATTTCATTTTATTATCATGATGGCGATATTACGATGGTTCCATACGTTTAAGTACAGCATTCAGGCACAGGAAGAAATCCATTCGAAACCGTGAGGTGAGCGTATGAGTTTCAAAGCAGTGGAGTTGCAGATTGCGGTACCACGAACAAGTGAAGCGGGACGTTATCAAAGTGAAGCCCAGCAGCGACCGATTACGGATCAGAATCTTTTGGCAGAGCAAACGTCGAAAGAAGCAAATGAAGCAAGGCAACGAAGTGAAGCAATGGATGAAACTTCACAGACTTCGGTGCGTGATGGTCATACCCATGATGGGGATCAGCAGAGTGGTTCCGATGGACAGGAGACTGCTCAGGCTCAAGAAATTGTCAAACCTGCCGAGCACCCGTACAAAGGAAAACACATAGATCTGTCTTTATAATAAATGGTTGTTATGGACATGCAGTCTTGCGCACCGATGGTTGAATCAGAAGGAGAGAACCCAATTTGTCACCATGGATCATTATTGTCATATTAGGGGCCTGCGCCATCGCCTACGCTTATATTATGCCTCGAAAAAGCAAGGCGCAAGAGCCTGGGCATCAACTGGTGCAGGAGATGGAATCTACGCTTGAACACTACATGACCGAGATCGAAAATGATAATGATGCTCTTATCCAACGTGTGGCAGAGATGAAGGGAGAAGCGACAGCAGCCGATCAACGTATGCAAATGCAACTTCAGGAACTACAGCAACGATTGGATCAGCTGGAACAGAGCAAAAAAAACGAACCTGTCGCATCACCTGTGCCACACTCAGCGAATGTACCTGTACAAGCTTCCGAAGGTTTGCAAGCACAAGCGCTTGTGAAAAGTGTACAAGCAGAGGCAGCTCAGCAGGCGTTAGAAGCAGATATACAGACCAGCAATGTTGAATCTTTGCCACAACGTGAATCAATTAAAGATCGATATGCAGAACTCTTTAATCTACATGCTGAAGGTAAGTCGATGGATGCCATATCCAAGCAGACAGGCATTCAGCGTGGTGAGGTACAGTTAATACTGCAACTGGCGGAACGGGAGGAGAGCTAAGTCATGGACAAGCGATCCTTATGGATTGGTCTGGGGAGCGGCATGATTATTGGTGCGGTTTTGCTTCAACTGGCCACAGTTGGACAAAATGCAATGTCGGATAGCAATCTGGACCCCGAGCAAACCGCGAATATGACCAAAGAACAGCTTGAAACAGCCGCCAAAAGCCTGGATATGAAATTGGTAGGTTCTGAAGAGGAATTATACACAGAAGCTGAGTGGGTAGAGAAGAAAAAGCAGGAAAGCAGTGAGTTGCAAGGGAAAACAGCAACACCGCCTGACACTGTAACCTCTACGGAAACACCTGCAGAGCCTGAGAAGCCACAAGAGCCTGTTACAAGCGAAGGTGAAGGGCAAAAAGAGATAACTGAGCCGAAGACAACAGAACCTGTAACGCCAAGCAATCCGAAAGGCGCAACAGTATCATTCAAAGTACGTTCAGGCAATAGTCTGGCGATCGTTGCAGCAAACCTAAAAACCGCGGGAATCGTAGATGATGCTCAAGCATTCATAAAGGCTGGCAAAGCTGAGCGAATCAATACCAAAATCCAAGTGGGTACCTATGCGCTTGAAAAAGGCGAAAGTTTCAAATCCATTATCGCAAAAATCACGAAAGAACCGTCAAACTGAGCATGCTCGGCCAGGACGGTTTTTGCATTTTAAACGGTACATTTTCAAAGCTTGATAATAATTAGCATTGAGTTACATATCAAGTTTTATTTGATTCGATACTAGCAAAAAACGAAAAGTAGATTTTAGCTTTAAAGACTGTTGCATCGGACAGTCAGTTATGCTATATTAGATAACGGTGTTAAAACACACGCATGTGCTAATTTTGTTGAGGGTGCTTTCCTTATGGAGAGTCTTGGCGAAAAATGATGCCGGCGGAGGACACAATAAAAACCATATTAGGAGGTGTGTGAAGATGGCAGTAATCTCCATGAAGCAGCTTCTCGAAGCTGGGGTACACTTCGGTCACCAAACTCGTCGTTGGAACCCAAAAATGGATCGTTATATCTTCACTGAAAGAAACGGAATTTATATCATCGACTTGCAAAAGACGGTGAAAAAAGTTGAAGAAGCTTACAACTTCGTTAAAGGAATCGCAGGAGAGAATGGTAAAATTCTTTTCGTGGGTACTAAGAAACAAGCTCAAGATTCCGTTAAAGAAGAAGCTGAACGTGCTGGTCAATTCTACATTAACCAACGCTGGCTCGGCGGTACCCTGACTAACTTCCAAACTATTCAAAAACGTATTGATCGTTTGAAACAATTGGAAGCTTGGGAAGAAGATGGTACATTCGCTGTATTGCCTAAAAAAGAAGTAATCTTGCTTCGCAAAGAAAAAGATCGTCTGGAGAAATTCTTGGGCGGTATTAAAAATATGAAAGGCCTGCCAAGCGCCCTGTTCATCATCGATCCACGCAAAGAGCGTATCGCTGTTGCGGAAGCTCGCAAATTGGGTATCCCAATTGTAGGTATCGTTGATACTAACTGCGATCCGGACGAGATTGATTATGTTATCCCGGGTAATGACGACGCGATCCGCGCTGTTAAATTGCTGACAGGTAAAATGGCTGACGCTGTAATCGAAGCTAACCAAGGCGAAGAAACTTCCGCTTAATAGATTCGAACATATGTTATAAACTAAATGAAAAGGGTGGTTGGCAGGTGGATAACCTCTCACTGCCCTTTTTTTAGAGTGTACGTACAATACTTAATTTTGGAGGGAATATTATAATGGCAGTTAATGCGAGTGCAGTAAAAGAACTTCGCGAAAGAACGGGCGCTGGTATGCTCGATTGCAAAAAAGCACTGGAAGAAGCAAACGGTGATGTAACAAAAGCAGCTGAATTGTTGCGTGAGAAAGGTCTTTCTGCAGCAGCAAGCAAAGCAGGCCGTGCAGCAACTGAAGGTGTTGTTGAATCTTACATCCACGCTGGTGGACGTATTGGTGTCTTGGTTGAAGTTAACTGTGAAACAGACTTCGTTGGTAAAACGGATCAATTTAAGGATTTCGTTAAAGATGTAGCTATGCAAATCGCTGCAGCTAATCCTAAATTCGTTACACGCGAAGAAGTTCCTGCAGATGAGCTGGAAAAAGAAAAAGAAATCCTGAAAGCTCAAGCTCTTAACGAAGGCAAACCAGAGAAAATCATTGAAAAAATGGTTGAAGGCCGTATCGGTAAATACTACGAAGAGTACTGCCTGATGGAACAAACTTTCGTTAAAGATCCAGACAAAACGATCTCTCAATTGCTGAACGAAAAAATCAGCCAAATTGGTGAAAACATCTCCATCCGTCGTTTCGTTCGTTACGAACTGGGTGAAGGTCTTGAGAAAAAAGTAGACAACTTCGTAGAAGAAGTAATGTCCCAAGTTAACAAATAAGACGGTTTCTATAAACCGGCGAGCAGGATTGATTTTCGAAGATATAAGAATGATGAAACTTCGAAGCGTAAACTCCCTTATATCTCAGGAAAACAGTACCTTACCGGTTAAGCGTTTTTCCTAAAAGAGCGGAACACAACTGTGTTCCTTTCTTTTTAAGCAGGAGGCCATGCGCGAGAAGTTTTGTTGGTTGAACACCAAGCGTGTTCGATTCAAAGTGGAGGGTGAATAATTGGAACAGCCAGTATTTAAACGTGTTGTCTTAAAGGTCAGCGGAGAGTCTCTTTCCGGTCAAAACGGCTACGGTATTGATGCAGATACGATTTCGTCGATCGCCCAACAGGTAAAAGAGGTTGTTGCACTTGGTGTACAGGTTGCTATTGTATGTGGCGGCGGAAACATCTGGCGTGGGATTGCCGGTAGTGAAAACGGCATCGATCGTGCAACTGCCGATTATATGGGTATGCTGGCGACAGTAATGAACTCGCTGGCACTGCAGGATGCTTTGGAACAGATTGAAGTACCTACGCGTGTACAGACATCTATTGCAATGCAACAAATCGCAGAGCCTTATATTCGTCGTAGAGCTATTCGCCATCTGGAGAAAGGCCGGGTCGTTATTTTTGCAGCAGGTACAGGTAACCCGTTCTTTTCCACGGATACAACAGCAGCACTGCGTGCAGCGGAGATTGAAGCAGAAGTTATCTTGATGGCCAAAAATAAAGTTGATGGTGTATACTCAGCAGATCCGTTTAAGGACAGTGCAGCTGTGAAATTTGATCAGTTGACTTACATGGATATTCTTAACAAAGACCTTGGTGTAATGGATTCAACGGCATCCTCGCTTTGTAAGGACAACAACATCCCGTTGATCGTATTTGCCATTACGGAACAAGGTAACATCAAACGTGTTGTTCTGGGTGAACGTATCGGAACAATCGTTAAAGGGAGTGTAGATTAATGCCACAAGCGGTTAAACAACATGCCGAAGAGCGTATGGAAAAAGCAATTCAAGCATTGCGTCGTGACCTGGCTACTTTGCGTGCAGGCCGTGCAACTCCAGCTCTTTTGGACCGAATTCAGGTAGAGTATTATGGAGCAATGACGCCATTGAATCAACTCGCTAATATCAGTACTCCGGATTCCCGTACACTGATGATACAGCCTTGGGACAAATCTGCCATGGGTGACATCGAGCGTGCCATCATGAAATCGGATCTGGGTCTTACTCCAGCCAATGATGGTAGCATGATCCGTTTGTCTATTCCGGCATTGACGGAAGAACGTAGAGCGGAACTTGTTAAGCTGACGAAGAAGTTCGGTGAAGAAGGTAAAGTAGCGATTCGTAACATTCGCCGTGATGCGAATGATGACATCAAGAAAATGGAGAAGTCAGATATTTCCGAGGATGAGTCCCGGAGACATCAGGACGATATCCAAAAATCGACTGACAAGTTTATTGCTGAAGTCGACAAGGTACTCGCTGCCAAAGAAAAAGAAATTATGGAAGTGTAAGACAAGCGCAGCCCCTCCAATACGGTGGGGTTTTGTCTCTTTTTCCAAGCTTCAGATAAAGAAACTTCAGGGATTTTGGAGGAACAGGAATGATCAAACGGGTTCGGTCGTGGTGGAATGGGGCTGACAAGCAGGAAACGCTGACTATATCCGAGGACAATATCCCGCAGCACGTCGCCATCATCATGGACGGCAATGGACGATGGGCCAAACGTTTGGGACTCCCGCGTATAGCCGGGCACCAAAATGGCATGAAGGCGGTCAAACGTGCGACCATCGCGGCGGATGAACTGGGCATCAAATATCTGACGATGTACGCTTTTTCGACAGAAAACTGGACGCGTCCAAAAGAAGAAGTGGATTTTCTGATGCGACTTCCGCAAGAATTTCTAGCCATAGAGCTAGATGAACTTATAGAAAAAAATGTGCGCATTCGCATGATGGGTCAAGAGGAACATTTACCTTCTCATACCATTAATGCCTTGCGGGAAGCCATTCGTCTTACGGAACATAATACAGGTCTCGTTTTGAACTTTGCAATGAACTATGGAAGTCGTCGTGAAATGACGAACTGTGTTAAACAGATCGCTCTGCAGGTGAAATCGGGGGAAATATCGGCAGAGGACATAACACCTGAACTCATTGATAGACATATGCTGACGGTTGACATGCCCGATCCGGATCTGCTGATCCGGACGAGCGGAGAGCTGAGATTAAGCAACTTTATGCTTTGGCAGCTTGCATATAGTGAATTATGGTTTACGGATATATACTGGCCCGAATTTGGCAAAAAGCATTTGCTTGAAGCAGTAGCCGAATATCAGCGCAGAACAAGGCGTTACGGCGGTTTGAAATAGATGGAGGATGAAGCCGTTGAAACAGCGACTAACGACAGGAATCATAGCAGGTGTGTTGTTTTTAGGTTTTTGCATGCTGGGCGGACCCTGGTACCATGGTTTGGTATTGCTTATGGCTCTCATCGGTTATTATGAATTTGTTAAAATGACCGGGGTGATGCCTTTTTCAGGTGTGGCCCTGATTGGATATGCTGGTGTTTTTGCCATTGTGTTTCCTTGGGAAATGCTTTGGGAGGCAAGACCGCTATCCTTATTTCAGGTCATCTGGATAGTAATGCTTGTACTGATGACAGCTTCGGTTGTCACCAAAAATAAGGTTCCCGTGAATACAGTAGCCATGCTTTTACTTGGTGTGTTGTATATAGGGATCGGTTTCTATTACATTGCAGAATCCAGACATCTGCATCATGGGTTGTTCTGGACGTTCCTGTTGCTGGGCTCCATATGGGCCAGTGATGCAGGAGCTTATTTTGTAGGGAAACTAATTGGTAAAAACAAACTGTGGCCTTCCATCAGTCCAAACAAAACTGTGGAGGGTGCATTGGGTGGCATCGTAATTGCAATTGTTACTTCAGTTATTTTTGCATTAGTATCAAATGGTTTGCTTTCCTGGCAGAGAGCGATTGTGATCGGAATTGCCTGTGCAGTTGTAGGTCAGATGGGTGACTTGATCCAGTCTGCATACAAACGTGTATATAATATCAAGGATTCAGGAAGTCTTCTCCCAGGGCATGGAGGCATTCTTGATCGGTGCGACAGCTGGATTGTTGTTTTTCCATTCGTACATATACTAATGCTACTGCCCTACTAAAGATGAACATGAGTCTGAGATAACAGCATTGTTCGAGGTAGGCATTGGATAATTAAAGATGAGGTGCAGCATGAAAAAAATTGCGATTCTCGGGTCAACCGGTTCCATTGGAACCCAGACACTGGATGTAGTTGACATGCATCCAGAACTCTTTCAAGTGGAGGGACTGGCTGCCGGAGGCAATACAGACCTGCTGATCGAACAAACCAAACGTTACCGACCGAAGAAGGTGTCGGTGGGTTCCAAAGAATTGGCAGAGAAGGTAGCTCCACACTTGCCTGCAGGAACGCAGCTGTTTTATGGCACAGAAGGACTCGTCGAAGTTGCGGCAGGAACCGATGCGCATACGGTTGTTACAGCGGTAGTGGGGAGTGTTGGATTGGAGTCAACGCTTGCTGCCATAGACGCAGGCAAACAGATCGGTCTGGCCAACAAAGAGACATTGGTTACGGCGGGGCATATTGTTACTACAAGAGCGGCTGCCAAAGGAGTCTCTTTACTGCCTATCGATAGTGAGCACTCTGCGATATACCAATGCTTGAATGGTGAAAACAGAGAACGCCTGACAGGCATCACGCTCACAGCTTCAGGTGGATCATTCCGTGATCTTACCCGTGAACAGTTGAAGAGCGTGACTATTGAGGATGCGCTTAAACATCCAAATTGGTCAATGGGGTCCAAAATTACGATAGATTCGGCAACAATGGTAAACAAAGGTCTCGAGGTCATTGAAGCACATTGGTTATTTGGTCTTCGATATGATCAGATTAATGTATTGCTTCACCCAGAGAGTGTTATTCATTCCTATGTCGAATTTGATGACACCAGCATCATCGCTCAACTGGGGAATCCGGATATGAGAGTTCCCATTCAATATGCACTGACTTACCCTGACCGCTTGTCATCACCGGCACAGCGTCTGTCTCTTGCTCAAGCTGGGAAATTACATTTCCGTGAGATGGATATGGAACGGTTCCCGTGTTTAAGAATGGCGTATGAGTGTGGTAAAATGGGAGGAACCGCAACAACGGCGTTTAATGCAGCCAACGAGGTTGCTGTAGCCCGTTTCTTGCGTAAAGAGATTTCATTCCTTAAAATAGAAGATATTATTGCTTCTGTGCTAGAAGCACACCACAATGTGGACGAGCCTGATCTACAGGAGATAGCGCGTTGTGATCAGGAGAGCCGTAAGCTTGCGTCCAGTCTGTAATCTCTTTTTTCATAACAAATTGGAAGAAGTGATTCTCTTGTGCGGCATCAGAGAATAATGATAATCTAGAGGGACAGACTGCGGTATGTGCCGTGAAGGAGGATGGATAGGGATTGGAAACCATACAAGTGGTATTTCTAACGGTGCTCATGTTCTTTGTCATCGTGACGGTTCATGAATGGGGGCATTATTATTTTGCCAAACGCGCCGGTATTCTTGTACGGGAGTTTGCGATCGGTTTTGGTCCCAAATTGTTCTCATATAAAAGAAACGAGACCCAGTTTACATTGCGTTTGTTGCCTTTTGGTGGATATGCACGGATGGCAGGGGAAGATCCGGAACTGGTAGAGATCCAGGAAGGTCAGACCATCGCGGTAAGATCAGCGGATGACCAGGTGAAGATGATTTATCTGGACCAGCTGGATAACCGTAAAAATGTAATACGTGGTGAAGTTATCTCCATTGATATGGAGCATGCCCTGAAACTGCAACTGGACGTAGATGGTGAAATTCAGGAGTACCGAATTCATCCCCAAGCGATGTTGGTGAGTCGGGGTAAACAAACGCAGATTGCACCGAAAGATCGTCAATTTGGCAGCAAAACCGTTGGACAGCGTGCATTGGCTATTTTTGCGGGACCTCTGATGAACTTTATCTTGGCCTTTGTGCTGTTTGCTGTATATGCGCAAATGGCAGGAGTTCCGGTGGAAAACCCGAAGAATCTTGAAATTGGTGAAGTGCTTGAAGGTGGGGCAGCCGATCAGGCGAACCTGCAAAAGGGCGATATTATCGAGACCATCAATGGTACTGTTATTGGTACAGATTCTCAAAAAATGGTATCGATGATTGCTGATTCCAAAGACAAGCCGATGGAATGGACGCTGCGCCGGGGTTCGGATACGTTTAATATAACGATTACTCCACGTGCTGTAGAAGGACAAGAGGGCGGTAAAGTGGGAATCGTACCTACGTTGCCAACCCGATCTGTCGGATTTGTGGAGACATTTAAAGTCTCAGGCGTGGCCATGGTTGATACAACCAAAGTGATATTTGAAGGTTTTAAACACTTGATCAATCAATTCAACATGGATGATATTGGTGGTCCAGTTCGTACGTTTGAAGTGACAGGGCAGATTGCTAAACAAGGGATTGAGCAGTTAACAAGATGGGCAGCGATTTTGAGTCTGTATCTTGGAATTTTCAACTTGCTACCAATACCTGCACTGGACGGCAGCCGACTTGTATTTTTGGGGATTGAAGCACTACGCGGCAGACCTGTTGATCCCAATCGCGAAGGCATGGTGCATTTCATCGGATTTGCGATGTTGTTTGTGTTGATGTTGGCAGTAACTTACAATGATATTTTACGTTTAATTAACGGATAATTACGGTTGGACTACGCTCTGAACATTTCGTTCAGAGTATAGTCGTTATGGGAGGACGCTGGAGTCTTATGTCAAAGGAAAATGATAAACAGTTCGTGACTGAAATCACACCACAGGGTGAAGATTTCTCACGCTGGTATATTGATGTTATCAAAAAAGCTGATCTTATGGACTATGCACCCGTACGTGGTTGTATTGTGTTCAAGCCAGACGGATTTGAAATCTGGGAACATATTAAGGATGAGTTGGATCGTCGTTTCCGGGAAACGGGACATCGCAATGCGTATTTCCCGATGTTCATTCCTGAGAGCTTCTTTCAAAAAGAAAAGGAGCACGTGGAAGGTTTTAACCCTGAATTACCATGGGTTACGGAAGCTGGCGGAGAGAAGCTGGAAGAGCGTCTGGCAATTCGTCCTACATCCGAAACGATTATCGGTCACATGTACTCCAAGTGGATTCAGTCTTATCGGGATCTTCCGGTACTGATCAACCAGTGGGCTAACGTAGTTCGTTGGGAAAAAAGAACGTTGCCTTTCCTTCGCACAAGTGAATTCCTGTGGCAGGAAGGTCATACTGCGCATGAGACCGAAGAAGAGGCTCGTGAAGAAACGATGAAAATGCTTGAGATTTATCGTGAAGTAGTTGAGGAGTACCTGGCTATTCCTGTGATTGTGGGTCAGAAAACCAAATCCGAGAAGTTTGCGGGTGCGGTGGATACGTACTCAATCGAAGCCATGATGAAGGATGGACGTGCTGTACAAGCAGGTACATCTCACTATATGGGGACGAACTTTGCAAAAGCATTTGAAATCCAATATCTTAGCCGGAACAATGTGCTGGAGCTGGCTTACACTACTTCATGGGGAGTAAGCACACGTTTGATTGGTGCATTAATTATGGTTCACGGAGATGACCGTGGTCTCGTACTTCCTCCTAAAGTCGCACCAACACAAGTGGTCATGATTCCAATTGGACCTCCTAAAACGCGTGACGCTGTGGTTGGACGTGCAGATGAGTTGTTCACTGAGTTGAAAAAAGCTGGAGTCCGTGTGAAAATGGATGACCGCAGCGATGTTCGCCCAGGTTGGAAGTTCAATGAATACGAGATGCGCGGTGTTCCGATTCGTCTGGAGATTGGTCCACGTGATATGGAAAATGGCGTTTGTGTACTCGTATCACGGATCACAGGTGAGAAGAAAGTAGTTGAACAAGCGAACCTGGTAGAAGAGATTCAGGCTATGCTGACACAGATTCAGGTAGATATGCTGGAACGTGCTCGCACATTTATGTCGGATAACTTCTACTCCGTGGATACACTCGATGAGATGAAAGAACTGATGGAAAATAAACGCGGGTTTACACTGGCTGGATGGTGCGGTTCAGAAGCTTGCGAAGATAAAGTAAGAGAAGTCACTGGTGCAACAAGCCGGAACATTCCGTTCCAGCCTGCGGAAGAAAAGCATACGTGCCTGGCTTGTGGTGAAAAGGCAGAACACACGGTTGTGTTTGCAAGAGCGTATTAAGTCAGGATAACCTGACTATATATATTGAACTAAACATTTACATGAGAACGTAGAGAACAGAAATAACCTGAAGAAGCAAAGCGTTCGCCTTTATCTCCAGATTTTTCTCTTTAGTAAAAGGGAATCAAAAAATCTGGGGATAACAGCGATGAGAAGGTTGTTCTGTTATCGGAGTGGTAAGTGTAAATATCTTTTTGTTCAATTTATATAATGGCACGTACGGACTGTAAGAGTAATGAATGGGAGCTTCTGTCGGATAAAATGAGTCGGTGCGAGTTCGGATCGGTGACATTTTTGAATGCAGGGGCTTTTCATGCTTTAAAGGGGGTACAAGGAGGAACACGATGAGCGGATTCGAGGAGAAGAGAAAGCGGTTTGAGTTGTTGATGAAACAGGCAGAGCTACCGTCTGGTCTGTTAGAGCCCTATTTTTTGGATGGATGGATTGAACAAGTAGAGACCAATCGAAGTAATCGGGAATGGAATATTCTGATTGCAAAGGATACATTGGTACCTGCTCCAATCTATCGCACATTTTGTCTGCATATTCAAGAGAAGATGAATCATATCGCCAAAATTTCATTTGGCTTTAAATATACGGACAAGGTACAGAATGGCGATATCGTTAGTGAATATTGGAATTTGTTTCGGGAGTGGGTTACACGTGAGATTCCATCCGTGAATGGTTGGATGAACCGGACTACGTTTGAATGTGAAGCAGATCTCCTGCAACTGACAATGAGTGATGCAACGTCAATGGAATTGGCTCGTAAGAAACAGATTGATCAGGCCATTAAGACGTTCTATGAAAAATACTTTCATCTACCGCTCCGCATTAAGATGCAAGTAGGCGAAGTGGGAAGCAATAAAGAGGCCATGGAACAGTTCCAGGCCCAAAAGCGTGTGGAGGAACTTGAGGTCATCGAAAAGATGATGAGTGAAGTGGATACAGAAATCCCGGTGGATGAGGAGCAGGGGGATCTGCGTTTGCAGATGGGTTACGATATCAAGGAGCCGGCAGTGCCTATGCAGGAAATCCAGGATGAAGAGAAAAAGGTCACGCTTCAAGGTACGGTGTTTGGTCTGGATCGTAAGGAACTGCGAAACGGGAATACCTTGTTTACCTTCTATTTGACTGACTTTACAGATTCCATGCAAATGAAGATGTTTGCCAAAACAAAAGAGGATGTTAAAATTCTCAGTTTGCTGGCTAACGGTAAGTGGGTAAAAGTGCGTGGTCGTGTAGAGTATGACCGGTTTATGCAAATTCCTGAACTGGCGATGATTCCATCGGATCTGATTGAAGTCAAAGCACCGCCGTCTCGCAAAGATAATGCACCAGAGAAACGGGTGGAGTTCCATTTGCACTCTACGATGAGTACCATGGATGCTGTAACTTCAATTGACAAATACGTGAAAATGGCAGCGGAGTGGGGACATAAGGCGATTGCTGTCAGTGATCATGGTGGGGTGCAGGTATATCCAGAGGCTTCCAAGGCTGCTAAGAAAAATGGGATTAAAATGATCTACGGCCTTGAGGCCAATGTCGTAAATGACTCTGTTGCCGTTGTAATGGCTCCGCAGCCTTTGGATCTGCAAACCGCGACATACATCGTATTTGATATCGAGACCACAGGTCTTTCGGTAACGCAGAACAAAATTATTGAGATTGCTGCCGTGAAGATGCAAGATGGCAAAGAAATCGACCGGTTTGCAACTTTTGTGAATCCGCATGAACGCATTCCCTACAACATTCAGCAGTTGACTAATATCAATGATGATATGGTAAAAGACGCACCTGAGCTGGAGCCTGTTATCCGTGATTTTGTGCAGTTTGCTGGTGATGGTGTGCTTGTTGCGCATAATGCACGTTTTGACATGGGCTTTATCCAGGCTTCCCTAAAGCAAATTGGATTGCCAGAGCTTCCTAACCCGGTCCTTGACACATTGGAACTGGCGAGATTGTTATTTCCGAAAAATAAAAACCACCGTCTGAATACGATGGCGGATAAATATAAGGTTGGACTCGAAAGCCACCACCGTGCCATTGATGATACTGTTGCACTCGCGGGTATCCTGATTGGACTGCTAAATGATGCTGCACAGATGAAAGGTTTAACGAGGCTCGATCGTTTGAATGATTATGTAGGTGTCGACTTGTCGAATACAAGACCTTTCCATTGTGGAATCTATGCATTGAATGATGTCGGTAAGAAAAATCTATATAAGCTGGTATCTCTCTCTCATACGGAACATTTCAAGCGTGTACCTTGCATTCCCAAATCAAAACTGATTAATTTGCGTGAAGGCCTTGTTGTGATATCGGGCTGTGAAAAAGGGGAGTTTTTCGAAGCGGTACTTAACAAATCACTTGAAGAAGCCGAAGAGATCGCCGAATTCTATGACATACTGGAGATCCAACCACTTACCATGTATATGCATTTGGTGGATAAAGGTCTGGTAGCTACACCCGAAGAGATCAAAACAGCGATCCGTAAAGTTATCGATATAGGTGCAAAGCTTAACAAACCGGTCATAGCCACAGGTAATGTGCATTATTTGGAGCCTCGTGACAAGTTATATCGGGATATCACCATTCACGGAATTACAGGATTTAGTCCACTGAAAGATCAACGTAAACCGGATGCACATTTTAGAACGACAGAGGAAATGCTGGAAGAGTTCCAGTTCCTCGGTCAGGACAAAGCATACGAGGTTGTTGTTACTAATACGGTGGAGTTGTCTGATCGATTTGAGGAAATTAAGTTATTCCCGGACAAACTGTTTACTCCGATTCTGGAGGGTGCGGACGAAGAAATTCGTAATACCTGCTATAACACTGCCAAGTCCATCTATGGCGAAGAATTACCAGAAGTAATCGTGGCACGACTGGAGAAAGAACTCATTCCAATTATTAAATATGGTTTTTCTGCCAACTATCTGATCTCGGAACGCCTGGTTAAAAAATCAAATCAGGATGGTTATCTCGTAGGTTCGCGGGGATCGGTAGGCTCCTCTGTCGTTGCTACATTCCTGGGTATATCCGAGGTTAATCCGCTACCAGCTCATTATATTTGTGTGAATTCGGAATGCAAACACAGCGAGTGGTTCCTGGACGGCAGTGTACGAAGTGGATTTGACCTTCCAGAGAAAGAGTGTCCGAACTGTGGTGGCACACTTAAAGGAGAAGGCCAGGATATTCCATTTGAGACCTTCCTTGGATTTAAAGGAGATAAAGTTCCCGATATTGATTTGAACTTCTCTGGTGATTATCAGCCTCATGCTCATAATTATACGAAAGTACTATTTAGTGAGAAGAGTGTTTTCCGTGCAGGGACCATTGGTACGGTGGCTGAGAAAACAGCATTTGGTTTTGCCAAGAAGTATGAGGAAGAACATCACAAGAAATGGCGCGGAGCTGAATTGAATCGTTTGGCCTCTGGCTGTACTGGGGTGAAACGGAGTACTGGACAACACCCCGGCGGTATTGTCGTGGTACCTGATTATATTGAGGTCGAAGACGTTACACCTGTTCAGTTTCCGGCTGACGACGTCAATGCGGAGTGGAAAACAACACACTTTGATTATCATGCTTTTGAAGAAAATTTGTTGAAACTTGATATTCTGGGGCACGATGATCCGACGATGATGCGGATGTTGCAGGATCTGACAGGGGTCGACCCAACGACCATTCCGATGAATGATCCCAAAGTCATGAGCATGTTCAACTCAACCGAAGCTCTGGGTGTTACACCGGAACAGATTAGGTCGCCAGTCGCGACGTTTGGCGTGCCGGAGATGGGAACGAAGTTTGTACGTCAGATGCTTGTTGAATCCCAACCGACGTCTTTTGCCGATTTACTGCAGATTTCCGGATTGTCCCATGGTACAGGGGTGTGGCTCGGAAACGCTCAGGATCTGATTAAGAACGGAACGTGCAACATTAAGACCGTAATCGGTTGTCGGGATGACATCATGTTATTCCTGATCTATAAAACGGGAATGGACGCCAGTCTGGCCTTTAAAATCACGGAGAGCGTTCGTAAGGGACGTGGTTTGCCACAGGAATGGATTGACGAGATGAAGAATTGTAAAGTGCCTCAATGGTACATTGATTCGTGTCTCAAAATCCAGTACATGTTCCCGAAGGCTCACGCGGCCGCTTATGTTATTTCCGCAGTACGTACGGCGTTCTTCAAGCTATATCATCCGATTGAATATTACGCAACTTACTTTACCGTTCGGGCGGATGAGATTGATATTGAACTGATGTGTCAGGGGTATGACGCGATCTACCGGAAAATTACGGAGATTGAGCAATTAGGTTTTCAGGCACCTCCAAAAGAGAAAAACATGCTGCCTGTTCTGGAAATGGGTCTGGAAATGGCAGCACGCGGATTCTCGCTGAAATCCATTGACTTATACCGTTCGGAAGCGACAAAGTTCATCGTTGACGGAAAATCATTGATCCCTCCATTTTCGGCGTTGGCAGGAATCGGGGATAATGCTGCTCGCAATATTGCTGCAGCAAGAGACCATGGCGAGTTTCTATCGGTTGAGGACTTCCAGCAGAAGTCCAAAGCAAGTAAGACCATTGTTGAACTGCTGTCGAATATGGGATGTTTCCGTGGCTTGCCAGAGAGCAACCAGCTTTCTCTCTTCTAGGATTGAAATTGGATATTGGAATGGTGATTAATGGGGGGAACGTAATTTTTCCTTCATTAGTAAGTAAACTGCCTGAACCATCGCTTACTTGTCACTATTACCAGACTATGTTATAATTTTTGAAGTGAACGAGATAGTACGAATTTCTAAAGAGTGGGGAAACCCACTCTTTAGTCTTTGGTATACAAGAATCTTGGGTATTGAATAATCTGCCAGTGCTTTTTTGCTGGTGTAACCTAAGTTGGAGGTTATTGGTTTTGAGCACAACGAACATTAAATCTACCGTGGAAGAAATGATCCAACCCTACTTGAACGAACAAGGCTTCGAGCTGGTTGACATCGAATACGTCAAAGAAGGCAGCAACTGGTTTTTACGGGTGTATGTCGACAAAGAGGGTGGCATCGACATCGACGATTGCGTCTTGATCAGCGAAAAGCTGAGCGCCAAGCTGGATGAGAACGATCCGATTCCAACCATCTATTTCCTTGAAGTGTCTTCTCCCGGTGCGGAGCGTCCACTGAAAAAACCTGAGGACGTTACCAAAGCTGTAGGCAAAAATGTTTTTGTTACAACCTACGAACCGGTGAACGGATTGAAGGAATTTGAAGGCAAGCTGCTTTCCTTTGATGACGGGGAACTCGTGATCGAAGCAGGCAAAAAACAGCATGCCATCACTTATGATAAGGTTGCCAGTGCGCGCCTAGCTATTTTGTTTTAAGTGCCTTGTTCACTTTATTAATGAAAAAGACACATCTCACGATAACGGCAAGGTGCTCATGAGTTCAGAGCCTTTCGCCGTTTTACGTATGAGATGCCATGTTTGAAAGGGGGATCAACATTCATGAGTATGGATTTTATTGAAGCAATGAATGAATTGGAACGGGAAAAAGGGATCAGCAAGGATGTGCTGTTTGAAGCGATCGAGGCTGCACTAATTTCCAGCTACAAGCGGAATTTCAACACAGCCCAGAATGTGCGTGTTGACATGAACCGTAATACGGGAGTTATTCGGGTGTATGCCCGTAAATTGATCGTGGAAGAAGTCCTGGATTCACGTACCGAAATTTCATTGCCTGCTGCACGAGAAATCAACCCACACTTCCAGCTGGAAGATATTGCGGAGATTGAAGTTACGCCGCGTGATTTCGGACGTATCGCCGCACAAACTGCCAAACAGGTAGTGACCCAGCGGATTCGTGAAGCCGAACGCGGCCTGATCTACAACGCTTTCGTTGATAAGGAAGAAGATATCGTTACGGGAGTGGTGCAGCGTCAGGATTTGCGCAATATCTACATCGATCTGGGCAAAATCGAAGCGGCTTTACCGCTGACCGAATTGATGCCGAACGAGAAGTTTGTTCATGGTGACCGTATTAAAGCGTATATCACCAAGGTCGAGAATACGACGAAAGGGCCGCAAATCATTTTGTCCCGTACCCATCCGGGCCTCTTGAAACGTCTCTTTGAACTGGAAGTGCCTGAGATCTTTGACGGTGTAGTTGAAATTCGCTCCGTCGCTCGCGAAGCAGGGTTCCGCTCCAAGATTGCCGTTCATTCCCGCAATGACGAAGTTGATCCAGTTGGATCTTGTGTGGGTCCTAAGGGAATGCGCGTGCAGACCATTGTGGGTGAGCTGCGCGGTGAAAAAATCGACATCGTTCGTTTCTCCGATCAGGTAGACGAATATGTTGCCAATGCACTGAGTCCTTCCAAAGTGTTGGAAGTTCATGTATTTGAGGAAGAAAAGATGGCTCGGGTTATCGTTCCGGACTATCAACTGTCGCTCGCAATTGGTATCAAAGGCCAAAATGCCAGATTGGCAGCCAAATTAACTGGCTGGAAAATCGACATTAAGAGCGAGAGCCAGGCGGAACAGGAATTCGGCAGAGAAAAAGATTCTTCTTCTGAAATGCATCAGGATTCCGTCTCCGTCGACTAAAGTAAAGTACGGGGGGCGCTGACGTATGAAACCAAAAAAAGTGCCGCTGCGCAAATGTGTGGCATGCCAGGAAATGATGCCCAAAAAGCAGCTGATTCGCATTGTTAAAACGCCAGAGGATGAAGTGCTGATCGATTTGACTGGCAAAAAATCCGGACGTGGTGCCTATTTATGCGGCAAAGAGTCCTGTTTTAAGCTCGCACTCAAAAACCGGGCTTTGGATCGGGCATTAAAAGGCAAAGTCTCACCTGAAATTTACGAGCAACTAGCAGCTGACTTCATTGCGGTTGAGGATGAATTCATAGCAGCACAGGAGCGTGAACATGACTAATATTAAAACGCTGTCTTATCTGGGACTCTCTATGCGTGCAGGTAAACTTGTAACAGGTGAAGAAATTGTACTTAAAGCGATCCGTTCTTCCGAAGCTAAAATGGTTATTGTTGCGGGTGACGCCTCAGCCAATACACAAAAGAAATTTCGCGATAAATGCGGAACTTATAAAGTTCCTCTGTTGATCGGATTTGACCGGGATAGTCTGGGTTCAAGTATCGGTAAAGACACGCGTGTTGTTCTTGCAGTAACGGATCGAGGGTTTGCAAAAATGATCTCCAAGCAAGTCGGTATAATGTCGGAGGTGGAGTATATTGAGTAAACAGGAAAACAAGGATAAATTGCGAGTTTATGAATATGCGAAGTCCCTTAATATGAGTAGCAAAGAAATTATAACCATTCTTAAAAAGCTGGAAATTCCCGTAAACAATCATATGAGTGTCATGGAGAATGGTTCAGTCGGTAAGGTGGAACAATTTTTTAAAGATATAAAATCCACTGCTGCTTCGAAACAAGGCAACGATGCAAAACCAGTTGCTACTTCGGCAGTGCGCAGTGACAAACCAGTGGACAGCAACAAGCCGGCCGGCGGAGTGAACACGCCGAAGAGCAGTAACCCATCCGGTAGTCCCGTACAAACAAAAATACAACAGGAAAAGCAGGTAGGTATGAACAATAGACCAAATTCCAACAATAACAATGGCACCCAAAGACCCAGCGGCCAAGACAGCCGCAACAGAACGAACTCTTCCCAAGGCTCAAGCCAAGGAGGACAATCAACGAACCGTCCAAGACCAGCTCAAGGTGGACAAAGCAGTACTGCATCCCGTCCGCAAGGATCGGGTCAACGTCCGAATAACAGCGGTGGCGGTCAAGTAAGAACTTCAGGACCTAACAGCGGTGGTAATACCGGTACTGCTGGCAATCGTAGCGGTGGCCAAGGTCAGAGCCAAGGACAAGGCCAACGTAGAAGCGGCCCAGGTGGCACTACAGGCAACAACAACAATAGTGGCAACCGTTCGAATAGCGGTGGCGGTGGACGTCGTTATGATGACAATCGTGGTGGCAACTTCCGTGGTAACCGTGGTGGCAAGAACAACCGCAACAGAAATCAACAACAGTACCAACAACGTGAGAAAATTGATAACACACCTAAGAAAATCATCGTTCGTGGTGATATGACCGTTGGTGAAACAGCGAAGTTGCTCCATAAGGATGCTTCCGAAGTTATCAAAAAGCTCATCGCTATGGGCGTTATGGCAACAATCAACCAAGAGCTTGATATCGAAACGATCCTTCTGCTTTCAGGGGAATTCGGTGTTGAGGTTGAAGTGAAGATTGTGCTTGAAGATGACCGTTTCGAAACACTGGAAGAAAATGATGATGCTGCTGACTTGCAAGCTCGTCCTCCAGTAGTTACAATCATGGGTCACGTTGACCATGGTAAAACAACTTTGCTGGATGCCATTCGTTCCACGAATGTAACAGGCGGCGAAGCAGGCGGAATCACGCAACATATTGGTGCATACCAAGTCGAAATCAACAACAAAAAAATTACGTTCCTGGATACTCCGGGTCATGAAGCGTTTACAGCGATGCGTGCACGTGGAGCACAGGTTACGGATATTACAATTATTGTCGTAGCTGCCGATGACGGTGTTATGCCACAAACGGTTGAGGCAATCAACCATGCCAAAGCTGCGGGGCTTCCAATTATTGTTGCTGTCAATAAAATTGACAAACCCGGCGCTGATCCGGATAAAGTAAAACAAGAATTGACTAACTATGAACTCGTTCCGGAAGAGTGGGGCGGAGATACCATCTTTGTTAACGTATCAGCAAAACAAAGAATGGGTCTGGAAGGTCTGCTTGAAATGATTCTGCTCGTTGCAGAAGTGAACGAATATAAAGCGAACCCGGACAAACGTGCCCGTGGTACAGTGATTGAAGCCGAGCTCGATAAAGGACGTGGCCCAGTTGCACGTATCCTCGTACAGCACGGTACATTGAAAGTCGGCGATGCTTTCGTAGCAGGTAACTGCTTCGGTCGTGTCCGTGCGATGGTCAATGACAAAGGTCGTCGTCTGAAAGAGGCTGGACCTTCAACACCTGTAGAAATCACAGGTTTGACTGAAGTTCCAGGTGCGGGAGATCCATTCATGGTGTTTGAAGATGAGCGCAAAGCGCGTTCCATCGCTGACAAACGTGCGATTACGCAACGTGAATCCGATCTGGGTACACATACTCGCGTAACGTTGGATGATCTGTTCCAGCATATCAAAGATGGCGAGATCAAAGATCTGAACGTAATCATCAAAGGTGATGTACAAGGTTCGGTTGAAGCATTGAAAGGTTCCCTTGCGAAGATCGAAGTTGAAGGTGTACGCGTGAAAATCATTCATAGCGGCGCTGGTGCAATCACTGAGTCCGACATCATTTTGGCGGCAGCATCCAATGCCATCGTGATTGGTTTCAACGTACGTCCTGATAACCAGGCGAAAGCAACTGCAGATCAAGAGCAAGTAGACATTCGTCTGCATCGTGTAATCTACAGTGTTATCGAAGAAATTGAACAAGCGATGAAAGGTATGCTTGATCCGATCTACAAAGAAAAAGTTATCGGTCATGCTGAAGTTCGGAGCACGTTCTCCATCAGTAAAGTGGGTACCATCGCTGGTTGTATGGTTACATCGGGTAAAATTACGCGTTCTGCGGAAGCACGCCTGATTCGTGATGGCATTGTCCTTTACGAAGGTAAGCTGGATTCCCTGAAACGTTATAAAGATGATGCCAAAGAAGTAGCCCAAGGTTACGAGTGCGGTATCACACTGGATAAATACAATGATCTCAAAGAGGGCGACGTTATCGAAGCCTTCATTATGGAGACAGTACAACGATAAGCAAGGAAGCATGAGGTGAAACAACAATGGCTAAGATCCGTACAGGTAGAGTGGGGGAGCAGATCAAGAAAGAAATTAGTCTGCTCATCCAGTCTGAACTGAAAGATCCACGTATCGGCTTTATTACGGTAACGGGAGTCGAAGTGACAGGAGACTTGTCGCAAGCCAAAGTTTATCTGAGTGTCTTCGGTGAACAGGAACAAAAAGATAACACGCTCAAAGCTCTGGCAAAAGCAAATGGATTTTTGCGTTCCGAGCTGGGCAAACGTATCCGGTTCCGGCATGTTCCCGAATTGATATTCAAGATTGACGAATCCATCGCTTATGGTAGCCGAATTGAGAAGCTGCTTGGCGATATTGGTTCCGAAAAGAACGAATCCCAGTAACAGAATAGAGGAGACGGCAATGCACACTTATGAACAGGCGCTCCAGGCCGGAAAGCAATTTCTGCTGGAGCATGATGATTACCTGGTCGTGTCGCATGTACAGCCGGACGGTGACGCAGTCAGCTCGACGGTAACGGTGGGCTGGCTGCTGTCATGTCTGGGTAAGACATTCACGATGATTAATGAAGGCGAAATCCCCGGGCGCATGCAATTTTTGTGGGAAGCAGGCAACATTGTGAACATGACCGAACAACCACCGCAGCGAAAATATAAAGCGGTTATCTGTGTGGATTGTGCAGACTTTGCCAGAGTAGGTTTGACACGTCATTATTTCGAAGAAGATGCTGTTATTCTGAATATCGATCATCACCCTACGAATGACGGTTATGGTACAGTCAACATCATTAAGTCAGATGCTGCTGCAACGGCTGAAATTTTGTTTGATTTTCTTAACCTGTTCCAAATAACATGGGATAAAGATGTTGCGACGGCAGTTTATACAGGATTACTTACGGATACAGGTGGGTTCCGCTATGCCAACACCAGTCCTAATGTAATGACAACGGCATCCAGACTGCTTGAACATGGTGTGGATGGACCCTATCTCGCCCAGACGTTGTTAGAGCAGGTGACTCTTCCCCAGGTTCGGATTTTGAATCAAGCCCTGTCAAGCCTGCAGATGACAGATGATGGAAAGATAGCCTGGGTTGTTATTACACCAGATGATATGGTGGCTTGCGGAGCAGCTAATGAAGACCTTGAAGGGGTAGTGAACTATCCGCGAAACATTCAGGGCGTGGAGGTTGGTATCTTTTTCAAAGTCATCAACGAGAATGCAGTCAAGGTTTCTTTGCGTTCAGCTGGCAAGATTGATGTTGCTGCACTAGCACAGACCTTTGGCGGAGGCGGGCATGTGCTCGCAGCCGGATGTCGTCTGGCAGGCAGACTTGATGATATTGTTGCAAAAGTACTGAAGCAGGTGAATTTACAATGGTAAAGCCATTTGAAGGTGTACTTCCGGTATATAAACCGGCGGGATTTACTTCTCATGATGTTGTAGCCAAAATGCGTCGCATTCTCAAAATGAAGCGCATTGGGCATACGGGCACACTTGACCCACAAGTTACAGGCGTTCTGCCGCTCTGTCTTGGACGGGCGACACGTGTGGTGGAGTACATGCAGGAGCTTCCGAAGGAATATCTGGCTACGCTCAGATTGGGACTGTCTACTGACACAGAGGATATGACAGGGGAAGTTATTGAACGGGCTGAAACAACTGTGAAAGTAACGCAGGAACAGGTTCAACAGGTGCTTGAGCAGTTCCTGGGCAGGATCTCACAGGTGCCACCCATGTATTCTGCGGTAAAGGTAGACGGCAAACGTCTTTATGAGCTTGCTCGTGAAGGGAAAACGGTAGAGCGTAAGAGCCGTGAGGTCACAATCTATGAGCTTGAGCTTACTGGGATTGAGACTCAGGGTGAGACCACCGATATATCCTTCCGGGCCTTGTGCTCAAAAGGTACCTATATTCGGACATTGTGTGTAGACATTGGCAGGCAACTCGGATATCCATCGACCATGGTTCAACTGGAGCGTACGATATCGGCAGGTATCTCTGCAGATCGTTGTCTTCGTATTGAAGAAGTGGAACAACTTATGGCTGACGGGACTTTGGCGGAGGCGCTGATTCCTGTTGACGAGGCTATTGCTTCAATTCCGGCCCACAAGGTTGGAGAAGAGCAGACCAAAGGAGCACTTCAAGGTCAGAAACTGTCTGCACGTCTTCTGGAACCGCCTGTAGAGCAACCTGGTTTATTGCGGTTGTATGCTCAGGATGGTACGTTTCTGGGGATATTTGAACGGGATGAATTAAAACCAACGGTGAGGGCAGTTAAAGTCTTTTTGCCGGAATAAAGAGGTTTCGGGCTTGGAGTTGTGGTGATGCTCAAGCTTGGCCTATCTAGTGAAATGCAGGTGAATGATTGTGAAAACCGTAATGCTAACCTATCCGCAGACGTTACATTCGACTGAGCTGAGCACACTGCCCCAAGTGCTTGCTATTGGTCAATTCGACGGACTGCATCTCGGACATGCAAGTGTCATTTTATCAGCTGTCCGCATTGCACGGGAAACGGGCATGCAGGCAGCGGTCATGACCTTTCATCCACATCCGAAGGAAGTTATGCGCAAAGGGGATTACGAGGGTTATTTAACTCCCTTGAGAGATAAAGAAGACATCTTGGCAGGAATGGGCGTTGATGTACTCTATGTGGTGGAGTTCAATGAAGATTTCTCACGGCTCACGCCGCAACAATTCGTACACGACTTGTTGATTCCTCTTCAGACACGAACAGCGGTGGTGGGTTTTGACTTCCGTTTTGGTCATAAAGGTGCAGGGGATGAACAACTTCTTCGTACTTTGGGAGAAGGAGAGATGACGGTGGAAACCGTTCCTCCGTTTTTGTTAAACGGTGAAAAAGTGAGCAGTTCTCTCATTCGTGGCCTGTTGAAGCGTGGGGAGATGGATGAGGCCAGTCAGTGGCTTGGCCGACCTTACAGCATCAGAGGGACTGTCATTCACGGGGAGAAGCGTGGACGAACCATTGGATTTCCTACGGCCAACCTTGAACTCACGGATCATTACGTTACCCCGTCGAAGGGTGTTTACGCTGTTCGTGTGCAGTATGGCGAACAGGAACTGCATGGCGTCATGAATCTTGGTGTGAAACCTACGTTTCATGAAAGCGGGATGAAACCTACGTTTGAAGTGCACCTGCTTGATTTTGATGGACACTTGTATGACCAGGAACTAAAGGTTGAGCTCGTTCACTATATTCGTGCAGAACGAAAGTTTGACTCCATTGATGCATTGATTAGCCAGATTCGTGAAGATGCATTAACAGCCGGCCGCCTGTTATCTTAAAGGTTCAGGTTTAAATGCATGTTTACATTTACTTTAACTAGGCAATTATGATATACTGTACTACGTTGTCGATTGAGACAACATTAACCTTGGCTTGGTTGCTTGCTCTCACCGGCGGTGACGAGGCTAATGGCGATTATATTGAAGGAGGTGAACAGGATGGCATTGACTCAAGAACGTAAACAACAACTGATCGACGAGCACAAAACTCACGAGTCCGATACAGGATCTCCAGAGGTGCAAGTTGCTATCCTTACGGAAAACATCAGAAGTTTGACAGACCACTTGCGTACGCATAAGAAAGACCACCACTCACGTCGTGGACTTTTGAAAATGGTAGGTCAACGTCGTAAGCTTTTGGCTTACGTGAAAAACAAAGATGTTAAACGTTACAGCGCACTGATCGAAAAACTCGGATTGCGTCGTTAATTATCGTACATGTTTTCAAAACCAACCTGGCTGTTATCCGTCATTCTTTTGTCTAAAAGGACAAGCGGAACTTACAGCCGGGTTGTTTTGTAGATGAACATGTTGCCATATATTTGTAGATGGGGCTCCGTGAGGAGCTTTTGTTGTGCAGATTAGCATGTTGCAGGATCTTACATAGCTAATGAATGCAGGACAAGCAGGAAATACTGTGAATATGCAGAATCCATTGAGTTAGGACGAATAAAAGGAGGAATTTCATGGAACAGCGTGTTGAAATGCAGCTTGGCGGAAGAAAGCTTACGTTTGAAACCGGGCGTTTGGCCAAGCAGGCTAATGCTGCGGTTAAGGTAACATACGGGGATACCGTGGTATTGTGTACCGTGACAGCATCAAGTGAGCCGAAAGATTTGGACTTTTTCCCATTAACGGTGAACTATGAAGAAAGATTGTATGCTGTAGGTAAAATTCCGGGTGGATTTATTAAACGTGAAGGCAGACCGAGTGAGAAAGCAATTCTTTCCAGCCGTCTGACAGACCGTCCAATTCGTCCATTGTTCCCGGAAGGCTTCCGGAATGATGTACAAGTTCTGAACATTGTTATGAGTGTGGACCAAGACTGCGAACCGCAAATCGCTGCAATGATCGGTACATCAGCAGCACTGAGCATTTCGGATGTTCCATTCAGCGGACCTATTGGTGGCGTGAAAGTTGGACGTATTGATGGCGAGTTCATCATTAACCCAACGATTGCACAGCTTGAAGTCAGTGAACTTGAGCTGGTGGTTGCAGGAACTAAGGATGCCATCATGATGGTTGAAGCTGAAGCTAACGAATTACCGGAAGAGGTAATGCTTGAAGCAATCATGTTCGGACATGACGAGATCAAAAACATTGTTGCGGTAATCGAACAACTCGTGCAAGTTGCTGGTAAAGAGAAAATGGCTGTTAAGTTGCATGCCGTTAATGCTGAAGTCAACAGCAGTGTGCGTGAATTCGCTAGTGCTCGTCTGATTGAAGCCGTTAAAATTGCCGAGAAGCATGCTCGTCAAGATGCAATCGATCTAGTGAATGACGAAACGGTTGCTCACTTCGAAGAGAAATATATTGAAAGTCCAGAATTGCTTAAAGACGTGAAGGAAGTCCTGCACGATATCGTTAAAGAAGAAGTGCGCCGTCTGATCACGCATGATAAAGTTCGTCCAGATGGACGTGGACTTGCTGAGATTCGTCCAATTGAATGTGATACTTCCCTGCTGCCACGTACGCACGGTTCAGGTTTGTTCACACGTGGTCAAACGCAAGCACTTAGCATCTGTACCCTTGGTGCACTGGGCGATGTTCAGATTTTGGACGGAATCAGCCTTGAAGAAACGAAACGTTTCATGCATCACTATAATTTCCCACCATTCAGCGTAGGTGAAGCTCGTCCATTACGTGCTCCAGGCCGTCGCGAAATCGGACATGGTGCTCTGGGTGAGCGTGCGCTTTCCAAAGTCATCCCTTCCGAAACAGACTTCCCATACACAATTCGTCTGGTATCTGAAGTTCTGGAATCCAACGGTTCAACTTCCCAGGCAAGTATCTGTGCCAGCACACTGGCGATGATGGATGCAGGTGTACCAATCAAAGCTCCAGTTGCGGGTGTAGCTATGGGTCTGATCAAAGATGGAGATCATGTATCCATTCTGAGTGATATTCAAGGTATGGAAGATCACCTCGGTGACATGGACTTCAAAGTAGCCGGAACACCTGAAGGTGTAACCGCGATTCAAATGGACATCAAAATTGATGGTATCGATCGTCAAATTTTGTCTGAAGCATTGGCTC
Source organism: Paenibacillus amylolyticus (assembly GCF_050990605.1). Lineage (GTDB taxonomy): Bacteria > Bacillota > Bacilli > Paenibacillales > Paenibacillaceae > Paenibacillus > Paenibacillus amylolyticus_H. Next base: position 2,326,541 of record NZ_CP158832.1, read on the forward strand.
AAGCCAAAGAAGGTCGTTTGCATATCTTGAGCAAAATGACTGAAGTGATGAATACGCCACGTGAGCAGTTATCACAATATGCACCTAAAATTACAACGATGTATATCAATCCGGACAAAATCCGTGATGTGATCGGTGCAGGTGGTAAAATTATCAATAAAATCATCGAAGAAACCGGTGTTAAAATTGATATTGAACAGGATGGACGTGTCTTTATCGCTTCTTCCAACCAGGAGATGAATGATAAGGCCAAAGCGATCATCGAAGGTATTGTGCGTGAAGTATTGGTCGGCGAGATTTATGTTGGCAAAGTAAAACGCGTAGAGAAATTCGGTGCATTTGTTGAAGTACTTCCGAACAAAGAAGGTCTGGTACACATCTCGCAACTGTCAACTGAACGTGTTGCCAAAGTGGAAGATGTTGTAGCGATCGGTGATTCCATTACGGTAAAAGTAACGGAAATTGACCCACAAGGTCGAATCAACTTGTCCCGTAAAGCAGTTTTGACTGCTGAAGCTCCGGCTCAATCCTAGGATACGAAGCTACACGTTATAAATGGATAGATTGAATGAAGAGACAGAATGTGAATTTCTGGCTCTTTTTTTAACGTTTAAATATGTAAAGCAAGGATGAAACCATAGCTTATCATTCATATTTTTGCCCTTGTCCTCATATGATGGGGACAAAGACGGCGGGAGGATGGAGCTGTGAGAAACCAATCCAAAAAGCTGGCGGCTGTTCTGGCGGGTGTGACTGCGGTCATATTGATCGGACAAGTTGGCAGTGTACGTACATACATTACGGAGATCCGTGATGGGCCAGGTACGCAAAATGCTTTTGACATGTTTAAAGAGGCAAATGGAGAAGATGCGCTGTTGTCTGCGATTCGGGATAAAGCGGCTGAAACGAAAATTGCTCCGGTGAATGCCAGAGTGGATCGGGTATGGAAAGCGATTCCTGGTTATAATGGCATGGAGATTGATGTGGAAGCGACATACCGTAAGGCGCTGAGTGGAACGTTTAATACCAAAATAGCGTATGTCTACCGTCAGATTGAGCCGGAGATCCAGCTTAAAGATTTGGGTGCACATCCGATCTATCGGGGGAATGCGAACAAACCGATGGTTTCTTTTATGATTAATGTAGCCTGGGGGAACGAATACATTAAACCGATGCTGGATACGCTGGATGCCGAGAAAGTGAAGACTACTTTTTTTCTGGATGGAAGTTGGCTAAGCAAAAACGTTGAACTGGCCAAAGAAATTCAGAAGCGTGGACATGAGATGTCCAATCATGCATATTCTCACCCTAATATGAGTCGATTGAGCGCGGAACGGGCCAAGCTGGAAATTAGCAAAACCCAGGATCTGCTCCATAAAACACTGGGGGTAGAGAATCGCTGGTTCGCTCCGCCTTCGGGTGACTTTAATCAGAAGACTGTTGACATTGCTTCTTCCATGGGATTGCAAACCGTGTTATGGACAGTAGATACTGTGGATTGGCGTAAGCCAAGCTCGGATGCCGTTGTTGCCAAAATAGCGAAAAATACAGAGGCAGGCACGCTAATTCTAATGCACCCTACCGCTGCTTCTTCGGGAGCTTTAAAGGGTATGATTCAATCCATTCGGGCCAAAGGTCTCGTGCTCGGAACGGTAAGTGAGACGTTGTCTTCGGAACGTGTAAATACCGCTGCGGTTGAGTGAACGTTGTTTTTTTGTTAATATCAAAAAGTTGGAACCAAATGTCGATTTCAATTCAAGGTTGAGATCAAGGCAATTATAGAGATGTAGGAGGGCCAACCATGAAAAAAATTCAGCTGGGCAATGGCCTCAGAGTTGTCATGGAACAGATACCGACCTGCCGTTCTGTGTCTTTCGGAATATGGGTCAAGACAGGTTCGCGCAATGAGCAACCTGCAAGTAACGGAGTATCACATTTTATTGAACACATGCTGTTCAAGGGGACAGATCGTTATGATGCCAAGGCGATTGCGGAGCAGTTCGATGCGATTGGCGGTAACGTGAATGCATTCACTTCCAAAGAATACACATGTTATTATGCTAAAGTGTTGGATGAACATTTGCCGATTGCGGTTGATGTGTTGTCTGATATGTTTTTCCGCTCCAAGATGGATGATGGTGAACTGATCAAGGAGAAAAACGTTATTCTGGAAGAGATTTCGATGTATGAAGATACACCTGATGATATGGTTCATGATCTGATGGCCTTGGCCGCCTATGGTGAGCATCCGCTCGCATACCCTATTCTGGGTACGGAAGAACGTCTCAAAGCGATGGATTCCAGCCATCTGCGTGCATATATGAAGGAGCACTATACGATTGAGAACACGGTTATTAGTATCGCAGGTAATATTGATGACAGTGTAATCGATCTGATGGAGAAGCATTTTGGTGCTTTTGATGTAAATGGAGTAACGGAAGCAGTCACGATGCCAGCCTTCCAAAGCGGACAACTCTTTCACAAAAAGAAAACGGAACAAAATCATATCTGTATCTCGTTCCCGGGCTGTAAAATCGGAGATCCGCTGCAATTCGCTATGGTTGTTCTGAATAACGCCATTGGTGGAGGCATGAGCTCCAGACTGTTCCAGGAAATTCGTGAGAAACGGGGGCTTGCGTATTCCGTGTATTCCTATCATAGCTCTCATGCGGACAGCGGACTTTTCACGATATATGCGGGTACAGCACCGAAACAGACCAAAGAAGTGCTCGATCTGACCAAAGAGGTACTGTGCGACTTGGCTGTAAACGGCTTGTCCGAAGATGAACTTCGTAAAGGTAAAGAACAGCTGAAGGGCAGCTTGATTCTAAGCTTGGAAAGCACAGGTAGCCGCATGAACCGTCTGGGCAAAAACGAGCTCATGCTGGGCAGACACCATACGCTGGATGAGATGATCACCAAAATTGAGCAAGTTACCATGGACGATATTAACGCGGTACTTGATCTGATGTTTGCTGAGCCTTTTGCACTTGCCATGGTTGGCGCTTCAGATAAGACGATCGCTGGATTGAGAAGGGATGATTTTGTTGCATTACGTTCAAATACAGAAACTGCCGGGCAATGAAGATATTAAACTGCCTCAAAAAATGTCGGAGCTGGCATCCGGCTTTGATGTAGTAGCCGCACTTCAGGAAGATGTTGTATTGCAGCCGGGTCAGCGTACGCTGATTCCAACCGGACTTGCGATGGCAATGCCTGCTGGATTGGAAGCACAGATCCGTCCACGGAGCGGACTGGCTTTCAAACATGGAATTACCTGCCTCAACACACCGGGTACCATTGATGCGGACTATCGCGGAGAAGTTAAAGTGCTGTTGATTAATCTGGGTCAGGAACCGTTCACGATTGTACGGGGAGAGCGCATCGCACAGATCGTCTTCCAGACCGTGCCTGCGGTTGAATTGACTGAAGTGAATGAACTTTCGGAAACGGTACGTGGCGAAGGCGGATTCGGTCATACCGGGAAATAAGCAGGTTAATAATCCCATTATTTAGAGTCGTCCCTGACAGGGGCGGCTCTTTTTTACATTTGAGAAACGGACGGTGGAATGGAATTATTGTTTTCACCCCCATGTGGGCCCCTGCATACGATAAGGCATACATGTGGTGAAAGGAGTGACGTCCCGATGCTGACCGGAGTCCGGATTGTAGTCCTGGGCGGAGATGCGCGGCAGCTTGAAGTCATTCAAAAGTGCGCTGAGCTGGACGCAACGGTAAGTGTGGTGGGTTTCGATAAAATAGAGCGTTCCATTCCAGGGATCGAGCACCAGGAACTGGAGGACGAAGTGTTTGCTTCCGCAGATGTACTGGTACTGCCTGTCGTCGGTTGCGATGATCAGGGAAAAGTAAGCACTTCATTCAGTGATACGCCGATCTATTTGAAAAAGGAACATATTGCAGCATTACCGGAGCATTGTATTGTGTTCACAGGTATGGCTAAACCGTTCTTGCGCGAACTTTGTCTTGAAAATGGGCTGCGACTTGTTGAAGTACTTGATCGTGATGATATTGCACTTTACAACTCTATTCCAACAGCTGAGGGAGCCATCGCCATAGCTATTCGGGAGACGGACTTCACAATCCATGGTTCGGAATGCATTGTGCTTGGCATTGGTCGAACAGGATTCACAATGGCCAAAACATTGCAGGGACTTGGAGCAAATGTACGGGTGGGAATCAGGCGGGAAGAGGATGCTGCCCGCGCTACAATAATGGGCTGGAAGCCTTTCATGACAACGGATTTGGCCGCTCAAACCGGGGAAGTTGACTTGCTTTTTAATACGATACCGACTATGATAATCACAGCACAAATCCTGTCCAGAATGCCGCAAAAGGCTGTCATTATCGACCTCGCATCCGCTCCTGGCGGCTGTGATTTCAGGTATGCTGACAAACGCGGTATCAAAGCGCTACTTGCGCCTGGCCTCCCCGGCATTGTTGCTCCCAAAACGGCTGGCGGCATTATTGCCGACGCGTTGATCCGTTTGCTTTTGGAAGAACAGAACGCACGGGAGGTTAAATCATGAACTGGCAGGGAAAAACGGTAGGTTATGCAATTACGGGTTCTCATTGTACGTTTGAAGAGGTTATGCCGGTAATTAGCCGCTTCGTAGCTGAAGGTGCGAACGTTATTCCGATTATTTCGAATTCGGTTCTGACGACGGATACACGCTTCGGTACGGCGCAAAATTGGCAAAAACAGTTGAAAGATATAACAGGTAATGATATCATTTCTACAATTGTTGAAGCGGAGCCATTAGGGCCTTCCAAGCTGCTTGATGTGCTGGTTATTGCTCCATGCACAGGGAATACAACAAGCAAGCTGGCTAATGCGATGACCGACAGTCCAGTGCTAATGGCAGCCAAAGCGCAGATGCGCAATCAGCGTCCGCTTGTGCTCGCGATTTCCACGAATGACGGTCTGGGATTGAATGCTGCAAATATCGCCAAATTGCTCGTGGCAAAATACTTGTATTTTGTGCCATTTGGGCAGGACGATCCAATGAAAAAACCAAACTCGTTAGTCGCCAAAATGGAATTGATTCCAGAGGCTTGCTGGAGTGCTCTTGAGGGCAAACAGTTGCAGCCGATGATTGTGGAGCGTTCTTCACAGGCTTGATGGAACAATGATTCGGTGACAACGTTTATGCGCTTGGAGAAATGAAGGGTTCGAGAGACAAAGAAAATCATGGGGGACGATATGCTGGATTGAACAGCTACTATGTCCACGTTCCTGTATATAAGGCATTCCTGCTTGCGGGCAGTACAGCTTAAGCAAGCGGGAGAGGTCTATTGTGAATGTATGCGTCATGACCTCGATAACATCCGCGGCCTTTAATTTGCGATTGTCCCAGACAATTACAAAAAAAGGAGCGGCATGGAATGCCGTATAAAATGCTGAAATTATCGCATCAGAACGCTCCCTAGAGTGATCCATTTGTTGATTTGACCCGTGTCCAGTCTTCTTGCGTACACAAATGGAGGAATAAAGATGCGTATCATGGTACAGAAGTTCGGAGGCACGTCCCTCTCCACTGTTCAGGCGAGAGAGCATGTGCTCCGTCACGTTAAACGTGAACTTGAAGCAGGATTGAGTCTGGTCATCGTTGTGTCTGCGATGGGGCGCCGCGGCGAGCCATATGCGACTGATACGTTGCTGGACTGGGCTGCACAGAACGGAAACGCACTATCCGCACGTGAAAAGGATTTACTGCTGTGCTGTGGTGAAATCATATCTGCGACAACGTTGAGCAGTTTACTCGAACATGAAGGCATTCCAACTACAGTGCTGACCGGTGCACAAGCAGGCTTTGTGACGGACGACAATTTCGGGAATGCCCGGATATTGGATGTCCGTCCTGTTCGTGTGTTGGAGCAGCTTCAGCTTGGCCGTGTCGTTATTGTAACCGGATTCCAGGGGCAGACGGAGAACGGAGACTTCACGACACTGGGTCGTGGGGGAAGCGATACCTCTGCAACAGCTCTCGGTGCAGCATTACGTGCCGAAATGGTGGATATCTACACAGATGTGAACGGGATACTCACCGCTGATCCGCGAATTGTTGAGGATGCACGCCCACTGACTGTTGTGAGTTATGCAGAGATCTGTAACATGGCCCACCACGGGGCCAAGGTAATCCATCCACGTGCGGTTGAGATTGCGATGCAATCCCAGATTCCAGTGCGGGTAAGATCTACTTTTGCAGACACGGAAGGAACGCTGGTTACGCATCCGGAAGGATTCCAGGATGTGCAGACAGGCATAGTTGACCGTTATGTAACAGGCATCGCCTACGTAAGCAATGTAACGCAAATTACGGTGGATGTGCCTGGTGGTGCAGATCGATTGCAACTAAAAGTATTCAAAACCATGGCTGAAAATTCGATCAGCGTTGATTTTATTAATGTTACCCCCTCGGGAGTTGTCTATACTGTTTTTGACAGTGATTCCGAGAAAGCCATACATGTATTACAGGAGATAGGTCTCAAGCCACAAAGCCTGTCCGGTTGTGCCAAAGTGTCCGTCATTGGCGGAGGTATAAATGGTGTACCTGGAATTATGGCTCGTATCGTTGAGTCCTTGACACTCGCAGACATTCAGATCCTGCAATCGGCAGATTCGAATACAACGATCTGGGTGCTCGTAAAAAAAGAAGATATGGTTCAGGCCTTGAGGGCACTTCACGCCTCATTCGAACTTCATTTATAAATAAATGAAGTTAGAGGAGCCAAACCTGTTTTGAAGGAGGAATCGAATTGGACTTTGGAAGATTGATTACAGCAATGGTCACTCCGTTCAATGAACAAGGAGAGATTCATTGGGAGGAAACGGCACGTCTAATCGACTATCTGATTGTAGATCAAAAGTCGGAGACGCTTGTAGTTTCTGGAACAACAGGGGAGTCTCCAACACTTAGTGATACTGAGAAAGTTCAATTATTCGAATTTGCAGTGAAACATGCTGCCGGTCGGTGCAAAATTATAGCTGGAACGGGAAGCAATAACACGGCACATTCCATCCATTTGACACAGGAAGCTGAACGTGCCGGAGTGGATGGCATATTGTTGGTTGTTCCGTATTACAACAAACCGAGTCAAGAAGGTTTGTTCAAGCATTTTGAAGCAATTGCAAACTCAACCAAGCTGCCAGTTATGCTCTACAACGTGCCTGGGCGTACAGTAACCAGCCTGTCTGCAGCCACAACGCTTCGTCTTGCACAGATTCCTAACATCGTCGCTACGAAGGAATGTGCGTCTATGGAGCAGGTTACGCTGATTGCAGCAAGTGCTCCAGAAGATTTCAGAGTTTATTCCGGAGATGATGCTTCAGGCTTACCAGCGATTGCGGTTGGAGCACATGGAATTGTCAGCGTGGCCAGTCATGTCGTAGGCGCAGAAATGAAGAAAATGATTGACGCCTTCTATGGCGGAGCGCCTCTTCAGGCTGCTCAGATTCATCAGCAGCTGTTCCCAGTGTTTAAAGGGCTGTTTGAGTGTCCTCAGCCTCTGCCGAACCCGGTAGCGGTGAAATATGCGCTGACATTGCGTGGTCTAGCCGTGGGCTCCGTACGGTTGCCTCTTATTCCGCCAACGGAAGAGGAACAAGTTTATATCAAAAAATTGCTTAATTTGTAATCATTTTGGTTGTATATGGACTATTTTATTAACTATGGGAACATCCTTCAGATCAGTAAAAGAACCGCTCCTCTTTGTAGAGGCTGCGGTTCTTTTTTTTACGAGTAATGTGAGGTTTCTTTTTCACTGCTAAGGGGAAACCTACAGGTTAACGAGAGAGTGACTTGTTTTTTTTGTTTTTAATCATGTATAATGATGTCAAGTGACTGGGTGCGGTATTTTTTTGAAATTGAAAGCCACATCGTTTTGTGGTGTAGCTTTGCGGTGAAAAAGGAAGGAACGGCTAAGAGGAAATTTCAAATCCAACTTGTTGGTCAAAAGGGAATAACTTCGAAGAACTTCTTCCAAATATCGTGAATAAAGGTGTTCTTTTGCATTCATCCCGATAGATGGGTATGTGATGTATGGACTACTTTTCTTAACTTACAATAAATAATAAGGTACGACGTCCAACTACCATAGGAGGTTTAGATTCATTTGTCTAAGAAAAATAATAACGATAAACTGATGATTTTTGCTTTGGGCGGCGTAGGCGAGATTGGTAAAAATATGTACGTCATCCAATACGCCAACGACATTGTAGTCGTAGATGCTGGTCTTAAATTCCCGGAAGAAGATATGCTTGGTATTGATATTGTCATCCCTGACATTTCTTACCTGACTGAGAACCGTGACAAAGTAAGAGGAATCATCCTTACTCACGGACATGAGGATCACATTGGTGGTCTTCCATACGTTCTCAAACATCTGAATGTTCCTGTATACGGAACAAGACTGACGCTTGGACTTGTAGAAAACAAGTTGAAAGAAGCGAACTTGCTGGGTGAAACAAAACGTATTCTGATTGATGCGGATTCCGAGATTCAACTTGGAACTGCATTGAAAGCATCGTTCTTCGCTACTAACCATAGTATTCCGGATTCTGTTGGTGTATGTGTAGAAACACCGGAAGGTGCAGTTGTTCACACAGGTGACTTCAAATTCGACCATACTCCAGTCAATGGTCAATATGCAGATCTTCAGCGTATGGCACAGATCGGAACAAATGGCGTGCTAGCGCTGTTGTCTGACAGTACGAACGCTGAGAAACCTGGATTCACACCTTCGGAAAAAAATGTCGGTATCGTTCTGGAAGATATCTTCCGTAAAGCGAGTCAACGTGTTGTTGTAGCTACATTTGCTTCCAACGTACACCGTATCCAACAAGTGATCAATGCAGCAGAAGTGACTGGACGTAAAGTTGCAGTTATCGGACGCAGCATGGTGAATGTGGTGGGTATTGCTTCAGAACTGGGTTATCTTGAGATTCCGGATGGCATGATCATTGAACCTGAAGAAGTAGGCAAGATGGCAGCTGATCGTGTCGTGATTCTCTGCACAGGAAGTCAAGGAGAGCCAATGTCAGCACTGACACGTATGGCTCGTTCCACACACCGTAAAGTGGACATCCTGCCAGGTGATACTGTCATTATCGCAGCAACACCAGTTCCAGGTAATGAAAAATATGTAGGCCGTACGATTGATGAACTGTTCCGTCTGGGTGCTAACGTGCATTACAGCGGTGCTAACAGTGGTGTCCATGTATCTGGTCACGGTAGCCAGGAAGAGCTGAAACTGATGCTCAACCTGATGAAACCGAAATTCTTCTTGCCAATTCACGGTGAATTCCGTATGCAGCGTCGCCACGCAGTTCTTGCTGAATCTGTAGGGGTGGAACCTGAGAACATTTACATCACGGATATCGGTGAAGTGATTGAAATTCAAGGTGGAGCAGCACGCAGAGCAGGTAAAGTTACTGCAGGTAATGTGTTGATCGACGGCTTGGGTGTAGGCGATGTGGGTAACATTGTACTTCGTGACCGCAAATTGTTGTCACAAGATGGTATCCTTGTTGTTGTGGTAACACTGAGCAAACAGGATGGAAAAATTGTTTCCGGTCCTGACATCATCTCTCGCGGATTTGTGTATGTACGTGAATCGGAAGGACTACTGGATGAGGCCAACCGGATCGTTAGCAGCACATTGCAGAAGTTGATGAGTGAGAACGTTAACGAGTGGGCTTCACTCAAAACGAATGTTAAAGATGCACTGGGACGCTTCCTGTATGAGCAAACTCGTCGTAGACCGATGATTTTGCCAATCATTATGGAAGTTTAAAATAGGCTAAACAAAAACATATATTCAGGCACACAGTCGCCCCTTCTCTACGAGTAATATTGGACGGTTCCTCGTAGAGAAGGGGCTTTTTTTGCGTTTTCAGGAAGATCTGCAATAGGATCAATATGTGAAGCAATTTGATGTAGCGGGTATAAGGCGGTTGGAAAAATCCCCATACTAAGGAAATACATTAAATGTTTCTGGAGAAGGGGATTATTGAAATGAATGAACGTATGAATGGCAAACAGGCGTCAAGATCCAATCAACCGGAAGTTGAAGCGCCGGAGATTCCGATTCAGGAGGACAAGGCCATCTCTCCCGTGACAGAGACTGTTCAGCAATTTGGGCAGACACAGTCGCCTGCAGGTGAATCGAATATTTTCTGTATGACCATTATTGGACAGGTCGAAGGGCATTTGATTTTGCCGCCACAAAATAAAACAACAAAGTATGAGCATATCATTCCACAGCTGGTGGCCGCAGAACAAAATCAGCGTATTGAAGGTATTCTGATCATTTTGAACACGGTAGGTGGAGATGTGGAGGCCGGTCTGGCCATTGCAGAGATGATCGCTTCTCTGAGCAAACCTACGGTTACTGTGGTCATTGGAGGCGGGCATAGCATTGGAGTACCGATTGCTGTAGCTTCAACGTATTCCCTGATTGCCGGAAGTGCAACGATGACGATCCATCCGATTCGGATGAATGGCCTTGTCATTGGTGTACCTCAAACGTTTGAATATATGGAGAAAATGCAGGAGCGGGTTGTTCGGTTCGTGACTTCTCATTCGAATATCTCTGAAGAGATGTTCAAAGAACTGATGTTTAAGACTGGTGAGTTGAATCGGGACATCGGTACAGCTGTAGGAAGCGCAGATGCCGTTAAATATGGATTGATGGATGCGGTAGGCGGTATTGGACAAGCCATTGCCCAGTTAAATCAGCTCATAGGAGACAAGAGACAGACCCTACAAGCGGGAGGTTATACCCAATGACGTTATATACAGTGATGCCCCCGGAACAACTCTGGTCGGGAATGTGGAAAGAGGGCGAAGATACAAGGGAGATCAAGATGAATGGTTTATTAATGCAGGTGAGACCTGTAAATGACAATGAAGCTGTTATTGTACGTTTGCTGGATTGTCCACTTGAAGCCTATCTCAATCCTGCTAATATGCCAGGTTCAACCATTCCGCTTTCAGGTAACTTGGGATCAGCATAACGCGACGAATTCAGACAAATTGAGCAGAAAAAGAACATATGTACGGATTATATTTGTATGGTATAATATTCTTCTGGGGGTGACCTGATTTTGGCCAGAAGAAAAAAGAGGAAAAAAAAGGGCGCTGGTTTTAGCGGCGTTTTAAAATATGAAATTTACGGGATTGTGCTTATTACCCTTGCTGTCATAGCATTATCGGGTGAAGCCACCGTTGGACGTTCGCTTTCCAAGATGTTCGGACTGATGCTTGGTAAGTTTTATTTTGCGATTCCACTTGTTGGTATTTATTATGGTCTCATGGTGATGATTCACCGGAAATGGCCGAGTGGCTGGACCACACGCAAAACAGGACTGGTTTTGCTGGTTTTTGCCTTAACCCTGATGAGTACCGTCTCTGCAATGCACCAGAAGCTCATTCCGGTTGGTGCGCTTGAGCCTGGTGCTGTGATTACACAGGTACATAATGATATGCAAACCGAGTTGCTAACCCCTGCTGCGCCAGGTGAGAGGGACTCTATGCTTAACAAGGACATCAGCGGTGGTTATCTCGGAGCTGGGCAATTTGCTCTTTTCCTCTGGCTGTTCGGCAGCCTTGGGGCGAGACTTATCATGATTGTCATGTTTGTGATCAGTTTTATGCTGATTACAAGTCTATCTTATGTGGATTTGATTCGAATATTCCGAACCAAGATTTGGGATGCCGGGAGTTCGATGTACAAGAAGCTGGAGTCGAGGCCCTCTGCACGTTCTGCTTCAGCATCTGATGGAAGGAAGAAAGGTAACGCTCGTAAAGTGGTACCTGTTCCTGTTGAAGATGACGAAGACGAGTATGAGGATGAGTTAGAGGAACAGCATCTGCCAAAACGTAAAGCGCCAATATTCTTCCAACTTTTTGGAAAATGGGGAGCTAATCGGGAACAGACGACATCAGGACCTGAAATGGATGAGGCCGATTCGGTAGAAACGGAACAGATTGTATACCGTGCTGAACAAGATCACAATGTAGAGGCGTGGCAGGATGCGACCGAAGATGTAGCGAACAAATCAGCTTCATCACGTGTTCCTGTTCAGGCTAAACCTAACTCAGCGCCGATCATTCGAGACTTTTTCGAGCACGTCAGAGCAGAAGAGGCAAGCATTGAAGATGATCTGGACGATGCTTATCCTTTCCCGGATGATCTGGCCGATCCGAACGTAGTACAACAGGGCGAGCATGCCATTAAAATAACGGATGAACTGGTAGAGACAGAGTGGTCTGCATCCGATGCGGGTACGAACGGGATGAATGCTGTGGATGAGATTCAGAGTGGAGAAGAAGTACCTCAAGATGCAATGCAGGGATCAGATACTCCAACCTCTGAAGGGCAGGACACACAACCTGTGAAACCACCACCGCCACCTCCTAAGCCGTACAAGCTGCCGTCATTCCGTCTCCTTGCCAAGCCAAACAATGGGGGCAAGGCGGGTGACCAGAAGGATTATATGCAGACAGCACGCAAGCTGGAAGCTACACTGGAGAGCTTCGGTGTTCGCGCCAAAGTACTTGAAGTGGTTCGGGGGCCTGCTGTTACAAGGTATGAAATCCAGCCTGATATTGGTGTTAAGGTCAGCAGGATTGTCAGCCTGACTGATGATATCGCGTTGGCTTTGGCGGCAAAGGATATTCGGATGGAAGCACCGATTCCCGGAAAGTCTGCTATTGGAATCGAAGTACCTAATGGTGAGGTATCGGTTGTAACGATGCGTGAGGTAATGGAGACGGCGACATTCCAGGATGCAGAATCCAAAGTGACCATTGCATTTGGCCGAGATATCTCGGGACAGACGATTATTGGTAACTTGGCTCGTATGCCCCATTTGCTGGTCGCGGGTGCTACAGGTTCCGGTAAGTCGGTGTGTATTAACGGAATTATTACCAGCATATTGTACAAAGCCAAGCCGGATGAAGTGAAGTTCCTGATGGTCGATCCCAAGATGGTTGAGTTGAACGTATATAACGGTATTCCACATCTGATGGCACCAGTAGTAACTGATCCTAAACGAGCGTCACTTGCTCTCAAAAAGATTGTGGTCGAGATGGAGAAACGATATGAATTGTTCTCCAAATCAGGGACACGTAACGTCGAGGGCTACAATAATCTGATGAAAGATAATCCTGCTGCTGTTCTGCCTTATATCGTTGTCATAGTGGATGAGCTTGCAGATCTGATGATGGTTGCAGCCGGAGATGTGGAGGATGCCATTGCACGACTCGCTCAGATGGCCCGTGCAGCCGGAATCCATCTGATTATTGCCACACAACGTCCTTCGGTTGACGTTATTACCGGGGTAATCAAGGCTAACATTCCATCGCGAATTGCCTTCGGTGTATCCTCACAAGTGGATTCCCGAACGATTCTGGATATGGGTGGGGCTGAGAAGCTGTTGGGTCGTGGAGACATGTTGTTCATGCCTATGGGCGCATCAAAACCGGTTCGTGTACAAGGTGCATTTATGAGCGATGAAGAAGTCGAGAATATTGTAAACTACGTACGTGGTCAAGGTGAAGCGCAGTATGATGAATCCATTGTACCTGAAGTGGATGACTCCATTCAGGCAGCAGATGAAGTACAGGATGAGTTATATGAGCAAGCTGTACAGATTATTCTGGAGGCAAAACAAGCTTCAGTTTCTCTGTTGCAACGTCGTATGCGGGTTGGTTACACACGTGCAGCGCGTTTAATTGACTCCATGGAAGCCCGGGGTGTAATCGGTCCTTACGAGGGCAGCAAACCAAGGGAAGTACTGGTTTCACTTGAACAGTATCAGCAGAATAAAATAAGTTCGTAGTGTAACATTGTTACAACGAATCATTTAAGCCCTCAACCGTATTGGTTGAGGGCTTTTTGCTTTTCAGGAGAATGAATTTTTGCCATCTACTACAAAGATCGGATGATTTGGTGCATAGGAAGCAACCAGGCTTGTCATAATAACCTTAGCGATTCTGTTAATCCCACAAGAGAAAGGTAGAGCACAGTCGATGCGAAAAATGAACCTATGGCTTTTCACTGCTATTTTGCTGATATCCGCATTGGGAATTCGATATTTGCTTCCTGGGAATACAGCAAAAGAAAGTTCAGCAGAGCGTACACCGCAGATAGAAGAAAAGGCCTTGCCTACGTTTAGCAGCAATACAGTAAAATATGGAAGTTACGGTCAAGATGTGTATGAGCTTCAGGGGCGTCTGAAGTACCTGGGATTTTACAATGGTAAGATCGACAGTAATTTTGGCAGCAGCACGCTGAAATCCGTCAAATGGTTCCAATCCGAGTTTGGCATGAAGGCAGATGGTGTGGTTGGAGCTAAGACCAAGCTAAAGCTGTACAATGCGTCAACCAAATGGTCGCCAACAGAGCAGCCGCTACACAAAGAATCCTCAGGTGGGGGTGGAGGCAGTGACAATACGGCAGATAAAGAGCAAGACAATATGGGATCTGCCAATGCCCTTGGTCTCTCAGAGAATGAACTCAAGATTATGGCTAACGCTGTATATGGTGAAGCCCGGGGGGAACCCTTTGAAGGTCAGGTGGCGGTAGCAGCAGTCATTCTGAATCGGGTTAAAGCACCAAGTTTCCCTAATACTCCTTCCGGAGTAATTTTCCAGCCACGTGCATTTACCGCTGTAGCGGACGGACAGATCTATTTGGAACCGAACGCACAAGCCAAAAAGGCAGTGGAGCAGGCTCTGAATGGCTGGGATCCATCCGGCGGATGTCTCTATTATTTTAATCCAAGGACAGCAACATCCAAATGGATCTGGACCCGCCCACAAGTGAAAACAATCGGACAGCATATTTTTTGTATGTGATGATGTTGGAAGCAACCGGAAGGCGTGACTTCGGTTGCTTCTTGCCTTTTGAATGGGTTAAAATGGTTGTTACGTTTAGCTTAATACGATTGCATGATAAATGACGCCGTAAAGGGGTTTTGACATTTGAATACATCAGGATTCGAACGAGGTAGCAATAGAGAGTTTCGTATACATGTGCTTCCGACTAAACGTTTCAAAACGTTTGCTATATCGCTATATGCAGGAGTTCCCTTACGGGAAGATACAGTAACCAAAGTAGCGCTGACACCTTTTGTTCTGCGACGCGGCACGGAGTCCTATCCGGAAACAACACAATTTCGTGAGCAACTGGAGCATCTGTATGGGGCAGGTTTTGGTTTTGACGTCTATAAACGCGGGGATTACCAGATTGTACAGTTTCGGATGGATACCATTAATGATTCCTTTGTTGGAGGGGATGAACAGTTACTGGATCGTTCATTTGCCTTTCTTGGAGAGGTTCTTACACGGCCTGCACAGGAGAATGGACATTTCAGGACGTCTTATGTACAAGCAGAGCGAGAGACTGTTCGTAAAAAGCTGGAATCCATCGTGAATGATAAAATGCGCTATGCCGCTGAACGCAGTATTGAGGAAATGTGCAAGAACGAGCCGTACCGTCTTCACCCACTGGGTGAGCGAAAGGATCTGCCCGGAATTGAGCCTGACACACTGACTGCGTCCTATCAGGATTGGCTGCAACAGGCGAGTATGGATCTGTACGTGGTAGGGGATACGACACTGGAAGAGGTGGAGAACCTTGTTCAGCGTCATTTCAATGTAGATCGAACGTCCTCCTCCGATTACCAGACACAGGCAGCGGTTCGAGGAGATAAGGAAGTAGAGACCGTTGTTGAGCGACTGAATGTGAGTCAGGGAAAACTCAATATGGGACTCCGTACATCTATCACTTATGGAGATCCTCAGTATGCCGCAGCACTAATGTACAACGGGATTCTCGGTGGTTATCCTCATTCCAAACTGTTTGTAAATGTTCGTGAAAAAGAAAGCCTGGCGTATTACGCGTCTTCGCGATATGACGGACATAAGGGCATTGCAACGATTCAATCCGGGATTGAAATCCCTAATTATGAGAAGGCCGTCACGATCATCAAGCAGCAGCTGGAAGAAATGAAAAGCGGCACAATCAGTGATCTGGAAATGTCCCAGACCAAAGCAATGATCCGTAATCTGCTTAAGGAAATGCAGGATTCTGCCTTTGAGATGATCGCTTATGACTTCAATCGACAGTTGTCTGGTAAAGAAAGAACGGCTGAAGAACTGTTGGCTCAGGTAGAACATATTAGCAAGGAAGATGTTCGTGAGGCGGCAGAACAATTCCGTCTGGATACGATTTATTTCTTGCGGGACGAGAAGGAGGAATAATCGGTGGAGAGCATTCGGTATGAGCATTTGCAGGAGACACTATTTTACGAAGTAATGGATAACGGACTGCATGTCTATATTTTGCCTAAACCGGGATTCCAGAAAACGTATGCTACGTTTGCAACCAAGTATGGAGCGGTGGATAATCACTTTCAGGTGGAAGGACAGGAAGCAGTGAAGGTTCCGGATGGGATTGCCCATTTTCTGGAGCATAAAATGTTTGAAGAACCAACGGGCGATATTTTTGCCACGTTTGCGTCTCACGGTGCCTCAGCTAACGCATTTACGAGCTTTGATCAGACGGTTTATTTGTTTTCAGCGACCGAATATGTGAATGAAAATATACAAACATTAGTCGACTTTGTGCAAAATCCTTACTTCACGGATCAAAATGTGGAAAAGGAAAAAGGCATTATCGGACAGGAAATTGACATGTATGCTGATAATCCGGATTGGCGTGTTTATTTTGGCCTGATCGAAGCCATGTATCAGAAACATCCCGTGCATATCGATATTGCAGGAACGGTGGAATCCATCCGTACGATTACCAAAGAGATGCTGTATGAGTGCTATAACACCTTCTATCACCCGAGTAATATGCTCTTATTCGTGGTAGGTGGTGTAGATCCACAGGAAGTCATTGCTATGGTTCGATCGAACCAGGAGCAGAAGGATTATAAGCCACAGGGAAGTATTCAACGTTTCTTCGAACCGGAGCCTGAGCAGGTAGGAGAAGTCAGAAGGGAAGCAAAACTGGCTGTTTCACTGCCCAAATGTCTGTTTGGATTCAAGGAGACAGACGTTGGACTTACCGGAGAACAATTGTTACGGCGAGATATGACAACGCAGCTAATGATGGATCTTTTGTTTGGCTCAAGCACACGATTATTTCAGAAGCTCTACGATGAAGATCTGATCTCGGACAGCTTTGGACATGAGTATAACAGTTCGCCGCAATATGCTTTTTCAGCCATTGGTGGTGATACGAAAGACCCTGATCAACTACTCGCGCGTATACGTGAAGAAGTGGATGCCATTGTAGAAAAAGGGTTTGAATCCACGGATTTTGAACGTGCACGCAAAAAGAAAATAGGTGGTTATTTGCGTATGCTCAATTCTCCGGAGAACATTGCGCATGAATTTACACGTCAGCAATTCCGCGGGGGTGATTTCTTCAATATGCTCCCGCTCTATGAATCGATTACACTGGAAGATGTAAATCTCAGACTGAGAGAGCATATTCGCTGGGATCAACTGGCTGTATCGCTGGTCGTGAGTCCTTGATATGGAGAGGGGAACAGGACAATTGAAGGCAATCGGGGAAATGACTGTACTGGTAACCGGCGCAAGCGGTGGCATTGGAGCGGCTATCGCAGAACGCTTCGCCAGAGTGGGAATGAATGTTGTTATACACTATATGAAATCGCATGAAGCAGCGAATGAAGCTGCCAGACAGTGCATGGAACAGGGCAGTGGAAAAATCATGACCGTGTCTGCGGATCTTCGCAGCCGGGAACAGATTGAGCGCATGCGTGAGAAGCTCGAGTCGCATAATCTCATGCCAGATATCCTTGTGAACAATGCAGGAATCTCGCACTATGGGATGTTGTCTGATGTTACAGAGGAGATCTGGGATGAAGTGATGGCGATTAACCTCAAAGGCACGTTTATGTGTACTCAGGAAATGATGCCTCACATGATCTCCCAAAGGTACGGCCGAATCATTAATGTATCGTCGATCTGGGGACTGTCTGGTGCTTCTTGTGAGGTGCTGTATTCCACAACCAAGGGTGGGGTGAATGCATTCACCAAAGCGCTTGCGAAAGAACTCGCACCTTCAGGAGTAACCGTAAATGCGGTTGCTCCTGGCGCTGTTCAGACATCCATGCTGAACCATCTGGATCAGAGTGAACTGAAAATGCTGGAAGAGGAAATTCCGGCAGGAAGACTTGCTCAACCTGATGAAATATCATCACTGGTTTATTTTCTGGCCCTCCCTGAATCGGGTTATATCAATGGGCAGATCATCAGTCCAAATGGCGGTTGGTTAACGTAAAAAAGCCAAGAAACTTGACTGGCTGTGAACGAAACAGGTGAAGGTTGCTGAGAAGCGACCTCTTCCGGATTATTTTCAAACTGCTCGTATATAAAATGTCTCGAAAGCACATATTACAACTGTTGATTTTAAATCTCATGCGTCATCTAAGGAGGATTTATCATGTCAACAGAAAAAACAGTGCTCTCCAGTTTTGACACATGGAAGAAGTTCCTGGGTGACCGCGTACTGCAAGCAGAGAAGATGGGGATGAGTGAAGAAACCATCAACAAACTTGCGTATGAAATCGGCGACTTCCTTGATGAGAAAGTTGATCCGGCGAACCATTCCAACCGGGCATTGAAAGAGTTATGGGATGTTGGCGATGCAGATGAGCGTCGTACGATTGCGTGCCTGATGGTCAAATTGGCCAAACAAAACGCATAAGATTACAGATGAAGAGCTCCCGCAAGGGGGCTTTTCTCTAATGATTACAAACGGATTACAGAGCTGTTCTTGTAATTCATTTTCATTTTATATATCATTAACGTGACCCATTTTTAGAAGATGTCTCAGATTGTTGTCCAGTGGACACGTTCTGTTGCTGTCGAATAATGTGGAATAATGCATTACGGGGTGTTGAAATGGAATCTAAACAATGGTACATGGAATATAAAATACATAAGAACAGACCCGGTTTGTTAGGCGATATTGCTTCTATGCTGGGGATGCTTGAAGTGAATATATTGACCATTAACGGTGTTGAAGGCAAAACTCGAGGCATGCTGCTTGAATCGGATGATGATGAAAAAATCCGTTTGCTTGGTGAAATGCTTGGCAAAGTAAACAGCATTACCGTATCGGCTTTGCGTCAACCTAAATTGGTGGATATTCTGGCCGTGCGTCATGGCAGATACATTGACCGTGACTCGGATGATCGCAAGACATTTCGTTTCACACGAGATGAACTTGGGTTACTTGTGGACTTTTTGGGTGAAGTATTTAAGAGGGAAGGCAATCAGGTCATTGGTTTGCGCGGAATGCCTCGTGTTGGCAAAACGGAGTCCATTATTGCGGGCAGCGTATGTGCAATGAAGCGATGGACGTTTGTTTCCTCCACACTTCTTCGTCAGACCATAAGGAGCCAACTCTCTGAGGACGAATTGAACCCAAATAATGTGTTCATTATCGACGGTATTGTTAGCACGATTCGCTCCAGTGAGCGGCATTACAACCTGTTGCAGGATATTATGACCATGCCTAGCACCAAAGTTATCGAACATCCGGATATTTTTGTACAGGAATCGGAATATGATTTTAATGATTTTGATATTATTATTGAACTTCGCAACAATCCGAATGAAGAAATTATTTATGATACGTTTACGGCTAGCTACACCGATGAATTGTAAGTAACCGTACGGAATCATGGAATAGATTAGCAACAACTCAAGAGATAAACATAAGGAGGAGATGGCATGTCTGAACTGGGTCAGCAGTTAAGGGAGGCCCGGCTGCAAAAAGGGATGAGTCTTGACGATGTACAGGAAATGACAAAAATTCGCAAGAGGTATCTGGAGGCCATAGAAGCAGGAGACTATAAAGTGCTACCGGGCAGCTTCTATGTGCGTGCTTTCATCAAAACCTATGCGGAGACTGTGGGACTGAACCCTGATGAGTTGCTGGAGGGACACAAAAAAGACGTACCCGCAGAAGAGACGGAAGCAACGATGGAACCGGTGATTCAGAAGCGTTCCAGCCGTCCGGTTGAGCGTAGTAATCGGTGGATGTCTGTCGCGTTGATGTGGACATTCCCTGTTTTGATCGTAGTACTGTTGTATGTATACGTGGTGTATAACAAGGGTGATGAATCAGATAATCCGGGGCTTGATCAAGTCAAAATTACAGACAGTCAACAACAGCCTGAGGATAAACCGGATCAACCTGCCGACAACGGACAGGCATCTAATCCGCCCGCGACAGATTCAGGTACTGACGTTACTGGTGAGGGCGACGCTGGCGGTAACGGTGGCGGTACAGATACGGAAGGACAGACGGACGGTCAAACTGATGGTCAAACGGACGGACAGACCGGAGAAAATCAAGAAGAACCAGCAGACAATTCACCGTCTGCTGTAACAGTTGCAGAAGATGGGAAATCAGGTAATATTACGAACTTCAAAGTTAACGGAAGTGCAGGGCAACCTGTAACGGTTACGATTAAAGCCACAGGTCATAGCTGGCTGGAAGTTTATAAGGGCGAGAACTCCAGCGGAGAGAAGTTGGAGTATGGTAATACAGCCGACGGTGACAGCTATACCTTTGAGCTGGATAGTGCAGGCATGTATATTAAGTCCGGTTACGCTGCAGCGACCACGATTGAGGTTGGCGGGCAAGTTGTAACGGATGGCAAGGCAACCAATCGGATCCGTTTGAAGCTTGGTGAAGACAGTAGTAATACTACTTCTTCCACAGGTGTTGAAAATGGATCAACGGACGGTACCACTGGTAGCGAATAACCGGGTCAACTGCAGGAGACAATAATCGTGTCTTAACTTGCAGTTAACTTTTGATGAAGTGAGGTGGATGGCTGTGACAGTCAGCTGGATCGTAACGGGTTTAGGGATCATTGTCAGCCTCCTGGGTTATTACCTGACTCCAAGTGCTTGGGGTTACGGAATATTGGGTTTTGGACTTGCACATGTGGTTTTGGGTGTGCTCGATATGTTCAGACAGCCCAACCGCAGTCGCTATTAGTTGGATGCTGGACCATCAAGCATTTTTGGCAACCACCTCAAGTGGAAGCCAAAAATGCTTTTTCTTTGTGTAAAACAGCTTGAAATTAGACTTTTGCTTAAGGTATCCTCTATAATGTTACAGAACATACGATTAACTGAAAGGGTGACTGGTTTGAGTTCAGAAAATTCATTTGATATCGTGTCCAAAATGGACTTGCAAGAATTGACAAATGCCGTTACACAAACCGAGAAGGAAATTGGCACTCGTTATGACTTCAAGGGCAGCAAGAGCAGCCTGAAACTCGATAAAGATGCGTTAACGATCGTATCTGATGATGAGACCAAACTCAAGGCTGTCATTGACGTGCTGCAATCCAAAATGGCGAAGCGTGGTCTACCACTGAAAAACATTGATTACGCAAAGGTAGAGCCAGCATCTTCTGGTACAGTCCGCCAGCGTTTGAATTTTAAACAGGGGATTGATCAGGACATCGCCAAGAAAATCAATATCCTTATTCGGGATTCCAAGATGAAGGTGAAGAGTCAGATTCAGGGAGACCAACTCCGGGTAACTGGTAAGAGTAAAAATGATTTGCAAGCAGTCATGCAGTTGCTAAATGGTGCTAATCTGCCTCTGGATTTGCAATATACAAATTTCAAGTAATATAGCCTTTTTGTAGCAAAAGTGTTTTTTGACACGGTATCGGGCGTATATTATACTAAATGTGCATTGCTGGCAGTCATGCATCAAGTCCAGTCCTCATCGTTTGCTGACTTTGTGAAAAGCAGTACATCTTCTGGAAGTCACCGGAACGTTTAAAGCGGTTTTGCTTTTGAGCGGTTGACTTTATTTTTTGCGTTTTTACATAGTGGGATCATGTTAATATGGATTGACATTGAAACTGTACATTTCATGTTCCGGATGATGATAACGGGATTATGATGATTGTTTGGAGTAATGGAGGATATGAGGGAGGGCGTCTTGTGAATTTACCCAACCGGATTACGCTTGCACGAATTTGCTTAATCCCTTTTTTGATGGTGTTCCTGCTCGTGGATTTTCCATTTTATCCAGAGCCCTTGCAGCTTGGAAGCTTTTTGCTTCCGTATAATCAACTGATTGCTGCTGTTATTTTTATCATCGCCGCAAGCACAGATGGAATTGACGGATACCTTGCGCGGAAAAATAACATGGTTACCAATCTGGGAAAACTGCTCGATCCACTCGCAGACAAGCTGCTGGTTACTGCAGTTTTGATCTCGCTTGTGGAGATGGGCAAGCTGGATTCCTGGATTGCAGTTGTTATTATTAGTCGTGAATTCGCAGTTACCGGCTTGCGTCAAATTGCATTGCTGGATGGTTCGGTTGTTGCCGCTAGTGCTTGGGGCAAGCTGAAGACTGTAGTGCAGATTGTGGCGATTGTGCTGTTGCTGTTGAACAATTTCCCGTTCTCATACACGGGTATTCACGTCGATATTATTGCGGTATGGGCAGCAGCGCTTATTACCATCTGGTCGGGTATCGATTACTTTATCAAAAACAAAAACCTGCTTCATTTAACAAAAGCATAATGGTTTGTTCTTAAATGGGTAATCATGAAGGAAGCATTGGGTCAGGGGCAATAGGAAATTATCCTATTGCCCTTTGATCACTCACCATGTCAGGAGGATGCTCAATGAAGGCAGAAATCATTGCAGTTGGCACAGAGCTACTGCTTGGACAAATCGTCAATACCAATGCCAGATACCTATCCCGTGAATTGGCTGCGATGGGGATCGATGTATATTTCCAAACGGTGGTTGGGGATAACCTGGACCGCCTTAGTGAAGCTATTCGTATTGCGCAGGGCCGTGCAGACGTTATTTTATTTTCCGGTGGCATCGGACCTACCCAAGATGATCTGACCAAGGATGCGCTCGCAGCTGTTCTTAACCGAAAACTGCATACAGATCGAATGGCTATGGACAAAATTGAGAGCTTTTTCAGAGATCGTAATGTGGACATGACAGAGAATAACCGACGTCAGGCGATTGTTATTGATGGTGGCACACCTCTGGCCAATGAAACGGGCCTTGCGGCAGGAAATGCCATTTCTGATAATGATAAACATTATGTTGTGATGCCTGGACCACCTAAAGAGTTGATTCCAATGTTTGAACAGGAAGTCAAGCCTTGGCTGTTCCAGCATGTACTCACAGAAGAAATGCCGATCTATTCCCGAATGCTGAAATTCGCAGGTATTGGTGAATCTGCTCTGGAAGATCGACTGTTGGATCTGATTGACGCGCAGACAGACCCTACGATTGCTCCTTACGCGAGCGAAGGCGAAGTTACGGTACGTGTCTCTACTAAGGCTGCAAGTGAGGGAGAGGCGAAGCTGAAGCTGGATGCGATGGAGGTTCAGATTCGGGAGCGTTTGACAGAACATCTCTACGCGAACGAGGATGTGCCTATAGAGTATACGATTGTAACCATGATGTCTGATATGGGGCTGACGCTTAGCGCTGCTGAGAGCTGTACAGGAGGGCTTGTCATGCAAAGTCTGACTTCTGTACCGGGAAGTGCCTCAATGCTCAAAGGTGGAATTGTGTGTTATTCCAATGAAATTAAAGAAAAGCTGCTGAATGTGCCTCATGATTATCTGGAAGGTGAAGATGCGCCTGGGGCGGTAAGTCCTGAGGTTGCAAAAGTGCTTGCTGAGCAGATCCGCATGATTGGTGACGCTGATTTTGGCTTGGCTGTTACTGGTGTAGCTGGACCGGGATATTCGGAACGCAAGCCACCCGGACTTGTCTTCATCGCTCTTGCTGAACGTGGAAAAGAGACGGAAATTCATGAACTGCGTATTAATGGTAATCGCGAGACGGTTCGCATTCGTTCAGCCAAAGCGATTCTCTATCGCTTATGGCAAAAACTTGTGGCGATGGATTGATTCGTTAATCGCTTTGATTGCATTTACAGTTCCAAGCAAGTATAATTAAGGAAGACGGAAGAACCGTAGAATTAGGCTTTACAGCCTTGTTTACGGTTCTTTTTTCTGTTTAATGGAAAGTTTCTTTGAGGAAGAGGCGCCTCGGCCTTCACAAAAAAAACGAATGTATGTTCGAAAAAAAGCTTGGCAAACGTGTTAAAACAAGGTATCATTATCTTATAAACAGTAAAGGGTGTGAGCTTATTGTCAGACCGTCGTGCCGCGCTTGATATGGCGCTCCGTCAAATAGAGAAGCAATTTGGTAAAGGATCCATCATGAAACTGGGTGAGTCCACTCATATGAATGTGGAAATTATTCCCAGTGGTTCCTTGGCTTTGGATATTGCATTAGGAACAGGCGGCTTGCCTAAAGGCCGTATTGTTGAAATATATGGACCTGAATCTTCAGGTAAAACAACTGTCGCATTGCATGCGATTGCTGAAGTACAACGTGTTGGTGGACAAGCAGCATTTATCGATGCCGAGCATGCTCTTGATCCTCAATATGCAAGCAAATTGGGCGTTAACATTGATGAATTGCTTCTATCTCAGCCAGATACGGGTGAGCAAGGGCTGGAAATTGCAGAAGCTCTTGTACGCAGTGGTGCAGTAGATATCGTCGTTATTGACTCTGTAGCTGCCTTGGTTCCAAAAGCAGAGATTGAAGGCGAAATGGGTGATTCACACGTTGGTTTGCAAGCGCGTTTGATGTCTCAGGCGTTACGTAAATTGTCTGGTGCAATCAGCAAATCCAAAACAATCGCAATCTTCATTAACCAGCTTCGTGAGAAAGTCGGCGTTATGTTTGGTAACCCGGAAACAACACCTGGTGGTCGTGCTCTGAAGTTTTATTCTACGGTGCGTCTGGATGTGCGTCGTATTGAGAGTATCAAATCAGGCAATGACATGATTGGTAACCGTACTCGTATTAAAGTTGTGAAAAACAAAGTGGCACCTCCGTTTAAACAAGCGGAAGTGGATATCATGTACGGTGAGGGTATCTCCAGAGAAGGCAGTATCATCGACATTGGTACAGAGCTGGATATCGTTAATAAAAGTGGTGCATGGTACTCCTACGAAGGCGAGCGTTTAGGACAGGGCCGTGAGAACGCAAAACAGTTCATGAAAGAGCATAAAGACATTGCTGAAATCATTGAACAAAAAATTCGTGTAGCTAGTAACTTGACTACCGCAGTTCCTGCGCCAACTAGTGAAGAGCAACAAAAAGAAGCAGCAGAAGAACAAGAATTGTTTGAAATCAACGAGTAATCTCTCAAATCCTCCCTTGTAGGGAGGACCTGAGGGTGTTCCCCACTGGACTCCGTAAACTTATCTGATTGAGCTTGGATCAATCTGGATATTGGATTGAAGTGAGGGTACTTATGCTGTCTAACAGCCCCTGTCCCAATGGACAGGGGCTGTTAGTACGCTAACTGTGCAGATAAAGGCCGGGCTGAGTCCCGGCCTTTTGTATTAGTGTTCTCTGTCTTATGTGAAGATGTGCTTGGCGTAGTCAGAATGAAAATGTTATGAAAGGGGAGACCTGAATGGATCAACATGACGAGGATTTATATGAAGAAGCAGAAAAGGATGGCCTATCCCAATTTCCGGACAACGAAGAACTTATTATTACACGTGTAGAACGAACGAAAAGCAGGCAAGCTCGTTATCGAATCACTTTTGGCATCCACTCCATTACGGTTCTTGAAGATGTGATGATTAAATACAGGATGACTCAAGGCAATACCTTTATGAAAAAGGATTTGGAAGAAATCATTGTAGCTGATGAGCGACAGCGGACGTATGCACAGTCTCTGCGTTTTTTGGAGCATAAGCCACGTACGCGCCATGAATTAAGTCAGAAACTTCGTCAGAAGGAGTTTGCTGCACCGTTAATTGAAGAGACGCTGGATCGACTTGAGCGGGAGAAGTTAGTGGATGACGATCTATTTGCGAAGGAATGGACAAGACAGCGTATGGAGGGCAAGCGGAAGGGAAAACTGTGGATAAGGCAAGAGCTGCGTCAAAAGGGGATTGCCAATGATCTCATTGCTGAAGCACTGGAAGGTGTCAGTACGGATGCGGAATTTGAGACTGCTTTGAGTGCCGGACGCAAAAAATGGAATCAGGTCAAAGGAGACGTCAAAGAGAAGAAAAATAAAACGCTTCCCTTCCTGATGAGACGTGGTTTTTCAATGGATATGGTGCGCCGGGTCGTGAATTGTTTAATTGAAGAAGATGAGGCTGTAGACGCTGAAGATGACGAAGCGTTGTTATGGGATTAGCAGACCAGAGTCTCTATACTGCATTCTCTTGACAATTTCTTTCGTCAAATACTAAAATGGACATGAGTCTGTAAGAAATGGACAACCCTTTTTCCTTCCAAAAAAGCGGTTTCGGTTTCTTAAGATTTATACCATTCTTAATTATGGGTTCGCTGGAAACAGTGAATAGTACGTGGAAACATGTACATGTGAAATGAAAATCGGCGGGGGATCGCCGTGAGTATTCGTTATTCCCAAACATATGTAAGGTTTGAAAACTGCAAATTAACCCAAGGAATGCCTTGGAGGAACCAACGAGGAGGTGAACAGTATGGAACCTGCAATCACGATCGCTCTCGTTGTGGCCGCGCTAATCATTGGGTTCGGAGTAGGATATTTTATTCGCAAATCTCTTGCAGAGGCTAAAATCTCTAGTGCGGAACAAGCTGCCGTACAAATCGTGGAGAACGCGAAGAAAGAGGCAGAGGCACTGAAGAAAGAAACGGTGCTGGAAGCGAAGGATGAAATCCATCGCATTCGTGCTGAAGCTGAAAAAGACACTCGTGAACGTCGGAATGAAATTCAACGACAAGAAAGACGATTGTTGCAAAAAGAAGAGTCGCTGGATAAAAAATTGGAATCACTCGAACGTAAAGAAGAGCAAGTGGCTAACAAAGAGAAACGAATTGATGAGACTCAGCAGCAGATCGAAATGATTTACAAAAACCAGGTGACAGAGTTGGAACGTATATCCAACCTCACCATGGAAGACGCACGCAGTATCATACTGTCCAACGTAGAACAGGAAGTTCGTCATGAGACGGCTCAAATGATCAAGGACATTGAACAACAAGCGAAGGAAGAAGCGGACAAAAAGTCCCGCGAGATTATTACACTTGCCATCCAACGCTGTGCGGCTGACCACGTAGCGGAAACAACGGTTTCTGTTGTTACCCTGCCAAATGAAGAAATGAAAGGCCGGATTATCGGTCGTGAAGGACGTAACATCCGTGCGCTTGAAACCCTTACAGGGATTGACCTCATTATCGATGATACGCCAGAAGCTGTTATTCTGTCGGGCTTTGACCCGATTCGCCGTGAGATCGCCCGTACTGCCCTGGAGAAACTGGTGGCTGATGGACGTATTCACCCGGCACGGATTGAAGAGATGGTTGAGAAGTCCCGCAAAGAAGTGGATGAGCGCATCCGTGAATACGGTGAGCAAGCTACCTTTGAAGTGGGCGTGCATGGTCTGCATCCGGATCTGATCAAAATTTTGGGCCGGTTGAAGTTCCGTACAAGTTACGGTCAAAACGTCTTGAAACATTCCATGGAAGTCGCTTATCTGGCTGGATTGATGGCTGGCGAACTCGGAGAAGACGTAACTCTGGCAAGACGTGCAGGTCTATTGCATGACATCGGTAAAGCGCTGGATCACGAAGTGGAAGGATCACACGTCGAAATTGGCGTGGAACTGGCGAAGAAATACAAAGAACATCCGGTTGTAATCAACAGTATCGCGTCCCATCACGGAGATTGCGAAGCGACTTCGGTCATTGCCATGTTGGTTGGCGCAGCAGATGCGCTCTCCGCAGCAAGACCAGGCGCACGCCGCGAAACGCTGGAAACGTATATCAAACGACTGGAGAAGCTGGAAGAAATCTCAGAATCCTTCGAAGGTGTCGAGAAATCGTACGCCATTCAGGCCGGACGCGAAGTTCGCGTTATGGTACAGCCTGAGAAGATCGATGATGCTGAAGCCTTCCGCTTAGCCCGCGACATCACGAAGATGATTGAGAATGAACTCGACTATCCGGGTCACATCAAAGTCACCGTCATCCGGGAAACCCGTGCGGTTGAATACGCAAAATAGAGCATTACGGAAAAGTGGCCGCAGTAGTGGGCCACTTTTCCTGTTGATAGCCTGTTAGAAGGCAACAACACATCATGGAGCATGAGATAGAGTCCTGCAAAGGTTCAACATGTGAAGTAAAAGGACTTTGCAGGAATTGAGGAGGCAGTAATCAATGAAAGTTTTGTTTATTGGTGACATTGTAGGCAACGTGGGACGTAAGGCATTAAAGGAAAATTTACCGTACCTGAAATCGAAGTATAAGCCACATGTAGTGATTGTGAATGGTGAAAATGCGGCAGCAGGTCGCGGCATTACCGGAGCAATTGCAAATGAGTTTTTCAACTGGGGTGTACATGGTATTACACTTGGTAATCATACCTGGGACAATAAGGATATTTTTGATTTTATAGATGATGAGCCCCGCATGATTCGTCCAGCGAACTTTCCACCAGGCACACCAGGACGAGGATATACGGTTGTCAAAGGCGAAGGGAAAGAGCTGGCCATTGTCAATCTGCAAGGGAGAACGTTCCTGCCTGCTCTGGATTGCCCATTCCGTGTAGCTGATGAAATTGTAGATGAGCTGCGCCAAGATTATAAATGTATTCTGGTCGATATGCATGCTGAAGCGACGTCGGAGAAGATTGCCATGGGATGGCATCTGGATGGACGTGCGTCTGTCGTTGTAGGTACACATACACATGTACAGAGTAACGATGATCGGATTTTGCCTGGAGGAACAGCTTACCTGACGGATGCGGGCATGGTAGGGCCGCGTGACGGCATATTGGGCATGGAGCGTGAGGCCGTGCTGCGCAAGTTCTACACCCA
Organism: Paenibacillus amylolyticus; assembly: GCF_050990605.1. Taxonomy (GTDB): domain Bacteria; phylum Bacillota; class Bacilli; order Paenibacillales; family Paenibacillaceae; genus Paenibacillus; species Paenibacillus amylolyticus_H. The sequence continues at coordinate 2,355,525 of NZ_CP158832.1, forward strand.
GCTCCCCGTACGTTTCGTTGTGGATGATGGCAAATGGCATTTCCATGGTGTGTTTGTTGAAATTGATGAAGCTACAGGTGCGGCAACACGCATCGAAAAAATTCGTCTGATGGAGGACGAGTGGCGCATGGAATAGGGGTATTGTCCCATTTTGCAGGGAAACCCGTCTAAAAAGAAGGAATTTTTTTGCCTCCCGCGAATAACATCTAGTAAGTGGAAACAAACTTTCAACATTCCCAGGGAGGTACTTACCATGGATGTATTAAAAGTTTCAGCAAAGTCCAATCCTAATTCTGTAGCCGGCGCTCTTGCAGGGGTTCTTCGTGAACGTGGAAATGCTGAACTGCAGGCAATTGGAGCGGGAGCACTGAACCAAGCCATTAAAGCGGTAGCGATAGCCCGGGGATTTGTAGCACCAAGCGGAGTTGACCTGATTTGTATTCCAGCTTTTACAGACATTGTGATCGACGGCGAGGACCGAACGGCCATTAAGCTGATTGTGGAGCCCAGATAATACATGGACTATGCATTGAACCTGTTTACGATGGATGTAGACAGGTTTTTTTGCGTTTTCTTTGCAATAAAATATGGAGGAGGGTTTAAGATGTCCATGTCTGATTGGCGTGTAGCTGACTTTCACTGTGATGCACTGAGCAAAATTTTGATGCAGCCTGCTCTTTCATTCCAAGATGCTCCACAACTGGATGTGAACTTGGAACGTTTGAAAAAGGGGAATGTAGGGTTACAGGCGTTCGCCATCTATTTACCCGAAGTGCTTGGCAGAGGCAAGTTTGAACATGTGATGGGGCAGTTGGAGATTTATCGTAGACGTGTAGAGATAAGTAAGGAGCGGCCTGGCGGCACACAGACGTTGTTATGGCGTGAACAGGTGGCTCAGGTGGGGCAAACAGAGGGGCCGTGGGGATTAATCACACTGGAGGGTGTGGATGGCCTGGAGGGCAACCTGTTCTATCTGGAATTATGTTATCAGATGGGCGTTCGTATTATTGGACTAACGTGGAATTATGCCAACTGGGCGGCTGACGGAGTCATGGAGAAGCGCGGAGCAGGTCTGACGGAGAAGGGGAAGGAACTGGTGCGCCAGTGTAATGAAATCGGAATGCTGCTCGACGTGTCACATCTGACGGAGAAAGGGTTCTGGGAACTGGCTGACTTAAGCAAGCGTCCTTTTATCGCCTCCCACTCCAACAGTTATAGCATATGTCCCCATGTGCGTAATCTGAAAGATGATCAGATTCAGGCCATCATTGCCCGGGAAGGGCGGATCGGACTGACGTTTGTACCCTGGTTTGTTAAAAAGGAGGGGGAAGTGCTTATAGAAGATCTGTTGCCTCATATCGAGCAGATCTGTTCTTTGGGCGGTCAGCATCACCTGGTGATGGGGTCTGATTTTGATGGGATTTCAACGTATATTCAGAGACTTGAACATTCAGGACATTACCCGAGACTGACAGAAATCTTACTCAAGCATTATGATGAACATTTAGTGCGCGGCTGGTTGTGGGGGAATGCGATGAGTTATCTGGGGGAACACTTGCCAGAGAGCAATCCGAAGATGCAGATGAAGGGGAATTCCATGAAATAGTGAACTGGTGTATGCATTGAACGGGTTGAATTGAAACTTGTTTTCCAAATAAAGGAGTGGAATGATGCTGAAATAAGTGTATTTCATGAATTTTCACCAGTTCGTTTTCATTTCACTCCAAAAAGGGGTATAATACCATTGGATTGTTAAGAGCCTGAGAACAGGCCATAGATAAACAAGGAGTGAAATTTACAATGAGTAAAACAGTACCTGTGGGCGTATCTGCCCGTCACATTCATGTATCCCAAGAGCACGTTGAAATTTTGTTTGGCAAAGGTTATGAACTGACTGAATTTAAACCTCTGTCCCAGCCTGGCCAATACGCTGCTAACGAAACTGTAGCGGTCATTGGTTCGAAAGGACAGTTTGATAAAGTGCGTATCCTTGGACCTGTTCGCCCTGAAACGCAACTGGAGATCTCCATGACAGATTCATTTGCGATTGGTGTTAAAGCACCTGTACGTGAATCTGGAAGCATTGAAGGTACACCAGGAATCACGATTAAAGGTCCTGCTGGCGAAGTAACGATCGATAAAGGTGTTATCGTTGCTGCTCGTCACATTCACTTCCATACTTCTGATGCTGCTAAATGGGGTATCGAGGACAAACAAATGCTGAAAGTTCGTCTCGGCGGAGATCGCGGTCTGGTACTGGAAAATGTACTGGCTCGTGTATCCGATTCTTTTGCACTGGACATGCATATTGATACGGATGAAGCTAACGCTGCTGGCGCTCGTAATGGCGACACTGCTGAAATCATCGATTAATTACATGTAATAGCTTCAGCCGCCAATTAGGCGGTCTGAATAACATATAAACCTGAGCACAGTCAACAGGGGAAGGTTAATTCCAGCCCTGATGGCAAGGCTCAGGTTTTTGTATTTTCTGAGTGTTCTTCTGAGCATGGCATGATTCGGATTAGACGAAGGGACATGCGCTTTGGATGTGGAACTACAGCCCAATTCATGCTATAATTTGCTGTAATGCTCTTTTAATGTTCCAAGCAAGAAATTCACGTGGAACAAGGATGAATGAACGATTTTTTATTACTAGAGGCTGTAAGGAGTGACCGAAGGAAATGGCTAAAGACTCAAAAAAGGATTACTCCCAATATTTTGATTTCTCCGATGCCAAAGTAATTTCGCAAGATGAATTCAGCAAAAAGATAAGAATCCGGGGCCGTGAGATTAACATCAAATCGGAACCCAATCATCGTCAGGAGAAACAGCGGGGTAAGGAAGACGTCCAGGTGCTTTACGAAAATGCCGTTCCCGATGAACTGAAAAACATAGGGAAAGACAAACACTATATTGTATATACGTATGGATGTCAGATGAACGAGCATGACTCGGAGACCATCAAAGGATTGCTTGAGTCTATGGGTTATCAGGCCACAGAGGATCGCAAAGAGGCTGATATCATTCTGCTCAATACTTGTGCCATACGGGAAAATGCGGAAGATAAAGTATTCGGTGAGCTGGGTCACCTGAAAACGCTAAAACTCGAACGTCCGGGATTGTTACTTGGCGTATGTGGGTGTATGTCCCAAGAAGAAGGCGTAGTCAATCGAATCATGCAGAAGCATGGATTTGTGGATATGATCTTTGGTACACATAACGTGCATCGACTGCCGCATCTAATCCAGGAAGCGCTGTTCAGCAAAGAAATGGTTGTTGAGGTATGGTCCAAGGAAGGCGACATTATTGAGAACCTGCCGAAGAAACGTGAGGGTATGCGCGGCTGGGTGAACATTATGTATGGCTGCGACAAGTTCTGTACATATTGCATCGTTCCGTTTACACGGGGCAAAGAACGCAGCCGTCGTCCTGAAGATGTCATTGCCGAAGTTCGGGATTTGGCACGACAAGGATTTAAGGAGATCACGCTGCTTGGTCAAAATGTGAATGCGTACGGCAAGGACTTCACCGACCTGAACTACAGCTTTGGTGACTTGATGGATGCCATTCGCCAAATTGATATTCCGCGTGTACGGTTTACAACCAGTCACCCACGTGACTTCGATGACCACTTGATTGAAGTGCTGGCCAAGGGCGGAAACCTGGTGGAGCACATTCATCTTCCAGTGCAGTCTGGCAGTTCGGAAGTACTCAAGCGTATGAGCCGCAAGTATAGCCGGGAACACTATCTGAAACTGGCTGACAAAATTAAAAAGGCCATCCCTGATGTTGTGTTGACAACGGATATTATTGTTGGTTTTCCGGGGGAAACGGAAGAACAATTTGAAGATACACTTTCCCTTGTCCGTGAAGTAGGGTATGATTTTGCCTATACCTTTATTTATTCCCCACGGGAAGGTACACCAGCTGCGGTGATGGAAGACAACGTGCCGATGGAAGTGAAGAAGGAACGTTTGAAGCGCTTGAACGAAACAATCAACGAATACAGCCACCGAAGCAATGAAGAACAACGTGGCAAAGTTGTTGAAGTGCTCGTTGAAGGTGAGAGCAAACGGAATTCCCAAGTTCTGGCAGGACGTACGCGCAGCAACAAGCTGGTGCATTTTGAAGGACCCAAAGAGTTGATCGGTACTTTCGTACAAGTGGAAATCACCGATCCGATGACTTTTTATATTCGGGGCAACCTGCTCTCCGAGCCGGTAGCTGCCAATCAGTAATACACACACCAATAAGATGAGAATTTTGGGGTTCAATATCAGGTTCGGACATTCGCGCAAGTAGCGGAGGGGACGGAATCGGTCTGTAGAAGCGAAGCGTTCGCCTTTGTCTCCGGATTTTAACTATGAACAAGTGTAATCAGAAAAATCCGGAGACAACAGCGATCAAAAGAACGATCCGTACCCGCAGCGGTCATGGAGCAGACGTTTGAACTCATTTGAGCCCAGGTTCTCATCTTATATCATCTCATAGAATGGAGCGATTTCAGTGGCGCAGGAAGAAGTGCAGTACAACCATTATGGAATGCCAACCTACGATACGCGCAATCTGGTCATACGCGACGACATTATGGGAAAAGCCAAAGAATTGGCTGATATGCTCGGAACGAGTGAGGAAGTTAGACAGTTTCAACAGGCTGAAACCAAAATTCGGGATCATGAGCGCATCCAGCAGTTGATTGCAACGATCAAGAAAAAACAAAAAGAGATTGTTGCTTTTGAAAGCTTCAAAAATGTGGAGATGGTCAGCAAAATTGAACAGGAAATTGAAGACCTGCAAAGCGAGCTGGACAGTATTCCATTGGTTACGGAATTTCAGCAGAGCCAGAGCGACATCAACTACTTGCTTCAACTCGTGATCTCCGTAATCCGGGATACAGTTTCTGAAAAAGTAAACGTGGAGGCTGGAACGGATTCACCTCCGACCAGTTGCGGTTAAATGACGGAAGGGTGCGGACGCTGTCCGCGCCTTTTTTGACGATTATAGAATTATAAGTTTTCAGCGTAGCTAAAGGATTCGATAATCGCAAGAAAAGCAACTGCTGAACCACGAATGTGGCATCATCGATAGGGCTTCGATCAGAAGCTTTTCTTACATTGCATAACCGTTAACGTGGAGTGGCTATCGCCAAGTACTCGGAATATAATTCCAAACAAAGCTCCACGCTGTGGGGTTATTTTGTGTGGCGCAACTGATTTTTAATGATAAAGGCACATGACATCAAGAGAGCTATATACGTACAGTGAATAAAGGAGAAATGAATAATGAGCATTTTGGACAAAATGGTGGAAGACGGAGACGGACGATTCTGGGGATTTCTCGGCTGTCGTTACATTAAAGGAGACGGTAAAGAAGTACAGATCGCGTTGACAGCAGGCGAACATCATACGAACTCCATGGGGATCATTCATGGGGGTGTATTGACTTCACTGATGGACCAGGCCATGGGTATGGTTGCAACAGCAGCAATGGAAGTGGACGGCTGTGTGACAACGAATCTGAACGTACATTTTCTCGCACCAATGAAACAAGGGGAATTAACGGTGACAGCTACCGTACTGCATCAAGCAGGACGCAGTGTGACGACTCAATCAGAGGTTCGTGATGCATCGGGCACGTTGGGATGTATGGCTACGGCGACATTCCGCATAGCACGCCCTAGAACGTAACGAACGAATCCTGCGGTTGACAAAAGATATTATTATGTCATAATGAAATTATCAAAATGAAAATAGTCGGTGGTGCCCATGAGCGAAAACTACGAACACTTTAATGCAGAGAGCGACGAACAAGCAGCACGTGCTTATAGTTCCAAAAAATATCGTACCCCCGATGGTGTTCCTGCGGATATCGTTATGTTCACCTTGACGAAGCGGGAGCGTAAGACGGTGACGAAGACACTTCCCATTCGGGAACTGAAAGTGATGCTGATTAAGCGCAAAGGCTGGCCTTTTGCAGGCAGATGGGCATTACCCGGTGGATTTTGTCAGGAAAATGAATCCATCTATGGTGCAGCTAAGCGTGAGCTGATGGAAGAGACAGGTGTAGACGGTGGACATCTGGAGTACTTGAATGTATACAGTCAGCCGGGTCGTGACCCGAGGGGCTGGATTATCTCTCACGCATTTTTCGCGCTTGTGGAAGATTGGATGCTGGATCAACGCCAAGCCGCAGATGATGCTGAGGATGTTGGATTGTTCACGATTCAGGAGGCGCTGCAAGAACTGGAGCTGGCCTTTGATCACAGAACAATCATCGAAGATGCTTATCGACGTATCCAACAGCAGATGCTGGAAACGACGATTGCTCGTCAGTTCCTGCCACGTGATTTTACATTAAGTGAATTATATCAGGTTATTCAAAGTGTTGTACCGGATTTTGAAGAACCAAACTTCATACGCAAGATTACGTCTACTCGCAGCCGTAAAGGCATTGTGGAAGAAGTAAGAGATGAAGAGGGAAACCTCGTGAGTTCCAACCAGTACTCGCAGCGTCCGGCGCAGTTATATCGTTTTACAGAACTCGTACCACGCCTGTCCATCTATACGTAATAAGGTGTAGATGTGTCAATCTGATTGAATCAAGATCAACCATTTCTGGGCTAAGGGAGTGTTGACGATGAAAGCACTGATTGTCATTGATTTTACGAAGGATTTTGTGACAGGTTCTTTGCCAGTAGGTCAGCCGGCAGTAGAGATTGAAGAGACGATTGCAGCTGTAACCGAGGCCTATTGTAAGAACAAACATGAGGTAATCATGGCTGTGGATCTGCACGAAGAAAATGATCCGTATCACCCGGAAACTGTACTTTTCCCACCTCATAACATCAGAAATACGGAGGGAAGACAGTTATATGGTCGTCTTGCCCAAGTGATGGAAGAACGGAAAACAGATATACAATGGATGGATAAGACGAGATATAGTGCATTCTGTGGGACCGACCTGGAACTCAGACTGCGTGCACGTGGTATTACGGATATTGCACTGATTGGGGTATGTACGGATATTTGCATATTGCATACCGCAGTGGATGCTTACAATAAAGGTTTTCATATTACGGTATATGAAGATGCCGTTGCCAGCTTTAATCCGGCAGGGCATGAGTGGGCACTTGGACATTTTCGTTCCAGCCTTGGTGCTTCGGTGGTTAAGGCGAGCGAGACAGTCTTGGCTTAATTTACTCCATAGTCATGTTTGGTTGACCTCATGTTAGGAACCGGATGAATGTGGTGAATGGTGTATAGAGTTTTTTACGGGAGACTTGTTTGTTTAATACGGATGAACAGAATCATGAATAAGTCTCCTTATGTTAACCCGTGTTTACAGATCAAATCTGGGGACACGAGCGGAAGTCAGAGAGGATGAGACAAATGCAGACAACTAGCCTGGCTTTACATACGGATAAATATCAGATCAATATGATGTACGCCCATTGGGTGAATGGTACTCATAAGCGGAAGGCGGTATTTGAAGCCTATTTCCGTAAGCTTCCTTTTGGCAACGGATATGCGGTATTTGCCGGATTGGAACGCATTGTGAACTATATCAGCCAGCTTCGGTTCACGATGGACGACATCAAATTTTTATCCAAACAAGAGGAAAATTACGATCCGGTCTTTCTGGAAGAGTTGCTCCAGTTTTCATTTCAGGGGACGATTCATTCCATGAAGGAGGGTGCAATTGTTTTCCCTGACGAACCGCTCATTCGGGTAGAAGGCTCCATTATGGAGACTCAATTGGTGGAGACGGCGATACTTAACTTCATGAATTATCAGACGTTGATTGCAACCAAGGCTTCGCGGATCAAACAGGTAGCGCAGCAGGATACGTTGCTCGAATTCGGCACACGGCGTGCACAGGAAGCGGATGCTGCCATCTGGGGCGCACGTGCTTCGTATGTGGCAGGTTTTCATGCAACGTCTAATATGCTGGCCGGAGAACGCTTCGGAATCCCAACAGCAGGTACACATGCCCATTCCTGGGTACAGAGCTTTATGAGCGAGCAGGAGGCGTTTGACGTGTATGCCAAAGTGTTGCCTGATCAGGTTACGCTGCTGGTCGATACCTTTGACACCTTGAACAGTGGAGTACCTCATGCCATCAAGACAGCCAAGAAGTTGGAGAGCCAGGGTAAAAAGATGAATGCCATTCGTCTCGACAGTGGTGACCTTGCGTACTTGTCGATTCAGGCACGTCAGATGTTGGATGAGGCTGGCCTGGATTATGTGAAAATTGTTGCATCCAATGATCTGGATGAAAATACGATTTTCAACCTGAAGGCACAAGGAGCACGGATTGATACATGGGGTGTTGGTACACAGTTGATTACCGCGTCTGACCAGCCATCTTTGGGTGGAGTGTACAAATTGGTGGAGCGTGAAGTGGACGGTGCCATGCTGCCTACGATCAAAATTTCTGCCAATCCTGAAAAGGTGTCCACGCCAGGTAAAAAGGAAGTGTTCCGGATCATTGATCCGAAACATGGCAAAGCGATAGCAGATTATATCTGCTATCCAGATGAAGAGCAGCCGCTACAGGGCGGACCGCTCAAGCTGTTCAACCCGCTACACCCTTACCTGAAAAAAACCGTTACCCGCTACGAAGCGGTCAATATGCTGGAGCCGATCTTTGTGAATGGACGCAAAGTATATGAGCTGCCTAATTTGGATGAGATTCGGGCGTACCACCGGGAACAGATGAATCTCTTCTGGCCTGAATACCAGCGGAAGCTCAACCCGGAGATCTACCGTGTGAACATCAGCCCTGCAGCATGGAATATGAAGCAGAAGCTCATTGCGGAACATGTGAAATCCACAGAGGAATGATCTAAACTCAAGAATGACAATGAGGCATAACCAGGTAAGAATACTGGCTTATGCCTTTTTGATGATCATGGAATGTATACGTGTTTAGCGAAGCTTGAACGATTCGATGATCGCAAGCAAAATTTCAGCTAAACGCGGTCTGTCTTCAGAAAGTATGTCGATAGACATTTTTTATATGATCCGATGACATGGACCCGTATGTAAGAAATCTCATGGACAGACTGCCAAGGTAGCAGGCTATACTGAAAATGGTCATGCGCAATATAAGAAGTTATTCTGGAGAACACACTTTTTGAACACGTGTATAAAGGGGCAACGCAGTAATTATTTCTCGGGAAAGCGCAGGAGACGCCAAATTCTGCATCTATTGATTCAATCCCGCAGCTGTAGGGGATGAAAGTAAGAGGAGGTGCAGACATGAGATGGATACTAGGACTGGTCTGGATCGCTTTTATTGCCTATGCATTGTTGTTGGCACCGGGACAGTCACCAGGAAGTGATCCGATATTCAAAGAACTGATCACAATGCAAAGCCAAGAGCCTTGGTTACTTACTGTGTTTTCGTGGTTAGGTATTTTCCCGGCCGTGTATGCTTGTATGCTGTTAAGAACATCTGTGAAAGAACGAGGTGGACGTGTACCGGCTTGGCCTTTTGTCTTGCTTTCTTTTGGATTAGGTGCTTTTGCGCTGCTTCCCTACTATGCATGGTCATCATCCGCATATGGTTCTTCGGGCTACGCAAGCTTGCATTTTGGTCGTCACCGGGACTCGGGAATTGGACGGGTAGCTGCCCACAAGTTGACGCATGTAGTCCTTCTGCTGTTGGCGCTGGGGGCAGCATTCTATGCTGTGACGCAGGGGGATCCGGATGTATATATGGACGCGTTCAGGCAATCTTCCTTTGTACATATCATGACCATTGATTTTGTACTGTTGACCTTGCTTTCCATGATTGCGATATACAGGGATGCCAAAGGCAGTAGACGTTCACCAGCTTGGGCCGCGGCAGGAATTATCCCTATCGTGGGTCCGCTAATCTATCTGTTGACGCTCAGGAGAGACAGAGCTTGATCATTAGGTTAAGCCTGAATGCGAACAATTCATGTGTTTAATGGAAAAATATACAAAATCGGAAGAGGAAGTGGCTATCAATGAAAAATCAATTTAACGCATATGTTGTCCGTAAAGAAGAACAGGGCGGAGTGAAAGCTGCTATAGAGCAACTGAAGAAGGAAGATCTGCCAAACGGAGATGTAACGGTACAGGTGCAGTATTCCAGTGTCAATTATAAAGACGGACTCGCGACTCTTGAAAAGGGTGGTGTCGTTCGTGAATACCCGATGGTACCGGGAATTGATCTGGCCGGAACGGTAGAGGAGTCGGTAAGTGGACGTTTTGCACCAGGAGATCGGGTGATCAGTACAGGGTTCGAACCGGGTGTATCTCATTACGGAGGGTACAGCGAGTATGCGCGTCTGCGCAGTGAATGGCTGGTGCCGCTGCCACCGGGTCTCAGTGAGAAGGAAGCTATGGCGATTGGAACCGCAGGATTCACGGCTGCACTTTCGGTAGATGCGCTTCTACAAGCTGGAGTTACACCGGAGATGGGCAAGGTTCTGGTCACGGGTGCAACGGGTGGCGTTGGAAGTATGGCAGTTGCGATTCTGGCGAAACTTGGCTTTGAAGTAACAGCCAGCACAGGCAAGAAGGATCAGGAGGAGTCATTGCTCCGAAACTTGGGTGCCTCAGAGGTGATTACTCGTGAAGAAGCTGATGCTCCAGCCAAAGGAGCCATGGGGAAACAGCTATGGGCGGGCGTTGTTGATCCAACAGGAGGACCAGCTCTCGCGGAGCGATTGAAACAGATTCAATACGGAGGTGCGTTAGCGGTATCCGGGTTAACAGGCGGCACAGCTTTTGAATCTACGGTACTCCCGTTTATTTTGCGTGGTATCCAGCTTATTGGTATAGACTCTGTATTTTGCCCAATGGAACGTCGGGAACGGCTGTGGGAACTGCTTGGCGGAGAATGGAAACCGGAGCGCGCGCTGGAACTGGGAATCCGGGAAATTTCCTTGGATCAGTTGCCTCATACGCTGGAGACGATACTCCAAGGTGGTGCAGTAGGTCGGACTGTGGTCAATACAATATCAGATCTGCCATCCGCATAAGATTCTATGTCCTTAGACATGCTAATTCTACCTGAATGGGTCACAGTATACGTGGCTGGAAAGGAAGGATTGGCATGTGGTTTGGTAGAAAAGGGCGAAATATAGTTCGAAGAACAATGAAGTCGGTACTTGTAAGTGGAGTGCTGATCACGAGTGTCTGGTCCCTGGTGGCTTGTTCGGCATCATCCATTGAGCAGGAGCGGAAGGTTTACACCCGCGAAGCGACAGATGAAGGAAATATGCGAGCACAGAGTCAGGGACACGGATTAAACGGTGAATTGGTGAGTGAGATCAGTAAGAGTTTTGAAGCCAAAGGCATTCAGCTGATGAATAATATGTTTGAAGATGATGGCCATGGTGGGATCTCTTATATGTACTTGTTAAATGGAAGTGGCAGGCACATCGTAAAAGTCCATATTTTCAGTGATGCAGCAACCCGGGCTGCCAGCATGAGACAAATGTATAGTGAGAATCGTGATGAGGCTGTCTTGGAGAATGCGCTTGGCCGGACAACGATTCGAAGCAAAGGATACGTCTCACTTGTTTATACAGCTTCGGGTGGGGAAAAGGACAAGTATGAACAGGATGTGTTGCAGGTGTTCCAACATGTGCTGGGCAACTAAGGTAAGTACAGCGAGATCCCCTTCGTACTTTACAGCTGAAAATAAACCCAAAAACCCGTCTGATCTTTCAGACGGGTTTATATATTTCACGCATCACATGCCGCAGCTCGGGCAAGATGAGTTTTTCCATGGCCAATTTGACAGCTCCTTTGGAGCCTGGCATGGAGAATACGGCTGTGCGTCCAATCGTTCCAGCGACAGCTCTGCTCAGGATCGCAGCGGAACCGATATCTTCAGTGTAACTGAGAAAACGGAAGATCTCACCAAAACCCGGAAGTTCCTTGTCGAGTAGTGAGGATACTGCTTCGTAAGTTGTATCTCGGGGTGCAATTCCTGTTCCACCGCTAAGCAGCACAGCTTCAATATCATCACGAACGGCTGCATCTTGCAGGATGCTTCGAATGTTCTCTGTTTCATCAGGTGTAATGATGTATTCAACAATCTGGTAACCCGCTTCACTCAGAAGATGATGCATGAGCTGGCCACTGGTATCAGTGTCTTTAGTTCGCGTGTCAGACACTGTAACAATCATGCACGATACCGTGTTCGGAGCTTCCTGGCGATGTTGTTCCACTGAATTAGTCATGAAACTTCCTCCTTCAATCCACATGTCCTCCATAGCATAGACCATCTGTTAACATCAGGCAATGTACTGCTGAAGAGTTGAACATTATTGCACAACGAATGCGGGATGGTGTACACTCGCTAGATATAGATAGATCAGGTTACAAGAAGGACAATCAGAGAGGTGCATACACATGAATGAAACGATTTTAAAAGAACAATCCATACCTGTATATATACTGTCAGGTTTTTTGGGAAGTGGCAAAACAACACTGCTTGTTCAGTTGATTGAACATTGGCAACAGCAGGGTTTGCGTCCCGCAGTGGTTATGAATGAGTTAGGCGAAGTTAATCTGGATGGTCAGATTGTGGATTCCACCGTTCCCATGACAGAGATGTTAGGTGGGTGCATCTGCTGTACCGTACGTGGTGACTTGGGATTGCAACTTGCTGATCTTGTTCAAGAGGAATCACCTGATGTGATCATCATTGAAGCAACCGGTGCGGCGAATCCAATGGAGATACTGGATGCGGTCACGGAGACCTCACTCTACATGCGACTGGAACTGAAAAGTCTCATTACCGTTGTGGATGCAGCACATCTGTCTGGACTGTATCAGGAGCAGAAGGGGCAGACCTTTAAACTGATGCAGGAGCAGATTCGCTGTGCATCTGTTCTTCTCTTGAACAAAACGGATCGTGTAAGCTCACAGGAACTGAAGGATCTGGAACAGCTTTTGGCAAAATGGAATGGCTTCGCACCTGTAATTCCTACGGTCAAATGTGAGGTGGATATGGATCTGTTGCTTCGTAGCGGGGCTGACGTACACGTGCGTGATTCAGCTTCTGAAGTAGGTAAACATGCTCAACAAGAGCATCATGTGCATACGGAAACCTGTGATACACATGGCTGCAGTCATGGACATGAACATCACACAGTCCAAGGCGATGCTACGGATACTGACACATCCCATAGCCACGTCCATGACCACGGTCACGAGCATTCCGCTCCTCATGCATCACACGAACATGTCATGGTATATACGCATTATTTCAGTCATCCGGTGAACAGCGAAGCATTTGAACAATTTGTATCTGCATTGCCACGGGATGTGTATCGGGCAAAAGGCATTTTATCATTTAGTGATACGGCGAGCCGTTTCTGGTTCCAGTATGCCTACCGTGAATCGGACTATATGAAGATTACACCTCAGGGAGATGTCCCTAATGTTGCAGTGTTTATAGGTGAACATTTTGATCAAACTGTCATTCGTGACCAATTACTGGAATTGGAAGCGATAAAGTTGGTTAGATGATTCAATGTTCCTCCGTACTGGGTATTAAGAAGCATAGCAAACTTTGCCTGGGAGGTAACTTTAAATGACACAACAACAATATCAACAATGTATCGATGCTTGCCTGGAGTGCATGAATGCTTGCAACGTATGTTACATATCGAGTCTGAAAGAATATGATCTGGCGATGCTGCGTGATTGCATTCGATTGAATCGGGAATGTGCGGAGATCTGCAGCTTTGCTGCACAAGCGATGACACGTGGAAGTGATTTCATTGCCGAAATATGCGAATTGTGTGTGAAAGCTTGTGAAGCTTGTGCCGCAGAGTGTGGCAAACACCAGCACGATCACTGCCAAGCATGTGCAGAGGCTTGCCGCAGATGTGCAGAAGCTTGCCGGTTGATGGCAGCAGTAGCGTAAATATCACTCCTTTGAATATAATAAAACCGATAATGACCGTTGTCCCCTAAGGGAAGGCAGTAAACACAGGCATCTGAGACGATGTGCCTATGTGCTGTCTTTCAGTAGGGGATTTTTAATGCAGGTTGCCAAGTCTGATCGTGGTATGTATAATGATGGCAATGAATTGAAACGAAGAATATCAATGATCGGGAGAGTAGCCAGATCCATACATGACAGCGAGCCGGGAGAGGTGGAAGCCGGTATGACATGACCTGAGTGAACCGCACCCGTGAGATGGTTATCCGAAAAGATGTAATGCATCCTGATCGTGGATGTACCATATCTGTCTGAGGGTAACCCGGCTTGCGACCGTTATACGCATCGAGCGGAACAGGTTCTACGGTTATGCATGTTGATGCATATGAAGTGCAACTGTTCACCTAGAGTGGTACCGCGGGAACTGTTAAGTCAGCTCTCGTCTCTTATGTAGAGACGAGAGCTTTTTTGTGTTTATTTTCAGCCAATAATGAATGGATAAGGAGTGTTCAATATGTTGATGAAGCAGGCTGCGGCCGATATTGCCCCTTTAACGGGATTGAATGAAGAAGAGGTTCTAAGATTACTCGAAATTCCACCTCAGGCGGAGATGGGGGATGCAGCATTCCCTTGTTTTGCATTGGCGAAGCCATTAAAAAAAGCACCGGCAGTCATTGCGACTGAACTCGCAACTGGATTGCAGGCCTCTGGAATTGAAGCGACTCCCGCCGGGCCATATGTAAATATCCGTTTCAATCGGGAGAAGATCGCGCCCAATCTGTTAAAGGAACTGGGGAATGCTGCATTTGGTAAGCTTCAGCTTGGTCAAGGTTCGCGTGTTGTGATTGATATGTCTTCCCCTAACATCGCAAAACCCTTCGGAATTGGACATTTGCGTTCTACTGTAATCGGTGCAGCACTGTATCGGTTGTATAACGAAGCGGGTTATACCTCTGTAAGTGTGAATCATCTGGGAGACTGGGGCACCCAGTTTGGCAAGCAGATCGCAGCGTACAAACGGTGGGGCAATGATGAAGCTTTGCAGGCAGACCCGATCCGTACGTCTCTGGAACTGTATGTGCGCTTTCACGATGAGGCGGAGAGCGATCCTTCTCTGGAGATTGAGGCACGGGACTGGTTCCGCAAGCTGGAGCAAGGGGATGAAGAAGCACAGCGGTTATGGGCGTTCTTTGTGGAAGTGAGCATGCAGGAATTCAATCGGATGTATGAACGTCTGAATGTACAGTTCGACCATACGCTGGGAGAAAGCTTTTACAATGACAAGATGGGTGCGGTGGTTGAAGAACTCCAGGCGAAAGGTTTGCTTGAAGAGAGTGATGGAGCACTCGTGGTACGTCTGGAGGACGAGAACATGCCCCCGTGCCTGATTATCAAAAAAGACGGAACGACAATTTATCCCACACGGGATTTGGCTACAGCGGTTTATCGTCATGAGGTGATGAAGGCAGATCGGTTGTTATACGTGGTCGGAGGCGAGCAGAAGTTACATTTCCGGCAGGTATTTGCGGTCCTATCCCGCATGGGGCATGAATGGTCTGCGAAGTGTGAACATATCCCGTTTGGATTGATGCGTTTTGAGGGACGGAAAATGTCCACACGCCGCGGTAAAGTCGTCTTCTTGCAGGAGGTGTTGGATGAGGCAGTCGCTCGTGCCTTGCAGATTATTCAGGAGAAAAACCCGAATCTGGAGAACCCTCAGAAGGTAGCCGAGGCTGTAGGGGTAGGTGCCATTATCTTCGGTGATCTGCGTAATAATCGGTTAAATGATGTGGACTTCTCACTGGAAGATGCGGTGAGTTTTGAAGGAGAGACCGGACCTTATGTGCAATATACCCATGCCCGGATTCAA
This sequence comes from Paenibacillus amylolyticus, assembly GCF_050990605.1. GTDB lineage: Bacteria > Bacillota > Bacilli > Paenibacillales > Paenibacillaceae > Paenibacillus > Paenibacillus amylolyticus_H. Next base: position 2,371,333 of record NZ_CP158832.1, read on the forward strand.
AGTGTGCTTGCCAAGGCAGAAGAGGCAATCCGCGTGGAAAATGAAACCCATCTGACCAACCCCAGCCTTGCAGATGGTGAGAATGAAACAGTGAGCACTTCATTCTTGATCGGAGATACCGCGTGGTCATTGCTGAAACTGCTTGGTGATTATCCCGAGTATCTGGAAAAAGCAATTCATCGGAATGAGCCTTCGGTCATTGCCAAATATACGATAGATGTCGCTCAAGCGTTCAACCGCTTCTATCACGCTGAACGGATTGCGGATGCGCCATCTGATGTAAGATCTTTCCGGGTGGCCTTGGCCGAACGGACTGCCGAACGCCTTGCATACAGTCTTTATTTGCTTGGTGTGCAAGCTCCGGAACGGATGTGATCCCAGTGATATGGAGTAAACGTGGACTTTCCAACAATTCTGATCAAGCTGTACCAGACTCATCAGATGGAGGTATATTGCTTCAACAAGTGAGCAAACGATTAGGTAATACTCAGGTATTGAATCAAATTAATCTGGAAGTGAAGCAAGGAGAATGTGCTGTGTTTGTTGGCCGAAACGGCTCAGGCAAAAGTACATTGTTACGTATACTGGCGGGTATTTTGTTACCTGATACAGGATCGATTCAGCGTACATTGAAGGATTCTGAGAAGTATGCAGTAGATGGCCTGCCGCGTGTACCTTTCACCTCAAGAGAGTACTTGTGGGACATGGGGCGGATTCGGGGCATTCGCCCCGAAATACTGCGTGAGCGGATTAGAGAACTTAGTGAACTTTTATATCTGGATACCGCGATCGATCAGAAGTTATCTCTATTGTCAAAGGGCACACTGCAAAAAGTGAATTTGATTCAGGCCCTGTTACCTGGACCGGGTGGTCTTTTGTTGCTGGATGAACCGTTATCCGGTTTGGATATTCCAGCTCAGGAGGCAGTTGTATCCTTATTGGGGCAATGGAAGGATGAAGGGACATCCATCGTTACAGCTTGTCATGAACCTTTGCTTATTGAACGTTTGGCAGACCAGGTGATTGTGTTGAAAAAAGGCTGTGTGCTCCGCTACTGGAGTCGTGAGGATATACTACAAACCGGTGAACCAGTTGTACGTATTCAAAGTCTGACGAAAGCTGGTGAGGATCTGGCTAACGATCCATCCAGTGTACAACAACCGGGAGTACTGTCTTTAGTTCGTAATACGAGCTTGGGGAACGCAAAATCTTGGGTATGGGATTGGAAAGTGGTTCAACAATCAACAGATGATGTCCTAAGAATGATCCTGGCATCTGAAGGTTCGGTTGTGTCTGTACAACAGGAAGAAAGTCAATTACATATGGAAAGTCTGCTGGAAGGACAACATCCAGCTGCACATGCGAGTCTTGGAGGTGTCACAGAATCTGTGGACTTAAGCTCTTCCATGGATGATGCGGGGGGAGAAGCCGAATGATCTATCTGACCGGATATTTGTTAAGGCATCACATTCGCTCACAGAAATATTTTGCACCCGTTATCTTGTATGTCATCACCATGCTGCTGATCTATTCCTACAAACCCAACCCAATTGCGGACAGTTACAGTGTCACGGCTATGTTGTTATTTCTGGCAGCAGCTTGGCATGGAGTCATGGTGATGAATACCGAACCTGCGAAGCAGGTTCAATTACTCGTCCTTCATGCAGGGAGCAGGCGTAAGGTTGTAATAAGTCAACTCATCTGTGCCTGGACAATGCAATTCATGCTCACCGCAATCACTGTACTGTATCCCGTGTTCGCTGGAATGTTCGAAAGACAACCGACAGGTGAGGAATGGATGATGACCTGGTTAGGACATCTGGGATTATCGCTGCTGGGATTGGGCATCAGTGTATTCTTTCAAAAATCGTACATTCCCATGCTTAGTCGCAGTATGCCTGCCCTCATTATTGTATTATTACTATCATTTATCCAAGGTTCCTTAAGTGAACGTTTGCCTGAATCGTTAGATTGGCTTGGGCGTATTCTTCCACCAGCCTTTTATCTGGTTCGTGAGATGATGTTATTTGATGGATCAAAGATGGACTCGTTTGTTTCGGTTATGCTTTGGACGGTGCTCTACGCAATGGGGTTACTGATTATCCATGTGTGGCTGTCCGGTAGAAGAGATCTGCGGGGTTAGAAGACGCGCTTCCTGATAACTTGAATGTTGCTCTTGGTTTGGTTAGGATAGAGGGACATGGAATGGATACCATTGTACGGTTGAAGGAGGCGCTCGCAATGCAAAATACAGATATCCAGAATGGTGACATGCTGGACAGCGAACACTCCAGGGAATTGTTTGCCTATTACGGATTGGCAGTTTACTACGGGCAGGCGCTTGAACAGCAGCTGGTCAATCTGATTTTATTAATGAAAATGTCTCAGGGCAAGGCTGTGTCTGAAGAAGATCTGGAAGATCTGTACGAACGAAAAATGAGTAGTTCACTGGGGCAGCTCATTCACGAAGTGCGCCATCATTTTACATTCTCTGAGGAAGAGACTCGCCAATTGAATGAATTATGGCAGCAACGTAACCGTATCGTACATCATTATTTCAAGGAACGCATTCATGAGACATTCAGTCCGGAAGGACGTTCACGCATGATTAAGGAATTGGAGGATTTCAAAGACCGCGCACAGGAGTTGGAGATCCGTCTTCAGCAATATACGGGTGCCTGGATTGCAGAGCTTGGTCTGGATGCCGAATCCGCGGCAGCCCTGCAAACACTGGAGCGTATACATACCGAGAGTATGCAAGCAAGGGCTTTGGAAGAGGATGAATGACAAGCAAACGGATAACGAAACGCTGGATATTAATTATGGTTCTGGCTGTAGTATTGATTGGAATCCTTTGGACTGTGGTTACGGCAATACGTATATCGGCATATACGGATGAGGATTCATCCAGGATATCGGATGCAGCAATCATTCTGGGTGCAGCTGTGGTAGGGGATAACCCTTCACCTGTATTTCGTGAACGTATCGAACACGGGATTGAATTATACCGTCAAGGTACAGTTCGCAATTTGCTTTTCACAGGTGGATCAAGTGGTGATGGAGAACATACGGAAGCTGAAGTGGGTCAGAAATATGCTATCGCACATGGAGTAGATCCTGCGGACATTCGCATAGAGACCACATCCAGAATTACCGAGGAGAATCTGGTCAATTCAATTCCAATTGGTGAACAGGTCGGTTATCAAACCTATACGATTGTGAGTGATCCGTTACATATGAAACGGGCCATGAAGCTGGCTGCCGGTCTGGATATGGATGCCGTACCCTCTCCGACACGAACAACGGCTTATCGAACCTGGCGCAGCAAGTTTCCTTTTCTCGCAAGGGAGACCGTGATGTACATGGGATATACGCTCAAAGGATGGATAGACAATTCGCAGCAACCGTGAGGTGTATGCGGATTGTTTTTTTTTGTCTGGACGAAATAAACAGTAACGGAACATTGGTCCTGATGAAAATACAAAAAAACGATCTACACCGCAAACCCTGAGGTAGCTGTGTAGATCGGTTTTTGTGTTGCCGTCGAGTACATCATTTTTGATTGGTTACTTAAAGAGCTTTCTGTTTTACTCTGTTATGCATTGCCTCCGGCAAAGGAGGTTGAGGTTGGAACGGAATTACCTGACGGATTCTCCGCAGTTGCGACCGCTGCTGCTTGCGCACCTTGCTGAAGTTGATACATCTTATAATAGCGGCCTTTAAGCTCCATCAGTTCATCATGTGCACCTTGCTCAACGACACGCCCGCGATGCAGAACCAGAATCTGATCTGCCGAACGAATGGTGGAGAGACGGTGAGCAATGATGAAGGTGGTACGTCCTTTTTTGAGGACTTCGAGTGCGTTCTGAATGAGTGCTTCTGTTTCCGTATCAATATTGGCAGTCGCTTCATCCAGAATGAGGATAGCCGGATCAAACGCCAGTGCGCGAGCAAAGGAGATCAATTGACGCTGTCCAGCAGACAATGTGCTTCCTTTTTCGATGACAGGTTCGTCAAAGCCTTGAGGCAAATGAGCCAGTATACGCTCAGCGCCTACATCACGCAGCGCCTGTTCAATTCGTTCACGGGAGATCTTCTCATCGCCGAGACTGACGTTGGAAGCAATGGTGCCTGTGAACAGATACGGATCCTGAAGTACAATCCCCATATGCTCTCGAATCCACTGTTTAGGCAGATCCTTGACGTTCTGACCATCGATCGTGATCTTGCCCTTTTGCGGATCATAGAACCGGAACAGCAGGTTGATGATTGAGCTTTTACCCGAACCGGTGTGGCCGACCAGAGCCACCGTCTGACCTTGTGATGCTTTGAACGAGATATTGTTAAGCACGAAGTCCTTTTTATAGGCAAAGGATACATCGTCGAAGACAACATTCCCCTTGTATCTTGGCATGGAGCCATCGGTTACGGCTTCTCCCTTTTCATCCATCAGCTCAAAGACGCGACCAGCGGATACGAGGGAGGAGTCCAGGTTGGCGAGCTGATTCACCATGCCGGTAATTGGCTGGAACAAGCGGCCCAGGACATCAACAAAGGCATACAGAACACCCAGGGAGATAATACTTGTGCCATCCAACACGCTGGAACCGAAGTACCACAGGACCACCGCAAAGGCGATATTCCGTAATACGTTAACCAGGTTGTGTGAGGTGAAGGCATTCAGGTTGAGCATTTTGTTCTGGTGTTTCATATAGTCATCATTCAGATCCTCGAATTCCTGTTTGGTTTGTTTCTGATGGCGGAATACGCGGATAATGGACATCCCCTGAATGGACTCGTTAATGATTGCATTGATCTCACTCAGTCGTGACCGAATGATCGTGTTGTAGCGAGTGGCGAATTTACGATAGAGCACAATCCATGTAATGAGCATCGGCACCACGAATAATGAGATCAGACCCAGACGAACATCAAGCAGGAAGAGTGCAACATACACACCTGTAATCGTGATGATCCCTGAGAAAAAGTTCGAGAGAACGGCAACAAACAGATCCTTGACTGCCTCTGTATCGTTCGTGACCCGGGATACAACCTTACCTGCGGGCAGGTTATCAAAAAAGTGCACCGGCAGTCGCTGGATGTGGGCATAGACATCGTTACGCAGTCGTTGAATGACCTTGTTGGCCGAGGACTGCAGCCAGAAGGTTTTACCAAACTCCATAATGACCGAAATCACGAGGAAGATCATGTAATACACAATTAATTGATAGATGCTGGGCATCTCCGGTTTGTAAAAAGCAAACAGTTCACCAGCGGACAGGGGTGCTGCCGCATATTGGCCCGTCACTTCACCTGCGCGTGTAACCGTGAGGGTTCCATCCGCATATGTGCGGTCCCCGTCAGGTGCATTGACCGGTTCGTTTACAAAATAAAAACTCTTGCCGGCTTGTAATACCCGCACTTCGGAACCTTTTTTTTCATCCGGTTCGAACAAGCCTTCGCGTTTATAGTTCTTACCGTTGTAGACTGCGGCTTCATCTGAAGCTGTTGTCTCATAGAACGGTTGCTCAATCGCGAGCAAGTGATTGTCGATCATGGATTTGGCGATGAACGGCCCGGCAAGCTCGGCCGCAACACCAATGGTAAGCATAATTAATGCGGCGATAAATGTTCCTTTGGCTTTCAAGGCGTAATCAAGCAGCCTTTTGCCTGTATTAGACTTCAATGAGTTGACCTCCTACGTGGACAGATTGGACTCGACCTGTTGCCGTTCATACTGTTCACGGTACCAGCCGTTCATGGCTAACAATTCCTGGTGAGTGCCTTCTTCCGTAATTTTTCCGTGCTCCAGAACGATGATTCGGTCAGCATGTTCAATAGCAGACAGGCGATGAGTCGAGATCAGCGTGGTTTTACCCGAGCGTTTGTTGCGAATATTTTCAATGATTTTGGCTTCGGTACGTGCATCGACAGCAGACAAGGCATCATCGAGGATCAGAATGTCAGGATTAGCAATAAAGGCACGCGCCAGCGATACCCGCTGTTTCTGTCCACCGGACAACGAGATTCCTTTTTCACCAACGAGTGTATCCAGTCCATCGGACAAGGTTCCCAGATCCCCGTCAAAAGCGGCGGTACGAATGGCCTCCATGATGACTTCATCACTGGCTCCAGGTTTACCGAATTGAATGTTTTGACGAACGGATTTGGAGAACAGAACCTGTTCCTGTGGTACGTACCCGATCCAGCTGTGCAAGTCATCTTTGGCGATCTCCTGAATCGGATGACCCGAGATGCTTAATGTGCCCGAACCGGCAGGGTATTCATGAAGCAGTTGTTTGAGCAGAGTAGACTTACCACTACCCGTACGACCCACCACACCCAATGTTTGGCCCCGTCGCAGCGAGAAGCTGATATGACTGAGATTGTCAACTGTGGAGCTGGGATAACGGAAAGTAACGTCCTGCATCGCAATTTCTTCCGGATTCGTAACAGGAGTTGGTTGCTCCACATCCTGTACAGCGGGCTCTACCGATAAAGTCTCATTGACCCGATCAAGGGAAGCGCTACCGCGCTGCATCAGGTTAATCAACTCACCGATGGCGAACATGGGCCAGATCATCATACCCAGGTACATATTGAACGATACGAGATCCCCCAAAGTAATTTCATTATGAAATACAAGATATATGCCGTAGGCAAGTGCAATCACATAACTGAGTCCAACGAAGAGTCGGATCGTCGGTTCGAACAGGGCATCCATTCTGGCAACAGCCAGGTTTTTGCGATACACATCTTCGGTTACGTCGGCGAACCGTTTCTCGTCCAGACGTTCCTGCACATAGGCACGCACAACACGAATCCCTGCAATGGATTCCAGCACTTGGTCATTCATATCTCCGAATGCATCCTGTGCGAGGGTATAACGTTGATGTACAGCTTTACCATAGATCATCATGGCAATGGCGATAAAAGGCAAAGGCAGGATTGCCGCCAAGGTCAGTTTCCAACTAACCAGGAAACCCATGGCGAACAATACGGTGGCCAGAAAGGCTGTAGAGTCTGTTAAGGTCAACATGCCGAAGCCTGCTGTAGTGGCAATGGAACGAAGATCATTGGTGGCCCGAGCCATCAGATCTCCCGTTCTGTTTTTCTCAAAAAAAGGAGGAGTCATCCGTAACAAGTGATCCATAAAGCGTGAACGGAGCAGCCGTTCCACCAGATTGGCACCTCCAAACAGTTTGTGCATCCAAACGTATGTAACCAGATAGATAATGATGACCGTTCCCAGAATAAGCAAGATATAACGGGTAAGTGAGGTGCCGGTAATGGAACCGCGCACAATCTCATCTATGGCATTGCCAAGAAGACGAGGGGGCAGCAGTTCGGCAATGCCCACCAGAATAAGCAAGATGACACCGGTTAGGTATCGTTTGCGTTCCAGCCGGAAGAACCAGGCCAGGTTTTTAAGTACAGAGAACAAGTGTTATCCCTTCCTTTCGATGTCCGAGAAATGCAGATTCCGTTCATGTATGCCGAAATGTACCCACAAAAAAAGACATACCGCACGCAGGCGGTATGTCTTCATATAATCATACGGCAGCATGGCTCCGAGAACAGAGCCGTCACCATATATAAGTTCGATTGTGAGTAAACATCACAGAGGTTCTAATGAAAGAACGCCTTGTCATGCCGACTTATGAACGGAATAATGATTTCGGGTGTGCTCCGGTATTTAATTGTGTGCTGAATTGACCTATCATATGTTTGTTAAACACCGTAATCACCCTTTCTTTTTTGGAAATAAATACAATGTAGACCTCGTATGTTTGCATCTTAACACCAGCTTTTACAATCTGTCAAACATTTTTCACAACTTAATTTGTCTTCATATGCTCTCCCGGGTTTGTATTCAAGTCCCTGTCGAGATATGATGGAACATATATATACAGAAGGAGCTGACACCAAATGAGTACCATACATGTATCCGATCAAGCTGCTCGCTGGTACAAGGAAGAACTGAATTTGAACGAGGGAGACAGCATTCGATTTTTTGCCCGTTATAGCTCTGGCGGAGGTCTTCATCCTGGATTTTCGCTCGGCATTGCTGTGGAGAAACCAAGACATCCTGCGGATCAGACCGAAGTGTCGGGGATTCAATTCTTTATGGAAGATCATGATTATTGGTATCTGAAAGGGCACCAACTGCATGTCGATATCGTTGATGAAGGTCAGGATATCGAATATCGTTATACCGAAATCTAATTCTTGAATTTTGTATTGCTAAGCAATAGATGGATTAAAGGTCGCCACCGGCTTCCGAGTAGGAGGAGGGGATAAGCAGTGAATCTGCCAGCACGAGATTTGGCCCAGTATATCGCGAAACGCTCTCATATTGTTGTAAAGGCGGCTGTGCGGGCTGAGAACGAACAAGGTGAATTACTGCTGATTCAGCATGCTGAGCGCGGTCACTGGCGGTTGCCAGCAGGTGAGATGCGCCCGGGTGAGGCCATTGAAGATGCTGCACATCGGGAGTTATGGGAAGAGACAGGTTGGACTGCTGATGCCATGACACTGGAAGGTCTCTATTCGGGGCCAGACCTTCGGTATCTGCACTCCAGTGGGGATGAAGAGTATTACGTCATTGCCCTGTTCCGGACAGTGATCATTCAGGATGACCTTGTGGAGTCGCGTGTAAATAGCGATGCGGGTCTGAAGTTTTTTGCTCTGGAGTCGTTACCACCTCTGAATGAGATTAGCCGAATTCTGTTAGCGCGGGATATTGCGGAGTAAAATAAGTGCTGACGCAAAAAAATGACCTTGGCACCCACGATAAAATGGGTACTGAGGTCATTTTTTGTGTTCGGATTTCCGTGTGCTCCGTGATGAATTACACCTGATCCAGTGATTCATCATCCATCGCAAAATCAAAATCATCAATATCAAATACCTGTACAGGTGATTCCGATTCAATAATACGTGCGATCAGTTCGACTTGATCGGTGAGAATCGGGATACTCAGGCGCTGAGATGTGAGGAGCAGTTCAGTCTCGATGGGATCGAAATACTCTCCGTACTGTGCCGTATCTATTGCATTGATAATGGCAATGGATACTTGATCACCGAATAGAATGGAGGGGCTTTTGGCCCATGGAACAAGTAACGCACGTTCTATTTTTTTCTTATTCAGCGGTTCCTCGAAATAAGAAATCATTTCATTGATTTTGGATTTCACATGTTGATCATCTGCCGGGTTATCCATCATGGGATCAGGACTGGTCTGGAATTCATATAGCTCAAGGATGGTGGTATAAGGAACAATATATTCAACAGGCGCGGGCGGCGCTAGCAATTGACCGTAAATGGCCACCATCACGGCTTCTGTAATAAACTGACGTGACATGGTTCCTTAATCCTCCTGCGCCATTAATAGTTGCAAAGTGAACTCGTGTACATCATTTGCCTGAATAGAAGTATATCACACAACGGTGGGAAATACAGCCAATCTGCAGAGCATGTCAGGACACGACCCTCACCACTAGAATCAGGATTTGCCCAGTAGCAATGATAAAATACCTGCTGCAATCAATGGTCCTACAGGTACACCCTTGAATAGGGCAACCCCAAGCACCGTTCCGATTAACAGCCCGGCAACGACAGTTGGTTGTGTGCCCATCAGCGTAGCACCGCGTCCACCGAGATAAGCCACCAGTAATCCTACGCCAATGGCGAGCAGTGATTTCCAGTGCAGGAAAGACTCACCGATCATCTGCATACTCATTTTGCCACTGGCAAGAGGTGCCATTACACCAATGGTCAGAATGATAATGCCCAGTGTCAGTCCGTATTTTTCAAGCCATGGAAATGCCTGATTCAGGTTCAGGACTCTTAGCAACAACAGAAATACCATCGCTACGGTCACAGGTGTGTTGCTGCTAATAATCCCGAGAGCCGCAAATACGAGCAACAGCAGGGAAGTTATATCCATTGTTTTCATTTCCCTTCAGTCTGTCCACGTTGTTTGCTAACGATATGTTCCGCAATGTACCTTCCATGCCAGCGTCCGGATTCAATAAAGACTTCATTGGCATTACGACCCGAAGCGATGACTCCGCCCACATATACACCAGGGACGCTGCTTTCCATCGTTTGTGCATCATATAGAGGTTTATCCATATCATCAGACATCTCCACACCTACCGACGTGAGTAGTTGACGATCCGGACGAAAACCGGTCATTGCCAGTACGAAGTCATTATCCAGTTCCTGAGTGGAACCGTCTGTGTGTATCAGACGAATCGAATCATCCAGTATTTCATTTACGCGTGATTCCAAGTGCAGTGTGATACGACCTTTTGTCACCATGCTCTCGAATAGCGGACGTACCCATGGTTTAATATGCTGGGACAGACCACTGCCGCGATAAACCATATCAATATGTGCTCCGACCCGCACCAATTCCATGGCTGCATCCACGGCGGAGTTGCTTCCGCCAATAATAGCGACACGTGTACGGGTATAAGGGTGGGCTTCCCGGAAGTAGTGGGTTACTTTATCTTTATCTTCTCCAGGGATGCCCAAATAGTTAGGATGGTCAAAATAACCGGTAGCTACAACGACATTGCGTCCAACATGTACGATGGCCTCCCCGCGGCGATTGAGCGTATGTACCTCAAACGTGCCATCATCCTTGCGTTTAATTTCACGGGCTTCCTCATAGTTATGAACACGCAGACCAAAATGTTCGGCTACCCTGCGATAATAGGCAAGTGCTTCATAACGAAACGGTTTATCATTAGGTGTGCTGAACGGAACATTTCCGATCTCAAGCAGTTCGGCTGTGCTGAAAAACTGCATATGGGTTGGATACAGATAAATAGATTGAACGATATTGTATTTCTCAACGATCACAGCGGACAGTCCCAGCCGCTCACATTCAATGGCAGCAGATAGACCGCATGGGCCTCCGCCGATAATAATGACATCTTCCATGTTCTTAATCCTCCTTATTTCAAGCAATATAATCCTACCGTAAATAACGAGCCAATGCCAGTTCAAGCATGAGTTTAACTCAGACAAGTTTACTTGAATTCAAAGGAGTTGACGTGGAGAAAAGAAAAGACTAATATCAAATTAGATATTTATCTAAATGGAAGCGAGATGAACGATAATGCAGCTGGAGAAAATTGTGGCTTATCATAAAGCGTTGGCTGACCCGACCCGGCTTCGCATGCTACTGTTGCTGGCACAGGGTGAACTGCACGGACAGGCACTTGCCGAGCGGCTGAATCTGTCACAGCCAACCGTGACACATCATGCATCCAAGCTGAGAGAGGCGGCGCTGATTAAGGAGCGACGGGAGAAAAATACAGTGTATTTCACACTGAATCCTTCGTTTATCCGTGAGAATGCACAGGCTTCGGTTGATTTTATCTTTAAGCGAGAGGAGGTTACGGATATGAGTGAAGTGAATGAAACCTTGAAAGCGTCGGTCATGAGAAATTTTTTCTCCAAAGATGGACGATTACGTCAGATACCGGCTCAATACAAGAAAAAACTGATCGTACTTGGTCATCTGGTGGAGCAGCTTGAATTCGGTCGGAAGTATACGGAGAAAGAAATCAATACATTTATACAGCAGTATCATGAAGATTTTGCAACCATTCGGCGGGAGTTTATCATGCATCAGTTCATGTATCGGGAAGAGGAGATCTATGAATTGAATCCGAAGGAAATGTGGACACGCTGGGATCAGGTTAAATAGAGTAGCTGGTGGTAAAAAAAAGTTTGGGCTTGACAATTGTTAAGCTCAGTGTGTAACATAATGGATAATTCTACAAGGGAGGCGATTGTTTATGACAAACTTAAATGCAGTATACGTTAATTTGAATATGAACAGCGTCTCCGGAACGGATCAAAGCATGTAATTTTGCGTTAGCTGGATAGCAGTATCCATTGTAACGTGAAGTATCGCATGCTCAAATGAAGCCACGGGTGACGCACCCGTGGCTTTTTTGTTTGCTGATAAAAGGGTGTTCCTGAATGGTTTATATCGGAGGGTTAAGTATTTTATCCGGTAGATCTACAAGAAGGGATGATCTTTAATTCAGCTAACTACTTATTGCCGCGGGTGTATTTCTGCTCGTGGTTTTTTGTTTTGATCTGAACCGGAGATGATTGTTCACTCGGCTTGAACGAAGTAAACAACTTATTTTGGGAGGAATTTTTATTTTAGATAACCATATTGAGAAGTACGGCTGGTCTGCAAAGTGGCAGGAACTGTGGCAAGAGACAGGGCTGGAAGAACAGGAGAGAAAACCAGCCAGAATTATCGCAGACCATGGACATCTGCAACGTTTGATTACAGAAGAGGGCGAATGCTGGGGAAGAATTTCGGGCCGAATGCGTCATGATAGTCTGGAGACCAGCCTGGTACCAGCGGTTGGAGATTGGGTGGCGATTACAGGTCAGGCAGGTGAAGAAGCAATTATTCACAATCTGGTGCCACGTCGGAGCAGGGTATCGAGACAGGCGGCAGGTCCAGTGACCAAGGAACAATTAATCGCCGCAAACGTAGATACACTGTTAATCGTGGCTGCACTTAATCATGATTTCAACCTTAGACGACTCGAAAGATACGTGATGATGGCTTGGAATGGTGGCGTAAGGCCGGTCATTGTCTTGAGCAAAAGTGATCTGTGCAACAATGTGGAAGAACAGATCCGAAGTGTAGAAGGGATTGCTCCCGGTGTTGAAGTGCTTGCGATATCTGCTGTGGAGGATCAAGGGAAATCCTTACTGGAACGTTATCTGCTGCCTGGGCTGACTGTTGCGCTCACAGGATCTTCTGGCAGTGGCAAGTCTACGCTGGTGAACTGGATGATGGGTGAGGATGTGCAGATTACACAATCTGTTCGCGAGGGGGATAGCCGTGGGAGACATACGACAACACACCGTCAGATGTTTGTGCTTCCACAGGGAGCCGTATTGATCGATACTCCAGGAATGCGTGAGCTTAATCTCTGGGATGAAGGCAATGATGGGCTGTCACATGCGTTTGGAGAAATCGAAGAACTTGCGGCCACGTGCAGATTTCTGGATTGCAGTCATACACGGGAAGCTGGATGTGCAGTGAAAGAGGCCATACAGGACGGTTCATTGGATGAAAAAAGACTGAATAATTATCTGAAAATGCAGAAGGAATTGCAATATCAGCAGCGCAAGGAAGAAGTAGCATCCAGAAGGCGTACCGCCTCCAGCAAACCGGCCAATAGTCGCAAACCGAAGCACTCCCGTAGTGTGAAAGAGTGGGAGGAAGCCTGAAATCAGGCGGGCATCATCCGGTATCTTGCATAAGATAGGTCAGGAGGGATGTCATTATGCCAGATTACAGGATTATTGTAGATTTGTCTGACCACATGTTATATCTTCTGGATGGCAATCAGGTGATTAAGGGCTATCCCGTAGCCACCGGCAAGATGCTCACGCAGACTCCGAGCGGGGAGTTCACTATTATTAACAAACAATCGAATCCAGGTGGCCCATTTGGCGTGTTCTGGATGGGACTGTCTGCTCCCCATTATGGCATACACGGAACCAATGAGCCTTGGTCCATTGGTAAATCCGTCTCCCATGGTTGTATACGCATGTACAACTCGGATGTACTGGATCTGTCTTCCAAGGTATCTGTGGGCACGAGAGTAACGATCCGGCCGTAGGGGCCGGATTTTACTTTATAAGTGCGTGTTCAATGGATGAGTTTGGAATTAAAGAAAGAAGAACATATAATATGGTAAAGTTGCGGCAGTTACGAGAGAAAGCGAGTGATAGCTATGCTGATCAGGCCGGCGCGTGAAGGGGATGCGCAAGGAATAGCCCATGTACATACGGAGAGTTGGAAAACAACGTATCGGGGAATTGTGCCTGACGATTTTTTGGATCATTTGACTATAGAATCAAGATTGTCCCAGTGGGAGGAGACCATTCGTTCTGGCGAAAAGGATCGGATCCTGGTGGTAGCTGAACAGGATGATGGGAATATTGTCGGATTTGCTTGTGGGGGTAAGGAGCGTGAAGGAAAATTACCTTATGATGGAGAGTTGTATGCTATATATTTGCTGAAGGAAGTGCAACAAACGGGGATAGGTCAGCAACTCGCGACACATGTCGTTCATCATCTGCAAACCCACAATATGAAACGTTTGATCATATGGGCTTTGGAGCGTAATTCAGCATGCCGCTTCTATGAAAAGATGGGAGGCACTCCAGTCCAGACACAGTCCATCCGTATTGGTGGTCAAGATCTGATCGAAGTTGGCTACGGATGGGAAGACTTGAGCCTCTTTGGAGAGAAGAGCCTGCCTGACAGATGAAAGACGTGCAGGGGCGGCAAAATATTGTGAATTGTGTTGTTTCCTTAAGCGTAAGGAATGGAAGGTTAATTCAGATCTACACGTTTGCGTATTTCTGAACAAGGTTAATGAAGTATTACACCGTTATGCAGGTGTGACATTTAATCTTGATCAGGAGGCGTATTCAAATGACTTTAATGGACACCAAACATACAACATGGACGAAACAATATATTAATGGCAAATGGGTAGATGGCTCCGGTGAGAAAACAATGGAGAATATCAACCCTTATACGGGAGAAGTTATTGCCACATGGCGTTCTTCCAATAAGAAGGACATAGATAAGGCTTATGAGTCTGCTCAGAAAAATTCAATTGAGTGGGCGAAGTCATTACCTGCTGTGAAAGAAGAGGTACTGCGTAAAGTGTCATCCCTGATGACAGAGCGAAAAGAGGAGATTATTCAACTGTTGATCACAGAATCCGGGAGTACCCGAATCAAATCGGAGGCGGAGTTTGCAGCGGCTAAACGCATTGTGGATGAAGCAGCATCTTTCCCTTATCGCATGAAGGGTGAGATTATTCCGTCCAATACCCCTGGCAAAGAGAACCGTGTGGTTCGGGAGCCGAAGGGTGTGGTCGGTGTTATCGGGCCATGGAATTTCCCTTTGCATCTATGCCTTCGATCCGTAGCTCCAGCGATTGCTCTCGGCAATGGTGTGGTGATTAAACCAGCATCAGACACTCCGATTACGGCAGGTTGGCTCATTGCCGATTTGTTCGAACAAGCCGGTCTACCTGAGGGCGTGCTGAATGTCGTTGCCGGAAGTGGCAGTGAGATCGGGGATTACTTTGTCGCTCATCCGGTTCCCAAAGTAATTTCATTCACGGGTTCCACAGAAGTTGGACAGGGGATCGGTAAGCTGGCAGGTGAACATTTAAAAGAAACGGCACTGGAGCTAGGCGGCAACAACGCCATGGTTGTGCTGGAAGATGCGGATATTGAACGTGCTGCCGAAGCCGCGGTCTTTGGCAAGTTTCTGCATCAGGGACAGATCTGCATGGCGCTGAATCGTATCATTGTGCATGCTGATATTTACGACAGATTCGTCGATTCATTTGTTGTCAAAACGAGGAATGTGCAGGCGGGTGATCCGGCAGATGCCAAAACACTCGTGGGTCCTCTCATTCGGGAAAAAGAGGTAACACGATTGCAGGATCTTGTGAACAAAGCCAAGGACGAAGGCGCACGTTTATTGCTCGGTGGGACGAGTAAAGGTAGTGTACTGTCTCCTACTGTACTTGCCGATGTTAAACCTGAACAAGATATCGTGCAGCAGGAATTGTTTGGCCCGGTGGCAGTGATCATGAAGGCTCAAGATGAGAATGAAGCTGTACGTTTGGCGAATGATACTCCTTATGGACTTAGTGGTTCCGTATTCACCAAAGATCTGAATCGAGGATATCAGGTTGCCCAGCGCATTGAATCGGGTATGGTGCATGTAAATGATCAGTCTGTGAACGATGAAGCGCATGTGATGTTTGGCGGTGAAAAGGCTTCAGGGATTGGACGTTTCGGTGGTGATTGGGCAATTGAGAAGTTTACACGTACTCGTTGGATCAGCATACAGCACCAATATCGGGAATATCCTGGAGTGAAATAAGTCGAAAAAGGTTGAAATGGCAGAGATATTTATGAATGATTAGAATGGGTGCAAAAAGATCGACAAAACATGCGAAAGTCCGTATCCAGCTTGGTGGGACGGGCTTTTTGCACAATTTTACACCACAGCAAAATACGGCTTGATATAAGAGGGGGAAAGCTGTTTGGGTCTGATGCTATCTGGTTATTTATGGATACACGGAAGAATTGATCCGTAAATCCAATGGCAAAGGGGCTTTAAATTCATGTCCATTGACCGCTTTATTCTGAGGAAACTGAATACCTGTCAGGAAGAACATACACGTGCCAATTTGGTTCGGCTGTTTGTCATTCGTATTCGTAAAGCCGAGATTGCGGAAGAGCATGATGCCGCCTATGTCCTAAGCAAACTGCATTGAGTGAAGGCTGATCATAATTGCAATCCGCTGTTAACGTGTATACACCTCAAAAAGGAAGCTTGTCTAAAACGACAGCTTCCTTTTTCATGTCTTGTAATGAATGTGGCTGAGGGACTCCTTTTAATATAATGATAAAGCAAGGGAGTCGTTTTCACTTCGACTGTGGAGAATGGCCTCTCCATTCACAATCTCAATACTAATTAAAGAATGCAGACATTTTTGAATGGCACGTTTACCGTTGCTAATTTTATGCTCCAGAGCACTGCTAAGCAATCTTAATGTCTTCTGCATAGGTTGTTTGTTTTCTTGATTAAAGTATACAGGGATTGATTTGTTTTGAAAGGTTATTAGGGTTCTCACTTGAAATCACCTCACGGTTGTTATTTCATACAGGTAATATTAAATTCCAATGCTTAAAATTACCTTAAAATCAGCTTATGAAAACATAAAGGTGGGTAATGTTTGAAAAGTGTTCACAATTCAATTGTGAGCGAAGGAATAAAAGTCCCGAAAAACGAATCTTAATTACCATTTAAATGGAACAAAAAATAAAAGGTTTCGTATCCTCGCAATATTTAAATGCATAACTGCCACGAAAGTTCTGAGTCAAATGTACGATATTTTAATATATACGTGGGTCATATGTAACAAAATTACAGGTGGTACATTGCAAACAGGGTGTTTATGTAAGAAAATAGGGTTGATATAACGATTCATTCTCTTTTTTTTGATTTAATCTGACATTAGGACAATTTACATATGAGACCATGGGAGGGATTCGGATGATTCTAACCGTGTTTTCCGGCCGCGAGGAAGGAGAATGGTTCGACATCGATGTTCCGGATGAATGCACCATTGAACATTTGAAGACATTACTTGGCGTTCGCATTTTCGGACAGGCACCGGGAGACGGCATTCAGTACATCCTTGAAGCCAAGTTTCCGGAAGGGCTGTGGTTCTCTCCGCAGAACGCACAGCAGTTAATGGAAACAGGGCTGCGGCAAGGCAGTTGCGTACGTGTCCAGCGGGCTTTTTCAACGACTGCGGAAGAAGCGCCTGTATATGGGAGACGTTCATTATTTCAAAAGGACAGCAACGAATAGGGCTTTTGAACGTATACATTCTATTGAACGAACTAAAGGAGGTCTTCTCTTCGTGAATGTGTTATATCAGCGTTCTCCAAGAATGACACCGGTTCTCAAGGAAGAAGGACTCGAAATACTCAGGCCTCCAACAGAACCGAGCAAACCCACGTTTTCCATGATATCCATTATTGTGCCGATCATGATGACCATGGTCAGCATTGGTTTCTACGTATATATCAATATGACCGGCAAAATGGGCAACAGCAATTATATGATGTTTCAGATGATGACGGTCATGATGATGCTTACTTCTTACACCATTCCATTCTTCGTGTATCTGAGCAACAAGAAATCATATCGCAAAAAATTGGAAGAACGAAAAACCATGTATCTTGCCCAACTGGACAAACACCGGGAAGAACTGAAGGAAGCTCAGGCGGAGCAAGTGAAGAGCCTGTACGAAATTCATGGGGATCCGGGTGTGTGTCTTCAAGTGGTGAAGAACCGGAACAGTTCCTTGTGGGAGCGTTCACCAGAGGATGATGATTTCCTTCAGGTGCGCATTGGTACGGGAGAGATTCCATTCCGTATCAAACTACAGGTTCCACGGATTGATGGTTATGAGAAGGATGAGCTAATTGAAGCGGTCCATGAACTTGCGGGTGAATTCCAGACGGTACCGGATGCTTCCATTACATTGCCTTTGTTCCAATCGAAGGTTATGGGACTGGTCGGTGATCGGGAGGAAGTGCTTGCTTCCCTGCGAGTCATCATCTCACAACTGACGGTACGTCACTCCCCGGATGAACTGAAGCTTGCTGCTTTCTATGAAGAAAAGGACAGCAAAGAATGGGATTGGCTTCGCTGGATGCCCCATATCTGGGATGAAGACCAGGGACAACGCTATATGGCCGACAGGCACAGCGGTGCGCATCAATTGGCGGACAGCTTGTTTTCCGTGTTGAACCGGCGCCGTAACAATAAGGAAGACCGCTACAAGAAAAGCATACAAACGCCGTGTTACGTTGTGATTCTCTCCGATACGCAATTGATTGAAGAAGAACCATTACTTCCGCTGCTACTTGAATCGGCTCAAGACATTGATGTATGCACCATCATACTGGCTAATCGCAAGGAGTCTCTACCGATGCATTGTCAGTTGATTATGGATGCTTCCAAAGGCAAAGGCGTATATATCAAAAAAACGGAAGATGCGGATGTTATTCAACAAACGTACAAGCCTGATGTGATCACGAAGGAGATGGCAGAGGCGCTTTCCCGTTATATGTCACCGATCCGCTTAAAACGGTCATCTGCATCAGATATCCCGCAAGTGCTTCCGTTATTCGATATGCTGAGCACATCACGCGTGGAAGATCTGGATGTGGTGTCCAGATGGGGGCAGACGAGATATCCTGATACACTGCCCGTACCAATGGGTGTACGAGCTGGCGGCAAAAAAATAGCGATAAACCTGCATGACAAAATTGAACGTCAGGGTCATGGCCCTCATGGTTTGATTGCAGGTACAACCGGTTCAGGTAAAAGTGAAGTCATCCAATCCATCGTAGCTTCGCTGGCTGCTGAATTCCATCCCCATGATCTGGCTTTTATGCTGATTGACTATAAAGGTGGCGGGATGTCCAATACATTTGTTGATCTGCCTCATGTGGTGGGGACGATCACCAATCTGGATGGAAATCTGATCGAGCGGGCGAATATCTCACTTCGGGCCGAACTGGTCAGAAGGCAAAAAATATTAAATGATGCGGGAAACCTCCAGCACATTGATGAATACTACAAGATTCTGCGTTCCAGACATGAGCAGCCACTTCCGCATCTGGTCATTATCATTGATGAGTTTGCTCAATTGAAGCGGGACCAGCCGGAGTTCATGGATGAACTGATCAGTATCGCGGCCATTGGCCGGACACTTGGGGTTCATCTAATTCTGGCAACCCAAAAGCCAGCTGGTGTTGTGGACGATAAAATATGGAGTAATTCGCGCTTCCGGATCTGCCTTCGCGTACAGAGTGAGGGAGATAGCAGGGACATGATCAAGATTCCAAATGCTGCCTGGATTACAAAGCCTGGTCGTGGATATTTCCAGGTTGGTAGTGATGAAGTGTTTGAAGAAATGCAATTTGCATGGAGTGGTGCACCGTATAACCAGCAGGAGGATTCAACGACGGTATTACCTGTTATGGAAGTGCGCCTGAACGGTAAGCGGGAGCCTCTGTTAACCGGAGAGCGGAGAGCCGTTCTCAAAGGTGAAGATGTTCCGAAACAGCTTCAGGTATTTATTGATTATGTTGCGAAGTCTGCAGCGGATGCGGGTATCCGTCGTTTGCCAGGGCCATGGTTGCCACCTCTACCAGAGACATTGGAATGGGAAGGTCTTCAGGACTGGCAGGAAGAAGAGAATCGGGATCTGCTGCTTGATGGAGGAGCGATTGGTCTGAAACCACTGGTTGGTTTGCTGGATGATCTTCCCAATCAGCGTCAACAACCGCTCGCATTGCCTATGGATCAAGGCCATCTGGTCGTTTACGGCATGCCGGGACTCGGAAAAACAACATTTGTGCAAACCTTGCTTATGTCTCTGGCCCGTTCTCACAGAACTGAGCCTTGGCATGGTTACATTATCGATATGGGTCGCATGATGAAGGACTTTGCAGCACTACCTCAGATCGGTGGCGTGATGATGGCGGAAGAGGAAGACCGGATCAAACGGTTATTCCGCTATATTCTCAAGCTGTCGGCACAACGCAAAGATATCATCTCGGAGGCGGGGGTTAAAACGATTTCGGCTTACCGCCGGACAGCTCACGCGGCTGTCCCGCAGGTTGTGGTCGTTATCGATGGTTACCTTTCATTCCGCAATGCCTATCCGGAAGAAAATGAACTTCTGGAGACGATCCTGCGTGAAGGCGGAAGTCTGGGTATCACCTTTGTGCTTACTGCGAATCGGGTAACCGATGTATTTGAAAAATTCAGAAGCAATATTCCCAATGCGGTTTCATTTGAGTTATCCGATCCAAGTGATTATTATTATGCCGTGGGAAGACCTTCCAAAGCACCAAGCCAACTTCCGCCAGGAAGAGGTCTGGTCAAAGGGCAAGTGCCTCCGTTGATGTTCCAGGCGGCATTACCTTCTTCCGGGGCAGATGAGGGCAAACGCTCATCGGCATTGCGCCGTACGATCGCTGAGATTCGCCAAGGCTGGACAGGGGAAGAAGCGCCTCAGATTGCTCCGCTTCCGGAAGAGATCAGACTCAAGGATCTGCTCATTCAGACAGGATCATATGGTCAGGCATGGGATACATCATCTGTAACTGTCCCTGTGGGACTGCTTACGGATGATCTTGAACCATTCCAGCTTAATCTGCGTGAAGGTCCACATTTCATGGTAACGAGTCCGATGGAAGGCGGCAAAACGACATTTTTGTTGACATGGATGTTATCACTGGCTTATCATGCTTCTCCGGAAGATGTACAAATATACACAGTAGATATGCGTTATGGCGCAGGTGGACTGGGGGAAATTAGCAGTTTGCCACATGTCCGTGGACATGTATCGCGAGAAGAACAGCTTGCACCTGTGATTCAACAGTTGTACGATGAAGTTCTGAAAAGAGGCGAGATTTCCGGTGGACCGGAACTTGTGCTCGTTATCGACGATGCGGACACCTTGTCCAAGCAGCTAAACGATTTTAATGTAAAAGATCAATTGGGAGCGATTGTTCGTCAAGGAAGGGATCGCGGTGTACACGTGATTCTATCCGGGGTTCCGGCAGACTTCCCAACCTTTGGTTCTGACTGGGTAACAGATGTGAAGGCTTCCCAGAGTGGAATGCTGTTCGGGACTTTAGACCCTAACGATCTCTCGTTCTTCCGTATACCTTATTCCGAATCTGGAGGTAGTTCAGGTGGGCTGAAGGTACTGCCTCCGGGTCAAGGTTATTATGTAAAACGTAAATATTCCAGGATTAAAGGTGCAGTTCCATGTGATGACAGCTGGAAAATGACCGATTGGATTTCTGAAATTCGTGACCGATGGCATGTTGTAGTTTGAGGGGAGGTGGCTCATAATGTTGACGGTTCATGATTCTAAGCAAAAGGTAGTCACGTTGCAAACAAAAGAACTTTTTTTCCTGGCCGGTATTCTCGGTTCAGACCGACTGCTTGGTGTGGAAGATCCGTTTCGCGGCTATATGGCGGAGGATATCGCTATGGAGTGGGAGAGCGTCAAAACCTCTCTGCTTGACAAAGGATATCTGATTCGGGATCAGGACACCGATGAGCTGATCATGACACCGACCGTTTTCTCCAGGGTAGCCATTGCCGGATTGTCCGACAGAGCTTGTTGGATTCGATACACGATCAACGGCAAGTCGTATGAAAGTTATATACATTGCACGGATGAGCGGGTCGTTGAAGTTTCCCGTGTTGACGACGTACCGGACTCGTTCCGGCTTAGCGATCTGGGAAGTGTTCGTGAAGCCATTGATGTTCTGATAGAGCGGATGAAATGGAGCGGCCATTCTCCTGCGGAGAAACCGGCACTAATGTGCTCCAAGAAAAAATTTTATGATGTCATGAATGAGCTTGAGAACAGCGGGGTACAGACCGTAGCAGATGAACTCGCACAGGAGACAAGTGATCCTGAGGGCTCGCTTGCGCTGGCACGCTGTCTGGTGGGTAAGGAGTCAGATGGGGAGCTTCGTTTGCTCGTATGGAATGAAGACGGGTGGAAGTCGCAGTCTGCAGCATTTGCTGCAAGTGCGGTATCCAATTGGTTGTTCCGGATGAGCACTGCGGCTTCAGATGATTGGCTAGTTGCAGCACTGACGACTAGAGAACAGTTTCACGAGATGCTGCTGGACTGGCTTAAACAGCCTGCAGGGGAAGAGGAAAGGTGATGGTAAATGCGCATTCGTGTGGAACCGGATGTGCTTCGGGCACTGAGCAAGCAGATTCAGTATGCAGCGGAGCAAATACAGCAAAAGATGACAGTGTTGGATCAGGCGATTCATTCGCTGGAGTGGGAGGTTGAATCCCGCGCAGCGGTGATGAGTGAATGGAATCACAGTAAACGACTGGGCGAGGATGCGCTTCGTCGATTAATGGACTTAAGCGTACAGCTGGGACGCAAAGCATTGTTATTCCAGCAGGCAGACATGGAGTATCGTTCCGTGCTGAGTCATGTGAACACAGCCTATGGTAATGCGGTCAATATGCTGAATGTTCTTCAGAACAATCGTACAGGAGAAATCATGCCTGCACATTCTGCAACTGTAGCTGTAGTATCCGATCCCCTTTCCGCAATGGCTGCCGTATATCGTGTACAGGATGCCGCTCCGCCGGATGGCTCCCCTGCTACATTGGTTCAGGCTATGCAGCCTGAGCCGGTAGCATGGAGATTCACAGATCCTTCCTTTCGGGGAAGAAGAGGGACCGAGCCTGTGGTTTCCTGAACAGGGTAGATAAAAGTAACAGCAGGAAGTGAATTTTTTTTGTAAATAGGCTGTTAGGAGAAGTTTCAAAGGCTGAAAATGGGGTAAATAGGATTAGGTCCTTCGACTTTTGTTCGATCGATCCTGGTATAGTACAATTTGAACAAGTCAAAATTTAATTGCACAAACCAAGGAGGAATTTACCAATGGCAGGACGTATTTTAGTTACCCCAGAGCAGCTTGATCAGGTTTCCAACCAATTTAAACAAAGCGGTGAGCAAAGTCAGCAAATCGTATCTACATTGACTCAATCCATCACAAGCATGGAAGGACAATGGGAAGGTATGACAAAGCAACGCTTCTTCCAGGAGTTCCAAGAAGCTAGCAAACAAATGCAATCATTCGTTCAAACGCTGAACAGCATCAGCGCTGAACTTACAGCTATTGCTAACAAATTCCGTACAGCTGACCAAGCTCGTTAATCTGCTTACATAGATCGGGCCGATTTGAAGTCTGAATTCGTCCTGAATCATTAGCGGGTAGCAAGCTGAAGATGTACAACTACAGCAAAAACCGGGCGTTGTCACAACACCCGGTTTTTGCTGCAACTATGACACTAGGACAGAGAGAGGGATAAGCATGTCTTTTCAACCAAATCCCGGGGATGAAGTGGTGATTAACGACATTGCCTATACGATTGGGCAACATCCGGCTGCGCCGGGCCTGGCTTATGCCCAAGCCGGAAGGCAGGGGATTGTTTATCAGTTGTTACCCCGAAATGGTTCCATTCATGGGGCCAAAGCACTAAAAGTATTTTTTCCAAAATTCCGTATTCCGGCTATGGTATATCAGTCTGAGCATATGGAGTCTTATAGTGAACTGCCAGGTTTGCAGGTATGCAAGCGTGATGTGCTCACTCCGGAAAGAAACGGAGCGCTCATTGGAAAACATCCCGATCTGTTATATGCGGTGTTGATGCCATGGGTGCAAGGTCAGACCTGGTTCGATGTGATCAGTGATCAGAGACAGTTGACGGCTGAGGAGAGCCTGAAGCTGGCCAGAGCGCTTGCTGGAACGGGTTCGGCTATGGAACAACGTGGACTGGCTCATTGCGATATGTCCGCTCCCAATGTAATGATTCCGTTTTTTTCCGAAGTGGAGAACCTGGGCAAGGCGTCTGCGGTAGAACTTGTGGATGTCGAGCAGATGTACGGTTCCAAGATGGATCGTCCGGATGCCCTGCTTGCCGGGTCGCCCGGTTATGCAGCCCATCGAACAGTGCACAGCGGTTTGTGGAGTTCATATGCTGACCGATTTGCCGGAGCTGTTATCATTGCTGAAATGTTAAGCTGGTCGGACCCCGTGATTGTAGAGAAAGCGTGGGGCGAAAGTTATTTTGACCAGCATGAAATGCAAACGGTGAGTGAACGGTATTATGCGATGCGGGAGTCCCTAGAGAAACGTTGGGGTTCCAAACTGTCCGATCTGTTCATTCGAGCTTGGGAAAGTCACGATCTGAGCAGCTGTCCGACGTTTGGCGAGTGGTATGTTGCATTGGCTGCGGTAGATGTGGATCAGGCCAATGCTGCTGCTGCGACATCGGAAGAAGAAGCTGCCAATGCGTCCGAAGCTGACGAGAATCTGAAAAAGAGCTCAGAACCAGTAAGTGAACCGGTGAATACGAAAGACGGGGACATTCCTCAAACGCCACAATCTCCCGATCAGGAAGCGGTTGTGAACCGTCTGTTCCTGCAAGCAAGATCCTTGGAGGATGAAGATAAACCGGCTGCGGCATTGGAAGTGTATCGTTCGCTTTATCATTTCATACCTCATAACAGCGCGATGCAGATGGAAGTCGAGGCTGCAATTAAGGAACTGGATGCCAAGCTTAATCCAAAAGAAGACACAGACAAGCCAGTACCTGTGCCATTCTACAGATCCAAAAAGTTCATGATTTCCTCCGCTGTGCTTATTGTATTGCTGGCAGGTGGTGTGCCAACGGTCAAAATACTGGCCGATCAGGCAGAAGTGAAGCAGAAAGAACAGCAGGAAGCTACACGACTGGCAGAGGTCAAGGCTACGGAAGAGGCTGAAGCTGCAAAGGCAGCTGCGCTCAAACAGCAGCAAGAGCAAGAGAAGCAAAAGGCCGCAGAGGCTGCGAGACTGGATGCAGAGGAAAAGAAAAAGCTCGCTGAAGCCAAACAGAAGGAAGCGGAAGCAAAGAAAAAAGAAGAAGAACGTAAGGCGTTACAGGCCAAGTACGACAAACAGGCGAAGTATGAGGCCTATCTGGTGAAGCAGGAACAGCAGAAAAAAGAAGCTGCCAAGCGAGCGCAGCAGGAGAAATACGATAAACAGGCAAAATATGAAGCTTATCTGGTCTGGAAAAAAGAGAATGATGCCAAGCTTGCAAAACAGGAAGCGGAGCGTAAAGCGGCAGCTGAAGTTAAACGGCAACAGGAGATTGCTCAGAAAGCCGCGCTCAAGAAAAAACGTGCCCAGAATGTGGTCACGCTGATTGCTCATTACAATAAAACGTATAACGCACAAAAAGGCAGAAAAATTGAAAATGCGGAAGCGTATGCCCGTGATTTCAAAAATCTTTATAATACCGATGCTGCTTATTTCAAAGGGGTCGGCAAAGTGGCGGCTCGAATGAGTGCCATTAACAAATTCCTGAGCGATAATAGCTACACGTTACCCAACTTATAAATAACGTGAACGACGGAGGTGACTCACCCTAGATGAACTACACGATTCAAGCATCACAGCGTACACCTGCACTTATTATATATTTGATTGATATTAGTGCTTCCATGAACATGGTTCTGGAAAATCGTCGGCGGATTGACGTCGTCTATGATGCCTTATCTCTCGCGATACGCCAAATGGTATTTCGGTCCACTAAGGGAAATCGTCTGACACCTCGCTATCGCATAGCCATATTGGCTTACAGCGATGATGTATATGACTTGTTGAACGGCATCAAAGGAATCGATGAGATCGCTGCAGTTGGATCTTTGCCTGACCTGACCCCGAAACGGTTCTCGGATTCTGCGAAGGCTTTCCTGCAGGCGGAAAAGATTCTTCAGGCCGAAATTCCGAATATGCAGGATTGTCCTGCTCCACTTGTGTGCCACATGACCGATGGGGTAGCCACAGGTGAAGATCCCGAGCCCATTGCGAAAAGAATCATGGGCATGAGTGTACCTGATGGCAATGTGCTGGTGGAGAATATTTTTATATCCGATCATCTGCTGGAAGGGCCGATTGCTGAACCTAGAAGATGGAAGGGAATCTCTTCGGAAACAAATCTACAGGATGAGCATGGAGAGAAGCTGCGGAATATGTCTTCTGTTCTGCCCGAAAGTTATCGGGAAATGCTCGTTGAAGCTGATTATTTGCTTGCACCCGGTGCACTCATGATGCTGCCAGGTACCTGCGCAGAACTGGTATCGATTGGGTTCCAGATGTCCGCTGCTACGCCTGTGAGATAGGAGGGGAATCATGAGAGCAATGCGTTTGGCAACATTGTCTGCTGGAGATAAGGGAGGCCATGCCGAGCAACGGCATGGCAACTTTCGCTATGTGAGTGTACAGACGGGAGAACAGCCACTAACCTGCTATCATGGCACATTCAAGTGCAGATATGGTTATGGCAGAGCGGCTGAGACGGTACATCAGGGAGATACTGGACAGGACTTTGCTGCGGTACGTATGAAAGGCAATGTCTGCAATTTTGTATTGTGTGATGGCGTAGGCATGAGTTACCTGGGAGACTTTGCAGCACGTTTTCTGGGGAATGCTTTGTTGGATTGGCTGGAAACGACGCAACACCCGACAGAAGAGGGCGTTGAGCGTCTGCTTCGGGATCTGACCCTTCCTGCATCTGAGCAGCTGGAGAAATTACAGCCACTGGAAAGCTCTCCTTTGTTGCTGCGTGAAGTGTTGATGGAAAAGCGAAGTCGAGGCAGTCAGGCCATGTATGTGTGTGGACGGATCGAGCTTACGGGAGGCGGTCGCAAAAGTCGGGTGTGGCTTGCGTGGCAAGGAGATTCCCGTATTCGCCTTTGGCGTAATGGCCAGGAAGATTCTGATTTATTTCAGACTCACTGCAAGACCAATGAGCGTTGGTCTACACTCGAAGGTCCTGTTGGAGGTAAACCGCACATCTGCGAGATGAAAGGGTCCGCAGGAGATTCACTGCGGCTCCAGTTATACACGGATGGGTTAAATGATCTGGATGCCATTCAAGCCTATGTTCCGGATGAACACATTCAGGTATTGCTGGATGCTACACATACCGGCGGTCTTGAAGATGATGCCGCTTTCATTGAGTTGGAATGGTGAGTGCCAGTTATAAAGTTGTGGACCGATCCAGATGCTGCTGTAACATTGGTGTAGACCAAAGGTGAAAAAACTTGCTGGTGTTGATTTAAAAGACACTCTTTTTGGGTAATCTTGTGAAGAATTGATTTTAAGTGTGTGTTCAAAAAGGTCGGTTTTCAGTACCAAGAAGATGGGATAAAGCTAGAAATGGAGTAGCGGAGCGTAGATAGAGCTACGTGAGCAACGGACATTTCGGCTGAATTCCATATTCGATGTTGATGATGCCGTTAGGCACCTTTCGTAATCAAAAGCGGACTTTTTGAACAACCTCTTTAACGATGAGCTTGAACGTACATTCTTACATAATTGCCAAATCAAAGGAGTGGAATGGATAATGACACAACAAAACGGCAGGTCACGGTTTCAAGGCAAGGTTGCGATTATTACCGGAGCAGGCTCCGGTATTGGAAAGGCCACTGCGGTCAAGCTGGCAAAAGAGGGTGCACATGTTGCATTGTTTGATCTGGTGAATGATCGAATCTCGGAAACGGAAGCAGAGATTAATGCGCTGCACCCCGGTGCGGCAAGAGCATTTGATGTAGACATTTCTGACCCGGCACGTGTGGAAAAGGCCGTACTGGAAACCGTTGAGTTATTCGGCGGGTTGGATATTGTTTTTGCCAATGCGGGCATTAACGGTGTATCAGCACCCATTGAGGAAATTTCGGTTGAAGATTGGCAGCAAATTATCACAACCAACCTGAACGGTACATTTTTCACCGTAAAATATGCTTTGCCTCACGTGAAGAAACGGGGTGGCGGCAGCATTATCATTACAAGTTCGATTAACGGCAATCAACGATTCTCAAGCTTTGGCATGTCGGCGTACAGCACCTCCAAGGCAGGGCAGGTTGCTTTTGCCAAGATGGCTGCGCTTGAGCTGGCGAAGTTCAAGATACGTGTGAACGTGATCTGCCCAGGAGCAATTGCGACGAATATCGATCAGAGTACGGTCAAAACGGATGATCTGCAACAGATCATTATTCCGATGGAGTTCCCGGAAGGACAGCAGCCGCTTGCGGACGGACCGGGTCAACCGGAACATGTTGCCGATCTGGTAAGCTTCCTTGCATCGTCCGAATCCAGACATATTACCGGAGCAGAGATCGTCATTGATGGTGCTGAATCATTGCTCAGCTAAGGGAGCATTCTGGATAAATTTCATTTTTACCAAGACATGTCTTAGGATGTGTCTGCGATAGTCGTTCCTCTGGAACGGCTTTTTTTTGTTATAATGCTAACATTCGAATAGATACTGAAGAGCAGCAGGGTACATTCATTAGGAGCGATCATATGCATATAGAGTTACCGATACAAGAGATTATTCCTGAGTTAAGACAGTTATTTCGGGATCAAGATACAGGTGTGTTAATTGCAGAACCGGGGGCGGGCAAAACGACTGTAATACCCTTGGCTTTGTTGGAGGAACCCTGGGTTGCAGGACGTAAAATCATCATGCTGGAACCCCGAAGGCTGGCTGCGCGTTCGGCTGCATCGAGACTGGCGGCTACACTTGGGGAAAAAGCGGGACAGACCGTAGGATATCGTGTACGCATGGATACCCGGGTGAGTCAGGGGACACGTATTGAAGTTGTGACGGAAGGGGTATTAACCCGGATGTTGCAGCAAGATCAAGGACTTGAGGATACGGCGATGATTATATTTGATGAATTCCATGAGCGGCATCTACATGGGGACTTGGGCTTGGCCCTGGCATTGGAATCCCGAGCGATGTTACGTCCAGATCTGAAATTGCTGGTGATGTCGGCTACCCTAGATCCTGTTCCGGTCTGTGCATTGCTTGGTGAAGGCACAAAATCAATTCATTGTCCGGGTCGCACGTTTCCGGTGGAAACACGATATGTGCCGAAACCAGCAGCTATGCCGCTGGAACAATTCACGGCTCAGACGGTGACCAAGGCATTAGCCGAACACGAGGGAGACGTGCTTGTTTTCCTTCCTGGTACTAGAGAGATACGCCGTACAGAGGGGGAGTTATCAAATGGTTCTCTTCCTGGAGATGTGAAAGTTCATTCCCTGTATGGCAGTATGCCGGTTGAACAACAGGATGAGGCCATACGCCCGGCGGCTGAGGGCTCGCGCAAAGTGGTGTTGTCCACCTCGATCGCGGAATCCAGCCTCACACTTGCTGGCGTTAAGATTGTGGTGGATGCAGGGCTGAGTCGTGCATCGGCATTCTCGCCGCGCACGGGCATGAGCCGGCTTGTTACCCTGCCAGTGTCCAAGGCGTCAGCAGACCAACGGCGGGGTCGTGCAGGGCGAATTGCCCCGGGGGTGTGTTACCGGCTATGGAGCGAAGAGCTTCATGGGGGACTGCCTGAGGCAGCTCGCCCAGAGATCACCTCTGCGGATCTTGCGCCGCTGGCGCTGGAGCTTGCCGTCTGGGGTGTCCAGTCCCCAGCAGAGCTGCAATGGCTGGACACCCCGCCTGACGCCGCCTACGGCCAGGCACAGGCGCTGCTGCGCCAGCTGGGCGGCCTAGACGACGCAGGCCACATCACGCCCTTCGGGCGGCGGATGAACACGCTTGGCGTGCATCCGCGACTGGCCAGCATGCTGCTCCGCGCGGCGGAGCTTGGGCTGGCCAGCTACGCCAGCATGCTGGCGGCACTGCTGCAGGAGCCTGCCGGCCTACGCAGCAGTGGCAGTGCAGGCGCGGGCACGGACCTCCGCCCGCGCGTAGAGGCGCTGCTGACCGCGGACAGCAGCGGCATGCCGCAAGCGGCAGCGGCTGCCCTAGACGGCGCGGCCGTGCGGCGCATGCTCCAGGAGAGCCGCCAGCTGCGCTCGGCGCTCGGCCCGGCGGCCGATCCGGTGCGGCCGGATGAGGACAGCTGCGGATTGCTGCTGTCCTTCGCCTATCCGGACCGGATTGGGCAACGCAGGGAGGACGGCCGCTATCTGCTGAGCAGCGGCCGCGGCGTACGGCTCGCAGCGACAGAATCGCTGAGCCGTTCAGCGTATCTGGTCGCAGCCGAGGCAGACGACCAGGGCGCAGATGCGCGCATCCTGCTGGCTGCGCCGTTGCAGGAGCAGACATTGTTACAGGCAGCTAAGCACCTGCTGCACGATGAAGTGCAAGTGGCCTGGGATGCCAATACCCGCAGCGTGCGAGCGCATAAGAGACTTCGTATTGGGGCCCTTGTGATGAAAGAGAGCAGTATTGCACAACCACCTGAAGATCAGGTGCTGGAAGCACTGTTGGCTGGAATACGGATGGAAGGACTGGATTGTCTGCCTTGGACAAAAACATCCAGACAACTTGCGGACAGGCTGCGGTTCCTGCATCTCCATCTACCTGAGTGGCCTGACCTGATTGAAGATAATCTGACCGAAGAGCTGGCAGAACATCTCACCCCTTATCTGACAGGCATGCGATCGGCAGCCGACCTGAAGAGATTGTCGATGCAGGATGTATTACTGGGTGGATTGAGCTGGACGCAACGACAACAACTGGACAATGAAGCACCGACGCATATACAGGTGCCGAGTGGATCTCGTATTCCGGTGGACTACAGCCGTCCAGAGGCCCCTGCGCTGGCGGTAAGATTACAGGAGATGTTTGGACAACAGGAGACACCGCGTATAGCTGGTGGGCGGGTCCCGTTGACCATCCATTTGTTATCGCCGGCTCAGCGACCTGTACAAGTTACACGAGACTTGGCTAATTTCTGGCGAGAGACATACTTTGACGTCAAAAAAGATCTGAAAGGTCGGTATCCGAAGCACTATTGGCCGGATAATCCACTTGAAGCAGTCGCCACCAATCGAGCCAAACCACGGGGGAAATAGATAAATTATTTTTGTTTTTTCAGATATCAACGACATGTGTCTGGAGCAGAAGGTGAAGCGGGAGGGCTAACGAACCTGTGACGTCTTATTCAGCGATTTGAAGCACCTACAGCAATCTAAGGAATCTGAGACACGTTATATTCGAATAATTAGCGTTTACTACGGGTTTGTCAGGTGATTTTGGTAAATAACGTGTCTCATGTTTCTTACCCAATAAACGGAGGACGCAATTGCAAAATAAGACGATCTCAGTTCCTTAGAAAATCGTCTGGATCATTCACCAGGATCAGCCAGCCTGTACTTCAAGATGTTCTGGACGCCGACGTCCTCCCACGTAAGAGTATGCCTGACAACGTATCGCATGCCTGAGTTGGAGCGCGTACCCTGATGAGGAATGAAAAGGAGAGAGCCTCAGCCGTTCATTGCTATTAACACATATTATATTGACTTGCAAACGTTTGAAAGAAACGAAGGCGGGTAATAACATAACGAACCACTCAATAAGATGAGGAGGGATTCATTATGCAAAAGAAAATCGTAGGTGTGTTTAATACAGAACGTGAAGCATCACAGGCTATCGAGGGTTTGAAGGCACAAGGATTCACTTCAGACGAGATCTCCGTTGTTACCCAGGATCGGGATGAATTGAAGGCGATTCGGGAAGAGACAGGTACCAAAGCCCCTGAGGGTGTGGCTGCAGGTGCAGCAACAGGTGGTGTACTTGGTGGCGTAGCGGGTCTGCTTGCAGGGATCGGTGCACTTGCTATACCCGGCATAGGTCCCATTCTGGCCGCAGGTCCGATTGCAGCAGCATTTACCGGTGCAGCTGTGGGTGCAGGAGCTGGCGGATTGGTGGGTGGACTTGTGGGTCTTGGGATTCCGGAAGAGGATGCTAAACAGTATGAGGAGTATGTACAGAATGGCAAAATTCTGCTGCTTGTAGACTCCACCGATCGGGATACCGATGTGTACGATGTGTTTAGCAGCAACAGCCAATTTAATCGGGACAGAGCGCAAGTTCATGGTACAGATGTACCTGCTGAACGGCCGGATCTGGATATGGAAGAACGCAGACTGGAAGCTCAAACCAAAGCAGCGCGATTGGGTAACAATACATTCCTGTAATCTTACCGCATTCGGTTGATACGAAATAGAACCAAATGATATTATATCTGCCAAACGGAATGACATAAATGATCCACAAGCTGGTCATTAGCCGGTTTCCTTAAGGGAAGCCGGCTTTTGTCCCTGTGTTGCATGGAGTTCAATAATGGCGACTGGTGTTTTCGCCCAGTCAAGCAGGGAATAACAATACATATAACAGTACAGCCAAAGCGAGTCCAATCACCAGTAACATCAAAGTGAGAAATCGAATTAATCCTGTCGATGCCAGAAACGTCTGCTCATTGATTTGTGTACGCTTCCGATGATAGGCTGCTGCCGAATACACAATGATGGATATACCACCAATCAGAGATGTGATCCCGGTAATCATCGCCGCAATATGTGCAAGTTGATTATACGCCGACGAATTGAAGCCAAATCCGGCAGCAAGAAAGCCGATACCCGCCATGGCAATACCTGTGCGAACCCAGGCCAGAAAAGTTCGTTCGTTAGCCAGATGTTGCTGAACATATTTGGAGTCGATAGTGGCGATGTCCTTGTCAGCTAAAGAAATATGAATCACCCCGTTCATCAGATATACGACTTCAATTTCATTATATCTTTTATCGTAAAACCAAGAAAGGATGGCTGAATGTATGCCTCGCAAAGAACGAATTACAGAAATAGAGAGCTTAAGGGGAATCGCCTTTGGAGCGGTGGTTCTTCAGCATTCCATCGCACATTACTCTTTGGTCCCGGAAACGAAACTGGAGGATGGCGTGTTACTGGCGATACTGTTGATGCTCTCCAAATTTGCAGTTCCTTTATTCATATTCATAACAGGATTGGTGCTGTTTTATAACACGGGAGACAAGCTGCATTATGGCCCGTTCATGAGAAAAAGAGTAAACGACGTCATTGTGCCTTATCTGATCTGGTCACTCATTTATTTTACACTTGCACCGCGTGGCTGGACCGGATTCGGATGGAATGATATCCCGGACCTAGGCCTGAAGTTGATGACGGGCAAAACAACTTCACACTTTTGGTACATCATTATGTTGATCCAGTTTTATCTGTTATTTCCGCTCTTTTTGCGTGCAATTCGTTTTGTATATCACCGATATCAGGCCAAGGGGCGTATGATCGCATTATTATTTTCTGGTGTGGTGTATCTTGTGCTTGCAGATCAATTAAGAAACATCGCCAAATTCATGGAACGGCTGAATATCCCGGTGCTGACAGATGCTTTTACAACGTATGCAGACCGTAATTTCCTCTATTTCTTTTTTTATTTTGTACTTGGTGCAGCAGCGGGGTTATCCATCCAGCATTGGAATGAATGGATTCATCGATTGCGCTGGATATACTGGACAGTGTTTATTGTTCTGGGTCTTAGGTTTACTTACTTATTAATGCAGGAGTTTCAGAAGCCGGAGGGAATCAAAATTACGTTTTATACGGTCAGCCTGATCCGCCCTGATATGGCACTCTTTCTAATCGCTTCCATTATGGTCATGTACCAGTTGTCCGGGAAACTGCATAATCTCAGGGCTACACGATTGCTCGGATGGATTGGCGGTGTATCGTATGGCGGTTATCTGATGCATATGTTGATGCTGCGATACAGCTATATTCCGGATGAGTTGTTCTATGTTGCTATGGGCTGGAACCCTGTTGTTCGCATGATCATTACCTGGTTGCTCGCTCTTACATTATCCTGTGTGCTGACATGGCTCATCTCGCGTATAAGTTGGGGGAAATGGATTGTGGGAGCCGTGCCGAAATCTGTCCATACCAAATGAATCCATCAACATATGAAAAATTCATAACAGAATCACAACTGTACAGGATTGTACAGGGTCAATTTTGGTATAGGAATTCAGGATTGGCTACACAGGATTCAGGTGGTAGGATACAGGATTCAGAAGTTCCTGAAATAAAACAAACTTTTCAATACTATTTAAAATTTCAATACATGAAAAATTCACAACAGAAAACCTTTTTCCGTGCGACCCCAGGCTATTCCGTATCCACATGGTTTCTTGCTCGCCTTCTTTGAAGTTGGATAAAAGGGAGGCAAAGCGGAGAAAGATGGCAGAACCCGAACATAAGTTTTATAATACTAGATATATAGGTTCTGACAGGAGGGAAATGAACGTGGCTTTTATGATTGCACAGCGGGCATTTATCAAGCTGTATCTGATTACGATGGTTGAACAGCACAGGGGGTATGGTTACGAGATGCTGGAGGCGATGAAGCAGGAATTCAAAGATTACGGTTATGTACCACCCCAGAGCGAGGTATATCGGGCACTGCATGAATTGGTACAGCAGGGGGTATTTTATCGCACGAAGAAGCTGAAAGGTAATGATCCAAAGGTCGATTTTCAGGAAATTGTTTTATATCATTTCACGGATGATGGTGCGGAGAAAGCTGAGTTATACAAGAAACAGGTCAAAACGGATCTGGATCGTTGTCTCGGCATGTTACACAAGGCAGAAGAGGACAATTACGGTACGAAAGGAAGATGAGCATGAACAGACAGTTACAGTGGGGGGTACTCGGTACGTCAACCATTGCCAAAAATGCAGTCATTCCAGCGATCCAGCAGTCCGAGCGTGGTGAGGTGTTGGCGATTGCCAGCCGCAGCATAGTAAAGGCGGAAACCCTTGCCGAAGAACTCGGCATTGCCAGATCGTATGGCAGTTATGAAGAGCTCATCGCTGATCCGGACATTGAAGCCGTCTATATTCCTTTGCCTAACCATATGCACAAAGAATGGACCATCAAAGCGGCACAGGCTGGCAAACACGTGTTGTGTGAGAAACCTGCTGCCCTGAATGCAGATGAATCGGCAGAAATGATCGAGGTATGTCATCAGCATGGCGTTCTTTTTGCAGAAGCGATTATGTATCGATATCATCCCAAGCACAGACGTGTGCAAGAGATTATAGCTAGTGGAGAGATTGGCATCGTCAGAGCCATCCATGGTAACTTTACGTGTAATACCGCTGATGACAAGGAAAATGTAAGGTTCAAAAGAGAGATGGGCGGCGGATCATTATTCGATCTTGGCGTGTACCCGATCTCGGCGGCCCGGATGTATCTGGGACAGGAACCGGAAGCGGTGACCGTACACGCTCTATTCTCGGACGAGCATGATGGCGTGGATATGATGGCGTCGGGACTGGTCGAATTTCCGAATTCGGTAGCTTTAACGTTTGACTGTGGCATGTGGGCTTCAGGACGAGCGGAGATGGAGATTCTCGGTACGGAAGGGCGGATTGAACTGCCAAAAGTGTTTGGCTGGGAGAACAGTGATATTCCACCTCAGATTATTGTGCACACCGATTCGGTTAGCCGTGAGGAGCGTGTGTCGGTGTCGAATTCCTATGTGCTTCAGGTGGAGACGTTTGCAACGGCTGTGCTTGATGGAGCAGCCCTACCTTTCAGTCCGGAAAATACCATTCAGAACATGCGCGTTATTGATGCGTGCCTGGAATCGGCGCGAACGCGTCAACGTGTGCAACTGATCGATTAGATAAGTCAAGTCAGTTTAAACATACTAGTAAATGCAGACTTCATCTTCAGGGATGAGAGTCTTTTTTTCTGTCTTAAAATGTTACAATTATAATATTTTACAATTTAAATGTCCTCATTTGATATTTATACCAAAATGATGTGATATAAATAGTCATGAGATGACTTGTTTACTATAATCTAGCAGAACGCACAACTAGAAAGTTACAGCTTGCAGTATGCATATCGTGACAACGTTCATCTACTTTGAGGGATCGGGAGGCCGAATTTTGATGAAAAAGTTGATATCCACCGCATTACTGGCATTGTTGTTAACGTTTGTTTTCCTCACAGGTTCACAGTTCACTCCAGTCGGACAGCAGAAGGCATCTGCTGCAACATGTACCATCATCAATACGTTTACGGGTGTAGCAAACTATTTGAGTGCAAACGGAACGTTGCCATGTAACTTTATTACCAAATCACAGGCAACAGGACTTGGCTGGGTAGCGTCAAAAGGAAACTTGGCTGTAGTGGCTCCTGGGAAAAGCATCGGCGGAGATGTATTTGGCAATCGGGAGGGGCTTCTGCCTTCAGCCAGTGGACGTACATGGCGCGAAGCAGATATTAACTATACTTCCGGTTTCCGTAATTCGGATCGGATTGTGTACTCCAATGATGGACTCATCTACAAAACGACAGATCACTATGCATCATTTACACGCATGAAATAGAGGAAGGAGCAGCCATGAACACCGTGATTCTGGATGGAGAAAACTTTGCTAGTAGCGCTGAACTTCATCAACAATTAAAGGATAAGCTGAAGCTGCCGGATTTTTATGGCGGTAATCTCGATGCTCTGTGGGATTGCTTGACGGGTACGATTGAACTTCCACTAGAGTTAAAGTGGACCAACTACCGAATTAGCGAGGAACGCATGGAGTATGAAGCAGGACGGGTACGCGATCTGATGTTGGAGGTACAGGCTGAACAGTCTGGATTTATATTGCGTGTTGAGAAGTAGGCAGCATATAAAGGCAGTACAAATACAATCTGTCCAGCCGAGCAGACCACTTGTGGTCTGTTTTTTTGTGTTATAGCAGATCGTTCAAAAGGTTGGCCCAAAAGTCGTGATGTTGATTACGAATCATCTGAAAGCAGAGCGAGAGTTTACTTTGTTCACCCAACGTTAAAATTATTATCACGGAGGTATTGATTTCTGCATAACTTACGTTAAAATAAAATTAACATGAAAAATATTTTAACGTTGAGGAGTGGAAGTTCATGAATGATAGCACAGCCGTTGGCAAACAAGGTATGGGTGAGTTGATACGAATCAGACCGTATATGCAGTTTATGCTTAGTAAAGTGGTATCCAGATTTGGTGATTCCATTGATTCGATTGCCTACAGTTGGATGGTATATATCCTAACCGGTTCGAAAGTGCTGATGGGTACGTTGCTGGCGGTGAATTTTTTGCCCAATATCCTTCTGGGTCTGTTCGCCGGGGCTTTGGTTGATCGCATGTCTCCCAAAAAAGTGATTGTGATTACCAACACCGGTCGTGGGTTGTCCGTTGGGATTACAGCTCTGTTGTTCGGATTGGGGCAACTCGAAGTGTGGCATCTGTTTGTCATGACAATTCTGAATTCTTTGCTGGAATGTTTCACTACTCCTGCGGAAGTGTCCAGTGTCCCCAGATTGCTTCCCCCATCCATGCTGCTTTCGGGTAATGCGATGTCCTCTTCCGCAACCAGAGTGGCCGAACTCACCGGACTTGCAGTGGCGGGTGCCCTTATTGCTACAATAGGCATTACCTGGACGATCCTGATTGATGCGGGTTTGTTTGCGCTTAGTGCTTTAATGATGAGCCGAGTAGGCTACCCTGAGGTCTCGACATCTGCTAACAATGATAATAAAACATCCACTGAAATGAATTCTCTTCCATCCGAAAAAGCTAGTATATTCTCCGAAATGGCGGAAGCTTTTTATTTTCTCCGTAAACATGCCTTATTATTAATCGTCTCCATCTTGTTTGCCTTCGTTAATTTCTGCCTGATGCCGTTCAATGTTCTCCGTACACCCTATGTCATTGAAACGTTGCATGCTGGCGCTGGGGGATTAAGTCTGCTCAGTGGACTGATGGTGGGAGGCATGCTGCTAAGTGGTGTGTGGTTAACCCAAAAAGGGGCACATTATCGTAAAAGTGTGCTAGTGATCAGCGGTATTGTCATGTTGGGTCTCAGTTATGCGATGACGGCACTACCCGCTTATATGACTTCCTTCCAACTGCCGGTTGCAGCGGCCTTTTGTCTACTGATGGGAATGGGTATACCACTGGCTACGACCCCGCTGGCTACGTATCTTATGGAAGTTACCCCTTCCGAGATGCTGGGCAGAGTGTATGCTCTTCAGAGTATGCTCGTCGTGAGTGTCGCACCACTTGGAAGCCTGGTTTCGGGAGCACTTGCAGATTGGATGAGCATGCCTGTTCTGTTTATCGTTTTTGGTATTATGCTTGCCATGTCAGCAGGTATGCTGTTATTTAGCAAAAGTTTTCGAAGTGCTCTGTGAAGTACATTCAGAAGCAATCATTAGCCGATTTTCTGTATCAAGTCATTTCCGGCTCGTTTTGACCGAAGCCCTGACGCAGCGGTATAATAGAGACATTGATGGACAACAGGTACCCCGGAAATGAGGATACAGGGATGGAGCACAAGGTTCTTTCAACCATTGAAGAAATTAAAATTTACTCCGATCCGTATCGGATACAGATCATGAATATGTTTAACAAGCAGGGCAGACCATCTACTGTCAAAGAAATCGCCGACCAGATGGGTGAGGTGCCAGCCAAAGTTCACTATCATGTAAAAAAGCTGGAGAAAATTGGTCTGCTGACTATCGTTTCCACACGTGAGATTAATGGCATTATCGCAAAATACTACGAACCATTCACCGGAGAAATCCATCTTCGTCATGAAGATGAAGACAATGAAAACTCACCATTGAAACAGGTGTTTCGCTCTGAAACGCTCAAATTATTAAATGAGATGTTCGAACAGAGTCGTCAGCGGTTCATGCATCAGGCGGAGAACGAAGATCGGATGTTTCTCTCGGACATCACGCTGTATGCAACCCGTGAGGAAGTAGAGCAGTTGTATAAGAACATCATAAAACTCTGTGAACCCTATACAACGAAAGAGAATCAAGAAGGGGAACATGAGGTGTTTCAGTTATTTTCTGCCCTTTCTAAACCTATAATGAAAATACCTGCTTCCAAGACAGATGCAAAAGAGAAAAAGAAAGGTACGTCGGGTAAGGCCAAATCCACTCCGAAAGCATCTCGATCTGTCTCGAAGCGGCAGGAATCTGCATCATCTGGTAGTGAGTCGGAAGAATAGATGAACGAAATATATGGTTTCAGTGCTATCGCTGGAAGCATGTAAAGGCAAACG
The DNA here is from genome assembly GCF_050990605.1 of Paenibacillus amylolyticus. Lineage (GTDB taxonomy): Bacteria > Bacillota > Bacilli > Paenibacillales > Paenibacillaceae > Paenibacillus > Paenibacillus amylolyticus_H. Next base: position 2,410,531 of record NZ_CP158832.1, read on the forward strand.
TGCGGGACCACATTGCAGAAAACTAGAAAAAGCCGCCATTGGCGGCTTTTTGATGCGTGATAATGAAGACTAATGGTGAAGCAGCCTATCGAATCAAATTCGATTTTGACGCTTACCGATTCAGTTCATAACAAAGTTACATGTTCTCATCATAATCCTTCACATCACGTTTGGCTGCAGTTGCAGGGGAGTTGGATGTACCGTATTCTTCAACCGCTTCCCAGGCATCCGCGTTGTCGAACTTGCCGGCCCGCTGCTGTCTTCCTTCGCCAGCACCACTCGGAGGCATGGTCATGACTTCTTCTTCAACAGGCCGATCATTGCTGATCTCCCGGCTAGGCGTGTCATCTATACAGTAAGCGGTATAGGGGATAGCTTCGAGTCGTTCAAAGGGAATATCTTTTCCGCACGTCACACAAGTTCCGTATGTACCTTGTTCCATACGTTCCAATGCATCATTCACTTGATTGAATTCGTCTGTTAATGTATCGTCAATCGCCAGATCACGGCTGCGTTCAAATGTTTCTGTACCGGCATCTGCCGGATGATTATCATAGGAGGACAGCTCACCCGTTGAATCTTTCAGCGACTGGGCCGGAGCACCGTCTTCCATGCTGGATTCAAAATGGCGCTGCAAGTTTTCGCGTTGCTCCAAAAGGGCGTTTTTCAATTCTTGACGTTGATCTTGGGTTAATGTACTCATAAGAACATGCTCCTTTCCTTTTGTGGGGTGTAGTGAGTCTTTACCCGAATTGCATGAAAAGCAATCATTTTCGTAAGGAATAGGGTCGTATCATTTTATATCTGACGGATTATGTGTTATAAAAAATAGAGAGAGAAAATGCCGTATGTTCTTCACAGGAAATAGAACTACGGCTTGGCTTATAATGGAGGTTGTCAATATGGATGAACATATGAAACGAAGATTGGATAAACAGAGACAATTGTTCAAACAATTGGGTGTACAGCTAGATGCGTTATCGATTCATGAAAAACAATTCAATTATAAACTTCGTGGTTATGATCCGGATGAGGTAGATGCTTATCTTGATTTGGTCATCAAAGACTACGAACGTTTCTATGCCAATATTGCAGATCTAATGGACAAATGGCAAGAGCAGCAGTTAACGATCCGCGATCTCAAGTCGTCCGCGAAACCGGTGGAAGATCCGACCAAGATTGATCGCAAACAGCTGGATGATATTGTGAAACAACTGGAATACAGTGTGCGGCAGCTCAAGATCAGAGCACGTCCCGAAAAGGATCTGTTCTCTGAATAACGTCAGCATGTCCTGGATTATATTAAATAAAGGTGGTTAATCATGAGTACTCATTTTTCGGTCAGTGTGCATTGTTTGTTGTTATTGTCACTCAGCGCGCCTGAACGAATCACATCTGCACACATTGCAGGTAGCGTGAATACCAACCCTGTCGTCGTCAGACGTATTCTGGGCGGGCTGAAAAAGGCGGGACTCGTGAACTCTTCTCCTGGAACAAGAGGATTCTATCTGGCTAAGCCGGCAAGTGAAATTACGCTGGCCATGATCTATCAAGCTGCCAAGGATGAAGGCCCATTGTTCCCGATTCACGGCAATTGTAACCCGGATTGTGAAGTGGGCTTGCATATAGACAGCTTGCTGACCAATCTGTATCAGGTTGCCGAGGAGAAGGTGGAGCAGTTCTTCGCATCGATTACACTTGAAGATATGGAACGTTCCAGTTCCCAGATGTTAGCTGTCCCATCGCAGTCAGAGTAGATTGTAATCAGAGGTAAGGAAGGGGGGGAGGGATATGGAAATTGTAGTCATCTCCGACACGCATTGTTCACGTAAATCACGGAGGTTACCTGCCAGGCTCGTTGATGCACTTGCGAGTGCCGATCTCATTCTTCATGCGGGTGACTGGTCGGATTGGAGCGTATATCCATTGCTTAGTGAGTATGCGCCTGTCGAAGGGGTAGCTGGTAATACGGACCCGTCCGAAATCGCTGAAAAACTGGGATATTCCCGCATTGTTGAAGTGGAGGGAATTCGTCTGGGTCTTGTGCACGGTCATCTGGGATCAAAGGGCACGGAGCAGAATGCAATTCATACCTTTGCAGGCCAGCATGTGGATGCTGTGATCTACGGACACTCGCACATCCCGGTGATGCATACCGTAGACAACACACTGGTATTTAATCCCGGGTCGCCTACGGATAAACGTTTTCAAAAACAATACTCATTTGGAATCATGACAATAGATCAGGGAAAAATACAGGCGGAACACGTGTTCTTTGACCGGGATTAGAGAGATATGATTTCATCCTATATATAAATATTGTACATGGCATCTTTGAACAGAATTGAGATCTGTTCCAAGGATGTCTTTTTTGATATGAGATCATAACATGATCTTGAGAGGTTATCTCTGAATGGGGAATGTGCTCTGTTCGTTATCTGTCATTCATCTGTTGGCGTTTTCCCCTATGGTGACGTTCAGTGGAGTGATACAATGCCTTTACGACATAAAATGAATACGTTTACATGAGGAGATGGATCATGATGAAACTGTCTGTATTCACCGTGGCTACCCCTGATCTGAATGCAGAAGAATTGGCATCGGCTGCGGCAGCAGCGGGGATTGATGGAATAGAGTGGCGTTTCCGCGGAATTCCTGAAGATGCGATATCCGAGGAGCCTTCTTACTGGAGAAATAATCGATGCTCCGTAGATCCGAGCCGCTGGCAGGAACAGGTTCCTGTTTTTCGTGAAGCAGCGTCAGGGCAAGGTCGGAAATCCATTGCACTTGTACCGTATCTGAACTGTGGAGATCTGTCTGCCACCGAGCAGGCGTTTCAGGCTGCGGCTGGGTTGGGAGTATCCATGATGCGTGTGGGTGTTCCTGGATATGATCGTAAGACCCATTATCCTGAGTTGTATCGCAAAGCCGTTGATTACCTGACTGAAGTACAGGATTTAGCCAAACAGTACAACATCAAGGCAATTGTAGAGACACATCATCAGACGATTGCACCGACGGCATCGCTGGCCTATCGGCTTGTGCAATCGCTCGACCCGCAGCATGTGGGTGTATTGTACGATCCAGGCAATATGGTACATGAAGGATATGAGAATCATCGAATGGGACTTGAGTTGCTGGGCCCTTATCTGGCTCATGTACATGTAAAAAATGCCGGGTGGTTTGAAGCAGAAGGGAAAGATTCGCAAAAGGCTAATGTGACTGAGAAGAGTAGCGGATTGGCTCTAAATACAGCCTGGAAATGTCAATGGACCCCCCTGACTGAAGGCATGGTCGATTGGGTACAGATGGTGCGGGATCTTCGTGCCGTCGGGTATGACGGATATTACGGAATTGAAGACTTTAGTGGGGCCTTGGAATCCAAGGCGATGTTACAGCATTTTGCAGACGTTTTTGCCGAAATTGAGCGTCGTGTGGACGAGGAGGAGCAGTCATGAGTATCGTACGAGTAGCGGTTATTGGTATAGGCAACATGGGAGCAGCACATGCCAGAACGTTGGTTGCCGGAGAAGTACCCGGTGCAGAACTGGTCGCTGTATGTGATGTAAGAAGAGAGATGGAGAGCTGGGTATCGAGTCATCTTCCGGCTACGGTCACCTATTGGCAGGATGCTGAACAGATGATGGCTTCGGGTACGATTGATGCAGTCATAATTGCAACGCCGCACTATGACCATCCGGAACAGGCCATTCAGGCTTTCCAGCATGGCTTGCATGTCATGATCGAGAAGCCGGCCGGTGTGTATACGAAACAGGTACGCAAGATGAATGAAGCGGCCACAGCCAGTGGTAAAGTCTTTTCCATGATGTACAACCAGCGGACCAACCCTCTCTACATCAAACTGAGAGACTTGATCGCTTCGGGGGAGCTGGGAGAGGTACGCCGTACCAACTGGATTATTACGAACTGGTACCGATCCCAGAGTTACTATGACTCCGGCGGCTGGCGGGCAACTTGGGCAGGGGAAGGCGGCGGTGTGCTGATTAACCAGGACCCGCACCAACTGGATCTGTGGCAGTGGACCATCGGCATGATGCCGGTGCGAATGCGTGCTTTCTGTTCATTTGGCAAGTATCGGAACATTGAAGTGGAAGATGATGTAACCGCTTATGTGGAGTATGAAAATGGCGCAACAGGTGTCTTTGTAACGACTACTGGCGAAGCACCGGGTACGAACCGATTCGAGGTCAACGGAGACCGGGGGAAAATCGTAATCGAAGATGGAAAGTTGACGTTCTGGCGGCTTCGGGAATCTGAGCCTGAATTCAATCAGCGGTTTACCGGAGGTTTTGGACAGCCAGAATGCTGGAAGTGTGAAATCCCGATTACAGGTGTGGAAACCGGGCACCCGGGTCTGATTCGCAACTGGGTTGATGCGATTCGTACAGGCGCCCCACTTATTGCTCCCGGTGAGGATGGTATTCACGGATTAACATTATCGAATGCGATGCTGCTGTCCACTTGGACGGATAATTGGGTGGATCTGCCGATCGACGAGGATCTGTTCTTCGAGCATCTGCAGGAACGCATTGCTGGTTCAACGACGAAGAAAGACAAGGCATTCAGTGGCAGTCAACCTGCTGATTTGAGTCAGACGTTTAAATGAAGAAGATTTGTTATATAAGTTGAACTAATCATTTACACGAAACGGAGAGGACAGAAAATACCTGAAAAAGCGAAGCGTTCGCCTAAAAGCTTTCTGAAAGAAAGCTACATCGGAAGCATACGCTTATCCCCGGATTTTCCCCTTTGGAAAAAGGATAAGAAAAATCTGGGGATAACAGTGATTGGAAGGTAATTCTGTCATCGTAGTATCAGTGTAGATAATCTTTAGTTCAGCTTATATAGACGAGTTCATTGTAAACAAAATTTTATAATAAGGATGGGATGACATGGCTAAAGACGGAATGTTCTACGCACCGAAAAGTGTTACCAAAAAGGTCGTATGTGGTCCAGGTGAGTTCACTATTGCTGCTGTTGCGCTGGATCATGGGCACATCTACGGCATGGTTGGGGGATTGTTGGAGGCCGGAGCTACCCTCAAGTGGGTATATGATCCGGACCCGGCGAAGGTAGAGGCATTTCGGAAGCAATTCCCACAGGCTCAAGTGGCTGGATCTGAAGCAGAGGTGCTTGCCGATGATGAGGTGTTATTGGTGGCAAGTGCAGCGATCACTTCAGATCGTGCGCCGCTTGGCATGAGAGTTCTGGCCGCAGGCAAGGATTATTTTACAGACAAAGCGCCATTTACCACGCTGGAGCAATTAAAGCTTGCACGAGAAGAAGTGAAGCGAACGGGCAAAAAGTACATGGTGTATTACAGTGAACGACTGCATGTAGAAAGTGCGATCTATGCGGGGCAGCTCATCGAACAAGGGGCAATCGGCAAAGTAGTGCAAGTTATGGGTACTGGTCCACATCGCTTAAATGCCGGAGGAAGACCCGACTGGTTCTTCAAGCATGAGCAGTATGGCGGCATTCTCTGTGATATCGGGAGTCACCAGATCGAACAATTTCTGACGTTTGCATCATGTTCGGACGCTGAGGTAGGGTTCAGTCGTGTGCATAACTTCAATCACCCGCAGTTCCCGGAATTGGAGGACTTCGGCGAAGCTTCCCTGATCGGTGACAACGGAGCGTCCGGTTACTTCCGAGTGGACTGGTTCACACCGGATGGTCTGGGTACATGGGGCGATGGGCGTACGGTTATTCTGGGAACGGACGGTTATATCGAGCTGCGGAAGTATATCGACATCGCAAGGGAACCTCAGGGGGATCAGGTGTATCTGGTCAATCATGAAGGGGAGTACCGATACAATGTAAAAGGCAAGGTCGGTTACCCGTTCTTCGGCCAACTCATTCGCGATTGTCTGGACCGGACCGAGACAGCCATGACACAAGAACATGCATTCAAAGCAGCAGAACTCTGCCTGATTGCACAACATAAAGCGATGAGCGAGCGGGTGGTGTGGAGTGGCGGAGCGAAGTAAATGTTTTAGGTGAAGGGGAGCAAGAGGAGAAAAGTTTGACCACTGAAGGTTATCGGCGATTCTTCTATTGTTGAGTGAGGAAAGAGCAGCCCAGGTGTAAACTGCATCCTACATGTTAGTTATGGCTAACATAAGGGACAGTTTACTCGGGCTGCTTTTTTGAGTACGTTCGTGACTTCGCAGATGGATTAATCTGGGTTATATTATATGTAGTTCGTATATTCGTTAAAAAGAGAGGTATTTAAGAAGTTCGTAGATATGATGTTATCCGAAATCCTTTGAAGCATATGAAAAATATTTAAAGACAAAGGAGTAAAAAATTGATTGCAAACAAGAGACATATTTGGATAGGTGCGGAAGAATGGATGGAAGGTTTAGAAGATGCTCACGTGGATGTCGTCGTAACATTCCCTGATTCAACAAAATGGATTTCAAATTTCTATACGATTAAATGTATTGAATCAATGAGAAAAGATTACTTAATGAATGGCCATTGCTTGAATGGTGCCTATTGGTGCGCTTCCTCACCAATAATTATTGTAGATCGTATAAGTCGTGACCGAATTGAACAAGTCATTGACGAACTCATTGAAAAAGGAGGATTTAGAGATCTATTTGATTACTTCGGGGCTGTTCAGGAAGAAGATCTTATACGAAATGAATATCCTGAAAACTTTTTTGAACAAAGTTCTAAATTAGATCCTTCATATGTGATCTATCATGCAAGTCAGTTAGCCCAAATGTTAGATCAATCAAGTGAAGAAGTGAGAGAAACCGTATTGAAGGGCATATTAGGGGATTTCAAAGAAGCTAAGGACTTCGGATAACAATATATTCACGCTGCGGACATCCGTCCTTGGCCCGGCATACGCCGGACACTCGACATGCGTCGAGTCGTGAATACAAGAACGTTATACGACAGAATCAAGATGGCAATATCAAAGAATCAACTTTAGAGAAGGAGAAATTATGAATAACTTAGATTTAGATAAAATTCTTGCGGTAATTTTGAAAGAAATACAAAATGAAACAAGGGGATGGTTAATTGGAAGACCGTGTAGCGAAGAAGCATTTTTAAATAGGCTTACTGAAGTTTTAGCAAAGAGAAGGAAGTGCGATGTAGGAACTACTGAAGTTTATAAAGTAGAGGTTGAACAGCATATCCTACATAGGAAGGGTAAAAATCAAACGGATAAATATGGTTCAGACCTGGCAGTTACAATTTCTATTCCAGACCAAAAATTCTCAAAAACAGCACTACTTCAATTAAAAAAAAGCGAAAATTATAAGGCTCAACTTTTGCGAGATCAAATACAACAAGCCTCACAATTTGAACCGATTAAGCAAAGAAGTTTTGTTATGGTAGTTGATGAATTACGAGGAGGCATTAAAGTTAATTCGATTAATAGTATTGAGAAAGAGATACCTATTGGACAAACTAGTAAGACTTTTGAATGCAAAGAGTGGGATGCACTTTCAAAATGGATTATTAAATGGATGAGTTGTGAGGTAGGGGCTGGAAATACTTCTAGCGATCCAATGCCTATTGAAAGATTATTAATAAAACAAATCATCAATGATGAAAAGATTGGCCAACTAGAACTTGATGATATTTATGATTCAAATGAATTTGAACTTCCTGAAAATTTCTTTATGACAAAAAGCTGGATAAAATATACTTTTAGAAATTAATAACCTTACAATAGAGTTTCAATAACTATGTATGTAAATCAGAGAAGTGATTCCGTCGCATAACATCATATTCACGCTGCGAGCATTCGCTCTTGGTCCGGCATTTGCCAGACACCCAGCATATGCTGGGTCGTGAATACAGAAACGTTATGAGACATCATTGTGATATAAGTAGAGTAAAACGGATTAAGGCAGGAGAGATACAAACTATGGATGACTTTACAAAGAAGCGGATTATGAAGATCATGGACAAATACACCAAAAATGCAGTACCAGAACATGTGAAAAGCCAAATAAGAATCAGTTATAAGATCAGAGGAAATCATGTGACATTGATTGAAGAAAGACAAGGATTTAAAAGTGATCAATGGGTGCAGATGCCAGTAGCTCAGTTTAGATTAGGTGATAATGAATGGAAGATATATTGGCAGGACAGTAAAGGGAAATGGCATTTCATAGATGACATCGAACCGAGTGAGGATTTTGAAACACAGTTAAAGATAGTGGATGAAGGACACAACGGAATGTTTTGGGGATAGATCGCAGAAGCCAATGACATCTCATAACATAATATTCAAGCAGCGGCTCCTTCGGAGCCTGGGTCTGCGGGAAGGACTTCGAGGAGGAATTTCGGCAGACAACCCTTTTGGGGTTCATGAATACAGGAACGTTATACGACAGAATCAAGAACAATAGAAAAGAGGATCATATGATCCTCTAAATGCTAGAGTTTTGCAATTCACTAAAGAGTTGTAGAGCGTCTTTGAAACCTTGTATGTAGATACTTCTTTCTAAGATGGATTGAAGAGAAATTTGAGCGTCTTCGTAAAGAAAAACCGTATGTTGAAGTTGATCGGGCAAAGCATCACGAAGTGTTTTGAAGTATTGATCTGCCTCAGAAGAAAGTTGAGTGTATTCCGCATGACACTCTAAAAGCTCAGTATAGAGTAATTCTAGACGTATTCTTATAAGTGGTTCTGTTAGCGATTCTAATGTATTAAACATATCTTATTCCCCTTTCGATTAACTCTATAGAGTCATTATATAACTCTATGAAGTTAATTACAAGGTGAATATTTGACTTTGTAGAGTGAAAACTTCGCTTTTCATTGATGAATACTAATGTGGAAGATAAGATAGAACTATGGAGGGGAAAAGATGAACGTAATCAAGTGCAATATACGAGAACTCATGGCAGAACATCGAATAGATGATATAACCGAATTGATGGTGAGATCAGGCTTAAGTCGTAACTCAATCAACAAGTTATACAGGGAGACGAATATAGAAACAACCAAACTAGAAACACTTTTTAAGTTGTGTGATACGTTTAATTGTAAGTTGTCTGATTTGATCGAATATGTACCAGAAGAAAACAATTAGTGAGAGCTGTGTCTAGAAGCGACTCCGTCATATAACTTAATACTCAAGCAGCGGCTCCTTATGGAGCCTTGGTCTGCAAGTTGAATCTCGAAGAGGGATTTCAGCAGACAACCCTTCGGCGTTCATGAATAAGGGAACGTTAGCCGAAACCTTTTAGAATGTTTAGAAAATATAGCTATACTGGGGGAATATCAAGTTATGTATGAGATGATTTATCAACTTATTAGATCATTTATTGAGTTGATTTATTTTATTTCTGGAATAGTTTTGGCTATAATAGCGATTTATGGATTGCGGCAGTTCAAAATTGCATTAGATCAATTAACAGTCTCAATAAAACAGGTTGAAATAGGAATGGAGCAGGTCAGCTTATTAAAGCATGATATTGAAGTTAGAAATAAGCGCCTTTCTGTCGAAAAGTCGATTGAATTTATTGAAAGATATAAAAATACTATTTTTCCCCTCGCGGTAAAGCATAGAGAATTAATGGAGCAATATGAATATAGTTTTTATACTGAGGACGTTATTGATATTAAGGAATTTCCTTTTTCAAATCAAGACGATTTTAAAAAGGCTTTTGATAAAACCATAAAAACCGAGGCTAATGATTTGTTTAATGAGATAGAACTATTTTCTTCTGCATTTACAAGCAGATTGGCGGATGAGGAACTTGCATTCCAGCCATTAGGTAAAACATTTGTTAGATTAATTGATAGAAATTATGATATTTTCTGTGTTTGTAGATCTAGTGCTCCGTATGCTAATACAGTTAAACTTTATATAACATGGAAAGAAAGGTTGAAAAAGAATGAATTAGATAAACAAATAAATCAACTTGAAAAGGCGCGATCTAAGATTAAGAATACTAAGATTACACCTTTAGGACTTGATGAACAGTTGGAAGCGTAATTGCGGCAAAAAAAGAATCTTCTAACTAATACATTTCCACATCGTCGCTGAAGCTCCTCGGTCTCTAGTTAGATTTCGAGGAAGCTTAAATTCAGGAGACACATTCAACTGTCTAAGTGGCTGAGCTACCCGGACCTGCCACTTAGACAGTTGAACGTCGGAAATGCGAAATGTTATGCGAAAGTACATTAAAACAACAGAATTGAGGTAATTACATGGAAGAACAAATAACAGAATTACTTAAAAAAATCAACATTGATGCTAAAGTAGAAGTTGAAGATAATGAAGAAGTTATTATTTCGAACAATAGTTGGGCTGATTACGTTTCTTTTAGTATTGATCACGAAAATCTAGAAGAAACATTAAATCAAATTGAAAGATATTTTAAGATGAGGTACATCCCTTATTTAGGTTGTTATTGTGATAATTATGTTGAATTAATTTTAAACCTTAGTTCAGTTACCTGGGGAAGTGGACTTGATGGTGTTGCCCTAATCCCTGATGAAACTCAAATTAGCGATGGAGGCATTATTTACGAAATTAGCTCCTATTCTCATGAGTTAATGAAGTTATTAAATTTCCATCAAGATTATCAATCTGATCTTGAGGAAGATTGGTTTACAAGTATAAAAATATTAAATATTAATTCTACATTAGCAATATCTACTGATGATCCAAATATTGTAGATCATTATATATATATTGCTAAGAATATTTTGTTTGATTTATCCAGTAGACATTCAGTAGATTTAAAATTATATGAAATAATTGATGATACTGAGTACGATGATGCTGATGAAGTATTTGATACGTCAAACAGACTTCAAGAGGTCAATGTTCTGTCACTTAAACATTCATATGATAGTGATTTGTTGGAATATTACTATAAAGCACAAATGATGGATGATTCAAAGTTTAAGTACTTAGCTTTTTATCAAATATTAGAATGTATCTTTGATGAAGTCTTTCAGTACGAATTAGTTCAGGATGTAAAACAAGTGATAAATTCTAACTGGTTTTCTTCATATAACGATGATCATGTTACTCAAATGATTAAAATAGTTGAACAATATAATATTAAGAAAAATGATCATGAAAAGTTGCGTTTAGTACTAGAGAAGTATTTTAAAGGTGAAACCCACGATTCTGCTTATTTGGTTGCAAATAAAGATATCATTTTTATTTTACAAAACCGTTTGGGGCTGTTGAAGAAAGAAGATGAATTGAAAAACATATCAAACCTAGCAAAGATAATCTATGAATTTAGATGTGAATGTACACATTCAAATCGAAAATTCACCACTAAATATTCATTTGAAAAGACTAATGATGAATTACATATTTATATAGAGTTAATAAAGTTAGTTTCCGCGCGAATTATTAGTAACTACAAGGTTAAGAATTTAATTTAGGTTTGTAGTTATTCAGAGAAGTATGCACCATCGCATAACACCATTCACGCTGCGTCGCTACGCTCCTTGATTCGTCATGACAGCCTGGAGATTTATTGGAACATAGGGCAGGTCCCAAACAAAGTTAAAGTAGAAAAGAAGATGTAAGTCAATCAGAGAAGTGATTCCGTCGTATAACATAATATTCACGCTGCGGCTCCTTCGGAGCCTTGGTCTGCGAGATGGATTTCGGAGATGCATTTCAGCAGACAACCCCTTCGAGGTTCGTGAATACAGGAACGTTATAGGAAATATCCGCAAAAACATAAGGTGAGGAGAGAATTCATATGCATATTGAAATTATTGAAAGAACGGAAACCAGAATTGTCGGCCTTAAAGTAGAAACTCTTTTAAGGGACACTAAAGAGCAGCATATTATACCTAAATTACAACAGAGATTTAATGAAGTTGTTAAGGAGGTTCCAGGTGCTGTAAATCTTCCTACAACGTATGGAGTTTTTATAGATCCCCAAGATTATAATCCTGATACGGATTTATTTACTTGGATCGCGGGAGTCGAATGTGAATTCGAGAACGAATTAATAGAAGATATGGTTAGTTATGTGATACCTGCTGGAACATATGCTGTCTTTCATTACGAAGGAAATATTGACAATGCAGGGAGTGCGTACGACCAATTGTATAATTGGATTAATGAATCTAAATATAAGCAAAAAGGATCCTATGGTTTTGAATTGTATGCAACTATCCATTCATCACTAGAACGTAGGACATCAAATTTTATTTTGCATTTTCCAATAGAGATGAAATAAATTTGTTTGTAAATCAAGGAAGGCGGATACATCCTGTAACACCGCATTCACGCATTGGGCTGGCGCCCTCGGTCGCAGACGTGGGTTCGGGGAAGTGGTTGCTGCGACAACTCCCTGCGGGAGTTCGTGAATGCGAGGAACGTTATATGACAGAATCAAAAAGAATAGAAAAGAGGATAATTAAAATGGATGAAATTCACTTTTTAAGACATTACCTCTCGTCTCTCAAGTATCGCTGTTCTATAGCAATTCTAAATGCTCCAAGTAATTACCCGAATTATGAGCTCGGTAACGGTGTAAGAACTCCAATTGAAATTTTGGCTCACATGTCTGATGTCATAAGATATGCCCAATCCGTTTTTGATAACCAAGTACAACTTAAGAAAGAATCAGGAAACTGGAATGACGAAGTACAGACATTTTTTAATGAGCTGCATAACTTAGACAATCTAATGAAATCAAATGGAATACCAAATAAAGATAGAATTGTCGAAAAAATGATTCAAGGACCATTATCAGATGTAATGACACATGTTGGTCAATTGTCAATGATAAGAAGAATGGCTGGAGATTCAATACCTGGAGAGAATTTCTTTATTGCTGAAGTAAAGGTTGAATAGTTATTGATAGTAGTTAAAGCAGACCGATCCTTTTCCTTCAGATAACAAAATATTCACGCTTCGGGACCTTCGCCCCTCGGTGCGCCCGATGAGGCAAAGCTGAAAGTGGATTCAGGCGAACCATCTCCACCGCCCAACCGCGTTGCGGCCAGTCACTTCGTTCCTTTAAGGTGGTGGGCGTCGTGAATACAACAACGTTAGATGAAATTACGATGCAAGTTCTTATCAAAATCAAAAATATGAGGTGCATAATGCCAAGACTAATTACATTGGCTGATGGAAGATCAGTAGAAGTTGAATGTGTAAGCTGCGCATTGACAAGTGGTTTGATTTCTTCAACAGGTGGAGTAATTTTTGAGTCAAGCAACTTTCATGTCCATCAAGATATTGCTTACCCAATTAAAGGGTTAGTTATATTAGCTTCAAAGAGGCATTTTTACTGCATGGATGAATTGACAGATGAAGAGCGATTAGAATTTATTTCGTTAATCCATAAGCTCAGAAGTGAACAAAGAAAACGATTGGGAATTGATAAGGTCTATTATTTTTATAATGAAGATACAACACATCACTTTCATTTATGGATGGTTCCTAGATATGAATGGATGTACCAATTTGGAAATTCAGTAGAATCATTAAGACCGGCATTATTACATGCAAGGAATAATATGAATGACGATGAGAATATGAAGAGTGTAGAAGAAGGGGTTAGCTTGCTAAGAGAGGGCATGAGGGATTTTGTGAGTAGCTCAAAGTAACCTCATCTAACACTGTTTTCACGCATCGGGCTGGCAGAGGAGTAATCGGGAAAGTGGATGAAACCAGAAAATCTTGCGAGGATAAGTCTTCGACTCAGCTCCCGTCGGTGGCCTTAAGCCTCTCGGGTTCGTGAATACAGGAACGTTAGCCGAAAGAAGCTCATTGTTTAGGAGGAGTCTATATGATATTAGAAAAAGTTATCAATAGAATTGCCATACAAAGTGAATATAAGGATTTGGTTGATAAGTATGTGGATCATATCCTTAACGAATTCAAAGATAAAATTCATAGTATTTATATGTGTGGCTCGATTCCCAAAGGAACAGCTACACCTTTTAAGTCTGATGCAGACTTTACGTTTGTATGTGCAAATCCAGAAGATATTGATTACGAAAGATTGTCAAAGATCAAAGACAGGCTTTTGGAAGAATATCCATTCGTCACTAAGATAGATACGATCATTTGCTCGATTGATGATGTATTAAGTAGACCGAACGATTGGGGTTTTTGGGTTAAGATCATTTGTGTTTGCATATATGGGGATGATATTGGTGAAAAAGTAGCACCGATTATAATTTCTCCACGATTTATTTTAGACTTAAATATAGAGACCAAGGAAGAAGTAGATCGTGTACGTCGTTCACTTTCTACTGCTAGTGATCACTCAATGAAAACTAGATATATTAAAGGTTACTCTAAGAGATTAATTCGTGCATTATACTCTTTGGTTTTAGAAGATACAGGGGTATGGGAAGATGAAATCATTAAGATGAAGGATGCCATAATAAACTATTGCTCGATTGACGGCGCTTTAGTTGAGTATCTGTATGCTTGTTATTTGGATAGCGATGTATCTGTTGAAGAGTTTCTGGAGATTGCAGATGAAGTATATCACTATTTTGAGAATGTCTTAAATAGAATGGCTGCTTCCAGAACTTCCTCTGGCTAACAACATTTTGACGATACTAGTCACTCTAAGAAGCGATTTCGTCGTATAACATAATATTCAAGCAGCGGCTCCTCACGGAGCCATGGTCTGCTAGACATATTTTGTGGAAGCGCTTCATCGAACCCATTCAACTAATGTTGAACGTTATGATTACAGGAACGTTAGGTAAAATAATGGTTAGTGAGAGGAGAATTAAATGCATATTAGAGGAGTAATTCTTGAGGGGTACTCAAATGCCGGGAAGACTTCAGTATTAAAAGCGATTAAACGATATCAATCACAAGAAGATTCATTAGAACGGAGCGTAGTTATTCTTGGAGAACATTATTCTCAAATTTTGAACAATAAACATGGAGAATATGTGAGTCTAACGCGAGAAGAACACATTGATTTACTTAAAGAGCGAGTTGAAATGCTAAAGAAACTTAACGATTGGGCAATTCAACTTGGTCCTGCATCTAGAGGATCTAGGGGACTATTTTATGTGCTGGAGAGGTTTCACTTAAATCATAGAGCTGCATTTGCAGATTCGGATTTGGATGAGATAAATAAAATAGAAGAACAGCTTGAGTCTTTAAACGCCAGGTGTATTTTGCTTACAATCTCGCCCGAAGTTGTAGAAGAAAGAATTAAAAGCAGACAACCCGAAGAATGGATCTATAAAACAGAAGAAGAAGTAAGATCGTCGGTAAGTGAATTATTAAAAACCCAAAATGTATTAAGACATCAAGCTCAAATTTCAAGAGTGCCAACAATCGAAATCAATACAGACGGTAAGGATTGGGATGAGTATATAAAGGTAATTATGGAGAGCAACGACTTCGCTTAACCGGATGTCCCAGCTCAGTCAAGTACACGATGTAAAACTAAACCAGAAGGAGTGATCATTTGATTATTATGATTAATGGTTCATTTGGATCCGGCAACACCTCGACTTCTCAAAAGCTGCAGCTTCTAATACCTAATAGCATGATTTATGATCCTGAAGAAATTGGATATATGTTGAGAAAGATCATATCAGAAGAGATCTACTTGGAAGAAGAACGAACGGATGATTTTCAGGATATCGCACTATGGAGAATACTTGTAGTACAGACAGCTCAAGAATTAATGAACAGGTATAAGAAACATCTTATTGTTCCAATGACCATTTATAAGTCCGAAAATTTCAATTACATATTAAATGGATTTAGAAGTATCGATCGAGATACTTTTCATTTTTGCCTCTTAGCATCTGAAGAGACAATCAAAAAACGAATTGAAAAACGTGGAGACAAATTTGATTTTTGGTATCAGAAGCAAACAAACGCAGGTGTACTTGCATTCAAAGATATCAAATTTCAAGAACATATTGACACAGATAATAAAGAAACAGAAGAAGTTATAAGCATAATTTTAAGAAAGATTTCAAAAATCAATTTGTAAGTAATCAACGAAATGACTGACTCCACATAACAACATGTTCATTCATCGGGCTACCATCGGTCCGGCAGAAGTTAGAGGTGAATTCAAAGAAGCAAATCAAAATCAATAAGGGGTGCGTTATGGATCGTAAGATTATTCAAACCGCAAAAGAGACTGCAATAACAATTATTCGCGAAGCAGGTCTAATCTCTAAGGAGAAGTTTGATAACTTTGTTGAACTGAGATCTAAAGATGAATTTGGGGATGTGGTTACTGAAGTTGATCATATCTGTGAAGAAATCATTATCGAACAAATACAGAACGTATTTCCAAATCATCAGATACACAGTGAAGAGGCAGGGCTTATCGGAACTAAGCACGATTGGTTATGGTTAATTGATCCTTTAGATGGAACTAATAATTTTGCAATTGGTTTACCTGTTTTTTCGATATCAATTACCTTAATGTACAAAAGAGAGCCTGTTCTTGGAGTGGTCTATGAACCTCTAACAGAACGTTTATTTGTATCTGTGATTGGTGAAGGGACAAGTTTTAATAATCGACGAATACAAATGAAGAGTAACCCGAATATTCTCAAAGGAAATATAGGTTGGATTCAAGGTCACAGAGTACAAAACGACCCACTAGCAGTAAAACTAAGACAATA
Organism: Paenibacillus amylolyticus; assembly: GCF_050990605.1. GTDB lineage: Bacteria > Bacillota > Bacilli > Paenibacillales > Paenibacillaceae > Paenibacillus > Paenibacillus amylolyticus_H. Next base: position 2,427,149 of record NZ_CP158832.1, read on the forward strand.
CATTGATATTAGATTTAAGCGAATGTTAAGATTATGGGCTCCAACACTTCAATGGTGTATGTTGGCCAAAGGAGATATTGATGGAATTGTTCTGTACAATTCTGAAGGTGATGACTTGTATTCAGGTATCTTAATGGTTAAGGAAGCAGGGGGGCTTGTTATAGATTTTGAAGGAAATAATTTTAATGGAATGAAAGAAGAACCTTATTTAATTGCATGTCACCCAGACCACAAAGAAGAATTATTACAAATTATAAGAGAAGGTTTGAGTTAACACCTAGAAGCATAAATACACAGAAGCAGGGAGGATATAGTGATAATTAGAACAGTTTCACTTTGTGTTATACGAAGAGGGAAAGAACTACTGTTAGAAGAATTTTTTGATGAGGCTGTAGGCATAACTTATTATCGACCTATTGGGGGAACCGTTGAATATGGAGAAAGTAGCAAAATTACCGTAATTCGTGAAGTCAAAGAAGAAATTGATGCAGATATTTCAGAACCTACCTTGATTGGGGTAATTGAGAATATATTCAACTACCAGGATCAAATTGGACACGAAAATGATTTTATTTATGAGGCTGAACTTATGAATAGATCACTTTATGATTTGAAAGAAATAGATGGAATAGAAGGAGAAAAAACCTATAAAGCAGTATGGAAGCCACTTAATTATTTTAAGGGGAATTTGACAGTGAAACTGGTACCAGATGGGTTACTAGAGTTGCTTCAAGACGGAACAGATGGAAGGAATATTAAACATATAAGTAAACGCTAGCTTTAGGGAATATGAAGAAGAGGAGGCCGTATAGCCGCGTATTCACGCTACGTGCTAACGCCTTAGGCCCGGCCGAAGTTAAGAGCAGGGAAGTGAAAACAGCTGGGCAACCTTGCGAGGTTAAATCCGTCGAACCCGGCGCGATGGACTTTAAAACCTCTCAGTTTCGTAGATAAAGGAATGTTATCGGAAATATTCGTAAATACTTTATTTTTGGGGGCATCTCAAGGATGAGTAAAAAAACAATAATTATTGAAGATTACAACAATGAATGGTCTGAAATGTTTTCTGACCTGAAATCCATCATAGAACAAAGACTCGGGGATCTAGTACTTAGAATTGAGCACGTTGGTAGTACCGCAGTACCTGGACTAGCGGCAAAACCTATTTTAGATATTGATGTAGTAATTGATTCTATGGACTTGCTTCCAGATGTAATTCAAGGATTAGAAAGTTTAGGTTACGATCATGAAGGGAATTTGGGTGTTGAGAACAGGGAAGCTTTTGCAAGGAAAGATGAAAATGTTCCCTATAGTATAGTGAAAATACAGAAACCTGAACATCATCTATATGTTTGTAATAAAGAGAGCAAAGAGTTATTAAGACATATATCCTTCAGAGATGCATTAATTAGCAATTTCGAATTTGTAGTCGAATATGCCAATCTAAAGAAAGAACTTGCTATTAAATATAGAGAAAATCGCCAGTCTTATACGGATGGGAAGACCGAATTTGTAAATAAAGTACTAAATAAATGTGGAAAGAATTTGTAGGTAGTTCAATGTACTAAGACATCCGATAACAAATTATTCACACTGCGGGGCTAACGCCCCTTAGTCTGCTTCCAGAGATATCTCGAGGAAGTAATATCAGGTAGATAACTCCTACGAGGCTAAGTCTTCGACCCAGTCCCTGGTGCTCTTTTAAGCCTCTCGGGTTTTTGAACGCCACAACGTTATCGGAAATCTCACAAAGGATATGAAAACGTGAATACTAAAGATTTTAGAAAACTAATCAGGGTGTATTTTGCACCAAAACTAAATGAGCTTGGGTTTATGGGAACCGATCATCATTTTGTTAAGACAACTGATCATCACTTTATTTATACTCTGGTGATTCAGGCAGATAAATCCGGTGGATCTTGTGTTATGGAGATGGGGGTGCATCTAGATTTCCTCCCTAATTCTATTGGTGAATTTAAGTCTTCAAATGAAATCACGACCTATGATTGTGAATTCAGAAAACGTCTACATAAAAAAGCAAATTGGTTGAAGAGATTTTTTACAGTGGAGCGTGAAAGATGGTTTCAATACGGAGAAACAGAGGATGATACAATAGTTACTATAAATGAAATGAAACAGTTATTTTTGGATCAAGGAATGAGTTATTTTTCTCAATTCAATGATTTTCCTAGGATGATTACATCAATTTCATTGGATGAGATAATAGCTAGATCTAAGAAGATTGAAGATTTTGGAGCTCCACTTGATTTAAGGTTGGCTTTGTTAATTGCACGAACGCATAAATTTCTAGGTAATGATAGGGACGCGAAAGAATATGCTCAATGGGGATTAAATAATATTGGGGAAGCAAAAGGACTCATTAAGGACTTTGAGGGCACAGGCTGAGGGAGTTTGTGAGACATCATATGCGTGCTTCGGCGCCTAAAGGCTCCTCGGTCCGCTAAAAGGGAATGGCAGGGAAGTGTATTCAATGGATATATCCGTACGGACTAACCGCAATCGCGGCCGCTCCCTTTGGTCGCTTAAGTCAGAGGAAGGGTCGTGGATACAGTAACGTTATCTGCAATTACACATTCAGAACAATATAAAAGCTAATGTAAAAGGAACTTTAAAGAAGTGAACCCATTTCCCAAAGACTATGAATTAGTCGAATTATTCGAGTCAGAACCTAAAATTTTTGATGAAGAAGTCCTATGGTATTATAATAACTTTTCACTGAAAAGGAATGATGTTACTCTAGTATGTTTTCTTCAACCAGCTTATAAAACTTTATCGTTATATCTTAAGGTGAATAATAGCTCTATTTATGATCTTAGTTTTGAAAATGTAGTTGGAATGGAAATGACGGATTGTAATATGAAGTGCGACACCCGCTGGAAATAAAAAAATGGCTCATAGCCTGATTCGTGTAGAATGAAAGTTACCACACCAGCATTCACACAAGGAGAATCAGTCCATGAGTTATTCACATCTTAGCATAATCGAACGCAGCAAGCTAGAAATCCTCCACAGACAAGGCAAAAGCTCAAGAGCTATTGCAAAAGAGCTGGGAAGGCACTCATCCACGATTTGCCGTGAACTAGATCGTGTTAATTCATCGCATCCCTATCAGGCAGAACACGCTCAGAACGCTTATGAGGAGCGTCGTAAAGCCTCTGTTTCTTCAGGTAAATGGTCAGACAGCTTGGCTGCTTCACTGGAGGAAAAACTGGAGGCAACGTGGTCTCCAGAACAGATCACTCAACGCTTCCGTATCGAAGGCCGGCGTGCAGTCTCCTTCAAAACCATCTATCGCTGGATCTACGCTGGGCGCTTGGTTCGAGGTGTATTACAGGTTCTTCGGCACAAGGGGAAGCGCCAGAAACCGGCAGAAACTCGCGGTAAATTCGCCGTCGGCAGATCCATTTCAGATCGTCCCAAAGAGGTTCGTTCCCGCGAAACGTTTGGACACTGGGAACTGGATACCGTCGTATCGGGTCGTGGGAAAAGTAAAGGCTGCGTAGCCACGTTGATTGAACGTAAAACACGCCTGTATACCGCTGTTCTCATGCCAGACCGTACCGCTTTGTCGATGGAGAGCGATCTCACAGTACCCTACAGGGACCTTCCTTACAGCTACAGCTGATCGAGGAAAGGAGTTTGCATGCTATGCCAATCTAGAAACGACCCATAACCTGCACATTTATTTTGCTGATCCGTATTCGTCTTGGCAGCGCGGTTCCAACGAGAATGCAAACGGGTTACTTCGAGAGTTTTTCCCTAAAGGTACCGATCTCGCTCAAGTGGAGGATGAAGCTCTCGCCCGTTCACTCGATCTAATGAATCACAGACCACGAAAATGCTTGGGTTGGAGAACCGCTCACGAATCCTTCACAGAGGAACTGTCGCACTTGGTTTGACAATCCGTCAAATAGAAAAATCTAATACAAAGGAAATATTAAAGATTATACTAAATGATAAAGACACTACAAAAACCTTATTATTAGAAACGAAGCCAAACACCTACTTGATGTCTACAACGGATAAGAGCTTTAGAATGTAACTCGATGATGTCGACAACAGCAAATAACATTGTTTTCACCCATCGGACCTGTACGTTTCTTGGGTCGCCAGAAGGTAAGGAGACAGGAAAGGTGTCAGGCGATCAACCCTGCAAGGCTAAGTGACCACACGGAAACTGCGTTGCCTGAAGATCTAGGTCCATGAGCACTGGTAATGTTATACGAAAGGCAGGAAGAACGTATAAATTATGAAAATCAAAGGATGAAATAAATGAATAAGAAGACATATCTTGTAAATGTAGCTTATCTAATTGACTTAACTGACGAAGAATATAAAGAAATCGATGGGGATTTGACTCCTTTACTAGAGAATGAAATTACATTAAGGAGAGATTTGAAATTACATTGGGAGAGCAGTTCCTCTATATATCTCGATCCAGAAGTATTGAATTGTGGGAGGTGCGCAAAATGTAATTCATGGGCAACTGATAGAGAAAAACCTAATCATATTGATGAACTCAATAATGGAGCAGTTGTTGGAGGGCAATTACTTTGTGATGAGTGTTTGCCAGAGGAGCATAGATGGGCCTTCTAGAAAATGGATAACGGTAAGTGATCTCGCAGAAGTCTGACCAATCTTATAACAACATGTTCACGCTTCGGGTCAAATTGCGCTCGGTCCGGCCAAAGTAAGATGAGGATTCGGAGAAGTATTTGGTAGCTGCAGGGAAGCGGAATCTCCCTTACACATCCGCACCGACTAAGCGCATCACACTCAGCCACATCTTCTCTTTAAGTCGGTGGGAGTCGTGAATGAAGGAGCTTTTACGACAGATTCAAATGAAAAGAGAGCCATTTGGCTCTCAATTAGATGATATATTTAATTCATTATGTAATTGAAGAGCATCCTTAAAACCTTGTAAGTAGATTTCACGTTCTAAGATTGCTTGAACAGAAAGGTCTGCGTCATCGTAAAGAAATAGAGTTTTATGCATATCCTGAGGTAAAAGCTCATGTAACTGTTTGAAGTAAAGATTTCGATCGGAGGAGTATTGATTATAAATAGAGTTATTTTTGAGAAGATCCATATATAGAGCTTCAATCCGATTACGTATCAAAGAATCAAGTAGGACTTCTAAAGAATTGTGCATAAATGATCACCATCCGTTGTATTTTATTTTACGAATAAAAATTCAACTTATTAAATATTATTTTATCATAATAAAAATTATATTCAAGACATGTCAAAGATATTTTTGATTAAGAAAATATAGTTTCATATAATTAAAGAATAATTTAATTCAGAAATGAAGGGATACCAGATGATAAGTTATAAACCATTTCAAAAATTATTGATTGACAGGGAGATTAAGAAGCAGGATTTATTGAAAATCACGGGGATCTCATCGGCAACGATGGCAAAACTCAATACGAATGAGTATGTATCTTTAGAAGTAATTGATAAATTATGTACGGCATTGGGATGCCAGCCTGGAGATCTATTGGAGCATATAGCAGATCAATGATGGGATGATAATATCTGCTGGTTACTCAAAGTTGAGATTCCGTCGTATGACATAAAGCAGCGGCTCCTCACGGAGCCTTGGTCTACTTGATGGAACGAAGATGATATTATGGTATACACCTCCAAGTTTGTTGAACTGCATAAAAACAGGAAGGTGATTAGAAATCACTGCAATAAATTAAAGAGGAGAAGCTAATTATGTCTAGACCTTTAAGAATTCATATTATTGGTTCTACGGGCAGCGGAAAAACATATCTTGGTCAAGTTTTATCAGAGAAGTTAAATATTAAATTCTACGAATTAGATACAGTCATGTGGAGCAGTAGAGTGGAATTTTCAGGGAAGAATCCTCCAGACGTGAGAGATAAATTACTACATAAAATAATTGATAATGATAGTTGGATTGTAGAGGGAGTATATTACAAATGGCTTTCTGATAGCTTTTCAAGAGCAGATGTTATTTATTACCTAGATACTAATGTGTTGATTCGACATTTTAGAATTATCATGAGATTTGTTAAACAAAGATTAGGCACCGAAAGATCTATATACAAACAAACATTAAGAGGACTAATTGAAATGATTATATGGAATCATAAATTTAATACTACTAATCGGAAAGAGATCTGTAGTTTCTTGTCCCCCTATAAAGACAAAGTGATATTCTTAAAAACCAACAGGAAAATAATTAGTTTACTCAATGAAGGCAGTATAATCATATAGCTCCGCGTGTGAAATCAACTTAATTACTGTACTTGCCAATAATCGCTTCAAATATTTGTAAGTTAAAAAGCCTGACAGTATCCTTATGCCACTATGAGGCGCGTTTTAATTTGGTCTAATGTAGCTCCGCTTTGGGTTTGGTTGTAAATATACTCAATCATGTCATGCTTTTTCTGAATGTGGTAGCGATGTAGCCCATCAATCAAGCTTCCATGGCTACCATAACTGCAGCATAGCGCGGCAAACAGGAGCAGGGCCAAGTAACGGTCAATCGCCTGAGTCGATCGAACCTGGTAACGATCCATAGCCAGCCTAACCTTCGCTGTCCGAAAATACGTTTCAATCGCCCAACGTTTGCTGTAATAGCTCAGAATTTCTTCATTACTTAGGGAAACATCCGTACTTAAAAAGGCTTTCATTTGCTTGGGATCAAAGCCTTCTCCATCTTTCCAACAGAGGAGCAAAGCGGCGTTCTCTACGACATTGAGCTTGCCTTCATAGCGATATACCCGGTAATCGGAAGAGCCGATGGTCACCAGATCGGTATCCGTTTTCGAGATGTAGGAAGCAAAGCTTTTGAGCGATTGTCGGATGCCTTGCGGATAGAAGATACGGTTGGTTTTTAAACCACTAATGACGTGAAATCCACGCTCCGCACTCGTTTGAAGCACGGAAGCCGACGGATACCAAGAATCCATCAGGACGTAGGTTCGGTAGGAAGACATCGGAACGGCCTGAATCAGATCACAAGCCAGATCGATTTTACTTTTCCCTTGCGGATCGTAACGTTCTGAAGCAAAAGGAAACACCTGCTCACCCGAGCGGAGTAGCGTTTGAACCACAGCATGCCCGTAAACATGCCGCCCCTTGAGATGAGAATGCTGAAACGAAGCGCCTTGAATCGTGTGGGTAGCCTGTGACGAAGGCTTGGTTTTTTCACACACGGTATCATCCAGAATCACGAAAATGGGACTGTGATCACGCTGAGCACACGCTTTAATCTGCTGAAAAGCGACACGTTGAACGATGCGTTTGAGGTACGAGCTGTCCCAGTTCCCATGAGTTAAGAAATGGCTCAGGGTTCGGCGATCTCGCTCTTGCAAGCTTTCGCGATGAATATCCGTTAACGTACCTGTAAAACCAGTCGAAAGCATGCCATCCACGAAGTGTTTGATGTGGTGAAGAGCAGGCTTGGAGAAATAGAGCGGAAGTTTCCACTCGTCTAACCGATTGTTCCAAGGATTTGATTGTGATAAAGTATACGTATGAGACATGTCTTTTCTCTCCTGCGTAGGGTATTTGGTGGTACTTCTATTTTACGCAGAGAGTCAAGTTTGTCTCTTTTTCTATTTATTGGAACTGATTTTGAGCAAGTACAGTTAATTATTTAACGAGGGTGAACAATGAAGATAATAAGAGATAGGGAAGAGCTTGAAAGAACTGGTTATATTGAAGTTTTACCTGGGAAGTACCTTGGGCAATGTTGGAATGAAAACTCAATTTACTTTGATGAGGAAGTATTCGGCTATATAGAGAAAACAATAGAAAATATTTTTTCTGGATATGATCATTATGCATTTAACGAAATACATCGAAAAACGTGGGAGGTGATCCTTGAGGATCTGAGAACGTTTGCTAATCTCCTTGATGAAAAAGTAACAATGGAATTAATAAGTGAACATGTGTATTTCTACTTCGGCAGTTCTAAAGATGAGTTTCAACAAGATTTTCTCAATAGTGTTCAGAGACTTCGTGAATTAATCATAGAGTTTGGTGTATGGATTAAAAAGCAATTAACAACTCAAGATTATGTTTCAGTTCTAGGGATTTAGCCATAGCTATTCGAGGATGAGTGGTTATTTAAAACACCATAGGAGGAGTTAGAATGAAATTTATCGTTTCTGCTAGTGTAATCGTTCTCAATGAACATAATGAGATTTTACTCATGAAAGGTCGAAGAGGTTGGGAAATGCCTCAAGGTTGTGTTGAAGAAGGAGAGACGATCAGGCAGGCAGCAGTTCGAGAAGTGAAAGAGGAAACAGGGATTGACATTGAATTAATTAAATTTTGTGGTTTGTACCAGAACATAACGCGTGGCGTATGCAACAATATATTTACTGGAAAACCGATTGGTGGAGCTTTAACTACCAGTGATGAAAGTGAAGAGGTGGGCTACTTTACTTTAGAAGAAGCTGGGCAAATGATAACATGGGGAAATTTCTATGACAGAATTCAAAATGCATTAGATGAGAAAAGCCATCCATTTTTGATTGAATTTTCAGAATAAGGGCATCCTTCAGAACAATAAATTTACGCTACTTCCTCGGTCCGAAGATGAGACCTCAATAACTTGGAGAGAAAACTACTCCTCATGACACTCCATAAGCTCTGCATTATGATAGATTCCAACTTAAAGTCGCTTCTATCTTGGTTGATGATGTTCTAGACAAACACCATTCGACCCAAGATCGGGGCGCTTTTTTTGCTTTTTACACTTCGCAAATGGAACATTGTGGGTTATATTGGATATGATTTGGTTCTATAGTAGAGAAATGGAGAGGTGGTCAACCTTGGATGAAAATATACGCTTTCCGATAGGACACTTTGAGCCAAGTCTTAAATTCTCTAATGAGGACCGAATCCACATCATTGGTCAAATTCCCGGAATTACGAAGTCCTTAAGAGAGATTACACTACAACTCAATGATGAACAACTTTGTGCTCCTTATCGTGATGGCGGTTGGACAATCACACAGATTGTGCACCACCTTGCGGACAATGACATGAACGCTTATATCAGATTTAAGAGAGCCTTGACTGAAGATGAACCGATGGCAAGCTCATATCGAGAGGATTTATGGGCATCATTACATGATTACAGGAATACGACCATCGAAGATTCAATTTTGCTGATGGAGATACTGCACAAGCGATTTCTCACGCTGTTGTTTGGTTTACATCCCGATCAGTTTAGACGAACACTCCGAACAGAATTGTTAGGTGCAATTACACTGGATATCGCGATTCAAAGGTTTGTATGGCACGGGCAGCATCATATTGCTCAAATTAAATCTTGTATAACATCGCAAGGGTGGTAGGGTCTTATACACATCTCAAGTGTGGAGGTAACATATGGGGAATGGAAAGATTCTGGGCATAGCATATAATGTAATTCCAGTGAAAGATTTAGAAGTGTCAGCCGCCTGGTTTGTAAAACATTTTGGATTTAACATTCGCCACCAGCGCGAAGGATATTTGAGTTTATTTCGGGGTAATCGTCCAATTTTGGACTTGATCCAAAGCGATAATGAAACACGAGCGACATTTGAAGTGCATCAGAAAAAGAGATGGGTCATTACATTTTTCACTGATGATATTGCTGTTTTACATAACTATTTAACATTAGAGAATGTGAAGGTCGGGGCAATTAGTGATGAGGGACAGTATGGGAAGTTTTTTGTGTTAGAAGATCTGGACGGCAACCTATTTGATATGTGGGAACACCATGATTGTGAATTGAATTTCTAATGAGGAGCCTTGGTCTGCTGCTATAAATCACTAGGATGTGTATGTAAACGGATTCAGAACTAGGTGAGTGACTGCATTTGATATATAAAGTCAAATAATAGAAGTGAATCTAGATTAGGGGGATGCGGATGTTGATTGAAGATGAGAACGTATACCCTGACTGTTCAGTTGAAATAAGAACTGTAGACATTGGCGGCTTAACAAAGCCACAGCTTATTCAGAAACTGGACCAACACTCTATTCTATTGAATAAATATGGAGAACAGTTGTTAAATGATGAGAGATTTGTAGTTTCCAGTACAAAGCAAAGCTTGCAAACAGTTGAGTTGACCGTCAGACAACTTGGGTTTTCGGATGGGGCTACGACTTTTCAGCTGTTTCGAAGAGCAAATGATCTGGGGTTGGAATGTTGTCCGGTTGAGTTAGGACCTTATCTAAGAATGCAATATTTGGATCAGCCCGAGTTATATTCTACCAATATTTCAGAGGGCAACAAAGCTCCGTCCGGCTCCATCACCATAGCATCTGAAGCCCTTACGGAGGATATTGATTTTCCAAAAGGTTTTTATCTCAGACGAATAAACGACGAGTTATGGTTACGAGGATATCTTGCCGACCATTTGCATATTTGGAGCCCTCATGATCGCTTTATCTTTTGCAGGGCTCAGCTTCTATTGTATGAGGATCAGGAAGATGTTTTGAAAGGAAAGGAGTGAAGATCAATGGATATCAAAAACAAAAGCGGAGATGTGCTTGGAAAAATTCAAATTGAATCCTTACGCAATGATCATGCGATTGACCGGATTGTCATTGACTTAAAGCCTGGTGAAGGGAAGGCGATATATACCGCAGAGGTTACAGAGAACCAATTTACGCAACAGACCAATTATGCAGCCATTCCATGGGAAGACGGTTTGGAACAATTGCAAAGACTTTATTCTCCATGGCAGCCGAAATTTCCGAATGATTCTGATATAGATGCCATTCATGTATTTTATGGATTTGATAATTTAACTCCGCAAGAAATCGATGAAATGATTGAAGAAAGCAACAGATCAGGCAGAAATGTAGTGATACGAGACCTGAAGCCTAATAAGAAGGTTGTGGGCATCAGCATCACATATAAAGAGTATGGTGGTTATAAACTTAACATTTTCGGGACAACAAAGAGTCGGATCGCATTGCCTGATCATGATGGTACTACGGTTAAGCAAGCAGCCATACGTGGCGTCCAAGCATTTTATATTTTCGATAATGAAACTTCCCAATTGATATGGATTGAAGAGGATGTGCATGGGAAGGCGCTGCAATACGAGATCATTGGCAGAAACATGTCAGAAGATCTTGTGATGAAGATTGCGAAGTCTATGAACGGATAATGTTTATATTAATCTGAGTGAGGTGCAACGATGAGTTACAAAGCTATTCTCATAGACCAATTAAACGCCTGTTATCATGACAAGAGCTGGTTTATTCCTCTTCATGATATTTTGACAGACCTCAATGCGGCGGAGGCCGCTTATGTAAAGAATGAGGGGGAGCACTCCATTTGGGCGATCGTCAATCATCTTATTTTCTGGAATGAGAAGTGGCTTGAGAGATATATTGCCGAACAGGTCGACGGGCAGAATTCAGTGAATAATGAGGATACATTCGACATAAATACGTCTAACTTGAATGATGTGGAGTGGCGCAAGACATTACATAGACTGAAAACCGTCTTTAGTGATTGGAACAGGGCACTCGAAGATAGTGAAGAACATAAATTGACCCGTGAAATCCCTGCCTATTTCAACGCGCCATGGTGGGGAGTTGTATCAAATCTATGTATTCATAATGCCTATCATATTGGCCAGATCATGCTGCTCAAAAAATCAATGAAACACACCTAGTACACGCTGTATTACATTTATAAAATTATACTTAAGCAAAGGAAGATGACTATCATGGAAAAAGGCAAAATTATATTTTTGAACGGTGTAACCAGCTCTGGTAAAACTTCAATTGTAGAGGCGATGCAATCATACGATGATCCGTTTTTCTATGTTGTGGCTAATGATTTATTTGAAAATACGATTGGTGATAAACATCTTCAGACGAATTACTGGAAGTATCTGAGTGAAGCGATTGTAATGATGTATCATACGGCAAAAGTATTTTCAGACCATGGAAAGCATGTTCTGATCGATGGCATACTGGTAGAAAGACCGGAGCTCGCGCCGCATTATGAACAAGTCAAACAGATTTTTGAAGGGTATCCACTGGATATTGTGGAGTTATATTGCCCCCTCGACATCTGCCGTCAGCGGAACATCGAACGTGGGGATCGCAGAGAAGAGCAATCCGATGAGCAGCATCAAATCATGGCCAAAAACATTAACTACAGGTACTCCATTGATACAAGTATGAACACACCGGAAGAATGTGCAGAGAAGATTATTGCAGCGTTGTTCAAGTCCCATCATGAACCATTGAAAAATATGTAAAGATGATACAACAAAGCTGTAGTGGAATCGATACGGGTGAAATGAGGAATCACAATGGAATTACAAACAAAAAAGACTATAGTTAATGATTTAAAGTCAATGGGGATAAGGGAGGGCATGACGATAATCGTTCATTCCTCCTTCAAAGCAATAGGTAATGTTATAGGCGGACCGGTAAGTGTTATTTTAGCTCTGGAAGAAGCTGTTGGAACCAATGGAACCATTGTCATGCCGACTCAAACAGAACATCTTTGTGAACCTTCAGAGCATGACGCGAAGCTGTCTTCAGAGGAGGTTGATTTCATCAAAGACAATATGCCTACTTATTATCCTGATCTAACACCAACCTCGTATATGGGTATCATTCCTGAGGTGTTTCGGAAGCAAAATGGTGTGTTACGAAGCTCACATCCACACATGTCTTTTGCTGCCTGGGGGAAAGAGGCAAAACGGATAACGGAAAATCACAACTTGCATTATGCATTAAATGAGGAATCACCGTTAGGAAAAATCTATAATTTGAGTGGATACATTCTGTTACTTGGTGCGCCTACAAATAGTAATACTTCCTTGCACCTGGCCGAATATAAACAGCAGAATTCATTTGTTAAGCCAAAAGTCTGGGGAGTAAAAATGCTGGTGGATGGGATTGAACAATGGACTACATACGATGATATTAACAATGAATCAGATGATTTTGAATTGATTTTTAATGAGTTTAAGATCCAGACTATCGCTGTTACCGAAGGAAAGGTAGGGAAAGCTGTGAGTTATTTGATACCCCAGAGAGAAATGGTTGATTATGCTTTGGGATGGATGAATCGGAACCGAAGAGAACCTATAGAGTAATGAATCATTTCAAAGAGAAAGAAGGGGGAAATGTAATCATGACCAAAGAGATTGAACATTTGCTTCAAACTTTTGAAGAGTGGACGCTCTTTGTCAGAACGTTGACTAATCTTGAAGAAAAGATATGGAATTCCAGCTTGGAAGAAGGGAAATGGACGATAAAATCAATCGTAAGTCATATCATGTTATGGGATCGATATTTTTACAAGGAAGCGATTGAGAAGATTGCTCTGAGGCAGCCTGTTATGTTGAAACATCTGGATTTTGATGAGTTTAATCGCAAAGCTATTGAGTACGGGAAACGCACAGAGACATCCGAAATCGTAAATAAGGCTATCACGTACCGCTATAAAATTATGAATGACATTCGAGGGTTATCGGAGGAATCGCTTCATCAGACGTATTTGGATGCAGAGGGTAACGTATTTTATATTCCCCAATATCTTAAAGATTTCATATGGCATGACCAGCATCATATGGAACCATTGAAGAAATACCTTGCTAAACTCGAAGCGTAAAGGATTTAGCAAGCGGTGGGCGGCATGGAATACAGCATGTGGCGTGCTTTGTATATAATATGTATCCCAAACCAGGGAGGGACATGATGACCATTTATAAGATTGAATTAACTCAGGGAAATCTAATCGGTTCCTTTACCAATGAGGTAACTCCCATGCTGAGCGTGAAATCTGGAGATTCCATTCGGTTTCAGACACTGGATGCGGGCTGGGGAACGGGTGTGAGTTATGCGGAACGCATGAAACCTTTTGATCGACAAGGTGAAAAAGATGGAGGGCATGCATTAATAGGTCCGATCTATATCGATGATGCCAAGCAAGGACAGACGTTGGAGATTGTTTTCAATGAGATTGTACCCGGTCAATACGGGTTTACTTCCGCCGGCGGATATCCGAACTGGCAGAACCAGAAATTACATCTAACAGAGGTTGAAGAACTGTCGCTGAATTGGACACTTGATCGCGAAACGATGAGTGGAACCTGTGAAATAAACGGGAAACCCTTCACTGTAACTCTCTCACCGTTCATGGGAGTCGTGGGCATGCCACCAGAGTCAAAAGGAATTCATACGACTTGGCCGCCTCGTTATTGTGGAGGGAACATCGACTGCAAGGAACTGGTGCAGGGAAGCAAATTATACTTACCTATCCCCGTAGACGGAGGTTATCTCGCAATTGGTGATGGTCATGCACGCCAGGGAGATGGTGAAGTCAGCTGTCAGGCGATTGAATGTCCAATGGAACTTGTGGATATCACCATCAACGTAATTGATAATCTAGTTCTGACCAATCCTCGTGCACACACGCCATCCGGCTGGCTTACCTTCGGTTTTCATGAAGATCTGAATGAGGCTACCGTTCAAGCATTAGACGGGATGCTCACTCTGATGGGGGAGTTATACGGCTTGCAGCGTGTGGAAGCGATTGCGCTTGGAAGCGCGGTAATTGACCTGCGTATCACCCAAATTGTGAATGGCGTGAAGGGTGTGCATGCTGTCCTTCCGCATGATGCTTTGAAGTAACTTGAAGCCTGTTATACGTCGTATTAGATGAACTTGGAGGTCGATAAAATGAAAGGCAGACCACAGATCGTTTTAGATATCGCAGGTGTTTTGTTAAGTAATATGTCGTTAACGTGCTGGAGAGATATGATTCAGGAAACCAACCTATCCGCAGAATCTTTGAAAGTACATTTTGCAGGAATCAAACGAAAGCTCTGGACAGGAATGATGAGGGAAGAAGAGTTCTGGCAATCGTTGAAGGAGATGTATCCCGAATTATCAATAAGCCGAGCGAAGGACATCTTGTACAATTCAATTGTTCCCTTACCAACCACTCAATACCTTGAGCGATGGAGTGAGTCCGCCGATATCCATCTGCTCAGCAATCATTGCAAGGAATGGATTGAACCGAATCTGAGCTATTTAAGCTCATATACCAAAAGTGTAACCATCTCTAATCAAGTGGGGTTATGCAAACCTGAAATTGAGATATACCAACGGGTCGCAACCTTCCTGGCAGCTGGAGAAGAGGTTATATTTATAGATGATCAAGAGAAAAATTTACATTCTGCTAAGCTACTCGGTTGGGAGACTTTACTGGCTGACGAAGAAGGAGATTGGGTTAATGAAGTTGAGTCATTGCTAAGGAAGTTCATCAATGCATAACAAGTATAATCCATAAGTTCTAAAAAAATGTTCGTTTACGAATCACACTCCAAATTGCTTTAGATGATGATCTAAATGTTTATAGATGCCTATACCCCATTGCTCAGGTGTTAATCTTCCGAAAAAAGGATGGGGGTGAGAGGAGCATTTTCTTGGACCAAGACTTTGGAAAGTTGTAATCTTTTGTTTCAGTTTCTCTTTCTCTACGATAAACTCTCTGTTGTCTTCTATAATAATTGTTGGGATGGTCGACATATTATGCGGTAATGGCTTTTCGTTATAAAACATCGGTTTGGCGAACCTTCCAACGAGCCTCCCTAGCAATCCTCTAGGTGGAAAAGCATTCCCCATGGGAATGTCTTGAAATGCCGAGCAATGTGCCAGCATTTGAGGGACCTGCATGTTTCCCCATTGAGGCTTGGAATTTGCACTGAGTCTATCAATACGCTCTACGATTTCCACAGCATGCGTTTTATTGAAAATACTTTTCATATGAACACCCCAATCATTGTTTTGAATTAGATTAAGCATCTCTACTCATTCGCCTTATTGCTAAACTGTGTAATTTCCTTTTCTAAAATTTTTCCGACTTGGCCGAGAGCATTCGTTATCTCTAATAATTGCTTCGGATCAAGGTGAGCCATAATATACTGATTCCATTCATCGTACTGTGTATAGATCGCTTCCAGCACTTCTTCTCCTTTCGCCGTTAATTCAAGCAACTTGGTTCGTCGGTCTGTCGGATGGTCTTTGTACATAGTGAGCCCTTCATCGGTTAATACATCTGCAATGCGCTGTACACTTTGGCGGGCTAGCCCCATATCACGGGCGATTTTGGCTACTGTCGGTGTACCATGTCCAATGCGACCCAATACCTGCCATCGGGCACTGCTCTGATGGAGTGGACGTGTAACGATGTCCCCCGAACGCATCAATAACCCATGAATCTGAAAGATGTGGAGGGAAAACTTGCTTAGCGGATCTTCTATATTTTGGTTGTATTTCATATGTTTATCTTAATTCATTGACAGTATGCTGTCAATATATCCGAAACGGGGTGGCTGTTCGGTTAATGGCATTGTTGGAGGACATCTTGAAATCGGTTGCGGGACGGGACAAGCCACAGGGGAACAATTGAATCATAAGGATACTTTTTACTAGGGAAGAAAAAAGTCTAAGGGTATATGTTTTATTATTCTACTGAAGAACAGGAGAGAATATATGAGTGATCCGCGTTCAACATACAGTATCCAAACGGCAGTTTTAAGTTTACAAGAGGAATTAGAGAGAGTAAAGATGCAGGCGGTAATGGGGTGGCCCAAAGAGTTCCGAAATCTGGAATGGTATGGTTTGAAAAATGGAATGCGTGTATTGGAGGTCGGAAGCGGACCAGGTTACATTACAGAGCAATTATTGAACAGTTTGCCAGACAGCGAGCTTACCTCGCTTGAGATTGATCGTTCACTGCAAGCACAAGCCAAAGAACAGCTGAAAGCTATTCCTTCCAAGCGATTGCAATTTGTAGAGTCTTCCATCTACCAGATGGATCTGCCTGATGATTCTTTTGATTTTGTCGTAGCAAGACTTATCTTTCTTCACTTGAAAAATCCTGACGAAGCTGCACGAGAGATATATCGTGTACTGAAGCCTGGCGGTCGTCTTGCCATTATTGATGTGGATGACGGCGTTTTTGGAGCAGTGAATCCTGATGTCCCTGCTTTGCATACGGTATTAATGAAAATTTCGGACTATGTGGCACAACACGGCGGTAATCGCATCATTGGCAGAAGTCTGCCACGTCTCCTCTCAGGGAGCGGGTACATCGATGTTGAGATTGATTCTGTCCTTCAACATAGTGATCTGTTAGGCATAGAAGGGTTTAAGCAGCAGTTTAATCTTAATCGTTTTGTACATTTTGCCGAAAAAGGTGTGATCAGTTCAGAGGAGTTTGCTCAGCTGCAACAAGCCTCTGATGCGATAAATCATTCTTCGGAAGCCTATGCCATGATGAATTTCATTACAGCTTGCGGCACGAAGCCATTGTAAGAACTGTGTACGTTTGAAATCAGCTTTACTTGCTCGGTGCTCGGACACTGTCTTCTATGACAGTCTAAGCTTCCTAAGAGACGGAGGATGGGAATGAATATCGCTCAAGCTTTCCAGGAAACTGTAGTGCAAGGAAATCATCAAGGTATGATTGATTTGCTGAAAAAATATGAACAATCCAGCAGGTTATCTGTCCATGAACAGGGCTGGGTTTATTGGAATGTTTCCGATGGTTATGCCTTGTTAAGAGAGCCTGAACCTCTATATGCCAATCACCGGGCATTCTTCGAATGGGGGAAAGAAAATCTCGCTCTGGAACAGTTACACTGGATTGTGTCAGATTCAACACAAGCGTTGTCATTATCTCTGGGAAACTACTTTGATCATTGGATGGATTGGTACCGATATGCTTGTGATCATGCCCCGAAGTTGGATACCAACCGAGGTGTTCGATTCGAGAGCCATCGGGCTATGGGTGGTTCACTTTGGGTTTTGGAGAGATACAGTGAAATGGACAGTGTGCTTGAAAATATGAACCAACTCATACAAGAAGATGAGACATGGTCCAATACTCTTTTTGCCCGGATTACGTACAACAAACAACGTCTGGTTAGGCTTTATCATGCCGGGGATTTTGCGGGAGTCGAAGCTCTTGTAAACGAAACGATGGACTGGATTGATAAAATCAATGATGGAGCAATGCCTATTTCAAGAAAAGATGAAGTGGTCGGTAGCTGGGAGGATATTAATGTCTCTAGAAATTCGCAGAGAGATATCAACATTGCGTTGAACAATTTGGCCTGTATTTTAACGGATATTGAAAGGTATGAGGAAAGTGTGAAATTGTTTATGCAGATACAGGAACGTGGTCACCACATGAATTCATATGGTTTTTCCAAATGGATATATTCGATATGGAAGACAAGAGGGACTGAGGCAGTTAAAGATGCATTAGCAGTTAATGCTTCTTATGAAATAGCTGACCTTGTAAAACATACTCCTGAACTATTAGAGATCAAGGTTAGCATGATGTGATTGAAGTTACCAAAGGTTTGCACAACAACGGTGAAAGGAGTGATGTGATATGAGAAACAATACAATTCCGAGTAGAAGAAATAAAGTTGCCAGAGGTGTTTTTGTCTAGCGCATAGGACCCAAGGAGGAATTTCAAACAATGATTCATTTAAAACGTGTGTCTGTGGATAATTGGTATGCTTGCACTCAACTGGATGTAACGGAAGAACAGAAAAAAAGTTTTCCCGCGCCGGTTGTATATTGGATCGCTGAATCCAAGGTCATGACCGATTTTCAACCCGTGGCCATCTATTTCGATTCGGATCTGATTGGTTTTGCTGTCTACTCTGATCAACCGGATCATGAGGATAACTACTGGCTTCTTGCTCTAATGATAGATACCAAATATCAGGGCAGAGGTTATGGAAGAGAAGCGCTTAAGAAGTTGATTGATCTAATGAAAGAATCGCTGAGTTGCAAACGCATCATGATTGGACACAGGCCGGAAAATGGTATCGCAGGAAATCTGTATGAATCACTTGGTTTTCAGAGAGTAAGTGAAGGGCTGATTGATGGCGAAGTCGTTCGGCTTCTAAGATGCAAGTAGAACCGAATTTCACCCGACACAAGAGAATTGAAATAAGTTATGATATGACATAAAAAAAGAAAGGGCAGATCAACATGATTACATTTCAATACTTTGAACCGGAGGATTTTGATCAACTAATCGAATGGAGTGGAGATGAAGCATTTCTGCTCCAGTGGGCCGGCCCTCAGTTCCAATATCCACTTTCCAGAGAACAGCTATCTGATTATTTGCAGGGTGCGAATGATAAGAACACTTCGAATAAGTTCATTTATAAAGTGCTGGATGATTCGACTCAGGAGATTGTGGGTCATATTGCTCTTGGCGGTATCGATCGATATAATCGTTCAGGGCGTATCGGTAAGGTGCTTCTTGGCAAGTCATATCAGGGTAAAGGCTATGGGAAGCAAATGATCGATGAGGCACTTCGAATTGGATTTGAAGAGGAGAAGTTACACCGGATCAGTCTGGGCGTATTTGATTTTAATGTCTCAGCCATCCGATGTTATGAAAAAGCGGGCTTTGTACAAGAAGGACTTATTCGTGATGCGAGAAGATATGAGGATACCTTCTGGAATCTTATCGAGATGAGCATATTAGAAAACGAATGGAAAAAATAGCTTCTCAAAAGGGATCATATACTTGAGAGGAGGTTTACCCACTCGTCATGCTGAACGTACTGAAAAAGCTGACTTTTTGGTTTGTCATTTTTTCGCTAACCGTATGTTTCATTAATCTATCAGGAAACGATGATAAGAATATTCTGATTTTTCTAACAAATCCTATAAATCTGTTCCTGAATAACTGGTTGACCAAAATAAATACCAATCCAGAGACGACTTTTTTGTTCAGGCCATTGATATGCCTGTTCCATTTGATTTTTTGGGGAGGAGCGGGGTTTATCCTAGATAGGCTCATCATGAAGCTTAACCGTAAAGGGTAGATCTGAACAACTCTCGGAAAAAAGGTCATCTTTCTTGAGAAACACTTCGATGAACGGATGTAATAACGACGTGTACGAAATTTAAATGGGGATGTCCTCCTGTCATCAGAATGACAGGGGGACATCCCTTAATGACTTCCTTCCTGATTTATTTCAATGATCCCCGTATCAATAAATTTCTTCACAGGCACACCGTCGCTAGCGAGTAACAGGGTCTCCATCATTTTGGCACCCCAGACTCCTTCATTTTGTGAAATAACGGCAGACAATTGACCGTTGAGCAACCCATTTTCACTGGTCGGGCTGTCACCGAACGCGATCAAATGCCGGTTAAGGCCTTTTGCTTTCCAGATCAGGGTAGAGGCAGAGACGGATACAAAATCAAGCCCGATAATCGCATTGAAGTGAGGGTGAGCTTGAATCATGTTCTCCATATCGGACATGGCTTGATCTTCATTCCCTTGATGATAACGAACCTCCAAGATTTCGATGTCTGTTTTACTGCGGATGTAGTCAATGAATCCATTAAGCCGCTGCTGCAAACCTTGCATCTCCTCCAAGCCATTCTCGACAAGAATCATGCCTTGATTATGCAAAAGTCGCGTAGTCGTCATCGCAAACTGTTGACCAGTGCGATAGTTATCGGCACCCACATAAGCGATTCGATGACTGGATGGGACATCTGATTCAAATGTAATGACAGGAATACCCGCAGCTTGGGCTGCATTAATAACGGGGGTAAGTGCAGCAGCATCCACAGGAGATATAGCTATGCCGTCCACATGCTGTTTGATCATATTCTCCATGATACGAATCTGCTGTTCGGTATTGGCTTCATCAGGTGCGTTTACGATTAACTTGATATTGTGTGTACCTGCATACTCCGTTGCATCCGTTGTGATCATCTCATACGTTGGATACGTCATTGGATATATAATTCCGAAAGTTTTGCTCGCTACAGATTTCTCTACGGGTGAAGTTGCTGGAAGTGTTGCAGCCATTGGCTGTGGACGAATGTGTGCCGAACCGGATGAAAGGATCATCGGGAACAGCAGTATTAGTGTAAGTAAAAGTGCAAATCTGGCTTTATTCATACATGGGCTCTTTTCTCATATCTGATGGTCTGGCCTGCGATTCTTCGGTTCCTTGAGTTCGGTATTCTCTGGGCGTAAAACCTGTTGTCTTCTTAAATATATTGGAAAAATAGTGAGAATCGTTGTAACCAACTTTGTAAGCAATCTCAAAGGTTTTATTGCTTGTCGTTTTCAGCAACTCCTTGGCTTTACCGATTCGAATCTGGGTTAGATACTCCGTTATCGTGTGACCGGTTTCCTGACTGAAAATCTTGCTTAGATGACTTGGACTGATTCTGACGTGTGCAGAAATCATCTTCAACGAGACCTGTTCGTTATTGTATTCACGGGATACATAGGCTTTCACCTGATCAATGACATCACTGTATTTTCCAGAGCACGCTGCTCTTCTCTCCCATAACAGGTTAAGCAGGGAACACAGATATTGGGTGCAATCCGCCCAGCACGTAATCTTTCGGATTGTCTGCTGCAGGGAAGTTATGTTCTCATCCGAATGGTCACTCATGCGGAACAGCTGATTTGCGAGCCGAAAGGACTCCAGCGTAAGATCATTCAACAGGTAGAAGCCATACGATGAAGACTTCCAGTCGAAGGACTGTAATGGAGCGGCAAACTCTTGCACAAAAGGGTCACGCAGATTGGGGCTGCCGATTTTGAGAAATTCAAGAAACGAATTCCTGTCGAGAAAAAGAGTTGTATGCTCACCCAGGTTGATTTCACGTAGAGAAGCTTTGTTCTGAAGGGTGAGCCGGGTAATATACTTATCCTCCTCCGCTTCCAGATACGAAACATGAATTCCTTGCAGACGCTCCTGTTGACTGCCAATGCCCAGAATCAGATTACATTTGAACGTATGCTCAAGTTCCGTACGAACCCGCCCGCGAAGCTGCTCCAGATATACGTTTATGCTGTCATCGGAGTTATATTTGAGCAAAAGCACAAGCTCCGTCCGGCTTCGAATATAAGGAAGAAGTTCTACGTGGGGATCACGAGTTTCCTCCAGTATAGGAAGAAGCTCCTTCATCAGGGATTCCGGGTCCGGGGAATGATCGGTTAGTCGAACATCGATAATCACAATGGTATAATACCTGGCTGAGAGAGGAACTGAGAGTTGTTTGGCTGATTCAATCGCATCAGTTGTCCCGATGAGTCCTCCGCACAGATCGGCCAGCAGTTTTTCTTTGGTGATTGTCCGGCTTGTGATACGTTGATGTTCTTCATCCATTTGTTTGCTGACCTTATGAAGCATTTGGATCAGGTCTGCTGCGCTAATGGGCTTCAGACAGTACTCGGTCACACCAAGCCGGATGGCCTCCTGGGCATAGCTGAATTCATCATGACCGCTCATGATAATGATTTTGATATCAGGGTGTTGAGTGCGAACGATGGAGGTCAGCTCCAATCCGTTCATAAATGGCATTTTGATATCGGTAATCAGAATATCCGGAGCCCATTCTTGAATTAAAGGTAAAGCAAGCTCACCGTCAGGTGCATCCCCGCAATAGTGAAAACCTTCCTTTTCCCAATCAATGCAGCTGCGTATATTCTCCCGAATTCCAATTTCGTCATCGACGATCATCACTTTTTTCATCGGTTAACCTCCTTGCTTTTGGGGATACGAATCATAAATGTGCTTCCTTCCATATACGTACTTTCCATTTCAACACCATAAGATGGTCCAAAATAGAGCCGAATCCGGTGATGTACATTGAGCAGACCGAATCCGCCTTCCTGATCGTCATCTTGGGGTGAACGGGAACCTGCTGGCTTCTCCAACTCTTCACGTAATTGTGCCAATCGATCTGCAGACATGCCGATTCCGTTGTCTTGTACAGTGAGGATGATGCTATGGTCCTCACTATATCCGTGGATGGATATCAGTCCCTGACCGCGTTTGTTCTTGATGCCATGGTAGAGCGCGTTTTCAATCAAGGGCTGCAAGGTCATTTTCAAAATGGGATAATCCTGAAGCTCACGATCCACGCTGATCTCGTAAGTAAGAATATCGTGGTACCTCATCTGTTGAATGACCAGGTAACTGCGCGCATGCTCAAGCTCGGTTTGAATGGACACCCAGTCGAATCCTTTGTTCAGACTCAAACGAAAGAATTTCGAGAGGGCCTGCACAAGCTTGATTACATTTTCTTTTTTCTCTGCTTCAGCCATCCATAGAATGGATTCCAACGTGTTATAGAGGAAGTGAGGGTTGATCTGAGCTTGCAGCGTTCGTAGTTCAGCTATTTTCACCTGTTCATTCTCTCGAATGCTCTTTTCGATTAACATTTTGAGCTTATCCAGCATCACATTGAAACTTTTGCCCAGATCAGCAATTTCGTCCGAGCCGTGTGGTGTGACTTTGGCTTCCAAGTAACCGTTTGCAGCTTTACGCATCTTGTTCATCAGAATCTGGATGGGAAGAATTAGTCGATTATTCAGGAAAAAATATAACGATATCGCAAAGAAGGCGCTTAATAAAACCGTGATGATAATTAATTGGCGAATGCTATTGGCCTCTGCAATGATTTCCTGATAAGGAGCTACCCCGATCATTTTCCATCCGGTCTGTTTGGAGGTGCTGTATACAACAAACTGGGGCTTGGATCCTGCAGACAGGATAAAGCTGTCGTGCTGTAGATGTAAAGGGACCGATCGGATCTGATCCATCATGGTTATGGATGCCGGGTTGGCATCTGGCTTGAAGAGTGTATTTCCGTGTTGATCACTAATGTAGAAAAAACCGGAATCCTTAATGGGAGTACTCGTCAAAAAATCATCAATGAACGAATCATTCAAATCAATTACGATAAACCCGATGACCTCATGCGTAATTCGCTCTTTAACCGTGGTTATAATTGAAAGCGCATTCTGTTTAGGGTAAGCAAAACCATCCAGCCTGTTATATTCGGCATAGGCTGCAGAATGAGGGATGCGCAGAATGGCATCCGGATACTGGATCAGATACTTGAAGTACGGGTTACGCAGCGGATTCCGTTCGAGCTTGAAGACGCCTTTTCGTTCACTTATGCCTTTTCCATAAAAATTCACGAAGGAGATATTAAGTACCTTGTCATACTTGTAGGTTTCCCGATAAAGATTGTAGGTCTGTAGGATGGATTTGGCTTCCGGGTAGGACTCCGATTGAGAGTACAGGTATTGAAGCACTTGCGGGTTCTTGCCCAGTTCGAGCAGCCGTTCCGTATCCTCAAACAAGATGTCGATGTTTCTGGCAAGCTGGTCAGCGACCAGTTGTGTCGAGGCCTTGTTATGATTCGATACGACCGTATAGGATTTGTGGTAAGAAATTAATCCAACCACGATCAGTGGCACTGAACTGAGGATGATAAACATGCTGAGCAATTTAAGCCTGAGGCTTGAAGTAATCCACTGAATGAGTTTCAACGTATTCCACTCCATCTGAAGGGATCATAAATGTACCACTAGTATAACATGATTTTTTAATATATAAGAGATTCGCTAAATACTACACAATTAAACAAAGAAATTACACGTTTTAAATCTCCGTTTTTGAAATTGCCAAATGATTACAATAAAAAAGCATGAGACTCCATATAAGCTGGGAATGAAAGCGTTTTATAATGTGGTCACACCTCAAGGTGAAATGAAAAAGGGAGGATCACAACATGCGAACCAAAAAAAAGTGGGGGCTTGCCATAACATTGGCTATGGTGATGCTGGTCAGTACGGCATGTAACAGTACGAATGGAGGAGCAGGCTCCGATAATGCAACTTCAACGAGCGGGGAAGGCAGTGCACCTGCCAGCGCCAAAACCATTACGCTCGGTTTTTCGCAAGTTGGGGCAGAGAGTGGCTGGCGTTCGGCAAATACCAAGTCGATTCAGGATTCAGCCAAAGAAGCAGGTTATGATTTGAAATTCTCCGATGCGCAGCAGAAGCAGGAAAATCAGATTAAAGCTCTGCGATCCTTCATCCAGCAGAAGGTGACGGTAATTGCCTTTTCCCCTGTAGTGGAATCCGGTTGGGATACCGTATTGAAAGAAGCAAAGGATGCAGGCATTCCCGTGATTTTGACGGACCGTGCTGTGGATTCCCCGGATAAAACCCTTTACAAAACCTTTATTGGCTCCGACTTTGTAGAAGAAGGACGCAAAGCAGGTCAGTGGCTTAGTGACCAATACAAGGACACACAAGATGAGATCAATATCGTGGAGCTGCAGGGCACAACGGGCTCCGCACCAGCAAATGACCGTCAAGAGGGCTTTATGGAATTGATTGCTTCCAATTCGAAGCTTAAAGTGATTGCTTCACAATCGGGTGACTTTACACGTGCCAAAGGTAAAGAAGTCATGCAAGCTTTCCTCAAAGCACATAAAAAAATAGATGTTCTCTATGCACATAATGATGATATGGCACTTGGTGCAATTCAGGCCATTGAAGCGGCAGGACTAAAACCAGGCGTAGATATCACCATTATCTCTGTTGATGCCGTGAAGGATGGAATGCAGGCTGCTGCTGATGGCAAAATCAACTTTATCGTTGAATGTAATCCGTTGTTAGGACCTCAATTAATGGAAGCGGTGCAAGCGGTAGTGGACGGAAAAGACATCGAAGCCCGAATCGTAACGGACGAGACAACGTTCACATCGGAACAAGCCAAAGAAGCATTGCCCACACGCGAATATTAAAAGCTGATTCGTATAACACCGAAAAGTCATTTTTCGACCAGGCTGTCGCTAAATGACTTTTTCCCATAACAAAGGAGAGGGTTATATGGCCGAGCAAGCCCCCATTTTGCAAATGACAGGTATCACCAAACAATTTCCCGGGGTTAAAGCGCTATCCAGTGTCAGCTTTCGCTTGTTTCCAGGCGAGATTCATGCCTTGATGGGTGAGAACGGAGCGGGGAAATCGACGCTGATTAAAGTTCTGACTGGCGTTTATTCCATTGACGAAGGAACGGTAACGATGGATAACCGTGATCTTTTGATCTCCGGTCCGCTTGAAGCGCAAAAGGCGGGAATCAGTACCGTTTACCAAGAGGTCAATCTCTGTCCGAACTTAACGGTCGCTGAGAATATTTATATCGGGCGGGAACCGATGCGGTTTGGCAAAATCAATTGGAAGCAAATGAACAAAGATGCGGAGAACCTGCTGCGAGACAGATTACATCTGTCCATCGACGTGAAGGCTCCTTTACAGAACTACTCGGTCGCGATTCAACAACTGATTGCGATTGCAAGAGCACTCAGCATCTCGGCCAAAGTGCTCATCCTGGATGAACCCACATCCAGTCTGGACAAAAACGAGGTTCAGCAACTGTTTCGAATTATGCACAAATTAAAAAGCGAAGGTCTCGCCATTCTTTTTGTTACTCATTTTCTTGATCAGGTCTACGAGATGTCGGATCGTCTAACGGTGCTCCGTAACGGGGAATTGGAAGGAGAGTACATAGCTGCAGAACTTCCACGCATGGAACTGGTGCTCAAGATGATCGGCAAAGAGCTTGAAGTGTTAGAGGAGCTTCCGAAGGAAACGGATGCTGTCGAGACCAAGTCGGGAGAACTGTTAATTACCGCCAAAGGACTTGGACGCAAAGGCGCGATTGAGCCGTTTGATCTGGATATTCGCAAGGGAGAAGTCGTGGGCTTGGCTGGGTTATTGGGGTCTGGTCGTACCGAGATCGCTCGCCTAATCTTTGGTGCAGATCGTTCGGAAGAAGGCAAGCTGCTTGTTGTGGATACAGGAAGTACGGTCAAGTCGCCGCGTCATGCGATTGATCAAAATATTGCTTTTTGCTCCGAGAATCGTAAAACCGAAGGCATAATTGATGATCTGACCATCCGGGAGAACATTATTCTGGCTTTACAGGCGACACGTGGCTGGTCCAAACCGATCTCACGCAAGAAGCAGGATGAAATCGCCGAAAAGTACATCAACCTGTTAAATATCCATCCGAAAAACCCGGAGCATTTAATTAAAAATCTGAGCGGCGGTAATCAGCAAAAGGTGTTGCTTGCACGGTGGCTGCTGATGAACCCCGATCTGTTGATACTCGATGAACCTACGCGTGGCATTGATATTGGTGCAAAGACCGAAATTCAGAAACTGGTACTTTCTTTGTCAAAGCAGGGCATGGCCGTGCTGTTCATTTCGTCCGAGCTGGAAGAAGTGATTCGTGTCAGCCAGCGGATTGCCGTACTTCGGGACCGCAAAAAAGTGAAAGAACTCAGCGGGGATCAGATCCACCAACAGCAAATTATGAAAGCAATGGCAGGAGGGTGAAGGGATGGCGGGCAAGATGCGTAAACATCATTTGTTTTGGCCGTTATGTATGCTTGGTTTACTATTAATCTTTAATTTGCTGTACTCTCCGGATTTCTTCTCCCTGGTTATGCGTGAAGGAAATCTATATGGCAGCTTAATTGATATTCTCAATTTTGGAGCGCCTTTAATTCTGGTATCGATCGGCATGACGCTGGTCATTGCGACCGGAGGTATCGATCTGTCCGTGGGTTCCATTGTAGCGATCTCCGGTGCCGTGGCTTGTATGAGCATCAGCAGAGGAGTAGATCAGAGTTCCTTCGGGCTTGTATTGGGTGCCCTTGGATTATCTATAGGTCTTTCCCTGATCTTGGGCATATGGAACGGGGCGCTTGTTTCGGTTGCCCGAATCCAGCCCATTATTGCGACGCTTATTCTGATGGTAGCTGGACGTGGGATTGCGCAACTGATTACGAGTGGACAGATTATTACAGTATCCAACGCGAACTACGCCTATATCGGGGCCGGTTCGTTAGCAGCATTACCTTTTTCCATCTTCATCGTATTGACTGTCCTGCTTATTGCCTCTCTGTTGACGAGGAAAACGGCACTGGGACTGTTTATCGAATCGGTCGGAAGTAACGCGAGTGCGAGCCGACTGGCAGGTATTCGTTCCAGAACGGTTATTCTCACGGTATATGTCTTCTGTGGGCTGTGTGCCGGCATTGCCGGGCTTATTCTCAGCTCGAATGTATCAAGTGCGGATGGAAACAACGCAGGTCTGTGGTATGAACTCGATGCTATTCTTGCTGTCGTCATCGGTGGGACTTCACTCAATGGCGGACGTTTCTATCTAATGGGTACCGTTGTTGGAGCGCTTATTATCCAAACCTTAACAACAACGATCTATATGATTGGTGTACCGCCAGAAGTTACACTGGTTGTCAAAGCCTTTGTTGTACTTGCCGTATGTTTAATTCAATCCGATTCATTCCGCAATTCCATGATGATCCGTTGGAAAAAACGGAAGTTTCCAGCCGAACAGGGGGTTAACCGCCATGTTTCTTAATCGTAAGTATCTCCCGGTCTTTGTCACCTTCGGCTTGCTGGCCGTGATGTTTGCCATAGGCTCTTTCCGGTATACGGGGTTCTTTTCCACACAGGTCCTGTTTAATCTTCTCATTGATAACGCCTTTCTAATTATCACGGCGATTGGCATGACTTTTGTGATTGTATCGGGAGGGATCGACCTGTCGGTTGGCTCTGTCATTGCGTTGACAACCATCATTAGCGCAAGTCTGGTCGAGAAACAGGGTTGGTCACCTGCCATCGTTATACCGATGGTACTTGTCATGGGCGCGTTGTTTGGTACAGTCATGGGGGCGATCATCCACTATTTTAAAATTCAGCCCTTCATCGTGACGCTGGCCGGCATGTTTTTGGCACGAGGGCTGTGTTATGTCATCAGTCTCGATACGATTACGATTACGAATCCATTCTACACCCAGGTTGCACAGTCGAAAATTTCACTGCCCGGGGGGAGTTTTGTCTCCATTAATGTGATTATTGCACTGGTCATTCTACTGCTCGCGATTTACCTGGCACATTATACCCGGTTCGGGCGCAACGTTTACGCCATTGGCGGAAGCGAACAATCCGCACTGCTCATGGGACTGCCGGTTGCACGTACCAAAATCCTGGTGTACACGTTCAGCGGTTTGTGCTCCGCGCTTGCTGGTGTCGTCTTTACCTTTTATATGTTATCCGGTTATGGATTACACGCCATGGGTCTTGAACTCGATACCATCGCGGCTGTTGTGATCGGAGGCACGCTGCTAACAGGTGGTGTGGGATATGTGGCGGGAACCTTTATTGGCGTATTGATCCAAGGGGCTATCCAAACTATAATTAGCTTCGAAGGTACGCTCAGCTCATGGTGGACCAAGATTGTGATTGGCCTGATGCTGTTTGTCTTTATTCTGTTCCAACGACTTCTTAGCGGGCGGCGTGTATCCTCGAAATCACTGCATTAAGTTGATCGAATGAAATTCTAACATGGGGATGGGGGGGAGCATGAGTGAGAAGATATGTGAACGGGTTGTGCTTGTTCATACTGCTGCTACTGCTTGTCGGTTGCACAACACAGGAGTCTGAATCTGTGCCTCCTCCTATCTCGTCTAACAACCTGGAAACTCTCCCGTCCGTTGAGGAATGGATGGAATCAGCAGTGGCGACGGATACCTCTACGAAACCGATTGTCTTGGGTTTTTCACAACTCGGCAGAGAGAGTGCCTGGCGGCTGGCAAACTCGACGTCTATTCGAAATGCTGCGGCAGAATCAGGAATCTCTCTTGTGATAAAAAATGCAGAACAGTCTCAGACGAAACAGTTCGAGGCTGTTCGGTCGTTTATCAGGCAAAAGGTGGATGTCATTGCCATTGCACCAGTCGTGGAATCGGGCTGGGATGGTATCCTTCAGGAGGCCAAGGATGCAGGCATACCGGTGATCATCGTAGACCGATCAGTTGATGTGAAAGACACTTCACTTTTTGTGACAACGATTGGATCGGACTTTTATGAGGAAGGTGTGAAGGCAGGGAAGTACATTCAGGATCGGATGCGAAATCATCCGGGTTCGATACGAATTGCCGAACTGCAAGGCACGAGTGGTTCTACGCCATCCATTCAGCGTGGGGAGGGATTTAGAAGCATTTTGGACACCAGAGCAGATGTCATTTTCACACAAAGTGCTCCTGCTGATTTTACGGAGGATAATGGTAAACAAGTGATGAAAGATTTCCTTCAGGTTCCGGAAGAAGAAAGGCCACAGGTTCTTTTTGCCCATAATGATGAAATGGCTTTTGGCGCCATTCAAGCGATAGAAGAAGCCGGGCTGAAGCCGGGAGAGGACATCATCATTGTCTCGGTGGACGGCTCCCGCAAAGCACTTGAAATTCTGGCGAGTGGGAAGATCAACGCTGTGGTGGAATGTAATCCACTGCTTGGCCCTCAGCTTATGCAGGCTACAAAAGAAATTATTGCAGGACGAACACTTCCGAAGCGTATGGCGCCCCCGGAGGACATTTTTACACAGGAGAGTGCCAGTAGGGAGATGTACAACAGGCGATTCTAGCGATTGTGAAAAAATAGAACATTTTGGATAAAATTCAATTTACTTTAAATACAGGTATCGTTTATACTGAATTCACCTTGAACAAAAAGTGCTTATCTGAGAGAAAGTACGCAGAGAACTACATATATTTGAAAGCGCTTTTTTGAGAGGTGGAAGTCCGATAAAGAGAGGGAGTGTAGAAGGTATTATGCTGTAAATATAATATGAGGAGGTAATTTGATGTTTAAAGTAAAGCTGGCAAAGGTGGTAATGTCACTCGCAGTTTTCGGTACCTTGTTTTCTATTCCGGCGGTGCCCGATGTTCGTGCTGCAGATGCAAGTTGTCCAAATGGTTATGTAGGTCTTACGTTTGATGATGGTCCATCCGGGAATACAACAAACATGCTTAACGCGTTGAAGCAGGCGGGTTTACGGGCAACGATGTTCAATGTTGGACAAAATGCGCAAAACAATCAATCGCTGGTTGCTGCTCAGGTGGCAGCTGGCATGTGGATTGGCAATCATTCCTACACTCATCCGAATATGACGACATTAAGCAGCGCTCAGATGTCTTCAGAGATTACACGGACACAGCAGACGATCCAGTCCATTACCGGAAGTTCACCTAAACTGTTCAGACCTCCTTATGGTGCGACCAATGCAACCTTGAAATCCGTTGTGAGCCAAAATGGCCTGACTGAAGTGCTGTGGAACGTAGATTCCCAAGACTGGAATGGTGCCAGCGCAGCCCAGATCGTAGCGGCTGTGAACACGATGAAAAGTGGTGACGTCATTCTAATGCATGATCAGTACCAGACGACACTTCAGGCGATTCCGCAGATTGCACAAAATCTGAAGAATCGTGGCCTTTGCTCCGGCATGATCTCACCAACTACTGGTCGGGCAGTCGCACCTGATAGTAGCACTACGAATCCGCCAAGTAACGGAACAAAAGTGGAAGCTGAGAATATGACCAAAGGTGGGCAATACACCGGCAATATCAGTTCTCCTTTCAATGGCGTGGTCCTTTACGCTAATAATGATCTGGTTAAATACACGCAGTATTTTGCAACGGGTACTCACAATTTTTCACTTCGTGGAGCTTCAAACAATGCCAACATGGCTAGAGTTGATCTGAAGATTGGTGGACAGACGAAGGGAACGTTTTACTTTGGCGGGAACGCACCAGCGGTCTATACCCTGAATAATATCAGCCATGGGACGGGAAATCAGGTCATTGAGTTGGTTGTAACAGCCGATGACGGAACATGGGATATATACATCGATTACTTGGAAATACATTAACAAGCTCAAGGTTGAATGAAAAAGCACGATCATGAAATCCCGTTGGGTCGACCCAATGGGATTTCATCATGTTTTTGGATATTTTGTAACACCACAGTGGAGGGAAAACATTTATAATGGATGAAATTGCCGATAGGTAGAATCTGGTGTGTATTGAAACCATTTATGAAATAGGAGTGAATTGATCCAATGATCATTATGATTAATGGAGCGTTTGGTTCAGGGAAAACTTCTGCAGCAGAAGCTCTTCAGCCTTTAATTGCCAACAGCATGATCTACGATCCGGAAGAAATAGGTTACATGTTGAGAAAACTTCTTCCAGAGAGTTGTAGAGAGGAAAGGGAACGGACGGACGATTTTCAAGATATCGAACTATGGAAAATTCTAACCGTAAAGACGGCTAAAGAAGTAAAGCAGAAATACAACAAACACTTAATCATCCCCATGACCATCTATAAAGAGGAAAACTTCGATTACATCTATAACGGGATGAGAGAGATCGATCAGGACATCCATCATTTTTGCCTAACGGCTACAGAAGAGACGATTTATCATCGTTTGGCTAAACGCGGAGATAAATTTGGCGGCTGGCAGTATCAACAAGCACCAAAGTGTGTTGAAGCGTTCAAGAATGAACAATTTCAAACCCACATTGTTACCGATCATCTGGAAACCAGTGAAATTATTGAACTTATATTGAAGCAGGTCCTAAAATAAAAGCAGAAGTTATATGGGAATATATGTATAATGAACAGCAGGGGATGGATGGTAATTGACAACAGTGACTTTTGAAGAGGTAACCGAGCAGCACCTTCCTGAAATTAGAGTGATTTATAACTATTATGTAAGGAATACAACGATTTCGTTTCATACGGAGGAGTTAGATCTTGATCAGATTAAATCCTCTGTGATGAACAAGGATACGCGGTATAAAACTTACGTAATATTTGAAGATAATCAAATGATGGGCTATGTTCTGATCACCCAATATAAGAGTAAACAGGCCTATGACATCTGCGGAGAAGTCACTATATATTTGAAGCCCGATATTTTGGGAAAAGGCTTGGGCAAACAAGCACTTCGTTTTATTGAGAAGGTTGCAAAAGAACAAGGATTCCATACCCTAATTGCAACGATTTGCATGGAGAATACGAGAAGTAAATCATTATTCGAGAGAAATGGTTATGAACAATGTGCTCTGTTCAAAGAGATCGGATATAAATTTGATAGAAAACTGGATATTGGAAGTTACCAAAAGATATTGTAAGGAGAATATGAAATGAGTAACAACCTATATATTGTATCTGGACCCCCAGGAGTGGGGAAATCTACAACTTGCAAGCTGCTGGTTCAGACATTAGATAAAAGTGCATACATCTCTGGAGATGCAGTTAGCCACCTTCCGGTTAAAGGGCGAGGTAAACCCTGGCTTGATAAGGATACAAACGACTTAACCTGGAAAAATATATCTAGTCTAGTGAAAAACTTATTGGATTATAAATACGATATCGTTTTGGACTATGTGTCTTTTCCGGATGACATTGAAGGATTAATGACAGAATTGGCAGACTATCATGTTCGCGTAATCTATGTTGTATTAATGGTGGATCGTCAAACCATTATTCATAGAGACTGTCTAAGGGCAGAAGAACATCAAATGAAAGAAAGAAGTGTGCTTCTGCTGGAAGAGTTTGAAAATCATCGGAATGTGAGAGCCGATAACAAACTGTATACTCATCATTTTACAGAAGATCAATTACCTGAAATCGTAAGTGAAATTATAAATAATGAGAAATATCGGGTGATGTAAATGCACGAGCGCTGACTAGCTAATAATAGTTAGGTATAAGCATTGATTGGGGGGGAGATTAAAGTGTCTCGTATTTATGGAGAAAGAATTGTGTTAAGAGAATACCAGGATTCTGACTTGAATTACATCAAACAATGGGTCAACGATTCAGAAATCACAGGGACATTATCAGATAATTTTTTGTATCCTCATTCGAGTTATGAGACGGATTCCTTTTTTAAGTCAATGGTTGAAGGCAAGTCTTCAAATAAAAGTTTTATTATCGGATTAAAAGATTCATTGGATTATATAGGTCAAATTGATCTATACAAAATAGATTGGAAGAACCGCTTTGCATCTTTAGCAATTGTAATAGGTAGAAAAGAATTTTTAGGTAAAGGTTATGGGAGTGAAGCAATCCGTGTACTACAGAAGTTTGTCTTCGAAGAGCTAAATTTAAACAGATTAGAACTTGAAGTGTACGAGTATAATGAGATTGCTTACAAATGTTATTTAAAATGTGGCTTTAAAGAAGAAGGAAGATACAGAAAGAAGATATATAAAAAGGGGAAGTACTGGGATAGTGTTTGCATGAGTATCTTAAAAACTGAATATGAGAAGTCATAGTCTATCGGTCTGGTGATAAATCTTACGAACCTGACACGTCTTATTTGCGGATTTGGGACGCTCTCCGAAATATAAGGAGTCTGAGACACGCTATATGGGGGAAAATAGTCTTTTGTAGCGTTTTTGTCAGATGATTATGGGAAATAAGATGTCTCAGGTTCCTTATAATTTAAGAAGAGGACTTGAAGGCCGAATAAGACGTCCTGTGTTCCTTAGAAAATCACCTGAGTTTGAAAACATACTCTAGTCTTTCTCCTCATGATATTTGAATGTTTATGAATGCGATTACATCTTATGAAGGTGGACTTCACCTTGTCTGATTACTAATGGGATGACCAAATTGCATATCTGAGAAATACGCGATGATATTAGGATAAATCTTGCCTTTCATTACGTATAAGGAGGTACAGATGATGATATATAGGAGAAAAACCTATGTTATTGCGACTTCTTTTGTAGAAGAGTTTAATGCTCTATTTAATGATATTTTGCTGCCATCACAGTTGAAATACGGATCAAGACTGATTGGGAGATGGCACACGCCAATCGATGATGAAACCAGTGAAATTTTTGCGATGTGGGAATACGATACCCTTGAACAATACGAAGGAGATTGAGAAGAAGATAAAATCAGATACAGAACACGTAAAGCGAGTTCAAGCGCGTTTTAATCAGATCGGAAGACATCGTTATAAAGAAGTATTTCGAGAAGAAATTAGGCAAGCATTTTTCACATCGACAGTTGATCGCGAACAAACAATTTTGAAGTGAAATATAAGAAGAAGGAGATGAAAGTATGATAGAGACAGAACGACTTATATTTCGGAAATATACCAAAAATGATTTTGATTTACTTTTCGAGATGACACGTGAGCCGAATATGATGAGATTTATAAGACATGGAGGACCCTGGACGAAGGAAGAAACCATGCAAAGCCTGGAAAAGTTCATCAACTGGAATAAAGAAGATAAGGGGCTGTTCCTCGCATTTAATAAGGAGGATAACAAGTTCATTGGAACGTCTGGACTGATTCCTCAAATCATTGAAGGCACCGATGAGCTTGAAGTTGGTTACTGGGTTATAGAGCAATACTGGGGAATGGGTTACGGATATGAACAAGCAAACGCATGGAAAAAATATGGCTTGGAACACTTGAATCAGAGACGATTAATATCTTTAATTCAACATGGCAATGTGGGTTCTATGAAAGTCGCGCAAAAGAATGGCATGAAACACGAGAAGGACGTAGACATCATTGGGAAAAATGTAGCAGTGTACTCGTTTGAGGTGAATGGATTATGACTCCATTTCCTGAATTAGAAACCAAAAGATTGCTGTTAAGAGAGATTAAACAGAGTGATTCCCAAGACATATTTCAAATTTTTTCTTCAGATGAAGTTACAAAGTTCTACGATGTAGAAAGTTTTACGAATATGAAACAAGCAGAAGAACTCATACAAAGATGGAATGAACGATTCGTAAATGGTCAGGTCATCCGTTGGGGAATTGCTCTGAAGTCAGACAACAGAATTATTGGAACATGTGGATTTCATGGTTGGATGAAACAACATTATAAAGCTGCGATGGGATATGAGTTAGCACCGGAGTTCTGGCAGCAGGGTTACATGACCGAGGTCGCTCAGAAGATTGTTGAATATGGATTTAACACCCTTGAATTAAACCGGATTGAAGCCTTTGTAGAGCCAGAGAACGAGGGATCAAGGAAGTTGCTTGAGAAAATTGGTTTCAGTGAAGAAGGCATATTGAAAGAAAACTATTGTTGGAAAAATCGATTTGTCGATACTGTCATTTATGCATTGTTGAAGAAAGATTATGTATGAGAATTCGAATTATCGGATCTTGTGGTAGTGGGAAATCAACATTAGCCAAAGAGTTGTCGGATCAATACGGTATTCCTTGCTATGAATTAGACAATCTCATCTGGGACAGAAGTGCCGAAAATCTGAGATATCCTGAAACTGTGAGGGATGAATCCGTCCAATCTATTGTCAGTTCAGAGGCTTGGATCATAGAAGGAGCACAGTGCAAAGATTGGACATTAAAGTCCATCCAGGAAGCGGATTTGATTTTTGTATTAGCCCCAAACGTTTTCGTTAGAGATTATCGGATTATCAAGAGGTTTGTATTATCCAGAATGGGCTTGCAGCCGTGGAATTACAAGCAATCATTTAAGAACTTAGGCAAGATGATTGTAAAATGGAACCATCAATATAATATAGAAGAAGTTATATGTACAATTAACGAAAACCGTAAGACTGCAACAATCACGAAGAATAAAAAACAAGTGATACAGTTGATCGAACATCATTTGAAAGTGACTCTGAATGTGAGTGGAAAAAATGTTACAGGTAATCGAGGATTACTGAAAGAGGAGATACAGTGAGAGATATAAACATTCAACCCGTTACACGAGAGAATGGAGGGATACCATGAGTCAATGGTTTGATTTAGATGAACTTGATCCAGCGTTAATCAAATTTGCAGTGATAATCGCTAAATATAACCATCAATTCATTATTATAAAAAATAGAAAAAGAGGAGGTTGGGAGATCCCAGGAGGCAACAAAGAAATTGGGGAAAACATTTTACATACGGCGAGTCGAGAACTCTATGAAGAGACAGGTGCAGTGCATTTTGAATTGACACCTTATGGCGTATATGAATGGAATAGGAGCTTTGGTATGGTCTCTTATGCTGAGGTTATATTGCTCGGTAGCTTACCAGATTCGGAAATTGATGAAATAAAGATGGTGGATGTATTACCTGAAGGCATGAACTTCGGAGATATGTTTTATCATTTTATGGATAGATGGGATGGACTTGAGAAGTATGAGCTTCAGAAATACACCATCGAAATAAATCATTTAAATGAGTTACCTGTAATTAAAATAAGCTGATTTAACTTGGAGGAACACTGTTTTGAAACTAAAGGAGAGATGGCTACGATCATGATAACGTACAGAACGTTGACCCTGGATGATGTGAATCAGCTGCGGGCAATAGATCGCTCGGAACATATTGATCTCATCTATGAAATGAGAGAGAACCGATTGGTTGAGCTTGAACAAAATCATGAGTGCTCCAACTGGAATCAAAAGCTTTTGGAGGAGATTCAAAATCGATACGTCTTCGAATTGGAACAGGGTGGCATGGCCTATGGCGCGTTTGCTGACGATCAATTAATTGGATTTGGAGTGTTGGCACATCAACTTAGAGGAAGAGAACAAAATCAATTACAAGTTGACTTGATGTATGTCTCACGCGGGTACAGAAGGCAAGGCATTGGAAAACGTATTCTAAACCAATTAGGTGAAGAGGCTAAGAAACGCGGCGCACAGTATCTGTATATCTCCTCCACAGAGACGAGATCGGCAGTATCCTTTTACAGAAGCCAGGGCAGCCAGATTACTGGTGAGATTGATCAAGAACTTTATGACAAAGAGCCGAAAGATATACACATGATAAAGGAGCTGGGCACATGACAACGGTTGGCATACTTGGCACCATTCATAATCCAGAACTCAGGGAGCGATATCATTGTTCGCTTTCCCTTTACAAGGATGTGATAACTGAGTTTAAGCCAGATCTTATTTGTGGTGAAGTTCATCCACAGAGTTGGTTGAGGTATATGAAGGACAAGCATGATAGAGGATACTGGGGAGAACCGGCCAGTGAGTATTGGGATTTGGTATTCCCTTTGTGTGAGGAGCA
Source organism: Paenibacillus amylolyticus (assembly GCF_050990605.1). Classification (GTDB taxonomy): domain Bacteria; phylum Bacillota; class Bacilli; order Paenibacillales; family Paenibacillaceae; genus Paenibacillus; species Paenibacillus amylolyticus_H. Next base: position 2,464,956 of record NZ_CP158832.1, read on the forward strand.
AAACATCCCATTTGTCCCTATTGATTGGTTTGAGTTGGATGTGTGGAATGCTTTTGATCCATTTAACGGTTATTCGGGCGAGGAACGCCAGGAACTTGAACAACAGGATGATCATTGGTTTGCGGAGCAAATGGAGACGTATCAGTTTGGCGAGATTCCTTTTAATTCAAAGGAGTTCGATCGCGTAACCAGACAAAAATATGAATGGTTGTATCAGGTGAATGCGAAGGCACAGAACTTTCGCTGGATGATCCGTAATCAGATTATGGTTCAAAGAGTCAAAAATACAATTGAAGCTCATCCAGGGAAACGAATCCTCTGTATCATAGGGGCCGATCACAATTACATCTTCCAAGAAGAACTGATGAAAGAACCCGTTGAATTGCTGTATCCGTTACGATAAAGGAACTGTTGTTAGAATTACATACGAAACATATGAAACTTATCAATGAAGGAGCATTACATGCGCCAAAAAATACGTAAAACACTCAAGTACAGCATATTTAGTATTATTTTAATGATTTTCGTAGCTTTGATATTTCCTACATGGACACCCCAAATTAAAGGTGAGAACAGCATCAGCATGTTAGAGCAGGTCGAAATTAACGGCGAAGGACACGAAGTCATGATTAGGGGTGTTGATCGGACTAACCCTATCCTGATTTTTGTGCATGGGGGGCCGGGATGCTCGGAGATCCCTTACGTAAGAAAATATCAGAAAGAACTGGAGCAACACTTTACGGTGGTGCATTACGATCAACGCGGGAGTGGGAAGTCCTATCACTTTTTTGAGGATTACTCGAATCTGACAACAGATGTATTAGTAGATGATTTGATAGCTTTAAGTGGTTATGTATCTAAGGAGTTAAATCAAGAGAAGGTTATATTAATCGGTCATTCATTTGGTACATACATCGGGATGAAAGCTGCAGCTAAGGCACCTGATCAGTTTCAAGCTTATATAGGCATTGGACAGATGGCTAATACGTTTCACAGCGAACTGGAAAGCTTGGCGTACACGTTAGAACAAGCGAACCAGGCTGGCAACGCAGAGGACGTTCAAAAACTGGAACTGGTTCGAGACTCGATTGAGCAAGGAACGGGACTGACACCTAGAATTCTTGTGCAAAAGTATGGTGGTGCAGCCAGACTCATCAATGAGAATAGAGATTATATCTCAGGTTTTCTTCTTAATCCCGAATACAATGGGCTGGATATGACCCGCTTTTACTCAGGAGTATTCGGTTTACAAGACATCTTGGTGAGGGAAGCATTAGATCAAAATTTACCGGAGATTGTTGATCATCTGGAGATTCCTACTTATTTTGTGATGGGTAAATATGATTATATGACCACTGCGAATGCAGCACGTGATTATTTTGATGTATTGGATGCACCGATCAAAGACTTCATAGTATTCAACGAATCGGCGCATTACCCACAGTTTGAGGAGAAAGAGAAATTCGTAAAGTGGTTGAACGAGCTCTTTTAAGATACTTGGAAAGTAGAAAGATCAATGCTATTTTGTTGATATTGTTGAGAACCAAGGTATGCAATCAATTTAGATGGTTAAATGAAGATTTTTGTAATAAATAGTCAAAAAACGGATCGAATATATAGATTTATTTTCCAAAAATGTGCTATTATGTTGATGAAAGACGAAAATTTCATTTGTTTGATCGATAGGGAGAGGAGGCACGAATTCTCGATTCATTCAATCTGTGAATAATAGATTAACTGCACTGCTTGTTAAAAAATAATAAAATAAGCGGAGGTATGGTTATGTTCAAAAAATGGAAGAAATTTGGCGTCAGCAGCTTGGCGCTTATGTTGGTAGCTGCGGTGGCCTTCACTGGATGGAGCCCAAAAGCAGCTGCAGCAGATGCTTCGCAAATTGTGGCTGAGATGGGTGCAGGATGGAATCTGGGCAATCAGCTGGAAGCATCGGTGAACGGCACACCGAACGAAACTTCATGGGGCAACCCTACAGTGACTCCGGAGTTGATCAAAAAGGTAAAAGCGGCTGGCTTCAAGTCGATTCGTATTCCCATTTCCTACTTAAGTAATATTGGAAGCGCTCCCAATTATACAATTAATGCAGCCTGGCTGAATCGAATTCAGCAAGTCGTAGACTATGCCTACAATGAGGGTCTGTATGTCATCATCAATATTCACGGCGATGGATACAATTCTGTACAGGGTGGATGGCTGCTCGTGAATAGTGGCAATCAGACGGCCATTAAGGAAAAGTATAAAAAGGTGTGGCAGCAGGTGGCTACCAAGTTCAGCAACTATAATGATCGTCTTATTTTTGAATCCATGAACGAAGTATTCGATGGCAACTATGGCAACCCGAACTCGGCGTATTATGCCAATCTGAACGCCTACAATCAGATCTTCGTGGATACGGTTCGTCAGACTGGAGGTAACAACAATGCCAGATGGTTGCTGATTCCGGGCTGGAACACCAATATTGACTACACTGTTGGTAATTATGGTTTTGCTCTTCCGACAGATAATTTCAGATCTTCGGCCATTCCTAGCTCACAGAAGAGAATTATGATCTCGGCACACTATTACTCTCCGTGGGATTTCGCTGGTGAGGAAAATGGCAATATCACGCAATGGGGTGCAACGGCAACCAATCCTGCCAAAAAGTCGACGTGGGGACAAGAAGATTATCTTGAGTCGCAGTTCAAGTCCATGTACGATAAATTTGTGACTCAGGGCTATCCTGTGGTGATTGGTGAATTTGGCTCGATTGATAAAACGTCGTACGATTCCAGCAACAATGTATATCGTGCTGCATACGCCAAAGCAGTTACAGCAAAAGCCAAGAAATACAAAATGGTTCCTGTTTATTGGGATAACGGACATAACGGTCAACATGGATTCGCCTTGTTTAACCGTCAGAATAATACCGTGACGCAACAAAACATCATTAATGCAATCATGCAAGGTATGCAATAATAGACGAACTAGCTTGATCCGTGCAAACGGCGTGTTCCTATACAAGGGACATGCCGTTTTTTTGTGCTACCGGGAGGTGATCTGAACAACATTTGCCAATGCATTTTACATAAGACATCTACAGAATTCATCAAATCCCACAATACCTTTTATATACTTAATTTGCTCGATATAGCGAACTAAAAGGACTAGGTGGTAGACAGAATGTTAAAAAAACGTGATTTGCAGGAATGCCATTCACTGTACAGCTTCATGATGGACCCCGCAGTTTCGCCTTACGTTCGTTATGCATGTCAATCGTATGAAGAATATCTATTCCTTACGAAACAATTGATGGCCGAAGAAGAGCAAAAAACAGTGATTTCTCGAACGATTTTGAATGAAACAGGGCAGCCTATTGGGACGATAGATCTGTATCATATTGAGCAGCACACCGGTTTTTTAGCGACATGGATTGGATCACCCTTTTTTGGCAATGGGTATAGCCAAAGAGCCAAATCAGCTTTCTTTGTGGAATTGTTTCTGGAACATGACATCGAAACGGTATTTATGAAGATACGCAAGCAAAATATAAGATCCAGAAAAGCGGTACAAAAACTGCCATATGTGAAAATAGCCAATGATGTGTATCCAGAAGTCTATCAACGGATTAATATGCATGAACAGATGTATGATCTGTATTATGTTGAACGGTCAGCCTTTTTCGAAAATAGTATGGATCTGCACCAAGTGGTAGCCACGTAACTTATTCAGAAAGCGTCAACAGCGGCGTCAGAGATGACGGCGCCTATTTTGTTATGATGTGAATGAAAATGGAACATATTCGAACAAAATGCAGGAATATGGAATAGAGAATTGAAAGTTACATAAGTGGATAAAGCGTATGCAATAGGGACTACGGTTAATGAAGGAGGCGTATTATGAACAATATCAACAAAATTTTGGGTGTAATTCTCATGCTTGGCAGTGTGTTTATTTCCACAATAGAGAGAATCTCAATACGAGTATCTGTTGCTATCGTAGAAGCAGGATATGCTTCGGGAGGGAGCAACGTGCCACAGTTCGCTCAGACGAACGAGCATCCAACAGGTCTACTCGTATACTTCATGTTCTTCGTTGGATTCATACTATTGGTCTCGGGGTTCCCGGGGAGTTATAAGATAAATCGTAATCATCGGCATAACAAGGAAGTTTAGCTTGAGGAGGGATAAAAGTGGTCAAACAGGAGGAAGTATTATCGGGAGGTAATGTGAATCAGGTTATCAGGATTGGAGAGACGGTTCGCCGGCATGCTAAACCAAATCCATATGTGCATGAACTGCTTTTACATCTCGAAAAAGTTGGTTATGATCATGCCCCTCGATTTTTGGGAATAGATGAACAGGGACGAGAAATACTTTCTTACCTTGAAGGCATCGTTCCAGGCGATGATTATCCTGATCTGGAAGAGTATATGTGGTCAAACGAATCTTTGATTGAAGTCGCGAAACTGTTGAGAAGTTACCATGATGCGACCGTTGAATTTACAACAACATCAGTATCAACGAACAGATATCCAGGCATAACTGAGGATGAAGTTGTATGTCATAACGATTTTGCGCCGTATAATGTGGTGTACAAGGATGGCCTTCCTCAAGGCATTATTGATTTTGATATGGCGGGTCCGGGTCCTCGAATGTGGGATATCGCCTATACCTTGTATACATCTGTGCCACTCGCAGATTTCTCACCAGAGATGGACAGAAAGGGTGTAATGCCATACGCCAGCCAGGCACACGGAACTGTTCGAAAAGAACGGATTGCCTTATTCATGGCTACGTACGGGCTGAGTGTTCCAGCAGATTTGAAGGGTTGGGTCATATCCCGTATCCGTTTCATGTGTAAAACACTGACTGATCGTGCGGCTGATGGAGATGTCGCTTTTATGAAGATGGTCGAAGAAGGTCATCTGGCCCACTATGAGAAAGAGCTTATATTTCTTGAAAACCATTTCGATGACTGGACTTAAATAGGGAGTGATATCTTCAGTGTACAAACCAAAAACAACCGTTACAGACCAAAGTGTTATGGAATTTATTGAACAGGTCGAACCTGTGAAAAAAAGGGAGGATGCCTATCAATTATTGGATATCTTCACGGAGACCACAGGTTATGAAGCGAAGATGTGGGGACCGAGTATTATTGGATTCGGTGCATATCATTACAAATATGAATCGGGTCACGAAGGGGACGCACCACTAGTAGGATTCTCGCCACGAAAGGCGAAGATCAGTTTATATTTTGCCACAGGGGATATTGAGCGAGAGGATCTATTAAAGGACTTCGGAAAACATACGACAGGCAAAGCATGTGTATACATCAACAAGATAGCAGACATTCAGGTGGATGTGTTGAAAGCACTAATTGTGCAGTCTATTCGGTTTCTAAAAGAAACCTATCCCGATCAATAGAATAACTCGACAAGTTATCTACACACAATGAATAACTTGAGAAAAGAGACCGCGTCTCTCTCCGCCAGAACATACGTGAATATTGTTCAAACAGGCTGTCTTGCAGGTTAAGACAACCTGTTTTCTTTGCTGTTTAGATCTCATCCATTAGCTGGGACTTATTTGTATATAACCTGTGTGAACTGTACGTAAATACCCATCGTATAGTTGACCAGTGCCAGGATCAGCTATCAAAATTCCTCTTACCGTGCTGCTTCCCCGTACGCTCGAATCTCAATCAACTCCGCGTACCTGCTGCCATTGGTAGCATCAATTCTTACCTTAAGCCCCTGTGCATACACAGGTGTATCTAAGGAATGAATGACTTTTCTTCTGCGGTTTTCCGTTACACTTACCATCTCGATCCAATCCCCAGACCGACTCAATATCTCCACCCGATAATCACGCACCAGCTCAGGCATCACACGGAATGTTGTGTGATGGTGATGCAAATTAACCAGATCCTCGTTGACATCATCATTGAACGTCAAATGCAGTTCAGCCACGGTTTGTGGCTCTTCCCATGTCAATTGCACCCATTCCGGCTTGCCAGACTGCATCGGCTGCGACATCCACTGCTGAGGCCCACCGTAAGGGCGATGGTAACCGTTGATCGTGTTGTCCGCTGAATAGGCCGTGTTCTCAGAGAGGGTACGACAGCAGAAGGGTTGACGTGCCAACCCTTGCATAGACCATAATACGACAGGCTGATCCGTAGCATGGTCCTCCAGATTTTTGGACACGTGGTTTTCTTCAGTTTTGAAGAAGATCAGCACCCCGCTGTGTGCTTCTGTCGAATGGTAGAGTGAGACGGCTTTATTACGGCGGATGATAATAAAAGCATTTTGCGGTTCTTCCGGTCGCCATTCGAGCGGAAGCTGCACCCACTGCCTAGTTCCTGTTGTAACGTTAACAGTCGCCGTAACTTGTAACGAATGCGGGACGTAGTTCTCCTTACGCCCCGTATCCCACAGCTCTACCGTCAGCGCGGTATCGCTGGATGCATCCAGCAGCAGCTCCAGGCCGCTGAGCAGTGGATGCACAGGCAGCAGCAGGGCAACATCCGTACCCAACGGGTACGTCTCGCCAGGCTGCTCCAGAGCGATGCCCGTCAGCGTGCTGGAGGCTGTAGCCTTGGCACGCCGGGCCAAATCCAGCTCATCGTGGCTGCGCACGCCGATGATGGAAGCGTCCTGCCGCAGCAACGTCTGCTGCAGCACCGCAAGATGCCTCGCGTACAGCTCGCGCGGCGACACCCCCATGGCCGCGCAGAGCGCTGCGCCCGTACCCGCGGCTTCGCCGATGACCGCGCATGTGGCCATGACGCGGGTCGTGCCGAAGGCGACATGCGAAGCGCTGATGTCGCGTCCGGCCATGAGCATATTCCGCACATTGGCGGAATACAACGAGCGGAACGGCACGTGATATACGCCGTCGGCATGCATATGCTTCGAGCCGCTCGCTTCGGCGTACATGCCCTGCGGGGGATGCAGGTCGATGGACCAGCCGCCAAAGGCAACGGCATCCGGGAACTCCCGCTGGCTAATGATATCGTTCTGGGTGAGCACATAGTCACCCGTGAAGCGGCGGTACTCCCTTTTGCCAGGCAGCGAACCAATCCACTCCAGCGTCATATGGTCTGCATCAAACTTGCCCGAGTTCTTGATATAGTCCCAGATCCCGTAGATTACGGACCACAGCTCATCACGGATCAGTTCATTGTCATGAACCGTGTCATGTTCACCGCCCCATTCAATCCACCAATAATGACAACCGGAATCCCCGCTGCGAATGACCCGGCGAATCGGAATACTCGTCTGTGTGATATCCTTGGCAAAAGAAGGCGGGATATAGCGGACGGGGGTACCCGTATCCTTGGTATAAAAGAGAAGTGTACTGCCCAGCGTGATCTGGTCAGCCACCTCAGGCGCCCATTCTTCACCATATTCGCTGCGAGCTTCCCGGCCAAGTGCAAACTTGGCACCTGCCAGAAAGCCAACCAGTCCATCACCTGTGCAGTCCAGATAGATCTGACTCTCGAATCGGATTTTGCGCTCAGAGCCCATCATCCACCCGGTAACAGAGGTGATCATACGTTCTTCGCCATCTCCAGTGGCCTCAACTTCATGGACATCCGTGTTCAGGTACAGGCTGATGTTGGATTCAGCTCGAACAGCTTCCAGAATGACCAAGTCCCAGAGATAAGGGTTGCCCTCCGGATTACGATACTGATTCTCTACAAACAGTTCCCCCATGATGCCAGTCTCACGGGCATAGCGGTTAATCCCGTGGGCGGTAGCGCCGCACACCCACACACGTACTTCACTGCTGGAATTACCACCGAGTACAGGACGGTTCTGCACCAGAGCAACCTGTTGGCCCAGCCGGGCAGCAGATATGGCAGCGCATACGCCAGCAAGCCCGCCACCAATGACGGTGATATCGGGTTTTACGAGTTCATGCTTCATCCGAACACCTCTCTCATTGAATATGGATAAGCCTAAGCTCAGATTTCTTGTTTCATATCTATAATTTCATATTAGTTCTATATATTTACTTTTCAAATACACTATATTATCATCGAGCATATACTTTATTTCATAACAAAGGCAGGTGTGTCATGGAGCTTCTTAATCACATCTACTGGAAGAAGAAAGCTGAATTTGCTCTGGCAGAAGATATCTACGACGCTTGGGTGGTCTTTGCCGTGGAAGAGGGCGTATTTCGTTATGAGATTGATGGGCAGACGGGAGAGGCGGGCTTTGCTGATCTGGTGTTGTGCCCACCTCGCGTTCCTTTTCGCAGAGAGACAGTAACCCCGCTGACATTTCACTATATGCTGTTCCGTTGTAACTCCGCAGATGCTGAGAACCTCCTGCCGCCAATCGGAAAATCCCTCATTAATGATACGAAGCGTCTGGCTTCTACCTATGCCTATCTGCGTCTGGCGAGCGAGGACAATGATGAGGCTACAACAGGATGGAAAACCCATCTGATGATGGATTTGTGGCGACTGTACCAATGGGAGCGCAGACAGAGCAGGCTAATGGAAACGAAGTTCACGGAGGATGCCCTGATGGCTGAAGCGGCAGTGTTGTTGGAGGAGTGGGCCGGAGAGGCAGTAAGTCTTCGAACGTTGGCGGAACATCTGGCGTTGAGTCCGGTTCAGCTTACCCGAAGGTTCCGGGAGGCCTTTCAAGAGACACCATCCGATTATCTGAAAGCGATTCGTCTCAAAAAGGCAAAAGCCTTGCTGGCAGATAGCCGTCTGAACCTGACGCAGATCGCCGAGAGATGTGGGTATGAGAACGGATTTTATCTGAGCCGTGTATTTTCATCCAGCATAGGAATAAGCCCCTCGGAATATCGGAGACGACATCAAGTGTAAGGTAAAAGTCCCATCCATCCATCCAACCAACCAACCTTTCATTCATCCATTCAATCGATCTATCCATCCATCCATAAAGTTTTTTCGAACACCAATAGAACATATCTGTGCATATCAGATGAATGCAGGCAACGAATATCACAAATCCATGCAAATCAATCAACTGCGGCTGTAAATGGCAGGGTGGTGCTATAATGGGGTCATTAATTGCAGGGGAGCGAGCCAAAGGAATGAAGAAGCCAAATTGGAAGAGTTGGTTGCCACAGCGGCTCAGATATCGCCTGTTCGGTGCGTTTGTAGTGTTGATTCTCTTGCCGTTTAGTGCATTGAATGTCTACAATTATCAGCAGATTGAATCGCTGGTCGAGCAGAAAATCAGTGAGCAGAGTCATGAGCAGCTCGTCCAGATGTACCGCTCTTTGGAGGACCAGATGAGCATTGCTTTCAAAACGCTTATTTTTCTGGAACAGGATTCCGCGGTAAGAAGTGTGCTAACCTCTCCGGACAGTCGCACGTCGCTTGAGAACAAGTCGCTGGTGGAAGAAAAGTTCAAGATGATCAACAATAGCTTTTTTCTATATAATCCTTCGGTGTACTTTACCTTGCTGGATTTTTATGATAGCGTTTACACTTCATATTTGCCGAAAGAAGCACTGACTTATGGCCCCTATCTGGAACAATTTCGTGAGCGGCTGGGGCAGATAACCATTCCACAAGGCGGTGTGAATTCACAACCGCTTCAACCGGAAGAACTCTTCTATCGCTGGGATGCACGGGATACCAATCCTGTGCTCAGAGAGTTATCCTCCAGCCCGTATCTGTTGTCGCTGTATGCCTATATGAAAGATAGCGGCGGCAAGCGGTATGGATTGGCTCGGATCAGCATTGATTACTCGTACTGGTTCCAGACCATGCTGAAGGATTCCCAGAGCAACCAGGAGTACTACCTTATTACAGGTAGTGGAGAGACCATAGCCAGTTCATCCAAAACAGCGGGGCTTTCCTCGGACGTTACGCGTGAAATAGCTCTTCATCCGGCGCAGGCTTATCTGACCGATCCATCCTCGGATACGTTGATTAACTACGTGTACATCGAATCACTGGATTGGTATATGGTGAATCGCATTCCGCTTTCCATTCTGTTTACAGAGATATCCGAGCTTAAACAGCGTTACTTTCTGACCTTTTTTGGTTTCACAGGCGCATTTGTAGTGATGGCTTTTATGATTTCGGCAACGTTTACGCGCCCTTTGTCGCACTTACAGAATAAGATGAGGGAGGTTGTTCGCAAAAACCTCAAGATTCGTATCCCCGAAGGCCGTAGCCGCGGGGAAGTACTGGAACTGACACGCACGTTCAATACGATGCTGGATGATGCCAATCAGATGATTAACCGACTCAAGGCGGAGGAACGCCAGAAGGAAGCGGTACATTTTCATATGCTCCTGGCCCAGATGAATCCGCACTTTCTCCTGAATACATTGAATACAATGAAATGGAGTGCGATCCGCAGCGGGAATGAGGAGATCTCCGAGATGTGTGTTTCCTTGGGCAAACTTCTGGAGGTCAGCCTGAACTCACAGGTCGAATTGGTATACCTGAAGGATGAGATCGAGTTGGTTCAGGCCTACCTTCATATCCAGCGGATTCGATACCGCGATAGTTTTGAGGTCACTTGTGAATTTGACGATAAACTGGAATATGCGTTGGTGCCCAAGCTGAGTTTGCAGCCACTGGTGGAAAATGCCATTCACCACGGTGTGGGGCCACTGGAACAGCTTGGTCAGATCCACATCGGAATTTATAGGCAAGACACAGGCATGTTGATGCTGGAGGTAGCAGACAACGGAGTTGGAGTGGTGGAATCCCGGCGTCAGCAGACGACTCGCACGCGTCCGGGAATTGGTCTGTCCAACCTCAGGGAACGATTGCGGTTATTGTTCAAAGGCCAAAGTAAACTTGAAGTGATCGATACCGAGCCAGGGACATTAGTGAGGTTCAGCATTCCTTTTTTATTGTCGACGCCTTACGTACAGAAGCGATCAGACTAGCGGACTGGAGAGGGGAATCTGGCATGTGGAAGGTATTGCTTGTAGAAGATGAGGTATTTGTACGGGAGTCGGTGCGAGAGATTATTTCCTGGGAGGAGCTGGGCTTCACGGTCATCGGAGAATCCGGTAACGGGACCGAAGCGCTGGCGATGATCTTACAGGATACACCCGATCTCGTGCTGACCGATATTGTCATGCCAGGCATGGACGGTCTGGAATTACTCAGGCAGACTCGTCAGGCCGGGTTGAAAACCAAATTTGTCATGCTCACCTGCATGGGGGAGTTCGAATATGTACGTCAAGCGATGGAATACGGAGCTTCGAATTATATTCTAAAGCTGTCGATGAGTGTGAATTCACTGCGTGATACACTCCGCAAAGTAAGTGCGGAACTGGGAGCATCGGCTGAAGCCCGCACAGAGACAGCGCATCATGAAGTGGCATCGTCCACACCGGTTCTCACGTTATCGCCTGCTTCGTCTAATTCCCTTACCGTCTCTTCCGCACCGCCGTCTGAGACGGATCTTCCGTTCACACCTGTTCGTGAGCCGGTTGTGAAACATCCGGAAATTAGCAAAATAATTGAGTATATCGGACAGCATTACGATCAGGACATTACCGTCAAATCCATGTCACGGTATGTGATGATGGGCGAGAATTATGTGAGTGCTTTGTTTAAAAAGAAAACGGGCCATACCCTGATTCATTACTTGCACGGGGTACGGATGGAGAAAGCAGCTGAATACTTGCGCGAGACGGATCTTCCCGTACAGGAGATTGGTTACCGGGTAGGGTTCGGAAGCGATAATTATTTTATCAAAATATTCAAACGTTGGACCGGTTGCACGCCCAGCCAGTACCGCCACCGCTCGTGACTGACAGGATGAGTAGAAGGAATATGTGTACCCGAGTGTTTAGACAAGGAAGGGTAAATCCGTATTTTTGTTCAATTCGAATCATGGATATGTATCTTATGAACCCAGCAAGGTCCCTGCTACGATGTAACGGAAGGTACACTTCAATTCAGGGAGGTCATGTGACCAGATGAGAATCAGAAAAGGATTAACCGGGTTAATCGTAGGTGCGCTGATGCTGGGCTTGCTTGCCGGCTGTGTTGGTAAAAATGAGACGAACGGTGGAGATAACGGAGGTGGAGCGGCAGCGGGAAAAGTGAAGCTCACCATGTGGGGCGCGGTGCCGCCCGAGAATGGTCCGCAGGAAGTCGTGGATACCTGGAATGCGGAGCATCCGGATATTCAGGTGGAGTATGTGCGGTTTGTGAATGATGATGATGGCAACCTGAAGCTGGATACAGCGCTGTCCACCGGTCAGAACGTTGACCTGTATGTCAACTATACCCTCACCAATCTGGATAAACGCATCAAAGGCGGGACCGCACTGGATCTGGGTGAGTTCACCGACTACAACATTGATGAGAAAATGGGTGAAGATGCGGCTTCCTGGAAAGTGGACGGAAAATATTACGGGATGCCGACCAAGAAAAACGCTGCCTTCTTCGCCTTAAACATGAAAGCGCTTGATCAGGCGGGGCTGAGCGTACCAACAGCTTGGACTTGGGATGAAGCCCGTGAGTATGCACTCAAGTTGAAAGATGCTGGCTTCAAGTATGGATTGGTGCAGCATACCGCTTCCTATGTGGACCCGCTCGATTCCGTTCTGGTGAAGAACGGTTATGTTAAGGCAGACGGAACTTCGAACCTCGACGATCCGCTCGTTACCAAATGGCTGGAGACGTTGAACGGAATGATGAAGGAGGATGCAACTACGCCTCCGCTCGGTGAGCAACTGACTTCCAAAATGCCGGTGGAGAACATGTTCCTTGCCGGTGAGTCTGCCATGATTAATATCGGCGAATGGCTGATCCGCACATCGAACAATATGACCGAATTCCCTCGGGATTGGAAAATCGCTTTTGCCCCTGTCCCGAGACTGGTTGAACAGGAAGCGGATATGGTGAAGAGTGGAGGACTGGGTGACTTTATTGCCATCAATTCCAAGTCGAAAAATAAAGAAGCTGCATGGGAGTTCCTGAAATGGTACGCCGATGGGGGAATGATGCCGATGGCTGCTGGTGGACGTTTGCCTTCCTCGAATGCGGTCGATCAACAGACGGCTATTGATCATCTGCTTGGCGATTATGCCGATTCTTATGATAAAGAGTCACTGGAATTCGTGTTGTACGGTGATAAGACACCTACGTTTGTCCGCAGTATTGCGCAAGAAGTGGTCGATCTGCGTGCACAGGAGTATGAAAAGTTCTTCCTTGGGAACCAGACTGCCGAAGTTACGGTACAGAACATGGTCAAACGTCATAATGACTGGCTGAAGCAGAATCAATAGAATGCAAAAGTGTTGAGTCGTAAGACCGTCCCTATCGGGGCGGTTTTTTTTCTATATAAGTAATAGAACAATTCCATGTTATTATCCTTCCGAAAGTCACTGCCAAAATACATATATCTGTGATATCAGGAACGGGGTTATGTTCCTTAAATGTTAGAGGACATCTTGTTATGCTTAATTCCAGAACAGATGTTAAGGAGTGGGGGAGCATATGCATAAATCCTGGATGAAACGGCAGAGCAGGCTCGGGTATCTGTTTATTGGGCCCAATATGATTGGCGTGCTGTTGTTTTTTATTATACCGGCTGTCTATTCGTTCTATCTCATGTTCACCGATTACAAATTCATGAGCCCGGAGACGAATTTTGTGGGGTTGGACAATATCCGCCGAATGATGAATGATGATCTGTTTGGGGTGGCTCTTCGAAATACATTTGTATTTTTGTTGGCGGTTCCCATATCGATGGGATTGGCGTTTATTGTGGCGGTGGCGCTGAACAAGTCGGTGTACTGGCAAAAAACGCTGCGTGCCCTCTATTTCATGCCCTATATTACCAGCGGTGTTGCCATCGCCTTTGTTTGGATGCTGCTGTTCCAGCCATCGTCGGGGCCAATCAACGGTTTTTTACGGGGAATCGGTATTACGAGTCCACCGGGCTGGTTATCAACAACTGAATGGTCCATGTACGCAATTGATATCATCTGGATCTGGTTCATGCTGGGATACAACATGATTATTTATTTGGCTGCTTTGCAGGAAATCCCGGAGGAATTGGTCGAGGCAGCACGCATTGATGGAGCCCGCCCCTGGCAGACGATACGCCAAGTAATCTGGCCGCTTGTAAGCCCGACTACCTTTTTGCTGCTGATTACAGGGCTGATTATGACCATCAAAAATTTTGGTATTATTCAGGCCATAACTCAGGGTGGGCCGGGGAACAGTACAACCGTACTGTCACTTTTTATCTACCAGAACGCCTTCCGGTATTACGAGATGGGATACGCTGCTGCCATTAGCTGGGCGCTCTTTGCCATCATCATGATCTTCACTGTATTGCAGTGGCTTGGTCAGAAACGTTGGGTTCACTATTAAGGAGGGGGGGATCGTAATGGAGAAATTAAATGCTGCGAACGTGAAACCTATAGTTCCGCAATCACCTCAAGTTAAAGTCCGCAGGGAGTCTATGACCCAGATTCGGAAGATCATACTGACACTTCTGATGTCCGGGTTTGCTTTGCTGATGATTATGCCGTTTATCTGGATGATCAGCACGTCGTTCAAATCTCCTGCGGACGTCTTCACCTATCCGATCCAGTGGATACCCTCCAGCCTGAACTGGGAGCATCATATCAAGGTGTGGAGTGGGGCGAATACCTTTGCGACGTATTATCTGAACTCGTTGAAAATATCGTTAATTAGCACGATTGGAGCTGTATTTCTTTCGGCGTTTGCAGCCTATGGCTTTGCGAGGATTCAATTCAAAGGTCGGGAGACACTGTTCCTGATTTATCTGTCGATGATGATGGTGCCGCCGCAGGTGCTCTTTGTGCCCAAGTTTCTGATGTTTGAATGGGTCGGCATATATAATACACATTGGGCTTTGATATTGCCCGGAATGTTCACGATCTTTGGGGTGTTTATGCTGCGACAGTTCTTCCTGTCGGTGCCTTCAGAGATTTCGGAAGCGGCGTTCATCGACGGTGCCGGTCACCTGCGCATATTCTTCAGGCTTGTTCTGCCCTTGGCGAAGCCGGCGCTGGCTACCCTGGCGATCATTGATTTCTCATGGCACTGGAATGATTATGAGAATGCGCTTGTGTTCCTGATCGACAAAGACCTGTACACCGTGCCGCTTGGACTGCAGAACTTTATTCTGGAGAACAATGTCGACTACAACGGCATGATGGCCGCTGCCACAGCTGGCATTATTCCAATGATCATCGTCTTTCTGGTGGGTCAGCATTATATCATCCAGGGCGTGGCCGGAAGTGCTGTGAAAGGCTGAAGCTGTGATCACTGCCTCCCATAATATTACCCTTTTGCTGAACGAGGAAATTTTGGCGGCAGAAGGGTTTTCTGTTGAAAAGCTGAATTAATCCATGATCTGAGTTTATCCATTGGAGGCGATTTTCTTTGAAATGAAAGTTGTTACTTTGCCTGCTTTTCACGTTGTAGGATATTTAATCGAAGCGACTGTAGAAGAATTCGAATCCGTGCTGGGCAAAAGCCACTACCATAAGCTAGTTGAGAGAAAGAAGGAAATTCAACATCGAAAAAATGACAATGTCATGTTGATGCAGATGTATCCGATGAATGAGGATTTTAACGCGAAGGTCGATAAGTTCACACATCTGATAGGATATGCAGTAACCAGTTTGGAGAACGTTCCATCCGAGATGATAAGTCATGACGTCCCTGACAGCCAGTATGTGACGTGTACGCATCGTGGAATTGAATCAGAGATTGGTGATACATATGATTATATATACGGACAGTGGTTTGATGAGACGGGACATGAACCGAAGTTTTATGACTTTGAAATTTGGGATGAGCGTTATCAACCGGAAAGTGTCAGCAATGAGATTGATATATATGTAGCTTTGCAATCATAATCTCGGCAATCTTTCCGCAATACAATAGGGCTAACTTCGTATATAATATAAAATCATATGATGCTGTATGACTACATAACTATCGCGAGGTGCACTAGACTTATGCCAACCATCTACGACTTTACCGTAACCCGAACCAGTGGAGAGCGATTCCCGCTCTATCAATATGAAGGAAAACCTGTGCTCATCGTAAACACGGCAAGCAAATGTAAATATACACATCAGTTTGATGACATGCAGAAGCTGTACGATGAGTACAAGGATCAAGGACTTCAGATCATTGGTTTCCCGTGCAACCAGTTTGCCGAGCAGGAGCCTGGAAGCAGTTCGGAAGCGGAATCCTTCTGTCAAATTAACTATGGTGTGAAATTTCCGATGTTCTCCAAACTGGATGTGAATGGAGAAGCGGCGCACCCGCTCTATGACTTTTTGAAAAGATCTGGACCTTTTGCCGGCTTTGATGAAACGGATATACAGGCCAAATTATTGAAATTGATGGTGGCTGATAAAGCACCAGAATGGTTACATGGCGATGCGATCAAATGGAATTTCACAAAGTTCCTGATTGATGCAGAGGGTCATGTAATCAGACGCTTTGAACCGATCGACTCCATCGATGAGATTCAAGAGAGTATTAAACAGCTTCTATAATTTCACTTTCATATATCCTACAGGGGCATGACACGAATCGTTCCCTCTTCCGAACAGGAGGTGCATGAATGTGCCGAGCATGATGCAATTTAGTGCTTCACTGGAGTATAGTTACCGTTCCACCAGTACGTTTGATCCGGGCAAGTCAGATGGATTTCATTCACATCCACATTATGAGATTTATTATTTTCATGAGGGAGAATGTACGTATATTATAGGAGACCGGGTATACAACCTTGAGCCGGGTGATCTGGTGTTAATGCATGGCTTGACTCTTCATCGACCGCATCCGAAGCCCGGCAGTGCTTACGAGCGAAGTACGCTGCATTTTGATCCGTCTGCCATTCGCAGCAGTCTGCATCCGGACCGTATGGTTGAGGTCTTGAGGCCATTCGAAGAACTCCGAAATTGCCGGGTCAATCTGACGGGAGATAACCGCTCCGAGTTCGAAGCTTTATTGCATGACCTTCATCGACTGTCTCAAAGTCAGAGCACTTTCAGACAGGAGCGCATGAATGTGAGATTGTGTGATCTGTTGTATTTTGTAGCAGAGATCTGCCAGGGCGATGTCGAAGAACAACTTCCTTCATCGGAGAAGGAGCGGCATATCCAGCATATTATTCGTTATGTGGATACCCATTATATGAAGGATATTGGTCTGGATGATTTGGCACTGGAATTACATCTATCCAAGCCATATCTGGCAGGCATGTTTAAGGAAATGACAGGTTTGACGATATTCAAATACCTGTATGACCGTCGCATTAATCAGGCAAAGCTTTTGTTTCAGTTCCAACCGGAGATCACCGTGACAGAAGCAAGCCGCTTGTCCGGCTTCAAACGCCTTTCACATTTTAGTCGGATGTTCAAACAAAGTGTGGGATGTTCGCCGGATCTGTATCGTACCCAATTGCATCGCCAATCATAGTCCTCTGTGAGCTGACCAGCTTGTCTGGTTGGCTTTTTTTGTTGATTTTCGTTCGAGCAATGTCTTTCGTTGTGTTTAGAGGGCGTGCATAAAAGGTAAAGAAAGGTAATGAACCCAGAGGAGGCGATTATGAATGAAACAGCGCACACCGGATCAGAATAACAGCGATACCCGTCAGGATCAATCCCGTGACAATCCCGAACAATATAAGACAGAGCATGAAAGTCTGCTTGACCAATATGAAGAAGAACAGACTGTAGATCCAATTCCGATGGAAGATCTGAATATGGAGGCTCAGGAAGAGAAGAATAAGGATCAGACGAAAAGCAACTCGTCTACCGAAGAGAAATATCGGGCGGATTATCGCAAAAAGGCGAGCGAGTGAAGGTTAATCCCGATGGCTGATTTGAAATACTGATTTGAGCAAAAAAAGTGTCGTTTATTGTCGAAAGTATATTTAGTGAAAATAAAATAGTTTGTTGACTAATGTATGTTACTATATTATAGTTACTATGTTGGCAAATGAATAAAAAATTTGGGAGGCGAATAAGAATGACTACTTTTTTTGATGCGTTGAAAAACAGAAGATCTTATTACGGAATTAGCAAGGAATCTACAATTTCGGATGCTAAAATCCAGGAAATCGTAGAAGAAGCAGTGAAATATACACCAACTGCATTTAACTCACAGACATCCCGTGCTGTTGTATTGCTTGGTGAACAACATGATAAATTGTGGAATCACACTGAAGAAATTTTGCGTGAAGTGGTAGGTAATGAAGAAGCCTTCAAATCCACAGCAGAGAAAATGACTGGATTCCGCAGCGGATATGGTACGGTTCTCTTCTTTGAAGATAACAATGTGATCGCACAGCTTCAACAAAATTTTGCAGCTTATGCAGATAACTTCCCGATCTGGTCTAACCAATCCAATGGTATGTTGCAACTGGTCATCTGGACTGCTCTGGAACAAGAAGGTCTGGGTGCATCTTTGCAGCACTACAATCCGTTGATTGACGAAAAAGTGAAGCAAGAATGGAACATTCCTGAGAACTGGAGATTGGTTGCTCAGATGCCATTTGGTAAACCAACGGCAACACCGGGTGAGAAAGAATTCCAACCAATTGAAGAGCGCGTAAAAGTACACAAATAAATCAATTTCATAATACCTTTAGCTGCTTCAATCAAGGCTAGATCTAGATCAAAACGTTTCAATTTGTCTATATCTAGTTACATAAATTCATTTTAATGAGTTATGAAATTGATTTAAGTAAGCTTCGCATTTCCCAACATTTAACCACATACGGCCTCGCTTCAATTTGATACGATAATAGTTGATCGTAATCCAATGAAGCGAGGCTTTTTGATGTGAATAATAGATTAATAGACATAACGAACCAACGTGTGTGGAAGATAGCTTTATGCGGGTTATTAACATTTGGGTCGGTGGCTGGATACAGTTCTGCCGTTCAGGCTGCAACCGTGCAGCAACAGTTTCAGGATACGCGTACGAGTTATGCGAAGGATGCCATTACACATCTGGTGGCCAAAGGTATTGCTGCCGGTACGTCAAAGACTACGTTTGAGCCAAAGAAAGCCGTTACTCGTGCAGAGTTTGCGACGTTTGCGGTTAGATTGTTAGGTTTGAAGCCCGTAAAAAATAATATTAATCCCTACCAGGATATAAGCATGAATGCCTGGTATTACGGCAACGTTGCCGCCATGACAAATCTTTTTATTCTGGAGGGTAAAGGTCAGGGAACGTTCCAGCCTAATGCTTCCATTACCCGTGAAGAAGCGGCAGCTCTTCTTGTTCGAATGTTGAAACAGCAACCCGTAGAGACGTCACTCTTATCTTCAACGTATTTCGACTCAGCGGAGATCTCGGACTGGGCACGTCCATATGTGCAGACGGTATATCAACTTGGATTGATGAAGGGAAGCGGAGGCATGTTCCGACCGCATGACCAGGTAACGCGAGAAGAAGCAGCCGTCATGCTTGATGCCATTTTACAAAAGAAAACATGGTCTGAGCAGTTACAACGTGGCGATGAACTCGGCGTTCAGTTGGGATGGCAATATAACTCCACTACCGCTGAATTCAAGAAGCAGGTGGAACAGTCTGAAGTGAATACGCTCGTCCCGCGCTGGTTTTTCCTGAACAGCAGTATGAAAGTAACGGATCACGCGGACCCTGCATTGATCTCCTGGGCATCCGCCACAGACAGGCAGTTATGGCCGTTGCTTGGGAATCGTTCCGATTCGGCACTTACACATCAAATGTTATCCAGCTCAGCCAACCGAGCGGCAGTGATCTCACAGGTAGCTGCTTATGTCAAAACCTATAAACTGGACGGCATTAATGTGGACTTCGAGAATGTTGATCCTGCGGATCGTGAAGGGTTGACGGCATTTGTCACCTCCTTGACGGCTACGTTGCACGCACTGGGTGCAGTTGTGTCTGTGGATGTATCACCAGACCTGGGTACAGATTGGACGGATGCATTTGATTATGCCAAACTGGGCGCTGTGTCGGATTATATGGTGCTGATGGGATACGAGGAACACTGGAACGGTGATCCGAAAGCAGGATCAGTGGCGTCTCTTCCATGGGTGGAAAAGGCTTTGGATACCATGCTCTCAGAGGTGGTACGTGCCAAAACCATTTTGGCCCTTCCGCTATATACACGAGACTGGTCTTCAGTGAATCCAGCAACCAGTTCTTGGGACATTACACTGGCAGACCAGGGAACTCGTGCCCATGCTACGGGGTCTGTAAGACGATGGGATGCAAGTCTGGTTCAATATATTATTGGTTACAACAGTAACGGTATCCCAAGATATATATGGGCAGAGGATAGTCGTTCTTTATCGGCCAAAGTGTTGATGAGTGAGCAACGGCAGATTGCCGGACTGGCTTACTGGTATATGGGCGGCGAAACAGCAGATGTATGGAACGCCATTTCGAATGCTTCGCGATTTGAATCATATAACTTCTAAATAATCATGAATCTGATAGACTCAAGCGGACCGGGATACAGCCGGATGGTTTGGGTCTGTTTGTTTTGGTATAAGATAAGCAATATGAGGAATCGTTTAAGCTTGGCTAAACGGTTTAATGTATATAAGGACAAAATATAGATATATTGAACTAAACATTTACACAAAACGGAGAGGACAGAACGAAACTGAAGAAGCGAAGCGTTCGCCTTTATCACCGGATTTAACCTTTGTAAAAGATATAAAAAAAATCTGGGGATAACAGCGATCGGAAGGTTGTTCTGTCATCGGAGTGTGCGGTGTAAATACTTGTTAGTTCAATATATATAGTTCAGGAGGAGAAGGAGCATGCGAGAGGTTGATTGCATAATCGTAGGTGGAGGGCTCGCAGGGCTTCAGGCAGCCATTCAGCTTGGACGTTATTCAGCTCATCAGGTGTTGGTCATCGACGCGGGAGAAGGCAGATCAACGTTATGCCGGACTTATCATAATATCCTCGGTTTCCCCGATGGGGTATCCGGTGAAGAGCTCAGAGCCCGAGGCAGGATGCAGGCAGAGCGGACGGGTGTATCTTTTGAGAAAGACCGTATTGTTAAAGCGGGCCGTCATGGAGAGAAGATTCAATTGTTCGGTACTTCAGGAACTGAATACAGGAGCAAAACCGTGTTATTGGCAACAGGGCTTTCAGATAGAGTGCCAGATATTCCGGGATTAACCCCAACACTGGGCCGAACAGTCTATGTCTGCCCTGATTGTGATGGTTATGAGATTCAGGATCAACGTACGGTACTATTGGGATCTGGCGAAGCAGGTGCCAATATGGCGATGATTTTAATTCAGCGTACGAATGATCTTTTATATATCAATCATGAGCAGGCCCCCATATCTGCAGAGCTTCATCGCAGCATGAAAGAGGCGGGAGTTCGTTATCTGGAAGCGGCTGTTCAGGAAGTACAACAGATTGAGGATGGTCATATCACCGGTGTTCTGACCGAAGATGGACAGATTTTCGAGTCGGAGCGTGGATTTATCGCATTTGGAGGCAACCAGGTACACTATGAATTGGCAGAGCAGCTTGGAGCTGTGATCGCAGATAATAAACATGTAGAAGCTGATCCGCGCAGCTTGCAGGCAGCGACGAATGTGTGGATCGCCGGGGATCTGGGAGTGCACGCAGAACAAGCAACCGTTGCGATGGGTGAGGGTTCCATTGCCGCGATCTGGATTCATAAGGCGTTACAGCAGATGACCAAGGATTAACTCCAGAGTTGATCAATAAAATTTCAGTTAGTGTAATTAGAATATCATTTTTCTATGACACCAAAAGACCTCCCAGGCCATGAATAGGGCGGGAGGTCTTTTGGTGCTAATTTCATCTTGAAAAAGGACAATCATTAATCCGATGAATCAGGCGAATGGGAAGAATCCTTTTTGTCCTTCGAGTCATGGGAGAAATCCTTCCGAATGTTATCTACGATATCACCAACCACGCCTTCGATCATATCGGTTGGTCCTGGATTATTTTTGTCTGGATGGATAACGGTATTCACGCCGGGTTCAAGTTCATCGTTTGTCTTCTCATGTTTGCTTTTTTCATGCATGGGAAATCCCTCCTGATTCATTATTGTACAAGGTGTTCATTAACATATCCAAACACCGTTACATATATGTAAACGATTAACCGCTGTAGCTCTTTTGAAACGGTTGCTTGCTCATATCATAGAAGATTATACAGAATTGAACGTACTGATTAAACTTCTGTAATCCGTTTATATTATAGATAACCCGCTTGATTATTAAGTCTAAATCTCGAAACCAATAAACAACTATTATACAGGAGGTTATTCAAATGAATGAACAAAATCATGTAATCCATAAAGATGGCCAGGTTTCAACTGAGAAGGTGGACAATGCAATCGAGAAGATTGCACCGGAAGAAAGAGATCAGATTTTGCAGAACTTTGATGCATTCAAAGAATACTTGGGTAAGCGAATTGCCATGGGAGAATCGATTGGACTAAGCGAGGAGCAGATGGCCAAAATTGCCGAGAAAGTAGCGGATCATCTGGCTGCGCGGGAGGAACCCCGTAATCGTGAAGAAAAACTGCTTCAGGAGCTGTGGAATGTCGGGAAGGAAGAGGAACGGCACATGCTGGCTCATATGCTCGTTCGTTTGGCACAAAGCTCCACACCTAACCATTAAGATTAACATCTATGTGTCAGCATAAGAAATACTAGAGCAGGTCTTCAAACCTGCTCAAAGCCGGAGCGTAACAAGAACCCCTGAATGGCGATGCCTTCAAGGGTTCTTTGCCGTTTACGGAGACTACAGACAGGAGTAATGACGCACATTGTAACTATTTTTAATCTGGCTGATACTTTTATAATCCCTGTTCCAAGTATGATAAGAAAAGAAAGAACGTTGGAATCGATAGTTCACATGAGCGTTTGAGAAGCAAGACTTCCGGTTAAGGAATAGTAACGTTCATATTAAGGAGAGATGTTACCTATGAAGAACGCGACAAAACAATGGAAACTACGAATGATCGGTGCAGTTGTTGCTTTACTTGGCATGATTGTGCTGACTACATATTTGCTTACCCCTGCGAATGCTCAAGGTAGTACGGACGCCCAACAACCTTCTGCGGAAGAAGCTCAAGTTGCAAACTCCGAGATGTTTACAGCCTATGTTGAAGGTATGCATATAGAAGACGGCAAATTGTTTATGACAGTGGATAAGATTGGCTGGTATCAGGGTGAAGAAGCCGATGCGATTTTTGCACAGCGCAATCCGGAAGCCGGTATAGACGGTGCTCCAGATGGTTACTATATTGTCAACGATAGCAAAGAGCAGGAACAGGTTGAGGTTAGTGCCAATGCTGAAGTGCTGATGCAGTTGTATGATCGGGATGGTACGATGCAGGGCGCAGACATTCAGTGGAATGAACCAGTGACATTATCGAAGTTCGAATCATTGTACGAGAATACCCGTATTCTTGATCTGTCCGTATTCCCGTATCATCTGACGGTGCAGGACGGGAAGGTTACTAAAATTGTGCAACAATACATCCCATAAAATAAGATGAAATTCATCATTCAAGCATTCCTCCAGTTCATTGGAACGGTGAGGGGTGCTTTTTGGTTATGACAAATTCATGAAAGCGATTGTAATTAATGGTAGGTACATGTATCATTATTGGAATGGCGTTTTTACATAGTTCAGGAGGAGCCTCATGCTTAAAGACATGATTGCATTAACTAAACCCGGACTACTAAGGCTAAATGTGTTTGCGGTGGCTGTAGGGTTCTGGGTAGCTTCAAAATGGGATATTAACTGGTTATCTCTGCTTATGGTCGTGATCGGATCAACCTTGGTTATTGCTTCAGCTTGTGTTATCAACAATTATTGGGATCGTGAATTGGACCAGAAGATGGAGCGCACCAAAAAAAGGATGGATTACATTAACCATCTGAAGCCAGGGTTTGTACTTGGCTATGGCATTATCCTTGGTGTTGTGGGACTAGCAGTACTGTATCTCTTGGTGAATCCGTTATCAGGCTGGATGGCACTGCTGGGGTGGTTCGCGTACATCGTGATATATACGATGTGGTTGAAACGCAGTTCAACGTGGAGTACATCATTGGGTGGAATTGCGGGAGCGATGCCGCCTGTCATCGGTTATACGTCTGTAACCAATGAGATTGATGCAGGTGCCTGGTTGTTGTTCGCGCTGTTGTTCCTCTGGCAACCACCACATTTTTGGTCATTGGGTATTCGCCGGGTAGAGGAGTATCGTGCTGCTGGGTTTCCCTTGTTGCCTGTCGTTAAAGGGGTGAAACGCACCAAGTTTCAGATGATTCCTTATGTTTTTCTGCTGCTTCCTGCTGTATTCCTGTTGTATTACTACAATTACGTGGGTCTGGTATTTCTGATTGTATCACTGGCCGGTGGACTGATCTGGTTTGTGCATACACTTAGTGGGCTGAAGACACAGGATGATGAGAAGTGGGCAAAAGTAAACTTTCTGATCTCTGTGAACTATCTCATGCTCGTATTTATTGTGATGGTCGCGAATACGACATGGTCTTAATCAGGCGATGAACAGAACATTTTGAGAGAGAGGTAGCTTTAGCGACCTCCACAGAATGAAAAGCACACGAGGGAATAGGGTTTGGACAACCTTTGGTTGTTACAACATATTCTCAAGTGTGTTTTTTTGGTATAATAAAACAATTGATTCATATATGTGGGAATTATAATGCAAGATGGGAAGTGACAGCATGAGTAATTTGGAACAGGCCGTACGATGGAGACAAGAAGGCAAGGTACAGGAAGCGATTGAGCTTCTGCAAGAGATTACAGTCCAGGAACCCGAGAATGCAAATGTCTGGTATCAGCTCGCTTGGGCACATGATTCGCTTGGATTGGAGCGGGAGGCTGTCCCGCATTATGAGAAGGCACTCAGTCTTGGACTTTCTGGTGAGAACAGAGCAGGTGCAATACTCGGATTAGGCAGTACATACAGAACGCTTGGACAGTACGAGCAGGCGAAAGTTTGGTTTGAAAAAGGGATAAAAGAATTCCCGGCGTACCGGGAATTTGAAGTTTTCTATGCCATGGTGCTCTATAATCTGGGTGAACATGCAGAAGCGATGCAAAGACTGCTTGTACAACTTGCGGATACATCAAGTGACAAGAGAATCAATGACTATAACCGAGCGATCCGTTACTACGCAGATCAGCTGGATCGGGTGTGGGAATAATCGAATACGTAGAAAAGGGAGATGGATGAATGAACTCCAATCAAGATCTGAAACAGGTAAATGAAAGATTGGATCAAATTGAGAAAAAGTTGGATAACCTGGGAGGCAGCCAGCAGAACAAACGGTCACCTGGCAAGCGCTTCCTGAGTGGTTTTGGCATCACGATGGTGATTATCTTTGTACTGCTGCTAACCCTCGGTGTTATCCAATTTGTTAGTGACGGATAGGAGCAAGTGTTTATAGCGACAAACTTAGTGATTCTCTCAATTATTAAGACACGGGCCGGGAGTTCTCCAAAGTTACATCGCCCGGCCGAGCCACTGTTGGACCTCTTCAATGAAACGCCGCGTAGCTGGCGATAGATTAACCAAAGACGGGCAGGCCATGCCGATTGTGCGATAAGGATCTCCAGTGAGTGGTACAAGCGCGAGCGAATCCGTATGATTTTGAAGAACCATTTCCGGCAACAAGCTGATACCCAGACCATTACGGACCATCGCCATGATGGCTTGATCTTCTGCAACTTCATAGACGACATTAAGCTTGGCTGCATGCTGACGGATCAGTCGTTCTATCTCGTTATCTCCCCCCCATTTGGGCAGAATAAAGGGTTGCTCCAGCAGAATATCAAACGAAACAGATTCCTCTGAGGCAAGAGGATGGTCCAGAGGCAGGATGCACATCATCCTGTCTTTTTGCAATGGGATCGTCTCAAAAGGTGATGAATCGCCGAGGGACAGAAATCCGAGATCGATGGCACCTCCAGCCAGCCAGCCCTCAATCTCAGCATAATCGCCCTCCCACAGCTTGATCTCAATTCCTGGATGACGCAGACGAAACTGTTTCAGGATGCCCGGCAACCATTGTGTGGAGACACTGGCGAAGGTGCCAATACGCACAGTACCAATCTCCGCGCCGCGAATGAGGGAGATTTCCTGGTTCATCAGTTCCGTCCAACGCAGAATCTCACGGGTGTATCCCAGAATACGTTCGCCTTCAGCGGTAACCCGTACACCGGAGCGGCCGCGATGGAGCAGTGAAAAACCACATTCTGTCTCCAGACTGGCGATGGCATGGCTGACGGCGGATTGGGTGATGTTTAATGCTTCTGCTGCTTTGGTGAGACTGCCATATTCCACAACGGTATTCAATATTTCGTATTTGATCAGTGACATGAACGGTTCCGTTCCTTCCCTCATTTAATGTATGAGTTTATTTCATATAATACATTATAAATATTCATTTTTATAATGCAAAGAGATCGTTTATACTTGCCAAGGCGAGTTAGTTTGACGCACGATCACACAGCTCAGAATACATAGAATGAAGGTTGAAGCAAGATGAATGGTGTACAGGTTAATCAAGGTCAGGCAACAAGAAGAGCGGACATACAGATGCTGCTCGCAACGGTTATATGGGGATCATCCTACCTGTTTATGAAATCGGGCCTGGAGTCCATGCAAGAATTGAATCTGGTCGCATTTCGTTTTGGAATTGCCTTTATTGCGGCAGGACTTCTTTTTCATCGGCGGTTGTTTAAAATGGATCGCAGAACACTTGTGGCAGGAGCTATTATGGGGACAGCTTTATTTGCTGCATTTGTATTCATCACCTATGGTGTGCAACGAACAACGACATCCCAAGCGGGATTCCTGATAAGTTTGGCCGTTATTTTTGTACCGATCCTGACGACCATCCAGCATCGTCGTATGCCGGACAAACGATTGACGCTCAGTATCCTGGTTGCAGTTAGCGGGCTTGGCTTGCTGACGCTTCAGCATCAGCTTAGTCTGCACACGGGGGATATTCTCTGCATACTAGCAGCACTTGTGTATGCCATCTATATAATGATTGCTGGCAAGTTCACACCGAAGCATGATCCATTAACATTGGGGACAGTTCAATTAGGTGTTGCAGCGATGTGGGGAATTGCAGCTACATTTATGCTGGAAACGCCACGTATGCCCGATACGGCTGAATCTTTGGCAGCGATTCTCGGCTTAGGTGTTTTGTGTAGCGGCTTGGGGTATATTCTGCAGACACTCGCGCAGCGTCATGCCTCTCCTACAAGAACAAGTCTGATTTTTTCACTCGAACCACTGTTTGCAGCAGCATTTGCATTTACCTTTCAAGGGGAATCGCTAACGTTGCAAGGATATGCAGGAGCAGCTTTGATGTTGGTCGGTGTTCTGATCACAGAGATCAAACTTCCACAGCCTGTCTTCTTGCGCAGAAAACGCCCGGTTTTACAGTCGGAACTCAGCGATCAGGGAGCACCAGGCGTATAATTAGGGAAAAGGGTTCTTTCGTCATCTTCTATGGAAGGTGGGGAA
Organism: Paenibacillus amylolyticus; assembly: GCF_050990605.1. Classification (GTDB taxonomy): domain Bacteria; phylum Bacillota; class Bacilli; order Paenibacillales; family Paenibacillaceae; genus Paenibacillus; species Paenibacillus amylolyticus_H. Next base: position 2,492,503 of record NZ_CP158832.1, read on the forward strand.
AGGGCCTTTTTTGGTTATGACGTACATCTTGTGTAAGAGGCAATCAACAACCTAACGAAAACAAAACAACATAACCTTGTTTTGTTGTTTTTTATTTGTTATGCTACACTGAATGAAAAATCAGGAAAAACGGGTGAGTAGGATGGCCAAAAGAGTAACAATGCAGCAAATTGCGGATGCTGCGGGAGTGTCCAAGTTTGCAGTCTCCCGTGCGCTGACGGGCAAGCCTGGTGTGAGTGAGCATACACGCGAGATGATTGTCAGAACGGCGGGGCAGCTTGGATATTTCAGAACCGAACCGAAGCGTTATCCGGGCGAGATACAGATATCTGCAGAGATGAAGCCAGAAGCGGAGCGCCAAGGCACGATATTGATTTTGTTTCCCAACATTCGTTCACAGAATCGGTCCTCCTTGTACTGGGGGCCTGTGTTTGACGGCATATCGGAGAGGTTGAATGAGAAGGGAATGGATATTTTAACGTTAACTGAACCTTCTTCGGATCGGATGTTCTCGGTTCTTAATCCCGAAGCAATCAGTGGAGTCATTACCGTGGGCACCATCTCGACATCGGTATTGCTGGAGATTTACAGGCTGCGTATTCCGCTTGTGATGGTGGATCATGAAGACCCTGCCATATACGCAGACTCGGTTTTTACGGACAATATGAAATGTATGAAAGAACTGGTTCTCATGCTCGTTGGAAAAGGGTACAGAAGGTTCCAGTTTGCCGGGCAACTGCCCGATGCGGCAAGCTTTCGAGAGCGCTGGCTTGGATATCGTACGGTGTTGGAAGAGAAGCAGTTGCAGGGAGAACAGCAAGAAGGCTTACTGGGACCAGAGTATGATCAGATCCGGAGATCCATTGCTGAAATGGAGCTGGAGGATATCCCTGAAGTTATCGTGTGTGCGAATGATCATACAGCTGTCATTGTCATTCAGGCACTCCAAAGTCGAGGCATTCAGGTGCCTGAACGCTGTGCTGTAACCGGATTTGACAATACCCAGACGGATGAACCCATTCTTGCTTCGGTACATATTAACAAAGAGAATCTGGGAACAAGAGCAGTAGATCAGCTATTGTGGCGGATCAAACACCTGGATGAACCTTATGAACGCAAGCTGATCTATTCGGAATTAATTATTCGTGATGAATATAACGCCAGTATATAAATCACAAAACAGATTGACTATAAGAAGCATATCGTGTTAATTTTGTTTTGTAAGTTATTTGTTTTTATAATAACAAAACCTAACAAAATATTGATTAACAATTCTAACAACAATGGAGGCTGTCATGAGCACAATACAATCACAGGTTTTTCAGAATTGGACGTTCAAGGCTTGCGAAGATCAAGAGTGGATGCCGGCTCAGGTACCAGGCTGTGTGCATACAGATTTGCTGAAACTGGGCAAGATTCCAGATCCTTTTTATGGAACGAACGAGAAGGAAGTACAATGGATTGATAAGATAGATTGGGAATATCAGACGGAATTTGACGTGGCCGAAGGGTTATTCTCGCAGGAACATCTGGAACTGGTGTTTGATGGTTTGGATACATATGCGGATGTGTACGTGAATGATATGCATGTGTTATCGGCAGATAACATGTTCCGGGTATGGAAGGCGGATGTGAAGGGTGTGTTAAAGGGGAACGGCAACATCCTTCGAATACGTTTTCGGTCTCCGATTCAGGAAGACCTGCCTAAGCTGGAGAAGCTCGGATATGCATTGCCTGCATCAAATGATCAGTCTGATGTTGGGGGACTTGGCGACAAGAGAGTAAGTATTTTTGCACGTAAAGCCCCGTATCACTATGGTTGGGACTGGGGTCCGCGTTTTGTAACCAGTGGGATCTGGCGTGAAGCACGTCTTGAAGGTTGGACACAGGTACGAATCAATGATGTGTATATCCAGCAAAATGAAGTTAGCGCTACCTCAGCTTCATTAACGGCTGTTGTGGAAGTCGAGACATCCCAAGCGGTAGATACGATTATTCGTATTGGCGCAGATGGACAGAGATGGGAAAGATCCGTATCGCTACAACCCGGAACTCAGTCTGTGGAGATTCCAATCTCCATGGATGAACCGAAACTGTGGTGGAGCCGTGGGCTTGGTGATCCGCATATGTACACCTTCCTTACCGAAATGCTTCAAGGTGAACGGGCTGTGGCTGAATCTACAGTGAAGACCGGGCTTCGTTCCATTCGGCTGGTACGTGACAAAGATGAAGCAGGAGCATCTTTTTATTTTGAATTAAACGGGGTTGCGGTCTTTGCCAAAGGGGCCAATCACATTCCGAATGATAGCTTCATCACTGAAATTACTCATGAACGTTATCGTCATGAGATCGTATCCGCAGCCGAGTCCAATATGAATATGCTGCGCGTGTGGGGTGGCGGAATCTATGAGCAGGATGTGTTCTACGAACTGTGTGATGAATACGGCATCATGGTATGGCAAGACTTCATGTTTGCATGCAGCATGTATCCAGGAGATGAAGCATTCCTGAACAGTGTGAGACATGAGGCGATTGATAATGTGAAACGTCTGCGCAACCATCCAAGTATTGCACTCTGGTGTGGGAACAACGAGATTGATTCGGCTTGGGCTCACTATGTTGAGAATGGTGGCTGGGGTTGGAAAAAGGAATTTACTGCCGAGCAGCGTGAAAGCATCTGGGCCGATTACGAAGCCATCTTCCATGATCTGCTGCCAGAAGTCGTTGAAGCGTATGCTCCAGGTGTGGATTACTGGCCTTCCTCACCACTGGTATCACTGACAGGGGATGAGACGCAGCATGCGCACCCATCCACAGCTGAAGGGGATATCCACTACTGGGGCGTGTGGCACAATGTAGAACCATTCGAGAACTATAACGTGCATGTGGGTCGTTTCATGAGTGAATACGGATTCCAGTCTTTCCCGGAGTACAAGTCAGTACGCACTTACGCGGAAGAAGAGGATCTTGCTCTGGAATCGGAAGTCATGCTGGCTCATCAAAAGAATGGGGCAGGCAATCGTCTGATCAAACAGTACATGGATATGTACATGCATGAATCGAAGGACTTCCCATCGTTCCTGTATATGAGCCAGGTGCTTCAGGCGGAAGCGATGAAGACAGCCATTGAAGCGCACCGTCGCCGCAAACCATTCTGCATGGGCACACTTTACTGGCAAATGAATGATTGCTGGCCGGTAGCTTCATGGGCAGGTATGGACTACCTTGGTCGCTGGAAAGCATTGCAATATTATGCGAAACGCAGCTTCAGCGATGTGTTGGTATCGGTAGATGGAACCAAAGAAGATACAACAGATATATATATCATCTCGGATCAATTACAACCTGTGAAAGGGCAGTTACAGATTCGTTTGCTCGGGTTCGATGGAACGGTGCATCGTGATGAAACACATGACGTGACCCTGGCACCTAATACAGGTGAACGAGTGCTGTCATTACGTAACGCGGAGTGGCTTGAAGGTCATGATACAGCTAACACGCTGCTGCGCCTGGATCTGAAACAGGAAGGTGCGGCGAATATCGTACAGGAACACTATTTTGTACCGTCCAAAGACCTTGCTCTGCAGCCTGCAAACATCAATGTAAGCGGGGGAGCGGATGAGAACGGCGTTCATCTGGTACTGGAAAGTGACGTGCTTGCTAAACAGGTATGGCTATCTTCGGATGTGGAGGGTGTCTTCTCGGATAACTTCTTCGACTTGATTCCTGGCATTCCGGTGAAGGTGCAGTTCACTTCCAGAGAGGGATTGCAGTCTAATGATGTGATATCAAATCCGGGACCGATCGAGGTTCGATCCATGATTGATTTTATTCGTTTGACCTAGAAGACACGGTTGGAGTCTCTCGTAAGAGAGATTTCAACCGTTTTTTTATTGAGACCTGACCTCATTTATATATCGTAATGGTTTCGTAATACTTCGCTTAGAGAATCGTAAGCAATCTTGCTTATTGTAATCCATGTAAGAAATAAACGAATGGAGAGTGATAAGAATGATGAAAACAAATAAGAGCAAAAAAGCGATGGTAGCAGCGGTATTGATGATGTCTATGGCCTTTTCTGGATTGGCAAGTGCTGCAGATATGAAAACGATTAAAAAGGATGGCATGGAGCTTGTTCAATTGAGACAGGCAGCCAAAATGTATGATTACAGCATTATGTGGGACAGCAAGGACAGATCTGTAACTTTGATGTATATGGGCAAAATGGACGACAAGATGATGAAAGACGACAACATGATGGAAGATAGCATGAAGATGAAAGACGACAACATGATGGAAGATAGCATGAAGATGAAAGATGACAAAATGATGGAAGATGACACGATGATGCCTGCGGGAAAAACGATTAAATTGTGGATTGGATCGAAAAAAATCATGGTAGACGGTATGCAAGTTAACTTGAAATCGATGCCTGTCATCCTTGAAGGGAATTCTTATGCGGCTGAATCTGTAATTAAACAGTACATGATGCCAGCCATGGGAATGAAGTAATTTAAGGGCTAAGCATCGCCATCACCATATGATATGATTGGCTCAAATGTATTTTCTGGAATATGGGGTGGGTTCGTTTGAATGAATGTGTACTGGTTGCTGATGATGATACAAATATTACCGACGTTTGTCGCAGGTATCTGGAACGGGAAGGTTATCTCGTCGTGACGGCCAAGGATGGTCTGGAGGCTATTGAGCTGTGGCACAGCCAAACGCCAAGCTTGATTGTGCTCGACCTGATGATGCCACATAAGAATGGTTGGGAAGTTTGCAACGAGATTCGGCAAACTGAGGATGTGCCCATTGTAATGCTGACGGCCCGGGGTGAGGAACAGGATCGTCTGATGGGACTGACGATGGGGGCGGATGATTATCTGACCAAACCTTTTAGTCCGAGAGAACTTGTTTTGCGTGTGAAGGCAATCCTGCGGAGAATGCGAATTGCGCAGGCATCACCTGTTACAACATCTGAATATACGATCAATTATGAAGGGCTTACCATTGATTTTACCAAGCGGGAAGTACACATCAGCGGGCAGGCCATTGAATTGACAGCTACGGAGTTTGAGATGTTGTATTTGTTGGCAAGTCACCCGGGCCAGGTATTCTCCCGTAACCAGATGTTAAGCAAGATTTGGGATTTTAGCTATGAGGGAGATACAACAACGGTGACTGTACATGTTCGGAGATTACGAGAGAAGATCGAACAGAATCCTTCTGATCCAAAATATATTAAAACAGTTTGGGGTATAGGCTACAAGTTTGCGGGTGGCAGTTCATGAAACTTCGCACGTACTTGGTATTGTCCAGTCTCACAGGCATTGGCGTATTATTAATTTGTTTGTTCATCAGTTATTCCAAAATGCTGCTTACGATCGAACAATTGTATTGGTTATCGGCTATAACGGCAGGGGTAGGCTTACTATCGTTTATTCTTCAATATCTGCTGACTAAGCCATTAGAGAAATCAATTGCGCGAATTACACAGCAGACAATACGAATTGCCGAAGGGGATTTCCATACGGAAGTCCCTCTCATCGGTACGCAGGAATTTAAGCTCCTGGCACAGCAATTTAATGAAATGAGTTCCAAGCTGAAGGAAAGCTTTGATCATCTGCATCACTCAGAAACCGCGAGACGAGAGTTGATCGCCAATGTTTCCCATGATTTACGGACTCCCTTGGCATCCATTCAGTCATTCGTCGAAGCGTTGGAGGATGATGTCATTCAGGATAAAGAAACCTTTCAACGTTACCTGAACACGATACGACTTGAAACGAAGCGTTTGGGAGGGCTTATTCAAGATTTGTTCGAATTATCCAGCCTGGAAGCGCAAGGGGAGGTATTTGACCCTCAGCCTTGTCACGTCGATGAGTTGCTGCTCAGTACGTTGGAGAGTTTTTCGTTTCACCTCGCTGAGAAAACGCTGAACGTTGAAATCGATTTGCCCGATAAATTACCAGCCGCGGTCATGATGCCTGCACAAATGAAGCGGGTCCTTTCCAATTTGCTGCAAAATGCCATTCAATACTCTCCTGTTGAAGGGAAAATCATTCTGGCTGCCGCAGAAAAGGGGCAGTTTATACAAATTTCAGTTACGGATGAAGGGGAAGGCATTGAAGCGGAGGAAACTTCGCGTATATTTGAACGTTTTTATCGAATTGACAAATCACGTAGCAAGAGCAATGGGGGGGCCGGGCTAGGCCTTGCCATCGCTCAATCGATTGTGGAACTCCATGGTGGCAAGATCGGGGTTCAGAGTACAAAAGGAGAAGGAAGCTGCTTCTGGTTCACGCTTCCGATCTACGTCAGTCGTTAACCTTGGTTAATCAAACGTAGTATTTATTCAGGTGGTGAATGACTTGACCAGTGATTTAGTACCCCTTTTCGGCGTTTTTGGTGCAGGATTGTTATCGTTTTTTGCGCCATGTATTCTGCCGCTGATCCCGGTATACGTGTCTTATCTGTCCGGAAGCATGGTCAACGGTACGAATCAGCAGCAGTCCGACAACAATTCGGTTCAGTTGCGGTCTACACTTGTTTTGCGGACATTTTTATTTGTTCTTGGGCTGTCCCTGGTATTTGTATTACTCGGTTTTGGTTCCGGCATCGTTGGGAATATGATCTCAAGTCCTGTGTTTATTGCCATCTGCGGAGCCATCGTGGTGCTTTTCGGGATTTATCAAACCGGGTTGATTCGACTATCCTGGCTGGAACGGGAGAGAAAGTTGTCAAGCGATCATGCCAGACGGGGAGGGTATGTCGGAGCGTTCCTGCTGGGTCTGACGTTTAGTTTTGGCTGGACGCCTTGTATTGGGCCCGTGCTGGCGGCCATTCTTGGTATCGCCGCAGGTGAAGGCTCTCCACTGTATGGTGGGTTTCTCATGTTCCTGTATACCCTTGGGTTAGCGATTCCTTTCCTGATTCTGTCCATTTTTTCGGAATATGTTATGAAGCGGCTACGTCGTTTATACAGGTACATGGGTGTTATCAAAATAACTTCCGGCTGTATTCTTATTGTCATGGGACTATTGTTAATGACAGACCGACTAAACAGCTTGGTGACCTGGTTTCAATAATCATTGGAGGAATTCGGTATGAAGATTGCACGGAGATGGGTGGTATCTGTAATCGTATTTGCTGGAGTCCTGTTGATCTTGAACGGATGTGGATCACAGCAAACTGAATCAAAACAAACGGGGTCATCATCAGCCCCAGCATCAACATCCGATATGAGTTCGTCAACCATGATGAACAAGGGAGAGACGGCTCCTGAATTTTCATTGCTTGATCTGAAAGGAAACACGGTTGGACTTTCTGATGTTCAAGGCAAGAAAGTGTATGTGAAATACTGGGCTTCCTGGTGTTCCATCTGTCTTGCGGGTTTGGAAGACCTGAACAATCTGGCTGGTCAAAACAATGATTTTCAAGTCATTACGATTGTGACGCCAGACTACAAAGGAGAGAAATCCTCCCAAGCGTTTACCGAATGGTTTGACCAACAGCCATATGATAACATAACTGTTCTTTTGGATGAGAAAGGTGTATGGGCCAAGGAATTTGGTGTAAGAGCGTATCCTAGTTCTTTTTATATTGGCTCTGATGGTATTTTAGCGAAATCGCAGCCAGGGCATGCATCCAATGAACAGATCATGGAATCATTACAAGAGATTTTGTGAGAAGGGAGGAAGTGTCATGAAAAGGACGCTGCTCGGCTTGTGCCTCCTTGTTATAGCGATAGTTGTGTCTGCTTGTGGAAACAGGGTTGAGAGCCATTCAGCTTCATCTTCGATATCCACTCAACCTGTCAAGGCATCGAGTGTCTCCGAGGAAAACCTGAGTAACCTGTACTTGGCAGGAGGCTGTTTCTGGGGTGTGGAGGCATATATGGCTCGTATTCCGGGGGTCCAGGATGTGACTTCCGGTTATGCCAACGGTGAAGGAGAGAATCCAACCTATGAGGAGGTTATTCGCGGGGACCAGGGATTTGCGGAGACCGTTCATGTAAAATATGATCCGCAGCAAGTATCTTTGAAGAAATTGCTTGAATCTTATTTTCGAGTTATTGATCCTACCAGCTTGAATGAGCAGGGCAATGATCGTGGCATTCAGTATCGGACAGGAATATATTATACGTTGCCTGAAGATGCCAAAATCATTGAGCAAGCTGTAGAGGCAGAGCAAGAAAAATATGACCAACCCATCGTAACGGAAGTAATGCCTCTGCAGAATTATTATTTGGCGGAGGAGTACCATCAGGATTATTTGGAAAAAAATCCGAACGGATATTGTCACATTGATATGACTGTCTTGGATGACCTGGAGATTGGAATTGATCCCGCTCAATATCCACGTCCAACAGATGAACAATTAAAGGAACGATTAACAGACGAACAGTATGCGGTTGCGGTAAACAATGATACGGAGCATGCGTTCAGTAACGAATATTGGGATAATGAGGAGCCAGGTCTGTATGTGGATATTGCAACGGGAGAGCCGTTATTCACCAGCCGGGATAAGTATGATTCCGGTTGCGGGTGGCCGAGTTTTACAAAACCGATTGTACCTGAGGTTGTTACCTATACAACGGATACGAGCTTTGGTATGGATCGCACGGAGGTACGAAGCCGGGCAGGTGACATCCACCTCGGTCATGTGTTCGATGATGGTCCCGAAGATCGCGGCGGCAAACGTTACTGTATTAACAGTGCATCGATCCGGTTTATTCCGTTAGACAAGATGGAGGAAGAAAGATACGGGTATTTACTGTCATTTATCGAGTAGAGAAGGGCAGCTGACTTTATCAAAACATAGTAAGGCCATAATTTTAGAACGGTTGAGATCTCTCTATGAGGGATTTCGACCGTTTTTTATTCTGCGGCATCTAACAAAAACGAAGGTAGGCTTCAAAGATGGTTCCATCATTGTTATAATTGATAATCATTATCAATTATAGGTGGATTTTTAGTCACAATGCCAGGGTATTGTGCATGTTTGAGCGCTTAGGAGAGGGAGTTTATATGGGAATTCAGAATGACATCAAGCTGTGGGATCAGGTACAGGTTCGCGTGCTTGATGTGCGTCTTATATCACTCGCAACACACGAGTTCATACGCAATTATGTGTTACCAACCAGTGCATTTGTGTATGTTCAAGGCAGGGGACAGGTCTGGCTGGATGAAGAGGTATGGACTACAAACCAGTTCTTGCTGCTCCATGGGGGAAAAGGAAGACGTCTGACACTTGAAGCGACAGGGGCTATGGAGGTACATCTGATTTTGTACAAATCAACCTTGCCCTCCAACGTGCTTGTGGAGTACCGAATGATGCTTAACCAGCGTAATCCGTTTGAAGAGTCCTGGGCGACAGTGCCGGATCATACACTTGAGCTCCGTGAGCTGGTGCGGAATATACATGAATGCTGGTCAGGGCAGGAGCAAGTGGGCAAAATTCAGGTTAAAGTGTACTTCTATCAACTGGTACAGATTATATTGTTACAGCGGAGTCGCATGTTTGACGAAGTTCAGCAGCCTTCGCTTACCGATCAGGTTTTACGATATATCAAAGCTCATTTCCGCGAATCGATCTCACTTGATTCGCTTGCCCAGTCCTTGAGTTACAGTCCGCAATATGTATCACGCAAATTTAAGGAACAGACGGGCTGTACTCCGACAGAATATGTGATTCGGTTACGAATGGGTGAGGCAAGGAGTTTGCTTGCTTCCACGGAAGCTTCATTACAAGAGATTGCTGCGTATGTGGGTTATATGGACCCGTTCTATTTTAATCGTATATTCAAAAAAGAGACCGGCATTACACCGGGACAATATAGGACGAAGCAGCAGGCGAATTCGAAATTAGTTTCAAAAAGTGCATTAAATGCAACAAATGAATCCATTGTAACAGGAGGGAATGAACGTTATCCTTTAATTGATTATGATAATCATTATCAATATAGAGGAGATGAGGAAATCAATATGTTTAACCATTTTAAATCAGCGATCATGTCGCTTGCGCTTGTACTCACATTGAGTGCTTGTGGAACAACTCAGCAGGGGGCAGAAACATCCGAAGTTTCGGCTGAACCTGAACAACCGGCAGTAGTGGAAACCCAAATGGTAAATACGACCTTTGGTGAGGTAGAGATTCCTGCACATCCGGAGCGAGTTGCTGCCATTGATTATCTGGGAACGGTGCTTGCTATTGGTGTCAAACCGATTGGTGGAGGACAATTTCTAATGAACAGCCCTTATCTGGAAGGCCACTTGGATGGTCTTGAAACAATAGGTGATTCCGTTGAACAATTGATGGAGCTGGAACCCGATCTCATTATTACATTGAATCCGGACAAGGCGGCTTATGAGAAATACAGCAAGATTGCTCCAACCGTTTCGGTTGCATCCATCACTTTCCCGTCACTGAAGGATGAAGTAAACTATTTCGGTAAAGTCCTTGGCAAAGAAGCGGAAGCAGAGAAGTGGCTGGCTGATTTCGATGAGGAGATTGCCAAAATCAAGCAGGAGGTGCAGAGCGTTGTTCCAGCTGACGCTACATTCTCCGTTATGCAAGAATATGATCGTCAAGTCTTCATTTTTGGCAATCAGTCAGGCCGGGGAGGACGTAACATCTACGAATTGCTTGGTTTGCAAGCACCGAAGAACATTCCAGCCGAGTTGATGCAAGGCGCCTATCATGAATTCTCTATAGAACTGCTCTCCAAATACGCTGGAGAATACATTGTGCTGACCAGCAACTCTCAGTTGAAAGACCTTCAGGCAGATCCGATCTGGGGTTCATTGCCTGCTATCAAAAATGGAAATGTGTACATATGGACGGAAGAACAATCCTGGTTCCGTGACCCTATCGCCTTGTTAAAACAGACACAGAATCTGGCCGAATGGATTATTGGACTTAATACATCGTCTAAATAAGGAACGGCAGTTTCCGCGCATAGTTAAAGGCCCGAATGCATTTTAAATGCACAGCGGGCCTTTTTCCTTTTTTTGAAACCATGTGTCTTGATTGTGATACTTCTCGTCTATTGGATTTTCAAGATCTCAACCGCATAACCGTCCATTTTCAGCTGAGGGCCTCTAGGTTTTCCTTCCAGTGCACTGGTATATGAAGCATGGAGCTCGATGGAGACAGGTTCTGGGCTCAGATTCAGAATAAAACGGAACGTTCCATTCGCACCCGAGCGTGTGGTTACCTGTACACCATCTGGCAAAGACTGAATTCCGGAAAGGCCGCAGCCTTCTGCGATGTTTTGCAATAACTGGCTCACATATGCTTCTTCCGGCTGGGTTGCCACATAATACACCTCACCTTTGCCCCAGTCATTTTTAGTAACAGCTGCGCTTTCGGCATAAAATTGATCCGCATACACAGCGACGGGCTTGGCCGTGTCCAGTTCCAATACATCCACCCATTGGGAAGCGGTATAGAGATGTCCTTGCTCATCACGAATCTGAACGATATCACCGCCAACAGGATCATACTCGGTAACCCGTACCCCACTACAGGCAGACAACAGACCTGGGAGCGGAGCCATGACACAGACATTGTTGTCGTTCTTGACACCCGTGCGATGGGTTAAGACCAAGGTGCCTCCGGCCGCTGCAAAAGCTTGCAGATGTTCAGCTGTAGTCTCATCCATCAGGTACAGGTGCGGAGCAATGATGACTTTATAGCCATCCAGTGGCTCCGAAGTGTGTATAACATCTGTACTGATACCCAATTTGGTTAAGGCACGATGCCAGACCTTTATATTTTCGTAGTATTCCAGTCCTTCGGCTTGCGGCTGAATTCGAAGAGCGTTCAATTGGTCATGTGAATGCAGAATCGCAACTTCATTATGCAATGTTGAACCCTGCAGTCGCTCACTGAGTCTGTTCACTTCGGTACATAACTGTTGAAACTCCATGAAACGTCGTCCTGGAACGTTGCTGTGATCAATCAGTCCATGCCAGAACTGTTCAGCGCCCATAGTTGCACTCCGCCAGCGGAAATGCACAACCGCATCAGCCCCGCGAGCAATGGTCTGCCAAGCGTAAGCGCGCAGGAAGCCGGGCTGCGGTGTACGCCACATCGGGAACCAGCATCCGGGAGGGCCGCTCAGTTGCTCCATGATCCAGAAGTTGCGGCGTTTAATACCGCGTGTCAGATCCAAAGAGAGTGCACCGCTGTAAGGCGCGGTATCTGTTTTGTTCGGTGAAGGGTTCGGATAATAATCAAATGAAGCCAAGTCCAGCTCCTGACCGATTTTATACTGATCTGCCTTTTGCGGATAACTGTGAAAATTATGGGTGACAACATGTTCTGGACAATTGCGGCGAATAATCTCGACCTGAATATGTTGAAAATCCACAATGGAATCCGACTGAAAACGGGAGTAGTCCAGCAGGAATGAAGGATTCTGGAACGAGGAACCTCCATACGGCGGCGTGACTTGTTCCCAATCGCTATATTCACCACTCCAGACCACAGTCCCCCAGGCTTGGTTTATCTGCTCCAGGGTGTCGTAACGAGTACGAACCCATTCGCGAAAAGCATCCGCACAAGCATCACACTGACAATCCGTGAAGCTGAATTCGTTGTCGGTCTGCCATCCGATGATTGCCGGATGTTCGGCATAACGCTCGGTCAGTTTCTGTACAATTCTTGCACTGTACGTTCGCATACTGGGACTGTTATAACAACGATGCCCCCGAATGCCTTCACGATACGGTTGACCATGTGGAAGCACAGGCAGGACATCAGGACATTTTTCCGTGAGCCAGCGTGGGGGTGTCATGGTAGGCGTACCGATCACAATCTGCAGTCCATGACGATGTAAGGTATCGATCGCTTGATCAAGCCATGCCCATTCAAATTGTCCATCAGAGGGCTCCATTCTGCTCCAGGCGAACTCACCCACACGCACAATGCGCACTCCACTGTCAGCCATGAAACGAGCATCCTGTTCCCACAGGGAAGCATCCCAATGTTCTGGATAATAATCGACGCCCATTTGCACGGGACGGTTTGTATTCATATCGGTTATTCTCCTTTAATATCAGCATCATGATCTTGTGGATCCTGTACAAGTCTATTTCATTGTATACTGGATAATAACAAGGGAATATAACAACATGTTGCGACAGGGTATCATGATCTTGCTATTCAGCATCTCCATATCCTATTCATATACAGGAGTTGAACATATGCGAGCACATTGGTTTATGCCTGAGCCGGGATTTGCCGGGTATACCTGTTATCCAGTGGCCTATGGAAGATATGTCGACCCCGAGCATGGGGAGCATCGTCCAGACGGGATACGGGAGTACAATTTACATCTAATTTTCAGTGGACAGGGATATGTCCGAACAGAACAGGGAAACGTCCGATTAATGGCTGGACAAGGTTTTTTATATGCACCAGGCCAGGTCCAGCATTACTATGCTGATCCCTCCGACCCTTGGGATGTCAGATGGATTCATTTGCAAGCCTACGATTTGGAGCGATTGCTGGACCTCCGCAGTCCGGACAAGGTGTGGCTGTTTTCATTTTCGGGATTCGAACGCTTAGAGGCGTTGCATGAACAATTATGCCAGCTTGGAAGAACCTATGAGAGTGTACATGAACCCAGATTGTCTGCTGTACTGTACGAGTTACTGGCAGAACTTACGAGGAATTCGGAGTCGCTGGCGGGCACGTCTCTACTGACTCATCAGGATACAATTCGTTCAACGGCCGATTACATCCGTCGTCATTGTACGCAGCCGCTCAGTCTTGCCGACATGGCAAATACAGCGGGATACAGTGTGTATTATTTTAATCGCATGTTCAAAAGCATCATGGGGGTTCCCCCAGGCCGTTATCTGCTGGAATGCCGTATGCTGACGGCGAAGAAAAGTCTGGCAGATTCAGATCTGACTGTGAAGCAGATTGCTTCCCAATGTGGCTTCACACACAGCAGTTATTTTATTCGTATGTTTCGAACTTACATCGGAATGACCCCGCAGCAATTCAGGCTGCTCTATAGCTCAGGCAGTGCAGATAAGGGAGACGTAATAACAACGGAGGATTGAATTCACATGAAACACCAAAAAAAAACGTGCGCCCAGTTGCTGAGCAGCACGGTTTTCATCTCTTATGTATGACTGAACAGTAGAAGGGGATTTGCAGTCTGTGAGTCTGTGTGGGGATGAACTAGCAGTGTGATCGCCGTATAAGAGTTTATTCGCTCTTGTGTTCGTTCTGAATTTCTTGCAGATCCTCCATTTGCAGTGTGAGGTCATTCTCGGGGTTTGCGCTTACAATGACTTCTGACTGGGATTGTTGCTGACCTGGCTGGTTCGACTTGGTGGCAGGTTTGATTACGTAGAGACTCTGAACCGAGTTGAGCAGGCTGGCAGGGGTGTCTTCATACGTTTCCAGGAAGAGTACATAGTCTTTGGTAGGAATCAGCTTGAGGTTGTCATCATTAATAATCTCGGTGTTGCCCAATTGTCCGCCAAGTTGCTTCACTTCAAGTTTTTCCCCGGCAGCGTAACCGCCCTTATAGGATTCAGCGACCTGAATCGTGTGAATCGTATAGATTTTGTCAAAAGAAGATGGCTCTCCGCCCGGATCGGACGCGGGGGTTAACTCGTTTTCATTGGCAGCATCGGTAACTTGTACGATATCGTTTAAAGCTTCCACACGAGTCTCAACAACACTGCCTTTCACAATTGTATTTGCTCTCTCGGACAAGTCGCCAATGCTGGCATAACTCGGGTAATCTTCAGAAGCAATAATGGTCAAGGGTGCATCGGAAGGGGACGCAGTAGGTGTAACAGAAGAGCATCCAACAGCAGATAAAATGAAAATGGAAGAGAGAAGCAGCGTTAATACTCGATTTTTGTTCATGGACAGGAATCCTCCTTGGATTTTTGGGATAAGTTCGTAGCGGATTAGTACTTGGATCTTACATTATTGATATCAAAAGTTTGGGGTTTGGTCATGGAATTGCGGTTGCGGGAGTAAGACATAATGGAAGGACTGCTTGTTGTCGGGTTGTCACCGAGCCATATGGAGTGTCCGAGTTCGTGCACAAATACGCTTTGAATGAAGTTGGATAAATTGGTTGCGTCAGGGGTGATCGTGGATGCATTGAGCTCGATGCGGAAGCTTACGACTTGACTGCCAGATACGGAGGCGTAGTTGACACCATATGCTGTATTATTGAAGTTTCCTGCGGTGATGGTGTTTGGGGAATTACTTGTTTTGGTGAATTTAACTTTGGCACCTGCATTGTTCCAGTTGGTAAGGGAAGCGTCCATGGGAGTCTGCCATGCGGAGGCGTAATTATACGTACGAATGGGGATGGTGGTGCTGGGGTAACCGTAGGTTAGAAAGGTTGCCGCATAGATGGTACTGCCGAACATCGCAATCGCTGAGAACAACATGATGCTCATCAAAAACTTCCTTTTCATACTTAAAACCTCCAATAAATGTATTTTATTCTCTATTATAGTAACAAGTAATAATTGAGTTGAAATGAGTCCGAGGTCGTTGTTTTTGTCGTGAAAAACGTGAAATATATCTTGATCCGACCCTATTGGTGTCAAAATAAGTCATTTTCTGTTCGATGTGCATGCATAATTTCCCTAAAGTTACAAACAATACATCCAACTTACACAGGGAAAGGTAGTGCTTGAGGATGTGCAACCGTTTTTCATTGGCAGCCGATTTGGACGAGGTCAGAGATCATTTCAAGATTCAGCGAGTGATGTATTATTACAAAAACCGATACAATATCAGCCCAACCCAGCATACGCCGATTATTTTACATCAGGATGGAGAGCGTGTATTGGATGAGTTCCGGTGGGGGTTCATTCCATTCTGGGGTCGTGATGCTGTTAACGCAAATCTGATGACGGTGCATGAGAATCCTTCTTATTACAAACTGGTAGAGACCAAGCGCTGCGTCATTCCCTGCAATGGATTATATTACTGGCGGCAAGAGGGCAAAAAAAGTTATGCCGTTCGTGTTGTCATGCCGGATCGGGGTCTGTTCGGTATTGCCGGGTTATACGAGGTGTGGAGAGATACACGGAAAGAGCCGCTTCGGACCTGCACGATGCTAATGACAGGTGCAAACATGGTTACACGTGAGTTTGGTAGCAAAATGCCAGCCATTCTCTCCGAAGAAGAGATCAACACCTGGCTTGATCCGGCTAATACACGGGTGACCCAGTTGTTACCGCTATTGAAATCATATAACAGTACAGAGATGAATCTGTATCCTGTCACCCCCATGGTCGCGAACGATGAACACGACTGTTACGAGTGCGTGGAAGAGATGGATCAGAAGCTGGCTTACGTTCGGAGTTTCTGAATATCCTTTGGATAGAGTGAAGGACTTTGGATAGAATGAAGAAGATGAAGGGGCTGAGAGTCTGGAGACACTCTGCTCTTTTTTTTCCTTTCTGAAAATGAAGAGTTGCAATTGCAAAGAAACGTAACTATAATCATTACAGTAAGTGAACGCATATATTCATATATCTATTAAAAGAGATATTTAATATCAGGAGGGAACCACGAATGAATCCAAAGTTTAACCAGATGTTTGAACAAGTTTCACTGCCGACTGGTATTACACTGAAAAACCGTATCGTGCTCGCTCCCATGACTCATATGTCCTCGAATGCTGATGGTACGATATCCGACGCTGAACTCGCCTATTATGCACGACGCACCGGTGGGGCTGGCATGTCGATTACGGCTGTAGGGCATGTAACCGAGCATGGCATTGGTTTCCCCGCTCAATTTGGTGTCTATGATGATCGCTTCATTCCTGGTCTGAAACGATTGGCTGACACGATGAAACAACAGGGCTCCGTTGCCGTATTGCAAATTTTCCATGCGGGCCGTCTGACGCCTGAACAAGCTGTACCTGCAGGTCAAGTGGTTGCTCCTAGTGCGGTTGCAAGTGAGCGTCCAGGTTCGCCTGAACCAAGAGAGTTGACGGATGCCGAGATTACTTCCATTATCAAAGACTTTGGTGAAGCGACACGTCGTGCAATCGAAGCCGGATTTGATGGTGTTGAGATTCATGGTGCTAATGGTTATCTGATCCAGCAATTCTTCTCCCCCCATTCCAACCGACGTGAAGACCGTTGGGGCGGAAGTGTAGAGAAACGTCTTGCTTTCCCGCTTGCTGTAGTGGATGAGATTCAGAAAGTGGTTGCCGAACATACCAAACTGCCGTTCATCATTGGTTACCGTTTCTCTCCGGAAGAACCGGAAACACCGGGACTCACAATGGAAGATACGTATGCACTGGTGGATGCGCTTAAAGATAAAAACCTGGATTACCTGCACGTTTCCCTGAACGAATTCTGGTCCAAACCAAGACGCGGCGAAGCAGATACACGCTCAAGAATGGAATTCATCCTGGATCGTGTAAACGGCAAATTGCCTGTGATCGGTGTAGGTTCGATTCATACGGCTGATCAGGCTGCTGAAGCGCTCCAAACGGGAGTACCTTTGCTGGCTATTGGACGTGAACTGATTATCGAGCCGGATTGGGTCGAGAAAATCGAGAGCGGACGTGAAGAAGACATTGAAACGATTCTGACGAAATCCGATCAGGAACGTCTGGTTATCCCTGACGGATTGTGGAATGCAATCATCCACACACCGGGCTGGTTCCCTATGGCAGAAGATAAATAAGATACACTTCAAGACTGGAATGGAGGGGGCGAAAGCTCCCTCTTTTTGCACATGGTCCAAATTCTCCTTGTCATCGCTCTGTGGTATGATGGATGAACAGGATTAACTGGATAATCAACGGTTTGGAGTGAAGGAATATGCTCGTAGCTGAACGGTATGAGAAAATAGTGGAATGGGTGGATTCGCAGGGCAGCATGCGTGTGACCGAACTTAGTGAGCGCTGCGGGGTGACAGAAGAGACGATTCGTCGTGATCTGGACAAGCTCGAACAGGCGGGCAGGCTCAGACGGTCTCATGGCGGGGCGGTCAGTGTTAAATACAAGGATGAGTTACAGTCGGAGATTCCATATCCTGAACGCGCTGTAGCCCATGCAGAAGAGAAACGCAGAATTGCAAGCGAAGCGGTGAAAATGGTAGAGTCCGGCGATCGGATCGCCCTGGATGCAAGTACAACGGCATGGTATATGGCGGCAGGATTGCCGAACATTCCTCTGACGGTATTAACCAACTCGATTAAGGTCGCCGCAGAGCTGAGTAACAAGGAGCAGATTCGTGTGATTGCCACGGGTGGGCAATTGGCTTCGAAGTCACTTTCATTTGTAGGACCGCTGGCAGAACGTTCGCTGGATGCTTACCATGTGGATAAAGTGTTTCTGTCTTGCAAAGGGGTACATCTGACCAAAGGCATCAGTGAATCCAATGAATTACAGGCCTTGGTGAAACAGAAAATGATCCATATTGCGGATGAGGTCATTCTACTTGCAGATTCCAGCAAATTTAACATACAGGCGTTTACCAGAGTTGCTGAGATGAGCAGTGTGGACAAAGTGATTACAGATCAGGCTGTAGATGAAGAACACGTAAGTACATTGATTGAGCAGAATATTACGTGTATACGTGTGTAAACAAGAAAGGAATGAATGTCTTGAAACATCCTTTTCATCTGAAAGCGGTATGGAATGGTGGGCGTAACAGTGAGGGAACAATCGATGCAGGTGGATTAAAAACGGTCATATCGATTCCGCAGGAGATGGGCGGACCCGGTACGGGAACTAACCCGGACGAGATGCTGCTGGGTGCAGCCTCCACCTGTTACCTGATCACGCTGGCAGCGATGCTGGAGCGATCGGATATTACGCCGGATGAATTAACGCTTGAATCGGAAGCAACGGTAGATGTGACAAATAACGTATTTACGTACGAACGGATCGTACATAGACCTAGGATTGTGCTCAGTGCAGATGCCTCTGAAGTGGATTTGACCAAGGCTGAGCACCTGGCGCATAAGGCTGAATCTTCCTGTATGATCTCCCGAGCAGTGGCAGGTAATGTCCAGATGGAGACACAACCGGTCATTGTTACTACAGGTGCTAACACGGTGTGATATACTGAAGAATAGACGATTCAAGTTGTCATTTGTGTAAAATAAGGAGTAATTCGGTATGAACACACAGAAGCGGAAGACTAACCGCTGGGTACGTTTAACACGTGTTATGAAGCTGAATTTTCTCAAATTGTTACGCGCTCCCGGAGGTGCCCATAAAGTATCTACCGGATTTGCCATAGGGTTCGGACTGGAACTGATCGTGATCTCGACCGCTTCCCTGATCTATCTCGTATTTTATCCCATTGTGCGACTGTCTGGCGGTTCGATGCCAGCAGCGATTGTTGGTAATGTAATTGGTAAACTTACGTTCTTACCTATTATACTGATGCCGCTCGCCAAACAGATTGGTTCATGGATTTTGCCTGCTCACAGCATGGGACAGGGACTGGTACATGAGAGTGCATTTATGGAGCTGTTTCGCGGGAACTGGTCGGCGGTGAGTGAACTTTTGCTTGGTGGATTGGATATCCTGGCAGGTATGTCCGTGCTCGGTGTTATTCTGGGTGTGATTTCGTACTTTGTTGTGAAATTCTTCTACGTCAGAGCGCTCAACCGGCGTTATGAAAGCCGGTTGCAGAAACGCCGACAAGCGGATATCGCTTCGGTATCCCCTCCAGTGTTAATCAGGAAGCCATCACAATCATAATGGGCAGCATCAACATGGATGCAGCGGTGGTCCACAGAATACAGCGGGATACAAACTGCGGAGAAGCATTGAACTGTTCAGCCAAAATAACGGCGTTCACTGCTGTCGGCATCGATGCGAGAATCAGCAGCACACTGAACAGCGTACCTTCGATCTGAAGCGCGGTCAGTATCAGCCAGGACAGGATTGGCGCAGCTGCGAGACGGACCACAAGCCCGGTCCAGAAAGCTCGGCGTACATTGGGCAGCCAAGGCACCGTTGCACCTTTTGGTCTGAGCATCTGTGCTCCCAGAATGGCGAGAACGACGGGAGAGTAACCTGCAGCCAGCATGGAGATCCCTCCATCCAGCGCTTCTGGCAGGCTCAGATTGGACGCACGCAGTGCAATGGCGATGCCAGCAGCATAGATGGATGGCATGCGGAAAACGGACAGAATCGCATCTTTCACCGTGAATTCGGATCTCGTGGCAAAAAAGATACCTACCGTATTAACAATAATCATCTGTCCAATGACGTAGACGGAAGCTTTGTCCAGTCCAAGCTGACCAAAGGCAAGCAACACAAGCGGGAGCCCGTAATTCACGCAGTTCGTAAACGTGGAGACGAGGGTGAGACCCGCTTTTTCGCTTGCACCCAGACGGAAAATCCGGCTCAACAGCTCGGCGAGTGCCCACAGGGCAATCAGATTAATAATAGAGAACCAGAACGTGCTGGTGACGTCCGTCAAGGTAATCTCTGCATGCAACAATGTATTGAAGATGAGCGCAGGGCTCAAAATATAAAGGGAAAAGGTCGAGAGCGACCGGGTATCCCAATTCTTGAAGCGTTTTAACAGAATACCTCCAATCACGGGAAGTGATATCGGTAGGAACACATGGTATAAGGTGAGTAAAAATGAGTGAAGCAATGCAATTCAGTCCCTTCTGGATGAAAAACCTATCTTATCATAGCAGAAGATGCATCTCATATGAATGGATTTCAGTATGATGATGGGCAGCGACAGCGGATTGCTATTTTGATATGGCAGATTTATTATAGAAGAGGTGCAACAAGATTACATACACATAGAGGAGGAAACTGTAATGAGTGAATCAAAACGCTTGCTCGTACTGGCCGGCTCTTACGCCGAAGCGGAAAATGAGGGCATTTATGCATATGAATTGAATGAGGATACAGGCAGCTTGTCCAAGCTTGACGGCATCGCGGGCGTGAAAAACCCAACGTTTGTCAACGTGGATGCTGAAGGAAACAAACTGTATGCGATTGGTGAAACAGCGTCAGCTGAAGGCAACAAAATGTCTGAAGCGGTAGCTCTGAGCATTGATCCTTCTACAGGAAAATTAACTTTGCTGAACCGGAATAATTCCATTTCAGCTCCACCATGTCATATCCAGCGTGATCCTTCCGGCAAATACTTGATCCTGTCCAGCTACCACGGTGGTCTGGTAGGTCTGCAAGCCTTGACGGATAACGGTGAAGTTGGAGCGCTTCTGGATGAGAAGAAACATGAAGGACAAGGTGCGCATCCTGAACGTCAGGACAAGCCACATGTTCACTCCGCATTCTTCAGCCCGGATGGTAAATACATGATGGTACAGGATCTGGGCGCAGATAACATTGCGATCTATTCCATTGATGGAGACAAAAATGAACTTGTGTTGCACAGTGAAACCAAAACACATCCGGGAGCTGGCCCACGTCACTTGGCGTTCCACCCGAATGGTCAATTCGCTTATGTCATCAATGAAGTGGATTCTTCCATTACTTCGTTCCAATATGATGCAGCAGCGGGCACGTTGACTGAATTGTCTACGGTATCGACATTGCCTGATGGTTATGATGGCAAAGAGAATACAACAGCCGAAATCACTGTTTCCAATGATGGACGTTATGTATATGGTTCTAACCGTGGACATGACAGCATCGTTGTATTTGCAGTAGATGCAGACAAAGGTCACCTGACACTGGTTGAGCATGTATCTGCAGAAGGTGAGCACCCGCGTCACTTTGCGCTGACACCTAACGGCAAATTGCTGATCGCAGCTAACCGTGATACGAACAACCTCGTGACATTCACGGTAGATCAGGAGAGCGGACGTCTGAAATATACTGGTCACAGCACAGGTGTATCCAAGCCGGTATGCGTGAAACCTGTATATCTGTAAAATGATAACTCTCTAAACCAGCTCTGGCTGGATTGAAAATGAAACGATAAAGATAAAGACCCTGCCATGTGGCGGGGTCTTTTATATTGCATATCTAATTGGATGATTAGGCTGCTGTACTGCTGTAAGCAGGCGTATTGGAATAGAGGGTTAATTCTATATTTGGTTCATCTAACAACGAAAAATTGTCAATAGTATCGCCCAAGTAACTACCCCACTTCAAAGTGCGTACTTCCTGAATGGATAGTCAGGGTCTACAATGAGTGAGTAGCCAAAACAAACACTGCATGCATCTCTACAGACAAATTGGTGCAGGCTAAATATCTAATTATTATTTTTACAGGAACGGCCCATATTTGAACAACAAAGGAGAAATAAATGATGAAATTGCAATTGGCACTCGATTTGGTAAACATCCCAGAAGGTATCGCACTGGTTAAAGAGGTTGAACAATATATTGATATCGTTGAGATTGGTACACCAATCGTTATTAATGAAGGTTTGCACGCGGTAAAAGCGATGAAAGAAGCATTCCCTAATCTGCAAGTTCTTGCAGACCTTAAAATCATGGACGCTGGTGGTTATGAAATCATGAAAGCTGCTGAAGCTGGTGCGGATCTGATCACTGTGCTTGGGGCAACCAATGACAGTACGATCAAAGGTGCAGTAGCAGAAGCGAAGAAACAAAACAAACAAGTTCTTGTGGACATGATCAATGTGCCTAACCTTGAACAACGTGCTCGTGAAATTGATGCGCTTGGCGTAGATTACATCTGTGTACACACAGGTTATGATCTGCAAGCTGAAGGACAAAGCCCGTTCGAAGATCTGCAAACGATCAAAGCTGCTGTGAAAAATGCTAAAACGGCTGTTGCTGGTGGAATCAAGCTGGAAACATTGCCAGAAGTAATCAAAGCACAACCGGATCTGGTTATTGTAGGCGGCGGTATCACAGGACAAGCCGACAAAGCGGCAGTTGCAGCTGAAATGCAACGTCTTGTTAAACAAGGGTAAGCGAATGAGCAAAACACAATACGCAGCGGACATCTTGAAGGAGCTGGAACGTACGTTAAGCCAGATCGATGATGCTGAAATGCAAGCGATGGCTGAACACATTCTGGCTGCGGAACAGATTTTTGTAGCAGGAGCAGGCCGGTCAGGACTTATGGGAAAGGCTTTTGCCATGAGACTGATGCAGATGGGGCTTCGTGTATATGTGGTGGGCGAGACCGTTACACCCGGGATCAGCTCGAAGGATTTCCTCTTGCTGTGCTCTGGCTCAGGGGAGACAGGCAGTCTCGCAGCTATGGCTAAGAAGGCTAGTCAAGCAGGGGCACCTGTCGGCCTGATTACGATTAAGCCAGAGTCCACGATCGGTCAATTGGCAACTACGGTAGTGCGCCTTCCGGCTTCAGCCAAAGAGGACACAGCGACTTCCGGAGCGGAAGTAACCATCCAGCCAATGGGCTCGCTGTTTGAACAGGGACTGTTAATCGGCATGGATGCTCTCATCCTTACGATGATGGAAATGAAGGGTATGACCGGAGCGGATATGTTTGGCCGCCACGCGAACCTGGAATAGTGAATAGATGAAAGACCGGAATCCTTTGATCATGAAGGGTTCTGGTCTTTTCTGCGATACATAATCATTCATCTGTATAGGTTTTATCCGTGATTTACAGTTAAACTTTGCATCCCGACCAGGCTGTAGTAGAATTAATAGATAGCTGTATCGAATGAATGTACTTATTACATCATGCATGGAGCGGAAAGCTTCCCTCGTGTGAAGTGTCCCCGTGATATGTGTAATATACGCGATATAAGATTGAAGATGAGGGGGCTCGGAGCCATGGCAGCCGAAGTCAAAGAACGGATTAATCTGAAAGAAATCAACTGTGAGAAGGAATTGACCCTTGCGGTGATCGGTGGCAAATGGAAGCTGATTATATTGTGGCATTTGGGTCTGGAAGGCACCAAACGTTTCAGTGAGCTGAAACGCCTAATCCCTCATATTACCCAGAAGATGTTGACCAACCAGCTACGTGAGCTGGAGGAAGACAAGCTGATTGAGCGCAAAGTGTATGCAGAAGTACCTCCTCGGGTGGAATATACGTTGACAGATCACGGCCAGAGCCTGATGCCTGTGCTGCACGCAATGTATAACTGGGGTAAAAATTACGGTGAAAATGTAATCTGGAAAGAAAGCTAAATAAGTAATATTTACAATGAACCGCCGGAAAATGGATACTTCCATCACCGGGGGTTTTTTAGTTACTTTCAAATTTTGGTCAGTGGATCAATAGTTTACTCCAAACGCAGTGGGCAGAAATAGACTTAAGAAGCGAAGCGTTCGCCTTTATCAACGGATTTTCACCTTTTAAAAGTGAATCAAAAAATCCGGGGATAACAGCGATCGAAAGGCTATTCTGCCAGCGGAGTAATATGGAGTAACCCGTTTGTCTGCTCGACCATAAATCTATACCAAAAGTCTCATTGTTCGCAGATGTCATGTATAGATGAGCCGAATATGATACGATGAGAGATATTGGAAAATGCAAGGAGGATGGCAACTAAAGATGGAAAAAATACGTACACGTGCTGAGGTAAACCCAGAAACCACTTGGGATCTGAAAGACTTGTTTGTATCCGATGTAGAGTGGGAGCAGGAACTTCGATCACTTCCTGAGGCTGCTGCCCAGATCGAAACGTTCAAAGGACGTCTGGGCGAAGGCGCTGAACAATTGCTGGCTTGTCTGGATGCTCGTGAAGCTTTGCAGGAGCGGATCGGCAAGACGGCTTCTTATGCCCGCTTGAAGCAGTCAGAGGACAGCACCAATCCGGTCAATATTGAGAATTCAGCTAAAGCAGGAGATATCCTATCAAATCTGTCGTCGTCCTTGTCTTTTGTCAATTCAGAGATCGTTGATCTGCCGGAGGGAACCGTTGAACGTTACCTTGAAGAACTTCCGGGATTGGAGCCGTATGCGCGTAGTTTGGAACGTTTGATTCGAGAAAAAGCATATCGGCTCACGCCAGAAACCGAGAAGGTACTCGCTTCACTCGGAGAGGTGCTGGATTCGCCATACCGTATCTATCTGCGTGGTAAACTGGCAGACATGACGTTTGACGATGCCCTCGATGGAGAGGACAATAATCGTCCACTGTCCTGGTCATTTTATGAAAATAATTATGAGATGTCATCTGATACCAAGCTGCGCCGTTCTGCTTATGCTGCATTCAGCTCAACATTAAATGATTACAAAAATACGTTCGCAGAAGGTTATGCAACCGAAGTGAAGAAACAGGTTGTTCTATCCAGGCTGCGTGGTTACGAAGATGTTACAGATATGCTTCTCAGCCCACAGCAAGTGAGCAAAGAGATGTACAATAATGTGCTCGATATTATCCAGCAGGAACTCGCACCTCATATGCGCAGACTGGCGGCTCTCAAGAAACGTGAGCTGGGTCTGGACAAACTGATGTTTTGTGATCTGAAGGCTCCGCTTGATCCTGAATTTAGCCCTTCCATTACATATGATGAGGCGTGCATACTCATTCGAGAAGCACTTGATGTGCTTGGGCCGGAGTACGGCGAGATCGTAGAGCGCGCATTCAGTGATCGCTGGGTGGATTACGCAGATAATGCAGGCAAATCCACAGGGGCATTTTGCTCCTCTATATATGGTTCACACTCCTATATCTTAATTTCATGGGCAAACAATATGCGTGGAGCATTTACGCTTGCCCATGAAGTGGGGCATGCAGGCCACTTCATGCTTGCGGGACGTTACCAACGGCTCACGAATACACGGCCATCTCTTTATTTCATTGAGGCACCATCGACCATGAATGAAATGCTGCTGGCAGACCATCTATTGAAGCGTTCCGATAATCCGAGAATGCGTCGCTGGGTCATTTTGCAACTGTTGAACACGTATTACCATAACTTCGTTACACATCTGCTGGAAGGTGAATTGCAGCGCAGGGTGTATGCACGCGCAACCAATGATGAGCCCATTACGGCGAAGACGTTAAGTCAGCTCAAAGGAGACATCCTTTCCGAATTCTGGGGACCCGATCTGGTAATTGATGAAGGTGCCAAGCTCACGTGGATGAGACAACCTCATTATTATATGGGACTATATCCATATACCTATGCGGCAGGTTTGACCGCTTCCACAGCCGCAGCACAGCAGATACGGGTAGAAGGACAGCCTGCGGTAGATCGCTGGCTTAATGCACTGAAAGCTGGTGGAAGTCTCACCCCACAGGAGTTAATGAAGCTTGCGGGTGTGGATATGTCCGGACCTGAGCCAATTCGCTCTGCGGTTGCTTATGTCGGCAGTCTTGTCGACGAACTTGAACGTCTGTATTCCTGATCTGGTTCATATAGTATACGGACAAGGCAGAACGGGTTGTCTGCATGCACCGCCTTCCTTGCGTGTGGGCGGTGCATCTTATTTTGCATGGGGAAAGGAACGATGATGAATGGCGTTAACGAGCATGTCCTCATCGATGGGCCGATTAAGCGTAGACGGCTTTGGTGTGTTTGACGACATGAATGGAGTACCAGGTTTTGAAGGCAATCAGGGTGGTTTCTTTTCGGGATTGAATGAGTTTGGTGCCATGGGTGCGTTTGTTTCCATTTTTATTGGTGCCGTATTTCTTATTGTTGCGGGTGTGATTGTATATGCCATCATCTCAGGGGTACGCACGTGGTCATCGAATAACGCATCGGCCTTGTTAACCCTGCACTCAACGGTGGTGGCCAAACGAACGGAAGTTTCAGGGGGAAGCGGGGATAGCAGCGCGACTACCCGGTATTATGTTACATTCGAATTTGACAATGGGGAGCGTATTGAACTGATCGTTGGAGGAAATCATTATGGCATGTTGGTGGAAAATGATCGAGGGATGCTGACGTATCAGGGGACACGCTTTAAGCATTTTGAGAGAGATATACAGCCCCAGTCTGGGGTGAGCAAAGGCCAGTTTTATACTTGAAGCATAAGAAATGCGGCTCCTCCCAGATGGGAGAGAGTCGTTTTTGGTATACCAAAAATAAAGAAAAACCAAAGGGTATTCAAACGCTTACAATGGTGATATACTCGTTAAATAAAGTAAAACAGTATCAAACAAAAACAAACAAACAAAAAATGCAGAATAAAGTACAGGGTTACGGAGTGAAACAAGAGATAATGTATGGAAGTTTGGAAAATAGGATGGGTTCGAAAGGTTGGTGAAGCGCGGTGAGTGTGCTGGCTTATGATTTGGGCGCTGGGAGCGGGAGAGCGCTACTGGGACATCTGAATGATCGCGGGATCGAAACGAGCGAAATTCATCGGTTCAAGAATGAACCCGTGAAGGTTGGCGAGCGGATGCACTGGGATATTCTGCGACTGCATCATGAAATATTGCAAGGGCTTACCCTTGTGAAACAGCAGGGAGAACTGCCGGAGAGCCTGGGGATCGATTCGTGGGGCGTTGATTTTGGTCTGCTTGGCAGTAATGGTGAATTGCTGGGAAACCCGTATCATTACCGTGATACACAGTTTAACGGCATGATGGATCAGGTACGCCAAGAGCTGACCTCTCAGCGGATCTTTGAACGTACAGGAATTCAGTTTCTTGGCTTTAATACCTTGTATCAATTGGCAACGCTCCAACGCAGTGGTTCCACGTTACTTCATGAAGCAGAGCGTTTTCTCATGATTCCGGATTTGCTTCGTTATTTCCTGACCGGAGAAGCGGTGAATGAGTTCACGAATGCAACAACAACGCAATTATACAATCCAACGGCGGGGCAATGGGATCGTGAGTTATTGGCACATATTCGCATTTCGGAGAAACTGTTCGGTGAAGTCGTGCTGCCAGGTACCCGTGTTGGAGAGTTGCGCAGCAGTATCTGTACCGATCTGGGTCTTTCCACTATTCCCGTAATCACGGTTGCCGAGCATGATACAGGTTCAGCCGTTGTGGCTGTTCCTGCAACGGAACGTTCATTTGCTTATCTGAGTTGTGGAACCTGGTCCCTGATGGGTACGGAGATAGATCATCCGGCGATAAGTAGCCAGAGTCTGGCCTTAAACTTCACGAATGAAGGCGGGGCTGGTGGAACATTCCGTCTGCTTAAGAACATCATGGGTCTGTGGATTTTGCAGGAAAGCATGCGTGAGTGGGATCGTCAGGGGCAGGGTATAAGCTACGGTGCGTTGTTGGCGAAGGCGGAACAGGCACCTCCATTTGCCAGTTTGTTTGATCCGGATGATGAACTGTTCATGCCAGCAGGAGATATGACGACCCGAATACGTCAGTATTGCCGTGATACAGGGCAAGTGGTACCAGAGGATCAAGGTGCCATTGCCCGGGCAATTCTGGAGAGTCTGGCATTGAAGTATAGAAGAGTGCTGGAATGGACGGAACAATTATCCCGGCAGACGTTCAACGGATTGCATATGGTTGGTGGAGGTATCCAGAACCGCCTGTTATGTCAGTGGACTGCGAGCTCCATTGGCAAGCCGGTATGGGCGGGTCCGGCAGAGGGAAGTGCCATTGGGAATATGGCTGTGCAGTGGATGGCAAGCGGAGCTTTTAAGGATATCTGGGAGGCTCGCAAAGCCATTCGTGATTCATTTCCGGTAACTGCATATGAGCCGCAGGACAGGTCCATTTGGGATGATGCTTACGGCAGATTTATGCGTTTAACGGCATCATCTACTTCACAAGCGGGGAGTGAATTGTAACATGCTGGCTGCTGAGCGGTATGACCGGATTGTGGAGATGGTAAATGTAAAGGGCAGTATGCGTGTATCCGAGCTTAGTGAGCGCTGCCGGGTAACGGAGGAAACGATCCGGCGCGATCTGGATCGGCTGGAACAGGCAGGACGATTGCGTCGTTCTCACGGTGGTGCAGTGAGTGTGAAGGAAGATCAGCCGGAGATCCCTTACCGGATCAGGGAGACAACCCATGCGGAAGAGAAAAGGCGGATTGCACAAGCGGCTTTGGCGATGATTCATCCAGGTGACCGCATTCTGTTGGATGCCAGCACAACGGCAGGTTATATGGCAGCAAACATGCCGGATTTTCCACTGACGGTCTTAACCAATTCCATCCAAATCGCCACTGAACTTAGCAGCCGTGACAAGGTTGAAGTCATCTCAACGGGGGGCCAGCTGGCGGCTCGCTCGTTGTCTTTTGTTGGGCCACTCGCGGAGCGTTCTCTGGAAACGTATCATGTGGATAAAATGTTCATGTCGTGCAAAGGTGTACATCTCGAAGGTGGCGGAATCAGTGAATCCAATGAACTCCAAGCAAGGCTGAAGCAGAAGATGGTTGGCATATCCGATCAGGTCATCTTACTTGCAGATGCCAGTAAATTTGGTGTCCGTGCTTTTGCCCGGGTATCCGGGTTAAATGCAGTCCATACGATTGTTACCGATCAGCCATTGGAGGCTGAACAGACAGACCTGTTGAGCGGATACGATATTGGAATCATCACGGTTTAAACAGCGATCGGAAGGTTATTGTGTCACCGGAGTGTTCATTGTAAATATTCTTAGTCAATTTTCTTAGTCAATTCATCTACTAATCAGTTAATAGGAGCGTGTAATTATGAAGGTCTCCTTATTCATTACCTGCCTCAGCGATGCCATCTATCCCCGAGTGGGGGAAGCCATGGTCAGATTGCTCGCCGCTCATGGTGTTCGGCTGGATTTTCCGCCGATTCAGACCTGCTGCGGTCAGCCATCCTACAATAGCGGGTACTGGGACGAGACTCGGGTAGCGGCCAAAACGATTCTTGAAGCGTTTGACGACAGTGATTTTGTAGTCTGTCCATCCGGATCGTGTACGTATATGATTCATCATTATCCCGAACTGTTCGCAGATGAACCGGTGTGGCTGGAGAAGGCGAAACGATTGGAAGCCAAAGCCTATGAATTCACTCAATTCCTCGTTCAGGTACTCGGAATAACCGATCTGGGCGCTCATTTTCCGCACAAAGTAACCTATCATCCATCTTGCCACGGCAGCCGTCTGCTTGGTGTGAAGGATGAGCCGATGGCGCTGCTCTCTCAAGTAAAAGGACTGGAATTGGTTCCACTTCCGTTTGCTGAGGATTGTTGCGGGTTCGGCGGCACGTTTGCCATCAAAATGTCCGATATCTCAGGAGCGATGGTGACGGAGAAGGTCGATCATGTCAAAGAGACACAAGCGGAAGTACTCGTTGGGCTGGACATGGCCTGTCTGATGAATATTGCAGGTAATCTGCGTTATCGGAATGAACCGGTGCGTGTGATGCATTTGGCGGAACTATTGTATGAGGGGGTGCAAACAGGATGAGTCAACCGGGAGTCATGGATACAACGGTCAAAGAACGTGCCGGACTGGCCTTGAATGATGATTTTCTGCGTAAAGCGGTGAAATTTACAACAGAACGATTGCGTAACGGCAAGAAGTCTGCCTCAGAAGAACATGGAAACTGGGATGAATGGCGAGAGCGTGGCCGTCAGATTCGTCTGCATACGATTGCGCATCTGGATTATTATCTGAATGAATTTGTGAATAACGCCCGTGCGAACGGGGTTCATATTCATTTTGCAGATACATCGGTGGAAGCAGCGGCGATTGCGCTGGATATTGCGGCTCACAAGCAGGCTTCTACGGTGGTAAAGTCCAAATCGATGGTGTCGGAGGAAGTACATCTGAATCATGTGCTGGAGTCGGCGGGCATTGAAGCCATCGAGACTGACCTGGGTGAATATATCATTCAGCTGGCAGGCGAAGCACCCTCTCATATTGTCATTCCAGCCATCCATAAGAACCGGTATCAGATCGCAGAGTTGTTATCGAAGGAAGCAGGTGAAATTCTGGAACCGGACACGACGGTACTTGCCGGATTTGTTCGCAAAAAGCTGCGCGAGAAATTCCTCGAAGCAGATATCGGCATGACCGGCTGCAATTTTGCGATTGCAGAGACAGGTTCCATGGTTTTGTTCGAAAATGAAGGCAATGCGCGTATGGTATCCACTGTTCCAAAAACGCAGATTACACTCATGGGCATGGAGCGGATCATCCCGTCATGGACGGATCTGGAGGTCATGGCAACCTTGTTGCCACGCTCCGCAACAGGTCAGAAATTAACGATGTACATGTCAGGCATCACAGGTCCGCGTCGTACAGCGGATGCAGATGGGCCGGATGAAATGCACATTATTATCGTGGACAATGGTCGATCCCTTCAACTCGGTGATCCTGAATTCCAGGAGTTGCTGAATTGTATTCGCTGTGGTGCTTGTCTGAATGCTTGCCCGGTATATCGCCATATTGGAGGTCATGCCTATGGTGGAACCTATAGTGGACCGATTGGCGCGGTACTGACACCTGCACTCAATGGCAACATTGATGAATGGAACGATATTGCGGGTGCTTCGAGTCTGTGCGGAGCCTGTTATGAAGCATGTCCGGTCAAAATTCCGCTGCATGATATGCTCGTTTATTTACGTAGACGTAAAGTGGAAGACGGTCATGGAAACAAAATGGAGAGCATGGGCATGAAGGGTTTTGCTGCCGTTGTTTCCAATTCCAAACGCTTCAGTGCGGCCATACGTCTGGGACAGATCGGGCAGAAGGCGGTTGTACGCAACAATGGCATTTCTCTCAAGCTGGGTCCACTCAAAGGCTGGAACAATTATCGGGTTGCACCAAGTCTCGCCAAAAAATCCTTCCGGCAACAATGGAACAAGCTGGATCAGGAACTGAACCAGAAGCAATCAGCCATGGATTCTTCCGTTCGCAGCCGTATGGAGCGGATTATTCGTGAACGAGAAGAAGGGGAGGGGACTAAACATGGTCACTGAACATCAGCAATGGCTTGCGGAATTGGAGAAAAAGTCCATAGAGAAACAGGAGCAGTTCATGAATGACATTGCTTCGAAATTGAGGAGACCAAGGCAACGACATGCGCCGACCCAACCCTCTCGGGGAGCACCCGACTTTTGGACTGAACTGGAATGGGATGAAGAGAAGCGCATTCAAGCATTTACGGATAACTTTGTGAGTGTAGGCGCACACATTGCCCGGGTTCAGAACATGCAAGAAGTGTCCCGATTTATTGCCACCAAATCGCATGAGCTGAGTGCCAAATATATCATTCGCCAGAATGAACAGGCGTTAGAAGATCTTGGATTGGGAGAGCAGCTTCCGGATGTGCAGATCTCAGTGTGGAATAGTCAAGCGGATGAGAACTGGAGGGCACGGGCAGCTGAGGCGGATATCGGTGTGGTCATGGCGGATTATGCGACAGCATACACAGGCTCGGTCACTGTACTTTCTTCACCGGAAAAGGGGCGTTCAGTCAGTCTCTTGCCTACTGTACTCATCATCATTATTCCAGTAGATCGGCTGTATACCAGACTGGGTGAGACGCTGGATCGATTTGACGAAGTGGGAAGAGAGAATCTTCCCGCAGGTATCCACTTTATTTCAGGGCCAAGCCGTTCTTCCGATATTGAGAATGATTTAACCATTGGGGTGCACGGACCAGGTATTGTATATGGTTTGATTATGGGGTAACGGTAAGTGGAGCGTGATACACACCATGATTTGGTAACTGTCCAGATGCAGCATTTAGCTGCTGAGGGCAGTTTTTTTGGTTTATTTTTTCATAGTTAAAAACTATCGAATTTATATTTATTATATATTTCACCTATTACTAGTAGGGGGGTATAATCCATCTCAAGAGAGAATGCATGTGAGATACGAAAAGAGAAGAGAAAGAGGAAGGTGAGTACGGATGAGTATATTTTCTTGCCAGGTTCCGTTCATGGATGGCCACAAGGGAGATTTGTCTGCATTAAAAGGGAACGTACTGCTTATTGCGAATACAGCAAGCCGGTGTAGTTACTCCCGCCAATTCAGTGAACTTCAACAGATGTATGAGAAATATGGTGATCAAGGACTGGAGATTCTGGCGTTCCCTTGCAACCAGTTTAACGAGAAAGAACCTGGCAGTAGCGCTGAGGTTGCAGAATATTGCAGAAGTCAGTTTCAGATTTCCTTTCCGATCTTGGAGAAAATTGATGTCGTAGGGCAATCGATGCATCCGTTGTTCCGTTACCTGACTGAAGAAGCGCCATTTCAAGGTTATGATCTGGACACGAAGGAAGGAGAGTGGATGGACACCTTTGTGAAAGAGAAGCATCCAGAATTGTATCAAGGTGACGGCATCAAATGGAATTTCACCAAATTCCTGATTGACCGCAGTGGGAACGTCCATGGCCGTTATGAAACGACAGTGGCTCCATTGGAGATAGAGCCGGCGATCCAGATTCTGTTGAAGAATTCCTAGTTATAATGTAATTCCTGTCCTGAGGTCCTATGACTTTGGGACGGTTGAAGATTGGAACTGGAAATGTTAGGGTAAAAGGAGATAACGAGTGCATCCATTTTTTTTAATCAAAAATGACCAATATACCATTTCGGTCAGTCAGTTCTTTTTTTGGTTTAACAGTTATCTGGATGAAATATCAAATTGTGCAAAAAATAACTTGAATCTGATGATTTAACGTGAAGTGTGATCCGAAGGTGAATTGCAATTCCGTATGGAATCGAGTCATTATTTTTAGTTGTCAAAACTCTTAACTTGGAAAGAAGGAGTGAGCGTCATGCCACCAATTTCAGTGCCCCAACCGAAAACATTTGGCCCGTTGGGCAATTTGCCGCAATTGAACTTTGAAGAGCCGGTGCAATCCCTGGTGAAACTGGCTGAAGAATACGGACCGATCTTTCGTATGGAGTATCCCGGACGAAGTGAATTGTATATTTCAGGTCACGAACTGGTCGCCGAGGTAACGGATGAATCCAAGTTTGACAAACGTGTATGGGCACCCCTTGCCAAGGTTCGTGCTTTTGCAGGAGATGGACTATTCACGAGTTGGACCGAGGAGCCGAATTGGAAAAAAGCTCATAACGTACTGCTGCCAAGTTTCAGTCAACGTGCCATGCAGGGATATCACAACAAAATGATTGATCTGGCTGTACAGCTGGTTCAGAAATGGTCACGATTGAACCCGGATGAAACGGTTAACGTTCCGGATGATATGACACGTCTTACACTGGACACGATTGGACTCTGTGGGTTCAACTATCGGTTTAACAGCTTTTACCGGGAAGAACCACATCCATTCATTACAAGCATGGTTCGTGCACTGGACGAATCCATGAGTTCATTGCAGCGACTGCGTCTGCAAGACAAGCTGATGATCACCAAAAAGAAACAGTTTGAACAGGACATCCGTTCCATGTTCTCTTTGGTGGATCACATTATTGCCGAGCGCAAAGAGAAACCGCAGGAAGGCGCGGACGATCTATTGTCCCACATGCTCAGCGGCAAGGACCCGGAAACGGGAGAAACACTGGATGATGAGAACATCCGTTATCAGATTATTACGTTCCTGATTGCTGGACATGAGACCACAAGTGGTCTATTATCCTTCGCCGTCTATTATCTGATGAAGAACCCGGATACGCTGGCTAAGGCCCAAGCAGAAGTGGATCAGATTCTGAAAGATCCGGTTCCAACGTACAACCAGGTTCGCAATCTGAAGTATGTTCGCATGGTTTTGAACGAAGCCTTGCGGTTATGGCCAACGGCCCCGGCATTTTCCCTGTATGCCAAAGAGGACACGGTACTTGCGGGTCAATATCCTTTGCAAAAAGGCGACAGCGTTAGTGTACTGATTCCCAAGCTGCATCGCGACCGCGAAGCATGGGGAGATGACGTAGAGGATTTCCGCCCGGAACGGTTCGAAGATCCGAGCAAAGTGCCGCATGATGCCTACAAACCTTTCGGTAATGGTCAACGGGCCTGCATTGGTCAGCAGTTTGCACTTCAGGAAGCAACGCTGGTGCTGGGCATGGTGCTCAAGCATTTTGACTTCATCGATCATTCCGATTATCAGTTAAAGGTGAAAGAAACGCTGACGCTCAAGCCGGATAACTTCACCATTCGGGTACGTGCGCGTGGAGGCCAGCCCGTCATGGCCGTTCCAGGTGTAGCAGTCGAAGAACCAAAGCCAGTTGCCAAAAGAACTGAACCGGATGCTGCGAATGCTCACCACACACCGATGCTTGTTCTCTACGGTTCCAATCTGGGGACGGCGGAAGGCATAGCACGTGAAATTGCCGATACAGCCAGATACCAGGGTTTCCGGAGTGAGGTTGCTGCGCTTGATGATCGTGTTGGCCAACTGCCGAAGGATGGCGCCGTTATTATTGTCAGTGCATCCTATAACGGTCAGCCGCCTAGCAATGCGAAGATGTTTGTCGAGTGGATTGAACACGCGGATGCGAATGAATTCAAAGGGGTGCGTTTCGCCGTTCTTGGATGCGGTGACCACAACTGGGCCAGTACCTATCAGCGCATTCCACGTTTAATCGATGAACAATTGTCTTCCAGAGGAGCAGAGCGGTTATCGCCCTTGGGTGAGTCCGATGCAAGCGGAGATTTTGAGAAACAGGTGGGAGATTGGGCGGAGCAATTATGGCCGGATCTTGCACGAACAATGGGACTGAAACTGAACACAAGTTCCAATAGCGAACGCAGCTCACTATCTGTACAGTTTGTCAGTGGGCTCGCCGTAACACCGCTTGCGGATACGTATGATGCCCATGTGGCAGAAGTGCTCGAGAACAGAGAGCTTCACGACGCGGGCAGTGAACGGAGTACACGTCACCTCGAGATCAAATTGCCTGAAGGCATCACCTACAAGGAAGGGGATCATCTGGGCATTCTGCCACAGAACCCACCGGAGCTGGTGGAACGTGTACTTCGTCGGTATGGATTCACGGGAACGGAGCATCTGGTTCTCGATGCATCGGGTAGAAGCGCCGCACATCTGCCGCTGCATCAACCGGTTAACCTGTATGACCTGCTTAGTCATAGCGTTGAGCTTCAAGAAGCCGCAACTCGTGCTCAGCTCAGAGAAATGGCAGCATACACGGTATGTCCACCGCATAAGAAGGAGCTTGAAGCGCTGCTTGATGAATCTGTGTATATGGATGAAGTTCGGAATAAACGGATCTCCATGCTGGATTATCTGGTGAAATATGAGGCATGTGAACTGCCGTTCGAGCGCTTCCTTGAATTACTGCCTTCACTGAAAGCCAGATATTATTCGATCTCCAGTTCACCGCGTGTTCTGCCCGATCAAGCGAGTATTACGGTGAGTGTAGTGCGTGCTCCGGCATGGAGTGGACAGGGAGAATACAAAGGCATTGCGTCCAACTATCTGGCAAACCTGAAACCGGGTGATGAGATCGTCATGTTCACGCGGACACCGGAATCCGGTTTCCAATTGCCGGAAGCTGCACAGGTTCCCGTCATCATGGTAGGGCCGGGTACAGGCGTTGCCCCATTCCGTGGTTTTATACAAGCAAGACATGTGTTGAAGGAACAAGGTCAAGCCGTTGGCGAAGCACATCTATACTTTGGATGTCGGAATCCCGAGCATGATTATCTATACAAAAATGAATTGGAAGCAGCCCAGCAAGAAGGACTTGTCGAGCTTCATACGGCGTTCTCCCGAGTGAACGGGGAAGAGAAATGTTATGTACAGCATCTGATGAGAGACGATGCCCGGCATCTGATTCCTTTACTTGAAAAGGGTGCGCATCTGTATATCTGCGGTGATGGCAGCAAGATGGCACCTGATGTGGAAGCTACACTCCAGCAGGCATACGCTGAAATTCATGGCAAATCCGCGCAGGAAGCAGCAGATTGGCTTGATCAGCTTCAGCAGGAAGGTCGTTATGCCAAGGATGTATGGACAGGCATCTGATGTACACATGTGAAGGATCAGTTTGATCTGTAACTGGCTGAGCGGTGAGATACAGAAGCAGTTCTGTGCTCACCGCTTTTTGACATAAAATGATTCTTCAGCAGAGAAGTGGTTGCATGGGTTATAATTATATATTGGAAGGGAGCACCGATATGCAGATATTCGGGAACCATTGTATGGCTTGCGTGAAATGAACCAGCTTTACTTCCGACTACAAGGTCGTTTCAGATTCTTTTTTCCGGTGGTTGGCCGATAGATCGACTCGACGCTGGAGAGAGGGAATAGAATACGGGAAGGGACTCTGCCTTTTCCCTGGAGTTCAAGATAATCCAGTCCCACGCCCACCAGTCTGATATTGTTAAATGCATTCCAGGAAGGGAAAGTCGTGCGGATTCCGACTCTGACGCCTCGCCGTGTTCGAGGAATATCGAATACCCGAATGGAATTCAGACTAAGTGGAATGAATATTTGACGGTTTACTTTGATAAACTGCCTTGGATAGACACGACGAATACGTCCCGGTTCCAACCCGGAGAGTGGAGTATTCAGTTCTGCAAGATGCCCCTGGAGTTCTGCCAGACGCTGCTGAAGTGTTTTTCCAGTATGGAGATGCTGCCAGCTCATAAGTATTCCTCCGTTCGCCATTTGTACCTAGTATATGAAGGGACGGGGTAGGAAGGTGTACGTTTGATAGCCCATGTTCGTTACGGCTAACGGGGTTTCATTTTATAATAGAGGAGTGATTCACATGATCGTAGAGATGTATAAAGACCTCATTCAGGATGAGCGTGGCAATTATTATCTGGCAGTACAGATGGATGGTAATGAGCTTACGCTTGTTAATGCATTCGTTGAAGCGGCATTCACGCCTGAACTGATCTACAATGAAGAGTTTCGTACCAAACATAAAGAGATGGAAGGCGGGTTTGTAGGCAAAATTGCGATGGACCTGTTAAGGCATGATGTGGTCATGGGGATGAAGCAAATCGACCGAAAACTGTTGAACCTGTCGGATGTGGAACAGCAGTTCACGGTAAATTATATTGATACGATTGAATTTTATCGTCACCCGGCGTGGAACCGGAAGGTGTAAGGTGAAACTCATCTCCTCTGTAACCAGAGAGAGAATGATTTCCCCAGTGGCAGTCAATTGCTATCTTGTGTCCTTATCAATAAGAAATAATAAAATGTAAATACGCAAAATGGAAAAGCGCAAGTGCAGGGGCAGTAAACCTCTGCAACTTGCGCTTTTTGTATACAAACAATTATCGATACGTAGGATGGATGATGCCAATATCGCGTTCAGTTTTCAAATTTCCATCGGCGTAACGCTGCATTTCATTTCCTTTGATCCGAATCGGGATGCACTCTCCTTGATAGTAAAGCTCCCCCTCGACGGTACGAACGGTCATTCCGATGACTGCCTCCAGATGCCCACTATGATCCGTCACCAGTCGAATCCCTGACGGGCCATCCAGATGAACCTTGCCTTCCAGATATACCGTCATGCGATCAGGCGTGTTGACCAATTCATATCCTACTCCCTTGACTTTTCGGCTATAAGCCGTGTTGCCAGACACGATCTCACCATGATCCATGTCGATGGGGAGCAGTCCGGTAAACCAGAGCTGATTCGATCCAACAGGCATAATTCCGCATAATCGCTCCACATAATCAAGGAGACAGAGGATGGAGGGGGAGTAAGTCTCGGTAAAACCTTGTTCTCCGGTCCACGGGCTTAGTACCTGACCAAATCGCTTATCTTTGGATAGAGCGGACAAGATAGGCTGCATTACCCAAGTCAGTTCTACATATCGATGATGGTACTCGAATGCGTGTGGCGCCCGAATCAGACTCAGAAAATTGGATGCCCCTCCCCAGCTGTTATAGGAGGAAAAGGGATCGAATCTGGGATCATCCATTGAAATCGATGTAAACGGGTATTTAGCGAAAAACTTGCTTGTATTCAACAGGTACCGACGTAGTAGGTTATCGAACAATTCACGGTCGCCCACCTCGCAGGCCATCACGCGAAGCAGTACATCAGATTGGACTCTGACCAATTCGTCATTGCGATCCCGATCATAGAAGAACATATCCTGTTCGTCGTAACAATAACGGAAGAGACTTTCCAGGCTGGACTCGGCTTTTGCTTTCCAATCCGTTCCCGATTCTCCCAGTTCTTCAGCCATGCGGGACAGATACATGCGCTGACAATAGATATTGGCGGTCAGATCCGGTGCCAGAAAAGGCAGAATCGGAGAATCCGGATGATAGGCAGAAGCATCATTCATATAAGGTGTATCCGGAACATGCCAGAATCGCGGGGATAAGTCATGTCCGGTGTCAAACGTACTGAAGGCCTCTACACAGCCAGTTCCTCGGGTATTACGGTTGTGGGCAATCCACTCATCGTAACGAACCATAGCCTTATACATCGTGTTCAGGAAAGGCGACTGCTTGCCATGATTGCTATGAAGCTGATAGTGGTTCCATACACTGCGTGCCAGCGGAGTGACCAACTGGATTTGCCGGAAAGAGGGCCCGTTTGCCGTGAGTTTATACGGGAGCAATCCATCTTCTCTTTGTTGCTTGGCAAATGCGAGGTACGTTGTTTCGGATACGGAAGGCAGCAGGCGAGACAGCAGCTCTGTATTGATGGTACCTGTACTCTCTAACCAACATCCGAGATAGATGCCACCTTCTTGTAAAATAGGATCGTTGTCTCCCATGGGCAGGATACAAGCAAGCAAATTCTCCACCGCTGCATAATACGTAGCTTCCAGTTGTCCGCCCGATGCCACAAACCGGATACCCGACGCATGCCATTCTTGTAATAACTGCTGGTCTTCCGGTTTAACTGGCTGAACTTGATCCATTATTGAAATGTTGCGCAGCCGATTTAATATCTCTTCTGTCATATGTTCCTCCTCACAGTGTCTGGTTTCTGGTTATTGATTCGATTCAAAGATTCGAACGGTCCCGTTATAGAAGTCGGAGACAGCTTGCTCCACACTTTTTCGTCCAAATCCGATCTCTTGATTTGTCGTCTGAGCTAACTTGGAGAACTCTGCAAATCCAGGAGGGTTGTAACTCACGTCAAAAGGTTCAGTTTTCGTAGCTTCTGAGACAAGGTTTTTACCGAGTCAACTTGCGTGCAGATTAATTATAGAAATATAAAAAAAGACTGCGTACATGCGCAGCCTTTAAA
This sequence comes from Paenibacillus amylolyticus, assembly GCF_050990605.1. Classification (GTDB taxonomy): domain Bacteria; phylum Bacillota; class Bacilli; order Paenibacillales; family Paenibacillaceae; genus Paenibacillus; species Paenibacillus amylolyticus_H. Next base: position 2,532,459 of record NZ_CP158832.1, read on the forward strand.
TGAAATTAATAATGTAGTGCAGACCCGGGAGACTTAGAAACGAACCAGATTATTGACGTTGACAGGCAAGCCTGTGGCAATGGCACGATTGGCCGCAATCCCAGTCAGAATGGATCTGGCACCGTCCACGTGGTTAGCAGCACGATGGAACGGATCTTCTACAGGCTCTCCAAACAGATCATTCAGCAGAACCGGGTCACCTCCGCCATGTCCACCTGCTTTCTCTTCCACCTCAATCTCATATGGCGCATCAAACATTGGAAGAACCCGCAACGTTTTACCGATCAAAGCACCTTCCTTGCTCTTGTCACCCAATGAATTGACATAGGATTGCTCCACAATGTTCATTTCAATCCGGCCTTTGGTGCCGTTAATGGCAATGCGGTAACCTTCCCATGGCTGGTAGGCAACGAGGGAGTAGGTCAGAATGGCTTTGTTCCGATACTTCACAAGAACACCCATTGTATCCTCAATGTTGATGCCGTCCCCAAATACGCTTTGATCGCGCTGGTAACCATCTTCCGATTCGGCATCCAGATACATGGACTTCATATGTGCGTCTGAATCCAAATGCAGTGCAAAAGGGTCATCCTTTGCGATCGGGTTGCCGGTTGCCCGGTTGTAGAATTGCGTTACACCGCGTTCTTCTGCGTTTTCTCTGCCGTAATACATCAGATCACCAAATGCAAACACGGTATCCGGTTGCGAGCCAATCCAGAAATTCACCAAATCGAAGTGGTGGGTAGATTTGTGCACAAGCAGTCCGCCGCTATTACGCTTGTCCCGATGCCAACGGCGGAAATAATCTGCCCCGTGGCGGGTATTCAGTAGCCATTCAAAGTGAACGGAAGTGACTTTCCCGATGGTATCATTCAGAATAAGTTCCCGAATCTTAGTATGGTGCGGTGCATAACGGTAGTTAAAGGTGACCCTTACATTCTGGCCAGTTCGCTTGACAGCATCCAGAATATCCTGACATTTCTCCTCATCGATCGTCATTGGTTTCTCGGTGACAACGTCACAACCCAGTTCCATCGCGCGAATGATGTACTTGTGATGGGTACGGTCAACGCTCGTAACGATGACATAGTCAGGCTTCTCGTTCTCAATCATCTGATCAAACTGATCTGCAGGATAAGTAGGTACCTCGGGATAATTGTACTTTTCCTTCAACAGTTGATTCGCGTAATTCATACGGACTTGATTTATATCACAAAAGCCGACAAGCTCGGAAGTATCCCTGTAATCCCGGGTTAAAGCACCATAAAAAAATTCGGCGCGGCCGCCGGTTCCAACTAATACATAACGTTTCTTGTTACTCATGTCTATCGCCTCCTTGAATATAGCTCTAGACTATAACAAGGGAGTACTTCTTTCGCCGCATTTTATGCGTAACCGCTTTCAAATGCCGCATATTTTGCTATAATTTATGGAAAGGAGAGAGGGAGACATGACAGAACCTTTTCGTGCGGATTTTCATGATCCTACGGATTTGCTGCACATCGAATATGATCGTCGCATTGGATATTTCTCGATGACGGATGACCATCTGCATGATCATTATGAGTTGTATTACCTGTTGTCTGGCGAGCGTATTTATTTCATTAAGGACCGAACCTATCGGGTAAAGGCTGGCGATCTGGTGTTTGTTGACCGAAATACGGTTCACAAGACATTGGAGAGCGGCATGCCTGACCATGAGCGGATGGTGCTGTATATGAAGCCTGAGCTTTTTGAAGCCATAGCTATTTCCGCGGAGTTAGTTGAAGGCTTGAAGGAACCCTTTTGCTGGGAGATTCCTATTGTAAGGTTTCCATCTCAAGTCACTGAGGTTCTGGAACGGATGGTTAGCGAAATGGTGGATGAAATGCTTCGTCCTCAACCTGGAAGCAACCTGTTGCTTCGTCACCGGGCTATTGAATTGTTGCTGCATGCCTATCGTAATCAACACCTGGGCAGGTTAAGCTCCGATGATCGTGAGCCGGTTCTTCACCCCAAGACACAGGCAGTTGTACGTCACCTGAATGAGAACTATCAGAAACCACTGACATTACCGGAGGTGGCGAGCATGTTTCGCATTAGTCCGCATTATCTGAGTCGATTGTTCAAACAAACGACGGGCTTTACCTTCAGTGATTATCTGAATCTGTTACGGGTGAAGGAAGCACAGCGTTTGCTGCGAGAAAGTGAAGAATCCATTACAGACATCGCCTGGCTTGCGGGATTCAGTAACTTCTCTCATTTTGGCAAGATGTTCAAGCGTACCGTTCAGGTATCACCAAGAGTCTATAGGCAGGAATACAATGAATCGGGTTCCGTGAGGACCTTAAAAGAGGGAGAGAATGTACGATGATTGAAGCGAGATTAAATGAACTGGGGATTATTTTACCACAGGCCAGCGCCCCCGCAGCGAAATATGCCAATGCCGTTATTGTGAATGGAATCATGTATGTATCCGGGAAAGGGCCTGATACCTCCGAACGCGGTAAAGTTGGAGCAGACTTCACAACAGAACAGGGATATGAATTTGCCCGGAACGCTGGACTGGAGGTACTCGCTGTCGTTCGAGACGTGCTGGGTTCACTGGATCGGGTGAAGAGAGTGGTTAAAGTGCAGGGGTTTATCAATGCGTCCGCTTCGTATCAGGAGCATCATAAAGTGCTGAATGGATTCTCGGATCTGATGATGGAGGTATTTGGGGATCAGGGGGTACACGCTCGTTCCGTATTCGGTGCAGTGTCCGTAAGGGATAATTTGCCGCTGATCATTGATTCCATATTTCAGGTAGAGGAGTAAGTATAACGATGACCGAATCGTCTTCATTAAATCCGATCATGTTAACGATTCCCGAGAGCTTCCACACGGAACGCCTCACAATTCGAGCACCACAGTGGGGGGATGGCGCAGCCGTTAATGAAGCGGTCCGTGAGAGTGCGGAGCAGCTGCGGTTGTGGTTACCTTTTGCCGAGAAAATCCCTTCATTGGAAGAGTCTGAAGTGACTGTTCGCAAAGCAAGGCTGAAATATCTGGAACGTACCGACATGATGTTACATTTGCGTGATAGACATACGGATGATTTCGTAGGTAGCAGCGGGCTACATCGTATTGACTGGAATGCACGCTGTTTTGAGATCGGTTACTGGATTCGATCATCGCGAACTGGTGAGGGTTTGATGACAGAAGCGGTAAAAGGCATTGAGCAATTTGCCATTACTCATCTGGAGGCGAACCGGCTGGAGATCCGCTGTGATGCCCGCAATGTGCGAAGTGCCAAAGTAGCCAAACGAGCGGGTTATACGCTGGAAGGTATATTGCGCAAGATGCGGCGTGACAGTACAGGTACGCTGGTCGATTGTATGGTTTTCTCCAAAGTCAGAGGCAGTGAGTTTGGGTAAAGGGAGGACAGGTATGGAGCGAATCGGTCAGGGAAGAACTGCGGAAATCTATGCGTATGCGAACGACCTCATTATGAAGTTATATCGAATGGATTTTCCACTCGAAGCCGTTCAGAATGAATTTAGAATAAGTGAGTTGGCATTCAAAAAAGGACTCCCCGTCCCACAGGCAGTATCCTTAATAGAATATACTACGTCGCGTGCTGGCATTGTTTTTGAGCGAATCCAGGGGATTACCCTGTTATCACTTATCATTCAGCAACCGGAGTTACTAGAGCAGCTGGCGTTTAAAATGGCTGACTGCCATTACAGACTTCATTACGAGCGAGATGATGAAGGGACACTTCCCTTACAGAAGCAGATTTTATCGGGAGCGATTCGCAATGTTCGATTATTGTCGGAGGACGATCAAGCGCAAGTCCTTTCTTACTTAACAACATTGCCTGATCAAAAGCAGATCTGTCATGGCGATTTTCACCCTGATAATGTTATGCTCAGTGAGGCTGGCGATCAATACTGGGTCATTGATTGGATGACTGGAATGTCCGGTGATCCTGCGGGTGATGTGGCTCGAAGCTGGGTAATATTAATGAGTGCCACATTGCCGGAAGATACAGATCCTGCTATACGAATGGGGTTTGAAACGGCTCGTGAATCGCTGGTCAAATATTACATCCATCATTATATGCAACTTTCCGGGATTACACGTGTAGCAATAGAGTCCTGGATGCTGCCAGTTGCCGCCGCGCGTCTTGACGAGGATCTGCCTGCTCAAGAGGTGGAACAGCTGCTCAAGTTTGTTCAGGAACGAATTCGTCTGTTAGATGAATCTAACTATATTACTGTACTTGCTCAAAATCAGTTCCAATAAATAGAAAAAGAGACAAACTTGACTCTCTGCGTAAAATAGAAGTACCACCAAATACCCTACGCAGGAGAGAAAAGACATGTCTCATACGTATACTTTATCACAATCAAATCCTTGGAACAATCGGTTAGACGAGTGGAAACTTCCGCTCTATTTCTCCAAGCCTGCTCTTCACCACATCAAACACTTCGTGGATGGCATGCTTTCGACTGGTTTTACAGGTACGTTAACGGATATTCATCGCGAAAGCTTGCAAGAGCGAGATCGCCGAACCCTGAGCCATTTCTTAACTCATGGGAACTGGGACAGCTCGTACCTCAAACGCATCGTTCAACGTGTCGCTTTTCAGCAGATTAAAGCGTGTGCTCAGCGTGATCACAGTCCCATTTTCGTGATTCTGGATGATACCGTGTGTGAAAAAACCAAGCCTTCGTCACAGGCTACCCACACGATTCAAGGCGCTTCGTTTCAGCATTCTCATCTCAAGGGGCGGCATGTTTACGGGCATGCTGTGGTTCAAACGCTACTCCGCTCGGGTGAGCAGGTGTTTCCTTTTGCTTCAGAACGTTACGATCCGCAAGGGAAAAGTAAAATCGATCTGGCTTGTGATCTGATTCAGGCCGTTCCGATGTCTTCCTACCGAACCTACGTCCTGATGGATTCTTGGTATCCGTCGGCTTCCGTGCTTCAAACGAGTGCGGAGCGTGGATTTCACGTCATTAGTGGTTTAAAAACCAACCGTATCTTCTATCCGCAAGGCATCCGACAATCGCTCAAAAGCTTTGCTTCCTACATCTCGAAAACGGATACCGATCTGGTGACCATCGGCTCTTCCGATTACCGGGTATATCGCTATGAAGGCAAGCTCAATGTCGTAGAGAACGCCGCTTTGCTCCTCTGTTGGAAAGATGGAGAAGGCTTTGATCCCAAGCAAATGAAAGCCTTTTTAAGTACGGATGTTTCCCTAAGTAATGAAGAAATTCTGAGCTATTACAGCAAACGTTGGGCGATTGAAACGTATTTTCGGACAGCGAAGGTTAGGCTGGCTATGGATCGTTACCAGGTTCGATCGACTCAGGCGATTGACCGTTACTTGGCCCTGCTCCTGTTTGCCGCGCTATGCTGCAGTTATGGTAGCCATGGAAGCTTGATTGATGGGCTACATCGCTACCACATTCAGAAAAAGCATGACATGATTGAGTATATTTACAACCAAACCCAAAGCGGAGCTACATTAGACCAAATTAAAACGCGCCTCATAGTGGCATAAGGATACTGTCAGGCTTTTTAACTTACAAATATTTGAAGCGATTATTGGCAAGTACAGTATATTATATAAAAAGGGTAGAGAAAGAGAGGGGACATATTCATGCTGCATTCATTAAAGGCCATACAATCATACAAGTCAGGTAATACGCAGGAAGCCCAGCAGCAATGGCTGCAACTGCTGGCAGCAGCAGAGAAGCCCCATATTAACCTCGAACGCATTCATTCCATTGCCGAACTTGAGGGAACAAATCCGGTGCTGGACTACACCGAGCGTACACTTCACGTGCTGGAGGAGCTTCAGGTTTCTTTTTGGGTGCGGGAAATTCTGGAGGACGTATTAATCTGGTCAGAGACGGCGAAGGCCGGATCATTGGAGCAGCGGCGGGTATGGCAAAAGCAGGGCGTTAACCTATTTGTACACAATGTGGGGTCCGCTCAGTTATATGATCTATACGCAGGGGCAGACCACCTGGATAATGGCATCGGTAAGACTAAGGAGACGAGTATAAATCAACCTGGATCTCCGGGTGCTACCCAAAGTAAGAGTCCAGATATAAGCGAGCATACTGCGCTGACTTCACACACACCAAGGCATGAGATTATACGTACTCTGATTGCTACACATGGACTTATTGGTCAATACATACGCGGCGAGATTCCATTTGCCGAGAATGCTTCGCTTCACGCCTTGATCGTCAAAGGATGGCTTAGTACAGATGAACTGCACACTATACTGATGGCATTAAATGAGTGCATTATTGCAGGGGTTGATCTAGCGTTATGGAATCAGGTTCAGGCTGAGGTACAGCGAATTGTAGGCTGGATTATCGCTGGACCGGATCATGAAGACTGGAGCGTGAAGGAACGGTTATCCCGCTTAAGAAGTTCATCCATTCGGCAAGGAGAAGCTATGGATACGGCTTATGCCCAGCTCCAAACGGAACTGGCTATAGAACAGGCGCTGGCTCCGCTGGCTCATCGCACATTATGGTATGTGGAGTCGGCTATGCAGGATTTTTCGTTGCAGGAGATGGTGAAAGTGTTCCTGTTGACGCTTCGCAGTGAGAGCATGCATCCCACATCTATGGAGAGTCGATCTGAAATCGTTCGCCATATCAGCTTCGAACCATTGATGAATACGATGTATTACGATTACAAGGGCGTCAAGAAGCTTAATATTTACAAGAAACGAATGATTGAAAAATATTTGGAACAGTATGCATGGGAACAGATTACGGCAGGAGAGCAGATTGTTTATCCTCATCTAACACATCGCATTGAGCGTCATGCGGATCTGCCGGATACACTGTTTGTGACCTTTGAATTTTCTCCAGCAGCGGAGAAGCTGATTGCATTCTGTATTGAAGCAGAAAAGTCACCGTTATACGAGAAGGCTGTACTGCTGTTATTTGACCTGTTCGGATTACGCCGGGATGCGTATGATCGTTTCCACAACGAAGAGACGTATTTGTCCGATATGAACAGCTCCGGTGATTATAAAAAAGTACTGCTTGACTATATCGTTGGTAAACGGGTACTGGATATCGGTCCAGGTGGAGGAATTCTGCTGGATCTGATTGAGCAGGAAAAACCGGAAGTGGAGCCGATTGGTATCGATATCTCAGCCAATGTCATTGAAGCGCTGGAGCGCAAAAAACAGCGTGAGGGACATCGCTGGCAAGTGATGAAAGGCGATGCCCTGCAACTGGAGCAATATGTGCAGCCGGGCACAGTGGATACGGTTATTTTTTCATCCATTCTGCATGAATTATATTCATATATTGAACTGGAGGGTCGAAGATTTAATTCCGATACGGTTGTAGCAGCGCTGAGAAGTTCATTCCGTGTGCTGTCACCTGGAGGAAGAATTCTGATTCGGGATGGGATCATGAGTGAACCGGAGGCAGAGAAGCGCCGGATTCGTTTCCTGGAAGCGGATGGGATGCGCTGGCTGGAGCGGTATGCAGAGGATTTTAAGGGACGTGCAATTCAATATGAGCGGATCTCAGACGATGAGGTCGTATTGCCGATTAACGATGCGATGGAATTTCTTTACACGTATACGTGGGGTGAAGAGGCATACGTGCATGAAATTCAGGAGCAGTTCGGTATATTCACGCCGACAGCCTATGAGAACTGTATTCGAGAAGCGCTGGGTGAACAAGCCGAAATTATTACTCTCCGACATTTCCTTCAAGAGGGGTACACGGAAGCACTTGGAGAACGAATGATCTTCATGAAGGAAAATGGTGAATCTGCGCCTTTGCCAGACAGTACCTGCCTGATTGTCATTGAGAAGAAAAAAGGGTTGGCGGATGGATGATGAGTGAGGCCAGTACGTTTTTGTATTTTGTCAGACATGCGGAGTCTCGGTATGTTGAAGGACAGGAACGCGAGCGTGGACTGACAGAGCAAGGTCATCTAGATGCGGGAACGGTTGCCAATCTGCTCCATGGGGAGCAGATTCAACGGTTCTATTCTAGCCCTTACAGGCGAGCGGTAGATACGATTCAGATTCTGGCAGATCGGTCAGGTGGAATTGTGGTGACAGAGGAAGATTTGCGGGAACGCCAGTTGTCGAGTTCAGAAGTGAAGCATGATAATTTTCGTGAAGCCAAGCAGCGGTTGTACCGTGATCCTACGTATGCGTATCCAGGTGGGGAGTATGGTGAACAGGCTCGCTCAAGGGCAGTAGCGGTGATCGAGCAGATTCTGAGTAAACATGCGGGTCAGAAGGTAGTCATCGGAACCCATGGAGATGTCATGACTCTTATTTTACAACACTATGATTCTTCCTACGGGTATGACTTTTGGGAGAGTACTACGATGCCGGATATTTTTAAATTGCAGTTTGATGGAACGCGCAAGTTGGTCCAGGTCACCCGATTGTGGGAGTGACAGAGTTATATATGAGAAATACATTTGCCAGAATGATAGTGGGGAGGAGTGAGTTGGCGGATGAAAATTACGCTGTTGCCTGATACATACTTTATTGAAAATCTAAGCGTATCTTCATTACAGGATAGAATGTACTGCATATTTGATCTCGAAGGTACAGGCATTAATCCTGTGGTGGAGAATGTGACACAATTTGGTGCGATGCATTACCAAAGAGGACAACAATGCAAGACAACATTTTCATCACTTGCACGTGCGAACAAACCTATACCAGAAGCTGTGGCGAAATTAACAGGAATTTCGAATGAGGAAATGTTGGAGGCTCCGTCGTTCGTAGAAGCATTTCAGGAATTTCAGAAATTTATTGGTGATATCGTTCTTGTGACACAAGCTGGATATGAGTATGACATACCATCTTGAAGCGGCATTGTGATGAGTATGGGCTTCCGATGTTGACCAACCCGGTGCTCGATACAAAAGCGATGTTCACCTACATTCATCCTGAAATTAACGAGGTCGTTTCTACAGATTTTCTGATTCGGTATTACGATCTGAATACAGATGGAATTCACAGGCACAATGCTTTGGCAGATTGTGGTGTGATCGCTGGTATCTTTGAAAGTATCCTTAGCGAATATGAGGAACTTCAATTGGATCATTTTACAGCCGATCCAAAGCAGATGATGAAACGTTTCGTTATACCAGAGATGTATCTGACTTGACGAGGAACTGGAGGAGAGATCAATGAGCAAAACGGATGTGGAGAAACTACTGTTGGATCTTAAAGAGGGACGGATTCTGACCCAGCAGACATTCGAAGGATTGGATGTGGAAATTTACTTGGATGAAAGGGATGTCTCTGCATTTGCTGACGAGTGGATGCAAGCTTTTGAACGATGGGCTCAAGATACCGCGGTAGCTGAAGAAGAGGTGCTGCGCGCATGCAGGGAACAGGCGTTCAAACAGACCTTGGCTCTCACCGGCGAACCTGAGTTAGCGGGGTATGTAAGTGATGATATGGGTTTAATTGGTGCTGCACTGTTACAGGGTACGGCGAACGATTCCTTTGTGGATCAACTGTTGGAAAGTTATCGTCAAGGCAGGTTGCCCCTGCGATAAGTGGGGGAGGACCAACAGGGTTGTTTTCGTTTGTATAAAAAAACAGCATCAAATGTACATTGTGGGTCAGCTGAGGCATAAGGTACAATTCACCTAAGCAATAGATGAGAATGATAATCATTATATATTATGTGTATAACATTCTCACGGTTACATCAACAGATCATATAGGGGTGAAGGGTAACATGGTAGGTTTAGTTAAAGGTTTCAAAGGGTGGGCGATTACATTACTGCTCATGGGTCTGGTTATTTCAGGATGTAGTACAAATACCGCTACGAATGCGGAACAGACTCCTGCAACTGAAACTGAAAGTGCAGCCGCTGGAGAAAATACTACTGAAACCGAGACAGAGCCTGCTACACGGGTTGTACAGGATGAATTTGGAGATGTGACGATTCCGGTTCAACCACAGCGGATTGCTGGAATATATGTAGAAGATTATCTGAAGGCGCTCGATATTAACCCTGTAGTGCAGTGGTATAATCCGATGTGGGGTGTACAGGATTATTTAGGACTGGATGTTCCTCAATTTGATACTACAGGGAGTATTGAAGCTTTGTTGGAATATGATCCGGATCTCATCATTGTAGATGGTGGGGTAGATATGGAGAAATATGAGATGTACTCCAAGGTGGCACCGACGTATCGTCTGCCTGAGAGCGTACTGCAGGATTCGAACCAAATTTTGAAAACCATTGCCGATGTTGTAGGTAAACCGGACAAGGGTGAAGAAGTTGCTGCGGCATTTGAGGCCAAGATTGCAGATGCTAAGGCGAAGCTGCAGGAAGCGGTTGGAGACGAGACGGTCGCAGTTGTCCGGCTGAATGTTAACGATGACACACTGGCTTTGTTCGGTGTGAAGAATCGATTTACCGGATTTATTTATTCCGAGCTTGGTCTAACACCTCATCCTCTGGTTAGCAAGATGGAAGAATACCAGGAAATTCTGTCTGAGGAGGCCGTGCCGCAACTTGATGCAGATCATCTTATTGTTTTCCCTTCCAATGGTGAATGGTCTTCTCCTGAGAACAAGGAAGCCTTGAAGGTACTTGACAGCAAATTGTGGAAATCTCTTCCGGCCGTTAAGAACAATCAGGTATATATAATGGAAAGATCACATTGGCAATCAGGTGCGATTACAGCGAATTCCATGAAAATTGATGATCTCTTGGAAAAAATGACTCCATAAGTGTAATCTCATAAAGAAAGTTCTTCAGCCAGGGTTGAAGAGCTTTCTTTTTTCGTATACACTATTTTAAATGATAATAATTCTCAGTTAAGGACGATGAACATGTGCCACACCATAATACAACTGATTCCCAAGCCCTGGCTATGCTCACTTCAGCATATGGAATACGTAGATCACCATCAATCTCATATCGATAAACGTTTGTTATACAGGATGTCGTCTTCACACGCTATATTTGTTGTAACGTCTGGGAAGGGTTCAATAGTTTGCTCAGATCGGGAATCTCATCTGGAAAAAGGAATGATTATGTTTGTTCCGGCTGGAACATCCGTTAAAATAGAAGGTTCGCCTTGGACAGAAAGTGAATTGCAGTATTATAAGCTTGATCTTATGGTGGCTGAGTTGAAAAGAGAGACTTCAAACGCTTTGTCTAGAAGAAACACGGAGAAGCAGCAGGAACTTTCCCAAAGTCCAGATTCTCCGACATTATTACCTCTTATGCAACTCAGTTACAGTCCGTGGAGTTCCTGTCTGGAAGCCTTGGAACAAATACTGCGTCAACAGGTCACTGGCGATTGGCTGGAGCAATGGGAGGTACAGCTTCGTTTTCAGGAGTGGTTTCGTGCCTTGCTTCGCCATAGTGCCCCCGAAACAGAAGTACCCGATGATCGTGCCCGTCTTCAAAGTTCAATTCGTTATATTGGCGACCACTATGATCAGACCATAACCGTGGATGAGCTCGCAGCAGATATTGGTCTTACCAGAGCCAGCTACACTCGGCAATTCAAAAAGATTACAGGCAAACTTCCGCTTGAATATGTAAATGCGGTTCGGCTTGAACGCTCGAAGCAACTATTGCAGCTGACGGATGATCGCATCCATGAAATTGCACTGAATGTGGGATTTAGCAGCGAGTATTATTTTGGTCGCCGGTTCAAGCAATATGCTGGTATTTCACCTGGGTTATACCGCCGTCATCACCGTCAAGAGGTACGTGTCTTTGCTCCTTACCTGGAGGACTTTGTGTTGGCTCTTGGCGTAAAACCTGTACTGCAATGCTCCCATCATTCTTGGGGCAGACAGCATTATTTGGGATTGGATGATGTACCCGAATTTGATGTAAGCCAGCAGGATGCTCAATTTAATGTGGGCAACGTACCTGACTTTATCATGCTGGACAAGGGATTTGATCGATGGAATCTGGACCGCTTCGAACAGGTAGCACCTACGTTTTACGTAGAACATCTGGGAGAAGATTGGCGCTCCATTCTGAGATCGACAGCTGATGTGTTGGGGAAGGTGAATCGGGTTCAAGATGTAATTGGTGCGTATGAGGACAAGGCAATGGAAGGTAAGAGTCGGTTATCACGTTATATGCGTGGTCAGACGGTAGCTTTTTTACGCATATCTGCTTCGGATATTACTCTTTATGGGGATCAGCAGGGCTACGTCGGACCTGTAATTTATCAGGATCTTGGACTGACTCCACACTCCCGTGTGCAGCAATGGACAAGACACGAGCGAAGGATTTTCATTGGATTGGACCAGTTAAGTCAGCTTCATGCGGATCACTTATTGATTACATTTGACACTGGAAATTCTGCTAAACTTGGAGATGAGCGCGAACTGCTGGACAGAGAAGAGTGGAAACGTCTGCCTGCGGTGAAGAGTGGCAATGTGTATGAGGTGGATTTCATGTCGTGGATGAACTACGGTGTGATCTCTCATGGGAAGAAAATCGACGATATACTGCGGTATATGGGCTAAATGATGCAATATCTGAGATATGTGTTGATTTGTAGTAGCGATGGCTGTCATTAGCGTTCCGTCAGTATGTTCACTGAAACCACCAGTTCCTATAAGCATAACTTCCTGTAGTAGAGTTTCTGGCTATGCTCCTTATCCAGACTATCCGCTTCCTGAAGAAGCCAAAAATTTAGTTATGCTCTTAAGACTTAATATTGATGGAAGCAATGTAATGTTCTCTGATGTTTTTCAAGGTTCGCCATTTATTGCTGGAAATAATATAAGCCTTTCCTTAGTTAATGCTGACATGGATGGAATTAAAGCTGCATTCGATAAACTTAAAGTAGGCGGCACTGTAGTCATGGAGCTTCAAGAAACCTTTTGGTCCAAATTATACGGTGGCTTAACAGATAAATTCGGGATTACTTGGCAGTTTAGTTAAGATGATGGTTCCACGCACATGTAATTTTAAATATACACGGAACAAATATTAAAGGATATAGAACTTTTCTTAGTTAAGATAAGACTCTATATCCTTTTTAATTGTTGAAACAGACATATATATTTAAGCTTCAACTTAGATCAATTGAAATTAATTCATACAGAGTGTTCACATTACATCCAATTGTGTCGGCGATAGATATTGCAATTTTAAAAGGCATGATTCGCTTCTTATCTATAAAGTCTGTAATGCGCTCGGGCTTATAAAATAAGAGCTGTGCAAGTTCATCTATGTTCATGCCACGACTGAAGAAGATTGAAGGAGAGGGATAATTGTGGCACTAAAGATTTGAATCCGAAAGCATCGGTCAAAGAGGACGCTATTGGCATAACACCCACAGTATCTTTTTTGTTTGTTAATATTAGTTAAGAAAGTTATAAGTTCCATTAGAAGCAATATATCCGAATCTCATCTGCTTAAATTAAAATAGTATGCCTTCATAAACTGTTAAGAATTGCTCTCTATAATTCAAACTGTAAGGATTAAAACAAATTATTAGGAGGGCATTAATATGAAAAAAAAGAGATTGAAGTGGGTTGGATCAACAGCATTATCACTTGTACTGGTAACTAGCATATTACCAGTGGCAGGGGCGACTGGTGTGTCTAAAGTTAATAGAGTTACGGAAGTGAATGGAACTGTGACTACAAAAAGTGAGAAAAACAATGTATATGTAGAGAGTGAATTCGCTACGCTAAAAAGAGTTGTATTGACACAATCTGAAGCTTTTATGCACTTCAATTTTGATGATTTTCCAGAAGGAGACATGCCTATGCCTGAAGGAGGCATGTCTATAATGAATACGGATCCGGCAGAGGCACAGAAAAAGTGGGAGAAAGAGCGTGAAGACCTTAAAAAGGTTCTTGAAAAATACGGTGTTGAGGTTCAACGTCCACGCCTTTTAAATGAAAAAGAAAAACAACTAGGGGCTGTGAAAGATGGCATTACAGGTGGAGAAGGAGTAACTAATTTCTTTGTGAGAGATCCATTCTTCACAATCGGAAATCATCTAATTGAAGGTTCATTTAAATCGGCTTACCGGAGACTTGAGGTTTTACCTGTTAGAAGTATTCTGGATAAGGAAGCAGCCCAAAATAACGTTCCGCATGTAGCTGTCCCACAACCAGACGTTTCTAAAGGAATCAACTCTGCTGCCGGTCCTTACCTTGAAGGTGGAGATATCCTCGTGTATGGAAAGACTGTATTCGTCGGTAATTCTGGTCTAGCTTCAAACAAAGCCGGTATTGATTGGCTCAGAAACTATTTGACACCATCAGGGTATAAGGTGGTTGAGGTGAAGCTAGAGCCTGGCACATTGCACCTGGATTGTGCTATCAGTTTTGTAAGAGATGGATTAATGATTGTTAGCATGGATTCGTTAGCCAATGGGCTCCCAGAAGAACTTAAAAATTGGGACAAAATCGAAGTGAGTTACAAGGATGCTCAAGATTTGGCGGTAAATGGATTGCCAATCAGTAGCAAAGTATATGTTACGGACATTGCATTCAAAAATACAATTGGAAAAGAGCTAGAGAAAAGAGGAATCAAAGTAGAATATGTTGATTACGAAATTTCTCGTTCTTTCGGCGGAGCTTTCCGTTGCAGTACACAGCCATTGCTTCGCACGGATAGTTAAAAGTTAAATCAAGTATGAGGTGAACTATGACAAGCCGGATTTTAGTAGTTGAAGATGATCAGGAGATTCGTGATCTATTACGTATGTCTCTTGTCCGTGAAGGTTATGAAGTAACAACGGCTAAAGATGGAGAACAGGGAATTGAATTAGTAAATGAGTCATTGGATTTGGTGATTCTGGATATTATGATGCCTGGAATAAACGGACTGGAGGCTTGTATACGAATCAGAGAACGATACAATGTTCCTATTCTTTTTCTAACTGCTAAATCCGGAACTTTGGACAAAACGGAAGGTTTGCTTGCTGGTGGAGATGATTACTTAACTAAACCTTTTTCTGAACAGGAGCTTCTGGCAAGAGTTATTGCTTTGTTGCGTAGGTATACGATTTATCAAGATAAAAAGGATTATGGCGAAACATTTCTTATCGGAGGACGTTTAAAAGTAAGTGAACAATTTAACGATGTATGGAAAGGCAGTCAGAAGATTGAGCTTTCCGATCTGGAGTACGGTCTACTAAAACTGTTGATGACCAGAAGAAATAAAATTTTTTCTGCCCAAAATATTTATGAGAGTATTTGGAAGGAACCTTATTTCTACAGTTCAAATAATACGGTAGTAGTACACATCCGAAAATTACGATTGAAAATCGAAGAAGATCCAGCAAAACCAGCGTATATCTTAACAGAATGGGGAAGAGGTTACCGTTTTGGCCACTCATAAACTTACTATATCTAAAAAGTTGACAATTTTAATAATTATTGCTCTCACCATAAGTGTTCTTTGTTTTTTACTTTTGCAGTCCATAAGCAATCGGGTTATGGATCATTATTTTACTTCTGATGAGCGTTTAAAGTCCGAATCTCAAGTTTACGTCCAAAAATTTTCAGAATATGTTTCAGCAAACGATCTGTCAACGACAGATCGTATTGCATTTTCAGACTGGATTAAGAGTCAGAAGAGCAATTTATTATTATACGTATTTCAGAACCAGATGCTTCAATATGATTCCTTGTACCATGCTGATGACGAAGGAGCATATGGAAGTCAGCCTGAAACTGATTATGATCGACGGAACTCTTACCCAGTACAATTTAAGGATGGGACAGGTAACGTTTCAATCTATGGATTTTATTTTTCCCACTACTATAATGTGGCCTACATGCTTGAAATATTGCTGTCCGCAATGTTATTTATAACCATTGTTTTATTTGGAATACGTAGAGGGATCAAATATTTGCGCACAATTAATAATGAAATTCATATCCTTGAAGGCGGCTCATTAGACTACTCTATAACGGTACGAGGGTATGATGAATTGGCGATGATTGCGGAAAGTATAGAGGAACTACGTAAAGCATTTTTAGGCAGGTTAGAAAGGATAGACAATTTGCAAAATGAGAGTAGAAATCTTGCAACCGAAATGTCTCACGATATGCGTACGCCACTGACATCTCTCATCATGTATTTAGAGTTTGCCCGTAATACACCAGAAGATTTATGTGTAGAAACAAGGTCTCAAATCGAGAGTGCGTATCAAAAGGCTCTCCAACTTAAGAATCGTACAGACGATCTGTTTTCATATTTTTTATTAGATAAAGAGAGGGAGGCAGATTTAGTAACCCTTTCCGTTCGGGAATCAATTCATGATGTATTGTCAGATATTACAACTGTACTCAGAGCGGAAGGATTTCAGGTGCTTGTAAATGGTTCCCCTACGGATGTCATGATTACTGTAGATATGGAAAATATCGGACGTGTATTTGATAATTTTCTGTCAAACATACTGAAATATGCAGATCGAGAGCAGAATATTAATTTATTTACTTATATAGAAGATAATCATTTTGTGATTTGTGTAGAAAACAAATTAAAAATAAATAATGAATCTGTAGAAAGTTATAAATTGGGTGAAAAAATCATAGAAAAAGTTATGCATCGGATGCTAGGACAATTCTCTTCATCTGAAGATCAAGAGAATTACAAAATTATCTTGAAATTTAAAATAAGTCGAGCTTTTAAATAGCTGACTAAAATTGCATGTAACGTGTTTTCGTAGATCTATCACGTTGACTGTATTCAATTCGTTCGACGATGAAGAGATAAAGGGAGTCATCACATCAATTGACAAACCAAGCAAGAGAGTCAAAATTGAACGCGGCGAAGAAGATTACAGTTGGATTAAATTAGAGGAAATTATTACAGCCGGGAACTAAAAAAGTACTCTAGCCTTTAAGGCTAGAGTAACACAACTACAAAAATTACGAAAAAATAACAATCTCTGCGAATGCTGGTGAATTCATACGACTTTAAAGTATGATGAACCCGCTAAATAACAGTGAAAATCAGCCTAAACGATTCAAGGAAAATGCATGAGAATATAGATAGAACATGTCGTGGATGAACCATGATGTGATTTCTTATGGGAAGAAGATTGAGGATGTACTGAGATTTATGGCGTGTGGGGTGGGAGTTAAAACTACAAACTAGCTGGTTTCAATATTAAATTAAACTCGAAGAAATTAAAAAATATTCTACTAATCTGATTTACTGTATAATATAGGAAAAATGAACTGGAGAATAGACATCCTATGAAGAAAAAAATCTGGGCCTCGCTTATAGTAGTAGCTGTTATTGGAATGGCCCCTGTTACAGCAATATCAACGACTGCGGTCGCCGAATCGCATGAAATTTTGGGTGAAGATCTTCCTGAAAGCTTACGATATGATTCTAACCATCCAGATATAATTTATGTGAAGGATTGTGGGGTCTTCGAGAAAGTTGATTCGAGTTTAGTAGATTACGGCGAAGAAGAAGTTGTGTTCGATGATTTACAAAAGGTAACAGATAAAACGAATGTAATTGTTGCTTATGATGCAACTTACGTTAAAAAAGGCGAATGGGAATAGGAAATTCATAAATTTACAATTTAGGAGCGCTAGGAAGATTTATATCCAATAATAAAATAAAATTTCGAGAATTTAGCTGAATTTTATAGATGAGCAAGTTTATGTTTAGACACATGAACCTATGTACACTAAAGTGAGTTTGTACATAAACACTTTAGGAGGATTCATGTGAAAACAACATTGTTTAAGAAAGTCGGATTATTGATTGGAGCATTAATTTTTGCTATCAGTTTCGCACCTAATTCAGGGGTACATGCTGCGGTAGATTATAGCGGAGGGCTCATGGATAAGATGTTAATGACACTCAGCGATACTGAAAGCAAGGGAAGTAAATCTACATATGCATTAACAGATAATAATGAAGCTACAAGCGCGATTATAGAAAAATGGAACACTCCATCTACAGCGGTTGATCATGCAGTTGGAATCTTTAATGGAACAGTTACAGCGAATGCTATCCGTGTAAAAGCAGATTTTGATGTTTCAATTGGATTATTCGATTCCACTGGAAAGGCAATTTTACCGACGTATTGGTACACAGTAAAAGCAAATCAGGCTGATGGAAGATTAATTTATCTTCCTACAACGTACAAAGGAATAGCAAAAGTTAACTTGTTTAATTATTCCAATACACGGACAGTCAGTGTATCCGAGTTTCAGCTGTATAATATGACACCTCCAGCTAATCCATTAGATCTCGCAGCATCTGCAGATGAATCATCCATTGGATTGACCTGGAATGAAGTAACGACAGCAACCAGTTACACGATTAAAAGATCCACTACGGCAAATGGGCCATATACAACATTGGCAACTGGAGTAACTAAGGCCAATTATACAGATTTAGATGTAACTCCAGGTACCACCTATTATTACGTAGTGACGGGTGTTAATCCTGTTGGAGAAAGTATTGACTCAAATGAAGCCTCGGCAATTATTGAGAGCAACGGTCAGGTTGATCCTGAACCAGAGCAACCAACCACACCAGAACCAGAAGAACCTGCAACTCCGGAACAACCAGAGGAACCATCCACTAACCGTGCCATTTTTGTCGTTACCATGACAACGGGCTTGGAGAAGGAATTCGACCTAAGCATGAAAGAAGTAAATGATTTCATCAACTGGTATGAAGCCAAGCAAGCTGGAAGTGGCAAGGCATCGTATGCGATAGATAAACACGACAACAACAAAGGGCCTTTTAAGAGTCGGAAGGATTATATCCTGTTTGATCGGGTGCTCACGTTTGAGGTAAGTGAATACTAAAAATGTGAAGTTCCTCCAGCTTAGCTGAAGGGGCTTCTTTGTTGTTTATTTTGATAAATGAGCCAATACAATTACCAAAAAGGCTAGTTTGATCTTATTTTAGTGTAGCGTTTACAAAAAAACTGGATAACGAGCACAAAATGCAAAAGCGGATGTCCTTGACTGAACGATTGTGACATACCATTAGAGTGAAGGCTGATCTGTAACGCAGGGGTTGAAGTCTTCAAGCATAGCCATGAATGGCGGATGGGAGAGCTGTAATGACAAAACGGGTAATTCTGTTGGAAGAAGGTACGGCAGAGATGAAAGGGCTAATGGGCAGTAAAGGGGCTGATCTTGCAGAGCTAATCCATGCAGGGTGGTCTGTCCCGGCCGGATTTGTAGTCACAACGGAATGCTGTCGCGAGTTCTGTACCCGTCTTGGACATCTTTCCGATGAAGGAGAGAAAGAGATAATTAACGCGATCCGGCATCTGGAACAGCAAACCGGGAAGTTCTTCGGACATTCGGAGAATCCGCTACTACTCGCGGTACGTACGGACCAGGATCGAGCCTCAGCAACTGCGACACGATCACTGCTCAATGTTGGTCTGAATGATGTTACTGTGGAAGGACTCGCACGTCAAAGCGGTGATCGGTTGTATGCACTCCAATGTTATCTAGATTACTTAGAGGAATATGGACAGTTGGTGTATGCAATTCCGTCTGAATTTTTCACAGAAATATCGAGTCATGTCAAAGGTCGGGATGAAGCGGAACTTGAATTAACCATTACACAATTTAAATATTTAATTGAAGCGAAGGGGCGTAACCCTTTTCCTCAAGATGTTCAAATTCAATTTAAAGAAGCGGTCCGTGCGGTATATCATTCACAGCGTATTATAGCATCCAAATCTCAGGACGAGATTGTGCGTAAACCATATTACATCTCTTCGGAGCAAAGCGCTCCTGTTCTTATACAGACGATGATACATGGAAAATGTGGAGAATCAAGCGGGACCGGAACAATATATACGTGTAACCCACTTACAGGAGAAAGGGGAATTACTGGACAATATGTCTTAACCGGAAACTTCCATCATACGGAGCAAGGTATTGAGTTTTTAAGAGATGACGAACCTGAGCTGTATGCACATTTGCTGGAGATTGGAGACCAGTTGGAGACGCATAAGGGAGAAGTGCAGGAAATCACCTTTGTGATTGAATCCGGCGCGTTGTATGTTGTGCAGACCCAGCCCGCACGATTATCCTCCATAGCCACACTGAGGAGTACTGTATATTTTGTGCATGAAGGACTTATCACCAAAGAGGATGCACTGTTACGCATCGAACCTGGGCATATCACGGAAGTGTTGAAGCAACACTACACAGATTCTAACAGCGAAGCGAGCAATGGACATCTGCCCATACAGATCCAGCCATTAACTAATGATGAATGTCCAGCTTATAACAACTCAGATTCACTTTTATCAGCAGATCTGCAACTACTGCTCAATTGGGCTGATGAAGTGAAAGAGCTGAAGGTACTGGCCATTGCTGATCGACCACAGGATGCCCTGACAGCACGGCTACTGGGGGCAGAGGGACTAGGTCTGTGCAGAACGGAGAACATGCTGTTATCACCAGCGCGGTTACCATTTGTACAAAAAATGATCCTGGCAGACAGTGAATCCGAACGCAGGCGTGGTTTGGAGCGTCTGTTGCCGATGCAGCAGTCTGATTTTGAACAAATATTTGAAGCGATGGATGGATACCCGGTAACGATACGTTTGCTCGATTTGCCGTTGCATGAACTGCTACCGGATCTGGGAGTGTTGGAGAAACGACGCGAGTGGTTACAAGCAGAGGAGTGGCAGGAGCAAAAAGACCATCAGATTGAACTGGAGGAACTGGAGCGTGTCATTCGCAGAGTCAGTGAATTGCATGAACATAATCCAACATTGGGGGAACAGGCTTGTCGGCTGAGTACGGTGTTCCCGGAAATCGTTGATATGCAGCTGGAAGCGATTTTCCGCGCAGCGGTTAAAGGTATTCGTCAAGGCTGGTGGGTGCGTCCCGAAATTATGATCCCGCAGATCGGTCATGTGCATGAACTTCAGGTGATGAGAGATCTGGTGGATCATGTGGCTGACCAAGTGCTTGGTGAGGAGAAGCGGCATTGTCTCTATAGAGTGGGGGCGATGATCGAAGCTCCGAGAGCGGCCCTGACGGCGACTCACATTGCTCGCCAGGCTGACTTTTTCTCGTTTGGCACGGATGAGCTGACAGAGATGACATTTGGATATAGTCGCCATGAAGCTGAGAAGCGGCTCCTTCTCCTTCAACGTGATACGGACACTCGTACGGTAACGAATAATCCATTTCATGTGCTGGACATTGAGGGAGTCGGACAACTGGTGGAGATGGCTGTAGTCCAAGGTCGAATTCGAAAACCTCATCTGAAGACCGGGGCCTGCGGAGAGAATGTTGTGGACTTGGAGTCGATTACGTTCTGCCACCGCATTGGACTGGATAATGTAAGCTGCTTGCCTGAACAGATCCCTTATGCACGAATTGCAGCTGCACAAGCTGCCATTAAGTGGAAGAGAGACGGCGCGAACATGCAGAACGCAGATATATCCACCATTGCGTAACGTGCACCCTGTCCTACACGGAACTTCCATGGAATAGCAACCAGAAAACTGTTATACTGAAATATGCGTTTTGTAAAATAAACGTAAAATTTCAGGGTAAGGGTTGAAAGCGACCATGTATAATTCCAAAAATGAACGGACTTCATCACGGACCTTATTTGCCGTGTTATTCATCCTGATGCTATTGAAGTTGTCACTTCTACGGTATTTCTTTTTCCAGGGTCTATCCGGTATTGGTCTGTTAACTGACGCATTAGGCGCACTAACTGTGGTATGTCTGCTCGATCTGATCGTGCCCAAAGGCTGGAAGCGAGCAGTATACGGAGGATTCAATGTGCTGTTTTCTCTGGTGCTGTTCGCGGCTACACTGTATAACGTTCATTTCAGTTCGGTACCCACCTATACCGTGCTCAGTGAGCTGGGGCAAGTTGCTCAAGTGAGGGGCAGTATAGGACCTCTGGTACGACCGACGCACTTTCTGTTTTTCGTAGACATTATACTGGCGTTGCCGATATGGCTGATTATGCGCAGACGTTCCGCCGGGCGTAACCGCAGCAGTTATCGCGATAGCGGGTTGACGTTTGGCAGAATCCGGAGACGTTACTGGGGCAAACTCGGCGTTGCGCTTACCGCCGCATTTTGCATCGTGCTGTCTGGCAGTTTTATTGTCAAAGGTGAAACGATTGATAACGAGTTGGTGCGAGCCGAGAATCTCGGTTTCCTGAACTATCAGGTTTCGTCTGCCATTCTAACGAGCAAAGAAAATGAGGCTATTGCGAATGGCAACATTAACGAAACAATTGCCAAGATTAATGAGCTGGTTAGCCAGTATCCGTATCAGGATAAACCAAGTGACGGTACAACTGTGAAAGCCCAATACTTTGGTCAAGCCAAAGGCAGCAATCTGATTGTACTGCAACTGGAGTCCTTTCAGAATTTCCCGATTAATGCTTCATTGGACGGTCAGGAGTTAACACCGGTACTGAACGATCTGGCCAAAGAAAGCTATTATTTCTCTCATTTTTTCCAACAGATCGGACAGGGAAACACATCAGACGCTGAGTTTATGTCGAACACGTCGATCTACCCAACCGGAGTTGTTCCCATGTCAGCCGGGTATAGTGATCGTGATCTTCCAAGTCTACCCAAGGTACTGGCGGAAAAAGGATATGAGTCAGAGACGTTCCATGGGAATGACGTTACTTTCTGGAACCGGAACAAAATGTATCCGGCACTTGGATTCACACGTTACTTCGACAAGCCCAGCTTCGAGAATGACAGATTCAATGACTTTGGGCCATCGGATGAAGAGTTATATCGTGTAGGTTTGGAAAAAATGACTGCGCATCAGGCTGCGAATCAGCCGTTCTATGCTCAGTTCATTACGGCATCGAGCCACTCGCCGTTTACGGTTCCCGCTGATCGTGCACGGATCACGATTCCAGCGACGATCACGAACAAATTGCTTCACGATTATCTGCAAGCGATCAATTATACGGACTATGCCATCGGTCAACTCATTAATGAGTTGAAGGCGAACGGATTATGGGATAACACTACTTTAGTGCTCTACGGAGACCACTTTGGTCTGCCTGCTGACGAAGAGATTACACAGCAGATTCAGGCCAATCTGGGCGTCCCTTATGACGGTCAAGTAAGTCGATTCAACATCCCGTTAATGATTCATACGCCGAAACAGACCAAAGGGCAAGTCAGCGAGCAGCCAGGCGGTCAGTTGGATATGTTGCCAACGATTATGAACCTGATGGGGATTTCCCTTCAAGATGAGAAGTTCACTGCCTTCGGACATGATCTGCTCAACATGGATCACAATGCCTTCGGTATCCGGTATTACTTGCCGACGGGTTCATTTGTCAACGATGACATTATGTTTATCCCGGGTGCGGGCTTTGACGATGGAACAGCCTATTCGCTGAAGACATACGAGCCGGTAACGGATATGGAACCGTATCGTGCCGATTATGAACATGTGCTCAGCCTGATGAAACTGTCTGACGAGTATGTGAAGTTGTTACCGAAACGTGCACCATAAATCAATTTCTCTGCAATAGGGCAGATCAAAACGTCACCAGTTCAAAAGCTGGTGGCGTTTTTTTGCATGTTTCTAGCACAAGTGTGGTAATAAAGAGAACAACTAAAGTTTGAAACTGTAATAATTAATGTTACAATGGAGTGAGCAAGAAGAAGTGAGCAAAAGCGCGTAATATTCGCTGATCTCATATTCACAGTACTTATGGCTAACAGACGAGAGGACTGAATATAAATGAAACTGAGTGTACTTGAACATGGACATATCAATGAAGGACGAAGTGTACAGGATACGTTGGAGGAAACGGTGAAACTCGCACAACATGCGGATCAATTGGGGTACTCCCGTTTCTGGATGTCGGAGCATCACGGTAGCGGTGCGCTGTCTTTCTCCAGTCCTGAAGTTATGATTGCACATGTAGCTGCACATACGGATCGAATTCGTGTAGGTTCCGGTGGCATTATGCTACCTCATTATAGTGCCTATAAGGTTGCAGAGAACTTCCGTCTGCTGGAAGCTTTACATCCGGGGCGGATTGACCTTGGGATTGGCAGAGCACCAGGCGGCATGCCGATTGCCAGCAGAGCGCTGAATGAAGGCAAATCATCGAATGTACAATTCTTTCCGCAACAGATCGCGGACTTGGGCGGATACTTCCACGAGCAGTTGCCCGAGGATCATCGGTTCGCATCTCTGGTAGCCGGACCATCGGTTCCAACGGTACCAGAAGTGTGGTTGCTGGGTTCCAGTTCCGAGGGTGCAAGAATTGCTGCGGCACAAGGGACATCGTATGCGTTTGCCCAATTCTTCGGAACACCAGGCGGCGAAGAAGCGATGAAGCATTACCGCAGACATTTCAAGCCGTCCATCCTGAATGACAAACCACATTCAATGATTGCTGTCTCGGCATTCTGCGCGGAAACAGAGGAAGAAGCGGCTGAACTTGCGCGCAGCAATGAACTTTTCTTCTTACGCCTTGGACGAGGTCTTGAACAAAGTTCATTCCCATCTCTGGAGACAGTGAACAACTATCCATACACAGCGATGGAGATGGAACAGATTCGTCAACGTCGTTCCTTTTCCATCGTGGGAACACCGGATCAGGTGAAAGACAAAATTACTGCAATGGCAGAACGCCATGAAGCAGATGAAGTCATTATTGCATCAGCGGTTCATTCGTTTGAAGCACGTCTGCGCTCATTCGGCCTGGTCGCAGAAGCCTTTGGACTCAAGCGGGACTAATGGTGAGCAAGCGGGAATAACTAATCTGAACAGACTGGAATCTTGCTCTTGCAAGGTTCCGGTTATACTCTTGCGTGATCAGGGAGAGGAGAGATTCACATGCGCAGATGTGTCATTAGTGATATTCATGGCTGTTACGATGAATTTAATGCACTGCTTAAACTTGCAGATTATAATCCGCAGCAGGATGAATTGATTCTACTCGGTGATTATGTCGATCGAGGTCCAAGTAGCAAACAAGTCATCGAACAGATTATGCAGCTTCAGCAGCAGCACCATATTATGGTGATCAAAGGCAATCACGAT
Source organism: Paenibacillus amylolyticus (assembly GCF_050990605.1). Lineage (GTDB taxonomy): Bacteria > Bacillota > Bacilli > Paenibacillales > Paenibacillaceae > Paenibacillus > Paenibacillus amylolyticus_H. The sequence goes on from NZ_CP158832.1 coordinate 2,557,484, forward strand.
GCCATGATGGTGAAGGCGCTTACCAAGGATGTTGAGCAATATGATCAACACTGGATTCGAAACGGTGGATTACAGACGATGGCAAGTTATCTGGATCTGGAGCTTAATTATGATGAGCAGCAGATAGATTGGGAAGCTTATGCTGAAGCCAAACAGTGGGTACGTACACACTATGAACACCATCTTCGTTTTCTGGATCAGCTTCCGCTGGTGTACGAGATTCCTGGTTATATTTTTGTGCACGCCGGGATCAACCCGGAGATCGATGATTGGAGAAGCCAGTCCGAGCGGGACTTTATTTGGATTCGTGAATCATTCTATGCCAGACCAACCAGGGTTACAGAGACGGTTGTATTTGGACACACACCGGTGAAGCATTTGCATCAGGAGACAGGGATTTGGTTTGACCCCAGCGGAGACAAAATTGGCATTGATGGTGGTTGTGCCTATGGAGCGCAATTGAACCTGCTGGAGATTAATGAGGATGGCAGTTTGCAGACCTTTTTTGTACAACGAGGGCGGAACGCGGATGAGACTGAGATTTAATATTTTCGTTGCGTATCAGGGTTTCATATGCTAATTTATATGGTTGTACGATAGATTAAATAAGATACATATCATATCGACTTGAGGGGAATGAACCAAGTTTGGCTATCTATAATCTGGATCAACTGCAACATCACATTTTACTCTGTAATGGTGGAACGTGCATGCGTAACGATGGGGAAGAAGTAACTCAGGCGGTACGGGACGAGATTATCAAGCAGCAGGCGGGAGGATTCATCCATACAACACGTACCAAATGTAATGGGCGGTGTGACGATGCATGCGTAACGATTGTGTATCCACAGGGTGACTGGTATGGCCAAATGACACCGGATTCAGGCCGAGCACTCGTACAGGCCTTGTGCGAAGGGGAGAAATTGGAGAAACACCTGATTGCGAATGTGGCCAAGACCTCTGTGAAATAGAATTACAGAACGATTATTATTTTTTCGAAATGACGTCTGAGAATGATTTGCAATTAATTCGCTGTAAGGATTTGAATTAAGCCTTATAAGCGCTATAATCAGTAGGGTATGATTAAAATATGACATATATTTTCTATATAAGTTCAACTAAACTTTTTACACGAGAACGGAGAGGACAGAAAAAAGCTGGAGAAGCGGAGCGTTCGCCTAAAAGCTTTCTGAAAGAAAGCTGCATCGGAAGCATATGCTTTCACCGGATTTTCCCTTTAACAAGGGAATCAAAAAATCTGGGGATAACAGCGATCGGAAGGTTATTCTGTCATCGGAGTGGCAAGTGTAAACATTCTTTGGTTAAACTTATATAAATCAGAATTGACGGAGGGCTATGAATATGGAAAAAGCGTTAATCTTCGGTCACAAAAATCCCGACACGGATACGATCTGTTCGGCAATTGCCTATGCGGATCTGAAAACAAAATTGGGTCAGGACGTTGAAGCTGTTCGTCTCGGCGAAGTCAATGGTGAAACCCAGTTTGCACTGGATCAATTCAAAATTGCAGCACCACGTCTGATTAAAACAGCCGCAAATGAAGTAAACAAGGTTATTCTGGTTGACCACAACGAGCGTCAGCAAAGTGTAAGCGATATTGAGGAAGTGACTGTCGTTGAAGTTATCGATCATCACCGTATTGCTAACTTTGAGACAAGCGGACCTCTATATTTCCGTGCAGAGCCTGTAGGTTGTACAGCAACCATTTTGAATAAAATGTACAAAGAAAATGGCATCGAAGTGAGTGCACCGATTGCTGGCCTGATGTTGTCTGCTATTATCTCCGATTCCCTGTTGTTCAAATCCCCGACTTGCACAGAGCAGGATGTAGCTGCTGCGCGTGAACTGGCTGCCATTGCTGGTGTAGATGCAGACAGTTATGGTCTGGACATGCTGAAAGCCGGTGCGGATCTGAGCCAAAAAACAATTGCTGAACTGATCTCCCTAGATGCAAAAGAATTCGTAATGGGTCAATCCAAAGTGGAAATTGCACAGGTTAATGCCGTTGACGTGAATGATGTTCTCGTGAAGCAACCTGAGCTTAAAGCAGCTATTGATGCAATCATTTCCAGCAAAGGTCTCGACCTGTTTGTATTTGTCGTAACAGACATTCTGAACAACGATTCCGTAGCTCTGGCATATGGTACATCCACTAAAGCTGTGGAGAAAGCCTACAATGTGACGCTGTCTGATAGCAGAGCGCTCTTGAAAGGCGTAGTATCACGCAAATCACAAATTGTACCGGTTCTGACGGAAGCATTCAACACGCTGTAAATCAAGCCGATTGGCGTATTCATACGCTAATAGGTATCGCAAATAGTAGCAACACCATCCTGGCCTGCTCTGATCCGTAAATGGTCAGGACAGGCTTTTGATGTAGAGGAGGAAGAATCATGATCAAAAATGAAAAGATCAAAGCAGCCGAGGTGCAGCTGACCGGCCTGAATGGTGAAGATCTGGGTGTCATGTCCACACAAGAAGCACTTCTACTTGCTAAGCAGCATAAAGTAGATCTGGTGTGCTTGTCCTTGATGACGAGTCCACCGCCATGCAAGCTGATTGGCGCAGGAGCGGCCAAAGCGGAAGCGCAGCAGGCGAAGAAAAAAGCGAGTAAATCCCCGGATAAACGTAAAGTAAAGGAAGTTCGCTTGAACCTTGCGATGGAGGATCATGACCGGGATACGAAGCAATCTCAAGCGGAGCGCATTCTGAAGAAGGGTGATTCGGTAAAACTCGTCATCCAGGTGCATGGAGCCAAAGAAGGAGTTGCAGGCAAGGAGTGGGCAGAGCAACTGAGTAAATCGCTGGCTGAATTCGGTAGCAAAACAACGGGTGTTCAGGTAAGTGGTAAACAGGTTGTTGTGCAACTGGACCCGAATGCGTAAACTGCCAGGAGCGATCCTTGATGTAGCGCAAAGGTAGGCCAATGTCGATACAATAATGATCTTTGGATGTGAAGAAAGCCCAATGAGGTGGCAGTCGAACTGCTGCTGTATTGGGCTTATTTGTCGTCACTTCTTTTAGGTGTCGTACAATTTAATGCAAAAGCCGTTTCCGTTCCAGGAGTTCAGCTGCGTAAATACCGGCTGCCGCCAAGTCGTACATATAACTGTCCGGGTAATACAGGCGTAGAACCAGCAGCAATATTATTCTGGCTGTTTTTGGCGAATCGAGATAAATAAAAGAAGTCTGGATAGATAACCATATCCATTAAGTAGGCGGAGACCCGGCTACCTGGAATCCGGAACTGATTCAGGGTACGTATAATCTCTTCGCCGCTTGCAATACCAATGCCATGACCATAATACCAGTTCTCACGCAGCATGATTGTATTCTCTCCCTGCCACTCGGGGGTTTGCGGAGAAACATCCGGATTTTTGAAATACAGTACATCCCCTGGCAGGGCGGTTTCGCTACCGTTTTTTTCGGTTAATCGCAGGTCACTGTCATAATGCCAGTCAAAGAGTAACAGATTTCGAAACAGGGAATTAAAGGCGTCTTCGCGAATGCTTCCCAGCACGCCACCGTACAGCACAATAACGGTGGCTGTTGCACATTCAAAGGCATATAAGTGTCCATTCCTCCAGATATCCCGGATGCCGTCGGCGGGGGTCACGTTTGATCTTAGCTCGAACCCACCTTCCGCATTACGATTCCAGTAGGCAGGATTACATCTGGATTTTTCGAAGGATGCAAAGCTCACCCCGCTACGATCCAGACCTTCCGCTGCATCCACGAGAGAGCCTCGTAAGTCCCACTCAAAACGAAGATGATCCATGGATTGGTACACATACCTTGTAGGGCGATTCTGGAGTTGCTGTAACCAATACCATTCAAAATCAGACCATTCCGAGCGATTCAGCTGGGCGGGTTGATTAGCAACAATGATCATGATCCATAACCTCCGTTCCTATTCGAGTATTCAACATTGTATAATCGGGAGAGCACGGGTATTGTGTAGTATATGACGTGACGTGTAAATATGTCGATTCATGCAGGGATTTTGTCCGAACCCGTTTATCAATCATGGCATTTGGGGTAGTACTCTATAGATGAAGTTATGTTCAGGTCGATCTATTCATACGGAATACATTCAGAATCTCATAAAGGAGGACATGTAATGTCGAAATCCATTACAGAGAGCCGATCTCTGTTCGAACAATTGTATACGCACGCACCAATCGGCATTGCTGTCGCATCGAATGTAAATGGACGGTGGTTGCAGCTTAATCCTGCATTTTGCGGGATGCTTGCATACAGTGAAGATGAACTGATCGATACGTCGGTCATACATATGATTTACGAAGAAGATCTGCACATGGAGGAATTTCGCAGCAAGTTCTGGGAAATGACCCATGAAACAAGTGAGATGTACGAGACGGAGGTTCGCCTGAAACGAAAGGACGGTTCGTTATTATGGGCAACCATTAGAGCTTGCATTGTTAGGGATGAAACGAATGGTGAACCTTTATATCTGTTGGTACAAGCCGCTGATATTACCAAACAAAAGGATGCAGAGGAACGCCTTATTATACAGCGCAAGCAATTGGAAGAGAGCAGTCGCATTTCCCGTCTGATGGCAGAGTCATCATTGGACCTGATTGCCATACATCAAGCCGATTCAAGTCGTACAATCAAATATGTATCGGATGCCTGCAAAAGTATGTTGGGATATGAAAGGGAAGAAATAATTGGTCAGCCAGGAACCTACGTCATCTATCCGGAAGATGTGCCTTTGGTTGAAGCGTACGTGGAAGAACAGAGGAGGGGTCTGGCTCCCAAACGAATCAGTTATCGACTTCAGCATAAGGATGGATCTACCGTATGGGCAGATACCATTACGCATTATGTATATAACGATTCAGGTGAACTGATGGAGATGGTTGCTGTGACACGTGATATCACAGATAGTCAACAACAACAGTTAAGCATGCAGGAGTACAGATCATTATTTGACTGTAATCCTCTAGGTGTGGCTTCTCTTGATCTGGAAGGCAATCTGCTGAAAGCCAATGTGGGTCAGGAACAATTGACGGGACACAGCAAGGAGGAGCTGCTGAGCCGACCTTTTGATCACCTCATTGATCCTGTGGATCTGGAGAAGACTCGATATCATTTTGAAGAGACGGTGAAGGGCGCTGCACAGAGCTACGAGATAGGTCTAATACACAAAAATGGACAGCGAATTGAAACAAATGTGATTAATGTTCCTATTATACTTGAGGACAAAGTTGTCGGGGTCTACGGGATTACCAGTGACATTACAGCCTCCAAACATTATGTCGAAGAAATCGAGAATCTTAGTTATGAACGGGCATTAATTTTGAATGGCATATCTGAAGGCGTGATTGGACTGGACCTGGATGGGAATCTGAACTTTGCCAATCCGGCCGCTGCGGAGATCATGAACTTCTGTCCGAGTGAAATAAATGGTAGACCACTTGAAGAATTGATGATTCAAATGCAGAGCGAAGGTATCCCGTATGCATCCAAAGATACACCGATTTTGCAGGCTGTTCGTGAGGGGCGAGGTCTGCCGCGTACCGAATCCGTATTCTGGAGAGCGGATGGGTCCAGTTTCCTGGCGGAGTTCCAATTGAAGCCGATTATGGATCAGGGTAGAACCCGCGGGGCAGTGTTGGTTTTCCGTGATATGACATCTGTAAAGGACATCATACGTGCCAAGGAAGCAGCAGAGCATGCAGACCGAGCAAAGTCCGAGTTTCTCGCCATCATGAGTCATGAGCTTCGTACGCCATTGAACGGCATCATGGGCATGGCCCATCTGTTAATGGAAACCGAGCTGAATGATGAACAGAAAGGCTTTGCAGAAATCATGATTGATAGCGGCGAATCTCTTTTGTACATTTTGAATGAAATCCTGGATTTCAGCAAAATCGAAGCAGGCAAAATGGACCTTGAGCGCGCACCTGTAGATATTAAAGCGATGCTGGGTGGAGTGATTGAACTGTTTGCGCTGAAGGCCTCAGAGAAAAATATTGAACTCTTTTGTGAAGTGTCGGATCACATTCCTGAGCGAATTCGGGGGGATGAGACACGAATCCGGCAGGTTCTGATTAATCTGGTGGGTAACGCTGTTAAATTCACAGAGCAGGGTCGTATTCAGGTAAGCGTTGGTGCTGATTTTTCGGATGAGCATGGTCGGGACAATCTGATGTTGACCTTTAAAGTAAGAGATACAGGAATCGGTATTCCAACAGAAAAGCAGCATCAGTTGTTCCAATCCTTCTCACAGCTTGATCCGGCCATCAATCGCAAGTTTGGCGGGACAGGACTGGGGCTTGCGATCAGCAAGAAACTGGTGGAATTAATGGGTGGAGCGATTGGCGTACAGAGTGAGATCGGTGAGGGAGCAGAGTTCCAGTTCACCCTCGTAGTGGAGCGTTGGCAAGAGGAAGGTAATGACCCGATCGAAATCACCCAGAATGATGAACTGCAATTGGATCGAGCCAGTCTTGCCCATGACCTCAAAATATTGATTGCTGAAGATCAAGCGGTCAACAGTCATCTGTTGCAGGAGATGCTGCGCAAGTTTGGCGGAGTATGTGATATCGTTGAGAATGGGGCACAGGCCATTGATTCATTGAACAAGGTTCAATATGACCTGGTGTTTATGGATATTCAAATGCCAGTTATGGATGGGATTGAAGCGACCTGTCGAATCAGACAGAGCCATCCAGAAATACCGGTTATTGCAGCGATTACAGCTTTTGCAGGCGCCGGTGACCGTGAGGAGTGTCTGAAATGCGGGATGCAGGACTTTATCAGCAAACCGTTTCATTCCACGGAGATTAGCCGCGTACTAAATACATGGGTTCCATATATTCGCTCTCAAAAGGTAAAGTAACAGAAAAATAACCTGCGCCTTGAAATTCAAGGTACAGGTTATTCTGTCATTTACGACCAGCCTCCGATTAAGCCGGAGAGGGTTACGCATTCGTCATCTTCCAAATCTGCAATCAGAGTGAGTTCTTCGTTGTCTTGTGGATCAACGGAGAATAATTCACGGCGTCCGTCCTCATGTACAATAATGACTAACTGATGGCCGCCCTTTGTATCAAACTGGTACTTAACTCCGATACCAGGTAGTGGGCATTCGCGGATATTCATGAAACCTGTCACCTCTTTAGCTTTGCTTAATAAAAAATTAACCGTTCACACAGTACGGATGTATTCTACTATCCATAACACCGTTTGGCAAGTACAAATGAAAATGTCGTCATGGAATTAACGTTTTCCGCGATGTGGTCGTACGGTTTGGTGCTGTCTGGCACGTTTTCTGCGAACGAAAATCCAGATTAACAGGGCAACGATTAACAAGAGGCCAAGGACTGCAATAATGATGATATTTCGGATATTGGGAACCTGTACAGTCAGATCCAGTTTATTCATCTGGAGGGGTGAAACGTGCCAAATGAGCGTTTTTCCGCCATCCTCCACCTGATCCGCATTGGAATCGGCTGCCTTGATGGGCAAAGATAATTTAAAGTCAAAGTTAACATCTTTTAACAAGAGATTCTTAAGAAAGTTAGGCACCTTGTTAATCTGATTTTTGATCTCACCATCCGGCATGGATTCCATGAGATCGGCTTCTGCTGTAATGTGCATCTTGGAAGTGAAGAAGCCGGGCGAAGTAGATTGTTCTACCTTGATCCCAGGTGGTAACTCGGATGTATCCAAGCTGGTCGTATTGCTTTTCTCATAATGGGTGGTCGCTGTGAGCTGCTTCTGATCCCCCTGTTCCGTAACCTCTGCCTGGAAGTTATTTCGATTCAATGCATCTGCGATCAGAGGCATAAGGTTGTCTTGTCCGATCTTACCAAGAGCGGAGCTCTTGACGTTGAGATTGAGATCCAGGTCCGTTGATCCATCCATATTTACCGTTAGATGGGCTTCTCCATCAGCACAAGCGGATAAAACAGATAACATAAGGGCTAGTAAAACAGTAAGAAATAGCTGACGTAAGGGGATGCGAGTTAACATGTCTTTCAACCTTTCTGCGTAAAAATCCAAATTCCATTTCATAGAAGTATAGTATACACCGTAAGCTTGGTGGATGAAACTTTGCACGGTGCAGTGAGGAAAGTATGATTTAGTGTGATTGGGGAAATAATCAATATATTAAAATTAAAGATTTCGTATTTTTGTCAATGTTCGGTCAACTCAAATGGCGCTTCACCGTGTACACTAGTAGTAGTGTGATGAATATACGGAAGCAGGGAGGTTACATTCATGACATATATCATTATTATGGCCGTTATTATGGTCGTGGGCATGGTCGGAATGGGCTGGTTCTATCAGATTATGGATAAAGACCAAAGCTAATATTGTTTAAATGTGAAAAGAAGAGAGACAACCTATAAGCTGGCTTCGCTAACGCGAGGCGGGCTTATTTGTGTGGGAAAAATTTTGAGGCACTGACCTTACATAAGCACGTAATATATGTAACCATTCATGTTGTACAATTTGACCGATGGACAAATATTTTTCGTAATTATGGGATTTTTTAGCTGCTCTTTTGTATAATAGGGGGTAGTTTAACTCGGGATATTCCCGAAATTCTGCCAAACAGGAAAGGGTGTACATAAATGAAATTTAGTGAGTATACGTATACACGTCCGAATCTGGAACACATCAAAACATCTTTTCGTGAGCTGTTGAGCGGTTTCGAAGCTGCGGCAACGGTTGAAGAACAGAGCGAGTTTATGGATCAGATTAACGCGCTGCGCAGTGATTTTGAGACACAAGCACAATTGGTCTACATCCGTCATTCGATTGATACCAATGATGAGTTTTACAAGGCGGAGAATGAATTTCTGGATGAGAATGCACCAATTGTACAGGAATATATTACGGATTTTTACCGTGCACTGGTTAACTCCAAATTCCGCAATGAGTTGGAACAAAAATGGGGTTCACAGCTGTTCCAGCTGGCGGATCTTTCACTGAAAACATTCAGCCCGGAGATTATTGAAGAACTCCAGAAGGAGAACAAACTATCCACAGAATACAATCAGTTGATCGCATCGGCCAAAATTCCGTTCGAAGGTGAAGAGCGCACGTTGCCACAGCTTCATCCATTTGAACTATCCACGGATCGCTCCATGCGTGAGCGTGCTTCGGAAGCCAGATACACTTTCATGGCTGGACATGAGGCTGAGTTCGATCGCATTTACGATGAACTGGTTAAAGTACGTACACAGATCGCGAAGAAACTGGGCTATCCAAGCTATGTGGAACTCGGCTATGATCGCATGAACCGCACAGATTACAACGCAGAGATGGTAGCTAATTTCCGGGCACAAGTTCGTGATTACATTGTACCTGTGGCGACCAAGCTCAGAGAGCGTCAGCGTAATCGGATCGATGTGGATACACTGTATTATTACGATCAGGGCTTCAGCTTCAAGACGGGTAACCCGACACCTAAAGGTGACGCGGACTGGATTATCGATAATGGTAAAAAAATGTACGCTGAATTATCACCAGAGACGGATGCATTTTTCCAGATGATGACCGAAAACGAGCTTATGGATCTGGTAAGCAAAAAAGGTAAACAGGGCGGCGGATATTGTACGTTCCTGAACGATTACAAAGTGCCGTTTATCTTCTCCAACTTCAATGGTACATCAGGTGATATTGATGTATTGACACATGAAGCAGGTCATGCTTTCCAGGTGTATGAGAGCCGGGATTTTGCAGTGCCTGAGTACAACTGGCCGACATATGAATCGGCTGAGATTCATTCCATGAGTATGGAGTTCTTCACATGGCCGTGGATGCAGTTGTTCTTCAAGGAAGACACGGACAAGTACAAGTTTGATCACCTGTCTTCCGGTCTGTTGTTCATTCCGTATGGTGTAGCTGTGGATGAATTCCAGCATTTTGTGTATGCGAATCCGGATGCAACACCAGCGGAGCGTAAGCAGGCATGGCGTAACATCGAGAAGACCTATCTGCCACACATCAATTACAAAGATAATGCGTATCTGGAGCAGGGTGGTTTCTGGCATAAGCAGGGTCACATTTTCTCATCGCCATTCTATTACATTGACTATACGTTGGCACAAATCTGTGCATTCCAGTTCTGGAAACGCAGCAATGAGGATATGAAGTCCGCATGGGCTGACTATCTGAAATTATGCAAAGCGGGAGGAAGCTTGTCCTTCACCGGATTGGTTGAATTGGCTGGATTGAACTCACCATTTGAGGATGGCTGTGTATCCTCCGTAATTGGCGATATTGAGGCATGGCTTGATGGAGTGAACGATAAGGCGCTGTAAGGCTTCGTGAGGATGCTTTTCATGAAAGTACCTTCGTAAGGTATAAGTAGTGGATAAACCTTTAAGATAAATAGGTAAGACGGCTTGGAGACCTTCGGGTGTCTGGGTCGTCTTTTTCATTACGGGTAAAAATCAACCTCAGTGTAACATTTATCGGTTCATTGTGATTTATTTCACTATATCTGAAAACGGATTCAGTTACAATGTAAATAGTAAATCAGGGGTTACAGGAGGCTGGTTCAGATGGCAACATATGCATATTATGTTCCGCCCGTGAACTTGATGGGTAGAGGCTGTTTACTCGAAGCAGGTCAGATGATTGAACAGATGGGTATTCGCAAAGCGCTGGTTGTAAGTGATCGTCAATTGATTACTTCAGGCGTTGCTGAACAGGTACTGTCTATATTAAGAAAATCAGGGTTAGACTATGTCGTATATGATGAGGTTCAGCCTAATCCAACATGTCAGAATGTACATGATGGACTTCAAGTATTCCAGGATCATGGCTGTGACGCCATTATATCGATAGGCGGAGGTTCACCGCAGGATGCTGCCAAAGGCATTGGCATTGTAGCTACGAACGGTGGGCATATCCGTGAATATGAAGGATTTCATCAATCGAAACATAAGTCCGTGCCACTTGTGGCGGTTAACACAACGGCTGGCACATCGAGCGAGGTGACAATAAACTACGTGATTACAGATGAGGAACGTAAAGTGAAGATGGTGATGGTGGACCGCAATAGTCTGGTCTCCCTGTCGGTTAATGATCCGGAGCTGATGCTCAGCAAACCTGCAAGTCTTACAGCGGCCACAGGAATGGATGCCTTGACCCATGCGGTGGAAGCGATGGTTACACCGGGTGGATTTACAGTGACAAGTGCGACAGCTGCAGCAGCTGTTGAACTGATCTTTGAATATTTGCCAAGAGCCGTGAGGGACGGCAGTGATCTGGAAGCGCGGGAACATATGACGTATGCATGTTTCCTTGGCGGGATTGCTTTTAATAATGCGGGCCTGGGTTATGTTCATGCGATGGCGCATCAACTGGGTGGCGTATATGATCTGCCGCATGGTGTCTGTAACGCCATGTTGCTCCCTTATGTGGAGGAGTTAAACGCCAAGCATGTACCCGGCAAATTCCGTCATATAGCCAAAGCGATTGGTATGGATGTGAAGGGTAGAAGTGATGAGGAGTGTTCCGATTACGTCATTGAGGCCATACGTCAGCTATCGAAGGAAGTCGGGATCCCTGAGAAACTGTCTGAACTGGGTGTGAAAGATCCCGATGTGGAACTGCTTGCTGATAATGCGATGAAAGATGCCTGTGCACCAGGCAATCCCTATCAACCGTCCAAGGATGAAGTGATGGAGCTATTCCGCAAAATTATATAGACTGTTTCAGACAAAATGAGCCGGTATCGAAAGTCGGCTTTTTTGTCATGTAAACTCTCTCTGTTTACTTTTTTTCCCATCTAATGATTGCACAAAAACTAAAGGAGTTTGATTCCCTTTTATCGAATACAATATGAATAACAGCGGCACGAGAAGGGATAATCTCGTCCTTAACTTGATGTCGAAGTTTTCCAGTAAGATTCCCCAGTCCGTTTCGTGTTTAATGTTAAGTAGGAGTAGTCTATTACATTGTTCACGAGCTACACCTTAAGTTCTGCATCTAACATTCACCTCTGTAAGACAGTCAAGCAATTCTACACCAGCATCATCTCTATTTCAGGCTTTACAATCCAAGAAGTTCAACTGCAATAAGATTCATCCAGTTACACATCTGTACAGCATGCTCCTAATCAAGACAACAGTGTCCACACAACAGAATATCGATTATGGGCTCTGAAATGAATCAGAACGAATGCACGTGGAGGAGGCTGTAATGATGGCGAAAAAAGAAGTTGTAGCGATGCTACTTGCCGGAGGGCAAGGTAAGAGGTTAAAAGGATTGACCAAATCACTTGCTAAGCCGGCAGTATATTTTGGCGGCACGTACCGAATCATTGATTTTCCGCTGAGTAACTGCTCTAATTCTGGTATTGATACAGTGGGTGTATTGACTCAATATGAACCACTTGTCTTACATTCCTATATTGGCATTGGCAGTGACTGGGATCTGGATCGGAAAAACGGAGGGGTATATGTACTTCCTCCACATGAACGTGAAGACGGAAGCAACTGGTACCGTGGCACAGCGGATGCGATCTTCCGCAACCTGAACTTTATTGAACAATTCGATCCTGAGCATGTGCTCATTCTGTCAGGGGATCATATCTATAAGATGGATTACGAAAAAATGCTCCAGTATCACAAAGAAAAAGATGCGGATTGCACCATATCGGTCATTGATGTCTCATTAGAAGAAGCCAGCCGGTTCGGGGTGCTGAACACCAACGATGACTATAGCATCTATGAATTCGAAGAAAAACCTCCTGAGCCTAAGAGCACACTTGCTTCCATGGGTATCTATCTCTTCAAGTGGGATGTACTGAAACGTTTCCTGATCCAGGACGAACAACAGGCATCCACCTCCTATGATTTTGGTAAAGATATTATTCCTTTGTTGCTTGAAAACGAAAAATCCTTATATGCATATCCATTCGAAGGTTATTGGAAAGACGTAGGTACCATTCGCAGTCTGTGGGAATCCAATATGGACCTGTTGGACGAAGATACACCGTTTAATCTGAATGATCCGGACTGGCGTATATTTACACGTAATCCGAACCAACCTGCCCAATACATTTCGCCATCGGCCAAGGTGCGAAATTGCATTATCAGTGAAGGTAGTGTGGTGCACGGTGAGGTCAACCATTCCGTTCTCTTCTACGGGGTAGAAGTTGGGGAGAACAGTGCTGTTATCGATTCGGTCATTATGCCAAGAGTGAAAATCGGGCAAAATGTACGCATTTACCGAGCTATTATCTCAGAAGGATTGGTTATTCCTGATGGAACACAGATTTCGCCTGCACCGGGAGATGAGAGTGATATATTGCTCGTGGATCAGGAAGAACTGGAACGTCAGCTTCGCCAAGGAATCACCAGCAAGGCCTAATTGAAGTTAAAAGGACGGTGCATGCGATGAAACAATTGATTGGAGTTATTAACCTTGACCATGAACTTGAAGAATTGAAGGAATTGACGTACTTTCGCTGCGGAGCCGCGGTGCCTTATGCCGGGCGTTACCGTCTGATCGATTTTGTTCTATCCAATATGATGAATGCAGGTATTGAGAGTATTGGTGTATTTGTACGGCGAAAATATCGCTCGTTGATGGACCATCTTGGTGACGGTAAGCCTTGGGATTTGGATCGCAAGCATGGGGGCATGTTTATTTTGCCACCAGACTGGAATGATCCAACAGATACATCACAGGGGGACTTGCAGCATTTCCATAACAATTTGGACTTTTTCCACAGAGGGGCAGGACAATATGTTGTGCATGCGGGTAGTCGCCATGTGACCAAAGCAGATCTCCAGGATGTCTACAGGTATCACATCAGTAAAGGAGCGGACGTTACACTGGTCTGCAAAAAAGTAGATCAGCTGCTGCCTGAGCATGATGCCTGTGTCAAAGTTGACCATGACGGGGACGGTAACGTGGTGGACATTCACCAAAGCGCTAACCACCCGAATATATATACAGAAATTTTCATCATGGAAAAGGAATTGTTCCTGCGCCAGGTGCAACGCTGCATTGATCATGGCGAGAGTCATTTCTTCCGGGATGTTATCCAAAAGAATCCGGATGGATTGAATATTGCTGCCTATGCATATGATGGCTATCACGCAGTTATCAATTCCATTGACAGTTATTATCGCAACAGTATGGATCTGTTGAATACAGGCCAGTATGAGCAACTTTTCAAGGAAGATCCCGTTCAGACCAAAATTAAATATGAAGCCCCTGCCAAATACCTGGATACTGCAGATGTCAAACATTCACTCCTTGCCAATGGCTGCATCGTAGGTGGAGAAGTGGAGGACAGTATTCTGTTCCGTGGTGTACAGGTGGCCAAGGGTGCCAAAATAAAAGGTTCCATCATCATGCAGAAATGTTACATTGGTGAGGGGACCGTGCTTGAGAACGTCATTCTCGATAAAGACGTGAAGCTGACCGGAGGACAGACGCTGATTGGTGACCCGTCGAATCCATACATTTTAGCGAAAAGTACTATTATCTAATGCCCGCACGTAACCGATATCTTCTATAAATATATATAAAATAAAAATCCTGTAGGATGGATTTAAGGTTCGTACATTTTTAAGCATCGGTGTGCCACCCGAGAAAGCTACTTCATACGTGCAAACGTAGTGGAGGGGACGAAATCGATTCTGAAGAAGCGTAGACTGTCACCTGATTTCAATCTTGTACTATATAAATTCAACTTAAACTTTTACACAAAACGGAGAGGACAGAAAGAACCTGAAGAAGCGCAGCGTGCGCCTTTATCCCCGGATTTTCCCTTTTTAAAAAGGAATCAAAAAATCTGGGGATAACAGCGATCGGAAGGTTATTCTGTCATCGAAGTGGCCGGTGTAAATATCATTTAGTTCAATAAATATAGTTTAATCGAGAAAATATGGAGACAACAGCGATCATAAGAACGATTCGTCACCGGAACGGGCTTTTAGCCGAAAGTGTAGCACTTAAAGGTTTGGCACTCATGCGCAACTGAGTGTATGGACCGCCATCATCCTGCAGGATTTCTCCGGGAGGAACCTACTTTTGTTTGACAACAAGGAAACGTTCAAGAGTATCTTTACACGGAATCTGGTCAGCAAATTGGGCAAACCGATTGAAGAAGCAACACAGGAAGACGTGTACCATGTACTGGGGAGCATGATTCGTGAATATGCAGGCCAGGATTGGGCAGCGTCGAATCAGGGGTTCAAGCAGCGTCAGGATAAACAAGTGTATTACTTCTCGCTGGAATTCCTGATTGGACGTCTGCTTGGCAACAATCTGCTGAATGTGAATGAATTGGAATTGGTCCGTGACAGTCTGGCTGAGCTGGGCTTCTCTTTGGAAGAGGTGGAAGAACAGGAGGCAGATGCAGGACTCGGTAACGGAGGTCTGGGACGACTCGCTGCTTGTTTCCTGGATTCACTCGCATCACTCGGATATGCAGGACATGGATGCGGCATTCGGTACAAATACGGGTTATTTGAGCAAAAAATCATCAATGGCAATCAGGTAGAGTTACCCGATAATTGGCTGGATAAAGGTAATGAATGGGAAGTCCGCCGTCCAGACAAAAAGGTGGAAGTCCAGTTCTGGGGCCGGGTTGAAGCTTACGAGCAGGATGGGGAATATCAGTTTGTTACAAAAGATGCCGAATCGGTTGTAGCGATCCCCTATGACGTGCCTGTCATCGGTTATGGTCAAACGCATGTGAACACATTGCGTCTATGGAGTGCCGAGCCGAAGCGCGAGACTTCACTCGATACCCCTTCGAACTACTACGGTTATCTGGATTATAGCCGATCGGTTGAATCGATCTCGGAGTTTCTATATCCGGATGATTCCCAGTACGAAGGAAAGCTGCTGCGATTGAAGCAGCAATACTTCATGTGTTCGGCAGGCGTACAGAGCGCCTTGCGTACGTTTAACAAGCTGGAGCTACCGTATGATCGTTTGCCTGATAAAGTGGCTTTCCATATTAATGACACGCATCCAACCTTGGTTATTCCAGAACTGATGCGCATCCTGATTGATGTGAAGGGTTATGGCTGGGATGAAGCATGGGATATCACTACACGTACTGTTTCGTACACCAATCATACAACGCTGAGTGAGGCGCTTGAGAAATGGCCTGTAGCCATGATTAGCAAGCTGCTGCCGCGGATCTATATGATCATTGAAGAGATCAACAAACGCTTCTGTGGCATGCTGCTGGATCGGTATCCAGGAGATCAGGATCGCATAGGGCATCTGGCGATTGTTGCAAACGATCAGGTTCGGATGGCGCATCTGGCCATTGTAGGCAGTCATAGCGTGAATGGTGTGGCGGCATTGCATACCGAGATTTTGAAAGAGCGCGAGATGGCTCCGTTCTATGCACTGTATCCAGAGCGTTTCAATAACAAAACCAATGGGATTACCCATCGCCGCTGGTTGATGCATGCCAATCCCAAACTGTCGGATCTGATTACGGATACCATCGGTAATGAATGGATAACGGAGCCGGGCAAGCTGAACCAACTGGCAGGCTTTGCGGATAATACATCATTCCAAGAGCAGTTCCGTTCAATTAAGCGGCACAACAAAGAACGGCTTGCTTCGTATATTGTGGATCATACCGGAACAGCAGTGAATCCGGATTCCATCTTTGATGTACAGGTGAAGAGGCTACACGGGTACAAAAGGCAGCTGTTGAACATTCTGCATGTTATGCATCTGTATAATCGACTTAAGAATGATGCTTCGTTTGATATGGTACCACGTACGTTCATCTTTGGTGCCAAGGCAGCGCCGAGTTATTATTTTGCCAAGAAAATTATCAAGCTGATCAACACCGTCGCTGACACGGTGAATCGGGATGCGGCCGTGAATGACCGCTTGAAGGTATTTTTCCTCGAGAACTATTCCGTCTCTCTTGCAGAGAAAATCATTCCTGCTGCGGATGTTAGTGAACAGATCTCAACTGCAGGTAAGGAAGCGTCTGGTACGGGCAACATGAAGTTTATGATGAACGGTGCTTTGACGATTGGCACGATGGATGGAGCCAACGTGGAGATGGCAGAGCAAGTTGGAGAGGAAAATATGTTCATCTATGGTCTGCGTGCAGACGAAGTGCTTGAGTATTATCGCTCAGGCAGCTATCGTCCGAATGAGATTGTGCAGCATGATGAACGCATTCGCGAGGTCGTGGAGCAATTAGTACATCCAGGCGCATTCTGTTATCGTGATGGGGAGTTCTGGGATATTTATGACTCCTTGCTGGCCCATGGAGACGAGTATTTTGTATTGCGTGATTTCGCTGCTTATACAGATGCGCATGCTGCCATTGACCAGGCGTATCGGGATATTCCGGGCTGGACTCGAAAAGCAATATTAAATACGGCGCACTCCGGTATATTCTCCAGTGACCGTACCATTAGTGAGTATGCTACAGATATCTGGGGTATTCATCCCGTGTCCGGGAACTGGAAAGGTTAAGGATAGATTGTTAGACAAACATGTCCTCTTGTTCACAAGAGTGATCTCTACTGGTTAATCAATCAGTGTAGAGAGCATCTCCTTGTAGAGCAAGGGGATTTTGGCTTAAAGTGAATCATAGTGACATTCAAAAATGAAGTGAAGTGCAATTCACGTATCTTTCATCATACAAGTTCGCACACAAAATCAAAAAAGTGAGCTGGATCTCAGTCATACTACATAAGTAATCGTTTGATATTTCGAATTGAGATTGGGGAGCCGCCACTATGGATCATTACACACGAATTCAGCTTGCTATTGAGTATCTGGAGCAGCATTTGCAAGATGATTTTAATATTAGAGAGACGTCCGCTGCTGCGAGTTTTTCGGCGTTTCATTTTCAGCGTTTATTCCAGGCGATCACCGGATTCACGGTACTGGAATATGTACGCAGACGCAGATTAACGGAAGCTGCTGGGATGTTGCTGGGAACATCGGAAGGCATATTGAGCATTGCGATGAACTTTGGCTATCAATCCCAAGAGGCATTTACCCGTGCATTTTCAGCCTACTTTGGAATGACACCCGCGAAGCTGCGCAAGCTGGAAGCGGATCAGTTGTCTCTTCTGAAGATGCAACAGAGCATTGATTTTAATGACTATCGCACTTCACTTGATGGAACATTCCATATGAACACACCCCGTCTGGTCACAAGGGAACCGAACTGGATTGTCGGCTATGAATATAAGACGAACCTGAATGACAATCAGCATTATGCTGAAATACCCGGATTTTATCACGATTTTGGGTTGGAACAGAGATTTATGGCGATCCCGGAGAGATCACGTCCTGATATGGCTTATGGTGTGGCCTGTCATTTTGAAGAGGATGGTGCATTTTCTTTTATCGTAGGGGAAGAAAGCAGTGGAGCATCTGAGGTACTTGAGCCCGGTTTTACCTCAATTGAAATTCCGGGCGGTTTGTATGCAGAGTTCACCGTGGAAGGCTCCGGGCAGGATATTCGGAAAATGATCTATGGCAGCTGGCTGCCTCAGTCCAACTATGAACGGAGGGAAGGGCCGGACTTTGAAGTGACAGATGTCTGGAAATCGACCCCTGAACAATTGGACATGAAGATCTATATCCCGTTAAAATAGACCTACCGCTTCGCGGAAAAAAAGCTCGGAGGACGGGATGAATGAGCGAAAAGTCATGGCTTCACTCCAAGTGGATGCTATTAATTGTTGCTTGCATGGCAGTGCTTTACATACTGATTATGGGCAATTTACTGTTTGTCAGTGGCCGAACGCCGGGCATGCATTATCAATATAATCTCATACCCTTTGAGACCATTCGGCCACTTCTATTGGAGAGGGAGAGATACCATACAGATGCCTGGGTGAAGAATTTGTTTGGCAATATCGTATTGTTCATTCCGCTGGGCATCTGGATTCCATGGCTGTTTCGGAAGTGCCGTTCGTTCCTGACCTTTACATCTACAGTTGTTTTGCTTCTGCTGGGTGTTGAAGTCACACAATTGATTGCACGTGTAGGTTCGTTTGATGTGGATGACATTATTCTGAACACAATGGGTGCATGGATCGGTTACGTCGGATTTAAGTTAGTCTTATGTTCACAAAAAAGGACTCGGAATTGACCGCAGATCGCGGTCCATGACCGGGTCTTTTTGCATAAGAACCCTTTCAAATGTTTACAAGGGAATCATTTCGGATAAAACATATTAACGGCTTATTTATATCGTGAGCAGAGATTATATATAAATTGAACTAAACATTTACACGAAACGGAGAGGACAGAAATAACCTGAAGAAGCGAAAGTGTTCGCCTAAAAGCTTTCTGAAAGAAAGCTGCATCGGAAGCATACGCTATCTCCGGATTTTCTCCTTATAAGAGGAATTCATAAAATCTGGGGATAACAGCGATCGGAAGGTTATTCTGTCATCGGAGTGTCCAGTGTAAATATCCTTTAGTTCAATTTATATATAGTACAAAGATGAAAGTGAGGTGGGCGACATCGTTTGGTGGAAAGAGAGTGTGGTATACCAGATTTACCCGAGCAGCTTTAAAGATTCGGATGGGGATGGATATGGCGACTTGCAGGGAATCTATGAGAAGCTCGATTATTTGGAGAATTTGGGCGTAGATGTGATCTGGCTCTGTCCCATCTACGATTCACCAGGACATGATAACGGATATGATATCCGTGATTATTACGGCATTTTACGCAAGTATGGCACGATGGAGGATTTTGATCGGTTATTGGCAGAGGCACACAAACGTGGCCTCAAGATCATGATGGACCTGGTGCTGAATCATACGTCAGATGAACATGCTTGGTTTGCTGAATCGCGTTCATCAAAGATGAATCCGAAGCGGGATTATTATATTTGGCGTTCAGGTAAAAATGGGCAGGTGCCGAATAATTGGGAGTCCTATTTTGGGGGTTCGGTGTGGAAGCATGATCCCGAGACCAATGAATATTATCTGCATCTGTATTCGGAACAGCAACCCGATCTCAACTGGAACAATGCACAGATGGCAGAAGAGATGTATGAGATGGTGCATTGGTGGCTGGAAAAAGGGGTCGACGGATTTCGTTTCGATGCAGTAGCGCATATCGCCAAGGCAGAGGGTCTGCCAAGTGCCCACAATCCGGATAATCTGCCGGTAGTTCCAGCGTATCAGCTCTTTTCCAACTTGGAACAGGTACATTCCATCCTGAAGAAACTGAATAACATGATCCTGAAACCTTACGGCCCCATGACAGTTGGCGAGACTTCGGGACTTGGACCTGAGCAGGCCTTGGCTTATGTCGGGACGGATCGTGACGAACTTAATATGGTATTCCAGTTTGAGCATATGTTTATCGATGCTAAATCCTCCGGAATTGGTAAATGGAACTATAAGGAATGGAAATTGACAGATCTCAAAGAAATCATGAGCCGGTGGCAAACGGTTTTGCATGGTAGAGGCTGGAACGCCAATTACATGGGTAATCATGATCAGCCCCGACCGGTTTCCCGTTTTGGTGATGACGGTAAATATCGGGTGCGTTCTGCTCAGATGCTGGCGACATGGATGCTTACACTTGAAGGAACACCCTACATCTACCAAGGGGAAGAGATAGGCATGACCAATGTCGCTTTCCCGGACATCGAACAATACCGGGACATCGAGACCAAAAATTATTATAATCATTACATTAGTCAAGGTAAGTCGAAGCATGAAGTCATGCAGGCGATCTGGCTGAAGAGTCGTGATAATGCCCGCACGCCAATGCAATGGGATGATACGGAACACGCTGGATTTACCCAAGGTCAGCCCTGGATACAGGTAAATAATAATTATCCTGAGATTAATGTAGCCGATGCCGAAAGTGATCCGCAATCCATTTTGCATTATTACAGGAAGCTAATTACGCTTCGCAAACAACATAAAGTGCTTATCCATGGCGCGTATGAACTGCTGCTGCCGGATGATCCGGATATATATGCTTATACACGAACGCTGGATGATGAGCAGATGTTGGTCATTCTAAATTTCCGTGGGCATGAACCGGAGATGCACTGGCCGGAAGGGTGGAATACGGAGACATCAAAACTGATCATCAGCAATGTAAGCAGACGTTATTCTACGGATGAAGGTGCCATTCAGCTTCAGCCGTATGAAGCAAGGGTATATCGTAAGCAGCAGTGACACGGAGGCTAGCGTAATTTTGCGTTGGTGAAGAGCTATGATTTATAATTAATAGTGGTTTCAAAATAATCAAAACATATGTCGGGAGGAATCCAAGTTGTTGAATATTACGTTCCATGGTCACTCCAGTGTACAGCTGGGCACAGAAGAAAAGTCTCTGATCATTGATCCCTTCCTGCGTGGCAACGAGCTTGCCGTCACGAAGCCTGAAGATATCAAGACCGATGTTGTGTTGCTGACACATGCACATATGGATCACATCCTCGATGCTGAGCCTATTGCCAAAGCGAATAACGCCAAAGTTGTGGCTATTGTGGAATTGGCTACATATATGTCCTGGAAAGGTCTGGATACACTCGGCATGAACATGGGCGGCACGGTAGATCTTGATTTTGCTCAAGCCAAAATGATTCAGGCGTTCCATACTTCCGGGATTGTGCTCGAAGAAGAACAACGGATCATGTATGCAGGGTTGCCTGCTGGATATATCATTACTATTGGTGGTAAAACGATCTTGCATGCCGGAGACACAAGTCTCTTCGGGGATATGAAAATGATCGGTGATCGTCATGATATTGATGTAGCTTTCTTGCCGATTGGTGGACATTTCACCATGGGACCTGAGGATGCGCTGCAAGCGGCCGAATGGTTTAATGCCAAACTGACGATTCCGGTTCATTATGATACGTTCCCGGTAATACGTCAGGATGCGGAACACTTCGTGCAACAACTGGCTGGAAAAGGGTTGGAAGGCCGTGTGCTGGCCCCCGGAGAATCGATTACCCTCTGATGCACATTTAACCGCTGTTCAATAATAAATGGATTTATGGATAAAGACGAATATCACGTCAAGATAACTGACGTGATATTCGTCTTTTTTCGGTTTCAGGTTCAATTTTCACCGATATAGTTGGTACAAATGACAAAAACATTGAAATTCCATTGTTGAATTCCCGTTTAGAATGATATAAAAAGTTACACGGAAACCAAACGGAAATCCGAATTGACCGCAACAGGGGGAGTTTTCATGTCATTTGTGAAATCATTATTTTTTCAAATTATTGTAGCGGTAATCATCGGGATTGGCGTAGGCATTCTGTGGCCGGATCTGGGGAGCTTGCTGCAACCGCTCGGAACAGGTTTCATCAAATTGATCAAGATGATCATCGCACCACTGATATTTATGGTCATTGTGACAGGTATTGCCAAGATCGGGGATCTGAAGTCGGTAGGTCGCATTGGACTGAAAGCCATCGTGTGGTTCGAGATTGCAACTACAGTGGCGCTGGTGCTTGGATTGGGAACAGCCAATCTGCTTCGCCCAGGTGCCGGAATGAACGTGGACCCTTCAACCATAGACGCCAGCGGCATTGAAGCGAAAACCAATGGTTCCGAGTTACCGCATACGGTAGAGTTTATCATGAATATTATTCCGACAAGTGTTGTGGATGCTTTTGCACAAAATGCACTTCTGCAAGTACTGCTCGTGGCATGCCTGTTCGGGGTTGCACTGGCAGCAACAGAGAGTAAGGCAAAAGAAAATGTATTGACGCTGATTGAGAACTTACTGGGAATTGTGTTCCGAATCATTGGTTATATCATGAAACTTGCGCCAATCGGTGCATTTGGAGCCATGGCCTATACAGTAGGTGCTTATGGGGCTTCCACATTGTCGTCCTTTGGTCTGCTTATTCTGGCTTGTTACGGTGCAGCGCTGCTGTTTCTTATCATGCTGGCATTGACTGCCTGGTGGATCACCGGGCTGAACTTCCTGCAATTTGTGAAATATACCCGTTCTGAAGTGATGCTTGCGATTGGAACCGGATCATCGGAAGTCGTGATGCCACGCATGATGGACAAACTAACCAAGGCAGGATGTGATCGTGCAGTTGTGGGGCTTGTGGTGCCGACGGGTTACTCGTTTAATCTGGACGGGGCTTCGATCTATTTATCCTTGGCCACGGTTTTTGTTGCTCAGGCCGTAGGCATTGAACTGACATTGATGCAGCAGATTACGATTTTGCTGGTGTTGATGTTAAGTTCCAAGGGCATGGCAGGAGTACCTGGCTCCGCATTTTTGGCCCTGTCAGCGACGGCAGTAGCCGTCAATGCTTTTCCTGTAGCAGCGGTTGCTCTGCTGCTTGGTGCAGATCGATTCATGGATACAATGCGTGTCTTCACCAACTTGATGGGCAACTGTGTTGCAGCATTTGTGGTGGCAAAATGGGAAGGTCTGCTGGATCAGAAGCGAATGCGTGCCGTACTCTCTGGTGAGATCAGTGCTGCTGAACTGGAAAGGGAAGAACAGGATGCATTATCTTTATTGAAGTTAAACATGCAGGAAAAACAGGGAAAAGCCGTAGTTTCAGCGGAGATGTCATAAGAGGCAGTGTGCCTACTGTGGTGACTTAGTAAAGTGAAAGTAACCGTATCATTTTAAATCAACGGATCATTGACTGACATACAGTAAATTCAATTCACAAGTCAACCAAATTAGACCGTCTGTTGCCTACACCCATTGTGGGGAGAACAGACGGCTTTTTGTTGTTCCAATACAGATATCATGGAGTTCACGAACGCAGGTTCCAAAATAAATGTTACAGACGAAAGGTTTATGGGGAATGTGTAGAAGAGGCGAAGAATAACCATATTATAGTTTCAACTTGTATATACATGTTTAGTTATGTAATATAGATATGAAGTTAACCGAGAACATCACATGAGAGCAATACAAATTATTGGAGGCGTTAACATGAGTTCTAACAATACAACTCCGTCATCTTGGTGGAAGACATCAACGGTGTATCAGGTATATCCGAAGAGTTTTAATGATACAACCGGATCGGGTACCGGAGATATTCGTGGATTAACCGAGAAGCTTGATTATTTGCAGCATCTGGGTATCGATATTGTGTGGTTGCAGCCGGTATATGTATCCCCGCAGCATGATAATGGATATGACGTAGCGGACTATTACCGGATTAATCCGGATTATGGGACGATGGAGGATTTTGACGAACTGCTGAAAGGTCTGAAGGCTCGCGATATGAAACTGATGATTGATATCGTGGTGAATCACTCCTCGACCGATCATGAGTGGTTCCAGCAATCCCGCTCTTCCAAGGATAATCCGTACCGGGATTATTATATTTGGAAAGATCCTGCCCCGGATGGCGGTGTGCCGAACAACTGGCAATCCAAGTTCGGTGGACCTGCTTGGCAGTATGATGAACAGACGGGACAATATTTCCTGACTTTATTTGATAAAACGCAGGCAGATCTGAATTGGGAGAATGAAGAAGTACGCAAAGCTGTACGGGATATGATCAAGTTCTGGGCCGAAAAAGGTGTAGACGGTTTCCGTATGGACGTGATCAACTTGATCTCTAAAGATCAGCGTTTCCCGGATGATGATGGAAGCGTATCACCGGGGGATGGACGAAAGTACTACACGGATGGACCGCGTGTACATGAATATATCACCGAGATGTACGACGAAGTATTCGGACCGTACAACATGGTGACTGTAGGAGAGATGTCCTCCACAACACTGGAACATTGTATCCAATATTCGAACCCGGCTTCCCGCGAGTTTTCGATGACGTTTAACTTCCATCACCTGAAAGTGGATTATCCGAATGGTCAGAAGTGGGAACTGATGCCGTATGATTTTGAAGCGATGAAACAGCTCTTCAGTGAGTGGCAGACAGGCATGCAAGCCGGTGGAGGCTGGAACGCGCTGTTCCTGAATAACCATGATCAGCCGCGAGCACTGTCCCGATTCGCCGATGATGGTGACTATCGTGCCGAGAGTGCCAAGATGCTCGGGACAACGATACACGGAATGCAAGGTACGCCTTATGTATACCAGGGTGAAGAGATCGGAATGCCGAATCCAGTCTGGAATGACGTTAGCGAGTTCCGCGATATCGAATCGACGAACATGTACCGCTTGCTTCAGGAAGAACGAGGCAAATCCGCTGAAGAAGCATTCCAAATCGTGAAGGAGCGTTCCCGGGACAACTCCCGCACACCGATGCAGTGGAATGGAAGTCAGAACGCCGGCTTCACTACGGGAACACCTTGGCTGAAGGTGGATGAGCGGTATCCTTCCATTCACGTGGAACAGCAGTTGGCTGACCCGGATTCGATCTACTACCATTACCGGAAATTGATTGCCCTGCGTAAACAGGTAAACGTGTTGATCGACGGTCTGTATGAGCGTTTGGACGATGCACACCCGGATGTATTCGCATACGCACGGACCAATGGAAGTGACACCCTGATTGTTGTATCCAACTTCAGGAAACGAGACGTCACGTTCTCACTTCCGGAAGCGGTCTGGAATGATCACATTGCAGGCAAATCAGCAGAGTTACTCATAGGAAATACGAAGGCAGCACCTGCGCTGACGCAGGAAATCTCTCTCAGCCCGTATGCATCCTATATGTGGCTTGTGCCACAACAGGACTAATCACATTTTATAAATAGGAAGTGACACTATGGCAATTGATAAAAAACAGGTTGAGGAGATTGTCCGGGCAGTCGGCGGCAAAGAGAATATTGAAGCTGCTACGCACTGTGTTACACGACTCCGGTTTGCCTTGTACGATGAGAGTAAAGTGGATACCGAAAGTCTGGATCAGAATGATCTGGTCAAAGGACAGTTCTCTTCCCAAGGACAATTCCAGGTCGTTATTGGGCCTGGTCTGGTAGATAAAGTCTACGATGAGATGATTCAGATTACCGGGGGAGATCGTTCTTCCAAGGATGATGTGAAGGCGGTTGCTGGTAAAAAGCAAAATCCAATCCAGCGAGCGATCAAAACACTCTCGGATATTTTCATCCCCATCTTGCCTGCGATTATTACGGCAGGTCTTTTGCTCGGGATTAACAATATTCTGACAGGTCCAGGCATTTTCTTTGATGGAAAATCACTGGTGGATGTTTATCCAGCCTGGAAGGATCTTGCGTCCATTATTAATACGATTGCAAGTACAGCCTTCACTTTCCTGCCGGCTCTAATTGGTTGGGCAGCTGTAAAAAGGTTCGGCGGCAGTCCGCTGCTCGGGATCGTGCTGGGTCTCATTCTGGTACATCCTGATCTGCTGAGTGCATATGGTTATGCTGATGCCGTGAATAATGGCACGGTGCCAACATGGAATCTGTTCGGCTGGGAGATTGAGAAGATCGGTTATCAAGGACAGGTTCTGCCAGTACTGGTATCGGCCTATCTGCTTGCGAAGATGGAAATTCTCCTGAATAAAAGAGTGCATGATTCCATTAAACTGCTGGTCGTTGCACCAGTCACGTTGCTGGTTACCGGCTTCCTGGCATTTACGATTATTGGACCGGTTACCTTTGCGATTGCGAATGCAATTACATCCGGCTTGATCTATGTATACGATTCATACGCGGCGCTGGGTGGTCTGATCTACGGTGGTCTGTACGCTTTACTCGTTATCACCGGTATGCATCATACATTCCTCGCGGTGGATGTTCAGCTCATTGGTAGTCAGGGCGGTACGTTCCTGTGGCCGATGCTGGCATTGTCCAATATCGCACAGGGTTCAGCAGCACTTGCCATGATGCTTGTTCTGCGTGAGAAGAAAATGAGAGGACTTGCGGCAACCTCCTCCGTATCGGCCTTCCTCGGGGTAACCGAGCCGGCGATCTTCGGAGTGAATATCCGTTACCGTTATCCGTTTATTTTCGGTATGGTCGGTTCCGCAATTGGTGGTGTGTTACTGACCATCAATAATGTTCAGGCAACCTCCATCGGTGTAGGTGGCGTACCGGGATTCCTGTCCATTTTCCCTAACAAGTGGGGTGTCTTCTTCATCGGCATGGCGATTGTCCTGGTTGTACCATTTGTACTTACGGTCCTGTTTGGCAGAGCCAAACTGAGAAAAGAAGATCGTAATGCAAGCAACGGAACGGATGCTGAGCCTACAGCGGCTACATCGCAATCTGCCTCGGTGGTTACCTCTTCCACTGCCAAAACAGAACCAAACCAGCGCACACGTAGTGCAGCTCAAGTAGGGGACGAAGCAGTGAATACGCTGGAAATCATGGCGCCTTTAACAGGCCAGGCCGTGTCACTGGAGCAAGTACCTGATCCGGCTTTTGCCGAGAAACAGATGGGTGAAGGTGTAGCGATTGAACCTTCCGGCAACCTGGTTGTTGCCCCGTTTGATGCTCAGGTAGCTCATGTGATCAAAAGTAAACATGCGGTGATTCTTGAACACGCGAGTGGATTACAAGTTCTGATCCATGTCGGGATTAATACCGTATCCCTCAAAGGTGAAGGTTTCAACATGCATGTGGAAGCTGGCGAGCATGTAAAGGCTGGACAAAAGCTGTTGGAGTTTGATCGTAAGGTCATTGAAGACGCGGGATACCCGCTGATTACACCGATTATCATTCCGGATGGTCAGGATATGGTTGAACGGGTGGAAGTTACCACAGGTGATGTTAAATCCAATCAAAATGGTGTGTTGAAGGTTCATCTGAAAGGTTAATTGAATACAACAACATGAAGGGGCTGCATGATGTGCAGCTCCTTTTTGCTGTATGCTCGTTATTTTCATGACGATCATGGTAAACTGTATATAAAATGGAAGAATCACATTTTTAAAATAATGGTGGTTGGAAAGGTTCTTCTGACAAAGCAAGCTTCAGGCATGTTCGAGTCGTGGCGTTCATATGGTGGAGAAAGAGTTCCTAGATCGATGAGGAGGAGAGCCATGACACGTATTGCGGTGATGGTTATTCACGGGCTGGGTATGCGGAAGGATGGGTACGCGGACAAGCTGATTGCTTGTTTGCATAAGGAATTGGACAAGGTGATGGTCTTGCCTGGAGCCTCCAAACAGATGCTGGATATCGAACCTGTATATTGGGCGGATGTATTTGAGGAGCGGGAAGAGGCGCTGTTTCAACAGCTTGTCAGCTCTCCGGGATTGAACTATCAGGCGTTGCGCCGATTTGTCATTCATTATCTGGCTGATGCGGTTGCATATCAACCAGTGGAAAATCAAGGCCATAACTATGATGCCGTGCATCGAACGTTGAATCAGGCGATGCATACCCTTGCACAGCGTAACGGACCTGAAGCTCCGCTCTGTGTGGTTGCCCATAGTTTGGGTGCCGTAATCGCGAGTAACTTCTTCTACGATCTGCAATATCCCTCCAGTCGTGTTCCTGAGGTAGTGGATGTGAACTCGGCTTTGGAGCGGGGGGACACACTGACCCATTTTTACTCGTTTGGTACAACCCTCCCTTTATGGAGTTTGCGTTACCATGACTTTAGTTGCCCAATTCAGGTGCCCTCTTCCCATATTAATCAGTATTATGCCGGGCTGGAAGGGGAATGGGTGAACTTCTACGATCGGGATGATATTCTGGGTTATCCGTTACGCCCCATTGATCCCGCTTATGAGAAAGCGGTCAAAGAAGACATTGAAGTGAACTCTGGCGGCATGGCTATGAGTTGGAATCCGCTAAGTCATGGGGGGTATTTTTCCAATCGAACCATGAATCGCAGAATCGCTCAGGGGCTTGCTCGAACCTGGACCTGGATAAATCGTTCATAATTAAGAGGTAGTTCAAAAAGTCCGCTTTTGATTACGAAGGATGCCTAATGGCATCATCAGCATCGAATATGGAATTCAGCCGAAATGTCCGTTGCTCACGTAGCTCTATCTACGCTCCGCTACTCCATTTCTAGCTTCATCCCATCTTCTTGGTACTGAAAACCGGTCTTTTTGAACACGTATTGTAAGTACTATAAGTATTAAAATGAGGAGGGAATATGTATGGAATGCAGGACAGGCTGTGCCGCATGTTGTATCGCGATTTCCATATCATCACCGATACCGGGCATGGCTCATGGCAAGCCGGCAGGTGTACGTTGTGTGCAGCTTACGGATGATAATCGCTGCGGAATTTTTGGCCAAAAAGAGCGTCCTGCGGTATGCAGTGGATTACAGGCGGAGGAAGAGATGTGTGGTCACACCGATCAGGAAGCATTTGATATCCTAACCTTGATGGAGCAAGAAACTGCACCGACCAGAATTGCACCGAAAGTAGTTTGAGTGACTTGTTTTAATTAAATAGGATAATTATACTTAATATGGAAGAAGGTCGATCTAGAGAGGAGATGCGAATACCATGGGGCTTGTTAAACGTTTTGTATTGGTTGTTGTGAATATGATCGGAGAGTTATGGATGGGGTTTTACCGACGTAACTCGGATTATTATGACCATCAGACTTCGGAGTCCAAGAGCAAGTTGGGGTATTATGCATTTATTATTGGGGCAACAGTGGTTACGGTGGGCATTGTGGGCTGGATGTACAACCGGATTTATTCATAAGTAGTCATGATACTTAAAATTGAATGCGCCCAAATGTTGAAGTAGAGTCTGTACAAGTACTAGAGAGTATCCGCAGTATGTGATATCAAGTGGATACTCTCTTTGGCATGTAATCAGACAAAATATGATCATTGAAGCGATGTAAGCCATAATCCGATTAACAGCAAGGTCATCAGCAGCATGAATACCATTGGCCCGAGCTACCACGGGATCTGCGTATAAACGTAGGAACCAAGCTTGCGCATCAGTTCCATCCGTTTAGCCTATCGGTTGAATGAGGTCATGCTTCTCCTGCGAGAGTCGTAGCGGAAGGCTTGGGTTCTCTGAACATTACATAGTACATCAGTGATGAAATGACGTATAAACTGCCTGTGATGCTGAATGTGATCGCGTAACCCCAGTACGTTCCGTACGTGGTGACCAGATAAGATTGAACAGGGCCCATGGTAGCCCAACCAATCATGAAAGCTGTTTGCATCAGTGAATTGGCGATCCCCCGGCGTTTGTCGGAGATCCGATCCACCAGTATGGCTGAATGTATGGGATTGGCTGCATTCATTAACGCTTGTCTGAATAAGAAACTGAGCGAAGCGATGAACAGCAGGTTGGTGAAGCCGGTTAATAGAAGGAAGGGCAGCGACATGACCTGGAAAATGACAACGGCTCGGACACTCCCGACCCTTGCGGCCAGAGTAGGACCAATCAGCATGGATACAATCGTCATAATCTGACCAAGTGCAATGAGCAGACTCATCCCACTCAGAGATACCGAGAAGCGATTGGTGAAATACAGATTCAGATAGGGTACAACCAGTCCTGAACCTAATCCAATTAATAATTGGGTTACTATAAACTGACCAATCAGTCGGGAATCTTTTTTCTTGGTGATTGAATCATTCGTGTTTGAGGGATTCGTCAAACTTCCTTTTAGATCTGAATTGGGTTGAAGATCTGATTGCGCCGGAATGGGTGTCTGCGGAGCAGCCTTGCCTTCGGTTACAAATAATAGTGGAATAAACGCAGCTAGTGTTGCTGCACCACCGACAAATAAAACCGTCTGCAAACCGGTCACTTTGGCGAGTCCTGCCGTATGTAACAAATCTGCGAATACACCGCCACCCAGGCTACCAAGCACCTGGGAAGCAAGCACAAGGGATGAATAATAGCTAAACATCTTCAGCCGCTGACTTTTCTTGACGTTTTCCGCGAGATAAGGAATGGCCAGTACTTGGAATACACCAGCGAAAAGGCCAGAAAATACCGCGAACCAGATCAGTCCTGTAGCCGAATAATCGAAGGAGCGTCCGATCAGGAAGATTCCGCTGAACAACGCCCCGGTAATGAGCAGCCGCTTGCGGCTGAACAGATCGCCGCATAGACCGATCGGAACAAACATAATGGCTGTTGCGAGTGATTGAATACTTACAATCTGGCCGTTCATTGTATCATTATAGCCCAGCCCCTGAATGTACAGATTGTACAAGACAGAGAACATGCCATTTCCGATCTGATACAGAATGCTTGCCAGGAAAAAAAGTTGAATATTGCGGGACCAGCCGCGAATTTCAGCATGAATCTGTTGTAAAACTCTCAAGTGGTTCCCTCCAGTCTGCCTGTGCAGTGATTCCAGTTTAACAGGAAAGGAGAAATTGCGGAAGAATTGACCACTGTTTATTTTGGTTCTGGGTTATCCAACACACGAGCAATGACGAATCCATCGTAACCTTTGCTACCGACCGTTTGCAGTGCTGTAGCTTCAAGCCGGGGATGATTTGCGATCAACTGCAGGAATGATCGAACGCCTTGAACTCTGGGGTCCGTGCTGTCCGTGCGGATCACTTCACCATCTCTGACGATATTGTCACCAATAATAAGACTCCCCGGACGAGTCAGTCTCAAGGCCCATCTCAGATAATCGGGATTACTCGGTTTGTCAGCATCGATGAAAATCATATCAAATGGTTCTCTATATTCTTCCTGAACATCAGGAAGGGTGGTCAATGCAGGACCAACTTTCAGGTCAACCTTGTGCATAAGTCCTGCACGTGTGAGATTGGTTTGCGCCAAATCCGCATGGCGTGGTTCCGATTCAAGAGAGACAATGCGTCCGTGTTCCGGCAGCACTCTTGCCATCCAGATGGTACTATATCCCCCCAGTGTGCCGATTTCAAGTACCCGGGATGCGCCTTGAATTTGAAGCAGGAGCTGGAGTAACTTTCCTTGATTTGGTGTTACGTCATGGGCGGGAAGTCCAGCTTCGGCATTGGTTTGCAATGTTTGCTCCAGCAGGGAATCGGAGGGAATCAGCAGATTGTTCATGTAGTCATCAACTTGGGTCCAGGT
This sequence comes from Paenibacillus amylolyticus, assembly GCF_050990605.1. Lineage (GTDB taxonomy): Bacteria > Bacillota > Bacilli > Paenibacillales > Paenibacillaceae > Paenibacillus > Paenibacillus amylolyticus_H. The sequence goes on from NZ_CP158832.1 coordinate 2,589,392, forward strand.
ATGATGGAGATCGGTTGTATTTGTATTTTTCATCTTCAATGTTCCTTCCTTGGTTCGTGTATTGGATTTCATAATTCAACTATAGATGGAGTAGTTGTATAAATAAAATATATATTATGTATGTTAATATATATTTAAGTTATGTATTTGATGTGGAAGAGGTGTACACATGAATCTGCATGGACTACGATTATTTCATGCCATCGTGAGATATGGCGGAGTCACTCGTGCCGCAGAGGAACTGAATATTAGTCAGCCAGCGGTATCTTCCCAAGTGAAGAAGTTTGAACGTGAATTGGGAATCCAGCTTTTTGTTTCGGAGGGGAGAAGGCTGGTGCTTACGGATGCTGGAGTACAGTTAACAGGTTATGCAGAACGTCTATTCTTGCTGGAGCAAGACGTCGAGAATTTTGTGCAGGATTTTCGGGAGGGCAAAAAAGGACTGATCCGTCTTACGGCAACCTACTTGCCTTCAAATTTTCTATTGCCGGGCTGGATTGCGCGGTTTAAGCAAATGCACGAGGATGTGGAGATTGTTGTGAGCACAACGAACACCCGGTTGGCGTTTGACCAATTACTTCGTTATGAGGCAGAGATTGCAGTGTATGGTGGAAGTGGCATTACACATGCAGGTGTCCAATGGGATGAATTGTTTGACGATGAGATGTGGTTTGTTGTGCACCCAGACCATCCGTATGCGGGCCAAGAAATTGAGCTGCATGAGATGGTCGCAGAGCCGTTCATCATGCGCGAAGAAGGCAGTGCTACGCGTGAGAGACTCGTTTCCCTTTGCACAACAAATAACCTGGCCGCTCCCCGCATTGCGCTTCAGTTCAACGGGCTGAACGAAACGATCAGTGCGGTGAAGGCAGGTTATGGGGCCAACTTTATATCTTCTTTGGTTGTGAAGCAAGATGTGCAGCAAGGCAGGCTGGCACGTGTGTTTGTTCGAGGTGTACAGCTGAGAAATACGGTTGCCGTATGTACACGAGCCGGGGAGGTATTATCACCTGCTGCGCAGCATCTCGTGAAGCTTATCCGCCAAGAGGCATCTTTGATGAAATAAAAGTGTGATTGTACTTAAAGTACGTGTTCAAAAAGATCCTTTTTCAGTACCCTAAAGCGGACTTTTGGAACAACCTTTTAAAAATGAATTGGTTTCTTCTTCAACTATTAACTTTCGCTCTGTTGTGACGTTCCCCATGCATGTAATCGGGCGTATAGGGTTACGCTGCCAATGATCAGGACAGGAATCCAGACTGCGATCATGGGCACACGGTGGAATAACAATGCGGCTGCAATGACGCCGATCAAATAGATGACAACAGCACCCGCACGAAGGTAGGAGTCTGTGGACAAGGCTTTGGCTAACGATCGGATATTCGCATGTCGCAGCTTTTTGAGAATGTTTACAGTATCCTCAACCACAGCGGCCAAATTATTGGTAAGCACGGTTGTGGAGATGCCAGCAATTCCAATGCGGCGTGCCGCCGTTGTTTGCATCCCCATTGCAACGGCTAGGATGATAATTAACAGATAGGACAGTTGTTCTGAAAATGGACTAATCATGGCGATTGCGAACAGCAGAAGCAATATGCTTTCAACAGTGAACACGGCTGTGACTCTAGAGGACCAGCCATTTTTGGTCTGCACAGGTCCAACCACATGTGCTGCAATGGCATTGCCGGCAATAAAACCAATGAGAGCAAGCAGTGACCGAAGCACAACAAATTCCTGAGCACGGGCAATGGCGATCCCCAACAAAACAATATTTCCCGTCATATTGGCTGTGAGCACATGCCCCAGTCCCAGATATCCGATCAGATCAACCATTCCGGCAGACATGCAGAGAAGCAGCATGGCGTATTTTTGGAGGGTGCTTTGATTCATTCTATCCGTCCTTTCAAAAAAACGTAGCCCCTCCAGTATACAGCCATAACCCACCCTTCTTCAAAATGAAATTCATAACGCAAGACTCAAGGTGCAGCGAGCCAATCAAACATATTGTTCACCGCTGATTCATGTATTTTCTCGTGAAAATGATGATCCTGCCCGCCATAAGCGTGGAATGTGACGTTTGCACCTCGGCGCTTAAGCCAGTGATACATTCGGGTTCCATGGCTATAATTCACCTGTGTATCTGATGTTCCATGCATGATTAGCACGGGACAAGATAGTTTGTTCGCTTTTGACAAGGGAGAACGGGCGAGATAAGCTTCCGGAACTGCGCGTGGGGAGCCACCCAGCACCCGTTTCAATGTGCGTCTCAGGTCGGTTCGCTCATGATAAGTGCGTTCGACATCGGAGACACCGCTCCAAAGGACTAACTTATGTACTTTATCCGGTCCCTCATTATAGACAGTTGCCGTATGTACAGCATTAATCGCTCCACGGGAGAACCCCATTAACGATATCCGAGTCGTGTCGACAAAAGGTAAACGCTGCATCAACCGATAAGCGGCATGCACATCTTCGGTATCTCTTCCGCCATACTCGTCACGACCCTCACCGCCTTCGTTGCCACGATAGGATGGGGCGAACACGATATAACCTTTATGTACAAATTGCTCAAGCCAAACGGTATTTACCCCGCCATAGCTGCCAAGTCCGCCGCGACAATAGATCAGCACAGGCCACTGTTCCTGTGTGGGAGTGATATCAAGCATTATTGCAGCAGGGTAGTGGCTGGCGAGTGGTTGGAGATGTAGTGATGTATGTATGGAAGCGTATAAAGAACAACCTTGTGGCAGGTATAAATAAGCTTTAACCCGGAGTGTATCGGATGAATACGTCACTTGATAGAGCAGTAAAATCCACCTCTTTTATTAAAAATTGCGGGCCAAATGATAGGGATGCTTCTATAGGATGCGCGTAAAATAAGTTCCCATACCTTCCAGGCTGAATCGCCAGCGCAAATGTAAGAAATTCGTTTATTGGCTCCATATGATTTATAATGGTTGAGGAGACATGTGGATTGACCGCTTGTCCTCATATTCATAAAACTAACTTTAGTGTGTAGAAAGAAAGGGAGAACGCCATGATGAATGCTCCACATCCAATCGATCAATTCAAGAAATTCAAATATGAAATTACGAGATTTATGATGATTTATAAATTTGCTCTGGATCAAATGGAGACCAAGATTGAAGTATTGAAGGAAGAATTCCAGTCTCTGCATGATTACAGTCCAATTGAGCATACGAAATCCAGACTGAAATCTCCTGAGAGCATTATGAACAAGATGTTCCGCAAAAATCATGAGTTAACGTTTGAGAGCATCAAGCAAAATATCAAGGATATCGCCGGGGTACGGATTACATGTTCCTTTATCTCGGATATCTATCGCATTAAGGATATGCTGTGCAACCAGAGTGATCTGCGTGTACTTGAGGTCAAAGACTACATCGAGAATCCAAAGCCAAATGGCTACCAGAGCCTTCACCTTCTGGTGGAAGTGCCTGTGTACATGTCCAATGGTGAGGAACGAGCATGTGTGGAGATCCAGATCCGTACAATCGCAATGGATTTCTGGGCGAGTCTGGAGCATAAGATTTTTTATAAATACAATAAGGATGTTCCCGAGCATTTGACGAGAGAGTTAAAGAGTGCGGCGGATTCGGCAAATGCGCTGGATCAACAGATGGAGCGACTTCACCGGGAAATTCAGGAGATTAAGGACGCCGATAACGAGCGGGATGAAGAAGAACTGCGCCGTATTATTATTAACAATCAACAGTTCACACTGCCGTCCAACCTGCTCAAGCTGCTTGGTAGCGGGGAGTAGTACTCGATGAAAAGTACAACAGTTTCATTGAACACGAACGCTACATCGCGTGTGCGAATGGCATTAATTCTGGGGACGCTGTCGGCCTTCGGGCCGTTGTCCCTGGATATGTATTTACCCGCATTACCCACGCTGGCTGATGAGTTCGGTTCATCGACTTCTTATGCTCAACTCAGTCTGACGGCGTGTATGATTGGACTTGCGGTGGGGCAGTTGCTTGCCGGACCTCTAAGTGATGTACGTGGTCGGCGAACACCGCTCATTGCAGGACTTATGCTCTATACTATAGCTTCCATACTCTGCTTGGTCAGCCCTACGATGGGCTCTTTTGTTGTGCTGCGGTTCATTCAGGGTGTAGCCGGAGCGGCTGGGATTGTCATCTCGCGCGCAATCGTCAGAGACGTATATTCAGGCCCGGAACTGACACGGTTCTTTTCCCTGTTAATGCTGATTAACGGCGTAGCCCCGATTGCTGCACCGATCATTGGTGGACAATTATTGACGTATACGTCGTGGCGCGGCGTATTTATTTTGCTTAGCCTCATCGGTATATTGACGCTGTTGGCTGTTATTTTCGGCCTTGGAGAGACATTGCCCTCCAACCGAAGATCAAGCGGGGGATTGAAACAGACGTTGATTACGTTTCGCCAAATCGCAGGGGATCGTCAGTTTATGGGTTATGCGTTGACCCAGGGTTTCGTAGCGGCTGGCATGTTTGCCTACATATCCGGTTCGCCGTTTGTGCTTCAGAAGATATACGGGGTGTCCCCTCAAATGTTTAGTGTCTGCTTCGCCATTAACGGGCTAGGCATTATACTGGCCAGTCAGATCGCCGGCAGACTTGCAGGAAAGGTATCAGAGACTCGCCTGTTAATCGCAGGGCTGCTATCCGCAGCGGTGGGAGGAACCTCACTGCTCATCGCCATTCTGGCTGGAGGTAATCTAATCTCTGTACTGATTCCGTTATTTTTGGTGGTATCCAGTGTTGGGCTGGTCAATACCGCGTCCTTCGCCCTGGCAATGGCCAATCAGGAGAAATCGGCAGGCAGTGCGTCTGCGCTTATTGGTGTGATGACGTTCCTGTTCGGTGGTATTGTCGCTCCTCTCGTAGGTCTCGGAGGAGAAGGTACAGCTGTGCCAATGGGAATCGTTATCGCATGTGCTGATCTCGGTGCCTTGGTGATCTATTTCCTAATGGTCAGTAGGGGCAGGAAGCGTCAGACGGATCGGGTGTTAAGTTAAAGATATGGACTGTGCACACCTTGCTTGTGTGGAGTCTTGATGGTGTACTGTAACTTTGGGTTAAAAGAACGAAAAAGGGCCTCACTTGGAAGGGATCGTGCTTCCAAATGAGGCTCTTGCTGTAGGTAAGGACAAGTTTAGCAGAGCGCAAACAAAATCTGTGTATTGGGCAGTATACCTGGCGTAAGGAATGGGTAAAAATACCCCACCACAAAACCAAACAAATTAATGGCAGGCCACATCAGGTACACATCATTGTATGTGAAGACAAGGGACCACCGGTTATAGCAAAAGTTGGGCAGCACACGTTCTTCGTTATCTCGTGGTGCCGCTGCACCAGTCTGTGCAAATTGCACAGCTTGAGTGAGACTTTGCGGCTGTTGTTGGAGGAAGAGCGGAAGCAGTCCCGGGCTACTTTTGATCAAGTTATACAAAAAAATCATTTCTGCCGGGGGCTGACCTACCGGTCGAGGATAGGCACTAAGCAGAGTGGGCAGATTGCCTTGAGTCAGTTGCGCAGGTACGCCAGTTGCTGTACCCGGGATTGTACCGGGAATGCCACCGGGGATATATGGACCTGGTCCTCCGCCTGGAATGAATGGAGGATAGGTGCCTGGACCGCCAGGAGTGCCCGGAAAAGTCTGACCACCCGGTATGCCGCCACCGCCACTTCCTGGGAACAGTGGAGGCAATTGAAATGAGCGGTCTTCTCCATAACTTAGATAAGGGTTATATTCGTAATACATGTACAGAACATCCTTCCTGTCGTCGTATTCTGCAAACAGCATATGGCGGCATCCGCCTATATGTGAATCCGTCAAGAAGATTGTATATGATCGCCTCGCCACATAATCGAATTGACAACTGAACTGATAACAATTATCATTGTCAATGGAATTAAACAAATGTACATACGGATATTATATGTATCAATAATAGTATCAATATTTTTGAACGTTGATATCTGTCCCAATAAAGCCAATCAGGTTTCCATATTGAAAGGGGATAATAAATTGTTTAAGAGAAATAAAAAAATGATCATACTTCTAATTACGGTGATGGTCATGTCCGTCTGGTTAGCAGCATGTGGAGCGAAGCCGGCAGAGAACGGAGCAGCAGGAGAGAACAATACAACAACCGAGACAGAGACGCAAACAGAATCCGCGACAGAGCGCACATTAACAGATGCTATGGGACACAAAGTAACCATCCCCGCTAATCCGGAGCGTGTCATCGCGTCTTATCTGGAAGACAATTTGGTAACACTAGGTGTTAAGCCAGTTGCCCAATGGTCGGTAGCCAACGGAATCCAGGAATATCTGCAAAAAGATCTGAATGGTATCCCAACGATTGCTTTTGATCTGCCTTTTGAAGCGGTAACAAGCTTTAACCCGGATCTGATTATTATTGGTTCTGAAAGTATGGTTGAAGGAGAGAAATACGAACAGTACAGTAAGATTGCACCTACTTATGTACTTGGCGATGAGATCAATAGCGACTGGCGTAAAACGTTGCTGAAAATCGGTGAGATTTTGAATAAGAGTGATGAAGCGCAAAAAGCGCTGGATGATTACGAAGTTAAAGCTACAGAAATCAAGGAAAAGATCAACAACGTAACAGGTGGAACAAAATCAGCAGCGGCCATTTGGTTGGTTAGCGGCAAGTTCTTTATTGTAAGTGATAACGTATCAAGTGGAGAAGTAATGTACAAAGAGCTTGGACTTCTAGAGCCTGAAGTTGTAAAAGAAATCTCTGCCAATGCGACAGGTAACTGGTCTTCCATCTCAATGGAGAAGCTGGCGGAAATGGATGTAGACTACTTGTTCTTTGTGAATAGTGATGCAGGTACTGGAGCGGAAGCACTGAAAGATCCAGTGTGGCAAAGTATCCCGGCTGTGAAAAATGGCAATTTGTTTGAATTCACCCGGTCCAGCAGCTGGTTGTACAGCGGAGTTCAAGCGAACCTTCAAATTATGGAAGATATTCAGAACAGTATTGTTAAATAAGAAATAGTCGATATGAAAAAGCATGTTCCTGCTTCCTGGTGCAATGGGTACCAGGGAGTTTTTTTGTTAAATCAGCATTTTACGTTATATAATAAATATGAGTGTGTTACCGTTTCTTGAAGTGAAATTGACACTTGTTACACGAGCAGAGAAGGGGATATTACATATGTATACATTGGATCCACGTGAAATAACGGGAAGAGACAACTATAAACTGATGAGTGGTTCGGTAGTGCCACGTCCAATTGCTTTTGTGACGACACGTTCAGATGAGAATGATGTGATTAATGCAGCGCCTTTCAGTTTCTTCAATGTGGTTAGTTCGGACCCACCGCTGTTATCCATATCCATTGCACGTAAAGACGGTATGATGAAAGATACTGCACGTAATGTACTTGCTCATAAAGAGCTGGTCGTGCATATATGTGATGAAGCAATCATAGCAGAAGTAAATGAGACAGCAGCTATCCTTGAACCTCATGAAAGTGAGCTTGAGCGGACGAAACTGACTACAGTACCAAGTACTAAGGTCACCGTGCCGGGAATAAAGGAAGCACTTATTCGAATGGAGTGTGAGCTGTATCAGTACATTCCCATTGCCAACGATGATGGCAAACCGGTGAGTGATCTACTGCTGGTACGCATAGTGCAGTATCATTTCAGCGAACAAGTCTATAATCCGGACAAGGGGTATATCCTGATGGATCATTTGAAACCAGTCAGCCGGCTGGCGGGGAATGATTATGCCAAACTTGGGGAGAGATTTACTATAATTCGGCCTGAGTAGTTCGGACAGATCGTATATCTAAAATAGGAATGGGTTTAATCTGGTAGCAAAGGCGGACAGCACGTGCGAAACTCGCATAGGTTGTCCGCCTTTGCTTGTTAATATGAACATAAACAGGCCAGGGAGTGAATAGACTTGTACTATATCCTGCATACATGTCATATGAACCTATTTTATATATAGGTTGTTAAAAAAGCCTGCTTTTGAACACGTACGATATAGGAGGTTAAGCCGATGAACCAGCTTGAGGGAACTATAGGGGCAAGTATTATGGGAATAGGAACGGCGTGGCCAGCCCACCGTATTGAGCAAAAGGATGTGTCTGCCCGTCTCGCACAGGCGCTGGAACATGAGCCGGATGCAAGAAGGTGGGCTAAACGAATCTTTAATCAGTGCGGTGTGGAAACTCGTTATACGTGTGAACCGAATCTGCTTGAGCCTGTTGATTCTTGCCGATATTTACCTTTCACTAGTAGGGAGGAGATTCCGTCTACATCCGAGCGTATGGGCAAATACAAAGCAGCTGCTGTTCCACTTGGTCTGGAGGCGGCCGGACAGGCCCTTCAGGATGCAGATGTAATCTCCTCGGAAATTACACACCTCATTACGGTGAGTTGCACGGGGCAATTCCTGCCCGGAATTGATGTTAGGCTGATCCAGCAGCTTGAACTGTCACCGCAGATCAACCGGATTCCACTGGTGTTTCAAGGATGTGCAGCCGGTCTGAAGGCGATCCAACTGGCGAATTCCATTGTAACGACAGATCAGAAGGCTACGGTTCTCATCGTGTGTGTGGAGCTATGCACACTTCACTTTCAGCCATCTGCCAAACGGGACGACCTGTATGCCGCATCGTTCTTCGGAGACGGTGCCTCTGCCTGTGTTATTGGTTCGTCCGGAACAGAGCGCAATGAATGTTTTCGACTGGGCCGAGGGCATTCAACGCTGCTCCCGGATTGTGCAGAAGAAATGATCTGGGAAGTGGGCAATACAGGCTTTGATCTCTACCTGTCACCACAGATTCCGAAGTTGCTTGGTTTGCATCTTGGTCCAGAGGTAGAACGGTTGTTGGAGGGTAGCAGTTTACCGGAAATATGGGCGATCCATCCAGGAGGCAGAGGCATCGTGGATGCCGTTCAGAAGCTGTATCAGTTGACAGATGAGCAGGTCTCCTACAGCCGAAACATCCTGCGGGATTATGGCAACCTGTCGTCCGTGACGATTCTTTTTGTTCTTCAATCCATCCGCGAGGATTACAGACAGAAGGAAGAGCATTCCAGCGGGATAGCGCTGGCCTTTGGCCCGGGACTTACAGCAGAGTTACTTCCTTTTACATACATCCCTGCCCCCATAGCGAACAGAACACCTGTGAATCATGGTATCCAATAGTCAGCAAACCCGAGTGAAGGAGACATACACCGCAAGTAGTATGAATGTGCTTATGATCTTACCGATGAACATAATCGAATGACTAATCTGATCGCAGAGGAGCTTAGGTATGGGTTATCGCAGACTTGCTGCCTTCATCAGCCGATATCCGCGGTTCATTATTCTCTGCTGGGTATTTATCATCGGGATGTCAGCGGTCTGGGCGTGGAAGTTACCTGACATTGTTCAGGATCACGGATTGAAACGGGTTCACGGCGATGCGCAAGCGGTTGAACTTGTTCTGGAGGACGAATTTGGTTCTCCTGCTAATCCGGTTATTCTGGTTTTTGAGAAAAAGGAAAATATCTCGCCGTTAGCGTTCCGGCAGTGGATCAGGGATCGTCTGACACAGGTTCAAGTGTTGCCTGCGGTAACCTCTATTACGTCCCCTCTGGATCCTAGCAACAGGGGAATGCTGCAAGACAACAGGGCATATGTCCTGGTGAAAATGGATGCACCTCCGCATCAGATGGGTCTTCCGCTTGAGCAGCTGCGCGCTGTGCTGGCAACAGACGGTCCAGGTACGATCCAGTTGACAGGAAAGGATGTCGTGCAGCAGGATGTCAATCATCTGAGCTTTCGCGACTTGGAACGGGCAGAGATGGTGGGCCTGCCGATAGCCCTGATTGTTTTGTACTTTGCATTCAGGGGTCTATATGCCGCATGGATTGCTGTCATGATGGGCATTAGTGCAGTGATTACCGCTATGGGAGCCACAACTCTCCTTGGTTATCATCTGGAATTGTCCAACTTTATCATCAATGTGATACCCATGGTGGGCATGGCACTCAGTATAGACTTTGCCCTGATCATCCTGAGCAGGTACAGGGAGGAAGTTCAGCGGGCCTATGAAGATGGAGGCGCAGCTAATGTTCGGGGCAGAAGCCCGGATATGCAGAGCGAGATTCTTTTGCGAACGTTACGTACAGCAGGCAGAGCAGTGTTATTCTCGGCAGCTTGTGTGCTCCTTGGGCTGCTGGGTCTGCTCTGGATCAGACTGCCGATGTTTCTGAGTGTCTCCTTGGGGGCCATTATTGTTCTGCTTGTATCGTTACTGTTAAATGTTACGCTGCTGCCTGCTCTGCTGTCACTGTCTGCGGATCGGGTCATCAGACGAAAGTCAGTTCATTCGTTACCCAGACGCTCGGTCTGGCATCGATGGTCAGCGATGATCATGAAACGACCAGTCCGCATGGCAATTGGAGGTACCGTTGCGCTGCTTCTGTGTGTCTATCCAGTCACCAGGCTGGAATTGTCCGTTCCGGATGCTTCTTCACTGCCAGAGAGAATGGAGTCCCGCCAGGCAGCAGAGCAGTTGCAACATGATTTGGGGCAAAAAAATACTTCCACCATCGAGATGGTGATTGGCGGACAGCAGGAACGGTTGACTGCCTCTCATTGGCAGATGGCATACAACAAAACACGTCAGCTCCTGCAGGACTCGAACGTATGGAGCATTGTTTCACCGTGGGGCCTATTACAGCCAGATCAAAATGGCTTGCCAAACATGTTTGGAATTCCACCGTCGTCGCTCACTTCTTTTACAGTAGACCAAGAATCAACAAGGGCGGCATGGGTTCGTTCAACGGTCTCTGATCATTCCATTCGATTGATTGCCACCGTGCACGGGGAGCCTGGTTCGGAACAGGTGGCAGAATGGCTGGAGCGAATGAGGAAGAGTGATTATACACTGGGTTCCACCAACGTAAAACTGCGTTATGGCGGGGAAGCTGCCAAGCAGGTTGAAATCATGCAGGAAGTCACAAGTCAACTGCCCAAAGTGCTGGTATTTGTAGTAGTATCGAATTATCTTGTGTTACTGGCTGCATTCCGATCGCTGCTCATTCCAATCAAAGCCATTGTGATGAATCTGCTTAGCTTAGCGGCTTCATTTGGCATATTGGTATGGGTGTTTAATGAAGGACATCTTGGTATGGAGCCGTCAGCCATTGCCATTATGATTCCTGTATTCATTGCAGGATTGGTGTTTGGCATATCCATGGATTATGGTGTGTTTATGCTGAGCCGTATTCAGGAAGTGTATAGACGAACCGGAGACAGTGATGTGGCTGTCCAGCAGGGGTTAGCTTCCACAGGCCGTCTGGTTACCTCCGCAGCGGCCATTCTGCTAGCGGTGACCGTGCCGTTTGCCTTTGCTGAAGTCGCAGGGGTGAGGCAGTTAGGGATCGGAATCACGGCAGCAGTGTTGATTGACGTTACATTAATCCGTCTAATACTGGTACCTGCATTGATGAAATTAATGGGCAGGTGGAACTGGTGGCTGCCAGGTCAGATGAAATGAAGGGTATTTCCGTAACCTGTCTTCAGGTTGGAGATATCTTTTTTTTGGCTAGAAATCGTGTGATTCCATTCAAAACAGGCAAACATGTTCAATTCATGGGTGACATCGATGTTCTATAATGGATGGGATTAATTCCATATGACAGTCTTTCATCTACGTTATCCTACGAAAAACAGGAGGGACACAAGCCCATGTCTGATATTGAAGCCTATCTACAACAACAAATGAATTTTCGTGGACGTTCCGCGTATCATTCAGATCAACCCCTGGCGTTATGGCGCAGTCAGTTACGTACTCGCGTGAAAGAACGGCTGGGCGGTTTTCCAATGATGGCGGTAGCACTGAATCCTGTCTTACTGGAGCGCGTTACATGTGACGGATATATTCGGGAGCGGATTGAGATCACGACCTATGCAGGACTTCGCATTCCTGTGTATGTATTAATTCCAGGTGATGGAAGCGTAACCGGTGCAAAGAGACCTGCTATCGTTGCTTGTCATGGGCATGGCTACGGTAGCCGAGAGATATCGGGTATGGAACCGGATGGGTCAATACGGACAGGAGAGCCTGGATTACACAAAGACTTTGCAGTAGCACTTGTGAAGCGTGGATATGTGGTTGCGGCTCCAGAGTTGCTCGGATTTGGTGATCGAAGATTGGAAGAGGACCGCGATGCGCCACCAGGAGTAAGTTCCTGTACGAAGATTGCTGCGCATCTGCTCATGGTGGGGAAAACCCTCGCCGGTCATAGGGTGTATGAAACAACACGTGTACTGGATTATGTATCGACTCGGCCAGAAGTGGATTCGGAGCGAATTGGAAGCATGGGTATCTCGGGCGGCGGTCTGGTGACCGCATTTACAGCCGCGTTGGATGAACGGTTCCGGGCAGCTGTAGTCAGTGGTTATGCAAGTACATTCCAGGGCAGCATACTGGATCGGAACCATTGTCTGGACAACTATGTGCCAGGTATCCTGCGTGAAGCGGAGTTGCCGGATCTCATCGGCCTGATTGTGCCTAGGCCACTTTTTATTGAAGCCGGAAGTGATGATCAGGTGTTCCCAATCCATGCAGCGAGAGAGGCGTATGCCCGTTTGACACACATATATGAGCAGGCGGGAGCATCAGAATCACTGGATGCGGATTTCTTTACAGGTGGACATGAGATTAGCGGAGCGAGGGCGTATGACTGGCTTGATCAAGTTTTGTGAAGCTGAGGATCGTGCACCAATTTATTCCGATTTGAGAGGAGAATTCGTGATGAAATGGTCAATATCGGTAAAGCTTCTGCTCTGTTTTGTTCTGTTAGCGAGTACAATGGGCATCGGTTTGGGAAGCACTGGAGGGCAAGTCGCCGAAGCGGCAACGGACAATTACAGATTTGATTTTGGTTCGGGTGCTGTTGAGAGTGGTTACACAGGCGTGTCTGCTGGAGATGCCTATACGCCTACGAAAGGCTATGGCTTCAACACACCTGCACAGATGAGGAATGTTTCTGCCTCAGGAAGCGGGGTTCAGAGTGACGCTGTGCAGTTTCTGACTTACGGCACCAAGAGCACCAATACCTTCAATGTGAATCTGTCCAATGGCCTATATGAAGTTAAAGTGATCCTGGGTAATACTTCCAGAGCCAGTGTGGCTGCAGAAGGTGTCTACCAGATCATCAATATGGCGGGCAACGGGGCAACGGACCAATTTCAAATTCCGGTGACTGACGGGCAATTAAACCTGCTGGTTACGGAAGGAAAGACAGGCACCGCCTTCACCCTTAGTGCACTGGAAATCCGGAAGTTACCCAATCAGACCGTTACCAACCGCACGATCTACATTGGTGGGGATTCAACAGTCTGCAATTACTATCCGCTGGGTAGCAGTGTACAAGGGGGTTGGGGACAGCTATTGTCGTCCTATGTGAACAATTCTACCTTCCAGGTTCGAAATATGGCGTCAAGTGGTCAATTTGCGAGAGGCTTCCGTGATGATGGTCAGATGGAGGCGATTCTCAAGTATATCAAGCCGGGAGATTATTTTATTTTGCAATTCGGAATTAATGATACCAATGCCAAGAACAATACAACGGAGGCGCAGTTCAAAGAGATTATGCGGGATATGGTGCGCCAGGCGAAGAATAAAGGAGCGACGGTCATCCTCTCCACGCCTCAGGGCCGGGCAACGGACTTTAATTCAGCCAATGTACATCAAGCGGAGAACCGTTGGTACAATCAATCCACACGTGCACTCGCTCAGGAAGAGGGGGTTACCCTTGTTGAACTGAACAAGCTGAGTTCTGCCTATTTCACGTCCATTGGTCCTGCGGCAACACTCGCTCTGTATATGACAGGGGATAGTCTGCATCCGAATCGTCAAGGGGCTGCGGAGCTTGCACGCATTGTGGCTGCGGATCTGAGAAGACAGGGACTGAATGGATTCTGACTATGCTACTTAATCTGTCTGCATAATCAGTGTTTGATATGATCCGTATATGAAAAATAAAAAAAACCCCCGGAACATACCGCAAAACGAGCGGTTGATCCTTGGGGGTATTCGCTATGCCTGAGATGGAGGATTACTCCATCATGTCCTTGGCTTCATGGTTCACCTTTTTACCTTTTAACAAGGGTTCCAATTCATCTTGAACACTCTGTTCCCACAGTGGTACATCTGTACGATAGGCAGCCCGTCCGTTTAGATGTCCGGCGACCGGAGCCGTGATGAATACAAACAGAATACCTAGCAACAAGCGCGCACTGATATAGTTATCGAAGTACCAGAAGTAGAAAAACGTAGCGCTCAGTACACAGAAGACACCAAGTGTCATACTTTTGGTTGCGGCATGGGCTCGCAGATATACATCGGGCAGACGAATAAGTCCGAATGCACTGAGTGCACTGAGTAATGCACCGAGCAGTACGAGTAGACCTATAGCTGTTTCAGCGGTTACTTTAACGATCTCCATCATTTTTGAATACCGCCCCCCGTTCAATGTAACGTGCAAATGCCACTGTACTTAGAAAAGCCAAAATGCCAATCAGCAAAATGATATCCAGATAGGCTTGGGTTTGCAGCATCATCGACAGAACGGCAACGATGGCAATCACATTGATACCGATGGTATCCAGTGCCGTGATCCGATCAGCCATGGATGGTCCCCGAAGCACCCTGTACAAGCAACCAAGAACGGCTAAGGAGAGAATGAGCAATGAGATAAACAACAGTGAGGATAACATTAACGTGTCACCTCCATAATTGCTTTTTCAAATGTATTTTGGATATCATCTCTCATTTTCTGTTCATCCTTGATATCCAGTGCGTGGATAAACAGTTTGCGTTGATTACCCGAGATCTCAAGCGGCAGAGAACCCGGTGTCAGTGAGATAAGCAGACAGAGCAGGGTGACCTCCCAATCCGAGGACAATTGAGTTTTATACGTGAAAATACCTGGCCTTATATCAAGCTTGGGCTTGATAATCTGGCGTATAACCTCAATGCTGGCTCTCACCAGTTCCTTGAACAGAAGTGTAATCAGTTTAAAGATGGCCCAGACTCTTACAACATAGAAGCGCTGGGGGAAGAATCTGCGCATCCCTCCGATAAGGAGCAGTCCGAGCAGGTAACCTATGAGAAAACCAACACCATTCCAGGCGTTGTTCAGAAACATCCATACAAAAGCAATGATAAGATTCAGTACAATCTGAAAGGCCATAGACATCTACTCCTTCAATACGGCATCAATATAAATATTGGGATGCAGTAGAATATCGCCTGCACGGGAGGTCAATTGAAACATGCCTTCAGCCCCCACACCCATTACGATGATGAATACAAACAGAATTCCGGCAGGAATCAGAAGGCCGTTCACCGCGTAAGGGCGTCTTGTAACCCCGGCAGGCGGTTCGCCCCAGAACGCTTGTATGAAGATGCGCAGTACCGAATATAACATCAACAAGCTCGAAAGCACCGCAACGCCGGTAAGACCATACAAGCCTGCCTGCAAGCCTCCTTCAAAGAGAAGCAATTTTCCCGGAAATCCACTAAATGGCGGCAAACCTGCCAAGGCAAGTGCGCTAATGAAGAACATCCAGCCGAGCAGCGGATAGCGATGGATCAGCCCGCCCATGTTGTCGAGTTTGGATGTTCCGGCAACAGCAATCAAGGCGCCGCCGAGCAGGAAGAGCAATGTCTTGATCAACATATCATGCAGCATGTAGAAGAGCAGACCTTCCAGTGCAGGGCGACTGGCCGAGGCCATACCAAAAGCAACAAAACCCACACCTGCGACCACGTTGTAGATGAGAATCTTGTTCACATCACGGTATGAGATCGCACCGATGACACCAAGGACCATCGTTGCACCAGCCATCCATCCGATCAGTGCATGGAAGAAATCAGGATCATGATAAAAGATCAGTGTGAATGTTCGCACAATCGCGTACAAGCCAACCTTGGTGAGCAATCCTGCGAACAATGCAGTGACGACAGCCGGTGGTGCCGCATAAGAGCCTGATAGCCAGAAGAACAGGAACAGTCCGGCCTTGATGCTAAATACGATCAGAAAGAGAACAGCAATTAAGGTAATGACTCCGCTCTGTCCCACTTCAGCAATTTTGACGGACAGATCTGCCATGTTCAGTGTGCCAGTAATGGAGTAGAGGAAGCCGATGGAAGCGACAAACAGTGCTGAAGAAACGATGTTAATCAAGACATATTTTATCGTTTCACGAAGCTGTCTCTCGGTACCTCCCAATACGATCAGTGCATACGAAGAGATGAGCATCAGTTCAAAGCTGACGAACAAATTGAACAAATCTCCAGTTAGGAATGAACCGTTAACTCCCGCGATCAGAAAATGAAAGAACGGATAGAAATGATGCTCTTCCCGCTCCTTGTTCACACTGCGGAATGCATACAACAGACACGCCAGTGCTATGATGGAAGCGGCAACGACAAGTAGCGCCGATACCATGTCCGCAACAAGCACAATACCATAGGGAGGTGCCCATCCACCCATATTAAGCGTTAGAACTCCAGTCTGAGCTACCTGCGTAATGAGTATCGTTGAGACCGCTGCTGTAAACAAAAGCCCAATAACACTAATGATCCGCTGGATATTCGTTTTTCGGAAAAATAGCAGAGCCAGGACACCTGTAATCAAAGGCAACAGAATCGGCAGAACGACGAGATTATTCATATGGGCGCCCCCTTACTTCTTCCATATCGTCTGTTTTCAGCTTCAGATAAGAACGATAGGAGAGAACAAAGAAGAACGCAGTGAGTCCAAAATTAATAACAATCGAAGTTAGTATCAAAGCCTGAGGAAGAGGATCGACATAACGTTCAGCCATCTCCCCAAGCAGTGGTGGTGCCCCGGTTTTGAGACGTGACATGGTGATCAAGAGCAGATGCACGCCATGGGTTAGTATGGACATGCCAAGTACGATACGGAGCAGGCTCCGCGACAAGATTAAAAAGACGGCAACCGCAAACAGAATGCCAACGGCTACACACATCAATATTTCCATATCAGCGATCCTCCCCGATCTGTAAAATGATGGTCATGGTGACACCCAGGACAGCGAGATACACGCCAAGATCAAACAGCATGGCCGTGGCGAGTTCTGTTTCTCCCAGCAAAGGAAGTTCGAAATATCCGAAGGTTTGACTGAGGAACGGGACTCCGAATATAAATGAACCCGCACCCGTAAGTAATGCTATACCCAATCCGATTCCTGTTAGAATACGGAAGTCAACCGGTAACGCTTTGCGTATCGTATCTGTACTAAATGCCAGGGCAATCAATACGAGCGCCGCCGCTGTGACCAAGCCGCCGATGAAGCCTCCGCCTGGATTGTGGTGTCCTGCAAAGAAGAGGTGCATGGCAAATGTCAGAATGATGAACACAACGACTTTGGTGGTCGTTTGCAGCAATACATCATTACTCTGCAAGGGTACAGTATCCCACGAGGATGAGCTGCGTTCCCGATTACCATACTTTTTCGTATTGTCCGCTTCATCATCCAGATCAGGTTCGGACTCCTGCTTTTCTTCTTTCTTGCGGAACTTCAAGCGGGCTCCGAGATCTTTGGCTTCGAGGTTCAGATTAATCATGGAATAGATGGATAAGGAAGCAACGCCCAGTACCATAATCTCCAATAACGTATCGAAGCCACGGAAATCAACCAATAACACGTTCACGACATTTTTACCACCAGCCGAGTCATACGCTTCCTGAAGGAAAAAGGTAGAAATGCTGTCCAGTGATGCGGTTCCGCTTGCAGCCAGTGCAACAAAAGTCATCACGATCCCGACTGCAATGGCTACGATCATATTTACCGTGAGGTAACTGCGGCTTGATTTGCCACGTTGAAGCTCAGGCAGATGGTAGAAGCAGAGCAAGAACAATGCAACGGACACCGTCTCAACAATCATCTGTGTCAAAGCCAGATCCGGCGCCCGAAAGAGTACAAACAGCAGGGTTACGAGGTAACCAACCGCTCCGGTCATAATGACTGCCGACAGTCTGTTCTTGGCAAAAGGAATCGAAACTGCAGCACCGATGAGCGTGACTAGCAGTACCACCTCATAGAATGAGTAAGGTGCATTGCCCTGCAGATTCCAGGTAATATTTTCTCCTGAACGGAAGAAAGAATAGACCAGCAACGCGACCGTGAATGAGAGAATGTAAACGAGATAATTACGAACCGAGCCATTCATATAGGCTTCCGTCCATTTGCGTGCATAATGCTGAAGATTATCCAGCACGACATGATACATATTGTTAATCGTTAATCCTTGCGGATAATGCTCATAAATATTCCTCCATCGTGGCAACAGCTTATAGAGAGTGATTCCCAGAATCACGACTCCGATCGTCATAATCAGCTCCGGAGTCCATCCGTGCCACAGGGAGAAATGTACATCGAAGCGTTCGTTCCCAGTCAACAGGGAAGGAAGCACAGCGGCCATTGCGGGTTCGATCAGTGATCCGGCCAAGAGGTTCGGAAAGAGTCCGAAGACGATGACAAGAACACCTAGAACAACGGGCGGAATCAGCATACCGGCAGGCGCTTCGTGCAACTTCTCGGCAGGGATCTCGCTTTGGCTACGACCGAGGAATGTTTTGAACACGATAATAAGTGCATAGATCAGAGTAAACACACTTGCAAGCCAAGCTAATACCGGCAGTAGAACACTCCAGGAACCAAGTCCAAAGATTCGCAGATGCGTGACTTCGACCATGGCTTGGAAAAATAGCTCTTTGCTCAGGAAGCCGTTGAAAGGTGGAATACCTGCCATGGCAAGTGAACCAATCAATGCAACGGTGAATGTAATCGGCATGAATGAAGCAAGTCCACCGAGCTTCCGAATGTCACGTGTGCCTGTTTCATGATCAACAATGCCTACGACCATAAACAGGGCAGCCTTGAAGGTCGCATGATTAAAGAGGTGAAGCAACGCGGCGGTTATTGCCACGGTGTACATCGCAGAGGAATCGCCATATCCGAAGTAGAGAGCAGCAGATCCGACCCCTAACAGGGACATGATCAGACCAAGTTGAGAGATGGTCGAATAGGCGAGAATCGCTTTGAGATCGTTCTTTTTTACAGCCAGGAATGATCCATAACACAGAGTCAGAAGGCCAACGCCAGTAACGAGCCAGAACCAGAGTCCCTGTCCACCGAAGATCGGTGTAAACCGGGCCACAACATACAGTCCGGCCTTGACCATCGTGGCGGAGTGCAGATAGGCGCTGACAGGTGTCGGAGCTTCCATGGCATCCGGCAACCAGATATGAAACGGGAATTGAGCTGACTTGGTGAAAGCTCCAATCAGGATCAAGACAAGTGCGGGCAGAAACAGTGCGCTTTCCTGAAACTGACCTAATCCTGCAATGGTTGCACGAATACTGAACGTTCCGGTAATGAGATACATCATCATGAATCCGGTAAGCATGGCGAATCCGCCAAATACCGTGATCAGGAATGACTTCCGTGCCCCTGAAGTGGAGGCTTCGCGTTTGTAGTTATATGCAATCAACAGGAATGACGTAATACTCGTCAATTCCCAGAATCCATATAGCACGATCATGTTGTCAGACAGTACTACGCCCAACATGGCTCCCATGAACATCAACAGATAAAGGTAGAAGCGGTTTAGCGCCTCTTTCATATCCATATAGAAGATGGAGTAGAGAACAACGAGGACACCGATTCCGGTGATTAGCAGTGTCAGCATGAGGCTCAGACCGTCAAGATACAGGTTAAATCCAATGTCCAGTGAAGGAATCCATGGGATATTTCCGGATATGGTATTACGCTGTGACACAGCGGGTATGAGACTCGCAAAGTATACAAATAATAGTGTCGGGACAAGGAGAACCGGCCATCCCAAATGGTTTTTACGGAAGAAACGATGCAGCATGGCAAGAAGAATGCCACCGGCAAAAGGCAGAATAACAGCAACATGAAGCAGGCTCAACATTACACCCCCAATGTTTAGTATTTCGACTACTCTCTCTGTGACATACAGGCGCATAATCCTCAAAGGATATGCTTGCTCTCTATATTCATAACCCAAGTATGTATATACAGAATCGTGTCTATTCTTTGAATGGAAGAAACACGGTGAAGATTTCAGTAAATATTGTATGGGCATGTATAATAAAAAAACACACACGTTCCGATAAATATGAAAACGATTAGGTGACATTCCGTGTACTCTTTACAGCATAGTTATGTTGAAAAGCAAGATGGTTTCACCGTGTAATGGAGGAAGTAATGTCATTCAAAATTAGAACTGTGCTTACAGTCATCTTCGCTGTGTTATCCTTGCTGGTTACCTTGACGATTGGGTATGTATTTAGCCAAAAGTCATTTGTTGCTGTAGAGACTGAGATTGGTCACTCGCTTACAGGCACGGCCTCCCAGGCGTCGGATAAGCTGGATCGGTTTATGTACGCTCGCGCGGGTGAACTGGACCTTCTGGGCCGCATGGCTGCGATGGAAGATGGATTCCAACCTGATGAGATTCATATACTGCTGGATCAGTTACAAGATAGCTTTCCCTCATTTTCATGGGTTGGATTCATGGACCCGAAGGGAAAAGTGTTAGCTGCGACGGATGGCATCTTGCTTGGGGAAGATTTATCGGAACGACCTGTGTATCAGGAGGGAATCAAGGGTAAGTTTATTGGAGATGTGCATAATGCAGTACTTCTTGCCAAGCTGCTTCCGAATCCAACGGGAGAGCCGTTGCAATTTGTTGATATCAGTTTTCCGCTGAAGGACAGCAAAGGTCATATTCAGGGTGTGCTCGCTGCACATTTAAGCTGGGAATGGGCGAAGGAAGTCGAAGAATCCGTGCTTGCCCCATTGAAAAGAGAAGAAAAGGACATTGAGTTCTTTATCGTAAGCAAAAAGGAACATACAGTCCTGCTGGGGCCAAAGGAATGGATCGGTAAACCGCTGGTATTACCTGGCATTGCAGAGGCCCAGCTTAACAAAAGCAGTTGGTCCATTGAAGAATGGCCTGATGGGAAAGACTATGTGACAGGGTTTGCTTACAGTCTGGGTCATCTGGATTATCCCGGATTAGGATGGACTGTAGTTATTCGTCAAGTCAAGTCCACTGCGTTTGCTTCTGTGTTTGACCTGATGTGGTTTAATGTGTGGGCTGGACTTGCCGTTACCGTGCTGTTTGCACTGATTGGCTGGGTTGTCTCACGGCTGATCTCTGCACCACTTGTGCGCCTTACCAGAGTAGCCAATCGACTGCGTGCAGGGGAAAAGCTTGAGATTCCCGCGAATAAGGGGATTAAGGAGATTGAAGTGTTGTCCCGATCCCTTCGGGATATGCTGACCTCTCTTACGAATAAAGACTCAGAACTGGTCGTAATGCAGAATTTGGCACATTTTGATCAGCTGACCAGTCTGCCGAATCGTACTGCGCTTGAAGTGTACCTGGAGGAGTCTCTGGAGACCGAAAGTGAAAATCACACGCTGACTTTTCTCTATCTGGATCTGGATGGATTCAAACGTGTCAACGATACACTTGGACATCAGACCGGAGATGTGCTGTTACAGAAAGTGGCTCAGCGACTGTCCGCTCTTGGTCAGGAGAAGGGTATAACGGTCCGATTGGGCGGAGATGAATTCCTGATTGTACTTCAGTCTATTGGAAGTCATCCGAGGGAAGAAGCCATGGCTTATGCAGAAGCCATCATTCAAAATCTGAACAAGCCGTTTATTATCGAATACGAGCGAATTCGAATTGGATGTAGCATTGGAGGTGCTGAATATCCAACCAACAGCGACAACACAAGTGAGATTATTCGGATGGCGGACGAAGCTTTGTATGAGTCCAAACGTGCAGGCAAGAACAGAATGACATTTTATTCCGAGTTGAAGCAGGATCGTTAGCGTATAATAACATTAGCTGGGTTATCCCAATCACCTTTGTGCGAATGTGCGTATAGACAAGGAGGGGTGAAATGTCTGGAAAATATACATCTGTACCTTATGGTTATGAGCCACCTGCGGCCAGCCGCAAAGGCACACTGACTTTTTATGACTCGTTCGAACAGGTGACCGATGAACAACTTGAACGAGCTGCTGCAACGGTAGATACTCGTTCATTTGTACAACTCGTGCTATATCCATTACACGAGAGCACATATAAGCGGATGAGCCGTGATCCGATTCAGGCATATTACAAAAGAGAAGACCGCCTGCATGATTGGCGGCGGGAACATCCTACCTTACGCATACGTGTGGAAGGTCTGGAGGGCAAGAGAAAGAAATATACGCCTGTGGATAGCGCGCTGCGCCATATTACTGCGGAATACCCGGCTCCTCATTTTCTGTATATGACAGCCGAGATGGCGAATATGTTTGCTTCATTTGATTCCTTCAAGGATTGGATCAAAGAGCTGCGTCTCATTATAGACGGATCGTCCGAATACCTGCATCCTGGGCTGGAGCAAAATCGTCATCGCTGGGAATGGGCGGAATGAGAACATAGACGTATGAAGAGATCGGCCTGCTAATCGTATTCAAACCCAAAAAAAGTTGTGTTGTACAAACCGGAATTCCGGTGTACAGCACAACTTTTTTTATTTATGTTTTCTCTATCAAGGACGAAGTCAGATCAAGTGATGTTACGGTTTTATTTTTGCCTGTTCGTTTGGCGGCATACAGACAGGCATCCACTTCCTCGAACAATTTGTCTTTGGTTAGATGAGGGCTGTAGCTTTTGAGACCGATACTCACTGTGATGTAATCTCCTTCAAGTTCCAGATGGCCCATCAGGGCAATCTTCTGACGAATCTGTTCCACCAAGGCATAGGCCTGCTTGAAAGATTGCTCAAACATCAATAAGGCGAACTCTTCGCCCCCGTACCGTGCTGCAATATCACTTGAGGTAATGGTTTCCTGTATGATCAGGGACACTTTCTCCAGAATAATGTCTCCGACCCGATGACCATATGTATCATTAATGGATTTGAAGTCATCAATATCAATCAGGGCCAGATGCAGACTCATGCCACTATTGGCATACTCAAATGCCTTTTCGTAATAATCCTTGAATGAGCTTTGATTGTAAAGGTTGGTTAAACCGTCTGTTTTGGACTGTTTGGTCATAATGGCATTTCGCACAATAAGGTCCTGCTTGGCTAGCATGCTGGCTTGAAGATCATCAAGCACCTCAACGCCGCTGGTTACGATAACCTGTGCTACATATGTGCCTAAGATTAGAAAAGCAGGAATGGATACCATGTCAAAGTTAGACAGGTACAGCTGGTAGGCCGGATCGAACAAAACCAGAAAGTAACCAGTCATCTGCATCAGAAAGACAATCCAGACTCTTTTTTTACTAAAGAATAGCACCGAAGCAAATATGGGCAACAGACAGATTGCTAATATAATCCGAATGTCATAATTGACATGAATAATCGTCCAGGCGATAACCGTGCTGGCTATAGACATGGTGTAAAAGGAATAGGAACTGAAGCGCCGATCAACCCAACTTGCTAACAAAATGCAAGAACTGCTGATGGCTGTAGGCCAGAACAGGACATTTATCAAGAAATCTTGTGGTGTGCGATCATAGACCAGAAACAGGAAACAGCCAACCTGAATGGCGAAATGTGCAATGATAACAACCCAGTAGACATGGAGCATTTTTTGAATCCATTTGGAATGCTTGAACTCGTATTCTTTTGGAATGTGGCTATTGTGCGTATGGATACCTTTCATATATCACCGCTGACTGCATCATAATGGTACGACAGAGTTACTCTCGTATACGATGATTATAAATCACAATAAACAAAACGCAAATGATTATATTTTAAGCATGAGAACTAAGCTTATATTATATCACATAGAAGACAGAAACTTTCCGAGAAGGGACATACAAATTTCGGAGAGAGCGTCATAGACTGTTAAAAGGCTCCGTTTCATAGGATTGTAATTCTTGCTGAAGGGGAGGTGAACTCCATTCCTCTTGTCGTTCGTTCAACCGTCAACGCTACAGGAGCGATTACGTTTACGGGTAATACACTGGGCTTAAGCCGTTCTGATACGGCAGGAGTACCTGGTACGCAAGACAGCATTGGGGCGTTCTCGACGACCAACCCGGACGTGCGTTTCGGGACGTATCCGCTGGGAACAACGAGTCTGTACCAGAGTAACAGTTCCGCTGCCATACTTGTACTGCCTGCTGGAAGTACCGTTCTGTATGCAGAATTGATCTGGGGAGGCAGTTACATCAATGGTACAGTCAATCTGAGTGCTGCCATCAACAATCCGGTTACGTTTATTACACCCGCAGGGACTTCCAGTGTTACCCCAGATCCACTTACCTACAATCAATTCGAACTTGGGGGCGGTGCTGCTGGCTATGTACGTTCCGCCAATGTGACAACACTTGTACAAAATGGGGGAGCAGGTACATATATCACCGGAGCAGTGGTAGGGACTATTGTTATTACAAATGATTCCACGGCCAATCATGCGGGGTGGACACTTGGGGTCATTTATCAGAATCCCAATCTGCCTTTTCGCAACATGTCTTTGCGTGCAGGGGGCGTACTCGTTCAATCCACTTCACCACCTGTCATTACCACACTGACAGGATTCGCCACTCCGCTTTCGGGTGTATTGGGTGGGAGAGCGCTGTTCAGTGCGCAGGAGGGTGATGCGAACCGAACCGGGGATCAGGCATTGTTCGGTCCGACCTCAGCAACATCGGTTGCCTTGTCCGGGCCCAATAATCTCGCTGCGAACTTTTTTGCTTCCCAAATCAATGGAGATACGGGAGCGCTTAACACAACGGGCACTTTCGGAACTCGAAATCAGATCAACGGGGCTCCAGGCACCAATATTATCGGTGGTCGTCAAGGCTGGGATATTACCAATGTGGATGTTTCAGCAAGACTGATCAATAACCAGTCATCTGCAGTGTTGACATTAACAACTTCAGGTGATGCATACATTGTGAACGCGAATGCAATACAAGTTGATATTAATGCACCCAGGATCACATTGGCTAAGGCAACGGTCGCTACTGGTGCAGTTGCCGGAGATAGTATTCTATACTCGGTTACCGTTACCAATGCAGGCACTGCGAGTGCAGCCAGCGTTGTGTTATCCGATTCACTCCCTGCAGGTCTTACCTTTATTCCAGGCAGTGTCACGGTTGCAGGTGTGCCACGTCCAACACTTGATGTGACGGCGGGCATTCCGCTGGGTTCATTAAGTTTATCCAGCAGTGTCGTTGTAACCTATCGAGCACTCATCGGTCAGGATGCAAGCATCCTGCAACTGGTGAATTCGGCTAATGCAGCCTTTACATTTCAAAGTGTAGCAGGGGGGCCGATCATTACCGGAGTTATTCCGTCCAATAACTCCACCCTTACTGTTTATTCGCCAAACCTGTCCATTGTGAAATCGGCGAGTACCACCAATGCCACGGTGGGTGACCTGGTAACCTATACACTCCAAGTGAACAACGGAGGGAATGTTGCTGCCAACGTTACATTGAGGGATAACATTCCAAGTGGTAGCTCATATGTAGCAGGTAGCTTTCGTCTGAATGGAAATGTGATTGCTGGCGCCAATCCGGTTACCGGCGTTAATCTGGGGAGCCTCGCGGCAGGAAGTGCAAATACCGTGACCTTTCAGGTACTAGTAACAAGCTTGCCGACACCGCCGACCCTTGTGGATCAGGCTACGGCTTCTTATTCCTTCAATTCACCTGATGGTCGGACGATCACGGGAAACATTGCCTCGAATACCTTAACAATCCCGGTGACATTGCCCAATGTGACCACGGTAAAATCAGCATCCGTTACCGATGTTGCTGTCGGCGAGACCTTCACGTACACCTTAGTTACTACCAACAGCGGTATTCAGGTGATTAACAATGTGGTACTTACAGACGCGCTCCCTGCTGGAACAACTTTTGTTCCCGGCAGTGCAACCGTAAGGGGAACTGTGGTACCGTCTGCGAATCCGAGCAGTGGCATCTCTATTGGGACATTGGCGGCCGGAAGTTCTGCAACGGTGACGTTTCAGGTGAATGTGCAGTCTCTGCCTGCTGCAGGTTCGTTAGTGAATCGAGCGGTAGTGTCCTATAGCTCTGGTTCGTTCACGGGTATTTCCAACTCCAATTCCATTACAACCCCTGTATACCAAGCCGTTGTCGGTATTAACAAGTCGGCTAGCCAAACCAATGCGACACTGGGGGATCAGATTGCATACACACTTGCGGTCACGAACAGTGGAAACATAGCTACTCAAGTGAATGTGACGGATACGATTCCAGCGGGGCTGACGTTTGTCCCGGATTCGGTAACCGTGAATGGTACTGCACGTCCTGGAACCAGCCCATTAACCGGAATAACACTGGGCAGCTTCCTCCCGGGAGTTACGGCTACGGTGGTGTTTCGCGCTACACTCACCACACTTCCGACTCCCCCAACACTGGAGAATCAAGGGACTGCAAGTTATACGTACCAGCTTCCAAGTGGACGGGATCTCTCAGGCAGCAGCTTATCCAATATCGTTCGTATATCTGCATCGGCTCCAAATATTTCTATTAGTAAAACAGTAAACACTCCGGATGCGACAGTAGGAGAGGTGCTAACGTATACCGTTGTTGCAACAAACGCGGGTATTAGTGCAGTACAGAATCTGGTGATTTCGGATGCACCATCCGGTTCTGAATTTGTCCCGGGTAGTGTCGCGATTAATGGATCTGCTGTTACGAGCGCAAGCCCCCTTGCGGGAATTGCAGTGGGTACATTAAACAGCTCAAGCAGTGTAACTGTGACCTATCAGACCAGAGTGAATTCTGTTCCATCCACGGGTTTGGTTAGTAACCGGGCCAATGCAGCATTTACATCAGGCAGTTTTAATGGTGTTTCTTCTTCTATATCAGTAAATACCCCCATATTTCTGCCAGTGATCCAATTGGTGAAGTCAGCAAGTACAGCAAGTTTGACGGTAGGCGATACGTTTAATTACACCATCCAGATAAACAATACAGGTAATATAGATGCAACGGTTACCTTGACAGACCCCATTCCAGCAGGAGCAGTATTCAGCACAAATAGTGTCATTATTAATGGCGTACCTACACCCGGGGTCAGCCCGGAGATGGGAATCAGTCTAGGAGAGATTGCTGCGGGCTCAGGAGCAACGGTCACCTTTGTTGCGACGGTTACCAGTTTGCCAGATGCAAGGCAGTTAATTAATCAGGCAGTTGCTTCGTTTGCCTACACGCTTCCAAGTGGGAGAACGATTGCCAGTCTCTCATCATCGAACACCATCACTATTCCAGTGTCTCTGCCCAATGTTACGATTGTCAACAGTGACAATGTAGAGTACGGCGTAGTCGGGGATGTCATTCGATACACATCTGTTATTCGTAATAACGGCACAGTAGCCGTTAATAATGTGGTATATGTCAATCCTCTTCCTTCAAATACCCCATTTGTACCCGGAAGTGTCATTGTGAACGGGACTTCGTTCCCGCTCTCCAATCCGACCGCCGGCATTCCAATCGGTACGTTGGCTCCAGGAGCCGAGGTTACCGTAACTTTTGAGGTGACGATTACCATGCCGATTCCTTCGCAGATTAACAATCAGTCGACGGTCAGCTTCACATCCGGTTCATTTTCAGGGTCATCATCGTCCAATACCACTCAGACTCCGGTCATACAGCCGCAGATTTCACTTGTCAAAACGGCAAATACCGTCAATGCGACCGTAGGTGATACAGTTGTATACACGGTAACGGTCAGTAACACAGGCAATCTGGAGGCAAATGTTACCGTGACAGATACCATTCCTGCTGCGACTACTTTAATACCCAACAGTGTGGTTGTATCCGGTGTGCCACAGCCTGGAGCGACGCCAGCAGCAGGCATTCCGGTAGGCATTGTAGCAGCAGGGGCGACGGCTGTTGTCACGTTCGCCGTTGTTGTGGATTCACTTCCATCTCCGCAGCAGCTTAGCAATTTTGCTACATCATCCTTTACATTTACACCTCCAGATGGGCGGACGTTGACTGGCTCAGCCACTTCGAATACGCTTACGTTTCCAGTCTCGTCACCAAACGTCGCTGTTGTCAAAAGCACAGCTTCCACCGCGGCTACTGTAGGCGATAATGTGACCTATTCCATTCTGGTGACCAACAGCGGAATTGCACCAGTGAACAATATTCAGTTTTCGGACCCGATTCCAGCCGGAGCGTCCTTTGTCACAGGGAGTGTCACAGTGAATGGGGTTGCGCAACCTGGAGCCAATCCGGCAGGTGGGGTACCCCTTGGTACATTGGGGCCCGGAACGTCCGCGACGGTCACATTCAGTATCCGTGTTGACGTGATCCCGCCAAGTGATCAGTTGAGCAATCGCTCTACGGTCAGTTTTACCTCAGGTACATTCTCAAGCACAACTTTTTCAAATACCGTGGTCACTCCGGTGTACCAGCCTATTCTTTCAGCACAAAAAACAGCCAGTACACAAAATGCTACCGTTGGGGATACGGTCAGCTACACGATAACCGTGAGCAATCAGGGAAACTATGGAGCCCAGATTAACCTGACAGATAACCTTCCAGCCGGAACCATCCTTGTTCCAAATAGCGTTATTGTGAACGGTCAACCGCTGCCAGCAGCAAGTCCGGCAACAGGCATCCCCGCAGGCAATGTGGCTCCCGGAGCTACGACCACCATTACCTTTTCAGTGGTTGTTGATACGCTACCAAGTCCGCAACAACTGGTGAATCAGGCTTCGGTAGCTCTATCATATACATTGCCTGATGGGCGGAACATCACGGAGTCTGTTCTATCCAATGTGCTGACCATTACCGTATCGGCACCGGATGTTGATGTCGTCAAATCCACAACTTCAACGGCGGTATCTGTTGGTGATGTCGTAACGTATAGTATCGCTGTAACCAATAACGGAATTGCAACGGTGAACAATGTGGTTTTCACGGATGCAGTGCCGACAAGTACCGTTCTTGCGCCAACTGGCGTGTTTGTCGATGGTGTTCTGCGCCCTGGTGCCAATCCCTCTACGGGAATAACGCTGGGTTCCATCGCACCTGGCGTTACGGTAACTGTTGTATTTAGTGTGCAGGTTACGGCACTCCCGGCAAGTGCAGTGTTAAACAATCAGTCCACGGTCAGCTTTACATCAGGTGCTTTTTCAGCGACCACATTCTCCAATACGGTTACAACTCCGGTTTATCAACCTATTCTGTCTGCAGTCAAAACGGGAGATCAGACAGTAGCCACAGTGGGGGGTACCGTTGTGTACAGCATCGCTATTTCCAATACCGGGAACTATGGGGCATTTGTCACGTTAACAGATACCATTCCGGCAGGAACAGAGTTTGTTCCAAATAGCGTGATTATTAACGGGGCTTCTGCGCCAGGTGCAGATCCGGCTTCGGGTATTCCACTTGGTGTCGTTTCCACAACAACGCTAGTTACCTTCTCCGTTGTGATTGTGACGTTACCTTTGAGCCAGTCCATTACCAATCAGGCTTCTGCGACATTTTCGTATACATTACCTGATGGAAGAACACTTGGAGGTACGATTACATCCAATGCACTCAACATTCAAGTATCTGCTCCGAACGTGAGTGTAGTCAAGACGGCTTCGGTAGTCGATGCTGTGGTAGGTGACACGATTGTGTATGAAATGGTTGTGACCAATGAAGGAATTGACCCTGTAAACAATATTGTGTTGACCGATCCCATCAGTCCGGCCGTAACATTTGTTGCTGGCAGCGTCCTGGTAGATGGTGTTCCACGGGCCTCGGCAAACCCGGCGCTGGGCATAGCCCTTGGTAGTTTAGCTCCTGGAGCATCGATAGCGGTATCGTATGCAGTGCGGGTTAATACACTGCCAACACCACCGGAAGTAAGCAGTCAGTCTTCCGTAAGTTTCACATCAGGTGTCTTCTCGGGAGCAGCGTATTCCAATACGGTTGTAACACCAATCTATCAGCCGATTATTGCCGTAACCAAAACAGGGAGCACCTCCAATGCAACGATTGGTGACACCATCACGTATTCTTTTGCAATTATCAACAGTGGGAATCTTGCTGCTAATTTGACATTAATCGACAGTATACCGGACGGAGCGTTACTGCTTCCCAACAGTGTTCTGATTGATGGTGTTCCACAGCCAGGTGCCAATCCCGAGACGGGTATCGTTGTGGGTACGATACCGTCCGGAGGTACGGTTACTGTAACGGTTACTCTCGAAGTAACTGTAGATTCGTTGCCGCAGGATCAGCAACTGGTTAATCAGGCGGTGGCCAACTATACATTTAGTCCGCCCGATGGTCGTCTATTGACGGGAACCGTATCTTCCAATGTTCTGGTTATTCCGGTATCTGCACCAAATGTTGTTGTTGCCAAAAGCACAAGTGCCATTGATGCTGTTGTTGGCGATGTAATCACCTATACGGTTGTTGTAACCAATAGCGGCATTGAAGTGGTGAATAATGTGGTCATGGTTGACCCCGTACCTGTTGGTACAGTATTTGTACCAGGAAGTGTTACGGTGGATGGTGTGCCAAGACCAACAGGCAATCCGAATACAGGCATCACGCTTGGTTCGATTGCTGCGGGTGCTTCAGTTACGGTTACATTCAGAGTAGAGGTTGTGGTGATATGAGCCAATCTTCCGGTCCGTTGTCCCACTGGCTAAAGAATCAGTCCCTGGTTCGATTCAGCTCGGGTGCGACTGAACTGGAACAGGTATCCTATTCGAATACGGTTTTAACACCGTGGATCGGCCCTAGGCTTGAAGTCAGAAAAGTGTGCAATGTCACAGAGGCTGCCTTGGGGCAGTCTCTTATCTACCGTGTTGAAATTGTTAACACCGGAAATCTTAAGGCCCTAGTGTACCTATTGGATCAGCTATCTGCCGAGACGGCACTGCTTCCCAACAGTGTGTTGCGTGATGGTATTCCATTACCGGGAGCATCACCGGAGAGAGGATTGCCTCCAGCTGAAATCGCGCCCGGAGCCACGTTGCGATACCACTTCCAAGTTGTAATCTTGCGTTTACCTGAGGCACTGAAGCTGCTGAATCAGGCACAGGTTAACTATGAGTTTTTGACACCGGAAGGCAGAACGGTTACGGGTATGGAACAATCCAATATCGTGGAAGTCAATCTGGTCTCATCCCGGCTGGAGATCTCCTTGCAGGCGGATCACATCTATACCTTCTCAGGGGATATTGTCATGTACACCGTCATCGTGAGCAATCCGGGTTTTATTGCAGCCACGAATGCCCAAGTAACGATTTCTTTGCCACAAGGTATTGTTTTTATACCTGCGAGTGTCATCGTAGATGAAATGTTTGCGCCACAAGTAACGCCTGATACGGGCATACAACTTGGAGAGATTTTGCCCGGAAACTCAATTAGGATACAATATCGGGTTCAGGTTATGGGGGGAAGCGATGCAAACGGAATATCAAGTGTAGCTGTACTGGCGTATATCTCGGCAGGACAGCAGGAGATGGTCTACTCCAATCAGGTTACTCTGGAAGTTATACAGCCCCAGGTCTCTGTGGTGAAAAGTGTGCTCCCGGTAACGGCCACCTTAGGTGATGCCGTCCAATATAATATTACAGTCTCCAATGCAAGCAGTTATGCGGTGGATGGAACTCTCCTGGATGTACTGCCAACAGGTGTGACATTCGTCGAAGGCAGTCTGGGCTGGAACGGGGTTAAACGTCCCGGAACCAATCTGGTTAAAGGGCTTAATCTGGGGACGTTGACAGCCCGTTCGGTTCTGAATATTCAGTTCGAAGCAAAACTTGCAGATCGAGATGAATCGATGCCTGATGACTACAGGTATGTGAATCATGCTAGCCTGATGTATACATTTCGATTGCCGGATTCACGGTCAGTGCAGCGGATGATTACATCCAATGAAGCTGTGGTCGAATTAAAAGCGCCGATAATTCAGGTTTATGTTCAAGTGACACCCACATTGGTCGAGCAGGGAGGGACCGTCACTTTTCAGGTACGTGTGGTGAATACGGGCAATTTGCCCGCACGTGTACAACTTGGAAGCATTTTACTTGAGGGTGCCAGATGGCTTGGGCAAGCTGCGGGTGAGATCCAATTGAGCTTACCAGAGTATTCCACACCACGGGTTCTGCATGTGGGCGTGATTGAGCCTGGAATGGATAAGAACATCTCCTATGTAGCGAAGTTAACTTCTGAGATGACAGGTACGCTGCAAGGAGCCTTGATTGCTAGGTACACTTATGAATGGAATGGACAAAAACGGGCTGGTGAATCCCGATCGAATGAGTACAGCATCATTGTGGAGTATGGAGAAGAATAGGGGGGGATGACGGTTAACGGTAACTTGCCTGGGGAATTTGCTCATTCTGGATGCCATGAGATTACACGAACGTAAATGAATGGTATACTAATTGAATATGAACTCGGCAATCAACCCGTGGAATCGGGACGTCGGAGTAGAGGAGGCAGCCACATTGGCAAAAGCAAAAGTAGCAAAAAGACCTACAAGGGATGAGTTTGAACTTGAAGAGTTGGGAAACCAGTTAGTTGAAGCCTTTCGGGAACGTTCGGAAGTACTGTTGACGGTATGGGGCAAAGAAGATCAGGTGCAAGGAGTCATCGTCAAAATGGACTCCCGTACACGACTCGTGCATGTAGAGTATACCGAAGAAGAGTTCACGGCGAAGGTGCCTTTTCTGGATATCATGCGTGTACAATCTCCCCGTTATTAAGAAATGCAATTTTAAATAATAGGGCATCCGCCCTGTCAAAGTTGTTCTTCCTGCATAAGATAACCCATACCTGTTGCAGAGGAGGTACGGTCAATGAGCGAAGTATTAGGTGGAGAAACAAGAGGCTACGGATACGGAGGTTTCACTTCTGTAGGTGCCATTCTGGTTCTGTTCATCCTGTTGGTTATCATCTCCAAAGCGTTCTTGGTATAATTGCATATCTCTAAAGAATGAAAGAAGCTCTGCCATCGCGGCAGAGCTTTTTTGTTCGTTCAGTCCTTGGCGAATTTTGTAGAAAATCCGTGTAAGTCCTTCTTACGTTATGTTAGAATATAACCATCCCTAGAGAAAGAAAGAGGTGTTTTGATTATGAGCCAAACATTAACAGAATCTTTAAATGAACAGATGAACTTTGAGTTTTATTCCGCTCATGTATATCTGGCTATGGCAGCCTATTGTTCCAGCAAAAGTCTGGATGGATTTGCGAACTTTTTCATCGTGCAAGCGGAAGAAGAGCGATTCCATGGCATGAAAATATACAAATTCCTGAATGATCGTGGACAACGTGCCACACTTGCGGCTTTGCCAGAACCGAAGAATGAATATGCTTCGATGCTGGATGTATTTGAGCATGGTTATGCTCATGAACAGCAAAACACGAAAAAATTCTACAATCTGGCTGACATCGCTCTGAATGAACGTGAACATGCAACGATGTATTTCCTGAAATGGTTCATTGATGAGCAGGTTGAAGAGGAAGCATTGTTTGACAACATTATTCAGAAGCTGCGCCGCATTGAAAAAGACAGCAATGCCTTCTACATGCTGGATGCCGAGTTTGGCAAACGTTCGTTCACTGCTCCTGCTGAATAACTTGTGCGTTGGGAGTCGATAAGATTCCAGCGAAATAACACCATTTACATACAGCATGATGCCATATGCTGATTGAAGACAAAGAAGCCTGCACTTGTGCAGGTTTTTTTGCATGCATAGATAATCTAATGATTGTATTGATTTGCTTGAATTGGAGTGAAAGTCTATCAAAATCCTGGATGTGGGTAATAGAGGATATGTCACAATTGATCTATCGTGACGGGATCTTTTTTTGCTCAAATCTATCAAATTCGTATTAAATTTTAGGTTTATCTGACAAAAGTGTAACTCTACCGTAGCCTTTGGAGCGAGAACAGGAGTCACTATCTTTGATAGTATTAGCATTAATCGCCAAGGGATGAAGGTAGATCAACATGGACACCCGGGGAAATATAACACACAAGGGAGATTTTTAATTATGTTACATATTCGCAAATCTATCATGGTCACACTTGCTATTTTACTAATCATTCCACTATTATTGCCGCAGTCGGTATCTGCCAAATCAGCTGCATCCAAGGATGGTGCAAGCAAAGCAAATTCCAAAATCATATACCTGACGTTTGATGATGGGCCAACCGCTCAAACGGGTCAGTTACTGGATATTCTGGATCAGTATCATGCGAAGGCAACGTTTTTCATGCTGGGTCCTCAGATGGAGAAATTTCAGAAGGCTACCAAACGAATCGTAGCTGACGGACATGGATTGGGTCTGCATGGTGTGACTCACGTTCCAGGTAAATTCTATAAATCTGCATATAGCGGATTGAAAGAGATGCAACAGGCCAATGTAAGTTTATACAAGGTTGCCGGAGTTAAAACAAGTCTCGTGCGGACGCCATATGGTAGTAAACCTTATCTCAAACCGGCATTCCGTAATGTGTTGCTAGGTCAGGGTGGATTCCATCTGTGGGATTGGAATGTGGATTCGGAAGACTGGAAATACCAGAAAGATCACCAGAAAGTCTATAACAGTGTAATGAAGCAGATCCACAATGTGCAAAAGAGCGGAACAACGCCAGTTGTGCTTATGCATGACCAGGAAGCAACGCTGAAAGTATTGCCTCAAGTATTGAAAACATTGAAGGCAGAAGGGTATCGTTTTGAAGTAATAAGCAAAAAATTGCAGCCGGTTAACTTCTGGAACGACAAGCGTTAATCTTTTGAATTTTTAGATTGGCTACAACGAAGGAGGTACACATCATGAAGAAACAACCATTATGGATCACGATTCCAGTCACGACAGCCGTTTTACTTGCTCTGGCAGGATGTGGCGGACCGGATTCAAATGCAGCATCATCTGAGAATAGTTCTTCACCAACGACAACAGTGGGTGAGCAGACCGAGACCGGCAGTGGTGGTGCTGATTTCTCTAATGAAAATGAAACAGGAACCAAAGAGCATACGGGCACAACAGATAATGAAGATACATCAGGATCGAAGGCAAATGACAACCAAGTTGCCACTGGTCAATCAGGTGTGAATGTTATGATCAAGCAAGTTCGGAACCAGTTGAAGATGAAGGATGCAGCGTTACCCACATCATTCACATTGAACAAGGGTACATCTTTGGGTGCGGCAATACTGTCCAATACTGCTGATGCATTTAAAGTAAACTTCTACGCTACCACTCCGTCTGTTGCCGTTAATGATCAATCTTTAACTGCATCCGACAGTAAGATACCTGTACTGGCTTCCTATGAAGTGAAAACCTATAAGGACCCGAATCAGCCAGCAATTTTCCCTGAGACGGACCTGAAGGATATTCCAGCAGATATGGCTGTGGATCTGGGACATGGCATCAAAGGCATGAGTGAATGTGCCGCAGGCAGTCAATATCTGACTTGGCAAGAAGGTAGATGGACGCTGGAAATTCGTTCGGTTTCCGAAGATGACATGAATAATCAGAGTATAGCGAAGAAAATGGTGGAATACCTTGAGTCACATACGTTGCCTGTACCCAAAGATAAAGGATATATCAAGGTTGAATATCCAAGTGGTGGAAAGTCTGTTCATGTAACGATCTCATGGCAGGACGGTAACCAAATTCATCAGCTTCAGACCGATCAAGTGCCATTAGAAGCTCTAGGCATGGCGGTTTCTGTGAAATCTTAAGTATTCTACGGATATTCTGCAATCTAGTTGAGATGAGTGTTGGATTGTTACGATACACCTAAAAAAAGCTTGGCCCAGGAAGAAATTGCTGGGCCAAGCTTTTATTTTGAGCATGTTATCGCAACTTATGCAGACGGGGGACATGCTTATTTTTGTTTCAATGGGTTAAAGCGGTACTTTCATTTGAACCACCCTTTTTCCTTGGAGCGAGTGATGGCTTCAATGCGGTTACTGGCATTTAACTTGTTGAGAATAATGGAGATGTAGTTACGCACTGTGCCGGTTGTGATGAATAGATGCCCGGCGATTTCCTTGGTGTTCTTCCCGTCTGCCATGAGGCCCAGTACAGCATTCTCCCGTTCTGTCAGAGGATTTTCTTCTACATAGGCTTCATCTACCAAGTCGGGAGCGAAGATTCTTCTGCCGTTCATGACTTGGCGAATGGATTCGGCAAGTTCTTCAATTGGACTGTCTTTGAGCAGGTAACCACGGACACCGCCCTTTAGGGCACGTTCGAAATATCCGGTCCGGGCAAAAGTAGTCAGGATAATGACCTTACAGCTCATTCCTTTAAGTTCTTCCGCGGCTTCGAGGCCGCTTTTCACAGGCATTTCGATATCCATCAGACAGATGTCGGGTGCAAGCTCCTGGACTAGAGCAAGGGCTTCCTGGCCATTGCTGGCACGTCCGACGACTTCCATATCTTCCTCCAGATTAAGGAGGGAAGACAAGGCGCCGAGCATCATGCGCTGATCTTCCGCGATTACAATTCTAATCATGATTCTGCCTCCTTTATCGGTTTGCGTGTGAGCTTGGGAACATGAATCATGATCGCTGTACCCTGAATGTCTGTCGCAGAGCGAATATCCAGACAACCATTCACAAATTCAAGTCGTTCCTTCATGCCCAAAATTCCTGTTCCGCGCCGATCCTGTTTGTGAGTTCGTTCTATTCCAACACCGTTATCTTGTATGGTTAACACATTATCCGCGAGTGTTTCCTTAATGGTGATGGTACAGGTTGTTGCCTGACTGTGTTTGACGACATTGGTGACAGCTTCTTTCAAGCACATACCGAGCACATTTTCATTTAATTGAGACGTATCCTGTAACTTCGGATTGCCTTCCACAGCAAATTCAATCGAAGCAGCCTTTAGAATCTGCTCCGCTCGGAACAGTTCATCGACCAATTGTGTTCCACGCATGGTGGTGACCATTTCCCGGACTTCCTTCAGAGCTGTACTTGCCGTTTGTCTGAGGTCATTCAATTCGATCTCGGCTTGATCGGGATTATTGCGGAGCAGCCGCTTCGCCAGATCGGTTTTCAGACCGATCAGAGAGAGCTTCTGACCAAGTGTATCGTGCAGGTCACGAGCGATACGCTGCCGTTCTTCCATTTTTACGAGATCATCAAGTCGCTTGTTCGCATTCTCCAATTGGCCTTCCAAATGTTCAGTTTTGTTTTTGTTATACGTACTGATTGGAAGCAGGATGGAGGCCATTAAGCTGATGAATACAAACGGGAGTTGGCTCACCAACAGAGAACTCTGATTAATGAAACCATAATTAATGGTTAGGAAACTGGCTCCCAAATTCACCGAGTAGAGGGTGAAGAAACCGGCTTTATTTTTAATATTCCCAATAAAAAAAGCAAGAAACAATGAGAAATAGGCATAATCATAGGCGATCGTCATCGTAATGGATATGGCAATAAGTAGTCCAATCCACATGTACACCTGCCAGCCCTTGGTGATGAAGGCAAGCAGATAACAGACGAAAAAAACGAGGATGATGATGATGCCAGTTACCAACGTCCATAATTTGGAATATTGTGAAATGAAATAGAAGGGCAGGATGAAAAAGGCGAGCCACACATAAAGATTCAAGCCTGTCTTTTTATAAAAATTTTGCATCCACTTTTGAATGTAATTCTCCTCCTTGCACTTGTACTCAACTGTAGCATGACTGTAGCATGACTATGGCTTGAACACAAGAAAACGAATCCGACAGAGTTAAGGCTTCTCTGTCAGACCCGCTGGATTCGTTACACGGATAGTCGGTTGAACATAAGGCTTGCGGGATAGATTTTTGAGCTGTCTAAAGCTAATGAACTGTTTGGAATCTTCATCCCACAGACGGAAGCGCAGGGCAACCAGACTGGAACGTAGTGTAATGGTCGTTGCTTTTTGC
Source organism: Paenibacillus amylolyticus (assembly GCF_050990605.1). Taxonomy (GTDB): domain Bacteria; phylum Bacillota; class Bacilli; order Paenibacillales; family Paenibacillaceae; genus Paenibacillus; species Paenibacillus amylolyticus_H. The sequence continues at coordinate 2,627,414 of NZ_CP158832.1, forward strand.
AAGGGTGGTGTTGCGTTATGTGCTTCTTCCAAGAAATAGTTAGGTACACGCGGGCTCAAGTGATGCACATGGTGAAACCCGATATTACCACTGATCCATTGCAATAATTTTGGCAATTTGTAGTATGAACTACCTTCAACAGCTGCTTTTACATAACTCCATTCATCTTCATGTTCAAAATACGTCTCTTCGAACTGATGTTGCACGTAGAACAGCCAGATACCAAAGAAACCGGAGAAGAAGAAGATAGGTGCCTGCACCATTACAAAAGCCTGCCATCCGACTAACCAGGACATGAATGCATAGAGCACCACGATCAATACGGTAGTCAAATGTGTATTGATGCGTTCTTTACGTCTAGCACCTTTGCGGTTAAAACGGTAAGCCAACAGAAACACGTAAATGGGTCCGATACAGAACAATACGAACGGGTTACGATAAATCCGATAGAAGAGGCGTCCCCAAGGAGAAGCTGCTTTGTATTCGTCAACCGTCATAACCCAGATATCACCTACACCACGTTTGTCAAGATTACTGCTTGTCGCGTGATGGATAGAATGCTCGTTTTTCCACTGCTGATAGGGTGTAACTGTTAATACACCAGTAATGGTACCGAGAATATCATTGGCACGTTTGCTCTTGAAGAATGAACCATGACAGCAGTCATGGAAAATAATAAAGGTCCGCAGTACAAATCCGGATGCCACCAGGGCAATCGGGAAGGTCAGCCAGTAGGAAACCGATAAGCTAAAGTAAGCTGCAGCCCATAACAAGAAGAGCGGGAGCAATGTATTGATTAACTGGCGGATACTTAATCTGAGATCATTTTTTTCGTAAGGTGTGACTTCCTTTTTTAAGGCCATTTCTTTTGATCTATTCATAAAATTGTGTCCTCCTTCAATCGTTATAACTATATTCAGCTACAACTTGACGTTCCCTGCTAGACTTTCCTGTAGGAAGCGTTTTTATCATTGTAAAACAATCCGATCATGACAGTAAGTCATAAACGTCAGCCCTCTGTAATGATGAATATCAATGATGGACCATGACATTTGTCATGGGTGTATGATGCTCAATAGCTCTGCAGAAAACGGAAGAGCAGGTTTTACATATTCCTTTGCACAAATTACGCAACAATTTGTATTATGTATACAAATTTTGTTGAGAGCATGGTAGAATCTATCCTTGAGTGGTTATGACAACTTATGAGACGGGTCGATTAGGTTGATTTCTGATGATTGGATGGAATGCATAATGAAGAAACGAATTACGGATATTCTGTTTATTATGGCAGGTGCATTTCTGTTTGCACTGGCGGTGAACCTGTTTGTCATCCCGAACGATTTGGCTGAAGGTGGCGTCACAGGTATCACGATTATATTGTTTTACCTGTTTGAATGGTCTCCTGGACTGATGAACTTGATCCTGAACGGCATTTTGTTAGTTGTGGGATATCGGTTTCTTGATAAAACGACTACGGTGTATACGATTATTGCGGTTGTATTCAACTCGTTGTTCCTGCATCTGACGGAGAGTTGGACAATTGCATCGGATGAACTCTGGATCAATACCATCTTTGCTGGAGTGTTTGCCGGTCTTGGTATTGGCTTGATTGTTAGAGTGGGAGGCACAACGGCGGGGACAGTGATCCTGGCCCGACTTGCCAACAAATATCTGGATTGGAATATCAGTTATGGACTTCTGTTCTTCGATCTGATTGTGGCTTTTTCCTCATACTTCATCATTGGACCACAAGGATTAATGTGTACAATTGTCTTGCTGTTTGTCGGAACCAAAACGATGGAGTTCATTATTGAAGGGCTCAATCCGAAAAAAGCAGTTATGATTATCTCTTCCAAACAGGATGAAATTGCAAAGCAAGTCATTGAGAAGATGGATCGCGGAGTAACCGTCCTGTCCGGTCATGGCTATTACACGAAAAATAAGAAAGAAATTCTATACATTGTGATTAGCAAGCAGGAAGTCTCCATGCTGAAGAAGATTGTACGAGCGGAAGACGAGATTGCCTTTATCACCATTCATGATGTGCGTGATGTATTTGGTGAAGGATTTATTGAACTTTCCAAAACTTGAGTAATAGGTTTATATGAAAAGAAGGGAGTTGCGGTGACATATCACTGCAACTTTTTTTGATAGGTTAATTGAACCGGGTATTAATCTAGTTCAAAAAGAAAGAACCCTTCTCCATAGAGAAGGGCAAAAGAATATTAATAATGTCTTCTTTTTTTGACTGGACAGAATTCAACGGTGACATGACAGTGTTTTTTACACTTTACTGGGACATATTTAACTTTGGTAACACAAGTTTTCGTAATTTTTTTGTAAAAACACTTTGGTCTTGGATGATGACATTTATGATGTTTTCTATACATATTAAAACCTCCCTGATCGTGATAAGGTATACTATGAGCGGGTCACTGTTTCGGAAATGTATAAACGTCTATTATTGTATAATAGTTCCTTTATTAGGCTTTTGTGTTACAGGTGAAGGTGTGGTTCTTTCTGGTAAAAGAGTGCAATGACAAAAAGCTGTACACCCACCAAGCAGGATGATATATTGAATTTAATCTATTTGTTAATAAACTTAACTAACTATAAAAGGAGGCGATAACATGGCTGGTACACCGCAGTATATCCGCAATCTGAATGAAAATCTCATTATGGATGCCCTGATAACTCAGGGGACCATGTCGAGAGCGGATATCAGCCGTCAGACCGGACTTAGTAAACCAACGGTGTCGTTGGCGGTTGAACATCTGATTGACCGAAATCTGGTAAAGGAAATGGGGAGAGCTGACAACGCTCAGGGCCGCAAGGCAACCCTCATTCGTTTCAATGAAACGGCTTATTATGTCTGTGGTATAGATATCGGCGCAACACGTATTCGGATTGCATTATCCGATCTGAATGGAGAGATCATTGCCTATCGAACATATCCCATGGTCGTTCAAGAAGCTTATGAGCGAGCAGAAGCGACGATGCTGGAACTTCTTCGAAGCCATATGAACGAATTGCTGGATGAGAATCATCTGAACTGGGATCAGATTCAGTGCATCGGGTTCGGTATACCAGGCGTAGTGCTGCCTGATTCAGGGTGTATCCATCGTATTGTGGACCCTTTAGTGGGTCTGGAAGAAGCTTTCTCTCTAGAGTCGTTGTCAGGAGCTTTTCCCTGTGAAGTAATTTTGGAAAATGATGTGAATCTTGCAGCGCTTGGGGAGTATCGAAGTGGTGTAGCAGCAGGTTGTAACTTGTTTGTTTTTTTCTCCATCGGTACGGGGACGGGCGCTGGCATCATGGTACATGGCCAACTGCTTCGAGGTTTAGGTGGCTTAACTGGAGAGATCGCTGAGATGCTGGTGGACGATGGCCGACGTTTGGAGGAAGTGCTGTCCGCTGATGGTCTGATGCAACTGGCGAAAGATTATCTAGATCAGAATGATGAACTATTATTGGAGGCTGTTGATTCGGGTGCAGATATAGATGTAGTTGCAGATGATCTTCACAGATACCTGACTCCCGAGAAGTTATTTGAAGCTGCACGCAGTGGAGAAGTAGAGGCGTTAGAGGTTCTACAACAATACAGCCAGATGATAGCTTCAGCTCTGCGTCATATTAGCGTTGTGCTTGCTCCAGAACTCATTGTGCTTGGCGGAGGTATAGGAGGGAACGGTGATGTGTTATTGCCTTTACTGAGGCAGATCATATCTGAGCAATTCCCGGTACAACCACAGTTAATTTGTTCCAAGCTTGGTGAGCAAGCTGTTGTCACTGGTGCAGTGCAGGTAGCCATACAACAAACGATGCTGAACCTTCAGCAGGAAGCCATGGAATAAGAGATTGAATATACAACATGTAAGGAGGGAAACGGGATGACAGAATCCGTGAAAAACGTAAGTAATGAGTATCCATCTAATCAGGATGGTACGGTTGGAGGTGATCTGTCTGGCTGGATTGCAGGTATTGATATTGGAGGCACCAAAACATTGATGCTTTTATCATCACGACAGGCTGGAAGCAAAGTTCATGAACGTATCTTGCCTACGCGTGTCAGTGATCAGCCGGATGAGTTCTTCCGATGGTTATTCGCTGAAATAGGCACGTTCTGCCGTGAGGTAGGTTGCAGTTTGGGGCAACTTTCGGGTGCAGGCTTGGGATTCCCTGGTGTGATTCTGCAAGATGAGGGAGTACTGCGAAGTGCTCCGGCTTTTCAGTGGCCTGAGCAAGATATTCGCCCTGTAATTGCGAAGTATTACAGCGGAAATATCATGTTGGATAATGATGTGAATATGGCTGCGATGGGAGAATATGATCAAGGGGCAGCACAGGGATATCAACATTGTGTAATGGTCACGGTTGGAACAGGTATTGGAGCTGCTCTTATCCTGAATGGTCAACTCTACAGTGGACAAAATGGAGCAGCAGGTGAGATTGGGCATTTCATTGCAGGAGATGAAGGACTTCATACAGGCTACGTTGCGGATGCGGATTCATTTGGTGTATTCGAACAAGCGACTTCAGGTACGGGAATTACCGAACAGGCAAGGCGTTATTTTGCTGCTGGAAAGGGAAGTTCCTTATCCCTGATCATGAGTCTGGCAGGAGGGGAAGCCGAACAGATCGAAGCCAGGCATGTATTCAAAGCAGCCGAGTCGGGTGATCTTGCTGCACTGGAGATTCTGGAACTACCCATGCGTTATATGGCTAGAGGTCTTGCGAATATTACGGCTTTACTCAATCCTTCCATTATCGTGATCGGTGGTGGCGTGGCTGCATCCAACCCATCCTATTATCTAAATGAAGTGCGCACACGCCTCCAACGTTACAGTGTTCTGCCTACACTTTTAGCTGTAGCTGAACTGGGGAACATAGCAGGAGCAATCGGGGCATTGGCTGCAATCAAGTCGAGTCTGACACGCACATAACCATAGAGAATAGGCGAAGCAACTACAGATATAAAGGATGGAGATCCGGATGAGAAGTAGACATATGAAGGCTTACACAGAGAAAACAAAAGCCGATTCCAATGATGCAAAACGTGTTTTACTCCAATTGCAGGGCCTATATCTGTTTATGGGGCTTGCCGGGGGGATGTTTAACCCGTACATTAATCCCATATTGGTCGCACAAGGGTTTTCCAGTAAAGAAACCGGATTTATCATGGCGTTTGGTACACTTGTATCCATTATTCTTCAACCTATATGGGGAATTCTGGTAGATAAGTTTAAAAAGACACGGTTCGTATTGGTGATAAGCCTTCTAGTTCCTGCATCGTTAGCGTACTTCTACAATATTCAAGTGTACTTTATATTAATATTGATTTATACTTTATGCACTATATTCCAAGTGACTCAAATACCCGTTGCTGACTCCTATGCGGTTACAGCCGCGAGAGCCGCGAACACCTCATATGGCATGATCCGACTCTTCGGCAGCATAGGAACGGGAGTTGGTGGATTTGCCGCAGGGATGTATCTCTCCCAGTTTTCCATTCACATGTTATGGCTGCCATTTCTCCTGTTTAACATTCTGAGCGCTATACTGGCAAGTACACTTCCCCGGCAGACGAGCATATCCTCGTCCTCGGTAACCTTCTCCGTAGGTTTGGCAAGATTGCTCCGAAACCGGACATTCCTTCTATTTCTAACAGGTTGTTTCCTGGTTAACCAAACGCTCACTGCGTTTAACTCCTTTTTTGTTATTTCATTTCAGATGGCTGGCGGTTCTGTGACCATGACGGGTACAGCACTGTTGCTGGCGTCAATTACCAATGTTCCATCCATGTTGGCAGCGGCATTCATACTCCGAAAATGGGGACATGAACGGACGATGCTGCTTGCGGCGGGGGCGTATATGTTACGTTGGGGAATACAATGGCTATGGCCGACGCCTGAGGTCATGATTGGCGTTCAGGTGCTGCATGGATTATCCTTTGGATTCTTCTATATTGCAGCAGTGGAATATGTGGCATCAGTTACGGGACGGGAAATGCAGGCCACGGGACAAAGTTTATTTAACATGGTGTTTGCTGGCCTGGGCGGAATCGTTGGTAATATGCTTAACGGATATTTACTCGATTCCGGCGGTCCATCACTGATGTATCTGGCTTGCACGATCAGTGCGGCACTAGGATCAGTGATTCTGTACATCGTCAGCAGGCAGGCCAAAGAACAGAGAAGAGCATACTCATTAGAATAGCGATGGAAGGAGTTGGATCCTATGAGAGTAAATCTGAAGCGGAATTGGCACACCAAGTTGCTGTATTCCTATTTTCCTATTTTTCTGCTTACGATTTCCATTCTGATCTTTCTCTCCTTCCTGATTGTCAACGAACTCTCGCGTAACGAAACGCAAAAAGCCGACATGATCTCCACCCGCTATATCGTGGATACACTGGAGCGCTCGCTAAGTGACATTGAACTTCGGTTGCTTGAAGACATTGGTGCAAATAAAACATATAGTCGCTTTCTGGAAGCTGGACAGGGACAATTATCGAGTCAGTTTATCTATGATGCGGCAAGTGGGCTGGGACGTATGCTGGATCAGCAGGATATGATTCAATCCATTTATCTCTATCGCATGTCCGATTCCCAGATTCTTTCGCCCAGAGGCATGATGCGTTTGGAAGATTTCGAAGATCGTGTCTATATTGAGCAAGCCTTGAAAGATCGGGAGAACCTCGGTTGGAATCTGCCACGTGAATACAAGGAACGTTCCTTTGACGTACCTTCACAGGTGATTAGCATGAATAAGTGGCTTCCTTTACCGTGGGGCGGAGAAGGTTTGCTCGTCATTACCATCCGCATGTATGCAGTGGAACGACAGATTGATAACATGACCAATGAAAAGTTATCCGTTCTTCAGGTTCGGGACAAGAGCGACAATCTAATCTATACAGCGCATCAAAGGGACCCTTCAGCAGGTGAAATCCTTAATCATGTGTCTTCCGACAAGCTTGGTCTGGTCTTCGAGAGCGGCATTCAATCCGGACAACTGTATTCATGGGTATCGCTTGTCTCTTATGTGTGGATTGGCATTGGATTATTAACAATTGTTGGCGCGGTGGCGGGACTGATCTACATTACGCGCAGAAATACGCGGCCCATCCAGCTGATCATGAATCGAATTCAGGCGTTACAGCCACGTGCCGAGGAAGAGGAAGCTGCTCCATCCGTCAAAGATGAACTGGCACTCATCGACCGTGCGCTGGAACATCTGATTGCTCAGACGGTTGACTATGAGAAACAACATCATGAAAACTTGCTGATTCATCGCAGGCAGTTGCTTGTTGATCTGATGGAAGGGGAGCGGATGGATTCATTCCGTCAGCGACTTCGCCATTTGCAACCGCTAGAGGAACGATTTATGGAACCGAAGAGTATTGCTGTCCTCATTGCGGAGATGAATGGTGACGATCTCTCGACCAATCAGAATATTCTGAAGATTGCGCTTATGAATGTGGTGGAAGAACTTGTGCAGAACGAGACCCAATTCGGCGGTTGGGCTGAATGGTTTGGGAACCGCAGGCTTATTGTGGTGATTGCATCGGATGAGCAGGAAGGACTGGACCGTGAATTGCTTATGGATCTGGCTAAGCAGATGCATATGTGGATTGCGGAAAACTTCCGCCTCCGGTTTACCTTCGGCATTGGACGAACCGTATCGGGCTGGGAGGAGATTACTCAATCGTATGCCAGTGCAGATGCCGGGTTGCAGCATAGACTTACCCTTGGTAAAGATGCGATCGTTCTCAGTGAGCAACTGCCGGATCGTATTGAGCTGCAATCGTACAAGTATTTGCAGATGCTCGCGGACTTTGTCCGTGAATTCAGACTAACCGGTGATGGTTGGCGAACGCAGCTGGATCAGATGTTTGTTGCGTTCAGCGAAGATCAGATTACAGATAACGATATTCGCATGTTGCTACAGGCGTTAATTCAGATGTTGTCGCGTGAATTCGGAGAGCTGTCTGAGCGGTTACAAAGCCAATTTGCCGAGGAAATCCTGACTCGTCTTCGAAGTGATATCCAGCAGGCAGAGACATTGGAGGGCATTCAGGACATTTTGCAGGAATGGCTGAAAGAGGTCTATCGCAATTATGTGTCTGTGAATGAAACGAAAAGTCATCGCGCGATGATCAACGAGCTGCGGATTTATATTGAAGAACATTTTGATGATCCGGATCTGTCGCTAAAACATCTGAGTGATCGGTTCCAAATCTCGGGCAAATATGCGAGTTATTTGTTCAAGGAAGAGTTCGAGATGAAGTTTGTTGATTTTCTGGTGAAACTGAGGGTCGAAAAGGCCTGCCGTTTGTTGTCTGCATCCGATATGGCTGTTCAGGATATTGCTCTGCAAGTGGGTTATGCCAATGCCATTTCCTTCGGCAGAGTATTTAAACGGATTATGGGCGTGACACCAGGGGACTACCGCAAGCAGAGTGGAAAACAAGGAGATCAATAACGGAATTGCACGTGTTAGAACATCCGAGTATCGCATGAAAAGCAATATTTATAGAGATATTTCATGAAATCTCTTGTATGAGGGGATAAGGTTCGTGCCTTATCGTCCTTTTATAGGAGATTTTTTGATTTTTAATCTTCCGCCGAGGAATTAGTGCGTCGAGTCGTTCTACACGTGTTGTTAAACAAGGAGATCACATAAGATGTGGTCTCTTTTTCTTTCTTTTGAAGAAAGATTCATTGGAAAAAGGATTATTGCAAGCTGGGCAATGCCAGATAGCGTATGAGAATCCGACAAAATGCAACACATTATGTTATTATAGTTAACATTAATAGCATGAAAATTGTATATTGTCAGGAAATATGTTTATATATCGCTGTATTTGACGTAAAAAACGTGAATTTTACATTTTGAAAATAGTTTATTGTCTAATCATCAGACCGTATGTAATGATTAGTGACATTCACAGGTGCAACGAAATGCACGAACCAAGTGGAGTGGCAATCATGTGAATCCATATCAGAGTGTGTGCGAAAGGGGAAAGGTCAAATGAGATTATTTCAAAGACGTAAGGCAGGCAAGGCAAGTTCAATCCTCGCAGTGGTAACAGCATTCACTCTATTATTATCTGCATGTTCGTCAGGAAGCGAATCAACGTCTTCATCTGGAGAGTCGGGTTCGGGGGAAAAAACGACTTTGAAAGTGGAAATCTTCGACCGGGGAAATACTCCGGCGGGCTACACCATTTCGGACAGTTATCTGACTCGCTTCATTCAAGAGAAGTTTGGTGATCCCAACAACATCAATGTTCAGTTTGTTCCGGTACCACGCTCGGAGGAAGTACAGAAGCTTAACGTTCTGATGGCGAGTGGCTCTGAAGTACCTGATATCGTCTTTACCTACGATTCGGGAACATTCAACCGGTATGCAGAGCAAGGAGGTCTGACCGAACTTACGGATCTGATCAATCAAAGCGGCCCTAACCTGAAGAAGTTCCTGGGAGATGAAACGCTGGCTTACGGTCAATACGATGGTCAACAGTTTGCAGTTCCAGGTAAACGTCTTGTACTTGGCAAGTACGCATCCTATGTTCGTCAGGACTGGCTGGATGCGCTCGGATTGCCTTCACCTGAGACAGCTGAGGAGCTGCATACAACACTCAAAGCCTTTAAGGAAAAAGATCCGGGTAAGGTTGGTACAGGACTTATTCCGATGGGGATGTCCATTGCCTCTGCTCAATATGAACCACTGATCTGGTCATTCATTGAACCGCTGACGGAAGAACAAAAATATACATTAACACAACAACTGGGTTCCAATGACTATCCAACGTTGTTGCCTGGTTTCAAGGATGCTCTGAAATATATGAACACACTTTATAATGAAGGATTAATGAGCAAGGACTTTGGACTCGACAAAGACAAGAAAAAGCTGTGGGAAGATGTATCTAACGGGAAAGTTGGATTCTACACCGAGGATGCAGGTGAGATCTACATCTCCGGTACGTACAAAAACCTGCAAACCAATCAACCTGGTGCAGTGATCACACCGATTGATGCATTCAAGAACTCCGAAGGCAAATTCGCCAAACCGGCATATGCTCCCAATGCGATGTATGTCATGATTCCAAAATCGAGTAAAAATGCGGAAGCAGCGATGAAGTATCTGGATTGGATGGCTTCAGACAACAACCTGTTCGACCTGCAATTTGGTGTTGAAAACGAGAACTATGAACTTGTGGATGGAGTTCCACTGATCAAAGATGATGCTTCTCCTGAAATCGCAGGTCGTATCTATAATTCCGGTGACATTGCCATTATCGTCAATGGTAAATACGTTGGGGATGACAAGAAAAATGAAGAGGCTTATGTCGTACAGGTAGAGTCGAAGTATCGGGATGACATGCGCAAGTCGGTAGCGATTTCCAACACGGACACGATTCAACCGGTACGCTTCTCCAAACCGATTGATGCAGAAGCGCGTTACGGTAACGGCCTGAAAGACAAGTTCATGGAGTTCTTCGTGAAAACAACCATTTCCAAACCCGCTGATTTTGAAGCCACGTATGACAGCATGATGAAAGACTACATGGCAAGCGGTGGTCAAGCGATCCTGGATGAACGTACAGAAGCATACAAAGCGATGAAATAAGTAAAGTAGAGATCACATCTAATGTGTACGACAACAAAGAACAGGGATTTCATTAGGGCGATGGAAACATCGCCTTGATGAAGAATCCTGAATGACATGGGGGGAAGGTTTATGAAAACAAGCATCTATTTCCGCAGAAACTGGCAACTATATGCGTTGCTCCTACTGCCCATGATCTACTTCATTATTTTCAAGTATGGGCCAATGTATGGCGTGCAGATTGCGTTCAAGGATTTTAACTTCTTTCAAGGGATTTCCGGAAGTGAGTGGATTGGATTGGATGCATTCAGAGAAGTATTTCAAAATCAGGGATTTTACACGGCATTACGCAACACGTTAGTGCTTAACATGCTGGATCTGCTGGTGTCCTTCCCGGCTCCGCTTATATTGGCCATTTTATTGTTTGAGCTGAAGAAGGCCTGGTTCAAAAAGCTGGCACAGACGTTGCTCTACATTCCACACTTTATCTCGTGGGTTATTATTGGAGGGATTGTACTTCAGGTATTCGGTACGCAGTCCGGTTTCATCAACAATATCTTAATGAGCATGGGATTTGATCCATTACCTTTCCTTTCAGACAAAAAATATTGGCTCTTCACATATCTTGCGGTAGGCGTGTGGCAGAGTGCAGGCTGGGGAACGATTCTGTATCTGGCATCCCTGACGGGCATTAACCGGGAACTGTACGAAGCGGCAGAAGTGGATGGAGCAAGTCGATTACGCAGAATCTGGCACATCTCCTTGCCAGGCATCAAAACGACGATTGTTACCTTATTGATCATCAATGTTGGCAACATGATCTCCATCGGCTTCGACCGACCATTTATTATCGGAAATGTGGCTGTACGTGAATACTCGGATGTGCTCAGCACGTTTGTGTATCGTGTCGGTTTACAATCTGGTCAGGTTACGCTCGCAACAGCTGTGGGTTTGTTCCAGGCATTAGTTGGACTTGTCTTCATACTCGGAGCGAACTATACGTCCAAGAAGCTAACCGATGAGAGTATTATGTAGTGGATTGAATCACATATGATCTGTAAGGAGTGAGTGGGATGTCTGAAAACACGGCGAATCGAATATTCAACACGGTAAACGTCATTCTTATTATCATTACGATGGTGCTGTGTCTTGCACCATTCATTCATATTATCGCGATCTCGCTCAGTTCGAACCGGGCGATTGGTTCAGGTGAAGTGTCCTTTTTCCCAAAAGAGTTATCCTTTGAGGCGTATAGCAAAGTGTTTGCAGATGGATCGATGATTCGTTCCCTCATCTATACGATTTGGCTGACCGTCCTCAGTACGGTGCTAAGCATGGCGATGACCATTGCAGCGGCATACCCGCTAGCAAAGAGTAATCTGAAGGGGCGCAAGTGGTTCATGCTTGTCATTGTGATGACGATGTTCTTCAGTGGAGGCATAATTCCCGAGTACATTCTGATCAAAAATCTGCATCTACTCGACAGCACATGGGGACTTATTCTGCCTGGATTGATTAGTCCGTTCTATATGATCATTCTCATTACTTTCTTCCGAGGAATTCCTGAGAGTCTGGAAGAAGCGGCGGGCATTGATGGAAGCAGCCACTTCGGCACACTTCTGCGCATTATATTGCCACTTTCCCTTCCGGTTATGGCAACACTTAGCCTATTCTACGCAGTAGGACGCTGGAATGGTTTCCAGGATGCACTCATGTATATTACCAAGCCTGAACTATACCCTTTGCAATTGAAATTGTATCAGATGATTCAGCAAAACCAGATTACAGAACTGATGCAGAACGAAGGCATTGGTGCCGTTCAAGTCCTGCCTGAGAGTCTGAAAGCAGCCAGCGTTATATTCTCAACGTTACCGATCCTGCTGGTGTATCCATGGTTGCAGCGGTACTTTATCAGTGGCGTAATGGTAGGTGCTGTAAAAGGTTAATAGAGGTTGTTCAAAAAGTTCATCTTCTTGGTACTGAAAACTGATCTTTTTGAACACGCACCTATAGTCTCGGGAGGTCGCATGACATGACACAACGAATGATAGAAAAGATGTCGAAAGAGCAACAGTATCTAATAAATCAGTCCATGACGATGATGGATAGCTTCTATGATGAGGAATTGGATCTGCTTCGCAGTTTTGAAGAAGAAGATTCATCGCAGCACAGCACACGAGCCAGCGCACATTATGCGCTAGGGTTGTTGATTCGAAATGAGCCTGGTGATGTGGAGCGCGCGATACAAGTGTTCCACAAGGTGCTTGATGTTCAATATGACGCTCCGGATGAGATCTATCACGGAACCTTCGCGACTCGACCAACTGATGCGCATCCACCAGCGGGTCACTATGCTTGGAAATCTTTTGCGCCAGGCACGGCCTATTTCCTGGAACGCACCTTTGAGAAGGTGTCTGCGCAGTTTATCCATATACTACAGGAAGATGGTTCTATGCTCACAGAGGCGGCAGATTCCAAACAACTGAAAAACCTGTTTCGTTCGGCGGTGAATCAGGTTCTGCCACCGGTCTGGATCAGTTATGATCCCAACTGGCGCGAGTTTATCGCTTGTGTCTGTGTGGTCGTAACTGCCGAATTCGCTGAACTTATACCGGAGACACTCATGAAACGGATGGACCATGCGATGGAGTTGGCTGTGCAAGGGTCAATAGAACGCAGGTTATCGGACGTAATCCCCATGAACACCAATATTGAGTTAATGCATATTTTCATCACCCACTACTACGGCCATCGCTTGAACCGAACAGAATGGATTCAGCATTCGGATGAACAGGCGGAAGGATTGATGAAGGAGTTTGAACAGTACGACGGGACATTCGCTGAATTCAATACAACAACGTATTACGGGGTGGATCTCTCCGTGCTTGGCATGTATCGAAAGTACGGAGTCACCAAACGTTTAGTTGAAATTGGACACCGGATTGAACATGGGCTGTGGAATAACATTGCGTTATATTACAATGCCAACCTCGAGAATCTCTCCGGCCCATTCTCTCGGGCGTATGACATGGAGATGCGAGAGCATAGTTCAATCGGTGTATTTATCTATCTTTTGCTTGGTGAAGGGTATGAATATCTGGCAGGCATTAACTGTGAGTCAGGCCATGATCCACTGATTGCGCTCCTTGGGGTGGATGTACCGGAGGAAGCGGTCCCGTATTTCAAGGCTCATCAAAAGGATCGGCTTGTGCAGAAACAGTTCATGGAACTGTGTGAGCGCCATGATCCAACATCCAATCGGAATCTATGTACGGCCAAAGCCTGGATTGGTGAGGACAGGATGATCGGGGCCATGTCGGGAAGCGTGAATACGAATGGACAGATGCATCCAGCCACGATTCACTGGCAGACAGGCACGGGGGAGCGTTATTATCTTCGCTTGATCCGCCGTGAGGTAGGCGAGGGTTGGAACAGTCATCTGCGGGGAGTGACGTTTGATGCGGATCTCACACCAGATTCGTTAACCATTGATGTGGAACTGGATTCGGTGGAAGAAATCGACGTTTATTTTGAAATCAGAGGGCCATCCCTTCGGCAGCAGGACATTACACCAACGTTATGGAAGTTCCCTGGACTTACGTGTACCATGAAGGCTGAGGCGCCTGAACCATCTGTGTTAATGTACGTGAATCATGCGGAGATCATCTATCGTTATGTGCCTGGGAAGACGGCAAACAAGATGAGATTTGAATTGAATCTCCGTGAAGACAACGGTTAGAGGAATAAATAGGTATATAAGATGAACTGAACATTTATAGATAGAGATAAATGGAATATGAATAGGCGATAGAATGAGAGACAGGAGGAACAATCATGTATACGGACAAACAGGAATATTCGTTCTCAACATGTTGGAATATTAAACGTCATACGACCGGACAAGGCATGATCGAGGAGATCAAGTCTCTGGGATTTAAACAGGTTGAACTGAACTACAACGTCACGGAAGAGATGCTGAAGACGATAGAGCCGATGATTGAACGGGGAGAGATCGGTGTATCCAGTGTGCATAATACATTTCCGCATGTGGCTGATCCAGATTACGGGACGGATTCCGTCCTGCTCGGATTCGATGATGAACCGCGCCGCAGACGGGCGATTGAACTGTTACTTCGCTCAGCTGAGTACGCACATCGTTATGGGGCCAAGGCTGTCGTGGTACATCCGGGTGAGGTTCCGTTTGAATACAATATAGATGAAGCGTTGAAAAAGATATACCACGATCAGGGGCCGGACTCACCTTCATATCAATCTTTATGGCAAGAGATGCTGGAGAAGCGAGAAGATGGCAGCGCACATTACCTGAGCCGGATTCAGGAGAGTCTGGAAGAGGTATGTGAATTGTCCGAGCAGCGTGGATATGGGGTGAATTTTGGTATTGAGACCCGTTCACGCTGTTATCAGATGCCGACTTTGCACGAAGCGGGAACAATTATTGGACGCATGAAGGGTGCGCCGCTTGGACTCTGGTACGATATTGGTCATGGCATGATGATGGATCGAATGGGACTATACGATAATGTACGTGAAGCTAACGCGTTGATTGATCATGTGGTTGGTGTGCATATTCATGAAACTGTCGGGTTGGCAGATCATTGGTGTCCATACATTCATAGTAAAGACATGACCTTTTTTGATTCATTTTTGGATATCATTGATCGTTCGCCGGTGAAAGTATATGAGTTAAAAGCCGCATGTACACCGGAAGAGATCGATGAGAGTCATGGATTGATTACGTCTCGCATTGCTGAACGTCATGCGGCGCGTCAGCGCGGTTAGTGACTATGTATATGTTATGCTCAGCGCATAAGTGGGGAAATGATAGATGATGATAGGGCAATGGACGAATGTGAAGCATTTTGCTCAATTCATTTAATGTTAGACGTCCTATTGGGGGAGAAGGTTCATCTTTTGGATGGGCTATGAGAGGCTTATTTAATGGAAAAAGGGATCGGTTTCATCGGCCTGCTAGGCTTGGTGAGACGGATCCCTTTTTTGATTTTAGCGCTGACGAACCTAACCCACATTATTCCAAGCATATGAGTCAGAAGTTGGCGAGAGAAGCATTTATTCTACCTATCACCAAAGCAAGATTGAGCGTGTGATTCTTTTTACTCGTACATCCTTCGTTCAAGTTCGGCATAGGCAATTGCAGGATCATCACTGGAATTGTCAATATAAGCGACGGATGAAGCAGGGAGCGGCCAGACTACTTCTTTTCGGACGAGAGAAGCTGTAAAGGCATCCCAGTTTGCGAGTTTCCATTCATCCAATGGAGATTGTCTCGCTGTAATCCGTTTGTGATACAACGCTTCATTCTCCAGATAAATATAGGCCACACGCACATCCGTATCATCCAGGGTACGCCCGATCTGTGCAAGTTCCTGGGCAATCCAATCGGTGGTTCCAATTTCTTTGGTAAAGGGTCCTACAACGATGGTATCAACACCCAACTGAACGTTATCCAGAGCGGCGTCCATCGTAATGCGGTACCCAAGATCACGGCACAGCTTCTTGTATTCAGGCGAATCTCGGTCGGATGGATCAAGTCCCTGAAGGGTCATGATCGCCTCAGCCGCCGGACGAAGCAGAATATCCATATCGAAGAAAGCAGCTTTATGTTTACGGGAAAGGGCTTTGGCTAGTGTGGTCTTGCCACTTCCGGCCCCGCCGAGAAAGAAAATCAATTTGCTCATGAATGTAATGCCTCCTGAGTTAGATTCAAAATAGGATATGTAATTGAATGATATGAATAGATAGATTCATCATTAGAGTTCGTGAATGAAAGGACTTGTTTATTTTAACATAAATAAAGAAGCCTGTTGGCTAGACAGAAAAGGAAGGATAAGGTAATATCATACCTAGTTGTTCTATGCATAGGTTTCCGAGGTATATAAAAAGGAAGGAGTGAGCACGTTGCAGGTTAACAAACAAATGATTAAAGGCAGTACCGAAACATTGATTCTGAACTTGCTTCAGGAACGACCGTTATATGGATATGAATTAATTAAGGAATTACATCGTCAATCTGAGGGTGTGTTTAATCTGAAAGAGGGCACGTTATATCCTATTTTGCATGCCATGGAGATTGAAGGTTGGGTAGAGTCGTACTGGATGGAGGTTGAAGGCCGTAAACGTAAATATTATTCAATTCGAGACAAGGGGATGGAGGCCTTACAAAGTAAAAAAGCAGAGTGGAATTTGTTCCGTAGAGCTGTGGATCGGGTGCTTGGGGAAGGAGGTCTGACATGACAAATCGACATGAACGAATTCAGCATTATCTTGATCACATGTGTGTTCAGGTTAAGGCTCGCGAAGTACATAACGACCTGCGTGATGAGTTGGGAAACCACATGGAAGAGATGATTTTGGATAAAGAACAAGAAGGTTATACAGAGGAAGAAGCAATTACATATGCCATTGAACAGATGGGTGATCCTTCAGTAGTGGGCAAAAGCATGCACCGCTTGCATCGCCATCGCACGCATTGGGGGCTGCTAGTTGGAATTATTGCCTTGGCTACACTCAGTCTGTTACTGATGTGGATTTTTACGACTAATGTAGCAGATGAAAAGTATCAGTTCTTATATCGCGGTCATGTCGTGTACACCGTTATAGGTGTAATGATGATGTTGTTCTTCATTTACTTTGATTATCGTAAGTTGAAAAAAGCCGCCTGGTGGATCTATATTCTGCTTAATGTCATGTTGTGGATCAGTCCAATGATAACTACAGATATTTATGGTAATAGCAGGTATTGGAGCTTATTTGGACTTACAATTGACCTTACCACAGCTTCAGTGTGGATTTTGCCACTTGCTATAGGTGCCATTATGCTGGACAAGCTCCGTTCCAATTGTAATATGCAATCCATATTGACCTACTTTTCGATGGTAATATTGCCCGCGGTACTCTTGTTTCAAACGTTGGATTGGGTTCGCTTGTTTCTATTTGGCATAATGTGCATTGTTTTATTTGGCTGGCTTACGCGAAAATGGCTTTATACAGCCTTAGGTGCTGTTATAACAGGAAGTATTTTTGTATTGTTATTGTTTTTTGCAGATCAATACGGACGCCTGAAGAGGCTCTCTGTCGTTTTGAATCTTCAGGATGACCCTTACGGTGGATATAGTAACAATTCCATTATTGAAATTATTCAATCAGCCGGCTGGTGGGGTAATGGGATTGATACAACGTTCGACAGGTTTAAAACGAGTTATTTAGATTACCCAGGTGTGCTGCTCATTGATGTGTTTGGCTGGTCAGCCGGGATACTGTTATTGGTGGGTATCATCTGGTTTGTTGCAAATATGGTGAAGTTGCTTCCTCGCATTCGGGATGATTTCGGTCGAATGATAATTATCAGTATCACATCCATGTTTGCGTTGCAAATTATCTATTCGTTGGCGATGACTACCGGCAAGGCTCCAATTCTTAGCATTGTTTTTCCTTTAATAGGATATGGAAATCACCTGCTTTTCGAATATGCCATGGTCGGTTTACTTCTCGGTATTTATCGTCGGAAGGATACCATTTCGAAGAGAAATGAAAAAATACGGCAGAAGGTGGATGCCGACCTACTGACCAACTCATAGGCATCCAAAATCATTACCGCATTATGAAAGGAAGGTATTGTTATGCTCGTTAACGAGCATTTATGGAAACCAGATATGACGCAGGTTCACCCAGCCCTGGCTGTTGAAAGATAGACCACGCACGGAAGGCAAATACGCGGTTTCTACCGGTTTTTCAGATAAATGGAACAGCAGGTTCTGACCAACCAAGAATTGTTCAATTCGGTCTAATTCAGAAGTTCGATCTGCTGCCAATGGTGAGGCGATGATGGACTGCAACATCTCATGTATTGTTATGCGAGCAGAATTTTCTAGATGCTCAGATAACGTGGAATAGAGATCATACCTGCGCAGTTCTTCGTCTCTATCCCGAATCAGAGAAAAGAGAATCAGATCAGACTCTAGCCGCAGATTTCCTTTGAATTGCTCCATCGTACCTGTACGTACGGTACAGGAGTAACCGCACTGCTCAAGTATGGACGCCAGTTGTTGTGCATCCCTGCGATATTGTGGAATGGTTGCAATGTGCAGGGAGATGGGACTAACCGAAGTGAGTCGTTTAGTAATATCTCTAAATCCCTCTTGCTTAACCATCCCGATATTCACGGCAACAGAGTCAGGCGCAACGACCTCAGAGTCATCTGCATGTCCGTCATCACTATACATTCCAGCAAGGCATAACTGAAGGTGTGCTCTTACTTCCGGATCGTTTAACGGTCCGGCTTTTTGCGTATTACACGTGAGTAATTTTTGAACCATTACACCTGCACTTATCTGTGTCCAGTCTGCACCCGCAGACGAAGACGGATTATGAACAAGATGAAAGAACGGAGTTTCGATATCTTGGCTATCGTCGTCCATTTTGGCCGAGGCACTCCACGGAATTTGCAGGATATCTACACGGTCCATATGTGCTCTACCCTGAAAATACGATGAAAAGGCTTCAAGTCTGCACAAGTGATCATCCCAGGCAGTGACCTTGAACGGCCCCGTCCCGACAGGTTTTTGCATCCCGTGCGCATCACCCGCATGCTTTATCTTCTGTTCGTTTTTTCCGGGTGAGGGTACAATCGCCGCACGACTTGTTGTCAGAAAAGACAAAAACAATTCGTGAGGGTCTTTCAACTGGAAACGCACGGTTAAGTGATCGACCGCTTCAATAGAAAGAATCTGTTTACTTACATCACGGTACAGTGTCCGGCGATCTGTAGATTGCAGCCGTTCAAACGTATGTACAATATCATGGGCGGTCAGCATCTGACCATCGTGAAACGTAATACCTTTTCGCAGATAAAAAATCCAGGTCTTTCGGTCTGCACTGACATCCCAGGTATGAGCCAGACAGGGAAGGATCTCCCCTTGTTCACCCCGCTGAACCAACCCGTCAAAGACATGACTGGTAACAAAGGACTCAGCGAGTAAATCAATATACAGCGGATCAAGCGCATGAAGTTGTTGACGCAGCGGCAATCGAAGTGTATCAATCTGCTCATTATTAGTGCCGGCTTCCGTATGATGACCCGAATAACCAAGCAACCACTGATTGAGATGATCCTGCATGGTTGTTGAACTGGAGAATGCGCTCACCTGCTCGGCAGCTTCCTGCAACTCCCGGCGATTCATGGCCTGCATCATGTATTCTGCGGCGATTTGATCAGCCGGAACTAGCAAGGTCAGTGAAGAACGCCGACCCCGGCCACGCTGGGAAATCCAACTAATCCAGTCATGGGCAACCATCTTTTTGACAATCGTTAACGTATTGCGGTGCGTACAATTTAGCAACTCAGCGAGATCGGCGAGTGTGAGTTCATGTTCTGTATGGTGGCCGAAATGACGATGCAATAGCAGATATTGCTGATGTAATTTCAAGTGTTGATTCCCTCCTGGAGGTGAACTCTGGCGTATTCCTCTAAAATAAGAAGTTTTGTCGATTTTAATTTCTATTTATATTCCTATTTTATCATCTAGAATAAAGCATAGAAAGGTTAATGGAGGTTTTTCCCATGATTGATAAAGTAATGGATTCACCACAGCGTGCACTCATCACGCTAGGATCTGCATGGATACTTGCTATCGTTCACCAGTATCTGTTCTATGACAATGAGATTGGCGTATCGTATCCCATCTTTGTAATTCTCTTTTATGTGTTTATGTATCTGTTTGCACGGGACCGCATGAGGTCATTCAAGTTAATTGATGCTTTTGTGGCGGGTGTAGTGTTGTTGTTATCGCTAACGTTCCTGTTATATGACAATGAACTATTGCGTGTCCTTAATTTTCTGTCTGTACCGGGTCTTATTATTTTACATATGACGTATCTGATGGGCAGGAAACAGAGGCAGTGGTGGGAGATCGGTTTAATCGGAACGGCTATTGACCATGTGCTGCCACAGACCATACGTCACTGGGGAACCGTTGCGGCCATTGCTGTGAAAGCAGGAGGACGTGGCATGGGCAAATCACAGAAAACGGTTGTTTTCAAAGTGCTTATTGGCCTTGTGGCATCTCTGCCCATCCTTATTGTAGTCATCGCGTTGTTGTCGTCTGCTGACGGGGTTTTCGATCAGTACTTATCCGGTTTTCCAGAGTGGTTGAATCAACTGGCTTTTACGCCAGGATTGCCTAGAATGATCTGGGTGTTCATCGCAGGTTTACTGTTTTTCGGTTATGTATGGGGATTCGTGCAGCCGATGCAATATGAGGCAGACAAGAGAGCGAACGCACATTGGAAAAATGGAGCAGTACCCACGGTTGATAACCGCGATCACACCTATATATTCACTCCTGTGGACCCGGCCACTGAAGGTCAGGTTACAAATAAGATTACACCCGAGCCCGAACGCACTCCGGTTCAGCGGGAACCATTCAGATTGGACCCCATCATTGTAGGGACGATGCTGATCGTCATCAACTGTGTGTACGTTTTGTTCGTACTTGTACAGTTTTCGTATCTGTTTGGTGCGGGAGAGGGGCTTCTTCCGGTAGATCTGTCTTACGCTGAGTATGCGAGAAGTGGATTCGCAGAGTTGATTCTCGTTACGGGTATTAACTTCTTTATTCTTATTATTGCTTTGCAATTGACACGTCCGAGTGGAAAAGTAGGCATGATCGTGCATCAGGCACTTCTCCTGATTCTGGTCAGCTGTTCAGCAATCATGTTGTATTCCGCGTTTATGCGCCTAAATCTGTATGAGCAGGCATATGGATATACGTACATCCGGTTCCTGGTACACGCATTCATGATCTTCCTGGCACTTCTGTTGCTGATTGCCGGCCTTCGTATACGTTACACGTCGATTCCGTTGATCCGTTGGTATATTGTGCTCGCACTGACTGCATATGTTGCCGTCAATTATGTGGGCATGGATCGCAGGATTGCCGAATTGAACATAGAACGTTACCGTCAAACTGGCAATATTGATGCATCCTACTTGGCAAGTCTATCGGCCGATGCGACTCCGTTACTTCGAGAGTTTGCTTTGAAGGAGTACCCGGATCTCAAGAGAGAAATGCTGGAACGTCAAGCCTATCTGGAGAGGGACACATCCAATCGTTCCTGGCCTTCTTATAATGTTGCAAAACATAGAGCTGAGCTAGAAATGTCCAAATTGAGAACGGAATAGCTGAATAATAGCTTTTTTCACGTACGGATTTATGCAAAAACAATATGTAAGTGTTATAATATAAAAACGAACCTATAAAGGGGGTGAATCCCTTGTTTGAACTGCAGGAGTTATTACCATATTTATTCTCGATTGGACTCATCTTCACCGTTAGCTATGCTTATATCGCCCATCTACATTGTGGCATGACAGAGTACTGGATGGAAGGTGGCGTGGGTGGTGGACTTGAACCAGTACTTCCCGCATTGTGTTTGGATAGACAACACAGACAGGAAGTCTGGAGCCGCTTGATCAGACGAAGAGAAGCGCCCGATGAAGATGATTCAGATTGTCATTCCTCGTTGAACGATTGGTCAACAAATCAACGAGGAGGATATATATGGAACATAAGACTAACAAGAGATTCACTTTTACATCTGGCAAGGGACGGATCTATGGCCTGATTGCTATTTTGTTTGCAGTCATGCTGCTTGCCGGATGCAGCAACAACGTGTCGGAGATTACTTCATCGACACCGGGATTTTTTAATCACTATATTGTATTTCCGCTTTCGTATCTGATTCAGCATATTGCAACCATATTTAATGGGAGCTACGGGGTCGCAATTATCGTGATTACGCTGGTCATACGTCTGGCACTGTTGCCATTGATGATGCGTCAAGCCAAGTCCCAGCAGGGAACCCGAGTCATCATGAACGCCATGAAACCGGAGATGGATGCGCTCAAGAAAAAATATGAGGGCAAAAATGACCCTGCTGATAAGCAAAAGCTGTCTCAGGAAACGATGGAACTCTACAAGAAACATAAGTTTAATCCGCTGAATATCGGTTGCTTGCCGATGCTTATCCAGTTGCCTATTCTGTCCGGTATATACACGGCTATCCGACTTACACCGGAGCTGTCCTCCCATTCGTTCCTATGGTTTAAGCTGGGGGCACCGGACTATGTACTGGCAGTGGTGGTTGCGGTCATTTATCTGATTCAAGCCAAGGTATCACAAGCCAATATGGCGCCTGAGCAGCGTAAACAGTTCGCTATTATGGGATATCTCTCCCCATTGATGATGGCATTCTTTTCTCTCACAGCCCCGGCAGCCATGCCGCTCTACTGGACGGTTGGGGGTTCGTTCCTGGTACTACAGACGTTACTGTTCCGCAAAATGTACCCGGTAGAACACCCGCAGGAGCCTGTAGTTGTGGAAGTGAGTAAGAAAAAGAATAAGTCTGGTTCATCCAAATCTTCACCGAAACCTGCAAAATCGTAGGGCATGATGTGGACGTAATTACGACAGCATTGTTGTGAATATATGTGGTATAGAACGTGTTATACGTAGCAAAAACCCAAAAAAGAAGCCAATCCTTTAGGATTGGCTTCTTTTTTGCTGTATTCCAGAAACGATGTGGATTTATATTGCTCGCAGTCTATTGAGCGGTTGTTCATCTGTTCTGTCATGTCATATCCCCGGTTAATCCGACATCTGGAAACGGGATACAAAATACCAGATGAGCTCGCGACGTGAGGATACCTTGGTTTTGGAGAAAATGGATTTCAAATGATCCTGAACGGTGTACACAGAGATATGCATCGCTGCAGCAATCTCTTTGGACGAATAGCTGCGCAGCACATAACCCAGCAGTTCCCGTTCTCGACTGGATAATCCATGGCTCTCGGCAAGCAAGGGCAGCAAATCCTGCGGCATCGCCTGCTCCAAACGGATGGCAATCTGATCCGGTCCCACGAGTTGTTGCATAAGACTGGCATGAAGTATGAGGTAACGGCCATCCGGAAGCTGGATACAGACTTTGGAGGGCGATTCGGGAGTGAGTTGAGTATCGTCAGCCCGTTCTACCCGATTCTTGCGCTGCAAGTGCGAACTGACTGCACGTACCGGACGGGGCAGAACATCCGGCCCTATATGTTCCAGCATACGCAATTGGGACAGCCAATACTCCGCCGGGGCGTTCAGGGATAAGAGCTGGAACGTATCCGAGGTGATTATAATTCCGGGTTCCTCGGGACTTCCACTCGTGATCTCATCCACAAGTGTCAGACTTGTGGACCGCAGCATCGATGCAATCGAAGCAGTCCAGGTCTGAATCAGCAACCGTTCTTCTTTTGTAAAAAAAGAATTCTCAGTCTTGCGATACAGCGTCAGATATCCCCAACAAGCGTCTCCACTGACGAATACGGCGCGCAGTTCATCACCGAACCCCGCTGGCTGAAGAATGTTGATATAACGTTGGCTTTGTTCAGGCTGTGCGTTCATGGCCGTGTGAAGTGTAGCTGTATGTTCACCGCTGCGAATTAACTCAGCGTATTTATGTATATCTTCTTCCATGTATTCATTGATGAATAACCGATCATGAATAGCTTCAATGCCTTCTTCTGTCACGGCTCCTGTGGAAAGAAGAGTCAAAGGATCAACGGTGGTGAAACAGTATGCGTCGTAAGGTACAACTGTATGGATCTGCTTGAGAACAGCTTCCCGATAGGTACGTGAGGTCCAGGTTCCTTTTTCAAGAGAAGTGATAAGTCTGTGGCTCCGGTCAATACGTGATGTCAACAAGATTACTCCTCTCTCTGTGCGCATATCCCAATGTTCTGGGATTGTAGGCTCGGCGTATCCTTCTATAATGAAATTAGACGAACAACGAGTCAAGTCTAACTTCAATTCAAGAGGAGTGCGGTGTCCATGAATCACAATCCATCACCGATGAGCTGGGAAACAGCAGATGTCCATCGTTACGAACAATCGATAGCCCTGAAAATTCCGGGTTATTCTCATATGCATGATCTAATGGAACGACTGCTCTCAGCATCATTTACGGATAACAACGATATTCATATCCTTGTTGCCGGAGCTGGAGGGGGAAAAGAGATTGCTCTGCTCGGATCACGTCATGCCGGTTGGACATTAACTGGAGTAGATCCTTCACAGCCCATGCTGCAACTTGCCGAGAAACGAGTCGAGGAAGCAGGCATCGGTTCCAGAGTGAAGCTGCAACCTGTCACGGTTGAAGAATTGCCGAAGGATATTGTATATGATGGGGCGACTAGCATGCTCATGTTACATTTTCTTCAGGGGATGGAGGCGAAGAGAACGTTTCTTACCAGCCTCGCAGCAAGACTTAAATCGGGTGCTCCACTGATCATTGCGGCTGTAAATGCTGATCTTCGTTCACCTGCACATCCAATCATGATGCAAGCTTGGAAGGATCACATGTTGAGTGCAGGCGTCCTTCCTGAAGAGTGGGAGCGCTTTGCTGCTTCCTTGGGCCGTGAATCCGATCCCATATGCTCGGAAGAGATGACTCAGCTACTCACAGAATGCGGTTTCTCACATATTACACGTTACTTCGGGGCGTTCTGGGTGGAGGGATATTATGCAACTCGAAACTAACGTGAAGCCTATGAAAGATCAGATCTGGGTGGTTGGCGGTTATGGTCAAGTAGGGCAGATGATATGTACTCAGCTGGGGAAATTGTTCCCGGGTAAAGTATGGGCTGCGGGTACACGCATGAAGCGTGCGGAAGAGTTCAGCAGGTCTACAGGTGGTGCTGTGCTACCGCTTCAACTGGATGTAACGCGACCTGTAGAGCCATCCATGTTAAGGCCTGTGAAACTGGTCATCATGTGTGTGGATCAGAGCGATACCCGGTTTGTTGAAGCCTGTGCACAAGCCGGAACCGATTATATTGATATTTCTGCAAAATATGATTTTCTGGCTCAAGTGGAACAACTGCACACCAAAATGCAGCGTTCCCAATCGACCGCGATCCTAAGCGTTGGATTATCACCTGGACTGACTAATTTGCTTGTGCGCGAAGCGACCATGCATATGGATCGGGTGGAGGAAGCAGACATTACGGTAATGCTGGGACTGGGAGAGAAGCACGGAAAAGCTGCCGTGGAGTGGACCGTTGATCAGATGAATGTCACCTACCAAGTAATGCAAAAGGGCAAATCTGCTGAGGTACAAAGTTTCGGAGATGGGAAATTAATTGATTTTGGAGCGGAACTGGGGAACCGAAAGGCTTATCGATTTAACTTTTCGGATCAGCACGTGGTTGCTCGGACGTTACGTATTCCAACCGTATCTACCAGACTCTGTCTGGACTCCCGCTGGATCACAAAATCCATGGCAATCTCCAAACGTGCAGGGTTGTTTTCATTGCTGCGTATCCCGTCTATGCGGAATGCAACAGTTAAGGCCTTTGGTCTTATTCCTGGGGGAGAGCCGATGTATGCAGTCAAGGTCGATGCCGTAGGGTGGGAAAATGGTGAGCAAATCCGCGTCGAACAACTACTGGTCGGTGCAAAGGAAGCAGATGCAACAGCAGCGGTAGCTGCAGCTGTGGCAGAACGTATGTATAAAACAGAGTTGCCACATGGTGTGTTTCACATTGAACAGTGTCTCTCTTTGCAGGACATTCAGGATGCACTTCATACGCCACTAAAGGTGACGGCCAAGATCACCTAGTTTCATGTTCTTTTGCTGGGCCCCTCCGATCTGCTATGATGGAACAATAATCATGGCATGAATGGAGGGAGATCATGAACTGTGTTGCTGTATTACCTTATTACAAAGTACAGAGAGAAGTGACGGGTCTCGCTCAAGAGATTGAGATAAATGCCCGCTCCATGATTCTATATTCCGATAAAATCGTGACCAAATACCGCGAGTTCAACATCACGGAAGTGTTTGACATGTCATTTCGCCGTATGGGTGATGAAGGTGGATTTTTCTATCTGCACACGAGCACAGGAGTATATCCATATATGGTCGAAATCGACCCCAAACCTTTTATACAAAGTTTCAGAAAGATAACGATCCAAAAATTAAAATGACTTGACCCTGCCGTTACGTAAAGGCTTACTCTCGGATATGGAAGGAACGTTAACCAATCCAGAGGAGCCGTGAATGTTATGAGTATACTGATTCAACAAGTGACTATCCTAACAATGAAAGATGCCGATGCCCCCTTTACGGGGGATATTCGTGTTGAAGGAGATCGCATTACGCAGATTGCTGACCACATTCTGCCTCAACCGCAAGATGAGATTATTGATGGCCGCCATAAGGTTGCCATGCCGGGTCTGATTAATGCCCACCAACATACACCGATGAGCCTGCTCCGGGGATTCTCGGACGATCTGAAGCTGATGGACTGGCTTGAACGCAAAATGTTGCCTGCTGAAGCACGTATGAACCCGGAAGACATCTATTGGGGGGCCAAGTTATCCATCGCCGAGATGATCCGTTCGGGTACCACTGCGTTTGCGGATATGTACATTCACATGAACGAGATTGCAGAAGCGGTTAAGCAAACGGGTATGCGGGCATCGCTTACACGTGGGATGGTATTCATGGAGGATGATGGAGGACGCAGGTTGCAGGAGGCGATTGATCTTGTACAACGTTGGTCTGGAGCGGCTGATGGGCGGATTACAACCATGTATGGACCCCACTCACCCTATACATGTCCTGTAGAGCCACTACGTGAAGTCATTGCTCTGGCTGTCAAGGAGCATATCCCGCTACATATTCATCTGGCTGAGACAAAGGAAGAAGTCGTGAAGATTCGTGAGCGCTATGGCATGACACCGACAGAGTATTTGGAAGAGGCGGGTATGTTCGAACAGTCACATGTGTTGCTTGCGCATGGTGTACACCTCAATCGCAGGGACATCGGCAGATTGAAGGGCATGCGCGGCGGTGTAGCACATAATCCGGTCAGCAATCTGAAGCTGGGATGTGGAATTGCTCCGATTACCGAGATGTTGGCCCAGGGGATTAACGTGGGAATCGGAAGCGATGGAGCGGGAAGTGCCACAACCGTGGATATATTCGAGGAGATCAAAGCCGCGACCTGGCTGCAAAAGCTGGACTATGGTGATCCCACTCGCCTGCCAGCCAAGGATGTTCTAAGCATGGCAACACGTGGAAGTGCTATTCTGCTTGGCCTTCAGCATGAAGTGGGTGTGCTGGATGTGGGGCGCAAAGCAGATCTGATCCTGATCGATCTGGCGAAACCACATCTTCAACCGGTACATGAGGTAGAGTCGTTACTGGCTTATAGTGTAAATGGGGCGGATGTGGACACAACGATCGTGAACGGTCAGATCCTCATGCGAGGCAGAAAGCTGCTGACGATCGATGAGGAAGAACTTTACCGTGAGGTGAAGGTTAGAAGCAACAGGATTGTTGAGGGAATTTAATTGTGCGCAATCGGCGGCGATTGTGAAAAGGCTGCTGGCAAAAGCCGGATTAATCTAAGCTTTATAAGTTGGACTAAAGATTACTTACACTGACACTACGACGACAGAATGACCTTCCAATCGCTGTTATCCCCAGATTTTTTGATTCCCTTTTCCAAAGGGGAAAATCCGGGGCCCAGTTCATTATCAGTTCATACAGATTTGGTACGATTGAGACATCAAATAGATAGATAATGTGCTTGATCAGGAGAGGAAGAGAGATCCATATGAAAATACTAGAAGTCAACAATGTGAAGAAGTCATACACCCTATATGGAAAAGAGAGAGTCCCGGTACTCCACGGTTTGAATTTGAGTTTTGAGACGGGGGAATTTGTCTCCATCCTTGGTGAATCTGGCTGTGGTAAGTCGACACTGATGAATATCATTGGTGGCATGGATTCCGACTATGAAGGGGAAGTCATTGTTCGTGGCAAGAACTTAAGTGCCATGACAGAGAAGGAAATGGATGATTATCGGAAGAATAATATCGGCTTTGTCTTTCAAAATTTCAATCTGATCCCGCATCTGTCTGTTCTTGAAAATGTGACGATTGCGATGCAAATGACGGACACCAATGAGAAAGAACGGAACCAACGTGCTGTTGATATATTAACAGAGGTTGGACTGAAGGATCATCTGAACAAACGTCCCAACCAGTTATCTGGAGGTCAGAAGCAACGGGTTTCCATCGCACGGGCTTTATCCAACAATCCGGACATTATTCTCGCAGATGAACCAACGGGTGCGTTGGATCGGGAAAACGGAGATCAAATCCTCACTTTGCTGGACAGTATAGCGAAAAAGGGAATGTTGGTAATTGCCGTAACTCACTCTCAGAAAGTCGCTGACTCAGGTACACGGATTGTAAAAGTAGAAGAGGGACGTATTAGTGACGATATTCATCTGAAAGATCCTTCTACGGCTGTTTACGAGAGTGGTCAGGATTCTTCCCGGAGCCTGGGCTTGCTTGCTTCGTTCAAGATGGCACTCAAAAATATGAAACTCAATGCCAAACGTAATGTCCTGGTGGCTTTGGGTGGATCAATAGGTATATTAAGTGTACTTCTGATGCTTTCCTTGGGGAATGGGATAACGACGTATATGAATGACGAAATCAATTCAAGTATGGACCCTTTGCTTGTTGATATAACCAAGCCAAGTGAAGAAGCCAAGGACATGCAAGGCCCGGAAGCCTTGATGGCGACAGGTGAACCGTTCACCAAAGCTGATATCGAGACGATTCGCAATTTCCCTAATGTAGACCATGTAGAGACAATTACGACCATTACAGGTAAGTCCACTATGGTGAATGAAAAACAAAGTGTAGGACTTGCGCAATTAACAACGTTAACGGATGCTTTTGATCCAGCATTACTAACCACGGGTGTTCTGCCGGTAGAAAATGAGATGTTGTTGCCCCTCGATACAGCGAAGCAATTAAGTGGAAATGACCAAGCTGATTCCATGATCGGCAAGTCCGTGTTTCTATATATCAATGAGATGGATAGCAATAATAAGCCAGTGACTTTGGAGAAAGAAGTAACGATCTCAGGGATCTACGAAGCGGCAGATCAACGATCTCCAATGCAACAATCTCCGGGATATATATCATCTGACACGTTGGAGCAAATGTATACGGATAAAGGAATAACGATTGGACCGATTCAGGTTAACGCCTATGCAACCGATATGAAATATGTAAATGATATCAACGAAGCTGCTGTTGACGCTGGTTTTGCAGGCTCCCAGATGGCCAAGGTCATGGAAAATATCACGACATATGTAAGCATGGCTTCCATTGTACTCGCGGGTATTGCAGGTATTTCGTTGATCGTATCTGGTATTATGATATTGGTTGTACTCTATATTAGCGTCGTGGAACGGACGAAGGAGATCGGAATTCTTCGGGCGATTGGAGCGAGAAAGAAAGATATCAAGCGAATATTCTTCTCCGAATCTGCCTTACTGGGCGTATTTAGTGGTACTATTGCGGTAATCTTTGCCGTGATCATTAGTTATGTGTTAAATATTCTATTGGACAATGCGTTTGGAGCAAAACTCATTCATCTCTCGGGATATTATATCTTGTTTGGTCTCGTGGTAAGTACAGCGATTAGTATCGTGGCCGGTTTGATGCCATCATCAAAAGCGGCCAAGCTGGACCCGATGGAATCCCTACGATACGAATAAAATCAATTGCGGAAAGGACAATGGCTGCATGAACACGATTTTGGTGGTGGACGATGATTCCCATATCCGCAAATTAATCCGAATCTATCTTGAAAAAAATCAATTCTCCGTGCTGGAAGCCGCAGACGGTCAAGAGGCATTAGATCTTCTCTCTCATACGAAAGTTGATCTGGCCATTGTGGATATCATGATGCCGCGAATCGACGGCATTGAACTGACAGAAGATATCCGGTCTTATCTGGATATTCCGATCCTGATGGTAACTGCCAAGGGAGAATCCAAGGACAAAGTCAGAGGATTTAATGCAGGATCAGACGATTACCTCGTTAAACCGTTTGATCCTGTGGAGTTAATCCTGCGTGTACAATCGTTATTGAAACGCTATAACAAAAGTACATCGAACCTGATTCAGGTCAGCGGTGTAACGATTGATTTGGGCAATCTCATGGTTGTTGCGGACGGACAAACGATCGAATTGAAAAAGAAGGAATGTGAATTGTTATTTTCTCTGGCGAGTTCGCCAGGCAAAATATTCACACGTACACAGCTCATAGATGATATATGGGGCATCGATTACGAAGGAGATGAGCGTACGGTTGATGTACATATCAAACGGTTAAGGGAACGTCTTGAGCATGTTCCTGAGCTAGTGATCTCAACGGTAAGAGGACTTGGATATCGCCTGGAGCGGGCATGAACATATTTAGGAAAAGCCTGCGACTTCGTATCGTAGCTACGTTTATCGGGATTGTTCTGGTGAGTTTGATTCTCTCCTTTATGATCAACAACGGGTCCCAAGAAAAGACACCGAATCGTTTTATGGTTACCTTTGCTCAAGATCTCGCTACACTGATTAACCTGATCGATGATCCGGAAAAAGTGAAATCAAGCTTGGATATTTTTGCTCACTACGGCTTGAATATCACTCCCGTGAATGAGAAAAGTGAAGTGTTATCTTCCTTGCCAGAGGACAAAGTAAATTCGTTATTTAAAACGGGTACAACCGATGCCATGTTTATGTCCAGTAAAGATGGAATTGCGACAATTGGTGTTCCTGCAACAGATGAGGGGATTGGTACATTTCTGATTCAAAGCGATTTCTCCTCTCTTTTTCATACACTGCGAAACACGCTTTTAACCTCACTGTTAACGGTTCTGGTCATTGGTAGCCTATTAATCCTGTTCATGTCCGGCTACATTGTGAAACCGATTAAGCGATTAACGGTTGCAGCGAAGGAGATGTCATCAGGTGACCTGTCGGTCCGCTTGAAACATAATAATCAGGATGAGTTTGGCGAACTGATGGAGAGCTTTAATCATATGGCCAGTGAGTTGCAAAAAATCGATTCGGTTCGTGATGACTTTGTCAGCAACGTCTCTCATGAAATGCAGTCTCCGCTCACGTCGATCAGGGGATTTACCAGAGCGCTGCAAGATGGTGTTATTCCATTAGAAGAGCAGAAAGAGCATCTGGATATTATCTATGAGGAAACGCTGCGCTTATCGAGGCTCAGTGATAATCTGCTTCGGCTAGCCTCGCTGGATTCCGAGCATCATCCGGTTCATTTCACCACATTCCAGTTGGATGAACAATTAAGAAGGGCGATCTTGCTGGCGGAGCCGCAGTGGTCGCAGAAGGACATCCAGATCGAATTGGACTTGTTGCCCTGTGAGATCACAGTGGACAAAGATTTGTTTGATCAGGTCTGGCAGAATTTAATAAACAATGCGATCAAGTACACGGGTTCTAACGGTACCATTCATGTCGAAATTGAGACGTCATCTTCATCTGTGAAGGTATCGATTAGAGATTCTGGACAAGGAATTCCTGAGGAGGCACTCCCGTATATCTTTGATCGATTCTACATGGTGGATAAAGCACGAAGCAGCTCACTTCGAGGCAATGGATTGGGATTGTCCATTGTGATTAAAATATTGAAATTGCATCAATGTACAATTGATGTCGAGAGCGAAGTAGGAAAAGGCACGCAATTTATTGTCACGATTCCCAGATCGGCTAGTACATCTTAAGCAAGCCAGACTAGAAAGCAGCAATATGGAAAACAATCAATTCCTGGGCGTTCAGGATTCAGATTGCTTCATATTGCTTTTTTTTGATAGGACTATACTCGACAAAATTTCAGATATAGTTTTGTTTAGCGGTGGATCATTTGATAAAATAGAAGAGACGTTATGTGAATCTATGAACTTAATCAACTTATCATACACAGAATGGAGCCATCCAATGAAATATCGCAATATGGAAGATTGTATTAACGATCTGGAGCAGCACGGTCATTTGATTCGGGTCAAAGAAGAGGTTGATCCGCATCTGGAGATGGCAGCGATCCACATGAAAGTGCATGAGGCTAAAGGCCCGGCGTTGTTATTCGAAAATGTAAAAGGCTCAAAGTTCCAGGCTGTATCCAATCTGTTCGGCACGGTGGAACGAAGCAAGTTCATGTTCCGCGGTACGCTGGAAGGCGTACAACGGGTCATGGCTGTTCGTGACGATCCCATGAAGGCGCTTAAGACGCCATTTCAGCATGTCCGCACAGGTCTAGCTGCATGGCAGGCGCTGCCGAAACAGAAGTCTATTAGCCTACCCGTATCCGCGCAAGAGATCCAAATCTCGGACCTGCCGCTCATCAAGCACTGGCCGATGGATGGTGGGGCATTCGTGACTCTGCCGCAAGTATATTCGGAAGATCCGGATAAGCCAGGCATCATGAATTCAAACTTGGGGATGTACCGGGTTCAACTGGATGGCAATGATTTTGAAATGAACAAGGAAATAGGGTTACACTATCAGATTCATCGCGGAATCGGTATACATCAAGCCAAAGCGGTGAAAAAAGGAGAACCACTGAAGGTTAGTATTTTCATCGGGGGTCCGCCAGCACATACACTTTCAGCGGTTATGCCCTTGCCTGAAGGATTAAGTGAGATGACATTTGCCGGTCTGCTCGCTGGACGTCGCTTCCGGTACAGCTACAAGGACGGATATTGCATCAGTAATGATGCTGATTTTGTCATCACGGGTGATATCTACCCAGGCGAGACGAAGCCCGAAGGCCCGTTCGGGGATCATCTGGGCTATTACAGTCTGACGCATGAATTTCCGTTAATGCGTGTGCATAAAGTCTATGCCAAGCCTAATGCGATCTGGCCGTTTACGGTTGTTGGTCGTCCGCCGCAAGAGGATACGGCTTTTGGCGATTTGATTCATGAGATTACAGGAGACGCGATCAAACAGGAGATTCCAGGTGTCAAAGAAGTACATGCGGTTGATGCGGCAGGGGTCCATCCATTACTGTTTGCCATCGGCAGTGAACGGTATACGCCGTATCAGGCGGTGAAACAGCCAACAGAGCTGCTTACAATTGCCAACCGTATTTTGGGTACAGGTCAGCTCAGTCTGGCGAAATATCTGTTTATTACTGCTGAGGATCAGCAGCCTCTGGATACTCATAAGGAAGTTGAATTCCTGACCTATATCTTGGAGCGTATGGATATGCAGCGGGATATTCATTTCCATACGCATACAACGATTGATACACTGGATTACTCGGGTACAGGACTGAACAGCGGTAGCAAGGTCGTTTTTGCAGCGTATGGCGACAGGGTCCGTGATCTGTGCACGGAAGTTCCGGAGTCTTTGAAAAACATTCGTGGTTATGAGAATCCGCAGCTCATCATGCCGGGTATCGTTTCGATCCAGACATCGGCCTTTACGAGTTATGCGGATACAGCACAGGAGATGCAAGCGTTCACGTCTCTATTGAAAGAACAGGGAGGTCTGGACTCGTGTCCGATGATCATTCTATGTGATGACAGTTCGTTCCTGAGTGCTAACCTCAGCAACTTCTTGTGGGCAACCTTTACTCGCAGCAACCCTTCACATGACATGTACGGGGTTAATAGCGGATATGACCACAAGCATTGGGGCTGTGATCAGGTAATTATTGATGCACGTACCAAACCTCACCAGGCACCGCCGCTGATTCCCGATCCTTCGGTGGAAAAGAACATTGAACGTTTATTTGTTAAAGGAGCAAGTCTGGAATCAATTAAAATCTAATTTGGGATGTTGCAAGAAGTTCAAACGGAAGAGTTTGAACTTCTTTTGCTTACTCTGATCCAGCCAATAGACACCAAAAAGTGTCTCCATGTTCAAAACCGGGACTAATTTGGATACAGGAGTGAGGATAAAGTCTTATGCGTTCGTATTTACCTTCGCGATTAAGGTCGTTTGAACTATGTATGAAATGAAGAATTATAACGATATAAAGAAGTATAGGTATTTTTGTGGACCCGATCCATTGGGTGCTGTTACTATAATGAATTGTTCAGGGGGAATACCGATTTGAGAATCCATATTATGAACCTGCAAGACGGAGACCGTCTGACTGCAGATACATTCAGCGATGCAGGATTACACGTTCTCGGGAAGGGGACTGTAATTAAAAGTGAGGATATCTCCTTGCTCATGCAGCACCGTGTAGATTATGTAGATATTGAATCACGCGAAGAAGAAATTACTGAGGCCGAGTTTTTTGCTGCAGCGGCAAAGCATGCTTCCGGGTTAACCACAAGCTCCAAGGAAGAGCCGCCTGAAGAAGAGATGAAGTCCCAATTTATTCAGACCGTACATAATTATCAAAATGCTTTTCTTGAAGCTCTGACCGTTGGCAAGTTCAACGCGACCATGGTGGATGATGCACTGCAACCGATGGTTGAGGGACTGGATGAGCAGAAAGATGTGGTTCATCTCCTGATGATGCTGGAGCGGGATGACGTCAATAACTATACACATTCAATCCAGGTCGGATTGTTGTCCTTCTACCTCGCGAACTGGCTTGGATATTCTCAGAAGGAGAGTTATCAGATTAGTCGCGGTGGTTATCTGCATGACATTGGAAAGTGCAAAGTATCGCACCGGATTCGGAACAAAACAGAACCGTTGACGGCGGACGAGCAGCTTGAAATGCAGCGTCACACCATATATGGTCATGAAATCATCAAAAATTCGATGACGGATGAAGCGACAGCACTGGTTGCTCTGCAGCATCATGAGCGGGAAGATGGGTCTGGTTATCCGATGCAGCTTGAGAAAAGTGAAATTCATCCATATACGCAGATTGTATCCGTAGCGGATATCTATATTGGCATGAGATCCGGGAATCACGGAGGCAGCAATCCAAACCTGATCAACAACCTTAGAGATATCTATGGGATGGGATTTGGTAAACTGAATGAAAAGCCGGTTCAAGCATTGATGCAACATTTGCTTCCTAATTTCATCGGGAAACAGGTTCTGCTCAGCAATGGAGAAAAAGGTGTTATTGTCATGAACAATACATCTGATATTTTCAAACCGCTCATCAAAGTGGAGTCTGAACAATATCGCGATCTCTCCAAAGAGCGTACGCTTGCCATTGATGAATTGCTTATTTAATATCGTTAGTCTTTGCTATTCTACCAATACATGCAAGACGGGTCTCCTGTACTAAGACAGGGGACCCGTTTTTTTGTTATATCATCCTAGATGTGTTGTTAGACCAATCAAGCAAGCGTATACTTTGCAAAGACCTTATTTTTCCTGCCAAGGAGCGATCGCCATGATTGAAGTGACAACCGAGATTACGATACATGCCTCGATTCAACGGTGCTTTGACTATGCCCGGGATATTGATGTACATACACAGACCGTCTGGCAACATACGAGAGAGCGAGCAGTTGCAGGAGTAACAACGGGAAGAATTGGACCAGGGGATACCGTTACATTTCAGGCTACTCATTTTGGAGTCAGACAGAAGCTGAAGTCCCGAATTGTGCAGTTTGAATGACCTTTCCTCTTCGTAGATCAGATGGAGAAGGGGGCTTTCAAGAGCATGCAGCATGAACATCAGTTTATCGAATGCGGAGATCAGATGACTTGTATGAGAGATACACTTCGATTCGAAGCTCCACTTGGATTGCTGGGGTGGGTAACGGAACGACTTGTATTGAAGAGATACATGCAGGCATTTCTGGAGAGTCGCAATCGTAAACTCAAAGATATGCTTGAGCAGTAGCCAGAATTAAAGGGATAGAGGAGAGAAGACGTTTGATGGATAATGAATATTTTGTAGGTTGGGGCACTCTTGCCTTGATAAATGCTGGACTGGCACAGGGGAAAAACAGAAGCGGTCGGAACTGGTTTCTGATTTCCCTGTTATTTGGTCCGTTGGCAACCCTCTTTATTGTGGTGTGGAATAAACTGGACTAATTCAACGATCGAGGTTCCGATGCATATAACGATCGATCATCCAGAACACAAGGGCTGCTGCACTAACGCCAGCACCTAACCAGCAAACCGCTGTCCAGCCTGCCCATG
This sequence comes from Paenibacillus amylolyticus, assembly GCF_050990605.1. Lineage (GTDB taxonomy): Bacteria > Bacillota > Bacilli > Paenibacillales > Paenibacillaceae > Paenibacillus > Paenibacillus amylolyticus_H. The sequence goes on from NZ_CP158832.1 coordinate 2,664,076, forward strand.
CATACACTTGGGTAGAAACGATGGAGCCGGCTCCACTACCGATGGAATAAAAGATCATATACGCTGCCGTCAGGCGGCTCTGTGCTTCAGGGCGAACTTCGTAGATCAGGCTCTGGTTGGTAACATGCACGGCCTGCACGGCGAGATCGAGCAGGATAACGCCCAGGATCAGGAACCACAAAGAATGATGGACATAACCGATGGGCAGCCAGGACAAGAGCAGAATGACAAGAGAGACGCCGGTTGTTTTCTGCCCAAGGCCCCGATCGGCGAGTTTACCTGCACGGGCCGCAGCCAGAGCTCCAGCTGCTCCTGCAAGACCGAAGGCACCTATGACCGTATGAGACAGGGACATTGGAGGGCTACTTAGTGGCAGAACCATGGAAGTCCACAAGATGCTGAAGGCTGTAAAAATCAGCATGGCCAGTACACCTCGTACTCGTAACACACGCAACTCACGGTACAATTGCAAGACGGAACCGAGTAATTGGATATAACTTTGTTTCACTTGTGGGGATTGCTGCCTTGGGAGAACAAAAAATAAGGCAACAATTCCGAGTAAGGTAAGGCTGGCAGAGAAGAGATACACCGATCTCCACCCGAGCCAATCGTTCAGCGTACCTGCAACCGTTCGTGCAAGTAAAATGCCAATGACGATTCCGCTGGTCACCTGCCCGACAATCCGACCTCGCTCAGAAGGGGATGCCAAGTGTGCAGCAAAGGCAACCAATGTCTGTGTAATGACCGCGAGCAGACCTACGACAGCCATACCCGTGAATAAAAGTGAGCTGGATTGTGCGGTTCCTACGAGAACCAGTGCAAGCACGGATAAGAGCATTTGAATGATGATCAACTTGCGGCGGTTTAAGAGATCCCCGAGCGGAACGAGAAGGAACAGCCCCAGGGCATAACATATTTGAGTCACTGTGATGACAATCCCTATGGATGATGGATAGAGGCTGAATTCTTCAGCGATGGAGTCCAGCAAAGGCTGAGCATAATAAATATTCGCGACCGCAAGTCCACTGCACACGGCAAAGAGAAGAGCGACTAACCGCGATATGGCAGGACGATCCTTACTGGGTAATTGTGCATCTGGAGACGAAGTTTGCATGAATGGATGTCACCTTTCTATTATGTACTGATCGGTATGTTATGTTTCGGGATAACCATACTTTATTTGCTTGAATTCTGTCAACAGAGAATTGGGTGAGATTTTCAATTTGATTAAAACGCTTTATGGAGTAGTTAGTTTAATTTGAATAATAATTTTAAGTGAGTGTCTTTGACTTATCCATTGTTATGAGATTAAAATATAAACATACTGATCGATACATAAAGAGGTGAGTTTTATGGTTAGACAACGGGAATTTGATACGGATAAAGCACTCGATGCAGCAATGCATACGTTTTGGAACAAGGGATTCGAAGCCTCATCTTTGAGTGATTTGACGAACGCAATGGGCATTCAACGTCCCAGTCTGTATGCAGCTTATGGGGATAAAAAGGAACTGTTCGAAACAGCACTTCGCAGGTATACCACTCAGCATGCGGCTCAAGTCAGAGCCAGACTTCAACAGGGTACCTCTGTGCGGGAAGCCTTTCGGGGACTGTTTGAACATATTGGAGCAGAGGGAAGTGTGACCGAGCCTAGTCACGGCTGTTTTTGCATTAATACGATGGTTGAGCTGGCTCCACATGATCCCAAATTTGCTGTCCTTACACGGGAACATCAGATGTACCTGGGTGTTCTTTTCAAGGAAACGATAGAACGTGGGCAACAGAGCGGGGAATTGTCCGTTCACTTGAACGCGAGTGCAATAGCACAGTCTTTGGTGGTATCCATGATTGGATTGACTGTTCTGATGAAATCAGGACCGGACCGCTTGTTTGTAGAGCAGAGCATTCAGGTTACGTTGTCTTTGCTGCAGTACTAGGGTGGAAGTTGCTTGCCTGCTCTTATCTGTGTCTGATGGCATTGGGCAGATCAATGCAGAGTTGTTACAATATAAATTAATTAAACTTAACATTTACACAAAACGGAGAGGACAGAAATAAGCTGAGGAAGCGGAGCGTTCGAGTGACCAGTGTAAATATTCGTTAGTTTAATTTATATGGACAAGAAGTGAGCAGATATAGGAGGAGATCAGGGATGGATACGAAGTTGCGCTGTGCTGTTTTGGATGACTATCAGAATGTTGCCCTGACGTCGGCAGACTGGGGTCCGTTGATGGATCAGGTAGAGATTCAGACATTCAACAACTATATGGGCTCGGATGAAAAAGTCATACAGGAATTGCAGGATTTTGATATTGTGGTCCTGATGCGGGAACGTACACCGTTTCCGGAGAAGGTCATTTCAAAGCTCTCTAAGCTAAAACTTCTGATTACAAGTGGTATGCGCAATGCGTCGATAGATCTCAAGGCTGCAGAGAAGAACGGAGTCATTGTGTGTGGAACGGAGGGAAGCTCCAATCCGCCGACGGAGCTTACATGGGCACTGATTTTGGGGCTGTCCAGACAACTGGTTACGGAAAATAATGCACTTCGCTCTAATCGAAACTGGCAGAGCACTGTAGGGTTGGATTTGCATGGGAGAACACTTGGATTGCTTGGTTTGGGCAAAATAGGCACTCGCATGGCTGAGATCGCACAAGCATTTGGCATGAATGTGATGGCCTGGAGCGAGAATCTAACACGAGAGAAAGCTGAAAAACATGGTGTCACCTGGTCCGAGACCAAGGAGCAATTGCTTGCACAGAGTGACATCGTATCCATTCATCTGGTATTGAGTGATCGTACGAGGAATCTGATTGGACAAGCCGAGTTTCAACAAATGAAATCGAGTGCGCTCCTCATCAATACGTCACGAGCGGGCATTGTCGATCAGGAAGCTATGGTGGACGCATTGCAGCGTGGTGTGATCGCTGGTGCAGGTCTGGATGTATATGAGCAGGAGCCGCTGCCGGTTAACCATATTATGAGAACATTGCCTAACGTCCTGGCTACACCTCATTTGGGGTATGTGACTCGCGGCAATTATGAGATCTATTATAATCATACCGTAGAGAATATAGCGATGTTCTTGAAGGGAACACCGATCAGGCAACTGTTTTCTTAGAATGAACGTATGCCGAGTATGACTCTGCTCTAATTATATAGAATCAACGACAAATAAGGTGCTGCCAGGAAAAAGTTAGACCTGAGCAACACCTTATTAGTATATCTGTGTAGTAGAAGAATGAAGGAATAGCCGTAAAATATATTCTATCCTACGGACCCATCCCCCTCACCAAATTTAACGGCGTGGTCCTCGCTGGGAAGAATGAATCATGGCGACACTTGATTCACGAACGATTAAGCGCGGTTCAAATTGGATGTGTTCGTAATCGGTCGTGTTCATCTCCCGAATTCGTTTTAACAACAGTTCGGTAGCAAGTCTGGCAACTTCTTCACCCATAATGGAGACGGAACTAATCTGCGGAGACGAGACAGTGGTCCATTGATTGTTATCCACACCCACTACAGCCACATCTTCAGGTACACGAACCCCTAACTCCTTGAAACGATTAACCAATCCGATGGCAACCATATCATTAATGGCATAGACTGCATCTGGCATATGCGTAAGTCCGTAGAAATAATCTGCAGCATTGGCACCTGTATTTAATGAAAAGTCCTCACCGAAGTAGACGAGAGAAATGTCCACATGGCCTACAGCTTGCTCATAAGCACGGAAGCGTTCTTCAATGATGTCTTTGGGTGCACCGGCATATGCGATTCGAGTCCGGCCAATTTTGAACAGATGCTCCATCACCAGTTTGCCTTCGGGTTGAGACAGAGAGACGATATCTGCCTTCATACCAGGTTCCAGTTTCTTGCCGTAGTTAATCATGGAGATGGGGAGCGGCGCTTTATCAATCAGTCCGGGTAACGTTTTGGGATATGCCAGAGGCATGAAGATCAGTCCGTCGACATGCAATTTTTTTACATTACGAATAGTTTCCAGCTCGGTTCGGGCATTGCCTGCTGTATTGATCTGTACAACATGGTACCCATGCTGTTTCGCCGTTTGCTCCACAGACCAGGAAATTTCCGGAATGATGGCGTTGCGTATGTCGGGTACAACAAGCGCGATCTGGTGCGTTTGCCTGATTTTCAGACTCTGTGCGGAGGTGTTGGGTACAAACCCCAGTTCTTCAATGGCCTGCATTACTTTATCTCGTGTTTTACTGCTGATGCCTTCTGAATTGTTGATGGCCCGGGATACGGTAGCGATGCCTACGCCGGCACGCTCTGCAACGTCCTTGATCGTAAGTTTCTGTTCTTTCCTCAATGTATGTTTACCTCACTTTAACGGAAACGATTCCGAATTATTAGGAATATGTATGTACCTCACGATAGTTATATAAGTTAATTATAACATTTGAACCATAAAGTATCCCGTGAATGGACCACACTTATGAGATACATGGATTGAATTTAATCCATTTGTCATACCATCTATATAATTTCAACTAAACATTTACGCAAAACGGAGAGGACACAAAGGACATGAAGAAGCGGAGCTAAAAGCTTTCTGAAAGAAAGCTACATCGGAAGCATACTCTGTCCCGGATTTCTCCTTTATAAAACGAATCAAAAAAATCTGGGGATAACAGCGATCGGAAGGTTGTTCTGTCATCGGAGTGTGCAGTGTAAATATTCTTTAGTTCAATTTATATAACAAAACAACTGAAATTAAAGCATAAGCACCCCAAAGTGAACTCAGTATGATCACGAAATAGACATATTCGTGTAGAAATAGGTTTGACAGCGTATCTAAAATGTGACATATTTAATTTACGGAAACGTTTCCGATTATACTATAAATTATGATCTGGGAGATGAAATGAATGAAAGCATTACGTTGGCACGGAGTCAAAGATTTACGTCTCGAAAATATTAACGAACCTCATCCTGAAGAAGGTAAGGTCAAAATAAAAGTGGAATGGTGCGGCATCTGCGGCAGTGACTTGCACGAGTACACAGCAGGTCCAATCTTCATTCCGGCTCAAGCACCGCATCCGCTAACAGGGGAGAAAGCACCTATAGTTATGGGGCATGAATTCTCAGGACAGGTCGTTGAAGTAGGGGAAGGCGTAACACGTTTCAAGGCGGGCGATCGTGTAGTCGTAGAACCGATCTATGCATGTGGACACTGCGAAGCTTGTAAACAAGGCAAATACAATCTGTGCGATAAAATGGGTTTCCTTGGACTCGCTGGAGGCGGAGGTGGATTCTCCGAATATGTAACTGCTGAAGAATACATGGTCCATGCCATACCGGATTCAATCTCGTATGAGCAAGGTGCATTGGTTGAACCTTCGGCTGTAGCACTTCACGCCGTGCGCCAAAGCAAGCTGAAAGTAGGCGATACCGCAGCAGTGTTTGGTGCAGGTCCGATTGGATTATTGGTTATTGAAGCACTTAAAGCTTCGGGAGCTTCTGATATTTATGTGGTGGAGTTATCAGACGAACGGAAAGCCAAAGCGGAAGAATTGGGTGCGATTGTGATTGACCCAACACAGTTCAATGTGGTGGAAGAGATCCATCAGCGTACACAAGGTGGCGTTAACGTAGCCTATGAAGTAACAGGTGTTCCACGTGTACTGCAACAAGCGATCGATTCAACACGAATTGGCGGTGAATTAATGATCGTCAGCATTTTTGAACAGGAAGCACCGATTCACCCGAACTCGATTGTCATGAAAGAACGTACGGTCAGAGGCATTATTGGTTATCGCGATGTGTTCCCGGCAGTGATCAGTCTGATGGATAAAGGTTTCTTCCCGGCAGACAAGCTGGTGACCAAACGAATTTCGTTGGATGAAGTGGTGGAACATGGGTTTGAAGCACTCTTAAAAGAGAAAAATCAGGTTAAGATTTTGGTAAAAGCAGAATAGAACCATAGGCTGTAAGAGCGAGTAGACAACACATCAACGGATGTGATTGTCTACTTTTTTTGTATAGATCGGGCGGAATTTGTTGCATATACGGGTCGAATTACATAGTATGAAAAGATACAAATTGTATCATCTCGGTGTGAAGGTAAATATTGTGAAACTATGAAGGAGGAAGCGGACATGCAGAGACATACAAAATGGACAGCCATAATTTTGACCGTTGTCGCAGGAATGAGCTGGATGCTTATGGGGAACTCCAAACCGAAAAACACCACGTCAACAAGTCAACCCCCTGCGATGGAACGTGGGCTGGCCAAGGTGTCGAATGCACCGATCAGTTCAGCGGATGTAACATCGAAGATCAAACTGCTAGGCAGACCTTTTACCAAAACACCATATGCCAATAACGTCTGGGACATGCAACTGTACAATGGCAAAATATATTTGGGCCACGGAAATAGCAGCAATCTGGGCGTAGCTCCAAATTCAGGCCCTATTCCAGTCATTTATTATGATACAGCGAATGCGAAATTTAAGACCCAGTCGGTGACTAACAGAAACCCGGGCATCTTGCCATCAACGAAGATGTATGTGGATGAGGAGCAGATTGATATCTACAGAGTACTAAACGATAAGTTATATATTCCTGGCAATGATTCGGATAGTGAGAAGTGGGAATTGGGCAATTTCTATCGTTTGGATGGAGAGGTGTGGACCAAATATCGCAATCTGCCCCTGGGTGTACACGTATACGATTTGGCATCTTATCAGGGTAAGATGTTTGCCGCGCTGGGGACAGATTCCAAACCAACGATATTAATCTCTCATAATAAAGGTGAAACTTGGCAAAAATACGCGACGATCAATACGTTTGGCTTCCGGGCCTATACCATGTTCCATCTCAATGGCAAGTTATATGCCTCTGGCATGATGTATCCTGCCAATAAAATATGGAATGACAAAACCAATATCCTGGAGATTAATGAAAAACTTGAGAAGAGGGATGTTGTCATCTATGGTAGCAAAATGCTGCCAGGACTCACCTATCAAACGGGCACGATTCCTTATAATAAAATAGGCAAAAATGTTAACTTCAATAACAAATTGCTCTATATAGCGGGAGGCGTGTTCAATGATGGGCAGCTGCTGCCCAAATCTTTGAATGTCATGACCGACATTAATCAGGCAAGACGTGTTAATCTGCCAGATGCCAAGGCGCTTCCGACGGATGTGTTGTTGCGTGATGGCAAGGTGTATGTGCTTACGTATACTCGCCAAAGTGCCAATCTGTATATCAATCGGGTCTACCAATCGACGGATCTGACAACATGGAATGAAATTTTACGGTTTAATCAAGACACGTATGCCAAGTCATTCGAAGAGAATGAGGGTGACTTCTACTTTGGTCTGGGTACCGATCCCGATGTGTTATCAACTTCGTCAGGGAAATTGCTCCGAGTGAATCGCAGTGATATCCCCGTGAATGCCAATTAAAATGGAAGGAAGATTATGGATTATATACTATGCTACATCCACATTATTGGTGACCGGTAAGGTTGAACGCGCAAACTTCGAAAATTTGAAAATAAAATTAAGAAACTATAAAATGGATAGAGAATTAATTATGAACCCAGTCAACTGGATTACTAATGTTATGATATACAAAAGCATGTCGCATTTCACATGGATGCAGAGTTCCATACTTCCAATTGCAAAGGAGCAATATACGATGAACGTACCTTCAGCATTATTTAAACCTTTCACCTCGGACAAGCTAACATTGTCTAATCGAATCGTTATGGCCCCCATGACACGCGGATTCTCACCAGAGGGCGTACCTGGACCCGAAGTTGCTGAATACTACCGTCGAAGAGCAGCAGGCGGAGTGGGACTTATCATTACGGAAGGTACAGGCATTAATCATCCTTCTTCGGTCAGCGGAGCGAGTATTCCATTGTTCCATGGTGAAGATTCGTTGCAAGGATGGGCTAATGTAGTGAAAGCGGTGCATGAAGCGGGTGGCAAAATCATGCCACAATTGTGGCATGTGGGTACAGCTCGTCGTTCCGGCGACTTGCCTAACGCAGAAGCTGAGCCTGTAAGTCCGTCAGGGGTTAGCATGGCAGGTGAACCATCACGTGAACCAATAACGGAAGAGGAGATTCAAGGTCTTGTAAAGGCATATGCCCAAGCGGCAGCGGATGCACAGAAAATCGGGTTTGACGGCATTGAACTGCACGGAGCCCATGGATACCTGATTGACCAATTTTTCTGGGAGCAGACGAATCGGCGAAGCGACAATTATGGTGGTGATTTGGTACGGCGAACTCAATTTGCGGTTGAAGTGATTGAAGCTTGTCGTGCGGCGGTGGGTCCTGATTTCCCGATTGTGCTCCGGTTCTCCCAATGGAAAATGGGGAATTATGAGGCACGTCTGGTGGAGACGCCAGAACAATTGGAGCAATTTTTGGCGCCACTCAGTGCTGCTGGCGTGGATATATTCCATTGCTCTACACGTCGGTTCTGGTTGCCTGAATTCGAAGGATCTGAGCTCAATCTCGCAGGTTGGACACAGAAAATCACTGGCAAACCAGCCATTTCGGTTGGCTCGGTAGGGCTTGAAGCTGAATTTGTGGACAGAGCAACTGAGAACCAGGGAACAGGGGATGCCCATCTGGATCTATTAAATGAGAAGCTGGAGCGCAATGAATTTGACCTGATTGCCTTGGGTCGTGTTCTGCTTAGTGATCCGGAATGGCCTGCAAAAGTTCGTGAAGGTCGAATATCCGAAATCATTCCATTTACAACAGAAGTGTTGCAAACCCTCCATTAATTGAAGGCTAAGAACGTTTGGCAACAGGTGAACTAACGTCAGCCAACGCCGAAGGGTGACGATTTACAACAAAAAATGAATAAAAACGAACAAATAGGCCGCCATTGGGCGGCTTTTTTATTCACCTGTAATAATAATTTCAACATATGAAAAATTCATAATAGAAAATCATTTTCTGCACCGCTGCACCTGTTTATTCCTTCCATACTTCGCACACGCGCTTAGTCACAACACCATTAGGTTCCACATCTCGGCTCCCAAAGCAAACATTTTTTTCGCAATAACTATATCTGCACAACGATTCATTCTCAAGCATAACTCATTTTGAAAATCCACCACCTTATGATAAGGTTATGCCTGACCCCAAGCGTTGCCAAAACGACATTACATAAGGAGGATAAATATCCTTGTACAACTATAGTTTCAATTCGAATACGATTTGGAAAAAACCACTGCATATGATCTGTCTTTGTCTTTTGCTAGGTATCGTTTTGCTTTTATCGGCATGCGGACAAGCTCAGAAACCTTCCTCCGCAACGGACTCAAACAACCAATCGAACACGGGATCCAGCACAGGACAATCTTCTTCTTCGCCTGAGGGAAATGCCGTTCCACCGCAGGAAGAAGCAGAAGAGCAACCACAGGAGGAAGCAGATCCGGTTCGGGAGCAACTCGGCCAATTGACGTTGGAAGAGAAGATTGGACAGATGATACTGGCCGGTGTTCAAGGGACAACGTTGGATGATCAAGCTAAACAGATGATTACGAATCAAAAGGTAGGAGGCATTATTTTCTATGCCAACAATGTAACAACCCTTGAGGGGACAGCCAAGTTTGTGCAATCTATCAAGGAAGCGAATCAGTCCAACCCGGTACCAATCTTCATGAGTGTGGATCAGGAGGGCGGCAAAGTCAGTCGTATGCCAGAGACGGTGGAATCCATTCCTTCCAGTAGAAAAGTAGGCATGACGAATGATAGCGCACTTGCTGAAACGATGGGCGAATTGCTGGCCAGACAAGTTCAGCTTGCGGGTTTTAATGTGGACTTTGCTCCTGTGCTGGATGTGAACAGTAACCCGAAGAACCCGGTGATTGGAGATCGTTCATTCGGCAGTTCGGCAGAACTGGTGTCACGTATGGGGATTGCAGAGATGAAGGGACTACGTAATACAGGCATTATTCCGGTCGTGAAACATTTTCCGGGTCATGGTGATACGTCCGTGGACTCCCATCTTGATCTGCCTGTTGTGAATAAAACGGAAAAGCAACTGGCCGAGCTTGAATGGATTCCGTTCCAGGCCGCAGTGAAGGAGCAAGTAGAGGCGGTCATGGTTGCACACATTTTGTTCCCGAAGCTTGATCCGGATCATCCGGCTTCTTTATCGGATGTCATTATTGGTGAACATCTGCGCGGGAAGTTCAATTATGATGGTGTGGTCATCACAGATGACCTGAGTATGGGTGCAATCGCGAAGAACTTCAAGTTGGACCAAGCAGCCCTAGCAACTGTTAAAGCAGGAAGTGACATTCTGTTGGTAGCTCACAGTTATGAGAGTGCCAAGACAATTTTTGATACGCTAATAAGTGCAGTGAAGTCAGGTGAGATCTCTGAGTCTCGAATTGATGAAAGTGTATATCGTATCCTGGCATTGAAGCAGCAATATAAGTTATCGGATGGCCAGAAAGCTTCCGGAGACCTGAAGCAATTGAATGCAGATATTGTGGATTGGCGTAAGCAAATCGATGCTAGATAATAAATCCTGTGTTATGATTTTGCCAGAGGTGAGATCCAATAATGTATACCATTATGATAATAGAGGACGATCCCAAGATTGCGGGATTATTGAAATCACATATTGAACGCTACGGGGACCGGGCCGTTCTGGTCGAGGATTTTGAGATGATTGTACAACAGTTTGAGCAGGTACAGCCACATGTGGTGCTTCTGGATATCAACTTGCCCAGTTACGATGGTTTCTATTGGTGCCGCCAGATTCGTACGCTGTCCACATGCCCCATTTTGTTTATCTCTGCGCGGAGTGGGAAGATGGATCAGGTCATGGCTCTGGAGAATGGGGCGGATGATTATATCACGAAGCCATTTGAGCATGAGATTGTTATAGCGAAAATTCGGAGTCAGCTGCGCCGGGTATATGGGGACTATGCTGCACGTGATGAAGAACGCAAGGTGGAACTGGATGGCTTGGTCGTGTACTTGGAAAGACTGGAGGTTCAGCTTGGCGATCGCAAAGTGCAGCTGACGAAGAAGGAAACGATTCTGCTGGAAACGTTACTGCGCCGCAGTCCCAAGCTGGTGAGCAGGGAGACCATCCTGGAGAAGCTTTGGGATGACTCTTTTGTGGATGACAACACACTCAGTGTTAACGTTACCCGGGTGCGAAAGCGATTAGCCGAACTTGGCATTACGGATGCACTGGAAACGGTCAGAGGTTCGGGTTACCGATTGAACAATAACTGGAAAGCTTCTTCTCCATCATGAGATTGTTTATACGAGAACATCTCGCTTTAACTTGCTGGATTGTTGCCATCTTGTTCACCGTTGTTGCGGTGTTCTGGTATGACGGTTACAACGATTGGATCACGGCTGCTTACGCCGTAGCGTTGGGTTTATTTTTATACGTCGGATATTTGGTGTATCGTTATTATTCACATCGCTCCTTCTATACCCGGATGTCACGATCGATGGATTCGCTGAAGGAATTTGTACCCTTGAACGAAACAAGTCCATTATCACTGGCGCTGGAGAAGTTGCTGGATTCACAATACGGCCAGTATCACGCACATCTGCATCGGTTGGAACAGCGGCAGCAAGAATATCTGACATTTATGAACCAGTGGGTCCATCAGATGAAAACACCATTATCCGTCATTGAGTTGACCGTGGAAGACCAAGAGGATGACGATCCGCGGCTCATAAGCATTCGGGAGGAAGCTGACCAGATGAGACGTGGATTGGAAACGGTGTTGTATGTGGCTCGCTTGGATACCTTCGAGCAGGATTTCAGTGTTGAACCAGTGGGACTGAAGAACGCTGGGGAAGAGGCGATCCATGAGCTGAAGCGATTCTTCATCCGCAATCACGTCTATCCAGAGATGCATATTGATTCTGCGCTGGTAGTGCAATCCGATGCCAAGTGGATTCGTTTTGTCTTGGTACAGTTACTGTCTAATGCAATCAAGTATTCTGCGGGCAGCGGGCAAAAGATTCATATGCGTGCATATGAAGCGGAACGCTCCATTGTGCTGGAAGTGAAAGATCAAGGCATCGGTATTCCGAAGTCTGATCTAAACCGGGTATTCCAGCCTTTCTTTACCGGGGAGAACGGGCGGCATTTCAAAGAGTCCACAGGCATGGGGCTGTATATTACCAAAGAAGTGTTAACACGAATGAATCATCAAATTGATCTTGAATCGGTGTACGGCGAAGGAACGATTGTCCGAATTACATTCAACTCCTGAAGTGACAGGTTGAAGATAAGATTGGGACTTGAGGTGTGAGTATAGACGTCTATTGCCTGATCGAGGCAGAGACGTCTTTTTTGGTTACCATGATCCAACCTTACAACATTGTCATGTTGATGAAAGGTTAAACCATAGGAGAATGTCCGAAACTTCGATAGACTGTAGTCATAAGAGTACAGGAAAGGCCACGCATAATACGCATGCACACAGCATGAATGTAACTTGATTTTGAATTTATACATCACTAAGGAGTTGTAACCATGGAGATTTGTTCTGTGAAACAGATCAGTAAAATCTACAAAGGCATCGTATCTTATGAAGCGTTATCTGGTATTGACCTCAGTATTCAGGAAGGTGAGTTTGTTGGCATCATGGGACCATCGGGTAGTGGCAAAACAACACTGCTGAACATGATTTCAACCATTGATCACCCAACATCAGGAGAACTGCGAATTGCAGGGAAGAATCCGTTTGAATTGGATCAGGACGAACTTGCGCTGTTCCGGCGTAAAGAGCTTGGTTTCGTTTTTCAATCGTTCAATCTGTTAAATACACTGACCGTTAAAGAGAACATTGTGCTGCCACTCACTCTTGACGGCGTTTTGCTATCAGAGATGAATACACGTGTGGAACGACTCGCAAGCAAGCTGGGAATCGAGAGTATTCTGAACAAGCGGACATATGAGATCTCAGGTGGACAGGCACAACGTACGGCTATTGCCAGAGCGCTGATTCATTCGCCCAAGCTGATTCTGGCTGATGAACCAACAGGTAATCTGGATTCGAAGGCGGCAAGAGATGTGATGGAGATTCTCGAAACCCGCAATCAGGAAGACCGGGCAACGATGCTGCTGGTTACCCATGATGCAGTTGCCGCAAGTTATTGCAGTCGGGTCGTCTTTATTAAGGATGGCAAACTCTACAACGAAATTCACTACGGCGATAATCGTGCAGCTTTTTACCAAAAGATTATTAATGTATTATCCCTAATGGGAGGGTCAGGACATGAATTTTCGCCAGTTCGCCATTAATAACGTTGTTCGCAACAAACGAATTTATCTGGCTCATTTTCTGAGCAGTACATTTTCCGTTATGATCTTTTTTACTTACGCATTGCTCCTGTTCCATCCCGATCTGAAAGAAGGGTTAAAGGGTTCCAATGGAACGGTTACTTTGCTTGCTAACCAGGGGTTTATGATTGCGGAGATCATTATATTCATCTTTTCATTTCTGTTCCTGCTCTACTCGGTAGGTTCATTTCTGAAGACACGCAAGAAGGAATTTGGTATTTTCCTGATCCTTGGCATGACGCGCAAACAGATGAACCGGCTCTTGTTTATGGAGAATATGTGTATCGGATTAGCTTCAATTATTACCGGTATTGGACTCGGGATTATTTTTGGCAAATTGATTCTGCTCATCTGTGGCTCCATGCTGGCTGTCGAGAACAGTCTTCGGTTCTATTTTCCGCTGAAAGGCATTGCCTTGACGGTTGGCGCATTTTTGCTGCTGTTCGTTGTCATCGCGATGTCGTCATCCTTGCTCATACGCAAAGGTTCACTTATTGAACTTGTGAAGTCGGAGGAAAAGCCAAAACCGGAACCGAAAGCATCGCGTTTGCTCGCCCTGTTATCGGTATTGTTCATTGGCGGAGGCTATGCAGGGGTATTCACATTTGTATGGGTAAGCTTCTCGTTTCCTTTATTACTGGCAAGTGTCGTGGTCGTGATTGCAGGTACGTACTTCCTGTTCACACAGCTTAGTGTATATATCATCCGGGCACTCAAAGGCAATTCACGGTTATTTTTCCGTAAAACCAATCTGCTCTTCCTGTCGGAACTTACCTATCGAATGAAAGATAACGCGATCATGTTTTTCATGGTAAGTATCATCTCTGCATCTTCATTTACGGGAATAGGTACCATGCTCGCAATTGCTGATCCAGGCTTGTCATCCATGTCGAATCCATATGCATTCAGTTATATGAATTCATGGGATACTCCCGACTCGGATCGACATATTCGTCAGATTGAAGAAACGTTGATTGATAATCAAGTTCGCTACGTGAAGGGCAGCTATGCTCCTCTAGCTGAAAATAACAATGGATATATCATCAAGCTGAGTGATTATAACCGTCTGGCGAAGGCACTGGGGTATGAAGAACGCACGTTGAAACAGGTCGATGAGTCATTTATGACACCAAGCAATTTGGCGGTTCGCAAGAAGTACCGTGGACAGGAGGAACAAGGATTCTCGGGAGGGCAGGTCTATCTGGAGGTGGAGAATCAGCGCGTACCTGTTCAGCTATCGACACCTGGCACCGAGATTGTGATTCCTTTTCAAGGTGAAATTAATATCTACATCGTAACCGACGAATTGTTCGATACGATGAGACCGGCGTACAATGAGGATGTCGGAATGCCTGAAGATTTTTATTCCATGCGAACGGTCCAATTTATCGTGAAAGATTGGATGGGCACACGCAGCTTTGCTCCTGAATTGATCGAATCCATTCAACAGAATCATTCCAATAGAGGTTACTTCCAGGTGAGTGCACTTGTGGTGGACTGGCTCAATTCGAAACAAACGAACGGAATTATCCTGATCCTGAGCGGACTGATTGGCATTGTTTTCTTCACCTTTGCAGCAAGCTTCACCTATTTCAGACTCTATGCAGATCTCGAACGGGATGAAGCGCAGTACCGCATGATCGGCAAAATGGGACTCAGCCGTCCCGAACTCCGCCAGATCGTAACAAGGCAGCTATTGCTTATGTTCTTCCTGCCGATTCTGGTTGCCGTCGTTCACAGTTCGGTTGCCTTTGTAGCGTTGCAACAGTTGGTTGATTTCTCAGTCTTCGGATACAGTCTTCGTATCTTCATGGTCTTTGCTTCCATGCAGATCCTGTATTTTGCACTTGTGCGCTGGCGGTATCTGCGTCACATGTATTCCAAATTAGTCTAAAACAGCATGGCCCAACAGACATCGGGGAGGACTCTTTCTTGAATGTGCAGGAACAGCCCTGTTTTAGTTAAAGCCTTGGCCTGAGCCAGGGCTCTATTTCTATTTATTTAGATTATCTTTAGAAATGATTTAGGTTGAATTAAGAGACGTAGTATATAGTAGTAATGTAGAGATAGGCATAGAGTATAGGAAATGAGAGGAATAACATGAGATACACCGTATTAATTGCAGATGACGAACCAGAGATTGTTGAACTGCTTCAACTATATCTGGAGAAGGACTATACCATTAAAACTGCGGTGAATGGAGCCGAGGCATTACAATGCATACGTTCAACACAGATTGATCTGGTCATACTGGACATCATGATGCCTGTAATGGATGGATTGCAGTTGATCAAACAGATTAGAGCCACGCATCACATGCCTGTATTGTTTCTATCCGCCAAAAGTCAGGATCACGACAAAATCCTTGGGCTTGGACTTGGGGCAGATGATTATATAGCGAAGCCATTCAACCCCCTTGAGATTGTCGCCAGAGTAGAGGCGTTGCTTAGAAGAGTCAATCATTTTGATGCAACGGAGGTTCCCGCAGCGAAAGAACAGAATCTGGTATTAGGTGATCTGACGCTGGATCGATCCCAATGTATCCTTTTTCGTTCAGGAACACCTGTAACATTGACCTCTACAGAATATAAAATTATGGAATTGTTGCTCGATCAACCTGGCCGAGTGTTCACCCGTAAGAAAATATACGAAGCGGTCTGGGGCGATTATTATGCGCACGAGGACAGCACGATTATGGTACATATCAGCAACATTCGGGAGAAGATCGAGCGTGATTCCAGACAACCGGAATATCTCAAAACGATAAGGGGACTGGGATACAAAATTGAAGCGCCCATGGAAAGCTAGAGAAAAGCGACTGTTGCAGACATCCCTGACACTGGACTTCTTGCTGTTCAACTTCTTTTTGCTGTTACTGGTATTGATTGTGTACCTTATGGTTTCACTTGATGTCGTGGATTTCCGCATTTCGGATCAAGTGGTTGATCCGGATCTGAATGTTGAAGCCCACGTGTATGTGGAAGAGCTGGAGAACGAATTCTACTCCGGTGGAGGTTCGGTGTCGAAAGGCAAAGACACAGAGATTCAACGTCTCAAGGACAGCGGCGGCTGGATTGAGATTCTGGATGCGAATCGCAATGTCATTCGTCATGTGGGAGACAAGCAAGATGCGTTCACGCAATATAGTGAAGCCGATCTGTATGCTGGATTGGAGAACCGAAGCGACCAGCCGTACTATTACTCCATCACTCCGTTTAAGGCAGAAGGAGCAGCAACGTATGTGCTGCTGAAGATCCCGCGTGATCTGGTCAGCGTAAGGATTAATGATAATCAGTTGATTACCAATCTGAAGCATCCATTATCCTTTTACATTATGATTGGCATCGGTTTAGTGTTGTCATTGATCTTTGTCTATAGCTATTGGGTCGCACGGAGAATCAAAAAACCACTCAGTATCCTCTCCTCGGGTCTTACGCAGATGATCCAGGGAAATTATAGTACACGGATGTCGATCTCCGCCGAGAGAGAGTTTGTCCAGATTGGTGAGACCTTTAACTACATGGCGGATGTCATTGAGAACACCTCTGCGGAGAAACGTTATGCGGAAGAGAGCAAACAGCGACTGATTGTAGACTTATCACATGATCTGAAGACACCGATAACATCCATACAGGGATATGCGCAGGCATTGGTGGAAGGACGTGGAGAGGACAAGGACAGGCAGCAAAGATATCTGGGATACATCTATAACAAGTCTGTTCAAGTTGCACGCATGATACAGAATATGCTGGAGCTGCTCAAGGTGGATTCGCCTGATTTTCGCATGCAGATTGAGAGAAGAGAAATTGGAGAATTCGTGCGGGAGATTATGGCAGATACGTATGGGGAGATTGAACAAAAACAGTTTGTCCTTCATGTCCTTGTCCCGGATCAGGAGATCTACGCGAGATATGATCCGGAGCTGTTATCCAGAGTCATTCAGAATCTGATTACCAATGCTCTGTCTTATAATCCAATCGGGACCGAGCTGCGCGTAGAACTCATTCCGTTGGATACGCATGTGGTGATAGAAGTGGCAGATACCGGCGTTGGCATACCTCAAGAACTGTGGTCAACCATCTTTGACCCGTTTGTACGAGGGGATGAGGCGCGTACAGCGACCGGAGGCACCGGCCTGGGATTGTCCATCGCACAGCGTAATACAGAGAAAATGGGTGGACGGCTGATCCTTTCCCGACGTGGGCGAGAGACCACCGTGTTTACCATCCAGATTCCAAATTAAATAAGAGAAGAATTGTCCAAGTGGAGGGAAATATTTTGTTCAAAGCAAATACGTTTGTCCGGTTCAGTATTGCACTGGCGCTGATATTGGTTAATATCTATTTATTATCACGTGTGAGCTTCATCTTTCAGCCGCTTGTCACCATGATCACGGTTATCACCGTGCCCATGATGCTATCGGTGTTCTTTTATTATCTGCTAAGGCCGCTTGTGAATTATATGGAGAAAAAGAAAATAAATCGCACGCTAAGTATTTTGCTAATCTATCTGGTTATTGCTATTCTGGGAGTGTTCTTCATCATTGGCTTATGGCCATCGTTACGTGAGCAGCTGATCAACCTGGTCGATAACGCACCGAATTTAATCAATTCATTAAGTGAACAGCTGAGAGAGCTGGAGCAAAATGGTGCCATTCAAGCCTTGTTCCCTGAGGGCTCGACACCTTTCTCCCAGATCACGGAGTATATCAACAAAGGATTTAACTTTGTAACGAACTATGTAAGTGGATTTTTCTCACTCGTTTCCAGTTTTGCGATCATCTTGTTTACATTACCGATCCTTTTGTTCTATATGCTGTTACAAGGCGAGAAATTTGGTCGTAAACTGGCACATATCGCTCCAAAACGTTTCCAAAATGACAGCCGTGAAGTCGTAATTGAGATTGATCAGGCGCTGAGTGGTTTTATTGTGGGAAGAGTTTTGGTGAATCTGGCGCTGGGTGTTCTGATGTATATCGGTTTCCTGATCATTGGACTGCCATACGCATTACTGCTCACGGTAATCGCGGTCATCATGAACTTTGTTCCGTTTATCGGAGCGATTGTATCGTCCGTCCCTATTGTGATCATGGGTCTCGTGGTATCACCATCGGTTGCCATCTGGTCTCTGATTATTATTCTTGTCGCTCAACAGATTCAGGACAACCTGGTTGCACCGTACGTATTCGGCAAAAAACTCGATATTCACCCGCTCACGACGATTATTTTGGTGTTGGGTGCAGGGGACCTGGGTGGAATTATTGCCATCCTGATTATTATCCCGGTTTATATGATCGTTAAAATTCTTTTGGTTCGAATCTATAACATGTTCATCAAGGACAAATGGCAGAATGCATAGAATTTTTTAATTTATTCGAAGGAGTGTAGCACATGTCTGAAATTATCGAAAAACCTTATAATGAACCTGAATATATCGCACCTCAATCTGTTCAAATGGGTACCATTCACATCTCGAACGATGTGTTATCCAAGATCGTGGGCATGGCCGCTCAAGCAACGGCTGGAGTATCCTCCATGTCCGTTGGTCTGACTGAAGGCATTGCCAAGAGCATTAGCGGCAAGAGTCTGCAAAAAGGGATTGACGTACACGTCAAAGACGATCAGGCAACCATCCAGCTGCGCATCAACATTCAATATGGTAACAAGATGCACGAGGTCTGCCGTGAACTTCAACATAATGTTCAACAGGCTGTAGAGCAATTAGCAGGCGTTATGGTGAATGAAATTAAAGTGCAAGTTGTCGGCGTATCCATGCCGGAAACGGTATAAACAAACGTAAGTAATAAACGAATGTAAGTGATAACGATGGCAAAAACAGCACCTTCCCAAGTTAGCAACTTAACTGGGAGGGTGCTGTTTTATGTTTGCGGTAGTAGGTGGGCGCTTCGCCCATCACTTTTTTGAACATTTTGGAGAAAAGCAATGGATCGGTGTAGCCTACCGAGCGGGCAATATCACCAATAGTCAGAGCAGGATCAAGGGTCAATTCGGCTGCCCTGCGCATCCGATAATGGACCAGATAAGACTGAATACTGCTTCCCATCTGATCCTTGAAGAGAGAGCACAGGTAACTGCGCTGCAAACCGACATGGGCCGCGATGGATTGAACAGTAATGGCATTGGCATAGTTCATTTCAATGAAGTCCATTACCTGTGTCACGTACGTTTCCTTCGAATAATCCTGCGTGGGTGGAAGGTGCTCTGGATTGGCCTGATCAATTAAAATCGAGAAGAATTGATACAGCAAACCAGTCATGCTTATTTCCCAACCTTTATGAGTATTGCGCGAATGGACCATTCGATGCAGGCAGGATCGCATCTCGTCATCCTCATTACCCAGCTCAAAAATCGGGTGATGCTCGGACAGACAGGCCTGCTGTAAATAGGATTGGCTATTGCTGCCTTGAAAAGCAACCCAGCTGTATTCCCATGGGTCATCCTGATCTGCTTCGTAATGCACGACGGAATGCGGAACAATTAGAAAACCTTGACCTTTGTGTAGGGTATGTGTTTTGCCACCGACTTCGAAGGTGCCTTTGCCATTCAAAATATAATGAATTTTATAATAGTCTCTCATGGCAGGGCCAAAGTGGTGACCTGGTGTACAGGCTTCCGTACCATAATGAAGGAGCTGAAGCTCCTGAAAATGATTGCTTTTGAACATATACGTAATCAAGGTTATTCACTCCTGACGATTTCATCTCATCTTGCATTTTAACATAATAATCGGCGTAAAAGATAAATGAATTAAGATTGCTTTACATAGATAACAATCATTTTTCCATATGTTCAAAGTGAAATACCATATCGTTTATCCAGGAAAATGTCTAAGATGAAAAGGAATTCAACAAACCTTACAGGAAAGCGAGAATAACGATGCCCTATACTGCGAGTGAACAACGATATGATGAGATGAACTATGTACGTTCCGGCAAATCCGGAATCAGACTGCCGCAAATTGCGCTGGGTTTATGGCAGAACTTTGGTGGCAACCGTACATTGGATATTCAGGAAGAGATGATTTTGCGTGCGTTCGACCTCGGAATTAACCATTTCGACTTGGCGAATAACTATGGCCCACCTCCAGGATCAGCGGAAGAGAACTTTGGTGTGATTTACAAAAAACATCTGCGACCTTACCGGGATGAACTGCTCATCTCCTCGAAGGCAGGTTACCATATGTGGAATGGACCTTACGGCGAGTGGGGTTCCCGCAAAAATCTGATTGCCAGTCTGGATCAAAGTCTTGGTCGGATGGGACTGGACTATGTGGACATTTTCTATCATCACCGTCCAGATCCGGACACGCCATTGGAAGAAACGATGACGGCGCTGGATCAACTCGTGCGGCAAGGTAAAGCTCTGTATGTGGGCTTATCCAATTATAATGCAGAACAGACGCAAGAAGCGGTAACCATTCTTCGTCGTTTGGGTACGCCATGTCTGGTTCATCAACCAAACTACTCGATGCTGAATCGCTGGATTGAAGACGGTTTGCAGGATGTACTGGATGAGAAAGGCGTAGGTTCCATTGCGTTCTGTCCACTCGGCCGCGGTCAGTTAACGAATAAATATGTCGACAAGATCAAGGAAGAACGAGCCAATCCAACAGGCAATCTGAAAAAAGAAGCTTACACGGACGAACGGATTGCAAAATTCGATGCGCTTCAGGCGGTTGCGGAAAGAAGAGGTCAGACGATCTCCCAACTGGCTCTGAACTGGATCTTGCGTGGTAACCGTGTTACTTCTGCACTGATTGGTGCAAGCCGCGTGTCCCAGATCGAAGAAAATGTAGCTGCGCTCAGCGCACCGGATCTGACAACGGAAGAACTGAATGAGATCGAAAGCATTCTTGACGGCATGGGTAATTATCCTTGGTAACATACACAGTATAGCTGTGTGAAAGTTATAGTTAGGAAAACTAATGTAATATAAATGAAGAATGAAATGGCGCCTATCTGATCAATCAGGAAGGCGCCATTTTGTATATGTCATTTTCTTTATAGTAAAAGATCCATTATAATAGTTAACATTAATTGACCTATGTTTATTTTTTCGGAATGAGCCTAGTTCATAGCACCTGGTCCTAGGATTTGGGGTATAATATGATAGAAGCTTTACATTTGAACTATGAAGGAGAGGCTCCATTTGAACTTTGAACAGTGGATTTCGCCTGAAAGCTATAACCTGACATCCGAGATGGAGAATCATCCATCAGACCGGATTGCACTTAGATGGCTCAGCGATCAACGAGAATTGGAAGAGATCACGTATGGTGATTTATTCAAGCAGGCGAATCGTCTTGCTGGAGGTTTGCGTGAACTTGGACTGGAGAAGGGTGATCGGGTGTTGGTTATGGTACCACGCCGGATTATTGCCTATGTCATTTATATTGCTTGTCTGAAACTGGGGATTGCCGTTATTCCTTCCTCCGAGATGTTACGGGCAAAAGATCTGGAATATCGTCTGCGTCACTCTGAGGCGCGGGCAGTTATTGTATGGTCCGAGACGACTTCGGAAGTGGAAAAGATGGACGTGGATCTGCCGTCACTGGCACATCGCATCGTGGCATCACCGAATGGTGAAGTTGGCGTACCTGCTGAAGGCTGGGTCAATGTGCATCAGTTAATGCAGAATCAACCCGATGAGATGGCTGCGGTGGAAACACACCGTGATGATACGGCTATCCTTGCTTATACTTCGGGCACAACTGGTAATCCCAAAGGAGTTGTACATAGCCATGGTTGGGGATATGCCCACTTGCGGATCGCTTCTTCGTTATGGTTGGATATTCAACCTTCGGATACGGTATGGGCAACAGCGGCACCTGGTTGGCAAAAATGGATCTGGAGCCCGTTCCTGTCGGTACTCGGAAGAGGCGCGACAGGCCTGGTCTACAATGGATCATTCCAGCCCAAGCGTTATCTGGAGCTGATGCAGGAACATCAGATTAATGTCCTATGCTGTACACCAACGGAATATCGATTGATGGCCAAAGCCGATGATCTTGGACATTATGACCTGTCCCATCTGCGCAGTGCTGTTTCAGCGGGGGAACCGCTCAATCAGGAAGTCATTGAAATCTTCCAGCGTCACTTCGACCTCACTATTCGGGACGGATATGGACAGACCGAGAGCACGTTGTTAATCGGCAGTCTCAAAGATGCGCCTGTACGTATTGGCTCCATGGGTCAGTCGATTACACCTGGATTGATTGAAATTATTGACGAAGAGGGACAACCTGTTCCAGCTGGGGAAGTAGGAGATATCGCGGTTCACAAAGAGATGCCAGCTTTGTTCCGGTCCTATTATCAGGATGAGGGACGGAAGGAAGCGAGTCAGCGTGGCGATTATTTTGTAACAGGGGACCGTGCACGTAAAGACGAAGAAGGTTACTTCTGGTTTGAAGGCCGCAGTGACGATATCATCATCAGTTCGGGTTATACCATTGGACCATTCGAAGTGGAAGAAGCACTCATGAAACACGCCAGCGTGAAGGAATGCGCGGTGGTTGCAAGTCCGGATGAGATCCGTGGCAATGTGGTGAAAGCATTTGTCGTACTGCGAGATGATTCGCTGGCTTCACCGGAATTAATGCGTGAATTGCAACACCACGTCAAGGAAATCACAGCCCCTTATAAATATCCACGTAAGATCGAATTTGTTACGGATCTGCCGAAGACAAACTCTGGTAAAATCCGCCGGATCGAACTGCGCGAACAAGAAAAACGTAATGTATAAATCATTATGGATAAATGAAATTTTGGATATTAAGCCTGCGTAGTGAAAGAGAAGGAATCGATTCTGCAGAAGCGATAGCGTTCGTATTTGTCTCCGAATATTAACCTTTGAAAAATTCGATGAAGAAAATTTGGAGACAACGACGATCTAAAGAACGATCCTTCGCTGTAACGGCCACTTAGCAGATTCCAAGTTACTTGCAAACTATGTCATAATATATGAAACAGGAGTGAACACAACCATGAGTCAATTTGAACAAACCTTTGAAAAGTCATTGGAACAATACGCAGAACTGGTTGTCAAAGTCGGCGTAAATATTCAAAAAGGACAGGACTTGCTCGTTACTGCTCCCATTGAAACGCTTGAATTCACACGTCTGATTGTGCAAAAAGCCTATGCGGCTGGCGCAAAGTATGTACAGGTAGACTTCGATGACGACAACATTACCCGCAGTCGTTTTGAACATGGCTCCAATGACAGCTTTGACTATTATCCAGCCTGGAAAGCGGATATGATGGAAAAGTTTGCAGAAGCAGGCGGCGCAACTTTGACGATTAAAGTTCCAGATCCTGAACTGTATAACGGAATTGACTCCGACAGCGTTTCCCGTGCTACCAAGGCAGCTGCACACGCACGTCGCGGATATGCCAAATACACACGCAACCATGAAATTAGCTGGTGTCTGATCAAAGCACCGACCAAGGCTTGGGCGAACAAGGTATTTGCCGACATCCCGGAAGAAGACCGAGTCAACGTGATGTGGGAAACCATCTTCAAAATGAATCGTGTAGATGGCGGAGACGCCGTACAAAATTGGAGAGAACATCTGGATACTTTGACTACCATGAGTGATCTCCTGAACAAAAAGAATTATAAGAGCCTGCATTACCGTGCGCCAGGTACTGACCTGAAAATCGAACTGGTCCATAACCATATCTGGGGCGGCGGTGGCGGCGAAAATAAACAAGGCGTATACACGGTCGCCAATATGCCGACAGAAGAAGTATTCACCATGCCTAAGCGCAGTGGAGTGAATGGTTATGTCAGCAGCACCATGCCTTTGAACTTGAATGGGCAACTGGTAGACCAGATGAGAATTACATTTAAGGACGGACAGATTGTAGCATTTACGGCTGCATCCGGTGAAGAGCATCTGAAGAACCTGTTTGCCACCGATGAAGGAGCACGTTATCTGGGTGAGGTCGCACTCGTACCACATGACTCTCCGATCTCCAACCTGAATCGCATTTTCTACAATACAGGTATTGATGAAAATGCATCCTGTCATTTGGCCGTGGGAAGTGCGTATCCATTCAACATGAAAGATGGCACAACCATGTCCAATGAAGAATTGCTGAAGCATGAGTGCAATGTGAGCCTGACCCACGTCGATTTCATGATCGGTTCCGCTGAGCTGGATATCGATGGTGAGTTACAAGACGGTACAATCGAGCCGGTCTTCCGTAAAGGCAACTGGGCATTTTAATATAGTTTTATAAGTTGAACTAAAGGTTATCTACACAAACACTACGATGACAGAATAACCTTCCAATCGCTGTTATCCCCAGATTTTTTTGATTCCTTTTCCGAAGGGGAAAATCCGGGGATAGCGTATGCTTCCGATGCAGCTTTCTTTCAATTTATATAGTAGTAGTAATAGTGCTTAACGAGAAAGTGACTTCAACCTGAAGTCACTTTTTTCGTCCTTTGTAACGTGGATTACGCAGGTCTCACAGGCACACATATTTCGCACCAATGCTGATTGAGCAATTTCCAACGATATCGTTCTATAACCGGCTTGTTGTCCATCCGATAACCGCTTGTTTGTAAATGAGGGATGATCACACTCCATGCCTGCTGAATAGCTTCTGCCGTATGTCCTACCTTACAGATAAGATAATCTCCGCCTGATAACTCGGCAATCTCAATGGAGTCATCTTCCAGACGTTCAGATTCAGTGATAACAATACAGGCATCATATCTACATTTCTCCGGTGGTGTGGTAGTCGGGTCATCTTGGGGGATACCGAGTAATGTAGCTGATTCATTCAGCAGTTGCTTGTTGTCTGCCCATTTTTTCAGCTTATTCATCGCTTGGGTATTGTCTGGCCCGTAGGGACCGACTTGTCGAACATAAGCGACACGATATGACGGGAGGTTTTCGATAACCATTTCCATGTGATTCTTCCTCTCTATGCGGTTTTCTCTTACATGTTGGATGCTAACATGCTATAAAAAAAATTGCATAGTTAATATTGATTCCCTGCGATGAAACTCATAGAATAGGAATAATATATTGGAAGACTGTTCCAAAAAGAAAAAACGAGAGGGGGAGGAGTTAGATATGGATTCATGATATTAGTCATCTTGATGGAATCGAGTATTTCAGGGGTCTTCGAGAACTGGATTGTGCCTATAATCAATTAACAGTTCTAGATCTTACTCAGAATCACAAGCTGAGGGTGTTACGTTGCAGAGAGAATCAACTTCTTACACTGGATCTGCGTCCCAATTCGGAATTGCAAGTGCTGGATTGCAGCTTTAATCGACTTCGCAAATTGGATCTTTCTCATAATTCCAGACTTGTCACACTGGAGTGCCATTGGAATATGTTGTCGGAGCTGGCATTGGAGCCCCTTGAATGGTTGGAGGAACTCAGTTGCAGTTATAACGCTCTGTTCTCACTTGAACTTGAACACAATAAGCAATTACGGCGACTGGATTGCGCCAACAATTATATGTTGCAACTTGATGTAACGGGTTGTCCAAACTTGCTTGAACTTCGTTGTCATCACAACCATATCAAGCAGCTGGATCTTCGTTCGAATTTAGTGTTGGAAAGTGTACGGTGTTTTAACAACCATATAAGTGAGCTGGATATTCGCCACAACGTGCAACTAAGAGAGCTGTACTGTTCCGAGAACAAATTAACCGGGTTGGATTATAGCCATAATCCCAAGCTGGAGAGGCTTCAATATGCAGATAATCTGATGTTTGAATCCAATCATGAAGTTCAGGGGATGGGTGTGTTTCAGTATGACGTCTCAATGTCCAACTATCAGTTGCGCTTACTGATTCAGGATAAAGAGCTTGTAATTACTGCACAGGTCACAACTAAGGCTGAGATGGAAACCTTGTCTCCATATATGGAAGAAACGTGGAAACGGTGGGATATGCTTCAGGAGCAAGCCCTTGAAACCATTGCCGAGGCCCATCCGGACGAGGATATCAGTGAATTGGTTTTAGCTGAGGCGGAATTTCAGGGAGATCAGTATTTCCGATTGGGTTATGATGCGGGGGATACACCTGCTGGTCGACTGTACATATATGCGGAGTTTGACGATGAATTTCAAATGTTGGACACATTCATTTATGAAACGTATTAAAGCCACGAAAACGTGGCTTTTTTTGCTTTGTTATTGTATTAGGTTATATATTATTCAGCGTGCATTTTGTTGAAGCTAACATATTCGTTAATCGGTTTACGGTAACCGCGTGGGCGCTGTTTGGCTTCCGACTTTTTGCCGATGGTGATCAGCATAACTGGTACGTAATGGTTGGGGATTTCCAGACTCCGTTGCAGTTCTTCCGAGTCAAAGCCAATCATTGGACAAGTGTCCCAACCGCGGTCCTGAGCGATCAGCATCAATTGCATGGCAGACAGGCTGGCATTGCGAATCGCATCCTCACGTTGGAAGAATCTGCCGCGAGATTCGTAAAATTCAGTGACACTTTGGGATTCTTGCTCATATTGGAACGGAGTAAGCGCGCCCAGATTCAGCAAGCCTTCGTTAATGGTGCGGATATGATGATGCGCGTTGACGTCGCCCAATACCACGATGACCGCAGAAGCTGTTTTTACCTTATATTGCTGGGAAGCTTCATAGACTTTCTCTTTCTGTTCTTCGTCTTTAATCACAAGATAGTGCGTGTGTTGCAGGTTAAAGGCAGATGGTGCAAATTTGTTCAGGGCAAACATCTCTTGCAATTCCGAATCCGAAATTTCAATTCCTTCTTCAAAAATAACGGCCGATCTACGGTTTTTGACTAGATTCTCCAACTCACTCATGGTGGTTTCCCTCGCTTATGTATAATTTATAAACTGACTATAACACACTTAGTTACTTTATGTAAGTATTATTTTAGAATAAGACAAGGAGTGTCTGCCATACGCTAAAATAAAACACTAGAGGTGATTTATGAAAGCATTGATCGCAAGGTATATGGGAGGACATAACCCTCATGAATTTCGGGTATATGTGATCCAATCTTCGACGTTAAAACGTTTTGTAGTCGTGGAGATTATTCTAGGCCCTATCGTGTACAATGTCGCACTTTATTTGTGCCATAATGCAATACTTGCTGGAGTAGGCTCTTGGGCTGGAACAGAAGGTCTGAAGAGACTGCCATTGGTCTTTAGAAGAATTGTTGGGACATGATGAAGTGTGTAAATGAAAGATTCAAGCAGAAGAGGGCCAGCTGCGGCCCCCATCTTCTACTTCAGCCATGTTATCTATAGTCAAGCTTCTCTTCTCTGATTCAATAACTGTCGAAGCTTTGGGCTCAAACCTGCCTTATTTGGCACGTTCCAAATACTGCTCCAACGTAAGTTTCTGGTTAGTAATCTCACCGGCAATATATACCCCTACATAACGTACATGCCATGGCTCATAGGAGTAACCAGTCAATTTCTCCTGATCTTTGCCATAACGAATGATGAATCCGTACTTGTGGGCATTGGCTTTAAGCCATTTGCCTTCTTTGGTGTTGCCGAAGCTTTGCTGAAGATCATAACCCGCCGAAGCGCTTGATATATCCATGGCTAGACCTGTTTGATGTTCGCTTTGTCCGGGCCGAGCACTTGTTTTATTGGCAACAGCTTCACCTTTGATGCTGGCATTACGGTCAAAGATCGATTTCTGGGTCGCATAAGAACGATAACCCGACACGGCTTTGATATCGATGCCGTCTTTTTTGGCAGCAGCAAATAGTTTCTCTAGCGCTGTTGCAGCCACTTTACGCATTTGTTTCTTCGGACTGGAACCTGAGAAGCTAAAAGGAATATTAGGAACTACCAAATCTTGAGGTGTATAAGTGGAAGGCAGATTTCTCTTTTTATTGACAAGTACAACTGTACTGGACACATTGGTCACGGTTGCCACATTTTTGATGGTTTTAATCGTACGACCAGGTGCATTATCATGCAAAAATTGAGTGAAGCTGGAGCTTGCGGCAGACGCGAGGGGATTCAGACTTGACGTGATGGGAAACGTAGTGAAAGCAGAACCTGCTACAACAGAGCCTATGAGAATGGTAGATATGATCGATTTACGAGTAAAAGATTTCATGATGTGTGTTCCTCCTCGGAATATATGAATCTATATACCGAGTATACTAGAGGATTATATCCATAGGTTCTCCAATTGTTTCCGAGTTGTAAACAAAGTTTGCTATATAAGTTGAACTAAAGAATATTTACACTGGACACTACGATGACAGAACAACCTTCCGATCGCTGTTATCCCCAGATTTTACGAATTTCCCTTATAAGGGGAAAATCCGGGGAAGCGTATGCTTCCGATGCAGCTTTCTTGCAGAAAGCTTTTAGGCGAACGCTTCGTTTCTTCAGGTTCTTTCAGTCCTCTCCGTTTCGTGTAAATGTTATGTTCAATTTACATAGAGTCTTCTTTTGCAACTCTCGTAGAGGCATATAAGGAAAAGAACATGAAAAAGCCGTTGCATTAGATGCAACGGCTTGTATTGTGAAGTGAAGAGAGATAATGCTAGATTTCTGCAATTATGCTGGAGACTGTGTTACAACATGCAGGCGTCAGATTCCCCGGAGCTTCCCACCGTTACGGCACGTGTATCACGAACGCGAACGTTGGCGCTGAGCACACCGGAATCACTGCTTAATTTGAAAGAAGGATAATTTTCTTCTGTATCCAGCTTCATGTGTTGTTCTAGGTTCAGCTGCTGTTTTGGATCAACATAGAATGGAACCAGATTGGTTTCAATCTGCGCGTCGAGAGCCGCAAGTTCATCAACAATAATAATGGCAATAACTCCGTTACATCCGCAACCTTCCAAGTCATAGATGACTTGGAAATATCCGGGTTGGTCATTCAGGCTTTCTGTTAATCGTTTTACAGCCAAATCTGTAATTTGAATATACATATAGGTACACTCCTTTATATGTGGTCATGGTTGGTAAATGGTAAAAGAATTCATTCAGCTTCTATTCCCATTATACCACTTTGGCAAAAATCAAAGCATTTATTTTCTTGACTGATCAGTCTGGAAAAGGTATTCTTTATTTAATCAATAGGGAGGTGAGGTCTGAAATTGGGAAGAGCCAAGGAGTTTGACACGGAGAACGTTCTAAGAAAAGCAACGTCTGTATTCGGAGCGTACGGTTATGAAGGTACATCTTTGAGCTTATTGCTGAGTGAACTTGGTATTGCGAGGCAAAGCCTGTATGACACCTACGGAACTAAACATGATTTATTTGTCTCTGCTCTTAAATTCTATATTCAGCAGAAGACAGAAGTGGGGATCATACTATTAAACGAATGCACAAGTGTGAGGCAAGGCGTGGCACAGTTGTTCAACGAAGCGGTTAACGTGTTGACAGACGACGAACGTCGTAATGAATGTTTCATCATTAATAGTGCAGTTGAACAGGCACCACAAAATCACGAAATCGCCGCCTTTATTCAAACCACTAACCAACAAATGGAAGATGTTTTTCATAGTGCACTGTTACGAGGCCAGAAAAGTGGCGAATTGAGGCACGCAGAGCAAGAATTGCCCGGGCTTGCCCGTTTTCTGAATTATTCCCGACTCTCATTGACCTTTACGGCGAAGAGCGGTGCAAGCGCAGAAGCGCTGCGAGATTTTGTTCAGATGACCCTAAGGGCTATGGATTAACGTTTTACATGATTTGAGTAAGAATTCTTTACGTTTTCTTGAAAATGGACGCTTAGGGCGTTTATTTTTTGATTATTATAGACCGATTGGTCTGGAAAAAAGCCGCAATTACGAATCATCTTCATAATCTGCTGGAGATGCTTGAAATTCAGCAGTTTTCTGAACCGGTGATCTTGGCTGATTCCACGAAACAACAGTTTGTGGCTGAATTGACTTGTAAAGGGCGTTCATTAGTTACAGGCAAGCCATACAACCAGACTTACATCTCTGTAGTGAGCCACTCTAATGGGAAAATTACACATTATAAAGACTATTGGAATCCGATGATCGTCCTCGAATCAGACTTAGGAGGAAGCAAGCATGATCAATGATAAACCGTTGACCCTTATTACAGGAGCTAATGGAAAGACAGGAAGACGTATTTCGGAGATGCTTCAAGGGCAACAATATCCAGTACGTTTGGCAGGAAGAACTAAACCATCTCATTCTGGTTCTGCCCATAACTATGTCTATTTTGATTGGTATGATTCGGAGACATATGCTCCGGCGCTGAAAAATGTGAATCAGGTATACCTTGTTTTGCCAGCAATGGATATGAGCCCAGAAAACGCCATGATTCCGTTCATCAAGGAAGCATTAGGGGAAGGGGTTAAGCGATTCGTTTTACTTGGCAGTGCTTCGATCGATGAGAATGGTCCTATATTTGGAAGAGTACATCAGTATATAAAAGCCCATGCTCCTGAGTGGGCTGTATTGCAGCCTTCCTATTTTATGGAGAACTTTACGGAGGGACCGCATCGGGAGACAACGAAACAACTCGGGAAAATATACAGTGCTACGGGTGACGGGAAAATTGGATTTGTTAGTGCAGATGATATCGCGGCAGTTGCGTTCCATGCTCTGACAGATATTGTTCCTCATAATACGGAGCACATCATTACAGGGCCGGAGACGTTGTCCTATGGACAGGTTGCAGACGTCTTGAGTCGAGTACTGGGTCAGTCCATTCAGCATGAATCTTTGTCCGATGATGAATTGAGGAACAGCATGATTAGCGCAGGAATGTCAGAAGAATACGCTGCTGCCCTCGCAGGACTGGATGTGCTTATCCGGGAGGAGGGGAGAGAAGATCAAACGACAGATACGGTGAAAAAATTAACGGGGAATAACCCGATTTCATTCGAGCAATTTATTCAGAATCATATGGAAGTATGGAAATAATGGAAGAAATATTTTCATATTATGAGAAGACGTTGCCTAGTGCCCGTCTTTTTTGCATGTCTACCAGGATGTTGACATCGTTGATTGGAATGTGGATCTCTCCCTAACCAGAGACACTACGGAAAGCAGTGATTATACGAACTCACTTTTGGGGAAATAGATGAGGATGAATGTTAGGGAATGTTAGGGCGAGTTTTGAGACACGCCCTAGATAAAGGGGCGAAGAGAGCGGATGATTCAGTTCGAAAATGTATCAAAACAATATCCTGATGGAACTACGGCTTTGCGTCAGGTTAACCTCAACATCAACAAGGGAGAATTGTTTGTCATGATTGGTCCGAGTGGATGTGGCAAAACCACCATGCTCAAAATGATCAACCGTCTAATTGAGCGAACAGATGGAGCAGTGCTCATTAATGAACGCTCAATTGATGAATACAACATTCACGAATTGCGCTGGAATATCGGATATGTGCTGCAACAGATTGCACTATTCCCGCACATGACGATTGCCGAAAATATTGCGGTTGTTCCTGAACTGCGAAAATGGAAGTCAGATCAAATCAAGGAGCGCGTACATACGTTGCTGGACATGGTTGGTTTGCACGGAGATACGTATAGTGAGCGCAAACCTGCCGAGCTATCAGGTGGACAACAGCAGAGAATTGGTGTGTTGCGTGCACTCGCTGCCGATCCCGAGATTGTATTGATGGATGAACCATTCAGTGCTCTCGATCCGATGAGCCGTGAGAAATTGCAGGACGATATTCTGGATATCCAGCGCCAGATGAAAAAAACAATTGTGTTTGTCACCCATGATATTCAGGAAGCAATGAAGCTGGGTGATCGCATCTGCATTATGAAGGATGGAGAAGTATTGCAGGTAGGTACCCCGGAAGAGCTCATCCAGCAGCCAGCTAATGATTTCGTACGTGAATTTGTTGGAAGTCCTAACAACGATACGATTTCACAATCTGATTTTGATCTCGAATCCATCATGTCACCACTCTCACCGGGTCATGTGCCCAAATCTGCCAAAACCGCCGTTCCTGTATCCATTACGTTAACAGAATTAGTTGATATCATGGCTTCCCATGACCATCTGTTGGTTGAACGTAACCGCCAGATTATTGGCGAGATCAGTCGAGTTGATCTGATGAAATACTGGTCTGTTCAGTTACAGGAACGAGGTGAGGGACATGAGTAGATTTACGGAGGTGTTCAGCGAACGTAAAGGCCAGTTATTGTCTGCTCTCCTGGAACATATTCAGATCTCATTTATCGCATTGTTATTTGCTGTCCTCATCGCTATTCCACTTGGTATATACCTGACACGCAAACCAAGAGTGGCTGAACCCATTATCGGGGTTACGGCTGTGTTGCAGACGATACCTTCCTTGGCGCTTCTCGGATTACTCATTCCGTTATTCGGCATAGGAACACTTCCAGCAATCATTGCACTGGTTGTGTATGCGCTGCTTCCTGTACTCCGCAACACGTACACAGGCATTTCCGAAGTTGATCCTTCCATGGTCGAAGCGGCGAATGCGATGGGCATGAATCGTAGACAACGTCTAATCAAAGTGGAACTGCCACTGGCGATGCCTGTTATTATGGCCGGAATTCGGACTGCTATGGTCCTGATTGTAGGAACCGCAACACTTGCTGCCTTGATCGGCGCAGGAGGTTTGGGTGCATTAATCTTGCTGGGTATTGATCGGAATGATACGGCACTGATCATCCTGGGAGCCATTCCAGCCGCCTTGCTGGCGATTTTGTTTGATGTACTATTACGTCAGTTCCAGCGGTTATCCTTCAAGAAAACACTGGTTACCCTTGGTTCGCTGGCAATAATCGCGATACTTGTAATCACAATTCCCTTCTTGGCACGTGGAGGGCAGAAGGATCTCGTGATTGCTGGCAAACTGGGAGCTGAACCGGAGATTCTGATTAACATGTACAAATTGCTCATCGAAAAAGAGACGGACCTGACCGTTGAACTAAAACCCGGATTAGGCAAAACACCATTCCTTTTCAATGCACTCAACTCAGGTGATATCGACATCTATCCCGAATTCACCGGGACAGCGATCTCCGAATTCATGAAGGAAACAGCAGTGAGCACCGATCGGACAGAGGTGTACGAACAGGCAAGAGAAGGAATGCTGAGCCAGTTTAACATGGTGCTATTGAAACCTATGGATTATAACAATACGTATACGTTGGCCGTCCCACAGAACATCGCAGATCAATACAATCTCAAGACCATTTCAGACCTCCAACCGGTGGAACAGCAGATGAAGGCAGGATTCACGCTTGAATTCTCGGATCGGGAGGACGGATACCTTGGTATTCAGAAGAAGTATGGGATTGAATTCCCGAACGTGGCAACAATGGAACCGAAGCTTCGTTATGGTGCTGTTCAACGTGGCGATATCAATCTCGTAGATGCCTACTCCACCGATAGTGAGTTGAGACAATATGAACTCGTTGTGCTGGAAGATGATCAGGAGTTGTTCCCGCCTTATCAAGGCGCGCCGATGCTTCGTCAAGAAACGGCAGATCAATATCCACAACTGGTTGAGGTGCTGAATCAGCTTGCTGGCAAAATTACGGATGACGAGATGCGTCAGATGAACTATGACGTGAACGTAGAGGGAGCGAATCCTGAACAGGTTGCAGCAGAGTACCTTAAACAGGCTGGATTGCTGTAACTTCAGGCATCCCTGCAATAGATGTACCAAAAGGATGAGGAGGAACCTTGATGACACAAGAAACCTATGACTTGATTGCGATTGGAACAGGAAGCGCGGCAAGCTCTGTAATCATCCGTTGCGCTGAAGCTGGATGGAAAATCGCTGTAATTGATGAACGTGAGTTCGGCGGAACGTGTGCACTGCGTGGCTGTGATCCCAAGAAAGTGCTGGCTGGAGCGGCTGAGCTGATTGACTGGAATGAACGGATGCAAGGGAAAGGAATTCTGGGACAGGCAACTATCAACTGGTCTGAACTTATGGCCTTTAAACGTACCTTTACCGAGAGCATACCTAGAGCAACCGAGGATAAATTCAAACAGGCAGGAATGGACACGTTCCATGGTAAAGCTTCATTTGTTGATGAAAACCATATTCAAGTGGGAGAAGAAGTGCTCCATGGCGAACACATCCTCGTTGCTACTGGTGCAAGACCAGCGCCACTTGAGATTGAGGGCTCAGAGCATCTTATATATAGTGATGACTTTCTGGATCTGGAACAGCTGCCTAATCGATTAGTTCTGGTAGGCGGTGGATACATTGCATTTGAGTTTGCGCATATTGCGGCCAGAGCCGGGACGGAGGTTCATATCCTACATCGGAGTGAACAGCCGCTGAAATCATTTGATGCGGAACTGGTTGAATCTTTAATGCAAAAATCGAAAGAGATCGGCATTCATGTTCATTTGAACGCAGAGGTGAAGTCCGTACGGCAAGAGGGGAACGCCTATATCGTTCATGGCACACGCAATGGTGCAGATCACAAGTGGCAGTGCGGACTTGTCGTTCATGGAGCCGGGCGTATTCCCAATGTGGATGGGCTGGAATTGGAGAAAGGCAACGTCAGCTACAGCAAAAAGGGTATTACGGTGAACGAGTATTTGCAAAGCGAAAGTAATCCGAGAGTGTATGCTGCTGGCGATGTAACCGATACGAAAGGGTTGCCTTTGACCCCGTTAGCAGGTCAGGAATCCCGGGCAGTATCGTTCAATTTGTTGGAGAGAAATCAACATAAACCTAATTATAAAGTGATGCCTTCCATTGTGTTTACTGTCCCTGCCCTTGGAGCTGTAGGTATGAGCACGGAGCAAGCCAAGAAAGAGGGCTATGAGGTGCAGGTAAATGATATGTCGAAATGGTATACTTACAAGCGAACTCATGAAAAATTTGCCATGGCCAAAGTAGTGATCGATAAATCAACTGGGCGTATTCTGGGCGCGCATGTGCTCGGGAGCAAAACAGAAGAATTGATCAACCTTTTTGCAATGGCTATTCAGTTCAATCTGACTATCGATCAGTTAAACACCATGAATTTTGCATATCCTACTGCTGCATCGGACCTGGGTTCTCTAATGTAGAAGTGATGATGAACTCCCCTTTGGGACGGAAGGAAGGATGAAAACAACGATGTCATCGGATTTTATTGGGCTTCATGAAGGCAAGTGGACTAAGGAACCCGTTGCTGCACGGATGGATGGGGATCGTTTCGTTGTGGAAGCTCGGGAAGGCAGTGACTTCTGGGAGAACACATTCTACGGGTTCTGTCATCGGGATGGACATGCCATGCTTGCTCCATGGGACGGAACGGAAGCGATTGAGGTATCTTTTGATCTAAGCTCATTCACCGAATTATATGATCAGGCGGGACTAATGTTATGGTATGGAGAAGACCAATGGATCAAGGCCGGAGTTGAGGTCAACGATGGCGTGGCACATGTTGGAGCCGTCGTGACGGATACGTATTCGGATTGGTCACTCTCTCCTGTGCCAGAGTGGGGTGGACGAATCGTAACAATCAGAGCCTCCTACAGTAACGAGGCCGTTGTCATTCGTGCTCGCACAGATGAGCATCCTTGGCGTACGATTCGTGTTGCACGGTTTGCCTATCCGACGAACAAACACGCAGGCCCATTTCTGTGTGCACCGAAGCGTGCAGGATTCGAGGTAGCCTTTACCAAGTGGAGATCCACGCCACCCGATGCTGACTTACACACAGATCCTCCGATTACGGATTAAAACAAGTTAAGACGCATGCTAAACAATGATATTTGAGCAAGTATATCTCGCTTACCAAGAAAGACAACACAAATAAGCAAGTCTTCCGTTAACGGAGGGCTTGCTTATTTCCGTGCTTAAACTTTGCACCCTGAAGAGTATTCCAGGTGCTCATTTTACAATTCACCGGGGGGCGCTAGTTTTTTCGCATTTACAACGACAGTCCTTGAGAACTTTTAAGTTTAACGTTTATTTACTCGTGTCCGTATTCAGCGACTGGGTTTCAGTCTCTTTTTCACCCTCATCATCATTGGACTTATTGAACTCCAGCATACGCTCCTCGTAATCGTCCAGGAACCATAACGGGTCCATGCTGTCTTCCTCACCGTTATAATTGATGACGATTTCTTCGCCAGCCTTGATGTCTGTATACGCGTAGAAGTCAAAGGTGTGGTTATCAAAATTGATATCATAGGTAGCGTTAGGTTCATAGGAGTGGTTGATCAGACTGCCGTAGCCGAGCAGAATGGCGGTATGATTCGCCCCGTATTCGAATACGTAATCTTCCAAAATCGTTTTTTCGACATGCTCATGATCTTCATTCGGGTAAGGCACGACGGGTGCCTGATGGATAAGCGTTCCCTTGGCAATATCAACGGTAGCAAATACCCCGCGGTTAAACTCACCGCCATCACCCAACTTGGATTGTTTTACTTCAATCATAATCTTCACCTGATGCTCTTCGAAGAGCTCCGTTCTATATAGTAGTAATTCGTTAAGGCAAAATTTTAACCCATCCTTTCATATAAGGCAAATTTCAGACAAAAAGGTGCAATAATTTTGAATATGGCGTTGAGTTGTGCAGGATATAACGCTTATAATATACAAAGAATTAAGTCTATATAGAAAAGGTGTCATGAATGAGCATATTAAATGTAGAAAAATTAAGCCACGGTTTTGGTGACCGTGCTATCTTTAACGACGTATCATTCCGCCTGTTGAAGGGCGAACATATTGGTCTGATCGGGGCTAATGGTGAAGGTAAATCCACCTTCATGAACATTATTACTGGGAAACTTCAGCCGGATGAAGGCAAGGTGGAGTGGTCCAAACGGATGCGTGTTGGTTACCTGGACCAGCATGCTGTATTGAACAAAGGCCAATCGATCCGTGACGTACTTCGCGGCGCGTTCCAGTATTTGTTCGACATGGAACAGGAAATGAATGATATGTATGGCAAAATGGGCGATGTGACTCCCGAGGAGCTTGAACAACTTCTTGAAGACGTGGGCACAATTCAGGATACGCTGACGAACCAGGATTTCTACATGATCGACGCCAAAGTGGATGAAACCGCACGTGGTCTCGGTCTGACAGATATCGGTTTGGATAAAGACGTCAATGACCTGAGTGGTGGACAGCGTACCAAAGTACTGCTTGCCAAGCTGCTGCTGGAAAAACCCGATATTTTGCTGCTCGATGAGCCTACGAACTATCTGGATGAATTGCATATTGAATGGCTGAAACGTTATTTGCAGGAATATGAGAATGCTTTTATTCTGATCTCTCATGATATTCCGTTCTTGAACAGTGTTATCAACTTGATCTATCACATGGAGAATCAGGATCTGACGCGCTATGTGGGGGATTATGATCACTTCCAGGAAGTACATGAGATGAGAAAACAGCAGCTGGAGTCGGCGTACAAGCGCCAACAACAAGAGATTGCTGACCTCAAGGACTTTGTAGCGCGTAACAAAGCAAGTGTAGCTACACGCAACATGGCAATGTCCAGACAGAAGAAACTCGACAAAATGGATGTTATCGAACTCGCGAAGGAGAAACCGAAACCGCAATTCAACTTCCGTGATGCAAGAACGTCGGGCAAGCTCATTTTCGAAACCAAAGGTCTTGTGATTGGTTATAATGAACCGTTGTCCAGACCATTGGATCTGCGTATGGAGCGGGGACAAAAGATCGCCCTCGTTGGTGCAAACGGAATCGGTAAAACAACCCTGATGCGCAGTATTCTGGGTGAAATTCAGGCTCTGGAAGGAACCGTTCAACGCGGTGAACATCTGGAGATTGGTTACTTCCAGCAAGAGATGAAGGATGCCAACTACAATACATGTATCGAAGAGATCTGGCAGGAGTTCCCTTCCTATACCCAATTCGAGGTGCGTGCTGCACTTGCAAAATGTGGTTTGACTACAAAACACATTGAGAGCAAGGTAGCTGTACTAAGTGGTGGGGAGAAAGCTAAAGTGCGTCTCTGTAAGCTAATCAATAATGAAACCAACCTGCTTGTACTCGATGAGCCGACGAACCATCTGGACGTTGATGCCAAGGAAGAGTTGAAACGTGCGCTCAAGGCTTACAAAGGCAGTATTCTTCTGATCTCCCACGAACCGGAATTCTACCGTGATGTAGTTACGGAGACTTGGAATTGTGAGTCGTGGACCACGAAAGTATTCTAATTAGAGGTTGTTCAAAAAGTCACACACTAATAATACGTTCGAGCTTGAGAACAAGCTCGAACGATGAAAAAAAGGCGCGAATTTTGCTTGCAAAACATGCAGAACTCGCGCTTTTTTGCGTGGTTTTAACGAAAAATGTTTGCGCCCAATTCACAGTTGACAGCTTGAATAAGGCAATAATATAATTCAGGAAAGCGATTACATTTACATGATAGAAACCTGTTTCACTGCATAGGGGCAAGGGAGAGACGGTATTCCGTATGGATATCATTGCAATTAGAAGGGAAGTCAGGTCTTTTTTTTGCACTCCAATGAAACCGGTTTCATTAAAATAAGGAGGTGGAACACGCTCTGTACTGACCGCCGGCTGCTGAGATAGGCTGATCAACACCACCGCGCCTTCAAGAACCATGCTTTCATCTTTCACGCCAAAGGAGAGAATGAACATTGGATAAACTCAGGAAACCCATGATATTCATGTTATCTGCAACACTTGCGCTGTCTTCGGGACCGTTAATGCTGCCGAGTAAGGCGTATGCCGATCTGGGTAGAATACCCGTCACGTTGCTGCAGGACGATTTTTCAGATGGGGAATACACGGAAGCACCCGCGTGGAATGTAAGTTCAGGCAACTGGGAAGTGATCTCGGACCCGACAGATGCGTCCAACTTCACGCTTTTCCAGAGTGATACCACTGAAGGCATTATTTCTACTGGAGACTCCATATCGGACATGACCGTGTCCATGCGCTTTTATACGGGAGCCGGTCAAGGATATCCGGGAATATTGCCGCGGTTTCAGGATCAGAGCAACTTTTACTATTTTCAAATGCAGGTTCCCAATAATAAACTCGTTTTTTCGAAAAGGGTGAACGGATCAGATACCACTTTGAAAACAGTGGACTATGCATTTGCCAAAAATACATGGTATACCCTCAAAGTGGTGTTATCAGGTGCCACCATTCGCGGGTATATCGCGGAAAACGGCTCTGATCGCTTGGTATTTGATCTGGTCGATTCTACATACGCGTCAGGTACCGTGGGCATTCGGAATAAGTGGCAGTTGGTACATGCAGATGACATGATCATTGCCGAGCAACCGCCTGGGAACGATATTCAGCTCTCCATTGCTGAGCAGACGGCGTCTTCGGTTTCACTACAATGGTCTGAAATCGCGGGTGCATCAGCCTATCGCCTGTACCGTTCCTCTACGCCTGAAGGTGGTTATTCTCTGGTAACCAGTACCGGATCTTTGGGACACAGGGAGGTAGGATTAAGAGGGGATACGGTGTATTATTACAAGCTCGCTTATGAATACGGAGGCCTAACCGAGTCACTATGGAGTGCTCCTCTGGAAATTCGGACGACTGCGGCGGCACCACAGGCTCCTGGCGAATTAAAGGCCGAAGCACTTAATGCCACAAGCGTGAAGCTATCTTGGTCCGCTGTGGACAAGTCAACTGGTTATCGCGTGGTTCGGGCCGAAGCTGGCAGTGAGCAATACGAGCAGATCTATGAAGGGAAGGGACTCACATTTACGGATAAGGCACTTGAGCCGGGCAAGAGCTACAGCTATCGCGTAACGGCTTTTAACGCAGCCGGGGAGTCAGCATTCACCGTTGCAGAAGCCACTACGTACTCCATCGACTCTCCTGAAGAGTTTGCTGCCACAGCTGTGACGGATACATCAATCTCTCTGGGGTGGAATGCCCTTAACGGATCTGATGTAACGTATACGCTCTCCAGGTCTACCAGTGCTACGGGGACGTATCAGCAGGTCTATAGTGGCAATGAAAGCACATTTAATGATAGTGGTCTGACGATGGGCACAGGATATTTTTACACCATTCAGGCGACCGTTGACGGCGTAACTTCTCCAGCATCCGCACCGTTGGGTGTTGCCACACTTCGCACAAGCATTACACCAGGACAATTGTGGCCAGATTTGGAGGGTAAACCGATCGATGCGCATGGAGCTGGTTTTTTCTACGATGAACAGACGGAGACCTATTACTGGTATGGTGAGTATCATAAGGGCGGCTGGCCAGCGGTTGGTGTGCGTGTGTATTCATCCAAGGATCTGATGAATTGGACGGATGAAGGCATGGCTCTATCAACACTTCAATCCATGGATGATTTTGACAATGACCCTTTGATCTCCAAATTGTATGCGGGTCGTGAGGACCGCGTGGATATCTGGGCAGATATTCGCAAAGGACGGATCATTGAACGACCAAAGGTCATCTACAACGACAAAACGAAGAAATACGTGATGTGGGCCCACATGGACGGCGACAAGGACCCCTATAACGATAATGCGAACTACGGTAAGGCGAGAGCCGGTTATGCGATCAGTGACTCTCCAACAGGACCTTTTGTGTATCAGAAGAGTTACCGGATGGACAGAGCCCCGGAAGGGGAGAAAGATTACTTTCCAAGTGATAAGGGTATGGCACGTGACATGACGTTGTTCAAGGATGATGATGGCACCGGTTATCTGATCTACTCCAGCGAAGAAAACCTGACGCTTTATATCTCCAAACTGAATGAAGACTACAGTGACGTAACAGGGTGGCATAAGGAAGGACGAACGGATGACAAAGGCAATCCGGTACGTGATTCCACCTATCAGGCTGAGTACGGCGTAGATTACGTGCGTGTGTTCCCTGGAGGGCAACGTGAAGCACCGGCGATGTTTAAGTATCAGGGAAAATATTATATTTTGACTTCCGGAGCTTCCGGCTGGGCCCCTAACGAAAACAAAGTGACGGTGGCGGATAACATTTTTGGCCCGTGGTCAACACAGACCAATCCGTTTGTGCGAACGTTGCCGAGTGATCCCGATCCAGGCAAGGCATTTGGCACACAGACGACATCCGTCATTCCGGTCGATCCGGAAAAAGGCAAGTTCATATACGTGGGGGATACGTGGAATGGTGGCAATTTCTCAAATGATGCTGCAAAATACGTGTTCTTGCCCATTGAGTTTGGAATAGGCTCGGATATCGCGATCAAGTGGTATAACAGCTGGACACCTGATCTGCTGAATTCGATGGGCAAGGTGGATATCGCTGATCCCTTGCCAGAAACCGTGGCGCTTGGCAAAGTACCATCCTTGCCAACAACATTGAATGTACGCGACGGTGATGAACTGGTGTCAACGCCAGCCGTATGGACCATTGACAACCGGGCGATGACGGCAGAAGATTTTGCTAAGCCAGGACCGCTTACGTTGCAGGTAACGACACCGGAATATAACAACAAAAAGCAGGCGGTTCGTGTAAACGTCATTCCAGAGAATGCACTATATTTTGTGAATAGCGGAGGTTACGAAACGGCTGATTACAATCTTATGGGTACCTATATGAAAGGAACACTTGCCAACCCGGGAACGGCGGATCAGATGTACGCTCCGGCAGAGGGTCGAGATTGGGGATATATCGGCGCAGATGCACTTGCATCCGGTTCGAATGGCGGGGATATATTCTCGACCGTACGTTATCTGAACGGTGGCAATGTCAGCAACTCCCCTAAAGGCACGGACTTAACCTATAGATTTGATGTGCCAAACGGGACATACGATGTGTACGCCGGATTCAACGATCCGTGGACCAATGCATCGCGTAGAGCGAATTTTATGATCAATGGCACGAATACCGGTGCAGTTACTTTTACGCCTGCCAGCGTTAGAGCCCACAAAGGCATCAGCGTGTCGGACAACAAGCTGGAATTGACCGTGCGTAATACGGCATCGCAGGACCCGATGATTAGTTGGATTATGATCGTCAAACCCGACGCCGTACCTCCTACAACTGATAGTGCTGGCCTTCATGCTGAGGCGTTCGATTCAACGAGCGCAACGCTTCAGTGGGATGCTCATCTTGGTGCAGCAAGCTACAAGCTCTACCGCTCAGATCGTGAGCAAGGTGAGTACAAGGTGGTCTATAACGGCAATGGACGGGAGTACACGGACAGTGAACTGAACCCCGGCACGGAATATTATTACAAAGTGGAAGCTTTGGATGCGACGGGGCAATCCTTGAGAGGTGTATCTTCCGCTTATCAAGTGCACACGGCTCAGCAGAGCGCTGCCGGTGTAGCTACAGGCATTACGGCACTGGAACAGCCTTCCGCAGATGCAAAAAAACTGAAGTTACCATCCGTGCCACAAGGTTTCACGGTGAAGATCGCTTCCAGTTCGGTACCGACTGTCATTCAAACCGATGGAACGATTGTCCCACCATCGAAGGAAACAACAGTAACATTGGAGTTGGAAATTACTCGAACGTCTGACGACAGTAGAGCCTTGACTGTACCTTTGACGGTGAAGGTGCCTGCGTCTGGTTCTTCCCCGGGAGGATCGGACCCTGGTTCGGGTAGCAACCCAGGCGGCAATTCAGGTGGAAATTCAGGGAATAGTTCTGGTTCAAACAACAATGGCGGACAATCAGAAGGTGTTAGCCAAGGTGCAGGGAATGCTGTACCACAACCTAAACCGGAGAAAGACCGTTCCGTTCTGGAGTTGCAGGGACAGTCTGACCAGAAGGGGGTAGTGCAGTCCAACGTGGATGCTTCAACGATCGAAGAGGCTTTTAAAGTTGCCCCCGTAACAGATGCGGGTCAGCGCTTGGTCGAACTTCGGATGAATCCGGTTTCGGGAGCGACGGCATATGAAGTGTCTCTACCTGCCTCTGTGTTGATAGCTCAGAGTGAGTCACATGTGCTCAACATGGTTACAGAGCTGGGCATGTTGGAGCTTCCTGCGACACTGTTAACGAAGGACATCGTTGGTGATGGAATTGCATCCATCCGCTTGGTCAGAACGGAGTTACCAAAAAAAGTTGCAGATCAGCTTGGCACGCAATATGGAGTCCAGTTTGAACTTCAACTGGATGGTCAACCATGGCCATCGGAAAGCGGGTTGATACTACGTCTGCCTTACCAATCGTCACAAAATGCTCAGCAGGATCGAATTGTAGCATTTGCCATTGGCGCGAACGGTGTGGCAAACCCAATGCCGCAAAGTTACTACGATCCAAACAGCGGGCAGGTTGTATTTTCCGTAACATCACTCACAGGAAATTATGCTGCTGTGCCTGTGGAGCAGACATTCGCAGATCTTGCAGAAGTGCAGTGGGCCAAGAAAGCGATGGAGGCATTGGCTGTTCGAGGTGTGATTGATGCCAAGGAAAGTGGTGATTCCACAGAATTGCATCCAAAACAGGACATGACTCGCGGTCAATACATGCAATGGTTGATGACTGCGCTCGGCTTGAATGCTTCTTCCGGGAATGCATTCACTGATGTAAACGAAAAGGCTCCATATTACGAAGCAGTTACAGCTGCGCGTTCACTAGGTATCACCAGTGGTACCGGTGACGGGCGCTTCCTGCCAGAGTCGACGATCACTCGTCAGGAGATGATGACGTTGACAGTTAGAGCACTTGCAGCGGCTGGTCTGGTTGACGCCGAGACGGCTGCAACGGATAACCTTACTCGTTTCCATGATGCTTCCGAGAT
Source organism: Paenibacillus amylolyticus (assembly GCF_050990605.1). Classification (GTDB taxonomy): domain Bacteria; phylum Bacillota; class Bacilli; order Paenibacillales; family Paenibacillaceae; genus Paenibacillus; species Paenibacillus amylolyticus_H. Next base: position 2,708,063 of record NZ_CP158832.1, read on the forward strand.
TCGTTCCTATGCCCGGGATAGTGTGGCATTACTTGTGGATCTGGGCATCGCCCACGGGTACAACGGTGAGGTGAAACCACTTGACGAAGCGACCCGAGCCGAATCGGCTACGTTGTTATATGCGATGATGAGTAAACTGGTATGGAAGAAATAATGATACACCAGAATCGTAGCGTATGAAAAAGAAGGCTTACTTTGACCTGGAAACCAGGTTGGAGTAAGCCTTCTTGATTGTACGCCAGCGATGGGCGAAAAGTAATTTGCTCAACGACTGAGTAGATTTATGTCGTTTAACAGTTGTTATCTGTAACTTCTACGAATTGTTATCTGTAATGTCTGCGATTTGTTAATTGTAATGTTTGCCGATTTGATAAGCTTGTTCCAGTAAGCTCTCGATATGTTCTTTGGATTCTGAAATGGTTTCATAGAGAAATTCGACTCGGGATTCCTGCATTCTTGCATAGCCAGCGATCCCGTTATTCAGATAATTGGAAATCATGTTGTAATAGTCGTATTTATGGAATGAAGCCTCCGTCCCCCCAGCTAGTGCAATCCACAGTGCCTTTTTGGAGTTTGCCTTGTTCAGCAGCCCCATGTTCCATACCTTGTCCAGATATGCTTTGAGCATGGAGGGAACGTTGTACCACCAGATCGGGAAAACAAATACAATGGCATCAGCCGCAAGCACACGATCCAACTCTTTGCGAATCGCAGGGGCATGCTGTTTATCGGGATTTTGCCAGTCTCGCTCATCTTCTACACCATATAATGGATCGAATCCGTCATGATAGAGATCGAGGATATCAATTTCATGGGAATTCTCCTGCATACCTTCTATAAAACGATTCATTACGGCAAATGTTAGGGAATCCTGTCTTGGGTGAGTAACGACCAGTTTAACTTTCATGTAGGAGTAACCATCCTTTTTTCTTTTTTTGGTTAAACATTCTGACCAATGTTATTATAAGTTTCATGACATCTTATTGAGAAGTACGCACCTTCGAGTGCTGTAGAAACCTTGAGGTTCTTCGGTTACTTTTAATAATGGATATACATATATGTGAATTATGGGGGAGTACAAGTGGAACAAGAAATGAAAAAATATGAGAGTGGTGTGCAGGCGATGTTGGAACTGGTCGGTGGAAAATGGAGGATTCTTATTCTGCATCAGCTGATATCAGGTAAAAAACGAACAAGCGAACTTCGCAGAGCCATTCCCGGCATTACCCAGAAGGTCTTAACTCAGCAGTTGCGTGAACTGGAAAAAAATGAAATCATCCATCGAATTATTCATCCCGAGATTCCGCCCAAAGTAGAGTATGAGCTGACAGAGTACGGCTTGACACTACAGGACATCATTGACCGCATATGTCTGTGGGGGGAGAACCATTTGGACAGAGTATACGGAGATAAAAGCAGAGTGCTGGGAGATCATTTTAGTGACTATATTCCACTTTCAACTTCAACTTGAGCTGGCCGCCAAATTAAAAATAAAACAAAAATTGTCCTTGATTTGAAAAGGAGGGTTTTTGTTGTTTTTTGTCCTTTATCAGCGAAACTGATAAATGCTATAAAATCATTGAAATTGACCCTCAACACCCGGTGTGTTAGGTTTTAGAGAGAAGAAATTAAATTAATGTGATGATTTTAGTCGGAATTAAAATCGAAGCAATGCGCGAGGTGGCAAACAGTGGAACTTCAAGTGACAAACAGCCCTTTTAATCAAGAACAAGTTGAACTGCTTAATCGTCTTATTCCTACATTGACCGATGGACAACGGACTTGGTTGAGCGGATATATTGCAGCAATTCAGGCAAGCGCGACAATAGCGGCTCCAGCTAACCTGGTACAGGCTGCACCAACTACAGGTATTGCACCTGTCAGTGCTCCGCCAGTATCCCAGGAAGTTACCGTGCTTTTTGGTTCACAAACCGGGAATTCCAGTGGCCTATCGAAAAAGCTGGCCAAGAAACTTGAAGAGCAGGGTCTTCAGGTAACGTTGTCATCGATGGGAGATTTCAAACCGAACGGACTCAAGAAAATTGAAAATCTCCTCATCATCGTCAGTACGCATGGCGAGGGTGAACCACCGGATAATGCGATTCCGTTGCATGAATTCCTGAACAGCAAACGGGCTCCCAAGCTTGAAGGACTTCGTTACTCGGTGTTGGCTCTGGGAGATACCTCCTATGAGTTCTTTTGTCAGACAGGTAAGGACTTCGATAAACGATTGCAGGAGCTCGGTGGTACAGCTCTTGTACCGCGCGTAGATTGTGATGTTGACTTTGATGAAGCAGCGGCGGAATGGATGAATGAAGTACTGGCCTCATTAAGCAGCACATCGGCTGCTGCAGGTGCAGTAACCACTGAGGCTGTTACAGCTGCGGTGAGCGGCGGGGAATCCGAGTATGATCGTACGAACCCTTTCAAGGCTGAAGTGCTGGAGAATCTCAATCTGAATGGCAGAGGATCGGACCGTGAAACACGCCACATTGAATTGTCTTTGGAAGGCTCCAGCCTGGACTACGAGCCTGGTGATAGCCTCGGGGTATTTCCTGAGAACCACCCGCGCCTTGTCGATGAATTGATTGCAGCCATGGGATGGAATGCCGATGAGCGCGTTACCGTGAATAAAAACGGGGATCAGGCATCTGTGCATGAAGCGTTGCTGCGTTATTTTGAAATTACAGCGGTGACGAAACCGGTCGTGGAACAACTTGCGAAACTGAATCCTGGTAGTGGCCTGACAGCGCTACTCGCAGATGATTCCGAATTCCGTACAGTCATGAATAGCTGTGATCTGTTGGATCTGGTTCATGATTATGATCTGAAAGGTATTCCTGCTGCAGAATTTGTAGCTGTTCTTCGCAAAATTCCGGCACGTCTGTACTCGATAGCGAGTAGTTCGAAGGCTTTCCCGGATGAAGTTCATCTTACCGTTCGTACGGTTCGTTATGAAGCGCGTGGCAGAGAACGTTACGGTGTATGCTCGGTACATCTGGCTGAACGAATCGAAGCTGGCGACACCCTGCCAGTATATATACAGCATAACCCGAATTTCAAGCTTCCTGAGAACCCGGATACGCCGATCATTATGGTTGGCCCAGGTACAGGCGTAGCACCGTTCAGATCCTTCCTTGGTGAGCGTGAAGAAACAGGCGCAGAAGGCAAGACATGGCTGTTCTACGGAGATCAACATTTCTCCACTGACTTCTTGTACCAGACGGAATGGCAGCGTTGGCTCAAAGATGGTGTGCTCACGAAGATGGATGTAGCCTTCTCACGTGATACGGAACAGAAGGTGTATGTACAACATCGTATGTTGGAACACAGCAAAGAATTGTACCAGTGGCTTCAGGAAGGTGCGAGCGTATATATCTGTGGTGATGAGAAAAAAATGGCACATGATGTGCATGCTGCGCTCACCACGATTCTTGAACAAGAAGGTGGATTATCACCTGAGCAGGCATCAGAATATCTGACACGGTTGCAGCAGGAGAAACGTTATCAGCGGGACGTCTATTAATTATTACCGGCTTAGCCGGATTGCACCATCCCGCAGAGACGAGAGGAGAAAGCAGCATGGTTTATAATAACTTACTTAACCCACAGCGCACGAATAGCGATGTGGAAGATATAAAGATCAAAAGTGATTACTTGCGTGGAAGCCTGACCGAAACGTTGGCTGATCGCATCACGGGTGCAATTCCAGAGGACGACAATCGTCTGATGAAACACCACGGCAGTTATATGCAGGATGATCGTGACCTGCGTAATGAGCGTCACAAATCCAAGCTGGAACCTGCATACCAATTCATGTTGCGTGTACGTGCTTCCGGTGGGATTGTAACCCCGGAGCAGTGGTTGATGATGGACAGAGTGGCACATAAATATGCGAATCAGACCATTCGTCTGACCACACGTCAGTCTTTCCAACTGCATGGTGTACTGAAGTGGGATCTTAAGAACACCATTCGTGAAGTGAACGATTCGTTGCTAAGCACACTGGCTGCGTGCGGTGACGTAAACCGTAACGTGATGTGTAACCCGAATCCGAATCAATCCGATGTGCATGCTGAAGTGTATGAGTGGGCATGTCAAGTAAGTAATCATTTGGACCCTCGCACGCGGGCATATCATGAGCTGTGGCTGGACGGCGAGAAAGTGATTGATTCGCAGGACTCTGACGAAGAAGTTGAACCAATCTATGGCAAAGTGTATTTGCCTCGTAAGTTCAAGATCGGTATTGCTGTACCACCATCCAATGATGTGGATGTTTATTCACAGGATCTTGGCTTTATTGCTATTGTGGAGAACGGGAAGCTGCAAGGATTCAACGTTTCCGTTGGCGGCGGGATGGGCATGTCTCATGGTGATGCCAAAACCTATCCTCAGGTGTCCAAAGTCATTGGTTTCTGTACTCCGGAGCAAATGATTGATGTTGCAGAGAAAACAGTTATGATTCAGCGTGATTATGGAGATCGTGCAGTTCGTAAACATGCTCGTTTCAAATATACGCTGGATGATCGCGGTGTGGAATGGTTTGTCGAAGAGCTGACCAGCCGTCTGGGATGGAAACTGGATGCGGCACGTCCATATCATTTTGAGTCAAACGGAGATCGATATGGTTGGGTAAAAGGCAATAATGGTAGATGGCACTACACGCTGTTCATTCAGAATGGTCGTGTCAAGGATGTGGATGGATATCCTCTCATGACGGGTTTACGTGAGATTGCCAAAGTGCATACGGGTGATTTCCGTCTGACTGCCAATCAAAATCTGATCATCGGTAACATTAGCAGCCAGAAGAAGAAAAAGATTGAAGCACTCATTCAGCAGTATAACCTGACGGATGGGGCACATTACTCAGCACTGCGCAGAAGTTCGATGGCCTGTGTTGCGCTTCCAACCTGCGGCCTTGCGATGGCTGAGTCCGAACGTTACTTGCCGTCTCTGATCGACAAACTGGAGCCAGTACTGGACGAAGCCGGGCTGAGAGACGAAGAGATTGTCATTCGAATGACGGGCTGCCCGAACGGATGTGCAAGACCGATGCTGGCGGAGATTTCATTTATCGGTAAAGCACCTGGGAAATACAACATGTATCTCGGTGGCAGCTTCACCGGACATCGCCTGAATAAACTTTACAAAGAAAACATTGGCGAAACCGAGATTCTGGACACGTTGACACCAATGGTGAACCAATATGCCAGAGAGCGCAATGAAGGGGAACATTTCGGTGACTTTGTCATTCGTGCAGGATATGTTCCTGAAGTGTTGGATGGTCGACAATTTCACGCTTGATGGACCAGGTAAGATGAATTGAAGTTAGGACTGATTTAGGGACGGAAGCATTCCTTATGGGGTGCTTCTTGTTTGTTATATATGGAGTGAATAGAGCTAAGTTAGTTGATGCTGAGAGATTTATAAGAGGATAAACTGAGGTTAATCTTCGAATGAGGCTGGATAATCACCGCAGTTACTCCCAGTTTTTCGTAGGTATTAACTTGTTGAAGTACGCTCAACAAGATATAATGGCATAGTAGAAAGCAGATTACATGTTGAAAGTGAGCGGAAACGATATGGGTCGTAAGTGGAATAATATCAAGGAAAAAAAAGCTTCAAAAGATGCAAACACGAGCCGGGTCTACGCTAAATTCGGCGTTGAGATCTATGTAGCTGCCAAGAAGGGCGAACCGGACCCGGAAGCGAACCGTGCACTGAAAGTCGTGCTGGAACGTGCCAAAACGTATAATGTACCCAAAGCCATTATTGATCGTGCGATGGAAAAAGCAAAGGGCAGCGGGGATGAGAACTATGAAGAGCTGCGTTATGAAGGCTTCGGACCGAACGGGGCGATGGTCATCGTTGATGCACTTACCAACAACGTCAATCGTACAGCGCCGGAAGTACGCTCTGCGTTTAACAAAAACGCCGGAAACATGGGTGTCAGCGGTTCTGTTGCTTACATGTTTGATCCAACAGCGGTTATCGGTATAGAAGGCAAAAACTCCGAGGAAGTACTTGAACTTCTGCTTGAAGCAGACGTAGATGTACGTGATATCGTGGACGAAGATGATGCTGTCATCGTATATGCAGAACCGGATCAATTCCACGCTGTACAGGAAGCATTCAAAGCAGCCGGTATTACGGAGTTCACCGTAGCCGAGCTGACGATGCTTGCGCAAAATCATATCGAACTTCCAGAGGATGCACAAGCTCAGTTCGAGAAACTGATCGATGCGCTCGAAGACCTTGAAGATGTTCAACAGGTCTACCATAACGTAGAGTTTGCAGAGTAAGCTGCACGATACAAAGAGTGTCTGACCAATCTCCGGGATTGGACGGACACTCTTTTTAGTTATTTTAAGAGTTGGATTGCAGGGAGCCGGGTGACTTGTCAGATGCATCTGACGGATCTGATTTTTCCGAGTTCCCCCCACCGAACTTGAATAACACAATTCCACCCACAATAACAAGTACACCGAGCAGTTGATTCCACGAGAAAGGAATTTGCTCGAGACCTAGCCACCCCATGGAATCGAATAGGAGCGCAAAGCTCAGTTGGGATGTCAGCACGATCGAGATGGCATACGTGGGGCCAAGCAGCTTCATGCCTTGCACGAGACAGAAGACTACACCAACGCCGATGGCTCCACTGAGCCAGTACCAGGGTTGCATATGCTGGAAGCTGAATGTATTTTTGCCTTCCACTAGCAGAGAGATGAGGAACGAAGCAATGAATCCGGTGAAAAGCACCATCGTTGTTGTGGACCATGAACCGGTGCGTTCATTGACTTTGCTATTAAAAATCGTTTGCAGACTGACAAGTGCTCCTGCCAGCAACGCAAGCGAAATGCCTGTGATTAACATGGTTGTCGAACTCCTTATTCATAAATGTTGTGACCTGCTATTTCGCGCAGACCTGCACGGTTCTTAATCATAATCAATCCCTGATGTCGTTCAATCAATTCGTCTGCACACAGTTTCTGGATCACCCGGTTGAGATGCCGATAACTGGTACCGATCAGATTCGCGATGTCGGTCAGATTGAACGCGTCCAGTTCTTCATGAACCACGTTGCCTGCTTCTTCTGTTGAGATGGAGAGCAGGTAGCTGGCCAGACGAACCTCCACCGGGTACATGAGGTTGAAATTGGAGAAGTTCGAATCAATATAGAATTTGTGTGAGATGATTTTGAGCAAAAATTTAAGCAAAGGTGCGTAATCGCTGGCAAGCTCAGCGAGCCATTGATAGTGGATGCGAAGCATGATAACAGGCGACACGGCCTGAACCGTATTGACAATATCGCTTTCACGGACATACTCTATGTCTCCGACGACTTCAAGCGGTGTCTTGAAGCAAAGCACGAGCGTTTTATCCTGAGCGGAGGTAGTGAAAATCTTGATTTTACCCTCGACCAACACGTATAAATATTCGGAGGCTTCCCCTTCACGACAGATCAGTTCACACTTCTTGAAGTGGCATATCGTCATATGTGGACGCAGGGGCTCGTGAAATACCTTTTCGAGTTGATATTGCTTCAGATAATGTAATAATTGTTGCTCTTCATGGATTTCTTCCACGTTGTTGTTCACCCCCGACGATGTGTTCCAATCACTCTCATAACTATAGTTTCATAATGATGACACCTGTGATCATCAAGGCAATGCCCAGAAATTGAGGCAATTTCATCTTTTGTTTCACCACGCCGAACCATCCATTACTGTCAACGAGAAAAGTCAGGAACAGCTGAGCAATGAGCAGGGCCGAGATTGTGAACGTAACCCCAATTTGCTGAATGGCTGTCACTTCGCTGAAAATAATGACGGCGCCAAATGCACCACCAGCCAGGTACATGGGTTTTACTTGTCTGAGTCCTTGAAGGTTAATGTCTCTAACGAACACCAGGATCAGCGCTGCTAAGATGAATCCTGTCAGTTGTGTAATTGTAGCGGCCTGCCATGTGCCCATGTCGGTACTAATCCGCGTATTGGCAACACCTTGGAGCGTGATACACGCGCCGCCTAGCAATGCAAAAATAATTCCTCTCATATGTACGCTCCTTATTCAATTACTTCGACTTCTATTTAATGATAAACTCACCCCAAACGCCAAGGACAAATGTCCTGAGCTTTGAAGTCACAGCATCTAGAGTACAATAAAGAACTCGGGAAATCCAGATGTGGCATGCAGAAATGCGCGGTATATGTGCTCAGTACTCTTTTTACAAAACCTCTAACGAACCAGTGAAACCTTATTGTATTAATTTGGCTGAATTGAGAAATCTAACGAACCTCAGCGGCGTTAAATGGGCTCAGGTAGGAAGGGTGGGGAAAGCAGGGAAAACGAAGGAATAGAGTGTCTACGATTCGTTACTTTTGATAATCGGCAAATATTCGCTACATAGAGTGTGTGAGGTTCGTTGCAGAGTCCGCCGACTCGACCCCGGAGCACAGAACAGATGGACAACTCCAGGGTAGGGTACGCGGGGGAAGAGCTTTGAACCAATCAGCTAAAATCCTCTCCATACCAATCCATATCAATCGATTCCATTTCATTCGTTACTAATCCAATCAAACGTATGATCAGATCACAGTGTACACAGGCCGCTCCCCTGCAAAACGAACAGACAGCTCGGGAAAACGTTCTGCCAACCTGTCTGCCAATAGCTTCATGCCCGGAGCCTCGCTCTCGGCATGTCCCATCATAATTAGTGCCGTGGACTTGCCTTGTTGCATGGCATCACGGATATATTCCGGTGTTTCCCATTCGAATCCTTCTCCAGCGATGATGAGATCCAATTGTTCATTCTGAATCAAGGGAATCGTCACATGTCCATTACCACGAAAACCTACCAGTACCGCTGCGCGTCTACAGACAATTTCCGGATTTCCTGCGACGCGTACATAATCGATCCCAAGGCAAGTTTTCACATGGTGGGCAATAGCCTGCACGCTCTGTTCTTCCGGCAAAGAAAGGACGTCTGCTTCTGGTAGTCGTTGCTCTACATAAGGTGACCACCCCAATGCCTGAATCAATCCTTCGGTAATTCCATCCGGTTGGAAGCGGTGGATGATATCATGACAACGATAGATGGAAATGCCTGCTTCGTCGATCAACTTCCTTTTGTCCATATACACTGAATCTTTTGCAAGCCAATCCGTATGACTGTGGTGGTTATAGAACGGAGATTCATGCGCAATGATTAAGTTGGCCCCGTGCTGTATGGCTTGTTCAATAACATATTGTGTGGGCATGAAAGCAATGATAATGCCTGTGACTTTACAATCAAGTGAGCCTGTAATGAGCTGATCCACCGTGTTTTCCGGCAGTTCAATGTTATCTAAGAGATGAAGTACAACATCTTGAACAGTAAGATCCATAGAATGCATTCCTCCAATGACAGTTATAAAAATAGTGTACCATGTTGTCATCTGAAATCTACTGTCCTCCAGATTATGGGGGTCAGTTTTATGATTTTCGGTTAATACTAAAATACTACAGATTACAGTCAGTTAAGATAACAACGTAAAAAAGTGTTGGTCGTACACGGATATTGGATTCGTATAGTTTTCTCAAACAAGAATAAGTATACTTACATAGAGTCTTTATTACATTAAATGGAGCTGTTTGCAACAGCAGAGCAGATTGTGAAAGGGGATAACTACGATGACAGCAACAAATATTATGGAACGTCTGAAGAGCGAGACAGCTCATTACCACAGACAAGTAGAACAGAACCCTTATGCAAAAGCCATTATGAATCAAACTGTGACTATAGAAGAATATAGAACATATTTAGAAAAGTTTTATGGATTCCTCAAACCGTTGGAAGATCAGGCTGTACAACAGCCTTTCTGGGGAAGTACGGGATTGGATATCGAGATTAGGGGGAAGGCAGGACTGCTGGAGAAAGATTTGCATAATCTTGGTGCAAGTCAAGAGGAAATCAGCCAACTTCCACTATGCAAAGAACTGCCGGACATTTCAACACCTGCCCGCATGTTCGGGTACCTGTATGTAATTGAGGGGTCCACGAACGGTGGACAGATCATGACCAAACGGTTGTCACAGTTCCTGCCGATTGAAGCGGATCGTGGATTGGAATATTTCAATGCCTACGGCTCAGAGACAAGAACAAGATGGAGCGAGTTTATGGGTCTGCTACAGCAGTCTATCAGCACGCCAGAAGATCATGACAACATGGTACACAGTGCATCTGAGACATTCCGACTGCTGGACCAGTGGATTAATACGGACAAGTAACATGCCGGTTTATCAACCCAAACGCCTGTTTGGCGGACTTTTTTCTATATTAAAAGGTATCTATATAAGTTGAATTGATCATTTACACTTAACGGAGAGGACAGAGAAAACCTGAAAAAGCGAAACGTTCGCCTAAAGCTTTCTGCAAGAAAGCTACATCGTAGTGAGCATACGCTTATAACCGGATTTTCCCTTTAGAAAAGAGAGTCGATAAAATCTGGGGATAACAGCAATTGGAAGGTTATTCTGTCCTCGTAGTGCAATGTAAATAATCATCATTTCAACTTATATAACATCATGAGAGGGGATTTTCCTGGCCATGGCCGAACCTAAGTCCAAGAAAGAACAAAATTTGTTAAACCGCACCTTGCTTCATCAGGGAACATACAGCAATGATCCGATAGATCTGAGTAACTGTGATAAAGAACCGATTCATATCCCCGGCTTTATTCAACCTCATGGTGTTCTTTTGGCCATCAATACCAGTCTTACGCCAACCATTGTTCAGTGTAGCCAAAATACGGAGGACCATCTGGGTGTTGCCTATGAGGATGTTCTGGGTATGCCTTTGGAAAATCTGATTGGTAAGGAAGAAGTAAGCAAACTTTTGGGTAGCAGCTTTAATGCGGATGTAACCTCTGATTTGCATTACATGGATCTGACCATTAAGGTGTCTGGTGAAGACCGGGTTTTCTCCTCTGTTCTTCATGAAAGTGAAGGTCTGCTTATTCTGGAGATTGAGCCTATTTATGAAAAAGCAGACATGGAAACCACCGACTTTGAATGGATATCCCGATTCTTCGGTCGGATGAAAAGTACAGATAGTCGGATGGAAGCAAGTCAAATTGCCGCTGAACAGGTTAAGGAAATGCTCGGCTATGACCGGGTTATGATCTATGAATTTGACGAGCAATGGAATGGTAAAGTTATTGCTGAAGCACGTGAACAAGAACTCGAACCCTTCCTGGGACATCACTATCCGGCTTCAGATATCCCCAAACAGGCTCGGGAATTATATCTTCGCAATTGGCTTCGAACCATTGTGAATGTTAATTATAAACCCGTGGAGATTGTGCCCACACTTCAACCGGTCACAGGCAAACCGCTGAATTTGAGTCTTTCGGTTTTACGCAGCGTATCTCCGCTACACATTGAATATTTGCATAATATGGGTGTAGGTGCCACGGTAACGATCTCGCTCATTCATAACAATCAGTTGTGGGGACTGATTACATGCCATCATTATAAGGCCAGATATGTCCCCCATCGGGTACGGAATCTGTGCAATTTCCTGGGGGCGTTCTTCTCGAATGAATTGTTCCAGCGTCAGCAACTGGATGATTATCAATCAGAGATTCAATCACGTGAAGCTGCTTCACGAATTGCCAACATTTTTATCGGAAACACAAGTCCTGTCCGAGTACTTGAGGAATTGCAGGGGGAAGAAGAGACGGTGTTAAACCTGATGAATGCTACCGGAGCAGCAATCTGTTATCAGGACAAGCTGTTGTTATATGGTGAAACCCCGAACAGCGGACAGATTCGTGAACTGGCAGGTTGGCTGGCATGCAAGTCTGAGGATTACAGTTATTACACATCGAAACTGAGCTTAGAGTATGAAGCGTCCAAATTTTATCAGGATAAGGCTTCCGGGGTTATTTATGTTGCCATTTCACCTGGACAGCATAACTATATGATCTGGTTTCGGCCTGAGGTCGTCCAGGTTGTCGATTGGGCGGGTGACCCAGCCAAAGCGGTGCTAAAAACGGATGACGGCATGCGGTTGTCCCCTCGTAAATCATTCGAGAAATGGCGTGAGGTTGTAAAATCAACTTCGTATCCATGGACATCCAAAGAACTGAGCGTGTTGCCTTTACTCAAAACCATTGTACGTCGGCAGACAGAGAACCAGTTGGTTCAGGCCGAAGAACAGGCGCTGCAGAATGCTCGTATTTTGCGACAAAATGAACAGCGATATTTGCAGTTAATGAATTATTCGCCGGTGGCATTCTTTACGCTAACGGACGATAAGATTATCTATTGTAATGCCAAGGCTGCGGAGTTGCTCGGATTTGAGAATTCCAAAAATCTGATGGGCAAGGATTTCAAAGATTTTGTACCAGACCAGGCGAGAGAGCCATTAAAACGGAGTTTTGAGGAGTTAAAACAGAACAATACAAGTTTGATCACAAGCCAGTCCTATTTTACCATAGCGACAGGTACCTCATTGTTGCTTGAAGTTACACTCGCTGAAGTAACTCATGGAGGGAAACCTTCTGTGATGGTACTCCTCCACAGTGGAGCATCTCACCTTGAACAGGACCATTACACCGAAACGACGAGCCAGCTTCAAAATTATCTGACGACAGATCCGTTAACGGATATGCCAATTCAGACGGTGTTCAAATCACAGCTTCAGGCCGACTGGGATGAATGTTTACAAGAAAAATGCAGTTTGGGACTGCTCATTATAGATATTGATGATTTCCGTTCCTATAATGCAGCATATGGCCTTCAAGGAGGCGATCTGTGTCTGCAATGGATCGGTGAGGTGCTTACGGTGGTTAGCGAACAGCATCATGCCTTGATCTCTCGTCTGCGAGGAGGCACATTTATGTTAAAATTGAAGAGCACAACGTCTGATGCAGCAGGGAAACTTGCTGAAGAGATCAGACAGCACGTGCTGTCTCTCCAGATTCAAAGGGAATCATCCGGTCCGAGTGGAGTCGTCACTGTTAGTGTCGGTGGTGCAGTACTGGTGCCAGAAGAGCTTTACGATGCATCCGACTTAATCGAAAAAGCGAGTCGAGCGTTGGCCCAAGCGAAAAGTGAAGGGAAAAATCGCGCGATTGTCGTGTGATTACACCTGTGCAATGATCGTTCTACCAAGATATCATCAATTAGTGAAAAAGTTAAAAATACAAGATGAAAAGAGGGCAGAAATGCCTTCTTTTTTGTGTCCATTAATGCTAAATTTCGTCACCGCAGACACAGGACAAGTGATATAATGATCCATATGGATACACTTGTTCGTATTCTGTCTTGGAGGAGGGTGAGATAACGTTCTATGAAAGACAACTCAAGACAATTGGAATTTATGGAGATAGATCTGAGTGAAGAACCTGAAACAGCAGCGGTCCCGGTTCCTGATCGTTCGACCATTGTACAGAGTGCACAGGATACGATGCAGCACCGTGGAAGCACATTGTCCTCGGAAAAACGTTTTGTAGAGGAAGCAAAGCAGTGGGCAGAGATGGAGGGGGGGGTATCCCCGTGGGTTCCATTTATGAGCTACTGGCCAACGTATGGTGTAATGAACGAAGCCCAGCGCAAGTGGTATTTGTTCTGGAGGAAGGAAGTACGCCAGGGGAGATACCCGGATACAGATCTGTCCTATCTATTTGTTCATATCTATGAGTTAATTAACGGCATTGGCTGGCGGACTCCTCAGGAGGGTTATGATCAATTAAAGCAGTTATGGGTGAATTACCGTGAACGGCTTCCTCAATTAAATATATATATGCAAGAGTGGATGGTCGATTATGTGTTGGTCCATGAGATGGAGATGTCATTATCCGAGATTATGGGACTTTCGGGCGGATATCTGCCAGCAGAGATGCTGGATATGGAGCTGCAACGTATTTTACAGGATAAAGTCTCCGATATTTCGCTGAATATGCTGCAAAGATACTATGATTACGATATTACACTCAGTAAGTTCTATAGAGATGGCGGCAAAGAAGTGATGGAGCAGTATATCCCACGGGTCATGGCATTGGTTCAATCGTATCTGGAGCGTACCCGACAAGTTGGACTGTTGCCAGAGTTTCAACCCAACGAGGAACGTAAGGTCGAGCGTGTCCTGTTTCGCAAAGCAGTCTATGATGATTCCATCTATGGCAGATCGGTATCGTTCAGGTATATGCCCATAGGTGAACAGGCTGAATTTGTGCTGATGGTTACGCGGATCTATCGATGTACTGAAAATAAACTTCGTGAACTGCTCGGATTCAGAGGCCGATTGCGAGGACAGACACTAGAAGCCGAACTTGCGAATCTGATTGAGCGTTACTTGGACAAAACATATGCGATCGAAAAGGCGGAGTCTGTGGAACAACCGATGATTCGTATTGATACAGAGAAATTGGCATCGTTACAGCAGGAAAGTGAATACGTACGAATGGCTCTTACGATTGAGGATGATCACTCTTCTGAAGTAAAGGATGAAGAGGTTAACAGCGCAAATGTTGCAAGTAATTCAGTAGATGCGCTAGAAGCAAGGGATGAGATCACTCCAACTGAAGGTTCCATGGAGTCGGAGCCATGCGCAGTAGAGATTGCAACAGGAGCGCAAGTAGAATCTATTAGGTTGCAGTGGGACGAGTCTGCTGAGGCTGATTTGGATGAAGAATGGCTGCTCTTTGCCAAGGAACTATCCCCTCAACAGGTGCAAACGATTCATGTGCTACTTGGCGCAACTCCTGATACGGAGCTGATGCGTCTGGCTGAGCAATACGGAACGATGCCTACGCTTCTGCTGGATGAAATTAATGATGTGGCTATGGAAACGATCGGTGATCTTCTGATTGATGGTGATCGGATTGTTCCTGATTATATAGATGTGTTCGAACATGTGAAGAGGTGATATGCAGTGACAGAACTTAAAATACCAAAACGGCTGACCACCGCACTTGTAAATTCGTTAACGGCGGGTGTTGTCCCGCGCATAGGACTGGAGCAGATTGCTGTTGGCCGAAAGCCGGAAGTGGAAGCCATCTTGCGGGATATGGATAATATCGCCGAGGGTGGCGCTGCGTTCAAACTCATTACCGGCCGATATGGCAGCGGTAAAAGCTTTCTTTTGCAGATGATTCGTAACTATGCGATGGACCGTGATTTCGTTGTGGCAGATGCCGATCTGTCACCAGAGCGACGATTGGTGGGTACCAAAGGTCAGGGACTTGCGACATATCGCGAACTGATGACTCGTCTGTCTACACGCACACGCCCGGATGGGGGAGCGTTGGAACCGATTTTGCAAAAATGGATCGCCGGGTTGCAACAATCCACGATGCAAAGTCAGAACCTGCGCCCGGATGATCCCGCTCTGCCGCTGGAGGTTGAGAAGCAGATCTATGCGGTGACAGGTGAGATGCAGAATCTGGTTCACGGCTTTGATTTTGCCAAGGTACTGGCTTCCTACTGGAATGGGTACAAGCTCGCTGATGATGATCGCAAACAGGCGGCGCTTCGCTGGCTTCGAGGAGAATTTGCAACCAAAACGGAAGCAAAAAAAGAACTGGCTGTTGGTGTAATCATTGACGATGACAACTGGTATGACTACTTCAAATTGTGGTCTGAATTCACAGCGCGCATTGGTTACAAAGGATTGCTGTTATTCATTGATGAAGCGGTGAATCTGTACAAAATTACAAACAGTGTTTCCCGTCAAAGCAACTATGAGAAATTGCTGACCATGTTTAATGATACGATGCAGGGCAAGGCGGAGCACCTGGGCATATTTGTAGGCGGTACGCCACAATTTGTGGAGGATGAACGGCGTGGACTATACAGCTATGAAGCGCTTCGCTCCAGGCTTATTGATGGTCGTTATGCAGCCAAAGCGTATGCAAATTATACGGGCCCGATCCTGAAGCTGGCGATGTTATCGCATGAAGAGATTCTGATTCTGCTCCAGAAACTGCGGCAGATTCATGCCCTGCATTTTGGATACAGTGCAAGTCTGACGGATGAACAATTGGTTGATTTTATGCAAACGGCGGTGAACCGACTGGGGGCGGATGAATTGCTGACCACGCGTGAAGTGGTACGGGACTTTATGGATGTACTACATACGCTCCACCAGAATCCCGAAGTGACATATACGCAATTACTTGGCGAGCGGGCTGTCCAACCTCAGGAAACGGGGGAAGAGACAGATGCTTCCGCAAATAAGGATGATCTGGATGATTTTCTGGCGGAGTTTGAATTATGAGTGAGAATCCATTTTACCGGCTTGCGCCATTCGTTCAGGAATTTATATATAAAAAAAGATGGGAATCGCTTCGGCCTGCCCAGATTGAGGCCTGCAATATCTGTTTTCATACCCCGCATCATATGCTGATTGCGGCAGGTACAGCCTCCGGCAAGACGGAGGCGGCCTTTTTTCCTGCTTTGACCGAACTGCATGAGCGGCCCTCCAAATCGGTTGGCATTTTGTATATCGGGCCTTTGAAAGCTCTGATAAACGACCAATTCGAACGTCTTAAGGATCTGCTAACCGAAGGGAATATTCCGGTTTGGCATTGGCACGGGGATGTACCTCAGGCGGAGAAAACAAAACTGATGAAAAATCCGTCCGGTGTGCTTCAGATTACGCCAGAATCGTTGGAAGGTCTGCTCATGAATCGACCAAATGCGATTCCGGCGCTGTTTCATGATCTGCGGTATGTCATTATCGATGAGGTGCATGCCTTCATGGGAGTGGATCGAGGGATTCAAGTCCTCAGCGAGCTTGCCCGAATCGAACGTATGGCTGGTTGTGCACCGCGAAGAGTTGGCTTGTCGGCTACACTTAGTGACTATGATGCGGGTACATCTTGGCTTGCTGCCGGAACGCAGCAGGGGGTGGATGTCGTCTCTTCCCCGGGTGGTCGCAAGCTTCGACTGCGGGTGGAACATTTCTCTTTTCCAGACGCACAGGATGAAGAGCAGGCGGAGCAGCTTCATAACGCGCGCAAAGCCTACTATGACTTCATCTATGAGAGTACACATCGCAAAAAAGCGTTGATCTTCACTAACAGCCGTACCGATGCAGAAGTCACCATTCTTGAAATGCGGCGGGTCGCTGCTCGCAGACAGGAACGTGATGTGTTCCATGTGCACCATGGAAGTATCTCGGCCATGCTGAGGGAGGAAACGGAAGCTGCCCTGCGCACCGGATCAGGGCCCGCGGTTGCTGCGGCAACGGTCACACTTGAACTGGGCATCGATCTGGGTGAGCTGGAACGTGTGGTTCAGCTGGGTGCACCGTATAGTGCGTCCAGCTTTGTACAGCGTCTGGGACGTTCGGGGAGACGAGAGGACATGGCATCAGAGATGCTTTTTGTATGTCCGGAGGAAGAGGATGAGGAAGCACAATTACCAGCACGCATGCCGTGGACGTTGATGCGTGCCATTGCTGTTATCGAACTCTATGTAAAAACCAAGTGGGTCGAGCCGCTCGAAGCTCGTAAAATGCCGATAGGCGTACTCTACCATCAGACGATGAGCATGTTGAAAAGTATGGGGGAGGCGGAGCCGAGAGATCTTGCAGAAGCCATCCTCTCGCTGGCCCCATTTGCATTGATTAGACCTGATCAATATCAGGTTTTCCTGAATTACCTCATTGAGACGGATCACCTGCAATGGACAGAGGATCGAACATTGATTATCGGTCTGACAGGTGAGAAAATCGTGAACAATTATCGCTTCTACGCGGTGTTCAAGGACGATGAGGAACATAAAGTACTCAACGGCTCGGAAGAGATTGGTTCCATTACAACCGTGCCCCCACCTGGCTATTGTTTCTCGCTTGCAGGCAAACTGTGGAAAGTGGAAGAGGTCGATCACAAGCACAAGGCTGTGTATGTGAAGTCTGCAAAAGGTAAAGTGGATACGTTATGGCTTGGAGCGGGAGGAGATATTCATACGTCGGTGGTACAGAAAATGCGTGAGGTATTATCCGATTCGGTCATATATCCGTATCTGTCTCCACAAGCCGTCAATCGACTTGAACGGGCACGCCGCCTGGCTCGTGAAAGCGGACTGTTGAAGCAGGTCGTCATCCCGGCAGGGGGAGATTCGATGTATGTTCTTCCCTGGGTTGGAAGTAAATCATTTCGTACACTGGAGCGACTGATGAAGCATAATCTGTCCAAGAAACTTTCCTTGCGTTCAGTTGTTCCCATGGAGCCATATTATTTTGTAGTGTCTGGCAAGGTCGATGAACGAACATTGTTGGCTGAGATTATGAGTGAGTGTCGGACAGCTGAAGACGCATCAGCGTTACTGGCTGAAGATGAAGCGCCTTATCTGGGCAAGTATGATGAATTTGTCGCTCCGCCTTTGATCCGTGAGGCTTTTGCCGTAGACGGGTTGGATCTGGATGGATTGAAGGCAGGTTTACAGCAAACATTGGAGTGGGATTCCTTAGGCTCTAATCTAACCTGACGTTTTTTATGCGGAATAGGGTTGACACCATCTCACCTCCCATGTAATATATGAAAAGTCGTCACACACGAATTACATCAAATTGCATATATCATTTCGTATAACCTCGCAGGCCGAAAGTGTACACAGGGCGAGGGTCTCTACGGGAAGCCTATACTTCCTAACTACGATGCCAAGGAATTCATTTATTCCTTGCTCGTAGTTAGGATTTTTTGCATTTGTATGGTGTCTGTGACCTTGGCATGAATCAAACATGCAGGCTTATTTTTCTTATCATCAGGAGGTTTATTCACAATGAAATATTATCTGTCCGTTCTCGCGGGAGCGATGAGCTATGGCATATTATCCACGATTGTGGTTCTGGCGTACGGCGAAGGATATAAACTTGGGGAGGTTGTGGGAACACAGCTGATCACGGGTTTTCTTCTATCCTGGATGCTGGCGCTATACACAAGATTTAGAACAAAACGAAAGTCACAGGCAAGTGGTAAAGCATCAGGAGCAGTGGCACAGGTGTTCAAACGGTTGACGTGGAAACAACGTCTGTTATTGATGGCTGCCGGAACACCAACGGTAATTACTGGTCTCGTGTATTATCAGTCTTTACGTTATATCCCGGCTTCACTTGCCATTATCCTATTGTTCCAGTTCACATGGATTAGCGTATTGATTCAGGCGATAAGCAAACGTCAACGTCCAGACAAAGTCACGTTCCTGACGTTAATCATTCTGTTTGGTGGAACATTGCTGGCAGCGGGTTTCCTGGAACAGGGTCTGGGTGAGTTCAGCGGACTGGGTATTGCTCTTGGACTAATGGCAGCCGTAAGTTATTCCCTGTTTGTATTGTTCAGCGGCAAAGCGGTTCCTTCCGCGCATCCAGCCTTCCGCAGTGCGTGGATGGTTACAGGCGGATTGATCCTGCTGTGCATTTTATTCCCACCGACATTCCTCTTTAACGGCTTGATCTGGAGTCAGTTGCTTGTATTTGGATTGCTGCTTGGATTCTTCGGGGCATTCATTCCACCGGTACTGTTCGCTATCGGCGTTCCGCATATTGGAGGCGATATGGCCGGAATCCTCGGTGCAGTGGAGCTTCCAATCGCAGTACTGTTATCCTCTATCGTGCTCCATGAGCATGTCAGCGGATTGCAATGGTTCGGGGTTATCATTGTGCTCATTGGAGTTGCCCTGCCAGAGTTGTATAAATTACGAGTGAGACGAAGTCGAAGTACACCGATATATTCCTGAGTTATACCAAAAGGGATATAGCGAAGTAAAAACGGGTATAACCGTAGAAAAGCCTGAGAAATCAGGTTTTTTTTATTTAAATATTCTATATAAATTGAACTAAACATTTACACGAAACGGAGAGGACAGAAAGGACCTGAAGAAGCGGAGCGTTCGCCTAAAAGCTTTCTGAAAGAAAGCTGCATCGGAAGCATAAGCTATCCCCGGATTTCCCCTTTATAAAAGGAATCAAAAAATCTGGGAATAACAGCGATCGGAAGGTTGTTCTGTCATCGGGTTTGCATTGTAAATATTCTTTAGTTCAATTTATATGGCTCAACCACAATAGCCCAGAGGGGTCATTTTCATTATCATGTGAATCAGGTATGCTTAAAGAGTACAGGCGTCTGTTGATTGATTATTGATGGGACATCGAATGAGGAGTGTTTATATGAAAAGCTGGTTTGGAAAAACATGGCCTTGGCTAACACTGGGTCTGACCGTTGTTGTACTGCTTGGATCATTTTTGGTTTATTTTATGGGCAAAGACGTATCCCCGGGATCGGGAAGTGCGGTAACGGCACAAGCCGAGACTCCTGAGGACCTGAATGGATATGAAGTCATTGATGTGGACGTAAGTAACGATGGTTTTGGACCAGACGTTATTGAGGTGAAAGCTGGCGTACCGACCAAAATCAACTTTATTCTGACCCGGTCGGTGACACATGTGAAATCAGTCGGATCACAGAAGCTGGGTATGGATCTATACATGCAAAAGGGACCTAATTATTATACGGTCGACAAAGATCTGCCCAAGGGAGAATACGAGATTCACTGCGGGATGTACATGATATACGCAACGATTAAGGTTGTATAAGCAGAAGGAGCATGCTTTCCGGTCACCGAGCTTTGCTCCTTTTTTTGGTGCGTGATATCATGGAAAAGTGGGTAAAATCGATCAGGAGGTGGCGAAAATGAAAGCGCTATTTATTGGAGGGACAGGCACCATCAGTACGGCCATTACGGAGATGCTTGCACGGCAAGGCTGTGAACTGTATTTGATTAATCGAGGCAATCATAACCATGACTTACCTAAGGAGATCAACGTACTTCAAGCGGACATTAATGACGAGGCACGTGTAGCGGAACTGATTGCTGATCTGGAATTTGATGTTGTGGCAGATTTTATCGCTTTTGTACCGTCTCAACTGGAGAGAGATTACCGTTTGTTCAAGGATAAAACAAAGCAGTTTATATTTATAAGTTCAGCATCAGCGTATCAGACTCCCCTGGCTGATTACCGGATCACGGAAGGTACGCCTTTATCAAATCCATACTGGGAGTATTCTCGCAACAAGATTGCCTGTGAAGACTATCTGATGAAACAATACCGCGAGCACGGATTTCCGGTGACCATTGTGCGTCCTAGCCATACGTATGGCGACAAATCGGTACCTCTCGGAGTTCATGGTGCTCAAGGCAGCTGGCAGGTTCTCAAGCGGATACGTGAAGGCAAACCCGTTATCATCCATGGAGATGGTACCTCACTGTGGACCATTACGCACAATACTGATTTTGCCAAAGGCTTTATCGGGCTTATGGGAAATATCCATGCAATTGGTGAATCGGTACATATCACCTCGGACGAATCCGTCACCTGGAATCAGATTCATGAGATTATTGCCGGCGTCTTGGGAGTTAAGCTTCATGCAGTACATGTACCTTCCGAATTCTTGGCAGCATGCAGTGACCAGGATCTTCGCGGCGGTTTGCTGGGGGACAAGGCCAATACCGTTGTGTTTGATAACAGCAAGTTAAAACGACTTGTTCCGGAATTTGTAGCAACGACAAGAGCTGATCAGGGCATTCGAAGTACGATTGAGCATATTCTGGCGCATCCTGAATTACAGACCGAAGATCCGGAATTTGATGGTTGGTGTGACAAGGTCGTTGGCGCATTGGACGAAGCGTTATTAAAGATCAGAGATGAGAAATGAGAAGTAAGGCGATCATGATCAAGTGTTTACATTCATGCGCTGAATCGTTATAATCAAGAAAAAATGACACTTGTTAGGGGAGGCACCCCAACTTAGGACATCGTTCCTTTGTTGGGGTGCCTCCCTTTTTTTGTGTGCCAAAAAGGAGAGTAGACGTTGAAGAAATCAGGAAAACGTGTGAAGAAACAAGCGGAGCAGCTAACCAAAGTGGTACTGGCATTTGCATTATTATCACCTCAAGCCCTGTTGCTTGATTGGGGCGCAACCACGGTAATGGCTGAAACCGTTGAAACGATCGGGATTGTATCCGATACGTCGAGCATGAAGGCTGTACAGTCCTCCAAGGTGAAAGTGGAGATGAACAGTGATGGTAAATACAGAATTGTATTGCTACCAAACACAAATGTATTTTACGGTGGCGATACAGGGAATGTATCTACCATTATTGACCATAACGGATCTCCCGTGAATTTCAAATCATTGCCGCTTAATTATTACCGAATTAACAATAATGTGATTGAAATGTCCCGGCAAAAGGACAATGTGGAATATATTTTGCGTGTATCTATCGTTAATGCTACTTCACAAGGTGGGTACATGAAGGTTGAACTGGAAGCTATTAACCGTAGCGGAACAACACTGAATTTGGGTGGAACATTTTATTGGGATACGATGGTAAATGGCAATGATGCTTCTCCGTTTGAAGTCATCGAGAATGGATGGCGTAACTACAGCGGCGGTGTTCAGGTCACAGCTTTTTATGCCAATACGTACAACGTAGTGAATGCAGATCGCATATATATGGGACAGTACAGCAGTCCAGATAGCGCCCAACTCACGGGAGGGTCTTCACCTTCAGCGTTCACTCCAGGCCAGACCGTTACGGCGAGTGATACAGCTGCACAATTTTGGTGGGACGCCAAGGCAACAGCGAATCAGGCTTCACGCAAATTTTCAACCATAGTGGGCATTGGTCCCAAAAATGCTCCACCTTCATTTACCTTAACAGCCCCCTCGTCGGGTCAAACCTATTACAAAGGCGAGCAACTTCAGATCTCTGGTACAACGCGAGATACGGATATCGGTGACCTGTTGACCGTGAAATGGTCCATTGATGGTGGGTCCGAGAACATTCTTACCCAGATGGCCGCAACGGGTTCAAATCAGTCTTTCAATACCAATTACACGTTGCCTGATACCCTGCCAGATGGCATGCACACATTGCAAGTATGGGTCATGGACGACAAAGGTGGGGTGTCCTCAGCAGGAACCGTTAACTTTACGGTAAGAAGTTTTGTTGTGCCCGGAACGCCGACATATACATTGGTTAATTCTAATAACTTGACGGTGAATTGGGATAAAAAGGCGAATGATGCAGCCGTTACGTATGAACTGAAGAATATGACGACGAATCAGATCGTGGACACAGGGACATCAAACAGTCGACAGGTGACTGGACTCACACCGAATACCAGTTATTCTTTTGCCGTACGTGCCAAAAATTCAAGTGGTTCCTTCACGGGGTACTCCAGTCCATCCACCAAATATACATTGGCGAATCCACCCGCTGCTGCGGCTGTGTCACAATCAGGAAACTCGGTTACAGCGAGTTGGAATAATAACAGTAACCCTGCGGGCACCCAATATAAAACGGAAATACGCAATCCAGGCGGGCAAGTCCTCGCAACGGGAACAACAACTTCGACACGTACAGAGTTTGCTCTGACCGGACTTGCGGACGGAAAATACGAAGTGTTAGTGGCAGCATTGAATGGAGAAGGGGTACAGACCCCATTTATATCCGCCGGAGAGATGATGAAAGATACGACCGGTCCAACGGCTCCTTCTGTTACACTCACTCCATCCTCATGGACCAAGGAAGATGTACTCGTTACGGTTGAAGAGGGAAAGGATGCCTTGAGCGGAACTCAAAAGACGGAAGTTAAAGTCGGTCCGGCAGAAGAATGGCGTGAATACAATGCTCCGTTTACTGTGAGCAGTGAAGGCAACACAACGGTTATGGCACGCAGTATCGATGCGTTTGGCAATACAGGACAGGAAACGTCTGTGACAGCAAGGGTAGATCGGACTTCACCCACGCCACCTATCATCTCGCTGAATCCGCCCGAATGGACAAAAGCGGCAGTAATCGTGACATTAACGGAGGGTATGGACGCAGGAAGTGGCATTGGTCTGACACAGTATAAGCTGGGAAGCGAGGGAGAATGGATCGACTACAGGACCCCTCTTACACTCAGTGAAGAAGGAATAACCGAGATTTATGCACGAAGTGTAGATCGGGCGTCCAATGTCAGTGCTTCCACTTCGGCAACAGCCAGAATCGACAAGACTGGGCCTGAGCAACCAACGATTACACTAAGTGAAGAGAATTGGACGAATCAGGATGTAACTTTTGCAATAGACAGTGGTGAAGATGCAGGCAGCGGGCTTGCCAAAAGCCAATATCGACTTAACAAAGAAGGTCCCTGGATCGATTACACGGGCGAAGTGACGGTTACCGATGAGGGAGAAACGATTGTATATGCACGCTCACTTGACCGTGTGGGCAATATAAGCACGTCCGCTCAGGCTACGGTTCGAATCGACACGACAGCGCCAACCGAGCCCGTAATTCGTTTAAGCTCTTCTGGATGGAGTAAAGAACATGTGCAATTTAATATCGCTGGTAGTGTGGATGAACGAGCGATAACCTATGAATACAGCATGAATGATGCCCCGTATATGACAGGAAATACAGCTACAGTTAGTACAAACGGCGCTACCACCATTCGGGCGCGAGCAAGGGATGCCGTTGGTAATGTGAGCAAGGAAGTCAGTCGAATCGCCTATGTGGATCAGATAGCTCCAACGATTACATTTGCACCGAACGGACATGACTGGACGGACACGGACATATCCACTACCATTCAGTATGCAGATGCCCACTCAGGCATTCAGGAACTGGAACGATTCTATCAAGTTACAAACAGTGCAGAATCACCGGATCATTGGCTTGAAGCTCGCTCTGACGAGCATAAAATATCCATCGAATCGGAAGGCATATGGTACATCCATGCGAAAATCATGGACAGAGCAGGTAATACATATGAGACAACATCATCACCTTACCATATTCAACGCAAGCCCGAGCAACCGAGTTATGTGAGAATGACACAGATTACTGAGACATCAGCTGAACTCACAGTGGATTTGCCAACAGGGGAAAGGTATACCAATGGATATCAGTATGAGATAACGAATAAAACAACAGGACAGTCATGGACACTGGAATACCCTAACCACAGTATAATCGATCACTCTCTAAGCGGTGGTCAGGTCTATGAATATGAAGTTAGAGTGAGAAACCATACCGGAGTAAGTGATGCAGTCAGCGCTCAAGTATTAACGATCCCGGCAGCTCCCGGAACGGTGCACGTTCGAAAAGTGGATTCCCAGCCGCATTTGGCCGAAATCCAATTTGATTCAGTACAGGGAGCAGAAGCTTACCGCATCATTGCTGCAACTGCGGACGGTGTCACCGTGTTTGATCAGACGGTATCTGATCCGAGTAGCCTTCCCTATGTCAGCAACCTCGTCCCAGGAACCATTCATAACATTTCGGTAACGGCAATGAATGAAAGTGGAGCAGGTGGCAGCAGTAGAACCGGATTCCTCACACTGCCGGCAATGCCCGGGGAATTTATGGCCGTTCAAATTCAGGAGCATGATATTTCATTAGAATGGGAGACAGTGACTTCTGCAACGTATTATGCTCTTTCACGCGATGGAACAGCTATATATGAAGGAGAGCAGACGGAGTATCTGGACTCGGGTCTGGATAGCGGAACGGAGTACAGCTATACGTTAATTGCCGGAAATGAGACAGGACCAGGGCCGCTGGCAGGATTACCTTTGCTCAAGACTTTACCTGGGCAAGTGTCTGGCTTACAGGTATCCGATGTTTCCACAGCGAGCCTGCGTCTGAATTGGGAAGCAGTACGAGGAGCTGATCGTTATGAGTTATGGTTGAATGGAGAGATGTCGGGAACGGTCTCTGCCGGAACCCAAGAATGGGTGTTTACGGGACTGAGTTCAGGAACATCTTATCAACTGGATGTACAAGCAGTGAATGAAAGTGGACAGGGGGTGCGCAGTTCGGTATCAGGAACAACGCTACCTGAGAGCCCGTCGGGACTTCACGTTGTTCAAGTAACTGAACAGGGAGCGATCTTGAGCTGGGAGCCTGTAGCTGGGGCCACGAAATATCGGGTGGTCATCGATGGACAGAGCCATGAGATATCAGACACACAACTCGCAGTTCACCACCTTTCAAGCAGTCGTGAGTATACCTATGAAGTGCAGGCGGGCAATGCTGCCGGGTACGGTACATCCACCACTAGTACAATTCTTACGCTGCCTAGCAGGCCGGAAGGACTGATTGTCACATGGACGGGTGAAACAAGTATGGGATTTGCATGGGAAACTGTAGATACGGCAAATCTCTATATTGTGAAAATCAATGGAACAGAAGTGGGCAGAACATCAGAACTGACCTACACGGCGGAAGGATTGTTGCCAGGTAAAGAGTACACGTTGGAAGTTCAGGCTGCGAATACTTCTGGTTCAGGTGGGACAGCGCAGCTCATCCAATTGTCCAAGCCTGAGTCGCCTGCGGAGGTACTTGTTGATCCAGGAGTACATCGGGCAAAAGTTTCCTGGTCTGAGGTGGAAGGTGCCGCTGAATATGTGATTGAGCAGAATGGCAAGGAGATCTATAGGGGCATCGAGAATGAAGCAACGATTACCGGTCTACAGGATGGGACGTGGCATCATTATCAACTATGGGCGGTCAACAGACAGGAGACTCGTTCTGAAACGAAGGATGTATCCTTGCTGACTTTGCCTCAGAAACCCGTTAAGGTTGCAGTATATGATGTGGCAAAAAATAGCCTTGGTCTGGATTTCAGTAACACAGGTGTCCAAGGTGCAGATCATTATGTCATTGAACGGGATGGAAGAGAGATCGCTCAGATGGATTCAAGTGAAACCCAATTCGTGGACAAGGATCTGTCGCCAGGAACGAAATACACGTATGTGATTCGGGCAGTCAATGTGAGTGGAACGAGTGCGCCGCTTACATTCAGTATAATGACTCAAACGTTGCCATTGGTTGCAGAAGATATCACAGTGAAAACAGGAACACATCAGGTCGATCTGGCTTGGGATGTTGTTCAGGGAGCTGTTGCATATGAGATTCGCAATCGGGTAACGGGAGATGTACAGAGCGTATCTGAACCGTCTGTACATCTCAATAGCATGCTGGATGGCACAGCGTATGAATTCGAACTTGTTGTGATTAACGAAGATGGTCATCGGTCAGAGTCTATTCAGATTCAGGTTTTAACGAAACCTATATCACCTCAGACGGCAGGTATAACACACATTACTGATCAGACAGCGGTACTGAACCTGACTGGAAGCGCCACACGTGGAGCAGAGAAATTCATCATTATACGGGATGGCGTTGAAGTTGCTAACATCCCAACTGATCAAACTTCATTTGAAGATCACGGACTGATACCCGGAGAGTATTATACGTATACCATTAAAACTTCCAACGTAACGGGTGAGAGTGATTCCGGTTTCGAAGTTCACTTGCGTACGTTGCCCGCAACCATTAATGAACCTTTACATGCAAGCATGATTGGGGAAAAGGAGGGATTGATCTCTTGGCCTAAGGTACAAGGGGCGGAGGGATATATGATACGTATCGGAGATCAGATGTTCACCACTATAGAAGAAGGGGATATCACAGAGGTGAAATTAACTCATCTGGAGAGTTCAACCCGATATGATCAGGTACAGATTATTCCTTATAATACGGCTGGTTCAGGAAGCCCAGTGACCGTGACTCCTTTTTACACCTTGCCACATGTTGATTCACTGGAAATGAAGATATACCC
Organism: Paenibacillus amylolyticus; assembly: GCF_050990605.1. Classification (GTDB taxonomy): domain Bacteria; phylum Bacillota; class Bacilli; order Paenibacillales; family Paenibacillaceae; genus Paenibacillus; species Paenibacillus amylolyticus_H. The sequence continues at coordinate 2,735,730 of NZ_CP158832.1, forward strand.
GGAGACAGATCATGCCAACCTGGAATGGGACTTCCCTGATGGGAACGAAATATTCGTTGTATTGCTGGATGGTACAGAAGTATATCGTGGCACACAAAAAGAGTTTATCGTGGATCAACTGGATGCCGGCAAGCAGTACGAGATTGAGATTTACACAGAGAATGATCAGGGAGATGCATCGGAGAAGCTGGCGTATACTGTACTGACCAAGCCAGCAGCGCCTGTCAACGTGGAGTATTATTCGGCGAAGGATCACATTCGTCTTTTATTGGAACAAAGCCGGGTCGTAGGTGCCGAGCAGTTCATCATTGAGCGTGACGGTGTGGAGGTTGCTCGTGTTCCTGCAGACGAACTGTTCTATGACGACAAGGGACTCGAACCGGGCGTGAACTATATCTATACAGTCAAGACCATGAATGTCTCGGGTAGTAGTGATGGTGGTTATTACCTTCATGCCATGACTTTGCCCGGTATTGCTGCTTCCCCTCCTGTAATAGAGGGCCGTTCGATGTATGGTGTAGACATTGTATGGGAACTGATTCCTGGTGCTGCGGGTTATCGAGTCTATCGAAATGAAGAGCTTGTGGGAACGACCATGGAGACATCCATACATGTGTCTGATTTGAACAGTGCAGAGCTTTATCCTGACTTCATCATTATTCCATTTAACGAGGCAGGGGATGGTGAGGCGCTTGAAGTACCGGAATTTGAGACGCTACCTTCCGAGGAACTGACAGTAGCAGCCATAGCGCAAGGCACAAGTACGATTAAGTTGACTTGGGAACTGGAATCAATAAATGAAGTGATTGTGATTACCCATAAAGATCGGGAGATCTACCGTGGCACGCAGCGCAGTTTTGTATGGACAGGACTGAATGCCGAGCAGCATTATGAGGTGGTTGTATGGACGGAGAATTCAGCAGGTGAAAAAAGTGAAAGCAAGCAGGCCGCAGCCATGACTTTTCCGTATCCACCCTCCGCTTGGAGCGGTGGCAGTGCAACCCCGAGTCCAAACGGTACATCGGAACAAGCCGATGAGGTGAGTTCACAACCAGAACCGTCTAAGGAACCTGATCTACCTGCGAAAAAAAATATCAAATTTATCGATATCAGCCAAACATTCAATAAAGATCAGATTACCTGGCTGGCGGAACAAAATATCATTCAAGGTGTAAGTGAAACACGCTTTGAACCACGTCGCCCGATCACACGTGCAGAGTTTACCGCACTAATCGTGCGTCTGATGGGTGTGGACACAACGGTCAATGAACAGCATGGATTTCAGGATGTGAACGATGAGGATTGGTTCGCTCCTGAGATTAGGGCAGCAGTTCACCATGAGATAGTTCAAGGTATGGGAAATGGCAAGTTCGCTCCGTATGCGCTGGTAACACGTGAACAGGCATCCAGGATCATAGCAAATGTTGTCCGTAAAATCAGACCGGAACCGCTGACTTCCCCAAAAGCATTTACCGACCAGACTGATGTATCCGATTGGGCCAAAGAAGAAGTGCAGGAACTTGCAGGTTTGTACATGATTACGGGATATGAAGACGGCAGCTTCCGTCCGATGCAGCACTTAAGCAGATCCGAAGCTGCAGCGCTGATCTTCCGCTTAAATAAGCTGATTCAAGTCATGGATGAGAACCGTACAGATCAAATGGAGAAAGCGTCAGCGTTCGATCGTCATATCTAGATTGAATTGATTCTTACATGTGATACTGTAATCATCGGCAGTAACGACATTACCGCTTGATTGGTTTTTAATGCTATAATGGTTGCCAATATGATAAAAAAAGGGTAATGAACAATGGTGATGAATAATGAATAATAAATTTATCCGGATATATGAAGATATTGCAAATCGTATTCGGACCGGAGAGATTGAGGCAGGGACGCTGCTTCAATCGGAACTGGATCTATCGGAAAGTTATCAAACGTCCCGAGAGACCATTCGCAAAGCATTGAAAATGCTGTACGAAGAAGGTTATATTCAGAAGATTCAAGGCAAGGGCTCGATTGTACTGGACATACGCAAGATCGATTTTCCCATCTCAGGTCTGGTTAGCTTCAAGGAATTAGCCAAAAAAATGGGACATCGTGCTCAAACGTATGTGAAAGTTTTTGAGGAGAAACAGGTCGATCAGGCGTTGCACAAAAAAATCAACTTTGGTCTGAATGAACAGGTTTGGGAGATCAGACGTGTGCGCAAAGTCGATGGAGAGCATGTCATACTGGACAAAGATTACATCAGCCAGCGGCTTGTTCCTGGGCTCAGCAAAGCAATCTGTAATGATTCCATCTATGAGTATATTGAGCAAGAGCTGGGACTTTCCATTTCGTTTGCCAAAAAGGAGATTCTGGTGGAAGAACCCACCGCTGAGGACAGGGAATTACTTGACCTTGAAGGGTTCCATAATGTGGTTGTGGTGAGGAGCCAGGTGTATCTGGAGGATGCCAGTCAATTTCAGTATACGGAGTCGAGGCATCGACCGGACAAGTTTAGATTTGTGGATTTTGCACGCCGAAGATAAGTTAATCAAGATCGATCAGAGAGTACCTTTCACTGCTTTATTGAGTGGATCGGTACTCTCTTTCGTTATGAGGGAATCCGAAGATCGTCCATCAAGAACCGCTTAATGTCAATGTTCTTCCTGCATGTCGGAGCGTATGATCACAATATATACGAGGCTGAGGAGTGAGCGAATTGAATCACGTGACAGCGACATCAAATGTTCGCATATGGGAAGAAACCAGAGATATTCCAACCTATGGTACAGGTAAACCGGATCAAAATCCAATGTTTCTTGAAAAGAGAATCTACCAGGGAAGTTCGGGGAAAGTGTACCCGCATCCCGTGATCGACAGCATTGAAGATGAAGCAAAGATGAAGTTGTATCGATTAATTATTCTTGAAAATGAATATGTGCGTATCGAGATGATGCCCGAACTGGGTGGACGGATCTATCGTGCGCTGGATCGGACAAACAACTACGATTTTGTATATTATAACCGGGTGATTAAACCTGCACTAGTAGGTCTGGCAGGGCCATGGATTTCCGGAGGAATTGAATTCAACTGGCCACAGCATCATCGGCCCAACACGTTTGGTCCAGTCGACTATACATTTGGCAGTAATGAAGATGGAAGCGCTACCGTATGGGTGGGTGAGATTGATCGCATGTACGGTACCAAAATGACCGCTGGCTTCACATTACATCCTGGCAAAGCCTATCTTGAAATCCATGCCGAAGTATACAATCGCACCAACGCACCACAAACTTTTTTATGGTGGGCGAACCCGGCTGTAGCCGTCAACGATCATACGCAATCTGTGTTTCCACCTGATGTAACGGCTGTGCTGGACCACGGAAAACGGGACGTATCCCGCTTTCCCATCGCAACCGGCACCTATTACAAGATGGACTATTCCGAAGGTGTGGATATCTCGCGATACAAAAACATACCGGTTCCAACTTCCTATATGGCGTATAAGTCGGGTTATAATTTTGTAGGGGGTTATGATCACGGGGTTCAGGCAGGTTTGTTGCATGTAGCCAATCATCATATTTCTCCGGGCAAGAAGCAATGGACCTGGGGGAACGGGGAATTCGGGCAAGCCTGGGATCGCCAGTTAACGGACGAGGATGGACCTTATATTGAATTAATGACCGGGATCTATACCGATAATCAGCCTGATTTTACGTGGTTACAGCCCTATGAAGCCAAATCATTTTCGCAGTATTTTATGCCGTATAAAGGTATTGGTATGGTCAAAAATGCAACGATTGATGCAGCGGTTAATCTGGAAATGGCTGAAGCGACTGGAGCGACCGGAGCGGTAAACGTGATGGTATATGCTACGTCGGTTTTTGAACAAGTGACCGTTGAAGTGATAGGACCATCCGCAGTATATCTCCATGAGACATGCAATATCTCACCTACGCAACTCTATAAGTCTTCATTTCCGTGGAGCGGCCAAGATGAATGGCATCAGTTGAAGTTAAGTGTTCGAACTGCGGAAGGAAAAGTACTTGTGGCCTATCAGCCTGAACGTAGCGAGATTCAGGAAGTTCCAGACCCGGCCCAACCACTCCCGCTACCATCCGAGATTCGTACGAATGAACAATTATATCTGGCTGGTCTTCATTTGGAGCAATATCGGCATGCCACGTATGAACCGGAACCTTATTATCTGGAAGGTTTGACGCGAGATGCGACGGATATTCGTCTAAATATTGCTTATGGCACATTGCTGCTGCGTAGAGGATTGTTTCAAGATGCCGAGAAGCATTTCAGACAGGCCGTACAATCGCTAACGTGGAAAAATACGAATCCATATGACAGTGAAGCATTTTATCAGCTAGGTCTGAGTTTGAAACTACAGGGGAAACAGGAAGAAGCCTACGCAGCACTGTATAAAGCCGTATGGTCTGCACAGTATCAGGATACGGGTTATTATATGCTTGCTCAGATCGATACGGCGTTACATCGGGAGATGGAAGCGCTGGATCATATCGAACGTTCGTTGATCCGTAACAGTAGAAACTACAAGGCCCGGCATCTGAAGGTGGCTTTGTTACGCAGATTGGGTCAGCATGAAAGGGCCATTCAATATGCGGTTGAAACGTTAAAACTGGACCCCGTTGAATTTGGAGCCGCACATGAATTAGTCCTGATCTATAACAGAGCTACTTCACCGCTAGATAAAGAACAAGCTGACCAAACCCGTGAGCATTTCCATCGTCTGATGCGAGGAGACGTTCATAATTATCTACACCTAGCTGCAGATTACGCGGATTGTGGGTTATGGGAAGAAGCACTAACGGTACTCTCGTATGTTGAATCCAAAAATTCACAGCCGTATCCTATGGTTGGTTATGCTCAAGCCTACGTGCATCGTCAACTGGGGGACGTGAAGCAGGCCGGGGAATGTCAAAAGCAGGGGAAAGCTGCTCCAACGGATTATTGCTTTCCTAATACGCTATTTGAATTCATGGTGCTTCAGGATGCATTGGCAGTGGATTCGAAAGATGGGCGTGCTCACTATTACCTGGGAAATTGGTTGTATGATCATAAACGCTATGAGGAAGCAATCACCCATTGGGAAACTTCGCGTGAGGTGAATGCTGGATATCCGACTGTACATCGGAATCTGGGACTGGCTTATTATAACAAGCTGAATCGCCCTGATCTTGCACTGGCTTCATTAGAGGAAGCTTTCCGGTTGGATTCACGGGGTGCCCGAATCTTCTACGAGTTGGACCAATTGCATAAGAAGATAGGGTATTCTTGCGAGCGTCGAATCAAACTGCTGGAACAACATATGGAGCTGGTACAACACCGTGATGATCTGTACATCGAGTGGGTGACTTTATTGAATATGCAAGGTAGTCATCAGGAAGCATGGGATGCGCTTCAGGCACGGCGGTTTCATCCCTGGGAGGGTGGAGAAGGCAAGGTAACAGGACAATATGTTACGGCACTGACAGAACTGGCGAAGCAAAATCTGGAGAATCAACAACCTGAACTAGCATTGGAGCTGTTGCAGCAGGCGCTGGTTTATCCGGAGAACTTAGGTGAAGGTAAACTAGAGGGAGCCGGAGATAATCCCGTTTATTTTTATCTTGGTTGTGCCTACCAGCAACTGAAGAATGATCAGGCGGCAGAGGAGAATTTCCACAGAGCATCCATCGGTTTGAACGAACCGGCAAGCGCGATGTTTTATAATGATCAACCTCCGGAATCCATCTATTATCAGGGTCTGGCCTGGCAGAAGCTTGGCAATGTAAAGGAAGCCAACAGGCGGTTCAATAAATGTATTGACTATGCCGAAAGACATATGCATGATCACATCCGAATGGATTATTTTGCGGTATCTCTGCCCGATTTCCTGGTATTTGACGACGATCTCAATCACCGTAATGAAGAACACTGCCAATACATGCGGGCACTGGGTCTTCTTGGCCTTGGTCGGACAAGTGAAGCCAAACTTGAATTGGAGCGGGTTCTGGAGAAGAACCCCAATCATCAAGGGGCAATCATCCATCGTTAATTGATAACCGTAATGGTTTCAACCATATCCCATCTATACCGAAGGAGTTATACAATCCATGAACGATAACATAACAGGAAGTCAGATTCGTTTCATACTGGATGCAGAAGATAAAGAGATTCGTGCGGGTGGCATGACTGGCAGTGGGGGCAAGAATCCAAGAGGGGAGTCTTATGACTTTACCAACTATTATATGATCCGCAATGGTAAACCCCATATTCCCGTAGTAGGTGAATTTCATTTCTCCAGATTCGCATACTTGCAGTGGGAAGAAGAATTACTGAAGATGAAGGCAGGTGGGGTGAATATCATCGCGTCCTATGTCTTCTGGAATTTTCACGAGGAGCAGGAAGGCGAGTTTAATTGGTCAGGGAACCTGAACTTGCGGCATTTTGTGGATCTGTGTGGCAAACATCAGCTACCACTGATCGTGCGGATTGGTCCATTCTGTCATGGGGAAGTTCGTAATGGCGGGATGCCGGATTGGTTATTCAGTTACCCATTCGAAGTGAGATCGAATGATGAAGGGTATCTGTATTACGCCAAGCGATTATATCGTGAGATTGCACGCCAGCTTAACGGCTGTTTTTATCAGGAGGGAGGCGCCATAATAGCTGTACAGTTGGAAAATGAGTATATGCACGCTGGGGCACCCATGGATGCCTGGGGTTATACACGTGACAAGTACATTTCCTCCGGCCGGGACGGGCGTGACCATCTGAAGATGCTGCGCCGTATTGCCGAAGAAGTCGGTATGTACCCCATGTTCTATACTGCCACAGCCTGGGGTAATGCTGCGGTGCCTGAAGAAGGAACTTTACCCATGCTCGCGGGGTATGCGTACACACCCTGGATTCCCAATCAGCCTCCAAGCCGAGAGTATTTATTCCGGGATCTGCATCTGAATCCTGTTGAAGAGGTGGATTATGCCAGTCTGGAGTACCCAGCTGCGTATTGCGAACTTGCTGGCGGCATGCAGGTCAGTTATCATGCTCGTCCAGTTGTAGATGCGGACAGTGTTGAAGCGATGACCATTGTGAAGCTGGCGAATGGCAGCAATCTGGTTGGGTATTACATGTATCATGGCGGTACCAATCCGGTAGGGCAAAAATCATATATGAACGAACAGGCATTGCCGAAAATGACGTATGATTACCAAGCCCCGCTGGGGGAATTTGGACGTATTGGTGAATCGTATGACCGCATTCGAACCTTGTCCATGTTCCTGGAAGCCTACGGTGAGCTGCTTGCACCAATGGGCAGTGTTATACCGGAAGATCAACATGCGATAACACCGGAGAACAAGATGGATCTGCGCTGGTCTGTTCGTCAACAAGAAGGCTCGGGATTCCTGTTCATGAACAATTATCAGGATCATGTGGCGTTGCCTGATCGAGACGTACAATTGGAACTGCATACCAGCAAAGGAACTACTTTTTATCCAAGAGAAGGCACGATGCAGCTGAAATCCGGCATGGCGGCGATTTTGCCTTTCCATATGAATCTGGATGGACTGAAAATCATTAGTGCTACCGTTCAGCCACTTACACGATTTATGGTGAATGATGAGCTTACGGCTGTCTTTTATGCTCATGAAGGCATGAAGCCTGAGTATGTTATGGATACATCGTCTGTTACAAACGTGGATATGCCCGCAGGTATAGTATCTGAGCAGGGGAATGAAGTTGTGATTCATCCAATTGCAGGCAAGGAGCATCAACTGCGAATCACAACATCGGACGGTAAAGTCATACGTATCATTACATTGACTCGTGAAGAGGCTTTGCATGCCTATCGTTTCCAAGTGGGTGGAGAAGAGAGGCTTGTGATTAGCAGCAGTCATCTGTATGTACAGAATGAGGTGCTCATATGCACATCCGTGGAGCAACCAGAGTTCGAGGTATCCTTTTATCCGGCTCCAGAGCATGTTTCCGCTTCTAGATATGCTGTGTTATCCCAAGCGAAGCAAGGCATATTCGGTACGTATATATTCCAAGTTTCGCCTTACGAGCCTGCTGTAGAGGTTAATTATCCCAAAGAGTACGCAGCGACATTGAGATTGGATACCGCGTGGCCGGAACAGGTAGATGACGTGTGGGTTGAGATTGATTATGAAGGAGATGTTGCAGCAGCACATATTCATCATCAGATGTTAACAGATCATATTCACTATGGGCATAGCTGGATGCTTGGTTTGAAACAGTCCCGTCATTTGCTGGCCGAGCACGCGCTTCGTTTGTCCATAACCCCAATTCGAAGAGGAACGACTGAGAGTTATGTGAATCAGGCTTATGTAGAGCGATTTGAGGGTGTGGAGATTGGGAAGTTTAATGAGATTTGGGTGAGGCCACAGTACCGGGTTGGTTTGGTGCTAGCAGGTAGGGAAGATGCTTAGTTCGCATCAAGCAAAATCCAAGAGTAACTGATGTTTAGGATACAAAGGGGTCTTTCTCTGAGTAGTTGTGAAGGGAAAGAGCCTTTTTTTGATGTGTATAATAAGAAAAGATCCCTAATCATGGTAAAAAAGACTTGCTTAGTAAGCGTTTTCAATTTATTATGAATTCATAACCTTATCGATAAGGTTTGTATAAACTAAATTTCGCAACTTAATAAGGTTATTATTTACTGGTTTGTTACCAAACTTCTATAACCAACGATTTTAGTTAACTTATTGCCTAGAGCAGGGTTAATTGAAATAAAAAAATTAAAATTCAGGAGGTTCCAAACGAATGGTTAATCTGAAAAAGTGTACAATCTTCACGGTTATTGCTGCTCTCATGTTCATGGTATTGGGGAGTGCAGCCCCCAAAGCATCTGCAGCCACAGGATTTTATGTAAACGGGAACAAGTTATACGATTCCACAGGCAAGGCTTTTGTCATGAGAGGTGTTAATCACGGACATTCCTGGTTCAAGAATGATTTGAATACCGCGATCCCTGCCATCGCCAAAACAGGTGCCAATACAGTACGTATAGTTCTTTCGAATGGCAGCCTGTACACCAAAGATGATCTGAACGCTGTTAAAAATATTATTAATGTGGTTAACCAAAATAAAATGATTGCTGTACTCGAAGTACATGACGCCACAGGGAAAGATGACTATAATTCACTGGATGCGGCAGTCAACTACTGGATTAGCATTAAGGAAGCTTTGATTGGCAAAGAAGATCGGGTAATCGTCAACATCGCCAATGAATGGTATGGTACGTGGAATGGAAGCGCGTGGGCTGACGGTTACAAAAAAGCCATTCCTAAACTAAGAAATGCAGGAATCAAAAATACGTTAATTGTGGATGCAGCCGGATGGGGACAATTCCCTCAATCCATCGTGGATTATGGACAAAGTGTATTTGCCGCAGATGCCCAGAAAAATACCGTCTTCTCCATTCATATGTATGAGTATGCTGGCAAAGATGCTGCAACGGTCAAAGCCAATATGGAGAATGTGTTGAACAAAGGATTGGCTCTGATCATTGGTGAATTCGGAGGATACCACACAAACGGTGATGTGGACGAGTATGCCATCATGAGATATGGTCAGGAAAAAGGGGTAGGTTGGCTTGCCTGGTCTTGGTACGGAAACAGTTCAGGTCTGAATTATCTGGACATGGCGACAGGTCCGAACGGAAGCTTAACGAGCTTTGGCAACACCGTAGTTAATGATACCTATGGTATTAAAAACACTTCCCAGAAAGCCGGGATTTTCTAATCCGCCAATGAAACAGGAACACTCTGACGTTCACGTCAGGGTGTTTTTTTAATAATATACCTCAATCGGTGATGCCTTTTGATTATTTCCGTTTAGTTTTAAAATATTTTGTTTTCAAAATAAAACAAAGATGTTAAACTCGGATTAGGAATAAAACAAACATTATCGGAGGTAAACAAATGGTACAGAGTTTATGGAATGCATCGCAGGCATCTGAGAAAACAACAGGACTTGAGCAGTTGGTTTACCGATCTAATCTCATTGGTTCTGATCGCAGTGTATGTAACATATACGGTGGTAATACATCTACCAAAACGACAGTAAAGGATTTTCGTGGTCGTGATGTAGAAGTAATGTATGTGAAAGGCAGCGGCTCAGATCTGGGTTCCATGGAAGCAAAACATTTTACTGGACTTGGGCTCGAAGACATTCGACCATTAATTGAACGTGAATCGATGTCGGATGAAGAGATGGTTGAATATCTGGGACATTGCATGATTGATGCCAAACACCCGCGCGCCTCCATCGAGACTCTTCTGCATGCGTTCCTTCCATATAAACATGTGGATCATACTCATCCAGATGCGATTATCAGCCTGTGTTGTGCCAATAACGGCAAGGAATTGGCAAAAGAGATTTACGGTGATCGTTTTGTATGGGTGCCTTACGTACGTCCAGGGTTTACGTTATCTAAAATGATAGCTGAAAGCGTATTCTCGAATCCCAATGCGGAACTTGTACTGATGGAAAAACACGGACTTGTGACTTGGGGTGAAACATCCGAAGAATGTTATGCTCAGACAATCAAGATCATTAATGAAGCAGAAGCTTTCATTGAAGCACGGGTGAACGAAGAACGTTTGTTTGGTGGTGTGAAACACCCGGCACTTGCCGCTGATGTTCGTCGTCAGATCGTATCACGTGTGATGCCAACAATTCGTGGAGCAGTATCGGATAGCAAAAAAATGATTTTGTCCTTTGATGATCAAGAGGACGTACTTGCTTTTGTGGGGGGAGCAGATTCTCCGGAATTGTCTCAGGTGGGTGCAGCTTGCCCGGATCATCTGGTACATACCAAAGTGGTACCTCTGTTCATCGATTGGACACCGGATGCGGAAGATATTGAAGGTTTAAAAGCCAAGCTGGTAGAAGGTGTGGCTGCCTACAAAGAGCAATATCAGCAGTATTTTGAGAGCAACAAAAACGAAGGGGATGTCATGTTTGAAGCGGCACCACGCGTTATCCTCATTCCAGGTGTGGGTATGATCAACACAGGCAAGAGCTGGGCGCTTTCCCAAGTAAGCGGAGCGTTGTATCACAGAGCCATTGCCGTTATGCGTGGAGCTACTAGCTTGGGTCAATTCGTATCGCTCAGTGCAAACGAGTCTTACAATGTGGAGTACTGGCCGCTGGAACTGTACAAATTGTCTCTGGCCCCGGCAGAAACTGAATTCTCCCGTAAAGTGGCGTTTATTACAGGCGGCGCAGGTGGTATCGGAAGTGAAACAGCGCGTAGATTGGTATCCGAAGGCGCGCATGTGGTGCTCGCTGATCTCAATCTGGAAGGCGCACAGAAGGTAGCACAGGAAATTAATGATCAGTACGGTGCGAATCGTGCTTATGCGCTGAAAATGGACGTGACCGATGAGGAAGCTGTTCAATCTGCGTATGCAGATGTTGCGGTGCAATATGGCGGAGTAGATATCATCGTGAACAATGCAGGATTGGCGACATCTAGCCCATTTGACGAAACGTCCCTGAAAGAATGGAACCTGAATATGAATGTACTGGGCACAGGGTATTTCCTCGTGGCTCGTGAAGCATTCAAGCTGATGAAACAACAGGGCATTGGGGGAAGCATGGTATTTATCGGGTCCAAGAACTCGGTGTATGCAGGTAAAAGTGCTTCTGCTTACAGTTCAGCGAAAGCGCTGGAAGCACATCTGGCACGTTGTATTGCAGCAGAAGGTGGAGAGTATGGCATTCGTGTCAACACCATTCTTCCGGATGCCATTCTACAGGGTTCAGCGATCTGGAACGGTTCCTGGAGAAATGAACGAGCAGCGGCATATGGAATTGAACCGGATCAATTGGAAGAGTATTATCGCAAACGGACGACATTGCTCGTGAATATCTATCCAAGAGATATTGCGGAAGGAATTGCCTTCTTTGCTTCTTCGAAATCCGAAAAAACAACCGGATGCATGATGACCATTGATGGCGGTGTACCGGCAGCATTTACACGTTAAAATAGGAGGGTTCTTGCGGATGGATAACCAAGTCAAGCAAGCGTATGAAGCAGCCAAGGCATTGTATGCCCAGCACGGAATTGATACGGACGAGGTGCTGAACAAACTCGCGGAGATCAAAGTATCCGTACACTGCTGGCAAGGCGATGATGTCAAAGGCTTTCTGAATAAGGATGGGGAGCTAACAGGCGGGATTTCCGTTACAGGTCAGTATCCGGGGGCTGCAACAACACCTGCGGAACTTCGTAACGACCTGGAGCAAGCTTTTGCTCTGATTCCCGGCAAACATAAGGTCAATCTGCACGCGATCTACACGGATACAGACGAGCAGGTTGAACTGGATCAGATTGAACCGAAGCATTATGAGAACTGGGTGAAGTGGGCCAAAGAACAAGGACTCGGTCTGGACTTTAACCCAACATGTTTTTCCCATGAAAAATCAAGTGACGGCTTCACGCTCAGTCATCCAGACCCTGAGATTCGCAAGTTCTGGATTGATCACTGCAAGGCGTCCCGCCGGATTGGTGCTTACTTCGGGGAACAGCTTGGTCAGACTTGTGTAACCAATGTATGGGTACCGGACGGATTCAAGGATAATCCGGTTGATCGGCTGACACCACGTAAACGTCTCAAGGCATCGCTGGACGAAGTATTCGCCGAAGCGCTTAATCCGGAGCATAACCTGGACGCGGTAGAGAGCAAGCTGTTTGGTCTGGGTTCGGAAGCATATGTGGTGGGCTCACATGAATTTTATATGGGTTACGGTTTGCAAAATGATACGTTAATCTGCCTGGATGCGGGCCATTTTCATCCAACAGAGGTTATTTCCAATAAACTGTCGTCCTTATCTTTGTTTACAAGTGGCATTCTGCTTCACGTGAGCCGCCCGATGCGCTGGGACAGTGACCATGTAGTGATCATGGACGATGAGTTGCTGGAAATCGCACGTGAACTGGTTCGACATGATCTGCTTGGGACCACGCATATTGGACTGGATTTCTTTGATGCGAGCATTAACCGTGTGGCTGCATGGGTTGTGGGTACTCGCAACACGATCAAAGCCCTTCTCCGTGCGATGCTGGAACCAGTGGATGCTCTGAAACAAGCGGAGTTGGACGGAGATTACACCCTGCGTCTCGCGTTAACGGAAGAGTTCAAATCCTATCCGTTTGGCGCAATCTGGGATTACTATTGTGCTCAGCAAGGCGTTCCCGTTCGTGAAAAGTGGATCACCGATATCAAAACCTATGAACAAGACGTATTGTTGCAACGTGATAAATCATTGGTGTAAATCTAACCACTGCGGGATGGATATTCCCGCGGTGGTTTTTTGGCATTATCACTCTGGAATGCATAAGTGAGGCGATAACTTCCATACTAGGAATATGGATATGTATTGCACAAGTTTGCTACGCAGAGGAGGATTAATAGAGTTGAATCTAGCCCACAACAAACTGTACATTGCTGCACTTGGTGGCGTGAATGAAATAGGGAAGAACATGTATTTCATCCAGTACAATCAGGACATTATCGTGATTGACTGTGGTTCGAAGTTTCCGGATGAGACCTTGCCAGGGATTGATCTGATTATTCCGGATGTAACCTATCTGCTGGAGAACCTGGATAAAGTAAGAGCTCTTGTGGTTACCCACGGACACGAAGATCATATTGGCGGTATTCCTTACTTGCTAAAACAAATGAATATCCCTGTATATGCTTCCAGACTTACACGTGGATTAATTGAACTTAAACTAAAAGAACATGGTCTGCTACGCAAGGCAGACCTGCACACAATTGATGCCAAGTCCAGCATTACTTTGGGTGAGATCGAGGTTTCCTTTTTCGCGACCAGTCATAGTATTCCGGATTGTCTTGGAATTTTCTTCCAAACTCCTGCCGGCAATGTTGTGCATACCGGAGATTTTAAATTTGATATGTCCCCGGTTAACGGGCCATTCCCTGATCTGCACCGCATGGCCGAGATTGGCAAACAGGGTGTCCATATTTTGCTCTCCGAGAGTACCAATGCAGAAAGACCCGGATTTACACCTTCCGAGCGTGTTGTGGGGGATCACATTCTGGATGCCTTTATCCGTGCAAAACAAAAAGTGTTTATCTCCACCTTTGCGTCGAATGTCAGCAGGGTACAGCAGATTGTGAATGCAGCATTCGAGACGGGGCGCAAACTAGCACTGTTGGGAAGAAGTATGGTGAATGTAGTATCGGTGGCCAGTGAATTGGGGTATTTGCAAGTTCCTGACGGATTGTTGATTGAAGCTATCGATTCGGATCAGTTTCCACCTGAACAAGTCGTTGTATTATGCACCGGTAGCCAGGGAGAAGCGATGGCAGCATTGTCACGTTTGGCATCCGGTAAACATCCTCACGTAAGAATTAACGCCGGAGACACGGTCATTATTGCTGCGGGAGCCATTCCGGGCAATGAGAGGAATCTTGCACATGTAATTGATAACCTGTATGTTCTTGGAGCACGTGTGATATATGGTTCAAGTGGTGCAGCAGGAATGCATGTATCCGGACACGGCAGTCAGGAAGAACTCAAATTGATGTTAACCCTGATGAAACCGGATTATCTGATTCCGATCCACGGTGAGTTTCGCATGTTGTATCAACACAGGCTGCTTGCTGAATCCGTAGGTATAGAGCGTGAACATGTGTTTATCGTGAATAATGGGGATATGGTCCAGTATAAAGACGGCATTGCTTCGCTGGGTCCCAAAATTGCATCAGGAAATAGTCTCGTAGACGGTCTGATCATGGGTGATGTCGGCAATATTGTGCTGCGTGACCGCAGGCAACTGTCATCCGATGGCATGCTGGTGATTGTGACTACACTGAGCAAAACGGAAAAACAAATGGTTAGTTCACCCGAAATTATCTCCAGAGGGTTTGTGTTTGTCAAGGACTCGGAAGAATTCATGCATGAACTTCATGAGCTGGTTCTAAACCAGATGGGTGAGTTGACCGGGGCTGGGGTGAATCAGTGGAATGTGATCAAAAGAAAGCTGAAAGACGAGATCGGTCACTATATTTATGCTCAAACAAAGAGAAGACCTATGATCTTGCCAATAATTATTGAGGTCTGAGTCAGCAGGATAGGGATTACCCTTGCCCTGATGGTCTGTGCAAACGTGTATATGGAAACGTAAGAGCCTGATGAATGTCGGATCATACATCTGTATGAACGTCACATTGCCATCGGGCTTTTGCTATTACATTGGGAATGTACAATAGATGTACGATCAGTGAGGTTGGATCAAATTCGCCACGGGTTTGCGATTCGAAGTATAATATAAGGTAAACTATATGGATTGAACTAAACATTCACACGAGAACGTAGAGGACAGAAAGAACCTGAAGAAGCGGAGTTAAAAGCTTTCAATGGAAAGCTACTTCGAAAGCATAAACCTGCCTTTATCTCCGGATTTTCACCTTTGAAAAAGAAAATCAAAACATCTGGGGATAACAGCGATCGGAAGGTTGTTCTGTCATCGGAGTGGGAAGTGTGAATATTCTTGAGTTCAATTTATATAGCTAATGAAAATAAGAGGAGTCTTTATGAATAAAACGATTTCTGATATCGCTCAGATGGCAGGTGTGGCAAAAAGCACGGTCTCTCGCTTCCTGAATGGCGGATCGGTTAGTGAAGATACACGCCAGAAGATTGAGCGCATTATCAAACAATACAATTATGTTCCCAACACATTTGCACAGAGTCTGAAGGCAAAGAAGACCAGTATTATCGGTACGGTTGTGCCACGTCTCGATTCTTTTGCAACATCCCAAACATTGATTGGAATTGATGAAGAACTGCGGAGTAATCAGTATCAGATGCTGATCGCAAATACGAGTCAGGACATGCAGCGTGAGATTGATGCCATCTATGATTTTGCACGCCAGAAGGTATCGGGTATTATTCTGCTGGCTGCTGAAGTGACCGAAGCACATCTGAAGGCCGTTGAGGATATACGGATTCCGGTGTTATTGGTAGGACAGCAGCATGAGCAACTGCACAGTCTGGTCCACAATGATGATCAGGCGGGTTATGAGATGGGCAGATATGTTGTCGAACAGGGGCATCGCAAGATCGTGTATATGGGGGTTAGCGAGAAAGATCGGGCGGTAGGGATCTATCGTAAACAAGGGTTCCAGCGAGCAATCGCCGAGTGTGGTGGATGTGAAGTGAAGTATTATGAGACGAGCTTCAAGATGTCGGAAGCCATCGTTACTGCTGAAGCCATTCTGAAAGAAATCACACCAACGATCATTGTAGGGGCAACGGATAATATCGCACTGGGTGTGATGAAGACTGCTTTCTCCAATAAAATTCGTATACCGCAAGATTTGTCTGTTACGGGATTTGGCGGGTATGATATTACGGAGATGATTCACCCCACGCTGACGACTGTGAAATATCATTATTTACAGGCAGGTCAAGTAGCGGCAAATCACATTATTCGTCTGGTGAAAGGTGAGTCGGTAGAGGAACGGACAGTACTTGATATAGAACTTATTCCTCGAGAAAGCGTTGACAAATTATAAAAACATCCTTTATGATAATTCCATCGAACCGGTTCCACTGTAAATATCCAATGTGGATATGCGAACACGGGCAGGCAGTAATGCCATATGGAATTATTTTTTTTGCATTGAACGGAACCGGTTCCTATATTTTGAATGGAGAACAGCTATGAAAATGACTAGAGAGCAGCGCTACAGACGAATTGAGCAAGCGGAGCCTGGAGAGATTGGAAAGCTTGAAGCACAGATATCCGAATGTCCATGGAGACAGAGTTATCACATTCAGCCGATAACAGGTCTGCTTAATGATCCTAACGGCTTTGCATATTATCAAGGCTATTATCATCTGTTCTATCAGTGGTTTCCACTTGGGACAGAACACGGCATGAAATACTGGTATCATACCCGCTCAAAGAATCTGGTGAACTGGGAAAATGTCGGGATTGGAATCGAACCGGGTGGCCGATATGACTCGCACGGAGCTTATTCCGGCAGTGCGATTGAAAAAGACGGCAAGTTGCATCTGATGTACACAGGAAATACGAGGGATGAGGACTGGGTCAGACATCCGTATCAATGCTTGGCAGTCATGGATGAAAGCGGTTCAGTAACCAAACTTAATGATCCCGTGATCTCGTCTGTGCCAGCCGGATATACGGAACACTTCAGAGATCCCAAGGTGTGGCAACAAGGAGGCACGTATTATTGTATTATTGGTGCGCAGAGAACAGACGAGACGGGATGTACAGTGCTGTATCGCTCAATTGATCTGAAAAACTGGGAGTTCCTAGGTGAAATTCGTACACAATTAACTTCCTTCGGTTATATGTGGGAGTGCCCGGATTATATGGAGATGGACGGGAAAGGTGTACTTGTCTTTTCCCCACAAGGGTTAGATGCTGCAGGAGATCATTATCAGAATATTTTTCAGTCCGGTTATCTGATCGGTGAGTCGCTTAATCTCCAGACGAGAGAGTTCACACATGGTGAATTTCAGGAGTTGGATCGTGGATTCGATTTCTATGCTCCGCAGACCATGCAAGGTCCGGACGGAAGACGTATTCTGGTTGGTTGGATGGGACTCCCCGATCTGGCGTATCCGACAGACGATAGCGGTTGGGCTCATTGCTTGACCATTCCCCGGCAGTTGTCACTCCGAGACGGGAAGTTAATTCAACAACCGGTTGCAGAGATGGAGCAATTGCGCAAGCAAGAGGAAGGCACACATATTCGCGCAACAATGGATAATGAAAGTCGTTCATTCGCTGGTTTCAAGGGAATTGCCTATGAGCTGATTTGCGAGATAAGTAATGTAGGTGCAGAGATTGTAGGCATTGAGTTCCGAGCAAGTGAAACGGAAAAAACGGTTCTTCTGTATGATCGGATTCAGCAGAAAGTTATTCTGGATCGGACGATGTCTGGTGCCGAGCTGTCAGAACAAAATGGCGCGATACGGCGGTGCACACTTACTGCGGATGTGATTAAGTTCCGTCTGTTCGTGGATTCATCTTCAGTCGAGATCTTTGTGAACGATGGGGTAGAGGTCTTTACCAGCCGGATTTTCCCAAGACGGGACAGCGTGGATATTCGTTTGTTTGCACGCGGAGGCAAAGCTGATTTTGAAGCAACACAATGGCTTTATTAAGGATTACGTGAGAGGAATGAGATAACATGTCGGAGAATCAACGCATTGCCCAGGAAGTCATTCATGCCATCGGGGGCAAAGAGAATATCGCATCTTTTGCACATTGTGCAACTCGTCTTCGCATCATGGTGAAAGATAAAGAGAAGATTGATCAGAAAACGGTCGAGAACATCGCGAAGGTGAAAGGCGCTTTTTTCAACTCGGGTCAATATCAGATTATCTTCGGTACAGGAACGGTGAATCGAATCTTTGAAGAGGTCGAGAAGCTGGGAATCGAAGGATCGTCCAAGGATGATGTGAAGAGTCAGGGGAAAAAGGAAGGCAACGCATTTCAACGGGCTATCCGCACGTTTGGTGACGTATTTGTTCCCATCATTCCCGTACTGGTAGCTACAGGTTTGTTCATGGGATTGCGCGGATTACTTACCCAGAATGAGATTTTGGCGTTGTTCGGTGCAACACCTGATGATATCTCGGCCAATTTCCTGTTGTTCACTCAGATCCTGACGGATACGGCATTTGCATTCCTGCCTGCACTTGTAGCGTGGTCCGCCTTCCGCGTATTCGGCGGAAGTCCGGTACTTGGTATCGTATTAGGGTTAATGCTGGTCAATCCGGCACTCCCCAATGCTTATGCGGTGGCAGATGGATCAGCAGAGCCGCTGCATATGTTCGGCTTCATACCTGTCGTGGGTTATCAGGGATCTGTTCTGCCTGCATTCTTCGTTGGTTTGATTGGAGCCAAGTTCGAGAAGGTTCTGAGAAGACGAGTGCCTGAGGCGCTTGATTTAATTCTGACGCCTTTTATTACGTTAACTGTCATGATTACGCTTGGACTTTTCGCGATTGGTCCCGTATTCCATTCCCTGGAAGAGTGGGTGCTGCATGGAACAACTGCCGTATTGGATCTTCCGTTTGGCATCGCAGGTATCATCATTGGATTCTTCCATCAGATTATTGTCGTTACCGGTGTACATCACATCTTTAATTTCCTGGAGATTCAGCTATTGGAGAAAACGGGATTCAATCCGTTCAATGCGATCATCACCTGTGCGATGGCAGCACAAGGAGCGGCTTGTCTCGCAGTCGGTCTGAAGACCAAGAATACGAAGCTCAAAGCACTGGCATTACCTTCGTCCTTGTCCGCATTTCTGGGCATTACCGAGCCAGCCATCTTTGGTGTTAACTTGCGTTATATGAAACCATTTATTATGGGATTGGTTGGTGGTGGTGTAGGTGGTTTTATCGCTTCCTTGTTCCATCTGCAAGGTACAGGCATGGCTGTAACGGTTATTCCGGGAACATTGCTCTATCTGAACAGCCAACTGCCATTGTACATCTTGTCCAACGTGGTTGCCATGGCGATTGCATTTTCACTTACCTGGTTCTTCGGGTACAAAGATCAACCAGTTGCAGAGGAATCGGTGAGCCACGTCAATAGTGGAATGTCATCAACTGAAGTTAATAATATGGATTCTGATCTACAAGTCAATTCAACTAGTAATGTCATTACAAGCAATCGTCCTAAGGTAGAAATGCTCGAAATCGCTGCGCCGATGAACGGAACCATCGTTGCTCTGGAGCAGGTTCCTGACCCGGCGTTCTCGGAAAAACACATGGGTGAGGGTATCGCCATTGAGCCATCAGAAGGCAAAGTGTATGCACCATTTGATGGTGTCATTGCGCATGTGATGAACAAGAGTAAACATGCGGTGATCTTGGAGCATGAAACAGGTGTACAGATGCTGGTTCATATCGGAATTAATACGGTTGGACTGAAAGGTAACGGCTTTACCGCACATGTGAATAGCGGAGATCGTGTAACTGCAGGCCAATTGTTGATTGAATTTGACATGGATGTCATTCAGGCAGCTGGTTTGCCGTTGATTACACCCGTGTTGATCCCAAGTGGAAACGAAGCGATAGCAACGGTTACAGCAACGTCATCAGGCCATGTTCATGCCAATAGGGAAGCAGTATTAATCGTTAAATTTACTGAGCCACAATAGTGGCATGTAATAAGGGAAATGGTAGAGATGTATCTCTTCCGTTTCCCTTTTTTTGTGTACAGCCGATTGAAATCGAAGAAACAGATCATCTGTAATCTAATTAAACAAAGAGTTCTAGCACACAAGGTAGCACCAGTTTACAATGATCCAATCTACGCCCTATGAATAAACAAACGTTAATCGAGGGACTACAGACCAGCGTGCCGTTTCAGCCGCTCTGCAATCTGCATCAGATCTTCCGCAGATATTCCTGGCGCAAATTCTTCCGGCAGATCAGGCAGCTCAGGTACCGGCCCTCCATAACCCGGCAAGCCGGCAAAAGCCTCCAGTTTGCCACCATCCGTTGGATGCACGCCTTTCCAGATCTGGGCAATGCCCTGATAATCCTTGTCACTGAACGTGTACAGCCTGCGATGTTCTCCCATTGCTTCCCATTTCCGTGTTGTTTCAAAAGCTTTGTTATCCAGCCTTGGAATAGGGAACATTTTCGTTACATCCACACCCGTTGCAATTTCCAGTGCCTTGGCATACGCAAGAACGTGAACACCGCCACGTACAAGCAGATAACCTGTCATTTCTCGGGCTGTCTTGTTGTCCGTCATTTCGTAGACTCTCATTTTGTGGGTTCTGGCGCCGCATTCAAGAAAGAAATTATGCAGCAGATCGAAGATCAGATTGCCACTGCTCACGACATACGAACCATTCCAGGGTCTTCCCATGGAGTCATAAGGAAGCGCTGTCTGGGCCGATTCAATAAAATGTGAAGTCATCCGTGCATCTTTGCCTACCCGCAAAGGAGTGGAGTCCGGGTCGCCTGGTGAAGTCGAACCTTCAAGCATCAGGTTAATCGTATTGGCGACAAGTTCGACATGGCCGAATTCCTCAGCGGTAATACTTGCAACAATGTCGTAAAAAGGACGCAGCTTGGATCTGCCTCTGAAATTGAATGACTGAAACATATAGTTATTCAATGTTGACATTTCCCCGAACTTTCCACCGAGCAGCTCTTGAACTGCACTGGCTCCATTAGGATCCGGATTATTCGACATGGGTAGTTCGATGGCAAGACGGTCTACACGTTTAAACATGATATTTCCCCCTCAATCCTAGTTAGTGTAAAGGTATGAAGGGGCACTTGTACGTTATTCGATCAATTGTGAAACAAAAACAAAAACGTTCTGCCAGAGCTTTAAGCTCTGAGCAGAACGTTAGATAAGTTCTTATTTGGAAGTTACGCCAACAACGCTGGTTCCATTTTTCGTGATTTTGTACGTCAGCACATCTCCGTTCCAGAAATGGAACTTAAGCGTGACTTCGCCATCATTGGTTTCATTGAAAAAGTTAGGTTTCAGCTCAATCACATTACGTTCGTAATCTGGGCTAAATGTGTAGGAGAATTCTTTGAACGAAGTCCAGTTCTGTGGACCGGCGTTTTCTCCGTTTGCATATGTTGCTTCCATCGTTGCCAGTTGGTTCCCGTTAAACGTAGTCGGAATGGCAAATGCACTGGTTGTACCTGTTGCATCGTTTAACTTAGGCGTGTCATATTTAATGATGTTGAAGTTCCAGTCAGCACCTTCGTTGAACCCTGCTGTAAGTGTGGCATTTACGCCTAAATCACCAGAGGCTGTCAATTTGGTTAACAGATTGGATTTCAACGTAATTACATCTTTTTTGATCGTATAGTCTTTACCTCTGACAAGAGGGGTAGTGCCATTCTTCAAAGAATTGAATTTGTTGCCGTTCAGATTAAGTTTTACTTTTTTATCTTGAATGGTTTCATTTTGTTTAAGATATACGAGGTCCGTTTCAGCTGTGGATGAGCGACCCGTCCAGCTTGCTTTCATCGTATCAAATAGTTCCTGATCAGACCAAGTAAAGTTTGTGCGCCCGAAGTGCTGTCCGTTGTCCCACAACATCGTTGTCATCTGTTTCTGACGCAGATATTGTCCAACGAATTCGAAGAATTTCAGCTTTTCCCCTTGTTCAATGACACCTGTGTGCTGGTCAAAACCAAGCAAACCATACTCACCAACGATAACCGGAATGCCTTTGGCTGTGAAAGCATTGTATACCCGATCAAATGTATCGGTAATGTCTTTCTGTACTTCCTCGTTATACTTGGTGTAACCTGCAATATTCACACTGAAGGGCCAGAACCCATAGTAGTGAACGGTTGCAATAATATTGCTGTCATTCAATTTTTGAATGGTCTTATTCAAGGCATCCAGGTCCGGTTGAGCAGAAGAGGTATGCATCGTCGGAAGAACAAGTGGACGTGTCTCGTTATTCCCACCCGAAGTTCTTACAATCTTGTGAAAAGAAGTATTCAACTCTTCCAGCATGCGATATCCAATAGCCGCATCTGTTGTACCGCCCTCAGAGAAGCGAGGTTCATTAACACTTTCGAACATGAGCTTGTCGGAAGCGTCTTTGAACTTGTCGGCAATCTGAGTCCAAGCAGCGTTGTAACGTGCAAGCACGTTGTCATGGTCTTTCTCCATGTAACTGATCCAGCGCCAGGAATCATGGTGAAGATTGATCATGACATAGAGATCCGCATCGAGGGCCCAGTTTACCACTTCTTGAACCCGATTCATGTAAGCGGAATCAATTGTGTAGTCGGGTGCGCCACCGATGTGGGCTTCCCAGGTCACAGGAATACGGATACTGTTGTAGCCTTCATCTGCGATCGATTGAATCAGTTCCTTTGTAATGCGCGGATTGCCCCAGGCTGTCTCATCCTCACCAACGGCATCGAGAGAGTTACCCAGATTCCAGCCAGGCTCCATGGCGTTCACATAGGCCTGCATTTTGCTTGGTGCGGCTGAGGTACTGGCCTGTTCACTGTTGTCTGTTGCAGCGGAAGCCATAGCGGAGGAGAACAGGGACAGAATCATGGCCGTTACAAGTGTAAGAGAGAGGACCGGTTTACGGTTTTTTTTCATCAACGTAATCTCCTTATCAGATAGAATAATTAAACTTGAATAGAAGTTAAGCAATAGTGAGAATGGAGCTCAACTCGAATCAAATCATGACTTGTTCAATACTGGGATCACCACCGAATTATGTATTGAAAGCGTTTTCGGAATTTAATATATCATGATTACATATAGGGGGATACCCGCACAATTGAAATAAAACTCATGTGATAATTAGTGATTTGGGTTATCTGTTGTTGTGAAGATCATGCTTCTATTTGGAATGAAGATGATATAATTGCATTCAAACAATAATTAGATTCAACTACCCTTGGAGGGATGTAATATGAAGCTGGACGCACATCAACATTTCTGGGAATACAATGTCGCCGAGTACGGATGGATTGGAGAAGAGATGAAAGCCATTCGTCAATCTTTTCTTCCGAAAGATCTTGAACCTTTATTGGTCCAAACAGGACTGGATGGATGTATTGCGGTACAAGCCAGACAATCACTGACAGAAACCGAGTGGCTTCTGCAGCTGGCAGATCGATACGAGTTTATCAAAGGTGTTGTCGGATGGGTGGATCTTTGTTCAGAGAATGTTCGAAACCAGCTTGAACTGCTCGTGTCCAACCCGTATCTAAAGGGGGTGCGTCATGTCATACAGGATGAACCTGATCTTCAGTATGTATTGAGAGAAGATTTTCAGCGGGGGATCTCATTGCTCAAAGAATATGATTTGGCCTATGATCTATTGGTATCCAAGGAGCAGCTGCCTTATGCCGTTGAACTGGTTAAGGCGTTTCCTGAACAGCGATTTGTACTTGATCATCTAGCCAAACCCGACATAAAATCAGGGATACTCTCACCATGGCAAGAAGCACTGGAGTCATTGGCCGCACAACCAAATGCGTACTGCAAACTTTCAGGGATGGTGACAGAAGCAGACTGGGCAAATTGGACTTCAAAGGACTTTACACCCTATCTGGATATCGCCATAGAAGCCTTTGGTGCGGAACGATTAATGTTCGGGTCCGACTGGCCCGTAAGCAACGTTTCAGCTGCGTATGCTGATGTATACGGTATCATTACGGCTCACATTCATTCCTTATCTGTGTCAGATCAACAGATGATTTTTGGCGGCACCTGTGCTGAGTTCTATCGAATATCGTAAGGGTAGTTCTTAGGTAAACCAGTTTCAAGATGTTGACAACGGTTCTGATTCTTGCTAAAGTTTTATCCAATCCGCATAATCGTGATCTGGGAATGTTACCGATATGGGCATAACCTGAGCTGGCTTGTTTACACAATTTCGTGTATCCAGGCTGGTTTGGGTTTTTTGTATTTCTAACGATTTGAGCGGGTATCTGAACTACATATTTGGAAGGAGAATGATGATGACGAATTTTAAATTTCCTAAAGACTTTTTGTGGGGTGGAGCCATTGCTGCGAATCAGGCGGAGGGCGCGTATTTGGAAGATGGCAAAGGGCTGAGTATCGTCGACTTGCTGCCAATAGGAGAGAACCGCAGAAGCATTATGAAAGGTCATGTTCCGGCTTTTACGCCGCTCGCTACCGAGTTCTATCCTTCACATGAAGCGATCGATTTCTATCACCGTTACCCTGAAGATATCGCTCTGTTTGCCGAAATGGGATTCAAGGTACTGCGTGTCTCCATTGCCTGGGCACGGATTTTCCCGACAGGAGAAGATGCACAGCCGAATGAAGCCGGATTGCAATTTTACGATAACCTGTTTGATGAATTGTTGAAAAACGGCATTGAACCTGTGGTTACATTAGCTCACTTCGATGTGCCTGTACATCTGATCGAGAAGTACGGCAGCTGGAGAAGTCGTGAGCTGGTAACGCTATTCGAGACGTACGCTACAACGGTATTCACACGGTACAAAGACAAGGTGAAATACTGGATGACATTCAATGAGATTAACATGCTGCTACATCTTCCGTTCCTTGGGGCGGGGCTGGCATTCAATGAAGGGGATAACATCAAGGAAATTCAATATCAGGCTGCTCACCATCAACTGGTTGCAAGTGCATTGGCAGTCAAGGCATGTCATGAGATTATTCCCGGTGCCATGATCGGGTGCATGCTCGCCGCAGGAAGCTTCTATCCGTATACTTGTAATCCGGAAGATGTGTTCCAGGGCATGGAAAAAGACAGGGAGTCCTATTTCTTCATCGATGTGCAGTCACGTGGGGAATATCCGGGTTACGCCAAACGTTTCTTCAAAGATCACGGGTTGAACATTGTTATGCAGCCGGGTGATGCGGAAATCTTGAAGAATCATACCGTAGATTATATCGGGTTCAGCTATTATTCAAGTCGTACAACCAGCACCGATCCGGAAGTTATCAAAAATATGACCAGTGGTAATGTATTTGGCTCGGTAGCCAATCCATATCTGGCGAAGTCTGAATGGGGTTGGACGATTGATCCCAAAGGATTCCGTATTACCGCCAATCAACTACATGATCGTTATCAGAAGCCTCTGTTTGTTGTTGAAAATGGATTTGGTGCCAATGACGTGGTTACACCAGAAGGTGAAGTGGATGATGCATACCGGATTGACTACTTGAAACGACATGTAGCTGAAATGGGTGAGGCCATTCAGGATGGGGTGAACATCATTGGTTACACTAGCTGGGGACCTATTGATATTGTAAGTGCATCCTCAGGTGAGATGAGAAAACGTTATGGCTACATTTACGTGGATCGTGATAATGAAGGTCAAGGTGAGCTGACACGCTTGAAGAAGAAGAGTTTTGAATGGTACAAAAATGTGATCGAATCCAACGGAACAAACCTGGGTGAGGCTTAGTTTATATTTTTCTGAATTAAAATGGCCTTGTACAGCAATAAAACATCGGAAGTTTCATCTATATCAATTGAACTAAACATTTACACAAAACGGAGAGGACAGAAAAAAGCTGGAGAAGCGAAACGTTCGCCTACAAGCTTTCTGCAAGAAAGCTACATCGGAAGCATACGCTTTCACCGGATTTTCCCTTTTAAAAAGGGAATCGAAAAATCTGGGGATAACAGCGATCGGAAGGTTATTCTGTCATCGGAGTAGCTAGTGTAAATATTCTCTAGTTCAATTTGTATAACCATGGGACTTCCGATTGTCTTCACATTGAAAGCGTTGACATATAGTCAGGTTCGCGCTATACTTGACGCAATTATATCGTTTCTGGGATTGTTACTACACGACGTAGGCAAAACCTAAGCACCAAAAAAGCAGACCACCATGTCTTGTTTATTTTGTGATGCTTCAGGTTTTTTTTGTATGCCCAAAAGACGATGTATAACTGCCAAGAGAGTGGAACGTGACGGGGGGATTGAAGTGAACATAGCTAAGGTTATCAACAATAACGTCATTAGCATCTATCAGGCGGATGGAGCAGAGCTTGTGGTGATGGGACGTGGGATTGCCTTTAAGAAAAAGCCGGGGGATAAAGTAGACGAAACCCGCATCCAGAAAGTATTTGCATTGAAAAACAAACAAACATCCGATAATTTCAAAATGCTGCTGCGTGAAGTTCCGATGGAACTGATTGAAATTGTGGAAGAGATCATCACGTATGCGCGTGAGAATCTGGGCCGAAAGCTGAATGAGAACATCTATGTATCTCTTACGGATCATATTAACTTCGCCATCGAACGTTATCGGGAAGGCGTGGAGATCAAGAACGCATTAATGTGGGAGATCAAGCAATTATACAAGCCTGAATTTGAACTGGGCCTGAGGACGCTGGAACAGATCAACACTCGAATGAATATTGAACTTCCACCAGACGAAGCCGCTTTTATTGCCCTTCATATTGTTAACGCAGAGATGAACGAAGAAGTCATTACAACGATGAACATTACGAAGTTTATCCAGCAAATTATTAATATAGCGAAATATCATTTCAAAATGGAATTTGATGAGGACTCTCTCAGTTATTTTCGCTTCATTACCCATTTGAAGTTCTTCTCTCAGCGAGTACTCAATGGTACGCATTACGATAACAACTATGATCATTTCTATGACATGATCAAGGAGAAACATCCGGATGCCGCAGCGTGTACGGAGAAAATTGAGATGTTTGTCAAAAAAGAGTACAACCATGAGCTGACCAATGAAGAAAAATTGTATCTGACGGTTCATATCGAACGAGTGGTTAATCGATAATATTTAAATGTTGACAAATATGGTTTAATTATAATAATATGTGATTAACAGGAATTGAATACGATTTAACTGGGATTGTTACTGGTTATGCAGGCAAAACCTAAGTCATGAGAAGGTCCGGATCATTGTGTCCCCCTTGCTCAAGGCTTAGGTTTTTTGCGTGCAAAAAAATCGGTAAAGAGCCTGTTTGAGAAAAAGTGGGGGTGCAGATCATGAGTCAAGAGAAACTGGCCAAAGAGATTGTCGAACTGGTCGGCGGTGAGAAAAATGTGGAATCGCTGGTTCATTGTGCAACACGGTTACGGTTCGTATTGAAGGATGATGCCAAGGCAGACAAGGCCAAGCTGGAGAAAACAGAAGGCATCATCGCAGTCAAAGAAAATGGAGGACAGTTCCAGGTTGTTGTTGGCAACAAGGTGCCTGAAGTCTACAGTGCCATTGGACAGATCAGTAACATTCTGGACGATTCGTCAGATAAAGAAAAACCTCGCAAAGCAGCCAAAGGCCTTGGAGGTATTATCGATATCATATCCAGCATCTTTGCACCACTTCTGGGTGTAATGGCGGGAGCCGGTATTCTAAAAGGGTTATTGTTGATTGCAAGCAATATCGGATGGCTGGAAACGACAGAAACAACATATACAATTCTGTATGCAGCAGCAGATAGTCTCTTCTATTTCCTGCCTCTGTTGTTAGCGGTTACAACAGCACGTAAATTCCAGGGGAATATGTTTGTAGCGATGACGATTGCAGGAGCACTGATCTATCCGTCCATCGTCACGTTGAAATCAGAGGGAACACCAACGGATTTCTTCGGTATCCCTGTCATTTTGATGAACTATTCGTCTACAGTTATCCCTATCATTTTAGCTGTCATTGTTATGAGCAAGTTGGAGAAATTCTTTAATAAAACACTTCACGATAGTGTGAAAAACTTTGTTACGCCATTGTTTTTGCTAGTGATTATGGTACCACTGACACTGTTGGTATTTGGACCATTTGGCGTATACGTTGGTAATGGAATTGCAGCTGGACTGGTTGCCGCATTTGGATTCAGTCCATTGCTCGCAGGAGCCGTTATGGGTGCAAGCTGGCAGCTGCTCGTTATCTTCGGAATACACTGGGGTCTGATTCCAGTATTTATCAACAACGTTGCAGTGTATGGACAGGATGGTGTTAAACCAGCTGCGACAGCTTCAATCTTTGCCCAAACGGGTGCTGCTTTTGGGGTTATGCTGAAAACCAAGAACAAAAAACTGAAAACGCTGGCTGGATCATCAACGTTGACTGCATTGTTCGGTATTACGGAACCGGCCATCTATGGGGTAACACTACCACTGAAACGTCCATTCATTGCAGGGGTAATCGGTGGTGCAGTTGGTGGAGCTATCATTGGTCAAGCGGGTACATTAGCATTTGCATCCGGTGCACCGGGACTACTGACCTTGCCAATCTTCTACGGACCAGGTGGACAAGGCTTCCCAGGATTGATTCTGGGTATCGTAGTATCCTTTGTTGTTTCGGCTGTACTCACGTACATCATGGGCTTTAAAGATCCGGTTGAAGAAGAAACAAAAACTGAACCTGCTGCATCCGCCGAGCAACCTGTTCGTGCAACGAATGCTTCGGACGAAGTTGTATTTAGCCCAATCCAAGGAACAATTGTGGAATTGTCGGAAGTTCCAGACCCGGCGTTTGCATCAGGAGCGATGGGTAAAGGGATTGCGATTGAACCAGCAGTAGGCAGAGTCGTAGCGCCTTTTGACGGTACAGTCACCGTTGCATTCAAGAAAAAACATGCCTTGGCTGTAGTATCAGACACTGGTGCTGAAATATTGGTTCACGTGGGAGTTGATACCGTTAAATTGGATGGGCAGCATTTTGTCTCTCATATCAAGGAAGGGGACAGAGTTCAAGCGGGAGATCTGTTGCTTGAGTTCGATATAGCACAGATTAAGGCTGCTGGTTATCACACGGTCACGCCGATTATAGTAACGAATTCCGCCAACTACGAAGAAGTGATTCCACAGGCTACAGGTCAGGTTAGTAGCCAAGAGCTTCTATTAAAATTAAGTAGCGGTAATGGTCAGGAACAAAAGTAGATTGATGTACTAATCTGATGGTATAGTGTTTTCATGGTTTCGTTGACATGGTGGATTTGGAAAATTATAATTGGAGTTGTACATCTATACATGATAATGAAAGGTGGATTATTGAACATGACACATGCGATGAGACTGCGTTTCCTTCCTTTGAATCGGTAATTGAATACGTTCAAAGGCTCTGACCATTGGTTCAGAGTAAATGGGATCAGTCTGTCATTTTCAATCATCCTGACCTTAAAATAAGTGTTATACTCGCTTACCCGTTTACGTTGAATCACAGGCCGTGGCCTGTGATTCTTTGTTTTTTCTTCTGAGTATCTTAATAAGGTAAATAATCAGGTATAGGCGCTCAATACAGATTACTGGAGGTAACTGCTATGATGACGTTACTGTTCTATTGATACGAGCTGGCACGATCAGCTCGTATCGATAGAAGCGTGCTTCGCTATCGATACGAAATAAATCTTATTTCGGAGGTAGCGAATATGGAAAAGATATGTTTTGAATTAGAACAGGTTGAGATGACCTATATGGATAAAGTAATACTGAACATTGAGCGACTGGCCGTGCATCAACTGGATCGTATCGGTGTAGTAGGTGGGAATGGCCAGGGTAAAAGTACGTTATTGAAACTCATTGCGGGACAGATCCAGCCCACAGTTGGAAAGGTAAAACGTTACGCAGAGTTCGGGTATTTGGAACAAGTTGAAGCACCTCAGTCTAATGGGAATCTGGAAGTTGACGGGGCTTTACTCAGTAAATTAGCCATACCTCAACACGATCAACCATGGAGTGGGGGAGAACAGACCCGTCTAAAACTGGCTCAAATGTTCACTCATTATCATGAA
Source organism: Paenibacillus amylolyticus (assembly GCF_050990605.1). Classification (GTDB taxonomy): domain Bacteria; phylum Bacillota; class Bacilli; order Paenibacillales; family Paenibacillaceae; genus Paenibacillus; species Paenibacillus amylolyticus_H. The sequence goes on from NZ_CP158832.1 coordinate 2,766,013, forward strand.
GTACTGTTACTGGATGAACCAACAACACACCTGGATCAAGAGGGCATTACATTTTTGCTGGATGAATTGCGATATTACTATGGGGCAATTGTGCTGATCAGTCATGATCGTGCGCTTCTGGATGAACTGGTGACCACAATCTGGGAAATCCATCAAGGTGAGGTTCGCGTATATTCCGGCAACTATAGTGATTATCAGGCTCAGAAGAGGCTGGAGCGTGAACAGCAAAACCAGGCCCATGAACAGTTCTCGAAGGAGAAAAGACGATTGGAGCTGGCCGCCCGGGAGAAGATGAAGAAAGCCGAGAAAATAACACAGGCCGGAAGCATGTCCAAAAAAGAATCCAAGGCAAAAGCAAACCGTATGTTTGAGACAAAATCCAAAGGCACCAGCCAAAAAGCGGTGTACCGCGCAGCCAAAGCGATTGAACAGCGGATGCAACAGCTTCATGAGGTAAAACCAGTGCAGGAGGAACGCCCTATCCTCTTCCGTCAACCGAAGATATTGGAGCTGCACAATCGATTTCCAATTATGGCAGATCGCCTTACGCTTGAGGTGGATGGAAACATATTGTTGGAGAATGTAAGTTTTCAAATTCCATTAAAACAAAAGATAGCAATAACCGGAGCCAATGGCAGTGGAAAAAGCACATTGCTTAACCATGTTTTTCATGGTGGAGATTACATCACAATGTCTCCAAAAGCGAAGCTTGGTTATTTTCAGCAAATGAGCTATCGTTTCACGACAAAAGAGACCGTATTACAATTCCTGAAAAATCGTTCGGAATATGAGGAATCAGAACTTAGAAGTGCGTTGCACGCAATGCAGTTCAAAGGGAATGACTTACTGAAGAATGTTGGGGCATTAAGTGGAGGGGAAGCGATTCGTCTTCAATTATGTCACTTGTTTCTTGGACAATATAACATTCTATTGTTAGATGAGCCGACGAATTTTCTTGATATGTATGCATTGGAGGCGTTGGAGCGTTTTATTAAGGCGTATGAAGGAACGATTCTGTATGTATCTCATGATCAGAGGTTTATCGAAAATACAGCGGATCAACAATTTCAGATTACGGAGCGTCAATTAATTCAGGTGAATATATAAAATGTTTATTTCAATTTATATAGATAATAAATCTATAGAGGAAGAGAAGTTACGAAAACCGCCAAAGTGATTTTGGCGGTTTTGCTGTTTTTCAAAGATAGGCAAATCGGACACCTTATGTAGATTCATTAAGAATCGATTTTTACAACCGTTGAATGCATGTTACCTGTGAGACGTTGAGGTGGGAATACCATGCGCACAGGTGCAATGATGATCGTGGCAAATACAGCTTTAATCACATCACCAATAATGTAAGGATAGAATCCTTGAATCATGGCCTCGGGCAAGGACATTTTGTATGCATAAGCCAGCCAGGGAACGCCTGAGACATAATTCAATAGTGAACCAAATAATTCAATGATGATAAACGCAAAAATAAAACCCTTAAATCCTTGGATCCTCACTTTGGAGAGGAACAAACCGATCAGGAGTGCGGACAAGGGCCAGATTACAACATATCCCCCGGTCGGACCTAATAGAACAGCAAGACCGCCTGTTCCATGTAGAAGTGGAAAGCCCAACGCTGTTAGCACAACGACGAGAGCAATACTTAAGAAACCATAGAGTGGGCCAAGTAACCCACCGGCCAGCATGACAGCCAAAGTTTGTAATGTGATCGGTACAGGGGAGAAGCCAATGGGAATGCTTATGTAACCAAAAAGTACTAATATTGCGGCCATAAGAGCGCTGAATACAATGCCTCGCAAAGATAATTTCATGTTTGAACAATCCTCTCTATTTTGGTAATATGATTGTTAACCAAGTTATTAAATGTGGTTAACGATTAGGATCGTACCACATAACAACAGAAAGGGAAAGGACTAATTTACGATGCAAGGCAACCTGCCAATAATTACATTAGAAGATGTTCGAGTGCATTATGCTTCCGAAGGTGGTCAGGTAAGGAAAGCACTGGATGGGGTCTCATTTACGCTGCACCAAGGAGAATGGATTAGTATTGTAGGGGCGAATGGCAGTGGAAAAAGTACGCTCGCTGGACTACTGATTGGATTCATTCCACTATCGGGAGGGGTACGGGATATCTCGGATGAACTTACCGTTCGGGGTGTATTGCAGCAACCTGATGCACAGGTACTGGGTGATACCATTGAAGAGGAGTTTCATTTTGCGTTGTCGCCATTAATGAATGCTGTAGAAGAGCAATCGGAGCGCAGTCAAGATGCATTACATACCGTAGGACTTCAATTTCCCCCGGAGAAGGCCATTTCACAATTATCCGGTGGACAGAAACAACTGCTTAATATTGCTGTAGCGCTTGCCGCGAAACCCGATGTATTGATTCTGGACGAGCCAACAGCCATGCTTGATCCCGAAGCAAGAGACCGTATCGAGGCCATCGTTCAGAAGATTACCCAGCGGGGGACAACGGTGATCTGGATTACGCATCATCTGGAGGAAGCAACCCTGTGTGATCGAATCATTGCTATGGAGAGGGGACGTTGTTTGTACGACGGGGAGCCTGGGTCCTTTTTCTATGAAACAGAGTTGAACGAGAAGGCTACTAAGGAAAATGAGCAGCTGTCCCCCTGTAAGCGGTTAGGGTTGGACCCACCTTTCACTGTAAGAACTGCGTTATTGCTCAAGCAAAAAGGTATGATGCTAGAAGCTATGCCACTGCGACCTGAGCAACTGGCTAAGGAGGTCGCACGTTGGAGATCGAGCTAACCAATATACGTATTGAAGCATCGGAATCGAGCAAACGTGCTCTGCTTGAAGATGTGACAGTGCAATTGAACAGTGGGGAAATCACGTTGTTGCTGGGCTGTACGGGTTCAGGAAAAACGACTTTGCTACAGACGTTGGCTGGTCTGAGACCTCCCGATGCAGGCAGTATCACATTGGATGGCACACCTTTCTGGAAAGAAGGAAAAGTGCCGCAGTCGACTTTATTGCAAATGGGACTATTGTTTCAATTTCCGGAACAACAACTGTTTGCCCGGAGCATTCAGCGTGAATTCACATATTCATTGCGTCCATATCGATATTCAGAGAAACAACAACAAGAGCAGATCACAAAAGCATTGGACCAATGGGACCCACCAGTATCCTCGAACTTGGAACGACGTTTTCATCTGGACAGGTCGCCATTTGCTCTGAGTGGGGGAGAGAAGCGCAGACTAGGTCTTGCTCTCGGAATGGTGACCAACCCACACTGGCTTCTGCTGGATGAGCCGAGCGCTGGTTTGGAAGCGCAAAGTGTCGTGCTTTTGCTGGATGCATTGGATCAACATCGTCAGGCAGGTGGTGGGGGCGTGGTAGCAACCCATGATCTGGATACATTCTTGCCTTGTGCTGATCGGGTATTGTTATTGCAGGAAGGTCGACTAATCGCCGATCTTACTCCGAGAGAACTTCACGATAGGCCTGAACTGCTGGAGCAGACAGGGATCGGACTGCCACCTTCGATGCGACTAGCACAGCAGATGAGGGCTGCGGGTCTTGAGCTGTCTTCTATCGCGATGACGCCAGAAGAGATGGCTGAAAGTATTGTTCAGTCTACGTTCGTTGAGGTGGGCGTTCAGAACGAAGCGAAAGTGGCATCCGGACCAGCGATTTACCTGGCAGAGAGAGAGACAATGGAGAACATGGAAATGCACGATCCGAAGCTTCTTCCGAACACATGGACTCCTTCAGGCGGATTATATGGTGTTATGGACCCGCGTCTGAAATGGATTTTGTATATTTTGCTGGTCACCGCAGCGATGCTTCAACAGCGCTGGCTGGGATTGTCGTTAACACTGGTGCCGGTGGTAGCAGCACTTGCCGTGCTCCCGCGTCAGACTTTGGCTGGATGTATGAAGTTAATGAAGCCATTATTATTCTTTTTCATCATCTCAACGGCGTTATCTGGGACAACTCTTTCAACTGAAGGAGGAGGTCTGCACTTTGGCTTTTCCCTGGTGCAGGCGGAGGGAACTTTGCTGAATGTGTATCGTTTGTTTATTGTCACATTGGCAAGCCTTTGGTTTTCACTGACGACGCCTTATGGGCGAATGGTAGAAGGGCTGAACTGGGTACTCGGTATCGGTAAAAAGTTCAGACTGCCTGTCGCTTCGTTTGCTCTGGCTGTATCGTTAATCTTTCGGTTTATCCCGATGATCTGGAGTGAGTGGCAACGGTTCTCACTGATTGTGCGGGCACGTGGAAAGGTAGCTTTAAGACCAAATACCGTGCGGATTCGTGACCTGGGTCCGATGGTGATTCCCTTGTTAATGGCGCTGTTTCAACGTGCAGAGGATATGACTATTGCGATGGAAATGCGTAAAGTTAGAGAACATTCTTTGCTTGGAGCACGGTCTTCGTTATTGGTATGGTCCAAGCGCGATACTTGGATTAGTATGGTTGGCCTCACTGGTTTTGTACTATTAGTATGGATTCGCCAATGATGATGCATAATTTCGTGAGCGCTCGCTCACAATAAATGTGCGTGGATCATCTGGAAATGGATCAGGAGGGACGAACGATGAAAGATAAGTTTTTGCGTGAGGAACGGCAAGAATATACCGATGTGTCTACGGTGGAGTCGCAGCGAAACGATATCACACTCGAAGAATTCCCTGAGGGTCCTTACGGTTCATCTCTGTTATCCGAGTCTCTCGGGAAAAGTTCCCCATGGCGGGTGGATCAGAGGTCAGCACATCGTTTTGATTATGAAAATCATGAGCTTCATGAAGGAGAAATACGGGATTATCCGGGTCAGGATGTTTTTGACGAAACGGTACCGGATAACGTGTCCAAGCCTCAATACCCGGAAGAATCGTAATGAGATATGGATATAAAATAGAACGTAACCTCCGACAGGTTTGGTCCTGATCGGGGGTTATTTTCGTTGTGTCTAATGAAAACAAATCTCCTCCAATTCCACATTATGGGTTATTATAATTGTAGTTCGGAGTAAAATTTTGTTGAATAGGCGGAGGATTCGGAATGAGAGAGATCGAGTGCGCAGTAGAGTTGCCGCCAACCCATGTTGAAGCGAAGAGTTTCACGGAAAACTTCTCTGATTTTTCTTTAGCCAAAGGACGGATCATGTTTACAATTGTAAATATGGATGGTGAAAATGTCGGAGGAGTGAATCTGAACAGCATTGATGAGAGAAACGGTACCTTTAGCATTGGCATTCAGATTGACAGGGATCATCGAGGAAAAGGATACGGAACCAGAGCCGTTCGGATCTTGCTGAACTATGCCTTCTTCGAGCGCAGGCTCAATAAATTTAATGATTATGTACTCCAAGGAAATGAACCTTCCGCAGCCATGATGAGAAAACTAGGATGTGTTCAGGAAGGTGTGCGCCGCCAGGTGATCTATACGGATGGAAAATACCAGGATCTGATTCTCTTTGGATTAACAAAAGACGAGTTTATGGCAAAAGAGGGGCTTGTTTGACTCCAACATAAATAAGATCACTAGGTGCTTGAAGTTTGCCAATGTTCATTGGATAAATGGTAATGTACATTACGATAAAGGTGAGAGTATATTCTAATGATATCAAAATCTGAGGTGATCGTGTGGATAAAGCGATACCCGATCCGACATGGAAAAGGTTAGGTTTTGGTGAACAGCCTGATTTTCATACTTCTGGTCTGGGTGTGGGAATTGTAATTATCGATTCAATTAAACCACATTATCTCGTAGATCACTTAAAAACACGAATTAAATGTGTTACCGTACATGAAAATATGACTGTCACTATGCGAGACGTAACTTCTATCAACAGGGAGGAAGGGAATTGGAAAGGTGAGCATGGCCTTATGAGTGTACTAGCTTTGGCCCATGAACCGTTTCAATTCGAGGGGCAGATTCATGTCGGGATTGCACCAGCAGCAACATTTATCGTTTTAGATCACGGGGCATTTACAACTGGAGAAGGAGAACGTCTGAAAAAAGGAATGGAATGGATTCTTGAACATGGGGTCGAATGGAATATAAAAATTATTTTAAGTACTGGTTGGCAGGCATTAGATAATGAAGTTCATCTTAAAAATACGAGTGAAAATTCAACGGTTAAAGCATTGTCGACAGCTGTGCAGCAGGGCATTTTGGTTATTTGTTCGAATGGGAATACACGTTTAAATAATATCATGCCTCCAATACAGTATTTAGCAGTAGGGGGTTATGTAGATCGAGGAAAGGCCGATCGTTCATTACACGCTCCTTTCCCTGATGAACCTTATGGCATAAATGGAGATGGTCACTATAGACCAGATATATTAGCGCCCAGACTAGACCTTACGATCCCCTTTTGTGAAATTGAAGAATCTACTCGGCGTGTATCTTTTTATGGGGGCACATCTGGAGCGGCTGCGCTTGTTGCTGGTGTTGCGGCTCATCTATTCTCCCGATTTCCGAGTTTAAGTTCTGAGATGCTAAGATACTTATTAGTCGAGCATGGAGAACCACTGGAGGGTGATGATAACCTAGCTCCTCGAATTAACGTTGAGAATACAATTCGTTATATGAACAAGGCAGATAAGCCAAGGTACATAACAAAAACTTTACCCATGGTAAGTATAAAAAATCAAAATCTCTATAACAAAATTCATTCAATGGATGATATCGAAAGAGCGCTCTCTTTAACAGTTTTAGTGGAGAGGGGAGGATTATCACGTGAAGAGTTGTGGAGCTTCACGAAGGATTCATCCGCTATTGTTCGTAAAATTGCAGTATCGACCCTCGGCCAACCGATCAACGAACGAGAGCGAAAGTTGTATTGGATGTATTTAATGAATGAAACAGAAGGAGGAGTGCGTGGATGGTATATGCATGGATTATTGCAAAATGCTCCAAAGGAGGAAATACATGATTGGATAAAATGGTCAACAGATATTAACTGGTCGGTTCGATGGTGTGTTAGCGAATATTTGGCTCAATATCCAGAGTGTTTTCCCCAACTTGAAAAAACCCAAGACCCTGACGCGATACATATCAAGGCATTGCCTTTACGGCAATGGTACACGGCTCTATAATAATGTAATGTAAATTAATATGTGGAGGCGACCTTATGAACCAACCCATTCAAATTGATGAATTAATCATTGATTGCAAGGATATTTATTTGCGCGAGTATCGACTTGAGGACTTAGAGAAACTGCAAGAAATTACGTGGCAACCTGAGGTGTATGAATTGTTACCGGGATGGAACGCTACAATGGAAGAGAGAACCCTGTGGCTCACCGAATATGAAATTCCTGAGAATCAGCGTTTTAAACAAGCAGTGATGGCGGGAGGCAATATCGGAGAGTTATATTTACGTATGGCTATCGTACTTAAAGAAAATGACGAGTTCATAGGGTGGTGCTGCTCAGGGACCAAGGACGAACTGCCAGCACCCAATCGGGAGATTATGTACGGTATTTCGAAACACTTCAGGAATCGTGGCTATACAACGCAGGCAGTAAAAGGGATGACACGGTATTTGTTTGAACATACAAACGTTGAAATATTAAATGCCATCGCTTTGATTACCAATCAAGCATCCAATAAGGTGATACAGAAATGTAATTTTGAACGGTTAAATTTGATCGAGATCGAGAATGAACCTTATCACCATTATCAACTGTGTAAGCATGAAGGTCATTTTTAATAGAACATAGTCCCATGTAGAATCGTTATAACATTAACATTTTGGATCAGGCTAGACAGTTATTGCTGGCTGCCTGATCTTTTTCTTTCATTTAATTTATAGGACAAGGCTTATTTTAAAAATTTTCTCCGCGATAATAGCGCTCCAGTTTGTTATCCAAATGAACAAGCTGCGCTTTTTTCTCCTCGATATCATTCAGCAACTTTTGCTTTTGATCCTCAATTAGCCTGGTTCTTTCTTTCAACGTGGAGGTTCCTTCATTGACCTGATCATAATACGTTTTGATGTCTTCCACACTCATCCCGGTTTCGCGAAGGCATTTGATAAAAACCAGCCAGTTCAGGTCATCCTCCGAATAAAGACGGTTATTCTGTTCATTTCGTACAGCAGGTTTCAGCAGTCCTTTTCTCTCATAAAAGCGGATCGCTCCGATTGAGATTTCAACTTTTTTCGCTACTTCTCCAATGGTTAACATGTTAATCCCCTTTTATAAAAAAAGATTTGACCTACACTAAGTGTAGCATAGTAACTTATACATTGTTAAATATAAATCAAATTATGGAAAGAAGGATTATCATGAAAAAGACTGCTTTTGTAACCGGAGCAAATAAAGGAATTGGATATGAAATTGTAAAGCAGTTGGGTGAAGCTGGTTGGAAAGTTATCCTTGGCGCACGTAGTGTCGAACGGGGGGAAGCAGCTGTTTCGGAGTTAACTTCCAGGGGATTGGATGTAGAATTTGTGCAGATCGACATGATCGACATGAAGAGTATCGAACTGGCAGCTGATACGATCTATAAGAAGTATCCCTCAATAAACCTTCTGATCAATAATGCAGGTATGCCTGGTGCATTCTCTCATTCCTTCACGGATACGAAAGAGGAAGACCTGCGGAACGCCTTCGAAGTGAACTTTTTCGGCACGTTCCGTTTGAATCAGCGCTTGTTCCCGTTAATCAAAGATAATGAGGGCACAATCATTAATGTTTCGACCGACATGGCATCTCTGGACCATATGCAAAATGCGGAATTCACTTTAAATGCCTTCGACTATAACTCATCCAAAACGGCCAACAGTGCCATGACTCTTTCCATGGCCTATGAAGTCAGAAACAGCAGAGCTCAAGTCTTTGCAGTCACGCCCGGATTCACATCAACAGATCTTAACGGCAATGCCGAAGGCGGTAAATCCAAAGAAGCCGGCGCTGCGATTATCGTGCGTTATGCGACAGATGGTAAACGCCATAATGGGGAGTTCCTTGATGAGAATGGCGTATACCCTTGGTAATCCATAAGATGACGGGTATGAGGGGCTAAAAAGTCTTGAGCTTCATTCTGACTGATTTTGTCACTTGAATAGCAAGGAATATGAGAATATAACGTCGAATAAGAAAAATGTGTTTGTTAGTTCTAATTTATTAGTTGTATATGAAACAAACATAAACATAAACATAAACGTAGACGAACATCTTTCTTGTACCAGGTTAAGAGAGCATGTACTGAAAAATCATATTTCTAACAAGTGTATCAATCGGAGGTATATATTTAATGGGGGTTTCATTAGATAAAGCATGTTTAACAGATGCAGTGACTATTCATGAGATGAAAGTTAAATCATTTATGCCTTTGTTGGAAAAATATCAGGATTTTGAAACAAGCCCTGCTAATGAAACCGTAGAAAGAGTTATTACTCAAATCAATCAATCTTTTACAGATTATTTCATAATTCGTCAGCTTGAAATTGCTGTTGGTGGAATAAGAGTCGTGAAAAAAGAAAATCAAATCTACAGTGTTAGCCCAATTTTTATACTGCCAGAACATCAAGGAAAAGGAATTGCTCAAAAAGTCTTTACAATAGTTGAGCAGATATATGAGGATGCAAAATCATGGAAACTGGGTACCATCTTGCAAGAGAAGGGAAACTGTTATTTGTATGAAAAGATAGGCTATAAAAAAACGGGTGCAACAAAAGCAATTAACGACAAAATGACAATGGTATTTTATGAAAAGCATTTATAAGCTTCAAAGCCTTAAATCTCAGATTCGTTAGCCTGAAAGACTGAATGCCTCAAATCAATTGGACTACTACTCCACACTCTGTCCATCAGATTAAAAAAGAATCCCTCATTCGTTTCTTAACCGAAATGAATGGGGGATTCCTCATGCAATGAAACGCCGGAGTCTACCCTCAATTCAGACATCAGTCTTATACAGCGGCATCAAAACCATAAAATCCGTTCCCAAACCTACCTGACTTCGTACCGTAATTTTCCCACCATATGACTCCACAATCGAGCGGGTAATAGCTAAACCCAGACCGGCGCCCCCTTGTTTGCGAGAACGAGAACTGCTTGTGCGGTAAAATCGCTCAAAGATATGGGGCAGATGTGCAGGTTCAATGCCTGCGCCGTTATCCTTCACCGATAATTCAGCCTGATAGTGCGTGGCATACAACGTTATGGAGATGGCTCCATGCTCGGGATCGGTGTGCTGCACCGCATTATGGAACAGATTCAGCACAACCTGCTTCAGCTTGTAGGGGTCAGCCAGTACATATACTTCAGCCGTCAGATCGAGATGAACGGATCTTTGCTGAGCCATCATGGCAAGTTGTGGTTGCATTTCGAGCAGCAGATTGTCAAGCTGAATGACCTCCCGCTCCTGCTGTGGAGCCTGATCCAGTTTGGTTAATAACAGTAAATCTTCAACGAGCTTGTTAATTCGTACAGATTCGCCGTGCATGCTGTCCAGCGCTTTATACAATTGATCTTGATTGGTCGCTGCACCCCGTTGTAGAACTTCAATGAAGCCGTGAATGGAGGTGAGCGGAGTACGAAGCTCATGGGAAGCATCAGACAAGAAACGCTGCATCTGCTCTTTCGATTCCCGCTCCGCTTCAAACGAGTTCTCCAGCCTTTCAAGCATACCATTAAATGAAACTGCGAGCTGATCCACTTCCTCTTGTCCCTGAACGACGGGAAGGCGCTCTGCGAGGCTGCCTGCATCGATCTGCTGTACTTTATTCACCATATTGGACAAGGGAACCAGGGTCCGGCGTAATACCTTGGTGTATAGAATAAGCCCGGCTACCATGGCTAACAGTGATAACATGATGAAGATAAGAAGCTGTTTAATAATCAAATCTCTCAGTGGCTTCGTAGCCGTGCCCATCTGCACCATTGGTAAGCCGCGATTGCGAGGACCCGGTGAGGCGAATACAATCAATTGCTCATTCCCTTGGCTATCTGTGACGACCCGGTAGGGAATATGCTTTTGTTCTTTTAACTCATCTGTAATGTCTTGATATTCAATGGCTGATAGGTGAGGGGCTTTCAGACCGTCTTCTCCAAAAACATCCTCGAACGTACCTTGGTTATCAAACAGGGCCAGAGAACGGTCCGGAATAAACAGCACCCGATTGCCAGACCCGTTTCCTGCCTGTCCACCAAAAGGATTGTTGGAAGAGCCACTACGTGACTGGATTCCGAGCCAAACCGGGGGCATGGACATGAGCTGTTCTTCCATGGTTTTTGCCTGATTTCGGTAGAGGAAGCTTTCCATGATCCAGAATTGCAGGATACCGATTAACAATAGTAACCCCGCCAGCACGAACAGAGAACGTGAGAGCAATTGAGTACGCAATGAACGAGGCCAAATCCATTGGCGAAGACGTCCTAAACGAAGTTTATTTTTCTTAGGCAGCGAGTTCATCAGAGATCCACCCTGTAACCGACACCCCGAAGCGTTCGAATGAGTTTATGCTCTTTATCCCCGAGTTTGTCGCGCAAGGAGCGAACATACACCTCTACAATATTTTCTTCTCCGCCAAAATCATACCCCCACACCCGGCTTAGAATGGTCGCTTTGCTAAGTACAATCCCATGATTTAGCACGATAAATTTTAACAGTTCGTATTCGGTTGGAGATAGCTCCAGGACCTGATTCTGATAGGTGATTTCTTTGCGCTGATCATCAATTCGGAAGGGACCGTGGGTGACGGCTCCTATTAATAAAGGAAATTGATTACGCAGTCTGGCCTGAATTCGGGCGAGCAGCTCGTCGAAGGCAAAGGGCTTGATCATATAATCGTCAGCACCCAGCCAAAGGCCCTTAACCCGATTCTCGACCTCATCCTTCGCTGTCAGCATAATCACGCCAACCTGGGCTCCGGTCTTGCGCAGACGTTCGACCACTTCGAATCCATCCATCTCTGGCATCATGACATCCAGAATAGCCATATGTGGCTTGAATTCAAGCGCCACCTCAAGTGCAGCTGCTCCATCGGGGGCGGTACGCACATCGAAGCCTTCATTGCTTAATCCCAGCTCCAGAAATTGTAAAATATGCGGTTCATCATCAGCCAAAAGTATTTTAATTCCGCTGCTAAGCTTCATAATGTGCGGTCTCTCCTTACTTGATTCATCTAGATTTCTCCCTCACTTCGGAGGGACGGTATGTAGTATTATCGCTTGCAAAACTGAAATTTAGCTGAAAAGAATGTGAATTATCCTCAGACAACATTCAGCGGGCACTCATCCCAGCTTTATTTTGGCATGTCACAATATTAGACATGAAGAACGAATAAGGAGTGAATAACATTGAATAACACCAATAGAAGGATGGATCTTGTCCTTCTGCCGATTGTATTACTGGCGGCAATTCTGAATGGGTACGGCATTTGGAACGATCATTATGCCAATTCCTACTATACGACTGCTGTTGGAAGTATGCTTAGTAACTTCCATAACTTTTTCTATGCTTCACTCGACTCGGCAGGCTCGGTCACTGTAGATAAACCACCGGTTGTCTTCTGGATTCAGACGGCCTTTGCCTATGTCTTCGGATTGCACGGATGGAGCGTAATTTTGCCGCAGGTATTAGCGGGAATCGGTTCGGTGCTCCTGATTTATTTTATGGTAAAACCTACATATGGTCCTGCAGCAGCCCGAATCTCGGCACTTGCGATGGCGACTGTGCCTGTCGTGGCGGCAGTCAGCCGGACCAACAATATTGACAGCATGCTGGTGTTTACACTACTGCTGGGTTCATGGTTTTTGTTCAGAGGCAGCAAACAAGGCAGTGCTTGGCGCATTCTGGTTGCCTTTGGGTTAATCGGCTTAGCTTTTAATATGAAAATGCTTCAAGCCTACATGATTCTCCCGGCTTTTTATTTGTTCTATTTGCTCGCATTTCAGGCGAAATGGAGAAGGAAGATCATCCTGATGATCGGCAGCACAGCCATTCTTGCGGTGGTTTCAGTATCCTGGGCGGTCACTGTGGATTCCATTCCCGAAGACGAGCGGCCTTATATCGGAAGCAGTGAAACGAATTCGGTCATGGAATTGGCATTTGGATACAACGGCCTGGCACGGCTAACCGGTCAACAAAATACTTCAGGTAACGCCGGTATGCCAAATGGGATGGGACAGGGGAATAATCGTGGCAATCGAGGAAACTTGTCTTCAGGCCCTAATCAGACAGGCAGTGGTGTTCCTGGCGCTGGGCATGATGTCAATGCACTGGATAACGATAATCCAAATGCTTCAAACGGCACAAACGCCATGGGCGGCATGAATGGGCCCAATGGTAATTTCCCGAACGGACAGATGCCGAATGATATGGAAATGCCAAACGGAAGAAATTTTGGCGGTAATGGTGGCGGAGGCATGGGGGGAATGTTTGGTACGGGAGAGAAAGGTCCTCTGCGTCTGTTTCAGACTGAACTGTCGGGTCAAGCAAGTTGGCTATTTCCAGTTGTGCTGCTTGGGTGCATTGCCATATTTGCAGGGTTAAGACGGAGAAATATAACCAACAAGCACAAGGAGGCTTTATTCTGGTTGGCCTGGCTGCTTCCGGTTGCTGCCTTTTTCAGTGTGGCAGGTTTCTTCCATCAGTATTATCTGATCATGCTTGCACCTCCAATTGCAGCGTTGACTGGCGCCGGATTTGTAGCGATGTGGCAGTCATATCGTGATCGCAATGGCTGGCAGGCATGGTTGCTTCCGGTGTCCGTGCTGCTGACGACTCTGTTCGGCTGGTATATCATGCAGGTGTATAACGATACGATCGGTGCAGGCTGGTCCATTAGTGAATTAATCGCAGGCATTCTGATCACGGTCATCCTGGTCGTTATGCTTCACCGCACACACCGATGGAAACAGGGCTTCATTATCGCGGGATTCGTGGTCATGCTGATCGGTCCGGTCTACTGGGCATTCACCCCGATTACTTATGGTGGTAACAGCATGATTCCGGCAGCAGGACCTACAGGTTCCAATAGCATGTTTGGTGGAGCCGGAATGGGCATGCCGATGGATAACGGTGCGGGAGACACAGAAATGCCGACGACGGGTGGCCGTGGCGGAATGGGTAACCGTAACGAAGAAGTGGATACAACCACACTGAATTATCTGAAAGAGCACAATACAGGCGAAACGTATCTCTTTGCCACTACGGACTATAATCAGGCAGCACCCTATATCATCGATGAGAGAGCAGCTGTGATTACGCTTGGAGGTTTCTCCGGCTCAGATCCAGTGTACACAACAGAGGAACTGGAACAGCTCGTCAAGAGCGGACAAGTGAAATACTTCATGGTTGGTGGCATGGGTGGCCGCGGAGGAAACTCGGAAATTAGCGATTGGATCAAAGAGCACGGAACCGAGATCCCAATGTCAGAATGGAAGACAGGCACCGACAGCGGATCTATGGATAACGGAGACGCCGGAAACAATGCTGGCTTTGGATTCGGCGGACAGACCACCTTGTATGAAGTGAAATTGTAGCTATATAAATTGAACTTGTCATTTACACGATAACGGAGAGGACAGAAAAAACCTGAAAAAGCGAAGCGTTCGCCTACAAACTTTCTGCAAGAAAGCTACATCGGTAGCATACGCTATCACCGGATTTTCCCTTTATAAAGGGAATCAAAAAAATCTGGGATAACAGCGATTGGAAGGTTGTTCTGTCATCGAAGTGTGCAGTGTAAATATTCTCTAGTTCAATTTATATAGAGTGAAAATCTCAAACAAGTCCATTGGAAAAGGGAGGGGACAAACATGGCTCACGCGTATCGATACAGCATTATTATTCCCATGTATAACGAGGAAGCGGTGATCGAGGAGACTTATCGGCGTCTGAAAAAGGTCATGGGCAGCACAGGAGAGAGCTATGAACTGTTGTTTGTCAATGATGGCAGCGTGGATCGAAGCGCACAGATGATCCGTGATTACGCCCGTTGGGATGAGAGTGTGAAACTGATTGATTTTGCCCGTAACTTCGGACATCAGATTGCGATAACAGCGGGTATGGATTATGCAGTGGGGGATGCGGTCGTTATTATTGATGCGGATCTGCAGGACCCTCCCGAACTGATACCGGATATGATTGCCAAATGGAAAGAGGGTTATGAAGTCGTGTATGCCCGCCGCACCAGACGAAGTGGGGAAACTCGCTTCAAGAAATGGTCGGCCAGTCTGTTCTATCGTCTACTTCGTGCCTCAACGGATACGGATATCCCGGTAGATACCGGAGATTTTCGCCTGATTGACCGCAAAGTATGTGATGAGATGAAACGTCTTCCGGAAAAAAATCGGTTCGTGCGCGGATTGGTCAGTTGGATCGGATTTCGTCAGACTGCTATTGAATATGAACGTGATGAACGTCTGGCAGGCGAAACAAAATATCCGCTGAAGCGCATGCTGAAGCTAAGTCTGGATGGCATTACGTCATTTTCGTATAAACCACTCAAGCTTGCAGGTTATGTAGGTGCGATCCTGTCGCTAGGCGGATTCATCTATATGTTAACGGTTATTGGTTCAGCCATCTTTACAGATTCAACGATTAAAGGATGGCCATCCATTGTGAGTATTATGCTGATGTTTAACGGGTTCATCCTGATCATGCTGGGCATTTTGGGCGAGTACGTTGGTCGAATCTATGATGAGACGAAGGCGCGTCCGCTATATATTGTGAGAGATGTGGTTCAAGCCGAGGGCCAGCAAGCGCAATCCCGATTGACAGCCCGAGTTGCTCATCATGACTAAGCGTCTGGTGACACTCTTCAAGTTCGGTATTGTGGGTGTTGCGAATACGGCAGTGGATGCGGTGGTATTTGCTATACTCGCTGTGGTCGGTGTGCCGGTTCTAATAGCGCAAGTAATCTCGTACAGCTGCGGCGTTACGAACAGTTATTGGCTGAATGGCAGGTGGACTTTTCGAGATGCGGTAGGAGGGGGTGGCGATAGAGCGAAACTTATTCGTTTTCTAATCACCAATTTCATGGTTCTCGCGGTATCGGCCCTCATTCTGATGACTTTGCACGATATGCTGGGTTGGAGTCTCATGGTGAGTAAGATCCTGGCGACCTTGATGGGGATGGTTCTGAACTATATGGCCAGCAGATATTGGGTGTTTCGAATGGCAACTTAGCTCACGCAGCGTGCAATATGGGTTATATGAAGTAAAGGAAAGGATTGTATGATGAAATGCGAATTCAAAAAGCAGTTATTCCGGCAGCGGGTCTCGGAACCCGTTTCCTGCCAGCAACCAAAGCACAGCCTAAAGAGATGTTACCAATCGTGGATAAACCGGCTATCCAGTATATTGTTGAAGAAGCAGTGCAGTCAGGCATTGAGAATATCCTCATTGTGACCGGACGCAACAAAAAATCCATAGAGGATCATTTTGATAAATCAGTTGAACTTGAACATTCTTTATACGCCAAGGGCAAACAGTCTTTGTTGGAAGAGGTGCAAGCGATCAGCGAGATGACCAATATTCATTTTATTCGTCAAAAAGAACCGCTGGGTCTGGGGCATGCCATTGGGTGTGCACGGCAGTTTGTAGGGGATGATCCCTTCGCAGTACTGCTCGGCGATGACATTATGGTGTCTGATCCGCCAGCACTTGCACAGATGGTTCATCTCTATGAAAAGACAGGCAACCAGATCATCGGTGTCCGTCAAGTAGACGCGGCAAATTTGAGCAAATATGGCATTATTGATTCGGATGGTGCAGAGGACCGGGTTCATCGAGTCACCAATCTGGTCGAAAAACCTTCCCTTGCAGAAGCACCATCCCGAACAGCTGTAATGGGACGATACATTCTGAAACCATCCATATTTCCCATTCTGGATCAGATCGAAAGAGGAGCTGGAGGGGAATATCAGTTAACGGATGCCTTGAAAGAAGTGAGTCAAGTGGAGGAACTGTTGGCCCTTGAACTGGAGGGACTCCGCTACGATATTGGTGATCAATTCGGATATATTCAGGCGATCTTGGAGATCGGACTAATGCGCAAGGAATTAGAGCCCATGCTGATACCCTATCTTCAGAAGCTTACTACCCAATGGGCATAGGCATTGTCATGTACCAGAGGTAACGCTACAATGAGCAAGAAGTTCAAGTTGCTCTTTGAGGAGTGAGGAATCATGAATGAGTCTGTCATCAATGACCTTATTAAGTATATGGACGCAGAGGACAACGCTGCCATTCAGTACGTTCAGACCGAGCATCGGATGAAACTGGGACTCTTTTGGGGGATACAGGAAGGCAGCCGTATTCTGGAAATCGGGTGTGGTCAGGGAGATACAACAGCTGTGCTTGCACACCTGGTGGGGGAGCATGGGTACGTTCATGGTGTAGATATTGCACCGAAGGATTATGGTTCACCGCTGACCGTAGGTGAAGCGGCAGCCAAGCTGCGGAGATCTCCGCTGGGTGATCGAATTCGAATGGATTATGATTTTGACATTTTAAGTGATCAAGCCCAATTCTCCGAGAATGAGTTTGATGTGATTGTGCTATCCCATTGTTCTTGGTACTTGAAATCGTTTGATGAACTCGCCCAGATTCTTAGCAAGGTTAGGATATGGGGACATCAGCTATGTTTTGCCGAATGGGATGCACAAGTAACAGATGTGAGCCAGCTCTCACACTGGTTATCCGTTCTGATTCAGTCCCAGGTCGAATGTTACAAGGAGAACAGCTTCTCCAATGTGCGCACGCTCTTTACACCGGAGGATATTCAAGAACTTGTCTCTGCGGCAGGCTGGACGATAAAGGAAGAGGCTTCAATCCATTCTCCTGAGCTGCAGGACGGTCGCTGGGAAACTGAAATGACACTGGCAGAAGCGCCTGTGGAATTAAAACTGCTTCCGATCCCGGACAAAGTAAAGACACTTCTTCTTTCCGAACTGAAATTACTTAGGACACATCATGCCTCGGGGCTTGGAAGTCCACTAGGAACGTATGCGTTTATTGCCAACAAACAGTAAGGAAATAGCGTATAAATTTCAATATCCAAAAAAAATGTGTTTACTTCATCACGGTAATTTTGATATTATAATCGCAATATCAAATGCGACGAAGAGACGAGTAGATAAAAATCATTCTTTCAAAGAGAGCTCCGGCAGCTGAAAAGGAGTAAAGAATCTTTTATTGAATAAAGACTCAGAGCAGCACATCGGAACTTAGCATTAAGGGATGGTGTGACAGGAGCTCCTGTTACAGAGCTAGAGTATGAATGGTCTACAGCTTGCAAAATGGTTGTAAACCTTTACTTGAAGAGGCGGATATGGTGACATATTGGCGAATCTGGGTGGTACCACGAGAGTTCAATCTCGTCCCTGAGACTATTGTCTTGGGGATGGGATTTTTTGGTTTTTCCGGGGCAGTGACTACACGCTTTGGAAACGCCTGAATAGTGTTTAATAAGAGGGAATTCACACCGAAAGGAAATGATGATTGAATGTCAGCAAAATTGAAAGTTGGTATCGTCGGAGGAACGGGAATGGTAGGTCAGCGTTTCGTGGACCTGCTCGATCAACATCCATGGTTTGAAGTAACAGCTATTTCTGCAAGCGCCAATTCGGCAGGTAAAACATATGAAGAATCCGTACAAGGCAGATGGAAACTCGCAGTTCCTATTCCGGAAGCTGTGAAGAAAATCGTTGTTCAGGATGCTTCCCAGGTCGAAGCATTTGCCAGTCAGGTTGATTTTATTTTCTGCGCGGTTGATATGAAAAAAAATGAGATTCAAGCGCTCGAAGAGGCTTATGCCAAAACAGGCACACCTGTCGTGTCCAACAACTCGGCTCACCGCTGGACGGCAGATGTACCTATGGTAATCCCTGAGATTAACCCGGGACATCTGGATGTGATTGAAGCTCAACGCAACCGTCTGGGTACGAAAACCGGATTCATTGCCGTAAAACCAAACTGTTCCATTCAGAGCTATGTGCCAGCACTGCACGCTTTGCGTGAGTTCAACCCGACTCAGGTCGTCGCTTCCACGTATCAAGCAATCTCGGGAGCAGGTAAAAACTTTACGGACTGGCCAGATATGCTCGATAATGTCATTCCATACATCGGTGGCGAAGAAGAGAAGAGTGAGCAGGAACCACTGCGGATCTGGGGTAGCGTTGAAAACAATCAGATCGTCAAAGCTTCTGCTCCATTAATTACAACACAGTGTATTCGTGTTCCGGTAACGGATGGACATCTGGCGACCGTGTTTGTAAACTTCGAGAAAAAACCAAGCAAAGACGAAATTCTGGAGCGTTGGTTGCAGTTCAAAGGTCGCCCACAGGAATTGGCTCTGCCAAGTGCACCAAAACAATTCATTACGTATTTTGAAGAAGAGAACAGACCACAGACAAAATTGGATCGTGACATCGAACGCGGAATGGGTGTATCCACAGGCCGACTTCGCGAAGATTCACTCTATGATTACAAATTCGTTGGATTGTCCCACAATACGCTCCGCGGAGCGGCAGGTGGTGCGGTTCTGATCGCAGAACTGCTCAAAGCTGAAGGGTATATTCAACCGAAATAAGTTAAAAGATTTATGAGCAGCAACAGATTTCTGAAAAGAAGAATGAGATGAAAACCATCACTTGTTGATGGTTTTTTCTATTTTCGGCGTTTTAGGATTAAGATACGATGCCCGTTTGCTGTTTCATAGCAGCTGCCGGGCATTGACCCGAAGCTTCGGTTTCAGGTAGGATGCGACTTTTTAACCGAGAAGCTGGACAACTATCTTCTTCGTTGCGTTTGGTCTCCCAATTAATAGGATTGGTCATATCCGGGATACGTTGCTCCAAAATGGCCTGATATTGACGTGCTTTCTCTTCCAAATGAGCAACACGATTCTTGGCTTCTTCAAGCTGAATCAGCGCTGCTCCCTTGTACTCCATCATAAGTGCGAATCGCTGTGCAACGGTTGAATCCCCTTCAAGACAGAGATCGACGTACGTTTTAATGTTCTCAATCGGTAAGCCAGTCTGTTTGAGGCATTTGACGCCATGTAGCCAGTTGATGCATTCCTCATCAAACAAACGAATGTTATTTTTATTGCGTTGAATGCTTGGAACCAAACCTTTATCCGTGTAATATCGTACCGCGTGCTCTGTGAGTCCCGTAAGCTGGGCAGCATCCTGAACCGTATACATATGTAATCCTCCTTGTAAAAAATATTGGAGACCGCTTGACTTCGTGTAACACGAAGGAGCTAGGGTTATTGTAACGCAAGTCGGACGGAAGTGGAATAACTGCTTTTTTGCTGAATTTCAGCAATACGCGAAGACTTGCGATTCACAATTGAACCTTAGGAGGCGTTAATATGCGAACTGTAACTTTAAATAATGGAGTGGAAATGCCGATCATCGGCTTTGGTGTGTATCAAGTTCCCGATGCTGATGAATGCGAGAACACGGTATATGAAGCATTGAAGGCAGGTTACCGCTTAATTGATACGGCCGCCGGATACCTGAACGAAGAAGCGGTTGGACGCGCGATCAAGCGCAGTGGTATTCCTCGGGAAGAACTGTTTATCACGACCAAGCTATGGATTCAGGACGCTGGATATGAAAGTGCCAAGCGGGCGTTTGCCAAATCGTTAAGTAAGCTGCAGCTCGATTATCTGGATATGTACCTCATTCACATGCCCTTTGGTGATTACTATGGCGCATGGCGTGCTATGGAAGAACTGTACCGCGAGGGCAAGATCAAGGCAATTGGCGTCAGCAACTTCCTGCCAGACCGTCTGATGGACCTTATTGTTCATAACGAAATTGTGCCTGCCATTAATCAGATCGAAACACATCCTTTTCAACAACAGGTCGACAGTGCTGCTTTCATGAAAGAACAGGGCATACAACACCAGTCATGGTCACCCTTCGCTGAAGGTCGCAATAATCTATTCAGTAACGAAGTGCTGGCCTCCATTGCGGGTAAACATAACAAATCCATCGCCCAGGTTGTACTGCGCTGGCTTGTGCAGCGGGACGTCGTTGTTATTCCCAAATCGGTACGCAAAGAGCGGCTTATCGAGAACTTTGATATTTTCGATTTTGTACTGAGTTCGGAAGAGATCGCAACCATTTCCACGCTGGATACCAAGGAAAGTCTATTCATGAAGATTGATGACCCGGAGGTTGCCAAAATGCTCGGTAATATGAAAGTGGATTTGTAAAACCAGAAACGAAGGACCAGGTTTACGAAACGCAGCAGCATTGTAGTAATAATAGTAATAATAGAGCAACACAATGCAAAACGCCGACAGTTATGTCGGCGTTTGTTACATTCCGGTATGTTGTTAGGCCGCGGATGTCTTATCCGACTTTTGCAGAAGCTGCGAGCGACGACCGAGCAGGTAACCTGTCAGGGAAGCAAGCATCTGTTGGAATACCATGCCAAGCACGACAGGTACGGCAACAGGTGGCGGGAAATACGATACAGCGAGTACTGCGCCAGCGCTGATATTACGCATGCCTCCATTGAACACCAAAGCTACCTGATCGGCCTCATTCCAGCCCAACAATCGAGCAATGAAGTAACTTAGTGCATAACCGAAGGATGCCAGAAAAATAATGATGACCGCAAGTCCAGCGAGCTTCCAGTTAAAATCAGCCAAGTATGGCGCAACGACGGATCCGTTAATCGCGACCACAGATGCCATGAACAATTTGGATAATGGATTCAATCTTGGTCCCCAGACCGGGACAATGGCGCCTTTAGTCCACTCATTCAGCAGCATACCGAGCAGGGATGGCACAACAATCATCCAGAACAGACTGTTCATCATGGCTACTGTGTCCAGTGTAACACTGGTGCCGATTAACAGGGATAACACCCCCGGCACTACGAAAGGAGCAAGCACGGTATCAATCAGGATGATGGATAGCGTAAGTGCGATATTTCCCCGATAGATACTGACCCAGATGAAGCTACTTATTCCTGTCGGAATCACGGCTGCCAGAACAAGGCCCGTTATGGTGTAAGCATCTGTAGGGAAAACCAGATGACCCATACCGAGAGCAATTAGAGGCATCGCCAAATGCAAAATAAACAGACATACAAACAAGGGAAACGGCTTCTTCAGCACGTTTACAAAATCCCGTATCCCAAGACTGATACTTCCAGCGAACGTCATGAACGCAAAGAGCCAAGGGGATAAAAAGGTATAAGAAGAAAGAAAACTCCCGCATAACACGCCAATAATAATGCTGATTGGGGTAATCAGTGGCATGATGCGGTTCAAGCGTTGATTCAGGGCTTGAAGCATAATCATGACATCCCTTTACCGTGTGATTTTACTATTATACATGTTAATCAGGCTGGCTGCAGACCCATTTGCAATGAAGCAGTCGGAACAGGTATCATGGACTTGGAACAAGGATTCCGAATAGGAGAAGGGGTGATGATCATGTTTATAAGAATAAGAAAGCACACATTAATGATGACAGGCCTTATCGCATCAAGTATTCTTTTGATTTCGGCCTGTTCTGTCGTGGAACAAGCGAATCAAAGTTTAAATTATGTGACTGGGGCTACTGATTATATAGAACAGGTATCGAACGCCGGCGCTGATCTGCAAGAGCTCGCATCGGGTGCGGTGAACAATCCGGAGATAACCACTCAGATTCAGGAGAAAATCGATCTGATTCAAGCAGAAGCAAGTGAATTTTCTCAGTTGACTGCTCCTGCAATAGGAGAGAGCATTCATGAGAATCTGGTCAGTTATAATACGCAATTAACAGAAGTCGTGGACAATTTCGAGAACACAATTGCAGAGCAAGGTTTTACGGCAGAAAATTGGGAGAAGACAGGCATTCCTGAACTGATCAACAACATCAACAACCTGAGAGATCCGCTTAGCGGACTTCAGGGTGAATAAGTTTAGAACTGCACCTAAATATATTTTACTAAAGGAGAACTGAGTCATGACGGAGCACAATGGAAAAGTAATCATTATTACAGGTGGAGCTAGTGGTATTGGTAAAGAGACAGCACTTCAACTTTCGGATCAAGGTGCGACTATTGTTATCGCTGATTATAATGAAGACGGAGCGAAGAAGCTTGCGGCAGAGATTGAAGCAGCAGGCGGAACAGCGGGCGCGTACAAAGTGGACGTATCCAAAGGGGACGAGATCAAAGCCCTGATCGACTGGACCGTAGAGCAATATGGTACGTTAAGCGGTATTTTCAATAACGCAGGCATTGGACTTGTCAAGCCATTTTTGGAGATGGACCCGGAATCCTATCATAGAGTCATTGATGTAGATCAGCACAGTGTATACTACGGTATGTATTATAGCGCGAAAAAAATGGTTGAATTGAATGTACAAGGTACCATTGTAAATACAGCTTCGATCTATGGAAGTGTTGCTGCAGTAGGCAGCTTTAACTACAATGCAGCCAAGGCTGCTGTTGTTATGATGTCCAAATCCGGTGCATTGGAACTTGCTGAGCATGGAATTCGTGTGGTTGGTGTAGCCCCTGGTTTTATCGAAACACCGATTCTGGGTGATGACAAAGTCATGAAGGATGCACTAGCTACTCAACATATGCGTGGAGAGCTCATTCAACCAGAAAAGGTAGCCAGTGTGGTTACATTTCTGTTCAGTGATGCAGCAAGTGCAGTGAACGGGACAACCGTAGCTGTAGATGATGGATTCCTCAGCTTCAAAACCAAATAAAATAAAGTAAGTAACCCTTTTAAGATGAAGGGAACTCATCTCAAAAAACAGAAAAAAACGGTGCAGAACGATTTATTCGTTTTGCACCGTTTTTGTATTTTCTATAAAGTAATCGTGGCATATGAGATGGAAATAAGTTTGTCGAATTATCCCGAAAATCCAGAGATCGTGATACAATTAACAAGGCTTCAGCTTTTTATCATTTTGTGGTGTCATAGACAATTACAATGCCGAGAGAGCCATAACTCTCTTCTTTGTAATGACATTGAGAACAGGTTTTGGTCGAGCATAACGCATCGTTATGAACTTGTAATTTTTCGTTGCACTGTGGACATTTATTTTCAAAAAGAGTCTTCAACACGTTAAACATGCTTAATCACTCATTTCGGATTAATTTACTTGGTTTTTATTATAACGGATAATATTCTCCTTGTATAGCACTTTTGAGTGGTATCGAGATGAGATTTATATTGCACGAAAGGAAGTGCATAACCGATGGATCTTCTGCTTTTTATCATCATGTTTATACTGGGTCTGGTCGGTTCATTTTTCTCCGGTTTGTTGGGTATTGGTGGGGCCATTATCAATTATCCGCTACTGTTATATGTTCCATCCTGGATGGGACTGGAGCCATTCTCAGCACATCAGGTGTCTTCGATTAGTATGTTTCAAGTGTTTTTCGCTTCACTTGCCGGTGTGATTGCATTCCGCAGAAAAGTAAAAAAGGGTAGAAGTGGCGGGGCGATCGTTCACCGCGGATTAGTGCTGTACATGGGCTCCAGCATTCTTGTTGGCAGTCTGATCGGCGGGTTCATATCCGGTCATCTGGACGGAAGGGTTATTAATCTGATCTATGGCATTCTGGCAATCATGGCGATTGTGCTTATGCTGATTCCTGGAAAGGGAAAGCTTGATACTTCAGCTCCACTGGTGTTTAACCGATGGATTGCAGCAGGTACTGCTTTTGCAGTAGGCATTGTATCAGGAATTGTTGGTGCGGGTGGTGCCTTTATCCTTATTCCCATCATGCTGACGATTCTCAACATCCCCGTACGAACAACGATTGCTTCTTCACTGGCGATTGTATTTATCTCCGCCATTGGCGGCGTTATAGGGAAAATTACAGGTGGAGACATTCCGATGGAACCCATCATCTATACGGTGATCGGAAGCCTGCTGGGGGCATCCCTTGGTTCACGGGTTAGTTCGATGATCAATGTGAGGGTACTTCGATATGCCTTAATCGCACTTATCGCCATCACAGCGGTCAAAGTCTGGTCATCCATTTTGTAAAATCACGTATATGGGAATGAACAATGACGATTTCGTAACCAAACGGTTGGATTACCGTATAAAGGTTATGAACATGAGCTGAAGCGTTGGATACACCATCAAATGAGTTCAGTTTTCGTCCATGGAGCACCTCATCTCTTTTCATGGATACATGTTTAACATTAATAGAAGTTGAGGTATCCACCCTATGAATAACGTACTTACAGAACAGGCTGATGCAGGATATCGGCTAGCTGAGCAGAAAGCATCTCAGTATTTTACTTCTCTTCGTAAGCAGCTTATGGATAATACGTATACGACAGCACTTACTCAAGATATTCATGTATGGCAAAAAAAACATATTCATCGTTTTGCCTGGCTTTCTCTTTTATCACCTGGCAAAAGAAAACCGGATCCCCGGGATGCTCATAGATATATCCACTGGCTGAATACGACTGGTAAGTTGGATGATTACCTTGATCGGAGTATCTCCTATATTTATATGCGAGATCTGGGGCAAGCCCTCGATTCTCCAGATACGCAGGCCCGGATTCAGCACGTTGTCCAGAATACCAAAAAATACTTTATGGGCTCTGCCGCTGGGCGCAAAGGACAGTCTGATTATATCAGCCTGGCTGCGTTGTACCGGTGGGGACAGAAGGAGCACATTGAAACGGCCGTCATCTGGGTGATGAACAAATTAAAAAACGTGGCATCCAACATCCCGAAGGAGCTGGATGCAGAGCAGGCACAGCGAAAGCTCATCAAAATCATTCTCGGCGTGGTCCTTCATGTGGACGATGAGATGAACGAGCAGACATCACCTGAAGAGCGTGCCCGGAGATTTGATGCGGCGATCCGACTTGGTTATTCATATGGTTTGACATATCCATTTGTGGATGACTTGCTGGATTCACAGGCTTTGACTGATCAAGAAAAAGAACAGTATTCCCTGATGATACGCGATGCACTTCTTACCGGGATCGTCCCTGATCTGGGAGAGTGGAAAGGCAGCAATCTTGAAGTGATTGAATATGTACATTCCGAACTTCGGGAAGCATTTGAGTACATTAAGGACTACCAGCATCCAGAGAAACAGCGCATGTTCTTAGAGCAATCCTATGTGTTCTTTCAGTCTCAGGAGATCGATCGCAACAAGAAATTAGCCAATGCGAATTATAGCAATGAAGAATTGTACATTCCGATTATTATCAAATCTTCTTCTTCCCGCTTAATCGTCCGGTCTGTTCTCAGTGCACCAGTGGATGAAGGATTTGATCTGCGGACGTTCTATTACGGGATATATAATCAACTGGCCGATGATTTTGCCGATATGTTTGACGATATGGAAGAAGGGGCAGTAACTCCGTATACGTACTATTTGAAGTACCGAGACCTGCGCCCTGATCTGATTAATCCATATGAATTGTATTGGGCAGTCATCTCTTACCTAATCCATGATGTATACAACTCGGACGCCAAGACCCGTGAGGTCATACTGGATCGTGCTATAAACGGTCTGAAGCGTTGTAAAGAACGGTTGGGACAGCAGAAATATGATGAAGTGATGACAATCTTTGCCTCAGGGCAGCCTGAATTCCATCAACTGGTTCAACAGATGGTGCGAAAAGCAGATGACGTTGATTTCCTCGACAAATTGCTGCGGGATCAGGTCGTGCTTCAATTGAAAAATGATAAGCAGGAGAAAGAGGAGTTCAAGCAGACCATTCGAACGGTTCGCGAACAGATTAATGTGGAGTTGCAGATTGCGAAGCCTGGCGGACTGCATGAGATGAAAGAAACGCTAATCGATGCAGCCAATTATAGTTTGCAGGGAGACGGAAAGAGGCTACGCCCCATATTAACTTGGGTTATGGGTGTGCGCGAGTATGGTCTACCTGAATCATCTATCGTTCCGCTGCTACGATCACTGGAGTACATGCACACCGCTTCCCTGATCTTTGATGATCTGCCTACGCAGGATAATGCATCGACAAGACGTGGACGATCCACGCTGCACCAGGTACACAATAGCGCCACAGCAGAGCTTACCGGTCTGTTTCTCATTCAGAAGGCAATTGGAGAGCAATCCTCGTTGGATCGTTTTGATGCGGCGACCGTGCTCCAACTCATTCAGTATTCGGCTGAAAAAGCAGAGGATATGTGTATGGGGCAGGCGATGGATCTGAACTCCAAAGGCAAGGCATTAACGCTGGAGCAGTTGAACATGATCTGTTTTTACAAAACAGGCATTGCCTTTGAAGCTGCCCTGATCATGCCAGCCATACTTGCCCAAGTGAAGGAACCTGAGATGGCTACGCTGAAAAAGTTCGCTTATCATGCGGGGATCGCCTTCCAGATCAAGGACGACTTGCTGGATTTCGAGGGAAATCACCTCATTCTTGGGAAACCTGCAGGTCAGGATGAGCGGAACAACAATTCAACCTTTGTGTCTATTCTTGGTGATGAAGGCGCGAAGAAAGCGATGTGGGAGCATTATTGTCTTGCTACAGAAGCATTGAACGAGATGCCGAAGACTATTCCATTTTTGAGACATCTATTGGATTATCTCGTTGGGCGGGAGCGCTGACTCAATTTTCTAGCGATTCCGTACAACATATGACTTATAATGATATATAAAGACGAAGGTCGGGATTCCATATGAATGGATTCCGGGCCTTGTTTGATTGTATAGACACAAATCTCTTGAAAAGATTTGTTTCATCGGCTAAATTTCTGGGTACTAAGCAGGTATTGTGGTTTTAAAACGAATTAATTGTTATGAAGTAAATTACATTAGTTCAAATTTATATTTCGACAATCTTTATCTAAGTATATATACCAAAAGGAGAGCTTACAATGCAGGTTCAAAAGGTCGATCATCATGAATTGTTCGAGCAGATCTATTACCAAGCGCCTATTGGAATTGCACTCGTTGCTCCGACAGGACAATGGATGAAAGTGAACCCCGCTTTTTGCTGTATGCTAGGGTATACAAGTGATGAATTAATGGATCTCAGTTACCAGGATATTACGCATCCGGAGGATTCACCACAAGATGTGATCTGTAGTTACGAACTACTTGAAGGGAACTCAAAAGAGAATCAATACGAAAAGCGTTACATCAATAGAAATGGTGATATCTTATGGACGTCATTTCATGTTTCATTAGTTCGTAGCGAAATTACGGATGAACCTATTTACTTTATTTGCCACATTGTTGATATTACTGACCGTAAAATGTCTGAACAAAAGCTTCTGCATACTGAAGAGATGTTCAAACTTATTACGGATCATGCTCAGGAGATCATCTATATTGCCGATCAGGAGGGTGTTTGTCGATTCTGCTCACCTTCAGTTCAAGGTTTACTGGGTTATTCGCCAGAAGAAGTAATTGGTCAAAATAATGATGCATATTTTCACCCACAAGATCTGGAACGGATCTCTCAGATGGACTTGACGAAAGGTAATCTGTTGAATATTAGAATCCGCCATAAAGACGGGCATTATCTTTGGTTTGAAACCACATACAAGGTCTTTGGTGATGCAGACCATGAACAGCAGATTCTTTCGATTGGACGAGATATATCAGAGCGAAAAAAACAAAAGGATATTAGTGCTGAGGCTGAACGTATTGCCTTAATTGGTAGTTGGGAATGGGATATGGTCAAAGACCACATTACATTTTCAGACCAGATCTTTGAGATTTTCGAACTTGAACGCACCTGCAAGCCATATCAAGTAAGTGATGTTTTTGATGTTATGGATTCCGAAGATGTAGCCTTCTTACAAAAACATATTACAGGGGTAAAACAGGGTGAACCGCTCGATTTTGAATACAAACACATCAGCTCTGATGGAAATGAGAAGTATCTCCACTTGCGCGGATTGATTACGCTCGATGAGAATCTTCAGCCAATCCAGCTAAACGGAACACTACAGGATATTACTGAACGCAAACGCATCGAATTTAAATTGCAGGAATCTGTGGAGCGATACACTTCGCTTAAGAAATACAATCATGACGCCATTATCTCGTTTAACATGGATGGTAACATTATGAATGCAAATCCAGTAGCGGTGAACATGACAGGGTGTCCCGTGGCTGAAATGATCGGCACTAGCATTAGCAGATTTATCGGAGCCAGTAATCTGGGTCTGATTCTGGGCAGTAATTATGAGATGGCTGAAAAGGAGATCAACGCTGTTCGGCACACGGATGGATCTGAAACAGAAGTCTTGGCTACGCTTGCTCCAATCATTATTAATAAATCCAATGTCGGGTTTTACCTGATTGCGAAGGATATTACGGAGCAGAAAAAACTGCTTGTAGCCAAAGAGACAGCGGAGAGAATGAATAAGGCTAAAAGTGAATTTTTGGCGATGATGAGTCATGAAATCCGCACACCGATGAACGGTGTAATTGGGATGACGGATTTGCTCCTGGATACTCCTGGACTTAGCGGGGAACAAAAGGAATATATCGAAATCATCCAGAAGAGTGGAGATTCCTTGCTCGCGATCATTAATGATATTCTTGATTTTTCCAAAATCGAATCAGGCAAAACCGATCTGGTAGAAGATCCTTTTGATCTCGTTGAAATCGTGACCGAGACGGTGCAAATTGTAAAACCATTGGCTCGTGAAAAAAAGCTGGATGTTCATATGTGCGTAGAAGATGCTATTCCAATTCCGGTGTATGGCGATGCTTATCGTCTTAAACAGGTACTTACCAATATCATCGGCAACGCGGTCAAATTCACTTCAGAAGGCGGCGTGGAAGTTAAAGTGGGAGTTAAGGAGCAGTGCGACAATAACGTGCAGCTTTATTTTCGGGTGAAGGATACGGGCATTGGCATTCCGGCTGAGAGGAAACAACAATTATTTGAACCTTTCTACCAACTGGAGAATTTTATGGCCCGTAAACCTCAAGGTACCGGTCTTGGTCTTGCCATTAGTAAGAAATTGGTGGAGCTTATGCATGGAGAGATCTGGATCGAGGAATCGGATGAACCGGGTACAATATTTATATTTACCGCCCAATTTAAATTAAAGAATGGTGAAGAAAGCAACAGGTTGGATCAACAGCAGAAGAAAAGCAGAACATCAGCATTACGGATTTTAATTGCAGAAGACAATGAGGTGAATCAGCTCGTCCTTAGCAGAATCGCTGAGAAAAAAGGGCACTTCGTGGATCGTGTGGCGGACGGTGTTGAGGCAGTCGAGGCGCTCAAACACAATTCATATGATATTGTCTTCATGGATGTGCACATGCCAAGGCTTAATGGATTCGAAGCAACAAAAGTGATTAAAAATTCTTTGCCCCCCGAGAGTTGTCCATACATTATTGCGGTAACTGCAAATGCGTTAAGAGGAGATATGGATAAATGCTTGAAGGCAGGCATGGATGCGTATGTCAGCAAACCGATTAAAATCGAATCCATCATGCAAGCGTTGGAGACCTATTACATCAAATATAATCTCTGAGTGCACTGAAAATGGATCGGCAATAGAGCCGCTAGCTTATCGTAAATAGGCTAGCGGCTTTTTTTGCTTCCAGAGATGCGTTTATGCACAAATCTCTACGGATTTTTGATCCACAATTTGGAGATGTCCAGATAACCGAATTCAGCGATCTGCATGCCGAAGATGCTCTGATCCAGTTCAGCCTGTTTGTT
The DNA here is from genome assembly GCF_050990605.1 of Paenibacillus amylolyticus. GTDB lineage: Bacteria > Bacillota > Bacilli > Paenibacillales > Paenibacillaceae > Paenibacillus > Paenibacillus amylolyticus_H. The sequence continues at coordinate 2,796,659 of NZ_CP158832.1, forward strand.
CATATGACAGCCATGCAAGATCCAGCAGTGATCACGAAGCAAGGCTTCGGCTTCATCCAGGAGGACTGTACGCTCTGCCCGATGAAGCTTTGCGAAATGATCCAGTTTGTCATCCAGTAAAGATTGGAATGCAGGAGACATACACATATGAAAATGATTGGACTGGTTTTTGAAAAAATGAATCATGCCGTATTGCCAGTCTTCCTCCAATATCTCTTCAGCGAGGATCAATTGTGCGTTCGTGGTTTCCTCAGAGTTGAAATAATCCACAACGGCCCGCATGCTGATGTTCAGACCGATGGACTCTGCACGATACTGAATCCACTCCGCAACGTCTGAATCCTTATTATGCTTATACGATAATGTTATCTTCTCACCCTGGTATCCACAGTTACGCAGCAATTCACTAGCATGCTCAAGAGAGACAGCTGACCAGTCTTGGGCTGCACTTCTCCAGGGAAGGAAGCTGCTGGCTGGTGTAATCCGATTCCCGCCGAGATCTCTGACAAGTGCGACCGAATCATAGACAATACGCAGGGCTTGCCGAAAGAGGGGATGATGATGGATGCCTTCCTTGTGAAAATTAAACAGCATATACTGACAACCCAGCGCCGGATAATTGATGCTGTTGGTTTGATCACAGCCTGTTGCCAAGCTCAATCGGTCTGTGCCCGGTAGCTCATAGTAGCGATCATTCGGACTCAGGTCAGGCACAAACCAGAAATGCACTTGATCCAGATGTGGGCGGATGCCGTAGTATGCATCGAAAGCGGCAAGTTCCAGCACATCATCATTCTGCTCTGTAATCTGAAAAGGACCGGTACCTATCAAGGTACTGGCTACATTGTAATCGTAGGGCAAGATCGTCATACGAATACAACTGAACAGATGCAAGAAGAAGCGATTAGGACGTTGTAGAACAAACTTGATGCAGTAATCGCCAGCTACTTCCGCACGTTCGATATCCCGATATAACCAGATGGACGGACTCTGCACATCAATTAATCGCTGCAACGTTGCATGGACATCCCGGGATGTCATGACACGGCCGTTGTGGAAACGTACACCTTTCCGGAGGTAAAAGGTCCATAATTGATGATCTTCACTGTACTCCCACATGTGAGCCAATGCTGGCAGGAATGATTCCGTCTTGGCATCATATGTGATTAATGTATTACAGACCTGGCTCAGCAGATAGGTTTCAAATGCAGTATAAACAAAGGCTGGGTCCAGATCACCTAACTGACGTGACCTCATGATGCGCAAAATATCCTGACCTGAGGCAGTTTCATCGTGGCCGTGAAATCCCATCTGTTGGTGGAGGGAGAGCATGAGCTGTTCTCGTAGTGAATCATGCATTTGAACGGTTCCGATGAGTTCAATGGCATCTTTCATTTTGCCTTTAGCCAGAAGTTCGGTAAAACTTGCTTCCAGCGCTTCATTCATGCTACGCAGCATCGTTAACTCCGAATGGTGTCCACGACCACGACCGGGTTGCCAGTGGATGAAGCCTTGTTCCTCCAATTTTCTAAGAATGAATTTCACATTGCGAGGGGTGCAGCATAAGGCGGCAGACAGGCTATCGATTGTTACCGCTACAGGTTCATGGAGCTTGAATGAAAGTTGTTCGGCCCCGGCAAGCCTTATAAAGTGTGTGTGCAGGGTATCCATGGTCATGACTCCTCTATTAAAGGTGAAAAGTGTGATCATATGTTTACACTTTTACTTCCCCCTTTTATCCTTACAATTATACATTAGAAGAGGTAGTTCAAAAAGTCCGCTTTTGATTACGAAAGATGCCTAAAGGCATCATCAGCATCGAATATGGAATTCAGCCGAAATGTCCGTTGCTCACGTAGTTTTCCCTACGCTCCGCTACTCCATTTCTAGCTTCATCCCATCTTCTCGGTACTGAAAACCGAACTTTTTGAACACGTATTAGAAGAGTACTTCAAAAAGTCCGCTTTTGAAGCATCTAGAAAGAATAGGAGAAGTTCGCATGAAGCAATATTTAAGGCAAATTCACCCCTTGGCATGGACGATCATTATCGGAACCATGTTTGGACGTCTTGTGACGTCAATGAGTATCCCGTTTCTATCCATCTATTTGACACGTGTACTGGAGGCTACACCGACCCAGACCGGTATTACTGTGGCCGTAAGCTCGCTGGCAGGTGTAATGGTCAGCTTTTATGGAGGTTATATTTCGGACCGGATCGGTCGCAAAATCGTGATGTTAATCTCGGTATTTAGCTGGGCAGGTGTGTTTTTCATCTTTTCAGCAGCAGAGCATCTATGGGTGTTCTTTGTTGCCAATACGTTAAACGGATTATGCCGTGCAGTATTTGAGCCCACCTCCAGAGCGCTGTTATCGGATATTACTTCTCCGCAGAACAAATTGCTGGTGTTCAATCTCAGATATGCTGCCATTAATCTTGGTGTGGTCTTTGGGCCAATTATCGGATTTCAACTGGGATCATCTGAATCAACGTTTCCGTTTGTGATTTCCGGCTTGGTATACATAGCATATGGATTTGTATTATTTCTGCAATTCAAGCTACAGCATGCCAATCTGCCAGAGCCTCATCAGGCGACCGCACCACGTTTGCGTGAAGCACTTATGACCACTGGTCGGGACAGGGTATTTCTTCCAGTGTTAATCGGTACCACATTTTGTGTGCTGGGTTACGGGCACTTTAGTTCTACGTTGGCACAGTACTTGGCGAGAAGCCCGATCTTTGAGAATGGAAGCCAGATGTTCTCGTACATGCTCTCCCTGAATGCGGTGACCGTATTGATTATTCAGTATCCGCTAGTGCGAACATTCCGAAACTTTCCACCGCTTGTTCCTCTGATTGTGGGGAACCTGCTGGTTGCAACCAGTCTGATGATGTTCGGAATCGCTGAAGGTGTACTCATGATGATGGTGAGTGTCATACTATTTACCATTGGGGAAGTGCTGTTGTTCACCATGATGGATATGCTCATCGACCGGATTGCGAAGCCGGAATGGAAAGGAACGTATTTCGGTACCATTGGATTCAACAATATCGGTAGTGTTATTGCTCCTGTCATGGGAGGATTGTTGTTAAGTCAATTTGGAGCGGAGAATGGGCTGGCCGTTTTTGTACCGATTGCGCTGACAACTGCACTTGGAGTGCCTTTTCTTCTGATCGCACATAGACGTTTTGTTGTTAGAGAGAAGCAAACAGAACCTACATCATTGAGTATGTAGCGAGAATTGAAAAGTTTAATGACATGAATTAAATAACAATTCAGTTAAAATTATCTTGACGGATTTTGAATCAGCGAATACAATAAACAACAAATATGTGAAACGGGTGGGATGATGATTATGTTTATGCCTATACAGATTTCGAATCGATAACTGAATACGCATGAGCATAGTGACATTAATCCAATTTTTTTGCAATGATCGCGTTGGGACAGTCATGTTTGTGCACCTCTGTCGTGGACGCTCATCATTATTGCGATGCAGAGGAGATACGGGAAATGCTTTGCATTTCATCTGGTCTCTTTTGGCTACAAGCTGTAGATGAACATTAGTTCATCTATGGCTTTTTTGCATGCATTCCACCAATCCGTTCACATGGAAAGGAGCGTTTGGAGCGTTATTTCATAAAAACTAACTTGTTAAAAAGGAGAATGTACAATGGTCAACATATGTTCTACATATCAACTATGGGTTGGAAATCCCGATATTAATGTCATTATGTATGACTCATCCTAGTGGGGGTAACAGCGATCGAAAGGTTATTCTGTCATCGTAGTTACAGTGTAATGTTCTTTAGTTCATTTTATATAAATAAACCGATAAGAGGTGGGACCTGTGCCCAAAACAGAGAAACGCTCCATGTCATGGCTGCTGCGCTATCTAAAACCAGTCAAAGGGCGGCTGGCCTTACTTTTAATCATGTTGCTCACATCAACGGGGCTTCAACTTTTGAATCCACAGATTATCAAACGATTTATTGATACAGCAGCAAGTGGGGGAGTCCTCACCAATCTTGTTCAGCTTGCAGGAATATTTCTGGTTGTTGCCGTGTTTAATCAACTCATCACGGTAGCGGTCAGTTATTTGGGGAATGATGTGGCCTGGCGGGCTACAAATCAACTGCGCGGAGATCTGCTGAAGCACTGTCTGCGTCTCGATATGCGTTTTCATAATGTGAAAACACCTGGTGAGATGATTGAACGTGTAGATGGTGACGTAACGAGTATCTCCAATTTTTTCGCGATGTTTATTGTGCAAGTGATCGGGAGTTTTGTACTGCTGGCCGGAATTCTCGGGTTCATGTTCAGTGTCAATGTGCCCATTGCTTTGGTTATGACCGTGTTCACATTATTATCAATCCTGTTCATGGTCTTCATCCGAAATTTGGGCGTGGACTCTTCCAAAAATGAACGGGCGGCAAGTGCCTCTCTGTTCGGATTAATTGAAGAACGTATTGCCGGGATTGAAGATGTGCAAGCAAATGGTCATGTGCCCTATGTAATGAACCGCTTTTACCGCACGATGCGCACGGTATTCCGTAAGGGGAGAAAGGCTTGGCTGATACGGGTTATTCCGTGGAATACCACGGTAGTTCTGTTCGCTCTCGCGGTCACTGCGGTGCTCTTGCTGGGTGTGCATTACTATATGGAAGGTCTAATTAGTATCGGAACATTATTTCTGATCTACCAATATACGCAGATGCTGAATGATCCGATTGAGATGCTTGGAGATCAGGTGCAGGAGTTCCAAAAAGCAAAATCAGGCATGCTTCGCTCCAGAGAGCTGTTGTCCATGCAAAGTGTGATTGAAGAGGGGACAGAGCAGCGATTGCCGGAGGGACCTCTTGGTCTGGAATTCAGTCAGGTTCACTTCAGTTATAACAAGGATAAACCCGTTTTACAGGATATTAATTTTGCTATTAAACCTGGAGAACGTCTGGGAATCATCGGTCGCACAGGTAGCGGCAAATCGAGTCTTAGTCGTGTTCTTCTCCGCCTGTACAATCTGGATCGGGGTACGATCCGTGTAGGCGGAACGGATATCACAAAGCTTTCGTTACAAGCGCTTTATCGCCGCGTTGGCATGGTGACACAGGATGTGCAATTGTTTGATGGCACGCTGCGTGACAATCTGACCCTGTTCAATGGGGATGTATCGGATCATATGATTAGAGAGACGACGGATCGGCTTGGACTTAGCCAGTGGATTAATTCACAACCAGAAGGACTTGATACGTATCTGGCAGCAGGTGGAGCTTCATTGTCGGCAGGGGAAGCACAGTTATTCGCCTTAACCCGCGTATTCCTGACCGAGCCGAGTCTGGTTATTCTTGATGAGCCCTCGTCACGTCTGGATGCTGCGACCGAAGGTATGCTGCAATCTGCAATTGATCAGTTAATGAAACATTCCACCGGAGTGATTATTGCTCACCGACTGGCTACGCTGGAGAAAGTGGACCGGATTATGGTGCTCGGTGATGGGAAGGTACTGGAGTTTGGAGCGAGAGAAGAACTTGCCAGTAACCCGGCATCTCACTATGCCAGACTGCTCATTACAGGCCGAGAGGAGGAATTGGCATGACTGTAGCAGGATTTATAGGCCGTTTGTTTCGATTTAGGCCTTTGTTATTTGTAATCAACGGATTGTTATGGTGTATATTTCACTCCTTACCGCTAGCCATTGGTATTGGGATGCAGTGGTTTTTTGATCGCACAACAGTGGGCTCAAATGACTACATATGGCTTGCTGTGCCACTGATCTTTATTGCTTTGGTCCGAATGGCACGGGTGGGCACATTTTTTGTAGCCTTCTATGCATGGGTTACGTATCTGTATCATGTTCAGGCGATTTTGCGAACCAACATGCTCGCAGCGATTATGCGCTGGCCTGGGCGTAATCTTCCGGCTTCACCAGGAGAGGCGATGAGTCGCTTTCGGGATGATGTCGATGAAGTCGTCGAGTATGTAGAATCTTGGGTAGACTTCTGGGGACGGCTTGTATTTGCTGTTGTGTCCATCGTCATTATGGCAAACATTAATTGGCAGATCACATTGGTTGCTGTGTTACCATTGGTGGTCGTGACCTTGCTCAACAACCTTTCCGGGAACCGGGCCCGGAAGTATGCTCAGGTTAATCGCGAAGCGACTGGGCGAATTACCAGTTTTATTGCGGAAACGTTTGGAGCTGTGCAAGCCCTGAAACTGGGTCAGGCGGAAAAGAATGTTTCTTCACGTTTTAATCAGTTAAATGAAGATCGTCGCCAGGCTGCACTGCGAGACAATCTGTTCAAGCAGTGGATGAGATCCATGAATCAGCATGTGCTAAGTATCTGTACCGGACTGATTCTCCTGATGTGTGCCGCTGAGATGAAAGCAGGGAACTTTACCGTAGGTGATTTTGCCTTATTCACCAGTTATCTGGCTAATATCGGATTTAGCATTTCACTGTTTGGTTATATGGTGTTTCAGCACAAAAGGCTCAAAGTATCCTATGATCGTATGCGTAAGCTATTCCGCCCAGGGGAAGAAGACCAGATCATGGATTCGAGAGAAATCTACCTGTATGAAGATCCCCCGGAGCTTGTAAGTGAACAGAGAGACCCTAAGGAGAAATTGCAATCTCTCGAGGTTAAAAATCTGACGTATCAATATCCGAATTCTGCAAATGGCATAGAAGAGATCAGTTTCCGTCTGAAACGCGGACAATTTCTGGTCATTACGGGACGGATCGGATCAGGTAAATCAACGCTCGTACGAACACTTCTTGGACTGTTACCCAAGCAAAAAGGGGACATTCACTGGAATGGAGCAGCTGTTGATCCAGCCACGTTCCTGATGCCGCCTAGAGCAGCGTATACTCCACAAGTGCCTAGACTGTTCAGTGATACGTTGAAAGAAAATATCGTCCAGGGCAAACAGGGTAACATGGAGCAAGCGCTTGAAAAAGCCATTCGTCTGGCTGTGATGGATAAAGATATCAAACATCTGGATCAGGGGCTTGAGACCCCGGTTGGTCCAAGAGGGGTGATGCTGTCAGGCGGGCAGATTCAACGGGCGGCTACAGGACGCATGTTAATGACGGAGGCGGACCTGTTTATCTTTGACGATCTGTCCAGTGCACTGGATGTGGAGACAGAACAACAAGTATGGGAAGGGCTGTTCCAAGAGCCGGATGTCACCTGCATTGCAGTTTCTCACCGCAGGGCAGCACTATCCAAAGCAGATCTTATTATCGTTATGAAAGATGGACGTATTGAAGCTGAGGGGAGCTTGGCCGAATTGCTCGCCACTAATGAAGAGATGCAGCTGCTCTGGCAAGGAGAACAGACTCCCGCCAAAGTCGGGTAGCTTTGCAGATTTAGAAAAAAAAGATAATACACAACCATGTAAAACACAAAAAAAGCCTTACAGACGACTCTTTGAAAGAGTACAGTCTGTAGGGCTTTTTCGTTATAACGAGTGGAACGATGGAATATGTTTATCTCATCATTTGAGCAATCAGGGAATACGCAATGATGACCAGGAAGATAATAGTGATATGGTTAATGGAGAAGATAAACATCCGTTTGGACCATTTCTCTGTTTCTTTCTTATCAAAGGTAGCTACACTAAGAACGAGCCAGGCCAAGCTAACCAAAAATGCCACAATAGCAACAAATGGACTCATCGGCCAGAATAAAAAGCTGGAGATCAATAACAGTATCAGATACACATTCGTTTGAATGTATGTCCGTCTGATACCTTTAACGACAGGCAGCATGGGAACACCAGCAGCTTTGTATTCGTCAAAACGACGAATCGCAATCCCGTAGAAGTGAGGCATTTGCCATAAGAGCATCGTAACGACCAATGCCCAGATCTCGAAATGACCAAGTTCCGGTGAAATGGCTGCCCACCCGATGAGTGGAGGCACAGCACCCGAAAGACTTCCCACTTCTGTGTTGTAAATGGTTGTACGTTTGGTCCACATCGTGTAAGGGAACACATAAAGCAACAGACCCAAAATACCAAATACAGCAGCGGATGGGGAAGCGATGTACAGCATGATGCCCCCGATGATGGTGATTGCAATACCGAGAATTAGACCCGACTTGGTATCTACACGTCCCGTAACGGTAGGACGTTTCTTCGTACGTTCCATGATCGCATCGATATCACGATCATACAGATTGTTAAACACCCCTGCTGCCCCAATAATAAGGGAAGACCCGATAAAAGAAAGGATGATTGGTACAATATTAGCTAAAATTGAAGCATCAAATACATATAAAGCCAAACTTAAACCCGCAAACATGGCAATCAGGTTGGACTTGATGATTCCGATTTTGATTGTATCGAAGAAAACTTTCGGAATCGAGCTATACTCCAGGCTGATATTGGTCTGTGAACCATTATTCAATGTTTTCAAGAACTCACTTCCTATATCTATACTTATATATTATGTTGCTATTATACCATTCAATACACTATGTGATTTAATTAACGTTTTAGTATTTAAAATAATGTCATTTGATTGTGAACAATTTAAAAACAAGGTTTTTTTTAATTGTTAAATAATTATTTCTGTGTTACAGGAGAGCATCAAAAAAGTCAGAGAATAACGTGCGATGTGGAGCTTGTTATGTCTTTGTAGTGTAAGTGTAAATGTTCTTTTGTTCAACTCACATTGGCTGGATTTAAGAATGTAAACAAAGATATATGTTGCAAAATGCCTGGGATTTGTATATTGTGGATATAAGATATCTTTAATGGTTTTGTTCGAATGATTTTACGCCAATCTCCGAATTACTTTCCTTAAGAGAAAACGGGAGGTTATTTTTAAAGCAGAATTAGAGATATTAAATATCTTGAAAGGGTGAATAATATGAGTAATATGAATCAACTACTGGATGTACTTATTGTTGGTGGAGGACCAGCTGGGCTTAATGCAGCACTTGTACTCGGCAGGGCCCGTAAGAACGTTGTTGTCATCGATGATGAGACACCGCGTAACTGGGTCACAAGGGAGACCCATGGGTTTGTGACAAGAGATGGGGCTAGTCCACGTGAATTCCGCAAAGCCGCCAAAGAGCAGATGGCAGCGTACCCTTCCGTTCAATTCGCATCCGATACGGCAACAACGATAACAGGTCAAGATGGCGATTTTAGGGTCACGACTTCTCTGGGCACAAGCTATCGCACGAAAAAGATTTTGTTTGCAGTAGGTAAGAAAGATCTGCCTCTGGACATTAACGGATTAACAGAAGTTTACGGCAAAAGTGCGTTTGTGTGTCCATATTGTGATGGTTGGGAGTTAAGAGACCAGTCGCTGGTCATCATCGTTAGCGGAGATAAGGCATTACATATGGCAAAAGTCATATCCGGATGGACAGAACGTTATACGATCTGTACAAATGGAACAGAGTCCTTAACCGAGGAGCAGCGTGAAGAGCTGGAGAAGCATAAGGTTACTGTTTTCGATGCACCGGTTCAATCCATTGACTCGCAAGACGGAATGGTAAAGCAAGTTGTATTGAGTGACGGTACAGCGATTCCATGCACAGGCGTCTTCTTCCAACCGAAACTGTTTACCGGATCAGAACTGCCGAAGGCCATCGGTTGTGAAATCACAGAGTCCGGAACAGTGATCGTTGATGCCTCTGGTAAAACATCCGTAGCGGGTGTATACAGTGCTGGTGATGCAGCTTCCGAGTTATATCAGGCAATTACGGCTGCTTCTCTGGGGGCGTTATCTGCGGTAAGTATTAATACTGAATTGAATTTCGAGAAGTGGGATGAGCCAAGTCGTCATTAGATTAGATAGAAGCGCCATAGAACCATAGCGTCATCGGTTCATACAGTAGGGGATTGCATATGCAATCCTCTATTTGTAGTGTTACAACCCAAACGTTGAACGATGCCAATGAAGTAATGTAGCCGGAAGAAAATTTGATATTAAGTTTGTTTTGGTTTATTGTTTTATCAAATGATATATTTAACTATCAATTATATTATGATCAAAGGAGAGATCACTTATGAATGAAAGCAGAGGAGCCATCCCTTGGTTAGCGAATACCTTGCTCCACGACATACAGATAAGAGGTGATCATCATGAATGATGCAGCTTACATACCACAGCCCAAAATGTATGGACCGCTTGGAAATCTGCCTTTGATTGATAAAAATAAACCAACGTTGTCGCTAGGCGAACTGGCTGAACAGTATGGACCGATATATCGACTTACCGTCCCCGGTTATTCCGGTTTAATTGTATCGGGGCCAAATCTTGTCGCTGAGTTATGCGATGTGTCCCGTTTTGACAAGTTTGTATATAACGAACTCGAAAATGTACGTGCCTTTGGAGGCGATGGTTTATTTACAAGTAGAACATCTGAGCCCAACTGGAAAAAGGCCCATAACATTCTGCTGCCCACCTTTAGCAAGCAGGCCATGAAAGGTTATCATCCCATGATGGTCGATATTGCCGAACAGTTGATGAACAAATGGGCACGCCTCAATTCCAACGAACCGATTGATGTTGCGGACGATATGACACGCCTTACGTTGGATACCATTGGACTGTGTGGATTCAATTATCGGTTTAACAGTTTTTACAGACAGGACCACAGTCCCTTTATTGAAAGCATGGTTCGGGCACTGAATGAAGCGATGCAGAAGAGTTCACGTTTGAAAATTCAGAATCTGCTTATGGTGAAAACCAAACGACAGTTCCAGGAAGATATTCAGACGATGTTCTCTCTGGTAGATCAGATTATAGAGGAACGTAAAGCGAGTTCAGCACCTGGAGAGATCGACTTGCTCGCACGTATGCTGAATGGCAAAGATCCGGAGACTGGCGAAATGCTGGATGATGAGAACATTCGTTATCAGATTATTACGTTTCTCATTGCCGGACATGAAACAACGAGTGGTTTGTTATCCTTTGCTCTATATTTTTTATTGAAAAATCCGGAATCGCTTCAAAAGGCAAATGACGAGGTGGATCAGATATTGGTCAGTGACTCACCACAGTATGAGGAAGTTCTTCAGCTTTCCTATATTCGCATGATTCTTAGTGAATCGCTACGTCTTTGGCCAACCGCTCCGGGATTTGACGTATATGCCAAAGAAGACACCGTCATAGGTGGCAAATATCCCTTGATGAAAGGGGAAAGCTGCAGTATTCTTCTGCCCCAGCTTCACCGTGACAGAGAGGCCTGGGGAGAGGATGCGGAACTTTTCCGTCCGGAGCGATTTGAAGATACGACGAAAGTACCTCATCATGCGTATAAACCTTTTGGTAATGGGGAGAGAGCATGTATCGGCATGCAGTTTGCTTTATATGAAGCAACACTTGTGCTTGGCATGGTCCTCAAACATTTTGCCCTGATCGATTATAGCAACTATGAGTTGGATGTTAAACAGACGCTAACGTTGAAGCCGGGAGACTTCCGAATCCAGGTGAAAGCGCGCACGACTTCGCAAACGATGAATAAAGCTAGCGTATATACAGAACAGAAACCTGCTCCTGTTGTTCATAAAAATATGGCATGCGATAGCCAGACGGGAGATACCCTGGCCGTTGAAGCAGATAGTAACCCATCGCTTCTGGTGTTATATGGTTCCAATCTGGGAACGGCAGAAGGCATTGCCCGAGAGCTTGCGGAGAAAGGGCGTTCGTATGGAATCCCGAGTGCAGCAGCCTCTCTGAATGAGTGGGTTGGCCGGTTACCCCGACAGGGTGTCGTTCTCATCGTCACTGCTTCATATAACGGCAAACCACCGCAAAATGCTAAGGCATTTGTAGACTGGTTGAAGGGAGCGGAGTCAGAGGAAGCACGGGATGTGAACTATGCCGTTCTGGGCTGTGGAGATCGGAGCTGGTCCGGGACGTATCAGAGCATTCCGCGATTGATGGATGAGAAGCTTGAAGAATTGGGAGGTAAAAGACTGTTATCCCGCGGTGAAGCCGATGCCGGAGGTGATATGGAGAAACAAGTCGAGGCGTGGCAGCATATGTTGTGGCCTCAGGTGTTGAGTGTCTTGGAGATTAGTGAGGAAGCAATCAAATCCTCCAAGCCAAGCACAAGCAGACTTCAAATGGAGTTTGTCCACGAGAAAGCAGAGATGCCACTTGCACAAACTTATGATGCCAGCTATGCCACGGTTGAAGTCAATAAAGAGCTTCAGACGTTGGGAAGTGGAAGAAGCACGCGTCACATCGAAGTGTTACTACCTGAAGGCATAAGTTATAGAGAAGGCGACCATCTCGGTGTGTTGCCTAGCAATCAGAATCAGAATGTGGATCGGATACTCAGTCGGTTCGGACTAAGTGGGGATATTCAGATCCAATTAACTTCGGAGGTCAGCCATCTTACACACCTTCCGCTGAACAGACCCGTCAAGATTCATGAGTTGCTCACTCACTGTGTGGAATTGCAGACACCTGTTACCAGAACACAGTTGCAGGAGTTAGCTAATCATACGGTATGTCCACCTCATAAGCGTGAACTGGAAGGCATGTTGAACGAAAACATCTACAGGGATTATATTCTTGCCAATCGAATCACCATGTTGGACCTGCTAGAAAAGTATGAGGCGTGTGAGCTGCCATTCGAAAAATTCCTTGAATTATTGCCGCCACTCAAGCCCAGATATTATTCAATATCCAGCTCGCCAAGCCTGAATTCCGTGCAAGCGAGCATAACTGTGTCGGTAGTAAGAGAGCCTGCATGGAGTGGCAAAGGCGAATATCTGGGTGTTGCTTCAACGTACCTGGCCGGTTGTCCAGCGGGCAAACAAATTCTGATGTTTGTACGTACGCCGGAAGACGAATTTTATCTGCCGCAAGAGGCTGACGTACCCATGATCATGGTGGGACCGGGGACAGGGATTGCACCGTTCAGAGGTTTCCTCCAGGCAAGAGCTGTCATGAAACAGAGAGGGTTGCCACTGAGTGAGGCGCATTTGTTCTTTGGGTGCAGGAATGAATCAGATTTCATATATCGTCAGGAGCTTGAGCAATACGAACGAGAAGGGATTGTTAAGCTACACACTGCTTTTTCTCGTGCGGATGGCAAGCCCAAAACGTATGTACAGCATCTAATGAAAAAGAATTCTGAACAGTTGCTACGGATGCTTACAAACAAAGGAAGAATCTACGTATGCGGAGATGGTAGCCAGATGGCTCCTGCGGTGGAAGAGACTCTGCGGCAAGCGTATCAGGATGTGCAGGGAGCAACGATGCAGCAAGCGAAAGACTGGCTTATTCAGCTTCAGGCGGAAGGGCGCTATGTGCAAGACGTATGGGCAGGTAACATTAAGTAGTAATGGAATAATGCTACTCATCCAAAAACAGCCGTTCGATCTGGAGTTCACATCCAAATCGGCGGCTATTTTGATCAGGCGCTTTGTAAGAACGAGAACTGACTCTTATCTGGAATCCTGAATCGTTGCAGAACTGTTGTTGGCGCTCAGCTCTGTAATCGGGTCAAAAGGAGGCCCTGTTATTGTTCCTACAAGCAATGCAATATCCACTGCATTTTCCGGACTGCCCCATGAATTCCCAGAGTAGACCATGACGGCCCGGTCATTCACAAATCCTCTGGTGTTATAAACCACATTGCTGATAATTTCTCCAGTCGTGTTAGGGTTAAAGTAGGCTGGTTGACGCAAGGAATAAAAAATATTATTTCTTACAATCAATCCAGTCATATTTCCAGTCTGGGTCACGAGGCCCCGATTAACAACCCAACCTGAAGAGGGACCTGCTTGCGGAGGACCGAATATCGTATTATTTATTACGGTATGATTGGTTCCGCCTAATTGAATGAACTCAACAGCATAAGGGTTGTCACTCGTGATCGTTAATCCGTCTACAGTTACTCCACTTCCAATGATGGTGAACGGGATAACAGCAGCTTGTAACAGGATGATTGAATTAGGATAGCCTTTTAGAGTTATTCCTGCTTTATTAATGGTAATGTTCGCAGTGATTGGGTATGTGCCACCAAGAATATGAACGGTTCCTGTTGGAGATACCGCGGTTACGCCTTGTTGAATCGTTCCAAAAGGACTGGCCTGTGTTCCATTTCCACCCACCGCGCCTTGTAAAACATATACATCAAAGGGATTGGGCTGGACTGTGCCTGTGGCTCCGGTTGCACCCGTGGTGCCAGTAACACCAGTTGCTCCAGGGAGGCCAGTTGCTCCCGTGGCACCTGTATTGCCCGTAACCCCCGTCGCACCTGTAGCTCCGGTAGGGCCCTCTGGACCGCCCGATGGTCCTGTGTCACCCGTGGCACCTGTTGTTCCTGTCGTGCCTGTGACTCCGGTAAGTCCAGTGGAGCCGGTAATGCCTGTAGCCCCTGTAGCCCCTGTAGGACCTGTCGCGCCCGTGTCACCCGTGTCACCCGTCGCGCCTGTAAGTCCGGTAGCGCCTGTTGTACCGGTAGTACCGGTGGAGCCAGTGACTCCTGTAGCTCCTGTAGCCCCGGTAGCTCCATTAAAATTCTCACTGCCAAATAATTCGGAATAAACAAGTCGATGAGCAGCGACTAAAGAGCCGGCACTGTTTTTCCCCCAAACAGAAACTAAAGTATCTTCAGGGGATGCTCCTGTAACTGTGATAACGTATTCGAAGCTGCTGATATCGGCAAAATAACTATGTGTAGCTACTGCATCTGGTAAGATTGTGAATTGCTCACTTACATATAAAGCTCTGCTTGTAATTAATGAATATCCCTGGACAAGTACAGTTGCGGCGTTCACGGCATTCTGATTTTCAATTTTAATTGAAACGGTCTGGGTGGGCCTTACCCCATTCACGGGGCTATTATCAATAGGGCCAGTTAGCAGGATTGCCAATTTTCTCACTCCTTTTCTCAAAAATCGAATTAAGTGTGATTCACACTGATGTATGTTTATTCGAAGACAGGGAAAAGTTCCCTACTTTCTCAGAATGAAATGTATAAAAGGTAATAATTAAAAAAGAGGATGTGATGATAACTCTCATATGAAAATGCTTTCAAATAAAAAATGAAATATTATGATTGACAGTACCGATCTAAGCGAGTTTAATTATATAGACCGATTGTTATAATTATTTGAAGGAAGTGGCTTTCGTTGAGTGAAAAGTCTAATGCTAGAGAGTCCATTGTCAGCACAGCAGCGAGACTGTTTTTTTCACAAGGATATCATGCGACCGGTCTGAATCAGATCATCAAAGAGAGTAGTACGCCGAAAGGGTCGTTGTATCATTATTTCCCGCAAGGCAAGGAAGAGCTTGCGTACGAGTGTATTCAAAAAGCCAATGAACATATCTTGCAGACATTTGAGAAAACATTTGCAGCCCATGACAATACAGGAGACGCCATTCAGAGATTTATTTATGATTTGGCTCATGAAACAGAATCAGCCGGGTTTACCGGATTTTTGCCATTCAGCTTCTGGGCAGCTGTAGAGACATCGTGTATTAGTCAGCAGTTGCGTATTGCATGTCAGGGTGTATTTGCAGATTGGCAGGATGTCATTAAGAAACATCTGATTCTGGATGGCGTTGGTGAAGAGAAGGCGCGGGAGACGGCACTTCTGATCATTTCTTTGATGGAGGGAGCACTGATTATCAGCCTGACGAATCAGGATAAACAGCCTCTGCTGACGGCTGCCGAGTATTTGTCGGTTGTGACGAAGAACGCCAAACAGATTCAATGAGTTATAGCAAGAGACAGAGAAAAAGAAAGTTTGATACGTTTGAGGAGGATGGGATCGTGGAGGTTTCCATGAAGGCTGATTCTGCACAGAATCAACAAGAAACGAAGCAATACAAGGTATTTCCGATTTTGTTCGCAATGCTGCTGAGCGGCTTTATTGGTCTGTTTGGGGAAACGGCATTAAACGTGGCTTTGACACCACTTATGGGTCTGCTTGAAGTAGGACCTACAACGATTCAATGGTTAACCACAGGTTACTTGCTTGTGTTGGGAATCCTGGTGCCGGTATCCGGTATGCTGTTGCAGTGGTTTACTACCAGACAGCTGTTCACAACGTCTCTGATTTTCTCGATTGCAGGAACATTTGTTGCTGCACTTGCACCTAGCTTCGAAATTCTGTTGGTGGCACGGGTACTACAGGCGATAGGTACAGCGCTGTTATTGCCACTGATGTTTAACACGATATTGGTTATTTTCCCGATTGAAAAACGTGGTGCTGCCATGGGATTAATCGGTTTGGTTATCATGTTCGCACCAGCAAGTGGTCCGAGTATCTCTGGTCTGATCTTGGCTAATCTGAGCTGGCACTGGATCTTCTGGATCTCCTTGCCGTTCTTCCTGATCTCACTGGTATGTGGTTTGCTGTTCTTGCCGAATATTTCGAAATTGACCAAGCCCAAAATTGATGTACTCTCGATTATTCTATCTACAGTTGGATTTGGTGGTATCGTATACGGCTTCAGTAGTGCAGGAGGACATGGAGAATCTGGCGGTGGCTGGACAAGTCCAGTTGTTATCTCGACAATCGTCATTGGCGCACTGTCCTTGTTGTTATTCAGCATCCGTCAGTTGAGAATGAAGCAGCCGATGATGGATCTTCGAGCGTTCAAATATCCGATGTTTACGATTGGTTTGATCCTGATTTTCATCTGTATGATGATGATGCTGTCATCCATGCTGATTCTGCCGATGTATCTGCAACAAGGTATGGCCGTTACAGCGCTAACCGCTGGACTGGTTCTATTGCCGGGTAGTTTGCTGAATGGTCTACTGTCTCCGGTTATGGGTCGACTGTTCGACAAGTTCGGTCCGAAGTGGCTTGTAATCATTGGTCTGGTTATCGTAACGGTTGTACTCTTCATGTACACTGGCATTACACCAACAACGACCCTGGCCAAAATTATTACGCTGCATGTGTTCATGATGGTCGGAATTTCGATGATTATGATGCCTGCACAGACGAATGGTCTGAACCAATTGCCACGTGAGTATTATCCTCACGGTACTGCCATCATGAATACGTTACAGCAGGTATCCGGAGCAATCGGTACCGCTGTTGCCGTAAGTATACTGAGCGCAGGACAATCCCGCTATCTCAGTGGAGTGGCGAATCCGGAAAGTCCGGAAAATCAACTGGCAGGTTTCACGTCAGGTGTACAGAATGCATTTGTATTCGCATTAGTTCTGTCGATTATCGGTCTGATTACTTCACTCTTCGTGAAACGGGTCAAAGTAGGATCAACGCCAGGACAACAAGGTTCTATGCATTAATTGACATAAGCTACCTGATATCGAATAAGAACGATGTGTTCCCTAATTAAGGGGACGCATCGTTTTTTTCGTATTTAATCATCCTGAAGCTCTACTGTTCTGTAACACATGCTATGCTGATATACTCACATCTCGTCAGTCTGTGACATCATATAGGCATGAGTTTCATATTATTAATCAAGGAACAGCTCCCAGCACAAATGTTTAAATGCTGTCGATACGTCACAGATTGTTCAAGCAGAGGAAGTAAACGAAGAATAAGCTCTCATGGGGAAAGGAGTTGTACAGATGGGTACAGCTTATAAAACAACTGTTTTTAACATTAAAACAGCCATATTCCTCGCGGCAATGAGCTATCAGACGTACTTGTTATTTTTTGAGGGAAAGCTGGTCTTACCGAAAGGATTTAAGCTCCGCTCTACGATCCGCGCTTCTGCCGACGTCGAGAATCCAACGGAGCTTGTATTCGGATTTATTGCCGAGTCACGGGATCAAATCGTTGTTGCGTTTAGAGGGTACGCTTCGTATCCGTCAGACCTTCTTGCCTCATATGATATCTTTCTGATTCCGTATCCTTTCGTCCGAAACGGAGGGAAAACCTCGCGTGGCTTTACATGCTTATATCGATCCACCCGAAACAACTTCATCCGTGAATTAAAAAAACTTTCGCCAGCAAAAAAGCTGTATATTACGGGCCACAACTACGGCGGAGCTTTGGCTACGCTTGCCGCTTTGGATATTGCGGTAAACACCGGGTTCAAACATCCGTTCGTTTATACGTACGGCAGTCCGCGCATCGGAGACCCCAACTTCGTCTCCCGCTTTAACAGTACAGTTAAGCACAGTACGCGAATCGTCAACATTCATGACACTTTCCCGACGTTCCCGGCCTGCAGGTATCCGCCTCCCTTTACAAAGAGAGGAATTACCTATCAGCATGTAAAAACGAAAATACCCATCTCTTTTCAACTGAACAATGTGTCGCGCAACGACTCGATTGCTTGCTATTTTAACAAGCTCAGCCAAAAGAATCCTGAATTTGCCAAAGCGCTATGCAACAAAAATCCGGGCTTCTGTCCCGATGCCGGCATGTGCTTTCCGTTTCAGGGATGTTAGAGTTTGAAGCCTTGAATATAAGGAGGAGCTACATTTATGGGAATTCCAGGAATGTACAATATCGAAGACGCGATATTGCTTGCGGCCATGCTCAATCAAGCGTACCGACTTTTTGAGAATGAAAAGGTTGTTCTGCCGCAAGGCTATACTCTTCGATTCAACATTCTCGCGCTTGCTGGTGTCGAGGAGCCAGAACTAGAAGTATTCGGTTTTATCGCTGAGTCAAAAGACGAGGTTGTAATCATTTATAGAGGAACCCGAACCTTTAAGGACAATGAGTCAGATCAAGACCTTTTTCAGATTCCGTATCCTTTTGTCAGAAATGTTGGAAAGACTCATCGTGGATTTACATGTATTTACCAATCAGCAAGAGAAAAATTGATCGAGGAATTGAACAAGCTTTCTATGAACAAAAGACTGTTTGTTGCAGGGCACAGCCTGGGAGGGGCTTTAGCCGTATTGACGGCTTTGGATATTGCAGTGAACACCAGGTTCAAACATCCGATCGTGTATACATATGGCAGTCCACGTGTCGCAGACCCGGAATTTGCGTCCTCTTTCAACCAAACGGTAAAAAACAGTTTTCGTATAGTGAATGTGCACGACATTATTCCGACTTTGCCAGCTAAGACCTATCCGCCTCCACTTACAAAAAACGGATTATTATATCGTCATGTGAATACAAAGGTTCCGCTCTCGTTCCAGCTGAACAGTTTACCCGTTCGCAATCATGAGATTGTATGCTATTTCAAATTCCTCAGCCGGCAGAATCCTGGTTATACCGAGGTATTATGCACGGATAACCCGGGGTTTTGTCCTGATACGGGATTATGTGTTCCATTTATAGGGGGATGCAGTGAACAGGAAGGAGACGAAGAATAGACCCAAAACCCCAAAGATATTGGAGACTCTTTGGGGTTTCTTTCTTGATATAGCTAACCTTACTTTTAGTAGAGTGTAAGTTATTTATTCACCAGGGCCAATATTTCATGAGCAACGAGGTCAGGATGATATTGATGGATGTAATGGTCGGTATCTTTAATGGTTACCTGTTTTGAATCATCTGACCAAGATTTGAATTCTACTTGTGTTTTATCCCATTCGGGCTCACTTGCACCGAAGTAATCAGCCGTCAGTATGGTGAGTGGAAACGGCAAGGTTTGCTTGTGATCTACGACCACTTTGCCATTTTTAGCTATTTCACGTAATTCATCCAACGTGTTCGCATTCCCATAGTTGTGCAGCAACGCAGTCGTATCCAATTTTTTCAGATCGTCGGGTACAAGTTTTAGTTCATTACGATTGGCATTGGAATTTTCGACAACCAAGTCAGATTGCATGGACAGGCGGAACAGTCCGGTTTGGATACGGAGTTTATTCGCAAACCCACCAATTGTATCCGCCAAGGAGTCATCGTCATTCGAATAATATTCTGGGCTTCCACCATCAATCATGACAATACCCTTGACGAGATCCGGGTATTTTTGCGCGAAACGGATGGTCTCCAACGAGCCGAGTGAATGTCCAACCAATACATAAGGGGGCTTCTGTCCAGATACCTTTAACAACTCGTGTAATTCCTCTGCCACGGTATCGACATCACGTTTCTTATCGGTCTGATCACTATATCCATAGCCAAATCGATCATATACAGCGAATTTTGTGTTGGGAGCAAGCTTTTCATATAATGGATAATAATCTACATAGGGATTAGCGGTCCCCCAGCCGGAGGCGAGCACTACCGTTACAGCGCCTTCTCCACCGGTATATAAATGCATATTTTCACCATGTACATTGTACAGTTTTCCAGGGGGTACGAGTATTTTGGCATCCTGCCTTAAACCCACTTGTTGGTAAATCACGCCAGTACCCAGTAGCAACAGAACTACCGCCAGGTCGAATATCAAAAATTTAACTAATCTTTTGCGCCATTTCTTCATGTTCTCTCACATACTTTCAAATGTATTTTCTCTATCATATATGCGCAGTCTTATACGGGAGAAAACAGAGTCTTAATTCTATCTTAATTAACCGAAAATTGAATATCAACAGCCAATGAATTAATATAAAGTTACGATATGAATAGTTCCTATCCGAATGTTGAATCACAGAACGATTATATAGAACAGAAGGTATGTATAATGACAAAATACGAAAATCAGATCCCGACATCTGCTGGCATGAACTTTAAGTCTCTGATCAGTATATTGAGAGATTCCATGCGTGGAGATGTGGAGCGGAAGCCATCAGGTACGATGCCCATGGAGATATGTGAACCTGCTGAAACCTTCAATGCATCCGATAATCCACAGGTTACATGGTTCGGACATTCGGCTTTTTTGCTAGAAATTGAAGGGCACAGGTTGCTCTTTGATCCGATGCTGGGTAATCGTCCATCACCTGTGTCCTGGGTGGGTACCAAACGTTACAGCACAAATCTACCGATTCAACCAGAGGATTTCCCGGCTCTGGATGCAATCATTATATCGCATGACCATTATGATCATCTGGATTATGACTCCATTCGCAGATTGAAGGATAAAACAAAGCGATTTATCGTGCCGCTTGACGTCCGTCGTCGACTGATTCACCTGGGTGTGCCTTCAGAACAGATTACTGAGCATAACTGGTGGGATGAGTTATCCTTCAAAGGTTTAACATTCGCTTGTACACCTGCGCGCCATTTCTCAGGCAGAGGATTATTCGACCGTAATTCTACCTTATGGTGTTCGTGGGTTATCTCTGGACAACATACGAAGGTATTCTTTAGTGGAGATAGCGGATATGGTCCTCATTTCAAGGAGATCGGCAGGAAATACGGTCCATTTGACCTCACTTTGATGGAATGTGGGCAATATGACGAGCGGTGGTCCAACATTCACATGATGCCCGAAGAGACGGTGCAAGCGCATTTGGATGTAGGGGGCAAGTTGCTTATCCCGATTCATTGGGCTGCATTTACGCTGGCCTATCATGCCTGGAATGAACCGGTTGAACGAATTACGAAGGCCGCACATGCTATGAATGTGAAGGTTGCAACTCCCAAAATCGGCGAGAAGGTTGTACTTCATACGGAGGATTACCCTACACATCCATGGTGGAGACCGGAATTAGGATAAAAATAAAAGCGTTCAGCTCATCGAATGGGTGGACGCTTTTTCTATTACATTTTACATCAGGATTGATAGTGCACTGTAGATTAACAACATACCCATTACGATATTAACAGGACGCTCGTATCTTAATATAAAGTTCTGGAATAACATGCCACCGAACGCCCAGGTCATATTGGCACTTATGCCGATGAAGGTGAGCAAAAAGGAAGATACAATTAATTGAACATGAGACTGCCCAAGAGGCAGAACAAAAACGGATATGGCAGTAAGCCCGTACAGAATGACTTTGGGATTGATGAATTGCAGGGTGAACCCGAATAGAAATGAATAATGATTGACCTTGTTTTCTTGCGAATCTGCAGGTTTACTTCGCATGATTTTGAGCGCCAGATAGAGCATGTACATACATCCTAACACGTTTAAGACGGGTGTGATCCTAGGAATGTATTGATGAAGAATAAGGTTGAAATAACTGGACAGAAACATAATTAGCAGGCAGCCGGCTGCAACTCCACTAATAAACGGAAGGGTCTTGCGGAAACCCTGATTTCTGGCATGCGTCATGGAAATGATATTGTTGGGTCCGGGTGTAAATGAAGCGATGATTGCATAGGTCACTAAAGGTATAATGTTCATGATCCCTCCACGTTTTCTTAGTTGTGTGATATAATGAACTTAGATGTACGTTATAGCGCACGATATCCATTATTGTACAATATGTGCGTTATATAGCACAATATAATTATAAAATGAGGAGGAATAGATTTTGAAAAACATTAATCGAATTCTTGCTCAGAACCTGAAACAGCTTAGGGAACAAAGAAAACTTAGTCTGGACAAGGTCGCCGAAATGTCTGGCATTAGCAAGACCATGCTTGGTCAGATTGAACGTGGTGAATCCAATCCATCCATTGCAACCGTATGGAAGATTGCTAATGGTCTGAAAACCTCCTTCACTGCTTTGATCCACGAGCCGAAGTCAGATACTACCGTTGTAACGGGGGATGATATTCAGGTATTGATGGAAGACGAGGGCAGGGTTCGCATATATCCGCATTTCTCTTTTGAAGAAGGACGGCGCTTTGAAATGTACATGATGGAGATGGATGTGGAGTCTTCTTTAAGTGCTGAACCACACATCGAAGGGGCTGAAGAGTTTATTACGGTTTTTGAAGGACAACTCATGATTCAGGTTGGGACGGAAGAATATACGGTGAAGCAAGGGGAGTCGATCCGTTTTCGAGCAGACAAGCCCCATGCCTATATTAATCCCGGAGCTTCGGCCAACAAGTTAAGCATGGTTATTCATTATTCGAAGTGAAAATAAAGCAGCCTGATGTAATGAACTGCAACTCCCTTGTTAGCCGTGTCTAACAAAGGCCTCATTTCAAAACATTGGCTGCTTTATTGATGTATGCACTATAAAGCCTATCCGTTTGCGATAGTGGGCTCTGATTTAAGGCTTTTCTTTGGCCTGACGCTGGATTTCCTTGGCTGTTAATGCTTTGTCATACACTCGTACGTTATCCAGACTGCCTTTGTAGAACGGATCAGCCGTATAACGACTCTTGCCCACATAAGCTTCCGTTACCTGAAGATCTTTCGGGTTAAAAGTAATCTCAGAGCTGCTTGCAACCGATGTACCATCTACATACAGAGTGCCTACATCACCCTGAAGGGTTACAGCCACATGAACCCACTTTTTGGAAGGCAACGGATCTGCAGCAATCAGACTCTGATCCCGACTCTCATTATGAATGGTGAATTGCAAAGCTCCATTATGCTGGGAGGGAGTAAGGAACATGTGTCTGGTCAAGCCATTCCCAAAGTCGAAAATACGCTGCCAGGACCCGCCGCCATCCCAATTGACCCAAGCGCTAAACGTGAAATCCGTTGTATCTGTAAGGAGTCCAGGCAACTGCATGTAACTGTCGGTTCCGTTAAATGCGGCAGTCTGATTTTTGCCACCTGCAGCAGAACTCACCACATTATAGGCTTGTCCATGATACTTGTTCTTACTGTCATCCTGTGCGATTTTTGCAATTTTCTTGTGTTCAAAAGTATACTCCCCAAGCAATGGGCTTACCGCTTGCTGTGGAATGATAACGTTAAACGTTTTGGAGCTTACCGCAGTTCCTTTACGAATGGTTGCAGTTAATTTTACTTTGACATCGCCCTTGCCAGCGCGTGGGCGCTGCACTACCCCTGTAGCGGAAAGAGCCGAAGTGTTGGAGCTTTTCCACGTAATGTCTGCATCACTTGTTCCCTTGGTAGGCAGAGACAGATTGAAGAACACGTGATCCGTATTACCAATGGTCAGATCCTTTTTCACCGCATCTACAATGTCTTGATCATTCCGTTCAACACCTTGACTTCCCCAGATGGCAATCCCGGAGGAGGAGAGGGCGCTAAAGGTCAGAACCGTACTTTGAGATTCCGAATTCCATTCATGTGTGAAGACGCCTTTGTAGACAACGTTATTCGAAGTGATCTGAACCTTGTTGTCTGCACCAAGACTCCATGTTCCTGTCACGGCACCATGAATCTGCCCATCTGCTGTGAACTGAACCGTCTGGGATGGCTTGATGTCCGCTGTGATGTCCTTACCATGATTCACCCATTGGTACTGACCAGCGATCTTCTGAGTTGTCAGTTGCGTGGTATCCTCTTCCAAAGCTGCATAGCGATACGGAGAAACGACAGGCCAACCAGCTGCATTCATATGCATCTCATGTACGCGAACTTCATGTTCTTCGCCGCGCTCCGGAAAGCGAGTATGGAAGATGAGAAATGGTTTGCCAGTCTCCTCATCAATGTAAGCAGAGTTATGTCCTGGCGATACATAACCGGTTCCCAGACCGGTTCCCGGATCACCAATCTGTCTCTGGAACAGGAAGTTCCCCATTAATTTGACTCCAAAAGGCTCAATCGAACGATCGTCAAACAACGGTTTATCCTTATCCGCTTTAACGTTGATCATATCGTTTCCTTCTGCGTCGAGGAAAGGTCCATCCGGTGTTTGAGAGCGGGCAACGCGAATGTTATATCCTCCATCAGCACCTAGTCCACCGTAAGACAGGTACAGATAATAATAATCGGTTTCGGGACTGTAGAGCATATAAGGTGCTTCAATACGACTATGATTGCCTCCGGTCAGCTTCTTGCCATAACCTTGATTTGGCAGTGGTTTGCCTGTCGTTTCATCCATCTCCAGAATGAAAATCCCCCCGGAGTAGGAGCCATATACCATCCATAACTTGCCGTTTTTATCATAAAAGACATCAGGATCGACCACATTGGGATGAATCGTTGCATCGTAAATGGTGCCATCCTCACTAATCTGATCCCACATGCCGGATTTCAACAGAATGCCTTGATCCTTATAAGGCCCTTCGATATTGTCTGCGACAGCAATGCCGAGCGCTGATCGCGGAGAGTCCCCTTTACAAGCATTGTAGTACATATAAAATTTGCCGTCCGCCAGTTGAATGACATCTGCGGCCCATAACGTATCCGTCTGTGCCCATTCTAGCGCTTCAGCGAATTCCTTGGTTACATTGGGGACAACAGGGTTGTTATCCGTAACACCCGATGCGACGAGATCCCAGTTCAAAAAGTCTTTGGACTTAGCTACTTGCAGATGTGAACCAAAAATATAAAACGTATCATCTACCTTAATGACGGAAGGGTCATGAACGGAAACATTTTTGAATGATGGAGCAGGATTTGCGATAGGTGTGGTGAAAGTCTGCGAGTTACCCACGGTTGCCCCTGAATCATTTGCGAACACCGAGACCGGCGCCAAAGTTGTTGCAGTAAGTAAAGTGGTGCTTAGTACAGAAATGTTAAGTACGCGTACCCAATAACGTTTCATACGTTTCCCCTTTCCTAATCCCGGAATGAAAAAAAACCGATACTTGGCATCACACGATATAAGGTTCGGCAGACCTCCTTTGGGTATTTCAACATATCAAGCGCTTTCATTTGTTATATTATCAATTGATTTATATGTTTGTAAACCATAAAACAGTAGTTATATTCAAATTTAGGATTGAAATCTGCATCTGGAATAAGATATTATTACGTTTAGATCATATGTTTATATATTCATTAATCATTTCATGTTTATACGAATTAAAGACGTAAACCGGCAATCCCCCAATTACATAGGAGGTACGAACATGAGGACATATCAAAATCAATTAATCGCACAATACGCGTTCGAAGATACCGTTCAGATCGGGAAAGACAGCTCCGGGAACGGGCATGATAGTTTGGCAAAAGGCGAGTTACCCCCTATAATATCCGAGTTGAAAGGCAGAACAGCGGTAACCTTCAATGGGGGAGCGAATGGAACTTCTTATCTGCAATTACCCTCGAATCTGCTTCGTGATGTAAGCGATAACACAGGGATTACGATTGCTACTTGGGTGTTTCTGGGCAAGGGGTCTAATGTGTGGGAACGCATTTTTGACTTTGGCAAAGGGGAGAAGGGACCATATCTATTCCTGACACGTCAACTCTTGGGTACGTTATATGCTGGTGACAATCTGGTTGTCCACCCAAGTCGAGGCGTTGCAAGTGGAGAATGGATGCATATTGCACTTTCCGTGACAGGCAGTCAAGGTGGGACGCTCAGCAGTGCGGGCCCGATTGTGTACGTGAACGGGGAGAAGGCCGCAGACGGTTCGATCAGTCAGACGTCCAGTGGCAACTATGCCAAACTGCGCAAATGGTTTGATACGTTCCAGGACCCTGAGAACTATAGCCAGAATTATATTGGACGTTCCCAGTATGCAGCGGATGTGGATTTTGCAGGTTCATTATCCGACTTTCGGATCTATGGGGCAGCGCTCACCATGGATGAAGTCATTGAAGTGATGTGTGAGTCACTGACAGATGAAGCGATTGTGAAGCTTGCGGCGGACAAGTACTTGTCCTTCCCCAACCGAATCATCACCAAGGATGTATCATTACCCGCAGACTTGCTGGGTGGTAAAGTGTCTGTTGAATGGAGTTCCAGTAAGCCGGAAGTCTTGTCCGAGAACGGAGAAGTTCAGGTGATCACATCAGCACAAGAGGTTACGCTCCGTGCGCTTCTGAACAGAGGTGACAGTAAGCTGAGCCAAAGCTTTGACGTGTCTGTTGTGCCAGCGCATCTACCGCCTTATACGGTTACCATCCATGGAGATCAGAAGGTGGCAGACATCAGTGAAGTCATGTATGGGCTTTTTTACGAGGATATTAACAATGCGGCAGATGGCGGAATCTATGCGGAGCTTGTCCAGAATCGATCATTTGAATCCTTTGCATTTGATACGTACTCCCATGACTCTGGAGAATGTGGTTGTTCGACAGGTCGAAATCGTGAACCTTTGTTTGCCTGGTCAGGCGATACGAGGAAAATGCTTGTGCAGCATACGGATGGATTGAACGTTCACTTTAACGTGGAAGACCCTGAAGTAAATGCTTATTATGTAACGGTTCAGGATGGGGCAACGATTCGAAATCGTGGATTCTCAGACTCCAACCAGCACTGTGCCATGTCTATCAAGCAGAATGAATCCTATGATTTTACCGTATGGGCAAAAGCAGAATCGGCAGGAACAATCACCGTTCAATTGCAGGATGGAAGGGACACTTCCATCAGTAATTCGGTGACACTACATGTTGAAGGCGGGAACACATGGAAGAAATACGGCGTGCCTCTGAACGGAACGGAGACTGTACTTGGTCAACTTGCACTTACGTTTGCAGGTGACATCTCCATCGATATGGTGTCCTTGGTGCCTCAGAATGTATGGGGAGCTAATCCGACAGAAGAAGGAATATCGGCTACAGCACATGCCAACTACACAGGTAATCCGAACTATCGATTGAGAAAAGATCTAATACAGGCACTCGCAGATCTGCATCCGAAGTTCTTGCGCTTTCCGGGAGGATGTATCTCGGAAGGGTCTTTTATCTGGGATAACGTATATGACTGGAAGGATTCTGTGGGTCCGGTTGAGCTGCGCAAAGAAAATTATAATGTCTGGGGCTACATGATGACGATGGGCCTCGGTTATATGGAGTACTTCCAACTCGCGGAAGATCTGAATGCCGCTCCAGTTCCAGTCATGGCTTGCGGTGTGTTATGTCAGGCACGCTCGGATTATGCTCACCCTGCGGGTGGCGCTTTAAGGGATTATTATATCCGCAACTTTACAGATCTGATCGACTTTGCGCTCAGTACAGACTTTGAACACAACGAATGGGCGGCGGTACGAAGCCAGATGGGGCATCCTGAACCGTTTGATCTTCGTTATCTGGGCGTAGGCAATGAGAACTGGGGCACTGAATTTTTTGCCAACTTCGAAGTATTCAAACGTTCAATAGATGAGTACATGAAAGAGAACTACCCTGATCATGAGCTGCACATTATCTCGACGGTTGGTGCTCAGGCAGATGATGATGCGTACCAGGAAGGATGGAAGTTCCTCAGCGGGAATCTGACGGGATCAGCTCAGGTTGCTTTTGCAGATGGCACAGAGGTAATTGAGGAGACGGTAACCTGGTATGAGAACCAGGACAATTATATGGATACCATCGCAGATGAGCACTACTACCGATCCAACGAATATTTGCTGAATAACGTGGATCGGTACAACTATTATGACCGGGCTTATCATGAAGATGGAAGTATCGATTGGAAAGAAACATCCAAAGTATTTGTTGGAGAATATGCGTCCACGGACAAAAACACGCTGGCAGGAGCGGTCGCAGAAGCTGCGATCATGACCGGATTTGAAAATAATGCGGACGTTGTTCGTTTGGCTGCCTATGCGCCATTGTTCAACAAAGTACTAACGGACGGTACTTACCGCTGGACGCCAGACTGCATCTGGTTTGATGATGAAACCGTGTGGTATACACCGAATTATTATGTACAACAGCTTTTTGCAAAACATGTAGGAGATCAGGTGCTTGAAACTTCGTTCTCCATCTATAGCAAAGGCAAACCGTTGAATCTCATTCCTCGTGGAGGCATCGAGATTGCAACAGGTCATGCAGATATCGTGGTGAAACGAGTCACGGTCACGTCCAATGTGGATGGCAGTTTGATGTTTGATGAAGATTTCAGAGAACGTACAGAGCTTAGCGAGGCATGGAGCCAGATTCCCGGATCGGAAGGATATACGTTAACAGCAGGGAAAGGGCTCATCTTGAGCGCACAATCAAGTGGATTGAATGGATTGTACCTGCTGAATGACGAATGGACTAACTACAAGGTGCACGTTGAGGCTGAAAGAATTTCAGGTGAGGAAGGTTTTTATATCGGCGTGGGATTGACGGATATCTCACCCGAGAACAAGGATGTCATCGAGTACGCTATCAGTTACGGGGGAAATGCCACAGGAGTGAAGGTATATAAACAAGGGATTGAAGGTTACACATTGGGAGACTATTCATCCAGTTCGGCAGCAGGTAACCTGAGAGCGGCCAACTATGAACCACTCGAGAATGGGACTGATTATACAATCACGGTTAACTATGGTGGGGATACAGGAAAGAATCTGATCTGCTCCTATACAGACGGACGTAATACCAGCAAGGTTCTGGATTACAAGCTGGAAGCTTACAACCGGGAAGTATTCCACTCCGTTACGAGAGACGCGAAGCATGTATATGTGAAACTCGTCAATGCAGATGGTGTGGATAAATCAACCCGGATTTGCCTTCAGGATCTGAAGGTTGATGCTTCAGCCAGACTGATCACACTTACTGGAGAAGATCATTTGGTGCATATTCCGAATGTGAATCAGAAGAATGATGAGAAAGTGGTTCCCCAAGAACAGGAGATACAGCTGAATGGTGAATCAGCGACCGTTGGTTTGCTCGCTAATTCGGTAAATGTTCTCATTATGGATCTTCTATAAGAAAAATATATAAATATTGCCCCCTTAAGCAGACATATCTGTCGTTTGCGATAAGGGGGCGTTTTGCAATGGAACTTGTTTTGAAATAAAAGCAATCACTGTCCGCAATAGAATTAACAAGACCTTAGTCCTTATGTTAACCAATGAGGACATGATCCTCTGCATAACCGATCTTGGATGTGCGTTTCTTCTGCGCCAATGCAAAAGCCAGTGTTAGTGGTCCCAATCGTCCTGCAAACATGGTAATGGTGACGATAATTTTACCCGCAACACTCAATTCACTTGTCAGACCCATTGATAGTCCTGTGGTGCTAAAAGCTGAAGTGGCTTCAAACAGAACATCCAAAAAATGATTTTCAAGAATGCCTTCGGATATGGATAACAAAATGGAGATTCCAAGTACAAAGGCAAGGGCACTTAAGACAACAGCCAATGCGCGCATCACTGTTTCTTCTGCAATTTTACGCTCAAAAGCATGAATTTGCCCACCGCCTCGAAATGTTTGAATGGTCGCAAGAACAAGGACCACAAAAGTATTGATTTTAATTCCTCCACCTGTTCCGCCCGAAGAAGCTCCAATGAACATCAGGATAATAATGAAAAATTGGGATGTGGCCAACATACTACCAATGTCAATGGTATTGAACCCAGAGCTTCTAGGAGCAGTACCCTGAAAAAGAGAAGCCCATATGCGTTCACCGAAAGATAAATCAGCGAACGTAGAAGGGTTCCAACTCTCGATTAAGAAGATAGTGATGAAACCGAACAAGTATAGAGAAAAACTGCCGATTAATACTATCTTTGAATGCAAGGAGAGCTTTCTCCATGAACGCTTGCGGAATATATCCACAACCACAATGTAACCCAAACCGCCAATGACAAAGAGCGTAATGACGGTAAGATTAACAACCGGGTCGCCAACAAATGGAGTAAGGCTGTCAGTCCAAAGAGAGAAACCTGCATTATTGAAGGCAGAGATGGAATGGAACACGGCATAATATAAAGCTTGTCCCCATCCCAGATCGCTCTGCCAGCGCAATGTAAGAACCACTGTAGCCAGAGCTTCAAAAGCAAAGGCTATCAGCACAATATACATCGATAGCTTAACCAGACCTTGAGCAGAGGATGTATTGGTGGCTTGTTGGATAAGAAGCCTCTGTTTCAAGCCAATCCGTTTCCCCAGAATAATGGCTACCATTACACCTAGTGTCATGAACCCCAACCCGCCAACCTGAATCAAAATCATGATGATGACCTGTCCGAATGTAGAAAATACAGTCCCTGTATCCAGAACAATCAGCCCGTTTACACATATAGCAGAGGTTGCTGTGAACAAGGCATCAAGTAAACCAATGGATGTACCGGTACTAGAAGATACCGGCAGGGCAAGTAATAAGGCTCCGATCCAGATGAGAGCGAAGAAGATGATCATGATAAGTTGAGGAGGGCTCATATTATTTTTCAATTTGTTCACAATGGATTCAATGTTCGTTAGGGCCGAAGTTCTCATTACGCGTTTATTTTTTTGGTTCATAATCACTCTCCAGATTCCGAATGTCATCGTTACTGCCTATTAACAGGAGCATATCTCCCGCACGGACTATGTCTTCTGCCATGGGTGAGATATTTAAGTTATTCCCCGTTTTGATGGCGATAACGGTACATCCATATTCAGCCCGAATGTTGAGTTCCAGAAGTGTCTTCTGATTCATACTTTCGGGAGCTTTGATCTCGACCAGATTATAGTCCGAAGATAATTCAATGGAATCAATAATGTTGTCTGAGCTAAGCTGATTCCCCAGCCTCGTGGCCATATCACGTTCTGGGTAAACAATTTGATCAGCACCAATCTTGCTAAGCACACTGCCGTGGTTGTCATTTTTAGCCTTGGCTGTTACTTTGGGAACATTAAGTTCTTTCAATAAAAGAGTGGTCAGTATGCTTGCTTGCAGATCTTCGCCGATTGCGACAATGGCGTGTGAAAAGTTGCTTGCTCCAAGCTCGATAAGGACTGATTTGTCAGTGCAATCTGCTTGTACCGCATGGGTTGCCACCGCTGAAATCTCCTGAACAAGAGTTTCGCTTTTGTCTACAGCGAGCACTTCATGTCCATTTTTAATGAGTGTGTGTGTCAAGCTTGAACCGAATCGTCCAAGACCAAGTACCATAAACTGTTTTTTCATAATATCCCTCATTGTAATCAAAATAAATAATGGTTTCCTCTATATCGTAATAGGTAAATATTACATTACGTATACAGGATTGTAAGGTTTCATGTCGTAGTTAGCGATCCATGGTGATATAACCCAAATTCGCTATGTCTGTGCATATCTCCAAAAGACTTCATTCTAATGGCTTAAGAATAGAATTGCAACTGATTCATTTCTTTTTGGGGATAAATTGTTTAATTTCAAAAAAAGAAAAATGGTGCGCTCCCATAAGGAGAGGCACCATTTTTTGAGGTCTGATTATCTACGTTTTAATAACAGAACTCCACTGATTGCTGACGTTTTCTGGCGGTACACCACTTTGAATCCAATATCATTGTCCAACAAACAGTTTAATGCATTAATCAGTAATGCGCCGGGAACCAGTGTGAAGGTACACGGAGCTGTGTTGCCAATCACACGTACACTTTGGATTCTGCGCGCAGAACCAGGGACGAGCGGATTTCTTGACCAATAGATTAACACCAGATCCGGTTGTCGAACAGCATTTACACGAGCCATTACTAATCATCTCTTTTCTATTAAAGGTTCTTAATAGTAGATGAAAAGTAGAGGAAAGGAGTGCTAGACGGAAGTCATGCTGTTTAGTAAATAGACTCTACTTATTTGTTGAGTGCTGTTTGGATGGCAACTTGTCCCCTGGCGTTCCCTTGCCGTTGTTTTTATTGTGACGCTCTTTTTCGGCATTTTCGTTAAGTTTCTTCACAAAATCTTGAGTGCTTTCCATTTAAAATTACAGCTCCTTCCACAAGTGAAATTTGTATCCCAATTGTTAATATAACCACTGGAAAGTGATTTTATTTTGGGGGCATCGCTAAATTTAATTTGGATTCCACATTCCTAGGTCCGTTGGGACATACTGGACATGGGAAGTTCATGCGTCTAAACTAGATAGACCAGACAAACTAAGAAGGGATGCGCAGATCCAAACCATGTTGCAGAAATTCGGGTTTACACAATATGAAAGTCAGGTATACGAGGCTATATTCGCGCAGGATGAACCTCTTGATGCCACATCGATTGTAAATTACTCCAACGTTCCCAAAGCCAAAATCTATGAAGTACTTAATCGCCTGATCGAAAAGGGAACAGTGCTGACAACGATGGATGGGAAGAAAAAACTATATATGGCTGTGGATCTTCAGTCTATTATTCATAAAATCAAGGCTGATTTTGAGAAGGATATTGAGGAATTGAAGAGTTACAAAATCAAACGTACATTTACGGATGAACATATCTGGACGTTTAAAGATGAGTCGTCCATCGCATCGAATATCGAACAGCTTATCGAGGAAGCAGATTCGTCGATTCTTTTTCTGGCCTGGAATGAGCGAATGGAGAAATATCGTGAACTGCTGGAGCAGAAGGAAAAGCAGGGCGTGTACGTTGAAGTGCTCGCCGTTGGGGGAATGGAGGCATCCTTAAACCGGATATACTCGTTGATTCCATTGCTTGATGCGCCGGAACCTTCACAGCTGCTTATTGTGGATCATGCATATCTGCTGTTTGCTGGTGTGGAGCATGATTCATGGCGAGCGATCAAGACGATGTCCAAACCGATTGTTAAAGCGATGACTGATTATTTCTACCATGATGTTGCGCTTACTCAAATTACCAAAAAATACGGTGACCAGCTGTTACAGGATACTGAAATCGAGAAATTGCTCACCAGATTGATCTATTAAACTATTCTCTTGGAGGATAGTTTTTTTGTTATATCTTTGTTTGAAAAAATCATGAAAATAACTATTGAAACTTTCATTTTTATAGGTTACTATCGTAGTTGTAACTTTTTGAGGAGGATTCAACATGAATAAGAAAGTATATGTGCTTGCTATCGCAGCATTTGTGGTCGGAACCGTTGAACTGATCTTGGGCGGAATTCTGGACCTGATTGCTACGGATCTTCATCTTTCCCTGGCGAAAGCCGGGTATTTAATCTCTATTTTCTCACTTGTCTATGCGTTGTCTGCACCGATTTTATTAAATATGACGGCCAGATTCGAGCGTAAAAAAGTATATATGTGTACGCTGTTTGTATTTTTGATCAGTAATCTGATCTCCGCGTTCAGTACCAGCTTGTATATGCTGATGGCGGGCAGAGCACTCGGAGCCGCAACGGGTTCCCTTATTTTTGTGCTCTCCCTGACCCTTGCAGCGCGCATAGTGGAACCACAGTATAAAGGACGCGCCGTGGGGACCATTACCATGGGAGGCAGTGCATCACTCATCCTGGGTGTTCCACTTGGTATCTTTGTAGGCAACTTGGCAGGCTGGCGTGAGGTGTTTATGTTGATTGCCATTCTGACTGCAGTGGTTATGGTAGCCATCTGGATTGCAATGGACCGTGTGCAGCCAATTCCTGCCGTATCTCTGAAGAAACAGCTTATGGCTCTGTGGAATCCAAAAATGTTGGCAATCCATGCTACGACTTTGCTAGTACTCGCGGGTCACTTGACTTTATATGCGTATTTCACGCCATTCTTGCAAGAAACACTGGGTGCCAGCGCGACGATGGTCACCTTTATCTATATGATGTTTGGGATCGCGGCTGTCGCAGGTGGGGGCATCGGTGGCATGTTATCTGATCGACTGCACCCCGCTAAAGCCATTGTTATTGTGCTCATTCCCTTTATTGTGAGCATGGCTGTCATTCCGTTCAGTGTGGGATTGCCTTTGATCGCCTTCCTGCTGCTGTTAAGCATCTGGAGTGCACTAAGCTGGACCGTTACGCCTGTGCAGAATAGTCTCATTATCAAAACTTCGCCGGAAACAGCCGAAACGCTAATCAGCACCAACTCAGGTATTGCACATGCAGGTATTGCACTGGGTACCTATATCGGCGGCATGGTTATTGATCATTCATCAATTCTGAACACTGGATGGGTTGGTTCTGTACTGATTTTGCTTGGTTTGGTGTCTGCCATTTATGCCATTAGTGTTAAGGAAAAAAGTGTTCAAGCGATTGCTTAGAATAAAGAAATTAGACAAATAGCTTGAACCTCTGCATTCAATATTCATTGGGTGTAGAGGTTTTTTGTTATCTACGAGAGTTCGCGAGAGTAGTAGAAACTATTTTCATAAAAGCAGGACTTGCTTAATTCATTGTAATCTTTATAATTAAAATAGTTTTAAAAAGTATTATCTAATGTTGGAATAAATGATGTGTATCAAGGGAGCGGTGATCATGACCACTAAGACGGAGAAACAAAAAATGCTGGATGGCGAGTTGTATATGGCTTCAGATCTCGAATTGTCTCAGGACAGGGAATACGCAAGGAAAATGACGCGAATATTCAATCAAACGACAGAAACAGACGGTGCACTTCGCATCAAGTTATTGAAGGAATTGTTGGGAACTACCGGGGAACACTTGAGCATGGAACCTAATATCTATGTGGATTATGGATATAACATTCATGTGGGTAACCATTTCTATGCCAATTTTAACTGTACGATATTAGATGTGTGTGAAGTTCGTATTGGAGATTATTGCTTAATGGGACCGGATGTACATATCTATACGGCTACTCATCCACTCCATCCGCATGAACGTAATACGGGTGCAGAGTATGGCAAGTCAGTCACGATAGGAAACAATGTGTGGATTGGTGGTAGAGCCGTTATTAATCCAGGAGTTACAATAGGGGATAACGTCGTTATTGCTTCTGGGTCGGTGGTTACGAAGGATGTACCGGATAATATGATCGTGGGCGGCAATCCTGCTAGAATCATTAGAGAGATAGAGCTTTAACTTATTGACAGATTGAAGACGGGAAGCGGTGGGGAATAGTATTTAGCCAATGACAAAGCCCGATGTTTATCATCGGGTGTTTTAATAAAATCCCCCCACAGAACACATGCCAAAGTATCGTATAATCGACACTTTTTCATGTGATTTGCTGGGGGATAGAAGGATGTATCTGTTAGATGTATATTTGCTAAAAAACCTTAAGGCTGCAAGCTTTTTCCGTTACTGCTGATCACTTCTTTGTACCAATGGAAGGATTTTTTACGGTAACGTTCGAGTGTTCCTGATCCATCGTCATGACGATCAACATAGATATAGCCATACCGTTTTTTCAACTGGGCAGAAGACGCACTGACCACATCAATACAGCCCCATGAGGTATAACCCATGATCTCCACACCATCTTCAATGGCTTCGCCAACCTGAACCAGATGATCGTTCAAATACTTGATCCGGTAGTCATCCTCAACCGTTTTTTCGCCATCCGCACCGGTGATCAACTCATCCACTGCTCCAAGGCCATTTTCCACAATGAACAGCGGCTTCTGGTAACGGTCATAGAACATATTGAGTACATAACGCAATCCTTGCGGATCAATCTGCCAACCCCACTCACTTGCATCCAGATATGGATTAGGGTAACCACCAAGCAAATTCCCTTCACCGGCAATCTGTTTAGCTGGATCAGCAGTCTGACACAGGCTCATATAGTAGCTGAAGGAGATAAAGTCTACCGTATGAAGCAGCATTTCTTCGTCGCCATCTTCCATATGAATCTGAATTCCGTTCTCACGGAAGTAGCGTTTCATGTATCCTGGGTAGCGGCCTCTAACATGCACATCACCGAAGAAATAATTGCTATGTTCGAATTCCATTACCTGGATCATGTCGTCTGGATGCGGCGTCAGTGGATACGTTGGCATGCTGAGCATCATACAACCAATCTGAGCATCGGGAATAATCTCATGACAGAGTTTAACGGCAGAAGCACTGGCTACAAATTCATGGTGAATGGCTTGATAGAGATCCTGCTTGCTCAGTTTCTCTTTGAGTGTGTATATACCTCCGCTCATGAATGGTTCTTCAAGAATGGAATTGATTTCATTGAAAGTCAGCCAGTATTTCACCTTGTTCTTATACCGATTGAAGACGGTAGTTGCATACCGCTCATAGAAACCAACCATCTTCCGGTTTACCCAGCCGTCGTATTCTTTGGACAGATGAAGAGGGGTCTCGTAATGGGACAACGTAACCAATGGCTCAATTCCATACTTATGGCATTCGTCAAAGAGGTTGTCGTAGAATTGCAATCCTTCTTCATTCGGTTCGAGCTCGTCACCTTTCGGGAAGATTCGGGACCAGGCGATGGATGTACGGAACACTTTGAAGCCCATCTCTGCAAACAGTTTCACATCTTCCTTGTAGCGATGATACAGATCAATGCCGATCAGTTTCATATTATCTTCGGTGGGTTCTTCCGTAATTGGCCCCATGATACCTTTAGGAGCTACATCCTGCGTAGATAATCCTTTGCCGCCTTGATTGTATGCACCCTCAGCCTGATTGGCTGCAATTGCGCCACCCCACAGGAAATTTTCCGGGAATTGATATTGATTCAGAGCTTTGCTCATGTGTATCGCTCCATTCGTCTTATTTTTCTATTCACTATGCTTGGCATAAGAAAAGCTTAAACGTTGTAACGGGTTACACGTCAAGTTTTACTTTCAACCCCAATCTAAGGCATACTATTATTCTAAAGTTCGTTAACAAGAAGGGAGTCTCCGATGTCCAAGTTCGATGAAATTATGAAACGATCTGGTTACTCAAGAGCGACAGTGTCGAGAGTAATCAATCATTCCCCACATGTTAGTGACGAAGCAAGACATATCATAACGAATATTATGAAGGAGTTAAATTATATTCCGAACCGGAATGCAGTATCATTATCTACAGGCAAGACCAAACAAATTGGCATCATAACGTCAACCATTGACGATCTCAGTCTCACCTTCATGAATCAGTTTATGGAAACAGCGATGGATTTCGGGTTTCAGACGATCGTCTATACTTCCCGTGGAAATAAGGAAATTGAATTACAAGGATTTGAAGATCTGCGTAGCAAGCGGGTGGATGGACTCCTAATTGTTACCTGTGTTAATGATCCTCGGAAATTAAAAGCGTATATGGAATACGGCCCGATTGTCTCCTGGCAGCGAATGGGGAACGACGAGATTCCGTCTGTCGCGATGGATCAGGCAGAAGGGTATAAGTTAGCTCTGGAGCATCTGGTATCAAGAGGATACAATCGAATTGCCAATGCATTTGGCAGGGCTGAAAGTCTGAATACCCAGAGCCGCCGTAAAGCCTATGAATCTTTCATGAAGAGCAGAGGTATGGCTGTGTGGACTGAAGCGTATCAATATTCGATATTTAGCTCCTCCGATGGCGAAGAAGCGATGCAAAGAATGACTGAGGAGCCAGAACTTCCACAGGCCGTATTATGTTCGAATGATTATGCAGCCATTGGCATTCTGAGTGAAGCACGGAGACGGAATATTCAGGTACCGGAACAACTCGCCATTGTGGGGTTTGATGATATCGAGCTTTCCCGTGTTCTTGGAATCACGACCATACACAATCCGATTGCGGAGCAAGCTACCCAGGCTTTCCATCACTTGTGGGCTGTATTGGGTAAAACAGAGTTGAAGACAGAGCAGCTAACATACCAGCTGATTGAGCGTGAGACGACTTGAATCCGTAAGGCCGAAAAGGGAAATCTGGTTTTATGGATTCAATAATTATTCAAATTTGAAGCATCTTCGAATCGGACACATACGTTATACTGAAGATGAGCTTCAGAACGACAGATCTGTACGGAGATGTGGCGTGAGGTGCATGTATCATGTTACAAGTTACATATTTCACAAACGATTAGCGGGAAAGGTGAGAATGGACTTTATGAAGACAGTGACAGGCCGATTCAGAATTGCGGGCATATGGGAGGGTGTATCCTTACTTCTGTTGATTTTTATTGCTATGCCTCTGAAATATTTTGCAGATATCTCTTCCGCTGTAGCCGTAATGGGCATGATTCATGGTATTTTGTTTCCTTTATACCTTATTGCGCTAGTACATTTGGCTCTGGTCAAAAAGTGGAAGATAACACGCTGGTTAATGGGTGGACTCGCCGGTCTACTGCCGTTTGGAACTTTTGTATTTGAATCTTATCTTCGGAAGAGAAATTGGAAATAAAAATCAATATAAATGGTGATATATTCCATTTGATTCTAACGCACCAAGGCTATACTTGAAAAGAAGAAGTTTAAATGAGCAAGCTATTGAATGACTGAAAGGGTTGAGCTTATATGAAAGATATTTATGAGTTAACATCCATAGAAATGGTTGAAGAAGCTATTCAACAA
This sequence comes from Paenibacillus amylolyticus, assembly GCF_050990605.1. Lineage (GTDB taxonomy): Bacteria > Bacillota > Bacilli > Paenibacillales > Paenibacillaceae > Paenibacillus > Paenibacillus amylolyticus_H. Next base: position 2,835,466 of record NZ_CP158832.1, read on the forward strand.
CATAAATTGGTTTTTTTGTATGTATCTCGTCCAGAGTGCAGTGTATGTCACGCTTTACTCCCAAAGATCAGGGCGTTGCTTGAACCTTATCCAGCAATATACCTGGGTCACATTAATGCTAATGAAGTGGAAGATGTTGCGTCCAAGTTTCTTATTTTTACTGTTCCAACCATGCTCATGATAGTGGAGCAGAAAGAGTACATTCGAGAGGATCGTTTTGTTCGCTTGGAACGTCTGGAAGAGCAATTGCAACAGATTTACTCGATGTGATGTCTGAACTCACAAATTAAAGTGTTGCCATGAAAACGGTTTTATGATAATTTAAACATTATAAAAACGTTTTTATAGCAAAGGAACAAAACTTATGGCAAAAATAACGATCAAAGATGTAGCAAGGGAAGCTGGGGTATCCATATCTACAGTCTCCAACGCTTTAAATGGTGTAGATGTCTTGAATCCGGAGACAAAATCACATGTTCTCAAAGTGGCAGAGCGGTTAAATTATGTTCCCAACCTGAATGGCAAGCTGTTGAAGTCCGGTCAAACCAAAATGCTCGGTTTTTTCACCACAAGTGTATCGGGTCCGTATTTCTATAAGCTGGTCGAGTCGATGTCTCGTGAATGTGATCGTCTTGGATATGGTTTGAATGTATTTGTGACCAAGGATAAACACGTTATTATGAGTAATATTCTGGGTCGGCGGGTGGATGGTGTCATTATCTACGAAGAGCTTCGGATCGATGAGCAAGATATTATCGCCATGGAGAAAGACAAGATCAAGGCTGTTTTTCTGGATCGGGTCTATCAGAGCGATACGATGGGAAGTGTCATTTTTGACTCGTATGTGGCTGCTTACGAAGCAACCAAGTATTTAATTGGACTGGGGCACAAGAAAATTGCTTATATTTCGGGCGTGGACACGATGTTTGACAGTGTGCAGCGTAGAGATGGCTATCTGGCTGCTTTGAGGGAGTACCAGCTTCCAATCGATGAAGATTACATTATACAAGGGTACTTTGAGGAGGAGAGCACGTATAGTGCGATAAAATCTTTTCTTCATTTGCACCCCGGCAAGCGGCCTGATGCATTTCTTGCAGGGAATGACTTGAGTGCAATTGGCTGTATGCATGCGTTGAAATCTGAGGGTTTTGAAGTACCTCAAGATGTTAGTGTCGTGGGTTTTGACGATATTGATATTGCACAGTATTTTTCTCCACCGCTCACAACGGTAAGAAATCAAATTGCAAGACAGGGGATCCTGGCAATCAATCAACTGGTGGGTATGATCAAGGAGAAAGAACAAGGGGCTGCACAGAAATTGGCGGGTGAGCTGGTGGTTAGAGGTTCAAGCCATGTGAAGATCGACCGGAAAGACTATCGTACAAATATGTTCGACTGAAAAGATTTACACTGCCACTCCGATGACAGAACAACCTTCCGATCGCTGTTATCCCCAGATTTTTTTGAATTCCTTATATGAAGGAGAAAATCCAGGGATAAAGGCGAACACTTCGCTTCTTCTGGTTGTTTCTGTCCTCTTCGTTCTTGTGTAAAAGTACAGTTAAACATATATAGATGTGAGCAAAAGGGGGTTTTTATGGCGAAAAATAAAAACGTTTTTATAATAAATGTAAGGCGGAGGGGAGTAAAAAACGTGGATAAATTAGCCGTAGAGACATCAACCGGTAAAAATGCGATCAGTCCCAATGGGAAGAAACCCATCGGACAACGGATTAAAGAATTCATAGTCGATTATCGGAGACAATGGGAGATTCAATCGATGATTATCCCTGGCATTATCTTTATGATTATTTTCTGTTATATCCCGATCTACGGATTGACGATTGCTTTCAAAAATTACACGGTCATTGATACGCTGGCCACTGCTCCTTGGGTGGGGCTGGATAATTTCAGAATCATTTTGTCAGACAAATACTTCTGGGATGCCGTTGTTAATACACTGGGGATCAGCTTTTTGAAACTGGGGATTGGGTTTGTCATTCCGATTATTCTCGCGATCATGATCTACGAGTTAAACAGCGGACGCTTCAAAAAGTTCGTGCAAACGGTTTCATACTTACCTCACTTTTTGTCCTGGATCGTACTTGGGGGAATGCTGATCACCTGGTTTTCAACAACGGGGTTATTTAATCAGTTGTTGCTTAGTCTGGGAGTGATCTCGCAACCGCAGAACATTTTGCTGGATGCAGGCAAGTATTGGTGGATTGCTACCTTATCGGATATCTGGAAAGAGGCAGGTTGGGGAACCATTCTGTATTTGGCGATTATGGCAAAGATTGATCCTACGTATTATGAAGCTGCCAAAATCGATGGTGCAAGCCGTCTCAGACAGATCTGGAATATCACATTGCCTAACATGAGATCCATCATCAGCCTAAATCTGATTCTAACTGTAAGCGGTTTATTGGGATCCAATCTGGATCAGACCCTGGTTCTCATGAACTCCCAAAACCGCGATAAAGCGGAAGTGATTAACTCGTATGTCTATCGTATGGGGATGTCACAGGGTGACTTTTCATATGCAACGGCCGTTGGCTTGGGTGTCTCAATCATCTCTGTCATTCTGCTCGTTACGGCGAACAAAATCACAAGCAAATTAAACGATAATCAATCTGTGTTGTAAGAAGGAGGCATCCCGCGTGAATGGAAAGGTGGCAAAAGAAGATCTCGATAGTCGGATCTTTGATACGTTAAACAGGATATTGCTAATCATCTGTACAATCGTTATTCTGGTTCCGCTCTGGAATGTCATCATCTCTTCCTTTAGTTCAGGCAAAGCGTTAGCGGAAGGTGGATTCATCTTCTGGTCACCGGAATTCTCGCTGGAGAATTACAGAGCGGTATTCAACGATCAGGGGATCTGGCAGGCCTTCTTCATATCGGTGTCCAAAACAACGATTGGTGTTGTTACACATGTGTTCTTCTGTGCCATGGTTGGATACGGTTTGAGCAAAAAGTACATAAGAGGCCGTAAATTATACGTTGCCATGGGTGTTATTACAATGTTCTTCTCGGGCGGCATGATCCCGACATACCTGTTAATCAAATCACTTGGATTATTAAACAGCTTCTGGGTGTACATTATTCCGGCGTTGTTCAGCTTCTATGATGTCGTGATTCTGATGAATTTCTTCCGGAATGTCCCGGATTCCCTGGAAGAATCGGCCAAGATTGACGGTGCAGGGGATTGGCATATTTTCCTGAAAATCTTCATTCCACTCTCCATGCCTGCCATGGCTACAATTGCGCTATTTAATGGGGTGGGGCAATGGAACGACTTCATGACAACCAAGTTATACATTACCGATCAGTCACTGTATCCACTCCAGATGATGTTGTACGAGATTATCGTTCAGTCCCAGACACAATCAATGCAAAATGTCGGGGGTTCGGCTGTTATTGAAACAACGACCAAAGGCGTGCAGTTAGCCACCATTGTCATAACCACATTACCTATTGTACTGATCTATCCCATCGTTCAGAGATACTTTATCTCGGGAATGATGCTCGGAGCGGTCAAGGAATAGGCGCAACACACACCCCATTTTGAGGAGGAACCAAAACATGTTGAAGTTGAACAAGGCATCAGGAAAAAAAGGGATTAAATTGCTCGCAACACTGCTCACAGCCGTAATTATGATTACAGGTTGCAGCGGTGGATCGGGGGGCTCCAGTGAAGGCAACTGGGTGTCCATAGAAGATCGTTATACGGTAGACCCGGAAAAGCCGGCTTGGCAGTTGGATAAAAAAGAAGAGGCTACCGATCTGACCTGGTACGTCAATGCAGACTGGTGGAACACCGATTTTGGCAAGGACATTGTCACCAAGAAAATCAAAGAGGATCTGAACATCAATATTAAATTCATCACGGGTGATGATACCAAGTTAAATACCTTTTTCGCAGGTGGAGATATGCCTGACTTGCTGACCGTATTTGACTCCAATTCTCCTGTGGTACAAAAAGCTGCAACCTGGGCGATGCCGCTGAACGATCTGGCTGAAAAATATGATCCTTACTTCAATAAAGTTGCGGCTGCCGATACATTGAACTGGTTCCAGTTGGCGGATGGTAAAACCTATGGTTACCCGAACTATTCCAATACACAGGAGGATTATGATAGCGGTAACATTCCTGCCAAAACGGCATTTATCATTCGTAAGGACGTGTACGAAGCTTTGGGTAGTCCGGTCATTGGAACGCCAGAGGAATTCCAGAGTGTGATGAAACGAATTAAGCAGGAGTTTCCTGCGCTGATACCGTTTGGATTCAACTCCATTGGTGAAGGAACGGGTTCACTCGGGGATACATTGCAAGATTTCATCGGCGTCCCGCTGGAGACCGAATCAGGAGAATTCTATGATCGCAATCTGGATGAAGATTACCTCGCATGGTTGAAAACGTTGAACACCGTGTACCGAGATGGCAATATCAGTGATGACAGTTTTGCCGATGATGGGACGGCTTTTGAGGAAAAAGTGAAGTCCGGTAAATATGCAACCATGCTGCTTGACGGTACACCTCAACAAGGAGGAAACCTGCAAATCTACATGAGTGCCAATCCAGGCAAAGAATATGTTGCTATCGATGGACCGCAGAGCACCAAAGGCAATGCACCAACATTGAATCAATCCGGAATAACCGGGTGGATGATTAATTTCATTTCCAAGGACTGTAAAGATCCGGCCAAGGCCATTCAGATATTCACATACTTGCTGAGTGAAGAAGGACAGACGCTAATGAATTACGGAATCGAGGGGGAAACCTACCAAACCAAAGCCGACGGTAGTGTAGAATTATTGCCAGCAGTGAAAGACATGCAACTGAATAACGCAGATCAATTCAAAAAGGATTATCGGATGGGTGAATTTATGTTCTTCGGTCATGACCGCCACAAAGCACTCAGTGCAGATGCTTTTCCGGAAGCGATTAAACAGATGCAGGAGTGGGGCAAAGGCAAGCTGAAACCACACTTCATTCTGGAGAATATTAGCCCGGATCAAGGTACACCTGAAGCTCGTGCGTTGTCAGCAATCAATACGAAGTGGAATACAACACTGGTCAGTATGGTACGTTCCAAGGATGATGCCTCGTATGACAATGCACTGGCTGCTTACAAGTCATTTTTAGGTGAGAACCGTTGGGAAGAGATTGTGAAGGTACGCAGTGAAAAGATGAAACTGAACAAAGAGAAACTGGGCATCCAATAATAGAAATACAAAGGAGAATCCTATGACTACATTCAAAATGTACAAATCAACAGGAGAAGATGAATTATTCGTACCCGTGTCCTCGGATCAATTGTTACCTCATGACCCTGATCTTGAGACAACGACCGTTCTTCTGGATGATCAGCTAACGTATCAGGAGATGGACGGATTTGGTGCTTCTTTTACCGATTCTTCCGCTTATCTGATTAATCAAATCTTGAATGAGGAGCAGCGGGATGAGCTCATGTCCCGGCTGTTCCATCCGGAGAAAGGGATCGGGTTATCAGTCATCCGTAATCCGATGGGCGCTTCGGACTATGCGAGAACGGTATACAGTTATAACGATATGCCAGAACAGCAAACGGACCCGGAACTAACCCAATTCAGCATTGCGCACGATGAAGAGGACGTTATTCCTTTAACGCAAAAGGCGTTGGCATTGAATCCTGAACTGAAGCTGTTTGCTTCACCATGGAGTGCACCCGGCTGGATGAAAACGAGTGGCTCCATGATTACCGGACAATTGAAGTCGGAATGGTATCCCGTGTATGCCGAATATTTTGTGAAATACATTCAAGCGTATACAGCGCATGGATTACCGATCCATGCCATCACACCACAGAATGAGGCGCTTTATGAACCGGGACATTATCCTAGTATGTTGATGCCAGCCGAAGCGCAAGCAGATTTTATCAAAAATCATCTTAAACCAGCCTTTGTGCAAAACGATATACAAACCAAGATTCTCTGTTACGATCACAACTGGGACCAACCGGACTATCCCCTGACCGTACTTGAACAAGCGGGAGAGGAAGTAGATGGCGTAGCCTGGCATTGGTATGGGGGTGATGCATCTGCTCAAACGAAGGTATACGAAGCCTTTGCAGGCAAAGAAGTGCATTTCACCGAAGGCTCAGGAGGGGAGTGGATCCCGCCATTTGAACAGGCTTTCTCGAATGTGATGAGAACGGGGATTCAGATTCTGCGCAATTACAGCAAGTCGTTGGTACTTTGGAATATGGCACTGGACGAGAACAATGGGCCAACCGTTCCGGGATTTGGCCGCAGTACGTGTCGTGGGATCGTTCAGGTGAATCAGCAAACCAAGGAACTTACGTATACACTTGATTATTATGCCCTGGCACATTTTAGTGCTTTGATCCGTCCCAAGGCTGTTCGGATTGAATCAACGTCCAGTGATGATGGAATTTATTCTGTGGCTTTTAAAAATCTCGATGGTTCCGTAGCATTAGTCCTCTTCAATGACGGGGAGAAGACAGACAACGTAGAGGTTAAGCTGTGCGAGAATGTGTTGGTGAAGTTCCAGCTTGAAAGTAAGAGTGTCTTATCCGTATTGATCACAGATGTATAAATCGAAGAATTTAAACTAGGCTTTATCAGAAAAGAAAACAAAAGAAGCGATATCCGGAGTGTAGACGGGTATCGCTTCTTTTGGTGATATTGCCTGTGGATGGATCGCATTATACCGGCTGAATGGCAAGATGGGGTGTTCCACTGCTCTCATCAACGAACAGAATATATTGGTTGCCAGCGGTTCCTGTTAAGACCAGACCGGGTTGACCTGCAACACCAGGATTGTAATATCTGAACTGTTGTAGAGTTGGCAGAGACACGGGAAGAGTAGGCTGATTGAGTGCCATTAATTGTGTAGTAGCCTTAACGCTATCTCCAGCTTGGATTACTCCGCCTACACCCAAATGATTGACAATCGAGGAGCTCGCGTTGATTTGCAGGCTGCCTGCTATGGTCTGACTGCCATTGACATTTAGATGGACACCAACGGTTTGATTACCATTAACCTGTAAATCCTGATTTATCGTCTGATTGCCGGTGACAAGAATACTATCAAATGTTGGCAATGACATCATCTCCTATATAGTATTCTTATATTCTATGAGGACAAGATTTGAACCGACCCGGGTGACCACACATTATATGTACGAGATAAAGCCCGTTTTGCGATGAAGAGCGAGTGAAGCGGTCAATAGAAGAAACCATGCCACGATTTTGTGCATATTGTAGGCAGAGGATGTTTTCGTATGGAACGGGAGGGTTTGTTATCCGAAAGAAGTCAAAAATGCAGGTGAAGTCCATAAAAAAGAATCGTTCAGTTCATGATGCAAACCAGTTATTTCTGAGACAGATGCATGCCGTACTGAACAGAAAACTCAAATCCATGCGCAAACACATGGCAGTACAGCAGTTGGATCTCAAGCAACAATGGTTGAAAATGATGCAGGAGGAACATGCATCTAGCCGAGTAAAGTCCAAAGTGTTCTATAAGGAGTTAAATGTGCTTCTGATTACACCGTGTAATGACCGGGAGATGTCATCACACTGTGTACTGATTGAACAAAGCCTTAAACATCTCGTGAGGCATGTAAATGAGATTAAATATATAGAATCCGTCTCAGCCAGTCTGTCTGCTATGGAGGTTGACCTGATTCTGATTGTTGGAAGTGATGAACAATTGCCAAATGAGAATATTACAGCGTTAAAAACATCAACCGCCAAAAAAGTAATCTGGTTGTCTCCGAATCAAACTGGAAGTCAAAGCGATGCCATGCTGCCGTGGTTGGATCACGTGTTTGTGCAGAATTCATGGTCAATGAGTGACCCTCAGCCACATCTGGCAGGCTCTGCTCGGTATGAACTGTTCATGCCGCCTGATCCCCATATATTCTGTCCGCAAACTGTTCCCCTGGAGTACGAATCAGATGTTTATATCATCGGAGATGCGGAACCGGATAGTATCCTAACGACTTTTGCCACATCCGGTCTTCTGAATGACAAAATAGTTCGGGTGGATGGGAAGGGTTGGACTCAGTTTGGAGATTTCTACCCAGTTCACAGTCATGAAGCTCGCCAGATGCTGTATAACGGAAGCAAAATCGTTATTCATAGTGGAGAATCGATCAAACACGTGATGGAAATTGCCACATGTGGGACGTTTCAGCTCATAGGGCCATCGGCGAATCAAAGTAACGTGGTAGACCTTAATATTTTCCAACAATTCACCTCCTGCGAAGAACTCATTCAGAAGTTTGAACATTACTGGCAGAGTATTGATGCAAGAAGACTGGCAGCCAGTCATGCCTTGGCATACATGAAATACAATCAGTCCCATCTGCAAAAAACACTGCGACTGCTGGATATCATTTTTATATAAACCATCAAAAATCACAGGCGTGCAGGCTGCATTATGTTGCTGCATTGGAGGCGTTCAGATTGAAGGTTATTGCTCTGCATCTACCCCAATTTCACCGGATTGAGGAGAATGACCGTTGGTGGGGGGACGGTTTTACAGAATGGACCAATGTAAAAAAAGCCACTCCTTTATACTCGGGTCACCATCAGCCTAACCAGCCATTTCAGGGGAACTATTATGATCTTTCCGATCCAGATGTACGAAAGTGGCAAGCAGAAACAGCCAAACATCATGGCGTTTATGGATTCTGTTATTATCATTATTGGTTCAAAGGTAAACGTTTATTGGAAAAACCGGTTGATGAAATATTGAACAGTGGGGAGCCTGATTTTCCATTTTGTTTGTCTTGGGCCAATGAAACATGGACAAGAAAATGGGATGGGCAGGAATCCGATATTCTCATGGCCCAGAACTATGGGGATCAAGATGATTGGGAAGAACATTTTAATTATTTGGTTAAGGTATTTAAGGACAAACGATATATTCGAGTGGAAGGTAAGCCGTTGTTTCTGATCTATCGGCCAGCCAGTATTCCTCAATGCGAGGAAATGATTCAGTTTTGGCGTGAATTGGCTTTGAAGCACGGCTTGAAAGGGATCCATTTTGTGCAGACCATTGGCGGGTTCCCTACATGTAATCATCAGATCTTTGATGCAAGCATGGAATTCGAACCGCATTACACGTTTGCACATGGACATATGAATGGAATCTGGATCGAAATGAACATCAAGGGACAGCAGCATATTGCTGTGAATTACGACAAGGTATGGTCCTCCATTCTCGAACGAACACCACACCGTAACGGAGAAATTGTCTATCCAGGTGCTTTTGTCAATTGGGATAATACCCCGCGGAGAGGTGTTGATGGACAGAGTACGCTTGGTTCTACCCCAGAGAAGTTTGGGCTGTATCTGTCCAGACAGATGGAACGAGCGAGGACGCTGTACAAAAGTGAATATCTTTTTGTTAACGCCTGGAATGAGTGGGCGGAAGGGGCATATCTTGAGCCTGATCAAAACTATGGTTACGCTTATTTGAGAGAACTCAAGAAAGTAACTCAGCACGAACTATCGAACAGAAACAAGTCTGTGGGAGGGAGTTCCGAATGAGGGAACTCTCTCTGATTTGAGCTTATTTATAGACTATGTTTCGTTGTCAGTACCGTTTTTTGTTTGCGGTATTCCGTTGGCGTGAGCCCTGTGTGCTTTTTGAACTGTCTGGAGAAATAGTACAAATCACTAAAACCCAGATGTTCGGCGATGGCAGTTATTGTGTTCGGGGTGCAGGCCAGCAACTCCTTGGCCTTATCGATTTTTTTACCAGCAATATAGAGGATCGGAGGAACTCCGATCTGCTGCTTGAAGAATCGAATGAAATAATTTGGATGCATGTAGGCGATCTGGGCCAGATCCTGAACCGAAATATTCTCTTCGATGTTGGAATCAATATAAGCCAGAATGGTGGACAGTTTCTCCATGACAGGAACGTTAATAAAAGAAATCTGATCCAGATCCAGATTCATCAAATAGTGGGATAGTAACTCGGTCAGTTTGCTCTTGGCCATCATATGGGCATAGACTTCATCGGATTTTGCATATGTAAGGATACTGCTGAAGATTGCTTGAATCAACTCAGGTTGATCTATCGTACAGATGTGTGGGAATTTAAGAATTTGAAACAAATTGATTCCCCCAACCTTCGCGCTAAAGTGACACCAATATTTGAGAAAAGGCCGGTCATTTATGGCAGAGTAGGACTGTTTGATCCCCTCTGGCATTAAAATAAGCTGATTAGGCGCAGGATAATACTCCTCATTCCCAATTTTGAGCCAACCTTCACCTTCGCATATGAAATAAAACTTGCTGTAATCGGGCGTGTAATCCAGATCCTTCCAATCCGTATCGCACCGATTGTAATTGACCATGAATAATTCGACTTGGAGATTAGACAGGTAGTTCGTAAGCAAAGTTTGATGATTCATACTTTTCATCTCCATACAAGGTTATTATTGTCCATCTAAAAGTTAGTGTTCTGCATGTTTATCCTTCGGTCGTAACACTACAATACAACTACAGACGATAACAGAAGGGATGACAACATCACATGGACAAAAACGAATATTTGCAACAGATCGAAGCAACGATTGAGAGCGGTAGATTCAAGGACAACTGGAGTTCGCTTAGCGCTTTTCAAGTTCCCGAATGGTACCCCAAAGCGAAATTCGGCATATTCATCCATTGGGGACTGTATTCTGTACCGGCCTATGATAGCGAATGGTATTCGCGAAATATGTACATACAAGGCACAAAAGCTTATGAACATCACCTTGCGGTGTATGGACCCCATAAGGAGTTTGGATATAAAGACTTCATTCCAATGTTTCGTGCAGAGAAGTTTGATGCAGACGAATGGGCAACGTTATTCAAACAGGCTGGAGCCAGATATGTTATGCCCGTGGCTGAGCATCATGATGGATTTCAGATGTACAAGAGCTCTATCTCTCACTATAACACATATGAAATGGGCCCCAAACGGGATCTTCTGGGTGAGATGAAGGTTGCGTATGAGAAGCAGGGGCTGACCTTATGTGTATCGTCTCACCGCGCGGAGCACTGGTTCTTCATGTCTCACGGGAAGGAATTTGATTCAGATATTAAGGAACCCCTGGAGCGCGGGGATTTCTATTGGCCAGCCATGCCTGAGCCGGATCATCATGATCTGTATGGTTCGCCTCCAACCGAGGAGTATCTGGAAGACTGGTTGATTCGATGCTGTGAACTGGTGGATCAATATCAGCCGAAGGTCTTCTATTTCGATTGGTGGATTCAAACGGTTGCGTTCAAACCCTATCTTAAAAAATTTGCAGCCTATTATTATAACAAAGGTGAAGAATGGGGCGTGCCTGTAGCTATCAATTATAAACATGAGGCTTATATGTTTGGAAGTGCCGTTCCGGATGTGGAGCGGGGACAGTTCGCTGAGCTTAAGCCTTATTTCTGGCAGACCGATACGGCTGTCGCTAAAAACTCATGGTGTTATACGGAAAATAATAACTATAAAACGGCTGAGGAGATCATTCGGGATCTCGTCGATATTGTAAGCAAAAACGGGAATTTGCTGCTGAACATTGGACCAAAAGCAGACGGCAGCATACCGGAAGAAGATCGCGACATTTTGCTGAGCATTGGCAAGTGGCTGGAAGTGAATGGGGAAGCGATCTATGATACATCATTCTGGCGGACGTTTGGCGAAGGTCCAACAGAGGTGAAGGAAGGGCAATTCACGGATGGAGATACGAAGATATTTACAAGTGAAGATATACGGTTTACGTTAAAAGATAGCAGTCTGTATGCCACGGTTCTTGCCTACCCGGATAACGGAGTGATCCACATTAAATCGCTGAAGAAAGATTCTCATCATTTTCAAGGCATCATTAAGAACATCGAAGTTTTGGGTTTCGAGGATAAACCCGAATGGATAAGAACAGAAGATGCTCTGACCATTACAACAACAAAAGTGCAAAGCAAATCACCTGTGGTTTTTAGGATAGAATTGGATTAAGGGATGAAGGAACCAGGTTAATTGTTACTACAGTTAATATGAAAAGGGCGCATCCAGGAGTATTATTACTCACCGGATAGCGCTCTTTGGTTTGCTTCAAGTTCTGAGAGTGTTAGAAAGTGCTGTCGGGAACGTAGTATATTTTTTGCCCGTTCGCTTTGTTTCCCGGATCGGAAACGATGGTGAAGTATACGTTGCCGTTCTTCGTCTGAACGCCCTCGATTTCATGCTTGCCGACATTCGTTATTTTTACAAGGGATTGGTATGCTCCTGAGCTTGAAATTTTGGCAATCTGAGGCGTTTGCCCTTCGCCCCCGCCCGATGTAAATATTTGCGTTTTGCCCAGCAGGTCTCCCCCCTGGAAAGATCCGTTGGGTCTGATAATGGCATTGCCCGACTGTGTGAAGCTGGTAACAGCAGCCTTCACCGCAGCTGCGCTGTCCATTCGAACCTGCTTGTTATGATCCAGAAGCTTGTTCAATGCGACCGTATCATAAATGGACCAGGTGACGGTTTTCTCCTTCGTTTGTATACGAAAAACGGTGTAGTTGCTGTTGCCACCGCCATCCACACGATAGGTTTCACCCAGTTTCGAACCGGTTTTGTTGGCATAATTCATATAGGTGAACCGATGGAGATCGGTATAATCCACAGTTTTGCCTGCCACGAATTGCAGTCGGGCTACCTGGAGTGACCAATTCTCTGGTTTGGAAGGATCGGCTTTTGAGCTAAAATAAAAATAATTGGCCCCATTGTACGTATACATATCCAGTGTTTGGCAATGACCGCTGTTTGTGATGGTCATTTTATCTACGTATACAGCATCGCTGCCCTTTATGAGCAATCTGGAGAGATGACAAGTCCCGCCCACACGCTGAGTAACATACACGTATTTATCTGCGATGTAAGCCTTTTGCACCACACGGTCATACTTGAGTCCTTTGAGGTTGTAGGCCAGTTTTGCCGATGCGTTTACGGTTTTTCCGGGAGATGCGGCCATTGCAGGCAGAACAGACATACCAAATAACAGCATTGCAAGAACAACGGTTGTGAGCATTTTCCATTTCCTTTTCGTAAAATGCAAGGATTGATTGTTAAGCATAGGGATACCTCCTGCAAAAAGATAATATCATTTGATTTTCAAATGCCTCTGAAAACTGCATCTAATATAATACCATATCTTCCATATTAGAGTAACCTGAACTGAATTTTTTGGAGATAGCAACCACAAAGTGAAAGAGGGGATATAGTTATAAAGAACTGCTTTAACCTTTTGAAATTACTAATTGTTCGCAATTGTGAAAAGAAAGAGAAACATGTAGAGACATTAGATATATAAAAGCCTTTAAAATGCTTATTTTCTATATTTTTCAATAAAAGTGCTTGTATATCTCGAAAAATGACTTTATACTATACCAATAAAATCCAATTAAATTCCTAATTAGTATTATATGTAATTTAAATGGTTTTCCACTCACTCGATTTACGATCAAAATTCATATTCACTACTCCTTTGCAAGCGTTCTGCTAACGCTCCTGATTACCCTTCCACATGAATGCTTATAGACATTCACTCTCATGATTTATCCGATACACTCAATCTCCTAAACTTCCAAGTGAAAATTCATAGACTGATCTGTTATCTCTTCTGATCCATATTGTTCCCTAACCCAACCTGTAAAGGAGGTGAGGCTTTATGTGAAATCCAGAGCATCTATTTCGTCCGCAATAAAGGTTGTTTTACCGTTTTATTCTGCAGAGAAGGGCATATGTACCAGACTAAATTAAAAAACCGGGTAAAAGGAGTGGAAAAGTTTGATAAAGATTAATCGGTTACGCAAGCCCATCTCCATGGGGCTCTCGCTTCTCCTTGCATTTTCGATCATTCATCCGGTTTCAGCTGAAAACTCCACATCATCCAAATTGGATATGAAATCTGGACTCGCCAAAGTCTCGGAATCCAAAGTAAACGCCAAGTTGACCAAAGAATTTGAGGGTAGTGAATATGTGACCTATCTGGTGAAAATGAAAGAACAGGTGGATACAGCAGCAGTCTCCAAACAGGCCCTTGAAAAGGCAACCATCGCCAAACAAACGGCTTCAGCCACAAAGCTGTCCGTTCGGAATTCGGTCGTCAGCTCTCTGCGAGAAACAGCCTCACGTACACAGTATCCATTGGAAACTTATCTGGAAAAGGAAGTTGACCTGGGCAAGGTCAAAGAATATAAAAGCTATTTTATCGTCAATTCACTGGCAGTAACGAGTACCAAAGAAGTCATGGAACAGATTGCGCTGCTGCCTGAGGTGGAGAAGATTCTACCGAATGAGACGAGATACTTACAGAAAGCTGAAGTGAGTAAAGAACCGGCGAATGCGGCACCAGGCAAAGATGCTGTCCAAACGCCAGCTAAAGACTCTTCAGTCGGAGTCAAAGACAAAGAGCCTGCTGCAAAGGAGAAGCTTGCGACAGAGAACGTGGAATGGAACCTGGATTACATCAATGCGCCAGCCGTGTGGGATCGGGGCATCGATGGAACAGGGATTGTCGTTGCCAATCTGGACAGCGGTGTGGACTATACCCACCCTGCGCTTCGCAGCAAATGGCGGGGATTGGATTCTTCGGGCAATATCGTTGATCCCGAACTGAGCTGGTATGATCCGCACAGTAATGCTTCACTTCCTGCGGATGGAGATGGGCATGGTACACACACGATGGGTACGATGGTTGGCTCTGAAGCAGATGGCACCAATCAGATCGGAGTTGCTCCCGGTGCGAAATGGATTGGTGTGCGGATATTCAATCCGGAAACAACGGATGCCATTATTCTGGATGGCGGACAATGGTTGATTGCTCCGGTGGATGCGGAAGGTAATCTGCATCCTGAACTTGCACCGGATGTCGTCAACAACTCATGGGGCGGAGGCGCAGGACTGGATGAATGGTTCCGACCAATGGTGCAAGCCTGGCGTGATGCTCAGATTTTCCCGGAATTCTCCGCCGGAAATGTGAGACTGGGTAACCCGGGCGGACCTGGATCTGTTGCGAACCCGGCCAACTATCCCGAAAGTTTCGCCACTGGAGCCACAGATATCAATGGTAACTTGGCATCCTTCTCGTTGCTGGGTCCATCTCCATATGACGAGATCAAACCGGAAGTATCTGCCCCTGGTGTGAATATCCGTTCATCAGTTCCAGGCGGTGTATATGAGGGAGGCTGGAACGGAACGTCGATGGCAGGCCCGCATACAACTGCGCTTGCTGCCCTTCTGCTTCAGGCCAATCATTCCCTTACAGTGGATCAGCTGGAGCAAATCATTACAGATACAGCCACGCCGAGAACAGATAGTCAGTATCCAACATCTCCTAATAACGGCTATGGTCACGGCATTATTAATGCTCTTGATGCAGTGGGTTCTGTACTCGAAGGGATCGGCACAGTTTCTGGCAGAGTCGTTACAGCCGGAGATGATCTGGAAGAGCCGGTACTGGCGCACACCCCTGTCAATTCAGCCTTTACAGGCATCGATATTCCACTAACGGCTCATGTGACAGATAATGTCGCGGTAGTCTCGGTTGAGGCTTTTGCCAAAACGACAGGTACCAACCAGTATGTGTATCTGCCGATGAATCGGATTGCCGGGGATAACAAAGATGGTACGTACACAGCAACCATTCCGGCATTTCTCATTGAGCCACAAGGTGTAGAATATTATATCCGCGTGAATGACTATGGCAACAACGGATTTGATAGTCAGGTATACAAAGTGGCTGTCTCCAATGGTGTTCAACCAGGATATCTTCAGGATTTTGAAGAAGATCAGCTGGGCTTTACCACTGGCGGTACCGGAAGTACATGGGTATGGGGAGCACCAAGCAGTGGTCCTGGAAGTGCACACTCCGGTGACAAAGTGATTGCAACCAACTTGCAAGGCACTTATCTGGCGAATAGCAATGCCTATCTGCTTGCGCCACCAATTGATCTTACTGAGAGTCCGGAAGGTGCGTTATTATCTTTCAAACACTGGTATGATCTGGAGAATAACATCGACTTTGGCAAGGTATATATCGCTTCCGAGGATAGCGATTATGTGTTCGAAGAGTTGTTAGGCTTCACAGGTACGGGGGGGAACTGGAAGAAACAATATGTGGACCTTCGCGCATACGCGGGACAGCAGGTATTTATCAAATTCAATCTGACCAGTGATAACTCGGTGCAAAAGGCTGGTTGGTATATTGATGATTTTGCAGTTGAAGAATTGGATGATCTTGCACCGGGAGCTCCTGCGGGATTGACTGCAACCGCTGATATTCTGGGCAATGTAGCCTTGAGCTGGACTGGTCCGAGCGATGAGGATCTCGAATCCTATGTGGTATATCGCTCCACAACCGCCGGTGCAGGTTATGAATCCATTGGAACTGCAACTGGAACAACGTTTACGGATACAGCTACGGTTACGGATTCGACCTATTACTATACCGTTGCGGCACTAGATTATAGTGGCAATGAAAGTGACAAGTCGAATGAGGTCTCCATTACAGTAGAGGTGCCTCAAGATATCTATATCGATCATTTCGACGGCAGCGATGATCATGGCTGGACGCATTCGGGAACCAAAGATGAGTGGGAACGAGGCATTCCGGTAACGGGACCTGCCAGCGCCGTCTCTCCGCCGAATGTGTGGGCGACTGATCTCGACAATACGTACGAGAATGGCTCCAATTATTCGCTCGTATCCCCGGTCATCGATTTGACGGATGTATCCGAAGGAACACTTACGTTTAATCATTGGTACGAGATTGAGAGCGGATATGATTACGGATATGTGGAAGTCACCAAAGATGGTGGAACGACATGGTCAGAACTGGGCAAATTCTCACATAGTACAAACGGTAAACAATGGGCACCGGTATTTTATGATCTGGATGCACTTACCGGTCATGCAGTTCAATTCCGGTTCCGTCTGACTTCAGACAACAGTGTTGTGCGGACAGGCTGGTTCATTGATGATTTCCGTGTGCTGGGTGTTGCTGCGGAGACGGTCACAGAGGACAGTGCCGTTGTGCTTAACAGCGATAAACCAAAACCGTCCTATGATAACCCTTGGTACAAAATTACGCGGACAGACAAAGCGGAGTTCAACAAAACGAAACAGCAACAACCGGAAGCTGAAAAGCCAGGAACAGGTTCGGTTAATCCACAAAGCCTGCCTGCAAGTGCAACGGTTACCGTACTGGAAACCGGACGTTCGGTGAAGACGGATTCAGCTACAGGCAAGTATAGCTTCACACACGTAGCAGGTGATTACACGTTAAAAGCTGAGGCATATGGATATTATCCTCGAACTCAGCAGGTAACGATCACCGATGGCAGTGGAGCCAAAGCCAACTTTAATCTGGAGGCAATCCCGCATGGACAGATTGAAGGTGTCGTAACGGATGAGCGGACAGGACAACCACTGGCTGATGCTTCCGTTCTCGTGGTGGAGGATGCCAACGTAGGTGAAGTTCGCACAGGTTCAGATGGCAGCTTCGCTATTCAGGTATTGGAAGGAAGCTATACCTTATCCATCCGGGCTGCGGATTATTACAGTAAAACCGTCACTGTGACTGTACCTGGTAATGGTACGGCAGAGGCGAATGTTGCTTTGAAACCATTCATCGGTTTTCCAGGGGAAATTGCTTATGATGATGGAACAGCAGAGAACGCACGAGCTTTTAACGCAGCGGATAACGCTTGGGCAGTTCGAATGACACCAGAGCTGGAGACCGCTCAACTGACGGGTGCATCGTTCCGCTTCTGGAACACCGAATGGCCTGTACCTGGAGGTACAGCGTTCCAATATGCCGTCTATGATGCATCGGGTGCTGGCGGAGCTCCGGGACGACAACTGGCCGGACCATTTGACGGTACTGCACTTCGTAACGATCAATGGACAACCGTTGAATTCCCGGAACCGGTCATTGTAACGGGTGACTTCTATATCGTGTATGTACAGACTCTAGCTGGAACCAGCGCTCCGGGACTCGCTACCGATGAGGATGGTCCAAATGCAGGACGAAGCTGGCAGCGAGTAGGTGGAGCGTGGAGCACTTCACCTGCCGAAGAAGGTAACTACATGATTCGTGCAGTTGTGAGATATCCGGTAAATGCACCTGTGCTCACAGCACCAGCGAACACATATACGAATCAATCAACCTTCACCGTGTCGGGAACATCTCCGGCATCCGGCGCTCAGATCAAGATCTACAACGGCAAAGATCTGGCTGGTACAACAACTGTGGCAAATGGGAAGTTCTCATACGGTGTGAAACTCCGTTCTGGCATCAATGCGATTACTGCCGAGGCAGTGGTGGACGGAAAAACAACCGACCGTTCACTGCCCGTTGTCATCATTTTGGATCAGACTAAACCACAGTTGACGATTGTGACGCCAGCTCAAGGGGATCGCATTAATGCAGAAGTTGTTCACGTAACGGGGAATGTCGTGGAACAATTCCTCGATAAGGTAACCGTCAACGGACAAACCGTACAAGTGGGTAAAGACAGAAGCTTCAGTCACCGCGTATTGGTTAATGAAGGCGAGAACACGATTACCATTACAGCAACCGATATTGCTGGTAATAAAACAACCGTAACCCGTACCGTCTATGTGGAAACGGCGTTACCAGAACTTACGAATATTACGCCAGCTGAAGATGTTCGAATCACATCAGGGGAGAGTGTCACTGTTTCATTCGACAGTAAACCTGGTCTGCAAGCATCTTTTCGAATTCAGTTACCGCTGAATTTGAATGCCCAAGGGGCAGGAGAGATTCCATTGGTGGAGACTGAGCCAGGTCGTTACACGGGTACGTACACAACGCCTTCATCCCTTGTTCTTGAGGGAGGAGTCATTGTAATTCGTGCTCAGGATGCAGCTGGCAACAAAGTAGAAGCCGAAGCCGCTGGACGATTGTTCGTCAGCGCAGCACAAGAACAATCCGTTCCAGAACCAGATTCGAGCCCTGAAGAGACTGAAACAGAAGTAGGTCCACCGTCCGCTGAGAGTCTGCAACCTTAATTATGCAGAGAATGATAGGGATGATTAATACGTTTTGACCATCTAAGCAAGAAGCCGATAAGCCGAGGTATCAGGGCTTGTCGGCTTTTTGTTGTATCACGATCACTCTGACATCTAAGATTACTTGGCTATGGTTATTTACGCCAAATAAATTTAATAATGAACTTAATAATATAACATGATATATTAGGATGTAGAACATGAGAAGTATGGGTATTTATGGAGGTGTTTGTATTGGGGAAAGACTCGGCATCCAAGCCGATGTATGAACAGATCTTTGAATCCTTGCGTGAACGGATACAGCTTCATCAATATCAAGTGGGTGAGCGAGTCCCTTCGGAGAAGGAATTATGTGATGAATTCGGAGTGAGCCGGATTACAACGAAAAAGGCGCTTGAGATGCTGGCGAGTGAACAATTAATTGTTCGTCAACCGGGACGGGGTTCTTTTGTAGCCGACACAGCAGATGTGTTACAAGAAAGATCTAACAGACCTGCTCCGCGTGCTGCGGTTAAAGATTCAGAGAAGAAACTGCTCATTGGTCTGGTCATTACTAACTTCAGTGATATGTATGGTACAGAACTGTTATATGGTATGGAAGAAGCTTCGCGAGAGCATGATTGTTTTCTCGTACTTAGAAGATCCTTCGGGATTCCGGAGCAGGAGGAACAGAGCATTCAGGAACTGCTGGAACTGGGTGTGGACGGATTGATTATTTTCCCGGCACAGGGTGAGTATTTCAGCGATGAGATTCTTAAACTGGTCGTTAACAAATTCCCGTTTGTCCTGATTGACCGGTACTTGAAAGGCATCCCGGCTTCATCTGTCAGTACGGATAATGTAGGCGCGGCGCGAGAAGGGATGAATTATTTGTTCGATCTCGGGCACCGACATATCGCTTTTCTGACACAGCCTCCGGCGAACACTACACCGATTGAAGAACGAATTGAAGGCATCATTGAGGCACATCATGATCAAGGTGTACTGGTGAACAGGGAATTGTGGTTAGAATCTTTTCTTTCAACATTGCCAAGTGTGTTCGATCCTCAAGTCGAGGTCCGCGATGTGGAAACACTGGTGGAACATTTACAGAAATACCCGCAGATTACAGCACTTTTTGCTGCGGAGTACCATATTGCTTTACTTGCAGAACAAGCGGCTGATCAGCTTGGTCTGAGGATTCCGGAAGATTTGTCCATCATTTGTTTTGACAGTCCAAACGCTGCCGAAGGAAGCCGTGTAACACATATGCGACAAAGCCAGTTTGATATGGGAAAACAGGCATTCGAGATGGTGCTTCAAAATATGCAGAACAACGAAATGGCAGTGAACAGAGTCATTCTGCCTGCCCACTTGGTGAAGGGGAAATCGACGAGTACGGTGAAACAAAAGGGTTGATTTTAGCTGCCAGTATTTAATTGTGTTCAAGAAGGGACTTCGTGTAAACGAGGTCTCTTTTTTGTGCGTATAAAAAGGAGATAATCATTTTAAATGGTATACCATTCCGAGTTTTAAATAAAAGAAACATGCTAATATACAAATAAATATATTGACATAACATTATGTTAGTTTTAGGATGATGAAAGCGGTTAATAAAATGGATTACATAAGGAGGACAACATGCTTACACCCAGAGATGATCAAGAAATTTCCCCTTCAATATACGACATAATTAATCAGGTTAACAAACGTATGCCAGATCATCCGGAACTTAATCAAATGTTCAAAAATTGTTTTACCAATACGATGCTGACCACGATTCAGCGCAAAGAAGATGGAACTACTTTTGTGATCACGGGAGATATTCCTGCCATGTGGTTACGTGATTCTGCCGCTCAGGTCAGACCTTATCTGGTTCTCGCTTCAGAGGATGAAGATATCGCCGACATGATCGCTGGACTGGTTGAACGTCAACTGAATTATATTCTCCTGGACCCTTATGCAAACGCTTTTAATGAGACGGAGAGTGGAAAAGGACATCAGCAAGACCTGACGCAGATGAATGATTGGATCTGGGAACGCAAGTATGAGATCGACTCTCTGGCTTATCCGATTCAGCTCAGTTACCTCTTGTGGAAGAATACGGGCAGAACAACTCAATTCAACGATACGTTCCGCAAAGCAGCCAAGATTATCATGCAATTATGGCAAGTGGAGCAGCATCATGAGACAAAATCACCCTATACATTCCAGCGTCTGGATGCTCCCGAAACCGATACGCTCAGCCGAGAGGGACGAGGTACTGAAACCGCCTACACAGGCATGACCTGGTCGGGATTCCGTCCCAGCGACGATCGCTGTGAATATGGTTATCTGATTCCATCCAATATGTTCGCCGTTGTGGCGCTTCGATATCTACAGGAAATTGCTGAAGCTGTGTTCGAAGATGAAACGCTGGCAGTGACTGCTCAGCAGTTGGAGGAACAGATCAACAAAGGTATTCAGGATTATGGCACCGTTGAACATGCGGAATATGGAACCATATATGCGTACGAAACGGATGGTAAGGGCAATCACAATTTGATGGATGATGCCAATGTACCAAGCCTGCTGTCTTTACCTTATCTCGGATATGTGGAGGAGAACGACGAGGTGTATCAGAATACACGCCGATTCATTCTATCCTCACACAACCCGTATTACTATGAGGGAACAGCAGCAGCTGGAATCGGTAGTCCACATACACCGGATGGGTACATCTGGCATATCGCTTTATCGATGCAGGGGCTGACTACAGCGGATCGCAACGAAAAACTGCGATTGCTCCAGCTTATCCAACAGACGGATGCGGGCACCGGACTTACCCATGAAGGCTTTTCGGCTAACGATCCACATGAGTATACCCGCCCATGGTTTTCATGGTCCAACATGCTCTTTAGTGAACTGATGATGGATTATTGCGGATTCCGCGTAGAGAAATAGGGTTGCGTACAGAAATAGGATAGGGAAGCAAGAGATAACCTGCGAGTACATCATATCGTTCGGAGTTCGTTGAATTCCGACAAGAGGAGAGCGAATCATGAGAAAAATATCATTGAAAATGCCGGTAGCAGCAGTTATGACATCCTTGCTCATTCTTACTACAGCCTGTTCGGGCGGAAGCTCAAGCACAGGCACAACCAGTGACGGTAAGAAGGAAGTAACCGTCTCGTTCCGTTCTTCAGGATCTGAAGATACACTTACAAAATTCTTCCAATCAGGTTTGGTGGATCAATTTGAGAAAGAAAATCCGGATATCAAAATTAACATTGCACCTGTACTGGCTAGTGAGGGTGATTATACGTCCAAAATGGTTTTGCAGATGAAATCGCCTGACACGGCGCCTGATGTCATTGCCGAAGATACATCCATCATCAAATCGGACGCTGCTGCGGGATATCTGGAGCCACTGGATACACAGGTTCAGGGATGGCCTGATTGGGAAGAGCACATCATCGACAACCTGAAGGCAGGGGTTACTGGCGAAGATGGCAAAGTGTACGGCGTTCCGGCTACCTCGGATACACGCGGGATCTGGTACAACAAGGAACTGTTCCAACAGGCGGGACTTGAAGTTCCTTTCAAACCTGCAAGCTGGGCAGAAGTCCTCGAAGCAGCACGTACCATCAAGCAAAAATTGCCAGGTGTGACACCGCTTAATATGATCGTGGGTAAAGCAAACGGTGAGGGTGTTACCATGCAAACGCTGGAAATGCTGCTTTATGGTACGGCGGATACGCTGTATAACGACACTACCAAAAAATGGGTAGTTAACAGCCCTGGGCTGCTGGATTCCTTCAAATTCATAGATCAAGTGTTTAACACGGATAAAACAGGTCCGACCATGCAGGTTGCCCTGAATGGACAAGCTGGCAGTATTGCATTCCAGCAACAGTTCCCACAGGATAAACTGGCGATGGCAGTTGATGGGAGCTGGGCAGGTTCGACATGGGCCGAGAACGGTGCTGCTCCAATTGCCAACGTCGAAGAGAAAATAGGCTTTGCGCCATTCCCAACACAAAATGGGGAAGAACCTGGAGCAACGACAATGTCTGGAGGATGGGCTTGGTCTGTTCCTGCACAAGCGAAGAACAAGGAAGAAGCTTGGAAATTCATCGAGTTCCTGATGAATAAGGAAAATGCGACTGCACGTGTAATAGCGGAAGGTAGCCTTAGTCCACGTAATGATTCCACAGAAGTTGAAGGGTATACCGATCGTCCATATACGAAAGAAGCACAGGAACTCTTGAATGTGGCCCACTTCCGTCCAGCGAACGATCAATATGCAGCGGTATCCGCCCAATTGCAAAGCATTGTTGAGAGCATTGCCTCTGGCAAGCTGACGCCGGAAGACGGAATTACGCAATTGAAGGACAACGTATCCCGTTCCCTTGGCGCGGACAGCATCGAAGAGAAATAAGGATATCGATATATTCGGAGGGGGAGGCATAATCTCCCCTTTTTCCGGTTCGAATGGAGAGTGACTTATGAAAAGGAAAGCACCAGGTTCATTTCTGTTTCTCATGCCTTCCGTACTGTTATTACTTGTGTTTTTCATTGTTCCCATCATTCTGACGATCTGCTTTGCCTTTACGAATATGGCTCTGACCGGGGCGGCAGCCAAGAGTCTGGAGTTTGTCGGATTCCAGAATTTCATTAATATGTTCCATGATCCGGACTTTCGCATAAGCGTCTGGCGCACGCTGGTCTTTCTCATCTTCTCCGCAGTGATTGGTCAGGTATTGCTTGGGTTCATTCTGGCTCTTCTCATGAAAGAGAAAAATATGACGTTCCGCCGGGTTATCGGCATCATCGTCATTGCCGGTTGGGTGACACCCGAGATTGTGGTGGCATTCTGTATGGTTGCTTTTTTCAGTGACAATGGTTCATTGAATCAGATTCTCGGCTGGTTTGGGGCAAATCCCATCTCTTGGTTATTCAGTTTCCCTATGGTGAGTGTCATTATTGCGAATATCTGGCACGGTACAGCCTTCTCGATGATGGTCTATCAATCCGCTCTGGATGATATTCCGAAGGAAGTTGAAGAAGCTGCAATTATTGACAGTGCCACCGGGTTCCAGATTGTCAGACACATTACGATTCCAATGGTAAAAGGGTCCATCGTGACCAACATGATGTTGGTTACCCTACAGACACTGGGTGTGTTCACGCTGATCTATACGATGACTGGTGGTGGCCCGGGTACTTCGACACAAACCCTGCCAATCTTCATGTACAACCAGGCCTTTGTGAACTATCAGTTTGGATACGGCACAGCCATATCGTTGGTTCTGCTGTTCATTGGTATTATCGCCAGCCTGTTCTACATGCGATCCATGAAAGTGAAAGTGTAACCATGAAGGAGGTTCGATCCCTATGGTCAAACATGGGCTTCAACACAAAATCCAATACGGGATTCTAGTTTTTCTAGGGCTCTGTTTTTTATTGCCGCTGCTCTGGATCATCTTGGCTTCATTTGATCCGAACGCACAGCAGGGCATCAAAATGCCCAGTACCTGGACCATTCAAAATTTCAAGGATGTACTCGGGGATGCGAGCAATCTTCGTTCATTCGGTGTCGGCCTGATTCTGTCGGGAGGGCAAGCGGTATTGGTTGTTCTGGTATCGGTGCTTGCTGCGTATCCTTTATCCCGTTATGAAATGAGATTCAAAAAAAGCTTCCTGTTATCCATTCTGTTCATGACAGCTCTTCCGATTACGGCCGTGATGGTTCCGGTATTTCAGATGTTTCTGTTCTTCAAAATGCAAAACAGCATCATTGCCACAATGCTGTTCCTGACCGCATCCTCACTTCCTTATGGCATCTGGATGATGAAAAACTTCATGGATTCGGTGCCGATTGATCTGGAAGAATCGGCATGGATTGACGGCGCGTCCGTATGGAATGGCTTGAGACGAATTGTGGCTCCGCTAATGTTGCCGGGTATTGCAACGATAGCGATATTTACCTTTTCGGGAAGTTGGGGCAACTTCTTTGTGCCATACATCCTGCTCCAGACACCGGAGAAACTTCCGGCATCGGTCACCATTTATCAATTTTTCGGCAGCCACGGCATGGTTGAATACGGCAGATTGGCTGCATTTTCACTACTTTATACGATGCCTTCGGTTGTGCTGTACATCTTCTCCCAGCGTTACATGTCCAAGGGTTTCAGCATGGGCGGGGCAACCAAAGGTTAATGACAGGAGGTACGCAACATGACAACCAAAAAGACGGCACATCTCATCTCGCATACCCATTGGGACCGTGAATGGTATATGCCTTATGAACACCATCATGTTCTTCTCATTGAGCTGATGGATAAACTGCTGGATACGCTCGATCAGGACCCGGAATATCGCTATTTCCATCTGGATGGGCAGACGATTATTCGTGAGGATTATTTGCAGGTTCGACCCGAACAGCAGGAGAGACTTGACCATTATATTCGTGAAGGGCGCATTCATTTTGGCCCATGGTATGTGTTACAGGATGAGTTTCTGACCAGCAGCGAGGCCAACTTGCGAAATCTGCTCATCGGGCATCGTGATGCTCGTCCATTCGGTGTGATATCCAAGACGGGGTACTTCCCGGACTCGTTCGGAAATATGGGACAGGCACCGCAGATTCTGCAACAGGCGGATATTCATAACGCGATCTTTGGGCGCGGAGTAAAGCCTACGGGATTTAATAATGCGGTGGTTGATGCAGACAGTTACGAATCTCCCTATTCCGAGATGATCTGGCGCTCACCGGATGGTTCGGAAGTGCTCGGTATTTTGTTCGCGAATTGGTACTGTAATGGGATGGAAGTTCCGGTTGATCCGGAGAAAGCTCAAGTATACTGGGATAAAAATCTGGAGGATGCCGAGAAATTCGCCTCGACCCCGCATTTGTTGTTCATGAATGGTTGTGATCACCAGCCGATCCAGACGGATCTGCCCGAGGCTTTACGTACGGCAGCTGCACTGTATCCTGATGTGGAATTTATCCACTCCAATTTTGACAATTACATTGAGGCGGTTACGAAAGATGTCCCTGAACATCTGGCGACCATCGAAGGCGAACTTCGCAGTCAGCACACGGATGGTTTGGGAACTCTGGTGAATACGGCATCGGCCCGGGTATATCTGAAACAGTTGAATCAGCAGGGGCAGACGTTGCTCGAAAAAGTAGCCGAACCACTGGCCGCCATGGCCCATATAGCCGGGGTTAAAGATTATCCTCATCATCTATTGACACATGCATGGAAGATGCTGATGCAGAACCACCCGCATGTTAGCATCTGCGGATGTAGTGTGGATGAGGTTCACCGTGAGATGGTGACCCGCTTCGCCAAGAGCAGACAGCTTGCAGAGAAATTGGTTTCCCAGAGCGCGCAAGCGATTGCTGAAACCATTCGTGCGCAACCTGCTGAGGCTTGGGGAGAGGAAGCGGTGCCGTTTACCGTGTTCAACACGAGTGGTTGGAATCGAAATGGAATCATTGAAATGGATCTGATTGTGGACAAAGCCTTTTTCCCAGAAGGTCCTAATCCCCAGGCACTTGCGCAGAAAGTGGAGCAAGCTGCACTGCCGGCATATCAACTGGTCGATTCGGATGGACACACGTATTCGGCAGAAATCAAGGATTTGGGTGCACATTTCGGCTATGAACTTCCGAAGGATCGCTTCCGACAGCCTTATATGGCTCGTAAAGTAAGGGTGACCTTCCAGGCGTTGGATGTCCCTTCGCTGGGTTATAAGACTTATGCTCTCATTCCAGTAGAGAAACAAGCAGAGATTGTTGAGAGTGTTGAAGTGCCCGATACGAGCGAACTCGTTCAGGTTCAGGGAATGATGATGGAGAACGGTCATTTGCGGGTGACGATTGAAGAGAATGGTACGGCAACGATTGAAGATAAGGTCTCCGGTGCTGTATACAGGGGCTTGAATTCATATGAAAATACCGGTGATATCGGCAATGAATACGTCTATCGTCAGCCTGACGGAGAGATGACGCTGACCACGAAGCATCTGAAGGCAGACCTGCGGATCGTGGAGCAATCTCCGTATCGTGCAGTCATGGAGAGTGTATTACACTGGGGCATTCCTGCTGGAGCAGATGAACTGTTCGAGTTGGAGAAGCGCCAAATGGTTCCTTTTACAGAACGGAAGGCACAGCGGGTGAAGAACACGGTTCCGCTGGTAATTACGACAACGTATACGCTGGAAGCAGGCAGTAATATGGTTAAAGTAAAATCTGAATTTAATAATCAGGCCAAGGATCATCGACTGCGGGCACTCTTTCCATCGGGATTGGTGACAGAGGATCATTATGCAGATTCCATCTTTGAAATTGCCAAACGTTCCAATACACCGGCCAAAGAATGGGTGAATCCGAGTAATGCGCAGCATCAGCAAGCATTTGTACATGTGACCAATGGTGATTATGGATTAATGATTGCAAACAAAGGGCTGAATGAATACGAGATTTTACAGCATGAAGAAGGTAGTACGATTGCGATTACGCTGCTGCGCGCCTCTTCGGAACTGGGAGATTGGGGTGTGTTTGAAACACCGGAAGCCCAATGTCTGGGACCTCAGAGCATGGAATATGCGATTATCCCATTTGCAGGTGATGCTGCACAGTCAGGGGCATGTGCATCCGCATACGTGTATCCGATCCCGTGGACGACTGTACAGCTAGGGGCATTAGCACGTACGTTTGAGCGGGAAGGTCGTGCCGAAGCTGATGGGCACAAGGTTGACCTTCCTCTGTCGAAGCAATGGCTGGCGTGGAATGCACAAGGTTCGACACTGGCCTTCTCCACACTGAAGATCGCAGAGGAAACCGGAGATGTGATTGCTCGCTGGTATAATCTGAATTCCGAAGCTGCTCAGTTGGACGTTCAGCCTGGATTCGAGTGCGCCTCTGTCTATGAGAGCGATGTGCTGGAACGGGTCAAGGATACGTTGGAAGAGGACAGCCAGACGGTATCCGGGTTCAAGATTGTTACACAAGGGTATGCGTTGCGTTAAGTTGATTTTGAACATTATAACTATAGAAACCTTCTGTTCACCGTAGTGTGAAACAGGAGGTTTTGTCATGTGCCCGTTAAGTGCACCCACACCAAAGTGTTATGGGAAACTGCATACATACCTAATGATACTCATGTCGTGATTTTATACATTTATTGTCGTAAGTTTCTATTAAAAATACATTAAGTCTGTGATAACTTATAGATAAATGTCAGAATATTATATAGTATGGAGGTAAGATACATTGACCATTCGAATTGGGAAAATTAGCTTGTGGCATGTTCACGCATGGGATTACATCAAGCAGGCACAGGAACATGAGGATACAGTCATCGCCGCTGTGTGGGATGAAGATGCCAAGCGCGGACAAGAAGCCGCTGAACGTTTAAACGTACCCTTCTATGCTTCACTCGAAGATATGCTGGCCAAGGATGACATCGATGCCGTTATTGTAGATGCGCCAACCCGCATTCATGAAGAGGTGATCACTGCTGCTGCAAAAGCAGGTAAACACATTTTCACCGAGAAAGTGATTGCTTCGACTCAGGCGGAATCCAATGTAATCCTTAATGAGGTAAAGGCAAACAAAGTCAAGATGACAGTCTCCTTACCACGCCTGAATGCAGGATATACGCTAACGATTCAGGATGTGCTTAACCAAGGATTACTTGGCAAAGTGACGTATGTCAGAGCACGGTTATCCCATGATGGAGCGATTTCGAACTGGTTGCCTGAACACTTCTATGATCTGAAGGATTGTCAGGGCGGTGCACTGATTGATCTGGGCTGCCATCCAATGTATTTGGCCAAACTGTTTTTGGGTCAGGAAGTAACAGCGGTTAATGCGAACTTTGGATATATTACAGGCAAAGACGTGGAAGATAATGCTGTCGCAACCTTGTTTACGGATTCTGGAGCAGTCGGCGTTGTCGAAGCTGGTTTTGTGAACAGCCATTCTCCATTTACGATTGAGGTTCATGGTACGGAAGGTTCGCTTCTGTACGGAACACCCGAAGAAAAGCTATTGATTCGCACGAAAGCAGCGCAGGGACAATATGATGACTGGACTGAAATTCCTTTGGCAGACAAAAGAGAAAGCGCATTCAATCAGTGGGTCGCACATATACAAAATGATACGGATGCAACTGAAAACGTGCAGATTGCTATGGAGCTGACCCGTTTGATGGAAGCTGCGAATCTCTCTGCCAAGGAAAGGCGCAGAATTACACTAAGTGAGTTAAAGGGATAGTTTCAATGTTGAAGGACTATATAAATTGAACTAAACATTACACATGAACGGACAGAAATAACCTGAAAAAGCGGAGCGGTCGCCTTTATCCCCGGATTTCCCCTTTAAAAAGTGAAATAAAAAAATCTGGGGATAACAGCGATTGGAAGGTTATTCTGTCATCGTAGTGGCAAGTGTAAATATTCTGTAGTTCAGTTTATATAGGTTATACAAGGAGGTGTGCAATCTTGAGCCTGTATCCTTATGAGAAAATGCTTGAGCGGCAGGATCTCCTGGAGAGACTGGATATTCTAATGGTTTGGGGACATTATGAGATTCGCGTGATGCGATTTCATCTGACTTCTTTTCCAGCGGGCCGAGTTGTGGATTTCCATAATCACGCGGAATTCGAGTTTCATTTTATCCCGAGAGGTAAAGGCAAAGTTATTCTCGATGATCAGTCACATGCGCTTTCGGAAGGTATGCTGTATTTGACTGGACCGGGTGTCGTTCATTATCAGGAGGCGGACGCCAAAGAGGATATGGATGAACTATGTCTTCATGTGGATATCGTTCACAAGCCAAGAGAACATGTCGATCCCTGGGAAGCAGCTGAATCCGAGGAAACGATTGAAAAGCTAAGAACGCTTCCGCTTACTCCGGTGAATGATTATCATCGGGCGATGCATTGTTTTTTGGATGCCTATGAGGCATGTGATCAGAAATTGTTAGGTTATTATACGTCGATCAAGCAACTGGTTATCAGCATATTACTCAAAACCGTGCGAGCATACGACACCGGAGGCAATCGGCCGGAAGCCCCTGTACGGGACATGTCGGCGTATCGTTATGAGTATGCAGTGCAGTATATGGAAGCGAATCATCCTACAGTGGTCACGCTGGAGCATGTAGCTGAGAAACTTCATATTAGCAGCAGACAATTGCAGCGAATCTTCTACCAAGTACAACCGGAGATGCCGTTCAGCCGCGTACTGGAGGATATTCGTCTGCGCGCCGTGTGCCGCAATCTGGAGGAAAGTAACGTATCCATCGAACAGATCGCTCTTGCTTCAGGATTCAATAACGCCAACTATTTGCATGCTGTATTTCGCAAACGTCTGGGGATGACCCCGTCGGCTTTTCGCAAAATGAAACAACCAATACTTAAGTGAGGGTGAATATACATGAGTAGAGTATATCGTATCGGAATTATTGGCTGTGGTGGAATCGCAAATGGTAAACATCTGCCGAGTCTGAGTAAACTGGATAATGTTGAACTGGTGGCCTTCTGTGATATCGTTCAGGAACGTGCAGATGAAGCCAAGCAGAAATATGGCTCTACGGATGCTGAAGTCTATACCGATTATCAGGAATTGCTCAAGGATGAGTCTCTTGACATTGTGCATGTGCTTACGCCGAATATTTCTCATGCCGAGATTTCCATTGCTGCCCTGGAAGCAGGCAAACATGTCATGTGTGAGAAGCCAATGGCAAAGACATCTGCTGAAGCACAGCTCATGCTGGAAGCGGCAGAGCGTACCGGCAAGAAACTGACCATCGGATACAACAACCGTTTCAGAGAAGACAGTCAGTATTTGAAGAAGGTGTGCGAAGCTGGTGAACTGGGTAATATTTATTTTGCCAAAGCACATGCGATTAGACGTAGAGCGGTACCGACCTGGGGTGTTTTCCTGGATGAGGAGAAACAAGGTGGCGGTCCATTGATTGACATTGGTACGCACGCACTCGATCTGACGCTCTGGATGATGGATAACTATCAACCCAAAGTTGTTCTGGGCACGACTTATCATGAGCTTTCGCAACGTGAAGATGCAGCAAATGCCTGGGGCCCGTGGGACCCTAAACAATTCTCCGTAGAGGACTCGGCCTTTGGCATGATTGTGATGGAGAATGGAGCAACGATCATGCTGGAATCCAGTTGGGCACTTAATTCACTGGAGGTGGATGAAGCCAAATGTAGCTTGAGTGGCAGCGAAGCGGGTGCGGATATGAAGAACGGACTGCGCATCAATGGCGAGAAATTCAGCCGTCTATATACTAACGAGATTGAACTTAGTGCAGGTGGGGTAGCTTTCTACGATGGTAAAAGCGAGAGCGCACCAGATGTGGAGATGAGAAAGTGGATTGAAGCGATTGAGAACGATCAAGAGCCGGTGGTCACACCGAAACAAGCACTGGTTGTATCTCAGATCCTGGAAGCACTCTATGAATCTGCTCGTACAGGCAAGGCTGTGTACTTGAATAACGGTAGCGAAGCATAGAACAGACATAAACCAACAGATTACAGAACCCTTTGTCCCGTTATTGGAGACAGAGGGTTTTTTGGTGTTATGGCTACTAGCTATTGGCCCATACCAGACTCTATTTCGGCACATATGATGAGAGAAAAATGAGCTGAAAAGAGGGTATGTCTTGACTAAACA
The DNA here is from genome assembly GCF_050990605.1 of Paenibacillus amylolyticus. GTDB lineage: Bacteria > Bacillota > Bacilli > Paenibacillales > Paenibacillaceae > Paenibacillus > Paenibacillus amylolyticus_H. Next base: position 2,867,219 of record NZ_CP158832.1, read on the forward strand.
CAAAACGAGTCATGGTGTTTCCATTGTGGTATGTACCAATCGGCCGCAATTTTTTGACAACATCCTGCAAAATTACAGTCGGCAGCGTTATAAAAGCAAAGAACTGATCATTGTCCTGAATCATGACCGTATGAATCTGGCATTATACCAAAACAGGGTTCGGAATCTTGCCAACGTTCATGTATATCAAGTTCCGGAGAGCATTTCTCTAGGACAAAGCCTTAACGCTGGCATGACAAGGGCACGCTTTTCGTTGATTGCCAAATTTGATGATGATGACTACTATTCGCCTTATTATTTAACAGAACAGGTGAGAGAACTTAGGCGGACCAAAAGTGATATTGTGGGCAAACATTCGTGCCTGGTCTACTTGGGTGCGTCCAAGACACTGTTGGTCAGATCTCCGGCTGAAAAGAACAAACCGGTTGAATTTGTACAAGGGGGCACTATTTTATTCAAAAGAAAGATATTGAAAAAAGTCCGTTTCACAGACCGTTCCATAGGGGAAGATGTGACCTTCCTGAGACAATGCAGGAAAAGAGGATTCAAAGCGTACGCGACCTCTCCTTACAATTATGTCTATCACCGCAGACAGAACAAAAAGAGCCATACCTGGAAAGCGGATGACAGCTTTTACCTGAAGGGAAGCAATAAACTTGCGGTTACGGAGGATTTCAGACCCTTTGCTAACAAGAAATTATAGAGGACAGAAAAAACCTGAAGAAGCGGAGTGTTCGCCTACAAGCTTTCTGAAAGAAAGCTACATCGGAAGCATACGCTATCCCCGGATTTTCCCCCTTTCAAAAAGGGCTTCAAAGAAATCCGGGGATAACAGCGATCGGAAGGTTGTTCTGTCATCGTAGTGAACGGTGTAAATCAACTAAGGGGAAGATGTATCTGTTGCGTGCAGATGCGTCTTTTTTTTGGTAAAATGCTTCAATTTGGTGGTGGTGAGAAAAAAAGTTGAATTTACTTGAAAAAAAGTATTGCATATAAGTTTAGTCGGAATTATATTAATGGTATAAGGTCTAGACCATATACAGATCGGAGTGCTTAGATGTCAAGTACGTTTTCATTTCGTTTTGAGAAAGTGTCCACCAAAAAGGTTAGTGAATTCATTAGAGAACAACTGGAAGAAGCCATTATTTTGAAAGAATTGATGAGTGAAGAACAGCTTCCAGCCGAGCGAGATCTGGCAGAGATTTTTAACGTAAGCCGTATAACCGTCCGTGAGGCACTCTCTTCACTGGAAGAGAAAGGCTTGATTGAGAAAAGGGTGGGTGCCAAAGGCGGAACATTTGTACTGCCTCTGACAGCCAATTCGCATAAACGGACCAGAGAAGAAATTAAACGGGATTGGTCACAAATGCTGAAGGTGTTTGAATATAGAACCATTATCGAGCCGGAGGGAGCATATCTCGCTGCTGAGCGGATCACCGCAGGCGAATTGGAGCTGCTTGAGGGTTACATGGAACAAAGTATAGAGCCAGACTGCACAAGGGAATGGTTCAGGGCGCTGGATGTGAAATTTCATCTGATCATCGCCAAGGCTTCGGGGAATCCATACTGCGAGAGAGCCGTCAGACAGATCCGGACCAAAATTAATCCGGCGCTCGACTTGATGCCTTATGATGACCGGATACGTACTGTCAACCACGGTGTACATATGGAGATTCTTGAAGCATTGAAAGCCCATGATAGCATCAAATCTAAGGAGACGATGAAAAGACATATCGAATTCTCGGCGGATGCAATCTATGCCCGTTTGGTTTCTGAATCGGACGAAAATGAAGGGAATGACAGCGAATGAATCGTTCAGAACTAATACAGAAGGCTCAGCCACTACAAGCCCAGTTAAGTGCTTGGCGCAGAGATTTACATCAGCATCCTGAAATCGGCTACGAGGAGCATCGCACATCCGCTATCGTAGCCGAGCATCTGGAAAGCTTGGGCCTGGAAGTTACGCGCAATGTCGGACAGACCGGGGTTACAGGCCTGCTTCGCGGAGAGACAGATGGACCAACCTTTGCCTTGCGCGCAGACATGGATGCCTTGCCCATCCAGGATCAGAAAGTGGTGGAATACCGCTCGCAAGTAGAAGGCAAAGCGCATCTGTGTGGACATGACGCTCACACCTCTATCCTGATGGGAGCCGCCCAACTGCTTACTGGCCTTGGAAGACCGAAATCAGGCAACATCAAATTCATTTTCCAACCAGCAGAAGAGGGACTTGCAGGTGCAAGAGCCATGATCCAGGACGGTGTTCTGGAGAATCCGAAGGTCGATGCGATAGCAGGGTTACACATGACACCCGGACAGAACACGGGAACCTTGGGCGTAAGTCAGGGCGTGGCGTTCGCGTCAGCAGATCCCTTGATTATCAAGGTGTTCGGCAAGGGTGGCCACGCAGCTCGTCCGCATGAGGGCATTGACGCGATTGCGGTATCCGCTCAGGTCATCACCGCATTGCAAAATATCGTCAGTCGGATGGTCGATCCGCTTGAACCCGCTGTAGTCACGATTGGCAAAATCAACGGAGGTTACATGGGAACAGCCATCGCCCCGGAAGTGGAGATGATCGGTACGGTTCGTACACTCTCACCTGCCATTCGTGAACGGATGCCAGCTTTGATTGAGCAGGTTGTCAAAGGGGTCTGTGATTCTTTCGGAGCAGGATGCGAAGTCGTCTACGGCGATGGTTACCCTGTTGTCGTCAATGATCTCGGCATGGTTGACCTGCTAACAGAGATTTGTGATGAGGTTAATGCGGAGAAGGGATGGACCTATATCAAACCCTCCACAGGGGGCGAGGATTTCGCTTTTTATTGTGAACAGGTTCCAGGTGTGTTTTTCAGACTAGGATCTGGTAATGATGAGGAACGTACTCGTTATCCACTCCACCATCCCATGTTTGATCTTGATGAGACAGCGATGCCTTTTGGAGTGGGCATGTTGTCTGCAGTAGCACTTGAGTTTTTGGCACGGAATACAACTTCTGAGGGGGAGCAATCACAATGAAAAAAAGACAATGGACAGGCTTATGGATCACGTTACTGGCGATCGTAATGGTGCTCAGCGCCTGCGGTGGAAAAACGACAAGCACGAATGATGATTCGGCATCCGAAGGAACGGGCAGTGGAAGCGCAAGTACAACTTTGACCGTTGCCGCGGCAACAGATATTGAGAGTTTTGATCCGCACAACAATAACAACACATCAAGTGAGGCGGTACTGGTCAACGTTTTTGATTATCTGATTAAAAATGACAGTGAACAGAAAAAAGTTGCAGGACTTGCGACCTCATGGGATCAGGTTGATGATACAACATGGAGATTTAAGCTGCGTGAAGGTGTGACCTTCCACAATGGCGATCCATTCACTTCAGCAGATGTAAAATACACGCTGGAGCGCGTAGCCAAGGACGAGACATTGAAACAAAACAGTTATTTCAAAAATATTGTAGAAGTTAAAGCGGTGGATGACTATACCGTAGACATCATCACGGATGGTCCAGATCCGTTGCTCCTGAATCGTTTGTCCAAAATGGGTGCTGGCATTCTGCCTGCAAAATATATTGCGGATAAAGGATTCGATGCATTCCTGAAGCAACCGGTAGGCACAGGTCCTTACAAGTTCAGTAAATGGACGAAAGATGATCGTGTGGAACTGGTGAAAAACGAGAGCTACTTCGACGGTGAACCCAAATGGAATGAAGTGGTATTCCGCGTTATTCCTGAAGCCTCCACCCGTGTATCCGAATTGCTTGCTGGTGGTGTAGATGTTGCGTCTTCCATTCCATCCACTGACATTGCCCGGATTGAAGGTGAAGCAGACAAAAAGATTGTCAAAGCGCCAATCCAGCGTGTGCTTCAGTTGATCTTCCGTCAGACAGAAGGTAGCATCACGGCTGATCCGAAAGTCCGTGAAGCGATTGATCTGGCTATCGACAAACAAGGCATTGTAGACAGCATTGCCGGCGGTGCAGGTATCGTAACCCGCACATCCGTAACACCAGGCAACTTCGGTGCTGATCCTTCATTGTACAAAACGTCACTCTATGATCAAGAAAAAGCAAAACAATTGCTGCAAGAAGCTGGCTATGCTGAAGGTGAAGCCGAGATGACCATCTCCGTTTCCGCTCAGTATAAAGAACAGGCTGAAGTTGTTGCAGCGATGCTGGAACAAGCCGGATTCAAAATCAATCTGGATGTCCTGGAAGCAAGTGCATTCAGTGAACGTTACAGCTCCAAATCATTCAAAGAAATCTTCATGATCGGTATTGGTAACTCCTTGTTCGATGCTTCGAATAACTACAATCGTTATATGTTGGAAGAAGCCAAAGGTGAGTCGGATTACAACAATCCTGAAGTAGAAAAACTGCTTCAATCTGCATTGGTGAACATGGACCCAACGGTTCGGGAGAAAGAGTATCAGCAAGTGCAGCAGATTTTCTCTGAAGAACGCCCAGCGGTATATTTGTACCAGATGGAAGGTGTCTACGGAACCAATGCCAAAGTGAACTTCGCGCCGCGCAGTGACGAGATGTTCTATGCTGACGAGATTACACCTGTTGCACAGTAACATCGGGTATAATAACCGGTCATTGAAAAGATAAGGCCGTGAACGGCAGGGACTGGATAACCATGTTCCTGCCGTTCTTTTTCTTAACAAGGGAGGTGAACAAGGAATGGGCAGATACGTACTTAAGTCATTACTACAGATCATTCCGGTGTTGTTCATTGTTTCAATAATTGTGTTCATTTTGGTTCGAGTTACCGGTGACCCGGTTGCGCTAATGTTGCCCGAAACGGCTACCGCTGAAGATCGTGCTGTCTTGACGCAGGCACTCGGTTTGGACCAGCCTTTATATACGCAATACGTGAAGTTTCTGGGCAGTGCGATCCAGGGAGACTTTGGTCAGTCTTTCCGTTACAATCAACCTGCATTAGAGCTTGTGCTGGAGAGATTGCCTGCCAGCTTTGAACTGGCCGTAGCCGCGATGTTTTTTGCCGTACTTATGGCTGTGCCACTTGGGGTCATTTCAGCTGTTAAACGTAACACGTTTACCGATCTCATCATTTCAGGAATATCCGTCATTGGTAAGGCAATGCCAAACTTCTGGATGGGGATTATGCTTATCCTCTTGTTCTCCGTCATGCTGGGCGTATTGCCGGTATCTGGTCGCGGAGGAATATCACATCTGATCTTGCCGGCATTTACACTCGGTGTTGGACTGGCTGCCCAGATGACTCGACTGATTCGTTCAAGCATGCTGGAGATTCTCAACCAGGACTATATTCGAACAGCCCGCAGCAAGGGGCTTGGCCGAATGGTTGTCATTGTAAAACATGCATTTCGGAATGGATTGATTCCGGTTGTGACGATTATGAGTTTGCAATTTACAAGTCTGATCGGGGGAACATTGATTACGGAAACGGTATTCTCCTGGCCAGGACTGGGTCAATTGCTGGTCGTTGCAGTCAACACACATGATATGGCGATTGTACAGGCAGCGGTGTTTGTCATTGCCGTTATCGTTGTATTAACTAACATCTTGACGGATGTAGCCTACAGGTTACTTGATCCGCGCATCAAATACGACTAGAAGGAGGTGCAATCATATGACAGGCAGCAACGAAATGCCAATTCCGGGTACAGAACAGGAACAGGAACAGGACAATGGGCGTGCACCAACGGGGTTTCGTTATATCTGGCAACAACTGATCATCAGCAAGACCGGAATGTTTGGTGCTGTGCTTGTATTGTTGGTTGTGTTAATTGCCATAGGTGCACCTCTATTGACGAGTCATGATCCAGCGGCGGTTAATCCGCTGGGCCGACTTAAACCACCAGCATGGCTTGAGGGCGGAACGGCCGAATACTGGCTGGGTACCGATAATCTCGGCAGAGACATGTGGAGTCGAATTGTATATGGTGCTCGTGTTTCCTTAATCGTGGGGATGGGTGCCGTGATTGTATCAGGCATCATTGGCGCAATTCTGGGGCTGGTATCCGGATTCTACGGGAAATGGCTGGATGCCGTAATTATGCGTGTAGGTGATGCATTCATGGCAATTCCGACTATTCTGTTCATGCTTGTTGTGATGGCGATTGTTGGCCCGGGTATTACAACGTTGATTTTTGTCATTGGGGTGACCAACTGGGTTCCATTCACCCGTGTGGTAAGAAGTGAGGTTCTAAGTATCAAGGAGCGGGATTTTGTTCATGCGGCCAGATCGATCGGTGCGAAGAATGGAAGACTGATTGTGAAACACATTCTGCCAAATATCCTCTCATCTTTTATCGTGATCTGTGGGATGAATGTCGGCACGACGATTATTATGGAAGCTTCACTCAGTTTCCTGGGTCTGGGCATCAAACCACCTGATGTATCCTGGGGAGGTATGCTCAGTGATGGCAGACAATATGTTGCTACAAGCTGGTGGGTTGCTACATTCCCGGGACTAGCGATTACATTTACCGTACTCGGTGTTATTTTCCTTGGAGATTGGCTGCGTGATGTGCTTGATCCACGTACGGATACAACCCATAAATAAATGGAGAAGGGAGCCGTCAATATGAATCAAAGATCAATTATGCCGGAGGATCTGAGTCACTACCGTTGCATAAGTCAGCCTGTTGTCAGCCCGAACGGACAAGTGGCTTATGTGGAACAGACCATAGATCAGGATAAAAACGAATATAACACGCAAATTCGAGGAATCTCGCTGGATGGTGATGAAGATATTGCACTCTCTGATGGTACAAAGGACTCTTCACCTGCCTGGTCGCCGGATGGCACACAGCTCACATTCATTCGCTCCGTGGACGGGGGGAAGGGACTATGGGGACTCAATTCGGATAAAAAAGAACCTGTCATGCTGATCTCTCCCGCATGTAAAATTTCGAGTTATATCTGGTCGCCAAACGGGCAGTATATTGCATTTACCAGCAAGGTGCAACCGGAGGAGCAACATAAGAAAGCTGAAGCCCACCAGGAGCCAGCACCTTTGCTGCGAGGTAAAGTCTTTGAGCGCACAACGCCGAAGGCGGAGGGGGCTGGCTGGTGGGACGGTCAATACAGCCATTTGTTTATATACGAGATCGGAAGCGGGGAGATCACACAGGTGACTTCCGGGCTATGGAATATCAGCGCTCCGGCATGGTCGCCAGATAGCAAGCAGCTTTCTTTCATTTCGAAGCAAGTAGAGGATGAGCAGCTTGATGCAGATTTGCTGTACTTTACGGATATATACAGCGTTCGATTGGGAGAACGTGATCTCTTCAAAGTGACAGATTCCAGTCTGGCGATAAGCCAGTTCTCCTATTCATCCGACGGGCAGCAGCTGATCCTGATCGCCAGTGATCGCGAATACGGGAGTGGGAGCCACAACAGCTTATATGCTGTCCCTGTTCATCGGGGGGAACCCAGGATAATTGCACCACAGTTAGATATGCACATTGGTAACGCAGCACTGGGAGATATGAAGTCAGCAGGTGCATCACCTTCTCCAATCTCGGATATCCATCATCCGGAACGTGGTGTGTATGTACTCGGAACGCATTACGGGAATGTGGACGTGTACCGCATTCAAGACGATGGAGCTTGTCAAATGGTAACGGGCGCTGGTGAAAAGGATGTGTATCAGTATACCTTAACACCAGATGGTTCATCGCTGGTAGTCGCTGCGTTGACTGCTGAACACCCTGGGGAGTTATATCGAGTGGATATCAACAGTGGGGAAATGTTTAGACTTACCCGCAGAAATGATGAATTCATGGCTGAATTGGCCGTAAATGTGCCAGTTCGTGTAGAGTTTAAGTCCTCCGATGGATGGCCACTTCAAGGTTGGTTAGCCACACCGGAAACACGTGACACCAATGGGAATCTGCCATTAATTTTGCAGATTCATGGTGGACCTCACGCAATGTATACGGGAACATACAGTCATGAAATGCAGACACTCGTTGCACAAGGTTATGCTGTGCTGTGGATCAACCCTCGCGGAAGCATTGGATTCGGTCAGGAGTTTGCAAGAGCTTGCCGAGGTGACTTTGCCGGAGGGGATTACAGGGATCTGATGGAAGCCGTTGATTATGCCCTGGCTACCTATGATTTCCTTGATGCATCACGTCTGGGTGTAGCGGGTGGCAGTTATGGCGGAGTAATGACCAACTGGATTATAGCGCATACTCACCGTTTCAAGGCGGCTGTAACCCAGCGTTGCATCTCCAACTGGCTGTCCATGTATGGAACGAGCGATATCGGAATTTCCTATGTCGAGGGAGTCATTGGTGGTAATCCGGCGGAAAATGCTGAATTTCTGTGGTCCCGGTCGCCTCTTGCCCATGCACATCACATTGAGACGCCACTTCTGATCATGCACGGAGAGCAGGACTATCGGACACCGATTGCACAAGCGGAAGAATTGTATACGACGTTAAAACGATATGGCAAAAAGACCAAACTGATTCGTTATCCAGGTTCCAACCACAGTTTGCTGAAAAGCGGTAAACCTTCACTTCGGATTGATAGCTTCGAACAGGTGAATGCCTGGTTCAATCAGTATCTCGGGAATGAGGAGGGCGAGAAATGAGTCGAACTCAGTTGTCCATTCCTGTAGGGCTTCTTGTAGAGAATGTTCTGACAAGTGGGGAACCAAAAGAAGTGATTATTGATTGTTTACAACGTGGAGACTTTTCCCGGTTGCTCCCTCTGGTTAAGGAACCCGGGATGGATTTTGATGAGAGACTGCAGACAGCAGCTGATATCGGAGACGATTGGGAAATGGCGATACGTCAGGGTTATGAGTTCAAATTTTTGCATATTAACGGGTTGAAACGATTGCTCGATTTCCGGTTTGACCGTAAGGTGGATCGGGATTACGTTCAAGATGAACTGTCACTGAAGCATATTCGTCTGACCACACAAGAGATTGAACTGCTACAATCGTTAATTGGCAGGCAGTGGATCGTACAAGCAGAAGAAACAGAGGCAGCAGAAGAAGGCAGAACAGATAGCGAGTCATCTTCCCACATTCCTGTCCTTATTCAATTGAAATTCCCATAGTATGACCAGAAGAAGCCGCGATGATCGCGGTTTTTTTGCTATGTACCGGTAGAAATGAGGACGACTGAATTCAAAAGTTGAAATCGGACTTTATATGATTTATATTTATATTAAATGATATTATAATATATCAAAAATGCGGGTATAAAGAGGGGGACCTAGGATGTCCATTCAAAATGTTTTGGGAAAAATTCAAATATCGGATGATGTGATCTCCAAAATTGTCGGCAAGATCGCGAACACTACCAGTGAGATTTCCTCCATGTCGACAGGACTTGTAGAAGGCATCGCCAAAAAGTGGAGCGGGAAAAGTCTACAAAATGGCATATATATCCGCAAGGTAGAATCAAGACTGGAGATAAACGTAAAGGTTGTCGTTTGTTATGGAACGAAAGTGCATGAAGTCTGCAGGGAATTGCAAAACAATGTGAGATTGCATGTGGAACAGCTGACCGGATTAACCATTGATACGGTGAATGTGATCGTTGAGGGGTTATCATTCAACCAACCTGCTTCCCAGCTTTAATTCAATTTCAGCTAACTAGAGGAGTGACAGCGATGAATAAGATTTCCATAACAAAAGCCAGTCCACAATCATTAGTCGGCGGGCAACTAAATCAGATGGCACTTGAATATATGGCCTATTCGCTTGCAGGTACCAAAGATAAAGGCATTATAGAGAAAACATTTAACAAGTTATGGCGTTCGAATCAGAACCGATTCAGTCACCAATATGCTTATGAAGCTAAAATGGGTAACCAAACGCTGGGCATGATCATGTGTTATCCGACCACTATAATGAACAAACTTGCTTTGCCAACGTTCTCCAAGCTGTTTGAACTTCGTAAATGGAGCCTGATTAAGTATAATCTCCAACATTGGAAAGAGTTCTACTCCATGGTGACATTAAAAGAAGCGGAGAACGACGAGTACCACATCGGGACATTGGCTACGTTGCCAGAAAGCAGAGGACTTGGTGTAGGAACACAGCTCATTCATTTTGCTGAGGAACAAGCTATAACACAAGGTCTGTCCAAATCTTCACTTACGGTTAAAAAGGAAAATCTACTAGCTATTAAACTGTATGAACGTTTGGGATACCAGAGAGTAGGGGAAATCAATAAACCTTCGCTATCCCTGTACAGAATGTCCAAAATACTGGTGTAATGCTTTCTGATGGGAATAGAACAAGCAGCTAACTGGAGAGTTTCACATATATAAGCCCACATTGGAACAGTTAAAAGTGTGAGCTGGAGGGGCCGCTTTATGCGTCCCTTTTTTAGTTTTCAGATTATTCTCATAAAAAAAGTAACTTGACTTTTGTGTGTGATTAAGCAGGTACTTGACAGGGGTGTGGTATAGTATAAAAAGTTCTTTAATGAAGAAAGACGGAGAAATATACAATGCGGGGTGTGACCAGTGTATCAATATAAGGATCAGGAATATGAAGCAGTACATTTTGAGGGGCGTGATCTGCGCTATGGAGAACTCATAAGTTGTGTTTTTAAACAGTGTACATTTATGAACGCTTCTATGGAAGAGATCGAAACAAGTAACTGCCGTTTCATTGAGTGTGACTTCAAAGGCGCTTCCATGAATGGTTCGATTCATACGGAATCGGCTTTTGAGAACTGCACCTTCGGTGGTGCGAATCTTTTTGCTTCCAAATTCAGCTCCTGCAAGATGACAGGCTCAGACTTTTCAGGTGCGCAAATGGATGGCATCACATTAAGTCACGGCGATTGGTCTTATACAAATCTGAGACATACCCGATTAGGCAAACAGGATTTGCGAGGAATTCGTTTCTTTGAAGCTGACTTTACGGACACGGATTTCACCAAAGCGGATTTGAGAGACTGTGATCTGACAAGAGCCGTTATGAGCAGAGCCAAGCTGCAAGGGGCTGATCTTAGAGGAGCTAATCTGGAAGGGATCGATCTAAAGTCACTGGATATCAAAGGTGTACGTTTGGATCGTGAACAAGCCGTTCTGTTTGTACGCTCGTATGGTGCGAAAGTAGATTGAGTTGAACATACACAGCAGGAAGCCGCCTTTAAGGCGGCTTTTTTGACGTTAAAGCTTTCCCATTCAAGCAAATTGGCAGGAATAAGAGATCTAAACAAGAAGTAGTTAACATAAGTCTTAACAAAAGGAGGTCATTATGACAGTCACACTCATTGCCATAGTTGCTATTATTATCTTTGGGCTTATCACAGGTACAATCACTACGATTATGGTATTTAAACTGCTGCGCAGCAATAAAGAGAAATATCACCTTCGCAAGAGCATTCTGATGGACGGAATTCCAGCAGAAGCAATCATTCATGATATTGTACAGACTTCATCCAGTATGGATGGAAGGCCTGGCGTACGACTGGATTTGACTGTAACCCAAGTTGACGGCCGAACCTTTCCAACAATTGTAGAGACCTATATTCCTATCACACATATTCCCCACTTTCAGAAAGGAAATGTCATTAACGTAAGATATATTACGATGGGGAATGAACGTAAAGTTGAGGTTGAGGATGCCTATGTTCCTGTCTGAATTTAATTAAACGTATTAGGAGTAGGGACTCAGAAGGTGGATGGTTAATGCTTAAAGAAGTTGGAACCCTGCGATGGGAAGAAGGACTTTTAAGCTTTATGTTTTCAGCACATATGTAAGAGGTGGCTTGTTACGTTCAGAATGCGATTTCGTGAGGAAGTATGCTATAATTTTATAGTCTAATCCAATCATATGATGGATAAACAGATCAATTGTTGAACTATACTCGCCAAGAGGTGTAATACAATGAAAAAAGAAATGACTACAATTAAACAAACCAGGCTTCATTCCATTTTGGACGAGGCCACCAAGTTGCTGATTGAAAAGCCGAATGCTTCCATGAATGAAATTGCTGAATCTGCCAAAATCGGGATCGCTACATTACATCGTTATGTGGAAAGCCGCGAACAGCTCATGGTTCATTTGGGATTACGCGCAATCCAGGTGGTCAGTGAGACCATGCAACAAATTCAACTGGATGAAGAGCACTGTGAAAAGTACATACCCGAGCTGATCGAGGCGCTAATTCCATTAGGCGACAAAATATATTTTCTGGCTCATGACACCACCATTAACTATAATCCAGAGATTGAGGGAGCAGATCTGAAGCTGAGAGAACCGGTACTGCATGCGGTCGGTCTGTTACAACAGAAAGGTTATTTCCGCTCCGATCTTGATAAAACCTGGATTGTCGATGTGCTGTATTCCATCATGTTCCTGACGTGGCAGCAGGTTGTAAGTGGTCATATCGCGAGAAAAGCAGCTCCTGCGCTTGTAGTAGAGACGTTTTATCACGGATTTAAGCAACACTAGGTCAGCCCCAAAAGGAAAAATATTAGATTTTAATAGGGAAACACCCCAAAACAGTCAAACGTATCGTTAGGTACACAGACTCTTTGAGGGTGTTTTTTTTGCGTTTGCAACAGCTTTTCTCAGTGTACAGGCATCATGGACTTGATTTTTACTAATATTCAAATATTAACAGGGTTCAGAATTTAAGATTTCAAGTTTACAAAAAATGATATAAATTTCTAGTAGATTCAAATCATTACCAAATAAAGACAAAATATTCAAGCGAGGAGGTCAGGCAGAACGACCTGCAATGGTGCAGTTGAAAATCAGTTCAAGTACTCATTCCATCAACCCAAATCAGGAGGGATTCCATGCTTTACACCATTATTGTGCCAGTCAACCAGGACTATAACATTCTGAACCTGTTCACAGATTCGCTGCTCCGGACGGTAAGCCCATCCACTCAGATTATTTTTATCAACGACGGTTCCGGCTCAGCAGTCTTTCAACATCTGGATAAACTGAAGCAAGAAATAAAAGAAGGTGTGACCATCGAGATTCTTCAGCATGATTTTCCACTCGGTTGCGCCGTGTCGATTAATAGCGCACTGAGTCTAGCCAAGGGAGAGTACATTTTCTTCCTGGATTCTGACACGATTCTAGAGCCGAACTGGCAACCGATGATGAAAGAGACACTGGACAGTGATATTACGATTGGCATGATTGGAGGCGTTCTGTTGTATCCGCAAACCGGAGGGGTGCAGCATTGCGGCATTGCTTTTGCAGACACCATCGGCCGCCACCTGTTCCTGAACGCATCCCCTGATGATATCCCGAAAGAAACGTTCTCCGTTCAACTGGTGGTGTTCGCCATGTTCGGCATGAAGCGAGAAGTATACGAAACCATTGGCAACCTCGATGAGAAATTCTTTAACGGGTACGAGGATTTTGATTATCAGATGCGGGCACGAGCTGCAGGATACGATACGGTCATTAACCCGAATATTCAAGCCTATCACTGGGAACGCAGCAGCGGTATTCACCGCAATTTCAACCGCAAGAACAATCTGGCACGCTTCTGGAAAAAGTGGGGCGGTCAAATTGAGGCGGATGTGTGGCCTTTCGTTTTCGGTCATCTGAAAGCGCAGCTGGAAAGCCAAGGGGAATATCAGCATCTTCCGATTGTGGGCATTGATCTTGCAGAAGTTCGTAGTGATGCCGATACGTTCTGGACCAAGCTGGAAGAAGCCGAATTTGCCAATATAGCCGAAGTACGCGACTATTCCAATCGCTTCAATTCCAACGGAGCCATCTGGCTGCCACAGGTACTGGGCAAGGAACTGATCCATAGTGAGAATCGGTTACTGTTCTTGGTGGACAATTTCGCCCGTTTGCTGGAGAACCGTTACTGGATTGAGATGAGACACGCTCATCGGGCCAAGGATCTGATCATCGATCTGTATGGCAATGTAATCACGATGGATCGCATCTACGATGGATGCTGGCCTGGAACCAAAGTTCGGTAATTCACGCACAACGTCAATAAACAGGGAGGTACTTAAGGTGAAAGAAAAAGAGAGCACGCTCGATCGTGCCGTACGATTTAGCCGTAATCTGGAGTGGTTGGAGCAAGTCGAAAAGGTAATTCCGAGCGGATGCAGCACTTTAGCCAAAGCACCTGAACGTTTATTTCCAGGGCATACACCCGTATGTTGTGCAGAGGCTTACAAATCCCGATTTACAGATATCGACGGTAATGAATGGCTGGATTGCGAAATGGCCATGGGTACGGCGTCCTGGGGTCATGCGAGGCATGAAGTCCAACTAACCGTCATTCACCAGCTCAAAAAAGGGACAAGCTTTTCGGTTCCGGCCGACATCGAGCTTGAATGCGCCGAATTAATTCTGGAGCGGTTTGAGGGCCGTTATCCGTCGCTGCGTTTCACGAAGAGTGGTGCGGATGCAGTAAGTGGGGCCGTACGACTTGCCCGTGCTGCAAGTGGCAAAAGCAAGGTGATTGCGACGGCTTATCACGGGTGGCATGATTGGTCTGCCTATGGTTATTACGGTGGCCAGACAAAAGAACGGGGCATTCCTGTAGATATCGAGCGTTCAACGATTTGGGTCAACAAACCTACTGCGGAGCGAATTGAGGCCCAGATTACCTCATCTCCCGAGGATATCGCATGTATTGTTCTATGCCCCAACGAGTGGAAACGGGATGCGCTGGAGGAAGTCGTCAACCTATGCCGGTCTCTGGATATCATTATCATATTTGATGAAGTCACTTCCGGTATTCGAATGGGCAAACAGGCTACAGCAGGAGAATATGACATCTGGCCTGATCTGCTCTGCATCTCCAAAGGTATGGCAAACGGTTTACCTCTCGCAGCGGTTTTGGGGCCAGAGCACTTAATGTCTCTGTCGGGACAGGTCCGATTCAGCAATGCCCATTCCAGCGAAACAACAGCACTTGCGGCAGCCATTGCCTGTGAACGATTAATGAAGAATGCGAAAGTATGGCCGACCTGGCGTGATCCGGCAACCCGGATCATGGATCGTCTGGAATCTGAACTTGTGTTACTCGGATTAACAGATCAATTGGAATTGAAGGGGACGTATGCGAGCTTCTGCATTCAATCCCTAGCCGAGGATAACTTTCAAGCGGACCCTTTCCGCGAGTTCATGGTGAAGAGAATGGCTCACTTCGGCATCTTCACCAAAGGTTACTTTATTTTCTCGGATGCCCATACAAGGGAAGAATTGCTGTGGGTTGAGGAAGCGCTGTTACAGACCCTGTCAGACTGGAAAGAGATTCAGAAGCAGGAACATCTTCATTCGATGCAATTATCGAAAACGTTTGAAGCTTAATCCATAGATTATAATCGATAATCGACTAGGAGGAATTATTCAATGAAAGCACTCGTATATCAGGATCTCAAACAGGTGACGTACCAGGAGATCGAGGAGCCAACCATTCAAAAGCCAAACCAGGTAAAAATTAAAATCTATGGTTCCGGCATCTGCGGGACAGATCTGAATATTGTCAAAGGCAAAGTGCCGGCGAATAAAGGGACGATCATTGGTCATGAAGGCGTAGGCACCGTGGTTGAGGTGGGCGACGCAGTTCGCGGTTTCAAGATCGGTGATCGGGTATTGGTTGATCCCACGCAATCTTGCGGTACCTGCTCATACTGCCGTGAGGGTCTGTTCATCTACTGCGAGAATTTTGATGACTATCAAGTAGGGATGACGACACATGGAACCTTTGCCGAATATTTTGTTGGGGACGAGAAGTATATCTATGCTATCCCGGATTCCATGAGTTGGGAAACGGCCATGATGATCGAACCATTGGGATGTGTACTTCAGACGTTCATGAAAGCAGGGACTAAGCCAAGTGACTCTGTACTGGTCCTCGGTTCTGGTGCAATCGGTTCCCTGTGTCAGCTTGTGAGCAAACGATTGGCGAGGCTTACTGTAGGCACTGAAGTCGATCCATACCGCAAAGAGTTCGCTTCCGGGATCGCGGATCATGTGTTCTATCCTCAGGACCTGACACTGGATAAAGTATATGAGATCAATAATAACAAAAAGTTTGATATTGTAGTGGACGCGGTGGGGAACCAGCTACATGTGGGATTTGAGATGATTGCCAAAGGCGGCAAGATTATTCCTATGGGATATGACGACAGCTATGAGGTGACGTTCAAATCAACAGCCGTGATTAATGATGGCATTAGTATCATCGGCGCGGTTGCTAATCACTCGATGATCAGTACGGCACTGAAATTTGCCCAAAGTATCCCGGAACTGGAACAGATGGTGACAGCCAAGGAACTGCTGAGTGATTATGAACAAGCCTTTAATGGAACAATTGGTTATGACATGCATACTGGAGAGAAATTGCCGATGAATTCGGTCAAAACAGCTCTTATCCTATAAGAGATACTATAAGCATGTAGACATTAGCGGGTTTGCCGCTGCGAGAAGTTGGAATTCGCAGCGGTGAAAACCGCAGAAGGAAGGGATATGGATTGAAATTGCTTCAAGATTTGCCGAAGAATCCACGCTACTCCATTTTACTCGAACCGGTATGGGCCATTCCGGGCACGATTGTTCTCTTCTACGCTCCTTTATATATGAAGGAAGCCGGACTTTCGGACATTGAAATAGGTTTAATCAATTCGGTGAATCTTTATTTTGCCTTTATCTTTCAATTGTTTGCGGGTTCCATTACAAATAAGCTGGGACGCAAACGAACAACACTGATCTTTGATCTGCTTGCCTGGAGTGTTCCCATGTTCATCTGGGCTTTCTCCCAGAACTTCTGGCTGTTTCTAATCGCCTATTTACTAAACGCAACATCCAAGTTTGTAACGGTCGCCTTTAACTGTCTGATCATAGAGGATGTGGAGGAACACAAACGATCGAAGGTGTTTGCCATTCTCAACATGATCATTACAGGAGCAGGGGTATTAACGCCTATTGCCGGGGTGGTCATTGCTGATTTTGGTATTGTGCCAACACTGGCGAGCATTTACTTTGTCGGGGGTATCCTCATGACTGCCATGTTTTTCATTCGGAACCGATACACGGATGAGACCGAGGTTGGCAAGGAACTTATGGGATTGCATAGCAAAACCCGCGTGCTTCAGAGTTTGGGTTCCAGTCTGCGCCTGTTCGGCAGATCATTCTACAAACGGCGACTTTTTCCGATTATTCTGATTACGGTTTTATCCAATCTGATTCTGCAGCTGAATTTCTTTCAGGTCATTTTCTTCAAGGAACAGTTGAAATTTGATGACCGTGTTATTTCGTTTATCCCAGTAGTGACTGCGGTAACCGTCATGCTGCTCTACCTGGTCATCATTCCGAGATTGAAACGGCGTTCGGAAGAAAAGTATGTTGGTTTTTCCATCGTGCTTAGCACGGCCGGGGCCATTCTGTTTCTATTGATCCCTGTGGGGAATATAGGGATGTTGTTTCTCACGCTAATCGTGCTCGCTGCGGGTAATTTCATTTTGCAGACGTACCGGGATTCCCTGCTGATGAACCGATTGGGTACGCATGAGAAGGCTGATATGTTCTCGGCCGTACAGACAGTCATGACGCTTACAGCCATTCCATCCGGTTACCTGACCGGCTTGCTCTACCATCACAATCCAACACTGTTATTCAGTGTCATTCTTGGTCTGTACGTCGTGCTGATGGTCATCATGTTATTCCTGCCTGATCCCCAGAAGCACTCCCAAGTGCTGGAGCCTTACAAAAATATGTAGAAGAAGGGGTTTTCTGTATATGGATCGAATATGTAGTACAGAAAAAACTAGAACATATACACTAGAACATATTTTACTTGGGAGGGTAAGAAATGACTAACGTAATGACAACAGAAGCACGGAACCAATGGAGCTGGATGAACGAGCCTGAGACCTGGTCCTACACGGATCAGGGAGGTGTGCTGGTGGAAGCGCAAGCGGATACGGACTTTTTCCAAGATCCAGCAGGGAAGCACATTCGTGCAACTGCACCGTTCTTGTCCATGCCTGTGCCTGACGATTTCGAAATCACAACCCAATTAACCGTGGATATGAAAAATCAATATGATTCCGGATGCCTGATGGTGATGTCGGATGATCTTAACTGGTGCAAAATTTGTTTTGAGTATGATGGAAAAGTGCCTACCATCGTGTCGGTGGTGACACGTGATGGTTCATCCGATGATTGCAATTCGGTTGAAGTCTTCGTACCTGATCCCTATCTGCGTATACGCAAAGTAGAGGACTGCATATCATTCTTTTATTCACCCGATGGGGAAGAGTGGAAATTAATTCGATATTTTGGCATGCCGACACAAGGGGAACTTCGAGCTGGATTAGTTGCACAATCGCCGACGGGAACGGGCTGCGCGTGTCACTTTTTATCCGTGAACGTTACTCATCCGGACTTGACCGCACGCTTCTAATCCGCTCCCCTGGCCGATCATTGGAGGGAGAATAGGTTCATGGTAAAAGCATTTATATTTGATTTTGATGGACTCATTGTCGATACAGAGACACCTTGGTACTATGCGTTTCGCGATATTTATGAAGAGCACGGAGTTGAACTTGGTCTGGAGTTATGGTCGAAAAATGTGGGGACATCCTTTGAGGAATTTCATCCATTTCTGTACCTGGAGCAGGCGCTACAAAAAAAGATAGATCATGATCATATCAAGCTGCTATCAGAACAGAAGTACGAAGCCTATTTGGGACAAGCGGCTATTCTGCCAGGGGTGCATGAATTGCTTCAGTCTGCGAGGGAAAAGGGGATTCAGCTTGCGGTTGCTTCCAGCTCCACACGGGACTGGGTTCATGGTTACTTGCAGAAATTAGGCATTTTCGATTACTTCACCGTTGTTCATACTTCGGAGGATGTGAAGCGAGTGAAACCGGACCCTGAACTGTACCTTCTTGCGCTCCAGAGTCTTGGGATCGAGGCTTCCGAAGCGATTGTATTCGAAGACTCACCTAATGGCTTGAAGGCAGCCAATGCCGCAGGTATTCGTTGTATCATCGTGCCTAACGAGGTAACGTGTGGTCTGGAATTCGCCATGCATGAACTGCGGTTATCCTCGTTGGCCGAGATCGATATGGAGGCTCTTTAAACCAGATACTGCTTACGTAGCTCGATCGGGGAGATCCCTTCGTATTTTTTGAACACTGATCCAAAGTAACTGGCACTGTTGAAACCAACGGCTTTGGCTATTTCATGGGCAGTAGTAGCGTCATTTTCTATGAGCATTTCCTTGGCTTTTAATAACCGATATCGCATCAGATACTCCAATGGAGTCATTTGAAATTCTTTTTTGAATATCCGATTGAGGTGCTGCTCGGTAACGTCCATCTGCTCAGCCAACATGGGGAGAGAAATATCTTGATGATAATTTTGTTTAATAAAAGTAATGAGTTCATCCAATCTTAATCGGGCATCAGAACGTTCGTAAGCACTATAGCGTTCACCTTCAATGGTTAATCTGACCAAAAGCATGTACAGTAATGCGGATACGTGCCAGATCTGATCCTTGTGCCGGGACTGCAGCGCCAGCGTAATTTCATGCAACAGGATATGAAGCATTCCGTCCGGCTTGAAGGCGCGCAGCTCCCCGATCTGCAAGGTATGCAAGAAACGTGGCAACAAATAGCCATTAAAAGACAGACAATCAAATCGTAATGAATCACTCAGATTGTGGTAACGGTAGGTTACCTCGGGGAACAAAATGAGAGCGGTTCCTTTTTTGATCGAAAATTCATGATTCTTAGCTGCGATTTGCCCTGTTCCTCCGATGCACTGTACAATGCTGTAATCCCGTGAATGGTCGCTCCAATTCATCAATTCATCAACGGTCAACTGGTTTTGCCCTGTAATCATGAGCGGCATATCGGCATCCAGTGGATTCCCCATGCTAGGTTTCGGCATCGTCGTGTTATTCCTCTTTTCGTTAAAGGATCATGTGCGTAAGTGGCGTGGTTACAGCGTTAAAAGAAACTTAGAATGAATTATATTACATAAATGGAATAATTTTAATTGAAGGACAAACGATAATAAAACGTTTTCAAAGAAATGATCCAACAGTTCTATATTGGTTGGAATCGCATGAACCGCAGTCACATTAGTCTCTATTAATGGCGTAAAAGTACGCCTGCCTTGCCAACAGAATGCGAAACAGTATACGCTATAACGGATGAGTGATTAAGGAAAGGGATGCAAACATGAAGAAAGTCATCGTAGTCGGATCGGGTATTCTGGGGGCTTCAACAGCCTATCAATTAGCCAAACGGGGCGCAGAAGTCATCATCATAGATCGAAAAGATACAGGACAGGCAACGGATGCAGCTGCCGGGATCATCTGTCCATGGCTGTCGCAGCGACGTAACCAGGATTGGTATCAACTCGCCAAGGCTGGTGCGCGGTTCTACCCTGGCATCATAGCGGAGCTTGAGAATGAAGGGGAAACGGAAACCGGATATGCTCAAGTGGGCGCACTCAGCATTCATACGGATGTGGACAAAATCAACAAGATGCAAGAGCGGGCCCATCTTCGCAAAGCTGATGCACCGGAGATTGGTGAGATTACACCTCTTGATGCCAAAGAAACCCATGAACGTTTTCCACTGCTGGAAGAACATTATCAGTCGGTACATATCAGCGGTGCTGCACGTATAGATGGAAGGGCGCTGCGCGATGCCTTGATCCGGTCTGCACAGCGAAATGGAGCGGAAGTGATCCATGGAGACGCCACGCTTCAATTCGAAGCAAATCGGGTCATTGGTGTGAGTGTTAATGACCGGAGTTTCCTGGCAGATGAAGTCGTTGTCTGTGCAGGTGCATGGGCCAACGAACTGCTGAAGCCACTCGGCATACACTTTAAAGTGCATTACCAAAAGGCGCAAATTATGCATCTACATGTCACGGATGGGGAGGATACAGGGCGCTGGCCTGTGATCATGCCACCTTCTGATCAATATCTCTTGTCCTTCGATCAACAGAAGATTGTGATTGGTGCCACTCATGAGAATGATGTGGAAGGTTATGATACAAGAGTAACCGCAGGGGGCATGCAGGAGGTTTTAAATAAAGGCCTGGAACTGGCACCGGGTCTCGCAAACAGTACATTCAAGGAAGTACGAGTCGGATTTCGGCCGTTCACACCTGGATTTCTGCCTGTAATGGGGGTTGTCCCAGGCTGGCAAGGTCTGATTACCGCGAATGGACTGGGAGCCTCTGGACTGACCATGGGTCCTTTTATCGGGAGTCAATTGGCGAAACTAGCTCTCGGCATGGAACTGGATATCGATATTGAACCGTACACGGTTGGCAAAGCAATGGATGAAATGGAAAGAGGTGAGTTATGACCTATTCACAACGTTTATCCGATGGAGCGAACTCGTCCGACATCATATATCTGGAGCATCAGATCGGTACGACAAAGGAAGAACTGCGGATAGCTTTGGAGAAACAAGAAACATTCGAACGCGAATTGTCGGAATTGAAGTCATCACCAAACGGCAAAGCATCAAAAGACAATTCGGACGAACAAGTCTTAATGGAGAAGGCAAGCGATACGCAGAATCGGATTAGAACTCTGTCTGAACAGCTGGAACAGCTACAGGAATCATTGGCGAAGCTTGGCGATTGATTGGTTCGTATTACTCGAACTGGACCGTTGGGTAGAGGGATAGGTTCATATATGGGATGCAACGTAAAAAGCGGCAGATCAGACGTAAACGTCTTGATCTGCCGCTTTGTTATCCAAGCAATTATGGGGCTTGGATACGTTAATTAGAATTCATAGAAACTTTTTGTTTGACAACCTGTTTGAATTCTTCCTCTTTGGCTTGTTTGGTACGTTTAATGAAGAAGGAAAGAACCAATCCCACAACAGCGATACCGATGATAACTACATAAGCATCATTGATCCCCTGGATCATGGATTCTGTGGCAAGCTGTTTTTGACTGAGACCATTGGCTGCACCAGTTGCCATCATATCCTGTACGTGTGCCGTTGTACGGGAGGTCATGACACTTACGAGCAATGAAGTACCTACAGCGCCAGCAACTTGTCTGACGGTGTTAGAGATGGCTGTACCGTGTGCACCAAGTCTTGGTGGCAGTTGGTTAAGCCCCGCAGTCTGAAGCGGCATCATGAGCAGAGCCATACCAATTCGGCGGCCGGTTGACATGAATACCAGGTAACCATAACTGGTTGAGTCCGTTAAGTCGATGAAACCAATGGTCGTCACGATCGTGATCACCATTCCGATTACAGCCAGCCATTTTGCACCAAAACGGTCAAACAATTTTCCGGCTACAGGCATCAGGAAGCCCATGACAAGCGCACCTGGCAGAAGCAATAATCCGGACTCCAGTGCAGTGTAACCACGCGCGTTCTGGAGATACAAGGGAAGCAACATCATGTCAGCATACATGATCATTGTAATCGCGATACTAATGACCGTGGTCAGGGAGAACATGTTGTATTTGAAAGCCCGCAGATCGAGCAGCGGAGTTTCAGAAACGAGCTGACGCCATGTAAACAGGGCAAGGGCAACAATACCAGCCGCAATGCAGATAAGAACTTCTGGACTTGACCATCCCAGACTACCTGCTCTGCTGAAACCATAGAGCAATGCGCCAAATCCGATCGTGGAGAGCACCACACTGATTGTGTCGAACTTGGTGTTGACCCGTTCGGATACATTCTTCAGGTATACAAATGCAAAGGCAATAACAATAAGAGTTAATGGAATCATGCCGTAGAACATCGTTTGCCAAGAGTAGTTCTCGAGGATATAACCAGCAAGGGTAGGCCCGATTGCAGGGGCAAAAATGATGGCAAAGCCAACCATACCCATCGCAGATCCTCGTTTTTCAGGGGCAAACAAGGTCAAAATAACGTGCATCAAGAGCGGCATGATAATGCCGGCACCCGCTGCCTGAATCATACGTCCTGTCAGCAATGTGCTGAAGTTGGTTGCAAGAGCGGATACGATGGTACCAATCAGGAAAATAAACATGGAAGCTTGGAATAATTGCTTGGTTGAAAAGCGCTGCATGAAGTAGGCCGTAATGGGGATCAGCACCCCGTTCACCAGCATGTAACCAGTTGTTAACCATTGTGCTGTTGCGGCGGTGATGTTAAAATCACCCATCAGTTCCGGTGTAGCGACACTCATGATCGTTTGATTCAATGTTGCAAGGAAGGCTCCCAAAATCATGATAAACAGGATGGGGCCTTTCTTAACGGATAATTCATCTTGCACTCTAACCTGACTCAATCCTTTTCATCCTTTCAATCCACGCGTGACTAAATTTACAACATGTTGTATAGTTTACATTGTATTTATTGAATTATATACATATTCGGACAGATTACAATTTACGTTATGAGGTGTTTTCGTCGTTTATTTTACAAAAATTATGAATTTGTTGTGTAAATCAAAAATAAACGAATGATTGTTTATAATTGTAATGTTCAAAATTTGAAGGAGGGATAGACGTGAAAGACGAGAAGAAATCAGCCGTGGACCCAAGAATATTGCGAACACGTCAGTTAATTCGAGGTGCATTTGTTGAATTGCTGCAGGAAATGGATATTGAGAAATTATCAGTGAACAAAATTGCCGAACGAGCGACGATCAATCGGGTAACCTTCTACCTGCACTATCGTGATATTACGGATATGATGGAGAAGATGGCTGATGAGATGATTGAGCATATTGAACGGATCGTGGATGAATATGCCCCTCATTTTGAGAAGCAAAGAACGGAGGAGGCTTGGCCAGTTCTGGTCAAGTTACTGGAACATTTTGCAGAGAACGCCTCGTTCTATCAGGTGGTACTTGCCACGAAGCGCACACCCATTTTCACAGAACGACTCCTGAAACTGTTAAGTACCTTGGTCAAAGCTAAGATAGATCGTGCCGAGATGGAAGATGTCCTGGAGGATTCGGGCATTCACAAGGAAATTGCCATCTGGTATGGTTCGTCCGCCCTGATTGGAACCATTGTTGCATGGCTGCGTAATGATATGCCTTATTCACCCCATTTCCTGGCTAAACAATTCTCGTTGATTCGCTCTTACTCCTATAATGACCTGATATAATTAGACTACAAACACCGGTTCCATCCGAGTGCTTCAAAAAGCAGGATTCACAGCGTGTGGGTCACAGCCTGCCCCAATCCAGGGAACGTTGAAAGAACATACGATGTTTGCTGTGGATATACAATGAGCAGGATGTATTACTACTTACTATAAGTTGAACTATATATTCAAACGTATCGGAGAGGAAAAAACTATGGCTACTATACTCGTAGCAGACGACGACCCAAACATCCGTGAACTCGTCTGTCTCTTTCTCAAAAATGATGGATTCACAACAGTGGAAGCTGCGGACGGCAAGGAAGCTCTTACCGTGTATGGCGAAACTCCAGTGGATCTGGTTGTGCTTGATATTATGATGCCTGTCATGGACGGTTGGGCACTGTGCAAAGAACTCCGAAGAGTCAATCCCGACCTCCCGTTACTCATGTTGACCGCGAGAGGAGAGACTTGGGAGAAGGTGAAAGGGTTCGAACTGGGAACGGATGATTATTTAACGAAACCGTTCGATCCATTGGAGCTTACCGCTCGTGTCCGAGCATTGTTGAAACGATATAAAATTGGCTCCACACACACAATCCAGTTTGGCAACGTCATTCTGGATCGTCAGACGTATAAGGTGATGAGAGGTACAGAATCGCTTACGTTACCGCTTAAGGAGTTCGAATTGCTGTATAAGCTTGCTGGAACACCAGGCCAAGTCTATACACGTGAGCAGTTAATCGATCAGATATGGGGTATTGATTACGCCGGAGATGATCGTACGATAGACGTACATATTAAGCGCCTGCGTGAACGGTTCGCAACTACATCTGATTTTCGGATCGAAACGGTGCGTGGACTGGGATACAGACTTGAGGTCCATGAATGATTCGATCCATATATATTCGTGTGGTCCTGACCTTTCTGGGGTCTGTCATCGCTGGTACGGTCATTTCATTTTTTGTATCAACCTGGATATTTGAGGACAAATTGAACCAAAACGCTCAAATTAACTTGCGTAATTTTGGCCAAGACGTTGTGCAGATCTATAAGACTCTGCCAGTACGTGAAGCGGACTTGTACGTAAGTGGAATGAAGCAGCTCAATTCCTATCATATTCGAATTTACGAAGCTACAGGTCAGTTCACAACTTATGGAAAGACTAACGGACATAAGTCTGCTGCTGTGACGAGTGAGCAACTAGAGAAAGTATTAGCTGGTGGCGTTGTTCAAGATACGAGGGATGGAATCGCTACGGTGATTTTAGGGTTGCCGTTGAAGACGGAGATGGGAACAAAAGCGATGTTTTTGGAAACACTCTCACCACCTTCAGCCACTTTTGTGGTCAAGTGGGGCTTGATCTTTGCAACCTGTTCGTTGATGACAGGGAGTTTGTTAATTCTGGTTGCTTCTGTATATCTGGTAAGACCGATCAAGAAATTGACCAAAGCGACCAAACGGATTGCAGCTGGAGATTTCAACGTCAAGCTGAACATTAAGCAAACGACTGAAATAGGTACGTTGGCTCGCAGCTTTGAAGAAATGATGCATGATCTGAAGCAGTTGGAGCAGATGCGCAGGGAATTCGTTACGAATGTGTCGCATGAGGTTCAGTCTCCGCTCACCTCGATATCCGGTTACGCTTCCGCACTGAAGCAAGTAAACCTCTCAGAATACGAGCGAAACCGTTACCTGGATATTATCATCTCTGAAGCAAAACGAATGTCCAAAATGAGCGATAGCCTGCTCAAGCTGAGTTTACTTGAATCGCAGTCACAGCAACTACGGCTCACCACCTTAAGCCTTGATGAACAGATCCGGCGAGTTATCGTGGCGCTTCAGCCGCAATGGTCTGCGCGTAATATTCATTTCGAGCTTGATCTGGAGAACGTGAAGGTAACGGCTGATCACGACCAGTTAAATCAGGTATGGACCAACATCATCGGAAATAGCATCAAGTTTTCCAAGGATGGCGGTATGATTAAAGTGAGTATCCAAGAGGATATCAACCATGTGAGTGTGCGAATATCCGACACAGGCATTGGTATTCCCATTGAAGACCAGAAGCGCATATTCGAGCGCTTTTTCAAGGCAGATCGTTCCCACAGTCGTAAATATGATGGGAGTGGCATGGGACTGGCTATCGTTAAACAGATCGTATCCCTTCATCAGGGTGACATCCGAGTGGAAAGCGAACCTGGTCAAGGTACAACCTTTATCATCACGTTGCCAATCCATCCACCAACGGATAGTTAGGCTTACAGGATAGGTGAATTGAATAGAATACCCATCAGAGTATCTAAAACGAATTCTCATGCCGTGTGTAACATGCAAGCTTTCTTGTATGGTGCACACGGTTTTTTTGCTTGTTCATATTCCGTTCATATTACAGTCATAGTGAGTACATCTTTGGTGATTAGGCTTGTATTAGCGGCCTGTTAGGCCAATATACAGATGAGGACAGGAGCAGATGAATGTGAATCAACAAGCAGACAAAACGAGTAAAAGCAAAACAAAAACTAAGAAAGTGTTAAGCATCTTCTTTAAAGTGTTTGCCGCAATCGTTATAGTAATCCTACTTTTTGTAGCTACCGTGTATACCGTTAACAAAATCAGTAGTTATTCTGAGCAAAAAAGAATGGAGCCGTATGGACAACATGTATCTGTAGACGGGAAAAATATGAATGTGTTCATTCAAGGCGAAGGCGAGGAAACAATTGTACTTCTGCCGGGTTTTGGAACAGCATCACCTGCGCTTGATTTTAAGCCACTCATTTCAGAATTATCTCCCCATTATAAAGTCGTCGTGGTTGAACCGTTTGGTTATGGATTGAGTGATCAGACCGAAAAGGAACGCAGTACAGCAAATATCGTCAGTGAAATTCATGAAGCGTTACAGATTCTACATATTGATCGTTATATCTTGATGGGCCATTCCATTTCGGGCATCTATAGTCTGGATTATGTGAACAAATATGCAGATGAAGTAAGTGCATACGTTGGGCTGGACACCAGTGTTCCAGCGATTAGTGAACAGAAGGTTGAAGCATCAGAAATCGTACCAATTAAATGGTACCGTAACTTGGGTTTCCCGCGTTTGCAATTGAAAATGGGTGATGATCCATATGCGGGGCTACCGTATGATGAACAAACCAAAGAACAATTGAACATTTTGATACAAAAGAACATGTTTAATTCAACTCAATTAAACGAGATTGTGAGTATGTATTCCAATTTTAAAGCAGCTGAACAGTTAACGTTCCCAGTCGATCTCCCGGTTCTTTTCTTTGTTCAAAAGAATCATCCGGCAGTGGACAATTGGATTTCCGAGCACGAGAAGTTAATAGAGAACTCTGTGCGTGGTGAAATGGTGCTGCTGGAAGCAAATCATTATCTATACCGTTCCCATGCCAAAGAAATCGCTGAAAAATTCAGAAGTTTCAAGACAGGAGAAGATCGGAATGACACATGATCTTATATATTCCAATTTTAAAGGTGCTCAAGGTTTAGATCCAGTACATGGGAAAGTAGTTACAATGGATGGTTCACATTATTTACATCACACTCAAATCAAAAAAATTGCTGAAGACGTTAGAACTTTTATGAACGAAGCGAAGACCGTGATGAAAGAGAGAGGCATTTAAAATGAGATTATTTGAGATACTTTTAATTCTATCCTGTTTTGCTTTACTCGCAGACCTGCTGTTTATGAAAAGAAGTGCAAAGAAAACGGGCTTGGGTGTAGGTATAGGAAGTGGCGTTATACTCGTAGTTCAATTATTGGTTGAGGGATACCGATGGCAGTTACTTGTGGTATATATCATGACTGCGCTATTCATATTTATCGTTTTATTCAGACATTCCGAAAAGATGGTAAATCTAAAAATAGGGAAGTTCTTGAAATATAGTTTATCTTCCCTGATTGTCATTCTGCTGGTTGGTTCTATTGCCTTATCTGTATACTTACCTGTCTTTAATTTGCCGAAGCCGGATGGTCCAGAGAAAGTGGGTAATCAGACCTTTCATTTTACGGATCAGAACAGAGATGAAGTCTTCACTGAAGATCAAAGTGATAAGAGGGAACTAATGGTTCAAGTCTGGTATCCTACTGAAAATAGGAATAACAACAAGCGTGACATGCTGTTTCCAAAAGATAAAGAGAGGTTCAAAAAGTATATTCAGAGCTTCTCTGCTTCATTAAAACTGCCCGAATTTGTTCTCGACTACTGGAAGTATAGCCAAACCAACTCTTTTGAAAATGTAGAAATATTACCTTCTACAAGTCCTTATCCCTTGGTACTGCTATCTCATGGTATGGGAACCAGTAGAGTCCTACATGCATCACAGGCCGAGAATCTGGCCAGTCATGGGTTTATCGTGGTCACCATCGATCATACGTATAGCACCTTTGCTACCCTTTTTCCAGATGGCCGTGTAACGGATTATAAAAAAAGTACGACTACACTAGATGAACGTACAAAAACAGGGAATATATGGACGAAAGACGTGGAGTTTGTAATCGATCAAATCGAAAAGCTGAATTCAGGTGCAATCGAAAGTCAGTTTAAAGGGAAAATCGATTTAAATAAGATAGGCGCGATGGGGCATTCTTTTGGGGGTGCAACCGCGTTTAATGCAACGTATTTGGATCATAGAATCAAGGCCGGGGTTAATATGGATGGGTCACTATATGAAGTGGAAAATAGAGATGATATAAACAAGCCGTTTATGTTCATCCGATCGGGAAGTTTTGAAGAATGGTTAGCCAATTTTGAAAAGGATAGAAATTCGGATGACGAAGTAACTAAATCTCTTTCAGATGAACTGCACATTATGAAAAATGTTATCAATCATGGGGGAAATGTGATGTATGTAGAAGGAACCCAGCACTTCAATTTCACGGACCTTCAATTCTATTCGGAGTTGGTTAAACTGTCCGGGATCACAGGAGATATCAATGGTAAAAGAGGAGCAAACATCATAAATCAATATGTACTCGATTTCTTTAACAAGCAATTGAAAGGAACGGGTGAAAACCTGATTGAAGGGCCGAACGAAAACTATCCAGAGGTGAAATTTGTAGATCCGGAAGAACTGTAATCAGCCAAAACATTTAAACTCAGGAGATGATCTGAATGGGACGATACAAGGGGAAACGTATTTCAATAACTGCCTTAACTCTGGTATTAACATGTTAGGTCCAATGTCAATCATGGCCGCACCACTATTTTACGGCAAAACACCCCAGGATGTCGTTGATCCGGCAGCTGGAGGCATCTATTCCACCGCTGAAGATCAGGTGAAATTTTCACAAAATAGATTTGGTGCAGTGAAAGATGATGATTTTCGGAGGAGTAAAAATAGTGAAAAACAAAAGAAGTCGCGAAATCGCGGCTTTTTTCTGTTAACAAGATAATTGAACATACTTGCTTCTTTCCTCTATTGGAAAATTAAGGTTGACTCCCCTTGTTACCGCGTATACAATCGTATACATGAATGCGTTGTATACATATGTATACACGCAATGGAGGTGGCAGGATGAGAGATCGACAGATCGAAGAATCGGATGGAAGTGTACGTCAAGGCGAACGTCCGAGACGTGATGTGAGTGACAGCGAGCAACGTGGAGAGCGCTCCAGACGTGGCAGAGGAAATGGTGAACATCAGGGAAAACGGGGCCATGGTGCGCAAACATTTCGTCGTGGGCGAATACTTGTGTTTTTGGAACATATGCAGAATCGAAGAGCAACGCTTGCCAGACAACTTGGTCAGGAGGAGTATGAACATATTCGGCCGATGATCAGTGGGGAGTTGAAAGCCATTGATCAGGTCATCGACGAGTATGTCCATCTTTTCGAACTGCAAAATGAAGATGTAAGTCCCAATAAGAATCTGGAGAGTGAGAGTGAACAAGTATGATTCGTCGTTTTTTTTCGTATTATCGTCCTTATAAAAAACTGTTTTTGATTGATTTTGGATGTGCTGTACTGGCAGGTCTTCTGGAGTTGGCTTTTCCCCTTGCTGTCAGTAAATTCATTAATGAATTGTTACCAGGTCAGGATTGGCCTCTTATTTTGCTTGCCTGTATTGTGCTGTTATCCATCTATGCACTTAATACGGTATTAAACTATGTCGTTACATATTGGGGACATATGCTGGGCATTAACATTGAGACCAATATGCGTGAGAAGATGTTCGCTCACTTGCAGAAGCTGTCTTTCCGGTTCTTCGATAATCGTAAAACGGGCCATCTGATCGGTCATTTAACCAATGATTTGAACGACATCGGTGAGGTTGCTCACCATGGACCTGAGGATGTGTTCATCGCAGTCATGACATTAATCGGATCGTTCTGGCTGATGGCTAACATTAATCTTGAGCTTGCGCTGCTTACCTTTATCATTATCCCAATTATGGCTTGGGTCATTATCGTATTCGGTGGCCGTATGACGAAGACGTATCGAAGACTCTTCGGAGACGTCGGCAATTTCAATGCGCGCATTGAGGACAATGTCGGTGGCATGCGTGTTGTGCAATCGTTCGCCAACGAAGAACATGAGAAAGAACTTTTTGCAGTGGACAATCAGAATTTCCGTAAAACCAAACTACTTGCCTACAAAACGATGGCGAAAAGTATCTCGGTCAGTTATATGATGATGCGACTGGTTACGGTGTTTGTCATGATCAGCGGGGCTTGGTTTTATATCGATGGCAGAATCAATATGGGTGACTTCATGGCTTTCCTGCTCCTATCCAATATCTTCTTCCGTCCCATCGAGAAAATTAACGCTGTCATTGAAAGTTATCCAAAGGGTATCGCTGGTTTCAAGCGTTATCTGGAGATTATTGATACGGAGCCTGAAATTGCTGATAGCAAAAACGCCGTTGAATTCGAAAGTGTGAAGGGTGATATTCGCTTTGAGAACGTCTCGTTCGGTTATGAATCCAGTCGGCGTATTCTGAGTGATATCAGTCTGTCTGTTCGACCAGGGGAAACCGTTGCTTTTGTTGGTCCGTCGGGTGCAGGCAAGACAACCATCTGCAGCCTGCTGCCCCGATTCTATGAGGTAGAAGAGGGACGCATCACTGTAGATGGTGTCGACATTCGGGATGTTAAGCTTCAATCGTTGCGTAAGCATATCGGGATCGTTCAACAGGATGTATTTTTGTTCTCGGGTACTATTAAGGAGAATATTGCTTATGGTGACCTGAGTGCAACGGACGAACAGATCTGGGATGCCGCTCGCCGTGCCTCATTGGAGGAATTGATTCTTACGTTGCCGGACGGCATGGATACTGTCATTGGCGAGCGTGGAGTCAAGCTATCCGGAGGACAGAAGCAACGGTTATCCATTGCGCGTATGTTCTTGAAAAATCCACCCATTCTTATTCTGGATGAGGCAACCTCTGCACTGGATACGGAAACGGAAGCGCTGATCCAGCAATCACTTGCTGAATTGTCAGTGGGTAGAACGACACTGGTGATCGCTCACCGATTGACAACGATCAAGAACGCAGATCGCATCATTGTTGTGAACAAAGATGGCATCGCTGAACAGGGCAACCATGAGGAATTGGTCGCCGCTGGAGGCATATACAGCCGTCTTCATCAGGTGCAATATAGTCACTCTTAATCCATATAAATTGAATTATAGAATGTTTACACTGAACACTCCGATGACAGAACAACCTTCCGATCCTTGTTATCCCCAGAAAGCCGCGCATATGCGCGGTTTTTTAGTTTGGATTACAAATGAGGTTATAAAATGCCAAAGAAAAGATAATGTTGACAACGTCCACTAACGTGATTATTATAATGTTGACAATGTCCACTAAAAAGGAGGGTTTGACATCAACTCTCAGTACATAGATCCAGATATACTCGCTGACATGCGACGTTTTAACCGTTTTTATACCAACATACTCGGTGTACTCGATAAGCATATTCTTGGAACAGGGTATTCCTTTGCAGAAGTACGGGTCATTATTGAGATTGGAATTCGGGGAGAGAGCATTGCGAACAATCTGGTAGATACTTTGACTATTGATCGCAGTTACATGAGCCGGATCGTGAACAAGTTGTCCAAGGAAGGTCTGCTCGTGAAAGTGAACTCCGCAGCCGACAGCCGGGTCAGTCTGATTCGTCTGACAGCCAAGGGTGAGGAGCTGTATGCCCAATTGAATGATCGATCCGATCAACAGATTCTGAAATTAATGCAAGACCTCGATGATGGAGAGATTCAAGAGGTGTATACCTCCATGATGAACATACAAGAGAAGTTGAACAAGAAGGCAGGAGAGACAACACGATGATACGATTTGAATGTGACTATAACGAAGGTGCGCATGAACAAATTTTACAAAGACTGATGGAAACCAATATGGAACAGACGAGCGGGTATGGCACGGATGAGCATTGCGAACGGGCGAGAATGCTTATTCGTCAGGCATGTGACCATGAGCAAGCTGATGTTCATTTCCTGGTTGGCGGTACACAGACGAATACAACGGTGATTGCATCCATTTTGCGTCCATATCAAGGTGTGATTGCTGCGATCTCGGGACACATTGCGGTTCATGAGACGGGGGCTATTGAAGCAACAGGTCATAAGGTACTCACGGTTCCAAGCGAGGACGGAAAGATCACACCTGAGCAGGTTAGAGCAGTCTATGATGCGCATATGGATGAGTCGTCACCGGAACACTGCGTGCAGCCAGGCATGGTCTACATATCTCAGCCAACGGAGAATGGAACGATGTACAGCATGGCAGAATTGCAAGCATTACACGCAGTCAGCAGAGCATGTGGTCTTCCGTTTTTCGTGGATGGAGCTCGTCTTGGATATGCACTCGCTTCACGCGATTGCGATATGACACTTGCTGACCTTGCACGCTTGTGTGATGTGTTTTACATTGGGGGAACAAAGATTGGCGCATTGATGGGCGAGGCGGTTGTCATCCTGAATGATGCATTGAAACCAGATTTTCGTTATATGATCAAACAAAAAGGTGGCCTGCTTGCCAAAGGCAGATTGTTGGGGATCCAATTCGAAACTTTGTTCGAAGAGGGCCTGTATCTTGAGATTTCCCGTCATGCAGTGGATATGGCCTTGAGAATTCATGATTCACTCGAACAGCAGGGGATACGCTTCCTTTATGATTCTCCAACCAACCAGCAGTTTCCGATTCTGCCTGATCGTGTGCTTGAGAAATTACGCAGCGGTTATACGTTCTCCTTCTGGGAAAAGGTTGACGATACACACAGTGCGGTGCGATTCTGTACCAGCTGGGCAACTCGGCAGGAAAATGTGGATGCACTGACTCGTGACATCGCTCAATTATTGCATGAAGAGATTCAGGTTCCGGTGCGAGTCGAAGCATTGGTTTAACATTACTTTTAACAATAGAAGTGAACTGCTCATCTGAATTGATTGAACAAAATGCAATAAATACCAATGCTGATACTGAAACAGGACAGCCCTGAGGGGTTGTCCTGTTTCAGTATATCTTTCGTGAGATAAAGCGGATTGTTAGGAATGCTTATGATACGTGAATTGACATCTCTCTTATATTAAAGTTATTATAGATACATTAGATCCGTAATTGGAGAGGGGATTATATTCTATGAATAACGGACATTCATCCGGTCAAGCAAACGAATCATCGAGTGGTCATTCCACTCCTTTTGCTACGTTACAGGAAACACCTATCTTATCGTTACTCCAGCCATCCCAAGGTGAACGTATTCTTGATGTGGGTTGTGGCAATGGGGATCTGACAGCGAAAATCGCAGCCGCAGGTGCGTTGCCAACAGGTATAGATTTTTCAGAAGAGACGATTAGGCAAGCTAAACAGAAATACCCTGATATGAATATTCAAGTAGCAAATGCTTGTCATTATCGGACAGAAGTACCGTTTGATGCTGTCTTCTCTCATGCCGTTCTGCATTGGATAAAGGATGCTCCAGCTGTAGTACAATCCATACAGTTTGCGCTCAAGACGGGCGGGCGATTCGTGGCTGAGTTTGCTGCAAATGGCAACACGGCTATATTAATTACAGCGGTACAGGAAGAACTGCATGCCCGTGGATACAAATGGGAAGGTCGGAATCCGTGGTATCATCCAACCATTGGTGAATATGCAAATTTACTGGAGCAACACGGATTTCGAGTTAGTCTGGCCCAGCAGGTGGATCAATTTACCCCGTTCAAGCCAGGTGCCAGAAAGTGGTTGACCAGCTTCGCGGAGTATTTATTCAGTGGCATCACACCTGCGGAACAGGATGTTATTATGGATGCTGTTGAGAAAAGAGTAAAGCCACAACTGTTGCGGGATGGACAATGGTATCTGGACAGAAGCCGACTGCGAGTCGTAGCAATTAAGGAATCGGGGAATACGGTATGAAAATGGACAAACCCAAGATTCAGGAGCAGTTGCTTGAACCGGAAACGATTGCATTCCTGGAATCCAAAGTTGAGTACAAACACAAACTGATCGAGAACATTACATTGGATCAACAGGAAGCGAGCAAGGTTTCCTTTGAAAATGTTGTATTTAGACATGTGACGATCTCGGAGTCTGCCTTGGAACAATTTGAATTCACCGATGTCCTGTTCGAACATTGCGACTTCTCCAATGTCAATCTCTCTGGAGCCTTCATGCATCGGATCGAATGGCATAACTGCAAGTTTGTCGGAACTGATTTTTCCAATAGTCGATTGCAAAATGTCCGCTTCCTTCATGGTCTAGGCGACTACAGCAATTTCCGTTTTGCCCACCTGAAACAGGTCTCCTTCTCCGAATGTACATTGATTGGTGCAGACTTTGCCTATCTGGCACTGCCAAAAATGGAGTTCATTCAATGTAACATCGACCAAGCTTCCTTAACCGGGACCAAAATGAAGGATTTGGATCTTAGCGATTGCGAATTTGACTCCTTGGTGCTGACCATGCAAGATCTCAATGGTTGTGTGATTTCACCACATCAAGCTACCACATTTGTAGGATTAATGGGTTTGATTATCAAATAAATGGCATAATCACATTTACGGGGTTGCCAAGATAGTGGAAGTGTGTATAATTGGAGACACATTAGAATAAAAACAGGTTTTCTAGGGTTCCGCGATGTATGTGTCGGTCTGGTCCGAGAGAAAACCCGCAACCTTGTTGGTTGTGCCACGGAGGGATAAAAGCCTGGGAGATGAACTGCTACATGCAGTTTGTTTCCCGGGCTTTTTTTGTTTTTTCGCTAATGAACATTACGGATTGTACAAAAAATGTAGAAGAGAAGGAGTGTTACAGGAATGAATAAAACGTGGATGTCGGTTGTGATTGCTGCATTGTTTGAAGTGGGTTGGGTCATTGGATTAAAACATGCCAGTGGTCTGCTGGAATGGGGGCTTACACTGGTTGCAATTATGATCAGTTTCAGCTTAATGATTGCAGCTTCGCGTACCCTGCCCGTGGGAACCGTGTACGCAGTATTCGTTGGCCTTGGTACCGCAGGTACAGTGCTTGCAGAGATTGTTTTGTTTAGTGCACCTGTTCAAACCGGAAAAATGATACTCATTGGTGTCCTTTTACTCGGCGTAATTGGTCTTAAAATGCTAAGTAAAGAGAAAAATAAGGAGGTGCAGCTATAATGAAGTGGGTATTTCTTATCTTGGCAGGGGTGTTTGAGATGATCGGCGTGCTAATGATAAACAAGTTGCACAAAGACCGTAATTTAATTTCACTCGTTCTATTGGTAGCCGGGTTTGGTTTAAGTTTCCTGTTCCTGTCCCTTGCGATGGAAACTCTTCCGATGGGGACAGCATATGCGGTATGGACGGGAATTGGAGCCTCCGGCGGTGCCATTCTGGGCATGGTGTTTTACGGAGAACCCCGAAATGCCCTAAGAATTCTGTTTATCGCTATGGTGCTCGGATCGGCAGTCGGTCTTAAATTGGTTAGTTAAATAAGTGGAATTAAAAAGATAATGTACAGATTACGTTTTTAATGGTATCCTTATACGTTACGTGTGAAATAAAAGATGCGTCTTATTGATAGATGTGCGTAAATGAAGGAGACAACATGACATTTAAGGACTTGAATATTATCCCCTCTATTATGGAAGGGTTAAGCAAAGCAAACTATACTAATCCTACCCCTATACAGGAACAGGCCATACCAGCTGTATTAGCTGGCAGAGATCTGCTGGGATGTGCACAGACAGGAACAGGCAAGACGGCAGCATTTTCGGTGCCGATCATTCAATTATTAAGCGAAAGATCCAAAGGACCCAAATCCACACGACATATTCGCTCATTAATTTTGACACCAACACGAGAACTGGCTATTCAGATCGCGGATAACATCAAGGTATATAGCCGGTATACGGACATTCGTTGTACGGCAATTGTTGGCGGTGTTTCGCAAAAAGTGCAAGAGCGGGCGCTGAATCAAGGGGCAGATATTATTATCGCAACACCTGGCAGATTGAACGATCTGATTAACCAGAAACGTATTGATCTGAAGATGGTTGAAATTCTCGTTCTGGATGAAGCAGACCGGATGTTGGACATGGGCTTCATTCATGATGTGAAACGAATCATTGCCAAGATGCCTAATAAGAAACAAACGCTGTTCTTCTCAGCTACGATGCCTCCCGAAATCACCAAAATGGTTAAAACGTTACTGGTTGATCCAGTTAAAGTAGAAATCACACCGGTATCTTCAACAGTAGACCGCATTGAGCAGTCTATATATTTGCTGGAGAATGGCAAAAAGCAGCATATGTTGAATCAGATACTAGAGGATAAATCCATCGTCACGGCATTGGTGTTCACACGCACGAAGCGCGGCGCTGACCGGGTTACACGTGATTTGGCCAAAGTGAACGTTACGGCACAGGCTATTCATGGCAACAAGTCTCAGAACGAGCGACAACGGGCACTGAACAACTTCAAGAGTGGGGCAACACGTGTATTAGTTGCGACGGATATCGCGGCAAGAGGAATTGACGTGGAGGAACTGTCACATGTCATTAACTTTAACCTGCCTAACATTCCAGAAACGTATGTTCACCGTATTGGACGTACAGGCCGAGCAGGTAAAAGCGGGATGGCGATCTCGTTCTGTGAGAAAGATGAACTTCCATTCCTGAAGGATATCGAGAAAGTAATCAAAAAGACGATTCCTGAAGTGAAAGGTCATCCGTATCCAATGACAGGTGTACCTGTGTTTGATAAAACCAGCAAAACACCAGGCGGTAAACCTGCCTTTAACAAATCGGTTGCAGGCAAACCGGCGAAGTCCAAAGCCAACCCGGCACGCAAGCCCAAATCCGAATGGTTTGCCAAGAGTGGTAAATCAAACAGTAGTCGTTCAAACGATGGTAGACCAAGTAGCAGTAGATCTAACAGCAGTAGCAGTAAATCAAACCATGGCTCATTCAATCGCAGTAGCAAAACGAGAAATGATAGAGCCAATTAAGATCTAGATAAATTCAGCTAAAACCTTCTCCATTCATATGGAGGAGGTTTTATTATGTGTAGAGAGCTTATTTACATACGAACTTACATTCGGTATCATTATATCGTCCACTGGTGAAAGGGAGGTACTGACTTGAAGGATACGATGATTAAGTACAGTTTGAAGAAGAAAGGGGCGACCAAGGATTATCCATTTGGACCTGATCCAGTCGCGATTAAGGTTGCGGGTAAGATGTTCGCGCTTATATTTGAAAACAAAGAAAAGAACTGTCGCTTAAACTTAAAATGTGATCCCATTATTGCAGAGAACCTGAGAGAGCAGCATGAAGCAGTTCAACCGGGATATCATATGAACAAAAAACACTGGAATACCATTACGCTGGATGGTTCCTTGTCCGATGAGGATGTCTACGTCATGATCGATCACTCATATGATAAGGTTGTCCAATCCCTTCCGAAAAGGATTCGGGATTCTCTGACCGGTAAGAGATAAGAAGAAATATATGAGGTAGGTAAAAGGCTAATGGTCTGCTTCTCTAACCGAATGAATATCCTATGAAAATGAAGACATACCTGAAGCCCATATGGGACCGTTATCTTGGAAATAAGCAAGATCGAACGGCCTTGTTCAACGTTGCATCCCTTGTTATCAATGCCTGGATTGGGATAGGCAAGCTAGTCTTGGGGATATATCTCCTTTCCGGATGGTTCATCACGAATGCTGTGTATTATTTGATTCTGTGTATAGCCAAAGGACAGGTGCTTCATCAATATAAAGTTGCCAAAGGGATGGTGTCTCCCCAAGACAGATATTCTTTAGAGCTTGCGGTGTATAAACGCGGAGGTCTTTTTCTATGTTTTCTGGGCGCGTCCTATTCGATCGTCTGTCTGCGAATGTATCTGATCGGTGATGCTTTCATATATAGCGGACTTATTGTATATATCGTATCTACAGTAGCTTTTACGAAGCTGGTTTTTGCCGTGTACGGTACCTGGGCTAACCGTCATCTCCATAACCCGATCATATCTACATTGAAAATGATTAACTTCACCGATGCCATGGTATCCATCGTCGTGACACAAGCGGCACTACTTACCATGCAAGCCTCACCTTTTGCTTTAAAAACCAGTAGCTTGTTTGGCATGGGGTGCAGCGTTTTGTTTTGTCTGATGGGAGTCAGAATGATGTCCCACAAGAAAAAGGAGTCAAGTATGGTGCAGGGGAGCGCATCCAACGAACAGTGAGACAAATGGGGGAGCTTGATATTTCGCATGAACATGCTGTCTTAACGGAAGGTGTGCTGGCAACGACAGTGGGGCAGGAAAATCACATCACAGTCTTGAATTCATTGGAGAATGAATGATTCAAATCTCCGATTGTCGGAGTCATTCTTAATGCAAATAAGGAGTGATATCTATGGATCAACAACAACAATTGGCAATGATACAACGTATGCGTGAAAATGTAGTCGGCACAGATGCTGCTCTTCAACCCAGTTCCACGTATGCTGTCACAGTAAAAGAAGTCATGATTCCTACGACTAAAGGTGATACACGTGTACTTGTGTATACACCGGATAGGGACAATTCCGCTCCTCTGCCAGTCTTCTTCAATATTCATGGGGGTGGTTTCATCTTGGGACAAGCAGAGATGGATGATCCATGGTGTCGTCTGATCGCTGATCGATCTGATTGTGTGGTCGTTAATATTGATTACAGTCTTGCACCAGAGCACAAGTTCCCAACGGCGGTCCATGAATGTTACGACGTTGTACAGTGGGTCCACGCCAATCCGCAATCCTTATCGGTTAACCCGTCTCTCTTCGCTATTGGGGGGCATAGTGCTGGTGGTAATCTTGCTGCAGCAGTGAGTTTACTGAATCAGCAACGTGGTAGCGAGCTGCCGATTGTTCTGCAAGTTATGGATTATGCCGTATTGGATCTGGCTACAGATCCGGCCGAGAAACCGAGTTTTGAAGAAGCCATTCCAGCCGATATCGCCAGAACATTCAATGCCATGTACCTTGAAACGCCAGAAGATGCGCAAGACCCGTTGGCTTCACCTGTGCTTGCAACATCATTAGAGGGACTTCCAGAAGCATTGATCATTACCGCGGAAAAAGATTCGCTTGCTCAAGAAGCAAGAACTTATGCAGCAAGGCTTGAAGCGAGCGGTGTGAAGGTGACACTTAACGAATACGAGGGAGCCGCTCATGGATTTACACATTCTGGAGATCTCCAGATGGCTGAGGATGCCTGGTATCGGATGAGTGACAAGATCAGAGAAGCATTTTTCAAATAACTTGGATCAGTATGACGTAAGAAGTTATCTTGCGTAGCACTTATAGTAAGGTATTTGAAGAATTACCCTGAAGTCGCCTCTCGGCGGCTTTTTTAGTTGATCTCTGGTTGGATCAATCGTTTGATGAAACCAAGATTCTGAGCTAACGGGTAGGTTAATAAACTAGATTAGGACTGTTCTTAAGATTATAACGATATCGTTAAGGGTAAGAGTTGTTAATTAGCGGAAATAATGACCAATAACAGGAGGTTTATTATGAACCAGTATAACAATTCGTCCGATATCGCGATTCTTGGCATGGGAACGGCTCTACCTGCTCACCCCGTTGCGCAGTCAGATATTGCACAACTGATCGCTTCTTCTCTTCAGGATCGGCCAGATTTGGCCCGTTTTGCCAGGCGAATATTCAAGTCCTGTGGTGTTGAAACGCGATATACCGTGGAACCAAGCTATCTGGGTTCACTGGAAGAATGCCGTTATCTGCCCTCTGGTGAGCGATCAGACATCCCAACAACCGAAGAACGAATGAATACATACAAGCGAGAGGCGCTTCCGCTCGGGATTGAGGCGGCAGAGAAAGCTCTGGAGGATTCAGGCGTATCTCCAAAGAGCATCACACATATCATCACGGTCAGCTGCACCGGTCAATATCTGCCGGGTTTGGATGTTATGCTCATCCGTCATTTGGGTTTGTCTGCCCGTGTTAATCGACTGCCGCTGATCTTTCAGGGGTGTGCCGCAGGGTTGAAAGCCATTCAGATGGCACGAGATGTCGTGCAGGGTGCTCCGGGATCACAGGTACTTGTTGTCTGTGTAGAGTTGTGTACCATTCATTTTCAGCCTGTGCAAGATCGGGAAGCGCTGTTCGCGGCTTCATTCTTCGGAGACGCTGCTTCTTCTTGTGTAGTGGGCACACCAGAACCTCACCACAAGAATGTTCTGAGTCTGGGAACGGGTTATTCTGTACTTCTTCCGGATTCGACTGAAGATATGACGTGGGAGGTGGGGAATCTGGGGTATGATCTGTATCTATCACCTCGTATTCCGAAGCTGTTAGGTGTTCATCTGGAAGAGGAACTGCGTCTCTTATTGCAGAGTGAACAGCTTCCTGAACTGTGGGCCATTCATCCGGGAGGACGCGGGATTGTGGACTCTGTGCAGAAAGTAATGAAGCTGCGAGACGAGCAAACGAAGTATAGCAGGGATGTCCTCAGAACGTTTGGTAACTTATCTTCCAATACCATTCTGTTTGTACTGAACGCGATGCGTGAGGACATGAAGGCACAGGTTCAATCCTCCACAGATGGTGTAGCCATGGCATTTGGACCGGGACTCACCGCAGAGTTGATGAAATTCACTTATGTACCCTCATTATCTTCAGTGATGGAGGAGCACGATCATGTCCTTTTTTAGAACATTGTCCATTCGAGCCAAGGAAGATGAACTGATGGATGACTTCTCTCTGGGAGGGGAGGAGCTGCGTGAAGCGCTTAGACATCTGAGACGTCTTAACAAAATATTTGCAGCACCTGGCCCAACTCTGGCTGGTGTAGAGAAGCTATGGAACTCTGTCGGTAGGCCAGATAAACTGACTCTTCTGGATGTGGGGGCAGGTTCAGGGGATGTGAACCAGAAACTATTGCAATGGGCGGATCGTCAGGGCATTCAGTTGGAGATTACATTGGTTGATCTGACGGAAGAGGCATGTCAGGAAGCGAGACAACTATTCCGTGACGAACCCCGAGTCCGGGTACAACGTGCCGATCTTACACATCTGCCGGATGCTTCCGCAGATATCGTGACAGGCTCTCAGTTTGTACATCATTTTGAGGGAGATCAGCTGGTTGATATGGTTTCTCATATGCTGCGAGCATCCAGACACGGTGTCGTCATTAATGATATTCACCGTCATCCCGTATCCTATAAAGCAGTCTGGATTACAACACGAATGATCTCGCGCAATCGGTATATTCGTCATGATGGGCCTCTTTCTGTAGCCAAAGGTTTTACAGGGAGGGACTGGAAGGAACTCAAACAACGGCTAAATCATGATACGATGACTTATGAATGGAAGCCTTTGTTCCGTTACTCTGTTGTTATCCCAACTAAAGGCAGGTGATCTGACATGTCGAAATCGATAGATGTGATTGTCATCGGAGCCGGAATTGCTGGCAGTACATGTGCAATGCAACTGGCAGGGAAAGGTCATCGGACCCTTTTGCTGGATCGCCAGGAGTTCCCGCGGCACAAAACCTGCGGTGAGTTCATGTCACCCGAAACCAAGGAGATGTTAGAAGTTCTGGACATTCAACTGCTGGATCAGTCGAAGAAACCCAGCACCATGGATCATGCCAAAATCGTTATGCCACAAGGCGGAGTGATCGAAGCACCGCTGCCGGGATTCGCATATGGCATAAGTCGATATGAGCTCGACCAGATTTTGCATCAGAAGGCTCTGGAGGCCGGAGTCCAGATTGTGACCAAAGCGACCATAACGAGCATCGAACATCTTGAGGATGCCAGTTATGAGGTTCAGGTGAAACAGGGAGATGAGCGGATCAGTTACAGAGCCAAAGCCGTTATCGGAGCACATGGGACCAAAAAGCCGCGAGGCATGGCTTCCGCACCTGATCTGCGGGACCAAACCGTATATGTTGGAGTTAAGTCCCACTTCAGCGGAATTGAGATTCCCGCACGGGTAGAGTTATATTTTTGCGAAGGTGGCTATGTGGGCATTTCCCCGATTGAGGATGGCACTGTGAATGTCGCCGCATTGTTGACACTGGATACCGTCCAGGGAAGTGGCAAGTCTGTAAACGATATTCTACAGGCGGCATCCCTGACAAACGTGAGTTTGGCAGCCCGTTTAGCCGAAGGAAAGCCTGTAGATGGATCGCAAGTGTCGATTGCACCGTTGCATCTGTCCAATATACCTGAGCCTTGGTCTGATTATCCGCATATTGGGGATGCGATGCTGATGATTCCTCCGCTGTGCGGAGACGGGATGTCCATTGCGCTACGCTCCTCGCTCTTATGTGCCCGCTGGACTGATAAATATCTTCGGGGTGATATTGAACATGCCGATTGGCAGAGTAATTACACGCTGGAAGCAAGCCGGGAATTCACCCAATTGCTCAGACGCGC
This sequence comes from Paenibacillus amylolyticus, assembly GCF_050990605.1. Classification (GTDB taxonomy): domain Bacteria; phylum Bacillota; class Bacilli; order Paenibacillales; family Paenibacillaceae; genus Paenibacillus; species Paenibacillus amylolyticus_H. Next base: position 2,910,172 of record NZ_CP158832.1, read on the forward strand.
AAGAAGAATTCAAAAGCTGGCTTTTGCCAAAACCAATAAATTCTATCCTGGTCTCGCTCGGATGATCCCTGGTCTAGCCGCTTATGTTGTGAAGGCCACACGATTATCCGAGATGAACGCAGCGCGCTAATAGGCTAAAATTTTGCTCGATATTTATGCGAAAGAGGTTGCTGACGGCGGCCTCTTTTTTTGGTGTATAATAGAATCTAATGTAATGATAGAGAGTTAATTCAGATGAAATGTCGGGAGGCACTAATTAAGATGAACTATTTATTTTCCAATCGTATCGCAGCACTGCAACCATCCATTATTCGTGAGATTCTGAAGGCTTCTTCGGGACAAAATGTGATTCCATTCTCCGCGGGGAATCCTGCTCCGGAAACCTTTCCTATTGAGGCGATCCGCACATTCACTCAATCCATTCTGGAGCATGACCCGGTCACAGCTCTGCAATATGGGATTACGGAAGGATATGTTCCCCTCAGGGAAGCATTGACTCAACATTTGAAGACAGGTTTTGATACAGGTAAACCATCCGATCAATTGTTCATTGTATCTGGAGCGCAGCAGGGGATTGAACTGGCCTGTAAAGTATTCTGTAATGAAGGGGACACGATCATCTGTGAGAGCCCGAGCTTTATCGGTTCTCTGAACTCCTTCCGGGCATCCGGTGCGAAGCTTGCTGGTGTTCCGATGGAGATGGACGGTATGGATATCGAGAAGCTGGAACAGGCGCTGCAAACGGAGCCTAATGTAAAAATGATCTACGTCATCCCGAGTTTTCAGAATCCGACTGGTGTAACGACGAGTCTTGCGAAACGTAAAGCCATATACGAGCTGGCCAAGAAGTATGGTGTTATGATTCTGGAAGATAATCCATACGGAGAGCTTCGATTCAATGGAGACGATGTGCCAACCATTAAGTCTATGGATGATGAGGGTCTGGTCATCTATGTTGGATCATTCTCCAAAATTTTGTCGGCGGGACTGCGCGTTGGTTTTGTACAAGCGCCACATGAAGTCGTGGAGAAGATGGTTGTTGCCAAACAGGGAGAGGACGTACATACAGCCATGCTTCCACAGATTCTGGCATACAAATTCATGACAGAGTATGACTACGCAGGGCACATTAACAGTATTCGTATGGTATATCGGAGAAAAGCAACATTGATGATGGACAAGCTGCAAGAGCATATGGGTGAGTCCATTACCTATACCCAACCGGATGGTGGACTGTTCCTCTGGTGTGATCTGCCAGCACATGTGCCAATGCTTGATTATGCCAAGACAGCTGCAGCTCAAGGGGTTGCGGTTGTACCGGGAAATGCATTCCTGGTGAACGAGCAAGACCCTTGTAATGCCATCAGACTTAATTTCTCAACCCCGTCAGATGAACAGATTGTCAAGGGTGTAGAGATTTTGGGACAGGTACTAGAAGGTTACAACGATTAATATTATAAAAGAGCAATAGATCCATGAGAAGTCGCCAATTGGCGGCTTCTTTTGACCTTTCCCAGCCTTAATTATCGATCAAAGCACTTAATTCTGCCTGAAATACCTTTTGGTTCTTCTGATTGAATGTACTCAGCAGCACGGTAACAATCCCATTTCCTTTTCGTCTGGGTGTCAATCCAATGACTTCTGCAATAACATGAAGTTCATCATCCGGAAAGACAGGCTTTAGGAATTGAATGTTATTCATTCCGGTTCCCGCCACGACATGTTCTCCATAGATCCCGACCTCAATCCATAATTTAAAGGAGATATTCATCGTTTGCATGCCAGAAGCAATTAAACTGCCAAAGCGGCCTTGCTTGGCCTTCTCCTCATCCAAATGCATGTACTGTGGATCATAGATTGTGGCAAACTCCATAATATCGCTCTGGGATAATGCCAAAGATGTGGTTTTGTAACGCTGACCTATTATATATTCACTAAATCTCATGAAGGCACCTCAGTTTCTTTAATATGTTTATTCGTAGTTGATATTTTGGTAAGAGACATGACTGGACTGACGTATTCAAATGCTAGTGTACAATCTCGTGTATATATTGTTGAAGCATCTGAAGCAGGGTTTCTGATTGTCGTCATGGATCGGAATCTGGATGCTCAACATATTGTAAAGGTTTTGATTAGTGATACGCAAGGCGGTTACTTGGCTACCCGTTATCTGATCGATAAAGGAATTCCTGAGCAATTATCCGTAATTGGTTCTGACAATGGAGAGATCGTAGAGACGTTATATACACTGGACATCCAATGTGTGGAACGTGATTTTGTTCGGCTCCTCAACCTGAGTTAAGGAGTTTTTTTCCATTTTATAGAATTTTAAATGCTTAAAAGAAAGGAGAGTAGCCATTTATGCATAATATAAAGACGAGGAGTTTTTTTGAGTTGAAATAAATGGAGGATGATACGATGGGTGTAACCACTTTTTTGGAGACAGGCCATATGCAAGAAGGTTTTCCCATTCGGGTAATTCATACAGGAAATCAGTTCAATTATGCTGCACACTGGCATGATGAGGTTGAACTGGTTCTCGTCAATGGTAAGTGCGCCAGAATTGGCGTGAACGATCACGTGTGTGAATTGGAAAAAGGGGATGTCCTGTTGATCAAACCAGGGGATGTGCACTGCTTTTTGCCGGGAACCGAACATTTGACCATTATCTTGTTCCGACTCGAATTGTTAACCGGGAGTTTCACGACCGAAACCGAAATTCAGGATCTCGGACAACTTTTCAACAAAACAACAGTTATCCCCTCGAATACGGGAAGTCAGAGCAATCTGGTTCAATATATAGATGTCATCATTACCGAGAAGAAAAATCAGAAGCCGGGATATCGATGGTTAATGGTATCCAGATTGTATGATCTCATCATACTTCTATTGCGTACAAAAGTACCCGTTACCACCGATGAATCTTCATCTTCTGGATGGGCATGTACTTCTTCCAAAAAATTTGAATTCCTTGAATCGGTCTGTGAATATCTGGAGGAGCACTATGCTGAGCCCATTAAGCTGGAACAGGTGGCGGAACATATTAAATTCAGCAAGTTCCATGTCTGCAAGCTGTTCAAGGAGATTAAGGGCGTAACACTGATGGAATACTTGAATCATTTTCGAATTATCAAATCGGAGTGGGCCTTATTGTTCCGTCAGGATACGATTCTCGAGATTGCGATCGGGCATGGGTTCAACAATGTTAACTCCTATAATCGTCTTTTCAAGAAATATAATGACTGTACACCCTCCGAATTTCGTAAGAAACATCGTACGAATATCACAAAATATGGAGGATAATGCACAATATTTGTGGAGAAAGCCCTCTCCAAAATCAATATACTCTAATAAATTGTAAGCGTTTCCTTTTTGAAGGAGGGGGCCTATGAAGAAGTGGTTTAAGCCAACTATTGTACTGGTATGTGCAGCGCTGTTGTTAGCTGGTTGCCAGTTCAGTCCATCAAATCAAACCAAGCAACAGGAAATTACCGTATGGAGTTTTACCGATGAAGCAAAGTATGCCATCGAGAAATTCGAACAGGAATATCCTGACATCAAAGTGAACTTTGTCAACATCCCCGGTAATTTCTATATCACCAAGCTGAAATCTGCGCTACAGACAACCTCAAAGGCTCCGGATGTATTTATGATCGAAAATGCGAATATTCGAGAACTGATCGACGTTCCCTATCTGGAAAATCTATCAGCTTCTCCGTATAACGCGAATGAACTTATCCAGGAACAATATGCTTTTGTGCAGGCCAATGAAAAGGACAGTGAAGGAAATGTCAGAGCGATAGGTTATCAGGGAACACCAGGGGGCATCTATTATCGTCGGGATTTGGCGAAGACATATCTCGGAACCGATGATCCGGAGAAGGTGGGTTCACAGATCGATACGTGGGAGAAGATCTTCGAGATTGGAGAGAAGGTGCAGCAAAGTAGCGGAAATAAAGTACATGCATTGGCGAATTGGAATGCCATATCGAATTCATATGATGGTATACCCTGGGTGAAGGACGGCAAACTCATCATCGATCCAACCTACCTGGACGTACTTGATCTTGTACGTGAAGCACGTGAGCGGAAGGTCCTTGCCGAGTATGAGGATGGAAGTGCCGGTTACGCTGCATCGATGCAAAAAGGAGAGGTCTTGTTCTATCCCGGGGCAACCTGGGCCTTGCAATATACGTTCAAGGCCAATGCCCCGGCTACCGAAGGCATGTGGGGCCTGGCTCAGGGACCGTCAGCGTTTAGTTCGGGCGGAACGTATATTGCGATGTATAGTAAAAGTGACAAAAAAGATCTCGCCTGGAAGTTTATCGAGTTCTATAACTTTAACCACGACTTTCTGTCAGAGCTCGCGAAAGAGCAGGATTATTTCACCAGCAACATGGTTGTGAATGATGAACTTGCTCCATCGCTCTCATCCTCCTATTTGGGAGGACAGAAGCATTTTGAGTTTTTCTCAGAGGCCGCAAAGCGGGTTCCTGTATACGAACGCACCAAATATGATGCCACGATTAACAATGATATCTACAAAAATGTACTTCAATTGTATCTCAATAAGGACATTCAGACCAAGGAAGAAGTCGTAAAGCGAATCAAACGTGATGTCACCTTGAGATTCCCGGAGCTGGCAGTGGATTAGCTTAGAAGCAAGCGAATGGTTAGACACATTCGATGATAACTGGGGGGATAGAACATGTTTGCCAAAACGATTCGCAAGGACCATTACGGCTACTACTTCATTGCTCCGTTCTTTATTATTTTCACCATATTTGGACTTTATCCCATTTTATATTCGCTCTATATCAGTTTCACCAACTTTGACGGCATCACGACGCCTGACTTTGTAGGGATGGGTAACTACGTGGCCGTACTGCAAGATCCGTTGTTCTACAAAACCTTGTTTAACACGTTATTTATCTGGGGGGTCTCCGTGGTTCCGCAGCTGACAATCTCCCTTGTGTTGGCCTTTATTTTGAATGATAAGCTGCTCAAAGGACGGGATTTTTTCAGAGCCGTTTACTTTTTTCCGAATATCGTAACGGCTGCATCACTCGGGTTGCTTGTCAGCCTGATCTTTGACTGGCAATCCGGGGGACTGAATCATTTTTTGATGCAAACGGGAATCATACAAGATCCAATTAACTGGAAAAATGATCCATGGTTTATGCGGCTGATTGTATCATCCATTTTGTTTTTCCAATACTTCGGGTATTCCATGGTCATCTACCTTGCAGGTCTTCAGGGGATAGATCCGTCATTACTTGAAGCTGCCCAGATGGATGGCGCAAAAAAGAAACATATTTTCATCCATATTATCGTACCGATGCTCCGTCCTATCATTCTGTTTCAGATGATTACATCCATTATTGGAGGCATTCAGATTTTTGATCAGCCATTTACATTAACCAATGGCAATGGTGGTCCTGACCGGGCAGCTATGACAAGCATTATGTATCTCTATAATGTGGCATTTCAGAGCACACGTTTTGGTTACGGCGCTGCAATCGCATTTTGTCTGTTTATTATCATCATATTGTTGTCCGTTGCATCCTTCATCATGACCAAGCGGAAGAGCCGATCATAGGGAGGGGAGTCTCATGCAAACTGCAAAATCAGTTGAACAACCAAATGCGGCGATTCAGCAATATGCCACCACAAGGAGGATGACGGCAGGCAAGATCATCATCTATCTGTTATTGATTGGTCTTGCCGTGTTGTGCATCATTCCATTCTATCTGATGCTCATTTATTCAACACATAACAATGCAACGATTGCTTCAACATTCACCTTTCTTCCCGGATCGTTTTTAGTTGATAATTATATGAACATGGTATCCAAAATCAACATTTGGCGTGGGTTTGCCAACAGTATTTTCATTGCTGGATCATCGACCGTATTATCTCTATATATTGGGGCTTTGACCGCATACGGTTTTGCCAAATTCAAATTCAAAGGGCGAAACTGGCTGTTTCTGTTTTTGTTAGCGACCATGATGGTGCCGGGTCAACTGGCCCTGATTGGGGTGTATCGCCTTTTCACTACTTTGGGGCTTCTGGACAGTTATGCCGCGATTATATTGCCTGCCGCAGCTAACGCGTTTAATGTATTCTTTATCAAACAGTTCATGGAGAGCAGCATTCCGGATGAGATTATTGAATCTGCACGGGTGGACAGTGCTGGTGAGTTCCGGACGTTCAATCAGATTGTACTGCCTATTCTGGGACCCGCAATCTCAGCCCTTGGCATATTCACTTTTATTGGATCATGGAATAATTTCCTGACACCGCTTGTGCTATTTTTCTCCCTGGATAAATACCCGCTTCCGGTATTGGTTGCGCTAGTGCAAGGTTACTATGGGATGGATTATGGGCTCTTGTATTTGGGTGTTGCGATCTCAATTCTGCCTATAATTATTGTTTTCTCCGTATTTTCCAAACAGATTATTGGAAGTGTTGCTTTGGGTGCGGTCAAAGGATAGTTTACAAATAGTAAATAGAGAACTGCAATGAGCAAGATCTCCGGATTCATAGGGAATGAATAGCGTTCTATATCATCAGGGCCGCCCAAGAGGGCGGTTCTTTTGCTATTCAATATTTTGCGTATATATCCCAACTTATAAGTAAAGGATACCTTTAACTGAGAATATCTGGACGAGCATGCGCAGAAAGGGGAGGGCGGTATGGACACATCACCGATAACACAACAGAACCTGCCGTTAACCGGATCTCTTGCTGTGAATCAAGAAATGCTAAGCTCCGTTTTTGCAGGTTGCTCGGATATTGTGTTTCATACATTCCAAACTGCGTGTCATACTTCAGCCGTATGCGTATATTGTGTTGGTTTATGCGATACAGAACGGTTGGAAAGACAGGTACTAACGCCCCTTCAGGAAATTGGGATTGAAGCTACGCAGGTTCCCCTGGCTTCTGTGAAGAGTGTAGAAACAACAACTCAGGCGGTGCAGGCGATATTAGAGGGGGAAGCTCTGCTACTGCTGGAAGGCTCAATAATTGGAACTACCTACCCTTTATACAAAGCTGAAAATCGTTCAACCGAGGAACCGTTAGCTGAATCGACCGTGCGCGGTGCACGAGATGGATTCACAGAATCGTTGACCATGAATATGTCTCTTCTGCGCAAACGTCTCAAGACCCCTGCATTGAAGCTTCATACACGTAACATGGGAGATCGTACAAACACCAGTATTTCACTTGTATACATGGAGGGAATTATTGACCCCAATCTGGTGAAAGAAGTGAAGACACGACTTGCCGATTTAAAGCTTCGAGACGTACTGGAGAGTCAGTACATTGAAGAAGGCATTGTCGATCAGCGATACTCACCATTTCCCCAGATGATTGCGACGGAGCGTCCAGATGTTGTCGCTTCCAATTTGCTGGAAGGGCGCTTTGCTATTCTAGTTGACGGAACGCCATTCACCCTGATCGCGCCAGTGACCATTTTTTCCATGTTACAATCTCCGGAAGATTATTATCAAAATGTGTTCATGAGTGTTTTTGTACGCTGGCTGCGATACGTTTTCTTTGTTTTATCCATGCTGCTTCCATCGGCTTATGTAGCGATTACGACATTTCATCAGGAGATGATTCCTACTGTATTACTTCTCAGTATTGCCCGGGCGAGAGAAGAAATCCCTTTTCCTGCACTGGTGGAAGCACTCATTATGGAAATTGCCTTTGAAGCACTGCGTGAGGCTGGCGTCCGATTGCCAAAGCAGGTCGGATCAGCGGTCAGTATCGTGGGCGCATTAATTATAGGGCAAGCGGCGACGAGTGCCGGAATTGTGTCAGCCCCCATGATTATCATTGTCGCGATTACCGGTATCGCTTCTTTCATGATCCCTCGCTACGCTGCCAGCATCGCGACCCGATTACTGCGTTTCCCTATGATGTTTCTAGCCGGAACGCTGGGACTTACAGGTGTCATGTTGGGAGTCATCCTGGTTGTCATTCATCTGAGCAGTCTTCGTTCATTTGGAACACCTTATCTGTCACCTGTGGCCCCTACGATGAGCAAAGAACTCAAGGATGTATGGTGGCGACCAGTACCAAGGAACAAACCGGACTAGAACAATCCATACTCAAGCAATCAAGGGAGCGGGATTACAGATGTTAACTGACAAAGGAAAAATATCGGAGACGCAATTGGCATTCATGATCTTTCCCGCCATTCTAGCGACCGCAATATTGTCTGTACCGGGTATTACCATGCATTATGCGGGTCATGACATGTGGCTCTCTCCGATTATAGGCTCCATCGTTGGTTTTGCAGCGATAGCGGTTTCCATTGGACTAGATCGCCTGTACCCTGGAAAAACGCTCATTCAATCGAGTGTATCGATTGCGGGTCGTTTCCCCGGGAAATTAATTGGATTGGTATATATCATTTTTTTGCCCCATTTAACAGGCTTGATTATACGGACGTACGGAGAATTTATTGTTAACAATGCACTTCCGCGAACCCCGCTATTTGTTGTAATGGGGACTATGGTTGCGGTGTGTGCGCTTAATGTCAGACTGGGAATTGAAGTGGTTGGACGCACCTCTCAAATTTTTGTGACCCTCCTTGTCGTGCTACTTAGCCTGATCTTTATTCTATTGATTGGGGAGCTGAATCCAGCGGAATTATTCCCTTTCATGGAGAACGGACCACTACCTAGTATCAAAGGAGCCCTTGCACCTGCTGCATGGTTTAGTGAATACATCGTAATCGCCTTCCTGCTTCCCTATGTCAATCGTAGAAAACGCACAACACGAGTCATGTTGGGTTCCCTTTTAATAACGACAACCGCAATGACGGTCATCAATCTGTTTTGCCTGTTTTTAATTGGAGATCTGACGGATAGCTTTGTATATCCGGTTATGATTGCCGCAAGATACATAACCATTGCAGATTTTCTGCAACATATTGAATCCCTGATTATTGCGGTTTGGATTTTTGGAATCTTCGTCAAAATTTCTGTTTTCCTTTATATTTTTGCAACATCCACAGCCGAATGGTTTGGTTTGAAGGATTACAAACCGGTCGTTGTACCCCTTTCGTTTCTGTGTATGGTTTATGCCTACTGGATTGTGTCCGGCGGATCGGGTGCTTCCAGTCTGGTAGGCCCTTCAGCTAACTTGTATACGATCAGCATTTTATTAATTCTTCCGGCAATGATCTACGGTGTCGCATGGCTGAAGAAAGGGTGGGCGCATTTTCGAAAGAATCAAGCGAACACCTGATTGATGGGGGAGGAGCACTTGCGAATATATAGAGTACTACTGATGCCAATATTGTGTTGTGTGCTTTTAAGTGGATGTTGGGATCGCATCGAGATTAACGATTTGGCTATTGTGCTGGCTACGGGTATAGATTACGAAGATGGCAAAGTACAACTGACTTCACAGATTTTCATTCCGCGAAAGGCGAGTGCAGGAGATAGCACTGGGAGCGGAGGCAGTCCAAGTGGGGTTACGATGATTCGTACGGCGGAAGGGCGTACAATTGCCGAGGCATTGAATCGGTTACAACGTAAAGTTCCCCGGAATATGTTCTGGGGCCATTGCGAAGTTATTATCATCAGTGAACAAGCCGGCAAACGGGGGATTCGCGAGTACATCGATTTCTTCTTGCGTTACCCTCAGTTCAGGGAGCATGCCTATGTCTTTTCCAGCGAAAAGGCGGCGAAAGATATCCTTGCCTTACTTGATCCTCTGGAGCGAAGTTCTGCAGAGTCGCTGCGAGAAATGGCCAATCTGAAGCTGGGTACACGGATTACCGCGCTAGAACTAGGCAAATCGATTGAAGGTCCAAGTAGCTCGGTCATCTTGTCTCGCATGTTAATCTTACCCCTGGAGACCGATCAGGATAAACTGACAACCACGCCATATGTGAAAGGTCTGAGCATATATAAGGAGGATCGCTACGTCAAGACGGTCAAAGAACCACTAAGCGTAGGTGTATTATTACTTGCAAAAGAACTGAACAACATTATTATGCCTGTTGAATTTAAGCCGTTGAAAGGTTCTTTTTCGATCCAGCCCATTGAAATTCAAACGGTCTTGAAGCCTCGAATTGTAAATCAAAAGTGGAGTATGAAGGCCGACATCCAAACGAGAGGAGAAGTGGTGTTAAATACCACCGACGCCGATCTGACTGATCCCGCTGTGTTAACTAAATTGGAACAGGAATGGTCAGCTAAGCTTACAGCTCTGGCTCATGATGCTTTAGACATGGCCCAGAAGGAGCTGCGCACCGATCTCTTCAAATTTGCCGTTGAATTTCGCAGATATTATCCGCATCAATGGAAGAAGCAGGAGAAGAACTGGGAAACCATCTATCCTGAATTGGACGTGGAAGTCAACGTGGAAGCCCATGTAGTACGTACCGGAAAATCAACAGGACCACAGGGGATACCGGATGAGAACGGAAATTGAACAGAGACTACTCCTGTTACAAGTCCGAGAAATGAGGTGATTGCATGAAACTAGGCTCAATCCTTGGGATTTTGATGGTGGCCGCTGCGATAATGTATGGGGAGTGGAAGAGTAGCAAAGAAAAGCGAGCCAGAATAGTGAGTGCGGGAATTACTGTTGTCGCGGCAGTCATTGGGATCATTCTTCTCTTTCAGCCCCGTTTGCCTGGTCCTACCCAGGTCATGAAGCTTGTCTTTGGAAGTGTGGATCAATTGGTGAAGTAAGATGATGGGAAAAGAAGGACCACGGCTCTACGTACCAGAGGTGTGGTCCTTCTATACTTTAGGTGAGAATCAAACCTGTCCAAAGGAATTTATTCTTTTATGACAGAAGCGTTCACGGCATCTTCCATCTTTGTATTGTAGGAACGGAACAGACCCAGACGCCAGAATGCGGCTCCTTTGAGGTCATAACGTTTGGCAAGACCGAGCTTATCATCTACAGAGGTGGACGTTTCACTGCTTAGACTAATTCCGAGCAAAAGCTTGCTCTTTGGGACACCGGCCTTTAAGGCTAATTGAATGGCCTGATCTACAAGACTATTGGGCTCAGGCACCTGAGATTTGGTGCCAACCGGATTATACTGATAGGCCATAATAATAAGATCATCTGCAATGGAGGCTAGTGTCTTGTAATCATAACCTTTATAAGCACTATTTAGAGGTGGTACCGCTAGGGATAAGGCTGTATCCTGGGGCAAGGAACTCTTTAATTGTTTCACATATTCATTGAGCAGCTTCTGTTGTTCAACCTCATCCAGTTTAAAACCCAGTCCTTCGAAATCCAGAACAACTCCGCCAAAACCATGCTCTGCTACAGCGGCAGTTATACCTTCAATTGATTTCTGCCGCAGGCTGCTGTCGCTCAATACTTTAGTCAGTTCGCCGTTTCCGTCCAATGCATACACCATGAGCTGCGGTTGGATCTGCTGATCTGCTGCGTCAGCAACGATGGACTGCGGTGTAATATCACCCGCAGCAGCAGGAAGACGGTACTCATCCCCCTGAAGCGTGAACTGACCTTCGCGATCAATGCGGCTCCAACCAAAGGCCACGGAATTCATGGAAGTAATAAGGTCCTTTTCTTGAAAGGATTGCAATGCATAGAAGGCTCTCAGGTGCATCTCGCGTTGTGGGGAGATGAGGGAAACCGTCTTGGTTGCCTGATTCCAGCTTGCACTTACACCGAATTGATTACTAAAAGAACTGAGTGGAATAAGCACGCGTCCTTCGCGCTGAACGGGTGCTGCAGCAAGTGTAACTTTTTTTCCATTTACGGTCGCTGTGGTGCTGCCAACTTGTAATAGTACCTCAGTAGTTTGTCCTTTCACAGTGTTCGTTGCTTTTACAGTCTGTGATCTGCTGTTCCAGGTAATATCAATACCCAGGGCTTCCCCGACCGTCCGGAACGGAACGTAAGTGACACCTTTATCAACTCGTGGATCTGCATCAAACTTCAGAGGAACATCATCCAAGTGTACTGAAATGGCCGGGGCAGCATAGGCTCCACCGATATTGGGTGTACTTCCAAGGATAGAGAGAGCAATTACAGTAACCGCGGCGATTTTTCCTACACGTTTAATAAGCATCGTATGTCTCCTCCAACTTTATACATAACAATAGAATCAAGTTTTATAACAATATCTATTAATCTAGCATATGTATCATAACAAAATTTTCATATCGTTCCAATATAAGAGTCTGGAATATAGTGATATATACCATATCGCTGTTCAATAGATTCTTCCGACCATAGTGAATTTAATTAAACTCTGTTGAGATGATGGTAGAAGTCCAAACACAATAGTACGCTACGAAATATACTGTACTTTCCCAACATTAGTCCACATTTGGTTTAAGTGTATTGGCACCACAATTAACTTACACTGCTTTTGTAAGCTCCGACGTGCTGGGAACAATCCGTGTTGGTCTCGAGAATTTTGATGGATTTGTATGTTAATCGTAGAAAAAACCTCATACCTTTAATCTATGGGAAACCGACTAGAGGTATGAGGTTATACGTATTTTTTAATCTGAAACGACATACCCGTCGAAACTCTCGGGTCCCACCCGTGTAGTCCCGAGCAGATTTGTGCTTATAAATGCGGTGTACGTTAATTGGGGCATGAGCGGTGGGTTAAAGTCAGTAGCACTGAAGACAATCACTTCGGGGTTAAGCAGACCACTTAGACCATATGTGTGGTCTCTGGAGTATACGATTGGACTGGTTGCCATTGTTCCTCTTACAACCGTAATTCTCACAATAAAAAGTGCACGTGGCAATTGTACCGTGATGGTTCCTTTTAATGAAACTCTTAGATTGGTTCCGGCTCCAGCGGTTATGAGACCAATCTGGCCGAATAATTGGGGCGTTAAAATCACTGGAATCGGTATGGAGATGGAATTAAACAAGGCGGCATTCTGGGATGTCCGTGCATCTAGAAATTGCGTCAATGAATATACCTCCTATCTTACTCAGATAGAATAATATATTCATTATTCAGATATTCGTATGGACGGTGGGTGCAGTGCTGGAAATATTAAAGACAAACTGACTGCCCAAATGACTGGAATCTCTAAGCCATACAACGCCACCCATTAATTCTGCGAGTTGTTTACAGATGGACAGGCCCAGCCCCGCGCCGCCATACTTTCCTGAATTACGATGAATCTGGGAGTAAGATTTGAACAAGAGATTCTGGCGATCCTGCGGGATGCCGATGCCCGTATCCGTTATTTCGTAGGACGCATGGAGAGTACCTTTGGTATCAGCAGTTACCTGAGTAGAGATACATACTGCACCATTCTCCGTAAATTTAAGCGCATTCCCAACAAGATTAATGAGAATCTGACGAACTTTGTGTTGATCGCCCATAAACATCACATGACCATTAATATTGTATTCTGCGTACAAACAAACTCCTTTTTTCAGTGCTTCAGAAGAGAATAATTGTATTACATGATCAACTGTTTCAGTAATACTATAGGGTTTGATCTCCAGAGAGATCGCACCAGCTTCTGCTTTGGAATATTCCAGAATTTGATCCATCATCGATAGAAGGCTGGCGCCACTTGACTCAATGACATTAACATATAACGATTGATCCTCACTCAGTCTGGTTGATTGCAACAGATTGGCCATGGCAAGAACACCATTCATTGGCGTCCGGATTTCGTGGCTGAGAACGGCCAGCAAATTTTTCTTTTCTTCAAGTACTTTTGCAGCGGTCTCTTCCGCATGTTTTAACTGTCGCAGCGTGGTTTCCATCTCAAGAAGACTTGTGAAAAATAAAGATAAGGAGAGAAGCAGATCCACGTCTTTTTGTTGATAGCAGTAGAAATCCTGATCAAATGAGCAAAGGGAGCCGTAAATTTCTCCGTTTTCATTGTATATAGGCACACCGACAAATGAACAACCGCCCACGAATTTTGTAGCGTCCATATGTTTGGTTAACGGGTGAGTCAGATTATTATTAATCACTAACGGGCCTTGGGTATGTTCTGTCACAAGTGCACAGTATGACTCAGCGTTAGCAACGACTAGCCCCTCACCAAGGATCAGTTTGTCGCGATTATATACGTTCAGAACTTTGGTGGACAGATGATCCAACTGAGCGATACAAAACGTATTTGCAGGAATTAATCTGCTTGCCGTGTCCATGACATTAGCAGCCGAATCATATAATTTATGTGAGACTATGGATAGTACATCAATGAATTCTGTTTTCAACATATTGATTTGAGTCCTCCTGATTGTAGAAATTCGTTGTGCACTGTATTCAGTATATATGAATTCGAAGAATAGGGCATGTATGGTTTTGACAGTGGAAGACGGAAATGAGAAAATATAATGCTGTGGAACATGTATATATTAATCAAGTTTTGGAGGCAAATCAATGAATCAGCGTTTTCGAATTACCCGATCCATGCAAGAAAGCAATGCGGAACAATCCATCTCGCTGGAAGAGTGCAAACTATACTTCGAATCCCAACCCGATTTTACCTACTCACCGGTTCTTAACATAGTCGGAGCGGAGAGCACCATGACCATCGATGGGGACTTTTTTATGTGGGACCATGAGGGAACACAGATTGCTTTTCGTTTGTACATGGGGGATCTATATGTAGCTATTTCTAACGAAGCTATTGTCCCCAAAATGATTGAAATTGCAACAGATCTGCATGCAGATATTGTAGAAGGATAAACGAAGCAGAGAACTAGAGTTTGATAACATGTAATGATTTTAGTTGTGCTACACTTTGGATAATCCTGTAAAAATGAGACTAAAGGTTCATTTATATTCCATATGTTAGCTTGTAATATATGGAATATAAATCATTTTACAGGAGAGTGAATGAAGTGAAAAAGACCAAATTAATCCTTGTTGTATTCATGAGTATGATCCTTGCCTTATCAATAACTGGAATAGGATCGAGTTCAAAGGCTTCTGCAGCTACGGCACGTACACCCATTGTATTGGTACATGGATTGACCGGTTCAGATAGCAATTTTACAGCAATTGAGAGTTATTTGCGTAGCCAAGGGTGGACAAGAGACGAATTATTCGCGATAGACCTTCCTAGCAAACAAGGAAACCAACTTTTGAACTCCGCAGCAATTAGTCGATTCGTAGATGATGTTCTGCGCGAAACGGGTCATACAAAAGTCAATATTATAGCTCATAGCATGGGTGGAGCTAATAGTCTCTATTACATACTTAACCGTGGAGGCGCTTCCAAAGTGGATAAGTTGATTACCCTTGGCGGGGCTAATCGATTGACCACAACGACAGCTCCGAGTGGAATAAAGGTGACTTCGATCTATTCCACCAGTGACATGATTGTGTCCCCGGCACTTTCCCGGTTGAACGGGGCGAATAACGTTTCCGTTTCCCTCGTATCCCATATCGGTTTGCTGTTTAACTCACGGGTGAATGCCCTGATCAAAACTGCGTTGAACGAGTAACTGAACATTGTGAAAATGGCAAACAAATGTGCATTCTTTTATAATATACTGAATGATTGACTTGAACACGACTGACCCTTCATGGGTAGTCGTGTTTTCGTATCATCCATTCTATAATTAGAAATCAGAATATTAATGGAACAAGTTAAAGGAGTCTGTACACATGCAACCTCAACCGAATGATCGAATTAAGGTTCACCCAGGCTTTTGGGCTGGATTACATCAATTAGGGATTGGTGCTGACGACATCGCTCGCACAGCACAACTATCTCTTGAGATAATAAATAAACCTGTAGTGACCCAATCTCAATACTTTGCAATCTGGCAGGCGTACTCTGATCTCATTGGGGACACCGCCGAGGGTATCATCCAACTTGCAACCGGATATGAAATATCGAAGTATCCTCCGCCTGTTTTGGCGATGTACCATGCTCGTGATTATCGTGATGCGTTGAATCGAATGGTCCGTTACAAGCAAATGTGTCCCCCAGAAAGTTTACAGATTACCGAAGCAGCTGAGGAATGTATCATTGAACTCCAATGGTTACAAAAGGAGCAACAAGGTCCGCCATTACTGGTTGGTATCACGCTGGCATTTCTGATCGAACTTGGACGGAGGGGCACCGGACAGCCTTTGATTGCAAAACGGGTTGAGTTCTCCCAACCGATGGGTGATGTAGCCATCCTTGAGTCTTACTTAGGCTGCCGAGTCGATACGAATTCCAACTATAATCGGCTGACGCTGGAACGGAAAGATCTGAGCCTTCCATTTCTATCGTATAACGAAGAGTTACTGGAGATTCTGACCCCGGCTCTGGATCGGTCGCTGGACGAACAAGAGAGCAATCGTTCCGTTACTGAAGTGGTCAAATGGATTATGAAACGCAGCCTCACAGGAAAGCGCCCTGACATCCAGACGGTGGCCAAAGAGCTTCGCATGAGTGATCGTACTTTGCAGCGGCGACTGACGGAGGAGAACACAAACTTCAAGCAATTATTAACCGAGGCTAGACGTGAGCAGGCCCGAGAGTACCTTGCGGATCCTTCGCTCGATATCAGAGAAGTGGCATTTCTGGTTGGATATGAAGACCAGAATTCGTTCTATCGTGCGTTCCGAAATTGGGAAGGGGATACACCTTCAAATTGGCGTGTAAGGCAATAATTCTGGCGTAAAGTGCTAGTTACTAGGCCCCTCAGACTGCGTAATATTATATCTACCCGGAGCATGAATCTGTTGGCAATGTTCAAGAAATAGCTGCCGGATAGTTGTAATCAAGAAGGAGAAATGCAGGATGGATATGGGAGTAAAAGAGAAAACAGCCTTAGTTACAGGATCAACAAAAGGAATTGGTAAAGCAATTGCCATGGAACTCGCCCGAGAAGGTGTTCATGTGCTAATTAATGGACGCAATGATGAAGAGGTGGAACAAACAGTTCGGGAAATTAAGGCCCATTTTCCGGAGACCTCTCCGCAAAAGGCCACGGCTGATCTTGTAGATCAAGCGCAACGCCAAGTTTTATTTGAGAAATTTCCCGAAGTTGATATATTAATTAATAGTATGGGTATATATGAGATCATGAGTTATGAAGACGTAAATGATGAAGTGTGGGAAAAATATTTCCGTACTAATGTGCTGGCTGCCAATGGTTTGTCTCAATTTTATTTACCTAAAATGGTGAAGAACAATGACGGGCGTATTATTTTCATCGCAAGTGAAGAAGCTCTTATGCCTTCAGGCCAGATGCCACAGTATTGCATGACCAAGTCAATGCTGCTTTCATTATCCAAAAGTTTGTCCAAACTGACAGCAGGCACCGAGGTTACAATCAATACGATCCTGCCAGGTCCAACCCTGTCGGAAAACGTTCAAAAAATCATTGAGGGCATATACCCTGATGAGGCACTGACTTTCAAGGAAAAAGAGAAAGACTTTATGAAGAGTAATCTGCCACAGTCCGAATTACAGCGATTCATCAAGCCAAGTGAAATAGGCAGACTCGCGGCATTTGTATGCAGCCCATATGCTTCAGCCTTCAGAGGCTCTCCCATCCGAATGGACGGGGGCATGGTTCCCACCATATTTTAAAATTGTTCAGGATACAGGATATGTATCCATAAGATGTCGCCAGCGTTGGCGACTTTTTTATTTGTAAATGATCTATCCGAGGGGCGTCAAGCGAGTTTATAATACAGGTATGATTTTCGAAAACGATTTCTGTTAATTGGAAGCGATTACTTGTATCAATCATATGAATCTAAAAGGGGACACTAGCATGATAGCTGCAATAAATCTGGAAGGCTTATGGAAACTCCAACTCGATGAACATAAGGTGGAACGTGGTTTGAATTTCTCAGATTTTATTACATTGCCAAATACTACATCTCATGCGGCCAAGGGCAAGAAAAACGAGAATGTGTTAATCGGTGCGCTGACGGATGAGTATTTGTTTGAAGGATATGCCTGGTTTTCACGAGAGATTGAAATTCCCGAACACTTGGCTGGAAAATGTTGCTTCTTGCATCTGGAACGAACACGAGTAACCACAGTTTGGATTGATGGGGTGGAATGCGGAACACAAAAGAGTCTGAACACACCTCATCGTTACGAGATTGAGACAGGGCTAACCGCTGGGACTCATACAATTACCATTCGAGTGGACAATACCAATTATCCAACCAAAGGTGGTCACCTTACATCCGAAGACACGCAGACGAATTGGAACGGCATCACCGGGAAATTGGAATTTCAATTTTTTGAGCGTGTTTTCCTGGATAATGTTCAGGTCTATCCCGATCTTGCGACTCGATCTTTCGAGATCAAGGCAACACTTGTTGGTGACCTGCAAGAAGTACGAATCGTGGTCTCGGCTGTTGCAGTCAGTGCAGATCCGGTGTATACGACCGAGGAACAGATTTTCGCCCCGGATTCGCAGGAAATCCAGCTGACGTACAAGATTGGCGAAGATGCGATGTTATGGAGTGATGATGAACCTAACCTGTACCAGCTTCATATTCATCTGCAAGATCAGGACGGCAAAGTGCTGGATTCCATCGAAGTATGGACGGGATTACGGGAATTTCGGGCTGCTGGAGACAAATTCACCATTAATGGTCGCAAAACGTTTCTTCGAGGCAAACATGACGGGCTGATCTTTCCGCTCACGGGATACACGCCAACAGATGTGGATGAATGGGTTCGCATTCTCGCCATCTCCAAGTCCTACGGTATTAATCACTACCGTTTCCATACCTGCTGTCCTCCAGAGGCTGCTTTTATAGCAGCGGATCTGTTAGGCATCTATATGGAGCCTGAGCTTCCGTTCTGGGGAACCATTACGGATGAATCTTCGGATGGGCATAATCAAGACGAGCAGGATTACTTGATTAGCGAAGGATTTGCGATACTGCGAGCTTTTGGTAATCATCCTTCGTTTGTCATGATGTCCATGGGGAATGAACTATGGGGAAGCAAGGACAGACTAAATTCCATTTTGAAGGCATACAAAGCATATGATCCTCGTCATCTATACACCGAAGGTTCCAATAACTTTCAGTTTGTGCCGGACATTCTGGAGGAAAGTGAATTCTTCTGCGGGGTTCGTTTCTCCAAAGAGCGCCTGTTCAGAGGTTCATATGCGATGTGTGATGCTCCGCTCGGTCACGTGCAGACCGACCTGCCAAATACATTGAAAGATTACGATTCTAACATTGTACCTGAGCAAGGCAGCGATGCTGACCCTTCTGGTCAGACTGGGGAGAAAGAGATTCAGATTCAGTATGGGACAGGTTCCAAAACAGTGCAGGCCGAAGCTGGAAGTGACCAACTTGTGTCACACGTACCAATCATCTCGCATGAAATTGGACAGTACGCCACGTTTCCTAATTTCGAGGAGATCAACAAGTATACGGGTTCTCTCAAAGCCAAGAATTTCGAAGTGTTTCGAGAGCGTCTGAATGCTAAAGGACTGGGACATCTTGCGGAAGCCTACTTCAGAGCCTCTGGTAAGCTCGCGGTCGCATGTTACAAGGAGGAACTGGAGGCTGCTTTTCGTTCGAAACAACTAGCAGGGTTCCAACTGCTGGATCTCCAGGATTTCAGTGGTCAGGGGACAGCGCTGGTGGGTGTACTGGACGCATTCATGGATTCCAAGGGCATGATTACACCGGAGGAGTGGAGAACATTCTGTTCCGACGCTGTGCTGCTCGCGAGATTCCCCAAATATAATTATCAAGCGGGTGAATTGTTCGAAGCACACATTGAACTAAGTTACTTCCGCAGACTAGTGTTGGATGGATTCCAATTGAAATGGGTACTTCAAAGCAAGGAGATTGAAGGAAGTATTCTTGTGGAAGGTGAAGTTAATCTGCCAGCGTTCCACGGAGAACATTATGTGAATATCACGGATATCAGCATTCGCATTCCTGAAGTCTCCAATATGACCAAAGTGGAGCTTAGACTGTCCATTCCGGGTACGGATATCCGTAAGTCTTACGACCTGTGGATCTACCCGAGTCAGGAGGAAGTGGACCTGAGCGGTTTGAATCTATTTACCGAAATCTCGGAACAGGCGTTGGCGCTGCTTGAGCAGGGCGAGGATATTTTACTTTTCCCAAATCCCAATAAGCTTCAACACGCGATCCAAGGTTTCTATAGCACCGATTTCTGGTCTTACCCTATGTTCCGATCCATCTCGGAGAATATGAAAAGAGAAGTTCCTGTGGGCACAATGGGCTTGTTAATTCAACAGGATCATCCGGCCTTCGAACATTTTGTCACAGAGGAGCACTCAACTTATCCGTGGTGGAGCATCGTGTCCGAGTCGTCATCGATCATCTTGGATGAGTTGGATAAAGAGTTGAATCCGATCGTTCAGACCATTGACAATTTTGAGCGAAACCACAAGCTCGGCCTGTTGATGGAGTGCCGGGTCCGGAAGGGGAGAGTGCTGATGGGAGCACTGAATCTGGAGCGTCTGATGACTACATTGGAGGGCAGACAGTTGTTATACAGCTTCCAGCGTTATGTACAAAGTTCCGCTTACCAGCCAGTTGCACGTCTGGAAGTAGAGGAACTTCGCAAGTTGTTTAACTAAGATATAGGGAGAAGAAGTGTCAGGTTTCCCTTAATTATGTTAATGAGCCCCTTCCGCGAATGGAAGGGGCTATAAGACACGCAGATTGAATTTGGTTCATTCTCCCATTAAGCATTTGATGAACCTGCACTTTCTAGGATTACATTCCAATCTTCTTCTTCAAAAAGTATGTTGCCTTTATCCTCTGTTACTCCGATCCGGACCTCAAGAATCACCAGCCTGGTTTCAGCCAGAATAGAAAAGAGACTCTTCTTGGTAATCGCGAACTGATTGCCCATACTCGCTTGCATGACCTTTCCATTGACAAGCACTTGCCCACTGCCTGCAAGCACGGTCCATGCTCTACACCCAGTTCTATGCCAGTTCAATCCGATATGTTTGCCCGGTAGAACCGTTATGTTTAATGTGGTTACAGTTGTATTCTCATCTTCTACCGAACTTTCAATGACACGATAACTGCCCCAGGCTGCTTCACCATACATTGGTTTTATTGACAAGCTACCCAATTGCGCTTTAATTTCATTTGAATTATTTATGTTGGCAATGAGAATGCCATCCGGGCTTGCGGCAGCGATAATACCTGGTACACCAATGACTTGGATGGGATAGGGGAGCTCATTAATAATATAAGAATCGGAGGAAGAGCCCGAGATTCCACCGTGTCCCATTACATGGGAATCTAACTGTGCGCACAGCGTATCCCAGCTTCCGATATCCTGCCATACTCCCTTATAAGGCAGGACTACGGCCCGCTGCGCTTTTTCTGCAACATGCTTGTCAAAACTGCGTTCAGGCAACGCTTCATACAGGGATGACAATTGATCATAATGAACCGGAAGCCCCATTTTTTTAATATGGGATATCATAAACGCGACGGTGAACGCGTACACACCGCTGTTCCATAGTGCCCCACGTTGTAGCAGAGCTTCAGCAATGGCGGCTTCGGGTTTTTCTATAAATCGTGTTATAGGCGCATAAGCATTACGTTCTTCCCTACCCGGCAGGATGTATCCATACTGTTCTGAAGCATGTGTAGGCCTTGTCCCAATTAAAGCGATATCGGCTTGAGAATGACTTAATATGTCCGGAAGTAAATGGAAGTTGCTGAAAAAATCTTCACCTGCGAACACATCAGCTGGCGCGATACAGATCACATCGTCATCTTTGGCCATTCGGAAGGATTGCAGATATAACGTCGCTAAGGCAGCCGCAGTAAACGTGCCTCGTTTATAAGGTTCCCCGATGACTGGTATTTTGCCTTGAGTATGTCGAACCGTAATACTAGCCTGATCCTGATGTGAAATAATGAGCGTTGATTCCGTTAGGCGTGAACTGTCAAGCTGGCGGCATACTCTGCTGATCATGGATTCCCTACCTCCAGCGGGTGATGGAAGTATATCTATGAACAGCTTGGAGCGAAGCTCATTGGATAACGGCCATAGCCTTTTGCCAGAGCCGCCGCACAGCAGTACGATATGCATGGGCTTCCTCCTTAAGCTCAGGGAGCTTTACTGTAGATTTTCCGTTTATGAAAGGAAAGAGAACGGTATTTAAGAGCCAGATTACAGATTTGTTGCTTTTCTAACGAAGAAGCGTTCACATTCAGACTTTTGTTCATGGAACTCCTAAGGACCATGCTGCCTGGGTTCTTCGTATACATATAATTGGCATACGTCTCATACTCGGAGAAACCAAACTGCTTCTTTTTATTGATATTGGAAATGATCGCTTTATACCATGGGAGCTTATGAACCGCTTCAATTTTCTGTTTTAAGGCAGCGAGTTTCGATTTGTCGAACAGCATATAATGGGTGACAAAAGAGCGGGGACGCGGCGCTTTCATGCCTAACAACTTGCGATAGGTATTGAAATATTCCGGCTGGCTCCAGTCACGGCAGTAAAATACCGTTTTGCCTTCTACAATAAATGAATGAGGTTTAATCAGTACGGTGTCCGCATCCATAACTAGAAAGTACTTTGCCTTCACAATGGAATCTCCGTTCATTTTGAGCAGCTGCTGATATAACCAGCCTGACCGATTCCATCGGGAGGACTGGTAGTGTATCTCGTTTTTGGTTATAGGCAATACGGATCGCTCATTAACAAAAATGCAGTTTTTACGTGAACAAAGGTTTCTGATTTTGGTGCTGACCGGAGAAACAATATATATGCTTCCAATGGGATGTTTTACATAACGGCGAATGTTATCGATGACGAGGGGAAGGGTAGCCAAGTCTTTCTCGATCGCTGGTATAAGAACATCAATCTTAGGCGCATTACTCCACTGAATTCCACGCTGGACGGACATCTTCTCAACTCCTTACACAAATCGTGATAACTTCTTCTATGGTATGTGTGCAAAAGTGGTTTGGTCAGGGCATGTGCAAATATACATTTTTACGAATAGGGGCTTTTGTTGAGGGTTCCATTATCGATAGTACATATAATGCATGCAGGATCTTGATCAAACAGCAGGCTTTGATGTGGTTGCTGAAGGGAGAGTTTACGACATGGGAGTTGATAAATTGCAGCCGTTAAGAAGCAAGTGGTTAAAAACAAAATTGATCATTAATAATGAATCTATTAAACCGTTTATCCCGGACACACAGAAATATAACAAAACGAATCTGAAATCCATGATCAGCAAATATGGCATGGTCTATGTCAAACCCGAGAGAGGTACTTTCGGGATGGGTGTTATTAAAGCCGAGATGGACAGTCATCAACATTATGTCTATCAGATCGAGCAAAAACGCCTGACGTTTGACAGTTTTGAATCGTTTTATAACAGTCTGACTCGTTTGGTGCATAAAAGAAGTTATCTGATTCAGAGAGGAATCCATCTGCTTAAGCATAATAACAGACGTTTTGACATCCGAGTGATGATACAGCTAAGCCCGACCAAACATTGGGAAGCTACCGGAATCATCGGCCGACTGGGTCATCCCAAAAAAATCGTAACCAATTATCATAGTGGTGGTACACCGATGGATATTCACAAGCTGTTACAATCGCATGCATCCACAAAACGCAGGAATGAACTGATTGAGGAGATGAATGAGCTTAGCCTGCGTATAGCTCGTCATATGAAGAAAAAGTACTCGTATCTTAAGCAAATTGGTGTGGATATCGGACTGGACCACAGTCTAAAACCCTGGATTATTGAGGTGAATGTCAAACCTGACCCCTTTATATTCAATCAATTAAAGGACAAGACGATGTATCGCAAGGTAATACGATATTACCGCCATGCTGTGCCCAAAAAAACAGAATAAGAGACCGGATTTTTCATAGGAATCGGCTGGAAAAGGTTTGAAGCTCAAGAGTCGCCAATGTGGCGACTTTTTTTGGTGATCTGCGTTTTAGGGTCGGAATACTGCATTTCATCCCAATTCGACTCCGAAACCTATGTTAAAATAGTATATTCGAGAGTGAAATTCAGAGTCGATGTCGATGAAAGGCGGATGTTCCCCCATGTTCAATATTGCAATCTGTGATGACGAGGAGCAGCAGCGAGAACGTGTGAAAACGATACTGGTCTCCTTATCCCTAAAAACCAATTTTGATTTTCAAATTAGCCTATTCACCTCTGGTGAACAACTGCTCTCCCACTACAGAGAGGTTGGGGATACATTTCATATTCTCATCATGGATGTAGAGATGGGCGGAATGAACGGGATTCAGACTGCCAAAGAGATCAGGAACATGAAATTTCTGGATGTACAGATTATGTTCCTGACCAGTTATCCGGAATACATGGTGGAAAGCTTCGATGTCATCACCTTTCAATATCTGATCAAGCCGATCCAACCGCACGTTTTCGAGGAAAAGATGATCAAGCTGTGTCAATATTTTCAGGCATTGGACAAAAAGTATGTACTAATCAAGTCAGACTATGATGAACTGCTGCTGAAATATGATGATATTCTCTGGATTGAGGTTGTCAAAAGTTTAACGATCAAGAACAAGTTGAATTTTGTGACACAGGAACATGTCCATGAGACCAAAGGCATTTTAACCAGTTACGCTATCGGTTTGAAAGATCATGGTTTTTTGCAGATTCATCGTTCGATTATCATTAATCTGATGCATGTGCAGAAGTTCTCCGGTACTCAAGTCGTTATGTTAAATGGGACAGAATTGCCCATAGGCCGATCCAAGGTCAAGGAAGTTAAGGATGCTTACACTAAATTTATGATTATGAGGATTCAATGATATGGATACCTATATGATTTTTTCCATCATCTTCGTGACCTTGCTCATGGCGTTTCAGGCCAATTTTTATTTTGATTCTGTGCTGGGCAAG
The DNA here is from genome assembly GCF_050990605.1 of Paenibacillus amylolyticus. Lineage (GTDB taxonomy): Bacteria > Bacillota > Bacilli > Paenibacillales > Paenibacillaceae > Paenibacillus > Paenibacillus amylolyticus_H. The sequence continues at coordinate 2,935,031 of NZ_CP158832.1, forward strand.
TCCAAGCGGAAGCCACAGAGAACGATCTATTTCATGGCATTTGTTATACTGGGTTATTTTTATTTGGCATTTTCCTTCTCCGATCTTGTTTCAACTGCTGTTGCTCTGTTATTAATCTTCAGTCTGGCACAATCCTATGAAGTGGAGCTTAAAATCAAGCTTGTTTTTACCATCCTGTATGGGGTTTTGATTACGATGGCGAATACTATAGCAGTATATATTCTTGGCGTTTTGGAATCCACAGGAGACTTCATTTCATGGGAACAATTCAATGGTGAAGACCACTGGATTCTCTCCAAAGTGATGCTGCTTGGTTGCAGCATCATGTTCATTGTTATTCAAGTTGTCCGCCTAGTCGCCAAACGCAGAGGTTTTGCAGTGCATTATCGTTATTATTTGATGTTTCTCATCGTACCGATGATTACAATCTATCAGATCAATGTGGCCTCCATTTATAGTGAAAAAAACATATTCTACGTCTTTTCTGTGCTGGGTTCTCTTTTTCTCAATGTGTTCATTGTTTATGTATTCGATAATATGGTGGAAAAGGTACAGCTCGCGCATGAAAATGCCGATTTGCAACGTCAGATGGATTACCAGGATGCCAACTATGAGAAGACGGTTCACAGTTTCAAAAATATTAAATCCATCATCCATGATATCAATCAGCAATTTCTGTATATTGATGAATGTATCCAACGTAACGAACTGGCGGCAGCAGGTGACCATATCAAGTCTACGTTAAATACGATTGAAGGTGCATACCAGCGGGTGAACTCCGGCAATCTGGTCATTGATGCACTCGTTACGAATACCTTGGCTATGGGGCAGGCAAACGGAATCAAAATCGACACCAAAATCCAGCTTCACTCGCAACATATCCAGATCGATCGCTATGATCTGTGTGTGGTGCTTGGTAACATGCTTGATAATGCAATTGAAGCCTCCAAGAAGGTCAGACAGGCGGAGGATCGATATATCCTTATTGCCATTCATTCCACGGCATCAGCTCTCGTCATCCAGATTATGAATCATGTAGAGCAACCAATAATTGAGTTGAAAAGTGAGAAACCCAATCCGGAGTACCATGGGATCGGTCTAACCAATATATCGAGAATGTGCGAGAAATATGGTGGACATATGAGTATTGAGCATCAGCATCGAAAGTTTAACAATATGGTTGTGCTTCCGTTTCACACGGACAATCCCTGAACCTGCCGTTCGGGGATTGTTTTTTTCCATTCAGGGTCCGTTTGCGTTCGATCTGCCTCTTCCCGGTTATGATGAATTCATTCATAAGAACATTTGAGGGAGGACATGGGATGAAGAAATTAATTTGTCTTTTATGTACAGCGGTGCTTGTAATTACACCGATGGCAGATGTCAGCGCAGAGGCGAGTAACAGCGGTACGATTGAGGCACGGGCGGAGCAGATCGCCAAGGAGATGGTGCAAAACTACGGTGTCACCAGTGTGCAATATGCGATTATGGATGAAGGGCAATACATTTTATCAGATAGCGTAGGACTGCACGATAAGGCATCACAGAAGCCAGTAGACAAGGATAGCATGTATGGCATAGGCTCGGTTAGCAAAATGGTTGTTACGGCAGCCGCCATGAAGCTGGTCGATTCCGGCAAAATAGATCTGGATGAGCCGCTTACTTCGTATATCAAGGACTTTAAAATGGCAGATGCGCGCTATACTCAAATCACACCGCGCATGTTGATGAATCATTCATCCGGTCTTTACGGTACACATTATGGAAACAGCATGCTGTTTGAGGATAATGACACCCGCAATCATGATGAGTTATTGCTCAAACTTCAGTCTGAAAAACTGAAATCAAAGCCGGGTGCCTTTTCCGTCTACTGCAATGATGGCTTCCAGTTACTGGAGCTTATGGTGGAACGGGTGAGTGGGTTAAGCTACAGCGAATATATCGCCGAGTACATTAGCGAGCCGTTGAAGTTGGAATCAACGAAGACACCCTTGGATTCCTTTGACAGAGCGCAGTTATCCGAAACGTATTGGCCTACACTTGAGATGACGATGCCTACGGAGAATGCAAATATTATCGGTACAGGCGGGGTGTACTCCACCGCAGAGGAATTGAGTCAATTCGGAGAGGTTTTAATGGGGAACAGACCGGATATTCTGTCCGAATCTGCTGTGAAGGCCATGCAATCTCATGAGTATCGTAAGGGCATATGGGTATCTGATGAACAAAATACGATTAATTATGGCTTGGGTTGGGACGCGGTTGACCTTGCACCGTTCAGCGATTATGGGATTACCGCGTTAGCCAAAGGCGGAGATACCATGTTGTACCACGCCGTGTTAATCACTATACCCGAACATGATATTTCAATGGCGGTTCTGTCATCTGGCGGATCTTCCGTCTACAATCAGATGTTTGCCAGCAAAGTGCTGCTGGAAGTCCTGGAGGATCAGGGCATCATTGACAAGGTTAAACCCGATCAGTCCTTCTCGTCACCGGACAAAGTGAAGATGCCAACAGAATTAAGCGCGTACTCCGGTCTCTATGGTACGGTAGGAGAGACATTGGACATAAAGATCAAGGATGGTGAGATGCAACTGCCTGCTTTGCTGGGAGGCATTATTCCTGAGCAGAAATATGTGTACACAGGCGACGAACATTTTACAAGTGAGGATGGCAGTGTGAAAGCTAGCTTTGTGAAGGAACGTAATGACAAGGTGTATGTTAAAGTTCAGGGCATGATAACGTTACCCGGCATAGGCCAGACGGTGATGAACACGTATGATTATCAAAAACTGGAGCATAATGCGCTGGACGCAACAACCAAAGAGAAATGGACAGCTCGTGACGGCTCGAAATATTACGCACTGGATGAAAAAATAACGTCGATCTTCTATCTGCTTCCATCGATGCTGATCAAGAACCTGTCCGTTGATGCCAAAAATGGCTATGCCAATGGCACGCAAATCAAGGATACGGACAACGCAGAGAATGTCGCCCAGATTCCTGTGATGAATGGAAGAGACGCATTTGATCTGCAATTTTACACGAAGAATGGCGCTGAGATTTTGATTCAGGATGGACAGGAATACATTGCAGAGGATGCAATTACTCCAATCTTTGGTGGGAAAAAAGGAATTACAACTATTCCGGCAAACGGTCAAGCCCGGTGGTATGCGATCGACGCCCGATCGGGTAATAAATCCATCACGGTGGATTCTCCGAAGACCGGAGGTTACGCAGTGTATAATGATAAAGGGGAAATGGTTGACTTCTCTGTAGCAACCAATCAGGAATCGACGAAGCTCCCGAAAAGTGGTTTTGTCGTTTTTGGTGGGGACGCGGGTGATGTATTCCAGATTGAATTAAAGTAAAGCAGAAACTTCATTAAAGAGTCATATGCAACTTATCACCGAAAAAATACAATTATCAAGAAGTCGCCTAGTGGCGGCTTTTTTGATAATTTATTTGAATAATTTAACAATCAGGCAACTATTTGGACTCACCACACGTTATATTTATGTAGTTATATATCAGGCTCATTTTAACAGGAGGAATCGCTATTCATGATCAATATACGTAAACGTCAAATGAATAAGCATTGGAAAAGAAGAACAGGAAGACCCATCATTGCAGGCCTTACTGCCGGAATGTTGATGGTTCACGGAGTCATCGGCGTGTTGCCGGCAGAGGCATACGCAGAATCATCGGATGTATCCATCCGTAACTGGTATTCCTATCAACATATCACTGTACCTGAATTGAAGCCTGCCTGGACTGCGAAGGTGGATAATTATATGAAAATGAATGACATGTATATCGGGTTTAATGCCGTCGCAGAAGAAGGTAAAGTATTCACGTTCGCAGGATCAAAGTTAATTGCACTCGATGCCAAAACAGGTAAACGGCTGTGGACTTACGGCAAAGATCTGACACCTTATATCACCTATCAGGGCGGCGTCCTCTACGGACTGACCAGTGATCATAAGCCTTATGCATTGAATGCAAAAACAGGCAAAGCAAAATGGCAATCTGTCACATCCACCTGGATTGATACGTATCAACGTACAGAAGTCCTGATTCCAACGATAGATACCCTCTATGTGATTAAAGGAAGTACAACGTTCGCACTGGATATCAAGTCAGGCAAACTGCGTTGGGAGGTGGATGAACCGCTGGGTGAAGGTCATGGCACCGAATATCTCGAAGAGTCTAATGGTGTGGTGCTGAGAACTTTTTTTGTCCAAGGGGCACTTACATCCATTCAGCTTAATGCATATGACAAGAAAACGGGCAAAAAGCTATGGGATCATTTTGGTCAGGGGCGAGCTCTTCAGATCAAAGACGGTCTTGTGTATTCGGTGGACACCTATTCTCCAATGCTGGAGGAATATGATTCGTCACCTGAACGCGAATGGAAGATCAACGCATACAACCTGAAGACCGGTGTGTTAAAAGGAAGTCAGGAGTATACGTGGACAATGCCGGGAGACCCACCGTATACGAATGGTCGAGGAGGTATACTTGTTCATAAAGACAAACTGTACATTGAACAGGGAGACAAGATAGCGGAGTATCCGTTGAATTTGACTAAGTCGGGAACAGCGCCCCTTCGAACTTTTCAGCGACCTTACGGGGACAAGATGGCGTTGCTTGGCATTGTACAGGAACGACTGATATACAAGAACCTCGACACCAGTGAACTCACAGGCATCAAGTTGGCTAATGGTCAAGAGGTTCAATGGCATGGGGATGCTCCCATTTCTCAGATGGATGTTTACAGCAAAGGAATGTATCGAGCGCAACGTAACGGGACTTTGCTTGCCATCAATATGATGTCGGGTCAACCCGTCTTTCGAGTCTCCACCGAAGGAGATCTGCACAACACGACGTTGAAGACAAACGGAATGATCATTATCCAAGCCGAAGGCAAGCTTCTCGGTGTTAAGTTGCCAGCAGCGCTGAAATAAGTGATTCAGAATGAAAAATATGTGAGAAGACCGGATCACGGCATAGCTTGCCCATAATCCGGTCTTTTTTATTTTTGCGCATAAAACACTGCAAAGTCCAAGTATTTGTACATGCAATCTGCCACGCGAAACCCAGCTTCCTCCAACCACACCAATTGATCCTCCAGCGTGGCATTGATATCCACCTTGCGTCTTTCTATTGAAGCCGAGATGGCTTCCTCAGACAAACCACTTTGATGAATTGCTTCTAACCAGCGCTGGCGGTAATAGGTGTCTGTATCGGGGGTTCTTCCCTGAACTTGATCTGCGTTGATAAAGCGACCACCTGGTTCTAAAAGCTTATTTACAGTTTCAAACACCTTTTTCTTATCAGCGTGGGTCAGATGGTGAATAGACAGGGAGGAAATAATCATATCGTAGGAACTGGTGAAGTTATGCTTTGAGTAATCCCCTACCAAGTACTCTACTTGCGTAGCATCAGCAAACCTTCGACGTGCCCCTTCGAGCATTTGATCACTAATGTCGATTAAGGTTAATCGTGCATTAGGATATTTTTGCAGGACCAATCCGGAGAGAAGCCCCGTTCCTGCACCCAGATCAAGAATACGTGGCGAATCGAGCGAACTTTCCATTAGATCCAGAGCCATTCCATAAAAATCATCAAAACAAGGGATAAGCTGCTTTCGCTGCACATCATAATCTTGGGCTACCTTATCAAACAGCTGCTTTACTGAGAATTCCATGTGCTCATCACTCCTTGAGGTTTTCTCCATATTTTACAAACTGGAACGGATCAAGGGAAATACTAATTATGGATAAACTCATAGGTTGGACCTATGGATTCCTAGTCTCAGTCATGGGTAATAACATGTGAGCACAGAATATAGGCAGGGAGGAATGAACCTGATGTTTCAACCACGTTCTATTATAATGAGTATCTCATTAATCATTATGGTTCTAACACTTGCAGCTTGCTCTGCTAGTGATGAACCTTCGGCTAGCCCGAAACCATCAACAACAGCGGGGGAAACAGAAGAAGCAAATGAAACGGAGCGTCAACAGACCGAAAGATTTGAAATGTTGACCGCAGATGGCAATCAATCACTCGAAGCGACCTTGCAACAAGGAGAAGGATTTTCCTTGTACGTATTCGAAAAATTCACATTCAATGCTGCTCAAGGCCGTCTGTCACTGACTAGTAACGCTGACTATTATGTGGATATTGAACCGCTGCCTTCGGATTATAATCTGGCAGAACTGGAGACAGCGGGTAAAGAAGAATTAGAAAAAGCCGGTAAGGTATCCGATTATAGTGGAGAACTGGTAGAACACCCGCTTGGTTATGCTGAGCTCTATCTTCAGGCTTCTGGTGAAGAAGGAATTAGCGATTATATGGTATGGAAATCAGAAGAAGGGGACGCATTTCTATTCTGTCTTCATAATCCCAAAGGAAAAGAGGCCCCCGATTTCGCCAGCCCGGTCCTTGTTTCGTTATCCACCGTTCAGGGTGATTCGTAACCTTAGGTGACTATAATCTTTTCAACGAAAGTCGCTAACTAGCGGCTTTTTCACTTTGCAGATTGCACGGAGAAGTTGCGAGGTGATGTATTCACTTCCAAAATTGACTTAGAGCACGCTCTAGGGTGTAGACTTTGAAGAAGAAGAGAAATATTGCCAAGGAGATGTACAGAATGACACAGGGAAATAATACTAGAACTTTACAACATAAAATGGGCTCTGGCTTCAATCATAACAGTACAGCGGAGGATGTATTGAAAGATCTGGACTTGTCAGGACAGCTTGCTATTGTAACGGGGGGATATTCCGGCCTCGGGTTGGAGACGACACGTGCGCTTGTTAATGCGGGAGCCCGTGTAGTGGTGACTGCACGTCGTCCAGCGGTTGCGAAGGAAGCACTTTCTGGTCTGGAAGGTGTTGAAATAGATGTATTGGACCTCGCTGAAATATCCAGTGTTCGTGCTTTTGCCGAGCGGTTTCTGGCGAGTGATCGGAACATTGACATGCTGATTCTTAATGCGGGCATCACGTCTTCATGAACTCACGGAAAAGTTCAAAATCTAAAGAGAATGCGATTAATTATAATGAAAACAACATAATTTCAAACAAAATCTCCTATTTAGCATATAATAAAGAAGGAGCATCTCATTTTCGCGATGGTGCAATCATTTCTTTATGAATTCAGGGAGAGAAAATCATGAATATTTTTGAGCATCAGATACCTTTGGAAAAAGTGAAATTCAATGAACCGCTAAAAAATCACACGTTTATTAAAATAGGTGGTAACGCAGATATTCTCATCCATCCAACAACGATAGACGAAATCACTAAAATCGTGGAAATTGCCAACTTACATCAGTTACCTCTGACGGTCATTGGAAAAGGCTCAAACGTCATTATTAAAGACGGGGGCATCCGGGGAGTAACGATTTCTCTTAGCCACTTCGATCAAATTAAAGTGAACGGGGACACTATGATTGCGCAAAGCGGCGTTGATATCATTGATGTATCCAGACTTGCTTTGGAGCATAGCTTGACCGGTTTGGAGTTTGCTTGCGGTATTCCCGGCAGCACGGGGGGCGCACTTTACATGAATGCGGGTGCTTATGGCGGTCAGATCGCCGATGTTGTTGAACGTGCGACTGTGATCACCAAAGACGGCGCAGTGTTGGAGATCCCGCGAGAAGAGATGAAATTTGGTTATCGAAATAGTCTTTTCAAGATGGATCACTATATCATACTGGAGGCCGAATTCGGGCTCAAAAAAGGAAACAAGGAAGATATTGCAAGCAAAATGAAGGAATTAACGTTCCTGAGAGAATCCAAGCAGCCGCTTGAATTCCCCTCTTGTGGAAGTGTATTTAAACGACCCGAAGGACATTTTGCCGGTAAACTGATTCAGGATTGTAACTTGCAGGGCACTCGCATAGGAGGTGCTGAAATCTCCATGAAGCATGCAGGTTTTATCGTAAATGTGGATCACGCTACTGCCCAGGATTATATGGATCTGATCCAATTTATTCAGAAGAAAGTATATGATACGTTCCAAGTTGAATTGGAAACCGAAGTAATCTTTCTGGGAGAATAGCTTTGATGAATGACTTGAAAGGTCGCCCTTGGCGGCCTTTTTTGATTGTACGAATTATACTCAAACAAGAACTCATATGCTAATTATGGTAATATCAGAGTGATTGTATTTAATATTTCATCGTTATGATAAGGAGTGCACTTGGAGATGTTCAAACGTAACATGAGAATTCTGATAATTATCACAATGGTAATTTTACTGACGCCCTTGTCAGTCCTGACATATATGTATATGAATGAACGTGCTGGCGGGCTAGCCGATCAACGGATATCCAAGGTTTGGGGATTAAGTGAACCTATACATATTCCTATAGCGAACAGTCCTGAGAGGGCAGTTCAGGAATTTAGAGGGGAGTTGTATACCTCCCAATTCATTCATCAGGACGCTGTAGACGGTGGCATGATTTTGTTCACACAAAAAAAGGATCGGGAAGACAACAGTAATCTTCAGATGGAGTATACCCGCAAGAACATTTTCGGATGGAAATGGGTATGGGGTGGAGGATATTCCATTAATGAATCAGTTGAATCCAAGTTTGCGTTGCATTATATAAGCATACCGAAGTTGGAAAACGTCTCGGCCCCGTTTCCCATGCTGTTTGGTGATATAATAGACTCCACTATCAAGCGTGTAACTGTTGAAATCAAAGAAAATGGAAAGCCCGCCTCTTTCGATGTGAAGCTGGTTGAGGCAGGTGAGAACGAACAAATCTGGTACGCATTCCTGCCTTCATCAGCGACTCCTCCTTATACGATCAAAGCATACGATGAAAAGGAGAAACTCTTACTCAACAAAGATATTGAAGAGGCAGATGGTTTTGGCTCATTATTTGTTGAATAATCTCGAATAGAACCACGCAAAAAAACAGCGGCATTCGAAGACTTATTTTCCAGTCTAAGCGTGCTGCTGTTTTTATGATTAGGGAAGTAATGGTTAGATGGAATTTGGATCATCTGCCGTTCGATTGGCCTTCACATACTTGAGCTGCGCAACGATGATGACACTGATGATGACCAGCAGGAACCACGAACTAATTTTGCTAAAGCTTACCAGTTGCCAGGCATCATGCTGATCAGGATATTTCCAGGCATTGAAGAATGTAGCGATGTTCTCTGCAGTCCAGATGAAGAAACCAACAATGATAAATGCGATCGATAACGGCATCCGATAGGTCGTTGCCCGTACTCGGTAGATTATCCACGTTTTCCAGAAGACTATAAATACAAGCGCCGTCAGCCACCAGCGAAAATCGGGCATAAAATGATGAGTAAAAAAATTAATATAGATGGCTGCTCCGAGCAGCATGGAAGGTGCAAAACCAGGCCATCCGGTCATGTCCATTCGCAGTCTTCGCCACACCTGACACATAAAACTGGCTACACTTGCATACATGAATCCGCTATAAAGAGGGACACCCAGGATTTTGGTGTACGCTGGCTCAGGGTAAGACCAAGATCCCATCCATACTTTATAGATTTCCAGCACCAGGCCAATGATGTGAAATACACAGATGACCTTGATTTCATCCCGCGTTTCCAAGCCGCTTCGATACATCAGGTACTGCACACCAAGCAATACAAGCAGGATGGCATCATATCGATGCAGGAAAGGAATCGGAATTACGCTGGAGAGAGCCAATGTTCCAAAGATCGCTACAGGAAATATGCAGCTCATAGCCTGATGATAGCCAAAATGAAGTAGTTGTATTAGAGGTTTCAATCCAAGTTTAACTCCTTTCCAAACATGTTGGAGCAAGATTCATTTAAGATTTAAGATTCAAGGTTCATCATGCCTACACTTCATAATATAGAGTTCATCGATGAATAAAAAGAGAAAAAAACACGCAAATCTGTTCTTGTTTTCAAACTTGAATTATCATGAGAACGGTCTATAAGAGGCGACAGGGTCACTCCATGTATATTCTCTCGTGGTTATGTTAAAATGAAATTCGTACAATTACATTAGACAAGGAGGCCGCCATGCAACCGATCAAACCTCAAGACATTCAACTTCGGATTAATCAACTTGCTGATCAGGACTTATACGTACATCTCGAACTCACATCAGGTGCTTACGCACAGCACATGGACAGTACAAGACATCCAGCATCGGCATTCATTACCAATGCGGCCATTCGATATACGCAGGGCTCCATCTCAGGTACAGGTCCTTACCGGGTTGGTCTGAAGACGACTCAAGGTTGGCTCTATGCCGAAGGGCTGACACACATTGATGAGCAGGAAGCAGAAAGACTGATTCTAGCTGGTCATGACAGTCAAGGTAAACTAGTTGTGGCGTTACAATTAAGTCGAGAGATGTTCTGATGAAAGCGGAGGATTGAATAACCATGAATACTACACACAATGAGCATGAGCGAATCTTGGTGGTGTATCCACATCCAGATGATGAAGCTTTCTCTGTATCGGGAACGTTAGCCAAATACATAGATGGCGGTGCACATGTAACCTATGCTTGTCTAACACTTGGCGAGATGGGGCGCAACATGGGGATTCCCCCATTTGCCAACCGAGTGACGTTGCCTGCCATCCGTAAACAGGAACTCATCGAAGCTTCCGAAGCGATTGGTATACAGGACCTTAGGATGCTGGGTTTTCATGATAAAATGCTGGAGTTCGAAGATCCGCAGTTACTGGAAGACACCATCATGGCGCTACTTAAAGAGTTAGACCCTTCGCTGGTCATTACGTTCTATCCAGGATACAGTGTTCATCCCGATCATGATGCGACAGGAGCCGCTGTTATTCGTACCATTGCTCAACTACCTGTAGCTGAGCGTCCACTGGTTCACTGTGTGGCATTCGCTAATAATCAGGAACAGTACATTGGCAAACCGGATGTATTCGTTGATGTATCCGAATTTCTGGACAGAAAAATGGCGTCCATTCGTGCCCATCGTTCACAATTCCAGGCAGCGGAGCTTGTCGGAAATCGTGAGCTGAATGATGAAGAAATCAAGCGTCGTTTTGGTAAAGAAACATTTTGGACCTATCCATTTGAATAACATAATTATTCGGAAGTTCCCGATGTAGTTTTAAGTAGACACTAAAAAAGTGGCTGTCTCAAAAGCCATTAAAAAAACATATCGGTTGAGTAATAACACGTTCAAATGGGACGAAGCAGAGGTATACCCTGTTTCGTCCCATTTGCGTTTGTTCATCATTGCGGCCTTTTACGGGAATAGATCAAACTATACCACGATTAAATGGGCAAATCTTTTTTTTCAAAAATAACGATTCCTGCACCATACAGAAGTACTGCGAGTCCTGCGAACACAGCCATTCCCACATACGCAAAGCTATCACCCGCGAACAATCGCACCGGATCGAACAAGGAGTACAATGACATATTGCCAATCCAGCTCAACGTTTCTCCTGAATCGCCCAACATTTGCAGCAATACAAACGCTACAGGAATGCCGGCCCCGAGACCAAGGCTATACTTGCTTTCATTTGCCAAACAAGATGCGAAAAAACAGATGCCATTGATGGCGTAATACATCAGTAGGGCGTAAATATTAAGCCAAATGAAATTATTAATATCCATAAGCCCCGGAAACATGACAGATGATGCAACAAGAGTTAATACCGTAATCCAGCAAAAGATCGCTGTTATTGAGATCAGACTGTAAATCGCTTGGGTAACAGCAATCCGTTTTCTTGAGTTCGACGTTGAAAGCAGATAGGACATACTTCCTTTATCAACATGAGCGGCCATTATTCGGTGGTTCGTAATGATGGAAACAATCATGGGGAACAAGTAGAGAAGAAGACTGTAAAGTGTTCCGGAAAGAAAGGGTACCAAGGTGGTTCCAACGTTCATTCCCATGGCATTAATGAGTTCAGGAGGAAGCATGTTCAACATTTCTTTTAATGCATCGACGCTATCCGGATCGAACATACCGATGAGCATAATGGAATAAAAAGAATAAAGGGCTACAACAAGAAACCAAATGAACCGATTGGCCCGCATGTTTGCTTTAAATAATGCCCAAGACATATTAATTTGGCTCCTTCCCATAAAAGTCCATGAAAATTTGCTCAAGCGTTTGGGGTGGGCACTCCATATCAATAACCTTGCACTGGGAGAGTACCCTGAGCACTTGGTCATATCCATCCGTAATCTTAATCTCCACACGTAAGGGACTCAATTCAGTATAAACAAGTCCGTTATTCTGAAGGACCTTCATATCCTCCGCATGCGCCAGAGCGACTACAATGCTCTTCGGCAGTGTCTTTTTTAGCGAGTTTATGTTCTCCACGGTTACGATTGCCCCCTCTCGTATGATGCCTACACGTTCACAAGTGTGATCGACTTCATCAAAGAGATGGGAAGACATCAGTATCGTTTTGCCCCGGTTTCTTTCCTCAATAATCAGTTCCACAAATCTTCGCTGCATCAGCGGATCCAGCCCGCTTGTAGGTTCATCAAGAATGAGCACTGCAGGGTCGTGCATAAAAGCGGCGATCAATCCTACTTTTTGTTTCATCCCCTTGGACATTTTGCGGATCTTCCGACAAGAATCCAACTCAAATCGGTTGATTAATTGGTTCCGGCGCGTTTTGTCGTTGCGTCCTCTTAAATCATCAATAAATTCCAGAAAATGCATGCCTGTCATGTTATCGTAAAATGCGATCTCGCCAGGAACATAACCCAAATTCTTCTGTATTTGTGCTGCTTCCCTTCTGCAGTCTAAGCCGTTAATACTAGCCTTTCCGCTGGAGGGGTTCACAAATCCCATCAGATGACGCAGAGTAGTTGTTTTTCCGGCACCATTGGGCCCAAGAAATCCAAAGACTTCTCCTTCTTCAACGTCAAAACTCACATCCCGAATGCCCTTACCATTCGAATAGATCTTGGTTAATGAGTGGACCTTGATCATTGATATCACCTCCATAAAAAAAAATATGTAACGAACTCCATCTGAGTTACATAATATTACCGGCTTGATTAGATGTCAATAAAAATATAACATAGAGGTATATTGTTACATAATTCGCGGAGGATAGGACGGTAGGTTCCCATGAATGGCTTCGAAAAACGCAGAGAACAGAAAAAAAAGCAAATCCTGCAATCGCTAATCGATATGGTGATGACTCGCAATTTTAAAGAAATCGGTGTAAGAGAGATCGCGCAACATGCTGGTGTGTCTCCTGCATCCATATATAATTTTTTTGGAAGCAAAGAAGAATTGGCCAAGCAGATTTTTTACCATCAAATAGATGAATCGGGGAAGGAATTCAGTCTTTTAATGAACTCCGATATTCCTTTTGAAGATAAGATGAGTAAAATGTATGAGGTATCCGTAAACAATCAAGAGACGTTGAATAGTGAGGGCATCAAAAATTTTATGTTTGAAGATCCGGCATTCAGAGAGCATGTTGAGGATTATGCCAGAAACGTTGTCATCCCTGAGCTTATGAAGCTGATCGAACAAGGCAAAGCCGAGGGGAAAATAAAAGGAGGTGTATCGGCAGAAGCCATCATGATTTTTATGAATGGAATTATGGCCATGTTGAGCGAACCATCTTTCGCAGAAAAGCTTAACGTCAATGTGCGAAAAGAGTTGGGCAAGCTGTTTCTTTACGGGATTCTGGGTAATAGGGAAGAGAGAAATTAATTATTTTTACTACTTGAATGGCATTTATATAGCGCAGTTGCCTGGGAAGTCGCCGATATGGCGGCTTTTTTTGATTTACATCACAATATCGACACAAAAATGTAGCGTCTATAGCCTGATTGAGCTATATGGAATAAATACCATTTTAAGTACACTGTGATCAGGATTGTGGTAACGCTTCATTTGTTGCGTTGCTCCAATGGATGAGGAACATGAAGAATTAATTCTGAGTGGAAAGGAGGGAAGGTGTGTACAACCAAAATAGTTTTGGGGTGGTTAGGCTTCGGGGATGGATATTTCTAATCGGAATGATATTTGTCCTATTGTCTGTCCCACATGGTAAAGCCATGGCCGTCTCCGGCGAGAGAAAACTGATTCCCCTTCAGCCCATAATTGACCGTTCTGCACCCGGAGAAGTTATTCAACTTGCATCAGGCCGATATTCTGGCCCCGTAACGATTGATAAGAACATTACCATTCAGGGTGATCCTTCAGTAACAGTCGTAAATGTGGAACCTATCTCTACGATAGCCATTCAGTCGGATGGGGTAAAGTTGCGCGAGTTTACGATTGAACATGATACAAATGAACAGACTGCAGCGATTCAGGTGCAAGGGAAAAACGTTGAGATCACGGATCTGCATATTCAAACCCAAGGGTATGGGATGATCATCCGGAATTCGAGTCAGGCGACGATTCAGCGGAACTACATTACTTGGGTGGGGTCTGATTCTGCTTCCAGTGGCCAGAAGGGCAATGGCATTGATCTGTACAACTCCCATGATAGCTTCATTGAAGCCAATGAGATTACCGGCATGAGGGATGGAATCTACCTGGAGAACAGTCGCCAGTCTACCGTGCAAAATAACAGGCTGTTACATACAAGGTATGGCATCCATTGCATGTACATTGACGGCTCTTCTGTCATGGATAATACCGGAGAAGAGAACATGACAGGCGCCATGATCATGGGTGTCAGGCATACGGTTATATCGGGGAATTCATTTCGCAAACAGAGTACCAATGTTCATTCCCAAGGCATTCTGTTGTATGACGTACAGCAATCCTCTGTTCTCAATAATGTAGTGGAAGGTAATCGTGTCGGCATGAATATTGCTGAATCCTCGGATAATGAGATCCGTGGCAATGCGGTGCTTCGGAATTTTGTTGGCATCCAGCTGGTTCTGGCAGAAGCCAATGAGTTTACACGTAACCAATTCGTATCCAATGTCATTGAAGCTTCGGCGCTGGATAGCCCGAATAATGTCCTGATGGAGAATTACTGGGACTCCTTTCAGGGGCTCGATCTGAATCAGGATGGGATCAGTGAAATTTCCTATGCCATTAATCCTTTTTATGAGCAATTGGTGAGTCGAAATTCAGCGTATCAGCTCTTTTTTCAATCGCCGGGCATGGTCTTTCTGAGTGATTTGTTTACAGAAGGTAGAGAACAATGGACTACCGATAAGTCGCCACGAATGAGCATGGATACGGAAGCGGTTTTGAACATTTCAGAGGAAAGGGTAGCAGGTTCCAAAATGGTGAGGATGGTCGGGCTAGTCCTGTTGGGTATGGCAACTTTTATAATCATCTATATGGGGGTATTACGAAAATGAACAAAAGTTTGAACAGAAGATGGACATTGGTCATGGTACTTATGTTTGGCATGGTATTGTTAACCGCTTGCGGAACAAAATACGCGGCATTGCCGATCAATGAAGACGTGGATATCTGTGCGATCTGTAAAATGCAGGTGAAGGACGATGCATATGCAACACAGCTCACTACGAAAGACGGCCAAAATTACAAGTTCGATGACATCGGGTGCATGAACCAGTGGAAAACAGAAAATGGCACAGAAAACATCGGCATGGACTATGTACGTGATTACAATGACAAGGAATGGATTGAATACAGCAAAGCCACGTATGTATACGATGCTTCATTACGCACGCCCATGGCCTATGGAATCCTTAACTTTAAGGACAAGCCTTCGGCTGAAGCTTTCATTGCAGAGCAAGGTGTAGGAACGATTATGACTGCTGAGGATCTTGCTTCTCATGATTGGAAACAGAATACAGAGAATATGGACATGATGGGTGAACATGGGCATGCTGAGCACGGACATGGTAAAGAAGGAGATGGTAATGAGATGCATCATGAAGGTGAGATGAAAGAAGAGTCAGGCCACCAGGAATGACAATAGAAAATGGTGATCAATGATGTCAGATATGATACAGATTGCAAGACGAGAAGTGAAGATGGGATTTCGCAATCCCTGGGCGTATTCGTTTCTGATCCTTTTTTGCACATTTAGCTTAAGCTTGTTACTTCTGAATTCGCAGAATCTGGTTCAAGGATATTCGGGCACAACGGGTTCGATGTTGAATCTTATTCTTTACCTTTTGCCATTAATGACGCTATTCCTCGGTTCCTTCTCATTAACCTCTGAAAAGGAAGACGGCAGCTGGCAATTGCTGTCCACATATCCCATTGGCACGATGTCCTTTATTGTTGGCAAGTATGTTGGGCTGTCGATTGTTTTAATCACTATTGTTGCATTTGGATACGGCCTAATGGGCGTCATTAGCGGAGTCGTTGGGAATCCACTGGATGTCATAACATATCTTCTTTTCCTCGCATTTTCCTTTGGACTGGTGTTGTTATTTCTGACGCTTGCGCTCTTCATCGGTTCATTATCACGCAATCGGTGGCAGGCATTAACCATCTCCGTGACCGTATGGTTTTTCGCAGTCATTGGTTGGCCGACGTTATTGCTCTCTGTGCTGGGGCTGATGCCTTATTTGTGGGTGAAACCGTTGCTTATTGTGCTAACGCTCATCAATCCGGCAGAGCTGGTGCGATTGTTTGTCGTCATTAAACTGGGAGGCGGCTCCATTCTGGGACCGGAATATTATCGCTGGGTGGAGTGGGTGCAGCAACCAAGTGGCAGTTGGATTTTCCTCGGGATTTGTCTATTCTGGATTGCCTGCTCTGTTCTGGCGGTATACGCGATCTGGGAGAGGGGGCGATCTCATGGATAAGGCGGGACTCGAAGTGATGGGATTGGGCAAATCCATTAAAAAGCACCCTATTGTTGAGGATATTTCCTTTCGCATGAATTCCGGCCAACTGCTTGCCCTCTGTGGTGGGAATGGCGCAGGGAAAAGCACGGTTCTGCGTATGATCGCAGGAATTCTTCGGCCTACTTCCGGTGAGGTTGTGGTGAACAATGTGCGATGGTTGAAGGAACGGAAGCGTTATTCAGAGCAGATTGGATATATGCCGGACGATTATCAATTTAATCAAGGACTGAGTGCGGAGGAAATGCTTCTGTTCTGGGCTTCCCTGAGGAAAGTTCCCAAGGAGAGAGTAGAGGAAGTATTGACCATGGTAGGGTTGGAGGATCAAAAGAAAAACCGGGTTACGACTTTCTCCAAAGGTATGCGCCAACGTGTGTTATTCGCTCAAGCAGTACTGTCCAAACCTCCACTGCTCATCATGGATGAGCCAACAAATGGATTGGACCCATTCTGGATGCAGGAATTAGCTCAGCTGCTCAAGGATATCAAGCAGGATGGCCACATGGTCGTGTTCTCAACCCATCAGCTGGAGATTGCTGATGATATTGCGGATCAGGTGATATTCATGAACCATGGACGTAGTGTGGGAGAGGGTTCCACCCACGATTTTCGTGATCAATATGGTTCGCTCCATGCAGCATTTCATCAAAGTCTTGGATTAAAGCGAAGGTGAGTCCATTGCAGAAGAAGAGGTTTAAAAGTAGACGTACACTTACAATCTTGATTGGTTTGGTAGCATTGTTCTCGGGTGCATGGGCCATTTTCGAAAATGTATCCGAACCTGAGTCTGGGCGAGGCAACGCTATTCAAGCAGGTGCAAAGGCCCCTGAGTTCACAGCGGTTAACTCAACAGGCGAACAAGTCCGGCTGTCTGATTATCGGGGCAAAGCGGTCATGATTAACTTTTGGGCTTCGTGGTGTACCCCTTGTGTAAGGGAGATGCCGCTCGTTCACCAGATTGCTCAAGACTATCAGAACGATGTGGAGACCCTGTTTGTTAACGTGGGGGAATCGAAGGGCACGATCCGTGAGTTTATGGATAAGCAGGCATTTGATTTTCCAGTCATCATTGACGTGACGGGCAACATATCAGGCATGTATCGTATTACAGGTTTACCCGCAACGATGGTTATTGATAAGGATGGGGAGTTCCGTCATATACTGCTCGGTGAACTGACCGAAGATGTACCGTTGCAGCAATGGCTGGAAGAGAGTATCTAGTCGTAAGCGTTGGATGGTGAGAAAAGGGGCAGGAACGCCAGAGATCGCCTAAATTGAAGTAGATGGATGTATGTTAAAAGTAACCACAAAAGTAAAGCCGGACCCCCATTTAACAAAGGGGTGTCCGGCTTTACTTTTGAAGCTATGCTGCTTGCAGCCGATTACGATACAGCAGCTGAAGCGTAATTGGTGCGGGCGATCCGGGTTGCGTCAACCATATTGCGCAGGGAAGCGATCGTTTCTTCCTGTCCACGGGTTTTTAATCCGCAGTCCGGGTTAATCCAGAACAGCTTTGGATCAAGAACACGCAAGGCGCGTTCAATCATGCTGCTCATTTCATCCACACTCGGAACACGTGGACTATGGATATCATATACGCCAAGACCGATACCGAGTTCATACGTATTTTCTTCAAAGCTGTGAATCAGCTCACCGTGACTACGAGAAGTCTCAATGGAGATAACATCCGCATCCATAGCTTCGATGGAATCAATCATGTCATGGAATTCGCAATAGCACATATGCGTATGAATTTGAGTCGTTTCATGCACCGTGCACGTGGAGATACGGAACGCTTTGACTGCCCAAGCCAGGTAATCGGCTTGTTCATTTTCTTTCAGCGGAAGCCCTTCACGAACAGCCGGCTCGTCAACCTGGATCATGCCAATGCCTGCCTGTTCAAGTGCCTCGACTTCCTGTCTCAACGCATACGCCAATTGATAGGCAATCTGCTCACGAGCAATGTCTTCGCGTACGAATGACCAGTTCATGATGGTAATCGGGCCAGTCAGCATACCTTTAACAGGGCGCTCTGTCTGCGATTGAGCATATTCCGTTTCTTCCACAGTCATTTCACCCGTAAATGCAACATCACCGAAGATAATAGGTGGCTTCACACAACGTGAACCATACGATTGTACCCAGCCGAACTGTGTAAAGGCAAAGCCGGCAAGTTTCTCGCCAAAGAATTCAACCATGTCGGTACGCTCAAACTCACCATGTACCAATACGTCAATTCCGATCTCTTCCTGAATCTTGATCCAGATATCAATCTGCTCCCGGATGAAGGCAGCATACTGTTCATTGTTCAACTCACCCTTGCGCCACAATTGACGTGCTTTTCTGACTTCAGCCGATTGTGGGAAACTGCCAATCGTTGTTGTCGGGAAGAGTGGCAATTGCCATTTGGCCTGTTGGGCTTCATGACGCTCTGCAAAAGGACGGGAGCGCTCCGGCTGTTGAACACTGATGGAAGCAACGGCTTTCTGTACAGCGGTACGGTTTCGATCTTCGGATTGCTGAAGCGCGTGAAGAGCAAGCTCTGCATCGTCTATTTTGGCCGTAATCTCTGCATTTGGTGAAGATAAGGCAGTAGTCAAAAGAACAATCTCATCCAGCTTTTCATCTGCAAATGCAAGAGCATTCTTCAGTTCAGATGTAAGTTTTGCCTCACGGTCTGTGGTTACTGGCACATGCAGCAGGCTGCAGGATGATTGCACGATGATACGTTCAGGCGTCACGAACTCAGTCAGTTCATTCAGCAATTTTAGTTTTCCTTGAAGGGAAGCTTTCCAGATCCCACGTCCATCAATAATACCTGCACCGAGCACTTTGTCTGCAGGGAATCCGGATGTCCGAATGGATTGTGTGTTACCAGAGAGTCCGTGTACAAAATCAAGTCCTACACCTTGAACTGGCAATGCCACAATGTCGCTGTAGTTTTCGACAGATTCAAAGTACGTTTGCAGCATGATATTCAAGCCTGAAACAGCTGCTGCAAATGTTTCATATATTTTATTCAGACGCTGTACGTCTTCATCGCTTAATTTGGTTACCAGAATAGGTTCGTCGATCTGCACCCACTGAACACCTTCGCTTGCAAGTTCTTGAAGCAATTGAGTGTAAAGTGGCAGCAAGCGGTCCAGCCAAGCGTCCGTCTCGGATTTATCATAGCCTTTGGAGAGCTTCAGGAAGGTCAACGGTCCAACAATAACCGGTTTGCCTTCAATGCCAAGTTTTTCTTTTGCTTCACGATAAGCGAGAAGTGGTTTGTTCTCCGTCAGAGTTGGGGAAGCCCCGTCCAGTTCAGGTACGATGTAGTGATAGTTGGTGTTAAACCATTTTGTCATTTCACTTGCTGCGGCATCTTTTGTTCCCCGGGCAATGCCATAATATACGGACAACGGAACCGAGCCACCATCATAAGCAAAACGTTTAGGAATAATGCCAAACATCACGGCCGTATCCAGGATATGATCATAATAGCTAAAGTCATTAACCGGAATGATGTCGATGCCTTTCGCTTGTTGCTTGCGCAGATGATCGATACGGATCTCCTGCAAACGTGCGTGGAATTCGGATTCCTCCAGCTTACCTGCCCAGAACGCTTCCAACGCTTTCTTCCATTCCCGATCAGCACCAATACGCGGATATCCCAATACACTGCTTTTTGTCATCGTTTAAAACCCCTCTGCTTTTATGTTACACAAAATTTATCACAGATCCGGAGTTATAATGTAATTCCATTAAATTATACCTAGTTATAGCCTGGGGCTATATCCAAAGTGTTTTTTAGCATGAAGTATAGAACTTGAAGAAGTCATCACGTTTGAAATAGACACCACTAATGTTACAATGGTTACCTATGTTCACACGAATGATTGAAAGGAAGGCGGTACGCATGAATCTGTATCATATCCAGTCGACCGTGCATGGGATTAACAGAGTAAAGTCCTTTTTGGAAGAGAATTATATTGGTATCGCTTGGTCAGGTACAGGAGATCTGGAGCAAACGCCCCCGGAGCTATGGAAGGAAAAGTTGATCCAGCACTATGGTTTTGATGAGTGGGAATTGGCGAACACACTTGCGATACTACATATGTTTGTTAACCTCATGCAGGATGGAGATTATGTATTAATTAGCGATGATGAATGGACGTATGTTGGGGATATCGGGGATTATTATTACGACGATTCCGCTGGCACGGAAGAGGACCTGATCTGTCACCGGCGCGGAGTCACTTGGTTGGGGCGCATTCCCCTTGCTGAGCTGAATGACAAAGTACAGGCACTGCAAAATGATTCAGCCATCCTTGCGAAGTTTGAGTATCCCATATCACAAGCACAGCTGGATCGAGGTCTTGCAGTTAGTATAGCAGCCGGAGCAACCAACTCTCTCTCAACAGAGGTAGATGAAGCCACGATTCAAGCCGCTCTCCAGGTGCTCAGAAAAGCGTTACACAGTGAAGAAGAAGAGTTGCGAATTCGTGCGGCTACAGCCATTTTGCAGTATGCCAAACCATAGAACTGTGCTAAGACTAAGAATGGAATGCTTATAGAAATATTCAATTTAACATACTCCATTTACTCTAATTATTTCATCTGAAAATATAGACAAAAGCGTTCAATCCTTTGCGCTTTTATTGATCGAAGGTTCTTGATGTTGAACACCCCATTCGCATAGTCCTTCCAAAACGGGCAATAACATTTCTGCTTTCGCTGTCAGGCGGTACTCGACTTTAGGAGGAACTTGGGGATACTCTTTCCGTTCGACCATACCATCTGCTTCCAATTCTTTGAGCTGTGAACTCAGCGTTTTATATGTGATCGTGCCAATCTGCCTTTTCAGTTCATTGAAGCGGACAGGTGGGTTTTCTGCCAGAAGGTACATAATCACCATTTTCCATTTGCCACCAATAACGGACAGCGTATATCCAAAAGGGGTATCTTGAATGTGTTTAACTTTACCGTGGTATTCAGCCATACTCATCATTTACACTATCCTTTCGGGTAGTACCTATCATAAAAGACCGTACTATTTATTTGTTTGGGCTCAGTTTATACTATCCTTACTTTGAAGTAAAGGAGATTTACGATGACTCAAAAAACAATACAACAAAGGAACAACCATCGCTGGTTGTTCCTTTTGGTGTGTGAACTTTTTTTATAAGAAGATCAGTAACAATGTTCCTGCCGCAAAACAATAATACGAAAAGTATTTCAGGTTGCCTTTGGCCATAATGCCCATAAACCATCTCATGGAGAAATAGGTGACAAAGAGCGTCGTGATGAAGGCGATCAGATAAGGCATGGCCAGCTGTGATCGATTCGGATCATTGGCAATGTCTGATACACCCATAATGAGTCCACCAATGCTTATGGGAATGTACAGCATAAAGGAGAACTTCAAAGCCGTTTCCTGTTTCATGCCGACAGCGATGGAGGCAATTACCGTCGCCCCAGAGCGGCTAATGCCCGGAATAAGAGCGACCGCCTGAGCCAGACCCACCAACAGTGCATCTTTCGTAGACAGATCACCGTCTTGTTTGCGACCACGAAGATTACGAATAAGCCACAAGGCGACCCCGGTGATCAATAATGCGATGGAAACAGTATACACGGACGAGAAAATTTCTTCAATCCGATCCTTGAACAGGATCGCAATGACAGCAGCGGGGATCGTACCAATAATTATGTATAAGCAAAACATGAAGTCCGCTTTATATTCTTTCTTACGAGTACGCAGGTAACCTAGTGCACCAATGATCAATTTTTTGATATCTTCCCGGTATATAAAAATAATAGCGATAAGTGATGCAGTGTTCGTTAAAGTCTCAAATGATAATCCGTTCTGCTTCATGCCCATGAGCCTCTGGGCGATGATCAGATGCCCGCTTGAGGAGACGGGAATCGGCTCCGTTGCCCCTTGAACAATACCTAAAAACAAATACTTTAACCACAATATAATCTCTTCCATGTTGTCCTCCTTGAATACGTTTCATTGGCATTCCAATGATCTCTCTTTTTAATAAAAGTGACTTGTCTACTCTATTGATGATAGCTGTTTAAGTTGGTGACTTGCAAGTTAGAGTTCATAGAGAGATGGAAATAAACATAGCTTGTCAAATCCTGCAGAGCATGATATCATTGATAATGATTATCAATATCAATAAAAAGGTGGGTTTATTTTGCGTAAACAGATAAAATCAATATGGATCATGACGGCACTTATCTTGCTGATTGTACTTAGTGCATGTGGTCAGACTGCCACGACCCAAAGTACAACCGGGAAGAGCACGAATGCAGCTACGGAGACAGAAAGCAAGTCTGACTCGGATTCAGCTTCTTCCGCTGATAAAGCGGCAACTGCCGAAGAGGAACTTGTTACATATCAATCGGATGCAGGCGAAGTACAGGTACCCAAGAATCCTAAGCGCATTATTGATTTGACATCATTTTCGACGGGGTACTTTGTTGCCCTGGATGCACCGGTAGTCGGCGCTTTATCAGGAGCGATGAACAACAAATATATCAAGGATCAACTTGCAGCAGCAGGCACCAGTGATCTGGGTGAAGAGCCTACGCCAGAGAAACTAATCAGTTTAAAACCTGACTTATTGATCGTGTACACTGGCACAGAGGGCATCGACAAGTTGGAGCAGATTGCGCCTGTCGTACAGATTGCATATGGTAAGCGCAATTTCAAGGATCTAATGCTTGAAATGGGTAAGCTCACCAATAGAGAAGACGCTGCTAAAGCTTGGAATGCTAAATGGGAAGCGAAGATCAACGAACTGAAGCCCAAGGTTCAGGAAGCTGTAGGCGATCGCACCGTTTCCATACTGAATCCGTACGCCAAAGGATTATTTGTATTTGGTCATAACTATGGTCGAGGCGGTGAAATTATTTACGGGGAGTTTGATCTCAAGGCACCAGCCAAGGCCCAAGCAGAAGCGATTGACAGCGGGACTGGATGGGCTTCAATCTCCATGGAACTATTACCGGAGTATGCGGGTGATATCATCTTCACGAGCCCGTGGTCGGGAGATACAACCGATCCCAAGATCGTATATGACAATACATTATGGAAGAACTTGCCTGCGGTGAAGGCAAATCATGTGTTCCAGCTCGACCCGACATCAGACTCATACAACGATCCGTTAACATTGGAAGGTCAGCTGCAATTTATTTCGGATAGCTTGCTTTCGGAGAACTAAAATTGGACTGCATAAAATAGCAGAGTAGTATAGAGCATTTCCAAACGTCGTTAGAAGACGGGGAGATGCTCTTTTTTAGCGATACGGAAAGGTATTAGCCAGCAGCATGAGAGGAGAAGGCAGTCGTTTCATGGGTCCATGCCTCTTAGGCGTTTAATGTCTTCTCTGGGTGGAAAACCAAACATGCGAGAATATTCACGACTGAATTGTGAAGGACTCTGATATATGATCAGATTGAGAAGGAAAAGAGGTATCTGCATCTTTTGTTTACTGATCGTTCCCGATGTATTAGATTGATTTTGGGAGGGAAGTCGAATGGCTAGAAGTAAAGAGTTTGAAGTGAACGAAGTATTGGATAAAGCGATGAAGATTTTCTGGGAACAAGGTTACGAGAAGACGTCGATGAGTGATCTGGTTGAGCATATGAGAATTCATCGCAGAAGCATATTTGATACGTTTGATGATAAACATTCGCTGTTCTTGCAAGCAATGGATCGTTACAGCGGTAAGGTCAGCACCACATTACTTGCAGAAATTAAGGCATCCAAGACGGCAGTGGAAGCACTGCATAAAATTTTCAATGTTATGATCAGTGAAGCAGAGGATACACCATCGGGTTGTATGATCGTGAACTCGGCTGTGGAGCTAGGCACACGTGACACGGATAGCTCTACATGTAATAGAATGAGCATCCCTGAATGGCTATTCAATATGGTGAGCAGATACGTAGCACAAAAAGTAGCTTGAAATCCGTTAGCGGACTTCAAGCTACTTTTTTTCGCTATTTATTGAAATAGCGAGTAAAAACCATCAATTGGTTATGGCATTTTCCATCGGTTTGATTCTATGAATCTCTTCGGTTCCCGCTTCCAAAGCAGTTTCGTAGTAAGAGCATTTGTGCTCAATAACTTCCATGGTCCTTCTTAATTCCTCCATTTGTGCTTCCACAATCGCTTTTCGCTCCGTAAACATGTCGTATCTTTGCTTCAGCGAGGAGTCCCCTTCAGAGCACCATTCAATAAAGTCCTTAATGTCTTTAATAGGCATTCCGGTCAGCTTCAGACATTGAATGATCTTTAAAAAGTCGATGTCGGAGTCTTTGAACAACCGTGTTCCGCTAGTGGATCGTTCTACAAAAGGCATGAGTCCTTCCTTATCGTAGTAACGCAATGTATATACCGTAAGGTCTAATTTTTTGGCAACTTCACCGATTGAATAGGTCATTTAGAATGAATTCCTTTCTACTGGGGGTAGACTTCGAGTTAACTCTAGGATAGATCCGAGTGAATTCTATCATGTGGGATTACTGGATGTCAAAGTACCTTGGAGATAAAAAAATAAGATCAACATTTGACCTAGAGTTAACTAGAGGGGGTAAGATTATTTTTGAACTTTAAATTACGAGGAGGTTATACCATTGATTATAGCTAAAGCCAGAGCCGTTGACGGACCAGACCAACAATTCAGAAATGCTGAAATTAAACGACGTGATCTGGATACCAATGATGTATTAATCGAGATTAAATATGCAGGTATCTGCCATTCAGACATCCATACTGCCCACGGTGAATGGGGTCCTGTGAACTATCCACTCGTTCCTGGGCACGAAATTGCCGGGATTGTAACGGATGTAGGAACCGGAGTATCCAAATACAAGGTCGGTGACCGAGTAGGGGTCGGATGTATGGTTGACTCTTGTGGTGAATGTGATAACTGCCGCAAAGGTGAAGAGCAATACTGTCTTAAAGGAAATATTCCTACTTATGCTGGGGTCGACAAATACGGTGAGCCTACACAAGGTGGATATTCAACTCACATTGTTGTCGTAGAGGAGTTCATCGTTCGCATCCCTGATAACATTACACTTGATGCTGCTGCACCTTTGCTCTGTGCCGGTATTACGACATATTAACCTCTGCATCACTGGGGAGCTGGCCCAGGTAAGAAGGTTGCCGTTGTAGGTATGGGGGGGCTTGGTCATATGGCTGTCAAAATTGCGCATGCGATGGGTGCCGAAGTAACGGTTCTCTCCCAATCCTTGAGCAAAAAAGAAGATGGACTGCAATTTGGTGCAAATCACTACTTTGCCACAAGCGAACCGGAAACATTCGAGAAACTTGCAGGCACATTTGATCTGATGATTAACACAGTAAGTGCGAATATTGACATTAACGCTTATTTCTCACTGCTTACGCTGGATGGTACACTCGTAAACGTGGGTGCTCCTCCAGAGCCTTTAGCCGTAAACGTATTCTCACTTATCGGTCATCGCCGTTCATTCGCAGGTTCAATGATCGGTGGTATCCGTGAAACGCAGGAAATGCTTGATTTCTGTGCAGAACATGATATTGCCCCTAACATTGAGGTCATCTCTGCTGACCAGATTGACGAAGCTTATAAGCGTGTACTGGCTTCTGACGTGAAATATCGCTTTGTTATTGATATCAGCACAATGTAAGTGTGAAGGTTTAAAAGTGATAGTTGAAGATAGTAGAAAGCAGCTACCGCCAAGGTCAGCTGCTTTTTTGTTTTGTTATATGATCGCAACGAACAGAAGTGTCGTACGTCTACACGGCAACATAATGAACCTGCTGGCAATCAAGACGTGTGGCATTATCATCTGCATGTTTATCCTAGATACGTGAATGATCAACTCTATCTGACAAATGGTTCTCCGTCCGATCCAGATGAACGCGCCTTCTATGCTGGTCAGTTGCGTTCTTGGATAATAGAAAACATTTAAAGTCTAGCAGGCTGCTCATTTTTTGTTGAGTTATCGGGCAGATAAGGGGTTTTGAATGTTGATATTCATGATAGAATAAGTTTGAATGGGGCAAATTAAATAGTATATTTCATGATATGGGGGAACCAATGGAGACCTTTGCAGAATTTATAGCTCGCATCGATAATCCGGAACACCAGGCACGAACGGAAGAAGTTTTGAACTGGGTCACTGAAAAATTCCCGAATTTAAAACCAAAAGTAGCATGGAACCAGCCGATGTTTACCGACCATGATACCTTCATTATTGGTTTTAGTGTATCCAAACAACATTTGGCTGTTGCTCCCGAGAAAGCAGGAATTAATCGTTTTTCGGAAGAGATCACTCAAGCGGGGTATGACCACACCAAAGAATTGGTGCGAATGAAGTGGAAACAGGAGATTGATTATTCGTTACTTGAAAGAATGATTGAGTTTAATATAAAAGATAAGGCAGAATGTTCGACGTTTTGGCGCAAATAAATCACAATTTATAAAGGAGACCCCCAGCTTCGGGATGTGGAAAGAGGGGGTCTATTTCATTTTTGAGCAAAATCTACTATTGAGCACCTACTACAGGGTGAGGTACATAAGGTTCTTCAAGGAATGTGACATCTTCTGAGGTCAACTTAACGGAAAGAGCGCCTACCGCATCTTCCAGATGCGATATTTTGGTGGCACCAATAATTGGAGCCGCTACAGTGTCTTTTTGCAGTAACCACGCAAGTGCAATGTGTGTGCGAGGGACACCGTATTTTTCTGCAATGGATGCAACGCGTTCAACAACAAGCCGATCCGCATCGCTAGTCGCATTGTACTTGGATTTCCGAATTTTGTCTGTCTCCGTTCTCTGGTTGGAGATTCAAATCGCTTGTTCATAAAATATTATTTAATCATTGTTTGATGAATCCAATCGCTTATTTTGGTTAATTTAAGATTGGCTTTGATATTATCATCCAACTCTTCATACCGTGGAAGAAGATCTGTATGCCCATCAATCCATTGGTACAATCCTTTAAGACCTGCTGCTGTCTCACTTCCCAACAAAGGCTGAATCGCTGCTTCAAAATGATCAAAAGGTAGAGACATGAAGCTGATCTTTTCACCTAATACAGCACTGAATTGTTCCGCTAATTGTGCACCTGTCAGGGCTTCTAATCCGGGTGCTGGGATAATGCTTCCTGCCAATTCCGAATGAGTCAAGGCATAATAGTGGAATTGAGCTGCATCGTTTAAGCTAATCCAGGAGATCGGCTTGTCTGCTGGTACCGGGTAGGCCAAAACGCCATTGTTCAGTATTCCGGGAATCAGGAAGTTTTCCAAGTATACAATGGGTTCCACAATGATATATGGAAGACCACTTTGCTGCAATTCATGGATAACTTCACGTTTCAATTCAATTCCTTTGGAATGGGTGATAGGGTCAGGAACATAGGTACCCGTGTTAACTACAATTAATTTAACGTTTGCCTGTATAGCAGCATCAATTGCATTTTTGGTATATTGTCTGATCTTATCAGGATTGAACTCCACCGGCAGGTTCAGGAATACTTTACTTACACCTTCATGCGCCGTATGGAGCTGTTCCACATCTGATAGATCCCCGATGAAAGCTTCAATGTTTTGTTCTTTTAGTGTTTTGGCTGTTGCCTCATTTCGAGTAATCGTGCAAACCTCACAACCGTGTTGAACGAGTAATTGAGCGACAGCGCCGCCTTGGGAGCCTGATGCCCCATATACTAAAAATCGATCATTCTGTGTCATAGTGGTCAATAACTTCCTTTCAATATGTCATTGGAATGGATGAGTTAACACTCAGCATTGACCTCAGCATAACGGATTTAGAATAGGAGCGTAAGTACGCACATTAATGATATAAAGTATCCCTTGAGATACTATGGGAAGGCGTTTTACATATGTTTCGATCCCCAATCACCCAGCTGAAACAAGATCGAAGTCAGGCTTTGTCCTTTTTCTGTAAGGGAATATTCGACTTTAGGCGGAACTACAGGGTGGGTAACACGGTTTATCAAACCAGCTTGTTCAAGTTCTCGTAATTGCCTGGTTAACGTGCGATGCGTAATGGGGTCAAGCATTTTCTGCAATTCATTGAATCGAATGGTTGAATGGCGGATGAGCCGATTTATAATTAATAGCTTCCATTTCCCACCAATCATATTGACTGCAAACTCAACAGGACAACGGTCCTCCACAGGTTCTATATTCATGTTTATGTATCCCTCCCAAAAGCATCAACTCATGTTTCATGTTTTGTTCATTTTATCGAATTTATAAAGGGGTGTATAGCTTACAGCACATTCAGGGTATGAACCATGCCAAGGACACAAAAAAAGATGCCCCCAGTGTAGCTTAAGGGACATCTTATTTAATATAAATTATTGTTCAACTCAGACGGAACAGAAAAAAGCATTGAACGTGAAAAAAAGCCATGATATAATCTATAGCGGAATTGACATTTCTATTGAATATAAAGGGTGAATCATTATTTCTCCTAATTTAATTCTACATCCGACATTCCGATTTGTCAATGCTCTTTTTTTGGTCCTAATAAATGGAAAAGGGAGTGGACTTATTCATGGATAAAACAAACGAATGGAAGTTGGAAGAGGAAAGACTGGTGCAGGTGAGGAACAAACTTCAGGCACGACTCGAAGAGTTAGAACCGAAGGTTGCAGGACTGCATGAACAGGCTGCCGAAATTCGTAAACGATTCTGGGAAGAAGTTACAATTAATACGGGTTCGTACACGGATTTTGAAGATGCATTCTATACCATTAATCAGCAGTCCAGAGTGTTGGCCGAGAGGGAGCGCGGGCACAAGCTGTTAACACAACAATGGAAAAATACAAAGAGACTGCTTCCAACGCCGTATTTTGGCCGTTTCGACTATATCGAAAAAGGTATGACACTGACTGAACAGATCTACATCGGGGTATCATCCTTCATGGATGAAGATGGATTGAACTTTCTAATCTATGACTGGCGTACGCCAATTGCGAGTCTGTACTATGATCACTCTCCCGGGCCAGCAAGTTATGACACACCTTCAGGACGAATCGAGGGCAAGATGGAGCTCAAACGACAATTCCAGATCCAACATGGGCAGCTTCATAGCATGTTTGATTCAACTGAGACGATTGGTGACGAATTGTTGCAGCAAGTACTTGCCAAGGGTGCAGACTCACAAATGAAGAGCATTGTAGCAACTATCCAAAAGGAACAAAACGCCATTATCCGTGATGACCGAAGCCGAATGCTTATCGTTCAAGGGGCAGCTGGCAGTGGCAAGACGTCCGCTGCGTTACAGCGAGTCGCTTACTTACTATATAAACACCGCCAGACCGTCAAAGCAGATCAGATTGTGCTTTTCTCGCCGAATCCGATGTTTACCAGTTATATCTCGACCGTACTCCCGGAACTTGGCGAAGAGAACATGCAGCAGACCACTTTTCAGGAATATCTGAATTATTGGCTGGATTCTTCCTTACGACCAGAGGATGCCTTTGATCAGATTGAATATGTGCTGACAGCTCAGAATGATCCGGGATATGAAGCTCGTCTGGAGGCGATTAAGTACAAAGCTTCCGAGACATTCCTTGAAGTGCTCCAAAACTACGGTAAGTGGCTGGGGCGGGAGGGCATGCGGTTTAACGGGATTCAATTTCGGGAACGTGAATTCATCACTGCGGACCAAATTAAGACTCAATTTTACAGTTTGGATCAAAATCTTACCTTGTCCAACCGTATTCTTCTTTTGCAGGAATGGTTGCTGAGAGAACTCGTTTCGCTGGAACGTCTGGAGCGGGAAGCAGACTGGGTTCAGGAGGAGTTGAATTATCTGGACACGGATGAGTATGTGGAAGCTTTCCGCATGTTGCACAAAGAAAAGCCTGTGTTTGATGTGGCGGAAAAATATGCAGCCCGTGAGAACGGAAATAACAAGGAAGTGCAAGATGAGGGTGCCTTTAACTTTGGAGTGCGGGAAGAGGAACTACTTCGTCAGAAATTGGTGAAAGACACGTTTAAACCGTTAAGAAAGAGTGTGCGGAAATTCCAGTTCGTGGATGTGAAAGGGATATACGAACAACTATTTGTAGATGAAGCCGCTTATCGGGAACAAACGAATGGGGCAATCCCCCCACAGCACTGGCCTGAGATTTGTAAACAGACCAAGGCCATGATCCTTCAGAACAAGCTGTTCCATGAGGATGCTACTCCGTATTTATATGTAAAAGAGATGATCGAAGGCGTACGGACGAACACAGAGATTCGTTATGTCTTTGTTGATGAAGGTCAGGATTATTCGGCGTTTCAATACGAGTATCTCAAGAAACTGTTTCCTCGTGCCCGCATGACGGTGCTGGGGGATTTCGGGCAAGCAATTTTTATGCAGGCTACGGATTTGGCAGCATCCAACTCGCCACTGGTTCACCTATATGGAGAAGGCGAAACTGCATTGATACGGCTCGTACGCAGTTATCGTTCAACCAAAGAGATTGTTGAATTCACGAGACAGATGTTACCAGGGGGAGAAGAGATTAGACCGTTTGAAAGGGGAGATCAGAAGCCTCTTTTAACAGGATTGAAGGACGAAAAGCTGCGTGTTGCGCAGATTCTCGCAGACATCGCCGCGCTTAAGGCGGAGGGGTTTGATTCCATCGCTGTGATTACGAAAACCGCGGCTGAAAGCCGTGACGCCCATGAAAGGTTGCAAAGTCAAGGCGGCGAAGGGCTACAGCTCATAACAAAGAACACACAGATTTTCGAAAAAGGAATCATGGTTATTCCTGTGTATCTCGCCAAAGGCGTTGAGTTCGATGCTGTCCTGGTCTATGATGCTTCACCCGTTGCTTACAGCCAGGAATATGATCGCAAGCTTCTGTATACGGCATGCACACGGGCCATGCACCGACTTCATCTATATAGCACTAGCGAGTGGTCCCCTTTTGTGCAGGCGTTACCTGCGAATCTGTACGACACATATAAACACGAGTAATCGTGAAGTGTTAAACGTTTTTACAAAATAAACAAGGAAAAGACCCGCCAATTAATTAAGGTGGGTCTTAACGTCTATCATGAAGCATATAAAAATGATTCTAATTTTTCGCGTATCATAGATCTGCGACAATATAAGGTTTAACCTTTAACTGCACCGGCAGTAAGACCGCTGACAATATATTTTTGCCCGAATAGATACAGGATGAATACAGGCAGCGAAGTAAGCACGAGATTGGCGAAGATCAGGTTCCAGTCCCGGCTATATTTGCCGTAGAAATTGTAGATCGATAGTGGCATCGTCCAAGTGGAGCTGTCTGTCAGGAAGTACACCGGAATGGTGATGTCATTCCAGACGGACATGAACACCATGATCGCTACCGTTGCGTTAACAGGCAGGATGAGCGGTGTGACGATGCGGAAGAACACACCGAACACACTTGCTCCTTCCAGAAATGCGACTTCGTCCAGCGCTCGTGGAATAGTTTTGATGAATCCACTGTACAAAAATACACTGAAGGCCGTATTTAGCGCGGCATAGATCAAGATAACGCTTGTGATGCTGCCGTAGAATCCTAATCCTTGTACAACCCGTATGGTCGTAATAATGGACATTGGCGCAATAAGTCCCATGAAGAAATACATATAGATGGTGCCGGATAGTTTGGTTTCCCGACGTGCCAGAATGAATGCCGCTGCGGAAGAAGCAACGATATTAATGATGGAAGATATGCCCGTAATCAAAATACTGTTGAAGAATGCTCGCGACAGACCGCCTTCCTGGAAGACACGAACATAGTTCGAGAACTGCCATGTTTCCGGGAAACTCAGGGAAAAGCTGAGCACTTCGGCACTGGTTTTGAATGAACCAAAGATCAGAATGACAAGCGGCAACAGAACGATAAGAGAGGCCAGAATCAGGAAACCTTCCACGATATAGTTGCGGATGGCGAGTTTGCGTGTATAGCCCATGTTATTCCGTAACCTCCTTACGCCGCATGAAGATCAATAGCGGTATAGCGATAATGGTAACGACCACAAACAGAAGGGTGTTGACCGCCGTACCAAGTCCCCAGTTGCCTTCGCCGAAAGACCGCAGAATGATCGTACCTACGACCTGGGAAGCGTTACCCGGGCCACCACCGGTCATGACATATACTTCGGAGAATACTTTGAGTCCACCGATCAATGTCAACATCAAGTTAATGTTAATCGCGGGCAGCAAGAGTGGCAGTGTGATTTTGAAAAAACTTCTCCACGAACTTGCGCCATCAATCTTGGCGGCTTCGTAATACTCCTGGGAAATAGACTGCAGACCAGCCAGATAGATGGCCATTTGGAACCCGGCGCTCTGCCAGATGGAGACGATGGCAATCGTCCAAATCACAATCGATGGGTTGGTCAGCCAAGCTTGGCTTAACGAATGCAATCCTACCGATTCCAACAAATTGTTGATTGTACCTTCGGTACGCAACATGGGAGTGAACAGAATGCTGATCACAAGTATGCTGAGTATGGAAGGGGAGTAGAAGATCGCACGCAGCAGGTTTTTTGTTCTTAATCGCATGTTAAGTCCTACGGCCAGCAACAGACCGATAACGTTTTTGCCCACTACGGTGACGATCGCAAATATCGCCGTGTTTTTCAGCGCCAGAATCAGCGTTTTGTCTGAGAAAATTTTCTGGAAATTATCCCACCCGATAAACTTCAGCTCCAATCGATCCAACCGCCAATCCGTGAAAGAGTAATAGAAAGCGGCGAGAGCAGGCACAACGAAAAAGATGGAGTAGATAATCAATGCGGGAAATATCATGTAATACGAGTACAGATTTTTGGTCCTTTTCATGTCTCACACTCCGTTATAGCCAGGCAGCATAACGATTGATCATGTGATGCTGCCTTATATTTCACTCTTTAGAAACCTTCTACACCTTTATCCTGCATTAGCTGACTGAACTTCTCATCCCAGGATTTCAGTACTTCCTCCGGTGACAATCCGCCTGCGAATTGGTCCTGCAACAATCGGTACAGTTCGCTGCGATCAACCAGCATGTATGCATCCGTGGTCAGTACGGTTTTCTTCGGCGTAATGTAATTGTCTACAATATCCTGTTTGTAGGCTGGCAGTTCCGGTGTAGTAACATCACTGAAATTGGATACGTATCCTTTGGAATCCACGATCTGTTGCGCAACATCTTTGGAAGCGATATAGTCCAGGAACTGTTTGGCTTCATCCAAATGTTTGGATTTCTTCGGAATGAACAGTTGTCCGCCCAGTGGGCTTGCACCCAGACTGGCATTGTCCGACGATGGAATCGGGAATACGCCCAGTTCCATATTTGGATCTTGCTCGGCTACCCCTTCAATTAACCAGTCGCCCATAAACATCATGGCAACTTCCTTGTTCAGGAATTTACCTACGGCCATGTCATAGCTATCGCTGAGTACATCGGTATTGGTGTAGCCTTTGGTGTACACTTCATACTGTTGTTCTAGGAATGTTTTGAACTCGGGAATATCGGACCATTTTTTCTTGTTGCTGTTCAATTCATCAAAAAACGTCGGATCATTTTTGGCTACAAAATCGGCAAAAGCTGCAGCAGGCCAGATGTTGGCAGCCCAGGCATCTTTGTATGGCATGAATACAGGTGTAATGCCACTTGCTTTGATTTTTTCACAGATCGCCAGGAATTCTTCGTAGTTCGTTGGAATCGACAACCCGAGTTCTTCAAAGATTTGTTTGTTATAAACGACCCCTTGCATCCCCGTATCCTGACTGACATGGAAGCTGTAGAGATGGCCACCGGAAGAGAGGACGTCCTTGTTCACAATTCTGCTCGCCCAAGGCTCGTTATCCAGAATCTCGAAGTTACGTTCAAGGTTCAGGTCCGTGACTGCGCTCGCCAGATTGTACTGAATAATATCGGGTGTCTCATCTACAGCCAGTTTGGTCTGCAGTACGGTCGTTGTTTGTTCCGCTGGAATCAACTGCAGATTGACGCGAATGTTCGTCTGTTTTTCGAATGCATCGAGAATGTCCTGCTGGATGAAGGCAGAGTCCTGAGAACTTTTGGAGATTGCCAGCTCCAATGTGACTTTGCCACCCTTGCTGTCCCCGCCAGCAGCTGTACCTGAATCCGTATCTCCTGAACCACAAGCGGTTAACGAGACAGATAATAAACCGGCCAGAATAATGGAAATCGCCTTTTTTCTTTTTATTGTTTTCAATGCAAATCCCCCTCTAAAACGTTTAGTGAATCCGTTTACAAGTCCGATTATAGATTCTTTTCTCGCGCCGGTACATGTCTGTGCTTGAACGTTGATGTGTAAAATTCTGAACTTGAAATCGCTATCATTTCATGGAGTACCGTGATACAGTAGACTTGAATGTAAGGGATTTCACATCATGTCAGTACAGGAGGGCACCTCTAAGAATGGCGAAGCTCATACATAAGGCAACTCAATTCAGTTTGCAGACGAAGGTGCTTTTGACGTTTCTGGCCCTGCTTTTGTTCGTGCTGGGCTGTTTTATCGTGTATGTAAATGTGATTGTTATTCGCCCGCTCAAACTGAAAACGGAGCAGGATACGCTCGTGACTGCTACGAAGGTGAGAGAGCAGGTTGATCTATACGTAGAACAACAGAACCAAATGTCACAGCGAATATTGTCCAGCAAGAATATCTTTGCAGTCATGGATAAGAGCTCCTCAGCTCATAGTAACTATGAAAGGCTGAAGCAAATTAGGATCATCAAAGACATCATGTTTCAGGCGATCGGTCCGAGCATGAATATCAAGGACATGTCCATCTATGACAATCACGGTATTCTCCTGACGTCATATCTGGGTTCGGGCAATCCTCCCGCAATCCTGAACACCATGATGGAGAGTAGTCAGATCGGACGAGATTGGACGGAAAGTGGTTTTGTTCTGCTGCGCCAAGTCGATACCATTTCCTTTGTTCGCACGATCAATGATCAGAATGGTAAGGTGTACGGTTATCTTAGTATTCAGATGGAACAGGCCTATATACAGAACCTTACGGAAGGTATCACAGCAGGGGAAGTCTATATTCTGAATGAACATGGGGAGCAGATGACAGGCACGGAAGACGGTGTGACATTTGCCAATTGGACGAAGCCTTCATCAGACGAGGGACTTGATGTGGACAAAGACGACAATTATATCACACATTCCATATCACCCAGTACAGGTTGGATTACGTATATCATAACACCAAAAAAATCCGTCCTGGGTTCGATCCATTCGGTTCAGACCATGTCCATCCTGCTCATTACAGCGCTCATGCTGGTTTCCTTTGTGTATATCTTCCTGTCAACGCGAAACCTGCTGCTTCCAATCCGTAAGCTCCGCAGTCAAATCTGGCGTATGAACTACAGCAATATGAATCTGAAAGTGGATGAAACACCAAAGAACAACGATCTGTTATTGCTTAACGAAGCCTTTCAGGATCTCATGGAGCGGCTGCAGCAATCCATTGACCGGGAAAAATCGGCGCTCCATGAAGAAGTAAAGGCGCGTAATTCGGCGTTGCAGGCCCAGATCGCACCTCATTTTATTCATAATGTTCTATACCTGATCAGTATTGCTGCTCAAGAGGGGAAAACCAAAGTTGTATCGGATATGTGCAAACATCTTTCGGACAGTCTGCGTTATATTGT
The DNA here is from genome assembly GCF_050990605.1 of Paenibacillus amylolyticus. Taxonomy (GTDB): domain Bacteria; phylum Bacillota; class Bacilli; order Paenibacillales; family Paenibacillaceae; genus Paenibacillus; species Paenibacillus amylolyticus_H. The sequence goes on from NZ_CP158832.1 coordinate 2,971,502, forward strand.
CTCTTCACCCTACGCCCATGTGACCTTGGCTGATGAGCTTCAGCATACGAGACATTACCTGTCGCTTGTACAACAAAAGTACGAAGAGGATCTGGAGTGGGACATCCGTGCAGACGAGCTGGCGAACGAAATCCGGTTGCCGCGGTTGGTCATTCAGCCGTTTGTGGAAAACTGCATTGAACATGCCTTTGCCAACACCGCTCCGCCTTGGCGTATCCAGATTACCGTGAAGCAATATAACGGATTATGGGCTTTGGAGATCAAAGATAACGGAGAGGGCTTTCCACTGGATAAGATTCAGGAGATTATAGCCAACATTCAGGCATCGGGTTCCGGAATGAACCAGACGGACGATCGAGGCACAGCTCTTGGTAACATGGGGATTATCAATAGTGTCAATCGACTCAAACTAATGTATAACAACCGGCTCTTTATTAATATATTTAACAATCATGCGGAAGAACAACATGGAGCAACGATTCAAATCATCGGCTCACTGACGAAGGATTTTTACTAGCTAAGGAGGTACAGACGATGTATAACGTTATGATCGTTGAGGATAGCAAGCCAATATTACGCAATATCAACATGCTCTTGGAAACGCTGAGCTTCCCAATTCGTGTAGCGGCTACGGCAACAAATGGAGAGGAAGCTTTGGCAGCGATAAAGCAGTCACCGATAGATCTGCTGTTGACAGATATTCGAATGCCGAAAATGGATGGCCTGTCCCTGATTGAGCAAGCCAAGCTTGCCAACCCGGATCTGAAGGTCATCTTGATTAGCGGTTATAGCGATTTTGAATACACAAGAAAAGCATTGAACCTGCAAGTGTTTGATTATTTGCTAAAACCTGTCGAGCGAGAGGCGCTTGAAGAAGTTATGGGTCGAGTAATTGACCAACTTGATCAACAGATGTCCAAGGAACTGCTGGATTTGCAGGAAATCATTCATCCCCAATGTGAGACTACGCCAAAACAGGGGGAGCATTTTCCGCCCTTATTCAGCCAGATGATGATTGTTATGAGCAAACAACCCTTCACCACAGGGCATGAACGATGGATACAGGTGGAACTTGAAGATATAGTGCAGAAGTTTTTTACATTCCATTCTTGCCGTGTGTACACCAGTCAAACCCCATATCAATTTATCGCTTTTGTCAACAAGAGTGCACTTGAGGTGTACTCTTCCCTACATGAATGTCTTGAATCGTTGCGACGGCATCTGGTTGCGAATGACATTGATGCGATCATCGGAGGACAACTTCTATTCGCTGAGTCTGGTAATCTGCCGGAGCTTTATCACCGAATGTCGTCCATTTTGTCTGAGCAGCAACGGTTGAAGCAAGGAATAGTGTTGGATACCGGGAATCCTGTGTCAAGGGCCAGATCTGAGACAGGCTGTCTGGATCCAGTGCAGGAATCTGTTTTTGTACAGATGATACAGGCTCGGCAGAAAGAACGGTTTGCTCTTAAATTATCTGAATTGTTGAATCGATGGGCAGAGGAAAATGTACATATGACCGAGGTGGAGCGGTTTATTGGATTGATCGTAGACACGTTTGCTCATCTGTACGAGGAACAGGGTTCGGGCATGAGATTGGGGTTGGAGCTTCGGGCAAAACAATTCGTCCAGGCACAGTCCTATGCCGATTTTTGGCGGGAACTGACGGAATGGACGGGACAGTGTTTTGATATGCTGCAATCCCACGTCCGCAAAAGCAAGGCGATCCTGTTCGAACAGATTGACGATTACGTAAAACTAAATAAGTACTCTCCATTGTCTATCAACGACATTGCCATGAAGTTTCACGTCAGCCCGTCGTATGTCAGCAGAGTGATCAAAAATGAAACACAAATTACGTTTGTTCAGTATTACACCCAGCTTCGCATTCAGGAAGCCTGCAGACTGATGGAAAGTCAACCCGACATGAAGTTTAAGGAAGTATCCGATTTGTTGTCATTTAGCGATCAGCACTATTTCTCGAAGGTGTTCAAAGAGTATACGGGGCTAAGTCCAACGGAATATAAACAACAGATGCCTGATAGTAAGACCCAATCGATGAGATGATGTTTAAACTAAACGGATGAATCCATATCCGTGGTATTTGGACTACAAACCAAGTCGCTGTTATAGCGGCTTGGTTTGTTCTTTTAGTATACGAATCCTGTACATGATGTACATATTGACCAACCGCATAAAATGTGAAAAAGAAAAAAACCTCCTGTTTATAAAAACAGAGGAGGTCTTTGGATTGGTGAATGTAGTCTTGATAGTAATTGTGGTATACCATTCTATTGGCAGGATTATTTTAATCCAGACTTCGTGTTGGCAGGCTCTTCAGCATTCAGGGAAGCAATCAGCTTCTCGCCTTCAACATCCAGGTTTGGCAGAATTCGATCCAGCCATTTTGGAAGTGCCCAAGCTTTGTCTCCAAAAATAGCCATGATGGCAGGGACCATGCCCATACGTATGATGAAAGCATCGATAAGAATACCTACAGCTAAAGTGAAACCAATCTGTTTGATCATGACATCATCGGTGAAGATAAAGCCTGCAAATACAGAGACCATAATCACTGCTGCGGCAACAACCACGCGACTGACCTGACTGTACCCATGAACGACGGATTCAGTTCCGCGATGACCATGAACATAGGATTCCCGCATGGAGCTAACAAGGAAGACTTGATAGTCCATCGCGAGGCCATACAAGATACCTGTCACGATGATTGGCATAAAACTCAGCAGCGGGCCGCCGGTATCAAAACCAAAGAGCGCATGCAGCCAGCCCCATTGGAATACAGCAGTTGTGATCCCGAATGTAGCCAGGATACTAAGCAGGAAGCCAATCGTTGCTTTAATGGGAACGATGATCGAACGGAATACAAGCAATAGAATGATCAGTGACAACAGGATGATGATGCCTACATAAATAGGGAACACTTGCGCGAGTTTGGCAGACATATCGATGTTAACAGCTGTAAGTCCAGTAACCCCAAGCTTCACATCATAGGTCTGTGCGATACTCGAATCAGCCGAGCGCAGATCACTAACCAGTGTTTTAGTAAGCGTATCGTTAGGACCCGTTTTTGGAATGAGACTAAAGATAGCCAAATCTCCTGTCATACCAAGGGGTGTAACCTGTGCAACGTTGTTTTGACCTTGCAGTTCCATCATCAGGCCACCCAAGAGCTCGGGCGTGACTTTGGCAGAAGTTTGATTAGGCTCTGCGACGAGAATAAGTGGTCCGTTGAATCCTTCTCCGAAGCCTTCCGAGATGGCATCATAGCTCTGTCTTGCGTCCGTATCGAGATTGGCTGAGGAAGCGCCAGGAATACCCATTTCCATTTTCGCGATCGGTGTCGCCGCAAAACCAAGAATGACGATGATGGCGATAATGGTAGCCCAACGATTCTTAATAACGAATTTCACCCATCTATCCGCCACTCCGTGACTGGAGGCTTTAGGATGTTTCGAGCTTTTCTCACGAGCTTTGGCGGAGCAGATGCGTTCGCCTACCAATCCCAGTAAAGCTGGCAACAGGGTTAAAGCAACAAATACGTTGATGAGTACAGTGGCTGCTGCAACCAAAGCCATCGTAGACAAGAAGGTGAGACCGATGACAAGCATACCGCACAGTGCAATAATGACGGTTAATCCGGCAAAAAATACTGCGCTGCCCGATGTACCAATGGCTCTGGCCGTTGCTTCTTTTGCGCTCAAGCCTTGATCGATAATCATTCGACGCTGGCGATTAACAATGAAGAGAGCATAGTCGATTCCAACGGCCAATCCAACCATGAGAGCCAGGACGGAGGTGACACTAGGCATTTCGATGAATTTGGAGATCGAGAACGCACCACCAACTCCAATCGCAACTCCGAGGAGTGCAGTGATCAGAGGCAAACCTGCTGCAACAACGGAGCCTAGGGTGATCAGCAATACAATGACAGCAATGACCAATCCGACAATCTCAGCCGAGCCGACCCCAATCGATACCGTTTTGAGCGTCTCGCCTGGCAAGACCGTAATGTTGGTTCCTTGCTCTACCGTCATAACAGATTGAATAACGGAATCAAATACATCCTGCGTGATGGCAGATTGCTCGATTGTAAATTGGAATTGGAACAGTGCGATACTGCCGTCCGAAGAGATTAACATGCCAGGTACAGGAACACCATCCACCATCAAAGGTCCATAGGGAGGAGGCGTGGTTGTTGCGGATTGCGCCATATCAGTAGCCTGAGCATTCTGAGCCATTTCCGCCGTAGCACCCGAATTAGCTGCTTCAGCTGCATAGTCCGCAGGGTTAATGACTTTGTCTAATCCGTAAACTTCATTAACACCTTTCATTATGGCAGCCAAACGTTCAGGCGTATCCAAACGCTCGTTGCCCGGTGCCTTGAACACAACACTTCCTTGACCGCCGGAGGCGGCTGGCAGTTCTTTTGCCAATTGATCCAGAACCTTCTGTGACTCGGTACCTTCAATTTTCATTTCAGAACTGATGTGAATACCATTGATACCGATCATGGAGATGACAATTCCCAGAATTAAAACCCAGCCAATGATGAAGGTTGCAGGTTTGCTAAAAGCGGTTTTCCCCACTCTGTATAATAATGTAGACATTTCTCTATTTTACACTCCCTCTATGATGAATGTGGATGGTTGGCATGTTCGAATCCTGCCCGCAAGTGACTAAACGTCGTTTCCAGAAATTGATCGAAGGTGATAGCACCGGGCTTGGCATCTTCAGTTATGACTTGTCCGGGCAGCAACACATTGAGTCTTCCATCAATTAATGGGAGTATCGTTCCATATAATGCGTTAATCAGAAGATAAGTATAGATCTCGTCATACTTCCCGTTGGATAAGTCTAATAAGGTATCTTGTGCCTGCGTCTGCATTCGGTGCATGGCTCCAAGATAATGTGGTTCTAGCACGGGATAGGTCTGAGATAGGGAGAGTAGCTGATGAAGTCTCCCAATTAGTTCTGTTGTAAGCTGCATCTTGATCAGGTTATACAGTACGTCAAGCAAGGAGGCATGTTCAGGCATTTCGGTAAGTAACTCTTCGAGTTCCGTTGTATTCTGAACGGATATTGCTCCTCTTGCTACGGCTTCTTCTTTACATGTAAAGTAGTTTGCAAATGTCCTGCGTGAACATCCCACCTGATGCACGATATCTTCGACCGTAAAGCCATCAAGCCCATGTTTAAGAGTCAGTTCAAATGCAGCACCGGCAAGCGCTTTTTCCGTTGCTTCTTTCTTCAAATGTCGCAAGTTTCGTTTGATCATTATTCTCCGCTTATGCGTGCACCTCCAACACCAATGACAATGGTTTAATTATTCCTAAGAGCACACGTACTGAATATGCACTTTGTGAGGTTTATCATAACAACAAGTTGCTCATTGTGCAAATTTACTCATTGTGCAATTATTTCAGACTTGATTAAATGCGATTAAGGAGGCAGGTCGACTGAATGAAGATGAATTATTATCCATGATCATTAGGAAACAGCATCCAAATGTTTCTTGGCGCTTCACTGGATTATGGCGAATTTTCGTCATACTCTTGATTAGTAATAATGATAGAATCGGATGAACAAGAATCAGCTCAAGGGATTGAACTATCTTAAATAGGAAAGATAAAGTGGGATACATAATTTTTGTTATGGAGGTAAACCCTATGAATAAAGATGAGTTTTTTATGCATAAAGCCATTGAGATCGCTCTGCAAGCTCGGAAAGAAGGAAACGAACCATTCGGAGCCATTCTGGTGAAAAATGAAGAAGTGGTCATGATTGGTGAGAATAAAATCAACACTTTTTGTGACCCTACGCATCATGCAGAAATTGGACTTATCCGAAAATATTGTTCCGAACATCATGTGTTTGACCTGAGCGAGTACACTCTATATACCAGTTGTGAACCGTGTGTAATGTGTTCAGGTGCTATGGTTTGGTCAAATCTGGGAAGGCTGGTGTACAGCGTATCCCATGATCAATTAGCGGAAATTGCTGGTGGTAACATCATGATCGCGTGTGAAGACGTATTTGAGAAAAGTCCTCAAAAGCCTGAAGTAACAGGGGAATTACTTAACACCGAAGGGTTAAAAGTCTTCGAAGGATATCAATTTCATTCCAAGTCATAATCCGTTCAAAAAAATTATTTTGATAATTGCTTGATTTTTTTTTCAACGTCTGATAGTGTAAGACCTGTGATTTTGGGAAGTTTATTTATCAATATGAATTAGAGCTTTCCAGCAGATAATTTTGACCACTTCACCAGGAAGTTAAGGCCATACGGACAGCCGGGTCAAACGCCGATTGGCAACTTACGTTGCTTTATTGATTGAGTTCAAAGCTCAAATTTTATAAGTTGGTTACTTTACAACCAGTGCAATTGCACATCAACTTGTGAAACGGTCAATAAGAGTGGTAAAGGCGAATTATTTGCTATATAGACTCTGATCCAATATTGATATACATGAAGGAGCTTTCCGCCAAAGGAGTTCTTGTGGACTTTTTTGGTCATGGAGACTTCACGTCTTTTTTATGATGTATATCGATAAGCAAGTGTGATGATGCGCGATTGCGGGCATTTTTCACCTTGCTTTTTTTGTTGTCTTGTTGTTGTGACCGTATCAAACCAAATTAAACCAATTAAAAAAATACATATTGGGATAGGAGAATGTAAAATGGGAAAAGCACTAATCATCGGCGCCGGCGGCGTAGCTTCCGTGGCAGTACACAAATGCGTTCAAAACAGCGAAGTTTTTGAGGAAATCTGCATCGCGAGTCGTACAAAATCCAAATGTGATGAACTCAAAGCGAAGCTGGACGGCGGAAAAACAAAAATTACGACAGCACAAGTTGATGCTGACAATGTTGAAGAACTAATCGCTCTGATCAACGAAGTTAAACCGGATATCGTTATGAACCTTGCTTTGCCGTATCAAGATCTGACAATCATGGATGCTTGCCTTGCAACTAAAACAAATTACATGGACACAGCTAACTATGAGCCACATGATACAGCGAAGTTTGAATACAGCTGGCAATGGGATTACAAAGAGCGTTTTGAACAAGCAGGCATCACTGCATTACTCGGTAGTGGATTTGACCCAGGCGTGACTGGCGTATTCTCCGCTTATGCCCTGAAGCATTACTTTGACGAAATTGAGTACATCGATATTCTGGACTGCAATGGCGGCGACCACGGCTATCCGTTCGCAACCAACTTCAACCCCGAGATCAACATTCGCGAAGTATCTGCGAACGGAAGATACTGGGAAAATGGTGAATGGATCGAAACGAAGCCAATGGAAATCAAACGTGTCTACGACTTCAAAGAAGTTGGTGAGAAAGACATGTACCTGTTGTACCATGAGGAACTGGAATCTTTGGCGAAAAACATGCCAGGTCTGAAACGTATCCGTTTCTTCATGACATTTGGTCAAAGCTACCTGACCCACTTGAAAGCACTTGAAAATGTAGGCATGACTTCAATCGATCCTATCGAATATGAAGGAAAACAAATTATTCCATTGCAATTCCTGAAAGCAGTACTGCCAGATCCGGCATCCCTTGGACCACGTACTGTAGGTAAAACGAACATCGGTTGTATTTTCAAAGGTAAAAAAGATGGTCAAGACAAAACATATTATGTGTACAATATTTGTGATCACCAAGAGTGTTACAAAGAAGTGGGTTCCCAAGCGATCTCTTACACAACAGGCGTGCCAGCCATGATTGGTGCGGCAATGGTCATGACAGGCAAATGGAACAAACCAGGCGTATACAATGTAGAAGAGTTCAACCCAGATCCATTCATGGAAGAGTTGAACAAATGGGGCCTCCCATGGGTAGAAGACTTCAACCCGGTACTCGTTGATGAGCTGCCAGAAGAAGTTAAAGAATCGGAGCTCGTTCGTTAAAATGCGGTTTGAGCAATTACCGACACCATGTTTTGTTGTTGACGAGACGCTTATCGAGAAAAACCTAAAAATCCTGAACGGTGTTATGCAGCGTACAGGTGCCAAAATCGTGCTCGCTCAAAAGGCATTCTCCATGACCGCGATGTATCCGCTGATTGGAGAATACCTGAGCGGCGCTACGGCGAGCGGTTTATATGAAGCGCGCCTGGGCCACGAGGAAATGGGCAAAGAGAACCATGTCTTTGCTCCGGCATACCGCGCAGAAGAGATTGATGAGATTCTCTCCATCTGTGATCACATTATTTTTAATTCGTTTTCACAGCTTGCCAAGTTTAAGGATAAGGCGCTTCAAGCTGGCCGTAAGGTCGGCTTGCGCGTCAATCCTGAATGCTCTACCCAAGAAGGGCACGAGATCTACGATCCGTGTTCTCCGGGTTCGCGTTTTGGCGCGAAACAAGAGGATTTCCAAGCAGAGCTGTTGGAAGGTGTCTCCGGACTGCACTTCCACACACTTTGTCAGCAAAACTCCGACGATCTGGAGACTACGCTGAACGCAGTGGTTGAGAAGTTTGGACAATGGTTGCCACAAATGGAATGGATCAACTTCGGTGGTGGACACCATATCACGCGTGAAGATTATGATATTCCAAGGTTGGAAGCTTGCATCAAACGCATGCAGAACGATTATGGCCTGGAAGTATATCTGGAGCCAGGAGAAGCTGTTGCGCTGAACGCGGGTTATCTGGTGACTTCTGTGCTGGACTTCCATAAGAACGGTATGGACATCGCCATTCTGGATACTTCTGCAACGTGTCATATGCCGGATGTGCTGGAAATGCCATATCGTCCGCCGCTGATCGGTTCGGGAGAAGTGGGTGAGAAGGCTCATCTGTATCGCCTTGGTGGACAAACCTGTCTGTCTGGTGACGTGATTGGGGATTATTCATTCGATCAGCCTTTGCAAGAAGGCGACCGTCTGGTATTCGAGGACATGGCGATCTACTCCATGGTGAAAACCAACACGTTCAACGGTATGCCGCTTCCAGCGATTGCTGTTAAAAGAAAAGACGGCGAATGCGAAGTTGTTCGCGAATTCGGATATCAGGATTTCAAAATGAGGTTGGCATAATTATATGTTTGCTATATATGAGTGAATATTAAACCGGATTCCGCTATTAGGAATCCGGTATTTTTTTGCGCAACTTCAAGTGTACTACTGAGTTAATAACGACTTCATAGTCTGGATAAATTACATCTGTAACTCATGTTCCCCAACTCAAGGGTTCTGGATTATTAAATTCAGCGTGATACGGCGGGGACACATTTTAAGTTAACGCCCGTCTTTTTTTCTTCCGAATTAGCATGGTCAGGAAAAGAAAGGCAGGAAGAGCTATCTGAAAGATAGGCCAGACATAAACCAAAGCTACATTTAAACCAAACCACAAAAATTCGGTCAACCTTGGGCTGAGAAACGTAAGCGCGTATATAATTATGCTTAGTAACATCAACGCAGCCTTATATCTCAAGGGGAAGATCGTCTGCAGCCCGATGACGGCACCGAACATAAAACCCGCTGTTTTGATTCCGATCCCAATAAATAGAACCAACGTAAACAGGACATCAGCTCTCTCAATGATCTTCGCGATCTGGATCATTTGAGTAACTGCAAATAACGGATAGGTGATGGATGCAGCCAATTGTGGACCCAGGACCAGGATGGTTAATTCATTCATAATCACTAGGAACACCGCAGTGATCCAGTAGGCAATGATGATCGACCGCTTTAGTTTACGTTTATTCGTGACAATCTTAAACAACACAAGAAAGAGAATCGTCTGACCGAAGGGAAAGGACATGATTTCGGGAATAGCAGCGTTGATTACTGGAGTTAGCCCATTCTCTAATACAGGGAACAAAAATTCAAAGTGAATGAGTTTCGTAAAAGGGGTAAACAGTAGGATAACACCATAGCCAAACACCAAAAGAATAAAGAATAGATGACATAGAAGGAACCAGACTTTGGGTCCAAACCGAACTACATCGGCACAAACAACCAATGCAATCAACGTAACGACTTCAGTTGGTGTCCTGTTCAGCAATGTCAGTGTTCCGAGTTCACCAATGTCCCTGACTGTCCTCGAAGCTTCGTATGTAAAGTAACCGATGAACAACAGACCGCCTAGTTTGCCAATCCATTTGCCCCAATAATGACATAGGAGTTCGAACAAATCTCGCTGCGGGTCAAGTTTGTGAATGGATAGGTACATCATCAGGAGTACGAACCCTGCAAGTGCGCCTATCGTCATGGCCAGCCAAGCATCTTGCCTGGCTGTAGCTCCCAACAGGAATAACGTTGTACTGCCAACCTGAAACAGGGAGAAGGCAATGACTAACCCGGATACCCGGGCATCTGTTTTTTTCATAAATTTATCCCCTTATTACAAAATGGATTAGTTTTCACTTCCAATATGCTTTTGTAGAAGTCCAGGACGGTCGATTCGTGCATCCACTCGAATGTCCAGTTCCATCTTCTTGAATTCCTGACTCCAATTACCTTTTATATTTTTCCACTCTTTGGGGAACTTGCGATGAATCCGATCAGCAAATCCAACTGCATCCACACCAAGTTCCTGGAGTTTAGACCAGCCTTCATTAATCGTGCTGGTTACTTCCTTTGCAATCTCATTTTCCATTTCATGTATGGTCTTTGTCTTGGAAATATCCTTAGTACAGGTAGTATCAATTAACCCTCCATTCAACTTAACTTTAACCTGCATGGTGTAATGAGAATTCGTTTTTCTGGGTATAAGCTTCACATCTGCTGACTCTACTCTAAGGGAAGAGTACATTTTCCTTTCGGCTTGCTCGCTGCATGGGAATGAAATTTCGGTTCTATTAATCTTCTGTGAGAGATAAGAGACGCCAAGACTCTCTTGCTTGTCGAGAAACCCTTTGAGTTTTCCATTTTGGAATACTCCCAGTTTAGTCAACGTCAACTTGAGCGGAGCCGATGTTGCCTTGAAAGCGTCCATATTCTCTGCTTCCTTCTCATTCTTAAGATCATGCTCTCCAACCAGCTCAGCGACCGGTACCCCAATGGATTTGGAATCCGAATTCATGCTCAATGCGAAATCAAAAACTCTAACTTTTGGAAATAACGATAGATAATCGCTCTCTTTGTCGATCATATCGGACATGGCAGCACCTTGATTTTTTTCTGGCACGGCTATCTTCTTTATTAGATTGGATGCAAGGCCATCGGTTACAACCATAGATACCATTTCTCTGGCTTCCGTATTGCGCAGATAAAAATCGACTACCCGGTCCATACCGTTTTCAGCCGCTTTTTTCCCAATATAGATAACACGGTTATGGGCTACGTAAATTCGTCTTGATGTTTGCAAATTACTATAAGATAAAGCCTGATTATAAGTTTTGGCTTTTACAGAGTAGACATGAAATGCCGGTTGTGATGACCCTCCCGTTCCTCCTCCTGTTCCACTTGCAATGGCGGAGGGAAGAATAATCTGGTACGACACCAACCACTGGCCATCGTCCATCATATCTACTCCAGTAGCAGCAGTTACCCACAGCTCATTCAGTTCGACACGGTTCCAACATCCCGTCAAACCGAATAAAAAGGCTATAATCATCATGTACTTACCTAATCGAGCCACATCTTACCTCCTTATGCCATAGGGTCTTTCCCGTGTTCCCCTGCCCGTTCTGCAAAGGACTCGTGTTCCGTGGTCTGCCTCTTTACATTTGCACCACCATACATCACAGGTCGATTCTTCATTTTCCACCAAGGTACACGTACAAACAGATCTTTCAGATTGCCCTTAATGAAAGGTGCGATCGGCAGCATATAAGGAACACCAAACGAATTTAAAGATACCAATCGAACGAGAATGGGGACAGTGCCGGCCAACACGCCATATAATCCGAAGGAACCTGCCAACAGCATAAGAACAAATCGGAGTAAACGAACCGTACCCGACATATTGATAGCTGGGAGCACAAAGTTGCAGATTGCCGTAAAGGACACCACGATAACCATAGCAGCGGAAACCATTCCCGCCTGAACTGCAGCCTGTCCAATGACCAACGCACCAACGATCGAGATGGCCGGCCCAATGGCACGCGGCATCCGCGTTCCTGCTTCACGTATAACCTCGAAGGTCAATTCCATAATTATCGCTTCAAGCAGTGCTGGCAGTGGAGTGGTTTCTCTCTGTGCAGCCAGAGTGATAAGCATAGTCGTAGGCAGCATTTCCTGGTGAAAAGTAGTTGTTGCTATAAAGAACGAGGGCAACAGTAATGCCAGAAAAAAGGATGCGATCCGAATGATCCGAAGGAAAGATGCCAAATCATAACGCTGGTAGTAGTCTTCGCTGGATGCCATGAACCGAAAAAAGGTTACGGGAGCAGTCAGCACAAATGGGGTACCGTCAACCAATATGGCCACCAGCCCTTCAAGTAAGCTGCCAGCTACAGCATCCGGACGCTCGGTGTTGTATATAGTTGGAAATGGCGTCCATACACCATCTTGAATAAATTCCTCAATATATCCACTTTCGAGAATACTGTCGGTGTGGATGGAGTCTAATCGTTTGGATATTTCGATGACAACCTCCGGGTCTGCAATGCCTCGTATATACGCCACGGATACCTTCGTCTGAGTGTAAGTTCCTATATTTCGAGAATCAATGTGGAGATCAGTTGATTTAATCTTTCTCCGGAGAAGTGCGATGTTAGTGGATATATCCTCAGTAAACCCCTCTTTAGGGCCGCGTATCACTGTCTGTGATGACGGCTCCTCAACTGCTCTTTTAGCACCACCGCTGATAGAAGCAGCAAAGGCCTTGGGGCTTCCTTCGACGAGAAGAGCAACTTGTCCATCAAGAACAGCATGGATAAGTGCCTCCTCGTTATCAAGACAGGTGATGCTTCCAATAGGAATATGATCCATCAACCAGGTTTCGACATTATGATCAGAAATAGCGCCATTTCGAATACCTGCAGTAAGCTCCTCCAGCAGTGCTGTTAGTAGTTGCTGATCGACCAGGCCTTCAAAAAAGCTTACAGCCAGTAAAGGATGGCCGTGTTCACTGTTCCAACAACGAAGTATGTAATCTGTGCTATGTCCCATCTCTTGCTTCAGCATGGCCACGTTGTTCTCAAGCGAACAACTCAGCGCCTTAGGTAATATCGCTGACTTCTCGCCATCGACTTGCTTATGTTTCCCTTCATTGTTGGATCGTGCAGGTTGATTAAATAGCCAATTTCTAAACTTATTAATCACAGTAACTATTCCCTTCTTGATATCGATCAATTATTGTAATATGCTACGGTTCCACTATTTGTATTCACGCAAGTTGTCAGTACAGAACACAGAGCATGTCAAGATATGATTGTGAAGTCGTGCCCGAAATGCTTAACACACCGATGAGATGCTAGAGCATAAATTTCGTCGTACCGAACGTTTATCGGACAATGATGTAACACATACCAATGACATTCTATTGCCAAAACAGTGATTTTTATTATAGACTGTTTTTTATCTGTTGTTCATCAAGGGGGAAATGCAATGCATCAAAACAGAAAACAAAAGTCAAACAAGTTAAAGATCCTCTCCAAAGTATTATTGATTATCATTGGGGGATTTATAACGGGATATGGCCTGGAAGCCATATTGATCCCGAATAATGTCTCAGATGGTGGTGTCACAGGTCTGAGTATCGTAGGATCACAGCTATTTGGATTACCACTCGGGATGCTCATCGGGATTATTAACATTCCATTTGTGTGGCTAGGGTACAAGCAAATCGGTAAAAGCTTTGCGTTATATTCAATCATCGGTATTGCTTCACTGGCAATCAGCACCAGTCTGATGCACCATGTACCAACCATCATTGAAGGTGATACCTTGCTCGTAACGGTGGTCGGCGGGATTATCATCGGTTTTGGTATGGGACTTGCATTACGTAATGGCGGGGCATTGGATGGTATAGATATGTTGGCTGTACTCCTTTCGCGCAAAGTACCTTTTGGAACCAGTGATCTCATCCTCTTTCTTAATATGTTCGTCTTTGTTGTCGTTTCTACTGTATTCGGTTTGCAAGGCGCGATCTTGTCAGGACTTGCGTATTTTATTGCTTCTAAAGTAATACATATTGTTGAAGAGGGCTTGAGCGGCTCCAAAACGTTTAAAATTATTACGAATCAACCAGAAATCATGGTTGAAACCATTCGGGACAGACTAGGTCGTGGAGCAACGTATACCGATGCATACGGCGGCTACTCTAATGAGCAATTCAAGGAAATCACTTGTGTCATCAACCGAATGGAAGAGAGTAAAATTAAAGATATCATTCATGAAATTGATCCGACTGCTTTTGTAGTTGTATACGATGTAGCTGAAGTCAGAGGCGGCAATTTCAAAAAGAAAGATATTCACTAAGTAACTCATTACTCACTACAAAAAACGCGCTAGAGAGAGTAACTCTCCGGCGCGTTTTTTACATGTTATGTTTGTGTAAGAAAGGAAACGTAATGGTGATTCCAGAGTGTTATAGTTAACATTTTTCAGTGAAAATGGTAGTGAAACTGCTGTCAACACCTTCAATAAACAAAGGCACAGCATAGACAACACCGATGTCTGATAAATCCTGATTTAAATTCATATCCTCAATAACGAGAATGAACTTGCCATCTATCCGGTCTTTCCCCAGAATCTTCTGATGGAAAGCGATGGCTTCATCCTCATAAAGTGAAGAGCCAGCAGAGATCATATCCATGCCAACGGCTCGTAATGAATCAAAAACCATCAGGTAACTGGCAGCAGATGCTGCAAACCCCGGGTTATGGTCACTATAACGAACAGGGTCTGAGAAACGAAGCTTTCCAAAACCGGTGCGTATGAGCAGCAAATCGGAGCCGGCAATCTGGTGCTCATATGGCTTCAGATCAGCTTTGGTGATCAGTTCATCATCACTTTTGGGAATATCGATGATTGTTGGATGAGTGAAAATAAAGTCGTCTATTGGAATATCACTTAGCTTTTTACCTTGTGGATCGAAGTGCCACGGTCCGTCAATATGGGTACCATTATGATTAAGAGATGAGATTACAAATTGATTGTACATATCTCCCTTTTCTATACTGGACTGCTGCTGTATCTCAACTGGTGGATTATATTTGTACACAGGAGTATTTGCACTAAGAGGATAGGACAAGAGCACTCGCTTCATTTTCCTTACTCTCCTTTGGGTTACAGGCTAGACTCAATACCACTCTTAAAGTCAAGCACTTCTCATTCATGAAGCAAGCAGCGACAGACCTTGTGCTATTTTATGTTTGAACCTCATATTTATGTTCATTTGCATGTTCCTTAATGGAAAAAGGCTGATTTTGATCAAAATGCATAAGCCAAGCCTAGTTATGGAAAACTTCTGTAGTGCAGATATATTGCATGATTCCATTTCGGGAGGTGACTATTATGAGCAATCCGGATAACCGTAAGGATAACGTGGAGCATCTGCAGAATGCAGTGGAGAACACAATCGAGAACTACCGGGAAGCAGAGGATTATCTTGAGGAATTTGGAGATGAAATCCCGGAACACGAAAAGACTCAAATCGAGGAAAAAAATGAACGACGCAAACATAGTATTTCCGGCTTTCGTGAAGAAATTAAAGATGAAGCAAAACATCAGCAATAAACTCGGAAGTTATGTTTGATTTATGAGGAGGTTAATGGATGTCACATCAGGACCCGCAAGAGCTTCTGCAGCAAAAACATGAGCAGGATGAGCATAAAAAGCAATTCACCCAGTTCTCCCGAAATGTTTCCGGACATGGAGAGGTAGAAGCAGGACAGGAATTTAGTAATGATCGGTTAGATGATGATCAGAACCGGATGAAGACTGTTGAGAACAAGCGTGCTCGATCGTAAAAAACGTTGTTTGATCCCCTTTCAGTAGACAAGTACTTCCATCGGTTCAGATGGATTTGATTTTGTTGAGAAAAGGGGGTTTTTAATTTTTGATAATAAACAATGCGAGATGTAATACATACACCGAGTTCTGGGCCTTGAATTTGGAACAGATGATTATATCACCAAGCCTGCTGGTAGTCAGCGCAAGCAAATGGTCGTATATTAATAGTATGTGGATTATGGGACATACCCTAGATCACATTCGAAATATAATGATTATACATAGAAAGAAGGAAAAAACATGGACTTTAAACCGCTTGCTTCATTTATTGACCAGATTACATCCTGGCGTATACCGTGGGCAGAGGTGCTGGTGATGCATCGAAATGATACCGTTTTCCATTATCGTAATGGATACGCTAATCTGGAAGAGAAAACACCGATTGGTGATGGAGCGATCTTCAATCTATACTCCATGACCAAAATCATGACCTGCGTGGCAGGATTGCAACTGGTGGAGAGAGGTGAAATGCTGCTAAGTGATCCGTTGTCCGATTATCTGCCAGAATATGCTGATATGACCGTAAAGAAAACGATGGCGAACGGAGAGATTCGACTGGAAAAGGCGACAAGAGCCATTACAGTGCGCGACTTATTCACCATGACCGCCGGGTTCTCCTATGACGTGGGTAGTCCAAGCATCCGGGAAGCTGTCAAAAGAACCGACGGCACATTGCCGACACGTGACTTTGCGAGAGCCCTTGCGAAAGAACCACTGCTGTTTGAACCAGGGACACACTGGAATTACAGCATGTGCCATGATGTACTGGGAGCCTTGATTGAAGTGGTAAGTGGTAAAAGCTTTGGTACGTATCTCCGGGACAAAATCACCGGTCCACTTGGTATGAACGATACAACGTTCAATCTAAACGATGAGCAGCAGACACGCCTGATTCCGCAGTATGCTTATAATGATGAGCTTGAGAAGGCTGTACGTCTGGACGGAAACGGATTCCGGGTAGGCACCGAGCTGGAAAGTGGCGGTGCAGGCTTGTTGTCAACCGTTAGTGATTACGCACGTTTTCTGAACACGCTTACTGGTCTTGGCACAAGTACTGAAGGTGTACGCATTTTGTCAAAAGCTTCAGTGGAATTAATGCGAACAGATCATCTGAACGAGATGACTCGCGGTGATTATTCTTGGGATCATATGTATGGATACGGCTATGGATTAGGTGTTCGTACACATATTTCCAAAGCAGGCAGTGGTTCGCTAAGCCCGCTTGGTGAATTTGGATGGAGTGGCGCTGCTGGATGTATGGCTATTATGGATCCGGATTCAGAGCTTACGGTCATGTATGCCCAGCACCTGCTGAATAGTCAGGAGCCGTACGTTCAACGACGCTTACGTAATGTGATATACTCCTGCCTATAATTATATCGTATTCGAAGTTACTTGAAGAGCCGCTAATTAGCGGCTTTTTTATGTTATATGGATTAATAACGATAAAATAGATTGATATATTTCTTTATTAGAAAGGGTATGTTATCATTCTTAGGAAAATAGTACTAGTAGGAGGGATTGCTTATTGAACATAAACCCATATTAATTACATAGTTTGACCAAGAGTACACTCTAGCAAGTACCTGTTTGAATGTTGAGATTATGCACGATTCAAATTTAGAAATGAGCTTTTAGATTTTGATTTTTTTACTCAAAGGAGAGTCATCAATGATACACCCTAAACACAACGCAAAATGGGCTTCGCTGGCCTTACTTACCTTAATTGGCTATGTTCTGAGCGCATTGTTCCTGTTACCACCCAATGCTGCTGCCAAAGGAGAGCAAATCTCTGCCAAACAGCTCGCAAGTATGAGCCGACTTTCATTTACGCTTCGTGATGTCAAGCAAACGGCATACACGGTTTATATTTTTGCTTATGA
The DNA here is from genome assembly GCF_050990605.1 of Paenibacillus amylolyticus. Taxonomy (GTDB): domain Bacteria; phylum Bacillota; class Bacilli; order Paenibacillales; family Paenibacillaceae; genus Paenibacillus; species Paenibacillus amylolyticus_H. Next base: position 2,989,321 of record NZ_CP158832.1, read on the forward strand.
TGAACAGAAGAGCACGTTGACCGAGGAAAATGGTTGGACGAAAAACAAAAAAGGTGATAAAAGTTATACAGGAACGTATCGTGCGGCCTTGCTGAAAAAAGGTGCAGCATACGGAACAGTGCAAGCAGCAAAACTGGATCTGAATACGATTATTATGCCCCAAACCTGGAACTTCGTTGTGAAAGGCAAAGAGGCGAGTACACCAGATATGCTGATGATCACGGACTGGGGAACTTCTAATTTCAATGAAGTGAAAACGTATATCGTTCGTTCCGGGGAATTGCGCCGTGTCACATATGTCGATAATAAGGGAAAAAAAATTGACGATGCATACTCCGCGATCAGAGATGGTGGAATTCGTACTCTTACAGGTGCCCGAGTGCAGTTAAAAAATTACAACAACCTTCAATTCGTCTATGGCGTTAATACGTTTAAGCTGAATGTGAACAAATTGGAAATGCGGTTGGAAGATACGCGCAACCTTCGTACAAGAGATTGGCCGAACTCGGGTGTTGGCGATCGTGCTTACCTGAAAAGCCTGAAGGACGCTGCATTAAAGGGTGCATTGCCTGGGCGAACGGACATCAAGATTGGCATGACGCTTCAAAATGCACAAAAAAAGCTGGGGAAACCCAATTCTCGTTCTAACGAAGAATGGGGAGCGTTCTATTATTATTCTAAATTCGGCGTTGGATTCGATTCATACATGCATGAGCTTACCAATAAATCACGTATTGCCGTTTTTGACCTGTACAATGAGAAGCAGAATCTTTCGCCATGGAATGTTAGAATATGGATGGGGAAACCGTCCTCAGAATATTACAATGAAGTCGTAGGTGGTTATGAGATGGTATATCATTTGGGTAATCACGCCATTGTATTTAACTATGAGGAAGAAGAGGACTTGATTGACTTTACGAGTATATATTAAGGGATATAATCCAGAGAATTGAATATTCATGGGACTGTATAAACAAACAAAAGCCGCTAATTAGCGGCTTTTTTTAATGTCCATAAGATGCACTATTAGTTATTTTATTGGCGTGTTATCGGCGCTTTGTACAGAACGTACACGATTAACCAAGTAGATGCCAACGGATACGAACAACAATGCGGCCAAGTTTTTCAGCTCCAAGATCGTTTCCCCCAGGAATAACGCAGATAACAATGCGCCAAACACAGGGATAAGGAAGTTGTATACAGACACTCTTCCGACCTTATTGTACTTGAGAAGCATATTCCACAAACAAAATGCGACGGATGACAGCAAGGCCAAATAGATCAAATTACTGGTGGATTCCAGAGTGAAATGAGTGACTCGTCCGCCGAGTAACAGACCTAACAGTGTAAGTGTCAATCCCCCGACAAATAAGCTGACACCTGTGATGATCAGAACATCGATCGTAGCCGTGAGACGTTTTGCGTAAAGGGCCGTAACGGAAAAAACAAGTGCAGCTATAATAACGAACCCTTCGCCTGTAAATGAGAAGGAAAAAGCAAGCAGATCCGTATGAAAGTTTACGATGATTACACCAACGAATCCGAGCAAGCAGCCAACGATTTTATTTCTGCTTAATTTGTCGTTCTTATAGATGAAATGGGCCAGAACCACACTGAAAAAGGTCGTCGTTGCATTCATAATGGAGCCTTTGACACCCGTTGTATTGGCTACGCCAACGTAGAAAAACATATATTGCAAACCGGTTTGCAATATACCAAGCATGATGAGACTTGTCCACTGCGGCTTGGACAATTGCAGCTTCTGTTTTCTTACGATACGAGACAGGAGCAAGAGTAGCACGCCCGCCAGTGTAAATCGGTATCCTGCAAATACATACTTGGAAGCAATATCTTCCGGCAGAATGTTAAACGCGATATATCCAAGTTTGATGGATGGGTACGCGCTTCCCCATAACAAGCAACATAGGCTTGCCACGAGCATAACAACAATGGGATCACTAAATTTACTCGGTTTCTCAAGGGTATTTCTCTCTCTCACTTTCGATCTTCTCCTCGCATTTCTTGCATATATGTATGTATGAATCTAATATCCTCACTGACCATATCACATATCGCTATGATTTGTAATGATAATAAACTCCGTAACTTAGCTGAGAAGACTTAATAAGACAGGAAGAACCATGCTATAGATGAATTCCAGTGCAATTTCGTGTAGACTTGGAGAAATTTCCAGAATAAAAACGCTTGTCAAATTGAAAATAATATGATAATTTAATGTCTGTAACCGGTTACACATAGAGGAGCGCAACTTATGACAACAATTAAAGACGTAGCTCAACTGGCTGGCGTATCTGTTGCCACCGTATCCAGAGTCATTAATGATAGAGGTTATGTTCATGCGGACACACGCAAGAAAGTAGAAGATGCTGTGAAGGCGCTTCACTTTTCGCCAAATGAAGTGGCCCGCTCATTATATAAGCGCAAGTCCAAACTGATTGGCCTGTTGTTGCCGGACATTGCCAACCCCTACTTTCCGCAGTTGGCCCGCGGGGTAGAGGACCGGATGCAGGAACAGGACTACAGACTGATATTCGGAAACAGTGATGAGGATGAACGGAAGGAGCAGGATTACATCCAGACGTTTATCCAGAACAATGTGGTCGGTGTAATCTCTTCAACGAACTACCCTCATTCTTCAATATATAAAAACCTGAAGATTCCCGTCGTGTTTTTGGATAGAACATCACTGGATCGTCCATCCGTGTATGCGGATGGTAGGGAAGGTGGAAGACTAGCTGCAAGGGAGATTATCCAACGCGGCAGTCGCCGGATCACAGTTATGCAAGGACCGTCACAGATCAGACCAGCTCAGGATCGCTTTGAAGGGGCGATAGAAATTATCCGTGATGCTGGGTTAGATTACCGGGTAATCCAAACGACCTCATTTTCAATTAACGAGGCAGGTATATGGGCTGAAGAATTATTCAGGAAGTATGCGGACACAGATGGGGTGATTGCCAGTAATGATATCGCAGCCATGGCAGTACTGCATGAGGCCTCACGAATTGGAAGGAAGATTCCTGATGATGTCCAAGTGATTGGTTTCGATGATATACCGATGAGCAGCCTGTTATCGCCGGCATTGTCCACCATCCATCAGCCAGCATACGAGATGGGAAGAGAAGCGGCGGGATTACTTATCCAGCTTGTGGAACAAGCTGCAATAGAGAACAAAAACATACAGTTGCCCGTGAGCTTCATCGAACGGGGCACTACGAGAAAGGTGAGATCAGATGGCTAAAATATGTGTAATTGGAAGCAGTTCGATGGATCTGGTTGTTACTTCGTCAAGACGGCCTGGGGCGGGTGAAACCGTTCTTGGCGAAAGCTTCAAAACGGTTCCTGGGGGCAAAGGAGCCAATCAGGCTGTAGCTGCTGCACGACTTGGTGCCGAGGTTGCGATGATCGGCCGGGTAGGCGACGATGCCTTTGGCAAAGATATTTTAGAGAACTTCAGAGCAAATGCTGTAAATACGCAAAATGTGAAACCGGTTACACATTTAGAAAGTGGAACGGCTCATATCATTCTGGCGGAAGGTGATAATAGTATTGTAGTAGTTGAAGCGGCGAATCGTGAAGTCACTCCTGCATATGTCGATGAAGCAGCGGAAGTGATCCGTAATGCAGATATTGTACTCATTCAGCAGGAAATTCCGGAGGAAACCGTTGTTCATGTAAGTACAATGTGTGCAGAGTTTGGAACCCCATTACTCCTTAATCCTGCTCCGGCAAGAGCATTGCCGCAAGAAGTTATCAACAACGCCGCATATATCACGCCGAACGAACATGAAGCGGAGATCTTGTTTCAGGGCATGAGTCCGGCAGAGGCACTACGTCAATATCCTAACAAATTGTTCATCACGGAAGGCAGTAAAGGTGTTCGTTATTTTGATGGCACAGAAGAAATTCTAGTTCCAACTTATAAGGTGGAGGCTGTCGATACCACCGGTGCAGGGGATACGTTCAACGCCGCATTTGCAGTTGCTTTGGCTGAAGGCAAACCGTTGCAAGAGAGCGTACGCTTCGCTAATCGGGCTGCGTCGTTGTCCGTCACCAAGTTCGGAGCCCAGGGCGGCATGCCAACACGGGATGAAGTAGAGGAGAGCTTGTAATGAAAAGAAATGGCATGTTGAATAGTCACATCTCCAAGATTCTGTCTGATCTGGGCCATACGGACATGATTGCGATTGCGGATGCAGGTCTGCCGGTACCTGACGGGGTAATCAAAATCGATCTGGCCCTGAAACTGGGCACACCAAGTTTTCGCGAAGTGGTAGAGGTTATCGCAGAAGATATGGTCATTGAGAAAGTTATTGTGGCAGAAGAAATTCAAGAAGGCAATCCCACAGCTATGCAATTCATCACGGAGAAATTCGGTGAAGAAGTCATCGATGCTTCCGTCAGTCACGAACAATTCAAAGTATTAACCCGACAGGTGAAGGCGGTCATCCGAACAGGTGAAGCAACACCCTATGCCAATTGCATTTTACAATCGGGAGTCCATTTCGGTTAAAGGAGGTTGCGTAATGCACATTCAGATGCAAGACATTTATAAAGCGTTTGGTACGAATCAGGTGTTAAGTGGAGTGGATTTTGAACTAAAGGATGGTGAAGTTCATGCCCTGATGGGGGAGAATGGAGCCGGCAAATCCACCCTGATGAACATTCTGATTGGTCTTCATCAGCGAGATCAGGGAACCATCCGTATAGACGGAGAAGAGAACTATTTTGGGAGCCCGAAGGAAGCAGAAAGCCTGGGTATCACCTTTATACATCAGGAACTGAATGTATGGCCTGAAATGACGGTGCTGGATAATCTCTTTATTGGTAAGGAACTGACATCATCCTTAGGTTTACTTAATACAAAACAAATGAAAGCGCTCGCTAAAGAACAGTTTGCCAAACTTTCCGTAGACATATCACTGGAACGTCCTGCGGGAGAGTGCTCTGTCGGGCAGCAACAGATGATCGAGATTGCCAAAGCACTAATGACAGATGCCAAGGTCATCATTATGGACGAGCCAACAGCCGCACTTACGGAGCGTGAGATCCAGAAGTTATTTGGTGTGATCAGCTCGCTGAAAAAGGACGGCGTATCCATCGTGTATATTTCTCACCGTATGGAGGAGATATTCACGATCTGTGACCGGATTACGATTATGCGTGATGGTAGAACAGTAGATACTCAGCCTATTCCACAGACAAGTTTTGATGAAGTGGTGCGAAAAATGGTGGGTCGTGAACTTACCGAGCGTTACCCTGTCCGGAAGCCTTCCTATGGTGAAGTTGTTCTGGAGGTAAGGAATGCAAGCAGCAAAGGGTTGTTTGAGAATATTAACTTCACCGTGAGAGCTGGAGAAATCCTCGGTTTCTCAGGACTTATGGGTTCTGGACGAACAGAGATCATGAGAACCATCTTTGGGTTGGATACGTTGGACAGTGGTGAGATCTTCATCCGCGGTAAAAAAGCGAACATTCGTAAACCGGCAGATGCCGTGAAACATGGAATCGGGTTTATTACAGAAGACCGCAAGGATGAGGGGTTGGTGCTGGACTTCTCGATTCGCGAAAATATGGCGTTGACGAATCTGTTCAGTTTTTCAAACAAAGGTTTCATTTCGGCTTCGAAAGAACAAGAATTCGTAGATACATTGATCAAACGTCTACAGATTAAAACGCAATCCTCCGAGACGGCGGCAAGAAATCTATCCGGGGGTAACCAGCAGAAGGTGGTTATCGCAAAATGGGTTGGGATCGGTCCAAGCGTACTTATCCTGGATGAACCTACACGCGGAGTGGATGTCGGAGCGAAGCGCGAAATCTATGAATTGATGAATGAACTGACAGCCCGCGGAGTTGCAATCATCATGGTATCGTCCGAGTTACCTGAAGTGCTGGGCATGAGCGACCGGATCGCGGTTGTGCATGAAGGACACATCAGTGGTGAGGTCGCAAGGGAAGTAGCAACACAAGAACACATTATGACATTGGCCACAGGGGGACAGTGATATGACAACAATGCAGGAAAACAAAACGGCGAAAAGCGGCTTCCGTTTCTCAAATATGATACAAAAATTGGGACCGCTGCTTGGCTTAATCATTCTTATTCTCATCGTATCGGTGTTGAATCCAAGTTTCTTGGAACCGCTTAATATCTTGAATTTACTGCGTCAAGTCTCGATTAATGCGCTGATTGCCTTCGGTATGACGTTTGTTATCCTGACAGGTGGAATTGATCTGTCTGTCGGCTCAATTTTGGCTCTATCCAGTGCTTTTGTAGCAAACATGATGTTGTCGGGCCTCGATCCGATCTTGTCCATCATTATTGGTGTAGCACTCGGTGGTGTCATGGGTATGGTGAACGGACTGATGATTACCAAAGGTAACATGGCTCCATTTATCGCTACATTGGCTACGATGACGATATTCAGAGGACTAACTTTGGTATACACGAACGGTAACCCAATTACAGGACTCGGGGATAACCTGTTGTTCCAATTGTTTGGCCGCGGTTACCTGCTGGGTATTCCGGTACCTGCAATCACGATGCTGATTACCTTCATGATTCTATGGATTGTTCTGCATAAAACAGCTTTTGGTCGCAAAACGTATGCTATCGGCGGTAATGAGAAAGCTTCCATTATCTCGGGTATCAAAGTTAATCGCGTGAAAATTATGATCTACTCCCTGACAGGTATGCTCGCTGCTTTGGCAGGTGCAATTCTGACATCGCGCTTGAATTCAGCGCAACCAACAGCAGGTACATCCTATGAGCTGGATGCGATTGCAGCAGTTGTATTGGGTGGTACAAGTCTCGCTGGAGGACGCGGACGAATCGTTGGTACACTGATCGGTGTTCTGATTATCGGCGTCCTGAATAATGGATTGAACTTACTTGAAGTAAACTCATTTTATCAAATGGTTGTAAAAGGTATCGTCATTGCCATTGCCGTCCTGCTGGATCGCAAGAAAACAGCATAAGGAGAGAATATATATGAAAAAGTGGACGTTAACACTTGTAAGTATGCTGATGATCATCGTTATGGCCGGGTGCTCTCTGGAGCCACCAGAATGGGCCAAACCTGACCCTTCCAAAAGTAACGGACAAAAGAAAATAGGTTTGTCGATATCTACACTAAACAATCCATTCTTTGTATCACTGAAGGACGGGGTAATGGCTGAAGCCAAAAAACAGGGAATACAGGTCATCGTGGTTGATGCACAGAATGATTCGGCTAAACAAACCAATGATGTGGATGATCTCATTCAGCAAGGCGTCAGCGCACTACTGATTAATCCAGCGGACTCTGCGGCGATCTCCACAGCGGTTCAATCCGCCAACAGTGTGGGCATTCCCGTGATTACGCTGGACCGCTCCGCAGATAAAGGCGAAGTGGCGGCACTGGTGGCATCGGATAACGTTAAAGGCGGACGCATGGCAGCTGAATACTTCGTGGAACATCTCGGTGAAGGAGCCAAAGTCATTGAACTTGAAGGTGTGCCTGGTGCTTCCGCAACAAGAGAACGGGGAAAAGGCTTCCATGAAGTGGCTGACAAGCAACTCGATGTGGTTTCCAAACAATCTGCTGATTTCGATCGGTCCAAAGGATTAAATGTCATGGAGAACTTGTTGCAAGGTAATCCTGATGTGCAGGCGGTATTTGCCCATAATGATGAGATGGCACTTGGTGCGATTGAAGCGATTCAAAGCTCGGGGAAAGACATCCCGGTCATTGGATTCGATGGCAATGATGATGCAATCAAATCCATCAAAGATGGAAAATTGACGGCAACAGTCGCTCAGCAGCCAGTACTGATTGGCCAACTGGCGCTGCAAGCTGCTCTGGATGTGCTCAGTGGCAAACAAGTGGAGCCATCAATCCCGGCTGAATTGAAGCTGGTGACCAAGGAAAACGTGAACGAGTAAATCATCAAATCCCGTGTGTATCCGTTTGGGAAATGAACATAGAACTAAACCAAGCCGCTAATATAGCGGCTTTTTTACATTTTGAAAGTGTTGCTAACCCATCCAACAGACTTTTGGCTTTTAAAAGCCTACAAAAGGTGCTTCAACTGAATTGTAGTTTTTTCGGTATTTCTTCATTACTTTGGATTGCTCCAAAAGAGTATTTTTGGATATGTATAACCAATCCATCGATTGATATACTAGCATGACGTTCTACACAATCTTCACAATACATAGGGAGGAGCTAATCTCAATTATCCATTCCTGTACGGAATAGAAAGAAGGAAGTTGACATGAAACAACTAGTTGAAGAAAATCTCCAATCGGTAAGACGGCAAATCGCATTGGCTTGTCAGGCTTCAGGGCGTGACATAACGGAAATTACATTGCTGCTCGCCACCAAAACGGTTCCGTTAGAGAAATTACAAATGGCTATTCAAGCAGGTGAGGTGCTGTTCGGAGAGAACAAAGCTCAAGAACTTCGGGACAAATTTCCACTTATGGAACAAAACAAACAGGTAGAATGGCATTTTATCGGACATCTACAAACAAACAAAGTAAAGGACGTTGTTAAATATGTTACGCTCATTCATTCCGTAGATCGTCTGAAACTGGGTCAGGCGTTACATAACCAGCTTCTTAAAGAGAATAAGACTCTAGACATTCTGGTGCAAATTAACACGTCCTACGAGGAAAGTAAGTTTGGTGCCTCTCCAGAAACAGCTGTCGAGCTTGTAGAGCAGTTAACTCAATTCGAAACGTTGAATGTGAAAGGTTTAATGACCATTGGAAAACTGAATGCAACGAATGAAGAAACACGGCACTGTTTTCGTTTGTTAAACCGTATTCGCACTCAAATTAAAGAGAAAAACATTCCGCGTGTAGAAATGGATATTCTATCGATGGGCATGTCCGGTGACTTCCAGGTCGCCATTGAAGAAGGAGCTACAATGATACGTGTAGGAACAAGTGTATTTGGCCCTCGGTATGTACCAGACGAATATTACTGGAATGAAAATACACGCATCGATGATTAAGTGAGAGGTCGTGTTAAATATGAAGACAGCATCCCCTTCGTTACGTGGTCGCGATCTGATCTCACCGGTGATCGCGGCTTTAATATCCGTCATTGTGAATTACGGGGGTACATTTATTCTTGTGTTTCAAGCGGCAAAAGTGGCTGGTTTAAGCCCGGAAATGACAGCATCCTGGATTTGGTCCATCTCGATTGGGGTCGGAATAACGGGGATTTGGCTCAGTTATCGATACAAGGAACCGATTATTACAGCCTGGTCTACACCGGGTGTGGCATTTCTTGTTTCGGCATTAGCGGTGACCCCTTATCCAGAAGCTATCGGCGCTTACACGATTTCAGCAGTCGGATTTATTATTTTAGGGATGTCAGGCATGTTTGAACGTTTTGTTCGACTTATTCCCCCAGGCATCGCTTCCGGATTGTTGGCAGGTATTTTGCTACAGTTTGGAATATCGGCCTTTGGAGGGGCGAAGCTTGATCCTTTGCTTGTTACTGTGCTGTTTGCAGCCTACATCGTGCTAAGAAGGTTTACTTCCCGTTACGCCATTGTTGGCATATTGGCAGTAGGTTTGATTTATTTGATCTGCATGGGAAAAACGGACTTCAGTACGATCCAATTGGCGGTCGCTTCGCCTGTATTGGTTGTTCCATCGTTTTCGTTAAATGCTTTACTTGGCGTTGCACTGCCGCTATTCATTATCACCCTGACAGGGCAGTATATGCCCGGAATGCTTGTTCTGCGTAACGATGGATTCAAGACAAGTGCCAATCCCATTTTGACGGTAACCGGTTTTGGATCACTGCTTGCAGCACCATTCGGCTCGCATGCTTTTAACGTGGCTGCGATTACCGCAGCGATATGTACAGGAAAAGATGCACATGAGGATGCAACAAAACGGTACATAGCAGGTATTGCTTGTGGGATCTTTTATATTTTTGTCGGTATTTTTGGCGTAACATTGGCTGCCCTGTTTTTGATTCTTCCTGCTACCTTTATTGCAACATTAGCCGGACTGGCGTTACTTGGAACCATTGGCGGCAGTCTTGCCAATGCATTAACGGACCCTAAGGGACGTGAAACTGCATTGATTACGTTTTTGGCGACCGCAGCCAACGTGACATTGCTTGGTGTCGGTGGTGCATTTTGGGGACTAGTTGCAGGAATGATGGCCCATCTAGTGATGAATAGTGGAATTTCCAAAAAAAAATTAGGAACGAATAGATAATTTCTATATGGAGAGGAAGATGTACATGAAACATTTGGAGAAGCAAGATCAAGTCATAGGAAATGCTGTCCAGCAAGAGCTTGCAAGGGAGAAGGATACGATAGAGCTGATTGCATCAGAGAATTTTGTAAGTCAAGCTGTGATGGAAGCAACGGGTTCCGTATTGACCAATAAATATGCGGAGGGGTATCCGGGCAGAAGATATTATGGCGGGTGTGAGCATGTCGATACCGTCGAAGAGATAGCGAATCGTCGCCTTAAAGCACTTTTTGGAGCTGAACATGCAAATGTGCAACCTCACTCCGGTTCTCAGGCCAACATGGCTGTATATTTTGCCTCGGTTGAGATTGGTGACACGATCCTTGGCATGAATTTATCCCAGGGTGGTCATCTAACACACGGAAGTCTCGTTAATTTTTCGGGGAGATTTTATAATTTTGTTTCATATGGTGTTGATGCACAAACAGGCCGAATTGACTTTGATGAAGTACGCAAACTGGCTTATAAGTATCGTCCACGCATGATTGTTGCAGGTGGAAGTGCCTACCCAAGAACCATCGAGTTTGAATTATTCGCCCAAATTGCCGCCGAAGTGGGAGCACTTTTCTTTGTAGATATGGCGCATATAGCCGGAATAGTCGCAGCAGGTTTACATCCTAATCCGATACCGCATGCTCATTTTGTCTCAACCACCACGCACAAGACTTTGCGAGGACCCCGAGGGGGAGCCATTTTGTGCCGGGAGTCGTGGGCACAGGCGATTGACAAAGCTGTATTCCCAGGAACCCAGGGCGGGCCATTCATGCATGTGATAGCAGGAAAGGCGGTGGCCTTAGGTGAGGCGTTGCAATCCGATTTCACCACATATATTGAACGAGTTCTGAATAACGCCAACGTACTGGCAGAAACTTTAAGCAATGAAGGACTCAACCTTGTATCGGGTGGGACAGATAATCATATCGTGTTGGTTGACTTACGAACTATGGGCCTCACAGGCAAAGAAGCCGAAGCTTTACTTGATGAAGTAGGGATTACGGCGAATAAAAATGCAATCCCTCACGATACGGCAAGTCCTTTGGTTACGAGTGGTATCCGTTTTGGAACACCGGCTATGACGACCAGAGGTCTTGGAGCCAGAGAAATGAAAGAGATTGCTCATCTTATCGGGCTTGCCTTCAAGAATCCAAAGAACTCGGATGTCAAAAAACAAATATTAGGAAGTGTTCGCGAAATCGCTTCGCAATTCCCTTTATATGAAGGGCTTGAATAGTTTACGAGCAGACACATATGTAGCCTGCAATTGATCCTGATGGATTACAATTGCAGGCTTTTAATGTTACTTGCTTAGATTGAAAACTTATTTTTTTGGAATAGAAGAGATATACCATTAGTGGTTTAAGACACGCCCTAGTAGGCTATCCCAACACGAGAGTGTACATACTCATCAGACATTACTTGCTGATAAGCACACTCCGCCGTATCAATTACAGAAATTGAAGTTCCACCGTCAGGCAAGTAGTCGCGCTCAACCCGATACTTACCAAGAGATTCTCCATCATATAAGTAGGTAGGGCACACGATCGTCCATTCTAGCTCTGAGACCTTGAGAATGTTGTACATCTCCAGATGCTCTTCAGCTGCGCGTGTTGACTTACGTCTGGATTCGGAGGATTGAAAACGAAACAAGCCAGGATCAGTACGACTTTCCAATATGCCAGCTGTACCGATGGTAATGATTCTTTTGATATGCTCCTGAGTCATGGCCTCAACAATCAATCTCGTGGATTGCGATAATGTAGTTGTTCCATCTGTGCCCAGGGCACTAACAACGAGATCAGCACCCTGAATGGCATGATGAATATCTTCTTTCGCTAATGCGTTTCCTTGATGCAGAACGAAAATTATCATCGTTGATTTGTACCTTTTCCGGGCTTCTAACCAGTGCAGTTACATGATGATTGGAACGCAGGGCATTAGAGACGAAATGACTTCCAACCCGTCCTGTGGCTCCTAACACTAAAATTTTCATTACAAAAAAACATCCTTTCAATACGATTGGAGAGCATGTTCTCCTTCATCGTACAATCTTTGCAAATCGATGTATGCCTTCCTCAATCTGATCCTCATCCACTTTGGCAAAACCTAATATCCATCCTTTTCGCTGACTCTCCAAGCAATATCTACTAAGCGGATACACACGCACACCTTGATCAAGAACAGCATTCGTCAGCGCTTCTTCGTCAAATGACGTTTCAGATTCCAGAAGCATATGTAATCCCGTCTCCACACCACTTAATGTAAATCGTGAGCCTAGCCCAGAAGCAACAATGGCTTTGGTCATGACTTCGTGTCTGCGTCGATAGATGTTCCGAACTCTTCTCATATGGCGCATAAAATGACCACGCTCAATAAAATAAGTTAGCGTTAATTGTTCCATAATCGGCAGATGGCGATAGGTTAATTCATGAACTTGGGTAAGGCGATCGATGGCTATTTTGGGGCCGATAATAGCGGATAGGCGAATGCCAGGTGCGACCATTTTGGAAAAACTCATCATATAAAGCGTATTCTGAGGTTGCTGACTGAATATGGTCGGCAGTGGATCTCCGCGGTACCTAAATTCGCTATCGTAGTCATCCTCAACAATCCAATATCGATGATGAGCTGCCATGTGCATTAATTGTTGCCTGCGTGGCTCTGACATAATAACACCAGCTGCACATTGATGAGAAGGTGTGACATATACGAGTTTCGTCTGTGGGTGAATTCGATCTACACATAATCCATACTCATCGACTGGAACGGAGTCGACATGCATCCGGCGATACTTCATCGCCATCCAAGCGGCAGGGAAGCCGGGATCTTCTACGGTAACTCTATCTCCCTCACTCAAGAGTGCCTGGGCAATTAAATCAATACTATGTTGTGCACCTGAGGTTAACAAGATTTGATCCACATCGATATGAATGCCTCGTTCAAGTGACAAATAACGCTGAATCTGCTCTCTTAACGCCAGTAACCCTCTGGCATCACCGTAAGCCCAAAGATCCAGATTGGGTTCAGTGGAAGCTTGTAAAAAAGATTGTCTCCAGGATTTTGTGAAATGTTCATCCAGATAAGGCTCGTGGGGATTAAAATCAATCTCGATCTTGCGACGGTCTCTATTGCCGAACCAACTATGCAGATGACCAATCGATTCGGTTAGTGCAGGTAGTTCGGGAGGAATTGGTCCTTGGATCGTGGTTTCTTCTGATGAACGAGGTGCATATGTCCAATCACTTACCCTTGTCCCGGCCCGACGTGAAGTTACCGTATACCCCCGGCTGAATAGTTCCTCGTACACAATCTGTATGGTTGACCGTGAAACACCGATTAATTGAGCGAGTTCACGTGATGGTAGCAACAATTCACCTGGTTGCCATTTCCCGGATGTAATATTATGAATCGCTTGATCCAGAAGTTGCTGCCAGATCGGGCGAGGGTCATTTCGATTCACTTTTAGCATTGATTCAACTCCATTACTCATGCTGAATTATGGATTGCATCTACCTATGTAAGTTTGGGTGTTATTAGCAATCCACTGATTGATATAATATCACGGCAAAAGTCCAATCTGCAAACCATATCAAGCGAAATTAAAGCCTTTATTCCCGTGTGTCGAAACTATTTCGGTCGCTATTGTCTGGTTCATACTCGATTCATATTCAAGCCACAGATAGTTCATCTTCTTCGGTTACACTACGGGTGTACTACCACAGAGATTCCCAATTCATAGACTAGACAGGAGAAGATGAGATTGACAAGGAAGAAACGAACAACGATCGCGGCCATAACCTTGGTGTTTGCGATGATGTCCCCAATGTCGGCCATGGCCACACCCGCTACCAGTGATGGTGGTAATTCTACTTATGATCTGACTAAAAAGACAGTAAGCGCTAAGGCAGAGGTACTCACTGAATCATACGCTACGACAAGTGTGCAGTACGCACTGATGGATGAGGGCAAGATTGTGATCTCCGGTCAGGCAGGCAAAAATGATCTGAAAAACAACATTCCGCTTTCTTCAGATACCATGTATGGCATTGGGTCAACCAGCAAAATGGTGCTCACAACCGCCGTAATGAAGCTCGTTGACCAATGTAAGATCGATCTCGATGAACCTGTCGTGAAGTATATTTCAGACTTTAAAATGAAAGACAAGCGTTACCAACAGATTACACCACGCATGTTACTGAATCATTCATCCGGACTTCTCGGAACGTCAAGTAACAGTGCAATACTGTTTGGAGATAATGATACGTATGCACACGATACGTTACTGGAACAATTGGCGACGCAACATCTGAAGGCCGATCCTGGCGCATACTCGGTGTATAGTAATGACGGTTTTACATTAGCTGAAATTCTGGTTGAGCGGGTCAGCGGCATGAGCTTCACCGCTTTCATGCACCAGTATATAACCGAACCCCTTGGTATGGAGCATACCAAAACACCGCAGGATATTGTGGACCTTAGCCAGATGGCAGCAACATATTCGTCATCGCATGAGGAGCAGCTTCCATTAGAGACTACAAATATGATTGCCTCGGGAGGCATTTATTCCACCGCTGAAGATCTGGTTCAGTTCTCGAAAATCTTTACAGGTGAGGTTGAAGGTGTTCTTTCGGAGGAATCCGTAGAGGCCATGGAGCAAGCAGAATACAAGAGAGGCATGTGGCCGGAAGAGGGCGATTCGTCTATTGGTTATGGCCTGGGCTGGGACAGCGTGAACCTGTTTCCTTTTAATGATTATGGCATCCAGGCCGTAAGCAAAGGCGGCAATACGATAACCTATCATTCCTCATTAATTGTGTTACCGGAATACAATATGGCTGCTGCCGTAACCTCTTCGGGCGGTCACAGCTCAACGGATCAATTGCTGGCAACGGAACTGTTGCTTGGCGCGCTTGAGGAGAAAAATATTATTCCAGAGCGTATGCCGGAGAAGTCACATGGTACACCAGTGAAAGCAATCATGCCAAATGAACTTTCACAGCATACAGGTATGTATGGCGGTGGTGCAAACATGTTATTGAACTTGGAAGTGAAGAATGACGGACAATTGACAATATCTAATCTGTCGTCTCCTAACAGTCCTGAACAGACCTATACGTACACCGCTGATGGCTCATTTGTTAATGACGCGGGAACGGAAAAGTTGAAATTCGTTCGGGAAGTCAACGGAAACACATACTTGTGGTCTCACTCGTATCAGTCGGTTCCTGGACTTGGTCAAGTTGCTTCTTCGGAATATAAGGCAGAAAAGCTTGAAACCAATGAATTATCTGCAGAAGCAAAGGCCGCATGGCAAAAACGGGAAGGCAAAGCATACGTGTTGGTTAATGAAAAATACACATCAACACTGTACAACACAGCGATGCCGATGATTCCCATCCATACTTTTAATGAGCTTCCTGGTTATATCTACACCAATAAAATTATTAGAGCTAACCAAGCCGTGAATCAATTGCAAATTCCTGGATTAGCGGGACGTGACACGATGGAGTTCAATTTCTATGAGGAAAATGGCGTGGAATACGTTACAGCTGGAGGCAACGTATATGCTGCTCAAGAAATTATTAAACCGATCTATGCAGGAAGACATTCGAAGACAACGATTCAAGCGAATGGGCGTGCCACATGGTTTTCGATTCCGGCATCAGCCGCCGGCAAAATAATGTCAGTCAAGATGTCTTCAAACAGCGGGTTTGCTGTATACGACCAATCTGGCGTAGGCATAAATCATACGGTGGTCAGTGGACAAAATGAAATGGTATTGCCTGAGAATGGAACCATCGTATTTGCGGGTGAGGCTGGTTCGAAGTTCGAGATTGTATTGACAACCAAAGAAAATTAATAGATGATAAAAAACTGTACAACAAAAAGTCGCGGATATCGCGGCTTTTTTGAGTTTTAAATTTTAAATAATACGTTTTAAAGTAAATGTACCTTTTTCAGATTCGCGATGTAATATTGGGTTTCGTAAAGCTTACCTAAAGGGTAAGTATGAAGAGGGCTTTTTACTGTTTGGAAAAAAATGATGGAGGAAAATGTTGCAAGTGGAAAGGCCAAGCATTGATTGTTAATATACAGTAAATAATAACAATCAAATGGGCAGAAGATCGACAAAAAGGTTAACAGCAATACCGATTCTACAGAAAATAATGATTATTCGGACAACCGAGACGGGGAGGACACATGAAAAAAACGAAGATCTCATTTTTTATACTTTCACTGATGCTGCTCCTGGTGAGCGGTCTATCAGGGTGGGTTGGGAACGCTGCTGCAGCACCCGATTCAGGTAAAACCTATATTATTGGAACTGATGTCACATTTGCTCCATTCGAATATGAAGATGAGAATGGTGATTTTGTTGGTATCGATATGGACTTGCTGGATGCCATCGCCAAAGACCAAAATTTCAAGTATCAAATCAAAGCTCTGGGGTTCAATGCAGCTGTACAGGCACTTGAAGCCAATCAGGTTGATGGTGTCATTGCAGGAATGAGTATTACGGATGAAAGAAAAGCAAAATTTGATTTTTCTGATACTTATTTTGAATCAGGTGTCGTTATGGGTGTTAGTGCCAACAATGACACAATCAAAAGTTATGAAGACCTTCGTGGACAAAAGGTAGCTGTAAAAACCGGAACAGAAGGGTATAGTTTTGCAGAGTCCATTGCTTCGGAGTATGGATTTACGATCGTTCCGTTTGATGAGTCCTATCAAATGTATGAAGATGTAAAAACTGGTAATTCCGTAGCCTGCTTTGAAGATTATCCTGTGCTGGCTTATGGCGTCAATCAGAATAACGGATTGAAAATTGTTACAAAAAAAGAAGAAGGGGCTCCTTATGGATTTGCAGTAAGCAAAGGGAAAAACCAGGAGCTTCTGGAGATGTTTAATACAGGTCTCGCCAATATCAAAGCTAATGGTGAATATAAGCGCATTACCGAGACATATCTTGGTGAGAACGCTCCGACTGTTGCTAATCAGAGTCGCTGGGAGCTCATTCAGAAATCTCTTCCTGCCTTATTTAAAGGTCTGGGGAACACACTTATATATACGATTGTGTCCCTGTTCTTCGCGTTTATCATTGGTTTGATATTCGGATTCATGAAGGTGGGACAGAACAAATTCCTTCGTGGTGTTGCCACCGTATTTGTGGATATCTTCCGAGGCATTCCGCTGATTGTCCTGGCATTCTTTATCTATTTCGGGATTCCACAGGCGATGGGCTTCACGATGCCATTGTTCCTGGCGGCTATTCTGACACTTAGTCTGAATGCAGGGGCGTACGTAACCGAAATTATCCGAGGCGGGATTCAATCGATCGATCGTGGTCAGATGGAAGCTGCCCGTTCATTGGGACTTCCTTATCGCAAAGCGATGATAAAGATTGTCATTCCGCAGGCAGTGCGGGTTATGATTCCGTCCTTCATTAACCAGATGGTTATCACGTTGAAAGATACGTCAATCTTGTCCGTTATTGGTCTCGTAGAGTTGACACAATCGGGTAAAATTGTTATTGCAAGAACGTTCTCCTCTTTTGACATTTGGTTAACGGTTGCGGTTATGTACCTGATTGTTATCATCACACTGACCAAAATTGCTGATTATCTGGAGGTGAAGGTTCGTCGTGGCTAAAATTAAAGTTGAAGGTTTGCAGAAGAGTTTCGGCACGAATCAGGTCCTGAAGGGCATTGATGTGGCGGTCAACGAAGGAGAAGTCGTTTGTGTCATCGGGCCTTCCGGTTCAGGAAAAAGTACCTTCTTGCGTTGCATCAACCAACTGGAAGAGATTACAGCTGGTCGAGTTATTGTAGATGATCAGGATCTCAATGATCCTAAAACCAACATTAACAAAGCGCGTGAAAATATCGGCATGGTATTTCAACATTTTAACTTATTTCCTCATTTTAGTGTCTTGAAAAATATAATGTTTGCGCCAAGAGAGTTAGGGGTTTTAAACGCAGAGGAGGCTCGAAAAACAGGCCTTAGCCTTCTGGATCGTGTCGGGTTGTCTGATAAAGCGGATAGTTTCCCTAGTCAACTCTCGGGGGGGCAAAAACAACGGGTTGCTATCGCTCGTGCACTTGCCATGAATCCGGATGTGATGTTATTTGATGAACCGACCTCGGCGCTTGACCCTGAAATGGTAGGAGAAGTCCTTGGGGTTATGAAAGATCTTGCGAGCGAGGGCATGACGATGATTATTGTTACTCATGAGATGGGTTTTGCGCGTGAAGTGGCTGATCGTGTGATCTTCATGGACGGTGGTTACATTGTCGAGCAGGGGACCCCTGAAGAGATATTTGGAAATCCAAAAAATGAACGGACGATCAGCTTTTTGGAAAAGGTACTCTAGAACTGAATCAAACAATGGATACAAGTAATACAAAAAAGGTCGCTATTTAAGCGGCTTTTTTTGTTATATTTATTAGGTGATTTAATAGGTAGCGCTCCTTTCTTGAAAGACCAACCAACTAAGCGAAGAAAGAGAGGTTAGTAATCCGTGGAAAACGTTTCCCAAGAGGAACAATTGGAATCCATTAAAGCCTTTCAATCCACTATCCTCAAATCGGAAAATGCCTTAGTGAATATGACTCAGAAAAGTAATAACACGACATTGTTACAGAAACGCCTCCAAGCTTTTTACATCGGTCTAGCACTGTTGGATAAACACTGGAATCAAAAAGCTCATTCATACACCAAGGAAGATATGACAGAAGCCCGTCTTGTCTTGATTGGATTGTTCCCATCCCTTGAGAACATGTATGCCAAGTCCAAAGAAGGTAGCCCTCAAAAGACTCTACTGGAAAGAAGAATAAAAGCATTCCGTCTAGCTGTTCAAGCCATACACATATGTCTATCGAATGGAGACTGATCATGGGCGAAAAAACGAATGATGCTGGATTACCTCAAGAACGGGGAAATAACTCCATGAATGCATTGGTATATGATACCTACGGAACACCAGAAGTCCTGCGAATAGAAAAAGTACCTATCCCTATGCCGGAGGATCATGAAGTGTTAATTGAGGTCCATGCGACTTCGGTAAACTCCTGGGATTGGGATCTCCTTCGTGGGAAGCCATTCGTTAACCGCATCGGTGCGGCAAGGCAGCCTCGTTATCGAATTCTTGGGGCAGATGTGGCAGGCCGTGTAATTGCGGTTGGAGCTTCTGCTACAAGGTTCAAACCAGGTGACGAGGTGTTCGGAGATCTTTCCGGTTGCGGTTGGGGTGGATTCGCGGAATATGTATGTGCGGCTGAGAATGCCTTGACATTAAAACCTGCGGGTGTCAACTATATGCAGGCAGCAGCTATTCCTCAGGCAGCCGTTCTGGCTTTGCAAGGTCTACGTGATCGGGGAGAGCTGCAAAAGGGGCATCGTGTTCTGATTAATGGCGCCGGTGGCGGAGTCGGAACATTTGCCATCCAATATGCCAAATTGCTTGGGGCTGAGGTGACTGGCGTTGACAGTGCTGAAAAGCTCGATATGTTACTCGCTGTGGGAGCTGACTATGTGTTGGATTATAGGAAAGTGGATTTCACTGCAGTAGGTGTACAATACGACCTGATTCTGGATGTCATCGGAAAGCATTCGGCGTTTGCTTTGAAACGTGCACTAGTTAGCGGAGGCAGGTACGTGATGATCGGAGGCCCAATGCCGCGTATTCTTCTCAATCTGATATGTGCACCGTTCATTGCCAGACTTGAACATAAGAAAATAATGCTTCTCATCCATAAACCGAATCATGGGGATCAAGAGGTATGGAGACAACTTGTTGAATCAGGACAAGTCG
Organism: Paenibacillus amylolyticus; assembly: GCF_050990605.1. Classification (GTDB taxonomy): domain Bacteria; phylum Bacillota; class Bacilli; order Paenibacillales; family Paenibacillaceae; genus Paenibacillus; species Paenibacillus amylolyticus_H. The sequence goes on from NZ_CP158832.1 coordinate 3,009,417, forward strand.
CGCCGATTGTTTATCGGGAATATGCATTAAGCGAAGCGGCTCAAGCCATTCGGGATATTGGAGAAGGTCGTGTGAAAGGAAAAGCCGTCGTCTCCATCAAGAAAATGGATTTATGAATAGAAGGACATCATGAAGGTAGTTTAGCAGGAACAGTTGCTGCACTGTTGCTCTCATTAACCCAATCTAATGCATGGTTCCTATTAATTGGGATGGTCTTATTAATACGGTTTATCATGCGCATTCGATATGCGGAAGTGCCGTTTGTGAAACCCGCCATTTTTCAAAATAAAGCATATTCAGCTGGAATGGGAATTGCATTCCTTCTGGTCGCTATCAGTCCTGCCATTCCATTTACTACGCCACAATTGCTCTCGGAAGTACATGGTCTATCTCCAGCATTGACAGGTGTCATTATGTTGCCTTCTGCGCTCGTAGCTGCACTTCTCGGACGCAAAGGTGGAGGAGGTCTGCCTAATGAATGACAGACCTCTCTTTTTCTTATTGAAGCTTAAGAAAACCGATAGAGACGTACACCGTGTGTTGGCACAGTTGTAGTTAAAGAATTCAGTGTAATTTCAGCTGCTTCCCCGCTCCACAATTCAGTACCTTCGGTAATACTGGACAGTCCGATCTTATCAAAAGACAGATCCACGGGAAGGGGGTTCGCTCCTGTGTTAAATACAGCGACGTAAGCGGAACCATTCGCATGTTGGGCAGTCCACACAATAAGATCTTCTTGGCGTAAGGCTTCTCTGGCTCCATAACTCTCGCGATGCATTCGCAGAACCTCACGATTGGTTAGCAGGGACAGCGTCCAGTCATCGTTATCTCGCAGTTCACCACCAAAAATGAGCGGGGAACGGAAGATGCTCCACAGCGACATCATGGTCAACTGCTCGTCAGGCGTGAACCGAGTCCAGCGATCTGCTCCACCACCGTCTACAGAACGGATACCGATATGACCCAAAGGTAACATATCACAGTCTGGCCAGCAGCCTGCTTGGGGAACACCTTGCCACGTCCGGCAGCGGTCGAACATATCCAATAATAGCGGCCAAAGGTCCCAGAAATCATCCGTGACACGCCACATGTTCGCATGTTCGGCTAAGAATTCCGAGTATTCCACCGGAGCAGGCCCAGGAGAGAGACTCAGTACCATCGGTCGGCCGGAGCGCTCAATCGCTTTGGATATCATTTCGATCTCGGGCTGATGGGTATCATACAGCCGGGAAGCGGCAATATCGTCAACCTTCACCAAGTCAACGCCCCATTGTGCATACAGTTCAAAAAGCGAATCGTAATACGCCTGTGCTCCTTCTTTCGAGCTATCGACACCATACATATCTGTATTCCAGGGGCATATGGAGTTTGGATGAGCAATATCACGCGCAGTGGCGGTTGTACCCAGAATCGGAGTACCCGCATGTGCAGCTTGACGTGGAATACCACGCATGATGTGAATGCCAAATTGCAGCCCAAGACTATGGACGTAATCCGCTAAAGGCTTAAATCCCAGTCCATTCGCAGCGGAGGGAAACCGATTCTCGGCAGGCAAAAGCCGCGAATATTCATCCATGATTAGTGGAACGAACGGACGATATTGCGAAGAATTGGCCAAAGGCTCGTACCATTGAATGTCGACTGTAATATAGCTCCAGCCGAAGTCTTTAAGATGTTCTGCCATGTACTCGGCGTTGCCACGAATTTCGTCTTCCGTAACGGCCGCGCCGTAACAATCCCAGCTGTTCCAGCCAAGCGGTGGAGTTGATGCTGCAAGCGTATGATTCATGGGAATGCTCCTTTATGGATTAATTATTGCTCTCGCTCAATTCATCATAATAAAGGATTTTATTAATATCTACAGTAATGTTGAGTGTGAAATAGCAAAATATTGCGGTTAGTCGAAGAACAATTTACGGTACACAAGGCTTTCTCCCCCACTACGAAATTCACCTGGCGTAACCCCAGTTATGCCGCGAAAAGCTTTGATAAAATAACTTCCGCTGGAATACCCGACTTGCTCAGCGATGACTTCTATGCTAAGCGTAGTTCCGCGCAACAATTCCATTGCTTTCTCTGTGCGTAGGCGGGTTAGATAAGCACCTGGCGTCAAGCCCGTACTGGAGGAAAAGCGACGTATAAAGTGATATTTGGAAAGGGAAACATGCTCCGCGAGCTGATCCATACTGATCATCTTGGAGTAGTTGTTTTCTATGTATTCAACGGCTATTTGAATGCTTTCAGACCAATTTTCCCTGTTGCGCAATGTTGTTTTCTGTAATCGAGTCAATTCTGTCATGAACTGATATACGCTCGATGATGCGATCAGAGGATCAGTGATTCTGCCTGCCGCCGCATCAGTCACGATCATACGCAACAGTCGGATGGGTGTACAATCAGCGGGTAAATAGGGAACTTCCCCAGCTTCCCGAAGGAATTTTCGCCAATGGGGCAGAATAAGAGTGGGCCTGAACAGCAGGAACAGAAACGCCCAAGGTTCCTTGGATGCTGAATGATAGTAATAGCGATGTGGCCCTGGAATTTCCGCTAAAAAAGCTTGTCCTGCAGTAACCTGATGAATGCGATTATTCGACTCAAATACACCTTCACCCGAGATTGTATATTGGAATAAAAGGAGAGGGCCGTCCGAACGTTCGAGTCCATCCCAATGATAAGCCGGATCTGTTATTGAATCACTTCCTGCCGCATACAGTACACACAGTTGGAGTTCCTTGTCTTCGGCGAAGCGAAACCCATACGTTCCTCTAGGGATATTCATATCAAGTCTCCTTGTTGCAAATTTTTACTGCGCTCCGCGAATGAAAATATCTACTAATCTTTGGCCCAGTGAAAATTTAGAACCATATTTATGCAGGTTATCTTCGCGGTTACCCATTAACATCATCGTCGAGAAGGTCTCTGCCAGGAAAAACGGATCGTCCATCCGCAGTCTGTTTTCATCCATTGCTCGCTGAAAATGAGTGGCTAACACGTCGTGAATCTGATGCTCCGCGTTGCGTATATCCTGAATTTGAGCTGGTTCAAGAAAAGGCTCAGCTTCTCTGAGCATGGTTTCAATCTCCGCATGCGGATTACCCAGTCTGGCCTCTGCCAGTCGCACAAGCCCCGACTCCAGATTCTCGGCTTGATCGAGCATATGCGAGGTTAACCGGCTCACATTCTGAAGCATCGTTGTAAAGGCAACTTTAAACAGCTCTGGTTTGCTGGTGAAATGATAATAAATGGTTGGTTTTGACACGTTACATGTTTTGCCAATTTGTTGAAGTGTGACTGCTTCGTAGCCATACTCCATGAACAGCTTTGAAGCTGTTTGAATGATGGTTTGCTGAATTGAGATATCGTCATCGCCATGCTTGGGTCTTCCAGGCAATCGTTTGTGTGATTTTTTGGTCATTGGACTTCCCTCCATGAATAGTTTATGACAAATAACGATGGTTAGCAAAATCATCTTGTAATTATACTTACCGGTAAGTATAATTTATAATGAGTTAAATAAAATACATTATCCTCATGACAAGGTGGTTTTAGGGTTGAAGACAGCACAACGTACAAACAAATGGAAAAAGATAATCATTTGGACAATCTTGTCCATCGTTATCATCGTGGCCGGAGCTTTCGTATATCTTAATTCGGTTACGTATAGTCCTTCTGAACGAGCTGAAGCAGCAATGACAAGTGATGCTCAGGTTAATGTCACCAAGATCAAGGATGGTTACCGGTTTGAACCCGCGGGTACTAAGGTAACCGAACCGAATATTATTTTTTATCCGGGCGGTCTGGTTGAACCTGAAAGTTATTCTCCACTTGCCAGACAAATGGCAGAACAGGGGCACCGCGTATATATCGCGAACATGCCAATGAACTTGGCGATTTTCGGTCAAAACAAGGCTGATTCCTTTATCGAGGAACATCCCGATGAATCATTTGTTATTGGAGGCCATTCATTGGGAGGATCATTTGCATCACGATATGCTGCGGAACACAATGAAAAGTTAAAAGGCATCTTTTTCTTGGCATCCTATGCCGATGAAGGCTGTAGCTTGAATAATACGGATGTATCTACTTTACAGATTACAGGTTCCGATGACGGAGTGCTTAACCGGGAATCCTGGGAGAGCGCCAAAGCAAATCTTCCAGAAGACACGACTTATGTGAGTATTGAAGGTGGAAATCACGGTCAATTTGGCTCATACGGCATGCAAAAAGGAGACAATCAGCCAGCTATTCCGGAAGAAGAGCAGTTGGAAGAGGTTGTCCAAGCGTTGGAGAACTGGATGGATAAATTAAAATAATTAATACAAGTGTCGAATGATAATGATTCGTGGTACGATTAAAGTCGCTATTTTAGCGGCAAAGGAAGACAGCAAGAGCAAGAACATCAAAAGGAGAAAAATTATGTTTTTCAGAAAATTTGCTTACACGCTAATGATCATCCTCGCTGCATTATTGTTCCCGGGTTGTGCATCAGAGTCTGTGCTTGATATCGGATCACCTCAAGTATCAGAGTCTGTGCTTGATATCGGATCACCTCAAGTATCAGAGGATATGGGATTTGATGAGGTTGCCAATTATATCTCGGAGCATCATGAACTCCCACCGAATTATATTACCAAGAAAGAGGCCAAGGAATTGGGCTGGGAACCAAATGAAGGGAATCTGCATGAAGTCGCTCCAGGCAAAAGCATCGGCGGCGACGTGTTCAGAAACCGGGAAGGACTACTCCCAAACAAAAAAGGCCGGATATGGTATGAAGCTGATATCAATTACACAGGAGGACGGCGCGGAAGCGACCGAATTCTATACTCGAATGATGGTTTAATCTACCAGACGACAGATCATTACAAGTCATTTGAACAGTTAAAATAAAAGGAGGTCATGATATGAGCAATATTCAGATTGACGGATACAACATTCACAGTAAGGAAGAGTTGCATCAAGTGCTTCAGAACCAGCTTGAGTTAGACGAGAACTACGGAGGCAATTTGGACGCGCTGTGGGATGTATTAACTGGGGCTGTAAGCATGCCGCTTACGGTTCAATGGCTTGGATTCGAGAAAAGCAAAGAAATCCTTGGAGATTACGCTGACCAAGTCATCGAATTGTTGCGGGATGTGGAAGCGGAGATCCAAGGATTTACGTTGGAATTATATTACTGAAAAGTATGTTTGGTGTTATGAGGCGATGGGCAACCATCGCTTTTTTGGTCTTCACATTTTACGGAGACTCATGTCTAGATCATGCTATTGTCATGGCTTAATAATCAAGGTTAGTCTTATTAGACTTCCATATACTTTAAGCAAGGAATAGGTTAGGCAGGAGTGTAATCGTACACTAACGGTTAAATATGTAAGCGCATACCACTCCAATGCGAACCATCGTAATGTCTGGATTGGTTATTACGACAAACACCATTTAGGGGGCAGAAAAATAATGAGAGCCGTTTCGAAAATGCTAGGAGCATGTCTCGTAACAAGTGTTGTACTGGTTTCCGCCGGTTGCGGAAACGCTTCAGAGAATTCAGAATCGAATACCAGCGACCCTAACAGCCCAATCACTTTTACCTTCTTCGGTGCGGATGCAAGTCCCAACTGGAACAATATGCAGGATGCTGTAGGGAAGAAAATTACGGAAGAAACGGGTGTAACCATTAATGCAGAATTCGATATCTCAAGCGGAGGAGGAAACGACCGTATATCCCTTATGGCCGCCAGCGGTGATTACCCGGATCTGATCTTTCCCAAAGGCAACTTAAGCCGACTTGTTGATGCTGGTGCAATGATTGATCTGACGGATCTGATCGAAGAACATGCACCCAATTTGAAAAAGATATACGGTGAGCATTTTAATCGCTTGAAATATAGCAATGAAGACCCATCCATATATTGGATTCCAACGAATGGTGCGATCGATCAAGAAAGCTTTGATGCGACGAATGGTGCTGCTATTCAGCATCGTGTAGTCAAAGAGCTTGGGTATCCTGAGATCAAAACCTTGGAAGATTATGAAAATGTCCTCCGAGAGTTTTATAAGAAAAATCCAACGACAGATGATGGCCAACCGACAATCCCGCTGACACTCAGTGCAGATGGATGGCGCCGTATGATTACCGTAACTGATCCGGCAGTCATGGCTACTGGAGGACCTGGGGATGGTGAATATTACATTAACCCTGACACATATGAAGCTGTTCTTCATTACAAGCGTCCTGAGGAGAAGGAATATTTCCGTTGGTTGAACAAAATGTATAATGAAGGTCTAGTGGATAAAGACAGTTTTGTACAAAAGGATGATCAGTATAAGTCCAAAATCGCCAGTGGACGTGTTCTATCCGTGCTTGATCCACTTTGGGGATTTAGCGATGCGGAAAATGCTTTGAAAAGTGCAGGCAAGGACGATATGACTTACGGATTCTATCCGGTAACGCTGAACGACAACTTCCAGCGCAAAGATTTTCAGGATATCGGCTTTGATGGATATGGTATCGGCATAACCGTTGATGCTGAAGACCCTGTTCGGGCCATTAAATTCCTGGATTGGCTTTCTTCTGAGGAAGGTCAAGTGTTGAGAAATTGGGGTATTGAAGGAGAACATTACGTTGTGGAAGACGGAGTTCGCAAAATACCGGCAGATATTCAGGAGCGTAAAAACAAAGACAATAGCACATTCAGCAAAGAAACCGGTATAAACTTATACACTATTTTTGGCGCTCATTATGGAGATGGTGTCAAAGATTCAACGGACAACTATTATACAACCAACTATCCTGAGCAGATCCAGGAAGGTTATTCTGATATAGAAAAAGAAACGCTGAAAGGGTACGGTATTACAACGTGGAAGGAGCTATTCCCTAATGGAGATGAGTTCCCGGTGAAAGAGTGGGGCGCAGCTTATAATATGCCGATTCCTACGGATAGCGGAGACTATAACGTGGTGTATCAGAAGACACAGGATATTATTCAGAAACGGATCGCGGAAGCAATTACGTCCTCTCCAGATGCCTTTGAAGACATATATGACAATATGATTGCAGAGCTTGATGCTGCGGGCGCTGTAGCCATGGAAGAGCAGTATACAAAGTGGATTAAAGAACGTGTTAGTCTGTGGTCTGGAAAAGAGATCAAATAACAGTTGAACTTGATCTCGTTAACAGATTAAATACAGATCAAATACGCATTCCAAGCAAATAAAGAACAAGAAAAACATCGAGCCATCCTGCATGGCTGGATGTTTTTTTGTCTTCGTCGAATGATCTTGTCTTTATCATGATCATGTTTCAATTGCATCACGTCTTAGTTTGATATATTTACCGGGGGAGATGCCGACCTTTTTGGTAAAACTGCGAATAAAATTGGCATAGTCACTAAAGCCCGATTGAAAGCAGGCATCCGTAATACTCATTCCTTCAGAAAGGTGGAATTTGGCCCGTTCAATCCGACGACCAAGAATGTAGGAACGGATCGTCAATCCGGTATGCTTTTTAAATTGTCTACTGATATAAGTGCTGTTCATATAAAAAGCTTCAGCAAGTTTGCGAAGCGTAATATCTTGATTTAGATGTAATTCAATATAATCCATCGTTTCACGAACCAGCTCAGGCATGATGTCATTGGGGACAAAAGAATTGTTGTGAAACCAGACGTTAATCATGACCAACAATTGGGCTACCGCTGCATTAATTTTGATGTCCGTACCATAAGCATCGGAAGCAAGCAATCCTTCCAGTTCGTTTGTCCATTGCATCATCAGGTTCAACCGATGATCATCCAAATGTATGATATTGCCTGTTCCTTTGGGGCGATGATCAAAACATGAAGATAGATTGGTTGTTGGTGTAGAAAGCTGAAATAGATAAGTTTTTTTGAGATTGATTGTAATTCGCTCATACTCAGATTCATCCAGAATAAAGGCGCGGTGCATCTCCTCGGGTGACATCACAAGCAAATCGCCAGGCTGTACATGGTAGCATCGATTTTCAATATAAAAGTGTACGTTGCCACGAAGAAACAGGTAAATCTCATATGCATTATGGCGATGATAGATCGTTTCCAGCTTATACGTTGTTACGCGGTGCAGATATAAGAGCTCAGGCTGGATGGGATCATAAAAACATTCAGAGGATCCACTCATGAAGTACCTCCCGTCATTTCACGCAATAAATAGAGCGGTTAACGCAATGAAATTGTACTCAGCTTACCTTAAAATGTAATCATCCTATCATGATACCTTTTGTATTGCAAACGCTTTCTATTTATAAAGCACAACTAAAAACGATTATAGGGGGATTCTTTCGATGAATCATCATTCTACACCACATGCTGGTGAGCAAAAGCAAGACCAAGCCGCCAATCTGGAGAGTATTCCAGGGGAGATTGGAAAGCTTCGTCCCAATGGTAACCCTCTGGTGGCCCACAAATTCGGAGCCGATCCCTATGCTTTGGTATTTAACAATCGAGTCTACTTATATATGACTAGTGATAAGCTGGAATATGATCAGCACGGTCTTCCTCAGAAAAACAGCTACAGTTCAATCAACCGGATTACGGTCATTTCTTCGGATGATCTAGTCAACTGGACCGATCATGGGGAGATTAGAGTTGCTGGACCTCAAGGCGCAGCAACATGGGCTTCGCAATCCTGGGCTCCGGCAGCTGCTCATCGAACCTTGGATGGCAAGGACTGTTTCTTTCTTTATTTCGCCAACAATGCCAGTGGAATTGGTGTATTGTCTGCACCAACACCTGTAGGTCCATGGATAGACCCTATAGGAAAAGCACTTATTACAAGAGAGACTCCGGGAGTGGAGGAAGTAACTTGGTTGTTCGATCCGGCTGTAATCGTAGATGATGATCATCAGGCCTACATATACTTCGGTGGTGGTATTCCGCAGGGGAAACCAGAAAGACCGGATACAGCAAGAGTGATGCGATTGGGAGATGATATGACCAGCGTGGTTGGCATCGCGAAGGTTATTCAGGCGCCTTATATGTTTGAAGATTCAGGGATACATAAATATAATAATAGTTACTACTTTACGTATTGTTCCAATTTTGTTGAGGGTGATCGGCCAGAGGGCAGCCCACCACCTGGTGAAATTGCATATATGACCAGTGTTCAGCCAATGGGGCCATGGACATATCAGGGAACGTTGCTCCAGAATCCGGGCCACTTTTTTGATGTTGGCGGCAATAACCATCATGCTATATTCCAACTGGCCGATCAGTGGTACATTGCCTATCATGCTCAGACATTAAGCCAGGCCATGAATATTCCCGATGGTTACCGTTCAACACATCTGAATCGAGTCGAGCATGATGAGGCCACGGGTAAGATCCAGAAGGTACATGCAGATTATCAGGGCGTAGATCAAATCAAGTGCTTCAATCCCTATGAGCGGGTAAGCGGTTCGACGATTGGATGGAGCAGCAGAGTAACAACAGAGCAATATCTTGACTCTGCTGAGAGTTCTGCATCCGATTCGAATATCATGTCCGCTAAGCTGCAAAATGACAGCTGGATAGCCATATCCAAGGTGGACTTTGAAAGTGAAGGACCTACAACCTTTACAGCTACTATTGGAAATCAAGGAACCGAAGGTACGTTGGAACTTCGTCTTAATCGTGCAGACGGACCGTTAATTGGAGAAATCATTGTTCCACCTGCGACCGGATCTCTTCAATGGATGGAACTAACCACGAAGGTTACGGGTGCAAAAGGTGTGCAAGATTTGTATATTAAGCTTAAAAATTCAACAGACAGCTCCATCATCCTTTTAAGAGAATGGAATTTTAACAGAAAAAATGAGGTGTAATTGAAGCATGTATCCGAATCCGATTATTTGGGCTGATTACCCGGATCCAGACGTTATTCGTGTAGAGGACACATATTATATGGTGAGTACGACCATGCACATGATGCCAGGATGTGTCATCCTGCGTTCATATGACCTGATCCATTGGGAAGTAGCCACATATGTATACGAGACATTGGACGATACACCTGCCCAACGGCTGGTGGATGGTCAGCAGATTTATAGCAAGGGCATGTGGGCTGCATCCCTCCGCCATCATCAAGGGATGTTCTATGTGATCTTTGTGGCGAATGATACCCGAAAAACATACTTGTACACGTCACCCACCATCTCGGGAGTGTGGAAGAAACAAGTAGTTGAAGGGTTTTACCATGATTGCTCCTTATTTTTCGACGATGATGAACGAGCATATCTTGTATACGGGAATACCGAGATCTATCTGACCGAATTAAGCCCTGATCTGTCGGGGCCCAAACCTGGTGGAGTGCATCGCTTGATTGTAAAAGACGAGCAACCTCATCACCTTGGTTATGAAGGTGCACATTTCTACAAGATCAATGGGAAATATATTGTATTCCTGATTCATATAACGAAAGCTTCTGGACGGAGAACACAGGCGTGTTATACGGCCGACTCTCTGGAAGATGTCTTCACTGGTGGAGAAGTATTTAACGACGATATGGATTATTTTAATTCTGGTGTTGCTCAGGGTGGCATCGTGGATACGCCGGATGGGGACTGGTACGCAATGCTGTTTCAGGATCATGGGGCTGTTGGCCGCATTCCTGTTTTGGTTCCGGTACATTTTGATCAGGATACACCCGTGTTTGCAAGTAAAGCCCCGAAACAGATTGATATCCCGAGCACTAGACCTGAGCACCGTTATAAACCGTTAATAGGTAGCGACAATTTCGAATATGCAGCCCAAGAAGGCGGAAGAATACGCCTCCGTGATTTCTGGCAATGGAATCATACACCTAATGATGAACTCTGGTCCGTCACAGAGAAACCGGGAGTTTATCGTGTTCGAACTGGACAGATCAGCCCAAATCTGACGTTCGCGGTAAATACACTAACCCAGCGTTCAATGGGGCCTGCTTGCGAAGCAATGGTTACGCTTGACGGCAGTCGTCTGAATGATGGGGATTATGCCGGGTTGTGCTTTCTGATCGGTTCGTACGGTATGATCTCTCTTACGAAGCAGGATAGCAAGTTTTACTTGGTCATGCATGCTAGAGATAGTGAGGATTCAACCATATTTGGCAATCTGATTGACCAGAAGCCAGCCACTGAACATGAACGTATCCCGGTATCAGATCCAGTCGTTAAATTAAAAGCATTCGGAAATTTTGAGAACAATCTGGATGAATGCTCTTTTGCCTATTTCGATGGGATTGAATGGAGAGATATAGGTATTATCCATAAAATGGTATATAAACTGGATCATTTTATGGGTTGTCGAACGGGGTTATTTGTATATTCAACCCAAGTGGTTGGCGGAACAGCTGACTTTTCGAATTTCGAATATCGTGTGATTAATCCTGATGAGAAACAATGAAATAGGTAAAAGCCGCCCAACGGCGGCTTTTCGTATTCAATGATTACAAGTTGTTGTACAATGATATGGATTCATAATGGACAGAGAGAAGACAGTTGTTCAAACCGAACTGGGGGCATGTCGTCATGTATAAGAGATGTCTGGACATAACCAAATGGACCTTTATTTTGATCCTTGCTGTGTCGATACCAGCAGGTCATACCGAAGGAAATTCCAAACAACAACATCCGCAGCCAGATGGGCAGCAGATGCAACTTCCCGCTACGTTTGAGAAGTATTCTCCTCCTATAGTGGTCTCTTTTGTCAGGGAAACCGGAGATGACCTCGAGCGCATGATTAACCAGTTGCCTGGTGAGACGATGCTGGATAATCGCTGGACTCGTTTGTACGAGAAAGAGCTAGGTATTCAAATTCACTATGACTGGATTGCTAATGGAGATGTATACAATCAGAAGCTGGGTGTATCTCTTGCTGCAGGACGTTTCCCGGATGTGGTAAAAGTAAATCCATATCAACTTAGACAACTGAGCAACGCTGGAATGATCGAAGATTTAACCCATGTGTACCAAGAGCATGCTTCACCACTTACAAAGAGTATATTAGAGGCAGAGGGCAGAGGAGCATTTGATGCGGCAACCATTGACGGTAAACTCATGGCTATTCCGGAATCATCTTCCTCCATCGAGACAGCGCAGTATCTATGGATTAGAACCGATTGGTTGGAGCAACTGGGGCTACGACCACCTGAAACGATGGAAGAGCTTCTCCAGATTTCGAAAGCGTTTACAGAGGAGGACCCCGACGGGAACGGAGAGCATGATACGTACGGAATTGCGCTAACGAACCATCTATGGGATCCAGTTATGGGAGCTGCGGGATTGATGTCTGGCTACGGTGCCTACCCTAATATATGGGTTAAAGATGCAGAAGGAAATCTCACTTATGGAGGTATACAGCCTGAAGTTCGCGACGCTCTGAAAGCACTGCAAACATTGTATCGTGAAGGCCAACTTGATCCAGATTTCGGCTATAAAAGTGGAAGCAAGGCGTTCCGTCTGATTCAGGACGAAAAAATAGGGATGCTCTACGGAGAACAGTGGACACCCTTTATGCTCCAGACCACCCGTGACACAGATGCAGATGTAGAATGGCAGGCATATCCCATTGTTGCCAAGTCGGACCAGAGTCTGTTCGTACCGCTACGTTCCAATACCGGGCAATACTTTGCTGTAAAAAAGGGATTCGCTCACCCTGAGGTGGTTGTAAAGCTCATGAATCTGCATCTGGACATCAACTGGGGCGATCAGGCACAGTATGAAACATACTATAATGACGACTCCCGAGCTGTATGGATGCTTTCACCGGTGACTCCATTTCCCGGTAACAAAAACATAGATGCATACAAACAAATTCGTGATGCCAGAAGTACAGGAGACTTCTCGGCTCTGCAGAATGAAGCCCTCGCCATTCACAAACGCATTGTGGCCTATGAAACGGAACATGTAGAGAACGGCTGGGGATGGAAACAAACCTATGGGCCTTCGGGTGCTTTTAGCATTGCAGATTCTTACGAGAAGAACGGTCAACTTCTCTATGATGAGTTCACTGGCGGCATTACAGACACAATGGTTGATCGACAAATTATTCTTCGAGATCTTCAGCTTGAAGCCTATATGAACATTATTTTAGGCAGGCCGATAGAAGAGTTTGATCAATTCGTAGAGAATTGGCGCAAGCTGGGGGGAGATCAGATCACATCGGAAGTTAACGCGTGGTTTCGCACCAGCAAGCCAAAGGAGCACTAATGTTCACTTTATTCATACAAGGAACCCACTCAGCCTTTGGCATTGGAGGTGAATGCATTGATCAAGATCCCTGCTAAATCATGGTTTAATAGTATATTTGCGCGATTAATAATCACCTATCTGGTATTTGTGCTCCCCCTGATTCTCCTTGGCGTGTATCTGTATCATTGGAGTTATGACAATGCAAGCCAGGAAGTATCATTGTCAACAGAGAGACGGTTGAACCAATACGTGGTGGAATTGAACAGAGAGATGGAATGGATGGAATTACAGCAGTTTGATATCGTTGAGGATCGAAAACTCAATCGTCTGGCTATTCTCTGGGATATGATGGATCAGGTTGAGCGACGGGATACATTAAATTACCTGACTGAACGACTCGCTTCATTCAAGAATAGCACGGCTTATATCAAAAACGTTCATGTACATATCCCTTCGGTTGGCAAGAGTATATCCGCGATCCAAGGCATCGATGATTTCGATAAAAGTTCATATCTATATTTCAGTTCAGGAATGCAAGGAAAAGGTACACGTTTCACTGTGAAAGAGGACGCCTTGAACTTAAGTGCCGTCAGGCTCACAGGCACGAGAGGAGAACCCCCGCTTTTTGTCATTCAAGTGGAGTTGGATACATACCATTTTCAGAATGAACTCACAAGGCTTAATTTGTACCCGGAGAGTTCAACTTTTCTGATTGAGGACAAAACGGGGCATGCCATCACAGATAAGCATCAAGCTAGTGTTATTCTCGCAAATTATCGTGAGAACAGTGTGAAGGGTACACTTGATGGCTTTCGGATGAAGGTGGAGGACACCATGTACCATGTTAGTCAGTTGCACATGGACTCCCTGGGCTTATCCGTAGCCACATATCTACCCGAGGCCATTGTTACCAAGCCACTTAGCAAGTTCTATCATTGGGCTTGGCTGTTTGCAATTACATCATTTGTTGCCATCACGGCGTATCTCTATTCAAGCTACAAGTTGATTCATATTCCGTTACTGTTGTTAGTGAAAAGATTCAAAAAAATGGAGGGAGGCATGCTTGATGTCCCCATTGCGCATAACCGAAAGGATGAATTTGGCTTCCTTTACACCCGTTTCAACCTAATGATTGAAAATCTTCAATCCCTGATTGACCGAGATTTCAAGAAAACACTGATGATGCAGCGGGCCGAGTTGAAACAGCTTCAATCCCAGATTAATCCTCATTTTCTGTACAATAGTTTCTTTATTCTGAATTCACTTGCAAGAACAGGGGAAACAGAACGTATTGAGCAATTCACGAACATGCTTGGAGAGTATTTCAGGTTCATTACCCGGAATGAAACAGATCATGTGAAGTTGAAAGTGGAAGTTGAGCATTCACGGATCTATACAGAGATTCAACAATTACGATTCTCCAGACGAATCAAGGTCGATTTTGGGTCACTACCTGCTGAGATGGAACATATTCATGTTCCCAGACTCATTATTCAACCCATTATTGAGAATGCCTACGAACACAGCCTTGAAAAGAATACGGACTCCGGTCTTCTAATTATTGGGTTTAATATGGAAAGTTCATATGCCGAGATTACCGTAGAGGATAATGGAACTGAGTTGGAAGAGCAACACATTCAAACTCTTCAGCAACGCTTGCATAAGGACGGAGGTACAGACGAAATGACTGCGTTAATAAATATTCATCGACGTCTGATCCTGACGTATGGCGAAGGAAGTGGCCTTTTCCTATCCAGAAGTGAACTGCAAGGATTAAAAGTCACAATTCGAATCCAGTGGAAAGAGGGAGAAAACGAATGTATCGACTTTTGATAGTAGATGACGAGGAAATTATTACAGATAGTCTCTATGAAACGTTTGCCAGACATATACCCGACCAGCTTGACGTATGTAAGGCCTACTCTGCAACAGAAGCATTGTCCTGGATGCAACGTTCGAGAATTGACATTGTTCTAACGGACATCCGCATGCCGGGCATGAGTGGCTTGGAATTGACAGAGCGGATTCAAGCCAGTTGGCCGAATTGCCGCGTCATTTTTCTGACAGGACATAGCGATTTTGATTATGCTTATCAAGCTTTTCAGATGTCCAATGTGCGTTACTTGCTCAAAACGGAAGGCTATGACAAGGTGATGTCTGTGGTCGAAGATGTGATGGAAGAGATTCGGCGTAGTCACAGCATGCTTGAGTTGTTGGAGCATTCTCATAAAGTCAACTCGCAGCTTGCACTGATTCAACAGAAAGAGTATTTGCGGAAGCTGCTTCAAGATTGTACAGCAGTTATGGCTTCAACTATGGATATGCAGGATGAATTGTTCAAAAAAGATATCAGATTACAGATCAACTCGCCAGTTTATCTCATACTGGGTCGGTTCAATCATCCGCCAGAAAAAGGTTCGGACCTCACACAAGTCCAGGAATCCGTTCGTATTATTGGCTCTTCTTTAATGCATGAGCGTACGGTGTGCGCAAGTGTAACCGACCATTACGGGGATACGATCTGGCTGCTTCAACCGAAGCAGGAGGAAGAGATGACCAATGATAAACTTGTACGATTCCTAGAAGGCACACTAGAATTGGTACAAGAGGCTTGCATGGTATCACTTGGCGTATCCATTGCTTTTTCATTAAGTAGTCGAAGCTGCAATTGGTCCGAGTTAACCAAACAATATGAACGTCTGAGATTACTCCAGTGGATGAAAATTGGGGATGGTGTATCCATGGTACTCACGGATCATCGTAATGATCTCTCATCGGATGTACCCAAAGAATCCATGCGGATCTCAAACCGGATCGAGATGATGTCAGGATATTTGGAAACAGGTCGAATTCAGCCATTTTACGATAGTTTTGAGGAGCTTGCAGGCGAATTGCTGCAACAGGATATTACGATGGAACGTGCCATGGAAACCTACTACAATCTGGCTCTATTATTGCATTCAACAATCAATCGTTGGGGTCTTCAACAGAAGATTCCGGAACAACGAAACTTGCTGCATTTAGGGGAGTATACTTGCATGAAGGATGCAGTACAATTTTTATATCGTGCTGCCGATGAATTAGTCCGCTACAAAAGATCAAATGAACAGGAACGCGCTAACGTTGTCATTCATTCCTTATGCAGTTACGTCAAGGAGAACCTTGAGAAAGACCTTTCTCTGGTGAGACTCGCAGAACTTCATCATTTTAATCCATCCTATCTGTCCCGATTCTTTAAGCAGGAAATGGGAATTAACCTGTCAGAGTTCATTGATGACTGCCGAATAAAAAGAGCCAAAGAATTGCTTCAGAACACAAATCTCATGGTACGTGAGGTCGCAGTTCAAGTAGGGTACGAGGCAGCACATTCGTTTACCCGACTTTTTAAGAAAATAACGGGAATGACACCCCAAGAATACCGGGAATCCCTTTTGGTTCGTTAAAGGTGCCTCCTTTGAAATTGACCAAACCCAAATAACCACAAAAAACGCAGGAAGTAGAGTACATCCTACGTTTTTTGTGGTTATTATTCAATTGAAAACAAAGTGATCGGGCGATCCATCTTTAGGCCGTATGGATCTTTTGCCTTCTATAAGCATTGGGACTCGATCCGGCATATGCTTTGAACTTTTTATAGAACCAATCAATATCCTTATAGCCTACCTCAATAGCAATCTCATATATTCTCAGATTTGTGGAAGACAACAACTGCTGGGCTTTTTCCATACGTTGCTGGAGCATATAATCATTGAAAGACATCTTCTCTTCCAGTTTGAACTTCTGTCCAAGGTATGCACAGTTAAAATGAAGCATGTCAGAGATCTTCTTCAGCGTGATTTCATCACTCAGATGATCCCGCACATATGCTTTGACGATTCGAATAACATGACTGGAGTGCATGGGCTTACCATTCATTTGAACTGGCGTTTTGAAGAACGACGACGTTTTATGTGCCGGGTCGGTTTCAAGGTGCGATCTAAGTCCATGCAGACTGTTAAGTAAGGAAGAGGGACTAACAGGATACGGGAGATAATCATTCACCTGATACGTCAAGGCTTTGCGTACGAACCTGAAGTGATCTCTTCCACCCATCAGGAGGATGGGTATCTGACTTTTTTTTCGAATGTCGTTGCATAACCAGAGCCCCGCGGTATCAAACCTCTCTGTATGTACCATAACAAGGGAAAAGTCTCGTTCTGACAATGCGGTCAAAGCCTCGGCCGATGAGAACACACAATATGCGATAGTATATTGAGCTTTGCTCCGTAGCAACATCTGTTGCAACTCTCCGCACAAACGACGGCTGAAATCCACAAGTAAAATATCATACATGAAGCAATACCTCACCTTCTGCTGAATTGTAATGCGCAAGATTAACTGGAATTTTGACTTAATTTCATTATGGTAATAAAAGAAAGCGCATACAATGTGCATATTTTTGTAGACAGTGCATTTCTTTACCAATTAAAACCTATAATGCACTTTGCTCGCACAAAATTACGCGAATCTATATTCAGCCCGGGTAAACATCTGTATTCTGGCAGGTTGTTTGCGCTTTCATTTGGACGATACACTGTGATAGCAAACGACAATCAGGGGGGAAGACGATGAGAAAAAACAAGTTCATGCTACTGAGCCTGGTATTTGCGGTCTTGTTGGTGATTGCTGCATGCAGTTCTGCACCTACCGCTCAACCCGAGCCGGAAAAGACAACACCACAGGAGGAACAAACACCCGCGGAAACCGAGCCAAAGAATGAAAACTCCACGCCAGAAATGGATTTTGACATGGGCGGCAGAACGATCAAAGTTGTTGCTTGGTGGGACATGGAAATACAGGGGAACAACCCCGACAACATTCAACGCCTTGAGAATCTCGAAGCGCTGAAGAAAAAACACAACTTTAATATTGAATACGTTTCAATCGATTTTGGTGAATATCAGGAAAAAGTAGTTGCTTCCCTGATGGCCGGTGAACCGCTTGGCGATCTTGTGAGACTGGGCAAAAACTACGCCATCCCGGCATTGACCAAACAGGATCTGTTATGGCCGGTGGATGATTATATTAAAAATGACAAGGTATTCAACCAGAAAACAACCAAGGAATACATGCAGTATGAAGGCAAAGGTTACGGCTTTACCGAGGACCAGTCCTCGTTTATCAACGGAATTTTCTATAATCGCACACTCATGCAAGAACTCGGCTTGAAGCCGCTGCAGGAATATGTGGATGCCGATGAATGGAACTGGGATACGTTCATCAGCGTTGCCAAGCAAGCGAACAAGGATCGAAACAATGATGGCAAGCTGGACACTTGGGGACTCGCTCAAACAGGCTTGCTGGAACCGATTCTGTATTCCAACGAGGCTTCTCTGACCAAAGAGGATAAGCAGAACCTGGAAGATCCAAAAACGAAAGAAGCATTGAACTTCCTGTCCAAACTGGCTACCGAGAAGGTCGGAAGGGCTTCTGAGGGCGGCGACTGGACAGAGCCATCCACGTTCTTCCGTCAAGGTAACACCTTGATGTATTCAGGAGCAATGTACGAAGTTGAAGGCATTATGACGGATATGAAGGATTACGACATCGGTTTTGTACCGTTTCCCAAAGGTCCAAGTGCATCGGCTTATCACTCCGGTGAGTCACGTTACCAGGCTATAACGATTCCTAAAGCGGTAGAGAATCCGGAACAACTGATGTACATCTGGGAGAAAATTAACGAGATTGATTCGATCTATGAGTATCCGGGGCAATCCACACTGGAGACACATCTGACCGATGAAGCAGATATTAACAACGCCAGAGAGGTCGCGGAAGGTATGCTGGTTCTCGACCATAACACATTCCCGTCTTTGCCTTTCTGGGACTTTGATGGGGAGCTTAAAGAAGGGGTATCCGTATCTACGCTGATCGAGAAATACAAGGCTCCTTTCCAGGCTGCGATTGATGAGGTATACAAATAAGTATCACATTACACGGGCAGAACGCACCAGTGAAGGTGCGGTCTGTCCGGGTTAGTCAATCGTCCAGTTTTCGCAACATTTAGAGGAAAGGGGATACATTCAAACATGCGGTCACGTAAGAAAAAGGGACTAATCCTGGTGCTTGTCCTGGCCTTGGTGCTCTCCATATGGACACTATATCCATCGCGGGATCGTAATCCGGGAACGGTACATGCGCTTGAGGACTTTGAAGCGGTATCGGGAACCGAGGATTCATTCAGTTATGAGCATTATCTGACTGCTCATGACAATACGGCCAAACCCGATGAAACGGTGCGCATCGAAGGGGAATCATATGTTCAGGCAGAGAATGGGGAATTTGAGGTTGTGCAAGGGTACGCCGGATTAGACGGAAGTGCCGTAATTACGCCGGAAACCGGAACCATTCGCTGGGATGTTCCCGTTCAAGTGAGCGGTTTGTACAATATTCGCATTCACTATTATCCCGTAGAAGGCAAAAGCTCCGGAATCGAACGCAGACTTGAGCTTAACGGTAAGGTCCCGTTCAGAGGGGCCGATATTCTTCTGTTTGACAGGGTATGGGGGAATCGCGAGGATAACGTCCGACAGGACGATCGTGGCAATGACCTCAGACCAAGACAAGTGGAACAGCCCGAATGGCAACTGACTTCGTTCAAGGACAGCGCAGGGTACTTCGAGGAACCGTTTCAGTTTTATTTTGACAAAGGCAATCAGCAGTTATCGCTCACTTCATTAAGAGAGAGCATGGCGATCGATTACATCGAGTTGTACCAGGAAGGTGAAGTCCTGTCCTATGCAGAGCTGGAGCAGACCTATGCCTCACTCGGCTTGAAACAAGCCGCTCCTGTCATGCTGAAAGTACAGGGGGAGGAGGCTGTCAGCAAGTCATCTCCTACACTGGCACCGATCTCTGACCGCTCAAGCCCTTCACTGGAGCCTTATAATGTATCCAAAATTCGGATGAATGCCATCGGAGGCATTAACTGGAAGCTGCCGGGCGAATGGATTGAGTGGGAGATCGACGTACCTGAAGACGGACTGTATCAAATCGCGCTTAAGGTGAAGCAGGATCAATTGCGTGGCATCTATGCCACCCGCAGTCTGACGATCAACGGCGAGGTACCATTTAAGGAAATGAAACGCATTCGATTTAACTACAGCCCGGCCTGGCAAACTCAGGTGTTGGGATCAGGGGAAGATCAGCCATATCAGTTTCATCTGGAAAAAGGGAAACACCGAATCCGAATGACGGTTACACTCGGCGATATCGCTCCGCTACTTCGGACCGTGGAATCCAGCGTTCTGGAACTGAATGAGATGTATCGCAAAATATTAATGATCACCTCCAACAGTCCGGACCCACTGCGGGATTACCAGCTGGAACAGCGTATTCCGGAGATGACGGAGGTGTTTGAGCGACAGGCTGACACCTTGCGCTCCGTTGCAGATTACCTGGAAAAAGCGACGGGTGAGCAAAGTGATAAAGTGGCCGTACTGCACGCCATGGTTTTGCAGCTGGAAGATATGGCGGCCAGACCGGAGACCGTTCCCAAACGGCTGGATACGTTCAAAATTAACGTAGGCGGTCTCGGCACATGGATTCTATCGGTGCGTGAACAACCGATTACGCTGGACTACCTTGTCGTATCTCCGCCAGGTGAGTCGTTGCCAGATGCGGAAGCGAGCACCGTCCAGCAGGTGAAGCACGAACTGGGCGCATATGTTGCCTCGTATACCGAAGATTACGACAGCATTGGCAACGTGGAACAAAAGAAAGATGCCATCACCGTATGGATCACGACTGGACGGGATCAGGCCCAAGTACTGAAGGGCATGATCGACGATTCGTTTACCCCGGATACCGATGTGTCTGTGCAGTTACGTCTCGTACCGCCTAATATTTTGCTGCCTGCTACACTCTCGGGGGAAGGACCGGATGTAGCCATGCAGATGGGCGAAGACATTCCGGTGAACTATGCGATGAGGAATGCAACAGCGGATCTGAGCCAGTTCCCCGATTTTGAGGAAGTTTCCCGCAGGTTCCGCGAAAGCGGGTTGACGCCGTACCGCTACAACGACGGGGTATATGCCCTGCCGGAGCAGCAGCATTTTCCAATGCTTTTTTACCGCAAAGATATTCTGAATGAGCTGGGCCTCGAACCGCCAAAAACGTGGCAGGACGTATATAACGCCATAGCCGTGCTACAGAAGCATAACATGGAGTTTTATCTGCCGATCGAGGATACGCTGAACAATGCCAACCTGGTTCCGAATTCAACCTTTGCGATGCTGTTATACCAGAATGATGGAACGTTCTATACCGAAGACCAGAAGAAAAGTGCGCTGGATTCGGAGATTTCAATGGACGCGTTCAAACGCTGGACACAATTTTATACCAATTACAAGTTTCCGCTCAAAGCCGACTTTCCGAACCGCTTCCGTACCGGGGAAATGCCAATCGGGATTGCTGATTACACCACGTATAACATGCTGACGGTTATGGCTCCGGAAATCCGAAATCTCTGGGACTTTACGATTGTTCCGGGTACACAGCTTCCGGATGGGTCCATACGGCATGAAGTGGCCAGCGCTACGAGCGCGGTGATGATGCTCGAAAATGCCGACAACAAGGAAGCGGCGTGGAAGTTCATGAAGTGGTGGACTGATGAGCAGACCCAGATTGAATACGGACGAGAAATGGAAGGCCTTATGGGAGCGGCTGCCCGTTACCCGACGGCCAATATCGAAGCCTTGAAGCAATTGCCTTGGCCTGTGAAGGATTATCAAAATCTCGAGAAACAATGGGAATGGGTGCAGGGAATTCCGCAGCTTCCTGGAGGTTATTTCACGGGACGACATCTGGACAACGCCTTCCGCAAGGTGGTCAATGCGAATGAAAATCCGCGTGAAGCTTTATCGGACTATGTGTTGTACATCGATGATGAAATAGAGTTGAAACGCAAAGAATTTAATCTGAAATAGAGGAAAGGGAGGGTAACGGTTGCAAGCTAAAACTACCAAGACAGCCGCCGCTCCTGCCGTCCATACCCGCCAGGTCGGCCGGTGGTCCCTATTGAAGCGGGATCTGTATCTCAGCAGGCATTATTATGTATTGATGGCACCGTTCATGCTGATTTTTTTCATGTTTACTGTCATTCCGGTCGGCATTTCACTCGGTCTCAGCTTTTTTCACTTCAATATGCTGGAGCTGCCGCGATTTGTCGGCTGGCAGAACTATTCCCGGCTGTTCCTAAACGATGACGTATTTCTGATCGCGCTCAAAAACACGCTGCTTTTTGCCGTAATTACAGGCCCTGTCAGTTATATTGCCTGCTTTTTGTTTGCGTGGATCATCAATGAGCTGTCTCCTAAAATTCGGGCGGTCATGACGCTGGTTTTCTATGCCCCATCCATATCGGGTAACGTTTTCTTCATCTGGCTGATTATCTTCTCGGGTGACAGCTATGGGTATATGAACGGCTTTCTGATGCGCCTTGGCGTCGTACTGGAACCGATCCAATGGCTCGCAGACGAGAAGTATGTACTTGCAATCGTCATTATTGTACAGCTGTGGCTGAGCTTGGGAACCAGCTTCCTGGCCTTTATTGCAGGACTGCAAACCATTGATCGTTCTCTGGTTGAAGCAGGAACCGTAGACGGGATCAAAAACCGCTGGCAGGAGCTCTGGTACATCACTTTGCCTTCGATGAGACCGCAGTTGATGTTTGGTGCGGTAATGCAGATTACCGCTTCCTTCGCCGTAGCTGAGATCTCGATCGCGCTGGCAGGCTTCCCGAGCGTTAACTATGCGGCACACACAGTTGTCACACATCTGATGGACTTCGGAACGATTCGTTTCGAGATGGGGTATGCCTCGGCCATCGCAACGGTCCTGTTTGCCCTGATGCTGGGCACAAACGTTTTCACGCAAAAAATGCTTAGAAAGATAGGTGAATGACGATGACCAGCAAAGTACGTGCCGTGTTTGGCATGCCAAAAAGGCTTAATCGGTCATTTACCGTCAGCCTGATGTTATTTGCATTGTTGGCTGTGTTCGGATCCTTTATGGTGCTTCCGCTCATCTATGCAGTCAACAATGCATTCAAACCGCTGGATGAGCTGTTTATTTTTCCGCCGCGCTTCTGGGTGAACAATCCGACAACGGAGAATTTTGCCGATCTGATCAACCTCATGGGCAATTCGTGGGTGCCGTTATCCCGCTATATTGCCAACACTTTGCTCATAACGATACTTGGCACAGCAGGACATATCCTTCTTGCATCCGCCGCGGCTTATCCACTGGCGAAATATCGTTTTCCGGGTTCCAAAGTGTTGTTCACCATTGTCATTCTATCCCTGATGTTCTCGCCGCATGTTACGGCGATTCCGAACTACATGGTCATGTCCTGGCTTGGTTGGATTAACACTCATGCGTCCATTATTGTGCCATCACTCGCGTTCTCATTGGGACTTTTCCTCATGAAACAGTTCATGGAGCAGATTCCCGATGCTTTGCTGGAGGCAGCCAAAATCGACGGAGCCAATGAATATCGGATATTCTGGAGCATCGTGATGCCCAATGTGAAGCCGGCATGGCTCACGCTCATGATCCTGCAGTTTCCAGCGTTATGGGGAACGGATGGCGGGAGCTTCATTTACAGTGAAAATCTCAAAACGCTGCATTATGCGCTCAGTCAGATTGTGCAGGGAGGGATTGCAAGAGCCGGTGTAGGTGCGGCTGTTGCCTTGCTGCTGATGATCGTACCAATCACCCTGTTTATCATCTCTCAGAGCAGTGTTATGCAGACGATGGCCACTTCGGGCATGAAAGAGTAGAAAGGAGGCAGCGAGGTGCGGAGAAGCACATGGAAAAAACGTAAATCGATCATCATGGGCATGATCTGCCTCCTGTTGTTCGTTCAAGAGGCGCCCTACGTGAGTGCAGACGGTAAAACGGAAGCGTATCATTATTCCTTCTGGGGTGACGCAGTTCCTTCACCTGCGGCATATGAGGCAACAACCATTATCACCGGCAAGAAGCTGAACACAACTCCTATGAAAGAGCCAAGTGACATGCATGTTACCGCCAATCAGCACGTCTTTGTGCTCGATTCGGGCAATGGCCGCATCATTGAGATGGATCGCAACTTCAAGCTGGTAAGAACGATTGATTCGTTTGTGCAGGAAGGCAAGGAAGATCATTTTAAGAATCCACAGGGATTGTACGTCACGGAAAAAGGCCATCTGCTGGTCGCTGATTCGGATAATCACCGGGTGGTGCATCTGGATGAACAGGGGAAGCTGGTCAAGATTGTGTCTGAACCGAAATCAGATCTGCTAAAAGCAGACTTCCAGTTTAAACCGATGCGGATTGTTATGGACAAGGGGGAACGCATCTATGTTATGGCCGAAGGCGTATTTGATGGATTCATGGAGTTCAGCGCCGACGGTACGTTCTCATCCTTCATTGGAGCGAACAGAGTTCAGGTGGACCCGGTGGAATATCTGTGGAAAAGGTTTGCAACACGGGAGCAGCGCAGCCAGATGGTGATGTTCACTCCAACGGAATTTACCAATCTGGATATGGATGAAGAGGGCTTTATTTACGCCACTAGCGGGGATCGCGGCAAAGATCCGGTCAAGAAGCTGAATGCCCAGGGGACAGACATCTTGCGTAGAGAAGGCTATCAGACTCCGCAGGGGGATTTGCTGTATACCCAGGAAGCCGGGCCATCCCGCCTGATTGATGTAGATGTGGGTGACAGTGACATGTATTCCGTACTGGATTCCAGCAAGGGCCGAATCTTCACCTACAATGGAGACGGATATCTGCTCCATATTTATGGCGGCATTGGGAACCGACTGGGCCAATTCAATACACCTGTTGCCCTGGAACGTGCGGGAGACCGGATGTTGGTTCTGGATAAAGCGCTGGGTGAAATCACCGTGTTTCAAACAACTGAATACGGACGTACGCTCCATGAAGCGGTGCGCAGCTACTATAACGGTGATGAAGATCAATCTTCTGTGCTGTTTGCCCAAGCTGCCGAGATGAACGCTAATCTGGAATATGCGTATGCGGGAATTGGCAAAGCATTGCTTCGTCAGAAGGAATACGCCGAGTCTGCGAAATATTTCAAGCGCAGCATGGAACCCAAAGGCTATTCCAAAGCTTTTCTTTTGTACCGCAAAGAGCTGATGCGTGAGCATTTTTCATGGATGATGTCCGGACTATTCCTGGCTGTCGCTGCGATTGTCACCGTCATCATCGTTCGCAGGCAGAAAAGGAGGACTACGAATGCAGGCATCAAGTAAGCAACTATACCAGTACCCGCTTCATCTGATTTTTCATCCGTTTGACGGATACTGGGAATTGAAATATGAACGGAACCAGAGAAACTCACTGCTGATTGCCTTCATGATTCTGGTGCTTCTGGTCATCACCAAAATTTTGCATGCCCAGTACAGCGGTTTTCTCATTAACCTCAGTAATCCAAAGTACCTGAACAGTCTGCTTGAGATGGTATATGTCATTATACCGGTGTTGTTTTGGTGTGTAGCCAACTGGTCGTTAACCACCTTGATGGACGGGGAAGGCAAGTTCTCCGAAATTTTCATGTCAACGTGTTTTGCACTGGTACCGTTGTTCCTCATTCATTTCCCATGGATCTGGCTGAGTCTTGTGATCTCTGCGCAGGAAACTGCTTTTTATTATTTCTCCAATGCACTCGCCGTCGCATGGACGGTATATCTGTTATTTGTGGGAAATATGACAGTTCATCAGTATTCACCAGCCAAAACGGTGCTCACGATGCTGCTGACACTTGTAGCGATGGCGTTTATGGCATTTCTGTGCCTGTTATTCTTCAGCCTTGTACAGCAGATTGTATCGTTTGTCGTAACTATCTATCAGGAATTAGTGCTTCGGGGCTAAGGGAGGAGGAAATTGTTATGAAATATGCCGTAGCCAAAAAAATAACAGGAATGCTGCTCGCGAGCAGTCTGCTTCTTGGCGGTTGTCAATTCTCGCCAACACCGCTTGCTCACGAGACAGTGACTGCCGCAGATCCGACGGACTTTCCCTCCCTGCCTCCCGGAGAGAAACTGAAATCATCGTTCAGCGATGTCCGCCTTCCGGGTATGGTAGGCATTGCGCAGAATGCTGCGCTGCAGTTGTTCATTCACGAAGAGACAGCCGAGACTGCTGTGATTCACACGCAGAGCGGGCAAATCTGGCGCAGTAATCCAGCAGATCGTGAGCAGGATGGGGTTGCAGCCGGGATAAATAAAGACCTTTTGTCATCACAAACGAAGCTCAGCTTCTTTAATAGCCTTGGACAGAGCAGCACTGTGAATTCCTTCACGGATAGTGTTGCACACAAGCAGATAAGCTACGAGGTGTTGCCAGCTGGCGTACGGGTTCACTACCAGTTTGGAAGCACTGAGCGATCCATTGAAGACTTGC
Source organism: Paenibacillus amylolyticus (assembly GCF_050990605.1). Lineage (GTDB taxonomy): Bacteria > Bacillota > Bacilli > Paenibacillales > Paenibacillaceae > Paenibacillus > Paenibacillus amylolyticus_H. The sequence goes on from NZ_CP158832.1 coordinate 3,036,040, forward strand.
CGATGAAGATCAGCAAGGAGCGATTTGAACAAAAGCTGCTTGCACAGCTAGACAAGGCAGGGCAGCGGGCCTTGAAGGTCGGCTATGCGGAAGACAAGGATGAAGGCGCTTACGTCCGGATTGATAAGGCGATGCAAGGATTGCAACTGTCCCGGGCTTTGAAGGCTTTTGACACAGCCGGTTACACACCGGAGGATCTGGCTCAGGATCATGCCGAGTTTGGCATTGAAGAGGAACGAAGTGGACCACGGCTGTTTATGCTTACGATGGAATATGAGCTGGATGGAGAGGATCTTCTCGTACGTGTTCCGTCATCAGGCATTCATTTTCCGGAGGAGTATCCGATCAACAGCATATCTGTGCTGGATTATTTCGGGGCCGGGGGTTCAGATGAAGAGGGCTCCATACTGGTCCCGGACGGTTCGGGAGCGCTGATCCATTTTAACAATGGCAAGCTGCAGTATCCTGCCTATCAACAAGACATATACGGACCGGATATGACCATGAAACTGCGGGAAGCAAGTTCGAATGAAGCCAGAGCCAGGTTGCCGGTATTTGGACTGATTCGGAAAGAGGGAGCTTTCCTGGGCATTATTGAAGAAGGGGATGCCGTTGCAGTTGTGAATGCCGATATCAGCGGCAAGCTGAACAGCTACAACAACGTATATCCAAGCTTCTATGTCGTGAACAAGAGCGATGTGACGCTTCAGGCAAGCGATATGGTTCGTACACTTCCCAAGTTCCAGAAGAAACCAACCGTGTCTGATTTTGTCGTTCGATATGCTTTTGTTGGGGAAGATAAGGCCTCTTACTCGGGGCTCGCCTCTCTCTATCGGGATTATCTGTTGCAGAATGGCGGACTTCCCGAGCTGAATGCCAGCAAGGAGCAGAGCAACGTTCCCTTTTACCTGCAACTGTTCGGTGGCATGACAACAAGAAAACATATGCTGGGCATACCGTATGATTCGACGGAGGCTTTGACCACGTTTGATGAAGCCAAAAACATTCTCGCTGCCTTGACGGAGAAGAAAGTATCCAATATTCAGGTTCGTTATGCGGGATGGCTTAACGGCGGACTTCATCATCGCCTGCCGGATAACATTCAAGTCGACGGCGCCGTAGGCGGGAAAAAGGGATTACGGGAATTCATCGCATACACACAAGAAGCGGGCATCGGCTTATATCCCGATATCGCTCTGCTGAATGTGCAATCCAAGAAAGGGTTTAAACCGTCCAAAGAAGCTTCACGCACATTAACTCAGGAACCGGCGGTTATGTATCCGATGAATCAGGCCATCCAGCGGCGGGATCGGGATCGTTCACCTTCCTATGTGCTATCGCCCAACTTGCTGGAAGACGTGACGGAAGACATGTTAGATGAGCTCAGTTCCCTGCAAAAGGATGGACTGTCGCTGAGCCTGAATGACTTGGCAGGGCAGTTAAACAGCGATATGAATCCGAAAAAGCTGGTGGACCGAACACAAGCCCTCGACTCCGTAAAAAAGGCACTTGAACAGATTCGCGAGCAGGCTGGCTCGCTTGTTGCTGAAGGTGGGAACGCTTATGCCCTGCCGTATGTAACCGGTCTGACAGATGCGCCGATGACCAGCAGCCGATTCAAGCTGGAGGATGAAGAGATTCCGTTCTATCAGCTCGTTGTACACGGCAGCATCAGCTATACAGGTACTCCATACAATCTCTCCACATATACGAACGCAAGGCAATATGTGCTGAAGTTGATTGAATATGGAGCCAGCCCTTACTTTGCATGGTTCAATGCGCCAAACCATGTTGTGAAAGAAACGGATTATGATGATCTCTACGCAGCGAATTATGAACAGTGGATCGATCTGGCTGCCGAGATCTACAACGAGGTGAACCAGGTGAACCTTCCGTTTGGAGGACGTTCCATGATATCACATGAATCCCTGGAAGAGGGCGTCTTCCGGACAACATATAAAGGTGGCGGGTTCGTAATCGTCAATTATAACGACTTCCCTGTGAAAGTTGACAACAATACAGTGGAAGCCCAAAGCTATGTGACTGGTGGTGAGCAGCTCTGAAGACGCTCCTGAAATGGAAATGGGGAAGTCGTACGTATGCTCAGCAGAAAGCCATGTGGGGCGTAATCTACGTGCTTCCCTGGCTCATTGGTTTTGTATTGTTTTTCTTCATTCCGCTGTTAGCCTCTCTGCGATACAGCATGAGTACAATTCAAGCCAACGCAGAAGGCATAGCAATTCAGTTCACCGGTGTCGCCAATTACATTCAGGCACTGACCGTTAATACAAGCTTTAACCGTGCATTAATTGAAGCGATCACAGATGTGCTCATCAACGTACCGCTTATTGTAATATTCAGTCTGTTCCTTGCCGTCATCCTGAATCAGAAGTTCAGAGGCCGGGCTGTAGCGCGGTCGATCTTTTTCCTGCCCGTTATTCTGGCATCGGGAGTGATTATGACGCTGGAGAGCACCAGCCTGATTGAAGCGGTTAATCAGAGCAGCACCGGTGGAAGTTCACTCGGGACATTTGAACTCGAAAATCTGATGGTGAATGCCGGAGTGAGCGATTGGATCGTCACCTATCTGAGTAGCGCCGTAGATCGGATCTATCAGATCGTCAGTCAATCCGGCGTACAGATTTTGATCTTTTTGGCAGGGATCCAGACAATCTCTCCTCAACTGTATGAGGCTTCGAAGATGGAGGGCGCGACGGGGTATGAAGCCTTCTGGAAAATTACATTCCCGATGGTCAGCCCGCTTATTTTTGTCAATGCGATCTACACCATCATTGATTCGTTTGCCAATAACGCCATGACGGAACTGATCCGGGATACCGGCTTCGTCAAGTTTGACTTTGGATTAAGTTCTGCCATGGCATGGGTCTACTTTCTGGCCATTGCCATCATTCTGGTTATCGTATCCATCATCTTCTCGAAGCGAGTCTTCTATCAAGATTAGAAAGGAGGGTGTCCCACGTGACAACATCACGATTATTATCGCTGGAGCATTGGAAAGGCTGGCTGTGGGCCATGATCCGATTCGTTCTGATTACCGGGCTTTCCTTCGTTATCCTGTTTCCCATATTTCAGAAGGTTTCCACATCCATCAAAGCAAAAGGTGATCTGTATTCGGCAGTGGTGGTGTGGATTCCACAGAACTTCTCCATCGACAATTTCAAGCAGGCGATACGCGTAATGGATTACTGGGCAACACTGTTTAATACGTTTGCCCTGTCTGCAACGACTACACTGCTGACTACAGCATCCTGTGCACTTGCAGGATACGGATTCGCCAGACTGAAATTCAGGGGGAGCAACTGGCTGTTTGCCGGTGTCATTCTGACGATTCTTGTACCGCCAACGACCATTCTCATTCCGGTATACCTGAATCTGAAAAGCTTTGACCTGATGGGGCTTATGACGCTAATAGCCGGCAAACCTGTTAATTTGCTGAACACCTATTGGCCGTTTATTCTGACGGCGATTACGGCCAATTCACTTAAGGCCGGCTTGTACATCTTTATTTTCCGGCAATTCTTCAGAGGTATTCCGAAGGAAGTGGAGGAGGCGGCCTATGTGGACGGCGCGGGCATCGGACGAACATTTTCAAGAATCATGCTGCCCAATGCCATTCCGTCCATGGTAACAGTCATGCTGTTTTCCTTCGTATGGCAGTGGAACGACAGCTTCTATACGACGACTTATCTGACTTCAAGTAAAGTCATGTCGACCCAGTTATCGTCCCTTCCGTATAATCTGGCCCAGCAGGTTACTGACGGTGCAGCTTCCCAGGCCGATCCGTTCTATCTGAGCATGATCCAGGATACAGGAATTCTTCTTGCCATACTGCCTTTGATTGTCATCTATTTGTTTGTGCAACGATATTTCGTAGAGAGTGTAGAGCGTACGGGAATCGTCGGTTAAGTTAAGTTTTCCTGTACGTGTGGAGTGGGATCAGACTGTGAGAGGAAGGAGGAACTTCATGCAACATTCCATCTGTGAAAAGGGGGCATGTAACACTCTCATGAACGTCTGCTCACAGCAGAACCGCGATCCTTACCTGCGCAGGATCCCCCTGCTGGTGTGGAACGGGCTGCGGGAGCGGGCGCCGACCTGAGCGATCTGTTTGATCAGAGATACTCTGACGGAGCTTACCTCACAATATTGCAAGACAATATATCAGATCAGGAGGAATTATAGTGAAGAAGTTCATGACATCTTGTAAACTTGTACTCATTCTGGCTTTATTGATCACCATTGCTCCATGGGGAGGCAGCCGCGCCGAAGCATGGGTGGGCATGCCGATGGGCAAGCTTCACGTAAACGGCAAAAACCTGGTGAACAGCAACAACCAGCCTGTGCTTCTGAACGGTTGGCATCAACCTTCAGGCGCCTACTGGACATATCAGGACAGCAATTATTATCTCAATCTGCACGGCAATAACCGTCATGCAGCTACACTGGCTTATCTGAAAGACATTACGGATACCTTTGCGGACACCAGCCCGAAATACGGAAGCAATCATGGCTGGAATATGAATCAGGTTCGTCTGTTCATCGATCGTCAGGACATGGGAGATGTGGCTGCTGGTACATATAACTTTGCCGGTGTGCAGACTGTTACGCAAAATGTAATTATTCCGTACATTCAATATGCCAAAACAAAAGGTGTCTATGTTGTGCTGGGACTAGACTTCACATTGAAGGATGATCAGGCAACAACACCTGCCAACCTGCAAAAGTTCAATCAAATCTGGGGTTATCTCGCTTCACGCCCGGAGATCAAAAGTGCAGACAACGTTCACTTCGAACTGATCAACGAACCGGTGAAATCCTATGCCAATGGACATTGGGGTGGGTACAACGGGGAAAATGATTTTGTGGATCACTGGAATGACTTGCGCAATTTCCAAAATTCCATGATTTCAACGATTCGCAGCCAAGGTGCGGACAACGTGATCTGGGCTGCAGGGCTGGGCTACAACCAATTCTACAGCTTGACAGCAAGCCATCCATTGACTGACCCGCTCAATAACTATGGGTATGCGGTTCACTGGTACCCTGGTTATGGCGCATATGACAACTTCTCCATTCTGCAAGACCAGTGGAATACCAACGTGAAGGCAGCCGCTGACAAATATCCGATTAACATTACCGAGGTAACCTGGTTCAAAAACAAACCTGGTGATTCGGCCTATTGGAACTTGTTTAATGGCAGCAATGAAGGTTTCGGCACGAATACCAAAACAATCTTCAACGCAGCAGGCAATGTCAGCATTGCAGCTCATATGAACGGATTCATTCTAAGTGAAGGACCACGAAGCTCCTTTGCCGATCCTACGGCAGGCCTGAAGTGGGACGGGGATGCTTCACGGAGTGCCATGGGACGATTCCTGTTTAACTGGTACCATGAACGTGCTCTGACTTACCCGGGCAGTGGATCAGGCGGACCAACAACGGGTCTTGTATCCGGTGCAACCTATAAAATTGTTGCCCGGCATTCCAACAAGGTTATTGATGTCCCAGGTGGTCTAAACGAAAACAATCTTCAGCTCCAGCAGTGGAGTGATCTGGGCGGCAACCCTCAGAAGTGGGTTCTGACCTCGATCGGCAACGGTAACTATACGTTGACAAGTGTGAACTCACCGGACAAAGTCATCGACATTCGCAACGGTACCAACACCAATGGGGAAGTGGTCCAGCTCATGAGCAATCTGAACACAACCGCTCAGCATTTCAAAGTGAATGACCTTGGAAACGGATACTGGAGTATCATCAACGTGAACAGCAACAAAGCGATTGAAGTCGCCAACGCTTCCACTTCGGATGGTGCGAAGTTGCAACAGAACACCTACACGGGTGCAACAAACCAACAATGGAAATTTGTTGCCGTAAGCAATTAAAAAATACAACGTGAAACAAGAACCTCCCCAAGCCATTCGTTGCTTGGGGAGGTTCTTTTGCGTTTATTTTTGATACTTTGCCATGAAGGCCGTGCAATGTAAGATACGACTATATTTGTGCACCAAACAGCAGACAGACATTTATTTTCATACAAGCATTGTACGCTGTAGTAAGTAAATGTACCATAAGGAAGAAGTTGTACCTTCACCAGGAAGAAATGCCCGGTGTATCATTGAACAGCTACCTTATCATACAGAAACGAAAGCGCTTGATAAAAAGGGAGGGTACATATGCAGCTCCTATGGTCCAAATTCTCACCCGTGTTCCGCCGATTCCTCATTTCGTATCTCATCATTCTGATGATTCCTCAAATTGCGGGATATGCCTCTTACCGAGCTTCCATTGAAGCGGCTCGTTCCAGCTCCATTGAGAACAGCTTGAAGTCGCTGAGTCTCGGCAAAGAGATCATTGAACGTAACCTTCTTCAAGTCGAAGCCTTTACCAGGCAGCTTGCTATCAATCCTGATTTGCAAAATTTAATTGCTGGCCCGAAGCCGCAGGATCTCTACAACGTCTACGGTATGAACCGCATGCAACGGAGTCTCTCCATGTACAGCAGTACCAATGATTACTTGTCTCATTTCTTCATTCACATTCCGAACTACAATGCCATTATCACACCAAGAACCGTGTATTATCGTCCGGAGCATTATTATGCGGCCAATCAGTTGGAGGGTATATCGTTTGAACAGTGGCATGACCAAATTCTGAAACAACCGCACTTTAACGAAATCATACCGCTTCGGAACTATAAGCGTGAAATACTCGGCACAGTGCTTGCAGACGTTCCCGCCATTACGTTTTTGCAATCTCTGCCTTTGAACAGCTTCAATAAGCCGCAAGCGACGATTGGTATCATGATTGATCAGGATCAGATGGCCAGCCTTACTCAAAATATTGTGGATCAATATGGTGGTTGGACTCTTGTCACCGATGCGGAAGGGCAGATCATTTTCTCCCTTGGCATTGAACAATCCGAAGCCGAACGAATGGCACAGAAACGTCGGAGTGAAAGTAACGCTGCAGAAACGGAGCGGAACGGGCAGAACGTACAGCCTGGAAGCGATGGTCGGCTGTTGATATCGATACAGTCCAGTCAAAATGGATGGAATTACATGGCAGGTATTCCGGAGAAGTCACTCATGACAAAGGCCGATCAAATCAAGCAAGTCACGCTGGCCTTTACGTTGGCAACCATTGCCTTGGGCCTGCTGTTTGGGCTGGTTTTGGCCTATCGAAATAGTGCACCCGTTTACAAACTGTTGGCCTCTTTTCGGGAACAACTCACCGAATTCCCTGGCAAACGGGGCAATGAATATGATTTTTTGGCAAGCCATATTAACAATCTAATTGCAAATAATGACTCACTTAAAAACGCCATGAATGGGCAGATTCCATTGTTGAGAGACGGTTTTATCAAACGTCTGTTAACCGGGGAAGTCTATACCTCACTAGAGTTGGAGGTTATATCATCCCAGGCGCACATTTCTCTTCATAGCAGCAAGGGCTTGGCAGGCTTAGTGAAGGTAAACGGATATGCCAATCCGGACAGTGAAGAAACCATTCATGAACTGGGCGTCGCAAGGTTGCTCATCAAACAGGTGCTTACAGAGTGGAATGCGCAACTGCTGATCACGGATTGGGGAACCGACCAGATCGCTTTTGCCTGTCCATTGGATGAAAATAACCCACTGAATGAAGCTATAGGGAGGTGTGAAAAAGAGCTGAACACCCTAATGGAAGTGATCTACCGGGAGCATCGGATATCCACAACAATTGGAACAGGTGCAGCTTACGAGGTCTGGAATGATGCAGGTCGCTCCTTTGACGAAGCCAAACAAGCTCTGGATTATGCCATTCATATGGGAACAGATCATCTGGTGAGATTTGAAGATACGATGAAGGAAAATGAAATGTTCTATTATCCGATTGAGTCCGAACAGCGCCTGCTGAACACAATCAAAGTCGGCGATCCTGAAGAGGCAATACGCATTCTGGAGCAATTGTTTCTTCGTAATTTTGAAGAGCGGGAACTCTCCTACGAGATGGCGCAACAGTTCATCATGGAGCTAAAGGGGACTTTTCTGAAGCTGGACGAACCAAAATTCAAGCTGGATTCCGCCCTGCTGGAGGAATATAAAACTCGGGTGACATCCATTCAGATGACAGAAACGATCGCTTCGCTGCGTGAAAAATTCAAACAGTTAACAGAAGACATCTGCGGTGATTTTCAGAGGAGAAGAACAGGAGCGCATGCAGATACGGTAAGTGAAATGATTCGTTTTATCCAGCAAAATTATGGGGATGCAAACTTGACGATCTATCGGATTGCCGAGCATATGAGCAAGTCCGAGAAGTTTATATCCCAACTGTTCAAAGAGCATACAGGAGAGAATCTTTCCGATTATGTAGAACGGGTACGCATTGATGCTGCCTCAAACCTGTTGCAATCCACCGGTCAGACCATTGACGAAATAGCGGAGGCCACCGGGTATAACAGTGCACATTCATTCCGTCGAGCATTCAAGCGGGTACGAGGCATTTCCCCGAGTGTGTTTCGGAAAATGGACGTTCATAGCGGTTAATGTAGGGTGTTTCTGATGATATACATTCGCTTTTTGTACTTTCCCGGCGTAACTGTACCTTTACGCAATCCCCAGCCCAATCTTATGATTACTCAAAAAGTAAGCGCTACCAAATTGAGCTGAAATTCAGCACGATTGGGAGCCAAGAATGGGGGGATGATTCTGAGAACAACAATGACCAGTGAATCCAAGTCCGTGGAGAAAAGAAGTAAACCATCTGTCTTGAAGGAAGCTTTAGCCAGAAGCTGGAGGCGACATTGGCAGCTATACCTGCTGATTTTGCCACCAATTGCTTACTTTATTATTTTCAAGTATGTACCCATGGTGAATGCGGTCCTGGCATTTAAAGATTACAACGTCATCAAGGGGATCTGGGGCAGTCCGTGGGCCGGAACCAAGTATTTCGAATTACTTTTTAAAAATCCGGCGTTTGTCATGCTGATCAAGAACACGCTCTACATTTCGTTTTACAGCCTGATCGTTGGTTTCCCGATTCCTATATTACTGGCGCTCGCGCTGAACGAAATCAAAAACATCCGATTCAAAAAAACAGTACAAATGGTGACGTATGCTCCATATTTCATCTCTACCGTTGTAATGGTCTCCATCATTATGCTGTTTCTGTCACCTAGGCTGGGTATTGTCAACACGATTGCAGGCGCCCTTGGTTTCGAATCGGTGAATTTTCTCGGTGAGCCCGGACTATTTCGATCCATCTACGTATTCTCCGATGTGTGGCAGGGAATGGGGTACTCCGCAGTCATCTATCTGGCTGCCCTGGCTGGTGTTGATCCATCCTTGTATGAAGCCGCCAAAGTCGATGGAGCCAATCGAATACAGAAAATCCTCAATGTTGATCTGCCCGGACTGCTTCCGGCAGCCGTCATCATTCTGATTCTGAGTGTAGGGAATATCATGGCTGTCGGGTTCGAGAAAATATATTTGCTGCAAAATCCGCTCAACCTGTCTGCTTCGGAGATCATCTCCACGTATGTCTATAAAATAGGGTTGCTGAATGCCAATTACAGCTTCGCTACTGCGGTTGGCCTGTTCAACTCGGTGATTAACCTGATTCTGCTATTAATCGTGAACGCGGTCGCCAAACGACTGTCCAATACAAGCTTATGGTGACGGGAGCGAAAGGAGGAGAACCAATTCATGCCTAACACACAGACAAATGCAGGTCGTTCGCGAATCAAGAGCAGTAGTACGATCCGTGAATCCTGGGGAGACCGCGTATTTATAACGGTTGTTTACTTCATGCTGACTGTGGTGCTGATTGCCGTGCTGTATCCCTTGATATATATTGTGAGTTCTTCGCTCAGCAGCCCTGCTGCCGTCTCCTCGGGAAAAGTCTGGTTGTGGCCCATTGAACTGACGTTTGACGGTTACAAGTCTGTATTGCGGAATGATCAAGTCCTTACCGGTTATGCCAATTCCCTTTTCTATACAGCCTGCGGCACCTTCATCAGCGTGGCACTGACCATTATGATTGCTTATCCATTATCCAAAAAAACGTTTGTTGGTCGCAGCTCGTTAATGATGTTTATTACCTTCACCATGCTGTTCTCGGGCGGTTTGATTCCTACCTATCTGGTGGTCAAAACCATGGGACTGATTGATACCCGCTGGGCGTTGCTGATTCCCAATGCCGTCTGGGTATGGCAAGTCATCATTGCCCGCACCTTTTTTCAGAATTCGATACCGGAAGAATTGTCCGAAGCAGCAGACATCGATGGCTGCAGTGACATCCGGTTTATCTTCAGTATTATCCTGCCACTCGCCAAACCGATTATTGCCGTGCTGTCGCTGATGTATGCTGTGGGTCAGTGGAATGCATATTTTGACGCCCTCATCTACCTGAAATCACAGTCACTCTATCCGCTGCAGCTGATATTGCGCAGTATTCTTATTCTGAACAGCAGTACGGGGAACATGGATGCATCGGAAATGATCAAACAGCAGCAGATGGCTGAACTCATGAAATACTCGTTAATTGTCATGGCCAGCTTGCCGGTGCTAATCATTTATCCTTTTGTTCAAAGGTATTTCGTGCAAGGCATGTTGATTGGCTCAGTCAAAGGATAAGTTCATTTTTTTCTATTATTCATGAGGGAGAGGATTGTATTGAAAAAAGCGGGATTCATCATTCTTGCCTGTATGCTGTTTACTTCGTTGGTACTTGCCGGATGTTCAAGTTCTGATAAGGGTAACGGGGAAGGCAGCGATCCGTCAGGCAAGACAGCCATTAATGTGTTTGCTCACCAGGGTTCGGATACCAATCTGTCCACTAACAAATTCACGAAGAAAATGGAAGAGAAGTTTGATATTAAGTTCAACTGGACCACGGTTCCATTCGACGGCGCAGCGGAGAAAAGACAGATTTCACTTGCTTCCGGTGATTATCCGGACCTGTATCTGCTGATCCCTTGGGTAGACCGTTTCTCCCAGACAGACTTGTTGAAGTTTGGTCAACAGGGGGTTATTTTACCACTGAATGATCTGATTGATCAGTATGCTCCCAATATTAAAAAAGTGCTTGAAAGCAATGATTATTATCGGGCCATGAACACCGCTCCGGACGGAAATATCTACGGTCTGACGGGACTGAATGAATGTTTCCACTGTTCATACCCGAACAAGATGTGGGTCAACACCAAATGGTTGGAACAACTCGGATTGAACGAACCTGCTACGACAGAGGAGTTTAAGGAGATGCTTCGCGCATTTAAAACGAAGGACCCGAATGGAAACGGTAAAGCCGACGAAGTACCGCTAAGCGGTTCGACTGAAAATTTCGGCGTGCACATTATCCCGTATTTGATGAATGGTTTTATCTATGACGACGATCGAAATTACTTAATTGTCAATCAGGGGAAAGTGGAGACGGTAGTGAATAAACCGGAGTGGAAAGAAGGACTTACTTATATCAAATCGCTCTATGATGAAGGACTGATTGATCCGGGTGCCTTTACTCAAAACGTGGGTGCTTTCAAAAAAATCGGTGATAACGCTGATGCGCAGCTTCTGGGTGCAGGAGCAGCGATGCATCCATCGTTATTTGTAACCACTTCGGAAGGTTCGCCTTACGGGAATGATTACAATCCCATCCCTCCACTGAAGGGACCGAATGCCACTTATGCTACGTATAACTATCCGATTGATCCTGGAGCATCTTTTGTACTGACGAACAAGGCAAGCGAGGAAACGCAGATCGCAGCTATAAAGTTGCTTGATTATTTCTACACCCAGGAAGGTACCATGGCATCTTATCTGGGAGAGGAGGGCACAAGCTGGCGTAAACCACAGGAAGGCGAAGTGGCGCTCAATGATCAGATAGAGCCGCTCTATAAAGCCATTCCGCTTCCTTCTGGAGAAGAACCTCGTAACGATAGCTGGGCTGCACTGAGTCAGTACAATCATCACAGGGCATATCGGGACGCTGAAGTGCAGGGAACAGACATCTATGCCAATGATGGGTATGAGCGAAGACTCTATGAGGCGACATTGTTAATGGAAGGCAAGGAACCAAAAGACGTTTTCCCTCATTGGGCATTGTGGGTTGATCCATCCCTTGCCGATGAAGCCAGTATGATGCAGACCAATCTCAAAGATTACATCGATCAGAACTCCCTGCAATTTATTACTGGCGCCAAAAGTCTGGATAAGGATTGGGATGAATATGTAAAAGGTCTGGAAGGACTGAACATTAATCGTTATCTGGAGATTATGCAATCCTCCTACGATACTTCTTCAGTTACCAAATAAATTAGATGTTGTTGAATGTATTTGCACATGCAAATGTTCTCGGTTCGCAATCAGTATATGCGAGCCGGGAACATTTTTTTAATTCAGATGCCCAAAAATCAGCTTCATGCTATGTTTGCACCTGTCCTGCAAGCCAAACGTTCACTGGACAGGTACAACGGCTCGTGCATTTTCTCTTAGTTTAGTACATGCGATATCTTCCGCTTAGAGCCAGCATACTGAAAAAATACAGGCAATTGTCGTAATAACGTCGCTCTCCCTGACGCAGAGGTGTGCTCCAGAACTTACGAACGAATGTGTCAGCATGTGGACCGTCCGCAGCCAGTGAAGCCATGGCATTGGTAGCCAGTAAACCTACAGGATGCAGCGCAGATTCGTCAAAAGCTTCTCCATCTATGGTATAACGACGATAATCGGACATTTCAATATCACTGAAGAAGGATTGAATCCGATTGGATTGTTCGATCTGCCAGTGATCCTTGCGGAACCATTCCCAGTCCAGCGCTATATTCGCAGCAACACGGTAGGCATCACTGTAAAAATGTCTGAAATCACCATGCGGCTGTATTGGAGCCGGAGAGCCGTCATAGTTCGCATATTCAGGTGATAGTCCGGTTACGGGATGGCAGGCTGTATGAAGGTAAGCCCGACTAGCGGCCGCCGCTTCTTTCCAGAAGCTCTGATCTTCTTCATCCGCATATTTTGCGAATAGTTCATAAAAATGAGGCAGATGGTAGGATGGGTCGCTAAACGGTGTTTCTGGTATGAATTTGATCAGTTTTGTTTCCGGGTCCCACATGGGATCACCTTCGCCGTCTTCGCCCTGATGTATACATGCACGAAGGATCTTGCGGGCTTGTGCTTTGTAATCATAAGGTTCAGCGCCATCGCCCCAGCGGTTGGAGGCAAAAAAAAGCGCCATGGCAAAAAACTCTTCACCGTCAGGAGCAGGTCCTTGCGAGAGTCGGGTTCCGTCAGGCTTGCAATGCCAAGCGAAGTAATCTTTGTATCGACCTTCGGTATGCTGCATAAACGTGTAGGAGAAATTCCAGAGTCGATCAAATTCTTCCTTTTTATCCATCTGAACAGCCATCATCATGCCATAGGACATGCCCTCGGAACGAACATCGTGATTACCGGTGTCCAGCATATATCCCTTGTCCTCACCCATGGGGTAATATATTCGAGTATTTTCATCGCCATAGAACAGTTCGTTCCATGTTTCTTCCAATCTGGTCGTAATCTCATTCTCATCGTAGCCTAGCTTCAGAAACAGATTCTGATAAGTGCCCGTATCCAACGCGCCTTGACCCGTAATATTCATGTGTGTCCTCCTTCATCAATGCGGTTTTTCAAAATTATAACATGGAAATAGTATACAAATTAAAGCGTTTACATGAAAAATTATAGGTGTTCTAATTTGCATGTGATTGTAGTCGAATTAAAATGATATAGTGGTGGAAATCCTATAATTTGTCAGGTTGTTGTAAAATTATGTAAGGGATACACTTTGGGGGAAGGATCACACTTGATCTAATAATAATACAAGTTGTGACCCTTTACTCTTTAAATGTTGCTTGAGAATGGTCAGAATTTAACCGAAAGGATGTGATGGTGATTTATGCTCCAGGATTCAGAAGATGCAGGTGAAAACACCGAATTCACTGCACCGCGCGATCCAGTCGGAGTGACAGCGTCAGCAGTCAAACCCGCAATTGACTTTGAATCACATGGATATCGCGATATGATTGGCCGGTCTCTTCTGAACAAAGGGAACAATGTCAGATTAAAACGAGCCATTGAGAAGGCAAAAAACGGCGAACCAGTTGTTATTGCTTATATTGGAGGCTCCATTACTCAAGGTGCTGGTGCAATACCTATTCATAACCAAAGTTACGCTTATCGATCGTATGAGTCATTTAAATTTATGTTTGCGCTTTCAAAAGATAGTCCGATTCATCTGATTAAAGCAGGTGTGGGAGGTACTCCATCGGAATTGGGGATTGTACGTTATGATCGTGATGTATTAAGGGGAGGTACGGTTAAGCCGGATATCGTCGTAATCGAATTCGCAGTCAATGACGCAGATGATGAAACCCAAGGTAAATGTTACGAGAGTCTGGTGCTCAAAGCACTTGCTGCCGATAACAAGCCAGCAGTCATCTTGTTATTCAGTGTATTTGAAAATGACTGGAATCTACAGGATCGTCTCGCCCCGGTTGGCTGGCATTATGATCTGCCCATGGTAAGTGTGAAAGATGCTGTCGTTGATCAGTTCAAGAAGACAAAAAGTGAGGGCAACATTATTTCCAAAGAGCAATTTTTCCATGATATATATCATCCTACTAACACAGGACATCGGATTATGGCCGATGGTTTGGAATATTTGTTCGACGTGACGAATCGTTCGGAGTGGGATGAGAAAGATCATGATATTGAAAAGGCACCGCTAATTGGAAATGAATTTGTTCATGTGAAGCTGTTGGATCGAAAAAATGGCAATACCATTGCCCGTATTGATGCAGGCTCGTTTTGCAAAACGGATACGGATCTGCAGATGGCTGAGATGGATTCTCATGACTATGGTACACCCCAGTTCCCCAACAACTGGATGTGTACAGGAGAGGGAATAGAGGCTCAAAGCAGCTTTAAAATAAGTTTGCAGTGCAGTCGCCTCATTCTGATCTTCAAGGATTCTGGTAACGATGAATTCGGAACCGCACATATCAAGGTAGATGGGGTATTCGTCCAAAAAGTCGATCCGCGTAAAATCAACTGGACCCATTGCCATGCCACACTTCTGCTTAACGAAGAGCATGTTGGGGAGCACTCCATCGAGATCGAAATGGCGGAAGGTCATGAACATAAATGTTTCACCATTCTGGGGTTTGGCTATGTGGATTAACCGAAAACGGATAGTCATTCATATGTTCGGAGGAAAAGAGAATGAAATTGATCTCATCAGCAGTAACGGGATATGACCAATATCGGGAGAATATACCACGTGGAGTCATGGAGACGGTAGAGTATCCTTCCAGGACAGTGGGCAATTCCCGTAAAGCGATGGTGTACACCCCACCAGATTTTTCTTCGACAACGATGTATCCTGTACTTTTTCTATTGCATGGTATCGGTGGAGACGAGTCTGAATGGCATACTCATGGTTCTCCACAAATTATTCTGGATAATCTGTACAACGATAACTTACTTGAGCCAATGGTTATTGTTTTCCCTAATGGTCGCGCAATGTTGAATGACCGGGCCGAAGGAGACTTGTTTGAACCTGAGAAAATCAAAGCATTTGAACGATTTGAATCCGATCTGCTTCACGATTTGATCCCTTACATGGAGTCGAACTATCCTGTTCATACAAGCCGGGATAAAAGGGCGATTGCTGGTTTATCCATGGGCGGAGGTCAATCCTTAAATATCGGATTAAGTAATCTGGACCATTTCGCATGGATCGGCGCTTTCTCTGCAGCCCCGAACACCAGAGAGCCGGAGCTACTTGTCACCGATGTTACGAAAGCGCATTCATTGCTCTCGCTGTTGTGGATCTCTTGCGGTGAGAAGGACAACCTTATTGAGATTAGTCTCGGGGTTCACCGATATTTGGTGCAACAGGGAGTACCTCACATCTGGCATGAAGAAAGTGGGGGACATGATTGGCCCGTGTGGAAGAACGATCTGTATCTGTTCACGCAACGTTTATTCAAGTAAATGTGGTGAAGAACATTCTTATTGGATTGTAGCATCAACCAAATCTATTAAAATATCAGGAGGTATTATTCTATGTTCAAATTCGGTAAAAAATTAATGACGGTTGTTCTTGCAGCTTCCATGAGTTTTGGTGTTTTCGCAGCTACATCCAGCGCTGCAACAGATTATTGGCAGAATTGGACAGATGGTGGAGGAACGGTCAACGCGGTTAACGGGTCAGGCGGAAATTACAGCGTGAGTTGGCAAAATACCGGGAACTTTGTTGTCGGGAAAGGGTGGACATATGGCACACCTAATCGGGTAGTCAATTACAATGCCGGTGTGTTCGCTCCTTCAGGTAACGGCTACCTGACTTTCTATGGTTGGACTAGAAACGCTCTAATTGAATATTACGTGGTGGATAGCTGGGGAACGTATCGTCCGACCGGAACGTATAAGGGCTCGATGACTAGTGATGGTGGCACATATGATATCTATACAACGATGAGATACAATGCACCTTCCATTGATGGTACGCAGACTTTCCCTCAGTATTGGAGCGTTAGACAGACCAAGAGACCGACTGGTGTCAATTCTACCATTACGTTCAGCAATCATGTGAATGCATGGGCGAGCAAAGGCATGTACCTTGGAAATAGTTGGTCCTATCAGGTGATGGCAACAGAGGGTTATCAAAGCAGCGGTAACGCAAACGTGACGGTTTGGTAAAAATGATGTAATGACGTTCAATGTCTGCACCTGCATTTGAATTCAATTTTCCGGAAGCGTTGAGGATCGTTATTCACCAGACTAACGGACCTCGACGTTGCCGGATTCATGCTTAGCAAAGGAGAATAATGGAATGAGGAAGCTGATATGGTTAACTTTAATCGCAATACTTGTTAGTCTAAGTGCTTGTTCAGCGAGTAATTCAGAATTAAACGATGGCTTGGTATTTGTCGAAGGGGGAGCCTTCAAGAGCAGTAAGTCGAGTCAGCATGATACAAATGAAACGCTGGATTCTTTCTATATTGGTAAATACGAAGTGACTCAAAAAGAATGGATGGAAATTATGGGGGAAAACCCGTCTGGCTTCAAGGGAGATGACCTTCCCGTTGAAATGGTCAGTTGGTATGACGCAGTGGAATACTGTAATCAAAAAAGTATAAAAGAAAACCTGAAACCTTATTACAATATAGACAAAGACAACCAGGACACGAATAATCACAATGAAAACGACAATATAAAATGGAATGTAACCATTAACGAGGATGCCAACGGTTACCGTTTACCCACAGAGGCAGAATGGGAATACGCTGCAAGCGGAGGCCAAAAGAGCTTGAATTACACCTACTCTGGAAGTGATAATCCTGATGAAGTTGCTTGGTACTGGAAAAATGCTGGCAACAATATTCTGACGGGTGACTGGAGCTGGCCCGCTATTGAGAGCAATCGTAATCAAACCCAAAAAGTCGGAACTCAGAAGGCAAATGAGTTAGGAATCTATGATATGTCCGGGAATGTGAGAGAATGGTGCTGGGAATGGTACAGCGATCCGGAGGGACCCAAACAAACTTGGCGAGTTGTGAAAGGCGGAGGCTGGATGGGTGGTGTCAATAACAATGAAATAGCATTCCGTGGCAAATTTGATGCAAATGGTTTTGGTCCCGATCAAGGATTCCGTATAGTACGCGGAGAATGAAAAATCTTTTTCCTGACAATAGATTACTTCTGAGCTAAACCTATACTTTGTCGGGTGAAAACCTATAGTTTATCAGGTTGTTGTACCAAAATGTAAGCGTTACACTTGAATTGTTATCTGGCGTTTCGCTACAATCGGAGCGTTCTAAGAGTACGGTCTGATAAAACTATTTTCTTTTTAATGGATCATCAATGAAAATAAGACTGATGGAAAATATGTTCTCCAAGTTGTACGAGCAGACAACATTCCTGCTGTTGTTCTGCTGTTTAGCATTTTCGCAACAACTGAAATCTACCTATAGATATAGATAAAATACATGCAGCTGATCACGGACAAAAGAGAGGTGAGCTAATGTACAAGGTCATTGTCGCGGATGATGAGCCGTTTATGCTAGAAGGATGGAGAACGATGATTGACTGGCAAACTTGTGGATACGAACTCTGCGGAACGGCAACGGACGGGGAGGAAGCACTTGCTTTATTCAACTCGGTTCAGCCGGATCTTGTTGTCACGGATATTCAAATGCCTGTTATGGATGGTCTCGGTTTGATTCATACCTTGAGAGAAGATCTCGCCTATACCTCTAAAATTGTTATCGTTACAGGATACTCCGATTTTAATTATGCGAAGCAAGCCATACGGTATCAGGTCGATCAGTATGTGCTCAAACCTCTTGTTCCCGAGGAAATTCATCAAATTCTTATGGAAATGATCGAACCTCTGGACAAACGTAGAAATGAGCAAAAACAGCAAAATGGAGTCATGGTTACAGATGGAGCCTACGAAAATCATCTTAATGAATATCGAATAAACGAAGAATATGATTTAGAGCAAATGATGAACATCTCCAAAGAGATCTTGGGGTTGATTGAAGAAGGAAACACGTATTCCATCGATCATGCTGTGAGTTCATTACTAGGGAAGAGTGAGAAAGCAGAAGTTTCGCTCGAATGGATACATCATGTCATCCGTTATATCCATGGGGAGTTGCTACGAAAATATGGAAAAAGAGAGGATTGCAGAGAAATACTTTGTGAAAAAGAATGGCATGAAGCTGCGAGTTGGTCTTCCGGCACATTGCAAGACCTATGTGTTCGACTGTCTGAGCAACTTTCCCAGTCTGAATTGAAGCAAAAGACGGGTACGGGAGGGCTTGTTGCAGAAGCAGTGAATGAATTGAAGCAACACTATCGAAGTAAAATTAAATTACAAGATGTAGCAAATCGTATTCACGTGAATTCTGCCTACCTGGGTCAACAGTTCAAGCGGGAGATGGGGGTCAGTTTCAGTGACTATGTGCACCAGCTTCGCGTTGAAGAGGCCCGTAAACTCCTGCGACGTACCAATATGAAGATCACTGACATTGCATTCAGGCTAGGATATCATGATGCTGAATATTTCACCCAAAAGTTCAGAGCGCATACAGGGGAGCTTCCGTCAGTCTATAAAAACAAAAACCAAGGGTGATCATATGCGTCATAAATTCTGGATGTTCCGTAAGGTTAATGATATTCCTCTCCGATCCAAATTTCTGCTTATTTATGTACTTAGTATTCTCCTTCCTGTAATAACGATTAATATCTTCTTTTATCAACGAACCTCTGCGGATATCAAGATTAGAGAACAGGAAAATCTGCGTAAATCCATCGACAGGGCTGCGGGGGAACTGCTAGGCATGATTGATGAGAGCGTTGCTCTGAGCCGTATAATTGCAGCAGACGATTCGCTGTACGAGGCATTGGATCGGACCTATCAGTCCCCCGTTGATTATTACAACGTCTACCATGCTTTCCTGCGTGATAAATTAACACGGTATATGTCAGCGAATATTCTGGAGGTGCGTATCTATACAGATAACGATACCATCCAGACGGGCAGTCATTATATCGTGATGAAAGACAAGAATGTACTTCCTGGATTGAAACAGCTGAAATCCACCAGTGGAGGCATTCTTGTTGTTGATTATATTGAGCCATCCGGATTCAACGCGGGAAGAAGAATCAGTGTGATTGGCAAAATGGATACCTATACTTCCTATGCCAATTATAACAAGTATTCCAAGATTGATCTGGAACTTAGCCGGGTGTATAGCATCTTAAATCGTGAATCAGACAGTCTTCAGCTGCGTCTGGTGGACAGCAACAATCGAACTGTCGTTTCAAGTGGGGAGTTCAGCGAAACCGACGTATCCCTCCCTGATAATGAATCAATGCTCAAGGAATCTGGAAATTCTGCTTACACGCTCGAAAAATCGTTGGGGAATCTAGCCTACCTAAAGGGTTGGAAATTGATTGGAGTTGCCGATACGCGTCACCTTGACCATCTGCTGCAAGAAGCCTTTATTTCAATTCTGGGGTTGCTCGCATTAAGTATCGTGGTCCCCTCTGTATTGATCTACATTATTTTGCGTTCCTACCACTATCGGATTCGCAAGCTATCCAGACATATGGAGAAGGTTCGTAATGAACGATTCGATCTGATTGAAATTCAGGAAGGCCGCGACGAAATTGGCGGGCTTATTCGTACATTTAACATCATGATTGGTAAAATTCATACGCTGATTAATGACGTATATAAGCTGGAAATCCGTCAAAAAGATTTGGAGCTGGATCAAGTGAGGACTGAATTGTCTATGCTCCAGAGTCAGATGAATCCCCATTTTTTATTTAACACATTGAATGCCTTGCTGGTCGTTAGTACGAAGAATGGATATACGGAAGTAATTGAGATTATTAAAAGTCTGTCCAAGCTGATGAGACAGTTGCTCAGTCATTCTGACAATCTGATTCCTCTGCAAGAAGAGCTGCAATTTACGAATCTGTATCTACAGATTGAGAAGTTTCGCTTTGGAGAGCTGTTTGATTACACCTTCGAGGTTGATCCCGATGCAGCTTCGTTGCTCATTCCCCGCATGAGTATTCAACCGCTCGTCGAAAATGCATGCAAACACGGCTTGCAGGCACGAAAAAATGGAAGAGAGATCAAGATAACGGCGAGACGAAACGCTTCTGAACTGGTTATTCAGGTGATCGATAATGGAATCGGTATGGATGCAGGGAGACTAACCGAGCTCCTGCGAGATATTCGTTCTGAAAGACCCAGGAACGGCGAGCATGTAGGACTCCGCAATGTCTACCGCAGGCTGGAACTCTTTTATGAAGGAAATGCGATATTTGATCTAAGCAGTGTACCTGGAAAGGAAACTATTGCAGGGTACCGTATACCGATCTCCAAGCTGGAACAGAGGAAATAGGAGGTAAACTCTCATGTATAAAGTACTGTTAGTCGATGATGAACCGTATGCCATTGAAGGGTTACAGCTTTTGATCAATTGGGAAAAGCATGGATTTGAAATCAGAGGCGTGTGCGCCAACGGTGAGGAAGCCATTCGGATGATGGAACAAGATCGACCTGATCTCGTGGTGACAGACATTCGTATGCCTGTGATGAATGGGCTGGAACTTGTAGAAGAAGCACGACGATTGGAACATGAGTCTGTGCTGTTTGTCATCACGAGTGGATACAGTGACTTTAATTATGCCAGACAAGCTATTCGATTAGGTGTCTGCAACTATTTAACCAAACCGGTTGACAGTACAGAAGCAGAGGATATGTTGGTCCGTCTCCGTATGCAATTGCAGGAGCGTGAAAACCAGGAGCGTATACTGGAACATACAAACGAGCAAAGGATCAAAACGTTTTTGTCCGCACTGATTCAGGATAAGCAGGAAATATCGAAGCAGGAGATGTCAGAGATCCTTCCTCGTTTGAACAAGTCCCATTGGGCATACCTGCGGATAACTTTTCAGGGAGATATTCAGGAAGCCTGTTCAGTAGCCGAACAAATGGCTGACGTAGCAACTTGTTGTTATGTAACAGACAGAACAAGAGACTCTTTGGGACTTGTATGGGGGGAGCAAGTGAATGATGGAAGCGGGACATCCGAATTAATTAAAGCTTTTGCCCAGCGTTTGATGAGCAGCATGCAAAATATTGGCTGCGAAGATATTCATATCGCGGTTGGAATGACGGTCACCAAACTGAAGCATCTGTCTGAATCCTTCCGCTCCGCTCAGGAAGTTGGGCGTTATTTGTTTTTTAATCAAGAGCACCTTTTGATTGCCGAAGAAATTCAGCTGGAGAATTGGCAGTTTGATCCGGAAACACTGTCAGAGGTGGACCATATTAGCGAATTGCTTGAAAACGGTTCTGTAGAAGAACTCTCGAGTTCCATACGCAGTGCCTTCGAACTGTTTATACAGATGAAGGCTGCGCCAGAGATTGTACATATTTTCTCTACCCACATTATATTCCGCGGACTCTCCCTGTGTAGAGAATTAGGAGGAGAACCTAATGCACTAATGAACGAATTGGCGAGCGGAATACTGGAGAAAGGCCATCGAAATGTAGAAAAGGTGGCTAACAATCTGGAGCATTTCTGTTTGCAATGCAAGTCAGAGCTGGCTATTTTCCGGGAAAGGCAGCTTGGAGGCATTCAGGCAACGGTAGCTGAATATGTGCAGATGCATTACAGAGAGACATTTACGATCCAGGAGCTTGCAGAACGATTCTACGTGAACCCAGTCCATTTGGGGCAATCCTTTTTACGAAAGTACGGCAAGGGTGTGATCGAGGTAGTACATGATCTGCGAATGGAAGAAGCGAAGCGTCTGCTTCAGGAGACGAATCAAACATCAAGTGCAATTGCAGAGCAGGTAGGGTACCGTAGTTACCAGCATTTTCTCAGACACTTCGAAAAACGTACAGCGATGAAACCATTAGAATACAGGCAAAAGTATGCGAATTGATCCTTAAAAAAGAAGAACTCCTCCTGAATAAGACCTGCAATTACAGGGGGATGGAACTTAAATATATATATTTTGTAACCGCATACATTTCTTCATACTAAAAACAGTAAGACATACCATTTCCAAGGAGGGCAAGTACATGGGGGGACTGAAAAAAAAGAAGCTTTGGGGTTCCGTATCACTCGTTCTGGCTTTGAGTTTGGCACTTGCAGGATGCAGCGGTGACAATGAGAAAGCGACTACAAAGGACGGGAAAGAAGTACTGAACATTACGGCCTTTATCGGAACGCCGAATCAGGCGCCAGCTAAAGACAACCGAATCTACAAGAAAATTCAGGATGAACTTGGCGTCAATCTGGAGATGGAATTTCTGGTGGGCGATCTTCAACAGAAGCTCGGCGTTATGATTGCCGGTGGCGATTTCCCTGACTTGATCACAGCGGACACCAAATTGGTCTCAGCCGGTGCAGTTATTCCGCTCGAAGATCTGATTGAGGAGCATGCACCCAATCTGAAGAAACATTTTGCTAAAGACTGGAACCGGATGAAAGACTCCAGTGACGGGCATATTTACTGGTTGCCTAACTATGGAGTCTACACAGGTGAGTTCATTAGTAACTACTATTCTGGTCCTGCATTCTGGATCCAAAAATCCATTCTGAAGGATGCCGGGTACCCGACTCCTAAAACGTTGGATGATTTCACAAAGTTGGTTCGTGACTATGCAGCCAAGAATCCGACCATTGATGGACAACCGACGATTGGCTTTACTACACTGGCTTCTGACTGGCGGACGTTCCCCTTGCTTAATCCACCAGAACATCTTACGGGTCACCCTAATGATGGTGGCGTAGTCGTAGATGATAATGGAGTGGCAACCGTTTTTGCCGACAAGGATATCTCCAAACGGTATTATAAGGAACTAAACAATCTGTATAATGAGGGATTGCTGGATAAAGAAGCCTTTGTTCAGAACTATGATCAATATCTGGCCAAAATTTCTTCGGGACGTGTGCTTAGCATGTTTGATCAGCACTGGAATTTCCAGGCTGGGGAAGACCCACTCGTAGCACAGGGCAAAATTGGCCAGACATACGTAGGTTTCCCGCTAGTCTATGATACAAGTATCACAGATCATTATTTGGATCGACCGGTTATCAACTTGAATAATGGTTTTGGTATCAGTAAAGATGCGGAAGATCCTGTTGCACTCATCAAATTCCTCGATAAACTCATGAGTGAAGAGTATCAGAAGCTCTTGTCATGGGGAGAAGAGGGTGTAGATTATCTGGTGAATGAAGAGGGAAGATTCTATCGTACGCCAGAGCAACGGAAAGAGCAGGATGATCCGGCATGGAGACTGATTAACAAAGCAGAAGGTTTCTACGCTGCTGCACCGAAGCTCGAAGGAACATTTGAAGATGGCAATGCGATTGGAGCAATCAACCAGCCTGAGGAATTCTATGACAACCTTAAACCGGAAGATAAAGAACTTCTGGATGCTTATGGCTTCAAAACGTGGAGTGACTTCTTCTCCCCTGCACCAGAGAATCCTGTGTACTATCCTGCATGGCAGGTCGATCTGAAAGAAGGCTCTGATGCTGCGGTAGCGAACAAGCAAATGACAGACACTTCATTGAAATTCTTGCCTAAAGCGATCATGTCAAAACCGGATGAGTTCGATAAGATTTGGACTGAATATGTAGACGCTTACAAGAAAATCGATGTCAAATCCTATGAAGACCGAATTAACGAACAACTGAAATGGAGAATCGAGAACTGGTCAGTTAAATAAAAAATGCGGCAATGATTCTCTCGGAAGGTATCAACCAAAGGATTACTCAGGCGAGTACCTTCCGGGGACATCATGCTTAAAGTCGCTGCAAGCCAATAGGAGGAGTGAAAGATGGCGAACACGCCTGGAGCCATACCAGAGCAAACCACCCGTACAGTCGTTCCCAAAACACCACTGTTAAAACGATTGCGCGGACAAAGACAACTCATGTTCATGTCATTGCCCATCGTTGCGTACATTCTCGTATTCTCGTATTATCCCATTTGGGGCTGGGTTATGGCCTTTCAGAATTACAGTCCTGCTAAGAGTTTCACCCAGCAGGAATGGGTCGGGCTCAAACACTTTAAGTTTTTGCTAACAGACGATGCATTTCTTAACGTGCTTCGTAATACCATTGCGATGAGCGTCATCAATATGGTGCTCGGATTTGCGACAGCAATTATATTTGCCATTTTACTTAATGAGATCAAACATAAGTTATATAAACGAACCATTCAAACCATATCGTATTTACCTCACTTTCTCTCATGGATTATTGTGACAGGTATCGTAGCAAGTTCACTATCTGTAGATGGTGGGATTGTCAATGTCGTACTCATGAAGCTGAATATCATTCAAGAACCTATCATGTGGCTTAGCGTTCCGGAATACTTCTGGGGCATTGTAGGCGCATCCCATGTATGGAAAGAAGTTGGCTGGAATGCCATTATTTATTTGGCGGCCATCACGTCGATCGATCCTTCCCTCTATGAAGCGGCAGAGATTGATGGGGCGAACCGATATAAGAAAATGCTGTATGTGACCTTACCCGGAATCAAATCCATTGTTATCATTTTGCTGATCATGAATATGGGCTGGATTTTGGAAGCTGGATTCGAGGTTCAGTATCTGTTAGGTAATGGTGTGGTTGTCGACTGGTCACAGACGATAGATATATTTGTCCTGAAATACGGACTACAGATCGGGAATTATTCTTTGGCTACTGCGGCAGGTATCTTCAAAACAGTAGTTAGTATCACGCTGATCTTTGCGGCGAATTCAATTTCCAAACGGCTCGGGGAAGACCGATTAATATAAGGGGGACTAGAGATGGGAATCAATAAATCTCGGCTTGAACCGATTGTCTTCCATACGTTAAATGGTATACTGATGATCGCAATCGCGATTGTTACCCTGTATCCGTTTGTGAATACACTCGCTGTATCGTTCAATGCCGGTAATGACACCATCCGGGGTGGGATTTATCTGTGGCCTCGGGTATGGACAGATCAAAACTACAGAGCAGTATTTGCAGGAGGGACCATCTTCAGCGCCTTTGGTATATCTGTGGCGAGAACGGTTTTGGGGACAGTCTTAAGTCTATTCTTAACCTCCATGCTGGCTTACACATTAAGCCGAAAAGATTATATATTACGAAAGCCCATTACCATTACAGTTGTTCTTACGATGTATTTTAGTGCAGGTCTTATTCCAACTTACTTCCTAATGAAAGATTTGCATTTGTTAAACAACTTCCTGGTGTACATTATTCCTGGGCTGATCAGTGCCTTTAATATGATTGTTATTCGAACCTATATCCAGACACTACCTGAGGGATTGATCGAATCCGCCAAAATTGATGGTGCTGGAGATTTCAGAACATTCATTTCCATTATTCTACCTCTGTGCCAACCGGTTCTGGCTACTGTTGCACTGTTCATCGCAGTAGGTCAATGGAACTCGTGGTTTGATACGTTTCTGTATGCATCTTCCAAACAAAACCTGAGCACGCTGCAATATGAGTTGATGAAACTATTATCGTCTTCCATGAATTCCAACAGCAGTGCAGCCGTTGCCAATGGTGCAGATCTTGGCGCTGCACGTAACATGGTCACTCCCGTATCTATCCGGGCAGCCATCACGATTGTAGCGGCATTACCGATCTTGGTCGTCTATCCATTCTTGCAGAAGTATTTTGTTCATGGCTTGCAGCTTGGAGGGGTAAAAGAGTAACTTAAGCAGTTCCAGATAACCGATCAAAAACGGTCACTATGGTGACCGTTTTTTTCATGTTTTTTAAACGGCGGGCCGTAGTATGTCAATTGATATTTACGTTGTCTAACCGTATTCGCTACCAAACTCCGCCATCTTTTCAAGGATCGGAAGTAACTTGATTCCTTTGTCTGTTAATGAATACTCGACCCGTGGAGGAACTTCCGGAAATACATCACGTTGAATAACGCCATCATTCTCCAACTCTTTAAGCTGCTTCGTGAGAGAGCCTTGAGACAGATCTCCAAGAAATTTTTTGATATCCGTATATCGACGAGTTTCGTCTTTTAGGTACCATAAAATAAAATATTTCCAACGCCCGGAAAGGATATTCTGAGTAAAAGCTATACCGTACATGTCACTTTTTCCATCTATAAAGTCTTTATCGAATCCTTCGTTGCATACTCTCATTGATATCACTCCTGATCTAAAGGTACAAAAAGATGTACTATGTTCATTTAAATTGCCCTCTTTGCAGACAAAACGAATACACCTATGATGGTGTCAACACCAAAACAATTTTAGCTTACCTAAACTGTGAAAGAATAATAATGTTATCTCGATAGAATAGTTAGCAAGCTAAATAAATATATCATAGAAAGGAGTGACTGATAAGGGAATACCACAGCAAGTAGAAGGAAATAGGGACGTGTTCTTTAGATCTACATGGCTGGAGACAAACTGATTTTCGATCATAATTTAAATTGTAACAAGGGAGATGTTTAATCATGAGTAAAAAAATTCGTACAGGTATTATAGGAGCTTCGATTAATAACGGATGGGCAAGTGGCACACATATTCCAGCTATTGAGCACCTGGACGAGTATGAGCTTACCGCAGTGGGGACAAGTAATATGGCAAGTGCAAAGAAGAGCGCTGAAGCTTTCCGCGCAGATCACGGATTTGATAACATCGAGGAATTGGCTCATCATACCGATGTTGATATGGTAGTTGTTAGTATCAACGTCAAGGAACATTATAACGCCGTTAAAGCCGTCGTGCCTGCTGGTAAACCAATCTATTGTGAATGGCCCCTGGGTTCTAATACAGAGGAAGCGCTCGAAATGCAGGAATGGGTATCCTCTGCCCAATTGCCCAATGCGATTGGACTTCAGGCTAGACAAGCACCAGCCGTTCAATATGTAAAAGATTTATTGACAGAAGGTTATGTGGGTAAAGTGTTATCTGCCAA
The DNA here is from genome assembly GCF_050990605.1 of Paenibacillus amylolyticus. Classification (GTDB taxonomy): domain Bacteria; phylum Bacillota; class Bacilli; order Paenibacillales; family Paenibacillaceae; genus Paenibacillus; species Paenibacillus amylolyticus_H. The sequence continues at coordinate 3,063,587 of NZ_CP158832.1, forward strand.
TTTGAAGATCTCCATTGATGGCATGGGTGGCGTTGGTGACAAGTCGACTGCGTACTTGTTTGATCGGGAAGTTGGAGGGAACTTGCTGACCATTGTAGGCGGACATAATCTGGATGCCTTCACTTACATGCTTGGGGACTTTACAGAATTTTCTGCCACCACAGCTCAACAGTTTTCAGAAGTTGAATTGGTTGATATTCAGAAAGTTATCAAGAAGACGACAGATGATCAGATCATGATTACTGGAAAATTGACTAATGGGGCAGCAGCCAGCGTTCATATTCAAGGTGGAGTTAAACATCAAACAGGACTAACGCTAGAAATTTTCGGAGACAAAGGAACGATCGTCCTGAGTGCCCCTGCATCCATTCAATTCGGATCACACCAATTACGCGGTGCGGGGCCAATGGACAATGAACTTCGTGAACTACGTATTCCCGATTCCTATTACTATGTCCCGGATTCACTTAAAACTGACTCTGGATTTGTAATGAATATGGCTCAAGCTTATCGTAAGTTTGCTCAAGATATCCAAGATGGAACATCCTTGACGCCTAATTTTGCGGATGCAGTAAAACTTCATCAGTTACTTGATGCTGTCGAAAAATCAGCACAGAGCGGTGAACGTGAATATCTATAACCCTCACTCAACGAACAAAATCTAATCCATTCATATACTTAGCATGCTAAATATATTTGTACTATAGAAAGGGCACATATCTGTGCCTGTCCAGAACGAAGGAGAAAATCGTTATGAAAAAAAGAAGTGAAATGCAACTGGCTTTACAGATGGTTTCGGGTTATGGAGCCGAATTTAGCGCATGGAGAATGCCTGGCACGGATCCTGCAGCTTACACCAATATGGATAGTTATGTTGAACGGGCTAAATTAGCTGAACAAGGAAAATTTCATATGATTTTCATCGCTGACACGCCAGTATTATCCAATAATTTAGGCCCACAGACGCCTATGTTCCCTATGGACCCCATGTTGGCACTGATGGCAGTAGCAAGAGAGACACAACACATCGGGCTTGTTGCTACCCTCTCTACAACATTTAATTATCCCTACAACATTGCACGTCAGTTTAAAGCTTTGGATGTTATCAGTCACGGACGTGTGGGATGGAATGCGGTTACCACATCCGACCCCCTAGCGGCGGCTAATTTCGGTGCCCGGGTTGAAAATCGCCAAGAACGCTATGACAAGGCACATGAAAGCATACAAATTGTTCAGGCCTTGTGGGGGAGTTGGGAACCAGACGCTTGGAAGTTAGATGTAGAAGGAGGGGAATTTGCTGATATGGACAAAATCCAGCCTATTAACCTTCAGGGTCAATATTATGCATCTCGTGGTCCTTTGCCCATTCCCCCCTCTGAGCAAGGGCAGCCAGTTATTTTCCAGGCAGGGGGAGGAGGTGAAGGATTGGAATTGGCTGGGAAATATGCTTCGGGAGTGTACGCCAACCCTTATGATATTACGTCTGCACGTGAACACAGACAAGCCATAAGGCAAAGTGCTGTTCGTTTCGGTCGAAACCCAGATGATATCAAAATGTTTGCAGGTTTTATGTTTTCTATGGCTTCAACGGAGGAAGAAGCTCTGGATCGTCGAAAACAGCTTATGAGCTTCAATCCTCAGGAAATCCCCAGCAGGGTAACTTACCTCGGATCCATGGTTGGTTTACCCTTATCGGTAAACTCCGTAGATATAGATCAATCGTTAGCGCCTGACTTATTGAAAAATGCATATGCCAACCCCATGGACCCACGTTCTCCGAGAGCCTTAAAGTTATTAAAAGAAGGACTCTCTGTACGGGATGTTCTCGCTCACGGGGTCATCAACTATCATCCGGTTGTTGCAGGCACCCCTACACAGGTTGCTGACTTCTTGGAAGAATGGTTTTTGGCTGAAGCATGTGACGGATTCTCAGTGGTACCGGATGTATCTTTTGATGGCGTTGCAGATTTTGTTAATCGGGTAGTACCTATCTTGCAGGAGCGCGGTTTGTTCCATAAGGAATATGAAGGAAAGACACTACGCGAGAACATGTGCGTTCCTTACGAATACGGATTGCAGGAAAATGGAATCAACGAATAAAGGAGAGGGCTTTTATGAATAACACACTCGATTTGCTTCATAACCATACATCGTATCGTTCTTACACATCTCAACCTCTGACGGCGGAACAAATAGATGCAATATTTCAGGCAGCAAATCAAACTTCATCTTTCAGTCTTCTGCACGCGGTATCCATTATTCGCATCACAGATCCAGTTCTTCGAAAAAAAGTCAGACATCTCTGTGTCGATCAACCCTATATTGAAGAAGCAGCAGAATTCTGGATCTTCTGTGCAGATTTCAACCGAAACCATGAAATCGCTCCGGATGTGGATATTGAATATATTGAATTTCTGTTGATTGGTTCATTCGATGCCGGCCTGATGGCACAAAATGCGTTAACCGCGGCCGAATCGATGGGACTTGGCGGAGTGTTCATTGGTGGGGTCAGAGCCAATATTAGTGAACTATCTGACGCATTGAATTTACCTAAATATGTTATCCCTCTGGTGGGGTTATGTATCGGTAATCCAGCTGGAGATAAGCCAGAACTGAAACCTCGGCTCCCTCAATCCATGGTATTGCTTGATAATCAATACCAACCACTGGATCAGGAGAAATTAGCAATCTATGATGAGACCATGCTGAAGTATTATGAAAATCGTCCGACGAGAGCTCCTTTCACCGTAAAAAAAGTAAAAGGATGGAGTGACCATATTCAGGATCACCTCGAGAGAAGTATTCAGCCGCAAATGATGGCCTATTTGAACAAGCAAGGTTTTGCCAAAAAATAAGCTTTACGATAAAATGCAATCTTTGTTGTGAAACTTGGATTGGAAAGGGCCTTAAGGAAGTCACTAAGGCGAATTGACACCTATATATCCCCGTGATACATTTAGTCTGCTAAATATAATTCGGATGTTAGGGAGGGATCGTTCATGACAGATGCAGTAGATTGTGATATTCGACATTCTTTAGACCGAATTTCCTCCCAAATGCGTCGAAATTACAGTGAATCTCTCCGGGAACTTAATCTCTATGTAGGACAAGATAATTTGTTGCATCGGCTGTGGTTGGGTGATGGAGTAACACAGATGCAACTAAGTGAACATATGAAATGCGAACCGCCAACGGTTACGAACATGGTCAAATCACTGGAACAGAACGGATTTATATATCGCAAACGTGATGTACAGGATGCAAGGATCATGCGTATCTTTCTAACCGATAAGGGCAAAGAATTAGAAAAACCGGTTGAGTATAAATGGAGAGAGCAGCAAGAGAAACTACTTCATTCCATTTCTTCGGAAGATCGGCTGATATTGAGGCAATTAATGCAACAAATGGAGCGAAATATCTTATAACTTATTCCAAGCTTCACGTAAGCTAAATGAAATGAACGAAGTAGAGCCGCTATTATAGCGGCTTTTTTTATTGCCAATAGCTATACTTCCCTGGCCAGAACAAGAATTTGTACTGTCAGTTTTGGAATTTACAATTACACCTCTAATGCTGGGATAAGATTGTGATACTTCAAGTTAATTTTGTTCATTTAGATGCTTAAGAGATTACAGTACACTGAAATAACATACAAACGGAACACACCAAACATGAAAAATGTGAAGAATAATTATAATTCGTTGGAGGTTTTAACGTGAAAACCAAAAATATCTGGTTTAATCAACCTGCTGGAACATGGGAAGAGGCATTGCCTATCGGAAATGGAACTCTTGGAGGCATGATTTTTGGGAAAACACAGATCGAGAGAATTCAGCTTAATGAAGATAGTCTGTGGTATGGTGGTCCGATGCAGCGGAATAATCCTCAAGCACTTGAATCTTTATCTCAGATCAGAAGCCTGATTTTTGACGGCAAGATTAGGGAAGCAGAAGAACTCGCAGGAGATACGCTGGTAGGTGTTCCTGATGGGCAAAGACATTACGAGCCATTAGGGGAATTCTACATTGCTATGGACCACAGTGAACAAGAACCGACTGAATATCACAGATATCTCAATCTGGAACAAGGTAGAGTAAGCGTGAATTATACCATAGATCAATCCATTTACAGCCGTGATTATTTTGCCAGCTACCCGGATCAAGTGCTTGTTGTACATCTCAAATCCAGCGTACCGGGAAAGTTATCGTTCTCCACTATTTTTGGCAGGGGAACTGTTCTGAAATCAACACACTGGTCCAGTAGTCTTAAACATCCTGTTGGGTTCCAATCCAATCTGGACCGGATCGAAAAGCGTGGAACGAATGACGTGATCATCCGGGGAAGAAGTGGAGGAGAAGAAGGAATTCGATTTTGTTGCGGGATTCGCCTTATATCCGAAGGGGGGCAGGTTCATTATTCAAGCGGTCAGCTCTCACTGAAGGATGGTAATTCAGCGACCATTCTAATCTCGGCTTGCACGGATTTTCGAGTAGCCAAGGAACAACTCGAAGTGGAGTGCCTCCGAAGAATTGATGCTGCTTCCGCAAAACCATATAGCGAACTGCTCGCCAATCATGTCTCGGACTATCAATCCTTATTCGAAAAGATGGATATACATCTCGAAGATGAAAATAAAGATATGATATGTTCCGAACTTCCAATCAATCAGCGCCTTGAGCGGCTTAGAGCTGGTAAGCATGATCCGGAACTGATGAGTCTATACTTTCAATTTGGTCGTTATCTGCTTATCTCAAGCAGTCGTCCAGGTTCTTTACCTGCAAACCTTCAAGGGATATGGAATAAAGACATGCTTCCTGTATGGGATAGCAAATATACGATTAATATTAATACACAGATGAACTATTGGCCTGCAGAAAGCTGCAACCTGTCTGAATGTCACATTCCGTTGTTTGATTTTATAGATCGACTGCAAGTCCGGGGAAAGGAAACCGCTAGAACCATGTATGGATGCAAGGGCTTCGTTGCTCATCACAATTCGGATATCTGGGCAGACGCTGCTCCGCAGGATGTATGCATGACATCGACGTTTTGGACCATGGGAGGAGCATGGCTCTCGTTACATCTGTGGGATCACTACGAATACAATAAAGATGTACATTTTCTCAAGAAAGTGTACTCCACGATGAAAGATGCGGCGGTGTTTATTCTGGATTATCTAATCGAGGATCCTTCCGGCAATTGGGTGATATGTCCATCGTCCTCACCGGAAAATCGCTATATATTGGATAATGGAGAATCGGGGGCTTTATGTTTTGGTGCTTCAATGGACAATCAGATTATTAGAGAACTCTTCACGCGTTGCATTGAAAGTACCCGGATCTTGCAAGAAGATCAGGAATTCGGTGATGTGCTCCGTAGTGCTTTAACCAAAATACCGGAGACCTCCATTGGAAAACATGGCCAGATCCAAGAATGGAGTAACGATTATGATGAATTGGAACCTGGTCACAGACATATTTCCCATTTATTCGCTTTACATCCGGGAACGCAAATTACGTTGCAATCAACACCTGATCTCGCCAAGGCAGCTCGCATAACACTCAACAGAAGATTGGAACACGGGGGCGGACATACCGGATGGAGCAGGGCGTGGATTCTCAACATGTGGGCACGATTAGAGGAGTCGGAACTTGCGCACGATAACATCGTGGAACTTCTACGTTCCTCTACGTTACCCAATCTGTTTTGTGACCATCCTCCATTTCAAATTGATGGGAACTTTGGAGGTACTGCAGGCATAGCAGAGATGCTTCTCCAGAGCCATGACGATGTAATCAGATTGTTACCTGCTTTGCCTGCTGCGTGGCCAAAAGGCTATATTCGTGGTATTCGGGCTCGTGGCGGATTTGAATTAGATCTGGAATGGGAAGCAGGTCGTCTGTCGAATGCCAGAATTCGCTCTATTGGAGAATCAAGAGTAACCGTATCCTATCAGGAACAAAAAATAGAACTAACTTTCCCTGGCCCCAATTCTATGATTGAATTGAAAGGATCCGATTGGATTAATCAATAAAAAATTATCAATTAACATGAGCGAATATCGCCCGACAAAATTGCCGGGTGAATCGCTCTTTTTCTTTTCTGAGCTAAGATTAAGCCATTGATTCAAGCTGAATCAACGGCTTTTTGGTGTGAAGGCAATGTCAGCGATAGTCCTTTCGCGCAATAAATATAACGATCTATGCAATGAAATTACAGATCGCAACCTATAAAATGTAAGCATATTACATATTTGAGTATAATTAATGAAAACGCTTCCTGAATGGATGGACTAGTTTCTGGCGGTTTATTTTTGTTGGAGGAAAGGGGACACATCGATGTTAAAAGTACTACTGGTAGATGACGAGATGTATGTACGAAAGGGGCTGTATGAACTCATAAATTGGATTGATCTTAATATGGAGATTATCGGAGAGGCAGAGAACGGTGTTGAGGCACTGAATCTGATTGAACGTCTGCAACCAGACGTGATTATAACCGATATCCGTATGCCGATCCTGGACGGACTGGAACTGATACGTGCCGTAGAGAAAATGCCACATCTGGAACCTGTATTCATTATTATCAGTGGCTATCATGACTTCAAATATGCACAGCAGGCAATCCGGTATGGTGTTCAAGACTATATCCTGAAGCCTATTGATGATGAAGAACTGACAGCGACGTTGCAGAAGTCGGCTAATCTCATTTGCAATAAACGAAAACATATGATTTTGGCTGAGGAACAAGCCATTAACATCATGCTGGAGGATATGATCAAAGGCCATGTACAGCAAGAGGATGAACAACGATATGCCGAGATGATAGGAATCAATCGTAGCTCCAGTCTGCTCATGACATTGATTGAACTTCAGACAGGATTAGACGAAATTAAAATCACCATTGAACAACTACGTGAAGTAATACATTCTACGGAGAGCAATGTATGTAAAATGTTCATCAGTGAGCAACAACGCGGCATGTTTGCGTTATTACTATTGTTGCCTAAACATGATCAGGCGGGCTCGGCGTTACAAGATAAACTGCACAACATTCATATAACACTGAGCAGAAGGTTTAACCTGGACATCGGCCTTTACGCAGGAATGCTCGTCAATAAAATTGGTGATATCCCACAATCCCTTAACGCCGCTGAAGAAGCAGCCAAGCATAAATATGCAGAAACCGGCGGTGTCGTGTGTTACATGGACATCAAGGACAAACCGCTGTTTGTTTTCAATGTATACCAGGACGAGGCGGATCAATTAATCTTGAGCCTGGAAGAGGGGAATAGGCCTGCTTACCACAATATTGTAGAAGAGAAATTCAAATTGTTTCATATGAATCGATTTACTCCTCAGGCTGTATCGGGTTCTCTATTGCGCTGTATTACGGGTATTCTCGCTGTTGTTCACGAAATGGGTGGTACTGATGAAGGGCTGCAGCAGCTAAAGGAACTGGCACAGCAGAGTCATGAAGGTTGGAATTTACGACTATTGAAGAATGCTTTTCTCATCGCGCTGGAGGAAGCCGAGGATTATGTTTCTCATTTGCGGATGGAGCGATCCAAAGGGGATATCAGCAAGATCAAACGATATATTGATGCAAATTATACAGAGAACATCAATCTCAAAAGCATTGCTGCGCTCTTTTACATGAATCCCGTTTATCTGGGGCGGTTATTCCGCAAAAGCTACAATCAATACTTCAATGACTATTTGCTGAACCTGCGGATTCATGAGGCGAAGAAGTTATTGCGTCAGACGGATCTGAGAATGTACGAGGTCGCTGCACGCGTAGGATTTCAGAATGCGGATTATTTTGTAACACAGTTTGAGAAACTTGTTAAGTTATCGCCTACAGAATATCGCAATCTCCTTATGGGAAATGAACAGCGAGGTGCACAATGCCAAGATGGAACCTGAATTACATGAAGCTTCGAGATAAGCTACTGCTCATGTATGTCTTATCTGTGTTTATTCCCATCGTTGTCACCAATGTGGTGTTCTACAATGTCACATCCGCCAATATTCGTAGTCAGAAAACTCGTGATGCCGGCATGGCCTTGAACAATCTGAAGAACGACCTGAGGGTAACCATTGATCAGGGCGTCGGCCTCTCTTATTCGTTATATACCGACCCTGTATTCAACGACACCATCTCCCGTTCATTTCAAAGTCATTTTGAGTACATTGACGCTTATAATTCCTATCTAAAAGGACAATTCTCCGGTCAAATGAATCAGGGAATTCGCTGGTATCAAGTGTATACCGATAATTCTACCATTTTATCTTCCGGTTATATTGATCGTTTAACTGACGTGGTCCGAAGCTCTAACTGGTACGTTCAATTTCAGGCATACTCCGCCCCTTATCCGGCACTGATCTCATCGGATCAGATGTTAAGTCTGGTTCAACGACTCGACAATCTGGACACTGGGGGTAGAGAGCAGTTACTTAAAATTGACCTGAACATGGATATGATCAAGCAGTATTTTCACAACAGCGGATTCGACGGAAAAGTGTATCTAGTTGATCCGGGAGGACACATCCAATTTTCAAATGATCCTGCAGCAGAAGAATCTCCGATAGGGAAACGTTACAGCGAGATCCAGTTTCCGAACAAAATGATTCCCTTTGAACTTACGTATACAGGTATTAACTATCTGGAAGGGTGGTCCCTGCAAGGCGTCATGGATGAAGAAATTGTGTTGAAGGAGGTACGGAAGTCCCGTTCCTTCGTGGTTTGGCTGGCTTGCATTAATTTTGTCCTGCCGACGATTATCATCGCGACGATGTCCAGAACCATCCATGTCAGGCTGGTGCGCATTCTGAAACATATGAAAAAAGTAAAAACACAGAATTTCCAGACGATTCCGCCTGAAGATGCGAGAGATGAAATAGGTCAACTCACGATGGAATTTAATCGAATGACCGAGACGATTCATAACCTGATTCATGAAGTATATCTCGCTGACATCCAAAAGAAAGACCTGGAGTTAAAGCAGCAGCAAGCGCAGCTCCATGCACTTCATAGCCAGATCAACCCTCATTTTTTGTTTAATACCCTGGAGTCGGTTCGTATGCGGAGCCTTATCAAAGGCGAGAAAGAGACCGCCAAAATTGTGCATAACATGGCCAAGATGTTTCGCACGTCGATTAGTTGGAATCAGAACGATGTGACAGTGAAGGAAGAATTGGAACTCATCGAGAGTTTTTTGCAAATCCAGAAATATCGTTTTGGCGATAAACTCCAATACAGCATTGAAGCTGATCCTGCGGTACTGATGTACCGAATCCCCAAGATGGTAATTCTCCCCTTTGTGGAAAATGCAAGTATTCATGGGATTGAGTCATCTCCGGGTGTAGGCGTCATTCAACTCTACGTTTCAACGGAAAACGACCAGCTCCTGATCAGACTAAAGGATAACGGGATAGGGATGTCACAAACAAAATTGGAAGAGTTGTTAAGTTACCTGGATCAGAACACCGATATGGGAGAGCATGTTGGCATGAAGAATGCGTATAGTCGCTTAAAACTTTGTTATAAAAATCACTTTTCATTCGTCATCCAGACTTGGGAAGGAGAAGGAACGCGTATCCAAATTAAGCTTCCACTTGATCCATCATCCATGCCAGATAACTAATTACGAGGGATATACTTTTCAAAGTAGGAGGTACACTTTCATGGGTAACTTTGAAAGCGCTATCTTGATATATTGAGAAGGCTTAAAGACACAAACAATACTTTAAGGGGGCATTTGCTACATGTTTAGAAAAAAAAACATGATAACAGGTCTGGCCATTTTATTGGCTGTAACGCTGGCAGGTTGCAATAAAGCCAGCCCGGAAGCCTCTTATCCTGACAGTAATGACAACACCCCGGTCACCTTCAAATATTTCACATTTGGCGGTGGCAAGAAGGACATTCTGGCAAGCAACACGACCATTGGCAAGAAGCTGAAGGAACAAACAGGCGTTGACTGGAAGATGGAATATCTGGTCGGCGACGGTGCAACCAAGGCAGGTGTAATGATTGCGAGTGGGGATTACCCCGACATCATCGACTCCAGTGGTGAAATGGCCAAGTTGATGGATGCAGGATCTTTTATCCCGCTGGATGAACTGATCGATCAATACGGACCTAACATCAAACGGGTATACGGGCCTTATATGGACAAATTCAGACAGGAGGATGGAAAGATCTATTTCTTGCCATACACTGCCAACATCGGTTATGTGTCAGAGCCTAACTTCCAGACAGGCTTCTATATTCAGCGGGCTGTGCTCAAAGAGTTTAACTACCCGAAGATCAAAACGCTGGACGAATATTTTGATTTGATTGAGCAATACAAACAAAAGTATCCGCAGATCGATGGAAAAGAAACGATTGGCTTCGCCACACTTGCCGGTGAATCGGGCAGCTTCTTCACCCTGCTTAATCCAGCCATGCATCTGGCAGGTTATCCGAACGATGGCAGTGTGATGGTGGATATGCAGAGCCATGAAGCCAAACTGGTAGCCGGATCTGATTATCAGAAACAATGGATTCAGAAGCTAAGCGAGGTTAACGCACAGGGGATGTTTGATCCGGAATCCTTCACAATGAACCAGGATCAGTATCTCGCCAAGTTGACATCCGGTCGGGTGCTGGGATATTTCAGTTACTCCTGGCAGGTTGGAGACGCAACGAACAACCTCAAGAAGGCGGGTATTGACGATAAACGATATGTATCTCTTCCAATCGTATTTGATGACAGCATCAAAGACCAGTACGTGGACCCGCCAGGATTTGTGAACAACTATGGTGTCGGGATTACCGTCAATGCCAAAGATCCCGTGCGAATTATTAAATATTTTGACAATTTGCTCAAGGAAGAAAACCAGATTCTGGTTCAATGGGGGATTGAAGACGAGACATATAGTGTGAATGAGGAGGGCCGTTTTTATTTCAAAAACGAGGACCAACGCAAGGCACATGAAGATCCGGAATTAAGTCGTAAGTTCGGGTTTGACTATTTTAATTACAGCTGGCCTCGTTATGGGAATAACTCCGTACTGGAAGATGGCAACGCCTATGGACCAGGCAATCAGCCAGAGGTAGCTACCTTTAGCTACACGGATGGTGACAAGCTGTTGTTAGAGAAATATGGCGTGAAGACATTCACAGAATTATTCAGCACGCCGGATGAGCGTCCTTGGTCTCCTGCATGGTCGATTGCACTGGAGCAAGGATCACCTGAACAGATTTTTATCACCAAGGCAGAAGATCTCCAGAAGAAATATTTACCTAAAATGATTATGGACTCGCCTTCCACTTTCGAGAACACATGGAATGAGTATATGAGTCAATTGAATCAACTGGACAAGCAAACATATGAAGCTACGATAACACAGGCAGTGAAGGATCGTGTAGCTGGCAAATGGTGAGTGCAATCCATAGAGGACCATACGGAACGGGGGAATATTCACATGTTAAAAGCGAAATTTAGAACAGCAAGTTTAGCTGTATTACTGACCGTTTTGCTGGCTGGCTGCAGCCAGAACGATTCGTCATCATCACCCTCAGCCACAGGTGATGAGGAAGACAGTCCAGTCACGTTCTCGTATTACATGTTCTCTCCAGGCAAGAAGGATACTCTGGCAAGCGAAACAACAATCGGTAAAGTGTTGCAAGAACAAACAGGTGTGGACTGGAAGCTGGAATATCTGGTAGGTGATAGTGCTACAAAAGCCGGTGTCATGATTGCCAGTGGAGACTATCCAGATGTCATTAGCTCCAGTGGTGAGATGTCCAAGTTACTGGATGCGGGGGCCTATATTCCGCTGGATGATCTGATTGAGGAATACGGCCCTAATATCAAAAGGGTATACGGACCATACTTCGATAAAATGAAAAATGCAGAAGACGGAAAAATCTATGCTCTGCCGTATACGGCTAATCAGGGTGAATATTCAGGTAGCCCCAATGTGGGCGGCGGCGCTTTCTGGATTCAGCGTTCTGTGCTCAAAGAGTTTAACTACCCCAAGATCACTACACTGGATGAATATTTTGACCTGATTCAGGATTACAAGGAAAAATATCCAACGGTTGATGGTGCAGAGACGATCGGATTTGTGTCACTTGCGGGTGTGGCCAATAACTTCTTCACCTTGCAAAATCCAGCGATGCATCTCGCCGGTTATCCGAACGATGGCAGTGTCATGGTGGACATGACTACCCATGAAGCGAAAGTCGTGGCCGGAACAGATGCTCAGAAAAAATGGATTCAGAAGTTAAATGAGATCAATGCGCAAGGCATGCTTGATCCGGAATCCTTTACGATGAACAAAGATCAGTATTTGGCCAAGCTGACTTCGGGTCGTGTCTTAGGATACTTCAATTATGGCTGGCAAATTGGAGACGCGTCGAAAAACCTGCTCTCGGCAGGCATTGATGAGAAGCGCTACGCTCCACTTCCGATTGTATTTGATGAAGGAATCAAGGATCAGTATGTGGATCCGCCCGGCTTCGTCAACAACTACGCAACAGGGATCTCGGTGAATGCCAAAGACCCTGTTCGTATCATCAAATATTTTGATAATTTGCTGAAGGAAGAGAATCAGGTTCTGGTGCAATGGGGCATCAAGGACGAGACGTACAGTGTGGATGAAAATGGCCGATTTTATTATGCAAATGAAGATCAACGCAAGGCTCATGATGATCTGGAGCTCAGCCGTAAATTCGGGTTCACCTACTTTGGCACAGACTGGCCGAAATATGGTGGTGAATCTACACTAACCGATGGTAACGCTTATAGCCCTGGCAACCAGCCGGAAGTGGCCGCTGCATCTTACACCGAGGGAGACAAGAAATTCCTTGAAGCCTACGGTATCCAAACCTTTAGTGAATTATTTAACAAACCGGAAGAGCGGCCTTGGTTCCCGGCTTGGTCCATCGCATTGGAGCAAGGATCACCTGAACAGATCTTCACGACCAAATCGGATGATTTGCAACGCAAATACTTGCCGGAAATGATCTTGGGAGCACCCTCGAATTTTGATAAGCTGTGGGATGCCTACATGGCTGAATTGAACAAATTGGACAAAGCTGGTTATGAAGCGACCATTACCAAAGTTGTGAAGGATCGTGTAGCAGGAAAATGGTAATAGCATAGGAAGGAGCAGGTTCACCGTGGAGAAACCGAATGTCTCCCTTAACTCGATGCCACAAGCGCCGAATCCGAAGGGAACCAGAGCACACTCGTTCTTCAAGCGACTTGTGCAGCAACGAACGCTTGCCTGGATGTGTATTCCTTTTGTCATCTGGGCTTTTATCTTCAAGTACCTGCCGCTATGGGGATGGACCATGGCTTTCCAGAATTTCAAACCGGCGAGGTCTTTCTCGGATCAGCAGTGGGTAGGCTGGCAGCATTTTAGTACGTTATTTGAAGACAATACCTTCTACCGGGTGCTGCGAAATACGCTCGTCATGAGTTCCATTAAACTGGTATTGGGTTTTGTGACTGCAATTACATTGGCTCTTTTGTTGAATGAACTGAAAAATGTCATATTTAAACGTTTTGTGCAAACCGTCAGTTATCTGCCTCACTTTATCTCGTGGGTTGTTGCATCCAGCATTGTATTAACCGTCCTGTCACCAGACGGAATTATCAATCTGTTGCTGATGAAAATTCACCTGATTGATAGTCCGGTACTATGGATGGGGAAAGGGGAATACTTCTGGGGTATTCTGGGGGCAACTGAGGTGTGGAAAGATGTCGGCTGGAACACCATTATCTATCTGGCAGCAATTACAGCGATTGATCCGGCGCAATATGAGGCTGCCGAGATTGATGGAGCCAGTCGCTTCAAACGGATGTTATATATCACGCTGCCTGGCTTGAAACCGGTTATTGTGATCTTGTTGATCATGAACATGGGAAGTATTCTGGAATCCGGATTTGAACCACAATATCTGCTGGGTAACGGGATGAATATGGACTATTCGGAGAATCTGGACATCTTTGTGCTGAAATATGGATTAGGGATGGGGAACTTTTCCTTGGGTACAGCAGCAGGCATATTCAAAACTGTGGTCAGCTTCATCTTCCTTTTCTCCGCGAACTATATAGCGAAAAAAATGGGAGAGAGCAGACTATTCTAAAGAGGAGGCCTATGCTATGCGAAAAGGAAACACATCCCGCTTGCGGAATAGCAGCACCGGGGATCGAGCGTTTGACACCATTAATATAATCTTCATGGTATGTCTAATGATTGTGACGATCTATCCCTTTGTTAATATGATTGCCGTATCCTTCAATAATGCGAACGATGCCATTCGGGGTGGAATATATCTATGGCCCCGTGTATGGACACTGGACAATTACAAATACATTTTTGGCGAATCCGATATCTATCACGCCACTCTGATATCCGCCCTGCGTACGGTCATTGGAACCGTGGTCTCTGTCTTCTGTACAGCCATGCTTGCGTATACGGTTAGTCGTCAGGAATTTGTGCTTCGCAAGTTTGTTACGATGTTTTTTGTATTCACCATGTACTTCAGCGGGGGGTTAATCCCCGGCTATCTGCTGATTCGAGACCTTGGATTGATCGGTTCCTTCTGGGTATATATCATTCCGGGTGTAATCGGTGTATTTAATATGATAGTCATCCGTTCCTTTATTGAAGGTCTTCCTGAAGGCATTCTGGAGTCAGCCCGTATTGACGGGGCAGGGGAGTTCACGACATTTATCCGCGTTGTCCTGCCGCTAACGATTCCCGCAATGGCAACCGTATCGCTCTTTGTAGCGGTGGGGCAATGGAATTCCTGGTTTGATGTATTTCTGTACAACTCATCCAATAAGGAATTAAGTACATTGCAATACGAATTGATGAAGATTCTGCAAACTTCAACGACCTCAGCGACTTCATCCGCAAGTGATGCTTATCAATCTGCCGAAAGTAATGCAACAGCGGTCACACCAACCTCGATTCGAGCGACCATGACCATTATCGCAAGTGTTCCCATTCTGATGGTGTATCCGTTCTTACAGAAATACTTTGTACAGGGTATGACGATTGGCGGCGTGAAGGGATAGTCATGAACTGTATATAACTTCATTGAATCTGTGAAAACGCAACAAACGATACCGTATTAGCGTCTATTCATCCATAGAATACAACAGGAGTGAAACCAATGCATGTAAAATGGATGACGATGATTGGTGCCGTTCTTGGCTCTATGCTTATTGGAGTGGGAACGGCAGCTGCGGAAGAAACGTTTGTTGATCTCAAACATTCGAAGTGGGCAGAGGATGGCATCACGTATATGGCGAAACGCGGAACAGTAGCTGGATACGGCAATGGGATCTTCAAGCCTGGGGTACTTGTGACAAGGGCACAAGCCGTCACTTTTATGGTGCGGGAGCTTTATCCAGATCAGCTTCAAAAAGCAGTGGAAGGCACAACCTATTCGGATGTTCCAACGACACATCCTTTCCATCGAGAAATTATGATAGCTGCTAAAAATGGACTTGCGAGCGGTTTCCCTAACGGAACCTTCCGACCGGACGCACCGCTTAGCCGCGCAGAGACTGCGGCCTTCCTTACACGGGCATATTCACTCGCGGAAGGTAAGCATTCCGCAAAATGGACCGATACGGACAAGCATTGGGCTGCAGCACCTATTCTTATTATGAGTTCAAACGGCTTGGTCGGCGGTTATTCGGATGCCACTTTCCGTCCGAATCAAGCTGTCACGCGTGCTGAATATGCCGTATTCATGGCGAGAGTGATTCGCTTCGAACGCGAAGCGGCCATTCGGGCGCAAGATTGGGATAAGCTGATATCTTATATGACGGTAAGCGAGCAAGTGGGTCAGATGCTTATGCCCGATATTAGGCAATGGAATGGTAAAGCAACGACGACTGTTAATGAGGGATTGAAACGCAGTATCCACGATCAAGACTTGGGCGGACTTATTCTTTTTGACAAAAATATTGTTGACGCGAGGCAGCTTACAACGTTCACATATGATATGCAAAGAGAAGCAGGTGACATCCCTCTATTTCTTGGCATCGACCAAGAAGGAGGAGTGATTAAGCGAATACCAGGCGGAACGAACCTGCCGGGTCAGATGGCGCTTGGTGCAACTGGAGATGCAACGCTAGCCGAAGCTGCTGGTCAGTTGACAGGGGAAGAGCTGAAGGCACTGGGACTGCAGATCAATTTTGCGCCTGTGCTGGACATCAACAGCAATCCAGATAACCCCATCATTGGGATACGGTCGTTTGGATCGGATGCGGATATGGTAACGCGGCTTGGTCTTGCAACCATACAGGGCTTACAGCAATCCGGGGTGATGGCAGCAGTGAAGCATTTTCCGGGGCACGGGGATACGCAGGTAGACTCCCATCTCGGAATGCCGGTACTAACCCATAATCGCGAGCGGCTTGATGCGGTAGAATTAAAACCGTTTCGGGCTGCGATTGAAAACGGGGTAGATATGATTATGACTGCGCATATCGCTTTTCCCGCCATCGATAACGAACATGTCACTTCGCTCAAAGACGGTGAACGTGTGCCGATTCCAGCTACCTTATCGAAAAAAGTACTGACAGGACTTCTTCGCGAAGAACTGGGATATAAAGGTCTCATCATTTCCGATGCTTTCACCATGAATGCCATTGCGGAGCATTTTGGGGAAAATCAATCGGTAGAACGCGCCGTTTCCGCAGGTGTTGATATCATCCTTATGCCAAAAGATTCAGCCGCTGCTCATCGAACGCTGGTGAATGCGGTGAACAATGGAACAATCAAGGATGAAACCATACACGCATCTGTGAAACGAATCCTGGAGATAAAAGCGAAATATGGTTTGTTTGAACGCAGCCAGACTCTTGCGCAAAAGCTAACTCAACTCAACGGTATCATCGGCTCGAAGGAGCACCGAGCGGTGGAGCAGACAATCGCAGAGCGAGCGGTCACCGTCCTCAGCAGCCGCGAAGGTAGGCTTCCGGATCAAATTCAGCAAGGCGACCGGGTTGTTATTGTCGCAGCCGAGCAGGAACAGGCGAAACAGCTTGAAAAACAACTGTTGCAATCCGCTAATAAACTGTCATTAAAGACTGAAATTTTGATTGTTGGACAAGGAAAAATAAATGAAACGCTTCAGGCAATGGGCAAGGCCGATTACGTTATTCTTGCTTCTTACCAATTCCGCAATGTAGCGAGCCAATTCGGTTGGAGCAATTATCAAACCTTGATTCATGCGCTGAACAAGAGTAATCAGCGTTACACGTTGATGTCACTTGGTAACCCTTACGAGATGATCCATTTGCAGAACGTGCGCTCAGGGCTTGCTGTGTATGGAAAGCAGGAGCCGAATACGTCTGCCGGGATCAAAGTTTTACTTGGACAACTGCAAGCTGAAGGACAGTTGCCCGTACAAACGGATTAAGGCATCCTTAAATGAAGACAAAAAGACGGATTCCAGCATACGGAATCCGCTTTTTTGTTTTAAACTAAACGTTGATTACACCGATCCATCTACCATGCCTCACTCGGGTAGTTCTTCGCTACAAACAAATTGGAGTAGCATCTTCACGAATTGCTCCGTCATCCGCATATCCAATGAATGATACTGAGCAGCACGAATCGTTACCATGCGCTGGAGCATGCCCATCATCGTTGTGAAGATAAAGAGAGCCAGATCCAGCGGAGGGGACGGATTCTTAATACTGCCGTCAACAATGCCTTGGGATAAAGCGCCCATCAGGAAATGCTTTTCCTTCCCTTTCTGGTTGAACGTATCATACACTTCTCTTAATTCAGGACTGAAATCATACATCTCATAGTTGATATCAAATAATTGAATAAACCGGATGTAGTCTGGATGATCCTGGGCATAGACAACCCATGCATTCAACATAACCCTCAGTTGTTCTCGCCCGTTTATGTCCTTCATCGATGCACGGCTAACCTCATCCGTTAAATGTTCAATTAGTTGCATCTGAATGGCCAGAAGAAGCTCATCCATAGACTGAAAATGTTTATAAAAGGTGACTCTACTAAGTTCAGCTTTGGTACATACATCCTTAATCTTCACTTGGAGCAGTCCATATTTCAAAAAAAGCTCCTTACCTGCTGCGATCAAATCATCACGATGTTTATTTCCCAATTGTTGATGCCAGGTTTCATTCACTTGCATACCGTTGTCCTTTCTTTGAACGAAATGCGTTCAAGGTAAGTCCGAGAGAAGCGAGCAGCATAATTGCACCAAAAATATACGGGAAGTTTATGTTTTTGTCAAACAATAGTCCTGCAATCAGCGGGCCAATGACCGTTCCGAGACTGGAAAATGTCGTATTCAGACCCGATGCATAGCCTTGCCGATCTCCTGCATTTTTGGATATTAACGTGCTGACCGAAGGTCGCAAACATGAATTAAAGGCAAAGAATAACGCTGAAGCGAATAACAGAAAGACAAGGTTGACCTTAATTAACATTAACAATAAAGCTATGGGTGTGATTATTAAGGAGAGACGGATCAGTTTAACTTCACCAATTCTCTGTACGAACCAATCCAAAAGCCAGATCTGCACAACGATACCGATAATGGCGCCCAAGGTAATAATGATGGAGATTGTTGCAGCGTTGAATCCGTATTTTTGCTCTGCAAAAAGAGCGAATACCGTCTCATAACTCATGAGGCCAAAGGTCATAACGAGCAGCACAATCAAGTATTTAAAATAGGGAACTTTAAATGAACTCCAAATTTTCTTACCCAGGTGATCTCCCTTTTGAAGTCGGATGGAGACGGTTCTTTTTTCCGGGGGAAGTGTCTCAGGCAGTAGTAGCGTCATTAATGCCGCAATCAGTCCCAGACCAGCCGCACAGAAATAGGGCATGCGAATACCCATCTCGGCGATGAGACCACCCAGACCAGGTCCGAGAACCATTCCCAAATTCATTGCTGCGCCGAAATAACCCATGCCTTTCGCGCGAGTCTCAGGCGTTGTAATATCAGTGACATAAGCAAGGTTCGCAGGAACCATTAAACCGAGACTGATTCCACCGATAATTCGTGCAACATACAAGAGGGGCAGGGCGGTTGAAAGTGCAAAGATCACATCCGAGACAATGGAAAGAAACATGCCGGCCATGATCAACTTTTTGCGTCCAAAACGATCAGACAATTGTCCTCCCAGAGGTGAAAAGAAGAATTGAGCCGCACCAAAGGCCGCTACCAGACATCCTGCGACAGTGCCTCCCGCATGAAAAAGCTTCAAATACTCCGGCAATATGGGAATAAGCATGCCTTGCCCCAATAAAGCGATAAACAGATTTAACATCAGAATGAACAATGGAAAGCGAACTGATTTTGGTAATGTACTCATGTGCGTCATTAATCCCTTCATTTACATATTGTTAACCTTTACATTGTGTAAATCATTTTAAATGATTTGAAGGAAATATGTAAATTCTTTTTTTAATGAGTAGAGTTATAATTGAATTCATATGGAGGTGGGAACACGTGAAACTAGAAGAATTGTTTACGGTACATGTAAACATTGAGAAATCATTCGAATTGCAAAATAGCGAAGATAATTCGGTGGTTATGATTACTTTCACAGGCAGCGTAACCGGAAAGTACTTTGAGGGAATTGTGCTGGGTGGAGGAGTCGATACGCAGATCATCGGGAAGAATGGTGGTCCGCGTACGCTATCGGCAAGATACATGATCCAAGGCAAGGACTACACAGGGCATACCTGCAAAATCTATATCGAAAACAACGGAAACATCGATAAAACGCTGCAAACTGCTTTATTTCGCACTTCCCCCAAAATGATTACGGATAGCAAGGCTTTATCTTTTTTGAACAGTGAAACGTTAGTTGGAGAAGGTCATTCAACCGAGTCAGGCGTAGATATAAAAATATATAGGGCGCTGTGATACGGGACAACATCCCCTTTATACTGCAGGGCAAGAGTAGCTAATTGAATGTGATCATCAAAAAAATAGGAACCCAGTATTATGCTTTTACAGAAGAAGTTCTATTTGGTTGGATGAAGAAAGCAACTCCTCTCCATGGAGCTGCTTTCTTTTTTTACATTTTGAATGAATCTGGAACAGCTTGGATCGAATTTTTCCCTCAAGTCATAGCACTGAAATAGTCAATAACCACGCTACGAAACTCCAAAGCTGCTTTTGAAATATACCTGTTTTTGTGTGAAAGTAAAGCGATTTCGCGAACGAGTCTGTGCTCTTCTACCTGCAGGTATCTAATACGTTCATGCGGGTTTCTGGCTGTGCTGGGTATAAACGCAAGACCGATCTCCGCTTCAACAAGGGCGGTTAATCTTGCAGGTTCATCACCTTCATATACATACTTTGGTAGGAAACCAACGGATTGACAAGTGGAATCTACCATATCACGAACACCAAAGCCTTTCTTTACTCCAACAAACCACTCGTCCTTTAGCTCAGCTAATTGAATGCTACTTCGATCTGCATATCGATGACTCATAGGAACAGCAACTACGATCGGATCATCATACAGTATCTGACATTCGATGTCGTCACCTTGAATCGGAGGGGAGGAGAGACAAAAGTCCACCTCGCCCCGATGCAGAAGCCTGGACATGTTTTCTAACGAAACCATTTGCACATGGAACTGAATGTCCGGTTTATTTTTTCGGAATTCCCGTAGTATACCTGGCAAAGTGCTTGCCGTAGTCACCGCCAATTGCAGTGTACCCTGATCCGGATTGGAAAGGTCACCAATTTCCCGCTGTCCCTGCTCCAATTCAAATAAGGCTTTTTCCGTTCGCTGAAGAAATGTTCTTCCAAAGTCGTTTAGTCGCAGCTTTCTCCCGATTCGATCAAATAAAGGGACTCCCAGGTCCTCCTCTAATCGTTGTATCGTTTTGCTCAGGGAGGATTGCGTGACATGCAGCATTCCGGCAGCTTCCGTAACATGTTCGCATCGGGCCACCGTCAGGAAATATTTTAGTTGAAGAAGCTCCATTGGCACCATTCCTTCATTCCTTATAGTTCATCAAATCATAACATATAATGCGTTGGAATAAATGAATAAGTTCAAGTAAGATGACAGCAGAAGAAGAAGGGGTGATGCACCGATGAACGTTCAAAATAAAATATTGATGTTAGCTGTTGGACTTGGAATTATGTTGAATCCGTTGAACTCCTCCATGATTTCTGTGGCAATCTCCAGGCTACAACAAGTGTATCAACTTAATTATACAGCCGTTTCGTGGATTATTTTATCATTTTACATTGCCAGTGCTGTCGCTCAACCCGTCATGGGCAAGTGTAGTGATTTGTTTGGCCGCAAAAAGATCTTCCTCATGGGTCTTGTTATTGTTTTTGTATCATCCATGCTAGCTCCATGGTCTCCCAGTTTTTCGTGGCTCATCGTATTTCGGATCATTCAATCGATTGGCACAAGCATGATGGTGGCCGTCGGAATGGCGATTGTCAGAATTAACGTGACTGAAAAACAAGCATCCGCCTTGTCCACCTTGGCTATATTCCTTTCTGGAGCAGCTGCAATTGGACCTTTTATTGGTGGAGTATTGATTCATTGGTGGGACTGGCACAGCATATTTTTCGTTAATATTCCGTTGGTCATGGCAAGCTTCTGGTTCGCATGGAAAACAATTCCGAAGGACGAGCAATCTCCATCGATCTCTAGTCACATGTCCATTCGGCAATGGCTTGCGTTAATTGATGCACCAGGAATCCTGATGTTTACGGTAGCATTGGTGACTCTGCTCATTGGTTTGCTTTCAGTAAATTCCACAGGACATATTTCAACATGGCATCTGCTGACAGGAGGGATCGGGTTAATCGCACTCGTCATGTTCATCCGACATGAATTGAAAGCAGCCACGCCTTTCATCCCTCTGCGAACGTTTGCCACATATCCCGGGATGACTTGGGTGAATGTGCAATACATGCTGGTGAACATCCTGTTTTACGCACTTTTTTTTGGAGTTCCTACGTATTTGAAGCAGATAAGGCATCTCAACGAGGTTCATACAGGAATAAGCATGTTAGCTTTGGGGTTATGTTCAGTCATTATTGCTCCGATCGCAGGGCGCTGGATTGACAGATCCGGATCACGGCCAGCTCTGATCATATCGGCTTCGTTAATGACTTTTGGCTCTATATTGATCGTTGTTATGAATGAAACTTCTCCAATCTTCATTGTCATTGTTGCCTTAGCTTTATTTGGAATAAGTAATGGCTTAAACGCGGTTGGCATGCAAGCAGCTCTGTTCAAAAGCACACCCAAAGAAATGATTGGAGTCGCATCCGGCATTTTTAATACCTCACGCTACCTGGGGACCATCTTATCGTCGTTATTGATTGGAATTGTTATGAGAGATACATTCAATGTGACAGGATTTCAGACGCTTGGAATCATTCTTACGTTATTAGCTGCATCACTGATCATCATGAGTGCACGACGCGAGGCAGGTGCGGTGAGTCCGGAGCAAGTAAGCAAGTAAATTAGCGAATCGGCCGTGCAATAACACGTTTACACCCAATGAATCAATAGCTCCATTGGGTGTTTTTTTTGTTTTTCACCAAGTTGTCAGAAAGAGTTGATCCTTTCTTGAACGTTTAGGGTAGAACACGTGTCATGGATTGTATTAGGGCGTGTCTTCAAATCGTTTAAATGGTAATACATGGGTTAATATATTAGATGAATATAAGATACGAAATAAAAGAGACACAATGGCAGCGAGTCCAAGATCTGTTTCCACCTGAACGAAAACCACAAGGAGGACGTCCCGCAATAGATAACCGAATCATGCTAAATGCGATGCTTTGGGTTGCACGTTCAGGTGCCCCTTGGCGTGATCTACCTGACTACTTTCCTCATTGGAAATCCGTCTACACTCGCTTTCGACGTTGGCAGAAAGCAGGGATTTGGGATGACGTGCTGAAGTGTGTCTCCCTGGAAGTGGATGACGAAAGCGTTATGATTGATGCCACGATTGTGCGCGTTCATCAGCATGGATCGGGCGCAAAAGGGGGCAAAGCAAGCAAGCGATCGGACGTTCCCGCGGTGGACTAAGCACCAAAATCCATGTTGTAGTCGATGCGCTCGGAAATCCACTTTGTTTCGAATTAACGGGTGGTGAAGCTCATGACTCTGTCCAAGGCTATGATCTTCTGCAAACGATGAAACTGACAATGAAACAGGTATTGGCCGATCGAGCGTATGATACGAATGCGATCAGAGCGCTTTTGGACGAGCAACAGGCTATTTCAGTCATTCCAAGCAAGAAGAATCGCCGAAAGATTCAGCCTTATGATCGAGATATTTACAGAGAACGTCATTTAGTTGAATGCTTCTTTAATAAAGTGAAAAACTATCGTCGTCTCGCGACTCGCTACGATAAATTAGCGTGTACATTTAAGGCTTTTTTGACTCTGGCATCCATTATGGTGTGGCTTGCCTGAGTTTGAAGACACGCCCTAGTAAAAAATAAAGATATAATAATTTTGATTAATAGGCTTGGTTAGTACTTTAAGTGCATCAAGGTGTGACAAGATATCGTCATATCTAACTTTGTGAATTTTTTCGCAACTTCGCACTAAGTTTGGCCGAAGCTGATATTGAATGTTTCTAAATTGAACAGAGTTTGAAAGGAGGCAACACAAAGAATGGCTATTGATACGGTGTTATGGAGCAGGTTAGTGACTGGTTTGACGCTGGGATTCCACGTGATCTTTGCAACGCTTGGTGTCGGTGTACCTTTGATGATTGCTATCGCAGAGTTTATCGGTATTCGGAAGAAAGATCACCATTACATACTTATGGCGAAGAGGTGGTCGAGAGGGTTTGTCATTTCTGTGGCGGTGGGTGTCGTGACAGGCACAGCGATATCGCTGCAGTTGGCCCTGGTATGGCCGAATTTTATGAAGCTGGCCGGGAATGTCATTGCATTGCCACTATTTATGGAAGTATTCGCATTCTTTTTTGAAGCGATATTCCTGGGCATTTATCTGTACACGTGGGATCGGTTCAAAAATCCGTATATCCACTGGTTGCTGACCATTCCGATTGTCGCCGGGGCAGGCATGTCTGCTGTTTTTATCACGACAGTAAATGGATTCATGAACCAGCCTGAAGGCTTTGTTATGGAAGCAGGTCAATTCTTGGCAGTGAATCCTGTACAAGCAATGCTGAATACGGCGACGTTCTCCAAGGTATTCCATGTATTAAACTCGGCCTATCTGACAGGAGCTGCGCTGTTAGCAGGAATTGCAGCCTTTGCGATGCTGAGAAAAGGAGTGTCGGCCTATCACAAGAAAGGCTTAAACCTGATGATGGCAGTTGTTCTGGTATTCAGTTTATTAAATTCCCTAGCCGGGGATGTATCTGCCAAGTTTTTGGCTGAGCATCAGCCGGAGAAACTCGCAGCTGCCGAATGGCATTTCGAGACGGAAAGCGGTGCGGATTTAATTTTGTTGGGATGGCTGAATGCAGAACACGAAATTATAGGCGCTCTTCATTTGCCGAAAGTTCTCAGTTTTCTTGCTTTTGGAGACTTTAACGCCGAGGTAACCGGGCTGAATGAATTTCCACCCGATGAGCACCCACCGTTACTTGTGCATTACTTGTTTGATCTGATGGCTGGAATCGGATTCGCTTTGCTTGCTATATCAAGTCTTTACTTCCTGTTTGTATTCTGGAAGAAACGAAATCCATTTAACAAGTGGATGCTTCGTATGGTTGCACTCAGTGCACCGCTTGCATTTCTGGCCGTTGAGATGGGTTGGTTCTATGCAGAAGTGGGGAGGCAGCCCTGGATCATCCGAGGTTATATGCGCGTAGAAGAAGCCGCTACTTCTTCACCGAGTGTAAGAATTTTATTTTTCGTCTTCTTGCTTCTGTACATCGTGCTGGGCGTCATCTGTGTCCTCGTGTTGAGACGGTTGTTCAATAACAATCCTGCTGAGCTTGAGATGGAGAAATGGTTGAAGGAGAAGCATGATCAATCAGCCAAGAAAGGGGATCAGGCCTGATGAGTTATGAATTGATTGGTATATCCGTACTCTGGCTGTTCTTGTACGGCTATCTTATTGTAGCTTCCATTGATTTTGGAGCAGGTTTCTTCGCCTTTTATGCATGCCTGACAAAGCAGGATCACCTGATTAATCGTCTAATCTCCCGTTATCTATCACCCGTCTGGGAGATCACCAACGTATTTTTTGTCTTTTTCTACATTGGCATCGTTGGATTCTTTCCAGATACGGCCTACTATTATGGTTCCGCACTGCTTGTTCCGGGAAGTATTGCCGTCATTCTACTCGCTATTCGTGGGTCGTTCTATGCTTTCGAGAATTATGGCTCCAAAAATAACATCGTATATTTGTTTTTATACGGAGCTACAGGGTTACTTATTCCGGCGTCGTTGTCAGTGGCACTGACATTGTCTGAAGGTGGCTTTATTTTGAAGCAGGGGGATACGGTTTCTCTAGATTATTGGGCTCTGTTTACCAATCCGTTATCATGGAGCATCGTTGGACTCGCCATCGTATCCGTATTGTTCATTAGCGGATCATTTCTCACATTTTACGCTTCTCGGGCAGAGGATCATTCGGCATTGAAGCTGATGCGGAACTATGCTTTGTTCTGGAGTACACCGACCATCATTCTCGCGCTGACTGCATTTATATATCTGGGTCAACACAATGAACGTCATTTTCAAAATATGATGGATTTATGGTGGTTGCTGGCGCTTTCCGTTGCATTTTTCATGATTGCCATGTGGCTGTTATACAACGGACGCCGTTACGGATTAGCATTTATTTGCATCATGCTGCAATTTTTCACAGCCTTTTTTGCATACGGGATTGGACAATATCCTTATATTCTTGATCCATTCATCACCATTCAGAGCAGCGCCACACCACCAGCGATGGGGTTCGCACTCGTCGTTGTGTTTATCGGTGGTCTATGCCTGTTAATTCCATCTCTTATTCTGGTCTTCAAACTGTTCCTGTTTGATGCGGATTATGTGAAAGGGAAAAAATAAAGGAGGAGCGTTCTGTGAAGAGGAAAGCAAAATCCAAATCGAATCTGATCTCGCAGCAAATGTCTTTACAACGAAAAAACAGGCTTCTCCTTGCGATCATCTCGCTGGCACTGGGTGTAGCTATTGTGAGCCAGGCCACATTGGTGGCCGAAGCAGTGCAGCGAATCTTTGTAGAAGGAGCTTCCTTCTCATCAGTGATGCTGTTGCTTGGACTATTGCTGGCTGTTATGGCTGTGCGCACACTGTTAACGTATGGCAACGGGAAAGTGGGCTTGCATATGGCAGCCCGTGCCAAGACAAATATGCGATCATCGGTGTTGCAGCATCTGACCCGCGCTTCCATGTCTTCAACCCTTCGTGGACAGACGGGAGGAAAGGTCAGCATTGCTCTGGATGCTGTGGATGAAGCCGACAGTTATTTCAGTCAGTATATGCCGCGTATGATGGAAGCTGCGATGATCCCGATACTGATTCTGATTGTTACGTTTACGCAGCACACCAACACAGGCTACATTATGCTGTTTACAGCACCGTTTATCCCACTCTTCATGATTTTGGTGGGACTCAAGACAAAGAACAAATCCGAGGAGAAATACGCGCAGCTGGCCGAGTTTTCCGGTACATTTCTGGATTCGCTTCAAGGGCTGGTTACGTTGAAAATATTCGGACGGGCTAAACGTCAGCAGCAGGAGATTGAACGCAGCAGTCTGGGGTATCGTGATGCCACCATGGGCATTTTGAAGATTGCATTTACAAATACGTTTATGCTGGAATCGATCGTAATGTTAAGCATCGGTATTGTCGCGCTCGAATTGGCTATTCAGTTACTCGTGTTCAAATCGATGAGCTTCCACACAGCCTTTCTTGTGTTGTTGCTCGTCCCTGAGTTTTACAGCCTGTTGAAGAATATGGGAACGGCTTTTCACAGCGGGCGAACCAGCATGGGGGCGATTCGTAAAGTGGAAGAGATGCTTAAAGAAGGGTCCGATCAAAGCGAATTAACCGATGTCGATGTAACAGCACATGCAGAAGAACTCCGTAAAGCTCGTGCTGAGTTGATTTCAATGCCACCAACCATTGAACTGGAGCATGTCCGGTTCCAGTACGCATCGGATTCCTTTGGACTTGAGACAGGACAGATCTCGATTGGACCGGGAGAACAGATCGCTATTGTAGGCAAAAGTGGCTCAGGTAAAACCACGCTGCTTCACCTCATAGCCGGTTTGCTGAAACCAGATTCCGGAGCGGTTCTGGTTAACGGAAGCGAGCTTTCGCAACATGATGAAACTGAATGGTTCAAGCATGTTAGCTACATTACACAGCATCCGTATATTTTTGCAGGTACCTTTGCCGAAAATATTGCGATTGGCGCGGGTCGAAACGTCTCCAGAGCTGAAATAGAGCAGTCGGCAGAGGAAGCAGGGCTTGCTGGCGTTGTCGCTCAATTGGAGCAGGGATTGGATACCTTTGTTGGTGAGGGTGGTCGGGGGCTATCTGGTGGGGAAAAACAGCGACTTGCCTTGGCACGTGCTTTTCTGAAGAAACCAGCCGTTATTTTGTTCGACGAGCCCACCGTTGGACTGGATCTGCACACGGAGCGGGTACTGCAACAATCCATTGCGACATTAGCCAAAACGGCAACGATGATTACGGTGGCACACCGTTTATATACAATTCAACATGCGAACAAGATTTTGTTTATGGACAATGGGGCGTTGGTGGATTCAGGACCTCACAACGAGCTTCTTGTCCGCTTGCCTCAATATGCCGAGATGGTGGATGTGGGGCGAAAAGGAGGGTTAGCATGAATGAGCTGACGATACTGTCAAAAGCGATGATTCAGGAGCGCAAGGATATCTTGCTTTCGATATTGGGCGGATTTATCGCTGGCATAGCAGGGGTAGCACTCTTTTCCGCGAGTGGATACATGATCTCGCAAACGGTATTTGCGCCTCCGCTATACACCTTAATTGTGCTTACCTCGATGGTTAAACTGCTCGGTTTTCTTCGAGCGGCGAGTCGTTACGCAGAACGCTTGTATTCCCACAGGGCGACATTCTCCATGTTGAGCCGTATGCGGACGTCCTTTTTTGCCAAACTCATTCCGGTAACCCCGGGTATTTTGAACAAAAACCGAAGCGGGGATCTGCTTGCACGCATTGTGGGCGATGTGGAAAGCTTGCAAAATTACTTTTTGCGTGTCGCTTATCCACCAATCATGGTTGTTATGGTGTTTTTGGCTACCATGCTGTTCACTTCGATCTTTTCAATCTGGATTGCGTGCTTGTTAGTATTAGGTATGCTGATCACAGCATTTGTTGTACCAGGTATTGTCTTATTAGGTCAGCGAAAAATACACGGACGTGTCCGCCAGCAACGGGCCTTGCTGTCCACGGAAGTAACCGAAGTGTTGTATGGTTTCCGGGATCTGAGAGTATACGGTCAATTGGAACAACGCGAGCAACAGCTTCAGCAGGCTTCCGCTGCATTGGCAACAGAACAGCAACAAGCCGCTTCGCACTTGCTGCGAGGGCAATCCATGCACGTTTTTGTGACATATCTCGTGACATGGGGTGTGCTTGCACTGAGCGCTTTCTTAATTATGAATGGAGTGTTTGCGGGTGTATTCCTAGCCATGCTGATCCTGGCTACGCAGACCGTGTTCGAAGAAGCTGCGGCAATGGCAATATTACCTCTATATAAGCAGGACAGTGAACACTCCGCTCGGCGACTGGCGGAAACGGTGCCAACCTCCGATGCGCAACCTTTACAGCCAAGCGGTGAAATGTCAGCCGATCATGCAGTTTCGATTGAACTATCCGGTGTTAGCTTTCAATATGAAGGGGAATGGAGACCAGCGCTGAGGGAGCTCTCCCTGCAACTTGCAGCAGGCTCCAAAACAGCGATTGTTGGTCCAAGCGGGTCGGGCAAGTCAACGATTATCGATGTGCTACTCAAGCTGCGAACACCAACGTCTGGTGATGTACGTTTAAACGATGTTTCGGTGCAGGATCTGAATGAGGAGAGCATTTGGCAAAGGGCGAATGTTGTGTTGCAGCAAAGTCACTTCTTCCGGGGAACGATTCGGGATAACCTGCTGCTGAGTGGAAAAGAACATTCAGATGAACAACTGCTGGCTGTTCTGGATAAAGTACAACTCCAGAATATGTTGTTGACCGACATGGTGTATGAAAAAGGGGAGAACCTGTCGGATGGCGAGAAGCAGCGGCTGGCTCTGGCACGAGCCATGTTACGCAACGGACGGTTATGGCTGCTGGACGAACCGACTTCTTCTCTGGATTACGTCACAGAGCAACGGGTATTACAGCATCTTTTGGCACAGGCGGCCGAAGATACACTTCTCCTGATCTGTCACCGACTGACGGGATTGGAAGAGATGGATCGGATTGTAGTCATGGACCAAGGCAAGATTGTAGAATCAGGTTCTTTCTCGGAGTTAATGGAGCAAAAAGGTTATTTTTATGAAATGAAGCAAATTGAACGACAAATGATTGGAGACGCCGGGGCGTGAAAATGTAGTCTATTGAGTAGACAATGCTGTCGGTTGTCGTTAATGAAGAAAATTTCAAAGAATCAATTTATGTAAATTTGACTAAACCCCAAAGGATGCTGTGCATATACTCCTTGGGGTTTGTTTTGATATAATAGTTTTTTTATGTCTAAAAAGGAGATGGATGGTGTCCATCGTTATATGATATTTAAGGAATCAGAGAGATACTAAACGGTGAACAAAAATCTTTCTTGGCTATATTACAACTGACACGGATAAAAGCTTGTTCCACATAGGAGCAGGCTTTTATCTTTAGTATGTTCATGGAACATCCCATTAATCATAATGTTATAGCGTAGAAACTCAAATGATGTATAATGACGCAGGAACTCTATAATCAAAATCAAATATATACAAATTCAAAATAGCATGAGCTGAGGTGTACGATGAATCGCTTATTACTCGTAGAAGATGATGAGAACCTGGTGTTTGGTATTCAATACACATTGTCCAATGAAGGATATGAGGTCGTTGTGGCGAGTAGCTTGGTAGAAGCCAGACAGGCACTGCAGGCACAGTTGATCGATCTGATTTTGTTGGATGTCACTTTGCCTGATGGATCGGGATATCAACTATGCCGTGAGATTCGGGTAACGTCGCAAGTGCCCATTATCTTTTTGACGGCTTTGGATGAGGAAGCAAACGTGGTCGCTGGGCTTGATCTCGGAGCAGACGACTATGTAACCAAGCCTGTTCGAACCAAAGAACTTATTTCACGAATCAAGGCCGTATTACGACGTAACAACAAGGGAAAACAAGATGTGAGCTTATGGATATCCGATAACATCCAGGTGCGTATTTTAGAAGGAACTGTACTCAAAAACAATAGTGAAGTTACACTGACCGCACTTGAATATCGACTACTATTGATGTTGATCTCTCATCCAAAGCAGATATGCAGCAGAAGTTCAATTCTGAATCATCTCTGGGATCTCTCTGGCGACTTCATTGATGATAATACGCTCTCTGTCCATATCCGCAGGTTAAGAGAGAAAATCGAAGATATTCCTGCAGCACCACAGTATATCGTAACTGTTCGGGGGATCGGATATAAATGGAATGTAGAGGTTATAGGGAAATGAAAATGATTGAAGTTTTGCGAAATCCCGAGTGGAAGTCCCTCGCCATTAAAGTACTTGCTCTGCAAGTTCTTTTGTCGTTTATGATGTTCTTTTACATGCAGCATCAAGTTGATGGCATCAATACAACCATAGTTAATCAGAATAGCGCCCTAATCGGACATTTGTTGATGAAAGATCCCCAGTTGGAGAATGAGGTGATTCACTTTGTTACCCAAGGAGCTCAGGCCGATGAAATCGCAGAGGGGCAACGCATTCTTGCACAATACGGTTATCAGACAGGCATGCCTTTAGAAGAGCAACCTGCTCTTACAGGACGAGCATTACCCTTGAAAACAGCGACTCAAGTACTGATGTTCCTGATTCCACTCCTTATTGTACTTCTGTGGGAGTATCGTAAATTTTTCATAAAAATCAGAACGATTTCCCATGCGGCGGAGCAGGTTGTGGAACAGCAATTCGATCAAAAACTGCCTGAAACGGAGGATGGAGACTTCGGCTCGCTCGGCAGGAGCTTTAATGCAATGGCTGGGAGATTATCCAACAGCCTGGAGTTACTCCGGCAGGAAAAAACCTTCCTGCGCAATCTGTTATCCGACATTTCCCACCAGCTCAAAACGCCCCTGGCTTCTCTGATTGTGTTCAATGAAAATCTGCTGAATGATCCCGGGATGAAAGAAGAAATGAGAAAGACCTTTCTGGAACGAAGTCGGCAGCAGCTTGATCGAATGGAATGGCTCATCATAAGTCTGCTCAAGCTGGCACGAGTCGAAGCGGGAGCAATTGGATTTCGAAAAGAGAGGATCCAGCTAAGGGAGATGATGGAGAGCGCTGTCTATTCACTCCGGACGGTAGCAGACCAGAAACGGCAAAACATAATCATCCTCGGAAGTGAGAATACGTATGTGCAAGCAGATGAAGAATGGCTTAAGGAAGCTGTCATGAATTTGATAAAAAATGCACTGGAACACACCCCGCCAGAAGGGGAGGTTCGAATCCATTTGGAGGAAAACGCACTGTTTGATACAATCATTATTCAGGACAACGGCGAAGGTATTCATCCCGATGATATGCCTCACATTTTCAAGCGATTCTACAAAGGCAAGAACCATAACAAGCCCAACAGTATAGGCGTTGGTCTGGCTTTGACCAAATCAATCATTGAGGAACAAAACGGGATCATTACGGTGGAGAGTGTGCTTCAAAAAGGAACGACATTCAGAATTTCGTTTTTCAAAAAAGAGTGGACTTAAGAAGAAGCTTACGAAAATGTAAGCTTCTTCTTCACTTCAACGTAAGCTTCCACACCTATAATAACAATCATGCAATGTTAATCATACAACTGGAGGTACAACAGGATGGAAATTTTGAGGACCGAACATTTATGTAAAATATATGGAAGTGCTGAGTCTAGGGTGGAAGCATTGAAAGATGTTAACCTGTCCGTTAATCAAGGAGAATTCGTTGCGATCGTGGGCGCCAGCGGATCTGGCAAAAGCTCATTGCTGCATCTGCTCGGGGGAGTGGATCAACCGACAAGTGGCCAAGTCATTATTGACGGTATGGACCTGTATTCTCAAACTGAAAATGAATTGGCTGTGTTCAGAAGACGCAAAATCGGTTTTATTTTTCAATCATACAACTTGATCCCGGTGTTAACTGCGGAAGAAAACATTAAACTGCCGATGCTGCTTGAGAATAAACGTGTGGACGAGGGTTATCTTGAGGAATTATTGAGCGTGCTGGGACTCAGCGATCGAAGGCAGCACCTTCCATCCCAATTATCCGGCGGGCAACAGCAGCGAACTGCAATTGGACGCGCATTGATTAATAAACCATCGATTATTCTGGCGGATGAACCAACCGGCAATCTGGACAGCAAGAACAGTAAAGAAATTGTGGATCTTCTTACCTATTCCGTCAGAAAATATAATCAAACCTTGATTATGATCACGCATGATTTGAATGTAGCCCAGAGAGCGGGCCGAGTTGTAAATATAAAAGATGGCACACTGTTGCAGCAAACAGAGGTGAAAGATCGTGAATAGGTATACTAGTCTTACCCAAAAATATTTGCTAGGACAGAAAAAAAGATCAATACTAACGATCGTTGGCATTATTTTATCTGTGACTCTACTTACAGCAATCGGAACCATTGGTCTTAGCTTCAGAGACAAAGTAGTTCGGCAAACCGTTCAAGAGTACGGGGGTTACCATGTTTCTTTTAACGGATTACCTGGAGAAGCAATCTCAAGAGTTGTCAATAATGCATCGGTAGAGAGTGCTGGGATCGTTAGCAGAGAAGGTTATTCGGTCATCAGCAAAACGAGTGAGAAAGAAAAGAAGGAAAATCCGTTTGCTGCACCTTATCGGTATTTGAATCTCAAAGGTTATGATACCGATGCGATGGACAAGCTTCAGGTTCAGCTGGATTCGGGCAGGCTGCCGAAAAATTCGCATGAAGTTATTCTTTCGACCTGGAGTCTGGATCGTTTTGTGACCAAACCAAAGCTTGGAGATTCGATTACCCTGAGTCTGGGAGAACGAACTGTCGCGTCAACCGGGAAGATCAAACCCATCAATGGTCTGGGTGATTTTGGCTGGGATCTTGATGAAGGCTTTCGTCCCCAAAAAGAGAGAGAATTCACCGTTGTGGGATTTATGAAGACAGGTAGTAACGCTTCGTGGTCTTCCAACTTCATCTTTCCAGCCATCACGTATGAAGATAATGTAAAAATAGATGCAGATAAAAATTATTTTATATATGTCAAAATGAAATCGATGAATCAGATTCAGGCGAAGGCGGAAGCGATAATATCTTCATTAAAGCTTGACCAAGTGGATCAAGGCTCTGCCGTAGCATTGGATAAGGAAATTCAATATAAAAATATTCGAGTCGAATATAATAATGAACTGCTTAAGTTATATGGCAAAAGCACCTATGAAGGTGTAAACCATAGTTTGTTATATGCATTCGTAGCAATCATCATTATTATTATGGGTTGTACGAGTGCAGTGATATATAATACGTTTCATATTTCTGTTCTGGAGCGGACTTCCCAATTCGGAATGCTGCGGTGCATTGGGGCTACCCCATCACAAATACGTAAACTAGTTCTCAAAGAGGCGACAATACTTAGTCTAATTGCCATTCCTATTGGATTACTGACGGGAACTGTTTTTATGAAACTTTTGTTTTATAATATCAGCTTTTTGGCGTTGGGATTTCTGAATGATATGCAAATGGTCATCTCCCTGCCAATTTTGATCATCGCCGGGGTATCGGGATTATTGACTGTTTATCTGTCGGCAATCGGACCTGCGAGACTGGCAGCGAAGGTATCCCCACTTGAGGCGATTCATAGCTCGGGAAGTACAAAGGTGGAGGACATATCATCTGTCCGAAAATCAAAGCTGCTGGGAAAACTGTTAGGTATCGAAGGGCAGTTTGCTAGTCGAAACATCAGGCGGAACAAAAAGCGCTTCCGCATCACTGCCTTTTCAATAGTGGTCAGCATGATTCTATTTATTGTCTTTAGCGGACTAGCTGGTTTACTGGGGCAACCATCGCAATCAGGTATCGATTATTCCTACTCGGTTATGTATGAAGGACCTTCCAAACGGATCGATGATTCCGTATATTCTGACATTGTTAAGCTTGATGCAGTAGAACAGGCTTACAGGTTTTATAGCAATCAGATGATGGCGATATATCCCAAGGAAAAAGTTAACCCCAAATATTATGAAATCCGTCCAGGTATGTATCCTGTTGCCATAGGAGAAGAGTATCAAACAAGCAACAACTTTATAGAATCTTTTGGTAATAATGGCCTTGACGCTCTGAAATCCAAACTCACCGCTGGTACGGTCAACATAGAGAAGATGAACAAGGAAAATGGTGTTATCATTAATCAAAAACTAAGAGTAGTAACCGATGATGGCAAACAGATAGTTACCGATCAAACTCAATTTAAGGTTGGGGATCACATCAAAGTACGCAGTATGGATAGTAGGAATCAAGAATATGAGACTTTGACGGTAACGGGAATTGTTGATCAAAGCTTGTTGTCGACCAACTATAATGAAAGTGCTTTCCTTGAATTCATAACGACGCCTGAAGTTCTAGAGAAGGTTACAGGAAACGATACGTACGCCAGAATCTTTATTCATGCCAAAACCGATGTTTCCAACAAACCAATTACGGACTATCTCAAATCCTTACCCCAAAAAGATGCTGGTTACAGCTACACAGATAAGGTGGAGCAACTGGCCCAAGCCAAAAACGACGCGACAACTGCCAAGATCTTTTTATACGGATTTATTGGTGTCATTGTCCTGATTGCCTTCCTGAATATATTGAACACTGTCAGCACCAACCTCATTCTACGCACCAAAGAATTTGCGGTGCTCAAAGCGATCGGCATGACACAGCGTAATATCGGGAAAATGATTCTATTAGAAGGTGTTATATACGGCCTGTACGCTGCAGTATACGGTAGTATACTCGGAACAGTACTGAGCTATGGGATACATCATCTCTTCAAAGGTGCTGTCGATGTAGGTTGGGTCATTCCATGGTCTAGTATTGTTCTTGCTTGTGTAGGTGCCGTGGCAACAACACTCGTTGCAACAGCTTGGCCGATGTATCGATTGAATCAAACGAGCATCGTTGAGGCATTTAGAAAAGAAACATAGACAACTATACAAAGATGATTTCTTGAAAAGTCGCATAAATAGATGCGGCTTTTTTGATTTTAAGAACGTCTTTTCAATACCTTTACATCACAGCAGAGGATTCAGACGTCTTATTTTACTTCGCAAGCGGCTTTTTCCGCAGGGTTCGATCATACAAATATGGCTTTCCGTGATATTCCCATGCATTCTTTTGGGGGAGCATACGTTCTGTTAAAGTGGTATTTATGATTCTCGCAAACAAAAGGTTCGTTAGACATCTTTGCAAGAGTTCGTTTAATGGTAAAATATTTAAAAATGGTTCATGTTGGGGGATACGCATGTATAAACTGATGATCGTCGATGATGAATTGCTCATGCGGGTTGGGATTCGTTCCATGCTGAATTGGGAAGAGTACAATTTCTATGTTGTTGGTGAAGCTGGAAATGGTAAAGAGGCATTGAGCCTTGCACTTGAAGTGTTGCCGGATCTAATTATTACAGATATCAAGATGCCGATTATGGATGGGTTGCAGCTTATACAAGAGGCCTCCTGTGTACTAAAAACCTGTAAGTATGTCATCCTGAGTAATTTTGACGAATTTCATTATGTGAAAGAGGCACTGAAACTTGGCGCTTCAGATTACTTGATCAAAAGCGAGATCACCGAATCCTCCCTAATTGAGCTCCTGAGCACGGTTGGACAGAAACTTCAAAGCGAACATGTTCATCCAATCAATTCACCCACTATCGCACAGGATTATTCCAAGAGTCTAAGATATCTAAAGGATAGTTTTTTTCAAGATATTGTAAGCGGATTCATAAATGGAGAGGATATCGTCTCCAAAGCAGAAGAACTGCATTTTCGTATTCATTCGGACCAGCTGGTTGTCATCAAGTTCATCGTAAACTATTACGAGGACGCAAAGAGAAAATATGTCGAGAAGGGGGAAAAGCTGCTCCGATTTTCAATTCTTAATATTATGGAAGAGATTATTCCCTCGAAGTGGGAGAAGGAGATTTTTGTTGAAAGCTCTTCAGAATATTGGGTGATCGTTAATGTGCATCCTGAGAGTCAGTCTGTACACACCGATATAAATAAACTATGTAACAAATTGCTGTCTTCCATCAAGGATTTTATGAATCTGTCCCTCACGGCAGGGGTGAGTACGATGGTTCCCGGCTTTCCTCACATTAAGAAGGCCAGCCAAGAGGCAGAAACGGCTCTACAACAAGGATTCTTCACAGGTAGCAACAAGGTATTGTATTACGAGTATATGGTTCAATCCCCAGATCGACATGAAGTTAAGGGGGCTTTAAGCCCGCAACAAGAACGAGATTTGTTGAAGTTATGGGTAAGCAAAGACAACAATAAAGCGAAAGAATTCCTTGAAGAAATCCGATCCAAACTGGAACAGTTACGAGCGGATGAGAACAGCATTCGCAAGCAATATATCATGGTAATGGAGATCATTCACTCCCATCTATCGCGAGCTACGGAGAGAGGTACACCTTCTTTAACAGAGAAATCGCCATATGAAATCGTTCTTAAGGGGGAGTATTGGGAGGATATCCACCGAGATATGCTTGCCCATATTGCGTATTACTTCCAAACCGATTCCCAAAACAAACAGGAAAGCACCTACACCGATCTTGCCACTGAATTGATCGATAAGTATTATGCGGAGGATATTTCCTTGCAAAGTATCGCAAGCCAAATCAGTGTTAATCCGGCGTATTTAAGCCGAGTGTTCAAGCAGGAACGAGGAGAAAATTTTATCACGTACTTGACCCGAGTTCGAATTGAACATGCCAAAGCGTATCTATTGAGCAGAGGAATGAGAGTGTATGAAATAGCAGAAAAGGTGGGCTACCATAATTACACGTACTTCAGTAAGATTTTCAAAAAATCGGTAGGTGTCACTCCTGAGGAATATCGAGAGTTACAGCAG
This sequence comes from Paenibacillus amylolyticus, assembly GCF_050990605.1. Taxonomy (GTDB): domain Bacteria; phylum Bacillota; class Bacilli; order Paenibacillales; family Paenibacillaceae; genus Paenibacillus; species Paenibacillus amylolyticus_H. The sequence continues at coordinate 3,100,923 of NZ_CP158832.1, forward strand.
GGATGAATGTAATCGGTGAATAGAGGTGCAGCATATGAAGCATGTTCGGCCCTTCCGAATCAAGTACAAAATTATGGTGATCTGTATGACGGTCATTATCCTGCCGGTATTGGTGATGACAATCAATTCGTATTACTCCTCAGAGCGGTTATTGGCACAGAACTATACAACATTGTTAAATGATCTAGCCAAACAGACGAATATTCGGATTGACGAGTTCCTCAAGGAGATTGAAAAAATTTCATTGCTAGCCAGCAATGGCCTTAGTGACAATCTGTCTGCCACTCATGAAGGGAGTTTTCCGATCCAGGATTTCCTGCGAAAGGGTGATGAACAACACGAGATTGCCGCATACAACATTCTGATGAATTATATCATGATGAAAGATCGGGTATTCTCTATCTACCTCTACAATATGAACGGGGGGCAGGACCTTTTTGTCAGTCCACATCAACCTATTGATCCAAACTTCAAAGTAGAGAACGAATTGTGGTTTAAAAAGTTCATGCATGATAAAGATCGAACCATTACCCTCACAACACGAATCGACGAGCAATTGGAGAATAAAATACTGGCAGTGTCACACGCTCGCAAAATTCATGACGTGACTAGTGGAGAACTGCTTGGCGTGATCGTTGTCAGCATTGATATCAAATTCATCGAGATTGTCAATCGAAACTTGCAGGAAGGGCTGCGATCCAGATTCATGATCGTTGATGAGGATGACAAGATCGTATATAACGTGAACGAACGATTAATCGGGACACTGTTCCGGGACAATGTTCGTCCGCCTGAATCACTAAATGTCGTGGTGACCAGTCCCCTTAGTCAACAAAAATGGACAACATACTTATATATGCCTTTGGATGAGCTAACTGCGGATGGCAAAATATTGGGCCGTAATCTGGTGACGCTTGCCATAGTCATTGTTCTTTTTGCTGCCGTGATATCCATCTTTTTATCTCACGTGATCACAACTCCCATTAAAAAACTGCTACGGAATATTGCTCTGGTCGAGAAAGGTCAGTTTGAACAAGTCGTACCTATTGGCTCCAGAGATGAGATTGGACATTTATCCATTCGATTTAACAAAATGTCCCACGAGTTGAAGCGGTTGGTTGAACGAATGCAGCAGGAAGAGATCGAAAAAGCCAAGGCGGAGATGCGTGCGCTGCATGACCAGATCAAACCTCATTTTCTATATAACACACTTGGGTCGGTGAAATGGATCGCCTCGATGCAACAAGCTGACAAAATCGTGGAAATGACCGATGCCCTAATCTCGATGCTTCGCTATGCAACCAAATCCGATGGATCTCTCGTAACGATTCGTGAGGAACTTGATAATATAACGAATTATGTAACGATCCAGAATGTCAGATACTACGATTGTATTCAGATGAGATATGAGGTTGAGGATAGCGTGTTGCATTATCGGATGCCCAAAATGATCCTGCAGCCTATTGTGGAAAATGCAATTTTTCATGGTCTGGCCGAACTGGAGGAAGACGGAATCATTACCATTCGAATTCAACTCCGGGTGGATGAAGTTGTAATCGAAATCTGTGATAATGGCGTGGGTATGGATCATCATACGATGCAGAATCTATTGGAAGAAAAGTCGGGTGCAAGTGCGGGAACGAATGGGATTGGATTGCATAATGTGCAGCGGCGAATTCAACTTCATTTTGGAAAACCTTATGGAATACAGGTGGAAAGTAAAGTTGGTGAAGGTACCCAGTTCTCCATTCTGCTACCTGCCATTTCAGAGTTTAAATAGTACAAAAATGGCTCGCAGTATGAACTGCAAGCCATTTTGTTTACCCTTTGACGCTACCTAGCACCAAACCTTTGGTGAAGTATTTCTGTAAGAATGGATACACGAGTAAAATCGGAATGGCACCCAAGAACATCTGAGCGGCGCGCCCCGTTCTGGCGTTCATCATTGACAACAGCTGCGTGTAATCTGACCCAGATTTCAGCATAATTTGCTCAAAGCTCTGCAACAGGGTCTGAAGGTAGCTTTGTAAAGGATAATTGGCTGGATTGTTCATATAGATAATGCCATCAAACCACGAGTTCCAGTGGGCAACGATACTGAACAAACCAACCGTTGCGAGAGCGGGCTTGAGAAGTGGGAGTAGAATACGAAGCAATACCTGTACAGGCCCAGCACCATCGATAATGGCTGATTCTTCAATCTCCTCGGGCAATCCCCTAATGAAATTCATGAGGATAATCATACTGAATACGGGGAGAGCCCCAGGCAGGATCAGAGACCATATGGAATCGATCAGTCCCATTTTGACGACCACGAGATAGGTTGGAATTAATCCTCCACTGAATAACATGGTTACGATGAAAAATCCCATATAGATATTACGCCCCATCAATTTTTGTTTTGATTTGGAGAGGGGATAAGCTGTAAGTACGATCAGAACCAGATTCACCAACGTTCCGATAACGGTTCGTTGAATGGCTACCCAGAGAGAGGAGAAAAATGATCCTCCCGTTAATGCAAATTCATAGGCCTTTGTTGTAAATTCCACCGGCCAGAACGTAACACTTCCCGCAGATACAGCTGTGCTGCTGCTGAATGATACAGCCAGCAGGTTAATAAACGGCAGGATACATAAGAGAGAAATTAAAAGCAATATAGTGTAGTTTAAGATAAGAAATACACGTCTGCTCATACTTTTATCATGGATTATAATGTGAGTTCCTCCTCCTTCTTAGAAGATACGATAGCCAGCCACTCTGTAAGCCAGAATGTACGATACTGCAACGAGAACACTGGAAATGATGGATTTGAATAACCCGACAGCGGTACCGATCGAATACTGTGCCTGTTGAATTCCCAACCGATATACATAGGTATCAATAATATCACCGGTCTGATAGACAACAGGGGAGTAGAGATTATAGATCTGGTCAAAGCCAGCATTCAGTACATTTCCTAGCGACAGTACAGTCATTAAGACAATCGTTGGCATGAGCAGAGGCAAAGTAATATAGATGGTTTGCTTCCAGCGTTTCGCTCCGTCAATCACTGCGGCTTCGTAAAGTCCCGGATCAATACTAGTCAGGGCTGCCAAATAAACAACCGTGCCAAACCCGAAGCCTTTCCATATGTCACTCACAATCATCGTCCAGGGAAAAATAGAGGGTGTGCCAAGAAAGGAGATCGGTGCAATACCGAATACACCTAAAAACGTATTGATGATGCCGTCGGAGCTAAGGATATCCAGCATGATGCCGGCCATAATGACCCAAGAGAGGAAGTTCGGAATGTATACAAGTGTTTGAAATGTACGTTTGATTCCATTGTGCAGTACCTCGTTAAGCAGTAATGCGAAAATGACGGGCACGATTATACCACCGATAATCTTAAAGACAGACATGTACAATGTATTCCAGATCGTTCTTACGAAGTTCGGCTGATTAAATACGTGCGTAAAATTATCCCACCCTACCCATGGCGAGTTGAAGCCGAGGCCCGGATTGTATTTCTGAAACGCAATAATAAGTCCGTAGAAAGGGATGTAACTAAAGATGAAGACCAGGACCAGGCTTGGGATCAACATGAGGTGGTAAGCTCGCTGTTGCTTCCATTTTCTCAACATTCATATTCCTCCGTTCATCGTGCGGTAAATGTAATCGCTATCAAATAGAGGGGTGAGATCACCCTCAACCCCTCTTTATGAACGAGATTATTTTGCCCCGTATGCCTCATTGACTGCCTGGGTTGCATCATCGCCTCCGGCTGCACGCCAATTCTGGACAATCACATCGAAATAATCGATACTTTCGCTCCCCATAATGATCTTGGTGAAACCTTCGGTCAGGATATCATCCAAAGTTGTACCGTAGCTTGACAGTATCTCGGGTGCAACTCCCCATAGTGCGGTCTTCATATAGTTCTCGCTGTCGAGAACCTTCTTGGCAAGGCCATAAGCATTTTTTGGAGCGCCTTGTTGCAGATAATCACCGACTGCTCCTGGGGTTGTATTCTCTATGAATTCAACGCTGTTGTTATATTTTTGCCACATTCCCGAAGTTGTGAGTCCGCTGGTGTCCTTGGATTGGAGGGCAGCGGATACCGCCTCGAATTGCTCGTAATCGGAATTAGGGTTAAGTACACGGAATGCTCCAACAACATGGGCAATGTCGTTGTCCAGTAGGGCAGATAGCGTTTCTGCAGATTCCTTGCCATTGCCTTCATCCACGATATAAGCATAATCGTTCAAAATTTTGATCACTTCTTCAGGGCTTTTGAATCCCTTTTTCATCACGATATAATCGTTGTTTGCGAAAAAGATGGACTGTTTAGCTTCTTTCCCATCAACGGTAGGGATGATATAAGGGTAGAAGATGGCGTCCTTACCCAGATTGGATACGGTATCGACACCCGGATTATAACCCCACCATTGGTAATAAGGCTGCATCCCGACTTTGCCGGCCACGATATCCGCGTTCATCGCATTAAAGTCCTTAATTGCAAATTCCGGATCAATGATGCCCCGCTTGTACCATTCTGACCACTCCGCCAGCGCATTTTTCATCTCAGGCTGTACAGATCCGTAAACGAGTTTTCCACTGGCATCTTCTATCCACATATCTGGATGTGCATTCCATGCAATAGCGAGCAGGTTGAGATAATCTAATGATTGATCTACTGCTATACCATAACCGCCGTGTTTTTCCATGAATTTCAGTGCGATATTCTTGATATCTTCCACAGATTTTGGATCCTGGAGTCCCAATTCTTCTTTCCAGTCGTTCCGAATCCAGATGAAGTCTGGTTGATCAATTAATCCCCAGTGCATTTGCGGTATCCCGTACAGCTTGCCGTCCTTCTTTCCCGACTCGTAACTGTCCGCATCTGCTTCCATGTAACCTTTGAGACGATCCGAAGCGTGTTGATCAAATACTTCGGAGAGGTCCATGACCATATCGGCTTCGACCAACTGTCTCAGTTGTGATGGATTAACTCTGAATACGTCAGGAAGATCGTTCGATGCTATAGCCAAATTCAATTTGGTATCATATTCATCGCTGACCCAGTCTGTTTTGACATCGATATTGAACTTCTCTTTGTATCGCTTAATCCACACATTGTTGGTGATATCATCGCCCTTTGGATATTTGGCAGATGAGTATTCTGATGTTACGGTGTGAATGGTTGTCGTTCCAGCCTCGTTGGAATCCGGGTCCGTCGTTGGATCTTTCTCGGCACCGCTTCCACTGCTACAGGCAGCAAGTAATAAGGTTGACATGCACACAGACAAGAGTAAAGCTTTCGTTTTCTTGTTCATTTCTTTTCCCCCTTATCAGTCATATTTCAATAACGGTTTCTTGAAAATATTCTAAACGAGAAAGGGAAAAGGGGATATAAAGGTTATTGACGAGAATCCATACGTTTTTTTACTTTTGAGTCGTAGCGAAGAAAAGCTAAATAAGCGTAGTGCACTTTTTTTACTCTATACGCCTTCTTTTTTTACTCATGTCTCCAAAAATTGCTTTAGATGGCGATCGATAAGGAGTGAATCCACTTCGTTAGCTCCAATCCCGAAGCAGTGTCCCCACTTGGACTCTATAGGTTGATACACAGCGTTTGGCATATGCTGAGCATCATACGCACTGTCCTCTGGTGTGAAGAACAAGTCACTTGATCCTGGCATAACGAGTGCAGGAGAGGTGATCTTACGTAGTGCCTGTTCAAAATTGCGATCATCTTCGGGATTATCACTAATGTCTCCATATATTCCTGTACGCAGCATGGTAATCAAGTCGTTAGCATCGAAGGAAAGAAACACCTGATCCCAGTAATCTTCTACATAAGATTTCAAGGAGTCGTAACCCTCAGATTGATACAATTTCTCCAAATAATATGCCTGAGAAAACCCCCATGGAGCATAAACTCTTCCCATCGCTGCGAGACCAGCAACCGGAGGGCGCTCATATCTGCCATTTTTAAAATTGGAATCTGCCTGTAACGCCGCGATCATGGATTCGAACACCAACTGTGTATGGGCTCTGCTCTTTGCTGTTCCACCAAAGGGGGCAATTCGCTCGACCATTCCCGGATAACTGGTTCCCCATTGATATACCTGCATAGCTCCCAGAGACCAGCCCACAACGAGTTTGATCTTGGTGATACCGAATTTCTCAGTGAGTAGTTGATGTTGGGCACGCACATTGTCATACATGGAGATGAGAGGGAAGTTCTCCTTATCATAGGGGGCAGGGCTATTACTCGGAGAGGACGATAATCCGTTACCAAACATATTAGGCACAATGATAAAATACCGGCTGGGGTCCAGTGCCTTGTCCACTCCAATTAACCATTCATTATCTGTGTGAAGTCCAGCAAACCATGTTGGAACGACAATAACATTGTCCTTTGCCGGATTTAAAGTTCCATAAGTCTTGTATGCAATAAAAGCGTGAGGGAGCTGTTGTCCCGATTGAAGTAATGTATCGCCGAGGTGATATGTTTCATATTCGTTCATGGATGGATTCTCCTTATAAAAGTAGTCATAACTTGATTTCACTCTACAATACGTATATCATCAATTCAACGAAACGTTGTTGAATATAACATTCATTTATTTTGAATAAAGGAGGTTTCGGATTCATGGAAATACGCCAGCTAAAAACCTTTTGGACCCTTGCATCGACCTGCAGCTTTCATCAAACGGCTGAATTATTGAGTTATGTCCCGTCTACCATAACCATGCAAATCAAATCTCTGGAAGAAGAGTTGGGCGTGAAATTGCTGGATCGATTAGGTAAAAAGGTTGTATTAACAGATGCTGGGCAGCAATTCTTGCCGTACGCCACTAAAATCTTAAACGATGTAGAGGAAGCGAAGTGCATATCTAGTCAACACGGGGAATTGGCGGGAACGGTAGTCATTGGAGCAGACGAAGTGCTGTGTGCTTATCTTCTTCCAGCCTTGTTCAAACGTTTCCGAGCGGATTATCCTGATGTGCGGTTATTGTTCCGCCCCTTGTCTGGTCAAGAGCTTAAATCATGTCTGAGAGAAGGGCATGCGGATGTCGTTTTTGTATTGGATGAGCCCGTTGGTGCCAAAGATCTTCACTCCGCGTTTTTGAAGAACGAGACCTTTCAAATGGTGGTTTCACCCGATCATATGTTAGCATCGCGTTCCGTGTTAGTTATCGATGACTTCCACAAGCAGCATTTTTTGCTGACCGAAAAGAACTGTTCGTATCGCACTCATTTTGACCAATCCATAACGAAGAAAGGTGCAGATGCTCTGACAGAGCTGGAGTTTCATAGTGTAGAAGCCATTAAACAATGCGCAGTGGCAGGTCTCGGGATCGCTTTATTGCCTGAAATGGCTTTGAAACAAGAGTTAAGCGAAGGGGAACTGGTTGCATTGCCTTGGGATTTAACAGATGTATCGTTTTCTGCACAAATGCTTTGGCATCGAGAAAAATGGATATCTCCATCCATCGCTGCTTTCATCCAGGTCGCCAAGCATGAGCTAAGTTGATTGTTCAGAATTTGTTTAGATGTATGTGTTAAAATATTCTTCACCGACATATATGGGGGATTAACAATGGAAAGAAAGATTCGAAATTCTGCAAAAGCATTGATCATCAACGATGGAAGGATGCTTGCAATGAAGCAGGATGATCATGATGAAGTGATCTATATCCTGCCGGGCGGGAGCCAGAATGCAGGGGAGACATTGACTGACGCTGTTAAGCGTGAAGTCGGAGAAGAAATCGGAGTAGAGGTAAAACCGTTATCATTGGAATTCGTCATTGAAGGTGTATATGGTGAAGCTCTTCATCGTGTAGATTTTGTTTTTTTGTGCGAGTACATAGGTTTGATGGACCGAGATAGTTCTACTCTGCCAAGTGACGAAAATCAAGTGGAATATGAATGGCTCGAAATTAAAAATATAAACGATCTACCTTTATTTCCTTCAAAATTACGAAAGCAGATTCTTAGATTGGTTGGGGGAGAACCAACGGTTATGTATTTAGGAAATGAGGAAGATGAGGAACTGTATGGTTAGATGTGTCTAACACATCGAAGCCGAGAATGAATATGAAGTGATTTATAAACAAGCGGAAGCTTGTATTTATATAAGGAAAGGCTATTTCAAGGACGTGATGGTCCAGTGAAATAGCCTTTTTTGCCGTTGAACAAAGTGTACTGATCGATTCGAAAATGACCCTAGACTAAGGGGTTACATAAGGCCAGGCCAGCCAAGGCGAGGTGTTACATATCTTGTTCCTTCACACCTGCTGTCATATGTTTCTGCCCCCACATGACCATGGATTCAATTAAAGGAACCAATTCATTGCCTGATTCGGTGAGTGAATATTCCACTCTCGGTGGTACCTCGTTATATTGCTCCCGATGCACGATACCGGAATGAATCAAATCCTTCAAACAGTTCGTTAGCATCGTTCCGGTAATGCCAGGCAATCTTCTTTTTAATTCATTATAACGTATACAGTCATTTTCACTGAGGATTGCCAGGATCGGAAGATTCCACTTGCCTCCAATAACCTGAAATGCATAAGTCGCTGGACATAACTGATCGAAATTAAACTCGTATTTCACTTGATACCCTCCAATAGTATACTTTTTGATACTAAGTCAGAAAAAGAATCGTACTTGTTCAGAAGAATGTAGACATTATAATCAAACTAACACAAGGAAATCAATTCATAAAGTTGAAGGCGGGATACATGTGAGTAACGAATCTATGATGTGTGATCTGGAAACAGGCATATGTGGTGTGAGCGAAGAAGAGGCTATGCAAGAAATTAATCTGAATCACCTTGGGAAAAGGGTAACCATTTATTACGCAACAGATCCGATTTGCTCTCACTGCTGGGCGCTAGAGCCGGTGCTTCATCGGTTTGTTGAGGAATACGGTCATTATTTTACGTTGCAAATCAAAATGGGTGGGCTACTGGCTAACTGGAATGGTTTCTCGGATGGCGCTAACGGAATTCAGAAGCCTTCGGACGTTGCAGGGCATTGGAGAGAAGTGGGGGAACATTCACGTATGCCCATTGATGGTTCCCTATGGCACGATAATCCAATACTTTCTTCCTATCCGCCATCTCGCGTATTTAAGGTCATTCAGAGTACACACCCTGGTAAAGAGCATGAATTTTTAAGACGTGCGCGTGAAGCCGTGTTTGCATTTAATCAAAATATTGGAGAAAATGATGTACTCATGGATATCGTCAATCAACTGGGTTTGAATGGAAAAGAAGTGGTTGAGGCGGCTGCACAGCAATCTGCACAAGAGTTATTAGAGGAAGACTTTGAAAGTGTTTCCAGTTTGGGAGTTAGAGGTTTCCCATCCATTATCATTATGAATGAAGAGAACCAAGGTATGAAAATTGTCGGAGCGCGTTCTCTTGAAACCTATGTGCAAGCACTTCAGCAAGTACTGGGAGTTGATCTGCAACCCAAACAGATTACCCCGTTGGAGCAGAAAATCAATGAGGGACACCTTCTTTTTTCTAAAGAAATAGAAGTCATGTACGATATCGAAAAGAGTGATGTTGCATCCTATGTGAACTCTGAATTGGCTGAGAACACATATCGTGTGAGTCATATTTTAAATGAGATGTATATTGAGCATATCTGAGGAAAAAACAGAAACCTCGATCCGGTGTGATTATAAATATTCGCAGGTTAGTTGGAGTGAATCTAACGGGCAGGTCACATATGTGGCTTGTCCGTTTTGTGTATCATTGAGTAATAAATAAGTTTGAACTAAACTCACTTTTGACCTAGACCAGAGCTGATACTAATAAGCACATCATAAGCTATAGGGAGACTTGATCACGAGACCTAAAACCATTCAAGTAAGGAGTGTTGGGCCTCAAAAGAGGAAAATTATTCAGTTTCCGTTGGTATGGATGTTTGCAGGAGTAGGGCAGGAACCGAGACCGTTTTTGGTGCGTTTGTTGGACTGATTTTATTGGGGCTTCTGTCGGTATACCCCCAATAATATGATTACATTCATTGTAATACCACCTCGAGAATAGAAATCAAATCCAAAGCAGGTCAGCGATATGACTTGCTTTTTTTGTACATCTGCGAAAAAACTGATTTGAACTGAAAACGAGGCTTGACCTTGGGTCTGACCTAAGGTTTATGCTATGTACAGGAAGAACAGCGAAGGTGGAGATGACAGTGAATGCTGAAATTACAATTAGCGATTTGGCCAAGCTGATGCATGTATCAGTACATCAAATTCGTTATTTTGAGGAAAAGGGAGTGTTGCACCCGGCTTACACAGGTGATAATCAGTACCGAATGTATGGCATGGATGAAGTGTATAGGCTTGCCCATATTTTATTGTTGCGTAAGATGGGGCTGTCCGTTCAAGTGATCAAAGAATGTCTTACACGTTTGACTCCCGAAGAGATCACACAGCTCTTTCATCAGGCACTGACCGATACCGAAGCCGAGATTAAGAAACTTCAGGAAACCAAGCATTTTATGGAGAAGTTATTGGAGGAAAAAGCACATCTTGCAGATCCGGTGGAGACAGCATGTAACATCATTCAACGCGAAGCCACGCCGCTATCGCTTTGGTTTGAGATGGAGGCTACTGCAACGCTGAATGCGCAGACACTTGTACAGCACAAAGGCAAGATCACCAATCTGTTTGAAGCAGATCTCCATTATGTCTACGATTCGTCCGGCCTCGTAGGCATGTACACCCCCACTCAGGAAGGAATGCATCATCTGATGCTGCCAGCGGGTACGTATCTGTCCTGTCATCTTTTTGTGGAAAATGAAGAACAACTGGCTGCTCACATTCAGCATTTTTATGCTAACGCCGAAGAGGTGGGATATGTCTGTCAGGGTCCACTACTCATGGTGGAAAAATCGTATTTATCGTTGTTCACACCCGACAAGCTTCATTATGAATTACTGTCACAGATCATAACAGAACAGGCGGGTGCCTTATGACACATCTTGTTCAGATTGAACGCATCCAGCCTGATCGTTACAAAATAGCCAGCGAACTGATGGCTTACGGATTTGGACAAAAATTCCAGAGACCCACTTCAATATCCTTCCCAGATCTGGCTACAGCCTTTGAGCAGATGCTGCATCATGTTCCCCAAGATACTGGAAATCTGCGCGTGGTCGCACGAGAAGACGATGTCATTGTGGGCATGATGTCGTTGAAGTGGAAGCTAGGCTCTCATGAACAGATCCCTGGAAAGGTGAGCGGTTCCCAGGTGTGGTACGCTTGTAATCACATCGGCGCTTGGAGACGCCTTCTGATGTTAATGGGAATTCATTTGCTGAAACACGAACCTGTTGCGCAGGAATGTTACATCGAGGATATCGTTGTGCATCCACAGCATCAGAGCAAGGGAATCGGCAGGCAGTTACTCGCTTGGGCGCAGCAATACATGCTGCAATCCCAGCAGATGTCGTATCTCAGTCTGCATGTGGCAAGTCATAACCTGAAAGCCATTCAGATGTACGAACGTCTGCAGTTTCACACACAAAACAGTACAAAAAGCTGGATGACCGGCATGCTTCTCGGTGAACAACAATGGAATTATATGACCCGCAAAGGAGAATATCATGCTTCAACGTAAAAAAATCTGGATTTCACTACTCGTCTTCATTTTATTAATTGTTGGTTCAGGAACGTACATTGTCGTGCAACAGGACTACAGTATGGTAGAACAACACATCGAAATTCAAACCCCACAAGGCAAACTGACAGGTATACTATCTCTGCCTGAGAACGAATATGGCAAACTGGGACTCGTGCTTTTCATCCATGGTGATGGTCCGATAGATTCGACACATAGTGATGGATATAAGCCATTGTGGGAGCGCCTTGCTTCCATAGGATACGCTTCGTTGTCGCTGGACAAACGCGGCATAGGTGGTTCCGAAGGCAACTGGCTGAATCAAAGCATTGATGATCGCGTAGTTGAAGCCGAGCAAGCTATCGCTTGGGCGAAAGAGCAACCGATGATTGATGCTTCCAAAATTGGTGTATGGGGAGCGAGTCAGGCGGGGTGGGTCATTCCGAAGCTTGCAGGCAAGGAGAATCTCGCATTTAGTATTCTCGTTTCTCCAGCGATCAATTGGCTGAGACAGGGAGAATACAACACACGGAGTCAAATGGCCAAGGATGGATTTTCGGCCACTGAGATACAAGCGCAGGTAGATTACGATAACAAGATCAATGATGTGTTGAGACGTCATGGTTCTTACGAGGAATACATTAGGCTTGCAGGTCAAGGTGAGGAGCAGATGATCAAGGATCGTTGGAACTTTGTGAGTAAAAACTTCACAGCGGATGCAACGGATGATTTGCACAATTTCAAAACACCAGTCCTGCTATTACTTGGAGAAGATGACGTCAATGTCGATATCAAGGATACCGAGCGTGTATATCGTCATGAAATAAAGCCGTCGTATTTGCTCCACAAGAAGATTTTTCAAAACACGGAGCATTCGATGCTTCCTACATCCATTGCAGGCTCGGAATGGAGAATGGGGCTGAGATTCCTGTTTGCTCCAAGAAGTATTACCACCGCTGGATATATGGACGAGATTGAACAATTCCTGACCAAATTGGCGTTATAAAGAGAACAGGTTGAGCACCAATTTTATATTGAATCGCTATTATTGCGTTCTTTTATTCATTTCATTCGATGCTGAAGTTTAGGTTGGTGATGATATCGGTATTCCTTCCAATGAAAGTGGGATGAAGCAATACTGTCACGTGGCTGTGTATTTCTATCCAATGAAGCGCTGGTCATTTTTCAATTTCGGCACACGGATGTACTATTCGCACAGGCAAGTCGTCCACCCATTGCGTAGACTGAAGTAGATCAAGTCAAGTGAGGTGAATTCCATGGCGAAGACCAATGAAATACACGTCAAGGCAAACCGGCTTAAGGATCGTCCAGTCTGCGTGACTCTTCATAATGGCGAAACGTACGTCGGGTACATCTCTGGCGTTAACAGCGAAGGCGTAGTGCTTACCGGGGGCGGAAAGCTTGCTCAGGCTGCAATCACAGCATCCTCATCTGAAAGCAGTACTCGCAAAACTAAACCTAAAGCAGCGGCTGCGAGAAAAACAGCATCCTCTCGAAACCGTAAACGGGGGAACAGCACACGCAAGTCGCAGGTACGATCCCGGTCGATGTCTCGTTCAGCTTCCCGGCAAGCTCAGGTATCATCTTTCATGCCTATGTTAGGCTCATTGTTAGGTGGCTTTGGCGGACTTGGCGGTGCAGGCTCGATTGGAGGTATGTTAGGCGGGGGTATGCGGTTGTTTGGCATGATCCAGCGGTTTACACCTGTGGTCAAAATGGGGTATGGCATGATTAAGCAGATTCAGCCATTTATGGGGGCCGTTCAAGGGCTGATGACTCCACCAAGCCAAGCAGCTCAGGGTGAAGCCGAAACGGAAGTCCAAGAGGGATAACACGATAAAAAATGTGGTAAAATAGAATATGATCTCCGTTGCACTATTAAAGATGTAATATGGCTTTGCTGAAAGCTGCTCTCCGTATTTAGGCGGAGGGTGGCTTATTTGCTTATGCTGCATACGAGAAGAAACGAAGAGAAATCAAATACACCTAAATACTCTAAATACACCTGAATACATCTAACACCCCGTACACTCTGTACGGGGTGTTAGAAATTGTTATATAAGCGACCTAACTATATGCGACGTATCAAGTTGTGCTTTAAAAAAACGGAGGGTTATATTATTCCGCTCTATTAAGCCTGTTTGGTTTTCAGGCGAATCACGTTCCATGACGCTTTGTTCAGCACAGCTTGAACTTTACCTTGATCCACTGTTGTGTGTCCACCATTGTGTGGAAGGACGTTGCGTGGATTTTCTTTGGTATTGGTAGCTTTCAGATCGTTGTTCTCCAGTACGATGTGCTCCACAAATGTGGTCTCTCCGAAAGAACGCAGATCCACATTCAATTCCAATTGCTCATCCAGATGTCTGTTCACCGCAAAGATCGTGATTGTACCATTCTCTTCATCATGCACACTGATCGCTTCGAGATAAGGCACATCTGTAAAGTCTTTGGAATCATATTTAGGTGAAGTTGTGATGGATCGCAACACCGTACCACGACCGAAGTTGGATGCGTGCAGGAACGGGAAATACGTCGTCTGGAACCAGATTGCTCCGTTATTTTCCGTCATGATTGGTGCAATGGTGTTAATCAGCTGTGCAAGGCAAGCCATTTTAACGCGGTCAGCATGTTTGAGAATGGTGATCAGATAACATCCCACTGCAAGTGCATCTTCATGCGTGTATACATCTTCAAATTCAGGAGGAGCAATCTGCCAGCGTTCTTCCATACGGCTTGTGCCGATTGATTTCCAAACATTCCATTCATCCAGAGACAGCATTAATTTCTTTTTGCTGCGTTTCTTGGCTTGTACAAAATCGCAGATCGAAGCAACACTATCAATAAATTGATCCAGATCCAGCGAGGTCGCCAGGAAGTCATACGTGTTGTCTTTGTTGTTATTGTAATACTGATGCAGGGACAAGTAATCCACATTTTCATAGGTGAGATCCAGTACGGTTGCTTCCCAATCTGCAAATGTCTTCATGTCCCGGCTGGAGCTTCCACATGCGACGAGTTCGATGTCTGAGTCAACCCACTTCATCGCTTTGGCTGTCTCGTTCGCAATACGGCCATATTCATATGCGGTCATCGCACCAATCTGCCAAGGACCGTCCATTTCATTACCGAGGCACCAGGTTTTGAATTTATGTGGATCTTTATATCCGTGAGAGATACGCAGATCACTCCAGTATGTGCCAGATGGGTGGTTGCAGTATTCGACCAGGTTTCTGGCTGCATCAATGCCGCGAGTACCCAGATTTACCGCCATCATCACTTCGGTTCCAACCTGTTTGGCCCAATCTGCAAATTCGTTTGTTCCCACTGCATTCGTTTCAATGGTCCACCATGCCAGTTCAAGTCTGCGTTTACGCTCCGCTACCGGGCCAACGCCGTCCTCCCAATTGTAACCGGATACGAAATTGCCACCTGGATAACGAACGATGGGTACGTTCAGCGCTTTGATCGCTTCAATGGCGTCCTGACGGAAACCTTGAGCATCCGCAGTAGGATGACCTGGATCATAAATACCGCCATATACAGCCCGCCCCAAATGTTCTACAAATGAACCGTATACACGAGGGTCTACTTCCGCAATCTGAAAGTCTTTATCAATAAGCATTTTGGATGTAAGCAATGGGAAAACCTCCATAAAATTAATTTTAGGTGTGTAATAAACTTTATTTCAACGCTGAGTTCGCATAAAAGCAAAATCAACTTATTGATTTGTTATCTAATGTGTATCATAATGCTATTATGTTGAGCAAGTTTAATTTACAGGGTTCGCTAAATAACGAATCCTAAAATAACTAATATTTTGGATTCAATAGAGATAAGGAAGTGAAGTTCATGATGCTTGGCACGGATGCCTCATCCTTGATTATATATGAAGCGCTCGCCAGCGAGGCCCGTTTAAATATCGTTCGTTTATTATTGCAAAACAGGGAAATGCATATCAATGCGCTTGCCAAAGAGCTGTATCTGAGCAAAGCCATTGTCAGTACACATGTGAGCAAATTGCAGAAAGCGGGCATCGTAGGCAGCCGCATGAAGCGTGAGAACGGTGGAACGTATAAATACTGCTTTATTCTGCAAGAATTCATGACAATCAATCTCTCTCCTGAACCAGTTGATGCTCCGTATCATGAAGTCTCTATTCCGGTTGGTCAGTATACGGATTACGAAGCATGGCCTACCTGTGGAATTGCAACTACAACACAAATGATTGGACAATATGACACACCAGCCTGCTTCATGGACCCGGATCGGGTCAACGCAGGCATTCTTTGGTTCGCACAAGGCTTTCTGGAATATAAGATCCCCAATTATCTGAATACAGAACAGCATCTCCAGGAAATTGAAATCTCACTCGAACTTAGTTCGGAAGCACCCCAAGTCAATGAAAACTGGCCTTCCGACATTCGCTTTTCCCTTAATGGCAAACACTTGGGAACATGGACAAGCCCAGGGGACTTTGGCGATCGGAAAGGCAAACATACACCGCTATGGTGGAAATTGGACGTCAATCAGTATGGTGTATTGAAGGTGCTGCGCATTAACGGAGAAGGCACGTTTATGGATGGCCAGCGCATCTCGGATGTGCGTATCCATGATCTGCAACTAGATTCTTCCACGTACTGGACATTTGGATTAAGACCGGAAGAAGGGGTACCCGGTCGTGGCGGACTTACGCTGTTTGGGAAAGGGTTCGGTAACTACGATCAGGACATTTTGATTCGGTACTATTACGAGGAAGGGGAATCTGCACGTCATGATGTATAAGATACCGTCTTTTATGTCATTTTAATAAGACGATAATCACCTAGGCGAAGTGTGAAAAAGATCCTTTGTATTGGTATTGACAACGATTACATCGGTGGTGTAAGATACAGCTAAATAAGGAGTGTCACTGATTCGATCAGGCACCACCACAGTCTGGATTTCACAAGTTTGTTTGACTTGTGTCCGGGACCATGGTGGTGCTTTTTGCATATTGGGGGTGAGAACATCATGAGGTTCAAAAAAACGTTAAACAACAACATCGCCCTGGCAGAGGATGCCGAAGGCTGCGAAGTCATTGTGATCGGAACTGGAGTTGGATTCAAAAAAGTGAAAGGACAATGGATTGAACGGGAACAGATTCAAAAAACATTTCGAATCGGCTCAGATGACAAATACCAGCGATTGGAGCAATTTTTTAATGATATCCCGCTGCAAGTCATAAACGTCACCGATCAAATCATTGAGCATGGCCGGAACCAAATCGGTAAAAAGCTGAATGATTCCATCCTGCTTACCCTGGCTGATCACATTCACTTTGCGCTGGATCGCTTCAAGAGTGGAGTGGACATACAAAATCCGCTTCACTGGGATATCCGTCATCTGTATCCTGTGGAATACCGTATCGGAGCCTATGCCGTCGAGCTAATTAACGAAGCTTTTGAGGTGAGTTTGCCATCGGCAGAAGCAAGCTCCATCGCTCTTCATTTTGTGAATTCGCAGTTTGATTCCGGCAGTATGAATCAAACGATCAAGATAACCCAAATGATTAATGACATATTAGATATCATGACGAATCATTTTGGAATGGCACTGGATCAGGAAACCACTGATTTTTCCCGATTCGTTACCCATCTCAGATATTTCATCGTTCGACAATTGAACAGGGAAGTGCTCTCCTTTAAGGATCAACAGTTTCTGTATGATGTATTGTCGGAGCGATACCCGTCCAGCTTCAAGTGCGCACTTAAGATAAAGGAAGCAATGGAGCAGCAGCGCGGATTCGCGATTACTCCCGATGAGATGGTATACCTCATGATTCACATCGAGAGAGTGACATCCCGTTCCGACACGGCTTGATCTCAATACAACCAGCTTGGAGCTATACCACATGATTAAGAATATGGAGTGTTACTGATTCGATCAGGCACCACCAAATGTTTCCGACTCCGCTACCTGTAGCGGGCCGGGTTGGCATTTGGTTTTTTTTCGCCCAAAAAAGGAGGAAGCAACATGAATCATCGGGAGTTGTCGAAAGAAATCATTCACTTAACAGGAGGGCAAGGGAACATAACACAAGCCTGGCATTGCATCACACGGCTGCGATTCAATGTTCGTGATGAAGATAAGGTTCAGCTTGAGCAGATCAGAGCATTGGACGGTGTACTCGGAGCCCAGTTTCAGAGTGACCAGTTTCAAATTGTCATTGGAAATAAGGTCGCGGCCATGTATGAAGAGATTGAGGGCCAACTGAGACAGGATGGCAAGCCGCAACCTGAAGCAAGTGCTCCCCGTTCCAAAGGCATTAATGCAGTACTGGATACAATCTCGGGTATCTTCACTCCCATCCTTCCTGCCATCATAGGCACAGGTATGCTGAAGGGTATTCTGGCTTTGCTGGTTACACTCGGAGCAATCCAGGAGACAAGTGGTGAGTATCAGATTCTGTCATCTGTAGGGAATGCAGCCTTTTATTTTTTACCTTTTCTGCTTGCTGTCTCGTCTGCCCGCAAGTTCAAAGTCAATGAATATATTGCCTTGACCCTCGCAGGTACGTTATTGTATCCAACCATCCTGAATGCATATTTGGCAAATCAGCTGGAGCCTATACGTTTTCTATCACTGCCCGTGTCCATTGTGAATTATACCCAGTCTGTCATTCCAATCATTCTGGGTGTGTGGCTTCTGAGTTACGTTCATCGCTGTGTGGATCGATTCATTCCTGGCCCGGTCAAGGTGATATTCACCTCGATGATTGTATTAGTCATCACGGTTCCCATTCTGCTCATTGCCATTGGGCCACTCGGGAATTACATCGGTATCTATCTGGAAATGGGTACATCCTGGCTATTTGCTCATTCAGGTCCGTTAACGGGAATTGTTCTTGGTGGATTAATGCCATTGATCGTTATGACAGGCATGCACTATGCATTTTTCCCGGGCACGTTGCAGAACTTGAGCAAACTCGGATATGACGTGCTTTTGTTGCCGATCAACCTTGTAACTAATATGAGTCAGGCGGGTGCAGTTGCGGCCGTGTTTCTCAAGACAAAAGACAAGCCCATGAAGTCCATAGCCTTATCCAGCGGCATATCTGCCTTGCTCGGCATTACGGAGCCAGCACTGTACGGAGTAACACTGAAGTTGAAAAAACCATTTTATGCTTCACTGATCGGTGGGGCTGCTGGTGGCGGGTTTATTACTGCAGTTGGTCTGAAGTGCTTCGGCTTTGCCGTGCCGGGACTGCTGGCCCTTCCGTTATACATTGGCCCAGGGGGAGGCATGGCTAACTTCTGGTATGCTCTGATCGGCATCGGCATCAGCTTTACCGTTTCCTTCATACTGACTTTACTGCTCAAGTGGGATGAGCCGAACTCAAATCGTATTGACGCATCCGGTTCATCCTTGCATGCATCCCAGCCGCAACAAGCTACAACAACTGTTATGACTGATGAAGAGGCAAGAGCAGTAACCGTGCATTCAATTGAGGAAAAGAAAGGCGAAGTATTCAGCCCGCTCACTGGCGAAGTCGTGCCGCTTGCATCGCTACCGGACAAAACCTTTGCGGAGGAGATGACCGGAAAAGGTATCGCCATTCTTCCGCAGGAAGGACGCGTAACAGCCCCATTTGACGGGATCGTCACCATGGTTGCCAAAAGCAAACATGCGGTCATGTTAACGTCGACGAGCGGGATTGAAATTCTTATTCACGTTGGATTGAACAGTGTATCGCTCAAAGGGAAATTTTTTGACGTGAAGGTTACTGCTGGACAAGAAGTGAAGAAGGGTGATCTGCTTCTGGAGTTCAACATGGATGGCTTGCGGGATGCTGGGGTTAATCCGGTCACACCGGTAATTGTAACCAATACACCAGAATACCTTGATGTGGTGCCGGTTCAGGTGAAGGGGGTGATTCCGATGAATGAATTGCTTCTCCTCACCGTTCGCTAACAGCTGTATGAAGGCGTACTTTATTTAAAAACACAAACTTGTATTTACCCAAAAAAGGAGAGAAACCACATGACAAAAACAATTAAACACTCATTTCCAAAAGGATTCTTATGGGGAGGAGCTACCGCAGCCAATCAGCTCGAAGGGGCATATGACGCAGATGGCAAAGGTCTCTCTACTTCAGATATGGCACCTTATATCCCTCATGAAGAGCGTAACGGAAAAGATTTCACATTCGATGTGGATTCTGTTCAGCTGGAAGAATATCTAAGCGGTAACTCAGACGTCTACTTTCCGAAACGGAATGGTGTGGATTTCTATCATCGTTACCGAGAAGACATTGCATTGTTTGCAGAAATGGGTTTCAAAGTGTTTCGTCTGTCGATCGCGTGGACACGCATCTTCCCGACAGGAGAAGAAGCTGTTCCTAATGAAGCTGGACTTGCCTTCTATGATAACGTGCTCGACGAACTCTTGAAATACGGCATTGAGCCGCTTGTAACGATCTCGCACTACGAAATGCCTGTAGAATTGACCCGTAAATACAACGGTTGGGAAAGCCGAGAAATGATCGACCTGTATCTGAAATTTGCCAATACGCTGTTTGACCGTTACAAAAACAAAGTGAAATACTGGATCACGTTTAACGAGATGAATATGATGCTGACAAGCCTGTACACCGGCGGCGGCATTCTGGAAGATAAAATTAAAGGTTCGCAGGAACAGGTGGCATATCAGGCCACTCACCATCAATTTGTCGCAAGCGCACTCGCTGTCAAGAGCGGTAAAGAGAAAATGCCGAATGCTCAAATCGGCTGTATGATCTGCCGCCTGGAGACGTATGCTGCTTCCAGCAAACCGGAAGACGTTCTGCAAACGCTGAAGGAAGATCAGATGAACTTGTTCTATCCGGAAGTACAGGTGCGTGGAGAATACCCGTCTTACATGCAACGTTACTTTGAAGAACAGGGTATCGAACTGGTCAAAGGACCTGAGGATGATGCGATTATCCGAGACAATACAGTGGACTTTATCGCATTCAGCTACTACATGACGTATATTGGAAAATATGATCCGAATGACAACAGCAACTCCGGCATGCTGGTCAGCCAGATTAAAAATCCGCATCTCAAAGCTACCGAGTGGGGCTGGCCGATCGACCCAATCGGTCTGCGTATTGCGCTTAACCGTTTGTATGATCGTTACCGGATGCCGCTCTTCATCGTGGAGAACGGGATGGGTGCAAAGGATACACTGGAAGAGGACGGAAGCGTACATGACACCTACCGGATTGAATACCTGCGCAGTCATATCGATCAGATGAAAGAAGCCGTAGCTGATGGCGTGGAATTAATGGGTTTCACCAGTTGGGGTCCTATAGATATCATTAGCTGTTCAACTTCAGAGATGGGCAAACGATACGGATTTATTTACGTGGATCAGGACAACGCAGGACATGGTTCATTGGAAAGGACCCGCAAGGATTCGTTCTACTGGTACAAACAAGTTATTGAAACGAACGGAAAAATCCTGTAATTATACAAAATTTAAACGCCGCCCCTATGGGCGGTCTTTATTTTGCACTAGCCAATTAAGGAATAATTACGTAAAATTGTGATATCCAAACAAGAGGAGTGAATTCAATGTCTAACAAGGTGATTGTTCTTTAGGTTCACAAAAGGATAGTTGTGTTACAGAATTCCTTTTGTGGACATTGCAGTGCGGGAAACCGTCCCAACAATGTTTACTGGAGGAGATCATGATTAAATTTAACGAGGTTGTTAACATTAGCAATACACATGTACTGTCGGTGGTAACCGAGTTGTTTCATCTGGAGGGTTACAATATTCAGCTTATTCCGCCTCATGAGGGAGGACGGAATGTCGTATACACCTGTGAGCAAGAGGGGTGTGAATCGCTAATTCTTCGAGTGTCTTTTTTGCCTGACAGAAAGCGTGAAGATTACATGGCCGAACTGGAGTATGTCCGGTATCTCTTTGAGCATGGTGCAAGTGTCTCGAATGTAGTCAACTCGAAAAAAGGTCATCTGCTGGAAGAGTTCACTTATGATGAGCATACGTTCTTTATCTGTATGTTTGTGAAGGCCAAGGGAAAGTTGCTGGTAGAGAACCACTATCAGTATCGTGAAGGGGTTCCACTTACTGAATACCATTATAATAGCGGTAAAGTTCTGGGGAAAATGCATCAGCTATCCAAAAGCTATGTACCCGTTCATCGCAGGCATCATTTTTTGGATAAATATAATACGGAGTATATCGAGAGGTTGGTCCCTAAGTCATTCTCTCTGCTCAGAAGCAAAATGGTGGAACTTCTCCAAGCGGTACAAGAATTGGGGTCGAGCCAGGAGACATTGGGCATGATCCATTTCGACTACAATGACGGGAATTATTCGATCGATTTTGATACGGGACAAATTACGGTATTTGATTTCGACAATTCCTGTTATGGCTGGTACATGTTTGATCTCGCAAGTTTGTGGATGAACGGAGTCGGTTGGGTTCAATTTGAAGCTGATGCAGACAAACGTAAACAGTTCATGGATGAGTATTTCCAAACCGCGCTCTCCGGTTACACATCAGAAACCCAAATCTCTACTGCCTTGCTAGAGAAGCTGTCTTTATTTATTCAAGTCAGCCTTCTGGAGAATATTTTGGATCATTTTGAGGTGGCGCAGCGCGAAGGGGAAGAACCAGAAGAAGACGAGGTTCTGTTATATCTCATTAAATGTCTGGAAGAGGATATACCATTTAAGGGATTTTTCCATGATATCTATTCGAGTGAAGCACCCTTTGAATATGAGGAGCGCTGAAGGGTCTAGACCCTAATTAAACCATGAAGAACCAATGATTCTAATGATTCACCAAGGTATAGAGGCAGCCGGATTGACAGGTTGCCTCTTTTTTTGTCTACATTTGCTATTCGAATTTGGAAGGAGGCACGTTGTAAAATTTTTTGAATGCTTTGGAGAACGTAAAGGGATCGGGATAACCCAGAAATCCGGCAATTTGCTGAATCGTATATTTTTTCTCGTACAGATAGTCTCTGGCCCGGTTCATTTTAATTTGATTGATGTATTGCCCTGGTGTGATACCCAGAATTTTTTTGAACAAAGAAATAAAATATTTCTCAGAGACGCCGGCAATAACAGCAAGTTCATTCACTCGGATGGCACGATGCAAATTCGCATCCACGTAGGGGAACACGTTCTGCAGAACTTCCAGACTTGCTTCAATTTTCCTCGGTTTTCGGTCTTTCAAGAATTCACCGTGATAGAAGCCTAGCCCATGTAATTCGAAAATTTTGGCGATCACGAGAAGAAGAGCGGCTTTCATGTAAAGTGGACTTCCGGAAGCGCCGCTACTCTGCTTGAACCTTTGATAGGACGAGGTGAACAGCGTTGATTCCTCCTGAATCAGGTTACCAGGTACGATGCCAGGGAGCTGAAACTCGCCAAGAATCCGTTTTTGATCAGCGATGCTGAAATCAAAGTGTATGTATATGAACCGGCAAAGTTCCCCTGTCGTGGAAGCAGTGTAGGGCATATCCGGATAAAAAAACACGACGTCCCCCGTGGCCGCCATATGCTCGACTCCAGCGAGGGTAATCTTGACAGAACCTGATGTAATGAACCACAGATCGTAATCGGAATGTGACTTGTGTTCAATCCAATGACTGTCATGCGTCTGTTCCAGATAAGAGCTCATGCGAAGTGTGATATACTCCGAAAGCTCGTCGATTACACTCATACTTACAGTTCCTGATTGCATCGAATTCAGCCGAATCCTCTCTACTTTATGACATCCTTCATTTTTCACTATCATAACAAAGGATTTTCCTCTTGTTAACCATCGTACGATATGACATGTATTGAAAACTATCACACATTCCGATTTCAGCCCACTCACCTATAATGAACTTATATCGTTACGAGGAGGGGTATTGATGAATGCTACAAACACACAGCATCCAAAGGTAGTCGTTATTGGGGCGGGCAGCCTGTTTTTTGGTCGTCAGTCCATCTGGCAGATGGTTCACTCCCCATATTTGAATCAGGGAACACTGGCTTTGGTGGATACGGACGAGGAACGGCTCTCGAAAATGGTAAAACTAGCGGAAATGGTCGCCAAGGAGAACAACGTATCCCTAAAGATTGAGGGTTCAGTGGACAGAAGACACGTGCTCCCGGGAGCCAACTTCGTTGTACTCAGCTTTGCGGAGCAATCCGTGAAATATCGGGGCATTGACTGCCAAGTTTCTCTAAAGTATGGAATTCGTATGTGTTCCGGCGATACGATTGGCCCGGGCGGAATCTTTCGCGCCATGCGGGAACTGCCGATTATTATGGATTGCGCCAAAGACATGGAGGAGTTGTGTCCGGATGCGTGGGTGATCAATTATATTAACCCGTCTACCGTGCATGGCATCGCATTACATCGATATGCTCCGAAGCTTAAATCGTTTGCGCTGTGCGATAGTCATCATATGCCGCATAAAAAAGCCTATTATGCCGTACGAGCCGGAATCATTGGAGACCATAGCCAGTTCACCGATGAGATCAACCAGAAATTCGATTTTCGCATCGCTGGTGTCAATCATTTCACTTGGCTGCTCAAAGCCGAGTATGAAGGAAAGAATGTAATGCCCACTATCGCAGAAGCCATGCGCAAGATGGCAGGTGAGGAGAATAACGGCGGTGATCGCGGCGCAAAAGCTCTTTTTAACGATGCAATTACCTATGAACTGTATGATATTTTCGGAAGCATTCCTACTTGTACCGCGCATACGAAGGAATACGTTCGATATTGGCAGGGTCTTGGCAAAATTGCAGATCCCATTCCTCCATTATCGATCTGGGAGACAGAGGACAGGTATCAGCGCCACGATGAGATGTGGCAGCAGGTCGATGACTTCCTTACAGGAAACATCCCGGTCTCCGATTACATGAGTACCTTCGGACCGGATCATGCGACCGACATCATCGAGAACATGGTGGGGAACTTGGGTAAAAAGTTCTTTATCAATACACTCAATCAAGGCGCGGTAACCAACATGAATGCGGATTCCTTCCTGGAACTACTCTGCGATGTAGATATGGACGGAGTGAAACCACTCCATGTAGGCGAGATGCCACGTGGGATACGAGGGATGCAAGAACTTGTGTTGGATACGCATGAGCTTACAGTGGAAGCTGTACTGGAACAAAGCTATGAGAAACTGAGAAGGGCGATGCTCACTGACCCGCTTGTGAATTCCATTAGTGATGCAGACAAGATCATCCACGAATTGTTGGAACTGGAGCGTGAGATGATTCCGGACGTTTGGTACAAGGATAGACTGCAATACAGCTAAGCGTAGATAACGAACAAAGACCATGTCTCCTTCAACAGGAGTAACGTGGTCTTTGTTTGTATTATTTAACATTTTTCATATGTTAAGTCAATCTATTCCACTTTATATAAGCACCCATTTTCTGCATAGTACGAAGTAATAAAATCACGAAATTCTATAACAGAAGCAGATAACCATTTTTGTTTGACCCAGGATAGGCTAATGGGATATATCGCTGAATCATCAGCAATTTTTACATAACGTAACCCCAGTTTTCTACATACATACGGAGATCGGAAGTAATGCAACACCTTGGTTAAGCCTGATAATTTCAAGCAGTGTATGCGAATCGACCTCGAATGCAAGATTGGGCAGGAAGCCTGCTTTTTCACAGAGCATGGTTGTAAACCGGCTGTACTCCTTATTATCGGCAAGTGTAATAAAGGGGTCGCTAGCAACGACACTTAATGAGATGCTTGTCTCTCCGCCGTATCGATGATCCGTAGGCACGACCAGAACAATATCTTCCTCGACCAAGACAACACTCTCAATCTCCTCATCCAGAATCGGATGCCCCGTTATACCCAGATGCATGTCGCCTTTCTTCAATCCTGTAATAATTTCACTACGGGTCCCGATACCCTGATGAAGTTTGGTTTCAGGGGAACCGTTGATGTAATCACTAATGAGACCAGTGAAAAATCGGGTATTCGTAATGGAAATTCTGATTGTATTGGATATTTGCTGTTCCTCCGCTCTGATCTCCATCTCTGCATTTTCAATTTCGATAAAAATTCGGTTTACGTGCTTCAAAAGTATCTCACCAGAGGCATTCAATTGAATGTTACGTCCTCTCCTATGAAATAGAGGAGTACCCAGTTCATCCTCAAGTCTTTTGATCGTCAAGCTTAGGGAAGGTTGAGCAATATTCAATTGTGCAGCTGCCTTGGAGATATGTTCGGTGTAGGCAACGGTCTGAAAATATTTGAGCTGAAGCAGTTCCATTCACGCGCACTCCTTATTTATTCTGATAAATATATTTAGCACTTATTATGTATTATATTAAATTTAAATATTGATGTAGAATTTTTTTTATGAGATACAGTTCAAATTTTCCATATAAGAAAACTTAATTAAATGTATAAGGTAGGTGTCTTTGATGAAAATCGATGTGAATAACATAGCTAAAAATCTGAATACACCCCTAACGGCTCCGGCATATCCAATGCCACCGTACAAATTCGTGAATCGTGAATACTTGAACATTATTTACCGAACGGATGAAAAAGCGTTGCGGGCAGCCGTGCCCGAGCCTTTGGAAATTACTGAACCTTTGGTTAAATTCGAAGTGATGTGGATGCCCGATGTATCTGGGCTGGGCGCCTACACGGAAGCTGGACAAGTTATCCCTGTGCAATTCAATGGGGAGGAGGGCGATTATGTGCATTCGATGTATGTAGACAATTTCCCCGCGATTGCAAGTGGTCGAGAACTCACCGCTTATCCGAAAAAGCTGGGCGCACCGAAGTTGTATACCGATTCAGATACACTTGTCGGCACACTTGATTATGGAACGCTGCGTGTAGCCACGGCAACGATGGGATATAAACATGTAGAGATGGATAAAGAACTCGCCAAACGTGAGATATGCCGACCTAACTTCATGATTAAGATTGCGACAGACTATACCGGGAATTTAAGAGTATGTGATCTGATCCGAACTCAGATTACAGACATCGAAGTGAAAGAGGCTTGGACAGGACCTGCCCGGCTGCAACTGTTCGAACACGCATTGGCACCTCTTGCAGATCTGCCTGTGTTCGAAGTTGTATCTGCTTCTCATATCCTTACCAACTTAACCTTGAACGCTGCACAACCTGTATACAACTACCTGGAAGAGAAATAAGGAGGAAAAATAAAATGAGAATTGCAATTGTAGGAGCAGGATCTTTGGGAACCATCGTAGGTGCATACCTTGCGGATGGTGGACTGGACGTTGAGTTAATTGATGCATATCAGGAACATGTAGATGCTTTGAATCAAACGGGTGCTAAAGTGACGGGGACCACCGAGTTTCAGGCCAAAGTAAAAGCTATTACTCCTGATCAGAAATCAGGACAATATGACCTCGTTTTACTTTTAACCAAACAACTGTATAACGATTCCATCCTTCAGGAATTACTTCCATTCTTAAGTGAAGACAGTATGGTGTGTTCCTTGCAGAATGGGATTCCGGAAGAGAAGGTCGCGTCTATTGTTGGTGAAAAACGCGTCATTGCAGGCTCCGTTGAGTTTGGCGCTACATTCATTGAACCAGGTGTATCAAGCCTGACCACCGAGTACACTCAATTTAAGCAGTATGCTTTTCAGATTGGTGAATTAAATGGTGAAATCACTGAACGAATTCAATGCGTAAAATTGGTGTTGGATCTTGTGGGTGGAACACATATTTCCGATAACCTGATTGGAACCAAATGGTCCAAATTGCTGATCAACAACGCATTCAGTGGTTTATCGGCTGCATTGAATGGGGAATACGGGGACATTATTGATCACGAAGCCGGCATTGTGAGTGCAGCTCATATTGCGGACGAGACGATTAAAGTTGCTCGCGCCAACGGGGTCACTTTGGTTAAAATGAATGGATTCGACATTGCTTCACTTGAACTGAACAACAAAGAAGATATCCCTGAACGGGTGAAAACACTACGTTACGTGATGGAGCCCTCCAGACTGCTCAAAGCAAGCATGCTTCAAGATCTGGAGAAGAACCGCATAACGGAAATTGATTATATTAACGGGGTTGTGTCAAGCAGGGCAGAAGGTACTGGAATTGCAACACCTTATAATGATTTAGTTGTAAAACTGGTCAAATCTGCTGAAGAAACGCAAACCGTTCCTCATTTTGACACGAATATAAAAGCTTTTGAAGAACTATTAAGTGCTATCTAGTGACTCGTTCTGAAAGGAATACGTCTAACGAAAAACGAAGGAATTAATAATTGTTGGATAATAATGACATTGACAACTGCAGAGTTTTCCAAAATAATAGTATGTAATTGAATACTGGTACCTTTAATTCAGTCCAGAGAGGCTGGCAAGGGCAGCGGATTTCATAATCACGCGAGAATCAGGGCATATTCCGAATAGGGTGCTCTGTGTCTTCGCGCGGATTATGATGCAAAAAGAGGCTACTTGTCAGTGTAAAACTTGACGAGTAGCCTCTTTTTTCTGCTTTTTTTGGTATCAGATACACTTTATGTTGGGGGTATTCTGATGAGCAAACAAGATCAAGAGTTTTCATGGCAAGCGGTGCCGAAAGCACAAAGAAACAACTTTTGGAAGACGTTATCCGTCATGCTCGGTTTTACATTTTTCTCAGCAAGTATGCTGGCAGGAGGGACGTTGGGCGTCAGCTTGACGTTTATGGAGTTCATTGGCATCGTCCTTGCAGGCAACCTGGTGCTCGGTATCTATACAGGAGCATTGGCGCATATCGCTGCCAAAACGGGACTGTCCACACATTTGCTTGCTAAATATGCGTTCGGTGCGAAAGGATCGTATCTGCCTTCGTTTCTACTAGGCTTCACTCAGGTTGGATGGTTCGGTGTTGGTGTGGCCATGTTCGCGATTCCGGTCGCGAAAGCCATGGACTGGAACGTATACCTGTTGATCCTGGTGTTCGGACTTGCCATGACAGCATCAGCTATCTACGGCATGAAGTCGCTCGTCATTCTCAGTTATATCGCAGTTCCTGCGATCGCCATTCTCGGTGGTTACTCCATGTTCGAAGGTGCAGGATCGCTGGGTGGTCTGCAAGGGTTGCTTGATTACACGCCGACTCAGTCGCTTACCGCGGCGGCAGCATTAACGATCTGTATCGGATCATTCATAAGCGGCGGAACGCTGACACCCGATTTTGCACGGTTTTCCCGGACATCCAAACAGGCAGTTACCGCAACAGTTATTGCATTCTTCCTGGGTAACTCACTCATGTTTCTCTTCGGTGCAGTTGGTGCGATGGCCTATAACCTGGCCGATATCTCGGAGGTCATGTTCTTGCAAGGGTTAATGATTCCGGCAATTATTGTTCTGGGCCTGAATATCTGGACGACCAACGATAATGCACTGTACGCCTCGGGTCTTGGTTTTGCCAACATCACCAAAATTTCGAAGAAATTCTTCGTCATCGTAAACGGTATCGTGGGTACCGTATTCGCCATGTGGATGTACAACAACTTCGTCAGTTTCCTGAATGTACTAGGCGCGGCGGTACCATCCATCGGGGCTATTATTATCGCAGATTACTTCATTGTGAAACGTAGAAATTATAAGCCATTTGCCGACATGTCTTTTAAAAATGTAAACTGGGTTGCGATGTTGGCTTGGGCCATCGGCGTTGCATTTGCACAATTGGCTCCTGGGGTAACACCACTGAACGCACTTATTGGCACAGCAGCGGCTTATATCATCTTGATGATAATTGTTCCTGCCAAAGAAACCAAAGAAATGGGGAAAATAAATGATTATACAAAACGCAAAATTGCGGGGTAAAGAAGGACTATGGAATATCGTTGTGAAAGAAGGGAAGTTCGAAAGAATTACACAATCACTGGAAGCTGCCGAAAATGAGGAGATCCTGGATGTCAACGAATCGCTTGTGCTGCCACCGTTCATTGAACCTCATATTCATCTCGATACAACGCTCACAGCAGGTGAACCGGAATGGAATCTAAGCGGGACGCTGTTCGAAGGCATCCAGCGCTGGTCAGAGCGCAAGGCTTTCTTAACACTTGAGGATGTCAAGACTCGCTCCAAAACGGCACTCAAGTGGCAATTGGCACAGGGCATCCAGCATGTACGAACACATGTGGACGTTACCGATCCAAGCTTGATTGCCGTTAAAGCGATGCTTGAAGTAAAAGAAGAAATGGCTCCATATATGGACATCCAGCTTGTTGCTTTTCCACAGGAAGGCATTCACTCTTATCCAAACGGGGCAGAATTGCTGGAAGAGTCACTAAAAATGGGCGTTGATGTGGTCGGCGGCATTCCACACTTCGAATTCACACGGGAATACGGCGTTGATTCAATGAAAGTTGCGTTTGATCTGGCCGAAAAATACGATCGTCTCATTGATATCCATTGCGATGAAATCGATGATGAGCAATCCCGTTTTGTTGAAGTTGTTGCCAAGGAAGCCTACGAACGTGGACTGGGTTCACGCACAACGGCAAGTCACACAACAGCGATGGGCTCATATAATGACGCTTATACGTACAAGTTGTTCCGTTTGCTGAAGATGGCTGATCTGAACTTTGTCTCGAATCCGCTGGTCAACATTCACCTGCAAGGACGCTTCGACACGTATCCAAAGAGAAGAGGGCTGACGCGTGTCAAAGAGTTGCAGGAAGCAGGTCTGAATGTGTGCTTTGGTCACGATGACATCTTCGATCCATGGTATCCACTCGGTACAGGCAACATGCTGCAAGTGCTGCATATGGGAATTCATGCTTCCCAGTTGCTTGGTTACGACCAAATCGTGAATTCGATTGACCTCATTACCAAAAACAGCGCAAGAACGTTACACATCGAGGATGTATACGGTATTGAAGAAGGTAAACCTGCCAACTTCATCGTACTTGAAGCAGAGAATGAATATGAGGCTGTTCGCAAACAAGCCGGCGTACTTTATTCTTACAGAGGTGGTCGTAAAATTGCGGAATCGAAGCCGCGGGACACATCGATCATTTTTGAGGGCGGTTCAGAGAAGGTTACTTTCAATAAATAATAGAGAAAATATACTCCCATTAAAAGTCGTTATTTTAGCGGCTTTTTTGTTTTTTTACTGTCCACACACAATAAGAACCAAACATTCAGCTTGCCTTAAGTGCTTCACTGGAAGCCTTCTTCCCGCCTTTTTTACGAACAAAACTAATGACCAGCAGTAGCAGTGGTAACAAACCAAATAGAAAAATGGATATATTGCCAAGAAAATCACCCAAAGCTAAGGTTTCCTCCAGGTTTTTAGGCAAGGAAGCAATTACATACAAAACCGGCAGCATCGCGAATTGTATGCTCGTAATATTTTTGAGACGAAATAAATCTCGGATCCCGATTGCCGCAAAATAGTGTTTAAAAGCATAAGTTGCAAAGATCTGCATCAACCAAAACACAATGAACAGTGATTCATAACGTTCAAAAAGAAATCCCTCAATTTCAAAACTCCGAACCATGTCGAACGTTGGCCACATTCGTGTTTGAATTCCCGGCAAGGATAAATTCCCCACCACGGTGACAATCGTGACCAAATAGATAATCGTACAACTAAGTATGCTGTATATAGCAGCTTTATTGCTCGCTTTCACATCCACCATGTAGGCTGTGATGATGAGTAAAACTTCATATCCAGAATAGGAGAGACACGAAGGTTTAAGACCCTTCAACACAGGCATGAATCCATCGCCCAGGAGTGGTCTGAGGTTATTAAGTTCAAACATCTTGCTGCTTAAAAGGAAAACCAGCGCTAGTAACGCAAGCGTAACGGGCAACACGATTGAAAAGACTCGGATGATGACCTTAAGACCACCCGTTAACATATAAATACCAATCCACAAACTGACCATAATAGTGACCCAAGTAGGCGTTCGCTCAAGGATGTACATACTTGTAATTTCGGCCATGACTCTGACTTCGAATGAACAAAGAACAACAAAATATAAGATAATTAAAAGTCCCAACAGATAAGCAATCCACTGACCTGTGATTTCAGGTATAAATTCGAATACCGTTTTACCGGGGAATCTACGACACAAGGTTACAAGGAGGATGCTGATTGTGGTTACAATTAATCCTGCTAAAATGACAGAAATCCATACATCCGGTGTTCCTACTGCTTTACTAATTGTGCGAGGGAGTGTTAGAATTCCAGCTCCGAGTATTGAATTGATAACTACAATAATAACCTCGGAGGTATTAATATTAGATGTGGATTGCTTCATTGGCCTTCGCTCCAAACCGGAGAATATATTTCTGGGTAGTTTAGCCCAACACAGTTGTTTTATGTAAAATATGCTGTACTGATATAATGTTGAGATATCCAATAATGATTTGAAGATGAGGATGTAGGTTATGCCAAAGAACGATAATATGTTAGCCATTCTGTGGATGCTGAATTCAGGCACCAAAGTAACTGCAAAACAAATGTCCGAAAAGTTAGAAATCAATATAAGAACCGTATATCGATATATTGATGCATTATGTGCCAGTGGAGTACCAATCATTTCCGATACCGGTCATAACGGCGGGTATAGCTTGCTGAATCAGCATATCAAAGCACCTCTGTTATTTGATATTGATGAAAAAAAGGCAATTCTCCAAGCTGCTGTGTTTGCAAAAGAAGCTGGATACCCTTTGAGTGAGGCATTGGACAATGCAACATCCAAATTGAAAATGTATTCAAATCAGGATCAGGAAAACAAACTTCGTCGTCATTTGGCCGGGTTTAACGTTATCAATCGTATGGGAAATACATCCGTTCAGCCGATTTTGGCGGAATTGGAGCAAGCCGTGGCTAATGATTGCTCTGTCGAAATTGATTATCGCAGAAGCCGTGATGAACAACCCAAAAAAAGAGTAATAGACCCATATGGAATGGTTTACTGGAATAATAAATGGTATACCATTGCATTTTGCCACTTGAGAAATGAATTTCGCAGCTTTCGGGCAGATCGTATTCTGCGAATCAAGCCTACTTCGCTGCGCTTTAAGCGTTCGGAATCTATTTCTGCTCGTGAATTATTTATGCAAAATTTGTTACCTGATGTAGTGGGCAAAGAGGGGTTAATTTCCTTGGTTATCGAAGGCCGATCAGAGGCATTGGATGACTTGGGGCTGCATTGGTTTATGGGACATTATCTGAAAGAGCGGACTCCCAATCAAGCCATCTTTTTATTTGATGAAAAATCAATTCATACATACGTCCCCTATTTTCTGCTATCCTACGGGAAATCCATTCAAGTCATTGAACCACAGCTTTTGAAGGACAGACTTGTTGCTGTTGTATCCGAGTTAATGGAATACTATCAACTTTAACAACTTCACTAACAAATAAATGTCAGTGAAGTTATTTTATAATGATGACATTTACATGTACACGGCGATGGCATCACCGGAGGCATTGGCTCAACACATCTCGGGAAAGCCTTTACGTTTTGACTATGATCTTTGTCCTCCTTTATTCTGATTTGATTGATGAATGGGAGATCACTAAGCATTTTTGCATAAATATCACTTTTTTGAAGCCTGCCTTGGCAGTAAATGGGCCGGATTTTAGTTCTTTTTTGAGCATATAACCGAACCGTTCATATAATTTTAGTGCCGAAGGATTGGTATCCACGACCTCTAGATTGATTTTAGTAATTTCCTTATTGATTGCGACATGTTCCAACTTACTTAATAGCAATTTACCTATTCCATGACCACGAGCTTCTTCAGATACGGCAATAGGGTCAATATGTAATACATGTTCGTGATACAAATGAAATTTTAGATAAAACGCATAACATAAAAATCGCCATGTCCCTACAAATGGGGAGTACACGTTCCGAAAAGCTGTATAATTGGCAGGTGTGAACGCTTTTTTGCCGATATTGTAACCAAGAAACCCAACCACTTCTTCATTTCTTAATGCGTAAATGCCTTGTTCAAATTGAATAGACCGAGATAATAGTTGTACTGCTTGTTTTTTCGTTTTTGCATATAACCAAAGATGTTTTACTTTCAATGGAAAAGCCTCGTAAAATAAATGTGCAACTTGTTCTTGTTGATGTGCATTAAGCTGATGTCTGATTTGAATTTGATTCATGGATATCTCCCCAATCCTTCAATTAAAGTTTGTTGATGATCTATCATTCATTTTCCTAAAATGCAGAAGCGTGAACAATTCACATTTCTTTGAGTTGTGGGTACATTTCTTAGATTTCTTCGTATGTTGCTCGAATCTTGCTTAGGATTCGTTGAATTGGAGTGAAAGGAGGAGATCCCAAGATGAGTGGTATGGGTTATATCACCGACAGTTCTCCCATGAACGTACAGTTTCTAAATGTCAAAGATGAGCCGTTCCGTTGGCATAATTCCATTGAAGTGGTGATTGTGTTGGAAGGTAGCATTCATGTTGCTATTACAGATGAACAAAGAAAACTAGGTGCTGGTGCAATAGAAATTTTCAATATCAATCAAGTTCACCGTCTATGGGAGACCGATGAAGATAATGTCGTCCTCCAAATAAATATCGATACTGAATTTGCAAAAGCTTATTTTTCCGATTTATCATATGTCTGGTTTACACATGAATTTAGCCCTGGAGCATATCTAGGATTAGAACGAGTAGAAGGAATCATTGAGGCCATATGCACGTTAATAACTCCAATTGTAACTACGAGTGAGATGCCATTTTTAACGTTAAAGAATACAGTCGAACAATTGTTGGACCTGCTCATTATGAATTTTGATGCGAAAAGAATGTTTGAAGGGAACCCGACCAAGCTGCAACGAATAGGAAGAATATATGGTTATTTATTTAATGATAAGGGGTTTATTAACAAGCCATCTTTGAATGAGATCGCCAAACATACCGAGGAATATTTAAATTTAGATTATTTGTCATCACAATTTAAGTTATTGATAGGAGATACGCTGCAAAATTTACTTCATTACTTGCGCATTGATCATGCAATCAAACAATTATTGACGACAGATCGAAGTCTGGTAGAAATATCAATCGAGAGTGGTTTTTCTTCGCCCAGATATTTTTATCAACGATTTAATAAGATTTTCCCGGAAGGACCGAAAGCATTTCGTGAACAACATAAAAAGAAACAAGAGATGAAAAATCACTGTAGAGAAATCATCGATCCGGTATTAGTTCTCGCAAGCCATCGCGGATTATTTAAAATTCCTGAGACAGTAAACAGCGAACTAAATAAATGGATTCACATTGATATATTTGGGCCTAATGAACAAAATTCAACTGCTCCATATTTGATCAGGTTATCTGAATTAGTAAAAGGTGATTCACAAGCGTATCTTGAAATGATCCTTCAGGTAAACAACTTAAGCCCCAACAACGTTTTTGGATTTGAAGAAACTTTGGATATTGCAAACCGTAACGATTTTCAAGTTTTGACATGGCTGCTCAACCAATTCAGGGAAAACAATATTTCTCCTGTATTTGTCGTCAGAACGAGTAGTAATGTTATTGCTGAACAGATCACTACCATACAAGAACTATTTCAAAACTATACCCTCACTTATGGCGCAGAACATATGAAGAGATGGAGAATTGAGCTTCATTAACAGAAGAAACAAGAGAACAACCACACTCACATGTGGATAAAAAAGTTGCGAAGCTTTGTAGCTTTGGATATGATTATCTAATGTTCAATCTAAAAAATACTTATGTAATCAATTAATGATAAAAGATAGTGAGGTAAGAAAAAATGATCGCAAGAACAGAAGAAGATTTTAATGGCTTGAAGGAAATTGGCAAAATTGTGGCTTCTATTCGAGATGAATTGGTTCAAAGAACCATCCCAGGCGTAACAACTAAAGAACTTGATGATTTGGCAGGAGAGCTTTTTGAGAAAGCTGGCGCAGTTTCTGCTCCAAAAAGTGAATATAATTTCCCGGGATTTACTTGTATTAGTGTTAATGAAGAAGTGGCACATGGTATTCCGGGAGATCGGGTTATTCAAGAAGGGGACATCGTCAATATTGATGTGTCTGGCTCCAAGAACAGTTATTTTGCAGATACGGGAATCTCGTTTGTCGTAGGCGAAGGTGCAGAAGTGTTAACAAAAATATGCGACGTTGTTAAACTGGCATTTGAAGCAGGTCTCAAAAAAGCAAAACCTGGCTCCAAAAAAAGCGGAATCGGAAAAGCCGTATTCCAAACTGCAAGACAGCATGAATTAACGGTTATTAAAAACCTTACAGGACATGGTGTTGGACGTGGAATACACGAAGCACCTGACCACATCTACAATTATAATGATACATCGGATGATGAATTGTTAAAAGAAGGCATGGTTATCGCATTCGAGCCATTTATCTCAACTTCAGAAGAAGAAGTAGTCCAGACAGGAGATGGCTGGACCTTTGTTACTAAAAACAGCTATGTAGCTCAAATAGAACATACGATTATTCTTACTAAAAATGGTCCAATCATTGTCACTCTTTAAGGTGTCCAAACTGAAAGTCGCTAAATTTAGCGACTTTTTTTGTCTTTGTTTTATTGGTACGTCAAAGTAAATCTTAATATAAACGTTCACTTATTAATTTATGTTGAAATTATGGAAGGATTTAACGTATATTTAAATCTGATCTTTATGTTATAGACAGAGGTGATTGATTGAGCACATCAAAAAAGCGCATTCAAGTCATTGATGGACTGCGTGGATTCAGTCTGGCCGGCATTGTGCTGGCGAATATGCTGGCTTTTCAATATGGAATGTATGGCCAGAGCAAACCCCAACTGTTCGGGATTGGCGGAGCAGATCAGGCTTTTCTCTCGTTCCTGCTGATCACTGTGGTGGGCAGTTTTATGCCGATTTTTGCATTTATGTTTGGTTTCGGTATGGTTAAGCTCTCGGAAAGCCTAAAATCACGAGATTTACGACCAAAGTGTCATCTGGCACGCCGTTTTCTGCTACTGTTTGGAATTGGATTACTACACATCATCTATCTGTGGGAAGGAGATATCCTGACTTTTTATGGCGTACTCGGTTTCTTCCTGCTCATGTTCCTTAATCGGAAGCCTATAACGCTGCTCATTTGGGCTGTACTGCTACTCATGGGAGCGGGGATACTTGGTCTCCCGGCATCTAATCCGATGAACCCGCTGGCGATTGAGTCCATTCATATGGAGAACTACATCATTCAAAGTCAGGATGTATACGGTAGCGGCACATACGCGGAAATCAGGAATTTCAGTAATAACGGCGATCCATACGGCGGGGATTTGGAGCTGTCATACGCCCTGATAGCCCTGATGTTAGCGCCACTCATGACAGTGCCGATGTTCCTGCTCGGCATGCACGCTGCCAGAACCGGCACGTTTAGCGATCCACAATCGATGCGGACTATGTATCTTCGCCGGGCATCGTTATTGATCCCAGTTGGTTTGATACTCAAAGCATACGGCGTATTGGCGCCACAATGGGGTGCGGAAGGTTGGCTCGGTATCGGTATCGGGGGGACGCTTGGAGGAACGTTGCTTTCACTGGGATACATATACGCATTTGCGCTGTTATATGCTGGAAAACGCCGTTCCAGCCTGATGGGCAGGTTCGAGGCGGTCGGCCGTCTCTCGTTGACGAATTACCTGATGCAAAGCGTAATTTGTACGACGATTTTCTATGGATATGGCTTGGGACTGTTTGGAAGCGCTGGCGTTTTTATCGGAGCTATTATTGCGCTTGCTGTGTACGGCATTCAATTGTGGCTCAGTCCGCTATATTTTAAGAAGTTCCGCAATGGGCCTGTCGAGTACCTCCTCCGGATGTGGACCTATCTGTCCTGGAATGGACAGCCAAGAAAGAAGAAAAGATCAAACTTAGCTACGTATGAAAACAGCCCTAATGTCAAGTAAACATAAAGTGCTATCGTGAAATGCATAAAGAAGCCCGTTTCGATAAAAGAAAAGGCTTCTTTATACCGTAGCGATCATCGTCCTAAACTGAAAGCAAGATACGAATTTCCACCTAACTTTAACGTTATTTAACAGAGAGGTGTTTACCTTAGGTTGTTAGAATATGAAATGTCCCTAATGTTTCCTGTAATAATTTGTAGTTTTTATAGATTCAACATATCAACTCTAATACATAAGCTAACTATTATAGTGCGGGCAGTGGTAAGGTAATGTGAAATGAAAAATGAAGCATGTACATTCAACTGTTTGCACTCAGGCTTGAAAGGATCATTATTGTGCTAAAAATAATTAATTTTCTTCTTTTCTTGCTGATCATTTGGGTAGTCATTTTTTATCCTTTCCGTTTGGTTTGGTTTGAAGGTGTAAAACAGATTCCCGCAGATCTTCATGGTGTTTATTTACTTTTCTTGTTCTTTGGATATCTGATCTGTTCATCTGCTATGGGACTCATGGTTGGCAAGATGTTCTTTAAACGAAAAGAACAGTAAGTATTTGCAGGCAGGAAGGTAGGGAGCTTGGAGAATGGACAAAGGTATTTTAATCAATCAATTTTTAGAACTTTTTCCTGAATTCCACGATAGTTATATAGAACATTTGGATTTATATCAAGAGTTTCTAGGACATGTGTTTTTTGGTGATGAAGTGGCTACTTATGTTGAAGGATTGCTTCGTGAAAATGATGATACAGAACAAATTGAGAAGTTTTTCAATTTTTTTGAATGGATGGCAACTCAAACGAGCCTTTATATTGTACAAGTGTTATCTACTACAATCTTGTATGATCTAGGTGGGCATACAGATATTTTGCAAAAAGCTCAATGTTATATGAAGTTACATACTAAAAGACTTTCTCAAGAAATAGAAGATTTACACTCAGGAAAATATTTTTCATAGAATAATCTGCCTTGATCCATGTATTCTTTTCGCGACCTCGTAATAAAATCGGAAGAAATCTTCCAAAACAGGAGGCGACATATGAATACCATTTTAAAAGTTATAGAAAAGCTAAAGTTGAATGTCTTAAATATCGAAGATGTTCCAGAGTCATTTAGTTCTGATGTATACAAACT
Source organism: Paenibacillus amylolyticus (assembly GCF_050990605.1). Classification (GTDB taxonomy): domain Bacteria; phylum Bacillota; class Bacilli; order Paenibacillales; family Paenibacillaceae; genus Paenibacillus; species Paenibacillus amylolyticus_H. Next base: position 3,139,658 of record NZ_CP158832.1, read on the forward strand.
TACTCTCGTCAGTGGAGAAAACGTGTTTGTGAAAATCCCTTTTAATAAGGATAAACTATTCCGTGAATTTCAGATGCTTGAACAATTAAAGGGTGTAATACCGGTTCCTAAGGTATTGGACATATGGTACGGGGATGAAAGTGCTGCTGGAGCTTTGCTCCTTTCAGCAATTCAAGGTATGCCTTGTACAGGAGAGATTGATGAGAAACTTTCTTTTCAGATTGGCGTATATCATGCTATGCTCCATGAGGTTAATACTCCTGGGTATGGTTACCATGTAACAGATGGTTTTAAGTTACTTGACCAAAATAATTGGAGATTACATATCAAAAGTAATTTTGAAAAGTGGAAAGAGCCATGTAAAGAAATTCTCGACTCTGAATTGTATGAGAGATGTATTCATCACTTTGATGGAGTTTTCTCTGCTTTACCGCATCCTGACGGACCATGCATTGTTCACATGGATTTTAGACCAGGTAATATATTGGTGAATGGTAACGAGGTTGCTGGCATTATTGATTTCGAGAGTGCTCGTAGTGGTTCCTCGGAAATAGATTTCACAAAAGTTAATCGATATATTTGGAAAGCCAATCCGAGAACAAAGATACCGTTCATTAAAGGTTATCAATCGATTCGACCTATGTTGGCTCTGGAAAGAGTGCTGCCATTTTACGATTTTTACGATGCTTTCAGCGCAGTTGTTTGGTGTAAAAAAAGAGGAATTGAAAAAAATCATACGTTCCTTCAAGAGAATATTCTTATTTTAAAGAATTCGGTGGAGTGTTGAGTATTGTTGTTTATATAGGATAGGGCTTCAGCCCATATTCTACTATAGAATTGTATGCGCTATCATAACAGGGTAATAGAAGGGAGATTTGACTTAGTATGAATGAACAAAGTGCTAAAAATAAGGTAGCTTGGGAACATCGGGCATATGAGTTTTGGAACAAACGAGATGGTTCACCTAAGGAAAAAGCACAACAAATATTAGCGAATCCCCTAGCACAGCTTAAAAAACATAAGCAGTATTTTGAACAGATTGCAGGAAAAAGGATTGCTAACCTATGTGGTTCAAACGGAAGAAAAGCAGTCCCATTAGCTCTGTTAGGCGCAGATGTAACCGTATTTGATATATCTGAAGAAAACAAAAAATATGCACTAGAACTGGCAGACTCCGCTAATGTTTCTATACAATATGTTGTTACTGATATTTATGATATAGATTTAGAAAAGTATAGTGGTCATTTTGACCTGTTATATTTGGAAGGCGGAATTTTACACTATTTCAATGACATTGAAAAATTCATGTCTCTACTGTTCTCATTACTTAAAGATGATGGTGTAATGATTTTGAGTGATTTTCATCCTTTAAGAAGATGTTTCGTTTCCTCTAATTCTCAAATCGAATACCCAATCCAACCAAACTACTTTGACGAAGAATTGCATAGTGGCGATGTAGCATATAAACATTATTTCGATCAAGATGAACAACAGAACTTTCCAGATGTTTCGATTAGGCTGTATACTCTTAGCGAAATAATAAATTCCGTTATCACATCTGGCTTTAATATAAAGAAATTTGATGAGCATCGTGGTTGGGGAAATGAGAATATTCCATGGGAATTTACAATTGTAGCTAATAAATAAACGGAAGTTCTATCCCTTAAAAGAACCACTCATAGGGAATAAGTGAATCAGCACAAAGTTAGGACGGATATCTTTTTAGGTAAAAACCACAAGAGCAATTTTTTTGCTGACTTTTTCGTGCAGAAACTGCAAGGTATTCTTTAATTATTTCCCATAAAAATACCTTGAAGGGAGGGAATACGATGGATTGGTTTGACAGGATGAATGGCGCCATGAAATATGGGTATGATTCGCCGGATGCGTTTTGGGTGGTTTCCGACATCTGAATACGAACAGGTTGAGGGGCCCTACTTTCGAAATGTATTATGGAATGTCATGGCATGGGAATGTTTCAAAAGAAATCTGGATACCGGTTAAGAAAAAATAACGCTCTTATGCAGCGGAATGAAGCGAGCCAACGCCCATGCTTTTTATGAGTATAACGGAGGCTATGACAGAGATTCATATTGCTTCGATAAGATGATCGACCTAACTCAAGGTTAAACGGCACTAAATAGGCCCAACTCACTCTGTAATCACAAGAGTGGATGTTGGGCTTTTACTATACTGCATTGGACATAACATTTAAATAACATATTCAACCAAAGTCATTGATGGATCATATTTCTGCGGTACTGGTAGGGCGTAACTCCGTATTCCACTTTGAATAACTGGATAAAATATTGATTTTTTCGGTAACCAACCATCTGTGCTATATCGGCTACACGGAGTTCCGAATCCTGAAGCAGTTGAGAAGCTTTCTCCAGCCTCTTCCTGGAAATGTAGTTTGACACATTTTCGCCCGTCTCCTGTTTAAACAGTTTGGAAAAGTAGACGGGATGGAGATGGGCAACTTTGCCCAGTTCATCCAGGCTAAGGCCTTGTGACAGATGGTCTTCGATATACGTTTGTACTTTGTCAACGATGGTTTGAATGGACATCTGTTTGTTGTTTCTGATCCGACTGACCCGACCCATGAGAGTTGAGGATAGTTCATCAGGATAGCGTAACTGGTTGAATATCCACTCCACGGTTTCAGAGGGATCGCGATCCTTATCCGTCAGATATACATATAGAATGGTCTCCATAAGAAAGATTACTTTTTGCTTATGGAGATGGATTTGATCATATTTTTTAATGATATTTCCCGCTGACTCCCAATCACCACATGATGGAGAATAGCCTAATAAGCCAACAAAGTCGTCCGCACGTACGTCCTCATTAAGGAAAAACCTGTAAAACATCTGCCGGGTCACGTTGCGATCGGTCAATGTAAAGGGAGGGGATACGACCGATTGCTCCAGTTCAATAGTTAGTTCCCCAGCAGCTTCTTCCGTAACAAGAGAGAACAGTCGCGTGCCCGCAGTCCAAACGAGACGATCCAGTTTGTCTCCGACAGCATGTTTTATAACATCCTCATGTTCCTGTGTGAAACCGTCCAGCTTGAAGCAGCACATACGACGACGCCCTATAAATTCAGCATAAGCCTCATATTCCTTACTTAATGTCTCGTTATGACTAAGCAGCGATAGCAGAAACTCCAATCCATCGAAGTTCTCCCATGAACTAGGTTGAGCGGGCCGTGTCTTTGTAATATTATTGATGGCTTTCGACATGGCTTTCTCCACATCATCTTTGTCGACAGGTTTGAGCAGGTAGTCGAGCGCACCTAAACGAATTCCTTGTTGCGCATATTCGAACTCGGAATAGCCGGAGAGAATGATCACTTTGGTTGGCAAACTATGTTGGTGGATATGTTGAAGCAGATCAATACCTGAGACCTCAGGCATTCGGATGTCAGTGATCAGAATATCGATATGCTTTTGGGTCAGCATCTCTCGGGCTTCAATCGAATTGGTCATCGTCTCGATCTGATCAATGCCAAAGGTGTTCCAATCGAGTAAGTGCTTCATATATTCAACGACATAATGTCCGTCATCCACAATTAATAATCGCATTCGTTATCTCCTTTCACCTCGGGAATGCTGATGAGCAGCAGGACGGACAAGCCGCCCCAATCATTAGTAGTAAAATGTAACCCGCTAAGTTCGCCGTACGTATTTTTCAGCCGTCGATTTACATTCCAGAGCCCTACGCCTTTAATTCCTTCAGGCGGGGTATCACTCTCAATCCGAGCCTCCAGGCTACGGATATCATCTAGCGAAAGACCTTTACCATCATCGGAAACCTTGATCGTTATCGCAGACTCCGTCTGTTTTACATCAATCGTCACCCGATGGGCACCTTGTTGTCCTTCGATTCCATGTTGAATCGCATTTTCAACCACTGGCTGGATGATCAGCGGCATGAGGGGAAGGGAGGACAGTTCAGGTGGCAGATCAATGCTGTACTCCAATTTTTTGCTAAGAGCCATAATAATCAGAAAATGTTCCGCAAACTGAAGCTCGCTTTCCAGCGTGACTTCATGCCGATCCAACTTCGTTAAATAACGATAATATTCAGCCAGATGTTTGCTCATGCGCATGACAGAATCAGGTGAAAATTGAGCCACCGACATGATGAAAAACAAACTGTTGTACAAAAAATGAGGATTGATCTGAGCCTGGAGTTGTTGAAGTTCGGCACTTCGTCTTAGTTCCGTTTCGGTTTTCAAGGATACGAACAGATCCTGGATCTCGGTAACCATATGATTAAAACTTCTGAACAGGCTGTAGAACTCTCTATCCGTATTTTCGGTTATACGTGTATTGTGATTGCCTTGTTCGACCTGCGAAAACTTCCGCTCCAACAAACGAATATTACGGTAATAGTTCCGGTAAAACGTAAAGATCACAACCAGACCAAGCGTGAAAACGGCTAAAATGCTGGCAAAAAAAACTTTGCGGTTGCGGTCAATCGGTTGCAGAAAATCATTCGTCTGTGTATATGTAATCAGGTAGGCGTCAATTGATTCAATATATCGGGAAAGAACATAATAGTCGTCTGAATTGGTGTGATAATCATATTTCAAAGTGATCTCCGGCTGTGGAGAAAGCATTTCAGTAACCGCTTTCAATAGATCATCGTCGACTTCTTTCTCACTCCATAACTGTTGGGAATTAAACCAAAAAAAAGCATTTGAGCTGTCGTTGTTCACAGCCTTTTTCAGCAGATTTTTCAAATAATCGGTATTCAGCTTTACACCAACGACGTACTGAGTCGGTTCTGTTTGTCCTGATTTTTGAATGTAAGGGTAGAGGGCGAAGTAATACAAACTATTGCCGACGATGTGCCATCCCCGCCCATGAACATCCTTGAACGGAAGTCTCGCCTCCGGGGTACTGTTGGTGGACAGAAACGTTTCTTCAGACTTCCAGTAAATGCCGATCGATTCAATCGATCGACTGGATAGGAGTGTTTGCCGCAAGCGATCAACGATTTCGTTTTTCTTCATTTGGGAATCGTAATTGTTCAGCTCGATAACATGCCTCTGATAAAATCGTACATCACTGTCAGCTGCATATTGAACTCCGTACATGTTAGCCTCGTATATAATCCCGTCAAGAATGCCTTTCACATAGTCAAGCTGGTTTTTGGAAGCGCCAATCAGATTTTCTTCAAGTGTCTTGGAGCTCAATCGATTCATCACGAAAAACAAACTTAACGTCAGCAGCAGAAAAAAAACAAAGAAATAGATGAATCGCTTCATATACATTTTTCGGATCATATGTTTTTCCTTTCATATCGCCAAACACAGAAGTTAAAATCCATATCGGATTAACTTTAATATAAGCCAAACCTTAGAAAAGCGGAAGGGCAGCAACAGTGAGAAATGAAAGCGGTTTTAAAATGCTTCAGGGCGGGGTGATGATCTTGAAATTTTGGCATTTTGGAGTGAAAGCGCTTTTGTTAAGCTTATCTTCAAGGATCGCTTTCGAAGAACCATCATAGAGGAGGTATGCAACATTAACGAGATTGTGCCCGCCAGATCCGCAAAAAAAACAAAAACGAAGCTTTCCCAGCGGAGTTCATTCAAAAAGGAAATTAAGAAAAGCTGGCCCTTGTATGTACTGTGTATTCCCGCATTTGTGTTTGTCTGCATCTTTTCTTATGGCCCGATGGTAGGTTTGCTCATGGCATTTCAGGACTACAAACCCTGGCTGGGCATCACAGGTTCACGGTGGATCGGGTTAGATAATTTCGAACGGATTTTCCAATATAAAGAGGCCACACAAGCGATCGTCAATACGCTAATTATCGCTGTTTCTAAAATTATTGTTGGCATCATCGTTCCGATTGTCATGGCTATTCTGCTGAGTGAGATCCGAAATATGGGCATTAAAAAAAGTGTTCAGACACTGGTGTATCTGCCGCATTTCTTGTCCTGGGTTACTGTGGCAGGCTTGATGATTGACATTCTCGGTTTGGACGGAGGCATCAACCACATCTTGACCCGAATTTTCGGGAACGATCCCATTTACTTCCTGGGTGATCCTGATCTGTTTCGATTCACAGTTGTAATCAGCGATGTGTGGAAGAGCTTTGGCTTCGGCATGATTGTCTACTTGGCGACCATTGCGGGAATTAATCCTTCTTATTACGAAGCGGCCGAGATTGATGGTGCCACACGCCGGCAGCAGATTCGATTCGTTACCTTGCCTAGCATGTTGCCCATGATTATCGTCATTTCTACGCTGAGTTTGGGCAATATTCTGGATGCGGGCTTTGATCAGGTCTTCAATCTGTACAATCCACTTGTCTACAGTACAGGAGATATCATTGATACCTATGTCTACCGTTCATCCTTGTTAAACGGACAATATGGCTTCGGGACCGCTGTAGGACTGTTCAAATCGGGGATTAGCTTGATCTTGATCGTTGTCTCCTACAGGCTGGCCTATAAATATGCCAATTACAAAATATTCTAACAAGGAGGGAGAGGGATCATGTACCATAAAACGACAGGCTATAGAGTATTCTCCTATTTTAATTACGCGTTCATGATACTGGCGGGGCTGGCGTGTTTTCTACCACTGCTTCATCTATTGGCGCAATCGCTCAGCAGCAAAGCGGCCATTAGCGGTAATATGGTTTCATTTTGGCCGGTGGGGTTCAATGTGGACGCCTATGTAAAAACGTTCAACAATTCCAATTTCAACGGTGCCATGCTGACATCCATCACTCGGACCGTATTGGGTACAACCATCAGCATGTTTATCCTCACCTGTGCAGGGTATGCCCTATCCAAGGAATTCCGGGGACGCAACGTGCTCATGTGGTTTTTTATCTTCACCATGCTCTTCTCGGGGGGATTGATACCTTCTTACATATTGATCACAGCCCTTGGATTAAAGGATACCATATGGGCTCTTGTGCTTCCGGGCGCTTTTGGTGCCTATAATTTGATTCTTCTCGTCAATTTTTTCAAAACGATTCCAAAAGCTTTGGAAGAAGCAGCTTTCATTGACGGAGCGTCCTTTTTTGTAATCCTCAGCAAAATATATTTACCATTATCTCTGCCGGGCATTGCGACCGTATCCTTGTTCATTATGGTGGGGCACTGGAACTCATGGTTTGACGGGATATTGTACATGTCGGATGCGAGCAAGTATCCGCTGGCTTCGTTCCTACAGACCGTTGTTGTGCAGAGCAATATGCAAAATATGGCGATGAGCCAGTCTGAGGTGGCAGCCATGTCTGAACAGAGCATCAAGGCAGCCCAAATTTTCGTCAGCACGCTCCCGATCATTTTGGTCTATCCATTTTTGCAACGATATTTCGTAAAGGGAATTGTACTAGGAGCCGTCAAAGAATAGTTAGAGTAAAGGGGACATGAATTCATGAAGAAAAGATATGATTTGTGGAAGACGGTAAGTCTGGTCATACTGTCGGCCATGCTTGTGGCTGGCTGTAGCAAAGGGGAGAATGCTTCCGAGACCGCACCGGCATCGGTGCTCAAAGATGGAAAATATGATCCGCCATTTACGATCACCATCGCCAAACAACAGGATGAAAACGCCGGAAAGTACATCAACGGTGAAACTTTGAATGACAATGTTTTGACCCGTTGGGGCGAACAAAACCTGGGTATCAAGATCCAAACCACCCTGCTGGGCGGGGATGCTTCCCAGTATAATACCAAGCTGCGGCTAGCGTTGACGGGTTCGGAAAAACTGCCAGACGTTCTGCCCGTCTATGATACCATGCTGGTCAATGATCTGATCGAGTCGGGGCAGGTCAAAGAGATTACAGAAGACATCTCAACCTACATGCCTGACCGGATAAAAGAAATATATAAACAATACCCGACCACCTTCAATCCAGTGGTTAGGGAGGGCAAGGTCTACGGGATGGCGATTGCGCCGAACCTGACGGAAGGCGAAGTCATGTTGATCCGCCAGGACTGGTTGGACCAATTGAATTTGAAAGCGCCAACAACGATTGATGAGTTTGAACAAGTCATCGCGGCGTTCACTAATGAGGACCCGGATGGGAACGGCAAGAAAGACACATATGGCTTTACATTTTCGGGTAAAGATTCCTACAATACAGGCTGGGTCAGCGATCCGGTCATGATTTTTAGCGCATACACGGGCAAACATCTTCCAAGGCAATGGTATAACGACAATGGCAAACTCACCTATGGATCTGTGGCTGATGGCAACAAAGAGGCACTTGCCAAGTTACGCGATTGGTATGCAAAAGGGTATTTGAACAAAGAATTGGCCACCCAAGGTGCATGGGATGCACTGTCCGATTTTACAGAGGGGAAAGCTGGTATCATCATTGGTCGTCCTTGGCTGTACGACAGTGTGAAGGACGTGGAGAAAAATGTGAATGGTGCAAAAATCAGTGCTTATCCGACCATTCAAGGCGTGAACGGTGATAAGACCTATCAATCCGCCCAATTGAACGATGGCGTGTTCATGTTTAACAAGGATTTTCAGAACATGGAAGCCTTCTTCCTATACTACGATAAAATGTACGATGCGGCGTTCAGCACGGGGGATTTCAAATACGGCTACGCTCAGGGATACGATTACGATATCGTCAACGACGAAGTGATTTTTGATCCAACCAAATTTAATAAGCCATTAGAGGCTATACAAGGCGTTGGGAAAATGGCATTCACCAAAAATACACCGAGTGTGGATGGTCCCGGTCAATCGTACTATGATCTGGCGAATGGAGTTAAAGCCGACACAGGCGTCCTCATTCAAAGCGCTTCAAAGGACCAAACGACCCAGGACGGATACCGAATTTCATATGAAAACAAGGATGTTTTGCTGCCCAATGCGTTTAACGGTCCACCAACGCAGACAATGCAAAATGTGTGGGAACAGTTGACCACCATGGAACAAGAAACTTTTACCAAAATCATATATGGCAATGAGCCGCTTGAAGCATTTGATATCTTTGTGAAACAGTGGCACGAAAAAGGCGGAGACACCGTTATCGATGAAGTTAACGAATGGTACAACCAAGCCAGCGAGACGGATGTAATGACACTGATGAATTTGAAATAAAGTCAAGTTTCACCTGGATCAGCCTTCCGACAACAGGAAGGTTGGTCTTCTAAAAAAGGAGATGATGAGACATGATCAAAGGTAAATCGTGGATGGTTATTGTCATTGCATTGATGTTGTTAACAGTTCATTTAACGTCCTCAGCCCAAACTGTTCATGCTGCTGGTGAAGAGACCAAGATTGCTGCAACACTGTTTGTGCTGAAGAACGAATCCGAAGTATCCAACGCCAAAATCCATTGGGCACCTGTATCGGGGGCCACTGCATACGAGTTGTACAGATCCGAGAACAATGCGCCTTTTACGTTATTACAGACCTTAACCGGTACAACGACGGATGATTATGAACTCAACATAGGTAACACATACAAGTATCAAGTGAAGGCATATGGCGGAACTTCCTTGTTAACCTCCGCTGTCTCGCCAGAATATGTCCCTTACAGCCTCCCAGATAACCTCACAACTTTTGATAACACAACGCAATCAACGCTTATGCTCCCGAATGAACTTAAAGTTGGAGACACCTACTACAGATTCAATTTCGTGCAAAAGTCGTCAGGCGGTTTTGGCGAAATGATTCAACAGACGTCAACAGATGACATCACCTACGGTAACGACAAAGTGGTCCTTTCCTACACGGATCATCCCGATCTGGCGAATTCTAAATTTGAGGGGATTAACATCCTGTACCATGCGCCTACGAACAAATTTGTATTTTGGGCTCACTATGAAAACAGTACAGACTATACACTTGCCAGAGTATCGGTGGCTTCGGCCACGCCTGGAGAAGACTTTACATTTCACAAAAGTTTTCGACCGGAAGGGAACCAATCCCGGGATATCTCCATTTTCAAAGATGATGATGACTCAGCATATCTGATCTCTACGGCCAATAACAATTCGGACACCATCTTATATAAGTTGACCTCCGATTGGCTGGATGTGGATCATCAAGTTTCTGTTATTTATCAAAATCAACACAGGGAACTGCCCAAGATGATCAAAAAGGATGGCATTTATTATTTGTTCTCTTCCCAAGCTGCAGGTTGGTATCCGAGCATACCTTTATATTCTTCAGCAACAAGCATAGACGGAGATTGGTCTGAATTGCGGACGATTGGTAACACGTCAACCTTCTCGGCGCAGTCGGGTTCCGTCATGCGGGTGAAGCCAGATACGGGTAACAACGTGGTTATGGTTGCGTATCGCTGGATGTTCGGCTGGGCAGGCACGCAAAATGGAACAACGGAGGAACGACTGCTTCCCGTTTGGTTCTCCGATGGTTACGCATTTTATGATTATTTTGATCAAGTCCTGTATAACACAAGCGATGATATTGTCATTCCCGTTCAGAATGGAAAACTGCTGTCACAAGGTAAACCGGCAACCGCGCAAACGGCTACTGGAACAAATCCGGCAAGTTATGCGAATGATGGTAACTATCAAACTGAATGGGTCGGTATAGGCAGTTCCTGGCCACATTGGTGGAAGGTCGATCTCGGCTCTGTTCAACAATTAAATAATGTGCAAATCTCCTGGTGGATGCAAAAAGGCTCCGAAGGTTATTACAAATACAAAATAGAGACCAGTACGGATAATGTGAACTGGACCGTGGCATTGGATCGAACCAATAATACATCTTACGGTTTCACATCAGATACGCTATCGAGCACTTCTGCCAGGTATGTACGAATTAATATGCAAAATGCGACACTTCATAACAACCCTAACAATTGGTACACGCCAAGGCTATGGGAAGTGAAGGTATTTGGATCGGACACCAATTAACGATGTTCTGAGTAGAAAAGAGGTAACCTTGTGCATATCTGATTCATTTTGAACGATAATTTGACAAAAAATGACCAATAAGAAAAAGACTTTGATCCTCCAGAGAATGGAGGTTCAAAGTTTTTCTGGATGAATTTTATAATTTCAAATCCAGCGAATAGCGATCGCGAAGTACTGATAAATGGTGTAGCTCATGTCCAGCCATAACAAATGCAATCGATCGAGCTGAAGCAGGATTCTCACTGACGATTCCTCTACAGAGCCAAGCTTCCGGGGTGAGGTGACGAAGCATAAGAATGGTTGAGCGGCGTGTGACGGTATATTCTTCGCTCAAATCGGCCAGCGTATACGCATTGAAAGGATGGGTCTGCATAAGTACATCCTGATCGTAGCCGGGATGATTCGCTTGGTCACCTCTGGCGATGCGAAGCAATCGGCTGCTCATGATTCGTTCGTTATCCAAAAGGTGGCCGATGACCTCCTTCACGCTCCATTTGTCTTCGGCGTAACGATAATTTGCTTGCTCCTCGGTCAATGAAGAGAGCAAAGTTGGTACGATGTTGGCTTGCAGCTCTAAACGTTCGATGATGTTCCCATCAGGAACAAGCTGGATGTACCCTTCATAATAAGCTCCATATTCATCTGTAGTAGGTCTTTCAACCATGGTAATGCCTCCTTTGGGATTCGTAACTCTGGAATATATTGTAGCATACATCTTACTGCCTGCATTAAAATTGGCCCTTTCGCTTAATGGCGGAAGGGCCATTTCATGTGATTTGAACAGTTTATATCGTTGGGCTGTACCACTTTTAATCCGTATGTCCTATTCCTTTTTTTTGGACAAATTTCTCCAAAGCCGCAAAATCCTCCGTTACTTTTTTGAACGGCAACGTGTCCAGCACCTGTTCCCGGTAACTCTTTTTAGCCAATGCACTGAGACGGGAGTCAAGTATGCTGAGTACGCCAAGGTCAGTTTCACTACGTATTAAACGTCCAGTTCCTTGACGTAATCGAAGAAGCATGTCCGGTACAAAAACCTCCATGAACGGATTTTCCGTTAGAGATGCCTTATATTCATATACAGGATCGGAAGGAACAGGGAAGGGCAGACGGAAAATAATGACCTGTGACAGGTCAGAACCCTCGATATTCACACCCTCCCAGAATACACCGGTACCCAGGAGTACACCTTTGCTTTTCCTGAATTCGGCAATAACACTGTCCTGGGAAGATCCCTCTTTCTGAACATGGACTGCCCATGTATTTTCACTAGCCCTTGAGATCAACTTCTTATGAATGTATTTCATGTCTTCCTTTGCTGAAAAAAGAATGATTGTTCTTCCCTGAGTTAGATTACAGAGTTGAACCACTTCATTGTAAGCTGCTTCAAGATAGTTTTCGCGCTGATCATGGTGGTAATAGGGAACTTTGTTCGAGATATACATCATGGCATGGTTGGTGTAATCAAAAGGGGAGGGTTGGCGCTCTAGGAAATCACCCTTATAACCAAGGGAGTGCGTCATATAAGAATATTGTTCCTCCAGCGTATCCCCGCCTTGACACAGCGTTGCTGATGTTAGGATGACAGGAACCTTGCCATTAAATAAAGCGTATTTCAGAAAGTGGCTTATATCTTTGGGACAGATGCTGATCGTGGCTACTCCCAGGGGACTGCTTGCCCATAAGAGATAGTTGTCCTCAATTTCAGATAAGACACTAATCAGAGTAATAAGCCCGTTGATGGCTTCAAAAGCATCATCGATCTCCCGCTCGTGGCGTGAGGTCAAAATGGAAAGGCGTAAACTAAAATCTTTTAAATCGTTTGAGACCTGGTGCAACGGTATTCCTTTGATCTCCGACACTTTAATTCGATCGTTATCCTGCTTGGCGTGGTCGAACAAATCCGCGTTTACCTGTTTGAAGATGCGCTCAGCGCAGTTTTTTATGAACTTGGATTGTGAGAAGAGATTTTTATCCCCGGACTGCTTCGTGAGAAGTTGCACCGTGGTATCGAGAATGCGGCAGATTCCCCGATAAGTGAACTCAAGTGTTCTGGCATCCCGAACTTTAGCTTCCAGATTATGCGCTTCATCAATGACGATCAGAGCAGGCTGTTCTGAGATGATACTTTTGGTTCCTTCATTTTTCTTCATCAAATCCCGTATGAGCAAGTCCTGGTTCACGATAATAAAATCAATCTCGTGAGTTTTTGCATTCAATTTCGCTCTCATATCGTAAAACAAACATGCAGTTTTATGATGACAACGTTCGAATTTGCAATCATTCACGGAAACGTGGGACCATTCGGCATCACTAACCCCAGCTTTAATATCGGCTCTCTCATCAATTTCATAATCTAATATGCGCTGGGCAAGGGTAGATACGGAGGAGTTTGCATCATCAAGACTGATCCATTCCGCTGCTCTACTTCGGCAGGCATACTGACCCATGCCTTTCCCCACCACGGAGCGAACCGTTGAGAATCCCAACCGACTACCAATGATCCTTAAATCTTTATGTATCTGTTCCGAAAGCTGAATGGAGGATGTCGCTATAATGACTGGTTTCTTAGACATTTGATTCATGAGCAGACTTGGGATCAGGTACCCAAAAGACTTACCGATTCCGACACCAGCTTCAATCATGGCATGATGTCCATGGATATAAGCATCGGCGATATCAAGAGACATTTCTTGCTGCCCGATTCGCTCTCTAAGGCCGATTCGGGGGAACCAGTCATATATTCGGAAGATGGCGTTTATCAAAGAACGTTCGATTTCCTTGTCAGGTTCCTGTTTATTTATTTTATAGAGTTCATTTAACCAATTCATAACGATCGCCCCTCTTCCGAATGATGATCTTCTTATATTAAATTTTGGAGACGATTTACCTCACAATGGAGCTATCACGGCATTTTTTAATCTGGATACGCCTTCCTGTAATTGTTCATCTGACAAATGTGCAAAAGATAAATAGATACCATACTTCGTACCAACAGACGTTGAACTGCTGACTTCTGAGTATACCACACCTTGGGACCTAGCCGATTCCCGAAAGGCCTCATAAGTGGACACATTACCTCGCCACCAACCAAACACGTGTAGACCCGCTTCATTCTCCACCCAATCAAACCATGTAGAGAGGTGCTTGTTCAGAAGTTTGAGTAACAGATGGAATTTACGACTGTATAATCGATTCATTCTGCGCAGATGACGCTCATATTGACCGCTTGTCATGAATGCAGCTAATGCACGTTGTTCGATCAGGTTGACGGGTCTTGGCTCGTATAATGCCTGTGCCTTTCTAAAGGTATCTGCCAAGGTGGGGGGAAGAACCACATAACCAAGTCGTACTTCTAAAGGCAAGGTTTTAGTGAAGCTGCCCAAGTAGATTACGCGTCCTGCTATATCGAGTGTTTTCAGTGGTTCAACATGCATTCCGCGATATCGGAATTCACTATCATAATCATCCTCAACAATCATGGCATCATTTCGCTGTGCCCAGTCCAGCAAGGTTTGTCTGCGTTCAAGGCTGAGCATTTCGCCAGTAGGAAATTGTCGTGACGGCGTGACAAACAACATACGTGCTTCCCAGTCTTGGGGCACAACGCCCTGACCATCGAGATTGGCTTCAATTAACTTAGCACCCGCAGCCAATATGGCTTTAGAAATCCCGACATAACAAGGACTTTCTGTCACTACATAATCCCCAGGATCTGCAAGTAATTGAGTGAGTAGAGCTATAGCTTGCATGGAGCCTGCAGTTACTGCAATATGATCCGGATCGACTTGAATGCCCCGCATCCTCCGAAGATAGGCAGCAATGGCTTCTCTCAATTTTGGATCCCCGGTTGAACTAACCATCGCAGAGGTTGTTTTCAGGTGATGCTCACGCTGCCTTATCTCTGAATACAATCGATTATTCCATTCATCGTAAGGAAACTTGGAGAAGTCAGGTTGATACTTGCTAAAGTCGATTACTTCATCGTTATTCATTCTGGAATCATGTGTATGAGCATTGGCTGGTGCATTTCTTTGAGTCGTCTGCTGTTCAAACTGCTGAATACGATTTCCCCAGGCTGATAAATGATGGGTACAAGCTTTCACGGTAGACGCATCATTGCTTAAATCCAACTGATAAGCAACAAAGGTTCCTCTTCCATGCTCTGAATGAATGTAACCTTGAGCAGTCAACGTATCATAGACCTGATTCACGGTTCCTCTGGAAATGTGATACGTCGCAGCTAACTCTCGAGTAGAGGGTAACTTTTCACCATGGATAAGATTTCCATCATGAATTGCATCACGTATGGCATGATAGAGAGCTTTCATCTTGGTATATTTTCGATTCAAATATGAACTGTAAGCTACATGAAATTGCATATGTCCTCCAGAAGTTGAAATTAAAGTGGTACAATAAAAACCGAAAATATTGGATCTTTTTATATGACCATTCTCATTCTATACTAAATCATAGATTAGAGCGATGCCTTTATTGAAATCACCCAAAAGTTAATTAGGAGGACTACAATCATGCAAACAGGTACAGATCGTGTAAAAAGAGGAATGGCTGAGATGCAAAAAGGTGGCGTCATCATGGACGTTATGAATGCAGAGCAAGCTAAAATCGCTGAGGCGGCAGGGGCAACAGCTGTTATGGCTCTTGAGCGGGTACCTTCCGATATTCGTGCAGCAGGCGGTGTAGCTCGTATGGCAGATCCAACCATCGTTGAAGAGGTTATGAAGGTTGTATCTATTCCAGTTATGGCCAAAGCGCGTATCGGTCATTACATCGAAGCCAAAGTGCTTGAATCCCTGGGTGTGGACTATCTCGATGAAAGTGAAGTTCTTACACCAGCAGACGAAGTGTTCCATATTGATAAACATGAGTTCACCGTACCATTTGTATGTGGAGCCAAAGATTTGGGAGAGGCTCTTCGCCGTATTGGTGAGGGTGCATCGATGATTCGTACCAAAGGTGAGCCTGGAACGGGTAACATTGTTGAGGCAGTTCGTCATATGCGTCTAATTAACAGCCAGCTCCGCAAAGTGCAAAACATGTCCAAGGACGAGCTGTACGCTGAAGCCAAAAATCTGGGTGTAGCTTATGAGTTGCTGCGCGAAGTTCATGAAAATGGAAAACTTCCTGTCGTTAACTTTGCAGCTGGCGGTGTAGCTACTCCGGCGGACGCAGCATTAATGATGCACCTGGGAGCAGACGGTGTGTTTGTAGGGTCAGGTATTTTCAAATCCGATAGCCCTGAGAAATTCGCTCGTGCAATCGTTGAAGCTACAACACATTACACGGATTACAAACTGATTGCTGAAGTATCCAAAAACTTGGGCGCCCCTATGAAAGGGATCGAAATTTCTAAATTGGCTCCAGAAGAGCGCATGTCCAACCGCGGTTGGTAAGAGCAGATAGAACAACTGGAGTATGAATAGTGTCAAGCAAAGCCGATCCACGAAATAAATTGGATCGGCTTTTTTTGTTATTGTTGACGAAAGCAAAAGCAAAAACGGAGAGGAGAATGTCCTTTTTTCATCAATTGAGAATGATTATAATTATCATTTACGTGATTCAACATTTGCTGTATACTGACAATAACTATTTTACATAATGCATAAATAGAAAATTAAGGATTCACAAGGAGAGATTTAAATGTCTACACGCTTAAAAAAAGGAATGTTATTTTGTTTTATTGCTGCACTTCTTGTTGTACTTGCAGCCTGCTCCAGTAGTAATGGTGAAAGCGATGAGGAAAACAATAGCTCCCATGAAGCAACGAAGAAGGTTGCAGCAGATGAGAAGACATCGGGTGCAGACGCTTCAGGTGCAGCTCAAACCACGTATCCAGTAACCGTTTCAAACTATACAACAGAGAACGGCACATGGGTGAAGAAGGATCAAACGTTTGACAAGGCACCTGAGCGAGTAGTTGCCAATACCCAAGGTGCAGCCGAGCTGATGATTCGCCTGGGTTTGACAGACAAGCTTGTGGGTGTAGCAGCGCTGTTCGGCAGTGTGCCTGATGATATTGCTGATGAGTTTAAAAAAATTCCTGTGCTGGCTGAAGGCTATGTAGGGAAGGAATTGACTATCGGCGCTTCGCCTGATCTGGTTGTGGGGCGTGGTGGATTGTTTGAGGATGCTGATTGGGGTGTTGGTACAGTAAGCAACTTGAATGATATGGGAATTAAAACGTACGTACAAAGCACCAGTGTTCCTGATGCATCATTAGATAGTCTGTATCAGGATATTACTGAATTAGGTGAGATCTTCAACGTACAAGCCAATGCAGCCGCATATATTGAGACGCTTAAAGCACGCGCGAATGCCTTGACGGCCCGAGCTAGCACTGAAACGATCAACTATGCGTCTTTTTCGGATAATGGTGATGGAACCATCGGAATTTATAACGGAAACGGAGATACATTTATTGAAAGTGCAATGTCATTAATCAATATGCATAATATGCTGATTAATGAAACTGGCACACTCAGCCTGGAGAAGTTAATCGAGATTAATCCGGATGCAATGATTATTTCGAGGTATGCAGGTGGTATTGATCCTGAGCAGACGATTGAAAAGCTGCTTGCCAACAAGCAGGTACAAAACATTAACGCAGTTAAAAACAAAAAAATCTACATTATTGATTTCAACAACTTCTGGGGTTACGGGGATTCCATCTTCACAGGTGTTGAAGGCCTCGCTGATGATCTAGGGTTGTAATGGCAGTGTGGTTTATTGACCATTCGTGCCTCCAGTTCGTTTCAAAAGCTAAGAACAAAAACTTAGTACCATTAAAAGTCGCTATTTTAGCGGCTTTTTTTGGTTATCAGGAACCAAATTCCTGTCTTAAGCTGATCAAACTTTTATTGGAATCTAACGTTACTATTGTAAGACTAAAAACTATATGAATTGGGTGAGTCAATGTGAAAATGAAGCATTTGAAAAAAGTCGTTGTCGTTGCATTAGTGATGTCCGTATTATTACCACTGGGAGCCCAAAAGTCTGAAGCAGCATCCAAATACGTTGATTTGGAAATTCAGTGGGCAGATGGCCGTATTAATCATGTTGAGACGTTACACAAGGATGGAGTCACTTACGGAAGTTTTTTCTCACTGGGTATTAAGGCAGGCCTAGAGTGGGAGATGGAAGATGATAATACGGCCGTACTGAAGAACAGTGAGAAGCATATTGTTGTGCACATGGGAAGCAGCATTGCCGAAGTGGATGGTCAAAAAGTAGATATGGGCAGTAAGCCTGTGAGGTATATTAGTCACCTTTATGTACCCATTAAATTTCTTGCTTCTGCCTTCGACGGGGAAGTAGCTCATCAAGATCCAAAGACAAACAAGGTAACCGTGACTGGAGTGAGCAATTATACCGATACTTTTTATGGTAGCAACATGGGTTACATCTATGTCATTCACGTTGCAAAAGGAGACCTTGAAATTACGAATGCTTCTACTGGACAAAAGAGTTTGATTCCCTTAGGGATAAAGGACATGAATGTTAATACCCATGATCTCAAGATAAATTTCAAAAGGAGTGCCCAAAATCTACTTATTGTTATCATTGAACACACCAATCGAAAAACGGAAGACTACGATCTTTACACGTTGGTATTCAAAAATAAAGGTCTGGTTCGTAAATCCATTGCTCACGGAATAACGGGGCAATATGAAATTTTAAATGAAGATAGTAACATTCAACTCATCGATGACAACAGTATACGTATTATCGAAGATGGAAGTGGTAAAGTGCTTGAAGTGCTTCCTCGTTGAATAGATATCTGATCGGATATTCTGAATTGTTATAATAATATAATGTCCAGTTGTCATGCACTAATATTATTGAACAAAACAATTATCTCAAAGAGCCGCTGATCAGAGTGATCGGCGGCAAAGGTAACATTTAATTAGGGGCAATGGGGGATAAGTTCGGTAAGATAACTTCGCTTCCAGGCTCCATTAACACAGGCTCCATCAACATGATATGACATTCCTTTTCGGCGGAAGGCTTGATCTCGACTCCCTTGGGGACAATATACATCTCGCTCTTGGAAATCTTCACTTGCCCATCACGAAAATCAATAATCATTTCCCCTTCGAGCACAAAGAATAACTTGTCAGTTTCCTCATGAACATGCCACTCAAAATCTCCAGCAATCTTTACGATCTTAAATTGATGGTTATTCATTTCTCCAATGAGTTTCGGAGACCACAGATCGTTTATTTTCGAAAATTCCTCATTCAATTTAATAGATTGATAGTGCATCGTAATTCCTCCTGTGTATTATTCGTTTAAGTTCAG
Source organism: Paenibacillus amylolyticus (assembly GCF_050990605.1). Taxonomy (GTDB): domain Bacteria; phylum Bacillota; class Bacilli; order Paenibacillales; family Paenibacillaceae; genus Paenibacillus; species Paenibacillus amylolyticus_H. The sequence goes on from NZ_CP158832.1 coordinate 3,158,856, forward strand.
TATACTGATTTGGATTATGGTATAACATGGATGCCTGTTGAAATCAGGATGGATTATTGATGAACTTCTGACGATACTCAGTAGGAGAGACACCATATTGTTTCTTAAACACTCTGCTAAAATAAAAGGGGTCAGCAATGCCAACGGTTTCAGCAATCTGTTGCACAGACACATCACTTGCCAATAACATTTGCTGTGCGATATTTATACGATATTTCAATACATATTCTGCTGGACCCATACCTGCATGTCTTCTAAATACGTAGGAAAGTCGATTTCGATTAACGTTATTTTGTTCTGCAAGCGATGCGACAGTCAGACTTTGGTCATAGTATTCTTGGATGTAGGTAGAGACCCGTTCAAACAAAGCATCTGATTCGTTACTATTTTGCCTATGAGCAACACATATTAAAGTCTCATTCAGTACATCGCGAAACAGCATCTCGGTCTGAAACCTTGAAATACCTCCACGCTGATTATACACATGCCAAAGACGCGTGATTAATTCGATCAGACGTGTGGATTGTCCCGTTGATAATTCAAAATGCTGATGGGAAAAGCTTGTCTCTTCGACGTCTGAACTACATATTCGGTATAAAACGAGGATGTATTCCCAGTCCACTCTATGAAACACGGTTTGATCCAGTTTCATTTTCGCGCCCCCATGTACAACTTTTCCTGGTGAAAAGATATAGGGCGTACCCTCAAATTGAAACTGTATTTTTCCTGTGAGGGGAAATACAAATCCAGGAAAAGAATCGGTGTAGTCAGCCTGGGGAACCCCTGGATTTCTAGCATATCGATATACTCCTTCTACTTGAAAAGGAATGTGTGCAAAATGCGCTGCTAACTGATTAACGTCTACTTTCACATTTCGTACCTCATTTCAAAAGTGCTTGTTGGTCATGTTGAGATAAATCGCTGTATTCTTACCTCAACACTATTGATAATCATTATCACTGTCAACATATATAATGAAAAGGTTACTTTTGACTAAATAAAACCAGTGTTACATATGGGCAACAGAATCCATCTTGTGTTAACATGTGCACTAACTAATCCAAATGTTTGCTTGAGAAGGGGAACCCATGTCCATTCGAATTAAAATGCTGCTGTCTTTCACGAGTATGCTCGTAATAAGTCTGCTGTTCATCTTGCTAACAGCAAGCCTGTACACGATTGCGGCTACAGGGGATCTACAGAGTTTCCGTGATATATACAAGGTACATTATCAGATCAACCCCCTGACTGAACAGGGAGAATCAATCTTTCAAGAGATGAAGTTTCTGGCCAAAAATGACCCGGACGACCTGCAAAACAAGGCTTTGCTGCGTGAATATGACATGAAGCTTCGAGCTGAGAAGTCAGGGCTCTACGTCAGACGGGAGAATAGCCAGATCTTCGAATCGCTGACCTTCAACCAGCCAGAACTGAAGCAAGCACTGCCTGCCTATGATCTTAACAATTATCAGATTCGGAGCACCTTCAATATTGGTGAACGATTTTATGCGTATGCAAAATTTGATTTTCAATATTCAGACGGGGAACGGGGGAGTATCTTTGTCATTCGTGAGAGAAGCCCCTTTGCGGAACTTACTCGCAAGCTGCTACCTGTGATGTCATTCCTGCTTATTGGAGTCCTTATCATTGCAAATCTGCTCTTGTTCCGTTGGATCACGCGCAGCTTCATTCAGCCCTTGAACCAACTACGAAGTTCAGCCGAGCATATTAAGGATGGCAATCTATCCTTTAAGCTTCAGCTAAACTCTAATGACGAGGTCGGTCAACTCAGTGAAGCGTTTGAGAGCATGCTGAATCAATTACAGCGCTCCTATGCATTACGACAGCAGGACGAAGCGAACCGCAAAGAGCTCATCTCCAACATTTCGCATGATCTCCGTACGCCGATTACCAATATCAAAGGTTATATTGAGGGCATTCGTGACGGGGTGGCTAATACTCCTGAGAAAATGGAGAGTTACGTTAATATCATTCACTCCAAAGCGGTAAGCATGGATAAACTGGTGGATGAACTGTTTTTGTATTCAAAGCTCGACTTGAACCAAGAGCCTTTCCTGTTCAAGACAGTTGATCTCGCTGATTTCCTTGAAGATAGCATTGAAGAGCTGAGATACGATTTGGAGGATAAAGGTGTTGCCTTAGAGTGGAATAATCAGGTGTCTGCTCCCGCTATGGCTACTGTGGATCCGGAGAAGTTAAAACGTACCGTTGTTAATGTGGTGGATAATGCACTCAAATACATGGAAAATGAACACAAACGATTCAAGATTTCACTTCAAGCCGATGAGAAATGGATTACGATGGCGTTTAAAGATAATGGCAGGGGAATACCTGAAGAGGCACTACCTTATATATTTGAACGCTTCTATCGTGCAGAACAATCCCGCAATTCCTCAACGGGCGGAAGTGGACTTGGACTGACAATTGCCCGCCAAATCATTGATGGACATGCGGGCTTTATCTGGGCTGAAAGCCAGCCTAATGATGGCACGAGCATATATATCAAGCTGAAACGGCTGAATGAAGAGAGGGACTAATAAGTAATGGCAAACATTTTGATCATTGAAGACGAAACAACGATTGCGGAACTGGAACGGGATTATTTTGAGCTTAACGGATTTTCCGTGGATCTCTGCCATACTGGAGATGAAGGCCTGAAACAGGCACTGGAGGGGGACTATAATCTGATCATTGTTGATCTTATGCTTCCGGGACTCGACGGCTTCGAATGTTGCAGGCGCATTCGCAAGGTGAAGGAAGTGCCCATCCTTGTCGTTTCCGCGAAAAAGGAAGAAATCGATAAAATCAGGACATTTAATCTGGGAGTGGATGACTTTATTACAAAACCGTTCAGCCCAAGTGAATTGGTTGCGCGAGCAAAGGCTCATTTGACCCGATACGAGAGACTGCTTGGCAAAAACAAACCAGCCGAGCAGGATGAAATCCACATTCGCGGGCTTCACATTGACAAAGGATCACGCCGCGTTTTTGTTAATGGAGAAGAGGTGGCGATTACAACCAAGGAATTCGAGTTACTTGTATTTCTTGCAAGTCATCCCAACCGTGTATTCAGCAAATCCGATCTGTTTGAGCGCATCTGGGGCTTGGATTCCACCGGAGACATTGCAACGGTTACCGTCCATATTCGCAAATTGCGTGGCAAGCTGGAGACAGACCCCAAAAATCCGGAGTATATTGAAACCGTCTGGGGCGCAGGCTACCGGTTTACTGCATAAGTTTCGTGAAAATTTAGAGCGAGTTTATATTTTGTTAATAACTTTATCCTTGGGAGTTTCTTTTTGTCCTCTATTCTATAGATACAGGCAACTACAACCTATAGAGGAGGAATTCAACGATGAATTCTACAACCCGTAAAATTGCTACATTTCTAACCATAACTGCATTAGGTACAGCAGTGTTCCCGTTAACTGCGAATCAAGTACATGCAGCTACATACGTTACTAACATTGCGCCAACAACCGCACAGCTTACCCAACCACAGATTGAAGCTGCTATCAAGGATCTAAATAGTTTGGGGATCATGAACGGATATGCAGATCAATCCATGGGTGAACATAGAGCGATTACCCGTGCTGAACTGGCTTCATTAATTTTCAAAACGTTTAATCTGGAAAGCAAGACGGGAGAAACCGTAGAACTAACAGATGTGAATCCGAACGCGTGGTATGCACCTTATGCATCAAAGCTTGTTGAACTTGGCATCATGCAGGCTAACGATGGACAATTCAATCCGCAAACTCAAGTGTCGGATGCTGAACTCGAACAGGTCGTATCCAAAGCGATGCAGCGTGATGTAAAGTCCGTTCACCATTGGATGAGCGAGTTTTACTCCGAGAAAGGCTCAGCAACGCGCGGCGAAACAGCGGTGCTGCTACAAACGGCACGCCAGGCGATCCCTTCGGAGCAGGCTCAAATTGAGAGCGTTAGAACGCTCAATGCCATTACGCTAATCGTCACATTCGACAAACCGCTTACAGCGGCGAATGAGGCTTTTGCCAAGGCACAAACGGACTTTGCGTTTAGTGGTGAGCTGACGGTAACCAATATGCCCCGTTTGAAAACAGGGTCAATTGCGACTTACATCGTTCCAACGTCCGTACAAGATGCTGGTGAAGTGTACAACCTGACTTACAAAGGCCAAGACGCTGGGTCCTTTGAAGGCAGTGGCACGAAAATAAACATGACAACGGCTAGTCAAGTAACGAATGATACATTCGAGATTGAAGCACTGCAAGAGAACGGTGTAGTGGATTACGGTTATATTATTTCGGCTTACAGCGGTGGTCGAGGAGCTAATGCTTTCGTGCTGAATGATCAAGAGCAAGCAGGCGGCAAAACGTATCAAATCATCTCATCCATGCAGGCAAGACAAGTTGTAATTACGCCAGAAGGTGGCGAGCCTATCGTTGCCAGATACGTTCCATTTACACAATCCACAGATGGAAAACAAGGACCTAAGTTCCGTTTGCCTGAGGGACAATCGCTGAAGTCAAATGTCACTTATACCGTTTCTTCGGATTGGGCCAATATCGAGAATGCTTCATTCACTGCAAAATCGTTTGATGCGCTGAACGTTGCAAGTGCTCAAGCAGTTAACGAAAACTCGATTGAAGTTACGCTTGTCCAAGATCCTGAGGATGAACTGTTCTCTGGTCGAAGTGTAACGTTAACTTCACCTAGCGGGGATGTTCTGACAGCCACTTATAAATACTCAAGTCGAAAAGGTGCGACGGGTGTATTCGATATAACGAATGATGGGAAGTTGACCCCAGGTACTACGTATACAATAGACCCAGTTGGGGATTGGAGTATCGCTTCTTCGGTTACCTTGACACTGGAGTAAAGGAGGCAGTATGAGTAAGTCGCTGATCATCGTTATCCTGATAAGCAGTATGTTGATCGTCCAAGGCTGCGTGCCAGAAGTGAGAAACGACTTCAATGTGGAGGAAAAGACCATGGCTTCAGCAGATGAACAGCTGTTCAAGGTAGTAGAGGACAACGATACTAAACGCATCGAACAATGGATTCAAGCAGGCGCCAATATCAATGCTCAAGATCAGAGTGGACGAACGGCTACAATGATTGCTGCCTACAATAATGATCTAACATCGGCTAAAGTGTTAATTGAAGCGGGGTCAAATGTGAATATACAGGACGATATGAAGAATAATCCCTTTCTGTATGCTGGCGCTGAAGGATACTTGGATATTTTGAAGCTGACAATCGAGGCGGGAGCGGACCCAGCGATAACGAATCGATATGGAGGGACAGCACTTATTCCAGCTTCGGAGCATGGATATGTGGATGTCGTACAAGAACTACTGACTCGAACTTCAGTGGATGTGGACCATGTGAATCAATTGGGATGGACAGCACTGCTCGAAGCGATCATTCTTAACGATGGCAATGCTCAGCAGCAGGAGACGATACAATTACTCATTGACCACGGAGCAGACGTAAACATATCGGATCGTGATGGGGTATCACCGCTCAGTCATGCGAAGCATAAAGGCTTTAAGGAAATTGAAGACATTTTGATACGTGCTGGTGCAAAATAGAAATAGTTTAGGGTAGGGTAAATTAAGAAACAAACATGTCGAGATATATGTAAAAATGGTTTTCATGGAGCGCCTGCTTCCTTCTATGCTGAAGGGCAGGCGCTTCATTAAATCAGTCTTAGTTGTATGAAACTGGCATATTCTTTACATGACATGATTAGATACGAGAACGAGGATCTTAAAAATTGAATATCTGTGCTTTAAAGTTTGCTATAGTGTACCACTATGCTTCCAGATAAAATGGAAATACCAACCATGTAAGCGTTATCTATTATTGTGCTGCTTGTACATGTTGGAATCATTCATGGAGGTGTATGATGAAGAAGAAGTCTTGGTATACTTTGGCGGTAACAGGTGTCATTTCTTTATTTTTTTCAGTAAGCGCTTTCGCGGGTTATGTTTTCTGGGAACCTCTAACCTATTTTAACGCAAGTACGTGGCAAAAAGCGGATGGGTATTCCAATGGGAGCATGTTCAACTGTACGTGGAGGGCGAAAAATGTTAATTTCACAAGTGACGGGAAGCTTAAGCTTGGTTTGACCAGCTCTGCACAGAACAAGTTTGATTGCGGAGAGTACCGTTCCACAAATACCTACGGGTACGGCTTGTATGAAGTCAGCATGAAACCTGCCAAAAACACAGGTGTAGTTTCCTCATTCTTCACATACACAGGGCCTTCACATGGCACCCAATGGGATGAGATTGATATCGAATTTTTAGGGAAAGACACAACCAAAGTGCAGTTTAATTATTATACCAATGGCGTTGGCAATCATGAGAAGATTATCAATCTAGGTTTTGATGCATCCCAAGGTTTCCATACGTATGCATTCGATTGGCAGCCGGGACATATCAAATGGTATGTTGATGGTGTATTGAAGCACACGGCAACCAGTAATATTCCTAAAACACCTGGAAAAATCATGATGAACCTCTGGAATGGAACAGGTGTAGATAGCTGGCTCGGTCCTTATAACGGTGCCAATCCGCTATATGCAGAGTACGATTGGGTCAAATATACAAGTAATTAAGCAGACTGAAGCAGCCGTTAGCGGCTGCTTTTTTTCTACATTCAGGCATTGTATTTATTCAATATATGTATTCAATATCCAATATCCTAAATTAATGCAATAAATGTTGCAATATTAGTATGGGCATAAATATCAATTATTCATTATGATTAACCTGTAAGCAACATTACATAGACTGGGGGAACGAAGTTGGACACAAGTAAAAAGAGAAGAGTAGGCAGTTTGGTCATGATCGGTGTATTGGCCCTATCTGCAGCCTTGAGTGGGTGTAGTAACGGGAACGACAAGAAAGCAGAATCGAGTACACCAGCGACAACGTTGGAGCTCAGAAATGGAAAGTATGATCCACCCGTGTCCATTACGTATTTACGACCATGGGGTCCAGACGTGAAGTTTAAGCCAGGTGAGGATCAGGATAACAACGTGCATACCAAATGGGCCAAAGAGAAACTTGGTATCGAGTTGAAAAACCAGTGGATATCTCCTTCTACCAATAATGCATTTGAGACGAAACTGCGCCTGTCACTGGCTTCCAATGCGGACATGCCGGACATTATTTCGTATCGCGGCGAATTCAATCTGGTGCGTGAATTGATTGAGTCCGGAAAATTTGTCGATGCGGGCGAGTTGTTTGACAAATATGCAAGCGATACTTGGAAAGCAGCCGTAAACGAAGATCCTTCCGTATGGTATCCATACATGCAAGATGGCAAAAAAATCGGTATTCCGATTCTGGATTATGCCTATAATGGTGATCCTGTCATGTGGATCCGTGAAGACTGGATGAAGAAATTCAATCTGGAAGCACCCAAAACGATAGATGATCTTGAAGTCATTATGGAAACGTTTACGAATCAAGATCCGGATGGTAATGGGAAGCAGGACACCTATGGACTGACCATTGGCTTCAAGAACTGGCTGAACACATGGATGTCAGAAGCTGGATGGGTATTTGGCGCTTATGGTACAATGCCAAACCAATGGAATCTGACGGCAGATGGAAAACTTGAATACGGTTCTGTTACACCTGGTGCAAAAGAAGCTTTGGCCAAATTACAGAGCTGGATGAGCAAAGGGTATATCCCGGAAGAAGCTGGGGTGTATGACGAGACAAAAGCTGCTGAAGAATTTACTGCTGGAAAAGCAGGTATTGTGGTAGGTCCTCACTGGATGCCATCCTGGCCGCTGGAGGATGTGAAGAAGAACAATCCTGAGGCTGAATACAAAGCCTATCCGATTCCTTCCGGTCCAAATGGTCAAGCAGGAAGACATGGTACGTCGAATGGAAATGGCGTAATTCTCATTAACAAAGACATGAAAAATCCGGAAGCCTTTTTCACCTATCAGAACTATCTCTTTGATCACTATGCAAATCCTAAAGAAGGCGATGAGTTCGAACATGGATTTGCCGAAGGGTACGATTGGGTAATGGTCGATGGGAAACCATCAACTGATGCAAGTCTTACGGGTGGTTATGCTCCAGAGAAGTACACCTTAACGTTTGATGGAGCGCGTATTCCCAATCTAAGCATGACTACACTCGCGAAGCTGGCAAGCGGTGAAGAAGCAACTACACCGTTTGAGAAGAAAATCAAATCAGGTGTACCAGTACCTATGCTTGATGCAGCCAAGATTGTTTTGGATCAAAAGGATATCGTGTTTAATCAAATGTTTACCGGTGCACCTTCAATGACGATGCAGATGAACAATGATATTTTGACGAAGATGGAGAAGGATACCTTCTCTCAAATTGTATATGGCAAAACCTCAGTTGATGCGTTTGACTCATTTGTTGAGAAGTGGAAATCTTCAGGCGGAGATCAGATTACGAAAGAAGTTAACGAGTGGTATGATTCCGTGAAAAGCGGAAAATAGGATGACGCAAGGCTGGTTGAATTGATTCATCGCGGCCACATAAGCAGCAAAAAGGCATTGCAGGAGAAGATCTCCGGCAATGCCTTTTTGTATTTCGATATGGAGAAGGGGAAAACGTGGAGCTTACTAGAACGTTTAGTCCGCTCTGAGTCCCTCCTTAAACCGGCAGATTTTCCCGATATTCTTGCGGTGTAAGATCATAAAATTTCTTAAAAACTCGAATGAAATATGCGGTATTGTTGTAACCGACAAGTTCTGCAATCTCAAACACTTTGGCGGTTGATGTTCGCAAATGATAGGCTGCTTTCTCCATTCTTAATCGGTACACATAGGCAGTAAGTGCTTCACCGGTCTCCGCCTTGTATACCTTGGACAAGTACACTGGATGCAGATGCACATGGTCGGCAATTGCAGGCAGCGATACATCTCCAGACAGATGAAGGTCTACGAAACTTTTGACGCTGCGCACAATGGTGCTGTGATTGTCTCTAAGCTCTTGTTCAGCATCATCTCGTATGTAATGAAGTGTGCGCATGGACCAGTCCTGTAGCTGCTGCGCAGTGGAGTAACTGGGAGCTTGAAAGTAGCGATAGGGCTCCGCTGGAATCAAAGAAGAGATTTGTTTGCCATTTTTATGAATGATGTACGCAAACGCACCCGCAATAGCAAAATAAACCTCGAAGGTTGACTCTGCTATATCATGATGTTCATTGGAATGCAGCAGTTCCTCAAAAATGTGCTCGATTTTCTGTTCGACATCCTCAAAGCGACCAGCTTCGAGCAAGCTAATCAACGTTGGTGGCTGGTAAAGCGACCTGATCGTATGTAGAGGATTGGCCTCCGTTTCATCGGAAGCGGTGACAAACAAACCTTGCACCTGACCCATCCGTTTACGCATGGACATAACCGTTCGCTCATAGAGTTCACCGATCTCGTAAGGAAACTTGCCCCAGCTGGATACAGAGATAGAGATTGCACCCTTTAAGTATAACTGAACATTGGTTTGAATCTGGGCAGCATAATGCTCAAGCAGGGTCTGAGGCGTCTCATTCCTGCTATAGTTTATCGTTGTGGAATGCTTCATGCTAACCAGAACAACGATGTAATCATGAACATCTCGTGTGTGCCAGATATGAAAATGATTATGCATCACTTCGCTAATGATATTACATATCGCATATTCCATTAGGGCCTGATCGCCGTGTGCCATTTCGGATAGATGTTTTTCCATACGAATAATCAGCATACCGAGGTCTTCGCCTACGGAGTATGGAAGTTCCAGCAGATCAAGCTTGTCTGCCAGTGTCTTCGGATCATAGACTTTTCCAGTCAGCAACTCATGCAGCATCGTGGATTGAAGCAATGGCAGATGATCCTGAAAGGCGTGTAAGGCACGTTGATGAGATGCTGCCGTTTCCCACTTTTCTTTAATCCGATGAACAAGACGTTGCACGGATTCGATCAGATCTTCATCGCTAACGGGTTTCAGCAAGTAATCAAAGCTTTCCTGCGCAATGGCCTGTTTGGCATATTCAAAGTCGGCGTGACCTGATAACAGAATCGTCTGCACATGAGGCCACTTTTCATGAATCGCTGTAATAAGTGCAATGCCTGACATTTCAGGCATACGTATATCGGTAATTACAATGTCAATGTCGTGATTGTCCATGATTTCCAGCGCTACTGCACCGGATAAGGCTTCATGAACTGTACCGATCCCGCAGCTTTCCCACGGAATGGTCTCTGCCAGCGTTTCCACGACGGAACGTTCATCGTCCACTAGTAATATTTGCAGCATGGGTCGTTCACCTACTTGTCAGTATTGTCGTGCCATGTGATGTTAACTTTAATTCCACCCATTGAAGAATGGTCATAGGATAGTCCAGATCCTTCACCGTACAGAAAAGACAAACGCTGATGGACATTCCATGTACCACATCCCATATTCTCATCCAGCGGCTTAAGAAGATTATCTCTCAGATGATCAAGCTGTTTCTCTGACATGCCAAGCCCGCTGTCCTCCACGATAATCGTGTACACATCATCCTCGCAGTCCGCATAGATTTTAATCTCACCATCTACCGATTTGGGCTCCAGACCATGAATAATAGCGTTCTCAATAATAGGCTGGAGGGTTAGTCTGGGAACTGTTTTATCTAAAATATCATGGGGCACGTCGATTGTAAAATGCATTCGTTCCAGACGAAGTGACTGGATTTCCAAATAATTTTTGACCATCGTCAGCTCTTCACGAAGCGTGGCTTGATCCTTTTCGGACCTGGTTATGTATCGGTAATACTCTCCCAGATTCAGTGCCATGGCTACCACGGCCTTTTCATTTTTCATTCGGGCCATGTTCTTGATATAGAAGAGACAGTTATAGAGAAAATGCGGATTAATCTGCGATTGCAACTGTTTGAGCGTCGCTTCCCGACTTCGTAATTTCTCCTCATATACATTCTCGATTAACTCTTGAATTCGCTGGGCCATGATGTTAAAACGTGCAAATAACAGACTGAATTCATTGCGTGCCGGGTGATGAAGCCGAACAGAAAAATCCCCGGTGGACAAGCGATTTGTCCCTTTTACCAGCTGTAAGAGTGGAAGCTGCACACTGCGATAGAGTGTATATAAAACAACGACACTCATTACGATCAGAACGGCAATTGAAGCGTAAAACAGATTTCGGCTGCTCGTAATCGGTTTCAAAATCTGTTGCATGGGCACATAGTCAACATAATACCAGCCCAGGCTCTTGGATTGAATATAAGAGACGTAATATTCCGTTTCGTTTAACGTTGTGCTGAATCCACCGCTGGCTTGCAGTTTTGCTTCTTTCAGAGAGGGCAGTATGGCATTCAGAGTATCCTTTCCAGAGCTATTGCTGATTAAACCATAGTCGGGATGGAACATGAATGGATCGCCCTTATTGTTTAACTTGTTTTGGTTGAGAAGGGCAGTTAAGTGATGAACTGGAAAACTGATTTTGGTAATTAATCGAGCTTTGTCGGGTTGCACCATCGCTGTCGTTGGGTCTGTCGTGTACCAGATGAACTGATTCTCGGCATAGGTCCAGGACTGCGATAGGGACTCCTTAAATTCATTATCACTGTACGGAATGTAAGCATAGTAATCCGTCGATATCACTTTTTTCATCCGAGGAAAGTATAGTGTGATGGTCGAATGCCATTTGCTTGCTGCGTTGTACAGATTCATCTTTTCCAGTATGGCACTTCCAACTTTCACACGTTCATAGGGAACATCCTTGTAGTCAGGACGTTGATATTCCTGAATGCTGGAATCTTGCCCAATGGACATCCCATATAATGACAATTGGTAAATGTTGGATTCTACTGAATCAGCAAATGTCGACAGATGATTCATCGTATTGTTCTGAATCTCGTGTTCAATGACACGTACACTTTCCCGGTTCGAGTATGTGTAGAGAAACAATACCAGAATAAGCAGCATCACAAACAACAATGTAATTTTGGTAAAGACATTCATGCGTGTAAACAAAGTCCAACCTCCTAAATCTCATTTAAATATTGATATCGTTGTTGCAATATTAGGATATAGATCGCAAATTTCCATTGCTATAATTTTAATATACAAGTTCACGATGACTTGTAAAATATAAATTTTAGAACATGGGGGATGCAGGAGTGAAGGAACATACGTTAGAAACGCCGCATAAACGGCGCTCCACCAGGGTCAAACAGCGCTGGAATATGCAACGGAATTGGACCTTGCATATGATGCTCGTTCCAGCCGTATTGCTGGCACTGGTGTTTCAGTACATACCGATGGGCGGCATTGTAATTGCTTTTCAGGATTTCAAGCCATACTTGGGGTTTTCTGAATCCAAGTGGGTTGGTTGGGACAATTTTAGATATTTATTTTTATATCCGGATGTAGGTCAGGTGATCTGGAATACGCTGGTCATTGCATTTTTCAAAATCATCGCGGGACTGTTCGCTCCATTCCTGTTTGCCATTTTACTCAATGAAGTTCGCTTGACGGCATTCAAAAGAGTGAGCCAAACGCTTGTGTATCTGCCGCATTTCCTGTCATGGGTAATTCTCGGGGGAATTCTGCTCGATATTCTGTCTCCACAGGGCGGCATGGTCAACCAACTTATCGTAGCATTCGGAGGAGATCCGATCTTTTTCCTTGGTGACGGTACATGGTTCCGTATCACGCTGATCGTCAGTGATGTGTGGAAAGAATTTGGTTTTGGTACGATCGTATTTCTGGCTTCTCTCTCAGGTATCAATCCTGCACTATACGAGGCTGCAGAAGTGGATGGGGCCAATCGTTTTAAACAGACGCTGCACATTACAATTCCGGCATTGATGCCGATCACCATTGTATTGATGACGCTCTCTATCGGCAACATCCTGAACGCCGGTTTTGATCAGGTGTTCAACCTGTACAATCCACTTGTGTATGACAAAGGCGACATCATTGACACGTTTGTATATCGACTGGGGATTCTGAATGGGAAGATGAGTTTTGCCACAGCAGTAGGGTTGTTCAAATCTGTGGTTGCTACCATTTTGATTGTTATATCGTACAGAATGGCTTACAAACTGGCTAATTATCGAGTTTTTTAGAGAGGAGAAAAGGGCTTGTATTATAAAACTAAAGGGTACCGGATATTCAGTATAGCCAACTATACTTTTCTTGGGATATTATCAATACTTTGCATTTTACCTATTATTCATATATTAGCGGTCTCATTCAGCAGCATGGCGCCAGCATCATCGAACCTGGTCAGCTTCTGGCCCATCGGGTTCACAACCGATGCATACGTGAAAACATTCGGGAATTCGAACTTCATCAACTCCTTGATCGTATCACTTAAACGGACTGTTATTGCGACAATCATTGGTATGGTTATCATGCTCATAACCGCATTTCCGTTGTCCAAGGAAGATATCAGTTTTAAAGGTCGTTCGTTGTATACATGGTTCTTTGTTTTCACCATTTTGTTCAGCGGCGGTTTGATTCCAAGTTACATTCTGATCCAGAAGCTTGGCTTGATGAATACAATCTGGGCACTCATTCTGCCCGGAGCACTGTCCGTGTGGAACGTTATTCTCATGATGAACTTCTTCCGCGGTCTACCCAAAGAACTTGAAGAAGCAGCCTATTTGGATGGAGCAGGTCATATCAAAACATTGATTCTGGTCTACGTACCACTGTCGCTTCCGGCGATCGCAACCTTGTCCTTGTTTACAATGGTGTATCAGTGGAACTCCTGGTTCGACGGCATGATCTATATGTCTGATATTAAAAATTATCCACTTGCTTCTCTATTACAGACCATTATCGTTCAGCAAGATCTCAGCAAAATCAACGTCGATCCTTCCATGCTGGAGAACATCTCACAGCGAACCGTACGCGCAGCACAGATCTTTATTGGTGCACTTCCAATTCTGATGGTATACCCGTTTTTACAACGTTTCTTCGTAAAGGGAATTGTTATTGGAGCAGTCAAGGAATAGGCTAGGCAATCAAGGATAACCGAGCTGAGGGAGGAAGTAAGATGAGAAGAGGATTGGCATGTATGGTGGCATGGAGTTTAATGGCTACCCTCGTTTATCCAGCAACTGCTGGGGCAGAAAGTGTACAGAATCAAGTGGAGGTAGGAAATGTGCAGGCGAAAAGCCTGCACGCCTCTGTTCCCTATCATGACCTTACCGGCCATTGGTCACAATCCGCAGTTACACATATGCAGGACTTGAATCTATTGAAAGGTTATACGGACGGCACATTTAAGCCCAATCAGGTCATTAGCCGAGCTGAATTCGTTATGATTCTGGATCGGGCGTTTGGTTTCACCGGTAATACGGAGACGGCTTCATTTGCAGATCTGTCTTCAGAAGATTGGTACCAGGATGTGATGGTTCGGGCCCATGGTTCGGGCATTATTGAAGGCACAGACCGTGAACATCTGTCACCGAAACAACCGATTAGCCGGCAAGATGCAGCGGTTATGGTGGATCGAGCTTTTCAACTTTCTACGACTGCGAACGAAGATAGTGAACCATTGAACTTTCAGGATGCTGATGATATTTCCAGTTATTCTAAGAAAGCGCTTACCTATCTCGTGAACGAGAACATCATCAAAGGATACCAAGGAAAATTAAATCCCAAAGCCCCGATTACACGAGCGGAGACGGCAGCCTTACTGTCGGCGATGATTGCCGATGTGAAAAACGCTCCTGGTGTATACGAGTCCCGGGTGGATGGCAACTTCATTGTTAACTCGACAGATGTCACGCTGAAAAATACAGTTATCAACGGGAATCTGCTGCTGGCAGAAGGCATTGGCGAGGGGACTGTTGTTCTTCAGGGCGTAACGGTTACAGGAAGTGTCATTATTAAAGGTGGGGGCAGTCATTCCATCGACATTAGCAACTCCAAGCTGAATCGAGTAGTCGTTGACAAACGTGGGGAACCCGTAAGAGTTGCCATCACGGAAGAAAGTACAATTCGGGAGATCGTTGTCATGCAACAATCCATTCTGGATATCTCCTCCAATAGTCTGATTGATACCATGAATATTCTCGCAGGTGCGAACCAGACCCGAGTGGATAGCAAAGGTACGATCCAACAATTAAGTGTTGATGCGAATGATGTTGTTATTAATGGAGAGAACGTAAAACAAGGTCTGCGTACATCCATGACAGGGGAAGTTCAGCAACCTGCATCATCACAGCCTGGGGGTTCAACAAGTGCGGCAAACACGCCAACGCAATCTACTCCAGGAGGGCAAACACCATCCAACCCATCGACACCAAGCAATCCTGCGGGTGAAAAACCGGTTCCTGCTACAACGATTCCGCATGATCAATGGGAACTGGTCTGGAATGATGAGTTCAATGGCCCTGCAATTGATGCTTCCAAATGGACCGTGCAGGATACGGGTCTGGTTTATAATAATGAGTTGCAATATTACAGCCCGGACAATACTCGCATTACGAAAGATCAGAATCGAAGTGTACTGCAGATTGAAGCAAAAAAAGGGCAGAAAAACGGTAAAGATTACAGCTCAGGCAAACTGATCTCCATGGGAAAAGGTGACTGGACTTACGGTAAAGTCGTTGTACGTGCGAAGCTTCCTATTGAAAAGGGCATGTGGCCTGCTATCTGGATGATGCCAACCGATGAAGCGCATTATGGAGGATGGCCGGCATCTGGAGAGATCGATATTATGGAGCTCATTGGTGGCAATGAGAGCAATGACAAGGTATATAGCACATTGCATTATGATAGTGTGAAGCCTGATGGTTCCCATGGACATGATCAGGGAAGCCTTACTCTTCCGAAGGGAGAAACGTTTGCTGACGATTATCATGATTTCCAGGTGGAATGGTTGCCGGGCATGATTCGCTTCTATGTAGACGGTAAACTGCATCATGAAGTGACCAACTGGCAAACAAAAGCCGCGGGACAACCCGAGTATTATACGTTTCCTGCACCATTTGATCGTCCATTCTATCTGATTCTGAATCTGGCAGTTGGCGGAGATTGGCCGGGCTCACCTGAGAGCGATTTCACTTCTGAAACGATGAATGTTGATTTTGTGCGTGTGTACTCTTACAAAAATCTCAACACATGGCCTGATGTAACAACAAACCCCATCGAGCCCACGCAACAGCGTGAACCACAAACCGATGGCAATCAAATCTACAATGATCGTTTTACGGAAGGGTCTGAAGAAAATGGAGTACCTCAGCAGTGGAAATTCATTACGAATGCTGATGGAGCCGGCAGTGTCGACGTGGTAAATGATGTGCAGAAAGGGAGAGCAGCACAAGTTACCATTGATGCATCGGGGACTGAAAACTATTCAGTTCAACTTACTCAGATGCCGATGTACATCCAGAAGAATAAAAAGTACAAAATACAATTTGATGCGAAGGCATCTGCTAACCGTACAATCATGTCCAAAGTGAACCAATATGAAAAAAGCTGGACGAATTATTCGGGTGATAACACCTTTGCACTCACGACGGATTGGCAATCCTATGACTATACCTTCAATATGCGGGATGGATCGGATAACAATGCCAGATTTGAATTCAATCTGGGGCTGGATGATACAAGCGTTTGGTTTGCCAATGTCAGGCTGATCGAGGTGGGTGAGGCTGATCCAATAACTGTCGAGCGAAACGCGCTACCTGATGGTAACTTTATTTACAATGGCACATTCGATCAGGGCAAGGAGCGTCTAGGCTTCTGGTCAAGCAGCATTCAGGACAGTGCGGCAGCTAATATTAGTGTAAATAACTTTTCGAAATTCCCGATTATGGAGCGTCAGCTCGTTGTTGATGTTACTCAAACGAATGGTGACCCACAGCAAGTTTCGGTGAACCAACCGGAGCTGAAGCTTGAGGCGAATACAACATATGGCTTCTCCTTAGATGCCAAGGCAGACACACCGCGAAGCATCGACATTGATGTTGTCAGCAGCAATGGACATTCCGTGCAGGTTCATCAAGGACAAAACCTCTCCTTGAACCAAGAAATGAAAACATTTACCGGAGAAATTATCATTGGAGATGGAGCATCAATCGCACAATCCGAGCTAAGACTGTTATTCGGCAGTTCCAAAGGTAAGGTATATGTGGACAATGTTCGTCTGACGAAACGCGGAAAACCTCTGTCAGTGAATGGCTACGCACATGTTCCTGCAACCGAAGCCTGGATGATGCAGGGCTTGCAACTGGAGGACTCCGTAGAAGGAGGAAAACATGTCAGTTACATGGATCAGGGAGATCTGCTGCAATATAAAATCGATGTAGCTCATGACGGAGTTTATGTTCTGTCTGCCCGAATGGCAAGTGGAAAAAGTGATTCTAGCGTTCGTTTCAGCATCAAAGACGAACAAGGGATAATTGTCGCACAATCTGACCTCAATCTCGGAGATACAGGTGGATGGCAGAAATACAAAACGGTTTATTTCCCTCCAGTTTCCTTAAATGCAGGAAGCCAATATTATGTTGACTTTGAAGGCGAGAATTATAATACACGCTGGATAGACATTTCACAAAATAAAGTTCAAAATGGAAAACTTGCAGCAGACCTGAACTACTGGGAGCTGATTCCCGATGTTCTGACAGCCACATATGCAGAAAATGCCGGCGTGACGATTGACATGCCCGGCACGAGTACGGATTGGTGGGATGCTTTGCTGCAACAAGGTCAGATCGAACTGGATGCAAATAAATCATACCGACTTACCTTCGAGGCATCTGCTTCAAGTCCTAAATCCATGCAAGCGGTTCTTTCTCAGAATGCAGGGGATTTTGTAAAGTACTTTGAAGAAGAAGTAGAATTAACCGCGGATCAAAAGCCGTATAGTTATACCTTCACCATGGGAGATACCTCCGATTCGGCAGCTATGCTTGCATTCGGATTAGGATATCCGCTATCTACAGGTGAGCACTCGATTAACATCCATAACGTCCAGTTATATGAAGTTAATCCGAATGCAGATCAAGGAGGGCAACCAGCACATGTTAATCTTATTTCCAATGGAGACTTCTCCAAAGGTAAAGACAGCTGGTTTACCTACGCGGATGGTAATGCAGCTGATCTGGAGATGCAAGTTAGCAATCAACAGCTTCATGCCAAGATTGGTCATGCAGGACAGAATCCATGGGATCGTCAAGTCATCAATGAAGGATTTGGCATACAGCAAGGTTTTAAATACAAATTGACGTTTAAAGCCAAAGCGGAGAAGTCCAGAAAAGTGGGTTTGGGAATCGGATGGGTCGACGCAGCAGCCAACTATGAATGGCATGGTTTCTTTGGATCACGAGTTGATTTGACTCCAGAAGAACAGGAGTTCACGTTTACATTTGATGCAACAGAAGCCAGCTATACGAATACTCGCATCTCATTTGATCTGGGTAACATCGATGGCGCAGAAGACGGTAACACAACGGTCTCTTTGTCCGAAGTTAGCTTGATTAATCTGGGTCCTGCCAATTAGCTTCTGAATTCTCTTAATGCATGCAGAATAAAGTTGTCCAGAAATGACATCCTAAAGAGGTAGTAAACATCTCAGTTTCCAGAGGAGGATCTCTTTTATGGCTGACCAGAAGAAACGAAAAGAAGCTGCCTGGAAGTCACGAAAGCAAGAACAGCATCCCCATGGCAAAATCAAATCGCTAAAAGAATTATCCAGCGAGTATGAAGAGAAACCTACTACGAATTAAACGAAAGACTGCCGGTGAACATTGCTGGCAGTCTTTTTATTATGTTGTAAACATTGAGCGCTAAGTGTATACACACTGTCCTAAAAACGAATGAACATAAGATATAGTATATATATAGTTCGTAAATAACTGTGAACAATTCGTCAAATCGTTGACAACACATGTTATTTTAATTAGAATACGAAATGGACTTCAGGTTAAAACAGAGATGAGTATCTTTATATTTCGTTTTTATGTTTCGTATAGAGCATAGCTGTTAAATCTTTAATCCTAACAACGAATATAGGAGCGTTAATATTACAATCCTATATGAGAATTAGGATTTTTTTGTTTTTAGCTTAGGAGTATAATTTGAAGGTTGGAGGCTGGCTTTATCATGGACAAATGGTTCAAATTAAAAGAAAGAGGCACGAGCATTCCCACAGAAATTATCGCAGGGGTCACAACATTTTTCACAATGGTATACATAGTTATCGTAAACCCAGGAATACTCAGCAGCACAGGCATGGACTTTAACGGAGTATTCATAGCAACGGTACTGGCAAGTATTGTGGGAACTCTGATTATGGGAATATGGTCCAATTATCCAATCGTCATCGCGCCGGGTATGGGCCTGAATGCATTCTTTGCCTATAGTGTAGTTGCCGGGTATGGCGTATCTTGGCAGGTTGCACTGGGAGCCGTATTTATCGCAGGGATTTTGTTTATTATTTTATCACTGACTTCATTCCGTTACATGTTGCTTGATGCAATTCCTGCTAGCTTAAAACATGCCATAACCGCAGGGATCGGATTGTTTATTACAACGGTAGGTTTGCAAAATGCCGGGATTATTGCCGATTCAGAATCGAATTTGATTACGATCGGAAACTTGGCTGAGCCCATGGCTTATCTGACCATTATCGGATTGATTATTACCGTTGTGCTGATGGCTTACAATGTGAAAGGTTATCTGTTCATCGGAATGGTGGTAACAGCGATACTTGCCTGGATCATGGGACTATTCCAAATGCCGGAATCCATTGTATCCATGCCACAAGGTCTTACTTCAACGGCTTTGCAACTGGATCTGGCAGGTGTATTCTCGAATGGTTTGTACACGATCATATTTACGTTCCTGCTGATCACACTGTTTGATACGACAGGCACGATGCTCGGCGTTGCTGAACAAGCAGGATTGCTTAAGGATGGTAAATTTCCACGCTCGCGTGGCGCACTATTGGCAGATGCCGTAGGAACAACCAGTGGTGCTTTACTCGGAACAAGTCCAACATCGGCTTACATCGAGTCCAGCACAGGGGTAGCTGCAGGAGGAAGAACGGGACTGACAGCGGTAACGGTAAGTGTGCTGCTTGCGCTGACCTTGTTCTTCACACCGATCGTAAGTGTAATTTCAAGCATTCCGGCGATTACTTCTCCGGCACTGATCATTGTTGGATACTTTATGATTAACGTTATCAGCAAAATCAAATGGGATGATCTCGAAGAAGCATTTCCTGCTTTTCTGATTATCATCCTTACTCCATTGACGCATAGTATTGCGACAGGCATCGGCGTAGGTTTCATCTTCTATCCGGTACTTAAGCTGCTTCGTGGAAAAGGTAAAGATGTTCATCCAATCTTCTATATCTTTGCAGTATTGTTCTTCATTCAGCTTGTGTTCCTGGACCACTAAGAAACTGTCTTATCCTATGGAGAACTGCTCTCAACAAGCAGTTCTCTTTTTTAGTAGTTCATACTCCGTTCATATTCCCGTCACGAAGGGGACATCTTCCATGGTTACACTGTACCTATGTCGCAAGAGCGGCTCTACAGATATAAAGGACAGGAGAAGATGGATATGGCAGAAGCAGTGGATGTAACAACAACGAGGACTAAGGACCATAAAAAACGGAACTTATGGTTGAAAATAATAGGTGGTATTGTCGGCGCGCTGGTACTGTTCATGGGCATCACGTTTGTCGTTCATACGATAAGTAATGGGGCTGAGAAAAAGAAAATCGAACCGTACGGCCAATATGTCAATGTTGATGGGAAGAATATGAATGTGTCCATTCAAGGAAGCGGCGAACAAACCATTGTGCTACTTCCCGGACAAGGAACCCCGTCACCAGTACTTGATTTCAAATTGCTAATCGATGAATTGACGCCTGATTACAAAGTTGTGGCGATTGAGCCTTTCGGGTATGGATTAAGCGACCAAACCGAAACGGAGAGAACCACCGAGAATATTGTTAGTGAAATTCATGAAGCTGTACAGCAGCTCGGTATAGATCGTTATATTCTGATGGGGCATTCCATCACGGGGCTGTACGCGGCGACTTATGTGAACACGTATCCGGATGAAGTCTCTGCTTTTGTCGGGATTGATAGCAGTGTTCCAAATCAACCTGGCATGGATGTTAAATTACCTTTGAACCTAATGAAATTCCTTCAAAAATCGGGCTTAATGAGAGTCCTCCAAGCAGTAAGCGGTGATTCATATGCATCACTTGCATACGATGAACATACCAAAGAACAGATGAAGTTGATTTCGAATCAAGTTTCGACAAACCCGACATTAGTAGATGAGCTTAAACACCTGGGTTCCAATTTCAAAAATGGAGAAAAACTCACTTATCCTAGTGAACTGCCAATGCTTCTCTTTGTTCAATCCAATAACGAGAAAAACCCACAGTGGATTCCGCTACATGAAGAACAAGTCAAACAATCCGCGCAGGGCAAGATGATCCCGATGGAAGGTTCACATTACCTGCATCATACGAAATACAAAGAAATCGCCGAGGAATTCAAATCTTACATGAAACAACTCCAATAGAGATCGATCATTGAACTGCGGTACCGAAATGGGCACCGTGGTTTTTTTTTCTGTGATTATCAGTAAAATTACTGTGCCAAATGAGCCAGATCCGGCTGTAATTTGGTCCGCAAAACATATAACATGATTGCTCCTACAAGGAATGCGACGGCATCCGCAATAACGAGCGACCAGATCACTCCATGAAAACCGTTCATTTGATTAGCAATATACAATACAGGAATTAGCGTAATTCCTTGAATGATGGACATAACAAAAGCGGCGGTTCCTTGGGCAGTTGCTTGGAAAATCCCCATAAATAAAGAAGTCATTCCTGTAATAAACAAAGATAAGAAGGTCACATGGAGAATGTAGCTACCCATTTCAATTAATTGTGGATCAGTCGTAAATAAACCAATCAAGTGGTCAGAAATCAGGTAGACGATAACGCCGAACAGGACAGCCAGGGCCAGAATAGCTTTAATCGTGAATCCAATGGTTTGTTTCATGCGTAATTTGTTCGCTGTAAATGAGAAGGCAATCAACGGCACGACTCCCTCGCACAAACCCATCAGAATAAACTCAGGAAACTGCAACAAACGTGATGAAATCCCATACCCCGCAATGGCCTGATCCCCATATTCGACAAGAAAAAGGTTAAGGATAAGAGACATCGCACCCAAGAAAACACTCATAACAAAGACAGGAACTCCGATTTTGAACACATTGGTCAGGATGTCCTTGGTCACCTTGAACCATTTCAGGGAGACGGTTAAGAATTGACTCTTGTAACTCATATGGAAAGCGTAGAAAGCACTTGCAACCATGTTTGAGATGACCGTAGCAGATGCAACGCCGATCACACCCCAATGGAAGACAAAGATGAATAGCGCATCAAGAATAATATTCACGATAACACTGAGCATCATGCCGATCATTGACGTGATTGCTGAACCTTCTGAGCGCACGATATTCTCCAACGTGAAAAATAAGATGACAAATGGAGAACCGATAAGCATGATTGTGACATACTCTTTCGTAAATCCGAAGGAGTCCGGCGTTGCTCCCAGCCCATGAACAATTGGCTCGATCAAAGGGAGGCCAACAGCCATCACGATAAGTCCAAGAACTAAACTGCTGTAAAAGGCAAATGAAGATACATGCTTCAGATCCTCAACTTTTTTCTCACCCAACAAACGGGAGATGAATGTACCGCTACCTATGCCAATTAAGTTGCCTAGCGCCATAATGACTGCGAATAACGGCAATGTTAGTGCAAGTGCGGTTAACATGGCTGTATTACCCAGTGTACCAAGGAAATAGGCATTCAAGATGGAATAGATAACACTCATTGATGTGCCTAGCATCATTGGGACAGCAAAGTGAGCTACAGCTTTGGCGATCGGTGCTTTTTCGAAGTAATGGAGGTTTTCTGCATCCATGTGGATCACTACTTTCATCATTAATTTCGGTTCAATCTAACACCGTTAGATTGAACCTTACAGTGTTAGATGTTATCATGAACTTATGAACCTGTAAAGAATAAACTTACACTGTTAGATTAAAGGACGGATAGTGATGAAAAAACAACAGCCTCAGATTTCGGAAGATAAGATTTTAGAAACCTCGTGGCAGCTTCTGGCGGCGGAGGGCATTGAGAAATTCAGCATGAGACGCTTGGCAGATAAGCTGGGGATTCAGGCTCCATCTCTATACTGGTACTTCAAGAGCAAGCAGTCACTCTACCAGCGTCTGGCCAACCAGATATCGAAAATTATTCTGGACGAGTTTCACGCTGAAGGGGATTGGAGAGATCAGATGGAAGGGCTTGCGCTAACCGTAAGGAATGTGCTAAGCCGATACCCCTGCTCCACACAGCTCATGATGATGACGCTACCCCACGAGCCGGACATGATCCGGTTCACCAACCGTATGTTGCTCTGCATGGAATCAACGCCATTAGAGCAAGAACAGAAATTACAGGCAGTTCTTACGCTTGTAAACTATGTATTCTATTTCGTTCTGGACGATTATCAGCATCAGCGCAATATCTCTGCTGTTCTTAAGGATCAGGAAGTACTTCAGGGTGAGGAGATGATCCAACTTCTAGACTCCATGAGTGAGAAGGAAGCTGGAATCTTCAGTAGGATGTATAAGAGCGGTATGTTTGAGGTGATGGGAACCGACGGAGCGTTTGAGTTTGGAGTGACGTTGATTTTGTCGGGGATTGAGCAAGTGATCAAGGCTGATCAATAAAGGAGCATCAGGAAATATATAATGGTAATGGCTTCGGACCATTCATCTCAACCTAGGAAAAGAAGTATACCAGCTCATGCTTAAGGACGATTCCCATTCGGAAATCGTCCTTTTTTTGTGATAACTTGACATGGATTCAGACAATATTGATTGAAAATCATTGGAAAACAGTCGGTCTACTTTGAAGATAAATTTCCATATCCGGGCTCGATCCTTTGAGTATCTTTTCCGAAACAATATTGGCTAAAACACTGTTATATACAGTTCCGTTATCTCCGTATGCCATAATGATATAACAATGCGGATAAGATTCGTATTGACCTATCACAGGTAACCCGTCATGTGTTCCACCATAAAATGCGCCCAAGTAGTATTCAGGTTCGACCTGAATGTCCGTAAATAACTTATTAAATTCCTCAATTAGTTTGTTTTTGCTTGCGCGTATTTTGGAGTCTCTGGTTTCAGCGTATGCTGTGTCCTTATCCATTCCTCCGATGATCACCCGATTGTCTGCGGTTGTACGCATGTACACATATGGCCGAGCAGTCTCCCATATCAATGTCCTCTTATACCAGCTTGAAAAATCATTAATGGGTTTAGTGATTACTGCATAGGAACTGGAGAGTGTAGCATTTCTCTCGACTTTGAAGTCCGCATCTTCATAACCGGCTGCGATGATAACGTGTTTTGCCCGGATCTCGCGGCGTTCTTTGGTATAGAATATAGCGTAATCCTTTTCGAATCGCTTACCGGTTATTTCCGTATTCTCAAATATCATTACTCCTTGTGCCTTTACTTTCTCAAGAAGTCCGTATACATATTTTAACGGATTCATCTCGGCATCATCATGATAGTATAGCGCTGCTTCTTTCTGAAAAGGGTACACCTCGGATATATGCTGTTTGTCCCACAGATCGACTTTGAATCCATGTTTCTGAAGAAGAGCATGCTCATCCTTCAGAGCGGACACATCCGCTTGGTAACTTGCGTAATACAGGCTATCACGTCTTGTGAAATCGGGATCAATCGGAAGCTTTTGACATGCTCGCTCAATCTCATTAATGGCTTCTTCGCATAATTTAAGATGACGAGCAGCCACTTTTTCACCAAAGGAGTGACTAAGCGATACAAAACTTTTTTCTCCCGCGTATTGAATCAAAGCTGTGTTGGTACTGGTACTGCCTTCTCCAGTTTTTCTCTTATCCACGATAACGACGGACAATCCCTGATCACTTAGGAAATTTGCACACTGGGCACCTGAACTGCCAGCCCCTATGATTAGTACATCGCAGGATATGTCCTCTTCAAGCTTGGGATAGGAGGGAGGATTCACCATTGTTGTTGGCCAATATAGTTTACCGCTTTGCAGATCCATATCAAGTCTCTCCCTTATATATATTCGGAGCTTAGTATGAACAGTTTGCGGAAACTCAATGCAGGCCAACGGATTCTCTTATTATCAAGGAGTTATGAGTATTAGGTATAGAGCAATCTCAAATGAGGTTGCTCCTTTTGTCATGGCTTATTTTGCCTAACGGTGTATACGCAGTTTCTTCCTCCGGCAAGAATGTATTCTCCCCGTTCAATATGAACATTATCGCCTAAAAGCGTTTTGAATAAATGTAACTCATTCTTGCATAACCCGGTACATACCGCGGCCGCTTCACAGATGGGGCAATGCTTCTCAATGAGTAGGAGACTACCATCATCCTTCTCCTTAACCTCGGCCATATAACCCTCATTGGTGCGAATCTCGGCCAATTTCTCCAATTTCTCTCGAACTCCTGATGAATCGCCAAGATGCTGAAGATATTGTTCTTGCATATTTTTATTTCGAACATCCAGCAGCTTGTCCAGCCCTTCAGTACCAAAAGCTTCTTTCATCGAATTGATGAGGCTGACGGATAGATCCGAATATCCACTTGGGAAAAAACGATTAGCCGCGGGAGTTAATATCCATAACTTGGTGGGACGACCCATGGGACGGGCCTCTTCCACAGTGGTAACCAATCCTTCTTCTTTTAGCGCATTCAGATGTTGCCGAATAGCCATTCCAGATAACGAAAACTGAGTGGAGAGTGCCACAACATCCATTCCCCCACGCTCTTTTAACAGATTAATAATTGCTCTCCGGGTACTGGTCGAGACATCTTTTTTGGTTTGATTTCCGCTCATGGTGCACCTCCTTGTGACGCAACTGAATCTACATGACTAACTACATATTAAACAAAAATGTTGACAAAGTCAAAACCGAACTGTAGCTTAGACATTGTAAACAAAAATGTTTACTAAGTATCCGGATACGATGTATACATACCAATTTTCCTGGAGGTCACATTTCATGTCGTCTAATCATCAAAGTATTTTCAGCCCGCGTTATTTTGCATTATCCATAGGAATTATTTTATCAGTGATGGCCGTTGGATTCGAAGGTCTATCCGTCACCACCATTGCTCCTTCGATTGCTGGAGACTTGAACGGTCTTAGCCTATTCGGGTGGATATTCAGTACATATCTGCTTGCGCAGATTATCGGGACGCTTGTCGTCGGTCGAATCATTGATAAAAGAGGACCTGCAGCACCGTTCACTTTTGCACTTCTGTTGTTTATCGTAGGACTGATCGCTGCCGCAACCGCAGGCGACATGTATACCATGATAGGATCACGGGCTCTACAGGGTTTGGGTGCCGGAGCTATGATGACTTGTGTGTATACAGCTATATCGTTAAGTTACCCGGATGAGTTACGTGCCAAAATTCTTGGAGCATTTGGTACTGCCTATGTTCTTCCGTCCATGCTCGGTCCATATGTAGCAGGAGTTATCGCAGATCAGTGGTCCTGGCGCTTTGTTTTCTGGGGGATCTTACCTGTACTGGTGGTTTCAGCATTGCTTAGCTTACCTGCCTTTAGGAAATTGAAAGTGCAGAAGACGGGAGGGGATAGCGGATCTTCATCCACTTGGATGGCGTTACTCTTAACGTTGGGTACAGGGATTTTCCTGGTTGGTCTAAGTAGGCTTCCGAGCATTATGGGATTTGTTTTAGTCATAATTGGCTTCGTATTGATGATATTTCCTCTCCGTAAATTGCTACCGAAGGGAACACTTACGTTGCGCAGAGGAATGCCAGCTATTTTGGCAACACGTGGATTGTTCTTCGCTGCCTATACCAGTACACAGAATTTCCTGGTATTGGCTCTAATCGATGTGAAAGGAATTACACCTTCTCAGGCTGGATTAATTGTGGCGAGTGCTGCATTAAGTTGGTGTATCATTGCGTATCTGCAAGGACGGTGGGATGCGGCAGATCAGGGCAGTGGACGTCATATGAGAATTATTCTTGGCGTATTATTACTTGCCATAGGGATTGCCATCGTATTTTGGGTACCTGTTGTGACCGTTACCATTGCAGTTATTGGTCAGATCATCGCAGGAGTTGGTATTGGATTGGCGCATCCGATTAGTGGTGTTGTCGCATTTTCCCAAACGGGGGAAGAAGGCGTGGGCCAAACCTCGGCAAATCTGCAATTTGCAGATTCTTTTACACCTGGTGTAGTGATCGGTATTGGTGGTTCCATTCTTGTCGTGTGTCAGGCTGGAGGTATGTCACTTCAATCCGGCTTAATTGTAGCCATGGGGTTCCATCTCTTGTTGATCGTCATGAGTATCGTTGCGAGCACTCGGATCTCACCACGCGGATGAATATGAAAGTGGGTGTACAGACCATTGTTCACTGAAGACCCGAATAAACTATTTACGGCTTATCGTATCATCGGAACGAAATGGACGATCCATATTTTATGTGCTCTTTCTCAAGGCCCGAAGAGATTCGGTGAAATATTCGATAATATTCCTTCCATTTCCGAAATGATCCTCTCCAGACGTTTAAAGGGGCTTCAACATGATCATTTGGTCAAAAGAACAATACGGACACGCCCTACACAAATTACTTATGAACTTACGCCAAAAGGAGCTGCTCTTGCAGCATTCATACCCTGTCTAATGGACTGGGATACCAAATTTCAAAATGATACCACCGGGAGGAATAAAGATGATCATTGAGGTCAGTGATACAGCATCGGACAAAATCGTTGAGATCCTATCAAGTGCGGATATCCAAAATGCCTTCCTTAGAGTAGGCGTTGATGAAGGGGGATGCAGTGGTTTATCTTATACCCTTATCGTGGATGAACAGCAGGCAGAAGAAGACATTGTGTTAAATAAAAAGCAATTTAAGATATTGGTTCACGCAAACAGTATTCCATATATTGATGGTCTTGAGATTGACTATGAAGAGAGCGGAATGTTAGGTGGATTCACCATGAATAATCCAAATGCCAAAGTTTCGTGTGGATGCGGGGCCAGTTTCAGAATGGCCAATTATCGTGGCGAAGTGAAAAAATGTGATTAATGTAGGAAGGAGTGCAGAGCAATGATCTCATTTGTAGTATCTGTACAAGCAATTGATTCATTTAAGAATGAATGGGAATTGGAAGAGGGCCAATATGTAAGGTTTTACGCAAAATATGTTGGAGGAGGCTCCGATGCTTTTACAATTGGCATCAATGCGAGTGCTACACCGGTCGATCCCGCATTGGTTCAATCCATTGGAGGATTTCATTTCTTTGTTGAAAAAACAGATGCCTGGATCCTGGAGGATGAACTTCTCCAAATTGACTGTAATGAACATGGCATATTTTCAAGCAAAATCTCCTATTGAACATGAAATCATAATCTAGAGCACGATTCTACTTTTTAAACATTAAACTTTACAAAGTAAAACACATAAGGTATATTCATGGAGTAAAAAGGTTTATTTTACCATAATATCCATCAAATTATGGAGGTGTGGAAGACAAACAACAATCAGATTGGGATTTTTGATGCTCAGTACAGGGCACCTACGATTGGGATTATGCTGGTTCTGGCAACCGTTGCTTTCGAAGGACTGGCTATCACGACGATTGCCGCGAAAATGGCACAAAGTTTAGAGGGCATTCATTTATATGGTTGGATCTTCAGCGCATTTCTGTTATCTCAGCTTGTTGGAACCTTGGTTATAGGTCAGCAGATTGACAAGCGCGGTGTTTTTACATCCATGCTGGTATCTTTTAGTGTTTTTGTGTTAGGAACTGTGGTATCCGCTGTCTCTTTCGATATGCACATGCTTATTGCCGGAAGAGCCCTTCAAGGTTTTGGAGCGGGGGCCTTGATCACATGCGTTTATACCTGTGTGACGTTACATTATCCAGATACACTTCGTACTCAAATCCTGGCCGCATTCTCCATGGCATTTGTCCTGCCTACCTTAATCGGACCTTATGCAGCAGGCCTTATTGCTTCCTACATCTCGTGGCGATATGTTTTCTGGATCGTTTTACCCTTGATTGGAATAGCGCTCAGTCTCACATTCCGTTCTTTCCGTAACTTGCAGCTTCAGCAAGATCTGACAGGTCCAGCGCGAGCAACCGACTCAAAGATTATGTATGCGATTCTGCTTGCCGTTGGAACGGGGCTATTACTCACAGGACTTGGTATGATAACCGATTGGAAAGGTATATTACTCACTTTGGGTGGGTTAGTCGTCATGATCACACCAATGCGTAAATTGCTGCCCGTGGGCACTTTTTCAGTAAAAAAAGGATTGCCTGCTACTTTGGTTTCGAGAGGGTTATATGTAGCTTGTTATTTTACAACGGAAAGTTTTGTGATCTTGGCACTAACCGAAGTGAAGGGGTTATCCGCTGATATTGCTGGCCTCATTGTAGCAGCAGGTTCTCTCAGCTGGTCCGCCGCAGCGTGGTTACAAGCCAAGCTTGATGCACGAGATCAAGGTCGTGCCCGAAAGGGTAGGGTCATGACGGGCATTGGGATTATGATCGTTGGAACTGCACTTGTGATCCTGGCTCTTATTTTGACGGACGGCGGGATTATACTCATCCTTCTCTCACAAATGATTACAGGGTTCGGGGTTGGTTTGGCCAACCCTACAACGGCAGCCATTGCTTTACAACATGCCTTTCCCAGGAAAGAGGGAGAAATGTCCGCGAATCTGCAATTTGTGGATTCCTTCTATATGGGCGTAAGCATTGGAGTTGGTGGCGCTCTGATTGCCTTGTCCGAAACGTTACAGTGGGGCATATCGACAGGTGTTTTGATCGTGTTAACACTTCAATTATTATGGGTCTTGTTAAGTTTCTTGGCATCACTACGAATTACCAAACTCGTTCATCAAGAACATCATCCAATCAACGAAGTGAAGGACAACATCTCCATGTAACGGATGACGACCGCGTCGTTAAATACATCACGAAGAACGGGGGGACTAATTGCATTGGGAGGTGGGTAAGATGGCACGTGTAATAGTAGTCATTACTCCAGCTGAAGGACATGTGAATCCATCGTTAGGATTAGTTACTCAGTTGATAGACAATGGTGAGGAAGTCATCTATGTGTGCACGGAGGAGTACCGTTCCCGAATTGAACAAACCGGTGCCCAGATCATTACCTATCCATTTCCACAAGATGCCTTCTCTCATGATCCGGTGTTGAAACCCCAAGAATACAAGCATCCGTATCAGTTCATTTATATGATGGTAAGTATTATCCGGAGGATCATCCCCAATGTGCTGCAGGTGGTCGAGGATCAAAAGTTTGATTATATGATCTTTGATTCCCTGATGGGATGGGGAGGGACTATTCTTGCAGAAAAACTGGGAATTCCTGCGGTGTGCTCGATTGCGTCCTTTGCTTTTGTGGAGACTCTGGGGTCTAGCTCAGTTCTGAATGAGATGGAGACGAAGGAGCTTTATGAGGCTACAATGAAGATTACAACGGAGTTAGCTGAAGAGCTTCAAGTGAGTATTCCAGCCATGGAAGAGATTCCGGCACATGCAGGTCAGTTAAAGCTTGTGTACACCAGCCGTTATTTTCAGCCGCAGGCAGAAAAGCTGGATGATCGTTTTATTTTCACGGGTCCTTCGATCATAACACGTCAAGATGCTCCAACCTTCTCATTTGAATTGCTACATGAAAGGTACCCGCAAACCGTGTACATTGCTATGGGGACGATTTTAAATAAAAATTTGGATTTCTATCAGCTTTGCTTTGAAGCATTAGGGGATCTACCCGTGAATGTTGTTCTATCATCAGGGAAATACACGGATATGGAGCCGCTCGCTAATCAAATACCTCCTAATTTTATCGTTAAGCCCTACATTGCCCAGTTGGACATGCTGCAGCATACCGATGTTTTTATTACACATGCTGGAATGAACAGCACGAGTGAAGCGTTGTATTACAACGTTCCGTTGGTGATGATTCCATTAACATCGGATCAGCCTCTTGTCGCCAGTCGGGTACAGGAGCTGGGCGCGGGTATTACATTAGATAAACTTAACCTCAATGCAACTGATTTGAGAGAGGCATTAACAGAAGTGCTACACAATCCGTGTTATAAACGGCAGGCTTACCTCATTGGGGAATCCTTAAGGCAGGCTGGAGGTTACATACGGGCAGCCGAATTGATTATGAGTCATATAGGTTCAGGCCGGGGAAGTTACACAATTTAATAGTCTTCCATCCAAAGTCGCTTAATTAGCGGCTTTTTTTTATTTAATAACCTCAAGACTTGACCTATAGTTAACTCTATGTCTTATACTCCGATTAGGTTTGTAAATTATACTAGGAATTGGAGATTATATTGATCATGGCGAAGAGCACGAATTGGAATGTTTTTGGACTGGCAATACTACTAGGTTTATTTTCTACATTAGGTCCATTTACGATTGATATGTATTTACCGGCTTTCCCGGAGATTGCACAAAATATGAATACAACGGCATCACTTGTACAATTTAGTCTTACTGCTTGTTTGTTAGGACTTGGTGTAGGACAACTCGTTATGGGTCCTTTGAGTGACGCGTACGGTAGACGTAGACCATTATTAATCTGCATGGCAGCCTACATTATTTGTTCCTTGGCATGTGCGTTTGCTCCGAATATCGGACTATTGATTTTGTTTCGTTTCACGCAAGGATTTGCGGCATCAGCAGGAATTGTCATTTCCCGTGCGATAGCTAGAGATCTATATAGTGGACATGAGCTCACTAAATTTTTCTCTTTGCTGTTGCTTGTAGGGAATTTGGGGCCTTTGGCAGCACCGATTGCGGGAAGTGGCATTCTTTCCTTCACAACATGGATTGGCGTGTTTATCTCGCTTTCATTCCTGGGGATTTTCTTATTGATCATGACCAAGTGGAGCTTAAAAGAAACACACCCTATCGAAAGACGTATGGTTCCAGACTTCAAACAGCAATTGGGTAATTACAGAATGCTTCTACGTGACCGCACGTTTGTAGGCTACATGCTCGCACAGGGAATCATGACGGCAGGGGTCTTTGCTTATGTAGCAGGAACACCATTTATTTACCAAAATATATATGGCGTCACACCCACGGTATTTGCTATATTGTTTGCTTCAAACGGCATCAGCTTGATCATCGGATCTCAAATCGTGGGTCGTTTGGCCAAACGGATCCCTGAGCAGACGCTTCTTTTATCGGGGCTATGGCTTGCTCTAATAGCAAGTGTTGCTGCTCTGGTGGTGACTTTAGTTCATGGTCCACTTTTCGCTTTGGTCATTCCATTGTTCTTCTTTGTTTGCTCAATCGGCATTACGTCCACTGCGGCATTCCCGCTGGCCATGGAGAGTCAAGCTAAGATGGCCGGAAGTGCAGCAGCACTGCTCGGCGTTGTTCCGTTTCTTCTGGGTGCACTTGTTGCTCCTCTGGTGGGTATCGCAGGTGAAGACACTGCCGTCCCGTTAGGACTTACTCTATTAATGACCAGTATCATTGCCATTGTTACTTATTTTCTGCTCGTTAAAAAAATCTCGCAGCATACACCTAATCATGCCCACTCTAATGCTGACTTTTAGTATAGAAGGAATAGCTCGCCAAGCATTGGCGTGAGTCAAAATGAATATGATTCCATTATAAGTCGCTCAAATAGCGGCTTTTTTTGGTTTATCGTACTGACGCTCACTTCTTCATTTGGTATAAGCTTAATCTCTCTTGTACAGCATTCAGGACTTCTTCCGGAATCTCCTTCACCTTGATATCTTCACCTAGAAAAAGCAACCAATTGGTGATTTCGGTTAATTCTTCTGAGATATGAACATTCATAAATGCCTTTAGGAGGGCTGTAGTTTGGTATGGATTCGTATAGGCAATTGAAAACTCTATAGGATGGTATTTTTTGAATTGCGCAATCGCCTTTGGACCAAGTTCCAGGACAAGGTTGATAACTTCTTCCTGCGTATTTCGTTTTAGTTGTTCTACAATCTTTTTTGTACTCCGTCTTTTTTTCGTCGGGTATGCTTCGACATGGATGAGGTTGTCGACTGATACGATTCGTCTCTTTTCTTCCTCCAGGTCAAAACCTTCAATGATCCAATGGCCTTTTTGATGATGCAGGTGCAAGAGAACAATGGGATAGGACTTTGTTTTCATCTCTTCTTGGACAGTAACTAACAAATAACGTTCTATAAGAAGAATTTGAATGAGTTTTTCTAAAGTAGGGTGAGGCAGGTCTGACAGATCAAGCAAGTCTGGATTACGGGGATTGGTCCCTTCAAAAAGCAATAGTTGATTCAAATGTACGAGGTCATCTTGCTGATTTTCTGAGATAAGGCCCAATAATTTTTCAGCCAAAGATTGACGACTCTTCAGATAAGGAAGCTGTTGATTTCTTGTCGCCATAAAGGCAATGAATAACGCTTTGATTTCATTATCGGTAAACCGGACCGTGGGCAGGAGGGAGTTGTTCATGACAAAATAACCACCGTCTCGCCCAACTTCAGCGACAAGTGGCATTCCCATGGCTTCAATTTCTCTGATATCTCGAATGGCTGTCGAACGAGAAATGTTAAATTCTCGCATGATTTCAGAGATGGTAAAGTGGGCACGGTTATTGATATACCGCGTGATGACATTAATCCGTTCAACTTTTTTCATTGGGCCCCCTAAACAGTATCATATTCTGACATGATTTAAGGTTATTATAAACCTATCAAGTGAAAACACAAATCAATTGAAAATTTAAAGAGGACGGTGTAAACCATGAGTAATTATCATTTTGAAGAGAAAGAAAGCTTCATCGTACTAGGTATTGGAACAGAGCTTAAGAGTGACTACACAGATTATGCTGGTATCAGCAAAGAGAAGGCGGATTTTTGGTCCACTTTGAAAGAAGATGGAAGCCTAGACAAACTAAAGTCCCTGGCAACAAATGAATACATTTTTGCTGTGAACGAAGCAGTGAATAACCAGATGATGCATTATGCTGGCGTCATGACAGAACAATCTCTGCCAGAAGCAACGAGAGTAATCCAATTTCCCAAGGGAGAATACCTGGTTGTGAAGGGCGAAGCTGAAACGGCTGATGCGCTCAATAATATGCTTACTGGCATTGCCTTTGGTCAAGCCCTCCCCGTAGAAAAAGATTATGCCTATGTTGGCGGTCCGAATACAACGGTTGAAATGGGAGAGAAAAATGGTTTGGTATATGGTGAAATGTGGATTCCTGTTGTAAGGAATTGATAAGAAGGGGACCTGAGAACTTTTGAGTTGAAAATGAAGGAGAAAGCTCTCTTCAAAATGGAAGAGAGCTTTCCCAATTGCACGACAGCATGCTATTAATTTAAAACGCCGCTACCGATTACTTTTACCTTTATTTCCGGGTGAAAACGAACTTGCGCATACTGTTGATTCCAGTCTAAGCTTTTCCACAAGTCCGGGTGATGGGCTATTAAATGTCTGCCAATACCGAAGGAATCACACCCGCTCTGCTGAAGTGTCTTGATAATTAGTTCTGCGTCCTGAGTCATGTCATCGGATAACTCGCGGTTCAGACGTTCAATCGTTCCCTTTTCCTGAAGATGATTCATTGCATACTCAACAATCGTTACTGGAAGTTCGATATGGAGATTCACATCAATTTGGCTATCATGTGTAACCTTTACCGCGAGTTTACGTTTGATTTTTTTGGTATTCGCTTCGTAAGTGATATAGTTCCGTGGATTATTGGAAGGACCAGGATGAATCTTTTTGACAAATCGCGCTGTTTTATTCCATTTACCACTCATAATAACGTATAGAGGGGCCTGTTCGATATTAAGACTCCCACTGAACCTTTGCCCATGAAACAGGGCGATTCCCCGAGCATCAATCTCCTTTCCATCCTTATAAAGGTAAGGCAGCGTAAAATCCTGTCCCGGATCCAGCATGGGAGGGAGAAGGGTCTCTAACGTCATTTCAGGAAAAATACATAATTCCTCCAGGCTCTTAATTTTTTTCGTAATAAACTCACCAATCAATATGCTGCCAACTCTTTTTTGGTGTAACAAATCTCCGGCCTCGCCATCCACAATCGCAATTTTCACATGTGAGGTTGGGTAATCGGGTTCCCGATATAAGACGTCCAGGTATGGGTAGATATCATTTTGTGCGAGTTTGTTGCCGTATAAGATCATCCCATATTTGAAAAACCGGATATCACCAGTCACTTTAGCGCGAATTCTATCCGTACTTTGACGGACGGATCTCCCGGTGCCTGAGTGGACTTCATTACCGCTGCTACCTTGTTGACTCTCAGAATCATCGACAATTTCAAGCGTTTGTTTAATTTCACCCTCTGAGGTGATGTCAAACGCCGAAGCACTAGCCAGTCTGGCATCTTTTAAACTATCCTGATCCCAGCATCCCGTCATCACCATGAGCAAGATTAGCAGGACAAGGAGTTTTCCTCGTTTACTCATATCATCTTCTCTTTTCGTTTCATTATATAAGATAGAACCAACAGTAGCAGAGGCAGGATCATGAGAAAAAAGTATGCCGATCTGTTGGCAATCGTACTAATCAACTCCAGTTTTTCCTTCTGTTGTGGCAGATAGGCAATTACGCAAGAAGCAAGAACGACATAAGGGACGGCTTTTTTATGGTGTTTTTGTTTGAAGAGATAACTTATACCATAGGATGCCGTATAGTAATAGCCACAAATGGCCCCGAAAATTGATATTAACCAGATGGGGAGGAACAGGAAATCAGCCCGATCCATTGTCCCGAGTGGGATAGAACGGAGCAAATAAATGACAGGTTCAGGCATTAAGTCAACCTGTTGGGGACTGAAAGCCGTCGAACAAATGAACACGGTAAATGCATACAACAACACAACTACAGCACTTGCAAAAGCAACGGACTTAAGTTTGCCACCGCTGTTACCTTCAACCATGGGAAACACAACGAGAAAAAACTCAAATCCGAACATGGCCATTAATGTTTCGGTTGATCCACTAATGATATTGGGCCACCCTGCTTCCGTCATAGGTAAAAGATATAACAGATTGATTTCCTTGAGTCCATAACTGATCAATACCATCATGGGCAACACCAAAAAGGAGATGAGTACAAGTACTCGCGCAATGATTCGTAATTTTTGCCGAACCAAATAGATACTGCTGAATAAAAAGAGGGCAAATATAGCCCACCGTGGCGTATCCTGCAGCATCCAGCGATTAATCACACTGTAGGCATTCACCAGAACAGAAGTGCCCATTAACAGGAAGTATCCAACGTAGGCAATGATCAGCAACTTGCCAATCCATTTACCCGTAATCAGCGTTACAATGTCATAAATGGATGAACTCGGGAATCTTCGCATCAAAAGCCAGCACAACAATATGACAAGTTGGATCAGGAACCCTCCAAGGAAAACAGAAATCCACCCCCCACCGTTGGACAGAAGGTGTATACGGTAAGGGAGGGATAAAATATCTACACCGATCTCAAATTTTATAATAAGTAAGAACAATTGTCCCCGTGTGATTGTTGTTTCCTTATTCACGTTTTTTCCAACTCCTAGAGAACTTCTGCTGATTCAGTCGCTGCGGGCGGGCATCATGAGGACGCCCGCGAAGCGCCCAGATGGGAAATCGTATCCATACATCCTTCATGTCAGCTAATCGGAAAGGGGCCACTGGAGCAAAATAAGGCGATCCGAAGTTTTCCATCTTACAGAGGTGAATGGTTAGAATCACCAGACCAAATGCGATGCCGATATATCCAAAAAGCGCCGCCCCAATCATCATTGGAAAGCGGAGAATACGTACTGCTGAACTCATCTCATGCGAAGGCACCAAAAACGACGAGATAGCAGTTAGTGATACCACAATAATCATTGTATAGGATACAAGCCCAGCTCGAACGATAGCATCACCAATAACCAAACCGCCAACGATGCCGATGGTCTGGCCCACTCGGCTGGGAAGTCGGACCCCGGCTTCTCTTAATACTTCAAAGATCAGTTCAAGTAACATCGCCTCTACAAGTGCAGGAAAGGGGATGTTCTGCAATGATTTCTTGATTGTGTGTGCCAGCTCGATCGGTAAAATAGCGGAGTGAAAGGAGATCGTAGCAATATAAACAGCAGGTAATGTAAAAGCAATGATAAAACTCATCATGCGAATTAACCGTAAAAAAGAACTGACAATCCAGCGACCATTATAATCATCCGGACTTTGGTAAAAAGCAAAAAACGTCACAGGAGCGATAAGAGCTGAAGGACTTCCTTCGGCAAGTATGGCGACGCGCCCCTCCATCAAGTTGGCAACAACCCGGTCAGGTCTTTCTGTACTGAGCTGCTGGGGAAAAAGAGAGAAGGGATTATCCTCTATAAACTCTTCAATAAAGCCTGAAGCGAGCACCATGTCTGAAGATATGGATGCAATTCGCTCTTTTACTTCGTTCACCAACTCCGGATTGGCCAAGTCCTGAAGATATACAACTGCAATTTTGGTATGTGTCTTCTCGCCAACGTTAAAATATCGAACCATTAAGGATGGACTAATAATTTGTCTGCGGATCAGATTCAAATTAACGGAAAGCTGCTCTACGAATCCATTGTGCGGCCCTCGAATAACGCCTTCGTTTTCCGGTTCAGTTGTGCTACGGACATACATTTTCTCGGTAGAGAGAATGTAAAACTCCGGGTGCCCGTCGATTATGTAAAGACATTTGCCTTGAATAAGTGAGTTTACTCCACGTTGCAGATCCGTATCTTTTCGATTTTCTAAAGTGGTGAACGATGGGTAGATTTCCGAATGATTTTGGCTATGCAGTGCTGTTAAGACATGTGTTTGAATGATCTCCAGATCTACAAGTGAATCGATATAGAGAAGCACACTCTGTACACCATTAAGTAGCAGCTGTTGTTGTTTCAAATCGTCAGTACAGTAGAGGGACTGCTCTACATAAGAAATATTCATGTTTAATTCAGAGAATGCCTGTTTGGTTGGGGTCATATATCCACCTCTCTATCAAATGCGACATGGATTATCTTGTGCAAAATCAAGATGATTATTCAAAAGATGCATTTTATTCAAGAACTTATAAACTAACATTGAAAAATAGTTGCTCTAAAATCCATAATTTACAATTCAATTAGAAACTTTTTCCTAAATCTAGCGTCTAATACTATGACTTTTAAAGGGGATATAAATAAATGACTAGAGAGTAGAAGGAGCCAAAGACAACACATGAATATGAAGAAGAAATTATCCATTTTTACCGCTTTAGCCGTTTTTCAAGCATTTGCAGTTGGTTCTGTGAATGCGCAATCAGCACCACAAGGTGACACCGCGTCAGTAAACACAGCCAATGTAGAATCAGTTGAGGTGTTAAAACAAGAGCAGCCGATTGCAGAGCGTGAAGTGAAGACAGAGAGCAATAACAAATCCATCAATACTCCATCCTCTGAAGCCAAAGAAACCGAAACCTCGACCGGCAATGAGGCAACACTCAAAACAGATAGCGAGAAACCTGCATTGGATGGGGGAGAGACCACTACAAACGAAGCGGGTACGAAACCTGTAGTACAAGAGGAAACCCCTGAGAAGGTGGAAACGCCAGCTACGCCAGCTCAAATAGAGCAACCATCCATTGACGGGACGTCTCCTGCAGCAGGTGGGAATCTGACGTTGTACATGAATAGCAACAAAATGGAGCAGGATGGAAAAACGTATCTTGCTGGCCAGCCAATGGCTGTCAAAAACGGTGTATCCTATGTTGCAATCCGTGCGCTGGTTGATCGTGTGGGATACGGGGTCAAATACGATAACAAAACCAAAGAAACGATCATCATTAGTGGTGATGATGAGCTTCGATTCAAGACAAACAGCAAGGACTATACGGTAAATGGAGAAACCAGAACAATGAAAGGTCCTGCTTATCAGCAAAAAAGTACATTCATGGTGCCGTTAACTTCCATTACTCAAGCCCTGAATATTACCTATAAAGTGAATCAGTCGGCCAAAACGGTTGTGCTGAATCTGAATACAAAACCTGCTGCAAGCTTCACCATCTCCCAAAAGGAAATCTTTGCGGGCGATCAAGTGGACTACGTAACTTCTAACAGTTCACCCAATGGAATGGATATCGTTGACGAACGCTGGACAGGTCGCCAGGATTCATTTGATCAAGCAGGTACATATACGATTTCATATGAAGTACAGGATTCCAACGGACAATGGAGTGATCCATATTCGGTTACCATTGAAGTATTGAGTCCTAATCTTCCTCCTGTAGCCATGTTCGCCACGGATAAAGAAGAATATAAAATGGGCGAAAAAATAACATACACAGACCAAAGTACAGATGACGAAAATAATATTGATAAAGCGGTATGGGAGAATAATTCACTTGCGTTCTTTGAACCGGGTCCAAAAACGGTGACACTTACAGTTACGGACAATCACGGCGCTACGAACACGTACTCCAAAGTCATCACCATAACCAATGAGACATTATATTCATTTACTGACTTCAATTTACTCTTCACGCCGGTAGGACAGAAATTTACCTTTAATGGCGGCGAAGTGACTACAATGGAGAAAGTGCCTTATACGTACATGGATGAGCCAAGTCTGTTGATCCGCAGCAACAGTCCGGAAACGGTGAATACAGAAGGTATCGTATATAAAGAATCATCATCCGGGCAGACCCGTTTCATGATTCACCACGTGAACAATACAGGCAAAAGAGTGAAAATGTATGTGATTGCAACCAATAACAACCCGAATCCGGCCGTATTCGAACAACAGAATATGGGCTTTGCGGGACCTACACCATATGCTACCGTAGCTGGTAAATTGTCTATTGATA
The DNA here is from genome assembly GCF_050990605.1 of Paenibacillus amylolyticus. Taxonomy (GTDB): domain Bacteria; phylum Bacillota; class Bacilli; order Paenibacillales; family Paenibacillaceae; genus Paenibacillus; species Paenibacillus amylolyticus_H. The sequence continues at coordinate 3,198,865 of NZ_CP158832.1, forward strand.
AATGGTTCAAGTCTATTCAGACTGGAGCGGATCAAAAGAAAGAGTACCTTCAACCTGGGGAAAGCAAACTCATTTTGACCGAACTTAATAAAACGCCGATGAAAGAAGGACAAGTCATCTCTCTCTATTCGGATGCATATAGTGATTATTCCTTAGATTATAACGTTATCCTGGTGGAAGAAAATAAAGATCCGTTCGAGGCTCTGCCATTGTTACCTGTGCTTGATCGTGACGGAGTACACAACCGTGGCACGTACCCGAATGCGACTCGCATTATAAAGTACGATGAGCACGTGGGAATCAAACCTGCCCGTCTGCCACTTGGTGACAATTCAAGCGATCCCAATCTGGTAGGAACAGATCCGATGGCTTACACAGACGCATCCAATGCGGGTAATTTCGGCGTATTGTACAAAATCACGCTGACCAATGTTGCACCGCGTACGCTTATCTCCTTTAACCCTCGTGGAGGGAAGTACTCCGGAGTAGCTCTGGTGAACAACCAGTTGGTATCGATTGCTGAAGGTAATGTTGCGGTTGCCAATTCAAGTGAACAAAGCGTTCTTTACCGTACAGGATCAATTGGAGAGAGTGTAACGATTCTGTTCTCTGCCGCGCCAGGAAGCAACCTGCCGGTGAATCTGCTCTTTACACCGCTCCCATCGGAGAAGTAAGGTAGTTGTCTATCTTATCTCTAACAACGAATGGTTTGAGTGGCGCGTTAATTATCGACAGAAAAGACTCCATATGGGGTCTTTTCTTTTCATAAGGCAATATGAGGATGTACGTAATGGGCGCAATTAAAAAAGCCATTTATGGCACCGCTATTTCTACTTAGGAGGAATCCATTCCGATGAATGTACTCGTCAACTGGATACATGAATTCAAAGAACGCGATACCCGGCGTTTGTTGAAAGATTATCGAGACAAAGTGGAGCATATCAGGAAAAGGAATTTGGAAGCTTGGGACGATCAGCACCTGCAAGCGGAATCTCTTCGGCTCCAAGAAGAAGCAAGATCAGGTTCGCCTTTGGATGATCTTCTGGTTGATGCTTATGCTTTAGTCTGCGAGGTTGCGAAGAGAACACTCGGATTACAACCTTACGGTGTGCAAATTATGGCTGCTATCGCTTTGCACGAGAGACTTTTGATCGAGCAACATACCGGTGAAGGAAAAACGCTCTCTGCTGTTATGCCTGTTTATCTCAACGCTTTGACAGGCAAAGGCGTTCATGTTCTCACTTTTAACGATTACTTGGCAAGTCGAGATGCAGAGTGGATGGGCCCGATCTATCGCTTCCTCGGGTTAACCGTAAGCTCGGTTCAAGCGGGTATGAGCCTGTTCGAGAAACGAGAAGCTTACGCCAAGGATATAACCTATGTTACGGCTAAAGAAGCAGGGTTCGATTATTTGCGTGACACAATAGCATTAAATGAAGCTGATACCGTACACCGTCCTTTCCACTACGTCGTCGTAGACGAAGCGGATTCACTGCTTCTTGATGAAGCGCGGGTGCCCCTAGTCATCAGTGGCGATTCGAGTGCTTCCAAAAGTGACGGCGTTCTTTTCGCAGAAGTGGCCCGGCAGCTGCAGCCAGGAGATCATTACGATTTTGACGAGTTCCAGCGGAACGTTTACTTGAATGAAGCGGGTGCTGCGAAAGCGGAGCTGCTGCTGGGATGCGGCAATTTGTACGATAGCCATAACAGTCATTGGTTAACGTCATTGAATTGTGCGTTGCATGTGGAATCATTATTAAAAAAAGACGTCGATTACATCGTTCGGGACGGTGTAATTGAACTAATTGAAGAACATACAGGCCGTGTGGCCGAGAACAGGTATTTGCCGGATGGGCTGCAAGCTGCCCTTGTGTCAAAAGAAGGGCTGCAGTGGAAGGCTGGCGGGAGAATTCTCGGCACCATCACCATTCAGCACTTTATTAGCCTGTATTCGGGAATTTGCGGAATGACAGCTACAGCGCACACTTCAGCAATGGAATTCGAAGATATCTATGCGCTCCAGGTCGTACGAATTCCGCCAAACCAACCAAACATACGAATCGACCACAAGCATCGAATTTACACCCACAAAGAAGCCAAATATAAGGCGCTTGTACAAGAAATCTCTTCTGTCCATAGGGAGGGACGCCCCATTCTTATTGGTACGTCAAGCATCGAGGAGTCTGACTTGCTGGCGGAGGCGCTGGCAGTTGCCGGTGTACCTTGCCAGGTTCTGAATGCAAAAAACGATGTGAAAGAAGCCGAAATCATCGCGAAAGCCGGAGAAATCGGGGCAGTAACAGTATCTACAAATATGGCAGGACGCGGCGTTGACATTCGTCTCGGTGGCGGCAACCCCGCGTAGGCAGAACAAATTGCCAAGCTTGGCGGATTATACGTGATAGGTACATATGTGAACGAAAGTATGCGGATTGATGATCAGCTGCGCGGACGTTGCGGCCGCCAAGGTGACCCTGGAGCTTCCGTATTTTATATTAGCCTGGAAGACGAGCTGATGCTTCGCTTTGGCATTCATAAACTGTTTCGCGCTTCCAATCAGGACGAGGTACTTGATGATCCTGCGCTCCTCAGCAAAATCGAGCATATTCAGCGCGTTATTATAGGCCAAAACTTCGATATTCAGCGGGAATTAAACAGTTATTCGGATATGGTGGAAGATCAGAGGCGAATTCTATACGACGAACGTCTCGGAGTTTTGAAAGCTGAGAGACTGATGAGCCCATCGGAGCAACGTGTACGGCTTTTTTATATCGATCAGTTCTGGGCTGAACATCTGGCATTCGTTGCTTACATTCGCGAAAGCATCCATCTCGAGAGCATTACCAGTCGCAACCCGATCGATGAATTCCATGCGCAAATTACCGAAGCATTCGAGCAAATCCCGGCTAAAATAGATCATGAGTCGGCCCATATGCTAAGAAAACTTGGAGGTTCGAATGATCCCGAGAAATGGGAACAGTTCGGTCTGAAGAGCCCAATTTCGACTCGGACTTATATGATTAACGATCAATACAGCCAAGATAAGCGCAGTTCATGGACAGGAACGACCGTATTCGCTTTTTGGGGCAGTAAGATGCTGAAGCTGTTACTGAGGCCAATATATAGGATGTCAAAATATTGAGGGGAGCGTGACGATCGATGAACAATAGAGAACGGTTTTCGAGTCGGGTCGATTCGTATTTGATGACAGAACTGCAAAATGTATTTGATAAAAATAATCAAGAGGGTATTGTTGAATTTGATTATGAAACTGAGATTTTTTGAGGAGAGGTGTAGTTCTTCAAAATGTCCCCGGCTATACGTCCTTTGAAAGTCGCTAAATTTAGCGGCTTTTTTTATTTTATTAGAACAGGTTCTTGTCCGGCTTGCCGGGATGAGGTGTGGAAACAACCCCCGGATATTTAAGTTTGCCAAATCCAACTTTTTTGGATACTCGTAAAAGAATTGCCGCTTACAGATTATGTTTCGTCACACTCAAAACGTTTCTCTAGACCCACACAAATCTTCAATGATACCATCATACACGTGCTAGAATTGAAGATTGCAGGAGGATATCATGTGGATCAACTCAAATACGATAATCTAAAGCTGGGGGAGCGCGGAGCGATCATCAGCATTATCGCCTACATATGTTTGACCGTGTTAAAACTGGTCATTGGCAATATGGCCGGGTCAGAAGCGCTCAAGGCGGATGGATTAAACAATGCCACCGATATTGTGGCTTCAATAGCTGTACTGATCGGTTTGAAGCTTGCCCAACGCCCAGCCGACAAAGATCATACATATGGTCACTGGAGAGCAGAGACCGTTGCGTCACTTGTTGCTTCTTTTATCATGATGGCAGTAGGTTTACAAGTACTGTTTGAAGCCATTGGTTCTGTGTTTCAGGGTACACATGAATCTCCGGATATCATCGCCGCTTACACAGGCATGTTCTGCGCAGTTATCATGTATCTGGTGTATCGCTATAACAAGAGACTCGCTTCCCGTATTAAAAGTCAGGCGGTCATGGCTGCAGCTCGTGATAATATTTCCGATGCCTGGGTAAGCACTGGTACGGTCATTGGGATCGTGGGTTCCCAGTTCGGCCTCCCATGGCTTGACCCTGTAACGGCTGTCATCGTAGGTTTCCTGATCTGCATAACCGCTTGGGACATTTTCAAGGAAGCTACACATCATCTGACGGACGGTTTTGATGTTGAACTGATTCAGGAGTATAAAAAGACGATTGCCGGAATAGATGGTGTAGAGACGGTCAAAGACTTGAAAGCGCGCAATTATGGGAATAATGCTGTAGTGGACGTTGTCATAACAGTCCATGCTGAGCTGGATCTTCAACAAGCACACGATATCTGTACAGATGTGGAGAACGAGTTAATGGAGGAGCATGACGTATACACCGTTCACGTTCATGTGGAACCTGATACGTTGGAAGAGTGCATTTGATATTAAGATTTAAAAAAGGAACTTGGTATAGCAAAGAACCAGTGAGCTTTACTTATTCACTGGTTCTTTGCTTATTTCAATTGTTCATTTTAAAAGAATTCGTGCGTTATCTATTCCATACATGACTATCTCGGCAAATTGTAAATAATCAGATTGTTATATTTATCCGCATGTTTCTGTTCGTCCAGGATGATTCCCCACACTTTACTGTAGCCATAAGCAAGAACAAAGGGAAGCGAATCGAAGTATTAACTTTGGCAGGGGACCAGGTAACCTACTTTCCGTATACTCATCCGAAGTATCTTTGCCTTCATGCTTCTATTGGGTATTGCACGCATATTGGGAAAACAAACGTTGTCTGATATGAATTTCCATGAATTCGTTACCGCAGTCATTATGGGAGCCATAGCTGCCAATCTAGCTTTTAACGAGAAAATAGAGGTCACACATCTGATTATTTCTCTAATTGTTTTTACCGGAACCTCTTATCTGTTATCGAAATTAAATCTAAAAAGCAGAAAAATCCGCCTACTGGCTGAAGGCTCACCTACCGTATTAATTGAAGGGGGTAAAATTCTTGAAAATAATCTCGCCAAAAATAAACTGACATTGGATTCCTTAAATCAAATGTTAAGACAGAAAGATATTTTTAACATGGAGGAAGTGGAGTACGCTTTACTCGAAGTGAATGGACAAGTTTCGGTTAGCAAGAATCTTGAACTGAATGGCATATCTGATAAGGAGTTAGTACAACAGCTTGAATCACAAAGTAAGAATATAAGCGACGTATTCTATGCGGTAAAAGGAAGCGACGGCAGGATCTATATGGATTATTACGAAGACCAAATCAAACATCCCATTGATGTTGAGTGACACTCTCAGGAATGAAAAAAATCCCTTCTTTTCAGATGAAAGAAGAGAAGGGATTTTTGTAAACTACTTCGCTACGGTATGATCCGTGTGTATTTTGTTTAGAAACGGAGCAGCTTATCCACATTATTCATATATTCCAGATTACGAATAAACTCGAATCGTTTTTGTCTTTTTTCATCAAAAGGTGTTCCTGCAAGAAATTGATTAAATTTCTGTTCAAGCATCTCCCACCCAAACGGAGTTTCCACATCGCCTAAAGGTACAGGCATCCAACGTTCAAATATGTTGCCATCATGTGTTGTTATAACAACATGGGAAGCGCAAAAATGAGTCGGATGATCAGCAAGATATTGCTGCACTTCATCATCCAGGGTTACTGTAATTTTTTGAACCAGCTCCTGAACCTCCGGATCGGTGAAGCTGTTGAATATTAATTCCTCTGAGTCCATACGTCCGTATTTGAGGGCCACGGCTGAAGTGAATTGTGTGCTGGCCTGTGCTCCAATTGCTGTCTTGGGCTCAGGATTCGTCAGACGATATACAAATGAAGAGGTCTTCACATCAACAGACTTGATCTTGGATGGCGTTAAACTATAGTCTTCACGAAGTTCCAACATAGCATCCAGAGTGGCGTGTAATCCACGCTGGCAGGCATGACGTTTGAAATAAATGTCAGTCACTTTAAAATCAGTTCCCAGTCCTTCCAGCACATGACTTGTGTTAGAATGCCCGCTTGTTCCTTTGAAGGCCTGGAAGAATCCATATTTTCCTTCCAAAGCTGCATCAGGACCCGTGAAACCACAGGATGCCAGTCTCACGGCCCTTAATCCGGTCAATGCCGCCCAGCCGCTGCATAAAATTTTACCTGAAGTTCCATCATTCTGATATTCAATCAAACCTCCGGTGAACAGAGAAGCAATCCCCATCGCATCCTTGGTCTGCTTGGCATCTACATTTGTTAATTTACTTACCAAGGCCGCTGCTGCGACAGCGCCGCATACCCCGGTAGCATCAAATCCTCTTTCACGGTACATAAATGGATTGATCGTTTCGCCTAACCGAGCATATACGTCATAAGCCGCAACAATGGCGGTGATCATCTGTTTGCCATCGTTTCGGTGAAGCTGAGCCATACTTAGCAGGAGCGGAACAAGCACAGATCCAGGGTGGCCCATGGCGTGGCGATAGCCGTCATCCAGGTCTGCACAACGTGCCATCATAGTATGAATAAAGACAGCATGATCAGTGCTAGTGCGAACATCCTGTTCACCAATCAATGAGACCAAGTCTTCATTATTAATAATAGAGTCTGCCAATCTTGCATATTCCAAAATGCGCTCACTTGTTTCAGAGTATCGACCAAATACCATATTACCGTAAGAGTCCAGTATTACCTGTTTACCTACTTCGATAGCCCTCTCGGACAGATCCTCATATTGAAGACGGGTTACGTAGTTGGCAAGTTCTACAATCATATGATTCACAACAGTTCACCTCGTTATTTTGACTTCAATCCGCAAATACACGGGAAGTTTACATAACAAAAATATAAAGTTTGCATGATGGTGAACTCAAGCACAAGTTAACTGCACTAACTCAACTTTTGTATGCACAAAAGTAATTAAACGCCAATTTGATTCAATTGCTTTGATGCAATGAAGGGGTGCAATAACGTTTGACTATTTTTTTTAAATCCTCTACGTAAGAGGGGAAAATTTTAGATTTGTGATAGATCAATGCGAGCGGGTGAAGATAGGAAAAATCAGCGATTGGAAATACATGAAGGTGAGAATTCGTATGATTAGACTCATTCAATGAATGAATCCCTGAAAGATACATCGTTAATGAAAAACTGGCCGCGTAATCCTCGGCACACAAAAGGTGATGGATATCCGGTTGCGTCAATTCGTTAATACAATGCAGGGATATGTTATGTTCAGCCAAATGTTTATCGAGCAAAATACGGGAATTGAAGTTTTTCTTATTCAGAACAAAGGGTACATGTTGAAACAGACTCAAATCCGCACCCTGATTAAATGTTTCGATGCACTCGGGATATTGATCAGGGAAATACTGCTTTAGCAAATTGTCCGAGATCACCATGTACATCTGCTCAAGCAGAATCGTTTCATACTTTACATTTTGCGTTACGATATTGTCTACACCAGAGAGAAACAGATCCAGTGAATTGTTTAACACCATCTCCTGCATTTGCGGTGAGGTTGTGCGATGAATTTTAAGCTCCACTTTGGGATGAAGGGCATAAAACTCTTTTAATAATTTCGGTACGATAAGGGGATAGCGTCCTTCGGTTATGCCAAAATGAATCGTGCCTGACTTGTCCTCCTTAAGGTCAGTAAGTTGATTCTCCATGTTTTGATCCAGCAGCTCAATATGACGAAGCGTATCTTGCATAATTTTCCCCGCTGCTGTCAGTGCAATTTTAGGTTTTCTTTCGAAGAATGCAACACCATGTTTTTCTTCCAAGCTTTTCAGGTATTTGCTTAGTGATTGATGGGAAATATATAGTCGTTTCGCTGCATTGGAAATGTTTAACTCTTCGGACAGAACCAAAAAATATTTATAGTTATTAAGCATGCATACCTCCTGAGGTAATCTTCTGTGTGACTCTGATGTAAATACTATAGATACAACACGGTTAAGGATCATCATACTGCAACTATTAGTTACATACAAGCAATATAAATGTGCTTTGGGGTTGCAAATATCTATGATAAATTATGAATGTATTCACGATGTCCATAGCGGTGTAAGCGTGAGCAATATGCAAATGTCTACTCCAAAATATAATTAACAGGAGGTTATGTGCGTGAGTAAAGTTGCAGTTCTATTAGCAGAAGGATTTGAAGAAAGTGAAACCCTGACAATTGTTGATATTTTGAGAAGAGCACATATTGAATGTCACATGATTAGTACTGTGGGTGAGATGGTTCGTGGTAGTCATGACATCGTGGTCAAGGCTGATGCGCTCATCAGTGAAGATGTTAGAACCTACGATATGATTGTACTCCCTGGAGGAATGCCTGGGGCCGCTAATCTTCGTGATGATGACCGTGTAATTCAACTTATTCAGGAAATGAACCAGTCAGGCAAATATGTAGCAGCCATGTGCGCGGCACCCCTTGCACTAGCCAAAGCAGGTGTGTTGGAGAACAAAAATTTTACCGCTTATGTAGGTTATGATCAGAAAATTGAAACCAGCGGTACCTTTAAAGAAGATATTGTTGTTCAAGATGGAAATCTGATTACAAGCCGCGGCCCCGCGACGTCTTATGCTTTCGCATTTGCATTAGTGGATGCCTTAGGCGGAGACAGTATGGCTGTCAAAAATCGTATGGTTTATTTCAATGCATTTAATGCTGAATAGGAGGGAACTGAAATGACGAATAAAGTAGCAGTATTGATGGCGGAAGGTTACGAAGAGGGCGAAACGCTGACGATTGTTGATATTTTGAGAAGAGCTGGATTGACCTGTGACACGTTTTATTTTGGTGATAAGTTGGTTAAGGGCATGCACGGCATTTTTGTAGAAGCAGACAAATCTTTTGGCGAAGAAGTAAAGCAGTATGACATGATCGTTCTGCCGGGAGGCCGCCCAGGTGGACAAAACCTGAAGGAAAATCCGGATGTGATTGACATGGTGCAGTACTTCAATCAGAACAATAAGTACATTGGCGCAATGTGTTCCGGTACGGTAGTACTGTCCGATGCCAAGGTCATTGAGGGCAAGGAAGTAACAGGATATGTGGGATATGCAGAAAAATTGATTGGAGGCATCTTTAAGGATGAGGTTGTCGTAGCAGACCAAAACCTCGTTACAAGCCAAGGGCCTGCAACACCTTATCCGTTTGCATACAAAATTGCAGAAATTTTTGGCAAAGATACATCTGACTTGCGTGAGAAGATGTTATATAACTTTGCCGGAGGCAAGTAAAGACAGCTAAGAGGGTGGGGGATCATATTGAAAACAGAGGAATTGGCTAAGGAAATTATCGCTAACATTGGACAGGATAATATTACGTATGCCACGCATTGTGCAACCAGATTGAGATTCAACGTAAAAGATGAGTCTCAGGTCAACTTGAAAGCGCTTGATCGGCTGGAAGGTGTCCTGCGAGCCCAGTTTAACAGCGGTCAGTTACAGATTATCATTGGCGCAAAAGTGAAAAGTGTTTTTGATGCAGTAAGTGATAAGCTTGACTTGGAAAATCAGGACATCGAAGTAAAAGCAGTACAGCAAAAAAAGAATGTGATTTCCCGAGTCGTGGAAACGGTGGCAGGTATATTCGGGCCAGTCATTCCAGTGTTGATTGGGTGCGGTATGGTGAAGTCTGTCCTTGCAATCCTGACGACAATGAATCTTCTTGAGACAACAAGTGGTGCGTACCAAACCTTTAGTCTGATTAGCGATCTTATTTTCTATTTTTTCCCCTTCTTTCTAGCAGTCAGCGCGGCCAAGAAGTTCAAAACCAACGAATATTTAGCTGTTGCTCTTGCTGGCGCTTACATGTATCCAACGATTATGGAAGGTGCTGCACAAGTAGCAGAAACCGGGGTCAACAGTTTAAGTTTTTTTGGACTTCCATTACTGCTCGTGAACTATAAGTCAACGATTATTCCGATTATTATTTCCGTTTGGGTGATGAGCTACGTCTATCGTTTTGTAAATAAGAGAATACCGGATATGTTTAAAATCTTGTTTGTACCTATGATTGTGTTGTTCATTATGGTTCCACTTGGATTAATTGTTTTTGGACCTTTAGGAACCTATTTCGGTAGTGGAGTAGCTCAAATTGTAACGTATTTGTATACGGTGAATGGCGTCATTGGTGCATTTTTGTTTGGAACATTCAGACCCCTTCTAATTATATTTGGCATGCATTACGCGATTACTCCAATTAACAGCCAGCTCATTGCTGAATATGGATACTCGGTAATTTCACCTGCAAACTTGACAGGCAATTTGGCGCAAGCTGGGGCATGTATTGGCGTATTCCTCTTATTGAAACATAAGGCGAGTAAATCCAGTGCTTTATCCAGTGGTGTGACGGCGATGTTTGGTATTACCGAACCGGCTATCTTCGGATTCAACCTTAAGTACAAGCGCCCATTTATCTGTGCGATGCTTGCAGGAGGTATCGGAGCAGCTTACATCAATTTCTGGGGCGGAGGAGCAACGGCTCTGATTCTGCCAGGTATCCTGGCCTTGCCAACCTATATCGCTGACAGTTATATTCACATCATTATCGGGGTAGCAATCAGCATTACGCTTGCACTGGTTGCCGTCTTGATCTGGGGAATTGAAGAAGAGATTCCAGCTCCAGTTACTGCAAATGTTGGCAATGGAACAGATGGTTCTGCTTCCGCTAATGTGATTATGCCGACCTCTGAATCCCATGCTTTGACTCGACCAACCGGAACACTGATCATTGGCTCTCCGATTAACGGAACAGTTAAAAATATAACTGAAATCGACGATCCCATCTTTGCTCTGGGGAGCGGTGCCGCAGTTGAATCAATCGACGGCAAAGTATACGCCCCATTTGACGGTAAGGTTGTATCTTTGTTCCCGACCAAACATGCCATTGGACTGATGTCGAATGAGGGTGTGGAAATGCTTGTTCATGTAGGTATAAATACAGTCAAGTTGAAAGGAAAGCATTTCACAGCTTATGTGCAGCAAGATCAAGTGATTAAGCAAGGTGATCTGCTGATCGAATGTGATCAGGAAGCTATTCGGGAAGCAGGATTTGATACGGTCGTGCCCATCATTATATCAAATACTTTTGAATATCAGAGAGTAGAGCAGATTGCTGAAGATCGAGTTGTCCAAAACGAAGCATTGCTACGCATTCACGCTTAGAGGTGGTAAATATGACTAAATTATCTGAAGACTTTCTTTGGGGAGGCGCTGCAGCGGCTAACCAATTAGAAGGTGGATGGGATCAGCGCGGCAAAGGAGTCAGTGTTGCGGATATCATGACAGCAGCAACACCTGGCATGGAGCGAACGATCACACAGGGAATTGAGGAGAATGTATATTACCCTAGTCATCAGGCTAGTGATTTTTATACAAGATACAAGGAAGATATTCAGTTATTTCATGAGATGGGATTCAAATGCTTTCGAACCAGCATCGCGTGGACACGAATATTTCCAAACGGAGATGAGACGGAACCGAATGAGGAAGGTCTGCAATTCTATGATGACTTGTTTGACACCTGTTTGGCACGCGGTATTCAGCCGGTTGTCACGATTTCTCACTTCGAAATGCCATATCACCTGGTAACCGAATATGGGGGATGGCGCAATCGAAAACTGATTGACTTCTTTCTAAACTACTGCGATGCAGTCTTCACCAGATATCGGACGAAGGTTAAGTACTGGATGACGTTTAACGAAATCAATATGATTGTGCGCAAGCCATGGAAGCCGGGGGGGATTCAGTGGGAAAATGGGGAAAATAAACTTCAGACCATGTACCAGGCTGCGCATTATATGCTGTTAGCCAGTGCCAAAGCAGTCAAACTCGGTAAAGAGATCAACCCGGACTTTTTGATCGGCGGCATGTTCCTTCATCCAACGTCATACGCAGCTACATGCGACCCAGATGATGTGTTAGCTCATGTCAAAAAGCTTCAACAAGCTTATTTTTTTCTCGATGTACATGTCAGAGGTAAATATCCGCGCTCATATTATGGTTTCCTGAAGCAGCATCAATTGGAAATAGAAACTGCTCCTGAGGATGAATTGATCCTGAGAGAAGGAACCATAGATTATATCGGATTCAGTTATTACTCCAGCTCTGTCGTGATGGCTAATCCAACCGATCAGGACAAGAGTGAGGGGAATGAAATAAGCGGTTATAAAAATCCGCTCTTACGTGCCAGTGAATGGGGATGGCAGATTGATCCGGTAGGTCTTCGGATTACACTAAACTGGCTGTATGATAAGTATGAGATCCCTCTATTTATTGTAGAAAATGGTTTAGGCGCAGTGGATACGCTCGAAGAGGATGGGTCAGTGCATGATCCGTATCGAATTGATTATCTTAGGCAGCATGTGAGTGAGATGAAAAAAGCGATTCTGGAAGATGGAGTCGAAGTGATAGGTTACACTCCTTGGGGTTGCATTGACCTTGTCAGTGCAGGAACAGGGGAGATGAAAAAGAGATATGGCTTAATCTATGTCGATAAAGACAATGATGGAAAGGGTTCATTAAAGCGAGTTAAAAAAGATTCTTTCTACTGGTATAAAGAATGTATTGAAAGTCATGGGAAGATAATATAACACTTCGGCAAGTACGCGAATGATCAATTAAAAGCCCTTCTCTCCACCGGCAACAAATGGAGGGAAGGGCTTAATCTTTTTCAAAGATTAACCGAAATTTATGGATAAGTTTTTTATTGGTGCTTGCTGAGAATATCAAATATGATCTTGGCATTATCTGTGTTGTCGATCAAACCGGCGAAGCGATGACTTGCCGGACCGTAGGCATAGACCGGAACATCTTCACCTGTATGTCCACCTGTTGTCCAGCCCGTAAATGAACGGTTATCAATAATCGCTTCAATGGCATTATCAATCTTCGTTACATCCGCACTTTTGGCTGCTTCTTTCACCGATAGAATCTCTTCCGGCTTCAACTCCAGTTTCAGATAACTTTTCAGTGTTTCTTCAACGGAAGCACCTTTTGCAATTTGTGCTGCCATGAAATCTGGCGTCCGCAGTGCAGCTTTGATCGGGTCTACGAAGAAGTTGTATTCCCCGTCTTTACCAAGAGCAAGTCCGCCCGTGGAGTGGTCGGCAGTAGCTACGACAAGTGTTTCACCATCTTTTTTGGCAAAATCAATAGCTGCCTGAAATGCTGCTGCAAAATCTTCCATTTCACTCATCGCGCCAACGATATCATTATCATGTCCTGCCCAGTCGATCTGACTGCCTTCGACCATTAGAAAGAATCCTTTATCGTTCGAACTGAGACGATCAATCGCTGTATTGGTCATCTCAGCCAGTGATGGAGTTGCAGCACTACGATCAATCAACTTGTCCAGACCTCCGTCCGCAAACAGCCCAAGAACTTGTTGGTTCTTATCCGCAAGGAGAGAGGTTCGGTCTGTCACATAGCTGTATCCGGCCTTTTGGAACTCCTTCGTAAGATCACGACCTTCGCGTACAAAATTGGATTCCCCTCCACCCAGAAGTACATCCACCTTATGCTTGCCATTAATCAACTCATCATAATAATCGTCGGCAATGGCATCCATATTTTTTCGACTGATATCATGGGCACCAAATGCAGCGGGTGTGGCATGAGTGATCTCCGATGTAGCCACGAGTCCGGTAGCCTTACCGTTTTCTTTTGCCTGCTCAAGTACAGTTTTGACTTCCTTCTGTTCAGGGTCAACCGCAATGGCTGCATTGTAGGTTTTTACACCTGCCGACATGGCCGTTGCTGCGGAAGCTGAATCCGTCACATTTTGTTTATCATCATCCGGATAGGTCATTTGTGCCCCAACCAGATATGGGTCAAATACGGTTTTGTCCATGCCCTTCGTCGAAGGATCATCTTTCATATAACGGTAAGCGGAAGTATAAGAGGTGCCCATGCCATCCCCAATGAGGAAGATAATGTTCTTGATTTGTTTTTTCTCCACACTTACAGCTTGAACGGCACTTGCTTGTTCTGCAGACAAGAGAGTAGAAGCCGATACAGCCAGAGTTAGCGCTACCGCTGGAAATATTCTTTTGGATAATTTCACAATAATTCCTCCTCGTCATATCTCAAAAAAAAGATGAATGCATGAATTCATATTCATTTGTTCATCATCAAGAAGATTAGCATTCATTTGTAAATGAAAACCAGGAATTTTGTATACCTGAGGTAAAATAAAGGGATGTGTTAATTATTTGCAAGAGGAGTAAGTCAAACATACGAGATACAAAAATATACTCATTCCGCTATTTTTGAAGTATGATACAACATAAGTAGAACGCTTTCATTTTTGTTGCTGCGAATATAAAGTCAATTTCACTTTCAGGAGGCTCTTTACTATTGATGAAAACAACTCCATATTATGATGGGTATCTCTTTGTACATTTTATTGGCGAACAACCAGATGGAGAGCAGGTTTATTTCTCCTATAGCGAGGATGGTCTTCACTGGAAGGATCTTAATGGCGGATCGCCTGTGCTGTTTTCCGAGCTTGGAGAAAAAGGGGTAAGGGACCCGTTTCTGATTCGGGCAATCAAGGACAATAAATTTTATCTGATTGCTACAGATCTTCGCATCGCAAGCGGTAAAGGATGGACTCATGCCGTTAATGCCGGGAGCCGTGATGTAATTATATGGGAATCCAGCAATCTCGTGAACTGGTCATCCCCCTGGAACGTCACACTAGGTGTTGAGGGAGCTGGATGTGTCTGGGCACCGGAAGCTGTGTATGATGAAATAACAGATGAGTTTCTTGTGTTCTGGGCTTCTGCTACGCAGGAGCCTCAAGAGCCTGAACGAAAGCAAAAAATATACAGCGCTCGTACAAAAGACTTTCGTACGTTCTCGGCATCGGAAAAATACATTGAGCGGGACAATCATATTATTGATACAACGATTCTTCCAGCGGCGGGCTCTTACTATCGATACTCCAAGGATGAAACAACTAAAAACATACGAGTAGAAAAAGGAGACTCTCTTGACAAAGACGCGTTCGTTACGCTGCAAGCCCCGCTACTGGAGGCTGTGGCAGGAGTGGAGGGCCCTCAAATCTTCAAATTCAATGACCGGGAGGAATGGTGCCTGATTGTTGATCGATTTGCTGAAGGCAAGGGTTATCTTCCTCTGCTGACTACAGATCTGGGAAGCGGAGAATTCCGAATCGTCCCTGATGGTGATTTTGATATGGGAACAACTCAAAAGCGGCATGGAAGTGTCCTGCCAATCACAGCTGCCGAGTGCTGCCGACTTCTCGCGGCTTTTGGGGATGGTCATCAGGTGCTTCCCGGACAATATGCTGATCCTGATGTCGCAAAGTTTGAGGATCGTTACTATATGTATCCGACAACAGATGGTTTCGATGGGTGGTCGGGGACACAGTTCAAGGTGTTTTCTTCTTCAGATCTGAAGCACTGGCAAGACGAAGGTGTGATTCTTGATCTGGGAACAGAGGATGTCCCTTGGGCAACAGGTAATGCCTGGGCACCGGCAATTGCCAGCCGGAACGGAAAATTCTATTTTTATTTCTGTGGCAAAATGCGTAACGGAGAGAGTGCCATTGGCGTTGCTGTAGCAGATACACCGATTGGTCCATTCCTGGCCGAGTCGCAGCCTTTAATCACAATGGAGCAGTTGAAACGTCTGGGCCTTAACATGGGCCAAGCTATTGATCCCTCCATTTATATCGAGGATGATGGAAGATCGTATTTGCTATTTGGCAATGGACATGCTGCCATTGTGGAGCTTTGTGAAGACATGATCAGTGTAGTGGAGGACACTATGAGCAATCTGGCGGGCTTGCATGATTTTCGTGAGGCGGTAACTGTGTTCAAGCAGGATGGACTATACCACTTTACGTGGTCCTGTGATGATACAGGCAGCGAAGACTATCATGTGAATTACGGTACGTCAGAGCAATTATACGGTCCAATTACCTATCGTTATCCGATTCTGAGCAAAAATGTTGAGAAGGGCATGCTGGGCACAGGTCATCACTGTATATTTAATAATTCCGAAACGGGGCAATACTGGATTGCCTATCACCGTTTTGTCACGCCACTATCCCGATTTTCCTCTGGAAAGGGTTATCATCGCGAAATATGTATGGACCCACTTCTGCTTGGTAAGAACGGAATGATTCAGCCTGTTATACTCTAATATAAGGCGTTTCATTAAATCGCTATCTATAAAGCCTCATACAATCAATGCCTGTCAAATGTCGCTTTTAGCGGTTTTGGCAGGTATTTTTATCATTCATCTGGAACGAGCCAAAACCATAAGGTTGAGCGGGTATGAGACTAATTGAACACATTCACTCCAGAATACATTTGACATCCATATCAATAAAACGTATTATTACGATATAACGATTTAGGAGGAATACTTTTGAACACTCCCGCTTTTGACAGCAATAATATTAAACAGTTCGATGAACCTGCCAATTTGCTGAAAGCTTTGTCTCACCCCATTCGTTTATGCATAGTGCGGGGATTGATGCAGAAGAAGAAATGTAATGTTTCATATATGCAGGAATGTCTAGATCTTCCCCAATCTACCGTGTCTCAGCACCTCCAGAAGCTTCGTAGTGCAGGTATTGTTGCTACCGAGCGGAATGGTCTTGAAGTGAACTATGTGCTTGCCGATCAACGGGTTGAACAGATTATCAAAACCTTATTTGAAAAGGATGATTGTGAATCATGAGCAAAAAAGTACTTATTGTTGGCGGTGTAGCTGGAGGTGCTTCTGCAGCTGCACGTCTTCGCCGTCTGGATGAACATGCCGAGATTATTATCTTTGAGAAAGGACCCTATATCTCATTTGCCAATTGTGGCTTGCCTTATTATATAGGTGGCTCAATTGCGGATCGAGAGCGTCTGCTGGTGCAAACGCCCAAAGGGATGGCTGATCGTTTTCGTATCGATGTGCGTACAAGAAGTGAGGTTATAGCTATTGATTCGCAGAAGCGAGTGGTTAAGATACAATCCAAGGAGCGCGGTGAGTATGAAGAAAGCTATGACGAGTTGATATTGTCACCGGGTGCCAAACCGCTCATTCCCGATTTGCCGGGTAAAGACAATCCGCTAATTTATACCGTACGAAGCATTCCAGATATTGATCGGATCAAAGACCAGGTAAATTCTTCTAACAACAAGTCTGCGATCGTCATAGGCGGTGGATTTATAGGCGTAGAAATGGCTGAGAATTTAAAGGAAGCTGGTCTGGATGTAACGCTGATTGAGGGGAACGCACAAGTACTCACACCATATGATACCGAGTTAGCAGCCGCATTGGCACAGGAAATGGAGAATCATGGTGTGAACCTGCTGTTCTCCAAACGTGTTCAGGGATTCCATTCCCTGGAGCAGGGCATAGGGGTTGAACTTGCGGATGGTCACACGCTGACTGCTGACATGGTTATTCTTGCAATAGGCGTCACGCCGGACACCTCTTTTTTGAAAGATAGCGGCATTTCGCTGGGTGCACGTGGACATATTATCGTAAATGAAGCTTTAGAAAGCAGTGTGCCACATATCTATGCTGTTGGGGATGCCATCGAAGTAACGGAAACCATTCATGGTACGAAGGCAACGATACCACTTGCCGGACCTGCCAACAAACAAGGTCGTATTGTTGCCGACCGGATCGCAGGGCTTCCTTCTACCTATAAAGGAACACAAGGTACGTCCATTATCAAAGTATTTGGAATGACCGCAGCCACGACAGGCAGTAATGAGAAAACACTACAGCGTCTCGGCGTGGAATATCAAACCGTCATCGTACACCCTGCTTCTCATGCATCGTATTATCCGGGTTCAAGCGCAATTACACTTAAACTGCTGTTTACTCCGGAAGGTAAAATCTTAGGCGCACAAGCAGTCGGTTATGATGGAGTGGATAAGCGAATTGATGATATTGCTGTTGCCATTCATTTTGGAGGGCATGTCCGGGATTTAACAGAGCTTGAACTGAGTTACGCGCCGCCGTATTCTTCTGCCAAAGATCCCGTGAATATGGCTGGATATGCAGCAGAGAATATGATCACTGGACGTGTGCAGACGTTCACCTATAATCAACTGGCTGATCGTCAGCAGGAGCAGTCGATACTTCTGGATGTTCGCAGTGAAATCGAGCATCAAAATGGTCATATTCCGGGTTCACTCTCTATTCCAGTCGATGAGCTTCGTGAACGGTTGGATGAATTAGACCCATCCAAAGAAATCTGGCTATACTGTCAAGTCGGCTTGCGTGGTTATACAGCTTCGCAAATTCTGCGTCAGCATGGTTTTAGCGTGAAAAACTTAAGTGGTGGTTATAAAACGTACCGGCAAGCCCAGTTTAAGCCCGCTCCATTTACTGCTGTAAGACAAGATCATCATGAAACTGTGTTTGACGTTAAGAAAAAGGAGTCCATTCCCACTGACTCGACACAGCCGCAACGTATTGATCATGACTTGAACGTATGCGGATTGAGTTGTCCTGGTCCGCTAATTCAAGTGAAGCAGAAAATGGATCAACTCTCGAACGGAGAAACCCTTCGGGTGAAAGCTTCCGATCCAGGCTTTTATGAAGATGTCAAAGCATGGGCCTCGATGTCTGGCTCCACAATCCTGCAGTTGGAAAGAATGAAGGGCGGGACCATTGAGTCTGTCATTGTTAAAAATACGGCACAACCCGTATCGGATGCCCCCATCAGCGATCCTGCCAGCACGATGGTTGTTTTCAGTGGCGATCTAGATAAAGCAATCGCTTCACTCATTATTGCAAATGGGGGAGCAGCCAGTGGAAGAAAAGTAACCCTGTTTTTCACATTTTGGGGATTGAGTATTATTCGTAAATCACAACAGCAGAAGTTATCCAAAACGATGATCGGTCGTATGTTTGATATGATGTTACCTCGCGGCAGTCAGAAGCTTGGCATGTCCAAAATGAATATGCTCGGAGCAGGCCCGAAAATGATCCGTGGTTTGATGAAAAAACATCACGTGCCTTCGTTGGAAGAATTGCTAGAGAGCGCAATTGCTCAAGGAGTAGAGATCGTTGCCTGCCAAATGTCCATGGATTTAATGGGAATTCAGCGTGAAGAATTAATAGACCAAGTTAAAATTGGTGGTGTAGGTTATTATCTTGGACAAGCATCACAAGCAAATCATAACCTGTTTATATAAAAAAATATCAAGTAGGTTTATGTAAAATATGAACAGAGATCTTCAGCAGTGAATGCTGAAGATCTCTGTTGGTTTATAAGAAAGTTATAATGAGATTCTCGGCCCCGACAAGGATACAAGCCCAAGGTCTGATTATCATTGCTGCACAGCTGGCATCAGAAGTCTGGAATGAAAATGAGATCAAAAATAAGAACATGTGCATATCAAATTAAATGAGAGCGGAGATTATTATGCGAAAATACATAATTGAAATTGATTTGGTTGGAACCAATGTTAAGTCCTCCATTTTCACCCTGAGTTTCAAAAAATTCACGAAAGAAGCGACCCAACTGAGGCGGCAAAAGAACCGTTTCATGTATTAAATCGAATAATAGACATTATTCAAGAGATGCTGCTTTCCGAGGGAATCCAGCCCGCTTCAATTCTGTGCATGGGTGTGTCTGCGATAGGAATTGTCAAAACCTGTACAGACAAGCTGGAGGAAGGCCGATCAAGTATGATTCTGGAATGGGTAGGAGAGGATTGGACGACAATTACTGCCCGTATGATCTCGGAAGCATATGATCTTGGCGATTCACTTGCAATTGAAGTTATGCATGAGACTGGTAAGTTTCTCGGATTTGGTCTATCCAATGTAATCAATCTGTTCAATCCTGAAATGATTATTATTGGTGGAGGAATGTCGGCAGCCGGTGATCGATTGCTGAATACAGTACGTGACACTGTTGAGAAACATGCGCTAAAGCTTTCACCTCATGCATGTAAAATAGTGCAAGCGAAATTGGGTGGGCAAGCAGGGATGATTGGTGCGGCTGCATATGCCAGAAACAAGATGTCATTATAAAGTATCCCAATATGATAATTGATCAATTTTGCTTGAGAATATGTCATTGCATCATACAGACTAAAACCTTAACTTAAAATGACAGCAGAGAACGCTAATAAGCCGGATGACGTTTATACCAATTGGATGGCTAAGTTATGTGTAAACGCCCATTGGACAGAGTGGGAGAGTGAGATTTATCTCTCAATTCTGTTCTGTCAGCCGTGCTCTTCATGTCGTTTATGAAACTGTTTAGGTGAGGAACCGGTCATTTGTTTGAATTGCCTGCAAAAATGCTCGACATTACGGTACCCGCATCTGTCGGCGATCTCTGCAACCGTATATTGATGATGTCTGAGATATTCTTTAGCTAACCGAATTCGGCTATGGATTACATCATCCATACACGACACCCCAAAGGAGTTCTTATATATAAACTGTAAGTACCCCGGACTAATATTCATGGTTTTGGCCATGGCAGCAACTGTCCATGGTTGACTCGGATTATTGTGAATCTCTGTTCGAAGCTTCATCAGAGGATAATGCTGCGGGCCAATATTCTCTTGAACGCAAGACTCCAACAGCTTGTTGAACAGCGTTCGAAGTAAATAATCTATCGTTGATTCTCGGTAGTTTTTCTGGAAAGAATGCTCAGCAACAAGTAGTTGAAACAGCTTGTGACAAAATTCAGGATCATCTAATGGAAATGGTTCGCCCATCGGTAGGGAAGTTTCGGTTACATACATCTCATCACTTTCAAAACGAATCCAATCGTTCACATATTGCTCCGTACAAGAGCGGTAATATATTTTCTGATGAGGTGGATATAGTACGGCACAATGAGGTGGATAATCTATCAGTTTCCCACCCACCCAGAACTGTGCCGGAGTCTGCGTAACAACTAACAGCCAGCAATCATGACCATCGGGAATATCAAACACAAACGGATTGTGATGGGCAGCATCATATTCAACGTAAAAAATAGTATTCATTGTTCTTCACCTTTACTGTGCAGGTTATGGAATAAATAGAGACACTTATGGAACATTGTAGTTGTTTCCTATTATACGAAAGTTACCGTCAGTGTAATAGACTATCTATCACTTTAAACAAGGAGTGTACGTTGAATGAATAAACAAGGTTTGAATCCATACCTTCCATCCTGGGAATATGTCCCTGACGGCGAGCCTTATGTATTCAATGAAAGAGTGTATGTGTATGGTTCACATGACCGTTTTAACGGACATGCCTTCTGTCTGAACGATTATGTATGCTGGTCTGCACCCGTGAATGACCTTGGGAATTGGAGAAATGAAGGGGTGATCTACCGAAAAACAGATGACCCGCTGAATCCGAATGGACATATGTGTTTGTATGCGCCAGATGTTACGTTGGGTCCCGATGGGCGGTATTATCTGTATTATGTGCTGGATAAGGTACCCGTTGTTTCAGTGGCTGTATGTGATACACCTGCTGGCAAATATGAATTCTACGGTTATGTACAGTATGGCGATGGCATTCGTCTGGGTGAAAAGGAAGGGGATGAGCCCCAGTTCGATCCCGGCGTGATGACTGAAGGACAGTACACTTATCTGTATACCGGCTTCTGTGCGGCCGGAGACCAATCAAGACATGGTGCGATGGCCACGATGCTAGGTCCGGATATGCTGACGATTGTGGAAGAACCTGTATTCATAGCACCGAGCGAGCCTTACAGTGAGGGCAGCGGTTATGAGGGTCATGAATTTTTTGAGGCGCCTTCCATCCGGAAGAGAGGTGATACCTACTACCTGGTGTATTCCTCCATCGTTATGCATGAATTATGTTATGCCACCAGCCTGTTTCCAAATAAAGGATTTACATATCAGGGCGTCATCGTAAGCAACTGTGATCTCCATATCGACTCCTACAAACCTGCTGACAAACCCATGTATTATGGAGGCAATAACCACGGCAGCATTGTGGAGATCAACGGAGACTGGTATGTCTTCTATCACCGTCATACCAATGGGGACGCATTTAACCGACAGGGCTGTATTGAGAAGATATCTTTTCAGGAGGACGGAAGAATTCTTCAGGTGAAAATGACCTCCTGCGGCCCAAATGGTAGAGCGTTGGAAGGAAGAGGTGAGTACCCTGCGTATCTTGCATGCAATCTTTTTACCCAGGATGATCAGAGGTATACTGGAGGATTCGGGGCAGGAGCCTGGCTGGACAGCCGCTTTCCGAAGATCACCCAGGATGGTAGAGACGGTGATGAAGAGACCGGATATATTGCCAATATGGTTGAATCCGCAACGGCAGGATTTAAGTATTTTGATTGCAAAGGGATTCGCCAGGTCTCGATCAAGGTGCGCGGATATTGTAACGGGGTATTCGAGGTCAAAACCGCATGGGACGGTCCTGCACTGGGTACAATCCCGGTACATTTTACAAATCATTGGAAATCCTATACAGCCAAGATTATTATTCCTGATGGTATACAGGCGTTGTATTTTACATATAAGGGTTCGGGAAGTGCGAGCCTCGCTGCATTTATTTTAGCGTAAATGTAACACCCGAACATCGGCGGCCCGAGAAAGAAAGAGCAGCTTCTGGACATCCAGCAGCTGCTCTTTGTGGTTAACTCCTGCGGCTCAGAGAATGCTGCATCTCATGGTCGTAATGCTATTACTGGAATGGTCAGCTGGCCTTGGAATTCCAGAAATTTTCTCAGGAATTCGAAAAGTCAAGTAGAGTCATCTGTATGTGTGGCTTCTCCGGCCTGTTGCGAATGGCTGCGAAATTCACTTGGCGCGATGCCTGTCCACCGCTTGAACTGGCGGCTGAAATGGGCGTTGGTTTTATACCCCAGCATCATCGCAATATGGTCTATGTTCAAGTCGGTTTGTTTTAAAAGCCGCTGCGCTTCGTTCAGAAGGGTTTCGGATAGAAACTTACGCGGAGCGATGCCGTATACCTGCCGAAAAATACGATTAACCTGTGACGGGCTAATGCTCAGCGACTTGGCAATATCCTGAATCCAGGTTCGCTCACTTTCCTGAATTTCCCCGTGAAGATGGATATATCTCACCGAATCCTCAATGTGCTCAGCAATCTGATGGGCAATGATTTCTTTTCTCGACAACGTAACGGATGCTTGCTGAGATAATTGTCCGACCAGGGAACCGAGCAGTTCAAACACGGCGGCATGTACCTTCATCTGCTTGGAAGAAGTTAGCGAACTCGACAAGTGTTCTGTGGCCAGATTATACAAGGTAGACAGGGAAGAGGACAGCCCCAGAGCCAAATTCGAATTTGCCGGATAATAGATGTCTTTGCAACGGTTGAGTTCTCTGCAAAAGGACGTATCCTGTACACTGAAATGCACGGAAAAGTACGTGAATCCCTCCGGTCCGGCACCTGTACAGGAATGCGTCATACCAGGGCGAATGAACAGAAGATCGCCTACAGTTTGACTGTATAACTGTCCGTTAACAACCATATTCATCTGGCCGTCCATCATCCAGTGCACTTCATACATTGAATGCTCATGAGACGGATACGTCCAGCTTGAATCCACTTTTCTTGCATGTAGCCCCAATAATTGAAAAGACATGCGAACATCGGGCAGACGACCCAAATACACGGCTTCCGAAAGCTTGGCCACAGCACTCCAACCTCCTTATCCTTTTATAATCCAATTATCATTTCGTTAATATCCACTGAACTCAGAATGCACACAGAGACGGGAGATGAGTACATCATCTTTGGTTCATCTAATCTAGATTTATTTTAACAGAAAAAAAATGCGTGAAAAGGGTAATTCGTTGGAGTGATTAGAACATCGTCACGAAACCTGGCTGGTGCTATGGTAATATTATCAACCCAATAGGGAGAATGGGGGCAAGCTTGAATGCGAATTATTCGATTTCTGGACGGGCAACAAAAGTGGCTGGCAGCCGTTACGGATGATGAAAAAGCCTATCGTTTGCCGCAAGCCGATTTTATGACTTTGATCCATCAAGCAAAAGAACAAGGGATATCACCTGTTCAACTTGTTGAAAGCGCTTTTAAACCATTGAACAAGCTGACGGATGATTGGACTACCTTGCACCTGATCACACCAGTGGATGCCCCGGAAGTATGGGCGGCAGGTGTTACGTATCAACGAAGCAGGGAAGCGAGAAATTATGAAGCGACGGATGGAAAAATGGATGCAACGACCTTTTACGATAAGGTATACGATGCGGAAAGACCCGAAATCTTCTTTAAATCCACGGCAGCACGAACGGTAGGTCCGAATGATGCCGTCACGCTCCGAAGCGACTCCACGTGGCAGATCCCGGAGCCTGAGCTTGGATTGGTGCTTGCGGGTGACGGAAGTATTGTAGGATACATTGCCGGTAATGACATGAGCTGCCGTGATATTGAAGGGGAGAATCCGCTGTATCTGCCACAAGCCAAAATGTGGCGCAACTCCTGCTCCATCGGTCCGGCTATCCGATTGGCAGAAACGGTGCAGAATCCCTACGCATTCAGCATTGTCTGCGAAATTTATCGCGCAGGTGAACTGGTTGTCAAAAGCGAGGCAAACACAAGTGAATTAAACCGTAAGCTGGATGAATTGGTCACTTTTTTAGCAAGGGACAATGATTTGTTTGACGGTACGGTTCTTTTGACAGGTACAAGTATCGTTCCCCCTAATGAATTTACACTTGAACCCGGAGACCGCATCGAAATAACCATTAGCGATATCGGGACACTCGTGAATTCTGTTATTTCAAACTAATCTATAAGGAGGATAAGGCTATGACCGCATTTCAAGTGGAGCAGACATACCACAATTATATTAACGGAGAATGGGTGAAGGCTGTGTCTGGTGAGACCGAACCGAGCATCAATCCGGCGAATCGGAAGGAAGTCGTCGGCTATGTACCCACTTCCGGCGTAGAGGATTTGAATCGGGCTGTCTCAGCGGCGAAGGAAGCAGCAAAAAAATGGCGGAGGTTATCGGGTGCAGAACGCGGCAACTATCTATTTCAGGCAGCAAATGTGCTGGAACGCCGGGCCGATGAAGTCGCAGAGGCGATGACCAGGGAAATGGGCAAAACACTTCCTGAAGCCAAAGGAGAGACGATGCGCGGTGTCGCGATCTTAAGGTATTACGCCGGAGAAGGCATGCGAAAAACAGGAGATGTCATTCCATCAACGGACAGCGAAGCGCTGATGTTTACGACTCGTGTACCCCTTGGCGTAGTAGGAGTCATTGCCCCTTGGAATTTCCCAGTAGCCATTCCGATTTGGAAAATGGCTCCGGCCTTAATCTATGGCAATACAGTTGTGTTGAAGCCGGCTCAGGAAGCTGCGGTCACGGCGGCTAAAGTCATGGAATGTTTTGAAGAGGCGGGCATCCCGGCAGGCGTTCTTAATCTGATCTGCGGCAGAGGCTCAGTGATCGGTTCAGCACTTGCCGAGCATCCGGATGTGGGAGGAATAACGTTCACGGGTTCCAATGAAGTGGGGAAACGGGTCGGTGCTGCAGCGCTAGCACGTGGGGCCAAGTATCAACTTGAGATGGGTGGCAAAAACCCGATCATCATTGCAGCTGACGCTGACCTGGATTTGGCTGTCGAAGCCACCATCAGTGGTGGATTGAAATCAACAGGGCAAAAATGTACAGCTACCAGTAAGGTCATCATTGAACGAAACGTATACGATGCCTTTAAAGAAAAACTGCTCTCGCAAATCCAGGAAATCCGGCTGGGTGACGGCATGTCTGCTGGAACCTGGATGGGACCATGTGCGAGTGAAGGACAACTCAATACGGTGCTGAGTTATATCCAAAAAGGACAGGATGAAGGTGCCGTTCTGCTTGCTGGCGGAAAAAGAGGAGACGGTCCCGGACTGGAAGAGGGATTCTATGTGCAACCGACTGTATTTGAAGGGGTCGAATCCCATATGTCCATTGCCCGGGAAGAAATCTTCGGTCCGGTTCTGGCCTTAATTGCAGTAGATTCCCTGGAGGAAGCGATTGAAGCGGCGAATGACAGCGATTACGGCTTAAGTGCTTCCATCTATACTCAGAACGTAGGGGCGATGCTGTCCTTCATCCGGGACATGGATGCAGGACTCGTCAGAATTAATGCAGAAACGGCCGGCGTAGAGCTGCAAGCTCCGTTCGGTGGAATGAAGATGTCAAGTTCACATTCCAGAGAACAGGGACAAGCGGCTATCGAGTTTTTCACGGCCATCAAAACGGTCTTCGTGAAGTCATAAACTGTGGGGGGGCTATCATGTACGAACAGATTACGTCGATTATGGGGGAGAAGGCATCCAACTGCTTCGATATCATAGCACATGCTCCAGGGGCTGCCGGACGGCTGCCATTAACGGATGATTTACTGCGAAATGCTCCAAGTGGCGACTTGTTCGGCATGTCCCAGAATGTTGGAATGGGATGGAAACCTGGGGAATTGAACGGAAAACAATTTCTGATCTTAAGTACACAAGGCGGCATTCGCAACGAGGATGGTAGTCCCACAGCCCTCGGTTACCATACGGGTCACTGGGAGGTCGGTCTACTGATGAAAGCTGCCGCAGAAGAACTGTCAAGCCGGGGAGGAATCCCGTTTGCCGGCTATGTCAGTGATCCGTGTGACGGCAGATCACAGGGAACGACCGGCATGTTCGACTCGCTTCCTTACCGGAACGATGCTGCCATGGTATTTCGCAGACTGATTCGCTCGCTGCCGACACGTAAAGGGGTGCTGGGTGTCGCTACTTGTGACAAAGGTCTTCCGGCAATGATGCTCGCGCTTGCCGGTATGCCTCAATTGCCTGGTGTAATTGTTCCCGGTGGTGTCACGCTTCCACCTACCGATGGAGAGGACGCCGGTAAAATTCAGACCATCGGTGCACGATACGTCAGCGGGGAACTTTCGCTCGAAATGGCGTCGGATTTAGGATGCCGCGCGTGCGCTACACCGGGAGGAGGCTGCCAGTTTCTAGGTACCGCCGCAACAGCCCAGGTCGTAGCAGAGGCCATGGGCATGACAGTACCACATGCCGCGCTTGCACCTTCCGGGCAGCCCGTCTGGATTGAAATGGCGCGCCAATCGTCACGTGCACTCATCCATATGGAGTCTCAGGGAATGAGGATGGCAGACATCGTCACGGATGCATCCATTCGCAATGCCATGACCGTGCACGCTGCGTTTGGCGGATCGACCAATCTGCTTCTTCACATACCGGCGATAGCCCATGCGGCTGGTTTAACCGTGCCTACGGTACAGGACTGGATACAGGTCAACAAGAATGTTCCAAGGCTGGTTAGTGCCCTGCCTAACGGTCCGATCTTTTACCCGACCATTCGCGTCTTTCAGGCCGGAGGTGTACCAGAGGTTATGCTTCACCTCAGACAGCTTGGTCTGTTGGATGAGTCTGTACCAACGGTTACAGGGACGTCATTGGGACAGGTGCTGGATTGGTGGGAATCGTCGGAACGCCGTCATCTCATGCGGAAGCAGTTGAAAGAGCAGGACGGCATCGATCCGGACAGTGTCATCATGAGTGTAGAACACGCAGAGCAGCTTGGCATCTCTTCGACCGTAACATTTCCAACCGGAAACATCGCTCCAGAAGGTTCTGTCATCAAATCCACCTCTATTGATCCTGCTGTGCTGGATGAGCATGGCGTGTACCGTCATCGTGGCAGAGCCAAGGTATTTACCACCGAACGCGAGGCGATCCGTGCGATTAAGACCGGAGGTATCTCGGCTGGGGATGTTGTTGTGCTTCTTGGGCGAGGCCCATCGGGAACCGGAATGGAGGAGACGTACCAGCTTACATCTGCGCTTAAACATTTGCCTTTTGGGAAATACGTGTCACTGATTACGGATGCCCGGTTCTCCGGTGTTTCCACCGGAGCGTGTATTGGTCATGTTGGCCCTGAAGCGCTCGCAGGTGGACCCATTGGTAAGTTGCGGAACGGAGACCTGATTGACATCGAGGTTGATCGTAACACGCTGGAGGGTAGCATTAACTTTGTCGGAGAAGGAGAGCTGGAGTTTTCGTCGGAAGAAGGTGCTCTCATCCTGGCAGAAAGGTCCTTCCATCCGGATATGCGGCCTGATGAAGCTTTGCCAGATGATACAAAACTCTGGGCTGCATTGCAATCGGTCAGCGGCGGAACATGGAGAGGGAATGTATATGATGTCGAGCGGATCGTAACCGCCCTGGAAGCCGGCAAAAAAGCGCTGGGCTGGTACTAATATCTACCTTTCTTGTATCTGCTGTTGTACAGATCATTACTTTCATACCGGAGGTTTCTTCCATGAATAAGATCAAGAAAATGATCACCAATCCCATCCTTCCCGGTTTCCATCCCGATCCGTCCATATGCCGAGCAGGGGAGGATTATTATATTGCCACTTCGACCTTTGAATGGTTCCCTGGTGTACGGATTCACCATTCCCGAGATCTGGTTCATTGGCGGCCAATCGCTTCTCCACTGACTCGTGTAACGCAGTTGAACATGGAGGGCAATATTAATTCTGGAGGCGTATGGGCACCATGTCTAAGTTATGACAACGGCGTGTTTTACCTGATCTATACCGATGTCAAAAGCCGGGTAGGCGCCTTTAAAGACACTCACAATTACCTTTTGACAGCAACCGATATTGAAGGGCCTTGGTCCGAACCGATATATCTCAACAGTAGCGGTTTTGATCCTTCCCTGTTTCATGATGAGGACGGACGGAAGTGGCTGGTCAATATGATATGGGATCACCGCAAGGGCAAAAACCGGTTTGCAGGCATCGTTCTGCAGGAGTATTCGGTAGGGGAGCAAAGGCTGGTCGGGCCAGCCAAGAACATTTTTAAAGGAACCGCTTTAGGATTGACCGAAGCACCTCATCTGTATAAACACAAGGACTATTATTATCTCATTACGGCTGAAGGGGGAACCGGTTATGAGCATGCGGTTACAGTAGCACGTTCCCGTACACTACAAGGCCCTTACGAAGTTGATCCTGCCAATCCGATCCTTACTTCATATGGCAGAACGGATTTGGCTCTGCAGAAGGCCGGCCACGGCAGTCTTGTTGAAACACATACCGGCGAATGGTACATGGCTCATCTGGTTGGACGACCCGTTCATCAAAAGTATTGTATTCTTGGACGTGAGACCGCACTTCAGCCGTGTACGTGGAGCGAGGAGGGCTGGCTGAGGCTTGCGAGCGGTAACCGGTATCCCGAGGTCCAGGTCATTGCACCGAAGATTACGGCACATCCGTTTGAACCGATAGCTGAAATGGATCACTTTGATCAATCCGAGCTTCGGAATGACTGGAATACTCTTCGCATTCCACCCGACCCGACTTGGCTCAGCTTGTCGGAACGTCCCGGTTACTTGCGCTTGCACGGTATGGAGTCGATGAGTTCAACGCATAGGCAAAGCATGCTCGCGCGAAGATTGCAAACGTTTGAGTGTGAAGCCGAAACAGCTCTGGAATTTGCTCCGGACCATCCACAGCAGATGGCAGGATTGATTTTGTACTACGACACCAAGGACTATCTCTATTTACGTGTAACTTATCATGAAGAGAAGGGGCTGTGCTTGGGAATTATTCAGTCCAAGTACGGGGTGTATGACGAACTGTTGGAGGATATCCCGCTAGAGTCGGTGAATACACTTCGCTTAAAAGCATTGGTTGATCATGATCGCGCCCGCTTTTACTATGCGTTAAATAGGGATTCATCCTGGAATCATGTAGGCGAGTGGGTTGATATCACACATCTGTGCGATGAATCTCCGGAGTATATTCGGTTTACGGGAACCTACATCGGACTTTGTGTGCAGGATCTCGGCGGAACCCGAAAACATGCCGATTTTGATTACTTTGTGTATAGAGAAACATAGCATGCAGTGAGTTATTAGGATAAGCCAGAGCCCCTTGTGATGGGGGCTCTGGCTTATCCAATAGGGATGAATAACTACATAATAATATGATATTATGTTTGTCGGTAACAGTTCGAACCTAATAGTTGGAGGTATATTATGAAATTGTATAAAGTTATTGAACCCCATAATTCAAACTATCCTGATCCCATCGTTTTAGCTAAAGGAGATACGATCCTATATGGGAGAGAAGATACTGAATTCCCCAACTGGATTTTCTGTGAATCCGTGCATTCTAAAAAAAGCGGCTGGGTACCGAAGCAAATATTAAGCACTCCCAATGAAGAACAGATCGCGACTGCATTATCAGATTATTCAGCACACGAATTAACCGTAAAATCCGGTATCATCGTTACAAAAGAATTTGAACTAAATGAATGGAGTTTTGTTCATACTGTAGAGGGTGAAAAGGGCTGGTTACCAAATAAGGTATTGACTCCATCGGAATAATAACGGAAGGCATAGAGAAACTTACTCTACATCATAATTGGGTATGTTTCGCAGTTGTAATGGTCTCGTTCGTAAATAGGCATGCATTTACCTAGAGGATTTATTCCTCTCGTGTAAGTGCATGCCTGTTTTTTTATTTGTGCTGCAAATCCCTTGTGATTTTGCGTCCCGTTGGTGTCTGGGCATGTCCCTGAGTAATCAGGAGCATCTGCTCTATCTGCAACTGGCCTGTTATCTTCGGCAGACCTATCGTTCGATGCCCAGATGACTCGCTTGTTCACGGATCATGTATCAAACGTCTCACCAACATAATGAAAAGAGTGAATATGAGTTTTGGTCAGTTCGATCACATTCTTGATAAAAACATCACGTGATTCACCATATCCGCTTAATATCCAATTGTTCAATAGTCCAAAAAAACCGTAGGCGGTATAGTACTTGAAATAGTCCATGTTGACTGGGGAGTTGTTGATCGTCTCAAAGACAAATTGCTCCTGATAGATTTTGAGTATGGTTTGTGGAAAACCTGTATGTAGACCGGGTAACGTATCATCGTATTGAATCAGTTCGAAGAAGTCACGGTGTTCGTAGATATAATCCACGATTTGAAAAGATTCGGCATCAAGCTTGTTTGTTGAAACCTTTTGACCGTGCCAATAGGGTTTGCCTACAGCGCCCCTTAATCCTTGAAGTGTCATACTCAACAATTCTTCGGCGAGAATATATTTATCCTGGTAGTGTAAATAAAATGTGCTGCGATTGTAACCCGCCTGATCAACGATATCTTTGACAGACACACCATGGAATCCTTTTTTCTTGATGAGCTGAATCAGAGCGGTTTTCAGGTGCTCCTTGGTTCGATTACGAAGTTGAGAATTCACAATAAGTTCATTATTCATTCAAAAAAACTCCTATAAATATAGACATAGTTTTATAAAGTGTCTACGAGGTAGACACTTGGTCACATCTTAATGATTGGAATGTTACAATTTTAAGCATAGAATTAGTTTTGTAAACGTCACATAGCACATATTCAATTGAAGTGCTATTCAAAATATTATACTGGGGGATTTATTTATGGGCAAACTTCAAGATAAAGTTGCAGTCATCACAGGAGGAGCATCCGGCATTGGTGCAGCGACAGCTCGCTTATTCGTTTCCGAAGGAGCTAAGGTGGTCTTGGTGGATCTGAATGAAGAAAAAGGCAAGGCGTTTGAGCAGGAACTGAGAGCGCTTAAAGCAGAGGCACTCTTTATTAAAGCAAACATAACGAGTGAAGAAGAGGTTTCTGAGATTTTCAAACAAACTGTAGAAGCATTCGGTCAAGTGGATATCGTATTCAACAATGCGGGCATCGGACGTGTTCATCCCACGCATGAGCTTGACTATGCCGAATGGCGCAATACGGTCAATGTTGATCTGGATGGCGTTTTCTTGGTCGCTCGTGAATCGATCCGCGAAATGTTAAAAATTGGCGGAGGTACAATCGTCAACACGGCGTCCATGTACGGATGGGTTGGTTCGCCTGGTTCAGCAGCCTACAATGCAGCTAAAGGCGGCGTTGTGAATCTGACTCGTTCGCTGGCGCTGGAGTATGCTGAGCAGAATATTCGGGTGAACTCCCTTTGCCCAGGCTTCATCGATACACCGATTATCCCGGAAGAGAGCAAACAAGCACTTTCTGCAGCAACCCCAATGAAACGTTTGGGTCAAGCAGAAGAGATGGCGAAAGCCGTTCTGTTCCTGGCTAGCGACGATTCTTCATACATGACAGGAAATAGCCTGATCATAGACGGAGGATACACCGCTCAATAAGTGCAGCAATAATCGAAGTACACAAAGAACATAGTTCCATTAAAAGTCGCTAGTCTAGCGGCTTTTTTTTATTATATTGGTATAAGAGCAGTTCCCGAGCCAAGGACGACTAGTAAACAGCGAGTTTAGCTATTCATAATAGATGGCCTCATAAGGAAATTCCAACTTATTCAAGCGATATTCTTTGGGCGACATGGACATATATTGCCGAAACACTTTGCCGAAATAGCTAGGACTTTCAAAGCCGCATTGTTGACCAATTTGGGAAATCGGAAGTTCCGTTGTACGGAGTAGTCGCACTGCTACCTCAATACGTCTGTCTTTGAGATAGGCTAGCGGTGATGTTTTCTCGGATTTCTGAAATAACCTGCACAAGTAGTGTTTATTGATATCGCAATGGCTGGCAAGAAGATCCAGCGTCAATGGAGATGCATAATTCTCTCGTATGAATTTTTTACATTTCTCAATCGTTGTTATTGAAAGGGCACCGATATCCTTCTCCGCATCCCGACTCGTCTGTACCAAGATAAGCAACCACCGATAGACTTGCATGGACAAGCGATACTTGTCCGTAACTTTCTCTTGATGAATTAAATGGATAATTTGCCATAACTCTTGAATCAAGGGAGAATCCGCGTTTCGTCGAATGACATGTCCCTCATGATCATGAATCATATCCCATATTCGGTTGGCTTCATCCCCACGAATGTTGATCCATATAAATTCCCATGGTTCGTTGTTCTCTTGTTTATAGTAATAGCAATGTTCTCCAGAGATTTTAACAAGTAATGCATGCCCCTTTGGTAAAGGAATCGTTTGATTTTCAATATCCAGGTAACCCTGACCATTAAGCGTGTATTGAAAAACGACGTGCCCCGGGTCCGGTCGATCATCACTTGGACAACGATATTCCTCGCTTGAGACAATCTGCCATCCAATAGAGTCCAGTGTCATGATTGATATATCATCATTACGAAAAGCATAAGAAACCGTATGAACCATCATTTCATCTCCTTCCTAAAAAAGTCAATTATTTTATATAATACGTCACATTTTTTAGATTGTCTGTCTTTTTTTAGACCTGTAAGATAAATGTAAGCGGTAACATAAGAGGGAGGTGGCTGTAAATTGCGTTCATTTGACAACAAACTGGGCAAGATCGAACTGATGATTCTAAAAATGAATTCTTAGATAAGGAGGAGTTAATCGAATGATCCGAAGAACTGTTTCCATTCAGAAATCGATGTTTGTAACTTTTTTAGCACTCCTTATGGTTATTTCACTGGCTGTCCCTCCGGCACCTATGCATGCAGAGTCATCATCAAACAGCCTGCCGGGTCGCCAAGCAGAATACCTGAACCGGGGTATGGTTGCGGTTCTTGTAGACAACGGCGTTTTTTTAAGCTGGAGATATCTAAACAACGATCCAGATGATATCGCTTTTAATATATATAAAAACGGAACCAAAGTGAACGCATCGCCCATAAGCGATGTGACGAACTATTTAGACACCACTGGTTTCGACAGCTCGCAATATCAGATCTCCACCGTTATTGCAGGCAAAGAGCAAATGCAGCCAGAGGTTGTATCGGTCTGGCATAACGATTATCTCCCTATACCGCTCGATAAACCGGCCGATGGTCGGACTAAGGATGGTGGAACCTATTCCTACTATGCCGGTGATGCTTCCGTGGCTGACTTGGACGGGGATGGCGAATATGAAATTGTTTTCCTGTGGAGTCCGAGCAATTCCAAGGACAATTCGCAGGCAGGTTATACCGGCAATGTGTATATCGATGCCATCAAACTGGATGGCACAAAGCTGTGGAGGATTGACCTGGGAGTCAATATCCGCGCCGGAGCGCATTATACGCAATTAATGGTGTATGACCTGGATGGCAATGGAAAGGCCGAGGTTGTTGTCAAAACGGCGGACGGCACGAAAGACGGCCAAGGCACAGTCATTGGTGATGGGACGAAGGATTATCGCAACGACGGCGGATACATACTGTCAGGGCCGGAATATCTCACGCTGTTTAACGGTGAGACTGGCGCGGCTGTATCCACCGTGAATTATGATCCACCAAGAGGCAACGTCAGTGATTGGGGTGACGGCTATGGCAACCGTGTAGACCGGTTCCTTGGTGCGATTGCTTATCTGGACGGCACGAAGCCAAGTGTGGTAATGAGCCGGGGTTATTATACCCGCACTGTGCTTGTTGCTTATGATTATGTTGGTGGGGAACTCGTCAAGCGCTGGACGTTCGACACAAACGTAGCAGGATCACAATATGAATCACAAGGAAACCATAATCTAAGTGTGCTGGATGCCGACAAGGACGGCAAGGACGAAATCATGTTCGGTGCCTTGGCCATAGACGATGACGGAAGCTTGATGTACAGCACCGGCCTCGGCCATGGTGACGCCATGCACGCCGGCCAGCTTGATCCGAATCGAGATGGCTACCAGGTGGTAAGCGTGCACGAGCATTCAGATGCTGCGTACGGACTGGAGATGCGCGATGCGGCAACAGGTGAAATTCTCTGGGGGGAGGAAACGGGTTTCGACACCGGTCGCGGAATGTCGGCGGACATTGATCCGAACTATCCGGGCTACGAATCATGGGCCACAACCGTTACCAACGGGCAAAGTGTACCTGTAACCAATACCTATTCGGCTGCCGGAGAGGCTATCTACACTGTGGATGAAGGGCCCAAAACTGCCAACTTTGCCATCTGGTGGGATGGAGATCTTCAGCGGGAGCTGTTTGACCATGAGTGGGATAATAGCACAGCCAAAGGAACTCCGCTCATCTATAAGTGGGATTACGAAAATAAAAAGCTGAATGAAGTTTTCCGGGCGACAGGTACGTTAACGAACAACCATACCAAAGGGAATCCGGCACTTCAGGCGGACATTCTGGGCGACTGGCGTGAGGAGCTTCTGCTGCGGAGTGAAGATAGTTCGGAGTATCGTCTCTACACGACGACCATTCCTTCAGAGTATCGCATCCCTACGCTGATGCAGGACCCTGTGTACAGACTTGGCGTCGCCTGGCAAAATGTATCCTATAATCAGCCGCCTCATACCGGCTTTTATCTTGGAGCGGAAGCTACAGCATTCCCTAAAGCCAATCTGGCGCTGACCCGCGAAGCTGAAATGCCGGATCCGGTCTACCGCTTTAATTTTGGTACAGAGACTGCATCGGGAAGTACGAACATACAGGATACGCTCTACGCGCAAGATCCGGGATTCGGGTTCACGGATACGAACGGTATTACGGTAGGGACAAACCAGGTTTCGGTCGAGGCAGGCACGACATTTGCCGTTGATCTGCCCAATGCGAACTATAAGGTGACGCTGCGATTGGGCAATGATGCGAATGACTCGAACATTGGGGTTAAATCCGAATTCGTTCAGAAGCTCACCGTAACCAATGTGACAGCAGGGACACCACTGGAGTATTCCTATGATGTTGCATTAGTGGATGGACAGCTCGATCTTCTCTTCACAGGTACTGCCATAGACATCCAGGACGTCATCATCGAGAAATATCCAGAGAAAGTAGCCGGTGCGGCAACAACGATCTATATGGCCGGTGATTCAACCATGCAATCGTACAGTGAAATGCAAGCCCCTCAAGAAGGATGGGGCCAGCAGTTCGGACGTTATTTCTCCAATGGGGCAGTGATCGTGAACGATGCGATCGGCGGCCGAAGCAGCAAATCATTTATGGTAGATGGTCGTCTGGATACGATCCTGCAACGAATCAAGCCTGGGGATTTCTTCTTCATTTCCTTTGGTCATAATGACGCCAGTGCAGGGATACCGGATCGGTATGCTTCACCGGAGGACTATAAGATCTACTTGGCTCGTTATATAAAAGGTGCTAAACAGCGCGGTGCTACACCGGTATTGCTCACACCGGTTGGACGCAGAGATTTCAATACGGTGACTCAGGAGTTCAACGTCAGCTTCCCGGCATACGTGCAGGCTGCCAAAGAAGTGGCAGAAGAGCTTGACGTGCCGCTGATTGATCTGAGCAAGTTAAGTGTTGCGTACTACGACAAAATTGGTAATACAGCTACGGAAAAAGTATTCCTGTATGCTAATCCGGGTGAATATCCAAAATACCCGAATGGGATCAACGATAATACCCATTTCAGCAGCTATGGTGCGCAGAAAATTGCCGGGCTCGTTGCTGGGGCGGTCAAAGACATGGAGTTGAGTATCTCCTCGCTGGTCATCGACCCGGATATTACCGAACCTGAACCAGAGCCGGAAATCCAGCTCTACGAAGAGGATTTTGAAGGCGATGCTGCGGGCTACCAGTATGCAATGGTCAATGCCACAGGTATTGCAGGAACCATGGCGGGAACAGTGGTTGAACAGTCCGGAAATAAGGTACTGTCCGTCGCGGGGTCAGGATCGGGCAATCGGGCCAAGGTGTTCCGTCTGTTCGATGCCGTAAACGGCGATCAGGTGAACGTGAACTTTGACTGGCAATCCGGTAATGTGAGTGCCTATCCATCAGAAGGTCATCTCACGGTCCAGGATTCAAACGAAAATGCCCTTTTTACGCTATTTACGAAAACCGGAAGCACCAAAATTCATTATTTTATCGGTGCATATAATCCGGACTACGGCACAGGGGATACAGCCATACCTGAAGGGGGGACGGCTACAGATATTTCCAAAAACCAGTGGGTCAATGTGGATGCTACCGTTAATTTTGCCGAGAAAACACTTGATCTGACATTAACGAACCTAGCTGATCCGACAGTTACCCAAACAATTGCAGATATCTCACTGAGTTCCGGCGCATATGCGGACAACGTCAGATCCATGCGCTTCCTGGGAACGAGAAAAGGCGGTGGAGGTACGTTGAACTGGACTACCCAGATCGACAACGTGCGGATTGAAGGCACTCAGCTCTCTTCGGAGGGTGGAGATCAGACTGCCTTAATCGCTCTGTACGATGAGATCAAAGCACTGAATCTGTCGGATTATACAGATGCATCGAAATCCGTGCTGAACCGGGCTTTGGCAGCAGTGGAAGCTATATTTAATACGGAAGCCACCCAGGCTCAAGTTGACCATGCGTTTAACATGTTAACTGTTGCGAAGGAATCATTGACAAGTGCATCGGGCGAAGAGATTAACGAATACAAATTTGACTTTGGTTCTGGTGACGCAGCCGACGGATACATCAAAGTAGATGCCAAAAGAGCATACATCGAAGGCAACGGTTACGGTTTTGCCGATACTGCACTGACTAAAGATGAGAACCGGGAGACCGGGGATGCGCTCAAAGAGGATTTCACACGAGTAAATAGCACCTCCTTCCTAGCGGAGATGGAACCGGCCAATTACCGAGTAACGATGACCATCGGGGATGCGGAGGAATCGACCAGCGCAAATGTCGTTGTAGAACAGATGACAAAGCTGCCGCTTACAAGCATTACCAAGGGTGAATTCAAAGAAATCACCTATGACATTGCCCTGATCGATGGGGTCTTTAACTTCAATTTCACAGGAAATGCACCGAAGATTAATGCACTGAAGCTGGAGCGTCTGCCAGATCACAGTGCAAGCGATAAACCGGTTATTTATTTGGCCAGCGATTCCACTGTGGCCAATTACGCGGAAAACTATCGTCCGCAAGCAGGCTGGGGAGAAACGTTGGGTGGATATTTTGATCCGAATGAAGTCAGTATTGATAACCGGGCAGTAGGAGGGCTCAGCAGTAAGACCTTCTTGGTCGGTGGATATCTCAACGATATTTTACTCGACATTCATGAAGGCGATTATCTGTTCATGCAGTGGTCTCATAACGATTCCACACCTTCACGTCCAGAGCGTTATCTTACGCCAGAGCAATTTAAGGTATATCTAAAAGAATACATTAACGGTGCTCTGCAGAGAGGGGCGATTCCAGTTCTGGTCACGCCAGTGAATCGTCGTGATTTTACCGGAGAGGTGCTGAATAAAAGCTTCCCGGAATACGTACAGGCGATGAAAGAAACGGCGCAGGAGACGGAAACACTTATCATTGATCTGAATCAAGCCAGTTGGGAGCATTTCCAGGAGCTTGGCACAGAAGGAACCAAATTGATATTCATGTGGGTAGGTACAACCGAAGACAACACACATTTGCAAATGAACGGTGCAATCAAGGTATCTGAACTCGTGGCACGACTTGTGAAGGAATTGAATATTCCGCTATCTGATTTTGTTACGTTGGAAGGAGAAACTCCTGAGCAGGAAGCCCCGCATACTACGGCAACCGTGGAAGGGGAATCGCAGAACGACTGGTATACTTCTCCAGTACAAGTAACCTTCACAGCAA
This sequence comes from Paenibacillus amylolyticus, assembly GCF_050990605.1. Lineage (GTDB taxonomy): Bacteria > Bacillota > Bacilli > Paenibacillales > Paenibacillaceae > Paenibacillus > Paenibacillus amylolyticus_H. The sequence goes on from NZ_CP158832.1 coordinate 3,237,482, forward strand.
GCGATGAAGATTCCGAAATCGAAGGAACCTATTATCAAATCAATGGTGGCGAAACGGTGAGCGGTACACTGTTGACCCTGACTGAAGAAGGTACACATACGATCACCTACTGGAGCGTCGATGTTGACGGTAATAAAGAGAGTGAACAATCGTTGTCCGTGTCCATTGATCTCGTACCTCCAACCATTGAAATTCATGGTCAAACCGAGTACACCATTGATCAGCATGTGGAAATTGGCTATACAGCCTCCGATTCGGTGTCCGGTGTGGAAGAACCGGAGGGTGTGCTTCTCGACACTCCTGCGTATACACTGGAACCCGGCCTGAACCAGGTTACGGCAACGGTCTCCGATTTAGCTGGATGGGAACAGACGATAGAATATAGTTTTGGCGTTATTGCTACATTCGACAGCCTAATTAATCTGACCAACGCCTTTGTGGATGAATCGATCGATCCGAATGCTGGTGTTCTTGCTGATCAGCTTACAAACACGTTACAACAGGCCAAAGAGGCAGCAAACAGTCGTGAAGGAGCAAAAGCCCGTCAACTGCTTGCATCCTACGGTAATGACGTTCAAGCAGCTAGAGGAAGCGTATTTACAGATGAGCAGGCAAGTGTGCTAATCAAGTGGGAGGAATGGCTCCATCAGACAACGCCACTAGCAAACGGGGCCCCTGGCACTCCGGTATTATCTGACAATAATGGTTACGACACGGGGCTCAAAGACGGGGACTATACCGTCACGATGAATCTCTGGTGGGGAAATAACGGCAATCAGTTCAAGCTGTATGAGAATGGTGAATTGATTAAGGAAATTTCCCTGGTGGATCAATCCCCATCCGCCCAATCTGTTCAAGTTGATATTACTGGAAAGAAAAATGGCACCTACATCTATACTGGAGAATTGATTAATGCACTGGGGACAACCATGAGTACTCCGCTGACAGTTGTTGTCACGGATGCCTCCCCGGGGCAAGCCGTTCTGTCAAATGACAACTGGGACGGTGATGGCAACTTTAAAGTCACCATGAATCTCTGGTGGGGAACAAACGCAAGCGAATACGAACTTTACGAAAATGGTGTATTGAGTGACACACAATCGCTGCAATCTCATTCACCTGGCGCACAGTCTGCGGTTACCGAAATCTCTGGAAGGGCACCTGGAATCTACGAGTATGAAGCTGTACTTCGTAATTCTTCAGGGGAAACCAGATCATACAAATTAAATGTCACGGTGCGCGAGTAGACTGCAATGTTTAAACATTCCATTAACAAGAAGTGAGTACAACTGAAGTAAGGTATGCATATAAAAAGTGCTATTCCTCATCATTTGAGGCGTAGCACTTTTTATATTCGCTCCGTATGAAAGCGTTTGACTTATTTAAATATCAATCTATAATGATGAAAGGAAATTGGACTTGGAGCAAGCTTTCCATACGCAGGAGGCTTGCTGTTTCATTTTCAAAAGGAGAATAGGTCCCTATGACACTAAAAAAAAGAATCTTTTTGCTTTTCTTTCTCAGTGCTTTTATCCCTTTTATTAGTATATTTGCGATTTCTTATTATACGATCGACTCCATTTTCGCAAATAAGATCGATGATGGTATCCGCAGCAATTTACAGCAGGTGACATCCTCATTGGAGAATTCCATCACCAATCTGAATCATGTTACGCAACAATTATCTTACAGGGGTACTTTAGGCAAAAGATTAGATGAATTCCTGAATCCGTCCTCCGATATCTTCGAACTGATTGAGGCCAGAGACGAATTAAAGAACGAGTTAAGTGTTATCACCTTCACCAATCCTAATATCGGATTGACCCTGTATTACTTTCAAAAAGAAGGTACTACTCAGTTCGGCAACTTTCCCATCAAGGATCGTTTCTCTCCTGAGTCTCTGCCTGTGCTCTTCCAAACCTATGGTATTAAGTACTATGGCCCCCATACGAGTATGAACCGATTTGATGATCAACTCGTTCTGTCTGCTATGCGAAAAGTACAACTTTCCGAGAGGAACGACGTGTTCATTTACGTAGAATCAGGCTTTCGCCTCACACAAGATATCTTGGGCTACAATCAATACAACGGCGCATTATCTCATCTCATCCTGGATGGTGCAGGCAACATTGTGTACAGCGAAATACCGGAAGCCATGAAGGTAGGGGAGAATTTCACCAGCTTAACGGCCGAACCTGCCAAGGACGGAATATCCCGCGGGTATCACTGGTTCAAGGAGGATTCCTCACAGAAATGGAGTGTCGTATCGGTCATTTCGCAGTCCCAATATCAACAGGAGAAAAACCAGTGGTTGCTTCAAATTTTACTGGTCGCTTTATTTTTCCTCGGCTTTACCGTGTTTCTCGCTTGGCTCCTGTGGAAGATGGTCTACAAACCTCTCGGTCTGTTCCATTCGGAGATCAATGGGATGTCCAAAAATCCACAAACGAAAGGAAGGCGAGCTCGCACTCAGATTCCTGAATTTGATTTTCTGTTGAGTGAATTTTCGAATATGCAGCATCAAATCGGTGACCTCTTCAAGGAAGTTCAGCAGAAAGAGAAGATTCGTGCAGACCTGGAAGTGGAAAAACTGCTCTATCAGATCAACCCGCACTTTCTGATGAATACGCTCGATACGGTGCACTGGCTGGCCGTCCTGAACGGACAAGGGGAGATCGACAAGTTGGTGCAGTCCTTGAACAAGCTACTCTATTATAATCTAGGTAAATTAGGGCAAGTATCCACCATGGAAGAGGAGATCGATGCGTTAAGACAGTATCTGATTTTGCAGCAAATTCGCTATGACTTTGAATTTGACGTTCGCATTACTGCAGATGAACAAGTGCTTCAAATTCCTGTGCCCCGCTTCATTCTGCAACCGCTGGTTGAAAATTCGTTATATCATGGATTGAGTGACGAAGGTTTTATTCAGATTGAAGTGACATGCACTTCAACGTTGAACATTATGATACAAGATAATGGTGCAGGTATGACTGAGGAAACCATTCATAATCTGCTGAACAATCGTGAAGCTGAACAACAAAAAGTAGGAATGGGCATCGGACTCAATTACGTTCACCGCATGTTGAAGGCACAGTATGGGGGGCAAGCACAACTGGTGATCGAGAGTGAATTGGGAACAGGGACCAGCATACTGCTCGTATTGCCTATTAAAGGAGAAGATATCTCGGCATGATTAAGGTATTGATTGTAGATGATGATAAGCTGGTACGTAAAGGTATTAGCTCTGCGATGCCATGGAACGAGTTCAACATGGAGGTTGTAGGAGAGGCCAGCAACGGGGCGAAAGCGCTGGATTTCCTGAAAACCCAACCGGTTGATCTGATGCTAACAGATCTTGCGATGCCCGTCATGTCAGGGATCGAACTGATGCGAGCCGCGAGGCAGCTCTATCCTGAACTTCATATCGTTGTGTTAACACTGCATCAGGATTTTGATTATATCCAGGAAGCGCTTAGGCTTGGAGCTATCGATTATATAGCCAAAGTCCAGCTGGAGAAAGAGCAATTTGAACATGTTCTGCAACGGATACATACCCGAATTAGCGGGTTGACAAACACGATAAGAAAGATGCCTTCGCAGAATGAAATCAATGTCCATTATCCACATGTGTATGCACTTGTGTCACAGGATCGCAAATCAGACCATAAGTGGCCAATGGAGATAACTGCGCATGAAGATGAGATACGGTGGGAGGTGGAGCGTAATAGCTGCATGTGGGCTGCTCCCCCGTCGGAGGAGGATCAACTATTCCATCAATTGGAGGAGTCCCTGCATCAAGTTCCCCATAGAACGTTGTTGGTTCTGTCTGATGTACAAGAGCGAACGTGGTCGCAAATCAAAAACTGGATTATAAATTATACAGAGACATCTTTATTCTATGCGTACAACCCCAATAACCAAGTCATTGCTGTTTCGATGAATGAGAAAAATGCATGTTCAAATGAACCGCTGGATGAAGATATGGATCGGATTAAGAAAAGTTGGTTCCAGACACCTTGGACCCACCATGAGAGTTACTACAACCAACTCATTGACCAGTTTATATCCTTACGATTACATAAGGGTCAGTTGATGGGATTACTGTACTCAATCGTGATGGAATGGAATCATCTTTTTGCCCAAACTACGCTTGGAAGAATCGCCATGATACATTCTTTCGAGTCCTGGTACGAGGTTGAAGAATGGATTAAACAGACTGCTGCCAGCATTCGAAAGGCAGATGGACAGACTTCGTATTCGCCGGAAATCATCGATGCCGTGAAAAAAGCGGTGATGATCGTGCAGCAGGACTTGGAACAGGCCTATACAGCTTCAGGTCTCTCCCAACAACTCAATATCAGCCGAAGTTATTTCAGTCAATGTTTCAAAGATCTGATGGGGAAAACCTTTAATGAATACTCCCGGTTCATCCGGGTGGAGAAGTCCAAAGAATATTTGCTCAATACAAACAACACGATTTTCTGGATTGCGGAGCGAGTGGGTTATACGGATGAGAAATACTTTAGCCGGATTTTTCGCGAACTGACAGGTCTTCTTCCAAGCGAGTATCGGCAGCAAGGCAGAGGGAATTAATAGCCGACAGCTTCCTGTTTCAGGAGCTGACGGCTTTTGTTTTTGATCGAGAATAGGGTTAGATAGACGAATGTTGGTCAGCAGGTAGGGTAAATGATCACAAGTTAACCATACTTCGTAATACGGACTGAAAACTGTAACCATTTCTCTATCCAAACGGACGTGTAATCCCTATCTCAATTGGCCGTCACTCTATTTTATAATGAAAGCGCAAACAAATATTGAACATCAGAAAAAAGGGGAATCGAACTAGATGAGAATAAAATGGTCTATGAAAAGCAAACTGGTGACAAAGCGCCTGGCTGTGCTGTCCATGTCTGCCTTGATGGTTGCAACCCTCGCGGCATGTGGAGACTCTTCCACTCCTCCTACTGCAGAAGAAGCAGGGAAATATGAGGTAACGCCGGGAGATCCGTTCAGTGCCTATAAAGACGAAATTACCGTTACCATGGGACGGGTAACCACAGCCAACCCGAAACTGCCAGCCGGTGATACCTATGAGAACAACGCGTATACTCGGCTGGTCAAAGACACGTTTAACGCTCAGATTTCAGATCAATTTGAAGCCAATGGCGAAGATTATAGCCGTCAGGTTTCGCTCGCCATCGCATCCGGGGAATTACCAGACATGATGCGTGTTGATTCCAAAGATGAATTGAAAGAGCTGGTGGATAATGATCTGATTGAGGATCTGACCGCCATCTATGATCAATATGCTACGGATAATATTAAGCAGATATACGATTCCTATGATGGTCGTGCATTAGATAATGCAACGATTGATGGACGTTTGATGGGCCTTCCGGCGACTTCCCTGGATTCCGCACCAACGATGGTTTGGGTCCGTCAAGATTGGCTGGATCTGCTGGGGATTCAACTGGATGCAGACGGAGACGGCGCCATCTCGCTCGATGAAGTAGAGAACACGGCACAGGAATTCCTGAAAAGAGATCCTGGCCAATCCGGGAACCCGGTAGGTATTCCATTTGTGAACACGATGAATACAACAGATTATAATGGCTCTGCTTATACGATGCTGGGTGTGGCCTCAACCGAGGGAGCCTTTCCGCAATATTGGATGAATGGTGAAGACGGCAAAATCGTGTATGGTTCCACGACAGAAGAAACGAAGCAAATGCTGGGTATCATGGCGGATTGGTTCAAGAATGGTATCATTGACCCGCAATTTGGAACCCGCACGTTTGATGACATTACCGCACTCTACGCCAATGGCCAAAGCGGCATCGCCTTTGGACCGTGGCATATCCCTGACTGGGGACTGATTAGTGCGAAACAAATGGATAAAAATGCGAAATTCTCGGCTTATACGCTGGAGGATGCAGACGGCAAAGTCAACGTGGCGCATGCCAATCCTTCCAATCAGTTTATTGTGGTGAGAAAAGGATATGAACACCCTGAACTGGCCGTTAAGATTCTTAACCTGTTCTACGATAAACTGGCCAATGACAAAGATGCCGCAACGACCATGCCGGAAGCTGCCAAGTATCAGGAGACCGGGGTAGACGGATCTACGAGACCATTTAACATCGAAGTCAACTCGGCGACATCTCTGCTGGATGATTACTCTGACGTTGTTCGCGGAATTAAAGGAGAGATTAGCCTGGACGAGGTTCGCACAACCGAATCGAAAAATAACATCGGAAGCATCAAAACCTATTTGAGTGACATGGATACGGATGATGTAACTGCTTGGTCCAAATATCATTCACGGATCAACGGAGTGGGACTGATCGACAAACTGACACAGGAAAACAAATTTGTATGGATGACACCTGCTTTCTCTGGCACTACACCAAGTATGAAACAGACGTGGGCCAATCTGACGAAGTTGGAACAGGAGTCGTTTATCAAAATCATAACGGGTTCAGAACCTTTGGATTACTTCGATACATTCGTGAATAACTGGAAAAAACAAGGCGGTGATCAAGTCATTCAGGAAATTGAAGATGAGATCGCATCCAAACAATAACATCCGTGCACAGTAGCAGGGCTGCGATACGCAGCCTTTCTTTAACGAAAGGGGTTCATCCATGAAACAGGGGAAATTGAAAGCGAGAGGGCGGCTCGGTCCAGGTGCCATGTACCATATGATGATGCTGCCGGGTATTTTGTTTTTGCTTGTATTTAGCTATGTTCCAATGGTCGGCATCATTACAGCGTTTCAGGACTATATACCGGCCAAGGGTATGTTTGGCTCTGAATTTGTAGGCCTGAAGCATTTTATTTATATGTTTAAACTGCCGGATATCGCGCAGGTCGTCAGCAATACGTTGGTGATTGCGATTGGCAAGATTCTGCTCGGAACGATGATGGCCATCATTTTTTCCGTTTTATTAAATGAAATTCGTGTCAAATACGTTAAAAAATCCGTGCAGACGATTGTTTATCTGCCGCACTTTCTGTCTTGGGTTGTGCTGGCATCCGTTGTGGTCAACATGTTCAGTTTGGATGGCATTGTGAATCAAATGTTGGCGTTCTTTGGTTTGGAAAATATTAATTTCCTTGGCAGCAATACCTGGTTCCAGCCACTGATTATAGGTACAGACGTATGGAAAGAGTTTGGTTACAGTTCTATCGTCTATTTGGCTGCGATTACGTCGATAGATCCCGGTCTGTATGAAGCCGCAGGAATGGATGGGGCCAGTTGGTGGAGAAAAGTGTGGCATATTACCTTACCAGGCATGCTGCCTATTATTCTGCTCATGGGCGTGATGAGCCTGACCAACATTTTGAGCGCCGGTTTCGATCAAGTCTATAATCTGTATAACCCGGTTGTTTATGAGTCAGGCGACATTCTGGATACTTATGTCTATCGGATCGGTCTCGTTGGGCGACAGTATAGCTTCGGTACAGCTGTTGGTTTGTTCAAGTCCGTAATCGGTATTGTCTTGCTCTTGTCTGCCAACCAGTTGGCCAAAAAATATACGGACCGAAAAATATTCTAAGGAGGCCAAACCTGTGTCCTATTCTGCATACTTTAAAGATCGAATTGGCCGGTTTGTCATCTATGCCATCGTCATTATGCTGGCATTGGTCTGCCTTCTTCCGTTATGGAATATCGTTGCCATATCATTCAGCAGCAGCGAGGCGGTATCTGCCAATGCAGTAGGTCTTGTTCCGGTCAATTTTACAACAGCAGCGTATACAAAAATTATCGATGATGCACAGTTCTGGCGTTCCTTTGGCATATCTGTTCTACGTGTCGCACTTGCCCTTGTACTTAATATGATTCTGATTATTTTGATGGCTTATCCGCTATCCAAATCGAAGAGGGAATTCAAAGGCAGAAACATTTATATGAATATCATGATTTTTGCCATGTTGTTCAGCGGAGGCATGATTCCGACTTACCTGCTGATCAAAAATCTGGATATGCTGAATACGATATGGGCACTCGTCCTGCCAGGTGCTGTTCCAATTTTCAGTGTCATCCTCGTGATGAACTTCTTCTCTGCTGTACCTAAAGCGCTAGAAGAAGCAGCGTTTATCGATGGAGCGAATCCCATTCAGGTCTTGTTCAAAGTATATGTCCCTGTGTCTATTCCTGCGCTGGCGACAGTCGCTTTATTCAGTATCGTGGGTACATGGAATGACTTCTTCAGCGGTTTGATCTACATGACCAAAGTCAGTAATTATCCGCTTATGACCTATATTCAGTCCCTTAACGTAAATATTGCCGATCTGCTTCAAGCCGGCACGAATTCGAGTGAGCTCAGCAACCTGACTGAAATTTCGAATAAAAACCTGAACGCAGCCAAAATCGTAGTCGCTGTTATTCCGCTGTTACTGATTTATCCGTTACTGCAAAAATACTTTGTGACTGGCATTGTCGTAGGATCGGTCAAAGAATAACGTTAAGGAGGTTCAATGAACATGGAAAATAAAAAATGGTGGAAAGAAACCGTTGTGTATCAAATATATCCACGGAGCTTTCAAGATCGAAACGGTGATGGCATCGGCGACTTGATGGGCATTGTATCCCGATTGGATTATTTGCAAGAACTCGGCATTGGTGCGATTTGGTTATCACCTGTATGCAAGTCTCCTCAAGATGATTATGGATATGATATTTCAGATTATCAGGATATCGATCCGATGTTTGGGTCTTTGGAAGATATGGATACGTTAATTCTTGAAGCCAAGAAACGAGATATTCGGATCATCATGGATCTGGTGTTGAACCATACATCGGATGAACACCCATGGTTTCAAGAAGCCAAAAAAGGCAAAAACAATCCGTATCATGACTACTACGTCTGGAGAGATGGTGTTGAAGGAGCACCTCCGAACAACTTGGGGTCCACCTTCGGTGGTTCAGCCTGGGAATGGGTGCCTGAGATCGGACAATATTATTTGCATCTATTTTCCGTGAAACAGCCGGATCTCAACTGGGAAAACCCCAAAGTCCGGCAGGAGATTTACGACATGATCAATTGGTGGATCGACAAGGGAGTCGGCGGGTTTAGACTGGATGTAATCGACTTAATCGGTAAAGAGCCGGATGCGAAGATTACGGGGAATGGACCCAATCTGCATAAATATATCAGGGAATTGAGCAAGGAAACGTTTCAAAAAGCAGAAAATCTCCTAACGGTTGGAGAAACATGGGGCGCTACTCCCGAGATCGCCAAACTGTACAGCAATCCGGACGGCAGTGAGTTCTCAATGGTCTTCCAATTTGAACACATCAGCTTGGATGAACAAGAAGGCAAAGGAAAGTGGGATCTTAAACCTTTGGATGTGTTGGAATTGAAAAAAGTGCTGTCCAAATGGCAGACGGAGCTGGGGGGCGATGCCTGGAACAGTTTGTTCTGGAATAACCACGACTTGCCTCGAATCGTCTCCCGTTGGGGAAATGACGGAGAATACAGGATCGAATCGGCTAAAATGCTCGCTACCCTGCTTCATGGCATGCAAGGCACACCTTATATTTATCAGGGTGAAGAATTAGGCATGACGAACGTACAATATGCTATTGAAGACTATCGGGATATCGAATTGCTTAATTTTTATAAGGAAAGAATGGGGAAAGGATACCCTGAAAGCAGCGTGATGGAGTCGATCTTCGCGAAGGGACGCGATAACGCGCGAACACCGATGCATTGGGACTCTTCCGATAACGCTGGGTTTACAAGTGGCGAACCTTGGATCAAGGTGAATCCGAACTATACCTATATCCATGCCCAAGACAATTTGAATAACCCGGAATCCATATTTCATTACTATCGGAAGTTAATCCAATTAAGAAAAGATCATGAAGTCATCGTGTATGGAGATTATGAGCTGATCTTTCCAGAGAACCCCGACGTGTTTGCGTATACCCGCACGTTGAATGGTAATATGATTCTTGTGGTATGCAATTTCCAGGGGAATACGATCGAACTCCCACTTCAGGAGCAGTTAACAGGGTCCATTCAGCTTTTGATATCCAATTATACAGGTGAACTCTCAGAGAGCAGATTACGTCCATATGAAGCAAGAATGTACCTTATTCATAATTAAAGCATAATACGTTTTATCATGTTCACTTCCTAAGAAAGAAGGATTGTATTCAATGAAAAGAGTATGGTGGAAAGAAGCAGTAGCCTATCAAATCTATCCGAGGAGTTTTATGGATTCCAACGGAGACGGGGTTGGTGACATCAAGGGGATCATATCGAAACTGGATTATATCCAAGATCTCGGTATTGATCTGATATGGATCTGCCCGATGTATAAGTCACCCAACGATGATAATGGTTATGACATCAGTGATTACTGTTCCATTATGGATGAATTCGGCACGATGGCGGACTTTGATCAATTACTGCATGAAGTGCATCACCGCGGCATGAGACTTATTATGGACTTGGTAATCAATCATACAAGTGATGAACACCCGTGGTTTATTGAATCCAGAGCTTCGCTAGATAACCCCAAACGAGATTGGTACATCTGGAGAGATGGGAAGAACGGATACGAACCAAATAACTGGGAGAGCATCTTTGGCGGTTCTGCTTGGGAATATGATGAAGTCTCCGGACAGTACTATCTCCATCTGTTCTCCAAAAAACAACCAGATTTGAATTGGGCAAATAAAGAAGTTCGAAAATCCATCTATGAAATGATGAATTGGTGGCTGGATAGAGGGATTGATGGTTTCCGTGTGGATGCAATCAGCCATATTCACAAAGAAGAGGGCCTCTTGGACATGCCAATAAGAGAAGGCGTCAAATATGTCTCTTCTTTTGAAAAGCATATGAATGTCAAGGGAATCCAGAGTTATCTGCAAGAAATGAAAGAGAACACATTATCCAGATATGACGTCGTGACTGTTGGGGAAGCAAATGGAGTTAAGGTAGAGGACCAGGAAGATCTGCTGGATTGGATCTGTGAAGTCAGAGGGAAATTTAATATGGTCTTTCAATTCGAACACCTGGACCTTTGGAAGAACAGCACAGACAGGCAACTGGATGTTCCCAAATTAAAAAACGTTTTGACCAAGTGGCAAAAATCACTGGAAGGTATCGGCTGGAATGCTTTGTTTATTGAAAATCATGATCAGCCTCGCAAAGTTTCAACTTGGGGAAATGATACAGAGTATTGGTATGAAAGTGCCACAGCCCTTGGAGCCATGTACTTTTTCATGCAAGGCACCCCATTCATCTACCAGGGGCAAGAGATAGGCATGACTAATGTGGCTTACCCTTCCATAGCGGATTATAACGACATCGCCGATCGGAATTTATATCAGATCAAACGGGAAGAGGGCATGTCGCATGAGGAGATTATGAACATTATCTGGGCTTCAAGTCGTGATAACTCCAGAACGCCGATGCAGTGGTCTTCTGCCACAGAGGCCGGGTTTACTACAGGGACACCATGGCTCAAGGTGAATGACAATTTCATCCATATTAATGTAGAGAAACAACTGCAGGAACCACGTTCCATCCTACACTTTTACAAACAAATGATTCAGCTGCGAAAAAAACACGATACGTTGACTTATGGAATCTATGAGCTTCTTATGCCGGATCATCCGAGTGTATATGCATATACACGTACATTGGCAGATCAAAAGGTGCTGGTAGTCATCAATCTTTCTGAACACATCGTGGAGCTTGACGAAGATGAGCTTGGCCTCAACTTCTCAGAGATCTGGCTTACCAACTATGAGAATGGCATGCTGCCATTGGTGTTGCGACCGTTCGAAACTATTGTTGGATTAAGCGATAAAGTATAAGCAGGATACAAAAAAAGGCGTCTATATCATGGTCTGAATGATATAACGCCTTTTTTTGTTGTGTAACCTTATTAAAAAAATCAGCTGCGAATACTCGTGTTATTGATGGAGAACATCCGCATATTCAGAGATGCGCTCGAAACGTCCCTTGGCAAAAGGGCATAAAGGTAAAATCTTAATCCCGTTTTCCCGCGCGTATTCTACCATGGCTTTGATAAGTTCATAAGTCAACGTGACGAAACTCCTAACAATTTTGATGTACGCTGTATGTACTCGCCTCGTTCGCACAGGAATTTCATTTCTCAATCAGTGACTTCAATCTGAAATTGATCCGAATATGATTTGAGGTTGCCAGCAAGGCCGGCGAGCTGCCCGGAGATGTTCGAAAGTTCACTCGCCGATCGCTGCTGCTCTACAGCACTGGCCGTGACTTCTTCAGCCATGGCTGAAGTCTCCTCCGTTGCAGACGCGATATAACTCAGGTGCTGTTCTACCTCCTGTCGAATGGAATGCATATCCATCGTTCGGTTTTCCAAACGCTGAGCAAGCTCGTGCACTTCCGTTGATAATTGGCTAACCTGTCGGAACGCCTGAAGGCAATCAGCGATCTGTGTTTCCTGTTCCTTGACCGCCACCATGTTCGCTTCAAAATGACTGCCCATCCGATGTGTTTCTTTGACAAATGAACTCAGAATCACATCAATCTCCTGAATGGAACGTTCGGATTGCTGAGCAAGCAGTCCCATCTCACCAGCAACCACCGCAAAACCTTTACCGGCCTCGCCAGCACGGGCTGCCTCGATGGAAGCATTTAGCGATAGTATCTGGGTTTGTTTCAGGATGTTGTGGATTTGTCCACTAATGGAGGAAGCTAGTTCCGATTGAGTTGTTAGGGACCTGGAAATTTCCTGCTGATGCTCAACCCGCTTGGCATTCTCCCGGCCTTTTTCAAGCAGAACCTCATGTTCACGTGTAACTTGTATTTGTACGGCAGACAGCTGCTCTGAAGTATGGGTAAACTGTTCCACATAGGAACCTACTTCATCCATAATTTTGCCGAGATTCTCCGAATGCTGGACGGAATGTTCGGTTTCTTCTGCCTGTTTCATGGAGCCGATAGCAATTTCTTCAATTGCTCTGGAAAGTTCTTCGGTCTGGCGCTGGTTCATCTGAGCCGTTTCCGCAATATTTGCCGAGGACTGCTGCAGCGTATTCGAACCTTGCTGTATTCCCATCAGGATGTTCGTCAATTGCGCAACCATGACGTTAATCAGATCACTGATGTCACCTAGCTGATCGTTGGTCATATGTGTGGAAACAACTTTGAGATTCCCATCTGCAACCTGTTCAAGGCTGGACTTAATATCACGTACTTGTCTGAGGATGCCTCTTACCACCAATAACATCATGACCAGCGAAAGAATCAGTACTACCGCGAAAATTGGAATAATGGTCCGATAGGCGTTATTGACGGATATCGCAGAGACTTGATTCACTGCTCCAGCAGAAATATCAATGCCCAGATAGCCAATAATCGCACCTTGCGAGTCCTTGATTGGTGTAAAGGAGGACAACAGCTGCCCCCAAGTCGGATCGTCTACTATACCCGTTGTAATGACTTCTCCCCTTAATAAGCGTTCCTGAATCTGGGGGTTGAATTCCATGGCAGTCCCGTACGGGCTATATTCCGTATCGTCCCAATCTGCTCCATCCACCGTATAGATCCACCCGTCTGATGTTTTTTCATACATATAAACATAGAGGGCTCCCGATTGAAGCCTAACTTTAACAAGCTCTTCTCTAAGACGTTTGTATTCGCTGCTCTCCTCTGAAGCAGTAGAGGATAATGTCTTGAGTAATTCAGATTCCTTGCCTAGTTGAGAGGCAGTATTCACTGCCAACTGCTGATTGTTATGCTGCATGGTCATTAAAGACGCATTTTTACTGGAATCGATAGTGGTCCACATGATTAGACCGCCCATGGTCAGTAGCGGAACCAGAATGATTAAATACAGCTTGAACCTTAAATCCATCTTTTTTTTGCGAGTCTGTCTCACGTTCTGCTCCCCCTTGGATGTAATAAAGTAATATGGTTTATTTGTATAACCCCATACTATTTATCGTAACATTGAAGAGGGAAATGAAGACTAAATCTAAATTTGTATATACATATACGTAGGAGAATATGATTCTTTGTGGTGCCAGTGCACTCAAACCGAATGAAAAGTTACGTCTTGCATAAAGAAACGTTGTCATTAACCAAAAAAGCTCCACCAGCATTATGCCAGTGTACGCTTAAATTTTCTCTAAGACATCTGTTCAATATACAAATATATTCACGGATGTTTATTGCAGAAACGGTCGATATAATCAGAACATTGCCCTTACTCATTTCAACTGTCCTTTATAGCCTACCCCTGAACCGTTGGATTGCTTCCTCGGTCGCCGGCGTGAAGAGATTAACCAGATTACCGTCAGGGTCGCGAAACAGCAAAGCACGATTCCCCCACGGCATTGTGGTAGGCTCCTTGACCCACTCATCGACAAACGGCTTCAAACGCTCGTATTCGGCATCAACATCGTGGACGTGGAACTCAATAATGATAGTACGATTGTTGGCCGCCACAGCGGAACCAGCGCCAAACAGATGCACCGTCTGGGAGTGGCCGATCGCTAGAGTGCACGATGGCATAACGAGTTCGGCAAAGACAGGTGCAGGGCGTTCTGCTGAAACACCCGTAATTTTCTCATAGAACTCGACGAGACGATCCACGTCATCAGTAATGATACGCACAGAAGCAAAATTCACGAGATATCATCCTTCCTATAATAAGTAATACATTTCGGACCAAAAGCACTTCGCATTTACTTTTACTCCTTTACAATTGCTTACTCCAACTATACAAAAACACTACTGACAACGGTATGTCAGTAGTGTTTTATGAAGTAACCACCGCCCACTAGCCATCATTCTATAGAAAGTATTAGAATTTCAAAGTGAGGGTAAGGGCTAAAAATCGATTGTACTTGGTGGTAAACAGTGTTACTCTAAAAGTCTGTGTTCGACAATATATTCAATACTAGCCACCAATTTAGTTATAAAGAAAGGTAACACTATGATAAAAGTTGAAAACTTATCCTTCGCATTTCCACAAAAGGAACTATATAAAAACATTTCATTTACGTTTGAAGAGGCACAACATTGTGCGTTTATCGGAACAAGCGGAAGTGGAAAAAGTACATTAATCGATATCCTGATGGATCCGGAACGATATTTGTTCGAAGGCAAGTTAGAGATAGACCCGGATTGCAAAATCGGGTATGTCAGTCAATTCTCCCAAGTCGACAAAACGAAAGAAATGACCGTTTTTGAATATATCGGAGAAGAATTCATTAAGATACAAGATGAAATCACTGCCATTTATGCTGAAATGGAAAACACGTCGGATATGGATTCCCTGCTGGAAAAGGTTCAATTGGCTTTGGATGCTTTCGAGGCGATGGACGGGGATAATTACGAAAACACCATTAACAAGCAGCTAAACCTGGCCAATCTCATGAAGCTCAAAGATCTTAGTATATCCGCCATAAGCGGCGGGGAATTCAAGCTTATTCAAGTGATGAAGGAAATGCTGAGTCGTCCCGACTTGATGATTATGGACGAACCCGATGTATTTTTAGATTTTGAGAACCTCAATGCGCTTAAAAAATTGATCAATTCCCATAAGGGCATGTTATTGGTCGTTACCCATAACCGGTATCTGTTAAATCACTGTTTTAACAAAATCATACACCTTGAAAACACGGAGATCCAAGAGTTTGACGGGCGATATATCGAATACAACTTCACGCTGCTTGAGACGAAGATCGAGCTGCAAGAAATCGCAGTTGCTGAAGCTGAAGAGATTGAGAGATACGATCACATCATCGACAATCTTAGAGAGATCGCCACGTATAATTCGGAAGCCTCCAGAGGAAGAGCGTTAAAAGCCAGAGTCAAGTTTCAAGAGAGATTGGAAGCACGTCGAATAAAAGAACCATTTGTCGATATCAAACAGCCGAATATCAGTTTTGGGATCGATAAGGAAATGGAAGACACCGTTGTGGTTAACGTCAATAACTATAGCGTTTCCTTTGACGAGTTGCTTTTGGAAAATGTGAACTTTGAGATCAAATCAACAGATAAAGTAGCCCTGATCGGTCCAAATGGTACCGGGAAAACGACTTTACTCCGAGAAATTTTTAAAAATAATCAGGATTCCATTGAAATTAATCCTGATGTTAAGGTAGCTTATTTATCTCAAGTTCAAGGCGAAATGTTAAAGGATTCGAATACCATCCTAAATGAATTCATAGATTCCGGGTTTCAAACGTATGATGAAATTAGATCGTATCTTTCAAACTATGGCTTTGAAGGAGAAATCCTTGATCAAAAGATTGAATCGTTATCTGGCGGAGAAAAAAACATGCTTCAATTGGCTAAAGTTGCTGCCCGTCAAGCGAGCGTGTTGCTTCTTGATGAACCGACAAGCCATTTAGACATCTATTCACAAATTGCTTTGGAGAAAGCCATTGAAGATTACAAAGGTGCGATTATCATGATTTCTCATGATTTCTATTCTGTTGTAAATGGTATGGATTATGTTTTGATTATTGAGGACAAAACGATTAGTAAAATGAGTATAGAAGAATTTAGAGAGATGATTTATGCGAGTCATTTTGATGAAAATTATCTAGAAACGGAACAAAAGAAAAAGTCTGTTGAGATGAAAATTGAATTGGCTTTAAAAGATACTAATTTTGAACTTGCAAAAAGTTTGGTTGATGAGCTAGAAAAGCTGATTAAGTTGCTTTAGACAAGGTGAATTTTCCATAAATCTAAATCCCCCTGTATGTGGATTAATCCGCATACAGGGGGATTTACTTTTAGAAACAGCTAAACGAGCTGATTCGCTGCAGATCAATGCCAGTGTACATCCAGAAGAACCCATTCCAACGAAACCCAGCCACCGAATTTCTACCTACAAATACCGGGTACATCCAGAAGCCGGGACCACGATCCGGCCAAATATATGTGTAGCGAAACAGACAGCCGGATATAGCTCTTGGATCTACCGCATATAACGAAGCGGGTTGCTGTGGAATGAATGATGGTGGCGGCCCTGTAGGTGCCTGCACGCCTTGTGGTCCGCCGCCTCCACCCCCAGGGAACGATGGAGGGCCAGGCATTCCACCGGGTCCTCCTGGTCCTCCGGGACCCCAAGGTCCGCCAAACCCTCCACCAGGTCCAAAAGGAGGTAAAAATGTCATATCACATCACTCCTGTTCATTAGTCTAATGTATTGTATGTAGGCAATTGAACAGGGGAATGGGTGGGAGCCTATAGAAGGACACTTAAATTCAAGTCGAATCAAGCATAAGCAAAAACAGAGCTGGGTCTCCAGATTCATCATCGTGATCTCAACGACATTTACTCCGATAATTCCGACAATCATTGGAGCGGGTATGATCAAAGCAATATTAGCTGTAATTGTGCTGACAGGCCTCGTAACGACGGATAGCGAAAACTACTATATCCTTAACACCATTGCAGACGTGGCTTTCTATTTCATGCCGAGCTCATGTCTTATAATGAAGGTTTCGCTGATCGGGTATCACCTTACATGCAAACGAACTCCAGCTTCCTAAACTCACATGATATTACCAATAGATAACATTTTATTATAATTATTGGAAGTTTATTATATGTATGCGCTATCCAAAGAACTATAATCTATTTATCTGGATGTTAATCCGTTCAGAAAAACTTAGACCAAATCAAGAGGAGGAATTGTATGAAACGGTTAGGTCAATGGAATATAACGGTCTTGGTTCTTTTGCTGGTACTCGCCATGTTTTCATTTTCGAATGTCTCACATGCAGCCAAGGCAGTTACAGAAGTGGAGGGAGGTGACTTGAGCACAAACTTTGAAGACGGTACTCTTCAGGGATGGACTCCACGTGTCGGTAGCGAAAGGCTGACAGTGACACAGCAGGAAGCACACGAAGGTCAGTCCAGTATGCTAGTTTCCAACCGTGAGCGTTCCTATCATGGACCGAAGTTATCCATGAAGGATCTGCTTAAGCGTAACCAAGAGTACGAGATTACGTCTTATGTAAGACTTACTCAGGAGCCTACCACAGATCAAACACTACAGCTCACCACATATAAAAAAACAACTGCCGATAGCTGGAACCCGATCGGTAGCGTGAAGATTGCCAAAGCAGAATGGAATACTTGGCACAAAATCACCGGAAAATTTCAGTATAGCGATGATCCCACTGAATTGAATTTGTTCATCGAGACACCCTACATCTCTGAAGATAGCGTAGATACGTTATCGTTCTATGTAGATGATGTAACATTTACTCAGGCCGAGCAACTGGAGATTGAAGAAGGGATTCTGTCTCTGGGGGACCTGTATCAAGATGATTTCCCCATTGGTGCAGCGGTGTATCGCTGGCAGTTGGAAGGCGCATATGGACAACTGCTTACGAAACACTTTAACAGCTTGACCGCAACCTATGAGATGAAACCGAAGTACATGTCTCCTTCCGAAGGTGTTTATGAGTTCGAGGCAGCCGATCAATATGTTCAGTTCGCCGAGGAACATGGTATGGGTGTACGCGGACATGCGTTGTTGTGGCATATTGATGCAGCAGAGTGGATGCTCAAGGATTCTCAGGGTAACCCTTCGAGTCGAGAATTATTGCTTGCCCGGATTCAGGATTACGTTGAAACCGTCATGACCCGATACAAAGGTAAGATCTATGCCTGGGATGTGGTAAACGAGGCGATTGCGGATAGCAATGGTGATGCCAACGGTTT
The DNA here is from genome assembly GCF_050990605.1 of Paenibacillus amylolyticus. Classification (GTDB taxonomy): domain Bacteria; phylum Bacillota; class Bacilli; order Paenibacillales; family Paenibacillaceae; genus Paenibacillus; species Paenibacillus amylolyticus_H. The sequence continues at coordinate 3,256,189 of NZ_CP158832.1, forward strand.
ACGTAAAAGTCCCTTTTATGAACTAATCGGTCCGGATTACATTGAGAAAACCTATGAATTCGCTCGTGCAGCCGATCCGGATGCCAAATTATACTACAACGAATACTTCACGGAAGTCCCTGAGAAAAGAGAGCATATGTATAAGTTGGTCAAACGATTGAAAGAGAAAGGGCTCATCGATGGTGTGGGTTTGCAATCCCACTATAACCTGGAATCCCCGCCCATCGAGGAAATTGAAAAAACGATCAACATGTTCGTCGAACTTGGATTGGATATTCAGATCACGGAACTGGACGTGGATAGCGGAATTCCATTTGGTGAAGAGATGTCGGATGAAGTTGCGGTAAAACAGGCGTATCGATATAAGGAATTGTTGGATTTGTATCAAAAACACAAAGATCACATTTCTTCAGTTACCTTATGGGGACTGCAAGATGAGAAGTCTTACAACAACCAGGCAATGCTGTTTGATTCAGCCCTGAAGGCCAAAAAAGCATACTGGGGAATCGTGGATGAATCGAACTTGCCTGTTTTGACACAGAGAGCCGTCTCACTTTCGGGTAAACCGGATATCAAAAAACATTCACAAGATCCGCTCTGGAACAAAGCGGTGTCTACTCCACTGAAGGGCGACTCTTCGGGATCAGCCAGTTTCCGCACTTTATGGGATCAAAGTAACCTGTATATCCTTGTGGATGTTCGGGATGCGAAGGCAGATGTGAATGACAGAGTAGAACTCTTTGTTGATCTCAACAATGGCAAGACCACCTCATATGAAGCAGATGACCGACACGTAATCATTAAGCGGTCGGGCAAAGCGGAGGGCGCGGAGCAGCGTTCGTATCGTGTACGTGAGACAAAAGCTGGATATTCGGTTGAATTGTCCATTCCATGGGATGGTATACAAGTCGGATCAGAATATGAAGCCGGTTTGGATATCCGTGTGACTGATGGCGCTGCAAGTGGGACACAACTTTATAATCCACTGTACTGGAATGATCGAACACAAACTCAGGAACAAGATACAAGCAAATACGGCGTGATTCAACTTGCCTCTATGCCCAAATCTGCACAAGCTGTGCAAGGGGTTGTTCAGATTGATGGGAATAAAGACGCTTTATGGAATAAGGCTGTACCATTTGAAGTAAAACGGTTGAATCAGAGCGAGGGTGCAGAGGCAGTGGCACGCGCAATGTGGTCAGGTGAATATCTATATCTGCTGATCGACGTCACTGATCCAAACATTATCACAGATAACATCAACCCATGGGATCAGGATTCGGTTGAGATTTTCCTGGATGAGAATCACCAGCGCACACCGTATTTCCAATATGATGATGCCCAGTTCAGAATCAGTGCAGACAATGTGGCAACCTTTGCAGGCAGTGCCTCACCCGGACGCCTTGTAAGTGCTGTGAAGAAAACGAATAAAGGATACCTCATAGAAGCCAGAATCCAGTTACATTCACTGACGCCAAAGACTGGAAATGTTCTCGGTTTCGATCTTCAAATTAACGACAATCAGGGCGAAGGCAAGCAGAACGTAGCCAAGTGGAATGATACGACCAATGAAAGCTGGAGAAACACTTCTCAGTATGGAATACTCACTTTTATCGGAAAGAACAAACTCGGGCATTAAACCATTGCCAGTAGTAGCAAGAATAGAAACCATCATAACAGTGGCTGAAACTCAACTATTGTTGTGATGGTTTTCATCGTTTGAATACGTCACCGACGGTGATGAAGGGCGATAAAATCTGCCTTGTCTATATTTAACAGCCCTTGATATACTACATGGACGTTTTTGACAGTTTGTAATATGAAATGCGACACCTACTGGAAATGAAAAAATGGCTCATAGCCTGATTCGTGTAGATCGTGCTCTTGCATCGCATCCCTATCATGGTCATTCATGGCAACCAAGAGCTACAGCCTAGCTCACACAAAGTGGATGTGTAAGTACCACATTGTGTTCACCCCGAAGTATAGAACCACCTGTTGGATGGGTTGTCCTGATTTTATTGGTACAAATTCGTGTCCTGAGCCACAGTTTGATCAACATGGTTAAGGATCTCGCCTTGAAGGCAATTGATCGAGGACAGATTTACATTGTTGACTTTATGTTCTTGTCCCAAAGCGAAGACAAGACCCATATTCCGATTGTGAAAATCAGTTTGCGCGATAGATGGAATTCAAGTAATTCGAAATCACTGACGGTTGATCCATGGATGTACGCAGTGCGATGTAACCGTCGGGACGAATCAACATGAGTTCTTCACTTGCTACATCGTAAATTCGATAGGCATTGCCTGCTGTGTCTGTCATGCCTTCTGGCCCCACTACGTTTGATGGCAAGATATAATGCACATGGAGTTCGTCGTTAGTGAAGATATTCAGTGAAGAATGGATGCCATTTGCAAAAACCAAAAGCGTCCAGTGTGGGCCACGCAATAGGTCGAAGATGCTTCCTGTAAACCCGGTACCTTGCAGGCCAGCAGCATTAGGAGCACGATCGCCAGGGCATAAACAGCAGGTATCATGTGTCAGAGCAGAACGGCGGATTAGAGAACTTGACCGATAGGAAATGAGAAGCCCGCTCGTCAGATCGTCAGATATAGTGCTCAAAGTTTGGGACAATCCACCGCCTTCAGTTGCCGTTCCTATGACCACTCCAATCTTCTTCGTGCTGTCTTCAAGCACGACTTGAGCCACTGGTCGACGCTCCTCATCATACGTGTCGAGTAAGGAAGTGTCCGCTCCCCGTATCACAGCCGCCAGTTTCCAGCCGAGGTTGTACGCATCCTGCATCCCCGTATTCATGCCTTGTCCGCCGGCTGGCGAATGAACATGAGCAGCATCGCCGGCAAGGAAGACCCGGTCGTTGCGGTAACGTTCAACCATCCGAATGTTGACCCGGTAGATGGAAAGCCAGGAAGCATCCGTGAACTGAACACGTCCGGCCCCGGCCCTGCGGTCAAACATGGCTTGGTATGCTTCCAGCGACGGCTGCTCTGGTTCTTCAACATCTTCCGAGATGGTAGCCTGCAGCTGCCAAATATCGGATTTCGGCAGCGGTGTCACTCCAACCATTCCCTCCGAAGATGTCCAGATATGGATATGGTCACGATCTAACCCTTCCAAACGTACATCGCCAAGGTACCAGCGCTCATGATCGCGTGTTTCCCCAACTAGCGGTAAGTGAATAAACTTGCGGATATTGCTTTTTCCACCGTCAGAACCAACGACATAACGAGCGCGAATGTGTTCTTCTCCCTGAGGTGAATTCACGGTTACCGTTACACCATCCACATCCTGAACCAGCCCCACAGCTTCCATGCCTAACTCAACTTGACCGCCAAGCTCTGCATACCGATTGCGCAGTGCTTTTTCCACATCAAATTGAGCAATCCAGACCGGATCACGATAGGGCGTTTCAAGTTCGGCGCTTGCTGCCACAGTAATTGTCGGCTTTTCCACACTTCGGCCATCTGCGGTATAATAACGAACAGGCAAATCCACAACACCCGTGTCAGTGATGTAGTGAACGGCATCCAAATCATCGACGACTTCAAGCGAGCGAGGCTGGATTCCTTTCGCCCGAGAGGCAACGTTATATACGGGGCTTCGTTCAATAATGCGATGGGCAACGTTTCGACGGGCAAGATCGCAGGCAAGTGTAAGTCCTGTAGGTCCGGCCCCGACAATGAGAACATCAACAAAAGACCGCTTGGTATTCATGGAATAATCCTCCTTGATCATTGATTTAATATGCTACATTTGTTATACTACACCGTGCAGTGTAGTTTGTAAATAAAGCTTTAATTCTAATTGATTTCAGATCGAATATATGTAGGGGGCAACATAAGAATGGATATGACGGAAAACAAGAAAATCCGCAAAGGCTCTGCTGACAAACGAGCCAAAATTATAGTGGCGGCACGAGACCTGTTTCTTTCAGATGGATTTGATCGGTCCAGCGTCGATGCGGTCGCAGCTAAAGCTGGAGTCTCCAAACGAACAGTTTATGATTATTATGGCGACAAGCAGAACCTTCTGCTTGCCGTTGTGGAAGAATCCAGTGTGGCCGTTCTTGAGATGATAGAGCGAGGGATTACAGACCATCTTTTGGAATTTGAGGATCTGCAGCAGGCACTCATCTTATTCTGCGAACAAATTGTGGCTTCCGCGAACGGTTCGGCCGACTATATGGCTTTGATCCGTCTGGTTATGGTCGAAGAAGCCAACCTGCCAGAATCGTTTTTTGAAAGGCTGGACAAAGCAACAGAAGAGGGCATTATGAGGAGATTTACAGAGTTTGCTCAAGAGGGATTAATCGATGTGCCAGATCCTAAAATGGCTACCAAACATTTCGCTGCATTAACGATTCTATTGGTATTCAATCAACCTAGAAGAACAGGTAGTATGGCTGTGGAACAAACCAGACGTATCATCGCAGAGGGCGTACGTGTCTTTCTTAGCGCTTATGCACATTGAATGAATCTGCCGCAGGCAGATGACTTATAGATTCAATGACGGATTTTACAAGCGGCGGTACGCGGTCTGCGCAAGCTTGAGCATATGGAGCAATATATTTTTAACATGAATTATATGAAGAAAATATATGGGCATGTACCACTGCTTAAAAACTATATATCGAGGGACAAGAACATGGTTCCATTGAAGTCGCTAATAGCGGCTTTTTTTTATTTTATCGGTACACGTTCTTGTCCTGAATAGGTTACAAACCAGCGCGGAGAAAAAGCCAAAGAAAGGGATTATATTATTCAAAATAGAATACTTATAAGAAGGATTGTCTAATTTACCAGAAGTAGTTATATTGACCAAGAAAGGCAATTCTCAAAATGCCGAAAGGACTGATATTTATGAAAACTAAACAAATTTTAAATAGGTTTGAGAACGAGAACAACAACATGGTTGTATCTATGGTTGGAGAGTCAGGTAAACAGATAACTAATTATGGTGAATGTGAGGAGAAAATAAATGAAATTGGTACTTCAAAGTATAAGGAAGAGTTTTGGTAATCAACAAGTATTAACAGATCTGAATTTTCAATTTGAAAAAGGAAAGATTTATGGCCTTCTTGGACGAAATGGTGCTGGTAAAACAACTTTATTTAATTGTTTGAGTGGCGAGATTCAGACGGATAACGGCACAATGAAACTGGTGGACGAATCCACATCCCGTACCATAGAGATGGATGATGTTGGATATGTTTATTCCTTGCCAATGTTACCGGAATTTCTTACGGGATATGAGTTTATACGTTTTTTCATCGATGTTAATTCCGAAGTGATTGAAGGGCGAGGAGACGATATGGACGCCCTTTTTGATATGATGCACATTACACAGGCGGACCGTCATAAACTCATTAAGCACTATTCACACGGGATGAAGAATAAAGTGCAAATGCTGTTGTTTTTACTCACTAAACCCACAGTGATCTTATTGGACGAACCTCTAACTTCGTTTGATGTTATCGTTGCAAGTGAGATGAAACAATTGTTACGTGATATGAAAAAGGATCATGTACTCATTTTCTCAACTCATATATTACAATTGGCGACGGATCTGTGTGATGAATTAATTATTCTGAATGGTGGCCGTTTGACGCAGATTTCAACAGAAATTGTTACGCAACCCGATTTTGAAGAGAAGGTTATTGCGTTATTACAAGACGATAGCGAACAGGATGACCAGAAGGAGAATGCCGATGCAGGGAATATTTAATACGATTTCTCGCATGCGGCAGCTACAGGTTATCACGCTCGTAAATCGCATCATCTATTTCATGCAGAAGATACCCGTCGTTGGCCGCTTCTTCAGTGAACAGACCTATGCTGCTTTTCGGACGAAACGCATAATTGGTGTAATCGCAGTCGTTTTGATGCTTGTAGGCGGATTGTTGGAAAGTGTATTCTATTTCGGGGGAATGCTTGCATTGCCCATACTCTTGTGGACAGAGGGTTCTAACACTACAGAGCAGTTCACTCTTTTTCTTCACATGTATTTTTGCATTAGTGGAGTAATGGCCGGGATGACGAGTGCAAAAGTATTGGAATCAAACAAGATGAAGTATACTGCTGTCCGACTTATGCGAATAGCTCCTACCAAATTTATGCGAGCTGAGCTGTTTTATCGGTATACTACATTCTTGTTGTATCAAGGAATTGCGTTGACGTTGGTTTCAATGTTGTTTGATTTCTTCATTTTTCATGCACTTCTGGCTGTTGGAGTCATAACGATTTGGCGCGTGCTGAGTGAATGGATACATTTTTCCGTTTTCCGCTGGAAAGGAACGATCCTTGTACAGAAAACAGGGGTTATGGGTTTGGTCATGTTACTCACACTGACAGCTGCGTACCTACCATTAACATCACTGAGCATTCCTCTTTTCGGAGCCGTAATCTTGGAGCAATGGTGGCTTGTCACATTCATATCGTTATCTGGGACTGTTGCCGGATATATTTTATTAAAACATACGGATTTCACAGCAGCCGTACGCGCAGTAACGAACCAAGCTGATCCATTGTTGAATAGGGAAATCATGATGGCTAATATCCAACAACAAATGATGCAGGCAAAAGATAATGATGCTGCGCAATATACCTCGTCCAACCTACATGCTCGAAGGCAAACCTCATTAGGTGAACAGGGATACGAACAAATGCATAACCTCCTGCTTAGCAGGTACCAACATCTCACCCAGGTGCCGTTCCGCAGACGTTTAATGGCTATTATAATCATCGGAATATTACTATCTTTCTCGGCATTCATTGTCAGAGATCATGTCTCTCTAAACGCAGTGGAACGATATACGCCTATACTTATCATGGCTATGCTAAGTCTGACAATAGGACGAGAGATTTGTAAGGGGCTATTTCTCCATTGTGATATGCAACTCATGCGCTATTCATTTTATCGCAAGCATGCGAAGCAACATTTTCGTTTGAGGTTTAGGAGTTTGTTAGTCTTGAATCTAAAATTGGGTGTGTGTTTAGCAACTGTACTAAGTGTACCTTTACTTGTTTTGTCAGAAGGAAGTGGTATACGTACAATGCTTCTCATCTGGGTTATGACGATGGCACTGTCTGTATTTTTCTCAGTACATCATCTATTGGTATACTATGTGTTCCAGCCCTACACAATATCGTTGGACACAAACAACCCTCTTTTCACATTCATGAACAGTCTGATTTCATTAGGCTTTGTTATGGCAATGTTTGTTGGCCCTGCACTATGGGTACTTACTGTTGTCTTAATCGTGTTGACTGTAGGATATCTGTTCAGTGCTGTACCTCTTGTAAGCAAATATGCTCCAAACAATTTTAGAGTAAAATAATAAACGAGAGGGAGCATATGGAGATGCTTTCTTCGTAAAATGATCTTAATCGAACACGGTTAGTGGATATCCTCCTTTCTGAGAAGAAGGGGGGATTTTATTGGATTCCAAGAGAGGAAAGATTTACTTTGTTAAAATCTAGGGGTGAAACAAGTGCTGGAATTAGAGTTTATGACAGTAGAAGCCTGGGATGAAGCATTGTGGGCGCGGATGGAGCAGATCTATCATGAAGCTTTTCCAAGCGGCGCCAAGACAAAAGAGATTCTTCGCAGTATGTTGGATCGGCGCATTGGTTATTTACACACGGGCGTGCATCATGGAGAAGTGGTTGCGATGGCTGTTACTGGACTGGTAGAGAAGGGTGCAGACCGCATCCTGATCATCGATTACCTTGCGATTGAACAGAAGCTGCGCGGTTCGGGTATAGGAACCTGGATGCTGAAGCAACTCAGAGATTGGGCATTAAGGGAACACTGGATCAAAGGGATAATCATCGAGGCGGAGTCCGGGATTACAGAGGCTCATCGGCAACGCATTCAGTTTTGGCAACACAATGGGTTTGTCTTAACCTCCTATGTTCATCAATATCGAATGGTACCTGAACCGTATCAGGCTATGATGTTGCCACTGGATGGAAGCACTCAGGTGTCTGATGAGGGTGAGAAACTATTTCGTTATATCCAAGATTTTCATAAGGTTGCTTACCGGAAGAGTTAGTCTCTCAGACTCTCAGGGCAACTTTAATCGTTTCTATGCTGGCTATCTCATCTGAGGTTTTTTTATTATTGGTATGGAGGAAGATATGGACTACGATTCACGGAAGAAAGCGTTGTTTGATACGGACTGATATCCAACAGTAAACCACCTTAAGCTGTATTTTAGAATCTCCTCACTTAGAATAGAAAGTCCAAGTACCCACGCTGAGCGTAGCGTCACCACGAGTTCCTAACTACTCCAAGAAATATTAGTAGATTTGATTTTAAGTTAAATTGATATATAGTAATATCAAAAGATACTATTTTTTATTACTATAAAGGCAAACTTCTACGTAACGTCCTGCTCAATACCCATTTTTGATTGTTGATTGAAGGGAAGTGCCGCAGTCTGAAATCTGCGGTGTATCTCATTCAGATTCATTTAAGCATTACTATCTATGATGTTTACATACAACAACAAAAATGAGGTGTGATAGCAATGAGTATATACAAATGGACTAAATTTATCGGTGTAGCAGTGCTATGTACTGCGATGCTGACGGCATGTAGCTCGGTTAATCAAGGAAATGGGGACTCAGAAAGCAACACAACTGAAACGGAACAAACGAATACGGATAATCAGAGTAAAACGGAAACAGCAGCATATGCTGATCAAATTAATAAGACGGAGGTTATGTCCATTTCGATTGATGTGGATGAAGAGGCTTGGAAAGAAATGCTGGATAATGCAAGCGAGGAGCAGTACATCTCAGCTAATATTACAATTAACGGAACGACGATTGAGAACGTCGGAATTCGTCCAAAGGGTAACTCCAGCCTTCGGCAGGTGGCTAGTGATGATACAACGGATCGATATAGTTTCAAAATCAAGTTTGATGAATATGTTAAGGATCAAACATGGATGGGATTGGACAAACTCGTCGTTAACAACATGATTAGCGATAGTAGCTATATGAAGGAATATTTAAGTTATGACATTATGAGTTACATTGGCGTGGACGCACCTTTATTTGCTTTTTCCAATATTAGTGTAAATGGAGAGACTTGGGGTTTGTATCTGGCTGTTGAGGATATAGATAGCGGATATCTCGCTCGTGCCAAGAATGATGAGGGTGAACTGTACAAGCCAAACAATGATGACAACATGGGAGCAGGAGGTATGGGAGGACCTGATGGCAATCCTTTTGCTCAAGGATATGGAGGAGATATGCAGGCTCCCAAAGAAGGTATGACCCCACCGGTTGGAGCAACCCCACCGGATATGAATAGCGGCACAGGGGAAGAGGGGAGCAATACACAAGCCGAAGCTGGCGGGAGAGGCAAGCGTGGTCCAGGTGGTATGGATGGAAGCGGCAATGGTGTTTCGTTGGTGTACACCGATGATGAATCGTCCAGCTATTCCGCCATTTTCGACAATGCTGAGACCAAAACAACCGAGGAAGATCATCAGCGTGTCATTGAAGCGCTCAAAAACCTGAGCACAGGCACCGATCTGGAGAAATATGTGGATGTGGACGAAGTACTGAGGTATTTTGCGGCCCACACGGTGGTTGTTAATATGGACAGTTACACATCCAACATGGGACATAACTATTATCTGTATGAGAACGACGGTCAGATCAGCATGTTGCCTTGGGATTACAATATGGCTTTCGGTGGATTTCAAGCGGGTACTGCATCCGATGTCGTGAATCTGGCGATTGATACGCCTCTATCAGGGGTCAGCCTGGAGGAACGCCCCATTTTGGACAAACTCCTTGAAGTGCCTGAGTATAAGGCCAAGTATCATGAATATTTACAGGAGATCGTAGATGGATACTTCGCAGACGGAAAGTTTGAAGAAAAAGTACAAAGTCTGAACGACATGATCGCGGATTATGTGAAGCAGGACCCTACGGCCTTTGTTACGTATGATAAGTACGAGACAGCTGTTACAGAATTGACCAAACTCGGGACGCTGCGTGCGGAAAGTATACAAGGGCAATTGGACGGAGATATCCCTTCCACGACCGAGAAACAAAAAGAAAACGCTGATTCACTGATTGATGCTTCTTCCATTGATCTGTCCAAACTGGGTGAGAATAATGCTCGAGGAGGCATGGGAATGGGAGGTAGCGGTCGTAGAGCTGCCGAGGTTAATCAGTCTCAGGAAGGAAAGTAAGTGACTTCCGTAAAGCAAAAAAGATAATCCTTAGGGGCGCATCGGAATGAGCTTCAAAACAAAACAAACGAAGGAAAAGGATCGCTTGTATAAGCTTGTTTCGTGATGTTGCTGAAAAAAAGACGGAGTATATCCGTCTTTTTTCATTGTTGAATTTTTTAATACAGGAACATTTTGTTCTCAGAAGTCTCTGCTTAAATCAAAAACGGTGTCAAGACGGAATGTTCATTGCCGTTTGAATGTTCTTCAGGTCGAGCTGAATTTGCTCTGGAATATGGTAGGGATGGTATAAGCCATGCTGTACCATGTAATTTGATATCTTTTCATGAGAGTCAATGGCTTCATCGAGCTGTTTCATCAAAATTTGCTTGATTTCGGGAGTGGCACATTCGGTCACAGCCATGGCGTAATTTCTGACTCCGCTCTTGGCATTTATCAACAGATCCATTGCGATTACGTCATCCGTTAGCGTATGAAGGCCTGCCATGTGTTCTAATATTGGGTTCATTTTGTAATCTCCTATACAGTAGCTTTAGTCAGCACTCCACCGAGCTCCTGAAGCTGCTGTTGTGATAATATCGCATCTTGTTGCAAAATTTGCTTGAGCTCCGGGTCGGTTACCAAAGCTTGCATGGTCTTGGATTTAGTCATGCAAACCGTCTTGAACGCAGCAATTTCATGTACCTCGAGTACCTCATGCAATGCGTATTTGGAATTCATTCGAATTGTCCTCCCATGTATCTATCCATAATTAAGGCTTTAAGATGACTTTAATGCAATTGTCCGTTTTTGTATCGAACACTTCATAGCCACGCTTGGCATCGCTGAGGGGAATGACGTGTGTAACGATGTCGCCAGGGTCCACTTTGCCAGACGTAACCAACTCGTACATATACGGCATGTAGTGAATGACCGGAGCTTGTCCGGAACGGATATTTACGTTTCGCTGCATGATGTCACCGAGCGGGAATCCGTTATAACGTCCGCCGTATACTCCAGTGACCTGGATGGTTCCGCCTTTGCGGACAGCCTGAGATGCAATGATAAATGCACTCATGGTGCCGCCTTGCAGTTTCAAACCGCTGGCTAAATATTCTAGATCGCTCATCTTCCCGTCCATTCCTACCGCATCAATCACGACATCGGCGCCGCCTTTGGTCATTTCCTTAAGCGTGTTCCCAATGTTCTGATCCTGTTCAAAGTTTACGATTTCGACGTTGTTCGTTCGTTTCGCATGCTGCAAGCGGTAATCAACATAGTCGACGGCTATAACGCGCTTAGCTCCTTTTAGCCAACAGAATTTCTGAGCCAGGAGTCCGACTGGGCCGCAGCCGAGCACGATGACCGTATCTCCATTCTTTACCCCGGCGTTATCTACGCTCCAGAATGCCGTCGTCATGGCATCGGCGATCAGACTTAGCTTTTCGTCAGGTTGTTCGCAGTTTTCAGGAATTTTGAAGTGGGTGAAATTGGCAAACGGAACCCGTAAATACTCGGCTTGCCCGCCAGGATATCCGCCAGTCGTTCCCGAGTAGCCGAAATATGCGCCCATATCGCCGTGTTCGTTGGAATTGTCACATTGGCTTTCCAGCTGGTTTTTGCAAAAAAAGCATTCTCCGCATGCGATGTTAAATGGAATGATTACACGATCGCCTTTTTTTACTTTTGTCACGCCAGGGCCTACTTCTTCCACGATGCCCATCGGCTCATGTCCGATGACATAGTTCTCCTGAAGGTTAGGTATCATCCCGTGAATCAGATGAAGATCCGAACCGCATATGGCGGTACTGGTGATCTTTACGATCATATCGTCCGGTTTCACGATCTTCGCATCCGGAACCTCTTTGACCACGACATTTTTAACCCCTTGATACGTTACCGCCTTCATGCGTTATGTCCTCCAATATGTTCATCTGGGGTCCGATCAAACATCCCTTTACGCGACGTATCACCCGGGAACAGATTCATCTGCCCGATCATCACCGTATTGTTCGCCGAAAGCTGGTCGAGTTGGTACTGTTCGTTTAGCTCGTAAGGATGGAACCACTTTTTGCGAATCATGAGCTCCGAGATTTCCTGGTGCATGGCGATTCCTTGTTTAAGCTGAGTGTGCAGAAGGGCTCTTACATCTGGTGAAGCCGTTTCCGTCAGGGCGATGGACAAATTACGCACACCTTCCTTGGCACGCATTAGGAAGTCCATGGCAAAAGTCATATCTGCCATTTCCGGCATATTCAATGAATTAATCGGGTCTAAATAATCGGTATTCATCTGAGCTCCCCTTAATGTGTTATAGGTGTCGGACTACTCGGAACAGGTGCCTGGAAAGGAGCTTTGGCATAAATGGCTTGCAGCTCGGCGATCTGTTGTATGGATTGAGTGACGTCTTTTTGCATTAAAGCTTTTAGCTCTTGGTCAAAGACAAGGCCTTGCATCAGTTTGGACTTGGCGATGCACAGCGTTTTAAAGTTTAAAGCTTCATGCAGTTCCATTGATTCGTGCGGTGCTAGTGTTGGGTTGTTCATGGAGAAACTGATCACCTCCTTCTTTTTCATCAACGTTAGATTTTCCAACAAATCGGATCTTATACTGAAATGGATTACCGAAGATAGAAGCTCCGAATATTCCCATACATTTGCAGGAATATAAACAAAATCTTAACCCGATACTTATTGTTGTTTACAAAAGGGAGGAGGACTCGCTGTGCCCAATAAAAACAAAATTGATCTAGCCACCAAAAATGCAAGAAAAGCGGCAGAAGGTGCACTTGAATCGAGTGGTAATACGCTGGAACAGCATGCATCTAACGCGGTTTCTGAGGTGCAGAAGGCTTTAAATCAGGCAATAAGCTCGATAAGTGAATCTAATGCGGCAACAAATTCACAAGCGTTGGAGACAGCAAGGCAGCAATTAACCCGAGCAGAGGAATTTTTAGATCAAGCGCAAACTTCAGCAAATACATTACGTCTGCCTGACCAACAATAAATGTTTTGGTACAGACGGGCTCAGCTGATCTCTTCTTTTTCGGGTCATGTGGAGTCAGACTTGCTAATGTTGAAGTAGGGTCGTCCGCATAAACACGGGAGAATCACCGTCAAAAGGCTTCGGCTTGCGCCGAAGTTTTTTTATATGTCTCGGTCATTTTCAAAAAAACACTTAGAAAAAGACGATTAAAGGCCAGGTATTAGAAAAAGTCTGGAACATATTATAGGTAATATCTATTCAAATATGTTAAGGAGGACATCATAAAACCTATGTTACCTATGGAAAAGTATTTCGGTAAGTTGGAACTCGTTCATTCCTTTTATGGGCCTATGCCTACAGGCGTTAGTGTATCCGAAACCGGGCGTATCTTTACTTGCTTTCCGAAATGGGGAGATGACGTTAGATTTACGGTAGCGGAAATTGTTGAGGGTCAGCTGCAGCCTTATCCTAATTTAGAATCGAATTTGTTCAATCCTTCGAATCTCACGATGTCCTTTATCAGTGTGCAAAGTGTTGTTACAGATGGAAGGGGAACCCTATGGGTACTGGATACGGCTGCACCTAATTTTTCTGAGCCTATGAAAGGTGGGGCAAAATTAGTCGCGGTAGATTTAGAAACAAATACAATAAGAAAAGTATATACATTTGCAGATGATGTAGTCTTGCCGACAACATATCTGAATGATGTCCGATTTGACTTTCGTGTAGGTAACGCAGGTTACGCATATATTACGGATTCTTCTTCCAATGGTCCAGGCGCTATTATCGTCGTAAATTTAGAAAATGGAAATGCGTATAGACGGTTGAATGGAGCAAGCTCAACCTCACCCGATCCCTATTTTGTACCGAAAGTGGAAGGTGAAATTTTGATGAATCGGAACGCGGATGGTTCGACATCTCCCTTTCGATTGGCCTCTGATGGTATAGCCATTTCCCCGGATGGCAAAATGTTATTCTATTGTCCCTTAACCAGTCGTCAGCTATATTCGATCTCAACCGAATCGTTAAGAGACAGAGTAATACCCGATTTCAAGTTAAGTGATCTTGTGCAGTATTGGGGAGAGAAGGGTGCATCGGATGGCATGATCACGGACGCAAAAGGAAACGTTTATGCTGGAGATTATGAAAACGATAGTATTCGCAAGATATTACCGAATGGAATCATGGAAACCATCGCCCATGACCCCAGAATCTTATGGCCGGATACTTTTTCTATTGGTCCGGATCAATACTTATATGTAATTGTGAACCAATTACATAGGCAGGCCAGATTTCATTACGGAAAAGACCTGCGACAAAAACCCTATAGTTTACTACGTATGAAAATAGATGAATTACCTGCTCCTACCTTTTGATATATTGCGTAAGTCGATCAGCCCTGAGACATCATTAAACAATTGAACAACAAGCTCTGAAATAAAAGAGAAGTTCCTTGAAGTGATGGACGAATATCTAGACGAGTATGATAAGGTCGGCAGAGAGGTCGAACGTTTTACAACCTACGAGCAACTATATGCCCATTATATGAATCACTGACCTTACATTCATTTATAAGTCCGCGGAGACGGGACTGTAATTGAAGGTAAAACAACGGTAGAGGTTGCGAAGTCAGCAGGGGATAAAAAGGTTGAAGTTATTAAATGAAGAAGTTAGGTGCAACTCTAGTAGTCCCAATCAGGGGTATTCGAAGCACCTGATGCGAAAGCCAACGGAATCAAAACCAACAGTGGTTGCAACTAAAAAAACATTAATCGTTAATTTATTGACCTCAGCTCGCTTAACCCGGCTGAGGTTTTTTCATATGCATTGAAAAAAATGCAGATTACCACATGCATTCTCACCGAGTAAAAAGAATCCTGATCCAGATTTCCATCTCATTCTCGAACATGTTGAGGCTTAGTATACACATTGCCGGTCGTATGATTTTTCGATTACAGGACAAGATATTAACCTTAGACCGTTTTGATTACTTTGATAAAGGAGAAGACCATGGTTGAAAAAAACGAGCCTCAAATGAAAAATCATCAAAAATCTACATGGCTTGATGTTTTAAAACAACTATTAAACCATATGGAAGACGCTGAAATCATTGAACACAAAATAGGTACGAGTGCTTCAGTCCATCTTATATTTATAAAAACGTTAATAGATCAAGAACGTTTAAACGAGGCGATTATTCAGCCACTTCATCAATCAGGCGGAAATTCGCTTTCTTCATGCATCATCAATTCCGAAGTTTCGGAAGTTAAATCGCTCGAAGATGCTGGGCAAAAAATAATGCAAGGATGTATCCTTCTCTACGATTCCGTCAACGATCAATGGCTAGGCGTTCAATTGGAAAATCCTCTTGGCCGGGCAGTTGAACCTTCCCAAACGGAAACGGTCATATATGGGGCGAAAGACAGTTTCAGTGAGCAAATCGATAAAAACATTACAATGTTGCGCAGACGTTTGCCTATAACGACATTAAAAACAGAAAGCTTTACGATCGGATCACTTAGCAAAACGAAGGTTGTGTTAATGTACATAGACGGAATCATTAATCCTGAATTTGTTTCCATTGCAAGAAAGAAAATTGAAAGTGTGGATTTCGATCAGTTTCTAGACTCCGCACAGCTTGCAGCTTTTATTGAAGATCATAACCATACAGTCTTTCCGCAGTTTCTACAAACGGATCGGCCGGATGCCTGTGCCTACGCCTTAGGTGAAGGTAAGCTGACTTTATTGGTCTCCAATTCACCGTTTGCTTTAATTTGTCCCATTACATTATTTCATCTCTTCCAATCGCCAGAAGACTACTTCCTGCGTTGGCCAGTCGCCAGTTTCTTGCGTTTAATGAGGTATGGAAGTTTTATTATTTCTTTGACGATGATTCCTTTTTATGTAGCATTAACGACATTTCATTACCAAATGGTTCCGCTGCCGATTCTCTTCGTATTATTGGAATCGAGAAGCAAATTGCCTTTTACTCCTTTTGTGGAAGGACTTTTCATGATCATAACGCTGGAAATCATCAAAGAAGCCAGTTTGCGAATGCCGACCAAAACGAGTCAAACTTTAGGGGTTATCGGCGGTATTGTCATAGGACAAGCAGCTGTGGAAGCAGGCTTTGCAAGTAAAGTACTCATTGTTCTGATGGGCATATCGGCTATTGCTTTCTTTTTGGTCCCCAACTATCAAATGACCAAATCCATGGTTCTGTTGCAAGTGTTTCTTCTTGTCCTTGCATCGGTTCTTGGGCTTCCAGGAATCGTGGTCGGGCTAATCGGGATTCTTGCGCATCTCCATGCATTAACGTCATTAGGTCAACCTTATCTGGCACCTCTTTCTCCTTTTTACGGGAAGGATTGGATTGACCTCTTTATTCGCGGGCCTTTGATTTGGATGAAAACGCGTCCGAGTAATCTAAAACCATTACAGAAATGGCGACAGGAGAAGATGAAGAAATGAAGACTCTATCCTTATTCAAACAAACTTCCACCCTTGGTGGCATCCATTTCCTTCTATTGGTTAATCGTACGCAAATGCATTATTTTGTTCTAATCATGCCCGTTTATTTGGTCCATTCCTACATGGTTTGGGGAATTATCGCCTTGGGGCTGCTGTCTCAACTTAATTTGATGATGCTGTCCAGGTGGTTTGCTTCCAGTTATGCAGCCAAAGGCTATCAAGGATTTGTACAGCTTTTTGGAAAACGAACGGTTCACATTTTAGCGATACTTGGTTTTTTGATAATACTGTTGAAAATTTCAATCATCACTCTGGGTTACGTTGAAATGCTCCATAGTTTTATTTATCCATCAATGAATAAAACGTGGCTAATCCTCGTTATTCTATCGATCAGTTTATTTGTGGCTTCACATGGCATGGAGAAAACATTACGTTTTGTCGTTATCACCTTTCTATGCGGGGCGTGGATCTTAATCATGTTTATTCCTTTTTTCTTTTCATCGATTTCAGATTACCGCGATTTGTATCCTCTAATCCCCACCGAATGGTCAGGGCAATCATGGCAGAGTTTGTTGTTTATATGGTCGGCATTTTCAGGTCCAGTGTATTTGGCCTTTATTGTTCCATGGCTAAGCTCCAACACAAAAATAACCAAATATCTTGTCATGGGCAACATGCTGACGATTTTGGAATATTCATTATTGTTCATAGCTTCGGTATTGTTCTATGGTTCCAACTTCTTAAGCAAGATCAACTTTCCGGTAGCATACATGGGGAGCTATCTTCAAACGAGCGGTTTAGAACGAATCGAGTACATTCTTATCTCTTTCCATATGTTTAATTACGTATTTGACATTTCAATTCTGTTGTTGTGTTTTTATGGAGCTGCAAGAGTTTTTATGAAAAAAATGAATTCAAGTACAACACTGACTGGATTGTTGTCGAGTTGGTTCGTCATTTTGATAAGTATCATCATCATGGATCAATGGTTATGGCAAACGGTTCCGGGTCAAACGATGTTACTGAACCTTCAAATCTGGCTAGGAGCATTCATTTATTTGCTTGTTCCTGCGATCCTTTTCACTGTGGTTAAACGAAAGGAGAGTATGCAGGCATGATACCATACAAGTATTATGGTTTATTGGCGATTGTAAGCCTTATGTGGATAACCGGCTGCTCTGCTCCATATGCCGAAAACAATCTGATCGAAGAGATCGCTCCGGTCGTTTTCTGGTCGGTTGACAAGGGGACGGAGGGAAAGTTTAAAATCAGCACTTTAGTACCACCACTCATCAAAGAAAAAAAACGATTTCTCTCCAAGGAAGTTGATCTGATAAAGCAGGGAGGCAAGGAGTTTAATTTAATTTATTATCGGGAACTGAAACAGGGGCAGCTGCGAATATTATTAATCAATGAGAAACTGGCAAAAGAAGAAGGTATTGAAAAGCTGATCAATACGATATTGGTAGATCCCGATATTTCAATGCGTGTCTATTTAGTGGTTGTTAGAGGGGATTTTGATGAATACATAATAAATCAATTGACGAAGCAAGAAAACCAAGATTATTTTCTTTATCGGATGCTAAGGCATTACGAGAAGCATAACCAGGGTGAAATGAGCATTGTCAATATTCATCAATTTATGAAGAAGTTATATTCTCCTCTTAAGGATCCGATTCTTCCCGTTTTTCAAGCGGATAAGAACAATTTCAATTACGTTGGAACGGCCATGTTCCGAAATGGCAAAGAAACAATGGTCACTCAAGACGTAAGCGATGAAATTTTTCAACTTCTGGATAACGACCATTTCTTAAAAGTCTTGGCCATTCCAAAGTTATCGACCAGTTTAGGACGTGTTCGATCCAATATTCGCATGAAACTATCGAGTGACTATTCATCCTTGTCTTTACATGTGGTACTGAAAGGAAGAATTGAGGAATATCAGGGAGATAAGAATATTCAAAACGAGGAAGAATTGGAACATTTCATTCATGAGATTGAGGTATATCTTGAGGAACAAACGTCAGTATTATTAAAAAACATGCAACGGTTGAAAGTGGATCCCTTAGAAGTCGGCACACATTCGCTTAAGCCGTTTTCTAAACAACTAACGGAAGAGCAATGGCTAAAATATTGGGAAAATATGAAAATTAATGTTGACTTCGACATCAAAATACAGCCTTTAATTAATGTTGAACGGTAGCCGTGATTAAAAACATGCCAATATAGTGAGTGATATCCTCATATCTGAATGAAACTAATATTTAAATATGCCCCCACATGATCAAATACATCATTGTGGGGGCATTTTGTTCAAATCATGTACAAAGAGTGCAGCTCATGCGGACAAGCCATTTAAATACCTTTAGAAAATGGAAAGTCTGACGATCTTATCGTCAACAATAACAAAATGATAATTTAATAATAGTGGATCGGGTAGTCCAGTCTTGTCATAAGTACCATCCAGCTTGCATGTTAACACAATTTCGTCACCTATTTTTTTTGCTTTTGTTGGCTCTAAGGTTACATTCGCCGCAAAATGGTTTAGATCACTCCATTCCCGAATCGCCTGTTTGCCATTTCGCTTTTTTCCTTCATCTAACACAACGGCATTCTCTGAAAAACAATCTATAAACACTGCGGGGTCTGGCTTGTTGGATGCAGTAATGTATTTGCCAATTACAGATGGTAAATGATTGAGATCCATATTATACTCTCCCTTTATTAATTCATTTTATTAATTCGATATTAGACGGTAGGGATCGTTCCCCCATCTATGACATATTCACTACCTGTAATAGAAGCTGCTCGGTCCGAGACCAGAAATGCAACCAGCTCAGCGACTTCTTCAGGAAATCCTGGCCGACCAATTGGAATACCTCCGAGTGAAGTCATAAGTTGTTCAAGCGCACTTTCTCGACTTCCGGTTTCCGTTGCGATCCGATCAATTAATGCGTCAGCTGCTTCTGTCTGAATAAACCCGGGAGACAACGTATTTATGCGGATTCCTTGTGGGGAAAATTCATTCGATAATCCCTTGCTATAGTTAGTCAGCGCGGCTTTTGCAGATGCATAAGCCAGTGTGGTTTCATATAAAGGCAAACGTCTCTGGATGGAAGTGAAATGAAGAATAACGCCCGAATTATTTTTTAACATAAGTGGAATTAAGCCACGATCAAGTCGAACTGCTGCGAGCAAATTCCAATTTAATGTATGAAGCCAATCCTCATCACTCAATACAAGTGCACCTCCTGGTGGTGTCGTTGATCCACCTACGCAATGGACAATAATATCGATACCTCCAAGTTGCTCTTTTACTGCTGTGATTATTTGCTCTATCCCTTCAGGTGTGGCGACATCTGCTTGCACAAATTTGACTGAATTTGGTAAGTCAGTTGATAGGGAACGGGCAGTAGTAAGGACTGTAGCTCCGCCGTTTGCAAGTCTTTTTACAACAGCTTGCCCCATTCCCTTTGTTCCTCCGGTTACAATCACCTTTTTACCTTCAAATTCCGATACAGAAAACTCAAATTGTTTATGCATAACTATTCCTCCTAGTAATGGTATTCAATATTTAATTTAAAATTGCTCTGTCTCTAAAGCTGGATGAGTTGTTCGAGAGGAGCTAGAACTAATATTACACTTGCCACTTTCATAACGTCCAATTTATTATAATAATAAAATTGATGAATGATATTAATATATATGGGGGGATAGTTTTAATGGAACTTACACAATTGGAATACTTTATGACCGTTGCACAGCTTGAACATATGACCTTAGCCTCCAAAAAACTCGGTATTACTCAGCCAGCGTTAAGTCATGCAATTGCCAAGCTTGAAAACGAAATAGGAGCACCTTTATTTGAGCGAAATGGACGAAATATAAAGCTGAACCGAAACGGTACTATGTTCTCTAAATGGATTGGTCGAGCCCTACAAAATATTGAAAATGGTCTAAGGGAAATCGAAGAGTGGTCCAATCCGGATACGGGTGTGATTACGTTGTCTTATCTAAACATTCTCGGGGTTGAATTAATCCCTAGCCTGATCCGGAGTTATCAATTGAAGTATCCCAAAGTTCGGTTCGAATTGACACAAGGGAACTTAGGGGATATTGATGAACATCTGGAGCAAGGATTTTCGGATGTTATGATTACATCAAGGGAATCTACTATGGATAATCATCACTGGAAGACTATTCAGAATGTTCCTTTATACATTGTTGTTCCCTCCCAACATCGTTATGCAGATTGTAGCGCTCTTAGTTTGGCAGAGCTGTCTGGCGAGCCATTTATAGGATTGAAAAACAACTGTGGATTAAAAGCAACGATTATATCCCGGTTCCGACATACCGGATTTTTTCTTGCTTCGGCTTATGAAGCGGAGGACCTGATCACTGTAGCCGGTTTTATAAAGTCGGGTCTAGGTGTATCAGTACTGCCTAAGACGCTAGGGTTGATGTTAGATGAATTGGTCTGGATCCCTATCATTGATGAAGGATGGTACTGGGAAATAGGGTTAAAGTGGAGAGATGATCATAATATTTCCCCAGCAGCTAAAAGGTTTATTGCATATGTGGATACTTTACTTCAAGGAGAATGACCGCCAAAATTTTTAGTTTTGAAAAAAAATTCCAACAATACAATCACCATGTAGATTACAGCAAAGTAGATATCGGAGGTATGATTATAGTCAAGAATAAAATTTCCAGTCGCTATTTTAGCGGCTTTTTTTGTTTTATTAGGTTTAATACTAACGATATTTTGTTGAACAAGTAAAGAGAAGTTTAGATGCACCTTTTTTTACATTTGTAAATCATTAGGTTTGAAATAACAAAAAAAATGAATTAGATCAGCTTAAATAAAAATTTTATTTTCTATAATTAGTCATAAAATGTGCAAATGTAAACTAATAAAGGTATATACATAAAAAAATAATGTACATTTATCCAAAAATACTTTGACAAATGAAAACGGGTGGATTATTTTGTTAATAAGGAATGCATATTACTTCTTTTAGAATCTAAATAGCTTTAAGGGAGCGTGAATAAAATCAAAAAAATACTTCTATCAGGTGAAGAAAATAGTATGAGTAAAGGTCCAGAAAACTTTATTTATAAACATGAATACAGACCGCAAATACATTATTCCCCTAAGGGAAATTGGATGAACGATCCTAACGGAATGGTTTATTACGAAGGAGAATTTCACCTGTTCTACCAATATACTCCTCATGATACGCAGCCTGACTTCGGCAGAATGCACTGGGGGCATGCAGTAAGTAATGATTTAGTACATTGGGATGAACTTCCACCAGCAATCTCGCCTGGGGAAGATGGAGCGATCTTTTCGGGAAGTGCGGTAGTTGATAAGAACAATACAAGCGGATTCTTCAACGAAGCAGGATCAGGATTGGTTGCAATTTTTACTAATAATGGTAATACCACTCAACCCGGTAAACCGCAGGTTCAAAGCATCGCTTACAGCAAGGACAAAGGTCGAACCTGGACAAAGTATGAAGGTAACCCTGTTTTATTCCCCACGGAAACGCTAGACTTTCGAGACCCAAAAGTATTCTGGCATGAGGAATCTTCAAACTGGGTAATGGTTCTTGCTGTAAGCGACCGTATAGAATTCTACACATCTTCGAATCTTAAAGATTGGTCTTTTGCAAGCGGTTTCGGATCTGATATTCCGGGCATCCATCGTGGAATATTTGAATGTCCTGATGTTTTTAAAATCCAAGTGGATGAGGACCCTAGTACCACTAAATGGATTCTGACACTAAGTGTCGGAGATAGGAATGGCGTAAATCCAAACGATTCAGAACCACCCGCAGGGGGTTCTGGCATGATGTATTTTATAGGTCAGTTTGATGGTAAGGTTTTTACACTAGATGAAACAATGGAATCATTCGATACAATCAAATGGATAGATTACGGATCTGACTTTTACGCGGCCGTGACCTGGGATGGTATCCCGGAAGAAGATGGGCGAAAGATTTGGGTAGGCTGGATGAATAATTGGCGTTACGCTTCCACTCTTCCTTCTAAAGAATGGCGTGGCCATATGTCAATCCCACGAGAGATTCAGCTTAGGACGTGTTCGGAAGGACTTCGCTTAATTCAAGCACCCATAACTGAGTTAAATCAACTTAGAAATTCAATTCTGTCTCTACAAGACATTACGATTAAACCGGATATGAACGTTTTGTCTGCTGTTTCTGCTGCAAAGATGGAAATTATTGCGGAATTTGAAATCGGTAATGCAATAGAATTCGGGTTCAAGGTGCGAAAGTCTTCCTCTTCCAACCAGGAGACAGTCATCGGATATAATGTCTTGAATGAGGAGTTGTTTGTCGATCGGACGAAGTCGAACGCTGTTGATTTTCATCCCGATTTTGCTGCAAAACACAAGGCCCCCATGAAGCCAGAGCATGAACGGATACAGTTGAGCATCTATGTGGATTGGTCAAGTGTAGAGATCTTTGGCAACAATGGGACAACTATCATTTCAGACATGATTTTCCCCGACTCGGGAAGTAGAGGACTGGAACTCTATGCCAGTGGCGGAGAACTAAAGGTCGTGTCGCTTCAAATCAATGATCTCGTTAGCATTTGGGAAAATCAACCGAACTGAACTGGGTGTCCAAAACCAATTTAGGGCTAAGTGGACTTTTACCCGTTTCCGCGGGGCAATAACTTTACAATATTATTAGAAAAGAGGGTATGGAATGAAAGATAAATCTAAATATGCAATATGTCTTCTGATGGCAACCGGATTGGCTCTGACTTCAAACGGTATTTTTACATCTAAATCAATTGCGGCTAGTGCTGTACTCGCTGATCAGGAAACAAATAAACAGGCAAAGGAGGAGCTTGATATTTTTGAAAGCGCATCCAAATTAAATACCAATTTGATAGGCTGGCAAGTGAAAGGAAAAGGGGGATTAGAGGATACTTCAGAAGGAATCCTGCTAACTTCACAGCCTAAAGAAAATGTAATGGCCATCTCAGAGACGGTGTCCGAAGATTTTATCTATGAAGCTGATGTCATGATCAGGGATACGAAGGCAGACGCAACATTGTTATTTCGTTCTAATGAGGATGGCTTTAGCTCGTACATGTTGCAAATTGTTCCGGACGCAGGTCTGATTCGGTTAAGAGATGCAAGAAATGGAGATGGGAAATTAAAGGAGGAGCGTAAAGTTTCTGTTGAAATGGGGCCAATCTATCATCTCAAAGTGAAAGCAGTGGGTTCCTCGCTAAAAGTATATTGGGGCAATCAATACAAACCATTAATTGATGTTCAAGACATTTCGTATCAAAGCGGAAAGCTTGGACTCCATGTATGGGATGGATCCGCCTTGTTTTCGAACATCGTGGTGAGCGATCTGAAAGGTAATTTGGGTACGGTGCTTTCTAGCAAGGGAACATGGCAGCCTGATATCAACGGAAAAAGAGGGGCGGTAGAACAGGAGAGCAAAGCACAGCAAGTCTATAATAAAAATGCGACTGATATGGTCTATGAAGGGAATATTACACTTCGTCCTGATTCTATTGCAGCTCTCGCATTTCGATCTTCAAGCGATGGAGCTGAAGGATATGAAGCTACTCTTACGAAGGAAGGAGATCAGGTCCGTGTAAGTTTGACGAATACAAAAGGGACCGTAATTGCAAGTTCGCAACGTACTTATCCAAGTCAGATGGGAGCCAAACATCATGTGGAAATCAAGGCAAAGGGAGATCGAATTCAGGTCTTCCTGGACGGATACACTACGGCCGCGATTGACGTGAAAGATTCAACCTACAGGAGTGGAAGTACTGGAATCGTCGTAAAAAAGGGGACGGCTTACTTCCAGGATACTTATGTGACGGAACTGAGCCAATATTACAATGAGATATATCGTCCACAATATCACTACACGCCAATACGTGGTTCAGCGAGTGATCCGAATGGACTTGTCTACTTCGAAGGAGAATATCATCTCTTCCATCAGGATGGAGGAACATGGGCGCATGCGGTAAGTAAAGATATGCTGCACTGGAAACGACTTCCGATTGCACTTCCCTGGAATGATCACGGACATGTCTGGTCTGGGTCGGCTGTTGCGGATATGACAAATGCATCTGGTTTATTCGGAGATTCAGGAGGTAAGGGCCTTATTGCATACTATACTTCCTTTAATCCGGATAGCCCGAATGGGAACCAGCGTATAGGTCTGGCATACAGTAAAGACCAAGGTCGTACTTGGGAGTATTCGAAGGAACGCCCGATTTTGATCGAGAACCCGGGTAAGAGCGGAAATGAAGCTGGGAATTGGGATTTCCGCGATCCGAAAGTGATCCGTGATGATGAGAATAACCGATGGGTTATGGTTGTATCCGGAGGAGATCATATTCGTTTCTACACGTCAGCGAATTTACTTGACTGGACATTGACAGATAATTGGGGATATGGGGATTACGTACGCGGAGGCGTATGGGAATGCCCTGATTTGTTCCAACTTCCGGTAGACGGAACATCACAGAAGAAGTGGGTTATGATGATCAGTACAGGAGCGAATCCCAAAACAGGCGGATCAGATGCCGAGTATTTTATCGGTCATTTAACAGCTGATGGTGAATTCGTGAACGATAATCCGGCAGGTAAGGTGTTAAGAACAGATTTTGGTAAAGAATTTTACGCTTCGATGTCTTTCGCTAATATGCCTGATCATCGCACAGTGATGATGGCGTGGATGACGAATTGGGACTATCCGTTCGCTTTCCCAACGTCCAATTGGAAAGGTGAACTAACCATTCCGAGAGAAGTATCATTGGTAACAACCAAAGTTGGAATTCGGATGGCGCAAAGTCCAATCAAAGAATTGGAATCACTGCGTAAACCGTTGTACTCTGCTTCTAACAAGTCGGTGAGTCCTTCTTCCGGGAATCTGCTAAAAGGTATTATTTCAGGTGCTTACGAAATTGAAGCTGAAATTGAAATCCCTGAAACCAGTACAGCGACCGAGTTTGGCTTTAACATTCGTGAGGGTGCAAATCAGAAGACGGTCGTGGGTTATCAGGCAAGCGATAGTCGTATGTTTGTGGACCGTACTGCATCCGGTGAAACGGATTTTTCTAACCTTTTCAGTAAGAAACATGAAGCACCTACGCAAATGGAGAATAATCGGATCAAGATGCGTATTCTTGTGGATGAGTCTTCTGTTGAAGCCTTTGGTAACGACGGCAAAGTTGTCTTTTCAGATGTTATATTTCCGGATCCTGCGAGTAGAGCGATGAGTTTTTACGTGAAAGGTGGGAATGTGAACGTTATTTCCCTGAAAGTGCATCAACTTGACTCTGTCTGGAATGGGGACATTCCTTCAAAAGCTCAAATAAAGATGGATACGAGGGTTCGGGAACTGGGGGTAGGAGAGTCGGATACACTGCAGGCGATGGTCGAGTATGGAGCAGGTTTGGGCGTTCAACCACTTAAGTGGAATTCCAATAATAAAGAAGTAATAACCATAGAATTGGCAGACAACTCACATGCAGTTATTAAGGCGAAAAAAGAAGGGGAGTCCACAATCACCGTATCCACTCCGAATGGTAAAACTTCCACTAGTGTGCTCGTTAAAGTCATAGGTGGCGAGTTCCGGACAAACCTGAGTGGATGGACTAAAGATCTGTCTGCTGCTTCATGGTTAGTTAGTGAACATGGGATTCGTGGTAAATATTTGAGCGATGCAAATTATATTGCCAAAGAGAAGGCTGGGAATTTTACGTATGAAGCAGATATGATGCTCGGTGAAACAGGAGGAGCAGGTTCTATTTTGTTCAGGGCTAGCGAGGATGGTCGGAGTGGTTACTATCTGAATCTAGACCCTAACATGAAGGCGATCCGTCTGTTCTATAAAATCAACGGAGGATTTGAAGAACGGCAGGTTCTTGCGAAAGTACCAACGTTCATTCGGCCAGGTCATACGTATAAGGTGAAAATAGAAGCGAATGGTCCGCATATTATAGTACACGTGGACAGTCAAAAAGTCATAGATATCATGGATGGTACTTTTGCAGAAGGCCACTTTGGACTCCATGTATTTGGCGGCTCCGCATCTTATCAGAATGTCAATATGAGCAACGGTGAACCTGCCAACATCACCAAGTCCAGCCTTGTAAATGCCGCAACACAGAAATCCATTTATACAGTGAACCTTGTCGACGGGGAGCCGGTTACCTTGCAAGATGCAAGTGCAGCTTCCGTCCAGAAGTGGGTATTTGTTCCGACAGGCGACGAAGCAGGTTCGTATTCGATTCGTACTACGGCCGGTCAGACGCTTGATCTGGATATAGGGCAGAACAAACTTCAGCTGTATCATTACTTAGGGTACAATAACCAGCGTTGGGTCCTTCACGAGAATAAAGACGGATCAGTTCATATTACTTCAGCTCATCATCAAAAAGCATTAGAAGTATCGGAAGATGGGACCGAACTCTTCCTAAGTGAACTGAATCCATCACTTGATCGACAAAAATGGATATTAGCGAAATAATCAAGATATATTCCATGATGGCGTATCTCATAGATATTCCAATTATATTGGTTGGGATAGACTCAAAGGGGACGACAACTGAAGGTTTTTATCAAAGCACACACGGCCATCCAACAAAGGATGGCCTTTTGGGTTTGAAAGACAGACTCATTATTTAAAATAGGGTGTAATCTTCAAACCACTCCCAATCTATACGTACAAAAAGATGTACTATGTTCATTTAAATTGCCCTCTTTGCAAACGAAACGATTACGCTTAAGATTGGCTCACAACCAAATATTTTCACTCCTATAGTTAGCAAGCTAAATAATAAACTTAAGAGGGCAAGGAGTAACGGAGCGCTGACTTCTATCCGAATCAAGAGAGTCGGAAGAAAGGGCATAAATTATTGGCTAAGGAATTAGGTGTTCTACAAGGAAAGTAAGTGAACTCGTGAAAAGGAGATCATTCAATTATGGAAGAAAGAAAGCTTAAACTAGGAGGAATTATTGATGGTGTGGGATGGAATTACACGGGTTGGAGACACCCTCATATTCCAGCAGATGCCAGTGAAAATATTGAGTATTACGTACAGAAAGCCATACAACTTGAACAGGGAAAGTTCGATCTGATCTTTTTGGCAGACGTAAGTCATATCGGACCTGGCATGATCCCGCACTATCTAAGCATGTTTGAGGGTGTATCCATTTTATCTGCATTAAGTATGGTAACTTATTCCATTGGTTTAACTGCAACGATAGCGACTTCATACGCTGATCCCTTTACGGTTGCTAGGCAAATCGCTTCCCTTGATAAGATTAGCAAAGGCAGAGCAGGGTGGAATGCAATTACCTCCAATCCTGGAGGATTAGCCAATTACAGTCGGTCCCATCTGAAGAAAGCAGATCTTTATCCCATGAAAAAAGAGTTTTTGGAGATTGTTGAAGGACTTTGGGACTCGTATGAAGATGATGCCTTTATACGTGATAAGGAACGTGGGGTATTTTATGACCCGCGTAAAATGCATCCGCTAGATTATACCGGGAATTACTTTTCCGTAGAGGGTCCCTTAAACATCAGTCGATCGAGGCAAGGAAGACCAGTGGTCTTTCAAGCGGGCACCTCACCGGAGTTCATGGATATTGCTGCACAGCATGCCGAAGTCATCATGGCACCTGGACATGATTTGGAATATCTCAAGGCATTCACTAATGAACTTAAACGTAAAGTTCAAAATCAAGGGCGTTCACCATATGACCTGTTGATGATGCCTTCTCACAACCCGATCGTTGGTGGAACGGAACAAGAAGCCCTGGAAAAACTAAGGGAAATTGAATCATGGATGCCTAAAGGTTATCGAATGCCGAAACCTGGATTGATAGGATCGGCAGAGCAGGTTGCCGAACAAATCGAACATTGGTATCGAGAAGGCATCATGGATATCTTGCTGATTAGACAAGATCATCCTGCAGGATTTAAGGACTTTATCCAATTGGTTGTTCCTATCTTGCAAGATAGAGGCATATTCCGTAAGGAATATGAGGACGACACACTTCGGGGAAATTTAGGTCTACCTTACCCAGAAAATAAATACACGAAGTAATAATATAAAATTCGTTTAACAAGAGGAGAACAGATAAAATGGCTAACAGAATATGTGAAATATTAGATATTAAAAAGCCAATTATACAAGGACCAATGTCTTGGGTTACTAATGCCGAATTGGTTGCAGCAATAAGCAATGCAGGTGGATTAGGATTTCTAGGTCCAAATGCCGGTCAGATTGATATAACCCGCTCACCCGAAATAAGTGCGGAAAGAATGAGAACTGAAATACAAAAAACCAAATCTTTAACGAATAAGCCATTTGGTATTCCATTGATCGTGAATCGTGATTTAGCTTACACATGGCCACTTATAGAAACAGTTATTAACGAGAAAGTTCCTGTTGTTCTGGTGAATGATACACTGGATGAAAGAATCTTTAAACCATTAAAAGAAAACAATATTAAAATTGTTTATAGACCCCTTACGCCTACTATTGAAAATGCAAAAGCTGCAGAACAATTTGGAATCGATGTTTATGTAGCGACTGGATTTGATGAAGGGGGTACGGTTCCAGAACGAGTTATTGGAACATTTTCGATTGTTCCCATGATTGTAGATGCTATAAATATTCCTGTAATGGCAGCTGGTGGTATTGGAGACGTTAGAGGAGTGCGTGCCGCATTTGCTTTAGGTGCTGAAGGTGTGTTTGCTGGCAGTGTCTTTATTCCGACAAAAGAAAATCCGGCAGCTCAAAATGTAAAACAAATGATTGTTGATGCCACAGCAGAAGATTTATTAATGTTCCGTACTTTACCAGCCTACTACCGGTCTTTACCTACTAAATTGGCGAATAAACTAGTCGATATGGATAAACAAGGTGCCAGTCGTGAAGAAACAGCAAAATTGATGCGTGGATCAATTGGAATGCGGATCGGAATGCTAGAAGGCAATACAGACGATGGCTATATTACTGTCGGCACAGGAGTTACACCAATTAAAGAGATTAGAACTGTAAAAGCAGTCATCGATGATTTAATGCAAGATTTTAAATAATTGCCTTGATAGACTTACCCTCACCAAGCAGCCGATCATATGATCGGTTGCTTGGTTTATTATTAGTTAGAAAAACTCGATATGAAATAACTCTGACCTACTACGAACCAATCGGATCCTCTCGATCCCATATAAAATGTTTCATTGACTATTCAAAAAGAGAAGAGTAGATTTGGCTTTATGTAAAAAGGAAATAGTACAATATTAATCATATGTGAATTTCATCCATCATTATCGGAACTACATATAGGAAAGAGGCCCGTGATATGCGCTTTATCCGAATATTAAATGACATCAGACTTAAAAGTAAGCTATCATTGATCTTTATAACCGTGGCCGTACTCCCACTTTTAATAAGTGGTATCTATCTAACAAGCAAGCTGAAGGAAGTCATGATCCTGAATGCCGCTGAACAAGCAACCAATAACGTGGAGCGTGTACAGAAAAGGACCGAGGAAGTTATCAATGTAGCTATTGATATTTCCTATCAACTCTCCAATGATAACCGAATGAAGTCCATAGCAAGCCGCAATTATGAAAGTTATAACGAAGTTATCCAAACCTATCGTCAATATACTGACATTCGGGATTATATGCGGCTGTATAAGGAAATAAAATCAATTCGGTTATATACGTCTAATTCAACGATGCTCAATAATTGGGAATTTATGCAGCCAGAAGACCAAACGAAACAGTCTGAGTGGTATAGAGCCGCCTTGAGTCAAAAGGGGCTTGCAGGTTGGGACTATATTCAGGATGAGCGTGATCATAGACATTATCTAAGTCTGGTTCGAAAAATCAATCTGGATGAGTTGAAAAATGAAAGTGTTTTGGTGATTAATGTGAATTCTGATTTGCTAAACTCTATTCTATCCCAAGAGACTTTCTCAACGATGATTGTGGATGACAACAACAATATTGTGGCAGCCAACCGCCCTGATCTCTACGGTAAAAACCTTGCCTCTGTGCATGCCGGGAGTAATATGTTGTCTCAAACGGAGGGTAGCTACGAAGCTGTTATGGATGGGAAAAATTCGAAGGTGGTTATAGCAAACATAACTCCACAGAATAGTTGGAATGGACTACGTATCATTTCCGTTTTTACCGTGTCTGAGATTCTACATGATGCAAACGCTATCATACGATTGGCTACATTTGTTATAGGTGGATGTCTAATCATGGCAGTTTTGCTTGTTTATGTTTCGGCATCATTTATTGCGAGAAGATTGCTTCGACTTAGTAAGCACATGTCCCGAGTAGGTACGGTGTCCTGGGATACTTATCTTGACCTCGATGGAAAAGATGAAATCGGCCAACTCTCCAGACAATTCAATGATCTGGTTCATCGAATCAGTGAACTAATGTTGGAAGTGGAAGAGAGTAACCAGCAGAAACAGACACTATTACAAAAACAAAATGATATTAAATTTAAGATGTTAGCAAGCCAGGTCAATCCCCACTTCCTGTTTAATACACTTGAGTCCATTCGAATGGAAGCACACCTTCGCGGGGAAGAGGGTTTAGCCCAAGCTGTATGGCAGCTTAGCGTGTTGATCCGAAATAGTTTAGAGGTCGGAAGTCGCCAGATCCCACTTTCAGATGAGTTAAACATGGTTCGTTGTTACTTGGAACTTCAAAAATTCCGATACGAAGACCGACTTCAATACATTATGGAAATCGACCCAGCAAGCGAACACATTGAAATTCCCCCACTTATCATTCAACCTTTGGTTGAGAACTCGATACTCCATGGGTTGGATCGCAAAGAGGGTCCAACGTTGATCACTGTTCGAACGAAAGTTAACGATCAGGAAACGTTATTTGTAGAAATCCATGATGATGGTGCGGGTATACCTCCAAAGAAAATGAATGAGATAAAAAAACAGTTAATAGACTCCGATGAAGCCGGGGATCGTATTGGGCTACGTAACGTGAACGACCGATTAGAACTTACCTACGGTACACGTTCAAGGCTTTCAATTGAAAGCACAGAGGGCAGAGGCACCTGCATCACATTTTGTATTCCGAAGGAAGGAGGGGAACCTGATGTTCTCCGTGATCATTGTTGATGATGAACCCAAACTACGTTTAGGGTTACAAACGTTAATACCTTGGAGGGAATTGGGATTTGAAGTGATTGGAACGGCCGCTGGTGGAAATGAGGCTCTCCGAATATTCGAAGAAACGATTCCCGACGTATTGTTGGTTGATATACGTATGCCAGGCATGGACGGATTGGAACTCCTTCAGCAGATCCGTCACCGTGGCTGGATCAGTCATGTCATTATACTCAGTGGTTACGCCGATTTTGAGTACGCGCGGCAAGCTCTTCAATTCGGTGTTGATGCATATCTGCTCAAACCTGTAAACAAGGAAGAACTTTCAGCATCACTTCACAAGATTCATGAACAGCTCTCAAACGTGCAGAAAAAAAATATGTTACAAAAAACGAATACACCGGAATGGATACTTTATTCTCTACTATCTGGAAGACACGCATCTGAGGATTCCTTTTTGATTGAAAGGTCCGACTCATTTGAGGTGAGTTGGAGAACATTTCAAATTCTTTTGATTGGGTTCTCAGGTTCACATCCAGAAGAAAGCGAACAGATTCATAACTTCAAGAAGGTACTGAGTAAAACGTATACTTTGGAGCGTAAAGGGATCGTTTTATATTTTGCTCCATACATTGTCCTTTTGCTTGGTGATGCTCCTGTTGGCGAATTGGGATGGAATGAACTTCACAAGAATCTCCAGCTGTTATCAGGAGAACTTCGATCTGAAATGGACATAGCGATAGGCCAACCTGTTCGTTCTCTAGAAGAAATCATTTATTCTTTCAAAACTGCACGATCCCTTCTGGAGCGGAGTTTCTTTTATGAGAGAGGGAGGTTGCTAACAGAGGAAACAACGGAAACCTTTCAAAAAGAAATCGCTCAAACTTCCGTATTATCTATCTCAAATAAGGAGGAAGAAGCTTTCAGGTTGCATTATCTGGTCGATGTTGGGCATGCAAGTGCGATCTCGTCA
Organism: Paenibacillus amylolyticus; assembly: GCF_050990605.1. Lineage (GTDB taxonomy): Bacteria > Bacillota > Bacilli > Paenibacillales > Paenibacillaceae > Paenibacillus > Paenibacillus amylolyticus_H. The sequence goes on from NZ_CP158832.1 coordinate 3,289,009, forward strand.
TTTTTGAACGAAATAGCATTACAACAAGTAGCTAATCAGGCTGATGAAAAGGAGATCCGTGACCGTTTCTTCTACCTTGCTAATGAAACGGTTCGAAAAATTCATTCCCGTGTCTGGTCTTTAAGCGATTATCCAGGAGACCCGGCCCAATTCCTTGCTGAAGTATATCACTCCCGATATATTCAGGATCTTGTCGACCGTATTTCTGTTGTTATGGAGAGGCTCGCTCGATGCGCAGATTACAATAGTAAAGACAATGAAATGAAGCGATTGCTGGATTATATAGATCGGCACTATGGGGATAACCTAAGATTAGAAATGCTTGCCGTATTGTTTAACTACAGTAGTTCCTATTTGGGCCAACTCTTCAAAAGTTACACAGGGGAATATTTCAACGCCTATCTTGATCGGATACGGATTCAAAAAGCGAAAGAATTACTGGCTCAGGATATGAAGGTTTACGAAGTGGCTGAAAGGGTAGGATATTCAAACGTCAATTATTTCTACACCAAATTCAAGAAACTAGAAGGGGAGTCACCTTCTTTTTATCAAAAAAAAGAATAACCTTAAACCATGCTCCTCTACTAACGGAAGTAACGAACAGTAGGGGAGTTTTTTTAATCTCCATATGAAAATAAATGTATTTTCTGAAAATACAAAGGATTTTAGAATGAAAGGATTTAAGATTTGTGATATGTCCGAGAGCCTCCTCAGCCAATATAGTTGATACGAAAGGAGGGACCATCACAATTGAAAGCGATAACAGGAATGTAATGAACGGAGGGGAGGCATAAAATGAAGACTAAATCAGGTTCAATGATAAGGTATGCAGCGTCAAATAAAACCTATTTAATGTTAGGATCGGCCTTTTTCTTTTTGGGCATCTTCATGTCGAGTTTCACTCATTCCAGAGTGGAAGCAGCCATTACGGTACCCGGATTTGTTGTTGAACCTAATCAAACACAAGCATTAATAGTAACATTTAAAGATGCTCAGCTAGAAGGGTACGGGATTGAGAAACGTGATGAGAAAACTGCCAAAGCCAAGGACAAGTCATATGATGGCAAAGGTTACATTTCTTATTTTTTTGAAGAGGATAATTCAGCTAAAGGAAGCGCTGCATTCAAGGTTGAAGCACCGGAAGATGGCCTGTATGAGTTGAGCTTGGGATATTACATTCCTGAAGGGAATGGGGACAAAACGACCTCTATTCAAGTGAATGGTTCAGGTGCTGGTGAATTGATGCTTAATGCTCCCAACCCAGGGCAGGTCCGTGCTGAAAAAAAGGTGACCAAAGTGCTTCTGAACCAAGGCAGTAACTCCATCCAAATTTTACGGGGGTGGGGATACTATGGTATTGAGTACATCAAGCTCAAACGTATAGAGCCCAACGTATCCAAACAGGATATAAAGATGGATACCTTAAGTAATTCCAAAGCAACTCCCCAAGCCAAAGCACTCTTGGATTTTATGACCAGCCAGTATGAAAAGAAGATAATTTCAGGACAGCAAACACTGGAAGATGCGAAGTGGATCTATAAGCAGACAGGAAAACTCCCTGCATTGGTTTCCAGCGATTTGATGGATTATTCTCCATCCCGCGTTGAAAATGGAAGCACCTCAAACGAGGTGGAGAAGATGATTGAATGGTACGAACGCGGAGGAATAGTATCATTAAGCTGGCATTGGAATGCGCCGAAAGGAATAGGCGGCAACGAACCGGGCCACGAATGGTGGCGAGGTTTTAATACCGAGTTTACGACCTTCGATGTAGAATATGCCCTGAATCATCCGGAATCGGAAGATTACAAGCTTTTAATTCGAGACATTGATGCCATCGCTGTTCAGTTGAAGCGGCTACAGGATCATAACATTCCCGTACTTTGGAGACCACTGCACGAAGCAGAGGGCGGCTGGTTTTGGTGGGGAGCCAAAGGGCCCGAACCTGCCAAAAAATTATATAGACTAATGTACCAACGTTTGACCGATCACCATCAGTTAAACAATCTCATTTGGGTTTGGAACTCTGTGAAGGAGGAGTGGTACCCGGGCGATGATATGGTCGACATTGTAAGTATCGACGTTTACAATCCAGCGGGCGATCATAGCCCTAACATTGCCATGTATGATGAACTCTTGTTTTTGGGCAAGTACAAAAAGCTTGTAGCGCTTGCAGAAAACGGGCCTATTCCGGATCCTGATCTGCTCCAGACTTACGGCGCACATTGGAGTTTTTTCAATACCTGGACTGGAGATTATCTGCGCGACGGAAAAACGAATACAAAGGAATATTTGAAAAAGGTATACAATCATGACAACGTAATCACGCTTGATGAACTTCCCAAAGGATTGTATGGTAGTCCCTAAATCGAAAAGGGATACATTTTATTATTGAGCAGGAACAATCTAGTTTAACAGGAGTGAATCATGTAATGGCTATTTATATTAACAAGTCACAGCATATTTTTCATCTGCAATCCCGCGTAACCAGTTATGTTATTCAAATCATAGACGGCTATCCTTTACTGGTATATTGGGGACAAAGATTGTCCGAGAAAGGAAACCTTGAAAAACTTGTACCAGGTCTGGAAAAAACGGAGCTAGGCTCCATGCCTCATGAATATCCGCAATATGGAACAGGTGACTTCAGATCGCCTGCCTATCAAGTTCTACTTGAAGACGGGAGCCGCATTACAGAGCTACGCTTCAAAGGGTACTCAACCGGCGCTGGTAAACCAGCACTTGATGGTCTGCCGTATGTGTATACGGAAACAGACCATGAAGCAGATACCTTGGAGCTGGAACTGGAGGATGCGTACGCAGGAATCACCGTTCTTCTGAAATATTGTATCTTCAGGGATGGTGCTATTACCAGGTCAGTTCACTTTAAGAACAACGGTCACAGCACGATCAAACTTTTACGTGCGCTTAGTGCCAATGTTGATTTGTATGGCAAGAGCCATTATGAATTGTTATACCTCGCGGGTCATTGGGCTCGAGAGGCGCATCTTCAACGCAGGCCTCTAGGCCCAGGAGGTACTAGTCTTGGGAGCAAACGTGGAATGAGCAGTCATCAGCACAATCCTTTTGCGGCTGTCGTTAGCCCGGGAGCCGATGAGGATCATGGGGAGGTTTTTGCTGTAAATCTGGTGTATAGCGGTAATTTCCATGCCGAAGCGGAAGTGGATGCTTTTGGTGTCGTTCGTTTGGGCATTGGCCTGAATCCATTTGATTTTGGTTGGCTGCTTCCTCCTGGCGAATCCTTCCAAACTCCTGAGGCTGTATTGGTATATTCAAATGAAGGGATCGGAGGCATGTCCCGAATCTATCATCGACTCTACCGGAACCGTTTATGCCGCGGCGTGCATAGGGACAAGGAGCGACCGATTCTCGTGAACAATTGGGAGGCAACTTATTTTAATTTCACTGCAGAAAAGATTGAAGCGATTGCCGAGACAGGCTCTCATCTGGGGATTGAACTGTTGGTGCTTGATGACGGCTGGTTCGGCAAACGTGACAGCGACAATAGTTCGCTCGGAGACTGGGTTGAAGATCGGAGAAAGCTTCCTAATGGCTTGCGTGATTTGGCAGAGCGGATTGAACGCCAAGGCTTGCAATTCGGATTATGGTTTGAACCTGAAATGATCTCACCCGAAAGTGATCTGTACCGGAAGCACCCCGACTGGTGCCTGCACGTTGAAGGCCGTCGCCGGACGGAAGCCCGCTGGCAATTGGTATTGGATCTTTCACGGCCGGAAGTCCGTGATTATTTGTATGATGCACTGGCTGAAATCTTCACCAACGTACCTGTTTCTTACGTAAAATGGGACATGAACCGCGCGTTGACCGAAATTGGTTCCGCAACGGCTTTACCCGAGAATCAACAGGAGATTGCACATCGTTACGTGCTTGGGCTCTATGAACTTTTAAATAAACTGACGACTGCATTTCCGGAAATCTTATTCGAAAGTTGTTCCAGCGGTGGAGGTCGGTTTGATCCCGGAATGCTGTACTACATGCCGCAGACTTGGACAAGTGACAACACGGATGCCGTGGAACGCTTAAAAATACAATACGGGACCAGTTTGGTATATCCCGTCAGTACCATCGGAGCTCATGTCTCCGCCGTGCCGAACCATCAAGTCCACCGCGATACCTCGCTTAAATTCAGAGGGGACGTTGCGATGTCGGGGAACTTTGGCTATGAACTTGATCTGACCAAATTCACGGATGCCGAAAAAATCCAGGTGAAAGAACAGGTTGCCATGTACAAAGAACATCGTTCTCTCATACAAAAAGGTGATTTGTTTAGACTACGGAGCCCATTTCAAGGCAATGAAACTTCTTGGATGTTCGTTTCGGACAATCGATTGGAAGCTATCGTATTCTACTTTCGAGTTTTAGCCAAGCCCAATCCTGCTGCTGATGTACTTCAGCTCAAAGGATTGGATCATTCGTATACTTATGAAGTGACTGGAGAGAGTGGATACATGGGAACTTTCGGCGGGGATCGTTTAATGCAAGCAGGCTTGATCATCCCTACCCTTACAGGAGATTATACCAGTGCATGGTTCAAGTTGAGCGCTACTCAATAAATATGGCGATTATAAAAATTCTCTGCATTGGTTTAATGCAGGGGATTTTTATTATACCAACTTATGAAAACAAAATTGTCTTTTCTGAAAACAGTATAGATTATTGAATGAAATCCTACTGGATCTCCGATATGTCGCCAATATAACAATCGTTTTATGATGAAAGAGGAAAGGGGGGGATGAAATGAAAGCGATAACAGAAGAGAGAAGGTTCCGCACACGCAAACACAAAAATTCGCAAAAGTGGAAAGTCTTTAAGAATCAAAAATATCTGTACATGATGTCATTTCCGTTTGTGATTTGGGTGTTTGTATTTCAGTATTTGCCTCTGTGGGGATGGACGATGGCATTTCAAAACTACAGACCAGGCAAAGGTTTTTTCGATCAAAAATGGGTTGGATTCGATCATTTCCAAGCACTGTTTCAGGATGAACATTTCTATTTGGTGCTAAGAAATACACTGGCAATGAGCCTTATGGGGCTTGTGGCTGGGTTCGTGTTTCCTGTATTGTTCGCAGTGGTTCTAAACGAGGTACGAGTTCAGTTTATGAAGCGTTTCGTACAGACTGTTTCTTACCTGCCTCACTTCGTGTCTTGGGTCGTGGCCGCCGGGATCGTCATCAAAATGCTGTCAACCGACGGAGGCGCGATAAACGACTTGCTCTTGGGGCTGAATTTGATTGACCAACCGATACAATTTATGGCCAAGGGTCAACTGTTCTGGGGAATAGTGACCGGAGCCGATGTTTGGAAGGAGACAGGGTGGAACGCCATTATCTATTTGGCTGCCATTTCGGGGATTGGTCCTGAACTGTATGAGGCAGCAAGGGTAGACGGCGCCAGTCGTATGAGACAAATATGGCATATTACACTCCCTGGTATCAGGCCAACAATCATCGTACTGTTTATTATGTCGATTGGCCACCTTGTAGGAATCGGATTTGAAAAGCAATTCTTGCTTGGTAATCACATGGTTAGCGATTATTCCGAAGTGTTGGATCTGTATGCGTTGAACTATGGTTTATCCATGGGGAGATATTCTTTTGGTACCGCTATTAGTATCTTCAATTCGGTCATCAGCGTGATTTTGCTGTTCGTCGTGAATGGACTCTTTAAAAAATTCGCTAACGAAAGCATTATGTAAGGAGGAGGAACACACATGGAAGCATCCGAGCCGACAACTTCTTCCGTCACACCCAAACGACCGAAGATAGGCGCAAAATCTCCCCAAGACTTGATATTTGACACCTTTGTTTATGTTTTCATTGGAGTCGTTACGATTGCGACGCTATATCCCTTTTTGAATGTGCTCGCCATTTCATTCAACGATTCCGTAGATACTGTTCGAGGCGGTATTTCTATTTTTCCTAGACAATTCACTCTTGAAAATTATAAGCTCATCTTTAGTTATGAGGGGTTGATCACGGGATTCAAAATATCGGTGCTTCGAACTCTAATAGGAACCCTGGCAGGTCTGGTAAGCGGTTCGATGGTTGCTTATACACTTGCTCGTAGAGAGTTTCAGGGAAGACGATTTGTTTCCGTATTTCTGGCGATCACAATGTATGTGTCGGGCGGTTTGATTCCTAGTTTTATCTTGATCAAGAATCTGGATCTGATCAATACGTTCGCAGTTTATATTTTGCCAGGACTCGTAAGCGCCTTCAATATATTCATCATCCGTTCGTTCATTGATGGAATTCCTTATGCTCTGCAAGAATCGGCCAAGCTTGATGGGGCAAACGATTTCACCATTTACTGGCGTGTCATACTACCGCTCACCAAGCCTGCTCTTGCAACCGTAGCCTTGTTCCTTGCTGTCGGGCAATGGAATTCCTGGTTTGATACGTACCTTTATAATGGTTCCAATGACTCCCTGACCACCTTGCAGTATGAGCTCATGAAAGTGCTTCAGAGTACCACCACAAACTCGAACAATATACGTGGGGAAAACATGTCTCAATTGATGTCGCAAGTGTCTCCTGACGCTGTCAAAATGGCGATTACCATCATCGCAACAGTGCCTATTCTCATTGTTTACCCTTTCTTGCAGAAGTACTTTGTAAAAGGCATGACACTAGGTGCGGTCAAAAGCTGATGAGACTCTAACCGTAAATGACTTTGTATCCTTAAATTAACTGAAACATGGGGAGTGTTGTTTTTATGAGAAAGCGAACCCGAAAAACAGCAGTAACACTACTTTCAGCTGGTCTGTTGCTCAGTCAACTCGCAGCCTGCAGTGGAAGTGGTGGTGGGGAATCAGCAAGTCAAGATGGCTCAAATCCTATCACACTTACTTATTTTTCAGAGGATGGAAGTCCTAACTGGAACAATATGAATGACCGTATAGGAAAAGTCATCACAGAGAAAACAGGTGTCGTTTTGGATGCTGAATTCGCAGTGGGGGACCCTGTGCAAAAGGTATCCATCATGGCTGCCACTGGTGAAGTTCCCGATCTCATAGCTGCAAAGGCTGATCTTGGCAAGCTAGTGGATGTAGGTGCAGTTCTCGATCTGACGGACCTGATTGAAGAACATGCGCCTAATATTAAAAAGATGCTTGGCGATAAGATTGTTCGTGCCAAATATAGTTTGGAGGATCAAGCCATCTATGCCATTCCGACTTGGTCTGCTATCGATGAACGTAAATTCAAAGCCGACGGTGGCTTCCAACTTCAACATCGTGTTGTAAAAGAAGCTGGTTATCCTGAAATTCGTACGGTAAAGGACTACGAGAAGGTCCTTACAGACTATATAGCTAAACACCCAACAGATGATAACGGTAACAAAAATATCGGACTAACCATTAATGCGGATGACTGGCATATGTATCAGGTGACGAACATGGGATTTTTTACGACAGGTGCACCTGATGATGGAGAGTACTATGTAGACCAACAAACTTTTGATGTAACTTATCATTTCCGCCGTCCAGAGGAAAGAGAATATTTCCGCTGGCTGAACCATATGAACGACATAGGTTTATTGGATAAGGAAAGTTTTGTTCAAAAGACGGATCAATTCAAATCCAAGGTTTCATCTGGACGTGTGCTTGGCCTGATCGACCCTGCATGGGACTATGGTGATGCTCAACAGGCATTGAAGGCTGCAGGGAAATTTGACCGTACTTACGGTCATTATCCAGTAACGTTGTCTGAAGAGTATAAGGATACTAATTTCTGGTCCGCCGGGTTTGACGGAGGATATGGGATCGCGATTTCCAGCGAGTGCAAAGATCCTGTGGCTGCAATCAAATTTTTGGATTACCTGGCTTCGGAAGAAGGACAGATTCTGATGAACTGGGGGATCGAAGGACAAGATTACGTTGTAGAGAATGGAAAAAGAACTGTACCGAAGGATGTTCAAGAAAAGATGGACAACGAAGGTAGTGCTTACATGAAGGAATCGGGTCTCGGCCTGTATTGGAACTTATCTGTTCATTATGGTGACGGAATTAAGGACTCAACAGGCAATTATTATACGAAAACGAACAGTGACCTTTTAACGGCGACCTACAGTGCACCCGAAAAAGATGCTTTGGCCGCTTACAAAGTCGAGCATTGGAGAGATCTTTTCCCAAAAGAAGAAGAGTTTCCTGAAAGAAAAGCCGGGGCGGTTTACAATATTGCTTTGCCAAGCGATAGCCAGGCGACAATATTAATGGCCAAAATGAAGGATATCACATGGAAACGAATTCCTGAAGCTGTAATGGCCAAACCGGAAAATTTCGATAAAGTCTGGGATGAGTACATGGCGGAATTGGAAAAGGCTGGAGTGGAAGAGATGGAAGAGGCTTTTGGTCAATATGTGAAAGACCGTGTTAAACTATGGAGCGGTCAATAAGCATTCAATTGAGAATAGACAGAAAGGCAGGATACGATGAAATCGATACCTTGCAATCCTAATGCATCGGAAGAAGTACGTTCTGTGCTCAATTATTTCCACGAGATTCAAGGGAATGGCATCATTACGGGACAGCACACCCAAACCATGGTGCAAGAAGAATTAAACTACATCTATCAAGTAACAGGGAAGTGGCCGGCACTATGCGGATTCGAGCTTCTTGGGTATTCTCCAAACATTAATTATGAAAATAGCGGCGAAGAGTGTTTGCTGGAAGTTGCTGAAAACCAGGATACGCTGCATAAAGCTTGGGAGTGGACGGAGAACAACAGAGGCTTGCTTACGTTCACATGGCATTGGTTTTCACCGCTTGGCGGACGGGATAAAAGCTTCTATTCGGAGCATACAAATTTTAACGTAAGTAAAGCGATTACGGAAGGAACCAAAGAATATGAAGCCCTGTTGTCCGATATGGACCATATGGCCAATATCCTCCGGGAATTTTGCGACAAACGTATTCCGATCTTGTGGAGACCATTTCATGAAGCGGAAGGCACTTGGTTCTGGTGGGGCAGTCAAGGCCCGGAAATCGCAAAACAATTGTACCGTATCATGTATGAGAGGTACACGCATTATCATAATCTAAATAATTTAATTTGGGTGTGGAACTCACCGTTGGTCGAAGGTTACGTTGGGGATGACGTGGTTGACATTATTTCCAGGGATATGTATCCCCCAGCTCACCAACATACGGATTTACGGAAGGAATATGAGGAACTGGTCGTTGTTACAGGAACTCCAAAACTTGCTGCTATCGGGGAAATTGGCCCGATTCCGAGTATCAGAAGCTTGTCCACCTCGCGCATCCCGTGGCTGTGGTTTATGACATGGTCTCAGGATTTTGGTAGGACGGAGAAGTTTACGACAAAAGAGGAGCTGCGCAGTGCATATCACTGTAACTATGCTATAACATTGGACAAACTACCAAAGCTATATTAAATATTCAAAAACACCTCTTGGCAGCCGATCAGGCGTGAAACGAAGGAAAAGGACCGCATGTTTAAGTGTGTGTCCTGAGACTAACGAAAAATAAGGGCGGAGTATATCCGCCCTTATTTTATTTTTACGGCTTTAGCCAGTTGGCAAACAAGAGCTACAGCCTGGACACACAAAGTGGATGTGCAAATACCACATTGTATTCACCCCGAAGTATAGACAGAAAGAAATCTATAATCAAGTCAGAAAAGATTTAATCGAAATTTTTAGACGTCTATGTAAGTACAAGGGAGTAGAAATTATAGAAGGTCATATGATGCCCGATCATGTCCACATGCTGGTAGCGATTCCAACGAAGATTGCAGTCTCAATAAAAGATATTCAGTTCAACGCAGGTCTCTGTCTTTGTTTGTAGAGTTGTTGCAATGCCAGAGAATAAAGTTGATAAGCATTATCATTCATGATACATTGTTCACTAGTAAACTAAATATAAGGGTTTATTTAGAAAAACCCTACTATTTAAATGATATTTTTGTTTACAAGTAAATAAGGAGCGATCAAAGAATGATCTCAAAAGATCGAACAAAACAGTTGCTTTATGACCAATTTATCCGTTTTTTACATGTGTATGAGAACCACAAGGATACAGAAATCGAGCATTTCCTAAGTATCGCCCAGCGTGAAAGCATCGAGAAAATCCCTCAGCATTTGACCGCGGTTCATATGATAGATTGCATAGGCAAGCATGAGCCTATTAACAACACGGGTATTGCCGAGGCGATGAATTTGTCCAAAGCAAGTATCACCAAAATTGGCAACAAACTGCTGGAGGAAGGATTCGTCAAACGGACGAAAATGAACGACAACAAAAAGGAAAGCTATTTCCGGTTGTCACCGCAGGGCAAAAAAATCTTTGAACTGCATGAACGTCTTCATATACATGAGGCTGAGCGCTTCTATCGTACTCTCGACAAATATTCGGAAACGGAGCTAAAAGTAATCCATCAATTTCTTCAAGACAGCAGTATGAATATTGAATCCAGATAGAACAAAGGAGAGTGAAGCATTTGAGTCTGGCGGAATTGATCAGGGAGCGCAGGAGTATTCGTAAATGTAACTCTACGCCGGTGGACCAGGAGTTAATTGTAGCATTACTGCGTAAGGCTATAAGGCTTCAACCGTCTGTTGAGTCTGGCTCGTGGCGTGTAGTATATGCCGGAACTCCAGAAGCACGCAAACGGTTGGTAGACTGCATGCTGGAACAGATGTCACAAAGCAAGCTCGGCAAGTTGATTCCAGGGAAACTTCTGGATGTTTTTAAAAAGAGATTTACCGATATTCCTGCGCACGTCATTGTTATGTCGACTGTAGGACCGGATCGGCTGACCAATGACCGCAATTATGCGGCTGCCTGCGGGGTGATGCAGAGCTTCCAACTGTTGGGCTGGGAACGAGGGTTAGGAATGTTATGGGATACAGAGTCCATGATTCAGCATGAAGCGTTCTTCAATGGAATTGGCTTACGTGAGGATGAACGATTTGTTGGTATTCTTCATATAGGATATTACGACAAAGCGCCAAGAAGTCGGAAAAGAACACCAGCCGAGCAGAAATGGACCGTATTGCGAGGACAGTCTACATAGAAGAGGAGGGTATAAAATGAAATTGTCAGATCTGGAAGGAGTCATGGGCGGTCCGAGTGAGTTTTTGGAACAACCGGTATCGCACGACCTCATCCTTGAATTGCTTAATCATGCCGTATGGGCGCCAAATGATGGACTCCGAGAGCCGTGGCGATTTATCTTTGCCGATAACCGGTAGGGGACATCATGCAGGGATTACAGGAGCCTGCCCCTGCATATCTTCTGGTCTTGGTGAAGGAAGAGGCGGATCAATATAAGCGGGAAGAGGACTTTGCAGCTGTCTGCTGCCTAATTCAGAATTTCCGCTTGCTGGCTCATGAGCAAAGTCTGGGTGTGCGCTGTACCTTGCATGACTGGATGTACGACCCAAGCCGTACTGAAATGTTTGGTGTACTGAATAACGAGCGCATTGCTGCGGTTCTGGAAATGGGATACGGTGCAAATCAGTGGAAAGGGAATACGGAGTTGCCTGAGACTCAACTTCATTTTGAACTGCTGTAGGGTGGCGATCAATTTTTATTGCACCAAAACATCATAACTGATTGAGCTTGCTTTCAGGCTCCTCACCATTTTCTACACGTTTTATATTCTTTATAAAGAAATCATATCTTGTTTTATGAAATTTCCGACCATCAGGCATTCCCGCTGTATGTGGAGTAAGTATCACATTACCCTGATTCCGGAGCTCACTGTCAATAGGAAGCGGTTCAGATCCAAACACATCCAGGCAAGCGCCTGAAATATCCCCGTTTTTTAATGCATCAATCAAGTCTCTTTCGTTGACAATGCCGCCGCGGGCTGTATTGATAAAAAGAGCAGTATTTTTCATTTTTTTGAATGTCGCTTTGTTAATCAGCTGTTTGGTTTGTTCATTCAAGGGTACATGTACACTAACTATGTCCGATGTGCTTACAAGAGTATCAAAATCCGTCTTTTTCACAAAATCGTCCGATTGTACAGTGGCATTTCTCGCATACGCCAGTACATTCATATCAAAAACCCTGCAAAACGCAGCTACTTTTTTTCCAATTGCACCCAAACCGATAATTCCAATCGTTTTTCCCTTTAACTCACTCCCTGTATAGTCCAATTGATTTTCATCCATCTTATTTTTCATGAAAGTATCAAGAGACGGTATGTTTTTATAATAAGACAATAACAGTGCCATGACGTGCTCGGCCACTGCCTGTGCATTCACTCCTGCAGCATTGGCCACCCAAATGCCGAGCTGTGTACAGGCAGGGACATCCACATTATCAAATCCTGCACCCGTCTGTACCAATTTTAATTTTTTTGCGTTAGAAAGCAGGCTATGGTCCACTTTAATATGTTCCGGAATGATTACCTGGCAATCTTCAATATGATGCAGCATTTCTTTTCCGGGCGGAACAATTACAACGTTCCAGTCTCGCGGAAAACTCCCTGCAATATTGGATTTTGAGGTCTCGCTAAAATTGCCAACGATGAGAATTTTCATTGCTAAATCACCTTTCATAAGCTACCATTCTTCAAATAAAACCGTTGATGCTCGTCATTTTATCCTTTTAATACAATTTTATCAAGAAGATTTCATTACGTTCTATTGAACCGGAATGGAAAAGAATCTTGATAAACAATATACTAGCTATATAGTTTTTTTGTTGAGGAGAATATCAAATGGATGAAATCGATGAGTCAAAACAAATTGTATTACAAATCGGCGGTGCATTAAAAAAGTATAGAAAAGAAAAAAACATGACCTTAGACGACTTATCAGAATTAACGGGTGTAAGCAAACTTACTCTAGGGAATATCGAACGTGGTGAGACAAATCCAACTTTGGCCATCATATGGAAAATTTCAAAAGGAATATCTTTACCGCTATTGGCTTTGTTCACATCAGAGAAACCCGTTAGTTTGTATCGAGCAGGGGAGGGACTGCGGTTTTCTAATGATGAAAAAAATTGGGTCATTGAACCCGTCTTTAAAAGCAACGATATTGAAATGTGTCGGGCATACTTACAGCCTAATAGCTCGTATTACCCTGAAGGTCATCATGTGAATACAACTGAAATTGCGACAGTAATGACTGGTTCCATCGAGTTACAAGTCAATGGAGAGATATACACATTGAATCAATATGATACGATCAGTTTTCGTGCAGATGATCCCCACGCTTATACCAATCATACGAATAACGAAACAGTGCTCCATATATCCTTAAAATATGGTTTCTAGTCGTCGAAAATCCACTTATTAAATGCAACTCCGAATTCCATGATGGGAATTCAGAGTTGTATTTTTTTATTCAATTTTAGTATGTTATAAAATAATTATTGTTTATAAAAGTATATTATACTATACTTTTATTATCCGCGCGGATGTTATAGCAAAGTTTTTCAGAGCCAACAAGAAGCAAATATAAGACGTAAGAATTCAGGAAGGAGAAATGAAGAATGCCGAATAAACAAAATAAAAAATTCGTGCCATCCTCTGTAGCGTTGATCATTCTCGGCATTATTGTTATTGCAGCTAATTTACGTACTCCCTTAACCTCAGTTGGTCCTTTAGTAGGTTTTATAAGGGATGACGTTCATATTTCAAATACATTAGCAGGCCTGATCACAACGGTACCCTTGCTTGCCTTTGCTTTATTATCGCCTCTCGTACCAAAATTAGGACGGAGGTATGGGGTTGAGCGTATCATTTTGATTGCCCTAATCTTTCTGACTGTTGGTATTGTAATACGATCTTTATCTGGCGCAGTTAATCTGTTTATTGGAACAGCCGTTCTTGGATTCGCCATTGCCATATGTAATGTGTTATTGCCAAGTATAATCAAAAGGGATTTTCCAAATAAAATTGGCTCCATGACAGGAGTTTACTCCATTTCAATGAATTTATGTGGAGCAATCGCATCGGGAATCAGTGTACCGCTAGCCATGAACGCAGGGCTAAAATGGCAGGGGGCATTGGGAATATGGGGGATTCTAAGCTTTGTATCGATCCTCTGTTGGTTACCCCAATTAAGAAATCAAACGAAACAAACTGCCACGACGAGTCAACACATGGCAAGCAACGATGTGAATGTTTGGCGATCCCCGCTTGCTTGGCAAGTAACCTTGTTCATGGGTATACAGTCTATGGTTTTCTATGTATTGATCGCATGGTTGCCTGAAATTTTAACGCAGCAAGGAATTGACTCCAACCAATCTGGATGGTATCTCTCGATCATGCAGTTAGCGATGCTTCCATTTACCTTTATTGTCCCTGTTATTGCTGGGCGTATGTCTAACCAACGTTTGTTAGTGGTCATCACAACCATTCTGCTTTTGACGGGGACGCTCGGACTTCTTTACGGAAGTTCTAATGTCATTCTTTTGTGGATCGTCATACTCGGAATTGGTGGAGGCTTCGCCTTTAGTTTAGCCATGATGTTTTTCGGATTACGCACTGAAAATGCACATCAAGCAGCGGAACTATCTGGCATGGCCCAATCGATCGGATATCTTCTTGCCGCAATCGGTCCAGCCCTTATAGGATATCTGCACGATGCAACAAATAGTTGGAACCTGCCACTTTTCATTCTTCTTGGGGCTTCGGTCTTACTCTTTTTAGTTGGTATGGGAGCAGCAAGTAATCGTGTTGTAGGTCTTAGTAGTATGAATAAGGTTAGAAATCAATCCGCATGCGATGCCTCATGAAGCGATGACCTCAGCACCAACAAGCCATTAATTCGATCCTTAGGCTGTGAAACTCAGTACTCTGAAACAAATAAAAGCCCGCAACGACGCGGGCTTTTGTTTGTTTTAACGAATTATGTCAAGAGACAAGATATAAAAAGGCACCCACCTTAAAGCAGATGGCATCTCTATAGAGATAAAATATATTACCTGCCAGGAATTTCATTCAGAGAAATTTCTTGTTCCTCCAGCAGTCGTTTCAGCTTTTGGCGCTGCCGTTTTTCTTTCTGACGACGCTCTCTGTCCTCAGCCTGCAGTGCTTTGAGCAGGGAGAAACACATCCCGATAAGGACAACAGCGAACGGCAGAGCAGCAACAATGGAGGCCGTCTGTAGGCCGTTCAATCCACCACTGATCAGCAGTACTACCGCAATGGCGGACTGCATGATTCCCCAGGTTAATTTCACTCTTGTACTCGGGTTTAGCTTGCCATCTGAAGAGAGCATGCCCAGCACAAAGGTAGCCGAATCAGCCGACGTAATAAAGAAGGTCATGATGAGGAGTGTAGCGATGAATGCTACGATCGTGCCCAAAGGCAGCTGCTCCAGTGTAAGGAATAAAGCGGTTGTCGTGTCTTCTTTGACGGCCTCCGCCAGATGGGCGGCATTGAACAATTCGAGGTGAAGTCCTGTTCCGCCAAAAACTGAGAACCAGATAAATCCGAACAAGCTTGGAATAACCATGACGTAAATTACAAACTCCTTTATGGTTCTTCCTCTAGATACCCTTGCGATAAACGTGCCAACAAAGGGAGCCCATGCGATCCACCATGCCCAGTAAAATAACGTCCATGTTCCAATCCAGGTTTCTCGTGAGAACGGCGTCAGTCTCAAACTCATGTTAATAATATTCTGCAAGTAACTGCCCAAGGTTGTCGTGAATGTGTCAAATATAAAAGAAGTCGGTCCAGTCGCTAATACGAAAACCATCAATAGTACAGCTATAACGAGGTTGGTGTTGCTCAGAATCTTAATCCCTTTATCTAGACCTGTGGTTGCCGAGATCAAAAACAGTACGGTTACAATTGAGATAATGAAAATCTGGGACATCGTCGAGTTCGGAATACCAAATAAGTAATTCAGACCTCCACCGATCTGAAGCGCACCCAAACCAAGCGAGGTTGCAACACCAAAGATGGTGGCAATGACCGCCAAAATATCAATAATCTTGCCAAGCCAGCCAGCCGCAAGACGTTCACCAATCAGAGGAATAAAGGTAGAACTGATCAACCCTTTGTAGCCTTTCCTGAACTGGAAGTATGCGAGAGCCAAGCCGATGACGGTATAGATAGCCCAAGGATGCAACCCCCAGTGGAAAAAGGAATAACGCATGGAAAGTCTTGCTGCTTGCGTTGTTTCGGGTACCGCCCCCTCCGGTGCAGATAAATAGTGGGACAGCGGTTCAGCCACTCCCCAGAAAACCAGTCCGATTCCCATACCAGCGCTAAACAGCATGGATAGCCAGGAAATCGTAGAATACTCCGGCTCATCATCGTCATCCCCAAGCCTAATACCGCCAAATCGACTGAATGCCAGATAAAAAGCGAAGATCAGGAAGAAGAGAGTTGCTAGCAAATAAAACCAGCCAAAATTCTGAATAGAGAAGTTGTAGGCAACATTAGCCACATCCGCCAGCTGAGCAGGAGCGACGGCTCCCCATATTGCAAACAGTGCAACGATGATAATTGTGATTGTAAATACCATGATGAGACCTCCGTTATGTAAGCTTCAGCCAACTGTTCCTTAGTATGTGCTAGTCCAGCCTGTAATATTTCGGAAAGTCAGCTGTTGATAAATTAAAACAAACCGCCATGTAATGAAACACCCGTCGGTTTATTCGTTCCCTTTTCCGTTGCCCTTATGAAAAAAATTGAAGGGATTGAGATGGATGAATACTAAACAATTATTGCATATGAATAAGAACGCGAACAATGGCATGTATGGTTTTATCAAATACACCGAGAATACTCCTGCCTCTAAGCTACCTTACTCACGAAGTGAGAGCGAAGGCAGGGGATGAATCGGGAATTTCTCGATGTCTATAAGCGAACATATGTGCTATTATTGAGAGGTGAGATCATAACGGCTTCTTAAGTGGGACGTTGAAAGCGTAGATGCTACAGCATAAATCTTTCAAATTTCGTATCTATCCGAACTCGGAACAGATGGTGTTGATGCGTAAAACCTTGGGCTGCAGTCGTTTTGTATTTAACCACCTTCTAGCGTAGTGGAAGGCGATGTTTCTGGCTACGGGCAAGGGCTTATCGTATCAAACCTGCGCTTCGCAGCTTCCGAATATGAAGCGTCAATGGCCTTGGCTGAAGGAGGTAGACAGCATTGCGCTACAGTCGGCTGCTCGAAACTTGGCTGATGGATTTCACCGTTACTTCAAGAAGCAGAACGATCATCCCCGCTTTAAGAGTCGTAAACATCCTGTGCAAAGCTATACCACCCGGTTCACGAATGGCAACATTGCTGTCAAGGAGAATTATATTCAGCTACCCAAGCTTGGGCTCGGGCGCTATGCCAAGTCCAGAGAGATTGAAGGTAAAGTCGTGTCCGCGACCATCCGGCTGGCCCCAAGCGGCAAATGGTTTGTAGCTGTGGTATGTGAAGTGGATATTCAGACTCTTCCCGTCACGGATGGTAGGCTAGGCACTGATGTGGGCATCAAGCAGCTTGCGGTGACCTCGGATGGTCTTGCTATCGAGAATCCCAGACATACCATGCGGTATGAAGCCAAGCTGGCCAAGTGGCAACGGATCATGGCGAGAAGACACCAAGGCGGGAGCAACTGGCGCAAGGCCAAACAAAAAGTGGCCAGCATCCACGAACGGATTCGGAACAGCCGAATGGATGCGATACATAAGCAGACGACGACATGGATTCGTGAAAACCAAACGATCTGTATCGAGGATCTGCGCATCGCAAACATGATGAAGAACCGGCATCTGGCTAAACATATTGCAGATGCATCCTGGGGAGAGATGAGTCGGCAGCTTCATTACAAGGCAAAGTGGTATGGGCGCACGATCAAGGAAGTGCCGACCTTTGCCCCATCCAGCCAAACCTGTCATGTCTGCGGGTACAAGCATGCAGAGGTGAAAGATTTGAGCCTTCGAAAATGGACATGCGTGAGTTGCCATACGATACATGACCGCGACAGCAATGCCGCGCAGAACATAAAAGCCATGGCATTGTAACACAAATGGAAGAACTGTGGGAACCACAGGGATCGCTTGGTGGACGATCATTCGGTTAGCGAATGTCGATACGACTTTGTTCCATGAGGAGCAACAACCCAAGAATCCCACCTCTACAGGTGGCGGGAGTGTTCAACGACTGTACTTTATATAAATGTAGATTTAATGACCGGATTTTACGAGCGGCGAATATCGTCAATTGTTCCTTTAACGGCAAGCTAGTGGATATTACGTTTGAGGGAAATGGCAAACAAAAGCTAATCGCCAATTTTGAAAACTGCATCCTTGATGGTGTTCATTTTGTGAGCTGTGACCTGACGCAATGTATCCCGCCAAAATCCAAAAACCTGAAATCAGTACAAAAAAAGGACCGTAAGTGTTCATCTTCCAGCGATGAATGCTTTCGGTCCTTTTATCTAATGAACGACGGTATCGGTTTCCGCCTCTCTTTGTTAACGTCTTCGGAAGGCTCCGCCGCGTGCCAGAGCGAAGAAAATGAGCAGGGCAATAATCGAGCCGACGATGGCTGGAATAATATGAAATCCGCCAATCACCGGCCCCCTTGGTCCCAGCAATTCCGTCCCTAACCAGGAACCGATAAAACCCGCAATGATATTCCCAAGTACACCTCCCGGTACGTCCCGCCTAATCAAGTTACCGCTTAACCAGCCAATAAGTCCTCCAACAATGAGTACCCAGAGCAGATCCATGGATTGTTCTCCTTTCTTCGAGTTTATTACAAGTTATGTTGGGCTGAGTGGAATATACCTCACCTTCCAGTTGGTGGAGGAATCTAAAGTGTCTGTGCTAAGATTGGGTTAAATATAATTGAAGCTGCGGAACAAGGCTAGATAGGGGTGTACATTGAAGAAAATCCTGGTCATTGATGATGAAATCGCTATTCGAGATTTAATTGAGCTGGTGCTACGGCGAGAAAACTACGATGTGCAGACCGCAGAGGACGGCAAAACGGGCCTGCATTTGCTTGAATCTTTTCAACCGGACTTAGTAGTGCTTGACTTGATGCTGCCTGACTGCTCGGGATATGACCTGTGCAAGGAAATCACCGGGAAACGTGCTGTTCCTGTGATCATGCTCTCTGCCAAAAACGAGGTAATCGACAAGGTGTTGGGACTAGAGCTAGGGGCGGAAGATTACATGACCAAACCGTTTGACAATCGTGAATTGCTCGCTCGGATCAAGGTCATTCTGAGAAGAAACGAGAGCAAGGAGGAATCAAGTGAAGGAACAGAAGTGAAATCTACACGCATCATTCATGAAGAGCTGACATTTGATCTGGAAAGCCGCATGGTGCTAAAAAACGGTGTACCCGTATCTTTAACGGCCAAAGAGTATAAAATTCTGGAAACGTTACTCAAAAGGCCCGACAAAATTTTTACCCGGGATGAACTGCTGCAGATCGGATGGGGATATGACTTTATGGGAGACAGTCGCAGTGTAGATATGACCATCATGCGATTACGGAAGAAGCTGGAGGATAACGCGGACGAACCGAAGTATGTCAGGACGATCTATGGATTTGGCTATCAGCTTGGAGGTGGCGAGGCCTGAAGTATGCAACCCGGTTACTGCTGAATTATTTGTTTTTCTCCGTGCTTTCTTTTGGCATCATCATTTTTGCGGTGAATAAAGCCATTGATTACTACAGCTTCGTTACGATTGAGAAACAAATGATGGAGAAGGCGGATCTGTCCGAGCTGTCCTTTCGAGAGGTGTTAGCTCAGCATAGATCCTCGTCAGGAGAACTGCAAACGGAGGAAATCGTCAGACTTGCTCTGGAGAAGCTGAAAGCTTCAGGCAAGGAAGTACGTATCTATAACAGCTCCAAGCAATTGCTAGGCTTGGCTGTGAACGGCATTATCATTAATGATGGCAAACCGCTTATTTTTAACCAAAATATTGAGAAAGCTCTGAGCGGCAGTTATGCCTACACCGTAACGGAAGATCATCTGCTTTATTTTGCGACTCCCATTCAGAATCAATTTTACGAAAACGCTTATGTGTATGAGTTCGTGGACGACATTTCGTACTTTTATGCGATTATGGATCAAATCCGTTATATCCTGTTTGCGGGTGCAGGCGGTTTCATTGTGCTGATTACGTTAGCCAGTCTGTGGATTGCCCGCAACACAACCAAGCCGATTAAGGTGCTGCTTGGCGCTGCGCAAAGTTTCTCCAGACAGGAGTTTCGGAGAGTTCATCTAAACCGGAAGGATGAGCTGGGCATGCTGGCAGATGGGCTGGATTCCATGGGGCGACAGCTTCATGATTACATTCAGTACCAGAAACAATTTGTCTCCAACGTATCTCACGAGTTAAAAACACCTTTGGCAGCCATTCGTGGTTTCTCTCAATACTTGGTTGAAGGGGAGAACGAGAACAAGGAGTTGCAAAAAATATATGCTCATCTGCTGCAGGAATCGGATCGACTCACCCGCTTGATTAATGAACTGTTATTACTATCCCGATTCGATAAGGCGGGTTCTAACGATTTGGAAGTCGAGAAAACGGAAATGAACGAACTGATTCAGCAAGTCACAATGAATATGGGAGCAAAGGCTAAGGATAAAGGGATCGAGATCAGAGTCAGTCAAGCGGAGGAAGAACCGGATGATGAGGGTACGACAAGAGTTTACGCGAACGTAAATCCAATGCTGATGTCCCATGCTATTGCGAACCTTGTGGACAATGCCATCAAATATTCAGGCAGTCCATCGCTGATCGAATTGAAGTTGGAATATACGTCAAGCGAAGTAGTTATACGGGTACGTGATCAAGGCATAGGCATCGCGGGCGATGAGCTGGAGCGAGTACAGGAACGCTTTTACCGGGCGAAAAATGCTAGCACAGCGAACGGTTCAGGTCTTGGACTTTCCATTTGCAAAGAGATTGTAGAGCGGTTTAATGGATATATCGATATCGAAAGTCAAATCGGAGAAGGAACGACCGTTACGATTGTATTGCCTGGTGCGTAGACCTGAATCTAACCCCAAGCCTAAATAGGTAACGTTACAAGATTGGTACATTTCTGTTATGAGACTAACAAATGTTTTATTTATAATCACTTCATAAGAACAAATCACATATTTATGGAGGGATCATGATGAAGTTAACAAAGAAAGCTGCAGGTTTTATCGTACTAGGTGCTTTACTAACAGGGGCATTAACGGGCTGTCAGTCCAGTGATGCTACATCTCCAGCAACCGGACAGAACACAGCGAATGAACAAAGCAAAGGCGAAGGAGCATCCAATTCTACTGCGCCTGCTTCCGAAAGTTCTGAAGAAAAGGGTACTGAAGCTATTAAAGAAGGTTCGATGGAGAAGGAAGGGAATGTGGTGCTGAAGGAGCTTGCTTTTGTCTATAATGAGCACACCATCGCGATTTCGGATACAGCGAATGAAGATCAGATGGAGCAGATGCTGGGCAAACCGGATAACCTGAAATCTCATACGTACAGTGCCGATGATGGAACAAACATGGATACGTTAATCGGTTTTACAGAAAAGGTCTATACGTATCCTGGTCTGGAGATTAAAACGATCAGTATACCGGAGGGCAAACAAGACTCCATCTTTCATATTGAAATCACAGATCCCAAGTACACGACAGTGCGAAACATTAAAGCAGGAGATAGCCTGGATACACTCAAAAACGCCTACCCTGAGGGGAAACTCGTTGGTGATGGAGCTCCAGATGAGGAGGATGACTTCCGTTATGAACCATCCAATTATGTGGATGTGATGTCATTCCATATCAAGGATGCCAAGGTGGAGAGCATTCAGATCTACAGCCTTCTGGACTAATATGTAGTCGAAGGACAAGAACATAGTCCTATTGAAGTCGCTAATTTAGCGGCTTTTTTATTTTATCGGTACAATGGGATGCCATGACATACACAGGGTAGGATCTGATACCAGTAAAGAAAACGTAACGATTGTCCTAAGTATACGATTGTATAACAAAGCGAAAGGGTCATCCCTCATAGGATGGCTCTAAAACTTGCTGTTACAGACAACACGGAGGACAGTATCGTAAACGAAGAAGGTCGATTGAACTAAAGGCAAACGATTGAACTAAAGGGAAACAATAGTTCCATGAAACCAAAGGAGACCGCCGATCAACAGGATCGGTGGCTTTATTCGACTACCGGGCAGTAAAGTTTAGTTATAATCAACTTTTATAACCATAAAATAAAGTTCATTTGGTAAAATTGTGAAGTAAAAATCACATTAACTGGAGTGGATACTATGCTTTCTGAAGAAGATTATGCGAAGGTGGCGAAAGAAGCTTTACATCAATACCCAATCTATTGGGAAAAACTTGTGTATCTCGGAAAGAGTGATAATGTTACATTTCAAGTTCAGACCAACGATGATCATCAAAAGTTTCTTATCAAAATCCATAACTCAACGATTTCCATTCAATCAAAAGGGAATATCGCATCAGAGCTTATTTGGCTTGAAGCTTTGGTTAAAGATACAAATCTCGTCGTACCTGCACCTGTTAGAAATCTTCAAGATGATCTGGTAACAGAAATCTCAACTGATCTTAGCGAAAATCCAATCATGCTGACTATTCATCATTGGATTCATGGAAGCGTACTTCAAAGAGAGCCAACAAGTAATGAAATTGAAAATTTAGCTCTCTTAATGGCGACTCTACATAAACAATCTATGCAGTGGAATGCACCTGAAGGCTTTAATAGACCAATATACAATTCTGATCATTTATATTCATCACTTAATCAATTAAAACGGTTAGTAAATTTAGAGCTTATCTCAAGCGAAGTGTTTGTTCATGTGGAAGAGTCAGCACATAAAATAGCAAATGTGATACAAAATTATATACGTTTGCCAAGTAACTGGGGAGTTATTCATTCTGACCTTCATGAGAGTAACTATGTATTTTATGACGATACTCCTCAACCTATAGATTTTTCGAATTGTGGCTATGGCTTTTATTTATTTGATATGGCTGAAACATTTTTGCATCTTTCATCTGATAATAGGAAAGTATTTATTTCAGCGTATAGCAAAGTAAATCAACTGGAAGAGAATTATGTCGAGTTATTAGAAGCATTTTTTATTTGGTCAATCATTAGGACTTTCGCATTCCATTCTCTAAATCCAAATGAAAAACAATCCTTAGCGGCAAATTTTCCATCAGTTATTGAAAACTATTTTAAGAAATATCTTAAAGGAGAGTTTTTTTTGTTAAACTAAGTAGTAGGTTAGTGTAATTTCCCGTTTTAGATAACGTTATAATTTAAACAGAGTTCAAGACATAATTATAATTTGATAAACGACGAAAATGAAGCTGCCTGTGTTAGACCGGCTGCTTCATTACGTTAACGGGCAGGATAAATGGATTTTGTGAATATACACCAGGTATGCGAACGATAAAAACATAAACATTTTTCAAACAGGATGTAAAATGATCAGTTCTTGACTGCATGGTCAAGAACTGATACATTAATCCCATGAGCAGACCAAGAGAATTTGATGTCGATCGTGTATTACACCAGTCTATGGAAGTGTTCTGGAATCAAGGCTTCAAAGCAACTTCTTATGAGGACCTTACGCGTACCACAGGAGTCAAAAAGCAAAGTTTGTACTGTGTTTTTAAAGACAAACGATCGTTGTTCCTGAAGGCGCTGGCACACTACCGTGAACAGGTTATAGCGAAACTGAAAGAGATTGAAGCCCTGGATTCGTCTCCCGTTGATAAACTGGATGCCTTACGATATTCCCTTTTAGACGATGAAACTGGCTGCCAAGGGTGTCTAATTGTGAATGCATCACTCGAATTCGGAACAGATGACGAGCAGGTCACACGCGAAGCTGAGCTCATGGTAGAAGAGGTTCAACTGGTATTAGAGAAGATCATAAGTAGTGGCCAGAAACAACAATTAATTTCCAACCGGTATACGAGTGTAGAGCTTGCATCTTATCTAAATAACACCATTCTTGGTGTGAGAGTTATGGAGAAATCAGGTTCATCCCGTGAACAGATCGAGACGGTTCTGCGTACTTCATTTGGCATGATCATGTCTTGATCTTTTTTTTGTGAAATTCTTGACTACGAAGTCAAAAATAATTGAAGGCGGATTAATACACCACGAAACCTTGAAGGAGGTGGGGCTTTTCGATAAAAATCGTGTATTGATTCATTTGGAAATAACGTCTAGCTGTTAACCAGGCTGGTTGCTGTTTAACATCTCCTAGGTCAATGTATATAAAACGAAATATGTGGAGGTTATTATGAATTATTCTCAATCCGTAGAAGCATTGTTCCAACCAATAGAGTTAGGTCACTTGAAGTTATCCAATCGGATCGTGATGGCGCCGATGACGCGTCAATTTTCTCCGGACGGTATCCCGGGTTCGAATGTTGCGGGCTATTACCGCCGCAGAGCAGAGAACGCAGTGGGGCTTATTGTGACGGAAGGGACAATAATTAATCATCCGGATGCATCCAATCAAGCCAATGTGCCGCACTTTTATGGCGAAGCTGCAATGAATGGTTGGGCACATGTTGTATCTGAAGTACATGAAGCTGGCGGTCGAATTATTCCACAGATCTGGCATATGGGAGCTAAAGGTCATGTTAATGATTATTCGGAAGCTGAGATTGCTACAATCGTTCAGGAATTCGCACAAGCAGCCTCAGAAGCGAAACGCGTTGGGTTCGATGGTGTTGAAATCCATGGAGCACACGGCTATCTGATCGACCAATTCCTGTATGAGAAAACCAACTCTCGTACGGATCGTTATGGTGGAGATATGATGGCTCGCACACGTTTTGCAGTTGAAGTAATTGAGGCTTGCCGTAAAGTAGTGGGATCGGAATTCACTATTGTACTGCGTTTATCTCAGTGGAAGACAGATGATTATCAGGCTAAATTGGCTGAAACACCGGAATTACTGGAGCAGCTTCTCGCACCGTTGGTTCAAGCTGGAGTCGATATCTTCCACTGTTCCACACGCCGTTTCTGGGAGCCGGAATTCGAAGGGTCTGATCTGAATTTTGCTGGCTGGACAAAAAAACTGACTGGTAAACCGACAATCACAGTTGGATCGATTGGTCTTGATGGTGACTTTACAAGTCTGTTCACAGAAGGTAAAGGTGCAAGTAACGTCGGTATCGAGGGATTGGTACAACGACTTCAGAATGATGAGTTTGATCTGGTTGCTGTAGGCCGTGCTCTTCTAGTCGACCCTGAATGGGTTAAGAAAATTCAAGAAGGTCGTACTGATGATCTGGTTCCATTCACAAGAGAGGCGATGACTGTACTTACTTAATTGTAGTTTAATCATTAGGGATGTGTATTAATCAAACACACCTTCAAGAGAATGAAACCTTGTCGTAAGATAGGGATATCATCTTGGAGGTGTGTTTGTAATGGCAACCAGAGTGAGTTATCCGGTGGAACTAAAGATGAACGCCATAGAAATGAGACTGACAGAGGTACCGGTATTGTAATGGAAAATTGCACTGCTTAGAGCAGGGACTTGCTAGGCCTGACAGACATCCAATGCAATTGACGATCTATTCATTAGTGCTATGTGACAACAAGTGGTTTAGATTGTCATCAATAAATTGATTATCCGCACTGTTAATTCCACGACCGGCAAAATGGCCCCAGATCGATTGGATTGGTTTCAAGACAGCATTAGGTATACGCTTAGCTTCATATTCATTATCGTCCGCTGTGCAGAAGAGATCCGTGCTTCCCGGCATGATACAGGCAAGTGCTTTTATGCTCTGAAGTGCTTTATCAAAGTCTCCGTTATAAGAGGGGTTTGCACTGATATCTGCATGTTGCCCTGTCCATAACATGGCCAGAACATTATGCGGATCCATATTCATAAAGCTATTTTCCCAGACACCAGCTACAAAATCCTCTAATGTTTCAAATCCCATCTCACGGTAATGCTCTTCTCTATAAAATGCATGTGATAGTCCCCATCCTGCATACACCCGACCAACGGCACGCATGTGTGTAGAACTTAGTTGGTTTAATTTACTTGAGTCGAAGCCGACTGCAGATAGCAGTGAAGCTTTCACGCCTTCCAGGACCACAAATGTGTGAGGCCAAGGCTTGGCTATGCCTCCGAAAGGCGCGATTCGTTCAACCATCTCCGGGTAACTTGCCCCCCATTGAAATGCCTGAATGCCGCCCATCGACCACCCGACGACGAGAGCAATCTTTTCAATACCGAATTTTTCGGTCAGCAGTTGATGCTGGAATCGAACGTTGTCATAGATGGTTACCTGTGGAAAGTTAGCCCGATCGAATGGAGGGGGCGTATTACTCGGAGAGGAAGAGAGTCCATTGCCCAGCAAATTGGGAACGATAATAAAATATTTCTTTGGATCCAGTGCCATCCCGCTGCCAATGAGCCATTCATTCTGAATATGCTGATCTCCAAAAGCCGTTGGATAGACAATAACATTATCCTTCTGTTCATTTAATTTCCCGTAAGTTTTATAAGCCAGATATGCGTTTGGTAACGTCATTCCTGATTGTAAGATGACATCACCCAAATTAAAAATTTCATAATCCATCGTATAGTCGCTCCCTTCAAAATGAAAAACCACATGTTCCCTGTGATCTCTTGTACTCAGTATAGAGCTGTGATACTCTCAATAAAAGTGAATAGAATTCAAGATAGTATTCAATAAAATTGAAAGGTGAAGGGGGATCATCGGATGGAATTTCGTCAACTGAATACGTTTTGTACCGTTGCAACTACGTTGAATTTCACGCGGGCAGCAGAAGCGCTGAGCTACGTTCCTTCCAACGTCACGATGCAAATCAAAGCACTGGAAGACGAGCTAGGTGTTCGCCTCTTCGATCGGTTGGGCAAGCAACTCGCGCTCACAACTGCGGGTAAACGCTTTTTAACACACGCCCAAGGCGTTCTTGAAAAAATGGACGAAGCTCGTAGCGCTGTCCATGATAATGAAAAACTAAGTGGTACCATAACGATAAGTGCGAATGAGGTTATTTGCTCCTACCGGCTTCCACCTGTCTTCCAACGGTTTCGTTCGCAGCATCCGGGAGTTCGTCTAATCTTCCGCTCAGTTCAGAATCAAGAGCTCAAGCAAACGCTCTTTGAGGGAACCACGGATATGGTTTATATGTTGGATGAACCCATTCGCTCGAGTGGACTTTCCGTGGAGCCTTTGCTGGAAGAACATTTCCGATTGTTAGCTGCTCCAGATCACCCACTCGCCAAACGAACTGTACTGCAATTGGAAGATTTTCATGAAGAAGTGTTCCTGACAAATGAGAAGGGTTGTCCCTATCGAACGATGTTTGATCGGTCATTTGAGAAAGAGGGCATTGATAACATTACATATTTAGAGTTTCAAAGTGCGGAAGCCATTAAACAATGTGCAATTTCAGGCATCGGTATTGCCTTTCTTCCTGAGATCGTCGTGGAATCTGAAGTTGAACGCGGAGAACTTGTTGTCCTCCCATGGCAAATTCCGGACTTGCAGGTATATACACAGATGTTGTGGCATAAAGACAAGTGGCTTTCACCAATCATGTTATCTTTTATAGAAGCAACCAGGGAAGTTTTTGGATCAAAGAATGAGAATAAAACCATATAGGTTATGTATGAGACATCAAACTGTTGAGCACAGTAAAACGCTGTTGAAAGTGGGGAGACATTATTTATGATTCCATTAGTATACGACCAGATTAACCATTGGGGAAAAGACGATGAATTTTTCCTTGCATTGTTAAAGAGATTACAAGTAGAATCTATAGCTGACCTGGGCTGTGGAACAGGAAGATGGACTACTCATCTTGTTCCGTGCGGTTATAAAATTACCGCTATAGATCCCAATGAAGAAGCGATTGAAATGGCACGAAGTAAAGATAATTCTGGAAATGTAGATTGGATTATAGGTGATAGTACGGATTTACAAACCAATACCTATGATGCGGTAATTATGACAGCGAATGTTGCACAGGTATTTCTTACAGATGACAGTTGGAAGCGAGTAATCTCAGACGTATTCCGATCCCTAAAAATCGGGGGGCACTTTATTTTTGATACAAGAAACCCTTCGGAAAAAGTATGGGAAGAATGGGAGAAGGACAAAACTCCTGACTTCGCTAAAGATAGACTAAGCGGAGATCCTTTAGAAATTTATACAGAATATGAAGGGTTTGAGGGAGATATTTACACTTTCTATGAAATAGTAAAAAACACCAAAACAGAAAAAGTGTTAGTTCATGAAAAAATGCAGCTGAGGTTTCGAAATCAAGAAGAACTTGATGAGTCGCTGAAACAAATCGGTTTTTCAAAAATTAAAACATATGGTGATTGGGAATTTAAACAAGCAAATTCGGAAAATAGATCGTTTATTTTTCATTGTGTAAAATAGCAGTTAGTAAAAAAATGTCGAGAAACAAGAACATGTTCTCATTGAAAGTCGCTATATTAGCGGCTTTTTTATTCCTAAAATAACTACAGACATTGTTCATTCAAATCCATTCAATGAAATTTGTTCATATATGATGAACTGGAGTATGATGGGGGAAGGCGATGCTGATAATCACCATATAATCAATGCCAAGTATAGAGTGTAATTATATATAGGTCTAAAGCGTTTGGACCCGGCTATACAACACCATACTTCCTTGAAGGGGGACATCTGTTTTGGATGAGCAGTTTCTAGATTTATTGGCCGAGAAATATGATACGGAAGAAAAAATCATAACAGAGATCATCAACCTTGAAGCGATCTCCAATCTCCCAAAGGGAACCGAGCATTTTGTCAGTGATTTGCATGGGGAGTTCCACGCTTTTCAGCATGTACTAAGAAACGGTTCGGGTACTGTCAAAGAGAAAATCAAAGAATTATTCCGGGAGGTTTGGACGGATCAAGAAATCAATGATTTTGCGGCGTTGGTTTATTACCCGGAAGAAAAAATACAGCTGGTTATAGGGGAACTGAGCAATAAACAGGCTTTGAACCAGTGGTATAGACTAACAATTGAACACATGCTTAAGCTTATTTCTTATGCGTCTTCCAAGTATACACGCTCAAAATTGCGTAAAGCTCTGCCGGAGCAATATGTATATATTGTAGAAGAGCTTTTATACAAGACGGATTCGACCAACAATAAGAATCCTTATTACGAGGAAATATATCGGCAAATAATATCCTTGGGCCAGGCGGACAATCTCATTATCGGACTTGCTTACACGACACAGCGTCTGGTGGTTGACCATCTTCATGTGGTTGGAGATATCTATGACCGGGGGCCGTACCCCGATAAAATTATGGATACACTAATCAACTACCATTCTGTAGACATACAGTGGGGGAACCATGATGTCCTTTGGATCGGAGCCTACGCGGGTTCCCTGGTCTGCCTTGCGAATATTATCCGGATCTGCGCCAGATACGATAATCTGGACATCATTGAAGATGTATACGGAATCAATCTGCGCCCACTGCTAAACCTGGCGGAGAAATACTATGAAGACAATCCGTCCTTCAGACCTAAGCTACAGGCTGGCCATAACGTATCGGAGCAGGAAATTCTGCAGATCACCAAAATTCACCAAGCCATAGCCATGATTCAGTTTAAACTTGAAATCCCGATTATCAAGAGACGCCCTTACTTTAATATGTCTGAAAGACTTTTGCTGGAGCAGATTGATTACGACAACAATGAAATCAACATCTGCGGTAAAACGTACATGCTGGAAAACACCTGTTTCGCAACCGTAAATCCGCAGAAGCCTGAACAATTGCTGGAGGAAGAACGCCAAGTGATGGAAAAGCTGCTGTTTTCCGTTCAGCATTCCGAAAAGATGGCCAGACATATGAATTTTCTCATGAAAAAGGGTAGCCTTTATTTAAAATACAACGGGAATTTGTTAATCCACGGTTGTATTCCTTTGGATGAAGAAGGAAATATGGAAGAAATGCAGATTGAAGACAAGACATATGCGGGCCGTCAATTGCTTGATGTTTTTGAAGATTATTTACGTTACGCCTTTGCGCATCCGGAAGAGACAGAAGATCTGGCGACCGATATGGTATGGTACATCTGGACAGGGGAATGCTCCTCGCTCTTTGGAAAGAGAGAAATGACCACTTTTGAACGGTATTTCATCCAAGATAAAGAAGCACATAAGGAGAGAAAGAATCCGTACTACCATTTACGTGAAAATGAAGAGATCTGTCGAAAAATCTTGCAGGAGTTTGATTTGAATCCAGATCATGGACATGTCATTAACGGTCACACGCCAGTCAAAGAAAGTCGTGGAGAGAGCCCGGTTAAAGCAAACGGAAAAATGATCGTGATTGACGGCGGTTTTTCCAAAGCCTATCAATCCACAACGGGCATTGCCGGATATACCTTGCTGTACAATTCCTTTGGCATGCAGCTCGTTGCCCATCAAAAGTTTAATTCAAAAGAAGATGTGTTATGTAACGGAACGGACGTGTTATCTCTAAAAAGATTGGTAGACAAAGAACTGGCGCGGAAGCTGGTGAGGGAAACCAATGTCGGAGAAAAGCTGCTGCAGAAAATCTCAAATTTGAAGGATCTATTAGACTATCACTACATGAAATGAATCGATTGCTAAAAGTACACATCCGAATCAAACGTTTGAGTGCAATATGACGTAAACGCTCGTATTGGGCAGGGAAGTAATAAGACCCTGTCTGTGCGAGCCTTTCTTTTGTTACAGTGAAGATAAATCCTTTTGCTGAATACAAAATCTGGTCTGGTCCACAGAAAACCGCGGCAGCTTTAATATAGCTTTGCTTCAGATAGATAAAGCAAAAAAGTAACATCAATTGTTATTTATTTGGTCGTTTTCTATTATTAAATCATATCGAGATTTTGATTTATGGAAAAAAAACAATACAAATCTATACCATTTTTCTATTTATATATTTAAAATCCAATGTTATTCACCATTTTACGATATGCAATGACTATATTTACAAAATCCATCATTTACAAAAATTACAAAATTGATTATAGTATATTCAACAAGCTTTTCAACTAATTCAATCGTTGTTTCGGCACGTTGAAGATAGGAAAATGCACATATAATGATAGTTTTGTGTTAAATTATAATCTTCTGTCCCTGATCATCCGGGATAGCAGAGTTTATTTGATATGTCTATTGATGTGCTTGTAAGGAGGTGCTTAGACTGAGCGATCCCGTTGTTTTTATGTTTTCTGGACAAGGATCGCAGTATCCGCAGATGGGGAAGGAGCTGTTTGAGCAGGATGCATTGTTCAGGGAAACAATGCTTGCTCTGGATCAAACGGTTTTGGAATGCGGGGGCGAGTCAATCGTCCAGTATATGTACGGCGAATCGTCAACCGATGAGGACCGCTTCGAACGTACAATTTTGTCGCATCCCGCCATCTATATGGTGGAGTATGCACTTGCCCAATCGTTATTAACACGTGGCGTGATACCTGATTACGTCCTTGGCAGCAGCCTCGGGGAATTTGCCGCCGCTGCCATTGCGGGCGTATTCAGTGCAAAAGATGGCTTGCGCTGTGTTATGAAGCAGGCAATACGATTTGAGCAACATTGCCCTTCTGGCGCGATGTTAGCGATATTGGGAGATGCATCTATATATCCGGAACTTCTGGAAACTGAAGATTGTACCTTGGTGTCCGTCAATTATGACGGGCATTTTGTTATTTCCGGACCGGTGCATGCACTGACAAAAGCGCAGAAGTGGCTCACATCACATGCTGTGCTAAGTCAGATGCTCCCGGTTTCTTTTGCCTATCATTCTCCATGGATTGATTGGGCTGAGGCTGCCTACACGGAGGATTTGAAGGCATTTACATTTGCGACCCCTCATATACCGTTAAT
Organism: Paenibacillus amylolyticus; assembly: GCF_050990605.1. Classification (GTDB taxonomy): domain Bacteria; phylum Bacillota; class Bacilli; order Paenibacillales; family Paenibacillaceae; genus Paenibacillus; species Paenibacillus amylolyticus_H. The sequence goes on from NZ_CP158832.1 coordinate 3,320,916, forward strand.
CTCCTGTATGACTGGAGGAGAGACTGCCCAAATTGTACAAAATCATTTCTGGCAGGTTGCACGAAAACCAATTCTCTTTCGCGAAGCAATACAAAAGCTTGAATCTGCCGGACCGCATCACTATATCGATATCAGTCCGGGCGGTACGCTTGCAGGTTTTGTAAAGCGTCTTGCAGACAAACGAGCTTCATCAGCTGCGGTCGTTTTGTTATCTCCCTTTTACAGGGATAAGGAACAATTGGAGAGCGTGGCCAGGCAATATCAACAGCCGAACATGAACATTCAGAGGGGAGAGCAGAGCATGAGGGCTTATGTATTTCCAGGACAAGGCTCGCAGTTCAAGGGCATGGGGCACGACGTTTGGAATCTTTATCCGGACCTGGTCCGCACCGCAGATGAAATATTGGGATATTCCATACGAGAGCTGTGTCTCGAAGACCCCGAAGGGCGACTCAAACGTACAGAATACACCCAGCCGGCCTTATACACCGTCAATGCCCTGATGTACTACAGGGAACTCGAACAACAGGGGAAGCCGGAGTATGCTGCGGGACACAGTTTGGGTGAATTTAATGCGTTGCTGGCTGCAGGCGTGTTTGATTTTGCAACCGGACTACGTATCGTCCAGTTCCGGGGTGAACTAATGGGAAGGGCAGAGGGCGGTGGGATGGCTGCTGTGATTGGGCTGCATGCAGATATTGTGGGTAAGATACTTGCGCAGCATGGTCTTGATCACTTGGATATCGCCAATATGAACAGCCCCAGTCAGATCGTTATTTCGGGTCCGCAGGACTTGCTACTTCAGGCGAAGTCTGTGTTTGAGCAGGAAGGTGCATCCAATTACGTCATCTTGAATGTGAGCGGCGCATTTCACTCCAGATATATGGAAGCAGCCAAGCAGCAATTTGCTGCATATCTCAAGCAGTTTCAGTTTGCTGCCCCGACGCTATCCGTTATTTCCAATGTTGGTGCAAGACCCTATACAATCGACCATCTGCAACACAACATGGTAGAGCAGTTGACGTCCTCTGTGCAATGGACCGATACCATTCGATATCTGATGGGAAAAGGGGTTAACGATATTGTACAGATAGGACCCGGTACGGCTCTAAGTAAGCTAGTAAAGGCTATCCAGGCTCAGGCTCCTCCACTTTTTGTAGAGAAATTATCTATTGAACCACCTCCGCCTTCGCCAGCAATGATAAAGGACGTACCTAAGGATGAATCATCGGGAGTGTCTGAGACCGCTGCCCATCCGTTCAGCAGTTCGCGGCGTTTTCAATCTGAACGGATGGGCAGCGCTGAATTCAGGCAGGATTATGGTGCCAGGCTGGCCTACGTTGCGGGAGGCATGTTTGGCGGCATTTCATCTGTGGCAATGATCACAACACTTGCAAAAGCTGGTATGGTCGGCTTTCTCGGAACAGGTGGACTGCGCCTTGATGAGGTGGAAGAGGCGGTGATGTCTATCCGCCGAGAATTGCCTGTCCAACATTGCTGGGGATTAAATGTGCTCCATGATCCTCTCCACCCTCAGCGCGAGGAAGAGATGATCAAGTTAATGCTTCGATTGGGCCTGAACAAGATGGAAGCAAAAGGATTTCTGGGCATGACTCCGGCACTTGTCCACTATCGGATCAAAGGAATCTATCGCAGATCCGATGGTACTGTGGCTTCATCTCATCTTCTTCTCGCCAAATGCTCTCGTCCAGAGGTGGCAGAGCTGTTTATGAGTCCAGCTCCGCAACATATGCTGGACCAATTACTGGGTGAAGGACGTATTTCCGCTGAACAGGCCCAATGGGCACGGCAATTGCCGATGGCGGATGACATTTGTGCAGAAGCCGACTGTGCAGGATATACCGATGGTGCAGTATCCATGACCCTGCTGCCTGCCATGCTGTCCCTGCGCAATCAGATGATGAAAAAACATGGCTACGCCAAAGCAATCCGGGTCGGTGCAGCAGGAGGTATTGGTACACCCCAGGCGGCTGCGGCCGTATTTGTCATGGGGGCGGACTTTATTCTGACCGGCTCGATTAATCAATGTACGGTCGAAGCCAATACTAGCCAACTCGTAAAGGAACTGCTTCAGCAAATCAACGTTCAGGATACCGGATATGCGCCCGCAGCAGGCATGTTTGAACTGGGAGGCAAAGTTCAGGTGCTCAAGAAAGGCGTTTACTTTCCTGCGCGTGCTAACAAACTGCATGAGCTGTATCGCCAGTACGACAGCATCGACGAGATTGATGAAAAAACAAAAACAAGGCTTCAGGAGCAGTATTTCAAAAGGAGCTTTGACAGCATTTACGCGGAGATGGAATCCGCTCTTACGACCCAGGAGAGAGCACTTGCCGAACGTAGTCCCAAGGCCAGAATGGCCGTTATTTTTAAATGGTATCTGGAGCACTCCGCCAAACTGGCGCTTCAGGGGGATGAGAATCACCAGCACAGGGTGGACTTTCAGGTATATTGTGGTCCGGCACTCGGTGCTTTTAATCAGTGGGTACGAGGAACAAGGCTCGAACCCTGGACACAGCGCCATGTGCACCTGATCGGAGAGAAGTTAATGGAAGAAACAGCCCAGCTGCTTAACGAAAGCCTGCTTCAACAGGTATAAAATGGTCCGGCACAATTAGATGCGCAGTGAGACAAGCCAATAAGGAGGAATCGAATGGATATTGAAAGTGAAGTGCTTATAGTTGGGGCGGGCATTGCAGGCGTGGCTCTGGCACTGGCCATGGGCAGAAAAGGTCGACAGGTGGTGTTGATTGAACGCTCAAAACAATTTCCTAACATTCCCAAAGGTGATTTCCTTCAGCCAGTAACGATTGATCTGCTGGACAAGCTTGGCGTTCTTCCTGAAGTAACCAAACACTGCGCTCATGTAGCACGGGTAAACTACGGCACGCTTGGGGGTGTCAACTGTTTCACGGGCAGTTATGAAGAAATGGACATGCCTGTGCGTTATGCATTGAACGGAGACCATCACCACATTCATCAGAGCCTGTTTAATGCCATTGAGGAAATGCCCAACGTACGCTTTTACCGCGGCATGAACGCAGGCAAACTGTTGTTCACCGATCATTATGTGAGCGGAATCGAAGCAGATTCGGCGGGCAAAACGGTACGCATCGGCAGCAAAATCCTTGTCGGGTCAGACGGCATCAAGTCCAAAATCCGTGATCAGCTGGGGCTTAAATATCACCTTTATCCTTATGAGGAAAAGATGGCAAAAATGTTTGCTTTTACTTTTCACGATGTCACACAAACCAGAGAAGAAGCCAGCTTTTTCTTTGGCGAAGGTGTAAGCTGCGGAGTCTTTCCTTTGCCTGGCCAAAGGCTCCGGATCTACCTGGCTTTGCGAAAGGATATATGGCAGCGCATCCGGGAGGACGGTATCGAATCATTGCGCGGCATGCTGCTGTCCCTATGTCCTCACTTGCAGCAAGTAATATCGCAGATCGTGGATTTCAAACAGGTTCAGTCCATTCCGGCCTATTATCTGCATACCGAAAAATGGGCAATTAACGGCGCCGTTCTGCTAGGAGATGCATGCCATGCTCTAAGTCCGGCACTGGGACAGGGAATGAATCTGGCGATTCAGGGTGCTGTCGAACTGTCGAATACGTTGGAAGAAGCGCTCATTAACGATGACTGCTCAGAAAGTCAGCTTCGCTTGTATGAGAAAAAAAGAAGGAAATATGTGCGTCTCATCCAGCGCAACAGCACAGCTCATACCTATTGCTGGTTTGTGAAGAACCGCGCCTTTGTGACGCTTCGTAATGCTGCTTTTCGTCGAATCGGCAAGTGTCCCAATCTGCTAAAGGAACAAATGCTGACCACGTCAGGATATAGTGACAAACCGCCTTCATTCTCACACATGCTGCGCTTTGCGGGACTCATGAAGCCTTGATGAAATGGAAGGTTAGTATGTCGATACCAAAGGAGAGGAGACATTCAGATGGGGAGCAAAAGGACGGAAATTGCCGTTGTGGGTATGGCCTGCCGTTTCCCGGGAGCCGGCGGATATGATTCATTTTGGGAAAACCTGATTCAAGGCCGTAATTCCATCTCCGAGATTCCCCCGGAACGTTGGGACTTGGAGCAGTTTTATTCATCAAACTCGAATGACACAGGCAAAACCTCAAGCAAATGGTGCGGGGTGGTGGAAGGAGCATATGATTTTGACAACAGTTTTTTTAACATTTCCCCGCGCGAGGCTGCGAGCATGGACCCACAGCAGCGTTTGCTCCTCGAAGATACATGGCATTGCATCGAGGATTCGGGAATTTCTCTGTCGGAGCTTCAGCAGAAGGTGACAGCTGTTTATACCGGCGTGATGACAGCGGGTTATTTGCAGCAGATGGAGGCCTCACAGGCAGACAGTTATGCCTGTCTTGGCAATTATGAGAGCTTGCTCGCAAACCGGATATCCTACGCGTTTAATTTGAGTGGCATGAGCCTGCCGATTAATGCGGCCTGCGCTTCCTCACTTGTGGCTATTCACGAGGCGAGACGTGCTCTGATTCTGGGAGAGTGTGATTATGCCTTGGCTTCTGCCGTGAATTTGAATCTCGACCCGCTCAAATATGTTTCCTTTTCCCAATCCAGAATGTTAAGCCCAACAGGGCAGTGCAAAACTTTCGACCAGAGTGCGGATGGATATGTCCCGGGAGACGGGGTTGCTGTATTGCTTCTACAACGTTTGGAGGAAGCAGTTGAGCAAGGAAATACGGTATATGGCATCATTAAAGGCTCTGCTGTCAACCACACGGGGAAAAGTTTGTCCATTACGGCACCTCGCATGGAGGCACAGCGTGATGTCATTTTGGCTGCGTGGAAGGCTGCGGATATCAATCCTCGCACCATTACCTATATCGAAGCACACGGGACTGGCACCTCGTTGGGGGACCCGATTGAGGTCGAGGCGTTAACCCAGGCATTTCGGCACTATACCCCGGATCGGGCATTCTGTAAGATTGGATCGGTTAAAACAAACATCGGTCATCTGGAGAGTGCAGCGGGCATAGCTGGTCTTATTAAAGTGATGATGATGATGAAACATCGGAAAATTCCGGCCTCTCTTCATGTGAAGACGCTGAATCCGATGATTCCCTTTTCGCGTACCCCGCTGGAAGTAGCACGAAAACAAGAGACGTGGCACAGTGGGGAGCAGGGGCAGCCTTTGCGCGCAGGGATCAGTTCATTCGGTTTCGGAGGTGTAAACGCCCACGTTGTGGTCGAACACTACGAACCCGCTTCCAAACCCTCTGTTCCCTCCAAGCTATCTGTTCAGCAGGATTCCAGAGAGCCGTCCCGATTATTTCTGCTGTCTGCCAAATCGGAAGCGAGCTTGCAGGAGCATGTCGCAGATTGGCAGCAGTGGTTCGACAAGCATTCTAATGCGGAAGATACACTACGTGCCATCAGCCTGTCGCTGCTTAAGGGCAGAGAGCATTTCAAATATCGGTTTGGCGGATGGGCTCAGACCCGGGAAGAGCTCAGGACATTGCTGAATTCCGACTGTTACGCCAGCCCGCAAATTGGAGCATCCGCAAGGTATCTGAACATTCAGCGTCCCACATGGGAGGGATACGCCCAATTGAAATGCTCTGGACATACTTCTCAGTTATTACTGCGTAAGGCGGAAAGGCAAATCGAGGCAGCATTAAAAGCAAACAGCATGAGGGAAGAATGGGAAGACTTGATGGCAGGATTCTATCAGGATACGTGGCATGAAGATCGGCGAGAGCTGTATTGTTTTATAGCTGGATATGTTCATGCTGCTTCCTTGATTCAACTGGGTTTTGCCCCACGGTGGATTCAGGGAACAGGCATTGGCATGCTGATTGCATGGGTCATTGGAGGTCACATTTCTGCTGAAGATATGATCTCCGTTCTGCTCAAGAAGAAACGTGCCGAAGACGTGAGAATGTGCAGCCCCATATGGCCTGTCATAGAGGAGGGAAGCTCATCCCCAATCATGCCCTTTGCTTTTGATGATTCCTATGTACATGAATTGATTCAATCTGTAAGGATCGTGGAGGAGCAGGCTTACGGCGGGTTCCGAGACGAATTGATGGATCGTGCGCATCGTTTATACACCCATCAGTATACGTTCAGGAACTACATAAATGAATGGAATGACGAATGGCAGGAGAGCACGGGAACAGCCATGCCATGGCAGTTGCAACAAACGTCTGACAGCAACAGGACAAGTGAATCTTCCCGTTCCACCTCGGCCGTGCTATGCATTGCAGTCATGGATGCACTGCACAGGGTGAAACGAAAGTGGCAGCTTCAGGTATCTGAAGAGTCAGACATTCCGGCTGTACAGGAACTGCTTGATCTTCTGGCAGATAAGGTACTTACCCGGAGAGACATTATCGAGATGTTGTTAAACGAGACAGGGGAACATCATGAACTTTCGCGGATCACAGCGCAGTTAAACCAGAATTCCGGACTCATGCTGCCACAACGCCCATACACACTTATTCGTCAGCACCAACAGCGGACAGGTGGAATGCACAACGCAGTCCAATTTCTACACGACTTCGTTCAACCCGGTAGTGAAGATGAAAAAGATGACAACTTACCTCTACCTTATTCAGAGAAAGCCACATACTGGATGAAACAGGCCGGACAAGAAGCAGAAGCAGAGGAAGTGACCTTGGAATTGCCATTTCACGAAAATGTACTACGATTATGGCTGTCCGGCATGGAGCTCGATATGCTTCAGCTTGCGGAAGAGGAACCTTATCAGAAAATACGATTGCCACGTTATGCATTTCAAAGAAAAACATTCCGTTGGTCTGCCAACTTTGGTAGAAAAGCGAAGGATTCCTTCCAAGAAACGGAAAGCAAAAGAGAACATGCTCGGCTTCATCCAATGCTTCACCGCAACCTTTCGGCTAATCAGGACACAAGATTCTGTTCGGACTTTACAGGCCATGAATTCTTTCTCAACGACCATCGGGTTCGAGGGCAACGGGTACTTCCAGGTGTGGCATATTTGGAGATGGCCCGCATGGCTTTGCACAGTGTGAACCCAGCGCCCTCTTCCTACTTTGAAGCGTTCCAAATTAAGAATGCAGCCTGGACAAGTCCAATTTCCGTGGATGAACGACCGGTTGAGGTATCTGTTCGACTACATTACGAAGATGCGGAACAGGGAGTTATGCGATATGAGATCAGTGCGGAAGGCAGCGAATCCCCAGATCGTCCGAGCTGCGGCACGGGCCGCGTCGCCTTGAGATCGTTGGACCCTATTGATCGTCTTGATATTTCGTCTCTGATTGCAATAATGCGAGAGGAGAGGTTGTTGGATCATGAGACCATTTATAGTCGCTTGCGAGAACAAGGGCTGGAATATGGACCAGGTCATCAGGCAATTAAGCGAATGTACATCGGCTCGGGTCAGGCTTTGGCACATCTGAGCATCCCTTCACATATAGAGCATACATTGAGCGATTATGCGCTGCATCCTAGCATGATGGATGGGGCCTTGCAAACTGCGATGTTGTTGCTTGGCGATAACGCCAGCCCTCAGGATCAAGAGAAGGGAACGAAACTCCCTTTTTATATGGAAGAAATGGATTGTTTGTTACCGTGTACAGCGGAGATGTGGGTGGATGTGCGTATCAGTGATGGTTGTCTAATCGGAGGGAACGTAGCGAAACTGGACATGGATCTGATGGATGCTGACGGAACCGTCTGTGTCCGGATTCGGAATTACATGTGCCGCAGCATACCGGGGAAGACGAGGCAGCAGCGCGTGAGGCAGGACGCGGAACGGGTAACGATCACCAGGGATTTGCACGAAGATTTTCCACCTGGTACGGAGTTGCTGACTCCTGTGTGGAGTTTGCTTCCATCGGAGAAAGTCGGCAGGATTCCTTTCGAAAGCCTCAGAACGGCCCTCATTGCTGCAGAGACAGTAGAGAGGAGCGGATACCTTGATGAGATTAGACATCAATATCCGGGAGCTTCGCTGATATGCATGAAGCCTGGCGAAACTGTGGAGCAAATGGCCCAAAGACTGGAAAACTGCGGACAGTTTGACCATCTGGTATGGGTCTCGGGATTGGGCAGCGCAGAAGGGAAGGATGCCAGCGCGATCACTCAGAGCCAAGAGGAAGGCGTAATTATTGTTTTCAGTTTGGTCAAAAGTCTATTGCAGCTAGGGTATGACAGAATCCCTCTCCAATGGACCGTAGTTACTTTTAGTGCCATAGCCATACATGCCCAGGATGAAGTGCATCCGCTCCATGCAAGCATACATGGCTTTCTCGGTTCTTTAGCCAAAGAATACAAAAACTGGACGTTCCGGGTAGTTGATCTTGATTTTGCAGATCGAAGTCTGCCGTCGCTGAGCCATATGCCCACTATGCCTGAGAACACTTGGAGCAATCTGATTGTCTATCGGGCCAAACAGTGGCATCGCTGTGAATTGCTGCCTGTGAAATTGCCTTCCATCCAGCAATCGGCTTATCGTCACGGCGGCGTATATGTCGTTATAGGCGGTGCTGGCGGATTGGGTAAAGTATGGAGCGAGTATATGATTAGTCGTTACAATGCTCAGATCATTTGGATCGGACGAACACCGCTCAACCCTGATATTGCCAAAGAGCTGGAAAGGCTTGTTCTGACAGGCCCGGCTCCAGTATATATATCAGCAGATGCAGGCAGTCCTGAGGCCTTGCATGAGGCATACAGGTTAATCAAACAACGCCATGGAGCAATTCATGGTGTTATTCATGCTGCCATTGCCCTCAGAGACAGCAGTGTAATGAAAATGGACTTGTCACAATTCAATGAAGGATTATATGCAAAAGTCAACGTATGCGCGGGAATGTTCGAGGTCTTTGAGAAGGAACCGCTTGACTTTATGCTGTTCTTCTCCTCCATCAATGCGTTTGCCACACCTGCCGGGCAAAGCAATTATACGGCCGGGTGTACATTCAAGGACTCTTTTGCCCAGTGGCTTCATCGTTATCTTCATTACCCTGTTAAAACCATTAATTGGGGGTATTGGGGAAGCACCGGAACGGTGGCTTCTCCAGCTTATCGTGAGCGGATGACCAAGCAAGGTATTGGCTCGATAGAGCCTTCCGAAGCGATGGCTGCGCTTGAACTGCTTCTGGCCAGTGCACTTCCTCAACTGGGATTGGTCAAAATCATTGGTAAGGCAAAGCCATACGCAATCAGTGAGCAAGAATTCATGACAGTATATTAGGCATGAAGCGTGTAATCCAACAGGAGGGCGAAATCATGCAAGATAACGAGCAGCTATCCTTACAGCACAAGCTGTGGAATTCATTAAACCAGAAGCTGATGCATGTGTTGATTGTTCAGATGGAACAGCTTGGAGATGTTAGAACGATGGCAGGAGCTTCGCACCGCACTTCTTATCCTGGTGTGCTTCCTGCATACCAACGATGGATGGAGCACACCCTTCGCATTCTTCAGCGTAAACCGGAACTCGGTGAATTTGAACGAAGTAACATTTGGTCTGATTGGGAAGAGCACAAGAAACGCTGGATTACGCAGCCGGAAATGAGAGCAAGGGTAGAACTCGCTGACGTGATGATCCGGGCGCTGCCCGACATTGTTACGGGCAAACAGTCCGCAACAGAGATCATGTTTCCGGGTGGCTCCATGTCCAGAGTGGAGGGAATATACAAGCAAAATTCAATTGCAGATTATTTCAATGCACTGCTTGCAGATGAGGCCACCCAGTTGATCAGGGACTTCTCCGGGCATGGCAATCGCAAGATCCGTATTCTTGAAATCGGCGCCGGAACTGGAGGAACAAGCTCCATGCTGTTTCAAAAGTTCGAGCCCTACCGTGAATTTATTCAGGAATACTGTTACACGGACGTCTCCAAATCTTTTCTGCAGCATGCAAGAAAACAATATGGGCCGTATGTTCCCTACCTGACGTACAGCCTGCTCAATATTGAAGAGCCCTTGCATTCTCAGGGAATTGAAGCGGGACGATATGACCTGGTTGTGGCTACCAATGTGCTGCACGCCACACGTCAGATCCGCCACACTTTGCGCAATGCCAAAGCATTGTTGACCTTGAAAGGTAAACTGCTCATCAACGAAATTATTGAGGATTCCCTGTTTAACCATGTCACGTTTGGCTTGCTAAGCGGGTGGTGGCTGTTCGAAGACGAAATGGTGCGTATTCCCGTCACTCCGTTGCTGCACCCTGATCAGTGGAAAGCGGTACTGGAGCTGGAGGGTTATTTTGACATAGAATTCCCGGCATCTACCTCCATAGAACTGGGCCAGCAAATTATAAGCGCAGCAAGTGACGGAATGGTCCGGCAGAAACAAACCTTTTCATCAGCGACTCAGATGCTGCTCACAGCCGAAAAGGAAGAGCTTTTACACCCACAAGAGACGATTACAGTTCAAGAACTAGAGCCAGCCTTAAACACGTTAAGCCCGAAAGCCCCCGCTGTAGATGACAAGGAATTAAAACAAGCATGCATGATGTATTTACAAAAGATGATCGGTGACATTCTGGATGTAGAACCAGAGCAGATCGATCCCGCGGAAGCTCTAGAAATGTATGGGCTGGATTCAATTCTCATCATTCAGTTGACTGAGCAGCTAAATAAGGAAATGGGAGAGCATGTGAGCAGCGTGCTCTTTTTTGAATATACAACCCTTGACGCACTGGTCAACCATTTTATGGAAAAGCGCAAGTTTGAACTGATCTCGATGCTTGGGTTAACGAAAATACAACAGGAATCGATAACAGAGCTTGGACTGAATATGGGTGAATTTTCGGCAGAAGCTACCACTCACCTCCTTACTGATCGTTACAAGCAGCAACGACTACCTGAGGCAACAAGTGAAGTAGCCATCATCGGGCTTGCCGGGCGTTACGCTCAGGCTGATGACATGGCAGAATTTTGGAACAACCTGATGCAGGGTAAAAATTGCATTACTGAAATACCTTCACAACGTTGGGATTGGAGAACCCACTATCATTCGGAGAAAGGACAAAAAGGAACGTCTTACAGCAGGTGGGGAGGATTTATTCGTGGTATCTATCACTTTGACCCGTTGCTCTTCCACATTTCTCCTAAAGAGGCCGAACAAATGGACCCTCAGGAGCGACAGTTCCTGCAAACGGTCTATGTTGCCATCGAAGATGCAGGCTATACGCCTCAGGCTCTTGCCGATGCAGGTACAGTGGGTGTGTACGCAGGTGTAATGAATGGCAACTATCCTACGGGAGCTTCCTTTTGGTCCATAGCCAATCGGGTATCCTACACGTTTAATTTCACGGGGCCAAGTCTGGCCGTGGATACGGCATGCTCTTCCTCCTTGACGGCCATTCACCTGGCAATGGAAAGCCTGCGCAACGGCACCTGTGACCTAGCCATCGCAGGCGGTGTGAATCTGATCGTTGACCCGGTTCATTATGTCAGGTTATCCGAAAAAACCATGCTGACTCCAGACAACGAGTGCAGTCCTTTTGGAGAGGGAGCCAATGGTTTTGTAGACGGAGAGGGTGTTGGTGCATTACTGCTCAAGCCGCTTCATCTGGCGGAGGCCGACGGGGATTTTATTTACGGCATCGTTAAAGGAAGCATGATTAATGCAGCGGGTAGAACAAAAGGGTACACCGTGCCCCATCCTGGCCAGCAGGCAAAGGTGATCAGCGAAGCCATCTCACGATCTGGCGTAGATGCCCGGACTATCAGTTATATTGAGGCACATGGCACGGGCACTGCACTGGGTGACCCGATTGAAATCGAAGGCTTGCGCAGGGCATTTGAGAAACATACAGCGGATAAACAATTTTGTGCAATCGGCTCGGTGAAGTCCAACATCGGCCATGCCGAGAGTGCGGCGGGCATCGCCGGAGTCAGCAAAATATTGCTGCAAATGCGTCACGGCTGCCTGGTGCCTTCACTGCATGCAGAGAGCAGTAACCCGAATATCCGGTTCAGTCAAACACCATTTCACGTTCAGCAGCACATGGCTCCATGGATTCGCCCCGTACTGGATACACCTGAAGGCATGCGCGAATATCCGCGGATTGCGGGTATCTCCTCATTCGGGGCAGGCGGTGCCAATGCCCATGTCATCCTTGAAGAATACAGGGCGAACAACCACATGGACCACGAATCGGCGGCGGTAGGAGATTTCAATACACCAGTAATGATTGTACTATCCGCCAAAAGCGAAGATCGCCTCATAATAAAGGTGAGACAGCTTGCGCAGGCCGTTCGAGATAATGCTTATACGGACATACATCTTGCCAGGATCGCCTACACGCTGCAAACCGGAAGAGAAGAGATGGAATGCAGATGCGCTTTCGCGGTGCATACCATCAAGGAGATGCTTGGCAAATTGCAAGCGTATATCACCGGGGAAACTGCACATGAACAGATATTTACCGGAGAGATCGATATTGAACGGAATAACAATCGGCTTGTAGACGATGACGATATGCAGGAACTGGCAGCCAGCTGGATGCGCAAACGAAAAACGGTTCGGCTTCTGGAGCAATGGGTTCGGGGAATGAAGCTGGATTGGCAGCAGTGGTATGGAACGGTTAAACCACAGCGAATCAGCCTGCCGGGATACCCTTTTGCGGAAGAGCACTACATGATCCCTTCTTTATCCTCATCATCGGGAAATGAAAGCATTGAAACCGCGAACGCCATAGCGCCCAGCCAGACAGGTTGGCTGCATCCGCTGCTGCATAAAAACACCAGTTATTTGGGCAGCCAGCGGTTTAGTTCACGTTTTACCGGAAACGAATCATTTTTGCGTGATCATCAAGTAAGAGGGGTGAGCATTTTACCCGGAGCGGCCCATCTGGAGATGGCTGCAGCAGCTCTACGGCATTCCCTGCCGCCCGAAGAACATAACAGACAGCAAAACGGCAACGATCATATTCGTCTGCATGATCTGGTATGGTTGCATCCCGCATCTGTAGAGGATCAGCCGTTGTCTGTACATCTTGAATTGCAGGCCGAGCGACACCAACAGGGGTACCGATTTGAAATTACAAGCAATACGAAGGCTGAGGCTCGATCCGTATTATGCAGTCAAGGATTCGTTTCCCTGATTCGCTCCACAGGGGACACGCCTGTATTCCAACCTGCTGATTGGCATAAGCTTCATGGCAACAAGCTCGTTTCACCTGAGAGAGGTTATCAATCTTTCTCTCAAACAGGACTGGTTTATGGAAGCACTCACCGCTGCATCTCACATTTGTATACAGGACAGCACAGCGTTATGGCACGACTAGCCATGCCAGTGTCGGGTACAGAAAGTCTGGAGGAATACGGACTCCACCCATCCATGCTGGATTCGGCTTTTCAGGCGTGTCTTGCACTTGCTATGGATTTGAATAAGGAAGAAGGTCTTTCACCTGAGCCCTGGCTGCCCTATGCACTGCAACAAGCGGAGATTTACGGGAGATGTTCTTCTGTGATGTGGGTAGAAGTCCGTTATACCGCGGGCAGTGGTCCTGGGAATTCCATGCCTCGTTATGACCTCACGCTCTATAGTGAGGATGGATTGCTTTGCGCAAAGTTTGAAGGTTTGGCATTACGGAAGTGGGCTGCCGCGCCCCAATCCCAGCAGGATTGGACCGGAGAGGAAACAACCGAAAATAATGCTAAACTGGCCGTTCTTACAACGGTGTGGACCCCATTCCCATTAGAGCAGCAATCATCAAGTGAAGACGTTTCCGGCACTGAGGTGTCTTCAGCGGAAAGACTTCTAATTCTCTGCGAGAATGCCGATATGAACATCCGTTTCCCGAGAAGGGATGCTTCTCGGCAGATTGTCTTTCCGAGACAGGCATCTGTGGCACAGATGGTGGATATGCTTGCTGCCGAGGGAGATTGCGATCATATGATCTGGTATTGTCGCCCCGGTACATCCGAGAATCGCTTGACAGAAACAAACCGGGAAGAGCAAGAAAGCTTCGTACCCGAACTTACTCGTTTTTTCAGGTTTGTCAAAAGTCTTCTGCACATGGGATACGGCTCCAAAAATCTTCACCTCACAGTCGTTACAACGAATGCGCAAGCACTTGCCTTCGATGATACCATCGACCCGGATCAGGCAGCTATTCATGGATTGACGGGGTCACTTGCTAAGGAGTATGCCCATTGGGCCATTCGCGTCATTGATCTGAAAAACGGCGAAATTCTCCCAATGGATGCTATTGCAGATATGATCCCGGCCCCCCACGGAAATGCATATATGTGGAGGGATCAGGAATGGTACCACCAGGAATTGGTGCCTGTAGAATACGATTCCGTTCCACTAGCCGCTTATCGGCAGGGAGGGGTCTATTTGGTTATTGGCGGAGCCGGAGGAATTGGCGAAGTCTGGACACGCTATATGATTTCGACTTACAGCGCACAAGTGATCTGGCTGGGAAGAAGACCTATTAGTCCCGAGATTCGCCATAAAATCGAACAGTTGGGGCAGTTAGGGCCGGAACCTCTTTATATCCAGGCAGACGCTTCGCTCCCCGGTTACCTGGAACAGGCTTATGAGTCTGTCATAAAGCGGTTTGGACAGGTGAATGGAATAATTCACTCTGCACTAGTGTTGTCAGACAGAAGTCTGGCGCGTATGGATGAAGAGATTTTCAACAACGTGCTGTCAGCCAAAGTTCAAATTAGTGAACAAGTGAATGCATTGATGAGTCGACTTCGGAAGCAACCCGATTTTGTCTTGTTTTTCTCTTCGCTGAACTCCTTTATGAAACTGCCGGGTCAGGGCAACTATGTAGCTGCCTGCTGTTATGCCGATGCCCTGGCCTCGCAGATGAACAGGAAATGGCCTGGACGGATCAAAGTGGTCAACTGGGGATATTGGGGCAGTGTTGGTTCGGTCGTATCGGAGCAGGTAAGGCAAAGCATGCATCAGAAAGGCATTGGTTCCATCGAAGCTGAGGAAGCCCATCCCATTCTGGAGTGGCTGATGTCAGGTTCCCTGCAACAGGCCGTCATACTCAAGATGACCCGCAAACCCGAAATGCTTGTACTAAATGAAAATCAAATGTTAACGGTATATTGTTAGACCAAGTGCACATTGACCGATATGCAAAGGGAGTGTAGTAGATGATCATTACAGAACATATGGATTCGGTTCAGGAGCAGATGAGCAGCATCGAACGGCTTCTTATTCGGTTATTATGGGGGCAGCTGCACAATGCGGGATGTATGGATGAACATTTTGTGTTTGAAAAAACAGTCCGCCCATTCTATCAGAAATGGCTGAATGAAAGTCGCCTGATGCTTGCCGAATATGCCCAGGAGTTGCCTGGTCCGGTTGAAAGCCTCCAATTAGAAGAGATTGCGACCTGGACGCGGTTATCCTGGGAGGCATGGGAGAGCAGACTTCCGGGCTGGATCTCACATCCCGATGTGCGCGCTTATGCGAGATTGGCCGATTCGATGATTCGTGCTCTTCCGGACATTCTCAAAGGACATAGGGCCGCTACCGAAGTGATGTTTCCCGACTCGTCGATGCATATGGTTGAAGGTATTTATAAACATCATGCCATTGCGGATTATTTCAACGGAATTCTTGCGGAACAGGCGCTGAGCGTAATCAATGAATTGACGTCCGAGATCACAGGACACAGGAAAGTGAATATTCTGGAAATCGGCGCCGGTACGGGAGGCACAAGCGAAGTCGTATTTGAAAAGTTAAAACCCGTCGCACACAAGATACAGGAATATTGTTATTCCGATATATCCCGTGCCTTTCTCATGCATGCTGAGCAGCAGTATAGCCCCTCAGTACCCTATTTGACATACAGAATTGCCGATTTGAAAATTCCTTTTGCCGAGCAAGGCATTGAACCGGGTAGGTACGATCTCATTATTGCGAGCAACGTACTGCATACCACCACGAATATTCGAGACACACTTCGCATGATCAAGGCATCACTCAAAAAGGATGGACACTTGCTGTTAAACGAGATTACGCGCAAAACCGTAATAAATCACCTGACCTTTGGACTGCTGGAGGGTTGGTGGCAGTACACGGATGAAAATGTCCGCATCCCGGGGTGTCCAGCCTTGTCGGCCGCAAACTGGAAAAAGATGCTTCAGCGGGAAGGCTATCATTCCGTTCATTACCCGTCAGCACAAGCAGACCGCTATGGACAGCACATCATTGCCGCCAAAAGTGACGGTATCGTCATTCGGGCTAACGGTTCTGCACCTGTTATTAAGAACGTTTTTCAGCCCAGTCGTCCTGCCGATATCGTACAACAGAACGGATCGTTCAATGAACAGGAGCAGCCCGCTCCGGATCATGGGATCATCACCAGGGAGATGACTGAACAATATGTGAAAAAAGCGATCCGTGAAAGCATCGCGGAGGATCTCAAGATGGAGCAGTCCAGAATCCAGAACAATCGCAGTTTCTCGGACTATGGCGTCGATTCCATTATTGCCGTCCATCTGGTCAACGTGCTTAATCAGAAGTGCAAACTGACCTTGCAAACGACCGTGCTGTTCGACTATAACAATGTGGATCGTCTGGCAGAACACATTTTGCAGCAATACGGGAAAACGATTGAATCGCTGCTCTTGCAGAGTCAGGCTCGGGAGCCAGAACCGGCAGCTGCAATGGCATCAGATAAAACGATAACCATTTTTCCAAGCACATCGCTGCCTTCCGAATCTGCCAATTATGCATCGACTCCCTTTGTGGACAGCAGCAACGTGGAAGCACCCAATACCCGAATGAATGACAAGACCTCGGGTTCTTATTTTTATCACACACATATTGGCAGTCCGTCGGAGATCACTGATCTTCAGCTTCATCAGACCCTTGTGCAGGAGCTGCAGCCTGACGAAGTACGCATTTCGGTCAGAGCGTTTTCCCTGAACTTTGGGGATTTGCTCTGTATTCGCGGACTGTATCCAACCATGCCGCCGTATCCTTTTACACCAGGCTTTGAGGCAGCCGGTATTGTAGTCGAAACAGGTTCCTCCGTTACAACGGTAAACACCGGCGATGAGGTAGTCTTCTATGCAAATGCCTCTCTCGGAGCGCATGCCACCGCCATTACGTGTAAAGCGGAGCAAGTGTTTGCCAAACCTGATCGGCTTACTCATGAGGAAGCTTGCTCGCTGCCCGTCGTAGCCATGACCGTCATTGCCGCCTTCCGCAAAGCCAATATTCAACCCGGCGAACGGGTTCTGATTCAAACGGCAACCGGAGGTGTCGGACTTGCAGCCATTCAGCTTGCCCGCCATCTTGGTGCAGAAATTTTCGCCACGGCCAGCATGCAGCACAAGCTGGATTATTTGCAGGAAATGGGCGTCAGCTATGTAATCAACTATGCCACTACGGACTTTGAACAGGAAGTACAACGGCTCACGAACGGAGAAGGGGTCCACGTCATTCTAAATACCCTGCCAGGCGAGGCGCTGCAAAAAGGACTAAACTGCCTTGCGCGGAATGGAAGATACATCGAAATCGCGATGACAGCTCTCAAAAGCGCCCATGCCGTCAACCTGTCTGGACTCAATCACAACCAGAGCTTCTACAGTCTGGATCTGCGCAAGCTGGGCATGGAACAGCCCGAAGTGCTCGCGGAATACAGGAAAGAGATGATGCAGTGGGTAGAAGAAGGGGTCATCCGTCCCCTGATCGGTCAGACATTCCCGATGGACAAATTACAGGAAGCCTACCGCTGCATGGATCAACGAAAAAACATCGGTAAAATTGTCATTACCGTGCCGGAATATATGCGCTATCAGCCTGCGGCTGCTGCTCTTGGTGTCTCCACCCGAGTCCAGATTGAAAATGACGGATTGGGAAACAAAAGCGAAGAGCTGACAACGGTTGAGCCGGTGGCGATCATTGGCATGAGCGGCCGATTTGCGGGTTCACGCGACGTAGCGGAATTGTGGGCGCATCTCGAAAAGGGAGATGACCTGATAAAGCGCGAGCAGCGCTGGAATCTTGCCAAGCATTATGGGGCGGATGTTCCCTTTTGCGACCAGGGCAGCTTTTTGGACAACATTCATGCGTTTGATCCACTCTTTTTTAACATTTCCGGGCAAGAGGCGGCCTACATGGACCCTCAGCAACGGATTTTTCTGGAGGAAGCCTGGAAAACGTTCGAGGACGCCGGTTATGCAGGCGACTCGATGCAGGGCCGTAAATGCGGCGTATACGTTGGCTGTACGGAAATGGATTATGGACAGCTGATGGGTGAACAGCCTCCGGCTCAGTCGTTCTGGGGGAAAGCCGGGTCCATCATTCCGGCCAGAATCGCCTATTATCTCGATTTGAAAGGTCCTGCCATTGCGGTAGATACCGCCTGCTCCAGCTCGTTGGTGGCAATTCATCTGGCATGTCAGTCGCTGTGGGCGAGGGAAACGGAAATGGCGCTTGCGGGCGGCGTGTTTATTCAATCGACCCCCCAATTCTATATGGATGCCAACCGTGCGGGCATGCTTTCAACCACCGGGCGATGTCATACGTTTGATGAACGGGCAGACGGTTTTGTGCCAGGAGAAGGAGCTGGAGCGGTTCTGCTGAAACGGCTCAGTGATGCTGTACGTGATGGAGATCACATACATGGCGTAATTCGCGGAACAGGCATCAATCAGGATGGTACGACCAACGGAATTACTGCACCAAGTGCCAAATCACAGACCGCTCTGGAGAAACAGGTCTATGATCGCTTCGGTATCGATCCGACCAGCATTCAGCTGGTAGAGGCGCATGGAACCGGAACCCGGCTCGGGGACCCGATCGAGTTCCAGGCTCTTACTAACGCATTTTCGTCGTATACGGATCAGAAGCAGTACTGTGCACTGGGCTCCATCAAAACCAACATCGGGCATCTGGCGACCGCTGCGGGGATTGCCGGATTGATCAAGGTTTTGCTTGCCTTGCGTCACAAGCGCATTCCAGCTTCACTGCATATGGAAAAGGCCAATCCCAACATTGCGTTCGGTGACAGCCCTTTTTATGTTAATACGGAGACCAAGCCATGGGACACCGAAAAAGGCCAGAGGAGAAGGGCCGCGATCAGTTCATTTGGATTCAGCGGAACCAATGCCCATATGGTCATTGAAGAGGCACCCCCGCGTCCTGCTGCCCATTCCGACATGCGGCCCGGATATCTGATTGCACTGTCAGCACGTACTGCGGATCAACTACGTCAACAAGCTGAGCAGCTTGTGTCCTATGCAAAAGAAAACTCCGCGGCGGGAAGTCTGCACATGAGTTATACCTTACTTACAGGCAGATCTCATTTGGCCCATCGGTTGATCTGCATTGCCCGCAACGGAGAACAGCTCGCTGATCAGTTGACTGAGTGGCTTGCAAAAGGGGAGAGCAATTCAGTAACCAGCGGGTTCGTTAATCGAAACGAACAACGCGGCAACGCCTCGTTGAAGCGATACGCCGCCGAATGTATAAGGCAGTGCAGGGAAACGGAGGATTCCTCTGTTTATCTGGAGCATTTGTCAGCCCTCTGCGAAATGTATGTCCAGGGCTATGATCTTTCGTTCGACAAGCTGTTTCCAATCTCTGCAAGGCGTATCCCGCTCCCGACTTACCCCTTTGCAGGGGACGACTACTGGGTACCGGGACGTGAAGACACTCAGCGGGTTAAACAGCCGTTGAGTGCCAATCATGCTTTTGGAACAGTGCTGCATCCACTGGTTCACAGGAACACATCCAGCGTAAAGCATTTGCAATATTCTTCCGCTTTCAGCGGTCAGGAATTCTTTTTCAAGGATCACTTGGTGAAGGGGATGAAGGTGCTTCCGGGTGTAGCTCATTTGGAGTGGGTGTGCTTTGCAGCAGATGCGGCATGGGGTGATTTCTCGGATTCGAGGATGATTCGCTTGAGAAACGTAATCTGGTCTGCCCCGTTGATTCTGGATGAAACATCAGCGTCATTTGCCATCCGTTTTCGTCCTGTTGAGCAGACAGAGGAAGAGGAAACGATGCACTTTGAAATTGTTCAGGAGCAGGGAAAGGAAAGCGATCAACATAAACAGGTATACAGTCAAGGCCAAGTTATGCTCGCCAAGTTTCCGGTACAAGTGAAGCGGGATATTCAAACCGAACTTGCGGCTTGCACTCCTAGCCCGGTTCATGGCGAAGCATTCTACGCTGCCTCCGCTCAAACGGGCATTGTTCTTGGGCCGGGCTTACGCGGGATACAGTCCGTATATGTTGGACAGGATCGTGTCATAGCACACTTGTCACTCCCGCAATCCCTGACCTCTTCGGGTGAAGAATATACTCTTCACCCCAGCTTGATGGACTCGGCACTTCAGGTCACCATCGGATATCTGCTCGGCATTGTGACGGACCAGGCTGCCTCCGGCAGGCCTGCACTGCCGTTTGCGCTGGAGCAGTTGGATATTCTGGGCCCCTGCACCGCAGAGATGTGGGCGGTTGCCACGTACAGTTCAGGAAACAGCCAGGACAGCAAAATTCACAAGCTGGATGTAGATCTGTGTGACATGCACGGAGTGGTACGTATACGCATGACCGGATTTACGCCGCGTGTTCTGGAGAAAGATTTCGATACACAGAAGGAAGAAAACGTGAGGCCGATTCTAATGACGCCGGAATGGAAGCCGCTTGAGATCTCTTCCGAGCATTCAGCCGCTGAGTACAACAGTCATCTGATCTTGATTTCGGATCATTTTACAGGGCAGCTATCTTCATTGCGTGAATCGTTCCCTCACGCCCGCTGCGTGCGACTGGCAACGGACATATTTGCATCCACAGAGCGATTTGAGCAAGACAATGCATTGCTGCACCCGCTTGCAAGCTTTTTTACTGAATCAGCTGCACACCTGCTCGAAGAAATTAAGCAAATGGTGAACAAGGAAACCGGAAGTACACTTATTCAGCTCGTTATTCCTTTCGAGGAAGAGGCGCAGGGCGGTCTGCTGAGCGGTCTTGCCGGGATGTTATTGACGGCTTCAAGAGAGCATCGACAGTTAACATGCCAGCTCATTCAGCTGCACTCCTCCATACAAACAGGTGAACTGATTGATAAAGTGGCTTCAGAGAGCCGTCATTCAGAAAACGTAATTGCCCGCTATCCGGCTTCCGGAATCAGACAGACAAGGGTCTGGCAGGAGCTGTCTGCTCACTCCGCTGGCAATTCATTATCTTGGAAAGACGGCGGGGTATATCTGATAACCGGAGGCATCGGCGGACTTGGATTAGCATTGACACATACACTTGTCAGTCAGGTCAGGAATGCCACGATTCTGTTAAACGGCCGCTCGAATCCAAACCCAGAGCAGCAGGCCCATCTTCAACAGCTTCAATTGAACGGAAATCACGTACTTTACAGGAAAGCGGACATCACTTCCCGTGAAGCAGTTCAGAGACTGGTACAGGAAATTCAGTCTGATTACGGTGAGCTGAACGGCATTATTCATGCGGCAGGTGTCGTGAAAGATCGTGCCTTACGGCACAAAGATTCAGAAGAACTGCGATCCGTCTTGGCTCCCAAAGTGGACGGCACGATATGGATCGATGAATCGACCGCCCACATGGCGCTCGATTTTTTTGTTCTGTTCTCTTCATTGGCTGCTGTGACAGGCAATTGGGGTCAAGCGGATTACGCCTGTGCGAATGCTTTTATGGATGCCTACGCCACATACCGAGATAGGCTGGTTCGGAACGGACAGCGTAACGGCACAACGCTCGCAATCAACTGGCCGCTCTGGAGAGAAGGACGCATGCAACCAGGGGCAGCAGCAGAACAGAAAATTCGACGCCAATGGGGAATGCACCCTATGGATACCCGTATCGGAATCAAACTGCTGCATATGGCCATGAACAGCGATTCATCCCAAGTGCTGGCTTTTTACGGTGAACCCGACGTATTTCTGTCAGGTGTAATGTCTGATTCCGCAGATTTGGTGGATCAGCCGTCGATATGGAACGTGTCAACAGCTCCTTCACAATCCATGACGTCTGTTGCCGTCCCAAGCGACATCCCTGAGTCGCAAAAACGAACATGGCCAACAGAGGGTGAGCGAAAACGGCTGCTCGTTTCCAGAGTCCAAGACGCTTTAACGGATCATATGTCTAACTTGTTGCAGGTCAACCGGACCGACATCTTTCCAGATGTGGAATTTGGCGAATATGGGTTCGATTCCATTTCGTTTACCGATTTCGCCGGTATTCTCAATGAGCACTTTAAGCTTAAACTCACACCTACTGTTTTCTTTGAACACTCGACCTTAAGGTCTTTAACAGGACATCTTATCGGAGCCTATCCGAAACAGTGGGATACACTTTTGCCTGAGAAGCACATGGACACCGAGGGACTGCATGTTACTGACTCACCACAGGAGAAGCAAACGGAAGATTCCTCTGAGCAGAAAGGACAAAAGGGAGGTTCAATATCATCTTCCGAACTCCATAGACAACCCAGCCTGCCTGAATCCGATCATCAACATCATAAGGCACCAGAACCAGAACCCATCGCCATTATTGGCATGAGCGGTCGTTTTCCGATGGCGAAGGACATTGATGCACTATGGAATAACCTGCTTCAGGGACGGGATTGCATCTCAGAGATTCCACCGGATCGGTGGGACTGGAGAGCCTATTACGGAGACCCTGATCAGGCTCACAACAAAACCAACATCAAATGGGGCGGATTTATGGAGGGTGTCGCCGAATTTGATCCTGGTTTCTTTGGCATTTCCCCACGTGAAGCGGAACTGATGGACCCGCAGCAGCGGCTTTTGATGATGTATGCCTGGAAAGCTATTGAAGATGCGGGCTATGCACCACCAAGCTTGTCCGGTTCAAAAATGGGTATCTTTGTTGGCACTGCGAGCAGCGGGTATCATCGGCTGTTGGCACAGGCGGATACCGTTATCGAAGGATATACTTCCACAGGCCATGTGGCTTCCGTAGGTCCTAACCGGATGAGCTTTTTCCTGAATGTACACGGTCCAAGTGAACCCGTGGAGACGGCATGCTCCAGTTCGCTGGTGGCCCTTCACAGGGCTGTTCAGGCGATAAGAAATGGAGACTGTGACACTGCTATAGTGGGTGGAGTTAATACTATTTTGGACCCGGACTATCATATCAGTTTTAATAAAGCGGGTATGCTGAGTCCAGATGGACGTTGTAAAACGTTCTCCGATGAGGTTAACGGATATGTACGCGGAGAAGGCGTTGGCATGATATTTTTGAAAGGGTTACGGGCCGCTGAGCAAGCAGGTGATCACATATATGGCCTGATTCGTGCTACGGATGAAAATCATGGTGGACGGGCCGCATCACTCACTGCACCGAATCCACGAGCACAGGCCGACCTGATTAAATCCGTATATTCAAAGGCTGGTGTGCACCCATCTACCATAGGATACATCGAGGCTCACGGAACAGGCACGCCACTTGGTGATCCTATTGAGATTAATGGCTTGAAGATCGCGTTCCAGGAAACTCTTGCAACTGCGGAACCCAATCTGACAACCTCAGTTTCCTGCGGACTGGGCTCCATCAAAACCAACATTGGACATCTGGAGCTTGCTGCGGGCATTGCCGGGGTCATTAAGGTACTGCTGCAAATGAAATACAAAACGCTTGTGAAAACAGTTCATTATGAGAGACCTAACCCTTACATTCAATTGGAAGGAAGTCCTTTTTACATCGTCGATGAAAATAAAGCATGGGCAGCGCTCCATGACTCTGCCGGAAGAACGCTGCCAAGACGTGCAGGAGTCAGTTCCTTCGGCTTCGGAGGCGTAAATGCACATGTGCTGCTTGAAGAGTATATTCCGGCTGAATCGGCAGCCGATTCGGATAGGACCCTTCATCCAGCTCACGGGGACTCCATGAACAAAGCTGCTTCGGCATGCATCGTACTGTCAGCCAAAACCGAAGAGAGACTTCAGGAACAGGCTCGGCAATTGCTGGTGGCGCTGCAATCGGGACGATATGAGGATCGTCATCTGCCTCAGATCGCATACACCCTCCAGACGGGGCGTGCGGCGATGGAAGCGCGACTAGCTTTGGTGGCAAATTCCATTGCTGAAATAGAAGACCGGCTGGGCGCTTATATTTATGATCCCGAGAAGGCTGATAACATCTATCGAGGCAAAATTAAGTCCCACAGAGCCTCCATCGCTGCACTGGCAGAGGATGCAGATATGCAGGAAACGGTAAAAAGCTGGGTCCGCAAACGCAAGTATGGACAGCTGCTGGATCTTTGGGTGAAGGGGCTTGAGATTCCGTGGTCTGAAGGTTACACGGGAAGGACGCCCCAGCGAATCAGCCTGCCCGCTTATCCGTTTGCCACAGAACGTTATTGGGTGCCTGAACAGAAGGAGCAAAAGTCGGGACAACCTGTACCGACATCTTATCTTCACCCGCTTCTCCAGCGAAATACATCGGATCTGCAAGGGATTCGTTTCAGTTCAGAATGGAGCGGACAGGAATTTTTTCTGAACGATCATGTCATTCACAATCGTAAAATCATGCCAGGGGCCGCCTACCTTGAAATGGGCAGGGCAGCGCTGGAACAGGTTATTCCGACAGATACATCCCGGCAGGACCGGGTTGTTGTTCTTCGCGACATCTACTGGACTGTGCCGCTCGGGATGGAACTACGTTCAGTTCCACCGGGCATGCTCCAGGTGCAATTAGGATTGACTCCGCTGGACACTGGTGAAATCCGTTACGAAATAACCAGCGGGGAAAACAATCCGAGATCCGTAAGATCCGAACCAACCAAACGGAATGTACATCATATAGGAACGATTTCGACGTCCACTCGTGAAGCCTTATCCTATCCAACGATCGATCTGGAATCCTTGCTGTTGCAATGCGGGAAACAAACGATGACGGCTGCTGAATGTTACCGTTTCTTTGAGCAGTCCGGCCTGTATTATGGACCGGGTCATCAAGGGATTCAGCGTCTTCATATTGGAGAGGGACAAGTCATGGCACAGTTAAAACTACCGCAGTCTCTTGAATCTACGGCTGAGGAGTACGGTCTGCATCCGGCTCTGGTGGATTCAGCTATACAGGCATGCATCGGATTGCCGCAATTCAAGGAAGGGGGGGTTACCCCGTTTTCCTTGGATCAGGCTGTAATCTATCGAGACTGTCCGGATTCCGTCTGGGCATGGGTGCGTCTTTTGCCGAAACAGGATTCTTCCGGAACGGCTAGCAAAGTGCAGATCGATCTGTGTGACGACCAGGGAAGAATAGTCCTGCAACTTAGAGGACTGACGATTTTGCACAGACCGTACCCTGGGGAACCATCCGGCGTTATTCAGAAAGAGTCCAATACATTTGCAGAGCCAATACCGGATGAAACAATAGCTTACGCCACCTCGGAGAAGCAGACACTGACACAGATTCCGCTCTCGGGAGCGATGACTTATGCGCCAAGTTGGAGAGAAGTATCGACCAGTGCGGATGTAACCCAACCTATGTCCATGTCTTTCGGCGGTTCGGGGATTATCTTAGGCGGGACGTCGAGGCAGCAGGACGTTATTCAGCAATGGTATCCCGACCTGAAACCTGTTGCGGTTGAAGGGGATTCACCAGAAACAAAACTGGAACTCGAGTTAAAGCGCCATGGCGTAATCAGCCGTCTGATCTGGATTGTGCCGCCCTCAAGCATCGTTCAGGAGCCGGAGCATGCTGTGGACGTGATCAATGAGCAGAACCAGGGATTGTTTCAGATATTTCTCTTCATTAAAGTCTTGATAAATCTGGGCTATGACGCACGCAGACTCGATCTGACCATCATAACGGAAAAGGCCTGCAGCGTATTGGCTGGAGAAACGATCTATCCTGCGCACGCCGGAATTAGAGGACTGGCAGGTTCCCTCGCCAAAGAAATGCCGGATTGGAGGGTCTGCCATCTGGATGTGGATGATGTCCATGACATCGGAGCGCATCCCGAACGCCATTTTCCAGGGATATGGGATGGGAATACGCGCGCCTGGCGGAATGGAAAAGGATATGAAAGTATACTTGTGAACGTCTGCTCTACGGGTGACACGCATGAAGCATTCACAAAAAATGGCGTCTACGTCGTTATTGGCGGTGCGGGCGGCATTGGGGAAGTATGGAGTGAATATATGATTCGGCGCTATCAGGCGCGGCTTATCTGGATTGGCCGAAGAGCGGTCGATGCACGGATCGGAGAGCTATGCAGACGCCTTGGCGAATTGGGAACCGAACCGCTGTATATTTCTGCGGATGCAGCTGACAAGTACAGCTTGCAAGAGGCATACCGCCAGATCAAATCATTGGCGCCAACCATTCACGGGGTTGTGCATGCTGCGGTAGGCCTGATGGATCAAAGTCTGTCTCAGATGACTCCGGATTATTTCCGCAGTGTATTGTCTTCCAAGCTGGATGCCAGTGTGAATATGATGAACATTTTTGGACAAGAGCCTCTGGATTTTATGCTGTTTTTCTCCTCCATGAGCTCATTCACCACACCAGCTGGACAAGCCGGATATGCCGCCGGATGTGCCTTTATCGACGGCATGAGTGCTGCAGCACAAACCTGGAAATTCCCTGTAAAAGTGATGAATTGGGGGTACTGGGCTGAGACCGGCATCGCCAGTCAGGTGCCTGCCGCTTTCAAGCAAAGACTAAATCAGTCGGGAATTGGCTCCATACATCCTGAGGATGCCTTACGAGCGCTGGAACTGCTGATGGCAGGGGGCAAGCATCAGCTGGCGTTCATTCAGACGGACAAGCCAGGGGCAGTGGAAGGCACAGCGTCTGATCGTATGTTTATGGTAGCGCCTGAAGCCAAGCAAATAGGGCGCCACCAGCTCATGAATCGATTTTCTGGACAACAGCTCAACATAAAGCCGATTCTAGCAAAATGGGCCGCCTTTAACGACGAATTCGAGTCCTTGTTGGCTGGGCTGCTGTCGATTCAGTTGCAGCAGATGATCACAGCTGATTCGGCAAACCGTCCTATTGTCCTCTATGATCGCTGGATGAAGGAAAGCAGAAAGCGTATAGAGCAGTATACCTTGTCGCAACAGTCTCTTGCTACTGATTCGATGTGGTCGGTATGGGAGCAGCGTATGAAGCAATGGCTGCTGGACCCGGATTTTGCGCCTCAGGTTAAGTTAGTCGACCAGATGATACGCAGCCTGCCGGAGATTGTCAGAGGAGAGCTGGCTGCCACCAATATCATGTTCCCCGACGGAGCGATGGATATGGTGCAGAACATTTACAAGCATAATTCAGCGGCAGACTATTTCAACGAAACACTGGCCGATACCGCCGCAGCGTACCTCGCCGAGCGACTTGAATCCAATCCACAAGCCAGCTTGCGTATTCTTGAAATCGGTGCCGGGACAGGAGGAACGACCGAAAAGGTGCTTGAGCGGATCAAACCCTTTGCCGCCTCTATTGCGGAGTATGCATACACCGACATCTCAAAAGCATTCCTGCTCCATGGAGAAAAAACCTATGGGGAGAATCACCCTTATCTAAACTGCACCCTGCTGGATATCGAAAAACCTCCTGCCGAACAATCCTATGATCCAGGGAGTTATGATCTGGTCATCGCAGCCAATGTTCTTCATGCTACTCGGAACATCAGACGCACCCTGGGTCACGTACATGATCTGTTAAAACTAAACGGCCTGCTTCTGCTGAATGAATTGACGCACAGCTCGCTGTTTAGCCACCTGACATTTGGTTTGCTGGAAGGCTGGTGGCTGTATGAAGATGATGATATCCGTATCGGGGGCTCCCCTGTTGTTGGCAAGCAGCAATGGCAGAAGACGCTGCAAGAGACTGGGTTTGGACAGGCAATGCTGCCAGCCGAACCAGGTGAGAGTCTTGGGCAGCAGATCATCACCGCCTTCAGCGACGGATATATATCCATGGCTATACCTCCTGCGGAGGCCAGGTCGAACCATGAGCCAATTCCTTTTGAAGACATATCGGTCATGAACGTGAACAATATGCAAACAGAAGAACTGTCACAGTCAAAGTCAGAACTGGATTCCGATCAGATGTGGCAGGCCAGCCTGACATTTTTTAAACGTCTGGTCGGAGAGGTTATTCGAATGTCACCTGAACACATTGATGAGTCCGAACTAATGGAGGCTTACGGCATCGATTCCATCCTGATTGTTCAACTGACAAATCAGTTGCGCAAACATTTTGACGGCGTGAACTCCACGTTGTTTTTTGAGCACAAAACACTTGCATCATTAATTCATTATTTTATGAAGCAGCACAGACAGGAGCTGTTGGCGGCGGCTCTACCAAATCTGCCTGATAAAGAGCCTGAACAAACACGCGAATCCCATATCAAGCCAACCTTTTCGGCAGTGGAAGGGACGATGCATGAGCCTGTTTTCGTTCCCGCAAAGACTGTACCTATGACAGCAGCTAAAAACTTGGCTGCCAATGAACCGATTGCCATTATTGGCATCAGCGGTAAATATCCGCAGGCAGATAATCTGGAGCAATTCTGGGACAACCTGATTGCAGGCAAAGACTGCATCACGGAAATTCCGGAAGAACGCTGGTCACTTGAAGGATTCTATGAACCGGATCGCAAGGAAGCCGCGCGCAAAAGCAAAAGCTACAGTAAATGGGGCGGCTTCATTGAAGGATACGCCGATTTTGATCCGCTGTTCTTCCAGCTCTCTCCCCGAGAGGTCATGAACATGGACCCGCAGGAAAGGCTCTTTTTGCAAACTGTATGGGAAGCGCTTGAAGACTCGGGCTATACAAGGGAACAGATGGATCGACAGTACAATGGTAAAGTGGGGGTGTTCGCGGGCATTACCAAAAGTGGCTTCAACCTCTACGGCCCACCTCTATGGAATGAAGGTAGTGAATGGTTCCCGCAGACCTCGTTCAGTTCGGTCGCAAACCGGGTTTCCTATTTGCTGAACCTCCATGGTCCCAGTATGCCGGTGGATACGATGTGCTCCTCTTCACTCACGGCTATCCATGAAGCATGTGAGAGCATTCGCCGCGGCGAATGTGAGGCAGCGATTGCAGGCGGGGTGAACCTGTACCTGCATCCTTCAAGCTATGTTGCCTTATGTGCCCAGCAGATGCTGGCAGCTGACGGTAAATGCAAGAGCTTCGCTCAGGAGGCGGATGGTTTTGTACCCGGGGAAGGCGTCGGGGTGGTAATCCTGAAACAACTGTCCAAAGCGGTTGAAGATGGCGATCAGATCCATGCGGTCATCCGTGGAACCCACATTAACCATGGCGGCAAGACGAATGGGTATATGGTTCCCAATCCTGCAGCCCAGGGAGACCTGATTCGGGAGACGATCAACAAAGCAGGCATTGACGCCCGCTGGATCAGCTATATCGAGGCTCATGGTACCGGGACAAGCCTGGGAGATCCGATTGAAATGGCTGGACTTGCCCGAGCGTTTCGCCAGGATACGCAGGATAAGGGATACTGTTCCATTGGGTCATTGAAAAGCAATGTTGGACATATGGAATCGGCTGCCGGAATTGGCGGACTTACCAAGATTATTCTTCAGTTGAAACATGGTCAGATCGCACCCAGCCTGCATGCCGAAGAGTTGAACAGGGAAATTGACTTCAAAAATACGCCGTTTATCGTACAGCAGCAGGCCAGTGATTGGTCAAGACCGATGGTAGAGGTAGACGGACAAATGCGGGAAATACCGCGCATCGCCGGTGTATCCTCATTTGGCGCTGGGGGCGCAAATGCTCATGTAATCGTTGAAGAATACATTCCTGCTTCTGCTCAACCTTCTTTTCCTGTGATAGAAAGCTCTTCTGGCAGGACAGAACGTAAGTCGGAACAACCGGTAATGATCGTTTTGTCTGCCCGAAATGAAGAAAGGCTGGTTGCTGTGGCGGAGAAACTTCTACTATATATTAGCCGCCAAACATTGGATGATCAGGTGTTAGACAAGCTGGCCTATACACTTCAAACCGGCAGAGAGGCAATGGAAGAACGTTTGGCTTTTACAGCAAGCACGATACGTGAACTGATCGATAGACTGGTTACCATTCAAACCGGAAAATTAAAACAAGCCATACCCGGGATCTACAGAGGGCGGGTTAATCGAACCTCGTATACGCCTTTAGACACGGAGCAAGAAGCGAACAAACCTCCTTCTGAGGATGTCAGACTGGCCATGATGCAAGTTAACGTGGATCGATTGCTGGAATTATGGGTGAATGGCGCGAAGCTGGACTGGAGGCAAATGTATGGTGCAATAACGCCAGACAAAATGAGTCTGCCCACCTATCCGTTTGAGCGGGAAAAATATTGGCTGCCTGACGTCAAAGGAACGGTGCTGCCTGTTGCTAATACCACCGAGGCAGATTCCCGCAATACCATTGTGCTTCATCCGATGCTTCACCATAATACATCCCTGTTATCGGAGCAGCGTTTTACCTCACGGTTCAGCGGTGATGAATTTTTCCTGTCAGATCATCAGGTCGGAACCTACCGGGTACTTCCGGGAGTGGCTTATTTGGAAATGGCTCGCGAGGCTGTGAAACGTTCTGTTGAACATGCTGATTCCGTGCCTGAGGTGATTGTTCTGGAGAATATCATCTGGGGCAAACCCGTGGTGATCGACGCTCAGGCTGCCGACGTTCATGTGTGTTTGTACACGGAAGAGCAGGGAGTCATCCACTATGAAGTATACACCCAAGATGCGTCAGCCCAGCTTCTGCACAGTCAGGGTTTGGCTTTGCTGAAATCCGAATCACAAAACTTAAGGCTGAATCTGGCAGAAATACGAAACAGATGCATCAAACCGTGGACAGCGGATGAATGCTATCAGGCATTTGAACAGATGGGTCTGCACTATGGCGCAGCCATGCGAGGGATCGAAACGCTCTATACGGGAGAAAACACAGTGCTGGCCAAGCTCGCACTGCCTGCTCAGGTAAGGGACTCCGCTCGTAATTTCGTCCTGCATCCGTCCATGGCAGATGCGGCTTTGCAGTCCGCCATTGGATTGCTGCTTGCAAGTTCGATGCCTGATGATCACAGACTGCAAACAAATCCAAGTCCGCTGCTTCCTTTTGCACTGGAGCGGGTCGTTTTCCACCGTCCTTGCACAGCCCACATGTGGGCTTATATTCGTTACAGTAAGGGACATAAGTCATCTTATTCGCTGCAAAAGCTGGACATCGACTTGTGTGATGAGGATGGAAATGTATGTGTGCAATTCGAGGGCTTCACCAGCAAACCATTAAAGGGAGGGATTCACATGGGGAAAACATTATCTCCAACCGAATCACAAACACTGATGTTTGCAAAAGAGTGGAAGGAGCAGGAAGCAGTCGTTGTGCCTGAGGTGGTATACAGTCGTCATATCGTTATGTTATCTGGCCCTTGGACCGAGCAGGAACACATCATGGCTGCCAAGCTTCCGAATGTACAGTATGTATCCCTTAGTCCAGACCCAGCGGAGTGGGTTGACTATTCCGACTTGATGGATGAGCATTACTTGTTTGCTGTTAAGAAAGCATATCGTTATGTGCAGCAGTTGCTCAAAGCTAGACCGGAAGGTGCTGTACTCATTCAACTGCTGGTTGCGAAGCGGGCACAGTACAAATTATTCGGAGGATTATCTGCCTTGCTGAAAACAGCTGAATTGGAAAATCCGAAAATCATCGTTCAAATCATTGAAGCAGATGATCTTCAGAGTACCGAACGAGTGGTGCGGATCCTGACGGAAAGCAGTCAAAGCGCTGGCGACACACATATCCGCTATCAGAACGATAAAAGATATACATCATTGTGGAAAGAGGTCGATACTTCACCTTCATCCTTGGTGCAGCTGCCTTGGAAAGATCGAGGCGTGTATCTGATTACAGGCGGTCTGGGAGCAATTGGATCTATCATAGCGGAGCATATCGCCAAGCAGGCGGAACATCCCGTTCTCATCCTTACGGGGCGTTCAGAACCGGATGATTCAGATCACCAGCGAATAGCGTTGCTGGAACAGATGGGTGCAGAGGTCATCTATCGGCGTTCAGATGTTTCGAAGAGGGAAGCTGTAGATGAACTGATGCTGGAAATCAGACGAAACCACGGCGAATTGCATGGAATTATTCATAATGCAGGCCTAATTCGCGACAGCTATATGATCCGAAAGGAGCTTGATGACATCGAGGAGGTGCTGGCTCCAAAAGTTGCTGGAACGGTTCATTTGGATGAAGCAAGCCAGTATTTCAGGCTGGACTTTTTTGTATTGTTTTCCTCGCTTGCCGGAGTGCATGGCAATGTGGGGCAGGCCGATTATGCCGCAGCGAATGCGTTTATGGACGAATATTCCGAATACCGTAATGATCGTGTTCAGCTGGGAGAACGTCACGGGTTTACTCTCTCCATTAATTGGCCCTTGTGGGAAGAGGGCGGTATGCATATGAATACTCATGCGAGACAGAACATGGAGCGAATATCAGGAGCAGCTCCACTGGAGCGTGAAAATGCGATGCGTTCTCTCCAACAGACACTGCAAGCGAGAAGGTCACCTGTAGTCATCATGCAGGGGCAGGCTGATCAAATGCGAAGCTTCATGGGTATTTCCGGGACAGCACCGATTATGAATACGGACGAAGCATACAGCCATTCCAATGACGAGAAGTACCTCCATCTTGTAGAGAAAATACGCAGCGGGGAATGTACTCTTGATCAGCTAATGCATCTCAAGTAGTTGCACTTGTATTGCTTGCTTTTAAACCGGTTTTTAAGAATTTTGCGAAATGCGGATTAACTTTTTCAGCAATGATATCGATTGACGTTTTTCTTTAAGGAGGTGATCGCTTTGGAAGACCAACTATCCACATTGTATCGCAAGATTCAGCAAGGAAAGCTCAGCGATCAGCAGGCAGCGGAGCAGCTGCAAAGACTGTTGTCCGAATCTGGAAAACAGGAGTCAAGCTTGAGAGAGACGCCTCATGAAGAGAGTGAGGACGATACCAGCGACAAAGCCATTCGTTATGTGAAAAAAGTGTTGTCCTCTAGTCTTATGCTGCCGGAAAGGCAGATCGATGCACAAGCACCTCTGGAGAACTATGGCATTGATTCCGTGATGGTGATGAAATTGACGGATCAATTGGAACAGCAATTTGGTCCGCTGTCCAAGACATTGTTCTATGAATACCAAAATATAGCGGAGCTTGCCGGGTATTTCATGAGCCATCACCGGGAACGACTGGAGCAGCTCACAGGGACGCGGGCGAAAAGCAATCCAGACTTGCAACTCCGTACTTCAGAGCTGGAGTCCAGCACAATACGGAAGTCTGAAAGCCCGAACTCGCTCAATAAGCGGCAGCCGTCTGCTGGCTCGCGGAGAAAAATTACAGCTGCGACCAGCGCAGGCGGAGAATTGATCAGCGAAGAACATGTGCACAGCAAATCTCTGGACATTGCCATCATTGGCATGTCAGGACGATATCCGAAATCTGGTAATCTGGAGCAGTTCTGGGAGAACCTGAAACACGGGAAGGACTGCATCACCGAAATATCGGAAGATCGCTGGGATTACCGGATTCATACCGAGATGAAAGCGAGCAAAGGAAAACATTCTGGAAAATGGGGTGGGTTTTTGGATGGAGTGGATCGTTTTGATCCACTCTTTTTTCAGATTTCTCCGAAGGAAGCTGAACGAATTGATCCACAGGAGCGACTGTTTCTGGAATGTGTGTACGAGACGCTTCAGGATGCGGGATATACCCGCGAACAGGCCGCAGGTCCAGATGCCCCCCCGGATCAGATAGGGAATGTCGGTGTGTTCACAGGAGTCATGTATCAGGAGTATCAGCTGTATGGCGCTGAAGCCAGGATTGCGGGTAGAGAGCCATTGGCATTAAACGGTAATCCGGCTTCCATTGCCAATCGTGTCTCGTACTTTTGTAATTTTCATGGGCCCAGCATGGTAGTAGATACCATGTGCTCCTCGTCTCTCACGGCCATTCATCTGGCCTGTCAGAGTCTGAGTAAAAAAGAATGCCGAACCGCAATCGCCGGAGGTGTCAATGTATCTGTTCACCCCAATAAATATGTGATGTTAACACAGGGGCAATTCCTCTCTTCGAAAGGTCGCTGCGAAAGCTTCGGTGAAGGCGGTGACGGTTATGTCCCCGGAGAAGGTGTAGGGGCTGTAATGCTTAAACCTTTAAACCGTGCCATAGCCGACGGTGATCATATCTATGGCGTCATTAAAGGAACTGCTGTTAACCACGGCGGCAAAACGAACGGTTATACGGTTCCCAATCCTTCCAGACAGGCGGAGGTTATTGAAACAGCCGTTGCTGAGGCAGGAATCGACATTGCAGACATCAGCTACATCGAAGCTCACGGGACAGGCACCTCACTGGGAGATCCCATCGAAATTACAGGGTTAACCCAGGCATTTAGGAAAGGGAACGCAGCGAACAACAAATGTGCCATTGGCTCAGCCAAATCGAATATTGGTCATTGCGAAAGTGCAGCAGGCATTGCAGGCCTGACCAAGGTCCTTTTGCAGATGAAGCATCGGCAGCTGGTTCCTTCCATTCATGCGGATCCGCCTAATCCACACATTCAGTTCGACAAGACACCTTTTACAGTGCAGAAGCAATTAAGTGACTGGGACAGAAAAACGATAGATTCAGGAGACTCTGCACGGGAAGTCCCGCGGATTGCGGGAATTTCCTCATTTGGTGCCGGGGGTTCCAATGCCCATATCATTGTGCAGGAATATTGTCCCGAGCAGTCAGATATGTTTCTGGCTGAGCAGGATAAACCAGCTAAGCAGCAGGCGCTTATCGTTTTGTCAGCCCGGAATGAAGACCAGCTTCGTGAGTTGTGTGAACGCATGTTAACGGCTCTGCGATCCAATCGATATCAAGAGGAACAATTGGCGAACATCGCTTATACGCTGCAAACCGGACGTGAGATGATGAACATGCGTCTTGGCATCGTGACAGATTCGCTACAGGAACTGAGCTCGAAACTGGAAAGCTACTGTTCGGGAGATCAGGATATGGACGACATGTATGTGGGATATGCAGGCGATGCACAACAGCCGCTATCCATACTTTCAACCGATGCAGACATGAGCCATACTCTAATGAACTGGATTACCAAACGCAAATTCGGAAAATTGCTGGAGTTTTGGGTGAAAGGCCTGAATGTGGACTGGAACTTGCTCCATGACGGATTCAGACACTATAAGATTAGCCTGCCTACGTATCCATTTGCCAAAGAACGGTATTGGGTCTCTGATGAACCTTCTGTGGAATTCCAGATGAAGCGGGATTCTTCCCCTAACGGATACGCCGGTCATATTCCTTTTATTCATCCACTGCTTCATGAGAATAAGTCCAACTTGTCGGAGCAAAAATACGTGACAGTTCTGACCGGCCAGGAATTTTACCTGAATGATCATCGGATCGGACAAGAGCGGATTCTACCCGGTGCGGCCTACCTTGAAATGGCGCACGCTGCAGTCAGCGATGCTCTAGGCGAGCAGCAAGGAGAGAATGTTGCAGTTGTTTTGAATAACCATGTGTGGATGCGTCCTCTTGTTGTCAGGGAGACGCCGGTGCCTCTGCATATTCGATTACATGCCTCATTAGAGGAGCAGCCTATTCAATATGAAATGTACAGCGGGGTGTCTGCGGATGAATCGAGCGAAAGGGTGCACAGCAGCGGTTATGCCAGTATTGTCTCACTGGAACCCGAGCTTGCAGCAGCAATGGCGATTAATCCGGGCGAGATAAAGGCACGCTGCAACACCAAACGATTATCTGCGGATCAATGCTACAAAATTTACGAACAAGGTGGTCTCAACTATGGGCCCGCCCATCGGTTATTGGTTGAGTTAAACGTGGGAGAAGGTGAGGTGTTAGGACAGCTTCGCCTGCCTTCTATACTAAAACATGAAATGCAATCCTATGTACTGCATCCAGCCATCCTGGACGGGGCTTTGCAATCCGCGATCGGGCTGTGGATGGAGGACAAGGAGGAAAAAGAAGGCAAAGAGCTGGAAAACGCAAATGCCATGCTGCCGATTCCCTATGCCATGGATGAAATTCAGGTTCTGGGCCCCTGCACTGAAGAAATGTGGGCTCATGTGCGTTACAGCTCTGATTCCGCTTCCTCCGCTGCAGATGCCATGCCTAAGCTGGATATTGATTTGTTCTCCAGTACAGGGGTTCCATGTGTTCTTATTCAGGGACTTTGCTGCAGAGCCTTGAAGAACGGTATAGTTCCGGGGGATGAGCCTGATGCGCGAACAACAGCCATGTTGGTACCTCGTTGGGAAAAAACCGCCGCTGTCCTGAATAAGTGGAGGCCCGCTTATGACAGGCATATCGTAATATTGGCTGAACCTTGGGCAGAACTTTCGGAGGAAATAAAGGAAAGACTGAAGCGAGAGCAAATATCAACCGAGATCGTAGCGCTTGGTTCTCAAAAGGTTGCTGATATTAACAACATTGGTGCAAGCTCCCAACGGTTTGCGTCTGCTTCAACCCAGGTACTTCACGTACTTCAACAACTGGTGAGCAGTTCATCCAATGCTGAGAATGTGCTTATTCAGCTGCTGTACAGCCGTGAAGATCATTTTCGGCTATATAGCGGATTAACCGGATTGCTGCGAACTGCGGCACTGGAAAATCCCCGAATTCATGTTCAGTTCATTGAAGATATGGAAGAGGGAGAGGGATATTATTCAGAATCGAAGATCCGGCCTCGAGAACCGCGTAATGCCAATCGTGCTGCCGAACTAATAATAGCCAACCGAGAGTCTGAACATGTATATATCGGCTATCAAGACGCACAACGGAGAGTGCTTCACTGGAAATCCCTCCATCTGCCTGCTGAAACGGATGCCATGCCTTGGAAGAATGGCGGTGTGTACCTGATTACAGGAGGGGCAGGTGGCTTGGGCCATATTTTTGCCCGGGAGATTGCCTCTAAGGTAGTCAACGCAACGCTGATTTTGACAGGTAGATCAGACATATCAGCCAATCAGCAGCAAGCGTGGGAATCCTTGAAAACAAATGGTACCACGATCATCTATCGCCAAGGAGATATATCCCGCGAAAAAGATACTTCGAAGCTTGTTGCTTATATTCAGCATAGCTTCGGCCGTCTGGATGGAATCATCCATAGCGCAGGTTTAACGGGAGATCAGTACATCTTGAACAAAACAAAAGCCGAAATGGAGCAGGTGCTGGCTCCAAAAGTTGCTGGCACCTTACATCTGGATGAAGCAACCCGGGACATGAAGCTGGACTTTTTTATCCTGTTCTCCTCCATATCGGGAGTATATGGAAATCCGGGCCAATGCGATTACGCTGCGGCCAACGGATATATGGGCAGCTATGCACAGTATCGTCATCAGTTAATGCTTGCCGGCAAACGGCAAGGAAGGACCCTGGCCATCCACTGGCCGTTATGGAAAGATGGCGGCATGCATTTAAGCCCTATTGAAGAGAAGGGGTTATGGGAAAGTACGGGAATGCGTCCACTGGATCTTGAAGCAGGTATTATGCTGCTGTACAGAGCTTTTCAGTCCACAGAATGTGAAATCATTGGGGTACAAGGAGATATTCCGAAGCTGATTTCCAGCCTGGAGGCACGTTGGAATATGAACCGTACAACGCAGGATACCCCATTCGTTTCAGAAGCAAGTGCCATGTCTGTGTTGCAAACATTGGCTGCGGAACTGCTTGGTGTGGGACCAGATGAGATTAGCCGCGAAGCGGATTGGCTTGAATGCGGACTGGACCAGCCTCAATTAACGCTCTTGGCCCAAAGGTTGAACGAGCAATGTGGGCTGGATGTGAGTTATGTTCTATTTGTGGAATATCCAACGCTGCAATCTGCTTCCGCATTTCTGAGCCAGCGATACCCGAGCGCTTTCCCGTCAGCACCGTTCGTTCCTGAGAGCGTACCATTACCGCGTACAAGTCATACCAGTCTGCGAGCGGATCGTTTGGCGAAGCAAGCACAGACAACAGCAGCAGACAATATACTGGCGGAAGCATTGGATAGTTTTCTGAAAAAGTCCTTATCCGCGGTACTCAAAGTGCCCGCAGATCAAATTGTAAGCCACGCCCGACTGGAAGAGTATGGTATAGACTCGATTAGCATTACCCAATTGACGGATCAGCTTGAGGGTACTTTCGGGCCGTTGTCCAAAACACTGCTTTTTGAATATCAGACGCTCAAAGAGTTGAGTGGATATCTGATCAAGACCCACCGCGATACCGTTAATCGCCTGATTCCGGTTCCTGCGCTGCCATATGAAGAACGTAAGGAACGTTCGGAGAAGACTAAGAGTGCGCGATCCGGCCTGCAGCACCTTCCATTTCGTGCCTTCCAGCGTCCAGCTCAGCGCCCCTCGGCGCCAGCAGATGCTCAAGTGCGTTCACTTGACAAGGATATCGCCATTATTGGCCTGTCCGGACGGTACCCCGAGGCGGACGATCTGCAACAATTTTGGGATAACTTGATGCAAGGCAGGGACAGTGTCACTGAAATTCCGTTGGATCGCTGGGATTACAGGCTGCATATTCACCATACGGACACGAATTCACCGAAGTCTGGCAGCAAGTGGGGAGGCTTCATCCAGGGTGTGGATCGTTTTGACCCCTTGTTTTTCCATATCTCGCCTAGAGAGGCACAGATGATGGATCCGCAGGAGCGGCTCTTCCTGGAAACGGCGTATGAAGCGATTGAGGATTCGGGGTATACACCGGAGGGTTTGGCTTCTGCAACCGGAGATACTTGGGGAAACAGGGTTGGCGTGTACGTTGGAGTCATGTACGAGGAATACCAGCTGTACGCCGCTCAGGCTCAGGCCAAGGGAGATTCCTCCGTTGCTTTAAGTGGCAATCCGGCATCTATCGCCAACCGACTATCGTATTATTGCAATTTCAATGGACCAAGCATGGCTGTTGATACGATGTGCTCCTCTTCCTTGACTGCGATTCATCTGGCCTGTCAGAGTCTTATATTGAAGGAATGCGAGGTGGCGGTGGCGGGCGGTGTCAACGTATCGATTCATCCAAACAAGTATATTTTACTGAACCAGGGTGGCTTCCTTTCAAGCGAAGGCCGATGCAAAAGCTTTGGTGCACAAGGGGACGGCTATGTTCCTGGTGAGGGTGTCGGAGCAGTCATTCTCAAGCCGCTCAACAAGGCAATCGAAGACGGAGATCATATCTACGGGGTTATTAAAGGCAGTGCACTGAATCACGGTGGAAAAACAAATGGCTATACCGTGCCCAATCCGGCAGCACAGTCATGTGTCATAGGGAGAGCCATTGCTGAGGCGAACATCTCCGCCGATACCATTACCTATGTGGAGGCTCACGGGACAGGTACATCGCTCGGTGATCCGATTGAGGTTGCCGGTCTGAGCAAAGCGTTTGCAGAATCTACGGACCAGCAGCAATTTTGCGCTCTCGGGTCAGTAAAGTCCAACATCGGACACGCCGAAAGTGCGGCGGGCATTGCCGGACTGACCAAAATTTTGCTTCAGCTGAAACATGGACAGCTGGTGCCCTCTCTGCATTCAGACCCGGCCAATCCGCATATAGACTTTGCGCAGACCCCGTTTCGTGTACAGCGGGACGCTGAACCGTGGAAGCCGTTGCAGCGGATGGAAAACGGCAAACGTGTCCAGATTCCGCGCAGGGCGGGCTTGTCTTCATTTGGTGCGGGTGGTTCCAATGCACACCTGATTATTGAGGAAGCACATTACCCTCCACATGAGGGGGCAACGTTCAACGAAGCAACAAGAGGAGGAGCTTTCATCATTGTGCTCTCGGCGCGAACCCGATCCGCTCTCAGGGAACGAGCCAGACGTTTGCTCACTGCTGTGAATGAGAAGCATCTCACCGGAGGAGCAGAGGAAGAACCGGAACGTTGGCTGGAGCGCGTGGCATTTACGCTTCAAACCGGAAGACAGGAGATGGAAGAACGCCTCGGATTCGTACTGCGATCCGTTCAGGAGTTGAAGGAACGTCTTCAACTTTTCCTGGGAGATGAGAACACAAATGAACAAGTAGACGGAATAGATGGAATGTACCTGGGAAATGTCAAATCCTATCAGGCTGTGCAGGCAGCAATTGCCATGGATGAGCATTTTGGCGAAGTGGTGAGCCGTTGGTTAAATGAAGGAATTTACGGAAAAGTACTGGATCTGTGGGTGAAAGGCATCAAAGCGGACTGGAGTGTTCTATACCCCACACGACAGCCTCGTCGAATTAGTCTGCCTGGCTATCCGTTTGAGCGCGAGCGCTGCTGGTTTGAATCGCCTGAGGAAGCCGTTGTCCCTGAACATGTGCATCGTCTCAACTCTGCCGCATCTGCTGGAATTCAGAAAGCAGCACCGGAGCGCCAAATGACTGCTTATCACAAAGACTGGCAGCTTGCGGATATTGCATCCATCTCTGACGAAAGTGATCCTGTTGGAATGATTCTGATTCTTGCCAATCGGGATTCAGCGGCCCTTGCTGCGAGATTAACAGAACATTTTAAACATACGGTCGTTTTGAATGAAGAACAGTTGGATGATCCGCGACACGATCGGCTCCAAGATGAGGAACGTTTGCAGCATGGACTGACAGGTTTGATTGATCTGACAGCATGCATGAAACAGACCACTGTTGATGATGCTTGCCAAGAACAGATCCGAACAGAATGGTTGAAGCTTGTACAGGACGTCATAGAAGTCCATGGCCATGAGGGGATGCTGCTGCTGTTGGTGACTTGTGGCCTGGAGTCGTTCCGTAATTCGAAAGTGAATCTGGCCCACGCCTCTCGTGCGGGTCTGTTCCGCATGCTGCAATCCGAATACCGAGGCATCCAATCCAGACATCTGGATGTTGATCCATCAGCATCGGAAGAGGCAAAGATTGAATGCATTACAACAGAGTTCCAGCAAACAGATCGGGAACCGGAGATATGCTACCGTGATGGCAAACGCTGGCGTTCCTATATGCGTGAGATTCCATATGGGTCGGGTATGAACCAAGATGTTACGGAATCTTCAACCAATCCGGAACGACCTTTCCTGGAAGCAAACCAGGTGTTGTGGATTACCGGAGGGACCCGCGGCCTTGGAATGGCATGTGCTCGCCATTTCGTGAAGCATCACAACGTGAAGCGGCTGTTATTGACTGGACGGGAAGCCATTCCACAGCGGGAGGAATGGGACGTATATGCAAGCCATGACACTGCGACGGGCGCCAAAATCAGATCCTTGTTAGAACTTGAACAACTGGGGGCGGAGGTGCTTGTTACAGATATCTCTCTTACAAACGTAAACGCCATTCAGGCAGAAATAGCCAGAGTTAAGCGCTCAATGGGTCCTATTGGAGGGGTTATTCATTGTGCTGGCAACGTGGATACTGCCAATCCGGCGTTTATTCGCAAGCAGGCGGATGCCATGCAGCGGGTGCTTGATCCAAAAACAGGCGGGGTGCATGCATTGTTTCATGCGTTCAGGCAGGAGCCACTGCGTTTCTTTGTGCTGTTCTCCTCCGTGTCCTCAGCGATGCCTTCGCTGGGAGCAGGGCAGAGCGATTATGTGATGGCTAACGCGTATATGGACTATTTTGCCGAAGCCGCATCCCAAGAAAGTGCCATCTCTCCATTCCCGGTCATCAGCATCCAGTGGCCAAGCTGGCAGGAATCCGGTTTTGGTGAGGTCACAAGCGAAGCATATCGCCAGAGCGGCCTTCTCGGCATCACCGATGCAGAAGGAATGTTATGGCTGGATCACATTATTAGAGAAAACAGGGGACCCGTTATTCTGCCGGCTGTAATTGCATCGGAACATTTTCACAAGAGAGAGCAACAAGCGGAACTACAGGCAGACGAATTTTTAAGTGAAGTACAGCAGTTATCCACTCCGTTAATTCCACGCCCAGTGGAGCGGATGACCGCAAGCCTTACGGAGGAGCTGGAGAACAAGACAGGAGCGTGGCTCAAGGTTTTGATGGCAAAAGAACTGAGATTGGACGAATCCCGACTGGATGAAGACACCCCATTTCAGCACTATGGAATGGATTCGATCCTGCTTGTCCAGGTTCTGACGGTCATGGATCGAGAGCTGCAGCATGTTGCAACAGACCCTTCGCTGCTGCTTGAACATCCAACACTGCGCCAATTAGCAAAACACCTGGTTCGGATCTATCCCGAATCTTTGACCGACCTGCTAATGGAACCCAACTCTAAGTTGGTGGAAAATTCAAATGGAAAACCTTCTGATGTTCGTTCAAATACTTCCATTCCTCCTGTGCTGCATGCTGAACAAGGCATGGATGGTCACACCGGACTGATCGAATCGAATGATGCTGTGGATGAAGCACAAGGAAAACCAGCGGAGCTGGAACAAACCAAGAAGCGGGATAAAATCGCAATTGTTGGGGTCGCCTGTCATTTTCCTGATGCCGAGAGTCCGGCCCAATTCTGGTCCAATCTGCAAAAGGGCAAAGATAGTATGACCGAGATCCCGGCGGAACGCTTGAGGTTGACAGAAAGCAGCACTAATAGGAACTTCGCTTCCAGCAGGCGCATTGGGGCGTTCATTCGGGACATTGAACAGTTTGATCCCGAATTTTTCCGAATAACAGATACGCTGGCAGAGCAGCTCGATCCGCTCCAGCGCCAGCTGCTGGAAGTGAGCGTGGAGGCTGCCGCAGATGCAGGTTACAGCCGGGAACGTTTATGGAATTCGCAGACCGGCGTTTTTGTTGGCTCCAGAGCGAGCAACTTTTCGTCCAAGCTGGGCGGCAGCACCAAAGATACAATCGTTGGCATCGGCCAAAACTTTATCGCTGCACATCTGTCCCATTTTTATAATCTGAAAGGTCCCAATATGGTGGTGGATACCGCTTGCTCCAGTTCACTTACCGCAGTCCATCTTGCTGTACGAAGTCTGCTGGATGGGGAATGCGATCTCGCTTTTGCGGGCGGTGTGGACATTTTGCTTGATGATGCGCCTTACGAGATGCTGGGAGCTGCCAGCGTATTATCCCCGGACTCTCGTTGCAAAACGTTCAGTGCGGACGCAAACGGCATCGGGCTAGGTGAAGGCTGCGGCGTTGTATTACTTAAACCGCTGTCATCAGCTATTGCAGATCAGGACGCGATCTATGGGGTTATCGATGGTACCGCTATCAACAATGATGGACAAACGATGGGCATTACCACACCTAACCCGGAAGCCCAGCAGGAATTGCTGGAAAAAGCGATTTCACATGCAGGCATTCATCCTTCCACCATCAGCTATATCGAGACACATGGAACAGGGACACTGATCGGTGATCCCATTGAACTTAAGGCTTTGACAGGTGTGTTTGCAAAATATACAAATCAGCGCCAGTTTTGCGGCGTTGGCAGTGTCAAAAGCAATATCGGGCATCTGCTAAGTGCATCCGGCATTGCCAGCCTGATCAAGGTGCTGCTCTCCCTTGCTCACCGTGAGCTTCCGCCGACGATTCACTGCGACCAACCCAATCCGCGGTTCCAGTTCGGGGAATCTCCTTTTTATATCGTACAGCAGCACCAGCCGTGGGGAAGTGGTCCAAGCGACATACTGCGGGCAGGCATTAGTGCATTCGGACTTGGAGGCAATAACGCACACGTCATTGTAAGCAATGAAGGCATTCCTGCCGAACGCATGGTGAGCCTGCCGCTTCGTTCCCCTGATTCACCTTTTCAACGCAAGTATTGCTGGCCACCCGTTAAGACAACGGAATCGGTGGAGACTTCGTCCAATGTTTCACCTGTGCTGCCAATGCAACAGCTACCAGAACATTCGGAGCAATCGAGCTTTTTTGATTTCATCAAGCTATGAGAAGGGAGTGACACGGATCATGACATTGCCCGCAACCGAATCATTTTTACAGCGATTGCGCCACAGCGACTATTTCGTGAGAGATCATCGTGTTCACGGCGTCTGCACCCTTCCGGGTGTGGTGCTGCTGGATATGGTATACCGACTGAGCGGAAGCCATCTGCGTACAACCTCCATTGAACTTCGGGATATCGTGTTTACACAGCCTATTGTCACTTCGACCGATTTTGATGTGGATATCATGCTGACATTGTCCATGAATATGGATGAGAGTCAGGCGCAAGTCACGATTCATAGCCGAAAAGTACCAAAAGACGGTGAGCCGCCTTCATCTGATGTTCTGAATATGGAATGCAAGCTGTATTTGCTCGGCGGGAAGGAGCCTGTACAGCATACACACCCGCTGCCTTCCAAAGACACGGTTGGGCTCCAGACGTGGGATATGGATCAGATCTATCAACTCGCCCGCCAGGCGGATATACAGCATTTTTCCTTTATGAAAAACCACGGAGATGTCTACAGACAAGACCAAATGGAGTGGATGGATATCCGGCTGAGCAGCCTGGCCGAGCAGTATCTGGACAAGTTCCACGCTCATGTGGCCC
Source organism: Paenibacillus amylolyticus (assembly GCF_050990605.1). Lineage (GTDB taxonomy): Bacteria > Bacillota > Bacilli > Paenibacillales > Paenibacillaceae > Paenibacillus > Paenibacillus amylolyticus_H. Next base: position 3,365,386 of record NZ_CP158832.1, read on the forward strand.
TGTTGGATGGGGCGACCTTTGCCGGGTCGTCCTTCCGCCTGGGGAATGTCGGCAGTCTGGATGCAGAAGTTCCGCCATACATTCCGTTCATGATTGAACGATTTGTTATATACGACCGTTTCCCAGCTGAGATTCGCACGTTTACCCAACAAACACCAAGTGATCTTTCCGGTGGGGATATCATCTCCCGCAGCATTGCTGTTACAGATCGAGAGGGCAGATTGCTTGCGGAATTTGTGCATCTGAAGGCAAAAAGAGTTCGCCATGCCGCATCCATTACCGGACTGACAAACCCAATGACAATGGGACGCAACAACAAACCAGCTTCTGAACCGGCAATAGCTGAAAGTTCCGAATGGACAAAGCCAGCTGTAATGCCTGCGGGCTCTCAAGATCAGGTCCGTTCCACGATTTCGGCTTATGTGAAAGCTGAAATCGCACGCATGCTGCACATTTTACCTGAAGCGGTGGATGAGCGGGCAGGCTTCTATGAGCAGGGGCTGGATTCCATGCATCTGCTTGAGCTGGTGAAACGGCTGGAAAACCGGGTGAACATGGAACTTTATCCAACGCTGTTGTTTGAACACTCTTCCGTGCAGGCGTTGACCGAATACCTGCACACCCATTGTTCCGACGTCTGGAATGAGGCAGCAGCGGTGTCGGAACATGTGGACTTGAACACGCTCCCCTCCCAAAGCAGCCATTCGACTGATGAACGACCTGCGATGCATTCGGAAATACCAGCATCAGCCAGAGAAATCGAAGGAAATGGAGAGCCTGTGTGTTATGAGCCTAAATGGATTGAAACCGGCGATATCCATGAGGCTGAATCTGTCCGACACACGATAGCGGATGGAAAAGAGCCTCAGTCAGAACCCACCCCGTACCGGATCGTTGTTCTCTATGGCAACTATTCAGCTCTTGCTGCCAAAATGGAGCTTCAGTCTGACATATACGAGGTTCATCAATTGCCTGATCATTCGTCCATGGACGCTGATCTGTACCGCCAGAAGGTAACCGCGTTATACGAAATGATCCAGGCAAAAGCAATTCACCCGAAAGCGGGCAAACGAATCGTTCTTCAAGTGCTGTCGGATTCCCGTGACAGGGGAGGATACATTCACGGATTTGAAGGGCTGGTAAAGACGGCTGCGATGGAGCTTCCAGCCTTTGGAGCTCAATTAATAAGTATGGATCTGCATGAAAGCTCCATGGATGAGACGTTGATTCGTCAACTTCGCATTGAATCCGAAAACATCTCGTCAGGGTCTGCTGTCTCCATATGGTACAAAGGAGACTCCCTTCAACGGCATGTTCGCAAGCTGGTGGAGATACCTGTTCCGGGGGCTGCATTGGAAAAACCCTATAAGCCTGACGGAGTCTATCTTATTACCGGCGGCATGGGCGGGCTGGGATATGCGCTGGCTGTTCATCTTTCCCGACAATGCAGATGCAAGCTGGTTCTTATCGGACGTTCACCCCTAAGTGAGAACATTCAGAGCAAACTGGATCCCCTGCGCATCAACGGTGCAGAAGCCATGTATATTCAGGCCGATACAACCGTTCTGGCCGAGATGAAGCAGGCTGTCCTGCAGATTCGGGATCAGTATGGCGGGATCACGGGGATCTTTCACTGTGCAGGAACTGCCAAAGACCAGTTGATTCTGCAAAAGCCTTTGTCCGATCTGGAGCAGGTGTTAAAGCCCAAAATGGATGGACTCTGGAATCTGGAGCAGGCCTTGAATGATCTTAAGCCAGAGTTCACGGTTGCGTTTTCCTCCCTGTCAGCCATTGTAGGCAACAAAGGGCAAGCTGATTATGCTGTGGCCAACAGCTGTATGGACAGACTTTTGTTGAATCATCAGGAGAAAGGTGGGGCAGAAGCAGCAGTTCCACGCTATTTTACGATTAACTGGCCGCTATGGACAGATGGCGGTATGCAAGTGAATGATCATATTCGCAGCAGCATGTATATGTCCTCAGGTTTAATGCCGCTGCCATTGGCTGAGGGAATGACGCTTATTGACCGGATTATTGCACAGGATGTTTCGCAGGTTGTAATTGTATACGGGAATAAATCCCGTATTCAGTCCGTTATGGGAGAAGGCACGGCCATTCATCTGCCGCAACCATCTGATCCGGAAGATATTGCTGTCATTGGCATGGCGGGAAGGTATCCCTCGGCAAACAACATGGACGAATTGGCCCGGATATTGAAGGAGGGACGAGATTGCATCACTTCCATGCCGGATGAACGCTGGGCGGGGCTGCATCTTCCGTATTCCGCTTCTGAATATTACCCGGCAGGCGGATTTCTGGACATGATCGATGACTTTGACCCGGCCTTCTTCCAAATTTCACCTCTTCAAGCCGAGAGGATGGACCCACAGGCACGTTTGTTTTTGCAGGCGGCCTGGACAGCCTGTGAGGATGCAGGCTTTGCTATTGAACGTGACAAGCATTATGATGCACCAGCAGATAAGAGGAATGTCGGTGTATTTGCTGGCGTGTTCTGGAACCATTATGAACTGCTTGGCGCAGCCATGACGCAGCAGGGCACTCCTACGGCCATGGGCAGCAACGCTTCAGCCATCGCCAATCTGGTTTCTTACCACCTGAATTTCCATGGTCCATCCATCGCTGTAGACAGCATGTGCTCATCCTCCCTGACAGCCATACATTTGGCCTGCGAGAGCATTCGACATGGACAGAGCCAGTATGCCATAGCAGGGGGTGTGAATCTGGTCACCCATCCCCATAAGTATGTATTTCTGAAACAGGCCAAGTTTCTGTCATCGGACGGAAAATGTCGCAGCTTTGGCAAGGATGGGGACGGCTATGTGCCAAGTGAAGGGGTAGGTGCTGTCCTGCTCACAACGGTAGCTGAAGCTAGCAAGCAAGGTTATCCGGTGTATGGCGTCATTAAGGGCTCGGCTCTGAATCATGCTGGCAAAACATCCGGAACGACGGTACCAGATCCAGTTGCCCAATCGGAAGTCATTGCAGATGCACTCGTGGCAGCAGGTGTCGAGCCAGAAAGCATCGGATATATCGAAGCCCATGGAACGGGAACCTCATTGGGTGACCCCATTGAAATTCAGGGGCTGGAGCGAGCCTTTCGAAACACCCGTAATCCGGGCCGAAACTGTGCTGTCGGTTCACTGAAGTCCAACATTGGACACCTGGAAGCAGCGGCAGGTGTCGCCGGGCTAACCAAGCTTATGCTGCAAATCAAGCACAGGGAGCTGTTTCCTTCGCTGCATGCCGAGGAGCTGAACCCGCTGATTCCGTTTGAGAATACCTGCTTCCACGTGCAGCGGACGACGGAGCACTGGGAGCGCCGTCATGGACAACAGAATGGGCGCTACGCGGAGTGGCCTGTTCGTGCCGGGTTGAGTTCTTTTGGCGCAAGCGGAAGCAACGCACATCTGATCGTAGAGGAATATATTCCAACTGCTGTCTCATGGACAGATCGTTCTGCACTAGATGTGTATTCCGATGAAGCGCATGCTTCAGGCAATGGTGAAGTCGTTCTTCCGATCTCGGCCAGAACACAGGAAAGATTGATCGAATACGCTCGCCAGGTTCGTCTTTATTTGGAAAACGGTGATTTGTCTGAGCGCCTAATTGACATTGCCTACACGTTTCAGGTTGGAAGAACGGACATGAAATACAGGGTTGCTTGCACCGGCAGCAGCCACAGTGAACTGGTGGAACAGATCGATCAGTTCCTGAAAGGCCAGTCATCATTACAACAACATTCCAGTGAAACACCTTATGAAATGTCTTCGGTGAAAAAAAGTGCTTCGCCAGAGAGGCTTCATCAATGGGCTGCCTTGTGGGAGCAGGGACAAGGGATGGACTGGAGAACTTTGTATGACGATCTTCAGACAAAACCAACCATTGTTCGTGTACCAACGTATCCTTTTGCCAGAAATCGTTACTGGATTCAGGCTGCAGATCAATCACTTGGAGAGACAACGAAGGAAAAGAGATCGCAATTGCACCGTGCGGATACATCCTCTTCTGAAGTTAAGGACGCGGACATTGTTCAGCATATGAATGAAACTTCCAACCCTGTTACGGGATCTGCAATGACGTATTCGTTTCAGGAAAATCAGTGGGAGGAGGGACAGGTTCTATCTTTATTATCCCAAACGGTGTCTTCCCTGTTGAAAGTCAGCACCTACGATTTGGACAGTGATGCGGAATGGGCAGAATACGGTTTTGATTCCATTCTGTTCACAGAGCTCGCGGATCGATTGAACCGCGACCATGGATTGGGTTTGACTCCCGCCATCTTTTTCGAGTATGGCACTATTCGCGAGTTGGCAGTTCATTTGCTGCAAAGTCATCCCGCTAAGTGGAAACAGCCTTCTTCCGCCAGGACGGCTCCTCAACCCGAATCGCTGAATGATATGTCACATTCGGTGCCAGGGGCATCCGAAAGGGAAGAACCGCTGCAAACTTCAATGCGGTCTACGGCTTCAGAAGAGGAGAAACACACCTCTGCCCGTTCCCATGCAGGTACAGGAAGCAAGCTTGATTCGGGTTCAGACCAGCAATCTTGCCCCGAGCCCATAGCCATTGTGGGTATTAGCGCCAAGTTTCCCATGGCCGATAACGCGGAGCAATTTTGGCATAATCTGCTTGATGGCAAAGACTGCATTTCGGAGATTCCAGAGGAACGTTGGCGCTGGCAGGATTATATGGGTGATCCGCTTAGAGAGAACGGCAAAACCAACGTAAAACATGCGGGATTTATGAGCGGAATCAGTGAGTTCGATCCACTGTTTTTTGGCATTTCTCCCAAGGAAGCCATGCACATGGACCCGCAGCAGCGCTTGCTGATGATGCATGTGTGGAAAGTGATTGAAGATGCAGGATATGCACCGTCAGACCTGTCGGGGTCGTCCATGGGACTGTTCATTGGCACAGGCAGCAGCGGATATAATGTCATGCTGGCCCAGTCAAATGAAGCGGTCGAGGCATACTCCGTCACAGCCACCGTTCCTTCGGTCGGTCCTAATCGGATGAGCTACACACTGAACATACACGGTCCTAGCCAGCCTGTCGAAACATCCTGCTCCAGCTCCCTGGTCGCCATTCATCGGGCCGTTCAAGCCATTCGAAACGGGGATTGCGAGACGGCTGTAGCCGGGGGTGTAAATACGATCCTGTCCGTAGATGCACATATCAGTCTGACCAAAGCGGGCATGCTTAGCGCGGACGGGCGCTGCAAAACTTTTTCAAGCGAGGCAAACGGTTACGGCCGCGGCGAAGGGGTTGGAATGATTTTTCTGAAGAAATTGAGTGATGCTGAGCGTGATCATGACCACATTTACGGCTTGATCCGCGGTAGCGGGGAAAATCACGGCGGAAAGGCAGGTTCACTTACTGCTCCCAACCCTAAGGCACAAACAGCGCTGCTGAATTCCGTGTATGCTCGGGCGGGAATTGATCCTTCCACCATAAATTATATTGAAGCACATGGCACAGGCACACCACTTGGTGATCCAATAGAGATCAATGCGCTCAAGACAGTATTTCAGGAGGCAAGGACAGGCTTATCAACCGCAGGGCAGGCTCCCACTCTAGGACAGTCAACCCCATATTGTGGCATCGGCTCTGTCAAAACAAATATCGGTCATCTGGAGCTTGCTTCCGGCATAGCCGGAGTAATTAAGGTGTTGTTGCAGATGAAACACCGCAAGCTTGTTCCCAGCCTGCATGCAGAGCAGCTCAGTCCGTATATCCAGCTTGATCACAGCCCGTTCTACATTGTGAGAAAGACGCAGGAATGGGAGAGACTCAAAGAAGGCAATGGTAGCGAAATTCCTCGCAGGGCAGGAGTGAGCTCTTTTGGTTTTGGGGGTTCCAATGCCCACGTTATTATGGAGGAATATATACCGCCAGGACAGCATGATGAGGTGACCGGTTCTGAATCCGAGCTCGCTCATGTTGCGATCGTGCTGTCGGCCAAAAGCAAGGAGCGGCTCAGGGAACAGATGATCCAGCTGACGGCTGTCCTGCTCCGCAATGAGGAGGAGGACACTTCTCAACATCTTCGCCGCATTGCCTGTACACTTCAGACAGGAAGACAAGCGATGGAATACCGTGCAGGCTTCATAGCCGCATCGATTACAGAGCTAAAATCCTTGCTGGACGGCTATGTTCAGGAAGCGCACCTGTGGACCGTTTCGGATGATTCCGTGCATGCGCAGCATTCATTGGAATCTGCGAAAGGTCACAAGCTGCATCTCGGCTCTATTGCTGCTCACAAACGGACGGTAGCACTGTTCAGAGAGGATAAAGAACTCGGCGAAGCGCTGCAAAAATGGATTATACGTCGCAAATACCATAAATTGCTTGAACTATGGGTGCAGGGCGTAGAGATCCCGTGGGAGTTGTTATATACAGAGGATCGTCCCAAGCGGATATCCCTACCAACCTATCCATTTGCACCCGATAAATACTGGGTTGGAATGAAGAATACTTGGACGGAGGATTCATTCGAAGCAAGTAAAGAAGAGATTGAAACCGTACCCGTTGCCAAAGCCGAAGCTATCGGATCAACAGCCCCGAATCCTTCGGTTGAACGTGAGGTCAGAAGCATCATGTCAGCTCTGCTGGGAATCCCGTCAGACGACATGGACGAGCAGCGTTCGCTGGAAGATTACGGAATGGACTCTGTACTGGCTCTTCAGCTTCTTCAACATCTCCAGGCACGGATTTCCTCTGATATTGGTATGGAGGATCTGAATAAATGCCATACCTTGCAGGACGTCATCAGCGTTTCCCTGAAACCAACGCATCCAGAACACCAGAGGAAACTGGTACCGGATACTCCCTGATGAGTACCTATTGAATAAAGTTCCAGCGATAAAGTCTCGGCGAGGAAATGCATGTATTCCATACTTGCCAATATAAAAAGCGAGAAGAAGGAGCGGGTCACCATGTGGATTGGATTTTTGTTAATTATCATCTCACTCATTCGGATACCATCGGTTATTATTGCCATGCGTAACGAGAAAAAGATCGTTGCAGGAGGCGGCACCGAATATGGCAACCTGAACAGCAAAGTGTTGTTTGTGCTGCAAAACCTGATTTATCTGAGCTGCATTGTATACGCCTTTATTTACGATGTGCAGTTTAATGTGTTGACCGTAATTGGTCTTGTCGTGTATGTGTTTGCCCTTTGCTGTCTCATCTATGTTATTCGCAAACTCAGCCCTTTTTGGACGTACAAGCTGTACATTGCCAGAGACCACAAGCTGGTGCAGAGCTCGCTGTTCCGACTGGTGCGCCATCCCAATTATTATCTGAATATCATCCCCGAGCTTATCGGTTTTGCACTGATTTCTCAAGCCTGGCCTGTATTCGTGCCTTTGTTTATCCTTCATCTCATTACACTGTTCAACCGGATTAATCTGGAGGAAAAAGTGATGAAACAAACGTTTACTCAGTACTAGGAACTGGTTGTAAACCTTACGGCAGCTGCTGGCTCTTTCCAGTGGCTGTATCTATAAAACGGGCTGCATCCCCTCTGCACATATGGATATAAAGGAGAGCGATTGGCATGAATATCAAGGAAAGAAGCGGTTTTCCCGATTTGAACTTGGTTACAGGTTTTAAGACCGACGCGGAGAAATATGAGCCATTTGCATGGTACAAAAAAATGCGGCAGGAAGATCCGGTTCATTATTACGAACCCGAGGATGTCTGGAGTGTATTCAAATATGAGGATGTCAAACGGGTTGCTGAGGATAAGGAATACTTCTCCAACAAGGTGCTCGCTCCACCGATTATTCAGGATACGATCATATTTCAGGACCAACCCAAGCATACGATCAGCCGCGCGTTGTTGGCCAAAGCATTCACACCAAAAGCGATGTCCTCCTGGGCGTCCAGAATCGATATGATTGTCCAGGAGCTGATGGAATCGATTGAAGGACGCATCGAAATAGATATGGTGAAGGACTTTGCCTCCCCGCTGCCGATGATCGTTATTTCCGAGTTGCTTGGTGTTCCCACAAGCGACCGCGAGCAATTCCGGGACTGGGCAAACACACTGACGCTGGCTCCCCAGGAGAATACGCCCGAAGAATATATGCGCATTTATCAGCTCCAGGCTCAGGCGAGTACGCAGCTTGTGGCCTATTTTCAGGACATCATTGAACTGAAACGCCATAATCCAGCCGATGATATCATATCCGACCTGACACAGGCGGAGGAAGATGGAGAGAAACTGTCTTCCGAGTCGCTGATTTCAAGCTGTGTCATGCTGCTTATCGCTGGAAATGAAACCACCACCAGTCTCATCACCAACTCCATCTACACATTCAATGACTATGAGCTGGTTAAGGAACTGGCGCAGCATCCGCAAATGATCCCATTGGCTGTCGAGGAGATGTTGCGTTACCGCTCTCCGTTGCAGCGAGCGATTCGCAAAGTGCTCAAACGCACAGAGATTGGCGGCAAAGTAGTGGAGCCTGGCGATTATGTTGTCAATTGGATCGGTTCGGCGAACCGGGATGAGGACATATTTGAAGAGGGCGATAAGTTCATTCTTGGCAGAAAGAATAACCCCCATTTGGCTCTGGGTAAAGGCATCCATTTTTGCATGGGCTCCCACCTGGCCAGAATGGAAGCCAAAGCGGCGCTGACAGCGATGCTTACTACCTATCCGGGCCTTCAAGTGCATCCCGAATATGAGCTCGACGTCAACCCCAGCAATGTATACGGGCTGAAAAATTTATCCGTTTTGCTTCAAGGCTGATCGATCTGTTAGGTGAAAAGACGTAAAAAGTGCCTGGGGTGAACCGTGACCCTAGGCACTTTTTATTTACTTAAATGTAATTTATTATAATAATACATAATGAATGGGATTTAAATTGTCCATAAAAAAGATCATGGGAGGATCTATGAACTGGTACAGCTTTTTTGTACAGAGTGGGAAAGAAGATGAAATTAAACTTTTTATGGATCGATTTTATGCGCTACAGCACTTGAGTTGTCTAGTACCCAAACGAATGATTCCTGAACGAAAGCAGGGAAAGACTCGTCATTGCACCAAAGTATTGTTTCCAGGCTATATTTTTATCCAAACCGGACAGATTCACGATTTATATTACAACATCAAGGAAACGCCGTATATTTTGTATATGGTCAATGGCGGCATTCACAAGCATGATCAGGCTGCCAATTTTTTCACTCCAATTCCAAAAGAACAGATGGACTGGCTTATCCAGCTATGTGGCGTCAACGGAACAATGGGATACTCGGATATCATTATCGGCAGGAACCAAATCAAAGTAACGTCCGGACCACTCCTCGGCAAAGAAGCAATGATACGGAAAATTGATAAACGCAAGTCAAGGGCCAAAATTGAGGTGCAGTTGCTGAACGAGGTCAAATTGATCGATGTTGGCATCAATGTCTTACATGCCTGAGTTAACTGAATGAGCATTGGCAACTTCTGCATAGCCATCATTCCCTTGATCCGTTGATTCAAAAAAACTATCCAATGCTTCGCTAACATGTTGTTCCTAGAGGTGTAAGCGGTTAGATAATTTTAGTAATATTAAATGAAAACAAAATTTGCTAAAATATTGTGTAGTTATTCTACAAATTTAGCCATTCTAGCGGAGGATTGATCGGAAAGTATGAAAGAGTTTTTAAGCGAGCAGTCCATTGAAGCATTTAGATCAATCATAAATCACAATCCAGATGCCACTTTTATCGTTTCGAACGAAGGAACGATCGTAGAAGTAAATGAAGGGGTTACTGAGTGTTTAGGATTTCAAAAGAGTGAAATCATGGGTTCATCCTACAAAGATCTCTTTTGTCAACATCAGCTTGATTTGATCATCCAATATTTTTCAGAGGTCTTACAGGGGGCATCATGTCAATATGTTGCGGAAGCCCATCATAAAAATGGAGAAATTGTTTATTTGCAAATTAAGCAAGTTCCTTTGTTTTTTGAAGGTAAGGTTAACGGTATTTTTGGAGTGGCTAAAAACATTACTGAGCACAGACAGCTACTTAAGGCTCTGAAAGAAAGCGAAGAGCGTTATCGACTGTTAGCCGATAACTCCCTTGATCTGATCCAGCTGATCAATCTGGATGGCATTGTGGAGTATGCCTCTCCTTCTCATAAAATGGTGCTTGGATTCGATCCAAAAGAATATATAGGTAAATGGGTATTCTACCAACCAAATGGAGATGTGGATGATAATTTTCGCACCGTATTTATGAGTATGTTACTTTTGAGAAAACCCTTTACCTACGAAATAAAGCGGCAGCATGAACAGGGCTATCCTGTATGGCTGGAGATGAAGGGAACACCCATGTTCGACGAGCACGGTGACTTTAAAAACATGATGGTCGTGGGAAGAGAAATTACAGAGCAGAAAAAGTACCAAGTTCAACTGGAACAATTAAGTTATCATGATGCTCTTACCGGTGCACCTAACCGAAGATATCTCAATAAAATGCTCAGCGATGCTTTAAGTGAAGTAAAGACAAGCGTTGGCCAACTAGCCGTCATGTTTGCGGATCTGGACAATTTCAAACAGATCAATGATACATTAGGTCATGATGCGGGGGATGAATTGCTACGGCAATTTGTAAAGCGAGCAGGAGCTTGTCTTCAAGAACACGATGTCTTGGCCAGAATGGGTGGTGACGAATTCGTCTTTGTACTTCCTCATGTCAAATCCTCCTCAGAACTCAGCCTTTTGGCGGAAAACATCTTAGAAACATTGCAGCTCCCTTGGATACTCGGTGGGAAGGAGCTCTATACAACTTCAAGCATCGGCATTGCCTTTTATGAAGAAGATGATTCAGTAAAAGAACTGCTTCAGAAAGCAGATGCAGCACTTTATCTTGCCAAAGCGGAAGGCAAAAATACATATCGCATCTACTCATTCCGTGACTTGTCAATGCGCTGAATGCGTACTGACAGCAGGTATATATTCATATATTTGAATTTTGATGACCTCGTTTGAGTTCACTCAGGGAAGAAAACAAAATATGTAGTTGTGGAACTGAGTAAATATTAATGAATCAGAGGGGAAATGTTAGCTCAAAACAGCAAGAAGCAGTTTGGTCATACCCCTGTCAAGTAGACAAATGAAAAAGCTATGCTGCCAGCGCGCATCGATATTCAATCGGTGCGCGTTGTTTGAGTTTGGCTTGAAAGCGTCTGTAGTTGTAACTGTACACATAATCCTCCACGGCTTGTCGAATCTCAACTTGTGAATTACACTGGGTAAGGTACAGCTTCTCTGTTTTGAGATGCGAAAAGAAAGATTCGATGCATGCGTTATCCAGGCAGGTTGCTTTGCGAGAGTGGCTGCCCTTGACGCCGAATGCTTCTAATCGTGAGTTATACGCCTGAGACGTGTACTGGAAGCCTTGATCCGAATGGAGCACGGCTTCCGAAACGTCTCTTTTTGTGTCCATTGTTACACCGTATCCAATACGAGCTGAACATCGTTCCGTTTAGATAATTGCCAAGCGACAATTTCGTTGTTGAACAAGTCTTGAATCACAGACAGGTAAACGAATGTGTTTCCATCCGAAATATAAGTGATGTCCGTCACCATTTTTTGCTGAGGTGCTGTGGCATGAAATTGGACCTTCAAGCGATTCGGATAAATCACAGATTCACCCAAACTTTCAATTGTGAACAGTTTCGAATTCCCTCACGTTCAGCGATCACCTTGTAACTTGAAGAACCTTCGACATACGCTCTAACTGCATTCAACTTAAATTCCTCAGTATACGTCTGAAATGTTTGCCCTTTTTTCGCCATAAAAAATATCCCCTCCAAGTGTCACTTGAACCCTCATGATAACATGAAGTTTTTTTTTAAGCGTCTACTTAAAGGGGATAATATTAAAGCCTCATTAATGCCAAGATTTTTTATTAGAACAGAAGCACATTAAAATTGTCTCCAACTCTCAATAAAAACAGGTAGTTATCAAAATAAACTTAATTGAGCGAGTAAAAAAGAAATAATAATTGCATCTCGGTCTTGTATGCGATATATTGCATACAAGAATATCTGTATAGAGGATGAAAAACAATGCCTATACCTAAAGATTTTGCATTACCAGTCCGTATGTCCGCAAAAGAAAGAGCGTTTTCTCAGATTCAGCGATGGATTATTGATGGAACACTGCAACCAGGTGAAAAGCTCATTGATGCAGAAATGGCTGAATCGCTTGGAGTCAGCCGGACACCGATTCGCGAGGCATTTCAGTTACTCGAAGTTCAAGGTCTCGTGTCTATGCATCCAGGAAAAGAAACAAAAGTAACGAATATTGAGAAAAACGATATTTTCAAGATGTATTCAACCATGGCTGCTCTTCAGTCCTTAGCTGCTGAGATTACCGCCCAAGTTATTATTCCAGAACAGATCGAGAAACTAAGATCCATCAATTTGGAATTTGCTAGTTCCATTAAAAATGGCCAAGTTTATCAGGCCATGGAGGTGGATGAGCTATTTCATAATTATATTGTGGAGCTCTCAGATAATCCTTATGTGGCCACATTTAATACATCTCTTCAGATTCACATTAGGCGATTTAAATATGTGTTTTTAAAACAACCTATTAAGGCAACACTTGCTTCAGTCGAAGAGCATGATTTGATCATTAGAGCTTTTGAAGGCAAGAATAGCGAAGATGCTCACGTGCTAATGAAACAAAATTTTATTCGACCGATGCAGGAACTGAACGAAATACTTTGAAGTGAGGGATAAAAGGACATGGAAAATAAAAAAGATCTTCGTATTCGAAGCAAGGTAATCAGTGAAGGTGCTAACCGGGTACCGAACAGAGCGATGCTGCGTGCAGTTGGTTTTCAGGATGATGATTTTAAAAAGCCAATGATTGGAATAGCGAGTACTTGGAGTGAGGTAACGCCGTGTAATATGCACATCAATGATTTAGCGGTGCAAGCCAAGCAGGGCGCACGTAATAACGGCGGTGCTCCACTAATTTTTAATACGATTACCGTTTCAGATGGGATTTCGATGGGGCATGGCGGGATGTTGTTCTCACTGCCAAGTCGGGAAGCTATCGCTGATTCGATTGAAATTGTGACTGGAGCGGAGCGCTTTGACGGCGTTGTTGCAATCGGTGGTTGTGACAAGAATACACCTGCATGTCTGATGGCTATTGGACGCATGAACATTCCTTCCGTTTATGTATATGGAGGAACCATTCAACCTGGTAATCTTGATGGTAAAAAAGTGGATATCGTTTCCGCTTTTGAAGCCGTTGGTCAATATCAAGATGGCAAAATAACAGATGAACAGTTGCATAAGGTCGAATGCAGTGTTTGCCCAGGTCCAGGCGCTTGCGGAGGCATGTATACCGCTAATACGATGGCAGCCGCTGCAGAAGCAATGGGGATGTGTTTACCCGGTTCTTCTTCGACATCAGCGATTTCAGCGGATAAAGCAAAGGAATGCGAAGCAGCCGGTAAACAGGTCATCTCACTGCTTGAACAAGAGATCTATCCAAGAGACATTATGACGAAGAAAGCATTTGAGAATGCGATCACTGTTGTTATGGCTCTGGGGGGATCAACTAACGCATTTCTCCATCTGCTAGCTATTGCGCACTCGGTCGAAGTCGATTTAACCTTGGATGATTTTGAGCGCATTCGCTTGCGTGTTCCTCATTTGGCGGATCTGAAGCCAAGTGGTCAATATGTGATGCAGGATTTGAACGATATCGGTGGCGTTTCAGGGGTAATGAAGCTATTGCTTGCTGAGAGATTACTTCATGGGGATTGCCTCACTGTAACAGGTAAAACGTTGGCGGAGAATTTAGCAGAAGCTGCTCCACTTCCGAATGATCAAGAGATTATACGTCCACTCGATAATCCGCTGAAGCCAGATGGACCATTAGTTGTACTTCGCGGAAACCTCGCTCCTGAAGGCGCTGTTGCCAAAATGTCAGGTATGAAGATCCAACAGTTCTCTGGCCCGACTAAAGTGTATGATAGTGAAGATGAGGCGACAGTAGCGATTATGAATGACGAAATTAAAGAAGGCGACGTCGTGGTCATACGTTACTGTGGTCCGAAGGGTGGACCAGGTATGCCGGAAATGCTTTCTGTTACAGCACTCATCGTAGGCAAAGGACTCGGCGGGAAAGTTGCTCTCATCACAGATGGTAGGTTCTCGGGTGGCTCGCATGGATTTGTAGTCGGCCATGTATCACCTGAGGCACAAGTAGGCGGACCAATCGCTTTGCTCCAAAATGGGGATATGATCACCATTAACAGTGATATCCAGGAGATGAAGGTTGAGGTATCAGAAGAAGAGTTAGCCGCTCGAGCGAAAGCGTGGGTACAACCTCCGCTGAAAGTAAAATCTGGTGTACTCGGCAAATATGCCAAGTTAGTTTCCTCTGCTTCAAAAGGTGCTGTAACAGATTTGATGGAATAGAAAAGATTGAATTTTTAAAACCCGTTAATCAGAAAAGATTAGCGGGTTTTCTGTTGACAAGGATTGAAGTGCAATGATGAAATGTATTTCTGGAATTTGATGGAATTGTGCAGGGACAAGGACTTTGCCCGATTGCCAAAATAGACAACGGCAGATTTAACTTGATCATGCAGACAGATGGGAATCTGGTGCGCAGGTCGGGCAGGTTGAAAAGATATTCCGATTAATGCAGGTTTCCGTCGGGGATTGTAGCGTGATGTTGTCATGTCAGAGAATTTAGTTGATAATCATTATCATTCATGTTATATTGTTCACCAGTAAACAAAATTTAAGTAATTTTTTAGAAAGACTATATTATTAAAAAGATATTTTTGTTTACAAGTAAATAAGGAGCGATCAAAGGATGACTTCAAAAGATCGAACAAAACAGTTGCTTTATGACCAGTTTATCCGTTTTTTACATGTATATGAGAACCACAAGGACACTGAAATCGAGCATTTCCTGAGTGTCGCCCAGCGAGAAAGCATCGAGAACATTCCTCAGCATTTGACCGCGGTTCATATGATAGATTGCATAGGCAAGCATGAGCCTATTAATAACACGGGTATTGCCGAGGCGATGAATCTGTCCAAAGCAAGTATCACCAAAATTGGCAACAAACTGCTGGAGGAAGGATTCGTCAAACGCACAAAAATGAATGACAACAAGAAGGAGAGTTATTTCCGGTTGTCACCGCAAGGCAAAAAGATCTTTGAACTGCATGAACGTCTGCATGTACAAGAGACTGAACGCTTCTATCGTACTCTCGACAAATATTCAGAAACAGAGTTAAAAGTAATCCATCAATTTCTTCAAGACAGCAGTATAAATATTGAATCCAGATCGAACTAAGGAGAGTGAAGCATTTGAGTCTGGCGGAATTGATCAGGGCGCGGAGGAGCATTCGTAAATATAACTCTACGCCGGTGGATCAGGAGTTAGTTGTTGAATTACTGCGCAAGGCTAAACGGCTTCAACCATTTGTTCAGGCTGGCTCGTGGCGTGTGGTATATGCCGGCACTTCAGAAGCACGCAAACGGTTGGTGGACTGCATGCTGGAACAGATGTCACAAAGCCGGCTCGGCAAACTGATTCCTGGGAAATTTCTGGATATTTTCAAAAAGAGATTTACCGATATTCCTGCGCACGTCATTGTTATGTCGACTGTAGGACCGGATCGGCTGACTAATGACCGCAATTATGCGGCTGCCTGCGGGATGATGCAGAGCTTCCAATTGATAGGTTGGGAACATGGGTTAGGAATGCTATGGGATACAGAGTCCATGATGCTGCATGAAGGTTTTTTCAAAGGAATTGGCCTGCGTGAGGATGAAAGATTTGTTGGCATTCTTCATATAGGATATTACGATAAAGCGCCAAAAAGTCGGAAAAGAACGCCAGCCGAGCAGAAGTGGACCATCTTGCGAGGATAGTCTACCTAAGAGGAGGATGTAAATATGAAATTGTCAGATCTGGAAGGAGACATGCATACTCCGAGTGAGTTTTTGGATCGACCGGTATCGCAGGAGCTAATTCTTGAATTGCTCAATCATGCCGTATGGGCGCCAAATGATGAACTGCGAGAGCCGTGGCGATTTATATTTGCTGATAATCGGCATGGGGACATCATGCAGGGATTGCAAGAGCAGGCTCCCGCCTATCTTCTGGTCTTGGTGAAGGAAGAGGCGGATCAACATAAGCGGGAAGAGGACTTTGCAGCTGTCTGCTGTCTAATTCAAAATTTTCGCTTGCTGGCTCCTGAGCAGAGTCTAGGTGTACGCTGTACCTTGCATGACTGGATGTACGACTCGAGCCGTACTGAAATGTTTGGTGTACTGAGTAACGAGCGCATTGCTGCGGTTCTAGAATTGGGATACATTGCAAGTCAGCCGAAAGAGAGTACTGAGCTACCGGAGACTGAGCTTCATTTTGAGCTTCTCTAGGGTGGAGAGGATTCCTGATGAATGCTTTATACAGCGAAAGCAAAAATAGGGCCTATTTGCAGAATTAATAGATGTTGAGGACGGCATTGCTAGGCTTAAGTTTCTAGGTGCTTGTAATGGTTGTCCAAGTTCAACCATCACTTTAAAAGCTGGTATAGAACGTGAAATAATCGAAGAAATTGATGAGATTCATGAAGTTGTGCAAGTTTTCTAAATTCTAAAATATTGACTACTTCTATGGATACGATAAATAGACAATAAATAGGTTGGAAGGGAATGAGCTACGCATGACAACATCACTACAGATAAATGATTTTAGGGTAACAATTGAAGGCAAAGAAATTCTGAAAGGAATCAACCTGCAAATGAAAGGTGGAGAAATCCACGCAATCATGGGTCCAAATGGAACTGGTAAATCTACATTGGCTTCCGCATTGATGGGACATCCTAAATATGAAGTAACCGGCGGAACAGTAACATTAGACGGTGAAGACCTGTTGGGTATGGCAGTAGACGAGCGTGCGCGTGCTGGTCTGTTCTTGGCTATGCAGTATCCAAGTGAAATCGCGGGCGTAACCAACTCCGACTTCCTGCGTAGCGCGATCAACGCACGCCGCGGCGAAGGCAACGAGATCTCCCTGATCAAGTTCATTCGTCAAATGGAAGGCAAAATGAAAGAGCTGGACATGAATCCTGAATTTGCACATCGTTACCTGAACGAAGGATTCTCCGGCGGTGAGAAAAAACGTAACGAGATTCTGCAAATGATGTTGCTTGATCCCAAAATCGTTGTACTGGACGAAATTGACTCTGGTCTCGATATTGATGCTTTGAAAATTGTTGCTAACGGCGTTAACGCAATGAAAAGCGAAGATCGCGGCTTCTTGATCATCACACACTACCAACGTTTGCTGAACTACATCACACCTGACTACGTTCATGTTATGATGCAAGGCCGCATCGTAAAATCCGGTGGTCCTGAACTGGCCCAGCGTCTCGAAGCAGAAGGTTACGATTGGGTTAAAGAAGCACTGGGAATTACAGATGAAACTGTAGGTCAAGAAGCGTAAAGACTAAACGGAGGAGGAAATTTCATGACTACACAAACCATTCTTCCGGTTGGATCTGAAGCGCTTCGCGCCTTGTCGGAAAGTAACCAAGAACCCGACTGGCTGACTGAGCAGCGTCTTGAAGCATTGAAGCTTGCAGGCGAGCTCGCGCTTCCCAAACTGGAAAAGCAAAAAATTGAACGCTGGAATGTCAGGGAATATGGAACATATAAGACTAGCGGAGCCTTGGCTTCCCTGGAGGATGCTCCTGAGAGCATCAAAAAACTGGTACAAGATCAAAACGAAGGCGGTTTGGTCATTCAACGCAATTCCGGCAACGTATACGTAAAACTATCGGCAGAGCTTGCTGCCAAAGGGGTTATTTTCACAGACCTCGCTACTGCGGCTCGTGAACACGAAAACTTGGTTAAACCGTACCTGAATACGGCTGTCAAAGCCGATGAGCATTCCATTGCTGCTCTTCATGCAGCGCTTTGGAATGGAGGAGTATTCCTTTATGTTCCTGAAAACGTAGAAATTGAAGTGCCGCTGCAAGCCGTTCTGCTGACAGATGATGCGTCTGCCACATTTGCGCCACACGTGCTTGTTATTGCTGACACAAACAGCTCGGTTACTTACGTGGATAACTATGTTTCAAGCGAACTTTCTGCACCTGTATTCCATAATGGCGTGGTTGAAGTCATTGCGAAAGCTGGGGCAAAAGTGCATTACGCGACAGTCCATCAAATGGATACTCTAGTGACGGATGTATCGTTCCGCCGCGCTATTCTGGAGAACGATGCAACAATAGAATGGATCGTTGGCGAAATGAATGATGGGGATACAGCGAGCAACACGATGAGCGTGCTCAAAGGTAACGGTTCAAAATCCGATTCCAAAGTAATCGCGGTAGGTACCGGTTCGCAAAAAAATAATTATACCACTGAAGCATGTCACTTCGGTAAAAATACACCATCTCAAATGATCACTCGCGCGGTTATGCGTGAAGAAGCATCGGCGATTATTAACGGGATTACGAAGATCGAAAAAGGCGCAACCAAAGCAGACGGACAACAAACAGAGAAAGTGTTGATGTTGAGCCCGAAAGCAAGGGGGGACGCTAACCCGATCCTTCTGATTGATGAGGATGACGTAACGGCAGGTCATGCAGCTTCGGTAGGGCAAGTCAATCCAGAACAGGTTCATTACTTGATGTCCCGCGGAATTAACCGTACAGATGCAGAACGCCTGATTATCATCGGTTTCCTAGCTCCGGTGGTGTCGGATATTCCTTTGGAGGCATTGCGCACCCAATTACAATACTTGATCGAACGGAAGCTGGGTCAATGAACCGATCCATTCACAAGGGAACTTAGGAGGTAGAACAAGATGGCTAAAAAAGCACCAGAAATGGAAGAGTATAAATATGGTTTTCGCGACGAGCACAAATCCATCTTTCAAACCGGAAAAGGTCTGACAGCAGAAGTCGTAACCGAAATTTCCCGAATCAAAAACGAACCGGAGTGGATGTTGGAGTTTCGTCTGAAATCTCTGAAACAATTTGAAAAGATGCCAATGCCAAAATGGGGCGGAGATCTCGACGGATTGGATTTCAATGAAATTCAGTACTACGTTCGTGCTTCTGAAAAACAAGGGAAAACATGGGAAGAGGTTCCTTCTGAAATCAAGGAGACCTTTGACAAATTGGGTATCCCTGAAGCAGAACAAAAGTTCCTTGCAGGGGTATCGGCTCAGTATGAGTCCGAGGTTGTATATCACAATATGCAAAAGGAACTGGAAGATCAAGGCGTCATTTTCATGGATACCGATACGGCGCTCAGAGAGCACCCGGAAATTCTGCGTGAATACTTCGCTACGGTCATACCGCCAGCGGATAACAAATTTGCTGCTCTGAACAGCGCGGTATGGTCTGGAGGAAGCTTCATCTACGTACCAAAAGGCGTAAAATGTGAAGTGCCTCTGCAAGCATACTTCCGGATTAACTCCGAGAATATGGGACAATTCGAGCGTACACTCATCATTGCGGACGAAGGCAGCTTTGTTCACTATGTAGAGGGCTGTACAGCTCCGATCTACAGCACGAACTCACTGCACAGTGCGGTCGTTGAGATCATTTGTAAGAAAAATGCCCGTGTTCGTTACACAACGATCCAAAACTGGGCACCTAACATCTACAACCTCGTTACAAAACGTGCGGTTGCAGAAGAAAATGCAACGATGGAATGGGTCGATGGTAACATCGGTTCCAAACTGACGATGAAATATCCGGCGGTTGTACTGAAAGGCCGTGGAGCGAAGGGTTCCGTTCTGTCCATCGCCGTTGCAGGTAAAAACCAGCACCAAGATGCAGGGGCGAAAATGATCCACTTGGCTCCAGATACAACATCGACAATCGTATCCAAATCCATAAGTAAACATGGTGGTAAAGTAACGTACCGTGGTTTGGCTTCCTTTGGACGTCAAGCGGAGGGCGCGAAATCCAATATCAAATGTGATACACTCATTCTCGATAATGAGTCCACGTCAGATACAATTCCTTACAATGAAATCATGAATGATAACATCATGCTGGAGCATGAAGCTACGGTATCCAAAGTGTCCGAGGATCAGCTCTTCTACCTGATGAGCCGTGGATTGACCGAAGCCGAAGCAACTCAAATGATTATCATGGGCTTCATTGAGCCGTTTACAAAAGAATTACCGATGGAATACGCGGTAGAGATGAACAGATTGATCAAATTCGAAATGGAAGGTAGCATCGGTTAAATAAGCCGAATATATATTCTGCAGGTGAATTTTCGAAAAAAAAGACAAGAAGAGAAGTCGCTATTGTCGCATATGTGAAAAAATTGAATTTTTGAGAACCGTTAATCAGAAAGGATTAACGGTTTTTTGTGGAACTTAGGAAGAATCCAGAATTAGTAGTTTGGTGTCGAGGGATAAGATCTAATCGTCATCTTGCCCTTCAATTCATAAAAATAACGGGCAGGATAGTTCAATTGGTTCTCGGGTATTTTATAGTTTGAATAATTTTATGAACTTAGTGAATATAACATGATCTGAAAGATACGCAAATCTTATAATGTTATCAGCGCAAGTTGTTCAGGCTTGTTGTGACTCAGGCCTTCTCCAAACACAACGAGACCATGTGATTAATACCAGATATGCGGGCCTGTCTGGGAGATAGCGACTTGCGTTTGTACTCCGTGAACCCCAGCTTCTCATACAATCGGATGGCCGGGACATTGGTATCGGCAACCTCTTCTATGAGATAGTTACGGTACGGCAAATGAACTAGCATATGTGTAATAACTGCCGAAGCAGCTCCTTGGCCGCGGAAGGATAAGGCAGAACAAATAAACTCGATTGAGCCCGTTTCAGCCGGCGGGGCGACAAACGGCTTTTGGAACTCCCTCTTCAATATAAGTGCGGCCATCGAACCCTTGAACCAACCCAGATGCCGGCGGAGCGGTGCGCTCCGAAGTTCTAGGGAGAAGCTCTGACAGTCCGTACATGCGCCGAAGGCCGCCACCCGATCGCCATCAAGAGCCACATAAAATTGATCTAGCACGAACATATGGGCGAACGCCTTTGCGATGACATCTCGGTCTTTAGAGAAATACGTGAGCCACTGCGAGAAGCCGTCGGCGAAAATCTCCGCCATCTGGTTTCTGACCTCTACACCCGCGCGGTCTGCGCGGACAACCTCAAATGCGCCCGAGTACTTCATAACGTTTCACCTTCCTTTTCGAATACTAAGGTCAAGAGCGATCTCGACGGCATCGTGAATTTTTCCTCCAGCATCACCTTCATCATCGCCAGTCCCTGAATGGAGGAAAAGAAATATTGCGCCATCTCAATAGCGTTCCCTTCACGTAGCTTGCCCTGCCGCTGTCCTTGGACGATGAGCGCGGCAGTCGCTTGCAGTAGATCGGTATTAATCTGCTTGAGAGCTTCTTTCCGACCATCGGTCTCCGTGGAGAAGAAGGATTGTGACATCAGCAATAAGAGGTGTCCCAAGTCATCGCCGGAAGAAAGATCGAGATACACCTCGTTCGCGAACCGTGCAAGTTCCTCAGCAGGCTCATCACAGGTCTGAAATTTCGCAATCAGCGTCTCAAGTCCGGTCATGGCGAACTGCACCAGTTCCTCGAATAGCTGATCCTTTGTTTTGTAATGGCGATACAGCAGACCGGTGCTTATGCCTGCCTGATCGGCAATATGCTGCACATTGGTGGAGCCATATCCTTGACGAACGAACAGCCGCATCGCCGCTGTCTGGATTTTGGTACGGGTTGCAAGGCGCATGGCCTCGTATTGTTCAGGTGTACGGGGCACTTTTGCCTCTCCTTTAATGAATGAATTTTTATTCATTATAAAATCGTTGAAGCAAATTGTCAACGTGATCGGCTGTGTATGTTTAGCTGGTGGTATTTACCTAGCCGTCCAATATAAAAAAGATTTTTCATAAGAAAAGGTCTGGAAACGAGACTCAACCAAGGATTGAGGATTAGACAATGCTAGTAAATATGCTAACTAAGCAATATGATTAATTCAGTAGTTTAAAAGTTCTCTTTTTAGGTTAACGGGAAATGATAGCTAAATAAAAACAAGAGGGCAGCCGGTCAATTGTGATCGGCTGCTTTTGTTCATCTCACGGTTATATCCAAGTAAGCACTTTGTACAGATAGACTCGTGATATCCTTGAATAGTAGTGGTTATCTTCCCCTTGACAGTAAGGGTACTTACTCGGATGAGAATTTAGCAATGACAAAGGCTATGACGGCATGGAACGGTTACAATAATTATGTTGTTCAAGAGACAAATCAACTTGGTGATAATGTGAAAAAAACTGCTCGTATGTCATTCCCCTCAGATCTGCCCGTATTATTTTTTACAAGAGACGATGGCAGGGAGAGTAGGGATGGGAGATCAAAATTTACTTTTTTACATACACAGCTTACGAATAATCCTTCAAGTACAATCATTCCTTTAAAAGGTCATCATTACCTTCATTGGACCAGATACAAGGAGATGAGTGAAGCTGCCTTGAAATTCATGGGAGATATTGAAGATAAGAGATGCATAGTGAATTAACATGGAATTGATCAACAGAGATGTCGGGGGACAAGAACATTGCCCTCATGTTGATCTGGTATAACCGATATGAACATTTCGTTCCTGTAAAGATTCCTTTACTTCTGGCTGACAAGATGGCGCAATACGGGTTGCCCCTTGAAAAACATATCGTTCAAAGTGGACATCATGATTCAGAGTTGTTAAGACAATGTTGACCTCCATATTGCCTTGCGGGAGTTTCAAAATATCGATCCAATCCGGACTGAAATTTCAGTCTTTAGTAGGAGGTGAACGATGATGAAGTCCGTATAATTAGGAATTGAAAGGAGAGTCATATCTTACTCAAAATGGGCATCTTTATAGACAATTTGGAGGTTGAAAAGATTGAATAGGGACGAAAAAAAAACCAATGCGCCAAGCCTGTTTCGCAATCGGTTCCTGCAGACGATTTTATTATCAAGCGTGCTCCTGCAGGTTGGCATCTGGGTACGTAATTTCGCTATTCTCCTGTACGTTGCGGATAGAACAAACAATGATCCATACGCCATTTCGCTAATCAGCGTAGCAGAATTCGCGCCAATTTTTGTTTTTTCGTTCATCGGAGGTACATTTGCTGACCGCTGGCGGCCGAAGCGAACGATGATCTGGTGCGACCTATTATCCGCTGTATCGGTATTCGTAGTACTTCTGACCATACATTACGGTTCTTGGCACTCCGTCTATCTTGTCGCATTCATCTCGGCTATTCTTTCGCAGTTCTCTCAACCTTCAAGCATGCGATTGTTTAAGTATCATGTGCCGGAAGAACAGCTGCAGCAAGGGATGGCTCTATTCCAATCGCTGATGGCCATCTTTATGGTGCTTGGGCCGATGCTGGGCACGTTCATATACAGCACGTTTGGTCTTGAAACATCGATCGCTGTCATGGGCGTGGTTTTTTTGCTCTCCGCACTCGTTCTTATTCGTCTGCCAGAGGACAATATGCAAGCTCAAACCGTCGCTGTAAAAGGGCAGTTCCGTAAAGAATTCATTGAAGGCTTCCGCTATGTTTGGCAAAGCCAAGTACTGCGGATGCTCGGACTTGCGTTTATTCTCGCGGGACTCGCTGTTGGCGTAGCCCAAGCGCTTAACCTGTTTATCGTAACGGAGCGGCTGGGCAGGAGCGAGGAGTTCCTGCAATATCTGCTGATGGTAAATGGTGCAGCTATGCTGGTTGGTGGCGGAATCGTAGCCGTATTCGCCAAGCGGGTTCCGCCGCAGATTCTTCTAGCGATAGGTATGATCGCAGGCGCAGTCTGCACAGCCATTGTAGGGTATTCGACAAGCGTTCCGCTCACCCTGACCGTTCAATTTCTGAATGGACTTGTTTTCCCTTGTATTCATATTGGGATCAGCACAATGATTCTGAAATGGTCAGAGGCTTCAATTGTCGGCCGGGTGAATGGGGTTCTGAATCCGATGTTCGTTGGCATGATGGTCGTTTCCATGTCTTTCGCTGGCGCGTTAAAGGATGCCTTTTCACTGGGGACGATCTATGGCGGTGCAGGGTTATTATTTCTTCTTGGCGCACTGGTCATGGTTCCGATCATGAACCAAAAAGCGCCGGATAACGCACATATTGCACAAGAGACATAATTTCGCGATACTTATAAAATTTTAATGAAGAAGAGCCGGCCATGAAGAGGTGATCGGTTCTTCTTCATTTCCTGATGTGGTTAAAGACCAACAATATGACCAATTTTGCACTCAGTATGCTGCCAATGCTCCTGGGTTTTATCACATATATCGCAGTCATGACCATGAATATTCAACTGAATCTGTCCTCGATGATGCATAGTCGTAAGCACGATCGATGGAAATTTTTTGGGCAAGACAACTTCTGTTATTGATCGTATGTATCGTTGCTCCTCACAATCACTACAAGAGAAGCCATGTTGTTGGTCACGCCTGTCGCTTCCTTCTGGGAGATGTGTGTACTCCATTTTCTGGACTTTGTACTATTTGATGGATTGGGTGATAAAGCATGAATATGTATTTACTTCAATCAATTACATAAGTAGTAATAGATGAATTGCTGAAAAAAATCCTTAAATGTTTTACAAATTCGGTGATTCACCAAATCATTCTTCTTACATTCAACTTGTATCCTACTTGTGTACCAGACAATTCGGTATGAAAGCAACCAAATTTCAGGAGGGTATACATTGTGAAAAATAGTAAACGCAAAGGTTATCAAAGCTTGCTCCTCTCGCTAGCATTTATGCTTGTCATCCTGTCTGGATGCGGAGCATCAGCAAGCTCCAGCGAAGGCGTAATGCCAGAAGTAATTCGAATCGGTATTATGCCAAGTGAAGAGGGCGAGATGAACCGTTCTCAGGAACAGCTTGCAACAGACATTACTGAAGCAACCGGCATTCCTGCAGAAATTTTTGTGGCTGAAGACTATAACATGGTTATTGAAGCGCTGCGTGCAGGCAAAATTGAAATTGGCCTGATCGGGCCGTTTGGTTACATTATCGCTACGGAAAGAGCCAATGCAAAACTGCTTGTCCGCTCTGAAAGTGATCAACAATCGAATACGGTCATCCTTGTTGGTAAGGACTCCCCTTATCAAAGTGTCCAAGACCTTAAAGGGAAAGACTTTTTGTTTGCAGATCCGGCATCCACATCAGGCAATCTGTATCCGCGTGCCACATTAATGAAAGAGCTTGGTCTTTCAAACGAGGAATTGGATTCTTTCTTCGGCAGTGTGGCGTTCTCCGGTGGACATGACAAATCACTGCTTGCACTGGCAAACGGTAATGCAGATGGGATTGGGACGTCAAGTCTCATGGTGCCGATGATGGCAGAATCAGGACTTATTAAAGAGGAAGATTTCCGCGTGATTTCCGAATCCGATCCGATCGTCGGTGGGGCTCCACTGCTTTATCGTCAAGACTTGCCAGAGGAATTGGTTACACAGTTGCGTGATCTAATGCTGGATTACGATACAAAAAACCCAAAATTTCTGGAAAGTGTCGGCGCAGCCCGTTTTGTAGAAGGCAGTGACAGTGACTTTGATCCAATCCGGGAAGTCGCCAAAGCACTGGATATGTCCCCTGAGGAACTGCTGAAGAAGTAGGATTCAAACTTGCGAGGAGGAGGAATTAAAATGACACTTTTACAGGTGGAAGGGTTGTCCAAGGTATATCCCGACGGAACAAAAGCTCTTGATAACTTGAACCTAACGATTAATGCTGGAGAGTTCGTTGTCGTCATTGGGCCGAGCGGAGCCGGGAAGAGCACCTTGCTGCGCAGCCTGAACCGAATGATCGAGCCGACAAACGGAAAGATTCACTTTAAAGGCAATGAAACTATGGGCATCAAGGGTAAAAAGCTCCGTGAACTTCGCCGCCATATGGGCATGATCTTTCAGGGATATAACCTGGTCACCCGCGTGTCCGTTCTTAATAACGTGCTGCATGGACGATTAGGCTACATGAATCCGCTGAAAGGGGCACTGGGTCTTTACTCAAAAGCAGATACAGAAGCCGCCAAGCTTATGCTTCATCGAGTTGGTTTACATGAGCAGATGTATAAGAGGGCAGATGAACTCAGTGGAGGTCAGCAGCAGAGAGTGGGTATTGCACGTGCACTTTCTCAAAAGCCGGACTTGATACTGGCAGATGAACCCATAGCCAGTCTCGACCCTGCTTCCTCTGAGACGATTATGCATTATTTATATACGATCTGCAAAGAGGAAAGCATTGCCTGCCTGTGCAATCTGCATCAGGTAGATATCGCGAAGAAATACGCAACCCGAATCATCGGTATCCATAAAGGGTCCAAGGTGTTTGACGGGACACCGGATGAACTGACGGAGGATATGATCCGGCACATTTACAACCAGACCAATCCCAAAGTGAAGGAGACAGCCTGACATGAATGCGGCTCAGTTACAATCTGCCCGAAAAATGAAACGTACGCAGACGATATTGTTTTTTATCGTGCTGTTGGCTCTCATCGTCTGGTCTTCCATCGGCGCAGAGTTTTCATTAGGAGCTTTGTTCACGGGGGTAGGAGAGAGCTTCAGATTTATCTTTTTTGATTTTCTTCCACCTGATTTATCTTCACTTTCCCAGCTCATTGAACCTGCCATGCAGACCCTTTATATGAGTGTGGTGGCGATGGTCATTGGGTCGGTTGTAGCAGGGATGTTATCCTTTTTGGCCGCGGCCACGACAAGCCCCCACCCTTACCTTCAGGTATTTGTTCGTGCGGCAACATCGCTGTTTCGCAACATTCCGGTAATTATCTGGACAATTCTGCTTGTTGCAGCGTTTGGACTTGGTGCTGTAGTTGGTACGATGTCACTGATCTTGATCTCGATCGGGATGTTGACTCGTTCCTTTGCCGAGGTGCTTGAAGAAATTGATATGGGGCAGGTAGAAGCGGTTCGTGCTACTGGTGGAAGTTATTTTCAAGTATTGTCCCAAGCTGTATTTCCACAATTCTTACCCGGGTTTATCGGCTGGAGCTTGTACAACTTCGAAATCAACGTACGTGCTTCTACGATTGTAGGTATGGTTGGAGGCGGTGGTCTCGGATTTATTTTGCAATCCAAATTGAAGTTGTTTCAGTATCAGGAAGCGAGCATGGCCGTGTTGCTTGTGCTCGTTATCGTTCTTGTTGTGGAAATGATCACCAATCGCGTAAGGGAGCGAATCATATGAGTATGCGAATGAACGAAGCGAAGCCATCTTTTACGCTGTATACTTCCATACCAGAGCCACCCAAGCCGAAAAGAAACAAGCTGTTCGTGATCGGTCTGCCGCTTATTGCTGTGCTTTTTGTGTTCAGTCTCGTTCAACTGCAGTTCGACTATTCCAAGATTGCCATAGGCTTTACGAAACTCGGCGGTTACATGGGAACCATGTTTCCACCTGATTTCTCGGCCTGGCGCCATGTCCTGCTCGCTGCTGTAGAATCATTGCAAGTTGCCATTCTTGGATCGGTGCTGGGGATCGTCGTAGCCTTCTTTCTCTCCTTCTTGGCTGCAAGCAATTTGACGCCTCATCCGTTCGTCGCTTGGATCATTCGAAGCGCTGCTTCCTTGCTTCGTGCGATTCCCACAATTGTGTGGGCCCTTATCTTTATCGTGTCCGTTGGTCTTGGACCGCTTCCTGGAGTGCTTGCCATTGCTGTCTCTGCCGCAGGCATGCTTGTCAAAGTATTTGCCCAGTCATTGGAGGAAATCGACAAGGGTGTACTCGAAGCGATGCAGTCCACCGGTGCCAGCTGGCTGCAGATTGTCATGCAAGGCATTTTGCCTACCGTGAAGACAGCCTTTATCGCCTGGTGCGTGCTGCAGCTGGAAGGCGGTATTGCCGAATCGACTATTCTCGGTGCAGTTGGCGCGGGAGGTATTGGATATGAGATGACTCATGCCATGAAATCCTATAACTTTGCGGCTGCTTTGTTTGTCGGATTGGTCGTGTTTGTCATGGTATTCAGCGTGGAGTTTGTGGCAAACCGATACAAAATGAAGCTAAAAACACGTCAAAACTAATTCATAACGATGAATATCACTTTGAGGAGGAATCTCCATGTCAACATCTAATTTACTTTATAAACAAGGCCCTCAGGTACAGGCAAGGTATAGCGATAATAACGGTATTACGTTAGCCTGGAATATGGAAGAGAACATGGAGGCGGAGGCAGTTTACCATTCTGTTCTACCGGAATTGATTGAATCCAGCAGCACGCTGCTTGATATACAGATCGACCCAGCAGGAACAGTATTTACGAGAACGGTGTCTCCTGGCCGAAACTATTATCATGTGAAGTTCACGAATGGGTCGATATCAACCATTAACGATCGTATGATTTACACCGATGGAGTAATTAATTTCCGTGATATGGGCGGTTATCTCACAGAAGATGGTCGTACGACTCGATGGGGAATGCTGCTGCGGTCTGCTGATCTGCATGAGCTTGGTGAGCAGGACCTTGATACGGCCACTGCGCTCGGTATTGACTGGATTTGTGATCTGCGCAGTGATTTTGAAGTAGCTAGCCGTCCAAGCCCAGCCATTGGCCATGCGATCAACACGAATATTCCCTTTATGGCGGAAGCAAGTCCTGAGGAAATGCAGAAGATCGGACATGATCTGCATGCAGGCTACAAAGCCATGGTCTTAAATACGGACAAATGTGCACTTATCCTAAATGAACTATTAATAGAAGGGCGGGATACCTCCTTGTTCCACTGTGCAGCCGGCAAAGACCGGACCGGAGTCGTATGCGCAGTGATCCTTCTCACCTTGGGTGTACCGCGAGATGTAGTTATTGAAGACTATGAACTGACGAATCTCGCGGTGGACGGACTCATGCAGCGCTTTCTCTCCGGAAGCAACAAGGATTATCAAAAATACATGGATCATATGCCTGAATTTAAGGGAGTGATTCCGGAAATG
Organism: Paenibacillus amylolyticus; assembly: GCF_050990605.1. Classification (GTDB taxonomy): domain Bacteria; phylum Bacillota; class Bacilli; order Paenibacillales; family Paenibacillaceae; genus Paenibacillus; species Paenibacillus amylolyticus_H. Next base: position 3,394,440 of record NZ_CP158832.1, read on the forward strand.
ATGAAAGCGGCCTTTATCCAAGCGGCACTTGAAGCAATCGACGAGAACTACGGTTCTTTTGATCAGTATCTTAAAGAGGGACTAGGCATAGGCGCCGAGCAAAGGACAGCTCTTCAAAACAAATATCTGGTTTAAAAAATGGAGTCCAGTAACTGGGATACAGTGTTGGACTCTTTCTTATCTCAGTCTGGTTGCGTAACTTCTCCTAAGACTGGTAATATAGGATGAAATGTGGAGATCGCATTATAATTCAAATGAAGTCCTCATCAATGAGAGAAAGGGATTATGATATGAACAAAATATCGCTTGTCGATACAGCATACATGATGCTTCGTGAGCGAATGGTTTGCGGTGAATTAATGCCCGAAACCCTGCTTTCAGAGAACGAATTGGCGGAGGAGTATCAAATGAGCCGTACACCAATCCGTCATGCCATTGCTCGCCTTGAATCAGAAGGTTATGTGACTTCTCTCAAAAATCGTGGTGTATTGGTCAAGGATGTAGGGGGTAAGGAATTTCTTGATCTGATTGAACAGATTCAATCCATGCTTTTTTACTCTTTCGAAATGATGAAAAACCCGAACCGAGAGATCTACTTAAATCTTGAATCACTTGCAGCTCATGTTGAGGTCCAGCGGACCGCTGAGAAAAGGAATGACTATGCCTTATACACCAAACATCATTTTCTTTTCATGCGGGAGATCGTTGAATCCTTAAACAATGGAGTAATGCTGAACACATTTGACTCGTTTCGGGATAAACTTTACATGTACTCCATCGTCCGCTTCAAGCGAACTCCGCATATCAAACACTACAGTGCGATCGGAATTAATCGGGATACGCTGCACGCATTATCCAGTAAGGATTATAAGGCAGCTCAAGAAGTTGTGTTATCCCTCATTCCTATAACCAGAGAACGCATGTTTGTTACAGGGCAATTTTAATTTTGAAGTTAGTTGGTGATTGCTAACTTCAATTCTGCTGAACTAAAAAGTAGCTGCCTTTTGGAAAGACATCTAGCCATCATCTTAGTGAAAGCACGAAAAAAGGAATGGATGAAGCGAAGGAAAAGGTATCAGCAAAACAACGCTGTATCGTATAAAAAAGGATTGACCTGACAATAATTTAAGAGTATTATATCATCAAGTTCATAAGGCGATGGAGTTCGCCTTAACCGCCGTAAGGCTAATGACTCCTACCAGTGAGAAGTTTCTATTCCCCTGGTAGGAGTCTATTTTTTTGTCAAACACACGTCAGAGAGGGTTGAATGTTATGGTACAAAGGAATTCAAGGTGGTCTGAAATGTTTGGAAAATGGCGTTTTTTGATGCTGTGTCAATCTCTGCTCAAGTGGATTATTCTCGGTAGTGGAGTAGGTATTTTGACAGGCTCTGCATCAGCTTTTTTTCTACATATTTTGGACGGTGTAACCCAACTCCGAATGGAACATACATGGTTATTGTTTTTGCTTCCTGTCGGTGGAGCATTGGTTAGTTTTATGTATGCTAGATATGGAAAAAACAGCGCTAAGGGTAATAATCTTATTATTGAAGAAATTAATAAAGGAAATGAGACGATACCACTCAGAATGGCCCCACTTGTTCTATTTGGCACTGTGATTACACATCTGTTTGGAGGTTCTGCAGGTCGGGAAGGTACCGCTGTACAAATGGGAGGAAGCTTGGCTGAATGGTTCGGAAAGTTATTGCGGGTTGGACCCGTGGATCGAAAGATTCTATTGATCTGTGGTATCAGCGGTGGATTTGGTTCAATATTCGGGACACCTTTAGCCGGTACCATATTCGGATTAGAGGTTCTAGCCATCGGTTTAATTAGGCATGAAGCTTTGATACCAGCATTTATCGCAAGTTTTGTAGGAAATATTGTTGCGACCTCCTTTTGGGGTGTTACACATTTGCACTACCCTATTGGTGAGATTCCTGCTTTGTCATTAATCGTAATACTCAAGGTGGTTTTTGCTTCAATTTTGTTTGGATTGACGAGCATTGTTTTTAGTGAATTGACGCATACACTCAAAAAACTTTATACACGTTTGTTTCAGAACCCTATGATCAAAAGTGCTGTTGGGGGGATGATCATTATCGCGTTAGTTTATCTTTTTGGAACAAGAGATTACCTGGGTTTGGGTATCCCGTTAATTGAAGATTCGTTTACTGGCGAAGTTCATCCATTTGCCTTTTTAGGTAAACTTGTGTTTACGTCTCTAACTCTCGGAGCTGGTTTTCAAGGGGGTGAAGTAACACCTCTTTTTGCAATCGGGGCCACATTGGGACACACGTTAGCTTCATTTCTAAATCTCTATGCTCCATTTTTAGCGGCTTTAGGTTTCATTGCTGTATTTTGTGGAGCAACCAACACTCCTATTGCCTGTTTCCTCATGGGGATCGAATTGTTTGGTTCAGAGGGGGCGATTTATCTCTTCATCGCTTGTATTGTAAGTTATTTATTTTCAGGACATACCGGAATCTACACATCGCAACAAATCGGAATATCCAAAAGTCACCTTATTTCAATTCCTGAGGGAACTACACTTGCTTCAGTGAAAAGCTTGAAGAAAAAAATTGAGCGTGAAGTTGAGAAACAATGAGATACCTACTTCTGGCTAGTTTGATTGGTGATTTTTCGTTTATGAGAAAAGCCGAATTAACCTTTGAGAATACGAGGGTTAATTCGGCTTTTGTATGGGAATTGCATATTGTAATGAATGTATTCCCTCTAAAGGTAGTTATTTTTCCGCAGCCATGGCGATATCTTTAGTTTCATGAACTGTCCCATAAGGGTGCTCTGGGGGCGCATAGATAACATATACCTTAAGAGGGATATCGCCTGTATTAGTTATATTGTGCCATTTTCCAGCAGGTACTATAACAGCATAATCCTCACAGGCCATGGTTTCAAAATGCAATTGATCTTTCTCATCTCCCATTTGCACAAGTCCCTGACCTTCTTCAATACGGATGAACTGATCGGTTGTCGGATGGACTTCCAATCCGATATCTTCACCAACACGGATAGACATCAGAGTCACTTGAAAATATTTACCAGTCCATAGGGCAGTACGATAATTTTGATTGTGTTTTGTTGCCTGGTCGATATTGATCACAAGCGGGCGTTGTCCATAATCTTTTACTTCTATTTTTGTACAGGGATGACTAACGGTTATATTGGCATTGCAACATGAAGAAGGAGCAGCCTGGGCAACGTTATTCCAGCTGTCGGGCATTGGATTATGCCATTGATTGTGGCGATATAATTTTTTGTGCATGTTCATTCTCCTCTAATATTGAGTTTAGTCTTTAGTTCCATCCTATGCAGTTGCCTATATAAAGGATTGCAACACATGTAATAATGGGCAATAACCCACATAATAACCGCGAATCAAATCCAAAATTTGATTTTAAAAAACCAAGTTCTGATCCTCGCTGGGGAAAAGAACTTGGTTTATTGTCGTTGAGGGCCGTAAATTCGATAGATATCGTCCATGCTAATGTGACTTTAACTTTGCAATGGTGAAGAAAAACGCTCTGTCAGCATACGCCAGAAGAGATTCAGCGAAGGAGTGAGAAGCTTGTTACGATGTCTGACTGAATAAATCGTTCGGATGGGATTCCAGTTGGGGATCGGACACGACTTCAACTCTCCCTTCTCCAGCTCTCGTATGATCGAAGCCTGTGAAACCATCCCAATACCCATGTTTAGACGTACAAGAGACTTCAACGCCTCTGAACCAGAGACTTCGATGGCTTCCGTAAACTGAACTTTGTGCTTGGTAGCCCATTGATTGATGACTTCGCGACTGCTGGACCCTTCTTCGTGAGCGACAAGTGGAAGACCCTGCAGGTCATTCGGTACAATAACCGGTCTGCTGGCGAGGAAATGATCAGGATGAAAGATAATGACAAGATCGTCCTTCAGTAAGGGCTCAAAAATGAAATCAGGATCATCGGGTTTCGTATGCGAGATAATACCAACATCCAACTCAAAATTTTTGATTTTCTCCATAATGTGAGCAGCAGGCTTCACATCCATGCTTAAACAAAACAGATGTTCTTTTTTGAATGCAGCCAACAATTCCGGAAGAATATACGTTGCAGGCGTATGTGTGCTTCCAATCAACAAGCGCCCCGTTGCTGTCCCCCTGTGGTCCTCGATTGTGCGAAGCATCTCTTCGTTCAAAGCTACAATTTGCGTAGCGTAGTGATACAACGATTTACCAGCCTCAGTTAATTTAATGACATGATAAGTTTTGGTGTGGAATAAGGCTATTCCGGCATCTTCCTGAAGTTTGTTCAGATGAAACGTCACCGTAGGTTGCGTAATATTCAGCTTCTGAGCAACCAAATATAATTTCTTCATTTCCACGACATGCACAAACACTTTTAATTGCTGCAGATTCATGAGTAATCCCCTCGCGTTCATAAGAAATAGATATCATCTATCTTATCATATAAATCATTAATACTATTTTATTTAGGCTTAACCTCAATATAATACGAATCTTCAACATGCTCTTTAGAATGAAAATAGATTCACAATCAGGATTCAGAGGGGGAGAAATATGAAATTGGGTTGGATTAAAAAATTAAGTGGATTCAGCATTCTGCTTGTGCTTATGATCACAGGGTGTGGCGGACCAGTTGCAAGCAGCAATACTTCTTCAGACGAGGACACGGGGGAGACGATTTATTTATATGGCAATGACTTTGTCGATATTGTAGCACCCGAATTCACCAAGCAGACAGGCTACAAGATGGAGGCGGTTCATTATGGCGGAGGAGAAGCGTTGGCCAAGATTGAAGCAGAACAGGGGAATCCACAATGGGATGTGGTCATGATGGACGGCCATGGTTCCATTCGAAATCTGGCGGACAGAGGTTTTCTCATGAAAGACTGGATACCGGAAAACTTAAGCAACCTCAATGAGTATGGAACGTCGCTCATTCCTGAAGACCACGCCTATGTTCCTGTTAGCATTCATGCATCAGCGGTTATTGCCTACAACACGAGTCGTCTAAGCAAGGAGCAAGCGCCTGCAACATGGGAGGAATTTTTTGACTATGAGGGCCCAGCAGGACAGGCTGATCCAGCGGTTGCGGCACCTGCATACCCGCTCGTTTCGTCTCTGTTTAACTACTGGGGCTTCTCCCAAGCAGAGCAAAAATACGCTCATATGATGGATAAGGGATTGCGGGTATATCCTAAAAACGGACCATTAGGAAAAGCTTTGGTATCAGGAGAAATCGATATTGCTGCTCTGCAGGAGAGTAACGCTTATGATCTCAAGCAGTCCGGAGAACCCGTAGATCTCATCTGGCCAAAAGAAGGTGCTCCCGGAAGCCTTCGAGTAGCTGCGATTAGTCAACACACCAAAAATCCCGCAGCTGCCAAAGCCTTTGTCGAATTCATGTTGAAGCCGGAAACGCAAATGATGCTGGTATCACTGGAATCGTCAGACAGCTTCTTTTCACCGCTCGTACGAGGTGTTGAAGCACGAAAAGATCGTGAGCCAAATCCGTCTTTTATGCTCCCGCCTGCCGAATGGGCAGCAGCGCACGAGGTGGACATCAAAACATGGTTTGCAGACCAGAACGTTAAATAAGAGGTGCATCCAATGATGAATTCCGGTACTCGTTGGGGTGTAAGCATCGCGTTATTATTATTCATTGTGATCTTCTTACCGTTACTTGCTGTTTTGTTGAATGCTGTTTTGCCTGGTTTGTTTTTTGGTGAGATGCGATTCCAAGGGTTCGGATTGCTCGGGGAGATGTTTCGGCGTCCGTTATGGAGGCAGTCATTCACAAACTCGTTGTGGTTGGGGCTGGGAACAGCCCTTTTAGGTACCATATTTGGTGCATGTCTTGCTATGGTCAGGGCCCGCTGGAATTTTGCGACAGGGCGGGTGCTGGATGCAGGGGTGTGGCTCTTGCTCATCACCCCCTCCTTCATGTTAGCCCAAGGGTGGGTGTTGTTCGCCGGCGCGGATGGAATCGCAAGCCGTTCACTTGGCATGAGCTGGATGACATCGCTCCTGTTTCAACCTACAGGACTGATGATGATTATGGCGCTCAGCAAGTTTCCACTGGCCTATCTTACCGTGCTCGCTTCAGCAGAATGGAATGTCAGCCAGTATGGACATGCTGCTCGTCTAAACGGTGCAGGTCCCTGGACGGTATGGCGCACCGTAGAACTTCCACTTTCGGCTCCTTCTATCATTGCGGGTGCAACACTTGTGTTTATCGATACGGTGGGTGACTTCGGTTTACCTGCGGCATTGTCAACGGTTTATCGCTTTCCGACCTTGACCTATTCAATCTATTCCGCCATCTACCAATCACCGGTTCGCTTCGATATGGCAGGTGTATTAGCCTTCTATCTCGTTGCCTTATTGGGTCTTGCGATGTTTGTGCTTCTAATCAGTCTTCGCAAGTCCAGATTTGATTTTCTTAATGCAAAAGCGATTAAAACCGTGAAAGTCAGACCGAATCGTACGTATGTGTTAAACGCGATAACCATTGTGTTTTTGGCGATTAGCATTGGCATTCCGATCGGAAGCAGTCTGTGTGTGTCCATCATGAGAAGGATGGGGGATGGATTTGCCTTTCGGAATTTGACGCTTGATCATTATCTGTCGTTATTTTCAAAAACTGCAACAGATTATACGCAGCTCAGTTTTATCGAAGGCATGATGCATTCTCTTGCTATAGCTGCAGTTGCAGCAGTGCTCAGCATGATTACAGGTTTCATTGTGGCATACGTGCTTACGTTTACGGAATTTCCGATGAAAGGTGGGCTTCAGCTATTCTCCATCGTCTCACTGGCTGTACCCGGAATCGTTATGGGCATCGGATATATTTTTGTCTGGAATCAAAAATGGCTGGAGTATGTGAACCTGCATTTATATGGTACACCTGCCTTGCTGGTCATCGCCGTTATTGCCGGAGCCATACCCTATGCGGTTCGAGTTCAATTGGGGGCATTTGGCACGATATCCTCTTCTGTATTAAACGCCGCAGCTGTTCAGGGAGCTGGCACACTTGGGCGGATGGTACACATCGTTCTGCCTTTGGTACGAAGGTCATTGCTTCTTGCTGTACTGGCTGCTTTTGGTACAAGTGTATTTGATTTAGCATTGGCTTCAATGCTACAGCCGGCCAATTACATTCTAATGCCTGTTGTAATTGATCAGGCCTTTGAATTCGGGAGATACGGCTATGCAACAGCAGCGACAATCCTCAGCGGGTCCATACTACTGCTCCTTATTGTCCTCATTCAGTTTGCAGGAGAAGCCGCTTTTCGGTGGAGTGACAGGCGGCAGCAGAAGAGTAGAGAAATGAAAAACATTCCAGCCGAGAGTCATCGCAGATCACATGGAGGTTCACCCTATGAATTCAATTCTTAAGCTTGAAGGGGTCCACAAGTCATTTGACAAACAGGAAGTCCTTCGACCCTTGTCCTTTGCTCTAAATCATGGCGAGAGAATATGCGTCTTGGGTCCATCCGGATGTGGAAAGTCCACCTTGCTGCAGCTGATCGCTGGTCTGTTAAGGGTGGATGGAGGCATCATTGAAATGGATGGTAAACCGGTGGATGGCCCGAAGCATTATATACCTCCTGAGAAAAGACCAGTCAATATGGTGTTTCAGGATTACGCTTTATGGCCGCATATGACCATACGTCAAAATATTGAATATGGGCTGAAGCGTTCCAGAACGGACGCCACGTCAAGAAAACAACGGCTTGACCGTCTGCAAGCCATGCTGCAGCTGGAAGGACTTCTGGATCGGTTGCCCAGCCAATGCTCTGGTGGACAGCAGCAGCGGATCGGGATGGCCCGTGCCCTCGCAACCGAACCCTCGATTCTGCTCATGGATGAGCCTTTGTCCAATCTGGATGTGAAGCTTCGTAACGAGATGCGCAGCGAATTGGCTGAGCTTTTGTCTGATCTTGAGACAACCGTCCTGTATGTGACACATGATATGCTTGAGGCCTTCACCTTGGCTGATCGAATCATGGTGCTGAGAGACGGGGGGATGGATCAATTTGCGGAACCCCATCAGTTATTTCATCGCCCGGCTACTCCCTGGGTCGCCCAATTGATGGGATATCACAATAGCCTGCTTAGCATGTTCACGTTAGATGGCTCGGCTGTTTTGATAGAGGGACAGTACATTTCAGGCCAGAAGATGGACCGTGGCAGGGGTGGGCAGCAAGCCATCGTCATGATTCACCCGCAGCAGATCACAATCAGTCTGAACAGGGAAGAAGAGACACATAATCAAATCGAGGTGAGAGTGAAGCAAGCTATCTTTGAAGGAATCCACTGGAGAATCATGATGCGAACCAAAGATAATCAGAGCATTCAGGCATTCAACACCGAATATATTGAACCAGGGTCTGCATGCTGGCTGCAATTTTCTCCAGAGCAAACCATGATCTACGAAGGAGGAGCAGATACGATCAATGGGTAGACTTCTTGCTGTGTCCGATATTCATGGGCATGGAGATCTTTTGAAAAAATTACTTATAGCCTCTGATTATCACCCGGAGAAAGACCGCCTGGTATTACTTGGCGACTACGTTAATAAGGGACCCGATTCCTGGGGCACCCTTGAACTGATCCGTGACTTGACCCAACAGGGAGCCATCGCCTTGCAAGGTAACAATGAGCGGAAATGGATGAATTCCATGCCAAGCGTACCTACCGGCCTCTTTGATCAGGGTGAGCACTATCGAGAGTTTCTGTATCGTTTACCTCTTTATTTCAGAAGCGATCCATATTTGTTTGTACACGCCGGATTACGCCCCGGGGTTCCATTGAACCAACAGACACCCCAAGATTTGACTGAAATTCGAGATCTTTTTTGGGAAAGTCCAGCCCATCCGAATTACACGATCGTTTTTGGACATACGTCAACGTTCCGGTTTCACGTGCCTCCTTGGGAATTATGGATGGGAGAAGGGAAGTTGGGGATCGACACTGGTGCAGGTCATGGATATTATCTTAGCCTGGTGGATCTTACAAATCGAGCACGCTGGTTTATATCCGTACAATTTCCCCATAAGATTCAATCACAAGGGATGAGTACAAGATAAACTATCTTTAGTTCACTATGCTAGCGCAAAAAAATTGATTAAAAGAACTCATGCGGTATCATAAGAAATGGCTCGGCAGAAGAGAAGACAATGACGCGGGACAAGAACATAGAACTATTGAAAGTCGCTTTATATTGGCGACTTTTTTCTTTAACGGACAAAGCACAAATTGGATTAATCATTTCAAGGTAATGTAAGTTCGCAAACCAGTGAACAGTGGAGCTCCATAAAATTATAGTTGTATTTTGCAAATAAATTATTATAATGAATAGAGTACATACCAGAAAGGGGAGCAGTAACTAGTTATTGAACCGAAGTGAAAAATACAATTCCCGTTCCTATACTTGCAAAATACAAATTATATTCAAAGGAGAAGCATTATGGAACCAATCTGGGATGTCATTGTCATCGGTGGAGGTCAGGCAGGACTTGCTTCCGGTTTTCATTTGAAAAAGAGAGGGCTGTCTTTTTTGATTTTGGAGGCAGGTGGAGAAGCAGCAGGAGCGTGGCCTCAGTATTACGATAATTTGAAGTTATTTTCACCGGCCAAGTATTCGTCTCTGCCAGGGCTTCCGATAGAGTCACCAGGGGATCGCTACCCACATCGTGATGAAGTCATTCAATACTTGAAGGGCTACGCTTCTCATTTTGACTTGCCTTTGGTTTATCATAGGCGTGTAGATCAAATCTCCAAAGAATCCGGGATATTCAGAGTAACAACCTCATGTGGAGAGAAATACATGGCTCGCAATCTAATCTCGGCGACAGGGTCTTTTAGCCGACCCTATACCCCCTCGATTCCTAAGCAGGAACAATTTAAGGGAACCATCTTGCATTCCGCCACGTATCGTACACCTGCCCTTTTTCAAGATCAATCGGTCATTGTGGTAGGAAGAGGAAATTCCGCAGTTCAGATTGCGATGGAACTATCCGAAGTAGCTGATACAACACTTGCTGTGAGAGAACCGGTAACCTTAATCCCGCAACGTCTCTTGGGACAGGATATTCACTTTTGGTTTAAGCTAACGGGGTTCGATTCGTTTTGGCGATTTGGAAAGTCATTTGCGAATGGTTCATCCGTTCTGGATTTGGATGGATATAAGCAGCGACTTCAAGCGGGGAACCCAAAGCAAAAGAAAATGTTCACCGTATTTTATGATAATGGGGTTATCTGGTCTGACGGAACACAAGAAGAGGTCCAAACCATCATTTTTGCGACAGGATATCGTTCTAACGTTTCTTATATCGATGCATTAGGTGGATTGGATGGTCAAGGAGAACCCGAGCAGAAGAACGGGATCAGCAAGAAGATCCCCGGACTTTATTTTGTAGGTTTGTCTGGACAGCGCTCCTTTGCATCAGCGACCCTTCGGGGTGTGGGACCAGATGCTGAATATGTCGTCAAGTATATTCAAAACAATCTGGAAAAGCAGAAGAATATACATTAGTTGCAATATACAAATAATATGTTTATAATAGTCACCAAGAGGTGATCATGTTGCCAGAAAATCAAAACCCAAGAGAGCTATTGCAAATCATGGTACGTCGCTTCGGCTTGCTGGATAAAAATTGTTGCACGGTTGGAGAGCAGGAAATATCTTTGATCCAAAGTCATATCCTATATGAAATTGACCATCAGCATGAGCCATCCATGCAACAAATTGCCGAAACACTTGCGATGGATATTACAACCTTTAGTCGTCAAATCCAGACATTAATTAAGAAGAATCTGGTTCGAAAAACAGCTCATCCTGATGATCGAAGAGTATACATTCTCCGTTTGACAGTTGAGGGGAAGTTTGTAACGACAGCTATAGATCATCGGATGAATACACATCTGGAAGAGGTTTTTTCATTCATGACTGATACGGAAAAAGCAATCGTCATGCAATCTATTAAACTGCTTAATGAGAGTATGTTAAAATCGAAAATGTGCTGTACACCAGTGGGGTAATCAACAGTATTACCCTGATATTTTTCTCTAATACTTGTAACTTGCAAATATACATTTAAACAATTACTGGAGGTCGTTTGACATGAAAAAAATTGAATTCAAACAAGTCGAGTCCTGTTGTTCACCTACGCTCGCGGAAAAGCAGCTCTCTCTTCAAGAGCCTGTACACCGTGGAGAGCTATCTCATTTACCTGTAGCCATCATTGGTGCAGGACCTATTGGTCTGGCAGCAGCAGCACATCTGATTGAAGCTGGCCAATCCTTTATCATTTTTGAGGCGGGGAGTAAAGTAGGTGAGAATATCTCCAAGTGGGGCCATGTTTGTCTATTTTCGCCATGGCAGTATAACGTAGATAAAGCGGCCGGTCGGTTATTGGCCAAGGCGGGATGGCTTGCGCCGAGTTCTGATGGTTTACCAACAGGCCATGAGCTGAGAGATCAGTATTTACGACCACTTGCTGAGTTATCTGAGATTAAATCTTACCTTCACTTGAATACACGCGTAGTCGGTATCAGTCGTAAAAATGCAGACAAAATGAAAACAGCAGACCGTGAGAAGCAACCTTTTCTGATCTATGTAGAAGAAGTGGGCAAGGCCAAACGGTATGAGACAAGAGCTGTCATTGATGCTTCCGGAACCTGGGGGAATGCAAACCCGGTGCTTTCCAGCGGCGTATTAACTTCTGGGGAGAAAGCCCTTCATAAGCAAATATTTTATGGCATCCCGGATGTGCTAGGGGAGGACCGAGACCGCTATGCAGATAAACATATTGCTATCGTAGGTGGCGGCCATTCAGCCTCAAATACTTTACTTGATTTAGCAAAATTGCAAGAAACGAATTCCCATACGAAGCTGACCTGGATAATGCGGAGAGATCAACTCAAGGAAGCTTATGGTGGAGAAGCGAATGATCAACTGGAAGCTAGAGGTAAACTAGGAAGTCGAATGCATCAACTCGTTGATGCTGGAAAGGTCAACGTGATAACACCATTCCATATTCAGGAACTTCAGCAGAAAGGCGATCAAGTCACCATCATTGGAGAGCAACGTGGTGTTATTCAGGAAATAGCTCAAGTGGATGAGATCATTGTGAATACAGGTAGCAGACCCGACTTTACCTTCTTAAGAGAGTTGAGGCTTAGCATTGACCAGATTACCGAAAGTGTCGAAACCCTGGCACCATTAATTGATCCGAATGTTCATAGCTGCGGCACCGTTCGTCCACATGGGGAGAAAGAACTCCGTCAGATGGAACAAGGATTGTATATAGTAGGTATGAAGAGTTATGGACGTGCACCTACTTTTCTGATGGCTACAGGATATGAACAGGTTCGATCCGTGGTGGCCTTTTTAGTCGGTGATCTAGAAGCCGCTTTAAAAGTAGAGCTGGATCTGCCGGAGACCGGTGTATGCAGTGTCAATCGCCAGCAAGTGAAGGTGGTAGCTGAGGAAAAGGGTGATTGCAGTACTTCTTGTACCAATTGAAAATGGAAGAGAGCTTACGAACACCCGAAGCGTTGGTTCTAATTTGAACCAATGCTTTTTTAGGTTAATTCAAATTAAACGTTGACTTCAATTTTTTTATATTATAATATAAGCATGCACTTATATTAACGGAAGGAGGAAGTGAAATGGATTCTATTCAAGAAGCAGCCGATAAGATTAAATTGCTGGGCGATAAAACACGCCTTACGATACTTACACTCCTCAAAGAACGTGAATGGTGCGTGTGTGAATTTGTAGAGATTTTAGACATGTCACAACCTGGAATTAGTCAGCATTTGCGCAAGCTGAAGGATCAAGGCTTGGTTAAAGAGAATAAACGCGGCCAATGGGTATACTACTCTTTAAATGTAGAGTCTACGCCCTATATTAAATCTGTCTTGGAACTGATGCCGGACACGGCCACGATTCTTAAGTCTTTGAATAAAGAGAACTTTACATCCGTGTGTAATTAATTTTTAATCAATATATAAGTATATTGTTATATACAAATATAAATTCAGAGGAACTGAAAGGGGGGAATGGTTTTGTTTTCTACGCTGTTAGCTTGCATTATCTTTTTAATTACGCTCGTCCTCGTCATCTGGCAGCCTAAAAACCTGTCCATTGGTTGGTCTGCTTGCGGCGGAGCGATCCTTGCTTTACTGGTGGGTGTGGTCAACTTCCAAGACGTATGGGATGTGACACAAATCGTATGGAATGCCACGCTTGCGTTTGTAGCGATCATTCTGATTTCGTTAATTCTGGATCGTATCGGCTTTTTCGAATGGGCTGCCTTACATATGGCCAAGGCTGCTCACGGCAATGGTGTCCGGATGTTTGTTTACGTTTCGATCTTGGGAGCTGTGGTTTCTGCCTTCTTTGCCAATGACGGAGGCGCACTGATTCTGACGCCAATTGTTCTAGCCATGGTACGCGCACTGAATTTCGATGAAAAAAAAGTGTTCCCATTTATTATTGCCAGTGGGTTTATTGCGGATACGACCTCTTTGCCACTGGTTGTAAGTAACCTGGTCAACATTGTATCTGCCGACTTCTTTGGCATTACGTTTATGGAATATGCAGGCAGAATGTTTGTTCCGAATCTGTTCTCACTGGTGGCGAGTATCGGCGTATTGTATATCTTCTTCCGAAAGAGTATTCCCAAACGTTTTGATGCCAGTGAATTGAAAACTCCGGTATCTGCCATTAAGGATATGAAGATGTTTCGATTGTCGTGGGTGGTCTTGGGAGTTCTGCTCATTGGATACTTTATGAGTGAATTTATCGGAATTCCCGTATCCCTTGTGGCCGGTGTTGTCGCGATATTCTTCCTGTTCATGGCTTCCCGCAGTTCTGCTGTGCCGACGACATTAGTAGTCAAGGAAGCACCCTGGGCCATCGTATTCTTCTCCATCGGGATGTATGTCGTGGTCTATGGTCTACGTAACGTGGGTTTGACGGATCTCCTAGCCGTGGTCATTCAGGCTGTGGCGGATCAAGGCTTGTTTGCGGCAACGATTGGCATGGGCTTTATTGCGGCAATTATTTCATCCCTGATGAACAATATGCCTACCGTGTTGATTGATGCGCTTGCCATTGATGCAACAACGGCTACGGGAACGGTTCGTGAGGCGCTCATCTACGCCAATATTATTGGATCAGACCTGGGTCCCAAGATTACCCCGATCGGTTCACTGGCGACGCTTCTCTGGCTTCATGTGCTTAGCACAAAAGGCGTCAAAATCTCATGGGGTACTTACTTCAAGACAGGTATCATTATCACCGTTCCGACTCTGCTTATTACGCTACTGGGTCTGTATCTGTGGTTAAGCATTATATAAAAGTATTCAATAAATCAAACAACGAGGAGACGATGAACATGAGTAAAAAAACACTGTACTTCCTATGCACAGGCAATTCTTGCCGGAGCCAAATGGCTGAAGGCTGGGCGAAGAAATATCTGAGTGAGGACTGGAACATTTATAGTGCAGGCATCGAGGCACACGGTCTGAATCCAAAAGCAGTTGAAGCCATGAAGGAAGTCGGCGTGGATATTTCCACTCAAACTTCCGATATCATCGATTCCGAGTTGTTGAACAACGCTGATTTTGTAGTTACATTGTGTGGAGATGCCGCGGATAAATGTCCAATGACACCACCACATGTGAAGCGGGAACACTGGGGATTCGATGATCCTGCCAAAGCGCAAGGTACAGATGAAGAGAAATGGGCTGTATTCCAAACGGTTCGTGACCAGATTGGGGAGCGCATTAAAACATTCGCTGAAACCGGCAAATAATACAAACTGCCGGGGAATGTTTCCCGGCTTTTCTAATTTGGAGAGGGGTGTTTGCGTTGAAAACCATGGAGATCTACGATCCTGCCATGTGCTGTTCTTCCGGCGTGTGTGGTCCAGGTGTTGATCCGGAGCTGATTCGTGTATCTGCTGTCGTCCATAATTTGCAAAAGAAACAGTTTCAGGTATCACGTTATAACTTAGCGAGTGAACCTGATGCTTTTGTGGCAAATCCCCTTGTAGGACAGCTTTTGGCTGAAAAGGGTCCTCAAGCGCTGCCCATTATCATTGTAGATGGTCAAGTGGTCAAGGAAAATGGTTATCCAAGCAACGAAGAATTCGTTCAATGGACAGGCCTGACAGAAGGGGAACTGGTGGCTAAGCCGAGAATACGTCTTGAAGTCAAAACCAAATCCGAGCTTTAGGAAAGAAGGTCCTCTCATGTTAAACCGATTTGAACCGAAATCCATGTCGTTAACCCCTTATCTGTTTTTTACCGGAAAAGGGGGCGTAGGCAAGACGTCCACGGCTTGTGCAACAGCCGTATCCCTTGCCGATTCGGGGAAGCGTGTTTTGCTGGTGAGCACCGATCCAGCTTCTAACCTACAGGATGTTTTTGGCATGGAGCTCTCTAATCACCCCGTACCTGTAATGGGAATGAATAATCTGGATGCCGCCAATCTCGATCCTGAAACGGCTGCTAATGAGTACAAAGCTGAAATGGTTGGGCCATACCGCGGCGTGCTTCCAGATACAGTGATTACCACGATGGAAGAGCAATTATCCGGAGCTTGTACAGTTGAAATAGCTGCCTTTAATGAGTTCAGTTCCATGCTGACTGACCAAAAACTGCGAGAGCAGTATGATCATATATTGTTCGACACGGCTCCGACAGGGCACACGCTGCGTCTGTTGCAATTGCCGACGGCCTGGAGCGGGTTTTTATCTGAAAGTACGCACGGGGCTTCTTGCCTGGGGCCACTTGCCGGTCTGGAAGCTAAAAAAACGTTATATGAGGATGCCGTGCAAACCTTGTCTGATTCCAATGAAACAACACTTGTACTGGTGACTCGTCCGGATAATTCGCCGCTGAAGGAAGCTGCGCGGGCATCACAAGAGCTGAGAGAGATTGGTATTCAGAATCAGTTATTGATCGTGAACGGGATGCTTTCATCGGTTATGGAGCAGGATACGGTTTCTTCTGCTTTTTACGGTCGACAGGTACGTGCATTGGAGAAACTTCCCGATGCTGTTCAACAGCTTCCAATCTATCAAATTCCTTTAGCGCCGTTTAACATCACTGGCATTGAGCATTTGCGACATTTCTTCGATGCCCCGGAGGTTAGGCTGGTACAAGAGAACAATGTAAATTCTTCGTTGGTTTTCCCTTTGCAACATCTCGTAGATGATATGGAGAACAAGGGGATCCGAGTGATTTTCACCATGGGAAAAGGCGGCGTAGGCAAAACAACGGTTGCGGCCGCTATTGCAGTTGGTCTGGCAGAGAGAGGTCACCGGGTACATCTGAGTACAACCGATCCCGCTTCCCATCTGAGTCATGTGCTTGAACAAGAGACGGATAACATCACCGTGAGCTGTATCGATCCAAAAATCGAACTGGAACGATATAAACAGGAAGTTCTGGAGCAGAACAAGGATTCTTTGGATGAGGATGGTCTGGCTTTCCTGGAAGAAGATTTAAGATCTCCTTGTACTGAAGAAATTGCGGTTTTCCGTGCATTTGCCAATCTGGTTGAACGAAGCAGCAATGAAATTGTGGTTATTGATACGGCTCCAACAGGGCACACGTTACTTCTTCTCGATGCAACGGAAGAGTACCATAAAGAGATTGCACGTTCAGCAGGTGCCATACCGGCGGCGGTTCAGCATTTGTTACCACGACTTCGTGATCCGAATGAAACCAGTGTTGTCATTGTTACACTCGCAGAGGCTACACCGTATTATGAGGCTTTTCGTTTGGAACAGGACTTGCAGCGGGCGAGTATACCAATCAAGTGGTGGACCATTAATCAGAGTTTTGCCGTGACGGACACGATGGACCCCATTCTTAACGGACGAGCAATCGCTGAGCAGGAATGGATTCAACAGATTCATAAAGCTTCGGATGGAAACACTGTGATTATACCATGGGAATCCAGAGAAGTAGTTGGTTATGACAGCTTAAAAATCTGGACTGAAGTTGGAAGTACGAGTATGCGTGAAGGATAGAGAGGAGACAACCCACAATGATGATTACCGATGGTGCCAAAACCTATATCGAGGCAATGATGAAAGAAGCAGGCGTGCATACGCTTCGGTTTGCCATGGTAGGCGGCGGATGCTGTGGACCCAGTTTTCAACTAGGGCTCGCTGATCCTGCAGAAAACGATGTGGTACAGGAAATCAATTCGATTCGCGTAGCTGTCGATCCTGAGATTGTAGCAGCCGTAGAATCGATTACCCTGGATGTAGAACAATCTGCTGATGGACCTGGACTGGTCATTAGTGGAGGATCAAGTTGCTGTTAAATACAACTAGAGAAGGAGAGAATAACAATGTCTAACTATCATGAACTCGTTAAAGGTAAAGTATATATTGGAGGAGCTGATGCTGCTCTGAGTGCAATCAAGGAGCAAGGTGTCACTGAAGTATTTGATCTCCGGGATGAAGGTAAGGCACAAGAGGGGTTTCCTGATTCGGCCAAGCGACATCATTATCCGATTGTTGAAGATCGGAATGATCAGGAGGAATCGATCAAGTCAGCCATTCAAGCTGTGACGGAGGCTGTTCAGGAAGGTAAAAAAGTATTCTTTCACTGTGCTGGTGGCCGGAACCGTACTGGAACCGTAGCTACAGCTCTATTGATCAATCTGGGTGAAGCCGCTACAGTTGAAGAAGCAGAAAAGCTGGCGACGGAGAGACGCCCGGATATTTCGATCAAGCCTGAGATGCGTAATGTGCTGAAAAGTATGTTCGAGGCAAAAAACAGCTAATACCACTTCTTCATCAAGGGACGTTGTCATACTCCATGACAACGTCCTTTTGGTATTTTCTAGAGAACCCTGAGGAATGCGGAACTCTTCATTTCATCAGTGTACCAGTGTATTTAAGCTTGTTGAATAAGTTTTTCCATAATCATAACGTCGATCAACTCCCCATCCATCATACCTTGTTGTTCAAAAACACCTACAGTTCGATATCCCGACTTCTGGTATAAGCCCTGTCCAGCCTTATTAAAGGGGAAGGTGAACAACACAATTTTATGAAAGTTATGCTTTCTCGCTTCCTTTTCCAACTCCAGAAGGAGCGTATTTCCAATACCTTTTCCACGATACTCTCTATGAATATATATAGACAAATCAGCGACACCGCTGTAAGCACATCGGTGGGAGTACGGATTTAACGACGCCCATCCAATGACTTGATCTGACACCTCAGCCACCAGTACGACATGTCTACCTTGATGCTCGTTAAACCACTGCTGTATGTATACCATATCTTTTGTTTGCGTTTCCAGGGTTGCTATTCGATCCTCAATACCTTGATTGTAGATGGCCAGTATACGCGTTAAATCGTTCATTTGGGCTTGCCGGATGAATACCGTTTGCATAGAACAATCCCTCACTTTTATTCTACCTTATGTGAATATGAATAGATTCATGAACAAACTCTAGCATGACTACTTTTGGAAATCAATATTTGAATTACATGCTGAAAAACGAAAAATAAAGTTGCTATTTGCAAATTAACAGAATATAATAAAGGAAAATTATTCAATTAAATGGGTTTTTAATCCTTATTATACGTGAAAAAAACTTAAATTATGAGGGATTTCTACCAATTCGGTCGGTTCCACATCGGTTCCAAATATATAACAGGACATGTAAATACTTGCGTTAAACAACTATTACCGACATGCTATCATGTCTGTCTTTACATAGAAGATGGATTGATATAAATGAGTAACCCATTCTAATGCGAGGTGAGTTTAACATGCTCCAATTACTGCCTGAGTTACATCAAAAGTATACCGATTTTGTGGAAGAAGTTCTGAGAGCTGAATACCTTTCAGCCAGGGATCGAGCATTAGTTGAACTGACAAGTGCGATGATCGCTGGTGATCAAGAAGAGGTAAAGAAAGCACTGATATCTGCCAAGCAAGAGTTCATAACGAATGAAGAAATCGGACAGGTTGCTGGCATCCTCACCGTGACCCAAACGAGGAAATTGTTCAATGTAGAAAGCTCCAGTCATACAGCTAACCTGCCACAAAGTTCCCAATCGGAGTGTTGCAGATAAGGAGGGGTTGAAATGGCAAATCATCCTGCAGTTCTGCTTATTGGTCGGCGAGATGATGTTGAAGAAATCCTTTTCGTCAAGGAACAGGGGTATAGGGTTATTCTCCTGAATACGCAGATCCCTCTTGAAGATGCCATCATTGCAGATTTTCCTATCGAAATGGACTTGAATCAGGAAGATGATGTAGTCACCAAAGCGCTCGAGATATCCAAAAGGATTCCCATTACTGCGGTATACACGAACAATGAATATCGCATCGTTCTGGGTGCGAAAATAGCTGAGGCCTTGGGTCTGAAATATCACTTATCTTCAGAGGCCGCTCAAAATTGCCGTAGCAAAGCACAAACCCGCGCATGTTTAACCCGACATCAGGTATCCCCCATTCAATACGCAATAATCCAGTCACCTGCAGAAATACTCCATGTTCTTAGTGAAATGAAATTGCCCGTGATCGTAAAACCATCCAATGATGCAGGCAGTCATATGGTGCAGAAATGCAATACATTAGAAGAAGCTTGGACCGCCGCAGAACTGATTAGAACGAAGGTTCAAAATTGGGTTGGGCAACCTTTGGAGAAGCATATTCTCGTCGAGGAATACATCGAAGGCCCCGAATTCAGTGTCGAGTCATGTACAATCCATGGAGCCACACATATCATTGCCATTACCGCTAAAAATACATCCGCATTAATTGAAGAAAAACACTTGGTTCCCGCTCCATTATCAGAGCAGGACTCCGCCTTGATTCATGAACTTGTCGTTCAGGCCTTGACAGTCCTGGGGGCAGATTATACTGTCGCCCACACGGAGGTTAAGCTGTCTCCTCAAGGACCCAAAATTATTGAGGTGAATGCCAGGGTAGGTGGTGACCAAATTCACCGCTTGGTGCATGCAGTTACCGGATATGATCTGCGTAAATTGGCATTTCATATCGTTACCGGTGGAACCTTTGCGAGCGCGCCTCGTGACACACCCGTAACAGATTCTGCACAAATTCAATTTTTGCTTGCAGATCAAGAAGGATATGTTCGATGGGACAAGCAAGCTGCTCAATCAATTAAAGGCATTGAACAAGTTGAAAGCTCTGTTCGAGATGGAGATTACGTTGTTATGACGGAAAGCAACTATAATCGATTGGGTTATTTGATTGCTCATGGTGTAGATGGAAAACATGCATCTCTAATCATGGATGCTGCAAAAGAAGCCATGCATTTTTTCATAACAAAGGATCAAGATGGAAAGGTACCCTCGTCCACGGATAGACGTATGGGTGTCATATGAAAAAGAATATCCTTTTCCTATGTTTATCTGTTTTTATATTGGTCGTAGGTACTGGGATTGTTGCGCCTTTACTCGCTCCGTATGCGAAAAATTTAGGAGCCACGGGTCTGTGGGTCGGTACATTGTACAGCGGTTTTTACGTAGTTCGTCTTGTAATCGGCACACCGATCGGTCAATTGGCTGACAAGAAAGGGCCAAAAGCCATTCTGATCTATAGCCTGATACTTTATCCCTTTATCGCGCTAAGTTATGGATTGGCAAGTAGTATAGCTGGTCTTCTCGGGGCACGGCTACTTCATGGTGTAGCTTCCGCCATGATGCTGCCTATGGCTATGGCCTACATGGGGGAGATAAGCCCCAAAGGACAAGAGGGCAAATATATGGGCATATACAATACAGCTATTTTTCTGGCTAATGGATTGGGACCATTGCTCGGCGGTTATATTTCGGATCAGTATGGGACGCAGAATGCATTTTTCTCCTTACTCGGCCTTGCGGTCATCGCCTTAATGATTGTTTTTGCTTTACCCTCATCACGAACGAAGAAAGATATCAAAGTGGCTGATCCGAACGAATCCGTCTCAGAGAGTATTCATCGGAAGGGTTCTCCCTGGCGACATCCCGGGATTCTGGCGTTATCCTCCGTCAATGTCATTGTTGCTGTTCTCTCCATGTTCATGATTTCATTCTTCACCCTATACGCCCAGAGCAGAGGGCTTAATGCCCTGATGATCGGTTTTTTAATTGCCTTGAACAACATCATCATCGGTGCAACACAGGTCCCATTGGGCTGGATCGTGGACCGTTTCAACAAAATGATATTAATTCTGATCTCAGCCATGTTAACCACGGTTTTGTTGGTGCTGTTCCCCTCCATGCATTCGCTGTGGTCAATCGCCATACTTATGGTTGGAACCGGACTAACGTCTGCAGTCACGCTTGCTGCCTCTTCGGCACTGTCCACCGTTCTAGGACGAGAGGCAGGAATGGGCGCGACGATGGGCTTTCTGGGTTCGGCGACAAGCCTGGGAATGATTGTCGGTCCCTTGACATCTGGCATTCTAATGGACACGTTTCAAATTGACACTACGTTTTATTTCTCAGGTTTCCTTTGGATTGTAGGCACCCTTGTTTTCTACATCTTGTGGTCTGCCTATGTCCGTTCCATAAAAATACAAAGCATCTCGAAGGGAGAAATAACAAATGTCTAAACAGGAACTGGTTGTTTCCAATGCTTCAAACTGCTGCTCACCTGGTCCGGCTGAGATGGATGCCGCAACGCAAGCGATCAAAGACTTTTACAACGCTGTAGCGGAAGGGGAAGGAAAGTACTCGGAAGGAACGGATAAATTTTCTCCGTCAGGACCTACAGAACGTATTAAAGAGTTTGTTCTTGCTTCAGATCAACAGCGAATTCTTGATATTGGTTGTGGTATGGGGACAACGCTGCTCTCTTTGGTGGAGTCGCATGGACAAGGGAAACAGTTTATTGGCGTAGATTTCAGTGAGAGCATGATTACCCGTGCCAGGGAAAAAAGCAGCCAATTACCGGATGATTTACGTAAAAAGATCGGCTTCTTTGTTGCCGATGTTCAGTCACTTCCGTATATGGATGCCCAGTTTGATTTGATATACAGTGAGTGTGTTCTCAATCTGGTGCCTGATCGGCTCAAGGCGATCCAGGAAATCACACGTGTGTTAGCACCCGGAGGAACCTTGATCTATACGGATTTTGTTTCGTATGCGCCCGTTCCGTCCTCCATCAAGAATGACTTGTCTTTGGTAAGTGGTTGCCGTGCAGGGAGTATCCAGTTAAGCGAAAACATTGCCCAAATCGAAAAGGCGGGTTATACCGATTTGGAAGTGATCAATTTTACAGATGACAAAAACAAACGTTACATTGAGCTGATGGAATCAAGTCAGGAGTATAAAGAGGATTATCTGCAATTTCAGCAGGATCATGCTGAGGCTCATCATTTTTTGGAAGAGAAAGTCGGCTATTACTTGATTAAAGCTACAAAGGCTTGACCGAAGGAGAACCTTGAAAAAAGGGAGGAATGCTCATGAAGGTCCTGTTGGTTTCCAACTTTGAAGGTGGCTATCAACCAATGACGGTTGCTACCGCGTTGACCGCTTTTTTACATGCAGGTTTCGATGTGTCGGTACTGGATACCTACGTTGAAGGAATAGAAGAGGAACGTTTTCTCAATCAAGAGCTTATCGCTATTTCCATTCCATTATTTGATGCTGTGCAAGCGGCTACCCAGCTAACGCATATCATTCGCCGGGTTAATCCGAAGGCACACATTACGTACTTTGGCCAGCATGCAACCATTAATGCCAGCAGACTTGCCGGGACGTATAGCGACTCCTGTGTTTGCGGGGAGTGGGAGAAGCCTTTGGTCAATCTCGCAAAGTATTTGTATGGAGATACCGATTGCACCCTCGATGGCATTCTCATCGGACGTGATGCTCTGCAAGGTAAAGAAATTCATCCATATATGTCAAGAGATCATTTGAATGTTCCCACACGGCATATGCTACCGCCTCTCTACAAGTATCCTCAGAAGCAAATCAACAAACTATTAGGCTCCGAGCAAATCGTGGGCTCGACTGAAATCGCACGTGGTTGTCATCATAAATGCCTGTATTGCTCGGTGTATGCCGCGTATGAGGGTAAGGTGATTCTGGTACCTGAATCAATTGTACTACAGGATGTCAGGAACCTTGTGGCAGGAGGAATGACACATTTATCCTTTATTGATGCAGACTTTTTTAATGCCAAATACCACGGTATCAAGATATTACGTCAGCTGCACGAGGAATTTCCGGATCTCACCTATGACTTCACTACCCGGGTAGATCACATTCTTGAAAATAAGGAAACATTAGCCGAAATGAAAGCGCTCGGTGTGAAGTTCATTACCTCAGCCTTAGAGTTCCCATCCGAAATTGTACTGGATGCCGTAGCCAAGGACACTTCTATTCGAGATATCGAACAGGCTATTGCGTATCTCCGCCACATCGAGATCTCACTTAACCCAACCTTCATCATGTTCAACCCCTGGACCAATACCGATGATTTAACGACTTTCCGTTCTTTTGTAGACGATAATCAACTAAAAGACACTATTGATCCGATACAATATGAAACCAGGCTGTATTTGTATAAGGGTTCTCCTTTATTAAGACAAGCTTCCATACAATCGCTTGAACTGATTGAACATGAATTCTATTACGAATGGAAACACCCTAACCCTGATATGGATGAACTATTTCAAGAGATCGTTACGGTTCCTGAAGACGGTATTTTTAAACGCTGCTGTTTAAAATGTTAAAGGGGGGACAACCGTTTGAATGTGACAGAAGTCAAAGATGGTTTTCCCATGATAAACTTTGAAACCAGTCGCAATTCTGTATTGCTTGATCTCCGAAAAAAATGGATCGCCGAATGGATCGGAAGTTATTTTCTGGTGTTTGCCGGCACAGGTGCCGTAGTGGTAGATACCGCCACACGGACTTTAACCCATATTGGGGTAGCGATTACCTTCGGACTCGTTGTCATGGTGTTAATCTACGCCTTTGGGCATGTATCAGGAGCACATTTTAATCCAGCGGTTACAATCGCTTTCTATTTTTCGAGACAAATCACAGCGATTGAAGCCTTCTCTTTTGTTCTTATCCAATGTATTGGCGCATACGCGGCGAGTCTGACTTTGTTATTCATGTTCGGTAATGTAGGGCGATTGGGGGCGACAATTCCTTCGGGACACTGGCTGCAAAGTGCCATTCTGGAATTCATTCTATCCTTTATTTTGATGATGGTCATTTTAAGTTCTGCTGTCCATGCTAAAGCTTCAAAATCATTTGCCGGGATCGCTATAGGTGGAACCGTAGCCTTGGAAGCGATGTTTGGAGGTCCTGTAAGTGGAGCATCCATGAACCCTGCACGATCTTTAGGTCCAGCCTTGGCCTCCGGACACTTGGAGTTTTTATGGATATATATCGTATGGACAACCATGGGTGCGATCACGGCCGCTTATGTCTACAGAATCATTCATGAATAACCCATTCTGAAAATAAGAGGAGGCACTTTCCATGAAAAAGGTGCAAATGGTGTTGCTCGGCGGCTTCCTGGGAGCAGGTAAAACAACAACGATGATACAAATGGCCAACCTTTTGCAAGAGCAGGGAAAACAGGTGGCCATTATTACCAACGACCAAGGCAAAGAATTGATTGATACGGAACTCGCACAAACCAGTGGATTGGAAACCAAAGAAGTCACAGGGGGATGTTTCTGTTGTCGATTCGAGGATCTGTATGAACATTTAAACCAACTTGCGATGGAAAAAAAGCCGGATTACATTATTTGTGAAGCGGTTGGCAGTTGCACGGATCTCGCTGCAACGGTTATTCAACCCTTGAAACAGAATTACACGAATGAGTTCACTACGGTTCCCTTAACCATCGTGGTTGATCCGGCCAGGTTATTGGCTGAATTGAATGAGGAAGAGGGAGGCCATCTTCTGTTTTCTCAATCGGTAAGTTATATTTTTGAAAAACAGTTAGGAGAGGCCGATATTATCGCAGTAAATAAGCTGGATCAATATACGGAAGAAGAGATGGATAAAGTAGTCACCTATCTTCATCAGCGCTATCCGAATTCATATATACAGCCGATTTCAGCGACTGCGGGTGTTCATTTGAATACTTTACTCGATTTATGGAACAGCACCATTCCAAGCGGTCATAAACTTTTGGATATTGATTACAGTGTATATGCTGAAGGCGAAGCCAAGCTTGCATGGATGAACGTGCTGGGTGATGTGAAACATCCGGATGGAAAAACATTTGATCCTCAGCAGTGGGTAGATGGACTTTTAAGTAAATTAAACGAGCATTTTTTGAGGGAAAAGATGGCCGTAGCGCATTTGAAGGTACATGCTGGTAATGATACAGGCTATGTCAAAGCAAGTGTTGTTCAAACAGGTGTAGCACCTATATACACCAATAGCTACTCACAAATGGGTAATCAGTACCGGGTCGTTCTGAACATTCGGATTGAAGCTTCACCGGCACTTCTGGACTTAGTTGTATCGGATGCGATTGCCTCCATGGATCAGGAGCTTGGGACGGTTTGGGAACAAACGTATCACGAATGCTTTAGTCCACTGCCTCCACAACCGACGCATCGGATGAAAGTAACTTCTTGAGGTGAGGAGGAATATATGTTGAATACAAAAAACTCCATTGAACTTTTCCCAAATATAAAGCTACATCAAACAACGGATTGCTGCGATATTAATGATGTGGAATCCGCTGACTGTTGCACTGCTCCCGACGACACTGCTTCTTTGGATGAATATCAGGAACTTAAGCGAAGGTTAAAAGAGACATTCGAACAAGAGGTAATGATTCACGTATATGATTATTCCCTCCCGATGGATCGTGCGCTGGCAAAACGAAAACTAAAATCGCTATTTGAGGAGCGAGGCTTTGCGCATATTCAGTCAGACAAGGTCTTCGAGTTTGCTACACCTGCGGTTGTCATTAATGGTAAGCTTCTGAGTTTTGCCCAGCAGGTTCAATATGAGTCTCTTGAGAAAGCGCTGCGTTCCATGAATACAGTGTATTAATATAAGACGACCACCGTTTAATCTCGGTGGTCGTCTTATATTATGTGTTATGTAACATACATGTAGAAAATATTAGGAGTTTTAAATAACTGTCTCTATTGGACGCATCGGAGTAGGATGTGAGATTATCCCTTTACAGGTTGACAACAGTTATCAGATTGAAGCATTGCATTATTCAATAGCTTAATTGAATTAATCACCATCTCTTTCTCGAATCCACTCATGTACGAAAAAATTTCTTCGAGATAGGCATTCATTTGCTGATCAATGGTTGTTGCTACAAATTTCCCCTCGGTTGTAAGTGACAGTAGATACACACGTCGGTCTGTGGAATCCGGTGTTTTCATAAGTAATTTAAGCTTTACCAAGGATTGGACCTGTCTACTGAAGGTTGTAATATCTGTGCCTAAAGTGTCAGCAATTTGCTGCATGGAGGGATTGTGCTGACGGTCTACCTCATACAAAATATGACTTTGAGCCGGAGATACATCAATGCCTCCTACGGTACAACAATTCTTATTGAGCAGACCAAACCTCCTAGTCATGATTTGGAATAACTCGCGTACATTTTCCATGTTTTAGTCACCTCATCTCAGTTATATCTTATGACATGACAAATAACAATTATTTATTTGGATTTTCGCTAGCAGTAACGAGTGGTCATCATTTTAAGGGAACAAGTTCTTGCTCAAGCTGAGGACAAGAACTTGTTCCGATTGCCGAAATGGACAAGAACATAATATAATTGGTAAGGATAGACCCGTATTGATGGATTCAAGCACAAAACACTTCACAATATCTACATACCTATACCCCGTATAGGTATGTTATAGTTTGTTTGTAAGAATAAAATCCTACTCCAAAGGAGAGATCCTCTTGAAAATTGCAATTATGCTTTTCAATGGAATCACAGCATTAGATGCAATAGGTCCATACGATGTATTTGCTGCTACACTGAAATGTGAAGTAAAGTTTGTCGCTAAGAAAAAAGGGTTAATCAAACTGGATTCAAATATGGGTTATTTGCATGCCGATTACAGTTTTTCTGAAGTTACTTCAGCTGATATTCTCGTTGTTCCAGGTTGCAGTCCGCCAAATTATAAAACGCCAATGAATGACGAAGAAACGTTAAATTGGATTCGCCAAATGCATGAAACTACGAAATGGACCACGTCGGTTTGTAACGGCTCTCTGATTTTGAGCGCCGCAGGCTTGTTAGAAGGATCTGTAGCCACCAGTCATTGGGGATCCTTCGACCTGCTTCAATCTCTTGGAACAATTCCAACAGATGAAAGAGTGGTTCGCCAGGGCAAGATCGTTACAGCAGCCGGTGTTTCCTCTGGTATTGATATGGCACTTCAATTAATAGCATGGGAATTGGGAGAAAATATGAGTAAAGGAGTCCAGCTGATTTTGGAATACGATCCTCAGCCTCCGTTTGACACGGGTTCCCCAAAGAAAGCGCCTGCTTTATTGGTAGAACAAATAAGAGGGATGTTACAAGAGTTTGCAAAACGGGAACCCATAATCACAAATAATTCACGGTAGGTTTATTAACTCGGCTTAAACGTTCAATATGGTTAGTACTTGGTAGCGGAAATAACGAAAAACATGACCACCTTTTGGACGAATGGTGTCGCGGGACAAGATCATATTCCCACTTCGGCCGAACCAATTACACCACCTACTTCATATCCTGAGAAAATCTAAAAAAGACACAAGCAGTAAGTTCTAGGCGAAACTATTGTGGCTTGATAAAAGCATACCAATAAAAGACTTCTCCGTTTAAAAACGTGTTTTTGTATCATGAAACAGGTTTTTGTTGCCTAAGGCAAAGTTATTTCCGAAGAGGACTTCGAAGATTTAGTTTGTGAATCCGCTATTTTTTTCGGGGGAAGATCTTTAGTATGTGTATAGGAAAGAACAAGCGGGGCTTGTACAATAATACCAGGGATTGTAAACGCTTGCTTTGAATTCAGAGGGAGGGTACGATGCATTCAATGAATGACTTCCTACTCGGCCGATGTCCTGGCATGAAGTCCCGGAGACAGTACTGTCCCCCGAGGTTAACGGCTGCTTCACCTGCGGCTGCCAGGGGCTACGCGCTCGGGCAACGGTACATAGAGCGCCAGCCCTGCTTATTATGAAGGATTCTATTATTCCAATACCAAAGGAGATGCCTTATGAATCAACAACAACTACCTAAGCCCCACCAGCCGCTCGTAACCCACATCTTCACTGCGGACCCGTCCGTCCATGTCTACGAGGGCAAAATCTACATCTACCCTTCCCATGACCTCGATCATGACGAGCCGAGCAACGATAACGGCGACCAGTATAAAATGGAAGACTATCATGTCCTCTCGATGAACAACTTCGATTCCCCTGTGGTCGATCACGGCGAAGCGCTGCATCTGAGAGATATTCCGTGGGCCTCCAAGCAGCTCTGGGCACCGGATGCCGCTTATAAGAACAATACCTATTATCTGTTCTTCCCGGCGCGGGACCATGACGGCATCTTCCGTCTGGGTGTGGCAACATCAGAGTCTCCGGCAGGCCCGTTCACGCCGCAACCGAATTATATGGAAGGCAGCTTCAGTATCGATCCGGCCGTACTGGTGGATGACGACAATCAGTCATACATCTATTTCGGCGGACTCTGGGGCGGCCAGCTGGAGAAATGGCAGACCGGCAGCTTCGTGCCAGATGCAGAAGGACCTGCTCCTGACCAACCGGCGCTTGGACCGCAAGTTGCATTGCTTAGCGACGACATGCTGTCCTTCCAGGGCAAGCCTGCCGAGATATCGATTGTCGATGAAGACGGGAATCCGATTCTGGCCGGGGACGAGGAACGGAGATATTTTGAAGGCCCATGGATGCATAAATATAACGGCTATTACTACCTGTCCTACTCTACAGGAACCACGCATAAGCTCGTATATGCGATCGGCAAGAACCCGATGGGACCATTCACGTTCGCGGGCGAGATTCTCTCTCCGGTTATCGGCTGGACAACCCACCACTCCATTGTGCAAGTTGCAGACAAGTGGTATCTGTTCTATCATGACAGCTCCCTGTCGGAAGGCGTCAACCACAAGCGCTGCGTTAAATATTCCGAGCTGAAATACAACGAAGACGGAACGATCCAGAAGATCAATCCTTATCCGGGTGCCGAGTAGCTGGTGGGTTAGCAGAACAGATAAGATTACAAGATAAGGCATAACATGAGGCAGCTCCAGAAGGGATCAGCATAACGAATAACTGTCTTACACATTCCGAGAAGCTGAACATTCAAGGTAATGAGGTCTATTCTATTCAATCCGATATTAAGGATAGGGAAACTAATTCCGTTCCTTACCATCGGATATATGTCGAGGGACAAGAACATAGTCCCATTGAAGTCGCTATTTTAGCGGCTTTTTAATTTTATAGGTACAAGTTCGTGTCCCGAGCCGAAGACAAGAACTTGTACCGATTAGTCGTGTATCTAATCGGCATGGATTGCAAACTACCAAGCAGCAAAAGATATAAGCAATCGCTATGTTTTTTTGCGGATATTTTATTTTTTTGTCCGCCACATGTGTACAATAAATAAAAAAGATGATACATTGAAATTAGTTTAATCCCTTTTATAACAGGTTTTTTGGAGAATACTATGTCTCCTGTACGAGGACATACGTATATCGAGGAGGGAATGGAATGTCAAGTCAAGCATTGGATCAATTTTTAAGTTCAAACATCGAAGATCTAAAGACTAAAGGTCTATATAACGTCATCGATACGCTGCAGGGTGCAAATGGTCCTGTTATTCGTATCGACGGAAAGTCCCTAATCAATTTGTCTTCCAATAACTATTTGGGACTGGCAACAGATTACCGCCTGATTGATGCTTCAGTTAAGGCGTCGCAGACATACGGGGCAGGCGCAGGGGCTGTGAGAACAATTAATGGTACGATGGATCTTCATATTGAGCTTGAAGAAAAACTGGCCCGTTTCAAAAATACGGAAGCCGTTATCGTGTATCAATCTGGATTTAACTGCAATATGGCTGCTATATCCGCGGTAATGGACCAGCATGATGCGATTTTATCAGATGAGCTGAACCACGCTTCGATTATTGATGGCTGCCGCCTGTCTAGAGCCAAGGTGATTCGCTTTAAGCATTCGGATATGAATGATTTAAGACAGCAGGCGAAAGATGCCAAGGAATCCGGCCAGTACCATAAAATTATGGTCATCACCGACGGGGTTTTCTCCATGGATGGTGATATAGCAAAGCTGCCGGAAATCGTGAAAATAGCAGAAGAATTCGATTTGATTACTTATGTGGATGATGCCCACGGTTCGGGCGTTCTCGGAGCAGGTTCAGGAACCGTGAAGCATTTTGGATTGTCCGACCGCATTGACTTTCAAATTGGTACTCTTTCCAAGGCGATCGGGGTTGTCGGCGGTTATGTGGCGGGTAAAAAACAACTGATCGAATGGTTGAAGCTGAGAAGCCGTCCGTTTCTGTTCTCGACATCGCTACCTCCGGCTGCAATCGCTTCTTGCAGCGCTTCTGTCGACATTTTGATGAATGACAAAGAGCTGATCGAGAAGCTGTGGGAGAACGGCAATGATTTGAAAAATGGCTTGAGCCAGCTTGGATATGATGTAGGCCAAAGCGAAACGCCGATCACACCTTGTATCATTGGTGATGAAGTAACCACCCAACAGTTCAGCAAACGGCTTTATGAAGAAGGCGTTTACGCCAAGGCAATTCTGTTTCCGACGGTTCCAAAAGGAACTGGAAGAATTCGCAACATGCCTACAGCTGCCCATACCAAGGAGATGCTGGGCCAGGTGATCTCCGTTTATGAGAAAGTCGGCAAGGAAATGAAACTGATTTAGCTGCATTCGCGGGAGTCTATTTCGGGAGGAATGTCTTATGAACAAGATTTTGGTGACCGGAGCACTGGGCCAAATCGGTTCTGAGTTAGTCGTTAAATTGCGTGAGATTTATGGTGCGGATCACGTTGTTGCTACGGATCTCAGATCATCAGCCCACGAAATTACCCGATCGGGACCATTCGAGCTGCTGGACGTGACGAATGCTAAGGCGATGTTCGAAATCGCCAAGCGGTACGAAGTGGATACTGTCATTCATTTGGCTGCACTGCTGTCGGCTGCCGCAGAGGAGAAACCGCTGCTTGCCTGGAACTTAAATATGGGCGGATTGGTGAATGCACTTGAAGTATCCAGGGAGCTCAGTTGCCAATTTTTCACTCCAAGCTCCATTGGATGTTTTGGCCCATCGACTCCGAGAGACAATACCCCGCAGGATACGATCCAGAGACCCAATACGATGTACGGCGTGAACAAGGTATCCGGTGAGCTGCTTTGTGATTATTATTTTCACAAATACGGCCTGGATACTAGGGGGCTGCGATTCCCGGGTTTGATATCTTATATGACGCCTCCCGGCGGAGGAACGACGGACTACGCGGTGGAAATTTATTACGCAGCCGTGACGGCTGGCCGGTATACATCTTATATCGCCAAAGACTCTAACATGGACATGATGTATATGCCGGATGCCCTGAACGCTATCATCGATTTAATGGAAGCGGATTCATGTCGCTTGATACACCGAAATTCATTTAATGTCACCGCAATGAGCGTGGACCCGGAGACGATTGCTGAAGCGATTCGGGAAGAGATTCCCGGCTTTATCCTCGATTATGATGTTGATCCGAAGAGACAGGCGATTGCCGATAGCTGGCCGCATTCCATTGATGCGACGGCAGCGAAAACAGAATGGGGATTTCATGCCCGCTATGACCTGAAGGCCATGACGAAGGATATGCTTTCACAGCTAAGCGAGAGACAAATGCTTCGCAAGGCTTAAAGTTATTATGAATTCGCTGTGCAAAGCGAGTAGAAATACAAAAGAAGCTGCATGCATCAAGAGGTTTGGCGTTACCCGGACCTTTTGTTGCAGCTTCTTTTTTTATCCTCCAGCCCAGACATTTCGTGCCTGTGGCTTATCAGATATAGAACACGGCATACTTTTTTATTTTATCGGTACAAGTTCTTGTCCCGAGCCAAGAACTTGTACCGATTACCGAAATGGACAAGAACATAATCCGATTGCCGGCGATACATATCTGATGATAAAGGGATGAGACAATTATTTATTAGACCTTCTCAGTAGCTTGGCTTAAAATACCATATATTCTAAATAACATAAAATCATCAATTTAAAATCTTCCGCTTCTCGTTTTGAAATTCTTCGTCTGTTAAAAATCCCTTTTCATTCAGTCCGGCTAGTTTTTCTAACTTGATTACAGGATCAAGTTCACTTATTGAAGGCTGGGCGTTAAGCATAATCAAAACTTGATGGGGTAACGTGCGTTTCATAACCCTGAATCCATGCTCTGACGCTACGGCAATCCCTTCATCATTAGGAAGACAGCACCCTCCTGGATGACAGGTGCCATCGTCCCTAACTAAAATTTGACCTAATAAACCAATAGCTACCCACTCGGGGCGCTTCAGACGGGAAACATATTCTTGTGTTGGGTCCCAATCAGGGTTAACTTTTCTTTGTTTTTCTACGTAAGCAGGGGAGACAGGATTTCCTTCCTCATCTAATTTAGCAGGGATAGTCACATCTTCATAATAAGCCCTTCCCCAATCATCCGTCACAAACTTGTTTCTCCAATGCATTTCTGCACCGTTTCCAAGAACACTGGGTCTCGCACTAGACACACCTAAAATATATGAATCGTGACTGTTTGCCTTACGTATTGTTTCACTGGAATCATCGAATGTGACAAAGTATCCTACATCTATAGGGGCGCCGTCTACCGATTCAAACATCTCAGCGTAATCTGCACCTCCGGGAACAAAGGCCCCATCTACAAACATATTGCCACTAGAAGCTAGCCATTTTGCTCCAATTCCGCGTGTTGTCGGAGACGTACCATTCCCAATAAACCACGAGAAAGACTCTTCTGAAGTTCCGTAACGTCCCATGATATGAGAGCCTGAATGGGCTGCAAGCGTAATGGTATTTAACCCTTCGGTATGGGAAGCATCTCCATTCGCTATAGTTGCTTGACCTTCGGCGTGAGAGCCGCTACCTACGGCTTGTGTTCGAGTAAATCCGGTAATTGGTAATGAAACAGCTTCTCCTTCCGCATGAGAGGCAAAACCGCTAGCAATACTTGCAAATCCTTCTGCGTGAGCGGCTTGGTTGCTAGCAACTGACGCATTACCTTCCGCATGCGCGAATGGACCACTTGCTTGTGTAACAATTCCTTCGGTATGAGAACCGGTCCCACTGGCACTTGTCCCTAATCCCTCGGCATGAGAGCTATCTCCACCTGCAGTGTTGGGAGTATCTCCCGAGAACGAACCTCCTCCCTCGACATGTGAAGCTCTTCCGCTAGCTGTATTACCAATGCCTTCGGCATGGGAGCTATTACCACTTGCTATTGTATTACTCCCCTCAGCATGGGCATTTGCACCATTCATAGTAGTTTGGGTATTTAAACCTTCCGTGTGTGAATTTTCTCCGATTGCTAATGTACCATTTCCCTCAGCATGAGAAAAACTTCCATTCGCTTCTGTCCCGGCACCTTCAGCATGAGAACTTGCACCGTTGGTGATAGTAGATGTTCCTTCCGCATGCGAATTATCACCATTTGCTGTTGTCAGAGATCCTTCCGCGTGAGAAGAATCTCCGTTTGCCGTGGTATTTTGTCCTTCGGAGTGAGAGCCGAAATTCCCACTTGCCGTTGTGCTAAACCCCTCGGCATGAGAAAAGCTGCCGCTTGCTTCGGAACCAGGGAAGAGAGTAACATCGTTAGTCCCGCCCTCGGCATGAGAAGCGAATCCACTTGCTCTGGTTTCTACACCTTCAGCATGAGAACTCTCACCACTTGCAATGGTTGTATTTCCCTCAGCATGGGCATTCACACCCGTAACCGTAGTCTGCGTATTAAAGCCTTCGGTGTGCGAATTTTCTCCAACGGCTAGTGTCCCGTTTCCCTCAGCGTGCGTAAAACTCCCATTTGCTTCTGTCCCAGCACCTTCGGCATGAGAACTCGCACCATTGGTGATAGTAGATGTTCCTTCCGCATGCGAATTATCACCATTTGCTGTTGTCAGAGATCCTTCCGCGTGAGAAGAATCTCCGTTTGCCGTGGTATTTTGTCCTTCGGAGTGAGAGCCGAAATTCCCACTTGCCGTTGTGCTAAACCCCTCGGCATGAGAAAAGCTGCCGCTTGCTTCGGAACCAGGGAATGAAAGTATATCAGACGTTCCACCTTCCGCATGGGAAGCAAAACCACTTGCAGACGTTCCCACTCCCTCAGCGTGGCTACTCGCTCCACTAGCCAAGTTAGGTGCAGAGCTACCTAAAGAGTCTTCAGCACCGCCTTCTACGTGAGAAGCTCTCCCTGTAGCGCTATTACCAACACCCTCGGCATGAGCTGCTTCTCCAATTGCATTATTCGAAATTCCTTCGGCATGAGTGGCCACATTACTTGCAGATGTAAGCTGCCCTTCACTATGAGAAGAAGTGCCACTCGCCGTTGTGGCATTTCCTTCCGCGTGAGCATATAAACCACTTGCTATGGAGAGATAACCTTCGGCGTGAGACGCAATCCCACTTGCTGTCGTAGAGGTTCCTTCAGCATGCGCCGTATCTGCAGAAGCAGTGGTTAAAAATCCTTCTGAGTGGGAAGCCGCACCACCAGCAGACGTTGTATTTCCTTCGGCATGCGCGGTATCCCCATTGGTGATCGTCTGATAACCTTCCGCGTGTGAAGCTGAACCATTGGCAGTCGTATTTGATCCTTCTGCCTCAGAACAAGGTCCATTTGCATTTTGATTACACTCATCTCCCATTCTAGTTCACCCCTCTTTAATTCATGTCAATTATTGAACGAATTGTACTGCTAAACGTCATCCAGTAACTCTCCGTGTCATATTAAAATATGAAATCACACCTGTTGAGGTATGGACGAATGATATGAATTCACTAAAAAGGAGAGAAATAGATAGAAGTGTTTCAGAAAAAATACACAAAGCGAGTGCAGCACTAGAGACTACTATATGAGGACTATGACTTATATCTAACTGTGATTAAAACAACTTCAGAAACGATGTGAAAGGACAAGAGGGGATGTGTTGTTCTTTGAGGAATTACGCGAAGAGATTCGCAGGCGACAGCAATTCACTTAACAATGAAATAACAATTCAGAGTTACAATATTATTTAAGTACATAAAGTGGAGTAATTATTCGGACAGAGGAGAGATTTCATTGGAGTTGACCATAAATATAAATCGATCTGAATTAGTTGAGAGTATTCTTAAGTCTGCCCCGTTTTTTGCACAGCTTTGCCAGAAAGAAGATATTGCGCTAGCTATCGCAGATAAAGAGAAACTAATATTTTATTCACCGGACCGCAGCGATCCGAGGGATGTCAGACCTGGTTCACCGATCTCGAAAGGTCAAGGCATTGAAATGGCAATGACGAACAGAGAGATGGTCATCAAATCTATTCCGAAAGAAGTGTTTGGTATCCCATCGCGTACGATTGCCATTCCTGTGATCGATGAGAACGATGAGGTGGTCGGCGCGATAGCGTTTGGGGTTAGCTTGGCTAGACAGTCCAAGTTGTCCGACTTGGCAGAACTGCTCGTCTCGGCCAATACACAAATTACGGCAAGTATCAGCAATTTGCTGGAAACATCCATAGAGCTTCGGGAAGCACAGAAATCAATGAGTAACTCAGCAGATCAAACAAAGAATGAAGTGCTTGAGACAACGAAGATTACTGATTCGGTAAAAAGGATTGCGTCGCAGACGAACATCATTGGACTTAATGCTGGTATTGAAGCGTCACGTGCAGGCAGCGCAGGTAGAGCATTCAAGGTTGTAGCCGATGAAGTACGCAAACTGGCTGGCGATAGTGTAAACGCGGTACAGCAAGCCGAAGAGCGTATCGGCCGCATGAGGGAGAAAGTAGAGACGATTCTATCCAGGACCGCAACGGTTGATGCGACGGTGTTACGTCAGTCTATGGAATTCAAGGAAATTGAAGAGACGCTAGCCAGTCTAAATGATCTGTCGAATCGATTACTAGAAGCTTCGAGAAATTTTTAAGCTTCTCGTGGGTGTATTTGGTAGTGAGACGAAACCGTTGTAACAACGAGGATAATAGAACAACGTTAGTCATTTAATGCTGAGAAATTAATCAAAAAAACTTCTGGATATGTGATCCAGAAGTTTTTTTATCCTCTTACTTCAATTAAATTATTAAGATTTAAATAAGTCCGGTCCACTGTAGTCCATGCCATATGCCATCCTGATCTGCACGTAGTGTTACGTGAGAGGCCAGCTGTAGTAAAGCTTCGGGAGAATTACCCATAGCAATACTACAACCTGCGTATTGAAACATCTCCATATCGTTATAGTTATCGCCGAATGCATAGATGTCTTCAGGTTCAAATCCTAAACGAGCAGCTAGTCGAGTCACCCCTTCTGCTTTGGAACCGCCAGCTGGCAAAACATCCATCGAGAGAGGGTGCCACCGTACAAAATGTAGCCCATCAAATTGTTCGTGATACGATGTTTCTTCTTCAGGGGTGCAGAACAACATGGTCTGATAGATCGCCCGGCCTTCACAAAATGAAGATTGATGACTAGGGTGTGTCACGCCAAGTGAGTTCAGACATAGTTCTACATGCGGGTGATAATCTTGGCTGCAGCTCATTTGTTTATGATCCAGGAATACTAAAGCATGTTCTTGTATGGCTGCAAAGGCGGATAGTTGGTCCACGGCGTCTGAGTGAATCGGATTGCTATGAATCAGAGTCCCTTGATCAACGACGTATTGACCGTTAAAGCTGACATACGAATCGATCTGCAGTTCTTGCCTGACCTGCTCGAGCATAAAAGGAGAACGCCCTGAGGCCAAGGCAACCGTATGCCCGGCAGTTTTTAGAGCCATAACGGCTTCTTTTGCAGAAGATGGAATCCGATTGTGGCGATCTAGTAGTGTGCCATCGACGTCAAAGAGAACGAGTTTGTTTGCTGAAGTCAACGGATCACGCCCCTTCGCTGCCCAAGGATGATATGTTCAGGCTGACTTGCTCGTTCATAGAGAAGGGCAGCGGGGAGATGACCTCCCACCGACCGGCGTCGCCTTGAATGTCATAATGGAACTCTTTCCCTTGGAACTGCACATTCACGATTTTACCGCCCATGCCTGGCTGCAGATGTGGTTGCAATTGAAACTGATCGGGTCTGACAGGATAGATGCCGTTAAGTTTGAAGTAGTCGGCAACGTTGACCCCGGACCAAGACACATTTTCGCTGCCTTTCGGCTTAAATCGGTTCGCTTCCCAGTGACCGGAGACTAAGTTGGATTTCGATACAAATTTTGCTACAAACTCGGTCTGAGGTCTTAAATAGATATCCTGCGGTGTACCAGCCTGCTCAATCCGACCATCTTTCATGACAATGATGCGGTCAGCCATAGCCAGGGCCTCGCCTTGATCATGCGTCACATAAACGATGGCGGACCTTGTATTGCGATGGACTTGCTGAATTTCCCGCCGCATGTCCGTGCGCAGCATGGCATCCAGGCTACTCAGTGGTTCATCCATTAGAAGGAGTGACGGTTCAGGTGCGATAGCCCGTGCAATCGCGACCCTTTGTTTTTGACCTCCAGATAGTTCATGGGGCATTCGATCCGCCAAATGGGACAAGCCGGACATGTTCAGGACTTCCTGAATACGGGATTGCTCATGTTTTTTGATATGTGGCGGGGTGGACTTATGCGTTCGGATCGGAAAGCGCACATGTTCAGCCACATTCATGTGGGGCCAGAGTGCGAAAGATTGAAAGACCATGCCAATCCGACGTTTTTCTGGAGGAAGCAGTGTGCCTGCCCCGGCTACAACACTTCCGTCCATCGATACTTCGCCGCTGGTAGGTTGTTCGAATCCTGCGAGGATACGCAGCAAAGTCGTTTTTCCGCAGCCTGATGGTCCAAGGATCGCCACGAATTCTCCATCCTCAATCGTTAAATCAATAGTGTGCAGCGCTTGAAAGCTGCCGAAGGATTTGCTCACCTGCTTAATGTGGATGCTCATGATTTCTTCACTCCCTTGCGTGAGGCCCAGCGCTGAACGAGCAACAGAAGAACGCCTCCTACTGCCATGAGTGCAACGATCAGACTGGACAATGCGGTAGAATACAGGGTGTCGCCTGCTTGTTCAAAACTGAAGATCGTTACGCCAATGGTTTGAGAGCCGGAGGAATACAGTAGGGCAGACACAGTAAGTTCGGTCAGTGCGGTCAAAAAGACCAGCATGCCTCCGGTTAACATGCTCGGTAACAGCAATGGTAGTAAAACAGCGCTCCATTTGCGCCAAAACCCAGCACCAGAAATCCGAGCAGCCTCTTCCATGGAGGAATCGAGTTGCATGAACGACGTAACACTAGAGCGAATCTGCAAAATCAAGAATCGGCAAATGTACGCAATAAACAAGATTGACATGGAGCCGTAGATACCTGGATTCCAACCGGGGATCGGTTCCATCCAAACTAAGATGATGGAGAGCGCGAATACGATGCCTGGCAACGTATAGGGAACCGCAGTAGCAAGTTCAGCCACTTTGTTAAATGAATTTGGCTTGCGAACCCTCACATAAGCGAATCCTGAGCCGATGACAAGGCAAACCAGCATCGTAACCAGGGACAGTACCAAGCTGTTTTGGATGGATTGCCATACACGCTCGTTCTCCAAAAGGATGTACCGATAATTGTCCAACGTCATATTGGCACGGGTTAGGCCTAATCCATAAGCTCTTTTCAAAGACATTGAAATCATCGATGAAAGAGGAACGACGGTGATTAATAGCAAGCCTGTCCAAATAACCCACGTCAGCGGTTTGCGCATGTGTCCCAACGCGTATCTCGGTGTATGATCGGGTTGCATCGTATCCGAAGCGTGGCTTTTTTGCAAAAGAATCCATTGCAGCAAACTGCCTACTACGGCAACCGCTCCAAGTAGAACGGAGAGAGAGGCACCACGGGCAAAGGCGGATGGTCCGAACCCGATAATTTCCTCATAGATCAGTGTGCTGAGCACCGAAATATTGACTGGCGTGCCTAGAAACGCCGGAATGCCGAAGTTATCGAGCGAGGCCAGAAATACCAGCAATCCCCCAGCGGTCAAACCCGGAAGAGCAAGCGGCAGTGTAATTTTACGAAAGACTTCGACTCTGCTAGCTCCACCCGCTCTGGCGGCCCACTCCAGGTCGCGCGGGATTTTGCGAAGTACATCCAGCGTGAACATGTAAACGAGTGGGAAATGATGAATGCCCATGACGAAAATGATGCCGCCTAAGCTGTACATGCTCCACGGGGCCAGATCTGGATGGATCCATTGAAGGAAACCGGCAAGCCAGCCTTGGGATCCAGTAAAAGAAGACCAGGACAATGTCAGTACATAAGAAGGTAAAATGAAACAAAGCATGATACCCATATGTAACGCCGGTTTATTCCGAATATCCGTATAGGCAACGACCCAAGCTAGTGCTATGCCAAGCACAAGTGCGAACAGGGTAGATCCCGCAACAATATAAAAGGTATTGCGGATAGTCGACCAAAAGCGCTCTTGCTGCAGCATCTCGCCGTAATGAGCCAGTGTCCAACCATGTTCACCCTGAAAACTAAGCAAAATCAATTTCAAGATGGGATAGACAAAAAAGACAAGTACAGCAGCTCCGCCGAGCAGGGCACCCAAGCGACTCCAGCGAAGCTGGCCAAGCCAGGAGGAAAAGGGCTTACGCCCTTTTCGTGCTGCTTGCCACGAGATGGTGTTCGTCTTCGATTTTTCCATATCTAACAGCTCCAATCATTACTCGCCGAATACTTGAATGAATTGTTGTTTGTCCGCTTCACGATCAGCAGCAAGTTTAACTGGGTCACCAGATAAAATCTTCATTTCGGAGACGCTCTTGAGTCCCTCAGGAGGAGCGATACCTTCCCGGATCGGGGAATAACCAATCTCAGCCGACAATTGTTGTCCTTCTTCCGATAAGAGGAAGTCTACAAAGGCTTCGGCAGCGGGTACGTTGGCGGCATTTTTCATGATTCCAACCGGCTCAGTGATGATCGGCACGCCTTCTTCTGGATAGGTCAACTCAACCGGGGAGCCTTTGGCCTTTTCTCGTGCGACGAGGTAATCCACAACAACACCGTATGATTTTTCACCACTGGCTACAGCTTTCATAACAGCGCCGTTTCCTTTGATAACGGAAATGCCATTATCCTTGGTTTGCTGCAGAAAATCCCAACCAAATCCATCGGTGCGGCTGAATACGCCAATGTTGTACGCCGCTGCACCGGAATAGAGTGGGCTTGGCATAATTGATGCGTCTTTGCTGTCTGCCGCAGTCAGTACATTCCACGACGTCGGTGGCGAGGCCACTTTTTGCGTGTTGGTCGCGAGTACAGTAGCCATGACCTTGGTTCCCGCATACATGCCGTCAGGATCAACTAGATCGGCAGGGATTTGGCTTAATTCTGGAGATTTATATGAGAGCAGAAGGTCTTCTTGCTTCAGGTTTTCAAAGGTCACCGCGTCGGCGAGCAGCAAGACGTCAGCTTGTGTTTTGCCAGCCTGGCGTTCGGCTTGAATTTTAGCGGTGACTTCTTCTGTCCCGGAGCGGAAGACGCTGACATCGACGTCCGGATATTGATCGTTAAAAGCGGAGATTAGCTTCGTAGCATCCTCTTCAGGCTGAGAGGTATAGAAGGACAACTTCCCTGATACTGTACTTGATCCGGCGTTGACATTGTTCGTTTCTGAATCACCTTGTCCTTGTGTAGAGCAACCGCTAAATACGATCATGCCTGCCAGAATGGGCAAAAGTAACGATTTTTTGAATGGAATCACGAAAGTTCTCTCCTTTATAAGCCACTTATGGCCTCTTATATTTAAGTTGATTTATGAAGTGCAACCAAGGCGATTGAAATGACTATTTAAGTAGATAATTGCGGATCGCCATAGCTACGCCATCCTGTTCGTTCGTACCTGTAATGACGTTTGCGATCGCTTTGACATGGGGCTCAGCATTACCCATTGCAATACCCAATCCAGCCCACTGCAGCATGTCCAGATCATTGTCATAATCTCCTGCTACAGCTACCTCTTGTCGATCAATACCTTGCTTCCTGCACAGACGCTCAAGTGCATCGCGCTTGCTGATTCCGACCGCGTTTACATCAAATCGCAAGCTGCCTGTCTTCGTGCATTGGAACATCCCCGATGCTTCAAGCCGCTTATATATCCGTTCGCGCGCGGCAAGGTCTGTGCAAATGACGGCTGCTTTGTAGATCATGCCAGGCATGCTGTTTACAAACGTTCTGAAATCGGAACCGACTTCAACCAACCGGATCAGCTCGGTTTGATCTTTATAATAATCTTCCGTCCATGGCAGTTCCGGTCGCACAACAACATTATTCAATGCCCAGTTCCGATTCGTATCATTGATTTGCCGTACATATAGGACATTGTAGCCATAGAAATGAACGTAGACGCCTTCTTCCTCAATCACATCCAGCATGTATAAAAGCGATGCTGTTTCCAGCGGAAATCCTTCAATCATTTGTCCGGTTTCTGCATCAACGGTCACTGCGCCATTCAGTGCTACCAGGGTGAAATTCAATGGAATTTCCTTCGCATGCAGCCATACCGAAGCCGGAAACCGCCCGGATGCGATGGTGACAGCTACTTCATCCGCCATTAATTGCTGAATGGAGACTCGCGTTTCAGACGTAATGACTTTATTCGGATTTAACATGGTTCCATCCAAATCAAGAGCAAGCAATCTATGCAACTTAACCATTCCTTCCTGTTCGATGGATCATAGGGTATACATGCGCAGTGGCTCAGGGATGTCTACCGGTCCGTGGAAGGTCCGACTTGCTTCATCACGCATGAACTCCAGATTACCGTCGCCGGGTAGATGCACGAGTACGAGCTGCTTCACATTGGCTTGTCCAGCAATCATCCCTGCCTGCATTGCATTCATGTGTCCTTTGCCAGTGGTGTGCACGCTTCCCTCGCAGATCGTTGCTTCGCACAGGAAAATATCTGCGTCACGGGCGAGCTCGATCAAAGCATTACAGTAGGAGGTATCACCCGAATATACCAGCACCTTACCTTTGTAAGAGATCTTGATTGCGTAACAAGTAATTGTATGTTCCACATGCACAAATTCAATGTCCGCTCCTGCAAGCCGAACTTTAGTGGAAGGGTCGATCGGAATCACTTTGGTATGTTCGCTGTATAAGCCGTGCATCATGTCGGCAGGATCATCCGGCGCGTAGAGCTTCAGTTTCTCTTTCATGCGACCGTTGCGAATGGCACCTGCTGCCGCATATTGAAGAACGCCAAGGTCTGCCATGTGATCATAATGCAAGTGAGACAGAATCACGCCGGATAAGGCTTCTACCCTGGTTTCGGATGGAAGCTTGCTCATCACGCCGCTGCCACAATCCAATAAAATTTGTCCTTCGTCGGTGGTTACCAGATATCCCGCTGTTGCCCCGCCTGCTGCAGGATAGCCCCCCCAATAACCCAGTATCTTTACATTCATCGTTTGCACCTCGGTCTGTCTTGATCTGCAGTCAATTACAAATGTTCTGTGTTGTTACAAATGTTCTGAACAGTTCTCATTGTAAGGATGCTTTATTACTCGGATGTCAAACGAATGTCAAACTTGTGTAAAAACGATTTGGAAAGATGTCCCTCGCTTGACTCGGACGTGACGCCATTTTATATTGGGACATGTGTACGCACTATAAAGTAAAAGGCGGACTTGTATGTGAATATGGAAGAGCGTAAAAATTTAGTCAGGGTATGTAAGATGTATTATTACGAGTCGTGGACTCAAGAGAAGATTGCGGAGAAACTGGGCGTATCTCGGCCGGTCATCTCCAAAATGTTGCAGCGGGCTAAGGACGAAGGCATCATTGAAATTGTAATTCATGATGACGATCGTGAAATTTCAAACCTGGAAAAAGAGCTTGAGCAAGCTTTTCATCTGAAGCAAGTTCTGGTGGTTCCAACCAAAGATCTAAACAAGGAACTGGTGTCAAGTGCAGTTGGAAGAGCGGCTGCCCAATTTGTGCAGCGCCTGATCAAAAACGGGGATCGTGTAGGCGTTTCCTGGGGTAACACGTTGTATCAGATGGTTAGAGAATTTCCGTTAGAGAAAAAGGAAAACGTCAAAATCA
The DNA here is from genome assembly GCF_050990605.1 of Paenibacillus amylolyticus. Lineage (GTDB taxonomy): Bacteria > Bacillota > Bacilli > Paenibacillales > Paenibacillaceae > Paenibacillus > Paenibacillus amylolyticus_H. The sequence goes on from NZ_CP158832.1 coordinate 3,437,815, forward strand.
TTCCGCTTGTTGGTGGAACGGGGAATTATCGCAATGAAATGCACTCCAATCAGATTGCATATGAGCTATCCAAGAAAATGGGAGTCTCATGCGAGAGTTTATATGCCCCTGCTGTGGTAGAGACCGAAGAACTGCGTGAACAGATTGTGGGCATGGCTAACATTGCAGCGGTTCTGCGAGAGGCGGAACAAATCGATTTAGCACTGGTCGGCATCGGCAATCCATTTTCGATGTCCACCATGGAACGTTCAGGATACCTCAATGAGCAAGCGTTATCTGAACTTAAAGCGATGAATGCGGTTGCAGATATTAACTCCGTGTTTATCGCACGAGACGGATCCATCGCGAATCATTCTATTAACCGTAAAGTCATTGGACTTGGACTTGAGCAGTTGAAAAAGGCAAAGACAGTCGTTGGGATGGCCTTTGGTCTGCACAAAATTGAGTGCATACTGGCTTCCTTACACGGCAAGTACATTAATATGCTTATAACGGATGAATCGACGGCCAGACGTATCCTGGACGGTCAACTTGTTCCAAATAGCTAATAGAATAATGACAAAAGAAGCAGAAAGTAGAATAAATAATATTTATTTTGAGTTGTCTAAACAATCTCAAAGCACAAAATAGGTACGGTCCCGCTCCATGTAACCATAGATGGATTGGGACCGTCTTTACGTGGGATGTCGCGGGACAAGAACACTGTACCATTGCCGAAATGGACAAGAACATTGTGTCATTTATATCGCTGCGGGCTTTCCTGCGCCTCAAGAGCAAGGGCTATCCACCAACTAATCCGACCAACCACCCTTAAAACTCCATTAAGTACCATTTGCCAGTTAGGCTTACATCTAATCTTCATCTTGCCCATCAATTCATTTAACTAAGGGCAGTAACCATCTACCGGCTCCTCAATATGTACCATAACCCGAACCAGATAATCCTCCGCATGCTGCAGCACGAGCTCATCCTGCATGTAATCCTCGTAAGCATCACCCTTAATGACGTACTGTTTCTTCTCGATATAATCAAAGATTTTTGGAAAAAACCTTTTGGTATCTCCATAGTCAGCTCTAGCATAAGACACCAGATAGAATCCCTCCGGCATATACCCCTGTTCATGATGCTGCGTAGTCATATAGCTGTACATATGGGAGATCATGTCTCCATCCTTCCGCAGTAGATCAGCTTTGGGAATGATGACGCCGCTGGGATAACCGAGCGGTGCATGTTCCTTGTTCAAACGCACTTGAAAATCCTCCCAAAGTTCCTCAGGAAACTCCTGTTTGGATGAGTAGATGCGGCGGCTCAGCAACAAAGGGGTTTCAGGTTGCCAGATGACATGCATTTGGCTGGTGTCCAGGTGCATGGATTGCTCTATATTTTCCGCACGCTGAATAATCATTTGTTTCGCCTGAGTCAGTTTAGCAATCTGCAGCTGCAGATTTTCCTCCTGTTTGCGCAACAGTTGAAGGGTGGTTTCCGGAGAACGCTCACCGAGATGCTGCTGAATTTCTTCGAGGGACATGCCCAGCTCTTTGAAAATATGAATAACGCCAATCGTTTCAAACTGGCTGTGGCTGTAATAGCGATAACCGTTATCCGCAACATAGGCAGGCTTGAACAGACCAATGCGGTCGTAGTAAATGAGGGTTTTGCGCGAAACCTCGGACAGCTTGGAAAAAGCGCTAATGGACAACATTTCATTGGGATGCATAAGTACCTCCAGGTCGAAAATAATGGATTGACTGTATAGTTACTATACAGTTTATAATACAGCTGTTCTGACCGCCGATCTACCTTTAGATCGCAGATCAGAGTGTTAATTTTAGATGAGGAGAATGCTTATGGTCAGGAAATTACTGCAAAGTGTACGCGAATATAAAAAGGATACGTGGCTGACGCCTTTGTTTTTACTTGGTGAAGTGGCCATGGAAGTCATTATTCCGCTGTTTATGGCTGAATTGATCGACCAAGGGATTACGGGGGGCCAGATGAACCAGGTGACCAAGTACGGCTTGATTCTGGTGTTGTTTGCCCTGGTGTCTCTGGTCTTTGGAGCGCTGGCAGGTAAGCATTCTGCGATTGCCATGTCGGGGTTCGGTAAAAATTTGCGTTACGATCTGTTCCGTCATGTGCAGCAGCTGTCGTATTCCAATATGGATAAATTCTCAACCTCAGGTATCGTCACTAGGCTGACTACGGATATTACGCATGTTCAAAATGCATTTCTGATGATTATCCGGATTGCCTTTCGCAGTCCGGTGATGATGATTTTTGCAACGATTATGACGTATCGCATCAGCCCGGCTATCGCAACATGGTTCATGATTGTTATACCCGTGCTGGCGATTGGCATGATGCTCATCATGAAGTATTCTTTTCCGATTTTTGAGCGCGCCTTTGGCAGTTATGATGATCTGAACAAAGTTGTGCAGGAAAATGTACGCGGCATTCGGGTCGTGAAATCGTATGTACGTGAAGAGCGAGAGGTATCCAAGTTTCAGGCCGTATCCCAGCGAATATTTGCACAGATGGCTAAGGCAGAACGCATTCTGTCGTATGAACTTCCACTGATGCAAATTGTATTGTATGCGGTGATGCTGATGATCTCATGGATTGGAGCCAAACTGGTTGTGGGTGGGACCATGACTACCGGGGAGCTTACAAGTGTATTCGCGTATTCCATGCAAATTCTAATGAGTTTGATGACGCTGGGCATTGTTGTCATTATGGTTGCCATTGCTCGTGCTTCGGCGGGACGGATTAATGACCTGTTAAGTGAACAGCCGGACATTGCCAGTCCGGAGTCACCCGTTACAGAGCTGCATAACGGGGAAATCGAATTCCGCAATGTGTCCTTCCGTTACTCAGGCAAAGCCGAGAATTATGCCCTGTCTGGTATCAATCTGCGAATAGCTTCGGGACAGACGATTGGCATTATTGGAGCTGCGGGCAGTGCAAAATCCACCATGGTGCAACTGATTCCACGTTTGTATGATGCCAGTGAGGGCGAAGTGCTTGTTAGTGGCGTCAATGTGAAGGAATACGATCTAAGTTTGCTTCGCAGCCAGGTCGCGATGGTATTGCAAAAAAACGTCCTGTTTGAAGGCACGATTAAGGAGAACCTGCGTTGGGGCAATGAAAATGCGACCGATGAAGAATTGATTGAAGCGTGCAAAGCGGCGCAGGCACATGCGTTTATTTCCACGTTTCCGGATGGATATGATACTCATTTGGCGCAAGGTGGTACGAACGTTTCGGGAGGTCAGAAGCAGAGACTATGTATTGCTAGAGCTTTGCTCAAAAAACCGAAGATTCTGATTCTGGACGATTCCACCAGCGCGGTAGATACACGGACCGACGCGTTAATCCGCAACGTTTTCAAAGAAAACATACCGGATACAACCAAAATTATTATTGCCCAGCGTATTGCATCTGTTGAAGATGCGGATCAGATTCTCGTGCTGGATGAAGGCAAGATGGTAGATATCGGAACCCATCAGGAACTGCTGGGCCGGAATACAATTTATCAAGAAGCTTATTATACACAGACGAAAGGCGGTGAAGCACTGGATGGATAACATGAATTATGGGCAGACGATAAAACGTCTGCTAGCCTACTTTAACTATTACAAATTCAGAACGGCATTGGCGCTGATCCTGGTTCTGGTTAGTTCCGCCGTCTCTGTCGCTTCAGCTGCCTTTCTGCGATTGCTGATCGATGACTTTATTACGCCTTTGCTCGGGAATCAGAATCCAGTATTTGATGCCTTGTTACAGGCATTAATCATTCTGGCTGTAATCTACGCTGCTGGAGTCATCAGTACGTTTGTCTCGAAACGGCTGATGATTACCGTGTCACAGCAGATTATGAAGAGGATTCGTGACCGCTTATTCGAACATATGCAGAAGTTGCCGATTAAATATTTTGACCGTAAAGCGCACGGGGATATTATGAGTCATTACACGAACGACGTGGATACGCTGAATATGATGTTGACGGATGGATTGCCACAGCTGTTGTCCACTGCCGTGACGGTTGTGGTCGTTCTTGGTACGATGCTGTATCTGGATGTGCCATTAACGATCGTGGTTGTGCTAGGGGCACTTGCCATGCTCTGGATTACCAAAGTCGTGGGTACTAAGGCTACCCAGCACTTCTTCAGGCAGCAGGAATCGATCGGTGTGGTGGATGGATATATCGAGGAGATTATTCATGGGCAGAAAGTGGTGCAGGTATTCGGTCGCGAGCGAAAAGCGATGGAACAATTTGCCCGCTTGAATGATGGATTATTTGACGACTCAGCTACAGCTAACAAATATTCGAATATCCTTATGCCAATCAATGCGAATCTGGCCACATTAATCTACGTGCTTGTGGCCATTGCAGGCGGAGCTATGTCAATCTCGGGTTGGAACACCGGTCTGAGTCTGGGAATTATCGCAGCTTTTCTGAGTTTATCTCGTAATTTTACGATGCCCATTGCCGAAATTTCCTCGCAGATTAGCATGTTTGTCGTAGCTCTTGCGGGGGCTCAGCGGATATTTAACATGATGGATGAACAGCCGGAAGCAGATGAGGGCCTTGTGACCTTGGAGAAAAACAAGGATCAGGCCGGATGGGTCTGGAAACTGGAGGAAGGAACAAGTGTTGTTCTGAAAGGCAAAGTGGAGTTTAAGGATGTCCGTTTTACGTATGACGGAAAGAAACAAGTACTTCAGAACATTACGTTATATGCCATGCCCGGACAGAAACTTGCGTTCGTAGGTGCAACGGGTGCGGGCAAGACTACCGTAGCCAACCTGCTCAATCGTTTCTACGATATTACAGAAGGCGAGATCATCTATGACGGCATTAACATTCAGCGTATTCGAAAAGCCGATTTGCGGCGTTCTCTGGGAATTGTACTGCAGGATACCCATCTGTTCTCAGGTACGGTAGCTGAGAATATTCGATACGGAAGGCTGGAGGCCAGTGACGATGAGGTGATCGAGGCTGCGAAGCTGTCGTATGCGGCGAGTTTTATTGAACGTTTGCCTGACGGGTATGAGACCCGGCTAGATGGCAACGGCAATGGACTGTCACAGGGGCAGAGTCAACTTCTGGCGATTGCCAGAACAGCGATTGCCAATCCGCCCGTCATGATTCTGGATGAAGCCACTTCATCCATCGATACACGTACCGAAGCGCTGGTTCAGAAGGGCATGGATAATCTGATGCAGGGTCGAACGGTATTTGTCATTGCACACCGTTTATCCACTGTGCGGAATTCCGATGCCATTATGGTCATGGAACATGGCCACATCAAGGAACGTGGTGACCACAAACAGCTGCTAGCGGCGAAAGGTACGTATTATCAATTGTATACAGGCGCTTTTGAGTGGGATTAACGGAAACATTCAAGATTCATACAACGCATCAAATTCATCAAAACATCAATGCAAGGATAAAGAGGATGAGATGCTGACGAGTGAAAATAATAAGTGAAAACGAGGCAATGGGGAAGAGAATTCCGGTTCCTTTTTCCAAAACGATTTATATCCAGCTTAGATCCTCAGTAATTAATTATTGTCGAGGGACAAAAACATATTCCCATTAAAGTCGCTATTTTAGCGGCTTTTTTATTTAAGGAACCAAGTTCTTGTCCCACCAGCGAAGGAAAAACTGGGACTATGGGAATATCCAATAGACGAAGAGTTGATGATATGACCTATGTAAACAATGAATCCAATTAAAATAATCGAAAAGAGATAATTCTAAAAACCGTTATAGTATCTGTTATACAGAGGTAAAAATAAGTAAGGAGCCGTGCTGTAACACGACTCCAGTGTACATTAAAAGAGCAGTTGGCCGCTAGGTGGTGGTCGGAATAGACTGTTACCTTAGGGGGGGGGCGGTCTATTTCTTTTCATGTAAGCAAGAAGCACCAAAATAAAAATGCCGAAAAGTAATAGTAATGAAAGTGTGTCTTTGCCTCAATGCTTGGGTTTATGGTTATATCGTGATTGGACTTGCTTTTTTACCCATAAGGTAAATTCCAATCCAGCCTAGCAATAATAAGATCTGAGCCAGACCGACCAGCCACAATACTTCCGTGTAACCTCCTATAATGCAAAGTATAGTATTGACTAGGGGGAACCCCACGAAAGTAAACATGATAGGAAAATCTTTTTTGGGAGTGATTGAATAATTAACCTTCCGGTCCCAAAACTTTATAAAAGCTAATGCTAAAATTCCGATTGTAATTACAGAAAGTGTAATCAACATCACCCATTGCATATTAGAGGTTCTTTCGAAGAATGGCCCCATATAATTAAAGAAGTTAGATAAAGGTGAGAACATACACGCTAATGACAGAATGGCTGCCAGAAACGGATAGATATAACCAATTGATTTACTGTAGCCTTTCTTTTTATGCCACCATTCACCAATTAGAATAAAGATGGTCCAATATCCCGCTATATAAATCCATCCTGTAAAATTCATCACAGGTTCCCCATAGATTTGAGGTTCACCGGCTAGCGGATAATAAGTCCATCTTGCCATGAGTCCATCTGTAGTCTGAAATATCTGTTTAACAGCCACCGGGTCCAATGAAAAGTCAAAAACCATAGCGCTCAATCCCGTAATAAATGGTTTAGTCCAGGACGGTATATTGACAGACTTTAGAACACGCAAAGTTGAATAAATGATCAGAAACTCAATAATAGGGACAGTAATCGGTATATTAAATAACATTAAAATACTCCGCCCATAGGCGTAAAAACCTTCCCCAAGCGATGAAGCAGTAATTTCAAAAACGGCTGCGTAAAAAAACACAAAACCTATAAACTGCAGTAGAACCGTTTTGGGATGTGTTTCCTTATCAAGGATATAGAAAACTATTAGAACAGCAGCAATTAAGACTATAATATCTTGAATTATCCATACAGGCACTACAGTTATATCACCCATATTTTACCTCCATTTAAGTTTAAAAATAGAATTGAACGTTCAAATAAATTATAATTTCACTGTGTTACTTAAACAACAGGCTGTTCGATTGAGATATGTTAGTTATCATACAAACCACCTTAGATTTGTTCATTATTTTAAATTGGGAGGATATTATGGCAGACAAAAAAACAGATCACAGAGTGAGATATACAAAAATGGTTATAAAAGAAAGCCTTTTGAAGCTTTTGACAGAACGGTCAATCAATAAAGTTACAGTGACCGACATTTGCAGAGAAGCAGGGATTAATCGCAACACCTTTTATACACACTATGCTAATCAGTTTGAGCTTCTTTCAACGATTGAAAATGATCTTTACGAAGACATTAAGCAAGTTGGGATGAGTTCTTCAAACCCTCAAACGCTATCATATGAATTATGTAAGTATATAAAAGCGAATAAAACGATATGTGAGGTTCTGTTCTCAGAGCATGGCGATAAAGAATTATTAGAACGAGTCCTTTATATCAGTCACGATTTAACTATTGAACGATGGAAGACGGAATTAAAATATTTTGATCCACAATTATTTGAGTCCTGGTATACGTTCACCGCTCATGGCAGTATAGCTATTATTAAAAAGTGGGTGAGTAGTGGTCTGAAGGAAAGCCCCAGTAAAATTGCAGCTTTTATTGATAAAGCTACGGAATCCGTATCTAAAGCTTTTTATTCTGAAGAATTGTAGGATTTCCCCGCTTCTCACCAAAAAGCCCGGCAGCTTCTACACAGTATGAGAGTTGAAACTCACGCCGGCAAGGTGTAGCTAAAATTACTCGTGTCAATAATTGCTCCTTGCATCTGGATGTTGGTGCCATTAAAACATACCTGCAAGCGGACGAGGTATCCTATGAGTGGATCGACAATATGCATGATCGTTATAAAACGTTGCGCTTACGATCGCGGGTGCATTAATATATCCGACCATTGTTTCACTGAAAAATGAAGGTACGCCAACCGATTTCAATGTACACCGAGCGTAGTTGTCAAGGGACAAAACATTGTTCCATTCAGAAAGTCTGAATAAGCCTTTTTGAAACCATATCTCTATAAAAGCCGAAAAGGCAGCTGACCAACGGGATTAGCTGCTTTTGTTCAACTAACGGACAGGTTAGCTGAACAGAAGGTCGAATTGATATATACCATAAAAGTTGGGTGTGAAACGAATGGCTTCAAGTTTTCATCTTCTGCAAGGGGAATTGTTATCAACAATGACAAGGTTTGCTGGCTCATGCAATTGGACATGCAAGCTTAAGGTAGAACTCAAAGATTATCTGACAACCATTTTGTTTCTAGCTAAATCATTTAACGATGAATTTGTCTCTCAAATGTTTTGTTCGTTAAATCTTGCGTCTACAGTACCTGTAGGTATTAGAATGGGGATGAACGGAGGCAGTCAAATGAAGGAAACGTATTTCATTGGTGAATTTTCTAAACTGACAGGCATCCCGGTAAGAACACTGCATTATTATGAAGAAAGGGGGCTTATAAAACCTCCAAGACAGGAAAGCGGGCATCGAGTATATAATACCGAGGACATGGTGGAGCTACAAAAAATATTAACTTTGAAGTCGCTTGGCTTTACTCTAACCCAAATCGATGAACTACTCAAACTCCCTAAGTATGATCAAACTCTGGTTGAGATGTTAAAAATGCAACAGCATGAACTCAAAGTAAAGCTTGGTAAGATAGAAGAATCTCTTGAACTGATAGGTCGTATGACTGCAATCGTTCAGGCTGAGGATCACTTGGAACATTCACTGCTTTTCAGTCTAATACGCAATATGAATCTGGAAGATTTACAACGTGAGTGGGTGGCGAACCATTTATCCGAGTTTACGGAACAAACTCTGTTTGATCGGTCAGCGGAGGCTGTAAAGAAAATGGACTCTGAAACGATACGTTTCTTTCGAGATGTCAAACGGTTATCAGAAGGTCCAAGTGATTCCCATGAAGCCGAGACCGTGATTGGTGGATATGTGGGCTGGGTTATGACTTATATTGACCAGAAGGCAATTGACAGTTTCATGAAGCTGGATGAAGAACATTATAACGAACTTGATCATTTAGTGGAGATGCCATTCAATGAAAGAGAATGCGACTGGCTGGAAAAGGCATTGGAACATTATTTTTCTAAATACAGGTTGATTGAACAAGGGAAACTGAAACTGAAAAGCAATGAATGTACATCTGACGGTTGTTCAATGGCATAATGGAAATTTTTCGGTGCATTTTATCTGGAAAACGCAAACTTATTACAGTCTGAGGTGAAACAGAGTGGAAAAAAAGATGGAACAACAAATTCACGCATTATTCGAAGAAGTCAAACAGCAGGAGAGTTTCAACGGCGTGGTTCTTGTAGCTGTTCAAGGGGAAAAATTGTTATGTGAAGCGATAGGGACAGCCGAATACAATGTCGGTAGCGCACGCCATTTGACGACGGACTCCATGTTTGAGCTGGCCTCTGTATCCAAACCAATTACGGCTCTAGGTATTGTCCGTTTGCATCAACTGGCGAAATTGCACTGGGATGATCCCATCGCTAACTGGATACCCGAACTCCCATACCCAGGGATCACGATACGGCATTTGTTAAGCCATACCTCGGGTTTGCCCGATTACATGGAGTTATTTGCAACCTTGTGGGATCCTGCACATTATGCTCGTAATAAGGATGTATTGCATATGCTGATTAAGCATCAGCCCGATCCACTTTTTGCCCCCAACGAGAGCTGGATGTATAGCAATACGGGCTATATTTTGTTGGCCATCCTGATCGAGAGAATTACCGGTCAGCGTTATGGGGACTTTTTGGATGAGCAGATCTTTCAGCCGCTCGGGATGGCGCGAACGAAAGTGTATAATCGGCGGGTGGAGCCAGGCCTTGTACCAGAGGACTACGCCTGGGGATACGTGTACCGAATTGGACATGGCGGATATGTACTGCCTGATGACGTACCTGAACTGAATTATGTTAGATATTTAGATGGCTTACAAGGGGACGGGATGGTTAACAGTACAGTCGGTGATTTATTACGACTGGATCGGGCTTTGTATGATGATGAGTTCGTCAGTTCAACGCTTCGTCAGCAGATGTTTGCGCCAGTGTCGATGAATAATGGTGAGATCTTCCATTATGGGATGGGGTGGCTGGTCGAGCATGACGATCGGTTGGGGAGCATCGTGCACCACACAGGAGGTTGGCCTGGATACTCTACATGGTTCAAACGATATATAGATCGAGATTTCACGCTGATCATGCTGCAAAATGGTGAGCGCGATCATGCTTACACGCAACAATTGGTGAAGAGTATCGAACAGATTATGGCGGGAGAAGCATACGATGTACCCAGCCCTCTGGAGATTAAGAAAGTCATTCCGCTAGAATCGAAAAACGTTGAGGCCCAGCTTGGGAAGTACAGGTTTACCAACGATACGGGAGATTCCCATGAAGTAGAAATATATATAGAACGGGATAAGCTGTATATGAAGCTGAGTAATGGGATGGTTTTATCGTTGCTGCCATTAACAACAACACGTTATTTTGAAGAACAGACAGCAACGGAGCTTGAGTTTCTCATCGATGAAGATGGCAAAAGATTACGACTGGCCTGGTATACAGAAGATGAGCCGGAAGTGGCTGAACGGATGGATATTGATCGGAGAGACGAATTGTAGACTGCATCAAATTCCAAAAAATGCGATATATAACCTTAATAGAAGTATAATAACGAGCGATTAAACGAAGTAAAACACTTGAGTACATCCCAAAAGACTAACTCGCTAGGTTCGTTCATTGAGCTATCGGGAAACGATAGCTCAATGAAAACCAAAAGCAGCTGGTCAATGTGAACAGCTGTTTCTGTTCAACGAACGGGCAGGATAGTTGAATTTAACAAGGGCATAATATTAAAATCACCTCAGGATCTGTTTATAAAACGCAGGTATCAGTAATATCGTTGATTGAGAGTATCGGAATCGGAGGAGTGCTTTTTGTCGTTGTACAAGAACATAGTGCCATTAGAGCCCGCGCCCAGCGCGGATTTTCTGTTTTATGGGATCAAATTCTTGTCCTTTTCTCGGGATAAGAACTTGATCCCATTGCCGATTAGGTGAATATCTAATCCGTTATTTAGTCCGTAAATTCATTAAACTAACGGGTCTTATCAAAATCCATATCGCAAGGATTTCCACTCAATCAAAAGGGAATATGGCATCAGAGCTTATATGCCTTGAAGCTTTGATTAAAGGTTACAAATCTCGTTGTACCTGCACCTGTCAGTAATCTTCAAGGTGATCTGGTAACAGAAATATCAAATGATCATAGCTAAAATACAATCATGGTAACTATTCATCATTGGATTAGTGGAAGCGAGCGTAAAAGAGAGCCGACAGTAATGAAACTACAGTATTAACCTGAACATAGTTCTCGATTTGATTTGTCTATATAGTGCTAGTGGAGGCCAATTTTTCCGTCAAGGCAACACGTTGCTGTATTATAGCGGAGTGTATGAGGCTACTGGCTTAAAGAACGATATGAAGGATTTCGATTTCGGATTTATTCCATTCCCTAAAGGTCCGAATGGCTCTGTCTTCAATACGCCTGATACCAATCTGGAAAAAGGTGAACAGCTTCACTTCGGTCGGCAACGTGAATGATAGCTACGGCGGCAATGTCGGCCCTGTATGGATGACCTTTGATCCTTCGACGGGCTCAACGGGCCATGCGACTCAGACGATTTATGTCGGCTTGGCGGACACGCAGACGAGCATTTATAAGTCGGTCGACGGCGGAGCGACCTGGGAGCCGGTAGCGGACCAGCCGAAGCAGGGCTTCCTGCCCCACCATGGAACGCTGGGTTCCAACGGAATGCTTTACGGTAACGTACAACTCGTCCATTGGTCCGTACGAAGCGGGCACCGGCGCGGTATGGAAGCTGAATACAAATACGGGCAAGTGGGCGGACATCAGCCCGGACGGAGTCGGTAATACAAGCAAGCCGTACGGCGGTCTCGCCGTTGACCCGCAGGATCCCGATACACTGATGGTAGCCTCAATGAACATATGGTGGCCGGAACAATCGATATTCCGTAGTACAGACGGCGGGCAAACATGGAAGAATCTGTGGCAGTTTACTGTGCATCCGAAACGCGACAATCGGTATACGATCGATTATTCAATCGCGCCATGGCTTGACTGGGGCGTTCAGCGCGATCCGGAGACCGATCCGGTAACCTCGCCATCTCTTGGCTGGATGATCGGTGACATGGAGATTGATCCGTTTAACTCTGACCGGATTATGTACGGTACCGGGGCAACGCTGTACGGCTCCGAGAACATGACCGATTTCGACAAGGACGAGAAGATCCGGATCTCCGTCATGGCAGAGGGGATTGAAGAGACCGCAATTCTGGGCTTGATCAGTCCACCATCCGGGGCGCCGTTGATCAGTTCGATGGGCGATATCGGGGGGTTCCGTCATGAAGACCTGAATACGGCGCCACGCATGATCACCAATCCATATATCGTATCGAGCACCGATCTGGACTACGCGGAGACGAATCCAAACTTGATCGTACGCGTCGGCCATGCATCGAACCTGGAAGCGCGGATGGGCGTATCGACAGACAACGGCGTCACCTGGACGCCAGCGGCCAATGCTTGGCAGGCGGAGGACGGTGACAATACGAGCGGAGAATGGGTCGCGGTCAGCGCAAACGGTGATACGATCGTATGGGCTCCGGATGGCAACGGCGTCCGGCCGGTAAGCTACTCTACCGACCTTGGCAAGACGTGGACAGCCTCGAAAGGCATCCCGCAAGGCTCCGTTGTCTCTTCGGACCGTGTCAATCCGGACAAATTCTACGGATTCCATGATGGGAAGTTCTATGTCAGCACGGATGGCTGCGCAACCTTCACGGCTTCGGCGGCTTCCGGTCTGACGAAAAATCTGAATGGCAAGTTCAAGGCTGCTCCTACGGCCGAAGGCGATATTTGGCTTGCCAGCGCGGAAGGACTATTCCGATCGACGGACTCGGGAGCGAGCTTTAAGAAGCTAGCGGGCGTTGATGAGGCGGTATCCGTCGGTTTCGGCAAAGAAGCGACAGGCAAAACGTATAAAACAATCTATGTCCAGAAACGGCTTCAAGACGGTGGATGTGGACAGCGGCGAACAGGCGGGCGCATCTGGTTCATACACTTTGAATGAATTGGCGGACGGAAATTGGTCAATCAGGGTTCGTGCGATAGATAATCGGGGCGCTTGGTCGGAATGGGCGTACAGAAGCTTGATCATAGATACGGCTGCTCCTGCCCTGAATATTCGTCTAAATAAGAAAACCTTGTGGCCGGCCAACAACAAGCTGGTTAAAGTAACAGCGAGGGTTGAAATGGAAGATGCGCTGTCTAAGGTGGAGTTGCTGTCCATTACGCCGAGCGCAGCCGTCGACCGTTACGAATCCATGGTACAAGGAGCCGACTTCGGCACATTTGATACGGAATTCAAGCTGTTGGCCAAAAAAGCAAAGGGTGAGAAACCTTTAATCTATACGATTACTTTTAGAGCAATAGATCAAGCAGGGAATGTTTCAGAAGCATCCGCAACCGTTACGGTTCCCCATGATCAAGGAGAGAAATAAACACTTCTTTAGGAATGGGTGAATGGTTTACCTCCGACCGTAATGGTTCGGAAGTATTTCAGATGTAATGTCTATATCATGCTAATTCATGTCTATTAAATCAAGGTCTACTAGTAGTCGTATGATATTATCGTTGTCATGCAGTGCTTACTCGAGGAGGAGTCATAATGGGAAACGTGAGCATTCGATTCGACCGGTTTCCCGGAGGGCTTAGCAAGGCGGTCGTACTTAGTTTCGATGATGGCCGAGAACAAGACAGGAGGCTGGTGGAGGCATTTAACCAATATGGCCTTAAAGGAACCTTCCATCTAAATTCTGGTAAATTCGGCCAGGAAGGATACATCAGTGCCGAAGAAGCGACGGACTTATTTCGCGGCCACGAGATTTCTGCCCATACCGTCACGCATCCATTCCTGGAACAGTCCCCGGACGACCAGATTGCGGAGGAGCTGATCGCGGACCGCCGAAATTTGGAGGCGATTGCGGGATACCCTGTACGCGGGATGAGTTATCCGTTCGGCACCTACAACGACCGCGTTGTGCGTGCGTTGCCGACGCTCGGCATCGAATATGCCCGAACCGTCCAGAGTCACGGCGGCTTCCACATGCCGGATGATCCGCTGAGATGGCATCCGACCTGTCACCACAAGGACATGTTGGAGAAAATCGAACAGTTGCTGGCTTCTAGTAGCTGGTTTAGCCGCATGGAGTTATTATTCATTTGGGGCCACAGCTACGAATTCGACAACGATGATAACTGGGAGCTGGTGGACAGGGCAGGCGAATTGCTCGGCGTCGAGGACTCGATCTGGAAAGCGTCGATGACGGACATCGTTTCCTATTAAAATGCGCTCAAAGCGCTCCGTTTCTCGGTTGATCGAAGCATAGTTCATAATCCGAATGCCCTTGAGGTTTGGATTAGCGCAGACGGCGAAGCCGTCCGTATTGCGGCAGGTGAAACGAAAAGGCTGTGATAGCAAGTAATACTTCGTAAAGCCGATCGGCAAGACCGTTTTCTATAATGATCGGAACCAACTGCCATTGCTGATTAAAGTTATACTGATTTGCCTAGTGACCATTAACCAACCGGTGCACTATCATTATGCGGTTGAAATTATCGAATTAGATCAAGAGTTTGGAGGGAAATCCATTGCTGCGATTGTTTAGAACAAATGAAATCCGCGATGTGCAAGAGCTGGAAGGAGATTGGGATTTTCAACCGATTAATGGGGTTGAGGAGTTGCCATCCTGCTACGAATACCGGATGCCCGTACCCGGGTGTTGAGAGATGCATCCGCGGTTTGCGACCTATCAAGGGAAAGGCGTATACCGACGCATCGTAGAAATATCGAGGAAAGGCGCCGTTCGGCTTGTATTCAAAGGCGTGAGTCATACGGCAAACGTCTTCTTTGACGGAGTTCTGGCAGGGCGACATTATAATGCGTACACGCCGTTTGTTGTCGTTATTCCGGATGTCGAGCCGGGAACGCATGAGATTGCGGTGATTGTGAACAATTCGTTCGGCGAACCGTCCGCGCTTCATGTTCCGAACGATTATTATACGTATGGCGGCTTGATCCGTCCTGCGGCGATCGAGCTGCTGCGAGAAGAGCTGTTCATTGAACGTATCGCTTTTACGCCGATTCGTTCCGCAAAAGGCTGGCAGGGCGCGATTAGTCTCTATGTAAGGAATATCGGAAAACAAGCCCGCTCCGCAAAGCTGAAGCTCAGTCTGGCGGGTAGGAACATCGACGCAAGCGAGATCAGTTTACAGCCTGGTGAAACCGTCGATTTTTCTATCACGGAATCGTTCCCGGACGTTAACCCTTGGTCGGCTGGTGATCCAACGCTTTATATGCTGCAGGCGCTTCTATATGTTGAAGGGCAAGATGCACCCGTGGATGATTTGATCGAGCGAGTCGGATTTCGCACGGTGACAACGGAGGACGCCCGCATTCAGGTTAACGGCGAGGATGTTGTTCTGAAGGGCTTCAACCGGCATGAGGATCATGCGCTGGTAGGAGCCGCCATCCCTTATCCACTTATGGTGCACGACTTGGAATTGATGCTGGACATGGGGGCCAATACCGTACGGACAAGCCACTATCCGAACGACGAACGGTTTCTTGATTTGTGCGATGAGCGAGGCTTGTTCGTATGGGAAGAAAATCATGCGCGCGGCCTAAGTCTGGAGCAGATGAAGCATCCCTTGTTCGCCAAGCAATGCGAGGATTGCAACCGGGAGATGGTGGAAAACCATTTCACCATCCGAGCATCATCATCTGGGCTATTCTGAATGAATGCGCAAGCGATACGCCAGAAGGCCGGGAGATGTACCGGACGCAGTTCGAGCAAATCCGGGCAATGGATTCGTCGAGGCCGCTAAGCTTTGCTTCGCATCACCGCGAACGCGAGATTTGCTTCGATCTTGCGGATATCGTCTCGTTCAACTTGTATCCGCTCTGGTACGGAGACGAGGATCCGCTGGAGCTGGTCAAGCAGGCGAGACTATGGGCAGATGGGGCCGGCGGACTCGGGAAGCCAATGATCATGAGTGAATTCGGGGGAGACGGCTATTACGATTATCGAGACCCGAGCCGGGTGAAAGGAACGGAGGAGCGTCATGCCGATATCATCGAGCGCAATTTGGAGGCTTATACGTCCGTCCCGTTCTTGTCCGGCATGCTGATCTGGCAATTTTGCGATTGCAGGGTAACGGAAGGGACGGGGTGGCTATTGACCCGCGCGGGAACGCAGAACAGCAAGGGAATCGTCGACCGGTACCGGAGACCGAAACTGGCTTATTCCGTTGTGAAGGAATATTTTGCAGGAAGGTAATCACACGAAAGGCAAGGAACCTTGGAGTGATCCAGGGTTCTTTCACGTTTGGAGATGGCATTACCGTACATTAAAGGACGAAAAAGGTACGATGGAAGCCGGAATGAAGCGCTGCCTTTCGAATGGAACTTCGCCCGCTCCAAGCAGCCGGACAGACTTCACTTGATCTGCCGGAGTCAAGGAACGAATGACGGCACGATGATCCTCCGGCCACCGCATTTGGAAAGCATACAGCGTATTTCCCTTTTGTGTGAAACGGAAGTCGCTGGCATTCCAAGCTACCCTATCCTCCGTGAAATGGTCAATGACGACGCGGGAAAGGCCTTGTGCCGTATACGCCTTCCTCGCAAACCCGTATCCATCTGGCCATCTCATGCAGGATACACTTGCATTCGTCATCAATCGTACCGTCCCTCTTCTGCGGAATATTGAGGAGCAGGTTGCCGTTCTTGGCGATGATATCGATCAGAATCTCGATGACGTGCCCTGGTTTCTTATATTCAGTTTTTACATGGTAGAACCAATCCCCGACACAAGTATCGGTCTGCCACGGCTCAAGCTTGATGTCAGACTCCTGGCTGCGCTCAATGTCGAGGATCCCGATACGGTACACATCCTGCTCCTTAAAAGCCTATCCTCGAATGTCCTTTCATATCTCAATAAGAGGAGATGTCGAGATAAATTACTGGATAGAACAAAGAGGTGCTTTCGAGATGTTCGGTTCTTCAGTTCCGTAAGCAATGTGATGAGGACGACAGTTTGGATCTAATGAACGAGTTAATATGGCGGTTTGGTAATACCCTGCTGCACGCTACCTTATATGACCATATGTTAAACGTTAACGGTATTGATCTTGCTTATGACAGTTATAACAGGGTTAACCGATTGAAGGGGGAAGCTAGCATAACAAACATATCCTCAACGTGAATAGTTTAATTTACAAAGCTAATAATAACCAGGAAATATTTCATTTTGTAAGGAGGAAATTCAGGTGAAGGCAGATGCAGTCTTTGAAGGCGGGGGGGTCAAGGGAATTGCTTTTGTGGGAGCCATAGAGGTGATGGAGGCTAGAGGCTATACTTGGAACAAAATTGCAGGGACTTCAGCTGGAGCGATTGTTGCGACATTGTTAGCCTGCGGTTACAACAGTGCTGAAATTCGGAATTTGATGAGCTCGCTAGATTATACGAAGCTGCTCGGACGGACAGGAATAAGCAGGTTGCCTCTGTTTAACAAGACCCTTCCATTCATATTTGACTCTGGAATCTATAGCAATCACATTCTAGAGCAAGTGATGACAGATTGGCTGAAACGTAAGAACATTGTAACGTTTGGAGATCTTCCAGAAGGAAAGCTTTCCATTATCGCCTCGAATATAAGTAATGGTAAGATCGTCGTTTTTCCTAATGATTTGCCTCATTACGGACTGAAAGCATCTGAATTTCCAATTGCTGCAGCGGTGCGAATGAGCACAACACTGCCTTTCTTTTTTAAACCTTATCTATGGCATACGCCATTACAGAAGAAACCCTATTATATGCTGGATGGAGGCATGCTCAGTAACTTTCCAATCTGGCTCTTTGATGTGGAGGGGATTCCACAGTGGCCGACCTTTGGCTTCCGGCTGTCAGAAAAGCGTACGTATGCCCAATCTATGGATATCAACGGTCCGGTTTCTTTACTCAAAGGAATATTCAAAACGATGTTACAGGCCCATGATCAAAGACATGTAGATGAACATACGGAAGAACGAACGATGTTTATTCCTACTGGAAAAGTAACAACGACGAAGTTCAATTTGACGGAAGAAGACCAGCGTTTCTTACTGTCATCAGGACATGTTACAGCAACGAAATTTCTGGAAAGTTGGGATTTTGAAACGTACAAGAATAAATTCAGACAAAATCATGCAATCACACCGATGGAACTTTACTTTGCAGAACAGCAGGAGGGACATAAAATTTACCAATAACTATGATTTTCCCAGCATAAAGAAACCTTCATGACCACTCGGTGAATGGGTGGTCATGATATTTTATAGTACGTGTGTGGATTGCTAAGGCTTAAGCCATCCTAATAAAATGCCTTTTACCGATTAGATGGATATCTAACTGAAATTCACAGCATTATTACATTAAACTAATGGGCGGTTAGTTGAATAATAGGCCCCCAACTCTTGTGCCTGTTTATGCAATAGTTGCGTGCCTTACTGATTAAATTGCCCTTTTATATTCTAATCTAAAAGATTAATTCGGATGCAATAAGCTCCAAAACAATCGTCTCTCTTTCAATCGAAAAACCCATGGAAACCTCTTTATTCAATATTACCTGTCGATTATGCATAATGGCCTGATGTATGTCGATCCAAACGGCAGACATGCCATTATTTATCTCATAATCTTCGAGTTGGGCTTCTCCAAGCTGTTCATGAATGTTGCAAACATAGTAATAAGATAACATATGGATCAGATCATATTCAGGTTTGTAATGGGGACGATACTCTTCAATGTAGCCGAACTCGCTTATCACCTCAACCTGGGTAGCTTCCATTCTGCTTGGGGCTTCGGTCTTACTCTTTTAGTTGGTATAGGAGCAGCAAGAAATCGGTGGCCATTGATCAAGATGAAATAACGAACAAAATCCTCGATGCAACCGTTGAAATAGCACGAAACAAACCAACTTAAGTTATCTTGATTAATGTCAGCCATAAGGTTCACAGCTATCAATTTGCCCAGTTCTCATTGTAAATTAACTCCTCTGTACTGCATAGTTGATGCATTGATATACTAACGGGGAACGTACAGCGGCATTCTAGGATTTTGTGTCCTAAAATGCCGCTGTTTCTATATCCTTTTAGCTAACGCTGAAGATGAATGGAGGGAGGACCTATCAACCATATGGTTGAGCCTTCCAATGCTACAGAGCTCAGATATATATTGAAGGATGCGAATGCAAAAGGGTGCAGGTAATATTAGTTGGGCAACTGAACAATTAGTTAGCGAGCTGATTAAAAGAAAAGTAGGTAAGACGAAAGTTCCTGCATCAAAAGCTTGTTCTTTGCAAAAATGAAGAGGCTGGCAATTACTGCTCTCTATTTTGTAACCATTTAACCGTTCCAATGAGACCCAGGAGTCCGATTAAGAAAACCAATAAATAACTAGTACCCAACAAGGGAAATAAAGCGACTCCGCTTTCCTGCAAATGCAAAGCAGGTACAGACCAAGGCAGATAAGCTCCAATGGCGGTAGGCCCGAACACCAATGCCAACATTAAAGTTGTAAATGCAAAGCCGATCGGCACCAGATAACCACGCGATATACAGGCCAATAGGGCAAGAGGTGCACTTAATAACAGGTGGAGAGCACCAATGATAAGTATTAGGAACAAATAATGTTGTACAATCGCAAACGAAAAGCCAGGAAGTCCAATAGCAAAACCAAGTACTAAGGCATAAGCAAAGCTGATCAACATCATTATAAAACACCAAAATATAATTGCGACATATTTGGCAATCGCAATTTTACCACGCGATACAGGCAAAACGAGCAAATCCTTGAGCGTCCGATCAGAATACTCACGGCCAAATGTCCAGCTTGTTACCAATCCAAACCCCAGCAGCCCAAACACGGATGCATACAAAAACGCAGTCCGTTCAAAAAAAGAAGGCCAATCGGGCTGTCCCAAGAACAACGTGATGACAAACAATATAAACAGAAGCGTGCCCCATAAAACAAAGGATCGACGCAATTTGTAAACTTCAACGCCACAGGCTGTCAGCAATGGTCTCATTCCGTTTTCCCTCCTGGGCTCTGATCACTTTGAGAAAATAATGTTCCAAATTCTCTTCTTCAATGTTAAGCATCGTGAGTGGTACTTCATGCTGAGCAAGCAATTTCGCAATATGTTCGGGATGCTTCACGGCATGATCATCCGGTAGTGCAAGGCAGTTATTCGAAGTCGAATGTACCGCATACCCGGAGTCTGAAAGAATAGCTCGAGCCTTCTGAGCATCCTTCGTACCGATCATCAACTGCTTTCGGCGGATGGTTTCAAAGTCTTTTGTGGTCAGTTCTTCAAGCAATACGCCTTTGTGAATAATGCCGATTCGAGAAGCCATTTTGGACATTTCTTCAAGGATATGGCTCGATATAAACACGGTAACCCCTTGTTGAGAAGCCAGAGCTTTCAGCATCTCCCTTATCTCGACAATTCCGGCTGGGTCAAGTGCATTCGTTGGCTCATCAAGAATCAGAACGTCCGGCTTATGAATTAACGCTTTGGCCAATCCAAGTTTCTGCGCGTTACCAAGTGACAAATCTCTTACCTTACTATCCACATATTGGGTCAGATTCAATTGCTCCATAATTTCGTCAATTGCCTTCGGAACCGGTAATCCTCGCAACCTGGCTATCAAACTCAAGTTTTCCCTAACCGTAAAGTTAGGGTAGGCATAAGGAACTTCCACCATATAACCTACTCGTCTTGACAAATCGGGATTCCCATTCGCCCAGCGCTGACCAAACAAATACACTTCTCCGGAAGAAGGTTTACTCATTCCGAGAAGAGCTCGAATGGTTGTGGTTTTCCCTGCGCCATTCAAACCCAGGAATCCATAGATTTCTCCTTTCTTAACGGAAATCGAAACGCGATCTACAGTGACTTTATTCCCGTATAGCTTTGTCAGGTTAACGGTTCGAATAATTTCTTCCATAGAACCAATCCTTCCTGTATCGTCAATTTAAACTCAGTTCCTTAATAGTGCCAGCGGTCACTTGAAATGTTGTAAAAGATCGCCGTCGGCTTTTCCAAATCAGTTTTCGCGATAAATGGAATTCAAGTAATTCGAAATTGATGCGGTATCATCAATGGAGGTACGCAGTGCGATGTAACCGTCGGGACGAATCAATACGAGTTCTTTACTTGCTACATCGTAAATTCGATAGGCATTCCCTGCTGTGTCTATTATGCCTTCCGCCCCCTCCACGTTCGATGGCAGGATATAATGCACATGGAGTTCGTCGTAGGTGAAGTTCTCCAAAGAAAGATGATCTGTGCGGTTTACAAAAGCCAAAAGAGTCCAGTGTGGGCCGCGCAACAGGTCAAATACACTTCCTGCAAACCCTGTACCTTGCAGACCCTCGGCATTAGGAGCACGATCCCCGGGCAATGAACGGGTAACATTCGTTCGAGCAGACGGGCGGGTAATAGAACTTGACCGATAGGAAATGAGAAGCCCACTCGTCAAATCGTCGGATATGGTGCTCAAAGATTGGGACAACCCTCCGCCTTCAGTCGCCGTTCCTATGACACCTCCCATCTTCTTCGTGCTGTCCTCAAGCACGGCTTGAGCCACTGGGCGGCGCTCCTCATTGTACGTGTCGAGTAAGGCGGTGTCCGCTCCGCGTAAGACAGTCGCCAGCTTCCAGCCGAGGTTGTACGCGTCCTGCATCCCCGTATTCATGCCTTGACCACCGGCCGGCGAATGAACATGAGCAGCATCGCCGACAAGGAAGACCCGGCCGTTGCGGTAACATTCAACCATGCGAACGTTGACCCGGTAGATGGACAGCCAGGAAGCATCCGTGAGCCGAACACGTCCGGCCCCGGCCCGACGGTCTAACATGGCTTGATACGCCTCTAGCGATGGCTGCTCTGGTTCTTCAATGTCTGCCGGAATTGTAGCCTGCAGTTGCCAAATATCGGATTTCGGCAGCGGTGTCACCCCGACCATCCCTTCCGAAGATGTCCAGATATGGATATGGTCACGATCTAACCCTTCTAATCGTACATCGCCAAGATACCATCGCTCATGATCGTGTGTTTCCCCAACCAGCGGTAAGTGAATAAACTTGCGGATATTGCTTTTGCCCCCGTCAGCGCCGACGACATAACGAGCGCGAATTTGCTCTTCTCCTTGTGGTGAATTCACGGTTACCGTTACACCATCCACATCCTGAACAAGCCCTACAGCTTCCATGCCCAACCCAACTTGACCGCCAAGCACTGCATATCGGTCGCGCAATGCTTTTTCAACATCAAATTGAGCAATCCAGACCGGATCACGATAAGGTGTTTCAAGTTCGGCGCTGACCGCAACGGTAATAGCCGGCTTGTCCACACTCCTGCCATCTGCGGTATAGTAACGAACAGGCAAATCCACAACACCTGTGTCAATAATGTAGTGAACGGCTTCCAAATCATCAACAACCTCAAGCGAGCGGGGCTGGATTGCTTTGGCGCGAGAGGCCACATTATACAAGGTGCTTCGTTCAATAATACGATGGTCTACGTTTCGACGGGCAAGGTCGCAGGCAAGTGTAAGCCCTGTTGGTCCAGCTCCGACAATGAGAACATCAACAAAAGACTGCACGGTTTTCATGGATAAAATCCTCCTTAATCATTGATTGTGATATGTTGCATTGATTATACTACACCGTGCAGTGTAGTTTGTAAAGTGGAACTCATTTTTGATAGTATACCTGTAGGGGGGAAACATAAGGATGGATAATATGGACAACAAAAAAATCCGCAAAGGCTCTTCAGACAAACGAGCCAAAATTATTGCGGCAGCACGAGACCTGTTTCTTTCAGATGGGTTTGATCGTTCCAGCGTCGATGCAGTCGCAGCTAAAGCGGGAGTTTCCAAACGGACCGTTTATGATTATTATGGCGACAAACAGAACTTACTGCTTGCTGTTGTGGAAGAAACCAGTGAGGCGGTTCTAGACATGATAAAGCAAGGGATATCAGAATACCTCATGGAATTCGAGGATCTGGAGCAGTCGCTCATCTTGTTCTGCGAACAATTCGTAGCTTCTGCGAATGGCTCGGCGGATTACAGCGCTTTGATCCGTCTGGTTACAATGGAAGCCGCCAACCTGCCTGGCTCGTTTTTAGAAAAGCTGGATAACGCAACGGAAGAGGGGATTATCAGGAGGTTTACCGAGTTTGGACAAACCGGACTGCTCGATGTGCCCGATCCTGTAATGGCTACAAAGCACTTTTCTGCCTTAACGTTTTTGTTGGTATTTGATCAACCGATAAAAACAGGCAATTTGGAGGAGGAACAAACCAAACGTCTCATCACAGAAGGCGTACGCGTCTTTCTTTGCGCTTATGGAAAACACACTGTTTAAAACGAAAATCAGCCATCAAACTGATTGCGGTTTTGCTTAACGATAAAAGACTGGCATATATATATGTCGAGGGGCAAGAACATGGTACCAATGTTGATAAGAATCTTTATCTGTTTCATTAAGCTAACGGGCAGGTTAGTTTAATAAGAATTGCTATATTTGTCACCTACCATGTATTTATCTTGACAGTAATTGAGTCTGACTCGTAATATTTGAAGTGGAGATGTAGGAAAGGGGACTCGCCGGACAATGTGGACTTCCTTGTAATGGTTATCTAAACCGGATCGCTCGACTTGGTGTTTTGGTTATTACCACACGCCTCGTTTGTAATGCCGATCTGCAATCATTCAAGGGACGCGAGGAACCGTTTGAATCAAACCCGGGCGCGGATACTTGATGTATCCGTTTTTGTTATACCTAGGATAATTCCATCTCCAACGAAAAATGGATTTCTCCCTCCCTTATTAAACGGAGGAAATAAAATGAGCAAACTATATGGAAAAACGGCTATCGTGACAGGCACAAGCCGCCCTAAAGGGATTGGAACCGCCGTCTGCCGCACGTTGGCGCACGAAGGCGCTAATGTGTTCTATACCCATCTGTACGATTACGATAAGATAGAGAATCCGGGAGATGCCGACAAGAACTGGCCGGATCTCTTCGCCGAAGAACTTCGCTCCTATGGCATTAAGGCAGCGCATATGGAGGTCGATCTTACCGATCCCGCTTCTCCAGCGCGAGTGCTTGACGCGTGCCGGTCGGCTGTCGGGCTGCCGACCATTCTCGTTAACAACGCTACGTACAGCGTATCAGCTGATTTCCGTCAATTAAATGCATCACTGATCGATGCGCACTGCGCCATGAACATTCGAGGTACGTTCATGCTATCGGCCGAATTTGCGCGTATGCTGGAGGTTGAACTGGCCGGCCGTCAGATCCATTCCGGTGGCCGGATCATCAACCTGACGTCCGGTCAAGGCAAGGGGCCGATGCCTGGCAATCTCGCTTATGCCGCAACGAAAGGCGCCGTTTCCACCTTTACCGAATGTCTATCTGCTGAACTGGCTCCTTTTCACATTACTGTGAATGCAGTTGATCCCGGTCCTACCGATACGGGTTGGATGTCAGAAGAAGTGAAGAAAGCCTTGCTACCGGGATTTCCGATGGGCAGGATCGGTCTTCCTGAAGATGTATCCCGTCTGATTGCTTTTCTGGCAAGTGATGACTCCCAATGGATCACCGGACAAATCATCCATTCTAGAGGTGGGTTCTAATTAGGAAGACAGTTCATTAAACTCACGGGAAACAATAGTTCCATAAAACCAAAGGAGGCCGCCGATCAACAGGATCGGCGGCCTTATTCGACTATCATAAAATAAAAACGTGTCGTCTCCGCCTTTTAACGTCTTCGGAACGCTCCAGTGCGCGCCAGCGCATAGAAAATCAAGAGAGCAATGACTGACCCGACGATCGCGGGTATGATATGAAATCCACCCACTCCCGGCACGTCCCGTCCAATCAGATTTCCACTTAACCAGCCAATTAGCCCACCGACAATAAGTATCCAGATTAAATACACGAATTGGTCTCCCTTCAATTGACCTATTACAAGTTATGTTTGTTAGGGGGAATGATGCGGCTCATATGAGAATCGACCACGAAACCATTTCCATTTTAATCCAAGGATAGTAAAATCGGTTGTACCACTACTCGTATGAATGCTGGTGCAGATGGGATAAAGATGGCCAGTATAGAAAGGAGGCGCTTAGGTGTTCATGTTTCGAAGTCCTTTTATCGTAGCCGTGTTGACGATGTGTCTGATGTCAGGTTTGACTGCATGTTCTGAGTCAGAGCAAGCGGAAGATGGGCACGCTTCTACAAAGGCTAACTTCACGGAGCAGATACAGAGCCTTAATCTGAATACGGAAGAGCCGTCATGGAAGCTCGATACAACCCCCGTGAATCTAACGTGGTTCGTTGGAGCCAAATGGTACGGGCACACTTGGGGGGAGAGCCTAACTTCCAAATATGTCACCGAAAAAACAGGGGTTAATATCGAATTTGAAGTAGCCACTGGTGAACCAAGCGAAGTGTTATCACGGAGGTTGACGACCGGTAGTCTGCCGGATTTGATAACCATCGGCTCCTGGGAGAGTGCAGTTAACAAACTGAGGGATAGTAATCTCATCTATGCCCTGGATGAGCTCGCCAACCAGTATGATCCTTACTTTTTCAAGGTAGCAGGTGATGGTGCTCTACAGTGGTACCGGCAGGAAGACGGCCACACCTATGTCATTCCCAATGATGCATACAGTCCCGAACAGATGCGTTCAACCGGCTTGACGGGAGCGAACCAGACCTTTCTCGTACGCAAAGATCTGTATGAGTCAATGGGCAAACCGGACCTTAGCACACCGAAAGGTTTTCTGGATGCACTGCATTTGCTGAAGAATCAATATTCGGTTTATAAAGGCCAACTGATCAGTCCATTTTGGGCACAGGGGAATGCCTCCTATGGCATGACTGAGTATTTGCAAAATCTGCTGGCGATCCCCCATGAACAGAACGGTAAAGTATACGACCGAATGACAGATCCCGATTATATCGAGTGGCTGAAAACATTTCGTACCGCTTACGAGCATGGCCTGATTAATGTTGATTTTCTGGTCGACTCCAGTGCACAGGTGCAGGAAAAAACCAACCATGCCCAATATTTTATGATGATTCGGGAATGGACAGACATATCGGACCTTAATACAAAATTGGAAGCCCTTACAAATCAGGGTTCAACCTATATTGCTGTAGATGGACCCCGGAGCAGCAGGGGAGAATCCGCCAAACTGTTCCCCGGCAGCATGGATGGCTGGATGGTTACGATGATTAGCAGATCCACGAAAAACCCTGAACGTGCTATCCGATTTTTGACCTATCTGGCCAGCGAAGAAGGCCAAAGGGATTTATTTTTGGGCAAAGAAGGTGAAACCTGGACGATGGAGAACGGCAAACCGCAGTTGACGGCGGCAATGGTCCAGTTGTATGACACGGATCGGGAGCGGCTAGAAAAGGAATATGGCATAATGGATACCTACTGGATGCTGCGAAATCCTGCTTTCGTTAACCCGTGGAGACCAGAGCACACCCCATCCATTAAGCAAATGGAGGAGTTCGCCAACCAACAGGCCGACCTGGACAGCGGCATCTATAAGGGACTAGATCCTATAGGGGATTCCGATATAGCGTTAGCCTGGTCACGTATTTCTCAGAATTGGGAAGAAGTGCTGCCAGAACTGATTACAGCGAAGGATGAAGCTGCCTTTGACAAGATTTTTGAGAATTTTCTGATACGTCGTGTGAACTACGGCTTTAACCAGGTGATGGAATATCGCCAAGCTGAACTGGAACTGCGGAAAGCCAAGATAGCCAGGTAACCATTCCCTACATTGTTAACTATCAGCTAACTGGTAATATACGGTATAACAAAGGTGGTGAATACATCAGAATGAAATACCTGCTGACGAGATTGAGGAAGCTTTATCGTAATGCCCGTATATCCCAAAAGCTGTTTCTCGCATTTAGCCTGATGATTGTCATACCTGTTATTTTGATATCCTTTGTGTATATCCGCATGCAAGAAACCCAGCTATATAAGGACGCTATGGCGACAGGCAACAGCCACGTTACATGGCTGAATGAACAATTGCGCAGAAGAATGGACATGATTGAGAACGCTTCCAATACAGCCCTCACTCAAAAGTCATTTGTGGATTTTATTCATTCCAATATGCTTGTGGATGGACTGCGTCTGGTGAAGTTTAAGCAAAACCAGTTTGAGCAAATGCTCAATATCATTCAAAGTAATGCGATGATCAGTGAGCTTAGCTTTTACGTCGATAACCCAAACTTGTACGAAATCTGGCCTGAAATCTATCATTACAAGAAATTTTCACCGCAGGATTATTGGGTAAAACTTCGGGATGAAGGCGGTGCGGCTTACCGTTTATTTTCTTTTAGGGATGGTGAACACACCTTATCCTACTATCGTCTGGTTCGCCTTCAAGGGCAGGAACAAAAACGCCCTAGCATTATGGAAGTGCGCGTTCCCCACAGCATGTTTTTCAGCGACCTGCTACAAGAGAACAAGGGGGACTTCTTTTCGGTATTGATGAACGCAAGCGATTCTCCCCAATATGTTTACAATCCGCAGCATGAATTTTCGGAGAAGTACGGGCTGGGGCTGGAGGAGATCCTCGGCAGTATCCATCGTCAGATCGAAATATCGCCGCAGGAAAGCCCGCTTCAGGTCAGGGTGGGAGATCAGAGTTATTATATATTGTATCGATACATCGCTCCGTTGAACACTTATGTGGTCGATATTGTTTCCCATCAGGCATTGATGAAAGGGCCGCGCAGTTGGTATGCATTTGTGGTAACGATTACATTATGTGTATTGCTGCTGATTATGTTACTCGTATCCCAAACGACGCGGCGTATTTTCCGGCGGTTGGACAGCGTACTGATATCCATGCGTCAGGTACGGAAAGGCGAGCTGGATGCAATGATTGATACAGGCCTTGATGCGAACGAAAGAGGAGATGAAATTGATGAGGTGGCGGTGAATTACAATAAAATGTTACATGAAGTCAAACGCCTGATGACACAGGTTGTGGATAAGCAGTTAATTGCCAAAAACGCACAGTTGCACTCCCTGCATTCGCAGATTAATTCCCATTTTTTATATAATGCGCTGGAATCCATTCGAATGGTGGCTGAGGTACAGAGACAGCCTGCTATAGCCAAATCATTGGTGTCGCTCGGCTCCCAGCTACGTTACAGCATGCAGTGGCGCAGCGATACTGTTGCTTTACGTGACGAGCTTGCCAACATCCAAAGTTATATTGAATTTATCAACTTTATGGAAGGCGGCAGTATCGTTATAACGGCGGATCTTCCTCAGGAGATCCTTCGCTACGCCATTCCCAAGATGTGTATGCAACCCATCGTTGAAAATGCAATTCATCACGGGGCACCTTCAGGCGACAGGTTATCTATAGAGATCACCTTTTCAGTGGAGAATGACAGCCTGCTTTTCATTAACATAAGAGATGACGGAGAGGGGTTAGAGCCTGAGATGTTACACCGTCTTCAGGCAGTACTGCGGAGCGAATCGGATACGCCGATGGTTACCCGCAGGAGCGGACTTGGTTTGGAAAACGTGAATAAGCGGTTGCAGCTTCATTATGGCAAGGATTGCGGTCTTTGGATTGATAGTGTACAAGGTGAATATACCTGTGTAACGATACGCTTGCCTTGGAAAAATGAAAATCTTGGAGGGTGGTAGAGCATGATTAATATTCTGATTGTGGACGATCAAAAACACATTCGTGATGGCCTGCAGGCCATGCTGCATCAATTTCCTCTGGAGCTGAACAACATATACTGTGCCGCGAGCGGGATTGAGGCGCTGTGCCTATTGCGGCAGCATTGCATTCACATCGTTATTACCGATATTATGATGTCGGATATGGATGGGTTGGAACTCATGGCTCAAACCAAAGAGGAATATATGGATGTGGAATACCTCATTATCAGCGGTTATAGTGATTTTACATATGCCCAAAAAGCGATCGGACTTGGGGCAAAGGGTTACTTGCTAAAACCTTTGAAGCGAGAGGATCTGCAAGGTTCCCTGGAGCGTGTATGGCAAGAGATCCAGACACGACAGGCACTTACGCATAATATGCAGCATGTATCCCGTCTCGCCCAAGAGACCGAGAGTAAGGAATTAAGAATGTTTATGCAAGGTGCGTTAAGTGATGACGCATGGATTCTTCAGATTGAGGAACAAAATGATGCATTATGGCGTAATTATCGCCTAGCCCTGCTGAGGGAAGATGTTGGCATTAAGCAGCCCGGAGCCAGCAGCGTCCATAGCATGGAAGCCATTGCTTATCGTGTGTTTGGCAGACAAGGTTGTATTTGCCTGCAACATCGTCCATACCTGATCCTTGCGGTGGATGCGTCCATAGATCCAAGTGTTTTTTCTGCAGCACTCAAGGAAGGAAAGATCGATGCCATAACGGCCATGACTAACCCGATTCAGGGGTTGAAAGAACTACCACACAGCTATAACCAAGTGCTTGAGCTCTATCGCCACAGTTACCTGTTTCCTGATCAGTATAGTATCTT
Source organism: Paenibacillus amylolyticus (assembly GCF_050990605.1). Taxonomy (GTDB): domain Bacteria; phylum Bacillota; class Bacilli; order Paenibacillales; family Paenibacillaceae; genus Paenibacillus; species Paenibacillus amylolyticus_H. The sequence continues at coordinate 3,467,609 of NZ_CP158832.1, forward strand.
CCCAGCACATATTGAGCATATGGAGCAGCAGTGGCAACTTCCCTATGAAGACTTATATGAACTCTTCCAGTCAATCGGAACAGATAACAGTGGAATAATGACACAGGCTATTTCTGCACTATTTCACAAAAAGGTATTGCAACGCTATCCTGTTCGCTATACCCAGCAGCTCTGCGCCGCCACCGTTCAGATGATGGAGGAATACGAACGAGTTATCCGCCCTTATATGGGGGAGGAAGCGCTGGACCTTGAATCATTGCGTAATCTCTTTGATTATCCTGGGATGCGTGATTATATACAAGCACTGCAACAGCAGCTGCTTCGGCTGAATCAGTTCTATTATGACTATAAATGCAGCTATCGCCATTCGAACGATCTTAATGAAGCCATTCGTTATATTCATGAGAGTTACCACAAACCGCTGGATCTTGCGATGGTATCCAATCATGTATCGCTTAATTATGCTTATTTTTCAAATCTGTTTAAGAAGAATATGGGTAAAGGTTTTGCTGAATACCTACGGGATGTACGTCTGGACAAAGCGCGGCGGCTTCTCGCCGAAACTGATCATAAAATTGTTGAGGTGGCTGCTATGGTTGGATATGAAAGCTATAAAAGCTTTACACGTGCGTTCCGACATGTGATGCAGATCCAACCCACAGAGTACCGACAGATGATGCGGCAGAAGGCAGATTGAATCAAAAGCCAAAAAAATGGGATACCACAAAAACAATTGTACCTTTTCAGCAAATTAACCTATTCGATAGAATAAAGATATCCCTCATGTAAGCGTGTACCTTAATACGCATGGATTGGGAGAAGCTATTATTCTATTAAAGGAGGGCAATTATGAATCCATCTCACTTTAGGGAGAAACGGTTTATGAAAAAGGTACTCGGTATGTTGCTTGTGGTTGTGATGCTGGCTAGTATTGGCATACTTCCGGCTTCAAAGGTTCAGGCAGCGGGAACTACTGTAACCTCAATGGAGTACTTCTCACCAGCAGACGGGCCTATTATTTCAAAATCAGGGGTTGGAAAGGCCAGCTACGGATTTGTTATGCCTAAGTTCAATGGAGGCTCCGCGACATGGAATGATGTTTACAGTGATGTAGGCGTTAATGTAAAAGTGGGCAACAACTGGGTTGATATCGACCAGGCAGGCGGATATATCTATAACCAAAACTGGGGGCACTGGAGCGATGGCGGCTTCCATGGCTATTGGTTCACCCTTTCCGCAACAACCGAGATACAACTGTACTCCAAAGCGAATGGTGTGAAACTGGAGTATCAACTTGTATTCCAAAACATCAACAAAACAACCATCACAGCGATGAATGCAACACAAGGTCCACAGATCACAGCAAGCTTCACAGGCGGTGCAGGCTTTACATATCCAACGTTCAACAACAATCCTGCGGTCACTTATGAAGCTGTTGCGGATGATTTGAAGGTCTATGTCAAACCTGTAAACAGCAGCACTTGGATTGATATTGACAATAACGCAGCCAGCGGCTGGATCTACGATCAAAATTTTGGCCAATTCACGGATGGCGGAGGCGGATACTGGTTTAACGTAACGGAGTCGATCAATGTCAAATTGGAATCCAAGACTTCTTCGGCTAATCTCGTTTATACCATTACGTTTAATGAACCTACAAGAAATTCATATATCATTACGCCATACGAAGGAACAACGTTCACAGCAGATGCCAATGGTTCTATCGGGGTTCCACTTCCAAAAATTGATGGGGGAGCACCAATCGCCAAGGAACTGGGTAATTTTGTATACCAAATTAACATCAATGGGCAATGGGTGGACTTGAGTAACTCCAGCCAGAGCAAATTTGCATACTCTGGTAATGGGTACAACAATATGTCCGATGCTAATCAGTGGGGATACTGGTCCGATTACGTCTATGGCCTTTGGTTCCAGCCAATCCAGGAGAATATGCAGATTCGTATCGGCTATCCGCTGAACGGACAGGCGGGTGGGAATATTGGCAACAACTTCGTTAACTATACCTTTATCGGCAATCCAAATGCTCCGCGTCCGGATGTATCCGATCAAGAGGATATCTCAATCGGAACACCAACCAACCCGGCTATCGCGGGCATGAACCTCATCTGGCAGGATGAGTTTAATGGAACTACGCTGGATACAAGTAAATGGAACTATGAAACAGGATATTATCTCAACAACGATCCCGGTACATGGGGATGGGGTAATGCAGAGCTGCAGCACTACACAAACAGTACTCAAAATGTATATGTACAGGACGGAAAGCTGAATATCAAAGCCATGAACGACAGTAAATCTTTCCCGCAAGACCCAAATCGGTATGCACAGTATTCTTCTGGAAAGATTAACACCAAGGATAAACTCTCCTTGAAGTACGGCAGAGTCGATTTTCGTGCCAAGCTTCCTACCGGTGATGGTATATGGCCAGCGCTGTGGATGCTTCCACAAGACTCGGTATATGGTACTTGGGCTGCATCAGGTGAAATTGATGTTATGGAAGCGAGAGGCCGTCTGCCTGGATCGGTAAGCGGTACTATTCACTTTGGTGGACAATGGCCCGCGAACCAGTATTCGGGCGGCGATTATCACTTCCCGGCAGGGCAAACGTTTGCCAATGATTATCATGTATACTCGGTAGTCTGGGAAGAGGACAACATTAAATGGTATGTAGACGGCAAGTTTTTCTATAAAGTCACTAACGAGCAGTGGTATTCCGCAGCTGCACCGAATAATCCGAATGCACCTTTTGATGAGCCGTTCTACCTCATTATGAACTTGGCAGTCGGCGGAAACTTTGACGGCGGCCGTACCCCGAACGCCTCCGATATCCCGGCGACGATGCAAGTGGATTATGTACGCGTGTATAAAGAACAGTAATTTGCGATTTCCGGATACAGCAAATGAAGATCAGATGGAACAGATGCTGGCCAAACCGGAGAAACTGAAATCTCATACTCTAAAATACGCTTAAGACCGATTCCCATTATTTCTATCTGGGAATCGGTCTTTTATATTTAGACTTAATCATTTAGTTCATCAACTGCATCTCTTGTCGAAGGACAAGAACATAGGTAAGTACTGGTTAACCCAAATCCAATCAGTCAGGTTATTAATTTTGAGAGAAATAACCATCTAAGGAATAAGTGATTTTGCTCAGCTTGACAGGCATCCAGTGTAAGTGACGATCTATACTTTTGTGCTAAGTGACAACAAGTGTTTTAGATTGTCATCATAAATTGATTATCAGCACTTTTGATTCCACGACCAGCAAAATGACCCCAGAGCGATTGTATTGGTTTAAAAGTAGCATTAGAAATACGCTCCGCTTCATATTGATTAAAGTTCCTCTCTGTAAAACGCATGCGACAACCCCCATCCCGCATAGACCCGTCCAACGGCGCGCATGTCTGCTGAAGTTAATTGGTTTAGTTTAGTTTAGTTGAGTCGAAGCCGACTGCAGATAGCAGGGAAGCTTTTAGACCATCCAGCACCACATATGTCTGAGGCCATGGCTTGGCGATGGCTCCGAAAGCTAATTGTAAAATTACCAAGAAGAGGGACTTCAAAATGTAGTCCCTCTTCGACTTTAAATCATTTCAGAAACGACGCCCAACTGTCTAACTGAACCTCATTTTTTTCATCGAACGCAAAATCCCGGTCAATAATGAACGGCAAAAAAATATATATGTATTACCAAAAACGGTTGAATTGATTGAAGACTTTTAAAGAAGAGGATGCCCGTTATTAGATAGCCTAAAGCTAAAAGGAATGTTTACCTTGCAAAGAAGTTTAAACTAACGGGAAACAATAGTTCCATAAAAACCAAAGGACAAGAACATAGCATGATTACTGATTGGCCGAGAAGAGTTTCACCACAGGGATCGAAGGATGTATTATTTATTATTGAAAGATTAGATGTCGAACTTACTCTTACAGTGTCGGGGTTTTGATTGGTATAGAGCATGGTTGAACAACAATCTAGAGACTTTTCTAAAAAATGTCCCTTTACGAACTACCTCGTTTGTTATACATATATAAACATCATCACGAATACCTGGGAGGTGCCTTAAAGAAACATGTGGAGCATGTGAAGGCTTTACTTGATTTCCAAGGAGATTTAACTAGTGAGAGCACGAAAAAAGGAATGAATGAAGCGAAGGAAAAGGGGAATTAGCAAAACAACGCTGTATCGATACCTCGATAAGTAATTAAAGCCTGATTTTTCTTCACCACGAATGAAGAGAAATCAGGCTTTAGTATTACTATTGGTTTGCATTAGAATACGATCAACTAACTTTCAGAAGACATAGCAATGGCTTTTGTTCCATGCACTGTCCCATAAGGAAGCTCAGGCGGCGCATAGATCACGTACACTTTAAGAGGTATACTGCCTGTGTTGGTGATATTATGCCATTTTCCAGCAGGCACCATAACAGCATAGTCCTCACAGGTCATCGTTTGAAAATTCAATTTTTCTTTCTCGTCTCCCATTTGCACAAAGTTTCCCTGACCTTCTTCAATACGTATGAACTGATCGTCTTTGCGGCTTGATCAATATTGATTACAAGTGGTTGTTGTCCATGATCTCTTATCTCTATATTTCCACCAGGGTGACTAAGGTTCATATTTCCATGGCAAGGGGAGGGCCCGTGTCCGTTGTTATTTCGGATGTTAGGCATTGGATTATGCCATTGATTTTGATGTGATAATTTATGGTACATATTTGGAGGAGTATCCAAAGGAACCGTTCTTTTTACTCAAGGAGATAACCCTACAGCTTGCTATTTCATCTTGAAAGGCTGTGTAAGGCAGTATTCGATTGATGAGGATGGCAGAGAGGCCACGTCTAATCTTTATACTGAAGAGCAAGCCATCGCGATCTTCAATCATCATAAACCAGATAAGTCTTCCGATTACACTTTTGTATGCGTAGAAGATTCGGTTATGGTGGTGAGCGATCTGGATAAGGAAATGGACATGGACATGAAACATTCTCAATTGGAATCCATAACTCGCAGAATGATGGATGAGAATTTTGGCCAGGTTCAGAATGAATTTGCTGCTTTTATTGCTTCTTCGGCTAAAGAACGCGTCAAGACACTCTTAAATAAATGCCGCTCTCTTATCTATCATCAAAGGTTTACTTAAAAGAGGCTCTTGCAACGTGACTTGCAATCAATCCTTTCTTGGAGTTCCTCAGTCTACAGTGTCAGTCACTTGCATAAACTTCGTTGGTGCGGAATTATTGACACTGAGAGGAATGGCCTAGAAGTTGGTTATTATGTGACAAGCAAAAAAATGAAAAAACTCCTTATAGTATTTGAGTAAACGAATCCAACCAGCTTAGTGGTTGGATTTTTTTATGAATTTTACTTCTCTTAACATACAAAGTTTAAAAGGGATATAGGTCAATTTCTGTTTTCCAGAGGTTTGGAGCGACATCAAATGATTGAGTAATGGAGGTTGACAAAAACGAAGACTCTTTGTAATATACCCATAGGGGTATACGTAACATATAAAACGTAACATATAAAAACCCACTGAAATAATTGTAAACCGCAAGCCGAAAGGAAGACTTATTTTTAGACGCTCTGTACTAAGGCTTGTCTTGTTCATAACAAAATTTGAGGAGGTTTCTGCAGTGGCCGAAATTAAAGTAGATCAGATAATCGATTGCAAAGGGCTTGCATGTCCAATGCCCATCGTAAGAACGAAAAAAGTGATGGATCAGCTGGAGGCTGGTCAAGTTATTGAAGTACAGGCTACAGATAAAGGGTCTCTGGCGGATATTCAAGGATGGGCCAAAAATACCGGACATTTTTATCTTGGTACAGTAGAGGAAGGCGATGTCCTCAAGCATTATGTCCGTAAAGCAAGTGCTGCTGAAACAAGAGAAGAGAAGAAGCATCCACATGCCATTTCCAATGAAGAATTGGAGAAAAAACTTGCTGATAACAAAAAGTTTACCGTACTGGATGTACGTGAACCTGCCGAATATGCTTTTAACCGAATTGCTGGTGCTATTTCTATTCCGCTGGGTGAACTCGAAGGGCGGATCCAAGAGCTTAAACAGGAAGAAGATATTTATGTCGTATGCCGTACAGGCAGCCGCAGTGACCTTGCTTGTCAACTGCTTACTGAAAAAGGATTTAAACAAGTCAAAAATGTAGAACCGGGCATGACTAGTTGGACGGGTCCAACAGAAAAATAAAAACCAACAAAAAACGGAGGTATAACAATGAGTACTAAAGTAGCTATTATTGCAAGCAATGGTGGAATGTTCGATGCATATAAAGTGTTTAATATCGCAACAGCTTCGGCAGCGACTGAAGCAGAGGTTGCCATTTTCTTTACTTTTGAAGGCTTGAATCTGATTCATAAGCAAGCTCATCACCAATTGCCGCTGCCTGCAGGGGCTGAACATTTTGCTGAAGGGTTCAAAAATGCAAATGTTCCATCAATCCCACAGCTGGTAGAAATGGCTCAGGAGATGGGTGTCAAGATTATTGCTTGTCAGATGACGATGGATGTTATGAACCTAACAAAAGAGGACTTTATCGAAGGGATTGAAGTAGGCGGAGCTGTCACTTTTCTGGATTTCGCGAAGGATGCCAACGTTACATTGACTTTCTAAATGAGGGGAGAAACAGAGAAATGGAAATAAAAGCGATGATGGCCAAGGAACTTGCTCGTATCGTCTTGGCTAAAGAAGAAATTTTTATCCTTGATGTTCGTAATGAAACGGACTTTAACGATTGGAAGGTTGAAGGCCATAGTGTAGAAATCATTAACATTCCTTATTTTGATCTCTTAGACGGTGTAGATGCTGCACTCGACAAGATTCCTGATGGGAAGAAGTTGCTTGTTGTCTGTGCGAAAGAGGGGTCCTCCAAATTTGTAGCAGAGCAAATCGTTGAGGCTGGCAGAAGCAACGTGCATTACCTTGAAGGCGGTATGAAATCATGGAGTGAGCATCTGGAGCCTGTAAAAATTGGAGAATTAAAGGACGGGGGGGCTTTGTATCAGTTCGTGCGGATTGGAAAGGGCTGCTTGTCTTATATGGTTTTATCAGGCGGGGAAGCAGCAGTTATTGACACGCTTCGTATGACAGAAGTGTTCGAACGGTTTGCGGGAGAACAAGGTGCACAGATTAAACACACGCTGGATACGCACCTACATGCCGATCATATTTCAGGCGGCCGTAAATTGGCAGATCAAACTGGAGCCACTTATTGGTTGCCACCTAAAGATGCGACTGAAGTTACTTTCAATTATGAAAAACTGGAAGAAGGTCGTGATATCAAGGTAGGATCCACAACGATCCGTATTCAGCCAATTTACTCTCCTGGACACACGATCGGGAGCACATCATTTATTGTAGATGACCAGTACCTGTTGACCGGAGACATCCTGTTTATTGAATCGATCGGTCGTCCTGATTTGGCGGGCCTTGCGGAAGATTGGGTAGGTGATCTTCGAGATACGCTTTATAAACGCTACACAGAATTGTCTCAAGATCTGGTCGTATTACCTGCTCACTTCGGAAAGGTGACGGAACTCGGTGAAGACGGTCGAGTGATGGCGAAACTCTCTGACTTGTATCAAAAAAACCCTGGTCTAAACATTCCTGAAGAGGATGAATTCCGGCGTACAGTGACTGAGAACCTTCCACCTCAGCCGAATGCGTACCAAGAAATCCGGCAGACGAACATGGGGAAAATTACACCCGACGAAGATGAGCAGCGCGAGATGGAAATCGGTCCTAACCGCTGTGCCGTGCATGACCATTAAAAGGAGGAAAAATGATGATGAATACAGACCTGGTAGTAGATACGAAAGGACTGGCATGTCCCATGCCAATTGTAAAAGCAAAGAAAGCGCTGGACGGTCTCGAATCGGGACAAATCATGGAAGTACTTTCAACGGATAAAGGCTCCGTTAATGACTTTCAAGCATGGGTTAAACAAACAAATCATGAGTTGATTTCCTATGAGGAAGACAACGGTATTTATAAGTTTTTTGTTAAAAAGATCTAAATGAAAATAAAGCGAAGATCTAAATGAAAATAAAGCGAACACCTAACAGTGTGTTCGCTTATTTCAAACCCCTGGAAGTATAGATATCCTCAACCAAGAAAGGAGGGGACCTGTGGATATTTTGTTATGGATAATTATGATCATCCTTGGCTTAATCGGATCTTTCTTTTCAGGATTGCTTGGAATAGGTGGAGCCATCATTAACTATCCGTTGCTGTTGTATGTTCCACCACTATTCGGTGCAGCGCATTTCTCAGCACATGAGGTATCTTCGATCAGTATGTTTCAAGTTTTTTTTGCCTCTCTTGCAGGGGTTTTGGCATTTCAGAAAAGAAGTGAAGGAAAAATAGGGCAATCAGTCTTTCATAAAGGACTAGTTATTTATATGGGTATCAGCATTTTGGCGGGAAGCCTTATCGGAGGATATATATCGGGGATGCTTCCAGGAGACGTCATTAACTTGATCTATGGCATCCTTGCTGTGTTAGCAGTTATTCTGATGCTGATACCTCGTAAAGGCTCGGATGAATACAAAGAAAACATTCAATTTAATAGAGTCATTGCGGTAGTCTCTGCTCTTATAGTCGGGATTGTATCCGGGATTGTGGGTGCAGGGGGCGCTTTTATTCTGATTCCCATTATGCTCACACTTCTCAAGATTCCAACCCGTACGACCATTGCTTCTTCACTTGCGATCGTCTTTATTTCAGCCATCGGCGGGGTTATCGGAAAGCTTACTGGTGGACATATTCCTTTATGGCCAACTTTATTCACGGTGGTCGGAAGTCTGATCGGTGCTCCCCTGGGGTCTAAAGTCAGTTCCAAAATCAATGTTAAGGTACTTCGTTATGGACTTGTTGTGCTTATTTCCCTTACAGCCGTCAAGGTTTGGTCAACTATCCTATAAAGCATATAAGAACTTAAACATAAAGAGATATATGTAATTCATGAAATAGAAAGTGGGTATTATTACTTTATGACTGATAAATCAACAATCGTACTGTTTAGTGGTGAACTAGATAAAGCAATTGCAGCATTTATTATTGCTAATGGAGCAGCTGCCTATGATCACGAAGTAACTATATTTTTTACCTTCTGGGGACTGAATGCTCTTCGAAAGGATGAAGCTATCAAGACAAATAAAGGTGTTTTGGAAAAGGCTTTTGGATGGATGATGCCACGGGGTGTAAATAAACTTGGGCTGTCCAAAATGAATTTTGGCGGTCTTGGTCCGCAGATGATTAAACATGTGATGAAAAAGCATACTGCTTTATCTCTGACTCAGTTGATTTAGCTGGCACAGGAGCAGGGTGTGAAGCTGGTTGCTTGTAACCATGACCATGGACCTTTTGGGTTTGAAACAAGAAGAGCTGATCGATGGATTGAAATATGCTGGAGTTGCTGCTTACTTGGGTGATGCAACAAACGGTAAGGTAAACTTATTCATTTAAAAGGTGTAAGCTAACATGTTTTGCTCTATAATATACCTATACAGGTATGTTATGAAGGAGAGTGGACTATATATGGAATACAACTATACAGATAGCTTAAAAACACGTTTGCGGAGAATTGAAGGCCAGGTTCGTGGTGTACTTCGATTAATGGAAGAAGGTAAACCTTGCAAAGAGGTTGTTGCCCAGTTGTCTGCCGTACGTAATGCCTCTGACAGAGCTCTTGCGCAAATCGTTGCAGAAAATCTTCAACAGTGCATTATGGCCGAACAGGAGGCTGGCAATAAGGATACAGGTAAATTGGTTAAAGAAGCCGTAGAGCTTCTTGTGAAAAGCCGGTAGTTAAATCACTATGGAATAAATCATCTATGGAGGGAATTAACACATGTCATTTAAGGAAATAGCACCTCAAGAGGTAGCAGAACGTCTTAACAAAGGTGAAACTTTGATCATGCTGGATGTCCGGGAACCGGAAGAATGGATGGAAGGACACGTAGCAGGTGCTAATCACATTCCCCTTGGCGAACTGGACTCGAGACATGAAGAGTTAGACCCTGCACAAGAAATTATTGTTATATGCCGCAGTGGAAATCGCAGCGGAAAGGCATGTGAGCTGCTTTATGAAAAAGGGTTCAAGGTTATCAATATGACAGGTGGGCTCAATGCCTGGACAGACAAATTGGTTCGTAATTAATATAGAAGATAGTTAGAATGCTTCGCTTCGGAAGCATCAGCCCAGACTATAAGAGAACTGGTATGCGAATCCTTATATCTATCTATAGATTGCTTTACTATGATCTATAGATTTTTTTATTTATGATCTATTTTGTAATGACTAAAATATTATTTTTGAGGAGAGCTTGAGAATAATCATTTTTAGTTTTATAATACCTATAGGGGTATATGTAATCAATCAAGAACAATCACTGTGTACGTAAAAGTGAATAGCCATATTTTTATGTATACAAATAGGAGAGGAGAGGATTACTTATGGCATTTAAAATTCCAAAAGAAATTACCCCGCAAGAAGTAGCTAAACAGCTGAAACAAGGTAAGGATTTTATGATGCTTGATGTTCGTGAATCTGCAGAATGGGTAGAAGGACATGTAAAGGGAGCTGTTCATATTCCGTTAGGACAATTAATGCAACGATACATTGAACTTGATGAATCTCAGGAGGTCATTATCATGTGCCGAAGTGGAAACCGGAGCGGTCTTGCATGTGAGCTTCTTCATGAGAAAGGATATAAGGTTGTAAACATGACAGGCGGTCTGAGCGAATGGTCGGATTCAAATAAATTAGTGCGATGATGTCTATATGAATAATATAAAGAGGGTGTCATGAATGACTCTGGTTTATATAGCAACTGGAATGCTAGTCGTATGGTTACTGGTTCAGCTGTGGCCGGTATCTTCACTTACTTATGTCGACATGGAAGAGTGGGATCCATCTCATGAACGTTGGTCCAATGTGAAAATACTCGATGTCAGGGACTCCAGTGAGTATTGGGAGAACCACATTCCAGGCTCGATTAATATATCTATTGGTCGTTTGCCATGGCAAAAGGAATTGTCGCGCCATGATGAAGTCATTATTTTCTCAAGTACTTGGCTTAAGAGAAAAAAAGCATCCAGAATTCTTGCACGACGAGGATTCCGTCAGCTCTATATGGTGAAAGGATGTTGTTTGTCAACAAAAGGAAAGGGAGAGTCCAGTGAGCATAAATATTGTTATTAATGTTGCAGTTATTATTTTGATTGTATGGTTTCTCTACACCCGGGTGAAGCCGGTCAAAGGTGTGAAGAACCTGAAACCTGATGATTTTAGGAATGAAATGAAGAATAACAGCAAACGTATCCTCGTTGATGTCCGTGAACCTGGAGAGTACAAAAGAGGCTTCATTAAGGGGGCGATTAATATTCCTCTGTCTCAGCTGAAGCATCGTCTGGCCGAAATTCCTAAAGATAACACGGTTCTTTTGTATTGCCAGAGCGGTATGCGCAGCAAAAATGCAGCTAAAGTATTAAGTAGAAGTGGATACTCTAGTATTGCTCACCTCCATGGAGGTGTAAGCGTGTGGGGCGATAAGCTGATTCAAAAATAAAAAGACGGCTTTTTAATCGGATCGCCATAGGGTAAGGATAACGATCTTCAATGATAAATCAAACGAAGATTGTCACACGTTAATTCAAGTCTATATTTGGACAGGCTTCCGGGAACGGCTATAATTTTTTTTGGAGTTCAATCTGAGGACAGCTCGCCGTTTTATGGACTGGTCCAAAATTGTTCAATGTGTTCAAATGATCATTTTTGATCTGCCCGTTGCACGAGCCATTCTTTTTTCAGTAATGCATATTGAAACGTATTTTCGTATTTGGGAGTTTTGTCTTTTTATTAACCCCACCTAATCCTTGGATGTTCAGATGCCATAACCATGATAGCTCCCACTGTTTTATACTGAAAATCCACAACCAACTGAGGTTGTGGATTTTCGCGTTGAAGTGATATTAGCTTTTTTGATTCCAGGGGGTCCCGGGAAGGATGACAGCTTAAAATAGTAGGTCTAAAGGATTGTGTTTTTGTTAACATAGGCACAATAACCCATTACTTTTTGTGGAAAAGCGAGTAAGATAAGAATGATTTCAACAACAAGGCTTTTAACAACAGGAGGAGAACATGAGAAGAAATAGCACATTTTTATGGGTAGTTTGTTTGTCGTTGTCGTTATTATTTTGGCTACCCCCCGTAAGTTCGGTCGATGCGAGCGCCGAAGATAGGACAATTGACTCGATTACACTGAAGGAAACGCCTATCTCTATTGGTGAAGGGTGGACTGTCGACACAAGCTATAGTTCTAACGCACCGTACGCATTGACAAAGGGAAAGAACGAATACATAGCCGTAGGTGCCTACGGATCGGTGATGAAATCAAAGGACGGAAATACTTGGAAAGCTCTATCAAAATTCGGAGGATATCATTTAACCGCTATTGATTGGGATGGATCCAAATATGTGATGTTTGGTTCTAATACGGAATATTCCTTTACTCTTTACGAGAAACCTTCCGAAGGATTTATTTCAACAGATGGGTTGACGTGGACGAAGATCGATTTTAACCCTGACGAAACGATCCATCAGTTGATTTGGGGGAATGGTGGCTTTGTCGCCTTGGGGGAAAAGCATATATTCACGTCGGTAGATGGGGAAAACTGGACAACCTCGCGTTCATTGTATAACGAGTATGGGGCGAACGCTCTGAAGTATATGAATGGGACTTACTTTATAACCAGCATCTATGATAATAAATACGTGCTTGTTTCGAAAGATGGGCAGAATTGGTCCTCGAAAAAATACAACGAGTCTGCAGCTATTCGGGACATGGCCTGGACGGGAAAACAATACATCGGGGTCGGTAACGGCATTTATACGTCCGCTGACGGGTTCACATGGAAGAAGCAATCCAAATCCCCGAGCGGCGCAGAACTATCGACCATTGTATACGGCCACAACAAGTATATTGTTACAGGGGCAACCAATCAAAAATCAGGTGTTAATAAAAATATCGCTTATACATCAAAAGATGGCGTGAATTGGAAGAAAACAGACCTTTCATATCTTTATACCAATATCTATATGATTTATCCGGTGGCTAACGGATTTGCCGGGATTGGATCAAACGATCGGCAGGACGCACCCGACAGCACATATTCAATATATACGAAGGACGGTACTGCGTGGAGTTACCGAATAGTCGGCTCTCATACAGGAGGCGAGCTAAGCGGTCTTGCCACAAACGGGAAAAGGACCGTGGCAGTTGGCATGAATGGTACCGTCATATTTACCGATAATGGTACTACTTGGCGTAGCAGCAACCCGTTCGCCTACCGGGAAAAGTTGGGTAGACCGAATTTGTACAATGTGGTTTGGGGTGCGAATAAATTTGTTGCTGCGGGCCACAACGGGATTTACTATTCGGGAGATGGGTATACCTGGAAAAAAGCAAGCGTACCTTTCAAAGACCAATACGGCCAATTGCAAAAGATCTTATGGACAGGCAAATTTTTTGTCGCTTCGGATCAATCTTATGGTACCTATACGTCTAAAGATGGTCTTAAATGGACCCGGATCCCTAACGTCAGCGGCAATTGGTTGACCTCGATGATTTGGGACGGCAAACGGCTGCTCGCCACCTTCCGCGTGCACAACTTCAATACTGGAGTTGGTACGACGAAACTCATGCAGACCACGGATGGCGTTCATTGGAAGCTGGTAAAGACAATGGATTTGGATCAAGCTCATCTGGCATGGAATGGCAGTTCCTATGTTGCGGCAGATCAAAGTAACTCTTCGAAGACATGGGTGTCGAAGGATGGGGTGAACTGGACGAAGAAAAAGACGACGTTTACGAAAGGCGATTATACCGGATTCGACTTCCTGACATCTTTTGACGGAAACTTTTTTGCTATGACTACGAGCTATGGGGAAATCGACGGCTCCAACACGTATTATCTGTCCAAAGACGGAGTGCAGTGGAAAGAGACTACTGTTCCTCCAAAAAATCAAGGTTTAAATAGTGTTGGTATACAAAGGATGAAGGACGCCATTAAGATGTACGGAAAATATATATTTGTTGGCGGATATGGAGAAATTATGTATGCAAACGAACTGTAGCCTTTTCGTCATAACAGTTCCGCTCCAACCTCTTTTTTTTCATTATAAACAAAACACCCTAGAGATTTTACGTTTTTAGATACGTATTTTTCTGGGGTGGTAAGAATTATATTGTGGGTTCTTGAAAAATTAGTCACTCAAACTAGTGAAAATTTCTTCGGTGCATGGTTTGATATAGCAGGGAAGGGATGTGAAGAGATCAGTGTTCCACCTTGGAAAGAAGTCATTAAAATGAGAGGCGGCAGCAGCAGCAGATGTCGCGGGACAAGAACATTGTGTCATTTCCGATTAGGTATTTATATGAATAGTTTCAGGATGGGGTTAATGTGACGGAGATAAAAGCAGGTTTATATAAGTGTTTGCTAAAATAATGATTTTTGTATCAGGAACCAGCTATTTTTTGATATAAGGAAGAACGCCGTAGGGTGTTAAAAAGGTCAAGAACATGGTAAAGAACCATGAGGATATAAGGCAAGATATAATAAGTAAATCACGAAGAAGACCTTGATGGATACTAGAGCTTTTCAAGATCTTCTTTTTTATCTCCGTTCTTGACAGATGACAAGAACTTGATTACACGAACGATTAGATTACAATCTAACTGTGCTACTTCATTAAGGTAACGGGAAATGATAACTCAATGCACCAAGAAAGCAGCTGATCAATGTGTTCGGCCGCTTTTATTTAACTAACGGAAAGATTAAATCAATAATCGGGGAAGGAACTGGTATTTATTAAAGGGAACTATATAGTATACCGGAATAAATAAAGGAGAGAAAACAATGAGTAAATCATTTATTGAACAAGTACATTATATTAGAATTCCTGTAAAAGATTTAGAACTGTCTTCACAATGGTATAGAGATGTATTAGGGCTTAAGTTACTAAACGATACTGAGGAACTTGCAATATTAAAGATAAATGAAGGACCTTTCTTACTTATCTTAGTTCCTACCAAAGATGAAACATTTGCACATTTTACAATTGATAATAAACAAGAGTTTAGCATTGGCTTTACCAGTCCAGAATTATCTAAATTTCATCAACACTTAATTGATAATCAAGTTAAGGTAGAAGATATAAAAGAAGATAATGGCCATACCTTTTTCCACTTTTATGACCCAAATGGTAATAAACTTCAAGTACACTGGTAGGATTGTAATTAATAAATCACCTTATTTCTTTAACGGGCTTCACCGTGTCCGTAACTAGTTTAGTCATTTTGCTCAGTGTGTTCTCAAGCTAAAAATTTGTTGTTAAACAGGTTCATTACCACCGAGAGGTAAGCAAAAATTATAGTCGTTACAGAGAATACGGATGGATAATTGGGCATAAGGCTTGCTAGGGGAAGCCTCAAATAAATGCGGCTATCCAAAAAGTGAGACTAATCCATACACAAAGGGGTAAATAGAAGACGGTATCTTGTTTTGCAAATCTAGTATGTTTGATCTTCTAAAAAAAGCCTACATATTTTCCTTCGCCTCATTGAAGCCGCTATTTTAGCGGCTTTTATATTTATCGGTACAAGTTAGTTAAAGGAGGATTCAGTGCGGTAATTAATTAGCCATACATATGTACAAAATACGAGTTTTGTGAAACAGTAATAATGATTTAAAAGCTGCACAGTGATTTTTCACCCCTGTACAGCTAACTCTCCGAGTTTAATCGTTTAATCCCAGACTACTTCTGTTCCTGCAATAAAATCGTGAATCGCACGTCGATCCTCACGCAAACCAACCATAAAAGCACTCACAATAATTCCGATACCCAAAGTTATTACATACACAAGTCCAGCCACAACAACTCGCATTAGCATCGTACTAATTTTTGGCGGTTCGTGTGTATCGTATTTACGGATTCGAATTCCACATATACGTTTTCCAATGGTTCGGCCATACCAGTAAACTGGTAATAAAATTGAATATAACGCACTAAGTAGTTTGGCGATTGGCTCATCCGTATCAAAATTACCCGTAAGCACACCTGCAATAATAACTAACGGAATTGAAATAATAAGACTATCCAATACGTTTGCTGCTAATCTAATCCAAAAACCTGCTTTATACAAAATGTTTTCCTCCAAACTACAATTTTAAACTAAATTTCTAAATTACTTCCTGAACTCCCTTCATTAAAATATCTAACTTTATGTACACAACTCAAATAGTATAACAGAAAATTTTACCTATTTAAGATATAACTCTCTATTTCTTTTTTCTCGCTTCCTTTGTGAATTTTATAACAAACTATCGAATTAATTTATCTTACATAATCCTTTCTAAAATATTGTATTTACTTTCTGAGTCCCCCGATGTAAACAAAATAATAATTATGTAAACTAAGAAGGCTACTTAACAGTTGTTAAGTAGCCTTCTGTTCGTTCTGATTCTGCCCTCTTCGCCAAATCTTATTCTCCACAATGGCATAGACTAAACCGGCGATCGCAAATATCCATATCGATGTCATTCGGTTCAGATGGTATCCATTCACGAAATATGGATTGTACATGAGATCAAAAACCCACAGCCCGCCCCATCCAAACCCAACCCTATATATGAAAATCCTCGCCATAAAAGAACACACATATTTCCACAGCAGCCATGAGATCGGAATTAAAATAACAACATAAAAAGCGAGTAAATAGTGACCAAAACCCAGGATGAGAGACAAAATATAGATCAGGCCCCCTAGATTTCGTAAGCCGTAATACTCTGTCGTTGTAATTTGGTACCCTTCAATCCTTTCAAGAACGACATATGCCGTTAAGCTTATCCCGATAAATATAATTCCTAATACCATGTATCGTTGAACCGCGTTCACCAACATCAGATCACCCCAATGTCTAAACGTAGCCAGAACCGATCAAGTTACATGATTTCGAAAAAATTACACAATTACACATAGGCCTCCGGTAGGTTCTGTTAAAAGTTAATCTATCGTGAATTTCTCTAATCCAACGACTACTTCTGACCTTCCAGAATCATCGTACCCAGGCGGTCCATAAGCTCCATTCTTCCCATGGCTGTGTAGGAATAGTTGTAGTTATCGACATTGGAAATTTTGTAGATCTTGCCGTTCTTTACGGCGTTCATGTTATTCCACACCTTGCTGTCTATCATCTTGTTCTCACTATTCTCCATCAACAACAGACGATCCGGATTTACGGTAACTAGAGCTTCCAGCGCGATCTGTTTACCACCCCAGCCCTCTGGATCTGGGATACCCTCTGTGCGCTTCAGGCCCCATTCACCGTACAACATCTCAGCTGCACCTTTATTGGAATAGATAACCAGATTGTTTGGATATGTCTCAATTACCGCAAAGGATTCCCCGTTTACAGCAGCCTCAAGCTTTTGTTTCCACTCTGCAGATTTCGCATCATATTTGACCAGATATTCATCTTTCTTGCTTTCTTCTCCAAACGTATCTGCCAAGAATGTCAGGCGTTCTCTCCAATCATAGTAGGAATACGGCAATGCAATCGTAGGCGCAATTTTGGATAAGGTTTCATACTGATCCGTGTTAAAATCCTTTCCCAGAATAATCAGGTCCGGATTCGCTCCTGCTATTGCTTCAATGCTAAAAGGGAAACCATACCAACCCAGATTTACTGTATCTGAACCAAGCTGCTCCTTAATGGTTGGTGTGAGTTCCTCTGGGTTGCCATAATCCGCGCTCATCGTTGCCACAGGTGTTTTCCCAATGATCAACAGCTCTTCTGTAGAACCAGATAGATCAACAATGCGCTCTGGATTCAAAGGGATCGTAATCTCTTCTCCATTCGGATTGGTAATCACTTTAGTTGTCGCTTGTGTCGTTCCCTCTGAGGAGCTAGTCTCTTCGCTGGTGGCCTGAGTCGTTCCACAAGCCGCCAAGGTAAGCATACAACATAGTGCAATCCATACAGGAATTCGTTTAAACATCGTTGTCATTCTCCTTTTATGTCAGCTCATTAGCCACATGAGGCTTATTTGCTTCAGTTACTTTATCTATCTCATCGAACTCATTATCCGTTTACTTTTACCTGCCAGCCTTCAGCATCCTGTTGTAATTGCCACAGCCGAGCGTAGATGCCTGAGTAATTTAGCAATTGCGCATGAGTTCCCTGCTCTACAAGCTGACCTTGGTCCAATACAAGGATCTGATCGGCATTTTGAATGGTCTTTAATCGGTGTGCAATCAAAATAACCGTCTTGTCCGCGACTAGCTCATTAATCGCTTGCTGCACTGCGGCTTCGTTCTCCGGATCAAGTGAAGCGGTGGCTTCGTCGAGCAATACGATCGATGCATTTTTCAACAAGGCACGTGCAATGGAGATACGCTGTTTCTCTCCACCAGATAACGTCGATCCACCCTCGCCAACGAGCGTATCGTACCCCTGAGGCAGACTGGAGATAAACTCATGACAACAAGCTCTGCATGCTGCTTCTTCAATCTCGAATTGCGTAGCGTCTTTCTTTCCTACCCGGATGTTGTTGCCGATCGTATCCTGGAACAAATACACGTCCTGGAAGACCACAGAGATATCCTGTAACAGCTTCTCCGGGTCCATCTGATCAACGGGGCTGCCACCAATGCGAATCGTTCCTTGCTGTACATCCCAGAAGCGCGCAATGAGACGTGTGACTGTACTCTTACCACTACCGGATGGGCCAACCAGCGCAGTAATCGTATGCGGCTCAATCGTAAAGGACAAGTCTTTCAACACCGGCTGCTGAGCGTCATATCCAAAGGTCACCTGGTCGAACGAAATGGCCTGATTAGGCTGTATATCTCCCTTGCCTGCCATCGGGTCTTCCTGCTGCAAATCCATAATACGTCTCGCACTATACGCGGAGTACCGCATCTCCCCATAACTCATCAGTACAACCGTCAACGGTTCAAATACCTTCGTACCTACCAGCAAAAATAACAGAAATACCGGTAACGACAACTCACCGCCTGCAAGCAAATAACTGCCCACCAGAATCATCCACGTCATCCCTGATCGTGCAAGCAACATCGAGCCCATGATCATCGGTCCCATAATGCCTTCCAACCGAATGGAAGCAGATTTCAATTCGTCAAAAGAACGCCGCAGCCGTTCAAAACGTTTGCCCCCCATATTATGGGCCTTAATCTCACGAATACCACTCAGGTATTCCTGCAGCCGACTGGCGGCTTCGTTTTTGGCTCGAACATGGTTCTCACTCAGTCGTGCCTGAATGGAATCCGTAAGCCATAACAGCGCCACACCAAAGGGAACCGCAACAAACATGGCTACGGCCATTTTCCAATCCACCAACAGAAGTCCGCCAAAAGCAAGTACAGGAAGCACAATTGCGCTGATCAGCTGCGACAGATTGTGAGAGATCGTATGCTCGACCTGACCATAATCACTCAAGATTAGATTCGTCAGATCCCCAGGATCACGTTTTCCGAAAAATCCTAACGACAGATGGCGAATATGTTCGGCCAATTTCAACCTTCCTGAGGCCGCGAAGCTGTATGCTGCCCGATAGGTCTTGTCATAGAGTGATGCATAAACCGCATATTCCACCAGAAGCCAGGCAAACAGGATGCTGCATACAATCCACATTCGGTTGATATCCAGTCCTTTGTCCGGATCAGCGAAAGACTTATAGATTGTATTAAATATGTCCACAAGCAACGCCGCAGGAACGATCTTTGCAATCCCGTCCAGAATCGCTGCAATGACCGAAGGAAGCAGACTACGAGGGTTACCGCCAGATATATTGTATAAATAATTCCTCATCGTACTGCACCTCCAAGCTTCCAGGAAGCCGCACTGATATGGGCTTGCCACATGTGCTCATATACGCCGCCTAATGTACGCAATTGATCATGTGTGCCACGCTCGGCAATCGTTCCCTTTTGGATCACGAGAATTTGCTCTGCTGCACGAATCGTTGTTAGACGATGAGCAATAATCAGTACCGTTTTGCCTTGAACCAATTGGGCCAGACCTTGCTGGATCTTGTGCTCATTCTCTGCATCCGCGTAGGCTGTCGCCTCATCCAGAACCAGAATGGGAGCATTTTTGAGCAATGCCCGTGCAATCGCAATTCGCTGTGCTTCACCGCCGGACAGATACGTGCCGCCTTCTCCGATTTTGGTGTCATATCCGGCCTCCAGTTTCTCGATAAACTCATGACAGCAGGCTGTTCGCGCCGCAGCTATAACGTCCTGTAGTGAAGCCGATGTATTGCCCATCCGAATATTTTCTTCAATCGTATCGTAGAACAGATGTACATCCTGAAATACAAAGGACACGGTATCCATCAGTTTCTCCGTCCCCATCTCCTGAATCGGAATCCCACCAATCGTAATCTCACCTTTCTGTACATCCCAGAAACGAAGCAATAGATTCGCAATGGTTGACTTCCCCCCACCCGAAGGTCCGACAAGTGCAGTCATCTCTCCTGCGTTCGCTACAAAATCAATCTGATCAAGCACAGGTTTATACGCTTCGCTCTCCTTTGGTTCATAAGCAAAAGATACCTGCCGAAAAGCAACCTCATATGTATCGGGAACTTTGGGCAACTCAGGTTCTTGTACAACCGGCTCGGCAAACACCGATTCAATCCGTTTCTGTCCTTCCACAATCTCGCGCATCCCACTACCCAGATACATTAACTTCAATAACGGAGCAGATAGACTCGGGGTAATGATTAGAAACAGAATAAACGTAATCGCAAACGACTGATTGCCCACATTTCCACTCGACAGCAGAATACCCACCGGAACAATGAAGGTAAATAACGAGATCATGATCACAAAAAACAGCCCGTAGGATGTTTTACACAAATCTGTTATTTTCAACGAAATATCCCGATATCGCGTTACCGCCTGTTTGAACGTCAGAAATGAATCGGCTGTAATCCCAAATACTTTCACCGCAGGCATACCTCTCACGTATTCAACACCCGTCGCATTCATCTCTTCAATGGCAAGCTGAAAATCACGATAAGCCTGACGACCTCGTTCGCTGCGGAAGAGGCGACTTTGGAGCCAAAACCCGATTCCAATTGGAACCAATAGCGCCAGCGCCATGCGATAATCGAGCCAAAACAAGTAACCCAGCAGCATCAGTGGGATGACAATCGCACTTACCAGATCCGGCAACTGATGAGCGATAAATTTCTCGATTTTCTCCACACTGACTTCGATGATCTTCTTCAGCTCACCGGTTGCCGTCCGGGTGTGATACCCCATGGGTACTTTGGCAACATGTTCCGCAAGTCTTACTCTGAGCCGGTACAAAATGTTAAACGCAGCGATGTGTGAACACATCCCCCCGATATAGAGCGTAATAAGCCCTGCGATCAGGGCTACCAATGCGACGATCCCCCAATAGATCAACAGATCCCTGTCGATGGCAGAGGGTTGACCCGAATGAGTTAGCAGTTCTTCGACGATCTTGTACACCCCGATAAAAGGAACAATTTGCACCAGACTCGACAGGGTCGAGAAGATACTTGCTGTGATCAGCAGACCTTTACGCTCCTTCGTTACTTGCATTAGTCCGGACACTTCAGATGTGTTGTTCATCTCACTCCTCCTGATATTAATAATCATTCTCAATATAACAAAGTGCTATATTTGCACTTTAATATCTCATAGAGCCCTGAATGATCACTACCTCTTCACGGAGCAATAATACCTCTTTACGGATTATTGTTGGAGAAATCGTTTTTACTTGTATAGATAAATATGACTTCTTTGATCTGTAACTCCCGTAATATTTCCCATTTAGTATGGATAAATATGTGAAGGGAATAGTGAAAAGATAAAAATCTTCTTGCATCTGCATTAGGTTGTGAGCGGGCTATATGGGGTAGCGCCAACATTTTGACTGTTTTATACGCTAAGTATTAGCAGACATTTGCTTAAAGCAGGAAAAATTCGCTGTCTTTGCTTGTTAACGTCCTTAGCATATATTTTTGTTAAAATGTTGGCTGTACCCTCAATCAACTATGAAAAGCTTTCCAGAATGAACCTTCTGTATTAATGATATCCTTGATCTGGACAAAAGGAATCGTAAACGTTGGAAACCCTGCCGCATAGGGTGCGATATCATATGGATTGAAGTAAAGATGCAGCGCATCCGCGGTGACAAAAAACGGCTGATCCGCACTAATGCCCGTGTAAGTGTCCGGAAACACATACGAGTATTGAGGATCATTTTTGATCTGATCCCCCACAATCTGGCTTAACACTTTTACGTAGTCACTATTCGGTTTAAATAAATCCTTCAGCTCATACAACTGACCATTCGTCAGATTAATGATCGCATAGATCATCGTAGGCATACCATGTGCTGCACCCGCCGGGTAATTATAACCTGTGAGTTGCAGCTGCAACAATTGCTGCTGATAGAACGTAATGTCAAAATCCCCTGTATACGTGTAATCCAGCTGCTGATCGGCAGGGATCGGTTTAACCTCCGAGAGTTGCTTCAATTTGGCATTCAGCGCTAGCTGCTCCGCTTGGTTCGTTAATCCCTCCACCTGCGGATAATATACGAGATAGTCCCTGTTCGGCTTGTATTTCTCTTCGCGTACACGGTACGGTGGATGAAGCGGAACGATTGTATTTTGCCGCCAGATGATCTGTCCTGCCCGGTTCACATAAGATAAGCGCTGGTCTACATAGGCCTTAATCAGATCTGGTGCTACGACCTCCAGCGTACCCGAACCTTCTACATGGGGATACCCATCGGCAGGTCTTCCACTCAGATCCAGCAGATAGGTCTGTCTTCCATCCGATGCGGAAGCAAGGCCGTTTTTGTAATTGCCTACTTGGCGATATATGAACTCCGTAAGCCTTCTGCCATTGGTATCTGCAATCGCGTATACAGAGCCAATATACGGCTGCTCCGGATTAATGGCTTGCCCCAGCGCATAACGATGCTCGCCTAGTTCGCGGATGTCATTATACGCGGGTTGAATGATAAACGATCCTTGCGTATTAATGACACCATAGTTCGATTTGTAATCCTCCGCTGTATTGACAATCGCTTGCCCGCCGCTAAAAGGAAATGCCGATGAAAATTTGGGCTGAATGCGGATATTACCCCGTTCGTCAATGTACCCATATTTGCCCGATGCTTCTTTTTGAAAAGCGAGCAGTCCATCCCCTAGTGGTCCAACATAGGCATATGAATACGTCGCGAGCCGATGTCCATTGCGATTAATAAGCGCATATTCATTGTCTTTGATCTGCACAACCGCTTTGCCATCTTGAAAATCATTCGCCGAAGCGAACTGTGCCGGAATCACCTCATTGCCCGACGCATCCAGATAACCATACAGACTCACCGATCCATCTGCCTGACCAGGGTTTGAATCGTAAAACAACGCTCGGCCGTCCTGCATATTCGAGATATACGGGTATGCCCGTCTGGTCAGGACTGTACCTTGTTCATTAATCATCTTAAATCCTTGAGAATCAATGGTTATCGCCCGTTCTTCGGAAAAGGAATTGATGGAATCGTATACAGGCTGAACGACATACTGCCCCTGAAGATTAATAACGCCGGCACGACCATCCTTCACAACCACAGCCAATCCATTGGGCTGAAACTCTTGCGCGTCATCCAGAACCGGTTCAAGTCGAATCTGGCCATGGGCATCCATATACCCCCAACGCGTCCCACTCGTGGTTCGAACGGAGATTGGATATAACCATGTCGTTACCCGGGCATGACTTATAGGGACCATCGCCTGCTTAATTTTCTTTTCGAGTTCCTGTAGTACCTCTCTGGAAGGATACGCTTCCGGAAAGCTGAGTGCCTTCTGAACTGAAATGAGTGCTGCCGGATACTGACCTGCATGGTACTGAGCATCCGCAAGGTAATACCAGTAAAAGATATAATCAGGATATTGCTGGGTTAGTTGCTCGTAATATTGCACAACTTTGGGATAATAGGTTGCATATACGTCCGGTGCAGGAACCCATTTCCCATTCTGCCATCGGATAATCTCTACACGATAGGCTTCACCTGTATCATGTATCCAGAGTGCAATCTCCACCTTGCCATCTCGGCCATGCGAACCAGGCATATCTATAATCTCTGCATAGCTATAGTATAGATCGTCAGGTGCCAAATCTTTGAGCCCTGATTCAGTCCACTCATATACGGCAAGCTTAGACCAGATTGAACCGATCCGCCAACCGATGATGAGATTGTTCCTTGCCGTTGAAGTTACAGGGGCTGCTGTCATTAAAGTCACCCCATACCCCAATCCCTTAATTAGTGCCATCTTAATCCAATGCCCTTGAACAAATTTCAGAATGAGCAAATACAGCTCACCATTCAACTGGTAAACTGCCGCAATCTCCGGCATACTGTCACCGGTAAGATCTGCCGCATAGATCGCTGGATGTTGAACAGGTTTATCAATAGTGACGACCGTTGCACCAGCCGGAATATGTTGATTCACAATCTGCGTTAACAGCGGTTCGCTCATGGACATCTCAGATTCCTCCCTTATGACCGCATTCGCCTAATGGTATGCGTCATAAATCGGGATATGACATGTAATTCATTTTATATAAGTTGAACTAAAGAATATTCACACGTACCACTCCGATGACAGAACAACCTTCTGATTGCACTTATCCCCCGATTCTTTGTTTCACTTTTTATATTATCTATCTTGCAAAGTTACTTTCTCTCCATTGATTAGCAGATAGCTCACATCGTTCACCGGAATGGTCTTAAGGGATATCCACTTAATGAGATCCTGATCCAGCTGGAAGAAACCGGATGCGCCAGATAACTTTGTACCATCCTTCAGGTGAACTTCAATACTCAAGTCCTCCACCCGAATCTTGCTCAGCGCCTCCCCTGTAAGCGTGACGCCAACTACGGAAAGGGTTACATTTGCCTGTGAGGCTCCATTTGCATCAAGCTGAACGTTTCCTGTTTTACTCAAACCATTTTGACTCAAGTTAAAGGTCGTTTTCCAATTCCCTTGAACAATTTCACTAATACTCGTAAAACTGCCTTGAAGTCTCAACTTATCTAAATCATCAACAGCAGACAGATCATACACAAACTCCTCATAATCTCCTCCATACTCGACCCCATCTTTCATATAATGTCCATAGCTAACGGAATATTCAGGTATATCGAGCTTTCGACCTTGCTCATCCGTGAAGTAGAAATATCCATGATTATACTCGCCTATCTCATTATTCGGATTAATCTGAATGTGTAACTTGCCCTCCACAAAACCTATATTGGAAATATGCATCCAATCAATACCGGAAACGGGGACATTCATTACATCCTGATGCAGTACCGGAATTGGATCATTTTCCAATTGAAAATCGGTTTTACCTCCCAAGCCACTTATACGATCTTGATCCACGATATCATAGTTATTGTTTTGCTTTTCTTGTAACAACTGCTCCCAGTCTACTTGTACGTTGTAACCATCTTGTCGAGATGCACCTGACATTAGCGTATTGATCTGAACGGTAATTCGATTTTTGCTGACTTTTCCTTGAATGAGGAATCGGACAATAGCCGTTTTATTAGCTTCATCATAATGAATAATCTGAGCGTTGTTTGCATTACCTCCGGTGACCCTGTAATCATATACATCCAGCGTCTCGTCAATACGTTGACCCGTCAGATCTGACAAAGAAACATAGATTTCCGTTGTATCTCCGTCCCTGACAGCACCTATAACCTCCATTCGAATCCCTTGATCTTCACTCACCTGATGAACAGGCTGAAGAATGCCAATCCGATCTGCACCTAGAAAATGAAGAATAGAAGGCAGGTCAATGATGCCCACCGATGCAGCTACACCTGTAACAAGACATAACGATAACGCAGCGGTTACAGGAATATAGATGGCTTTGCGATACCTTTTTCTTTTATTCATGGACTTCTTGGTCTGTGCGGAGGGATATAATACAGGTGGATAAAATGATGAATCTGATCTCGTAACGGTTGGTAGTTCATTCATCGCCAATTTATCATAGAACAACTTTTTAATATTAAAGAGGTTCTGCTCAGTGAATTCTTTTTCGGATTTTCGCATTTGATCGCCTCCTTTATTTCCTGTTCATCCACCATGTCCTCATTCGTTGTCTGGAGCGATACAGCTTGTTATGGACTTGCCTAACGTGTAGGGACAATGCTTCCGATATCTCATGGGGTCTCTGTCCTTCATAAAACCGACGTTTCATAATCTCCCGTTCCGGTTCTGGAAAAGATTCAATCATGTGATTAAGTTCCGTATACGTCTCTTTACTGACCATCTGAACCAACAAATCATCCGTTTGCACCGAATGAATCTCCTCTTCATATGTAAGCTCAGTTCTTCGATTAAGTTTCCGGTAGCGATCAATCGCTTTATGTTTTGTGATTGTAGCAAGGTAATTTTTCAAGCTACTTCGCCCAGATTGGAATGAATCCGGATTCTGCCAAAAAGCAAAAAATGTATCAGCTACGCATTCTTCAATCTCTTCTGTCGATGCATGATGTAGGATGGAATGAGCAATCTTCCATAACAAACCTGCGTAGTGGTTCATCACCCATTCCATGGCTTCAGGGTCACCATTCGCAATCGCCTTCCGTATCTGTTCCTCTTCCACGATCATATATCCCTCCCTTCCATGCTTATATGAGTCACGAATGCTCGTGTTGATCCGTGCTTCCTACCTATATTCGTTTGAGAAGTGACTTTTACTTACTCCACGATAAAAAAAGATTTGCAGTGACCTTATGGCCTTCTGCAAATCTTCTTATCTTCTATAATACATCATATTTAATACGTCATATCACTTCATGCGCCTCAGCTTCGCGGTTACTAACTAGTATCATGCCTCTTCTTGCACACTGAGCTGCACATATTGGGTGAGACGACAATACTGAAATAACAGCAGTTCTTCATTACCTTGTCCAAGGGCCACGCTACGCCCTTCCTTGATCACGTGATTCAATAACTCATGCAGGAAACTCATCTGCAACCGCAAGGATTCCGCTGTGAGCTGCTCAAGTACTTCAATATCTCGGATTGCAAATTGGGATACCCCACGCAGGAGTAGCTCTTCTGACCAGCCGATAATACGCTGCATGAACTGATTATATTCTTCCAAGTCTCCCCATCCTTCCATTCCCGATATCCAGTTTCAGACTGAGCACCGTTTGCCCCTTCAGGAAACTGATTGGTCTGATCCGTTTGGGTTCCACCCGCACAAAGGCATAGAAGTGTTCAAGTGATTGGGAACCATATCCTGACTCCAGTCTTTGGATCATCGTCTGCCAGTCCGATGAATACGGGAGAGTGAGTGCCAATCGTTCTCCTTCGGCACTCTCAACCGTTAGGACAAGCTCCTGCGTTTGTTTGACAAAGTTATGGTCCACGATTCGAGCAACTTTGATCACAGCCAGTCGTTCTCTAGGCGCAGCGAATAAGTCAAATGTTCGCGATTCCTCTTGAAGTACAGCTGTTACATTTTGCATGATTTTTCCCATATTCAACTTTTCCACACCCGAACGCGGCAAAATGGCAAGCTTGGCACCTTCCCCGGAAGATATCCGGCGTTCTTCATTCACTTTAACGGAATGGAATTGAACTTCTTCACCCACGAACTGGCGAAAGGTCAGATTAGGCAGCCATGGTGTGAATGCACCATAATGCTCTGTATATGAGAACTGCTGATCATCATAATATACAGCACGTACGTCGCTATAGGTGTATATTCCCTCATCATCGAAACAATAGAAATAATAAGTGATACCACGGAAACCGGATCGTGTTTCCCACGCATCAGCTCCCAGTCCATACAGGTGAAGTGAAGGAACCGTATAGTATTTACTTCGAAAACTGCCAATGAGCTGACTCTGCTGAATGACAGACACCTTTTCTTCTTCAAGAACCTGGAGTGCAAGATACAGCTTGCTTACCCGATCCAGCATGGATTGCATGGAAAAACGTATATGTCTGCTAAAAAACAACTGTAGTTCGCCTTTAATTCCTCGCAAACTGCGTTCTATGTCAGGCAGGTTGCCACTGTGGGCAGCGATTGCCAAAGTCTCCAGTTGTGCCATATAAGACTGAGGAAGACGGGCCAGTCCCGTCTTCAACAATCCTGCCAGCATCACCCGACATTCCTGCACCGTTTGCAGAGAGAACTTGGCTTCGTATACCCGTCCACTTAATGCATCCGTATCATCCAATCCTTGTAGTGCACGATATCGTAGCAAAGCTTCCAGTTTGGCCATCTTTCCGGCTGTCTGCGGCACCTTACATAACGCTTTTGCAAGACTGGCTTCCTCGGTAAAAGACACCTCAATATTCTGGCTTGTCAGATGTACCGTAAGAAGTGAATCTTCAATGATCTTAATTTTTTCTGGGTACCTTAGTCGGAAAACAACTTCCTCTATCATGGAAGAACTGTATGGTTTAATCAGTGGTGTCAGATCAGACTCCGTCATCCAGCGGAAACGCAAATCGATCTCACGAGACACACCAGGCGGAACTTCGCCTGGATCATCCATGTTTGATACTACGTTTGACACAGAGTCTGCTACTGATACGTCTTTTGATACGTCCAACGGATCATTATCCGATATCCCTGAGTCCTTATCCGACAGTTGCTTATCGTCAGCACTCATCGAATCCTCTGATGAATGCTCTCGTTGATCATATAGTATGGCGATCAGCACATGCTTGCAGATATGCTCTGACGGACAGGAGCATTCCCAATGATCCAGCGTATTCTCAAGCGTACAGTGTGTCCCATCACTGAGCTGACAACTCACGGATGATGCATTCCATGTGTACGTTACACGTACACCATTATCCAACTCTTTCAAAGACCTTTTGTACAATCCCTTGTTAGCGTACCGGATCAGATAATCCTCTGTACACAGCTTCGAAAAAATCCGGAATTTCTCCTTGAATGCACTCACGTCATCAACGCCCCGTTGCTCTCAAAATATCATAGATCGTTTCACTGAATACGCGACCTGGAACGTTGCCCAGCGCAATGGATTTGTTGTCCCCATAGTAATAATATTGCTTGTTATTCGGTTTGAAGAAATGTAAAGATTCCAGGGTAATGTCGTCCAACCCCTCGTAATACGTAATACTCGTACCACTGAATCGCAATTCCGCAACAAGATCTCCGTACTCTTTATAAAATTCATGATACCAACCGCCGTCCTGTGCCGGTCCTTTGATCCAGCCGTATTTCTCCAGTGCTTTGGGGAAAGACGTTGGTGAGAAATCAGACTCGGGCAGACGATCATATTCATTCTTGGTCTTGTCCTCATCTTCAGGCTGATGGATTTCACGATTCAGTTGCTCAAACGGCTGCTTGATCTCGTAATCCTCCAACTGCGTTGTCCAACCTTCAAGCGTCACCTGATCCAGTTCCAACGGGTGTATCAGTCCCACTTGTGCACCCGAAGGCAGATCAACCTCGTCTTCATCCACAGAATTGAAGGTGCCATCCTCCATATAACGGAACGTGCTGATCAGAGCGCCATCCTCATACGTTCCCCAGATCAGACCAACAGCAAATTTCTGCATGATTACATTTTGTACAAACAATGCTTTCCACTCATCAGCAGACCACAGACGTTGCTTGGATAATGACTCTTCCAGACGCTGCGCCTGAATGTTAACCATGGATTTGAGATCTTTTTTCAGCTGTGTAAAACGTGCCTTGGACTGCGCTGCCAGTTCAGCATCGTCTTTCTGTGCAGGAGCAGGCAGACTCTTCACGGATTTGCCTGTTTCTTCATTGAGAACAACCACTTGCAGGTCTCCATTGACCTTAATCAGGAAGGAGCGCTCTCCGTAACTCAGCTGCATGGTTCCTTTTTCATCAAAACCAAGTGTCGTGACAAGTCGATCTTCCAATTGTTCCGAAGTAAGCCCCATATTGTCGGCTGCAAGCTGCAATGCTTCTTCTGCTGCACCTTTCACCTGACGGTTCTTCACGCCACGTTTGATTTTGTCAATCGCCATAAGAGCGGATGGATCTTTCAGATAAGCGAGCACTTTTACAGCATCTGCTGCAATCGCGCCACGACTGTTTTCTGTCCATTCCTTAATTTGCGGAGCCAGAATATTCACAATCTGAATATCACCAAAGAGTGCTGAAACATACATCACCCACTTCTCTTTCGCGGGGGCACCTTCCTGAATCCAGACCTGAAGCAATTCACTTGCAAAACGAGCGAGTGATGCCTCACTTACGTAGTCCCGTAATTCATTTAACCTTTCATTGGGACCAGATGTATGATCCAGCGATTGCACCAGCGTATAAAGCTTAATTCGGTCATCTACCGGCTGATTATCTTCTGTCCGTATCAAGGAAGGGAGATCTTTCAGCGACAACCAGCTTAGTCTGGACAGCTTTTTGCTATCTGCCTGATCGGCGAGTGCAGCATGTGCATACTCCGGGCTCAGATCTGAGGTATCCAGCAGAATTTGAATCAGGTTCTTCCAATCGGCTGCCTTCTCTTTCTTCAAAAGCTCACCATACAGCTCCTTGCTGTTTTCCAGAATGCGAATTGCAGTCAAAGCCATCTCTTTGATTCCCGCTTTTTTCTCTGAGAGGTATACGAGTGTATACAAGTCCTGATCAGGTATCCGATTGAATTCGACTAACGCCACGCCATTTGCCTTCTTGGACGAATCTTGCAATCCGGCACGAATCGCTTCGGCCAGTTGTTTCTTCGCTAACTCATCACGCTGTTCAAAAGTGATTTCCAGAATTAAAATGCGTGTATCCGTTGGCAGTTTCTTATACTGTGTCAGTGCATAGTCCAGATTCTGCTGAATGATTCGGCGGTATTCGTCATGTGGCATGGCCTTATATCTATAGTCAGTCATACCATTGAGTGAGATCAGGCTCGTTAGCAATTTCTCACGTTTCACCTCAGGATCTTGCCCATAACGTTGAAGAATCTGCTCTCCACTAAACGCGTATGAATTGTACATGTCTGAGACAATATCCAGCGTCCAATCGGGATGGGTGGTCAGGATTGCGAATCTGCGCATCGCCTCCGAATCCAAGGGCAGAAAACTAATACTAATAAGGTTGTGAACACGCTTCTTATCCCGATTCAGTTGATTAAACAACCCGCGACTATTCGGGTCCTCCCAATATTCTTCAAGGGTGTTTTCCCCACTTAAATATCTTGCAATCGCAATTCCTTGGCGCCCCCCATCCAATGGATGCCGAAGAGCATTGAATACCGCTTGCTCCAAGGAACACTCGGCATTGGGCAACTCCAAACCCTGATCCTCCATCAATTTTTGAATGCAAAGTTTGAGGAATGGCGGTTTGATAATCTCGTATGCTCGAATCGCTTGTTCAGGACGATTCGCGATCGCGGATTGTAGCATGTTCCAGGATACCGTGTACGAATTAAGCTCGTCCCGCAACATTTCAACCAACTGATACGGCTCATCCAGTGGCACAAGTCCAACAAGCAGATCATTGGAACTCTTTGCTCTTGGGTCCATACTCAGCAAGTAACTCCGAACTTCAAGTGGATAAATCTCATGTAACTGATGCAGGGTGTGAAGCAAAATATGCCCAATCTCACTCTTTGCATCAAGGAACCGTTGTTTGCCTCCACTAATATTAATCAGGTACAACAATGCACTGCTCACCAGTACCATCGTTTGATGGAATACAGCGTGTGAACACTGCTCTTTTGAAGAGTATGACGTATTGGAGTACATCTCAGCTATGAGTTGACTACGCTTCTCCTTGAGGAATTCATCCTTCAATTCCTGGGAAGATCCGTTTTGCTTCCCTTGAATATTACTGACCACTATAGGTTCAATTAATGTATGTAGCTCATCCCGTAACTTATCTGAATCGTTAGCCATCACATGTTGAAACAACATTGGCAACGATTGCGCAGCAGATTCAACCTCTGCATGAGAAGGGGTATCACTTAACTTCGAATATAGTTGCAGGAGCATTAATGCATTAATGACATCCCGATAATTCCCCTGACTGTCCGCTTTTTTGGAATCAAAAAGCCACTGGGCACGTTTTAATTTGCTCTTCAATTCAGCCAAAATTTCGTTCTCGCCCGCAAACTGTTTGATCTTCTCCAACCGGGCCAACAACCCGCCCATGCGATCAGAACTTTTACTCTTACCGCTTAAGCCGTAAGCTTCTGAGTCATTTCCCATACAGATGGTAAAGGCATCCGTTCTCAATGAATTTCGTTTGGAATAATTGGATTCCAGATATATCACAATAGCCCCGGCACGGTAAAAGATATCTCCATCATCTTTTTTGGCGAGCTTCATGAGCAGATCAATCGTCTGATATACATAATGACTCGAATTTCCCAACATATCCGGGAACTTGTCTGTCGTTCCCAAGACATAATCAATAATTTCGGAGCTTCGATCTGTTGTTAATGAATACTCGTTTGAACACGTTACTGCGAATTTCTCCACCAAAGTTTCAACTGCGCGGTCTGCGGTAAGCATTGCACATTCCTCCTTGAATTAAGTGATGATCTCGCCAATCCAATCCGCGAGTTCGTTAGGCGTAATTGCTGCTACATATGCCCCCATATTGGTTAATGTCTGTGCGGCATGTTTGTTATAGACTGAATCTCCGTTAAAATCGAGTGCGGTGAGAACCAGTAGCTTAGATCCTGCATCGATGATATCTTTACAGGCTTTGTACATCTGCGGAAGCGGGTACCCTTCCTCCAGATCACTGACCAGAATAAAGATCGTTTTGCCCGGATTATCGATCAGTGTCTCGCCATAACGCAACGC
Organism: Paenibacillus amylolyticus; assembly: GCF_050990605.1. GTDB lineage: Bacteria > Bacillota > Bacilli > Paenibacillales > Paenibacillaceae > Paenibacillus > Paenibacillus amylolyticus_H. The sequence continues at coordinate 3,500,583 of NZ_CP158832.1, forward strand.
CTTGGTAATATGTGTCCCCCCACCGAGCTGTACATTCATGAGCACGTCTACGGGGTCTTCCAGTCTGTCGCTCAGATCAACAACCTGCGTATCAAATATGAATAATTTCGTGCGCAGCGCATTCAAGCGATAGAAAATGCTGGCCATTACTGAACTGTAGATGACTGAATCCAGCATACTTCCACTTTCATCCACACCAATGATGATGTTCCACTTGTTATGGGGCTGTATATTCCCGTCGAAGTACAAGCGATCAATCACAAATCTGCGCTTGTTTTTATCATAATTCTTCAAATTCTTGGCGATGGTTCGTTTGAAATTCAGATTGCGCAAGGATCGTACTGAACTGGAGGTATAGCGACTGCGCTTACCCATGATACTGGCTCGAGTCTGAGATTCCAGCTTGCTGCGCAGCTCTTCAACCACGGTTCTAACGATCTCCTTGGCGCTCTTTAACACCTCACCTTTCATCCTTCCTTTGAACTGCATAATGTTCTTGAGCAGATTCATGTTGGGTTCAAGGGATTCAAGCAACTTTTTGTCTGTCAACAATTCGGTCAGCCCATAGCGGTCGAGTGCCTGTTTCTCCAAAATTTCTACCGTTGGTTTGGGGAATAGCTCCCTCACCTTGTGCAACCATTTTGGTACAGTCAGGTTGGACGCACCACGTCCTCCCTCTTTTCGGTAACCTTGTTCTTCACCGTATTCACGGTTATAGAGATACCCCAGAATCTCATCGATTTCCGTATATTGAAATTCAACCGAGGTATATTGCTCTGTATTGCACAGCCCTTCTTCAGCCGATTCACCGAGAATCAGACGCCAGCGATTTAAGGTTTCAGCAGAAGAATGATCCCCTCGTTTGTTTCCATCCGGATTGGAACTTTCATTGATATCTCTGGTTTCGCCCGTTCTCCGATTCGCTTCATTCATATTAGTTTCCATGTGGCAAACTCCTTTCGAAGCGCTTCGTCCAATGCTTTGGACTGAATCAGCATCTGTTCATCAACCGCAGGCCTTAACATCTCCTCTGGTTCAACCTGATGCAGACTCGCCACCCGCTCAGCAATCAAGCCCGTCTCCATTGGTGTAAAGTAGGTGAATGCCAGCCTTAATTCCGGTACCATGCTGATGAAGTCGTCGTATGACAGCTGTTCAATCAAAACATTCAACTCAGACAACAGCTGATCTTCATATAAAAAAGCGTCACGTGCTACAGTGAATACTCCCTGTAAAAAAAGTGCCGTTTGACGGATCTGATCCGGTGTACCATGGATATACCCGCGAGCACGATCAACAATCTCATCCCTGGGCCTGTCACCGAGCCCTGAGGAAATAGCTACACACACACCCTCCAGCTGAGCCGGAAGCTGGTGATCAGACAGAAGCTCATTCAGATGCATTCGGAATGTCTCATCCTGAAAATACTCTTCTGATGACTCCGCGAGCATGGCTAGCAGCTTCAATCCCTGAATAATGGCATCATGTTCATCCGTATTGGCTCTGGATAGCTGTAACAACTTGTCCACGGCGTTCCTATACGCTTCGGATACAAGATCAGGGAGATGTTGCTCTTCAGATAATCCCAGCAGCCTGCGGTGCTGGTGAATTCGGTTCAAGACTTGCAGGCTGTTACATAAGGATAGAAAATTTCCGTCAGTTCTCAGCGCCGAGCGCACCTGTTCATAGAGCTTCATCGCTGTGTCTTGAAGTCCCATGAGCAGTGCTTGAAGCATGAGTCGGGCAAGTTCACCGCTATGATGATCCGGGATCTCCTGCATCTGTTCTTCCATTTTGCGTGTGGCTGCTCCAGCAAGCGTTCCGCCATAGAGGGAGTTCTCAATCAATCTGGCCTCGATGCGGGAAGAGTACATATAAACCCAGGTTTCGCGAACCAGATTCATGTCACGCTCTGCGATCCAGTCTGGCCCCGATTGCCGTTTCGCGAATTCCGGAACCAGATAGGTGATACATTGAATCAATTGGCTGATCTGACGATGCTCCTGTTTCGCATACAGATCCAACACTTTCTTGTGTTGTCCAGTTGTGCGGATCTGCAGTTTGTATCCTGTACAACGCGCTTTGAAATCCTCCACGATGGGGATACTGAATGAATTGGGAGCCACGCTTCCAATGACGTCTCCTGTCAATAACTGCTGCAGCTCTTGCAGCGGTTTATCGGTAGCCAAGGTAAGCTCCCCCTTCACAAAGGAAGAGAGTGCTGCATCCATCAACTCATAGACGCCGCCTTCCCTTTTACCCCGAAGCCTGGCAAGCCCCTGAATCATACTGTACGCCTCAATCGCATCACTGGTTGATACATGTTCGTGACCGTCCCGCAACTTGCGCATCAGCCGAGATAACAAGTCCAGAGCCGTTAGATTATACGGTGTACTCTTTTTGCGAAGCAGCTGGTTCCAGATCTGATCGTAATAATTCACATAAGGCATGCCGCTTGCATATCCATTAAGCCGATCTGCTTCAGCAAAGGTATAGACCATCGGGTACATTTGTTGGTGAACCGTAATTGGTTCAACCGCACGTTGTGGAGACGTACCTGTTTTACCTTGTTTCTCTGAAAATTGATCTGCCTGCTGATTATCCATCTTCGACTGTTTCAAGTCGGATTCATGTTTGTCCGGCACTAACAGTCCATACGTATGAAATCCACCGGTAATGACAAGCACACGGTCATGCTCAAGTAGAGCTTGTTGAATACGTTGTCTCATATGTGCTTCCCTTGCCAGATCACCAGTAGAGTGTAATCGTTCTGCGGAATAGCACATTCTGGAAAGCGTGCAATACGTGAATACATCCTGTACGAACTCCGGGGTCGATTTTTCCAGACCGCCAATCTCAAACACCTTTTCCCACAATTCATCAAAACTGCGACAGTTTGTTTTTTGGCACAACCGGTTAATGAAATCAGACCCCGCAAGCAAGGTTTCGTCTTGAATGGAGATCTCCTTTTGTTCTATCTGGCCGGATTTGGATGCACGAGTGGAGAAATATTGATAGTCCAGATCAATAAATTTCGCCGGAATGTCCAGCCGTTTTGCTTCTTTCAAAGCCACATATTCAGGCGAATAACGAAGCATCGGATAATAGCAGGCTTCTCTCTCCAGTTCAGTTTCATAGGTGTAGTACAGACTGACAGGAGGTAAGGTTGCCTCATCACTCAGTACCGAAATTAATGGATTACCGCTCTCTGGTCCTTCGATCAGAATGATATCCGGCTTGTACTCTCCGATTAAACGTAACAAGTGATATGAACATGCAGGACTATGGTGTCGTATTGGATAATAGACCGTATGATTACTCAGGTTATACACCTGGGATTCGAACAAGGATTGCAACTGATCAACATCAGGGTCCAGTACCGCTGTTAACCGATCCATTTTCTCTCCTCATAATAGTCCTTCCACATTCCCTCTTCCCTGGAACGCTCTTTTACGACCTTGGAGAAGTAGGTTTTGAGAATGGACAGATCCTTGTCGTTTTCCTTTGCAATGGTGCCCAGCATGTTCTGTACCAACCGATCCAGTGCAATAGCTTTATCTTCGTAATAATAGGAAGTCATCGCACTCTGGACATAGACAGACACTGCTTCCGCCGTACTCATGGATGCCTGAGGGGTGTCGAGCTTGTATCCTTCCCGTGTCATGCCGGTACGCAGTTCCATAAATGTTGTAGCCAGCAATTCAACCACGTCCGGGTTAATTTCAATATCAATTCCACTATGTAATAACAGGCTTCGTGCCTGGGATTCAATAATTTTGGCTTCCATCTTCACGTTATGAATGGGCTTGATCGTCTCGAAATTGAAGCGTCGTTTCAATGCACCGCTCATTTCGTTAACACCTTTATCCCGAATATTGGCTGTAGCAATGACGTTAAATCCTGGCTGGGCAAACAGTACACCACCATCCAGTTCGGGAATGCTCATGACCTTGTCACTGAGAATACTGATCAGACTATCCTGCGCTTCGGCGGGACAACGTGTAATCTCTTCAAAACGGGTAAGAATCCCTTTCTTCATTCCGTTATATAACGGCGATGGTACAAGCGCAGCTTCCGAAGGGCCTTTATCAAGCAGCATGGCGTAATTCCAGGAATACTTAATCATATCTTCCGTGGTGCCTGCTGTACCCTGAATCGTATTTAGACTGGTTCCGGAGATTGCAGCAGTCAGCAGCTCGCTAAGCATAGTTTTGGCTGTCCCGGGTTCTCCTACGAGCATTAATCCTCGATTGCCTGCCAGAGTAACTACTGCACGTTCAATTAACACGTCATTGCCATAGAATTTGCGGGTGATCGTGATCTCTTCTCCATTCAATAATGCAGGCTTATCCCTGCCAATAATAAAATCGCGCACATAGGCGGGAGATAACAGCCAGTTCGGGGGACGTTTCCCCCGATCTTCCTCTCGCAGTGCGCGTAATTCAACCTCGTATAATGTCTCGGCGGGTGGTTTAAGCATCTCCATCGTCAAGGTGTCTCCTCTCACATAAACAGATCGTATGTTCTTATTCCTATCATTTTATCACAGCCCTCGAACAACCACCCGGTAAAACGACAAAAATGGTTGAAACGTCCTTCTTATCAGCACTCTTCCTAAGTCCATGGACATAGCCTCTAGCACAAATATGAAGGTGAATATCCTTACAGCCGTGCCAACACACGGGTTTCGAATCCGAACAGCCTGCTTATTACTAGTACATTCGCATTGTAGGCACATGACCTTAGAAATCATTACACTTTCCATATTGTGTTTCAACCAAAAGAAGACGATTATTACAAAGAAGACACAGGTCTGCGGCCTGTGTCTTTTTATATGTTCATATTTCACCCAACATCTATGCATTTTGAACGAAACTAACCACTCTCTCAGATGTCTCTACTTACATTCTACGTCCGCATGAAGCGGAATACAGCTCGTACCACTCATAACGGGTAAGCTCCATATTCGTCGCATCACGACAGGCCAGAATACGCTCTGGCCGAATCGAACCAATCACGGGCTGAATCCCTGCTGGATGTTTCATTAACCAAGCCAGTACAATGGATTCAGATGTAACACCACGTTCCTTGGCCATTCGATCTACCAATTGAGCCGTATGCTCAATCTCCGCGCGCTGTCCCTCGACGATCCTGCCATTAAATCGTCCTTGAGCAAGTGGACCCCAAGCCTGCAGTTGAATATGCTCTGCCTGACAATATTCCATTGTGCCATAGGGAAATACGTTGTCTCTCGCTTGGGGCCGATTAACTGTCACACCGGCTTCTACGAATCCGATTTTGTCCAGACTCATCTCCAGCTGGTTCACAATCAGAGGTACTTTACTATGAAGCTGAAGAAGGCGAATCTGTTCAGACCCCATGTTGGACACACCAAAATGGCGCACTTTACCCGAATGATGCAGCTCAGCCAGTGCTTCTCCAATCTCTTGTGGATGGGCAAGTGGATCAGGACGATGTAATAGCAAAATATCTAGATAATCGATCCCGAGCCGTCCCAGGATACCGTCCACACTCGCCAGGATATGTGCACCTGAGGTGTCATAACGCTGCGGTCCTCCATCATCACCCACTAGACGTATACCACACTTCGACTGTATAATGATCTGCTCACGCAAGCCAGGAGTTTCAGATAAAACTCGCCCCAATACATGTTCTGCCTTACCGCGTGTGTAAATATCCGCCAGATCAAAGTGATTAATCCCTATTTCTAGCTGCTTCTACTGCTCGATGACCTTCCACGACAAGATCTGAAGTAATGGGGAGACCATCCCATTCACCCCCAAACCGCATACAGCCAAGAACCATTCGACTTGCCGGAATCTGGTGGTGATGCAAAGGAAGTTGTGCGTAAGACATGTCAGCGTTCACCTCATTTTCATTTTTTACCAAGAAAAAAACCGATTCTCTCTCCATGTCTTCTTCCATCTTCCTCTATTTTCCTGCTCGATCATCCGTATGAAGAAAAAACAAGGTTTCAAAAGCTTGCGTATTGAATATATAGAGGGTGCAGGTATTAAGCAGGAATATGAGAGGAGATTTTACATTTGAAACCGAATGAACCGAACGAATCCTCAAGGCCAGCGTTTTTCACGAAAGAATTCACACACAACCCCTACCCGGTATATGAAAAGTTAAGAAAAGATGAGCCCGTTTTCCGAGTCATGTTTCCTCAAGGGGAATTCGGCTGGATTATTACCCGGTACGAGGATGCAGTCCAGATTCTGAAAGATCCTCGCTTCAGCAAAGACATGGTCCGACGTTACGGCGCTGACAATCAAAGCATTTTCTCGAATAATATGTTGTTCTCCGATCCGCCAGATCATAAACGTCTTCGGGGACTTGTACAGAAAGCATTCACGCCCAAACTTGTCGCAAACATGCGAAGCCATATTCAGAACATTGCTGATGATCTGCTGGACAACCTCCCGTCACAGGAAAAAATGAATCTGATCGATGACTTTGCCTTTCCGCTGCCCATCATTGTCATTAGTGAAATTCTGGGAGTCCCTGCCCAGGATCGTGACCAATTCCGCATATGGTCCAATACGGTAATTGATGCTTCCACAGCCGAGAGCGCCGAGCTGTTTGAGCAACATTCCAGGGAGTTTACAGATTACCTGACAGCCTGGTTCGAAAAAGTACGAAAAGCTCCCGGCACTGATCTGATCAGCCAACTCGTTATTGCAGAAGAATCCGGGCAGCAGTTAACTGAACAAGAACTGCTTGGCGTTGTCTCTTTATTAATCATTGCCGGTCATGAAACAACCGTTAATCTCATCGGCAATGGGATTCTCGCCCTGCTGGAGCATCCGGAGCAACGCGAACTGCTCATCAAGCAGCCCGAGCTTATTCACAATGCCATTGAAGAGATGCTGCGTTATAACGGACCGGTGGAGTTCAGCACATCCCGGTGGGCCCTGGAAGATATTGAATTCCGTGGACAGCATATCGCTCAAGGTGAACTTGTCATTGTTGCGCTTGATTCCGCCAACCGAGACGAACAGCAATTTAAGGATGCTGATATCTTCGACATTACCCGCGAGAAGAGTTCGCATCTGGCATTTGGCAAAGGAATTCATCTCTGCCTCGGGGCCCCGCTTGCTCGTCTGGAAGGTGAGATTGCAGTCAGCACACTTCTGAATCGTTTTCCAAATATACAGCTTCAGGCAGACGTGAACGAACTGGAATGGAGACCTGGCATGATTGTACGTGGTGTCAAGGAAATCCCGGTTCAACTTAAATAATGGCTATAATGAATAATTGAAAGTGAGGCACCATACATCATGGAAATGAACACCTTGGTATGGATCGTTTTGCTGCTTCTGATCCTTGTGTTACTGGTTAGAGTCACCAGCCTGCAACGCCAATTAAATGAATTGAAAAGAGATGTGGAGCGTCTGGAGAATGGTTCATCCGCAATCGCCAGCCCACGCTCCGACTTCAATTACATCTTGACGCCGAAGGAAGCACCCCCTTCCCACACAAGTCAACCAGCCGAAACTGATCTGGATCAGGAACTGCTTACACTTATACAACAAGGGAAAAAAATTATGGCGATCAAACAACTGCGTGAAGCCAGAGGGCTTTCGTTGAAGGAAGCCAAAGACTATGTTGATGCACTGGATCGGTAATATACAACGATATACAACACACATAACTCTCGGAGAAGTTACTCTGTACTTTTGGCTGATAACACAGCAGAAAGTAGGGATTCTTCGTCCGAGGGTTTACTTTTCAAAGGGCATATGATACTGTATTTCTATATTACTAGAAATAAGAAATAAAGACGAAAGGACGGATGATGATGCAACCAAACCCGAATGAACTTGAACAAGTGGTCAAAATTCATAAAGCACTGGGTGAGCATACACGCTACAAAATCATTCAGATTCTATCGGGCGAAAGCAACCTGTGTCCTGCTGATCTGGAGAGTCGCCTTGTTACCGTTGCCCTATCAACTCTGTCTCATCACCTGAAACAGCTGTCCGATTGCGGCTTGCTCACATCACAGAAGAAAGGTACGTATATCTATTACAGCCTGGACATGGAGACTGCACAGAAGTTTGTTCCCTATCTGCTAAATAAATAAAAAAATTTAAGCTATATTTCTATATAATTAGAAATATTGAAACAGCAAACAACCTTTCATATCAGACTAGGTGACATAAGATTACGCTTATACCAATCTTCATGATCTCAGTTGGTTACATCACCATTCGCAGATGGGTTGCATTCACAGCATTCATGTCTCGTTCTCTTGTCTTTATTTCTATATTTCTAGAATTATAATAATTATAAACAGAAAGAGGTTATGTATCCATGTCTTCTACGCTCAAAATCTATGTTCTTGCCTTGGTCAGTTTCCTTGTAGGAACGTCCGAATATGTCATTGCCGGCATTTTGGATCGCATTGCAGATACCATGAATATCTCTTTGATCGCTGCCGGGCAACTCATTACGATTTTTTCGCTCGTATATGCGCTTGGTACACCTATCATTATTGCACTGACTTCGCGTTGGGATCGTCGCAAGCTGTTGCTGTATTTCCTTGGTCTGTTCGTTATAGCGAATGTACTTGCTTATCTGTTGCCGGGCTATGGTCTGTTCGTCGCAGCACGTGTCTTGATGGCTCTGGGTGCAGGTGTCGTTGTTGTCACAGCGTTAACAGTCGCTTCCCAAATAGCTGCTGAGGGCAAACAAGCTAGTGCAATTGCCACAGTAATCACTGGCTTTACCGCTTCATTGATTGTTGGCGTTCCGCTTGGAAGGCTTGTGGCTGCATCATGGGATTGGAAGCTTGTTTTCGCAGGTATAGCCGTTCTCGGCATTCTCGCCATGCTGGTTATTGCGGCCACCATTCCGCCTTCAAAAGCGGAAGCTTCTGTTCCACTGAAGAAACAACTGTCGTTACTCAAACAGCCACGAATTGGTTTGGCACTGCTCGTGACATTTTTCTGGTTAGGTGGTTATTCCATTGCTTACACGTATATCTCACCTTATCTCGCAACCGTTGCAGGAATGAGCGAAGCACTACTCAGTTCAGCTTTACTCGCATTCGGCATAGCTAGTCTGATCGGTTCAAAAGTAGGAGGATTCAGTGCTGACAGATGGGGTGTCAAACGGACGTTGATCACAGGCATGACACTGCATATCGTGAGTCTGGTCCTGCTAAATATAACGGCAAGCTCTCATCTCACTGTCTTGCTTGTTCTGATTTTGTGGTCTTTTGCCGCATGGTCTTCGGGTCCGACTCAGCAATATAACCTCGTGACGATGGCTCCCGAATCCTCAGGTATTATGCTTAGTCTGAATAGTTCGGTCATGCAATTAGCCATGGCCGCTGGAGCAGGTATTGGTGGCATCGCGGTCAGCAGTGTATCATTGTCATCGATTACCTGGATTGGGGCTGTCGGGGTCGTTGTGGCCATCATCATTGTTATTGGCTCGTATCGTTCATCGTCTAATAAAAGTACACAAACTGATGCATCACACAACGTTGCCTAATATGGATTCGCAATACCATTCGTAGTATAAAAGAGGAATCAAAAAGAGAGGCACTGTAAACATACAGTGACCTCTCTTTGACCATCTTAACAACTATTTTATTGCCAATAAGCTTAACGCTTATTGGGCTGTAACTGCACCATCGATCGGATATACTGCACCATTGATATACGGCGCCTCATCTCCCAGAAGGAAGGAAACCAGGTTCGCAATCTCTTCCGGTCTGCCAAGACGTCCAGATGGAATGCTGTCCACCGTTGCTTTGAACACTTCAGGATTATCTTTACCAAACTGAACAACCATCGGTGTCTCAATCGTGCCTGGCGCAATCGCGTTCACACGAATATTGTCCTTGCCATATTCAATTGCAGCTGTGCGGGTCAAGCCGACTACGCCATGTTTGGTTGCTGCGTAAGGTGCAACCGCGGGTACACCAACAATACCGGCTGTAGATGCTGTATTCAAAATGGAACCCCCACCTGTTTTGAGCATTTCCGTAATCACATACTTTAACCCGTAGAACACACTTCTCAGGTTAATATCAATAATCTGGTCAAACTGCTCGATCGTATGTTCAATCAACTTGATCCCAGGACCCGCAATTCCTGCATTATTAAAGAACATGTCGATTCGTCCAAATTCTTCGACTGCTTTTTTCACATAATTCTCAACTTCAGGTGCTTTACTCACATCTGCCTTTACAAAAATAGCTTTACTTCCCAGCTTCTCAATCTGCTTAACCGTTTCAAGCCCTGTCTCTTCGACAAGATCTACGACGACTATGGATGCGCCCTTCTCAGCCAGCTTTAGCGCTGCCGCTTGGCCTAGTCCACTTCCTGCTCCAGTGATAATGGCTACTTTTCCTGCGTGACTCATGTTGATCTCCTCCATGTGTGTGTGTCATCTTGTGATTGGATCGATGAATACGATATGAAACGTACGTACTTGTAATGATGCAATATGTAGGTCAAAAATGGCATAAAACCTTCCTGACATTACCTATTCTAATAGACTTTCGACATAAAAACAAATCATATAATATGTTTTCATACTATATCATATGTCACATTTTCAGCATTTCATCGAAGGAGCATGCAACTGGAATATCTTGTTGCATGCTCTTCTTTTTACATAAATCACCCTATTAAAGTTAGTGGCTCCACGCCTTCAAACTTGCATATCCACTTTATCGTAACGCCTATCTCAGCAAATTGGTTTTTGCCAATTCAATGATCTCGTCACCGCGTCCGTTCAGCACAGCTTTCAACATCCATAAGGTGAATCCTTCCGCCTGTTTGAACTCAATCTTCGGTGGCAAAGACAATTCCTGTCGGTTCACCACGACATCAATCAGTACAGGACCATCATGCTGAAGTGCACGCTGCACAGCTCCTTCCAGTTCACCCGGATCCTCAACCCGAATGCCTTCCATGCCCATGGCCTGAGCAACCATCGCAAAGTTTGGATTGACAAGCTCTGTTCCCGATTCCAGGAATCCGGCAGCTTTCATCTCCAGCTCAACAAAACCAAGTGCTCCATTATTAAACACCACCACTTTAATCGGCAGATGATGCTGTTTCAATGTCAACAGATCACCCATCAGCATCGTAATACCACCATCACCCGACAACGAGATGACTTGTCTGCCTGGATCAGCGACTTGTGCACCAATCGCTTGTGGCAGCGCATTGGCCATCGTACCGTGACTGAATGAACCGAGCAGCCTGCGGTTGCGGCTCATCTCGATATAACGGGCCCCCCATACTGTCGGAGTACCGACATCGCAGGTGAAGATGGCATTTTCAGCTGCGGCATCACTAATGATCTTGGTCAGGTACTGCGGATGGATCGGCTTTTTACCCGGTTTTCCAACGGCTAGCTCGTCCAGTTCTTTTCGTACTTTCACATAATGGTCCACACTTTTACGCAAATGTTTGTCACTGTGTTCTTCTGTTAGATATGGAAGCAAAGTTTCAATGGTCGCTTTTACATCTCCACATACACCATAATCCAGCTTCGTACGCCGACCGAGATGGGAGGATTGAATGTCGACCTGAAGCACTTTTGCATCTTCGGGATAGAATTGACGATATGGGAAATCCGTCCCCAGCATCAACAATACATCACAGTCCATCATGGCATGATAACCGGATGAATACCCGATCAGGCCGGTAAGGCCGACGGAATAGGGGTTGTCATACTCCAAATATTCCTTACCCCTTAATGCAATAACCATGGGGGATTTCAACCGATCACAGAGCTGCATAAGGGGTTCCCGAGCGCCCGCGCAGCCTGCACCGCACAATAACGTAATTTTATTGCCTTGATTCAGATACTCTGCCAGTTTAACGAGTTCAGGCTCAGAAGGATGTACCACTGGATTGGTCGCGTGATATACATGCTCTGGCACAGGCAGATCGGCTGCTTCAAGTCCAGCCACATCCCCCGGCAATACAACGACGGACACACCTGAACGTGCAACTGCTGTCTGAATGGCCATCGTCAAGGAACGCGGCATCTGTTTTGCTGTTGTAATGACTTCACAATAATCACTACATTCCTGAAACAGATACTCCGGATGGGTCGCCTGAAAATATTCACTGCCAATCTCGTCACTTGGGATATGTGCAGCGATAGCGAGTACAGGAACACGATTGCGGTGACAGTCGTACAGACCATTAATAAGATGCATATTACCAGGACCACTACTACCTGCACAGACAGCGATACTTCCACTGACCTCAGCGTCCGCCCCAGCAGCAAATGCAGCTACTTCTTCATGTCGTACATGAATCCACTCGATCTTCCCAGAACGACGGATGGAGTCGAGTACCGCATTCAAGGAGTCTCCAACAATGCCATATATACGTTTGATACCAGCGTTCAATAAGGATTCAACCAGAACGTCCGCTACTGTTTTTTCATAAGTGATGGGTCTCCTTTGATTGCTCATTTTGATTATGTTTCCACTCCCTTAATATACCTATTCTTATACCCCAATCTTCTGAAACTCGAACCCAACTGCACCTTAAAGCCAATATTTCGTTGTTAGCAAAATGCCAAAAAATCCGTTTGTCGAATGACAAACGGATTACAGTTAAAATCAATTTATACGTAATCCATGTGGATTTCCAAATCCAAAGCGTACTCTAGATGGCAGGCATCACATTTCCACCACTTACCGGGATGTAGGCACCCGTGATAAACGAGGACAGATCCGAAGCGAGAAATGCCACCGCATTGGCGATTTCCTGATCTTCACCCCTGCGATTCAGCGGCACGGTACGCGTGTAGGCCTCATCATGTCCAGGCTCACTGGAGCGATCACGCTCGCTTATTGTCCATCCAGGTGCAACTTGGTTTACAGTAATCTGATACTCGCCAACCTCCTTGGCCAGCACACGATATACGCCATCCATTCCACGTTTACCAGCAGTGTAGGCCGATTGGTGAGCGAAGTTTTGCATCGCACATTCTGTATTAATGCCAATAAAGCGACCGGCTTTGACGTTTTGCATATGTGGAATGAATGCTTTGGCAAGATACACACTCTGCATAACACAGGATTCGAACTGGCTCAAGTAATCTTCAGGAGACTGTTCCAATACCGTTGTCCATTCATATTGAATGACCGCATTGGCAACGACGATATCCACACCGCCGAGGACAGGCTGAATTTCATCGCGCATCCGAAATGCAGTATCCTGCTTCGTAATATCTCCCTGTACAATTACAGCCTGACGACCAAGCGCTTCAATTTCACCCTGAAGCTCCCGGGCCTTGGTATCATTATTTATATAATGTAGAGCCAGATTGGCGCCACAGGCTGCCAACGTGCGAGCGATCACTCTCCCCAGTTGACCGGTTGCGCCTGTAACCAGAGCCGTTTTTCCTGTGAGATCCAATTGCATAACAGCGAAAACCTCCTTGAATTCATTTGATCGAAAACGGTTTCGAAAAACACTATAGTCTCTCGACAGTTACGCATTATTAAGAGAAGAATACAGCATTGTTCAATGCTGTATATGGTAAGTCAGCTTTCTTCCCTATATGTAGAGAATATTACTGATTATGTTGAATAAGATCAATTTCCTGGAAGCGACTGACTTCCTTTTCCCAACGCTCTTCTACATACTGACGGTGAACCGGGTGATTGTTGTATGCATCATACGCAGCCTGATCCGCAAAGACCATCGAGAAGCTGTAGTCAAACTCATTCTTCTCACTTACCTGTCTCAGAACCCGAAATTGCTCTACCCCGGGAATGACTGCCAGTGCATCCGAACTTTCCTTCAAAAAGGCTTCTGCCTCCGGTGTATCTTTACCTGCGTAAAGTGTAAACGTTACCATATGTGTGATGCTACTCATCTCTATTTCCTCCTCCAATATGTTCGTACTCTGTTTTCTAGTGTACATCCGAATGTGTTGTAAGCGCAATAATTGGTTGAATTAATTTTTAATCAGATGGTTATCTCTATATAAATTGAACTAAAGAATATTTACACTGGTCACTTCGATGACAGAACAACCTTCCGATCGCTGTTATCCCCAGATTTTTTTGATTCCTTTTTATAAAGGTAAAATCCGGGGATAGTGTATGCTTCCGATGTATCTTTCTTGCAGAAAGCTTTTAGGCCAACTGTGTAAATGTTTAGTTCAATTTATATAGTTAAAAATATTAATTAAAAATTACAAGGTTTTACCCTGAATATGTACACAAAAAAACCTCAGGACAAATCCCGAGGTTTTCTTGTAATGTATAGACAAACTTATTTGTTGATGTTGTATTTACGGTTAAACTTATCAACACGGCCACCGATATCCACGTTTCTTTGTTTACCAGTGAAGAACGGGTGGGATGCAGAACTAGTGTCCACACGGATTACTGGGTAAGAGTTACCGTCTTCCCATTCCATAGTTTCGTTAGAGAACTTCGTGGAAGAACTCAGGAATTTGTAATCAGCACTTGCATCGTAAAAAATTACGAGTTGTGTCTTTGGATGGATGTCAACTTTTGGCATAATCTATTTACACTCCTTTAATATGGGTACTTCTTTAGAATCAAACTAAATTTTATTATACTCTTTTTTTGGACAAAGTACCAGCAGGATTTGAGGAATAGCTAAAAAAATTATGATATCTGTGATTTTGCACCTAACCAGGTGTCACGCCGTCCCTTTCTCCAGTACATTCAACATGTACTCCAAAGCCTCCAGTTCATCCCTGCCCCTTGTCTGTAATCTGACAACACTACCATATCGAATGGGAAGTAACGCCATTCCAAGCAGGCTTTTGACATCTACACGATGCTCATGCTCAGACTCCATATACGACAAAATAATATCCGAGGAAAAACGTGACGCTTGAGAAGATACCGACATCAGATCATCCCGATGAAAATCAGCGTGTATCATAAATTCATGTACTCTCACAACCTTCATTTCCTTTCACTAGGTACTTATTCAAGGTACTTATTCACCATGATGGTGTGTATCATTTTATATATTAAAATCTTCATGAATTATACCATGTTGTGGGAGCTTGACCCATACTTTTTTTTAAAAAAAACAAAAAAAGAGTCCTGAACTGCCGGACTCTTTCAAGTTGTTCCTATCTGCCGTTCGGATATACCATCACCTTCAGACTACCGCTCTTGTTGTGTAATGCGCGCTCCATCGCTTGCTGTGTCTCTTCGAGTGAATAACGATCTGTAATCAGGGCCATCACGTCATGCTGGCCGGAGCTCAGGAACTCAATCCCTGCCGGATACGTATTGGCATAACGGAATATGCCATAGATATCAACTTCATTGTCCGCGATGAATGGAACATTGAGTGCGATCTCATCCTGTGCAGGCAGGCCCACAATCGCAAGTTTTCCTCCACGTCGAAGTGAATATAGAGCCGACTGTAACGCCTTTGGGTTCCCGGCAGTTTCCCATGCAGTATCCACACCGACACCACCAGTTAACTCGCGAATCACAGCCAGTGCATCTTCATTCCGCACATTAATGGTATGAGTGGCACCCATCCGGCGAGCTGCTTCCAGCCGAACTTCCTCCAGATCCGTTACAATGATCTTCTCTACACCAAAAGATTTGGCAGCAGCCACGGCCATGAGTCCAACCGGACCCATGCCCATAATCGCCAGGGTTGTACCCGGAGCCAGCTTGCTGCGGCGTGCAGCGTGAATCCCAACGGAGAATGGCTCGTTCATTGCTGCTTCTTCATAAGACAGATGATCCGGGATCGAGAATACCATATCTTCACGCATCACCATGTATTGTACAAATGCCCCATCCACGGGAGGGGTCGCCAGAAATTGTACATCCGGACACAGGTTGTAGCGACCTTCCTTGCAGGCCGTGCAACGTCCGCAGGTCACCCCAGGCTCAATAGCAACCCGATCCCCTGTTTTCAAACGTGATACGTTCGAGCCCACAGCAGCAATGATGCCCGCACATTCATGACCCAAAATGATCGGTTTTTCCACGACAAATCTGCCTATGCGCCCATGTTCGAAATAATGCACATCCGAGCCACACACCCCGACAGCCATCACCTGGATTAACACCTCATCTGCTGCGGGCTGCGGAACGGGTTGTTCCTCAATAATAATGTGTCCTGGCTCTGTCATGACAGCGGCCTTCATGGTCTCGGGCAGTTGATGTTGTCCCATACGCATCTCCTCCTCAGGTATGTCCATGCTGTCTATTGTACATCAAAGAAAACAAGGTATCTTCTTTCTTCACATTACAATCAATAGATTGTTCGACCTTGTTCATCCGCAATGCCGCTCTTACGGTAGAAATACGTATTGATCATGTCCCGCCATTCCTTGGCATGTTCGGCCTGGTTGTCCTGTAATGAAGCAACTTTGCTGAAAATGTCCGGGTCGATTTTGCGCTCCAGCTGTCTCCATGTCTCAGCTAACGCCTCCGCCTGCGCAACACCCTCAAAGTGTGTATCATAAATATGCTGAATGACCGTTTTACCCGAATGCAGAACATGGGTGTACGGCACGTGGTGGAAAAATAAGATCAACTCGTCCGGACAGGTGTCCAAGGACTCATAGCGATCCGCATTCTCAGGGTGATACTGTGACGTGTATCCTGTGCCGCTGTTCACGGTTCGATCTACACCAATGCCATGACAATCGGCAAAGTGATACGTTCCCCATTTGGAATACTCGTATCCATCTACATTCGGTCCATAATGATGCTCCGGATTAACCATCCACCCCACACCGAGAGGGGCCGTATAATTCTCATAGATTTCTAATGAAGTCAAAAGCATGCCCATAACCTGCCGTACAACTTCGTCATCATGTCCAAATGTGAGTCTCACCCACTCATCGGCAATCTCTTCCCCGGACAGCTCCGGATTCCACGCAAGTCTTCCGTATCCATACAGATTCGCCTGCGCGAGTGGATGTCCTGTCCAACAGGCATCAGCACCAATGTTGGAGACTGCCGCGAAGCCACTGTGAGGTCGTTTATACAGAGAACCGTCCGCAATTCGCTTGATCTCTGAACCTTCGCCTTTGGCGTAGGTGTCAAAGTCCAAAACTTCTTTCCACTGGGGAACCAGATAACAGAGATGACGTTGTTGCCCGGTATACTCCTGTGTAATCTGGAATTCAATCACCTGATTCGTATGTTCCATGGCGCCGAAAAGTGGGGATACCGCCTCCCTCACCTGAAAGTCCATCGGCCCATTCTTGATCTGCAAAATGACATTGTCGGCAAAACGCCCGTCCAGCGGCTTAAAGTGGTCATAGGCTGCCCGCGCACGGTCTGTGGAACGATCCCGCCAGTCTTGTTTGCAGTTATAGACGAAACAACGCCAGATGACCAATCCACCGAATGGCCGAAGGGCTTCAGCCAGCATGTTTGCACCATCGGCATGATCACGGTTATACGTGAATGGTCCCGGACGATTCTCGGAGTCTGCCTTGATCAGATAACCGCCAAAATCCGGAATCGCTGCGTACACCTTGGCCGTTTGAATGTTCCACCATTCCCGTACCTGCGCATCCAGCGGATCAGCCGTAGGCAATCCACCAATCTCAATTGGACTCGCGTAGTTGGCGCTCAGGAACAATCTAATGCCATACGCTCTGAATTCAGCGGCAACCTTCGCCACATCACCAAGATAACGTTCCGTCAGAAACAGACTCTCACGGCGGTGTACATTGACGTTGTTGATCGATATGGCATTGATGCCCGTGGAAGCGAGCAAACGTGCGTAATCCCTGATGCGTCCCAAGTCCAGCGTGAATTCCCCGTTATCATAGAAAATGGAGTCTCCTGCGTAACCACGTTCAATGCTGCCGTCTACGTTATCCCACTGATTAATCATTCGTAGTGAATTGTTAGGTTGCTCTATAATGAAGCTCCACTTATTCGCAGCGTCATCGGCTTTACTTGCACTTCCTTGATCCATTGTCAGCTCTCGAAGCAGATGGAATGCGCCATAGAGCACACCTTGGGGGGTCTCTGATCCAATGACCATTCCACCCTCGGTCTCGTTCTCACGAATGATGTACCCTTCTCCTTGAACAGTTGAACGCTCTGTTTCGCTGAACAACCCAGCCACGGAATCGCTCCCTGTCCAAGTGCCGATTCGTATTGCGGGAGTGGAAGTGTGATTGTCCCGTTCAGCTTGCTGAGCGTCAGACAGATGGCTGACTGTCGGTTTCACGCCATACAGCTTCTCCAGTCCCCGTGAAAGTTCGGTCAGCGCTGTTGTGATTACTCCATGGTTCTCTTCCGCCAATATCAGCTTGCTCCAAGCAGGAGCCACCTTTGGAGCAAGTCCATTCGCTATTGGCAATTCGGAGTGATACCCCAGCCACGCATCATACTGCGGACCTGATAAGGCAGATTGAACAATAGATTGGCTCATTGTACCGCCTCCTTACTCGCATAGATCTGGGCAAGACGATTACCTTTTCCTTCGAGCAACCATAGAATCGACGTTACACCACGCGGGTAGTATTTGCTGCCAACCGCCACACCTGACAGGATCTGGTCACTCCAGCACCAGTAGGATTCCTCCGGATGCAGCAGCCAGTTGACATGCGCCGCGTCTGCTGCCTTGCCTGTCTCATCCCATTCCACGCCCAGTAACTCTCTAGCGATAAACTGGGACAAATAGATTTTGCTTAACCACGAGTTATTGCTGGTTGAGGACAGTTTCCAGCCGCCATCTTCAAACAGGCATGTTCCCGGCACAAGAACCGTCTTCAGATGAGTTTGGAGTGCTTTCAGATAAGGTCCAAAGCGACCATTCACATCCAGTGCTGCTTCACATCCTGTAAAGTAAGGGAACACCAGACCTTCAATCGAAGGAATGATTCGAGAATCATTATTCTCTGCAATAACTGCTGGAATGTAGCCGCCGTCAGTCAACTGTGCAGCAATGCTGGCAGCGCAGCGATCCGCCTGAAGCCCTGCTTGATGTGACAGTTCTGCCAACTTCTCCGTTGCGAACAGCTTCTCCAGTGCAACATAGACCGCCCAACATTTACCCGCCAGATAGATATTATTGCGAGACTGGCCAAGTGACACATCCAGACTGTCGTAAGTTGTAATTTCTGCTCCACCTTGGGTACGGCTGCTATCCAGACCCATCAGTCCGTTACGCTGTTCAGCGTTAGGATGGTCACGATTAAGCATGCTTTCGAAGCAATCCTGGATAACAGGCAACATATTTTTCACAAATGTTTGATCCTGTGTCTGTTCAATGTATACTGTCGCGCAGCAGAGCCAGTTCACCAGTTCCTCGTGGCTCATCTGTGAGAAGCAGTCATCAATGCCAACCAGTTCATATGCCGAGTGCCCGGGGCGTGAGAACACATTGGCAACACCAATATCATGGGTAAAGGTAATTCCGCCCGGATATAACTTCTCTTCCCCGGGGAAACGAACCTGATCCGTATAACTGTATCGTTTCACAAACCACTCCAGCTCATTACGCACCGTCCATGGATTCAAGGCAAGCTCGAAGTACAACTGATCAGCCGTCAGATCAAGTGTGTTCATCATGCGATACTCCCCTTCGTTCACCACCCAGAGTGGCTCACCCTCGGCATCCAGCAGTTGAGTACTGGCATAATAGCTGTGAATGGAATGAGCAAGCATGAATGATTGATCTTCGGTCAAAGCTCCTGTTCCAAGGCGCTGTTCAACCTCTCCACAGGATGAAGTCAACTCACTGAAGCGTTGGAGTGCATACGCTCCAGCTGCCTGAATATCGGAGAAATAGCGTGTATACCAATACGTTGTATCCATACCGGTGGTCACAATGCCTCCGCGATAAAAACATACGGCGAATTGATACGTACGTTTCTCTCCAGCCGGCACTTCCATCAGTAGTGCAGCGGTTGAGCCAAGTCCAAATGCCAGATTCTCCCGATGTTGCTCCTGCAAAAGTTTCTCCAGCGTAAATCCGCGTGCGGGCCACAGTCCGTCATCTGCCGACATAATCGCTGTGAGTCGACCTTGTCCCACACCTGTGATGGAGCCGCCTTCCGGCCCCCCAATCAGACGCATCGCAGAGTACGGATCATTGCCCTGATAGCCAAAGTAGGCTTTCCGTGAATGTTGACCTTGCGTATTGTCAATCGTCATCTCAACCAATACGGCAGGTACGAGTGCATCCATTAATTCTTCACGATCCCCACTCGTTGGATCCGGTACGGGACGTACAGGCGAGTAGATACGGAACGTCAGGTCTCCTGCAGTCCACGTATCCATGCCTGAGGTGAATTCACGGGTAATATCTTCATCACGAAAAGCCGTAATAAGAGGTTGTGAAACTTTGGACGCTGTGGTTGACGCCGTGTCCCCGTTATCCAACTTCTCTACATCATAGCGGCTGCTCTCATCCTCGGAAGCTTCATAAAAAGGAAGCGCCTGATAATTCTCTCCATCACGAGATTGTAATCCAATATATACATTCTGGTCTGCCGGTTTGCCGAGTTCAAGACCCAACCCGCCTTTGGCTCCTTTGTATCCCAGTGTAAAACTCGCAAAAGCACCAATTGGTGCATGATGTGCATTATAAAAGATGGATTTGGATGTGCTCACGTCATAACCCCTCTCAAAATAGTTTGCATACGTTTTCATTAGCCCCATCCTAACACGTGGTTCCACCTCAGACCATGATCAAATCAATCGGATATTTACCCAAATCAAGCTGATAGACTATAATGGATTAAAGCGGTTACACATAACCATTCCATATGATATAAGTGCGTGTTCAAAAGCGCTTTTTTTGAACAACCTCTATAAAGGGGGATTTTCCATGTCTTCAACGTACTTGCCTCCTACTTTGGGAGAAAGTGTCCATGAAGTTTTTTATCCAGATGTGCAAACAACCGTCAATCTGTTCGCCATTCATTTACGAAGTGTCGGTATGGACTGGGATTATCCGGCGCATGAGCATCCTCAATATGAATTGAATTATGTCACGGAAGGCGAGCAGCACATGATGGTGAACGGTACCCTATATATTCAAAAGGCTGGCGAACTGCTCCTGATTCCTCCAGGAAGCATTCATTCCAGCCAGAGCCATAACGGCAAGGGATTCACGTATTTTTGCATGCATTTTGACATTGATGATCCGTTGTTCCTATCGTTGCTGGCACGCATCAAACAAGTGCGATTCAGCGCGGATAGTCCGGTTACAAGGCAGATTGAGCCGGTTTTACGCAAATTGATGTCATCTGCGGATGATGAAACAGCCAATACAATGGTGCAGCGTATGCAGCTGCAATCTGCAGTATTCGAACTATTTGGCCATCTGTGGGAGGCGGTCTCGCAAGAGGCAGCGCAATGGTTCACCGACGGGCATGAAAAGATCGAACTTGCCCACCAGATTCGTAATCGACTGCAAGGCCTGATGAGTCAGCAATTCAAACAGGGACATGAATCGAACGGTCACTATGGCATTGATGATATTGCAGCAGAGCTGGGCATCAGTTCTTCTCACTGTAATCGCGTGTTCAAGCAGGTGTTCGGTCAGTCTCCCCGTGCTGTATTGTCCCAGCTGGTTTTGCATGAAGCGAAGCTTCTTCTGGGCAATCCGAAGCTGTCCGTGCAGAATATTGCCGTTATGCTTGGTTACAAGGATATTGCCCATTTCAGTCGTCAATTCAAGCGCTGGTCCGGCATGTCACCATCCCGCTACCGACAGGAAAAGCCTGCTCTGGAATAAAGTCCAGTAGCAGGCTGTTGGGCTTTCTTATTTATTTCAGCAAACGTCTAATCAACTTCAGCTTGTTATCATACGGTGGATACAGAATTGGCAGATTTAATTTGGTGCTTTTCTTCAGTACACTTTTCAGATGGGAGAAGGTTTCGAAGCTGTACTTCCCATGATATGAACCAACACCGGAATGACCAACACCGCCAAACGGCAGACGCGGATTCGCAACATGTGTGATCGTATCGTTAATGCAGCCGCCTCCAAAAGAAACTTCACGCAGCACTTTGTCCTGAATCCGGGTGTCGGAAGTAAACAGGTACAAAGCGAGTGGTTTCGGCCGCTTTACGATCTCAAAAATCGCTTCATCGAGGTTACGGTAGCTGATGATCGGCAGAATCGGTCCAAATATCTCATCTTCCATCGTCGCTGCATCCCAGGACTCTGCATCAATTAATGTAGGTTCAATGAAACGATCTTCCTCATCCGAAGCTCCCCCATATATCACTTTGGCCTGATCCCGTTCTATCAAAGTCGTCAGACGTTTAAAATGACCCTTGTTCACGATTCGCCCATAGTCCTTGTTGTGCTGGATATCCGTACCAAAGAAGGACACAATCGCCGCTTTCATCTCCGTAATTAACGATTCCTTCACACGCTCATGCACGAGCAAATAATCGGGTGCGATACAGGTCTGCCCTGTATTGAGCAGTTTGCCCCATATAATGCGCTGCGCAGCTACTTTGATATCCGCCTGTTCATCAACAATGACCGGACTCTTACCGCCCAGTTCCAACGTAACGGGAACGAGATTTTTGGCAGCTGCCTCCATTACAATCTTGCCTACCGGTACACTGCCTGTAAAAAAGATATAGTCGAATGGCGCGTTAATTAGTGCTGTTGTTGTGTCTTTTGCACCGTCAAGCACTTGTACGTAATCCGGTTCGAACACGCTCGCAATCATTTCACGTACTACAGCGGACACCGCAGGTGTATTCTCTGAGGCTTTGAGCACGGCTGTGTTGCCTGCCGCAATCGCACCTACCAATGGTTCGATTAAGAGTTGAAATGGATAATTGAACGGTCCGATGATCAGAACGGCTCCATAGGGTTCAGGTATAATAACACTTTTGGAACCCAGGAGTGCCATTTGCGTTTTTACTTTAACGGGTTTCACCCATTTATTCACTTTGCGAATGGTGTGTGTGATGCTGTCCATCATAAATCCGATTTCGGTCGTGTAGGATTCGAACTCACTTTTGCCCAAATCCTGATATAGAGCTTCAGTCAGTCTGGTCTCATACTTTTGAATCGCCTGCTTGAGTTGGTTCAGACGGGCTATTCGAGCTTCTGCCGATCTTGTGGCCCCGGAACGAAAAAACTCCCGTTGCTGCTCCAAAATCTGTTCAACTTCCTGACTGGTTACTTCCTGTATCGTTGTTGTCATATATACATACTCCTCTGTTTATTATTGATCAAGCGTTTAAACTTACGAACCTATATGACACATGCAAAAGCATGTTTTATCCCTATTAATCTACAGACACTCTTCTTCCAAAGCAGCTACCAGTTCCTTCAACAGTTCCACCGATGCATTCAATGAAGCCGAATAATAGCGCTGTGTTCCCTTCTGTTCCACAGATATAAGCCCCTTCTCTAACAACAGCTTGAGATGATGAGATATGGCTGGTCTGGATAGGCTGGACTGGTCGGTAATTTCATTCACCGTCATTCTGCCCTTCTCGGTGAGTGTCAGCAAAATGGATTGGCGATGGTTGTCACTTAACACCTGAAATAACGGGATACAGGTTTGAAAAACGCTAATTGCTTTTTGTCCCATGGTTTCACCTCCATACGATTCTTGTTCAATGTTTCTACGTACTATTTTCTATATTGAATGTCTGTTGGTTTAAACATTTGAACCTAATAGCTGAATTGTACTCTTTACTCTCTTAAACCGCAAGTGAATCATCAACTAAATTTAAAATAATGTCGATAAAGCGCTTCCATACTACCATACAAGTATGGTAGTATGTCAATGAAGGAGTTGAAGTTGTGGAATATACCCCAAAGTTATCATCCAAAGCCGATTTGTTACCTGCTGCGAGCAGTATGTCTTCCATGAATAAGAACTCTTACTCGACGCGAGATGTCGTTTACTACACGCTGAAAAAACTCATATTGAGTCTGAAAATGCCTCCGGGAACAGCTATTTCCGAGAAAGAAATTTCGCTGGAGTTTCAGGTCAGCCGGACACCTGTTCGAGAAAGTTTTGTAAGGCTTGCTCAGGAAGGTCTTCTGGAAGTGTACCCGCAGCGTGGCACATACGTTTCTCTGATTCAGGTCAATCTCGTTGAGGAAGCACGGTTTATGCGCGAACAGCTCGAACGAGCCGTCATCAGGCTCGCCTGCGAGAACTTTCCAAACGAACAGATGGTGGCACTGGAACAGAATCTTGCGTGGCAACAGGAATGCAGGGTCAAACCGGATGATGAACGAATGTTCCAATTGGATGAGGAATTCCATAGCACTCTTTTTGCAGGCTGTAATAAAAGCAACATCTGGACTGTTATCCAGCAGATGAATGTACATTTGAATCGAAGTCGTATGCTTCGGCTGTCCTCCGACCACCAGTGGGATCACCTGATTGAACAGCACAGGTCCATGGTCAAGGCCATTCAGCAGCATGATGCCGATACAGCAGAGCGACTGATGCACGAACATTTGCATTTAACTGTCACCGATTTGGCTGTCCTGCAGGATACATATCCTTCCTATTTTCAATGACTTAATTTTTCTTCCTACTATTCATGATGAGGTGAACGTGATGAGAATGGTTTTTCGCTGGTTCGGCGAAGGCAATGATACGGTAACGCTGGATCATATCCGGCAGATTCCGGGTGTTGAAGGTATTGTGTGGGCACTGCACGATGTTCCTGCTGGCGAGGAATGGCCAATGGATAAGATACTCGCTGTCAAAACGGCAGCGGACAAGGCCGGGTTACATCTGGATGTCGTTGAGAGTGTGAACATCCATGAGGATATCAAGTTGGGTCTGCCATCAAGAGATAAGTACATTGCGAACTATATTAAAACGATGGAGAAACTGGCTCAGGTGGGTGTGAAGGTCATCTGTTACAACTTTATGCCAATCTTCGACTGGCTTCGCACGGATATGCACAAGGAAATGGAGGATGGCTCAACGGCCCTCTTCTATGAGCACAGTAAACTCGCTGATATAGAACCCTTGGAACTGGTTCGTCGCATTACCGAAAACTCTGAACTAACAATGCCAGGTTGGGAACCGGAACGATTGCAGTATTTAACAGGGCTGTTCGAAGCCTACAAGGATGTTACCGAGGATCATATGTGGGAGCACGCACGTTATTTCCTGCAAGAGATTATTCCGACAGCCGAACGTCTGGGAATTCGAATGGCCATCCATCCGGATGATCCGCCTTGGCCAATCTTTGGATTACCAAAGATTATTACGAGTCAGGAGAATGTTCGAAAATATTTGAATCTATATGATAGTCCTTATAATAGCGTGACGTTATGCAGTGGCTCTTTGGGAGCAAATGCAGATAATGATATTATCGGGATGATACACGAGTTCAAGGATCGGATTCCATTTGCCCACATTCGTAATGTCAAAATCTACGATAATGGCGACTTTATCGAAACCTCACATCGCAGTCAGGATGGCAGTGTTGATATTGCAGGGGTTGTTGAGGCTTATCACGATATCGGTTATGAAGGATATGCAAGACCCGACCACGGTCGTCATCTCTGGGGAGAACAGTGCCGACCTGGCTATGGGCTCTATGACCGGGCTTTGGGGATCATGTATCTCTGGGGCGTCTGGGATTCCCTGCAAAGGAGGACAAAAGCATGAGTGAACACCCATATGAACGCTCCTCTCGTCTCGAAGGCAGAACAGCTGTAATCACCGGAGGTGCTGGAGTATTATGCCGCTCCATGGCGGAAGAGCTCGCTCGGCACGGTGCAAGTGTAGCCATCCTGAACCGCACCGTGTCCAAGGGGCAAGAAGTTGTAGCGGCGATTGAAGCTGCCGGTGGCAGAGCGATTGCTATAGCCTGTGACGTAACCCAGGCCGATAGTGTGCAAGCGGCGGCGGATGCTGTACTGGAACAGCTTGGACCATGTGATATTCTTATCAATGGCGCGGGTGGCAATAACGCCAGTGCCAACACCACAAATGAAATTTTCAGATTGGAAGATCTGGAAAAAAGCGATGTCACTACATTTTTCGATGTAAGTGTAGAGGGATTTCGTCAGGTGATGGATCTGAATTTTGTCGGTTCGCTCATCCCCACTCAGATTTTTGCAAAACATATGATAGAACGCAATGTTCCCGCCACTGTCATTAACATTTCTTCCATGAGCGCCCCATCGCCCATGACCAAAGTTCCTGCATACAGCGCTGCGAAGGCAGCCATTAACAACTTCACGCAGTGGCTCGCCGTTCATCTGGCCGAATCCGGTATTCGTGTCAATGCTATTGCCCCCGGGTTTTTCCTGACTGAGCAAAACCGTAATCTATTACTGCAACCAGACGGCTCACCTACGGAGCGTTCCAGTAAAATTATCGCTCATACACCCATGCGCCGCTTTGGCAAACCGGAGGATCTGCTGGGCACGTTGATGTGGCTTGCGGATGAAAGACAGTCCGGCTTTGTCACAGGCACGGTCATTCCAGTAGATGGCGGATTTATGGCGTATTCCGGTGTTTAACGATTAACGTGTAAATGAATCAGTTCAACTAATATAGGTATTTAATGAAACCGAAACTTGGGATACTTACCCATGCTTCGGTTTTTTTGCGTTTAAGCATAAGATCATCCAGCCTAGGAAAAGCTTGTTATAGTAACTATGCAAAGTGAAGTAAAGGAAGGTGAACCATAAATGATGGAAGAAACATGGGTTGTCACCGTTCGTTCAATTATCACCTTTATAACCTTGATCATCTATACAAGGGTGCTAGGTAAACAACAAATGGGTAACCTGACGTATTTTGATTACATTAACGGGATCACTATCGGTTCCATCGCAGGAACATTTGCGACAGATTTATCTTCGAAGGCATGGATTCATTTTGTTTCGCTGACCATTTTCACACTGATCACGATCATCTTTCAGTTCGTAACGATGAAAAGTAGAACCCTCTCCAAATTGATGGATTCCGATCCTACCCTGGTGATTCAGGAAGGCAAAGTTCTGGAACAAAACCTGCATAAAATGCGTGTGAAATTTGACGAACTGACCGTCATGCTTCGCCAAAAAGATGTATTTGATATTACTACAATCAACTATGCTATCATGGAGCCCGATGGCAGTCTCTCTGTTGTGTTAAAACCTGAGCATCAGCCTGTTACCGCCAAAGATATGCATATGCATCCCCCGAAAAGCAAGCTGATGACCGAACTGATCATTGATGGTGTTCTGATCAAACAGAACCTGTATGAGAGACATAAGGATATCAAGTGGCTCACCGAACAACTGAAAAAGCAAAAAGTGACGATTCAAGATATTGCATTTGCTGCCATTCTGCCCAATGACAAATTGTACATTGATCTCTTTGATGATCGTTTTAACGAAAAAGTGGATATGGGTGACTATGAAGGACCATTCTAAATGTTCACATTGCGGGAGGTGGTTGAATGAAAACACGTTTCTGGTTGCTATATGTACTTCCAATCTTTTTGATCTTGCTATTCGTAGCGATCATGGCTAGCGGAACATATCTCAAAAAACCATTTGGTACCCAAGATCGCTTACTCGAATCAGTGCAAACGCTGGAAAAAAACGTTGAGGGCAAACAGTGGACGGCAGCCAAGTCACAGATTGATTATGCGATGAAGGCCTGGGATAAAATCGTCAACCGCATTCAGTTCAGTGTGGAGCGTGAAACGATATATGACATTCTGGGCACCCTTGCTCGGATGAAGGGCGGCGTTGCAGCACAGGATGATAAGGCGATTATGGAGGAGATTTATTACTTTTATGTGTTATGGGATAATCTTGGCGATTAGGTTCAATGTGTTCAATATCAGATGTACGTCCAAAAGCAAAGGGCACTCACCTTTCATGAAGAAAGGAAGTGCCTTCTTTGTTTTTGTATAAGTTTACATCCGTTACGCTCTTCGTAATCCCCGAGACCGTGACGATCGCGAAGTTCCTTCTTTGCGGAAAAAGAGACTGAGTGCTCCCTTGGCACACCACAGTGCAAACAAAGCAAACAGCGTTCCCCAGAATAGCGCCGGAAGGAATGTCTGCTGAGCGAGATTCGCCGCATCCCCTGCCCGTGAAGGTTGTGTCCAGGACATCAGTCCAACGTATACAGCACTAACGACCGACTCTTCCAGCGTAAGAAACGCCAGTAACAAATAATAGTACTTCATGATTTTGGCACCAAAAATCATAATGACAACGTTAAGTACGATGAACCCGGTCAGCCATAACATGCCAAACTCCCCTCTTACATATAACAGGAGTGACACCAAAGCGACAGCCGTCATAATCCCGAGTCCCCACATATGCAAGCCTTTGCGGTATAAGTAAAACAACAGCCAGGCGAACAAGGATGCACTGATATATCCCGCCAGAGAAACCAGAATCGATCTGCCTGGCGTCAGCATGGACGAATACGTTACACCGCTATGATCAGCATATAATTCAATCCGCAGCACTTTACCCGACAATACCAGTGTCATTAGTGCATGACCGAATTCGTGAATCATCGTATCCAGGTTACGGAACAAGGACGAGAATGGGATGAATCGTGTAAGAAAGACGGAGCCTAGTAGAAAAAGTATCGTTTTGACCCACTTATTCAATCGTGCCATACCTCCTTTACCTTCAAATAAACAAGTTATCCTTTATACTACGCTTTTTTCACTCAATTCGTTTCGGCTTCCGAACTGTAAGGCACAGTGCTCCATCCACCAGCAGAAGCTCCGATTGTGTCCAATGAAAAAAGAAGATAGATCATAGCGGCCCTTTCCAGCCTCTAGCGTAACGAGCAGTCGATTCCGCATCCGACGGCATGCGTAGTGCACGAATTGATCCGCAACTTCACTCTGCACAAGGGTAACATACGCATAGAGGGAATGATCAACAGGTTCATCGAGCGGACTCACCCCTGCACATGAAAATTCCGTCTTTACTCCCGCCTTTTGAAGTATGGACAGTGCCTTCACAAGCTCGGCATCAACTTCAACACCGTTCCAAATCTCCGTTTTCTTCGCGGATACCGTATGTTTATCACGTTCCGTCCACTGCATCAGCTCGAGCTTGCGTCGTCTCCATAGATGGGCAGGCTGTTCACTTAACAATACTTCATGTTCCTCATTTAAACTCATCTAATGCGTCCTCCTGTTATCCTTGATCCGGTCCCTCATTCAACAAAGAGAGAGCACATGACTGTGCTCTCTGCTTCGCAAAAAGGCAAAGGAATGCCACTCCATTCCTCAGCATGTTGTATTATTGTACCTTTTTCGGTGAAAGGCATCAAACAGATCTTTAATTATTCGTTCAGCGCCAGTTTCAGTGCCTCCAGATTCTGTCTCATCACACTAATGTAGTCCATTCCCGCCGCGATCTCTTCCTCGGTGAGTCCCTCAATCGGGTTCAATACAGCCGTTTTGGCCCCCACTTCACTTGCAATTGTCTCAGACACTTTGGATGAAACCAGTGTTTCGAAGAAAATCGTCTTCACTTGATGCTCTTTCGCAAAATCAATAACGGATGCCATCTGCGCTGCCGAAGGTTCTTGTTCAGGGGATAGCCCGGCAATAGGTACCTGCTGCAGATCATATTCTTTCGCCAGATAACCAAATGCAGCGTGTTGAGTGATGAAATCCTTGCGTTTGCTATCCGTCACAGCCGCCTTGAAGTCCTGATCCAGTGACTCCAATTGAGCAATGTAAGCATCTGCATTTTGCTTGAACTGTGCTGCGTGTTCCGGAGCAGCCTGCGCCAATCCCGCTTCAATATTGCGCACTTCCGTTACAGCCAGTGCTGGTGACAGCCATACGTGGGGATCCAGCCCACCGTGATCATGCCCATGTCCTTCTTCTCCCTCGGCGTCATGATCATGGTCATGTTCTTCTGTAGTCGCTTCATCTGAATGATCGTGGTCGTGATCATGCTCTTCTGTAGTCGCTTCATTCGCATGGTCATGATTGTGATCGTGTTCTGTTGCCTCTGAATCTTCATGATGGTGATCATGCTCTCCACCTTCAAGCAGGTTGATACCCTTACTTGCTTCCACCTGAATGAGCGAAGCATTGCTCAGACTTCCGGTGACCTGATCAATCCATGATTCCATCCCCGCACCATTGTATACAAGCACATCCGCTTTCTCAATGCTGGCAATATCCTGAGGTGTTGGCTCCCAATCATGAGGCTCCATACCCGCTGGAACGAGCGTATGTACATCCGCTAGGTCACCTGCTACATTTTTAGTGAATTCGTACATGGGATAGAAACTAACCTGTACGTTTAATTTTGTGATTTCCGTCTCGGCTGGAACGGGAATGCCCGTCGGAGCTGCGCTGGTATCGGAAGCGGATTTCTGTCCGCAACCTGCGACGATAAGTGTCAGACTGAACAACAGTCCGAGTGCTGTTTTTTTACTGAATTTCATGTGATGTATTCCTCCTTGAATGGATAACTAACGTTGCCCGCTGTTCTTGTTGATTTCTCTCTTTACGGTGACGCTTGCGGTTGTATCGTGCAATCAGCTTTTGCGCTGATATTCCAGTCAATAGGAAAACCAACAGGATGAGAGCAATCGTTCCTCCCGGTGGTGTATTTAGATGGTAAGATGTTGTCAGTCCGCTAAAAATACCGATTACCCCCGTGGTTACCGCGACGATCATCGCTTCTGTAAAACTGCGAGATACTCGGAGTGCCAAGGCAGCGGGCAATACGATGAGAGCAGATACCAGCAACACACCGACGATCGGCATGGCTGATGCTACAGTCATTCCTGTCAGAATGGCAAATGCAAACGATAATCCTCTCACCCCAACGCCTCCAATGGAAGCTGTCTCTTCATCAAACGTAAGGCTATAGAGCGGTCTTCGGAGAATGATGAAAAAAAGCAAACCCGTGACACACATACCTGCCATCATCCATAACTGCATATCGCTAACCGCGACAATTGATCCAAATAAGTATGAGCTGAATGTTTTGGACAGATTCGTTTTCAGACTCATCAATACCACAGCAAGGGCTAGCCCCGAGGTCATAATGATTGCAACAGGAACCTCGCTATAAGTTCGGTAACTTCGACGCAGTTGTTCAACCAGTAATGCACCAATAATGGCAATGGCGAATCCGCAGATGACCGGGTTAAGATTCATGACCGAACCTATTGCTACCCCTGCGAGAGAAACATGGGATAACGTGTCTGCCATAAGAACCTGCCTTCTGAGCATCAGATAGACACCCAGAATCGGAGCTATGACCCCTATCAGTCCACCTGCCCAAAAGGCACGTTGCATGAATTCGTACTCAAACAATGCCATTCCTCACTTTCTTGCCGCTCCAGAGTTATGGTACGGTCCAATCGATCTCCCATTTCTTCCAGCCCGTGAGTAACCATAATAATTGTTAACCCATGAGCATCCGCATAATGGCGCATCAGATCGTAGAAGCCCTCTCGGCTGCGTCGGTCCATTCCCGTTGTCGGCTCATCCAGTACCAGGACTTGCGGTTGCCCAGCCATGGCTCTGGCAATACAGATCCGCTGCTTCTGTCCACCCGACAGCTCACCGACACGTGTATTCCGATATTCCCACATGCCGACCTCACGCAAACTGCGTTCAACGATGGCATCCTGCTCCGATGTAAATCTGCGAAAAAGTCCCAGTCTGGTATAACATCCGGATCGGACCAGTTCGTTCACCGTGCTGGGAAATCCAATATTAAACGATGCCACCTGCTGGGGCACATAACCGATATTGGATGTGTTCCCACGTTTCATCTGGGGACTCATATGTATCGTGCCGCTCCAGGGCTTCAACAGCCCCAGCAGCAGCTTTAACAAGGTTGTTTTGGCAGAACCATTGGGGCCAGTGATGCCTATGAACTCTCCCACATGGATATCCAGCGACAGTTGATCAATGACCGGCTCTTTGCCATAGCCGAATACAACATCACGCATGGAAGATAGTATCATGCCACTCCCTCTTTTCGTAAATATTACGATTTAAAGATAACAAAAAAATTTATCTGGTTTCCCGATGGATCGTCATTTTTTTCAAACGCGGGGAGTACTTCTTCATCTCCAGACGCTCTGGATGGTTACGTTTGTTTTTGGTTGTTGTGTAGTTGCGGTCCCCGCACTCCGTGCAGGCTAAGGTTACAATGACTCTCATGGTTGTTGCCTCCTCTTATTTAATCGTAATTATTACTATTTATTGATAGTAGCTGATGGTATTTCTTTTGTCAACTCCGTATCTGCTACAGTAATAATTGTGTGCACATTATAATTTCATATGATATACTGCTTTGGTATCATTATACTTTTACCTACGGAGGAACTAGATGAAGATCAAAAAATCAACTTTTATTGGGTCATTGGTAACATGCAGTTTGGCTTTCGGTGCCCTGGGTGTAGCAGCTTCAAACGGAATTCAGGATATTGAAGCAGCACTCGACAGTAATATTAGCTTCAAAGTGAATGGTTTGTCCTGGACGCCTAAAAGCGAAGCTGGAGACAAACTGATTGCACTGGTGTATGAAGGTAATGTATACTTGCCTGTCAGTACCACAGCAGAAGCATTGGGAGCCAATGTATCTCTGAATGTTAGCAACAAAGTTGTAAGTATCACCAATTCAGGTGGCGGTAAGTCTAGCGGTTCAAATAATAATAGTAGTGCGGGTTCTGAAGATTCAAGTAAATCAAGTAGTTCAAGTAACTCAAGCACTTCAGGTTCAATCAAGATGACTGGAACTGACGCTCAGATGATAGTCAAATTGCAAAAAGAATCTATAGCACTGATTAAAATGTATGGTAAAGCACTTAAAACAGGCAGCACTAGTGAATTTGATAAATACATAGAGTCCAAAGTTATTGAAAATGCTGAGATCGACTTCTTTGATCGTGGCAAACAATATCAAAAAGATAAATTCAAGACCAAAGTCAAAGGTCTAATTGCAGCAAATGATAAAAAAACATTGACTAAATATGCAGATCAATTGATTAACATCAAGTCAGCTGATTTTAAAGTTATTTCAATGAATGACAAAACTAAAATAAGTAAAAGCTACAAAGCTGTTTACTATCCTCAAGGATGGACAGGTTCCTTTGGAGTGAACCTTTCGTTTGTGTTTAGTCCACAAAAAGACGGCAACGGCGATTTTTATCTCGGTGATTTGTACTTTAACTAAAATGCTTTAAGCAGTACTATCTTTATCTTCAGGTGCATACGTGCACTTGAAGATTTTTTCCATTTAACTGTCAACTCCACGCTGGAAAAGGATCTTTCAGTTCACGCCAGTTCATCAACATCTCTTCTTCGGTAAGAAGAGTCTCATCCAGCGTACGTTCAATCTCTGCCCGGTCCATGTCAATGCCGATGAATACCAATTTTGTCACCCGATCGCCCCACTCATCATCCCAGTCGGGTATACTTGGCAGCGTGTCACCAAAGTGAAGTTGCCTTTCCTCCTCACTCATCGCACCTACCCATATTCCTGCTGGTGCAAGCTGCTTAGATGTACCTGCATGACTGAAAGAAATCGCCATATGGTTTCTTGTCGCCAGCCACATCAGACCTTTGGATCGCACGATGCTATCTGGATATTTCGCAATCCAACGCAGCAGCCGTTCCGGGTGGAATGGACGTTTACGATGATAGACAAATGAATGAATTCCATATTCTTCAGTCTCCGGGGTATGTTCTTCTTTCATTAATTCGCGGATCCAACCCGCGGACTGGCTTGCTTTTTCAAAATCAAAACGTCCTGTATTCAATATTTCTCTCGGATCAATCTGCCCATGTGTCGTGCAAATAAGCTTGGCTTCCGGCTGCATGGCGTGCAGGGCCTTCTCAAGCTTCGTCAGTTCTTCCTCTGACACCAGATCACATTTGTTCAGAATCAGCACATCACAGAATTCCACCTGATCCGTCAGGAGATGAACGATTCCGCGAACATCGTCCTCCCCGGCTTGCTGTCCACGGTCCTTCAGTGTTTCTTTGGAATAAAAGTCACGCCAGAACTGAGCAGCATCGACTACCGTAACCATCGTGTCGAGACGAGTGAATTTCGTCAAATCAATGCCTAGTTCCTCATCAATATACGTAAACGTCTGCGCAACAGGTACCGGCTCACCAATACCCGTGGATTCAATCAATATGTAGTCAAAAGAACCATCGAGTGCCAGCCGCTCGACTTCTTTCAGCAGATCCTCCCGCAACGTGCAGCAGATGCAACCATTGGACATCTCTACAAGCTTCTCATCAATGCGCGATAATCCTCCACCATCTCGTATTAAACCTGCATCGATGTTAACCTCACTGAGATCATTCACGATGACAGCAACCCGCATTCCCTCGCGGTTATGAAGCACATGATTGAGCAGTGTCGTTTTGCCTGCACCCAAATATCCACTAAGTACGGTTACTGGAACCCGATGTTGAACCTGTTGATCTGACATTTCTGCTTCCTCCACTCTATTTTAAATTGTAATGACACATCTTCTCTCCGACCCTATGAAGGATCAAAAATAGACTCGTTTTCATTAATCGTAATAATTACTATTAAAGACGAACAATCCGAACTATACCTCAGTTTTCTTTGGGTTGTCAACTCTAATATGATGAAGAATTTTGATTAATCGTAAAAATGTTGATTAGAACATAGGAATGATGTATGTTACCGCATGTACAAGCATATATTTTAACAAAGTCCTAGTTGTGGAGGTCTGTTTCATGAAAATGGCAGCCAATCTGAAGCTCCTGTCCTTCCTGATCCCTTGTGCATTTCTTGTTCCCGTGTTGATCACAATGGCTCCAGACCTGAAGGAAGCATGGAACAGTGAAGCTTTGCAAAATATGAAAACCGTATTCATAGGTATCTTTCTTGAAGCCGCACCTTTTCTGCTCATGGGTGTGTTATTGTCCTCGCTCATGCAGTGGTTCGTATCCGAAGAAATGGTCCGCAAACTCACGCCCAAGAATCCGATCGGTGGTGTGCTGGTCGCGGGACTGCTAGGTATAATTTTTCCCATCTGTGAATGTGGCATGATCCCGGTAGTAAGACGGTTGATGCACAAAGGTATGCCAGCCTATATCGCAGTGACGTTCATCTTGAGTGGTCCCGTAGTCAATCCCATCGTATTTACCGCAACCTTGCTCGCCTTTCCCTCCCATCCTGAGATTACCATTGCCCGCATGGGACTGGCCTTTGCTGTAGCAGCTTCCATAGGTATGCTTGTGTATGTGTTTGTTCGTCGAAATCCCCTTCGGATGCCAAAGGTCCCAGTGACAGAGGTTAAGACACATCCTGGATTCAAAATGGCTCAACCTCATGCTCATACACACGCAAATGCTCATGACCACAACCATGTGAAAAACTGGCGCAGCTTCTTCATTCATGCCGGAGACGAATTCGTCGATATGAGTAAATATCTGGTGATCGGTGCCCTGATTACAGCCTGCATCCAAACCTTCATTAGCCGCAGCGATCTGATCTCACTTGGTAATGGTCCTGTCGCCTCCTATGTGTTCATGATGGGCTTCGCTTATGTACTGTCTCTCTGCTCCACTTCGGATGCGTTTGTGGCTTCTGCGTTCTCTCATACGTTTGCACTGGGGCCGCTGGTCTCCTTCCTCGTGCTGGGTCCAATGCTGGATTTCAAAAGCACCCTGATGCTGCTCTCGACCTTCCGTACCCGGTTTGTTATTGGTCTAAGTCTAGCAATTATCACGCTTGTCTTCGCCGGCTCGTGGCTGGTTAATCTGCTGGTATAAATGTTGAGCAACATACTTCATGACATGAAAGGTTAATCCCATGAACTTTCATCCTGACTATGAATAGAGATGAGGTGATGATATGAACAACACGGTCTATACGATGACCAAACCTCCCGTTCCAAGATCACGCATCATTGAATGGCATAACCTGATCCGTGCGGGCTGGATCGGCGGGTTGGCAGTTTACATTATTCACTTGAATTCAAGTGATTCACTTCATTATTATTTGGCTCCTACCATGCAAAAACTGCTGTTATGCTGCCCTGTTCCCTTATTGTTCATTGCTGTTATCATGGCCTGGCATGGACTGTTCAGTAGTAACGAAGTTCATTGCGACTGTGAGCATCCACCGCCTTCCGGATTCCTGCGCAGCTCGTTGGTATATGGTCTGATTGCCATACCCTTATTGCTGGGGTTTCTGTTACCTGATCGGGCTCTCGGCAGCTCTATGGCCAGTCAGAAAGGCATGTCTCTCACCTATGCCCCTCCCGAGATTCGTCGCAAAGAGCCTTTACCTGATCCGGCAACGCAATTGAATGTACAAGATCGTACACAACAGCCAGCGGCTGTTCAGTCTGCATCGGCCACCAAAGTACAATTCATTCCCCCAGACGAGTATAGCCGCGAATTCGCTGAACTGGCAGAGAAGTTGTATGCAGAACAGGTCATCCGAGTCTATCCCGAGATCTTCTCTGAAACCCTCGGTACGATCGATATGTTCCAGCGACAATTTGCAGGCAAAGATATCTCGTTAACCGGGTTCGTTTATCGTGACAAAAGCATGGATCATGAATCACATTTCGCACTGGGACGGTTTCTCGTCATGTGCTGCCCCGCTGATGCGGCTCCCTTTGGCGTGATGATTCACATTCCAGAAGCGGATAGCTTCCCTACAGACAGCTGGGTGCAAATCGATGGCAGCATCGGCTCTGCACAGGTGAACGGTAAGGATACGATTGAGATTCGGGCCACCAAGGTGACACCTGTAGCCGAGCCGTCCACGCCGTATATTTATACCAACGCAGATTCGGTGATGGCGTATGAGAAAATAAAGAGCCAGTAGTTGCTAGTAGTAGTAACAACCTGCACCTCAACGACAAAAAGCCCCAAAGCGATGGATTACATCGCTTTGGGGCTTTCATGTTCAGTCAGACATGAGATTACATCTCTGCTGCTAAGATTTATTATTCTGTTACGATATCATGAACCAATACAGGCGCATCGGCATGATCCGCAATCGTAATGTTTTCTTTGATCTTCGCGATGACGTCTGCTACGTCTTCACGGTTCGCATGAATCGTTACGAGGGACTCACCAGCTTTAACTGGGTCACCGACTTTTTTGTTCAGCATCAGACCAACCGCGAGATCGATCTCGGACTCTTTCGTTGCACGGCCTGCGCCGAGCAGCATTGCCGCTGTTCCGATTTCGTCAGCGACGATTCCGGCAACGTAGCCGTCTTTGTCGGCTGGCACTTCAACCAGGTATTTTGCTTGTGGCAAACGATCTGGATGATCGACAACCGAAGCGTCTCCGCCTTGGTTTGCCAGGAAATCTTTGAATTTCTCCAGTGCTTTACCGTTCTGGATCACTTCTTTCAATTTCTCCTCAGCATGCTCCAAGGAATCTGCCTTGCCAGCAAGGAATACCATCTGACGTCCAAGTGCCAGACACAGTTCTTCCAGATCTTTCGGACCTTTCCCTTGCAGGGTAAGGATGGCTTCTTTTACTTCAAGTGCGTTACCAATCGCCAGACCCAATGGTTGGGACATATCGGAGATAACCGCCATCGTTTTACGTCCAACATTGTTACCGATGCTTACCATAGCATGTGCCAACTCTTTAGCATCTTCCGTTGTTTTCATGAATGCACCGGCACCCGTTTTCACATCCAATACGATCGCATCTGCACCTGCTGCAATTTTCTTACTCATGATGGAGCTGGCGATCAGTGGAATGGAGTTAACGGTAGCTGTCACGTCGCGCAGGGCATAGAGCTTTTTATCTGCTGGCGTGAGGTTACCACTTTGTCCGATAACTGCAACCTTGTGTTCGTTGACGAGACGAATGAACTCTTCTTTTTCAAGCTCTACGTGGAATCCAGCAACGGACTCCAGCTTGTCTGTTGTACCACCTGTGTGACCAAGTCCACGTCCGGACATTTTGGCAACAGGAACATCCAGCGCAGCGACGAGCGGAGCGAGTACCAGTGTTGTTGTATCTCCCACTCCTCCTGTGGAGTGCTTGTCTACTTTGATACCTTCGATGGCAGACAGGTCAATCGTTTCACCGGAATTCACCATCGACATGGTCAGGT
This sequence comes from Paenibacillus amylolyticus, assembly GCF_050990605.1. GTDB lineage: Bacteria > Bacillota > Bacilli > Paenibacillales > Paenibacillaceae > Paenibacillus > Paenibacillus amylolyticus_H. The sequence goes on from NZ_CP158832.1 coordinate 3,538,643, forward strand.
CCGCGCGTTCCTTGTCTGTCATGTCTTTAAAGAATACCGCCATAGCCCATGCGCTGACTTGATAGTCCGGGATCTCTCCTTGTGTGTATCCTTGAACAACAAAGTCAATCTCAGCAGTTGTCAGTTCTTTACCGTCGCGTTTCTTGGCAATAATGTCTACCATTCTCATGATGATCTCTCCTTGTGTGTGTATTGATTGTATTGAACACTTTGTAGTTAGACCGTTTCGGCCCCGGATCGTTCTTGTGATCGCTGTTGTCTCCAAGTTTTTTTTGATCCATTTTACAATGGAGAAAACTCGGAGACAGCGTATCCTTCCGAAGCAGCTTTCTTTCAGAAAGCTTTTAGGCGAACGCTTCGCTTCTTCAGAATCGATTCCGGGTCCTTCACTCCGTACTTAAAACAAAAGTTTCGATTAAAATCAATTGATATTGAATATAAAATACAACAATTACAGTGTGATTGCTGTATCGAGGGCAACTACCATCATATCGTTGAACGTTTTTTGACGCTCTTCGGCGGATGTTTCTTCGCCTGTCAGCAAGTGGTCACTCACTGTCAAGATGGTCAGTGCGTTAACACCAAACTTGGCAGCGATGGTGTACAGTGCCGTTGTTTCCATCTCTACGCCGAGTACGCCATGTTTCATCAACTTCTCGGTTACGGAACGGTCGTCGCGGTAGAAAGAATCGGAGCTGAACACGTTACCAACGTGAATTTTCATGCCTTTAGCTGTTGCACGGTCATATGCTTCTTTCAGCAGGGAAAACGTAGCGATCGGTGAGAAATCATATCCACCGAATACGTGTTTGTTCATGCTGGAATCTGTACATGCTGCTTGTGCAAGGATAACGTCACGTACACGTACATGCTCTTGCATACCGCCACAAGTACCTACACGGATCAGGTTTTTCACGCCATATTCACTGATTAACTCGTTAGCATAGATTGCAAAGGAAGGGATACCCATCCCTGAGCCTTGCACCGAAATACGGTGTCCTTGATATGTACCTGTGTAACCGAGCATTCCACGAACCTCGTTGTAACATACAACATCTTCAAGGTACGTATCTGCAATATACTTCGCGCGCAAAGGATCTCCTGGCAAAAGGATCGTTTCTGCGATATCTCCGGGTTTTGCTCCAATATGTGTACTCATGAATGAATCTCCTCCAGTTATATATAGTCTATTATGAGGGCAGGAACCGGAGCAGCGACGAAGCTACTCCGACATCCCTATCCCATGTTCTTAAAAACTTATTTCAAATCCTTCAGGAAGCTTGTGCCGTATTCTGGCATTTTCACTCCAAAGTTCTCGGCTACGGTTGCACCAAGGTCAGCAAATGTGCTGCGCAGATCAAGCTTTTTGCCCTCGCTGAAGCGCGGAGAGTAGGCAAGCAACGGTACATATTCACGTGTATGGTCTGTACCACGATATGTTGGATCGTTACCATGGTCAGCTGTAATCAGCATCAGGTCATCGTTGGTCATTTTGGCAAAAATCTCTGGCAGCCTTGCATCATAGTCTTCAAGCGCCTGAGCATACCCTTGCGGATCACGACGGTGACCGTACAGGGCATCAAAATCAACCAGGTTCAGGAAGCTGAGTCCAGTGAACTCTTCATCCATCGTTTCAGACAACTTGTCCATGCCATCCATGTTGGAGACGGTACGAACAGCCTTGGTCACACCTTCACCATCGTAAATGTCCGCAATTTTACCTAAAGCAATTACATCAAATCCGCCATCTTGCAATTCATTCATAACCGTACGACCAAAAGGTTTAAGTGCATAGTCATGACGATTCGCAGTACGTTTCCAGTCACCGTTCTCACCTACAAATGGACGTGCAATAATACGGCCGAGCATGTACGGATCTTCAAGGGTAATTTCACGGCAGAACTCACAGATCTCATACAGTTCTTTCAGGGGAACAACGTCTTCATGTGCTGCAATTTGCAGAACCGAATCCGCGGATGTGTAGACGATGAGCGCACCCGTTTCGACATGTTCTTGACCCAACTCATCCAGTATTTCCGTGCCGCTGGCCGGTTTGTTACCGATCACTTTGCGGCCCGTTTTCTCTTCAATGCGCTGAATCAACTCATCGGGAAAACCATTTTCGAACACACGGAAAGGTGTATCAATGTATAGACCCATCAGCTCCCAATGACCTGTCATGGTGTCTTTGCCTCTGGAGGCTTCCTGCATCTTGGTGTAATACGCTTTAGGTGCATCCGCTACAGGCACACCCTCAATTTCTTTGATGTTGGACAGTCCGAGACTAGCCATGTGAGGCATGTTCAGACCTCCACGTTCACGAGCAATGTGACCAAAGGTATCCACATCAAAATCATCAAATTCTGCTGCATCCGGCGCTTCGCCGATCCCTACAGAATCCATAACGATCAGATGTACTCTTTTAAATGTTGACATAACCTAAGCACTCCTTCCAATAATCCGGTTTACAAGAACAGTCCGGCGATGATCGCTGATAATACACTGACAAGCGATGCACCGTAAAGCAGTTTCAGACCGAAGCGGGCTACCACATTACCTTGTTTCTCATGAAGTCCTTTCACCGCACCGGCAATGATACCGATGGAGGAGAAGTTCGCGAACGATACGAGGAAGACGGATACGATTCCTGTTGTTCTCGCAGATAATACGGTCTCCTTCGCTAACGCAAGCATGGCAACGAATTCATTGGATACCATTTTGGTTGCCATAATACTTCCCGCCTGAATCGCTTCCTTCCAAGGAACACCCATAATAAAGGCAAGTGGTGCAAACACATAACCCAGCAGTTCCTGGAACGAAATGCCAAGCACCGCGCTGAAAATTCCGTTAACCAACGCAATCAAGGCGACAAAACCGATTAACATCGCAGCTACAATGATGGCGACTTTAAATCCATCCAGGATGTACTCGCCCAGCATTTCGAAGAAGGATTGTTTCTCCTCTTCCTGCACTTCCAATATATCTTCTTCCTCTGTTACCTCATAAGGATTTACAATGGAAGCAATGATAAAACCGCCAAACAGGTTGAGCACGAGTGCCGTAACCACATATTTCGGATCAATCATGGACATATAGGCACCGACAATCGACATCGATACCGTGGACATCGCTGAAGCACACAAGGTGTACAGCCGATGTTTTGGCAACAACCCAATTTGTTTTTTCACAGAAATGAACACTTCAGATTGCCCCAATACAGCCGAAGCAACCGCGTTATATGATTCCAGTTTGCCCATTCCGTTGATTTTGCTTAATACCAGACCAATATATTTTATAACAAAAGGTAAGATTCGGATATACTGCAGTATCCCAATGAGTGCAGAGATGACAACAATCGGCATCAATACGCTGAGGAAAAACGGTGTGCCTACGGTATCTGCACCTACGGTGGTCAAATCGCCAAATACAAACGCAATTCCTTCATTCGCATAATCAAGCAAACTTTTAAATACGGACGCGAAGCCGCCAATCAACCATGTCCCGACTCCAGTATTCAGCAAGGCGTACGCCAGGATCACTTGTAAAACAACCATAACGACCAGTGGCCGGTAGCGAATCTTCTTTTTACCGTTGCTTGCGATATAAGCCAGTCCAAAAACAACGAGTAAACCAAGAAGGGCAATTAGAAATTTCATTTGATCTCTCCTTTGAAGGTAGTCAAGCTGGATGTGGAATCAGCTCAAAGGTTTGTAAGCAGTCTAAATCATGAATCTTTCAGAAAAATTATTAAGCGCTTACATTATGTTCCGTTATTTAAAATTAAAGTATAAATTGTATTCTCTGTACCTGAGTCGAATGCCCAAGTACAGAGAACATGACATTACTTTTAATGGATAATCTTTTTTTGCTTAATAAGAAGATGTAGACTGACCACCCTGCATAATCTTCACGCCGGAACTTGCACCGATCCGAGTCGCGCCCGCTTCAATCATTTTCTGCATATCTTCCAGGCTACGTACGCCACCGGAAGCTTTTACGCCAACATCAGGACCTACAGTACGACGCATCAAAGCGATATCTTCTGGCGTTGCTCCACCTGTGGAGAAACCTGTAGAAGTTTTAACAAAATCAGCTCCAGCTCGCACAGCTGCCTGACATGCACGTACTTTCTCTTCATCCGTCAACAGACAAGTTTCAATAATAACTTTCACCAAAGCTTTACCCGCAGCCGCTTCAACAACAGCACGAATATCTTGTTCAACGTAATCATCTTTGCCATCTTTCAAAGCACTGATGTTGATGACCATATCGACTTCAGTTGCACCTTTAGCAATCGCATCTTTAGTTTCGAAAGCTTTTGTCTCCGATGTAGATGCCCCCAGAGGGAAACCAATAACGGTGCAGATATCCACGCCAGTACCCTGCAACTGCTCAGCAGCATAAGCAACCCAGCCGGGGTTAACACATACGGAAGCAAACTGGTATTGCTTCGCTTCTTCGGTTAACTTGGCCATTTCACTTTGCGTTGCGTCCGCACGAAGCAACGTATGGTCGATCATTTTAGCTAATTGTGGTGTAGTCAATTGAATCTCTCCCTTATCTGAACTATTTATTTTCTATACCCTTACCCTAACATGCACATATGTAAAAATCAACTTGAACTTTTGTTCATAATTTAACTTACAGTGCTTCGTTATATTTTCTGTCTTACAAAACAAAACATCCGCCCTTTTTGCGTGGCAGATGTTGTCATCCATTTCCATTTGAAATTAGAATCGCAGTAAAGCCTGTGCTGTATACTGATCCGTAACCAAAATATTCGCATAATGACCTTTAAGCGCAGCGTGAATGGCTTCAATTTTGCGTTGGCCCCCGGCGACCAGGATTGATTTTTCCTTATTTCTCAACTCGGCCAGATCAATTCCGACGGTTCTGCTGTTAATCTCTTCGCTGATCAACTGACCTTCCGCATCAAAAAAGCGTGAACAAATGTCACCTGCACCGGAGTTCATCAGCAATTGTTGCTCTTCTTCATTGAAGTATCCGAGCCGGAACAATAACGCATCTTCTTTCACAGTACCCACGGTGAACAAAGCAATATTGGCCTGTCTGCCAAGCTCTACGATTCTGCCGATATGTCGATCGGCTTCCACCATGTTTTTCACTTCAATGTTGTCGAAAATAACGGGCAGCGGCAAATATCTCGGTACCGTATGGAATGCCTCAGCGAACAAATGAACAATCTCAGCGGCATACGTATTGACATGGGAGTGGCTTACGCCCCCCTTCAATTGCACGACTTCGACACCTTTCACCTGCTTGGGACGAAGCTGGCGTGCTACGGCATGCATGGTTGTTCCCCAAGTCACCCCGATAATATCTGCATCCTGAACCGTCTCTTGGAGATAGTCTGCTGCTCGTTTGCTGATATGCTTCTGTATTTCCTCATCACTCTTCAACGGGGCAAAACATACAAGTGCTGTATCCAGATCATATTTCGACTTAAGTTCTCCGGCAATGATGTCGATATCCTCGAGCGGATCCATAATTTCAATCCGGACGTATCCACGGTCTTTCGCGTACTGAAGTAACCTTGATACGGTTGGACGCGACACACCCAATCTGGCGGCAATATCCTGCTGGCTGTAATCGGACTGATAATACAATTTCGCTGCTTCAATGCTTAATCGTTGCTTCTCCAGATCCATTCCCATGTGCGCTCATCTCACTCATCCCTATTATCGTTGGAACATAAATGCTCGTCCTGTATATTATACATGGATTGAGTATCTGGTCACTATATAGCATCCAATTCAGTATTGTCTCCATCCATTCAATTCCTTTCTGACGTATAAAAAGGGGGAAACGATGCATACTACTGCGGTCGCTTCATTATTGCCAAGATCGGTTTACCCCACTAATCGCACAGAGAGGAAGAACAACATGTCTACCTTATTGTATATTACTGCCCATCCTCATGATCATGAAACCTCCTTCAGCATGGCTACGGGTAAAGCATTTATTGATGCGTATCGTGAAAGTAACCCTTCTGATGAGGTTGTTCACCTTGATCTGTATCGCTCGGATATACCGCATATCGATGCGGATGTCTTCAGTGGTTGGGGCAAACTGCAATCGGGCAGTGATCTGACTGCCGAAGAGCAGGCGAAAGTACATCGTTTGAATGAACTGTCAGATCAATTTGCCGCAGCAGATAAATATGTTTTTGTAACCCCAATGTGGAACTTCTCTTTCCCTCCTATTCTGAAGGCTTATGTGGACTCGATCTGCGTAGCTGGCAAAACATTTCGTTATACCGAACAAGGTCCTGTTGGACTGTTGTCTGACAAAAAAGCATTGCATATTCAGGCTCGCGGTGGCATTTATTCCGAAGGCCCGGCGGCTCAGATGGAATCCGGTCACCGTTACCTGGGCATTATCATGTCATTCCTCGGCGTGCCGAAGCTTGATGGCATTTTTGTTGAAGGACACAATCAATATAAAGATCGTGAAGATGAAATCAAGCAACAGGCTATTGAGCAAGCACGCACTTTCGCAAAACAGTTTTAAGAGAGCTGGTTTCATCCCATCTTCTCGGTACTGAAAACCGACCTTTTTAAACACTCACTTAAAGTGTAGTAAACAATAAAAGCAAAAACAAAACCCGCGTGCGTCCCAGGGATAATCCCAGGAAACACGCGGGTCTTCAAAGTATAATCAACCTAGAGCTTATTCATGTCCAGCGCTGGCACGGCTCATGGTTTCAAGTTTACGTGTGATCGCATGACGGTCTACTTTCAATCCCCAGATCATTTCAATAATCTGCTCTTTCTCCTCAGGACTGTCGGCATGCTTCAGTTGCATTAACAGATCATGCATCTGTTCATTAATACCCTCAAATTGAATCCACAGATCCTGTCTTACCTCTTTTGAATCCAGATGATGATTTGCATCAACTTCTTCCTTCAATGCTTGCAGAATAGCATCTTTCCATTCGTCATCACCTAGTTGTTTTGCAATGTTCAGGAGATCCAGATAATCGTCAACAAGAAGTGAGTTCAAATCAGCATGTGTTTTCATCGTTTATTGCATCCCCTTTTCATCTATTTACCCAGTATTATACTCGGTATTTCAGGTTATGCAATAGTTGTCGAGAAAAAATATAGGATTATCCAGTTTTGTGTCAGGTTATGACGAATGATTAATCTCCGTTTAGGACTTGAGTTGTTGCAACAGCTGCACACGATAGGCTTCACTTTCAAGGGATTGTATTTCCTTATATTCTTCAGCAGTTAGCACTTTGGGTTCCCCCGCTGCCTTGGCGATCATATATACCTTCGCACTTTCTTCCACCACCTGAGTGCGGTAATAGGCTTCGCGAAGGTTTTTACCGGTCGTAACCAATCCGTGATTGACGAGAATGAGTGCCGTATGTTCTTCTACCTTTGCTGAGACTGCATCGGCAAGAAGCTTCGTCGTTGGCAGAACGTATGGAACAAATCCAATATCGCCCACCAAGGCGGACTGATCAGGGAACAAGTGAGGCAATTCATCAAAAACGAGACTAAGTGCGATCGTATATGCCGGATGCGTATGCACAATGGCTTGGATATCAGGATTCACACGATAGCTGTAAAGATGCATCAATACTTCGGAAGAAGGGCGTGTTGTTCCCGCACGAGTCTCTCCTGTCTCGATATCAATGGCGATCCATTCGTCAGGCTCCAGATCCTCAAGTGCATAACCACTCGGAGACAACAACATCGTTTCCCCAGAGCGAGCGCTCAGATTCCCACCTGGTCCTACCACCAACCCTTGGGCAACTGCTCTGCGAGCATATTTCGTCAACTCTTCCCTTACTTGCTGTTCAGACATGTCTTCTCCACTCCTCATACTTTTCTTTTTAGCATTTTGCGTCAATGCTCATTGCATTAAATCTGTTCATTACCTTTTGATTTGATTCAGACTTTGGTAGTTTTCATAAGCTTCCTGCCACAGCTCTGTATCCTCAGGCTCATAGGTCTCGGGGGAAAAGGAAGCAGCCATGACCTCCCGTACCTCGGCCAAGCTACTCACTTCTCCATGCGCAAGGAATTGCAGCATGCAATTCCCGGCTGAAGTCGCCTCGGCCGGGCCTGCCACCACCGTGACACCGGCTGCATTGGCTGTAAACTGGCATAATAGTCGATTGTGTACACCACCACCAACCATATGAATGACACGAGGTCTTGTACCTGTAATCAACTGCAGTTCATCCAGCGTCTGTCTGAATTCCAGTGCAAGACTTTCCAGAATGCAGCGTACAATCGCTCCAGTCGTTACAGGCACTGTCTGTCCGGTGAGACTGCATTGTTGCCGTATTCGTTCAGCCATATTCCCTGGCGCCAAATACACGCCATCTCCCGGCGATACATAACTTTGATGCGGCGTTGCCAAGGTAGCCAATTGAATCAGTTCTTCATGTGTAAAAAGTTGATTCTCCCGCTCCCATTGCCGTTTGCATTCCTGTAGCAGCCACAAGCCTGAACGATTTTTCAGGGTGCGTACTTTTCCACTTACCGTCCCTTCATTGGTGAATCCGAGTGTACGACTTCGGTCATCCAATACAGGTGTATCACGCTCCACCCCCATCAGAGACCAAGTGCCACAGCTGATAAAAGCGAAATCCGAATCATTCGCAGGGATTGCTGCCAAGGCAGATGCCGTATCATGTGAGCCCACAGAGACTACCTCCATCGGTCCAGTACGTAACTCGGCGCACAACTCATTTGTTAAATCACCCAGCACGGTACCCGGTTGAACGATTTTTGGAAATAATGTTTCCGGTATACCGAGACGCCCGATCAGGTGTTCATTCCAACGCGCCTCGCCTGCATGCAACAGCCCACTGGTACTTGCAATCGTATACTCACAAGCCTGCTGACCAGATAGATAATAGTGAAATAAATCCGGCATAAATAACATGTGCACATCCGGGCGCAAACCTTCGGCCTGCTCTCGTACACTGCCTAGCAGTTGAAATACGGTATTGATCTGCTGCGGCAAAACGCCGGACATGGCATACAGTTCTTCTTCTTTCACCATGTGCAGAACTTCGTCCATCCACTGTGCGTTGCGTGCTTCCCGATAGTGACGTGGGTTCGAGCACAATCTTCCCGCACCATCCACCAGTCCATAGTCCACTCCCCACGTATCCACAGCTATAGAACGGACCGATGGAGAGATGCCTTGCGTCCCTTTCACAATGCCTTGTTTTAATTCAAGAAAAAGTCGCAAGAAATCCCAATACAATCCGTCCCCCAGCTGCACGGGTTCATTGTTGAATCGATGCACTTCTTGTAACAAGAGTCTGTTTCCATCAAAAGAACCACGGACTACGCGGCCACTTCCGGCGCCGTAATCGGCAGCAAGCACATGTGTTGCTTGATTGCCCATTCTACCAAGCCTCCTTAACTCTAAGCGATATGCCGTATTCGAGTTCTGAACACAGCTTTCAAGAGAACGCCATGTTACCTTCACTTCACAAGGAACATGGCGTTTGACAGGAATGGAACGTTATTTTAACGATACAATGGGCCAAACACACTGCAAGCACGGTAGTCTGCACTCTCCGGCTCACTTGTGCCGAATAATCCCCATGCACGCGGACGGAAAATCTCCGATTCAGGGACATTATGCATACTCACCGGAATGCGAAGCATGGAAGCGAGCGTAATCAGATCAGCACCGATGTGTCCATACGAGATGGAGCCATGGTTCGCGCCCCATTGATTCATGACCTCGTATACAGAAGTAAACGCTCCTGATCCAGTTAGAACAGGTGCAAACCAGGTGGATGGCCAGGTTGGATCTGTCCGCTGATCCAGCGTATCATGCACATCTTCAGGCAGATCGACCGTGTATCCCTGAGCGATTTGCAGTACCGGTCCCAGTCCTTTGACCAGATTCAGACGTGTCATCGTTACAGGCATGCCGCCTTTGGTTAGGAAATCCGCTGAATAGCCACCTCCGCGGAAGTATTCTACGGATGCCGGTCTCCACGATGTTGCTTTCAGACAATCCTGAACTTCCTTATCTGTAATTTCCCAAAACGGCTTGAGGACAGGCTTCCCGTCTTTGCTCTGTTGTCCTGTGCCATCCAAAGCTGCGGAACCGGAGTTAATCAGATGCAGAATGCCATCCTTCGCGTTTCCTTCCAACTGGTGCCCTGTCACGCGCTGTACCGAATCCGGACTCCAATACGTACGTACATCAGCGAAGATCTGAGCCGTATGTGTGAGCAACGAACCGAACAACATCGATACGCCATTCAAGCTATCATTTTCTGTTGCAACCAGATAAGGCGCACGCTTGCCGTTCCAGTCAAAGGAAGAATTCAATATCGACTCCAGAAAATCTCCGTTTGGAGAATGATCCGTCCACTGCCGTTGTCCCTGGAAGCCGGATACAATGGCATGGTGACCCATCGATTCCTCTGTAAAACCAAGCTCTGCCAATCTTGGATTGCCCGCCATGAGGTCACGCACGATTTGAGTCATTTTCACAACCGTTTCCCATTCGTACTCTTTGCGTTTGCGATCGGTTTGCAGATGGGCAGCGTTGTTGTCCGGCCCTTCGCTACAATTCTCCTTCACCCAGGCCAACGCAAGCTTATACTCCTCGGGATCGTAGATTTCTTCTTCGATACGACGAGTGAGTTCACTCATATCCACGTATTCATTTCGCATGCCCAGGTACTCTTGGAAAAATGAATCGTTCACAATCGAACCTGCAATTCCCATGGATACCGATCCAATGGACAGATACGCTTGCCCTTTCAAGGTAGCGGCTGCAAGCCCCGCACGGCTGAAACGGAGTAATTTCTCACGCACGTCATCGGGAATTGTTGTATCCCCGCCGTCCTGTACATCCTCTCCATAGATCCCAAAGGCCGGAATTCCCTTCTGTGCATGGGCAGAGAGTACCGCTGCCAGATATACTGCACCCGGACGCTCAGTTCCGTTAAAACCCCAGATGGCCGTAGGAATGGATGGCGACATGTCCATCGTTTCCGTACCATAACACCAGCATGGTGTCACGGTAATTGTTACGCCCACGTTGGAACGGCTAAACAGTTCTGATGCTGCGGCCGCTTCGGCCACTCCGCCAATACAGGTCTCGGCCACAACGCACTCTACTGCGGAGCCGTCAGGATAACGTAGTTCGGCTGCAAGCAGTTCGGCAACGGATGTCGCCATCCGCATCGTTTGTTCTTCCAGTGACTCCCGCACCCCTTTGCGTCTTCCATCAATCGTGGGACGAATACCAATCTTGGGGAAAGCCTGCTTATAACGATAATCCTGATGTGTCATACTAGAGTGTCCTCCTTCAATTCGTTTCATAGAATTTGGGTTGAATTGGGAACCTTCTGTCTGATTCATATGCATTGTTTGGAATGAGATAATGACGGAGATACAACCGATACCCGGGTGGCACGCAAGAGCTGCAAATACAGATTATCCAAAGCACTACTTGAGTGTTGAATGCGTTTACATATTTTAAAAATAACAATAAACCACTTCATTAATTAGCTATGTATGTAGTTCCTCTATTCGAGATAATGGAACGTGCATGAGCGAATTTAACAAAATGGTTTATGTAGTGAAGACGTTCAGAACCCTTCAGGGTTATCGGTAACCCTAACATAGCATGAGCCTATCTTGCTGTCAATTGGCATTATCCTATAGAATGGTAAGACTATGTTGCGGAAAGGTTAGATTCTAATGATTACCATTTACGATATTGCCAAAAAAGCCAACGTCTCCGCCATGACGGTCTCCAAGGTCATCAATCATACAGGCCGCATCAGTTCCGCGACACGTGAACGTGTGCAACAGGTGATCGACGAATTGGGCTACATCCCAAACTCTAATGCACGCAGCCTTGTGCTTCAACGAACCCAGATGCTCTCCTTACTGATTACGGATATTACCAACCCTTTTTATACAACACTGGCGCGTGGTGCTGAAGATGCAGCCCATCTTCGTGGGTACCGTCTTTTATTCGGCAATAGTGACGAGGACTACAATAAGGAAAAGGATTACGTAGATGCGATTCTGTCTACTCGCGTGGATGGTGTACTCTTTGCCCCGGCGGGAGATCGTTCTCTCCCTCATCTGAAACAGCTGCAGGAACGTCACATTCCCTTTGTCTTTCTGGACCGTACCGTACCTCGCATTACGTCGGATATCATTGCCGGAGATAGCCGGGAAGGCGCGATTGAGCTGATCCGATACCTAGTGCAATTGGGACACCGGCGCATTGCACTTGTCAATGGTTCTTCAGAGGTTTCTACCGCCAGACAGCGGGAGGAAGGTTATATAGCGGGTTTGCGTGAGGCCGGAGCGGATATCGATCCCGAGCTTGTGCTTCGAACCGGGTACCGGGATTTCAGCGATGAAGTGGGACTGGATCGACTACTCTCTCAACCGGACCAACCAACAGCCATTTTTGCAGCCAACAACATGCTGGCGATTGGGGTCATTCGGCTTTTGCGCAAACGGGGACTACGTGTGCCAGAAGACATCTCTGTTGTGTGTTTCGACGATCTGGATCTGGCTTCTGCCTTTGATCCTTTTCTGACCGTAGCGGCACAGCCCGCATATGACTTTGGGTTTCAGGGAGTACAGATGCTGATTGACCGAATTGAGGGCAAGGCGCCTTCCGAACCCCAAACCGTCATTCTACCGTCAGAACTGCGCATTCGAGCTTCGGCTACTGCTCCACGTGAGCCAAAATAGAGTCTAGTGCATGATTGGACTAGATTAGGTTCAATTCAGATATAAAGAATGTAAAACATGAACAGGGTGCACCGGAGATTACGCTCCGGTTGCACCCTGTTTGATGTTCATTCGTTGAAAAGATCAGTTCGTTCGAACCGATTGGCCCATCAGGTTCATTTCAATTCCAACCAATCAGATATTTCTATCGCTCAGACTGTAATGCAAGAGCGACCTCACGAACCAGTCCCGGGAACCAGTCCATCAAAGCTTCAAACGTATATCCAGCTTGTTCTGCCTTGTTCGTCTCCATCGTCCATGATTGCTCAATTCCGAAGGGGGACATGTCCTCTTTCACCGTTTCCTTGAGGATCTGGGACTGCATGCCCGTCACCGTCTCGATCAGATGTATCATGGCTGACAGCGTAATCGCACCCTTGGAAGCTGCATTCACCGGCCCGGTAATGGACGAATGTCCAAGCCAGGCGAGGAATCTTGCTGCTTCGGTGGAATTGATAAATCCAATCTCCGCATCTGGATTTGGCATGCCAATCGGTTTTCCTTTTTGCACATGTTCAATATGAAAATGGAGTCTTCTCGTATAATCATCAATTCCGAGTACAATTGGAATTCGCATCGCTACAACCGGGAAATCCGCTTCCTGGAAAAAGACAGCCTCTGCAAGCCGTTTACCTTCTCCGTACGAAAAATCCTCCGCACTCCCATACTGTAATGGATATGTATACGGGTCAAAATCCGTTTCCTTAAATCCAGGTCTGGGATCACCGTACACCGAGAGTGTGGATGTCAAAACGTATCTTTTGGTTCGCCCAGCGAATGCCTCGCATGCCGATTTTGCCGCATCTGGTGTATAACAGATATTGTCGTACACGACATCCCACATGTCTGTCTGCGCAACCTCTGCCAGAGATTCCAGGTCTTCACGATCCATCTTGATCCGGTTCACTTCGGGTCCGAAGTCGACATCCGTTTTACCACGAGTGGCGACTGTGATCTGCGACTTCCCTTCCCACAGTAAGTGATCCACGAGACGTTTGCCAAAAAAGCGTGTACCCCCAAGTATAAGGACTTTATTCATCCGAAAAACCTCCTATCTTGTTCAATTCTGTTTAACAATGTGAAGCATGGTTTGCGCATTCCGTTGAAACTCATATGACGTTGGTTCTTCGGATACGGTGCACCCACGCTCTTCGAGTAATAATTTTAATGCGTCCATATGCTTGTAACGTTCGCCAGACAGATCAACCGTCGGAAAAATGCGAACCTCTCGTTTGGTCACACGCAGCAGCTCCATTACCGTTGCAACATGAAAATCAACATCCAATCGATCCGCATACGTAAACAGAAAATGGGCGGATAACGTCAGATCGAATTGTTCATCCTCAAAGGGAAGTTGCGGCAACACAGACGCCACATAACCGTCAGGAAACTTTCTCATATCTGCGATGCAATCTGTGATAGCACGAGTTCGCTCTTCCTTTAACCCCTGGATGGATCCAAATTGATCCCACACATAGATCCCTTGTACAGGTTTAAGCTGTTTCATCGTATGCTCAATATCTTGAAATCCCTTGACTTCAAGCTCGTCAATCTCATATTCGTAGGCCATATCCACCGCCATGGGATCTGCACCCCATTTGCGCGCCTGGCTACTGAATGAACATGCTCCACCTGGACAATCCAAAATGGATTTGCCTGCAACATCCTCCACCGTTAAGTTGAACATCTTCATATATTCCTTGAAGGTTCTTCCTATGAAAACAATCTGTGCCAGTTCCAAACCTCCAGAATCATTGGAGGGTTTATTGCTCTGCTCATCTCTGCTCATCTCTTCTCAGCTGCCTTTCCTGTATGTGAATCAATCGTTAGGGAACACAAGCCCAATCTGCTTCCGAATCTGATCCATGACCTGCATCGTAACATAAGAGCGTTCATGCGTGTTCATACTGGACTCCTTCTGGCCTTCCTGAACCAGATTCACGAACTCCTCCACTTCATAATACATCGACGGATGGTTTTGTTCGACTGTGAGCTGCTCCACCGTACCGTCATTGTATCGTATCTCTGCATGTTCCGGTGAACCGATCTTGTCAATGATGATACTGCCCAGTTCCCCCATAATCTCGCTTGGTACATGAGAGTTGGCGATTTTGGAGTATGTAACGACCGCATCCATCCCGTCATAATCCAACAGCACGCTACCCTGTCCATCCACGCCAGATTCCAACATCATTGCTTGGGACTGAACCCGGTTAGGTGCACCAAACAACGTAATCAATGGATAGAGACAATACACACCGAGATCCATTAACGCCCCATTAGCCAGTTCAGGCTTGAACGCGTTCAGGACAATCCCCTCTTTGTATTTATCATAACGCGAAGAATACTGAGAGTATCCTGCTACATATTTACGGACAGGACCGATTTTATGCAGGCTTTTCAGTACCATTTTGAACTGGGGAACAAGGGTCGATTTCATCGCTTCCATGAGCAGAGCCTGATGTTCTCGTGCTGTATCGATCATGCTTCGAACTTCGGCGCTATTCGCAGCCAGAGGTTTCTCGCACAATACATGTTTACCGTTTCTCAGAAAAAGCTCAGCCTGCTCCGCATGAACCGTATTCGGTGTCGCGATGTAGACTGCATCAATCACATCACTTGCCGCCAACTCTTCCAGATTGGTGAAACGGTGTTCAACATCATGTTTATCTGCAAATGCATTAGCCTTTTCTTCAGTTCTTGAATACACGGCAGTCAATTGGAATCCTTCAACCTGTGCTGCGGCTTCAAGAAGCCTTTCTGTAATCCAGTTGGTACCCACTACGCCAAAACGAACCATGCTTACCTACCTCTTTCATCTATAAATTTCATTTGAGATATAAACCTGTATACCATCCTGTATATTGTAGCTCATATTTCGTTCAGATTGAAGGAAGGTACTTTATCCCAAATATTGATATCTTGCTTTTTAAGTTGAAACTTCGTCAATCCCTTGGAATCAGGGGTATAATTAAAGATGAGGTGATTACCGTGGAAAGTCCAGATCAAGATCGCATACTGCCCGAATCGATAGATGAAAAATACTGGCATGCCATCATCCACAACGATAATTCTTATGATGGAACGTTCTTTTACGGCGTGCAGACAACGGGCATTTTCTGCCGACCTTCCTGTAAGTCCAGAGCACCCAAAGCTGAAAATGTGCTGATATTTCAACATGTTGAAGAAGCGTTGGCACGAAAGTTCAGACCCTGCAAACGTTGTAAACCAACAGGCGAGCGTGTACCTGATCAGGAGTGGATATACGGGATCACGGATTACATCGAACATCATTACGCCGAGCCTCTGAACCTAGATACCCTTGCCAATGTAAGTCACGGCAGCCCTTATCATCTGCATCGTGTGTTCAAGCGGATTACAGGTCGCACACCGGTTCAATATATTCAGGATAAACGAATCACCGAAGCCCGGAAGTTGCTTGAACATACCAGACTGACCGTCACCGAGATTGGTCGCCATGTCGGTATACCCAACTCTGCTTATTTCATTACTGTATTTCGCAAACATACAGGTCGCACACCTGCACATTACCGTGAAAGGCATAACAACCTATGAAGACCAACTTATCTTACAAAGTACCCAAAACGTTAATGAACAAAGGAACAGGTTTCCTTCATGGCTATACACATACGCTGAATCCTTACACAGGCTGCGCCTTCGGTTGTTCCTATTGTTATGTCAGACAGATGCCTGTCTCTTTATTTCGCCAAGAGGATTGGGGGAGCTGGGTGGATGTGAAACAGGAGGCTTCCCGAGTGTTCGCCAAAGAATTGCAGCGTGCCTTACAGAAAGGGAAGGTCACTCTGTTTATGTCATCCAGTACCGACCCGTATCAACCCGCTGAATACAAGGAGTGTATCACACGTTCATTGCTTGAAACGATGGTACAGCATCCGCCCGATTTTGTATTAGTCCAAACCCGCAGTCCACTCGTTACCCGGGATATAGATCTGCTACAGCAGTTAGGTGACCGGGTTCGGGTCAGCATGACGGTGGAGACGGATCTGGACGATATGCGCAAGCATTTCAGTCCTTCCGCTCCCCCAATTGCAGGCCGATTACGTGCACTGGAACAGTTACGGGATGCCGGAATACCTACACAGGTGGCGATTGCTCCTGTGTTACCCAGCAGTGAACAGTTTGCAGCAATCTTGAGACCTCTGGTTCAGCGTGTATGCATTGACGATTATTTCATGGGCGATGGCAGTGAGGGCAAGCGCACCCGTCGACTCGGTATGGAGTCGCTCTATCAGCAAGTGGGGATGGAGCATTGGTATCATCCAGATGCGTATCAGACTGTGGTACAGCGGATGAAAGATCATTTTGCCGAAGATGAGATCTGGATCAGTCAGGCGGGATTTGAGCCATAATTGGCTATATAAGTATGAAAGAACAACCTTCCGATCGCTGTTATCCCCAGATTTTTTTGATTTAATACAAAACAGCCCCTTTCCTTTTTTGAAGGAAAGGGGCTGTTCGTCGTGACATAAGCCATAATGGCTATCTTATTTATCCAATGTATACAATGGCAGATCCACAGGCAAGGCAGCCGGGCGCTGGCAGGAACTTTTCATCTGGTAGAACGTCTGTTCATCGGATGAATCGTGGAATGCCCACATGGCCTCAAGAACATGGTATGCCAGTTCCCCACTCGCCCGGTGTGCACGTCCACCATGTGCTGCATAGGCCATATCTGCCACACCGATGCCGCGTGTATTTTCCTGATACCCTGGCAGAAGCGGAACTTCCGTCCATTCCTGTTCACCCAGCAAGCGGTAACGAACAGGACCGCCGAAGGTGTTGGGATCAGGTACCTGCAAAGTGCCGTGCGTGCCATATATCTCAATCGGTGGCAATGCACTTCCGCCAAATACGTCAAAGCTCGTAATCAATGTGCCAATGGCTCCCTGTTCAAACTGTAACAGACCGGTAACGTGAGTTGGAATTTCGACGGGAACCACTTGACCTCTTTTTTTCTCACTCGTAATCGTGCGTTCTTCCATGGCTTTACCTGTCATGCCCGCAATGGACTTGATCGGCCCCATCAGTTGGACCAATGCCGTGAGGTAGTATGGACCCATGTCAAACATCGGCCCTCCGCCAGAGGCGTAATAAAACTCCGGATCGGGATGCCAGTGCTCATGACCACGGCTCATCATAAATGCAGTCGCCGCCACTGGCTTGCCGATGACCCCTTCCTCCACCAATTGAAGTGAAGTCTGGATGCCTGAACCGAAGAATGTCTCTGGCGCGCAGCCCACGAGCAGTCCTTTACGTTTTGCTGCTTCGAGCACGGCCTGCCCCTCTTCACGGGTAACAGCGAGTGGTTTTTCCACATAAACATGTTTACCAGATTCAAGCGCCCGCAAGCAAACATCCGCATGAACGGAAGGAATGGTCAGGTTGATGATTAGCTCAATCTCGGGATCAGCCAAGATTTCGTCGACGCTGTATACATTAGGCACGTTATAGGCTGCTGCCTGCTCTTCGGCACGTTTCCGGTCGAGATCCGCTACAGCAACAAGTTCCAGCACCTCGAACCGGTGACAGTTTTCCATATAAATACCGCTGATTTTACCGCAGCCAATAATGCCTACTTTCATTGTTTTCATGCCTGAGGCTCCCTTCGCCGTGGATCAGAAATGGTTTATCCATTGAAGATGAATGTAACACTGAATTTACGTTTGCAATTAAACTAAAATCTCATTAGTTCTGGTTGTCCGCCATGCCTGTGTATACTTCGGTTGCTGCACTTACCCGACTCTTGGCAAGTTCTTTGCCTGCTGCTGTCCATTTGAAACCACTGCGCATCATTTCAGTCACGGGTTTCATGTCTACAATGTCTGCATGGTGTCCCAGAGAGTTGTAGAATACCCGCCCTGCGCCCCATCGTTTCGTCCAGACAACAGGCATATCTACGGGTCCATTCGCTGCATGCGGACCACTTACTACTGGAAAACGAGTTGTGGCCAACACTTCCACGGCCGGGTCTACGTGAAGGTAATACTGTTCACTTTTCACCTGAAAATCTTCAATATGATCCAATAACGGGCTGGAGCCACGCTTCATGTTCACCATGTATTCCACACCATCGTTACCTGGATGGGCAACCCATTGTCCACCCGTCATAAACTGCCAGTCCACGTTATTTCGGAAGGCATCACACATCCCGCCATGAAGACCAGCCAAGCCCACACCGCTCTGAACAGCCGCTGATACGTTATTGATCAGTTCCTGCTCAATCTGTCCCATCGTCCACAATGGCACGATCAGATCCAGACCTATCAGCTTCTCTGCATCCGCATAAGACTCCAACGTATTTGAGACTTCAACCTCAAACTGCTCTTCCTTCAATATACGTTCAAAAATCGCTGCTACCTGCTCCGGTTCATGACCATCCCAGCCGCCCCATACAATCAGTGCTTTACTCATCGTTTTATCACTCGCTTTCGGATATTTTAGTTGTGTTCAACCTCATCCTGACTTCGCTGTCTCGCTGTTCATCTTTGCTTACATCTCTTCAAGCGTCACCCAGCGCCGTTCTGTTACCGAACGTTCAACCGCTTCCAGTACAGCCTGACAAGCGACCCCATCGTGGAAACTTGGTGATGGTTGTCGTCCTTCAGAGATCGCAGTTACCAACTCCAGCATCTCATGTGTGAACGTGTGCTCGAATCCAATCGTATGTCCGGCAGGCCACCAGGCTTCGGCATATTTATGTGCAGGATCGGTCGCCAGTACACGGCGGAATCCCTGTACGTCCTCTTCATCCTTGGTAAAATACACTTCCAGTTCATTCATCCGTTCAAAATCAAACCGTACACTGCCGAGACTGCCGTTAATCTCAAACGAGTTCGTACTGCGATGCCCCGCTGCAAAGCGTGTTGCTTCAAAGCTGCCCAGCGCACCTCCAGCGAATCGTGCCAGGAACAGTGTCGCGTCATCGACGGTCACTTCTCCTTTGGGAGCATCCGCATTTGAACTGCCTTTTGCACTGAGCCCCGTCATCTCGGCTGCAAGCGGTCGCTCTTTGATGAATGTTTCGCTCATACCGATAACTTCCTGGAATTCACCAACGAGGAAACGCGCCAGGTCAATTAAATGCGCGCCCAGATCCCCATGCGAACCGGAGCCAGCCACTTCTTTTTGCAAACGCCATACCAGCGGGAACGAAGGGTCCATGATCCAGTCCTGCAAGAAAAAAGCACGGAAATGATAGATTTTACCCAGTCGTCCGCTCTCCACCAGATCTTTCGCTAATTGTACCGCTGGTGAGAAACGATAGTTGAACCCGACCATATGAGCGACTCCAGCATCCTCTGCTGCCTGAAGCATCTCACGTGAATCTGCAAGCGACAGTGCCAGAGGCTTCTCACAAAAAAGGTGCTTGCCCTGACGGGCTGCTTCCAACGCAATTTCCTTGTGGGCATCACTTGGCGCGTTAATATCGATCAGATCGATATCATCCCGCTTCACCAGTTCACGCCAATCGGTTACACTTTCGGACCAGCCGAACTGATTCGCTGCCTCCTGCACTCCCTGCTCGTTACGTCCACAGATCACGGACATCTCAGGCTGCAGCGGAGCAGACGGGAAAAACATCGGCAGACTGCGATAAGCATTACTGTGGGCCTTCCCCATAAACTTGTATCCAACCATTCCGACACGAAGACGATTTGACATGGTCATTTCCTCCTTTGGAATAATAAAAATTCTTTCCATATGTGTATCAATAAACTATCGACGGATAGAAGAAGCACGGATGATCAGTTCGGTAGGCAACAACGCTCTCGCTGATTCCGTTACCGCTACAACAGAGTTATTCGCTTGATGCGTGATACCTACAGACCCATGCATAAGCTTCGATGCTGCAAGTTCACCCATTTCAAAAAATGGAACCCTGACGCTGCTCAGCGGCGGAACCGCCATCTCGGCGGCATCGGAGTCGTCATAACCGACAAATGCCGGAAAATCCTCCACCCGGATTCCCCGCTCACGTAAACCATGCATGACACCAATGGCCATCCGGTCATTGGCCGCAAAGACAGCATCAATCTCATGTAGCCGATCTGCTACAATCGCTGCCGCCTCAATGCCACTTCTTCTACTATAGTTCCCCTCAAGCAAAAGACTCGGTTCCAGTTCCATACCTGCTTCTTGCAGACCAAGACGGACACCTTCCATTCGCTCCTGGCTGTTGGAATAGCTGTCTGGACCATTGAGAAAAGCAATTTGGCGATACCCCTGATCCGTAAGATGGCGTATGGCAAGCCTGCTGCCTTCCACATGATCCGCATCCACTTCCGTGAACGATTGGCCGGCAAAATGCTGATTCATGACACAGAACGGGTGTCCTTCCTGGTGAAGCTGCTGCATGGCTGTCAGTTCTTCATGTTCATCTCTGGCACCAAGGATAATGCAAGCGTCCACTTTCTGACGTCGGAACAGATCCGTATAATTCATCACCTCACCGGGTGTCCGGAACATAACCAGCAGGTCCATGCCATTGTCTCTGGCTTTGCTTCCAATCCCACTCAGCATTTCCGAGAAAAAATACGCCGAGAACAGATGCGCCTTCGGAACATAAGGCAATACTACGCCAAGGTTCCCGCTTTTACTTCTGGCAAAACTGCGAGCAAGAGCGCTGGGCACATAGCCTAACTGTTCGGAAGCTTCAAGAACTTTGCGGCGTGTCTCTTCCTTAATAGGACCTACCCCATTATGCACCCGGGAGACCGTCGCCTCGGAAACACCCGCAAGATCAGCCACTTCTTTACGAGATGCCATGAATTTCACCCCCATTTATATAAGTTGAACTACAGATTATTTACACTGACACTACGATGACAGAATAACCTTCCAATCGCTGTTATCCCCAGATTTTTTTGATTCCCTTTTCTGAACGGAAAATCCGGGGATAGCGTATGCTTCCGATGTGGCTTTCTTTCAGAAAGCTTTTAGGCGAACGCTTCGCTTTTCCAGTTTTTTTCTGTCCTCTCCGTTATCGTGTAAATGATTAGTTCAACTTATATAGCTCATCATTAAATCATATAATGGTTAAAAATAAATATTTATGTACGCGCGTACATTTTCTCATGCCATGTAACCGTTGTCAATGCTTTAAAACAAAAAATAATGAGAGCTTAGGTTCATCCAAGCCCTCATTATTATCTTGCCAGAGATGGTACTTTCATTGAATCCGTGCCCCCCTGTAATCTTAGGGGTTCAAGTTACTTATCAAACTCACTACAGCGATTTCAGTTGACCCTATTTGATCAATGAATGGAAAGAAGTTCAGCTTACAATGTGGTGGTAACGCCAAGATCAACGGAGGATTGACTAAACTCAGCCTGCTCCATTATTTTCGCATGACTCGGAATGCGATCCGAAGGTTCTGGCGTGGATTGGAGCTGTCTTACTTTGTGCAGCACTTCTTTGTTCGGCAGGAAGTGTTGGGAACGAATGAACCGAATGGTTTTGGTTTTGGCACGCATAACAATCGAATCCGTCTCGGCGCGATCATCCGCAAGATACCGTACCCCTCCCAAGATCTCACCTGGCGTCACACCTGTTGCAGCAAAAATGACATCCTCCGTACCGATCATATCCTGCATCGTTAACACTTTGTAAGGATTATCAATCCCCATCTGCAAACAGCGCTGGAATTCGTCCGCGTTGGCAGGCATCAGGCGACCTTGAATCTCGCCCCCAAGGCAAGACAGCGCTGCGGCAGCCAGCACACCTTCTGGCGCTCCTCCAGATCCGACATACAGATCAATGCCTGCCTCCGGGAATGCCGGCGCCATTGCACCGGCAACATCACCGTCACTCAGGAACTTAATCCGTACGCCGACCTTGCGTAACGTCTTGATTGTGCTCTCGTGTCGTACACGATCCAGAATCATCACCGTCAGATCCGAGATGTTTTTGTTCAATGCGGCAGCAGCCTTCTCCAGTGTGACTTCAACTGGATCTTCAATGCTGACCTTGCCTACAAGCGCAGGCCCTACCGCCAGTTTCTCCATATACATGTCCGGTGCGTGGAGCAGGTTACCTTTTCCCGCCACTGCAATAACCGATAGAGCGTTGTTTAGTCCTTTGGCCACGATCTCTGTACCTTCGAGCGGGTCTACAGCCACGTCAACCTCAGGCCCCTCAGCGTTGCCCACTTCCTCGCCGATGTACAACATGGGTGCTTCATCCATTTCTCCTTCACCGATTACCACCGTGCCGCGAATGGACACGGAATCGAACATGGCGCGCATGGCCAAAGTAGCCGCTTCATCTGCACTGTTCTTGTCACCTCGTCCCATCCAGGGTGCTGAAGCTAACGCAGCCAATTCTGTTACTCTGACAATTTCCAACGCCAGTTCGCGTTCCATTTTCCCACTTCCTTTCCAATTTCCAAAAGCATATCGTGAAAGCCGTTCTAAATCCATCGCAAATCCATATGAAATTGATCTATAAAAGGGCGTAGTAGCGCCTTTTTAGCGATTTATACCTTATTTATCCAATTAATATTTTGAATCATTTCACTTCTTTTTTGGTTCGTTTCAAGAGCCCAATCCACCTGATACTCACTTAAAAATATTAATTTTATTTTCCATTTTCAGCTTAAAAAACTAATTAGATCAACATGGTGAATTAACACGTCCGTTTCATACACAAAAAGTTCTTTTAACATGAGGTAAATACAACTCAAAAGGTAATTATCAAGAACGTAACGCTCTCTAACAGCTAACGAACGAAAACGATTTTCGACTGGCTGTCCAAACGTAGTTATAAACTAATAAACGGTCATGAGAACCCTTGAGATCAGTCGGCTCCTTTCACGATTATTGAGCTAAAATTCTACTGCCAATTATGTATTAATCAGGACTTTAACTTTTGCTAAAGCCATAGATGTAGGTTATGAAGGTCATCGAAAATAATAAGTTTACATAATATTTATTATGAAATATTTCTCATTCATTTCTACCTTTTATTATTCAACGGTTCTGGCAAAATATAAAAAAGCCCGAAAGAATTCTGCTTAATTAGCATTTTTTCTCCCAAGCTTTCCCCTAAATGAACCAGTTATAGTATCGTTTTGGTCATTATCAAATCAATCTGCTCCTCATCTCCCATGTAAAAAGCATGAGCTCCAGTCTGTACAAACCCCATTTTTTCATAAAAGGCGATGGCGTTTTCGTTTTTCTCCCACACCCCTAACCAGATACTCGTTTTGTGATGTGCTGTTGCCAACTCAATGGCTTTGTGAAGCAATACTTTACCAAGGCCATGTTTTTGGAACTCTTTCTTGATGTATACCCGCTCGATCTCAAGGGATTCCACGCTCATCTTCTCAGATTGCGCATCATTGATATTCACCTTCATGTACCCTGCCACTTTATGCTTAACATAAATAAAAAGAAATTGTGAATCCGCAATGGACAGTTCCTTTTCTAATTGCTCCCGATTAAACGCCTTTTCCAGATAAGCTTTCATATTTTCGGGTGAATTTTGCGCTTTAAACGTTTCATTAAACGTCTCATAACTGATCTCCTGCAGTTCACTTAGATGTTTAAAGGTACATCTCTCTATACGAATCGTCATCTATATTCACATTCCTTTAACAAGTTAATCATGAATCATTAGTTGCAAATGCAATAAAAAAGGGTTACATTGAATCTATAACACTTTTGTTGTATTTGCAACATAATATTAAACAGACCCATTTTGCACCCATTCCAATCGACCACTTAACATTAATCCTGCATGAGATCACTAGAACTCCATTATTTGTATCGAGAACATTCATTTACTTTGTATTTTTGATGTTGGCATTCCTGCTTGGGGACCGATCGGGCTTGGTACATTATTAACCGTATGTTGTGCAGGTCTGCTTCTTCAATTCATCATGGCACATACGAAAAAGCTAATAGATCGCATATGAACAGACAAGGATACATCGTCACAAACTGAACGGGAAAAAGAACATTCCGTCTAACGGATGTACACCGTCTACACCATAAAAGGCTGGATCAGAGGTTCAACCCCCTTATCCAGCCCATTAAACGTGCTACCTACCATTACGGCTCAATTCCCCATACCAGCTGACCGTTCACATACCCGGTAACCTTATCATGGTTTGCGAACTCACTATCGGTTGCCTTAAACGAGTAATCATTAGTCTGTGTGTAATTCGTCCAGTTGTTTTTGGAAAAGCGTGTTTGAATCTCTGCGCTCTGGCCCGCATTCAGTGATCCTGCCGCACTTGTAAAGCCCACTTCCAGATAATGATCCGCCCCGGCAACTGGAGTCGCCAGTTTAACGAATTGGCTGGTTACATTCGCACTGCCCATACTGGCCCAGTCGGACCAGAAACTCTGAGCTTCTTCCCCATCAATCCTATAGTAATAACGGAGTTTTACATCACTCAACGAAATGGCCGTATTACCGGAGTTGACCAATTTGAATTTGGGTGAGATTCCGTTGGTGGATGCACTTGTATTGCCGTTAAACGCTTGAATCGTCAAATCACCGGCAGGTACAGTAACTGTACTGTCTACTACGTTCACAGTTAATACAGCGTTATTACCGCCATTGAAGTGAAAGGTCAATACATTTTGGCCAAGGGGCAGGGTTGAAAGATAGGATTTGTTCAGAATAACAGCAGAGCTGGATGCTGTATAATTCTGACCTGTTACAAGTGTGACATCTCCCTTCGTGATGCTTGTGAGCTGACGGCCATTTAAGGTCATAGATATATTCATATCTTGCGCGGAATTCGTCGCTTTATCGAATGTTGCATTCACAGGAGAGATCACAGCATTCGTACTCGGTGTTGAATCCACAATTTTGACTTTTAACACGGGGTCTTGCCCTTGATTAAAATCCAGAACAATCGAATGCTCGCCAACTGGCAGTGTCGCCAGATAAGCTTTTTTCAGCAGCAGTGTGCTTCCACTCAGGGTATAGTCCGTATTTGCGGTTAACGCATTGGTGCCTGCCCGGAGAGCAGTTAGCGTATTGCCGTTTGCATTCACAGTTACGGCTTTGTCACTTTGATTGGCTGTGTATTTGTCAAATTCAACGTTTGCAGGGGTGATGGATGCGCTTGGGTTGGGATTGTTAACCTTTAAATTTGGCAGCTCATCCAACGTAATGACATAATCACTTTGATAAAGCGTTTTCAATGTTGCCGGGTAATTAAAAGCAGAACTCATCAGATGCTCGCCATACCAAGGACAGAAGTACAGCCATCCTGATTTCTCCTCGGTCAGATTTTTCACACTTGGAATGGTATCGTTCTCCGTCATGGCTACCATTTTCGTACCGTTCGTCAACTCAACAAGCTTATAGAAAATCGAGGTAATCGCATCCTCATTCGGTACGCCAGACAAACCGTCATAACGGTTGTAGATCGTATTGTATTTATCATATCCGACGAGATCTACCTGATCATCGCCCGGATACCAGGCAGGAGAAGTGCTGTATACGTAGCTATTGTAGGTCCAGATCAGATTGTGCAAGCCATATGTCTCGGTCAATTCGGTATAAAGTAGATCCCATAGCTCTTTGTACACTTCTGCGCCTGCCGAAGCCCACCAGAACCATGCACCTTCCCCATTCAGCCCGCCGTTTCCTTCTGCTTCATGATACGGACGGAACAGAACCGGCACGTTGTTGTCTTGCAAAATCAGTAATTGTTCTGCCAGATCCTCGATGGTCATCATCACGTATTGATACTCTTTGGTACCGGGAATTACCGCATTTGCAGTATTAAAATTTGTTTCTGTTGGCTTGTACGTAGCTTCTTTCCAGTCTACAAAGTCTCCGAGCTCATACGTATTGAAATTACGAGGTACATTGATATGCCAGGAAGCTGTTGCAATGCCATCACGGTTATTCACCCAATCAATCATGCGATCGGTTGTACCATCCTCCCAACCATACAACGGATTATAATTCATCAGATCAAAGCCGCGGATTGCCGGATACTTTCCGGTAAGATCATGAATCCATTCAAATTCAAGTTCCGAATCTCCGTCATTCCCTCCTCCATAGATCTCTTGCTGACCAGAAATAATATGGTTTCCGTATACCTCCGTTAAATAATTCATCAAAATTTGCGTTTCCGGTGTGGCCTCAGGATCACTAAGAATCGGCTGCACATGCAGGGGGTCCAGATCCACATAATCGACTGTAAAAGTATCAAAATACGCGAAGCCCCAACCAGCTTTTAGCTCAATCGTGTTGGTACCCTGGTTCAGCTTATGAAAACCAAAATCGAAGTCTGACCACGTTGTCGTGTAAGGCAGCATATACGCCCCCTTGGTAATCCCATTCACGTTTAAATTTTGTGACCTGCCATCTGCACTGAGCTCCTGCATATATCGTGTGGAGATCACGTACATGCCGGTTTCCGGGACAGTCACTGTGAAGGTTAATGTGCCAGAGTTCTGCATCCAGACAAATCCATCCCCTGAGAATCCGGGCTTGGGTTGTCCATAGATTGAAGTAACTACTTGAAGATCCGGGGTGAGCTGCGCATCTTCGCTTTCGATGGTGAACAGTGGTGTGTCTGCATGAACGGGCGCTGTCATTAATCCAAGTAGCAAGGCCAATGCCAGCATCATTGCGGTTGCCTTTTTGAGCAAATTTTTCATCAATTCCATCTTCCTTCCCAAGTGAAATATGATAATGAAATGTCAATGAACCCATTCATGATGGCGCTTTCATTTTAAACATAGCATGCACACCAATATTTGTAAATATATGGTGAATGAGAATGTTTTAAATTCTTTCGTACCAGTACTTTGAACAAAATCACTCCATCGTTTCACCAATATTGAAGCCAATCGAAAACGGTTCATTATCTAACCAGATTTGAGCCTAGAACTTCATCTCACATTAGATAATTGTACTTGGCAGTAAACCAAAAAAAACAAAAAAGCATTCCTGGATCGAATGCTTTTTCAAAGAACCTTACGTCAATTTCACCCTGCTTATGTCTACGTCCTGCATCCCGGCTCACTAACGGTTTCCTCGGCAGACGTTTCCTTTATCGCACAGCGTTCTCCTGCCTTGTGTACCGCCCGAATAATGCCACCGTAACCGGTACAACGACATAGATTCCCGCATAATCCCATTTCAATCTGTTCTTGTGTAGGCTCAGGATGTGCATCCAGCAATGCTTTGGTTGAGATCACCATGCCAGGAGTGCAGTAGCCGCACTGAAAACCACCTTCCTCCACAAAAGCCTGTTGAATCGGATGCAGAGTCCCTTTCTCATCCCCGTGCAGACCTTCAATCGTCGTAATGTCACTGCCATCACATTGATAAGCCATGACGAGACAGGAATTCACGGGCTCTCCATCCATCAGAACCATACATGCGCCGCAGCGGCCAACTTCGCAAGATACTTTGGTACCCGTCAGTTGCAAATGAGTCCGAAGCACATCAACAAGTCGGGTCGTTTGCGCGATCTCCAGATGTTTCTCTTCGCCATTCACAACAGCTGCCCAGTCACTCTCAAGTGGCTTACTCATGATGGACTCACTCCTTCCTGCAAAGGTACATTTAAAGGCCGGACCAGTTGTTCTCTCGGTACAGGAAGACGATTAACCCATACGCCTGTCGCCTGGTGAATGGCGGCTGTAATGGCTGGCGCAAGGGCTACGGAGCCAATCTCACCAATCCCCCTCGGGCCGAATGGATCACCATCGGGCAAATCTTCAATGGCTTCAACCTCCAGATGAGTATGAATATCCTTAATGGTTGGGATCAGATACGTGTCGAGATTCGTGGTTACATAGCAGCTGTCCTGCATGATCGCATCCTCGGTCAACGTGAATCCAAGCGCCATGACACTGCCGCCTTCAATCTGTCCGATATAGCCCATGGGGTTGATCACCGGACCTGCCGCTACAACATGACGTGTATCCAGCAGCTTGGTTTCTCCGGTCAACGTATTGACTTCCACCTCTGCCGCAACCGCCGCATACGTATACAAATAATGCCCGCCTACCACATTGTCCGGCGTAGTTGGGTAATCGAACTTCGTATCGAAAATCCATTGATCGGCTTCGCCCTGCGTCGCGAGTTCAGCATACAAGATCACTAAGCCTGAGGGGGCTTCTATTTCTGAAGTTTCGGCAGGAAGCTGGCCTTTGCGCCATATCCCCCCAGGTCCTGTTACCAGTTCATCCGCCGGGATGCCCGACATCTCGGATGCAACAGCGAGAACACGGGAACGAAATGGAGTCTGCAACCGTTGAAGGGCCATCCAGGCCATCGTTGTTGAACGTG
This sequence comes from Paenibacillus amylolyticus, assembly GCF_050990605.1. Lineage (GTDB taxonomy): Bacteria > Bacillota > Bacilli > Paenibacillales > Paenibacillaceae > Paenibacillus > Paenibacillus amylolyticus_H. Next base: position 3,567,736 of record NZ_CP158832.1, read on the forward strand.
AAGCAGTGCTTGAGCCGCTGTGTGGCACACGATCCGTATCTCCAATAATGATACTGAGATCCGATGTACTGCACTGGAAGAGATCACACAACATAATTTCCAGCGTTGCAATGAGCCCCTGACCGAATTCCTCGTAGCTGAATGCCACCTCAATCTTGCCTTCGTTATTCAGGGACAGACGGCCACCCGCAGGGTCTGGAATGCCATAACCCAGTCCTGCACCATGCATGGCAATCGCTGCTCCAACACCGCGTTTGATCCACGACGGCAGAGAAGGATCTGCCGGGGGATGCTGATGTTTTTGCCACAGTTCGGAGCGATCCAATGCCTCCCATACTTGGGACAGTCCATCCGTAACCAGAATGCGTTGATTGAGCGGTCCCGGGTCATTCTTTTCCCTCATATTACGTCTGCGGAACTCCCAAGGGTCCATGTTCACGATCTCTGCAAGCCGATCCATCTGGCCTTCCATGGCAAAAATCGCCTGGTTCCCGCCAAATCCACGAAACTCACCGGACAGCCCGTTATTCGTATACACAGACACACCTTCCACATCCACATTCGGAATGGCGTAGGGTCCAAGGCAATGCTCGGTACAGAAGTTCAGCACCGGTGCACCCAGTGTGGCATACGCTCCGGTATCTGCTGTAATGCGGACACGATGCGCCTGTATGATGCCTTCTCGACTCATGCCAGTCTGCATTTCAATCTTCATTGGGTGCCGTTTCAACCCAGCACGCACGGATTCTTTCCGTGAATTATGCATTTTCACAGGACGTCCGCATCTCAAGGCCAGCAATGCACCATAAGGCTGTACGTTAAGTTCATCTTTTCCGCCAAATGAACCACCAATCGGTGAAGAGACCACCCGGATATCTTCTTCAGGACAGCCAATAATGCGCGCAAGCTGCATCCGGTCTTTATAACCATGTTGCGTTGCCGCGTATACATTCAGCCTTCCCTCTCCATCCGGGACAAACAGGCCACCTTCTGTCTCCATATATGCATGCATCTGGCGAGGCGTATAATACGTCTCTGTCACGATATGATCACACGTGGCAAAAGCTTGCTCCGCATCTCCACGTTTGATCTTCGTGCGATGCAGCACATTACCTGGACCATGCTCATGCAGCTCTGGTGCGCCGGGAGCCAATGCAGCGTCTGTACTATTCAGCGGAGTGAACTCCTCATACTCTACGCGAATCGCATCCAGCGCAAGTGCCGCACGTTCCGGAGAATCCGCAGCAACTGCTGCAATGGCGTCACCGACATAACGCACAATATCCTCGCAGAACACGGGCTGATCCGGGGTCGCTATGCCAAAACGATTCAGACCAGGCACATCTTTGGAGGTCAAAACCGCATAGACGCCTTCCAACGCCTCAGCTTCCGAAGTATCTATAGACAATAGGCGAGCATAAGGATATTCGCTTCGCAGTACTCTGCCATGAATCATGTCAGGTAGCGTCATATCCGTCAGATATTGAAGCTGGCCTGTTACTTTGGGTGCCCCATCTGGCCGCAGGTGCCAGCGTTTCCCGCTCTGTTTCCGATTCAGTAGCATGATCCCTCTCCCCCTTTGCTTGATCCCATTCTTTTATTCGTGAAGTGCCTCCCATAGCCCGGCGCCAAGCATGTTGCCTGCGGTCTGCCTGCGATAATGTTCTGTTGCAAATACATCACCATACGTCGTAAATTCGTTAGCAACAGCAGTTGCGAGAGTCGCCGCTTGAATGACAGAAGCTTCGCTACCCAGAAGCTGTTGTTCCGACTCCAGCAGTCTCATCGCCATGCCTGAGCCTCCGCCTGCCGCAATCGCAATCTTGGTCCAACGATGATCCGAATCAATCTCACCATATAAAGCAACCGTCACCAGCGATGCGCTGAACGTCTCCCGTCGACCCAGCTTGCGGTAAAAGGAAACTTCTCGTGTAACAGGTCTGTGCTGCTCACCAGCCACATCGAACATAGCTGACGGTCTCATCGGAATATGAATCGAGATCAATACATCCCCTGGATTACGACTGCCATCCCTTCCACCCTGAAGCCAGGAAGACACACTGCGAATCTCAACTCCTTTGTCAGTCAACCAATGTAGCTCCGCATCATATACAAGCAAAACAGGCAGCGTATCGCCCACTCCGGATACGATATTTCCGCCAATGGTTGCCACATTTCGAATGGAAGGAGCCGCAATTGCCTTCACCGCTTCTTGCAGGATCGGCAGTTGATGAAGCAACGCCTGTGAAGAACATTCCTTTAAACGGGTCATTGCGCCAATGACGATCTCATCTCCACGATTCGATATACCCCTCATTTCAGGAATACGAGCCAGGCTAATCATGTGTTCAGGCGCTGGAACCAAGCCGCCTTCCCACTGGGTTCGCAGCAATGTTCCACCTGCTGTGAAACAACATTTTTCCTTCAGTCCACTTCTCAACGTTTGCAGTTCTTGCAGGCTCTCAGGCTGCCATACCGATGGCAATGCTCCAGAACCGTATGTCGGTGTTACCATCGCTGCATCCCCTTTCTCTCTCTTCCTTGGGCAGGAAATTCAACCGTCTGATCCAGATAATTCTTCAAATCATATGAGAGTTAAGCAGCAACGTCAATTACCTTCACATCGTTTTGGATAAATGTATAAAACCTGCGTTCTATTTGTGCTTGATGCATTATCATCTATCGAAAGCTAACATGAAGTTTCTTTCACCACACGTAAAAAGAAGACAAACAGGCCAACCAGACTGCCTGGCTGACCTGATCATGTAATTAAATTATAATTATACATAGTTTAATAATCTTCTCCTGTTATTTAGTCTGTCTGCTGCGATTCATATACATGACTCAGAATACGTTCCAATTCCGGTTCTGTATCCGCATCCCAGAAACTAGTCTCAGACATTGGTACAAGTACACCTGAATAGTTAGCGCTGCGCATAATTTTGCGTGCCCCCTCATCTCCATGCAGAGACAACAGAGGTCCGAACATATAGGAGCGAAAAGCAACGGGTGGCTTGCCTCCCTCACCGTCCGTAGCTGCGACATAGTCACACAGCTTGTGGGTAGCCAGTGCCGTAATCACCCGATTCATATCCTGCGCTGTTAATAGAGGCTGATCACCCAGTAACATGAGAACGCCCTCCGGTTGGTATTCCATGGCCGACAATACACCAGCATGAAGAGAGCTGGCCATGCCGCAAGCATAGTCAGCACAGACTACAATTCGAAGTCGATCTGTGGGATGATACGCATACACAGCAGAATCAATCCATTTTACAGGCAGCCATGCCAACGAATCTTCCGGTTTGACCACACAGACCACTTGATCCAGATCCGAATTCAGCGCAGCTTCCAGTGACCATGCAGCCAGTGACCTCCCGTCTGGCATGACAACCGAAAGTTTATCCCGACCAAGGCGACAACTCCTACCTGCTGCCAGAACGATGCCCGTCATTCGCATGTGCAACGCTTCCCTTCTCCACCACCTCGGAACTCAAGGCAGAAACCTTATGTTTACATGCGATCAATTCCGCTGCAATGCTGATGGCGATCTGTTCGGGACCATCTGCTCCAATGCTCAAACCAACGGGAGAATGTACATTGTTCAATGGTGGTAAACCATCCAGCAGACGGGCTGTTCGTGTTTTGGAACCCATGATGCCAAGATACGCGTACTCACAGTCCACTAACATCTCCAACAGTTCACGTTCGCGGGGGAAATTGTGACTCATCATAATCAAATAATCCCCTTTGTTTACGTTTAACAGAGGCATGATCTCACATGGAAAACCCAGTACAAGTTCGGTTTCAGGAAACCGTTCCAAGGTGCATAAGGACTCTCGCCAATCGGCTACCACAACACGGAATCCTGCGGATTGAGCGAGTCTGGCAACAGGAATAACATCATTCCCGGCTCCAGCGATAATTAGGCGTGGTTTAGGCGCGTACAGTGAAGTGAGTTGCTGTGGAAGATCCCAGGGATTCGTTGAAACCGTGTTGTTTGCCACTATTTCAGCATCAGCATCAGAGATATGTTGAGAATCACCGGACAGATGGGATGAGCGAGATTCGTTTGACGTAGCAGGTACCACTTCAGGCACAAGTGTAAGGCGAGGGATATCGGAAGAATGTTGTGTTGATACCGTATGTTCATGCTTGATACTACTATTGCTATTCTGTACATCAACCTGCAATGGAGCTGGATTATAATTTGCCAGACTATCAGGAGGGACGAGTGCAGGGCGCAAGACTGGCTGGTGACGCTTTTCCGTAGGCTCAATCCGTTTCCAGTCATATTCAACCCTCGTATGATCATCTTGGAACGTTCGGATTAACGCTGTTGCAGCGCCGGATTGAAAACAATCATGCATCTTCTGCAACGTATATCGGAGTTCACCACACACAGGTTCAAGCAGCACAACAACAAGTCCGCCGCAGCCAATCGTCTCCCCCCAGGACAGATCATCCTCGGGACGCATGTCGTACTCCGCAAATTCCATCTGCTTCGTATCCAGCACACGGCTCACCCGGGCCTGAAGATCACTCTCCAGGCATCCCGGACTGATGCTGCCAACCATTTTGCCATCCTCGGTCAACAGCATAGAGACTCCCTGCTTACGGTAAGCATGACCCTCTACCTTGATTGCTGTTGCGAGCACGCAGCGCGGTTCACGGGCTGCAATTGCACACAGATCATGCATTTCCATAGTCGTCTCCATCCTTTCCGGCATTGCATAAGGTTGCTTCAATCAGATGCGCTTCATCAATCTCGCAATGCTTTTATCTGACTCACGCAGCACAATGCCACGATCAATCGTCTGAATCTTGCGATTCTTGAGTACAATGCTGCCATCGATAATAACGGTGTCCACACAGCTACGTGTTGCAGAATAGACCACGCGGGAATAGACATCTGTCTCATAGGAAGGGTAGGTGTGGAAATCATCCAGATCCAGCAGCAGCATATCTGCCTTTTTGCCCACTTCGAGACTGCCAATTTCCTTCGACAAGCCAAGCACCTCTGCACCGCCCATGGTAGCCATGCGTAATACGGTCCGTGCATCCATCACCGTTGGGCCATGAGGAATCTTCTGCATAAGGGCTGTGAGACGCATCTCCTGAAACATATCCAGATTGTTGTTGCATGCGGCACCATCAGCACCGATCCCAACCGCGATCTGACGATTCAGCAGATCAGGAATATCCGCTACTCCGGAGGAAAGCTTCATATTTGATCCAGGACAGTGAGTGACTTTGACTCCGCGCTTGCGGATGATCTCTTTCTCCTCCTCACTCAGCCATACACAGTGGGCCAGCACCAATCTTGGGGTCGCCAGGCCAATATGATCGAGGTATACGATGTTGCGCATTCCACGTTCGTGTTCTACCAGTTCAATCTCTCCGCGATTCTCGGAGGCATGGGTATGGACCTTGACATGATATTTATTGGACAGGTCGCGGACCTCTACCAGCAATTCTTCGGTACACGATACAACGAAGCGTGGACAGAAAGCATATTGAATGCGACCTCCGCCAAACCCGTTCCATTTCTCCAGCAGATCCACACTCTGTTGCAGCGAAGTCGCTGTATCCTCACGCAGAGGTTCCGGAACCTCGTCTCCATGATCCATCATCACCTTGCCGGAAATGACCCGGATACCGCTCTGTGCCATCGCCTGAAACGCCGAGTCCGTGTGATGTACCGTCTCCATATCCAGAATGGTCGTGGTTCCGCTAGAGATTAATTCGCCGAGTCCAAGCATTGCTGAATAATACACGGACTCCTCATCATGCGCTGCTTCCAGCGGCCAGATCCGTTGACGGAGCCAATCCATCAGTTCCAGATCGTCCGCACGTCCACGGAACAAGGTCTGACACAGATGAATATGTGTCTGGATGAAGCCCGGCAGCAGCACTTTGCCGCGAGCATCAATGACCTGGTCAGCCTGAACGTCAATGTGAGATGCAATCTCCTTAATTTTGTTATCCTCAATTAACAGATCTCCAATGAACACTTCCTCTTCTGCATTCATCGTCACAAGCTGTGCGCCTTTCAGCAGGATCGTTCCCATGCCAATCTCCCCTATCTGTGTCTATCTATATCGTTCAACTCATACATACTTACACTTGCACTCCGATGACAAATTAACCTTCCGATCGCTGTCTGTTACCACCCAATAGCCATCCCGTCGCCCCTGGGGTCTGCCGCGCCGCTAATCATGCCGTCCTCACGAATAACAATGCCTTGCGACTGTCCCATAATACCGTCCCACGGTGCTCTCGCTTCAACGTTATGTCCCCACTGGGCAAGGGTTGCACATACGTCATCGTGATATCGGTTCTCCACACGCATCGTATCGCCTTCTTCGCCCCAGGTACGTCCATACACCCAACGTGGCAGGCTGATCGCTTCCTGAATATTCAGCCCGTAATCAAGCACTCCGGTAAGCACCGATAATTGGGTTTGCGGCTGGCCTTCTCCCCCCTGTGTACCCACGAGCATATAGGGTTTGCCATCTCGTGTAACAAGGCCCGGCATGAGGGTGTGGAATGAGCGTTTGTTCGGTTCCAGTACGTTGGCATCTCTCGGATCTAAGGAGAAGAAAGACCCCCGGTTCTGCATGATCACCCCCGTATCCCCTGGGACATACGCTGCACCAAAGTCAAAATACAGGCTCTGAATGAAGGACACGGCGTTGCCTTCGCTATCTACAACCGCTGCATACGCCGTGTCCTGACCTATCGTTTTGGACAAAAACGGCTGTGCCACAGGTGGAGCAGATTGAATCTCATTCCACAATTGGTCTCCATAATCCTTGGATAACAGATGTTCCAGCGGTATGTCCCTGAAATCAGGGTCCGTCAGATACTGGTCACGATCACGAAACGCCTTTTTCACCACTTCCGCCATCAGATGATAGAATTCCGGTGAGGTACGTGCAACCGAAGACAGATCAATGTGCTCCAGCATATTTAACATCATTAACATGGAGAAACCCTGCGAGTTGGGCGGCATCTGATGAACTTCATACCCACGGTACCCCGTACTGACCGGCTTCACCCACTCCCCTCGATGACCTGCAAAGTCTGCTGGTGCAAGCATACCTCCATCCTCACGAATAGCCGAAGTCAGCCGATCTGCGAGTTCTCCTGTATAAAAAGCATCTCGCCCTTCCGTCTGAATCAGACGAATGGAGGCAGCAAGATCAGGCTGGATCAGCAGCTCGCCTTCCTGCAAAAGTGTACCCAACGGGGCAAATACCGCTCGCAGCGGTGTATGCCCCATAATGTAATCTTCATCCCTTTCCATCCACAGGCGGAGATTCCGGGATACAGGGCATCCTTTTTCCGCATACTGCGCGGCAGGTTCAAGCAGTTGCCCCCACGTTAACTTTCCGTACCGGGACCAGACTTCCCACCATGCATCCACCATGCCCGGAACCGTGATGGCACTAAGCACACCGCGCTGAGGAATCGCACTCATACCCATCGCTTTGAATGTATCCGCATGAATGCCTGCGGCTGAACGGCCACTTCCGTTATAAGCAGTAATCTCACCGCTGGCTCCGTCATGAATCAGGAAGAAGGCATCCCCCCCAATTCCGGTCATATGCGGATATACCACGCCCAGTGCTGCACTGACCGCAACAGCAGCGTCATAAGCATTCCCCCCCTGCTGGAGGATGGAGCTTCCCACTGCACTCGCCAGATAATGAGGAGTAGTAACCATGACCTCTCTGGAGATTGGCATCTGATTTAACATAAAGCGCCCTCCTTCCCTGCATACACATCCAATGCCGCCTGCACTGCTTCACCGGCTGGTAATACGTAGCAATGACGAAGAAGAACCGCTTCCAGCGCTCCCAGCACATGAAGTACATTTTTGCGTTGGCAGCTGAATCCCATGGTACCGATCCGCCAGATTTGTCCTTTCAGCGGTCCGAACGAACTGGCAATCTCAATGCTGAAGTCGTTCAGTAACATGCTGCGCACCGACTCACCATCCATCCCCTCCGGAATCTTGATACAAGTGACCACCGGAAGTTTACTGGACATATCCCCGTACAGTTGCAGTCCCATCCCCTGAATTCCGGCGACCAACGCACGTTCATTCACCAGATGTCTCTGGAATCTGGCCTCCAATCCTTCTTGCAGCAAAATGCGCAAACCTTCGTGAAGACCGTAGAGCATGGAGGTGGCTTCTGTATGGTGGTTCAGTCGGGCTGAGCTCCAGTAATCCTGCAATTGGCTCAGGTCAAAATAATTGCTGGCAATGGTGCGGCCTTCTGCCCGCGCACTGGTTGCGTCTCGCAGTCCGCGTTCAACGGTTTTGCGGCTCATCAGTTTCTGCTCCACACGACTGTTGTACGTGAGAGGAGCCATTCCTGAAGGAACGGACAGGCATTTTTGTGTACCACCCATCACCGCATCCAGATGCCAGGCGTCCGTCTCCACCGGAGTCCCGCCAATGGTTGCTACAGCATCCACGACGAGTAAAATATCAAGGTCACGACAGGCTTTGCCAATGTCGGCAAGGGGCTGCATCTGTCCTGTGGAAGTCTCACCGTGAACCATGGCAACCAGGCTTGGTTTATGGGTATGAATCGCCTTAATCACCTCTTCCGGATCGAATACCGTTCCCCATTCCGTCTCAAAAAAGACAACCTCCGCACCACAGCGTTCCGAGATTTCAACCAGCAGATGTCCGAATCGTCCGTAGATCGGAACGAGCACTTTGTCACCGGGCTGGATCAGACTGACCAACACAGCTTCAATGCCTGAACGGGATGTACCATCGACAGGATAACACCACTCGTTATCTGTCATGTATAACTCACGCAGCATCGCCATCGTCTCGTTCATCAAGGATGTGAACTCCGGGTCAAACTGCCCCAGAATCGGGAAGGATAGTGCTCTGAGTACACGTGGATCAGCTTCAACCGGTCCCGGGGTCATAATGGTCCGCAAGGACGGAGATAACTCTTTATAGTTGGACATCTTCATTCAACTCCCGTAACCGTATTTATAGAGTAGCCGGACCAGAACCCGAAAACCGTGCATCAGGTCTGATTCAGCTGTATATTCAAGCGGATTATGACTGATACCGTCCTGACTCGGCACAAAAATCATGGCTGTCGGACAAGCCGGCTGAAAAATCTGCGAATCATGTCCCGCCCCGCTAGGCATTAGCCAATAGGACAACTGCTCCTGTTCACAGGTATCCTGGATGTCTGAGATCATCTCTTCATTCATAGGAATGGGCGTCACCGAGAGATGTTCTTCCCAGTCCAGTCCAAGCTGCTGCTCGGCTGCAATCTTACTAAAAGCCTGGAGCATATCCTGCCAGCAACGATCAATACTTTCCTGCCGAATATGACGGATATCCAGTGAAAACACCGCTCGCGCTGCAACCACATTCCCAACACCCGGATCGGCTGTGATTCGCCCAACCGTGGCTACCAGCGGTTCTCCTGCTTGCAATGCGATATTCCTTACTGCAGCAATCATCTCAGCTGCTCCGGCTAATGCATCCTTGCGCCAGGACATCGGTGTCGTTCCCGCGTGATTTGCTTCTCCGATTACGGTAATACTGAACCGCTTCTGCCCTACAATGTCGGATACAACTCCGATCGAATGTCCGAGACGTTCCAGAACCTGACCTTGCTCAATATGAAGCTCAATAAAGGCACCATAATTTTTCGCAGCTGGTCTATATGCACTATCGGGTCCAAAACCCGCATTGCGGATCGCTTGTGCAAAGGTAACGCCGTCTTGATCCTTTAAATGCTCCACATCTTCCAGAGACGTTATTCCTGTTATACTGCGTGAACCCCAATACGCAAAAGGGAATCGACTTCCCTCTTCCTCACATAAAGATACAACTTGAAGTGTTCGCTTCGGTGCTCCAAAATGCTTCTTCAAATACTCCAAAGCAAGGACACCGGCAACTACACCATAAGCACCATCATACTTGCCCCCATACACCACGGTATCCATATGTGATCCGGTCACGATCGGTAATTCTTCAACACCAGTCACTGATCCCTTACCCTCGCCCTTGAGTGTGCCATATAGATTCCCGGACTGGTCAAACTCAGGAGACAGCCCTTTTTCCTGCATTTTGGCAGCAAGGGCACCTTGTGCTTCACACCAAGCCGAGTCATACAACAGTCGTGTGACGCCGCCCTGTTCGTCTGCACCATATGTCGACAGCCAGTCAAGCATGGCTTGCAGCTCGACCTGTTCCACATTTGGCAAAGGAAGAGGTGCATTATTCGTACCGGATGAACGGTAAACTCCAGACTCCGTCATGGCGTCTCCCCCGTTCCCGCCTCGATGGGACTAGAAGAGCGGGCTGCAATGTGCTGCCCGATAGGTTCAGGAGATAACCCAGATTCCGAGTTATATACCCGTTGCCCACGGCAAAATACGTCTGCAATCTGACAGTTAAATGTACGTCCCACGTAAGGGCTCTGTTGATGCGTATAGAGCAGATCTTCCGTGTTCAGGATTGTGCTCTTCTCCCAGTCAATCAGGACGAGATCGGCATCCTTACCAATTGCAATCTCTCCTTTGCTCTCCAGACCAAGCCTTCCGGCAGGTTGCAGAGAGAGCACTCTTCCGAGCAACGGGAGGTCGAGTTGACGCTGAAGATGTCCGTCCTCCAGCATGATCAGCAGTGTGCTTTGTGCACCGGATATGCCGCCCCATATTTCGAAGAAGTTATCCGATTGTTTCATGGATGGCGGACATGGAGAATGATCCGAGGCAATAACATCAATCAATCCCAAAGTCAGTGCATCCCATAACTGCTCCTGCTCGGAAGAGCTGCGAAGCGGTGGAGCACATTTCGCTACAGCACCCAAACGGACGACATCCTGATCAGTCAGCGTCAGATAATGAGGGCATGTCTCCGAAGTGACATCCTGCCCCCGCCGTTTGGCCTCTGCAATCAGATCCAGCGCTTCCCGTGTGCTAATATGCACAAAATGCAGCGCACACCCGGTCTGTTCACCATATTTCAGCGCACGGGCAACCGCGACGACTTCAGCTTCCACAGGACGAGACCGGATATAATCCATCGGTTCCGTCTTTCCCTCAGCGATGCTTCTTGCACCGAGTTCGGCAACGATACCTTCGTCCTCTGCATGAAGTGCCAGCACACGGTTTAAAGTTGCAATTTCATTCATCCCATCCAGCAGCGTATGGTCATCGGCTCTGGCAAAGATGTCTTCCCCTTCTCCACCCGGCTCGGACATAAATGCCTTGAATCCGGCAGCACCCAGCTGTGAGAGTGGAGCAAGTTCCTCACGGTTACCGGGTACCAAACCTCCCCAGAATGCATAATCGACATACGATTGGTTTGCCGCTGCTTTCATTTTCATATCCCATGCTTCCGGCCTTGTGGTTGGCGGTACGCCGTTAAGCGGCATATCGACATAGGTCGTGATTCCCCCTGTGGCAAGTGCTGCTGAACCCGATCGGAATCCCTCCCAGCTCGCGAGTCCGGGTTCATTGAAGTGTACATGAATGTCCACGACACCCGGCATCACTGTAAGCCCCTCAGCTTCTATAATGCAAGTTGCTTCAGCAGCGGTCAGCCGAGTGGACAGTTCCGTAATTTTCTCACCCGTAATGCCAATATCCAGTTGCTCTACCCGATCTTTCAGCACCACCCGGGCCCCCCGGATGATGGTATCAAACGTTGTCATGTGGATGACCCTCCCCCTGTATCCGAACCGGATGCGTGAATGCTTAGCTTCCCCGGTATGTACTGTAACCTCCTGGAGCAATCAATAACGGAATATGGTAATGGCTTGAGGCATCAGATACGGCAAAACGAATCGGAACAATCGTCCATAATGCCTGCCCCAGCTCCTCGAGCGAACGTTGTGCGTAATAACTCTCGACATGGAATTGAAGCTCATATATCGCTGACTCCAGCTTGCCTCCAGCCAGCAGCGGTGCATCCAAACGTCCATCCGCATTGGTCACCGACTCAGCCACTTTGATCTTGCTCTCCTGTTCTCCATCCCTCTTCAGGGTAAACAGTTCGATCCGAACACCCGCAGCAGGCACACCTTTGGAAGTATCCAGCACATGTGTTGTAATTCGTCCATCAGACATCGACATTAGACATCACCTGCTTTCCCGGTGTCACGGTCGTCTGTTTCCAGATCATCCCTTGTCATCGAGAAACCCTGGAATCCGTATGGCGGTCTCGGCTCAGTAAATACTTTGCCTTCCCCCTCTTTTACTTCCTCCAGCACCGTCTCCCAAGTCCGATTGTTGGATTCAAATGAAACCTCACTCAATTGCTTGAATCGAATTAACAATCTTCTTCCAATCTGATAGATCAGATGTTGAATGGAAGCGGATCGACACTCGTGAAATACCGCAGCAGCCAAATCTCTGACCTGTTCCGCCGCTACATAGTGTCCACGCTGATCATCCATGCCATCTCTCGGATCTTCATAACGCCAATTGATATTCAGGAAAATAAATAAAGGCCGATCCCATGTCTCTGGAAGAGTCGTATATTCATCCTGCATAAATCCTGCAAACTCACTGCCCTTGACCTTGATCAGTCTCAGATCGGCTACACCACTGAAATGGTTGCTTAGTTCAATCGAGTCTCCCGTTCGTTCTGCCTCTATGGCAGCCGTCGCGCGATCATTCTGTGAATAACGGAATACGAGTGCACTCGGTCGGTAATTGCCTTCCAATCCAATCGGTATATCTTCAAAAGGAATCTGGTCCGCTGTCATCTGAACCTTGCTCATCTGCGGATACGTCTCCAGGAAACGCCGACTTACCAGCGCAAGAAATCCTTCCACCGTTGCCCCTGTGTAATCCGCTGCATGTTTGAGAATAAAATTTTTCATCGAATCGGTGGCGATCACCAGCGAATTATCCCCTTCTGTAAAAGAAGGCAAGAATTCATCGCCCTGCACAGCGACCTTAATGTTTAATCCAAACAAAATATTGCTGCGTCCAATGAACGGCGATTCCGGAATGGACTGTATGCCCGTCAACGGTTTGGCGTAGGAACGGTACATCCACACATCCCCTTTGCCATAATACATGGTCCGCTGCTGCACTGCGGCTGGCTTGCTCACGAACTCATGTTCATGACCGATCTGTACAAGCCATTGCTCCAAGCGAATGCCCGCAATCTTGAATACTTCCCTCAATGCAGTCTCGAATTCTTCTTCCTTGCCTCGACGATGACGTTGCCTCATGGATTCGAGAATGGAGCTTGCGGTATGCCCTTTTACAGCCAATATGAATGGAAAGCCGAATTGGCTTGTATATGCTTGGTTTAATTGTTGAAGTTCGTTGTATTGCTCTTGTGAGAGTGAATCGAGTCCTGCACCAGCCTGCTCCTGAACGGAATTGCTGCTCATGCTGATTCGTGCCCCAAGATCCGGGTGATTTCGAAGCAGTTGCAACTTCACCTGGTCATCCGATGCCTGAACCACGTTCTTCATCACGTTCATCATCTGTTCAAATGAATCAAAAGGTCGTAAAAGCCCGGAACGTTCAGCCACCCATGGTGACTCCTCAAATAAGCCGCCAAACGTATGCACAAACTGCGTGATAGACCAGTTGTTAACAAGTTTAATTAAGTCACTCATGTTAGAACCTCCGGTCTGTTATGGATTATTGTTCTTCATTCTACGTGTCGTTCAATGTCGCGACAACAATATTTACGCAATTTTGTAATATAACATAACATCAGAGTTGCGATTTGTTTGCTGTGCACGGGAAGATTAGCTTTCCTTATCCTTAAACATAAAGAAACCGCACTCCACCAAGGGAATACGGTTCATGGGTCTGAGACCCAGTAGCATTGTCATCTTGCACAATGCGCGGTTAGAGTTGGACATTATGCGGTCTTGCAGCTGTTTTGTCCCGCACAAACTTGCGGAAGGTGAAGACCAGCTTTAATTTGAGCAGATCATTCGTTTTCTTAAAGTCCATTTGCAGCAAGCTGCCGACTTTCTCCATCCGATAAGTGACCGTGTTGCGATGCACAAACAGCTGTTTGGCAGCTTCATTGATCAGTCCATCATTCTCGATAAAGGACTCCAATGTATTCATCAATACCTGGTTGGGATCACCGTCCCTGGCAAGTAACGGTTCAAGTACTTTATTACAGTAATTCTCCATGATGTTATCCGGTACGTGTTGGAACACGTAGGCAAATTCGAGCATTTCAAATTGCAGCGCACGGTCTTTCATGCCGAACCGACGAGCCAGTTGTCGTGTATCCAGACACTCCTGGTACGCTTCACGGAGCGATTTGGGTTCATGCTTCATCTTGCTGATCCAGAAGCGCGGTGCCGGTGCCCCTTTCGCTTCTTGCGCTGCCAGAACATCTCCGAACCGGTTCAACAGAAAACCTGACAGCTCCTCTCCATAATCTCGCCCTGTTGGACAGGTATAGATGGACAGAATGCCATCTTCGATCTGAAAATGCTGCGAGGCCGTGAATTGCATCAGCGGATTGTATTGTAATTCACGATGAATCTGTTTAAGCAGCTTTCCCTCGGCAAAGAGAGTCGGCTCAAGCGTAATCAATACGCACTGATACGTTCCCTGGAACAGATGCACACCTTTGTTTTCACTCAAGGTAGTCAATTCCTGAACAGTCATTTTGTTATCCAGATACTGTGAAAGCAATGTACGCATTTCGTCTTGTACGGTCGGATTAATATGCTCACGATAGGTCATATCCATATAAAATGCCAGTACATCGGCAGCCTGTTGAAACAGCTCTTCTTCTGCCCGAAGGGATAAGGCCGAATCGGTAAATACAAGCAACGATCCGTATTCTTCATCATTTTGCTTGATCGGTACGCGATGACAACTTCCCTGATTCCATTTCACTCGGTGCATAACGAATTTCCATGGCCAGCCCTGGGTTAGAGCATCCCCTGCAATGCCTTCACTACCGTAAAGCACATGCCCACGTGAACCAATGACGGCAAGCGGATAGTTCAGTACTGTAGCAAGTTCGGCAAACACATTCCGGTGTGGCTGCTGTTGCAGTGCAAACTGCATTAATTTCTTTTGCTTCTGCACAACCTCATGCAACAATCGGTTACTGCGTTCATGTTCAGCCTTGAACAAGGCGTTCATCTGGTCTGAGAAGGTGAATTGAAAAGGAAGCTCAAGCAATGGCAAACGAAGTCGATTAGCTTCCTCGACAATGCCTTGGGGAATGGACTGCCAGAAGCGTCCCAGCTTGATGCCGAGTCCTGCACAGCCACGTTCGTTCAAGCGCCGCATCAAACGCAGTGCATCCGTCTCACTATCTTTCATAATAAAAGCGGTGGTAAACAACATTTCTCCGGATTTGATCCAATCCGCAATATCAGGAGCGTCCATGACATTAACGGATTTCATCATCCGCGAAGTCCCTTCTCCACCCGCAACCAGTTTGGCCTCTGACAACGGGTATACCTGTAAAGCCTCTTTAACCGTAAGTTGCATGGACACTACCTCCCATATATATAACACGATATTATGTTATTCTGATTACTGAAACTAAATTTCGCATTATTTTTCGAATTAAATCCATATTCAGTCGTTTAACTTTTATTTGTTGTTAAGTATTATAACATCAATTTTCTAAATAAAGCTTACACGGCAAAAAAATAAAACCTATGACCTAATTACAGCGCACTTTCCTGTAATCGGCATAGGTTTTTAGATCAGATTTCCATGGCCTCGTGATTCATCCATAATTTCATACGAGATAATACATCTTTGATATTCAGCGGTTTGCTGAGATAGTCGGAAGCGCCTGCTGCGATACATTTCTCCCGATCCTCTTTCATGGCCTTGGCTGTCAGTGCAATAATCGGAAGCTGGGTCATGCCAAGTCGTTCACGGATCTGGCGAGTCGTCTCATAACCATCCAGTTCTGGCATCATAATATCCATCATAATGATATCAGGCTTGACTCCTCCACGCTCCAACAATTCCAGACATTCGTAGCCGTCCTGCGCTGAAATGACATTCATGCCATATTGCTCAAGAGCGTTAGCTAGCGCATACACATTACGTATATCATCATCTACGACAAGCACTTGACGACCACTGAGCAAAGCTTCTTCCAGAGGTGTCAATAAAACATCAGATTGTTCAGACGTTATTGAAGGAAGCTTATTGACCTCAGGTATTGTGCTAGCCACCTCATTCAGGAACAACCGCGATGTATTCATAGTCTCAGGTTCATCTCTTCGCAGTGGCAGGAAGAGCGTGAATACACTGCCATGGCCTTCACGACTTGTTGCCGAGATTGAGCCTCCCAGCAATGTCGCAAGCGATTGAGAGATGGACAATCCCAGCCCTGTCCCGCCATATTTTCGTGCCGTAGCTCCATCCGCCTGTTTGAAGGCATCAAAGATCTGCAGAAGTTTGTTATCTGCAATGCCGATTCCTGTATCACTGACGGAGAAAGCAATCACGTCGGTCTCTTGCCCTTTCGCTTCAGGGTTCGCCAGCCTCATTCTGGAGATCGTCAAGGCAACTTCACCCTCACTGGTGAACTTGAATGCGTTCGAGAGCAGATTTCGGAGAATCTGGTGCAATCTCATCTCATCGGTCACAATGGTTTCTGGCAAAGGACTTTGGAGCTGAATTCGGAAATCTATTTTTTTCTGCTCCGCTGTCTTCAGGAAATACTGATTCATGACTTCAGGCAGGCTGCTCAGATAGACATCATCAAAATCCACTTCCATCTGTCCGGCCTCTACCTTGGATAGATCAAGAATATCATTGATCAGATTTAGCAGGTCCTTGCCTGACTTGTGAATGACCGAAGCATAGTTCTGCTCTTCACTATTCAAGTGTTGGTTTTTATTCTCAGACAATATTTCGGACAGGATCAACATGCTGTTAAGCGGTGTCCGTAATTCATGGGACATGTTCGCCAGGAATTCGGATTTGTACCCCGAGCTTGTTCGTAACTGATCTGCCACAACTGCAAGTTCATTGGCTGATGTCTCAGCAGCGCTCTTCTGTATTTCCAGACGTTCATTAAGCATATGAAGCTCTTCGGTCTGCATTTGCAGTTCCTCTGTCTGAGACAGCATTTCTTCGGTCTGAGACTGAAGTTTCTCCGATTGTGCCTGTAACTCTTCATTCAGAACTTGTGACTCATCATATAATTGCTGTAATTCCATGCGTGTGACGGTCGAGTGTAAAGAAACACCAAAAATGTCCGTCAGTTCTTGCATCAGCTTCATATTATTCTCTTGCAATGGCTTCATTGAAGCAAGCTCGATGACCGCAATCGTTCTGCCTTCGAAGAGGACCGGTACTACGGTAAGAGAGGTGGCAGATGTATATCCGAGACCCGAAGAGATTCGAATATAGTTCTGGGGCAGATCATTCATGCGCAAGACTCTCTTCTCCACGGCACTTTGACCCACCAGCCCCTCACCGGGGGCAAGCGACACTTTACCGAGCGAACGTTCTTTCTCTCCATCCGCAGCATATGCAGCCACACGCAGCAGTCGATTGTCTTTCCAGTAATACAAGACGCTGTAGGGAACTTCAAACAACATGGCAAGCTCGCTCAGGAACAAGCGGGACAATCCCTCCAGATTGGTCGGGTTCTGCAAGAGTGTCGCAATGCCTGTAATCTGGTCCTTGACCCGATTCTGTTCCTGTACTTCATCCAGTAATTTGTTGGTTTCGTGGCCCAGATCCCCCACTTCATCATGTGTCCGCACCTGAATTCGCTGCTTCAGGTTCCCACCTTTGGAGATATCACTGATGGTCTGCATAACATCTCGCAACGTTTTGACGATATTTCCGGATATCACAAGAGCCGCTGCAATCGATAATGCTGCAATAATCCCCCACAGCGTATACATAATGGTCAACAATGTGGAGCTCCGTGTGGCTAGATCGGTTACCCTTGCCTCAGTCAATGCGATCTCTGTGTTACGGAAGGTAGTAAGTTGGGAGCGTAGTAGATCCATTTCAGTTTTACCCGGATCAGTTTGAAAGAATGCAACAACTTTGGCTTGATCCTCTTGCTTTTTCAACTTTACCAAAGGCTCTCCAGCAATCTCAATCCAGCGCGTAATATGAGTTTTGATGCTTTGCAGACTCTGCTGCTGCGAAGGATTGTCACTAATGAGAGCATTCAACTGATCATAGTTGGAACTCCACTGGGATAGACCTTGAGAATAAGGTTCCAAGTAACTCTCATTGCCTGTAATCATGAATCCACGCTGTCCTGTCTCCATGTTCAAGACATTTTTTTCAATCGCGTTGGTCAGATTATGTACTTCCAGATCATGATGAGAGATAAAATCATTTTCCTTCTGTAGTACATTAATTTGGGCCGTAAGCACTAGCAGAACAGCTCCAAACAAAAGCACAACCACAAGATAGCCCAATAAAATTTTGGAGCGTATCGTAAATCTTCTCGTTTTTGACAACGCGGAAACCTCCAAATATATACGAACCCCATTCTATTAAATGAAAACTGGTGCATATGTAGTTTATATGCATACGTATAGTCTGACAAGCTTTAAGTTCATCGGAATCCATAAGAAAAACGACCTGCTTATGCAGGTCGTCCTCTTCATTGATCTATATTCCTCATTTTGGCTGATTTTAGGCCTTTGGTGCGATCATTTTGGCTGGATCGACATATTGATCAAACTGCTCTTCGGTAAGCAGACCCGTCTGTAACGTCGCCTGTTTCAAAGACAAGCCTTCTTTATGTGCAAGCTTCGCGATTTTGGCTGCATTCTCATAACCAATATGCGGATTAAGCGCTGTAACCAGCATAAGCGAGTTGTTCAGATTATGTTCAATCTGATCCAGATTAGGCTCAATGCCTACGGCACACTTGTCATTAAAGGCAATAATCGAGTCTGCCAGGAGTTGCACGGATTGCAAGAAGTTATAAATGATAACCGGTTTGAATACATTCAGTTCAAAATTACCCTGACTTGCCGCGAAACCAATCGCTGCATCGTTACCCATGACCTGTGTAACCACCATGGTAATGGCCTCGCTCTGAGTTGGGTTGACTTTACCCGGCATAATGGAGCTGCCTGGCTCATTCTCCGGAATACGGATCTCGCCCAATCCACTACGAGGACCACTGGCCAACCAGCGGACATCATTGGCAATTTTCATCAAATCAGCTGCAAGCGCTTTAACGGCACCGTGAGCATATACAACTTCATCATGACTTGTAAGGGCGTGGAATTTGTTTGGTGCAGATACAAAATCTTTTCCCGTATGTTTACCAATCTCCTTGGCAGTGAAGTCCCCAAAGTCCGGATGCGCATTGATGCCCGTTCCGACAGCTGTACCGCCGATCGCAAGCTCCTTCAGGTACTGTACACTTTCACGGATCATACGCTCACTCTTGCCCAGCATGGCTTCCCAACCACTGATCTCCTGGCCAAGCGTAATTGGTGTTGCATCCTGGAGGTGGGTACGTCCAATCTTGATAATATCTTTGAATGCCTCCGACTTGTCTGCAAAAGTCGCTTTTAATACCGCAATGGCCGGCAAGAGTTGATCCTCAACAGCCAGAACACCTGCGACATGCAGCGCCGTTGGGAATGTATCGTTGGAGCTCTGGGACATATTCACGTCATCATTTGGATGCAGACGCTCTTCTTTTCCCTTTTGCTCCAGCAGTTGGTTCCCCAGATTGGCAATCACTTCGTTCACGTTCATATTGGATTGCGTTCCGCTACCAGTCTGCCACACGACCAGTGGGAAATGGTCATCAATTCGGCCTGCAATAATCTCGTCTGCTGCATAAGCAATAGCATCGGACTTAGTCGCAGATAATTTACCTAATTTATGGTTACTGGCCGCAGCACTTTTTTTCAAAATGGCTAGGGCACGGATAACTTCCATCGGCATATGTTCACTGCCAATCGGGAAATTCTCCTTGCTGCGCTGCGTCTGAGCTCCCCACAGCCTGTCGGCTGGTACTTTCATTTCGCCTAACGTATCTCTCTCAATGCGGTATTCCACTTGCTTGTCCTCCTCCAAAAAGATGGTTTGGGTCTCTACAAAGCTTGTGTATCTCGTCATATTATACATGATTTACGAGCAGGTTTTCACCTTTTCGACAAAATTGTAAGCGCAGCGCAAAACGAGCGTGAATTATTTTTGTGACGTGATTGGATACAACCGGCTGCTCTGTTCGAATAGTTCACCTGGTTCCAGACCGACTAATCCGATTTCTTCTGCCGGGATGCCTTCAACATTAGGAGCATTAACCAGGTTCATCTGTGGTTCAGGACAGAAGAATTCGCCACCCATGTTATTGTTCCAGATCATCCAGTGCTTGTACGATGTACCCACATCATATACCAGTTTGTCTCCAGTACGGTGGTCCGTAAGTTCCATATAGTTACGTCCATTCTGCGGTTCCGCAGTGTAATGATTATCCATGGCAGCAAAGAACGGACTAACCCCGTCTTTCTTCAGTTGTTCTTCCTCAGGTGTAAGCGGTTGAAATTGTCCTGTTGGCAGCGAACGCTCATTCAATTCACGTCGTTCTCCAATCGTAACTTTGGCCGTGTAATCCGAGGCCTGACTGTCCGGTGCAAAAGGTACAGCAATTGCCGTGTGGAACGCAAACAGATTAGGCATGTATTCTTGCCCGTTATTACGAACCATCAATTGTTGCTGAAGCCCTTGGCTACTCAAAGAGTAACGAAGCGTCACCGTGAACGTAAACGGCAGGTACTGATGGAATGCATGTCCTTCTTTCACGTCCTGGCTAAGCAACACATAGCTCTCCAGCTGATCAGAACCGTATCCCTCGACCTTCCACTCGGCATCATGCAAAAAACCATGCAAATGGTTACCTGTAGCTGGTTCGTTCACAGGTAACTGATAGACTTTACCATTCCAGGGGAAACGTCCATCCTCATAACGGTTCGGTGGAGAAAGAATCGGAATTCCATAGACTGCAGGTGCAGCCATAAACTCATCCATCTGATCCTGATTCGGCTCTCTCAAATAACGGAAACCCTTTTCTGTATCACGGAAAGCAACGAGGTTGGCACCCACGCTTGGAATAACTGCCGCTTCAAACTGATTAAAACGAAGCCAGATGGCCGGAATCCCTCCAAATTGTTCTTCAAATGCTGCATTTTGCTGTGTCATCGTTATATGTACCTCCTGCATACTAAGGTTATATTATACGGCTCGACTATATCATGCCCGGGCACAAAATACCAATCTATGATAGAGAACAAATTCATGTTAGAAAGACAAAAAAGACAGCTGCAATCCGCTACGGCTGTCTCTGCTGCCTTTCATATGATGGTTCAATCAATCCACATATTTGCCGTGATCCGGCACAGTGCTCTCTTCAAAGTCCAGATCAAGCCGCTTCAAGGATTCACTCAGCATATCTCCGCTCAAGGCATGCCCATGCCCGGTAATCGCAAGTTTCGGCTCCAGATGCCTTATATGCTGGACAGATTGATGAGCAGCCTGCCAATCGGTTGTGAAATAGGAAGGCGGGCCATGCAACTGTTTGTCCTGAAGCAACACACTCCACAGCGACTCCTGCTTCACTGTGATGATCGCGTCTCCCGCAATTAACAAACGGTCTGCTTCTCGAAACAGCGACACATGTCCCGGAGTATGACCTGGCGTGTGCACCCACTCCCATCCGGATAGACCTGGAACGGAATGATCTTTGGGTAAACTGAATATCCGATCATCCAGATTGATTGCCTCATTAGGATAGGCGAATGACAACCTGGACATTAAACCTCCACCTACAGAAGGGTCCGCTGGCGGGTAATCTTTCAATCCCGTTAAATACGGGATTTCAAGCGGATGAGCATACACGGGCACACCCCAGAATTGTTCCAGCTCAATAACGGTTCCTACATGGTCGAAGTGACCATGTGTCAAAATGATCGCAGACGGCGGACCTTGAAATCGTTCTGATGCAACCTGAACAATATGATCTGTGAACCTCGCCATTCCGGTGTCCACGAGGACCCAGTTCCTGCTTCCTGGCTCTCCGATGAACACGACATTAACAAATAGTGTACGTAGACTGAGAATATCGGGCGCGACTTCTTCAAGTCCCGTCAACCCTTCTGTAATCAGATTGTCAGATGTCATTCACGGTTACCTCCCATTAGGCGGATTGTCTCTCTGGTTCCATTCATCTCGTAGACTTCCCTTTTCTGGATCATCTATTCAACATTTTATATAAAATAGACGGTATACACCCTGTTTCGGGCATACACCGTCTAGTATAGTCATCGACACAACACAATAGAACAAGAACATCTCGGCCAGTTAAGCCGGAAATGCCTCCAAAGCAGCATCGAGCAATTGATTGTACAGATCGTCATCATTCTCAAGCAGCTCGTCCATACGCAGTAACTCTTCTTCATCACCGGATTGCTCCGTGAAATGCAAGCTATAATCCCAATCTTTTCCGTTTTTGCTCATGAAGGTAATCTCATAAACTGACTTCTCGCCTTCTGTGCGGTAAACGGTATTTCCTACGTATCCTTTTTCACCTTCACGGCGCATTTCAGCACTTATAATTTCAATATTCACAATCATTCTCTCCTTTAATCTTTCATCTACAGGCGGTCTCCAACATTTCTGGTAAACCTAGTTTGGTAATTATTATTGGTTAATTGTACAATATATAACGTAGCAACGTATACCTTATTCAATGAAGGAACCATTCTGAGTCCTTACATAGTTGTAATGAGGACTATAATAGCCAACAAGCTACGATATTATTATCACATTGGAGGAAAAAATAGCATGAATACTTTTGAGACGAATCTGCAGCAATATGCTGAACTGGCTGTACAAGTCGGTGTTAATATCCACCCCGGACAGACACTTGTGGTTAATGCGCCAATCTCTGCAGCCCATTTTGTACGACTGATCGTCAAAGCAGCTTACAGTAAAGGCGCCAAATTGGTCAAAGTAAACTGGAGCGATGAAACCGTTACACGTCTTCATTACGATCTTGCACCTGATGAAGCCTTCTCCATTGAACCGAAATGGTTTGCAGCTGAAATGACTGAACTCGTTGAAGAAGGAGCAGCTGTACTGCACGTCATCGCTGAAAATCCGGATCTGCTGAACGGTGTAGCGCAGGAACGCATTATTACTAGTCAAAAAGTGCGCGGTAAAGCGCTCGAAAAATATCGTTCGTATCAGATGGCTGACAAATTCAGCTGGTCTATTGTAGCCGTTCCTTCTCCGGAATGGGCAGCTAAAGTATTCCCGGACCTGCCGGAAGCACAGCAAGTGGACCGCTTGTGGGATGTTATTTTCAAAACCGTACGGATCGGTGAACAGGATGCTGTTGCCGAATGGAAAACCCATTTGCAAAACCTGGATTCCCGCGCTGACCTGCTGAACAACAAAAAATACAAGAAGCTTCACTATACAGCTCCAGGCACAGACTTGACCATTGAACTTCCAGAAGGTCATATCTGGGTATCCGGTGGAAGTGTGAATGAGCAAGGACATGTCTTTATTGCCAATATGCCTACCGAAGAAGTATTCACGGCTCCGCTGAAAACGGGTGTTAACGGCACAGTTCGCAGCACGAAACCACTGAGCTACGGCGGCAACCTGATTGACGGATTCTCCCTGACATTTGAGAACGGTCGAATTGTAGATTATACCGCTGAGCAAGGACTGGACGCTCTCAAAAACCTGATCGAAATGGATGAAGGTGCACACTATCTGGGTGAAGTAGCTCTTGTTCCACATCAGTCACCGATTTCGGATACAAATATTTTGTTCTACAATACGTTGTTTGATGAAAATGCCTCCAACCATTTGGCAATTGGTAATGCCTATGCCTTCTGTCTGGAAGGTGGTAAAACGATGTCCAAAGAAGAGTTGATTGAACGCGGTATGAACTCCAGTCTCACTCATGTAGATTTCATGATTGGATCTGGAGAAATGAACATCCACGGTGTAACCTCCGAAGGCACGGAAGAGCCGATCTTCCTGCAAGGAAACTGGGCATTTTAATTCCGTTTGATGTGATTAGGAGAGAGGAGATTACTCCTCTCTTTTCCTGCGTCAACAGGTCAAAAATTCAACAACTGGAGGAGGGAACGCATATGTTAAGTTTTGAACAAAAACTGGATCGTTACGCTGAACTTGCTGTAAGAGTAGGTGCTAACGTGCAGCCAGGACAAGTGTTTGTCATTAGTGCGATGATTGATACCGCTGAATTTGTGCGCTTGCTGGTGCGCAAAGGATACGAGGCTGGTGCCAAGCAGGTTATTGTAAAATACGGAGATGAAACCGTTAATCGCTTGCGGTTTGAGATGGCCCCTGAGGACTCCTTTCAAGAGCCGCCGAAATGGCATGCAGCGGAGCTTGAAGAACTGGCAGCCAATAATGCAGCCTTCCTGACCGTATTGTCATCCAGCCCTGACCTGATGAAAGGTATTGACCCTGAGCGGATCTCGACTCATCAGCGTACATTGGGTCAGGCGATGGCCAAGTACCGTCAGTATCAACAGGCGGATAAAATGAGCTGGACGGGTGTGGCTTGTCCTTCCCCCGATTGGGCAGCCAAAGTATTCCCGGATCTCCCGGCAACGGAGCAGGTTAACCAGCTGTGGGAAGCCATTTTTGCTGCGGTGAGAGCCGATCTGGAGGACCCTGTAGCAGCCTGGGAACAGCATATTGAACGACTGGAGACCAAGGCTGTTGCATTGAATAACAAAAAGTATCAAGCATTACATTTCCTCTCCCCGGGGACGGATCTTACAGTCGAGCTTCCAGAAGGACATATCTGGGCGCAGGCGGGTAGCGTAAATGAGCAAGGTATCCCTTTTGTAGCCAATATCCCAACTGAAGAAGTTTTCACCGCTCCAGCCAAGCATGGCGTTAATGGCAAGGTGTCCAGCACCAAACCACTCAGTTATGGCGGCAGTATCATTGATCGTTTTTCACTCACATTCGAGAACGGACGGATCATTGATTTTCATGCTGAAGAAGGTCAGGATACGCTGGAAAGACTCATTTCCATGGATGAAGGGTCGCATTACCTCGGCGAAATCGCTTTAGTTCCCTTCCATTCACCGATCTCCGAGAGTGGTATCCTGTATTACACTACATTGTATGATGAGAATGCGTCGTGCCATCTTGCGATTGGCAGTTCCTATGCATTTAATATCGAAGGTGGCAAAACGATGTCTCCTGAAGAACTTGCAGCCCGTGGCATGAACACCAGCATCACCCATGTGGACTTCATGATGGGCTCTCCCGAGACGGATATCTACGGTATTACGGCAAACGGAGAACGTGAAGCCATCTTCCTTAAGGGAGACTGGGCATTCTAACGGATAACGGTTGAGTCTTCCCCGTAAGTATTATCACGGAACAGTCATCAAGGCTTTCTTGCAACCATGTGTTCATGGTTGCAAGAAAGCCTTTTTATTAATTTTCAGCAAACTTTCGCGTATGCTATTCACTCTTCCCTCATCTGGTTTTTCCCGGACCAACCTCCCATTGTATCGTTTCCATATTATGTTGTAAAATGTAATGATACCAATGTTTGTGGATTGTTCACCAGAAAGGAGAACATAATGGCCAATCGGCTCCAGTTATTACTAGCCTCAGATTTCCATAATTTAGGCTCTGCACTTCAGGAAGAAGTGTATTATGAATATTATAATATGGTACATGGTCTTATCGTTTATATCATCAAGGAGCGTGCTGCAGCAGAAGATATTATTCAGGAAGCTTTTATCAAAATCATTAAAAATAAACCCATTTTCGAAGACGAGGTCAAACTGAAAGCTTGGCTCAAGGTCGTCACGCGGAATACAGCTATTAATTATCTGAGAAAAAATAAAAATAACCGTAACCAAGTGGATACGGATAGTGTTTTTATAGATATGGAGACGATGAATCAGACAGCTGCTTCCGTGGAAAGCATGGTAGAAACGCAGATGATGGAAGAGTCTATTGAATATTATCTCAGACAGCTCAAACCGGAATATCGTGTACTGGTGGAGTTACGGTGGAAAAAAGGTCTCTCCTACCGAGAGATGGCCGAACTGCTGGATACCTCCGAAGACATTGTGAAGCAACGTTTGTTCAGAGCCCGCGGCAGTATCAAGAAGAAATTACATAAGGAATGGGGTGGAAGCATTGAGCAAAGGCAAGTCCGATAAACATGTGGAGCCATTCAATTCAGAGCTGGAAGATGAATATTTCGACGCTGCGTTTGATCTGGCTTTTGATGAGGCTTTCCATCAGGCCGTCTCTGCCCCTTCCGCCTCCCATACCGAATCCATGCAGCAATCCTGGCAGAAGGTACAACGGGAAATTAACAGAATCGGTTTACGTAAAAAAAGAATACGTACTTTACGGCTGTCTGTCGTAGTCGCTGCATCCGTGACCATCGGGGCCGTTATTTTCAGCCTGCCATCCGGTACGCAAGCGGTATCCCCATTTGTGCAATCCATCAAGGATTGGGGCAATGGCATGAAATCCATTATCATCGAGGATCGCACGACCCATCTGGGGGCTGATCCGTCAACAGCCAAAACGCCTCCACCACCGGAAACCAGCTTAGACGACATTCTTAAAGCACAAGAAGAAGAAGCTCTTAATACACCTTCGTATGAGTTATCGAGCCATCAGTTTCGTCCAGTACTTGTTACGGAAGAGATTGCACGCGAAGGGTTCATGGGTGACTTTCTGTTATCCAATGCCATTCCCGAGCGATTCAACAAGGTCAAATTTGAACTCGTACTCGATACCGAAAACCCTGTGAATCCAGACGATTATTATGAGTCCACCCAAATGAGAGTTCAATATACCAGTGAAGGCAAGAGCATAGAGGATGAGATTATCCAGTTTGATTATGTCTATGTCATGCCTGGGGAGAAAATTGAAGGGGCCATGCTTCGTGATATGAGCACCGTAAAGCTGGCTGACGGCACAGAAGCACTGATGTATATCGGCCCACCCTATAACTCCTTTCAGTGGATGATGGGTTCCAACAATATGAGTCTGTTTGGCACCCTTTCGGAAGAAGAAATGACTGCGATTGCCAACGATTTTCAAGAGCAGAAGTTTCCCGGCAGTACCCGTCGATAAGATCAGAATAATACGGTGCCAGAGACATGTTTGCTTGTTTCCGTGGTACTCCCATCATATGCTGTATGGATACTGGTAACGCGATAATAGTATCCTGGCATAACGGTCCAATCCGATGAGGCATTGAGTAAGTTTGTATTCGTTTCATTGTTGGAACTGGCTTTGAAAGTTACCCATGCTGTTCCTGTCCAGCGCTCAAGTCGATAATCTACGGAAAGTGTCTTCATTGCTGTATATGTCATGGTTTTGGTATTGACGATAGCCGATAGTCCACCCCCAGGAATGACTGCACCGACCGCTTGATAGATATGTCCAAGTTCTTGAGTGTTAACAAGCGAATGAATGAATGGTTCTGGCGGTGGCGGAGCTGTAAGGGCACCAGAGGACACGTTGATCATCGGGCTTGCAACGGCTGGTTCGGACGTAGGTATAGCCAAGAGCGTTGGCACCATTAACAAGACAACAAGGGTTATTTTTAGTTTAGATGCTGCACTTTTCGTTTTCGTTTTCCGCATATTATTCCATCCTCCGCTTCATACTTGATTTTGTGTAAGGGTATAAACGGACGGATCGGGTGACAGGTTTCAAAAAAATTTCAGACGCTCCGATGATGCTGTCGGAAGCGTCTTTTGTCTTTTATATACATTCCTAACATTGTGAAACCTAAATGATTCCATCCCGTATGTATTGGATAATGCCGAGATGGTCATGCACCCACCTACAAAATCATGAGCATGCAAAAAAGCTGTACGATGACCATTACGTCACCATACAGCTTCATTGGTTACAATTTCGATCTGGCTACGCGCCTTCCTCTTCAACCAACAGTTCCAGCTTAATCACATTTACTCGGGAAATCCGCTTATGCTCTGTCTCTTGAATGACAAATACATAACCACCATATTCAACCGATTGACCGACCTCAGGTGGAATGGCGTCTACTCTGGAGTATAACCAGCCCCCGATGGTATCGTAATCGGCACGGTCCATCTCCAGTCCGAATCGTTCACTGACTTCTTCAATCAGCATCAATCCATCAATGGAGTATTCCATCTCATCCACTTGCTCAATGGCAGGACGTTCCTGGTCGAATTCATCCTGAATCTCACCTACGATCTCTTCCATGATATCTTCAAGTGTGACAAGCCCGGAAGTCCCCCCGTATTCATCAATCAGGATCGCTATCTGTGTCTTGCTGCGCTGCATTCGCTTGAGCAGATCACTGATCAGGGTGGTATCGGGCACAGCCAGGATAGGCCGGATCACGGAGATGGTATCCGTAAGTTGGGATCGCATCAGATCCTTAATGTGAATAAAGCCGATAATATGATCCTTGTCTCCGTTATATACCGGATACCTTGTTCGCATACTCTCACTGGCAATCTCCAGATTCTCCAGCATGGACTGATTGGCATTCAGACAGATCATTTCCGTCCGCGGAATCATAATTTCACGGGCGGTTGTATCCGTAAAATCAAATATATTATCAACAAGTGCTAATTCAGTGTTATCAATTAAACCGCTCTTATTGCTTTCTTTCATGAGAATACGTAATTCATCTTCACTATGCGCATCGTCCATCTCTGAAGCGGGTGCCATTCGGAACAGTCTCAACAAGCCATTAGCCATACCGTTCAGTGCCCATATGAATGGATACATTACCTTGTAGAAGAACGTTAGTAAGGCTGCAGACCACAGCGTGATCGTTTCAGACTTTCGAATCGCCATCGTCTTGGGCGCAAGTTCACCCAGTACAATGTGCAGGATCGTAATAATTACAAATGCTATGGCAATCGAGATACCATGAACATAGACGGGTCCCAGTCCAAATGTGGTAAACAGGGGCTCTAACAAATGTGCAATTGCGGGTTCACCCAACCATCCAAGTCCCAGTGAAGCCAGCGTTATTCCTAATTGGCAAGCTGACAGATATGCATCCATATTGCGTATGATATTGGAAGCGTATATTGCATTTTTGTTGCCTGTTTCCACCAAAGCCTCAATCCGACTTCCACGAACTTTCACCATCGCGAATTCCGCCGACACAAAGAAACCATTCATTAATACAAGTAAACCGATTAATACTAAATTTAAAATACTCGGTAAGGGGTCACTCAAATTTTCATCCTATTCGCCGTCATTCTTCGGCAAATAGGTCCACCTCCTTCGAAAATGTAGGATATTAGCCATTCTGCCGCTCATATGCAATTTCAACTTCCCAATGCTTCCACCTCCACCTTGTTCTGTCGAATAAAAAAGATATGCTTCTTTTATTATATAATTCTACACTACACAGTCAATCCGTGTCCTATGACAACGAAATGGCACAAACGCCTTTTTTCTTTAACAAAAGTCTCGATTACGCTGTTTTTTTAACATTTCACAAACAATGGACTATCCAAACCAAAGAGAGTATCCTCGCTGATGCTTTCGCATGGCTGGATACTCTCTTTTTGCAATGTGTTATTTTTTCAGAATCTATCCGCTAATTACGGTGTCGACTCAATCTCCACTACGGTCCCAGAAGTGGGATTCCAACGCCATTTGGCTTGTTTCCCGCTTGCGTTATGCAATCCACCGATCCAGAATTCATCCTGCTTCAGCAGTGCCCAATCGACTTCTCCATTCAACACCTGAATTCCAAGTTCCGTTAGCGACAGGACTCCGTCACGGAATGTTTCATCTTGCTGCATGAAATTAGGGAAAGTTGTTGCACCAGTCATCTGAAGCAGAGCATGAGGTCCTTCTGTCATCCGCCTCAGATGTGCCCAGTATTCAAGATCACCCATTCCGAGAATATGCAGCTTGTCCCCTACCTCGCGAAATAATGGATACGGACGCTCCATACCTGCTCTAACGGTCTCCAGTGTCGTCTGCTCAATGAGCCCCAGACCGTTCGATACAGATGGCAAACGAGACAAATGTGCCTTAAAGGCAGCTTTCGCAAAGGGTAGCGCAGAAGTGTCTGCCTGCAAATAATCCAGATGATGCTGGAAATCAGTCGACGTATAGGCTTCCCAGAACTGTGCACCGGCTTGTAACTCGTTTTTCTCAATCACATGCCAACTGCCGGACAGACGTTCAATCTGTGTGGAGGTAAGCTGTCCCAGTCCTCTAAAGTGCTCAATCTCTGGATACGAGTCAATACAGAGCAGATTCAGTTTCGTATTCGGGAGCGCTTGTCCTCTGAAATAATGTAACAGATACGATAACATCGTCTGATCGTAGAGATCGTATTCGAACCATAGGACCATTTCCTTGTATTGTTGAAACGAATGCAACTTGCGTTCAAGCTCCTCAATCTGCAAGTATTCCGTTTGTGGAATGCCCAACTGAAGTTCTAATACGGATGCCCGATTTTTCCGCTCCTTCGCATTTTCCATATCTTGGACTACCGGTCCGAACGTGTACAACTCTCTCCATACGAGGACATCTCCCTCGATTCCACTCTCTTTTAAACGATTGGCAGCGTGATCCCCATTCATAATGTGTAACAATCCTTTTCCCCCTTCATACAAGTCACTGAACACAGAAACCAGATCCCTTACTGGTATAGAGCGCTTAAGTTTGGATCGGGCATCGAACAGTCTTTTCTTTAATGCTGGTACCTTGACCCCGAGGAAATCTGATATTTCCTTGAGCGAGTATCCTTCCAAATAAAACAGTTCAACAACGATCCGCATCGATGATGGCAGTATTGCAATAGATTCACGCAGCGTACGATGCATTTCGTTTTGCACCGCTTGTTTTTCCGGATTATGCGCCTGATCCTCTTCAGGAAAAACATGTTCTAACTCCTGAACCGGAATCATGGTATGCTGCTTGCGTCGTAACCAGCGATAACACTGTCTCTCCACGATCACCTTGAACCACCCCGGAAAAGCCTCCGAGTCCTCCAGCTTGGACAGATTGCCAAAAGCCTCAGTAAATGCCTCCTGTACGACATCTTCAGCCCAAAATGTGTCTCCCAAACGATTGTAGGCAACAGCAAGTGCCATCCCGCGATATTGAGACATCAGTTGTGCGTAAGCTTCGGGTTCGCCCTTCATCGCTCCTTCAATCCATGAATTCAATGCTATGGACTCCCTTCATATAAACTTGCTGCTTGTTCTATTCATGTATAAGTGCCATGTTATCGCCAAAAGGTTACGTATGACTCTAAACCTAGAGTAACCTTCGTATATATGTTTATGTAAAAAGCTGTCCTGTCTGCGGATTACCTCCACATTCAGGACAGCGAGGTAAATCAGTATGTGTTAGACATGTCAGTTTCAATCAAAATGATGAGGTCCAACAATTATCTGCTTGGAGCTTGCGGGAAATTGCCTACCACTCCTGGATATTGATACAACAACGGCTCATCAAATGTAGCATAGTCGAAGTTGACCATCAACAGCATGATCCGTCTTCCTGTCTTTGGGTCACTGATGATAATATGGTCACGGCCGGCTGCTTCAATGATACCTTGGAATATACGAGCGTTCCATTCTTTGTTGCCTTCGTATGTCATGTAGAACGTACCAAATTTACCAAGGTTCAGACGTAAAATATTCTCAATGTATGACTGCTCAAACTGTGGAGCCGTTGTTGTAATCACTGCACCCGTTGGTGTCATTGGGCTTCCACTGGGTACGAGTGGGGGTACACTTGTGGAGCTTGGTGATACCATGCCTGGCGTTGGTGACATGGCAGGCATTCCGTTACCGATTTTGTAAGACGTGCCTTGAACCTGAGAATTGGCTTGTTGACCCAACATGGTATTTGCTTGCTGACCCAGTGTTTGAGTCATTGGTTGATAAGGCTGATTAATCATGGTGATTCCTCCCAAAATTTAATATACTTCTGGACAATCGTCGCCTGTCGGACTGAAGAAACAATGTGCTTTGAATCGCCCTGTATTTTGCTGGTCATACCACGTTGCCGGACACTCGCCCACAGGTCGGAAGAACCACAATGAATTGCTGGCAGGCCAGAAACGTTCTCCATTGATCACCCGTTGTGCGAGACGAATCTCGGACTGTCTTGCCCTTTGATAAAAGTAACCCTTCTGTGTTGACTCGTAGCCTCCTGGATTCTGGAATACCATACGATTGATATCGCGAATATCCTTAAAATCCAGACAATCCACCAGCACCCGGTTCACACTTACATTGCCCACAAGCAACATACCCTGTTCGCCGTCACCTTCAGCCTCTGCCCTCATGAGCCTAGCCAGCAGCTTGACGTCCTCTGAGTTGGCTTTAATAACAGCCATAGTCTGTTTCCTCCCTTGTTTCAGCTGTTCATCACCGTACATCGTATTGTGCAGGAGCCCATTCGGTGACACGATTCCATCTTTTTTCCATAAAAAAAAGCCCGGAACCTCACCCAAGGTGAAGTCCCAAAGCAATTCGTTTCTTATAATACTCGCCTGTTTAAGGCTTGGCTTCAATCCAATAATCGTAGGCATGAACAATGTTGCCTTGGTAAGCCTGATGTTCGGCCAACAGATCCGGAAGCTTGGCAAGCTGAAGTTCCATCTCCGCTGCCCCTTTCTCATAAAAAGAAATATGAGGACCTTCATAGTTCTGTTTCATTTCGACCGAAATCATCAACCTTTTGCCCAGACGATCTGCAATCTCCATCTCCTGACTCACAACAGCAGCGATCCCATTGGAACCTTCTGCACTGTTACGGAAAGCCATCAGTGACACATGATCAAGTGTATCAATCATGAACTCCGTCACAGAGATATCTTTGCCTGGCAATGCGAAGCTATCCAGCCATACAGCAAGGTCTGCACTTGTTTCGAGATCACTGTCCTTCTTCGTTTCCTCCTGGAAAAATGTAATGTTGGCAGCCCATTCGGTCAACAGGGTATCCCGACTATTCTCCCACTCCGGCAATGTGTAAGGTTCAATATCCAGATGGATGCCTTCAAATCGTTCATCCGGCTCGGATTCAGCATTGTAGTTTTTCACATAATCAATCAAGCGCTTAATGCGTGGACGATTCTCCTTTTTGCCCCAAATCGGGTGTCCACCCATCGCATGAATCTCAATGCCCTGCGCTTTTGCCCGTTTCACAAAACTGCGGTAACTGGAATAGGGTTGATCCAGATCTAACCGAACATACAACCAGTTAATATTTTGCGCTCTCGCAAACTCTAGTATGTGCTCTCCCCCGTCATTCGTCACCTGAGAGGCCTCCCAGATATACGTCCCGCGAATCTCGGGCTGTTTGGCTGGAATCTCCGGTGAGGGCAGTTCTGACGGCTCCAATTGTCCCCAGTACACGATGTCATGTACAGCAGAACCAGCGTAAGAAGTATGTCCGCTGAATGCAGCGGCAACTTCTTCTATAACACTTTCCAGCTGCGCTGCACCTTTACCGGCAAAAGTCGTAAATTCCTCCCCGGGCATGGGTTTGGTGTTCAACCCAACCGTGACGCTCACATGGCTGGCATCGGCCCAGTTCATTTCCTGTTCAATTAGACGGATGATTCCATTGTTCCCTTGCGCGTTATCACGGTAAGCCAGTAAAGTAACATGATCCACTTGTTCAATGATCCAACGTGACAATGGTTCGTTATCTGCATCCTCAGAAACTCTATTCCCTGTAACGGTGTACGAATCCAGCCAAAATGGCAGATCCATATTCACGGCAATTGCGCCATCCTGTCTCACTTGCTCAAATAACAGATTCATATTGGCTACCCAGGATTGTACCAATGGCTTGGCATCTTCTTTCCAGGCTGGTAACACATAGGGCTTGATATCCAGATGTATGGCATCAAACTGCTCGTTTGGCTCAGCAGATTGATTGTAATCACTTACCCACGAGGCTAATCTGAGCATGGGACCTTCACGGCCACGGATTGCCCAGGATGAGTCGCCTCCCAGCGCTTCAACCGCAATACCCGCACCACTGGCTTTGGCTATAAACGTCTGGTATATCTCCTTGGGCAGCTTCATGTCTACATTCACGTACAGTCTGTTTATCTTATGTTTAGCTGCATTGGCCAACAGCTCATCTCCGTTGCTAACAGACTGTGCCTGCCATACCCAGGCAGCCCGTATATCTGCGCCGTCAGCTTCAGCAGGTGACTCATTCCCTATCATTATCATCCCTCCGATCAGCAGTAACAGCCAAAATACCTTCCGGGATTGTTTCCCGAACATATACTCCCTCCATTCCTCTACTGTTGTAAAATCACATTTATTATAGCAACCGAGTTATTAAAAACAAATAAGCCCAAGTGCTTAACTTGGGCTTATTACTCTTAAGTTGTGCCAGCGTGGGGCTAGTCCGGTTCGATCCCGGTTCTAGTCCTCATATATCATTTTTCGGGTCATACCTCCATCAATAACAAGGTTGGTCCCTGTGACAAAGGTATTGCTTGGATCAGATAAATATAAACAAGCACGGGAGATATCCGAAGGAACACCCACACGGCCGGATGGATGCTGTTCATGATCCTCCTTTTTCAATTTCTCCACGTCTCCTGTCTCAATCCATCCCGGACTGATACAATTGACCCGAATTTGGTCTTTGCCCAGTGAGACCGCCAGCGCATGTGTCAGAGCTACAATCGCTCCTTTGGATGCGGCATAAGCTTCGGTATCCGGCTCAGACATCAGTGCACGTGTAGAAGCCATGTTGATAATGGCACCCCCATGTTCATTGCTTTTCATATGTTTGGCTGCTTCCCGACTCGCCAAAAAGCAACTCCTCACATTGGTATTGAGTACATCGTCCCATTCTTCCAGTGTCAGCTCATAGGGTGACTTCCACTTGGCGAGTCCTGCATTATTCACCAAAACATCAATTTGTTTGAATTCCTCCACGGTTGTACGAAAAAGATTCGTAATATCCTGCTCGCTCCGAACATCACATTGGACAAAGATGGCTTCTCCGCCTTCATTACGAATGGAAGCTGCGGCTGCCGCCCCCTCTGCTTCCTTATGGTCAGCAAGTACAACTTTGGCTCCAGCGACTGCATAAGCCTCAGCCACACTTCGTCCTATTCCCTGAGCGGCACCGGTTACAACAACGACCTGATCTGTAAATGACATATTCATTGCCTCCTCTATCGTAATGATCCTTCGATCATAATCTCATTATGCCTCTTCTTATATAAATACACGTCAGTGCCATTAAGAAACGCTTGTCCAGTAAATAATCAAAAAAAGCTCACGCCATCCTGGCGCAAGCTGCTCGGTTTAACCACGTAGGCGTTCGGAATATACGCGATTATATCGCTCGAAGCCTACATAACGCGTTCCTTTGAACGAGAGCCGTCCTTCATCCCCCTCAGCGCACAAACCATACTCTTCACCATTGACTTTGAATTCAAGCCGATCTCCACTTTCTACTTCAAAGGTGACGTAATATAATGTTCGTGCTGTACTGCCTGGTTCAGATTGCGACTGACTCATCTTCATCCGTCTGCTGGTGATTCGTGAAGGCACGGTCAACAGCGGCTCCGAGTTGTTGCGTCCCCACCTCCATACCTCTTTTCCCATCGACAGAAGGACTATACCTATAATCAGAACAAATACAACCGGAAAGACGGTTCCAAACAAATCAAACATCCAGGATGATTCAATACCCATGTCTCTCCCTCCGTTCATACAACTTAGGACAGCCGGAGTCTTGACCCGTCTCCTGTAATGTATATGCACGTAAACAAGGAACTTGTTATCCGGATTGAAATCGAACGGTGTGAAGGGGAAAACCCTCCGGCAGAATACCGAAGGGTTGCTTTATAGGAAAAATAAGTACTATTTCATTATCTAATACCCTGCTGCCTGGCAGCCATGTTTTACTTAAAGGTTGTTGCAAATCGTTGATCCGACAATATAACCTGATTAACCTGTCCATCTTTTGTCAGCATGAACGATGCACGATAGATAGCCAGATCATCTTTTTGCCGCTTGCAGTGACTTCTCATCCAGGAATGTTTCCTTCTGAATATGATAGGCATAATCGATATTACGTTCAGATTCGACTAAAACATATTCCTTGCCATACAGATCGAGAATCTCTTGATGTGTCATCCTCGCCTCTGCCCCGCGAGCCGTCTTATAGTACCCTTTCGAGTCCTTATTCAAGATGATACTAACGACTTTGGCATCCCTATAGCCAATCGTGATCCCGTTATTGTATTGATAGGATTGACCCACACCGGTTGATGTTCCCTCACCGAGGATTTTCTCCACCTCTTCCTGACTCATTCCATACGTAATCTTATCCTCACTGTCGGTCTTCGTCACAGCCAGATCCTGTTCTGAAAATTCGTTTGGATTGAATTTGCTATTGCTGCAAGCCGTGACCATGATTAATAATAATGCCGCAACAACCCATGTAATTTTTCTCCAGTGTCCATTCTTCATGTCTCACATATTAACTACTGAAAAAATAATTAGTAGTGACGGTTTCACCATTCCTCACAAAACAAAAAGGGTATACGATATGTAGTTACTCCTGTACCATTATCCGCTCCAACTGAGATAACAGCTTCAAGGAAAGACTGTTATCTCAGTTCAAGCAAATCCATGTTACCATTGTGGATGCATATTTAATAAAGCAAAGAACAACTAGCTTAGGCTGTTAACGGACTCATGCTAATTGTGTAATCACAAGGTGTGCCGATACAGGTCTAGTTCCGCCTGCAAGTGGCGTAATTGTTAATGCAGTAGCATTACCAGCCGGGTTCCGTACGGTCAGAATAGAATTAATTACGGTTGTCTGCACCAAAGCCATACCAACAATCTGAGACGTTCCCGTTGCTCGCCCAACTACTGTGGGAGCCAGATCTGCCCCATTGAGGGTTAAGATTAATTGACCCGCTTCATCGATGCTCACTTGGAACAAAATCTGATACGTACCAATCGCTGCCAGATTGAATGAACTAGGCCCCGTGCGAGCGATAGTTGTTCCACTTGTTGGCCCATCCTGAGGAAAGCTTACATCTGTACCGGGAGCAACCGTTGCTGCATTATCAGGTGGCATCAGTGCGAAAAAGTCAGCGAATCCCAGTACGCTTCCGGCTGCTCCTGTTGCACCTGTAGCTCCCGTGGCTCCAGCAGGACCCGCTACTCCTGTCGCACCTGTCGGGCCTACTGCTCCAGCAGTACCTGCCGCTCCTGTTGCACCGGCTGGGCCTGCCGGGCCTACTGCTCCAGCGGGTCCTACCGCTCCTGCTGCACCGGCCGGGCCTGCCGGGCCTACCGCTCCTGTCGCACCCGTCGGCCCAACAGCTCCAGGAAAACCTTGAGGCCCAATTGCCCCGGCAGGTCCGGGATTACCCTGCGGACCTTGTGGCCCTACAGCCCCTGCTTCTCCCGGAATGCCCTGTGCTCCCATAGGTCCAGCAGGTCCGACCGGACCTTGAGAGCCTACCGCTCCAGCAGGACCAGGCTGTCCCTGAGGTCCTTGTGGTCCAGGTGGCCCCCCCGCTGGTCCTTGAGCTCCAGGTGGCCCTTCAACCCCTTGTCTACCTGGAATACCTTGTACGCCTTGTATACCTTGGGGTCCTGTTGGTCCAACAACAGTAGGGGTAGATATATTCACTTCTGGAGGCGGACATTTTACTTGAACGAACTTTTTGACCACTTTCAATCGGCGTTCTTTTCTTTTAACTTTACACGGATGGAATGTTGCCTTTTTTCTCTTCATACGTTTCTTCACTTCTGAATAACTCACAGTGTGGACACCTCCCTATAGACATGGTTTAACGTACGTATGTAGATGAAAAGATGCGTGGACGAACAACCATTTTAACTAAAAAACTCCGCTAATTATCAGGTAAAACAATAAAATCAGTAGCAACTGCCTATACGTTTGATCTATTTTGTTCATAATCATCGATTCAAGCAAGTTGATTTACATGAGGAGACTTGTTCACAAAAAAACTCATGCCATTTGGGCATGAGTTTCAGGATTTAACCACGCAGACGTTCCGGATAAAACCAATTAGTTCGTTCAAAGCATATATATTTTGTCCCTTGAAAGAGGGCCGTCTTAAATCTGTATCGGATGGACGACGATATAGGAATTTTGAGAAAAAGGTAACCATGACCTCCATAACATGTTGAGTTCACTTATGCTGATTTTTCGATTGTAATATTCTTCATCACAATTAATCTTGTGGTCTAACGATTCTGCCAAGTAAAAATGTGTTTCATCATAGCCAACGACGGGAACAAAATGCAAATAACGTTGTTTGGGATGTACTCTAATAAATAAAATAACAGGCACACCCTGGCTGATCTGTTTTTTCAACGTATTCACATTTCCTCGTAAGTACATTGCCTGATATCCTAGTTTTCTGAAAAAAACAACGACCGCTTTGGGATATACTGTGCCATCCAGTAATTTGCGAGGATAGGTTTCATATAGCTTTGTCCCGTTGGACTCCAAACCGAAATGTCTCAAGACAAACGCACTGGAAAATGCAGCGCATTCGTAGTTCTTCTGAATATCCAACCGATTTGAAGATTGAATGAAATAGGTACGTGGCACATTGACTGTGTACATGCGATCTTTCTTAGGAAAACTGAAATAAAGGGAGATCACCCAGAGAATAATCAACCAAAGTAATACATTGAGAAACAATACGTGACCTCCTTCGTCTCATCATGATGTCTTTTAGGTGTTCATTCCTCGCACCAGTTCTTTAAAACCCATTCTTTAATTTGTTCAGCTACTCCCACTGCTGTAAGCTCTGTCGTATCAATTGTTTGCATTGGCGGGTCAAATGCAGTTTCCGAATTCTGGAGTAACCAATTGGCAAAATTTTTGTGATCTTCAACCAGGTTCTCGTCCCACCCACGGGCTCTTAAACGCTTCTCGCGAGTAACATCGTCACAATGCAAGTTCATATATAGAATCCGATCAAATCGATCTATGTAATCCGACGATGCAATGTTTTCCGGAACCATCGTTCCGCATAAAACAGTCCCTCGTCCACTTAGCGATATGTTATACGCAATCCTTAACCAATTCTCTTTGGCAATCTGCCAATCCACGTTATCGATGATATCCATATCAAAGACGTCAAATTCGGGAAGTTGCTTGCGAACAAGCGAAGAGATCGTTGTTTTTCCTGTTCCACTTGCGCCTGTCACTATAAATAGCGGTAATTTTCTCATAACTAGCTCCTTTAGTTAAAATAAAATTTGATTTATTACGTTCTCCATTGATCTGCTTTCAAGCCATTAATAATAGCGATATATAGGTAGCAGTATCCATTTGATATTTAAACATAGCCCACTCTCCGATTCATTTCATTTATTCACCGTTTTCTCGCTTTAATCACAAAGGATACAGGTAACATCTTCGCTCTTTTAAGGAGACTATCGCTATTATTATGTAATTGCATGATATCCTCATCGGATTCTTCTATCATTTGTTCAATGACAAATCCCGCTTTTGCTAACGCATTGACATAGGTTGATATTTGACGATCAGCTAAAACTAATTCTCCCTGACAAAAATCAGGAGACACCGCATACCAAGATTCATCAGAATATGACTTATTGAAAACAAATCTATCATTTTCTTCAACGACACATCTATGAATTGGATGAGACCAGCTGAAAATAAAAATGCCATCTTTCTTTAAATAAGAAGCGATTCGGCTGAAAGTACCTTGAAGATCGGTTGTCCAACCTATGGCATAAATCGAATACACAGCGTCAAAATAATTAGTAGGAATACCACATTCCTCTTCCATGGGTGAACATATCAATGTTGCAGAAATACCGTATGTCCTCAAGAGTTGTTGTGTCTTTTCTATCTGTTTCTGGGATATATCCATACCCCATAGCTCACCTGCTTTGCGATCCCCATGATACTGCAAGGATTGACCATTTCCACAGCCCACCTCTAACATCTTTAATCCTGAGACATCACCAAAAAGTTGGTGTTTTTCTTCTGAGATAAATGCTCCATAATGTGGAAGCACGATTGCACTCAAAAAGTCATTCCCTTTTGTATCCCAATAAAAGCTGTTTGTTTCATGAACACTGTACTTGTTCATCCGATAGCCTCCTTTATACACTACATCCAGAACATGACTTGTTACCTTCGTTGAAATATGTAATCTCATTGCCATTAAGTAAGCTTTTAAAGCCGTTCTTGTAGTAAGGCATAAGCTCATCTGCCTGTGTTATATCCAGCCATGCAATCTCAGATGTTTCGTCTTTTCTTAATATCTCTTCTCTCCCTCTGACGATTTACATCGACTCGTTTCATTGATTGAACTTCCTTTCCGAAAACTTTTAAATATTATTCTTATCACTGAACTCAATGCAAAAAGGTTGCATCTCAGGTTCTAAACAATACTCTATTCTTTCTCTGAAGTTTTTCCATTCGACTTTTAAAATCGCTTCATCAATTGGAAAGAAACCAGACTCTAAACTCTCCAATGATGTCGTTAATTCTCCTCCTATTGGTTTGGCTAGAAATAATGTGTTACATATTGAATTTTCGATGTTTTGAAATATTCCACAGAATTTGATAATTTCAATCTCGATTCCGGACTCCTCTTTCGTTTCTCTGATCGCAGCTTGACTTAGAGATTCTCCTTCTTCTACTTGACCACCTGGCATTTCCCATCCTCTTCGTGGTCCTCTAATAAGTAATAATTCATTTTGTTCGTTGATCACGATTGCAGCGGCAGATAAGATATGTTTTGGAGGGCTCATTTATTCGACTCCTTCTAGAGAGATTAATATACGTTTGAAGAACATGATTTTTAGCCAGACTAAAAGAAGTTATATATCCCATCTTCAAAATAATTATATTCTTCATCCGTTATTCTTAACTTTCCATATCCGTTATAAAATATTTCTCTATCTCTTTCATTATCAAACGCATTATGTTTCGGTCTAATGGCTAATGCTACATCATATCTTGGATCGCCATAAGCTGCTCCTGCCCAGTCAATAACTCCAACAATATTGCAATCATTAACCAGTACATTATCTATAGTAAAATCTCCATGAATGAAAGTGTTATCTATTGGTCTTGGTCTTGCTTCTTTCAACTGTTGAAGTAGTTCTGCTGATCCGTCTACAGCAAAGTGAGTTAGATTATATTCTGCTTTATTCAGCATTGTATCTAACCAAGGACTGTTATTGTTCAATAATTCAACAGGGCAAGAGCATTCATGTATTTTCTTTAAACAAAGCCCAAAGTTAAAAATCGCTTTTT
Organism: Paenibacillus amylolyticus; assembly: GCF_050990605.1. Lineage (GTDB taxonomy): Bacteria > Bacillota > Bacilli > Paenibacillales > Paenibacillaceae > Paenibacillus > Paenibacillus amylolyticus_H. The sequence goes on from NZ_CP158832.1 coordinate 3,609,076, forward strand.
CTTTACTTTGGAGGTCAGGCATCTTAGAGAGAAATTCTCTTAAACTTATTCCATCAATATAATCCATCAGAAGCCATCTCGATGTGTCCTCAGTATGAAATGAATATACCTTTGGAACAGGGAGTCCCGTATGGTAAAGGTATTGGAGCACCTTATATTCATCGGATAACCATTCATTATAAAGATCGTTTTCTGTCTTCTTGATGATGTACTTTTGATCAAACGTCTCCAGTATAGCCACAGTAGAAGTATGACCTTGCTTAGGAAAAGTGATTTTCTGTACTTCCCCTATATGTTCTTTTATTTCAATTGGGAGATCTTGAATGTTCATAGTTTTGTCCTTTCTACAATTTCATGCCCTTTCTCTTTCAGATAAAGTCAATAAAACAATTCCACATTTTGAGTAATTCACCTTAATTATTTCTATAATAACCCATGCCGCAATATTTGCGAAGTGAATTTAAAAGCGCATACATTTCACTCCAAATCAAAAAGAACCCTCCCGCAGGAGCGTTCTCAGTGAATGATTAGTCTAAGCATACATTAGATCCATAAACCCGCGAGTTATATCTTCACCTTCGGCTGGTTCGGGCTGGTCTGCCTGTGCGTGTTCTGCCATGCAAGCCTTCACTGCTTCCTCTGTCGTACAACGATTCGCATCGTCACATGTGTAGCATAATTGAAGCATATATCTGGTTAATTCATCCGCCTGCGTGAATTGAGTTTGACCGTTGGTTCTCATCTTCATCACTCCTTCTCTTGTTGAGTTAAATATATCACCTTCTAGTGGATTTATTTGTGATTTATTTCACAAACTAAACAAAAGAAGAAAAGGAACCCTCAGGCTCCTCTAATTTCCCTATCTATTTACATCTTTATCACATTGCACTTATAGTACTTTCCAATGTACACCGCCATCTACCGTTTGCAATAACAACGATCTTTTGGCATCTGTATTTTCAACCAATATCCAGCCAAGCTTGGGGTTAACCATCTGAATCTTCACAATCTCCGGATAGTCTTCGAGAATTTTCTCCAGTACACTGCTTGCAGGAAGAGCGCTCCATGTTTTGCCCGCATCCTTGGTGTGGTAGGTTATGCCCTTTTGCATCGCCCAACCTTCCGATGCGTTCAGAAATACTGGTGAAAGGTTACGATTCGCACCCGTTTGTTTGTTTAAAGTGAAATTGGACAGCTTCCAGCTCTTTCCGCCATCGGTGGTAAAGAATCCATTAAATGTCGTGCTCTCGCCTTGGGAACAGGACATTGACATCCAGGCTGATTGCGCTTCACGTCCAAAAAATTGTGGTGAACTAACACTGAAATTACCACACCCGTTGAATTTGTTTCGATCAAAGAAGGATGGTCCAGTATTCCAGTTCTCTCCGCCGTCTGATGTTACATACAACTTCGGTGTTCCGAACTCCAGCGCTGTTAAGAAACCATGCTTTGGATCCGAGAAAGTCATCCCCGTGGTGTATCCACGTTTGGAAATCTCTTCTGCTTCCTGTTTACCATCTTCATCACTGGATGACATCCGATTCCAGGTAATTCCACCGTCCTCGGTAAAGTAAAGTTTCTTGTCCTGTTTACCAATAGCGGTATCAACCGTGGTCAGAATCCAGCCTTTTTCAGGAGATACAAATGAAATCGCAGTCACTTTATCCGTTTTGGACAGAGAAGACAGGCTCCAAGTTACGCCCCCATTGTTGGTGCGAAGCACAATGGTATCTGTTCCACCCATACCTTCACGAACAATCCAACCATGTGCACGATCTACAAAATAAATGCTTTGTCCATATTTAGGGTTAGCCGGAAACTGTACATTTTCCGAAGGTGAAATATTGGTCCAGGTCTTTCCCTGATCCTGAGTGTAGTACAGGCGCAGCGCATTCCGCGTCACACCCCACGCCAATCCTCCGTTGTCATTGAGCAACTGAAAATCGGTCAAACGGGTCTGTATTTGGTACTTGGCCATATCTGCAGATTCTGTACTATTCACAGGGGGAACGACAGTTAATGTCTGCCCTGTATTCCCGGCGTCCTCCTGCTGCTGCGGAGGTTCTGCTTCCGGAGCTTGATCTGAGTCGGTGCATGCAGCCAATACAGCTACTATACCTATAGACAGCAATGCTGTCTGCGCGATTTTAATCCATTGCAAACGCAAGTGGGTTCCACCTCTCTCATCCAATATACAGGCGCGCATGCCTGTCCTATGGCGTTTTATTTACGATTCATCAGAATCCACTGCTCCTATTCTACCACAAACCTTGTGTAAAAGGCTCATTGCCCACTCATGGACGGCCCGCTCCCTTTTTCCAACTGATGCTCTGGGCTATATGTCGCACATTTATTACCATTAATTTCATCCTAAACTGTTTTTCTACGGAATAATTGGGTAAAAAGACATGAAATGCGAACTATTTTATAGACAACACTCGCTTTATATTCTCTAATCCCTTAATATGGATGGGAGTATAACCCAAAAAGGAGATGATATGAACATGACAAATAGTGCAGCTCTGAAACCAAGTCGTGTCGTGATTGTAGGCATGGGTGCGGTGGGAACAACAACGGGATACACGCTAATGTTGAGACAGCGTTCGTCCGAGTTGGTATTTGTGGATGTGAATCATGATAAAGCAACCGGCGAAATGCTGGATATGAACCACGGTCTTCCATTTACGGGAGGCGTGAAAGTATGGGCTGGCGATTATTCCGACTGCAAAGATGCAGATATCATTATTATTACAGCTGGTGCTTCCCAGAAGCCAGGCGAGACCCGGATTGATCTGCTGAAGAAAAATGCAAGCATTTTCAAAGATATTATTGAGCGCATTACTGAAGTGAATTCTCATGGTATTTTACTGATTGCAACCAATCCTGTAGATATTTTGTCCTATACTTCATGGAAACAAAGCGGATGGCCTGCTTCCCGTGTCATCGGTTCAGGTACATTGCTCGACAGCGCACGTTTCCGTTACCTGATTGGTAAAAATAAAGGGATCGACCCGCGTAGTATTCACGCACACATTATTGGTGAGCATGGAGATTCCGAAGTACCGGTATGGAGCCTGGCTAACGTTGCAGGAACAGATCTGGAATTGGATGAAGAAACACAACAGGATATCTTCGACCGTACCAAAAATGCAGCGTATGAGATTATTAATGCCAAAGGAGCGACTTCCTATGCAATCGCCCTTGCTCTGGACCGCATTGTAGCTGCAATTCTCGGCAACGAAGGATCCGTTCTGAACGTATCCACGTACCTTGAAGACTACAATGGTGTATCGGATGTTTATCTGGGCGTTCCATGTGTTGTTGATCGCAACGGTGTGCGTGAAATTCTGCCTCTTCCACTGAATGAATCCGAGAAAGTGGCTTTCCAGGCATCTGCTAACAAATTAAAAGAACAGATCGCTGGATTGGAGTAAATCGGATTATTGGTTTAACAAGAGCCACCCGCATCTCTTATTTTAGAGAAGCAGGTGGCTCTTATTGATATGCATTCGGAAAGGCTTCATTCATTTATTTCATATCAGAATGGATGGAGATATCATTCAACAAATTGGCACTGCTTTGTTCCAGTCTCATCGGATAGGGAACTACTTTATCAGGGGCTAGCTTAAACAATGCCGGAAAGACAGCGGCAGAAGCGTACACTCGATCTGTTTTCTGCAACAACCGCAGGCTTTCTTCCTGTTCATACTCTCCCTCCCACCCAAAAGTCTTCACATTCAAGTGGTGAATTCCCGCCTCCTGAACTCGCCTTGCCATCCACTCTCCTCCTATTTTACCTAAACATATAAAGGAAACGCGTGTGTTCTTCTCCAGACTGGATATTTCTAATAACAATGATGGTTCAACATCGGCGCCAATAACCAAAATTTTGATGTTGGATGCTGCAAAGTATTTTTTCACTTCTTTAGCATGATTAAGTGTAGTTACTACGATTTTAATGTGTTGGAGCTTATCATTTATTGAATTTTCATGGACAGGCAAGTCCTCCAGAAATAAGGTCTCCACATTCAAGCCAGTCGTCTTTTCGATAACTTGACGGTAAAAGATATGATCGTGGCCCTTACATTCTACAAACAGGATGTCTGCTTGACCAGCAGGAAATGAGCTCTGTTGCAACGCATACGCCAACCCCGTCATAAAAAATGGTTTGAGTTCAATGTTGTTCATCTCCACTTGCTTCACGGTTTCTTTTATCAGATCCATTAGTAATAAGCTTTGTTCATGGTATAACTGCCCTTTGGCAGTGACCTGTGTTCCCCGGCTCTTGTTCATCGTGACGAACCCCTCATCGCGCAGCTGATTATATACCAGATTAATCGTGTTGCGGTTCACTCCTAGTTCCTCAGCTAACTGGTTTGCCGTTGGCAACATATCTCCGGATTGTATTATCCCCATTGCAATCAGACATTTCAATTGCTCTCTAATCTGCGTATTTACATTAAAAGTCCAATCGGGATCTAATCTCAATGTTAATTGTTTGGTATCCAATGATCTAAACCTCTTTTCCTAGCTATATAGTTATATTATAACTAAAATCAGCCAATGCTCCAATCAAATCACCCTATATTTAGAATTATGTTGACATAATCTCGCTTTAATTATATAACTAAATTACTATGTAAATATGAATTAGGAGGCATTGAGGTGCGATCAATTGATGTATCAAATTTTCTAGCTAAAATGAAGGGAACGGGTAGGAGCACACTAAAAGTAGATCCTTATAGTGCACTTATTGGGGGAATCGGAGGTTTTGTGACAATCAGTATTTTATCTTTACTAACCCTTTGGACTTCAAATTTATGGATTATTGCGCCCTTTGGTGCAAGCTGTGTGCTCGCTTTTGGATTTTGGGATGCTCCGTTATCCCAGCCGCGAAACATCATTGGAGGGCACTTTATTTCTGCTCTGACTGGTTTAGTGATGCTTTACCTCTTCGGAGATAGTATATGGGTTATGGCCGCTGCCGTAGGTCTAGCGATTGCATTTATGATGTTGACCAAAACTTCCCATCCACCCGCTGGCGCTGATCCGATAGCTGTCATACTAGCTGGAAGCAGTTGGTCGTTTCTGTTCACGCCAGTACTTACAGGCTCTATAACGATTGTAGCAATCGCACTACTGATCAACAATCTGGCTAAAAAGCGCAGATACCCAGCGTTCTGGATATAAAGCATATGGAAGTTAGGTACAATTACTAGTTCACATGATATTAATTACGTAATTATATTAAAAAAACCGCAGCTCCTATGAGTTGCGGCTCTCTTCAAGATTGTAATGAAGTGGTTGTGCATTGAACATCGGCAGCTTCACTTCCAGCAAAGCCATAGCCTCTTCTTTCTCCCTACTGGTGACGTGTGTGTACACGGTTGTCGTTTGAATCGATGCATGACCAAGCAGTTCCTGCACCGTACGCAAGTCGGCTCCACGCCGTAACATCATGGTAGCGAAGGAGTGACGAAGCTTATGACTAGAGAAATTTTGACGTTGATTAGCCGGTGATTCCTGCTGGAAGCGTTCAAAGGTTTCCGTAGATATGAGCTGTATGCTGCGAATCGACAGTCTTTTCCCTTTTTGCGAGACAAATAACGCTTCCTCTTTTGGCCGCCAAGGATCGAGACGCTCAGCCATCGCTTGAGATAACACGTTTGCCACAGTCTCCGGTACAGGAAGCGAGCGCCATTTCCGACCTTTACCGAATACATCCAATGTACGCCGCTCCGCATTATAGTCTTTGCAATCCAACGCATGCACTTCTCCAACCCGTAATCCCATATATCCCATCAGTAGAAAAACAGCCAGATTACGTGTGCGATACTTGCCTTCTACCGACTCGAGGAAACGTGTCAGCCCACTTTCATCAAGGAAAACGGGCGCACGGTTTTTCTCGGTTTTGGATTTTTTGATTCCAAACGCCGGATTATTGGTTAACAATTCGAGTTCAATGAGGGACTTGTAAAAACAGTTCACCGCCGCATGTTTGCGATTTCTCGTGGCATCACTAACCCCACGCTCCCGCGCACGGGACAGAAAAGACAACACATGCAGCTTTTTGACCTGCTCCAGTGACTTCCCTTGAATGGAAACCAGGAATTCCACCACGTCACCGGTATATGATTTTACCGTATGGCCTGTATATCCGGCGTCCTTCATCCATATGTGAAAAGCTTCAAGCTCGTCCGCATATTGCTCCTGAATCTCCTCGGTCATCATCTGTCTACGTCACCTCGATTCGGTTCTTTATAAGTTGAACAGTGCTCTACGCTTCATCCACGATGACAACGTCAATCAGCGGAAGGATCGTTTCGGGTTTGCCTTGACTACGGGTAAGTACAAACGATGGCAATGGATTCTCGTGCAGACCATTCACGGATTCACAGATCTGAGTATACAAATCCATGTGCAACGTCTCGCCTTCACCAGCCACATCAATAACAGGCCAATCGTTCTGAACGCAGGCAGGCCAGTAAGCCAGCTCATTCGCAGGTACGATACTTAATTGTTGAATGGACGGATCAAGATGGTAGATCCCTTGCCGTTCAGGTTCATCGCCCAGCTTGTCCACGGCAAGTATTCCAGCCGACTGCTCATCTGGTGCAGAATAGAGTGAATAACACCAAGGAGTCACGCCCCAGGCGATCGCCATCAGCCCCTCTTCCAGCAACGTATCTGACAGATTGCCTTCAGCAAATTGCTCGATCAGATTATGGTTACCCGGTCCCATCAGTTCCTCTACACGTTCAGCGAGTCGAGGCAGGTCAGCGAGAATGAACCCTCCTCTCCCGTAGGAGTCAAACACATGATGGTTTCTGCTCCACGCAGCTTGAGATGGTGAACTCAACGACGCTGCTTCTGCCGGGAAAAGCGATATATATACGGTGATAACTTGCGCATACTTAACCATTGCAAGTTGTTCAGGTTCGAGTGTACCTTCAGCAATACGAGGTGTTTTCATATGCAGGGAGATTCGAAGTTCGTATTCCCCCTCTGTAAATGCTGACCAACCCAGATCAACAGACTGTACAACCCCCTCAATAGATGCAATGGAGATTGAGCTATTCGGTTTCAGGTTAACAGCATACTGCACGTATGCTAACTCCTGACCGTAGACGATATTGGCATCCTGACGATTGACGGGTGAATCCAACTGTTGTGCAATGACAGATAACTTACGTCCATCCTTCAGAAGACGCTGCGGATCAATATCCAACTGCAATTCGTCTTCAATTCCTGGTTGTGAAACAATTAATTGCGCCTCTGCAAGTACGGATGAGTCAGCTAATGCAAATCCAAAAGCTGCATTTTGATGATCTGAATTCGTATGTAATGGTGTGTTCATGATACATCCCCTCTCTTATGTCTGATGGCATGTCACATCCCCAAATATATTTCATATTTGGCTTAGCCGCAACCCCGCCCCCGTGATTAAGTTCGTCACGTCCCTTATTACTTACCCATATATGAAGAAAATCCCAACCTTCCCCTGCTGTTATCTTCCTTTATCTTTCTATATAAAAAAATCCCCATCCCGCTTCGCCTAAGCGATACGAAATGAGGAAAAATGAAGATGTACTCTGTTAAAAACGTTCTCGACTAATCTATTTATCCTTTGCTCTGAAAGCACTGGAGATCCGGCGTGCCGGATTCAGATGACTGTAATGACGTCCATACGCAAAGTAGATAATCAATCCAATGATCAACCAAACAAAAAACGTAACCCATGTCAGCGCTGCAAGGCGTGTCATTAAGTATACACAACCCAATGCACTCAGAATCGGAATCAGTGGCACAAGTGGAACGCGAAATCCGCGTTTGAGATCCGGGTTATTTTTACGCAATACGATAATGCCCAGACTTACAACTGCAAAAGCAAACAACGTTCCGATGTTCGTAAGCTCCGCCAAATGTCCCAACGAGATGAACCCGGAGAACAGAGCCACGATAATGCCTGCAACCCATGTTCCTACCGCTGGTGTCTGACTCTTGCCACTAACCTTGGAGAAGACAGGTGACAACAGTCCGTCACGAGACATGGAATAGAGCAGACGTGTCTGACCATACATCATGACCAGTAATACGGTCGTAATGCCGGCAATCGCTCCAAGAGATACAATCCAGGACAATCCCTTTAATTGAACAAATTCAAATGCAAATGCTACCGGATCACTTACATTCAACATGTTATAAGGCACTATCCCTGTGAGGATCAACGATACAACAATGTAGAGAACGGTACAGATTGCCAGTGACGCAATAATTCCAATCGGTAAATCCCGTTGTGGCTGCTTAACTTCTTCCGCCGCTGTAGAGACCGCATCAAATCCGATGTAGGCAAAAAATACCGTAGCTGCTCCAGCTGTTACACCTGTGATACCAAAAGGCAAAAATGGTTGCCAGTTCGTTGGCTCTACATAGAAAACACCTACACCAATGAAGATCAGCACCACGATAATTTTAATCGCTACCATGATGCCATTCGCACGAGCCGCCTCCTTCACCCCTCGGGTAAGCAGGAAAGTAATAATTAACGTTATGACCGCAGCCGTGATGTCAAAATAGGTTCCTTTTTCCGGGCTGAACGCACTCGTTAGCGCATGGGGTAACTCCAGTCCGAATCCGGACAATAACGTTTGAAAGTATCCAGACCATCCACTGGCTACCGCCGCACTCGCAAAACCATACTCCAATATCAGATCCCATCCCAAAATCCAGGCAATCACTTCGCCAAAAGCCGTATAGCTATACGTGTACGCACTACCCGATGCCGGTATGCTTGAGGCAAATTCAGAGTAACATAATGCCGCGAATGCACATATGATACCTGCCAGCAAAAATGACAGTACAAGGCCCGGGCCGGCATACGTTGCGGCAGCTACACCCGTCAGCACAAAAATCCCGGTACCAATAATGGCACCCACCCCAAGTGTGGTTAAGTCCAACGGACCAAGCGCCCGTTTCAATGCACTGTTGTTATCGCCCCCGGAGGCAATTGGTTTTTTACGAAATAATGAAGATCGTTGTTCGTTCTCACGCATAGTCATGTTCCTCTCGTCATGAATCTTGAATGTGCAATATGTGCTATGGATGTAGCAGAGATTGGATGGCTTCCCATCTGTTCTATGAAAAAGTCATTTGTTCTATCTTATCGATCACCTATAAAAACCTATCGAATTCTACACGTTATCGCGTTGCTTGATTAAATTTATTTTTAAAGATTATCTCTTATTTTGTTCTTTTTTCGCGAAAATTATCATGATCTGTTGCACGTGGTTGAATATGAAAATGGATTTAAAACAAAACTGCGTATAATTTATATTATGCGTAGTTTTTACGGGGCTTAATTTCTAAGTAAACATTCTATTACTCCTTGTTATATGAAGTTAAGAAAATGATCGCTTTTTTCGTCTTTTTCCGCTGTCCCTTCCTCCCTTATCCTGTCTAATTCGACGATATGCAAGCATGTAAAAGAGCCACATCGCATGATATGGCTCTTCCTTTCCTCTTTATACAGCTAGAGGTGTTTATGAAAATACGAAGTAACTATTTCTTGCTTTTATGAAAAAGCGATTCACGAAAAAGTAATTCTCTCCGCGTCCGACATCCGGTATTGGGATAACAAATATTCTTGGCTCTGCATCGCCGTATCCCGAATCGCATCCAGATCAACATTGAGCAGCTTACCCTCTCGCTTCACGAGTCTACCTGCTACAAAGACCGTATCCACATTGGATGGATTGGCAAATTGCACGACAGCGCCGATTGGATCATGGATGGGGAACAGATTCAGATCCGTAGTACGAATCATGATCAGATCTGCTTCCTTTCCTGGGGTCAACGTACCCACCTTCTGCTCCAATCCCAATGCTTGGGCACCAGCCGAAGTTGCAAATCTCAGTACTTGGCTGGACTGCAAGTTCAATTCACCTGGCATATCACCCTGCTGCAGAAGTTGTTCGTTGGCTCTGGATCGTTCTGCCTGAAGTGCAAACTTCATCTGTGAGAACATATCTCCGCCTGTGGAAGTCACCACATCTACACCAAGTGTAGGGGTCCCCCCATGTTCAAGAAAATAGCCGGTGGCCGGGTATCCATGACCCATCATCATTTCAACCTCAGGTGTGACCGACAGGGAAGCACCGCTATCCGCCAGCATTTTATATTCATCCATACCCATGGTGTTACCGTGAACAATATTCACTCGTGGACTTAATAGCCCCGCTTCGTACAGGTGACTAATCGAGCGATCCACAGATCCCCAACTTCCAAATCCGGCATGCATGGAGCATATCGAATCCAACTCTTGTGCTAGTGCGATCTCTTTCACAGTTGTATCCCAATGACTGAACTCCGGACCACGAATGGCGAGCCCATAAGTAAGCAATTGATCCCGTGATGAAAAATAACGTTCTTTGACTCTTCTCACATCATTATTCGAATACGTGAGTTGACTATCCCGATTCCAGTAGTCTGTCTCACCAGGGACTCCGTGAGCAAATACCGCCCGAATGCCAGCATCCTGAAGTCCACGAATCAGTTCATCCGTATGGTCAGGGGAATACGGCATGCTCCAATCCAACACCGTCGTAACTCCTGCATTAAGCGCTTCCAAAGAACCGAGCAGGTTGGCAATATAACTATCTTCTGGACGGAGCTTGCTTCCCATCGCACCATAATAGAGATTTTGCAAATAAACGGGTAACGACCAGTTGGTTCCTGCTGTTTTGACAAGTGATTCCCACATATGCCGATGCGTGTCCACCAGTCCAGGCATAATAATCATCGATGAAGCATCAATGACCTCCGCATCCGGAATATCCAGGTCGGGCTGAATCGCCATGATCAGTGAATCCTGAATCAGAACGTCCGCCCTCTTATACTGTCCAATTCGAGCATCCATCGTCAACACACAACCATTTTTTAACAGATAACTTGTCCGCACAAGACACATCTCCCATCTGATTTGGTTTGAAAGACGATAACCTCCTGCTTACGACTTCGTACTGCTTCTGACTATTGTTTCGCTAGTATATATATATTATATAGTTATTGTTAGTATTTATCAATTTTGGGATTTGCGTTTCGCCCGAAATCTTCTGACCTTCATCAGATTTCCACACATCTTATCATCACAGTACTTCTGTGTTCTGCTTCGGGTATCATCATAGAACATCCAGCGACAATCCGAATTATCACAGATCCGAATCCTACGCCCTTCTCCCTCCACTAAAGTCAAAGCAAAGTCAGCAGCTACCTCAGCCATAACCTGATGCCAATGTGCTTCTACAGCTACCAGTTGGAGTTTCAGTTCCTGATCAATTGTAGTCAATGTTCTTCTCACATGCCCGGCTTCCATAACAGAGTTCAACCATTGTCTTTCCTCATCTGTTAATGATACTCCGGAAGAGAGTCGAGCTCCCAGGGTCAGTAATCGATCCCTGAAATTTCTGATCTCCAATTCATCTTCAAAGGATGCGGGTACAGGAGCTTGCAGCTTCCATCGATCCAGAAAGTCTCGCTGCCAGTCTGCCTTCCCGAGCCTGTCCTCCGATCGATCTCCCCCACGCCAGTCGTGATAATCGCTGTTTACAAAATCGGTCCATAACCTGTCCATATATACCTCCGTTTTTTGTAACCATCTAAATAAATTAAGAGGGTTACAATCCATCTTTGATGTGTTATATTAAGTGTAACCTCATTAATCAGTTTTAGCTAGTTACATCACAAATCACAATTATACGTAAGGAGGAGAAGGCAATGACGAAAACAACAGCACTAGATGTATTACTTATTCAAAAGGATGATACTTGGGATCAATGTAATTGGATTGTACCTTTGTCAAAATCCTTGGAGGGTCTTACAGCAGAACAAGCAGCCTGGATTCCACCCTCAGGGGGATTAAGCATCTGGCAGTTGGTTAACCATATGTATTATTACAACCATCGACTATTATGTCGCATGCAAGGTAAGGAACCCACCCTCCCTGCTGTAGACTCCAATGAATACACGTTTGGGAACCCTGGAGATGCAACGGATGAAGCCGGATGGAATACACTGATAAAGAGTACAATTCGATTAGCCCAACAGTTGCAAGATCAATTGGCTGCACTTGAAGAATCAGACCTTGAAGCTGCTTATATGGACTCCGAAGAGAAATGGGCACACGAACTTGCCCGCTGGGTACTTCACGATGCCTATCACGCAGGCCAGATCGTGCTCCTTCGCAGACAGCAAGGAAGCTGGAATATCGTTTTCTAAAAAAATGCTTGAACTGCTAGCGCTTACAGGAATAAGATGAACTTAATAATGTTACAGCTTGTTCAACACACTATATAATTGAATAGGATCTTCGGGGTAGGGTGCAATTCCCAACCGGCGGTGATGTTCTTAGGAACCAGCCCGCGACTCGCTAATTGTTCTTAACGAAGGACATTCAGCGACTGACTTGGTGTGAATCCAAGGCCGACGGTACAGTCCGGATGAGAGAAGATCAACACATTGACATGCCGTTCACGGGAGTCCTCTTTCCTGATGCATGTCCTTGGATGAGCCCCCGTTTATTTGGTATATACCAAAACGGGGGCTTTTGTCGATTTTGCCAACTGAAGATTCCGTGTTCTGACGAAGGAGTCCTGAATATGGAAAAGACATCAGCAGCATCACCTGTTTACCGCAAGGAACGAAGTAATACCGGATTCTGGCTTGTAGTTCTCGGCGCCGCCTTATGGGGTGTCGACCCACTCTTCCGCATTATTCTGCTAAATACGATGACATCCACGCAGATTGTACTGGTGGAACATATCATCGTCAGCCTTATTGCCATTCCCGTGCTGTGGAAATTCCGAGCTGATCTGAAAAACCTGCGCGTTCGCCACTGGATTGCCGTGATTTTTATCTCATGGGGAGGATCAGCACTCGCAACGGTATTGTTCACCATGGCACTAACACATAACGATCCGAATACGGTGCTTTTATTGCAAAAAATGCAACCACTCTTCGCTATCGTGCTGGCTAAACTGCTATTAAAAGAAACGTTACCACGTCGCTTCGGTGGATTGTTCTTCATTGCATTAGCAGGAACCTACCTGCTTACATTTGGCTTCACGTTGCCATTAGGTAACTGGGACAACTGGATTCATGCTGGAAGCTTGTTATCCCTTGGGGCTGCTGCCTTATGGGGAGGTTCAACCGTTATGGGCCGATTAATGCTGGGGCAGGCGCGTTACGAAACCGTCACCTCCCTTCGCTTTGTCGTTGCTCTCCCGCTCCTGATCTTTATGACGTGGAACGAAGGTGCAGCATGGACGTTTCCATCCGGAACGGGCGAACAGACTGCTGTCATCCTCAACGTTCTCGGTCAGGCATTGTTACCAGGTTTGCTAAGTCTTCTGTTGTATTACAAAGGTCTGTCGTCAACTAAAGCTTCTGTTGCAACTCTCGCGGAACTTAGCTTCCCGATGGCCGGGGTGTTGGTGAACTGGATTGCTTTCCGTACATTGATTACATGGGAGCAGCTGCTTGGTTTTATCTTAATCTGGGTTGCCCTCTTTGCCATTTCCAAACAGCAGGAACGATCATCAACTGCGGCCGATGCTGCACCGAAGCTGCGAACAGAGTAAGTGGATATATCCGAGGTTCTCATATAAACAAATAGTCAAATATAAAAATAAAACCATTGCACATCAAATTAGATGAGCAGTGGTTTTTTATTTCCATTACTCGATGTTACTCGATCATTTTCTCAATTAGCAATATGAGCTATTAAACCTGTGCTTTATTTCTATATCGCAAATGCAAATGCCCCTCTTTTCCCTCCTCTCATACCGAATATCAAAATCATCGCGTTAAGTCTCTTCTATGTTTTGTCTTTTATCCAATCCGGTGGTACGATGACATATGGAATCACAGATGAACTATATTCAGAGAGGAACGATCATAATGTCTTCATTCTCATATACCTCCTATGACGCCGTAGGTTTGGCTGAACTGATCCGATCCCGGGAATTATCCCCGGTTGAATTGCTGGAAGCGGCGTTTGCACGCCTTGAAGAAGTGAATCCGCAGCTTAATGCGGTCATTCGTACATATGAAACCCGTGCACGGGAGGAAGCGGGTTTGGTTCGCCCAGGTGAACAGCCTTTTGCCGGTGTGCCCCTGCTCTTGAAAGATATTTCGCAATCCTTGGAAGGTGAATTACTGACTTCAGGCTCACGTTTGTTCAGCGAGCATCGGGCATTACGCAATTCCAATTTTGTCACTCGACTCCGTGATGCTGGCTTTATCTTTATCGGACATACCAATACGCCTGAATTTGGTTTGAAAAATATTACCGAGCCCCGTCTTCATGGTCCAACTCGCAATCCCTGGAACATCAATCACTCCCCAGGTGGTTCGAGTGGCGGTGCCGCTGCCTCTGTAGCTTCGGGTATTGTTCCTCTTGCCGGAGCCAGTGACGGAGGAGGTTCGATTCGTATCCCAGCTTCCTTTAGTGGATTGTTTGGGTTAAAGCCAACCCGCGGGCGCACGCCTGTAGGACCTGGAGTTGGTCGTCAATGGCAAGGCGCATCGATTGATTTTGCCCTCTCTCGCTCGGTGCGGGACAGTGCTGCATTGCTTGATACGTTACAAGTCATTCAGCCCGAAGCTGCGTTCCATGCTCCACTCTTTCCAGGCAGTTACTTGGCAGATATGAGCTATCCACATCAACGCAAACTGAAAGTTGCGTACACAACGGATTCACCTGTTGGCACACCCGTGAGTGATGAAGCCAAAGAAGCTGTATATAAGATGATTCGCTGGTTGGAAGATCAAGGTCATCATGTTGAAGAAAAGCTAAGTCCAGTCAACGGAGTCAGGCTGATGGAGAATTATTACATGATGAACAGTGGTGAGATGGCCGCGATGATCTCTTCCATGGAACGCTCCATGGGCCGGGCTCTGACCTCTGATGATATGGAGATTGAATCCTGGGTTCTGGCTGAAGCTGGAAAAAAGGTGTCCGCTGCGGAATTTGTACATAGCTTAGCTGAATGGGATGTAGCCGCAGCTCAGATGTCTACCTTGTTTGAGCGTTATGACTTCTACGTCACACCTGTTAATGCTTTTCCTGCGCCTAAGATTGGAGAATTAACACCTCATGAAGAACAGATCCGTAATCTGATGCGGATTAGTGAGTTGGACAAGACCCGGCAGCAACAACTCATCTATGAAATGTTTGAGCCAAGTCTTACGTATACACCGTTCACCCAGCTTGCGAATCTGACCGGCCAGCCCGCGATAAGTGTACCGCTGCATATCACACCAGAAGGTTTGCCAATGGGTGTTCAAGTGATGGCAACCAAAGGGCGCGAAGATTGGTTATTACATCTGGCTGGACAGCTTGAACAATCAGACCTCTGGATCGGGATGAGTGGTAACCCACTTTTTCCCGTCTAAAAATATATGTTGCACTCCCACCAGCAGACCTGCTCTGCTGGTTTTTCCTATTTGAATAACAAGAGGATATATTTTAGTTTACATAATAATTATGATGTTAATATATATTGCATCCTCCATTCCCTGTTCAGTGCATAATTTTATAGAATATAGGTGATCATAAGTTGGTGATACATTAACCTACTGGAGGGAAATCAAATCATGGGTATTCTAAGTGGCAACCCCAAGAACGAGCCGATGCATTATGGTGAAATCTTTAGTGTATGGCAATGTTCCACATTAGCCAAAGGCACTGTGTCTTGCTATCAAGCTTATATGAGTCATGCAGGAGATAAAGATTTAAAAAAAATCCTGGAAGACCTGCTGGACCAAGCCAAACTAGAAATTAAAGAATGCGACACTCTATTGACTGAAAATGGTATTGCCCCTGCACCACTACTGCCAGAAAGACCACATGTAGAGTTTGAGGATATCCCGGCTGGCGCAAGATTCACAGATCCCGAGATTGCTGCAAAAATAACAGCCGATACATCCATGGGTCTGGTTGCTGCTAGCCAAACGATTGGGCAATCGATCAGAGAAGATATTGGCGTGCTATTTGCTAAATATCATGCGACCAAAACAGCTTTAGGCCTCCGAATTCTTCAAATGAACAAAGAAAAAGGTTGGCTTATTCCCCCACCGCTTCAAGTCAAAAGACCGGATTCAGAATAGAGTTCATTGGAAGACTTCTAACAATATGTTGTAGTGAATTGAAGAGACAAAGCAGGAGAATCCCCCATTCTTCTGCTTTGTCTTTTTTTGATATCTTACTGTTTACTTTTCAATGATCAGGTTAATAAAATTTAGAATTCATTCAGAAAATCAAAACATCTTATTGGAGGGAATCATATGTTTCGACATCAGAAAGAGTTGCAATTTGAAGTTAAAGTAGATCGTCCCGATCCCATGTTGGCACGTCAGGTTCAAGAAGTATTGGGAGGACAATTTGGCGAAATGACCGTCATGATGCAGTACCTTTTTCAGGGATTCAATTGCCGAGGTGAAGAGAAATATAAAGATATGCTCATGGATATTGGCACCGAAGAAATTGGACATGTCGAGATGCTCTGCTCATTAATCAGTCAGTTGCTGGATGGTGCTACTCCTCAGGCACAACAACAAGCCGCAGAGGATCCTGTGACAGCTGCAATTATGGGCGGTATCAATCCGCAACATCTGCTCGTCAGTGGTCTGGGTGGCTTACCAACCAACTCAAACGGTGTTCCGTGGAACGGTTCGTATATCGTGGCAAGTGGAAACCTGCTTGCAGACATGCGTTCCAATTTGCATGCCGAGAGTCAGGGTCGCCTTCAGGTAGCAAGACTGTACCATATGACAACAGATGAAGGTGTACGGGCTACTTTCCGTAAAATGTTAGCACGTGACCGTTATCACCAGTATCAATGGATGGCAGCTATTCAGGAACTGGAGGAAAAAAACGGAGTTGTTGTTCCAGCTTCTTTCCCTCCAGAAGCCGAGCAAGAATCACAGCCGCAAGCCTATGAATTCTGGAATCTCTCGGAGGGAACTGAATCCGCCGAAGGTTTATGGGCTACAGGAAGTGCACCTGATGGAAGCGGAGACTATGTATATATCTCCAATCCTGTTCCAAAGGGACAGATACCTGAGCCCGTCATACCTGCCACAGAACTTCACCATGACCTGGATATGAAATCAACAGATAAATAAAACATTAAATTCTATTTTTTAATTTTTTTATAAATTAAACAGTTTATATGCTTTATAGCAGGGTACTAACATAAAAGAATAACCAATTCTTGGAGGTGTTTAATGATGGCAACCAAGGAACTTGCATTACATGAGAAACTCGAAGTACATGAACTGCTTACCCTCAAAACTTCATGTGCCACCAAAGCCGTGACGATGCTGGAACTGGTAAAAGACGACAAATTGAGATCCTTAATCGAAGAAGATTTGGATAATTCTTCCAAATCTATTGAAGAATTAAAATCTCTACTAAAATAAGGAGGCTTCTCTTATGACTACGACCAAAACGAAAGAAATGCTCGTTAAAGCCGTTGCTCCCATGGATGATATGGCCATTGCTACCGATATGCTTCTCTCTGCCAAGTCAGCCGTACGTACCTATGCAATAGCTCTTACCGAAACTGCAACCCCTCGAGTTCGGAAAGTCCTTAAGGCTCAATTGGATACTGCAATCGAAACCCACCAAAAGATCGCAGACTATATGATCAAAAATGAGATGTATCATCCCTATAGTATAGAAGAGCAAGTTGAATACGATTTGCAGAAGTCAGACATGGCGTTAAAATTGTTGGATGATAACTAATGGTTAACGCTTAAAAACGACTCAGTTAACGACTGAGTCGTTTTTAATTCCAGAGCGTATGGCATTCGTAATTTCTGCTAGTTTTTTTCGTTTTTCTGCATACCTTTCTTTCTCAATAGGATGACAGCCAAGAGTAGTACGGGTAAAAAGATCTGAAATACAGGAGAAGTATAATTCAACGTGAATCCTCGCCCTATCTCAATATGCTCTGTAAATGTCGGTGATAAAAAAGACAACCCATATAGAACCCCCCCTACTGGAAACACCCATTTTCTATAGTTCGCCCCAGTTACTCTTTCAAGTCCAATCACGGCTCCATGGAAAAATGCAGCCATTTTAATACCCAATCCGAGGAAAAGGAGTAAAGTGAACAAGGCATCCATCCGTTCAAACACTTCGGTCAAATTGATTAATTGTACTGTCTCCAATAGCGGGAGTGTACTATAGGCAGCAATCTGAGAACCCAAGACAAAAATGATAAGTTGATTGATAAATGTTAAAGCGAGAGCCGTTAGGATATAAGCGATGATCACCGCTCTATTAAGATTCCTGCCTTTCCGAGCATAGGGATAAAAGACCAGGAATAAAACAACCTGACCAAATGGAAAGGATACAATCTCCGGAAAAGCAGCTTGAAAAATCGGCTTCCACCCATTCTCCATCACAGGCAAGGCCAGATCGGAGTGAAAAAGACCTGTCGTTGGGATTAAGAAGCTGATTAATGTATAGCCCAGTGCCATGAGTGGAAACAGAATCATACACATGAGAAACAGTACACGATATCCATATCGTACGGTGTTGGATACAACGGTAATGGTGATCATGCTGATGATCCACATCGACGTTCTGTTTAGTAAGGTCAATTCAGTGACTTCACTGATGTCACGTAGATTTCGTGAAGCTTCATAAGCAAAATAACCTACAAATGAAAGGCTTACGATTGTCCCTAATATTTTCCCCATGTAGCGGCGACACAGTAGAAACAAATCCAATTCAGGTTCCTGATGATGTATAGCTAGATGCAGGAGTAGTAAGACCAAACCACCAGCAGCCCCGGCGAGCATGGCTAACCATGCATCCTGTTTGGCATCTCCACCAATCAGAAACAAGGTTGTACTGCCAACTTCAAATAAGGAAAAACAAACAGCCAATTCGGATACGCGAAGCTCCCTAGCCAATTTCATGATTGAACCTCTCCTTGGTGGTGTTAGTCTTTCTGTTCGCCAAGCATCTTGCTGAAAGAATCTTGAAGCAGACCTACTCGTTCCAAAGATACTTTCACGTTTATGTTAATATCCATCTGTGCCAATTCACTAGACCAGTTGTCTTTTAGAACTTTCCACTCTTTGGGATGTCTTTGATGTATTTTGTTCGCGATCCCCAACAAATCGACATGAAGCCGTTGGTTCCCTCTCCATCCGTTCAATATCTGTGCTTTAATGACTTGTTCAGCCTGCCGCTGCAATTCATGAATGGTATGTGTTTTAACGATATCATCCCCGGATGTGCTCTCATCCAACTCAGCGTCGACCTTTGCATCCACCTGGACAGCGTAATGAAGGCCCCTTTTCACAGGAACAACCTTAACTTTTGCTTTCCGCACAAGAAAAGAGTTCACCTCGCCCTTTGCGCCTATATAGGTCAAGTTAGTCCAGTTCACCCTGTCTGTCAGCCAGGTGATCCCCATACTTTCTTTTTGGTTCAGTACTCCGATCTTTTTGTCTTTGAGAAATACACTTAATCCTTGAAGTCTTAAATTCCCGGGTATGGATGTCTCCTTAAAAATATCAATTGAATTCTGTTTATTATTGCCCACTGTATCTGCTGTAACACCAGGAATTCCGGCGGATCCACTGTCTGAAGTGATCTTCAGACCAACCTCATGTATGTTCATCACGGGGTAGTACGACCCTTTTTCATTATTACGTTGCAAAATCTCGGATAAAGCACGGCCAGGCTGTTTCTCGGGAGGAATCAATTTTTCGAGATATTCTCTTGCCTGACCATCTGCAATAATAAGCTTGGCAGATTCCCTGTAACCAATATTTCGATAATAGTGATCCATGATCTCAGCAATCCCGTATCTCGCCGCTTCTTCCCCGATCAGGACGACATTGGTATGAGCAAAATATAACCTTTTGGGATTTTCGATACTGCTTTGCGCAACGGCTTCTCGAATCGTTCTACCTTCTGAAGAAAAGGTGTTTACGGGCGCTTGAGATCCACCAGACGAGGACGCAATTGAACTGCTCGCTGGCGGTACAATAATCTGATAGGTAATGATCCACTTTCCGTTTTTTCGGTCAAATCCTGTTGCCGTTGTTATGCCCAGATCGTTTAATTCTGTGCGATTTCCACAACCAGCAGTAATCAGTCCAACCATGAGTAAGATTAATATGGACTGCAAACGAATCATATAAATCGCTCCTTATTCGTTCTCAGCTTCATTAATACGGTCTACAATGTTATCCGATCCTGAAGGGTATTGATGAGGGGCTTGTCTCGTCTTATTCGTATTCGACTTTTCATCAGGTCTAGTCTTCATAGCCCACCAGGGTACTCTCAACCACAGATCCTTCATATTTGACTTGAAAAACGGACTGTATGGCATCAGGTAGTCAACGCCAAATGACTTTAGCGATACCAGGTGTGCAAGTAATGGCACTGCTCCGGCCAATATGCCATATAATCCTAGCGTACCTGCCAGTAACATAAACGGAAAACGCAATAGCCTTACTGCTGTGGCCATACTGAAATAGGGTATAGCAAAATTCGATATTGCTGTAAAAGAAACCACAATGACCATCGCGCCTGAGACCAATCCCGCCTCTACCGCAGCTTGACCGATGACCAATGCACCAACAATAGAGATTGCTGGTCCAATGGCTCGCGGCATTCGCACTCCAGCTTCACGAATGACCTCGAACGTAATTTCCATAAGCAGAGCTTCAAGTAATGCCGGGAAAGGGACCCCTTCCCGTTGTGCAGCCAGGGTGACTAATAACGTTGTAGGTATCATCTCCTGCTGAAATGTGGTTAGTGCGATGAAAGTCGAAGGCAGCAACAAAGATACGAGGAAACAGATTAACCGTATAATCCGCAGAAAGGTAGAGATATCATAACGCTGATAATAATCCTCTGGCGTTTGAAAGAAATTAAAAAACGTAACAGGTGCTATTAAGGCAAATGGCGTACCATCTACCATAATGGCTACTTGACCATCCAGTAGACTGCCTGCAACCGTATCCGGGCGCTCCGTATTGATCATGGTCGGGAAAGGCGTAAGTGGTGCATCCTGAATAAATTCTTCTATGTAACCACTTTCGAGTATACTATCTGTGTTGATGGCATTTAGACGCTTGGTAACTTCTTCAATGACATCTTGCTTGGCAATGCCCTGGATGTAAGCCAGTGCAACTACTGTTTGGGTGTACTCCCCAATGGTATGCATTTGGAATTTCAAATCAGGAGTCCGTATTTTTCGTCGAACAAGAGTAATGTTGGTCGTTAGTTCCTCTGTGAATCCTTCCTTTGGTCCTCTGACCACCGTTTGGGACGTGGGTTCCTCCACCGATCTTCTGGCTCCTCCGGCGATCGGCACTGCAAGAACATTCTTTACACCATCTATAAGTATAACGACGTGGCCTGTTAATAAAGCTTCATAGATAAGTTGCGACGAATCTAAATTTCGGATATTCCCGGAGGGTAAGATTCTTTTCACCAACACATCTCTAGGCTGATCTCCCGGAAACAGATCCGTATTCATCCATTGAATGATATTGTCCATAAGTTCAACCAACAGCGTAGAATCAGTCAATCCTTCCATGTAACATACAGCTAGAGTAGTGCCCTTCCCCTCTAACATAGGGAACTCCCGAACTACAAAATCAGGACTATATTCAAATGCCTTGATAATACTGTTAAGTTTATCTTCTAGCGAAATATTCAAACTTTGTGAATGTTGTATTCGTTTATTGAATATTTCTCCTTTCTTTTGTGATGTAAATACCTCCTTGATCCAACGCATAAGCACAAAATCACCCCCCCTATTTTCGACTAATATGGATTAATCGTGCACAAAGTATACATTGCCTTCATTAATCATGTCCTACAAAACCACATTGAAGAATATGCTGTTACAGTATGGGAAGGAGGACAATCTTATTTATATACTGTTTGGATATGTTATCCTGGGTCTATCACTTTCAGCCCCTATTGGACCGATCAATGCTGCGCAATTGGACAAGGGTATTCGAGGTGGGTTCATGCCTGCTTGGTTTGTTGGACTAGGAGCCATCGCAGCTGATATCATTTACATGCTGCTGGTGTATTTCGGCATTGTACATCTGCTTGAACTTCCATTTGTAAGGGTATTCCTTTGGATGTTTGGTTGTTTTGTACTGATCTATACAGGTGTAGAAAGTATTAAAAATGCAGGAACCCTTGCCCCTTCTCAAATGAGAGGAGATGATTCGGAGCTTACCAAGTCATTTCTTCAAGGATTTCTGATGTCTCTATTTAATCCCCTTTCCATCATGTTCTGGCTAGGAATTTACGGCTCTGTTCTGGCGAAGGCTGTAAATGATTCCCCTATGGATCAATTGTTGATTTATAGTGGAGCTATCATCTTTGGCGTACTTCTGTGGGATCTATTCATGGCGACTGCCGCGAGTTTTTTTCGCAAATATCTCACTACTACTGTGCTTAAAGGAATTGCTCTCATTTCCGGTTTGTCTTTAGTCGGTTTTGGCTGTTACTTTGGATATAAAGCCATACAATTTCTCTTCTTTATTTGAGTTTGTTTTTTTTTCGTAGCCGAATACCCGTAATGTGATAACTGCTTATACCTGGAGAATACTGCTCATTTTCTTCATTTTCGCCCTTCTCAGCGTTTGATGATGTTTTGCTCGTAAACTTCTTTTTGCGAATCCGTTGTACAATGACGTCACTAATGGCAATGAGAGAGACAAGCAATAAGCTAATATAGAACCCTGGTCTGCTAAGTGAATGAAAAAGCGTTCCAGTGACTGCAGTAGCAATCAACAATAGGCCAATCCAGCGTTTGATCACATCAAACTTGCCTGATTTCAACAATTTGCCGGAGGATAACAAAATAAACGACCAGTTGTATAGAAGCATCAGACCAGCTGCAGTCGTGATGTATTCATAGACTTTGCCTGGGAGTAAGAGAGACATGATGATCGTACCAACTAACCCACAACCAATGAGGGACAAGGCAAATAACGGATACTTCGTTTTCCACTTTCGAGAAAATAACTGCGGGGCGTCTCCCTCCTGAGCGAGGGTAATAATCATAGACGTCACCGCATAGAGGGAAGCTGTCATCGTTGAAAATCCGGCTACAATGAGCACCCCGTTGAACAAATGTGGGACAAAAGCAAGGTGGTCACTACTTAGTGCCAGTACAAATGGACTCTCCTTGGGATTGAATGCATTCAAAGGAACCATAATTAACGCCAGTCCAATGGATACAACATACACTGTGGATAGTGCAATGAGCATGACTTTTCCTGCCTTTGGGGCATCCTCCGGTTTCTGAAGCCGATATGACATAATGCCAAGCACTTCAATACCTCCGTAAGCATAGAACGCAAAAAGAAACGCAGACCACAATCCGATGCCCCCCTTTGGAAAAATCGCTGCCATATCCAAAGGTACTTTATGTTCATACTTGGTTCCACCAATCCATCCTGCAAGAAGAGCGATGGCAAGCACCAAAAACATGATGATCGCTGCAATTTTAATGATAGCCAGTACATTTTCAACCCGGTCAAATCCCTTATTACCAAAGAATACAATACAAAGACCCAAAATTCCGAACCCTGCAGCAAATATCCAGAGTGGAACAGCCGGAAACCAGAACCTAGAGAAAATGGACAATGCGGTTAGCTGACTCCCCATGATGAGCAACTCCGAAAACCAATAGAACCATCCGCTGGCAAAGCCTGCCCAACTTCCAAAGGCCTTCTTAGCATACGAACGGAAGGACCCTTGTTCCGGATGGTCTGCTGTCATCCTCGCAAGCGCATCAAAAACTACATATGTACCCAAGGCCGCCAAGATATAGGCCAGCAGCACAGCTGGACCACCAATCGATATTGCAAGGCTGGAACCCAGGAAATAACCTGTACCAATTGTTCCTGCCACACCTAGTAGGCTTAATTGCCACCATTTCAGTTTCTTTTCTTCTGTAGCGTTAGTCGATGCTTTACTCATGTTGTCATTCCTTTTCTGTATCATTCTAGGTCACTAAAGGTAGCCTTCCCAATCCACAGCGAATCATGTTCATTAAATAATCCTCATTTGAATGGAACAGGATAGATTGAATATTTCTCAGAACCGTATTACATAATACACAGGTACATCAAAACAAACAGGAGGGTTTACACATGAATCAGTTCTCTCAATCGCAGCAAATTACGCAGTTGGCTCAACAACTTACACAACAAACACAACAGGCTTCTATGCAATACCAACAACTACTTAGACAAGAACAAAGCAACGCTCAACAACTGGAGCAATTGGCACAACGTGAGCAACAAGCTGCACATATGATCCAAACCGCACTGCAAGGACATCAAACCGCCATCCAGCAATTACAACAAATCTCCAGTCTTGCACAACAACTTGCACACTCATCTTCACAACATGCATCTTACTTGGAGCAGCCATATAACACTCCTAATATCTCAACTAATGGTCAATCCTTTGGCACGTATTCGAATCAACAACGTCCGCAGTAACATCTTCATGAAACACATAAAGGAACCCAGCATTGGGTTCCTTTTTTGTTCTTCTCCGCTGTACAATCCATTGCCTATGGCATAAACGGTGGGATATCCGCTGAACTTCCTTTTCTTAGAACCTCAGGTGGGGTATCAAAAATATACGGCGGCGCTGGGGGAAGTTTAGGTGCAGGTGCCAAAGGCTGAGGATGCTGAACATATTGGAAAGTACCTTGCCCATCCATACTTGGACCGTGAGCCCACCGTCCGGTTGCACTCTCATCACCACGAGAGAAGTTAAAGAGAACATACGCAACATCTCTCTTCTCAAGTTCTTTCGGGAACGTGCTGGGTACAACAATTCCTTCTTTTTCTTCAAGTTCTCTTATCGCTGCAATCCACTGATTCTGATGCATGGTATCCCGAGCAAGCAACCACGATAACATGTCTTTTACACCGCGGTCATTGGTCATTTCATATAACCTGGCAACCTGAAGTCTGCCTTGAGATTCTGCTGCTAGATTATGTCTGAAATCAGCTAATAAATTACCACTTGCTATTGTGTACTTTGCATTCCATGGATATCCATTACTATCGGTTGGGGCTGCTCCAAGTCCGCTTACAATGGCATGTTGCGGATTACTTCCACCGAGTATCGCATTAATAACTGGGTCTTTGGCAGCCTCTTCCAGTGTGGTTAATGGAGCATTGTCCAGCAAGCGAGCGATCATCGTAGCCAGCATCTCAACATGAGCGAGTTCTTCGGTTCCCGTATCCATAAGAAGGTCCTTATATTTCCCATCTCCACGGACATTCCAGCCCTGAAATAAATACTGCATGGCTACGGTAATTTCGCCAAATTGTCCTCCCAGTACTTCTTGTAGTTTTCTGGCGAACACGGGGTCGGGTCGATCCGGCTTGGCATGATATTGCAATTCCTTGATATTAAAAAACAACATATCACCTCATCCGTTTTAGATAAGTGATATGTATGTGTATTACATCGATCACTTGCATGTCTCCGTAACAAAAATAAGTTGGACTGTCACCATTTTTCCCTTGGGTTATATCCTATAGGTAAAAGGAGGACTATTCATGTCGTTGTTGTTTTCATCTTCTGATATTGAGAATGAGGAGATCCCTCTCGAAGCCTGGAAAAGAGATGCTTACCGTTTATTCTCTTCGAAAATGAGTGACCGGGAGGCTCGATTTCCCTGTATTCCGGCTACACAGGCTTTTGCCCTGGGTCACCTCCGATATGGCTTTGTTTCTAATTTCGGAGACGAGTCTGCAGAACGTAACGTATCAGACATACTCAAGGAATATGGAGAATGCTCTCGTTCATTCGGAGAATATTCTTCATTGATTTTATTTTTTGATAAGGAAAAACAAGTCCGGGATGTATTGGCCTATGAAACAGCCTTCTGGGATTTATTAAGCCAGATTAGACAGTTGGATAACAAGCCTTGGCCAAAAGATATTCCAGAAGACCCGGAGCATCCCATGTGGGAGTTTTGTTACAATGACGAACGGTATTTTGTCTACTGTGGGACGCCAGCCCATGTATCACGACAAAGTCGCCACTTTCCTTATTTCATGTTAGCTCTAACACCGCGATGGGTGCTCGATATATGGAACGCACAACCTCAGAAAGCTGCAGCGATTGCTCCAAGAATCCGCGAACGCTTGGCTGCCTACGATACCATACCGGCACATCCTGAATTAAAGCAATACGGATCACAAGGCAATCTGGAGTATAAACAATATTTTTTGCGCGATGACGATACCGCTCCTTCCAAATGCCCGTTTCTTCGATCCTTTCAGCAGGACAAAGTAATTGAATAGCTTAAATCGATTCTAAAAATACTCTCCTCCGAATAAACTCTATACCACCCATTTGTAGGAGGAGAGCCTTGTGCTCCATACTCGCTATAACTACATAAACAACCGGACAAGCCCTATCGAAATAAGAATTCATTACTGACAGAAAGGAAATGACAATGGAAATCTATATTAAGTTCTTCCTGATTGGTCTCGCTATTGCCATGCCAGTGGGAGCAATTACGGTAGAGATGACCAAGCAGGGATTGAGAAATGGGTTTATCCATGGCTGGGCCGTGGGTCTTGGAGGCATGACAATTGATGCTGGTTTAATCCTGGCTATGTACTTCGGATTTGCTTCCGTCTTATCTCTTCCTTATGTACAAATTCCACTATGGCTTGCGGGAGCTGGATTTCTGGCCTTTCTGGGATACGATTCGATCCGGAACTCCGATCTGGATATGGCAACATCAGATCATACGAACGGAAAAATCAAAAAATCGTTCTGGAGGACATACCGCAATGGCTTATTGGTAGCTGTCTCCCCTGGCAATCTTATTTTTTGGATATCTGTTTTTGGTGTTGTATTATCTGATTCATACCAATCTACCGGTAAGCTGAGTTTTATCATTGCAGCATTTGGCGTACTGTGTGGAATTCTCATTCATGACCTGGGTCTGCTCTCCATTGTATCTGTGACACGAAAAGTAATGAGCAAAAAAATGATACAAGCTGTCTCTGCCATGGCTGGAGTCCTTTTGCTGGGTTTCTCGTTCTACTTTTTATATAAATTTGTATTGGCACTGTGGCTTCTATTTCAGTAGATTTTTTCGAGAAATTAAGGTTGTTCCTCCTGAAAAAGGGACAACCTTTTCTTTTGATTCCTTTTCCATACGCTGCTGCAGGTACTTTCCTGAAATATATATTATTTTGTTAATCAGAAATCATTTGACTTTCACCGTGAAGGATGGCAGTTCATTTAGTCGCGGGGCGTGCTGAATCGTAACTAAAAGATGGGAAGTAACAGCGGTGTTTGTTTTTTCTATTGTGAATTTTTCATATATTGAAATATTATAATTAGCGGCGAATTAGCTTTTAGTGCCAACACAGTTACCGTTTATTGTTGTCTCAAAATTAAAGTAGTATGCTTAAGATGATTTGAACATTTTACGAAATAGTTATAATGTTAATTATTATGAATTTTTCATATGTTGAAAATATAATGCTTATGACAAAAAGAAAGCTGCCTATTGGCAGCTTCGCAAAATAAAATCCATTTTGGCAAATGCAAAGAATCAGGTCCGGCCAGTCCAATCTGCTCCGGCGATTTCTTTCCAACGTGCTCTAATTTCATCATATAATTCCTGTGGTAGTGGCCCTTTAGCCACAAGGTCGGCATTTTGCTGCCAACGATTGGGCTTGGCTGTTCCTACAATAGCCGTATCTACGCCTTCAGTACTTAGCGTAAATCGCAGTGCAGTTTCTACCGCTGCCTGGGCATCTTCACCCAGAAAACCATAGTTAAGTTCATTTAAGCGCTTCCAGTATATAAATGGATACGCCTCTTCCGAAAGTGTTTCATATGTCCAGGCCGCATTGGCAATAGGTCTTTTGGCGATTACCCCCATGTTTCTTTTTCTTGCCTCAGGCAACGTAAGTTCAATCGCTTCCTGATCTGCGATATTTAATGAAGTCTCCAGACTGTCAAATAATCCGGTCTGAATCGCATATAACGCATCTGATGTATCCCCGCTATATCCGATGAATCTAGTCTTTCCTGATTCCTTGGCACGCTGTAGTACTTCGATCACTGCTCCATGTCGGAGTACTTCTTCAGAGCAGCTATGCAAATGGATAATGTCCACATAGTCCGTTTTCAACCTTTTCAGACTGCGATCAATCGTTTGCTCCAGTACTTTTGCATCCCAATCGGGACCTTCGATCCCGGCAGCATGTCCACATTTGGTGAACAAATAGTAGTCATCACGCCGATGTGACAGCACCTCTCCGATTAATTCCTCGCTGTCACCGTAACATTCAGCCGTATCAATTACGTTTAATCCTGCATCGAGGGCACTATTCAGCAATTTTTCGACATCCGTTTTGGATACATTTTGGCCGATTTCCGCTCCGCCAAATCCAAGTGTACTTACGTTCATGCCAGTATTACCATACTTGCGCGTTTCCATGGTTATCTTCCTCCAAGTTCAGTGAATTGGGTACAGATAAATAGAAATACAGATTAATTCTCCCTATGTTATTACCCATGAAATGGTTATGCCACTCACTTTCCCAGACTGCAACCAACTTCATTTATTTAGAAGCCATAAATGGACATTCCACCGTCAACCAATAACGTCTGACCCGTTATGTATCCCGCTGCATCTGATGCCAGGAATACAACCGGCCCTACCACTTCTTCCAGTTCTCCCACCCGCTGTAACGGTGTACGGCTTACAATCTCCTGCAAATACTGGGGATCATCCAACAGTTTTTCGGTCAGAGGTGTTCGGAAATACCATGGCCCTACTGAATTGACTCGGATTCCATACTTGCCCCATTCCAGTGCGAGCACTTTGGTCATATGAATTAACGCAGCTTTGGTCGCGCCATATACGACCCCTGTCCGCAAAGCCGTATGCCCACCTACCGAAGAGATGTTAATGATCTTCCCAGTCCCACGTTCTTTCATATGCTGACCCGCCAATTGCGAAGCGAAGAAAGCCGATTTTAAGTTTGTCTGCATGATGGTTTCCCACTGCTCGTCCGTTACTTCAAGTGCTGGTGTCCGTATGTTCATGCCTGCGTTATTCACCAGAATGTCCATCCCCCCCATCTCCGAGATTGCCTCTTGAAACGTCTCTTCCATTTGTTCTCTTGATGTCACATCCGCAGTTAAAGCGAGCGCTTTACGCCCTGTCTGTTCATAAATGTAAGCGGCTGTTTCCTCAATTTCTTTCATTGTTCGGGATACAAGGACAACGTCACTGCCTGATTGGGCTAGTCCAATCGCAATTGCTTTTCCGATCCCTCTCCCTGAACCTGTCACCAGTGCTGTCTGTCCATCGAGATGGAATGTGGGTGCGTTCATGTTACTCACTCCTTCATTAAATATCCTATATAAATTAAACAAAAGATTATTTACACTGACACTACGATGACAGAATAACCTTCCAATTTCTCTTATCCCCAGATTTTTTTGATCCCTTTCCCGAAGGGGATAATCCGGGGATAAAGGCGAAGCGTATGCTTCCGATGCAGCTTTCTTCCAGAAAGCTTTTAGCTTCGCTTTTTTAGGATTTTTTCTGTCCTCACCGTTATCAATTAAATGATCCGTTTACTTATATAGCAATCATGCAAATGTTTTATATGTAAGTTAAATCCCGATTGGGATCAGGTTACAAAATACTGGCTTGGATTGCCCAGTTCCGGATGGAACTTTTCTCGAAAACGGCCTCCGGTATAGTCCCCTATAATTTTTCGCCAGAACGCCTGGGCAATGACATTGTTCCGAACCTGGGTCACTTTCCACCTCCCTGGAAAACGTTTAAACAGCTCATATGCTGCCCGAGTACCCACTCCACTGCGCCGATATTTTTGCATCACAAAAAACTCAGTCAAATAGTAGTCGTTATCCTTACTTCCAGGCTCCAATTTCTCCACCAGAGCAAATCCAGCAGGTGCCCCATCACTTGTAATCAAAAAAGGAAACTTGCGGTCTTCTTCTGTCCAGAATGCCTCCAGACCCGGATATTCCGGAAATATACCGTTGCTGTCCACATCAATATTCAGATATTTGGTAAAATCATATAGATAAAATTGCATTAAATGTCGAATCACCTGACTGCGTTCCCGGGGAACCAGCTCTATTTTCATATTCATCCGGTTCACCTCCTCTGCTCTACGTATACTGATTACTTTAAAGGTTTACGCGCCGAAGGGCAAGGAAGCATCCCCTACCTTACTACCTGCTTTGGTGAACAAACTGTGAGCATGTAAATTATGGTACACTAGAGCAGAGAATACGATTAAATTGAATATTAATCTTATATGTTTTCACATGGAGGTGTCGAACTTGACCAACGTGCAAAAAGAGATTGATCGACGCAAGCTGGATGACAAACTACCTTCCATGCCTTGGTTCGTTCAGCAATTCATGGACTACAAGCTGCCTGACCTGTCTCCCTCTACCCTGCTCGAATATCTGAGAGATTACGAAGCTTTCTTCGGATGGTTGCGAGCAGAAGGGCTGTCCGAGGCAAGCTCTAATAAAGAAGTAACGTTGAATGAACTGGAAGTCCTTCGCATGGATTCGGTTACCGCCTATCGTTTATTTCTCACAACCAAACGGGAAGGAACCAATTCCAGAATTACCGTCTCTCGCAAACTCTCTTCCCTTCGCTCCCTTTTTCATTACCTGAGCCAGATTGCGGAAGATGAAGACTTTTATCCTTTGCTGAAGCGGAACATTATGGCCAAAATCGAGATCAAGCGTACCCATAAACCGAAGGACACCGCTGCAAAACTCAAAGGTAAAATCCTGGAGGAAGAGGAACTGCTGGAATTTATCGGCTATATCCTTGAAGGTTACGCTGTTGATATGGAGAAGAACAAACAGGCGCTGTATTCCCATGAGCTCAACAAAGAACGGGACGCCTGTATTGCCAGCCTGATTCTCAATTCAGGTTTACGGGTGTCGGAGGTCGTGAACCTAAACGTTGATGACCTCGATCTGAACAACAAACTCCTCTATGTTTATCGCAAAGGTAACAATGATGAGACGTACAAAACACCTGTTTATTTCAGGGAACAGGCCAAGGACGAACTCGCGACTTATATGAACCTGCGGCAATCACGGTACCGGACGCCC
The DNA here is from genome assembly GCF_050990605.1 of Paenibacillus amylolyticus. Lineage (GTDB taxonomy): Bacteria > Bacillota > Bacilli > Paenibacillales > Paenibacillaceae > Paenibacillus > Paenibacillus amylolyticus_H. The sequence goes on from NZ_CP158832.1 coordinate 3,640,316, forward strand.
AAGCGGGAGAAAGGTCTGTTCATTGCTTTGCGTAACGGAGATTCAGAAGGAAGCCGAATGACCAAAAGAGCAATCCAGGCCATGATCATGAAATACGCCAAGCGCTTTGGCAAACCATACTTGACCGTGCACAAATTACGCCATTCATTCGCAACCGACTATTATTTGCAAAATGATATTTACAAAACGAAAGAGCAGTTAGGACACGCTTCTACGGAAACGACCGAGATCTATGCTCACCTTACCGACAAAACGATGTCCGAAGCCATCGAACGTCGTACTGAGGACGGGATGTAACATTTTTAACAGCATAAAGCAGCAAACCACATCAAGGATTTCGATCCGAGAAAGGTCTGCTGCTTTTTTTGTTTTTTAGTTTACATAATAAAAATTACGTTATATTTAATAACAATTAATCATGCACTCTGTACATTCCATCATGTATAGCGATTATAATTTTCCACTTCTTGACGTTTCTACGATTCGACTTCACCATTCTGCCTACACTCGCTCTCAACCATCGCTAATAACGCTTTGGCTATATCCTCAGTTTCATGAAACGAGTAACATGTTATATTTCTGCTAAAAGTGCTCCGCTCTATAAACTGCTCTGAAGGTAGCCATGAGATCATCCCCAGTACCCCTTCAAGTTGATCAACCAAGGTCAGATCTTTCTCTTCTCGAACCATCACGAATTTGGGATAGGAAGCATCCTTGAATCCTTCAATGACAATCCAATCATAGCCGGACAGATAGCTCAGCATATCCTCCAGCTTGGTTGCCTGTCGCTCCATAATCGCAGTACGTTTCTCGGACATGACAACCACCGCCGAGGCCCCAGCCTCTCCAAATCGATACGAATCCGTTCCTTCTTGATCCATCTCAAAATGGTCATGTCCATCATGCTTAATTGCTGCTACTTTAAGTCCCATGGAAGAAAAGTGCCCGATCAGCGCGGCTGTCAGGGTTGTCTTGCCCGTGTTTTTGTATCCAACAATCTGTATGATATGTGGCTTTGTATCACTCATAGTAGTCATCTACCACTACCTCACATGACCTGAGGGCAGTTTGAGAATACGTACCTGCTCACCCGCAGGAATACCTTTTTTCTCAGGTGGGATAACAATCAGGCAATCACTGTCCTTAATGGTGATCATCACGCTGGATTCATCTACACGGGCAGCAGCCGGTATCGCGTACACCACGCCATTGCGGATCTCTGTGCGTCCACGTACGAACCGTGTAAAATTATTCACTTTGGTGTACTCTTCTTCCAAGATCGCAGTCCATTCTTCCATATAAGGATGAGCATCCGCCTGCATGGAACGAATGGTTGGACGAACAAACAGACCAAAACCCACAAAACAAGCCCCCGGGTTACCCGAAAGTGCAAAAAGCAATTTATCTTTATATACAGCAGCTGTGGTCACACTGCCTGGTCGCATCGTCACTTTGTTAAACAACATCTCTACATGTTCTTCCAGTACAAGTTCGCCCATAATATCATAATCCCCGACGGATACACCACCTGTGGTCACCACAATATCATTATCTTGAATGGCTTTTTCCAGTTTGGCCCTTGCCATATTCACATCGTCTGCAATAGAACCATACATTACCGGCTCTCCTCCCGCTTCAACGACCAGAGAGCGCAGCATGTAGCTGTTGCTGTTTCGAATCCGGCCCGGTTGCAGGGGCTCGTCTACATCAAGCAATTCCGTGCCGGTTGCGAATATCGCCACCTTTGGACGTTGAAATACGGGGACTTCTGCTATGCCAAACGTAGCTAACACGGACTGCTCCCCTGCCCTGATGATCGTTCCTGCTTCGAGCAGTTGCTGTCCCTCTTGGACTTCCAGTCCGATTGGGGTGATGTTAGCACCCCACAATATGTGCCGTTTCAATGCAATCCACTGTTCTCCGTCCACTACCTTGCTCTCGGTCATCTCCATCATGACTACCGCATCTGCACCTTCTGGAACCTGTGCACCGGTCATAATTCGAGCCGTCGTACCTGAAACAATGGTTTGGTCCGAGGTGTAGCCGCAAGGAATTTCATCAATTACTCGAAACCAAATTTGATGATCACTCGATGCATCTATGGTATCTGTACTTATAATCGCGAATCCATCCATACCCGACCTCCGGAAGAATGGATACGGATGAGGTGCCTGAATCGTCTCTGCAAGTGTGCGGCCATGAGCAGATTCAAGATGAACTTTCTCTATGGAGCCTACAGTAACTCTTGCAGCTATTTTCGCCTGAGCATCCGGTACCTGTACAGCTGTACGATTAAATTTGGCAGTTGTCATATCATGTGAATGTGAGTTCATTTTCAAAAGTATTCTTACCTCCTAGAGACATATCATCTTTTAAAAAAGTGTAGCCCGAATGCTGTAAGATAACAAGTACATTACTCATTGAATCCTGTGACAAAATCTTATTTCTTACAGGTGTAACGTTCGTTGACCTATATTCAACATGAAAGGCATCTTGTATGCCCATAATATAATTGACAAAGGGAGGCGATGATCATGAGTAAACGATGTGAATTATGCGGAAGAGAACCTGTGAACACAACCATTCATCATCTGACACCCAAAGAAATGGGAGGGACATTTCTGTCAACGGCCAATCTGTGCATTCCCTGTCACAAACAGATTCATTCGCTATACACCAATCGCGACATTGTAACGCTTGGACTCACGGACCTGCAATCCCTGAGACAGGATGAACGAATGATTCCATTTATCCGCTGGATTCGCAAACAGCCTGCTTCAACGATTCCCCGCGTACGCAAATCCAATCATGTTCGCAAATCGTAAACCAAAAAGAACAGTTCAAAGGTCATGTGCCGGCGAGGTGAATCCGCCTTCCCTTTTCACTGTTCTTAAATGAATTATGCGATTGACAGCCATCCTTATGATTAGATGCTTATTATCTTCGCCTCTTAATTCGGCCACCGCCCACTCTGGTTTTCGGTTTTTTGTAGGATTTCTTAGGTGAATCAAACAACCCACCACTGCTCTTGTTGCGATCAATGGTTCCCTTGCTCTGATCCTTGTTACGGTTGAATAATCCTCCGCCCGATCCTACGCTTGAATCTTTATCGCTTCCGCGCCTTGTAATCGTACCTTTCCGATCAACAGTAATCGGTGGAGCAAGCTTCTTGTCATTACTAGTTGGTGCTCGATAAGATCCTGCGCTCGGTTTATACGTATCTTTATTGGTATATCCTCGATAGTTGCCATAACCTCGCCCGCCAAAAGAATCGAACAGATTACCAATTAATGTAGCGGTGAGGTAACCTTGTAAAAAAGATGAATCGTAGTTCTGCCGAACATATTCCTTGGAGTCCACCTCAACCAAGGTATCCTCCGGCTTGTTCGGGTCTTGTTGCAAGTGATAATACTCCTCCTGATACACGAGGAACATACGCTCTGTGTTCTCTGCCGAGATCTGATCCGGTTGCCTTTGGTCAGACAATTCCAGAGCCACTTCCGGAACGGTGCGGTCCGAAGCCCGGTACACATAGGACGTTGAGTTACCACTGCCGTTAACCGACTCAAGCGGATATGTGTCCTGAACAGAAGGTGCCCCGCACGCGGACAACAGAGACATCACAAGGCTGAGGACCAGCATTAATTTTAATCCATATGCCAAGCGTTTTTTCATTGGGAACCTCTCCTAGCTCGAACGAATCACTTTGATATCCGCAGGAAGAATGGACTCACCCTCATACAGTGTAAATCTTCTGTCTTGCCACTCCACGCGAAGAAGCATATTATCATCCGACTGATACTGCCATACCAATTGTTCTCCAGCCTGACCATACGGAGTTCTGCCTGCCGTTGATACCATGCCTCCATACTCTTCCTCCAGATGATATGCGCGTCCATCGAGGTCCAGCAAGGTGGGCACCTCATCAGGTGCATCAAGCCTGCCATCAATTGGTGTATATAGGGCGTAACGTGTGAGTTCCCGTTCTTCGATATGCAAATATCGAAATGCGGTACCATCCTGCAGCGTTAGCACAACTGCATTTCGAGCGCGATTTTGTACCCGACCAACGACTTCATAAGTGACCAGAGAAACCTCACAGATATCACCAGGTGCAAGCTGAAGCATCGTTTTCTCTGCCTGCGGTGGTTCAGGTTTCGTTAGTATTCCTTTAATTCGTTTCCATACACTCATCAGAATTACTCCTGTTCCTTATCTTATAAACAAGCTGCAATAATCAGTGCGCCCACGATGTGTAAAGCGCCAGAGAACAACCCGTATCCTGTCTTCCCTTGCTGAATTCCGGTATCCAGATCGAGATTGGCCCATTTGCGAATCATAAAGTGTACAACACTCTCCAGAATCAACAAAATGATAAAGGATACAACGGAGACCAATAATGCTTCACCAAGGTGACCCGCCGTAGAAATGGACGTAGCGAGTACATACCCTTGTGCAAATAATTTCATCACCATACGTGTAGTAACGGCCATATTGCCAGCCTTAACTTCAGCAAAATCCTTATATTTCGTGAACAGTGAGTCGACATACATCAAAACAAACAGCAAAACCGCACCAGATACCGTCCAGACCAGCATCGCCAAAATATTCAAATCCATTTACACAGCCCCCACATATCAACATGAACCGCATTTAAAAGCGAAGGAGAAATGCTCTTCTCCTCCGCTGGTTAACCCTGCTGACAACCAAGGTAATTAGTTCTTATTGTCGTACTGTTTCATCAATGCTGCGAGTTCATCTTCAACAGCCTGATCTTTACCCAACTTCTCGAACTCTTCATCCAAAGACTTGCCTTTGGAAGACATTTCGTTGCTTGCTTCTGCCTGTGCTTCCATCTGCATCATTTTCTCTTCCATACGCTTCATTCCAGCACTTGCAGTATCTGAACCAAACCCATTCAACGCTTTGTTGATTTCCGTTTGCGCTTTTGCTGCATTGTAGCGGGCTACCAATGTTTCGCGTTTGTTCTTCATTTGAGTCAGTTGCTTACGCATCTCGTCGAGCTTGCCACGCAGGTTATCTGCAGAAGCCTTGTTTTGATCATAGCTGGTTTTGTATTCAGCCATCTTCTCTTCAGCAGCCTTTTTCTCTTCCAGGGCACGTCGAGCCAAATCCAGATTCTGAGCACGTGCCGCCGTATGCGCCTGCTCTTCACGTTTCTTCACAAGAGCTTCCTGCTCTTCGAACAACTGCTTGAATTTCTTCTCAATCGCGATCTGTTGAGCTACTGCTTTCTCCGCATCTTCCAGATCCTCTTGCATGTCACGGATATATTGGTCCGTCATCTTGATTGGATCTTCCGCCTTGTCAATAATGGCATTGATGTTAGACATGGTTAGATCACGCAAACGTTTGAAAATGGACATTATGTTATTCCTCCTAGTCGATTACATCGTATATAAACATACATACGTAACAATCTGCAACTCGTTTCAATTTTAGCAAATAAAATCAAAACATTCGATGGCTCTATGTCAGGAAGATCGTTTATCTTGGTTCAGATGATCCTCCATCAACCTCTCTGCAGTCTGCACGATTTCGTCGATCTGCATCCGCGTGATGGAATCAAAATGCATACCCATGATCACCGTAACGGTTACTTTCAGCTGCGATGCAGCCTTTCGGGCAAGCCGCTCACACAGCTCTTGTTCCTTATGCCCAGGTATATGTACCGTCGTCCCGCTTACGCGCTCATGTTCCACGTAGAACGTGGCTACCGCGCCAATATGCGCCTTTCCTCCGGTAACGAGAAAAACCTTATCCTCTCCTGCTTCAATCACTTGTAAACGTATGGATTTCAAATCATATGTACTCATAGACTATCCACCTATCCTTTTCTATATGTTATATATGGAGGAATTATGGCTGTCATAAGCTGAATCCGCAATGAAACTTCTCACACTGCGCATATTTCATAGAACCCCAGGGCATACCAAGGAGAACGTCATTTTAGAAAAGGAGGCCGTTATTATGCGCGTACGCCTCATTATACTGATGGTTATCGTTATTTTCCTCGGAGGATATCATGCTCCAGTTTCATCGCGGAATGTTTCAAGCCCGCCAAGTGAATCAAATTCTGTGGAAGAAGAACAACTGACATTGGGACAGTTACGTCAAAAATATGCCGATACGTTCAAAACCAATGGTCCTTCAACAAAGAAGGTTGCACTGACTTTCGATGATGTACCTGATCCACGGTTTACTCCACAGGTGCTGGATGTATTGAAGAAATACAATGTCAGAGCAACATTCTTTATCGTGGGTAGTCGTGCTGAGAAACATCCAGGTCTGGTGAAACGCATCGTTAAGGAAGGGCATATGGTTGGTAATCACAGCTACAATCATCCTGAATTCAGTAAGCTGTCGATGAATGCCTTTCGCAAACAAATTTTACATACCGGGGATATCATTCGACGTTTGGCGGGATACACGCCCAAGATGATTCGGCCTCCTTATGGAGACATTAATGAAGAACAGCTGAGATGGGCTGCGAAACAGCACTATAGCATTGTGAACTGGAACGTAGACTCCCTGGACTGGAAAGGCCTTTCTAAAGAACAGGTGAAAGATAACATCCTGTCTGCCGTAAAACCTGGCTCCATCGTTCTGCAACATGCTGGAGGTGGTGTAGGTTCAAACCTGAACGGCTCGATTGAGGCATTGCCTGAAATTATCGAGGAACTACGTAATCGGGGGTATGAACTGGTCACCTTGGACGAAATGCTGGGATTGCCAAAGGCCAAGGATTAGGATGTCCATTATAAAGAATGTTGATGATGTTAAAAGGGTGCCTGTTCAATCGCAAGTAGCGATTGACAGACACCCTGTTTGAATTAGATGTAATTTACTCTTACTTCAGAATATACAGCTCGATATCCTGAAATCCAAATGTGCTTACAGATTGTTTGCTACCCGGGATGAAGATATCAATCCGATGACCCTTGATTGCACCGCCTACATCACGCGCTGTGGCGACAAAAGCCTGTTTTGGCAATCCTGGATGGCTATGACCAGTTACCAGTACTTTGGTTCCGAGTGGAATCACGCTTGGATCGACTGCAATCGTACCCAGTTCAAGATCATTGCCGAAGTAATCCACAGCACCCCATCCTCCATTTTCGGACGGATCTGCAGAGTATGCGGTTGCTTTTACGTTCACTGCTTTACTGTAATCGAATGTTTTTCCCCAGGCTTGAACCACTTTGTTATCTGCGTTAACGTCCAAGCTTGCTGTAGTAACAGTCTTCGCTTGGGTTTTGCTCTCCGCTGCCGCAGCAGTCGCTACATTGTTTGCCTTACCGGGAATCTTAATTTTCAAACCACCATAAATGTTGTAAGGCGAAATGTCGTTATTTGCTTTAACCAACGTGTTGAGTGCTACTCCATATTGTTTTGATAAGGTGTAGAAGGTATCCCCTTCTTTGGCCACATGAACTGAATCGGCGTGAGCCGGAACGGCTTGAATGAGCATTGCTGTTGTCAATAATGCTACTGCTGTTTTGGCTATACGTTTCTTGTTAATCATGGTCTTCCTCCCTCATTGTGCCTGCGAAGTTAGTTGTCGGATTCGGATGAGGAGCCCACCCTATAGGTTTTTCATTACATTTGAAACGTTATGTACCCCTAATTCACCCCAAGCAGTGTGCTGTAGATCTTCCCCCTGCACAATCTGCATCGTTACATCCCCCGCACTCCCTATCCGGAAGTTTCGGCAGAGTCCAATATATCACAATTTTGTAACCTGAACTTGTAGTAATTCTTACCAAATGGTTTTTAGCATGTCATCATATGTATGAATACTGGTTAATTTAGAATTGTTGGACGACCGGATTCCTTTACATTTGGTAACAGAATAGTTACTTTTCAGAATACATACATGATTATTATCCATAAAAAAATAGCGTTACCGACTCGAAGTCAGTAGCGCTATTGATCACTTCATTTAGAGTACTTTGGCAAGAAAATCACGTGTACGTGAATTTTTCGGTGCTCCAAACACCTCATCAGGTGTTCCCTCTTCTACAATAACCCCGCCATCCATGAACAGGATTCGGTCTCCCACTTCACGTGCAAAACCCATCTCATGTGTCACGATGACCATGGTCATCCCGCCTTCTGCAAGACGTTTCATGACATCCAGCACTTCGCCAACCATCTCGGGGTCCAGTGCCGAAGTAGGCTCGTCAAACAGCATCACATGCGGTTGCATGGCCAATGCTCTAGCAATGGCGATCCGCTGCTTCTGTCCACCGGACAGCTGATTCGGGAATGTATCTTTTTTATCGTACAAGCCCACGGTGTTAAGCAGATCAGCAGCAATTTTCTCCGCTTCCTGAGTGGATTGTTTCTTCACTTTAATCGGAGCAATCGTAATGTTTTGCTCTACCGTTTTGTGTGGGAACAGGTTGAAGTGCTGAAACACCATGCCCATTTTCTCACGAGTTGCGTTGATGTTGTGCTTCGGATCGGTGATTGACACGCCTTCAAAATCAATCTCACCAGAGGTAGGCTGTTCCAGCAGGTTCAAACAACGCAAGAATGTACTTTTTCCCGAACCGGAAGGACCAATGACCACGACAACCTCACCTTTGCCAATCGTCACGTTAATGCCCTTAAGCACATCGTTATTACCATAAGATTTGTGTAATTGTCTAACGTCTATCACTTGCACTCAACTTCCTTTCCAGTCGTCCCAGCAGCTTGGACAAAATGAACGTCATTACAAAGTAGATGGCTGCTGCAATCAAAAATGGACTCAAGCCTTGGTACGTAATGTTTTTGACCACACTTGCCTGATACATAATGTCCACCATACCGATAACGGAGATAATGGAGGATTCTTTGATGATGGTTATGAATTCATTACCGATCGCTGGTAATACAGCTTTGAAGGCTTGCGGTAAAATAATATAACGCATTGCTGCCCCTCTACCCATTCCCAGGGAACGAGCTGCTTCCAACTGACCCCGATCCACACCTTGAATACCTGCACGGAAAATCTCTGCCAGATAAGCACCACTATTAATAGAAAGTGTAATGATACCTGCCTGAAGTGCAGTAAAGTTAATGCCAAAGCTTAGGGAAAAACCATAGTAAATGATCATTAATTGTACCAGCATTGGTGTACCACGGATCACTTCAACGTAAGCTGTACCGATCCACCGCAAGATTGCAGCGTCATGCAAACGGAACAAACAGATGATCAATCCAATAATTACCCCGAAGATAACCCCAAGTGCAGACAACAGAAGTGTGTAGCCTATACCTGTAGCATAGAAACTTTTGTACTGCCAGAATACTTGGAAAATATTTTGTGATTTGTTTGCTTTGTCCGCCATCAAGAGGCTGGCGTCCGTCACCATCTGATTGATTTTATCTTCGCTTTTCAATCGCTCCAGTGTTCCATTTACGGCTGCTAGCAGCTCGGTATTGCCTTTACGAATCCCGATTGCCGCTTCTGCTTGCTCTTCGTCCGGAACAGCAGCAGCAAGTCCAATGATATCGTCCAGATAACCTGCAGCCACGGTATCTTCTACGATTGCCGCGTCAATACGTTTGGTTTGCAGTTGAAGCACGATATCCGAGATTTTATCAAGCGCAGTAAGCTTCGCTCCTGGAATACTCTGTCCGATCGTTTCCTGAATGGAACCTTTCTGAACGCCAATCTTCGCATTTTCAAGTTCGGTCATGGTTGGATATTTGTCTTTATCCACATTGCGAACCATAATGACTTGTTTTGATTTATAATAGGTGTCGGAAAAATCGATACTTTTCTTCCGCTCATCCGTCGGCGTCATGCCTGAAACGACCAGATCAACACGCCCGCTTTGCAATGCAGGCAATAGGCCGTCGAAGCCCATATCCTCAATCACAAGCTCAGCGCCCAGATCTTTGGCGATCTCTTTGGCGATCTCAATATCGAAACCGACGATTTCATCTTTGCCATTAATCACTTTATGGAATTCATAGGGTGCAAAATCGGCACTTGTACCGAGCACCAGCTTTTTACTGCTTGAATTATCTGTAGTCCCACTTGCAAGTGCCACAGGAACGGCAGTCGTCAGCAGAATAACAAAGGTCAACAGCATCATGGTGTAACGACTTATCAATTTCAACCTTTTTCTCTCCCCTTACAATACGTTGTATGCTTCTCATGTTGATGACTGAGTCATTATAAAGTACAATGCATGATTATGCAATGCATTTTATCATTACAAATCTTGACTTGTTTCTGAAAAAATACAGCAAACATGATATAATCAATGAATTATTTTCATTTTTGCATAAGGAGTTTACTAATGACAGCTAACAAATCACATATTCTGACGGTTATTGATCAATATGCTTCCCGTTTTAAAGCCATTTCATCATATATCGGTGCCAACCCCGAACTGGGAAATGAAGAGTATCTCGCTTCTGCCCGTTTAAAAGAAGAACTGGTCTTCCACGGTTTCACTGTAGAGGCTCCCATCCTTGGACTGGAGACAGCTTTTATCGGAACTTATACCGCTGCCAAACCCGGTCCTACCGTTGCATTATTGTGCGAATATGATGCCTTGCCGGAGATTGGTCACGCTTGTGGTCACCATCTGATCTGCATGATGAGTCTTGGAGCTGCTGTTGGGCTGAAATCCATACTGGATGAAGTAGGTGGAACGATCAAAGTGTTTGGTACGCCTGCAGAAGAGACACGTGGTGCCAAAGTTCCAATGGCGGAAGCAGGCTTGTTTGATGACTGTGATGTTGCTCTTATGGCGCATCCATATTATGCCTACGAAAAGTCAGGCAGCTCGCTGGCTATTGATGCTGTGCAATTTGAATTCCATGGCCGATCTTCACATGCTGCTGCAAGTCCGCACGAAGGCATTAATGCTCTTGATGCCGTTATTCAAACGTTCAACGGAATCAATGCATTCCGTCAACAAGTGAAAAGCACCGTTCGGATTCATGGTGTGATCAACAACGGAGGTCAGGCAGCAAATATCATTCCTGACTACGCTTCTGCACAATTTTATGTACGGGCAGCAACTCGCAAAGAACTCAATATCCTCACAGAACGTGTGATTCAGATCGCTGAAGGTTCTGCTCTCCAGACAGGTTGTAAGCTGGTGACATCCAACTATGAAACGTCCTATGATGAGATGGTTACCAATGAAGCATTCTCGGCTGCGTTTAGTCAAAATCTGATGGAACTGGGCATCCCGCAAGAAGAGATTGTGAGTGGTAACGATCATGGCTCCATGGACATCGGTAACGTTTCCCTGAAATGTCCAGCGATCCACCCTTACATTCGTGTTGTGGATGAGGTTCATACCCTTCACTCCATAGCTTTCCGTGACCTTGCACTTCAGGAGCGCGCGCTGGACGGCATGATTCTGGGAGCAAAAGCACTTGCTACAACAGCCTATGACGTCCTGAGTCAGCCAGGGCTGCTTCAAACCATCCGAACGGAATTTGAGCAAGCTATTCGCTAAGATTCACTTTCAACATGTTATATAGGGGTACCCTAAACAGACTTGAATTTCATGCTGTTCTGGGTACCTTTTTCTTAATTAACTGTACGTATAATCAGCAAGAAGCTGGAGATGCTGTGAAAGAAACCTTTGAAAACGATGAAAATAATTCATTTTATTACAGTAAATGTGATTCATTTGCTGGCTAACTTGGTTAAATATAACTATAACTTATCCTATATTCAGGAGGTGCTGTCATGCTACTCGAAGCCATGTATCATGTTCCTCGTGACAAGTGGGCTTATGCCTATAATTCATCTACCATACATCTGCGCGTACGAACCAAACGTAATGATGTGCAATATGTGACTGCACTGACCGGAGATAAGTACAATTGGAACGGTACCTACAAGGAAATTCAACTCGAGAAGGCTGCTTCGGATAACATGTTTGATTACTGGGAGGCTGCCGTCAAGCCACAGTTCAAACGTCTTACCTATATATTTCGGATAACTGCCGGTTCGGAAGATGTTTTTCTTGCAGATAACGGAATACATTATGAGAACCCCTATCCAACAGGAGGATATTATGAGTTCTCGTATATACATGAAATCGATGTCTTTAAGGTACCAGAGTGGGCCAAAGAAGCCGTCTTTTATCAGATCATGACGGAACGGTTTGCTAATGGAGATCCCCAGCTGAATCCAGTAGAAACCCATGAATGGGGTGGCAAACCGGAGTTGGACAATTATTTTGGCGGAGATCTGCAAGGTGTGCTGGATCATTTGCATGACTTGACTGAACTTGGCGTGAACGCCATCTACTTTACCCCGTTATTCCAGGCCAATTCCTACCACAAATACGACACCATTGACTATAAAAAAGTCGACCCTCATTTCGGTACTAATGCCCTGCTCAAACAATTGACAGAAGAATGCCATCGCCTGGGTATACGTGTCATGCTTGACGCGGTGTTTAACCACTGCAGCGAAGACTTCCCTCCTTTTCAAGACGTGCTCCAGAATGGAAAAAACTCCAAGTATGCCGATTGGTTCCACATCAATGAATATCCGGTTCAGATCAAGGACGGTATTCCTACGTACGATACATTTGGTTTCTATGGCAACATGCCCAAGTTTAATACAGCGAACCCTGAGGTTAAAGCATATCTGCTCGATGTAGCAGAGTACTGGATTAAGGAAATCAAGCTGGATGGCTGGCGTCTGGATGTAGCCAATGAAGTGGACAACCATTTCTGGCGTGATTTTCGCAAGGTTGTTAAGGCAGCGAATCCGGAAGCCTATATTGTTGGTGAAGTATGGAGTGACTCCCTGACCTGGCTTATGGGAGATCAATTCGATTCCGTCATGAATTATCCATTTGCCGACAAAGTGCTTCAGTTCTTCTGTGGTTCAATGGATGGTTATAACTTTGCCAACGAGATGGGTTCACTGATTATGCGCTATCCGCAACAAACCAACGAAGTGATATTTAATATGCTGTGCAGCCATGATACCCCACGACTGCTCACCCGGTTAGGAGAAGACAAACGCCGATTAAAATTGTCTGTTGTATTTCTTTTCACCTATATCGGTACACCCTGTATTTTCTACGGCGATGAGGTGGGAATTAGTGGTGATGCTGACCCGGATTGTCGAAAATGTATGGAATGGGACCCCGCCAAGCAAGACAGAGAACTGTATGATTTCTATCGTCTGATGATCGATTTACGCAAAAGCAATGAAGCCCTGCGCAAAGGACGCTTCCGGTTCCTTAAGGCGGATCACAATGACCCCTGCATTGTATACGAGCGTGTGGATGACAACCTCCACTTTACTGTATGGATGAACAATACACCTCAAGATCGAACACTTTCTCATCCCATGGAAACGAAAGACTGGAAGGATGCATTAACGGAAGAGCCAGTGTTTCCAACCGATGGAATGATGAATATTAAACTTGACCCCTATGGGTACCGAATTTTGTATAGACAGCTTGATCAGACAAGGATCCAACACTACTGAAGTTTATATTCAAACAGTCATTTAAAAAAAGAGAAAACACTTCCACCGTCTCAGATGATGACTTTCATTCTGAACTTTGGAAGTGTTTTGGTTTATTTGATTAAAAAAGCCACAGCATGATATGCTGCGACTTATTCAGGATTGCATCAGTTTACAGGCTCAACTGTGATCCGGCGATAAATATCCATATATTCCTCAGCAGAGACGTTCCAGCTGTATTCCCCGCTCATTGCATTTTTCACAATTTTCTTCCAATGTTCTGGCTGTTTGTAGATCTCCTCAGCACGCCGAATGGTATTCATCATGTCATGTGCATTAAAGCTTGTGAATGAGAAACCATTCCCTTCTCCAGTAAACTCATTGTATGCCTGCACAGTGTCGTTCAGACCGCCTGTTTCCCTTACGAGAGGCACACTACCGTAACGCAGAGCCAGAAGCTGACTAATACCACATGGCTCGAATCTCGATGGCATCAGGAAGATATCACTCCCTGCATAGAAGCGGCGGGATAAACCGTCGTTAAACGTGATCTGTGCAGACATTTTGAGCGGATAACGATTCGCCGCTTCCCGGAACCAGTGTTCATATGCCTGCTCTCCTGTTCCCAGTACTGCGAATTGAATGTCATCATAGTACAGCAATTCATCCAGGATACGGCATACCAGATCAAGCCCCTTTGAGTCCACGAGCCTTGTCACCATCACCATGAGAGGTACATCGGGACGAACTGGAAGTCCAAGTTCCTTTTGCAGCTCAATTTTGTTCTCCGTTTTTTTGGCCAGACTTGTTCTGTATTTCACTGGAATTTTGGTGTCCGTTGCGGGGTTGTAGCTCTTGGTATCAATCCCGTTCACAATCCCGCTGAAACGATCTCCAAGTGAGCTTAGCAGTCCGTCCAATCCGTATCCATAATAAGAGGTTTGCACCTCCTGGGCATATGTTGGGCTTACAGTTGTCACATGGTCAGCATACACAATTCCTGCTTTCAGAAAATTGACATTACCATAATATTCGGCCCCATCTACGGTGAAATATCGATCGTCCAACTCAAGGATTTCACTGAATAACTCATGCGGGAATACCCCTTGGTACAACAAGTTATGTATGGTGAATACCGTACGAATATCACTGTAGAATGAATCATGTCTGTAATGGGCTTCAAGTACCAAAGGAATCATCCCCGCATGCCAGTCATGACTGTGCAACACGTCAGGCTTGAACTCAATCTGTGGTAACACTTCGAGCACTGCACGGTTGAAGAAGGCGAAACGCTCGCCATCATCCATATAACCGTACACTCCATCACGCCCAAAATAATACTCATTATCCACAAAATATATTGGTATTCCATCATGAACCAGCATTTCAATTCCACAATAGGGTCTGCGCCAGCCAAGAGGCACATCCGTTGTAATTACGGGCTGTAACGTGTCTTTAAACTCATCGGGAATCCCTTTGTACTTCGGCATAATCACCCGCACATCTGCCCCGCTCTTTTTCAATGCAAACGGCAGAGCACCGATTACGTCAGCAAGGCCTCCTGTTTTGATAAATGGATGTACTTCAGCAGCAGCAAAAAGAATATTCATGCCTTTGTCCTCCTCTTCGGTTTGAGCGTGTTGCTTTCATTTTTATTTTTTGTTTTTGAACTGACGGAAGTAATACTCGCAGGCGATTCATCCGTTTTCCGGCGCGTGTTCTTTTTTAGAATCACGATGCTCAGCGGAGGCAGTACTAATTCGAGACTATGCGGATGCCCATGAAAAGGAATCTTTTCGGTAGGCAGTTGCATATCATTAGTAATGCCTGAACCGCCATAAACGGAATGGTCACTGTTCAGTACTTCGGTATACATACCGGGACGCATGACACCAATCCGGTAACGCTCCCGCTTGACCGGCTGGAAGTTAATGAGCACAAGGAGTGTATCCGCAGGTTTTTTTCCTTTGCGTACGTATGAAATGACACTCTGGTCCTGATCATCCGGAGTGATCCATTCATAACCGTCCAAGGAATGATCAAGCTCCCACAAAGCTTTTTCGCTCAAGTACAGGTTAGACAGCTCACGCTCAAACTTATGCAAATTGCGGTGACTGTCATAATCCAGCAAGAACCAGTCCAGTTGATCCTCATCTTTCCATTCGATGAACTGGCCAAATTCTCCACCCATAAACAACAGCTTTTTCCCTGGGAAAGTCATAAAATAGCCCAGAAAAGCACGCATGCCAGCAAATTTCTGTTCATAGGTCCCTGGCATCTTGTCGAGGAGCGACTTTTTGCCATGAACAACCTCGTCATGAGACAGAGGTAGCACATAATTTTCAGCAAAGGAGTATACGACCGGGAAAGTCAGCAAATGATGTTTGGAAGGACGTTCGTGAAAATCAGATTCCATGTAATCAAGCGTATCATTCATCCAGCCCATGTTCCATTTGTAATTAAAGCCCAGACCACCTTCATGTACTGGTAAAGTCACCATTGGCCATGCACTTGATTCTTCAGCCATCATCAATGCATAAGGGAAATACTTGAACACCGTCTCATTGAGCTGCTGCAAGAAAGATACAGCTTCCTTGTTTTCAAGACCACCTTCATCATTGGTACGATATTGTCCTGGCTGCTTCTCAAAATCAAGCCGAAGCATACTCGTAACCGCATCAACACGGAGTCCGTCAAAATGATACATCTCCATCCAATATAATGCATTGGAGATTAGAAATGAACGAATTTCAGGTTTCGAGTAGTCAAAGCTGAGTGTACCCCAACCTGGCTTCTCTGCTAACATCGGATCTGCATACTCATACAAAGGCGTACCATCAAACATACGCAGGCCATGAGCGTCTTTGGCAAAATGTGCAGGAACCCAATCCAGCAATACGCCAATCCCAGCCTGATGTAATGTATCCACCAGGTACATCAGATCTTTTGGATGCCCATAACGACTGGTTGGCGCATAAAACCCTGTGTTTTGGTAGCCCCACGAAAGGTCATATGGGTGCTCACTGAGGGGCATCATTTCAACATGTGTATATTTCATTTCTAATAAGTAAGGAACAAGCAAATCAGCCATCTCGCGATAACTATAGAGACTTCCATCTTCTTTGCGCCTCCAGGTTCCCATGTGCATTTCGTAAATATGTAGAGGTTTGTTATATATGGCACGTTGTTTGCGTCTCCAGGCTCCATCATTCCATTTGTACCCTTCGATTGAACTGGTGACAGAGGCTGTCTGAGGTCGAACCTCTGCTTGAAACGCATATGGGTCCGCTTTGAGCAATTCTGTGCCATCTTCCGTTAATATACGAAACTTGTATAAAGTTCCTTCGCTGATTTCCGGAAAAAAACGACTCCAAAATCCTGATTCGGGTATCTTATATAAAGGTTCCTTTTCGCCTTTCCATTCATTGCGGTCCAGAGCCAGTCCTACTTCTGCGGCATTTGGTGCCCATACGGTAAAGCGATACCCCTGACGGCCATCGCAAGTCTCAGGCTGCGCGCCCAACATTCGATAACTGTGATGAAGGTTACCTTCATGAAATAAATAAATATGCTCTGGCAATATATCCGAGTGTGCTAACGGTTGAATGGCCAAGAGATCACCTTCTTTTCAAGAAAATAGATATAACAGTTACCATTACCCCATTCTAGCCAAGTTGAAAAGAAAAATGCGGTGGTTTAGAAAATGTTGTCTTTTTTCTGAATTTTTACAGTAACAATCGTTTCACTTGCTCTACTTTGCGTTAATGATGTACTACAATGCACAATATTTTGGGAGGGAAACGATTATGTTTAATAAAGATTGCATCGCTATGCTGTTGGCGGGAGGAGAAGGGAAGCGACTAGCCCCTTTAACCTCAAGTATCGCAAAACCCGCTGTACCGTTTGGTGGGCACTACCGGATCATCGATTTTCCTCTCAGTAACTGCGTAAACTCAGGGATCGATACTGTAGGAGTATTGACGCAGTACCAAGCGGAATCGTTACACGATCACATTGGTGAAGGAGAACCATGGGGACATGGCGACTCAAGTGAGGCAGGAATTTCCTTGCTTCCATCTTATCATACAGGAAATGACGAATACTTGGGAACGGCGGATGCTATTTATAAAAATATCGACTATATTGATCAACAAAACCCCGAAAATGTTCTAATTTTGTCGGGTGACCATATTTATCATATGAATTATCGTGATATGTTGGAGGCTCATCAGGCCAATAATGCCGCAGCAACGATTTCGGTTATGGAAGTTCCATGGGATGAAGCGCATCGCTTTGGGATTATGGCTGCCGATGCTGATCTGCGTGTAACCGAGTTTGCCGAGAAACCGGCTGAACCGAAAAGTAATCTGGCTTCAATGGGCATCTACATGTTCAAATGGGATTATCTGAAACGCCATCTCTTGGAAGATGCGGCTAACCCTGAATCCAGCCATGACTTCGGTAAAGATGTTATTCCACAAATGTTGAATGAAAACAATCCCCTCTTTGTCTATAACTTTAATGGTTATTGGAAAGATGTAGGTACAGTTAAAAGCCTTTGGGATGCTCATATGGATCTGTTGCATAATGATGAAGACTGGAGTCTGCAAAAAGAGAACTGGCCGATGTTTACCCGCGAATGGCGCTCTAAGCCAAGTGCTTATAAGGTTAGACAAGCGAAGATTGAGCATGTAGCTTCCATGATTCACGACTCTTGTGCCATCGAAGGTCACGCAGAGCGTTCTGTAATCTTCTGCGGTGCTGAAGTAGGTAAGGGTTCAGAGGTAAAAGACAGTGTCGTAATGCCTAATGCACGTATAGGCCGTGGAGTTCACATCGAACGCGCCATCATCGGTGAAGGTGCAATAATCAAGGATGGTGCAATCGTCAAAGGTACGGCGGATGAAATTGTGGTCGTTGGACCTAACGAGATTATCTCTGCCAAACCGGCTGTTCGTACGCAACCTGTTCGTATGTTGAAAGAAGTATATGAGAAGAGTGGGCGCCTGCGCACTGGTGAACTTTCTTCATAATGAAACAGACATTATACAAAAAGGCGAGCCTCGGATGGCTCGCCTTTTTTTGTGTTGATATGGATATTATTTTTCTCGATCCAATTTCACATCAGTTGCTGCTCGTTCTTCAGGGACTGCAGTATCACCAGATTGTGTTACAGATTCTTCTGGAACCATCTCTTCAGACAAGGCCGGTAATATAACCGTAACGGTTGTACCAGATCCAAGTTCACTCTGCATCGTGATTGTTCCCTCATGCAGTTCTACCAGTTCTTGCGTAATCGCAAGACCTAATCCCGTTCCCCCATTTTGATGATTAACCTGGAAGAAGCGGTCCCGTACTTTGATTAGGTGTTCTTCACTAATTCCGATACCAGTGTCCTGAACAGCTGCAATGATCTGACCATTCTCCTCTTTGACGGACAAGAAGATCCAGGAATTCTCATGTGAAAATTTGATCGCATTATCCACAACGTTTAAGAAGACTTGTTTCAGTCTGTTGCCGTCTCCATGGACATTATAAGCACGAGTCTCGTCTGTTTCCAACTTCAGATGAACTTGTTTTTGTTCTGCTTTGGCCCAGACATTCAACATCGTTTCCTGCACAATTTCACGAATGTTGACCGTTCCTTTAACCAGCTTCATCTGATTCTGCTGCAATTTTGAGAAATCCAGCATCTCTTCAACAAGTCCAATCAGTCGTTCGGTTTCCTTGGAAATGATGCCCATACCGATACGGGTCTCTTCCGGATCATAACCGCCTGAGTCGAGTGTCTCGCTCCAGCCCTTAATGCTGGTCAGAGGTGTTCTTAATTCATGTGAGATTGAAGAGATAAAATCATCCTTGATCTGATTACTGCGCACGATTTCATGTGCCATGAAGTTAAGCGTCGATGCCAATTCGCCCAGTTCGTGCTTATAATTCCCCTTTACCCTGACATCCAGCCGTCCTCTGGCCATTTGGGCAGATACTGCGGTGATGTTGTTAATTGGACGTACAATGGAATTTGCCATACCAATACTGATGATCAGAACAATCGCAAGCACGGCAACACCGACCGCAGCGGCAAGTAGTCCCATATTCAACAGCTTTGAATTAACATCTTCGAGTGATGTCAGATATCGAATAACATAAGTATTTTCGCCGCCCAGATCAAACTTGTGTGAAACGGCCATGACAGATTCTCCAGTACCTGGTTGTCTTCCAATCCAGCGTCCCATATCCCCGTTCAAAGCCTGCATAATATCACTGGTTTGCAGCACAGCACGGTCAGATTCAAAAGCAGTTGAACTCGCCAATACGCGCCCGTTCAGATCCAAAATTTCCAATTCTGTATTGGACAATGCCAAATTCACAATCAATCTAGACAGATTATTGCCGTCTTCCGTGTTATTTTCACGGGCAATCGGCTCGAAAAAGTCCTTTGAATTGGAAATGTGCGTACTAATCGTATTGTAGATACTTTCATAATAATACCTTTGTACTGCCAACATGAATACGAATTCGACCAACAGCAGAGCAAGAAAAACTACAAAGAAATAATGTAGTACGATCTGCCGTGTAATGCCTTTTTTAATCATTGCTCCCGGCCCTTCCATTTGTACCCGTGACCCCATACAGTCTGCAGGTATTCGGGCTCGGAAGGATTGTTCTCAATTTTTTGACGCAGACGACGAATGTTAACATCCACAATTTTGGGATCACCCATGTACTCTTTTCCCCATACATGATCTAATAAGACGTCGCGGCTGAGCGGTGTATTTTCTTTTTCCAGGAAAAACTGAATCAAGGAAAACTCCGTTGGAGTCAACTCAATGGCTTCATTCTGTTTCTTGAATTGCTTCGAGATCAGGTCCAGTGAAAATGGCCCAGACTGGAACGTAACCTTCGCCGCAGTTTCCCGATGCACGTTCACACGGCGTAATAAAGACTGAATACGCGCAATCAACTCTGTTGGGCTGAAAGGCTTGCTAACGTGATCGTCTGCACCAACGGAGAGTGCGTACACTTTATCCTGTTCCTGCACTTTCGCGGTCAAAAAGATGATGCCCAGACGTTCATTGGTTTCACGGATCCGTCGACACACCTCGAATCCATCAATACCTGGTACCATGACATCCAGCAGAGCCAGATCAATATCCGGTACTGTCTGCAGTATGCGAAGCGCTTCATGACCGTCACCCGCTTCAAGCACTTCGAATCCGTTTCTCTTTAAATTAATCACTATAAAACTGCGGATGGATTCTTCATCCTCAAGAATAAGTACTTTACTCATTAAGTTCTCCCTTTCTATTCAGCTGTGAAGTATTGCTCAATGCATCTTTACCCGCCTCTGATTGTGCTACTCTTGAAGCAATAACCCGATCTTTGGTACGTGTAATTTCCTTCCAGCTTTTACCCTTCTCCTGTTCCCACTTGGGAAGGGTGAAGTATTTGATCTCTGCCACGGTTTCGTCCGTATCAATCATTTTAAATCGAATATATTTGTCCTTCTCCGATTTGGTATCAATAGTAATCTTACCGTACCACTCTGGTTTCAGATTTAGATGAAATAAATCAGCATCATCCCGGAATTGGAACGAGACAAATTTCTTGCCTTCTTTGCCATCCCATTGGTAGTAGGTATAGAACCACAACCTGGAGTCAAAAACGTAATGCTCCCAACCTTTTGGAGTCTCTTTAAGTCCAAACTCAATAATACCATCATTATCAACATCACCGCTTAAAATTTTGTCATCTCTATACGTTTGATCCGGTGATTTAAAAGCATTCACTAACTTGTTATCCTTAACATACATAATTTGCGAGAAGGAGCTTCGATCATCCAACTCTGCATCCAATACAATACCCGTCTGTCCTTTGGCGATCTCTCCGCCCAGAGCATTATAAACTTCTTTAACGGTATAATCGGTCTGCACCCGATCAACTTCCTTGAAGCTGCCATCTTCGTACTGGTACAACGCAATCGTTGCAAAACCGTTGTTGTTCAGCGAAATGATAACAAAATCACTTTTACCATCTCCGCTCAAATCCAGTGTGTTCCCCTGCGCATCATCAATGATATATTGATTATACGGAACTCCACCCAAGACCTGCTCCAGTGCTCCGCCCTTGTAGGAATATGCAGTCAGGGCCTTCTGCTCCTGCAGACTTACACCAAGAATAATATCCGGATTTCCGTCATTCGTAATATCCAATACTTTAAAGGATTGCAACTCACTTCCCGGCACATCAAATGTAAGCTTTTTAACCCATGTGCCTCCCTGCTCTTCCAAAATCATGCCATGGATTCGCACATTCTCATTTGGCGTCTCATAAAAAACAATCGCTTCCCGAGTTCCATCCCCGTTCAGGTCTTCCACTCGAATCATACTGGTATTATTCATATCCTTGGGACGAATCAACGTGCTCTCTGGCGGCAGTTTAACCTGAACCACGTTATACAGTTTCTCCTTATCGGTGGACATCATTGGTTTTCTCATCAAACCCTTGGGGTCACTTATGACTGTGCATCCGCTTAGAACAGAACCAAGCATAATTGCCATTGTTCCTGCTGCAATGAAGCGTCCCCACCGTGAATTAAACAATCTCATCACTCTTTTCAATAGTTTAAATCTGGTTTTTTTCTTGCTGTGTCAGTCTTCGTCCACGAATATCAAAAGCGATCTTGCCGTCTGCCAGTCCCCAGATCCGTGTGGCATGTTTCTCAGCAAGTTCAATAGGCAATACTGCAATGACTGTTGCACGTTCTTCTTCACATAATTTGCGCAGCGTTTCCAGCACCGAATCTGCTGTGTGCGGGTCAAGACCAATCACAGGTTCGTCGGCCAAAACCACTTTGGCACCATGAGCAAGTGCTCTTGCAATGGCAACCCGTTGCTTCTCTCCACCACTGAGCTTCTCTGCGATTTGATGTGCTTTATCGAGTAATCCCAATCCTTCGAGATAATCCATAGCACCCATATAGTCATCGGAACGTACCATACCGGTTACCATTCTCCATACGGGAGTCTGACCCGATCGTCCGATTAATACATTTTTAAGAGCTGTACGTCTAGGAAATAATTCTGGATTCTGTTCCAAGTATGCCCATTCCCGTTTGATTTTCCGTTTTCCGGACCAGCCTTCTTTCAGAATCTCGGCACCATCCACCGTAAAACGCCCGGAATCCCATTTTTCCATCATGGCTAAACATTTAAGCAACATGCTTTTTCCGCTACCGCTTGAGCCAACTACAGCTATCATTTCACCCTGTTGCATATCAAATCGAATATCCCGCAGAACGGGAACGCGGTCCACGCCAACGGATTTACTCAAATTCTCTACTCTGATCATCGCGATGTCTCCTCTTGTCCATGTTTTTCCCTACCACTAGTGTACTCGGAAATGGACATCAATTTCCATGCGAACACCAGCTTCTATTTTAACACAGATTCGAATTCAGGTTTACGACGAAATAATATACCCGCCAAGCCAAAAAGAAGGTACAGGATTCCGAGCAAGGTGAACATGCTTCCGGGTGAAATCCAGTTGATTATCTGACCACCCAGGTTTGGTCCAATAATACTTCCAATCGTGAAATGAAAAGATGCCACAACGTTGGCTGCAGGCAGCAACACTTTAGGCAAAATATCTGCGGCATAGGCCAAGCCCAGTGAGAAAAAGGATCCCACCAAGCCACCTGCGATTGTTAACAATACAAGCGTCCACCAGAAATGCATACCTGCGACTGGAACCAGCATGAAGATGATTCCCCCGCTGATCCCCGCAAACATCAATACCTTCTTACGCCCATATCGGTCACTCAACATTCCGAGAGGCAATTGAAGGAACAAACCTCCAATCCCGATAAAAGGAAGCAACGACGAAATCTGATTGGTATCGAATCCAATCCGAAGGCCGTACACGGGGAAGTTACTATTCATGCCTGCTTCCATATATCCGTATAAAAGTGCTGGTAACAGTGCATACCAGGCCCATGCCAGGCTGCGACGGAAGCGACGTTCCGGCAGTTGGCCATGCTCTGCTTTTTCCGGTTTTGTATCCGGAAGCTTCATTAACACCAGTACAAGTACTGCGGCAATACATATGAACAAGACCCAGAAAGGGACTGCATCACCGAATCCAAGCAGCTTAATTCCCAATGGACCAATACTGAATCCGAGTCCATAGGACATGCCATATAATGATATGTAGCGTCCACGCTTTTCAGGTGCAGTAACAAGCAGCACCCAGAGCTGGGCCGCATAATGTAGTGCGCTGTCTCCTATTCCAACGATCAAACGCAAAATGAACCATATTTTAATATCCGGTAAATAAGGAAACAGGATCAATGGAACCATGACCAATAACAGGCCGCCTACAATCAGCTTTTTGAACCCGAATGCACCCAGTAGTCGCTCCGCAACAAGCGTCATGGCAAATGAACCAATATACAACGCCGCGGCGTTTAATCCGTTTAAACCTGGTGAAACCCCTTTTTGCTCCAAAAAAATCGAAAGCACAGGCAGCAAAAGCCCCTGACTTATTCCCGCCACCACAATAACCGTAATCAAAATGAGATAGTTGGCTGTCGAGTGCGATAGTTTGGGACGAGTAATATATGACACGAATTCATTCCTCCTGCGAGCACACAAAGAAAAATCGCCATCGCTGACGACTTTTGTATGTTATAGATATGGTTTTAAACTGCTAATCAAAGATCGGGGCTTCGCCCCGGACTTGAACATTATAGTGGACAACGCCCTGCAAAACAAGCCATAATAGTACTAAGTCGCTGTGTACATTTAGATGTGACGGGAGGATTCTGCAACATTATGGCTTATCATGTGAAAATTGATGTTTCACCGATATATGAAATGCTTAACAGCTTTCTGGTTTATGTCACGAAAAAATGGATTCAGCATCTGGATATTGGTCCTGAATGGATTCTGGAAGTGGAAGGCAAACTAAGTTCCAATGTACGAGCTGCGCTCGCACCTGCGGCCACTTGGCCCTTTGATGATTTTGATGTTTTGTTTGCATGGGCAGCATATCAAAATGATACATCGGAGAATCGTGATTTTCTGGACATGCTTGCCGGAATGACAGCGGAAGACCTGTATGCACGTGTGTCTCCTCTTCTGCCGGCTCTTACAATAGAAGAATCTACGCGCATTCGGAACAGTTATGTCCCATTATTGCGACTATGGGATGAACACTACTGTCAGAATATCAGCGAAGATCAGCGTGTATGGCTGGAAGAAGATGCCGAAGAAAAACGTATTTTGCTTGATAAAATGGGCCCTGAACTGCTTATTGAATATGCTACAGCAGGAGTTCTTGTTGAACCGATGCCTGGACTGAACGAAGTCATTCTGTTTCCCACGGTGCACAATCGCCCTATTAATATGTATTGCTTCTATGAGGGTATGATGATCATGCAGTATCCCGTAGATGCACCAGAAGAGAACGAAGACCAGCCACCAACATGCCTTTTACGTTTCACCCATGCTCTGGCTGATCCCGAAAGACTTCGCCTGCTTCGTTACGTATCGGATGAACCCAAGTCTCTCGCTGAGATGTGTGAAGAATTGGATAAAGACGAAGACACCGTCAAAGATCAGGTCATGGCGCTACGTATCGCAGGTCTGCTACGAACCCATCTGCTCGGAAGTAATCGTAAAGAGAAATACAGTATTCGCCCAGATGGCGTATCTGAATTGAATATGTTTCTGGAATCCTACATTCGCATATAATTTAGTTGCACCATTGCAGAGTTGCTGGCTACAAGGAGTGAGTTAGATCATGAAATTAATGAAACAACATATTTTGTTTGACCTTGATGATACACTCGTATATTGCAACAAGTACTTCAACCTGATTTTGGGAGAATTCTTTGAGAATATGCAAGAGTGGTTTGATGGACATTCTCTGACAACACAAGAGATCCGGGAAAAACAGCTTGAGATCGATGTAACCGGAGTGAACAAGCTTGGTTTTGCGAGTCATCATTTCCCGCAATCCCTGATTGACACCTATCGTTATTTCTCCGGCAAGTTCGCCAGATTAACCTCTCCCAGAGAAGAGTCTTATCTGAGCAAGTTGGGTATGAGTGTGTACGATCAGGAGGTTGAACCCTACCCTCATATGGTTGAAACGCTTGAGAACCTCAAAGGTGCTGGACATTCCCTCTACTTATATACCGGGGGCGAAACCGTGATCCAGCAGCGCAAGATTGATCAGATGAAACTCTCGGCTTATTTTGATGATCGGATCTATATCCGACAACACAAAAACGTCGAGGCACTGGAAGGCATTCTGTCTAACGGTCCGTTTGATCGTCGTGCAACATGGATGATTGGCAACTCACTACGCACAGATATTATGCCTGCTGTAAAAGCCGGAATTCACAGCATATATATCAAACAACCGAATGAATGGCAATACAACATCGTAGAACTTCAACCTAATCCGGAAACGTCGATGTATACTATCACTGCACTGGAAGAAGTCCCTAAAGTCATACACGAAAATATACAACAGCAGCAACAGAAAAGGACCCTTTAATAAGGGTCCTTTTACTTTATAATGAAACATCAAGCATCCTGTTTCTCACCAGATAACTTGCCTGTTACCACGTCTTGTAAAATAATCCGTGCCTTCACCGTACTCCCGTCTTTTCGTTTAAACGACAGTACCTGGGTACTCCCCTTCTCAATCAGCGATTTTAACATCGTACTGGTGATTTTCTTGCCCGCATACTCTTTCCAGACCACAAACGAACAGCCTTCCTTGAAACGTGAGCATCCATAACCCTTCTTGCCTTCTATAATCTGACCTGTACAGCCGGGAGAAGGACAAGGTGCCAGTAACTCTCTCACTCCCGATGGGCTTGCACTTGAGGACGGCGCCTTGGTGGTCGTGCTTTTCCCACTGCCAGCTCTGGACGAAGATGTCGAAGTCTGACGGGACGTTTTTACAGCGGAACCACCACTAGCTGTCTTGGCAGATGTCCTTGTATTGCCAGTCTGGGTGCTGGCTCCTTTTCCTTTCCCCCTGCCTGCCCGTGAATCTTCCCCAAAAGCATCTGCTGGTGCTGGGGCTTGTACACGCACTTTCTCAATGATGGACAAGGTAAATTTCTTAACGTTCTCCATGAACTTGTCCTGCCCCGCCTCACCTTTGGAAATCTGATATAACCTTCTTTCCCATTGGCCTGTCATCTCAGGTGAAGTTAACAGATCTACACCTGCGCGGCGAATCAACTCAATAGCCGTTCTGCCTTTGAGCGTTAACTGCATTTTCTTCCCTTGCAGCGTAATGTAACCAACGTTTTTGAGGCGCTCAATTGTAGCCGCACGTGTAGCCGGAGTACCCAGACCACTATCTTTCATCGCATCTCGCAACTCTTCATTCTCAATCTGTTTGCCTGCACTTTCCATCGCTTTGAGCAATGTTCCCTCTGTATAACTTTTGGGAGGCTGAGTTGCCTTCTCCTTGAACTCACTCTTCGTACATTGAACAGGCAATTCAGGTTGTACAGCAAAAGCCTTGTCCGTCCACTCTTCAGCTTCCTCTTCTTCATTGCCGTTTTTCTTGGTCTTCTTCTTGCCTGCACCGCCCTGTTCCTGGTCCCCAGAACCGAGAACCACTTTCCATCCGAGGGACAACAGCTCTTTGACAGATGTCTTAAACTGATGTTTCTCCACTTCGGTGAGCACGGTATGTTGCTTATACTCCGCCGGAGGATAAAAGTGAGACAAGAAACGCCTTACAATCAAATCATAGATATTCTGTTCATCCTTGGATAAGGTACCCGGTCGCTTCAGTGTAGGTAAGATCGCATGGTGATCTTCAACCCTGCTTGGATTACATACCCCTTTATTATTCTTATGAACAAGCTCTGGCTTGGCCCCTTGCGCAAGCTCACTATACGTACCACTTTTAAGCAGGTTTAGCGTTTTGTGCATTCCTTCAATATTCTGTTCGGTAACAAAGTTGGAGTTGGTCCGCGGATACGAAATCACCTTGTGTTTTTCATACAAGGCCTGCGCGATATCCAGTGTTTTTTTGGCACCATATCCAAACTTGGCATTGGCTTCACGCTGTAAAAGGGTCAGGTCATACAAACGATATGGATACTCCTTCGTCTGCTTCGCTTCGTATTTGGTAATCTGCCCTGTCTTGCCCTTCACACTGGCTGCAATAGCCTCTGCTGCTTCCGCATCGGTCAACTTGTCTCCCTGACGCAGTCCCCGGTACTCCACACCCTCCTGCCGAAACCAGGCGGCCACTTCATAAAAGGTCTGTGACTGGAACGCTTCAATCTCTATTTCGCGATCGTAGATTAGCGCAAGTACCGGTGTTTGCACACGGCCTACAGACAACAATGCATTATGACGGGTTGTAAATGCCCGTGAGGCGTTCATGCCGATCAGCCAATCCGCTTCACTTCTGGCGCGAGCAGCGTGGGTCAGATTTTCAAATTCAGAGGCATCCTTCAGACCATCAAAACCACGTCTAATGCTCTCTGCCGTCAAATCCGATATCCACAAACGTTTTACTGGCTGACGCAGCTTCAATTGCTGCTGTATGAGGGCGAAGATGTACTGGCCTTCTCTCCCTGCATCGCAAGCATTAACGATCGCTGAGGCCCGTTTTGCCAGTTCTCCAATCATTTTGAGCTGATCTTTTGTTCTCGGATTGGGTACAATCTTGAACTGATCGGGTATGATCGGCAGGTCTGCTATATTCCAGCGCTTGTACTTTGTATCATAGGCATCCGGTTCAGCCAATCCGAGCAAATGCCCTATCGCCCAAGTGATGATGTACTGTTCACCTTCCAGATACGTGCGATTGTTCTTGGCCTTTGGTTCTATGACGGCGGCAATGGTTCGACCCATGTCGGGTTTTTCCGCTATAACCAGTGTCTTCATCCGTCCATCTCTCCTCCTTCACCGTCCGCATGACGGCAAAAAGGGGCATTCCGCCGACGGAAGCCCCTTGCTTCTGAAACTCATTATATCAGATTTTGGATTCGGGAGCACCTTCCCGAAATGAATTATCCTGCTGCCTGTTCTTTTAATACATGCTTTTGTCTGCACTCTTTGCATACACCCTGGAAATCCAGACGATGATCTGTAACAGCAAAGCCATACTGACGCTCGATCTGTTGTTCCAAACGAAGCAGACCATCTTCCATAATCTCTTCCACTTTACCACATTCTGTACAAATCAAATGATGGTGATGATGGGAACCGTCTGTACTTCGCAGGTCAAAACGCGCAGCACCGTCACCAAAGTTAATTTTTTCAACAACCTGAAGGTCACTCAGCAGTTCGAGAGTACGGTATACGGTAGCTAATCCAATCTCAGGGAACTGCTCCTTAACCAGAAGAAATACTTCCTCTGCGCTAAAATGATCCTTTTCATGTTCAAGCAATACCCGTACAGTAACTTCTCGTTGTTGTGTTAACTTATATCCTTTTTCAACCAATTGATTTTTAATGTGAAAGATCTGTTCTGAAATGGACTTGTCCCGGTTACTTGCCATAGCAGGTCGCACCTCCGGTTTATATTCATTGAATTTTACTTTTATCGTACGGATTGTTGGTTTCAGATAATTCTTATTTATAATCATTATAATATAATAATAAATCTTTATCACTTAAAAAGCAATGATATTGCTCACACTTACATGAAATATGTAGTCACATTGTTAAAATAACAGCAAACAACCCTCGCTGATCGCGAAGGTTGACATTTATATCTTATTCTTGTTCTATACTTTTACACCAGAACCGAAGCACCCATCAAGTATTTGTCCACTTCACGAGCAGCCTCACGGCCTTCATTAATCGCCCATACAACCAAGCTTTGACCACGACGCATGTCACCTGCTGCAAATACTTTATCCACATTGGTGTTGTATTTGCCGTAACGTGCCTTAACGTTTGTGCGACGATCTGTTGCAAGTCCCAATTGCTCTACCAACGTTTGTTCCGGTCCATCAAAACCAATGGCAATCATGGCCATCTGAGCCGGGAATACACGCTCTGTACCTGGAATCGGCTGATAAATTTTGCGACCCGTCTCATCCACAATACGCTCGATCTGTACTGTATGCAATTCTTTGAGGTTCCCCTCATCGTCTCCGACAAATTTTGTTGTCATGATGGAGAACTCACGCGGATCTTGACCAAACAACGCTTTGGCTTCCTCTTGTGCATAATCAAGTGTATATACGTTCGGGAATTGCGGCCAAGGGTTGTTAATGCGATCACGTTCCATAGGCGCTTGTGTATGTGTACCGAATTGAGTAATGGTACGACAACCATGACGCAGCGATGTAGCCACACAGTCAGATCCTGTGTCACCGCCACCAATGACGATAATATCTTTATCTTTAGCGGACAGATATTGACCATCTTCCAGATTGGAGTCCAGATAACTCTTAATACTACCATTCAGGAAATCCATGGCGTAATGAACGCCTTTTAAGTCGCTGCCTTCAATATTGAATTCACGCGGCTTCGTTGCACCACCGCACAACACAACAGCGTCATATTCATCCACCAGTTGTTGCGCTGCAATATCTTTACCAATCTCGGTGTTCGTAATGAATTGGATACCCTCTGCTTCGAGCAGATCAACACGACGTTGAACTACTTTTTTATCCAATTTCATCGTTGGGATACCGTACATCAGCAATCCGCCGACACGGTCCGAACGCTCATACACAGTTACCGAGTGTCCTGCTTTATTCAACTGAGCCGCAGTAGCTAATCCCGCTGGACCTGAACCTACCACAGCTACACGTTTACCCGTGCGTTTCTCAGGAGGCTCCGGAACAACCCATCCTTCTTCGAAACCTTTTTCAATAATGGCTTCTTCAATCGTTTTGATGGTTACAGGCTGACCGATTAAGCCAACTGTACATGATCCTTCGCAAGGAGCTGGACAGACGCGACCTGTAAACTCCGGGAAATTATTCGTTTTGTGAAGGCGCTCAAGTGCTTCTCTCCACAGTCCGCGATATACAAGATTATTCCACTCCGGAATCAAGTTATGCACGGGGCAACCTGACGTGCCGCCAATCATATCTATACCTGTATGGCAATACGGGGTACCACAATCCATGCATCGTGCACCTTGTGTTCTGAGTTCTTCTTCTGCCATATGTTTATGAAACTCTTCCCAATCCTTGATCCGTTCCGCTGGCTCACGATCTGCTGGCAGTTGACGTTTGTATTCCATAAATCCAGTAGGTGTAGACATCTTACGTTTTCCCCCATCCGTTCTTGTCTTAATCCCTTCATGTGCATGGTTCTATATGAAATGGATTACTCATTACTTGAGTTTTTGTCTATTGTATCACAAAATCTTCTCGAAGATATTTCAATTATAGTAGCATTTACTGTGCTTAATATTAAATGGATTATCCGCATAATTATTTGTATTTTATACATCATATCTTTCAAGTCTGCCCCTGGTCAATACCCTTATTTTGGTGTTAAATGTGGTTTTGAACTGCAAAATCTGGTGTGTGTTAAAGAAATAAAAGGTCGAAACGTTAAGTAAATGTTAGATAATTTGTCATCAAATCCAACATATTTTGCTAAAATCGTTCTCGATTCCGAATACCAGACCCATTTTAGGGCTGCACAACGTTAAAACCTCAAAACTTTTACACTTTTTTCACTATTTAAAGCTTTGTCGTATGTATAATATACATAAATAGCAATTAATCATGTTATATTAATGTTATATGTATTCCGATTTAAACAAGTGACTCATTTTTTATAAAGAAAAGGCGCTGTTCACGAATATTTCGCAATCAGCGCCTCTCATCATACAGGTTCGACCGAAGTCAGGATTTTCTTATGCCACATTTACCGTTTACGTTCGTAAAATTCGAATGTATACGCATGAACATTTTTTTCATCCTGTTCGCCTTCAATCTGTTCAATCAGTTCCCATTCGGACCAATCCACTTCAGGGAAAAACGTATCTCCCTCAAAATTCTCATGAATTTTGGTCACCACAAGACGATCAGCCAGTGGTAAGAACTCACGATACACTTGGGAACCCCCAATTACGCACAGTTCCTCACCTTTGGTTACACTCAGACCCTCTTCAATCGTATGTACGATTTCAGCCTGTTCCACCTTGTAGTTCAGATCTCTTGTCACTACGATATTACGGCGCTGAGGAAGCGGCTTACCACCAAAGGATTCCCACGTATTACGTCCCATAATAATTGTTTTGTTCAGTGTACGTTGTTTGAAAAAGGCCATATCCTTGGGTAAACGCCATGGAATCGAATTATTCAATCCGATCACACCGTTCTCCCCCATTGCCCATACCAATTCAATACTCAAGGGTAATACACTCCTTCAATCCAAGTCTCTTATCGAGATTGAATACATAATTAGACTGCAATTGGAGCTTTAATGCCCGGATGATGCTGATAGTTCTCGAATTCGAAATCTTCAAACTTATAGTCAAAAATAGAATCCGGCTTACGCTTGATTACCAGCTTAGGTAAAGCATAAGGTTCACGTTCCAGCTGAGTTTTAACCTGATCAACATGGTTGGAGTAGATATGAACATCCCCTCCAGACCAGATGAAATCACCCACCTCGAGATCACATTGCTGGGCGATCATATGAGTCAAGAGCGCATAACTCGCGATATTGAACGGCAACCCGAGGAACGTATCCACGGAACGCATTGTAAGCATACAAGATAATTTACCCTCTGCAACGTAAAACTGAAACGCGAAATGACAAGGTGGAAGCTTCATATTATTAATCTCAGCCACATTCCATGCGCTGACAAGGTGACGTCGTGAATCCGGATTATGTTTGATCGAATCAATGACAGCAGCGATCTGATCAATTTTTTCTCCGTTTGGTGCTTCCCATGTACGCCACTGCGAGCCATACACCGGTCCCAGATCTCCATTTTCGTCCGCCCAGTCGTCCCAGATCTTCACACCGTTTTCTTTCAGATAAGATATATTGGTATCGCCACTCAAAAACCATAACAGTTCATGAATAACGGACTTGAGATGAATTCGTTTGGTTGTTACCAACGGGAATCCTTCGGAGAGATCATAACGGAGCTGCCTGCCAAATACAGATTGTGTTCCTGTTCCTGTACGGTCTCCTTTATGCACGCCGTTGTTCAGAATATCTTGTAATAAATCGAGATAGTTTTTCATGTTGTTATCCCCTCGCACTATTATTCGTACTAAACTAAAGAATATTTACACTTACCACTCCAATGACAGAACAACCTTCCGATCGCTGTTATCCCCAGATTTTTTTGATTTCCTTTTCCAAAGGTAAAATCCGGGGATAAAGGCGAAGCGTATGCTTCCGATGCAGCTTTCCTTCAGAAAGCTTTTAGCTCCGCTTCTTCAGGTTTTTTCTGTCCTCTACGTTCTCGTGTAAAAGGTTAGTTTAACTAAATATATAGACCATGATTGGCTTGGAGCCACATCATGACTGATCATTACTAAAGTGTACCACAATGAGTTGTTGGATAAAATCAATTCACTGAAATTTTTGAGCGTGTAACTTTTCATCATATCATATACACAACTATCTTAAATTTCTCAGCTTTTGCTCAGAAAAAAAAGACGAATAACGCGTTAACGTCATTCGTCTCTTCTGATATACATATAATGCCGGACGGATCCGAAGCCTAGATGATCTTAACGGGAAATGATGTGGATCGGGTGACCCATAACCAATTCCGCAGCTTCCATCACGATTTCGCCCAAAGTTGGGTGAGCGTGAATTGTGAGAGCCAGATCTTCCAAAGTAGCGCCCATTTCAATTGCCAAACCAAGCTCGGCAATCAGGTTGGAAGCTTCCAGACCTACGATTTGGCAACCCAATACAAGGCCGCTTTCTTCGTCAGCTACGATTTTCACGAAGCCTTCAGCGTGGTTCAAAGATACAGCACGGCCGTTACCCGCATAAGGGAACTTGCCTGATTTTACTTTGTAACCTTTTTCTTTAGCTTCTTTTTCAGTGTAACCTACGCTGGAGCACTCTGGATCTGTGAACACAACAGCTGGCATACATTTGTAGTCAACTACAGATGGTTGTCCTGCGATTGCTTCAGCAGCCACTTTACCTTCATAAGAAGCTTTGTGTGCCAGAGCCAAGCCAGATACGATGTCACCGATAGCAAAGATGTGAGGAATGCTGGTACGACCTTGGTGGTCAACTTTAACGAATCCACGCTCGTCAACGTCTACACCGATCAGGTCCAAACCAAGCTCACCATCTGTGTTTGGACGACGTCCAACCGTTACCAACAGATAATCTGCAGTTACTTCTTTGGACTCACCATTCACAGAGTACTTAACAGTTACATCTTTATCCGTTTGCTCAGCACTTTCAGCTTTTGCGCCCGTTACGATTTCGATGCCTGTTTTCTTCATGTTTTTAGCCACAAGGCTAGTCATGTCTTTATCGAAACCTGGCAGTACTGTGTCCAAACCTTCGATGATTGTTACTTTTGCACCGAATTTGGAGTACATTTGACCAAGCTCGGCACCGATATATCCGCCACCGATAACGATCATGCTTTTTGGTACTTCAGGCAAGTTCAGAGCTTCTGTCGAAGACAGAATGCGTCCGCCAAACGGGAAAGGTTTCAGTTCGATAGGACGGGAACCTGTTGCAATAATTGCATTTTTAAATTTGTAACGTGGAGACTCGTGGTCATTGAATACACGAGCTTCGTTTTCGTTGATGAACATGCACTCACCGTTGAAAACTTCAACTTTGTTGCCTTTGAGCAAACCGGCTACGCCGCCAGTCATTTTCTTAACAACGCCGTTTTTGAACTCTTGAGTTTTGCTGAAGTCCACTTTTACGTTCTCAGCAGAGATACCAAAAGCTTCACCGTGAAGTGCAGACTCATATTGGTGTGCAGCAGAGATCAGGGCTTTGGATGGAATACATCCACGGTTCAAACAAACACCGCCCAGTTCGGATTTGTCCACAATCAATACGCTTTGGCCCAGTTGAGCAGCGCGGATGGCAGCTACATAGCCGCCAGGACCCGCACCAATTACTAATGTGTCGATATTGAGAGAAGCGTCGCCTACTACCATATCTTACACCTCCATAACAAGCAGCTCAGGGTTAGCGAGCAGCTGTTTAATGTAATTCATAAAGTTTTGTGCTGTTGCGCCATCGATGATACGGTGGTCAAAGCTCAGGGAAAGAGCCATTACAGGTGCTGCAACTACTTCGCCGTTTTTAATCACTGCTTTTTCACTGATGCGTCCTGTTCCGAGAATAGCAACTTCAGGGAAGTTGATGATTGGAGTGAAGAACATACCGCCAGCAGAACCGATGTTACTGATGGAGATTGTGCTTCCTCTCATTTCATTCGCGCTCAATTTGCCGTCACGGCCACGAGCTGCCAGATCACGGATAGAATCAGCGATCATCCAGATGGATTTACGATCAGCATCTTTGATAACAGGAACGATCAAGCCGTTGTCTGTATCTGTTGCGATACCGATGTTGTAGTATTTTTTGTAAACAATTTCGTTAGCTTCTTCATCAATCATAGCGTTCAGAGCCGGGAATTGGCGGGAAGCCGCAACCAGTGCTTTAACGATGAATGGCAGATAAGTAACTTTTGTTCCTTTTTTCTCTGCAATTGGTTTCATGCGAGTACGGAAAGCAACCAATTCAGTTACGTCCACTTCGTCCATGATTGTAACGTGAGGTGCTGTGTAAGCCGATTTAACCATTGCATTAGAGATCGCTTTACGGATACCTTTGAATGGTACGCGCTCTTCTTCAAGGTATTGATCAGCTGCAGATGCTGCTGGTGCTGCGGATTTTTTCTCTTCTTGAGCCGGAGCTTCGGAAGATGCCGCTGCGGAAGAACCGCCACCGTTTTTGAAGGATTCAACATCTTCTTTGGTTACTTTACCGTTATTGCCAGTGCCGTTAACCTGAGCGATGTCTACACCTTGTTCACGAGCAAATTTACGCACGCTTGGTGTTGCCAGAACGTCTTTGGCAGGTACTGCCGGAACGCTGTTGTTGCCGCCTTCTTTAGCTGCATCCGAGCTGGAAGCTGCTGCAGAAGAACCACTTGTATCAGCTCCGCCTTGAGCTGCATCTTTCTCTTGCTCGCCTTGATCGCCAGCAGGAGCGTCGTCTTGCTCAGGAATTTCACCTTCAGCATCAATGATCGCTACAACTTCACCAACGTGGCAGATTTGGCCGTCTTTAGCGAATACTTCTGTAACTGTTCCGTTAACCGGACAAGGTACTTCTACTACCGCTTTGTCGTTCTGTACTTCCATGATGATATCGTCGTCAGTTACTTTATCACCGACTTTGATGTGCATCTTGATGATTTCGCCTTCGTGTAGGCCTTCGCCCAATTCAGGGAATTTATATTCAAATTTAGCCAACTGAAAAACCTCCTTGATTATGTGCTCAATCCTGAAAACAACCCTTAACTCCAAGAACCAACTGTTACTGCTAATGCAAATAACTGTTACTCAAGGGGCTAATGGCTGTTTACAGTGCAGCCTGCGCTGCGGTGTGAATCACCATACTGCGCCTTGCGGCATGTCAGATGATTAAATTAGAAATTTACGACTTTATTAACCGCAGCAACGATACGTGCCGGGTTAGGCAGCCATGTGTCTTCGATTTGTGCAAAAGGATATACAGTATCCGGACCAGCTACACGCAGAACCGGTGCTTCCAAGTGCAGGATTGCTTTTTCATTGATTTGGGCAATGACTTCAGCTGCAACACCTGCGCTCTTTTGAGCTTCCTGAACAACAATTGCACGGTTTGTTTTCTTAACAGAAGCAACGATGGTATCGATGTCGATCGGACTAACCGTACGAAGGTCGATAACTTCAACTTTGATTCCTTGTTTTTCGAGTTCCTCTGCTGCTTTCACAGAAGTATGAACCATCATACCGTAAGTAATGATTGTTACATCGGAACCTTCACGAACAACGTTCGCTTTGCCCAGTTCAACAACGTAATCTTCTTCAGGCACTTCTGCACGGAAAGCATGGTACAGGTTCAAGTGCTCCATGAAGAATACAGGATCGTTATCGCGAATAGAAGCGATCATCAGTCCTTTTGCATCGTAAGGGTTAGAAGGAACAACGACTTTGATACCTGGTGTTTGCGTGAGCAGACCTTCCAGGGAATCTGTATGCAATTCTGCCGCTTTTACACCGCCACCGAATGGTGTACGGAATACGATTGGAGAATTGTATTTTCCACCGGAGCGGAAACGCATACGAGCAGCTTGCACTACCATTTGGTCAAGGGCTTCGAAGATAAAACCAACGAATTGGATCTCAGCAACCGGACGGAAGCCTTGTACACCCAGACCTACAGCCAGACCACCAATAGCGGATTCAGCCAGTGGTGTATCAAATACACGCTCTTCGCCAAACTCTTTTTGCAGACCTTCCGTTACACGGAAAACGCCGCCTACATTACCTACGTCTTCACCGAAAAGCAGAACGTTAGGATCACGTTTCAACTCCACGCGAAGCGCATCACGGATTGCTTCTTTCATGTTCATTTGTGCCATTTGCTTCATTTCCTCCTTAAACATTGACAGTTCACATTTGAATTCGTACATGTATACCGGGACACTAAAGTCTCGGATGTTTATGCTTTATCGGAAAAAACTTATTGGAAATCAGCTTTTTGCTCTTCCAAGTGCTTAGGCGTTTGTTCGAACATGCTGTCGATCAAGCCTGAAATCGTCATTTTCTCGGTTTTTTCCGCTTTTTTGATCTCTTCATTTACTTTAGCTTTTGCTTCTTCTTTCACACGTGCTGTATCTTCTTCAGTCCAAAGACCTTTTTTCTCCAGATATTTAGCAAAACGTGCGATAGGATCTTTAGCAGACCATTCTGCCTCTTCTTCTTTTGTACGATACTTGGAAGCATCATCCGAAAGGGAGTGAGGACGGAAACGGTATGTTACTGCTTCGATCAATGTTGCGCCTTCTCCGTTACGTCCACGCTCAGCAGCTTCCTGAACAGCTTTGATAACAGCGAAGATGTCCATACCGTCAACTTTAACACCTTTGATACCTGCTGCTACCGCTTTGTGAGCGATGGACAGAGCTGCTGTTTGTTTAGCAAAAGGAGTTGTGATGGCATAACCATTGTTTTGTACGAAGAAGATAACAGGCAGTTTGTATACACCAGCGTAGTTCAGACCTTCATAGAAGTCACCTTCAGAAGAACCGCCATCACCTGTGTACGTGATAACAACTTGTTTTTGTTTCTTCAGTTTGTAACCCATAGCAATACCCATTGCATGCAGAATTTGTGCACCAATGATGATTTGTGGCATCAATACATTAACGCCATCTGGAATTTGTCCACCATGTTGGTGTCCACGGGAGTACAAGAATGCTTGATAAAGAGGAAGTCCATGCCATACGAGTTGCGGAATGTCACGATAGCCAGGACATACAAAGTCTTCTTTTTCAATTGCAAATTCACTACCAACCATTGTAGCTTCTTGACCAGATACTGGAGCATAGAAACCAAGACGACCTTGACGGCCCAGGTTTACTGCACGGTCATCCCAAGTACGGGTAAATACCATGCGGTACATAATTTCTTTTAATTGATCATCGGAAAGTGTAGGCATCATGTCTTTGTTAACAATTTCGCCGTCAGGAGACAGCACGGACAGAGCTTCTACATCCTCTGTATACACTTCATAAGGAACCTTGCTCATTTTTTTCTTCACCTCAACAAAAAATTTGAATATCAAGTTCCGCTGTTATAATATTATTATACACCTGTTTCACTCCATACGTCAAAGAAATCCGTAATTTTTTTATGTTTCCTGCCGGATTGTATGTATAACAGGGGATTAATATTGGTATAACAGCATAATACATGATTGCGTGTTTGACCTAACCCCGCACAAGGGTAATCTTACCGTATTGCGCGGTCGAATGCAAAAAATTAACCGAGAAAGGTGACGTTTTATGACAGATTCCCGCTATTTGAAACGCACGATTGTGAAGAAAGAGATTGAAAGTCGCTATCTTGGAGAGAAGCGAACGCTCCGTATTTACCTTCCTCCGGGCTATAACGAATTGCTTAGCTACCCTGTCGTATATTGTCAGGATGGCGAAGAATTTTTTAATTTCGGACGAATTGCCACAACAGCTAACCAAATTATTTTGGACGAAGGAGCCGAACCTTTCATTATTGTAGGGGTTCAGGTCGATGTGCCTGTGAGAACGCAGGAATATGCCCCATTTGGAGATCGGTTCAAGGCATATACCGCTTGCTTCGCTGAAGAGATTATTCCCTATATAGAAGAGAAATATCCTGTGCGTCGTTCTCCGCAGGAACGCATTCTTGCTGGAGACTCACTCGGTGGCAGTGTTTCGCTTCATCTTGCTCTGTTATATCCGAATCTGTTCACACGTGTGATCAGCATGTCTGGCGCCTTCTACTCTGCTTCACAGGAAATCTATGCCGCAGCTGAAGATCTGTCTTGGCTCTCGATCTGGATGATCGTTGGTTTGCAGGAGACTGATTTCGAGGCAGACACGGGTACGTATGATTTTGTTCAATTAAACCGGGATACTCGAGAATTGCTGGAAAAACGTGGTGCCCTCGTCTCCTACCAGGAGAAAGACGGAAAACACCAATGGGGTTTTTGGCAGAAGGAATTGCCCGAAGCATTACTTTATTTTCTCCAAGAAAGATAAAAGGACCACATTAACAGGCGGCTGAAATGCCGCTATTGTTTTTCATCTCAATGATACCGCTTACAATTGCAACCTGAAAAAGAAGCAGGATATCCTGCTTGCTTGAGTACCTACTCCTGCTTCTTTGTCCGATTACAAGTTACATATCAGATCATATTTATTTACTAGGCTAAGGAATGTTCCTCTTCAATCTTTCTCAGCAGAACATCGCAGCCTGCGTTAACCAGCTTGTACACCTCTTCAAAATTGCCCGTGTAATATGGGTCAGGTACTTCTCTGAGTTTTTCCTCGGGAAGCATGTCCATGAACTTGATGATGTCTGCCTCAGCTCCGCCTGGAACGTTGCGCACATTATCTGCATTCGAATTGTCCATACACACAATGTAATGAAATTGAGTAAAGTCTTCGCTGGCGAATTGTCTCGCTGCCATGTTGGCGTAAGAAATCTGGTACGAATCCAGCAATTTTCGAGTCCCTTCATGCGGAGGTTTACCAACATGCCAGTCCCCAGTACCCGCAGAGTCCACACGAATCTGGTGTTCAAGCCCCTTCTCCAGGACTTTGTGACGCAGAACGGCTTCTGCCATTGGTGATCTGCATATATTGCCCAGACATACAAACAAAACGTTAATCATATTAATCCCCCTTGCTTAGCGTACCTTGAAGTACCGACGATGTTGGCTGTGTCACAATGCTCTCCGGTTGAGGACTAACGTTCCCCGTCTCAGATGGTACCAGCGAACGACGTGGCAGTTTCCATTTATAATGTACAGAACACATCCGGAAGAAGACAACGGCCGCGAAACAAAGCAATAATTCGGCATTCGTTGTTAACCAGCCCATACCTATAACAAAACCGGCTGTCATTGCCCATACAGCATAAATTTCGTCACGCAATACAAGCGGTTTACGTCCAGCAAGCACATCTCGAATAACGCCTCCACCAATACCGGTCATTACTGCTGCAACGATAACTGCGCTAATGGGATGTCCTATGTTCGCCGCGTACAGCGCCCCTTGAATTGCAAATGCTGCGAGTCCGATTGCATCAAACAACGCCTCTGTTCGCTTCCAGTGACTAATCCACTTGAGAGGCAATATAAACGCAATCGCTACAGATACTAAGGCTAACATAATAAGTGATCCCTGACTCCACAGTGTCGTTACAGGTATACCTATAAGTACATTCCGGATAATCCCGCCTCCGAATGCCGTGACAAGTCCAAGTACCAATACACCCAAAATGTCATACTCCTCTTCCATTGCCACAAAGGCACCGGACATCGCAAATGCTATAGTGCCTATAATACTGAATACTTCAAAAATGTGTAAGTCCAACCTGTTCAAACCTCACTTTTCAAGTCATCTCCATGTCGCTCTACCCATTGTATCCGCGAGCACCGAAATTGTGCAACCACATTTTGTGGATTATACTGGTTTGGTGAATATATTTGTACAGGTTCCAACATTATATTTGAACAATGACCTATTTTTCTCTGAATTAGGAAGGATGAAATAAAATGACGGTGAAACGGATAGTTATTTTTACAGGCGGAAACTTATCTGTAGAATTACTTCAGGAAATACGAGAAGATGATATGATCATCGCGGCCGATCGCGGTGCGTTATTTTTAATTGAACACGACATTCAGCCTCACATTGCAGTTGGAGACTTCGACTCCATTACCGAAGATGAACGTATCATCGTAAGCAACAATAGTATTCGGTTCATTACATGTGATCCTGTTCATAAGGATCTTACTGATACAGAAATGGCTTTTGAGACAGCGCTAGATTACGAACCATCTCACATCTTAATGTTAGGTGCTACAGGTACACGTATGGATCACACACTCGCCAATGTACATATCATGGTTCGCGCGATGCAGCATCATATCTCCTGTGCCATTCAGGACAAGCACAATTACATGACACTAACCACATCCAAAGCTGTAGTTGAGCACCGCGACTATAAATATGTTTCTCTGCTCCCCTTGACTCATGAAGTTACAGGAATAACTCTAGATGGTTTTATGTATCCGCTAGATCAAGCCACCATTCGCATGGGACAATCCTTGGGTGTAAGCAACCAGCTCTTGGGCTCCTCCGGTACAGTCACTATCGATAGCGGCTTATTACTCATTATTCAGAGCAAAGATTGAATCTATTCGTATGTTCATAGTTATTTATTACGTTTTTGTAACTAGTGATTTCGATAAGAAAATAGGTTCACACATCATAAAGACCCTTGAATATCAAGGGTCTTTTCTATTTCATTTTGGTTTATCATCCGTCAATGATTAATTTTTTGACATTTTTAATCATATTTTAATAAACATACCCAAACCACTGTGGCGCAAGGGATTACACTTCCCTATCCAATTTCTAGGCTGTTACAAAGCTGTTATACTCGCTCTAGCAACTTAACGAAAACGAATTTTGGAGGTACTAACTAACATGAAAACAAACATCTTTGTCCAAAAGGCCGTAACCGTCGGGTTGTGCGCTACACTAGGTTTTGGAGCTGTATTAATGACTAACGCCCCTGTTGCACAGGCAGCAACTGCTTCTGTATCCACAGGTCAACAGATTGTTAACTATGGTAAACAATTTACTGGAACTCCATATAAAT
Source organism: Paenibacillus amylolyticus (assembly GCF_050990605.1). GTDB lineage: Bacteria > Bacillota > Bacilli > Paenibacillales > Paenibacillaceae > Paenibacillus > Paenibacillus amylolyticus_H. The sequence continues at coordinate 3,682,198 of NZ_CP158832.1, forward strand.
TTGGTGCTTCAACATCAACAACCAAAGTTTTTGACTGCTCTTCTTTTATGAAATATATTTTCAAAAAGTATGGTGTAGATTTGCCGCGCACTTCCGTGAAACAATCCAAAGAAGGTAAAGCTGTGTCTAAAGCTAATCTGCGAGTCGGAGATCTGGTATTCTTCTCCAGTGGTAGCCGTTCTACCGGTTCCAATGTCACTCACGTAGGCGTTTATGCCGGAAATGGTAAGATTCTGCATACGTACGGATCTCCAGGCGTAACCCTATCTGATCTTGACTCTGGTACTTGGAAGAGAACGTATGTTAAAGCTCGTCGTGTACTGTAGATTCACATCATAGCTAATCAGTAAGGACCGGAGGTTATTATCCGGTCTTTTATTTTTACCCTCTTTTTGCCACACTCTAAACTGGTGATTCATGGAACTAACTTCGTAATCTAATTTTTATCATGCAGCATATAACCGATCCCACGCACCGTATGAATCAGTTTCACACTTCTTCCCTTATCCACCTTAACCCTCAGATGTTTGATATAAACATCAACAACGTTGGTATCCATGGCATACTCATATCCCCATACTTCCCGCAAAATATCACTTCGGGTACATGCTTCATTCACATGTAGGGCCAGGAATTCCAGCAATTCATACTCTTTTGGCGTTAATGTCAGGTATTCACCCGCACGATTCACCCGTCTTGAACGCAAATTCACTTTAAGATCATGAACTGCAATTACTTCCTCACCCTCTGGTGTTGCATTCGCAAAAACACGCAATAAATTCCGTATTCTGGCAAGCATCACGGTCATGTGGATAGGTTCCTCCATCACGTCATTAGCTCCGTAATCCAGCCATTCCACGATGAACTGAGGAGATACATTTGAAGTAATAACCAGTAGAGGTATAACTTTACCTTTATCAATCCATCGTTTTAACTCTAATTTCTGATCCTGGCCACAATTCTTCTTCCCCTCTTCCCGGTCTACCAGGATGATCAGGTTAATATGCAGCAACGAAGGCTCGACGGATTGGTTTAGTTCGGACCACTCCATTCGTTGCACCTCATACCCTTCGCTACATAAAACATCCTGAATAAGGCTGACCTGCTCTCCTGCTCCAATCAGCAAAATGGCTGTTTTCACTCTTTTTCACCCGGCCTGTCTCTATCCCCACTGCTCGCAGCAATGGTTGGTACAGATAGCATGCCGTAAAATGAAAAAGTCCATTCCCTCAAGGGAACAGACTCTGCTTCTTTCTTGCTTTAACCAAAATAGCGATGAACGAGTGTACGCGCTTCAGCTGTGTCTTTTGTTCCGTGTACGAGGACACGTCCATCTTGGAAAATAACCATTCTATGGACTCCTGTTGTAAAAGAAACCAGAAACGGATTGGATTCCACTCTTCCTTCTTGGAGCCTGTTCAGGCGATCTGCTGTATGTTGAAGATCCAGATTCATTCGCCGTGCAGGTCGGATCTGAACGGTGTCCCTGCCACACAACACATCGGTTTTCTCCAGATTGGACACAGAAAGATATGGATACGTTGCCGAAGCACCGCAGGAAGGACAGTCTTGCTTTTTCGCACCATCCACATTGATGGATATGTATTCGTTCCTCCACACGTCAAATGACAATAACTTACGTCTCAATGCATGTGCATTGCCGCTAAGTAACTTCATCGCTTCTGCTGTCTGATTCGCCGTCACCATCTGTACCGCTTGAGGTATGATGCCAGACGTATCACAGGTATCTCCACCCAGAGGGACTTCACCAAGCAAACAATTTAAACATGGCGTATCTCCGGGCATAAACGTATAGGTGATGCCGTAACTACCCACGCATCCACCATAAATCCAAGGAATACAGTGCTTCTGTGCCATATCATTAATGAGTAGTCGGGTATCAAAATTATCCGTTGCATCCATGATCAAGTCTGTATGCTGAACGAGTTCTTCCAACTCATCTACTCTGACGTCCAACACTTTCCCTTCCACATGAACCGTGGAATTAATGGCAGATAAACGTTTTTCCGCTGCCATCGCCTTCGGCATCCGCTCTATCGCGTCCTGCTCTACATATAATTGCTGTCGCTGCAGGTTGCTCCACTCCACATAATCACGATCCACAATCGTTATGTGTCCAACTCCTGAACGTACTAACGTTTCTGCAATTCCTGTTCCGAGTGCACCAGCGCCTACAATTAAAACCCTGCTGCCCTTTAATCTGGCCTGGCCTTCCTTGCCAAGTGGCGCGTAACGTTCCTGTCTGGAATAACGATCGGCCTGTTCTGAGGATGTTAATTGATCTGTCATGTATGAACCATTCCTTCCACCGGACTACTGGCTGCTGCATAACGCTTTACGGGAATCATGCCTGCCTCATATGCCAATCTACCTGCCTCTACCCCCAATCGCATCGCTTTAGCCATGCTCACTGGATCCCCTGATCCGGATACCGCTGTATTTAACAATACGCCATCAGCACCAAGTTCCATCGCATAAGCAGCATCTTTTGGGGAGCGCAATCCTGCATCCACAATTACAGGCACAACGGCCTGCTCAATGATAATCTCAAGGTTATAGGGATTGATGATGCCTCTGCCAGCTCCGATGGGAGAAGCGCCAGGCATTACAGCATGTACGCCAAGCAATTGTAGCCTTTTGGCCAGAATGACATCATCCGAAATATAAGGCAATACCGTAAAGCCCTTTTCAAGCAAAGTTTCGCAAGCCTTGTACGTTTCAATCGGATCTGGGAGTAACGTCATTCCATCTCCGATGACTTCGACTTTTATCATATCACAAAGTCCTGAAGCCCGCGCAAGCTCGGCAATCCGCACCGCTTCTTCCGCAGTGGAAGCCCCTGCCGTATTCGGAAGAAGCGTGTATTTGTCCAGATCCAACGTATCCAGGAAATGCTTCTGATTACGTTCCTCCAGATTCAGACGACGAACAGCAAAGGTTAAAACTTCCGTTTCAGATGCTTCCACAGCCTGATTTTGCACTTCCAGATCCGAAAACTTGCCTGTTCCGAGCAACAATCTGGACTCAAACGCATATTTACCAATGTTCAACATCATCAACCGCCTCCTACAAAATGTACAATCTCAATTCGATCGCCTTCTCTTAATGCCGTTGACTCATGGTGCTCACGCGTTAAGATATGCCTGTTCAGCTCAACAACGACAGTCTTGACTTGCAGGTCAAAAGATTGGAGCAATTTATCCACACGATTCAATCTGTCTTCGATCTCCATCCGTTGACCATTAACGATGATATTCACTGCACCACTCCCTTTCTATTCAATCTCTCAGGGCTCAGTGCCTCAATTCCGAGTTCTTCTGAGCTTTTGCCAGCGAGCAACTCAGCGATAAGCCTGCCTGTTATGGCACTAAGCAAGATACCATTGCGGTAATGCCCAAAGGCGGCGAACAACCCGGGTATACTCTTGCATGTACCTATATAAGGCAGTCCATCTGGAGTTGCCGGTCTTACGCCTGCCCACGCTCGTATAAATTGCGCTTCTTTCATCCCAGGCACCCAGTGAGTAGCCGCTGTTAGCAGCTTCCGAACAGCCTGTACAGAAACGTTCAAATCCGTTCTGCCTGGCAGACTGGTTGCCCCGAGCCAAACTTCGCCATTGGCTTTGGGAACAATATAGATATCCTCTGCATACACCGTTCTGTCAGGTCTGTACCCTGCATGTTCATCTGAGAACCGAACGGCAGCTATTTCTCCTTTTACCGACCACACAGGCAAGCTCAGATTCACATATCTCATCAATTCTTCACTCTGTAGTCCAGCCGCTATAATGACATGTTTGCATTTCAATTCGCCGATCGATGTGGTGATCCCCTGCACGCCGTGTTCGTTTGCTTGCACACGTATATCCTGTATGTCCTCCATAACCCGTGCTCCCAATGCTTGAGCGGATTCGACGTATGCCTTCGTTAGATGGACTGGAAGAATCTCACTCTCATAAGGTCTGTAGTAGGCTCCATACGTATCTCTGTTAAGCCATGATGCCTCCTGTTGCACAACGGAACGATCCCACCACACCTCATCAGCAGAAGCAGACAACGCAGACTTCCGATTGTCCTTATAACTACTTAATTCACTGTATGAACGAAAAGGAGTTAGGAATCCCTGGCGTTGCAGGCCAGTCTCTACCTCACTGAGTGTAGCCATTAGCACCTGTTGCTCGATAAGTAACTGTCTACTCTGCTTGGCGAGCTTAGCCATCAAAGGATGAGCAAAATCCTCACTATCTGCCGCCAGCATTCCAGCCGCCGCGCAAGAAGTGCCTCCCGCAATCGCCGAACGCTCCAGCAACAGCACATCCTGTCCACGGGAAGCCAGCTCATACGCAATGGCACAACCAACAACGCCTCCACCTACAATAATCGTTTCTGCATAAATCTTATCCGGTTTATCAGTAATGATCTTTTTCATCCTCTCATCTCCTTGATTCAGCGGCTCAGACTTTCTGTAGCAACGATAGCCTGGCTTAATAATGCAGCCGCCCGATCCGGGGAATCGCTCGCCCATACATTTGAGATCACAGCAACTCCCTGTGCGCCTGCAGAGCGAATCGCGTGAATGTTTCCCGGTTCGATGCCCCCAATCGCCATGACAGGAATGGAGACACCAGAGCACACTTCAGCCAGAGCATATAATCCTCTTGGTTCAAGATCAGGCTTACTGTTGGTTGAGTAGACATGCCCGAAGAAAAGGTAATCGGCTCCCCGTTCTTCAGCGATTTTTGCCTCATCGATGGAATGAACAGATACACCCAGACGAAGGAGTTGCACATTGCTTATAACAGCAGGGTTATAGTTTCGTATCGCATCTTGCCCCCAATGTACACCGCCATAGATGTCATTCTGTGAAGGCAACTCTGAACCATTGATGACGATCCGGCAAGATGGAACGCCAATGCTGCGCAGACTTTCAGCCCAACCGATCTTGTCTTGCCAGGTGAGTTGTTTTTCTCGTATGTGAATATAGTCCACCCATGGCCAAACGTCCTTTGCAGCTTTTACAAAAGATGCTTGATCCCCTGCACCCGTAGATACAACATGCAATTCAAATAATTCGTGAACATGTTCATGAGAAAATGCCGTATCATCCCTCTCCTTCCAGGTGTGAATTCTATAAAAATACAAAAAAGCCACTCCCGTAGGGGAGTGGCTGCGTATTAATGCTAGGATCAGATGACTGACTGATGCATACAGTTCAATTCGTTCGTGTTAATAAAGCTATAAAACTTATAGCCATACCATTAAACGCGGAACTGCATGTTTCAATTCGCTAAGCAGACGATTGAAAGGACTCTCGAGTTGCCGTTTGCTCATGTCATTCACTGAAACGCGCTTGCCACTTCCCTACGCTGGTATGATCCAGATCAGGTGCAAAGGGTCCGGAATCGCATTCTTCCATCTCAGCCGCATCGTGCGGCCCCCCTAGTGTTCATATGAAGTTGTAGTTTATGTTACCATAGACGGATTTTTTTGTCACCGTCATTTCTGTTAAACATTGTCGTAAATCATCTAGTTTTTCTCAGACCACTCTTCGACATTCCATGTTTTGGTAACCCAACCCTCGTAGAAATCAGGTTCATGAGATACCAGTAACACCGTTCCCTTGAATTCTTTCAAAGCACGCTGCAACTCCGCTTTGGCTGTGACATCGAGATGGTTTGTCGGCTCATCGAATAAAATCCAGTTGCTTTCACGCATCAAGAGTTTGCATAAACGAACCTTGGCTTGCTCTCCACCACTCAGCATATTAAGCGGACGGGTAATGTGCTCATTTTTCAACCCGCAGCGAGCGAGATGACCCCGAACCTCATTCTGGGTCAAATGTGAAAACTCATTCCAGACATCCTCAATCGGCGTGATATTTCCAGCACGGACTTCCTGCTCAAAATAGGCCGTTTCGAGGTAATCTCCCAAAAAGGTCTTTCCACTGAGTGGAGATATTTTGCCCAGAATGGTTTTCAGCAGTGTCGATTTACCCACACCATTACAACCAACGATGGCAATTTTTTCACCACGTTCAATCGTCATCGTCATCTTAGGCAGCAAAGGATACGTGTATCCAATTTCAAAATCAATACCCTCAAAGACCGTTTTGCTGCTCGCGCGGGCATCCTTGAATTTGAACGTTGGTTTAGCCGCTTCATCTGGACGATCAATACGTTCAATTCTGTCCAGCTGCTTCTCCCGGCTCTTCGCTCGACCTGAAGTTGAAGCACGTGCCTTATTACGCTGAATGAAATCTTCCTGCTTCTTGATGTACTCTTGCTGTTTCTCGTACGCATCAATATGCTGAGCTTTATTCATATCAGCCATCTCCAGGAACTTATTATAGTTCGCTGCATATCGCGTTAATTTGGCAAATTCCAAATGATAAATGACATTTACCACTTCATTCATGAATTCCGTGTCATGGGAGATTAATAGAAACGCGTGCGGGTAGTCCTTCAGGTAACGTGACAGCCATTCAATGTGCTCTACATCCAGATAGTTGGTCGGCTCATCCAGTAGTAGAGCTGTAGGTTTCTCGAGCAGAAGCTTGGCAAGAAGCACCTTGGTACGTTGTCCACCACTTAGAGCTGCGACATCTCGATCAAGACCAATTGCGGACAAACCAAGACCATTGGCCATCTCTTCGACTTTGACGTCAATCAGATAAAAATCGCCCTGCTCCAGTTGTTCCTGAATATTCCCCATTTCTTCCAGCAACTGCTCCAGCTTATCTGGATCCGCATTTGCCATCTGGTCTGTAATATTCATCATTTCTTTTTCCAATTCAAGCAACGGAAGGAAAGCATCCTTAAGTACATCACGAATCGTTTTGCCTGGTGTAAGCTTCGTGTGCTGATCCAGATATCCATAACGGACCTTAGGTGTCCATTCCACTTTCCCACTATCTTTAAGCAATTTACCGGTAAGGATGTTCATCAATGTGGATTTACCCACACCATTGGCACCAACAAGTCCTACGCGCTCTCCGGCAAGTAAACGAAACGATACATTTTTAAATAACGTGCGATCTCCAAAATTGTGACTCACGTTCTCTACTGACAATAAACTCATAAGATGAGGTTGCTCCTATCTATTAGACATTACTTTTATTATTGTTCCGAAACCCTATTCTAGCACAGGTCCCGTCTTTTCTGAAAGTAATGTAAACAGTTCAGGAACCTCTTCCATGATTTTGTATACACGCTGCCCTAACGATTAGAGTAGTTATATTCGAAATAGCCTTGTGCAGCTGCTTGTCTTGCGTCTGTGAATACCTCTTCGGCACGGTAACCATTACCACATGTGGAGGGGTAATAGTACTTGATACCTGTTAAAGGATCTACCCCACCTACGATGGCCGTTTTCTTCACGAGTCTGCCTCCACCAATCGCATAATTGTTGATCTTCTGGTCACCCACACCTATACCTTGGATAAAGGCCATAATCCCAGTATCGTTAATGGAGTTATACCAATCTTCCTGTGCAATCAGGGGCATCGTAAATGTATAGGAAATACCATTCTTTCTGGCAAACTCATTATGACGGTTAATCACATCAGCCAGATCATCCTGCACACTAGTCAAAATCCGACTTCGTCTAACTTGCTCAAATACGTCGGCATTTTGAAGTAAAGGAATCTGTGTGGTTGAAGCCAGTTCTTTTTGAAACCCCTCAATCCATTTCCCTGCGCTTGCGTCATACCCATATACGTAGTCGTCCAGTGTAAAGTTAATACTGTTACCATTTGAATCTGAATATGTATAAGGTTTTTTGGGGCTCCATACTTGCCTGAAAGAATCTTCAAGGTGACCCGTCATCTCTGTTTCTGTGGAAAACATATAATAGCCATCGTAATCCAGAATAACCACGGCAGGAATGTAATTAAACATGTTTCGAATAGCTGCGGGATCATCCTGAATGCCCATATTCAAAGCCATTGTCTGAGTAAATGTCAACAGGGCAAGCTCCTTGTCCGCTTTAACAAACTTAGTTGAATCATAACCTGCTTCATCATTTTGTTTCTCATTCTGATGCATCACTGCGCCCGCATCCATAACTGCGGTTTGAAGTGCAGATCTGTATCGATGTCCAAGATAGTGAGCCTCCTCGGCATCTTGAGTATGGAGTGAGATGATCCAGAAGAGCGGAAAGAAGATCAGTACAAATACAATGGATAGCTCAGTAATCTTCATTGAGAACCATACCTCCGTATGTGACAAATACCGCTGAGGCCTGAGTCGTACCACTAAGCCATTCACGAATGAGCATGGAAGGTGTACGGTTTGTATTTTGGAGAGTGACGGTAAAATAATCCCCTGTCGTCAACGTATATCTTCGGCCGGGATTATCAGCCGGTATCACATCTGAGGATGGGAATAATCTTTCTCGAATCTGAGCTGAGTAATATCCATCCTGTACAACCTCGTAAGTCCCGGTAAAACTGTTATTGTCCATCGGGTCCGCATAATGCGGTACATATTTCTTATGTAAATGTTCCATCGACAACTCATACACATTGCCCGTCTGGGCCAGTTGCTCCTCAAACTCAGCCAACATTCGAGGTGAAATATATCCTTTCGTTCGAACAGCATCAACAAAACGTGTTACATTCTGAACAGCCGTCATACGTGCGATATCATCCTGCCGATCGGCTGTTTCCGCAGCCGGATACACATATAGCAGAAGGACTGCGAGCAATACGGCGAGCAACTTGGATGCGGCATTAATCAATTCACACTGGCCTCCTTCCAAAAAACAATCTTGAGCAGTTCTCCAGTTTCATTTCGTATAAACTCAGGCATGTAGATGGCATCAAGCTGAACAGGAATCGTCGCAGTTTTGCTGATAAGTGGATCGATCACATAGGAAGTCCCATCTACCTCCACAGGGATTCCTGTACCTGTCATCTGTCTCACGGTATGCAACACTTCCGCACCACTATATTGATACGGCTTGGTGGTATGCAATGTTGTTGTCAGTCGACCTTCCATCCCTGCTATTGTCTGTAATCTGTCGGTCAAAGCAGCTGATAGGATCTTAATATTCTGTTGCCCGTACAGGCAGGCTGTCACAAACAGGACAACCGCCGTACAAAACAACATAAGATGCTGAGTATTCTGGGACATGTTGAACCAACTCCTGTCAGGATTGCTGGAAGATCAGCCCTCTTACCACGTTGGAACGGTCTTTTACGATAATCGCTTTGAATTTACCACTTGGATTGACATATTGATTGTCTTTTTCGCTCATGGTCTGGTTAATAATCCCCACTTTATCGTCAGGTGCAATAACCGAGCCATAATCTGCATTATTGAGATCCTGTGAAATGTTTAATTGATTGCCGTACCATTGACCTGCTTTATTTTTACCTGTAATAACTTGAATACCGAACTGATCCTTGTCAGCATATTTACGCAGTGCATTCGTAACCTGCGATCCACTGATGGTTGTTCCGTCATACACCGTAAATGCGGCCTGGGACAACTCGGTTTGGATATCAGCAAAATTGTTCTGGGCCGTCTTGGTTGCCTCCTGAGCCGAAATAAATAACAGAACTACAATTGTGATCAGAGCGATTGTCAAAAATATCCCTGCTGCCACCTTTAAAGCGCTTGATGCATTGTTCATGATAAATCCTCCCAAGTTATAAGTTATTAATATATTTCAGACTTTCACACGAATGAATGGTGCTACAGTTTCTGAATTTGTTCATAATAAATGTTCATCTGCAAGAAGCTCATACCGACCAATGGAATGACCAGATACAAAAAGATAAGTGCATACATGGGTGTAAATCCAATGGTTCTTCCCCATGATGCTTTTACATCTATCATTTTGCTGTACTCTTGCTTGCGTTGTTCAAAATAAAATGCCATCATGCTCTCGAGATCATCGAAGGCTTCACGTATTGAAATTTTGCCAAGAGCAAGCTGCAATTTATCAACCAGTCGCTGGAACTCGGGTAAGCCCGCCTCTTCCTTTAACTGTTCAAGTGCATGCTCTGGCCCATGTTCAAAATGCAACAAACATTTTTGCAGCGGACGCTTGAAAATGACGGCAAATCGATTAAGCCATTCCAATATCTCTTCGACTGACATCCGGTCCATCTCACGCAGAATGGATATCACAGTCTGAAATTGATAGATTTCATGCCGCATATCCAACTTTCGCATTTTCCGCTGAAATAACATGAGCCATATGGGCATGTAATACCCCGCTACACCCATGACAATCGCTACAATCATTTCCCACCAGTGTACATATTGCTTGTTATACACCTCAAGTTTTTGCATAATGCGTGCGATCGTCTCAGCCTGGGTATCATGATCCAGCTGTACGGGAGATAGCTGCTGTAACGCACCGGAGATGTCTTCGTATGTAGCTGCTCGGTTCATTTCTACACTTTCCAGCACGGATTGATCCAATGCTGTTTTTTCCTCGGCCTTCCTGAGGTCCGCTTCAGCCATTGCGCCAAACATTCGGTCATCCCGGATCGGATCATGCAAGATGTGATTACGTTCAACCTGATGCAACAGCAAGATGCAACCTATTGTAAGGACCAAACAACTTGCGAATAACATCACTCGACGAATCGCAAGCCATTCATATTTCAACTCTGAGCTGCTCTCCCTCATCAGCCGTATCGTTTGACTGTACTGTGTACTGCCAGGTTTCGCTGCAAACAACATCGCCATTTTCCTTATAAACGTTTGTTTGTACAGAAACTGATCCAACCATGAACGCTTATATCCTGACCGGTAACGGGTCTCATCGTATTGCTGGAGCCTTTGCAGCAACAAATAGGCAAGGATGATGATTACATAGATCGATATTTTGGTAACAAAACCGATTCTGCTACGGTAAAATTCATCCATCGTTGGAAAACTGACTCTAGCCCAGCGTTCGATTGGAGCGGTGAACAATACAGGGGCGAGCGCAATGATATTAAGTCCTTTGAGTAAATAATCCAATTTATCACGCCGTAATATCTCCAAATGAATCTCCTGAGTCAGGTTACCCAGTCCATTAAGATAAATAGAACCTTGAGCTCTGTCCTTATCCCCGAACTCCATGACCATGTAGGAAACGCCTGCGAATCCTTTTAGAAAACGATTGGGAGCCACTTCATAATAACGCTCAAGTGCTTCATTCGGATCCGGAGAAGTTAGAGCTTCATAGATTAGCCTGACCTGTTCTGCTGCTTCTCCTGTACCTGATTCAGCGGCTTCATAGAGCGCTTCCTCAACCATGCCATGCTGATGATATCGATGCCTTACATCGGCAAAGAGATCCAGCATCTGCACCAGCAACCTTTTTTCCATTCGACTGAGGCACATATCAAGCACCAGGCTGTTTAGGACCACGGCACAGAGCACGGACAACATTACAAAGGCTATGCCTGGCTGCAGAAGAAACAGAATGACACTTATGCCTCCATAGCCTCCCAGAATAATCAGAACCACTGTCATCGTCAGCCTGCGAAGTGAAGGCTCATCCCTCACATGTCGAAATGAAATACGCTTCTGCACCTGTAGAATATACGCCGATAGCAGTGGAATTTTCATTCCAAGACGGTAGGATTGCAACAAGATTGTTCCCAGTCCGTTGAATCCCTTCCCGCTAGGAGAAAGAATAACGCTGGATGGACTTGTTGAAACACCTCCTCTGCGACGCAATACATTTAAAACCAGAAGGGTGATCAGCAACCCTCCTGCACAAATACTTAATACGAGAAGCAGAATCCATTTAATTGTCATGCAGATCACCCCAGTGTTGCTTCATAAACTGTTCAAATTTCTCGGCATCCTGTAATGTCATCTGTTCTTGCATATCCAACATGCATCCCGATGAGATTGGAGCTGTTGCAACATACTCTCCATCTCTGTACTCCACAATATTACGAAATGTAAAACCTGCCCTCTCTTCCACGTTATCACCTTGATTCGCACGAGGAAGACATTCCGTAATACGTTCGATATATCTTCGTCCCTCAGCATCTTTCTTCATATGAACATCGAAATTGATGACACTCACAACCTGCTCCTCAGCAATATGCTCATGCTGGAACATACCTGTCTTGAGCAAGGAATTACGGAGAGAGAAAACCAGATCACGGAACGTTTTGGCATGGTGGGTAAACAGGGTAAACAAACTGGCGACCTGAGACATTTGAATCATCCATGCGGCCACTTCATCACTCGCAACCTCACCAAGAATATTGACGGTACCATCCGTTTTTTTCTGCAAATCAAGTCCTTGTTGACCTGAAATGTGTTCAGTCTCTCGGAAACTCAAGATATTACGTCGGCTATAGATTCGTCTTAATTGAAGTTCAAACGCCATCTCCTGCACCCGAAGGGTGTACGATGCATAGATATGTTTGACCATAGCCATAAGCAACGTTGTTTTACCAGAACCCTGTGCCCCGGTTACAGCTGTAATGCGGCTTCCTTTCATCAGGTATTGAAGTAATGTAATTGGCAGATCTGCGTTGTTACCCGTAATTAATTGTTCAAGTGAAGCATTCGGAATATCGAACTTCCGGACGAAGAATGCCCATGATTCTGCAAAAGGAGGACGGACAACCACGACTCGGGAGCCGTCTTTCATCTCGTTCACCTTATATCCACTTGCTTCCGACAACTGTCCCGGATAATTGTATTTGTATATATTTTGGCATACCCTTTTCAGTTCTTGGATGCTGCCAAATGACAGAAAGGCTAGATGAATGGACTTACCTTTATAAAAAATCCAGACACTTTCCATACCGCTAAGCGGTTCTTCATGTGTATCTTCCTCCAGTCCTTGATCCAGCAAATCATTCCATGATGCCGGTTTTTGAAGTCCCATATTATGAACAGCATCAAGCATACCGCTGACACCACCACTAACGCCATCAATACGTTGGTCCCTTATCTCATCAACAACCGAGAACCCTTTGTAATGCTGGTAGATACGCTGTACGATGATATCAATCTTTTCTCTGAATCCAAGCTCCCGATATTCGCACTCGAAAACATAGTGAATGTCTTCCTCGGATATATAATAACTCCCTCCGTCTTCCGTACCTTCCTCCATTCTCAGCCTTCCCAGATCGTAGGTATCAATCAATCGGGAAAGTGCATCCACACCGAATTGCTGTCGGTACAGATAAAACACAATTTCGAATCGGTCCTGGATCGTTAACAAATCTGGTTCCGCAAACAAAATAACTTCATCTACATTGGATTTGTTCAGACCTATGCTTCGGGTCAGCAGATCCCCTATCAGGTTTTTGACATACGTTTTGTCGCTGATACTGCCTGAGACACAGCCCTTCAGCGCTTTTCTCATCTCGGCACGTTGATTGATTCTTCGACGGTATTCTTCTTCGTGCAGACCTGCATCCGCGAGTTGACTATGGCTGAGCTCATGAAGTGAGTTCTTCACCTTCTCAATCAGCGTGTCAATCGTGAATGATTCCTGTTCAGGAATACGAGCATTCTTTTCACGAAGAAACGTTCTATACTTGAACCAGACATACGTCAAGCACAGAATCAGAATTAAACTTATCCATATGGTATTCCAGAGCATCGGAGGTTCAGGCTCCCCTTTCCAGCCTCTTCAGAACTGTGCGCATACCCGCACCGTCCATAATCAGGCGAGCGAGTTCGCTCATGCTTGCAGCAAAGCGCCCTTTACGAATATCCTTTTCCTCAGTCAAACTTTCCAACTGCAAGTACCTGGCGACATCTCGCCGATTCATTGCATCCAGGTATCCGGTTGTGTATGGGATCGCAGAGATCGTGCCTTTGTATCTGAACTGGCGCCGAATATTGGAAAGCGTTGCCCGGGAATGGGAATCGTATTTGTTGATTACAACATGTATATTCTGTTTGTTCATTCGTTCTGGCAGGATCTCTTCAAAGAACAACTCCAGATTTCGCATATTTTGATCGAGATTAATGACAACATAATCCGCGTGTTGCAGCTTGAGCTGTGAATCCCCATTGGCATCATCCGCATCAAGAAGAACCAGATCATAATACTCATTGGCTACATTTAGCAGTTTTTTCAAAGTCTCATCATGTTCCTGCCGGGAACGTTCCATCTCATCGATTCTTCCGGTTAGAAAATCAAGTCTTTCCTTCAGAAGTGGCTTCGTATAATCCCTGAGATTGTGCTTATTCAGACTTCCGCTTGAATGCAGCCGTTCAATCGCATCCCAGCCACCCTCTTCAAAGGAGAACATAAAATCCGCTGAATCTGAATCTTTGGATGGTAGAGCAGCTTCTGTGCCAGTTCCGGCAAGGCCTGCATTAACAAGTAACACCCTTGTTCTGTAGTGAAGTGCCATCGCATAAGCACTAATTAATGTGCTTGAAGTGCAACCCGTTCCTGCAAAAGGGCTCCAAAAGGTAATGGTGCTCATGCTCTCATCCTTTCTGCTTCTTTCATCGCACGACGACTGCGAACACTTTCCCATCCTGTTAACTGCTCTACCACGCGACACAACGATTTTTTGTAATTGCGCGACAAAGGTCCCAGATGAACTCGGCGATGATGCTCATTCTCAAGTTTAACCGCTGCTGTTAATTCATCCCATGGAAGCACCAGGGATTCTCCTGTCCATTCAAACGGACTGCCCTCCAGATATGCCCACAGATAACGAGCTTCAAGCTTGCAGTCAACCCCGTTAATGAAGAGCCGCTGAAATGACAGTTCTCCAGGCAATGACTGTTCTTCAAGCAACCGCTTCAACCAGCCCTTGCCACGCTCCAGATTGTAACGCTCATAATCACTCACCCAGACTCTTACATCAGCGGTTAACCAGAGATTACGTGAAGCAAAATGCGAGGTCTCCATGTCATATAACACATAGTCATAACTGTCCAATCGCTCTCCATTGACTTCAAGGTGATTCTCTACAGCTGCTGAAGTGACAAAATGACAAGCCATATCAAATCCTTCAAATTCCGTAATTCGCAAAGACTGCTGACTGTCACCTACACCGTACCCATACTTCTGCTGTAAGGTTCCATCTACAAGCAACACCTTGTTCCCTGTTGAAGCCAATATCTTGCAAAGATATAACATCAGATCATTCTTCTCACATAAACCCGCAAAGATCCATCTATACATAGATGTCACAACTCCTTTCTTCATCTAAAACCCCTTGTTATCTGAACTTATTTCAAGTACACACTCGTATTACTCTCTATTCTCCGCCCGTTAACAGACTCTGCTGTTCATCTGATTGTGAAGCTTGCGCAGAATGATCTGCGCTTCCAGCATTAGCTCCTGCTCCGTTTCCTGATCCATCATTCCACATCACTCCATCTGATGTTGCCGGATTATTCGCTGATGGACGACTGTTATAGGTAACTGAGGATTGTGCTACATCCTGTTCCACTCCTTTTGACGGTGCTGTCATGGAAGCAGCCAGTGAACTTTCAAGCGAACTTCGCACCTGTCTGGATAACTCCTGTTCTGCTCGTCGAACAATATTTGGATCACTCTCCAGCAGTTTTAACACTTCTGAATTGGCAGGATACGTTGCGATTGCAGGTGTCTGAAACTGTGGTTCTACATAGGTTAAAGCATAGATTGAAGCTTTATGTAAATAGGCATCTACAATTGCACTTGAGAGTGACAAAATTTCTTCCTCCGTCATCGTAATCCATAAGGTAGCTGCATTGAGTCGTTCCACTTTTTTCTTCGATAAGAGAACATAGTCTTGTCCGGTAGGGAATTGGATACGAACATCAATAATATCTCCCATAACGAGAGAGGACGGCAGTAATACAACTTGCAGCTCTCGATTTCTTAAATCAGGCGGAGCCGGTGCATCCTCATACACCATCTCGGTGGTAATAGCTGTTCCTTTTTTCAACTCTATTTTGGCCACTTGGCCCTCCATCTGCTTGGTACTGGACCAAAGATTTCGTGGTGCTTGTGCATCGGGAACAGCAATGAGCTTCAGATCCTCCGGTAATATCGGTTCACCTGCTTCAATATCCCGAATGGTTACCCATCCTTGTGCTCCAGAATCCCATTGTTGCTTTAATTCAGCTTCCTTTTCCTCATATGCCGATAAATAGCGGACTTCTAAGGCTGACCTGACATCACCCATCGTTTTGACATTATAAATAACATATCCTCCGAACACCAACCCTACAGCTCCTGCTCCGATAAGCCCGGCATAGATCAGTTGACGGCTTTGTTTTCTTAATTTAGACAAAAGAGGCTCTCCTTTCGTAATCTCGTCTAATCATGTACTTTCCTTCGTGAAAAGAACGAACGTTTCTTGGGTTGCTGTGCCATCATATGCGTTAAAATATGAGAAAACACCTTATCCATCTGTGCATCCTTGTCAAAAGGATCAATATGTAGCGGCAGACCATACACACTTGATGTATCCAGCGATTTACGAATGCGCTGAACAGCTTCAGTGGCTGCGAGGGGCAGACAATATATCCATTTCTCTTGTGGATACCGATGATGTGATCGAACGAAAGCGCCTATCTCCGCCTGCCTCCATTCAGCACCTGAGCCTATAACAATCGGCAGATCTGCACGCAGGAATTCTTCCAGCCGGTTCTGGTCCTGACCACTACCGAGATCCATCACGATGAATTGATAACTCCCCCCAAGCAAAGACAAAATATCCGCTCGCCCGGATTGTTTCCAATAATGCACACCATCCACTGCAAACTGTCTGCCTGTTGGCACAGGTTTACCCGCTTGAGCGATTTGTTGAATTCTTGCAAAGGATTGAGAGCGAGGTGACATTTCAATCACAGCTACTTTAAAGTTTTGCCTTTCGAGATAATGACTGATAGCTATAGCGGTGTGGGTAACCCCCACACCAGATGAAGCACCAGTCAAGGCAATAACTCTTGTTCCACCATTCAAGGTCATGGTTGCATCTCCACCATGCGATATTCCACCGGGTATTCGGAGCAGTTCCTTCCGCACCTCATCGGCAGATTGAAATCGTTCCTCGGCATTATACCTTAACAGTCTTCTTGCAACAGGGATATACGTCCGTGGAACATCACTCCGGATTGAGCTTTCCACACCCTGAATCCATTCCGTATACGCCCCGCTAGTCATAAGATACAGCAGCAAAGCTCCGAGTCCGTATAAATCTGAACGGGCATCGGTCTGACCTGAGCCATATTGTTCTGGAGCGGCGAAACCAGCTGTTCCCAACTTGACGGTATCTTCGGCACTATGCGGTTTGTAACTTCTGGCGATGCCAAAATCGATTAATCTTACTTCATGTTCCGGGGTGATCATGATATTGGATGGTTTCAGATCCCTATAGATGACAGGTGGATTCAGATTATGCAGATAACTCAACACATCCAGCAATTGAAGCACCAGCTCCGTTAACTGCTCCATTGGGATCTTCCCGCGGCACTGCTTGAAATACTCACTGAGCGTTAACCCTTCAATGTATTCCATCACCAAGTACGTGTACCCATCTTCATCCGGGACAAAAAAATCAATGATTTGCGGTAATCTTGGATGGCGAAGTGATGTCAGGAGAGCAGCCTCTGTCTCCATGCTGCCTTCATATGGCATAGCGGTCACACTTTCTTTAATTGCCCATATCTTGCCCGGCAGCTTCAAATCCTCCGCCTCGTATACATGGCTCATTCCGCCTGTTCCCAGAATGGATACGATACGATATCTACCTCCCAGCAGGCTTCCAAGTTCCAGCCTGGCCGGATATCTCATATCAATTCCTCCTTCAATACACAACAAAAAAGGGAAAGCTTCACCGAAGAAGAACAGACCGGATATCCGGTTTCGTTCGCTTCGGGATGCTTTCCCTCAGATTTGTTATGGTTAATATTGGTATCATTATAGTACAGGCAGGAATAGATTGTAAAGCACAAAAATTTAATTAGCTAATCGAATCAATTTCATAATACCTTTAGCTGCTTTAATCAAGGCTAGCTCTCTTAATATTTGACCATATAGAGTGTAATCTCTTCCCGGTTATGGAACAACTGCTTGGAACGTTGAATCTGCATCCGCGAACGCTCAAACGTATCGATAACATCCTTAATGAGCGCGAGCGGCTTTTTATGCAACAGTTTCACGGTAACGATGGCTGTCCCCCCGGGCTGAAGGCTATACAGAAGATCCGATACAAGTCTGCTCATCAGCTTGGGACTCCAACTCATATCACATACGAGCAGATCGAATTCTCCTTCGCGGAAACGAACATCCCCTGCATTTTTTTTCAAAAATGTCAGTTTTGGCGATGCCAGCAGCGTCGCATCCATCTTCGCCGGATCTACAGCCGTTACTTCAAGCCCGCGTTCAAGCAGGAACGAGGTCCATCCCCCTGGTGCTGCACCGATATCAAGTGCTTTATGAAAGGAAGTAAAATCAATGCCAAACGTTTGCTCTGCTTCAAGCAATTTGAACTTGGCACGCGAGATCTGTCCATCTTCTTTTTGAAAACGTACGGCTCCGCCGCTCCAGTCTGACAGGTTCTGTTCAGGTCTGGATATACCAGCATACAACATATCATTCGCAGCAAATACAGAAATGACATATTCAGCATCACGTACAACCCATTCACAGCCCAGCTCATCCAGCTTTTCTGTCAGCAATTGCTTCAATGAGACTGCATTTTCTTGCCAAAATGACCCTTCTGTCTTCCGTACCTGTAATACAACAGAAGCACCAGTCAGTTCCTTATGATTCAATACAAATGCAATCAATTTCTCAATAGACTGCTCCGAATCTTCTGTATTTTCCTGAAACTGAACAGGCTGGATATGACGTAAAAACGTTGGATAATCTTCCAACAATTTACCTGCCACTTCTTCCTCCGCTACCGGCAGACCGGCGAGCAAAATTTCTCCTGGTACGAGTACCGTGCTCTTGACCGCACCAAATGTACGGCGCAATTCTTCCTGTGCATAAGGTGCAAAGCCATGATTGGCTGTGCAGATAAAACGGGAGAAGTTGCCTTCTTCCCAAGGCGATTGTGTACTCAAATTGTGTTACCCTCCAGAACGTACGTGTATCCAGGGACGACCGTTATCCCACTGGATATCGACTGGAACATCGTACGTATGCTTAATTGTATCTTGTGTCAAAACTTCATGCTTGGGGCCAGCCGCCGCAATACGTCCATCGCGAATCAAAGCCACATGCGTAAATAAAGGTACGATCTCTTCAACATGATGCGTTACATACACAACTGTAATGTTACGCTGGCGCAGACGATCAATCTCAGCCAACATTTTCTCACGTTCATATAAGTCCAGCCCGGCACAAGGCTCGTCCATAATCAGCAATTTCGGTTCAGCCATTAATGACCGAGCAAGCATGACTTTTTTACGCTCCCCTTGGGATAACGTTCCAAGCGGGTTGTTAGCCAGGTTGGCAAAGCCCATCTCATCTAACAAGCTCATTGCCTTTGCCTTTACTTCATCAGGAATCGTCTGATAAAAACGCAAAAAAGCATAAGCTCCTGTAGCGACAACCTCCCACACCGGATCTCTTGGTGTTAGTTTCTCAATCAACGTTTGACTGATATAACCAATTTCCTTACGTACTTCCCTGACATCACATTGTCCATACAGATTACCGAGCACTTCAATACGTCCTTGACTTGGAAACATATATCCGTTCATCATTTCAAGTAACGTCGTTTTGCCAGAACCATTCCGACCCAGAATAGCCCAATGTTCACCTTGTTCGATGCGCAAATGCACGTTGTCCAAAATCTGATTCTCTTCTCGTCGAAGTGAGACATGTTCCATTGAAATTATGCTCATTTCAGCACCGCTTTCCGGATCTCCGAGAGCAGATGCTCCACAGAGCTCATCCGATAAACCATTTTTGGAACATCTTGCTGGCCATCAAAAAGCATCACTGCTGGAACGCTTGAAATTTGAAATTGTTGTACAAGTTCAGGAATGTCATGAATGTTCATTTCGGATAATATACCTTCTGGCAGCATGTGCTCAACGACCTCCAACATACGCCGTGCTGCCGCACATGTCCCACATAAAGGGGTATAAATGAACACAGCCTGTGGCATGCCTTCCCATACGCCGCGCATTAACATTTTGGATGTAATTGGCTTCATTAACTTTCTTCTCCCGCGGCAACACGCAGCATGACCTCACCCGTCATTGGTCCATTATGAATGGTAACCGTATCGGGTTTATTGCTATATAACATCTCGAACATCTGGCGTTTCCCAAACATACTGGATGTATGCAAATAGATTTCGCGCGGAAATAAACCTTCTCGTACAATGGATGCCGCGACCTCACCGCCACTCGGCGAATCCGGACCAAGCTCATAATCCAGAGACAAAATGTCCACGTCACCTTCTCTTAGCAGCATCAGGCACTCTTCTGCATTCGTTGCCAGAACAAATCCTTTCGGACATGCCCGATAGTCATCCAAAAAAACATGCATAAAATCGCTCCTCTCCCCATTATAACCAGGAACGCATGAGCGCTATATCATCACGGTGCGTTCCATCTTCGCCCGTTTCTGTCTCGAGCACAACAACCGCTTTTTGGAACTCAGGCGCAGTTAACAATGCTTTCATTGATTCATTTCCAATATATCCCTGTCCAATCCTCGCATGTCTATCCTTACACGAACCAGACGCATATTTGGAATTATTAAAATGTACAGCAGCAACATTATCCCAGTATCCGAGCATCCTGCCCTTATCGAGCATCGTCGCTTCATTGCCTGACGCCCACAAACCTGAAGCAAAAGCATGGCATGTGTCAAAACAAAAAGCAATATGCTCCGGATATCGGCTCAATTTGCGAATCTGTATCATTTCTTCCATTGTCGTGCCCATGGGGCCATGATCACCTGCCTGATTCTCAAGCAGCACCTTGGAATGACCATTCCAATTCTCCAAGGCAGTATCCAGACAATGAATGAGGTTCTGATACCCCTCCAGCGGATCGTTTGTTTTGATATGTCCAAAATGGACCACCGTTCCAACAGAACCGCAAGCATTCGAAATTTCAAGATCATTGCGAATGGAAGCTATTGTAGCATGAAACCCCGCCTCTCCACGGGTCATGCCCAATGCCGGATTCGTAGGATAGGGTGAATGAGCAATCGAAGCCAGTCCATGCTCTTCACACCAATCCCTGCACTGCTCAGCATCCTTGAGATCCAGACTTTTCAGACCAAGACTGCGCGGGTTCTTTGGAAAATACTGAAACGCCGTTGCCCCCATCGCATGTGCTCTCTTGGCTGCCTGAAGAAATCCACCTCTCGTGCTGACATGTGCCCCGATTCCGATGTTAGACTTCATGTTGACATTTCGGACAGAAGAATGCCTTCTTGCCCGTAATTTCCACTCGTTCAATCGTTCCCCCGCAGCGCGGACAAGTTTCGCCTTCCCGATCGTATACGCGACATTGCTCGTCAAAGCTTCCTGTCTTCGTATCCCCTTGCATCAGTGGCATTTCCATATAACCACCTTCAGAAGCTGCTTCGCGCAACACGGACTGCATCGAATGGAACAAGCGCTCCGTCAGCTCTGGTGAAGTCGCGATGTTCTGCGTTTTGGAGCTTGGTCTCAGACCTGCTGCAAAAGCAATCTCATCCGAATAACAATTGCCGATCCCCGCAATAATATGCTGGTTCACTAACGTTGTCTTGAGCGTACCCCGACGACCTTTCAACAGAGAAGCAAAACGTTCCACATTCATCCGTCGATCCAAAGGTTCAGGTCCAAGATCAGACATCGCCTCTTCAGTTTCTTTCGAAGTAAGCAGATGTAAATAACCCAAGCGCAGTCCGATAAAGAATAAAATGTGATCCCCAAACCGGATTTCCACCTGTGTGGAACGATCAGGGCGCTCCTCTTCCGTGCCCCAGAAAATCATACCGCCCAACATGAGGTGCAGCACCAGACGTTTGCCATTAGCCAAGTGGAAAATCAGATGCTTCGCTCGGCGTTCAACAAATATGATGCGATTACCTGTAAGTTCATTGATAAACAGATCAGGCTCCGTATTTATCGTTTTATCACGATTAATCACAACACTTGTAATCGGTAGATCAAGTATTTTCTCGGACAGCAAGGTCCGGTAATTTTCCATTTCCGGCAGTTCCGGCATCGTACATTACCCCTTTTTGGAAGTTTGGTCTGCCTCTTGCGACAGCCACTCCATCAATTTATGCAAATCTTCAAACACATGATCAGGTCGAGCCTTGGCTGCTTGAATGTGTCCATCCATATTATCCCGTGTTGTCACACCGGTAAGTACCAGCAATGTCTCACATCCTGCTGCAACTCCAGCTGCAATATCGGTTCGCATATTGTCTCCGATCACTGCCACTTCATTAGCGGCCAGGTTCAGTCGGCTGATGGCTGACTTCATTATAACACTCGATGGCTTGCCTATAACTGTAGGATGAACTCCGGTCGCGGCTTCAATTGCTGCTCCAATAGTCCCCGCCCCAGGTGTCAGTCCATCATCGGAAGGAAGCTGCAGATCCGGGTTGGTCATGATGAATTTTGATCCCGCATTAATCCACCGGAGTGCCTTGGTCAGTTTATGATAGGAAAATTCACGATCAATCCCCTGTATGACGTAATCTGGTGCATCTTCCGTCAGCTGTAGTCCTGCTTTCTCTATGGCTTCCAGCAGCCCTGCTTCTCCGATACATGCCACTGTTGCACCCGGGGACTCTTCAGCAACGTATTCAGCAGCTGCCACAGCAGAAGTACATACTTGAGACGCGTCGGCAGGTATGCCCATCCCGTTCAGGTGATCTGCCACACCTTGTGGTGTGCGAGAAGAATTATTGGTTACGAATAAATACGGCTTTCCTAGCTCCTGCAGTGTTCGAATAAGCTGATCAGCTCCTTCGATACGATGTCTGCCATGATAGAGCGTACCATCCAAGTCAATCAGATAGGCCTTAATCACACACAGCACTTCCTTTCTTTATTCCATTAACGTTTCATGACCTTAATCATTTACCTCCAACTTGACGGCGAACCTATGTATTCAGGCAAAAAATAATGGCTTGCTGACATGGGCATGTAACAAGTCGAACCGAATCGAACACCGACGGTTTAACTCGCGCGTCTTCTGTACAAGCTTGTCATTTCCTGCGCTTTCCCGGAAAATAATTTGAATCATTTCCCTCTTCATATTGCCCATCCTACACGCTTTCTGACCAGATTGCAAAAGGGACCGCGGGAGTTCCTCTCCCTCAGTCCCGTGCAATTACCCGGATCTTTATATGACGTGTTTAACCGTGCACTGGTTCGTAATCAGGGTTGAGATTCTTGCTTGCGATGCACGACAGGAATAAGCTGGTGTTCATTTGCAAGTCTGGTATTCTGGAATACGGACTGCGCCTCTTCCAAAAGTGGCTGAAGTTGATCCTCATCCTTATAACGTGAACTGAAGTGAGTCATGATCAGTTGCCCTACATTGGCTGCTCTAGCCGCTTCTGCCGCTTGTTTAGAAGTACTATGATAGTACTCATGCGCTGTATCGGCCAGATCATGCATGAATGTAGCTTCATGCACAAGTACATCTGCATTGATGGAAAGTGGCTGTACGTTGTCACATGGACGGGTATCACCCAATATGGTGATCACCATGCCTCGTTTTGGCGCTCCCAATACATCTTCTGGACGAAGCGAATGACCGTTATCCAGCGTAATGGTTTCTCCACGTTTCAGCCTGCCGAACAATGGGCCGGGTTTCAAACCGTATTCCGCCAGTTTGGCTGGGTCCAGGCTGCCTGGACGATCTTTTTCCGTGACCCGATAACCATAACTGTCAATCCGATGCTCAAGCAAAGCAGCTTCCACGATAAAACTGTCATCCTCAAACAGGACGCCGCCCGTATGTTCCACGATATTCAAATCATAGTTAACCCGGGATTGGCTAATCTCCATGGTTGTACTGATCATTCGTTCCGTACCTGGCGGACCATATACCGTTAATGGTGTGGTGCCACCTTGATAGGCTCTGCTCGAAAGCAGTCCCGGAAGTCCAAATACATGATCCCCATGCAGGTGAGTAATGAATATTTTCTCCAATTTGCTTAGTTTAAGCGGAGAACTTAAAATCTGGTGCTGCGTTCCTTCCCCGCAGTCAAACAACCACAAAGCTCTGCGCTCATCCAACATGCGTAGCCCAATGGAAGTTACATTCCGTTGTAGCGTAGGTACACCAGCATTAGTTCCCAGGAAATATAGTTCCATTCTGGATCGCACCTCTTTCTGTTGCCAGCAAAAAACCTCCGACATGGCGGAGGGCTTTGCCTGACACTCAACTGATTTATGCCTTTTCTACATTAAAATACTTGGCCTGCGGATGGCTGAACACCATCGCTGATACGGATGCTTCAGGTTCCATCATGAAACCTTCCGTCAATTCCACACCGATATCCTCAGGCTGTAACAACTTGAACAGCGGACCTTGGTCTTCCAGATCCGGACAAGCCGGATATCCAAAGGATACCCTAATTCCCTGATAACGTGCACCGTGTCTTTGCTTCATGGTCATCTGGGCTGAATCCGGGAACCCCCAGATATCTCTCATCATATGATGCACACGCTCAGCTAATCCCTCTGCTACTTCGAGCGCTACGGATTGAAGAGCATGCGAGCGAAGATAATCCCCTTGATCTTTCCACGCCGTGGATAGTTCACGTACCCCATGTCCGGCAGTAACAACCATGAAACCAACGTAATCCATTTGACCGGATTCAACAGGCTTCAGGAAGTCGGACAGGCACAGGAACGGCTCGACTTTTTGACGTGGGAACGTAAATGTATGCAAAATATTGCTTGTGTCCTTTGGATCATAGATAATGATGCTGTTACCACTGGACTGAGCCGGGAAGAAACGATACATGGCATGCGCCTGAATAATCCCGTCACGAACAGCCTCTTGCATAATATCATCCACAACAGCTTTCAGGTCGGTAGCTTTCTTATCGCCTGAAGCAAGCAGCTGTTCTACTGAACCGCGTAACCCCAGATGATGACCAAGTAACATCTGCATGTTCACGTAAGGTAGAATATGTGATAACGGATAGTTGCGCATCGTATGCCGCTCCAGATCAGGCGGTACAAGAACCGGATGATCTACAGCGATATCCGAACGCTCCACTCGTGTGAGTTCTGGAAGTTCCTGAACAGCTACAGCACCTGAAGCATCCGCTTCCTTCTCCGCTTCCATCTCCAGTTGCATCGCTTCACGAGTAACGGGATTCATCAATTTGTTCGCCAGATCCAGACCATCCATCGCGTCTTTTGCATATACAACCATTCCGTTATATTCAGGACGGATACGATTCTTGGTGAATTTACGTGTTAGCGCCGCTCCGCCAACCATAATAGGCACATCAATACCTGCTGTTCGCAAATCCTGAGCAGTAAGAATCATCTGCTGCGCTGATTTTACCAATAGCCCCGAGAGACCGATCGCATCGACTTTTTCTTCGCGGTACGCCTCAATGATACGTTCTGGTGGTACTTTTATACCCAAATTAATGATCCGGTAACCGTTATTGGACAGGATGATCTCTACCAGGTTCTTCCCGATGTCATGAACATCGCCCTTAACCGTGGCCAGAATAATCTTGCCTTTAACTGAAGTTTCGTTCTTCTCCATGAATTGCTCCAGATATGCTACAGAAGCCTTCATAACCTCCGCACTCTGCAACACCTCAGCCACAATCAACTCATTGTTGTTAAAGAGACGACCTACTTCCTCCATCCCACGCATCAGTGGACCGTTAATCACTTGAAGTGCTGTGTATTTGGCAAGTGCCTGTTCGAGATCTGGCAACAATCCTTCTTTGCTTCCTTCCACAACATATGAAGCGAGGCGCTCTTCTAATGAAAGGTTTGAGATTTTTTCCTTCTTCTCCACCTTCTTGTTACGGAACGCCGCTACAAACGCCGCCAGTGTATCATCATTGGTGTTATATAAAAGCTCTTCCGAGAGCCTGCGTTCTTCTTCAGGAATGGACGCATAACGCTCCAGTTTCTCTGTGTTCACGATGGCATAGTCGAGACCTGCTTTGGTACACTCATACAAAAACACTGAGTTCAGCACTTCACGTCCCGCTTCAGGCAATCCAAATGAAATGTTACTGATCCCGAGAATCGTATGACATTCAGGCATCGCTTCCTTGATCACTCTTATACCTTCAATGGTTTCTTTGGCCGAACCGATGTACTGTTCATCTCCCGTACCTACCGGGAACACCAATGTATCAAAAATGAGGTCTTCGGGTTTGAGTCCATATTTGTTCACCAGCAGATCATAAGAGCGCTTGGCTACATCAAGCTTGTCTTCCCGACTAATCGCCTGACCCCTTTCATCAATTGTTCCGACAACAACCGCACCACCGTATTTATGAAGCAATGGCGTGATCAGCTCAAACTTCTCTTCGCCATCCTCAAGGTTAATGGAGTTAATTATCGCTTTACCTTGTGAGTACTGGAGAGCCAGATCAATTACGGAAGCATCTGTCGTATCAATCATGAGAGGAACCTTTACTTTTTTCACAACCAGTTCAAGGAACTTCACCATGTCTTCAGACTCTTCACGGTCCGGGTCTTGTACACACACATCGACAATATGGGCTCCATTTTTCACTTGAGCACGGGCAATTTCCGAAGCTTCTTCATATTTGCCTTCCACGATGAGTCGTTTGAATTTCCGTGATCCCAGCACATTCGTACGTTCACCAACCATGTATGGACGATTGTCCTGTTCGATATAGATTGGTTCTATACCAGACAATGCCGGTGGATGTGTTCCGTTCATTTCTCTTGGGGGGTACTGGGCAAGTGTATCGCGCATAGCCCGAATATGTGCAGGGGTTGTCCCGCAACATCCACCAGCAATATTCAACCAGCCCTGTTCGGCAAAAGCACCAATTTTCTGAGCAAGCGAGTCTGGTGACTCATGGTAGTTACCGTTCTCATCCGGAAGACCCGCGTTCGGGTAACAACTAACGGCAACCGATGCCATTCCGGATAACGAACGAATGTGATCACGCATGAACTCCGGACCCGTGGCGCAGTTTAGTCCAACCGAAATTGGGTTAAGGTGTTCTAAGGATATATAAAAGGATTCGATGTTCTGACCCGCTAGGGTTGTTCCCATCGGTTCTATCGTTCCTGATATCATCAGGGGCAATGTAACGCCACTCTGTTCGAAGGCCTTTTGAATTCCAATACTGCCTGCTTTTACATTGAGGGTATCCTGTGAAGTTTCGAGCAGTAGCGCATCAACGCCTCCCTCTATTAAAGCAAGCGCTTGCTCCAAATAACTGTCGATAAGTTCCTGGAACGTTACTCCCCCAGTGACAGACAGTGTTTTGGTAGTTGGTCCCATGGCACCTACCACATAACGTGGAGATTCCGGTGTAGAGAAACGATCAACCGCAGCTTTCGCAATTCTTGCTGCTTCCAGGTTGATCTCGCGTGCCCGATCCTGAATATCGTATTCAGCAAGCACGACCGATGTCGCACCAAATGTATTGGTTTCAATTAAATCGGCGCCAGCCTCCAGATATTCTTCATGAATGCGCTGGATCAGCTCTGGACGAGTAAGCACTAACATTTCATTACATCCATCCAGATCTTCGCCGCCAAAATCTTCGCCAGTCAGATCAACTTGTTGAATCATGGTCCCCATCGCACCGTCGAGGATTAATATTCGTTGTTTTAATGCATCGTGTAGACTAATCTTATCCACTATCTTCACCCCCGCAAAACGTTAAATCTTAGTTTAACAGAAACTAACTTAATGTGAAAGATCGGGTTTTCTCGCGAAAGATGGCGGGTTTACACGAATTAAGGACGGAATTTGAGAATCGACAAAAACAGAGCCATCCGATATAATTCAATTAAACCAAGTGGAAAAGAGGGAAAGAACATGGCTGAAATTGTTATCCGAAATACGAACGAACGCATCACTGGTGACGAAAATGTTCGAAATTTTTTGAACAAATACGAAGTATTATATGAGAAGTGGGACGCATCCAAACTGAACACTGATCTGCAAAATAACTTTGGATTAACGGATGAACAGAAAACCGAAGTTTTGGAAACGTATGATTATGAGATCAGAGATTTGGCTGCACGTCGCGGATACCAAATCTGGGATGTCATCACGTTGTCCGAACAAACACCAGATATTGAAGAGAAGCTGGCCAAGTTCGAAGAGATCCACACCCACGCTGAAGATGAGATTCGTGCAATTGTCGCTGGTAAAGGAATCTTTGTTATCAAAGCTACAGATGATGTGGGCTACTTTAATGTAGAACTGTCTCCTGGAGACGTCATCTCCGTACCGGAGAATACACCGCATTTCTTCACCTTAATGGAGAACAAACAAATTATTGCTGTGCGTCTGTTCATTGAAAAAGATGGCTGGATTGCAGATCCATACCCTGATCCTACATTTATCAAACAAGCCTAACACTCTCGTGTTCGGACTTGCTTAACCAAAACCCCTGTTCAATTGAACAGGGGTTTTCGCAATATGCCTATGGGCAGTATTATACAACAACGGTGCACTATATAAAATAATGCGGGTATTTTGTTTTTATCGATTCCTGTTCAATAACAACTAACCTAAGATGAGCTTCCATCACCTGAACAGCTTGCTCGGTCTGACGTTCTGTGATAAGCCGATAAATCTCTTTGTGCTGGGAGATAATGACCTCCAGGTTGGAGTCCTCCGCTAGACGTAATAAACGCAACCGATTAAACGGAATATTCAGTTGTTGCAACATTTTCCATGTTCTCAGCTTACCCGTGCCCTGGAACAAAATCTGATGAAACTCTTCATCCAACTCAAAAAGACGATAGAAATTGTTTTTTCCTATACAGACTTCCTGCATAGCAATGTTGGTTTCAAGTCGAAATCTGTACTCTTCAGGAAAAGAAGCACAAGCCAATGTCACGATTTCTTTCTCCATCTTTTCCCGCGTAAACCTGCCTTCTTCCACATGCTCCAGATTAATATGAGAGACAATCGTTCCACTCTGGGGAATAATGTCCAGCAGCTCTTCTTCTGCAAGCTTCATGAATGCTTCTCGCACGGGGGTTCTGCTCACTTGCAATTCATCTGCAATCTCTTTCTCTGAAATCTTGGTACCCGGCTTAAGTTCCAGATGCAGAATTCGTTCCTTTAACAAATTATATGAATATGCCCGGGTCGAGCCTCTGATTTTTTGATTAATTGACATGCCTTGACCTCTTTCTCTCAGCCGTATTCATTCATATTAGCACAAATTACCGTTCCACTTAAATATCGGTGTGAAACGGTAATTTGGCCAACATCAACTATGTTATTTCTTATTTTCTTTGTAGGCTTTGTACGTGTCATTTGCCAGCTTCAGATAATTGGATAGACCCTGACTGTCAAGTTCTTTAACAAAAGTGTCGAATTCAGACAAGTTTCGTTCGCCTAAGATAAATTTAAGTGTATTCTGGTCAGAATAGTCTTTCAGTGGTGTACTCAGAAGCGTCACCCGTTCACGGTCCTCTGAAGAGTAAGGAATCGGTGGTTCTGCCGGGATCACTTCCTTGGTATCCTTCATGTCTTGCTGGAACTTCAACTCTTCTTCACTAAACATGGATTGCAGCAGATCTGTGGTACCACCGTACGCAAAGACACCACCAGAGAAGCCAAAGTCAATACGCAGATCCTTCGTTCCTTTAGGGTTCAAGCCATTGTAGTTTACGTCTTCTGCCAATTTGCGTGTTCCGCCCTCTTTGGTAAATGTTTCGCCTTCAACGCCCCATTTGGCAAACTCTTGACCCTCATCACTGTAATATAACCAATCAATAAATTGTATAATGGCTTTGAAGTTTTCACTTTTTTGAATTTTTCCGGATATCATGACACCGTTTTCAAGTCTGGAGCCTGACATTAATTGCCCTTTTGGTCCACCAGGCACTGTAATCTTCGCAACTGAGAATTTGCCCTCTCCCAGCGTTTTGTTCATATCATTTCGGTGCAATACCACCGTTTGGGAGTTACCATTAATCATAAATGATTTGCCGGATACAAATTTCTGTACAGCCTGATCATCATCCTGTGTAAAACTTTCTTTGTCCAGCAATCCTTCAGATACCAGCTTGTTAAAGTACGTCAGCAGCTCTTTGTATTCTGGTGTTGTAGCCGTGTACACAAATTCATCCTGATCTTCCTTATACGTCAATCCGTTACCAAAACCCCATCCAGCCTTGGTACCAAAGCCGGTAGCAGCAATGTTCAATGTACTATTAAATTGGAAACGATCCGAAAATGGAATGGAATCCGGGTAGATCTCTTTCAGCTTTTTGGCTGCATCATACAATTCGTCCCATGTGGTCGGAATGGCGATGTTATTTTCTTCAAAGACATCCGTTCTTACGAGTAATGTGTAATCTGGCCATACTTCTTCATGCAGACCCGGGAGTACATAGTACTTTCCATCTTCCTGTCGAAGTCCTTCTAGTTCATCTTCCAGACCCCATTTTTCCACTTTATCCTTGAAGTTTGGCATCAGATCAATATAATCGCTAATCGGCAAGATCGCACCTGAGGACACAAATGCAGACTCTTCCCCAGGGTACGTTTTAGGAATAACCAGTGGTGCATCACCGGAACTAATCAACAGGGATCTCTTCTGAGAGTAATCGCTCATGGGTACAATCGTTGGCTCAAGCGTAACACCCGTCAGTTCGGTAATTTTATCAAAAAGTAACCAGTCTTTTTTATATGGATAAGTAGGTTGATCACTGTATAGTATGGATAGATTAAATGGCTCAGTCGCCTTGAAAGTATCCCCTACATTGTACGTTTCCATCGCTGCCTTGGTTTGAACTTCTGTGACGTCACCTCCAGCTCCAGTACCGCTGCTACATGCTGCCAAAACAACGCTCATCATTGTTGCCAACACCATTTTACCAACAAACTTACGTGGCTTTTGATTCATTTAGGTTATCCCCCTGAGTTTAATTTAGGTTGACCTTGCCTTAAACTTTAAACAACATCTAAAAATTAATCATGTGAATCATTCTATATAAATTAAACTATTCATTTACACAAAACGGTGAGGACAGAAAAAACCTGATAAAGCGAAGCGCTCGCCTTTATCACCGGATTTTCCCTTTTAAACAGGGAATCGAAAAATTCTGGGGATAACAGCGATTGAAAGGTTATTCTGTCATCGGAGTGTTCTTTGTAAATCATCTTTAGTTCAATTTATATAGCTGCTACGTATTACTGTTTAACAGACCCTAACATGATACCGGTTACAAAGTATCTTTGGACAAATGGATAGATGGTGAGTATCGGCAAGATGGTTAATACCATCGTTACTGACTTAATATTGGCAGCAATCTGTGTCAGGTTATCAGCTGAGGTTGCACCGGCAGACGCCCCGCTCGTCGCTCCTGCAATCATATTGCGCAAATAAATGGTGACCGGGAACAGTTCTTTTTTGTCCAAATACAGAAAGGCTGGGAACCAGGAATTCCAATGACCTACTGCATAGAACAACACCATGGTTGCCATAACTGCTTTACTCAGCGGCAATATAATGCGTAACAAGATCCCGTAGGTGTTCAACCCGTCAATAGAGGCAGCTTCCTCCAGTTCTTCAGGCATATTTTCAAAAAATGACTTCATGATCAGCATGTTGTATATGCTAATTGCGCCAGGAACAACAAGTGCCCACATGGTGTTGTTGAATCCAAGGGAATTAATCAACACATAGTTTGGAATCAACCCACCACTGAAGAACATCGTGAACACGGCGAACATGGTCAAAAACTTGCGACCCATTAATCTCTTTTTGGACAGGGCATATGCAAAAATAGTCGTCATGAACATGGAGATTAATGTACCTACCACGGTGTAGATAATCGTATTTTTATAATTCGTCCAGAACATGCTGTCACGTGAGATGGTCTTGTATGTCTCTATATTGAACCCTCTTGGGAATAGACTAACTTTTCCCGAATTAATATACGATTCACTACTGAAGGATTGTGCCACGACATTTAAGAATGGATAAAGCGTTATAAATACCACGAACAGCAGAAAGATAACGTTGAATACTTTAAATACCTTGTAAGATCTGGATTCCTGCATGATGCTCCTCCTTTACCATAAGCTTCTTTGTGTCAGTCTGCGTGAGATGGCATTTACGGAGAACACCAGAATCAGACCGATCAGCGATTCGAACAAGCCAATTGCGGTAGCATAACTGAAGTTACTGGATTCCAGTCCGACCCGATACAGGTAAGTGGAGATCACATCAGATGTCTCGTAGATAAGGGGATTGTACAAGAGTAAGATCTTCTCAAATCCAACAGCCAGGAAATTACCCATGTTCAAAATCAATAATGTCACAATCGTTGGCAAGATCCCTGGTATCGTTACATGAATCGTTTGCTTCCAGCGATTGGCACCATCAATACGCGCAGCCTCATACAAAGAATCATCAATCGTAGTGAGTGCAGCCAGATACAGTATCGCTCCCCAACCCATACCCTGCCATACCTCAGAAGTGATATAGATTGTTCTGAACCATTCAGCTCGCTGCATAAAAGGAATATTGTCTCCGGTGAAGAAAGCCACCAGTCCATTAATGGAACCATTCACTGCTGTCAGCTGCAGGATCATACCCGCAACGATAACGATGGACAGAAAATGAGGCAGATATGACGCGGTCTGCACAAACTTTTTAAATCGTTTACTCTTCACTTCGTTAAGCATCAAGGCAAAAATGATTGGAACCGGGAATGTAAAGAGCAACGCAAGTCCGCCCAACATCAGCGTATTACCGAATACTCTCCAGAAGGTAGGGTCCTCAATGAACATTTTGAAGTATCTTAATCCAACCCACGTTTCTCCAAATATACTTCCCCCGGGAACAAAACGTCTGAACGCAATCACATTACCAATCATCGGCCCATATTTAAAAATAAGAAGATAAATGATGGGAAGGATTAATAGTGAATACAACTGCCAGTCTTTGCGGAACAAAGTTGCTGCCGTTCGTAATCTGCTCTCTTTACGTAAAGATGTGATGGTTAACGTTGTTTTAGCGGTTTCCGACTCCATGTGTTTTCACTCCGATCCAGGACTTGATAAGTAAGAGTAATTCATGTACAATTCCCATCGTTTCTCCTCTTGTAGAAGACAACAACTCCTTCAACTTCACCCCCACTGCGAAATAGACAATAGCTCAATGTAAGCGATATCATTTTATTTGTTATGTAGAATCACACAAATTCAAGGTGCTTCACATCATTCATTAGCACTTACTAAGTGGTGTGATCTCCAAATCGAAACAAGCTTTTCAGAATATTAAGCGCTTACAATCAATCGAAAATAATAAGCAATATCTCCCTGCTTCCATTTAATGATGTAAGTCAAAAAGAAATTGCTTTAGGAGAATCTAAATACTAGTCATACTAGTATGTTAGTTATATTCTAATTCAGCTTCCCCCTAATTTCAATAACTTTTAGCAAAAAAAATGGAGATCTCTTTTAACAAAGTAATTTAGTCAACAAACTCAAATAAAAAAACATTGGTAACTTCAAGAACGACATCATCGTTCATTGAAGCTTCCAATGCTTCAGGGTGCTGAGAAAAGATGTTATAGCTGATCTGCTCAGAACTTAGCAATAAGCTGATCTAATTCCGATAAATGCGTTATTTCATGGTCTGGCGTATACGTTTCGTTGTTGGTCTTATGCTCACGGTTAATCCATACGGATTGGATGCCAGATGATAAAGCACCACGAATATCAGTCGTTAACTTGTCCCCGACCATCATGCTCTCTTCGGGTTTAACACCCAGTTTGCTCAAAGCATGTTCAAATATCGACGGATCTGGTTTTCCTTTACCGAAGTTACCCGAGATAATTATCTCATCAAAGAAAGGAGTCAATTCAGGTACACCATCCAACTTCTCTTGTTGCAAAGCAGGACAACCGTTCGTTAACAGCAACAGTTTGTACTTCCCTTGCAACTGACGCAAGGTATCCATCGTTTCTTCGTATACATGGGGTCTGGATCTCCGTTCTACTCCAAATTGCGCGGCCAGTTGTTCAGCAAGATCTTCCCGATCTATACCCAACTTCAATAACCCACGTCGCCAGGATTCTTTACGGTATACTGGAGCAAGTTGTTCCAACTGACGGAACTCAGGTTGATCCCCACCAGTAAAGTTTGCCCATAGGCCTTCAAACGGATTGATTCCAATCATTTTGGTAAAGGGAAAGGTTTCATATGATTCATACAGCCCACGTGCCTCATTACGAACAGCTTCTTCAAGTTCTTCTGGTTTGACCCCAGTCTCTTTCGCTGCGATTAGACAAGTCTCATGAAAAGCTTCTCGAACACTACGCTCATCCCATAATAAAGTATCATCCAGGTCGAACAAAATCGCTTTTAACGCCATTCCGATCATCTACCCCTTTATGCAATAATTACTTTTCGACGGTTTCCACGGTGATCTGGTGTGCTTTTGCAAATTTCAGCAAACGTTCTGCAATCGCATCTGTATCGTAACGGTTCAATAACTTGGTGAACACCCATCTTTTCCCGCGACTGTTATGTTCGATAACAACTGTACCGGGTTCAATTCTGAATTTGACAATATCGTCAACCCCAATTGAACGTTCACGATTACCCTTCGTCG
The DNA here is from genome assembly GCF_050990605.1 of Paenibacillus amylolyticus. GTDB lineage: Bacteria > Bacillota > Bacilli > Paenibacillales > Paenibacillaceae > Paenibacillus > Paenibacillus amylolyticus_H. Next base: position 3,716,926 of record NZ_CP158832.1, read on the forward strand.
TTATAATCCGATTACTGCTAATCTTGATGTATGGACGGCGAAGCATGAAGATGACTGCCAAAAATACATAGAGCAGCATGGTCACCCAGTCCCAGGTTGTCATTGGAGCTTGCACAAGGAACGTACTCATAAACAGATACAAAAAGGCGAGACCAATCAAAAATATAGGGAACAAAAGGCTACGTCCCTTAAAGACTTCTTCACCTGGTGTACCTGTGATTGGTTGACCACTTTTTTTGCGTTGCTGATTTAACTGCTTGGAATTTTTCTTAACCGTTCTCTCGAACGAACGCGACATGAGAATCCCCCTTATGTGTCTTTGTATCGGCTTACATAACTGCAAACCAACATTTCCCCCTATAAATTGCACACTCAAAATAACAGGAAGAAACCTAAATATCATAATGATATCATTAGGTTTCGTTAGTGTTTGAGTTTGCCTTGGTGGCCTTTGTCATTCTCATCATCAACAATCTCAATGGTATCCAATTGTTGTCTGAAATTGCTGCGAATATTACTCAAATAAATCTCTCTTAGCTCAGCACGTTCAGCAAGTTCTTCCTCTGACAATCCAGTGGACTTTTGCTTACGAGCCAATTCGTTAATGCGTGCTACCAGACTATCTATATCCAAGCTTGTCCCCTCCAAAAATACAAAGTCATATTAACTTTGCCATGATAAAGGCAGCTTGTCAAGCTGACACGCGTTAACACTCATTGATGTGCTTTTATTCTGCGAATTGCGGTAGAGTTAGTACTTGACCTACTTGGATGGAAGTCGCTTGAAGTTGATTCACTTTCTTAATTGCTTCTATATATATACGTGTATCCATATTCGTCGGTTTATGTTCCAAAGAAATACTCCATAATGTTTCCCCTTGTGAAACGGCTATCTTCCCTCCAGGCAGAACATCATTCTCATTGCCAGCAAATACGGTTAAAACAGTGCTGCATCCAATAAATATAATCAAAGAGGTAATGGCTACCTTTAACATCCATGAAGAAATCTTGAAACGCGCTAAAACCTTCTTGTAGTTCCCTATGTTAGACTTCACCAGTTCCGAATTCATCGGTTCATGAATGCTTTGATAAGTAGAATATCTCATTAAATACCCGCCTCCAAACGTTTGTTCCTATCTGTTGAAATCAATATAACACGAACACTTGTTTTGTTCAATAGATTTTTAGAACAATTGTTCGCTTGTTTTTCGAAGGGAGCTACATCATATATGAAGTCCTTTTGCAAAGCATTTGCACATTTGCAGTATTGTGCTCTGACTTTTGGACAAATTCGGTTCTATAAGTTTAAAAACACTGATTTTATGCCATTTTATTTAGAACTTATGTTTGTACGAACGGAGGTTCTATGTTATAATTTTCCCAAACGTTACTAAAATGGGGTTGATACGGTATGTCGAAGATATCCAGCAGGCAGCAGGCTATTCTGGAGTTTATACGAAATGAAGTCCGGTTGAAGGGGTATCCTCCTTCCGTACGGGAAATTGGTGAAGCGGTTGGACTTGCTTCCAGCTCAACAGTACATGGACATTTGGATCGTTTGGAGAAAAAAGGTTTGATCCGACGCGACCCTACCAAGCCAAGAGCCATTGAGCTTTTGAGCCAGGAAGAATCTGAGCATTCTCATCAATTTGCTCATAGCGTTGCACGTATTCCTGTCGTTGGTAAGGTAACAGCCGGGGTTCCAATTACTGCAACCGAGAACATTGAAGACTACTTCCCTCTTCCTACACATTATGTAGGCGAACAGAAAGTGTTTATGCTTTCAGTAGTGGGAGATAGTATGGTGGAAGCTGGAATTGTTAACGGAGATTACGTTATTGTCCGTCAACAGCAAACTGCTGATAACGGTGATATCGTAGTGGCAATGACTGAAGACGATGAAGCTACAGTGAAAACGTTCTACAAAGAGAAAGATCATATTCGTCTTCAACCGGAGAATGCGACCTTCGAACCTTTACGTTTGAAACACGTTAGTATTCTGGGTAAAGTCATTGGCCTTTTCCGAGATATTCATTAATATTTAACTTGAGTAACCAAACTAGATGCAATGAAATACGAAAAGAGGTTGTCCTGATGAACAGGACAACCTCTTTTTTATTTATATATTGTTGTATCAGCAAATTATTCGCTGCGTTTCAGAACACTTTTGTGGTGCGAGAACACATCAAAGCTCTGTTGTCCGTGATATGAGCCCATACCACTCTCTCCTACACCACCAAACGGGAGATAATGCGATGTCATATGAGAAAGTGTGTCATTAATACATCCTCCACCGAAGGATACTTGATTCAGAACCTGATTCTGCAGTTGCTCATTCTGTGTGAAGAGATATAGCGCCAAAGGTTTTGGCCGGCGAACAATCTCATCCAGCATAGGGTTCAGGTCACTGTACTTAAATACAGGAAGAATTGGACCGAAGATCTCTTCTTGAATAACAGGTGATTCCCAGTTCACATCTCCAAGTACAGTGGGCTCAATCAGCAACTGCTCACGTACAGATCGTCCACCTATCAGCGTTTTTCCATCTTTGAGGAATTTCGACAACCGATCAAAGTTACGCGCATTGACAATGTGCGGGAAATAAGTGTTCTGTAACACATCATCCCCAAATTTATCTTTGATCTCAGCGCCAATCAGATTGATCAATTCATCATGAACTTGTTCATGCACAAGCAAGTAATCCGGAGCAACGCAAGTTTGCCCTGCATTCAGGAACTTACCACGAACAATACGCTGAGCCACCAGCTTCAGATCTGCATCACTATGGACAATAGCAGGACTTTTACCACCCAACTCAAGAGTTACAGGAGTCAGGTGCTCCGCAGCTGCCTTCATAACAATGCGCCCAACACCTGTGCTTCCAGTGAAGAAAATATAATCAAACTTCTCTTTCAACAATGCGGTGCTGGCTTCAACTTCCCCTTCCATAACGGCAATATACTCCTGAGGGAAAATCTCATGAATCAGATCATATGTCAAACGAGATACGGCCGGTGTTAATTCAGAAGGCTTGATAACTGCACAGTTACCGGCTGCAATTGCTCCAATCAGTGGACCAAAGGCCAGTTGGAACGGATAATTCCAAGGTGCAATAATAAGCGCTACTCCGTATGGTTCAGGGTAAATGGTGCTCACCCCATCCGGCATAGCCGAATTGGTTGGGACTTGTTTGGGTGCAGCCCATTCCTGCAGATGTTCTAATGCAAAATCCAGTTCACCAAGAACAATGCGAATCTCGGAACCGTATGCTTCCGCCTCAGATTTGTTCAAATCAGCCCGAAGTGCATCTTGAATCCGTTGCTGATACTTTTCAATTCCTTTTCTAAGCTGTTGCAGCGCATTAATCCGGTACTCGATATTTTTAGTTTGTCCTGTATAAAAAAATGTACGTTGTTCTGTCACTAGTTGTTTTGCCTGATCCATATTAACATCTCCAATTAATTATTTAAAATTAAATTGCTAAAAATTTAATTATAGTATACCTCTTTTATATGAAACTTCCAACATAAGTTTGAAACATTGATTATAGCGAATTATTGGGTATTATTAGAATTCATCTTTATTTCTGCAGTTGATTATATGTACTGAGATCTGAAGAGATGATGGAGCCTTGTAGATCTTATTTGCATTCAATATCAACATCTTACAACATATGTCCTAATTGCCGATAACTCTGCGGACGCGGAGAAGTGGTTTCTCTAATTCAATGACTTTTGGTTTATCCTTGGGTTTGTTTGCATAGTAAACAAAGAAGCCGGCCTATTTTTGCATCCTATATTCGAATGTATCACGAAAGTATCTCTTTCTTAGCATTTCAAAAGAATATCCATAAATCCAACATTTTACAACTATATTATTTACAGATAACAATACTATATGGTATATTTAACCATGGTTGGCCAACCTAATTATGTGAACTCTACTCGATATCTTTAATTTCAAATAACAACTTAAAACTTGGATCTTACTCTATTGGTTCTAGTATATTTGGGAGGTTTGAATATGAAAAGATTAAGAAAATTCTCTATTTCTGTTATGGCAACTGCTTGTCTATTAGCATTCGGTTCCAGCTCTGCATTCGCTAAAACTGGTTGGGCTGATTCATTTGAGACAGCAGAAGTGATGTACTCAAGTGTAAACCAGTCTTCTGGATTTAGCGCAACACAGTATTTAGATAGCATGAGCGACAACGATTTTTATGTAGTCGACAACACAAACGGTTCATCCGAAATCACATATTCTGTTATAGCCACTCCACCAGCTAACTTCGACATTGTTATGGGTGTTATTAAAATGAATTCAAGCGGTGCGATCCTGTCCATTCAAATGGATAACTGGAATGGACGGGGATACCCTGAGGCGATTAGTTGGAATGCTAAACCTGGTGAGAAGGTTTACTTCAGAATTATGGACAACGGTATCAACAACTATAACGAGCCTTATACAATTCAATTCACAAAAACCAGCTAAATAATATTTTAGTAGATATTCAATGGCTCCCCGCTATATTAATGGGTGGGCCATTTTTTATACTTTGTCAACAAGGATGAGTACAGCGATAAATTCATTTTTTGTTTTCCAGAGAGAATCCCCTTTTAATTGTTAAATTGTAGCTCAAGAGAATGTTTCATTGAGCCAATATTGCTTATTCAGATTGAGAAGAGCTTTATTATATACTATTTAAAGGAAGTAATAATTTAGTGATCAAATCAATTTGTTCTCTCTGATTGACATAGAAACTCCATCAAATTCTTGAAATAGCTATGCATCATATTTTATCATTTTCAAAGTTTGAACAAAGATTTTTCACTCATGGTCACGAAACAAAATTCAATAGAATATTTTAAGGTTCGTTATTGAAACTAAAGTTATCAGAATCTTAGAACATTGTGATCTTACCTCCCTTTTCGTTCACTATCTCATACCTGCGTGGTTCTTTTACTTGAGTGCGGGGAAGATACGAAATTCACTGAAGAAATTTTCGAGTAGAAAAATATTTTGGGGGCATTTTGTGGGCACTTTGGTTTTTCTTTAAATATATAGAAACTTGCCCACAAAAAGAAAAACCCCTCAGCGCTAGAGCGCCAAGGGATTGAGCTATTAGTACAAAGTAATATATTGATCGCGTTCCCATTGGTGGACTTGTGTGCGGTACATATCCCACTCAATTTCTTTCAGCTCATAGAAGTGAGCCAAGGCGTGGTCGCCGAGAGCATCACAGATGACTTCGCTGCGGATCAATTCGTTCAATGCTTCTTTCAGGTCAGCTGGCAAGCTTGGAATGCCTTCTTCCACACGCTCTTCTTCTGACATGATGTAGATGTTACGGTCAATTGGAGCTGGTAAGGAAAGCTCACGTTTGATTCCGTCCAGACCTGCTTTCAACAAAACAGCCAAAGCCAGGTAAGGGTTAGCAGCCGGATCCGGGTTACGAACCTCAACACGTGTACTCAAACCACGGGAAGCTGGAATACGGATCATTGGGCTACGGTTACTAGCAGACCATGCTACATAACAAGGAGCTTCATAGCCTGGTACAAGACGTTTGTATGAGTTCACAGTTGGGTTAGTAATTGCTGCAAACGCACGTGCATGCTTCAGAGTTCCAGCCATGAAGTGACGTGCAGTTTTGCTCAAACCAAGCTCGTCCGACTCGTCAACGAATGCGTTCTCATTGCCTTTGAACAAAGATTGGTTACAGTGCATACCGGATCCGTTCATACCAAACAGCGGTTTCGGCATGAATGTAGCATGTAAACCATGCTGACGTGCAATCGTTTTAACAACGAGTTTGAACGTTTGGATCTGGTCAGCCGCTTTCAGCGCATCAGCATATTTGAAGTCGATCTCATGCTGACCTGGAGCTACCTCATGGTGAGAAGCTTCGATCTCAAAGCCCATTTCTTCAAGGGTGATAACGATGTCACGACGACAGTTTTCACCAAGATCCGTAGGAGCAAGGTCGAAATAACCACCTTGGTCATTCAATTCGTTAGTCGGGTTTCCTTTTTCGTCTGTTTTGAACAAGAAGAACTCAGGTTCAGGACCAACATTGAAGGAAGTGAATCCCATATCTTGGGCTTCCTTCAGGTTTCGTTTCAAGATGCCACGTGGATCTCCTGGGAACGGGTTACCATCCGGAAGATATACGTCACAGATCAGGCGTGCAACACGGTTCTCTGCTACCCATGGGAAAATAAGCCAAGAATCTAGATCTGGATAGAGGTACATGTCGGACTCTTCAATACGTACATAACCTTCAATGGAAGATCCATCAAACATCATTTTGTTATCCAGAGCCTTAGTCAACTGGCTCACAGGAATCTCAACGTTTTTGATAGCTCCAAGCAAATCGGTAAATTGCAATCGAATGAATCGTACGTTTTCTTCTTTCGAAATGCGGAGAATGTCTTCTTTTGTATAGCTCACTATAACCTCTCCCTTTCTTATCTGCGTATTTGGCTTGCCTGTTATATTTGTACATTAGAAAGTTCCACGGGTCAAGGATTCTTACACCATAAGTGCATGATTTCCCCTCACTCGCCAAGTTATGCGAACTTACTTTTTATTAAAGAATCGGGAAAGCTCTCCCTGAATGAGAGATACTTGTCCTGGTCTCTTACCTGATACAAGCTGCTGCTTCAGCAAGCGGTGCAACTGCGTATCGGACAGTTCTCTGCGTTTAACTTCAGTATCTGGCGTGATAACTGTAGCTTCCTCGGATTCTTTCGAAACAGGATTCATCACTTGTTTGATCCCCGCGATGTTAACTCCCTTTTCAATCAAAGCCTTGATCTCTAGCAATCTCTCTACGTCATTAAAAGAGAACAAACGTTGATTACCTGACGTTCTCGCAGGAACGATCAAGCTGTGCTGCTCATAATAACGAATCTGACGTGCAGACAGATCCGTAAGTTTCATTACAATACCAATCGGGAATAAGGCCATATTTCTGCGAATTTCATCACCCATGTTCATCAACCTTCCAGTCATCTATTCTTCACCCTATTGTACATTTAGTTGTTACCAAGTGTCAATGACGTGTTAGATAAACTCACAATAATTTACGATCTTTCATGGTCTGTAATGCCATCAAAACGCCATATTTGACATGAGAGTACGTTAATCCGCCTTGCATATACCCGATATACGGCTCCCGAATAGGCGCGTCGGCTGATAATTCCAGACTTCCACCCTGAATGAACGTACCTGCCGCCATAATGACAGGATGTTCATAACCAGGCATATCCCACGGTTCAGGAACCACATGACTATCTACAGCTGCTGCACGCTGAATCCCCTGCACAAAAGCAATTAAATGCTCAGCTGAGCTGAACTGAACAGCCTGAATCAGATCTGTACGAGCTTCATTCCAGGCGGGTTTGGTTACAAATCCGGATTCAGCAAACATCGCGGCAGCAAATGTACTTCCTTTAATAGCTTGTCCTACAATTGTCGGAGCCATGTAAAGTCCTTGGTAGATGCCACGTGTTGTCCCCAGCATGGCTCCCACTTCTCCCCCGATTCCCGGGGCTGTCAGGCGATAAGCTGCAAGCTGTACGTACTGTTCCTTCCCACATATGTATCCACCGGTTTCCGCAATGCCTCCACCAGGATTCTTGATCAGTGATCCGGCCATCAGATCAACTCCGACTTCTGTCGGTTCACGTTCCTCCGTGAATTCACCGTAACAATTATCCACAAATACGATGACATCTTCCTTCATTGCTTTAACACGTGTAACCATCTCAGCGATCTCAGCAACACAGAAGGATGAGCGCCAGTCATAACCACGTGAACGTTGAATCCCAATGACTTTTGTAGCCGGTGTTATGCTTTTCTCAACTGCTTCCCAGTCCACTCCACCTTCAGCAGTTAAGGCCGTCTCCCGATAGCCGATGCCAAAATCGCGTAAGGAACCTGTGCCATCACCGGGTTTGCCAATCACTTTATGCAATGTGTCATAAGGCTTACCCGTGATGTACAATAATTCGTCACCTGGGCGCAGTACTCCAAACAGAGCTGTGCTAATCGTATGTGTACCTGAAGCAAAATGAGGACGTACCAATGCGGCTTCCGCACCGAACACATCAGCATATACTTCATCAAGCACTTCACGCCCACGATCGTTATACGCATAACCTGTTGAACCTGCAAAGTGAAAATCACTTACTTTACGCTGTTGGAAAGCATTAATCACCTTCCATTGATTGTGATCTGTGATTCGATCAATCTGTTGAAGTTGTCCTTCAATCTGACGCTCCACTTGATGTTGAAGTTCAGATATTTCTGAATCAAAACTTACCATCTTACTTCATTCCCCTTCATAGCACGAATCTGACGTTGAATATCCATTATCGTGTCAACTTATCACATCAATATGTCATGAGTATTACAATTCAATGAAACCTTCAAGCATATAACCAAATTTCTCGTATTCACCTTTTTGCAATTCCACTTCATAAATGACATCATTTTCTTCAAAACTGGTATCCACTACATCACCAATTTTGTAGAGTACCGACGTAAGATCGCCACGCTCTGCCGGAATACGGAAACGTTTTGTGTCACCTGTCAGCTCTGTCTGAATTAATTCACGGATTTTTAGCAGATCTTCCGAGTCTAATGCGCTTACTTTGATATGATCCTTATCCAATGGAAGCATCTCAAGTTGTTCTGGTGTACACGCATCTTTTTTGTTATACAGGACTAACTGCGGCTTGTCCCCTGAACCAAGTTCTTGCAGAATCGTGTTAACCGTCCGCATCTGATCTTCACGCATAGCTGATGAGGCATCCACAACATGCAGGATCAGATCTGCTTCATTCACTTCCTCCAGCGTTGCCCGGAATGCTGCAATCAGATCATGCGGGAGATTTTGAATAAATCCAACGGTGTCGGTAAGTACGATCTCTTTGCCACTTGGAAGTTCCATCGTACGTGATGTCGGATCCAATGTAGCGAATAACTGATCTTGAATATACACATCTGCAGCCGTCAACTGCTTGAGCAAGGTTGATTTGCCAGCATTGGTATAACCAACAAGGGCCACCTGAACAATACCTGTCTTTTTGCGGCGTTCACGATGCAACTTGCGATGACGAGTCAATTCTTCCAGATGACGCTTCAGATCATCGATGCGACCACGAATGTGACGACGGTCCGTTTCCAGCTTGCTTTCACCCGGACCTCTTGTTCCGATTCCCCCGCCCAGTCTGGAAAGGTTCTTACCGTGTCCCGACAAACGTGGCAGCAAGTAGCTATGTTGAGCCAATTCCACTTGAATAATACCTTCTCTGGTGTTGGCACGTTGTGCAAAGATGTCCAAAATTAATTGGGTACGGTCAATAATTTTGAGATCGAGGGTTTCTTCCAGATTTCGAACCTGTGCGCCTGACAATTCCTGATCAAATATAGCTGTAGTTGCTCCGAGTTCCTCTGCAATCGCACGAAGCTCTTCTACCTTACCTTTACCAATGAACCATTTGGTATCCCGTTTTTCCCTGTTCTGAGAAAGCACACTTAGTACTTCCACTCCGGCTGTCTCAGCAAGTTTCACCAGTTCCTCTAAAGAGTACTCCGGATTGATACCTGTACGTTTTACATCATCCGTAACAAGACTCACCAAGACGGCGCGATCTTTTTTGACCATATCTGTATCATGCGTGCCATTTGTCATGTATATGTTCACTCCCTCTAATTACTGATCCGTTGATATACATTACCACGAATATGCCATGGCATGCCTTAAGCCGAACCGGTTGGCCCGGCCGGCTGGTGTAAAAACTATATTATCGCTTACTTTCGCTCAAAGTTCAAATCCTCTGTCCGGATTGTCATCAGCTCCAGTTTTCCTGGACTGCCTTCTGAGTATTGTTCCAACAAACGAACCGCCTGATGCCTGATCGAACGCTCAATGGCATTACGAACGTATCTGGCGTTACTGAACGCGTGCAGCGAATCATTTTTTTCCTGAAGCAAATGCTGCTTTAGTTTGAGTATGGTCTGAGGCATTAAAATATAATCACGCTCTTTGGCCATAATCTCAGAGATTTGAATCAACTGATCAATGCTATAGTCTGGAAACTCCACTTGAATGGGAAAGCGAGAAGGTAATCCAGGATTCGTCTGAAGAAAAAAATCAATTTCTTCCGAGTACCCGGCAAGAATCAGTATAAACTGATTTTTGTTATCTTCCATAGACTTTACAAGCGTATCAATGGCTTCCTTTCCAAAATCCTTCTCTCCCCCGCGGGCCAAACTGTAAGCTTCATCAATGAACAATATCCCACCGAGTGCCTTCTTAACCAGATCTCTTGTTTTCTGCGCCGTGTGACCGATATATTCTCCAACCAGATCCGCACGCTCTACTTCAATAAGATGACCTTTACTCAACACACCCATCTTCTGAAAAAGTTTGGCAACGATCCTCGCTACAGTTGTCTTACCAGTCCCCGGATTGCCTTTGAAGATCATATGATACACGTGCGCACCACTAAGTAAGCCTGCTTCAGTACGCATCTGAGCAATCTGTAGAAAAGCATAGATCTCAAATACCAGGTCTTTGATATTTTCAAGTCCAACCAGTTGCTCCAACTCGCCCTGTATCTCCTGGAAGTGCGCATGTTTGGTTATGCTCTTGGCTGCCTGTACTGACGCTGCTTCATCTTTGACCAACATCTGAGGCTCCTGGTTGCGCAACACAATATTAATTTGTCTGGATGGTCTGCCTCCTGGTTGCTCTCCTGCAGCCATGACCCGTCCGTTCATTCGCCATCACCTCTATTTTATCGGGCTGAACTCTCCTGATTATTAATGTATTCTATCAGGTGCTCCAATATTAGAAGGATCATGAAGAATTCTACGCTTTAGGTACATGTCTTAGATCTGAATGTTTTTTCGAAACTCTCCATTCTCAAACAAACTTTGCCTGTGCTTCAACGATAACTGAAAGTATGGGAATACATGTGCATCAATGGCATGCAGCAGTTCCTTTGCCGTCTTGTTAGCCAAGTCATAATCACCTGTTGTAATATGCTTCCGCGACAAAGCATCCTCAAGCTCATCTTCATCCAGCAAAAACACTTCTCCATCTTTAAGCACTACGACATCCAGATACAGGTCATCAAACCAAGGAACACCCTGATCCGTTATCCCCTGGCTACGGCATGTATCAATATACCATTCCACAATCCGTTCCTGATCATCAAACATCGCTGTAACTACAAAGTGCTCTCCCTTCGGGTAGTATTGCAGCCAGGAATAACCTTTATCTGCGATACAGAAGGTACTACCTCCATAGGTTTTCCACAAAGGTTCTTTCAAATCCTGTATGGTGTACAACGTAATATAACCTGTAAAAATTTTGGATTGAACAAACCGGCATGTGAATTGTCGGTTCGTAATCCGGCGCCAGTTCGCGCGGTCCCCGAATTTCCGTTTCATACGAACCCCTCTTTGCCGACTACAGGTCCGTGACCTGCTCTGATGTTATTGGTGAACAATGTAATAACGTCCGCATGATGAATTCCAGCGTTCTGGGCCCATCATGCACAACATATTACGAATAGTTACAGCTTACCATATTTAAGGTATACACTCAAAATCATGCTTTGTCACACCTCTACATCAAATCAGCTTCCATTACAGCTGGTTCCGTATAACACAAAAAACTGCTTCACCGGTTTTCCGGGAAGCAGTTTTTTCAATGTAACTATTTAGTCGTTCATGGCTTAGCCGCCAGTTCCAGCTTGAGAATCTGCAGGTGTATCTGTTCCCCCAGTATCTCCACTCGTTCCGCTGTCCGGAGTTACAACCTCACCTGGCGTTGTTATGGCCCCATCATCAGTGCCTTCACCTGTACCACCTGGCTCTGTTGTTCCCTGACCAGGTGGGGTCGTGTTTCCTCCACCAGATTGACCGTTACCTTGGCCGGCTCCACCGTTATTACCGTTATTTCCATTGTTACCGTTATTCCCATTCCCATTTCCATTTCCATTGTTGCCATTTTCATTCCCGTTACCGCCATTACCATTCGAGTTGCCATTATCCGGTGAACCATTGTCCGGATCATCCATACCTGGCTGCTCTGGATCTGTTTCTGTCCCAGGGTCTATACCAGGATCAGGTTCCTCCGGCGGCATTTCCTGCGCTTCAATCATCAGGGAGATGGTATTCGAAGGATCCGTCTCCTGTCCAGACGCCAAGTCGTAGGCTGTCACATAGTACTCGTAGGTCAGGCCAGGCAATGCACTTAAATCTTGTGCACTGGTAGATCCCACTGAATCAATGAGATGCGTGAACTGGCCTTCGGAGGTTTCTTTACGATACACCCGATATTGCGTGCTCGCGTCACCCGTTCCAGTCCAACTCAGTGAGACGGTTTGAGCATTTGGATCGTATGATCCACTCAGACCACTAACGGATAGGGCTGGTTGTTCTGGTTCTTCTACTGGAGGAGGTGCCTGTCCTCCAGCCGGTGCTTTGAATTGCTTCACAGGAACGCCTTTCAAAGCATCTCCCATGACTTTGGCAAAGAAAGCTGCGGACAGCTTACTGCTGTTCTTAAGCATATGATTGGCATCCGGATTGTCATAACCCATCCAGACAGCGGCAGTCCATTCCGGTGTGTATCCAACGAACCATACATCACGGTTGGCACTGTTGCCAGAGATACCACTTTGTACCGTTCCTGTTTTACCCGCTACCGGTCGATCCAGACGCGCTGAACGTCCTGTACCATCATTAACAACGTTCTGCAGCATCTGTGTAAGCTGATACGCGTTTTGCTCGCTCATGACACGCGTTGTGTCCGAGTTATCGTGTTTATATGTGGTTTTGCCTGCGCTATCCTTTATTTCCTTGATCGAATAGGCTTGTCGGTATTCTCCGAGATTGGCAAATGCACTATAGGCTTGCGCCATTTCCAGTGTATTTGTCCCTTTACTCAGACCACCGAGAGCAATCGCCAGGTTTTTGTCTTCATCTGTCAGCTGTATACCCACACTCTTGGCAAAATTAATGCCTGTGTTAACGCCTATTTTATCAAGCAGCCAGACTGCAGGAATATTTTCCGACTTCGTAATGGCATCCGTCATACTGATCGTTGAAGAATATCCATGCAAGTTACCCGGACAATAGTTACCAAAACATTGCTTCGCATTGCTCAGCGATGAGTTGGCACTGTAGTTTCCTGTCTCAAGAGCCGGTGCATAAGACACAATCGGTTTAAAGGCTGAACCCGGTTGTCTTCGACTCTGCGTTACACGACTATAACCCTTGGTCTGATAATCCCGTCCACCCAGAAGGGCAACGAGACTGCCATTCTCGTGGTTCATGATAACCATGGAGCCTTGAACCTGTTGATCATCTTTGCTTGCCTCGAACAGACTATCATCTGTAAAGGCAGTTTCCATGGCTGTTTGAGCCTGAGCATCCATGGTGGTATAGATTTTATATCCACCTATATTCAGATCATCTTCCGTTTTTCCTGTTACTCGTTCAGCTTCACGGAGTACATAATCGATAAATGCTTGATATTTCTGATCTTTTTCTGGTCGCTTGTAGTTATAATCTACCGCTTTAGCTTTTTCCATCTCTTCCTTCGTAATGTAGCCTTGTTCATACATCAGCTGTAGAACAACACCACGACGTGCCTTGGAATCGTTCGGATTGCTCACCGGATTGTAGGCAGAAGGCCCCTTGGGCATCGCGGCGAGTGTGGCAATTTCCCACAATTCAAGATTATTCAGATCTTTTTTCCCAAAATAAAATTCAGATGCTGCTTTAATCCCGTAACGCTGATGACCGAAGAAAATCCGGTTCAGATACATCGTCAGAATTTCGTCTTTTGTGTACTTGCGCTCTAATGCCATGGCAATCGATACTTCCGTCGCTTTCCGGAAGAACGTCTTGTCACGGGACAAGAACATGTTCTTGGCAAGCTGTTGGGTTAATGTACTACCACCTTCCACCATGGAACGAGCCATGACATCCTTAACGGCTGCACGCCCAATGGACCAGATATCCACACCTTGGTGATCGTAGAATCGCTTATCCTCCGTTGCAACAAAGGCTTGCTTCACCAGCTCAGGAATATCATCTTCTTTGACGGGTTCCAGCTTCTGAATGGATAACTCCCCCATTAATTGGCCATTGCGATCATATACTTTTGAAGTTTCATTAATTGTAGTTTTGTCCTTGTTGGCTTTGAGCAGATTCTCACCACTCACCATAATAAATAAATATCCACCAAGTGCACAAAATATGGCGATTGCCATTGTGAAAAACAGTGTCCATCCAACGCGTTTACCCGTAATTTTTTTCTTTTTAGAGGTCTTTGGCTTCGCTTTTTTGGATGACTTGTTATTGTTGTTGCGATTATTAGACCTCGACAACGGATCGTTTGGCATGTTACCTCCTGACTCCCTTTCAGTTGCATAAATTCTATTCGTCTGTTGGCTCAAGCATATATTAAACATATTTTGCCCGGAATGAAAAGAACAACCCTTTATTCAGGTTGCTCTGTTTCAACACCTATACTTGTAGACGAAATGGTTGGTGAAAAGGTTTCGTAATTTTTAAGCTTCGCCGCTGTTATCTTGCTGCATCAGCGATACGCTGCGTTGCGGCGTGAACGTGGAGATGGCATGCTTGTAGACCATTTGCTGGCGTCCGTCGCTGTCAATGACGATCGTAAAATTGTCAAATGCCTTGATCGTCCCGCGGATTTGGAAGCCGTTGGTCAGATAGACCGTAGCAGGAATATTTTCTTTCCGCAGTTGGTTCAAGAACGTATCTTGGATGTTGATGGACTTGTTCATTAGCCGTACCCCCATTGGTTCATTTGAATTCGTGTTCAAGTAATATTCAATATCGCTGAGTAGCTTTCGTGCTATTATATCATGAACAGTTTCATATAATCCACAAAAACCCCTTGTCTGCTATTTTACCCCCATTCTTGGCGAGATGAACAAATAGTAGACTTATCCATTATACACCGCTTGTCAGTTTTGCAAAAGAGGGACATAATCTTCATTTTTAATCACTTTTATTCGTTGTTTGAAGAATAATACACCTCTTTCATCTGTTCATGTGATAAGTAAAAACCTCTATCCTTTTAATAACTAAAAGGTAGAGGTTTACATATCCTGATCTAATCCATGCCAGTCAGATGAATATTAATTATCGCCCATTTTTATCAAATTTCCGTGTAATCAAATCACTTATCTGCTTGTATTTCCCTTCAAAATCCTCGGTATCCGTCATGTCCACCCATTCAATATCCTTCATATGGCGGAACCAGGAAAGCTGACGTTTGGCAAACCGGCGCGTATCCCTCTTCAACCACTCAACAGCAGCTTCCCAACTCACTTCCCCTTGCAGGAACGCTACAATCTCCTTATACCCCAGTCCTTGCATGGAAATATGACCTCTGGCCACTCCGCGTTCCAACAGGGACTTCACTTCATCCACCAGACCTTGTTCGATCATCAGATCAATCCGCTCTTCTACCCGGGCGTACAACTTCTGCCGATCCATTGTCAAACCAACAATAAGAAGGTCATACGGCGACTCTTTCTTCTGTACTGCCAGCTGATCAGACCACTTCTCGCCTGTGAGGTGATGAATCTCAAGAGCACGCACAATTCGCCTTTGGTCATTCGGATGCAGACGATCTGCACTGACCGGATCAACTTCCCTCAGACGATCATGAAGGGCCTGTGCGCCATGTTGCTCCGCATAACTGAATTGTTGCTCCCTGAACGCTTCATCCGAACCACTATCCGAAAATTGGAAGCCGTAACATACTGATTCCACATACAGACCGGTGCCACCTACAATAAAAGGCATTTTACCGCGTTCATGGATTTCACGAATCAATCGGGTGCAACTCTCCTGAAACTCGGCCACAGAATACGGGTACTCTGGTTCATGAATATCAATGAGATGATGAGGTACACCCTTCATTTCTTCAGGGGTAATCTTGGCTGTTCCGATATCCATTTCACGATATACCTGCATCGAATCTCCTGAGATAATCTCACAATTGAAAGCTTGGGCAAGCTCGATGCTCATTCTTGTTTTACCTACTGCTGTTGGCCCAACCAGCACAAGCAGTTTAGGTTTTGATTTAACTTCCACGTTCAACATTAATCACTCCGTACAGGGTTTTTGCATTCGCTCGATCAAGTATTTCAAATCCGAGCCTGTCAAACTCCGCGCTGCCGCGCTTTTCTTTCATCACTACCCGTTTACGGGCAACCCGTTTCGCTTCCATAATGCTCTGTTCATTCAGCGCGTGAGCATTTGCATAATCTCGCAAGGGCTGTATAGCACTTGAATCCATCATCGGTTCACGGAACATGGGGTCAAAATACACGGTATCACAGCTTCGATCCGGCATGGACCGCAGCAACTCAAGATGATCCACATGCCGCAGATCTATGCGCCGGAAAGCCTCATCCACCAAAGGCTGATTGCTCTTATAATGGGACATGCCCTCCAGTAGCAGGGTATAGAGTGGTTGAGAACATTCACATGCGATGACCCTTCCACTATTACCAGCCGCAACCGAAAATACCAGCGCATCTGAACCGAGTCCAGCGGTACAATCAACAATCGTGTCTCCTTCAAGCACCGAACCAGCTTCCAGCATGGGATCGCCTTCCCCTCTTAGAACTCGTTTAGCGCGAACAAATCCCATACTGGGGTGAAACTCGAGCTCCGTCCCATCTTTGCGATACAAACGCGCTCTGCCATTGAGCACGACCAGTATTTCGTTGATACCATAATGTTCAATCAGTCTGGGTAAAGACGTTCTATTGCGCGGTACGTAGGTACCTCCTGTCGTTTCGGCGAGCTTAAGCGCACGCTCCACCTGAGAGGCAATCTCCTTGTCACCGGTTGTAATGTACATAATGTCCCCCTAAATAGCTACATCACTCGTTTAAATAATTTTTCCAGATCATACGTTGAAAATGAAACCACAATCGGCCGCCCATGTGGACAAGTGTAGGGCTGACGACACGAACCCAGACGCTGAATCAGCACTTCTGCTTCCTGATCCGTCAGCTTCTGGTTGGCTTTGATGGACGCCTTGCAGGAGCACATAATGGATGCGGCTTCCCGCATCTTGGCCACGTCTATGCTGCGTTCACTAAGGACCCATTCGGACATTTCTTCGATAATGTCTTTCTCGTCCCCTTTGGGGAACCAGAACGGATGGGAACGCACACGGAACGTTTGTCCACCAAAATGCTCCAAATATACGCCTGCCTGCTCGAACCAGGCCAGCCTTGTTTTCAGCTTTTCCGTCTCCGAAGGTGTGAACTCCAGCGTAATCGGCAGCAGTAACTCTTGCGAGGCCTGGGCAGGATTTCCAAATTTCTCATAATAGTACTCATAATTCACGCGTTCATGGGCGGCATGCTGATCAATTAAATATAACCCTTGGTCATTTTGCGCGATCAAATACGTACCATGATGCTGTCCGATCAGACTCAGCTCCGGAAATGCGGGCATGGATGCATCCGATTTAATGGCAGCAGCAAGTTTAGTGGCATCAGGCAAAGCTGAAGTTTTCCACGTCCGTTCATTTCTCGCATTCGAAGACGGATTGTAGGTTGATCGTGCTTCCCTAACCGGTGAAGTTACGGAATCGGACCGGTAGGTAGTCGATTTGCCTTCAGCCAACGGTTTCTCTGTTGCTCCACGATCCCCACCATCTTGAGAAGACAGGTCAGTTTTGGGAAAAGCTTCGGAAGAACTTGTACTTACATCTTTAGTTCCATCCTGCACGTTAGCGGTTGTCCGCTCCACATTGTGACTAGTCCCCTTTTGCAAAATATCCCCGCTCCAACTTTCTAACTGCTCAGGAGGATGCGTAACCTCAGGTGGAGCTTCAGGCAAAGGCACGGTCTGTCCCTGTTCAGATACCGGCTGTACAGCGGACACATCTGCCGGAGCATCCAAATCCAGATCATCATCTTCTGCAGTTAACTTTAATAATGCACTGGCAGGTTTCCCGAGTGGGCCTTGTTGTCCATACCCTTCTGCTTCAGACTGGTCTTTCAGCGGACCACGTGGAAAGAGAAATTGTTCCTGAATAAAGGAACTATCATCTCCACGGCGGATCTGTTGTTTTTTGACCTGTGGAATCAATACCTCCTGCCGAAGTATGCCTCGCAAAGTCGTCTCCACGAATTCATACAATTCCGGTTCCTTGCTGAAGCGAACCTCAAGCTTAGCCGGATGCACGTTCACATCCACAAGAGAGGGATGCATCTCCAACTGCACCACAACAAGCGGGAAGCGATTGATGGGCAGCAAGGTATGGTAGGCTTTAAGAATCGCCTGATTGAGACCGTAATTGCGAACAAATCGCCCATTAACAATGGTTGACATCCCCCCACGATTCGCTCGTGTCCATTCTGGCAGACTGATCAGCCCGCTTACCCGGTAATCCAGACTTTCTCCCTGGATGGGAAGCATCGCTTTGGCAGCACTTGTCCCATAGATCGCTGCAACCACTTGCAGCAGATCCCCATTTCCCAACGTCTGAAGCAACACATTCTCATTATGGCGCAGTCGGAACGAAATGTTCGGATGAGACATCGCCATCCGGTAAAGGACATCTGATATATGTCCCAGTTCCGTCTGGATCGTTTTCATATATTTGAGCCTGGCTGGTGTATTGTAAAATAGTTCTTTGACTGCAAAATCTGTACCTTGGGGTGAGGTTGCATCTTCATGAGAGACAAGGTTCCCGCCTTCAATCACGATGCGGCGCCCCCGCCCGTCATTGTCACTTGCCGACAATACCTCTACCTTGGATACTGCAGCAATACTCGCTAAGGCTTCTCCACGGAATCCAAGACTTGTGATCTGGAACAGATCTCGGCCATGAGCTATTTTACTGGTCGCATGACGATAAAAGGCCGTTTCCATATCTTCTGGCTCTATACCTGAACCATTGTCTTTGACACGAATACTGAGGAGTCCGCCCTCTTCCACTGTTACTTCAATCTTGGTGGCGCCTGCGTCCACCGAGTTTTCGAGCAACTCCTTGACGACTGAAGCAGGCCGTTCGACCACTTCACCCGCCGCGATCTGGTTGGCAATATGTTCATCAAGCACATGTATTTTCGCCACAGGTTTTCCCCTCCCTTATATTCAGGATAATTGCTGTGCCTTCAATTTGAGATCATTCAATATCTGCATCGCCTGAAGAGGCGTCATATTCATGACATCGATATCTTTCATCGTACGGATGAATTCTCGCGCTGGTTTATCCACCGCAACTACATCCGGTTTCGTTGCCACATTCGGCTCATCATCCCCAAAGATGGACAGTTGAACCACATCCGAATGGCTTGCACTGGACTGTGCTTTGCTGCTGTTTGATTTCTTGGCATGCGACTTTCCAGCCTCGGCTGAATCTTCTATAGAAGGTGTGTAATCTGCATTTTCCGCAGTATCATGCTCCCGGAGCATAGAAACCGAATCCGTGTGCTGGAATTCTACACCTTTTACATTCTGGCCTGTTTCCTGCTTCTCATTCCCGATGTATTCACTGCCCACAGCTACTTGCGCAGCCGCATGTTCGAATCCATGCAACAGTCCATTTGCCCGCTCAATGATGCTATCAGGCAGACCTGCAAGGCGTGCACAATAGATACCATAACTGCTGCTGGCTGCTCCGGCAATCAATTTGCGCAGGAAATTAACCTTGTCACCGCTCTCCTGTACCGCCATGGAGTAGTTGGCCAGCTTGTCCAGACTCTCCTCCAGATGAGCAAGCTCATGGAAATGCGTGGATACAAGGGCTTTACAACCGATAATATCATGTACATATTCTATAACAGACTGAGCAATCGCCATACCTTCGCTGGTGGACGTTCCCCGTCCCAATTCATCGATAATAATCAGACTTCGTGGTGTCGCTTTGTCCGTCATGACCTGAATGTCGGCCATCTCCACCATGAATGTGCTCTGTCCACCAATGAGATCATCCGCGGCACCAATCCGTGTGAAAATGCGATCCATAATCGGCACTTCAGCCTGACCCGCAGGCACAAAACAACCCACTTGCGCCAAAATGGAGATTAGAGCCACCTGTCGCATATACGTACTCTTACCAGCCATATTCGGACCAGTAATCAACAGAATGCGTGCCTCTTCCTTGGTCATTGCCGTGTGATTGGCAATAAATGCGCCATCTCGCATGACCGCCTCAACAACTGGATGACGTCCTTCTTCCACAACCAGATCATAACCATCGGTCAACGTAGGCCGTACAAAGTTGCGCTCAGCACTGATCACCGCAAAAGATTGATACACATCAATTTCGGCTACCTGTTCAGCCAGCTTTTGCAATCTTGCAATCTCTTTGTTCAGCCGCTCGCGCAGTTCAGCGAACAGTCCATACTCAATATCAACCATTTTGTCCTGAGCTTCGAGAATCAGCGTTTCTTTTTCCTTCAACTCCGGCGTAATGTAACGTTCTGCATTGGCAAGTGTCTGTTTACGTTCATAACGTCCCTCTGGCAGTGCGGACAGATTGGACTTGGTGATCTCGATATAATAACCAAACACTTTGTTATATCCAATCTTCAGCGATCGAATGCCTGTCGCCTCGCGTTCTCGCGCTTCCAGCTCTGCAATCCACTGTTTCCCGTTAACCGAAGCCTCACGCAATTCATCCAGACGTTCATGGTACCCTTCACGAATCAGGCCTCCGTCCCTTACGGATACAGGCGGCTCGTCTACAATGGCTTGCCCGATCGCTTCACACAGATCATTGCAATCATCCATCGTTTCGGCAATATGCTGAAGTGTTGCGGAAGATGATCCTGCGCAATGCTGACGAAGTCCTGGAATTTTCTCCAGTGATGATTTGAGCGCATTCAGGTCACGACCATTGGCATTACCAAATGCAATCCGGCCCACCAAGCGCTCCAGATCATAGATATCTTTGAGTTCTGCCCGCAGGTCCTCACGCAATATAAACTGGTTGTACAACGTATCCACTGCTTCAAGACGCTCATTAATCTTCCCTTTTTGCAATAATGGCTTATCGACCCAGCGACGCAGCATTCTTGCGCCCATGGACGTCTCAGTTCGATCAAGCAACCAGAGTAATGAACCTTTTTTGGAGCGTTCACGCACGGTTTCCACCAATTCCAGGTTCCGTCGGGTAAACGGGTCCAAGATCATATAATGATCCGGCTCATACGTTGAGATTTGGGTTAATTGCCCAAGAGAACGTTTCTGTGTTTCACTCAGATAGGAGAAAAGTCGTGCAATGCACGCTTGACGTTCAGGCTCTAATCTTGCCCACACAGCCTCGCCAAACTGCTGACGGACCAAATCTTCCTTATTCTTTGTCCAAGACGTGTAGACCACCGGGCGACCAATTGGAGATGCCTCGGCTTCTACCGTTTCAAGCAGCGCTGCATCCCCCACCAGCTCCGATGGTTCGTAGATGCCGATTTCATCCTTAAGCCATTCCTTGGAATAGGGTACGGATGTCACATACAACTCCCCCGTTGACAGATCACAAGCCGCGAGCGCTAGGGTATTTTGATTACCTGTAAGACAAACCATGTAGTTGTTGGACTTGTCACCCAGGGTCTTACCTTCCATTACCGTTCCGGGTGTAACCACACGTACAATTTCACGTCGAACCATGCCTTTGGTTACACTTGCATCTTCCATCTGTTCACATATCGCAACTTTATATCCTTTTTCAATCAGACGCTGTATGTAATTGTCAGCCGAATGATACGGTACACCGCACATCGGAATTTTGTCATCCGCGCCCCCGTTACGTGCGGTTAGCGTGATCTCAAGTTCACGAGCAGCATTAATCGCATCATCGAAGAACATTTCATAGAAGTCACCCAGTCTAAAAAATAAAAAAGCATCTTGTGCTTCGGCTTTCACTTGCAAATATTGTTGAATCATTGGCGTATACTGAGCCATGATGAATATCCTCCATCCCGTTCCTATAATTGTCAGGAAGAAACGCGTCCTGGAAGGACAATAAGACGGTCAGGCACTGTGTTTGCGCCTCCGCCTTATGTGTTGGCTATTCGCCAGTTCCTTCAAAGGTTGCTGCTCCATATCTTCCGTAGTAGCTTATCATTCATAAAAGACTTGTTTCTTATTATATCAAAAAAACGTCCACTCTTCATGAACCTGCCCGAATATTCCAGAGTTTACGGATATCCCGGCTCTCATCCCATGTTCTTCCCAGTTTTAATTGAAGGATTAACGGAGATGCATACCGTTCATAACGTGCATATCCATCCAACCTCTTCAGATCATCTACCAGAGCTGGGATGTGTTCCTTAATCACTTCGCGCTTTCCTTCATAAAAAGCGGTATGAACCTCAGCTTTCGCCAACGGACGCTGCCGTAATTGAGTATACCCACTCGCAATTAGACCTGCCAAGGCCACAACACCCTTCGCAACAAGGGGCGACACAAGAAAGCTGGGTAACGTACGGTACTCAAACCCACCGTAAGATTTCAGGCGAAAATCACCAAGTGCTCCATAACGTGGCCGTCTTCCCGATCCACGCGGGTCTTGAAGAAATGCCAGCGGCAATGCCAGATAATTGTCCAGTGCGCGGAGCAGTTCCCCGGTAAGATTCACGCCGCTAAAATGAATATGACCGCCTAAAGGTAACCCCCGCTGCGGCATCCCTCCTGCCTGCCAGATGAGCGAGTGATCACTGATGCTGCGGGAAGCGGCTGCGAATGCCCTCATCAGATGAGCCAGTAGCTCTCGTGGTTCAGAGCTGGGAGCGGGTCTCAATTCGGCAACCGGATATATGCGTCGGCCACCAATCGTCACGGAATCGCAGCCCGCCATTCCTGTGCGTTCAAGAAATTTGGAGGCGGGGACAATTTTGGATTCCGGCATCTGCACCAGAAGAAACTCGGGGTCCATGCCAAGGATGGGCACGGTTCTGTGACTACGCTCCTCATCCAGCAGTTCCTGATGCTGCTTCCAGCTTTCCCTGTAGGTAGCAGCAAGGTTGTTCACCCCTTTCCAGGGATCCGGAT
Organism: Paenibacillus amylolyticus; assembly: GCF_050990605.1. Classification (GTDB taxonomy): domain Bacteria; phylum Bacillota; class Bacilli; order Paenibacillales; family Paenibacillaceae; genus Paenibacillus; species Paenibacillus amylolyticus_H. The sequence goes on from NZ_CP158832.1 coordinate 3,740,019, forward strand.
CGATCGAAATCACTGCACATCCGCCGTTCCCTGAGGATTCCATTCGAACAGCTCCATGATCCAGTCCTAGCGTATACAGCGTTTTGATCGCAAGTCGTTCTATGCGCTTGAACAAGGTCGAACTCGCTTCACGCACCAACAGAGTTTCCTGTGCCCCACCCATGCCACTAGTATCCTTGCGCTTGATCCGGATCGCCTGCAGACAGCTTATCTCTACGTCATAGCGTACACGCAAGCCTGGTTCACGTTTGCGCCGATCGTGCAGTGACAATACTTCAATACCTGCCTGTTTCAACCGTTCTGCACGTTCTCCAGAAGTCATCCTTTCATATCTGCGCAGCGCTTCCTCCGCTTGTTCCATCACATCCATTACGATTACGTCCCCCCTCCCGGATCGTGCAACTAAAATAAAAATAACCCCGCAATGCGGAGCCTTCCCGTGAAAGGTATTCCAGGCACATTGCGAGGCTCGTTACCACCCATTTTTCAATATTTAAGAAGAAAGAGGGCTTACGCCCTCTTCATCGCGCCTTCTGGCGCATATGATACCTTAGGTTAACAAATACATGATGAATCAAACTCACAGCTCATCGTCGAGCAGATCGGGATCGAGATCGTCATAATCTCCATCGCCACTGCCAAAATCATAGTCCTTGTCTTCGTAATCACCGCAACCATCTGTGCAGACCTTCACACAAACTTTGGTTTCGGCAACGAGTTCCACAGCGAATTCCCGTTCTACCCGGATAATTACACTGCTTCCACCTGCGGATACTGTGGCTTCCACACAGCTAGGTTCCTGCGTTGCATCCGCAGATACCTCCACTGTGGAAGTCCGGTGTTTCGGGTCCAGATAGGACAATGGCACATGTTCTACATACGAGACCGTTTCTTTGGCTACATCCGTCTGCGAATTCTTGTCGTAGGAATACCAAATGTTGATATCGTAAGTACCAATAACTTCAATTCCGTCACCCGCTGATACGGCTTCATATTGGTGGTTGATAATCCAAGCCCCCAAAATACTTGTCGGACCATTTGGCGGAGTCACGGTATGTGTTACGGTAGAGAACTTACGACCTTTGCCGCAGATCGCCTTCGTGATAATCTCTCTACATTGATGTTTATGACTCAATGACATCTTTAAACCTCCTCCATACAATCATTCACTACAAGTGTATGCAGGGCATTCGTCTAGGGTGACAACTATTTTCTATTATTCGTTTGTAGATTGGGACCGGTCCGAGATTGGGGACGGTGCTTTGTCCTTCTTCGCGACTTTCAGATACAGCGCGAGTTCACGGCACAGCTGGAGAATTGCGGAACGAATCTCGAATTCTTCCCTTGTATCCGGCAGCTCCATACGTTTGAATTCTTCTTGCACATCCGCAAGAAGTTTTTCAGTTCGTCCGGTGTAGGATTCAGTAAGTACATCCTGACTAAGCTGATCGAACAGCTCCGACACCATTTCCGCATGTGGCATCTTCTGATAGATCTGGGACACCAGATGCATCATATGCTGGATGGAGTCCAGCTGTGTTTTGCGCATATAGAAGTAGACACTCCATTCCTCATTCGGATGAATCACCTGATTCTCCAGAGAACGCTTGGCTGCATCAATACCGCCGAGAATCGCTTTATCCGCTTCAATCAGCTCTCTCCCCGCCCATGCTTCATTGGGATTACGCAGCGTGGCTGCGAATTCCTTGAAAATCTTCGAAAAGAGTTCATCGATTCGTTTGCGAATGCGTAACATCTGTGGATCCGCTGCCGGCATATAGGCCAGATTAACCGCCATTGCGGAACCAAGACCAATCAGAAGCAAAGCAACTTGTACGAGGACAACATGTACGTCCATTTCCCCGCCGCCGAACACCCGAAACACTACAACTGAACCTGTTACAATACCTTCCTTGAAGCCAACCCGGACAATAACCGGGAATGCGATCAATATGTATACGGCCAGTACCCAGTAATGGAAGCCTAGAAAGTGAAAAAGTACACTTGCAAATAAAAGTCCAACTACTGAAGCAAAAAATCGGGCCGATATGGTACGAATGCTTCGTTTTCTCGTTACATCCACCCCAAGAATGGCAAGCAATCCCGCTGAGGTTGGTCCTGGCAAGCCGCACCAGTCCGCAATCAGCACGGCCATTAATGCGGCAATTGCGGTTTTTATTACCCTAAAACCCATTTAACATTCCATCTCCTCTAAGCTGCAAAAAAATTCTTAGCCAGCTCGTCGCCTCATTCATTTATCATGACTAGTATGTCTCATCCAAATGTAACCTAGACGACATCAACCGACATGCGCATGCATGCCGGTCACAGCAACACGCCCCGAATGAGGGACGCTGGCAAGTTAGATCGTTGCGACAGAACCTCAAGGCCCTCTTCTCCAATCATCGCATTCATTCCGGATCTGTGCGGAATATTCATACTAAATATGGTACTTGATTTCTCGGTATCGGGCAACGTGACACCCCTTGTGAAATTGTATACATATGATACCCGGTCACATTACGAGTAAAACACGTCCGAATCACCTGCGGCCAGCCAGCATTTTACGTTCTGCATAGACAACAAGTTGATACATGGCTGTTGCAACTGCTGCAATAATTAACAGACTTGATAATACAAGTGTAAAGTTGAATACCTGGAATCCGTAGATAATGAGATAACCGAGCCCTTGTTTGGCGACCAGAAACTCACCCACAATTACACCCACCCAGGCCATGCCCACGTTCACTTTCAAAGTGGATACAATCGCTGGAAAAGAAGCGGGCAATACAACTTTGGTAAAAATCTCGGAACGTTCTCCACCAAACGTACGAATCACTTTAATATAATTGGGATCCACTTCATTGAAGCTGTTATACACCACCAGTGTTGTAATAATGACCGTGATGGACAACGTAGTCATAACAATTGCCGTGAAACCCGCGCCAAACATAACAATAAAGATCGGGCCGAGGGCTACCTTTGGCATACTGTTGAACACAACCATATAGGGGTCCAGCACTTTGGACAAAAAAGGGGACCACCAAATTAAAACCGCAAGCAAGGTTCCAACGAATGTTCCCAGTAAAAAACCAACTGCCGTTTCTCCTACGGTTACCCCAACATGTGCCCATAATTCGCCACTAGCGATGTCCTTGCCGATCTGGGCAAAAATCTTACTCGGATAACTGAATAACAGTACATCAATCCAACGGAGTCTGCCTGCCACTTCCCATAGCAAAAACATACATACCAGCATGGATAATTGTACGGCAAGCACTTGATGTCGCCATCTGGCCACCTGCTGAATATGATTCCGATGCAGTTGCCCCATCCATTCGTCACGCTTTTCCTGCTTCGGATTCGTTTGATTCACGCGTCTTTCTCACCTCCCCCTGACTGATCCAGTTCACTCCATAACGCCTGAAACAACGCATTGAATCCTTCTTGCTCCCTTGCATGGAAAGGCTGAGCCTTCCGAATTCCATCGGGGATGATAAACTCACGACGGATGCGGCCGGGATTGCGATCAAGCACAATGACGCGGTCACTGACCGCAATGGCTTCAGACAAATCATGGGTGACGAGTACAGAGGTTTTTCCAAATTGTTTTAACGTGTCCGAGACCAGATCCTCCAATTGCAGCTTGGTTTGATAATCGAGTGCTGAGAATGGTTCATCCAACAATAAAATTCCTGGGTCTGTCGCCAGCGTGCGCACCAGGGCTACTCGCTGTCTCATGCCTCCTGAAAGCTCTGAAGGGTACTGATTCTCCGTTCCGGCCAAGCCCATACTTACCAGTAGTTCCCGTACACGCTCACGGCTCCGTTCATCCAGTCTGCCTGTCAGTTCAAGACCGATCAATGTATTATCCAGAATGGTCCGCCATGGAAACAGATAGTCCTGTTGAAGCATATAACCAATCTGTGCTGAGGGGCCGCCAACGAGTTTGCCTTTAACCTTAACTTCTCCTCGGGTGGGTGTGAGCAGCCCGGCGATGATCGACAACAATGTCGTTTTACCACATCCGCTCGGTCCAACCAGACTGACGAACTCTCCTTTTTGGATCTCCAGACTCAAGTCTTCAATCACCAATGAAGCTTCCCGCTCGCTGACGTATACTTGAGAGATCCCCTCCAGTCGGATCACACTTTCGGATTCAGGCATTCTGCTCACTTCCTTTCCTGAATACCCATTACTTTGATTTCGTGGCTTCTTCCGCATAGGCATTATTCACAATGGCATTCAAATCCACGCGTTCTTTCAGCTCGCCGGCGGCACTCATGACATCAAGCAGATTGTTCCACTCTTCCTCATCAATGATCGGGTCCGTTGCATAGCTGCCCTGTTCCTTATAACGGTTTACACTACTGATCAAAATGGCCGAATCGATGTCTTTGAAAAAAGGAGTGATGACCTCCGCAATCTCTTCAGCGCTGCGGGAATCTACCCATGCCTGTGCTTTGTGCAGACCATTCGTAAACTTCTCCACGATATCCTTATTGTCGTTAAGATAACTCTGTTTCGTCATGAAGACGGTATAAGGCAGACGACCACTTTCTGTTCCAAACGATGCAACAACCTTGCCCCGATCTTCTTGTTCAAAGATGGATGCCTGGGGCTCAAACAGTTGAACATAATCTCCCGTACCTGAGGCGAAAGCGGACGCAATGTTGGCAAAGTCCACATTTTGAATCAGCTCCAGATCACTTTGTGGATCAATGCCATGTTTGTTCAGTGCGAACTCCCCTGCCATTTGCGGCATGCCGCCTTTGCGCTGACCGAGAAATGTGGAATCCCTCAATTGCTCCCAATCGAAGCTACCTTCTGTGTTACGAGCGAACAGAAATGTACCATCCGTCTGGGTGAGCTGGGCAAAGTTAATGACCGGGTCTTCCGCTCCCTGCTGATAGACGTATATGGACGTCTCCGCTCCTACCAGTGCGATATCCACCGAACCTGCGAGTAATGCCGCCATCGTTTTGTCACCGCCAGCAGTCGTTTGAATATCCACCTCAAGTCCCTGCTCTTCAAAAAAACCTTGAGCCACAGCCACATATTCCGGTGCGTAAAATACCGAACGAGTCACTTCGCCAATCGTAATCTTGGCTTCATTCTCTTCCTTATTACAGCTGGTGAGCGCCACAATGATAATCAGCAGAATAACGATGCCCCGGACGAACCATGGCGTGTATTTCATGTTGTTTCCCTCCTTCACTGGTTTCAGCAGTTTCTCTCTATTATGGATATGCCGATGCCCAACAAAAGGTTAAGAACTTGGATGCAAAAAAAAGAGCCGGGCAATGATGCCCGACTCTTCAGCTCTTCTAAAGAGCTATTTCAATATACTGTTTACTGGATATTACAGCTTGTAAATCTCGGCATATTTGGCTTCCAAATAATCGGCCAGATAATCCGGGTTCAGTTCTTCACCCGTTACAGCAATAATCAATTCGGAAGGTGTGCGACTTTTGCCATATCGATAGATCTTGTCTGTAAGCCATTCCTTAATTGGAATCAGATTACCTTCAGCAATAAGGGTATCGAACTCCAGCATTTCCTTGCGCAATGTATGTAGAATTTGAGCTGCATACATATTACCCAGAGAATACGAAGCAAAGTAACCAAAGTCACCACCAGACCAGTGAACATCCTGAAGAACGCCGTCTCCATCATTCGTTGGCATAATACCAAGGTATTCCTTGTATTTTGCATTCCAGGTCTCTGGCAGGTCTTTCACTTCCAGGCCATCGTTGAATAACATTTTCTCAATCTCATATCTGATAATAATATGCAGGTTATAGGTCAGTTCATCCGCTTCAATCCGAATGAGTGAACTCTCCACCCGGTTGATTGCACGATAGAAATCTTCCAGTTCAACCTCGCTCAGTTGCGGGAAATGCTGCTGCAAATCTTTGTAATAACGTGTCCAGAATGGCAGGCTGCGACCAATCATGTTTTCCCAAAGACGGGACTGGGATTCATGAATTCCCATGGACGTTCCTTCTGCAAGCAGGGTACCCGCCAGACTATCATCAATATTTTGCTCGTATAGGGCATGTCCGCCTTCATGCAGTGAACTGAAAACTGCGCTTGCTACATCATCTTGCAGATAATGTGTTGTGATCCGCACATCACCCGGGTTAAGACCCGTTGCAAAAGGATGAACACTCTCGTCCAATCGTCCAGCTTCAAAGTCATACCCCATTTGTTCCAAGATGAACAGACTGAATTTCTCCTGTTGATCGGTGTCAAACAACTGATTCAGGAACTCTGTATTTGGCTTGTTTTCTGAGGCATTAATCTTCTCTTGCAGAGGCACCAAACGTGCTTTGAGGCGGGCAAATACAGCATCCACTTTCTCAACCGTCAGATCCGGTTCATACATATCAAGCAGCGTATCATAACGTGTATCCTTCACACCCCAATAATCAATAAACTCCTGTTTGAGCTTAACGATATCTGTCAGATAAGGTGAGAACCCTGCAAAATCACTGTTATGCTTGGCATCTTCCCAGGCCGTTTCCGACTTGGCTGTTAGCACGGTATAAGCTTGTACTTTTTCCGGCGGTACAGACTGACTGCGATCATATTCTTTCTTGCAATCTTCAACTTGACGACGATCTATATCTTCGAGCTGTTCCAATACCGCTGGAGTCGTTAATGCATCCAGGTAAGTCTTCATGTCAGCCGAGGTTTGCAACTTGAATGCTTCGGTGGACAACATACCCAGCGTCTCGGAACGAGTCGGAACGCCTTTTTTCGGCGCACCTGTGCGCAGATCCCAGTGAAGCAAACCAATGGCTTCATGATAGCTCTTAATTTTACGAGCCAGATTACGGAAGGATTCCAAATGTTCCTGTGTTTGTTTATCCATTGTTATCGTTCACCTCTTCAAAAAAAATGTTATACCCTATTGATGATACTTTTTGCATTGCGTATAATCAACTTTTAACAGATGAAAATTGCATTATTCTCCTAAAGATACGTGTTCAAAAAGTCTGGTTTTCATTGCCGAGAAGATAGAAATGCAATTCAACTTCAATGCTGATGATGCCCTCAGACATGACTTGTAATCAAAAGTGGACTTTTTGAACAACCTCTAAAAGGTTGGAGTAATGCCATCTGCTGACCGTGAAATTCTATCAAAGCAAAGGCGCGTAGGACAAGTTGCATCATATGCAAGTGGCCGTGCTCGTCGTATTGGATAACAGGAGGCAATGGACATGAACAACATTCAAGAGATTTTGGCTTACAACAAATCATTTGTCGAGACTAAAGAATACGAAAAGTATACGGCTGGCAAGTTTCCAACCAAAAAGATGGTTATCATCACTTGTATGGATACACGTCTGGTGGAAATGCTGCCCAAGGCTATGAACCTGAAAAACGGTGATGTAAAAATCATCAAAAACGCAGGCGCGATTATCTCTCAACCTTTCGGGAGTGTAATGCGTAGTGTGCTTGTCGCCATCTATGAACTGGGTGCAGATGAAGTCCTGGTTGTTGGACATACGGAATGTGGTATGGCTTCCCTCCACGCAGAGACGATGATTGGACATATGGTTGAGCGTGGCGTATCTGAAGAAGTCATGACAACTTTGGAGAACTCTGGCATCCGTTTGCAAAAGTGGTTGCGTGGGTTTGACAGCGTCGAAGAAGGGGTAAAACATACTGTGGAAGTGATCAAGAAGCATCCTTTACTTCCTCCCAATGTACCCGTCCACGGCATGGTTATCGATTCTGCCACAGGCGAGCTTGATCTTGTCGCTGAGGGGTATGGACAACAGGCATCTCTCTAAATGGTTTGGAGTGCGGACCTTATGGTTCGCACTTTTTTTGTCTAAATTAAGGCAGTTGCTCTGTCAGGTTGTCAAACCATACAGTTTCAGTGTACACTTTTTATGAAAGCGGTCAAAGAAATTAAAATCGTTTATTTTTCTGACCTAGCCCTAATATTAAGGAGACATGTGCATGAACATACTTTCCTACGGATTGCTCGGGCTGCTTACCCGCGAGGAGTCATCGGGCTATGATCTGATGCTGAAGATCCAACCGCATTGGCAGGCGAAACACAGCCAGATCTACCCACTCCTGTCCAAGATGGAAAACGATGAGTTATTGGCCTCCCGTTGGGTACAACAGTCTGACAAACCGGACAAGAAAATGTACGCAGTTACGGAAAAAGGCATTGAAAAACTCTTGGAATGGATGATTACTCCTGTTACCGCACCGGTTACACGCGATGAATTTAATTTGCGTATTTTGTGCGTTGGCATAGCGGAAGACGGAAGCATGAGACGCATTCTTAACGAGCGTAAAAACTGGTTTACGGAACGCATACGTTATTTCGAGGATCTGAAGTCACGTATACCTCAGGATAATCTTCGTGTAGGCAACCGAGATTTTGGAAGCTACATTCTGGTACAAAAAGGGTTGATGCACGCACAAACAGGCCTGGAATGGTGTCATTGGGTTACCCAATTGCTTGATGGCCAAGCTGCAATTCAAGACCCAAGTCCAAGCGTTTCAGAAATTCAATAAAATTTGAAACGTTCCTGCAAGTTAACCGTATTACATGAGTAAGGCCCATTTTTGGGTATTCAAACAAATTAATCGGGGGGTTACGATCTTTACAATGAAGAAAAAATTTGGAGTTAAACATCTAATGATGGTATTTATGGCCTTTACGTTGTTGTTCGCAACAGTGGGAGTAACGAATCCGGATTCTGCAGATGCAAGACGTGGTGGCGGATTCAAATCCGGTACAAAAAGTTATACCAACACTCCTAAGAAATCCGACTCCAACAGCAACGTGAATCAATCCAATTCCGGTAATAACTCCGGTACTGGTGCAGCCGCAACCCGTGGTGGTGGATTCTTCGGCGGTGGCGGTGGCTTCATGAAAGGCATGATGCTTGGTGGTCTTGCTGGTATGATGTTTGGTGGATTGTTCGGTGGCATGGGCGCCCTGGGTAACATCCTTGGATTGCTCGTGAACGTTGCAGCAATCATGTTGATTGTTATGCTGGCTATGGCACTCTTCAGAGCCATCTCCAATCGTCGTAAACCTGCTGCGGATGGCCGTTATGACCGCCGCAACGATCGTGATGATGACCGTAACAGAAACGGACGGTACTAATCTCTATGGTTCTGAGCATGGATGAAATTGTGAATGCAATCTGTATTCATATGGCAGAACGTAAGGGCGTACGTCCAACCGATGTGAATGTAGAACTGAGCTGGGAAGAAGATACCGGTTATTCCGCTGAAGTATGGATTCAAGGCCGCAGTCAATATTTGGTAGAATCCAATATGATTGAAGCAATTCTTCGTTACCTGCATAGTGAATACAACATTCGGGCGTACCGTGAGAACGTACGACTTGATCTGGATGAAGAGATCACAGCGATCGTCAATCAATAATATTAGGTCAAGCCATGACCTGTTATACAAAAGACCGTCTCCGCTCTGTCGCCTGACAGAGATGGAAGACGGTCTTTTTGTTTCTGGAGTTTGTACTGTACTAGGATTGAAGTTTAACCAGACTGTAATTCTTTTTACCTTTACGGATAATGATAAATTTACCGCCAATGGCATGCTCTGCGGACACTGTGAATTCAAGCTCCGTGATTTTCTCACCATTCATGGAGATTGCACCTTTGGTAACATCCTCACGCGCTTGGCGCTTGGATGGCTCCAGACCCAGATCCACGAGCCAGTCCACGATATTTTTGGCTTCGCCGTCCGTCTCAAATGTTGGCATTTCCTTGAAACCCTGCTCGATTTCATCGGCTGTCAGGGAACGGATATCACCACTGAACAGCGCCGCTGTAATACGCTTAGCCTGTTCGAGCATTTCTTCGCCGTGAACGAATTTTGTCATTTCTTCCGCGAGTGCTTTCTGTGCTTCACGTCTGTGCGGCTCTGTCTCTACCTTTTCAGCCAAAGCTTCAATTTCTTCTTTGCTCAGGAAGGTAAAGTATTTTAAGTATTTGATCACATCACGGTCATCTGTATTCGCCCAGAACTGGTAGAACTCAAATGGTGTCGTTTTGTTCGGATCAAGCCAGATTGCGCCGCCAGCTGTTTTACCAAATTTCGTACCGTCGGATTTGAGCATGAGCGGAATGGTCAGACCGTACGCCTTCGCTTCAGATCCTTCTTTTTTACGAATCAGATCAAGACCACTCGTGATATTCCCCCATTGATCGGAACCGCCGATTTGAAGCTGTACATCTTCGTTCTGGAACAGGTGCAGGTAGTCGAGGGATTGAAGGATCTGGTAGGAAAACTCGGTAAAGGAGATTCCGCCTTCCAGTCTGCTCGCAACTACATCCTTAGCCAGCATGGTGTTGAGGTTAAAGTTTTTGCCGTAGTCACGCAAAAATTCAATGACATTGATTTTGTGCGTCCAATCGTAGTTGTTCACCATGCGAACCTGATTATCACCGTCTGTTACAAACAACTTCTTCATCTGTGCTGTCAGTGCATCCACATTCTCCTGCACTTGCTCCATCGTTTGCAAAGAACGTTCTGCCTGACGACCACTTGGATCACCAATCGTGCCTGTAGCTCCCCCAATCAGAATGACTGGACGATGTCCTGCCAGTTGAAACCGTTTCAGCATCATGAAGGGAATGAGATGTCCGATATGCATGCTATCCCCCGTAGGGTCAACACCGCAGTACAAAGAAACGGACTTCGTTTCAGTCAATTCACGTAATCCCTCTGCATCCGTCTGCTGGTTAATGGCGTCACGCCACTGTAGTTCATCAATAATATTCATTCGTATAACCCCTTTTCTATCCTCAAAATTCAGTCATGATCTACGTTAAATTACGAATTTACACGCTGGAACGGCTTTTTTGGACACAAAAAAATCGCCTCCTTGTCTTCATTAGACACAGGGACGATTATCATAACCGTGGTACCACCCAAATTGCATGGACAACACGTGAGCTTAACACGTTATCCATACCACTTTTGGCAATATATCGTTTGCCCATCCGCTTGGCATTACCCAAGTACTCCAGAGTGTAATTCGCAGCCCTTGTATGTATCAGGTTCCATCAACCCCTGACTTTCTGTAACAGGGACAAAGCCGCTACTGCGCTCTATCAACGTGATTCATGTATTCAATTTATAGCAAGTATAGCTGAACGTTTCAGTCATTGCAAGACCGAGTATTCAAACTTGGAATAGAAGAACGTATGCATATTTGAAACCAGATTATATGATCATCATGTTCAATTTTCCGTGATAATAACCGTACGCTTTCTCCGCAATCTGATCCTCATTATTCCAAAATTGCTCATCCAAGGCATCTAACTGCTGCTCTTGTTCCATTGAGAGTAATTTAGGAATATCCCAAAGTTCAGTAAGCCTTTCGTCCTCTTCCAAGTGCTTGATGCAGTCGTATGCTGACGTAATAATGCCTGACACTTGCTTCGCATCAATGGTCTCCAGTGCTCGCAATGCGTAACGGTATGCCTCTTCCCCCCAGTTGCAGAAAAACTGTATAAAGCCACCATTAAAGACATCTGCCTCTAACAGCCAGAGAGCAGCAATTTCCTGTTCATTTGAAGTTAAGGCTGCCCATCCGTCTCCAGAATCATTCTTTTTTCCAACAACCCAAACAAGCGGTTAACATAGTTCTGCATCTGTTCCCTACGGAAAGATGACAAAATGAAAAAGCTGCCCAAGGCAGCCTTTTCTTTCATCCTGTTCAATCAGGTCCCACAAAAAGTCTGGTACGAAGTATTGCATTGTGCAGGTAGTTCAGCATATTCAGCCTGTTCAGGTGAGTGCGCGAACGGGTCTGAAAGAACCGCCAGAAGCTTCTGCATCACGCTAAGATCTCCGTGGTTCTCCGCTTGCTCAAGGGCCTCCTCGACCCGATGATTTCGGGGAATGACGGCTGGATTGTTCGTTCTCATCAACTGCCGAGAGACTTCCTTCTCCTCTTCCTGTCTGTCCAATCTTGCTTGCCACCGCTCATTCCATTCAGCAAATTCTGTCGTGCCAAACAAAGTTGTCCCTTCCAAATTATCAAAGGTCAATGCCAGGAACGTATTGGTGTAATCTGCACTATGCTTCTCCATGAGTTCAAGAAGCTCCTTGATCAACGCTTCATCTTTGGCCTCTTCACCCAACAAGCCCAGTTTGGCACGCATTCCCTTGAGCCAATGATGATGGTACAATTCAGAAAATTGTGCGATGGCATCCTGCGCGAGTTCCACCGCCTGCTCTTCGTCTTCATGCAACAACGGCAGAAGTGTCTCGGCAAAACGAGCCAAATTCCATCCGGCAATATACGGTTGATTGCCATAAGCATAACGACCTTGTCTATCAATGGAGCTGAATACGGTTGAAGGATTGTAAACATCCATAAAGGCGCACGGACCATAATCGATGGTCTCACCACTGATCGCCATGTTATCCGTGTTCATCACGCCATGAATGAAACCAACATGCTGCCATTGGGCAATGAGAGCCGCTTGCCGCTTAATCACTTCCTGAAGGAGCAGAAGATAACGATTTTCAGCTTGAGCAACCTCAGGAAAATGTCGATTCAACGTGTAATCAGCCAACGCCCGAAGATCATCGATAGACCCCCATCTGACTGCATACTGGAAGGTTGCTACCCGGATATGACTGAAAGCCACCCGGGTCAATATGGCCCCAGGCCGCTCTGTTTCGCGGATAATGTTTTCTCCTGTTGATACCACCGCCAGACTGCGTGTCGTTGGAATACCTAGTGCATACATCGCTTCACTAATAATATATTCTCGCAACATGGGCCCTACAGCAGCACGTCCATCTCCTCCACGGGAGTAGGGTGTTCTTCCTGATCCTTTCAGCTGGATATCCACTCGCTCGCCCTCTGGCGTAATCTGTTCACCCAGCAGCAAAGCACGTCCATCTCCAAGCATGTTAAAATTGCCAAATTGATGTCCTGCATAGGCTTGAGCTAAAGGCTCGGCTCCTTCCGGAATCGAATTACCTGCAAAAATTTGCGCTCCCTCATCACTGTCAAGAGACTCCACATCCAGTCCCAAGCTCGATGCAAGCAGTCTATTGAAAATGATAAGCTTTGGTGATTCAACAGGCACTGCGCCCTGACTTGTAAAAAAGGGTTGCGGTAACTGCGCATAACTATTCTCCAAGTTCCACCCTTTGTTCAACGTTTCTTGTTGCATGGTGATCACAACTCCTTTTCTGTACCTAAGGGATACCCCCTGGTTCTATTTTAGCCCTGTGAACCAATGCTCATTATATGTAGTCGCATGGAAATTCAATTCAAGAGGTTGTTGACTTAAACGAACATCTAAAATGTTCTTGATGAAACTTTAGCATATTTGCATTCCTTTTGCATTCTTAAGTAGTAACTTTGATAAAATGTCCATCTATCGTTCTTTTCGTACAAAAAAATCCAAGTGGGTTTTCTGCAAAGTGGAGTCATTCCCTTTCATTCCACTTCCCAGAAAAACCGTCTTGGATCTATTCGGCTTACTTACTGCCAGATGACACGTCTGTTATTACAAGGATTACGTGTGTGCTTCCTGAACCTGTACGGGTTGTACAGGCAAGCTTTCTTTTTTGAAACCGAGGTTAAAGAACACATTGAGCAGGATCGCTGACAAGCTTCCTGTAATAATACCGTCACTCACAATGATGCGAATACTTTGAGGAAGCTGGGCAAACAGATCGGGTACAGCGGTAACGCCAAGTCCAAGAGAAACGGAGCAAGCCACGATTAACAGATTGGATTGTTTGCCAAAGTCGACGTTTTGCAGCATTTTGATCCCCGATGAGACGACCATGCCGAACAGGACAACCGTCGCTCCTCCGAGGACAGCACTTGGAATAATGGTTGCAAAAGCAGCTACCTTTGGAATGAGTCCCAGAAAGATCAGAATACCGCCGGCTGCAACAACGACATTGGTCGTTTTCACCTTCGAGAGCTGAACCAAACCAACATTCTGTGCAAATGTATTGTATGGAAAAGCATTAAATATGCCGCCGAGAACAAACGCGAGACCTTCAGCGCGATATCCCCGTGCCAGATCTTTCTCGTTAATGGGTTGATCACAGATTTTGCTCAAAGCCATAAATACACCTGTTGATTCGATGATCACAACCGTACCTACAATAATCATTGTAATGATCGGGCCAATTTCGAAGGTAGGCCATCCGAAGTAAAAGGGTTGGGGCAAATGGAACCAGGAGGCATCCTGCACAGCGGTAAAATTCACTTTTCCCATGAAGGCTGCGATGAGGGTCCCCACAATAATGCCAAGGAGAACAGCCAGGGATTTCACAAAACCGCGAGCATATCGATTCAGAATTAGAATGAAAAGTAATACGCCAAAAGATAAGGCCAAATTGTCCAAACTTCCAAAATTCTCGCTGTTTGCTCCACCCGCCATGTTTTTAATACCGGTTGGAATTAAAGCAAGACCGATGATGGTTACCACTGTACCGATCACAACGGGTGGAAATAATTTGACGATTTTGCTGAAAAACACGGCAAAGATGACGATAAATAAACCCGCTGCAATGATCGACCCATATATGGCAGGAATTCCGTATTGCGATCCAATCGCAATCATGGGTGTCACCGCTACAAAAGAACTTCCAAGCACTGCTGGCAAACCTATACCCAGGTACTTCCCTTTCCGAGCCTGAAGCCATGTTGCAATCCCACACGTTAACAGGTCAATGGATACCAGATACGCCAACTGCTCTGCCGTCAGATTTAGTGCTCTGCCCACAAGCAAAGGTACCAGAATTGCTCCCGCATACATCGCGAGTACATGCTGAATCCCCAGTGAAAATACTCTCATCTTTTTGGTTTCTTTCATCCCACGTTACCCCCCCTGAAATTAGAATCAACTGAACCGCTGCAAAATCATGTTATGTTGATTCACATTATATAAATTATTCAGGGAAGTTCCATGATTCATAACATAGAATTGTGACAAGAGATAAAGAGCATAACTATAATTGGGCGTGTTATACAAAAGGTATTTTCAAACCGTTTATGTCGCGTTATATTAGTTGACACATAAAATTTAAATAATTCTTTTACTCAGAAGCAATGAAACATGATCATGGGATTTAACTTCAGTGATTCATGTTAATGCCTAGATAATGATCTCGGCTTTGCTCCGCACGTTGGATATATTGCTCAGGTGTGGACGTTCCCTTTAAAAAGTCAGCAACCAGATCTCCTCTTGAGCCCTTGCCATGCACCTCTTCATTCGGATCACGATAGTTCGTAACAGCAGCCAGACGCCCACCGGTTGTTAAGCCCATCCAAGTTCCCATTTTTGACAAGTCTCGCCCTGCCAATATTTGAGGGTAATCTTCCCAATAATGTGCTTGAGCCGTAGGTCTGTGATAGAATTCATCCCTATTTGATCCCAGTATAAGCGGATACGTTGGATGCATGTTGTACGCAAATAAAATTAAACACATGGGAATCTTCAACTCCTATAGTCGTCAAACCTCTATAATTGCAGCTTTATATCGCATAATCAACGACAATGACATCTTCCACCCAACCATCGAGTGAAGCTACAAATGCCTGATGGGCAGGATGTGGTCCATAAGCACTCAATCCGTCCTGATCTGCAAACGTCACTCTCAATCCAATCGTATAACCTTGAATACGGTCCGTTTCTTCCGTTACATTAATCCCTGCGGTCAACGCGACAATCCCCGGGATTTGTTCCTGTAAAGCGAGCAACTGGTCCACCAGCTCCTGCTGTTTGGCTAGCGTAGTTTTATCGTTAAATTTAAAAACAACCAAATGTTCAATCATCTTGTCACTTCTCCTCTGTCCATCGAATAGTAATGCGATTTCATTCATGAAGTTAACTCATCAAGTTAATTCAACAATTCCAATCCGCCCATCATATAGGGGACAACTCGCTTGGCCAGGTCATTGGGAGACTCCTGTCTTCCATCCATATTCCATCGGTACGTCATTCCATAGATCGACCAGCTTAGCATGGTTGCAGTTATTTTCAGCGTTTTGGGAACTACATCCTTTGCCACTTTGCTCATTAATTCCAGCAGAAATTGTTCCAGCTGTGTCTTAATGTTTTCTTCAATTATCGGTGCAACCGTCTCATATTTCTTGATGCAATCATTGCTTGAGACGTGATAATCACATAATGAAAATATAAGTTGCTGTATCGTTTCCGCTGATAACCGGGCATCCGGGTCCACCCTTTTTGTTACATATTCCATAAAAGCATCCGATAACAAGGCTTCAAGCAGTGCATATTTATCCTGAAAATGGGCGTAAAAAGTGGCTCTGTTAATTGTGGCTTGTTCCGTAATATTCTGAATCGTAATGCTGTTGAAATTTTTAAGATTCAATTGATTTAAAAACGCATCAAGGATTAATTGCCGAGTGCGAATGACACGCGGATCGTTCGAGTTTGGAGACAATACACCCGACATGTCTCAATCCTCCTTTTGTACACAACATATTTGGCCAGGCTTCTTCATTATAGATAAGTGCTTTTGGTTCAACAAGTCAAAGTAAGTGCAATGACACCATACAATAATCCGTGTCTTTCGCTTAAGCAACAAAACAATCAAACTGTTGGTTGAGTAAACTTGTAGGGATTGTTAACATTGCACTCGTACCCGCTGAGAGGTACAACATAACGGAGGTGCATATTTTGAGTAGTCCACAATATAACATTATTTCTACAGAGCGTTTGTTTCAACCATACACCGTTGCAAAGCTAACCCTGCCCTCGCGCATCGTCATGTCTCCCATGGCTCGCGCCTTCTCCCCGGATGGTGTTCCGGGCCCCGATGTAGCCGCATATTATCGTCGGCGTGCCGAGCATGGTGTTGGACTCATTATTACCGAAGGTGCGACCATTGAGCATCCGTCTGCATCAAGTGAGCCTAGAATCCCTCATATGTATGGGGAAGCAGCTCTTCAAGGCTGGGCTAAAGTAGTCGAACAAGTTCATGATGCCGGCGGCAAGATTTTTCCGCAGATTTTACACATGGGAATCGTTCGTCCTTCAGGATCTAACCCACACCCGGAAGCTGCGTCACTGAGTCCATCGGGAGTTGATATGGAAGGTACTCAAGTAGGTGAGCCAATGACGGAGGCGGAGATCTCGAAAGTGATTCAAGCTTATGCAGATGCAGCAGCCAATGCGCAACGCATCGGTTTTGACGGAATTGAGCTTCACGGTGCACACGGATTTCTGATCGATCAGTTTTTCTGGAAAACGACGAATAGAAGGACGGACCGCTACGGTGGTGACCTTCAGAAACGAACTCAATTTGCGATTGAACTTGTCATGGCAGTTCGTGCTGCGGTGGGTCCTGATTTCCCTATTGCAATGCGGATTTCCCAATGGAAGATGAATGATTATCAAGCCCGACTATTCGACACACCGGAACAACTGGAACAATTCCTCCGTTTGCTGGTTGACGCAGGTGTAGATATCTTCCACTGCTCCACACGACGCTTTTGGGAGCCCGAATTTGAAGGATCTGATCTTGGATTTGCAGGGTGGGTGCGGAAGCTAAGTGGTCAAACCACGATAACGGTCGGTTCTGTAGGCATGGCAGATGAGCCTGGAGCAGAAGGCGATGAAGTCAAACATCCGGGGATGAGCGAACTTATGAAGCGATATGAGCAACAGGAGTTTGACCTGGTAGCGGTCGGACGTGCACTCCTTGGTGATCCGGCATGGGCTGCCAAAATACGCGAAGGCCGCGTATCTGAAATTCAGGATTTTACACCTGAAGCACTGGCTACGCTATACTAAGAACAATAACTTATTGTTCCAGACATTTTTTTCTCCCATATATGTAGGTTTGAACTCATGAATCAACTTTACTATGCAAAGGGCTCGCAATCCCTCCGGGATTGCGGGTATTTTGTTTTTGGAGATATCTGTACGATCAAACCCTTCGAGCAATAGCAATATCGTTCAAGAAAATTCCTTCTTTGCAACCTATAATGACATTAACATACCAGAAAGAAGGTGCATCATGACTCGGGAAGTCCGGACTGTGGTATTTGATACCAACTTACAGCTAGAAGCTTATCAGTTTGAAGGCATTATGCAGAAGTTTCCCAATCATTTTCATGACTATTACGTCATTGGATTTATTGAGCAAGGCAAGCGTCGCCTCGTCTGTAACAATGAAGAATATATTTTGAATAGCGGAGACATGATTGTCTTTAATCCACATGATCCTCATACCTGCGAACAGGTTGATGGCAGAACCCTCGATTATCGCTGTATCAACGTCCAGCCTGAGGTGATGCGAGAATATGCGAGAGAGATTACCGGACAAGCTTACTTGCCACGGTTTACATCCCCCGTTCTCTATCAAAGTGAACTGGTTGGTTCCCTGCATGAGCTGCATCAGATGATTCTGGAGGAGCAATCGGATTTCTGCAAAGAAGAATTGTTACTCTTTCTGCTGGATCAATTGATGCGAGATTATTCAGATGCTGAACCGCCTGTTTCCACTCAGGATGTCACTATGGAGATCAGACGCATATGTGAGTACATCGAATCTCATTACATGGAGATCATCTCATTAAACGAGTTAGCCGACTTGACAGAGATGAGCAAATATCACCTGCTGCGTTGGTTCACTCGCCAGAAGGGCATATCACCCTACCGCTACCTGGAGACGATTCGTATTAACCAAGCCAAACGATTATTGGAACAAGGCCAGCTTCCGATTGAAGTTGCTGCACAGACAGGATTTAGCGACCAGAGCCACTTCACGAATTTTTTCAAAAAACTGATTGGCCTGACGCCCAAGCAATACCGACGTATCTTCAATCATGATACCGAGCCGAAACGACCCACCCATCACATCGTATGACGAGTCGATATAACACCAAGGTCTCTACCGGACATTTACTCGCTTTGTTTACCATATTGATCTGGGGCACTACCTTTGTCTCAACGAAGGTTCTGCTGATTGACTTTACCCCAGTGGAAATTTTGTTCTTTCGCTTCCTGATCGGATATTTGGTACTCGTGTTGATCTATCCGCGTTCACTGCGAACCTCTTCATTCAGGGAAGAATGCTTATTTATCGGAGCAGGAATATGTGGAGTGACTCTATATTTTCTCATTGAAAATATTGCGCTGCTGTACACAACCGCTTCCAACGTGGGTGTTATTGTCTCCATTGCTCCATTCTTCACTGCCGTGCTCGCACATTTCTTCCTGGATGGTGAGAAGTTAACACGCCGTTTTCTTATCGGATTTGGGATTGCCTTGAGTGGAATCCTACTCATCGCACTGAATGGCAATCTCGTGCTGCAACTGAATCCGGTAGGTGATCTGCTTGCTTTTATAGCACCTGCGGTATGGGCGATTTATTCTGTATTAATGCGAAAAATTGGCCAGCTTGGCTTCCACACCATTGGTGCGACCCGCAAAGTATTTTTCTATGGCCTGATCTTCATGCTGCCAGCTCTTTTTCTGTTCGAATTCCATTGGGAACTCGGGCGCTTCACAAGGATGACCAATCTTTCTAATCTTCTCTACCTCGGTCTGGGGGCCTCCGCGTTGTGTTTCGTGACCTGGAACCGGGCTGTGAATCTTCTCGGAGCTATGCAAACGAGTGTATATATCTATCTGGTGCCTGTCATTACTGTCGTGTCCTCTGCACTCGTTCTTCGGGAACAGATCACTTGGGTAATTGTAATTGGTGCGTCCTTAACACTATTCGGCTCTTACATTTCAGAGCGCAAAGCACACAAGCTTAACAACAAAAACACTAATCCGCTGAGGGGTTAGTGTTTGCTTCAGTTTTCTCTTCATTTTTTACTTCATTTGATCTCATTCAATTGAGACAGCAGAATCTCCAGTTCCTCTTGCTCCAGATGACGCCATTGCCCCCGCTCCAGTTGATCCAGCGTAATATTCATAATTCGGATGCGCTCCAGCTTCAATACGCGGTACCCTAAGGCTTTGCACATTCTGCGGATCTGCAGATTGAGCCCCTGTGTCAGAATAATACGAAACACATTTTCACTTTGTTTATTCACTTCGCAAGGCTTGGTCACCACGTCCAGAATTTCAACACCTTCAGACATGGACTTTACAAATTCATCTGTTATGGGTTTGTTTACAGTCACTACATATTCTTTGTCATGATTATGCTCCGAACGCATCATCCTGTTCACAATGCCTCCATCATTCGTAAGCAAAATCAACCCCTCAGATGCCTTATCCAGCCTGCCTATTGCAAATATGCGAGAAGGATAATTCATATATTGAATGATGTTCCCCTCCACATGTTCTGCTGCTGTGCAGACAATACCGATGGGTTTATTCAGAGCAATGTAGACAGGTTCGCTGTCATTACGAGGAATCTCATTGCCATCAATAAGGACCACATCATGAGGTTCAACTTCGGCTCCTTTTTCACAAACCCTGCCATTGATCGTTATGCGTCCGTTTGCAATTAATCGGTTCGTTTCCCTGCGGGAGCAGAATCCCGTTTCACTTATGTATTTGTTAATTAACATGTGTCACCGCTTCTCATCTGTAATAGTTCAGCTGGTTCATTGATTAATGATTCGTTCATTAACTTCACGCAAGAGTTAGTACCTTGTACTGATTCTTATTCCACATCATCTCATTTATACTGAAATGAAGCAATGAATGATTATATGAAAACACATAGAGCAGTACATAGGAAAGCTACTATACACACTGAAGGGAGTTTCACATGTACAACGTTACTCGATTTAAAGTTGACCCCGATGATCCACACCAAGACTCTGGCATGTGGATTGGTGGAGAAATGGCATATGTTGCAGACTGGCCGCTCAACCCTGATGGGCAACCTTTATTGCATCTGTTCTCCATCCATTGCAACACACTTTCACAGCAGGTCCATATCCCTTCTTTACCACAAGATAAATATATCTCGGTCTTCTCGACCTACTCGGCCTCCGAATATTTTCTGGATCAGGTAACCTATGCGGGAGATGAGCTGGAATGGAACGAGAATATTCTCGCCGGATGCACTTATGTCTCGGTATCTTCGCATCCACTTACTTCCGTATGTCCCGTGCCACCCATTCCGTTAAGCGGCGTACGTTTGATTGAAATGGAGTTAGACGAACAGGAATTTCCTGCATTTTCATTCTTTTCTCCCACTTTACCAAACGGTGTGAACGGAATTAACCACCTGCTAGAGGAATATCAACTGGTGTGTCAGATATATTCCGGAGATTTTCCTGAACCATATCGGGATATATTGGGTCTTACTGATGCAAACGGTTATTTATTTTTGCGAAAGGGTCCAGCATCTGCTCATGCACCATTCGCTGGAATTTTCTTTGTACAGGCTGCTTAATGGTGATACGTGTGTCAGGTCCAGCATATAGAACGGCTAGTCAGAACGTTTCCTGTCTACTTAGGCAGGGGGCGTTTTTTTAATATTCACATGGTTTACAATCCTCGTTCCATACAAGTGACAACACTGTTAAAAGATCATCTGGATTGAATCGAATTTATCCTTTCGACACGAAATCGTTTTAGAAAAATACAAACTCAAGAAATATTTCCAACGTCCAAAACTTAACATTATTTTACAATAAAAAGCATGTACATTTGGACAATTATGGTATAAGTTATATATTAAATAAACATTAATTACAAAATATAAATTTTTTATCCAACTAGGAGGTAGGCTTTTGAAAAGAATATTTGCTCTTAGCTGCGGTTTTTATCTGTTAATCGGCATAACCAGCGTTGTGCTCGGTGCCCTTCTCCCTGTTTTATTGTCATATTATGAGCGCGGTTACAGTGATGGCGGATTTTTGTTATTTCTGCAGTTTCTTGGATTTCTTGCCGGTGTACTTGTAGCTCCTGCCCTGACAGCCCGTATCGGAAGAAAAGCGATGCTGACTTTTGCATTGATCTGTATTGTGGCTGCTTATGCTGTTCTCGGATTTTTGCCATCTTGGACTAGCGTTCTTCTACTTACTATTCTCATAGGCTTTGGCTCAGGCATTATTGAGCCTTCCGTTGGAGCATTCACGATCGAATTCACTGAGAATCAGAAGGCAGTCGCCATGTCCAAGCTGGATGTCTTCTTTGCACTTGGAGCACTTCTCATCCCGGCTGTCGCTGCTTTATTTATCTGGATGGACATGTGGCATCTCACTTTTTATACGGTGGCCGTGTTGTCACTGGTTCTCATGCTGCTGTGGATCACTATGCCCCGGCCAGCCGCACTATATCTGGAACAAGCTGGTGAGAATACAGTGGCGCATGCAGCAGGTAAAGCCCGCTATTCAAGAAAACAGCTAGGGCTACTAACGATTTTTGTCATCTTCTTTTTCATCTACATGGGACTTGAACTGGGATTAATGAACTTCCTGCCCTCCATTCTCGTAGAACGACTGCAGCTTCAGGAATCGGTTGCATCGCTAAGTGTCTCCATCCTGTGGATTGCGATGATCATCGGCCGTCTTTTCTCGGGAAAAATAGCGGAAGCGGTCAACTATATGCCTTTCCTGATCTGGAGTACGATCGGCACGCTTATGTTCGCAGTCGCTATGGTATTTGTAACTGGACAGTGGGCAACGTATGTGCTGATCTTCGGAACCGGTCTGTTCATGTCAGGGCTGTTCTGTATTGCACTCGTCTATGCAAATGTTCTGATTCCCGGCATGACCGAACGCACAACCAGTATCCTGATCGCATCGGGTGGTATTGGAGGTGCCGTCTTGCAGTATGTGACTGGATGGAGTATGAGTACTTGGCCTGTTGTGAATACAATCTGGATTTTGGCCGGATTCTGTCTGATCCTGCTTCTCACATTGATGGTCTCTCATCTATGGACTGTAAAAAATAATGCAGTACGTGCCGCTCTCGCACAACATAGTAAGGAAATGTAAACTTCATTTCTTAAGGGAGGTGATGCCTGCATCATCCGGGATTGTTGAGCTTTGTTCGAGCTAGTACACCATAATATTGGAGGAAATCGTATGCAAACTTTAACCAACAACCGCTTCATAACCGGAAAAGGGATTAAGTTGATTGACGATTCAGGTGTTGAATACCTCGATGGCGTGTCAGGTACGTTCAATCTGTCACTGGGCTATAATCACCCACATGTAGTCAGCAAAATTCAGGAACAAGTCGGCAATCTGACGCATATGTCTTCCTCCTTCACTGAACCATACGTAAATGAAGTACTTGATCACTTAATCGAATATGCTCCAAACGACATTAATGCCGGATGGATGCGGGATATTACCGGTTCAACTGCAAACGAATGTGCGACCAAAATTGCACAGAAATATACCGAATCGACAGACATCATCAGCTTGTATCTATCCCATCATGGACAGACCCAATTTGCCACCGGGATTTCGGGGAATGCCTTTAGACGGAAACGGTTCCCCAATTCAGCAGCGGCTAACGCTGTTCATGTACCTGCCCCATACTGTTATCGATGCCCATTCAAATCCTCAAACGGAGACTGCGGCTATCAATGCGTTGAAGCTATCTCTGATGCAATAGAATATGCAAGTTCCGGCTCAGTCGCCTGCATGATCATCGAACCCATTCTTGGGAATGGCGGCAATATCATTCCTCCTGCCGGATATTTCAAACGACTGCGTAAACTGTGTGATGAGTACAATATGCTTCTTATTGCCGACGAAGTACAGACCGGCATTGGTCGTACGGGAACCATGTTTGCCAGCGAACTGTTTGATATCCAGCCTGACATGATTACCCTTGCGAAAGGTCTTGGCGGAATCGGCGTACCTGTTGCTGCTGTATTAATGCAATCCCGATTAAATGTGCTCGAAAAGCACGAGCACTCCTTCACCTCTGGAAGCAATCTGATTTCCGTAACCGCTGCCAAATCCACCCTGGAGGTGGTATCTGAACCCGGATTTCTCGATGCCGTGAAACGCAAAGGTGAAATTCTGGGTGAATTACTGCATGAATTGACTATAAAATACCCAAGTATCGGGGAAGCCCGTGGCGTCGGATTAATGTGGGGGTTGGAGATCGTAGGTGACGGTAATGAACCGGATACACTTAAAACCAATGCCATTGTTGACCGCGCTTTTACAGATGAGCATCTGATCTTGAGAAGTTCAAGATATGGCTTCGGTAACGTGGTTAAGGTCCGGCCTTCCCTTACTACAACTGAAGACGAACTGGTAGAGATTGTGGAGCGTCTGGATTCAGTACTTGCCAGCGTTTATTAAAACATTTCAATGCAACTTGTTCGAAGTAGTCGTTCCGGTTACGAATCGTTCCTATGATCGCTGTTATCCCCGGATTTTTTGATTCCCCTTTTCCCAAGGGGAAAATCCGTTGATAGCGTATGCTTCCGAAGCAGCTTTCTTTCAGAAAGCTTTGAGGCGAACGCTTCGCTTCTACAGAATCGATTTCGTCCCCTTCACTACTTTCGTTTCTTGTCAGAAACTGCTTTAAGGTGAAACGCTATATTTATATTTTTTATTATTATAAGGAGGTTATATCATGCTTGCATTGGTATACAAATCAGCCTGGGATGTCGCGCTTGAGGAACGGCCTGTCCCGGAAATTACTAGAGATAATCAGGTGTTGGTTCGTATTCGGGCAACAGGCGTGTGCGGTACCGATCTCGGTATTGTCAGCGGTAAATATCATGCGGTCCCTTCCGTCATCCTCGGTCATGAATCTGCCGGGGAAGTCATTGATGTTGGCTCTGCTGTAACAACATTGCAACCGGGCGACCGTGTTGTGATCGATCCTACCTACTATTGCGGACAATGTGACATGTGCAGAACAGGCAGACAAAATCATTGCACACATAAGTCCGTTACAGAGACAGGTGTAAGTGCTGACGGGACATTTACGGATTATTACGTGACCGAAGATCGCTTTTTGTACAAATTAAAGGATCATGTGAGCTATGAGGAAGCGACTTTAACGGAACCGCTCAGTTGTATGCTGACGGGGATTAATCAGATCCATCTACTGCCGAATTTCAGAACGATCATCCTCGGTGCAGGCCCGATTGGCATTCTGTACAGCTACGCCCTCGCTTCCAAAGGTGTTACCGGCTGTCTGGTCGACATCTCGGAGGAACGCTTAGCGATTGCCGGCTCCATTGCACCCGAACGTTGGCAGGTTCATTCATCCTTCGAAAATGCAATAGAATCGCTGTCACCCGCAACCCATCAGGTCGACATGATTGTGGATACAACAGGTGTTGTAGGTACACAAGTGCTCTCCCAGCTTGCCAGTGGCGGTTATCTGATGTTGGTAGGTCTAAGAGATGGAAATACGTCCTTTAATCCAAAAGAAGTCGTGGACCGCAGTCTCAAAATTATCGGTTCCATCGATTCTCTGGGCACATTCGCAACAGCACATTACATGATTGAGCAAGAGATCATTCCAGCGAAAAAAATCATCACCCACTCCTTCCCGTTGGAGGATTACGAAGAGGCATTCCGCACACTTGGCTGCGATATTCAGGGACGCACACTTCAAGCCTCTTCACATGCCATCAAAGTTGTACTGCAATCCAGCGGTTCCAGTTTCTAAAGCGGAAAGCTAACCATGATGGAATAGATTAGAGATATATGTTTACACAATCCTGGAGGAGGAATACAACATGGTAGCAAACCAAGAGTCTGGCGGACTGGGTGCAGCCGATGGTAACATCATTCAAGCAGTCATTTTTGATATGGATGGTGTACTGATTGACAGCGAACCGATTTATTTCGAGATTGAGCGTAGCTCCTTTGCCCATTTTGGCGCAGTGATGACGGAAGAAGAACACCACACTTATGTTGGAGTTACGCTGGAGTCCATGTGGCAGCAAGTATTGGATAAACATCAACTGACGGCTACGCTAGAAGAAGTATTTGCTTATCATCAGCACAATGTAATGCAAACCATGCTGGCTCATTCGAACTTGACGGCAATGCCTTCCGTGGAACGCTGGTTAAGCTGGTTGCATGAGCAACACATTCCCATAGCCGTTGCTTCTTCCTCTCCACGTGCACTGATTGATTTGATCATGGAGAAGACCGGACTTGGGCGATACTTTAAGGTACGAATGACCGGAGAGGAAGTCGCACATGGCAAGCCGGCACCAGATATTTTCCTGACCACAGCTGAAATGATTGGCGCATCTCCGTCGAATTGTCTGGTGATCGAAGACTCCCGCAATGGTGTTCAGGCGGCCAAAAGTGCAGGCATGCGCTGCATCGGCTATCACAATCCGGGATCAGGCAATCAGGACTTGTCCAAAGCCGATCTTCAGATTTCTAGTTACGATGAGTTATGGACCTTGAAGGATAAAATGCCTTTTGAAAGAAGATCGCCAATCTTGTCAAAGTTTCGCTGAAAAGATCGCCTAATAAGATCGTAATTTCTTAATGAGTATATAGAAAAAAAACAACCCAAACGGCTTCAATTCATTCGAATTGGAGCTGTTCGGGTTTTGCTTGCTGCAATGGGTGTTAACATGAGGACACTACTGTAACTACAACTAAACCGAAAGATCGAGACTTCCACCAAGATTGGGATGAGGAGCGGGCACTGACTTCAACATTTCAGCCATCTGCTGGCCTTGTTGCTGTGCCATGTCTTTCGTAATCGACATCACTTGCAAGCTTGCCGACTGTACTACTGAAGCTTGGCTCATCGCCATTGATAATGCTGCAATATCCATGCTCTGTACTCCTTTCTCTATCTTACTTTTGGGGTACTTAATATATATCGGTCAGTGAGGATCAAATGTTGAAGAAACAAAAAAAATACTTACCCCTCAATCAATCCATACTTCACAAAACTATGATACAATCCATCTTCCTCTACTGTGCCAGTAATATCATCAGCAATGGCTTTCAGACCTGGCTTTGCATTACCCATGGCAATGCCGACGTTACAAAACTCCAGCATCTCGGCATCATTCATGCCATCACCGATGGCGAATGTGTCCTCCTGCGACATGCCCAGATGTTCCAACAGATCGGCAATCGCAATCGCTTTGTGAATGCCAGGGATCATCAGCTCACCACTTCCTTCACCAAAGATCGGAACGGTGCACTGAATGACTTCGAATTTCCCTTCAAACTCTTGCTTGATCCGGTCAAACGGAATCGTAGAGCTTTCCAGAAAACATACTTTGTTTACGTCATCCTTGTATAAATCAACTTCACCATACGTCAATCCGGCAATAAACGGATGTGGTTTAAGTTCTTTTTTCTCTCTAGCCGCTGGATCATTCTCCACATCGCCATAGATACGGCGTTCCAGGTGAGGTTGAAGATTACTACTTGCATACAGAGCCGAATTGGATTCAAGGTAGAAGTCAATCTCATGTTCATTGAAGAAATCGACCATATGACGTACATCTTCCGCTGTTACTCTTTTGTGATATAACACGTCCTTGCCAAACTCCACATAGCCTCCACCTGCACCAATCAGACCGTCAAATCCGACATCCCAGATGGAATCATAGATCTCCGCCTTGGAGCGACCTGTACATAAATAAAGCAAATGCCCATTTTTACGAGCCTGTTTACAAGCCTTCTGTGCTGACAACGGAATACTTCCGTCATCGTCCACCAATGTGCCATCAATATCAATAAAAACAATTTTTCGCTTCGTTTCGTTCATCTGCCTAGCCCCCATCATGTAAATTGTCTATGTCTATGTTATTGAGTATAAAATTACCGATTCCTTCAATAATTCTAATGGTCACTTACATGCCAACTTGTCCATATGTACCGTTTGCCAGTCATCCTCCTGCTCAGTAATAACCGTAAACCCTTGGCGTTTCCAGAAGTCTACGGCTCCTGGCAAAAAGCGATGTGTATGCAGATACAGTGTCCTATAGTGCATATCCTTCACCACATTCTCCAGTTCTTTTACCAGCATCGAACCAATGCCGTATCTACGATAAGCAGGATCTACATAACATTTCACAATTTCGGCTGCAGACTGGGCTGCATATCGACCGTCCACAGCTTCAATACGTCCATCATATGGTAATATCCCAATAGATCCGACGATACCCGTATCCCTTATCATTGCAACGAGAAAGATCGAACCGTCGGAGTCCAGATAATGTTCTCTGAACTGCTCGAAGTCCTCAGGCAATTTCGTATGATCCATCATGGGGAACACTTCTCTGCGTACACGCATGGCGAAATCAATGGCATCATCAATCTGGTGTGACTGAACTGGTGTGACTGTCGGTATACTCTGAAGTTGTGTCAATAAATCCACATTCCTTATCCTCTGTATTAGGAGCTACTTCTTGGCCTTCCCTGAATCTTGTTCATGCCAAGATCGGCTCACTTCATCTCATCTTACCGAATTTATCCCTTCCTATCAATCTATCTACACTACTAACCAAATTGCAAGAGTGCCCGCGCACTCTGATAGGGTTCGCATACGATAAGGCGTGTCACAATTCATATTGGAGGGATAAGCGCCCATGTGGTTATGGTTAGGTATTTTTGGTTTCATTTCGCTAGCAATCATCGGGTTCGTGTATCGTTATCTGAACCAACGTGCCGAGAGCAAGTTTCACCCTCACGCTCCCAAGCAGCTCTTAGTCAAATTCAAGGAAGGAACAACGGAGGATGAGATGCACACCCTTCACAAAAAAGGGAGATGTAAAGTCGCTGAGACATACGAAGATTTAGGATGGTACCGTGTGGAATCCCGCAAAAAAATGCACCGGATATTCAAACACTACAAAGATCATGAGCTTATTGAACATGCAGAGCCAAATTACCTCGTTGAGGCATCCTTCACACCTAATGATCCGTTCTTCCCTTACCAGTATAACCTGTCAAAAATTAATGCACCCGCCGCATGGGACATTACTCAAAGTAACAGCTCTGTCAAAATCGCCATTATCGATACCGGTGTACAGCTGAACCATCCAGAATTGGCCTCCAAGCTTCTCCCCGGTTATGATTATGTGGATTATGATAACATTCCTGAGGACGGGAACGGTCACGGCACCCATGTGGCCGGGATCGCTGCCTCCGTTACCAACAATGGTGTGGGCATCGCAGGCGTTGCACCACTCGCCTCCATCGTTCCGCTCCGGGTACTGGATAACAACGGGCAAGGATCGATAGGTAATGTCGGCAACGGGCTTGTCTTTGCTGCCAATAACGGTGTACAGGTTATTAACCTGAGCCTTGGTGGCCCAATGGGAAATGCTTTCCTTCAAGCTGCCGTACAGTATGCTTGGGATCGTGGAGCTGTGATTATTGCTGCAGCTGGTAACGACAACACCTCATTCCCCATCGTACCCGCATCCTATCCCAACGTGATTGCCGTCGCTTCAACCAACCCTTCCGATCTCAAATCTAATTTCTCCAACTATGGTTCCTGGGTGGATATGGCTGCACCGGGTGATACCATTCTATCCACATACCTGGGAGGTTCCTATGCCTACCTTAGCGGGACGTCCATGGCTGCCCCTCATGTGGCTGGAGTAGCTGCACTTCTCGCTGCACAAGGGAAAACTAATGCTCAAATTCGGGATGCGCTGTGTTTCGCTTCTGATCCGGTCTCAGGCTCCGGAATCTACTGGACATATGGTCGACTAAATGCTCATCAGAGCTTGGAGGTGCCATAATACACCTACTATCGCTCATGATTGCACACAGACATATCCTTTCCATTTTTAACAAATTAAAAAACGAAGGGCATCTGTAGTGAGATGCTCCTTCGTTTGGTTAAAAAGTACTGGATATTACACTTTTGCTGCCCAAAGCTCTATTTCAATTTTAATCTCTGGTAGACCTAACGCCGTCATGTATCCAATCGTCATTGCAGGATAATCCGTACTAAATAATTGTCCCCACTCGGCATATAAGAAATCCCAATCAATTTTCTCCGTTGCCCATATGTTCACTTTGATAATATGTTCAGCATCTAAACGCTCCGATTCGAGCACTGTTTTAATATTATTAAATGTATTCGTAACTTGCTCATTCAGACTCTCTGGAAAGAGTCCACTGCAATCTGCTCCAATTTGACCAGAAGTCACAAATAACTCTGCATTCCTCGGGATTCTTGTAATATGCGTGTACTGACCTACAGGAGCTGGCATATTTGCTGGATTTGTTCTAGTAATTTTGTCCATATTCATCTGGTTTACCTCATCATTCTTAAGATTTTTCTGCGTTATTTCCTAGTTTTCTTCCGATTTTGGGCAGACCTCACCCTTGGAATAGATTCTAGAAAAAGACAGCAGTGGAGTATCCATATCCCGAAGATATAAACGCAAGTGATTTTTTCTTCATGAGTGGATGCTCCTCCCTTCTTAAGTGACAAGATTCTCTTGATTTTTTTATTATATCTAAAGGCGACATCATGGGTCAAATTCATCCCCTCATAAACAAAGAGCAATCCCGTAATAACGAGACTGCTCTTTGTTTATTCTATAGCGCCAATCAACTTGCATCAGAAATATTGTGCTCCATTACTCGCAATGATATCCTTGTACCAGTGAAAACTCTTCTTTTTCACTCTGCGAAGTGTGCCCGTGCCATCATTATTTCTGTCTACATAGATATAGCCATACCGTTTCTTCATCTCTCCGGTACCCGCACTGACCAGGTCAATCGGTCCCCAGCTTGTGTAACCTATGAGTTCTACACCGTCCTGAATTGCTTCAGCCATCTCGGCAAAATGACTATTCAAATATTCGATGCGATAGTCATCTTCCACGGAGTCATTGTCTAAGAGCACATCGGTTGCCCCAAGTCCATTTTCTACGATAAACAAAGGTTTGCCATAGCGGTCATACAGCTGATTACACGTAATTCGAAGCCCCTTAGGATCAATCGTCCATCCCCACTCGGATGCTTTCAGATACGGGTTCTTCACTGAACCAAATACATTGCCTTCAGTCGAATCTTTCAAAATTTCAGGGTCCGTACTTGTACAGCGGCTTGCATAGTAGCTAAAACCGATATAATCAACCGTATTCTGCATCAGAATCTCTGCATCTTCCGGTTGCATGTCAATCCGAATGTCATTTTCCCTGAAAAATCTTTTCGTATAACCCGGATATGCTCCCTTCGACTGCACGTCGATGAAGAAGAACGATTCACGGTCTTTCTCCATAGCCTTCCACACGTCATCCGGGTTAGAGCTGTATGGATACACCATTCCAGCGGCTAACATACAACCAATCTGTGCATCCGGAATGATCTCATGACAAGCCTTAACAGCAAGTGCACTCGCTACCAATTCATGATGTGCTGCCTGATACAGAACCTGTTCTTTGTTTTCACCCTCCTGCAGAACGATACCCGCTCCAATGTACGGGAGATGCAGCAACATATTGATCTCATTAAACGTCATCCAGTATTTCACTTTATTCTTGTATCGATTGAACAACGTTGTCGCATATTTCTCAAAGAAACCAATCATCTCGCGATTCTTCCATCCGCCGTATGTTGCGACCAAATGTACAGGTACATCGAAATGGCAGATCGTTACCACAGGTTCAATGTTATATTTTAATAACTCATCAAAGACATCATCATAAAATTGTAAACCTGCTTCGTTTGGCTCCGCTTCATCACCATTAGGGAAAATCCGTGCCCAGGCTATGGAAAGCCTGAGGCACTTAAACCCCATTTCTGCAAATAACGCAATATCTTCCTTATATCGATGATAGAAGTCAATGGCTTCATGTGAAGGATAAAATTCCCCTGTTTTTGGCTCATATGAATCCAGATTACCCAGAGCAATATTCCATCGATTGGCACCAATCGGAATCAGATCTACAGTAGTCAACCCTTTGCCACCTTCCAGATAGGCACCTTCCAATTGGTTTGCTGCGGTTGCTCCTCCCCATAGAAAATTCTCCGGGAAGGCTGTAAATTTATCATTCATTAAGCAGTTCCTCCTAAACCATCTGTAATTTCAATTAGCTTAATACCGTGATCAATTTATCTTTCTCGTGAACGGATGAATCTTTTGTTCCCACAATGTCCAGATAATTTGAAGTATTCGTGACAATGATCGGTGTAACCGTCTCATATCCTGCGTCCTTAATCGCTTGTAGATCAAACTCAACAATCAGGTCACCTGCGTTAACACGGTCTCCATCTTTCACATGGGTTGTAAAATGTTCGCCTTTCAGCTTGACTGTATCCTGTCCGATATGGATCAGCATCTCTACACCATCATCGCTTACAAGACCAATAGCATGTTTGGTACGATATACGGTTTGAACGACACCTGTGATCGGAGATACCACTCTGCCACTGGTTGGACGAATTGCAATCCCTTTACCCATGTGCTCTCCTGCAAACGTTACATCATTAATTTCATTCAGTGCAACAACTTCACCAGCCATTGGACTTACAATTTCGTATCTGCTGTTCGGATTTGGATCAAGTACAGGTGCTGGAGTAGCCACTTTTTCCACCGGATCTTTGAATCCAACCACATATGTCAATACGAAACCAAGAACGAACGCAATCAATGAAGCAACTATAGCCATGTAGAACGCGAAGTCTAATCCTGTTTCTTTATTAATAAAAGTGGGATAACCGAATACGCCAAGTCCGCCAATCATGTATATCTTCGAACCTGCATAACCGAGAATACCGCCTCCGATCCCCCCAGCAATACAACTCATAATAAACGGTTTTTTCAATGGAAGCGTAACACCATAGATCGCAGGCTCTGTTACTCCAAATATACCGGAGATAAATGCTGGTACACTGAGTGTTTTTATTTTCGTATTTTTTGTTTTGAATAATACTGCAAGTACAGCACCGATTTGAGCAAAAGAAGCAGCAAATGACATTGCGATAACCGGATCAGCGCCTGACGTACTAAGATTCAATAATGCAACCGGAACCAGTCCCCAGTGAAGTCCGAATAATACAAACACTTGCCATAGTCCACCGATAATCAATCCTGTAGCAATAGGACTTAATTCATAAATATTAGTAGCTCCCGCGCCAATCAATTGTCCTGCCCATGTGGAGATTGGACCAATGACCAAAAAAGTCGCTGGAACAATTACAAGCAAGGTGAAAAAGGGAACAAGGAATGTGCTTACCACTTTCGGAATAACGTTCTTGAAGAATCTTTCTAATTTTACAGCTACAAATGTCGCTATAATGATTGGAATAACCGATGATGCGTAGTCCATCAAGATAACCGGCATACCCAGGAATGTAATGTGGATAGGTGATTCAAACAATGTACCTGTAAACAAGGTGTACAGTGGATCTCCTGCCTTAAGACCGCCCAATGTCGGATAAACAAGAGATGCACCTATCGCCATACCCAGGAACGGTGAACCGCCAAACTTCTTGATTGCAGTGTAACCCAGGAAGATCGGGAAGAAGTAGAACAGACAGTCCCCCGTTGCTTTCAATAATTGATACGTTCCGGAATCCTGAGTTAACCAGCCAAAGGCTACAAACATCTCATTAAAACCTTTGATCATACCTGTTGCAGCCAGCAAACCGAGTAATGGTGTGAACACACCGGAGATCATGTCGATGAATCGACTGAACAATCCAACTTTCTTGCCTGAGTTGTCTGCTTCCTCCTCAAACTGACCTTCGGTTGGGAAATTGCCCGCTTTTACAACTGCTTTATATACATCCGGCACTTCGTTGCCGATAACGACTTGATACTGTCCACCACTTTGCATGACGGTAATAACACCTGGCAGATTTTTAAGTTCTTCTGTTTTGGCTACGCTTTCATTTTTCAGTTTAAACCGCAGTCTTGTTACGCAATGAAACACACTGTTTACATTCTCGCGACCACCTACACGTGACAGAATGTCCTTAGCTAATTGATCGTAGTTGCTCATTGTAATTCTCCCTCTCTAAGTAGACTCCCCATGCCTTTTGAAACAAATAAAACCTGAACCACTGAACATACACAACATACCGGATCGTCCGGAAATCAGTCGTGTTATTCAGCAATTCAGGTTTTGCCCTTAACGGTTGCAACCCTGTAAGGCTGTACACATTGGTATTTAATTAATTTTGATAACGAAAGTAAGTTGCATTCCATATCCTCAGAACTGAGGATGGCCGGAATTGCCTGATTGAACAGTTACAACCCGATTGATGTATGCGCTTACTTCTTGATCTCATCATAGTACATCTGAACTACATTTGCAACACTTATTTTATTAAATTCACAAATACATTGGAGTGAGCGAAAATGAAGGTCGGATATACACTAGCTCAAAGCATATTGGAGAGAATAAAAAAACCTGAACATCTGAATGTATGAACCATCCGGTTAACGGTATGTTCTGTCATTCAATCGTTCAGGTTTTGCCCTGTGGTTGCAACCCTGCAAGCTGATCTATGGGATTATTCAGAAGTTGCGTTCACAACTCTCTCAATATGAATCGTTAAGTACATCAATTCTTCGTCAGTGAGTTGATACGTGTAGTTGCTTTCAATGAATTTCTTGATTTTCTCCGAGCATTTGTGTGCTGATGGATACTTTTTCTGAATCATCAGGAACAATTCATCATCGTTGTTGCTCTTGTAATGTTTTCCCTTCACCAAACGTTGCGCGAAAAACTTCAAATGCGTGACAAAGCGATAAAATGTCAGTGAGTTCTCATCAAAATCAATCTTGAAATGATACTTGATGATCGTCAGGATTTCCTGCATGACCTGCGTCATACTCTTGATGTTGGGCATTTCCTCGTTCAAAGCTGCATTGACAAAGTGAAGTGCCATAAAACCGGCTTCGTCCTCGGGCAAGATCACACCAAACTGATCACAGATCATATTGAGTGCTTCCATTCCGACTTCATATTCCTCTTTGTATAACTGTTTTGTCTCCCAAATTAACCCGTTGCGTATGGGCAGATTCTTGTGATACCGCTCAATGGCAAAGTGAATATGATCTGTGAGATGCAAGTAAATGCTCTCATTTAATTTCTTGCCAAGTTTTAATTTGGCGTACGCTATGATTTCCTCGGATACTTTCATGTATTCCAGAGGAATACTTGAGATTAATGCCTTGAAGTTTTCCTGAATATCTTCATTCTGTAAAGTAAATATCTTATCGATATGCTGCTCGGAAACCATATCACCCGCCCGTTTTTGGTAAGCAATTCCACGGCCAATAATAATAACTTCCCGTTGTTCGTCATTCATTGCAACTACAGCATTATTGTTCAGCACCTTCTCGATTTTCACTTTATCACTCCAATATACAGAAAAAGACAAACCAGTCCCTTTTCTCAAGGTAAACGGCTTTGCCTGATTCAACAGTTACAACCCGATATGTTGTATGCGCTTCCCTCATACTATTACAAAATTCTACACAGTGCAACAAAAAGTTAATATCGCATTAGCATGACTCCCGATCTAGGTAAATATACTCATAGGAGTGAACAAAACAAGAATTATTTTACAAAGATTTACGATTTATTGTTTTTGCTTCCTTTCTCCAGTTCAGCTTCAATTCTTCGATTAATCATGTCCATTTGTTCTGAATCCAAACGATCGACTTGCGTGTACTCTTTATCCATCTCTTACTAAAACGCAAAAATAATGCCCCTCTCATATCAAGTATCTACTCTACTAAGATAGACGTTTCTCAATTTACAAATCAAAAAACGTTCCTGAATTAACTTTGCCACTTCATCCGGGCTCTTGTGTGTGTTATCAATCCTTATATAGTGTTCATGCGTGATTTCTCCCGCTTCCGAGTTCAGTCGATAATGCTTCATTGTATCTAGCAAATCTCGTTCAGACAACGCGATATCTCGCTTTGTTGGCTTATGCAGCAGGCGATTCGGACTCTTGTTACGCTCCAGCCCTTGGCCTTGTGGTGTACCATAGCTGAAATAAGGAGACACCAACTCAATAGTCATATGGTTATGAAACAATTTTAGATTTGTTATCTTCTCCAGTTCTTGCCCAACCGTCATTTTTCCCACAGCCTGCGGGCCAAAAATAATCACCAATTTCATTCGATCACTCCTGACAAGGTAGTGTTCATTCCATTAATTCAATTTTATGGACATTAAACTCTATAATACCTTCTTTGGCGCAAATAAAAAAGAGATTTCAAGTGATTCCCTCAACGCTTGAGGGCTTGAAAACTCTTATCTTAAATGGCATATGTTTATTTTAAATTAACGTCCAATCAGTACCCATCCCCACTTCATCCGGCGCAATCCCATCGCGCAGATCCATGAGATCAAGAGCGCCACAACATAAGATAGAATGATACCCAGGCTGAAATGCCGAGCCAGTTCATCTGTGAATTCACGTCTCCAGAAGAGCAATACGAGTGGATGCATTAGAAATACACCGAACGCAACTGTACCCAAGGAGTCCAGAACATGCGTAGCTTTACGAACTTCAGCATGTTTTACTGAGCCAATTCGTTCACTAAAGATCAGCAGCAGCAGGCAGGCTGACAACGTAAACAGATTTCGGAACAGGAACAGCATGGTATAGGTTACCACCGGATATGCAGCGAAGGCGGTTTTGATATAAGCATTACCATATATAAAAATGGCACCCCCACTCAATAACGCAGCAATAAGCACATAACGGTGGATATACAGTTTATTCAATGCCCATTCAAAGTTCAGCCCAACCCATGCGCCAAATCCGATGACGGTCAGATAACTGAGTAATAAACTGCCTGTCCGTTCAAATTGAAACTGCAAATGTACTGCATAAAAGATCGCTTGGCCCGCAATAAAGAATAATGGCAAGTACCGATTAAACAGACGATGACGCGTTAGCGACAGAAGCCATGGAAACACGATATAAAATTGAAGAATAATCAGAAAAAAGTACAGGTGCGTATGAGCGGTTCCCATCACTAATTGTTTGGCAAATTGAACACTGTGGGTCAAAGGTTCTCTGCCCGCAAGCAACTGTTTAATGGCAAAGTAGATAAGGGACCACACCACATACGGTACAAATACATAGAATAAACGCTTCTTATAAAAAGCGAGTATCCAACCCTTCTCATTCACCTTGGCTTTGTAGTTGTAGAACAAGACCAGGGATGACAGGAACAGGAAAGCTGGAACGGCAAATTGCAGGAACGTGTTCCAGAAGTAATACACATCATGATCTAACGTGTGTTTGGGGTAATGCGCAACTGCTGTTGAAGTCGCATGAATGGCTACTACTGCCATGATGGCAAAAGCACGGTAGAGATCCAGATACTCAATACGCCGGGGCCGATTAACCGGTTGATTCATAAAGATAACCTCACTTGTGCCTGATATGGGATGATAGTTTCCGGCCGCAATCCAGATTCTATGCTTCATTTTAATCAGCACGCGAGGGTATTACAATCATAATCTATATTATTTTCGTTAAATCACATCATTATTCCGCATTATTCGACATTCTCTATCCAGAATCGTTCAACAACATTGCCATTGGACTCCACATAATCTTCATCCTGAATACCGCCATTTCGAAGGATAACCCTTCTGGAAGGCTCATTAACTGCATCGCATACGACCAACACTTTGGAGATTCCAAGCTCTATGGTTTTCTCCAAAGAAAGCCTGAGAATTTCGGAACCATAGCCATTTTTCCGCTCTCCTGGACAAATGCCATATCCAATATGTCCTCCGCTGTTGAACAATTTGTCGTTAAGCTCATGCCTTATATTCACGGCTCCCACGATTTGTTGACTCTCCGTGACCAGCCAGTATGTACTGTCTTTGACCCAGCCTTCCGGAATATCGATGCCTTGTTCATTGCGCTGCAAAAACGCCAACATCTCATCAAACGCATAAGGATCTTTGGAAATGACCCAAGGTACCATCAATTCTCCACTTCTGACCCAGTCTTCATAAAATGCCAAATACGCATCCTTATACGCTGGTGATGGTTTAATTAGTCTAACGTGTTCTTTCCCCATGATCATTACATCCTCCCAACAGAAATTGATATTGCCACGTTCTCTCTTCCAGGACACAACGTTCTTGCTCTTCCATCAGACAAGTTAGAAAAGGACCTGCGTGTGTGCAGATCCTCTTCAACTGTACATGTTACCGCTTATTCTATCATTATACGGACTCTGTCAATGTAGACTCCTGAACATCCCGATCCTTCTTTGCATTCGTGTCTGTGTAAGTGAATTGGTAACTTCCGGATCCCAGTCTGACTTCAACATCGTCTCCAATGGTTCGAATATCCTGAACTTCACTCACTTG
This sequence comes from Paenibacillus amylolyticus, assembly GCF_050990605.1. Taxonomy (GTDB): domain Bacteria; phylum Bacillota; class Bacilli; order Paenibacillales; family Paenibacillaceae; genus Paenibacillus; species Paenibacillus amylolyticus_H. The sequence goes on from NZ_CP158832.1 coordinate 3,778,263, forward strand.
CTCCAAAGGTTTCCCTTGCTCCAGAATCAATTGAGCACCAGCTCCAGGCAAACGAACCGTGCCTCTCGTATTAACGGGAATATGCACCCGAATCTCCATTTCACCCTCCGCCAGTCGGTGCCAGCTTGAAGCAACTTGACCATACATCGTCTCCAGACTCGCTTCCACCCAATCCAGCCCAGGGCCGGGTTGCGGCTCGATATGCACCAATCGGAATCCTGGCTGATGTTCATCGGACCGAATGCCGGCAACATAACGATATAACCATTCTCCAATTGCCCCGTACGCATAGTGGTTAAATGAGTTCATGTCAGCGCTCCAGAGGCTGCCGTCCTCTTTGATCCCATCCCAATGTTCCCAGACGGTCGTTGCGCCTTGAGTCACCTGATATAGCCAAGATGGATAGTCCTCTTGAAAAAGTAATGTATAAGCCAGGTTGTGAAGACCTGCGTCACTCAATACTGGATTCAGATAAGGTGTGCCCACGAAACCTGTAGTAAGATGATTCCCTGCCTCTTTCACGAGTTTTGCCAATTGTTCAACTGCACGAGTTCGAGCAGTGGCGTCCAATAGGTCAAATTGGAGCGCAAGAACATGCGCTGTTTGCGTTGGAACAGCAATTTTGCCGGCTGGAGTCACGAATTCATTTCGAAACGCATGAACAATGTTTGTATGCAGCTGCTTGTAATATTCAGCATCATCTGTCTTTCCAAGCACCTCAGCCGCTTTTTGAGTTAACGAGACCGAATAGGCATAGAATGCAGTTGCCACATAATCCGTGTCCGTTGCACCGACATAACTATCAGGCTTGGAGTCCAGTCCCAGCCAATCGCCAAAGTGAAATCCCGTGTTCCATAGATACGGATTGTCACCTTGCACGTGAATGTACTCGATCCACCGTTTCATACTCTCATATTGCTCGGCCAGTAATCTGGCATCCCCATACATCTCATAGATGGTCCAAGGACAGATGACTGCTGCATCACCCCAAGCTGCTGAAGAATGACTGGTGTCACCCCATCCTTCTGACGTGGAACTTCTCAGATCCGGAACGAAAAATGGAATACCTCCATCTTCTCCCTGGTCCGCTTCCAGATCCCGCAGCCATTTGGTGAAGAAGGGTGCCGTATTCATCAGGTAGGAAGACGTGCGGACAAACATCTGTGCATCGCCAGTCCACCCAAGCCGTTCATCCCTCTGTGGACAATCTGTCGGCACATCCAGAAAATTCCCCTTTTGCCCCCACAGTATATTGTGATGCAGTTGGTTCACCAATGGGCTGGAGCATGAGAACCGACCTGTTTGCTCCATATTGGAGTGCAGCACTACTCCGGTGAATTCATCCAGACAAACGTGTTCCGGGAAGCCAACCAGCTTCACATAGCGAAACCCTTGAAACGTAAAATGCGGTTCAAATGTTTCCACTCCATTCCCCTTGCAGGTGTAGCGAATACACTGCTTGGCGGCGCGAAGATTATCGGTATAGAAGTTGCCCTCATGATCCAATATCTCAGCATGGTGCAGCTCAACCGTCTGACCTGCCTCACCTTGAATGCTGAATTTCACCCATCCCACCATATTCTGCCCCATGTCTAATACACGAGCTCCCTGTGGGGTTGTTAACAAGGCGATTGGCTGTAGCTGTTCGACTTGGGTGACGGGCACATTTTCCTGCGCAACTATGATATCCTTCGGATGCTCCATTACGCTCACAGGTGACCAATTCACTTGAGATGAATCTGACCAATTTGACTCCATTCGTGCATCATACGTCTCCCCCATATAGATGTCCGACATGCGAATGGCACTTGGCGCAGCCGTCCACTCCCCATTGGATAGAATGCATTCCTCTGTTCCATCTGCATATTTCATATGTAGTTCCAACAGCAATGCGGACGTTGAACCAAATATCTCCCGTTCTTTGTTCCAGCCAAGATACCCTCGGTACCAGCCATCTCCCAGATTAGCACCTAATGTATTCTGTCCATGCTGAAGCAGATGAGTAACATCATAAGTTTGATATTGTAACCGCTTACGATAAGAGGTCCAGCCAGGTGTAAAATAATCTTCTCCTACTCTTGAGTTGTTCATGTACAATTCATATAATCCAAGTGCAGTCACATATATGCGGGCAGACGTAACTGGTTGTTTCACATTAAACTGCTTGCGCATTCGCGGGCATGACCTTTCCCCATTGTCCGCTGGTTGAGCTGTAATCCATTCCGCTTTCCATCGGTTGTTGCTATCCATCAGTCCCATCTCGAAATAAGCCGTTTCGGACCAGTCTGAATCACTTCCTGTATCATCCCATGCCCGAATCCGGTAATAGTATCGCGTTTGCGGAGAAGGCTGAAAATCGTCTAGTTCCACATGTATGGATTGATCCGTGCTTTTCTCGCCAGAATCCCATGCAATCTCATCAAAATCTTTCGTCAGAGACAACTGTACCTGATATGCGGATTGCATACAGTTTCGCCGATCGGACTGCAACTTCCAGCTTAATCTCGGTGATTTCACATCGAGTCCAATCGGGTTGATTCTATACTCACAGCGAAGGTGTATAACATTGAACATTAGCAAATCTTCCTTTCCATCTTGGCTTCCCATTCGGGGTTACGATATAATTATATCGACCCTGCTGTCGTAAATACCCGGTGAGTCGGACTATTTCATCCGGTGATTCAGCCATCTGTGTGCGAGGAGGTTGCCTGTGAATTCATCTGTACAACTCATGAAGAGTGAATACTTCCTGCATAATCATCTGCAATTGTTCGTCAATCGTTGCTCTGAGGATTTTATGCTTCCTTTTCACGCCCATGATTTTATTGAGTATAGCTATGTTGCCGAAGGAAAGGGCTTTCATCATATCGGTGAAGATGTCATTCCCGTGAAGAAAGGCATGCTGTTTGTCATTCCTGTCGGCGTTCCTCATGTCTTTCGTCCTGTCAGCACAAACGTAACCGAGCATCCGTTGATTATATATAATTGCCTTTTTAATGCTGGATTGATCAACAAGCTGACTGCCATCATTCAGGAAATAGAAATCATTCAACATCTGATGGATCTGGCACAAAATCAGGTTCCTTATATATCCGTTGTGGATCACAACGACCGAATTGAAGAACTAATGGTGAAGTTATACCGTGAATCCTCCGTTCAGGGAATCGGTTCGTCTACCATGTTATACACCTTGGTGAGCCAATTGGTATTGATGACTTACAGACAACTTTATCAAGAGGATCATGATGAAGAGAATCATTCCACCGGTTTTGATTACATCCTTCACTATATCAAGGAACACGTAAGCAATCGTATTCGAATGTCTGATCTGGTCCATATATCAGGCTGGAGCGAGAAGCAAATTGGGCGAATGTTTCTGCGACATACTGGTCAGACCTTTAGCAGCCACCTGCAACACCTGCGTATCCAAAAAAGCTGCGAACTTCTAAAGAGTTCACAGCACAAAGTCAGCCTGATTGCCGAGCTGGTCGGATATCGGGATATGGATTCATTCTATGCTGCATTCAAAAAAATAACAGGCGAAACACCTCTCGCCTATCGCAAAAAATCCAGAGCACAGCACTCTGGGCAATAAGATTTACTTTCAGACACCAACAACCTGTAACACTTTATCTATGTATGCCTTGGCCTCTTTCCATGAAGACATCAACGGAAAGTTGTATCGCTCACGCTCCTGTATATTCCACGGATGCGGGATACAGATAACCTTTTTGCCATCCTCATGCGCGGGAATCAGATTATGTGCTCCATCATCAATGAGCAGATCGAATCCGAGCAAGTTTTTTCGTTTGCATGTAATAAACTGTTCAGCGGTTATAAAAGGCATGTGCTGCTGAAGCCAGTTCCACTTCTCAACAACTGTTCTTGGTTCTGCTGCCGTCACGACAATGACATCATAAGCTTCGTTCAGCTTGCGCATCTCATCTACAACATACTCATCATATAACTCCAATTCCTCGAACAGACCGGGCCGACCATAAAATACATCATGCGTGCTCTCGGGATGACGCAAATGGGATGTATCCCAATGAATCATATCCTCGTAACGCAACGGATGGGTCGGAAAGTTGAGGTTGTTGTGATATATGGCCCGCTTGACCAGATGACATATCGTGTCATCCATATCTACAGCAATAATAGGCTTCTTCATGTTTATCCCTCCCCCATTACGATCACAGTATACCATCCACAATGTAATGTAGTCATCTTTTATGCATTAAAGTGCCATTTAGTGTTGGTGAGAACCTTGCGAGATGATATTAAAAAGGCGCCCCGGCGCTGTAATACCAGTTACCCGGGGGCCTGTATAGGTTGATCTATTCCAAGCTCTTAAAAGTTCCTTCTCTCGAAAGGCCTTTCATCATTACTGGAAGGTCACATTAATCTGCACAATCTCCGAACGACTGCTTGTACGAATTGGAGGCCCCCAGAATCCAAATCCCGACGTTACGATGGAGTGCATGGAACCCTTTTGCAGATAACCCCAATCATTCTCATAAATAGCCTGTGTGATAAACTGAGCCGGCGCAATCTGACCACGGTGGGTGTGACCGGATACGACCAGATCTACATTGTTCTGTTCCGCAATATCCAGATCATACGGCTGGTGATCCATCATAAGTACCGGTTGGCTCAAGTCGGTATTTTGCATTAAAGTAGCCACTTCTGCACGATCCTTCTCTGTGCGGTCTTTCCGACCAATGAGGGTAATCTTGTCCTCCAAAACAATCTTGTCATCATACAAAACTTGTATGTTGCTCTTCTCCAGCGCAGCGATTAGATCTTCAATCGGACCATCGAACTTATCGTGATTCCCGAGAGAAGCATAGACACCGTATGGAGCCTGAATGTCACTGATAATGTCGGCAATTCCGCTATTGAGGTACATATCCAAATTGTCATCAATAATATCTCCAGGGTACAGCACCAGATCCGGCTTCAGCGCATTAATTTCCTCCACCATGCGTTTGGCATGTGCAGGGCCAGACAGAAGTCCGAAGTGCATATCGGCGGCCATGACAATGTTGAGTTTGTCTACACCTTCTACTTTTTTATCAATCTGGATATTATATGTTCTCACTACCGGGCTGTAGGCGTTGAAAATTCCATAACCCATTGTAGACACTAACAGCACCAGCGTAACGACTCCCGCCCATTTCTGTGTGTGATGTCTAGGAATACGGGTTAATCTCAGCAACCACATCGTAAGGTGAACGACTGGCAGGATCAACAATAACAACGAGAAGATCGCCAGCCAGTAAGAACCGATGATACCGAGGAACGAAATGCTTCCAAATACTCGTGCCAGAATGAAGGAAACGGCAAGGAATACGAGCGCTATGATATAAAACCATCGAAATCTGGCGGACACAACTGGTTTCATCCAACTCCAACCGCTCCAGCCTATGTAGAACACTAATAAACCGTATACGACCAAAAACAATATACCCGCTAATACAAACATGCCCGGTCTAACCTCCACGTTAATAAGTTGTATTCTGAATTTTCATCACGGACACAGATCCGTCTGAACAAGTATAACGTAGTTGAAGCGTCAGATCATCTGTTTGCCCAACCCAGATTCGTACATTTTATTACAATTTAGTGATATTCAAATTCGAACCATTAACGAGAAAAAGCATTCCCGCAGCCACCCTGAATAGTTAAATTCAAGGAGAACTGCAGGAATGCTATATTTTCGGAATTAAAATTACTCGTTTGTGTCCATCCACTGGAAGTGGAATGAACCTTCTTTGTCCACACGTTTGAATGTGTGAGCCCCGAAGTAGTCACGTTGTGCTTGCAGCAAGTTTGCTGGCAAACGCTCCGTACGGTAGCTGTCATAGTAAGACAATGCGCTGGAGAATCCAGGTACCGGTATACCTTGTTTTACAGCTGCTGCTATAACTTCACGCCATGCACCTTGATAAGACTCAACGATGTTTTGGAAGTAAGGATCAAGCAGCAGGTTTTTGAGTTCTGCATCTTTGTCATATGCTTCTTTGATGTTTTGCAGGAACTGCGAACGGATGATGCAGCCACCACGGAAGATCATGGCAATGTTACCGTATTTCAGATCCCAGCCATACTCATCTGAAGCTGCACGCATTTGGGCAAATCCTTGTGCATAAGATACGATTTTACTTGCAAACAGCGCTTTACGTACGTTCTCGATGAACGCTTTTTTGTCGCCAGAGAATGCTTCAGTTGCTGGTCCACTGAGAATTTTGCTTGCTGCTACACGCTCGTCCTTCATGGCAGACAGGAAACGGGAGAATACGGATTCCGTGATCATGGACAAAGGTACGCCGAGATCCAGCGCGCTTTGGCTTGTCCATTTACCTGTTCCTTTTTGTCCAGCCGCATCCAGAATCACGTCAACCATTGGCTTACCGGTTTCTGGATCGTATTTGGAGAAGATATCTGCTGTGATTTCGATCAGGTAGCTGTCCAGCTCTCCTTGATTCCACTCGGTGAAGATCTCATGCAGTTCTTCAACGGAAACGTTCAATACGGATTTGAGCAAGTGGTAAGCTTCACCAATCAACTGCATGTCTCCATACTCGATACCGTTATGCACCATTTTCACATAGTGTCCAGCACCGTCAGGTCCGATGTACGTGCTGCAAGCATCATCGCCAACTTTGGCCGAGATTGCTGTCAGGATCGGTTCTACGAGTTGATATGCACTTTCCTGACCGCCTGGCATGATTGCCGGACCTTTCAGTGCGCCTTCTTCACCACCGGATACACCTGCGCCGATAAAGCGGAAACCTTTTTCTTCCAGCTCTTTACTGCGACGTTGTGTGTCAGGGAAGTAAGCATTACCTCCGTCGATAATGATGTCGCCTTGATCCAGATGAGGAAGCAGTTGCTCGATAGTAGCATCTGTCGCTTTGCCGGCTTGTACCATGATCAGAATTTTGCGCGGGGACTCCAAGGACTCCACGAATTCTTCAATGGTGAACGCACCTGTCAGGTTTTTACCTTCTGCTTCTTTCAGAAGATCGTTCGTTTTCTCCGGGGAGCGGTTAAATACCGATACCGAGAAACCTTTGCTTTCAATATTCAAAGCCAGGTTTTTACCCATTACTGCCAATCCAATAACACCAATCTGTTGTTTACTCATTATGTCCTCCCAATACTCCATTATTTATATAGTAAGTTGAAACGAATAAATGTTCAGTGATTATTGTACAGTTTTTTTCCAGTCCGCTGCAAATTTGTCCATACCTTGATCTGTCAGCGGGTGTTTGGAGATCTGTTCGATGACGGAGAATGGAACAGTAGCAATATGTGCTCCAGCCATCGCTACACGTGTAACGTGATCCGGATGTCTTACAGAAGCCGCAATAATCTGTGCATCCAGGTTATGTGTACGGAACAATTCAGCAACTTTGGCAACCAATTGTACGCCATCTTCGGAGATATCATCAAGACGTCCCAGGAATGGGGATACATATGTCGCACCAGCACGAGCAGCCAGAAGCGCCTGATTCACAGTGAAGATCAACGTTACGTTGGTTTTCACGCCTTTTTTGGTCAAGTAACGGCAAGCTTCAAGTCCTGCAAGTGTCATTGGCAATTTAATCGTAATATTTTTGTCGCTGTTGTTAATTTTGATCAATTCGTCTGCTTGCGCAATCATCTCTTCAGCAGTAAGGGCATCTGGTGTTACTTCCGCAGAAACGGACTCCACTTCAGGTACCAAACGCAAGATTTCTTCAATACGATCTTCAAATTTCACACCTTCTTTGGCTACCAAAGATGGGTTAGTTGTTACACCAGACAATACGCCAATTTTGTATGCTTTTTGGATATCTTCCACGTTAGCTGTATCGATAAAAAATTTCATGATTTAATTACCTCCAGATATAATTTTTTTATTATGGTTTAAAGATTCGCATTAACCGCCAAGGGTATGCTATTTGTAACTACAGACTCCTGATCCGCCGGCTCATCAAACCACCAGTGGTGACCTTCTTCTGCAAGCATAGCATCCGATTCAGCCGGTCCATAGCTACCCGCAGGATACAGGTGAAGTGGCAACAGATTTTCCTGGAAGGCATCCAGAATGGGTTGCACCCATGCCCATGACAATTCTACTTCATCCCAGTGGGCAAAGAATGTTGGATCACCCAGCAAAGCATCACGAATCAGATTCTCGTAAGCTTCCGCGAGGTCACCTTTATCAGGAGAAAGATCGATATGAACCGGTTTGAATTCACCTTTATTCTCAGGATCACTTGCATTCAGTTGCAATGTCATGCTCTGATCCGGACTCATCTCAATGACGAGCAGGTTTGGCTTGGAACCTTTGTTTTTCAGCACATTCGTCTGTCCTGAAGGTTCTTTGAATTCAATCACGATACGTGTTGATTTCTCCTTCATTCTTTTACCCGTACGAATGTAGAATGGAACACCACGCCAGAAGAAATCATCAATTTGCAATTTGGCAGCAATGAATGTGTCATTCATCGTATTCTCTGCTACACCCGGTTCAGCAGTATAAGCATTAACCGGTTGGCCTTGAATGTTGCCTGCTGCATACTGTCCACGGATGATGCTTGCGCCCACAGTTTGCTTTTGTAACGGCTGGATCGATTCCATAATGTGTTTTTTCTTCAATCCAACTTTTTCGGAAGTACTGTTGTATGGAAGCTGAATCGCCATCATCATAAGCAATTGCAACATATGATTCTGGAACATGTCTCTCACAGCGCCTACATGATCATAATAGGATGCACGTTCTTCAACACCTACAGTCTCATTCGCCGTAATTTGCACATTGGAGATGTAACGATTGTTCCATAGCGCCTTCATGATCGGGTTACTCTGATGCAACGTCTCCAGACGCTGTACCATTGGTTTGCCCAAATAGTGGTCAATCCGATAAATCTCTTCCTCCGTGAACGATTCGCTTAATTTGCGATTAAGGTCTCTGGCGGACTGTAAATCGTGACCAAATGGCTTCTCGATGACGAGGCGTTTCCAGCCCTCTGTGGAACCCAGTCCACTTTCTTGAATATTCTCGGCAATCGGTTCGAAAAATTCCGGACCAACCGAGAGATAAAACAAGCGATTGGACGGAATGCCAAGCTCAGCTTCTCTTTGTTCAACTAGACCTAACAGCTTTATATAATCTTCCTTATGGCTTATATTCAATACACTGTAGCGGAAAGCTTTCACAAATGACTTCACATCTTCAGGATCAGCCTGGCGTCTGGAAAATTCATTTAATGATTTTTCCACTTGTGCCTGAAAGAATTCATCAGACCAATCTCTACGCCCCAGACCAATCAATGAGAAGGTTTCAGGAAGCTTCTGCTCAAGATATAAGTTATATAAGGCAGGATATATTTTTCTTTTGGCTAAATCGCCAGTAGCACCAAATAAAACAATGGTAGTTGGTTCCATCTCACCGTTCTCCTTCCAAGTAACTCTGGTTTCTTTGTTGTAGTTACACTATAATACGTTTTATAGCCATACAAGTAATTAATATATTTCACAGGAGCTATAGACCACATCTATGACAACAAATTACGAACTATATAAAGTCTTTTATTGGGCCGCCAAAACGGGAAGTTTGACACAGGCTGCGAAAGCACTGTACATCACTCAACCCAGCGTCAGTCATGCCATTAAGCAATTGGAAGAGAGCTTTGGTCTCACTTTGTTTTATCGAAATTCTAAGGGTGTAGCGTTGACACAGGAAGGTGCCAGTCTGTACTCCTATATTGAACAATCCCAGATTCTGATCTCACTTGCGGAAGAAAAAATGGCCGCACTGAAGAATCTCGACAATGGTGAACTCCGGATTGGTGGCAGTGACTCCTTGTTCAAGCATTACATGCTGGCATATTTAGAGGAATTCCACACCCTGTATCCTAACATCAAGCTACATCTGAGTCATGGAACCACGCCGGAAGTCATCACCTTTCTCAAAGAAGGCAAGATCGATCTTGGTGTTGTTCGGATGCCCATTGTTGATCCACAGCTCGAAGTCAGAGAAAGCATTCAGTTGAAAGACTGTTTTGTGGCAGGGGAACGTTATGCTCAGTTAAAGGGTAAAGTCATGACACTTGAGATGCTTCTAGAGCATCAACTGATTCTCTTCTCGCGGAACAGCCGGGTTCGGATGGCTATAACCGAGTTGTTTAACAGCTATAATTACACGTTGAAGCCTGAGATTGAAGTCGGTAGCGTTGATTTGCTCATTGAATTTGCCCGTCGGGGATTGGGTATTTCCTATGTCACACGAGAATTCATCTCCAAAGAGCTGGAGGAAGGCTCTCTCTTCGAAATTCAGCTTGATGTACCGCTTCCCCCTTCCCATGTTGGAATCATGACCAAGCGCAATATGCCGATTTCTCTGGCTGCCAACCGGTTTATGGATCTCATTTTCAAATCCTGAGTGGCTGCAATGTCAAAAGGGTACAACCAAAAGCCTCACCATCCATTTAAGAATGATGAGGCTCTTTGGCCTGCATAATGTAAAGTTTATCTAACGATTAGTGACTGACCAGATAGGACGCGTCCAATATAAGGGCTACTTTACCATTACCAAGGATCGTTGCACCAGAAAGATGGTTCATCGCACCCAGATACGTCCCAAGTGTCTTAATAACGACTTCCTGATTTCCTATGATCTCATCTACTGCATATGCTGCAATTTTGTCGACGGAACGCACAATCACCAGTGGAATGGTTTTGGATTTACGATCTATTCGCGGATAGTTGAGTTTGTCACACAGTCTGTGAAAAGGTACAATTCGACCATGATTCAGGATGGCTTGTTGCCCTTGGATCATCTGAATATCTTCAGGTGAAATTCGAACAATTTCGGCCACATTGTACATCGGCAAGATCAGAACACGACCCGACACTTTGACTAACAGACCTTTAATAATGGCCAAAGTGAGCGGCAGACGAATCGTAAACGTGGTTCCAACACCAACTTCTGTATCGATATCAATGATGCCGTTGAGCCGTCCGATCTGACTACGCACGATATCCATTCCAACGCCGCGTCCCGATACTTCGCTTACAGAAGAAGCGGTAGAGAAACCGGGCTCAAATATGAGATGGACAGCTTCCTGTGTTGTAAGACGTGCATCCTGTTCCTCACTAATGATGCCTTTACCCAAAGCGGAAGCTTTGATCTTCTCCCCATCGATACCTTTGCCATCATCCGAATAACGAATGACGACATGATTTTCTTCATGAAACGAAGTTAATGTAATACGTCCTTTGGACGGTTTACCTTTCTCCCCCCGAACCTCTGCACTTTCAATGCCATGATCAGCACTGTTGCGAATGAGATGGATCAGCGGGTCACTCAATTCTTCAATAATCATCCGGTCAAGCTCAGTCTCCCCACCTTGAATAACCAGTTCCAGATCCTTACCCAGCTTCTGCGAAAGGTCACGAACCAATCTCGGGAAGCGACTGAATAATTGATCAATGGGTAACATCCGTGTCTTCATTACACCTTCTTGGAGTTCCTTGATCACCCTGCCCATATGATCGGATACACCACTAATACTCTGGATGAGTGTAGAAGACTCCTTACGCGCACCCGATCCACTAAGATCTGCAAGGGATGTTTGATCAATTAGGAGTTCGCCAACCAAATTCATTAAATGGTCCAGACGTTCAACACTCACACGAACTGTAGGTTGAGCAGCTTTCACTTTCTCATCCGGGCCAGTTGTATTCACGGTAGGTAACCTTTGTTTCGTTTGCTCTGTTTCAGAGATTAGTTCAAGCGGTGCAGAAGTCGCTGCAACCTCATTAGATTTCAGCAGATATGGATCAATCTCCAACATATGGATATCCGAGTCTGAAGACAGCTCTGCCTTAAGCTGCTGTGTGTCCTTTGAAGTAGCCGCGATGATGATGAACTGACTATAATGATCATCTTCATTCTCCGAGCCCGGTTGGCTCTCCATGAGCGAAGTAGCGACAACCGTACCACAGATGTCCCCAATGCGTTGTTGTAAAATATGATATCTGGCCGCTTTCATCATGCACTTCTGTTCCAGCACAATATGAATGGACAATAACTGCTTGCCTGACACTATAGCTGCCTGTGCCACAATCGATTCTGCTGGTTGCAAAAGAGGTGCTTTAAGTTGCCCAACTACTGCAGGGGTTTGAATTAAATCCTTTATTTCTCGTACTACCGCTCGAAAGTCTGAATAGGCTTCTCCACGGATATACTGATCACGAAGCACCTTCATGGCGTCCAAAGAGCGGAACAACGTATCAATTAGCTCCGAAGTCATCTCCGGTTTTTTCTCCCGGACCCATTCAAGGGCATACTCCACTTCATGCGTGAGGTCGCTTAATTCACGAAAATCCATTGTGGATGCCGATCCCTTGATGGTATGGGCTGCCCGAAACAGTGTTTGAACCAGTTCAACAGAAGACGAATGTTCCAATGCCAGCAAAGACTGATCCATACGTTCCAGTTGGTCATTCAGTTCTTCGATAAAGATGTCACGGTAGGCAGACAAATCCATCATTCGTATATACCTCCCTAACCGCCCAATATTTCGTCCAGTTTCAAAATGCCCACAAGCTTGTCTTCCTGTTGACCCACACCATGGAACAAACCTTCACGGTTACGACCATAACCTCCGGTTGGCGGATGTATTTCCGAATAGGTGGTTACCTTGTTCACTCGATCCACGATCAGACCAATATATTCATCCTGATGTCGTACTACGATGATACGCGTTGCTCTGGTGTCCGGTTCATCCGGCATACCCAGCAGGTTCCGCAGACTCATCACGCATACAACCTTGCCACGCAGATTAACGACCCCTTTGATCTCTGGGCGACTGAATGGGATATCTGTGATGCTCAGTATTTTAATAATTTCGTGAATTTCTTCGATTCGAATGGCGCAAGTCTCTGCACCTACAGACAGTTCAATATATTGTTCCTTCTGAAGTGAAGACATCGATTCACTCTCAATTCAATTGGTTTATTGGGTTTTGAAGACAGCTGCAGAATTCGCCAGTTCTTCCGCCAGATGTGCCAGAGACTGGCAGGTTGCCGCCGTCTCTTCCGATGCAGCCGCGGATTCCTCACTGGAAGCCGAGATGGATTCAACAGAGCTCATCACCTCTGCGGCTTGGGCTGCTTCCTCTTCACATGCAGCAGCAATTTCGTTTACTTTCTGTGAGGAGTTATTGACCATATCAATAATCTGATCAAAAGCCTGTCCAGTCATGGAAGACTGCTCAACACTGGCTGCTACTGCCTGCACACTTTGTCTCGTATTTTCCTGCATCGCTTTGATAATAGCTGTAATTTCTTTGGTCGCCTCGCCGCTTCGTTCTGCAAGCTTCCTGACTTCATCTGCTACTACAGCGAACCCTCGTCCCTGTTCTCCAGCACGTGCCGCTTCAATTGCTGCATTCAGCGCAAGCAGGTTGGTCTGCTCAGCGATATCGTCAATCACTTCAATGATGTCACCAATTTTACGGGAATCATCTTCAAGTTTGGTCATTTTCGTATTAACAGCTTGCATGCCTACCAATGAATTCTGCACAACGAGTCCACCTTCACGCGCAGTCTTCACAGTATCATTGGACAATTCAGCCGCTTCTTCCGCACTTGCAGCGACAGAGTTAATTGCAAGTGAGAGCTCCTTGAACAATTCGGAAATGTTTCCTGCCTCGCTGGATTGACTTGTGCTGGTACTTGCTATTTCCTGTGTGCTGGCTGAGATCTGTTCCGAAGAAGCAGCAACACTTTGGGAGTTCATCACGATGTTGTTGATTAACTCTTTCAAGTTATCCACCATACGATTCAGTGCCCCAGCCAGTTGACCTACTTCATCTTTGCTGGAGATGTCTGACTTGAGGGTCAGATTTCCACCTGCAACTTCCGTAGCCAGACCAAGCATGGCCATCAGTGGCTTGGAAATCGAGCGAGAGATCATGTAACCGATCAGTATACTAAAAAGTACAGATGCAACTACCAGAACAATGGTTACCGTAAAGGCCATTGTGTACGCTTCTTCTGCCTTCGTATTCGCCTGTTCAGCCAATGTTCCATTCAGGGTTATGAGATCCGTCAACGTTTGTACAAGTTCATCACCCGGCTGTTTCAGTGAGTCTTTCAGAAATGTCTGAAAAGCAGAGGTACCATCCGATAACGCCATAGTGACACCTTGATCATATAGTTTCATATAAGTGCCATACTGGGGATCTAATTTACGAAGCAATTCCATTTCTTCAGGAGTAGTTGCAAGAGGACGGTATGTAGCAAGTCGATCCTCCATGGATTGACGAATCATCGCAATATTCTCCGTAATTGTGGTCTTTGCTGCTGCTACTGTTTCGAAGTTCAAATCACGTACGTTAACTCGCAATCTCTGATAATCAATCTGAGCAGAGGATAACTCTTTCACAGAGATTAGATTATTGTTATACATCTCTTGCATTCGTTCGTTCGTACTTCTCAATGTTACTACCGAGTAGACTCCAAGCGCCGCAAGGATTATCGACACAATTAAAAATGCTGAGATAATCTTTGTTGCTGTTTTCAAGTTTCCAAACCACTTCATGTAATCTCCTCCTAGGCTAGTAGTGTCCAGTTATGTATATAACGCTTGGTTGGTAAACCCTTCTCTAGGTCGCGCTCCAGACAACTTACGATCTATTTCGACATAAATATACTAAAACTGAATAGAATGTTTTTATTTCTACAATTTTGCACAATTATGAATTTTTATTTCAGATATAAAGAATCTTCTTTTTAATATAATTAAAACTTTTTACCTACTAAATCGTTTTTACAAATTACATATGTACGTATACTTAACATTCCGTATTGACTTATACATACATCTCCATACAAACCCTCATATGATATGCTCTTCTTAATTTTGCATAAGAAGTTGTATAGTTCTTCCGTCTAACACATATCATTTTCCACGCTAAAAAACCAAACCCGAATCAACCAAGTTTGGTTTTGAAGCGAATAAACACACATTAAATTTACATAAAACCCGTTTAAAACGATTTAACTATGTGCTGTAAAGCTGCTCAAGTTCCATTAATCGGTCCTTAATCCTATGCGGAATAATACGAAACAGATTATCCCACGTCATGAACATCTCTGGTTTTAGTATATATTCTTCGAACTCCATGGTAGGTACAAACGCTTTGGTCTGCAGATAACGCTCTACCTGAGCATCGATCTGTTCATTCGTTTCAAAATAATCTTGAAACAACTCATTCACAAGTAGCCCATCACATCCAGCTTGGGCACCTGCTGCACTATACAGGTTTGGCAATAACTCAAATACAACCGGAAGTGGTGAGAAAGCATGTTTGCCAGGCTGCGAGTACAGACATACATGATGTCCAACCACATTGACCCGTTCCTTCAACAATCCGCGCAGCACCTTCCCATGAAAGCTGGCTTCACAGTCTACTACCTCTCCGTCATGACCCACATAAACCCATACATGCTCCATTTCATACAGATGTCCAATCTCATAATCCCACCAGATTGCATATTCAATTACATATTGTACTGCCTCGGTTGGAAACTTAATGTCCCTTCTGAACGATGGTGAAGGCCCAGATTGATGCAACACAGAAATGCCAACAAAATCAGGATAAAAAGGTTCGGCTCTGTCAAACATCAAAATAGGTGCATAACTCATTGCAGTTTCAAGCGTTTTCATTTCTGGTATGTTCATTACATGAGTCCTCCGTTTTTGTTGGATGTTCATACTATACTAACGATTATTACATCAACACGTCAAAAAACCTGCAACTGTTATTCTCCAGTTACAGGCTGTGTACTTTGATCATAAATAAGAAATTTTGAATTAAGACTTCAGTTTACTGGATGGCGACACAGACGTCTTGGAAGGTGATGTCGATTGATCAGAAACCTGCGTATCACACCCTATTGGAGGGCCCAGAATGGCATCATTTTTAATGGACGCAACGGCTCTGGCATACGCCTCTTCATCCAAACAGTACGCGCGATGAGCTACCTCCGGCGGTGTAGCAGCCAAGAAATCCGCTCCAAACACAATATCAGGCGTAGGTTGATCAAAGATCGTTAACACATATACATCATCTGTCTCAGCGACAAACCAGTGAAACCAGCCTTTCGGAAATACCACAACCTGACCTGGTTTCAGACGATATGTCAATCGTTCACGCATAAACGGATTGAAGACTGACGCTGTAATTTCACCGGTGATGACCACAACCATCTCCGTGACATTGGTGTGCCAGTGCGGCTGTACAATAATCCCTTTGCTTAAGTACACGTTAAAGAAACCATTCGCAATGGTCGGCAGCTGTTCTCCAAACAACTGGGTTACATAGTTGCGTGAATCCCGCTGATAATTGACAACCGCATTGGAATCGGCAGCCAGCGGAACATTCGGGGCTTGCAAAACCGGATTTATCATACGATCATTTCTCCTCCTTGAGCATACATCTCATCGTTGTACTGTATGCCGGAGAATAGAAAGATAATACTGTTGACACATGTTATATATAGTTCTTCATCCATGTACTAATGAACTAGGCTTGACCAGGGAATCTGCCTCCGGCTGCAATCCCTTGAGGTGATATATGATCGATCTGCTTCATCTCATCATGCGTAAGCGAAACCTGTAACGCTCCTAAGTTCTCGTGAACTCTTTCCAAGCTGCGAGTCCCCGGGATGGGAACGATATGTTCTCCCTTTGCAAGCAACCAAGCCAAGGCAAGCTGAGAAACCGTACATCCTTTTTGCACAGCCATCTCTCGGATTAATCCAACTACCTCCAGATTCTTCTGAAAGTTCTCACCTTGGAAGCGCGGATAGTGACGACGATAATCATCTTCCGGCAA
Organism: Paenibacillus amylolyticus; assembly: GCF_050990605.1. Lineage (GTDB taxonomy): Bacteria > Bacillota > Bacilli > Paenibacillales > Paenibacillaceae > Paenibacillus > Paenibacillus amylolyticus_H. The sequence goes on from NZ_CP158832.1 coordinate 3,795,164, forward strand.
ATCGTCTATAGATCGGATCTGACCAGTCAGGAAGCCACGTCCCAATGGGCTGTATGGAACCAAGCCAATGTTCAATTCGTGCAGGACAGGCATAATCTCATCCTCAATTTCTCGACTCCACAATGAATATTCCGTCTGCAATGCTGTAATCGGATGAACGGCATGCGCACGCCGAATGATCTCTACTGGCGCCTCGGACAAACCAATATAACGTATCTTCCCTTGTTGAACCAGATCGGCAAGCGTGCCGATGGTCTCTTCAATGGGTGTATTGGGATCAGGACGATGCTGATAATACAGATCGATATAATCCATCCCCAGGTTGTAGAGACTCGCATCTACTGACTTTTTGATGTAGGCCGGATCTCCCTTGGGGCCCTGCGTGTGTGTTATACCAAATTTGGTAGCAACGATGGCCTCCGATCTCCGACCTTGCAGCGCACGCCCAAGCAACTTTTCATTCCCTCCAAATCGCTGTTTTTCATGTTCTCCGTACAGATCTGCCGTATCAAACATGGTGACTCCTGCATCCAATGCACCCTGAATGGTATGAACCGATTCGTCATTATCCGGCATCATCATTACACCTAGGCCGAGCCCGGATATTCGCAATTGATCATTTCCCAGTGTTCTTGTCTTGAGCATGTGGCTCCCTCTTTTCACGTTAAAATAGAAACGTCTAGTGAAACATTAAATAAAAACGTTTGAACTTGAGTTCATTCTATTTCACTCCCGGGACCCCAACCACACTCTGTTTATGCTAGTAAAGAAATTACCAGGATGACCGAACCGTTACCCGGTAACAGGAACATAAATACAACAATGAATACCTGATTGGCTGTTTAGATTATTCATGGAAAAGATATCGTACGCATACCCAATACCATCTGTCCGATCCGTCGTTTCAAGCAGGACACGATTGACTTGTTTCATTTCGACTTGGTGCAGATTCCAAATTCTTCGGAAGTCTACACTTTCTTCACTCAATTGTTTTACGATTTTGCTAAATTCGCGGTCACTCGAATACTTGTCATAGTACGTACGGAAAACCGCTACGGAGTGCCGTGCGAATTCCTCCCAGTTGTGCATACGCTCCCTGAGCGTAGTATCCAGAAATAAAATCCGCATCATTAAACGTTCATTCACATTCATCGAGGAAAAGTTGAAGAGGTTCGTATTGGCAGCCTCATTCCAGGCAAGTACCTCGGACCGTTCATTCGTAATAAAAGCGGGGTGAGTCAACTGACCAATAATGCTCTGCCACCCTGGCTCCAGCTGAGAATACGAAGCAAGAAATTCATGTTCCTGATTAGGGTCCCATATGTCAAACAGATGATTCTTCTCTTCAAGCGTTAACTGGAGCGCGTTCGCTATGCTCTCCATCACTTCTCGCGAAGCCGCGAATTCCCTACCCTGTTCAAGCCACGTGTAGTACGTTGCACTGACACCAGCCAATACGGCTACTTCTTCCCTTCTCAGACCCGGCGTTCTTCGCTGTCCATAAGATCCCGTCAATCCGACTTGTTCCGGCCGAATGCGGCTTCTCCGCGATTTCAAAAACGCACCCAGTATCTTGTTGCGACTCATACCTGTGTCCATAACATCGTTCCTTTTTTATAAAGTGAATTGAAGCGAGTCAGACTCTATCCACAAATAGAAGTCTCTGAATGGCTTTAATATAATTCATTTATTCATATTTCTACAGATTACTAGATATCAAGTAGCTTAGCATCGATTAGTGCAGAACAAAAGGAGCATCATATGATCCCCAATGCGGATAAGCCCCATAATCTAATCGATCTGCGACTTCATTATCAGTGGTAAACGCAAAAACGGAACGAAGCATGCTGACACCCTGCTTCGTTCCGCCCATCTTTTTATCTTCGTCCCATTTCGTTAGTGAACTTGCTCTAATCTAAAGCAACCCTTTATTGAATGGAAAACACTTCTTTTTTCAATAATCCTTCTGGCTTTTGCCCTATCTCATCACTGTGAAAATAATTGCGTATAACGCCATCCTGAAGATAGTTAGCAATCGACACCATAATCATCCCTTGATCCAGTGCCAGATAAGCCTTCGCAATCTCTCCCGTTTCCACATTGACGGAGTCATAGAAGCCATATTTGCCAACCATTTTGAAGTTCTTTAAAACTTTGATGTTCTTTCGAGCAGCTTCAGGGGCGTAATCCAGGGCAAGGAATGTTGCGTGTGCGGTCACTGTTGCTCCATCTTTATAACCTGAGGTACCTAATAGCGTTGCTGCAAACTCACTGTAACCTGTCGGAGTTGCAGAAGGTGAAAAGCCCCATGCCGCATACCCTTTTTCTTTGGCATATTCGATTTGCAATTCGACATGACGCTGGTTGTTCAATCCCAAAGCTTGAGTACCCAGGTCTTTTTCCTTTATAACCATACCGGGCATAAGAGCTTCAAACATACTGCCTCCCCAGCTTGGCACGAACTTTGTATCCTTGTATACATAACTTCCTTCAAACACATCCACTCCATCGTACTTAACGGATTTGCCTTGAGGAATCTGAGCTTGCCAATCCCATTCCTGAGGTAATGTGCGATACATCTTCCACCAATGTTCTTGAGGAACGTCACCTTTCCCAATAGCAATATAACTGCCTACACGTGGTTCCGTGTAAAACATTCCATAATGGTGGTCCGTCAGCGCGCCTTTAGCCACATCATAGCCTCCGCGGAATTGACCGACTTCAGGATCATATAACGGAGTATAATTCATATTTTCTACCAAATCGCTCGTTGCCCCATAAAGTTCTTCATAGGCTTGCCCAACAACAATTAAACCAGCGGATAGCCAGCCATTATCGACTTGGGATATAAATTGTCCCCAATCTTTCTTCACTGAACCGTCATCTGTGTTATACCAGTTATAAAATAGGCCGTTCCACTTTTCTAACTTTTCTAGGGAATTGATAGTCGTTTGCAGACGATGTACAGCTTCTTTCTTAGAAATAATGCCCAACTGTTGCGCTGAAACGGTACTCATCATATACATTGCGATGTTCGTGGGTGAGGTACGTTTGGCTTCTTCTGTCCCGTTTTCAATGAGCCGTACTTCATCGTAAGTCAAGCCGGTGTTCTGATCCGTATAGTCCTCAAAAAACGTATAGGTTTTATATGCAATCGCTTTCAATTCTGCTCGAAATCCAATTAAATGGCTTGAGTCACCTGCTGAGGCCATAGGAGTTAAAGCTAAATTAGCCAACAGACACAAAGTTAAAATGAAGCTGAATATTTTTGCTTTTTTCATGATGTTCTCCCTTCAAATGGATTCGAAACGTTTCGTGTATATGTTATCATAAAATTCCCATTTCAGTAAACCACAAAATAGAACGCTTACAAATGCTATATATAATAGGGATTATCAATAAATATAATTTTCGAAACGTTTCATTATCGGGGCCACATTAAGGCAGAGTTTTAAATTCTTAAATGAGGGGAAAAAAAAGCCTGACTCCATAGGAATAAGGCTCAATCCTTTCTCGCATCCATGCTGAACCGTCTAAGTTGCTACAACTGTTGTTCCACAATACTCGCAGTCCGTTGATTGCTTAGGAAGCACTTTTGCCTTCGCCCCACATCCCGGGCAACTTACTGAAATAGGCCTTTGCGGCTCCTCTACTTTTTCTTCGACCTTCTCTTCATCGTTTTCCATATCTGAAAAATTGATCTCTGTATAGTTGATTGTATTATGACTACTGTAACTCACGGTGTTGCTATTGTAACTTGAATAAGTATGCGGATTCGAATTTTCGCGATCAAGATGACCTCCATAATCTCCCCCATAAAACTTTCGTTCCGGGCCACGCTTTTTCTTAACACGTTTTTTCCTAAGCAATTTAATGCCAAAAAACAAAAATAAAGTTTCAACGATCATAACTCCTATTATGCCAAATAGATCTCCACTTTTGTGATTGTCTGCATTGAAAAAAGCAATGGGTATGCCAATTGCATACACCATAAAAATGAGCCCGAAAAACTTCCTCAATCTGATTCCTCCCAAAAACAACACTCTATACCTAGCGGTAAACACTACAGGTATCTGTAAAAGCAGTTAAGTGTATTGGTATTAGCTACAACTACGAGATCCTCATCGTTGTTCCGCAATACTCACAATCCGCAGACGAAGTAGGATATCCCCTTACCTTGGCTCCACACCCTGAACAATTCACGGCTACAGTTTCTTGAGGGGCCTCTTCATATTTCACATGATGCTGATATACCTGATCTTGCCTATCATTAGAATCGTAATGCTGGTATGGATCAATCTTAGACTGAGATTTAGGTCGACCACACATTTTAATGCCCGTAACAAGTACGATAACCCCAGGGATAAAAAGAATAATCGTACTGATAATAGCCGTTTCTGTTCCTTCGGATATTAATATTAAAGATAACAGGATCGTCACGGACGAAAGAATAATGAATAAAATGCCAAAAAATTTCTTCACCGCGTTTCCTCCTGCAATTTATGATTTACTTGTCATGATCTGTTGATTGCGCTCTTTCAAACGGAACTTTAACTGGGATAATTGCGAAGCAAAACGTTCACTATTTACCAATTCCCCTGCTTCGTACTGATTTGCAAGCTCACTGTTCATCAATTCAATGTCCAGCAAGATCTGGCGGTCATTTTTCTCAAGGGAATCCGGAGTGATTGGGTCACTATACTTTACAAGTTCAATTAATGATTGAACGGTTTTGCGCTCCTCTTCCACAGTTAGGACCGGTTGTTGCACCATAGTGTGAAGCAATTGCTGTAAAGCTTTTTCAATTAATTGTAAGTTTGCGATTTTGGTATGTTCATCTGTTTCATGACGGCGCGCACTCTGAATATAGATCATAATGATTCCGCACAAAATAATTGCGATCGCAATCGTTAACGTGTGTAACAATACGAACCAGCGAAGCGCATGATCTGCTGAACCTGTTAACAACGTGTAGATCATCACACAAATCAGATAAATAACCAATACTACACCTAAAGCTGTGTATCCTGGAACAAATCGTTTAAACCGATCCATATTTTGCATGATGAACCGTGCGTAGATCCAAATAGCCGTAATCGCTACATAAGAAGCAACGAGATTCATCCAAAAAGCAAACGATAGAAGCGCATGATTAAACAGCGTAAAAGAAACGATTGAGGATAATAACATGCATATTAAATAGACGACATCCAAAATCAAGAGATTGCTCCGTTTTACCATCACTATGCCTGTCCTCCTTCTTGCAGATTGTTTCCGCAATCGAGACAGAACTTCTGGCCGGGTTTTACTTCATGTTGGCACCGACTACATTTCAAGCTTAAACTTGTGCCACAGTTGCCACAGAATTTTGTATGACCGGAATTCATATGGTTACAGTTAGGGCATGGGCTAGGCATCGGTTGATGACATTGCTTACATTCCAATGCATTCTCCGCATTATCCGCCCCACATGAAGGACATGCATGATATTTGTCACCACAGTTAGGACAGAATTTGGTTCCCTTTGGCAAGGCATGTCCACAATTGTTGCAATCTGTTGTTGCTACCGATTTTTCGGCTAACGAATTGCCACATTTGCTGCAAAAAGAGCTGTTCTCCTGGTTCGGATGATGACACTGCTTACATATGCTTACTGCAGGCGTTTCCTTAGTAGACATCACTTTAGACATCTGGGACATTTCGCTACTGAAAGAACCCCCCAGACCAACTCCCATACCCATACCAAGCCCTGCGCCCATGATGTCTGACTGCATGCTTCCTTCATTCTTCGCTGCACCTTCAAGCGTATCAAACGAACGTTCTTGCTGATATGTGTACCCAATGATATCCATCTCAGCTTTGCGTGCCAAAGCTTCTCTTAATCGAATGACGGAAGGGTCTTCTTCGGGCAGATTGACATTGTGAATATACAGGTTGATTAACTCAATACCAAATTCTTCAAAAGTAGAAGCTATCGTATCTGCAAAATGTCGTGATATCTCAGCGATATATGCATTGATCTCCAAAACACTTACTTTTCTATGTATTAGATATGAGGACAACATGGAGTTAATATTCATGATAATCAGCCCGCGGAAGTAATTAATCATATTAACTTGATTAAACTCAGGCAGTGTGCCCACAAGCTTGACCAAAAATTTTCGTGAATCCGAAATTTTAATTCCCATTTGTCCAAATGTTCTTACGGGAACAATAATATTATACTTGGGATCCTGAATCTGAATCGGATTCGCCGTTCCCCATTTAACGTCCAATGCGCTTACTTGATTGACATACCATACTTCTGCTGCAAAAGGTGACTTTCCTCCGAACGGAAGGTTAACGAGTCGGTTCAAGATTGGGATATTCGCAGTACTCAGCGTATGCCTTCCGGGTCCAAACATATCAAGCGCTCTTCCATCCTTGAAAAGAATTGCTTGTTGAGATTGATTTACAATTAACTGGGTCCATGTTCCCAGTTCAGTCTCAGGATGTTTCCAAGCAAACACATCAGGTGAGCCATCATACTTAATTACATCAATAATCGCCATGTTTAATTCCTCAATTCAGTATTAGATTACTATAATTTCAAATAAGTTCTTTTGCTAAAACACTGATTCTACACTATACCCTATATTTATTTATCTCTCATCTGCTTATTCCATGTTTAGGCATTGATATTTTACCATTTCTAACCTTAATACGCACTAACATAGTTCATTTTTCATATGATATTTTTCCTATATTCGCATATTCATAATGGTAAAAAATTCTTCCATATGTTCATAGGAAAGAGGTTAACTATATAACCACAAATTGTGAAAAATCAAAATATTAGCTTGAGTATCCATTCTCGATCCTAAACAACGTCCCAAATCTGAAACCACTCGCAAAAAAATCGCATTTTACATGTTTGCTTTGACATAATAATGTAGCGCTTGTTGAGCCCTACCTTGGGAGTATGCTAAGATAATGGACACCTATTCCCACAAAAATTCTTACAAATCAACCGTACAGAAAGGACACTATGAATCCTTCATTACTGTCATTCAAGTTACAACAGATCATTCCACCGCTGGATCTGCGAAGCGGCCTCGTCAGCGTACGCGGTGAGCTTATGTACGAACACTACCGCAACCAAGAGGCTGCGACCGATATTGCAAAAATCAATTCCTGTACCAAGAGTGTGCTATCCGCACTCATCTGTATTGCGATGGATAAAGGCTTGTTACCAGAGGCATCAACCCCAATCTCCACCTTTTTCCCACAGTTGACATCCGATCCTGACCCGCGTAAACCTGCGATCACGCTGGAACAACTGCTCACCATGACAGCCGGATTCAACTGGGATGAGTTCGGCGGGCAGAATTCATTCCCTCGCATGACCCGCACCGATCATTGGGTGGATTTTGCGTTGGAACAACGGTTAAGTCATGTACCGGGTACACATATGGAGTACAATTCAGGAGTATCACAGATTCTATCCGCCATCCTGATGCAAAATGCAGACATGAACGTAGCCGAGTTCGCAGAACGTTATCTTTTTGGCCCGCTGGGAATTAAGGACTATGAATGGGAAAGTGACCCACAAGGTGTCCATACTGGCGGATTCGGTATGAAGATGTTGCCCGCAGATCTGCTGAAATTCGGCCAGCTGTTTCTACAGCAAGGTATGTGGGAGGGTGAGTCTCTTATTTCAAGTGATCTCCTATCCCGTTCGACGCAGCCTTTCATTACAGTCACTCCACCGAATCACGGCAGTTATGCCTGGCATTGGTGGGTCGATGTCTATCCGAATGAAAGGTCTGCCGCCGAAGATATTGCTGCTGAAAACGACAGACCCAATCTTCATTATTATTACGCGCGAGGGTTTGGTGGTCAGTATGTATATATTGTCCCTCAGCTGGAACTTGTTACGGTGCTAACCAATGACAAACGAAAGAAAGAGAAACCTCCACTGGATGTTTTCCCTCGATTAATCGCCCCTGAACTTTGGAAAATGTTATGAGCACGAGCATTCTATCTATCTCGTCCTATAAATGAACCCCCAACCTTGTGGCCATAACCTGCCTATAGGCTGAGGGTTTATTCTTCATGCCAAAGCTTCTTCGATGGCCATCGTTATTGGATATGGACCAGACTCTTGATTAGAGACCACAACCAGCTGCAGATCATAGTCCGGATACACGGAAGACATGAACGACACCCCTGGATCAAACCCCATGACATGAAATTTGAAAATCCCTTCCCCCTTGCGGTCAATCCAGATCCCCTGCCCATAATACTCTTCATCCTCTTGATGAGCATGTGGAGTTAATAACTGCCGTGTTGTCTCAGCATTCAACAATTGGTGACCCAGCAAAGCATCCCAAAATCGAACCATATCCGGCGCTGTAACATAGGCCCCACCATCTGATCCACCTTTGACAGGGATGGAGAACATATTGGTGTTCCAGGAGCCATCTTCATGATCGATATACCCTAAAGCGGTGTTACGCGGAAGCTGATCTGTTACGAAATAACCGGAGTCCTTCATGCCAATCCTTTTGAAAAGGTATTCTTCCACATAATCTGTAAACGACAGTCCTGAATGCTGTTCCACGATAAGCCCCAGCACAATGAAACCCGCATTGTTGTAGTGAAAACGTTCATCCGGAGCAGACTTCATCGGCAGATGCTGAAACATGGGCAGAAAATCACTTAAACGCCGCATTGCGTAAACCGGTCTGTCTTTCCACAATTCTGAAAAGTCTTCCATTACTTCTTCATCGAAATAATCCGGAATACCTGACGTGTGGGTTAACAATTGCTGGATGGTGATCCCTTCGTCCCACAGCGGAAACTCCACATCCAACACATCGTTCAGCTTGGAATCAGCAGATAACTTACCCGCTTCAATGAGTTGGCATATACTCACTGCCGTGAAGATTTTACATCCTGATGCAATTCCAAAGCGTGTATCCACCTGATTGGCAAGTTTTTCACTGCGATTCGCATAACCACGGTTCATATTCAGAAGGGTTTTCCCGGCTTGCTGGAGTAATACAACACCCGAAAAATTCACACGTTCCATGACATGTTCTACTTTTGTTGTCAGCTCTAATACATTCAACATTTTGTTGTTCACCTACTTGTCTATGTATTCATTACATTCTCATTCTTAATTCTTCGTCATATCCTGCATACCTGCAACATTTTCATAAAAAGAAGGATTACCCCCTTATAAAAGGAAATAACCCTTCTTCATACAATGTAAAATTAAGTTGGACATAGCATACTCAAGTGCTGTTCAATCACTTGATTCACTCGTTTTACTGTAAGTCTATCTGGCTGCATTAACATATGAATGGCGAGTCCATCCACAAGAGCATATAACTTCTCCGTCTCCATCTCGGCATCCAGATCAGGATGTGTCATGCCCTGCTCCTGCAACTCCTGTATTACCCGCTGAGCAGACCGATACATCCCCTGATGCATCTGATCACTTAACTTTTTTAATTCAGGGTACACCAATAATTTGGCTGTAAACGTAAACCAGACCTCCATTTCCATCATTCTGTCTTCGTCCAACGGGAGAAATTGCAAGAGCAGATTCTTCATATCCTGCAGTACAGATTCACTCATCTGTAACGCCTCCACCCTTTTCTGTACCCGTTCTGCAAAAAGATTCATACAAAAGGTGAACAATTCGGCCTGTGTGGCAAAATAATGACGCATGGAACCAACAGATAGTCCCGCTTCCTTTGCTATATTTCGAACTGTAGCATGCTCGAGTCCATGATCTTGTATGACCCGAATTGCTGCATCAGCAACGATTTTCCTTTGAGCTTCATGATCTACGATTTTTGGCATGACCATATTATACACCATCCTTCTCTTTTAGTAATACACTGTGCTATAATAATTTTTAATACATTGTACTAAATAAAAACAACTGTAAGAGAGGAATTCATATGACCACGCATACAACTATCCCAGCCTCAAAACGCAAGAAATTCAGAGTTCTCACCTTCATCATAAGGATATGCTACACAATGTTATTGCTAATCGGAGCGGCATTTCTTTATGAATGGTTTGCCTCGTCGCAGGCCAAAAAGAACTTTCCGCCTCCTGGTACTTTAGTTCAAGTCGGCGGTTACCAACTGCACATTCATAAACAAGGCAGTGGTTCGCCAACCATCCTTATGGAGGCTGGAAGTGGGGAGACCAGTTTGTCGTGGAGAGACATTCCGACGGAACTAGCCAAACATGCAACGGTGGTCACGTATGATCGCGCAGGGTATGCCTGGAGTGAATCTGCATCCACAGAACGTACTGGAGCGAATATCGTTCAGGATTTACATGCAGCTCTGATGAAGGAGAATATTCGTGGTCCTTACGTTATGGTAGGTCATTCTCTCGGTGGTATGTATGCAAGGCTCTTCGCACAGACCTACACAAGTGAGATTCAAAGCCTTGTCCTCATTGATGCGAGACCTGAAGATGATGAGCAGAATACGAAGGCTTTGTTGGAACAGGCCCAGTTTCAGGGAAACCCGCCTGCATTCCTATTATCTTTGCTAAAGGTATCTGGAACTTTCAGATTATTTCCAGACTTTATGCTTGATGGTCTGGTTGCCAAGCAAGATCGGGATACTTTTGTTAATGTGATTGCCACCCTCTCCTATTTTCACGCCAAAGAAGAAGAAGCCCTCCACGCTCATTCAACAGAAGATGCCATTCGTGACCAAACTCTTGGAGCAATCCCTGTACGTATCATTGCACGCGGACGTCCTCAAGACTATGCTAGTGCAGGTATTCCGATTGAAATTGGTCAGAAGCTCGAATCCATATGGCAATCGGGACAGCGTAAGATGTTGAATATATCGAAGGATAGTCGGCTCATCACGGCCACCCGCAGTGGTCATATGGTTATCCACGATGAACCCGAATTGGTTGTGAAAACCATCATTGAGTTAATGTCTAATAAGTAGAGGTATTTTTCTTCAGTAGATCCAGGACTCGATCCGATGTTAAAAGGCTGTTCCAAAAGCCATGTGTATGACTTGGAACAGCCTTTTCAGCAATATACATTAAGATTAGATGTAATGAGTTCAGCCCAAGATAACATAAATTAGCGTAACGCTTGCAGGTCCGCCTCGGAGCTTCCTGCACTCTTCTTCATTTCACGGGGAGACCCTGTATTGATCAGATAGTATAGTGTGGCATAGATTGTGATGATAAACGTGCCAAAGAACAGGCAAAATGCAAGAGACGGGCGGCTTACACTTTCGTGCATCAGCTCAATTAGCGTCTCGCGGTTCGTCAGTGCATCCCAGCTATTCAGTCGATATACACGTCCAAGCAATACGCCATAACTTCCCAGAGCACAGCCAGCCAGTACAAAGATCCATGATGTCCAGCGTCCAATGCGGTGATAAATCACTTCCTGAAGCTGATACATCGACAGGAATCCAAGCAGGAGCCCTGTCCAGACAAACATTAATACAACACTTAAGTCGTACCAGTACGTGTAGTCCACCCCGTTACCATCATAATACCGGGAACTTCTCGCTGTCAGATGAATTAAATCCGTAACAATGTACGAAGAATTCGGAAAAAATAACAACCATAGCAGTCCACTTGCGACTGCGAGCCATACAGCACCTTTCCATTTCACATGACTTAGAAAGTAAGCTGCATAAGAGAACACAAAAGGAATCCAGCCCAAGAACAGATTCCAGATCAGGAAGCGGAAATAACGCTGATCCAGCCAATCTGCCGCTACGTAGTACAAGCCAAGCGTTACTATTGTGACCACACTAAGGAAAATAAATATGCGAATATAATTCAGTTTTCTCAATGACTCTAACCTCACTTATGTACATAATTTCACTACTCTGCAAGCATACTAGAATCATACCATTTACCAAAGGAGAATCAAATTACCAATGAATCCAAATTCGATGAACTCGCAGAATTTAGTACAACCTACTTTAAACACAAATCCCAATGTTACGCCTAACATGAATCATGGCGGTCATGAGATGTTCGATGTACACGAGATCCTGTCCTCCACCATTAACGTGCTGGATCAATATATGATCTTCCGTTCATTCGTGCAGAGCCAGGAACTGATTGGCATTCTGGACCGGCAGTATAACTTCATTTTATCCCAGTACAATCTGACAGCAGAGTGTTTTGCATCTGGACAGAAGCCTCATGAAGAGACAGCAACTTACATGATCCCCAACATGGTACCGCCGGTATATGGCCTTAAGCCCTCTGCACCGAAAAAGCCAAACCAGAGCTTGGCTGATGTAAAGGATGCCGGGATTAGCGGTCACATGCTGGGACTGATCAAGTCACATGCGAGTCTTCTTGGCATGTCCTGTAGCGAGATCACGAATGGAACGGTTCGCCGAGTCATCGCTTCACAGATCCAGCATTTTATCGAGATGGCTTATGAGATTTTCATGTTCCAGAATAAAAATGCCTATTATCAAGTACCTCAACTCACGCCAAGTGATACACAACAGATGCTTCAGGCATACATCCCAGCAACCGGAGCACCTCAGATGCCTATCAGCAATAAACCACTTCATTAATTAGAAAACAAAGTCCGATTCCCCAGAACAGTCTCTTCAACCCATTACTGAATAACATAATGTGAATGCAAAAAAAAGCGGCAATCCTCGTGACAGAGGTTGCCGCTTTTAAGGTTAAATATCCAATCCGCACGATTAATCAAAGAGTTGACGTGTCAATAGATGTAAGTTTGTTCGGATTTACGACGAGATATACTCCCTCAATCCGCTCACCGGAAGGGTCCAACTCCAAACAGATTACCTCGGACAAATGCCCTTCTTTCATCAACGCAAGTTGAATCTCACCATTGATCCACATGGGTACCCATTCTCTTTCACGTAATCGCGTAAGGACTCGCCGTGAGGTCAGGAGTGCAAGCACACCTTTATGAACGTTCATCGTTCTCATAACGGTATGCACAACGCCACCGCCATCTGCTGTAAATACAGGCTGATCCGCCAGTAACTCAAGCATGGCAGCGACATCATAACGAAGGAAAGCCGTTGTAAAACGACTCAGCAATTCACTTTTGGCTATCATATCCGCATCACTCTGCTCGATCGGCGGAAGTCTTTCGGGCAGATTTCGTCTGGCACGGCTAAAGATTTGGCGGCAGTTACTCTCCGTTTTGCCCAGCCAATCCGCTATTTCAGAATAGTCATACCGGAACGCTTCACGAAGTACAAACACTGCCCGTTCCATGGGCGATAGACGCTCCAACATGACCAAGTAGGCGTAGGAGATCATCTCTTTCTTCTGCATCGTTTCCTCTGGCATATTCCCCACTTCTCTGTCAGCCATCGGCTCTGGCAGCCACTCACCAATATAACTTTCCCGCTGGTTACGGGCAGAATTTAGCAGATTCAAGCTTCGGTTCACAACCAGTCTGGCGATGTAGGACTTGGGATTACGAATATCCTGAGACGTGCTCTGAATCCCCGCAAAACTATCCTGCACAATATCTTCAGCTTCTACCACACTGCCCAGCATGCGGTAAGCTATTGAAAATGCATATTTTTTATAACGAATATACAACTCACCAACGTCCAGAGAAGACACTTCTGGCTCATTGGTGTAGGGATTGGAATTCATAAGAATGGCCTCCTCTGGCATGGTACGTGTTTTTTTAGTTAAAGCAGCCCGGATACATCCCAGTTGTGATCGCAATCCGATTCCAGTTATTAATCGTATTAATGGCCAGGATCAGATCCACCAGCTCGGATTCACTGAAATGTTCACGAACCTTATCGTACAACGCAACGGGTACGCCCTGTTCCGAGATTCGTGTCACGGCTTCAGCCAGCTCCAGCATAACACGTTCTTGATCCGTGAATAAAGGTACTTCACGCCACACACTTAACAAGAGAATATGATCCGCGTAATCTCCCATTTTCATCAGATCTTTGGCATGCATATCGAGACAAAAGGCGCAGCCATTGATCTGGGACACGCGGATTTTCAACAGCTCGTATAACACTTTGTCTTCAAATTGCCCGGATATATATTGCTCCATTGCCATCATCGCTTTAAAAGCGCCTGGACTCACTGCTCTGTAGTTTGTTCTTAAATTCATTTCATTCGCCTCCGTCATTTGGTTTACATACTGTAGACAAATGACAGCCGGGATCTGTGACATTCTTGGTAAAAATCTTTTACTATTAACATCTGACGTAATGTGAATCCGAAAATTTCCGTATTCATGTACGGTTTTTGCTGTACCGTTTGTGATTTCAACCAAAAGTAAGGTGGATATATTGATACTTTGACCAAAAGAGTAGTAACATACGACTAATCAAGTTAAGTTTTCTGACATGATCAGAGAATCGTTTTACTCATATCGGCAAGGAGTGTTTACTATGATAACTTCCAACGCAAACCATAATGCGACGTCTGAATTGCCTAGAGGTTGTACGTTCACCGCTGAAGACTGGCATGTATTATCCCAATATTGGTATCCGGTAGCACAAGCAACCGAAGTAACCGACAAACCGTTGGCTGCTCAGTTACTCGATGTGAAGCTGGTTCTTTATCGCAGTAATGATCAGATTGTGGTAGCCAAGGATCTTTGTTTTCACCGCGGGGCCCCACTTAGCAAAGGCTGGGTAGAAAATGGCGAGATTGTCTGTCCTTATCACGGTTTCCGTTATAATTGTGAAGGAAAATGTACTGCCGTACCTGCGCACCCAAGCTCCAAAATCTCGCCAAAGCTCAAACTTATCGTGTACCCGGCAGTTGAACGTTATGGCTTAATCTGGACCACACTGGCGGGAACGGAAGAACAGATCCCTTCCTTCCCTGGATGGGATGATCCGGATTATATTAATATTTTGCCACCCAACTTTGACATTGCCGGTTCTTCTGGACGACAAATGGAGGGCTTTCTGGATGTATCCCATTTTGCCTATGTGCATACGGAAACGTTTGGTGACCGAAATAACACTGAAGTCCCTCAATACAAAGTGAAACGCGAGGGGAATGAGTTGATCGCCGAGTATTGGAGTACTGTCAGTAACTATGGCAAAGGGCAAGATCTGGTTGCGCCAGAAGGTTTCCAATGGTTGCGCGAGTTTCGAGTGTTCCCACCTTTTGCGGCTTCACTGACAGTACATTTCCCAGGAGATGACAGGTTGAATATTCTCAATTGTGCTTCGCCCATCTCTGCCCGTTATACACGTCTATTCTGTCCAATCACACGCAACTTTGACAAAGACGCTCCAATTGAAGATACAATCAAGTTCAACTTGCAGGTATTTGAAGAAGACCGTGAGATGGTCGAGTCACAGAAACCGGAGGATCTTCCCCTTGATCTGCATGCCGAAGCCCATATTCCCGCAGACCGTACTTCGATTGCTTATCGTCAATTATTAACGGAGCTTGGTTTGGGACGAAATTACACATCTTAAATTAGATGAATATATAAGTTCAACTAACGAATAGTTACACTGGCGCTCCGATGGCAGAATAACTTTACGATCACTGTTATCCCCAGATTTTTTATCCGATTTTTTTAATGGGTAGAAAATAAGACGCCTACGATTCGTTAGTGCTTCATGATTTGCTCCTCTGGACACGGTTCAAATATGCATCAGCTTTCAGCAAGTTTGAAGACACCTTTAATCAAAAAAAGAAGCTCCCCTTTGCGGAAGCTTTTTAATCAATACCCCATTTAATTGAAGTACCTATGTGTATTAGATAAGCCTTCCTTCGTCATCATCTGATAGACCTTACCTAATAAACGTCATCTTTCCTCTTGATTATTCGTATTCACAGGAAGCTCTGTATAATACGGGCAGCCCGGCTCATGAATAATACGTGGATCAACCCACGTGCCCCAGTACGGAAGACGGTTCACGTAAGGTTGCATGTTTGGTTGGTTGTTTGGCTGTGTGTTTGGTTGTACGTACGGCTGCATGTTTGGCTCTGTGTTGGGCTGCATATTTGGTTGCATATTTGGCTGTACGTTCGGTTGGACATTTGGCATTACGTAAGGCTGATGATTCACATTTGGAGCACTGTTAGAGACAGGGGCAGTTGAAGTCTTGCAATCGGCCGGCGGGCCAATAATCACTGTTTTTTGGATGGGAGCCAGTGCTTCTTGAACTTTTTTCTCGTCCAGACAGTACGTATAAGCGAGAAGTTTGGCAGGTGTAAGACGCAGGATGTCTGAGCCAAATATCGCCTCAGGCACAGGAGCATCAAAGATCGCCAGTAAATGCGTATGATCTGCAGTAGCCACTTCATAGTGCCACCAGCCTTGAGGTACATTAGCTACCTGCCCTGGTGTAATCGGGAAATGAAGCAACTCGTTTGTGAACGGATTAATGAGTGACACGACTGCTGAACCGCTGATGCAGTATACCAGTTCGGTTGCATTCTGATGAATATGAGGTTCAACCACATTGCCTGTGCTGAGGAAAATATCCAGTAAAGAAGTATTGCCGAGTGTGTTTAACTGGTTGATGGATAGAGAATTAATGTAGTTGTTCTCATCCTTCTTGAATAACGGGTTCTTGCTTAAATCATAAGTAAATTGAGTGCTTGGTAAAGTGTAATCCATGTATGAAGTTGCCAAAATAAAACGCCTGCCCTTCGCTCTCGGTTTAGGTGATAGCCTATATGCCAGCTTATGCCCAGCGCCCAGATGCGTGAGCCCATTTCCTCCAATTTTCATCGTATAATTAATGAGCCCTGACCCGGACGTCCCGAGCAGGGCTCATTGGTTATTAAGATTCTTCTTCGGCCAAGATGTGCTCCAAACTGATTCCTAATGGAGTACTGTTCAGATTCACACTCTGAAGCCAGGTCATCCGCTTCACCATGTCCGGCGTTTCCTCGATTAAACTATTAGTTACACTTAAATAACGCAGCTTCTTTAGTTGCTCCAGTTCAGGCGGAAGTTCACGTATGCCCGAGTACCCTATATCTAAAGTCAGCAGTTCATTCAATTCACCAATTTCAGCAGGAATATATTTCAGACCAAGATGCGACTTTTCCTTCGGCTTCCACCCTGCTGGAACATGATCTGAACTACCACAATAAATTCTAAGCTCTCGAAGTTGTTTTAATTTCCCAATGTCTTGGTGAATACCTTCCAAATCCGCCGTCATGATCTCTAATTCTTCCAATGATGTCAGTTCAAAAAGGGCCTGAGGAAGTGTACTAACATCCTGCTCAAAAATCGTCAAACGTTTCAAGTGCTTCAATTCCCGAATCCTTTCCGGAATCTCTTTCAAGTAATGTGAACTAATATTCAGCACATCCGTCTGATGCCTGATTGCGTCTTCCAGTAAGCAATGAATATCCTGATGTCGTTCTAACCTAAAAAATAAGCCTTTGATCCGCCCCATTAGCTCTATTGCTTCTTCTTGTGTAATATGCATCCCATATATATCCTCATGCGCAACAGTGTAGAAGTAATCGCTCCCATCCTCTTTCAGAAAACAGAGATCATCTGGCAATGACGGATAACACCAGTCATGAAAACGATTGGCTTCCTCCTTAAGGATCTGCCCGGATTCAGTCGTACAACGATATATGTAATAGTTGCCTTCTGCATACATGGCACTACTCTGTATCATCATTTCTTCCATCGCACAACTTTCAATCAGGTACGGTTCGAGCCTCTGTAACACTTTGGCAACTCCTACAGGTGTACCTTCTTCTGCATACTGTCTGTCAACCAGCATAAAACGATCTGCCTTCTCGATCAATTCATCAATCAACAGTTCATAGGCAGTTCCTTTGGGATCGGTGTGAAAAGCTACAGCCACCATAGGTTCCCCCTCATGTCACTATATTTATTATTCTTCAATCTGCTGTATCAGTGGTAATCATTAGACTTATTCATAATACTTTTCAGTTCAGATAAAGGAATTGTCTAATTGTAATCGTTCTGGATTTAATACGTGATCTCATCCATCATCGTCAGATTATGGTTCGACATACAGAGAAGATCCGTAAAGGTAGGCGCTAGGTAATAAACAAAGTCCGGATCGTGCACATACATAATAATCTGTCCATACGTCCCTTCCGCCGCTGGATCGAAATCGAGCATCAGATATAGTGAACCTCCCGCAATCGTTGCAAAAGGAATCCATGGTTTATGGAACAGGAATGGCTTGATCTCCGGGTCCAACTGCTTCATTTCCTCCGCAGAATAATACTCTTCGAGCCTCTCATCCACTTCACAGAAGTATTGTTTGGTATCTCGAATCTCTTCCAATGACATCAGATAAAAAGGTGTACAACGCCCACCCTCCGCATCACCTAGGTACAGCACATGCAACCCATAGCCACTGCCATCTTTTCTGTGGTAAAAGGTACGAAAATCCCCAGGCAGCCGGACGCCATACTCCTTTTCGAATAGATCGAGACTTTCATCGGATGCCCCATCCAGATATTGATATTCTTCAAACAATTGGCGAATCTCGTGATCCTGTATTTTTTCATCCAGCAAGCGGTTTAGCTCGTCCATAAGTACGTTTATTGTTACATTCGACTCCGGTTTCACTAGATCTCCCCTTTCTCAGCTCTGCCATCCTCTTCTTGCACATATTGATGATATTCCCAAAACGCTTCTTCCTCTCCGCCACCTTCAATCAGAACCATGACTGCGTAAGATAACAAATTAAGCCATTGTTCCATCAAGGCCGCCTGTTCGTCCGAAATGAGGTTGTTGCTGCGAAGCATACCATCAGGTTCAACAGCCCAAGCACGGGCCATGTGAGTAATTCCCCATAGACATGCCATGACTTCCCGATCCAGTGAAGGCCGTGCAAGTTCTGGTGCCAGAACTTGCAATATCTCCATCAACTCATGAAAATTCTCCTCAATCAAATGTCCACGAAAAGGCCGCAGACTGCCAAGAAAACCGTTCTCCATCTTGGGATGACTCAGATCATCATAGGAAAAAGCATGACATTTTAATAACATTACTGCCTCTTCACCTTCCATTCCTTCACCCCTAACTAGGTCAAAATGCTGCCTCACCAGCGCAGAGGTTCTTCTCCACGCCACAACACATATCTCTCCAGCTCACGAAGGGTACCTGTACCGATCCCGTACTCGTCCATTTCTTTGGAACGAAGATCGAGCACATGCAGCATGCCACCATATGTACCAACTGCCATCTTTGACTGCCCTGGTGATACGGCGAGAGAATAGATCGTACTACCCACAAAATGGCGCCATACTTCCTCTCCATTGCTATTCACACAATACAGATAACCGTATGCGTCTCCAAGCACCATGCCTGCCTCTATTTCCACTGCTGCATACACCCGTGCATTCTCATCCATCACTGGCCAGTCTTCCTTCGTTTCGTTGCCTGCAATAGATTCCAACGGGACCTGTATCGTGACCCCGTTATAGAAATGACATGCGTTAAACCAGACGGTCTGGTTATTACTGGTGAATGCTGCATAATGAGGGTAGCTCGATTCTGGATAAAGAGAGTATATCTTGTTCAGCTGACGGTCCATCACCATATGATTGCTTCCTTGGCTGCCATAGGCAATCCATCGACCATTCCTTGATACAGCTGCATGTCCCATATCTATCTGTGTATCCTCTAGCTCATACTCTTCGATCTCTGCCAGATCGGGATGAAGCAAGGTCACCTGGGCTTGTGTGACGAGATATATCCCGTATCTTGAATGTATAAGTAGTGCTCTGCCTTCATCCAAAGGTATAAGTCCCTCAAGTGTCCGCTCGGGATGCTCACAGTCCGCAAGTGATTCAATCCGAGGTAAGGACGACTGTATCCGGGCTTGAATATCTTCCCACCGATATGTCGCTATTTCCTGTCCTTCCAACCTGCGATCTGGCTGACGGATAACACGAATCCCTTCCGGTCCTGCAAGCGCATAGTTCAATCCGTCTGGTGAGCAACCTGCAAAAGTATACGAAGAAATTAACTGCCATCCGTGCTGATCCATTGTATATATCTGACTATTCTCCGTGAAAATACCCGTCTGACATACAATCATTTTCTCGTTCAGATAACCCACAACTTTGACAGCTTGCATAGAGGCCTGAAACGCTTCGTTCAATGGCCACGTCGCTGGGGGCAGCTCACGTCGAACCACCTCCAAGTCACCGTGGAGATTGGCCTGTCTCACCATATGCAATACTTCAGTACTCATACCGCTTCTGGAATCTTCCTTCAGCTCGGATTCATCTGGTTGTTCTCCCTCTATGACTCTCCGTACAAATGCATTAACATCCCTTGCATAACGCTTGCCTTCATTACGCCATTTTTCCGCGATGTCCTCTTTTAACCAACTCATCTGTTCCCCTCCACTCTAACCCTATTCATATGCCGTGCAATGATGTGCTTGCAAAAACAGACTGATATCGTTATCTGTCGCCTCCTCAGCACCGTTTTTTTCTTCGTAGAACAGGGCAATTTCTCTCCCATTCGCATAGTTATAACGTACATATCCTCCCATCGAGGCCATAAACAGCTTGCATGTATACTCATTTTCCAGGACAGCGTCCCATTTAAATTCCGTTTTGCACAGATCCGCCAGTTCCTTCATTGAAATTCCCTGCTCGAGACCTGTATAGTGATAAAACGTGTGCTTCCGCAACTCATTCCACGGTTCAAAGTATGATGGGGTTATCGGTTTATCCTGACGATAATACCCACAATAGATTCGGTCCAGCGTTTCACCAAATTCAGTCTCCGAGCATGTCCATAAGGTGATATTCTCATCATGACGCGGTAGCCACAACAGCCCTTCAACTTCCGGATGAACAGCAAGGAAATCTCCATCTACAGAACTGCCGATGGTGATGCACTGCTCAAGTTGATGCTGGCTTATAGGCGATTCATCCGTATGTATCCAAAAATCATATTCAACAAAAGGCTTCAGCACTTCCGTGTCCGGTCTTTGAACATTCATCCAGCCTGTGTAGGTACCTTCCCCGTATTGTTCAATCCAGGTACGGTATGACGAAGGTAGCGAGATGGCGTGCTGTTGTTCAAAGTGATCCAGTTCCTCTGCTGGAACCGGCTTAAGTGCACGGGATACGATATACATTGGTGAACATCCCCATTTCTCATTTGATTCACTCTTAATCAGATCTAAGCCAGTTCTTCCTGTACAATGTCAGTCCATACCCCTTTACGATTCAGAATACGAATGACGAAAGCATCATATCCATCACGCTTGACCTGATCAAAATCCATGCGCTCTCCCGTAATCAATTCATATGCACCATTTTCATCTACATCTTCGCCGAATTCTTCATCCCAAGGCACATTGTAGTAGGCCGTTAGTTCCACCTCAAAGATGTCCTCTCCTTCAACATCCAGATAAGGGCGAAGAGGTCTGTCATGTAGCGCTTCTTCTAGATAGGTCTCACATACCATGGCATCATATCCATGCTTGGCGGCATCAATGAGCAGATAGCGTTCACCTGTGACAGTATGCTCTGCATATACAAGAAGCGGTGTCGAATCATGCCAGGTAATCAGATCATCTTCCATTAAGTCACCATAATAAAAAATATGGAATTTATCATGTCCGTCACTCGATTGAAGTTTACCTTTCCACTCCACTTCCTCGACCTTTATGTCCTCTTCCTTCCTTATTAGACCTTCCAGATAAGCAGGTCCATGTTGCACACCATACTCATTCATCATCTCGCCTCCGATTTGTTCATTCGAATGGTAACCACTTTGTGTTCCTCATCCACCGTCAGTTTCACATCGATGTTCAGCTTGTCGCGAAATAACGCCGTAATATTGATATAAGGATCACGCACGGCTTCACCGCCACCACCATTCGTAGAACGGGTCATGCCCTGATGAATGATGGATTGTACGAGCTGTTTATCGCCCTTGCCATTGTTATCGTAGGTGTAGATCACCTGCCCATCCTGATCATACAGATTCAAGACCGTTGAGAAATCATTGGCGTTCTCATACTGTTTCTCGGTCTGTACGTAGTTGTGATCCGTATGTTGATAGTTTACAGTACCAGCCAGATATGGATTGTCTCCACCGGGCTTCACTTCGTACTCCCGATAGGCCAAATTAAACAGATATTGGAGATGACTCATGTTCATCCGGTAATAAAACTGACGGTTATCCTCTTGTTTATCCATTGCTGCGAAACTGTTGACAAGCGGCCAGGCTGCATAGGACTTGCCATTCACATCAACCGCGAGAGCATAGTCAGATAAGACTGTCTGTTTTTGAAATATGCCATAAGTCTGTAAAATAAAATAAGCCGGAATCATCAACATACCCAGAATGATTGCAAAAATAGTCAATTTAAATCGTAGTTTCATGTCTTCTCTCCTTGCGGCTTAAACGCTTCATCTTCAATTTCAGTCTCATCCAGTCTTGTGCTGAAGCTTCGACAGTGTACGCACAACCACATCCCTGTTCTTCGCATCCTTAATATAAGCCGGGATACTATGTGAAGCTGTTTTTAAAGGCATATTTCCAGGTTTTTCACGCAGCTCTGCCGAAACATAAGCGATGAGATAATTCAGGTGCTCCCGATTCACAGCCCATATTATTTTTCCTCTGAAATCATCCAGGAAGTATAGTTCCAGGCCGAATACAGGATCTTTTCCTGCACGAATCTCGGAAAAACACCTTCCGTATGTCGGCTTCGCATGTAATTCGACCTGATTTACAGAAGCACAATGTGGACATTCCACATGCGTTGATCGATGAGACGTCTTCTTCTCGTCAGTTACTTCCACGTTGAACCAGCGTTCACACACAGCACAATTCCCCCTGGCTTTATATTGATACACTGGTTCTTCAAGAGCTTGAGCGTAACATTCGAAACACTTCCAGCCCAGTTGATCGTTCTGTTGTTCAATCGAAGCGTGTCCTCCGCATTGGGGACATTTCACATCAACCCGCTCGCCCCGTCGAATTACCGAATAAAAACTGTACTTATACGCACCTTCATCTTCGAAACGTTTCATTTCGTATCCACCTTTCTTCTGAAATTACGACACACATAGCTTCAAAATACTCAACATTTACCAATCCATCTGTCTAAAATTATATGAAACTCCGTTCCTCAGCACAAGAATTGAAGGCAGATTGTTGGAATTGACTCTAATATGACATGACCAAGTGTGTTCCTCATCACACCCGTTCCTGCCTCTATAACGTAATCTATTACTAAATAACGAATGGAAAGAAAGAACACTTTTTTAGTTTGTGAAAAACATCACTTGAATAAAGGTTGTGTATCTATGTTTTCATTACTGAACCAGAATGTATATAAATGGTCACTCGTATTCAGCATTTTCACAGCTACACTGTCTCATTGCAGTTCTACCGATCAGGTTAAACCGGTTCACCATAATGAAATCTCGCCTTCGGCCATCAGTCAAACCCCGGTGGACCCGGTCATCCGCAGAGAAGGTACCACGGTATATATTGAAATGACGGCTCAGGTTACAGACATCGAAATCTCCGAAGGTGTGATCTACAACGCTTGGACATTTAATGGTACCGTTCCCGGACCTGTTCTACGAGTGACCGAGGGAGATACCTTGGTGTTCACGTTGAAAAATAAAGATTCCAGCTCGCCTCACTCCATGGATTTTCACGCTGTACATGCTGCCCCCAGCAGCAAATTTATTGATGTTATGCCTGGCAAGGAAGGCACGTTCACTTATCCAACCTCTTCCCCCGGTGTATTTATGTATCACTGTGGAACCAAACCGGTGCTTGCCCATATCGCGAACGGTATGTACGGCATGATTATTGTTGAACCCAAGGCTGGATACCCTTCTAATCATTTGGTTGATCGTGAGTATACCCTTGTTCAGAGTGAATGGTATAAAGAGCATGATTACGAAGCTTTTTTGAACGGGGAACCGGATTATGTCGTATTTAATGGGAATGATTATGGGTTAGTAAAACATCCCCTGTTAGCCAAAGTAGGAGATACAGTGCGGATCTACGTCAGTAATGCCGGACCCAATGAAGTCTCATCCTTCCACGTTGTAGGTACAATTATGGACCGTGTGTACACCGATGGGAATCCACGTAACATCCAGTATGGAATACAGACGGTTATGCTTCCTGCAAGTGGTGGAGCAGTCGTAGAGTTTACCGTGACCGAAGAAGGCGATTATGCGATTGTAACCCATCAGTTCAACCATGTAGCCAAAGGAGCTTCCGCTGTTCTACGTGTGACCAAGGATGGCACTGATCATGGTGGACCCGCAATGTCCCACTGAAACATGACAATGGCTATGACTATCCTGAACCATTCGAGGTGATTAAACGATGATCTGTACGCACGAAGCAAAGGATGCCTGTTTTTCCAAAGTATCTCTGTTCAAGCATCTTGATCCATCCGAATCTGCATTGCTGACCTCTCTTCTGCATACCCGTAATTATAACAAAGGTGAAGTTGTCGTTCAGGAGGGCGAACGCTCAGATACGCTTTATGTGGTTCATCAGGGATGTGTGAAGTTATCCAAATACAACGAAAATGGGAAGGAACACATTGTCCGATTTCTGTTTCCCGGAGATTTCTTTGGACAAGATTCCCTGTTACATCAACAACCACACGGCGCGAACGCCGAAGTTCTGGAGCCTTCGGCCATATGCTCCATCAGCAAGCATGACTTTGACCAGTTACTCGAACATGATTCGAAGCTTGCTTATCATTTCCTGCTTGCCATTTCCAATCTTCTCAGAGAAACAGATGAATGGAACAGCTCGCTAAGTAGGATGACAACGGAACAGAAGATTGCCAAGCTGCTTTTGTATTTCCATACCCGAAATCATGCAAGGCATGAGATCCGCTTGCCTGTTTTCAAAAAAGATATGGCTGTGCTGCTCGGTATTACACCCGAAACACTTAGTCGTAAACTCGCCATAATGCAAACCCATGGATTACTTCAGGTTACAGGGAACTGTATCCTGATTCTTCAATTGGAGCAGCTTATGGAAATGGTTAACTACTGAACGAAAGCTTATTTACCTAACATTACGATGACTGAATAACAGCGTATTTAGACAAGTAATGTAATTCACATTAGATGTGAGTATCGTCACAGTGCGGGCTAGCGTTAGCGTATACAGTTAAGAAAAGATATACAGGAGGGTTTTGCGATGAATACAGTTGTTAAATTGGACAAACAGATCATTATGCACAAAATGCAGGAGTTATGTTCACTATTATTACAGGATGAAGGATACAAAGAGATGCGGGACATGATTGATCAGTTTGCTGCAGATGAGCAAGCCACAGCCCAGTATGAGCGTTTTATGGAAAAACACCAGGCACTGGAGGAGAAAGAACGGCAGAATATTGAGTTGCTTGCCTCTGAAATTCAGGTATATGAAGAGGAAGAACGTGCACTCTATGATCATCCCCTCATTCGTCGGTTCATCTATGCTCAACGGGAGTTCAGTCAGCTGCATCAACAGATCAGTCACTATTTTACGAAATCCGTGGAATTGAACCGCCTGCCCGAGGCCAATGAACTAGGTAAGGAAGCTTGTGGGTGTGGAGGAAGCTGTTCCAGCAACCACTAAGAACATCCTTTGTTTAATAATAAAAAGAGTATCCGATCAGAAATCACTCTGTTCGGATACTCTTTTCATATAAATTCAACTAATATTTACACAAAAACGGAGAGGACAGTGACCGAAAGCTGGTTCTGTCATCTACAGATCCAACAACAGAGATACGAGCAATCCCATGGAAGCAATCAAACCCACAACTGGCCCCCCCTCTTCAAAGGCTTCAGGCATCATCGTCGAGCAGATCATCGCAATGATTCCGCCACCTGCAAATGCACCAATCGCTGCACCCATCTCCTCAGGAAGCTGCTCGAGAAACAGGTATCCACCCAGTGCTGCAAGTGCAGAGATCAACAGTACACTCAGCCACATTAACATGATTTTCGCTCTGCTGTACTTGCTGCCCTGCAATCCAACCGTACTCGACAGACCTTCTGGGATCTTGCTGACAAAGATTGATACTACCAGCACCACACTGACACCGTTGCCGGCCAGCAAGCTGGCTCCAAGCATAATGGATTCCGGAATAGCATCAATCACTGTGCCTGCAAAGATCCCGAGCCCGCTTTGATTCGAGTCTCCTGACCTTCCCGAACGTTTACGCCCTGCCCCACCCTTTGCCGAGATGAGTAGGTCAAACAAGGTATATACGACGGCACCCGCCGTAAAACCAAGGGCAGTAGGAATAATCCCTCCATCATTCAGCGCATCTCCGAGTAGTTCAAAGGTTGCTGCTCCGATTAATGTGCCTGTCCCAAAAGCCATGATCCATCCGATGACTCGTTTAGGAATCTTTAAAAACAATGCTGCAAGTGCACCAATGACAACCGCTGAGGCAGAGATGCCGCCCCACATGAATGCAGTCCACATCCGGGCCGACCCCTCTCAAGTTCAATTATGTTCCATCATTCCATTAACCTTGGCTGACGAATCAAAAACATTCCTGCGACGTTGTGACCTATATCACCTGCTGTGTTCAAAAATCACGCTATGATGAAATGATGCCAATTACAATAGAATAGACCAAAGCAAGAACTGCACGGCTCCAATAATTTCGATGATACCAACCTTCATAGGGCGTAGTGTCCTGCCTGCATATATGAAGGTTCGCACAGCGGAGTAGACATACGCCAAAGACATCCATGGATATCCGATCACCATCGGTATGATGATTAGTAGGACATGTACCATGCGAGTTAACATCAGCCAACGCTTATTCGTTCGCTCTCGAAAGACTGATTTCACAAAGAACGTACTTCCTGTAAAATGTAAGAAAGAAAACAAAACTACGATCGCCATGCCATAGTCCCACTGCCCACCTCCAATGAGATAAGCGGCTGCTCCGCCTAGAGAGAAGACCAGCATGGCACAAAGGTCATTGGTAAGCGAGCGTTCTACTTTATGTCTCACATGCCAGATGTTTACGAGTAACAGACCGCACAACACAGGGCCGAAGAATAACAATGAGGTCTGACCCAGAACGGGTGGAATAAGACAGATTAGAGCTACAGTACCGTAGATTGCGGCCCATTTGTACAGGCGATGTCGATTGGCATTTCTTTTCAGAGACTGCAGTAAGGGATACGCGGTTAGATATAGTCCAAGCCAGGCTACAAATAAGGGCACATGTAACCAGTGCGGTTCACTTGCAATCACACCTACCAGAAAAGGTACACTAACCATGGCCCAGCCGCCATGTTCATGAGGGATAACGATTGAATGCGTATTGGTTTTCACTTCACAGTTAACCTCCTAGGATTGAATGATGTCGAAGTTCAGAAATATGAACACAGAGAGGAAAGATTCTCATGAGCAGGGTAAACAAAGATTCAGCAGCGGAGTTTCTACAACAGTTCCCCATCTTTCAGGACCTTAGTCCAGAAGAATTAAAGCAGGTCGAAGATATCGCCATTTCCAGAAACATTCATAAGAAAACGGTCATTTTTAGCGAAGGTAGCGAAAAAGAAGCTGTTTTTTTCATTCGTACTGGCATTGTAAAAGCATATAAGACGGATGAGAACGGGCATGAACAGATTGTCTCTTTCCTCAAAACAGGGGATATGTTCCCACACACCGGCTTTTTTAACACACATCCCTACCCGGCTACCGCTGAAGCGATTACCCCTACCGAACTACTGGCCATACCCGTCAGACTGTTCGAACGATTAATGCTGAGTACACCATCAATTGCGATCAAAATCATGCGTGTACTCGGAGACAAAATACGAGAATTACAGGATAAATTGCAGGTACTTTCTGGTCAGGATGTGCGAAACCGAGTGCTTTCCTTCCTCTTGATGCTCGCAGAGCAACATGGACAGACACATGGGGACCAAATTATCATCAACCTGCCAATGACACATCAGGAGTTCGCGAATTCCATTGGAACTACCAGAGAAACAGCGAACCGCCTTCTAAACCAGCTTACGAAAGAGCATTTGCTCGAAGTCGATCGCAGCCGGATTATCATTCTTGATTTACAAGCCTTGAAAGAACAACGGGATGCATGATCATCCTAATTAACTGCTGTTCACCTCATATCCTTACACCATTCCGTATGTGCAAAAAGAGACCTCAACGCCTGCAATCGATGTTAAGGTCTCTTGCTGTATGCACAATTACCGATACATGTATCAGGCGATTGTGAGCTCTGGCCTGCCCATGTCACTGAACATGCCTGCATAATATTTGACTTCGCCTGCTTCATTACGGATTGCCGTAATACTCAGCCATTCCTGATAGATCTCTCCATTTTTCTTCCGATTCCAGATCTCGCCCTGCCAATATCCTTTTTCACGTAATTCCAGCCATAATTGGTCATAGAAATGTTTATCCTGCTTACCGGATTTCAGCAGACTTGGCTTCTGTCCAACCGCCTCTTCAGCGCTATACCCAGTGACCGCAGTAAAGGCCGGATTCACGGATGTAATCACACTGTTTGTATCTGTGATCAGAATGGCTTCAATGGTACTCTCCAGAATGCTGGCAGATAACTGAAGCTTCTCCTGATAGAACATCCAGATCACAAGTACAAGACTGACCAACGCGATCTGAGACAAAGCCATGAAACCAATGGCATAATGACCGGTCATGCTGTACAACAAAGTCAACATCAACGGAGGGAAGAATCCACCCAGTCCCCCCATAGCGGAGATCATCCCATTCGCTACACCTGGTTGTTTGACGAAATACATTGGCACTAATTTGAAAATGGTTCCGTTACCTGTCCCTGCGCATAATGCCACAGTCAGACATCCAATCGTATAGATATAGAATGATGGCGCGAAGGATAATACAATCGCTGCGATCGTTAATCCGCCGAACACAAACATTAATATTTTGAATGGATTAAATCGATCTCCAAGCCAACCTCCCACGGGCCGCATAATGGTTGCAACGAGAATGAATCCCGCTGTACGAATACCTGCATCGACTTTATCCATCTGAAAGTGACTAACCAGAAAATTCGGCAAGTACACCGTAAACGCCACGAACGAGCCAAATGTCAGAAAATAAAACAAGCAGAGCAACCATAGTTTATTGTTGCGTGATATGGCCTTCAATTGCTGCATCAATGGAGCGTTAACACGTACTTCCTGTTTGTCACCCAGAACGAAATTCAGCGCAGCCATCCCCAGTAGTAAAATACTGTAGAGCAGAACCGTCGTAGACCATCCCATTCGATCGGCAATCAGTGGTGCTCCAAAAGCAGACAGTGCTGTCCCTAGGTTACCAATCCCGTAGATCCCGTTAACAAATCCATGTCGCTCTTTCGGATAATATTTGGGCAGTGAAGTTACACCGACCGAGAAAACGGCCCCACCAATACCGAGGAACAGTCCACCTATCACCAGATCACTGAACGACGTCGCACGGCTAATCCACCATACCGGGGCCAGCAACAGGACAAAGCTGATCATGAAAATATTGCGTGCACCATATCGATTCGTCCAATAACCAATCGGAATACGGGCAATCGATCCAATCAATACGGGAATCGCTGTCGCCCATGCAAGCTGGGAAGAAGTAAGCGCAATATCCTCTTTAATGAATGGCATGAGAGAGGACAGGATAACCCATACCATGAACCCAAGAACGAGACTTGCCGTTTGCAAGGGCAGTTGAATCTTTCCTTTATGTTGCATCTACATCGCCCTTTCCTTTTTTTTGTTCCTGATTCGGATACACAGCTCCATCTCTTCTGCGATACAACACATAACTGCGTTTCAGATAACTGAGCGGCATACTTAACATGTGAACCAGACGAGTAAATGGAAACACGCAGTACAGGACAAAGGTTAGCAGAATGTGTACTTTGAAGTTCATTGGTACCGTCTGCATCAGAACCGGATCAGGCTGGAATACGATCAGACCGCGCAACCACGGATTAATTGTTGTTCGATAGTCAAAACCTGTGTGATTCACCGCATTAGCCGAGGTCGCCAGTATTCCGGTGACAATGACAATGATCAACATGGCAAGTGCCAGCCAATCCCCGATGCTGCTCGTTGCCCGTACTCTGCGAGCAACATAACGGCGAACCAGCAAAATGACTGCACCTGCAAATGCAATGATCCCCGCAGGCAGTCCTCCTGCAATAGCCATCAAGTGATACCCTTCATCACTCAGGCCGATCCAGCGATAGAACTCCACTGGAACAAGCAAACCGGCAATATGTCCACAGATTACGGCGAATATTCCGATATGAAAGAGTAAGCTGCCCCATTTCAGCATGCGTTTCTCCAACATCTCACTGGACTTGGACGTCCAACTGAAGGGATTCGTCACATATCTCCAGATCGTCGCCGTAATACAGAAAACAATGACCATATAGGGAAGAGCGCCCCATAACAACAGTTCCAGTGTACTCACCGATTCCCCCTCCTCATCTGGGCCGCAATCTGCATAAGATCTGCTGGTTGTTGGTTAACGGTTTCTTCTTGTTCTGGCACATCAGGGGCAGGAGGCTCAGGAACGACCTGTAACATCAGGCTGAGTAATGGTCCATACGGGCTGTTCTGTTCCGTAATGCTTTCGCTCATTGTGATCAACGCCTTATGGCAACTGGAGAGCACACCTAAGGCATCTTCCTCGGGAGCCTCAGCCACAAATTCAAGCACCATAGGCAGATAGTCCGGCAACTCACTTACTTCCATGTAAAATCCCGCAGCTTCGTATCTGCGCTTCAATTCAATCAAAGCCGGACCCCGATCCCGCTCATCGCCATGGAGAGCATATGTGAGATAGAGGTTAGACTTTTTATCAAAATCGAATGTACGAACATAGGCATCCTGCCATTCAATCGAGCTTACCGCCTGTGCATCATCCACAAATGTCAACAGAATCTGCTTCACCGTCTCATCCGAAATGGACTGTATGGCTTCCTGAACACCCGATAGCCCCTCTCTCCACGCTGTATCCGGATATTGCAACAGGTAGGAGATCAGTTTGCAGACCATTCTTCTCGTATCCGCATCGTAAACCAGAGTCTGACCTGTTCCTTCATTGGTATCGATCGTCATCGTTGTCGTTGTCTCCTTTCCCATCAGAATACCCCGCAAGAACCTGGACCCCCTGCAAAATCAAGTCCGCAGCTTCCCTGTTCGCTGAAGAGATCTTCCACTTCCTCACGGTGGGCTGGCGGGATGACAAAACGGTCGTTGTACTTCGCAATCGCGAGCAGTCGGTACATGTTCTCCACTTCCTGTGCATCCATACCCACTCTTTCCAGCAATGCCGATTCACTGGTCTTACCCGTCTGCTGATTACGCATGTGAATGCGCATAACTGCCATCTTCCGCAGGACCTCACGGATTCGATCCGTATCTCCTGCTGTAAGCAGATTGGCAAGATACTCCACCGGAATACGCATGTTATCAATCGCAGGGAAAATATCATTAGCCTCCAATGAACTTCCCTGTCCCTCTACCCGATTGGTAATCGGGCTAAGCGGTGGAATGTACCATACCATTGGCATGGTGCGGTATTCCGGATGAAGCGGGAGCGCAATTTTCCAATCGATAACCATTTTATAAATAGGGGACTGCTGCGCTGCAACAATCCAATCCTCTGGAATCCCTGCCGCACGCGCTTCGCGGATCACCTCAGGATCATTCGGATCAAGGAAAATATCCATTTGGGATTCATAGAGATCCTGATTATTTTCAACTGAAGCAGCGGCTTCAACACGGTCTGCATCATACAGCATCAGGCCGATATAACGGATACGTCCCACACAGGTTTCGGAACAGATCGTTGGCAGACCCGCTTCAATCCGCGGGAAACATAGCGTACATTTCTCGGCTTTGTTTGTCTGCCAATTGAAATAGACCTTTTTGTAAGGACAGCTCGATACACAGAATCTCCATGCGCGGCATGCATTTTGGTCAACCAGTACAATCCCGTCTTCTTCCCGTTT
This sequence comes from Paenibacillus amylolyticus, assembly GCF_050990605.1. Lineage (GTDB taxonomy): Bacteria > Bacillota > Bacilli > Paenibacillales > Paenibacillaceae > Paenibacillus > Paenibacillus amylolyticus_H. Next base: position 3,827,170 of record NZ_CP158832.1, read on the forward strand.
GTACATCGCTCCGGAAGGACAGGAGGACACACAGGCCGGGTTAAGGCAGTGTTCACAGATCCGTGGCAGATACATCATAAATACCTGTTCAAAATCCATTTTGATCGAATCCTCTACACCCTTCATATTAGGGTCTTCCATCCCGGTTACATGGGCACCTGCCAGATCATCCTCCCAGTTCGGACCCCACTCCAGATTCATATATTCACCGGTAATCTGGGATTTCGGTCTGGCTACAGGCTGATGTTTTTTCTCCGGGCTGTTCGTCAGTTTCTCATACTCATAGGTCCATGGCTCGTAATAATCATCAATGGTAGGCTGATCCGGGTTATGGAAAATGTTAAGCAAGCGTCTTGCCCGTGTGCCGGACTTCAATTCCAGTTTTCCATTCTTCATCTCCCAGCCACCCCGATAACGCTCCTGGTCCTCCCATTGTTTCGGATAACCGACCCCTGGCTTGGTCTCTACATTGTTCCAGTACATATATTCTGCACCTGGACGATTGGTCCAGGTGTTTTTGCACGTAACACTACATGTATGGCACCCTATGCATTTGTCCAGATTCATGACCATACTGACTTGTGCTTTAATCTTCAAGCCAATCCACCTCCTGCAGTTTTCTTATGATGACATTGAGGTCACGCTGATTGCCTGTCGGGCCATAGTAGTTGAATCCATAACTTAACTGGGCATAACCACCGATCATATGGGTAGGCTTCACATGAATACGTGTCGGACTGTTATGCGTACCCCCACGTGTCTGTGAAATTTTGGTACCCGGAACGTTAATGTGACGGTCCTGCGCGTGATACATGAATGCCATGCCGCGAGGAATACGGTGCGTCACTACAGCTCTGGCAACGACTACCCCGTTACGGTTGAAACATTCGATCCAGTCGTTGTCGACCAGTCCAGCTTCTTCTGCATCTTCGTAGTTCATCCAGATTGTCGGGCCACCTCGGAACAAAGTCAGCATCGGCAGCGCATCATAGTACATACTGTGGATCGACCACTTGTTATGCGGTGTCAGGTAATTCAGGACAATCTCCTTGCCACCTTCAATCGGACGTTTGCTGTTTGGATGGAACGGCGTATGCTTCAGCACAGGTTTAAATGTCGCTAATGTCTCTCCGAACTCACGAAGCATCGCATGATCAATGTAGAACTGCTGTCTGCCTGTCAATGTACGCCAGGGAATCAGGCGCTCCACATTGGTGGTGAATGGCGAATATCGACGTCCACCTTTTTCCGATCCGCTGAATGCAGGCGAGGTAATGACCGTTTTCGGTTTGGAAGTGATCTCGTCAAACGTAAAACATTCCTCCGACCGTTCCTCAGCCAAATCTTTCAGATGTAATGCTGTTTTCTGTTCAAGCGCCTCCCACGCACGCACAGCCATCTTGCCGTTCGTTGTACTGGACAAGGTCAGAATGGCCTCCGCAACGTTACGGTCTGTGCTCAGATCCGGACATCCTTGTTCAATGCCATCTTTACGGTGCACACCCAGAATGCCCTTGAGTTTTTCATACTCTTCACTGGCTGACCAGGATATGCCTTTGGTACCGATAGGTTTATCCTTCACCACAGGTCCAAGGCTGATCATTTTGTTATATACGGCAGCATAGTCACGTTCCACGACCTGAATATGTGGCATCGTTTTACCCGGGATTGCTTCACATTCTCCCGCACTCCAGTCTTTGATCTCTCCGTATGGTTGAGCAAGCTCATCTGGTGAATCATGCAACAGCGGTGTAGCTATGATCTCCTTCTGTGGACCATCAAATTGCTGCGCAGCCATCTCAGAGAATACACGCGCAATTTCCTTGAAAGTATCCCAGTCCGAACGGGATTCCCATTGCGTGGCTACCGCCGGATTAAATGGATGAACGAATGGATGCATATCCGTACTGCTCAGATCGCTTTTTTCATACCAGGTCGCTGCTGGCAGAACAATATCGGAATACATCGCCGTACCTGCCATCCGGAAATCCATATTGATCATCAGGTCGAGTTTGCCTTCCGGTGCTTCATCCACCCATTCCACATGCTCTGGGCGCAGTCCATGATCGTCATCATTCAGCAATCCGTTCGTTGCACCGAGCAGATGCTTGAGAAAATACTCATGTCCTTTGCCGGAACTTGAGATCAGATTCGCTCTCCAGACAAATAGTACACGCGGGAAGTTCGCTGGATCATCGGGTTGTTCGATTGAGAACTTCAGATTTTTGTTCTGCAACTCTGAGGCTACATACGCACCGATCTCTTCCTTCGTCGTTGCTCCAGCCTGCAGTGCATCCTGATGCAGATCAATCGAGTTACGATTGAATTGTGGATAAGATGGAAGCCAGCCCATACGCGCAGCCATCACATTATAATCCGCCACATGCTGGAACCGCGGTTCACCCTCAAGCGCCGAAGTCAACTCTCCTACTTGGGTCTCCTCGTATCTCCATTGATCTGTTGCAAAGTAGAAGAAGGATGTTCCGTTCTGCAGACGTGCAGGTCCGGTCCAGTCACGAGCAAAGGCAATCGTCTGCCAGCCTTCAGCCGGACGCAGTTTTTCTTGACCAACATAGTGCGCCCACCCTCCACCGTTCACACCCTGACAGCCTGTCATCAGTATTAAGTTAATGATGGCGCGATAGATGACGTCGGAGTTATACCAGTGATTAATACCGGCTCCCATGATGATCATGGAACGCCCTTTGGTATCGATCGCATTTAGTGCAAACTCACGTGCAATCTGTACGACAGTCTCTTCGTCCACACCAGTGATTTTCTCTTGCCACGCTGGGGTGAATGGTTTTACCTGTGGTGCATTCAAGATGTCGTCTCCACGGTGAACACGTACACTCAACTGCTCCGCACCAGTGACTACTTCTGCTGAATCCGCAGAACGTGTCATTTCACGTTCAATTCCGTATTTGGCAAGTACCAGATCGTATACGGCTGTTACCGTTATCCATCTGTCCCCCAGCCAGATCTGGCGTACAGGAATCTGCCGCTTCATGACATGTTTTCCCTCATCATCAAAGTACGGCAGATGAATGGTTACAAGATCATGATGGACTCCGAGCATGGATAGTCTAGGATCAATCGGCTCACCGTTCTCCACCTGTTCCATTTTGAGATTCCATGTGCCTTCTTCACCCCAACGGAAGCCCAAACTTCCTTTTGGCATCGCATAGGTTCCACTGTTCTCATCGTATACAAGCGTTTTCCATGCCATATTGTTGCCCGTAATACCCAGGTCTTCCCCAACGAGAAATCTGCCTGCTGTGTGTATCCCGTCCTTTTCTTCCACAATCAGCAGATTTGGAAAGTCCGTATACTGTTTGGCATATTGCATGAAATAGTCCGTAGGCTTTTCAATATAAAACTCTTTCAGAATGACATGACCCATAGCCATCGCCAGAGCGCCGTCCGTTCCTTGTTTTACCGACATCCATGTATCTGCAAATTTCACATATTCCGCATAGTCCGGGCTGATCGACACCACTTTCGTTCCCCGATAACGTGCTTCAGCCAGGAAGTGGGCATCCGGTGTCCGCGTCATTGGCAGATTCGAGCCCCATACCAGAATGTATCCCGAGTTGTACCAGTCGCTGCTCTCCGGCACATCCGTTTGATCGCCCCAGATCTGAGGTGAAGCCGGTGGCAGATCCGCATACCAGTCGTAGAAACTGAGCAATGGTGATCCCATTAGGGAAAGGAACCGTGACCCTGCTGCATAACTGACCATCGACATGGCAGGAATTGGCGAGAAACCAATAATCCGGTCTGGCCCGTATTCTTTGATCGTATGAATTAGCGAAGCGGCAATAATCTGTGTCACTTCACCCCATGACGCGCGAATTAATCCACCTTTGCCACGTACCGATTTGTATCTTTTCACTTTGGACGGATCATCCCCAATACTGGACCATGCTTGAACCGGGTCACCATGTGTCTGAAGCGCATCACGCCACATGTCCAGCAACGCACCACGTACGTAAGGATGTTTGACACGCAGCGGGCTGTACAGATACCATGAGAAACTCGCTCCACGTGGACAACCTCGTGGTTCAAATTCCGGCATATCCGGTCCCGTTGAAGGATAGTCGGTAGCCTGCGTTTCCCAAGTGACAATGCCGTCTTTCACATAGATCTGCCAGCTGCATGATCCGGTACAATTGACGCCGTGTGTGGAACGCACCACTTTGTCATGCTGCCAGCGGCGACGGTAGACATCTTCCCAATCCCGATTGACCGGGGACATCTCACTCCAGCCCTCCGCACTTTTTTCACGTTTGGCAAAATATTTGAGTTTGCCCATCCAGGGCATGCTTTTGTTACGCATTGTTGTCCTCCCACATATGTGACCTGTTGATGCAAGTTGAATCCTGAACTGCTGTTGCTAACCTCCGATTTGCGACATATGTCGCAGCGTTGGCGTGCCATCAATCTGTTGTCCGTTTAAGGCTTTTAACATGTCATGTGTTTCGGGTTTGGCTCCGAGCGCCTTGTAAAATAGATCCTGTACCGCCTTGTCATCACCTACGAGTGGACGAACATTGAACTCATCTGACCAGTAGAGACAAGGTTTGATATTTCCGTCTGCTGTCAGCCTGAGCCGATTGCAATTTCCGCAGAAATGGCTGCTCACCGGGTGAATCAGACCAAACGTTCCGGCAGCTCCCGCAATGCGATAACTATCTGCAGGTCCATTCCCATAAATCTCTCCACAGCTTTCGTACTCCCATCGTGCTCCGCATGTTTCCAGCACATGTTCGAGGGGCATATACCCTGATCTCCAACCTTCTCCACTTTCACCAATAGGCATGTACTCGATAAAACGAATATGAATGGGTTCATCCCGGGTCATCCTCAGAAAGTCTTCGACTTCATCGTCGTTCACGCCTTTCATCAGAACCACGTTCAGCTTGATCGGATGAAATCCGGCCTCTTGGCTGGCCTTAATGCCGTCCAGCACACGCTGCACCTTGCCGCCTCGGGTAATGCTTGCGAATCGTTCTGGATTCAAAGAATCCAGGCTTATGTTCACCCGGGTTAGCCCCGCAGCCTTCAGCAGATCCGCATAAGCTGCCAAATAAATGCCATTGGTTGTCAATGCGATATCTTCAATTCCTGGAATGGCGGACAACATCGCAATCAGTTGATCCAGCCCCTTGCGAACAAGAGGCTCCCCTCCAGTTAAACGCAATTTCCGAATACCTAATGGAGCAAGCGCCTTAACGATGGACGTGATTTCTTCATAGGACAGGATTCGTTCTGTCGGTTCGAACTGCATTCCTTCCTCCGGCATGCAATACACACAGCGGAGATTACAGCGATCCGTAACCGAAATTCTTAAGTAATCATGTATTCTTCCAAACGGGTCCATTAATTTTGAATCCATACACGTACCTCCCTTCTCTAGGGTGCTGTCTTCACTTCAGCCGAAGGAGAAAGCTGTTTTCTCTCATCCAGTGTCATCTTGACGCTAAATATAAGGATGTCTCGCTCGCTGAACTGTGCAAAATATCACAAGAAGTGAAACATAGCGCACAGTTTGCACATCTATATATGCTCCACAACCCTTTTCCAAACAGGATTCTGGTCTAAATAAGTCAAAATTATGGCAAAAAGAAATGTGTGACCCTGCTCACACAGCCCCCTCTTCACGTTTTCTATAATCAAATTGCAACACCACACTATCCCAATTTGGAGGAATGACACATGAACACATACGCTGCAACCATTAATGCCACGGAGTATCCACCGCATTTGAAACATAAAGTGATTTTCGAAACGTTTGATCAGTTGCAACCACAGGAATCCATGCTGCTCATCAACGATCACGATCCAAAGCCACTTCGATTCCAGTTCCAGTCCACACATCCTGATGGCTTCAACTGGGAGTATATTGAGCAGGGTCCTACAACCTTCCAGGTCAAAATCAGCAAACTATAGATTGGAGCTGAACCGCTATGGCCCACGTTGAAATCATTGACGATACTACACTTCGCATCACGCTAAGGCTGGAAGACGCCACAACCATGGTTCAAATGGCACAGCGTGAGCAAGCGGAATATGCGCAAGAGATTATTACTATTTACGAAAAAATGCCTGTGTTCGACTATACTCATTTCTGTTTCTACGCTTATGACAGTGCAAGACTTTTTGAGGGTGTGCTCGGCATGGACCCCAAAGCATATCTGTCCTTCTCCCTCGATGCACCGGACTCATTCTTCTATGCGCTGTACGGTGGGATGGCTGCCCTGTATGAATCTTCTCTACAGTTGGTACAGCAGACGGATGTAGCTGGTGCAGGATTGGATGTGACCGCACATGTCTCCATCTGATGTCCATATTGTTGAATTGGATGTGCGTCCTCATCTGAGTAAAAAGCTGGAGCCGTTTCAGCTGATCATGGACACGGTCAAAAGCCTTGAGCATGACGATGTGTTTGTACTACATGCTCCATTCAAACCGACGCCACTGCTCGGTATTCTTAAGCTGAAGGGGTATTCCAGCACATCTGAACGTAGGAGTTCAGATCACTGGGTTACCACATTTGTGCACAAAAAAAATAAAACCGGTGCAAAGGCAATTTCTGCAATGGTTTTATCTGGATCAGAAGTTAATTTGGAACCCGAGTCAGATGAAGAATCAGCTTCATGCAAAGGACATCCGGAGGAGCCAGTTGTTGCCATTGAAAATATTGAACCTCCACAGGCGCCCAAGGTTATATTGGACAATCGTGGATTGGAACCGCCTCAGCCCATGATGCGAACACTTGCCGCACTGGAGCGTTGCAAACCTGGGGAAGTCGTGCTGATTCACAATGACCGTGTACCTGTATTCCTAATTGAAGAGTTGAACAATCTCGGTTGCACCTACACGGTTGAAGATCAAGCCGATGGCACAGCCAAAGTGAGAATTGAAAAAGGGTAAGGAGGCGAAAGCCATGTCCAGGTTGCCGTTTCTTTTTATCATCACGGGCATCTTTGGATTTGTAATGTATCACGCCTTCTCTCTGCTCTCGCTGACAGGTTGGCTTGGTGATGAACTCAGAGGACCCGAAGGCTGGTTTCATGCCCATCTGTTTGTGCTTGGGTGGGCAACCATGCTGGCCATGGGTGCCGTATATCAGTTGATACATGTTATTTTGCAATCGAATATCTACAGTCTGTTTCTCGGATATTGTCACTATTTCTTGTTCAGTATCGGAATTGTGGGCATGTTATACGGCTTCATTCGTGCAGATGTCATCTGGATTGCCGGTTCTGCTACACTCGCACTTTCAGGCATTCTGTTGTTCGGATGGAATATGGGCGTTACTCTTTACCGCGCCTCACAGTGGAATCCGGTAACGATCAGTGCAGCTTGTTCCTGTCTTTATCTGGTTCTTACCGGGCTATCCGGTATGCTGATGGGTCTGAATTTTGCCTTTGGTGATTGGAATGGTCTGCATGAACGGTTATTCGGCGCACATATCTGGATGGGAACACTCGGCTGGTTTGGCATGTTAATTACCGGATTCAGTTACAAAATGCTGCCCATGTTCTACCTGTCCCACGATTATTCCAATCGATTGCAGAAAGTGGTCCTGGTTCTATGGAATTCAGCTGTAATTACAGGCGTTGTCGCATTTCTCACAGGTATCAAGGGAGGCTTGCTCTGGTTCGCGCTCTTGCTCCTAACTGCAGCCCTACTCTTCTATGTGTATCACTTGGAGCAAATTCAGGAGAAACGTCACAAAAGCAACCCCGGCCCGGGCATTCGCTGGTCTGTCTATGTAAGTCGTGCCTTTGCCGTATATGCTGTCGCCCTACTGATCTATTCCGCGCAAGGAACCGAACTGCTGCTCCATCCAAGGGTTGTTCTGCTGTCTGGATGGGTATATCTCGGGGGCTGGGTGTCCCTCACCATACTTGGATATGCCTCCAAAATCGTGCCTTTTCTGTGGTGGACCCACAAATATGGCAAGCAGGCAGGCAGACCCGGAACACTGCTGATGGCAGGTATGCTGAGTGAACGGTATGTCCATTGGGGTATGCTCGCCATGGTGGCTGGAAGCCTTCTGCTTGTCAGTGGAATTCTGATTAATCTGGCAGAGGTCATGATGGTTGGAGGAACAATCTTATCTCTGGTCTCCATCGTTTATATAGCGAATATTGCTTTAGTATTCAGACGTTAATATTAAAAAGGTGATTGGAGAGTGAACATGATGGAACAAACAACGCATTTACTGGAATGTCTCAAGGAAGTATATGACCCTGAATTAGGTGTCAATATCGTCGACCTGGGTCTGGTGTATGAAGTAAGAGAAGAACCTGAACGAGTACATGTACGGATGACGCTGACTACACCAGGCTGTCCACTTCACGATACCATCGTTGGTGCGGTGAAATGGGTTTTGCAGGAGAATACGAATAAGACTGATATTGACGTTCAAGTAGTCTGGGAGCCACAATGGTCTCCACAGCTGATGTCGAATGAAGCCAAGGAAATGTTGGGATACTTCTAGGCAGAATGATAAGAGACGGGATGAATGTCCGAGTTGCTGGCGGAATATAAAGAAGCATGCTTAGATCTGATGTTCTCAGACCCAAGTATGCTTTTTGTTTCGCGATGGGAATACACACTTGATCAAGGTATTCTTGAATAAAAATAAATAAGGAAACTCCAGAACAGAGTTCCCCTTATATTAGTGCCGAACAGTGAATCATTATATCAATCAATTCCTTGATATTATATCTTAGATGTCCTTTGCATACGATGCTGCTGGCACTTTATTTAACACCACGAACAAACGAACTTCCTGATCTCCTGTATTACGGAATGCGAACTCCACCTCACCACCGCAATGGATTACATCCTCTTGTTTCACCTCTTGTTCTTTTCCATCCAGTATAAGTGTACCCGTGCCTTCGACCACCAGCAAAATAACGTCTGTGCCCGGATGTTTATGAACGGGAAGCTGCTGACCTGGCAGAAAATGAAGTATAAAGGTCACTCCACCGCCCTGTTGGAATAAAACTCGTTTCGTAAAACGATCCTCACTGAATGCTTTAACTTCTTGCAATGACGTGATACTCATCATAATCGTCCTCCTTGATAATGTTATCTGTTGATGCATTCATCTTAACGCAAGGAAGCCCGCCTTTCCTTGATCTGAATCAAGAAATGCGGGCAATCAACACATCATGGTCGGTCCTTATGACCGTTTGTTTCTTATGATGGTTATACCATCATTTTGCGCAGAGAAGCGATATATCTCGAACGTATAATGAAGAAATAAAACGTCTGTGCAAGTACAAAGGCACCAAATACAGTCAAGACCGGCATCGTATAATTGGTAATACCGAATTCAGTCAGGAATGGCTTAACCACGACCAAAGTTTCAATTATGGAAACGCCGATCGGTAAGAAGAACAGGATAGCAATCTGAACGGTGGATGATCGTTTCATCTCCTGAAAACTGAGACCCATTTTCGAAAGAGAATGTACCATTTTCCCATCTGCTTCAAGATCGGTATGCAGTCTGAAATACAGAAAGCTTGCGGAGGAGATCGAGAAGATCAATCCGATAAATATGCCCAGAAAGGTAAAGAGTGCTGTACCCTGTCTGTATCTCTCAAAATCACCGTACCGCGTACTCAGATATCCGGATTGATTATCCGTTGAAGCGTTGCTGTTTTCAATGGAGTCCGCGGAGAATAGAAGCTGATCGCTAACCATGGCTTCCGAGGAGTGCCGGTCAGGTACTGCATGACCCCAGGCAGGAATCTGATACAGAACTTTGCCAGATAACCTATTTTCATGGATCTGTTGTGTGATCTCTTCAAACTTCTCATCCGGGAGGACAACTACACCTGTTGAATAGATCAAGGTTGCAAACCTTGGCTCCACATCTGTAGCTGTAACTCTTGCTTGCATTGGGCCAGCTTCCAGATTCAAGGTCAATGTGTCTCCTTCCGCATAATTGCGAAACCTGTTTCGATCGATCTGAGCCTGATCCTTCTCATTACGGGAATCTACGAACAATGCTGAATTTGAATCCAATTGGAATGTCTCTTTGCCTAGAATTGTATTGAATCGGTTGTAATGACTGAGGGGCATGATCGAGACTGCACTCTGATCCGCATCCGACCAGAAATACTCCAGATACATTTGCTGATAATCCAAGCCTGCGGCTTCAAGTGCTGAATTAATAGCGCTCATATCCATTTGATCCGTAGGTGTGTACACATTGTACTGGATTGCAAAATCGTTATTGGTAAACTGCTCCCGGTTCTCTTGATCCAGTGATAAAATCACAACTGCACTCATCGAAGCAATCGCAATGACTACCGTCACCATAAAGAGCATCCGAGCATTATCCTTCATTTTGTAACTCATCTCTGAGATCCATAACAGACGAGTACCATGCCATACCGTTTTACGATTACGCTTTAATCCCCGTATAATGAGCACGGAAAGTTGTGAGTAGAAAAAATACGTCCCCGCGATGCCTGTCACTGCTGCAAGCAAGATCGTCCCGCCATTCAACTGGCTGCGGAGTGCTAAAAATCCGATTGTAAGTAATGTCAGGCCCAGAAGTGAGAAGAACCACGAAGCTTTGGGTTCTTTTTTAGGTTTGCTGGTCCCTGTCAAAAGCTCTAACGTCCGTTTGTTTCCGATAAATACCAATGTGAAGAGTGAAATGCAGAAAAATAATAACAGAAAGGCCCCGATCGTAATCAGAATCGCTTTCACCGGAAAATAAAAGGGCAGATCATCCATCCCGATAAAACGTGTGGTTAACATCAGGAACAGCTTGGACAATAACAGGCCTCCGCTGATACCGACAATAATGGAAAGGCAGCCGATCAACATATTTTCCAGAATGACCAATCTCCGAATCTGCGCGGGCTCTGCACCAAGTATGGTCAGAATGCCAAACTCCTTGTTCCGTGATTTGAGAAAAGCACTGATGGAATACATGACAAAGAAAAATGCAAACACATAAACAATAATGGAAGCGATCTGCATCCCCGTTGCGGTTGTGTCACCCATTGGCAACTCTGTCACATAAGGATGATAGATAAACACCGCATAAGCGAAGAATATCATGACCATAAACACACTACTTAGAAAAAAAGCAATATAAGCTCGCCCATTCCGGCGGATGTTATTAAACGCGAACTGAGGAAAGCTCATGTGAATTCCCTCCCCAGAAGGATAAAGTATCAATGATCCGCTGGAAAAACGTCTGTCGATTATCTCCGCGGTGTACCTCGGCTGCCAGCTTTCCGTCCTTGATGAACACAATTCGGTTGCAATAACTTGCAGCAAGGGGATCATGCGTAACCAGCATAATGGTCGTTTTCTCCTGCTGGTTAATCTGTTCAAGTGACTCCATGACCGCTTGGGATGACGTAGAATCCAGGGCACCGGTTGGTTCATCCGCCAAAACAATCGAAGGCATATTGATCATGGATCTCGCAATGGCTGTGCGCTGTCGCTGTCCACCCGAGATTTCGTACACTCGTTTATCCAGAATGTGATCAATCCCAAGCTTTGCTGTAATGCGATGAAGTCTGCTCTCCATCTCCTTCAGTTTGACCTTGTCCAGTGTCAATGGAAGTACAATATTCTCGGCAACCGTCAGTGTGTCCAGCAGGTTGAAATCCTGAAAAACAAACCCGAGTTCCCGACGCCGGAACATGGCAAGTTCTTTCTTTTTCATATCAAACGGGTTCATGCCATTAATCAGCACCTTGCCTGAGCTGGGTTCATCAATGGTGGAGACCATGTTTAACAATGTGGTTTTGCCACTGCCGGACGGGCCCATAATACCCACAAACTCACCTTGTTTGATAGTAAGATGAATATCACTAAGGGCTTGAGTCTGCACTTTGCCCTGATATACTTTGTTCAGTCCCGATACCTGTAACATTTCCATGCGTAATTCCCTCCTGATCCATCATTCTTTATACGTTAATTCTATTCTTATCCTAACCGACCTCCCGTAACGGTGCTATCGAATTACCTTAAACTTCCCTTACAGAACGTTTAAGATTCTGTTCCCCTGGCTTCTCTATCCCACTTCTGTGCATGTAAAAAAGCACCTCACCCATATCATGGGCAAAGCGCTCTTTACTTCGGAACTTTCGTATGAACCCAACTGAATCTGACCAACGTTCCCTTATTCGGCTCCGAAAACAACTCCACACGGTTATCCAGACGTGCACTGATCTCACGGACCAGATATAATCCCATCCCTGTGGATTCGTGGTATTGCCTGCCCCGTTCGCCTGTAAAATAGGGATTGAATACGCGATGAATATCTTCGGAAGAGATGCCAATTCCCTCATCCTGAATGTCCAGGATTGTACGTTCTTCCTGCTGATAACCGGTTATGATCACTTTTTTGCCAGATTTGCTATCGGAATAGTTCACGGCATTGGTCAGGATCTGGGTGAACATGAACCGCAACCATTTGGAATCACTGTAGATCTGAAGGTCGCCCTCCATACAGATATCCGGCGTAATGCCTTTGCGAATAAATAAACGTCGGTTTTCCGCTATACTGCTCCGAAGCACCTCATGTAAGGACAACAGCTCCACCCTGAAATCACCTTCGAACTGTTCAAGCCGGGATGAATGCAAGACCATTTCAAGTCCTTTACGCATTTTATCCAACTCATCCTGAATACTGCCCGCCGTCTCATCGTCCACATCTTCCAGGGTCAGCTGGATAATGGACAAGGGTGTCTTCATCTGATGAACCCAGCGATTCATGAATACCACCTGCTGTTCCTTGCTAGTACGTAATTGACTTATCTCATTCTGCCGATTACGCTCCAGTTCATGTAACAATTCCTGGATGGCTTCCGCCACGACCGAATTTCCAAGCGCTTGGAAAGGTTCGTTAACCCGTTTACGTGGTTGTTGAAGCAGATGATAATATGCTCGCAGCTGAAGGTAACGTATGACCAGATAGACCAACAGCACAACAGTACTGATCAGCATGCCATATAGGACAATCTTCATCGGGCGGCTCTCACCAGAGAGCCAGTACACACACGGAACCAACAGCATCTGTAACACATAAAATCCGACTAACATCTGATGGTCTTTCAGGAAAAGTCTCATTTGCCTTTCCCCTGTGAAGATGAATCCAGTTCCAATACGCGATAACCCGCTCCGCGAACCGTCTCCAAAATCTCTTCTGCACCCAGCTCCTTCAACTTACGGCGAACACGTGTAATATAGACATTCAACGTATTATCATCAATAAAATGCTGATCTTCCCACATCTGTTCTAGCAATTTTTCCCGGCTGACAACTCGACCTGCCTTTGCCATTAGTGCTTCCACCAGGATCGCTTCCTTCTGTGTCAGCTCTGTTGAACGTTCCTCATACTCCAGTACGAATCGCTCAGGATAGAGGATCATGGGACCATTCTTCACTGTTACTTCCTGCTGGACAGCAGCGTAAGAACCATAGGCTCTGCGCAGCTGACTTCGTACTTTGGCAAGAACGACTTCATATTGAAAAGGTTTCGTAATATAATCATCCGCTCCATGTTCCAACGCCATAATCTGATCCATACCACTATCACGAGCCGATATGAATAAAATGGGACATATGGAATGTGTGCGTATCTGCCTGCACCAGTAGTATCCATCATATTGAGGCAAGTTCACATCCATCAGCACCAGATCCGGCTCCATCTTCACAAATTCATCCAATACATGACGGAAATCATCTGTGACCTGTACCTGGAATCCATTTCGGGTCAGATAAGCCGCCAGCAATCCTGCAAGCTTGGCATCATCTTCAACCAACAATATCGACTGCATCGTTAACCCTCTTTCCGTTTCCTGACGTCAATGTATCACATCTAGTTACCCATTCTAGTCGGAAACGGATTGAAAATAAAGGTTTAGACCACAAGACGCCCCCTCTTCTCTGCCAAACCAATGATGGCTTCCACCCCTGAATTAAACTCCAGAAAGTCCTGCTCCACTCCATCGCTGAATATAACACCATCCTCTGGCATCTGGGATACAATGTGCAATGGTTGCTTTGAATGAATCTGTCCAAACACCAGATTGGCCGCAGTCGTCCGGCTTGGGAACGGTTCACGTACTGAAAAATATAAGTAGGGTGCATCCCAGTTAAAATGATTCAGGTCCTGCCTGCTTCCCTGAATGGATGCGGATGCTGCAGCAACCTCGGATTCGGAATTCATGTTCTGCCATGCTGCCGATCCAACAATTCCGGTGGCTCCGGCTAGCACACTTTTGAACCAGCCTGTTGATCCCATGCCTGTGGATACAATGATACCACTGGAGGATTGTTGTTCCGCGGATGTACCCAAACGAACTTCATAACGTGCCGATACATGTGTCTTCCGACCAATGAACAGATCGTTCACACCATATAGATACTGTCCATCATTGAGTTCTACTTTGGCAAGAGTGACTTCTTTCAAGGCTCGTTGTTTTCGAATGACATCAGGAACAATAAAGCTCAGATCCTCCACGGTAAAAGGTAATAACACACCATCCCACCGCATCGGGTCCGGGTTCACACCAATGAGCGGCTGCTCGGTTACGTATTTGAGGGTATTGGCTACAAGCCCATCCTGTCCAACCACAACCACGATATCCTGCTCTCCAAAGATAAAATTGGGTACATGTTCCCGATCAATCGTCTGAACCCGTCCCAATTGTCCCAGTTGCTGCTGCGCCTGCTGCACAGATAACCGATAACGACGGTCTTCCTCCATATAATCACTGAAGTCTGCGCCCAGACGTTCAATATAGAACTGGGCTTGCTGCACCGTGTTATATCGAACTATCAACTCTTCCAGTCTGGTCCGGCGCTTCACCAGAATCAGCTTGTGTTCGGTCATCTCGCTCGACCTCCCTGATCTCTGCTCGGCGCGGGAGACATCAATCCCTGCAACAGATCCGGCGAGATATTCAGTTGTCCGATCTTGCCGGCATTTTCAGCCAGTTCCTGGAATGCAAGTGCAATCAGCTTATCGGAATTCATGCCCATGTTTGCCATCGCTTGCAGTACATTGGGCTGTACATGTTGCAACGAATTCATCACGGCAGCAATCTCATACGCTTTGGCATCCGCTTCTGCATTGTGATTGGCAATGGTTAATTCAATCAGTTGCTGCTTACGTTCTTCCATCGCTGTATTGAACTGAAGCTGCTCCTGCTCCATCTCGTTTTGTTTCTGTTTCACCGAGCGCTCTGCCTGCAATTGGGTCTCACGAATTTGCTGTTTCTTCGTCTCCACGGCAATTTCGGTGTTCAGTTCGTTCTCTTTCACTCGGCGTTCTTGTTCAATCGATGCATTGCGACGCACATACAGCGCTTCATCTGCCTGACGTAATATCTCTTCCCGCGCTTGTGCTTCCAATGCACGCATCGTCTCTTTATTAGGCAGAACGGCCAGGATGGATAGACTCATTAGTTCAACGCCCAGTTTCTCCAGTTCTTCACTTTGCACAACTTCGCGTTTCATGCTGCTTGCCAGCCGTTCACTGGATTGAATGGCCTCCTTCAGCGGCATTT
Organism: Paenibacillus amylolyticus; assembly: GCF_050990605.1. Lineage (GTDB taxonomy): Bacteria > Bacillota > Bacilli > Paenibacillales > Paenibacillaceae > Paenibacillus > Paenibacillus amylolyticus_H. The sequence goes on from NZ_CP158832.1 coordinate 3,842,739, forward strand.
GCTCCAGATGTTTCTTGGTTAGTACTTTCGCTGTGGTGATCACCCGTTGATCCAGTTTGCCCGGGTCGTCGGAAATATACCGATTTTTGCGCAAATTATACGTGTAATTCAGACTCTGCGTTATTTTCAAATAATCCACAATGCGATAGCTTAGCTGCCCTTGCACAGTAACGGTCTGATAGTCCGCTGTAATCTCTTCGAACATGAAAGGTACATCCACCGAGGACACGGGTAGCACCACCACCGATGTAGTCGGTTCATAATAATAGAAGGATAATCCGACACCTTGACGTTGTACCTTACCATTTTTCACCTTCATGACATATTCACTGGGTTGAAACTTCGCGAAACGGAATCCAAACATGGTTCATTCCCCATTTCTTAATATTGTCGTTTTGATATTATCGAAATGATAACAAATAAAAATGATATTGTCAATACGACATTAACAAATTATTCATCTGCCTATTTAGAGAAAGGAATGAAGTCTGGACCTCATTTTTTTCCGCAAAAAATAAAGAGACCGAATCAATTGATCCGATCTCTTTACCTGCTCCTATTTTCTAATAGAGTCGTTCCATCAGTCTCGCGACGGCAACAGCCCCTTGTGCACGATTCGCTGTTTCTTTCGGAGCAAACGTGCCATCAGGCATGCCGTTCAGCAGTCCAAGTTGTTGCATCGAGGCTACGGCTCCTTTTGCATACCCGGCGATCTCGGCGTTATCTACAAATAAAGTATTTCCTTGTGCAGCATTGTTCGCATCCTGATCACGTTGCACAACCTGCAGCGCTCGATTCAGCATAACGGCCATATCTTCTCGTGAAATACGTTCATTCGCTCCAAAGCTTCCATCCGCCCGGCCTTGAATAATGTTCATTTCAATGCCAAGTCTTACTGAATCGGCATACCACTGCCCTTCCTTCACATCCGTTGGGAGCGAAATAGATGGTTCGGGCTGGCGTGCATCACCAATAGCTTTAATAATCATTTGCAAAAATTGTGCTCTGGTCAGTTCACCTTGCGGGGCAAAACGAGTTGCGCTCATGCCCGTAATAATCCCTTTACCGTAGAGATTCTGCACCTCTAGGAGAGCCCAATTGTGATTTTGCAGATCATGTAATGGCACTTCAATTTCTGCAATGGCATAATTGCCGGATTCCAGCGGTTTAAACGCCATCGTTTTTGTCTTATCATCGTACTTGGAATACGTAACAGGTTTCATTTCCCTACTTGGAGATATGGAATGTACAACCATAACTACATCATTTTTCTTAGGTTGCTCTACACTGGATAGAACAACTTCAACCGCTCTGTTTGTCCATTGCAATGGCTTATTGTTCATTAACAGATTCACATCAACAATCGCATGATTACCGATCGCTGCTTTTTGAGATGTGGACAGTGTATCTGTCGATCCTTTTGCCACTACGATGTCGAACGTTCCAGCAGTCTCCGCAATGGTTAGCGGCAGTGATTTCAGAGGAACACGAACGGTAGTCGGTCCTACGACTACATTTAGGGATTGCACTTCCTCGGAACGAACCCATGTTGCCAGTTGGCTTGCAGCCAATTGGAATGTGACTGTCTTGGCTGTGTCAGGCACATCTGCAATCAGCTTCAACGTACGATTTCCTGTATCCATGGACTGCAGTGCCTGAGTTAATTGGGATGCATCCGGACGAATCGAGTACTTGTCATCCCCGGTTGCTGTTCCTTTTACCGTTATTGAACCCTTCACTGGTCCAGTGCCAGATCCAACTGGCGGGGTTACAGCCGGATTTCCCGTCGAAGGAGCTGTTCCCGGGTTAGATGGTTGTGAAGGTACACTTGGTTGGGATGGCTGACCAGGGTCAGGTGTAGTATCTTGACGCACAAGCTTACTCACAGCATCTTGTAACGCTTGATCCGCTTTGCTTAGATCTTGCGTGGAAGATTCCACATCCAGAATGAGCTCCTTCGCTTCAGAAAGCATCTTACTGAACACATTCCAGCTTGCAGTCGTGTACTCGGTTTGCTTTAATTTCTCAGCGGCATCTACAGTAGCTTGCAGTGCCGATTTATCTGCCGGGAACGTACCGTATGCTTCAAATTCCATGAATCCTACCCATGTGGGACCTGTTTTAATCGTTACACGAATATAACGTCCCTCCGTGCCTTCTGGAAGAACATGGCTAGGTGCGGTCGATACAACAACATCACTTGTGGTGTCCACTACTTTCACAAAATTTTGGTTATCATTGGACACTTCGATCGTATATTTGATGCCGCCACTCCACATCGACATCTCAAGCTTGCGCAAGTTTGCGACTTGCCCCAAATCCACTTGCCACCAGCGGTCAATGCTCTTATCCGTTCCCCATGAAGTGTTTGGATTGTTGTCAATCGCACCTTCAGGAGAGTTGGCTTGATTGCCTCCAGTCCCTGCACTGCTTGAAGCCGTTGCCGTTTTGCCTGTTGTTAAAGCCTCCAGAGAGACCAGATTAGTAAAGGCTTGTTTCAACGTATTCAGGGCTGAATTCACCTCAGACTGGACAACAGCATGGTTATCTCGGACCTGAATCGCTGCCTGCAAAGATTGCTGCATTACAGACCAGCTCCGGCGTGTATAGGAAGATTCATTCTGCTGCTGCATTTGTTGAATGTACTGGTGCAATTGTGTTTTGTCCACATTGGATAAACCTTGAATGGCATCATCTAAACGTTTAACCGCTGTATTCGCATCCGTCTGTGTTGCTCTTGGATCATTCAAGACCTGATCAGCGCCTTCCAGCGCCTTGGTCAACACCGCCCAAGTGGCCGCAGACCAGTCAGCCTGCTGATACGTACGCGCATCTACTAATTTGGCTCTGAGCTCGTCAAGCTGCGGAGGGATAACCTGCATTTGCTGCATCACATGTTCTAATGCCGTTGTCGCTGCATCTGTATCTGCTTGAGTCACCCCACCCGGCGTGTATGCCTGACGATTTACGTCTTTCGCTGCCAAGATTGCCGGAGCCAGAGTACTCCAGGTTTCCGAAGTAAAATCAGTCTGTACCAACGATTCGGCTCGTGCAAGCGCCGCAGCCAGTTGTTGGCGGTCTGCCGGCAGAAGATTTAATCCGCGTTTGTACACATCAAGGGACCATAATGCTCTGCCTTCATACGAATGGCCGCCGTTAGCCGGAAATTCATCGTAGTCAAACATCGCTTGGTTTTCCCATGCATTGCCTTCAGATGCAATCCAGCCTACACCGGCCGGAATCCATGCTGGCTCCCAGTAGAAGAAACCTGCACCATGATTATTCGGCACATTTGCAATCATGTCCATAATGCCGGCGATGGCATCATATTGACCTTGAACGGTTGCGGGGAAGTCTGCTCCCCCTACATGAAGCGCTTCGTCCGACCCGATGATGTTCCCATGAGCGTCCCCGTTTTTGTAGGAAAACGGATAAGACGTTTCAGCGATAATGACATCTTTGCCAAACTCAGCTGACACTTCATTCATCGTATTCTGTACATCCGCAAACGTCCCATGCCAGAATGGGTAATATGACAGTCCGATAATGTCATAGTCCAGTCCGCCTTTACTTAACTCTCCAAAGTACCATTTGAACATATCCGCCTTGCCGCCTTCAGCCAGATGGATCATGATCTTCACCTTATCCGCGTTATTGGAGATCTCTCCTTCTACCGCACGAACAGCATCAATTCCACTTTTCAGCAATGCAACATTTTCGTCGAAATCAACATCGCTGCTCAGGCCATTCAGAACACCACTGTTGATCTCATTACCGATCTGCACCATATCAGGCATGGCGCCCTTTGCTTTCATTTCTCCCACAACTTCAACCGTATAGTTGTATACTTCCTGCTTCAGCTCTTCAAATGAAAGACCTTCCCATGCTTTGGGACGAAGCTGCTGACCCGGGTGCGCCCACTCATCCGAGTAGTGGAAGTCCAACAGGATTTTCATGCCTTTTTCCTTTACCCGCGTAGCCAAACGAATGACATCTTCCTTATCGTTGTAGCCCCCTGATTTCTGTGGATCATTCCACAGACGAAGACGCACGTAATTGACACCGCGATCCTTGAGAATATCGAGCAAATCACGCTCTGTTCCGTTGCTGTCCACGTATTTGCCGCCTTTGTCCTCAATGGCAGTCAATGTGGAAATATCAACACCTCTAACATAGTCTGCACGGTATCCCTCAACGATCACCTTGGCTTCAGGCCGAGGCTCTGGAGGCGCACCATATACAGTCCCTGTTACCGTAAAATTTCCTGTAGAAGCGTATTCCAAAGGGTCGATATGATCCCATGTCACAGGCACCATTCCCGATTTTCCATTTTGGTACCATGCTTTTACCTGATTTGGCAGAACTGGCGCACTTCTTGTTACGGTTTTCACTTCGACTGAATCATATTCCGTAATGTTCGCCGGTTGAGTGCCTTCTGATTCTCCCCATACTTTAAACTCCAATATTTCCGGCCAGACGTCTTCACCCTTGAAAAAAGATATATTCAGTCTGATATATCGTACATCATTCTGCTGAAACGTCAGATCAGCGATCTGTTTGGGATCGGCATTTTCACTTTGATCAGCAACGTTGGTCCATGCTTGCTGGTCAGCAGATGTTTCTACCGTATATTTCACAACCGTGTTTTCTCTCCACGTTATTTCCGCTCCGGACAGATTGTAGTCTTCGCCCAGATCAATCATGACCCACTGTGGTTGTTCCGTTGTCACTCCCGCCGTAGCAGCCCAATGTGTGTCATTTTTACCATCAACCAAGTGCTCCTTCTTACTCCCCCACTCCAAATATTCTGTGCTTACCGTAACCTGCTTGTTAAGTGCCACGTTCACTTTCGCCTCTTCTGCAGCCGCTGGACGAACCATTAAGCCCAGATCACAGAACAGCATCAGTAATACCAGACACCCGCTTATGTACCTTTTGTTCACTCTTGATCTCCCCCTTTTTGTGTTTGATTGTGCATGGATCAATGAATGTGATGAACCCTCCTCATTGTAAGCGCTTAATAGTGATGGGTAACACGGTATTATCCAAAGGAAACAGCAGTTATTTTAACAATATGATCCTGTGACAGTTACATTTGAGCTATATTAATCACACTATTTTGCAAAAGAAACAAAAAAATCTGTCCGTCCACCGGAAGGCAGAACAGAACAGATTTTCAGGTATATGATCATTGTTACACTTAACTTATTTGGTGAGTTTCAATTCAAGTTGTACTTGGATATCATTTTCGGTCGAGAGCACAACCGAGTGCGGATTTTTCATTCCGAAATCTTCAAACGTTACCATCGATGTCGCCGACAACAATACTTCATTATTCTCAAAAGCAGCTTTTGCATCAAAAGTGACTTCTTTTTCAATGCCTTTAACCGTAATGGTACCGTTCATTTTGATATCAACCGTTTGACCGACAGGCCATTCCGCAGGCACCCCTTCAAATGAAGTCGCTGTAAATGTTGCCTGTGGATATGTCGCTATGTCGAAGAAATCGGCTTGCTTCACGTGACCATCACGCTGTCCATTTCCGGAATCAATTCCGTCCATCTCAATCTGTCCATCTGCTTTCATCTGAGAAGCATCGTCTACATTAATTGTCCAATTCCCTGTTACCTGCTCGTCCACAAAATTAACCGTCTCCTGCGAAGTGGTTACGGAGAAGTATACTTTGGAACCTTCACTGATGTTCCAGTCTCCGTTCAGTTGCTCTGCTCCAGCAGTTTCATTGGCTACAGCCGTTCCTGTGCTATCTACAGTTGTTGTGGAAGTCGCTGTGCTGGCAGGAAGCACCTGCTCAATCTCAACGTTGTTCCCCAAGTAGCTATTTGCGAGATAGTAACCACCGCCACCAATTACGGCAACCGCCGCCACACCTGTAATAAGCCATGCTTTTGCTTTCTTGTTCATCTGTATGTTTCCTCCAGTATATTATTGTTTAGGTTGCTTGTTGGAGTGAATCATATCAATTGAATGTGTCAGGAAGAAGTCAAGATAAGACAAGTCCCATATTTTTTTCAGATCCGCAATACAGGATTGGCTTTACGCTCTTGCTCATGTAAAATCAGTACAAGTTTACTAAGCGAAAGGAGAACGCTTTTCTTGAAATCCATACTTATCGTCGAGGATGAGCAAGCTATTGCACGAGTACTGGCTGCTTATCTGAGAAAAGCAGAATTTGAAGTTCATCATGCAGCAGATGGACCGACTGCACTTACCCTTTTTGATACCGTAACGCCTTCCCTGGTATTACTTGATGTGATGCTGCCAGGAATGGACGGATGGGATCTGCTGCGGATTATTCGTGAAAAAAGTGCTTGTCCCGTGATCATGCTAACCGCACTGGATGACATTTCAGACCGTCTCAACGGATTAAATGCCGGTGCGGACGATTATATGAGCAAACCTTTTGTACCGGAAGAAGTGGTCGCCAGAGTGAATGCGGTATTGCGCCGTAATCCACATTGGACCTCGGGTGGTGAAGAGAAACGTTCTTTTGGAAATCTCGTCATTGATCTTGCTGCCAAGCAGGTGCTGCTGAACGGTGCAGAGGTTGCACTCACACCTCGCGACCTGTCGTTACTGTTCTTCCTGTCCGATTATCCGAATCGGACATTTACCAGAGATCATCTTATTGAACAGGTATGGGGGATGGACTATGATGGCAGTGACCGTGCTGTGGACCTATCGATTAAACGACTACGTCAAGCCCTCTCCCACTGGTCGCCAGAGACGGGAGAGATTCGGACGTTGCGAGGAATGGGGTATCAATTTTGGATCGCCAACTGAAACAGAAGAAACCCAAACGAACGATATCCATTCTGTCACACTGGACGCTGCGATATTTTCTCATTTTGTGTATTGGATTCACGATTATTGCGGCCGGGGCACTCTACTGGATTCGAACAACTTCCATTGAGAAAAGCCTCAAAACCGCAGAACTGCTGGGTCTGGAGATTGCCGATCGAGTGACCAGTGAAGATAATATGCTTCGGGTTCCACCCGATCTGGACAGACTGGTAACCAAGCGAGAGAAACTATTTAATACAGATCATTATTTTTGCGTCATGATCTTGGACAACAACAATCAATTGATCTTTTCCCAGCCTAAAATGGAGCAAAAAGATGTGCATTATCGACTGTCAGACGACTATCTTGAACCGCGAAACAACAAATATGCAGGTGTAACGGTCAACATATCTGAGGGCGATCAAACCTTGGGCAAAGTGTGGGTCATGCAGTCCAAACAATCCATTACATTTGGTCCAGAGACGATATGGCTCGTGGCTCTAATCCTCGGAGGACTAATCCTCTGTGGATGGTTTACAATCTATCTCCTGTCCAATAAGTTATCCAGACCTATTCGTCAGGTAGCCTATGCCGCTGAACAGATTCGAGGTGGCAATTATGATGTCAGTCTTGACTTCAATACACGAGAGCGTGAGATTAATGAACTTGTCAATTCATTCCGAGACATGGCCACTCGTCTCCAACAACTCGAAGAATGGCGTACACTTTCGCTGGCAGGGGTCAGTCATGAACTCAAGACACCGGTAACTTCCATCAAGGGTCTCGTTATGGCAGTACGTGACGATGTCGTGAGTCCACAGGAAGGGAAAGAATTTTTGGATATCGCTTTGAAGGAATCCGAACGTATGGAACGTATGGTCGCAGATTTGCTTGACTATAACGCCATGGCTGCAGGAAGTGTTACCGTTCGCAAGGAACGGACGGATCTGAAGCTGTTGGTCGGTGAGATCATCTATCAGTGGAAGATTGCGTATGAGGACAAAATGCCAGAGGTTCAGCTTCACACCCCTCCAGTCAACTTCTTTACCATAGGGGATGCTCTGCGCATTCAGCAGATCATTGTTAATTTGCTCAATAACGCACTTCATGCCACAGCTCCTGAACAAAAGGCTGTCTTCGATATTTATCTACACGCAGAAGAACAGATGCTGTACGTTGATGTCAAGGACAACGGCACAGGTATCGCGGCTGAAGACCAACCCAAAATCTTCGAACGCTTCTATCGTGGAGAACTCAAGAAACGTCGTAACCGCGGCCTGGGTCTAGGATTAACCTATAGCCGCCTACTCGCTCAGGAACAGGGTGGTGAACTGACACTTGTCTCCAGCAGCCCGGAAGGCAGCATGTTCAGATTAAGCCTGCCACGCTGGACTGCAACACAAGAAGCCATGAATACAGAAAAAGCATACGGAGCAGCCGTTAAAGTATAACGCAACATGCTAACATGACAACTAGCCCAGAACTCCATTCAGGAGACTGGGCTAGTTCAACGTTGTTCCTTGTTGCTTTATCCAGAATGATAGCAATCAAAACTCTAATACACGTGGTCTGTATTCATCGTAAGCATCCGAGATCAGTTGCTTATGAAGTGTACTACTGGCAATAATCGCTTTCCGCTTTGCTTTCAACACGATCTGCTCTATATCCGCATAACTGCACCCGGTCAAGTGTTCACATATGTAATCTTCCAACCGGGTCTCCTGTTCAAATGATCCCACCAACTTGCTGATATACAATCTGCGACTTGAATCATCAGGCATTCCATAGGTCATCTTCGTATCAAAACGCCGCCAGATGGCATGATCCAGTTGGGTTTCCAGATTCGTCGCAGCGACCAGAATACTGTCCCCATCGAATTCGTCCAAACATTGTAACAATGTATTGACGACACGCGCCATCTCTTTTACTTCATCATTGCTCTCACGCGTACGGCCTATGGCATCAAATTCATCCAAAAATAACACACAGGGATTCATTCGTGCATATTCGAATAACTTACGTACGTTACTCCCCGTCTCCCCAAGATGGCTATGAATGATCGCATCTAATCTCACGAGAAGCAATGGAAGATCAAGGCGCTCCGCCAGATGTGATGCCGTTAATGTTTTTCCCGTACCGGGAGGCCCGAACATGACCATTTTATTGGGGATTGATACATCATGCTCTCTGAACCTCTCTTTCATGCCCAGAATGGTGATAAATTCATTAATGATGCGTTCATTTTCATCGGAGAATACAATATGCTGGGCTTTGCGTCTACACTCTTTTGGCGTGTAAAAAGCAGCCATATCGATCCCCTTCGCGCGGGGAATTCGGTTCATATGATTTATTTTGCTCATGGATCCACATGCTCCTTCATTTATGGTTTCACTCATTAATCGTAATTATTACTATTAAATAATAACATACTACTGCCTTTTTGCAAATATAACCACAGCACGTACACTATTTTGCCACAGAAGGAAGTCATTTGGTTGCAAGCTTCAATAAAATTTGCTATTCTAAATATGCATCGTTGTGTATAACGCAAAAAAGCCCTCCAATTTCGTGAGAGCAAAAATTTTCCAGATTCACAAGCGGCAACTTGTTGTATCTGGTTTCTTTATACCAACGAATGTAATCCAATCAAAGTGAGGTTAACAATCATGGCAAAAGACGTATTGTGTGAAGTTAATTCCTGTCGTCACTGGGCTCAAGAGAACAAATGTAACGCTTCTTCGATCTACATTGTGAGTCACAGTAACAAAGAAGCAAGTCAGTCTGCTGAAACAGACTGCAAGACTTTTGAAGTAAAATAAGTCGTTTCATGTGAACCATTTAAAGGAGCCCTTACCGGTTCCTTTTTTCTTTGTCTATTGTAACAAGAATGATAATTATTATCAAGCCCTAATCTGTAAAAATGCTTCTCACCTCTTAAATGCACATTGGACAGATCACCTACGTACACTACGTAAGAAGTCATTCTGCCCATGAACGATTAGAACCAAGAGGTGAATAACAATGCCTGTTAAAAGTGGCACACAGTATCGTGAACGAATTGATGCACAGTCCGTCCCTTGCTGGTACAAAGGTAACCTTATTACTGAAAAACGCTCTGAACATGTAGCATTTGCTGGTTTAATGGAAACTCAGATGCACATGTATGATCTGCAATCTGATCCCAAATTTGCGGAAACGATGACGTATGCCTCTCCAGCAGACGGCAAACCTGTGGGCATATCCTTCCTGCCTCCAACAAGTGCCGACGACCTCCGTAAACGACGGGAAGGAATGAATATCTGGGCAAATTTCCATCATGGCTTTCTTGGTCGCTCACCCGATTACATGAATACAGCCATCATGTCCTTTTACACAGGTGCCGATCTCCTGAACGAATTATCTCCCCAATATGCAGAAAATCTAAAGAATTATTATGCCTACTGTCGTGATCATGATATTACGCTATCCCATGCCTTCATTCAGCCCTATGCCAGCAAAATCTCTGGGCAATTGGATGCCACTGAGGATGCCATTGCCGCAAAGGTCGTAGACCGCACCGAGGAAGGCCTCATTATTAGCGGAGCATTCATGATGGCTACACAAGCTGCCACTTCGGATGAAATTTTTGTCTATCCTTCACCTTCTCCCGCCCCATTTGATGACGAAAATCCATTTGCATTCTCTTTTGCTGTCCCCAATGATCTTCCAGGCATCAGTCTGGTATGCAGGGATACCTATGCAGCCGAATCTCACACCAACTATCCGCTGAGTTCCAGATATGAAGAAATGGACAATATCGTCATCTTTGACCGGGTGCTCGTTCCGCATGAACGAATATTTTTTGCAGGAAGTGAGGAAATGTCCTCGCGTCTCTTCAGTGGTAGCAACTTTCATATTCACGCAGGTCATCAGGTACTGTGTCGTTATATTGCCAAGACGGAATTTGTTCTCGGTACAATCCAGCTTCTCACGGATACGCTGGATCTGAATACGGAAGCACATGTTATAGAGAAAACTGCACGTGTGTTCGCAGGTCTTGAATCGTTAAAAGCATTGGCTTTGGCCGCGGAGGCAGGTGCCATACCAGACGGACGAGGATTTGTATTACCTGCACCCAAACCATTAATGGCAGCCAATCTCCTTTTCCCGAAACTTTATCCTGAGATGATTGAAATTCTGCAACTCTTGGGTTCAAGCGGGGTGATTATGATCCCTCAGGATGAAGAATTTCAATCCGATATCGCTCCTTCACTGAATATATATCTGAAAGGGAACGATATGGCTTCTCATGAACGCAACGCTCTGTTTCGCCTGATCTGGGAGCTTGGGGCTGGATCATTCGGGGGCAGACAGACCCAATTCGAACGCTTCTTTTTTGGCAATGTGCTTACGGTATCCAATCGATTATACTCCGTCTACAACAAAGAGCAGACCAATCGTCAGCTCGTTCGTGATTTTCTATCCAACACCAGTAAATAAAAGAATTTTTATACCAGATGGTCATAGACCGTCATCAGTTCAGAGGCTGGTCTGCTTGCATCCATATCCCGCAATGCAGGCTGGTCTCCGTAACCGATATGGAATACCCCTAACACCTTCTCTGCACTTGTCAAACCCATCAAATTCATAAACACAGGATGTTGTTGATAATCATTGATTTTCCAGACCGCATTCAAGCCCTGTTCCGCAGCCAGAATACTAAAACGTTTGCTCCAGGCTTTGGCCGGCAGAAGATCATCCTCACGGGCATTCATAGGCGCCACGACAACCAGATGTGTAGGGATCGCTTCCGTGTATTGATATGTAGCCCAATCGCCATAGCGATCAGCCAGATGGGGTGGATAGCTCTGTCTGACCGCTTCCAGATATAACTGTCTCCCTTCGCCTGCAAACAACATAAACCTCCAAGGCTCTGAACTCATCACATATAATGAAGGATCAGCTTCATCAAGCAACTTTCGTATAACCGACTGGGGCACTGGCAACGGACTGAACTCGCAAGTTCCTGCACGTCGTTTGCCGCTGCTTATATCTTGACTTAGACTGGTAGACATGGCAACTTCCCCTCCTCTATCTGCATGATATATCCTTATCCTTCAACCGCCTTCACATCAACCATGTTTTCTTCGGTTCAACGGCTTCCGTTCTCCAGCGATCTACCTCTTCGTGTATACGCGCTTTATCACGTGTCGTAAATTGCTCTGACTCCACCACTTCTGCTTGCGGCATGCTATCACGTATCAAGCGAATGTAGTCCATGGAACGTATCAGAGACTGGCGTCCAGGGATGTACCTGATTTTGCGTCCTTCCAACAAGCAGTATATTTCGATCATACCCGGTAATTTCCCGAACGCTTCCCAACAAAATACACTGACCATATGCTGAAACGCCTCAACTACGTTTGGATCATGGACAACCATATATTTCTGAATAAGCAGCGAATCCCAGCCTTCAGGCTGCCAGGCCGCCTGAAATATCATCGATAAATGCATGGATAATGAAGGTAACTCCGTTCTCCACTGTTCAAAAAGAATGGCTGGATGCTTCAGTTCATCGTTCATTGCAATGGCAAGTGACAATTCATCCGTGATCTTGTTCTTCACATCCCAGTAATGGAGAACTGATTCGAAACCGTCCGTCTTTCTGGGCCACCACTTCTCAAGTAAATACTGCACAGGTACTTCTTTGCGAACATCCGGGTAGAGACTATAAAAGGCATTGACCGCATGGCTCACCGCATATTGTACACGGTGCCTCCATTGCAGTGGAGGACGCTGCTCAGACACGGGTTCAGGGCGGATGAACCGGTGTGGGCTGCGCAGCATTTCTTCCAATCTGTAATCTTCAAGCAGACGCCCGGGAAGGTCATTCCTTCCGACCGGCATTGCTGCCTGAACATTATGTCTTAACATGATCTTTAGGACACCTGTAATCCGGCAGCAGCAAAACGTTTGCCAAAGTCACGGCATGTATCTTTTTCCTGCTCAAGCGGACTGTATTCTATTTTTAACATTTCTGGAGATACCTCCGCCCCACGCTCTTGCAGCTTGGCAGCCGCGAGATCAACTGCACCACAGAACTGCTCATACGAAGTATCACCACTACCAAACACCGCTGCTCTCTTACCGCTCAAGTCTAGTTCATCCAACTCCTCATAGAAATCAAGGAATTCATCTGGCAACTCCCCGTCTCCCCAGGTGTAAACGCCAATCATGAATCCGTCATAGTCCAATACATCGGATGCATTACAATCCGTTACGGATTTCAGGTCTGCCTCGTGGCCCCCCTGTGTAATTCCTTCGACAATCAGTTCTGCAATTTCTTCTGTATTTCCCGTCATGCTTGCATAAGCCACTAACAATTTAGCCATCTATTTTTCCCTCACTTTAGTTTGATCAAGTTAATATTCTCTCTGAAGAAAGAATGAATTTGAATTAACAAAATCATATGTGATAATGATTATCATTGTCAAATTAAATTTTTGGTTATCTTTGTTTTTCAGTATATGGCGCATGTTGGATTTCAACACAGCCAAAATACCTCACCCTTTTAAGGTCAGATGTAATCCCTTCCTCCAATGATCCCGTCCCCCAACTGGCGTACAAGCCCTTTTTTGTTGTACAATAGTATCCAAATGACTTTTGAAGGATGGATAAATCATTATGTACGTAGCTAAGAATTGGAAGGACTATGAAGTAATCGATACAGGAGGCGGCGAGAAACTGGAGCGTTGGGGAGATGTGATTTTACGCAGACCCGATCCACAGATTATTTGGCCCCTTGAGCAAGAGACCAATGAATGGCGGCAAGTGCACGGTCACTATCATCGCAGCTCTTCCGGCGGCGGTAACTGGGATATGAAAAAACCCATTCCCGAGCGCTGGACGATCGGATACGAAAACCTGAAATTCCACATTAAACCTACCAGCTTTAAGCACACGGGCCTGTTCCCTGAACAAGCCGCCAACTGGAGCTGGATGATGGATAAAATCTCCAATGCAGGACGCCCTATTTCTGTCTTGAACCTGTTTGCCTACACAGGTGGAGCAACGGTAGCCGCAGCATACGCAGGGGCTTCTGTCGTGCATGTGGATGCAGCTAAAGGCATGGTTCAATGGGCCAAGGAAAATGTTCAATTATCCGGACTGGCTGATCGCCCTGTTCGTTTTATTACAGATGATGTATTCAAATTTGTACAACGGGAACAACGGCGCGGAAATCGTTATGATGCTATTATCATGGACCCTCCTTCTTATGGCCGCGGTCCGAATGGTGAGACATGGAAACTGGAAGAGAACCTTTATCCTTTCTTGAAGTCATGTATGACGATCTTGTCAGATAATCCATTATTCATGCTGGTGAACTCCTACACTACGGGCATCTCCTCCACCGTTCTGCGCAACATGCTGACCATGACGATGTCTGCTCAGTACGGCGGTGACATAACCGCAGGTGAAATCGGTCTGCCAATCACACGCAGTGGTCTTGATCTGCCTTGTGGTATTCTGGGCCGTTGGGAGTCTTAATCATGTCAGAACATCGGCATGATCACGATGCGATTCCGATTCTGTTCGAAGACAACCATCTGTTAGGTATTACGAAACCGGTCAATGTACCTACCCAGGAAGATGCATCAGGTGATCCGGATTTGCTTACATTGCTGAAGCAAGATCTGAAAGAACGATATAACAAACCTGGCAATGTCTATCTCGGGTTAGTACACCGACTTGATCGTCCGGTTGGAGGGGCAATGATCTTTGCCAAGACCTCCAAAGCAGCTTCGAGATTGTCCGAGACGGTGCGAGGACGTCATTTCCGTAAAATATATGCGGCTGTTGTACATGGCAAGTTGCCTGCACAGCAGGGAACGTTAAAGCACACACTCCTGAAAGATTCACGCACAAATACCGTTACTGTTGTACCTAAAGGTACGGCTGGCGGTAAGGATGCTGTTCTGGATTACCGTGTTATCGGGGAGACAGACCGTTACAGCCTCGTCCATATCGAACTGCACACCGGCAGATCTCATCAGATTCGGGTGCAAATGAAAGAAATCGGCTGCCCTCTGTACGGGGATCAGAAGTACGGCGCAAGCGTGAATAAACCCGGGCAACAGATCGCTCTCTGGTCAGCGATTGCAGCTTTTCCGCATCCGGTTACCAAGGAAGAAGTTATTTTGCAATCGTTGCCTGCAAGAGAATTTCCCTGGGCAGAATGGCCAGCTGCTGTGTACCAAAAAGCTTTTGAACAACCTCTATAAGAGCACAAGATCAGGTTAGATCTGTCCATATCACGTGTCGTTCAGATACAGAATCTGAACGACACGTTTTTTAATATTTTCAGCTATATACCTAACATACAGAGAGGAGACATCAGGATGACCCCATTTACCAAACAAGTCATTGCGATCATCACGGCGATTCCCGAAGGTAAAGTGATGACTTACGGTCAGATTGCAGCCCATGCCGGTAGTCCAAGAGCCGCGAGACAAGTCGTACGTATCCTGCACTCCATGAGCCGCAAGGAACGTCTTCCCTGGCACCGTGTCGTTAACGCAAAAGGCGAAATCTCCATACCAGACGAACACTCGCGCCTGATGCAGGAAACGGAACTGATTAGCGAAGGTGTGGAGTTTCAACTGAACGGAACCATTAATCTTCATCGGTTCGGACATGAGCCGGATCCTGTATTTCTCATTGATCCAACGATCCAGCCCGAATAGGACGCCATCTCCTACTCCTCATATCGCAAACACCAAAAAAAGAGAACTCAGGCAGTTAGGGTTACCCCTTTTCAACTGCTAGAGTTCTCTTTTTTGGTATTTATCTGATATCCGTTATGCTGTTGCCGTCACTTTTTCCTGTTCTACCGTAACAGGTTCAACAGCTGGTTTTGTTTTACGAATAAAGAACGCCATAATTAAAGCAACCACGGTCATTCCGGTAGCCACGATGAATGCATAGTTAACACCATAAATCGTTGCATCTGCTGTAGCAGCTAACATCGCTGTCTTATTATTAGGGTCAACTTGGCCAGCAGCCACTGCATCCGCCAGATGTGTTTTGAGCTTGCTACTCATGATGGTAACGAGAATGGCTGTACCGATCGCACCGGCAACTGTACGCAATGTATTGGACATCGCAGTACCATGCGCGTTCAGACGTTGAGGCAGTTGATTCAGACCTGCTGTCTGGATCGGCATCATCAGCATCGACATACCGAACATACGAGCCGTGTAAATAAACATCATGTAACCATAAGTAGTATCAATTGCCAGGCGACTCAGTCCCCAAGTTGTAATTGCCGTAATGGCAAGACCTGCAACCGAAAGCCAGCGTGCGCCCACCTTATCAAATATGCGACCTGTAATTGGGGACATAATCCCCATCAATATCGCACCGGGCATCATCAGCAGTCCTGATTCAATCGGTGAGAAACCACGAATATTTTGCAGGAAAATAGGAAGCAGAATCATACCTGCAAACATCGCCATTGTCACGAGCATATTGATAATTGTGGTTAATGTATACATGTTGTACTTGAAAATACGGAACTCAAGGAGCGGATGATCTGTGGTCAGTTGACGAATAACGAACAGAATCAGGGATATCGCACCGACCACGAGGCATCCAATGACAATTGCACTGCCCCATCCATCGGTACCCGCATCACTGAATCCGTAGAGCAAACTACCAAAACCAAGTGTAGATAAAATAACGCCTGGATAATCCAGTTTAGGTCTGGATTGACGTGTTACGTTTTTGACAAAAGCAATACCGATTGCCGTTGCAATAATAGAAAATGGCAAGATGATGTAGAACAACAATCTCCAGGAATAATGCTCAACCACATAACCTGAAAGTGTAGGCCCAATCGCAGGAGCCAGAATCATCGCGATCCCCATGGTTCCCATGGCTTGACCACGTTTCTCAATCGGGAAGATGGTCAGAAATACAACGGTCATCAGAGGCATCAGGATCCCTGCACCTGCCGCTTGAATAACACGACCTACCATCAGAATGGTGAAGGTTGGACTAAGACCACAGACTAATGTACCTATGGTAAAGAGAGTCATGGCTGTAATGAAAATTTGACGCGTTGAGAATTTGGCAATCAGATATGCCGTAACCGGAATCAGCACACCGTTCACGAGCATGTAACCGGTAGTTAACCATTGGGCTTTGTTTGCATTAATCGCGAGGTCTTCCATGATTTTAGGAAGCGCTACATTCATCAGGGTTTGGTTCAGGAATGCTACAAAGGCACCAATTAACAATGCAGCTACAATCGGGCCTTTCTTGATGTTGTCCATCGCGGAGGATGGAGCTGCAGCAGTAGTCGTACTCATATGTTGTTCATCTCTCTTCCTTGTAACTTTTCAATCATCTGACTATGAATTCTAAGTAGGTGTTCAAGGTCTTCCTTCGATATATCCAGAATGGGTGACACTCTTTCCATCCACAATTGGTGTGTTTCCTGTTGGACCTGTTCCCCTTTATCCGTAATCTGCAGCTTAACGGATCGGCGGTCTGCATCCGAACGTGTCCGAATAATATACTCGCCTTTGACCAGTCGCTCCACAACTGCACTCATGGAACTACTACCCATATGGCATAGTTCAGCCACTTCGTTGATGCCGATGGAAGGACGCTCCCTCAGAATGGATAACACCATAAACTGGATCGAAGTCAGCTCGATCTCCTTGTTTTCATTCCAAAATGCTCGAAAAAGCATTTGATTCACTTGGCGGAACGAATTAATAATATAGAATACTTCATACGTATCAGTCATTGATTCACCCTTTTACTTTTGGAATATAATATTTCGTACACGAAATATCAGGGGAACAATTATTTATTATAACAAAAATATTTACATAGTCAACTCTTTACATATGAATTTACAAAAATAATATTAGGACATACTAACTGTGTTAGATTCACGCCTTTAATCAAATTGGCTGGACACAGTGTGTATCATATGTAATTTGTAATTAAAATAACCATAGGGCTCCTGCATGAAACGAGCAGGTACGCCTATGGTTATTCAGAAGAATCAGCATTGTATTATACCGAAGTGGATAATGCAGGCTCTTTGGTTTTGGGTGTTGTCATTTTGCCTAACAGATATACCAGCAATTGTTGGTTGTGCATCGAAATGTTACTGAGAACAGAGTTCATGAATTCATTACGGATGGTGATCCCCCGCTCAGTCTCCATTCTTCCTTTCTCTGAAAGAGATATCCACACAATGCGTCGATCCTGATTATCCCGATTCCTGTGAATCAGATCATTCTTCTCCATCCGATCGAGTAGCATGGTTACGGCAGCTGGCGTAGTCGCCAGATAAGGAATCAGATCCGAAGGTTTCATCTTCTGATGATCCTCAAGCACCTCCAGTACAGCCAGCTGAGCCTCCGTTAATGAGGGTGCCAGCTCTTGATCCATATGCAGTTTATAATCTTTGGTTAGTCTGGACCAGCACTTGGCAAAATCGGAATTATACATCTTGCATCGCTCCTCTCTGCAACCGGTTATCACTTCACCTGCTTAAGTTTTCGCCCTCCAAAGCCGCATTCCTGCTGCCTTTTTTCAATTTCCTAGCGATCGACCGTAATCGACGAAGGTTGTTAAACTTCGCATGAATGTGATCTTCTAATCCGCCTTCGAACAACAAAAAAAGACTCTTCGCATGACAGGATTAGCTGCGCTGCGAAAAGTCTTGTTTGCTTGTTTTTATGAAGATGATGATGGTTGATTCTCATTGAAGTCCCTCAGAAGTTCAACGATCTCGTCCTGTTTATCCACAGGAACAAGCAGTTTGCCAATATGTTTGCGCTCCGTAATCGGAACACCTTCCGAAGAGATCGGATACACTTGGCCTTCCTTGGTCATTACAGTGATCTTACGTTGCTCTTTGCAATAAAACGCTCCAACAATACGGCTGCCATTCGGTTTCACGCGTTTGCCTTCCTTGAACTCGAATGTGGCAAGCCCCTTGCCTCCACGACTCTGCACAGCGTAATCCAGGAGTAATGAACGTTTACCATATCCCAAATCGGACAACACGGCAACTTCACCTTCATCTCCTTCAACCCATAGGGCGGATACAACTTCATCGGTATCTCTCAACTGAATACCACGAACACCACCGGATACACGTCCCATAGGATTGACCTCATCCTCACGGAAACGAATTGCCATGGCTTCTTTTGTAATCAACATAATATCTTGGTTACCAGTACTCAGATGCACAGATAACACTTCATCGTCCTTGCCCACTTTACAAGCCGCAACTGCACCGGAACGTTTGGTAACGTAATCCTTCAGTTCCGTTCGTTTCACCTGCCCTCTTCGCGTGACGAAGACCAGACTGTGATTTGGCTCTTCAAAGGATTTCACAGCAAGCACACTTGCAATGCGGTCGTCTTTCGCAAGGGGAATGACATTCACAATGGCTGTGCCTGGATCTTTCCACTTGAATTCAGGTACCTGATGAACAGGTAACAGGAAGTACTGACCTTTCCTCGTAAAGACAAGCAGATTCTCCAGCGTATTGACTTCCAGAACCTGCGCAATATAATCGCCGTCTTTTACACCACTTCCGCTCCGTTCACCACCAGAACGTGTAAAGGACTGCATGCCTGTACGTTTCACGTATCCTTCCTTGGATAACGTAACAAATACATCTTCCGCGTTCACAAGTACTTCGAGATTAACCTTAAGTTCTTCCACTTCACCCTGAATCGCAGAACGACGGTCTATACCGTATTTCTCACGAATCTCCATCAATTCCTTGCGGATGACTCCGATAAGCTTGCGGTCACTATCCAGAATGGATCGTAATTGCGCAATCTTTTTCATCAGTTCACCGAGTTCCTTCTCCAGAGAATTAATCTCCAGATTTGTCAAACGGTACAATTGCAAAGTAAGGATGGAATCCGCTTGACGTTCCGTGAACCCAAACATCCACATCAGGTTATTTTGAGCATCCTGCCGGTTCTTTGACGCTTTGATCGCTGCAATGACCTCGTCAAGGATGTTCAGAGCTTTAACCAAGCCCTCCAGCACATGTGCACGGTCTTCCGCTTTCTCCAGCTCAAACCGGGTACGGAATGTTACAACTTCCCGCTGGTGGGCAATGTAAGCCTCCAGGATTGATTTCAATCCCATTTGCTGTGGTGCTTTATTCACAATCGCAACCATATTGAAGTTGTAAGTGACCTGAAGGTCGGTTTTCTTCAGCAAATAAGCCAAAATACCTTGTGCGTCCGCTTCTTTTTTCAGCTCAACCACGATCCGTAGTCCTTCACGTCCGCTCTCATCACGCACTTCGGCAATACCTTCAACCTTCTTCTCAAGTCGAATGTTCTCCATCGCTGTAACCAGTCGAGACTTCACAACTTGATAAGGAATTTCGGTAATGACGATCTGCTGCTTGCCACCACGCATGTTTTCAATATCGGTTTTGGACCGGATATAGATCCGTCCCTTACCTGTGCGATAGGCATCCAGAATGCCGTCACCACCCATAATCAGTCCGCCGGTTGGAAAGTCAGGACCTTTCATGAACATCATGATCTCGTCCAGCTCAATCGACGGTTTCTCCATTACAGCGATGGAAGCATCAATGACTTCACGCAAATTGTGTGGAGGAATCTCCGTTGCAAACCCTGAGGAGATACCGCTGACACCATTAACCAGCAAGTTCGGATAACGGGATGGCAATACAACCGGTTCTTTGGCCGTATTATCAAAATTATCCTTAAACAGCACCGTCCGTTTCTCGATATCGCGAAGCATCTCCATCGCGATGGGCGACAAACGGGCCTCCGTATACCGCATCGCCGCTGCCGGGTCATCATCCTGTGATCCCCAGTTACCATGACCATCCACAAGCATATGGCCCATTTTCCATGGCTGAGCCATCCGCACCATGCCCTCATAGATGGAGGAGTCACCATGTGGATGATAATTACCCATTACGTCCCCAACGGTTTTGGCAGACTTGCGGTAAGTCTTGTCAGGCGTATTACCTGAATCGTACATGGCGTACAGAATACGCCGTTGTACTGGCTTCAACCCATCCCGTACGTCGGGAATGGCTCGATCTTGAATAATATATTTGGAGTAGCGACCGAAACGGTCCCCTACGACCTCTTCGAGAAAGGCCGGCATAAATTGTTCTGATGGACTCATTCCAAGCACCTTCTATTCTTCGTACTCTGTAAAGTCGACGTTCTCTACAATCCAGCGTTTCCGCGGATCAACCTTATCACCCATGAGCGTAGATACACGACGTTCTGCTTTTGCTGCATCAACAATCTGTACCTTCAGCATTGCACGAGTTTCCGGATTCATTGTTGTCTCCCACAGTTGATCCGGATTCATCTCACCAAGACCTTTATAACGTTGAAGTTCAACATTATTACCGAATTCCTTCATATAATTCGCCAGTTCTTCATCCGTCCATGCATATCGAACACTCGCGAGCTTACCAGACTTACGAGTAAGTTTGTACAATGGCGGCTGAGCAATATACACTTTGCCTGCATCAATCAAAGGCTTCATATAACGATAAAAGAAGGTCAACAACAGCACCTGAATATGTGCGCCGTCCGTATCTGCATCGGTCATAATGATAATTTTGGAATAATTGCTGTCTTCAACTGCAAATTCGGTTCCTATGCCCGCCCCGATCGCCGCTGTAATGGCACGGTATTCTTCATTTTTGAGAATGTCCGCCAGCTTCGATTTTTCCGGATTGAGCGGTTTTCCCTTGAGGGGCAAAATAGCCTGAATCTTCGAGTCGCGTCCCTGTTTGGCAGAACCACCTGCGGAATCACCTTCGACAATAAACAACTCATTTCGGGTAAAATCCTTGGATTGCGCCGGCGTCAGCTTGCCGTTCAGGTTGGAACTTTCACTGCGTTTCTTGCCTGTACGCATATCATCACGTGCTTTGCGAGCTGCTTCTCTGGCTCTGGAGGCTTGAACCGCTTTGCGAATTAACGTTTGCGCTACCTGCGGGTTTTCTTCCAGGAACCTTTGAATATTTTCGGACACGACCGAATCCACTGCACTTCGAGCAGAAGCGCTGCCGAGCTGATCCTTTGTCTGACCTACGAACTCAACATCTGACATTTTGACACTGATGACAGCCATCATACCTTCACGCAGATCATTACCTTCGAGGTTTTTGTCTTTTTCCTTAATCATGCTGGTACGCCGTGCGTAATCATTCATTACACGGGTATATGCAGCCCTGAATCCGGTCTCATGAGTACCGCCGCCCCGAGTAGGGATCGAGTTCACAAACGAAGCCAGTGTTTCCGTATAACCCGCGTTATACTGGATTGCCACTTCGACTTCAATGTCATCCTTCTCCGCATAGAAGTGAATAACATCATGCAGCACATCTTTATTTTCGTTAAGAAAAGCAACAAACTGGCTTGCTCCGCCTTCATACATGTATTCATCCTGATTGCCCGAACGTTCGTCCTTGAGCACAATTCTCAGACCTGAATTCAGAAAAGCAATCTCCTGAAGACGTTCTGCCAATGTATCATAATTAAATTGAATGCCGTTCTGGAACACCCGAATATCCGGTTTGAAAGTAACTTTCGTACCTGTCCGATTGGTATTGCCCAACACTTCGAGACCGGAGACCGGTTCACCGACATGTTCCATCCCTTTTTTGTCCTTCCAATACTCGAATCGCTGACGATGAATCTTGCCATCACGGAAAATCTCGACTTCAAGCCACTCGGACAATGCGTTTGTAACTGACGCACCTACACCGTGCAAACCGCCTGATTTTTTGTATCCTGATCCACCGAACTTTCCGCCTGCGTGCAAAATCGTAAACACGACCTGGGGAGTAGGAATCCCTGTTTTATGTATACCTGTCGGAATTCCCCTTCCGTTATCCTGAACCGTAATAGAACCGTCCTTATGCAGCGTGATATCGATTTTGGAGCAGAATTTGGCGAGATGTTCGTCGACAGCGTTGTCGACAATTTCCCATACCAAATGATGTAGACCCGAAGTGCTGGTGCTGCCGATGTACATCCCCGGCCGTTTCCGTACCGCTACCAACCCTTCAAGTACTTGAATGTCGTCCGCGTCGTAGCCTGAAGACCCCTGTCCTCCGCCTGTCGAACCTGCCGACATATCGATTTGCTCGACCATTCATGCTCCCCCTTCTTAACTTGCAACTAAAAAAATGCCTAAAATGCAAACAGATGTTTTCTTATCCTTGTCCATTTTAATTCAAGATATCCCGTTTCGTAAAGACAAGGAATGACACAATGAGTGAAGCAATGCCCCAAACACTAAGCACAATAAGGGAAAAACCTAAATTCATACCCTCGATTGGAGGTAATCCGCCTGACAAATAATCAGGAAGTTCCAGGTTAACCATGAACAGATACTTCGCTGTCTGCCAGGATGCTGCCATACTGGTCAAGATTGTGCCTGCAATCAGAGCGGCCATCATGATCACGATACTTGCAGCTGTACTTCGAACAAGCACGGATACCATAAATGCAAGCATAGCCACAATTACACTCACAAACCAGATCAGTCCTGCCTGCATAAGCATATACAACCACTGGTCTACAGCATGCACTGCAGACATATCGACATCTGTTCCCACAACCTTGAATCCTGTGAAGATTGGCATGTTGAAACCTTTATAACCAAAGACCGCACCCGATATGACATAACATATAATGTAGGCTGATACCACTATGATTGATACAAACATAATCAGCGTAATTAATTTACTCAGAAGCACTTTCCAGCGTCTAACCGGACGCGTTAAAAGCATTTTAATCGTACCTGTCGTACGTTCACCGGAAACAAGATCTGAAGCAATAGCCATGATTAACAGTGGAATAAACAATCCAACTGCGTTGTTCATGAACTCCCGTGTAAAGGTAACACCACCCGGTTCTTTGGGATTGATGTCATTTTCGAGATAATACTGCATCTGCTGGATATATACTGTTCTATATTTCTTGTACTCCTCAGGTACCCGATCGCTACCGAGCGAATTTTGATTGTCTGTGATGGCCTGTTGCAGTTCAAGCCGCCAATCGCCACCAAACTTGTCGCGATTATTCTCCGCAGATTTCATCTGGGCATACGTAAACATCGGTACGAGGACCGCAAGTACAATAAATATAATATAAAGCCGTTTTTTCTTCACCATCTTAATCGTTTCATTGCGAATCAGCGGCATGATATTATTCAATGGATTCACCTTCTGTCATTTTTAAGAATAGTTGTTCGAGCGTAGGCTGAATCCGCTGTACCCCTTCAACCTGTACACCAGCTTGAACCATCTGCTGCACCAGATCAGGGATTCGATCTTCATGCATCTCGGCAACCACAGCATTGGGACCAAGGCTCGCAACAATGGTATCATCCATCACATCCGAAGGTCGACTTACCAGAGCAATCCCTGCATCCAGTAACATCTTTTTGCCTTGCTCCAGTGGTGAAACATGCCATATAGCCAACTTGGAATGATCTTCAATCAGTTCACTTACGCCTCCAACGGCAAGCACACGCCCAGCACTGATAATGGCTACTCTGTCACAGAGAAGTTGAATCTCACTTAACAAGTGACTGCTGACAAATACAGCCATGCCTTCACTCGCAAGTTGTTTAATAAAGATGCGAAGTTCCTTAATGCCTTTTGGATCAAGGCCATTCGTTGGTTCATCCAGAATGAGCAGACGCGGTCGCCCAAGTAAAGCTTGTGCAATACCGAGCCGTTGACGCATACCCAATGAGTATGTTCTGACTTTATCGTGAATGCGCTGATCCAGACGCACAATATCCACAACTTCCTGAATACGCTCGTTGTCCACACCAGGTTGCATACGAGCAAAATGTTCCAGGTTCTCCCACCCTGTCAGATATGTATACACCTCCGGATTCTCAACAATGGAGCCTACATACTTCAAGGCACGCTCAGGATCCCGATTCACATCATAACCACAGACTTTAATTTTTCCTTCTGTCGGTTTGATCAGATCCACCAGCATCCGTATCGTTGTTGTTTTTCCGGCACCGTTGGGACCAAGAAATCCAAAGATTTCACCAGGTTTTACGTCAAATGTAACGTCCTTAATGATCCACTTGCGTCCGATCCGCTTCTTCAGATGCTGAACAGACAAGACTGAATCATACTGCTGCTCTGCCATTTAATTCCCGCTCCCTTCTGCCGGTGTATCTGTCTGAAATTCCTGTGCGATCCGCACTGCAATTTGCTCATAACCTTGTCCGTTTGGATGAAAATGATCTGACGAGAGATACTCCCCCAGATGATTTTCAAATAAATCGAATGTAGGGACAAGTGTCATCTTGTCCTCATTGTTCAAAATAGCCAGTGCAGCATCGTTCCAAGCAGCAACAACTGCATTACCTGGCTTCTCCAATTCCTTCACATCACCAAATGGATTGTACAACCCTATGTACGTAATCTGTGCATCGGGATTGATTTCTTTTACTTTCTTCAAAATCTCTTGAAGGCGTTTCGACGTTTCCGGTAAAGCCGCTGCCAGTTGCTCTGCTGTTGGCGGATCTTCCCCCTGTAGAACCTGCCCTCCCTGGAACAAATCATTCGCGCCAATCGAGAGTAAAATAAAATTGGACTGCTGTAGTACGTAACGTACGCCTTGCTCATCCAGTTTTTCCAATAAAGCATCTGTTCTCAAACCGTTTACACCCAGATTGTTAAGAACCTGAACGTCGTATCCTTTATCTTTAAGCAGGTTCCCTGCACGTCTCACAAAACCGAGTCCTTCATCATCCCCCGTACCTCTTGCCAGGGAATCGCCGATGACGGCCATCCGAATCTTGCCCTCTTCCACTACAGCCGGTTCTCCTTCTATATCCTTAGATGGAGCAGTTGCCTCTTGGCCTGTAGTTAACGCTGAATCTCCCTCGGGGAAAATCACGTCTTTTATGGCGTACCCAAATCCAAATAGCAACAGCAAAGTTGCCAAGATGGATACTGTACTGACGGTTCTCCAGATCCATGGTGCTGAATCAAGGCTTTTTTTCTTTTTCATCATCACATCTCCGCTCATGTACACCAGTCCGGGTGCTTAATAAATTTATAATGACTTTACATTAAGGCGTGTCTGAAAATCCGCTTCCTTCGGAGTTTTCAGACACGCCCTGATGATGCTATTCCTAAATAACATAAATGTTCTGTCGTTAATTTGCAAATTTTGGCGCCATATTTGCAGAATTCATTTTCCTTATGTCATTTTACGGAAAAAAGGTTATACCATACACAGATTTGAACTGTGTGCTGGCATAACCTTGTGGAAAAAAAATTCATACTTTCTTCATTATAAATGCTTATTTACCGATAAACTCTTGAGCCCAGTATCCGTTGTAGTACCCTACACCAATATGCGTAAAGTTTTTGCTCAGGATATTGGCACGGTGTCCTGCACTATTCATCCAGGCTGTTACAACTTCCTGAGGTGTTTTTTGTCCTTTGGCAATGTTCTCACCTGCATAGCTGTAAGTTACTCCGAATTGTTTCATCATATCAAACGGAGAACCATACGTAGGTGACTGGTGATCAAAATAGTTATTGTTACTCATATCTTTTACTTTAGCAACAGCTACTTTGTCCAGAAGTGCATCTGAAGTCAAAGCGTTCAGACCTGCTTTGGCACGCTCAGCGTTCACAAGCTTTACAACTTGCGTAGCAAAGTCAGATTGTGTGCTTTCGCTACCATTATTACTTGTATTGTTACCTGTGTTACCCGTGTTTGAAGGATCTTTAGCTGGTGTAGTTGCCGGTTTTTCTTCTTGAACTGGTTGTGCTGGTTTAGTCGGTTGCTCAGGCTTAGTTGTAGGCTCAGCCGGTTTTGTTGTTGGTTGAGTTGGTTTTGTGGTCGGCTCAGCAGGTTTCGTTGTTTGATCAGGCTGTGTAGCAGGCTTCTCTACAATTTGACCTTCGGATACGGTGTACCCATTTTGTTTGAGCCATTTCTCAAGATATGCTTTCAGGCTGTCTGTACTTGTAATTTTATAAGTGGTGACAGTCTTATATGTTGAATCTGCAGCAGACGCGGAAGCAGGAAGCATTACCCCTACGGCCAGTACGGCTGTCAGACTACTCGTTACGACAGTTTTCATCCATTTCTTTTTCAAATTCATTCATCTCCTTAAGATTAGTTATTACAACTTTGTAATCAATACTCTAGCAGTATATCAATTCAATAGGAGATTGTGAACCTATAAAATATGGAAAAGTAACTTTTTTGTCATTTTTAGCCATAAAAAAAGACATTCGGACTAAACATGCTAGTCGAATGTCGCTTCACCATCTATTTATCATTCACCACACCAGAATGTGCAGATCAGGATATCATGAGAATTTCCATGCAATAGAAGAAACCTTTTTTATACTATAGAAGAACTTTACTGAATCGATAGCCTCTCTTCTGAAAACCAATGTGCTCATAAAAAGAGTACGTTGTTGAAGTCACTTCACGATTAGCACCCGTGACAAACAGTTGTTTACCACCTTGCTGTCTGCTCCAATCTTCGGCACGAGCCATCAGACGACGGCCAATCCCACCACCACGATGTTCTTGACCTACAATCAGGGAAGTAATTTGTGCGGCAGGTTCTGGATAGGCATGACTTTGCACACATTGCAAGCCAATCACACCAATAATTTGTTCATCCACTTCGGCAACAAGCATGCATGCGTTTGGATTGGTTTCCAAACATTCAATGCGTTCTTTCATGACATTAGTTGTTGTCGGATAGCTGACCTCTCGCATCAGTCCCGTTACCGCTTCAGCATCTCGCAGTTCACACTCTCGGATCATCAGTACAGGGGCCTCAACATTATTGGACATGATTTACCTCCACTTTCAGCATATTAGCGGCTTTTACCGCTGTTTTACGAGCTTCTTCCACATCTTGGCCAGCACTTAGCGCTACAGCCATTCGGCGTCCTACCTTGGTCTCAGGTTTGCCAAATACACGAATCTGAGTACGAGGAAGAGCCAGTGCTTCTTCAATCCCGCCTATAGTAAAGTCAGATGTTTCATCATTAGCCTTCAGCGTTGCTGAAGCTCCCGGTGTCAACAGATGTACACCTGTAACCGGAAAACCAAGAATTGCACGTACATGCAGCGCAAACTCGGAACTGTCTTGCGTCACCATTGTAACCATTCCTGTGTCATGTGGACGAGGAGATACCTCGCTGAACACAACACCCTCCGGAGTCAGGAATAATTCCACTCCAAACAGTCCATAACCGCCAAGTTCATCCGTGACGGATTGGGCAATCTGACAAGCCTGCTCCCATTGCTCAGGAGTCATTGCATGAGGCTGCCACGATTCGACATAATCCCCATCCTTCTGAATATGGCCAATCGGAGGACAGAATACGGTGCCTGATACAGACCTGACGGTAAGTAATGTAATCTCACTGTCAAATTGTACAAAGCTCTCCACGATGACACGAACGGATTTGCCACGAGCCCCCGAAAGAGCAATGTTCCAACAATCCTCCACGTCGCCCGGTGTACGGCATACACTCTGCCCTTTGCCGGAAGAACTCATCAATGGTTTAATGACACATGGTGTGCCGAGCTCGCGTACGGCTTCCTGAAGTTGTTCCAGGTTGTCCGCAAAAAGGTAATCAGCTGTAGGAAGTTTCAATTGTTCGGCTGCAAGCCGACGTATGCCTTCGCGATCCATCGTTAGACGTGCAGCTCGTGCAGTAGGTACGACACAAAATCCCTCTTCCTCAAGCTCCAGTAAAGCTTCTGTTGCAATAGCTTCAATCTCAGGTACGATGTAATGAGGTTTTTCTTTACGGATCAACTGTTTTAAAGCTTCGGCATCCAGCATGTCGATGCAGTAAGACCGGTGTGCGACCTGCATTGCAGGTGCGTTCTCATAACGATCAACAGCGATCGTCTCTACTCCCAGTCGCCCAGCCTCAATAACGACCTCTTTTCCCAATTCTCCACTGCCTAGTAGCAGCATTTTTTTGGCTTGAGCCGTAAAAGGAGCACCCCACATGTTCTTTCCAATCCTCCCAAAGAGAAATCTTCTATATATCTGTCTCTCTATTTTCGGGGTTTTGGTTAAAGATTGCAAGAGTGCTCCCTATTTTTCTTGTGAATTTTACAAGATTTTTTGTGTTTTTTCGATCAAATTTTACAATTACCGCTCACAGATTCGATACTCCTTCCATTCCTCCCAAAATTAAGGAAATGTTAAAAGAGCAGACTTTAATACTCCAACAAATCGAACTACGCAAACAAATCCCAAGTTTAAAGACTTGGGATTTGTCGATTTTTTTCTCGGAAGATTTCATTATGGGAAGAAACATAAGCCATCTTTGGTGCGTCTGGCGTCATATATTGTTTCGCACTATTAACTGCCACGATCGCATCATTAAAGGCTCCGGCAATGAGTCTGACCTTGCTTTCGTGCGTTGCACAGTCTCCTGCTGCAAAAACCCCCGGCAGACTCGTCTGTGCATGGTGGCTCATTAGAACCATTCCATCGTCCATTTCTAAGCCACAACTGGCAAGATCACTTAAATTGCTTTTATATCCATGACTAATGACGACTTCATCCACTTCTAACACCACGTTGTCCTGAGTTTTCATATGTGTGATCACAACCTGCTGGATTCGCTTGTCATTATTATGAAGCAGCGTGATGCTGTATGGTGTTCTCACATCCGTTATATCGTTCATCTCACTGACATTTCGTTCCATCGCGCGGAACTCATTATTCCGGTGGATAACAACTACGCTGCAAGCAAGTTGAGCAAGTTCAATTGCCCAATCTACTGCACTGTTGCCTCCTCCTGAAATGAGCACACGCTTCCCTGCAAAATGTTCTGGATTTTGCACGGTGTAATGAAGATTTTCATACTCACATTCAATCGGCTCCTGAAGCTCCAATTTTTGAATTTCTGCGATACCTCGACCTACTGCAACAATGATCGTACGCGTATAATGTATCTCTCCTCCAGTGGTATACATATTCCATATTCCGTTATCCATTCGAGTGAACCTCTCCACTTTACAATTCAATACAACCGTTGGATTAAACGTATTTGCCTGCTGAACAAGCCACTCGATCAACTTCGAACATTTCATAGGCGGCAGACCGCCTACATCCCAAATTGTCTTTTCTGCATAGGTGTGCAGAAAGCCACCAAGCTGGTCTTTACCTTCAATGATCTTTACTTTCATATCACGCATCCCTGCATAAAAAGCCGCATACATGCCAGCAGGGCCGCCTCCGATGATGGTTATATCATAGATATCTTCTTCATTCATTTTAAACACACCCTGTTAATTTAGTTATGAAATCGAGATACATGTAACATTACTCGTTTGCTTTATTTATTTTTTTCTTCAAAAGCAGTCACGATATCGTCAATAACATATTCATCGGCAAGCGGAGACATTCCCAGATTAAACCATTCTTTGCCACCCACCATGTAAACATGGTCCTGTTTAACAGCTTTCAGGTTTTTCCATAACGATGTCGATAACATATCTTCAAATTTCTTTTTGATTTCCGGATTTGTCTCATCATCCAACTGAACAATCAGATGATCTGCATCGTATTCAGGCAATACTTCCAAGGAAACAGACATGGCCGTTTGATCTTTCGGGAAATTAGGAAGTGGCTTCATTCCCAACCGTTTGTGGACGAAGTTTCCTCGGTCAAGGTTCTCCCCATGAAGTACGATTTCTTTTTCCATCACTCTAATGTAAAGAACAGTCTCCTCACCAATCAGATTGTGCAATTTGTCAGCAGCTACCTTCTCTTTTGCTACCAAATCCTGAATAACTTGTTCTGCCTGCTCTTCTTTGTCCAGAATTTTGGCAATATCCCGCAGTTCATCGCGCCAATCATCACGCTGTGGCAAAAGTACGGTAGGTGCAATCAGAGTAAGCTGATCATAATCCTTTTTGGACCACCAGTCAGGAGCGATAATTAAATCCGGATCGGCCTCCATGAGGGCTTCAAAGTTAGGCGTTCTTCCTATTCCCATTTTCATCGTGTTTGCGAATGGCTCTTGCAAGTAAGAAGGATAATCTTCATGGTAGTTCTGTACAGCAATCGGTACGATGCCAAGTGAATATAAAAATTCTGGATATACAACGGACAGACCAACTATTTTTTGTGGATTTACCGGGATTTCAACTTCTCCCATTTCCGTGTTCACTTTTTTCACCTGACTTGCTTGTGTTGTTGACGAATTGGCGGTGCCTGCTTCTTGCCCCTCGCTAGTAGACGCTTCTTTGCCAGCTGCACCACAAGCGGAAATAACGAGCATCAACATCATTGTGCATATTACGGTTAACCATCTGAATCTCATTCTGTATGTACCCCCTATAGGTCATTAATATATGACAATGTCTAATCAATAATAATTATCATTATCACTAAGATATAGGAGTAGTATAATAAAATATGTTCAGGCATGATATTGACTATTCAGACTTTTTGCTATGGACGATCTTGCCACAACTTTAATATTTCATCCAACATAAGCTCATGGGTAAACGCAGTGTAGTCCAGCAGGACGCTCGACAAAAGGATATCCACTCTGCCACTCTGTACAGCTAACAACGCAAGCCATTCTTCAGACTTACGCACAGCAGACCATGTTTGCCTGGATGTCTCATCCTCACCCACAATCAGTAATATTCTTTCAACGTTGAGAATAGACAACTCCCTAATGCTCACTGTGCCCCGTTCCCAATAAGTCTCAACTCCTTCGGGACCCTCCATTTGCATATCAACGTAAAAAACAGAAGCAATGCTCCTTGGACCTAACAGCTGCAACGCTTCACCATAAACTTTGAGTACAACTAATCTGTCTTTTCGTATGAAAAACTCAAGCTGGTCCTTTATAATCGTTGCTTTCTCTTCATATCTTTGAAGCCATACCTCTGCAATATCAGACCTGTCCAAAAAGCTTGCAACAACTCTCAAATGTTCTCTCCAATCCCCTGTTTCCCACGGGAGAACACACACAGGAGCAATGGAATGAAGCTGTCTTTGCAAATCCTCAGACTCCGTCCCCATCGTAATAATATAATCAGGCTTAACTAGTCGAAGCTGTTCCAGCAAGCTGGTCTCACTCTCTGCAAGTGGCATAACTTTGTCCGTTTCATATTTACGTCTATAATAGTAAGTCCATGGATGACTTGCTGGCGCTGCACAGGGAATGATCTGCAATGCAAGCAGTATACCAATGCTCACAGAATGAATTGCAGCAATTTTTTGTTTGCTATTACGTATAAATGCTGCTGGTGGAATGCCGGAGATTTGCTTGAATTTACGCCGGAAATACGTCTCATCCTGATAACCCACGTACGATGCCACATCCTTGAGTCGATAGCTGTGATCATTTCTCATTAAGATCTGGGCTTGTTTAATTCGGTATAGCGTTAAATAGTCAACAGGACTGTAACCATACCTTTTCTTGAATAAACGCATGAAGTGTCGCGGGCTCATTCGTGCCACATTTGCTAATTCCTCAATGGTTAATCTCTTCGAATAATTCTGCTCCATGTAGGCTTTGACATGTTCGATTGGTGAAGCCAGATCGGTCTTTTCTGCACAGGCCACGTCGTAAAACAGGGTATACAACAGTTCCTGAAAACGAATCTGACCATAGTACCTTTGCAAACCATCCTTCTTCAATGTGTGGTGGTAAATCATCTGACAGATCACACCAACAGCCACAGGAGAAGATGAGCTGACCTCGCCATTCACTTCATTACGTAACAGTTGTTTCATCATTTCAAGGGCTGTTCCACCCTCCTGTTCCAATGCATATATGACATCAAAACTCATGTGATACACACCTCGTTCATCCAACGAATGCACATTTGCCTCAACCAGCTGTCCTGGAAAAGCGATGTACAGTCCCCCTGCCTTCAATTCGATGAAACTCCCATCGATCTTTAACCAACCTTGGCCACTGGCTACAAATAATAACATGTATGTTTCAATGAAGTGTTTCCTCAGAAGCCACTCCGTTGCAGAACCACTCGTGTGATTCACGTGAATGAGCCTGAAATTCATATGATCCAGGTGATCAAAATGCTCTGTTTGTATTTCGTTGTCCATCTGCATTGATCCCCCTCCAGCCATGAACGATTGTATTGATTTCATTCTTCAAAAATATAACATACCACACTATCGATTAAAAAAAACACTCCGGCTATCCTCTAACCTGGCTTCAATAAATAAGATGCACTTATTGATGCACTTATTATTGAAGGATCAGGCTAAAGAACGCCAGAGTGTTATAAGTTCAACTGTGTTCAGACGCTTCAAAGGCGTCCAAAGGTTTCATTATAAAAATCTGTATTGAGCTTCTATTAATCCATTATAAACGCCTTGTTTTTCGATAAGCTGCTCATGGCTTCCTTCTTCTTTAATTTCACCATGATCCAGGACGATAATGTTATCTGCATTCCGGATGGTTGAGAGACGGTGAGCGACCATAAAGGACGTTCTTCCCTGCAACAGCACCTTCAATGCTTCCTGGATTTTAAGCTCTGTTTCCGTATCGATACTGGCTGTAGCTTCATCCAGAATCAATATGCGCGGATCTGCAAGGAGTGCACGGGCAAAGGATAACAATTGTCGCTGTCCCATGGATAATACGTTTCCGCGTTCCTCTACTTCGGTATCATATCCACCAGGCAGCTTCATGATGAACTCATGTGCATTGACTGCTTTGGCCGCATCCTCCACCTCTTCATTCGTTGCATCCAGTCGTCCAAATCGAATATTGTCACGAATCGTACCCGAGAAGATGAAGGTATCCTGCAAGACAATGCTGATTTGGCTGCGTAAACTCTCTACTGTTACATCCCTAACGTCCTGTCCGTCAATGGTGAGACGTCCGCCGGATATATCATAGAAACGACTGATCAGATTGATGATCGTACTTTTACCTGAGCCCGTATGACCAACAAGTGCAATCGATTGACCTGCAGCCGCCGAGAAGCTGATACCTTTGAGCGCCTGTCTGCCCTTCTCGTATTCGAACACCACATTTTCGAACGCGATATCTCCCTTAATAGAAGGAAGTGGCTTGGCATCCGGTTTATCTGCGATACTTGGCTTTTCATCCATGAATTCGAAGATACGCTCCGATGATGCCATGGCAACCAATAGCTGATTGTACATCTGACCCAGACGGTTGATCGGGTCCCAGAAGTTGCCGACATAGTTGGCAAAAGCAACGAGTAATCCCACGGTCAACTGACCATCCTGAATCAGATAGGCACCAAACCAGAAGAGGATTAATGTACCGAATCCGCCGGTAATCTCGATCAGTGGTCCGAAGCCCTGGTTCATCGCTGACGCTTTATCCCATGACTTTTTGCTGGACAGATTCATGTTGTCAAAATACTTCATGTTCTCTTTTTCCTGTGTATAAGCCTGAGTCACGCGAATCCCCTGAATGGATTCATTCAAGTGAGAGTTAATCCGGGAGTTCTTCATGCGTACATCCTGCCAGGCACGACGGATTAGCACCCGCAGCTTGGTTGAGATGATAAACATGATTGGCACCGTAATGATTACGGCGAGACCCAGTTTCCAGTTAATCAACAGCAAGATCACAATGATCCCGAGCAGTTGCACACAGTCGATCATGACGTTAACTGCACCGTTGGTGAAAAGATCCTGTAGGGAGTTAATATCATTCGTAACACGCACCAGTACGGAACCCGCTGGTCTTTTGTCAAAAAAGTTAAAGGACAGCTTCTGGATATGCTTGAACAGATCCGAGCGAAGATCATAAATAACACGCTGTCCGATAATGTTGGTCAGTTTGATCCGGTACGTGTTGGCAGCCCACTGAATGAGATACAACAAAAATATGGAGCCTGCAATAAGATAAAGCATCGTCATGCTTGGCAACCCTGTTGCGGGTGCGATGGCCCGGTCAATCGCCAGACTGATCAGAAAAGGTACGGATAATTTCGTAATGGTACCCAGAATCATCATTAGAATAACGAGTGGCAACAGTTGTTTCGCATAAGGTTTCATGTAGGCAAATAAACGTCCAAATTCTTTCCAGTTAAACGGTTTTTCAATAATTTCATCATCCTGATACACAAATCGTTCATTCAGTTTCTTCTCAGAGGCACTTTTGGCCTCGCGCCTGTCGGCTATCGTTTCGGCACTCATGAATTCACCTGCTCCCCAGCCTCCCGCTTACCGCGGGCAATATAATCTGCATATTGAATTTTATAAACATCCTGGTATGGTCCAGGCACTTCAATGAGTTCGGTATGTTTACCGCGTTGTACCACGCGACCTTCATCCAGTACCAGGATCTCGTCTGCGTGCCGCAGAGATGAAATCCGGTGTGCAATAATAAATGTCGTTCTGCCGCGCATTACTTCCTGGAAACCGGATTGAATCTCATGTTCCGTCTCCATGTCCACGGCGCTGGTTGCATCATCAAGTACCAGGATTTTCGGATTTTTCAGCAAAGCCCTTGCGATCGCAATCCGCTGTTTCTGTCCACCTGATAATCCCATGCCGCGTTCACCAACCACCGTGTCATATCCGTCCGGGAACTCCATAATGAAGTCATGAGCCTTGGCCAGCTTGGCTGCACGGATAATCTCATCCATGGTGACATTCTTAAGTCCGTAGGAAATATTATTGCGAATACTGGATGAGAACAGGAATGTTTCCTGGAAAACAGAAGCGATCTGACTCCTCAAACTGCGAATGCCTATATCTTTGATGTTTTTGCCATCCAGCTTGATCGTACCCGAGTTGACGTTATATGCACGCATCAGAAGCTGAATGATGGTTGATTTACCTGACCCTGTCCCACCGAGGAAACCGATTACAGAACCGGGTGCAGCATCAAAATTAATATCGGTTACCGCTGGCATTTTGTTGCCGTAGGCAAAGGTGACGGAATCAAATGTCACATGGCCGTTCACTTGGTCTGCCTCGACTATGACCGGATCTTGCGTTTCTTCCACATCCACTGGCGTATTAAGCAGTTCGAGCACCCGTTCACCTGAAGCTTTGGATTGCGTATAGTTGTTGATATGGAACCCCAGATTCCACATTGGACCGATTATGTACCAGATCAAACTGAAAAAGGCAACGAGTTCACCGAGTGTCAGCGTCTTCTGTATAACCATTCTTCCACCAATCACCAGCAACAGCACGATGCTCACCGAAGCAAGAATCTCCATGATCGGAAAATAGCGACTCCACAATGTTGCGGCATGAATCTGATTTGTCTTGTAACGTTCATTGCGTGTGGAGAATTTCTCCACTTCATAAGGCTCACGTGCAAAGGATTTTACCGTACGTACGCCAGTGATATTCTCCTGTACTGCTGTCGTCAGTGAACTGAGCGCCAGCCGCATCTCCTGAAACGCAGGGTGAATTTTGGATTCGAATCTCAGCGCAACGAAGGCAAGTAATGGGATGCATATGAGTGTGAACAGCGTAAGCTGCCAACTCATGGTCATCATCATGATTGCGCCGAATACGACCATCAAAACCATGTTGAGAATCTGGGCGAAACCAAATCCGATAAAGTTACGGATGGCTTCCAAATCTCCCGTGAGGCGGGACATCAGATCACCTGTCTTGGCCGTATCATAATAACGGAAGGATAAAAATTGAAGCTTTTCATAACATGCGTTACGAAGTCTGTACGCCAGAAAGTTACCCAAGCGTCCACCAAAAAAGCCATGTAAAAACTGCATTCCCGCTTTCAAAATCACTACACCTAACACAGTCAAGGCAA
Source organism: Paenibacillus amylolyticus (assembly GCF_050990605.1). Lineage (GTDB taxonomy): Bacteria > Bacillota > Bacilli > Paenibacillales > Paenibacillaceae > Paenibacillus > Paenibacillus amylolyticus_H. The sequence continues at coordinate 3,879,388 of NZ_CP158832.1, forward strand.
TTATGGGAACGTCTTCAAAAGTGCGCGGAACAATAACATCATCAATCAGTATCCTCAGCATGTACGGATACACCAACCCAAGTGCGGTCGCTAAGGCGAGGAACAAGATTGATACAAATAAATACGTTCGCTTTTCCCAAAAAAAGGTTTGCAGTTGCCTAAGAACATCCATGTTTCTCCTCCTCTTATGTCGTTCAAAAATACTATGAACATTTATGAAGTTTATCACCGTACCCCATTCGCGGCAAAGCGAATAACAGACCATATTCTGCCTGCTTTCAGCTTATTGACGCATTAACGAAGGTAAATACCCACCTTTCAATCAAATGTTTGAATATTCTCTTTATTTCAGGTTGTTCGTACCAAAAAAAGGCTCCCTGTATGCCTTTTCGGCAGGGGCCTTTTTGGATTGGTTTGCGTAACATTTTCAATGTGTTGCTGAGTCATTCATTTTGTTTTACAAAGACTTCCAGAGAATACGCGTTATGCCTTGATTTTAACTACGTTCAATCTGTTCCAATTGTACAGACAAGCTGGTCCATTGCTCGGCCGGAATTCCGCTCTCCAGCGTATCTTGAATTCCGCTCACCGCCTCATCCAGACGTTCTTCCAACTGTCGGGATTGGTGTTGCAATGATTGACAGATCTGGTTGTCATAAAACTGAATCAGTTTGTCTTGTGCAGCAGGAAGAACTTCAATAATCATTTGTTTGAGGACCGGATCAAGTGCCTCCTGTAACCGCTGACGCCCATCCCCTTCGAAGAACTGTTTTGGATTGCGGAAATGATTCAAATAGCTTTTCCATCCAGACGGTTCTTCCAGACGAACTTCTTCAAGCACAGGTGTACTCCAGCTTTCGTTCAGTGGCAGTGACACATCCACGCCCCCTGATAACTGTCTCACCTCATCTATACAATCCGTAACTTGCTTCATTAGCCAAGTCTGACCTGCCTGTTCAAGTCTGAGGGTGGTAGCGAGCAGTTCCTGCTCCAGTTCAATGGCAATCATACGCAACAGTTCACGTCCACAGGCTGCAAAAGCCGTCTTCAGATTGCCCCGATCCTCCCGAAGTACGGATGGATGGAAGGCTTCTGCCATGAATAGGCCCAGGCGGTAGGCAAGGCGCTGCCGCACATGGAAGAGCAGCTCTGCTGTTTCCTGTGACAACTCTTCCTTCATGGATCGTGCTGCAAGTTGCTGTATGCGCTGGCGTGACTGTCCCAGAATGGTCTCCAGTTCATTCCGCCGCTGCTGCAATACTTCCTCCCCCTGTGCCGCATCCTCCGCGCGTTTTTTCAACCGCTGAATGACACGTACCATCTCTTCGGAAGCGCCACCGACGGCAAGATCGGCTAATTCTCTGCCTGCAAATTGGTTAAACTCTTCCTCAAAACGAATAAAACCGGATTGCTCAAGCAGCTTCGAATCACCTGCCATCTTACCTTCCATCGCCATTATGCTGGATACCGGGAAGAGTCGTGGTGCCCGAATTCCATTACTGCGCAGTTGGGTGCTCACATGATCGAGAACCTGCTCCAGTTCTTCTTCAGAGGAAGACAGGTCACTGGCATTCACAACAAAGAACATCTGATCCATGGCAGAACTATCCTTGACACGTCCCAACTGATTCAGGAACTGGCGATCTCCTTGTGAGAACGCATGGTTGTAATACGTTACAAAAATGAGGGCATCCGCATTTTTCATATAATTGAAGGTTACACCCGTATGACGAGCATTCACGGAGTCCGCTCCTGGTGTGTCTACCAATACAATGCCTTGTTCAGTTACATCGCAACTGTAGTACAGATCAATACTGTCTACAAAACAGGACTTTTTCTCGTTTGCAACAAAGTTACGATACCCGTCCAGATCCACCAGCACATCCTGACCTAACTGGTCCGCTGTTTCTTCCCAACCGGCTGCTGCCGCCTGCAAAAAGCTGTAATGCGGGCGCCCTGCAGGATGTACATCCTGTGGCGAGAGGGAACGTACTCGCTTCTGCCACTCGGTTCCCGGCTCACCCAGTCCAAGCAGACGGAAGGAATAGGCGAGGTCTTCCTGGAAGGCATCCCGGGTCTTCATGCGGACCCGGGCTGTTCCATGCTCCGCGCCCCCGGCAGGTGCCATGATCCGGTTAATCGCCGCTGTTGTTGGATGCGGCGAGACGGGGAGTACGGCTTCGCCCAGCAACGCATTGGCGAAGGAGGATTTGCCGGCGCTGAATGCTCCGAACAGCGCCAGTGTGAACGTGCCGCCCGCAAGCGAAGCCGCGCGTGCACGCAGATCCCGTACCGCCGACCCCATGGCGGGGTACGGCTCCACCAGCGCAGCAGCGGCTTCGAGCCGTGCCGCTGCTGCGTCCAGGCGTCGGCGGCGTTCAGCGCCAGCCGCCGTTGGCCCTGCCGCTGCGGCTGCGCGCTGCGGCGGCGGTGCCTCTGGCGTCTGTGGCTGCGCAGCCACAGACGTTGACGTGCCCGCATGCGGACCGGGTGCTTCGCCCGGTCCAGGCACCGCGGGCACGTGCGGGCCCTTCCCCTCCGGCAATAGCCCGGAGGGGAGGGGGCCCGCATGGGGCAGCAGGCTGCGCAGCCCTGCTGCCTCAGCGGCGGCGCTACGTTGGAGCGCCGTGTAGCGCGCCGCCGCTGCGGATTGCGCCAGCAGCGCTGCGCGGCTGGCGTCCAGCGTCTGGAGCGCGGCTTCGCCTCGCGCGCCCAGCGCTTCAAGCATGCGGTCGGCCAGCATCATGGCCGACCTGCGATAACGGGCCTCAATCTCGCCCCGCACATCTTTACTGAACTGAATCACATACTCTGGAGATACCTCTGCACTGGCACTACGTTTCATCTCCAGTAGTGCTTCATCTACAACAGGCAGCTCTTTATTGAGCGCCTGCTCCCACTCCGTTCCCCATACCTGATGGGATTCACCCAGCTGTCTAAGCATTGTGCGAATATGTACCTCGACTTGTCCGGAAGCCTGATCCTGTAACAGTCTTACCAACTCAGAAGCACGGCGTTGTTTCTCCTGCTCGGTTTTGCCACCCGAGAACAACAAACCCACCCGGAAGCCCGGTTTGCGGCTCTCCAAATAGGCAGCAGCCGACGCACGAATATCCGCAGGTGTAAGATTTGCATTTGCCAGAAGAGGTTCCAGCTCTGCCCTGAATTTCTCACGCACTCGCGAAGGTCCGGTACGAATGTCTGCCGCTTGTTGATCGAGAAGCTCCAGCTCTCGTTCCAAGCGTTCAATTCCTTCCTTGCCACCAATCTCATCCAGCAGGGAATTTTCATCGTCTTCACGTTTCTCCGCTTCTCTCGTCAGGTGTTGCTCCGTTACATGACGGGCCGAACTTGCCAAACTGTGCGTAATTAACGTTTCCTTCTCTTGCATCATGTGTCCAATGAGTTGCGGAAGCATATCCCACTGGTTGTAGCGATGCTGCTTGTCACGGAGGGAAGTAAACAACAGTCCGTCATATCTGACTTCCCAGGCCGCAAATATAGCTTCCACACCTTCGGTATATTGGTCAAAAGAGAGCTCACGCTCCCGATGCTTGTCGATCTGGTTTACGATCAAAAACAACGGTTTGCCCCAATCTGACAGACTCTTGGCAAATGAAAGGTTTGTCTCGGACTGAACATGGTTATAGTCCATGACATAGAAGACCACATCGGCCAGATGGAGCGCGGAATGGGTCGCGAGACTATGTCCGCGATCTGTTGAATCCACACCTGGTGTATCCAGCAGGACAGCATCATCTTTCAGCAGAGGAATATCATCCCATACCTCAATTGAGCTGTAAGCTCCACCATTTTTGCAATACGCCTCCAACTCCTCTGGAGAAACTTCAAGTGTTCCTGCTCCATTGTCAGCGCTTACGTTTGGAGTAGTATAAATAAGCGCTCTTGGCTTACCATTACGTATGGATACCACATTTGCACTTGTTGGCACGGGACTTGAAGGCAGCACCCGCTTACCGCATAAACTGTTGATGAGACTCGATTTGCCTGCAGAGAAATGACCACAGAACGCAATCGTCAGATGTTTCATTTCCGCCTTGCTGATTAAATCCGTTATAGCCTGTACAGCCGTATGGTCCCCTGTCTGCTCCATCGCTTCACGCAGCGGAAGCAGAGGTTTGGCCATTTCTTTTGGGTAATCTGTTCTGGACATGACTGGCCTTCCCCCTGGCTCCTCTAATTTGACATCCATTTCAACGTCTATCTCTTTTACAACGTTTATTTTAACATTATCAAGTTTGAATTTGAACGGTTGGAATTGAATATACATAAATGATCGTATAAATCTTTAATCTAAAAAAAATAAAACCGAACAAGTCGGTTTTATCTGTAAATAGTGTAATCACTTCTTATGAAACTGCGTTCTCCATGGAAGGCAGCAAGATTTCAAATACTTGTCCATGTTGCAGAATTGTAATGTCTCTGCCTTTGTCTCTCATAACAACAACTTCTGGTTTAACGGACATACGCTCCAGATAATGTTCAGGCACATCGCCAGAGTGGCTTACTGTGATGCCTTCTACTTCTTTTTCTTCATTTTCAGCCATTTCCTGTTCAACGATTTGTTCAAAGATATCGGAGAAGGCCTCAAAATTGTCAGTGTACACGGAAATGCATTTCATGATTATTCATCCTTTTCTGCTCATTAATTTATTTTTCGTTTTCGGGTGATGACACGTTCCTTATCTTTCCTGATTTGGGACGTTTTCATACGTTTTTTCCCTTCCCTGCATATGTCCAGCAATGGACAGATATGACACGCAGGGTTCTGTGCCTTGCAATGGTAGCGTCCAAAAAATATAAACCGGTGGTGAGTTAAAGTCCACTCATCCCGGGGTACGCGCTTCATTAGTTTCTTTTCGACTTCAAGTACGGAGTCATCCCAACCTGCAAGCGCCAGCCGCTTGGATACACGTTCAACATGAGTATCTACCGCAATTGCCGGTACTCCAAACGCATTGGAAACAACTACATTCGCGGTTTTCCGCCCGACACCTGGTAGCGTCACAAGCTGATCATGTTCCTGCGGTACATCACCGCCATACTGCTCTATTAAAATTCGGCACATGTTCTGAATATGCTTGGCCTTGTTCCGGTACAAACCGATTCGCCGAATATCCTGTTCCAACTCTTCGAGAGGAACCGCCAGATAATCTGCTGGGCTTCTGTACTTCTGGAACAAATCTGCGGTTACCTTGTTCACCGTTTCATCCGTGCACTGGGCAGACAAAAGGACAGCTACCGTCAATTCAAATGCATTGCTGTGATTTAATTCGCAATGTGCATCAGGAAACATTGCTTCCATAGTTTCGAGTATATGTCTAACCGTCGCTGCATTCATGAAGAGCTACCTCCCACAAAATGACCCCACTCTGCGGAGCCTTACTTCGAAGCTTCATCCAAGTACTTTGCGGGGATCTCAAAAAGCTTGCAAAAAAAACGTCTTGATGCGGGAAAGATCCCGTATCAAGACGGTCATTCTTTTGATCCTCGAAAAGAAACGATTACTGTTTTTGAATCTCCAGAATCACATTGTTCAGGAGATACAATACAATATTATCATTATCTCTGAGAGATTGCACGCTTAAAGTATTGTCACCCTGGTGAACAAATACACTTGATCCGAGTGCAAAACGATAGTTTGTGTCTGCTGTCGTTTCCCGTTTAACCAAAATCTGGTTACCCACACCATCATAAGACCAGAATTGTTTGCTCATGACAGTTAGTACTCTGAAGCGTGTTGAATTATCCGTATCTTTTGTCATTTCCACACGATCACCGACCGTAAGACTAGTCAGCGAAGTTAACGTAGAGCCAGATTTTACGACTTTAACAGAACCGCTAACAGGCACGGTTTCAGTCTGGCCGTTAAACTGCTTGAGCGTTACGGATGAAGCATCCACTGCTGTAACCTCAGCCAGCGTACGCTTCACGACTTGAACCGCTTTTGGCGTAGCTCCTTCAAACGTTACATTAATCAGGTTGCCTGCTGTCAGCTGTGAAGGCGTGATCGTCTGACCACTCTCTCCTGTCAGTACCGCTTGATCCACGTAAAACTGACTTGTCAACAGATCGGATTTTACTCGAATACGACTATTTGCTTCCAAGGCAACCACTTCGAATTGAGCTACAGTGTTCAGTGCAATCTTTTGTACGACATCCTGATTGGCTCCAAGCGTTACGGTCACTTTGTCACCAATTTTCAAATCTCCCAGACTTGCGCCGGATTTATTATACATCTCAACTGTAGGTGCGGTATTATAAGGCACTGTAATCGTCTGATTACCAGACAAGACACTGATTTTCTTGCCAGAAGTATCAATGTTGCTGATCGTACCTTCATACTTGTAAATCACTTTAACGGACAATGCACGTGTTCCCACATATGTCAGATCCAATTTGCGCCCATCATTTAAGAGTGACTCCAGACCAGCCAGTGTAGGTTTGGTCGTATTGTAATCCAGTTTGGTTTTCTCATCCAATGTAAATACAAACGGTTTTTTGTTGTTGTCCAACACGGTAAGCACCTTTGTTTTACTATTGTAAGACACAACCGTTACTCCGTTCATAGGCTCCATCTGGCGTCCAATGACCTGAATACGCGTTATCTGGTCGTCAGAGTTCAATGACAGTTCCACCTGATCTCCGTTCGTTGCATCTGTAATTAGATCATTTAGCGTCGCATCCTGAATACCATTAATAATAACTTCCGGCTTTTCAGTCAGCAATTTCGCCTCAAGGGAGCCCCCTTCACGTTTGAACGTTAACGTGGATTGGTTGCCACCGATCTCAACCAATGTTGCACGCACAGATTGCTCCACACCTTGAGACAATGTGATCGTTTGCAGAACACTGTCCTTTACGGTGTATTTCACGGCGCTGCCAGCTTTGAGATCAGCCACTGACATGATACGGTTTTGATATGTGATAAGCAGATTGTCATTGTATGCAAACTGTTCGGTAGCACCCGCTGCATTGACAAGTTTGATCGTTTTTCCAGAAGTGGATACTTCAGCAATTACGCCATTGTCACTCTTGTTAACAATGCCGGATTTCACACGGATTGCGACTGTTTTTTTGTCAGCCGAGAACGTCTCACGCTGTACTTCGATGACACTATCTGCCGTAATATCGGACAGTTTGATTGCATTACCATTCTGATCGATGAATGCAGTTGCCTCATCATAACTGTACGTTTCGTAATTCTCGCCCACAAAGATACCAATCTTATTACCAGACAATGAACGTGCAAATGTTCCTTCAACACTTTCCACCTGCGGTGTAGCATCAACAACTTCCACATAGGAAGCCCCACCTGCCGAACCTACAACCATAACTTTCGTATATAGTTTCACATCTGTGGCGGAAGCACGAGTCTCACTGTCTTTCGTAAAGTAAGGCGTACTGCTGTTCACTGCGAAGTTAACGGCTTTGCCGTCCACAACCAGCGTGATCTGCCCCTCTTTCAATCCTGTCACATAACCCGTGGATGTGTTCGGGTACGTTGTATCCGTTAACGATTCACCACGACTGAAGAAGGTAGCGAGTTGAGCACGGGTTACGGAACCGGTTGGATTGAATTTATTGCCTTCAACACCTTTGGCCAGATCCAGGCTAACAGCCAGATTGACATAACCTTTACCACTTTCGGAGATACTTGCATTATCAGCAAATCCGGTAGATTGATTGTTTTGTGCCTTTGCTTCAGCATCCTTGTCCAATGAACGGATTAACAATTTCGTAATCCATTCCCGTGAAGCAGGCTTTTGTCCCCAGGAGGTCTTGGATACATCCACCGTTGATTCTTCCGTTTTGTCAATCAGTCCCAGTTGAAGTGCCAACGCAACATATGGCTTGAAATAATTTCCCACTTCCATGTTTGTCGGTAATGCCGCAGCCGTGTCGGTATTCAACTGGCCCTCTTGATTCATAAAACGGATTGCCATCGTTACAGCTTCTTGCTGTGTTACCGCGTCTCCTGGACGGAACAGGCCGTTGTTACCGAGAAGAATGCCTTGATATGCCAGTTTGTACACATGTTTCTCGGCCCAGTATCCGACCTTGATGTCACTGAACAAACCAGTTGGTGCAGCCGTATTCGTTACCGCAGCAGTCTGACCCTGCCCCGTTTCTGTTGATTCTGCTGCCATGGCAGCTCCGCCGGCGCTAAGGGCCATCATGCCTGCAAGCACGGCTGATACTACTTTTTTAGAGTGTGATGGATTGTTATATTTAAAAGTCACCTATGATTCCCCTCTCTCATGTAAAACGCCCCATATTCCGTGGATTCACGGTACAACAGCATGCTGTACAGCCTATTCGGATCTTGTCATTGGATGTTCAAGATCCACATGGCCCATCAGACTCTCGGTCTGCTGACCATCCACCAGTAAATCAAGTGATTTCACTTCATCAAACTGGAAGAACGTTTGTTTTAGAGCATCCAGCGCATACGATTCTCCACCTGCTCCAAGACGTGCCGTATCTGGCATATGAATATCCAGCGTAAGAGCTCCATCCTTGAACTGAACAGACTTCAATTCAATTTCTTTAGACCACAGCGGAACAAGTTTGCTGTCTTTGCTCTGCTGCAGTGATTCAAAGGCAGCCTTATATTTGGCATCATCCGATGCGTATGAAATCTCTGCCGAAGCTTTGTGCAACTCCAGTTCTTCCTCATCCGTATAGAATACAGTGATCGTTTTCTTTTCATTACTTTCGTAAGTTGCTGGTGTTTCAGTAGACGTTCCGCTAGGCGGAGTAGTTGTAGTCGTTCCCTCCGAGCTGCCTTCCGTGGATTCTGTAGGCGTTGTATTCTCTTCAGGCTCAGCAGTTACCGGTTCGGTAATTGTTTCGCCTTCAACCTCGGTCACATTGTTTTCAGTTCCTGCGCCTTGCGTCTGATTCGGAGCAGCTGTTGGCTTGCTTCCACATCCAGCAGCAACTGCCATAACCGTTACCAGCAAGGCTGCAATCCATATTTTCTTGTTCATTCTAACTCCGCCTCCTCAACATAAGGGCTTGTCCCTTATTGAATTCCCAGATACTCCTTGACTCCTGCAACAATCCCTTTGGCAACACTGTTCTGAAAACTCTCCGTGAACAGGGCTGCTTCGTCGCTCTTATTGCTAAGGAATCCACCTTCCAGCAGAACTGCTGGCATTGTCGTTTCACGGGTCACATGGAGACTTGCCGTTTTCACTCCACGATCTTTTAGTCCGGAAGACTGTAAAAGATACTTGTGCATCACTGTAGCAAGTGCTTTACTGTTGGAGCGTGTATAGAATGTCTCTACACCGTTCGCAGCAGTAGGGCCACTGTTAGCATGAATGGAGATGAAGATATCCGCTTTTATGTCTTGTGCAATCTTCACACGTTCTTTCAATGCCAAAAATGTATCATCGCTGCGCGTTAACACAACGTCAATTTTGGATTCTTTTTTCAACAAGGCTTCCACTTTCAGAGCCATTGCCAGATTGAAGTCTTTTTCACGTTTACCAGTTACACCGATTGCCCCAGGATCCTGATCTCCGTGACCTGCATCAATAACGACAACTTTTTTGCCATTATTACCAACTGGAGGAGCAGGTGTACCACTTTGATTGTCGAGGTTAATCATAACCAGTCCGGAATCATTTTGCACACTGTACCCTTTTGAACTGGACAGATCGATTACAAAACGAATTGTAGATGGGCTGTTGCTGTATAACGAGTAACGAATCTTCGACACATCCGGATAGCCGCTAACGACGAGTTGTCCATTCTGGTTGCTGTCTAGAGCCTGTCCTTCACTGAACGAATCAGCAAATGCGGTATTCGGCAAGTCTATAACGATTCGATCTGGTCCTGTCATCGTGAAGACGTTCGGCTTCGTACTTCCGCTTGTTGCAATCATGAAGCGGTTGTCGCTGAAGCTGATGCCGTTCACCAGTACAAGACCTTCCTGATCCGATCCTCCGCCTTCATTGCCAGAGTTCGGAGGTGTGGTTGTCCCGTTTCCGGAACCTGAATTCTGGGTAACTAATGTTACCGTCTTCGTGGTATTGTTCCAACCCACCTTAAGACCCATTTCCTCACCAATAAATCGGAGAGGCACGAGCGTAGTACCATTTTTCACGAGTGGCGGGGCATCCAGGTTTACGTTACTGCCGTTCACCGTTGCCGTCTTCTGTCCAACAATCATCTGCATGGCAGTGTTGTCTTTGCTAATAGTCACCGTTTGCGTTTGCTGCTTCCACTCCACGCTATACCCAAGATTTTCAGACACAACCCGGATCGGAACCATCACCTTGCTGTTGATAATTTCCGCTTTTGTATCCGATGGCTGTACGATTTCTTTTCCGTCTAGGATAATTTTCGTGTCTGTTGCTGCGTGACTATAGCCCGGGAATACGAGCCCAAAGACAAATAACAGTACCAAAAAACCGAACTTCTTCATCCTTCACCCCTACCATTCTCATATTTTTTTGCCGCATGTTGTCATTTTCCAACTCCGACTGACCGCTTGGGCATTACCAGACACCTATTAGACGCCCTTCGCTCTCAAAAGTTGCGAATATATTCCAACATAACAGAAAAAAAACGTTGTCAGATCAAGCTTTTTTTACATTTTAATGTCTTCTTTTTTCCTTATTTATCATGCATACATCTCTAAACAACGTAATACCCTAACCTTCATAATTGCGCACAATCCAATTTATAATCCCAAAAATTCAACAATTCCGTCCGCAATTGCCTGTGCACATTTGTCCTGGTATTCTTCCGTGAGCATGACTGCTTCATCTGTAGGGTTACTTAAGAAACCAAGTTCAAGTAATACAGCAGGCATGGTTGTTTCACGCGTCACATGCAGACTAGCCGTTTTAACCCCACGATCCTTGAGTCCTGTTACCGGTAACACATATTTGTGAAGAGTGTCAGCCAAAGTCTTGCTTTCTTTACGACTGTAGAGCGTTTCAATGCCGTTTGGTACCGGTGTAGTGTATTTGTTTCCATGAATGGACACAAAAACATCTGCCTGATTCAATTCAGCAATATCCACACGCTGTTTGAGCGAAAGTTCTGTATCATCCTGGCGTGTAATGACCGTTTGAATATTGATGTATTGTTGAAGGATGGCCTGTACCTTCAGCCCTACAGACAGATTGAAATCCTTCTCATAAGCTCCTGACAAACTCACTGCACCCGATTGGCGACCACCATGTCCCGGATCAATGACCACAATCGTTTTACCATCATTCGCAGGTACTGCCGGTTGACTTGACGGTCCTCCACTCGTGGCGATCAGGTCAACGAGCAAGACATTGTTATCTCCAACAGACCATTTGGCTGTAGCCGTCTGATTCAGGTCCAGAACGACACGCACGGTAGAAGGCGATTTACTGAACATGGCATACCGGACTTTGGAAACTATTGATGAATCCGTAACGGGAATCTGTCCACTGCCATCCCGGTTAGAGGCTTGTCCCTGAATGAATTCCTGAGAGAATTTCGCTGAAGGCAGATCAACAATAATTCGGTCTGGCCCACCAATACTGGATACTTTGGGGCTAATATTACCGTTTGTTGCTACAATCAAGCGATCTCCGCTGAAGCTGATGCCTTGAAGCTCTGTCAAACCATCCGGGACAGGTGCCTCGACAGGGTCACTGTCACCTTCCGTTTCGACTACAGGAGGAATACTAAATAGGCTTACTGTCTTGGTTCCATTGTCCCAGCCAACACGCAGACCCATGCCTTCCCCGACAAAGCGTAACGGAACAAGGGTCGTTCCCTGTTTGATCAGTGGAGGTGAATCCAAGTTCACCACGTTTCCATTCACTGTAGCTGCATCTTTACCAGCAGTCATTAGAATCATGCTGTTTCCTTTTTGAACCTGGACTGACTGGGTTGCTTTTTGCCACTTCACCTTATAACCCAGATTCTCGGATACAATTCGAATCGGAACCATGACTGTCTTTCCGATATTTTCGGCAGGTGCTCCCGTCTGCTGGTTAATGGTTACACCGTCGAGTACAATCGAGGGAGTGGTGTCTGCATGGGCCATGACTGGGAGTAAACACAGGAACAGAAGAAAAACGACTGCTGCCGACCATTTTTTCATACCTCATCCACCATTCTTTTTGTCTTTTGAACATCCGACCTGATTCTCTGCAGCGTAACATCAATAACAATATGTAACCTTCCATAATCTACTAATCAGTTTATCAGATATTGTCTGATCATCCGGTTACAACGTTGTCATATTTAGTCGGAAACAAGATAAAAAAGCAGATCACATTTAAGAACATAATTTCTTTTACACAAATGTGTATCGATTTCGTATCAGGCTTCTGAAATTACAAAAAGCTTCTGTCTCACCGATGGGAACATGGTCCCTTTGGCGAAGCAGAAGCTTTCTGTTATACAATACTTAACGATTAACCGAACAGTTTTGCCGCGTGGCGTTGTTCGTAAGCAGCGATTTCATCATCATGTTGAAGAGTCAGACCGATATCATCCAATCCTTGCAACAGGAATTGACGACGGTGTTCATCCAGATCAAAATCGATATGCAGTCCGTATGCATCAGTAATCGTTTTATTTTCCAGATTTACATTCATCTCATAGCCTTCATGTGTCGCTGTACGTTGGAACAAGTCTTCAACTTGCGCTTCTGACAACTTGATTGGCAAGATTCCGTTCTTAAAGCAGTTATTATAGAAGATATCTGCAAAAGATGGAGCGATGACACAACGGAATCCATAGTCCATAATTGCCCATGGCGCATGCTCACGGGAAGATCCACAGCCAAAATTGGCGCGTGAGATCAGTATGGATGCCCCTTCATAACGAGGTTTGTTCATTTCGAAGGAAGCATTATTGTTGCCCTCTTCATCGAAACGCCATTCGTAGAACAAAAATTGTCCAAATCCGGTACGTTCAATCCGTTTCAGAAACTGTTTCGGAATGATTGCGTCTGTATCGACATTGACCCGGTCTACCGGTGCAACGATGCCTTGTAATGTTTTGAATTCTTCCATATTAAACGTTCTCCCTTCTGTCTGTTATAGCTTAGATCGCTGCTTCCGTTTTGAAGTTCCAGTCCCGTACGTCAACAAAGTGACCCTTAACCGCTGCTGCTGCTGCCATTGCCGGAGATACCAGATGCGTACGTCCTCCGCGTCCTTGGCGTCCTTCAAAGTTACGGTTGGACGTCGAAGCACAACGTTGGCCTGGCTTCAATACATCCGGGTTCATCGCCAGACACATACTGCATCCCGCATCACGCCATTCAAATCCGGCTTCCGTAAAGATTTTATCCAAACCTTCTTGTTCTGCTTGGATTTTAACTCGTCCTGAACCTGGTACAACAATTGCTGTAACCTGACTGGATACCGTGTGTCCTTTAGCCACTTGTGCTGCTGCACGCAGATCTTCGATCCGACCATTGGTGCAAGAACCGATAAATACATAATCAATTGGAATCTCGGCGATTGGTGTTCCCGGTTCAAGTCCCATATATTCAAGCGCTTTTTCAGCCGCTTTGCGTTCGTTTTCTGTAGGCAATTCAGCCGGAACAGGAACTTTCGAGGAAATGTCGGTTCCCATGCCAGGGCTTGTTCCCCAAGTTACTTGCGGAATCAATGTTTCCACATCGATTTCAACCACATGGTCGAACTCCGCACCTTCATCGGTTACAAGCTGCTTCCAGCCTGCTACAGCTTCATCGAACTTCGCACCCGCTGGTACGTATTCACGTCCACGCAGATATTCAAATGTTGTTTCATCCGGAGCAATCAATCCTGCTCTTGCTCCACCTTCGATGGACATGTTGCAGACCGTCATACGCTCTTCCATGCTCAACTCACGGATGGATTCGCCAGTGTACTCAATAACATAACCTGTTGCAAAGTCTGTACCGTATTTGGCGATAACGGCGAGGATCATATCCTTCGCGGTTACACCCGGGTTACGTTTGCCGACAAAACGAACTTCCATCGTTTTGGCTTTTGCTTGTTGCAAACATTGTGTTGCCATAACGTGCTCAACTTCACTTGTTCCGATTCCGAATGCCAGTGCGCCGAACGCACCGTGTGTGGACGTATGACTGTCACCACATACAATCGTTTTACCCGGGTGAGTCAGACCCAGTTCAGGTCCCATAACGTGCACAACGCCTTGATCAACCGTGTCCAAATCATACAATTTCACGCCGAAATCACGGCAGTTTTGCGAAAGTGTATCAATTTGTTGTTTGGAGATTGGATCTGTAATGTTAAAACGGTCTTTCGTTGGAACGTTGTGGTCCATTGTTGCAAATGTCAACTCAGGGCGACGAACTTTACGTCCACTGAGACGAAGACCTTCAAATGCCTGCGGAGAAGTTACTTCGTGCACCAGATGCAGATCGATATACAGAATGCTTGGTTTGCCTTCTTCTTGATGAATCACGTGATTTTCCCAAATTTTCTCAAACATCGTTTTTTTACTCATCATTTTCACCTCATTATAAGTTCGGTCCTTGGAAGAGCCTCGTGTTTCCTTTAAAAAGTGAAGCTCTTGAATGACATAAATATATCACCCTGTCCTTCATTGTTCCAAGATATAATATCTATAGATGTAATAGGTTTAACCTATAATAAGAGAAAGACAAATAAACCACTGCTCATCGCAGAGGTTTCAATTGATAACAATTATCATTATCATATAAGTCTTATACTACGTTTCCGTTGCTTCTCTGTCAATGCTTTTTATACAAAATAAACAAGCCCCTCCTGATATTCAAGTTTACCGTAGTTCCGCCAAAGAGAATGATTTCTTCATCTGTAGTGATATAATGGTGGCATAACGAAAGGAATGACCAATGACGATGGAATTCAGACAACTTCAATATACGCTGCAAATTGCAGCCGAACGCAATTTCTCCCGCGCAGCAGAGAAGCTGCATATTGCCCAACCTTCATTAAGCCAGCAATTATCCAAATTGGAAAAAGAATTGGGTGTACTCCTTTTTCAGCGTAATACAAGTACCGTAGAGTTAACCCATGCCGGTGTAACGTTTGTTGAGCAAGCTCAGAAGATCGTAGATGCCATGGAGTTATTACGTCAGGAAATGTCAGACATCTCCCAGCTTCGCAAAGGCAAAGTCGTTGTGGGCAGCATGCCAATCACGGGTTCACATCTTCTCCCACATGTGCTTCCTGCATTCCAACAAGCGTATCCCGAGATTGAAGTCACCTTGTTGGAAGACTCTGGGCTTACGCTTGAGAAATTGACAGCAAGCGGCAAAGCTGATCTAAGTCTGTTATCTCTTCCTTTACAAGAACCAAGCTTGTCTTATGTAACCATTGGCGAAGAACGGATTGATCTGGCGGTTCCCCCGAATCACCCTCTGGCACGCAGGGCAGATCCGGAGAATCCGCTTCCTGTGCGAATTGAAGAGCTTCGGAATGAACCCTTTGTTGTATTGAAAAAAGGACAAGGGTTCCGCAAACTTACATTTGATCTCTGTGAGCAGGCCGGTTTTGATCCCCAAGTTGTGTTTGAGAGCACCAATATTGAAACTGTTCAGTCGCTGGTCGCCACTGGTATGGGCATTACACTGGTTCCACGCTTTATTGCCCGTGCGCCGCGCAGTGAATTCGTGCCTGTGTACGTCCCGCTTGCTGAGCCAACTCCTAGCAGAACACTTGTTGTGGCTTATCGTCAAGGCAGAGTACTGTCGAAGGCAGCCGAAGCATTCATCCATACGTTTCAACAAACTGTGGCCGAATTGTCAAAGGGAGACTAAGAAAATTACTCCTATGGGTATGAGGACATTTCACATTGAACCCAAACAAAAGCTTGACCCTTATGGGCCAAGCTTTTGTCATATATTCGTTTCCCGCATCCGCAGGATAAAGTTCTTACATCGCAATCACAGTAACTGGTTAGAGTACAATGTTGCTTATTAAGTTGTTAAACTTTAATGCAAATTTATAATGTTAACGTAGAAACATACATAAGAAAATTTCATGTCTGGCGGTTTATTTTCGCAAATTACGATCGCTTGTCAGCCTGTTTTGCTGATTCATTACACGGCCTTCGTCCTGAACAGTTGAATCAGGGGGTGATAAGCCTCCTGCTCCATTCTCTAAGAATGCCCTTAAGTGATCTTCCCTTGTGTTATCCTGTTCCAGTCTCCTGAGCGTATCTTTCACATGGTTGTCCATTGATTGATCATCTCCTTGGTAACGGGATAGTTATCATTACCCGCGTCATGGAAGAATAAACACTTTTATGAAGAATTTTATTTCAATTATTATTATTCGCCAAAATAAATACCAGGTCGCCGGTCTTCAAATACGGGAATACGCCCGCGAACCTCATCCACCAAGGAAGGGCGAATAATTCCGGTCACGATCTCTTCCTCTTCGCCACCTTCTGCGACAATCTCACCCCAAGGATCAATGATCAGGGAATGCCCGAAAAACTCGGTCTCTCCCCCTTTACCCACACGGTTACAAGCGATCACATACATCTGATTCTCAATCGCTCTTGCCGTAAGCAACGTACGCCAGTGGTGCAGGCGGGGCTTCGGCCATTCAGCCGGTACAATCAACGCCTTGGCACCATTTAAAGCCAGTGTCCGGGCAAGTTCCGGGAAGCGGATATCATAACAGATTGAAGCACCCGCTGTAAGACCGTTTTGTAATTCAAAGATTTCAGGCTCCGCTCCAGGCTTTAAATATTTCTCCTCGTCCATCAGACGGAACAAATGTAATTTATCGTATCGTGTGATCTGTTTTCCATCACGATCATACGCGTACATTGTATTGTATATTTGACCATCCCGTTTCTCGGCAATTGAACCGCCAACGATGGAAATTTGATGTTTCTGAGCAAAAGCAGACAGCCATTCCCGAGATTTCTGGCCTTCCGGGTCAGCGAGTTCATGAATTTGCGTCAACGCGTATCCGGTATTCCACATCTCAGGTAGCACAGCCAGCCCCAGATCCGGATATTGTTCTACCGCACGTTCAAGCAACGACTGCATATGTTTATGATTAGCCTCAGGGTCTCCGAGCTGAATATCACCCTGAATCAGGGCTACACGCATTTCTCCCTGTTGTTTTTCTGTCATGACAAGCACTCCTCTGAACCGTAATACCTGCTATCATAGCTTGATCCTCCTGAGGACTGCAAGCCTGTTTTTGTTATGAACTTGCACACAACAATTCAGGCAGCAGGGTCAGCAATCGATCACTCGTTAGCGCATCACCCACATTCCAGGTCGACTCTTCCACAGGATACACCCGTCCATTCTGCACAGCCGGAAGGGCACTCCAACTGGGGCTTTTCATCAGCATCTCTGTAGCCTGTCTTGCCACGACTTCCTCAGGCAGCATAACAAATACATGATCCCCGGCGTACTGTTGCACTGCTTCAGCCGAAATTTCCTTATAGGCTCTGCCCGCCGCCAGTGCTTCCTTCACTTTGGTAACTGGCCTGAAACCCATGGGATGATATAGTCGTGGCGCAAGCCCGATATTGCCCATAACAAACAATCGTGCACCCCGGTGGTATGTAAATACAGATGCCGTTTCCCCGGCTTCAATTGCTGTATGGATCTTCGCCCACATATGTTCAGTACGCTCCGCATAGGAGGTTAGCCATTGTTCAGCCTGAGGTTGTCTGCCAAACCAATTGCCCAATCTGCGCATTCGCTCTTCCAACATGGCATGTGAATTGTATGCGAGTGTTGGTGCAATACGGGAAAGTTGTTCATATTGCTGTTCGTTGTTACTATCAAAAATAATCAAATCTGGCTTCATTTGAACAGCTGCTTCCACATTAACCGGCGCAACCGCGTCATAGGTCTGATCTCCCAATATCTGAATGCCCAGCATCAGCAGATCGCCAGCCGAATCTCCGTAATACATAATTCGCTCCGGGTTTACTGGAATATTCACATCATGCCCCAACCAATCTTGTACCAACGTCTGCTGCCGAATAGATCTGTCATATTGGCGAGGAGATAATCCGGTCATTTGGCGAAAACGCCTGCTGAAATAATACTCATCCTTAAATCCCACCCGACTCGCAATATCCCGAAGTGGTTCATCCGATTTGCGAAGCCATTCCTTGGCACGTTTAATACGTACATGATTTACATAATCGAGTGGCTTGTGGCCTGTGAGTTGTCTGAACAGAGTCGTATACTGCACAGGCCTGATCTCCGCAATACGTGCCAGTTTCTGTACAGTGATTTCTTCAGCATAGTGGTCGTCCACATACTGAATTGTACTGTGTAGCCTTGCTTCCATACTCTGCTCCGTCTTTGGAGAAGTGTACCGGGTAATGATCATCTCCATCCATTTTTGGAACTGTGCATTCAGATGACTGTATTCGGCGTCTGTTTTATAGTTCCGAATGATATACATCTGTTCCAACAGCCCACTTAACGGAGCATATGGATAGCCATTCAATTGGTTTCTATGCACAAATACGGGGCGAGTATAGAGCTCCGGATCACCCGTCAACACATGAATAACATCAAAGTTCATCACGAAATATTTCAATTCCGAGTCATTGCGATGTTCAATCTGGTAGCCCTCTCCCGGAGAAAGCGGATAAACACATCCCGTAGTAAACGGATACTGTTCATCTCCAATATATAAACGCCCCTCCCCTTCCTCGCAGATCAGGAACGCATGTTTCTCGCAAGCAACTTCCAGCATCACCTGTTCAGGCAGCTCAATTCTTCGTACCAGATGATCCAGCCGAAACATGAATGCTGAGAAGAACAACGCTCCCCCATCGGCATCCAAAGCCTGCATGTCGGTTCACCTCGTTTTTCTAAAATGAGAATGATTATCAATAATTCTGTATGGTCTGATTATAAGCGAGTGATAGTCAATAATCCAGCTATGACTTTAATCAGCAAAAAAAGAGCGCTCAACGAAAGGTTGAAGGCTCCTTTTACTTTTAAATCTGCATTACTCAAAGATGTTAATTGCGCCTTACGAACTTATCATCAATTATTGGATCATCTGTTTTGGCAGCTCTTGTAGCAGCCACTCCCTGGAAAGGGCATCACTTGAAGCTTTTACGATATCAAATCGATACACGTTTCCTTCTTTTACAGCAGGCAGATTATTCCAGATTGAACTATCCAGTAATTCTTTGGTGGATTGTTTTGCATCGTCGGTTACAGGATCCAGAATAAATATCCGATCACCGGCAATTTCAGATAATTTCTCAGTCGAAATCTCTGCAAATCCCATGTCTTGATCCAATATTTTCTGAATTTCCGCAGTTGGCTTCAGCCCGTCTTTTCCATATAACAACTGTGGCAATCCTGCACCCGCCATGACAAACAGACGATTTCCGGGATACATGGTGAATACCGAAGCAGTCTCCCCTTCTTTCAATCCGTTCTCATGAAGTTGCTTCCACATCTCTTCTGTTGCTTTTTGATGATTCGTAATCCAATCCTCGGCTTCTTGCTTTTTGTTCAACAGGTCACCAAGGATACGCATACGATCTTCTATTGATCCAAACGAATCAAATGTAACCGTAGGTGCAACTTTTGAGATCTGATCGTATTGTGCCTCATCACTGTTCGAGAAAATGATCAGATCGGGATTCAAGGCTAGCGCCTTTTCTACACTGATCGGAAATCCTACATCCTCTGCCTGAGCAACCTGATCATCGTATACAGTTCCATCCTGACGAAGTATGCCTACAGGAACAACACCAAGTGCGAGCAAATCCCCGGTAACTTCTCCATGATAGATGACTCGCTTCGGATTTACAGGGACCTCTACCTCATGCCCAGTCCAATCTTTGAATACCCGGGTCTCCCCCTCATTGGTCTCTTCCGCCGCAGTCGTGGTCTCTGTGGTTTCTGTGGCTGTTTTGGAATCCTCTGCGCCAGCAGCAGGTGTTGTAGCCTGATTTCCACAAGCCAGTAGCAGAATGGATAACCATGTAATCGTAAATAGTACTGCCGTATTTCATATGCCCTTTTTCATTGCTATTTCTCCCCCTGTATCATGTGCATTGGCAATATAATTTAATGATATTGATTATCATTATCGGATATTATCATAAAACAAGGCTTCTCTGAGCTCAATGGACAAAATGATATGGTCACTTTCAGTTTTGTACAATCCTCCGTACTTTGCTCCTATGTACTGTCTAATCAAGTGGATTTCCCTCTATACAGCTCGGGATTGGCGTGATAAATTAATGAGAACTATTGGCATATTTAATAACCGGAGTGATAAATATAATGACCCATTCAGACCAAACAACTGCTCGTTCAGCCTTTACGATACCAACTTCTGATGTAATGACACAGCTACCAACCCAATTTTTTGCTACCCTTGTTCAAAATGTAAATCGTGAAATCGCAAGTGGACATGATGTGATCAATCTGGGTCAGGGGAACCCGGATACACCTACACCACCCCATATTGTGAAAACACTGCAAGAGTCGGCTGAAAATCCTCTCTACCATAAATACTCCCCTTTTAGAGGGTACTCTTTCCTGAAGGAAGCTGTCGCCAAACGTTATAAGGAAGATTACAACGTTGATCTGGATCCCGAGACTGAAGTAGCCATTCTGTTCGGGGGCAAAACAGGACTGGTTCAGTTACCTCAGGTCCTGCTTAACCCCGGTGACACCGTTCTCGTTCCCGATCCAGGCTACCCGGATTACTGGTCCGGTGTTGCACTCGCCAAAGCAAACATGTCATTTATGCCTTTGCTGGAGTCCAATGCATTCCTGCCGGATTATGAAGCTGTTACAGCCGAAGATCGGGAGAAGGCCAAGTTGATGTTCCTTAACTATCCCAACAATCCAACTTCGGCAACGGCACCTCTTTCGTTCTACGAAGATACAGTTGAATTTGCCATTCGAAATCAAATCGTCGTTGCCAGCGACTTTGCGTACGGGGCGATTGGTTTCGACGGGCATCGTCCAGTAAGTTTCCTACAAGCTCCCGGTGCCAAAGAGGTGGGTATTGAGTTCTATACGTTATCCAAAACGTACAATATGGCTGGATGGCGCGTTGGATTCGCGCTAGGTAATGCAGAGATTGTCTCTAAAATTAATCTGCTTCAGGATCATATCTATGTCAGTCTTTTCGGTGGGATTCAAGCTGCGGCAACGGAAGCACTTACTGGATCTCAGGAATGTGTCACTTCGCTGGTTTCACGTTACGAATCTCGTCGTAATGCGTTTTATGACGCTCTTACCTCGATTGGCTGGCAAGCTTCTAAACCGGCAGGTTCATTCTTCAGCTGGTTACCTGTACCGGCAGGTTATACCTCTGCTTCATTTGCAGACTTGTTACTGCGGGAAGCCAAGGTGGCCGTAGCTCCAGGTATTGGTTTTGGTTCGCATGGTGAAGGCTATGTGCGCGCAGGACTGCTAAGTGATGAAAACCGATTACGCGAAGCTGTGGAACGGATTGGCAAGCTGAACTTATTCAAGTAATTTACAGGACCATAACCCCTTTGCATATGCCAAGTTTCCATGGTATGTTATAAGAAATATTGAACGAAACGTGATGACGGGACCAGTAAGAGAATATCAGTCGCGCCCAGAGAGTAAATTCCACCCTGCTGAAAGAATTTACCGCGGCACTTCTCTGAAACCTACCCCTGAGCGGCCTGTTACGTACAGGACAGTGCCTTCTGTTACAGGGCATGAAGCCGGATGATCTGATCATCAATAAAGGTGGTACCGCGGAAGTAACAAACTTTCGTCCTTTTTAACTAAAGGGCGGGAGTTTTTTTTGTACCCGCTAAAGCCTGCTCCAGAAGCACTAATTAATCATGTTTAAGGAAGTGAAACCATGACTTCACGTATTGTAGTTAAGATTGGAAGCAGCTCGCTTACCACGGAAGAAGGCGGTCTGGATCGCAGTGCGATCACTTTTTTTGCCGGAGAAATTGCAGCATTGGCTGATCAGGGTCATGAAGTACTTCTGGTCACCTCTGGAGCGGTAGCTGCCGGATTCCGGGAGATCGGTTACCCTCAGCGGCCTAAACAGTTGCATGAGAAACAAGCTGCAGCGGCCGTTGGGCAGGCATTATTGATGCAGGCATATCAACAGGCTTTTGCAGCGCACCGCGTTACTACGGCACAAATTCTGTTAACGCGTACAGACTTTCACAGTCGTAAACGTATGGGGAATGCAGGCATGACCGTGGAGGAGCTGCTCAAACAGCGAGTGATTCCGATTTTCAATGAGAATGATACCGTATCGGTGGACGAATTGAAGTTTGGTGATAACGATCTGTTGTCCGCATTGGTTGCGAACCTGGTGAAGGCACAACATCTGATCATACTTACGGATACCAATGGATTGTACACCGCTGACCCGCGTAAAGATCCGTCTGCCATACGTTACGACCGTATCCCCGAAATAACGGCTGAGATCTACGCTTTTGCCGGAGGCGCAGGATCATCGGTTGGCACAGGCGGAATGCGATCCAAAGTTGATGCAGCCAAGGTTGCTACACGTGGAGGCGTACCCGTATTTGTAGGAAGTGTGAAAGAACCTGGAGATATGCAGCAGGCGGTTGATGGCACGGGCAAAGGCACTTACTTTGAGACACGACTCGCTTCCCTATCCCGTAAAAAGCAGTGGCTGGGCTTCATGTCTACTCCACTGGGAACCGTCGTTGTGGATGACGGTGCCGAAGAGGCCCTTGTCCATGGGGGGCATAGTCTTCTGCCTGTAGGAGTCAAGCGGGTACTGGGAACGTTTCATGCAGGAGACGTTGTAGAGGTCATCGGAATGGATGAAACCCTGCTTGGTCGCGGTATTGTCAATTATGATGATGACCAGCTTCGACTCATTGCCGGACTTCCCAGTGGCGAAGTGATGAAACAACTCGCCAGTATCCACAGACTTGAGGTTATTCATAGAGACGAATGGATTACATTAAAATAAACATGAAGTTATATAGTGGTTGAAATACTCAATTTTATATATGAGGAGGAATTATGATGAGTGAAGTGAGAGAAAAAGCCAGCAAAGCTCAAGCCACGGTTCCACAACTGAACCGATTGAATACAGAACAGAAAAATAACGCCCTGCGTGTCATGGCAGATGCATTGATTACCGAGACGGATTCCATCATTACAGCAAATGCCGAAGATCTGGAACGCGGCAGAGAACAAGGCACACCGGAATCGATGCTGGATCGACTCGCACTTAATAAGGAGCGCATTGCTGGCATTGCTGAGGGATTACGTCAGATTGCAGATCTGCCTGATCCAGTCGGGGAAGTATTGGAGACATTCACCCGTCCAAACGGACTGCATGTTGAAAAATCAAGAGTGCCAATTGGACTCATTGGTATTATCTACGAAGCTCGTCCTAATGTAACCGTGGATGCAGCCGGACTATGTCTCAAAACAGGTAATGCAGTGCTTCTGCGCGGCGGTTCCTCTGCCCTCTCCTCTAACCGCAAAATTGTGGATGTGCTGCATCAGGCACTGGCAACGACAGACATGCCTGCGGATGCTCTGCAACTGGTTGAGGATGCAGACCGTGCTTCCGTGGATGAAATGCTCAAATTGAACGGACTGCTGGACGTCATCATTCCACGCGGCGGAGCCTCCCTCATTCGTAATGTGGTTGCCAATGCAACCGTACCTGTTATTGAAACCGGGGCAGGCATCTGTCATACCTATGTGGATGAATCAGCTGATCCGGTCATGGCAGCCGAAATTGCCATTAATGCGAAGGCACAACGTCCATCGGTATGTAATTCCATGGAAACGTTACTGCTGCATGCCGCTTATGCGGAAGAGCATCTGCCTGATCTTGCCGAGCAATTCCGTGAGGCCAATGTGATCTTGAAAGGTTGCGACACGGTGCGCCGTCTTGTCCCTTCCGCCGTTGAGGCAACCGAGGAAGATTATGCGACCGAGTATAACGATTATATTTTGAATATCCGTGTGGTCGAGAACTTGGACGAAGCGATGCAGCATATCGCCCATTACGGAACCAAACATTCCGAATGTATCGTAACCCGGGATACAGCCCATGCAGAACGCTTCATGCATGATGTGGATGCAGCAGCCGTTTATCACAATGCATCCACGCGCTTCACTGACGGATACGAATTCGGCTATGGAGCCGAGATCGGGATCAGTACTCAGAAACTGCATGCACGCGGACCGATGGGACTGCCAGCACTCACATCAACCAAATATCGGATTACCGGCAATGGACAGATTCGTCAATAATATTTCAGCACCAGTTATATAGGAGGAACGATAAATATGAGTCAAGAGCAACAGACGTTACTACAACAAAAGATTACTTTCCACGGAGCAGGTGCGATGGCTGAGGCCATCGTGCGCGGACTGATCTCCCGCCTAGTCGTTCGTCCTCAGGATATTACGATGCTGAACCGCAGCAACCAGAAACGTCAGGAGGAGCTCAGTACCCGTTATGCAGTACACACCGGAACAGCCTCACAATCTCTGGATCATCTTGCCTCCACTCCGGTCATTGTACTGTGTATGAAACCGAAAGATGCTGCCGCAGCGCTGCGCGAACTCGGTCCATTGTTATCACCTGATCAACTGATCGTGTCTGTCATTGCCGGATTATCAATCCGCACGATGCAGTCCTTGCTTGGTCGTAAACAGCCAATTGCCAGAACCATGCCGAATACATCCAGTACCATTGGACTTGGTGCAACCGGGCTTGCCTTCTCTGCGGAGATTACGGATGAGCAGCGCAGTACGGTGATGACCATGTTTGAAGCGGTTGGTATCGTGACCATCGTGCCTGAAGATAAACTCGAAGTGCTCACAGGGATTTCCGGAAGCGGCCCTGCTTATGTATACTATTTAATGGAGGCCATGATTGCCGCAGGTATTCGTGGTGGCTTATCCAGCCAGCAATCTCGTGATCTCACTGTCCAGACGGTGCTGGGCGCGTCCCGTATGGTACAACAAACCGGTTTGGAACCGATGAAGCTTCGTAGTGATGTAACATCCCCGGGAGGGGCAACGCAGGCAGCATTGAAGACGCTGGACGAAGGAGATTTCTTTGAAAATGTAATCGCAGCCGTCAACCGCTGTGCAGAGCGCTCACGGGAGATGGGAGCTGCTTTGGAAGGGGATTTAAAATGAATAACATGTGCACAGCCACATATCGTCTGCATGATGATCATGCAGACTTCCGCAAGAAGGCTCAGTCCATCGCGATTGGCATGACCGTGGGTAGCTGGACGGAGTTGCCACAAGCCCAGCGTGAAGCGATGCAGAAGCATCTCGGTGAAGTCATCAGCGTAGAAGTACATGAAGCTGAAGGCATGGCTGCGGGTGAGCGTTACGCCGATATTACCATCGGATATCCGGATGTGAACTTCAGCCGTGATATCCCTGCCCTGCTCGTGACGGTCTTTGGCAAGATCTCAATGGATGGACGGATCAAATTGACAAAGCTTGGTTTCTCGGATGGATTCCTCCGTGCATTTCCAGGACCCAAATTTGGACTCAATGGTGTTCGTGATCTGCTTGGTGTACATGACCGTCCACTGTTAATGAGTATCTTCAAATCGGTGATTGGACTGGACGCAGATGAACTGCGTGAACAATTTATTCGTCAGGCACTTGGTGGCGTTGATCTGATCAAGGACGATGAAATTCTGTTCGAGAATAAATTGACACCTATCGAAAAAAGAGTTGAAGTCTGTATGAAAGCTGCCGAACAGGCACGCCAGGAGACAGGCAAGAAACTTCTGTATGCAACCAATCTCACAGGACCTACGTCTCGTCTGAAGCAGCAGGCTGAACGTGCCATTGGCGCAGGAGCGAATGCATTGTTATTCAACGTATTGTCTTACGGTTATGATGTCCTGCATGAACTCAGCAGTGATCCTGATATTAATGTGCCGATTATGGCTCACCCTGCTCTTGCAGGTGCGTTGTATCCTTCACCACATTACGGTATCTCGGCTTCGGTTGTACTTGGCCAGTTGATGCGTCTTGCGGGTGCCGATCTGGTGCTCTTCCCTTCTCCATATGGATCGGTTACGATGCCGAAGGAAGAAAATATGGCGATCACCGAGCAGCTGTTGTCATCTGATCTGCCGGTGAGAACCAGTATGCCAGTACCTTCAGCAGGCATCCATCCAGGCCTTGTACCGCTTATTTTGCGCGACTTTGGCACAGATGTCATCGTTAATGCTGGCGGCGGTATTCATGGGCATCCAATGGGCACTGAGGCAGGCGGACGGGCATTCCTGCAAGCCATTGAGGCAGCTCAGCGCTCCATACCACTTGCGCAATATGCAACTGAGCATCCGGAGCTCAAAAGCGCACTGGATCTGTGGGGTGGCGAACGATGAGAAGTGATAAGAAAACAGTCATTTTCTGTGACTTTGATGGTACGATTACCCTCTCGGACAACATCGTAGCGATCATGAAACATTTCAAGCCTGAGGGCATTGAAGCGATTATGAAAGATACGATTGAGCAGAACATCTCGCTGCGTGAAGGTGTTGGAGCCATGTTCGCTCTGTTGCCTGCATCGCAAAAAGATGAGATTGTGGAATTTGTGCTTGGACAAGCGGGCATTCGTGAAGGATTCAGCGAGTTTCTTGACTATGTTCGCAGCGAAGGTATCGAATTTAATGTGACCAGCGGTGGTATGGACTTCTTTATCGAACCCTTACTCGCGCCATTCGATATCCCTAAGGATCATGTCTATTGCAACGGAGCTGACTTCTCTGGTGAAACCATTCGGATTGAATGGCCGAATCCCTGCCAACCTCCTTGTGAGAATGGGTGCGGTATGTGTAAAATAACCGTGATTCGTACCTTCCCGGAAGAACAGTATAATCGAATTCTTATTGGAGACAGTTTGACGGATTTTGAAGGTGCCAAGATCGCCGATCTCGTCTATTCCCGCTCCATTTTGACGGACAAATGTATTGAACTTGGTGTGGACCATGTGCCATTCGCTACCTTTTACGATATCATCGAAGATATGAAACAGAAGCAAACACAAGGAGTGCTGTAAACGATGGGCTTTGAAAAGATTACATTGGAACACAAACGTCAGGTCCTTGAAGAACTGGCTGATATTAAAGCGTTGTTCGCCAGTCGTAACTGGTTCCCTGGAACAAGTGGCAATCTGTCGATGCGTGTAGGAGATTTTGACCCGGAGCAATTTTATTTTGCGGTTACTGCCTCAGGCAAGGACAAATCTCTGCGCACACCGGAAGACTTCCTTTTTGTGGACAAACACGGCAAAGCCATTGAGACAACTACGTTGAAACCCAGTGCCGAGACGTTGATTCACTGTGAAATCTATCGTTTGACCGGCTGCGGTGCTGTATTCCACGTGCATACCGTGTTTAACAACCTGATTAGCGAATTCTTTGGCGCAGATGGTCAAGTGCCGATTCAGGGCATCGAACTAATTAAGGCTTTTAACATCTGGGAAGAAAATGCGGAGATTCGTGTACCTGTTCTGCCTAACTTTGCAGACATTCCTTCCATTGCTGAATTGGTCCCGGATGTTCTTGATGCCAAAGTGCCAGGAATCTTGCTTCGTAATCACGGCATATATGCGTGGGGCAAAGATGCTTTTGAAGCAAAACGCCATCTGGAAGCTTTCGAATTCCTATTCGAAGTGATGTACCGTCAACTTCTGCTGAAGGGTGCTATGAAATAGCAATCATTTATTACAAATCAAAGCGGCACAACCAAAAACACGCCACAGGCTGGTATAGATAGCCTCGGCGTGTTTCTTTGTTTGGGGATAACAGCGATTGGAAGGTTGTTCTGTCATCGAAGTGTAGTGTAAATAATCTTTCATTCAACTTGGATAGTACATTACAGTCGATCATCCCGATCCTTGAATAAAAAGAGGCTCTCTGCTTCTTCGTCATTCCGATGAAGCGCATGATTCGTGGCTGCTCCCCGCTGCTTGCCAAACAGCAGCTTCAAGCCACCAAAAATGAGCAGCAAGGATACGATGACGGTGTTCAAATAGGAACGGATCTCATACGTCATAAAGGCATTTGGGAACAGCTCATTCAGCTGTGGAATGACAAGTCGGATCGCGAGATAATACAGACCCAGCGCTGCAATTCCGAATCCTATCAGACGCTGATGGCGGGCCCAATCCTTGAAGATCGGTTGATCAACCAAAGGCTCGCGTCCATAGCGACTGGAGCACTGTAGCCCGTCAAAGAAGCTGTAGAACCAGATCAACGGAATCATGAACAGGAACACCGATAAATGAAGCAGGTCCAGCACATAGATGCTTGCAAGGAACAGGAACATTAATTGCATGCCTCTTTTTTGCAATCCCAGATAGAGATGACCCGCACCTGGAAAAGCGGATAGCAGCGTCGCAAGCACTTTGCTACGTCGTCCCGCTACTCTGCCCATTTCCAATTCCTCGAATAATGTGCGATCCTGCAACACCTCACCAGCCTGCTTACGATGGACATGCTGCACCGCATCAAACATGCAGTATACCCATATTACAGGCAGAATGAGTAGGAACATCAAGAATACCGATTCATTGGTGATCGAAGCCACAAAAACCATCATGGCAAATGAACCAAAGAACGCCATCAGAAACGACAATCCGCGATGCAACAATCCCAGATGAAGGTGGCCCAATCCCGGAACAAATGAGAGCAAAATGGTGAAGAATCGTTCACCCTCACTGCCTTTTCGATACATGGGTTGACCATAGGCACCCTCATGATGACCATATTCACCACCAGGATGCTGATGCAGCTCCTCTTCATTCATCTGCTCCATAGGCCCTTGCTGACCCATGTGTACTCCCTGATAGGCTGCTCCTGGATGTTGTGGTCCGTAATGTGCTCCGTATCCCCTGTAATGAGCATCGCGGGCAGAAGGCGCACGGAGGAGCACAATGATGATGTCCAGCATGCTGATTCCCCAGAAGAAAGCGGCAAAAAGTGCACCGATAATCATTAAATCTTGTTCATTAAAGACCATTGCTATCATGAATGAGCCAACAGCTGTTCCGAAGAAAAGCAATGGATAGATCACGGCTCTTGCGGCTCGACCCCAATACATAAAACCAAGACCGGGTATCAGGTTTAATAGAAATGCGAGTAATTTGTTACGATCTGAGTGCACAGTCGTCATCCTTTCTTTTCAGGCAATGCGAAACTATTTATGGTTTGGGCTTGAAGTTATCCAGCCATGATGTGGCTGCCTCCGTCCATTTCTCCGTAAAAGACCCTCTGTGGTCGCCTTCCTGGAACTTGTGATAGGGTGCTACCTTGTCAAAAAGTCCAGACGAGAGGAAGATCAATGTCAAACAGGCCGCTACCGCGTAATGGAACACTTTATGTTCAAGCCAGCGTCGGTTTCGTCCAGCACGGGATTTACGTTGTACCTTGGAGGATTGAATACCCTCAATCCGATGCATGACTGAATCCGCAAACCCTGTCGGGTCATGTAGCGGAGGCAGTTCCTCATGGATGCCGAGTGCTTCCAGATAACTGTCCATCGCATCCGGGTCTTTCATCAGAAGCTGTTCCATTTGGTTCGCTTGAGTTTCACTTATATGGCCTTCAATATAATCCGTCCATTGCTCAGCGGTATACTTCTCCTGTTTACTCACGCCATTCATCCTCCTTCCAATGTTTACGAATCCACTGCCGGGCACGATACAAGCGGGATTCCACGGTTTTCACGGCCACCTGTGCATCACTGGCAATCTGCTCATAATTTTTTTCGCTTAGATAATACGCAGTGATAATGTCACGATGCTGAGCAGGCAACTGATTAATTCGTTCGCGAAGTTTATCCTGACGCTCTTCACGAACGAGACGGGTAAGAACGTCTTCATCCCGTCCGGGCATGTTTATTATTTTTTCTTCTCCACCCAGATCCTCAGCAGTTCGTCTGCCCAGCTTGCGTTTGGCATCAATCGCTTTGTGAAAGGCAATTCGGGTTAACCACGTTTTGAAACCTTCAGAACGGTAGTCGGGGAGAGACTTATACATCTGTATGAACGCCTCCTGAGCTGCATCCTGTGCTTCCTGATCGTTCCTGAGTACGGAATAGGACACATGGTATACGTGCTGGCTATACTTATCAATCAGAGTACGCATCTGGGATGTATCTCCTTGACGGATTTGTTCGATTACGCGCGCTTCATCAATAACTCTCCCCTCCTCTCCAATACAATAGACGACAGCTTGTGTGTTAACCCCTGCGTAATCCATCAATTTTTTTGTAAAAC
The DNA here is from genome assembly GCF_050990605.1 of Paenibacillus amylolyticus. Taxonomy (GTDB): domain Bacteria; phylum Bacillota; class Bacilli; order Paenibacillales; family Paenibacillaceae; genus Paenibacillus; species Paenibacillus amylolyticus_H. The sequence continues at coordinate 3,909,657 of NZ_CP158832.1, forward strand.
AAAGTGAAATCATTGCCTGAAAGGTTGATGTTACTGATAACTCATCCAATCTATAACCCCAAAAAAACAGGCACAGAATGACTTCTGGCCTGTTTCTTGTCCTGTCTACACTTGAATTAACGTCCACCATTACGAAACCGCTGCGTGTACGCCTTTGCGTCTTGAACGGTCTTGACACGATTACGACTCCACTCAAGCAGTATTCGATCGATATACCGGAAATGTACTTTGCCTGCAAAAACCGCTTCCTTCAGAGCCATTAGAATCAATTCCTCTTGATAACGGTCCTGATCCAACCAGCTGGATATCGTCTCACACTCCATTGGGGAGAGAGGACGTCCGAATTCTTTTTCAAAAATGGAGAACATGTTCCGTTCTTCCTCTTCTTTTTGAACACTGTTCGAATCTTGACGTGCTGTATTGCTGCTCTGCTGCTCCGCACGGAATGCGGCTACTTCTTCGGCAGTGCACGCTGCAAGCTTGGCATATAATCCATGTAAATCATATCGCTCGTACTGGATGTCCCGTTCTTCGTCACGGTGCTCGTCAATAGCAATATACCCATCCCTCATCAGACGTTGCAACATTCTTGCAATGCCTTCAGTTGCAAGTCCCATGCGCGCCGCAAGCTCTTCAAGCGTGGGAAACTCATTGAACTCTGCCTGACGGAACCCTAGCAGTTGAATCAGAAGAAGCACTTCTGCATCTGATAGGCCAAGCTGGTGATAAAAACGTAACAAGGCATACGGCAGATGGGCTGTACCCGAAGTCATGCCATAAGCTGCTCCATCCAACCAAGCTTTGGATGTGGTGTCTTCCATAGACGCTCCTCGGTTAAGCATTAAGGGTACAGACGATAGAGCATACGTGGGAATGCAATTGTTTCACGAACATGATCCAATCCACAGATCCATGCTACCGTCCGCTCCAATCCCAGACCGAAACCGGAGTGAGGAACCGATCCGTATTTACGCAAATCCAGATACCATTGGTAAGCTTCATCCGAGAGATTGTGCTCCTCAAAACGTTGTTGCATCAATTCCGGATCATCAATACGCTGAGAACCGCCAATAATCTCTCCATAACCTTCTGGTGCAATCATATCCGCACAGAGAACAACTTCTGGACGATTCGGATCTGGTTTCATGTAAAATGCCTTGATTCCAGCAGGATAATGCGTGATAAAGACAGGCGTATTGTACTTCTCAGCAATTGCTGTTTCGTGCGGTGCACCAAAGTCTTCTCCCCAAGGAATATCAAAGCCTTGTCCATGCAGGAATTCAATTGCTTCATCATACGTAATTCGTGGGAATGGCGCTACCATGCCTTCGAGTTTGGATACGTCACGACCGATAGATTCCAGTTCTGCACGGCAGTTTTTCACCACGGATTGAACGACATGAGCGATAAATTTCTCTTGTACGCGCAGACTTTCCTCGTGATCTACAAATGCCATTTCCGGCTCAATCATCCAGAACTCAATCAAGTGACGACGTGTTTTGGACTTCTCTGCGCGGAATGTTGGACCGAAGGAATATACCTTACCCAGCGCCATGGCTGCGGCTTCCATATATAATTGACCACTTTGTGTAAGATAAGCATCTTCATCAAAGTATTTGATGTGGAACAGGTTCGTTGTTCCTTCCGCAGACGATGGTGTCAAAATCGGAGGATCAACTTGTGTGAATCCGTTACCATCAAAGAACTGCTGAACAGCGCGAATAATCTCTGCACGAATCACCATAACCGCACGTTGCTTCGTAGAACGAAGCCACAGATGACGATGATCCATCAAGAAATCAACACCGTGCTCTTTAGGTGTAATGGGATAGTTTTCAGTCAGGTGAATGATCTCAACCCCTGTAACAGTCATCTCGTAACCGGACGCACTGCGAGGTTCCTCACGAATAATACCTGTAACATACAAAGAGCTTTCTTGTGTCAGACTCTTGGCATTGTTCCAGATCTCTTCACTAACTTCACTTTTTACAACAACCCCTTGGATATATCCGGTTCCATCACGTAGCTGCAAAAACTGAATTTTACCGCTGGAACGTTTGTTGTTAATCCAGGCACCGATTGTTACGGTTTGGCCCACATGCTCGTTCACATTACGAATTACACAATTCGTATTCATGCCCATATCTCCCCTTGGTTCCTGAATTTGAAAATGCAGCGGGCAGGCTTATGCCTGTCCTCTGCACTTCCTTGTCATTCTATATTTACTTTACAGTTAGATTACTGAGAATTCAATACGATTCGATGTGTATCACGTGCAATTACCAATTCTTCGTTTGTTGGCACAACGAGAACTTCCACTTTGGAATACGCTGTTGTGATCCGGCGTGGTTCGCCAGAACGAATGGCATTCAACGCTTCATCCAGTTCAACACCCAGATAAGTGAGCTGCTCACATACTTTTTGGCGAAGAACAACGGAGTTCTCACCTACACCAGCTGTAAAGACGATCACGTCTACACCGTTCATTGCAGCTGCATATGATCCGATGTATTTACGCAGACGGTATTCGTACATTTCAAAAGCAAGCGTAGAATTAGCATCGCCATTCTCCATACCTTCCGTAATCTCACGCATGTCACTGCTGATTCCGGAGATCGCAAGCAATCCACTATGTTTGTTCAACATGGAGTTCACTTCGCTTACGCTCAGTTCTTCCTTGTTCATGACATAAGGTACGATGGCTGGGTCAAGGTCACCAGAACGAGTTCCCATCATCAGTCCTTCAAGCGGAGTCATACCCATCGAAGTATCCACGGATACGCCACCTTTAACTGCTGTTACACTACCCCCGTTACCCACGTGACAAGTGATGATTTTCAGATCCTCCACTGGACGATCCAGATACTCAGCAGCAGCCTTGCTTACGAAATCATGGGAAGTACCATGTGCGCCGTAGCGACGTACTTTATATTTTTTGTAAAGTACACGCGGAATAGCATACAGATAAGCTTTTTCAGGCATCGTCTGATGGAACGCTGTATCAAAGACCATAACCTGTGGCACACCAGGCATATTGGCTTCAGCCGCACGAATACCCATCATTGCTGCAGGGTTATGAAGTGGAGCCAAGTCGAACAAACGACGAATTTCAGCTTTAGCAGCATCATCTACCAGTGCAGATTCTTTAAATGCTTCCCCACCGTGAACAACCCGGTGTCCAACAGCTTGAATTTCACTTACAGAATCCAGTACACCATTTTCTTTGTGAGTCAAAATATCAATGACTTTACGGATCGCTGTTGTATGCTCCAGAATCTCGCTAACTTCTGTAACATCCTCACGGCCTGTCGGTTTGTGTGTCAGAATGGAGGAATCCATTCCGATCCGCTCTACCAGACCTTTAGCCAGAACAGATTCGTCCGTCATATTATACAGTTGATATTTGAGCGAGGAACTCCCCGCATTAATTACGAGTACTTTCACAGTCGGTCACCATCCTTGTCGTACTTGAAGAATCCTTCACCTGTTTTGGCACCCAGGTGTCCTGCTCGCACCATTTTCTTCAGGACTGTAGAAGGACGATATTTCAACTCTCCGAATTCACGGAACATTCTTTCGAGTGCAGCTTCAACAGAATCCAATCCGAAACGGTCAGCCATTTCGAGTGGTCCATGTTGGAAGTTGTATCCGATACGCATTGCATCATCGATATCTTCAGCAGATGCAACACCTTCTTGCAATACATGCAACGCTTCGTTAATCAGCAGGCAGATCAAACGGGAAGTTACGAATCCAGGTGATTCATAGATCATAACTCCTTTTTTGTCCGCCACTTCTTCAACAAAACGTCTAGTCTCTTCGAATGTTGTATCCGAAGTTTTCAGTCCACGAATAATCTCTACAAGATCAACCCGGGATACCGGGTGAATAAAGTGCATACCAATAACACGCTCTGGGTATTTGGTCGAGCTTGCAAGCTCGGTCAAACTCAGCGTGGATGTATTACTTGCCAGAATGACATTGCTTGGGCAAACTTGGTCCAGTTGGCTGAATACTGTTTTTTTCGCATCCAGATCTTCTGAAATTGTCTCAATGACCATGTCGCAAGTTCCAAGTTCAGCTAAATGAGCTACCTTGGTAATACGGGAAAGAATCAATTTCTTCTCCGCTTTGGTAATCGCCCATTTCTCCAGTTGTTTATCCAGATTGGTCTCGATCATGTCATATGCATGATCCAGCTTTTGTGTTGTATGCTCCACGAGAAGCACATCAAGTCCTTTGGCTGCGAGCATTTGGGAAATACCTTGCCCCATCGTACCGCCGCCGACAACTCCTATTTTTTTGAAAAACATGGTTCTGCTCCATCCTTTCGGTTCTCTATTTCTCTATTGTACCCTGTTCGCCGAAAATTACAAATTTCGACCCAACATATAATAATATCTTAGCACGAGTGAAATGTAAAAAAAAATAACCAGCATAAATAAATTATGCTGGTAAAAGGGCACTGTCACGAAATTGACAACGAAATTGTTCGCCAGACAAAACTTCCTCACGAATCAAGATGTCGAGTGAATTGTCGAAAATTGTCCGTTGTTCTTCAAGCAAGCGCTTTGTCTGTTCCATCAGTTCTTGCAGAATTAATTTATTCTCTCTCATCAGTTCCTCAGTTGTTACCATATCCATGTTCACAATCCCGAGTGAAGTCAGCCCCGAAGCCATCATGGTCTGTACGACATTGGTCGCCTGTTCAAAGTCATTGCGTGACCCTGTAGAACGTCCACCGTAGTACATTTCCTCTGCAGCTGCTCCTCCGAGTGCAATCATGATCTGCTCTTCCAGAAAGCGCTTCGTATAGAGGAACTGTTCTTGTTGTGGGTTATGACGTACATATCCCAGCGCCTGTCCACGTGGACTGAGCGCCACCTGACTAACACTGCCTGGACGCACGAGTTCAGCCATAATGGCATGTCCCAATTCATGGATGGCGACCCTTTTCTTCTCTTCCACACTGGACTCACGATCTGTCTTCTCACCCATCATGACTTTATCAATAGCCAGAGACAAGTGCCGCTGTTCGATGTTTAACAGTCCGTCCCGCATGGCGTATATTGCTGCTTCATTCATAACACTTTCGAGCTGTGCACCAGAAAAACCATACGATTCCTCGGCTGTCTTCTCCAAATTCACTTCCTTCATCAGAGGTTTATTCACAGCATGCAGTTCCAGAATATGCTTTCTGCCCTTCTTGTCAGGCAAATCCACTTGAATATGACGGTCAAAACGTCCCGGACGCGTCAGGGCGCTATCCAGCATTTCTTTGCGGTTCGTTGCAGCAATAACCAGAATTCTTGGTGTATCGGAAGAATAGATTCCGTCCATTTCTGTCAGGAGCTGATTCAAGGTCTGATCATATTCACGCTGCTGACCGCCTTCACGTTTACCCCCGATGACATCGATTTCATCGATAAAGATAATGGCATTTTCCTTATTTTCCTTGGTGGCACGGGTTCTCGCATCCTTGAACAAATCCCGAATTCTGCTGGCACCCACACCAACATACATTTCCACGAACTCACTACCCGAAGCTGCTACAAAGACGGAATCTGTGTAATGGGCAGCAGCTTTGGCCATCAGCGTTTTCCCTGTCCCTGGAGGGCCTGTCAGCAAGATCCCTTTTAAAGGGCGAATCCCGAACTTGCGGATTTCTTCATGTTTGATGAGAAAGTCAAGCGCTTCACGCAATTCCTGCTTGGCACTATCCTGTCCGCCAATTTCTTCAAAAGTAAGCTTGGAAGGTCCTTTTTTCTTCCGTTTACGTTCCTGTGCAGCGCCTACTGTAATCCCGCCACGCATTTGCATCATGAACAGCAAACCTCCGACAAGTAATGCCGCAATCAGAATCGGAACAATATTAACACCAGTAAAAGCAAGGAAAATAATCAATACGGGAAAAAATCCGATGGCAACTTCTTTTGTCCACTTAGGCATTAGGCCACACTCCTATCTGACCGGGCACACGCGGCAGAATAATAAACTTGCTGGCATCTCCGTCTCTGAGACTGACATATACATTGTTGTCATCCATCGCTGTATTTACCTTAATTCCATTCGTCGCCATCTTTGACAACATTGGTGTAATCTCGGTGTACTGCTTGTTCTCCATCGCCTGAGCTACAGTAAACATCGCATCTCCCCACCAACTCTCCAGTGCTTCACTGGAATGATCCACAACATCCAACTTTAGTGAACGTGTTCCAATTAACGTCTGTCCTTCTTTGTGAATATATTGGACCAGTCTGCCCAAATCAACATCAGGTTGCAGATCCAGTTTCAATTGTACGTCATTGCGGTTAATAGTTAATTGAACGTCATTGACTCCATCGTACTGGGTAACCATCTTTTCAATGGGACTCTGTACAGCCACCTGACGATACACAAACCAACCTCCAAACAACACAACGGCTGAAATGACGGCAGTTAAAGCAATAGGCAATACTTTTAGCTTCAAGTGAATTACCCCTCCCAGATTTTGGCCTAACCTACTGGCTTATTGGTATATACGAATATGAGCACATTGACTCCTGCGATATTTTCGACAGGTTTATTTGTTTTGAATGTAACTTTGAGTACATATCTGAGTATATCACATCGTATATACAATTTCGAAGGCGAAAATATGAATAAATTATTAATTTTAACTATTTAAATCAAAACTGTTTACAGGCAACACAAAGAACCGGTTCAGCGGATATCCGTCTGCCGGTTCTTTCATTTCTTTAATTCTCTATGTCAATCTATTTGTTCTAGCTGTTCGGGAGTGTGTAGACCAGGTCCACCTGTTCTCCATTTCTAAAACGATAAAAGCGATAGTGGTTATGCGTACCGTCTTTATAATACACTTGCCACACATATATTCCATTCACAACTCCGGGCATGATTCGTTTAATCTCACCAGCAGGAACCTCAGAACTAAAGCGATTGCGGATCTGCGCTTCGGACATGCCATTCTGCAGCAGCTCACTGTGTACAGCGTTTGCTCCTGTAGCAGGTTGATTGTTTGCATCGAATTTAACCCAGACCATAACATCCTGGTTATCCTTGTTTTTGCCAATCAGGGTCCAGTAGATGTTGTCAGAGCCTTCTTTATCTCCCCAAATGTACTTTCGCAATTCATCATAGGATGTAATGCCCAGTTGCTCCTGTGCTGCCTGTATGGCGAGCGCTTCTTCCTTGCGCTGATCCTGCGTGACATGGACGTAATAACGCTGAAGTCCAAACAGAATCAGAACCAGTGCAAGCAGCGAAATCCATATCCACTTCTTTTTTTTCTTCAAAAGCCGAACTTCCTTTCCCTATGATGCTCTGTCCTGCAATTAACGAGCAAGCAGACCATCAAATGCCAATTGAGACTCACGCAAAATGCGCTCTTCATCCAGCGTCAGACATTCGCCGTGCTTCACCACTTGTTTTCCATCCACCCATACGTGCTCCACATCTTTGGCAGAAGCCGAGTAGATCGTATGTGAGATCAGGTCTGTATGTGGATAGAAGTGTGCCTGTTCAATGTCCAGGGCGATAAAATCTGCCTTCATGCCGACCTGAAGCGCTCCGGTATTGTTCAAGAAGATTGATTTGGCACCGTATGACGTTCCAAGTAGTAACGCTTCGCCTGCTGGCACTGCCGTCGGGTCACCAGATACACCTTTATGGATCAATGCAGCCAGTCTCATTTCCTCGAACATATCCAGGTTGTTATTGCTTGCCGGTCCGTCTGTTCCGAGTGACACGGTAACTCCTGCTTTCAGCAATGCAGGTACCCGCGCAACACCGGAAGCAAGTTTCAGGTTACTACCCGGGTTATGGGATACAGCCACATCATGACGGGCCAGAATCTCAATCTCTTCGTCATTCAGATGCACCGCATGTGCAACCAGGGATGGACGGGAGAAAAAGCCCAGTTTCTCCAGATGTGCCACAGGACGCAGTCCATAATCGGCCACGTTCTGCTCGACTTCACGAAGCGTTTCCGACATATGTGTATGAAGGGGAAGGTTTAGGTCATTCGCGACCTGTACAAGCTTCTCTATGTAGTCAGGAGGGCATGTATATGGTGCATGTGGCGAGATTACAGTTGTAATGCGACCATCTGCCTGTCCGTTCCACTCACGTGCAAACGCAGCCGACTCCTCCAGCTTCCGCAATTGCTCTTCTTCCGAGCACAGCCCGATTACACCACGTGCCAGTGCTGCTCTAACGCCGGATTGTTCCACCACTTTGGCAACTTGATCCATGTGATCATACATGTCCAGGAACGCTGTGGTTCCGCCTTTCAACATTTCAAGCACGGATAGCGAAGTTCCCCAGTATACGTCTTCTGAAGTCATTTTCGCTTCCATCGGCCACATTTTTTCCTGCAACCATACTTGCAACGCAAGATCATCTCCGTGCCCTCTAAGCAATGACATCGCTGCATGACCATGCGTATTGATCAGACCCGGCAGGAAGAACAATCCTTTTCCATCCACTTTGGTACAGTTGTTGTCTCCATCCGGCAATGTCTCACCAATATGCACAATCTTGTCATTCTCGACAACCATGTATCCTTGAACCACGTTCCAGGTTGCGCCTTCATTAACGGCAAATTTGCCGTTGTGGATTACCCATCTATTTGTTGTCATCTTCCTCGTCGTCCTTTCCAGTCTCCAAGTAATAGGCCAAACTAAGCAGATCCGTTGTAAAATCAGCATGGTGAATGCGGATATGTGGCGGTGTTTTTAGAATGGTTGGTGCAAAATTAAGGATCGCTTCGATTCCGGATTCAATCAGCTGATCCGCTACATTTTGGGCTTCCGTATCCGGTACCGTGATAATTCCGATGCGGATGTTATCCGTTTTAACCGCTTCCGTCAATTCATTCATTGGTTTTACCGTCAAACTGTTGATTTGACTACCAATCTTCGGTCCATATGCATCAAACACAGCAACAATCTTCATGTTATCTTTCAGATATGCATTGTAGTTGGACAAAGCCTGTCCGAGGTTACCCGCGCCTACAAGAGCTACATTAATTTGCTGATCGATTTTGAGAATGTGACGAATTTTCTCGATCAAATAGGATACATCATACCCGATCCCTTTACGACCAAAATCACCGAAGTAAGCCAGATCTTTACGAATTTGGGCCGGATTCAGATCCAGCCTCTGTCCAAGCTCTTGAGAAGAAACAGTAGCTACCTCACGCTGATGCAACTCGCTCAAATAACGCAAGTATACAGGCAGACGTCGTACCACGGCTTCCGAGATTTTATCCGATTTCATTCTAGCTCCCCCTTACCAAGGCCACGATAAAATAATAGATGAAAAGATGAGCATTCTGTAAAAACTTTAAGATAAACGTGACATTTTATACAGAATGCTCCCTTTAATTTAGGTTATAAGTTCTTAGTTGTAACTGCTTTAATCCGATACGGAAATATCTAATAAAGTTTAACGCCAAACGATAGTGTCATGCAATGATATAACGAACAAAACAACCATTATTCTTGTTCATTAGCAGGTTTCTCCAACCACTCGGTAATTCGTGGAACCATCTGCTCCGTGAGCATATGCTCCATTTTGGGACCAGGTAATGAATATAAAAAGAACTTACCATAATACGCCTCAATCACCCGTGTATCATAAACAATGACAATTCCTCGGTCCTTTGCTGTACGCACCAATCGGCCAAATCCCTGCTTGAAACGAATGACCGCTTGTGGCACGGATAGTTTCATGAACGGATTTTTCTTCTGCTCCTGAAGCAACTCACTCTTGGCTTCCACCAACGGATGATTCGGTGGCTGGAAAGGCAGTCGCACAATAGCGAGACAGGTTAGCGCCTCTCCCGGGATATCTACACCCTCCCAGAAGCTGCTTGTGCCCAGAAGCACCGTTGCTTTGGCATCCTGGAACCTGCGAGTCAGCTTGGAGCGGTTCCCACTGTCCACACCTTGCCCAAGCAACGAGATGTCGTTACCAGACAGTGCTTCTTTCAGCGGATCATAGACCTGTCGCAGCATCTTGTATGAAGTAAACAGAACCATCATGCGTCCACGCGTGGCAATTGCTGTCTCTGCGAGTGATTGAACTAGCATATTGACAAAGTGCGCATCACCCACACTTCCCTTCACACTCGGGAAATCACGCGGAATCACCAGAAGTGCCTGATCGCGATAGTTGAAAGGTGATGGCAGCATTGATGTTAACAGCCGATTATTCTCGGAAGCTTCCTGCAAGCCAAGCTGCTCAATCATGAACTGAAATGACTTATCTACCGAGAGCGTAGCCGATGTAAGCACAACACTTTTCTTTTTGTCAAAAAATAAATCCTTAAGTTGTGCACTCACATCTACAGGTACGGCATACAGCTGGAGAGATTTACTGCGGAACTGGCCGCTGGCTTCCATCCAGTACACCGTTTTGGCATCATCCATTCGCATGAAGAAACGCAGATTCTCCTTCAATGTGGTCAGATCTTTCAGCAATCCTGTAATGTCGGTGATCAGACTATCCGATTGATAATCATCCTGATCCTCTTTCACCTCAAGCAGCAATTTGTCCCCTTTGCGAACCAAATCGCCCAGAGTCACATAGATCTGGTTCTCCAGATCCTGCAACTCCTGCCATTTTGCAGGTTTCTGAGATGCTTTTAGACGCAGTGAAAATTGCCCCGTCTCTCCCGGTGAAGCATCACTTCGTTCAGGCAACAGACCGAACAAGGCATCGCTCATGCGATCCCACAGTTCCTTGACCTCAACTGCCAGTGGGAACATCTGATCCACCATGGAGCCCCATTGCACCGAATTTTCATGCCCTGATAACTGCGAACGAAGCATAGGGAGCTGTCCATTACGACTGTCTTTAAACAGGCGGGTCAGTGTATGAACCAAGGTGAAATATTTCATATGCATTCCAAGATGTTTACCAGCGACATCCTCCAGATGATGGGCCTCATCGATCACAAGACTGTCATAGGCTGGCAGCAGCTGATGAGCAGCTTTCACATCCGTAAATAATTTGGAGTGATTCGTGATTACGATATCAGACAACCCTGCCTCATGTTTGGCACGATGGTAGAAACATTTGCGGAACCATGGACAGGATCTTCCCAGACATGACTCAGATTCGCTCTGTACCGTCTCCCAGAAGTCTCCTCCACGTCCTCTAAGGTTAAGCTCCTCATCATCTCCGGTTTCGGTCTGCGTAAGCCAGACAATCATCTGAGCGGCTGTGAAATAATCCTCTTTTGGTGTAGCGAATTCACGTTTATTGATTTTGTGTTCAAATTTGCGCAGGCACAGGTAATGTCCACGTCCTTTGAAGACAGCAGCCTTAAACGGGAACGGAACCACTTGGGTCAGCATCGGAATGTCCCGCTCTCTCAATTGTTCCTGCAGATTGATTGTATGCGTGCTAACCATAACTTTCTGTTCTTGCTTCACACTTTCGTAAATAGCAGGCAACAGATACCCTAGAGATTTACCGGTACCCGTTCCAGCTTCGATCAAGAGATGTTTCTCTTCATCCAGTGCTTGCCTTACACTGCTGAACATCTGAGTCTGCGCTTCACGCTCTTCATAATGATCCAGCGTATCCTTCAGGTTCTCCCGAACCTGGTCCATAAACTGTTCGAAGCTTACACCATCAAGGGGGTTACCCTCGCGCTCATCACGTGGTGCACCAATATCGGTCCAATCACTAACATTAAGAGCAAGCTGCCGATAATAGGTGTGTCCGTCCAGATCCTGAATCGGCTCTGCTTCCTTCTCACTGCGCATCCCGTCCAGGAACCAACCCAAGTCACTGTCTTCTGGTGCGAACAGGTCACTGAGCCGCTGAATCGTTATGAGTGGTAATTCCTTTAACTCATCCAGACACTTGAGCAATACATGGGCTGTCGCCAGTGCATCACTGTCTGCCTGGTGCGGGCGATCATGTTGAAATCCAAATTCGGAAGACACATAACCAAGTTGATATGAACCCAGCGATGGGAATGTAATCTTCAGAAAATCAATCGTGTCCAGAATACGGCCAGTGAACGGCAAATAACCGCAACGGTCGAGAGCATTCTGCAAAAAGTGGAAATCAAAAGCGACGTTGTGTCCAACAAGCACCACATCATTAAGCAGCGGAACCATCTCCATCATCATCTCTTCGAGTGAAGGAGCGTCCGCCACATCTTCATCGGTAATACCCGTCAACCCCGAGATAAACGGGGGAATCGGTACACCAGGGTTCACATAAGAACTATATATTTGAGTTATGCTGTAGTCATGATCTATGATGGCAAGTCCGGCCTGTATAATCTCGCCGTCGGACTGCGTGCCGGTTGTTTCGAAATCCAATACGGCAAATTTCATTGCAATGTACGATCCCTTCCATTCCAGTCTATGTTACAGCATAGCAAAAAAAAGGGGATTTGAAAATTAACTGACAAAAAAGCGGTGTCCCCGCCGCTATGCCAAAGGAGGGAACACCGTTTTTTTGTCGCTGAATTCCCGCTTAATGAAGGGTCGTCAGCTGATTAGCATATTGCAATTTTCCCCTGTTCAACCTGCATGCTTCCATGTTGTACAGTGGTTCGGTCAATGTCGGGTCATACTGAAGGGCCTGTGCAAAGAGTGAACATGCAGCTTCCGGATTCGCAAGCTTGGCTTGAATACAGCCGAGGGCATTACATACAAGCCCTTTTAAGCGAGGTGAACCCTTAAGGTACATGATTTGCTGCAAATGTGTCTCGGCTTCCGCCATCTGTTCCAGATTTAGATACGCGAGTGCCAGATAAAAACGAGTCAATGCACTCTCCGGATGGTCGGTCACAACCCGGGAGAACTGCATGATCGCCTGCGGATACATCTGTAATTTGAAATAGCCCTGACCTCGACTGAAATATTCCAGATGGAGTTCAGGCAGAGCAGTCACAGCTTCCTGTTCCGGTTCAAGGGAAGCAGGCTTATCCATCCCCCGCTCCCTCACCTGGCTCATCTTTTCTTCAAACATCAGCCATTCATCCAGCATTCCGTCACTCATCCGCTTAAGCAAATTCCACTTTTGCAGCAATTCTTGTTTGTTCAGGCCTTCAGCGGAAGGATAGCTCTTGACAATTTCATCTAACATGTCGTTCATTTCTGCGAAAACATGCTGGAACATCGATGCATCCCCACCCTTGAAAAAATGGATTAGTGCAGTGACCTGTACTCATTTTTTGCTTCAAGGGCCGATTTCATTCTCCTTACCAGTCGATTACATAATTGTTGCGTGAACTTCCTGTTTCATCGTTTGTACCGGTTTATTCTGTCCATCTACAAACACAACGGTTGGTTTGTGAGTATTTGCCTCTTCTTGCGACATCATGGCGTAAGAAATGATAATGACGTTATCTCCAGGCTGCACCAAACGTGCAGCTGCGCCGTTAAGACATATGACCCCGCTTCCGCGCGGTCCTGGAATCACATAAGTTTCCAGACGTGCACCGTTGTTGTTGTTCACAATTTGCACTTTCTCGTTTTCCATCAAGTCGGATGTTTCCATCAAGTCTTCATCTATGGTAATGCTACCCACATAGTTCAAGTTGGCTTCCGTTACCGTAGCCCGGTGAATTTTGGATTTCATCAGTGTTCTAAACATGAGACAGTACCTCCGATTTTTGCAACCTTATATTATCAATCAATCTTGTTTTTCCAAATTTTACTGCAAGGGCAATGAGCAGATCGTCACGTCCTTGAACTTCTTCCTGATCCGACAGCGGCTCCAGACTTGGAAAAGCCTGAATCTCAGCGTAGTCGATCACTGCAAGCGGTGAGGTAGAAATCTGCTCACGCAGAATACGACGGATATCTGCGGCGTTAATAGCTACACCTGAATCTGCGGCTTCCTGAGCCGCGCGCAGTGCCTTCGACAGAACCAAGGCCTGTGTTCGCTGTTCTGCGCTAAGATAGACATTACGTGAACTGAGGGCAAGACCATCCTCTTCGCGAACAATCGGACAGGGTACAATTTCTACAGGCATATTCAAATCATTCACCATCTGTTGAACGACTGCAACCTGCTGAGCGTCTTTCATTCCAAAAAATGCGCACTGTGGCTGTACGATGTTGAAGAGCTTGGAGACTACAGTCGTTACCCCATCAAAATGCCCAGGACGGGAAGAACCACATAAGCGCTCCGTCAGTTTTGAGACAGATACTGTCGTTTGCGTAGCCTGTGGATACATCTCTTCAACAGAGGGAATAAATACGATATCCACTCCTTGTGAACGTGCTGTTTCCAAATCTCTGTCTTCATCCCGCGGATAGCTGTCAAAATCTTCATTAGGGCCAAATTGAATCGGATTAACGAATATGCTTAATACCACGATATCGCTCTGTTGTCTGGCTGCCTGCATCAAGCTTGCATGACCTTGATGCAAATACCCCATTGTCGGTACCAGCCCAACGGACGCATTGGACCGAATCGCTTGACGCTTCAAGCTTAGTTCCTGTCTTAACTCTGCGATTGTCCGTAATACTTTCATGAGTTACTCCCCACCTTTTCCTTGCGTTGTCCGTACAGTTGGTCCAGAACACCATCCGCAGCATTGAATACATGCTCTTCGGCCGGGAACGAACGATCTTTAACTTCTTTCACGTAAGCTTCAATGCTGGTCCTGATTAATGTACCCACATCTCCGTAGGTTTTGACAAATCGTTTTGGCGTATACGGGGATGCGTATTGAACCACATCGTGGAATACCAGTACCTGACCATCACAGCCTCGTCCTGCACCAATTCCGATAGTAGGGATGGACAGCTCCTCCGAGATCGCCCGTGCAACTTCTTCCGTAACCAGTTCAAGCACAATACCAAACGCGCCTGCAGCTTCCAAGGCCTTGGCTTCGTCCATCAGACGTTTTGCATCCGCTGCATCCTTGCCCTGAATGCGGTAACCGCCGATCTGATTAACCGATTGAGGTGTCAGGCCGATATGTCCAAGAACAGGCACACCTGCTTGCACAACTGCTCTGACGGTGTCCGCTATTTCGACTCCGCCTTCCATTTTAACCGCATGGGCATGCCCTTCTTGCATCAGTCTACGTACACCCTTAAGCGTCTCATCCACGCTGCCATGATAAGTCATAAAAGGCATATCAGCCACAATAAACGTCTTCTCAGCCCCTCGTACTACGGAACGTGTGTGGTACACCATGTCGTCGATGGTCACCGGAAGCGTCGAGTTATAACCCAGCACTACATTGCCAAGTGAATCACCAACCAGGATCAGATCAATACCTGCTTCCTCAGCCAGGAGCGCTGTTGGATAATCGTAAGCCGTGATCATACTAAGCGGCACGCCATCCTGTTTGTATTTTTTCATTTTCACAATATTCATCGGTTGTTTGTTTGCCATTTTCTCTCATGGCTCCTTTCTTCTTTTCAAATAAACGCAACAAAAAAACCTTTTAGTTTTCCACTAAAAAGTCCCGAAAAGTCAAAAAAGAGTCACTTGCGATCGTCCCTTCTGTCTCGGTCCTCTTCGGCTCAGAGCAGAATCCAACAACTCACTTTACTTATTTCATATTTGTACTGCTGTCTGTCTGCCTGTGTAAAACACGTGAAAGCAGAACAAAGGTTACTTTTGCCGGAGTGCAATTCGGTCTGTATCAGCCGATATCGCCTCACGAACACAGTATACCAAAGTTCTGCTCAAACTTCACGTCTTATGTTCATTTTACCAGTGAAAATTCGACAAATTGTTTACGATTTCCAGGAGACCTCACCAGAGATGATTAGTGTATGTTCTCCATTGTGTTTCTCCACGATAAGTGCTCCAGAAGGGTCAAGACCGATTGCCTTCCCTTCAATAATGCCATGAGGATTCGTCACAGTAATCTCACGATTCATCGATATGGACAGGGCCTCCCATAGAGCAGAAATCACACCGAATCCTTCTTTTTGATACAAAAAATACAATTGTTCCAATTCCGTCAAAATGGCAGCCGTGAGCTTGGTGCGATCAATGGGTTGACCTGCCTCCATTTTGAGCGAAGTAGCGATTGTAGTCAGATCTTCCGGATAATCCTCGGGATCAAAGTTCACGTCCACGCCTATACCTGCAATACAGTACCTGACTTCATGATCCTCCACTGTGGATTCAAGCAATATGCCACACACCTTGCGTCCATCAATTAACAGATCATTTGGCCACTTGATGCCTGCATCAGCTCCTGTGCAAGCTCGTACCGCACGGCATACAGCCACCCCTGTTAACAGCGTTAGCTGAGGCGTATGCTGAAGTGGTAAATCAGGGCGCAACAGGACGCTCATCCAGATTCCTTTACCCGGAGGAGAGAACCACTTTCGCCCGAAACGCCCTCTGCCTCCCGTTTGTTCTTCCGCAATGACCACAGCGCCTTCAGCTTGCCCCTGCTCAGCTAGTTTCAGAACATCCCCTTGTGTAGACAAGGTCGAGGTCAGCAGAATGGCCTTACGGCCAAATACGGTTGTATCCAGTGCCAATTGAAGGGCAGTAGCGTCAATGCTATCCGGCTTCGTCACCAGTCGGTACCCTTTGCGGGACACAGCTTCAAACTCATAACCCATGTCTCGCAACTTGTTCACATGTTTCCACACAGCAGTCCGACTGATGGACAGATGACGACTAATCTCTTCACCTGATACGAATCGTCCTTCTGCATTTAATAACATATGTAACAGATCTTCATGCTTGGTCATTTTGAACCACCCGCTTCACTTCTGCGCTTAGCGCTTCATGCTGATTCGCTATCGTTCCAATCGCCGTTTCTTTTAATAAATGTTTCATCAGTTGCCCCAGCCAAGGTCCGCCTTTACGCTGCACCATTTGCAACACTTGTTCACCTGTGATGTCCAGCTCTTTCAAGTCATGTACAGGGATCGATTGGCTCCATTTGGCTGCAAGTTCTTGAATCAAAACAACCTGCATTTCTGCCTGTTCGGGCTGATTCCGCCACCCTGCTGGCAGTACAGACTGTATTCGAAGCCAATCATCCGCCGCCTGAACGCCACATGCCAGAACTGTAACGATCCAATCGGAACGGAGACTGACCGTATCCTTCTGCTCCTGAACGGAAGGATGAATCATCTGCTCCACCTGAAGGACGCCTGTTATACGGGAACGATGTTCATTGGAGAACGTCCACTGACGCAATAATACATCTGCTTCATCCTTGCTATAACCGCCAGCTATCAAAATGAGTGACCAGCGGAGCAACACATGCTCACCTGACAATTGTTCGAGATTGGATAACCACGTCTTGTTAAAGCGATCCGAGCTAACTGGCGTTTTGATGTGTGCCAGCGCGTCACTTCTGTATAACAGCTCCAACCCTTTTAGAGGATGCGGTCCCGACATCATTTTTACCATCTCGGTGCGTACCCGTTCCATTGCTATATGTTGAAGCAGGTCTTTCTGCCTTACAAGACCTTTCCACGTGTTATGGGCAATTTTGAAATCAAAAACGGAAGCAAACCGGACACAGCGGAGCATCCGCAGTGCATCTTCACCAAATCGTTCCATCGCAGAACCCACACATCTGACTCGCTCTTCCTTGATATCTGCCTGTCCACCAAACGGGTCAACGATTGAACCAGTGACGTCCATGGCAAGAGCGTTCATCGTGAAGTCACGCCGCTGTAAATCTTCCTTAATATCCTGCACAAATTGAACCGCAGCTGGTCTGCGGTTATCCTGATATTCGGATTCTGTTCGAAATGTGGTCACTTCAAAGTAATAACTTCCTGAACGTACGGTAACCGTACCGTGTTGCAAACCTGTAGGAATACAGTCGTCAAACAATTCCATGACTTGCTGGGGAGAAGCAGATGTCGTGATATCCATATCATCTACAACCCGTTCCAACAATTCGTCACGTACACAACCACCTACCCAATATGCCTTGTAACCCTTTTTGTTTAATGTTGTGAGTACATTCTCACTTTGATTTGCCATTTCACGATCTACCTGTGTCCATTGAACCACCACATATCACCTCTTCTCTTGCCTGTTGTGGTATGCACAGTATAATTTCGTCAAACAAATGAATTAACCGCAAACCGGCTTCAAGTTCGGAACTTCCCTTCCCAACACCCGGTAATAAATCTGTTCATATTCATGCCGAATAGCATCATTGCAAAAGTCGTGATGTGCGCGCTGAAGACATGCTTCCCTGAACTCCGCAGCCAAACGATCGTCCGTTAACAAACGGATGGTGTTCTCGGCCATGGATTGTGTATCCCCAATCGCGGATAAAAATCCCGTCTTACCATGTAAGACCAGTTCCGGAATTCCTCCGGCCTGTGAACCGATCGTCGGAACGCCGCAAGCCATTGCTTCGAGCGCCACAAGTCCGAAACTCTCCTTCTCCGATGGAAGCATCAACACGTCAGCCATGGAAATAACCTGGGCAATGTCATCCTGTTTGCCAAGGAAATGAACTTTATCATTCAACCCGAGATCATTAATTTTCCATTGCATCTTCGGCAAATCAGGTCCTTCACCAACAAATAACAGTTTGGCAGGAACCTGCTCCTGTACCTGACGGAAGACCTCTACCACATCCTGAGTTCTCTTCACCGGTCGGAAATTGGAGATGTGCATTAATATTTTTTCGTCGGGCGCAGCAAAGTCTCTTCGCAGACTGGCAGCATCCCGCGGATAATATATTCGTTTGTCAATAAAATTATAGGTTAGATCGATTGGACGCTGAATATCCAGCAATTCGACCGTTTCCCGAATCAAATCTTGTGATACGGCAGTAACCGCGTCACTTTCATTAATGGCAAGACGGATCAAATCCTTCAGAGATTCATCCTGAGCCAGAACCGTAATATCCGTTCCGTGTAACGTGGTAACCACTTTAAGGCCGTCCCCTACCATTTGTTTCGCAAGAAAGGCACATACAGCGTGTGGAACGGCGTAATGAACATGCAACAGATC
Source organism: Paenibacillus amylolyticus (assembly GCF_050990605.1). Lineage (GTDB taxonomy): Bacteria > Bacillota > Bacilli > Paenibacillales > Paenibacillaceae > Paenibacillus > Paenibacillus amylolyticus_H. Next base: position 3,928,608 of record NZ_CP158832.1, read on the forward strand.
CAGTTGCTGTGACTTAGCTACCTGAGCCATCTTTGTTGCCAGTGACAGGTCATACGGAGGGTAACGGAAAACATAATAATCGTTTACTTCAACTTCATGATAAAAAATATTCTTCTGGAACGTTCCCAGTCTGAACGGGATACTGTTGGCGATAAAATGAACCTGATGCCCCTGTTCGGCAAGTAATTTGCCGAGCTCCGTTGCGACAACGCCAGACCCGCCGAGGGACGGATAACAGGTGATGCCGATTTTTAGCTTTTTATCCATCCGGTGGACGCTCCTTTGATCTCCCGCTCCATGCAGGTTGATATAATGCAACGGAATAATGAAACCCTACGTTTCATTAAACGTAAAATGTGGAATCGTTTATTAGGCACCCGTGCCAAATTGATGAACCACGTAAGGTGTAATTGTAGCAAAACCTTCTGCAAACGGGATGAGACTGCGTTGTCCGAGCAAGGAATCACGGGCTCTTACACGTTCAATATACCCTTGATTCAATGGCGTCGAGACCGCTCCGTCTCCCAGTTCGAATTGGGAACGATAAGAGAGCAATGATGTTTCTTTTTGCTCATAGTGTTCCGTAATATCGACAATCAAATCCGTAGGCCCAATGTCATTAATAAAGTAAAAATAAAGTTCCTTCACCTGCACGGCAGGCATGTCCGGCATGTAGTTGCGAAGCTTGGCGTTAAATACAGCCTCCTGCACAAGCTTACTGCAATTGACATGATCCGGATGACGATCTTCCCAATAGGGAGCAAACACCATCCGAGGGGCATGACGCCGTATCTCAGCCGTTACCGCCTGTACATGTTCAGGCGTAAGATATAAGCCACGATCAGGAAGCCCCAGATTCGTTCGACACGAAAGACCGAGGACGCGGGAGGCTTGCTCCGCTTCCTCGGTTCTGCGCTCTACTGTTCCGTTGGAAGACATCTCAGCACGAGTCAGATCACACACGCCTACTTTCAAGCCGGCAGCGGTATGTTTGGCAATCGTTCCACCCATGCCAATCTCCGCATCGTCCGCATGTGCTCCAAAGATGAGAATATCCAGACTCATTCGGAATCACCCGAATTCAATCCAGCCTCCGGCTTGTATTTATGTACCAGCTCTCTCCAGGCAAAATCGCCACGATCCAGAGCTTTAACCAGAATCTCAGCGGTTGCGATATTGGTGGCAAGTGGAATTCCCTGCACATCACAAAGACGTAACAACGCATTAATATCCGGCTCGTGAGGTTGTGCCATCAGTGGATCACGCAGGAAAATAATCAGATCCATCTCATTTTGCGCAACCAAAGCTCCAATCTGCTGATCTCCGCCCAGTGGGCCTGATTCGAATCGATGAATCTTAAGAGACGTTCCTTCCATAATACGAAGGCCTGTTGTTCCTGTAGAGTATAATTGATGGTCCGTAAAAACAGGCTCATATGCTGTCACGAAGTTAACCATCTCTTCTTTTTTACGATCATGGGCGATAAATGCTATTTTCAACATGACAATCTCCTTTAGTCGATAAAGTGGTCAAATCCGTAGATCATTCCTGTATATTCCATAACCTTTTGCACACCAATCTTAACACCAGGCATATAACCTGCGCGCTCGTAGGAGTCATGCCGAATTTTGAGTGACTGTCCATAGTCTCCGAAAACAACTTCCTGCTGTGCGAATACGCCAGGCAATCGTACACTGTGAATTCGGAAGCCGTTGTAATAACCGCCGCGTGAGCCTTCAATGGTTTCTTCCTCATTTGGATTACCCTGACGAAGTTCTTCCCGGTTGGCAGCAATCAGTTCGGCAGTTTTGATCGCTGTTCCGGAAGGAGCATCCAGCTTCTGATCCCCGTGATATTCGATAATTTCCACATTTGGCATATGTTTGGCAGCCTGTGCTGCGAATCGCATCATCAGAATGGCGCCGATCGAGAAGTTAGGGGCAATAAGCCCTCCAATTCCTTTGTCCTGACATTGCTTGTCCAACTGTTCAATCTGCTCCGGCGTAAAGCCGGTAACACCCATGACAGGTCTGACTCCATGACGGATTGCAATCTCGGTATGTGTAAAAGCATATTGCGGCACAGTAAAATCAACCATAACCTGAGGTTTTGTTTCGGCAAAAGCCATTTCGATATCATCAGTCACCAGCACCCCACACTCCGGCAAACCAACAAGGGTTCCTGCATCCGTACCTGCTCCGGAGCGGTTGACAGCCGCTGCAAGCTCCAATTCCGGGTCCTGAAGTACCAATTTCACAACTTCACGGCCCATACGGCCAGCCGCTCCGATCACGGCAACTCTGATTACTTCACTCATATTGACTGCATCTCCTCGCTATGTTAGATCATATCGTTGAATCCATTTCAACTCGAAAGAAATCTTTGCAAAACGAATTCTTATTGAATGGATTTCATACGTTGCTTGATTTCCTGTAACATCTGATGCAGTTGCCCATTCTGCGGGTCCAGTAAAATGGCCTCACGCAGCGCCTGAATTGCATAGTCAAATTCATTCAAATCACTGTAAGCCAGCGCAAGCATAACATGAGCTTCCACTGAAAGCGGATCAAGTTTGACCGCTTCTTGCAGAAGCGTAGACGCTTCCACATAGCGCTCCTGTGTTGCAATACCCGCCTGCTCCAACAGCAACTTCGCTTTGGATGTCAATTGTTTTGCTTCCAACGTCTGCAGATGCAAAATATACTCTTCTGTTCCTGGAGACAATTCAACCGCCTTGCGCCCATATTCAAGCGCTGGAACCAGATGCTTGCTGCGGGCGTGTGTAATGGAACAGCGATAATATAACTCCGCATGTTTTGGATGAGCATGAATGGCTGACTCAAACCAACGAATCGCCTGCTCAAAATCATTCTGCAATATACAGCGGTAGGCCTGCTGCATATATTCTTCCGGTTTCATCATTAAGCTGACCCTCCCCGATCGGGTGATGGTACAGCATATGTAATTTACGCCTAATCGGTGTTTTTGGGAGTCCACCGATTGGCATCGCGGGTGTTAAATTTATGCATGACTTTGTCGTGCGCCTCAGCCAGATCAATTCCCAGTGAGTTCGCAAAACAAATCGTGATAAATAAAATATCTCCAAGCTCAAGTTCAATGGAATTGGCTGCTTCGGAAGACTTCTTCGGCTTCTCGCCGAACTCATGATTCACTTCCCGGGCAAGCTCCCCAACCTCTTCAGACATCCGGGCCAACATGGCCAGAGGACTGAAATACCCCTCCTTGAACTGGGAGATATACTGATCAACCTCACGCTGCATTTCTGCGATGCTTTTCTCCATGAGAACGGATTCTCCTTTTGAAATGATGTCGTATTTGTTCCTAATAATATCAGTTATTTAGATTCACTTCCACCATCATCAGCGACAAATCATTTTTAAAGAATCAATAAACAGGTATACTAGATGGGAATGATGCTTCTTCATTCTAATTTATCTACAGCGAGGGATCTTATGAGCACTGCCAAAACCTGGGTTCAAGTTAAACTGGTTCTTCCCATCCTGCTGGGTACAGCATTATATGCCTTTGGGCTCCTCTATTTTATTATCCCCAACCAGCTTATGGAAGGCGGCCTCACCGGGGTTACGGTTCTGATCAATTACGCTTTTGGCATCTCACCTTCACTTACAACCTTGATTCTGAATGTCCCCCTCTTTCTGATCGGGCTCAAAATTTTGGGCGGCAGACAGATGATCTATACGGGTATCGGTATCGGAGCATTAACCGTTTTTCTATGGTTGTTTGAGAAGTTGATCCATATGGGCTGGATTGAACCATTACATACCGAGAATGACTTACTGTTAGCAGCACTATATGCAGGTGTCACTCTTGGAGCCGGTCTTGGCATCGTATTTCGTTGGGGTGGAACGACGGGCGGTTCAGACATCATTGCTCGTATTCTCAACCGCAAGTATGGGTGGAGTATGGGACGAGTATTACTGGGCATCGATTTTGTCATTATCGGGCTCTCTCTCATCTACATCCCCAAAGAAAAAATTCTGTATACGCTTGTAGCTGTATTCATCGCCTCCAAAGTCATCGACTTTATTCAGGAAGGTGCATATTCTGCCCGGGCATTTATGATCATTAGTGACCATGCACCCGAGATTGCGGACCAGATCACACGGGATATGGATCGTGGCGTTACCCTCATTCCAGCCATTGGCGCGTACTCTAAACAGGCCAAACACATGGCATACTGCGTGATCTCCAGGCAAGAGTTCAGGCGTCTGCAGACCATTGTACGTTCCATTGACCCCAGAGCCTTTGTCATCATCAGCGATGTTCACGATGTACATGGAGAAGGTTTCAAAGAAAGCTGACATCGTATAGAAACTACAAAGAAACCTCTTTTCACATGGAGAGCCGTTAGCGTGGCTGTTTATGAGAAAAGAGGTCTTTTTTATAGATATATACCATGCTCACGTTCATATCGATTAGCGGCGAAAAGGAAAAATCCCCTGCTGCTGTGCACGATATTTACGATATCCAGCGTAACTTAGTGTCGCCACAATGACTGAACTAATCAGTAGCCCGGCTGCCCTGCGATCAGGGCCCTGTACAAACGGTACAAAGGCACTCTCGTCCTTCTCGCGACCAAATAACTGGTTCACCAGTTCCTCCCCATGGCCCACCATGCTCTTTAACTGAGCGAGATCAGGCTGCTTTGCAGCGGTAAGCCCTTTGGTATGAGATAACCAAGCGTCCATCTGAGCAATCTCATACGGTTCACGGCGAATCAGTGCGGCAGGACGAATGGTCTCATAATGCTCCTCCAGAACGGTGTAGCGGTTTGCCAGTATGGCCGCAGTTTGCCCTTGATTCGTAGCAGCGGATAAAGCATCCAGATCGTTTTTCACGATTTTATAATACTGAAGCCATAAAGGCTTGGTCGGATTCGCGAGACTATCAGCTGCCAGTCTGAGTTTGGCAGAGGACTGCTGAAGAGAAGAATCGTCATATTTCACCTTCACAACCGCTTGTTTCACTTCAACTATGGTTTCGGACAAAGCATGAATGCCCTCAACTGTGGTTTGTCCCTCAAAGGAGATATTCTCCAGACTTTTACTGATACGCAGAATGCTTCCTCGCACTTCTTCAATATTGTTCTCAAGTGCCTGACGATACAATATGGCTGCCTCCTCATTAAGTTGGGCAATTGAATTGCTTGTGGACACTTGCTGATCTGAATTCGAATTCAATGCTTCACTTTGCGCGGATACACGATATGCTAAGTTCGTCCAAAGCAGCAGAGCCATGAACGATACCACCAATAAGCCAGTTTTAATCCCAAACGTCCTCTTCATGGACATCCCTCCCACCACCAATGTATGGCGGGGGACGGTTCATTAGAACAAGCAGAAGACCTGATATCAGGTTCGTTTCGCTTGTCTGAGCGCAAACCACGCGCACAGAATGCTCACCAGTGTCAGTCCGAATGTGAAATTACGCACACCGTCTACATGATCATAGAGGGAAGAGGGTAACCAAGGGTAAATATCATATGTATAATCCATCGTATCGTTCAACAGCGTCCAAAGACCTGCAACGATAAGGGCAACCCAGCGGAAGCCGAAAAAGCGCACATATATAAGAGCTTCAATCGCCATTGCACTATGCGAAGCAATCAACATCCAGTCTTGCCAGTGCTGTGTACCGCCTTGCATCCAGCCAGCAAAAATAATGGATACGGCCCATACGCCATATTTCACAGATGTGACCACGGCAAGCGCCTGAATCACATGTCCGATCCGTTTGGTCATGATGGACCGTGGTGGGTACAAGATCCATAGCAGTGCCAAAGTAAAAAACAAACTCGCTGTTGGACTATCTGGCACAAATACGATCTGCCACACCGGCTGCTCAGCCAGCGTCAGTTTCATTTGCTCTCCGTACCAGATGTATCCGTACACTGTTCCTACCGCATTACACCAAAATAATAGCCACAGGAAATAACGATTGGTCAGAAATTCCCTACTCCAGAAAAACGATAAAGCCACGTTCCATGCCCCTTCCTTCTTCACATGTTATGCACGATACAGTGCAGTCCACCAAAAAACACTTCAAAAAACCTGACCGCATAAACGATCAGGTTTCATTGGTTATTTCGATTTTACTGTTCTGCTTTCTGTTTCGCAAGCCATTCGGTCAGATGAGTAATCTCTTCATCCGTGACACCTTGAGCGATGGCATTATTGTACTGAGGCTGCATCTCGTTGTAGCCTTCTTTGATAATGGTCAAAATCTCTTCCTGGCTGTGCTTGTCACCCACACCCCGTAGTGAAGGTCCACTTGCGCCCTTCATATCAGCGGCATGGCAGCCAATACATCCAGCCTTTTTGTACGTTTCCATTGCAGAATCATCCTGTTCCACGATCGCAACTTCTTCTTGCTGTCCAGGTGCATTGGAAACTGGAGGGAGCCCCTGTTCACGCCTCTCCAGTGCTTCTTCTTCACGTTGAATATGTTCAGGCTTCTGTCCACTTGCTTCCAACTCATGCTCGTAGTGTGTCCACGCTACATTCGTCAGATAGAATACAGAAATGACCGACAAAATCATCAGTGATGAAGCAATGGGGCGCTTATAGAAACGCCGCTCCTTGCCTGTGTCCAGAAATGGTGCCAGCAGCAACGCTCCAAAAGCGACCCCGCTGACCCCCAGTACCCCGAGCAACACGTAATCGCCCGATGCGTATGGATACTTCAAGTACTGATACAGAAAAAGGAAGTACCAGTCCGGCATGGGTATAACGGATGCGCTTGGATTGGCCGGATACCCCAAAGGTGCAGGTTCTGAGATCGTGAGTACCAAAATCCCCACCAATACAACGACACCAACCATCCATTCTTTCAGCAGGAAGTTAGGAATAAAGGCTTCTGATTTGCCGGGATACGCCGTGTAATCAGGCGGGGTAATGAATCCCGACCCTTTACGAACCCGTGAATCACCGACAAAGATAACCTTTTCCTCATCATGCTTCTTATGTCCGTGAGCCATTGCGATTCCTCCCTTCTTTCGTTTATAGTGGTCCCGAAATGCCCTGTCTGCGGATCATGATAAAGTGTCCGACCAGAAGCACCAGAAGCACAGCGGGGAGGAAGAATACGTGCAGGGCAAAGAATCGGGTTAGTGTCTGTGCACCGACAATCGTACCGCCTTGCAGGAATTCTTTAATAATTGGTCCCAACCAAGGAACCGTATTGGCAATCTCCAGTGTTACTTTTGTTGCGAAATAGGCTTTGTTATCCCATGGCAACAAGTACCCTGTCAGACCCAGGCCCAACATGACGAAAAAGATCAGCATGCCGACAACCCAGTTCATTTCACGCGGTGCCTTGTAAGAGCCTGTAAAGAACACACGCATCGTATGTAAGAACATCATTACGATAACCAGACTGGCTCCCCAGTGGTGCATGCCGCGAACAATTTGGCCGAAGGCTACTTTGGTCTGCAGGTACTCCACACTTGCGTAAGCATTGATAATATCAGGTACGTAATACATGGTCAGGAACATGCCTGACAGAATCTGAATAACAGTAATAAAGAACGTCAATCCACCAAAGCAGTACACGAATGCGGAAAAGTGATGAGCCGGATTTACATGCTCTGGAACTTCATGATCCGCAACGTCCCGCCATATTGGCGTGATGTCGAGACGCTCGTCAATCCAGTCATAGACATTTTTAAACATCTGCGTTCACGCCTCCTAATTCACTCGGGTGTTCGGAACAATGTCGCCCAGATATACCCAACCCTGCTCTTCCTTGACTACATACTCATCCAGCGGTTTGGGGGCTACGGCAAGATTCTTCCCTTCCTTGTCATAGTGCGCGCCATGGCAGGGGCAATGATACTCGTCAGGGTACTGCTTGTCACTATTCCAGCCTACCGTACATCCCAGATGTTTACAGATAGGTGAGAGTGCATAAATCTTACCCTGCTCGTCTTTGCGAATCCACGCCACTAACGATGCATTACTCAGATACCAGCCATCCTGTTGTTTAAGTTCAAAGGTGAATTCCTGAGGCTCATTCGTAATTTTGCTGATTTCAGCTACTTTGACAGAGGTACCTTCTCCCTTATGTTGCAAAATCGGGTCCACCGCAAAACGGACCATAGGAAGGATTGCACCGGCGGCCATGTAGGCTGTAGCTCCACCAAGCGTGTACGTCAAAAACTGCCTGCGTGACATCTCCATGCGGCTTGGCAATTTCAATGAAGCTTCGTGGTGGTCATGCTCACTGCTCATACTGTCTCCAACCCCCTTTTTCAGCCAACTCTCTCAAACGTTTTCATTTTCATAAATTCCACGACTTACTAGAACATACATAATCATATAGTAGCCCTAGAACACCGTCAAGAATTTGTCACACATTTTTAAGGTTCAATTGTAAGCGTTATTAAAAAATTGTTGTAAAATTGTCACATTTGTCGTCAAAAACTATTTTTTCCACAACTCTCGTATTTTCTCCCCTACAAATCTCGCAATCCTCTCTTCTCCGACCTCGCGAGTTAACGCAGACCGACTCAAAACCAGATCAGCAGATGGAATGTCCACGCTATTCAAATGACCATCCACTGACATAATAACCACATATTTGAATCCTGAGGATTTAAGCTGTGCCGACAAGGAATTTAATGTCATTGACAATTCCGAATTAGCATAATGAAAGGCAGGATAAGTCATGATTCTCCCTTTGAAAGGAATTTCGACCAGATCCAGAAAATCTCTCAGCCGCTCCAATGCCTCGGTAGCTTCTACTGGCGAATGCTCACCGCTAAGAGCTGTGTATGGAATAAGGCATGTATCCAGATAGAGTTGCAGTTCAGCCCAGCTGTCTTGAGTCATCTCACTGAATTTCAATTCCCTATATCCCCTCTCTATCCATTTTATTCCCATATTATATATGACCATATCTTATAAATCCAGACATTCATTTCGGAATTCCACATATCAAAAAGGAAATACGCATCTGCGCATTCCCTTTTATCTCAGAAAGGAACTATTTTGTCTATCAGTTTATGGTCCTCAGTTCATCCGTCAGACTCCGGAAAGCTACTTCGTCTCCGGTAGCTAACGCTTTATCGATTTCCAAATAGAGCTTCTCGCTGCGCTGTTTGCGAAGCGCTTCGTCCCACACCATCTCAGCTGCTAGCCCCAACATGACTTCATACGTAACTTTCATTTTATCCAATAGGATGCACCTCCAAAACGGATTTAAGAGCTCCTATATTCTTTTCCTTTGGTAACATAACCCAGTGAAGTTCTGGACATCCGCTCCAGATCAGCATCAGTCAGCTCACGTATCACTTTGGCAGGTGTCCCCAAAGCAAGAGTATAGGGCGGAATTTTACTATTTTCAGTAACTAGAGAACCTGCCCCAATCAGCGTATATTCGCCAATGTCGGCTCCATTCAGCAGAATGGCTCCCATGCCGATTAAAGATCCTGTTCCAATACAACAACCATGAATGATCGCTGTGTGTCCTACTGAAACATCATCTCCCACAATCAAAGGTTGATCCGTATTGACATGCCCGACAACGTTATCTTGAATATTACAGCGCTTTCCAATGATAATAGGAGCCAAATCAGCCCGCAGGACTGCATTGAACCAGACGGAAGACTCTTCTCCCATTCTCAAATCACCGATCAGTTTTGCTCCTTCAGCCATATATACCGAAGAGTGTAACTGAGGTTGTAGACCTTTGTATGGAATTATCATTATTATCACTCCTTAATTTGGGAGTGATTTTAGCAACTTGTCCTTCACTTGTCAAACATAATAGGTGTAACGTCTCCTGAAATGGAGCGACAGGATGAAGCAAGACGTGAACCCCAAGCTGTCATTTGTATCGTCCGACCTTCCTCATGTTCCCCAATTCGGACCATGCCAAGATGCAACATCATTTTAACAATTCTGTTATCATAGATGGCCTCCGCTGTATCATAATAGAACGGCTGAATGAATGGACCGATCTGACGAAACAGCGACTCGGCGGTTGACCATTCTGAGGCACATTCGCCTGTCCAATACACAATAGAGGACAGATTTGGAATAGCACCTTTATACAATCTTAACCAAAACCTAAATAGCTGTATCATTTCAGCTGTTTTCTCAGCCCCCAGCTTGTCTTCTCCAGCTGGTGATAGCTTCAGCGTGCCTTGCTCCTCACGAACCAGCCGATGGTGAAATGCATAGTCGTAGAGAAGCGCGAAACGATCCGGGTAATCCTTGAAGGAACGGCCATATCCGAATCTCCATCCACCTTTGCCCACCAATTCCTCACTAATGTGCAGATGCTCCATAATCTGCTGTTGAGAGCGACGGTACATCATGCCTTCAGCGTTAAGGGCAATCTCGTGCTGCTGGACAAACTGCAGGAACAACTTGAGATCATCCGCTAAGAGATGATACTCATCCCGGTACATGGGTGGTTCCGTTGTTTTGGTAATCCCTGCTCGCAGATGTGTGGATAAGACATCCCTGAATCTTAATTTCAGATCCTGGGGTACCTGATACAAATACCTGGTCTGCTGCGTTGTCCCATTGAACAACCATCCACTCTTATTGAAGCGAACGATGAGATCACGTGGACTCGCGCCAGCCTCACTCTCCTTTTTGTCCATCGATTGACGGGCTATGGCAATGAGTTCTTCCATACCATAATACTGGCGAGGATCAAACAACAAGTTGTTCAAAAAGCGCTGATCTGCTTGATTCAGTTGACGTACCTGCTGCTCAAAAAAGGGTCTGCTGCCCAATGTAGTGAGAATACTCTGGATGAGTTCATGTTTGGAGTTGGGCTTGCATTCACATTGGTAATAGTCTGCTATTCGATTAAGCTGGCCAATATCGGCAAAAGTAAGCATATCCGCTAGATTCATGGGTCCATCGCCTCGCCCGTTAACTACTTCGACTGCTGATTCGAAGCCTGAAATAGTTTGGTTTTGTAAACATCGTTGACGGAATTCCCTTAATCTAAACCTCTTTTTGGAAATCTTTTATGTTTGAAACCATTTCATAATAACTTTAGTGAATGATGAAATGGATTTGTTAATCATACTATGCCCGAAGTTGGTCAATCAGAAGAAAAATGAGAGGTTTGAAATCATATAAAGTCTTTAATCCCATAGAACGCAAAAAAACAACCCAAGTTGGATTACTCAGGTTGTTTCGCTGTGTCCAAAGACAGATGTCGTGTGCAATTATATAACAGCGGACTCCAGTCATCACGTTCCTTTTCCAGGATCGTCAGTGACAGGTTTCCGATTCGTTCTGTATACCGATCTTTGAACAAGGCTGTTAACAGGTTGGCCAGAAAAGCTCCGTGAGTGACAATGAGTACGTTTTGGTCCGGATAGTCAGACCATAGATCTTCCAGAAACGCCAGTGCACGAATCTGGATATCCGCAATCTGCTCCTGTCCCAAGTCCAATGTCTCCCATGATTTGCCCCAACGGGCAACCCGTTCTTCTGAAGTCAGACCTTCAATCTGACCAAAAGCCCTTTCTTTCAACCGTGCGTCCGACTCAAGCAAAGGTACATTCAACAGTTTAGAGATAATCTCCCCTGTTTCCTGTGCCCGTGATAATCCACTTGTGATGATATAGTCCCACTGGTATTCTTCCGTCAACAGACGTCTTCCCAGTCGCTCTGCCTGTTCACGACCTTCCCCATTCAGAGGTATATCAGTCTGCCCCTGTATACGGCCCGCCGCATTCCAGTCTGTAAGACCGTGACGAATAAGCCCGATTCGCACTTTCATCCCTCATTTCTCCACACGGCGAACGAAAGGTTATTACCTATGCACTCGCACCTTGTTTACGTTTATTCGTTGTTCGATGCATACGTCCAAGAGAAAATAACGCCATGCCTATTGCAAGTAAAGACAGGGCCATCCAATACTGCGGATAAGCAGGTCCCATGCTCACAACAAAAGGTTCTATGATACTTCCTCTGTCCGCTCCAGTCATGTTGTACTGATACATTCCAGAGGACGATGGTCCGCTTCCGGCAACCCCTGTCTCCAGAATACCCGTAGCAACAACCTTGGTTTGCTCAGCTTCTGATACATCTGGCTTAAACATGGCCATATACACAAAGCTGCATAAAAAAATAGCCAGGAACGCGGCAATCCACAAAGACATATGCTTGCGGATCACAGCAGAGAAACGATTAACCTTTGCCTCTTCCGGCAGTAGCCATGGAGACTCCGCGTAGATCCGGTCCATAACGTTACGGTTCACTCTCTCTGCCTGTTGTTCTGTCACTGGAACCGGAATGCTGTGCAGCAAGATCTGAGCTTCTTCCCAGACCTCAAACTGCTCAGAGCACTCTTCACAACCAGCGAGATGAGCATGAAATGCAATCCGCTGAGGATGAGTTTCCGGCAAGTCCCAGACCAGTGCAAACAGTTCCTGGGCTTCATTGCAATTCATCGGTTCTTCATCCCTTCATATGGCTCGTACACCGGTTCGAAGAAATAAGGTTCCAATTGAGTTTTCACGCTTGATCTTGCTCTGAATAATAGCGATTTCACAGAACTGACGCTCTGCCCAAGAATATTCGCAATCTCCTGGTAGTCTAGTTGATCATACTCGCGGAGTATAATCGCAGAACGCTGCTTCTCTGGCAAATTGTTAATCGCATCCCTAACCAGCATCACCCGCTCGCTGCGCAGTACAGCATACTCCGGTGCATTCTCCGAAGGAGCAACGGGAATAATCCCGCTCTCTTCAAGTGGGACATTTCCGCTGCGCTGTTTGCGAAGCTCACTCAGTACCGTATTTCTCGCAATGGTATATAACCAGGTTGAGAATGAGGCATCCACCTCACGGAAAGAGTGCAGACTGCGGAACGCTTTATAGAAAGTCTCAGAACAGAGATCTTCCGCAAGCAGCTCCATATTGGAACTTTTCAACATATGATATACGAAAGCCAGTATTTTACGCTGATAACGACTCATCAGCTCGGAATATAACTCCAGGTTACCTTCCTTGATCTCTCGAATCAACTGGGAATCCGTCATTTGAGTGCGACCCCTCCTCGCCCATCCATGTGCTTCTCCCCGTTCGACTCTATCCATGTATTACCGAACAGGCACAAAAAAGTTGCGGTTCTCACCGCATATAAACAGCGTTCAGCGCCATAACTGGCCTTCCCGCCAAATTCCCCTATGTAATGGCAATTTCCCCAACGTTTCTACATTAACAGTATTTATTGTACAACGGTCTGCATCATCCTGGCAAATCCATTGCTATCCACAGAACCCGACCTGTCATTCATATGCGGTCATTTTCACGTTCATGACTTCATTTTGAGCCTTTTTGGTAAGCCTTGCTTATATAGACGAACGACATACTCAAAAGGTTACAAAAATGTGATATTTTTTTGATCTAAGGTATCCTAACAGATTAAGGAGGGTAATGTAAATAGAGGATGTAAATTGATATGTAACTATTAACATATTAATGCCTGTCCAATAACTTTTTAAGACAAAAAAAAGACCGCTTACATAAGCGGCCATTGCTCACGTGGAGCAATACAGTTATTGGATAGGAGTGGAGAGAAACCATACTGTACCTTTATTATATGTATACGTTTTCATTTTGTCAACACTTTCAGTAAATTTGTTTGAATTAATTATATCTTTCGGTAATTCAGGATAATACATCCTTTTTTTGTGGCTGAAAATCAAATAACAACTCCATTATAACCTCACAAAAAATGAGGGCTTTCGCCCTCTTTCTCGTCTTATATCCACACTTGATAGCCTAAGGAATCCAATAACGTCTTGGCTCGTTCCATATCTTCTTCCTGACGGAAAGACAGGCGCATAATACCCGGCACATCCACCCGGTTTTCGATAATTTCCAAGTTGCTCAGGTTGATATCATTCGCCCCAAGCTCAGTTGCGATCTTACCGATCATACCCGGTGCATCCTGTACATCAGTATACAGATCAAATAACGGCGAAATCATGCCTTTGCGTCGTTCGGGCAATACACTGCGGAACTCACGGGCCTGACGAAATGCTTCTTCTATGCCTTCACCGTTCTTATGCTCCAGCATATCCGTAAAGGCCGTCATCTGGCTATTCCAGTCTTTAAGCAAGCCCAACAGCACATCACGGTTGCTAAGCAAGATATCTCTCCACACAATCGCATCACTGGACGCAATCCGGGTAATATCCCGGAAACCACCTGCAGCCAGCATTTTATACAGCGGGTTCGACTCATTATATTCACGCACCTGATTCACCAGCGCTACAGCAATGACATGGGGCAGATGACTAATCGCCCCCACGATGTCATCGTGCAGCAGGGGCTCCACACGCACGATCTGTGCCCGCGTATACGCAAGCAGCTCAGACAGCCTGCTGTAGGCTTCCTCAGGAACATGTTCTGATGGAGTTAAGACATAGTATGCATTCTCGAACAACACGGCTGAGGCCGCATCTACGCCTGCACGCTCCGACCCTGCCATAGGATGACCACCAATGAAATAAGCGTCCGTCAATCGCACATGCTCGGCACAGGCGGCAATGGAAGCTTTAGTGCTTCCTACGTCCGTGATGATACATCCTTTTTTCAATGGCAGCTTGGAGAGCTTTTCGAAATAGGATTCAAGCAACCCTACGGGAACGCACAAAAAAATAAAGTCGGCATCCTCTACCGCTTCTTCCAGAGAGAGCGTAGCATCATCCACTACACCGCTCGCTATGTACTTGTCCTTCAGTTCAGCCAAGTGGGCGTAGCCCATCACGGTTACACCTGGTTTGCCTCTGAAGCAGAGCGCAAGTGAACCGCCGATGAGTCCTACACCAATCATTGCAATTTTTAGTTTCATGGGTCCTCACTCTTTCATCGCCAGTATTAAGGGCGTGCTACCGCCTTCTCAGCCAGCGTGTTCTCCAGTGCCGTGACAAATGTACGATTCTGTTCTGATGTTCCGACGGACACACGAATGTAAGTTGGGTATACGTGGAATCCTGGGCGAACGATAATGCCTTGTTTGAGCAAGGACTGGAACGCAATGGCCGAAGGCATATTCATGTCAACCATAATGAAATTACCCTGTGAAGGGAAATACGACAATCCCAGCCGTGTAAATTCATTTTGCAGGAATTCCCGATCCGTTGCATTCCGCTTTGAGCACTCTCGAACAAAATCCTGATCCAGTAGTGCAGCCGTTGCTGCTACCTGTCCAAAACGGGAAGTGTTAAACGGCTCTCGTACACGGTTAATCAAATCAATAATTTCAGGACGTGCAATGCCGTACCCGATCCGGAGCGAAGCCAAACCGTAAATTTTGGAGAATGTCCGCAGTATAACCAAGTTCGGATACCGTTCGATCAATGGTATGCTTTGCGGATATGCATCATCTGTTACGAATTCATAATAAGCTTCGTCCAGTACAACCATCACATGAGCAGGTACACGGTCCATAAAGGCTGTAAGTTCTTGCTCGGAGATAATCGTACCTGTCGGATTATTTGGATTACACACCCAGACCGCTTTCGTTTTGTCGTTGATTTTCGCAAGCATCGCACTCAGATCATGCGTTCCATCTTTAAGAGGCACTTCGATGGTAACGGCTCCTTCAATATCGGCATTGCTTTTGTATACGGAGAATGTCTGATCAGCCATGATGGTCTCGTCACCCGGCAAGAAGAAAGCTCTCGTGATCAAAGCAATAATCTCATCAGAACCACAACCAAATATTAAGTTGTTCCGTTCAACACCAAGATGCTTGGCAAGAACTCCCGTCAGCTCAACCGAGCTCCCGTCTGGGTATATGCTTATGTTAGTCATTTCTCTCGTAATGGCTTCCAGGGCGGCAGGAGAACTGCCGTATGGGTTTTCGTTGGAGGCCAGTTTGATGACTTGTTCAAGCCCCAGTTCACGTTTCACTTCTTCAATCGGTTTGCCCGGTTGGTACACAGGCAGATTGACAATCTGGGATTTCGGTTTCAATCCGACCGCCTCCTGTTATTGAAATATTGTTAGACACGAGTCAGCGTGCACCTCACGTGTCCAAAAGATGTCCTTTCAAGACATCTCTATCCCTTCAATTGTGCCACAAAGTTGCGAATTTGCAACAGTCCCGCTGCACGCGTATCCGGATTTTCAAGCAGAGGAATCGCATCCTCCACCTGACGAACAATGGCACTACCTACAACAACGCCATCGCAGATGCGAGAGAAATGTGCCACCTGCTCATGACTGGAGATACCAAAACCTACCGCTACAGGGAGGTCTGTCAGACTTTTCACCGTCTCAATGAAGCTCTCTACGCCATCAAAGAAAGAAGCTCTCTCTCCGGTTACCCCGAGGGATGATACACAATAGATAAAGCCACTCGCTCCCGTTACAATCCGCTCAATCCGGGCATTAGATGTAGGTGCAACAAGCGGCACCAGATGCACACCAGCGCGATTTGCGCGTTCTCGCATCTCTTCCGCTTCCTCGATTGGCAGGTCAGGAATGATCATGCCACTAATATCGTGTTTGACCAATTCATCAAAGAATACATCCAGCCCTGTCTGCAATACCGGATTATAATAGGTGAACAGTACAAACGGCAGTTTCACACCTGCCTTACGTGCTTTTGCTGCGGTTTCCATAACCGTACGAATGGTAATCTGGCTTTTCAGCGCACGTTCGGAAGCACGCTGAATGACTGGGCCATCCGCAAGCGGATCGGAATAGGGAACACCCAGTTCCAAAATATCCGCTCCGGCCTGTTCAAGCTCCTTGATGATATCAATCGTTGTATCCACATCCGGGTCTCCCACGGTTAAGAATGGAATAAGTGCCGTGCGATTCTGTTTCTTCAATTGCTGAAAGGTCTGGTCCATCAGATTCATCCCAAGTCACCTCCCGTGTATTTCATGATCGATTCAACGTCCTTGTCTCCACGTCCCGACAGACAAATGACTACAATATCATCTGCTGTGAGTTCAGGCGCCAGTTTGACAACTTGGGCAACCGCATGTGCAGACTCCAGAGCAGGAATGATTCCTTCCGTCCTACAGAGGAGTTGCAGGGCATCCAGTGCTTCCTGATCCGTGATCGGTACATATTTTGCCCGTTCAATATCCTTGAGATAGGAATGTTCCGGACCAACACCCGGATAATCAAGTCCGGCCGAGATGGAATGTGCTGGCTGAACCTGTCCATACTCATCCTGCAACAGGTAACTCATAGATCCCTGGAATACACCGTGTGTACCTTTGCTCATCGTGGCCGCATGATACTCGGTATCTACCCCTTTGCCTGCGGCTTCAACACCAACAAGCTTCACATCCTGATCACCGATGA
The DNA here is from genome assembly GCF_050990605.1 of Paenibacillus amylolyticus. Taxonomy (GTDB): domain Bacteria; phylum Bacillota; class Bacilli; order Paenibacillales; family Paenibacillaceae; genus Paenibacillus; species Paenibacillus amylolyticus_H. The sequence goes on from NZ_CP158832.1 coordinate 3,945,955, forward strand.
ATGGATAGAACATACCAATCGCATTACTTCCTCCACCCACAGCTGCTACAATTACATCCGGCAAACGTCCTTCGATCTCCTGAATCTGACGACGGGTCTCATCACCAATCACACGTTGAAAATTCCGCACCATCATCGGATATGGATGAGGTCCAACCACTGATCCAAGCACATAGAACGTATCCTCCACATTGCTGACCCAGTAGCGAAGCGCTTCATTACCAGCATCCTTCAGTGTCCGTGTTCCGGACGTCACCGGAATCACTTCTGCTCCGAGCAGCTTCATCCGAAATACGTTTAACTGCTGACGCTCTGTATCTTCTTCGCCCATAAATACTTTGCATTCCAGTCCAAGCAAAGCGGCTACGGTTGCCGTTGCAACGCCATGTTGACCTGCACCCGTTTCGGCAATAACTTTCTTTTTGCCCATCCGTTTGGCAAGCAAACCTTGTCCAATGGCGTTATTAATTTTGTGCGCGCCTGTATGATTGAGATCTTCACGTTTCAGATAAATTTTCGGTCCGCCCAATCGGCGTGACAATTGCTCTGCATGATACAATGGCGTTTCACGTCCAGAATACTCGCTTAGCAGATAGTTCAGTTCCTTGTTGAATTCCTCATCTTCAGAGAAGTGGCTATATGCCTCCTCCAACTCAATAAGTGCGTTCATTAGTGTCTCAGGTACAAAGCGGCCTCCGAAGTGACCGAAACGCCCGTGTTGATCTGGCAATTGATGTGTCATGCCTGCTTCACCCTTTCTACGAATGCTGTAATTTTGGCAATATCCTTCACACCTTCAGTCTCAACGCCGCTGGATACATCAACGCCGAAAGGTGCATATGTCTGTATTAGTTCTTGTACATTGTCCGGCTGCAGACCTCCTGCAACGAACATCCCAATGCCGTGACTTTTCGCCCATTTGGCATAGGCAGGGATTCGCTCCCAGGCAAACGTTTTCCCGGAGCCCCCTCCATATAGAGGATCATGGGTATCAAGCAATATCGCATCCACGAATTTATCGTAAGTATCAAGAGCCCTTATGGCTGCATCATCAGCTTCCGGACCCGTTTCATCTTTGGGAAAAGAAAAAACTTTGAACACTTTGGCATTCCACCGCTGCTTCACCTGCTGGCAAAATTCCGCAGACTCCTGTCCATGCAGCTGAATAACATCCAGTTGAGCTACGTCCATAATGTGTTCCAACTCTTCGATCGTAGGATTCACAAATACACCCGCAAGCTTCGGCCGATCAAAGGTAGACCACTCGAACAACACCGTTCTTAATGCAGCAGCCTGCTCGGGCTCGATTCGGCGGCGTGATGTGGCAAAAACAACACCAATGTAATCCACAGGCAAGTTTATCATCGATTTTAGCACTTCAACGTCCTGAAGTCCACATATTTTTACGGCCGTTGGCAGCGGGTTTCTCGGTTCTGACTTACTGTCGCCTGTGCCATCGTGTATGGAAGTATTCATCATTTGGGTCCCATCAGATCAGTTACAGCCGCCTCGACATCATCCTTGCGCATGAGATGCTCACCTACGAGAATACCATGAACACCGGCCTGGATCAGAGGTACTGTTGATTCTGGTCCGTCAATACCACTTTCGCTGATCAAGGTGACGCCACTTGGAATCAATTCCATCAAATCCAGTGTTGTGTTCAGACTGGTCTCGAATGTTTTCAAATTCCGATTGTTGATGCCCACAAGGGTTGCCTGCGGAATTTCCAATACTTGCTCCAGCTCTGTCCGATCGTGAACTTCAATCAAGGCGTCCAGCCCCAAACTTTTGGCAAATTCCAGATATTGACGAATCTGTTCTGGTGTCAGAATGCTGGCAATCAGCAATACCGCGTCCGCACCCAGCAATCTTGCCTCGGCAATCTGTCGTTCATCTATAATAAAATCCTTGCGCAATAGCGGAATGTTCACGGCCTTATGAATCGCCTGCAAGTACTCGTTGTTCCCTTGAAAATACGACACATCTGTTAATACGGAGATGCAGTCTGCACCTGCTCGCTCATAAGCGGCAGCAATCTCTACTGGATGAAAATCCGGACGAATTAATCCTTTGGATGGCGAAGCTTTCTTCACTTCAGCAATAAGGCCGAGTTTGCGATTGCGTCCGCTCGATAGTGCTCGTTCGAACCCACGGGTTGCGGGTAGTTGTTCGATTTTTGGGATAGCTTCATCCATGCGAAATGTCTGTGCCAGAACTTCAACTTCTTTATGTTTGGTTGCAACGATTCGATCAAGATACATGACTGTACGCCTCCGTTGTATGAATTAACTGTTCAAGCTTCCGGGCAGCTTTGCCCGAATCTACCGCTTCTGCGGCAAGTGTTACCCCTTCAGCAATGCTATCTGCAAGACCGGATACATAGATGCACGCTCCGGCGTTCAACAGAACGACATCACGGTAGGCACTCTGCTCGCCCTGGAAGATCCTCTTAATAATTTCGGCATTCTGTGCCGCATCTCCTCCAAGTACCGCTTCGAGCGGATGCAGAGACAACCCCATATCACGTGGATCGATATCGTAGGTGTTCACTTCCCCATTGCGAAGTTCAGATACCTGAGTTGGCGCCGAGATGCTGATTTCATCCAGACCATCATGGCTGGCCACAACCAACGCTCTTTTGAGACCAAGACGATTCAGTACTTCAGCAATCATCGGCGTCCGGGAACGATCATACAGACCAAGCAATTGGCGATCTGCTCCCGCAGGATTGGTTAAAGGTCCGAGCATATTGAAAATGGTACGAACACCCAGCTCTTTTCTTGGCCCTGCCGCATGTCGCATGGAAGGGTGATATACCTGGGCAAAACAGAAGCAGATTCCGATATCATCCAGACATTGTCTGGCCTGCTCGCCGTTCAGATGGATATTTACACCGAGTGCCTCTAATACATCTGCACTACCTGCTTTACCTGAAGCTGAACGGTTGCCATGTTTGGCGACCCGAACCGAGACGGCAGAAGCAATGATCGCGGATGCTGTGGAAATGTTGAATTTGTGAATACCCGATCCGCCTGTTCCACACGTGTCCAGCAAGCCGCTGCCATCCGTTAGAATTCGTCCGCCCTGACCACGCATGGCTTCAGCAAATCCGGTGATCTCGTCCACCGTTTCCCCCTTCATCCTCAGCGCCATCAGCAAACCTCCGATTTGAGCCGGCGTTGCCTCACCTCTCATGATCGAATACATCAAATCTCGTGCTTCGGCCTGCTCCAGATGGCTGCCCTCCAAAATCTTCGCCAAGCCATTCTTCATGCCATCCTCACGAGCAATCTCAGCAATGGGGGTTACAGGGTTCTCATTCATTATCGGGTTTATGTTCATCTCCGGTCTCTCCTCTCTCAGTTTTTGGCGGCCGCTGGTGTGACAAAGTAGTCTGCATTGGCCAGTCTCAACGTGCTATCCTTTTCTTTGGCAGGAAACATGGCTTCTGCTGTTCGAATCGCTTTGAGCAATGCTTTAGCTTTATTCACGGTTTCCTCATATTCATTCTCCGGCACAGAATCCCATACGATTCCTGCTCCGGCCTGTACATATGCTTTTCCTTTTTTGAAAATAATCGTACGAATCGTAATACAGGAGTCCATGTTACCCGAGAATCCAAGATATCCGATTGCTCCGGCATAAGCACCCCGTGCCTCTTTCTCCAGTTCTGCGATAATCTCCATTGCACGCAGTTTCGGTGCACCGGATACGGTACCCGCCGGCAAGCATGAGAGGAACGCATCGAAGAAATCCTTGTCGTCTCTAAGCTCGCCCGTCACGTTGGATACCATGTGCATGACGTGAGAATATCGTTCAATCTCCATGAACATGTCACACTTCACACTGCCGAAGCTGGATACCCGGCCCAAATCGTTACGACCTAAATCAACCAGCATTAGGTGTTCTGCGCGTTCCTTCTCATCCTGGAGCAGATCAGCAGCGAGTGCACGATCTTCTGCTTCTGTTGCCCCCCTTGGGCGTGTGCCTGCAATCGGTCGTGTCTCCACACGATTTCCGTCTACCTTGACCAGTGCTTCTGGCGAAGTGCCGACGATAATCTCATCATCCATTTTGAGATAATACATATAAGGGGATGGATTCAACGTCCGAAGCACACGATACACGTGAAGCGGAGAAACTTCCGTATCAATATGGAAGCGCTGGGATAGTACCACTTGGAAAATATCACCTGCGCGAATGTAATCTTTGGCTTGCTCCACATTGCCTATAAATTGCTCCTTCGTGAGATTGGACCGAATATCCCCAAGCTCCACGTCTCCCGGAATGGAACGCGGATTCAGGTTCTCCCCTGGTCCTTGCTGCTGCAAACGTTCTGCGGCCTGCTCCAGCTTCTCCGAAGTCACTGCATACGCTTGACGTATCTCGTCATCCGTTGCACCGTCCTTGACGTGTACATTACCGACGAGCAGCATCTGCTGTTTCACATGGTCAAAGACGATAATCTGGTCACAGAACATAAAGCGAATGTCATCCATATTCAGGTCATCCAGCGCGTGAGCTGGAAGCTTCTCATAATAGGACAGCAGATCGTATCCGAAGAAACCAATGGCTCCACCTGTGAATGGTGGCAGTTCATCATCTTTTGGGCTGCGATACTTACGCAGCAGTGCTTTCAGTTCTTCGATCGGTTTGCCTGGCAATTCACGAGTTTTCCCTGCTTCTTCTACAACGATCCGGCCTTTCTTCGCCGAAATCATCAGGAACGGATCTGTACCGATGAACGAGTATCTCGCCCACTGAATCCCCCCCTCTACACTTTCCAACAGGAATGCCCGGTCGTTGTCAGCATAACGGCGGAATATTCGAATTGGAGTCTCCATGTCTGCCAGAATCCGTTTGACTACCGGAATCAGATTATACTCATTCGACATTTTCAGTACTTGATTAACGTTTGGCGTTATCATCAAATCACGTCCTTTCAGATTTAGGTAAGTTCAACTAAAGATTGTTTACACTGAGCACTTCGATGACAGAACAACCTTCCGATCTCTGTTATCCCCAGATTTTTTTGACTCCCTTTCAAAAGGGAAAATCCGGTGATAAAGGTGAACGCTCCGCTTCTTCAGGTTATTTCTGTCCTCTTCGTTTTTGTGTAAAAGTTTAGTTGAACTTATAGGGGTAGAAGAAGCAATTCAATATACGAAAAAAACCTCTACCATCAGGTAGAGGTTTGGTTATAAGCTGTATTTAACAGGGTGATGTTTCATAAATAACAAGTCCCTATACTTCGCTCTCGGATTATTTACAGGTCGCTGAATTGATGCATCTCACATCATCCAATTCGGGAAAATAAATCAGTTATAACACTTCAACTACTCATTCCAATATTTCGTAAAATATAGGAGAGTGCATTGATTGTGTTGTACCAAAATATATCAAAACAAAATATGTCCTACGACAAGTTTGTTTCCCTTTTCCTGTTACAACTTCCGTAGCACGACGTACCGTGAATCAGTTGACCGGTTTCTGTTACCCCGGTTACCACCCACTGGACTCTGCTATATACTCCACTAGCTCAGCTGCTCTCAGCTCAATCTCTACTCTACTCAACTGGTTCTCACTATACATCATTATGATCGGTTTGACAACCCACTACTTAAGAGCTAGAAGGTGCTGCCAAATCCGGACGTAATGCCTGTGCACCGTTCAGATACACATGGTTGATTTCATTCTGAGCTTTGTTCGTATTCACATGCACCATGAAACGAATGCACTGGGCCAAGGCACCTTTAACCGGAACTTCCAGCGCACACATCAGTGGTACGAGTTCCCAACCATCCAGTTGGCGGATAGCTTTTGCCGGAAAAGCAGCATCCAGATCCCCCGTTAACGTAATCCACACACTACAGATATCTTCCGGTTGGATCTCATTGCGATCCACGATCTCCTGCAGCAATACAGCCGTTTCTTTCAGAATCTGTTCTTCGTTATTCTGCGTGACTGTTGTAGCCCCGCGAATTCCCCGTGTGACCATTGCTGTTATTCTCCCTTCCTGAGCATTTCAATGACGTCCCGAACTGCGGATACAGGTACGTCCTTCACAATTCTTGCAGCCCCAATCCGATCAGGAATGATGAACACCATATGACCTTCACGGAATTTTTTGTCATGCATCATCGCTTCCATTAATGCATCCGTGTCCAGATGAGCAGGCATCGTTGTTGGAAGGCGAAGTGAACGTAACATGCGAACCGTATCTTCATACAGCCCTGCTGGCGCACCAAGCTTCTCACCAAGTAATGCCGATCCAGCCATACCAATGGAAATCGCTTCTCCGTGCAGGAATTCTCCATAACCAGCAATCGCTTCAATGGCATGACCAATCGTATGTCCAAGGTTCAACAATGCACGTTCTCCATTTTCACGTTCGTCTCTGGATACTATCTCTGCCTTGATACCACAACCTCGCTCCAGACCATATCCCAACGCTTCGGGATTGAGCGCTAGCAACTCATCTGCATGTTCCTCACACCAGTGTGCAAAAGCCGCATCACGGATCAGCCCGTGTTTCAGCATCTCTGACAAACCTGCCGAAACATCTCGTGGCGGCAAGGATTGAAGTGTGTCCACATCGTAGAGTACTAGCTCGGGCTGGTGGAATGCACCGATCATATTTTTGGCCAGCGGATGATTGACAGCCACCTTGCCACCTACGCTGCTGTCATGCGCCAAAATCGTTGTAGGTACTTGAACAAACTTGATTCCACGCATATATGTAGCGGCAACAAAGCCAGCCAGATCACCTACGACACCACCACCTAGGGCCAGAATCGCAGAACTCCGATCCAGTTTGCCTTCGATCGCAACGGTCATCATATCCTGGTACACCGAAAGGGATTTCGATGTTTCACCGGAGGGAACAACCGCCGATACGACTGTATAACCAGCCGTACGCAGCGTATGCTCCAAACCTGACAAGTATTTGGGAGCCACATTTTCATCTGTAATGATGAGTAACGGACTTTTTTTGGTTAGGCCATATTGCTCAAAATATTGAGGGGCTTGTGCCAATAGGCCGCTACCAATCAGAATCGGATATGAGCGTTCATCCAACTGTACTGTCAGCTGACGCATATTAGTAATTCTCCAGTTGAGCGTTATAGTTAGCAACATTAGCACGGATCTCTTCCATGGAATCCCCGCCGAATTTCTCCAGGAATGCCTTGGCAATTTCCCACGCTACAACATGCTCCATTACCACACTTGCTGCTGGTACAGCACAAGCGTCCGAGCGCTCAACCTGAGCCGTAAATGCTTCTTTCGTATCAATGTCCACACTTTGCAGTGGCTTATACAACGTTGGGATTGGCTTCATCACACCGCGTACAACCACTGGCATACCGTTCGTCATCCCGCCTTCGAATCCGCCCAGACGGTTCGTTGCCCGGTGGTAGCCGCGTTCATCCGTGTGCATGATTTCATCATGCACCTGTGATCCGCGAATGACTCCGGCTTCGAATCCGATACCAATCTCCACACCTTTGAATGCATTAATGGACATTACGCCTTGAGCAATTCGTGCATCGAGCTTGCGATCGTATTGAACATAACTACCAAGACCAATAGGTACACCTTCAACGATACATTCCACGATTCCTCCGATGGAATCGCCTTCTTGTTTGATCTGGTCGATGTAGGCTTCCATTTTCTTCTCTGTCTCAGCATCCGTAACACGTACAGAGGAAGCTTCTGTCACAGCGATCAGTTCATCAATCGGAAGGTCCTGATACGGAGCTTCGATCTCGCCAATACGCAGTACACGTCCAGCTACCTTGATTCCGAATTCAGCCAGGAATTGACGAGCAATGGCACCACAGGCCACACGTACCGTTGTCTCGCGTGCACTGGAGCGCTCCAGTACGTTACGCAAGTCTTTGAGATTATACTTGAGTCCACCGTTCAGATCAGCGTGACCGGGACGAGGACGATGAACGCGACGTTTCTCTTCGTCACTGCCTTCAATCGGCTCAATATTCATAATATTCTGCCAATGTTTCCAGTCGTTATTTTGAACAACCAGCGCTACCGGAGCACCTGTTGTATATCCGTGACGGATACCACCAACGAAATTCGCCTGATCCTTCTCGATCTGCATCCGGCGTCCACGGCCATATCCCTTTTGGCGGCGGTGAAGCTGGAAATTCAGTTCTTCAAAATCAATCGTCAAATTACTTGGCAATCCTTCAATAATAGCGGTTAATTGGGGTCCGTGCGTCTCCCCTGCGGTTAAATAGCGTAAACTCATAATACGTTCCCCCTTTAAACTGTTAAACTTCACATTGCTAAAATCCCATAATTTCTTTGCTTATTATAGTATAGCTGACCGGCTTTGACAAGAAAGTCGGCTCTTTCTTGTGCTTGGTATACAAATAACCGCCTGAACACATGTACATGTGCTTCAGACGGCTCAACAACCATTATCGTTATTTTTTCCGATAGAAAAATGTTTCTGCTGTCTCCAGACCATATTGTCCCGGGGAGAAGATCTGCTCCGTACTGCCTACAAACAAAATACCGCCTGGACGCAAACTTGCTGCAAATTTGTGATACAACAGGTTTTTGGCTTCCTCGGTAAAATAGATCATGACATTCCGGCACACAATCAGATCGTACCCATCGTCAAAACGGTCCACGAGCAAATTTTGTTTCATGAACTTGATCGAATTTTTGAGTTGCTCATCAATACGGTATACCAAGCCATCCTGCTTGAAGTAACGGCTCGCCGTTTCCTTTGGCACATCCTTAAGTGAGCGTTCCATATAACGCCCTTCCTTGGCTTTGGCCAATGCACCTTCATCCAGATCACTTGCCGTAATCGAGCTTTCCTTCAAAATGCCCATCGTGTCCAGAATCATGGCGAGTGTATATGGTTCTTCTCCTGTTGAACAGGCTGCACTCCAGACTTTGACACGACGCTTGGACCCCAGCAGCTCGGGCAGGATCTCGTCCCGCAGCACTTCCCAACGATTGGGATTACGCCAGAATTCCGACACGTTAATGGTCATACGATCAAGGAACTCGTAGAACAATGATTTATCTTTCTGCATAGCATCAAAAAAGTTAGAAAATGTATGAAACCCGTTTTTGTTGCGAAGTGTGGTCAGCCTTCTTTTCATCTGGCCTTCCTTGTATTGAGCAAGATCAATGCCTGTGCTCTCTTTGATTTTACGAATGAATCCGGTGTAATCCGGGTCTAGTAGTTGTTCTTGCTCCAGCATCGTGTATCACCCTTTTGGCTAATAATTACAACCAGGCTGCGATGCTCTTGTCGTATACCACCAGTTCATCTGAAGCAAAGAAATTTGCTGCTTCACGGGAAGCACTTTCCGGTGAATCTGCCCCATGAATCAGATTATGTGGTGTGTGGCTGGCGAAGTCTCCGCGAATGGTACCCGGAGCCGCTTCCTTCACATTGGTTTTTCCGATGACAATGCGCGCAAGCGCCACAATATCGTCCCCTTCCCACACCATGGCAAATACAGGCCCGGATGTGATAAAACGAACCAAATCATCGAAAAACGGTTTACCCTCATGTTCAGCATAATGGCGTTTTGCCTGATCCTCAGACATCTGCACCAATTTGCCTGCCACCAACTTAAATCCTTTGTCTTCCAGACGGCTAATAATTCGACCGATCAATCCACGCTGCACACCATCCGGCTTAACCATCAAAAATGTACGATCCATCAGCTCACTCCTCACTCACGGTTCAAAGTTAATCACTATGTAAACGCAATCCCTCTGATTGTAACATACATGTCCAAATCCTCCCAATGAGGAATCTCACAATTCTGTTCATCTTTGGGTATGAGCAATCCGAGAGTCGATGGTCATACAAAGTTTAATGCGTGCGTTTAACCACAAAATGAGCGATATCGCGCAGGTTTTTGGTCGTCTTGATGTTAGGTAGCTGATCGAGAGCATCGAGCGCTTTCTTCATATATCGGTCAGCAAGGGCTTCTGCTTTAGCAATTCCTTGACTTTGGCGAATCATTCCAATTGCATCCGATGCACTTGCCCGTCCTTCTTCATGCTGGACACGGGAAATCTCCTTAAGCAAAGGTTCCCGCAGATCGGATTCTTCCAGGGCATAAAGTACAGGAAGAGTAATATTCCCTTGCTTCATGTCACTGCCAGGTGGCTTGCCGAGTTGTTTCTCGGTACCTACCAGATCAAGTACATCATCTTGAATCTGAAAAGCCATCCCCACATTGTATCCGTATGTATACAGCAGGGAAGATACATGCTCAGGCGCACGTGTGGCCAATGCCCCTAACTGACAGCTAACCGCAATCAGAAGTGCTGTTTTGCGGCGAATCCGCAGCAGATAGTTACGAACACTTTGTCCCGTATTGAAAAAGTCGCGAATTTGCTCCATCTCACCAATGGACATCTGTACCATAGCTTTGGCAAGGATACGATGAATAGCTGGATCTGATAATCCGGCAGTCATTTCGAGTGCCTTACCATAGATATAGTCTCCAGTGTACATGGCAATCCGATTATCCCATTTTGACTTCACCGTGGGTTTGCCTCGGCGTGTCTCCGCATTATCAATAACATCATCGTGAACGAGGGATGCCGAATGAATGAGTTCCAGCGGAACCGCAACCAACTTCAGGCGTTCAATGTCGTATGTACCAAACTTCCCGCCAAGTAACACAAAAACGGGCCGCAACCGTTTTCCTCCTGCTTTGAGCAAATGAAGTGACGTTTCACTCAGCAGCTTCTGTTCTCCTCGAACACTGCGATACAACTCTTTCTCAATGTAATCCATGTCCTTTTTTAACAACCCGAAAATATCCAATAGTTTCATTCGTTCACCCGTATCAGCGTATTGTCAGTCCCTAAATTCATGCTTACCTTCCCCTCCAGCAAGTCGGGCCTGCAGGCATTACGAAAAACCCGGCTTACCGTTCTTGCTTATGTTTTTCTATAAGGTAATCTAACGTATTTTACATCTCCGAATGTCATAGCCGACACCCGGAAATTAAACTCTACGACTTGTTCTGAAACAAAATACAGAAGTTGCCGGAGCATGGGTCAAGACTGTGGTTCATGAAGACTCACCATCAGCACTCACCAATACCCCGGGATTCGGGGGACAAATAAACCGAGCAACACTTTGGCAAAAAACAGCCTTGTATCGAACTCAGTCGTTATCCCCGTTCATCCGGTTCTCCCCATCTTGTAAACAGTTGATGTGGGATGCGCAAGCTATCCAGCACTTTCCCCACCAAAAACAGAATCAACTCATCCATAGTCTGAGGTTTGTAATAAAAAGCAGGCATAGCCGGTATCATTCGTACACCAAGACGAGAAAGCTTCAGCATGTTCTCCAGATGGATTGCATGAAGAGGCGTCTCACGCGGTACGAGGATCAATGTTCTTCCCTCTTTCATCATGACATCGGCTGCACGGGACATCAGATTATCCGACGATCCCTGCGCGATGGACGAAAGAGTTCCCATCGAACATGGCATGATAATCATACCTTCGGCCAGATAAGAACCACTTGCAATGGAGGCCCCTATATCACTCACAGGATGATAGGTCAGAGAACCGGCGCGGTTGCCGAATTTTTCTTCCAGCACCGCGTCCCGATTCGTCACATCCCAGTCCAATTCTTCTTTCAGTACACGCCACCCTGCATTGGATATGACCAGATGAACGTTATATTCCAAATCAAGCAGCGTTTCAATTAATCGAATGCCATATATGCTGCCACTCGCTCCGGTAATTCCGACAACCAGTCGTTTATTGTCCGGCTGCTGCACCATTTATTTCACCGCCAGATCAATCAGAGTGAACGTAAATACGATTAAACTAAGCAAACTGTTCATGGTAAAAAACGCCGTTTGAACACGGCTCATATCATTAGGCGATACAATATAGTGTTGGTAGAACAGAATTCCATACGTCACCAACATACCTGCGCCATACCACCAGCTCAGATCTGTCATCAATAATAATGCAAGAAAACCAATTGCAGTAATCACATGGAAGAACTTGGCGATCTGCAAGGATTTGACCAAGCCAAAACGGGAAGGTATGGAGTGAAGACCTTCTCCCTGATCGAATTCCAGATCCTGACATGCATAGATAATATCAAAGCCCGCTGTCCAGAACACAATCGTAACGTACAGCACAATCGCTGTCCAATCCATCGTTCCTGTTACAGCTACCCAACCACCAAGTGGTGCCAAACCAATCGTCATTCCGAGAACGACGTGGCATAACCATGTGAATCGTTTGGTGTACGAATACAGCACCAACATAAACACAGCGATAGGTAACAGCTGCATGGATAATACATTAAGATTGGATGAGGCCCAGAATAACAATATAAATGAGATAATGACAAATATAACAACTTCCCCATTTTTCAACAGTCCTGCCGGGATGGCTCTCATCGCGGTACGCGGGTTTTTGCCATCAATCGCCTGGTCAATGATCCGGTTCAAACCGAATGCTGCACTACGTGCACCGACCATCGCAAGCAATACCCACATGATCTGCATCCAGCTTGGGAAGGTATCATTCACTACCATGGAGCCTAGAATGGCCCCCATAAATGCAAAAGGTAAAGCAAAAAGCGTGTGTTCAATCTTGATCATTTCTAAAAAGATGCGAATTTTCCTAAACATGCTGATTCTCCTTGGTTCCAATATGCAGTGCCGCGATACCTCCGGTTAGAGGATAGGCCTGCACTTGTTGTAATCCAGTTTCTGCGAAAATGTCTGCCAGTTCCTGCCTTCCCGGAAAAATGGCTAGTGAGTCCGGCAGCCATTTGTACTGCTCAAAACTTTTAGCAAACACTTTGGCAAGATTCGGTAAAACCTTCTCAAAATAAAAATAATAAATGCCTTTGAACGGCTGCCATGTTGGCTTGGACAATTCCAGACACACAACCATCCCCCCCGGTTTGACCACACGTTTCATTTCAGACAACACTTGTCTGAGATCAGGTACATTACGCAGCCCGAACCCGATCGTCACATAATCAAATGAATTGTCATCAAAAGGAAGTGACATGGCATTTCCCTGTGTCAGGGTAATCTGCTTTTGACGTTGCACCGCATTGATCTTTGTCTGGCCGACCTCCAGCATGTTGCTGCTGAAATCAAGTCCGTGCATGTGCCCCGTTTCACTTGCCTCTGCCATAGCAAGCGTCCAGTCACATGTGCCGCAGCACAAATCAAGACCAGTATCGCCTTTGGACATATTCATCTTTTTCATGGTGAATTTACGCCAAGCCTTATGCCTGCGGAAACTTAGAATATCATTCATGACATCATATTTTCCGGCTATACTCTGAAAAACCGAATGGACATGTTCTTCTTTCGGTTTGGTCTCTCCGCTCCCCATTCGTCTGTCTCCCCCTCAATCTTCCCTTACTGCCGCATGTGAAGGCTGCAAATATGCCAAGTAAGGCTCTAGAATTGCATGGATCTCATGCAAGCCCATCCGCCTTTCCTCGTCTTGCAACAACAGTTGAATGCGGTGTGTACACTCGCGAAGCTTGTCCAGCAAAACCTCACCAACCCTATGCTTCAGTACCATAGCATTCCATGCACGTGCATCCGGTTCAGACTGACGCAGCACATTGCGCTCATCGTCATTACCATGCTCATATATGTGCCAGTATGCATAGCTGTGAAGATATTGTTTTTCGTCATTCATCCGCTTCAGTTCTTCCACGATCGTTTCGCAGGAGCTGAATTCGGTCAACAGGCTGTTCCATAGTGACTCTTCGTTATCTGGAATCATGCCTGTAAATGAAAGAAACAGCTGCATCCTCAGCTGTACCGTTTCACGCAAGTATTCGTCAGCCGAAACGAGAAGCTTCTTCATCCGTTCATACAGCGTCATCTTGCGTGCGTTCACTTCGGATACAGCACCACTGAGTTTGCCAATCATTTCAATTCTGCCCGCTTGGGCAAGCAATTGATAGAAACGGCTACTTAAATAATCCCCGGCGAGTACATTCAACTGGCGTGAACGCATCTCCTGCTCTCTCCGCTCACCGGAAATGGTATCGATTCGATCATGCGTATCCATGGCCAACTGAACGAGCGAAGTTGCAAGAGCATATAACTCTTGATGCACCTTTTCGTCTGTGCGGCCCACAAATACCTGCAACAGACGTGCCCGGCTATCCGGAAATGATGGGATTTCCGTATGTTGTCGAATCATGTCGTAATCCGTATATTTCTTTGCTAGTTGGGGTACGCGATATGAATTCATTCTCAGCCTCCGAGCCTTAACATTGTTAAACCATTTCTGCACTACAATCTTATATATTATAGCATATGTTGAACGGGCACGCACTGAATCCTGCTATTCTATTACCCCTGACTTGTCATTTCGAATTGCTTCTTCCAGAGTTCGGTCTCCATCAGATGAAACCAGTCCTTCAATTCATCTGAAAAGGCCGCACTTTTCCAGTTCCGTAATGTTTCAATCGCATACAGAGGCCACTCTCCACGCCGAATATCAGCAGCAAGTAAGAGATGTCGTTTATGCATCCATTCATCTTCTGCCATCACACGTAGCAGCACCTGATCCACGTTATCCAGGCTCCGAAAGCCCAGATCCGCCACAGCTGCCATGTTTTCATAGATTTCAGTATAACTTGTACCCGTTCCTTTAACTTTGAGGTCCAGTGTCAAAATGGACTGTTTCCATTCCACTCTTGCAATGGGTGTAGATAGTTGCATGGAGCTTAGCACATCAACCAGATTGTCATTCGTCAGCTGAACTGGATGATGTGATGCAGAGGCAGGCTGTACGTTGTCCCCGCCCCATGTACGCATATGTAAGGTTTGTATCGCAACAAGCAGAAAGACCGCCGCAACCGTTGCCAGCATTGAAGCAGTAACAATCATCCGCGGTTTCATATACGCCTCCCTGCCTTTACCTGTTAGTGTAGTCTGTCCGGTAAAGGCTCATACCTCATTGTACAATGAAAAAAAGCAGGCTATGCCTGCAATCTTCATTTGAATGTATTCAATCTGTCCATTACTCCGATTCAATCTGTCCATGCTTGGTAATCAGCGTGGCTTTGCCCCGGATTTTAATAGCTGAAGTATGGGTGGTAAATTGGGCAAACATCACTTCACCCTTGTCCAATTTCTCGGTGTGGTGAAAACGAGTATCCTGACCTCGGGTTAATCCGATCACCTGGACACCATTTTCCTCTGCCTTAATTACAATATAATCATTGCCGGTTGGATGATCCATCACGCATGTCCCCTTCTTTCGTTCGATAGCGTTAATGATGATTAAGATTGTTTCATTTGTCAACCTGTGCCTTATACGAATGAACCGCCAAAATCATCGTTAAAGGGCAAAAGAAAAGGCCGTGAACAAGTCACGGTCTTTTTGTCGACATATGGAATATGTAGAAATCTTATTTAATTCCGTCTTTGAGCGCTTTACCTGGTTTGAATGCAGGAATTTTGCTCGCAGGAATTTCGATTTCTTCACCTGTTTGCGGGTTGCGTCCTTTACGTGCAGAGCGCTCGCGAACTTCGAAGTTCCCAAAACCAACCAATTGTACTTTATCTCCGCTTTGAAGAGCCTCAGAGATTGCTTCGAATACGGCATCAACCGCCTTCGTTACATCTTTCTTGGACAATTCAGTCGCTTCAGATACGTGTGTAATCAAGTCTGATTTGTTCATTTGTTTTTCACCTCCTGTATCAATGTCCTGAATGTTATACTGTGTTTCCGTTTTATAGCGAAATATACGTTCATACGCAAAAAATCTACGTACATCTTGAGCGATGAACACAAATCTCCGCCTGCGGTCAACAGTCATTTTCGGCAGAATGTCGCCTGAAACCACGGGCATTTCAGACGCCGAACAAATTTCATACTAATACAGACAGCCCACAATTTCAAGTCCGGTTGCGGTTTAAGACGTAAAATGTAACCGCCAGGGCAAGCACGAGAACCCCACCTTTTACAATATCATGTGTGAAATACTGTACGTTCATCATCGTTAAACCATTCACAAGCACACCAATCAGAACCGAA
Organism: Paenibacillus amylolyticus; assembly: GCF_050990605.1. Lineage (GTDB taxonomy): Bacteria > Bacillota > Bacilli > Paenibacillales > Paenibacillaceae > Paenibacillus > Paenibacillus amylolyticus_H. The sequence goes on from NZ_CP158832.1 coordinate 3,962,023, forward strand.
CCAATGAAGGTTCCGATGACATTTGGTTTACCCGCACCAAACACAGAGAAACCGACAAATACTGCAGCTACGGATTCCATTAACAACGGTGATCCCGCATCAATTTGCCCCGATCCTACTTTGGAAGCATAGATAATACCCCCGATTGCTGCAAACACTCCAGCGGCTACATAGGCGAGTGTACGTACCTTTTTCACCTTGATTCCAGACAAACGTGCAGCTTCCTCATTACCGCCTGTAATGTACATTTGGCGCCCATATTTCGTATACGTCAAAAAGATATGCACACCTATTACTGCAATAAGCAGCAGGATAACTGATATCGGCATACCCAGCCATTTACCCTGCCCTATAAGCAGAAATGTCGGGTCCATCGCTCCCGCAGCTTTGCTCCCGTCAGGGAACTGCATATGATTGTAAATGGTATATCCCTGTGCATACGTTTTGTGAATACCTCCGATAATGTACATCGTGGCAAGGGTTGCCAGCAAATCCGGAATGCGCAGTTTTACAATGAGCAAAGCGTTCAGTAAACCAATAACAGCCCCGATAATCAGTGGTACAATAATGACAATCGCCAGTGGCTGTTGATACCAAATCATTAACGAAGCAGTAACGACAGTGGTCAATGAGACCGTCGCCCCTACCGAGAGATCAAATCCATCAACAATGAGAGATAACGTAACACCAATCGCTACAAACGTAACGATTGAGATCGAGCCCAAAATATCGGTCATGTTACTGTACGTAAAGAAATAAGGCAATTTAATGCCGAAAAATGCCATAACACCTATGATGACTATAATCGCCCCATAACGGAACGCAAAATCCAGTGATTTATCCTTCATGATTGCACCTCTTGTCCACCGCTTGCATAGTATAGCAGCTGTTCTTGGTTAGTCTCGCCTCGTTTGAACTCTTTTACGATAACACCCTCGCACATGACAGCAATTCGGTCGCCAATTCCCATGCCTTCATCCAGTTCACAGGTGAAATAAATTACTCCCTTGCCCGCCAAAGCCAGTTCATTGATGATGCGGAAAATGTCACTTTTTGCCCCAATATCTACGCCTTTGGTTGGCTCATCAAATATAAATACATCCGCATCCGCATTAAGCCATTTACCAATGGCTACTTTCTGCTGATTACCACCGCTTAGATATTTTACTTCCTGCTTCACGGACGATGTTTTAATTCCAAGCTGTTTCACCAATGACTCTGCATTCAGACGTTCCCGCTTGCGGCTTACGAAACCTAATGTACTGAGACGGCTTAGCAAAGGTAAACTTAAATTCCGTTCCACGTTCTCCTGAATCAGGATACCTTGTTTACGTCGCTCCTCCGGCACAGAAACAATTCCGAGAGCCGCCGCATCCGCAGGCTGAGACAGGCGGAGATTACGGTTGTTAAGCCGGATCTCGCCTCCCTCCAGCCGATCTGCACCAATCAGCAATCGAGAGCTTTCCGTTTTACCCGCGCCTACCAGACCCACCACAGCGAGAACTTCACCTCGGTGTACAGAAAGGTCAACACCTCTGACCTTCACTCCACGACGAAGCCCACGTGCCTCCAATAGCAGCTCCCCCACGGGCGCTTCCGTCTTCGGAAATTCTTCTTCAAACGGTTTGCCCAGCATCTGAGTAACCAAATCGTTGATCGTAAGTCCCTTTGCTTCACTGGTAAATACATGTTGTCCATCTCTCATAACCGTAACGCGATCACAGTGACCCGTCACTTCAGCAAGACGATGGGTAATAAAAATGCAGGCTACGCCCCGTTCCTTCAACAGGTGTACAATCCGGAAAAATGCATCCGTTTCTTCCTGACTCAGCGGTGCAGTAGGTTCGTCAAAAATGATGACCTTGGCATCCTGAATCAAAATCCTTGCGAGCAGTATCATCTGTTTTTCTGCAAGCGTCAGATCGGCCACTTTTTGGTGAACGGATATGTCCGCCCCTAATTGCTTCAACGCCTCAACCGCGCGCTGTTGCAGCTTCCGCGGACTTTTCCACCAACCCCCGGCAGATGAAGCCAGCTGATCCAACATGATGTTCTCCGCAGCCGTCAGCTGTGGCACCAGTGCCGCATCCACTTCCTGATAGACACAGTGAATCCCACTTGCCTTCGCGTCTCCCGGAGAACTTAAATGAAGCGCTTGTCCACTCAACTGAATCGTTCCCTGATCCAATGGATAGGCACCGGACAAAATTTTCATTAACGTGCTCTTACCGGCACCATTGGCACCGAGCAGCGCATGAATCTCCCCGCCTTTTACAGAGAAATCCACATCCTTCAGTGCAGGAATACCTGAAAACTGCTTGTGGATATGTTCCATTTGAAGCAGAATCGGTGCAGTGCTCATGATGTTAACCTCCAATCGTTCCCTTCCGGGAGCATCCCTTTTTTCATCCAGGCCCACATACCTTCAGTATGTTTGAAAAAAGCGCGCCTTGCGGCGCGCTTCCCATACGCTGCTTATTTAGCAGTAATTCCGTATTCGCTCATCCAGTCCTTGATTCCTTGTGTACTGCCACCCCAACCTTCAACGAACTCTGACAGCTCTGAAGTGGAGATTTGTTTATCTGGCAGGGCTTCACGTTGAACGTAGACCGGGTTAAGAACAACTGCATCTTCTGTCTCATCCCCGTTCAGTTTCTGATAAGCATAACGGACTTGGACACGACCGATATCCGTTGGATCCACTGCAGCAGAAGCGACCCAAGGATTCTTAGGGTCCTGAATCATTTGCAGGTCCTCGTCACTCATATCGATACCATACACTTTGATCTCGTCACGTCCAGCTTGTTGAATCGCACGTGCTGCACCTTTGGCGAACTCATCCCATGCAGCCCACACAGCTGTAATCTCACCTTTTGGATATTGCTTGAGGATAGCTTCCATTTTGGCTTGAGTATCCAGCGCCGGGTTCTGTGCTGAACCGAATGTAGCTATTTCCTTGATGTCGGGGTTTGCTTTCATGAATTCACCGTATGCAACCTGACGGCGTTCCATCGGTGCAAAACCAGCTACCCATACTTTGACAATATTACCTTGTCCATTGATATCTTTTTTCATTTGCTCCAGCGTCAACTCAGCCATTTTCTGGTCATCCTGCGACAGCACTGTAGCTCCTGGAACACTAATTGCTGCGTCGAACACAACCACTGGAATGTTCTGTTCTACTGCCTTCTTCACGCCTGGCTCTAACAGGGAATCCCCGTGATCCGTGAGAATGGCATCAAATTTCTGGTTAATTGCGCTATCAAGCAAGGATACCATCTTCGCTTTGTCATTATCGGCAACAAAAGTAGTCAGTTCTCCACCGAATTTTTCGATTTCTTGTTTGACTCCTTGTACGTATTGCTGCGAGAAGGTACCTGTATTAAACTCCATAATAAGTGCGATCCGCTTGCCGCTTAGCGGGCCTGTAACTGCTGCTTCAGTTTTTGGTGTATCATCTGATGCACCCGAAGCCGGAGTTGCTGCCGGTTCTTTTTTGATTCCGCAAGCGGACAGCGCCAATGTAAATACTAACAACACACTTAACCATACCCATTTTGTCTCTTTTCTTTTCATCTCTGTCTCCCCCTGTCCACTCTCTGTGATCTCGATCACAATAGTTGAATATTAATATAACGGCTAATCCCTAGTATGTAAATGGGTTTTAACAATTTAAAGCTAAAACTCGCTAAGTTTTTTCGAAATCACTGTTCTCTCTATCCATTTCATCCAAATTAAAGAAACCACATAAAAAAGACCGCGAGGGGATGCCCCCTTACGGTCTTTTGATGTCTTACAGGATGATAGCGATCAAGCCGCCTGAACCCTCGTTAATGATTCTTCCCAGCGTCTCTTGCAATTTGTATCTTGCATTATCCGGCATCATGGCAATCTTGCCCTGAATCCCTTCTCGCACGATGGAGTGCAGTGAACGACCAAACATGTCTGAATCCCATACCTTGATTGGATCGTTCTCGAAGTCCTGCATCAGGTATCTCACCAGTTCCTCACTTTGTTTTTCCGTACCGATGATTGGAGCAAACTCCGATTCCACATCAACCCGGATCATATGAATGGACGGTGCCGTTGCTTTTAGGCGTACGCCAAATTTGGTGCCCTGACGAATGAGCTCAGGTTCATCCAAAGCCATCTCGGCGAGAGATGGAGCAGCAATGCCGTATCCGGTCGTTTTGACCATCTCCAGCGCTTCTGCGAAGCGGTCGTATTCTCTCTTCGCATGCGAGAATTCCTGCATCAATTGCAGCAGATGATCCTTACCGCGAATCTCGATACCAACCACTTCCACGAGAATCTGATCATACAGTTCATCCGGCGCATACAGGTCAATTTCGGCTACACCCTGCCCCATGTTCATGCCGCTCAGGCCTGCGCGATCAATGAATTCATACTCCATGAACTGAGCAACAACCCGATCTACATCGCGAAGTCTGCGAATATCCTTCACGGTATCCCGTACAGAATTTTCGTAGTTGCTGCGCAGCCAGTGAGTCTCGTTCAGCACCATAACCCAGCTCGGCAAGTTTACATTCACTTCATGTACAGGGAACTCATAGAGCACTTCGCGAAGTACACCCGTCACATCATCTTCCGTCATGGTCGCAGCACTGAGTGTCATCACCGGAATGTCGTATTTGGCAGCAAGTTCACTACGCAATTGCAGGGCTTCTTCACTGCGAGGACGAGTGGAGTTGATGACCAGAACAAACGGTTTACCGACTTCTTTCAATTCCGCAATAACCCGTTCTTCGGATTCCACATAGGAACTGCGGGCAATTTCGGCAATTGTGCCGTCTGTTGTGACCACAACACCCAGTGTGGAATGCTCCTGAATGACTTTGCGAGTCCCAATCTCTGCGGCTTCCTGGAATGGAATAGGCTCCTCGAACCAAGGCGTGGAGATCATGCGTGGACCATTCTCATCCTCGTATCCCTTGGCTCCTTCCACCGCGTAACCTACACAATCCACAAGGCGTACATTGACATCGAGTCCTTCTGCCACCTTGATCTGGACTGCGTTATTCGGTACGAATTTCGGTTCGGTAGTCATGATGGTTTTACCCGCTGCGCTCTGTGGAAGTTCATCCACTGCACGGGCACGATCAGCCTCGCTTGTGATGTTTGGCAATACAATGGTTTCCATGAATCGTTTAATAAATGTTGATTTTCCCGTCCGGACTGCGCCGACAACCCCGAGATAAATATCCCCTCCGGTCCGCTCAGCTATGTCCTTAAAAATGTCCACTTTCTCCAATGAAATCCCCTCCCTAAATTACTCCGAAGGAAAAATGCTAAAGAGCATCCGCTTCGTTTTTTCAATCAGAAGACTGAAATCCCTGCAACGGTAGAGCCGCCTTTGTGAGTGCCCGGAAGTCGTCCGCCGCCGAACGTTGCATTCTGATGAAACCGGCGAGAGCGGCGTTAACTCGTACATGCAATTGGACTAGTATCATCTTATGTATCCGTATGCGGCAATATGACGCGTATTTTTGTTTTTTTATCTTATGGTGATGACATTAGGAGAATCCCCCGATCTCGGACTGCGCGTCTTTATTTCAATCTACTTTATGTGATCCGTGAAGCTTTTATGACGGTTATTGCTCGTAATGACAAAAGAAAAAAGAGATATCCCTTATTTGGAATATCTCTTTTGAACGATTAGAGGCATGCGGGTCATACAGCCAGATCAGTTGAATGGCACCCATGCTTATTTTATTGGCTGTGCAACCGGTGCATTATTTTGCCAAACGTAGAAAACGGATTTTACAGGTACGAAGTAAGAGTGCTCCAACAGAAAATCCCGAACATCTTCAGTCTCAGCTGGAGACGCGTCAGACTTCTCCACTGCCTGCATAATGTCAAAAGCATAATCCACATAGACCTTGCCTTCGTCATCCATCATAAAAGGTAAAGCCTGACCTGAATATACACTATTCAATGTAATGGAAGGAGTGCCTGCCTGTGCAGCCTGATCCATATCAACCGTATATAACCCCGGATACAGTTCTTCCCCACTTGGCAGCTTATTGTTATGTACGGACTTATATTGATTAACCATCCGCTGTACATCATTCACTTTCTGTACGGTCAGGAGGTCCATCACTTTAACGGTGGGATTCACTTCTTCATCCTGGATAAGGAAGTAAGCGCTACCACCACTTTCAAAAGCGGTTCCCGGTATTTCATCCAGATACCCCAGCTGCTTTAACTTGGGCAGATCCACTCTGAACTTTTCGTATTTTGGCGTTTCCATATCTGCATTAATGATTGGCAAAATTCCCTCATCTTGCTGGAATGCCTCGACCGCACTCTGAATACGGCTCACGCTTTCCCGATAGGCTATCTTAGGGTCCGAATTGCTCTGGGATGGATACATACAACCACTTGCTGTAAAAGCAAAAAACAGGAATAACAGCAGACCGCCCATCTGATGCATAAGACGCTGCCGTCCGCTTCCTTCAACATATTTTGGCTTGTTCCTGATCATTCGTATCCTCCTTGAATAACTCTTTAGAGAATCAATTTCATAACGCTCAGAACCAGTCATCCTCCTTTTGTTGACGTTCCAGTTGTTTCCGAATGGCTGCCTTCAGTGGGTCCTCTGGAACATGAACCGATAGAGATCCACACACCTTGGCCTGACAGGACAGTCGTGTACCTGCTTCCAACAGTGAACCCAGCTTACGCTTTTCTGCATCTGTTGGCGGATGCAGTCCCACACGATGCTCTTCATCCACGTTGACTTTGCACATCAAGCAAGCCGCTTTACCATCACACCGAGTCGTAATCTTGACTCCGGCACGTCGTGCTGCATGCAGAAGTGTTGCCCCTGGTTTGAGCGCTATCGATTTGTTCATAGGTAAAAAAGTAACTTTATAGTCCATCATTTTCCTCCCTCAACCTACTATGGCCATGTAAAGCCAACAAGCTCCTCCACTTCGGCTCTGAAGCGGCTTGTCCATACATTCTGTTGACCTAACTGCATCATTATAGGTTGATGTGCCTGTGGTTGCTGACGCATCTGTGTCGCAATGGGTACATAACGATCTTCACGACCTCGCAGCAGATTAAACAACAGCTCATGCGCAAGCGGCATCAGTCGCAGGCTGTATGAACCCACTTGTGCTACTGGTGCATGCGGAGCAAGTACATGTTCAATATCGATACGGTACCAACTTTTGCGAGCCCATATTTCGAAACCACCAACCAGTTCCAGCGCACATTCACCAACCTGATAGTGGCTCAGCAGAGAAGCATACGGCCCTGTCTTGTCCACTGTAGGTTCGTCAAGCATTTCCCCCGGAGCGATTCGGTGAAGTTCCTTAGCAGCAGCAACATCCGCATAGATATCGATATCTCTCGGAGCCTGTTGCAACTCCACCCCTTGAAGCAGCAACCCACAACTTCCTCCAAGCAACCATGTCTGTGGCTGTGTGTTCCAGGCTTTGGCCATTTCCAGCAAAGCCGCGTGTAATTCCGGATAACGCTCTGTCCGCCCCCCCGTATCATGCGGCCCCATAGGCTCACACTCCCCTCATCCGTGTTCATTGTGTCAGTTCTTATGATGTGCTTATGCGGATGTTATCCTCCAGGCATGGGGAATCAGGTCAGAGAAGCGATCCCACCGAACAAGCCAATCAGCATAATCAAAAATGCAAGCAGAGAAAGAATCCCCCGTACAACACCTTTTGTTTTGGCACGAGCAAACGTAATCAGGAATACAGATAGTCCCATAATGAGGATGGCCACCAATGACAGCCACATCTTGTCCATTGCGCTCATAATCCAGCAGTCTCCCCTTCAGTCCGATATTCATCACTGACACTGTGACAATTGCAACCATTATAACACGAAATTCAGCTCAACTTTCCAAAAAAAAGACAAAAAAGCAAGCCGACAGGAGCCGACTCGTCTTTTTGTCTTACTGGATCACCTGCACAAGCAGGCGTGATCTATTATTTTTTCATCATCATTTTCATTAACGATTCCATACTGCTCGGATTCAATCCGCTTTTTTTGACCGCACTCACAATATCCTTAACCGTATCCTCAGATACCGGAACTTTCGCCATGGCGGATACTTGTTTGATCAATTGGCGCAACTGAGCTTCATTCTGAATCGTCGTTGGTTTCACCGTGCTTGCCAATTTTTTGACGGCACCTTCTGTTATCGTTTTACCCGTTTTCTTGTTGATTGCATTCAGCGCATCTTTGGAAATGTTGTTACCCATTCGTCTCCCCTCCTCCGGCAATACTCATGTGTATAGTATGAGTCCGCGACAGAAAAGGTGAATAAGCTTCTTATTTCACAAGGTACGTTTAGGCTGATTACAATCAGGAATGCCACTGCTCCCAGGTTTCAAGCTTCATGACTTCCATTTCAGTCTTCGGGTCACGTCCCATTAAGGCTTCAACTGCATCACGCGGCTGTCTCTCCTGGAATAAAACGTGATACAACTGATCCGCAATCGGCATTTGCACGCCGTATTTTTGCGAGATGAAATAGGCAGCTTGCGTAGTTCGAATGCCTTCTACAACCATGCCCATGGACTTCAAAACATCATCCAGCTTCTGTCCCTGGCCCAACATGGAACCTGCTCTCCAGTTCCGACTGTGCTGACTTGTAGCCGTTACAACCAGATCCCCGATTCCGGCAAGTCCCGAAAACGTTAGTGGATTTGCTCCCATCTCAACACCAATACGTGTGATTTCTGCCAGACCACGTGTTAGTAAAGCGGCTTTGGCATTATCACCAAATTGAAGACCATCGGACATACCTGCACCAAGCGCAATAATGTTTTTGAATGCGCCTGCCAGCTCAACACCGATCATGTCCCGATTCGTATAAACTCGGAAATAAGCATTCATAAACAAAGCTTGGGCAGACTCTGCAGATGCCTTATCCAGTGAAGCTACAACCACTGTCGTTGGACAACGTTTCACCACTTCTTCCGCATGACTTGGGCCAGAAAGAACAACAAGACGACCTTCTTCACATTCAAGCTCTTCTGAAATGACGGTGGACATCCGTTTGAGGCTTTCTGTCTCAAAACCTTTGGTTGCATGAATGACTAACATCTCAGGTTTGTAATAAACCTTAAGCTGGTTCGTAACTGCACGCATGGCTGAAGAAGGCGCAACAATTAACACAGCTATAGCGCCTTCCACTGCAGCTTCCATATCCGTGGTTGCTTGAATCCGTGGTGAAAGCTCCGCATCCGGAAGATAGCGAGTGTTGGTGTGCTTGCTATTGATTTCGTTAGCCTGGTCTTCACCACGTGTCCACATCATCACGTCCAACTGATTAGCAGCGAGTACACTGGCCAGAGCCGTTCCCCAGCTCCCAGCGACCAGAACAGCAACTTTTTTAGACAACACGTTTACCCCCTCCAGGGTTTTTCGATCCCAATTTATTTTCCTGTCCTTTGGCGAGCTTCGCAATATTGGTACGATGTCTCCAGAACGCAAACAGACAAATAATCAGACTCCCCCAGAAGATATTCATTGAATATCCGGGTAATACCATGATAAAGATGGGTGTAAATGCTACAAAAATCAGAGACCCCAATGAGACATATCGTGTCAATACAATAGACAGAATAGCGATAACCCCAGCACATAACGCAGGTAGGAAAGCAAGACTCACCAGGACACCAATGGCTGTGGCAATGCCTTTTCCTCCACGAAAATGGAAGTAGAGCGGCCAGTTATGTCCTGCAATGGCTGCTATACCACTGAGTGCGGGAATCCAGGCAGAACCTTCGCTCAGCCAGATTCCAATCCATACAGCTGCAACACCTTTAAGTACATCAAGTAACAGAACAGCAATTGCCGGTCCTTTACCCAAAATACGCAACGTATTGGTAGCTCCTGCGTTTCCGCTTCCGTGCTGACGAATATCGATCCCCCGTATCGCTTTTGCAAGGAGGACACTAAAGCTGATCGAACCGAGCAGATAACTCAGTACAATCGCTGCGATTTGTAAAATCACACACTTCTCCCCTAACTTTCGTCGGACTTCTTCCGAGTAAATATGCGAATTGGTGTTCCTTCGAAATCAAACGCCGCACGGATTTTATTCTCCAGATAGCGCTCGTAAGAGAAGTGCATCAACTCAGGGTCGTTCACAAAAATAACCATGGTCGGCGGTTTAACTGCAACCTGAGTCACATAGTTAATTCTCATTCTCCGTCCTTTATCTGTTGGCGGAGGGTTAATTGCAACTGCATCAGATACCACATCGTTAAGCAGATGGGTCTGCACACGTAATGAATGCTGCTCTGCTACGCGTTGCACCACCGGCAACAGTTTTTGTAAGCGTTGTTTTGTGAGGGCTGACAAGAATACAACCGGAGCATAAGTCATAAACAGGAAGTGATCCCGTATTTTTCTCTCAAACTCTTTCATCGTTTTGTCATGCTTCTCTACCACGTCCCATTTGTTGACGACAAACAATGACGCTTTACCAGCTTCGAATGCATAGCCTGCGATATGCTTGTCCTGTTCAATAATGCCTTCTTCGCCATTAATGACAATCAGAACAACATCTGCACGCTCAATCGCACGCATCGCACGCATTACACTGTATTTCTCAGTTGTTTCATATACTTTACCACGCTTACGCATACCTGCTGTATCAATCAGTACGTAACGTTGGCCGTCTTTTTCAAAAGGTGTATCAATTGCATCCCGGGTCGTTCCAGCCACATCACTTACAATGACACGCTCTTCTCCCAGAATCGCGTTCACCAGTGAAGATTTACCCACATTAGGACGTCCGATCAGAGCTACACGAATAACATCTTCATCGTAAGTCTCTTCCTCAAGTTCTGGCAACTTCTCCACAATTGCATCAAGCAAATCACCTACACCTGTACCGTGACTTCCGGATACGCCGATGGGATCACCGAAACCAAATCCATAAAACTCATAAATGAGCTCACTTCGTCCGATATTATCCACTTTGTTAACGGCTACAACAATAGGCTTGCCTGAGCGGTAGAGCATCTCTGCTACCTCTTCATCCGATTGCGTAATACCTGCTTTTGCATCACACATGAATACAATAACATCCGCTTCTTCAATAGCGAGCTCTGCTTGCATCCGAATCGACTTTAAGATTACATCTTCACCATCAATTTCGATACCACCTGTATCAATAATACTAAATGGTTTACCGTTCCATTCGCCGATTCCATATATACGGTCACGGGTAATGCCCGGCTTGTCTTCCACAATGGCCAGTCTGTCGCCGATGATCCGATTGAAAATGGTGGATTTACCCACGTTCGGTCGTCCGACAATTGCCACAACGGGTCTTGCCATACATTCCACTCCTCCTGTCCATACTTACGATACTCATCATAGCAAAAAAGATATGTCTTGGCTAACGTTTCATGCCAAATTACTCGCAATAAAAACAATCGGCGAACCCGCCTTGGGCTCGCCGATCTTGCTATTGTTATTCAGCAAAATATGCAGTATATAACTTAGAACCATGCATTGTTAACTTATTTGAATTTGCTGAGTTTGTCACCAAACAGTTCGCCGAGCGTAGTGCTCATTCCTTGATTGTTCAAGGAAACGTTTGGATTGTTGATTTCTTCACGCGGAGCGTTGTTTCTAGCCGGACGCTCTGATTTTTGTGGTTGAGCAGGAGCTTCTTCAGTTTCTTTGATGCTCAAGCTTACACGTTGCTCAGAAGGGTTCATGTCCAAGATTTTAACTTGAACTTCCTGTCCTTCTTTCAGCACTTCATGCGGCGTGCCGATGTGTTTGTGGGAGATTTGCGAAATATGCACAAGTCCTTCAACACCAGGAGCGATTTCAACAAATGCACCGAAGTCAACCAGACGTTTTACCACACCTGTTACGATATCGCTGGAATTGAATTTTTCGCTTGCTGTTTCCCAAGGACCTGGTTGAACAGCTTTCATGCTCAGGCTGATTTTGCCTTTTTCAGGGTCAACTTTCAGTACTTTCACACTAACTTTATCGCCTTCAGACAGTACGTCGGATGGTTTTTCAACGTGTGTCCAAGCCAGCTCGGATACGTGAACCAAACCGTCAACTCCGCCCACATCAACGAAAGCACCGAATTGAGTCAAACGTTGTACTGTACCTTCGATCACTTGACCTTCTTGCAAACCAGCCATTACTGTAGCTTTGTTTGCTTCGAATTCTTGCTCCAGTACGTCTTTTTGGGAAAGGATCACTTTGTTGTTCTCACGGTCGATCTCTTTCACTTTAACACGCAATGTGCGTCCTTTGTAGTCGCTGAAGTCTTCAACGAAATGGCGTTCAACCATGGAAGCCGGGATAAATCCACGTACGCCCACGTCTGCTACCAGACCGCCTTTAACAACATCACCTACAACAACTTCGAATACGTCTTGGTCTTCAAAATGCTTTTGCAATTGATCCCATGCGTTTTCGCTGTCGATTGCACGTTTGGACAAAACGAGTTTTTCTTTCTCGTCGTCGATGCTAAGAACTTTAGCTTCAACTTCTTGTCCAACTTCTACTGCATCAGACGCGCTGTCTACATGTAATGAAGACAGTTCACGAATTGGAATGACACCGTCATATTTATATCCAATGCTCACATAGGCTTGGTTATCTTCCAATTTGACGATGGTTCCTTTTACGGTATCTCCTTTTTTCAAGGAAACGAATTGATCCAACTCATCTTGGGTTGCTTCTTGATTTTTCATTTCTTCCGACATGTCAAATACCCTCCTCAATTCAAAAACCCCATTATATTCAAACCTGCCTATAGCAGAGTTCAAAACACTTTCATCACTGAGTGCTCAAGCTTTAGTCTCCCTCAAAAATATGGAAACATGCACTCAGCTACCGACGAAGCCATTACTTGCTTGGCACGCCCGTTTGCACCATTTCGTTAATCTTGGACATAATTTTTTCAGTCGCCTTCTCCAGAGCTTCTCCAGATGGGTCTTCCTTAAACTCGTCCAAATTCACTGGTGCTCCATATACAACTTTCATCTTACGAAAAACTTTGTAGTTACCGATAATAGCAGTAGGAATAACTGTAGCGCCACTGCGGAGAGCAAAACTCGCTGCTCCTTTTTTTCCGATACCTCCGTCATTGTGACGGCTTCCCGAGGGGAAGATCCCAAGCACTTGACCATCACGCAAAATATTGAGTGAGGTTTTGATGGATTCCTTGCTGACACCTCCACGTTTAACGGGGAAAGCGCCCACGGCTTTAATAATTCGGCCGAGTACCGGAATTTCAAACAATTCGCTTTTGGCCATGAAACGCACCTGACGGCGAATTTTGATACCAACAGTTGGAGGATCGAAGTTACTAATATGATTGGAACATAAAAGTACGCCGCCTTCTTTCGGGATATTCTCCCGTCCAACAGCCTCCAAGCGGAAAAGAATGGTGTAAATGATCCGCAGTAATGTGCTGCAAAATGTGTAAATCATAGACCGATCTCTCCTCTGACCATTGTGCAATAAGATACGATTTTGTCAACCACTTCATGAATGTTCATCTCCGTTGTATCAAGGACGATCGCATCCTCAGCACAACGCAGTGGGGAAATTTCCCGATTCTCATCCAATCTGTCACGGGTGGCAATATCTCGCTCCAGCTGTTGCAACGTCAGTCCTTCAGAGGGGTCCAGTTCTTTGAAGCGGCGAAGCGCACGCTCTTCCACACTGGCAGTCATGAAGATTTTCACTTCCGCATCGGGCAATACTGTCGTTCCGATATCGCGTCCATCCATGACGACGCCCTTGCGCAAAGCCATTTGCCGCTGAGTATCCACTAATTGCGTACGCAGCCCCTCGATTTGCGCATATCGGGACACGATTCCCGTCACTTCACGGGAGCGGATTTCCGAGGTTACATCTTCCCCATTACAGAACACTTTCTGTCCGTCGGGATCCGGTTGTAAATCAATGACCAGCTTTTGGGCTTCCTGAAGTACCTGTGTCACTTCTTCCGGCGCAATATCTTTCCGAATCATGTGCAAGGTTACCGCACGGTACATTGCGCCTGTATCGACGTATACATACGCGAGCGCCTCTGCAACCAATCGGGCCACCGTGCTTTTCCCGGCACCGGCAGGTCCGTCAATTGCAACGTTCATTTTCCCGTTCTCTGATGTGTTCTGGCTTGCCAACGGGGCATTCCTCCTCAAACGATAAACCTCAATAAAAAAACAGGCATTGCCTGCATCGTGAAAATTATACCACACTCTACACATGGATGCAAAAACAGACAAATCACGGATGTTCGTAATCATTTAACGACTGCACTTGAATCGGTGTACCTTCCAGGCGGTCAATAGTAGTCAAATTCTTTTTGAACCCTGGCACCAACAGCAGTAATTGATACACCAACAGCAGGATTAGAAGGGATGTAATCAGAATCGTAACCCTTCGCTCCATTCGCCTGGAGAACACATAATAAAGTCGTTCATATCTGCGGGCTGCATGACGATGATTCATGGCCATACCTCCGTTTTTTCATTACGTTACCCGCAGTTCCCTCTCTTTATGCCACAACATTCCTATTTTGTGCGATAATCCAGTTGCCGTTCGAAACAAAACTTGATAATTTTCTGGCGCTCCGAATCTGAGATCTGCACAAATTTCAGCATGCATAACTGTCTGCCGGTTTCCATGGTTTTGATTCGCACAACTTCAGCTTCAAAATTCACGTGTTCAATGGTTGAATTCCGGTAGGGAACAAGCAACCAGCATTTCAATTTTTGACCTTCAGCAATTGAAAACCCTGTTTCGCCGTAGATAGACAATCCACCGCCGCCAATATCTTCAGTCAATCCGACGGCACGGGTCAGGTCTTCACTCTGGATGGCCAATTCGAGGTTTGCATGAACACGAAGAAAGCTGCGCCGTTGTATTTTGGATATATCGCTCGGAAGCGGTTTGCGGATACGGACAAGACGGACCACATCTTCCTCAAATCCCATGACATAGGTATTAAAATAATGCCGGACCCCATCCTCCGTAATATATGAAATGGACAATTCCTCTCCGAAAAAGAGCCTTTTCAGACGGCTGCTTCCTTGTTGCATCGGGACCTCAATCAGAAAACTGCTATCATCCATATCCGCTATGCGTGATTTGTATTCTTTGTGTTCCTCTTTTTCATCTGCAGAAGCAATCTGGATGTATAAAATTTCATTTATTTTAGGAAACAAGCTGTTCACCGCCACTTTATGTATTTATCTTCGTATGTACAAGGACTATTATACCATGACCTTTCTCACATTGAACAAGAAAAACAGACCACATCGTGGTCTGCCGCAATTATTTGCTCAAATTCAAATTCGAATTATCCATCTTTTTATGAGGTTGCATTGACCGGTTTGATCTCTTCAACCGCTTCTTCTATTCCTGTATTCGCATTAATGTATATCCGGTAACGAGAACCGTTAATTTTCCCTCCGAATTCATAACACAATACTTCTTTGCTGTAATCATTCTCAATCAGGGATTTGCGAGCATAATTTTCTTCGAACTCCGCATTAAGCTTTTTCCGCGCTTGTTGCTCCGTAAGAGTTGCTTTCGGAATTTTGCGCTTGTCATTATGTTCGTAGACAAAGTCACTCGCCTGGAAGCCGGTTACTTCGCCTGTATCCAAGCCTACACGAACTGACATTTTCTCGGGATAGATCAAGGTATCCCCTTGCTTACGCACATAAGTAAGGTTACCCAGATTCCCATATTCATCGTAGTTTACAGCCTTCATATCCTTATAGCCTTTGTTTATTAGAAATTGATCTGCTTTAGCCATGGCATTCTGACGAGATACTTTTTTGGTTCCGATTGGACGCGTATCACTGTAGGAGATGAGCATTCCGCCATTACGGGTGAAATCCATCATCAGTTTGCCATTCTTGGCATGATCAATCGTGGCAGTGTAGGACTCCCAGTCTGTTCCTTTGCCGTTCTCCTGCACTTGGATTTTGCTACTGTCTGTATCAGAAAATTTTGCAGCCTTGCTCTGAATCTGTTCTTTGGTCACCGGCAAGCCGTCCAGTTTCTTCACTGATCGTTTTGCATAGATATTGGATACGGAAGGACCCCAATCAAGCTCCGGGTATTCCTGTACCTTTTTGTTCACAGTACGAAAACCATCAACGATCGTGTTATCCATTGTTTCCTCTTGCGTTGCCATGGCAGTCTCTGCATCCATCCAGCGTAATCGGTCCGTCAGGACTTTCTGCTGTACATCCTGCAGATTCTTGGTAATCTCGGATGAATTTTGATACAGTTTTTTCAGATTGCCCATTTCCTTCTCATTTAGCGGTTCTTTCGTCAAATCACGCATCGACGCCCGATAGGCAAAGTTGGAGATACGCGAGAGAAACTCTTCAGTCTCGTTAAATGGCAGCATGGTGAGTGGCAGTTGATTGATTTCATTCTGTGCTTCACTGGTGAGTCGCCAAACATTCATCAAACCTTTGCGATGCATCCCCTGTGATGTGGTGTTAACCGCCAATGTATTGCCAATCTCCGAATGCAATTTGTCCATATGAAAAGATAAATCGTGAAAGGCACGCTGATATTGATTCTCTGCCTTGATCAGTATTGCATTCTTCTCCTGATTCTCCTGATAGCCCCATACAAGCGCACCAACCAGCAGAACTGCAAATATCGGAAACATAACTGAACTTAAACGTTTATACATCGATAGAGTCTCCTTTCTTCTAAACCACTACCTCTATTGTGGATCGAAGAAAGATCTCTTATGCATGCGATTTCCAGTCCTTATACAAGCAGTCAGGTAATATGACGTTGGATTCCGCCTTTTAATTGAGCTGAATCCCAGTAGCCATGCCTTCTTCTTCAATTTCAAATTGGTCCCTGTTATCACAAAGACACTGCTTAAAACCAGTCTCAATTCGCCCCCGTTCTTTCTTGCCTCGTAATGTAAAACGCTCACCGCATTGTTTGCATCTGATTTTAATCTTAATTCTCATCACCACAAACCCCGTTTCTATTGGTCATTCCCCGGAAGTTTATCCAGACAAAATAAAAACACACCAGGGCCGCAGGCGCAAAATGCGCTTTATGTCCACCAGTGTGTCCGTATTTTTTATAATTTAACCTCTTCCTCCCGTTTCACAAAACGAAAAGGAGATCGGTTATTGGCACGTGTAATTTTACCGATTGCTCCGTACCACAGGCCCGCCATGAGTGGCGCTATAAACCACAACCAATTATTGATCATTGTGTTCATGATGACATCGTACAATGAATGCCAGAAAAAAGGTGAGAAAAGAGAAAGCACCAGGTACCACCGCTTTTTCTTACCACCGATAAACTTGGCTTTACCCATATAATACCCCATGATTACCGCAAACATAGCGTGCCCTGAAACAGGGAGCAGTGCCCGAAGAAACATGGCTGAGACGGATGCAGTCCCCGCAAAGGCATACAACACATTCTCAACAGTGGCAAATCCAAGTGAAACAGCGACTGCATATAAGATCCCGTCATATGGCTCATCAAATTCAGTGTGATTATAGATGATATGATAAAGTACGAACCATTTGAGGAATTCCTCCACACCACCTGAGATCAGAATGGCCTCAACATAAGGATTATCACCGAGCCACATCATCATACCACGCTGAATAATCATCACAGGAAGTACCATCAAGATCCCCATGAGGAAAACGCGCAATACCATATGAAGTGGCTCATAATCATAACGGTCTTTCAGGTAAAAGTATGTTAACAAGGCGAGACCCGGAGCAACTGCTGCCGCTAAGACCGAAAACAAAAGCACCGAAATTCCCTCCTCTGACTAAAGACACGATTACAACTAGAGATTAATCCTGGCGTTTGAAGTGGGTGCAGATAACATCAATCGCTTGTGCAGGAATAACAACCTTACCATACTCTTCCATAACTGCTGGTGTTACTGAGGAGCCTTCACCAAATTCAGCAAGCAAGGCAATCAATGCCGCATGTTTGGTGGAGTCTACCTCATCTGGCTCCAAATGCAGGAACCACTTGTCTTTATAAGAATAAAGTCTCCCAGCATCCGTAACATGCTGACGCAACATATGTGCAGCTTCAATGAGCACTTCAAAGTCCTTGAATGCATAAACGATGGAATCGCTTTGCTCGAGTGTAACTTCCATTTCATATACTTCTTCAGGAAGATCATCTTCATGACCTGAACCATATTGTTGCGGATCATATTTTCCACGTGTGACAATGACAACCATCCCTTGAGCGGGAAGTGCGAATACTTCGACAGCGAGTGGACCTGTAGCATCAAATCCAAGTTCGGAATAGGCCTGATCCATCATTTCAGTGAACAGTTCATGAACCTTAGGTATTTCCTGCCACATATCTTCTTTTTGTATTCCGCGCTCGCTCAGATCGTCAAAGGTCAGGAAAATCCGTATCTTATCGTGACTTAGTCGTTCTATTTTCATACAGGATCTCCCCTTTATAAGCAAGTCTTATAACAGATTATGAAGCACAAAACAATATGTGCTGAAAATAAATCTATGTAGTTATGTTATCATTTTATACCTCTAAATGCACGAAGTAAAATCGACAAAAAAAGAATCATTCCACAGCCAATCTAGACTGTGGATGATTCTAATTGGAGATTTTGGTTTATAAACCCGGTACTGTTGTGTTTGTTTGACTTAAAATTTGCTCAACTTCATGCTTCACATCCGGATTGGTGCGAATAAAATCTTTAAGCATGCTCATATTCGCTTCTTTTTCCTGCGGTGTGATTGCTCTTGTGCTTTTTGCTGCTGAATTTTTGTGTGATTCACCATGTTGATTTTGCTTGCTTGTGAACCCATCCATACCTGGGAAAGTCATCTCCATCATCTTATGTTTTGCCTGATCCATCATATTTCGTGATGAACCCGATGACATCATGGGCAATTTGCCTTTGGACAACCATGAACTGGCTGCAACACCAATGACAATACCCCAAAAAAAGGATGACGTCTTCATTACACCAACCTCCTTCAAGTGTTAAAATCATATTTAGTGTTTGCGGGAGCGAGCGATCTCATTCCGTATAAATACAGGAAAGCGAGTTGAAATCATGTTCAGACATACCGCCGCATTGATAATTGCTGCAAGTTTGCTGCTCTCAGCATGTGGTACAGCGGAAGAAAAAACATCTGATAATTCCGCACCAGCAGACGAATCGACTATCACGGTTCAAGAAGAGCAAGGTAACTCTAACCCAATTGAAACAGGAGAACCCGGAAATGAAGTGTCCGATCCTTCAACAGTCGATTTCACTGCGACAGAAGAAGAAACTAAATCTTCGGAGAAGGTTTCTACAGAAGAGAAAGTGGAAAAGACATATCATATGAATGAAAATTATTATATTAAACCAAATGATGAAGCGAGCCCAAACAAAGTGGTCTTGTTAACTTTTGATGATGGACCCAAAGAAGAAAAAATGATTACTTCACTGATCGACACTTTAGATAAACATAACGCTAAAGCGATATTTTTCGTCAATGGATATCGGGTGAAAACCCATCCGGAATTGCTCAAACTCATACATGAACGGGGGCAGATTGTAGGCAATCATGCCTGGGATCATGAAGATCTTAAAAAAATGACCAAAGCTGAGGCGGCAAAACAGGTTACAGATGTCCAAAAAATAGTGAAGGATACCATTGGTGAGGAGCCACAATTCTTCCGTCCACCTTTTGGATCCGGTAATGACGCGCTGAAGGCTACTGTAAAGAAAAATGGGATGTTATATATGACATGGTCTAACGGTTCACTCGATTGGGATAAAAGCACCAAAGACAAACCGGAAAAAGTCATTCAAAATGTACTTGACCAGTTAAATCCGGGAAGCAATATTTTGATGCATGAATTGCCATGGACGGTTGAAGCATTGGATGAGTTGCTGACCAAGCTTGAAAAGAAAGGCTACTCCTTTGTAGATCCGCGTGCAATAGAATTGGAAGCCCGTTAATCCCTATTCTCGCTTCAAAAGTTAAACAGCCTTGATCCAATGGATCAAGGCTGTTTCTCTGTGAGTGTTTTTTTTGCGGGCACTCTTAACGTAATGATATGCATCTCCGCCGGACAACCTAGTCGGAGAGGAAGATGATTTGTGCCGTATCCTCTGCTAACAAGCATTTTACCTTCTTGGTGAACATCCTCCGGACTGAGCTTCAGGGAGTACCACCCATTCGATATGGGACGATACGCTTTGCTCAGGAACACAGGTCCGAAAAGTGGTAAAACCAATTGTCCGCCATGTGTGTGACCACTTAAAATAAGATCTGCATTTTGCTCCAAGCGAAGAGCTTGCAAAGGATCATGAACGATAGCAATCTTGCAAAAATGGTCGCCAATCTGCTGTAGCAAACCATCACCCTGTTTGGATCGATAATCTATACCGATCAGGCTTAATCTGTCGCTGCCCCGTTGCAGATATTCCACATGATCCTGCAGGAGCTGAACGCCCGATTCTCGGAAAATTCGAGCAAGTTGAGCGGTACCAGCTCGCTTGTCATGGTTTCCATACACGATAAAAGAAGGAGCAATGTTCGATAAAAGTTTCATATTATGTCTAACCAGAGACCATGAGATTCCTTTTTCTGCAACGTCCCCACCAATCAGAACCCAGTCCACCTTGTTTTTAAAGTGTTCCAGATCCTTCTGCTTCAGCTTGCGCTTATGAGTGTCGGATACATACAAAATCGTGGCCCCGTCAAAGGATGTTGGCAGATGAGGAACTTCAACCTCTTCTTCAATCATTTGATGAACATGGGCTTCACGCCACATATGAAAGAGTAACAAAACTCCCATCAAAATGACTAATCCTGCGAGTACTAACATTACCACGGCAAGGGAAGGAACGTGTTCAGAGCGGGTGCCCCTTTCACTCCCCACCACACCAGACTAATTGTTAGCAGGACAAAAATAAAAATGAGTGAATTGACAAACCTCTTGCTCAATTTTAAACGACGTGAAGGATGTAATTCTGTTCGTGTAGGAAGCGAACCCGCTTCGGGGATCGATTCTTCCGTTGATTTTGGCGTTTTTTTGGAGCGTGATGGTGCTCTTTGAGGAAGTACTGGACTTTCCAGCTTTTCTGTATAAGGCTTGCGCTGTGATCTAGGTAAAGAAACGGAAGTTATTGGTGTGATTCCGCCAACCTCAGCAGCTGCTGCCGTTTCAGCAACTATGCTTACTTGAGAAGCCACCTGACGCTCGGATTTCTCTTTTTTATCCGATTGACGATGGCGCTGACTGCCATATGTCTTCATTCTACTTAATGGCTGATTCATGATCCCCTCCGAAAACGTATCGCTAATCCGGACACCAAATCAATAATAAAGTGACATAATATAGGCGCCCATAATGTGCCGGACTGCAAGTAAATCCAACCCAATCCATAACTTGAGACAAACACCCAGCCCGTTGGAATCCAGTGTCGCAAATAACGAATATGGATAACTGCAAATAAAATACTTGTCCAGTAAGGACCGATGGCATGTTGGATGGCTCCACGGAATAATAATTCCTCACACACAGCAACAATGGCTGCTATACATACAATGTGCCAGATCGGACGCCCACGGAAAAGCATCTCGTTAATTCCACCGTCATCCATGCTTTCCTGAGGTATAACATACGATAGTACCAAGTCCATAACAAGCATAATTCCTGCAAGTCCAAGACCCCACCATATAAATTGGTAATTGTCAGGCCATGCGAGTACATCTAACAAGTTTCGTTTCTGCAATAAGATCCACACAACTCCGATAATCAGTGTCAGACCTTGTGTAAAGTATAGATTGATTAAAAGCAAACGCTCGGTAAGCTGCTGTGGCTCAGCCTTCTGAATCTTGAACTTGGGAAACTTGAATTTTTTCATCGGATGCGTCTGTCCTCTTGAGTTAAATTTGATGGATAACAATTACGTTGTCCAATCGGATAGTATACTAAATGATAGCCAAAAAACCAAATAGGTTCAAGACCTGCCCCAAGTCCTGGTTTGGTGTTCGTGTCATTACTTCATTAAAGCAGTAAAACCCAGTTCACCAAACAGCTTATATTCCATCTTCTTGCGGTAGGTATATTAACTATTGTATTACTTATGGTGACTCTGTTTATGTGTGAATCTAAAGACATCTGCAAAACAATTTAAAACATTTAAGCCTATTGACATGCTCATGTCAGCCATGATACATTATGAAAAAATTAGTCACGTTAAACACGATGATGGAAAAAAGACGTTGCTTCGTCTTACAGAGAGCCGATGGTAGGTGTGAATCGGTGGCAGGCAAATGGTCTTGAGCGCTCCTGAGTTATTGCATTGAAATTGGAGTAGGTGCAATCGGTTTAGACCCGTTATCCTCTTCGGTCTTCATTGACCGCTAAGACTGTCGTTGCGAAACGGCGGTGAATTAGGGTGGTACCACGACAACTCTCGTCCCTTATTGCGCAAGCAGTATGTGGATTGAGAGTTTTTTGATTTATTTTAAAGGATATCTGTGGGATCACTCTATTTGCTTCACCTTCCCCCTCTGCTGCGACACCGCGTTGTTGGGCGGAAGAATCAACCTGGTTTTAAGGAATACCTCTTCGCTGAGGTCAGACCTTGACGATATAGATACACATACCTAAGGAGGAAGAAACCATGTACAAAGTGTTAGTGTCGGACCCTATCAGTGATCTGGGAATCCAGCAACTGGTGGATGCAAATGATGTTGTTGTTGAGAAGAAAACCGGTCTTAGTGAAGATGAACTTGTTGCCATTATTGGTGATTATGATGCTCTCTTGGTTCGCAGCCAGACTCGTGTTACAGATCGTATTATGACGGCTGGTACCAACCTTAAGGTGATCGGACGTGCAGGTGTTGGTGTAGATAACATTGATCTGGAAGCTGCTACACAGCGCGGTATCATCGTTATTAACGCACCTGATGGCAATACCATCACAACCTGTGAGCACACGTTTGCCATGATGATGGCATTGGCACGACACATTCCTCAGGCATACGCCAAGACTATTCAGGGTACGTGGGATCGTAAAACTTTCCTGGGTGTGGAATTAAGAAATAAAACGCTGGGTGTACTGGGTATGGGACGGATCGGTAGCGAAGTTGCCAAACGCGCCAAAGCATTCGGAATGGACATCCTTGCATACGACCCGTTCCTGACGGAGGAGCGTGCCGAGAAGCTGCAAGTGAAGCTGGCTAGTGTAGATGATATCATTCGCAATGCGGACTTCATGACCGTTCACACGCCATTAACACCGGAAACACGGCACATGATTTCACGCCCACAATTCGAAGTGATGAAAAAAGGGATGCGTATCATCAACTGTGCTCGTGGCGGTGTAGTTGACGAGATGGCACTTGTGGAAGCCATTGACGAAGGAATTGTTGCCGGAGCAGCATTTGACGTATTTGAAAGTGAACCACCTGCTCAGGACCATCCATTCCTGAATCACCCTAGTATCATTGTCACACCTCACCTTGGTGCATCCACTGTTGAGGCACAAGAAAATGTAGCGATTGACGTATCTGAACAAGTTCTTCATATTTTGCGCAATGAACCATTCAAAAACGCAGTTAACATGCCGGCTGTTGCACCAACTGTAATGAACAAATTGCAGCCTTATTTCAAATTGGGTGAAACGTTGGGTAGTTTTGCAGCACAGATTACACAAAATGCAGTGCAGGAGATTCGGATCGACTATGCTGGTGAACTTTCTGAAGTAGATACATCTCCTCTTACGCGTTACATTGTGAAGGGTATTCTTGCCAGACATTTGGGTGGGGAAGCCAACATCGTCAACTCAATGCATTTGGCCAAAATCCGTGATCTGAATGTCGTTGTAAGCCAAACCTCCGCAACCAAAGGATTCACTAACCTGATTACCGTAACATTGGTTACAACTCAGGATGCTGAGGAACGCCGTGTAGCGGGTACATTGCTTGCAGGTTATGGAGAGCGTATCGTTCGTCTGGACAAATTCCCGGTAGATATCGCTCCGGAAAGTCATCAAATCTTGATCTCCCATAACGATAAACCAGGTATTATCGGTCGTGTGGGCACACTGCTTGGACAAAATGAAGTCAACATCGCATCCATGCAGGTTGGACGTAAAATTATTGGTGGTGCAGCGATCATGATTCTGACCGTAGATAAAGCTGTTCCAAAAGATGTGCTTGTGCAGCTTGCTGCGCTGCCTGAGATTAATACTGCTGTTGAAATCGTGCTGGAATAATTAAACGTATATATAAATGTATAAGGAGAGACGGGACCCTCGTGGTTCCCGTCTCTTTCTGTCGTGTACCGCTGAAATATCGGTGATGAAGATTGCAAACAAAATAATAGTGGAACTCAACAATCTGATACACCAACCCATATGAACTCCGCTTGTTTTGCTCACTGGGAAATAGTCTTAATATGTTATCGAACTATAAACTTAACTGAATAATGTTTAGTGTAGCCCCCGGAGGAGAGAGAATAGCTGTGCCAATAAGCCCGAATAATTGTAACTGGATTGTTGAGCCCGCAGTAACAGTGACCATAAAATCAGATTGTAACTGACTGACCGAAAGCGCTGGAGATACTACACTCGCTGGAATTACTCCCCCGTTAAGTAAAACCCGAGATTGGATAGCAAGTGCAGCTGTCAGGTTTATTTTATATGAGATATAGTAACGACCTGCATTGGCAAGTGTGAAGGTGTCATTTGCCCCATTGACGGTTATACCTGTGCCAATATTTTGGTTATTCGGTAATGGAACGAGTGTACCACCCAATATTACAACAATCGTACCATTCGTGTTCTCAACAAAAGCTGAGTTAGATGTTACAGATGTTCCTGTTGCACCGGTTACACCTGTAGCTCCTGTACTTCCTGTCACCCCAGCGCCAGTATCTCCTGTAACCCCAGTCGCACCGGTCAAACCTGCGGTTCCCGTCGCTCCCGTTTCGCCTGTTGCCCCTGTCAATCCCGTACTGCCGGTTACACCGACTCCGGTGGCTCCTGTAATCCCAGTCGCACCGGTTGAACCTGCGAGACCCGTTGCTCCCGTTTCACCAGTGGTACCTGTTGATCCCGTACTCCCGGTTACGCCTACTCCTGTGGCTCCTGTAACTCCAGTCGCACCGGTTGAACCTGCGAGACCCGTTGCTCCCGTTTCACCTGTTAATCCCGTACTGCCGGTTATGCCAACTCCGGTGGCTCCTGTAACTCCAGTTGCACCGGTTGAACCTGCGAGACCCGTTGCTCCCGTTTCGCCTGTTGCCCCTGTTAATCCCGTACTACCAGTTACGCCGACTCCCGTGGCTCCTGTAACTCCAGTCGCACCAGTCAAACCTGCGGTTCCCGTCGCTCCCGTTTCGCCTGTTGCCCCTGTCAATCCCGTACTGCCGGTTACGCCGACTCCCGTGGCTCCTGTAACTCCAGTCGCACCAGTCTGTCCTGCGGTTCCCGTTGCTCCCGTTTCACCAGTGGCACCTGTCAATCCCGTGTTTCCGGTTACGCCAACTCCGGTGGCTCCTGTAACTCCAGTTGCACCAGTCTGTCCTGCGGTTCCCGTTGCTCCCGTTTCACCTGTTGCCCCTGTTAATCCCGTACTGCCGGTTATGCCAACTCCGGTGGCTCCTGTAACTCCAGTTGCACCGGTCAAACCTACCGTTCCCGTTGCTCCCGTTTCACCTGTTGATCCCGTACTACCAGTTACGCCGACTCCCGTGGTTCCTGTAATTCCAGTCGCACCAGTCAAACCTGCGGTTCCCGTCGCTCCCGTTTCACCTGTTGCCCCTGTTAATCCCGTACTCCCGGTTACGCCGACTCCCGTGGCTCCTGTAAATCCAGTCGCACCGGTCAAACCTGCCGTTCCCGTCGCTCCCGTTTCACCAGTGGTACCTGTTGATCCCGTACTCCCTGTTACGCCGACTCCTGTAGCTCCCGTGACGCCCGTAGCTCCTGCTCCTGCGATTAACGTGTAATCTGGCGATGTACCCGGCGTTCCCACTGGTGAGGCTACATTCGCAATATACGTACTGCCGTTGAACGTCACAACCTGACCGGCTGGATACGTTGGGGCTACGGCTGGATCAAATGGCACGATACCACTCAAACCTACACCTGTCGCTCCGGTACTCCCCGTCACTCCTGCGCCCGCAAGCAACGTATAATCCGGCGATGTCCCCGGCGTTCCCGTCGGTGAGGCTACATTCGCAATATACGTACTGCCGTTCAACGTGACAACCTGGCCGGCTGAATATGTTGGAGCCACCGCTGGATCAAATGGCACGATACCACTCAAACCTACGCCTGTCGCTCCTGTTCCCCCGGACGCTCCTGTAACTCCCGTACTTCCCGTTACGCCAACTCCAGTGGCTCCCGTCACTCCTGTCGCTCCTGCTCCAGCAAGCAATGTGTAATCGGGTGAATTCCCCGGCGTTCCCGTTGGTGAGGCTACATCGGTTATATATGTGCTTCCATTAAACGTCACAACCTGACCGGCTGGATACGTTGGAGCCACGACTGGATTGAATGGCAAAATGCCTGTTAATCCTGCCCCTGTAGCTCCCGTTACACCTGATGAACCAGTGACTCCTGTGGGTCCTGCACCTGCAAGCAATGTATAGTCTGGTGAAGTACCAGGAGTACCCGTAGGAGAAGCCACATTCGTTATATACGTACTTCCATTAAACGTTACGACCTGTCCTGCTGGATACGTTGGAGCTGATGCAGGGTCAAACGGAACTGTACCATTAAGGCCGATGCCTGTAGCGCCAGTCGCACCGGTAACTCCCGATTCTGCTAACAATGTATAATCTGGAGAACTTCCTGGTGTACCCGTTGGGGATGCAACATTCGTAATGTAGGTACTTCCACCAAACGTGACGATCTGCATAGCTGAATATGTTGGTGCTAATGCCGGATCGAACGGCACAATGCCACCTAATCCTACACCCGTGGCTCCGGTTGCCCCTGTTGTTCCTGTCCCCGTCGCTCCTGCTGCCGAAAGCAGTGTGTAGTCCGGTGAGCTTCCTGGTACTCCTCCAGGACTTGCAACATTCGTAATATAAGTACTGCCGTTATACGTAACGACCTGACCTGCTGGATATGTCGGAGCCTGGGCTGGATCAAAAGAGGTTATTCCAGTTAGACCTACACCAGTTGCTCCTGTGGCTCCCGCAGCAGCAATTAATGTATAATCCGACGAAGTTCCCGGTGTTCCTAAAGGACCAGCTACACTTGTAATGTAAGTACTCCCGTTATACGTAATTACCTGACCTGCTGGGTAACCCGGAGCGAGCGCTGGGTCAAATGCTAAAGCACCCGTTAAACCAGCTCCGGTTGCTCCGGTTGCTCCCGTTGCTCCAGTCGTTCCACCCGCCAATAAAAGAGTGTAATCTGGGGAAGTTCCGGGTATACCTACTGGACCATTTACATTGGCAACATAAAGTTTCCCCTCATAACTGACGACTTGGCCCTGGTCATAGGTCGGTCCTAGCACAGGATCATATCCGGTAATATTGTTTAAACCTACACCAGGTGCCCCTGCCGGACCTTGTGCTCCCTGTGGGCCTACTGGGCCTACTGGACCTAATGGGCCGATTGGTCCAATTCCTCCTGCCGGTCCCGTAGGGCCTTTCACCCCTGGAACTCCTGGAACACCTGGTACGCCCGGAACTCCTGGCACTCCCTGTGGGCCAGCCGGTCCAGTAATCCCTCCGGTTCCAAAAGTCGTCGTCGCCCGACTTAGAGATAATGATATCGATCGGATTAATCCCACAAGTTTATCTTTTTCAGCAGGTGGCACTTCCAGAAGTAACGTTACACTTAACAAATCATCTAGTAAATTTTGCAAGTTACCTGCGAGATTAATTAGAGGAACAGGAATAATCTCTGAGCCTGCAATCGTTAATTCCAACACGGCTTGTAATTCTGCTTTTACCCCGGCACGAAATCCCGATTGATTTACAAACGTAAGTAACTGGCGTAATCCATTCTGTAATGCTAGTATATTGGCTGAAGTTGGCTGACTGATTGCAGCTGGAATAGTCACAGCGAGGGAACGCAGTATGGATTCAAACTGCTCCAATTCTCTGGTGGTTATAGGAATTAACGGAGAGCCCACTCTAAAAGACCTGCCTTCCAGAAAAGCTTTAATATTGACCCTTTTTCGATCATCGGACATGCTTAACTCAATCCTCCTCTATCTTGCTTGCTTTTCAAGCTTATGTCACATAGGAAGGAAAATTATCTCGGACACTCTTTTTAGTCAAAAAAGACCGTTCATGTTCCACGATGAACAAGATTAAACGGTAGTCTTCAACAAAAAAACACCCTCCATAAGAAGGTGTTTCCGCACTTTTTGTATGAAATTCAGGCTATTTCGATGAATCCAAGGGAAATTGCAAAATAAACTCTGTTCCTTCGCCAAGCACACTATTGACGGTAATCATGCCTTGATGCGCATCAACAATATTTTTCACAATCGCTAAACCAAGCCCCGTGCCTACACTTTCTCCCCGAACACGAGCCTTGTCTGCTTTGTAGAATCGTTCGAAAATAAATGGCAAGTCGGATGAAGGGATACCCACACCCTGATCCTTCACAGAAACTCTGACAAATGGAGCACGAAGATAAGTGACCCGCTCGGCTGAGATCATTACATTTTTGCCAGTAGGCGTATGCCTGAACGCATTATCCAGCAAATTCGTAAATACTTGCTCAAGTCGATCCTCATCTGCTTGTTGAAGTTCAATGGTTGGCTGTTCGAACTTAAATTGCAGTTGAATTCCCTGTTCTTTTGAACGCACCGAGAACTTTCGATATACACGTTCAAGTAGTTCTCCGAGGTCAACTTCCTTCATCACCATGTCCGTATGTCCAGCTTCCATCCGCGCAAGATCAAGCAAGTCTTTAACTAGTCTGCCCATCCGGAGGGACTCATCATGAATAACCTGGATCAGTTCTTCGCTTTCTTCCGGTGAGGTTGCCATACCGTCCAAAAGGGCTTCACTGTAGCCTTGCATCATGGATAACGGAGTTCGTATCTCATGAGATACGTTAGCCACGAAATCACGCCGCATTTTCTCCAGACGCACTTCTTCTGTTACATCTCTTAAGACAGCCACAGCCCCTCTGACAACACTGTCAGCATACAACGGCGCCATCTGAACAGACCAGACACCCTGCTGTACGTGAACATTGGAGTTCTGGTCCCCACCTTGTTCCATCACCTTTCTGAACAAAGGAAGAAGGGGCTCAGGTACATCTCGCGAAGTCTTGTCAGACTGCTCGGAATCTTGTCCTTCGTCCATTTTTGCCCAATCGAGATCATACCATGCCTGCATGATCTTCTCTCCAGGCGGATTCGTCAGAATAACTTTGCCTTCACCATCAAATGTAACCACCGCATCGGTCATGCTGCGAAGCACACTTGCCAAATGTTCTTTCTCATGGTTAAGGTTTCGAATATTATCTTCCAGTTGGGCAGCCATATGATTAAATGTGTTGGCAAGTTCACCAATCTCATCACTCGTTACCAGGGAGAGACGTGTTCCGTAGTTCCCTTTGCGAATCGCATTGGCTGCCTGAATCAATTGCTGCATGGGCTGCGTTATTTTGGTGAATAGAAACAATGCAAAAAACGTGGTTAAACTGAATCCGATAATACAGATATAGGTGAACAAGCGCTTAATATCTCTGGATTCGGATTCTGCAAAGTTCGTATCAATGTAGGGCAGCAAAAAAAGACCCAGCGCTATAAGTACACAACCCACAAGGCAGATAATAGTGATCCATAACTTCCCGACCAGTGATCTCCAGAAACTAAAACTACTTCGGTACTTCCAGTTTATAACCCACACCCCACACCGTCGTAATCATGGCCGCCGATTCAGGCGATACCTTGTTAAGTTTCTCGCGAAGACGCTTCACATGCGTATCCACGGTACGAAGATCGCCAAAGAATTCGTAATTCCATACATCTTTGAGCAATTCTTCTCTGGAGAAAACTTTGTCGGGAGATGTTGCCAAGTAGTGCAGCAATTCATATTCTTTTGGTGTAAGACTAATCTCTTCGCCACCAGCGGTTACCCGGTGGGCATCATGCTCAATAACCAGATGCGGGAACACGATGTTGTTACTCGAATTGCTCTCCTTGGAGAGATAAGCTGTCGCGGAAGATCGACGTAAAATCGCTTTGACGCGATAAATCACTTCACGCGGGCTGAATGGTTTTACAACATAGTCATCAGCGCCAACTTCGAAGCCTTGAACCCGGTTAATCTCTTCACCTTTTGCAGTGAGCATCAAAACCGGCGTGGATTTCACCTGACGAAGACGGGTACACACTTCAACTCCATCCATACCCGGCAACATCACATCAAGCAAAATCAGCCCGTAGTCCCCTGCTGTTGCTTTACGCAGCGCAGTTTCCCCATCCTCAGCTTCATCGATTTCATAACCTTCTTTTTCAAGATACATTTTCAAAAGCCTGCGGATTCTCTCTTCGTCATCCACGACCAGTATTCGATTCTCATGTTCAGCCATGCCTCTCCAGCCCCTTTGCAATAACTCCTCATCACTTCTATTATGTTCGATCTGGCGAACAATATTTGAATACCCTGCAATAAAAAGGTACGTTTGTGTTTCCCGCTTCTAAACTCAACCTTTGCAATACGAGTCTGTTCTAGTCAGCTCCAGCATAAGAATGTAATCCTGCAATGATCAGATTCACTCCAACCAGCGTAAACATGACTACCAGGAAGCCAAGAACTGCAAGCCATGCAGACTTCTGACCTTGCCACCCTCTGGATAAACGCAAATGCAGATAGACGCTATAATATAGCCATGTAATCAATGCCCACACCTCTTTGGGATCCCAGCCCCAAAAACGACTCCAGGCAATCTGAGCCCAGATCATGGCAAAAATTAAAGCTCCCAGCGTAAATATCGGAAAACCAATGGCAATCGCGCGATAACTTATCTCATCCAGATCATCGGCATCGATTCCATCCATCATTGGCTGTAGCGCTTGTCCAAGTGGTCTGCGCACAAGAAGTCGTACAATTCCATACAGGATCAGACCTACAACAAGTGACCAAACCACCGTATTCAGCTTACGCCCGGCATTAACCCCGTTCATCCAGGAAGGCGTCTCAAGTAAAGGTTTTTTCATGCCAAGAAACGGTGTCATGCTCTCCACTTCGCTATTATATGGTGCAAAAATCGGAGGCATGCGATAAATCACTTTCTCTATTGTACTATTTTCCTGTACCTCTGTGTCAATGCTGACCGTTTTCTGTACAAAAACCGCCTCGTAACCAGCTGTACGAAAGGCAAATACCGTTCCGATAAATCCGATGACGACAACGATCGTAACCAGGGTGAATTCAACCCATCCTCGTTGACGTCTTGAGGACTTGTCTTTACCACTGAAATCAACAGTACGAAGCAAATACATGAACCCTGCAGCAAAACCCACGGCGAAGAATGCTTCACCAAGCGCAGCCAACGTCACGTGAATTTTCAGCCAGATGGACTGAAGTGCCGGGATTAATGGTTGTACCTCCTGAGGAAATACAGCGGCGTATGCCATAATAATAATGGTAAGTGGCAAGGCAAACAAACCCAGTAATGACTTGCGGTATATGGCATATACAACAATAAATGCAACCATGATCATCATGGACAGAAAAGACATGAACTCATACATGTTACTAACCGGGATATGACCTGCCCCAGCCCATCGGGTTACAAAAAATACGATATGTGCTGCCAAGGCTACAGTCGAAGCAATGAAAGCTCTTTTACCCCAACGATTCATATGGTCCAGAGGATCACGATTACTCCATTTTTTGCCCATGACCGCGACAGCATATAACAAGAATGCAGCACAATAGAGAAAGAAAGATACGATAAATGCGTCGCTACTGAAATCCAATAATCTCATGCCTGGTTCCCCCCGTTATCCAACGACTTCTCTTCCACTTCCAGATTCATCTGTTTCAAGACGGCCGCCACTTCACGCC
This sequence comes from Paenibacillus amylolyticus, assembly GCF_050990605.1. Taxonomy (GTDB): domain Bacteria; phylum Bacillota; class Bacilli; order Paenibacillales; family Paenibacillaceae; genus Paenibacillus; species Paenibacillus amylolyticus_H. The sequence continues at coordinate 3,994,087 of NZ_CP158832.1, forward strand.
TGAAGCCAAACCAGTTTTTGTTGGTATGTCCACCCAAGGTGAGCTGTTTATCATCAAAACGAATCCAGATGCGGCGATGATGCCAATAAAAACCCATGACCAGACCCAACATAACAATACCGGCTCCCACCCACACAAAAGGCATTGCCTTATCCACTCTTATATTGAGATAACTTACGGACTGAATAATATCGACCTTGTCCATGCTGTCTACTTCCAGCTGTAAAGGAATCTCAGCTCCAATCAGCTGTTGGTTAATCGCATCCTGTTGAAACCGTTGTTTATCGATCTGCTTCGCAAAGTACAGATATTGTATCCCCTCTTCGGGCAGATCCGGCCCCTTGATGAGAAAGAGAAAAGCAGGTGCATTAGGGGAAGGCGATTTTGATTTGGGCTGCCCATTCTCATCCAATCCAAAGTCCATAAACTTTTCTTTTACCGTGAGCTTATAAGGACCAGCTTCAAATGTTCTTTGGGTATCTACCATATCGATCTTAATTGGCCCATATACTTCACCCGTCTTTGTATTGACCAGATCAGGCGTTACGGACCGAATGGTGGGTGTTAGATCATAATCAAACTGATATGCTTTCAGACCATTATAATTCAATGGATGATTCACGCGTACATTATGTCTGGTTACCTCAGCTAACTGAGGTTTCTTCGAGAGATCCGAACAATCTGCTGTACATTCATACAAAACAACTTTTGTTTCAAACAGTTTCGGAACGGTTTTATTGAGGTTACGGAATTGCTCAGGTACTTCGTCCTCACTGTAGAATTCAACATTAAACTGTTCGTTCTGCAGATACATCGACGTGTTCGGAATCTTTTTGATCTCCCCTTCAGGAAAAGCGACGTGCTCGTCCAGATTCAGACCTGGAAGCCCTCGTGCCAGTACCGCCAGCAAAAATATAATGAGTCCAATATGGATGACATATGGGCCCCATCGACTGAATCGCTGTTTCTCTGCGAGTAATGCATCCCCCTGGGTGTGCACGCGGTATCCTTTCTTTTTCAACGGCGTAACCGCTTTCTTAATCCAGTCTTCTGGTGCCTCTTCGATGGCCCTTTGGTACACCAGACGCTGTCTTGTCAAAAATTGTGTATGCTTACGTATTTTCTGTTTATTCAGTGCTTTGTAGAGCGGCAGGACACGATCCAGACTGCATATCACCAATGATGCCCCAATCAGCACCAGCAGTAGAATAAACCACCAGGATTCATATGTATGGGATAAACCCAACAGATAATAAATATGACCCAACTGGCCGTATGTTTCTTTGTAATACACGGAAGGATCAATATTCAAGAATGTACTTTCTTGCGGATAGACTGTACCAAGCATAGAACCTACAAGTGTAAAAACAATCATATAGACGGCAATTTTGACGGATGAAAAAAAGTTCCATATGCGGTCAATGATGTTAGGGTTACTACGCTGTGAACGGCGCGCCATGCCATCATAACGCATTTCCAGCACTTCATCCGATTTAGCTTCAGACTCCAGCAGCGGTTTCCCACATGCTTCACATAGTACAGTGCCTACCGGGTTTTGGTGTCCGCACTCACATTTGGTATTTTGGAACACGAATAGACCTCCTGTCAGGGCTGCTTCGCCAGTTGCGAAATTTGAGCGTCAAGTGTGTCCAAATCAAGTTGCCCGATATGAATGGTAGAGATTTTGCCCGTGTTGGATACAAAGAATGTCGTTGGCATCGGAGAGATCCCGAAATCACGAACCGAGTTTTTCTCCCGGTCTAACATGATTGGAAACGTAACCCCAACCTGCCGAACAAAATTATCCACGGTCATCTGGTCTTCTCCAACATTAATGCCGACAAATTGTACTCCTTGGTCCTTCCATTTGTCAGCTTGCGCCTGAAGTGCAGGCATTTCTTTAACACAAGGTTCACACCACGTGCCCCAGAAATTGATCACCATTGCTTTTCCTTTGTACTCATCAGACGTATGAACTTGACCATCCAGGCCCAGCAGTTCAAAAGAAGGAGACTTGTCCCCTTCCTTTGGTTTGCCATTCGAGCCGGATACCGATGTAGTAATCGCATATCCGCCCAACACCAGGATCAATGTCAAAATGACGATTTGCACCGTTCTTCTTGATTTCCCCATGTGCTGCTCCCCTTTTAAGTGACTGTAGCATTCGCATCTTATTGATATAAGACAACTGTGAACATCCTATGAACAATTATAGCGAATTTCGTCACAAAACTGCGGCGGTTTTATGAAAATTATGTGTCCTCACATTACCTTTTTTTCATTTTTCTGGCTGGTTCTGATTGTGCGAGGGTAATCAGGTTGTTGACTTCTTCTTTGGTCAGATTACGCGTCAAACCACGTTTCAGGTTTTGTAGCAAAATGCCACCAAACGAGATCCGTTTCAACCGGGTTACCGGATGGTTGATCGCCTCGAACATGCGTCTAACCTGACGGTTACGCCCTTCATAGATCGTGATGGAGATCACCGACTCATTCGCCGCTGTATCCACATCTTTGTACTCCACCTCTGCAGGAGCAGTCATGCCGTCATCCAGCATAATGCCTGTCTTTAATTTCTCCAGAGCCGAACCATGCGGCACACCTTTGACCGTTGCATGATACGTTTTGGGTACGTGATGCTTCGGATGCGTCAACAAATGTGCAAACTCACCATCATTGGTCAGAATCAATAAGCCCTCTGTGTCATAATCCAGACGACCCACAGGGTATACACGTTCCTTGACACCTTTCAGATAGTCGGATACAATTTTCCGACCTTCAGGGTCAGACGCACTTGTGATTACGCCTTTTGGCTTGTTCAGCATCAAGTACACTTTTTTCTCACTGCGGATCGGTTTTCCATTAACCGTAATCATATCCTCTTCGGGGTTCGCTTTCGTACCCAGTTCGGTTACGACCTCCCCGTTAACTTCTACTTTGCCGGACAGGATTAGTTCCTCGCTCTTGCGGCGGGATGCAATGCCTGCCTGTGCGATAATTTTTTGTAATCTTTCCATGTTTGTCATGTCACCTCACACTAATGATACCCATCACGCAAGGAAATCACAAGGATAATCCAAGGATTTTGTAAACTGGGGACACGAATATGCATTTTAGACTCCCTTCCCCTTTGAGATTGACGCAAAAAAAGCCTGCCTTTACACGACCTGTCGAACACAGATGGCGTAAAGGCAAGCCTTTTCCTCAACTCATTTAATTGGAAACTTTGCCGGCAACTGCAACCTGTTTTTTGGCAGGTTTAGTACTCTCTTTAATGAAAGTCTGCAATGTTTTGGAAGTAATATAATAGGTACGTCCACCGTACACAAATGTCATCATACCTATTACCCGGTTGTTCTGATCCAGAACAGGGCCACCTGAATTACCTTGTGCCATGGATTTCACAATACTGCCGATTCCCTTTTTACCCGGAACATCCGAGGCTTGGGAACTGAATACTCTGCTTTTGGCTATCGTATTGTAGGTTGAAGGAAAAGCTTCATCCAGGATGACAAGATCACCAGCAGGATTTTTAGGGAATCCGATGGTATAGACAGACTGGTTATCCCGGGCATTAGCAAACGTGACCGGTTGGGCATCTATTTCCTTTTCCAGCTTCAGCAATGCCATGTCTGTGACCGGATCTGTCTTCATAATCTTTGCCTTTACAGGCTTGCCTAAGGAACCCGGACTCGCAACAGTCAACGTGCCTTCATCACCATCAGACAGCTCAGCAAAACTCTGAACAACATGGTAGTTCGTGAGCACTTCATCCTTCGAGATCAGAATCGAGGTACCCACATCATAATATACCATATCGGGTTCATCCTGCTTGACCAAACGTACATTCACGACGGGAAAAGAATCCGCTGTGACTGCCATTTGTGCACGCAGCTGTTTGTCAAAGTAACCTGTAAAATGTATCGTCTGCACGGCTTGAGCCGCCGCCAGCCCCGTTGACCCTGCCAGCATTGCAATGGCAAGCACGCCAGACATTCCCACACGGAGTATTCGTTTCCAACTCTTTTGCATGACTCACTCTCCTCCGCTATTATTCTAGCATATCTAATATATCGGAAGGAAAGGAGATATCGTTTAACCAAAAACGAGCAAACAAATGGCCAGAGCAGCAATAAAACCAACGACATCGGAAAACAATCCTACTTTGAGTGCATACCGACCGTTTCTTATGCCTACAGCCCCAAAATAGACAGTCAGTACATATAACGTGGTATCTGTACTCCCCTGAATCGTAGATGCCATTCGTCCAATCATGGAGTCGGGACCATGGGTTTTGATCAGATCGGTTGTAAACGCCAGGGAGCCCGTCCCCGTCAAAGGACGCAGTATTCCGAGTGGCAACACTTCGCCTGGAACACCCATCCAGGACACCAGCGGAGCGAACAGGCTAATCACAAAATCCAGTGCACCCGAGGCACGAAATACGCTGATTGCGACCATCATACCCACGAGATGCGGAATAATACTGATTGCAGTAGAGAATCCATCCTTGGCCCCATCAACAAAGGATTCGTAAACCGGGACCTTTTTGGTAAACGCATATAATGGAACAAACGCGATAATAACCGGGATGGCCCAGACGGAGATCCAGTTGATGAAGGTTAACAAAGGTGCTCATCCTTTCATGCCGGGATTGCCACTTTTCTGTATGCGCGGCGGTTTGTGTAAAGCCCTGTTCCGATACCAGCGATCGGCGATTATAGCAGCAAGTGTAGCGATAATGGTAGCCATCAATGTTGTTCCCACAATCTCTGTAGCATTGGCGGAATGATAGTTTAAGCGGATGGCGATCAGCGTTGTCGGAATAATGGTAATACTAGCCGTATTCAGAGCCAGTAAAGTGCACATGGCAGGAGAAGCAGTTTGTTTATCCGGATTAAGCTCCTGCAGTTGTTGCATGGCTTTGATTCCCATCGGCGTAGCCGCATTTCCAAGCCCCAGCAGATTGGCACTCATATTGGAAAGAATATAACCCATCGCCGGATGATTTTTGGGCACATCGGGGAACAGAAAGCCAACAACCGGACCAAGCAGCTTGGCAATCCGCGCCAGGAGACCGGCATCCTCGGCCATTTTCATCATGCCCATCCAGAACACAAGCACACTAATCAGACCAAAACAGACCGTAACTCCCGTTGCCGCCCCATCAAAAGCAGCTTGCGTGACCACTTCGATATTGCCGTTGACGGCTGCAAAAACAAATCCGATTAAAATCATGAGCAGCCATATTAGATTAATCATGGATTATATCCTCCCTTCAATGGCGATTTAGCTAAGGAGACAACAGGTGACTTAACACGGCACGCCACGCAGCGGCCCAGGAAGAGACATCCCCCATTCCACCGAGCGTTTCATCTTCTGTCTTCGGTTCAGGAGGGATATAACTGCCTTTGCGATACACCGGAATTGAGCCAACAAGTTTGCCGTCAAGTTGCATATCAATGCGACCTGCCAATCCAAACGAAGGATCTGTCGATTGTTCCTTGTCTTCCGTTTCCGACTGTCCTCGATTTTCGTGTAGGATCAATTTCTTGGTCAATGAGCCTTGTTCACTTTTAGCCAGTGGGTACCAAAATCCCCGGCCCGTAACGACATCTGTATTTTGCACAGGCTGTTCTTGCTTGGCGACCTCTACCAACGGGAAGTACTCAAACCCGAAATCAAGCATCCGAGCATGATCGTTCCAATCGTTTCCGTCGTTCAGCGTTACCGCGGCGAGCTGCTGTCCGTTGCGTGTGGCCGAGCTGACCAAACATCTGAAAGCTTTTTTTGTATAGCCGGTTTTCACCCCATCCGCACCTTCATACATCCGCAGCATTTTATTTTTGTTGTGCCATGAGTATTCCCAGCTTTCATTGGGATTTGGTGCGGATTTGTCTTCCGTGGCTACGATTCGTTTGAACACCGGATTGTGCAGCGCATATGCCGTTAATCTGGCCAAGTCATTGGCTGTAGAATAATGCCCTTCTGCATCCAGTCCATGAGGGTTCATAAAGTGGGAATGCGTCAGACCGATCTGCTCTGCCTTTTTGTTCATTAACAGAACAAAACCCTCTTCCGAACCACCTACATGTTCCGCTATTGCAGAGGCCGCGTCATTGCCCGAACGGAGCATAAGCCCGTACAGCATGTTTTCAAGCGTCATCTCTTCACCTAACTTCAGATAGAGAGACGATCCTTCTTTGGCAAAAGCCGTGGGAGACACTTTGACTTTCTCATCCAGCTTGCTGTGTTCAATCGCAACGATCGCTGTCATGATTTTGGTCAAACTGGCAATTCGCAGTTCCTTATCTCCATCTTTGCTGTACAAAATCCGGCCTGATGTGACATCAATGAGAGCAGCGCTTTGCGCATGTGTAGACGGACCTTGAATCGTTGCCTGGGCTTTAGTAGCCCCCAATGAAGACAGCAAGAAGACAGGGATAAGCATGCATGCAAGAACTTTCGTTATTTTTCGCATCAATTCATTCCTCCGGGTCACTTGGAATCTTGTACTATCTTATGTCCGGACAACTTGGAGTATGTCCCATAGGGCAAAAACAGCAAAAATCCCTCACGCTTGGATGCGGGAGGGATCATGATGAAATGATTCAGCTATACGTTGATGGATCTGGTGTAACCGGTACACCTGTAGTATTCGTTGGTGTTGTATTCCGTTGGAACATGCCTTGAATTCGGTCCAAAACATAAGGGGTTGAGTCAATGAGTTTCTCAAACAGATGTGTGGAGTTATCGAGCGGTACAATGTGTACCCCCTGTTTACCTACCACCAGGAACGCAATAGGTCGTATGGATACACCGCCGCCACTACCGCCACCAAACGGAGAAGCCACTTTAGCTGAACTCGCATGTTCAGCAGAGGTACCCGTAGCACCACTTTTGCCACTACTTTCTCCATTAACGTGAAAATCACTACCACCGGCAGCAAATCCAAATCCCACCTTACTGATTGGCAGAATCACGGTACCATCCGGTGTTTCGACTGCATCGCCAACAATTGTATTGACATCCACCATGGCCTTGATATTTTCCATTGCGGTTTCCATTAAGCCTTGAATTGGATGATCTGACATTTAAATTCCCTCCAGTTTCAATGTAAGCTAGGTTTGATCTAACCATATCATCCCCAAACTTGAAGGGACTTATGTAAATAAGCATTTTAAGTACACTCACCGAACACCAACCATATATTTCCAAAACAGGTCGGCTATAATGTGTTTTTACAGAGTTGTCCCACTAAGTTTCTTCTTTTGCTTCTCCTTATGCCTGCGGCGCTGTTCCTGAAGAAGCTTGAACCACATCCGCCATCCGCCTTCGACTTGAAGCACACGGGTGAGTAATGTAACTCCAGCGATCAGAACGGCTGTAATCCGAATTTTCGCTCTGAAATCCAGATCGGTTCTAAATTCCATTTCATCGGACCATACCGGCATAACCTGAAGCACGGGTATTTCATCAAAGCGGATCTGATAGGTGAGAAAACCAATAATAATGGATTTGATACTCCACACCCAGCCCGTCAGCACCGCTGTATGTGCTGCATCACCAACGCCGATGTGGGTAGCCCAGGACAGTTGGGTCATATGTACGCGTGTGAGTGTTTGCTTAAGCCACAGCTTGAGCGCATCCGTTGCCCTGAGCATAATTTTCACCTCTTTAGCCCACTTCTTGACTTTGCGTTTGTTGACCCGCTCGCTTCCCTGGGCCTCGCCTCTCGAATGATTCATGGATTGTTCGGTCTTGACCAGAAAACCTTCCTTCATATTGCGAAAAACAATACTTGGGATCTCATAGTTAATCCGCACAATTCCATAGAGAAGACGAACATTAATATTGGCGTAATCATCACTTTTATGTTTACTGAATGTAAAATGTACATGAACATTTGAGATGAGGACTGCGGCAATCAGCAATGCGAACAACAAACCGATTCCTCCAAGCCAAATCCACACAGGCCTTACCTCCAAGCCCTCAATTCTTTTCTCGTCTAGTATGGCACTCTGGATAGGAAAAAATTCACGTCTGACCTAAAAATCCCATTTCATATTTGTTTGGAACCGGTCCGTAACCTTTTATTTACACAAATTGGACTAAAGTTAGTTACACTGGTCACTCCGATGACAGAATAACCTTCCGATCGCTGTTATCCCCAGATTTTTTTGATTCCCTTCTCTAAAGGGTAAATCCGGGGATAAAGGCGAACACTCCGTTTCTTCAGATTATTTCTGTCCTCTCCGTTATGTGTAAAATCTTTAGTTCAATTTATCTAAAAATAATGCGCAAAAAAACCGACTCCACTGATGGGTGTCGGTTAGTATGAGCTTGCAAATTAGAGTGAAGAATCCGTATTATCATCTTCGCTGTCGATATGACTTAGATCGTCCGCCGGATCAGCACTTTCCGGTTCCAGTTGTTGCAGATCCAGTTTGTTGAATAACAGTTGTGTCTCTTCCTCCAAGTTTTCCGAATCTTCGAATAAGCCTGGTTCAGGAAGGTCTTTAATTGAAGCCAATCCGAAATAATCCAGGAATGACTTGGTCGTTCCGTACAGAATTGGTCGTCCGATCGCCTCGGCTCGTCCCACTTCAATGATCAGATCCTTATTCACAAGCGTATGAATGGCCCGTTCCGATTTTACACCGCGAATTTCCTCAATCTCAACCCGGGTAATCGGCTGCCGGTACGCCACAATAGCCAGCGTCTCGAGAGCCGCTTGGGATAAGGACGTTCGTGCTGGGGAGTACGCCAGTTTTTCAAAATATACAGCATGTTCAGGCAAGGTGCCCAGCTGCACTACACCAGCGATTTTGAGAATCTGTACACCTCGTCCCTGCTGTGAAAATTCATGAATCATCTCCTCAATCGCGTCCGTTACAAGCTCCACTCGCTGGTCGACGATCTCGGCAATTTGTTTGATACTCAGACCCTCTTCTCCGGACAAAAACAGCAGGCCTTCAATAATCGATTTCAATTTCGGAAAATCCATGATTCTTTGTTTCCCCTCTCCACTCCATAACGATATCCTCAAACATCCGTTCCTGATAACAGACAATCTGCTTCATCTTCATCAGTTCCAGCACCGCCAGAAAAGTGACAACAATCTCATGGCGATAGATATGATTATCCATCAACTTGGAGAATAAAAGTCTGCCTCCCGGCCCCATACTTTCCAAAGCGCCGATGACATCCCGTATCCGGTCCTTAACCGATATTTCATCCCGTTTGATCCGGGTTACGGTTGTACGCTTCTCAGCCTTGCGTAACGCCTTCTGAAATGCTGCAATCAGGTCAGAGGTATGCAACCCCTCAACCGGGTTCGATGGGGCTTCTACAGGCATATAAGGGCGCAGATCCTCGGGCTCTTTGGAAAAAATAAGGCTGCGTTCCCACTCCCGTTCATGAAGATGACGCGCAATTCCCTTGTACTTGCGATATTCTATCAGACGCGCAATCAACTCTGCACGTGGATCATAATCTTCTTCTTCCATATAATCATAATCCTCGAAATCCTCAATGACCGGTGGTTTGGGCAGTAAAAGTTTGCTCTTGATCGACAGCAATGTTGCTGCCATGACCAGAAATTCACTCGTAATATCCAGTTCCAGTTCCTGCATCGAATGCAGGTACGCCATGTATTGATCGGTAATATCGCTGATGGGAATATCCTGGATATGAATTTCAGCCTTATCAATCAGATGAAGCAGCAGATCCAAAGGCCCTTCAAAAGTCTCCAGTTTGTATGTAACTACCGTCACTAGACGAATCCTCCCGCCAGAAAAATACAAAACCCTGCTAAGCCGTCCGAATCCGGTTTCCCGTGTTCGTCTGCGCAAAGCAGGGCACTACTATTAAATAAGCACTATTTTAGCTGTTTCGTCAAGTTTGCCATCTCAATTGCAGCCGTAGCTGCATCCCAACCTTTGTTACCCGCCTTGGTTCCGGCACGTTCAATCGCTTGTTCAATATTTTCTGTCGTAACCAGTCCAAAGATTGTAGGCACGCCTGTTTTGAGGTTAATTGCTGCTACCCCTTTTGCCATCTCGTTGCACACATAATCGTAATGTGTAGTTGATCCACGAATAACGGTTCCCAGGGTAATCACTGCATCATACTTGCCGCTCTCTGCCATTTTCTGCGCAATCAAAGGGATTTCGAATGCACCTGGAACCCAGGCTACATCCACCTCATCATCCTGCACGCCGTGACGTTTGAATGCATCGAGCGCTGCGCTAAGCAATTTACTGGTAATGAATTCGTTGAAACGTCCAACAACAACTCCATATCTGGATCCTTCTGATACTAAATGTCCTTCAAAAAATTGTGGCATTCAAGTCATCTCCCTAACGGTATAATGTAATGTAAGTAACGGAAATTCGGAACTAATCACTTCCATAAATTACATGGTGGAAATAGTCAATCTACAACGCATTTACTTTTCGTTCTGCTCGATATCATCGAACTTGAGCATATGTCCCAGCTTGGCTTGCTTCGTATGAAGATAAACCGTATTGTCCTCGTTCTCCTCCATCTGGATCGCGACACGCTCCACAACTTCAAGTCCATATCCTTCAAGTCCTTTAATTTTACGAGGATTGTTAGTCAGCAGTCTGATCTGACGAACCCCAAGGTCTTTTAGTATTTGAGCGCCAATTCCGTAATCACGCAAGTCGGCAGCAAAACCCAAACTCAGGTTTGCATCCACCGTATCCATACCTTCCTCTTGCAGCTTATAGGCTTTGAGTTTGTTGATCAGGCCAATACCCCGACCTTCCTGTCTCATATAAAGCAGTACACCATTGCCTTCCTCATGAATCTGTTTTAGTGCCGCATCAAACTGCGGACCACAGTCACAACGATGCGAATGGAATACATCACCTGTCAAACATTCAGAATGCACACGTACAAGCACAGGTTTCGAACCATCAATCTCACCTTTGACCAGAGCCACATGCTCCTTGTTATCCACAGCGTTTGTATAGGCCACTGCTTGAAACTCGCCAAAGTCTGTTGGCATACGTACAGCCACTTCACGTTGAACCAGCTGCTCCTTTTCGTTACGGTAACGAATCATGTCCTGAATACTGATCAACTTCAGATCATGCTTGCGTGCAATCTCCTGCAGATCCGGAAGTCTGGCCATTGTGCCATCTTCCTTAATCACTTCACAGATAACGCCAGCAGGATAGGAACCACACATGATAGCGAGATCTACAGCCGCTTCCGTATGTCCGGCACGTCGAAGCACACCCCCGTCTTTTGCAATCAGCGGGAACATGTGACCTGGCTTCCGGAAGTCCACGGCTTTCGCCTCAGGATCGATCAGACCTTTCACAGTAATAGAGCGTTCATGTGCCGAAATACCTGTTGTTGTATCTTTGTGGTCCACAGAAACGGTGAAGGCTGTTCCATGGAAATCCGTATTTTGTTGAACCATCGGCTTCAGGTTAAGTTCGTCGGCACGTTGTTGTGTAATCGGAACACAGACCAGACCTCTACCTTCAGTAATCATGAAATTAATGACTTCAGGTGTCGCCTTTTCGGCCAAAGCGATAAAATCGCCTTCATTCTCCCGATCTTCATCATCCACAACAATGACGGGTTTGCCACGCATGAGATCATATATAGCTTCTTCTATTGTGTCCAGAATGGATTGTTCTGACATTGCTCCACCTCCAGTTAATTTCTGTTCTCTATTTATGCAAATCCGTGATTGGCGAGAAAATCTTCACTGATACTGCGCGGCTTGCCAGCACCAGTCTCCCGATGTCCTCTCCCATACTGGAGCAGATGATCCACATATTTACCCAAAATATCGCATTCGATATTAATGGTATCCCCTGTCTTTTTCACATTTAGTACAGTCTCACCAATGGTATGCGGGATAATGGAAACCGTGAATGCAGTATCCGACGTATGGACAACGGTCAAGCTAATGCCATCCAGTGTAACCGATCCTTTGGGGATCAGATATTTGAACAACTGGTGATCATCAGGCTTGATCTCAAACACAATTGCATTCTGATCACGTGTTATACTGCCAATCACTCCAGTACCATCGACATGGCCCTGAACGATATGTCCGCCAAAACGACCGCCTGATTGCATGGCCCGCTCCAGATTAACTTTACTGCCAGATTGTAGCTGACTGAGATTGGTATGGCGATAGGTTTCAGGCATTACATCGGCGGTAAAACCTCCACCTTCGAGCGTTGTCGCTGTTAAGCACACGCCGTTCACTGCTACACTATCACCAATCTTCAGATCGTCCATGATGGCGGAAGCTCCGATATTCAGGACCATCGCTTCGCCTTTCCGACCAATACGCCGGATCTGACCGACTTCTTCCACCAAACCGGTAAACATGCTGCCGCCCCCCTGTTTAATTTATAAAGTTACTTCTTTAAAATTCATTTATTTATTCAGGCCACACCGGAATACCGCCAATGCTGATATTATCTCCAACTTGTTCGATCTCCAACTGATTCAATTGAATCGCCTGATTCATACGTTCCACACCCTCGAAGCGGAAGCTTCCAGGTGTATCATAACCGCCAACAATCTTTGGTGCGATAAACATGAGCAGTCGATCAACCAACCGTGCCTCCAGCATAGCTCCATTCAGAGTGCCTCCACCTTCAAGCAAAATCGAACCAATCTCACGCTCACCCAGCTTGCTAAGTCCGTTTAACAGATCCACACGTGGTCCAGGACCACAGCGTATAATTTCGACGCCGTAGGCCTCCAAACGTTCAGCTGCTTCAGGACTGGCTTCGTCTGTTGTCAGCACCCATGTTGGAGCAAGACCATCCTTAACCATTTTGGCACCTACGGGAAGACGCAACTTGGAATCCACCACAATGCGTACTGGACTAATGCCTTCGACTTGCAAACGGGTTGTAAGTTCCGGATTATCTGCGATCACCGTGTCGACACCAACCATAATGCCTTGGTGACGATGACGAAGGGCATGCACAATCTCACGAGCGGACTCGTTGGAGATCCACTTGCTGTCTCCGCTGCGAGTAGCAATTTTGCCATCCAAAGTCGTAGCCGTTTTCAGTGTCACGAAAGGAAGGCCTGTTGTAATAAATTTAATGAATTTTTCATTCATGCGTCTTCCACGCTCACGCAGTACGCCAACTTCAACTTCAATGCCTTGTTGACGAAGCATGCTTATGCCTCTGCCGGATACTTGCGGATTTGGATCTTCACAACATACCACAACACGTTTCACCTTTTCATGAATCAGGCGTTCACTGCAAGGTGGCGTCTTGCCATAATGACTGCAGGGCTCAAGTGTAACGTATACCGTACTGCCTTCTGCATCGCTGCCCGCCATGTTTAGTGCGTGTACCTCCGCATGACCGGTTCCACGTTTTAGATGGCTCCCCAAGCCTACAATACGACCCTGTTTCACAACTACACATCCAACGACCGGATTAATTCCCGTCTGTCCCTGTGCTCGTTCTGCCATATCCAATGCCAGTGCCATATAAAATTCATCATTGATCATTTCCAAATCCGTTCACCCCGCGGTTTAAAGTCTTGTTTATTAAAAAATCCCCGTCGAACAATCAGTTCGATGGGGATGATGAGAGACAAATGTCACCAGCAGGAGTGAAATGAGTACAGCACGCCAACACTTTGCCCAAAACTTCATTTCGGGCAAGTGAAAATAGACACATACCTTAATGAACATCAATTACAGGTAAAGAGCTTTTATCTGTGGCATATGTACGGAACTTTCCGGCGTAACCGGATTTTCCCTGCACAGTGCAAGACATCACAAATCGTGACTGTGCAGCAATACTCCTGCTGAATGCAAACCTGTTAGGTCTGCACCTCTCCTTCTCCCATCCAGACTATACTGTCGGTTCTGGAATTACACCAGATCAGCCATCTGCCAATGGCAGACAGGTCACGGACTTTGCATCAAGTGTTGGACATATGTCCTTACACTTCCTGCATCACCGCCGGTAGGGAATTGCACCCTGCCCTGAAGGATTGCTTTCGTTATTACTTGGATGTTAGCACTTTAATGCCAAAAAATCAATTGTTTTTTGTTCCTTTTTGTCACATACTAACTTTTAATAAGCTAAGAAATAACAAAAAACCGCTTCCTCACAAGAAGGTACGGTTTTTGCTTGGAGGCACATTTCACATCCATCGCATCATTCTACATATCAGGAAAACACCAGCTCGCCATATGCTTTAATTCTTTGGCATTATGAAATGGAGTTCGGTCAGGTTCTGGCAGCGGCGAACTGGGAAGCGGAAAACCTCTTGCTATTCTTCTGACCCAACTTGTGGAATCGATCGCGATAGCCGAGCATTTCCAACGTCCATTCGCTCTTGGTCGAAACGTCCCATGCAAATCTGCTTTTCCCGGCATGTCAGGAAAGACACCATCCAGATATTCAACGATGACGCGCTTGTCTCTGACTTCATGACAGTATACCGTCACCCATACACCTTCCCGGACCCGAACAGCATATACATCTCCAGACTGTACCTCCCCGGTGCCTGCATCAGGAGATGCCTTGGGTACTTTTCCGCGGACACTTCTCATCTTCTCCAATGCACCCAAGATCGTTTCCTTTACAGGTGGGCTCTCTTCAGGCTTATCCGCAAGAGATATATTACTCAGATCAAAATCATGGAATATCTTGTTCAGGTTGTTCTCATTGATTCCAACAGATGAGTCCCACCACGCCAGAGGCGCCTGCACTTCAACCCGCATATTGGGGCGCTCGTCACGCTGTATGTAAGAAGTGAATTCCGTAATTATTCCGGGATGATCCGGCGTATCCAGTATGCCAATTAGAGCTAACGTCTCAAGCAAGTCGCGATAGACATATTCCTTTTGTGTAGTCAAAAGGCGTTCCTTCTTAAGAGCTATTGCTGCCTTGCTATAACGTGTTTTGGGTGGTAATTCGCGAAGCACCGTTAACACTGCCCGGAATACCCATCTGTCGTAATCATTGGGGATGGGAGACTCCTGAGCCCCAGCCAGCTCTCGAAGTGCCAACACATATCCAAAAGGATCACCATCCAACGGGGTTCCATTGGTCATCCGCCAATACCATTGCAGCGTCGTGTCGGTTGCATGATCTACACTTAATCCGCAGATCTTACAAGTGTTCGAAGATGGATATGGCGTATGTTCATGACTTGGCATACTGCTCGCAATAAGCTTGCCCGTAAGCAACGAACGCCAGATCATGGGTGCTGACCACATCGATGCGACAAATGCCTGGGCGGCATCCTCTACGGTCCATTGATTCGCAAGTTTTTCCAGCTCAGTAATCGTTTCATCATGCTGCGGACGTACAAATCGATTGGGTTCATGTCCGGCTGCCTCAAGAGCTTCTAGATCCTGTGCGGATATACTCTGAGAAACATCATGTCGGGATGCCTGTAGTTCTTCGTCCCATCGTGTGGGTCCGCTATAGACTTGTTTTAACAAACGTAATTGATCCACTGTATTCAAAGGTTGTTCATCCTCCCTTGTCGCTTCGTCTAACGCCAGAATAACCCCAGGCCAGAACTTTCGCCAGATCCATTATGCTCATTTTGCACTATTTCATTATTAAAATAAAAAAAGTGCTTCTATAAAAGAAGCACTCCGAGTTTAGATCAAGTAAGTCAAAGTTACAAAAGCTTATTAAGCTTCTACTACTTCAACAGTTTCCATTTTATCTTTACCTTCCAAAGCATCCACGAACTCCATACCTTTAGTTACTTTACCAAATACAGTATGTTGTCCATCCAAATGTGGTTGTGGTTGGTAGCAGATGTAGAACTGGCTTCCACCTGTGTTACGGCCCGCATGTGCCATAGCGAGAGTTCCGCGCTCATGTTTGTTCGGGTTAATTTCACAGTTGATTGTGTACCCTGGGCCACCTGCACCTGTACCGTTAGGGCAACCGCCTTGAGCTACGAAGCCCGGGATAACACGGTGGAATGAAAGACCATTGTAGAAACCGGAGTTAGCCAGTTTCTCAAAGTTTGCTACTGTGTTTGGAGCTTCTTGATCGAATAGATCGATCAGAACTTCTCCGCCGTTTGCCAATTTAATTTTCGCTTGTTTCGCCATATGTAAATGACTCCTTTCGTATTGACCATCGTTAGTGGTGCCAGAACGCATGACCCTGGGCCAAGCATTACAGCACTTTTCTTAGTGTACACCGAAAATGTCTGGATCGCAAAAAAAACGGCAACTTTTTTCATAATTTAGTCCGAATATACAAAAAGCAGACGAAAAAGGAAGTGCCCTTTTCATCTGCTTCAACTGTAAAACGAATTAACGAGTTACTGGCTGTTTGCCAATACGCGCTGGTACCAGGTCATTCTGGATGATATCCTGATACGTCTCACGGCGTACTACGACATCTCCTTGACCGTCTTTGACAAATACAACAGCTGGACGACGAATCCGGTTGTAGTTGCTTGCCATGGAGTAGTTATACGCACCTGTACAAGCTACAGCGAGCAGGTCACCACTTTCCACTTTTGGCAGGTCCAGATCCCAGATCAACATATCGCCACTCTCGCAGCATTTACCCGCAACAGATACCGTTTCCTGAGCAGCCTCATTCGCACGGTTGGCAAGCACGGCTTCGTACTTGGATTCATACAAAGCAGGACGTGGGTTATCGGTCATACCACCATCC
Organism: Paenibacillus amylolyticus; assembly: GCF_050990605.1. Taxonomy (GTDB): domain Bacteria; phylum Bacillota; class Bacilli; order Paenibacillales; family Paenibacillaceae; genus Paenibacillus; species Paenibacillus amylolyticus_H. Next base: position 4,010,781 of record NZ_CP158832.1, read on the forward strand.
ACGGCAACGTATTTACGCACGCCTGGGATGTCTTTGCTTGTTCCAACGGTATACAGCGTTGTTCCCGCTTCACCCACGATGCTGCGGCCTGGTTCAACCCAGATTTCAGGTACAGCATAACCGATTTGGGCAAAATGATTTTTAACGGCGTCTGTAATAGCCTTCACGTATTGCGCAACTTCAAGCGGCGTATCTCCGTCGATATAACGGATTCCGAATCCACCACCAAGGTTAACCACTTTGAAAGCAACATTAAGACGCTCATATACACTTGCTGCAAATTCAGCAACACGTTGAACAGCCATCTGGAAACCCTCAACTTCAAAGATCTGGGAACCGATGTGGGAATGCACACCGAGCAATACCAGGTTAGACTGCTTGGAAGCCAAGTCAATCGCTTCAAACGCTGTACCATTGCCGATATCGAATCCAAATTTCGAATCCGTTTGACCTGTGGAAATATATTCATGCGTATGTGCCTCAACACCAGGTGTCACACGAAGCAAAATGTTTACTTTACGATTTTTGTCCGCTGCTACAGCTTGCAACAGATGCAATTCATTGAAGTTATCAACAACAAAGCATCCGATCTCTGCATCCAGAGCCATTTCGATCTCTTCCAGCGTTTTGTTGTTACCGTGGAAGTGAATGCGCTCAGCCGGGAAACCTGCTTGCAGTGCAGTAAACAGTTCACCATCAGATACAACGTCCAGGGAAAGTCCTTCTTCAGCTGCAAGGGCACACATCGCCATTACACAGAATGCTTTACTTGCATAAGCAACCTGGAAGCCCAGTCCGGAAGCACGGAATGCTTCCATGTACTCTCTGCAACGCTCGCGAACCAATTGCTCGTCAACAACGTACAGGGGAGTTCCAAATTGTTCTTTCAGATCTGTTGCATCAACTCCGCCAATCTCCAGATGCCCTTGCGCATTTATTTTACTTGTACCATGTAAATACATAATCTGCATTCCTCACTTTTTTATATACTGGAACAATTGCTATTCCAATGATTTTACACCAGTATATCAAATTAGGCAGCGAGATGAATGGATTTTTCGGAAGATCATTTGTGTTTTTTACTTTTTCGCAGTTCTCCGTCCGGATCATCGGACATTTTGGTGTTGTCACGGGTTTTGTTAAATGAGGGACGTTTTTTATTTTCCAGCAGCGGAAGCCGGAATAAAAAGTTGCCCAGGGCCTTTGCATTAAACGGTATAAAAGGCCATAAATACGAAGAATTGTACGACCTGTGAATAGTGAGCGCCAATATGAGCAACGTACTGCCCACCACCAATCCCGGAACCTTGAATATCGCAACAGCGACTAACAGAACCAACCTGACCAGCCTGTTGGCAAGTCCAAGCTCGTAACTCGGCGTGGCAAACATGCCGATGGCTGCGATAGCCATATAGAGTACAACCTCATTGACAAAATATCCTGTTTTCACCGCGATATCCCCGACCAGAATGGCCGCGATCAAGCCCATGGCCGATGCCAGAGGTGTAGGTGTATGGACCGCTGCCATCCGTAATAAATCGACGCCCAGTTCAATCAGTAGAAACTGTAGAATCAGCGGAAGCTTTACATTTTCCTGCGGACCAATGAAGTCAAGCCCCATCGGTTTAATCGAAGGATCAATAACCATGAGAAGCCATAGTGGTAGCAAAAACAACGATATGAGAATCCCTGCAAAACGCACCCATCGTAAATACGTTCCCATCAAGGCCGTCTGTCTGTTCTCCTCCGCATGTTCACACAGGTCAAAGAAGGTCGTAGGCAGAATCATCACACTGGGGGAAGTGTCTACGAAAATGACAACTCGTCCTTCCAGCAAATGTGAGGCTGTAACATCTGGTCGCTCGGAATAACGAACGAGTGGAAACGGGTTCCAACCCTTGTTGATAATCGCTTCTTCCAGCTGTTTATCGGCGGAGGGAATACCATCAATATCCACTCGCTGAATTTTTTCACGGACCGAATCCACCTGCACTTTATCCACAATATCATCAATATACACCACGCAGACATCGGTTTGTGTTCTCCGCCCCACCTGCATAATCTCAAATTTCAGTCCAGGGTCGCGTATTCTACGGCGCACTAAGGTTACGTTGGTCAGAAGCGTCTCGGTAAAACCGTCTCTCGAACCACGGACTACCCTTTCCAATGAAGGTTCTTCGGGTGAACGTACTGGATAACTCCGGGTATCCATAATTAAGACCGAACGGTCTCCTTCAACGAACATTGCGCTCATGCCGGTAAGAACCTTGTTGATGACGGCACTCATCTTTTCCACTCTTTCTACCTGAATATGGGGAATGTAACATTCAAAATAGGATTTGAGTGCATGTCCAGACACGTCATCCGGCGTGAGATAGGTCAGTCTTTTTAATATTTCAAGCAATATCTCATCCTTCGCAAAACCGGTGATCATCAGCAATCCAACGTGCTTGCCACCCAGAACCATTTCCCTCATATTTACGTCGAACGATTCTCCAAGTCCGAGTACCTGTTGCAACGTATATCTATTCTCACTCATGCGTGGGGAGATATCATCGTTTTCCTGCCAATATTGTACGGATTCCTCAATGCTGTCGGACATCTCATTTTGTTTTTTCTTATTGTACGCTTTTTCCTCTTCTTCCTTCTGAATATCATAAGCAGACTTGTGTAACATCTCTTCCTTTATACCATCACTATTTTCCTGGCCTGTGTGCTCCGAACGTTCATCCATTTTCCATCCTCCTATGGCCACGATTTACCGTTGATATATAAAAAAATCAAACAGGGAACCTGTCATTTTGCCTAAAATCATGGCGAGCAGTAATCCAAACAAATATGGTTTCATGCCCAATCGTTTGGCTAGCACGGGCAGTACATTAAGCACCTCGGTGAGTGCTGCTGCGAGCAGACCGATGAACACGCCACAGAACAAACCAACGATCGGGCTGAGTAACAGCACCCCGTGCATTTTCCAGTGCCAGAAGTCCGCCACCGTCCCGAGCAATGAACCACCAATTAGCGCCCCTTCATACCAGTGAGTCTTGTCATAGGATTGCGTAAGTTGAGCTAACCTGGGAATCATATCGAGCACCAGAATGAGCGCAATTACGCCACTTCCTACGGCAATTCCCCCTGCAATACCCAATACAATGCTGATTGCTCCATTAAGAACGCTCATCCGCATTCATCTCCCTGCGTTCCTGCTCGTGCATCCGTTCGCTTTCTTCAATCACCACATATTTATCTACATTTTGCTGGTATAGGAACATCTCCACTTCCAGCGGGGTAGGTTCCTCATTCCACTTTTTCTTGAACAAATGATTAAAAAATACTGCCATTCCGAATCCAATGCCAATGGAATACGCCACTTGGAACAGATAGGGATGTTCGTCCCGATGCCCAGTAAGCATCTCCACAATTCGAATCTGTACTTCCTGCATGTTCACATCGGCATGGAAATTCATAATGGTTAAGGCTGATCCAAAGAACAGCAGCAGCCAAACCAGAATGAACAGGGACTTGGAAGGTTGACCATTTCCCGCAATGACTTCAACCAACGTATGACCTGATCCCATCAGTTCCACACTTACCTCCGGCAAGATGTGCCGAATTCGGGGAATAATCTGCAATATATCAATGAGGATCAGATTGCCATCCTCCGGTCCAGGGCGCAGCAGTTCAAGCTCCAGCAGCCTGCCCTCCTGGTCTTCAGAAGAGGTCAGTACATGTGCAATGTCTCCAAGCTTGACTGCTCTGCCCCTCTGGATGCGAATACGGCTGCGCAGACGAATATAGACCATTGGAGTGGGTGTCTGGGACATCCATAGCACTCCTTTACTGCGTAATTTAGGTTAGTATTTGAAGAATGTGCAAATTTATTACAAATTGGTTGGAAAAAGATCGTGAGGAGGGTGAGTTGACGCTGCGGGATGGATCCGTCATTGGTCGCTGTTATCCCCGGATTTCTTGAACTCTCCTTTTCAAGGAGGAAATCCGGTGCTAAAGGCGAACGCTTCGCTCCTTTTGACCGATTCCATCCCTCCGCTACCCATCGTCCTCCTGTTTCCAAACGGTTGAAATAAATATGCTGGGAGGTGGCAAAGGAAAGAATTAAAAGAGGGGGGATATTGACTTGGTTTCTCTAACAACAAATAACCTTCCTCGCCATAATGCGCGATAGAAGGTTGTTAGTTGTCGTATATTGGTGCATAAGCGCCAATATTGTTGTTGCAATCCCAGAATCACTGCGCGATCTGGTCGCGGATGGATTGCAATATTTTTTTCTCCAGACGTGATACCTGCACCTGAGATATTCCCAGCCTGCTGGCAACCTCGGATTGGGTCTGATCCCGGTAATACCGAAGATAAACGATTAACCGCTCCCGCTCACTGAGACCACCGATGGCTTCATTCAGCGCCAGCTTGTCAAACCAACGTTCCTGAGACTCGTCGGCAATCTGGTCCATTAACGTAATGGGATCACCGTCATTCTCGAATACCGTCTCATGGATGGAGGTCGGTGGTTTGTTCGCTTCCTGAGCAAATACGACTTCCTCCGGGGTCACTCCCAGCTCTGCGGCAACTTCCTTGATCGTTGGCAGACGATCCAGATGTTTGGACAGTTCGTCCCTTTTTTTGCGGACTTTATTCGCCATCTCTTTCAGTGAACGACTGACCTTCAGGGTACCGTCATCCCGCAGGAAGCGCTGGATTTCTCCGATGATCATCGGTACCGCGTAGGTTGAGAACTTCACGTCATAACTGAGATCAAATTTGTCTACTGACTTGAGCAGACCGATACAACCAATCTGGAACAGATCTTCCGGATCATATCCCCTGTTCATAAAACGCTGTACGACGGACCAGACGAGTCTGATGTTGCAGTTCACCAGCGTATCCCGTGAGACATGGTCACCCGACTGACTGAGCGCAATCAGCCGTTTGACCTCGGCATCGTCCAAATAGGTCTGTGAAGATGGTTTCACTTCAGCATCCATAAGAACACCAACCCCTAATTATACAATGCTTTCTTGGATTCAATCCTTTTTTTCATCTTGATGGAGGTGCCTCTGCCGGGCTCACTGCTGACTTCGAATTCATCCATAAAGTTTTCCATAATGGTGAAGCCCATGCCCGACCGCTCAAGTTCGGGTTTGGACGTATATAGCGGCTGCTTGGCCAGTTCAAGATCTTCGATTCCTTCACCGCGGTCTTCCACAATAATTGTGATCATGTCTTCCCGAATCTCGGCCTGGATGGACACAACCCCTTCGGCGTTATTGTTGTATCCGTGAATGATGCTATTGGTTACGGCTTCCGAAATGACCGTCTTCAGGTCACTGAGCTCGTCCATCGTTGGATCAAGCTGGGAGATAAACGCAGCAACGGTTACCCGTGCAAACGATTCATTCTCTGACTTGGCCGCGAATTGCAGATTCATGAAATTTGTCCCTGTTCCTTCATTCATGAGACGACCTCCAGACCTGAGAGAGCAGTTCCCTCATTTTCGTATATCGGCATAATCTTGAACAGACCCGACATTTCCAGCAAACGGTACACCGGCGAATTGACGTCACAGACCACCATCTTGCCGCCTTTATTCTTAATGAGCTTGTATCTTCCCAAAATGACACCCAAACCCGAACTGTCCATGAATTGCAGATCTTTCAGGCTGAGTACGAGATGCTCGCTTTGTCTCCGCTGGATGGCTTCATCCATCTGCATCCGTACCATGTCAGCTGTATGGTGATCCAGCTCCCCGGATAATCGTACAATCAGAATCCCGCGATGGTGTTCCATTTCCACATGCAAGTTCACGTTTGCTCACTCTCCTCCCTGTCTTAGAACAAGGATTTCTACGCTTCCAAAGGCTTTTCCTGCCCCCCGACAAAACTAGAAGAAAACCCCTATTTAACTACAAAATATGTTCGAAGGATGCGTGCAACTCGCGGAAATCGCCGTTTAGTCAAACAGGTTGGACGTTGTCCGCTTGAACAGCTTCCACCAGCCAGCCTTATTCACATCCTGCGGAGCCTGAATATCGAACTCCTTAATCACGTCATTGCCCTGGTAAACCACAAGTTTACCTATACTTTGCCCGGCTTTGATCGGAGCTTTCAATTCTTTGGCAACCAGCAATTCATGGCGGATGTCATTGGATTTGGCTCCTTTGCGCATCAGCACACTGTAATTTTGCGTGGCATTCAGAGGCAATTCAGCAACTTCACCTTTTTCGATCTTCAGACTGCCCAGCAGATCCCCTGCCTTGTAGAGAGCCTTCATCGTATATTGGCTAAAGGCATAGTCAAACATCGAAGATACTTCACTGTTCCGTGTTTTGGTATTTGGTTCACCGAGTACTACGGAAACGACACGCAGTCCATCCTTGGACGCTGTTGCGGACAGGCAGAATTTCGCTTCGGATGTGTAACCCGTTTTCAAACCGTCTGCCCCTTGATAAAAACGAACCAGCTTGTTTGTATTCACCAGCCAGAATGGCTTTTCCGTATCTTTGCGAAGGTAATCCTGATATGCACCGGTGTACTTCGTAATCCCGGAATGCTTCAGTAGCTCACGGCTCATGACGGCAATGTCATGGGCGGAAGAATAATGATTATCGACCGGAAGACCGTTACAGTTGGCAAAATGAGTATCCTTCATGCCAAGCTCCTTCGCACGCTCATTCATCAGCTGTACAAAGGCTTCCTCTGAGCCAGCAATCTTCTCGGCCATAGCCACTGAGGCGTCATTGCCTGAAGCCATCGCGATCCCTTTTAACATGTCATCAACTGTCATCTCTTCCCCAGGCTCCAGAAAGATCTGCGAACCGCCCATGGAAGCGGCATATTCACTCGTTCTTACTTTGTCCGTCAGCTTCAGCTTGCCCGAGTCGATCGCTTCGATCGTAAGCAGCATCGTCATAATCTTCGTAATGCTCGCCGGAGGCAGCTGATCATGACTGTTTTTCTCATAAATGACCGTTCCCGTGTCTGCATCCATTAAGATCGCAGAGCGCGCCGACGGGGCCAGATCAGTTCCTCCCGCTGCCTTTGGTTTTTCTTCAGCCAATGCCGTTGATGCCATAAGGGGCAGCAGGATACAAAGGGTCATGAACGATGCCATTATTCTTTTCTTCACAAGGTTACCTCCTCAAATGACTTGCTTACTGCATATTCCATGCATGTACTGCTAATCATTGTCGGCCCGTTTCCAGTAAATTATTCCATGTAAAGCATGATTTCCCGAACTTTTATTGAAAATGGGGTCAAAGCAAAAAAATGTACTACAGTCAACGAATGAGTAAACTTACGTTAAACACAACAAAAAAAGGTTACCCCCGATGATTTCTCATTCGAAGAGGTAACCTTCTTTACTCAAAACTTGCTTACATTTGTGGAATAACAGCCAATACCAGCGCCAGGAAAGACTCACGCACACGCTCCGTCGTTTCCATCACCTCATCGTGCGACAGCGGCTGGTCCAAAATTCCGGCAGCCATGTTGCTGATACAGGAAATACCGAGCACTTCCAGGCCTGCATGGCGTGCCACGATCACTTCAGATACAGTGGACATGCCCACTGCGTCTGCACCCAATGTACGCAGCATCTTGATCTCTGCAGGCGTCTCGTAGTTCGGACCGAGCATACCCGCGTATACCCCTTCACGTACATTAAAACCTTGTGAAGCAGCCGTATCCTTCGCCAGTGCACGCAAACGGCGGCTATAGGCTTCCGACAGATCCGGGAAACGCACGCCCAATGCAGCGTCATTGGGTCCGATCAGTGGATTTTTGCCTGTAAGATTCAAGTGATCCGAGATCAGCATCAAGTCTCCAGCTTCATACGACGTATTCACGCCACCCGCAGCATTGGTTACAAGCAGACTGCTTACACCCAGTTCTTTCATAACCCGCACTGGGAAAGCTGTCAGTTCCGGACCATATCCTTCGTACATGTGGAAGCGGCCTTTCATCATCACGACCGGACGACCTTTGATCGTTCCGACCAAGAGTTCACCTTCATGTCCTTCTACTGTGGACACCGGAAAATGTGGAATGTCCTGATAAGCGATGCTTACGCCATCTTCAATCAGTTCTGCCAGTACGCCAAGACCCGAACCCAAAATCAAACCGACTTCCGGCTTGATGGAGCTTTTGCTTTGAATATAAGATGCTGCTTCCGAAATCATTTGTTGGTTTAATGCTGTCATACGATGTATGTTCCTCCTTGAGTTGAAACGATCCGTCTATAGACGCATTTTGCAAAATCTATTCAATCCGAATTTATGCAAACTGCTTATGTATAACGGCGTTTGGATGTATTCAATTTATTTTATCCTAAATCGTCGCGATGTTCCGCATTTATTTGTGAATGCCATGCGTCAAAATCTATCTTGCCCTCGGATGATGGGTTTCATAGATTTCTTTCATCGTTTTGCGACCATGATTGCCATACTGTTGTCCAGGCTGCTCCACGTGACCCAGCATGTCTTGAACCGCACGTGTATCCGCCCCATTGGCAATCAGGTGTGCTGCAAACGAATGACGAAGAGTATGCGGCGTAATTTCTTCCGAGATTCCCGCATCCACCGCCGCTTTTTTGAGTAGCTTCCAGAAACCCTGCCGAGTTAAACGCCTGCCAGATACATTCACGAATAGTGCCTGCTCGTCCGAATCGGTTTTGAGCAACTTGTTGCGAAACTCCTCCACATATACACTTGCCCAATGTGCAGCTGGCGCACCAATGGGAAGGATGCGTTCCTTGCCCGCCCCACCGCATCGTATGAAACGCATGCCTGGCTGTACATCCCGAATGTCAAGGGCAATCAGTTCCGAGACCCGAATGCCTGTAGCATATAACAGTTCAAGCATCGCTCGATCTCTCACACCCTGCGGTGAACGAATATCAGGCGCTGTCAGCAGTTGTTCGATCTCCTGGATACTTAACACCTGTGGTGGCGTCTTGTCCGCCTTGGGAGCTTCCACATCAAACGTAGGGTCCTGTATAATATCACCCCGCCGCATCAAAAAATGAAAATAGGAGCGCAGAGATACGATGCTGCGGGCAATGGTTGCATTGGCACGTCCTGCCTGTTTGAGCTGACCTGCAAACAGGACGACATGTGTGCGTCTGACCTGATCGGCTTCGCGTATGCCATATTCCTTATCTGCAAATTCAATGAACTTGTCCACGTCTCGGAGATACGATTCAAGCGTGCTGCTCGACATCCCTTTATCATCTTCCAAGTATAAGGCATAGGCGTGTATCGTCTGTTTCATGTACAACGCTCCTCAACTGACAGATCTGCCGCTCTGGCAGACTGCTCCCGTATTTGCATCCCTGGCTGTTCAAAGCTACTCCCCGTACCAATAGAACAAACGGAGACGCTCTGCCATCGTAGGACGTCCTTCTCCATTACCCGGCCAATCCGTTTCCTGAAATACTTTGATTGCATTGCCAGTCGGCATCTGATACTGATCCACAGGTGAGATCCAGCCATTAAACAGATCCAGAACATGATAGAACAGATAAACTAATGCAGCAAAAAATATAATAAATCGAATAAAACGAAGCCCTCTCCGCACTGATATAATCATGGGCGCGTCCCCTCCTGATTCGAATCCGGTATTGTCCTTGTATCAGGGTATGTCCATAAACACAGGTTTATGCCATTCGGGGGAAACTCCGGATCATGTCCGGTGCCAAAAAAGCTCTCCCGTCAAAACCGCCGGTGAGAGCTTGAAGATATGCTATGTTATTCTTCATCTTTGGGTTTTTGTTCATTTTTAGCTTTGCAACGATAACAAATTCCATGAAAGTCCAGTCGGTGATCTACTACCGAAAAGTTGAATTCCCGCTCCAAACGCTCTTCAAGCGGTCCAAGCCAGTCTTCACGTATTTCATCCATACTTCCGCATTGAACACAGATTAAGTGATGATGGTGATGCTTGGATGTATCTCCGCGCAGATCATAACGCGCTACACCGTCGCCGAAGTTGATTTTCTCTACAACATGCAGCTCACTCAGCAGTTCGAGGGTACGGTACACGGTTGCCAGACCGATTTCGGGAGCCTTTTCTTTAACGAGCATGAATACGTCTTCTGCGCTCAGATGATCTTCTTCATTCTCAAGAAGTACTCTTACGGTGGCTTCCCGCTGGGGCGTTAATTTATATCCTTGGGACTGTAGTTGCTGCTTAATTTTATCAATCCGTGCTTCCATTTTCTCCCTCCCCCTAGGAAATCACTGCACACTGCAACTTAACCCACTCTTTTCATTATAGGGGGAGTGCGTAATTAAAGTCAACATTTTACACTATACGATGCATGTTAGGCCGGTAGTAGCATTGGCGTGACCCAACGCATCATCGCAGGTGTAACCCATGTTTCAAAAGACGCCACGCCGAGCAGTAATGCAGCCATAACCAAAGTTAACACTATATATGAAGCAAAAGGCCTTTGTCGACCCGGTGTTCGTTGCATCAAAACACGATTGCGAATGATGTATAACGAGAACGTCATCGCTGCTACACTGCAGATCAGGAGGATCGGAATGACAAATAGATTATGCGGCGCCACGGAAACCAGTGCAAACAGCAGCCCTTTCCAGGAATACTGCCCAACAAGGTACCCCACTGTGAATCCAATGAGCACACCTTTCAGAAAATCCAGAACCAGTATACCGGGTAGTCCAACGACGGATAAACCCAGAATAAAGATCAGACCCACCCATTTCAGATGAAGCATGGCAATGTCCCAATATGCCCCGCTCTCTGTCACCTGTGCACTGTGCTGCACGGTCATGAAGAAATTGCCGAGATAACCCTCCAGATCCTGACGTTGCTCAAGAGACAATGCGTTGACCATGAGCGCGCCAAAAATGACACCGACCAGAAACAAGACAGCCACGAATACATATAACGAAGTCTGACCTTTAAATGTAAAGTAGGAAGAGCGCATACAGGTACGAGTCCCCTTTCCGGTATCATGCTGCAAGGATTCTCACTTACATCCTCATAGTCATTCTTATGAACCGGAATGCACCTGTATGACTTCTTGTCCAGATTGGCTCTACGTGAAGTGAAGCTTTATCAGTTGAACTACAGAATATTACTAAAGAATATTTATACGGGTCACTAAGATGACAGAACAACCTTTCGATCACTGATCTAATCTGACGATTTCACCTGAACAGCAACTTTACCGTAAGTGCCTCCACCACCGGAGGACAATTCCAGTTGTCCATTCCGTGCAGTCACAATCAAGCCAGCTAGCACAGGTCCAACAACCTCAGCAAGTTCTTCCTCACGCGTACGATGAAGCACGTTCATTTCTGTACCAAAATGGTCGAGTAACTGGCGCAGTTTGGCTTTGCCAAGCCCGGGGATGAACTCCAGTGGTACCTGATAATGATAAGCTGGTCTGTTTGCAGGCACATGCGGACTCTCGCGATCAGAGATTGCCAGAATGCGGTCAAGCACCCCCTGCACCAGCTTCAGACTGCCACAGTGAGGGCAGCGCTCTGCTGACATCGCCTGTTCATCCATAATACTGCCACATGCTGCACAATAAGTACGGTGATACTTGCCCAGCCTTGGATTCAGTCCATAATTGGCAGCAATGCTCCTGCCGGCTTCTCCTTTGAGTGCCATATGGAATTCATCAAAAGAAGGTGCAGCAACTTGCAGCTCGTTATACTCCCGTCCAATCTTACCGAGGGAATGAGCATCCGAATTGGTCAGAAACGGTACATGATCCAATTCCCGAATATAACTGGCCATGGATGAATCAGAGCTTAACCCCAGCTCTACCGCATCCACAAGACGGGTATCCAGTACATCGCCCATACGGGCCGCAGTACTACCATAGATGCCTTTGTGCGGTGTAAATACATGTGCAGGCACAATAAGCCCACCACGCGCCTTAATCTCGGCTTGCATCTCTAGAGCGGGCACGTAGACACGCTGAGAACTAAGATTCACATTTTTCATATAACGTTTCATCCAGTCCGTGAAGGACTTCATCGTTTTCAGATCACGGAAGTACGCCAGCATATGGAACTCACGCATTCCAGGCTCACGCAGCTCAATCTCTGTCCCCAACAGAATGGTGGTGTCCTGGTAGGCAATGCCGCCGCCCTCAATTTCGGACATGGTACCACTCTCCAGTAATTGCTCAATATCCATCTGTACAACCGGAGAATGACAATCGATCACACCAAGCAAATGAATTCCTTTGCGATCCGATGCTTCCCGAGCAATATTCTCAAATGTAAGATCACGACTGCCGCTGATTTTCACGGCCTCACCGCGAGAGGTTCGTCCGATGTGGATATGCAGGTCTGTATAACAAGGCTCCCACGTCGTAGACGTTTCCAGTTGGTCTTGCATGCCTAGAACCGTCCTGTCGTTCTGTAAAGGTCCCACGCGTACACGGCCATCATCGTTTTGGCATCGCTAATCCGGTTATCGTCCATGAGTGCGTAAGCTTCCTCCAGAGTTATTTCGGCAACTTCAAGAAATTCATCTTCGTCCAGCGCCATATCTCCGGCTTCCAACTCTTCAGCGATGTAGAGATGAATGATCTCATCTGCGAACCCCGGTGAGGTGTAGAACGAACGCAAATGACGCAGCGACTTGGCTACATATCCTGTCTCTTCTCGCAATTCACGTGCTGCGGCAACTTCCGGCTCTTCTCCCGGGTCCAGTTTTCCCGCAGGAATTTCCACTTCGGTGCGTCCCATTGCCTGACGATACTGATCCACAACAAGCATGCGATCCCCATTCAAAGCAAGTACAGCTACAGCTCCAGGGTGCCGAATAATCTCGCGTGTAGCCGTCTGGCCATTCGGCAGTTTGACGGTATCGACTTGAAGTGAAATCACTTTACCCTCAAAGATTGGCTTGGTGGATACGGTCACTTCATCCAGCTTTGGATTGGCAGATTGCGCTGCGTGGATGGATTGGACAGATTGGTTTGGTTTCATTGGTTCTTCAACTCCATATCGTTGGATTATATATAAATGGACTAAAATATTTTCACTAACCACTCCGATGACAGAACAACCCTTCGATCGCTGTTATCCCCAATTTTTTTGATTTTTTCTCTAATAGATAAAATTTGGTGATAGCTTATCTCAATTTATATATTCAGCTAATGTATAATTCTCTGATTTTGGGCATATGGTGAGCTTATAGAACTCTCACAGCAAAATAAAAACGAATCAGGGGGACATTCAATGAATAGTTATTTGACGCCTCAATCCGTACATGTGGTGGGACAAGCCCGGCAAGTACAGCTCATACTCAAACAGTGGTTGCGCGAGTGGGGCCCGGATGCCAAGTTAGTCGATCTGCTCGCTGGACGCAAATAAATGAGTCTTCTCCCTTGAAATATAACATGAATTCGCAAAAAGTCCGAATCCGATCAGACCGGGTTCGGACTTTTGTCTAAGAATTACATGTTATTTCTTGTCGGCTGCCGTTTCCTGAACAATAGCCACGACCACCTGGGACAACTTCACAATGTCTTCGGCACGAATGCGTTCTTTGGGTGTATGAATATCCTCATACCCTACCGCTAGGTTCACTGTTGGAATGTCGAATCCGTTAAAGATATTAGCATCACTGCCCCCACCGGAAGCAAACGTACTTGTCTCCAGCCCAATACTGCGGATGGCACGCTGTGCAAGCTGTACGACTTCGTGTTCATCATGGAAGCCAAATGCAGGGTAGAGGATCTCACTTCTGAATTCAGCTGTTGCACCGTATTTGCGACATGTCGTTTCCAACGCGTCACGCATCTGTGCAACCTGCAATTCAACTTTCTCCTGCACAATACTGCGGGCTTCCGCTTCAAGTTGTACAAAGTCACATACCACGTTGAGTGGTGATCCACCCTGGAATTTGCCAATGTTTGCTGTTGTCTCATCATCAATTCTGCCCAGTGTCATCGCTGCAATTGCTTTTGCGGCAACCTGAATGGCGCTGATCCCGTCTTCCGGATTCACACCCGCATGAGCAGACTTACCATAGATGCTCATTTGAATTTCAGCTCTCGCTGGTGCAGCAACACAGATCGTACCTACAGCTCCATTAGAATCCAGCGCATAACCGAACTCGGCATCGATATCCTTCGGATTCATCGCACGTGCGCCCACCAGGCCAGACTCTTCACCGACCGTAATGACGAACTGGATTTTACCATGTGGAATCTTGTTTTCCTGGATCACACGAATCGCTTCGAACAATGCCGCAATCCCAGCCTTGTCATCTGCTCCCAGAATCGTTGTTCCATCACTGCGAATCCAGCCATCTTCACCCAGTTCAGGCTTAATTCCCTGTCCCGGCGTTACGGTGTCCATATGACATGTGAAAAAGATCGGTGCAACTCCATCTGTTCCTTCGGCTTCCCAGGTAATGACAAGGTTTCCCGCGCCATGTCCAGTTTGTTCCATGGTGTTGTCCTCATAGACATGAAGACCGAGATCTGCAAACTGCTCTGTAAGCACCTTGGAGATGTTCTGTTCATTTTTCGTTTCACTATCAATCTGCACCAGTTCCATGAACTGATCGATAACACGTTGTTGTTTAATCATAGGACTTTCCTCCCTCTCGTAGATACGTTACAATACAATTACTATGGCTTGTTTACTTTATGTTGAAAGGAGTTCTCTCATCATGCAAAAAAAGAAATGGTTCAAAATCATCATCTATCTCATGTTGATCGCCATGATCGGGTCCACCCTTTTCATAGCTCTCGAACCGTTGCTGTTCGGATAGCAACATGAAGCCTTTCGACGGTCTGTTTACAGACGTTGAAGGGCTTCTTTTTCGCTAATCCAATTGATTTGATATGGAAAAATGCGACTAAAGTACGGAACAATCTCGCGTGCTACCTGCTCCACTGTATAAGACTTGCCCGTTATATCCTCCAGTGAAGTAACACCATACTGCTCAATCCCACAAGGAACAATCCCCTGAAAACCAGCATGTTGAATACCCGAGCTGATGTTAAAAGCAAACCCGTGACTGGTCACAAAACCGCGACGGTGTTTGCAACGATTAAACTTGATGCCGATTGCAGCAATCTTCATATCGCCAATCCACACACCTGTGTAACCCTCTTTGCGTCCGGCTTCGATGCCCTGGTCTGCAAGATAATCCATAAGTACCTGCTCAATTTTCCGTAAATAGCCGTGCAGATCCAAGTCTTCATCCCGACCAAGAATCAATAACGGGTAACCTACCAACTGGCCCGGACCATGATAAGTAATATCACCGCCGCGGTCAATTTGAAACAAAGAAATCCCTTGCTCACGCAACTCTTCCGGACTGAGAAGCAGATGCTCCGGATGATTTTGTGAACCGATTGTATACGTTGGCGGGTGCTGTAAAAGCAGCATCTGCTCCGCTCCCTCGCCCTCGTCCAATCGCTGCACAATCGCTTTCTGGCAGTTCCAAGCCTCTTCATAATCAAGCATTGGTATGTATGCAACATCCAGCGGCTTGCTCATGATTCCCCACACCCTTCTGCTTCAGGTTCAATGTACAATTGAGCACCTGTCCGTAGACAGCAGGAAAAGTGCACGGCCTCCGGCACATACACTTTCCCATCAACTTTTTACTTAATACACCTTGGTTTCCATGGTATATCCTTCAAGGTTTTCTTTGACACGTTGCAAGAAACGTCCGCTGATTACGCCATCCAGGATTCGGTGATCCAGCGACAGACACAGGTTCGCCATGGAACGAACGGCGATCATATCATTAATAACCACCGGCTTTTTGACAATCGACTCAAATGTAAGAATCGCTGCCTGCGGATAGTTAATGATTGGCTGGGACAGGATCGAACCAAATGAACCTGTGTTGTTCACCGTGAACGTACCACCTTGCATATGGTCCAGCTTCAACGTACCTTCACGTGTTTTACGAGCCAGCTCATCTACTTCACGAGCCAGACCTGCGATATTTCGCTGATCGGCATGTTTGATTACGGGTGTAAGTACGGAATCTTCGGTTCCTACCGCCATGGACAGGTTAATGTCTCGTTTGACGATAATTTTGTCCACCGCCCATACCGAGTTCATGATCGGGTAGTCTTTAATCGCATTAACGACTCCCTTCATCATGAAGGACAGATATGTCAGATTGATGCCTTCCTTACGCTTGAACTCATCCTTGAGTTTATTGCGGAGCATCACAAGATTCGTTACGTCCACTTCGATCATCGTCCATGCATGCGGGATTTCCGACACGCTCTGACGCATATTTCGCGCAATCGCATTACGCACAGGGGTAACATCGATGAAATACTCCGATCTTCCCTGGCCACCACCTTCCACTTCAATCTGTGGAATTTTCGGACTTTCGGTTAGATGAATGCCTGAATGTCTCACAGGAACGCCTGCATCAGACGCTGAGATCGCTTCTCCAGCAGTTAATCCCATTTCTCCATTTCCACGATTCACTCCACTGAATGGAGAAGCAGAAGGCACACCAGAAGGTGCATGCTGAACTGCTGGAGATGAGGCTTGTGCAGACGATCCAGCAGCGTTACCTCCCTGTGCAACAAATGCCAGCACATCTTTGCGGGTAATACGCCCCCCTGCTCCAGTACCCTGGATGCTTTGCAAGTTCAAGCCATGCTCTGCTGCCAAGGATTGCACTGCCGGGGAATACCGATTGCGCATCGGCTGGTTTGGGTCATGTGCTGCTGTATTTGAGGCGGCAACAAGAGTGTGGCTCGCATTTTGCTGCACTTGCTCCTGTTGCTGCGATACTTGTGTTACTTGCTCGGCCGCTTCTTCGTCGGAAGCAGCGACCTGCATGCGACAGATTGCTTCACCAACAGCAATCGTTGTGCCCTCTTCCACCAAAAGGTCACCCATAACTCCATCCACAGTGGATGGAATCTCGGCATTAACTTTATCCGTGATTACTTCACAGATCGGCTCGTACTGTTCCACACGGTCGCCCGGTTTTTTCAACCATTTGCCTATGGTAGCCGAGACCAGCGATTCCGCCAATTGCGGCATAATGACCTCGATCCATTTCATACGTTCAGCCATTTGATTATCACTCCAAACTTTACTTTTAAACGATCCAAAAAAAAGAAATTAAAACTCGGCAAGTGCACGCATTGCTGCTTTGGCTTTGTCCTTGCTCAGCATGTAGAATTTCTCCAATGTTGGGCTAATTGGCATGGCCGGCACGTCAGGTCCGCAGAGACGCTGAATGGGTGCATCCAGTTCAAACAGACATTCCTCGCTAATAATCGCGGCAACTTCGGCACCTACACCACCGGTTTTGTTATCTTCGTGTACAATCAGCACCTTGCCTGTCAGACGAGCGGAAGCAATAATCGCTTCACGATCCAACGGTTGCAATGTGCGCAGATCCAGAACGTGTGCTGTAATGCCTTCTTCACGCTCCAGCTCCTCAGCAGCCTGCATGACAAAATGCAGCGGCTGACTGTAACCAATCACCGTAATATCCGCACCTTCACGAAGTACGTTGGCTTTACCAATCGGAACGATGTAATCATCCTCAGGCACATCTTCCTTGATAAGTTTATAGCATTTTTTATTTTCAAAAAAGAGTACCGGGTCCGGGTCGCGAATGGCCGCCTTGAGCAGTCCCTTGGCATCGTATGCCGAGTAGGGAGCTATAATTTTCAGACCAGGTGTACCAAAGAAAATCGACTCAGGACATTGGGAGTGATACAACCCACCGAAGATCCCGCCACCAATCGGCGCACGGATAACAATCGGACAACTCCAGTCATTGTTGGAACGATAACGAATTTTGGCCGCTTCACTAATGATCTGGTTGGTTGCCGGTAACATGAAGTCCGAATATTGCATCTCGGCAATCGGCTTCATGCCATACATCGCTGCACCAATGGCAACACCTGCAATAGCGGATTCAGACAAAGGTGTGTCCATCACTCGCATTTCGCCGAACTGATCTTGCAGCCCTTTAGTTGTGGTAAACACACCACCTTTGAGACCTACGTCTTCACCAAGGATAAAAACATTTTCATCCCGTTCCATCTCTTCTTTCATCGCGAGACGGATTGCATCAATATATTCCATCACTGCCATACTTACCGTCCCCCTTCTTCGCTGTCCGCATAAACGTGCGTCAGAGTGTCCTCAGGTTTAGGATATGGCGCGTTGTCTGCATATTCAGTCGCTTCTTTCATTTCCATCGCAAGCTGGGAAGCCAGATCCGCATCCCGGGCTTCGTCCCAGATGCCGCAATCGATCAAGTAGTTCTTCATGCGAGGAACGCCATCTTTCTTCCAGTTCTCCTCAACTTCCTCTTTGGTCCGGTAAGCCAGATCATTATCGGAGGTGGAATGAGGTGACAACCGATACATCATCGCTTCAATCAGTGTCGGGCCTTCCCCGGCTATGGCACGGCGACGCGCTTCCTTTACTGCAGCGTATACTTCCAAGGCATCGTTACCATCTACACGCAGTCCGGGGAACCCGTATCCTTGTGCTCGATCGGATATTTTGCCGCTCAACTGTTTGTGAATCGGTACCGAAATTGCATATTGATTGTTCTCACACATAATAATGACAGGCAATTTATGCACACCTGCAAAATTGGCGCCCTCATGGAAGTCACCCTGATTGCTTGATCCTTCGCCAAACGTAACAAAAGAAACAAATTCCTGCTTCTTCATTTTGGCAGCAAGCGCAAATCCAACAGCGTGCGGAACCTGTGTTGTAACCGGGCTGGAGCCCGTCACAATCCGCAACTTTTTGTGACCGAAGTGACCCGGCATTTGCCGACCGCCACTATTCGGATCTTCCGCCTTCGCAAAAGCAGACAGCATCAACTCACGCGGAGTCATGCCTACCGCCAGTACAAAGCCGTAATCGCGGTAATAAGGTAAATAATAATCGTGATCCCGATCCAGACCAAAAGCAGCGCCTACTTGCGCAGCTTCCTGTCCTACACCGGATACGTGAAAGTTAATTTTGCCAGCCCGTTGCAAGAGCAAGCAACGCTCGTCAAACTTGCGCGCGAGCAGCATGTATTTGTACATATCCAATACTTCACCATCGCTAAGTCCCAGCTGTTGATGCCGGTGGACCGCGTCTGCAGTACCTTGTGAACTCATATGAGGTACCTCCTTTTAATCAGAGCCTATGCCACTCTTACTACCCGATCTTATAACCTGGTACTAAGACTTGGCTTAACCTTATTATAATCCCTTTTACCCAAAAAAGGAAAGGACCTTTCTCATAAGCTTGTTTGGCTTACATTCCAATGGCCTTTCCATCGACCGCCAGCATGGCTTCACCCATGATTTCCGACAGAGAAGGGTGCGGATGAATGGTTTGTCCGACTTCCCAAGGTGTGGCATCCAGCATCTGAGCCAGCGAGGCCTCAGCGATCAATTCCGTCACATGTGTGCCAATCATATGTACCCCCAATATATCATTCGTCTTGGCATCTGCGATCACCTTCACGAATCCATCCCGACTTCCGTGAATAAGCGATTTGCCGATGGCCGAAAATGGGAACTTGCCTGTTTTGATGTCATAGCCACGTTCTTTGGCTTCACGCTCGGTGAATCCGATGCTGGCTGCTTCCGGACGTGTGTACACACAGCGTGGGATGCGATGGGATTCTACGGCATGTACCGTTTCGCCCGCCAGATGATCGACAGCTAGAATGCCTTCATGGCTTGCGGCATGTGCAAGCTGCAAACCGCCGATGCAGTCACCAATGGCGTAGATGTGACCCTCGCCCGTCTGTAACTGTTTGTTCACAGCGATGAACCCACGCTCCAGTTTGATATCTGTATTTTCGAGTCCGATATTTTCGACATTAGCCTGACGTCCCACCGACACGAGCATTTTCTCCGCTCTTAGCGTTTCCTGCTTATCGTCACCAAGCTGCACATCAATCTGGATACCCTCTTGATCCGTGCTATATGTTTCCGTCAGAACAGTGGCACCTGTCAGGAAACGAACACCTCGTTTGCCGAGCAATCGCTGCATTTCTCTGGCAACATCCTCATCCTCGGCAGGCAACACGTGAGCAGCTGCTTCTACTACTGTGATGTCTACGCCAAAGTCATTCAGCATGGATGCCCACTCCAGTCCAATTACACCCCCACCAACAATGATGAGTGATGCAGGAAGTTCATCCATACGCAAGGCTTCGTCGCTGCTCATTATGAATTTGCCGTCCGGTTCCAGGCCCGGCAGCGCGCGTGGACGCGAACCAGTGGCAATAATGAGATTGGTTGGAACTACCGTATCCATCTCTCCATCTTCAAACTCCACAGCGACTGCTCCGCTCTGCGGTGAGAAGATGGATGGTCCGATGACGCGACCTTTCGCGTGTACAACCTGGATTTTATTTTTTTTCATCAAATATTGAACGCCCTGATGGAGCTGTTCGACAATTGCATCCTTACGCGCCTGTACTTTGGGAAATACAAGTGTGGCTCCAGCTGTCTCGATGCCATACGTTTCGCTCTCCTGGATCTCGGCGTATACTTCCGCACTTTTCAGCAAAGCCTTACTCGGAATACAGCCACGATGCAGACAGGTACCGCCAAGCTTGTCCTTCTCAATGATAACGACTTGTTTTCCCAGCTGTGCAGCCCGGATCGCGGCTACATATCCACCGGTTCCTCCTCCAAGAATTGCAACATCACATGTAATTGGCATCTCTCATGCTCTCCTCTATGAATCAAATTTCAATATTATTTATGATGGCTTGAATCATGGTTTGGCCTATACCCTCTATATGCCATTGTACTCTCCTTGAGCGGTCAACTCAAAGTTTGAAGCAATCACACATGGACAGCCTATGCTTTCCAAGCTATGATGGAATCAGGTATGATCTGTAAGCGTAACCTTTATTTAATGTCGACTTTGGCAGAAAGGGTATAATGCTCATGAATACAAGATTGGTCTTTGCGCGATTTTTGGCAATTGTTGTTCTGGTCATCCCCGGGTTAATGGCAATGAAGGGTTTTCTGATGATGAAAGATGCCCTGTTCCTATATTATGCCGAGCACGGGAACGAACTGATTTCACCAGGGTTCCAATGGCTCTCCTTTGGCGGTGGACTTGTCCTTTTTGCCGCAGGTATGAGTTTTCTGGGAGGCTGGATCCTGTTCCGTGACCGCAAGCGTAATTATGTAGGTCCCCGTTTCCGTTCCAAGAATGTACCCGAAAAAGCAGAGACGCCCGGAAGGACTCCATGAGTCCGGGCTTTTTGTGTGTTTATACAACACACCGCCTACTTTACATAGACAGGATGGATCATCATGGTATCATTTCTAATCACGTTACAACGATTGCTCAAAGGCATTTTCCATGCATTCAAAGACCCCAAGTTTCTGGCTCTGTTTACCTTAACGGCAGCAACGTTGCTGTCAGGAACTTTGTTTTACACTCGTGTTGAAGGTCTGCACTGGATCGATGCGTTATACTTCTGTGCGGTTACTCTGACTACGGTGGGACATCCTGAATTTGTGCCATCCACCGGATTCAGCAAAGCCTTTACCGTAATCTACATGTTTGCAGGCATTGGTCTCACCTTTGCCATGATTGCCAGAATTACAGCAGGTATTCTATTCCCTCGCAAATTAAAGACAGAAGAGGACCCGGAGTAATCTCCGGGTCATTCGTATAAGGCATCCCGCAGTTTGGTAGACATACGTGATTCTTTGGAAGAAGACTTCAAGATCGTTCTACGCAAGGTAAGGTTACTTGCCTGCAGTCTCTCCGCTTCTGCGAACAGTTCTGCAAATAATGCCTGCGCCGCTTCATCTAGAGAACCCTGCTCTTTCAAGCTTTCATATCGCTTTTGAAGTGATGTTAATGCTTCACTCATACTAAACACCTCTTTTCACAACTCCTGTTAATTAGCTGCCGTAACCAATACCTTAACAATCCATATAGTAACACAAAGCTGCGCAGATTAGTTCTGGCTCTTTCCAAAGATTTTGTGGTACTCTGTAAAGGTCGCTTTTTTTGTTGAATCCCGTATGTGAGAGGAGTAGCAGCACCGTGCAAACAGGACGTATTACCGTAATTACTGGACCCATGTTCAGTGAAAAATCCGGTGAACTCATTCGCCGTTGTCAGAAATTAATTCAATTTGGCCGTAAAAAGGTTGTGGCCTACAAACCAGCCGAGGATGATCGGTTTGCCCAGGATGAGATCGTGAGCCGCATTGGCTATCGACTCCCTGCCCATTCCATTCCCCGGCAATTAACCCCGGAATCCGTAGAAATGATCTTGAACCAAACCATAGATGCTGATGTTGTTGCATTTGATGAAGTACAATTTTTCAGCAGTGCCATTATGGAACTTGTCTCGGAGTTAGCGTATTGTGGCAAACATGTCATTGTGGACGGACTTAATATGGATTACCGTGGTAAGGAATTCGGATATGTCGGGGGTTTGCTCGCCATGGCAGATGACATTGAGAAACTCTCGGCTTTCTGTGCGGTATGTGGCAGCCCGGATGCAGCCTTTACGCAACGTATCGTCAATGGTGAACCTGTTACCTTGGGTCCAGTTGTCATGATTGGCGATTCAGAAGCTTACGAGCCACGCTGCCGTTGCTGCTTCATTCCTCCTCACAAAGTTGAATGCTCATCATAATGCCTAAAAGATCTTAGATATCTTTCAAAAAGGCCCCTTGGGGCTTTTTTGTTATAGAGCAAACATTCGCACAAAAAAGCACCGCTTTGCAGCGATGCTTACAGGATCACTTCCCGCTAGTCCCGGGAAACAAAATATTTGTTGGTCATGTAGTAAGCGTCACCACGCGACGTTTCCACCATTCCTTTTTTGGCATCCAAAAATACAATCTCTTTACACTTCGTGCAGTACCATTTCGTGCGCTTGTATGGAGATTCCGTCACGTAAGCCGTGCCGCATTTACAATCAATCTTCATTAATAACTCGGTTGATTTATAAGCACTGGACAGGCGTTCCAGGTTATCCTGTTGCTGTGTAGGCATAATGGTCTGCTGATAGTCTGATAAATGATTCTGAACCTTGAAGTCTGCTACCAATCCTGCATTCAATCCAAAAAACTCCTTGCCGATTTCGGTCACGAAGCGCTTCTCATTTCTGTAGCAATCCAGCCACTCAATAATCTGCTTATTAGACAGTGGAACCGTACCCTTGATACCGCTGTTTAAGGTGTAGGTCATGATGTATAAAGTATCGTCTTGTCTACCTGAGTACATTAGAATCCTCCTTCGAATACATTTGCTAATGTACTACAAAAACGCGCATAAATCAAAAAATTCTTATTTCCTGAGCGCATCTCTTCTTATTAAATGGGAAACATTCCACGTTCATCCGCCAAAGACTTACAAGAACTGCATACCCCTGAAACATTTCCCTGTGGCGCCGCATAATGCACGATCGATTTAACGTTTTTCTTGCATATGGAACAGTAGTGCCTCCTTTCCTTTTTTGGGATATAGTCCGATAGCTTAACCACGTTTTTGTTCGGTCGGAATCGTTGTAAGAAGCCCGGCCATTTCATCTCGCTTCACTCTTTCTTGTTCGTGTACTTCGTAGTCATTTTTTTGCTCTGGGCTAAAGATCATCTCGCCTTTTTTATTTATGTATACGATTCCAAGTTGTACGTGCCTATCTCATAATCTATTCGACGTTTTGAGCGTTTTTCCTGTTTTTAATCTCTACACATATAAAAAAAACCGACAGAACCTGCCCTCCTTAGTTTCGGAAGAACAGTATTTTAGTCGGTTCCCACCTTATTTATAAAAAGTTCCCAGAACGTCCAGCTCTGATGAGCGCTCAATTCGAAATGGATAGATATACCCCTGATTCATTCGGGTAAATTTGCGGCTCCACAGATCCAGTCCCGATGTGAATTGATAGGCCTGATATATAAACTTGGAGCAGTAATTGCGCTCAATGCTGCGCAGATTGGTCTGCAAACGGTAGAATTTTACCTGCTTATAATGGTCATGTACCCATCCGGCTGCTTTCATTCCTGCCTCATTCAGTCTGGAACGGAATACAATGAAGCGATCTCCTTCATAAAACCGCGTGAGATACCACTCTAATGAATCAGCAAATACAGGCCCATAAGGGTGCACATGATACACCTTGCCGTCGAGACCGATAATGCCCATATGTCCGGCGTAATACGTTGATTCCGAGCTTGGCGTGTACACAATATCCCCTGGCTCTAGCTTCATCTCACCCAACGCGTTAATGGGCAAGTCCTGATGCAGCCGCTTGGCTGCTGAACGTTCACGCCGCCCTTCAACCAACAAGCGATGAAGCGCGCCAGCCAGTGCGAGATACATTTCAGACCATTTGATCTTTTTTTTATCAGGTCGTTTGAACCACCGCTGGATGAAAGTGAAACCTCGTTGTGGCTGTGATCCCTTTTTCATACGCTGCACTCCACTCTGATCTAGTTATTGTATCTATATAAGTTGATTTAAAGTTTATTTACACTGGCACTACGATGACAGAACAATCTTCCAATCGCTGCTATCCCCAGATTTTTTCTGTCCTCTCCGTTATCGTGTAAATGTTTATTTCAATTTATATAGTTGTTATTCTAATGTTTCTCAGGCTTATTATAGACATTTGGTAGTGTATATTCAATTCGGCAACCATTGTATCTGTTGAAATTATGCCTTCTTATTACCCATTTTATGCAAAAAAAGCTGACTTCGGGATTAAGGATTAACCCGAAGTCAGCTTACTTGCATCCAAATGTAAACATTTATTATTCTACAACACCAAGAGCTTTATTTTTTTCCTTAAAGCGACTGTTATGGGAAGAAACATAAGCTACTTTTTCTGCTTCAGGGTCCATGTATAGCTTCGCACTGTTTACCGCCAGGGCAGCATCAGTGAAAGTACCCGCAATTAGGTACAGTTTGCTACCATAATCTACAAAATCACCTGCGGCAAATACGCCAGGAATGTTTGTTTGCAATCTCTCCGTTGTAGTGACGTGCCATTCGCCAAGATCAAGTCCCCAATCCCGGATTGCACCAAAGTCACTCTTCATGCCATGGTTTACAATGACAGCATCGACTTCAAGCAATTCAGTTTCACCAGTGTCCACGTGTGAGATGGTCACCTGTTCAATCACATCACCACTCATACTATGCAATGTCTCTACGGCGTAAGGTGTACGGACATCTACAGAGGATTCTCTCATACGCAGTACATTACGCTCCAACCCGCCAAAGCGGTCACGACGATGCACAACCGTCACTTGCTCTGCCAGTGCTTCCAGTTCATTCGCCCAGTCCACAGCAGAGTCGCCCCCACCCGAGATCAGTACGCGTTTACCACGGAATGGCTCTAGTTCCTGCACAGTATAGTGCAGATTGCTAACCTCATAACGGTCTGCACCTTCAAGCTCCAGCTTGGCCATTTTATATATCCCATATCCAATTGCCAAAATGACGGTACGTGTCCAGTGTTGTTCACCTGTTGCAGAAGTTAACAGAATTGTGCCATCAGGTTGACGCTCGAATCCTTCAATCTGTTGTTCAAATACAAGGGTTGGCTCAAAAGTGCGTGCCTGTTCTTCCAATTGTTTGATTAGATCCTCACACAAGATTGGCGTCACACCCCCGACATCCCAGATCATTTTCTCCGGATAAAATAACATGCGACCGCCCAATCTGTCACGTGCCTCAATCAATTTGGTCTTCATGTCCCGCATTCCGCTATAAAAGGCAGAGTACATGCCCGCAGGGCCACCGCCGATAATGGTTACATCATAAAGTTCCAACTGCTGATTCATATTAAAAATACCTCCGTTAATTCGATCCAGAACATCGAGTATTTGATATCGATTCTCATTATCACTTAAATCCTAGTGTAATGGTAATCTTATCAAAATACAATGGCTAAAAAACAAACATTTCTTGTACAAAACATTTAAGAGTAACTCCGCTCTTCACTATTGAGCTCTTGGAGCCGCCAACAGCTTTTCAACGACAAAATCGATTTGTTTATTGATTGAATAGATATCTGAATAGTAGAAGAAATCAAAATCAATCTCAATTAGGCGACCATCTTTAACAGCCGGTATGCTGCTCCATATTGGATCATCCGTAAGGTTATCTGCCCCCTCATACACCGAGCGAAACACGTAGTCCCCGATATATTCAGGCAATACTTCCATGGATAAATTGGAGCCGCCCGCGTCCGAAACCACATCAATTTTTTTCTGTACAATCTCAGGGGCTTTCATCCCCAAGTATTCATATAATGCCTGAGATCCTCGGCCATATTGCTTACTCTCCACAACAACCATACC
Organism: Paenibacillus amylolyticus; assembly: GCF_050990605.1. Classification (GTDB taxonomy): domain Bacteria; phylum Bacillota; class Bacilli; order Paenibacillales; family Paenibacillaceae; genus Paenibacillus; species Paenibacillus amylolyticus_H. The sequence continues at coordinate 4,037,111 of NZ_CP158832.1, forward strand.
TTTCAAACCGCCCTCCACAATGGAAACCGTTTTGTCCAATATGCCTGCATCTGCCAGTGTTTGTTTACTCTCTTCGACTTTGCTATTGAGATTATTAATTAATGTCTCAGCTTCCTGCTCTTTGCCAAAAATACTCGCTATACTTTGGAGTCTTTCTTCTGTTGTCATTTTTTCATACGGAATATATACCGTAGGTGCGATATCCTTTAACAACGTGTACGTCTCTTCTGAAGGAACAATGATCAGATCCGGATCAAGGTCAATGACAGCTTCCGGATTCGGTTCGAACCAGGTGCCTAGTGAATTTACACCTTCAAGCTCACTCTTGTAGGCAGCCCCGTTGAATACTTCAGATGTAGCAATTGGCTTAATTCCAAGCGCAACGACGTCTCCCTGGAGATACAATACAACAACCCGTTTAGGATTTGCTGGAACAACAACATCCCCTTTAACCGTCGAGACCGTGCGTGTTTCATTGTCTTTGTTCGTCTGGCTTCCTGTGTCTGATGACACGGCCGTACTGCTATTATTGGAACTGGCACCCGTTCCTTCGCCAGCTGCTGGTGTTGTTGCTGTACCTGAGGAGCAGGCTGCGAGGAGCATCGTGATGCTCAATAATGCAACCATAATCATACTTGAACTTGTTTTTCTTCTTTTCATTGGTGTAGACCCTCCGTCTATATATTGATAATGATTCTCATAATCAATATATCCCGACTTCCATCCTCGGCCAATGGACGATTCAGATATTTGCAATGGACGATCCTCTGTTCTAGCTTCTTCTCTCATCTTTCGTTGATACTGGATCGGAGAGATCCCCACATGTTTTTTGAAGATACGACTAAAATAATACACATCCGAATAACCCACCTCTGTTGCAATTTCACTCAGTGTTGCATCAGATCGTACAAGCAGAGTACGAGCCTTGGCGATTCGAGTCTGAATTAAATAATCAATTGGACTGTAACCCGTTTTTCTTTTGAATTGCATGGATAAATGACGAGAGCTGTAGTTGAATTGTTCAGCCAGAGAATCAAGCGTGACCTGTTCCCTGTAATGGTTCTGTATGTAACGAAGTGTTTGTTTCACCGGGTCAGCAAACTCTGTTTTGATCTCTTGCTCTGTTAGCTGAACCATCAATTCATGAATGAATTGGTAAAATAAACTTTTCGTATGAAGCAGATCCAGACTTCCAGACTGTGCCCATGCCTCTTCAATCTCATCCAGGTAACGTAACAGTCCAAGCGGACTACTTGGTGTAAATCCATATTGCAAAGAGAACGGTGTAACCTCAGGCTGTGTCAATAACCACTTTTTGCGATAACTGGGGAAGGCAAGGAATGCTCTGTAATAGAGCAGAAGATATTCGTAATCTTCGTTGGTTTGGATATCCAGTGAAGACCCTTTGGCCCCATGAAGCATGTAAAATCGCTCTGCCTTGTATGTTTGTCCATCCAATTGGAGGACAGCCGATCCCCGAATCGTATATATAAAACCATTTGCCGGAAGTGTGTAGGAACTCAGTTGTTCACCTGCCTCCATAACGATCTGGCGTATATCCAGAACCTTAACAGCGGCAAAATTCCAGCATTTCATCTGTTCGTCTAATTGCATCAATTACTCTCCAATCCCAGCCTTACAAGGTCATCATTCTTCCATTATAGTTGATAATAATTTTCATTATCAACTATAATTTTAGAATGGAATTGGATTTCATCTCACCAAGCATTTGTTACGCTTATTTTGGTTCAGAGATCTTCGTAAACCACGCGGCCAATTCCTCTGTTTGATCCAATGTTGCAATCGGGTCAAAGTACCACGAACGATCCTGGCTCCAGATGAACACACGATCATTTTTAACCGCATCTAATGAGCTCCAGACCGGTTTGGATTTCAACTCTTCCAGTGTCAGGTTGTCTGCTGTTAGAATAATGTAATCTCCGGCAAATTCAGGAATCGCTTCCGATGAAACTTCAACCAGTTGATCCTTCATTAAAATCTCTTTTTTATCTGCAGGAGGATTCAAACCAAGCGCGCTATAGACTGCCTGACCTCCCCGACCAAAATTATCACCAAAGGCTAACGGCCCTTTATCATTGAACTGCATGACCGACACCTCGGATGCTGGATCAATCGCCTCACCAACGCGCTTTTTGGCATCTGCAATTCTTGCGTCATAATCGGCTAACCAAGCCTCAGATTCTTTTTCTTTATTCAACACCTCACCAAAATAGGCAATCTCTTCGTGGGTGTTTTTCAATTCACCAAAAGGAACAACCAGGGTTGGTGCTATTTTGCTAAAGGAATCAAATAAATCAGGATTACCTGTTACAATGAGATCTGGTTCAAGTTCCAACACCTTTTCGAGCGAAATGGTTTCGTATTCACCAATATTTTCCACACCCTCAAGTGCCTTGATAAAATAAGGATTCTTGAGGTTCAACTCAGGTGTACCCACAGGTTTGATTCCCAGAGCAATTAGGCTTCCCAGATACAAGTCAACCACAATCCGTTTAGGTTCAGCGGGGATTGTAATATCTCCTTTAACTGTTGAGATTGTACGTGGTTCCGATGTTTTGCCCTCATTCTTCCCTGTTACTGTCTTCGTTGAACTTGACGTACTATTGCTTCCAGATGCATCCCCGCTTGAATTACTGGCAACTCCTGTAGAGCAGGCACTTAGCAGTAATGTAAGACTTAATAGAATACTCAGCAGCATTCCCGTTCTTGTCTGTCTGTTCATATTGATTGACCCTCCATGCTTATATTGATAATGATTATCACCATCAGTATAAACATACCTTCCACTTCCACCTCTGAAAATGTCATTTCGCGCCATGCCTGATGTCAGATCAGGCCAATATAGGGGTGTTGAGGTCTTTTCTTTGAATTGCAAAGGAGAAAGACCTGTATGCTTCTTGAACATACGTCCCAAATAATATCCATCCGGATAACCGATGCCAGCCGCAATCTCATCCAACGTGGCGTCCGTGTGCAGCAACATCTCTTTGGCTTTGAACAAACGAAACTGAATCAGATAATCGATGGGACTGGTTCCAGTCGACTGTTTGAACTTGCGTGACAAACTTCTTGGGCTGGAACCGATCATTTCTGCCAAAGCATGAAGCGTAAGTGGCTGGGTATAGGAAGACTTTACAATTTCAATGACTTTGCTGACCTGATCCGTAATATTTGGATAGCGATTGGACACCCGAGGTATCTGTGACGATACCTGCTCCACAAATGCATAGAACAAACTCTTGGCCTGAAAGTGCTGAATAGAGTTCTTTTGATCCCACAAAACGTGCATCTGTTTCAATTGCTCATATAAAATGGTTGGCGTATTGGGGGTAAATCCATAGTTTATTTGGAACGGATTGATTCGCTCCATTAACCTTCCCAGATCATTTCTTCCTCCACTAGGCAGGTTGGCTTTATACATCAAGTAATATAAACGCAATCCGGATTCGCCTGCTTGAATCACCAACTTACTCCCTTTTCCCCCATGGAGAATATAAAAGCGACTCACTTGATACGTTTGGTTGTCAATGCTCACTCCAGCTTCACCCTGAATGGTGAGTACAAAGGTACTTGTTGGAAATTTGTATTTCATCTCTTCATATGCCTCTAATTCCATGTAACGGATATCTGTTATACTCACCGCAGCATAGTTCCAGAGGATATAATAATCATTCCACATTTTGCTAACCCATCTCCGTCTACTTAAATAGTATCTATACTCTACTAACTTATTGATAACCATTATCAATTATTATGATGAAGTACGCAATACAACCGCCGTAATGAATGCATCAGACAAAACAACTATTCAAATCCTTCTCTTAATATCCGATATATGTAAATAGAGCCATGATAAAAAGAGAAGGAGAACAAAGGATATGAATTCAATCTCATCTGCAACCAAAAGCAGTTTCACTCCCGGGAATCAAGTCTCCAATCGGGATAAAGAAATTCAGGGACTCATGCAGCAGAAGATCCGACTCAATGAAGAAATGCAAGGGGTAAAAACCAATGACGAATTGGATACCAAAACCAAAGCTCAGCGGATTAAATCCTTAACAAGCTCCATCTCCCAGATCGACAGCCAGATTGCTCAAATTAAAGCAGAGGAATTACAGGAAAAAAACAAATTAAGACAGCCTGAAAAGACTCAACAGCAACAACCCAAACCAACCGATGAGACACAAGCCCCTTCACTGGATCATCTAATCAAACATAGTCAGACTTATGATCAATTGGGTAAGCTGGTCGGTTTGCGTGATCGCATGCAGGGCTCCATTCAGACCACTGAAGGAGAGACCCGATTCGACCGACTTGTTCTGGAGATTAATCCTCCTACAAATGATCTCGATCCCGGCAAATCAATGATGTTGGAAAACGCAGAGCGCACCGTCTTTCAGGCAAAACGAGAGGTTGTCCAGGACATCAACACCCAGTTGAGCAAGGTCAATCAAAAGATTGGGGATCTAATGAAAGATATCCATCAGCCCGCACCTAAAGAGGCAGCACAAACTCCTATTTCTGCTACATCTGGAGAAGAAGATAAGGAAGTAAATGAAGGAAAGAAAACGGAAAGTAAGGAGCACCCGTCAGATGGCGGAATCACAGATCAGCAATCCGGAAACGGCCCGCATAATCCGGCTTCTGCATCTCCTACTGCTTCATATCCATCCGTTGATATCCGAATCTGACACGCTCTAATTAAACTAATTTATATGTATACATATTGCGGTTGAAGTGTTTTTTCGAAACACAGCCTTTGACCCGCACGCATCCAATGATAGAAAAACCGCTATGACAGGTGACTAATTCCTGATACGTAGCGGTTTTTCTGCATCGTAATGTTTGGGTATTAAGGCAAACCTAGAATTCGGATCAATTTAGATCGTATGTGTATTTTTATTTCTAGCACGGAGTACTGGCGGTATCATTTGCACAGATGATACTGCCAGCAATCGCTTTACAACCTTTTTTGATGCCTGTGGCCTCATCAATAATCTGATCTATGTTTTCATATTTTCGCTTGCTATTGGTTACAACGGCGATGGATACCGACACAAGAGGAATGGGCCGATTTAGCCCGGAACGTCCTTCCCCCAGAACATATTGATGATGCCAATCATGTTCGTTGTAGAACGTCTTTTTCATTTCCTCAAAACCTGAGATGACTTCCTCACTAATATATTTGTAATCATGGTGATTCAGGATTGTAATAAAATCATCACCACCGATATGTCCAAGAAAAGCTTCAGGGATAACAAAAAGCTTGCGAAGCAAGTTAGCTGTCGCCTGAATAAGCTGATCCCCCATTTTGAAGCCGTAGCTATCATTGTAGGATTTGAATTGATCGAGATCAACGTACAGTACGCTAAAATGGTCCATCTGCAGCGCCTGATATAGCCGTTCGTTAATGATATGATTCCCTGGAAGACCTGTTAGCGGGTTCATGAAAATCGCCATTTCAGCCCGTACATCAGCAACAGCAAGCAACAAACGTCGAATACTCACAGCTCCAAAGAAACGTTCCCCTGACGTGACCAACACAAGATCATATATTTCACCTTCATCGCGGTCCATGGCTAGAACACTGACATCTGTAATCTGTTCCGAATAATCTACGACCAGAGCCTGCGTGTTCATCACCAGTTCTACCGGACGTCCCATATACAGGTTATAGCCATACTGAGTGCCAATCTGCTGAAAGAATCGAGGGCGCATCATCAATGACACACCCTTCTCCCCCATAACAGCTATACCTTCCAGACTGGGATTGGACTTGAAAAGATGATAGACGATATCACATTTGGTATCAGATTGTACTACAGGAATTGGTTCAGCAATCTCGCCTATTTGCGTAAACATACGATTCTACCCCTCTGTTCGTAGCATCTAATCCGAACTTTTCAAATATATATGTAGGTCTTTGTCAATGGTCACATCGTACCACTTTCTACTTGAAAAAGCGTTAACTGAAGGTAAAAATTTATGAAAGATCATATTTCTGAATTTTGCTATAGGGCGCTTTCTTTATTGCTTAATCTAAAAATTCGGAAACAATCATGCAAAAATAAATTTCATCATCATGAATCTTTGTTATTTCGTTATGCAAAAATACCGTCAATTACTGGATCTTAAATCCAATAATTGACGGTATTCGTTGGCATATCTCACAGAAGTTTATCGGCCTGAAATGAACGAATTCAGATATTAGCCGCCAAAATTCATTTGGCCAGAATATAAACTGAATTCAGTAATTCCTTGCCCGCTTACTACCCCTAATCCTTTCAGCTTACCTTATTCTAGACATCAAAAAAGCTGCCTCTAAACACACGGCAACCTTTTCGACAAAATCTATTTTTATGTTTTATTTTATTTCTCACCTGTTGTCTCCCCCAAGAAACAGGAGAACAGCAGGTGAGCAAATTTCACATTGAAATTATTTTAATCGATACACTTTGATCTTCACAATCACAATTGTTACTTTAATTTTTCTCTTTCTCCTTCTTCTTCTTCTTGCTATCATTTTACTGATACAATTACGAAGAAATTGCACAAGCATTTTCAAAGCAAAACTCACGAAAATTTCAAAAAATGTTTTAATAATAATAGATACAATATATTGCATGGAACGATTCCCTTCTTGTTTCAAAGGAAGTGCTCACCATTTCATACGTATGCAATTACACCATATGTAAAAAACATTTCACAAAGATCAATCTTATTAATATTTATCAATAACCTATGAATGTAGTCAAAGCAAAATTTAAGAATATTAGATCAAGTATCATTGAACTATTAGAACCTCTTCATATTTCCTTATGTAAATTAATACCCAATAAATTTTTACATTACCAAATAATACGTATTATTACTATCATTGCTTATTGATGTCACCTGCCTTATCCTCCTAATTATTGGTTCTAAATTAACTTAGTAGAATCGATAACCCATTTTGGAGATGGTGTAAATAAAAAACTTCGGAGGGAATTTAATTGTTTAAAAAGGCATCTTTAAAATCGTTTTTCCGTATTACTGCTCTAACCATGGCTTTCTTATTATTTGCTGTGACAGGTGCACAATCTTATTCGTTAGCCGCAGGGGTTGAAAAACTGCAAAACGATCAAGAAACTGTAACTAGTACAGAGAATAATATTGTTCCAGAAACTGTGCCTGATGAAAGCTCAAATATTACAGAGGATGCTCGCACAGATAATGAAAGTCAAAGTCAGAGTAACGTTGCAGAAACTCCGTCTAAAGAGAACTACCATAATGTAAACATTGGCGACTTTGATATTATTGGAAAAGATGTCCCACTTGAAGAGTCGAAAGTAGCATGGGTACTCCCTTGGGTTGGTTGGGAAATCGGAAAAGTTTTAGTTTGGCTGGCTGCTGGAGCCGCTGTTGGAGTAGCAGTTATTGATGGTTTCGTAGAAGCTAAAGCGTTTGTGAGTGAACTCACAAAGAGCAAACAGAAAGATAAACCTAAATATTATACAGTTAAATATGATAAAAATTACATGTATGTAGGTTCCCCATTAACTGATCAGCAAGCACTTGATCGTGTTACCAGTCCGTTTGGTGAAGTATGGACACCTAATTACAACGATGCTAGAACTCTCGCATCTAAACATGCAAGCGGAGGTAAGATTGTTGGTCCAGAAAATCATTACAAAACGAACTACAATGACACTCGCTATTTCTGGCATTTCCATGGACAGAAGCCAAACGGAGTTCGCTCAGGTCATATTTTTTATGGAACTGAAAGTCAAATGGGAGCTATAAAGAAACCATAATCCTAAGCAATAAGGTTATTCTTATGTTAGTATAGAATTACATATACCATCTCCAGAACTTATACCTTTAAGTTCACTTTATTTTTTAACTTTACCAAATAATCCAAGGAAAAGAGGAAACAAGATTGGAAATTGATATACAAAAATTACACGAAAAATATCTCACTCTTGATATCCCTAATCCTTTCTCTTTAGGGCAAATTCATGATCGCTTAATCAAAAAATACTACGCGGAACAGGTCGATCTAAGTATATTTTCTGATTTAAGTAACGACCCTGATGCTGAGTTTGATCAAGCTATTGCTGCTTATGTTTTCAAAGATCAACGTGGAATTGTTGAGCTGCTAAAACTGAACAACGAAGAAGAAATTTATGAACCATTAGAATTTGCTTGGATCATCAACTCTACAATACGAGGATTTTCTCATATGTTATGTATTGAGATAGGTGTGTTACAACTGGAAATTCCCAAAGAGGAAATGGTTCTGGGAAACTTATTATTTGAAGAATACTTGGTAGCTCTCTATTTAACTGGTCACATTCAATTTGAAGATGATCTGTTAATTGACAAAGTCATAGCACGTTATAAAGAAGGTTATCGTCTCCGTTATTTTGGTAACCAGAACGGTGATGATACTTATCTGCACAATTAAACTATAACCATTCCTTGATGCTCTTTCTTATTGAAAGAGCTATTTTATTAGTAAGCATGATTTTCTCGACGAAATAGTCCGTCGCTGTAGAACACTCACTTGTAAAAAATACCACATGGAATATTATTATGATCTAAACTTCCCCTCCCCTTGTCCCTCAAAAGTTTTGTATAAATTGGATTAGACAATATTAAGGATCCTACAATATCCATATTATATAAAAATATTTTGAAACACCTGATTAAATTCAATTTTGCATATTTATTCATTAAAACTTTAAGTCCCTATACTTAGCATACTTCACATAAATCAAATTAAATTGCATCAGAACATTGTTTAAAACCATCTTTGTTTCTTTTATAAGAGAGATATGCCCTGACTGTACCTTCATCGTTTGCTCGTAGCTTGACAAGGTCTTACGTGAAAGATTTTTGGATGAACAGTACAGCATAAAGTTATCTAACTGAAATTCAATATCATTCATAAAAATACCGCCCTTCATTGGATTTTTCCAAACCCAATAAATGACGGTATTAGTTGGTTTATATCATAAAAGTTTATCGGTTCCAAATCGAATGATCCAGATATTTACCACCAAAATTGTTCAGACGGTAAATATGCCAAAACCCGCACCACGCCTACGTTCAGCTTACCTTATGTTCAATTCTCAGCTTGTCTGCAACCATCGCGATGAACTCAGAGTTCGTCGGTTTCGACTTGCTGATGTTGATCGTGTAGCCAAACAAGTGACTGATGCTGTCGATGTTACCGCGTGTCCACGCCACTTCAATGGCATGACGGATCGCACGTTCGACGCGGGACGGCGTGGTTTTGAATTTTTCGGCAATCGCCGGATACAGTGTTTTGGTGATGGCTCCCAAAATTTCGATATTGTTATACACCATCGTAATGGCTTCGCGCAAATATTGATATCCCTTAATATGCGCAGGTACACCGATTTCATGTATGATGGACGTAATGCTTGCATCCAGATTTTTGTGTTTACCCATTGGCACGACATTGGATTTCATGAACATGGATGATCCATTGCTCGTGGACATCGCGGTCTGTGTTCCAACCAGTTGACGCACACGATTCGCAAGCACTTCCATGTCAAATGGCTTGAGAATGTAATAAGAAGCTCCGAGTTGCACGGCACGCTGTGTGATATTCTCTTGTCCGAATGCCGTAAGCATAATGACTTTAGGCTGTGGAGACAGGTTCAGGCTGCGCAAGCGCTCAAGCACACCTAGACCGTCCAGATGAGGCATGATAATATCCAGAATCAATACATCCGGCACATCCCGAGTTTGCTCCAGCAATTGCAGTACTTCTTCTCCATTGTATGCAATACCGGTTACTTCCATATCTTCCTGCTCAGATATATATTCGGCAAGCAAATTCGTAAATTCACGATTATCATCGGCCAGCAATACCTCAATTTTTTGCAAAACGGTATCCTCCTTTAAATTAAACATCGTTTCGTACATTTCCTTACACGTTAAATTTTCGACACAGCAAGTTAAATTCCTCCTGTCGAAAATTATTTTTCTTTATTTTTTTTTCTTGATCCTATATAATAAATAATTTATTTCATTATCCGATATATTATGTTTGCTTTCGACAAAAAAGAACCTCAGGGCTATTTAGCCAGCCTTGAGGTTCTTATCGTTTTCCTTTTTCATCATAACGCCAGCATCTTGTAACATCCATTCAATGAAACAACCGTAACCCGATTTCGGATCATTCACGAATACATGAGTCACTGCACCGATCAACTTACCATTTTGTACGATGGGACTGCCACTCATCCCTTGAACGATGCCTCCGGTCTTATCCAGCAGTTTCGGGTCCGTGATTCGAAGTACCAGACCTTTTGTTGCTGGCTCCGTTTGATCTGCCACATGGACAATATCAATGGAGAAGCGTTCAACTTGTTGACCATCAACTACGGTAAGTATCTCTGCAGGTCCTTCTTTGACTTCATGAGAGAAAGCGACGGGAATACCTTTTGAATATAGACTGTGCTCAGGATTTCCAGACATTTTACCAAAGATGCCAAAAGCCGTATTACGTTCAATATTGCCCAAAATTTTGCTTTCCTTGAGGAAATGAGCACGTTTTTCACCCGGATCACCGGTCTCACTTTTTGAAATGGACGTCACATTGGACTGAACGATCTGACCACTACCCACAACAATAGATGTTTGAGTGTTCATATCTGTAATGACATGACCCAGTGCGCCGTATACGCCCTGATCTGGAGCATAGAAGGTAAGTGTGCCAACACCGGCTGCAGAATCACGAATGTACAATCCAAGCCTCCACGCTTGATCCTCGGAGTCATACGCCGGAGTTAATCGTGTCTTCACCGTTTCCTTACCACGTTTCAACACAACATCAATACCTTTTTTACTTTTACCTGCAAGTTCAACGGCTTCAGAGACACCTGACACGCCATCAAGGCGTTTACCATCCATATGCGTAATCAGATCTCCGAGCTTAATGCCTGCCGTTTCTCCTGGCGATACACGCTCATCCTGCCCAGAGTGAACCAGATGATGACCTACCACCAGAATGCCTGCCGATTTAACTTTGACGCCAATCGTTTGACCCCCGGGTACAACACGCAAATCCGGTATCACATTCACATGGACTGTTTTGACCGGAATTTTACCCCACAACTTCAACGTTAATTTGGCATGTCCCGTCTGTTGGGGGTGAAGATGCAAAGGTTGTTGCCTGGTAACATGCATCGCTGTCTGATCATCCAAACCAACGATATCAGGACGATCTACAACGGCGCTTGAAGCAGCAGGTACAGCGAGCCGGACATCCGCTTGCCTGCCAGCAAACACTTGCAATTCATCCGGCAGTGAAGCATAACTTTGCACAGGCTGAATGGCCTGGCTTATCACACAAAGAAAGAAGGCAAATAAAAGACCTAGCAATTTCTTCCTGAGGGGGGAATTCAATGGCTGTCACACTCCCTTTGCTTCTTTCGCTTGACGAAAGGTGGTCGCCAATTGCGTACCTATAAGATAACCTCGCCCCCAGGCTTTTATTACTGTCAATCATTACGCCAGCCGTCCGTTTCACCCTTTTTTGGCTTCCGCCAGATTCAGCATTTCCTGTGCGTGATGCAGCGTTTTTTCTGTAATTTCCACGCCGCCCAGCATACGTGCCAATTCCTTCACTCTGCCTTCGTCTGACAGTGATTCCACCTGCGTCATCGTCCGTCCATCGTAAACATGTTTCTCAATGAGATACTGATGATCTGCCATACAAGCCACTTGTGGTAAGTGAGTTATTGAGAAAACCTGACAAGTTGAAGACAAGCGGAACAGTTTTTCCGCAATGGATTGAGCTGCTCTACCACTAACTCCGGTATCAACTTCATCAAAAATTAACACAGGTATCCGATCATGTCGCGCAAAGATACTCTTCATCGCCAGCATCATTCTCGACAACTCACCACCTGAAGCAATCTTGCCAAGTGGTCGTAATGGCTCGCCCGGGTTCGGTGAAATCAGGAATTCCGCATTATCCGCACCCTGACGATTCAGACGAATACGGCGTCCATTCCATTCAATGCCCTTCGGATCTTCAAATGGAGTAATCTGAACACGCAGTGTAGTCCGCTCCATCTGCAGATCCTTGAGTTCGCTTTCCACTTGTGCAGCAAGTTCTTCCGCGCATTGTTTGCGAACCTTGCTGAGTTCTTCAGCAGACTCCATCACAAGGTTAAGCATTTTGTCACGTTCAGCTCGCAATTTCTCCAGCCGTTCGTCCTTGTTCTCCAGCTGGTCGGTCTCATGGCTAATCTGATCATAATAACTCAGAATAAGTTCAACACTGTCCCCGTATTTCCGTCTGAGGCCAGAAATCAGATTCAGCCTTTGCTCCACTTCTTCCAGTCTTGCCGGATTAAATTCAATCTTCTCACGGTAATCCCTTAATTGGAAAGTCGCATCTTCCAATTGATAAAATGCGGATTGCAGCTGCTCTACAATCGGTTGCAGTCCTTTGCTATCATATCCAGAAATGTCTTCAATTCTTGAAAGAGCAATGCTCACAGCTTCAAGTCCGCGTTGACCACTGAGCAGATCATATGCACCAGCAACACTGTCCATCATTTTCTCACTATGGGATAGTTTGACCCGTTCTTCCCCGAGTAATTCATCCTCGCCTCGTGTAAGGCTTGCCGCTGCGATCTCCTCAAGCTGAAAGCGATACATGTCCAAGAGTTGATATGCCCGCTGACTGGACTCCTGAAGCGCACGCAGTTCCTTTTCCGCCGTGATAAACTTGCTGTAGCGCTCTTGGTACTTCGCTTTGACAGGTCCGATGACTTCCGAGCCATAGGTATCGAGAAGCCCCAGATGGCTCTCTGCGCGCAGCAAACTCTGATGTTCATGCTGTCCATGGATATTGATCAGCTTCTCGCCTACTTCACGCAGCATGGTCAGATTGACCAATTGCCCATTAATACGGGACGTACTTTTCCCCTGCATGTTCAACTCACGTCGAATGACCAAATGCTCTTCCGGCTCACAGTGGATACCCAGCTTCTCTAATGTCTGCCATACCGGATGACTCTGCTCCATCTCAAATAGGGCTTCCATCTCTGCCTTCTCACACCCGTACCGGATCAGATCCGCTGAACTCCGTCCACCGGCAATTAAGCCAAGTGCATCTATAATAATCGACTTCCCTGCACCCGTTTCCCCTGAAAGTACATGGAATCCCGGATGGAATACTACGTCCACTTCTTCCACCACAGCCAGATTGCGAATCGATAACGTAACTAACATCTGCAAAAACACCTCCGGATGACTAACTCAGATATTATGTTTTTGAACCATTCATTAAGCAATGTAACCCATGATCCGCTCAATAACGGTCACGCTGTTACCTTCAGTCCGGCAGATAATCAAAATGGTATCATCTCCACAGATCGTGCCCATGACTTCATTCCACTCAATATTATCAAGCAAAGCTGCAATGGAATTGGCTGTTCCCGGCAAACATTTCATCACAACCAGATTGTTGGTGTGGTCAATGTGCAGGAAGTTGTCAACGAGCGCACGCTTCAACTTTTGAATCGGATTATATCGTTGGTCTGTCGGTAAAGAGTACTTGTATCTGCCGTCATCCATCGGTATTTTGATTAACAGAAGTTCCTTGATATCCCGCGATACCGTCGCCTGAGTCACTTGAAAACCTGACTTGCGCAGTGCTTCAACCAAATCATCCTGGGTCTCAATTTCATTTTGACTAATGATTTCACGAATCTTGATGTGCCTTTGTCCTTTCATACATGCCTCCAGTTAAATGTATTGCAATAAAGCAGCAATTGAAATTTGCCGCAGACTTTGCCCTGCAATGTTCATTATTTATATTAGTCCAGATCATCCCCATCATACACATCTTCCTGATAGTCCATGAGCCTGATTAACTTAATATCGGAATCCTCCAAGTCAACATACAGCAATCCTTCACAGCCAGGGTATAACAACAGATAATTGAGGAAGCGATCCCTTAGCGCAGGCCCGGTCATTTCAATTGGCTGTCTGCGACGAGACGTTTTAACAAGGTATCTGAGATCCTCACGTTCTGCAACATAATCAATGAATAATCTGCTGTAATAAACGGATTCATTGGCCTCAAAAGCCAGAGGGACTTTCATTTTGCCACCGATGACTTCGTAACCCTGTGCTTCAAGCAAATCCAAGGCCGGGGAATCCTGAATCTTCACGTTCAGTTGCATTCCAGACAAGCTTACCGGCATCGGTCGGTTCACCCAATTACGCAAGCCAAAAAACAGCCACAAGATCAAACAGACAGCAAGTACACCTATAACGATTGTGTCATATTGACCATCCATTATCGCTCACCTCGAAGACATATTCGAGGTTCAGTAACGATTTCCCTTTACATCAATCACCTTTCCAGCGAAAAGAAACCCATCTTATGATGAGTTTCCCGTAAATGTATGAGCTGCTTCCTTCGCAACTTGCTCCGCAAGTGCATCAAGTGAAGCTGGATCGATCTCTGGTTGTGTTGCCTCTGGTGCTTCCAGACGCCAATGTGCGAGAAATTCTATATTACCTTCTCCTCCGGTTATCGGTGAAAAAGTTAAACTCTGCAGATGCAAACCAAGTTGACTGGAAAAATGAAGCATCGTCTGCAATACATCCTTGTGCACCTTCGTATCACGTACCACACCGGACTTGCCTACTTTTTCACGCCCTGCCTCAAATTGAGGTTTAATCAATGCAACGATATCTGCAGGTTGTTTCAAAAGAGCCAGGAGTGGCGGCAATATGATTCGCAGTGAAATGAATGACACATCAATGCTCGCAAAGTTCGGCACTGGTCCCGTCAGATCTTCAGGAGTCACATAACGAAAGTTGGTTCGTTCCATAACAGTAACCCGCTCATCATTACGCAAAGACCAGTCGAGCTGATTATACCCCACATCGATAGCGTAGACGTGAGACGCACCATGCTGTAGTGCACAATCCGTAAATCCACCGGTGGATGAACCAATGTCGAGCATGACAAGTCCATTCATATCAAGGCCGAAATGACGGATCGCTTTTTCGAGCTTCAATCCGCCTCTGCCGACATAGGGATGTACCGAGCCTTTAACTTTCAGCTTGGCTTCCCTTGGAATTTTCATGCCCGCCTTTTCGATCGGCTCATTATTGGCATACACCAGTCCAGCCATGATTGCAGCTTTTGCCTTCTCACGACTTTCGTAATAGCCCTGCTCAACCAGCAGAACATCAATTCGTTCTTTCGGGAGTGACATGTATTTCTCCTATCATGTAGATTTACGAAGGAAAACGTGTTTTGGGTATGCCGTAAGATGATTGAACGGCCATCTTGCGCAGCTCAGCACATACATTCTCAACGGTAAGACCCACTTCCTCACGTTGTTCCTTAATACTGCCATGCTCAATGAAGCGATCCGGAATCCCCATTAATTGTACATGAACATCATGCAGTCCCTGTTCTGCATAGAACTCCAGCACTGCACTACCCATGCTGCCTGCTTGGGATGTTTCTTCAAGTACAATCAATTTGGTTCCGCGAACAGCTAAATCACGCAGCATCTGCTCGTCAAGAGGTTTGAGGAAGCGTGCGTTGATTACGCCTGCTGTGATACCTTCCCGCTTCACCATCTCCGCTGCTTCTTCTGCAAGCTGCACCATCGACCCTGAAGCGATGACAGCATATCCTTCCGATGGACGCAGTTGCTCCCATCTTCCAATCGGAATTGGAACAAGTACATCATCCAGAGGTACACCAACTACATTGTTTCGTGGATAACGGTAAGCAATTGGACCTTCATTATAATCAAGCGCCGTTTTCATCATGTGGCGCAATTCATTTTCGTCTTTTGGCATCATCAGCACGATATTTGGAATATGGCGCATAAATGCCACATCGTATACCCCTTGATGTGTTTCCCCGTCGGGACCAACAAACCCGGCACGGTCAATAGCAAACATCACGTTAGCGTTATGACGGCAAATATCATGTACAATCTGATCATATGCACGTTGCATAAATGTGGAATACACGGCGAAGACCGGCTTCAAGCCTTCCATAGCCAGTGCAGCACACATGGTTGCCGCATGCTGTTCTGCGATCCCTACGTCAATCATGCGGTCCGGAAATTCCTTACTAAAAGGAATAAGACCTGATCCTGTAGGCATTGCTGGCGTTACAGCTACGATCCGCTTATCCTGCTTCGCAAGATCAATTAGTGTTTGACCGAACACTTCCGTGTACATCGGTTTTCCGACTGCCTTCAGCACTTGCCCAGATTCAATTTTGTACGGAGAAATCCCGTGCCACTTGTGCGAATCGGCTTCTGCTGGCTGATAACCTTTTCCCTTGGTAGTAAGGACATGAACCATGACTGGACCATCCACGTTATCCGCCTGTTTAAACGTCTCGATCAACTTGGGAATATCGTGCCCATCAATCGGTCCCAAATACGTGAAGCCCAGTTCTTCAAAAAGAACACCTGGCACCATCATATATTTGACACTGTCTTTGATCCAGCTTGCCGATTTGGCCAAACGATCCCCAATCGCAGGAATTTTTTTAAGCATTCCCTCGACATCATCTTTCGCTTTCAGATAATGACGATCCGAACGAATTTTGCTCAAATATTTATGCATGGCCCCAACATTTGGAGCAATGGACATTTCATTATCATTCAGAATAACCATCAGTTTTCTCTGCTCATGACCGATATGATTGAGAGCCTCAAAAGCCATACCACCTGTAAGCGCTCCATCACCAATCATCGCGATAACTTGGTTGTCCTCACCCTTTAGATCACGTGCAAGGGCCATCCCCATCGCAGCGGACAGTGAAGTACTGCTGTGTCCAGCTTCCCATACATCATGTTCGCTTTCATTTCGTTTGACAAACCCACACAGGCCATTATGTTGACGCAATGTATCAAAGCGTTCCATACGCCCTGTCAGGACTTTATGCACATAAGCCTGATGCCCTACATCAAAAATCATTTTGTCTGCTGGACTGTTATAGCAGTAATGCAGGGCTACCGTGAGCTCAACCACGCCTAAGTTGGGTGCAAGATGCCCACCTGTAACAGACAGTTTCTCAATCAGAAACTGCCGGATCTCTGCCGACAAAAGGGCAAGATCATCCTGAGACATCGACTTTAGATCACTGGGTTGTTTAATTTGTGGAAGCAGCACGAGAATCTCCCCGCTTTCCTAGATTGTTTAGTTATTGTTGTAAATTGATATATACATTATGAATCAAATGACATTAAATCATTATAACATAAAAGAACAAGAATCATAATTTACTGCACTATACTCCCGATAACGAGCATTCTCGCCAGCAAGTTATTTAGAATTCTTCTCCATATGTATTCCCGCATTCACTCGGGACAGACTTTTTCCAACCACTCAGAAAAAGGACATTACATTCATTACACGGTTATACAGGTTTTGAAACAGCACGTTTGATCAGAATCTAATGGTCTCGACGCATCAGATAATCTGCGATTTCCAGCAACCTGGATGCATCAGGTAACTCGGCTCTTTCAAGTGCGTTTTTTGCAGATTGAGTAAGGGATTTCACTTCATCTACAGAAGCCTCCATGCCAATAAAATAAGGATACGTTACCTTCTGCTGATTCACGTCGCTCTGTGTTTTTTTGCCCATCTTTTGCTCGTCGCCCGTCAGGTCGAGAATATCATCCTGAATCTGGAACGCCAGCCCCAGATCACGGCCGAACACACGTAAGGCTTCCAACTGTCCTTCCGTTGCTCCACCGATTCGTGCTCCGGCAATGAGGGAGAATACAATCAGGTCACCCGTTTTGTGCAAATGAATATATTGGAGCTGTGCGAGATCAGTCATGCCTTGTTCGCCTTCCATATCCGCAACTTGGCCACCGACCATGCCTCTTGCTCCAGCGAGTTCAGACATATCCTCTACGATGGACAACAACGCATCAGCCGCCACACCACTACGGCGTCCGGCTTGAACAATGCTATAAAAAGCATGTGTTAACAGCGCATCGCCTGCCAATATGGCTGTTGCCTCACCATATACCTTATGATTCGTTAATTTTCCCCTGCGGTAATCATCATTATCCATAGCAGGCAGGTCGTCGTGGATCAGTGAATAGGTATGAACCATCTCCACGGCGCAGGCTACCGGCATTGCAGCTGTACGCTGTGCACCGAAGGCTTCCGCCGCAGCAACGACCAGAAGAGGACGAAGGCGTTTGCCTCCGGCCATGAGTGAGTACTGCATCGCATCCGTCAACGATCGGGGTACATCCCAGTGATCGGGAAGCGTCTGTTTCAACGCTTCTGTCACCTGAGCTGTGACCTCTTCGAGGTATGCTTGAAACGAAGGACGATTACTCATGGACTTCACCGCTCTCATCGTCAGCAGTTCCGAAAGGCTTCTTGCGAAGCTCTCCATCTTCTTCTACGATCATCTCGATCTTGCGTTCCACTTGTTCCAGCTTCAGACCGCAAAGTTGTGAAAGCTTCATCCCGCGCTGAAACAGATCGATCGCCTGTTCCAACGGAACATCACCATGCTCAAGCTGACCTACGATGTCTTCCAATGCCGCCATTGCTTCTTCAAAATTCAATTCCGGTTCATTCGCCATGGGTATTGTCGTCCTCCTTCATTCCCCAAACCTGACAGTCCAGCTGTCCGTCTGTTAATTTAATCTTAATTGAATCTCCAGGCTGTACATCCTTCGTCGACTTGATCAATCGCTGTTCTTGCTCGTCATAGACAAGGCTGTATCCCCGTGACATGACTTTAAGCGGGCTAAGCGCATCCAGATGCCGCACAGATGATTTCCACTGTTGCTGCTTCGATCTGGTTATGGACCTGATCGCAAGTTCAAGTTGTCTGCGTGCTGCCGCATTCTCACGGCGTGCTGCATTGACCTGCTCACGAGGATTGAATCGTTGCAGTGCTGCCCGCAGACGCTCCTGCTTCTCTCCTGTCCATCTCATACGCGTATCCACTGTTCTCAAAAGCCGTTGGTGCATCATATCCAGTCTTTCTGTATGCTGCATCAAGGTACGTCTTGGATGAACCAGCACTGGCGAACGCTGTAATCTTGCGAGCCGTTCACGATTATGTACAGCACGTTGACGCAAGCTATGCTGTAACTGACGCTGACGTTGTGCAATCTGATCAAGCAACTCAGCTCGATTAGGTACAGCTAATTCAGCAGCTGCTGTAGGTGTAGCTGCACGCAAATCGGCTGCAAAATCAGCAATAGTGAAATCCGTTTCGTGCCCAACCGCAGAAATGACAGGTATATCAGAAGCAACTATTGCTCTTGCCACAATCTCCTCATTAAAGGCCCACAACTCCTCCAGTGAACCGCCTCCGCGTCCAACGATAAGTACGTCAGCTTCTCCCATCCGGTTCAGGTTGTCAATCGCTTTGACAATGGAAGGTGCGGCCCCTTTGCCTTGAACCAGAACAGGATATAAAACAACTTTGGCAGAAGGATATCTGCGCTGGAGTGTAATCATGATGTCCCGCACCGCCGCTCCCGTCGGTGAAGTTACAACACCGATCGTCTGTGGGTAACGAGGAATCTGTCTTTTTCTCGAAGGTGAAAATAACCCTTCATCCTCCAGCTTTTTCTTCAGCTGTTCGTAAGCCAGATAGAGACTTCCAATTCCGTCCGGTTGCATATGGGTAGCGTAGAATTGATACTGCCCATCCCGTTCATACACCGAGACATTACCACGGGCAATAACCCTTGCACCCTCCTTCGGTACAAAGGGTAATCGCTGGTTATGGGAAGCAAACATAATCGACTTAATCCGGCTGTCCTTGTCCTTCAATGTAAAATACATGTGGCCGCTGGAGTGATGTGTGAAATTCGAAATTTCCCCGCGCAGCCAGACGTCCGACAGGACCTGATCCGATTCCAGTTTCATCCGGATGTATCGGTTCAGGTCTTTGATGGAGTAGATCTTTTGATCTGCCACAGACAAACCCTAGGCCAATCCGTGAGCGCGCTTGGCAGCGATCAATGTATTTTGCATCAGCATGGTGATAGTCATCGGACCAACACCACCAGGAACGGGTGTAATTGGACCAGAAACTTCTTTCACACTTTCGAAATCAACGTCTCCTGCCAGTTTGCCATTCTCCAAACGGTTCATGCCGACATCAATTACAACAGCACCCGGTTTCACAAAATCAGCATCCACAAAGTTGGCACGGCCGATGGCTACAACTAAAATGTCTGCCTGACGCGTAATTTCTTTCATGTTGGCTGTACGGGAATGACACATGGTTACCGTCGCATTCTCACGTTGCAGTAACAGTGATACCGGTTTGCCAACGATGTTGCTTCTTCCGATGACTACTGCATGTTTACCGGACATTTCGAGTCCAGTACGCTTGATCAGTTCGATTACACCCGCTGGGGTACACGGAAGCAGACTATCGTCACCAATAACGAGATTACCTACATTCACCGGATGGAATCCGTCTACGTCTTTATCCACGGCAATCGCATCAATAACCGCTTTCTCTTCGATATGCTTCGGCAGTGGAAGTTGAACCAAAATTCCGTTAATGGATTGCTGATTGTTCAGCTTGTCCACCAGCGCAAGCAGATCTTCTTGGGACGTGTCTGCATCCAAGCGATGCACTTCGGAATAAAAGCCCAGGTCGTGACATGCTTTTTCTTTATTACGCACATATACTTGGGATGCCGGATCTTCCCCGACGAGCACAACAGCCAGACCAGGTACTACCCCCTGTTCGCTAAGCTGTTTTACTTCTGTTGTCATGCTTGCGCGGATCTCTTGGGATACTTCTTTACCGTTAATAATAGATGCTGTCATTGTACTCTCTCTCCCTTATGTGAATATAAATTTAGAGGTTGTTCGTAAAGAACACGCACTATAGTTAATCATAACTTAAGATAATTTTGCTTTAATCGCGTCAACTTCCTGAATCATGCGTCCAAGTACACCATTGACAAACTTGCCGGATTCTTCTGTACCAAAATATTTGGACAATTCAATCGCTTCATTGACCGATACCTTTGCCGGAATGTCATCACGGAACACCATTTCATACGTAGACAGTCGTAGAATCTGGCGATCTACACGAGACAGACGGCTGATCTGCCAACCTTTCAAATAATCCACGAGCAATCCGTCAATCGCTTCCTTATTGTTCCAGGCCCCTTGTACAATCTCAGTAACATAAGTACGCATTACATCTGCATCGCGGATAACCACTTCGGTTTCATTATCTTCAGCGGCTTCATTGATCAACATGTTTACAGCTTCAGCTGCACCCACCTCATTCATTTCCATCTGATACAGACTTTGTACTGCAATTTCCCTTGCCAAACGTCTTTTCATGTCCTGCCTCCTGCAGCGCTCCTTCTGGAGCGTCATCATGCTTATTTTAAAATCATGCAACCATCACATCATATCCATTATCAATTAGATCGATGGCTTCCACGGTATTGTTATTGTTATCCCTTTTCACAAAAAAACCTGCAATACGTTTCCTCCAAAAAACGGGCAACCTAAACTACAGCTCTATTTTCGGAAGAAACATATTGCAGGGTTCAGGTAGGTCACTTAAACGGACGCCAGCGATCGCCCAGCCATTGCCCCCACTCCCTCCAGGGAATGGACGAACCCAGCTTCGAATCGCTTCGTCTGCCTAACGTATAACCGATGAACACCAAGAGTGCAAAGAACAACATATCCCAAAAACCGATCCATACATAAAGAAATCCAAAAAAGATGCCGCCGATAATTCCGGTAATTCGGCCTCTGTGACTATCCCAAATCTCTTTCCACAGCATCAGTGAAACTCACCTCATTCCACTCGACTCTTGTAGTTAGGCGACTGGGTTACATTAGCGATATACACCGTAACAAAAGAAACCGGGATGCCCGTAATCTCTTGTACATGATCATGTATCGCCTTTTGCAGATCAGAAGTCAGCGCAGGAATAGGTGTCTCACCATCCACTACCGCACGGATCATAATCTCCAGTCCTGACTCAACCACGCGTATGCGTGCCTTGACATCACGTACTCCCCGGAAACGGGAAGTTGCCTTCAAACAGAGATTCTCAATCGTCTCCATTGAAATCTGTACATCACCAAACTCAGTACGTTGATCTACAGACGGCAACGATGCACGCTCACGCCGAACCGAGATGTAGAAAAATCGTAAACTCAGGACAAACAAAATGGCTGCTGCAATAACCGAGGCAACAATAACGTTTTGTTCCTGCTGATAATTCAATTCGTAAGGCAGCACACCGCTGATCAGAAGAATGACGGCTGCCGATATTGCTCCAACGCTTATGCTGTATATAAACAACAGAAGCCGATCCAGTATTTTAGCCACGAACTGCACAGCCTCCCTTGCTCACTAACATGACTTAACCTGTTCACTAGCAAAAAATCAGATCGTCATAATAGCTTTTCGCTATAATGAAGACCTGTCCAAGACGGGGATAACCCCCGGCAGAAGATGCCGGGGGAATCTGTCTTCTTTTATTTTACGCGCTGACTGTTCAGATCAATCTCTTCCACTTTCTCGGTGCTCTTGAACTGAACGTCATGAATGTGCACATTCACTTCATTCACATTCAATCCTGTCATGTTCTCGATGGAACGTTTCACGTTTTGTTGAATCTCCGTAGCTACCTGTGGCAAACGGTATCCGTACTCGATAATTACGGAAACATCAACTGCAGCTTCACGTTGCCCCACTTCAACTTTAACGCCTTTGGAAAGGTTTTTGCGCCCAAGCAATTCAGCAAATCCGCCAGCGAATCCGCCACTCATGCCTGCAACACCTTTCACTTCAAGCGTTGCCAATCCAGCAATCACTTCAATAACTTCAGGTGCGATCTGGATTTCACCGATATCCGTTCGTTCAAATTCAGTCGGTAGTGTACTCATAACTGTTCAACACACCTTTCGCGAGATAAGTTTGCGGCCATCCGTCAGGGCGCTGGACTCAGGTTAATCAACCTTTAGAACCCTTCCGGTCCGGCTTTACCGGAACTCCTGCAAACATCCGCGAGATGCGGGCTTATCCTTTGCAGGAGACATGCGCTCTTATTATTCATACTATATCATTTGGGCTACATTATGACAAACAAGCCCAATATACCTTTTAAATCTCGTTTTCCTCAAGAAATTTGATATCAAAGTCACCACGAATGAACGTTGGATGCTCCAGCAATTTCTGATGGAAAGGAATGGTTGTGGATATGCCTTCAATCGCAAATTCCCCAAGCGCACGTTTCATCTTGGCAATCGCCTCTTCACGATTCGCTCCCCACACAATCAATTTTGCGATCATAGAGTCGTAGAAAGGTGAGATGGTATAACCAGGATAAGCAGCACTATCTACACGAACACCAGGGCCTCCCGGTGCAAGGTAGAATCCGATTTTGCCTGGTGATGGCATAAAGTTACGGTCCGGATCTTCGGCATTGATACGACATTCAATGGCCCAGCCATTGATAACCACGTCTTCCTGACGGAATGAAAGTGGATTGCCTTCAGCTACCGAAATCATCTCACGGATGAGATCCACGCCAGTAACCATCTCAGTTACCGGGTGCTCTACCTGAATACGCGTATTCATCTCCATGAAATAGAACTCGCCATTCGGGCTGAGCAGAAACTCCAATGTACCCGCTCCCGAGTAATCCACAGCAAGGGCAGCCCGTACCGCAGCTTCGCCCATCAGTGTACGCACTTCTTCGGAGAGAATCGGACACGGAGCTTCTTCTACCAACTTCTGGCGACGACGCTGAACCGAGCAATCACGCTCGCCCAGATGTGCTGCATTTCCGTGTTTATCGGCAATAATCTGAATTTCCACGTGTTTCATGCCTGTCAGGAATTTCTCCAGATATACACCTGCATTGCCAAATGCCTTTTGTGCTTCCTGCTGAGCAGCGGTAATCTGCTTAATCAGCGTTTCTTCATCTTCGGCAATACGAATTCCCTTACCTCCGCCACCAGCAGTAGCTTTGATAATGATAGGATATCCGATATCTCTAGCAATCATGATGGCTTCATCCATATTTTCAACAAGGCCGTCTGATCCAGGAATAACAGGTACTCCTGCATCTTTCATCGTCTGTTTGGCAACAGCTTTGTCTCCCATTTTGGTAATGGCTTCGGGCGAAGGCCCGATGAATGTAATGTTGCAGGAACCACAGATTTCTGCAAAGTCAGCATTCTCAGCCAAAAAACCGTATCCAGGGTGGATTGCATCACATTCCGTCAAAGTAGCTACACTCATCAGGTTGGTGAAGTTCAGGTAACTGTCCTTGGACAGTGTCGGTCCGATACAGTAAGCCTCATCTGCAAGGCGAACATGCAGAGAATCCTTGTCCGCTTCCGAATAGACGGCTACCGTTGAGATGCCGATTTCACGGCAGGCACGAATAATACGTACCGCAATCTCTCCACGGTTCGCAATCAGTATTTTTTGAAATTTCATTTCGTTTTGTCCTCCTTCGAAGCTCATGCGGTTAGCTGTTAACCAGCTATAACGGTTATTCCGGTTTCACCAGGAAAAGGGGCTGCCCATACTCGACCAGCTGTCCGTTCTCAACCAGCACTTCAACGATCTCTCCCTTGATGTCAGCATCAAGCTCGTTCATCAGCTTCATGGCTTCGATGATACATACCGTTGTTTTCTCAACAACTTTATCACCTGCGCTCACAAAAGGACCCGCTTCCGGCGAGGAAGCTCTGTAAAAAGTACCTACCATAGGAGATACAATTTTATGTAAATGACTTGTAGTATCGACCTGCGGTGCAGCTTCACTTACCACTGCTGCCGGCTGTACTTGCGGAGCAGCAATCATTTGGGGTTGCACAGCAGCTGCCTGAACATACTCCGTTTTGCCCGGTTTGCGGATCGATAACCGTGATCCTTCATTTTCAATTTCCAACTCTTGAACGGAACTTTCATCTACCAGTTTAATCAGTTCTTTGATTTCACTCAATTTAAACATTTCCATTATTCACTCCTTCGGCATCATGCCAGTCTCACTAGGACGGTCATATGGCTTTATGTATTATATCATAATCATTAAAAATGGAAAGAGCCCGAGAGTGGAACCAGCTCCCGGGACTGCTTTTCCATGATTTGGATTACTGCTCTGTGACGTATTGCACACTGATTTTGTTCTGTGAAACCGCCAATTCTTTCATCACCAGATCCACAATGGATACTGCCTGTTTTACATCCAGTTTGTCACTAAGGACCACAACTTTATACTTGTCGGCGTCTTCTTGAACGATCGCATTGGCGAACTGTTGGGAGAGTGTCTCCTCAATGCCTGTGATTTTGGCTTTTTTTTCTTCCAGTGTACGGAGCTGCTCCGTTGCTTTGGCATTCTCCTCTGGTGTTTTACTCAAGTCACCTGCCACAGTCATCAGTTCCTCATACTTACGATTATTGCTCTCTTCACGCTGCCATTGGTAGTTCTGGAACTGGCTGCTCGCAGATGCGGCTGTATTCTGCTCTTCCATTTCCTTGAGGACTTCCTCATCTGTCTTGGTTGCAGTGCCCGCCGCCTGACCGTCTGTCTCCGGTGTAGCTGCTGCCCCTTTGTCGGTTTCTTTGCCTGCTTCACCCTTATTCTCACTTGGTTCAACAGCAGGTGTTTTCTCTGTATTTCCAGCTTCTTTACCTTCCGTAGCCGCTGGTTCTTCCACAGCGCCAGACGCACTTGGATTACTTTCAACTTCGCCGCTATTCACTACTTCATTCACAACCAAACCTTCTGTAGGATCAAGAATGCCTGCCGTCTCCTTCGCTTCCCCCTGCTTCATTCCATCGACTTGCTGACTATCAGCTACTGGCGCGTTGATTGGACCGGAATCCTCAGTGAACAGATAATACGCGGACAAAATGACCATCAGACTCAGCATGGAAACGAGCCATACCGTTTGACGTTTGTTATTCATTAGAACTTCCTCCTCAAATTGGCTTCAATCTTATGAGAATTGAATCATGTGATTCAACAAACCAAATTAGTCTTGTTTGCGCGGTACAACCGAGATCCGGTAGGCTGCCACATTCAGTCCTTTTTCCACAGCATCGGTTATCAGGTCCTTCACAACCTTGTTCTCTGCACCCCTCGCAACCACAAGCACACCACGGATCTGCGGTTTAAGCTTCTTGGTCACGATCGGTGTCTGATCCCCTGAAACTTCGTACGTAATGATCTCGCCATCACGGGTATATTGCGTCATATGCCGCTTGCCCCCGCTAGCATCAGTTTCTTCGGTAAGTTGCTGAGAATCTTTCACATTTCGCTGAACGACCAGTTCTTCTGTGGAATCCACGGTAACCATCACATCAACCGTTCCCACACCAACAATGTTTTCCAGCACACCTTTGATTTTGTCTTCAAATGCAATTTCGATCGCCTGGAAAGGATTCTGTTCCGACGGGTCACTCTGTATGGAGGCCAAGGATGTTGTCGGGTCCGGTGGTTCCCGACCGATATTTTCGGAATCAATTTTTTTGACATTAACGAAGGAATTGAACAGCATGATTCCCACGCCGATCAAACCGAGGATAATCAGCCAGCGGAAGGTTTGATTCCTCCTTGCTCCCCCCTCTCCGCCACCCATCCAGGTTTCCATCTTTTTGAACCATTGCTTCATCGGACACCCTCCTTCTCACAGAACTTCAGCACTTTTCGGTTCTTTCACTTGAACTTTGTTCGCATCAACATCCCACTTTTCAGTCAACAATGTAATAATCTGCACCGCATGTTCGGACCTTGTGGAAGTCTCACCTTGTTGCTTAGTCTCATCTGCCTGATCACGTATAACAGGCTCGGAAGACGCTTCATTTTCATCACGCTGCCCTTTACTCACATCAATCTGTACATCAGGCACTTCAATCTGACCGATCTGGATAGGCTGCTGTAATTGAGATGTTTCAGATGCTTCATTCTTCTCAGCTTCTGTGTCTGTTCCGAATATGGGTTGTGTATTGGCAGCGACTCCTTGTTGCCTTGACTTCACTTCTCCTTCAGCACCCTCTCCTGCCATCTCGACCAACACACGCTGGATCACTGGCAGTTCGACTGATGAGGCAGCTTCCATCTCGGTTTCATATTTGCTCATCGCCAGCTGTACCTCTACGGATTGAACCCTTGCTCCTGTTGTTTCTTCAATCTGGCCTTTCATGACGTTAGCCAGTTCTTTCGCTGTCCATTGCAGGGATTGTTCCTGTTCACCCGCTTGCAGCCGCTTGCCCTGAGCCAAAATCTGTTCAAGTGTTGCATTGCCATCCGATGGAGCATCCATCGCAGACATGGCCCGTTTCAGTTCGCCAACCGGATCACTTTTGAGCAGCTTGGTTATGGGTGATAAAAGGGTCAGCAGGATGAGAAGGCTCAGCACAAGCTTGACATAACGTTCCATGGATCGATTGGGCAACAGCATATCCACGAAAGTCGCCAGCAGAACAATCATAATCAATTCCTGGAGCCAGTTGCTCAGCCACCACATCCTTTCCATCCCCTTTCTTGCCAACATACATTCAGCGCATCATGACAGTCAGATTCCCTGCGGTCAGCAGGATGGTTATTGCCAGAAAAAACATCAGTCCGACGGCTGCAAGCGCCGCAAATACGTAAATCATGCTCTTGCCGATGGCCTGCAGGCATCCTACAATCGGGGTGTCTCCTAGCGGTTGCATAATGGCACCGGTAACGTTGTATATCAAGGCAAGAGCCAGGATCTTGAGTGCCGGAAAGGCACATAGAAACAAAATGATGATCACCCCGGTGAGTCCAATTGCATTTTTGACAAGTAGAGAAGCTGTGATTACCGTATCCGTCGCATCCGCAAATGTTCTGCCCACAACAGGGACAAAGTTGCCTGCAATGTATTTGGCGGCCTTCAGGCTGACTCCATCCGCAACCGATCCCGATGCTCCCTGAACGGAGATTACACCCAAAAACATCGTCAGCAGGATACCCAGCAGTGCCACACTAATATTGCGCAGGAGGTCTGCTAACTGTGTCAGCTTGTACTTATCAGACAAAGAACTGACGAGATGCAGAACAGCTGAGAAGAAGAGTAACGGGAATACCAGCAAGTGAATCAATGTACTCACCAGATGAATCATGAAAATGATGAGTGGATGTGTCACAGAGACGGTGATAACATTCCCCATGGATGCAAGCAGTGTGAATAACAAGGGAACCATGGCCATCATGAAGTTGATCATGCCGGTTATGGCATCCTTGGCGTATCCAATCGCCACACTGAAGCTGTTGATTGCAATGATGATGATGACCATATAACAGATGGAATAGGCGATTTTGCTAATATTATTTTTCTCAAATGCGGTCTGAAGTGTCTCCAGAATCATGCTGAGTACACTTAACATCACAATCGTGACCAGAAGTTTGCCATTATATAAAATTTCATGCAGCATGAAGGTTCCTATCGCCACAAACACCGATTTCAGGCTGAATCCTTCATTGCCGGGGATTAACATATCCATGAAGGAAGGGGTCTTCCCCTCCGGGAAGAAACCACCGTATTGTTGCATCAGTTGATCCCAGTATTTCTCCACCTGATCCTTGGGAAGCTGATCGGCCTGCTGCTCCATCCACTCACCGGAAGGCGAGGTTGCAGTAACCTGTCCCAGGATACCAAACAGAAAACAGAGCATCAGCACAACCGTAAGGCGCCACTGCGGCTTATGATGCATTGATTTCATATGAAGTCCGCACGCCCTTTCTACACCGGCATCAGCTTCATGACGGTTTCGATAATAATGCTGATGATCGGTATAGCAAGTACAAGGATCAGTACCTTACCAGCCAGTTCGATCTTGGACGCAATGCTTTCCTGGCCTGCATCCCTGACAATCTGCGCGCCAAATTCAGCGATGTACGCTATGCCAATAATTTTCAGCACCGTTTTCAGATAGATACTTTCCATGCCTGAATTCTCGGCAAGTCGCTTCAACACTTCGATGACTGCACCGATCTTGCCAATTAACAACATGAAGATGACAATGCCGGTCGCGGCTGCAATCAGAAAAGCAAACATCGGTTTCTGTTCTTTAATGACCAGAATGAGCACTGTAGCGATAAGCGCCAAACCTACAACTTGGATAATTTCCACAGGTCACCACCATCCGGCTTCATGACCGTTTTTCATTGAAAAAGAAATATCGATTTGATCTCTTGCAGCAGGCTGTCCAGCATACGGACCACCATGAACAATACAACGACAAATCCGATTACGGTCACCCAGTGAGCCATATCTTCCTTTCCCATTTGTTTCAGTACCGTGTGAATCATGGCAATGATGATTCCGATACCCGCAATTTGAAAGATTGCGTTCACTTCTAGATTCATGACCTTGGCACCTCACTATCCCGGCTATTTCAGAAGATCAGAATGACGATTAACGCTCCGACAAGCATCCCGAGGCTTCGGCTCATTCGTTCATATTTCATTTGATCGGCCTGGGCACGGGATTCCTCATGCATTAGTTGTTGAATGGCTAACGATATATGTTTGGTCTGATCCTGACGGTCACTTGTGCCAAGGCTGAAGCTTAATTGCAGCATCACTTCCTTCTCGTCAGCCTTCATGGCCGATCTTCCCCACGCCAGATCCACGCCTGACTGCAGACTTTCCCGGGCAGTGAGTCCGTGGGGAGGTTCCATCTGTGTGGCTGCATGAAGGAACAGCGTCTTTACAGGTTCTTTGGTCTGGGCTCCCATCTTGCCCATGGCATCGGGAAGTGGAGTGAGCCCATAGTTAATCTCCGTCATTAGTCGCTGGAGGGCTGCAATGAGTTCTCGCAACTGTCTCGGTCTTAATGCATACTGTCTGGCCTTGTAAAAACCGGCGAGGGTGCTGGCTGACAGAATAATTACCGCACCGAGCATGTTAACCAAAGGCTTCACCTCCTGCCCCGGTCTGCTGCAACCCACGCATTTTGCCATCAGTCAGTCGAAAAGTCATGCCGCGGCTCGTCCGTTGCAGCTGGACATATCGTTGAAACATCTGCTCCGTAATTAAAGTTCTGAGGGCGGGCCTGGCCGACAACTCCGATAGGTCACGGCCATGAGCAGTCGCGATCACAGAGACTCCTGCATGCAGGGCTTCCATCACCGCCTCAGCATCCTCCGGACGACCGATCTCGTCCACAATCAGGACATCGGGCGACATGGAGCGAAGCATCATCATCATGCCCTCAGCCTTTGGACAACCGTCCATCACATCTGTGCGGGGACCTACGTCGAAGCCAGGTACTCCTTTGTAGCTACCAGCGATTTCGGACCTTTCATCCACAATGCCCACTTTCAGACGCGGACGTATTCCCTGAACCAGTTCATTTCCCCCTGTAAGCTTTGTACCGCTGCTAATTTGTCTCGCCAAATCTCGCAGCAACGTCGTTTTCCCTTGTTGAGGTGGTGATAGGATCAACGTGTGCAGGACCTGTCCGCTCTTCATATCGAGAAGATAAGGAAGGATACGATCAGCCACTCCATGTACCTCACGGGCTACCCGAACGTTAAACCCGTTGATGTCACGCAGGTATTCGACACGCCCACCGCTCAGTACGGTTCGTCCAGCAAGCCCGATTCGATGTCCCCCAGGTATGGTAATGAACCCTTTGCGCAGTTCCTCTTCCAATGTATAAAGTGAATGGTTACTGATCAGGTCCAGCAACCTGTGCGTCACTTCTTTCTGAGGAATATAAGCTTCATCAGGTTTTCCTGTCGGAACTCCTTGAGGAGTCAGGAAATGATATGTGTTGCCTGCATTAATCTCCAGGGGTCTGCCTTCACGAATACGTACTTCCTCCACTTGTTCCAATAGAGCGGGTGGCATTCTTCCGAGAATGGTTCGGATCGGTTCCGGAAAAAGTTCCTTCCAGTTCACCTTCATGAGTAGGCTCCTCCAACCTTGAGATCATTTGGTTCACACTTCTGGCGCTTGTTCATATCTCAAGTTTATGCCTGTACATTTAATTTATGACGCTGAAATCTATCATTTCTTCAGAATACGGTTGAGAGTTGAAACCATAGATCTACCTTCTGCTCTAGGCACCCGTCTAGATGTGCATGCATATGGTAATTGCAGATAGGTAAGTTCCATTCCGGTTCAAAACAGAACTACCCATCCCCAGATACAGAAAGGAGCTGTGGGGAGTGCGAGTCGATGTGGTTGGCAATGTAAATGAAGTACGTACCATTGATATTGCAGGACGAAGTGCAGTTGTTATTGATGTCTTGTGTACGACCAGTACAATTGTTACGGCTCTGGCATATGATGCTTCGGCTGTGATTGCCGTAGAGACGGTTCCACAAGCCAAACAAATGGAAGTGAAAGATTGCATTCGAGGCGGGGAGCGTTTTGACAAAAAAATCAACGGATTCGAAGTGGGGAATTCCCCCTATGAATATATGACTGCAGGCATTGCAGATAAAACCATCATATTAACTACAACCGATGGGACCCGGGCCTTAATCAAAGCTTCCAAGGCGAAACATGTACTCGCTGGTGCATTTCTCAATGTGCAGGCTGTTGCAGCAGTTCTATGTGAACTTCAACGAGATGTATTGCTGTTATGTGCGGGGAATCAGGATGAATTTGCACTGGAGGACGCTTTGTGTGCTGGATGTATCATCGACGAACTGCACCGTCAATCCTTTTCTCCCCTCCAACTAAACGATCTCGGCATAGTGCTTCATCAAGCAGTATCCCGAAGTCAGGAGAGCATCCCGGATCTGGTACAGGGATCTGTTAGTGGGCGGAGACTTGAAAAGTTAGGCAGAGTTCATGATATTTCGTATTGTTCTCAATTAAACCTGCTGGATTGTGTTCCCGAGATGGGGGAGGGGAACCGCATGCAACCTTACAGAGGCATACGCGGGGGAAAGATGTTCAAGTTGATGTGAGAATGGCGATGAGAAAAACAAAAAAGGTGTACTGCTGCCCGTTGGCAACAGTACACCTTTGCTAATTTACATACACAGAAAATGCTTATCTGCGATCTTGAGGTCCACCGATAACGGCTTGCTCAGCAGTGTCGAGATCATATGCTGTATGCAATGCCTTAATGACGTCATGCAGCTTATCTCCGTCAATAACACAAGATACTTTGATCTCGGAAGTACTCACCATCTTGATGCTCACGCCTTCAGCGGAAATAACTTTGAACATCTTCGCAGCTACACCTGGGTGACTGACCATGCCTGCGCCAACAATGGAGATTTTAACGAGGTTCTCCTCAGATGTGACTTCACGGTAAGGCAAGCGGCTGTGCAGGCCTTCAATGACACGTAATGCGTTCTCACGATCAGACAGCGCCACAGAGAACGAGAAGTCCGCTTTGCCATCCATCACACCGCTCTGAACGATAATGTCCACATCCAGCTGATTGGATGCAAGCGCACCAAATACTTCGGCCAGAACTCCTGGTACGTCCGGCACACCCAGAATACTGATGCGAGCCACGTTTTTGTCATAGGCAATACCACTAACCACTACACCTTGTTCCATTGCTGCTTCCTCCTTCACAACCGTTCCTTCATTATGGTTAAAGCTGGATCTTACAATTAAAGGTACACCGGAATGCTTCGCGTACTCTACTGCACGCGGATGCAGCACCGCTGCTCCCAAATTAGCAAGTTCCAGCATTTCGTCATACGATATTTCCTTCAGCTTGCGCGCAACCTTAACGATCCGCGGGTCTGTAGAATAGATACCGTCTACATCCGTATAGATCTCGCACGCATCAGCCTTAATGGCTGCGGCCAGCGCTACAGCTGTTGTATCCGAACCACCACGACCCAGCGTTGTGATCTCGCCGTCTTCCGTCATGCCCTGGAAACCTGCAACAATAACGATATTGCCTTCAGCAAGCGCTGCATTTACACGGTCAGGTTGAATATCATGAATACGTGCTTTTCCGTGAACCGGCTCTGTGCGGAATCCCGCTTGCCAGCCCGTAAACGATACTGCCTTACGTCCAAGCGCTTGAATAGCCATCGATAACAAAGAGATCGAAATCTGTTCTCCTGTCGTTAAGAGCATATCCATCTCACGAGCAGGCAGATCACTATTCAGTTGTTTTGCCTGATCAATCAAATCATCTGTTGTATCCCCCATGGCCGAAACCACGACTACACACCGATGTCCTTCATCA
This sequence comes from Paenibacillus amylolyticus, assembly GCF_050990605.1. Lineage (GTDB taxonomy): Bacteria > Bacillota > Bacilli > Paenibacillales > Paenibacillaceae > Paenibacillus > Paenibacillus amylolyticus_H. Next base: position 4,070,357 of record NZ_CP158832.1, read on the forward strand.
GCTTTTTCTACAACACGTCCGGCTACACGCTTCATGCGTTCTGTATCTCCGACCGAGCTGCCCCCAAATTTCATGACGTACAATGACAACGCAAATCCACTCCCTACCTTGTGCAGTATGCATAATTAATGTCCATCGCCATTATTCTCTACGAGAAATGACTTTAACCCAGTATATTACGAAAGCGCCTGATAGGCTAATCTTTTTTCGAAAAAACCCTCTGCCAAAGGAATGGCAAAGGGTTGTTAATACCGTTTATTAGCTTACAGCTTGTGAAAGTTACGCACGGGAAGAGTATTTACCTTCACGTGTGTCAATCAGGAGAACGTCACCTTCATTAATGAACAAAGGAACTTGTACGTTCAAGCCTGTTTCCACTTTTGCATTTTTGGTAGCACCTTGTGCAGTGTTACCTTTAACACTTGGCTCAGTCTCGATGACTTTCAACTCAACGCTTGTTGGCAAGTCAATTCCGAGGATTTCACCTTGGTAGCTAACGATCTTAACGACCATGTTTTCTTTCAGGAAGTTCAATTCCCATTCCAGTTGATCACTAGTCAATGTGAACTGATCATATGTTTCGTTATCCATGAACGTGTGCTCTGTACCGCTTGCATACAGGTAGGATACGCCACGGTTTTCGATGATGGCACGACCAATGGTTTCGCCTGCACGGAATGTTTTTTCAACCGTGTTACCATTACGCAGGTTTTTCAATTTGGAACGTACGAAGGCAGCACCTTTACCTGGTTTAACGTGTTGGAAATCAAGCACGGTATAGATATCGTTGTCTACTTGCACGGTCAAGCCTGTTTTAAAATCGTTTACTGAAATCACAAAAAATCCCTCCTGATATGGTTGAAAAGTAGGTGATATAAGGGCGATGGGTTAATGTTAAATGTAAAATGAATCCAAGAAAGTCCACCTCAGTACTTCGATTGCAGCACCATCCTCCGATCGCTGTTATCCCCAGATTTTTTTGATCCCATTATCAATGGGAAAATCCGGTGATAAAGGCGAACGCTTCGCTTCTTCAGATTGGTTCTGCACTCTCCGTTATGGTGAATTTCATATTTTCAATTTAAATTACACATTAAAAATCGCCTTATATCCCTGATGGCTGTAATTTAGCCGATTACGGTGAACTTCTTGTCCGACTTCGTGAGAATATGAATACCCGTCTCGGTAATCACTACGTCATCCTCGATACGTACGCCGCCAAGCCCGTCAATATATATACCCGGTTCAACGGTAACAACCATACCCGGTTTCAATACATCATCGCTAAGCTTGGACAAGCGAGGAGCTTCATGAACTTCCATACCCAGACCGTGGCCTGTGCTATGTCCGAACTGATCTCCATATCCGTGACCTGCAATGATATCACGAGCCAATGCATCTGCTTCCCGTCCGGTCATGCCCGGTTTCAGGTTCTCCAGCGTATGTAACTGAGCTTCCAGTACAATGTCATAAATTTTGCGCAGTTCAGGTACAGGTGTACCTGTTGCAATGGTACGTGTCAGATCTGAACAGTATCCGTCCAAAAGTGCACCAAAGTCAAATGTAATTAACTCATTCTGTCCGATGACCTTGCTGCTCGCTACACCGTGAGGCATGGCTGAACGTTCACCCGAGGCTACAATGGTGTCAAATGAAGAGGACGTTGCTCCATGTTTGCGCATGAAAAACTCCATCTCCAGATCCACTTCACGCTCCGTCATGCCTGGTTTTGCAAACTGCAAAACGTGGCTGAACGTGGCATCTGCAAGATCTGCTGCTCTCTGCATAACTGCGATCTCTTCTTCATCCTTGAACATACGAAGTTGTTCCACGATCCCGGATACTGCTTTCAGTTCAACAGACTGAAGTGCGTCAGCATAAGCGGAATGCGTGCCAAATGTAACACTATCCTGCTCGAAGCCAACTTCCTTGATATTCGCGGATGCAAGCAGTTCACGCACCGTATCCATCGGTTTAGCTCCATGCTCCACCACGGTGAATCCTTTGGCTTGCTGAGGCGCTTGAGCCATGTAACGGAAATCAGTCAGCAAGAAAGCATCCTGTTCCGTAATCAGCACATATCCCGCCGAGCCTGTGAAACCCGTCATATAACGACGGTTAATCGGGTTTGTAATCAGCATTGCAGTGAGTTCATGCTCACGCATGGCTTCACGCAACTTATTAACTCGTTTGTTTTCCATCGGTAACCCTTCTTTCTCTCACATTCCCGGGTTCCCGGCTCAGGTTTGTTTGTCCAGATGACGCACAAGAGCCAGCAATCCCAGTTCATAGCTTACTTCGCCAAATCCGGCAATCTGCCCGATTGTTTCCGCTGCAATCACTGAATGATGTCTGAACGCTTCGCGTGCATGAATGTTGGATAGATGTACTTCAACCGTAGGGACTTTTACAGCATTGATTGCATCACGTATAGCATAGCTATAATGGGTAAATGCTCCGGCATTCAGTATTATTCCGTCTGCCTCACCCAGCGCTGCATGAATGCGGTCAATGATGTCCCCTTCATGGTTCGATTGATAAAAAGCGATGGAGACGCCAATTTCATCAGCCTGTCTGCGAATTTTGTCCTCAATATCCTTCAGACTAAGCGTTCCATAGATGCCCGGTTCACGTACACCAAGCATGTTCAGGTTCGGACCATTGATCACAATAATTCGTTTCATCGCTGCTCCACCCTCTCTGCAAATAACCATCTGCTATTTTAACACAGCCATTGCCGGATTGAGAAGCTTTTTTGCTATGCCCCCGCTTGCTCCGGCTCACGTTTGCGTTCATCCGTGTACTCCATGGCTACCGTGTAACCAATGAACAGCCCCCATAACAAAAAGAAACAAAGTTCCGTGAAGATCGAATCCCACGTCAAACGGTTCAAAGGCTTCATCATCCCCACTTTTGGTCCGACCAGCACAAAGAGAATTAGCCACCAGACGATACCATACACCATGCCGGGTATAGGCCCTTTCAGTTTTCTAATCGTGAACGTATAGAGCAAGGAAGCCAAAATGGAAAAAACGATAAAAAACAGCCATCCTGTCAAATGTCCTGCTGCGGTATATATATATTGATGTTTGAAAAAAGGCTCGGCCAGAAATCCGACAGGTACAATCGTAAAATGCAACAGGTAGAATAGCCAATGTAACCCACCCCAGATAAAACCGGCAAAGAAGCCAAGCTCTAAGGCAAAGGAAAATGGCTTGGTGTAGTAGTGTGCTTGACCTTGCCTCTGGGTAGGGCGCCTGCCCCTGTCTTTTTGCTGCCGCTCATTGGGTCGTTGACCTTCATCTTGCGATGTATCTTCATGCTTGCGTTCTGTCATTGATATTCTCCTTCATATTAAGTTGATAATCCCGCAATATGCCCCGGATTTACTGTCTGATTCTACGAGGTAGTATGTTCAAAACAGGACAATCTTAACAACATCCTTCAAGGTTTGACTCACAAACTAGAAATTGGTCGTAAAATTCGATACAATAGGGTTATTAAACTGCCTTTGATTGATAAGGCCTAGAACAGAATAGGAAGGTGAATAATTTGCCTCAACAATCCAAGCCTGTCAGCTATGGGGGGCAAGCTGTCATTGAAGGCGTAATGTTTGGTGGGAAACATGTCAACGTTACAGCTGTTCGCAGAAAAGACGGCGAAATTACGTATCTGGAAGTTCCCAAGCAAGACAAGTCCTGGGTCACCAAATTGCGGCGGATTCCTTTATTACGCGGAATTGTCAGCATTATAGATTCAAGTGTCAAAGGTAGCAGACATCTTAATTATTCTGCTGACGCCTATGCTGATGATGAACTGGAACCGGAAGAGAAAGCCAAGCAAAAAGAGAAAGAAGGCTCGGGCTGGAGTCTTAGCATGATCATTGGTGTGACCGCCGTCGCCATCCTTTCATTCCTTTTTGGTAAAGTTGTGCTGACATTGCTTCCTGTTGTAATCGAGAATTTTCTGTTCAAAAATGCATTCGACAATCAGTTTTTGCATAATTTACTGGAAGGCGGCATTAAGCTGATCCTGTTACTCGCCTATCTGTGGTTAATCTCACAGACGCCGATGATTAAACGTCTCTTCCAGTATCATGGAGCGGAACACAAAGTCATCAGCGCACATGAAGCTGGTGAAGAACTGACACCGGAGAACGTGCAAAAGTACAGCCGACTGCACTACCGTTGCGGAAGCAGCTTCATTATGTTGACTGTCATCATTGGAGTGTTCCTATACTCTCTCTTCACGTACGATAATCTCTGGGAACGGATGGGTCAGCGTCTGTTGTTATTGCCAGTTGTGCTAGGCATTTCTTTTGAGCTGTTAAAGCTCACGAATTCGGTACGTGATATTCCTGTACTGCGTTATCTCGGATACCCGGGATTGTGGCTGCAATTGCTGACAACAAAAGAACCGACCAACGAACAGGTAGAAGTATCCATTGCTTCGTTTAACCGTATGCGTGAGTTGGATGCCAAGCTTGCCAATGTCTCGGCTACATCAGAAGTACCTGTTGCAACACTCGATCCTGTGAAAGGGTGAATGATATGAACAAGCAGGCAATCTTATTTTGGACGTTGATCGCACTAGCTGCTGTTGGAGTCTTGACTTGGCTGGGGAACGCTAGTCCATCCAGGATCATTATTCCTCTGGTCGTGTTCGGAGCCGTATTCCTGCTGTACAAATATCCGCCTCGTCGCTGGGCAAGCAAAGCCAAATCACCGAAGATTAAGCCATCGGCACGAACCATGGCGAAAGTCAATGCACAGTCCAGTGCCAGAAAGAGCAGTGGCTCTTCTAGGAAACGCAAGGATTATCCTTTCCAAGTGATTCAGGGACAAAAAGGGAAAAGCGATGAAGATATACCAAAATTTCACTAAAAGTTATTGAACATACAAAAAAGCAATTTTCCCAACATGCGGAGAATTGCTTTTTTCACATTTATACTGGAATCAGAGGCGGAGCTTCTGCTTGTTTTTTGCGTAATTCTTTCCTTTGTTTGTCCAGCTGTTCATCATACACTTTTATATTCCACCCGTTGAAAAATTCGCTCCCTGCCGTAGCACCTGATCGATATAAGGCAGTGCTGTCCTGTAACGATAAATGAAATTGCGTTGGTTTAATCCCAAGCGTTGGTATTTTCACTGTACGAAATCGGTTAATCTGTTCAATGTAGCGTTCATCATGAGCTGTAAGCATCGTCTCTACAAGGGCCTGAAGCATGCTTAGCGGTCCTTTAATCCGGGCAGGTTCCACTTCCGTCTTGCCCACCATTTTGAAACCGACAACCGGAATAACGTCTCCCCCTCGTTCCGAACGATCACCATCGAAGAGCCACAGCGGAAAATTGCTAAGCAATCCACCATCCACTACATATACGAACTGATCTTGAAAAGGGAGTCCTTTGGAGAATACTGGCGATTTGCGTATGACGACCGGATCGAAAAAATACGGAATACTACAACTCATACGTACCGCCTTTGCAACATCCAGCTTGGCAGGGTCAATGCCAAACCGCCGAATATCGTCTGGCAGCACCAGAATGGTCCCATTGGAAATATCGGACGCCGTAATAAGTAACTTGCCTTGTGGCAAGTCAGCGAATGTGCGAATCCCTTTCTGCTCCAGCATCTTGCGAATCCATGATTCCAGCGCTTCGCCCGAATACAAACCTTTCTTCAAGAACAACCTCGCGGCGGGTCCGATCCATCGGGTATTAAATATGGGGGAACGACGCAGCAATGAAACAAAAGGTGTATTCTCAATAATGACTTTCATCTCTTCAGCCCGGTAACCCGCCGCTAGCAGAGCAGCTACAATGGAGCCGGATGACGTGCCAGCCACCCGATTGAACTGAATGCCACAATCTTGAGCACCCTGCACAGCACCCGCAAGCGATATTCCCTTGACGCCTCCACCTTCAAATACCGCGTTAATTAACATAAAAAACCCCCGTTCTCCAGGCAGCCACATTTCTACTGCCACTCTATGAGAACAAGGGTTTGTCTTATCACTGTTCTGTTAAAATGTTTTATAGACCATAGTATGCTTTCAATTTGGCAATCAAGCCGAGAGGGTTCTTCGTCAAGTACTGTGAACTAAAGAAAATATCCCCTTTAACCGAAGAATACTTCTTGTTGTAGTTCAACTGATCGATGATCTCCTGTGATGTCTGCCAGCCAATCTCTGGCGTACCTAACTTATAAGGTGAGTGGCCGATATACAATTTTACATTTGTGTTAGCCACTTCATTCGCCCACCAGTCCACGACTTTGTCGTATCGAGCTACACTCAGTGTCATACTCCAATACACCTGCGGAGCGACATAGTCGATCCACTCCTGGTTAATCCATGTCCGCACATCTGCATTCATGCTGTCATACGCGGTTACTCCTGCTTTGGTATCAGAACCTGTCAGATCAACAGATTTGTTACGCCATACACCAAATGGACTAATTCCATATTCAACGTTAGCTTTCACGCGGTGAATGCTCTGGCCGAGCTGCTTAACGAACTGATTGATATTGTCCCGACGCCATTCAGCACGGTCTTTGGTATTTAATGTGTTATAGATTTTGAAGGCTGCATCATCATTAAAAGTCACATTGGATGGATAGAAATAATCATCCAGATGTACACCATCAATATCATACTGATTGACCACTTCCATGATTGTATCGATAATATGCTGTCTGGCTTCCGGGATACCCGGGTTAATGTACATTTTGCCGGATGCATTCACAATCCAGTCGGGATGAAGCTTGGAGATGTGGTTTGCAGCCAAGTTCGATGTACTCGCTGAGTTCGTTGCCCTAAACGGATTAAACCAGGCGTGGAACTCCAGACCTCGTTTATGTGCCTCCTCAACCATAAACGCGAGCGGGTCATAGCCAGGATCTTTACCTTGTGTTCCTGTTAATACGCTGTTCCAAGGTACCAGACCCGAAGGATAGATGGCATCCCCATTGGCTCTCACTTGAACGAATACGGCATTAATGCCCATACCTTGCAAAGTATCAAGCTGTTTCGTGTACTCCTGCTTTTGCTTCTCCACATTTCCCTTCGCTCCGGATGAAGGCCAGTCTCCATTCACAGTGGAAATCCAGGCTCCCCGCATCTCATCAGAAGCTGGTACAGTGCCCGTGCCTCCAGGCTCCGCTGGGGTTGCCGGGGTTGGTTCAGGAGTTGGGACTGATTCGTCTCCTGTGTAGAGATCAATGGTCTGAGCTGCCTGATTCCAATTCACCCGAATACCAAGGTTCTCACTGACAAATCGAATAGGTACCATAACCCGACCCTGTTTCAATTCGACCGATGCATCCAGACCAACTATAGCGTTATCCACTGTCGCCTGCTGGCGCCCGCTCGTCATAGAGATGACTGAATCGGATTTCTGAATGGTCACGGTACGAGTAGCTTGAGACCATAGTACAGATGCACCCAGTCCTTCGCTAATGACACGCAGAGGTACCATCGTTACATTGACCTTGGGCAAGATGTATGGTGATACATCCGACTCCAAGCGGTTGCCGTCCAGAAAAATAGCAATCTCCTTCTGTCCGGCTGCTTGTGCCGTCATGCCTGCTGTCTGTAATCCAAGTACAAAAATGAGCAGCAGCATCAATCCTTTACGAACATTCATTAGTGCAGTCCTCCAAAATCATTATAAATTTGCGGTAAATTCTACTAGTTTAATAGACGCTCCTACCGTTCGTTTAGTTGCGAAAAATCACCAAATTATGGTGTCAAACCAAACAAAAAAATGCCTCCTGCCATTAAAACGGCAAGAAGCATCCTTTGATCATAGGATACGATTCATTGTATATCACCATGTTTATTCCATTGCTGCAAATCAAGACTCCGTATTACTCATGACGTCCTGAAGATTTTTGAGGTCACGTAACCGACTCTCATCCTGACGGAAGTATTCTACCAAAGACTCAATACAGGTAATGGAGTCCCAGCTCAGGTGATGTTCAATGCCTTCCACATCATTATAGATATTCTCTTCCTGAACACCAATCGTTGTCAAAAACTGCTCAAGCAGATGATGGCGCTCCATCAAACGTTTGCCCATTTTTTTGCCTTTTGGCGTAAGCACCAGTCCGCGGTACTTTTCATAGATCAGGTACTCGTCTTTGTCCAGCTTTTGGATCATCTTCGTCACCGATGAAGGATGTACTTCCAGTCCTTCAGCTATATCAGACACACGAGCATAGCCCTTTTCATCAATTAATTTGTATATACGCTCCAAATAATCTTCCATACTGGGCGTTGGCATCTGCTTCCCTCTTTTCTCTCTGACCGGCCCCTATTCGTGCCTGGTCCCTATCTTATAATGATACATGTTATCAATACGCATTGGCAAGTCCTGCACAGTTCGGAGCCCGCTGTTACACAAGTAATTGGCAGGCGTGACTTCTCTCCAAACGAGGCAAACTAAGCAAAGTTCCGCATCGAAAGGAGTGATTTCGTGAGTACAAGTGTAGCCTCACCGCCAGTTCGTAAAGCAAAAGGCACTAAACCCTTTATTCCCGATTTGGTGTATTTTGAACCCGGTGCGTTGGAATATGATAAAGGCAAACGGATTATGGAATGGGTCACATCCAAAAACATACCTTATCAAATGACCACATCCCATAACCGTATCACAAACCTGCCCGGTGAAACCGAACAAGAAAAGTACCGGATGGCAAAGCGTACTCTGGTCGTTGGTGTACGCAAAACACTCAAGTTCGACCAGTCGAAACCTTCAGCGGAATATGCCATTCCCATCTCTACAGGCTGTATGGGGCACTGCCATTATTGTTATCTTCAAACTACACTTGGTGCGAAACCCTATGTCCGTGTCTATGTTAATACCGAGGAGATCATTCAGGCTGCAAAAGGATACATCGAAGAACGGGCGCCTGAAATCACGCGCTTTGAAGCTGCCTGTACATCCGATCCCGTAGGACTGGAGCATATCACGGAGAATTTAAGTGACTTGATCCGTTTTATGGCGGAAGAAGAATATGGACGCTTGCGCTTCGTAACCAAATATCATCACGTTGATCCTCTGCTGAACATTAAGCATAACGGCCACACCCGTATCCGGTTTAGTGTCAATTCGGATTATGTCATCAAAAACTTTGAACCGGCTACTTCAAGGTTTGAGGAACGCATTGAAGCTGCTGGCAAAATTGCACATGCCGGTTATCCCCTGGGCTTCATTATCGCTCCTATTATGTGGTATGAAGGTTGGGAAGAAGGATATTCGAATCTGTTACAAAAGCTGGCAGATACACTTCCAGAGGAAGCAACCAGGGATCTTACGTTTGAGATGATCCAGCACCGTTTTACCAAAACGGCCAAAGCGACCATTGAAAAGCGATATCCCAAAACCAAGCTGGAGATGGATATCGAGAAACGCAAGATGAAATGGGGCCGCTGGGGCCAGTACAAGTATGTGTATAAAGATGACCAGCAGGATGCCCTGCGCGAATTCATTACGGAACGCATCTTTGAACATTTCCCGCTAGCCAATATTGATTACTTCACCTAAACGAAAAACGGGACTGTCCATAATGTTATGCGGGTATAAATTTTCCTAACAAACGATTAAAAAGCAGGTTACATGATCCAGAGAGACTCTGAATTCATGTAGCCTGCTATCCATACATAATAAAATTCAAAAACATTTCATGCGTTTAAATAATCATCCAGTCTGGTGTAATCTGCTGCAACCAGATCGTAATTTTGGTCATCTGATCTGTAAAAAGCAATACCCCGAGGAACAACATTAATGCTCCCCCGATTTTCATCATGACGTTGGAATACCGTAAGATCCAGCGTGTCGAACCGATGAAAAAGGCCAAAACGAAGAACGGTATGGCAAACCCTGCGGTATAACCTGTAATCAGCGCCAGCCAGGTTGTGGGCTCACTCGCAGCCATCGCAATGATTGTTGCGAGAATGGGACCAATACAAGGCGACCAGCCTGCTGAGAAACCGATGCCAAATATAAAAGAGCCCAGATAGCCTGCTGGTTTCCACTTCATATCCAGCTTTCGTTCCTTCATTAGAAACTGCGGTTTGAACACACCAAGCAAAAATAATCCCATAAGCATAATCAAAATCGCAGACAATTGCCGAATCAGTTCCCGGTTATCATTGAAAAATTGGCCAAACAGTCCGGCACCAAGGCCAAGTGAATAAAACACAGCCGAGAAGCCTAAAATAAACGCCAGCGTATGCGTCATGGTTTTAAAGCGGACTTCCCGCTGATTACGGTCATCCTTCAATTGCTGCACCGTCATACCTGTAATGTAGGAGAGGTACGACGGATACAACGGAAGACAACATGGTGATATAAATGAGACCAAACCTGCTACAAAAGCCATCCATACATTAACATCAGGCATGAAGCGGATGTCTCCCTTCCCCGGGCTCACGTGCTTGCTCGTTCAGTCGTCAGGCTCGGAACCCTTTTTTTCCAATCATCGTCAGAATCAGCATCATGATCAGCAATAATACAATCGTTGCTCCAGGTGCGAGGTTCCAGATGCCTGCTACGACCAGTCCAAGGACTACTGCAATTTCACCGATAACCACGGACAAGATAATGGCGGATTTGAAACTTCGAGCCATCAACAGGCTGACCGCTACCGGAATGGTCAATAGCGCTGACACCAGAAGCGCACCGACAATCTTGATCGCCGTGCTAATGACAAGTGCTGTCATCACAGTGATTAACATGTTCAGAATTCTCACAGGCAACCCTGTTACCGCTGCCGCATCTTCCTCAAAGCTGAGCAGGAAAAATTCCTTATGTAACAATGCCACTACAATCACCACGATCAGCGTAACCACACCTACCAGCTTCAGATCCGTAGCGTCTAATGTATATATACTGCCGAACAAATAACTCATGACATCTGCATTATATCCTTTGCCCAGCGTGAAGAACAAGGAAGCAAGCGCCACGCCACCGGACATGATAATGGCAATCGATAATTCGGCGTAACTCTTGTACGCTTTGCGCAATTTCTCTATCGCAAATGAAGCAAGTACGGCAAATATCAAGCCCACCGCAATGGGATACACTTCAATCAGAAATCCAAGTGCAACGCCGGCAATGGTCACATGAGACAACGTGTCTCCGATCATGGATAACCGACGTAAGACCAGGAACAGCCCGATTAACGGAGCGGTAATGCCAATTAACAATCCTCCCACCAGCGCACGCTGAAAAAAATCACTCATTAATATTTCCAAAACAAACACGACTCCTTCGGCCTTACTCTAATCTATTGGGCCATAAAAACGGCTAGCGTACCTGTGCAGTGGTATGTTGCAGATTGGTCTCAGCACAATCCTGTACCTCATGCGAATGACGGACATGGAAATTAATTTTGCCATTCGTTACCGCAGCTTCAGAACCCAGATAACTCTCCATCCGATCCATATCATGAGACACCATCAGAAAAGTCATGCGGTGATGTTCATGCATATGCGTAATCAGTTCAAAGAAACTGGCCTGTGATTCAGCATCAATACCTACTGTGGGTTCATCCAGAATCAACAGATCCGGGTGATTGATAAGCGCCCGTGCCAAAAATACACGCTGCTGTTGTCCGCCGGACAATTGACCAATTCGTTTGTTCGCCAGATCCTCGATCCGCATGACCTGCATCGCATCCGCGCACTGTTGCTGACATTTGCGAGACATACGACGGAACATGTTTTTGTTATTGTATAAACCTGACATGACCACTTCACGAACGGTCGCAGGGAACAACGGGTTAAATGCATTCTTTTGTGGCACATATCCGATTCGCTCCCAGTCCTTGAACCTGCGGATCGACTGTCCGAATAGTTTGATATCTCCCTGCGCAGGAGGAAGAAGTCCTACCAACATACGCAGCAATGTCGTTTTACCCGCCCCATTGGAACCGATAATCCCGACAAAGTCCCGTTCCTGGGCCATAAAATCGAGATTCTCAATCACTCGCTGGTCCCCGTAGGAAAATGATAGGTTCTCGATCTCTATAATTGGATCATGACATAGTGGCATGATTTGCTGCATGGCAAAGCCGCCCTTCATTATATATAAGAATCCCATAGCGTCCTAAGAGCCTTCACCGCGAACGGTAAAGACTCTTTGATCTGAATCCTTCATTCTATCTTATTTTAATGCGATCAGCAGATTTTGCAAATTTTTCTCCATCAGGGTGAAATAATCATCCCCGTTTGTTGCCTGCTCCTTGGTTAATCCCTCAACCGGATTAAGGACCATGGTTTCCACGCCTGCTTCACTTGCCAGTGTTTTCGCCAATTTGTCCGATACCAGCTCTTCGAAGAAAATGTACTTAATGCCTTCATCTTTAACCAGTTTCGCAAGTTTCACAATATCCTGTCCTGTCGGTTCAGCATCCGGGGAGAGTCCCATAATGGCATGCTGGGTTAATCCATAATCACGCGCAAGGTAGCCGAACGCTTGGTGCGAGACAACAATTTCCTTGTTCGGTACGGTAGCCAATTCATCTGTAAAACGCTGATCCAGCGTCTCAAGCTTCGTACGAAGCGCTTCATAACGTTGTTCGTAACCTGCTTTGTGATCCGGATCTGCCTCGACCAGACTATTTTTGATGTTTTCAGCCATGATCATGGCTGATTTCGGACTAACCCACGTATGCGGATCAATATGATGATCAGCGACATCTTCACTGGTAGCCTCATCTGTGTGTTCATCTGCATGTTCGTCTTCATGCTCTTCGCCGTGACCGTGCCCATCATCACCCTCAGCAGTTAACAACGTAACCCCTTCGCTGACGGCAACAGACTTCACTTGAGTATCGCCATTCAGCGACTTCAGGAAATTGGGCACCCATCCTTCCAGTCCAGCTCCATTATAGAAAAACAGCTGTGCCTTGGACGTATTAACAATATCCTGACTCTTCGGAGTCCAGTCATGTGGCTCTACTCCTGTTGGCAGCAGATTAATGACATTGGCATCCTCACCACCGATGGCAGTCGTAAAAGCATATACAGGATAAAATGTCGTCACAACGTTAATCTTGCCTTCCACAATCTTCGCACTATTGGAGTTATCCTGCCCACACGCAGACAATACCAGCAAAGTGAGAATAAGCAAACCCGTCCACAGTACCTTCATGTTGCCTCTTTTGCTCTTCTTCCCTATCCGGTTATCCTGAACTTGATGTTGCACTTTATAAAATGTCATTATGATTCACTCCGCATCTCTTAATCGTAAACATTACTGAAAGAATTATAGGTAACCTGAACCTACTTGTCAAGCTATCCCGTTCTATTTATTCTTTCCTGAAGTACGGAGTTCATAACAGTATATGCTTGTTCTCTTCCCGTCAGATGCGAATTATATCAACAAAAAAAGGACCCGAATTACATCGGGTCACCTTGAGTCATAGTTACGACAGTATTTATATCTTCATTTATATTTTATTTTACTTGTGCTCCATTAGGCATGTTGTCTGGTACTGTAGCAAGTGTAAGCTGGTCGCCATGGGACGCTGCAAGTATCATCCCCTGAGACAGTTCACCACGAAGTTTCACCGGTTTGAGGTTAGTCACACAGATGACTTTGCGTCCAACCATTTCTTCTGGCGAATAAAACTTCGCGATTCCTGAGACAACCTGACGCTGCTCATAACCCAGATCGAGCTGCAATTTCAGCAATTTATCCGCTTTTTTAACAGGTTCGCAGGAAATGACTTGAGCCACACGCAGCTCAACTTTGGCAAAATCGTCAATACCAATCTCTTCCGTACCTTCAGGTGCAGTTACCGGTTCAACCGCTGCCGAAGTTCCAGCATCTGCTTGAATTGTTTCAGGCTGTGCTGCTTTTTGGCCGCCAGTCATCGCTTCTGAGATATAAGCAATTTCCTGTTCGGAATCCAAACGCGGGAAGATTGGATCACCTTTTTGCAAGGCGTTTCCAGCCGGAACCAGCCCCCATTGCTTGGCTGTATCCCAAGCCGTAATTTCACCTTCCTGAATACCGAGCTGTGCCCAGATTTTATGGGGAGCACGCGTCAGGAACGGTTGCAACAGAATGGAAGCAATGCGCAAGCTTTCGATCAGGTGAGCCATAACGGATGCCAATTCATCACGTTTCGCTTCATCTCGAGCCAGCGCCCATGGCTGCGTCTCATCAATATATTTATTGGTGCGGCTGACAAACTGACTGATCGCTGTCAGTGCTACGGAAAACTGCAGGTTTTCCATCGCCTGTTCCACTTTTTCCACCGTGGCATGACCTGCTTCTTCCAATGAAGCATCAAATTCAGTTACGTTGGAAGCAAATGCAGGGGCTTTGCCTTCGAAATATTTGTCTACCATCGCAACGGTACGGTTCAACAGGTTACCCAGATCGTTCGCAAGGTCGGAGTTGACACGCTCAACGAAGCTCTCTGGTGTAAATGTACCATCGGAACCAAACGGTACTTCACGCAGCAGGTAATAACGAAGTGCATCGAGACCATAGCGGTCAATCAGAGTCACCGGATCCACAACATTGCCTTTGGATTTGGACATCTTGCCGTCCTTCATCAACAACCAGCCATGTGCAAACACTTTCTTCGGCAAAGGCAGATCCAATGCCATCAACATAATTGGCCAGTAAATCGTATGGAAACGAACAATTTCTTTACCTACCAGATGCACATCCGCAGGCCAGAACTTGTTATACAGGGATGCATCGGATGAACCGTAGCCCAGTGCTGTAATATAGTTGGACAACGCATCAATCCACACGTAGACTACGTGTTTTGGATCGCCTTTAACTTTGACGCCCCATTCAAATGTAGTCCGTGATACTGCCAAATCTTCAAGACCTGGCTTGATGAAGTTGTTAATCATCTCGTTCTTACGGGATTCCGGCTGGATAAAGCCCGGGTTCTCTTCATAATATTTCAACAGCCGATCAGCATACTTGCTCATACGGAAGAAGTAGGATTCTTCTTTGACCAATTCAACCGGGTGTCCGCTATCTGGGCTCTTGGCCGTGATAATCTCACCCTTCTCATTTTTCTCTACATCCACCAGTTGAGTCTCCGTGTAATACGTCTCATCCGGAATGCTGTACCAGCCTTCATACTCACCTTTGTAGATATCTCCCTGTTTCAGCAAACGGTCAAAGATATCCTGAACGACGGTTTTGTGACGCTCTTCGGTTGTACGGATAAAATCGTCATTGGAAATGTCCAGTTTGTTCCACAATTCCTTGATCCCCACAACGATATCGTCGATAAAAGCTTGTGGTGTCTGTCCTTTCTCTTGTGCCTTGCGCTCAATCTTCTGTCCATGCTCATCGGTTCCTGTCAGATAATGAGCATCATAACCGCGTAAACGCTTGTAACGAACCATCGCATCTCCCGCCACTGTTGTATACGCATGCCCAATATGCAATTTGTCACTCGGATAATAGATCGGGGTTGTCAGATAAAATGTTTTTTGGTCAGCCATGAATGACTTCTCCTCCTTCAAATGTTCCTGCTTCATGTGATCTTTTCGTCCAAAACAACTAAAAAAGAACACAAAAAACTCCCGCCCCTATGGGACGAGAGTTGCTCTCACGTGTTACCACCCAAATTCCCCATGTTTTTCTCAAAACACAGGCTCTGTCGGTCCTTCGACCGCCCATTAACGCTGGATCACGCCTCAACCTTACGACAGCAGCTCTTAAATCACTGTCTGCACGCTCGAAAGAGGTTCCTCCGGGACCATATTCCATCCTCCTCCCAGACCGGTTCTCAGCTCATCCGGCTCTCTGCACTGGGGGTGTGTCTGTACTTATCCCTTCACTGGAAATCATATAGGAAAAATATACTGAAATGCGGACCCCTTTGTCAAGTGGACAGCATCCTCAAGTCAATCCCGGCCTGCTTCAAGCTCATCCGAATGCTTCAGGGGAATATGGTTTACTCTGATACCATCATAGACTTCTCCGCCTTCGGCGGTACCAGATCCACTCCACCTGGATGAAACGGGTGACATTTGGCAATACGTTTCGCTGTTAACAACGAGCCTTTGAGCGCACCGTGCACTTCAATCGCCTCCATGGCGTAAGCCGAACAGCTCGGATAGAACCGACAAGTTGGCGGCGTTAATGGAGAGATATAGTTACGGTATACCCGAATGGGTGCCTGAGCAATTCTGCGCGATAACTTCATGGTCAGTGCTTCCCGTGAGCGTGTTGATGTCCGGATGCCGCTTTGGCCGGAGCATACTCAGCACAGTCCTTGCAATATCCAAATACCTCGAACTTGTGATCTACAACCTGAAATTGCTCAGGCGCATCCGCAAGCTGCATCGGGCAAAAAACAATCGGGTATGTCTTCTGACACTTCAGACAGATCATATGATGGTGATGATGATCTTCGCTACAATGTGCTCTGAATTTGACGCCATCTTCGAAGATGACCTGTTCCAGTACACCCAGTTCTTGCATCACACGCAAATTCCGATATACTGTGTCAAAACTCAGTCCGCTATAAGTTTTACCCATATATTCATAGACGTCCTTGGGTGTAAGATACCCGGGTGACTCGGCAAATAACCGGGCCAATGTTTTCCGCTGATCGGTAATGCGGAGCCCCTGTGAGGACATGGTCGAAATAATCTGTTCTGTCGACAGCATGATTTAAAGCACCTCCTGTCATACGAGCATTTTGCATCATTCATAGAGCGACAGTTATTCGGCAAAAACGAATACTTTTGCTTTCTTGTATACCTCTAATAATGCATCAAATTACGATTAGAGTCAACGAAGGCACCGGGTTATATCATTCCAACAACATATAAAAAGGACTCCATGCACATGCATTGTCATTACGTTTAGCTTTGAGCTAATGACTTTGCATTTTGATGGAGTCCCTTCCTGACGGTTCAGATGATCAATCGTTCGGGCGACTTTTGGGGTGAACGGGTATATATGATATAAGCTTTCACTCCAAACCGTCCGTGCATGTTCATGATATTACTTTTCAGCAGGAAGCGGTGTGAACAGCAGGTTAACAGGCAGGTTACTACCTGGTGCCGCCGAGAAGAGAATGGTTACACTCTCGCCGTACGAACCTGTGCGATACATAACGCTTTGCTCATTAGGTGCAGTTACAGATTTACCTGTGGAAATCTGAACAACCTGTCCATTCACAAGTGCCACACCTGAGTATCTGCCCCCGCGAGGGTTGAATGAAATCAGCGTGCGCGGAGCAACGTTATTCAATGTAATTTTGTACAATACACCGAAATTACCTGCGTTTGAAGCTTCTGTATACGCCATAGGATCCGTTCCTACAAGGTTTGGATCACTTGCATTATCTCCAAGTGGAAGACGTGCAGGCTTCGACCCTATTTCTTGATCATACGTAATAATCCGTGTTGCATTTGGATACGTTCCACGGTTGTGAACACCATCACGATCCAGAACTGGCAGGCTGGACAACACTTCCATCGGGTCCTTGTTCTCTTCGATCATGATAATGTTGTAATCCAGTTCATAGTCGCTGAACACATCCGAGTACAAGGAGATGACTTGTCCCTGTTTCATTGGAAGAATGCTCAGATCGTTGAGAATCAGCTTGCTTTCTCCAGGCTGGATGTACACTTTCTTTTGTCCAGTACCATTCTGCATGGACTGGAACCAACGGTCAATGGACAGCTTTCCAGCTACCGTTGCAAAAGGAGACGGTCCCGCAAAGCCCATGTTTTGCTGCTCAATAGACGCCGTGTAAGCATTATTGTTTGTCGCCACAACGTACATTTTCACATTTTTGCCCGTGTTGTTCACATGGTGAATCATGAAGCGTGTCTGTCCGAAGGAAGATTCCTTGTACACAACACCTTCCGTATTCACTGTTTCTGGACTGTTACTGCGGATCAGCAAACTCGGCTCATCATAATACGTGAAAGGAACTTTCTCCAATGCCGGTACTCCGCCACCGTCGAAGGTGAACTTCTCACCTACTGGTGTGAACAGTTGATTGAAGTCGGTCAAACTGTATAGCGTTTCGCCCGTAATATTGATCATCTTGGTATAGCTGTCGCTAGCACCATGTTTATCGGTAACTGTAATCGTTACGGTCTTCGGTCCTGGAACAAAGAATGCCAGTGCATTGTTATCCCATTCTGTTTTTACAATCGCATTCTCATCATCTGTACTTTGATCAATATAGGTGATTTTCTCACCCATTTTGTATTCTTCCTTATCTGTCATAAACATTGCGACAGGTGGCAGATTCGGTCGTTCAACCTTAATCGTAACCGAGTACGGATCACTCCATTGACCACTCGAATCCTGGACCGCATAGGTTACCGTGTACGTCCCTGGTTGGTCGAATGAATCCTGACGGCCAGTCCAACGCTCATCAACAATGCTGAGCCCTTTGGGTGAACTGGATCTGGTTGTATAGGTTACCTGGTCACCAGCAAATACTTCTTTTTGTACGGTGAAACTGGCTACCGGTTTGGTACTCAGATTCAATACAACCGTTTTGGCAGATTGATTTACTTTATACGTAATATCCAGAGCCTGTGTAATTGAAGTCAACGGCACCATGAACGTATTTTTTTGTTGATAAGCCGCACCCTTCATCGTTCTGGACACACCATTAACGGTATAGATCTTGCTGTTTGTTTTGAAACGCAGCTCATCTTCACCACTAATAATGATCGTTTCTTTGGTTGTGTTATCATATTTGACATCATAGCCAACCCGATCAACAAGAGCACGGATCGCTACATAGGATACACCATTTTTAACAGCCATCGGCTGTCCGGCAAGATATGTTTTGCCATCTTGCATCATTTTATTACTGTTCATATAAAGAGTGAGGTCTCCACCGCGGCCTCCTGCAACAGATGAACCGCCTGCAGAAGGTTGCTCCACTTCTACTGGTGCAGGTGCAGGTATTTCCTCAGCTGTACCTTCTTCTTCTGTCGGTTCCATTACCGGATCAACTGGAGTAACTTCTGTTCCTGCAGGAACATTGGTTTCGGAATTCACTTCTTCAGTTGTTTCATTATTTGATGTTGGCGTGTTTGTTCCAGATTTCACTTCGGATTCCGCGATGGTTTGTTCTTTCTTCACAACCTCCACGGATTTAACTTCGGCTGTATTCACTGATGTAGTATCGCTCTGATCTGCTGATTGTGCATTCGCAGGAATCACTGCAAACGCCTGAAACACAGCAAAAGCGGTAAGTATGGACAATTTCTTCTTCAAATTCATTCTTTGTCTTTGGCTCCTTCTGCTCCCATTTTATAAATATCCCCCTCAAAAAGTCATATTATTAGACGCTTGGAACCGGGAAAAGTTGCTAAAAAGTTAAGAGGAGAATTGTAAACTTTTAATAGAAGGAAAATACTATGAAAATAGTTATCTATCAATTATCTTTTCGGCATTTACACCCCAAAATTAACCAATAGTAAATTTCAACAAAAAATCTCTCTGCGATATGGTCAATTAGCACCATATCGCAGAGAGATTTAAGAATTGAATAAGTCTAGCGCAAACGTACAGGCAGCCTTCCTTTTGGCTGCAGTCCACCGATTAACACATGGGACAGTGCCCGGACAACTGCAGGTGTATTCTCATACGTACACACATAACTTCCCGGCCTCGAAATCTCCAGCAGATCATATGGATTGCGCAGAGCAATGACAATCAGAGAATGATTCTTACTAAGCTTTTCAACCAAATACTGTTGCCCTTTCGGAAGATGACCTGCCGATGTGTACGTACATATGATAACTTGTTCACTCTCTGACACATCCGTCAATATCCGATCTGCTTCATCATAAGTGGGCTGAGTTGTAATCTTGTGTTCACGAACTCTGCCTCGCAGCTGCGATAGCGCTATACCAAGCGATTCTGTATGAGACCATGGTTCATCCACCTCTGTCCGCTGCACAACCTCTGGCCAGATGACATACACGTCCTTCTCTGGGTTCAACGGCAGCAGCCCATCATTATGAACGATGGTAATGCTGCTTGAAGCAATCTTGAACAGCGTCGATTCGTTTCGTTCACTGGGATCACTGGGATCACTGGGTTCAGTGGATTCATTGTCATTAACAGGTTCAACATCGGTTGCTTCGATCGTTTCACTTGCTTTCGGCGAAACAAGATGATCTTTCTGCTGCCCGCAACGCTTGCTTTTCCATGTCATAATGCGTTCCACCGCCTGATGAATAACCTCTTCCGAGATTCGGCCCGTTCGAACGGCTTCCACAATGGCTTCCAGCGCAGCAACCTGATCTTGCAACGTATGACTCACGAGAATCAGATCTGCTCCTGCTTCCACAGCACAAACGGCAGCTTCAGCTACCCCATATGGCTTGGATATTGCATGCATTTCAAGACAATCTGTAATAATAATGCCTTCAAAACCCATTTCCTCACGTAGCAGGCCCGTTAACACCTTATGCGACAATGTTGCCGGAATGGGCTCGGGCTCAATCGAAGGGAACATCACATGAGCTGTCATGATAGCATCGACCCCGGCCTCAATCGCCCGGCGGAACGGTAGCAGCTCCATCTGTTCCAATCTGTTTCGATCATGAGGTACCGTAACCATACCCAGATGAGAATCTACGGCGGTATCTCCGTGTCCCGGAAAATGTTTGGCAGTAGCAGCAATGCCCTGTGATTGATATCCGGTGATGGCTGCTACGCCATGAGCGGCCACACTTTCAGCATGTTCACCATACGAACGCACACCGATCACCGGGTTCAGCGGGTTGTTATTCACATCGACCACTGGCGCTAGGTTCATATCAATACCGATGCTTTTTAACTCACGCCCCAGAATTTGGGCACACGTCAGGGTATATTCCGGATTTCCTGTCGCACCAAGTGCCATATTCCCCGGTACTTGCGTCATTCCCTCTTTGTCAATCCGTGCAACCATGCCACCTTCCTGGTCCACCGAAATCATGAGTGGAAATGCCCCCGCTGCAGCAGCCATATCTTGCAGTTCGGCGGACAGCCTTGTCAATTGATCTACACTGTGCACATTGCGCCGGAAATAAATGACGCCTCCAATATGATAGTCACGGATTAAATGAGTAATCTGTTCATCTGCGTGCTGACCGTGAAATCCACACATCAACAATTGGCCTACCTTTTGCTCCAATGTCAGCTCATTCAAGGGTTTCATTCGACCTCTCCTCCCGTTTCCGTTGCCACTATGAACCCAGTCGTTTGCTCTGTCTATACTCCGAAGGTTTCATGTGGAAGTGTTTATGAAACACCTTTGAGAAGTAACGGCGCTCCTTAAACCCTGTTGCTTCCCCGATCGCTGTAATGCTCCATTCGGTTGTACTCAACAACAAAGCAGCACTTTCCATCCGTTTCTGGGTCATGTATTCCACAAAAGTAACACCCATTTGGGTTTTAAATAGTTGGCAGAAGTATCCCGGGCTGATTCCGAGCCAATCGGAGACTTCATCTATTCCCAAGTCCTGTTGCAGCCGTGCATCCATATACTCACATGCAGACAGGATCAGTTCCGATACGGAAGGACGTGGCTGCGTTTGTTTGCTCTGACAGGCATGGGTGATGACCTCTGCAAGTTCAAGGAGCTCCCTCATGGAGACCGCTCCTTGCAGTGCATTCCAATAATTCACTTCGTGTTGTTCAGCGATGGCCTGCACTTCACGCAGTTCCCGAAGCATGTGTACAAGCATAAACCGAAGATTGGTTTCATCTATCCTGTTAAAGGATTCTTCTGAATTCCCCATTCGCTGTTTAAGCCGATCCAACACTTCTCGTAACCCCTGCTTGTTCCCTTGCCGAATACACCGAGTAACAAGCTCCAGATCTTCTCTTGTAATCCATGAGTTAGCCCCTTTCGAGGCCGTATGATCATACGATAAGGTGGTTTCGGGACAACTCGTCTTCAGCACCCTGTCTTCGCTCTCCGAATGGGACATCAGTATTTTTTGACAATGCTGATATCGCTCCAGAATTTTACTTTCCAGGTTAACGGGCACAATATCTTGAACAACCCTGACCTTCAAACTTGAATCCAAGGATAATATCGCATTTAATTCAAGACACAGTTGATGGGCCAGTTCCTCTGAACCACGTTGCCATTCACCCGATGCCTCCAGCAGGATGCACCACTCACCTTTGCGAGTCGAAAGAATCTGACAGTTCCCCGCACTTCTCTCTGCCACTTCCCTAAGTCTGGAACTTACGGTCTCATGCCATCGCTCATGTTGAAGCTCAGACCAGCCGATAGAATGGCGAAAATAACCGACCGCATCCACAAGCAGCAACGTATACGTTACAGCAGTTGTTATAAATTCAGAAACAGAAGCAGGATAGGCAATCTTCAACGGTGCCTCTCCTCGCAACAGGTCAATCAACTGTTTGTGTCTGATCCAGCTTTCCATCTCTTGGCTCCGATAACGTTGTGATTCGTTTTCCAGACGTCTCTTCTGGATCTGCCCGGCAAGCTCACGCAGTTTATGTTCCAGATTCAAATAATCAATGGGCTTGCATATGTATTCATGAACGTTATATTGAATAGCGGTACGAGCATACTCAAACTGCTGATACCCGGTCAGCAAAATAATTTCACACGTTTCACCCTGCTCTCGCAACAAACGAATGAGTTCCAATCCATCCATGGACGGCATCCGAATATCACACAAGAGAATGTCCGGATGACTTTCTGTTACTTTCCCCAGCGCTTCTACCCCGCTTCTCGCTGTACCTGTAATTTCAATCCCCATCTCTTCCCAGGGTAAAATGTAGTTCAGATTCTCCAAAATCGGCAGTTCATCGTCAACCAGCATTGCAGTCAGATTCATCCTGCTTCCTCCTGCTCATATAATGGAATGATGCATCGAATAACTGTGCCATACCCCGGTGCTGAACATATAAATATGCCATACCCGGCCCCGTATTGAATACGAATTCGATCTGCCACACTTCGTAATCCCAATCCCCTGCGTTCCGTTATGGACGATAATGATTCCGCCTCTTTAGCCAGCATATCCTCGGGCGGGTCCGCTGCCATATACTCGAATCGTGCAAGCATTTCCTGGGGAATACCGATCCCATTATCCTCAACACATAACACGAGTTGACCCCTTTTTGCATATGCGCTTATCCGCAGTACACCTGGATAGGTGATCCCCTCAAACCCATGTTGAATGCTATTTTCCACCAGAGGCTGGAGGGTAAGCTTGAGCAGGATTGCGCTGTATAGAGGGGGTGGAATGTCAATCTCATAAATGAACAAATCACTGAACCTGTACTGTTGAATCTCCAGATAACTCTGCAAATGCCTTATCTCCTCACTCAGCGGAATCTCCTCCTGATCCTGAATGCTGATCCGAAGCATATTGCCCAGTCTGGTCACCATCTCGCTTACTTTGCGGCCTTCTCCGCGTAGTGCCAAGCCATTGATTGATTCCAATGTGTTGAACAGGAAATGGGGTTTGATCTGGGCTTGTAGTACACGTAGTTCTGCCTGCGCCTTCTGCTCCTGCTCTGCACGAACACGACGGAATAATCCCCCGATACGATCCAATAGCTCATTGAACCCTTGCGCAAGCAGCTGCATCTCGTCAAAACCTTTTCCTTCCACCCTCGCATTAAAATCACCATCATCCACACGACGCATAAACCTTACAAGTACAGCAATGTTGCCCGTAATGCGATTCATGAAAAATAGATTAAAGATCATGGCGGCGAACAGGCACGACAGAATAATAATGACAGACCAACCTGCAAAGGCATTTGTTTCCGCAGATAAGGCTTCCCATGAAGTCACACTGACGAGACTCCAGTTATAGTTCTTCAGATGATATTGTGAGATGATACTTTCCTTGCCGTCAAAGACCGTTCTGACGCTGTTAAATCCGGGACCGTAACTGCCCGATTCAGCACCAAGGTTTTGCATGTTCTCACCGTTATAACGACCTGCAGGATCATAGACGATCAGCCCTTCTTCGTTGATTAACAGGAATGACGTATCCTGTGCCGAATCGCTGATTTGCAGGTGACGGAAGATCCGGTCGATCTCTCCTTTTTTGATCTGAACAACAAGCACGCCGATATTCTGAAAATAACTGAGTTCTTTGACCAGTCTGATCTGGGTGAAGACAGGTTCTACCCCGGTTAATTCGGGATATTCCAGAGGTGCGAGCCATTTGGGCACGCCATTGAGTTGCTGAATTTCGTTGAATAAGGGATGCACTTTGAATTGCTGAAAAGGAAGGGCTTGAAAGTTTTCTTTGGTGAAGATGGAGACAATCTGGTTGTTCTCGGACGAACGCAAATCATATAAAAAGGCATAACTGATGAACGGATAATTATATAGAAGGGAACGGAAATTGCGCTGGCTGGCATTCAGGGACAACTGATTACCGGTTCCCAGATCCTGCTTGGTCGGATCTTTGGCGTTCAACGCCATTTGAAAAACCGATGTCGCTATCCCGTTGTCGGTCACATTGTTAATCTGCTGAAATACGTTCTCGATATTGTAACTAATGGCCTGAAGCGCATATTCGGCCTGTTGATTGTATTTTTTCTCAATCGTATGTGATGTGACCAGAAACATGCCAATGCCCAGTGCACACATCGGTACAATGATCAGCAGCAGAAATGCCAAGGCCAGCTTCATTCGCAAGTTCATATCCCGTTCTCCCTATCCACTGGTTCATGGTATTAACTAACCTTTGACACCACCTGCAGTTACGCCTTCAATAATTTTCTCCTGAAGTATTGCGTAGATCACAAGTACAGGTACAACACTGTATACAATACCTGCGGACATCTGGGCATAGTTCATCTGATATTGATCCCGAAACTGGACCATGCCTACTGGCAGCGTACGCAATTTATCGGTGGATAAGAAATAGTTGGCGAGCAAAAATTCATTCCAGTTGCCGAGGAAATTAACGATAAAAACGGTAACAATAGCCGGAATCGTAAGAGGTATCACTATTTTAGCAAAGATACCCGGGGCCCTCAAGCCGTCCATGACCGCCGCTTCCTCAATTTCTCCAGGGAGTGAACGCATAAAAGCCGCCAGTATAATAATGGTAAAGGGGATCGCATTCGCCACGTAGGGCACGATCAATGCCAGATGTGTATCCAATATGCCCATTTTGCGTACAAGCAGATAGATCGGCAGCATGAGTGCATTGTTGGGAATAAGCATACCTGCCAGAATCAGGCTGTACAGAAACAGACTCCATCTTCGGTGTCTCATCCGGGTTACGGCAAAAGCAAACATGGCACCGAGCACAATCGTGCATGCGGACGACAGAATCGAAATGTACAGGCTGTTCCAGAAATACGTGCCAATCTTTGCATTCACCCAAGCCTCCACGTAATTGTTAAACTCCCATGTTGTCGGCAAACCGAATGGATTCAGGGCGATTTCATTGTTATCCTGCTTGAAGGAAGAGAAGATGACAAATAAAAAGGGAAATAAAATCGCGATCAAGTACAACATTAACAACACATGAGGTATGCTGCTTCTTATGCTTTTTGCCATCAATATTCCACCCTCTCGCTCCGCCTCGCCACCAGCAGTTGATACACCGCGGTGAGCACAAGCGTCAGAGCAAAGATCAGTACCGCAATGGTATTGCCATAACCATATTTGAAATTGGTAATCGCATATTTGATCATATATGTCGCCAGAACCTCGGTGGACCCAGCGGGCCCACCTTTGGTCATGACAATCACGATGTCAGCTGCTTTCATGGCTCCTGCAATGGACAACATGATCACCACTGAAATGATCGGGCGAATCAGCGGCAAGGTTATCCGCATTGCTCGTTGCACTGCCGTTGCCCCATCGATTGCAGCCGCTTCATCCAGATCACGGGGAATCGCCAGTATGGCCGCCAGCACCATGACAATGTAAAATCCCGTCCACTGCCAGGCATTGGTCACCAAAATGGACAACATGGCAAATCGGTTATCAGACAACCAGTAAATTGGATCGATGCCCAGCACATGAAGCATTTTGTTTAACAGTCCGATATTGGGCTCATAGATGAACCCCCATAAGATACCGATCACGGCTGTCGACATGATGGATGGTAAAAAAACAGCCGTTTTATACAGACCTTTCAGCTTTTTCACATTGGCTATCAGAAGCGAAAACAGAACAATCAGGGGGACCTGAATCAGTACGGAAAATCCGATGAAAAATCCATTATTCCGTGTGGAAATCCAAAATCGTTCATCGGTCAGTGCCTTCACATAGTTGGATAAACCCACAAAACGGGGCTCAGCCGATACCCCATTCCAACTCGTCAGACTGTAATATAAGGAGCTGCCAATAGGATATAGGAAGAACATCACAAACAGAATTAAGGCTGGCATTACAAACAACGTATAGATTAACGGGCTGCGGAGTGAAGTATTCATGGTCAGCCTCCTTCAGTGACTTCAACGATCGCTGTTTTAACTTGGATTGGTTTATTCCACGGAAGCGTTTGCTTCCTCCTGCACCTTTTGCAGCTCTTCTGCCATTTTCTCTGGCGTGGTCTGCCCACCAATCAACTTCTGGATTTGCAGATTGCTGATCTCTGTCGTCACATCCGCCTGAACGAGTGCATCAAATGCCGGGAACGACGTCTTGGACGCATTAAGCACGGCCACAATTTCTTTCATCAGATCATCGGTAATGCTATCGGTCAGCACTTTCTCGTCCAGCTTCATGGCAGGCAACACACCGTCTTCCACAAGACCGCGGATTTGCATATCTTCATTGTAGAAATTTTTGATAAAAGCCTTTACGGCTTCCAGCTTCTGCGGGTCATCCGCCACGGCTGCCGAGAATCCGTATCCATTGTTCACATCTCGCATCAAAGACGTCTGATCACCTGCGCCGTTCTCTACCGGAGGCATGTTGAAGAATCCAACCTTGCCAATGAGCGATTCACCGCTCTGACCTTCCTTGAATACAGATGATTTCCATGTTCCGTCATACATTAACACCGCTTCGCCGCTTGTAAATTGCGTGGTATATTCGGCGTACTCGAAGCCCAGTTCACCTTTTTTGAAATACCCCTTATCAACCCATTCCTTATGTTTGGCAAAACCTTGTACGACACCAGGGTCGGTCCACTTCGCTTCACCTGTTGCAAACTTTGCCGTAATCTCCGGCCCGGCATAGCGGGACCACAAGTGGTTGGTTAACATGAGTGGAACCCAGCCCGCCTTGGATGCGGAAGCAAGCGGCACTTTGTCATCAGCCTTGATCTCGGCCAGTATATTGTCCAATTCAGCCATGGTAGTTGGGGCTTTCCATCCTTTTTGTTCGAAGTACTCTTTATTATAGAAAAAACCTTCGCCCGAACCGCCAATCGGCAGTCCATATACTTTGCCTTCATACGTAAACGGTTCAAGGGATGTAAACTGGTCCTGAATGCCCAGCTCTTGCAGGATTGGGGTCAGATCAAGCAGCATACCTTCCTTGGCATAAACTTTGGAATCCGGGCTACCGAACAGTTCAAATATATCCGGCGGGTTGCCTGCCGCCATCTCCCCGCGCAGCTTCTCCTTACGATTCACATCGGATTCGACACCATCCAGCGTAAAGGTCAGATTGGGTATCTCACCTTCAACTTTGTCCACAACATCCTGCAGAATGGCCAGTCTTTTCTGTTTGTCAGCCCCTACTTGAGTGTGGCGGAGAAGCATCTCAATCGGTTCCTTAC
This sequence comes from Paenibacillus amylolyticus, assembly GCF_050990605.1. Taxonomy (GTDB): domain Bacteria; phylum Bacillota; class Bacilli; order Paenibacillales; family Paenibacillaceae; genus Paenibacillus; species Paenibacillus amylolyticus_H. The sequence goes on from NZ_CP158832.1 coordinate 4,098,080, forward strand.
TTGTCTCCCCCGCAGGTGTATTGCCTGCGCCCTGCTGTGGCTCGGTACTTGAGCTTGCGCATCCCGCCAAAGTCCATGAAGTGATAAGCAATAATGAAAGCAGTAATGTCATTCCTTTTTTCATCTGGTTGACCCTCCTCAAGATATTGAGCATTTGGCTTTACACTCTGATTATAAAAAGCCGGAGCTTACATCGTAAGGATGACAATTCATCAATGGAGGGATAAAATCCTTCACTGGACAAAAAACAGCCCCTGCGAAACATGTTCGCAAGGACTGCTTGGTTGATATATAAAGGTAGATTATTTACCGGGACAAGTCACGCCAGCCGTCTCCTGGCGACCTTGTTCGATCAGGCGATATGCCCGCTCCACTTCTTCTTCACTTGGGGAAGGAACGCCATCCAGTGGATATACTTTGCCGAGTGCTTCCCATTTGTAGATCCCCATCTGATGGTATGGAAGAATTTCGAACTTCTCGACGCCATTTAATGTTCCAATAAACCGTCCGAGGTTAAGCAGATCCTCTTCCTCGTTATGAATGCCAGGCACATACACGTGGCGTATCCACATTTTCCTGCCCTGCTCCGATAACCACTTGGCTGTCTTCAACGTTCTCTCGTTGGATTTGCCTGTCAGCTTGATGTGTTTCTCATCATCAATATGTTTGAGGTCTAGCAGAACCAGGTCTGTATGATCCAACAGATCGTGAATCCGTTCCGGTTCGTTAAATCCGTTGCTGTCCAGTGTCGTATGCAATCCCCAGCGCCGCTTCACTTCCTTAAATATTTCGGCTACAAAGTGGGCCTGTAACGTTGGTTCTCCGCCAGATATCGTGAGTCCGCCTCCAGAGCTGCGGTAGTAGGATAGATACGGCTCAATTTCAGCCAATACCTCCTCCAGCGTCATTTCTTTGCCACCATCCAGAGCCCATGTATCAGGGTTATGGCAATACTGACACTTGAGTAGACATCCTTGCATAAAAAGCACAAAGCGGATGCCTGGGCCGTCAACCGTCCCGAAAGTTTCGAGTGAATGAATATGTCCGTTAACCATGTTGCCTCTTCCTTTCTGTATCCGCTGTGCGTTTAATATGAGTTGGAATGCCTCGCTCTAGCAGTCTTCTATTTGCAAATTACTTACATCGAGCCATGGAACGTACGGTTAATGACATCCAACTGTTGTTCACGAGTCAGTTTAATGAAGTTAACCGCATAGCCGGATACCCGTACAGTCAGTTGCGGATAGTTTTCCGGGTGATCCATCGCATCAATCAGTTGCTGACGATCAAATACGTTAACGTTCAGGTGATGAGCGTTTTGACCGAAGTATCCATCCATCATCGCAGTCAGATTGGATTTACGTGTTGTCTCTTCTTTACCCAAGGCTTTTGGCACGATGGAGAAGGTATTGGAAATACCATCAAGACTGTGTTCATAAGGCAATTTGGCTACAGAGCCAAGGGATGCCAGTGCACCTTTTTTGTCACGACCATGCATTGGGTTTGCACCTGGAGCAAATGGTTCACCTGCTTTACGACCGTCCGGTGTAGTCCCTGTTTTCTTACCATATACCACGTTGGAAGTGATCGTCAGAACGGATTGCGTTGGTATTGCGTTACGGTAAGCTTTGTGCTTGCGAATCATGCCCATGAAGTTCTCAACCAGTTCAACAGCAATGCTGTCTACACTGTCTTCATTATTACCGTAACAAGGAAAGTCTCCTTCGATTTCAAAATCAACCGCGATGCCTTGTTCGTTACGAACTGGTTTTACTTTGGCATATTTGATTGCACTCAATGAATCTGCTGTAACCGAGAGACCCGCGATACCACAAGCCATCGTACGTACAATGTCACGGTCATGCAACGCCATTTCGATACGCTCATAGCTGTATTTGTCGTGCATGTAGTGAATGACGTTTAGGGTGTTCATGTACAGCTTCGCGAGCCACTCCATCATTGGTTTGAAGCGTTTCATGACCTCATTGTAATCCAGCACTTCACTTGTAATGGCAGGATACTCAGGTCCGACCTGTGCTCCGGATTTCTCGTCACGGCCACCGTTGATCGCATACAGGAGAGCTTTGGCCAGGTTGGCACGAGCGCCGAAGAATTGCATTTGTTTACCGATCTTCATCGCTGATACACAGCAAGCAATACCATAATCGTCTCCGTAGATCGGACGCATCAGATCATCATTTTCATACTGGATTGAACTGGTTTCAATGGATACTTTGCTGCAATAATTTTTGAAAGCTTCTGGAAGTTTCGTGGACCAGAGTACAGTCAGGTTCGGCTCTGGTGCAGGTCCCAGGTTGTGCAGTGTATGCAGGAAACGGAAGCTGTTTTTGGTTACACGTGTTTCACCATTCACAGACATACCACCAATGGACTCCGTCACCCATGTTGGATCTCCACTGAACAATTCGTTGTAATCCGGTGTACGCAGGAATTTGACAATCCGCAATTTCATTACGAAGTGGTCAACCAATTCCTGTGCCTGTTCTTCGGACAGAATGCCTTCCTGCAGGTCACGCTCAATGTAGATATCCAGGAAAGAAGATACACGTCCGAGTGACATCGCAGCACCGTTCTGTTCTTTGATCGCAGCGAGATAACCGAAGTACAACCATTGGAACGCTTCTTTCGCTGTTGTCGCTGGCAAGGAAATATCGAACCCGTGCATTTCGCCCAATTGCTTCAATTCTTGCAATGCACGAATCTGCTCAGACAATTCTTCCCGCAGACGAATGACATCTTCATCGATGACATCAACTTCGAGTGCGTTCAATTCCCCTTTTTTGTTACGGATCAGGAAGTCCACCCCGTACAAAGCTACACGACGATAGTCACCGATGATCCGGCCACGGCCGTACGCATCCGGCAGACCTGTTATAATCCCCGCTTTACGCGCTGCACGCATATCGGAAGTATAAGCATCGAATACACCCTGATTATGTGTTTTGCGAATGTTTGTAAATATATCAATGACACCTTGAGGCAATTCGAAGCCGTATGCTTCACATGCATCAATCATCATCCGGATTCCGCCTGTTGGTTGAATGGAACGTTTGAACGGAGCATCGGTCTGAACGCCGACAATCTGCTCTTTGGATTGATCCAGATAACCTGGTTGGTGAGAAACAATCGTCGCTGGTGTGTTCACATCAACGTCAAGGACACCGCCGTTATCCCGTTCTTTTTTGGTCAGATCAGATACAATCTCCCACAATTCTTTGGTATTCTGGGTTGCACCTGCGAGAAATGCTTCATCACCGTAATACGGAGACAAGTTGTGTGCCAGAAAATCATTCACATCTACGGATTTGGTCCATGTTCCTTTGGTAAAGTTTCTCCAGCCTGTTTGTTGTTTGACATCTTTTTCAATCACCGACATCTTAATCCCTCCACTAATTTGGATTTCTGGACACATAACATCTTGCCTCATTCGTAGCATTGTGTGCCCAGAGCCGCGATTAATGTGAATTGTTTCACATAAACCGGAACATGTTCTCTCTACTTGGGAACCGGAACCGCGGGATGAATGTTTTTCTTACATTTTCAGTATACGACTTGGTACTTTCATCTTCTGTGATTTTTGTCACAAAGCCAGTGAACTAACTCACTCCACCTGCGCTGTGTCCCATTGAACCCTCTTTAGTTTCACACTTAGCCACTGCGCGGGCAGAACAACTTCCGATCGCTGTTATCCCCGGATTTTTTCAATTTTACATTTCAAAGGGGAAAATCCGGGGATAAAGGCGAACGCTCCGCTTCTTCAGTTTTTTCTGCCCTCTCCGTTATTGTGTGAACATCTGGTTCAAGCAGCCACATCACGGATTCCGTGTAACCTCTTTAGAACCCTTTTGCTCCTCTATGCTCGGAGCAAATCAAATCTTAGAATAAATCCTGAAAAACAGACGCTTCGCTCTTCTGTTTTTCTGCCCTCTCGTTATTGTGTGAAAGACGGCAATCGGGGCTCCCCTCTTGGGGAACCCTGATCTTCTTGCCGTAAGGCACGCTTCGTTCTAAATTTGTTATTCAAACTTTCCGTAGAAAGCGTTGCGGTATACATCAGCCAGTTCAGTTACCAGCGGCAACTTCGGATTGGCGGTTGTGCATTGATCTTCGAAGGCACGGTCAGCCAGATAATCTACATGTGCTTCAAAGTCTTTGGCATCAAATCCGATTTCCTGGAACGATTCTTCAATGCCCAATGTTTTGTTCAGTTTGCGAATGGCATTGATGAGACTGGTTACGCCTTCTTCTGTCGTACGTGCAGGCAATCCCAGAATCCGTGCAATCTCGGCATACCGCTCATCCGCTACAAAGTGCGAATATTTCGGGAACGATGCAAATTTGGTCGGTTTTTTCGCGTTGTAACGAATAACGTGCGGCATCAGGATTGCATTGGTGCGTCCGTGTGCGGTGTGATACTGACCGCCCCATTTATGCGCCAAGCTGTGGTTAATGCCCAGGAATGCGTTGGCAAACGCCATACCGGCAATGGTGGAAGCATTATGCATTTTCTCACGTGCCAGTTTGTCGCCTTGCAGTGCCGATTGCTCGAGATATTGGAACACCAGTTGGATTGCCTTGATCGCAAGTCCATCCGTGTAATCATTCGCCATGACAGACACATAAGCTTCAATCGCATGAGTTAGTACATCCATACCTGTATCCGCTACAGCCGTTTTAGGCAGGGAGTATACGAATTCCGGATCGACAATCGCTACGTCTGGAGTCAGCTCATAGTCGGCCAATGGATATTTGGTGTTACCTTGATTTTTATCTGTGATAACCGCGAACGATGTCACTTCGGAACCTGTACCGGATGTCGTTGGGATGGCTACAAATTTCGCTTTTACGCCGAGACGTGGATATTTGTAGATCCGTTTGCGGATATCCATGAATTTTTGTTTGAGATCGTTGAAATCCGTGTCCGGATATTCATAGAACAACCACATCGCTTTCGCAGCATCCATCGGTGATCCACCGCCGAGTGCGATAATGCAGTCCGGTTGGAAGCGGCGCATCATTTCGGTTCCGCGATCTACCGTTGTTGTGGATGGATCTGGCTCCACATCGGAGAATACTTCGATTGCTACTGGCATTTGGCGTTGACGCAGATAGTGTTCTACCTTTTCAACATATCCAAGTTTCACCATCATGGCATCCGTAATAATCGCCACACGTGTGATGTCAGGCATTTTGGCAAGATACTGCGTTGCCCCTTTTTCGAAGTAGACTTTGTTCGGCACTTTGAACCATTGCATATTCACGGTACGGCGAGCCACCCTTTTCACATTGATTAAGTTCACAGCGGTTACGTTGGAAGAAGTCGAGTTACGTCCATATGATCCGCATCCCAGTGTCAATGATGGCATATTTGTGTTGTAGATATCCCCGATGGCACCATGTGTGGATGGTGAGTTCACAATAATCCGTCCGGTTTGCAGACGATCTGCGAATTTGCCAATCACTTCTTCATTTGTGGAGTGGATAACCGAGGAGTGACCCATGCCGCCAAAAGCAACCACTTCTGCTGCACGCTCAATGCCCTCTGCTGCCGTTTTGACTTTGTAACAAGCCAGTACCGGACTTAATTTCTCTGCCGACAATGGGAATTTGGTACCTACTCCTTCAATCTCGGCCACGAGAATTTTGGTGCCTGCAGGAACTTCGATACCGCACAACTTCGCAATGCTCACCGCAGATTGACCCACAATCGCCGGGTTCACTGCACATTTCTCGGCATTAATTGCACCTGCTGTCAATTTTGCTGCTTCATCTTTGTTAACAAAGTAACAGCCATTCGTGATCATTTTTTTCTTCACTTGATCAAAGATTGGTTCTTCAATAATTACTGCTTGTTCGGAAGCACAGATCATGCCGTTATCGAAAGACTTGGACAGAATCAAATCCGTTACTGCCTGATTGATATCCGCGCTTTTCTCGATAAAGCAAGGTACGTTACCCGGTCCTACGCCCAGTGCAGGTTTACCACAGCTGTACGCTGCACGTACCATGCCGGATCCGCCTGTTGCCAGAATGAGAGCCACATCATTGTGATTCATCAGTTCATTCGTACGATCCATGGAAGGATCATCAATCCACTGAATACAATCTGCTGGTGCACCATGTTTCACCGCTGCATCACGCAGGATTTTGGCAGCTTCCCGGCTACAATTCTGTGCAGATGGGTGGAAACCAAAGATAATCGGGTTACGTGTCTTGATGGAGATCAGTGCTTTAAACATCGTTGTTGATGTTGGGTTCGTTACTGGGGTGATCCCCATGATGATCCCAACCGGCTCCGCAATTTTCTGGAAGCTTTCGTACTCATTATCTTCAATTACACCTACCGTTTTGTCATATTTAATGCTATGATACACATATTCTGTAGCAAATATATTTTTGGTGATTTTATCCTCATATACTCCGCGGCCTGTTTCTTCTACGGCCATCTTGGCGAGCATCATGTGTTTATCTAGCCCCGCAAGCGCCATTGCTTGCACAATCCGGTCAATCTGCTTCTGGTCCATCTTCATGAATGCGGCGTGTGCTTTATTCGCTTTGTCAATTAACGTTTGAATATACTGACCTGCTGTCGGTTCTTTTGCTGGGGCGACTTCGTTCTTTACAGCCATCTCCCTCATCCTCCTAAAGGTTCGTATTGGTTTGTCTCTCTTCTTTACATTCACATCGTACCATGGGTAAAAGGTTAAATATGTGATTTTTTTCACAAAGTATAACAAATTTAATTTAAGTTTTGTAGTGTCCTTCATACGACCATTTTCGCTTCCTATTTAAAATATAGGGCTGTACAATTCATCCTCTCCATCAAAAGTGAATTTAATCACAATGTTTGAAATTTCGTCATTTTTGCCCCCTTTCCTTCCCCCTCAAACGGTAAGATTAGGTATATACTGAACTTAAAAATTGAACCACCGCAATTTGTACCGTCCTTCCTCCCGGCCGAGATGACCCTGATCAGGACGGCACCGGTTTGCGGCGAACCTCGGAGGCTACTGCTTGCTACAGAAGGTCGTCCGATGGACATAAAGGGGAGATACTTATGAGAGAACTAACAACTGTACTGGAAAAGCGCGGTAATACTAACTGTTTCTCGGAAGCGAATTTCAACCATCTGCTGGTTACCATGAAAGATAGAACTTATCCGGAAGGTACACATCTGTACTGGGAAGGTGACATCTCTGACAAACTTTATTATATGAAACGAGGTCGTGCCCAGATCACCAAATCCACGGATGAAGGCAAGGAACTGATCATGTACATGTATCAATCCGGTGATATGATCGGGCAGGCTGATCCCTTCTTTGGCTCTAAACACAGCTTCTCAGCGGAAGTATTAGAGGATAGTGAAATCGGTGTACTGGAGCATAAAGACTTGGAGATGTTAATCTGCCAGCATTGTGACTTTGCGATCGATTTTATGAAATGGATGGGCATCCACCACCGGTTAACACAGACCAAGTTCCGGGATCTCATGTTATATGGCAAACCGGGTGCACTCTGCTCCACTCTCATTCGGTTGTCGAATTCGTATGGTGAGCCTCATGGAGAACATGTCATTATTCACAAAAAAATTACCCACACGGACCTGTCCAACATGATTGGAGCTACCCGTGAAAGTGTAAACCGCATGTTAAGCGATCTGCGCAAGAAAGATGCGATTGAATATGACAATGGCATGATCGTCGTCAAAGATCTGAAGATGCTGCAAGGCATCTGTCATTGTGAACTTTGTCCGAACGAGATCTGTCGTATTTAATATTTGATTATGCTAATCGGAAGTTGCTTATATATTAATGCAAAAAGCCCAGTTCTCTAAACAGAAATTGGGCTTCTTGGTATACTTAGGATGCATTGGTCAATTCAAGCTTCACCGCATCACGTGGATTCAATTTCATGTCCAAACCATTTTCCATTAATTCTTTGTCATTCACCATAATAACCCACCGCTCATTCATGCGGGGTGTGACATTCTCGACTGAAACGACAAATTTGTTGTTTTCCGACATTCTTACAATGCCGCTGGACTTCAACACATCGCGAACGGTGCACTCTTGAACGTAGACGCCGGCATATTGACGATTAAGGGTTGGCATAATGTTTCCACCGCTAACCTTGAGTAACGTTGTCTGATATGCAACGCCATCCCCCCCACTGTCAGCGGCTTTCACGTAAATGATCACTTCATCTTTGGCATGAAGCTCCATGTCCCAATCTTCCTGTTCAATATCCTTGCCATTCAATTTGACAGCCCAGCTAAGCGAAGAATCCAGAGAAACTTCACCGACGGATTGAATCCGTTTGCCATCTGCCGTAAAATCAACCAGTCCGCTATTGAGTAATGCCTTTTTGAGTGTCAAACCCTCACTAAAATCTCGCTTAATGGACTTTGTTGCATCAGGCAAAAATGTACTGCCATCTACAGCCACTGTGATCGTATTCGCTGTTTCTGTCTCTTTGACAATTGGCTGCTCAGAAGGCTGTGTCTCACTACAACCAGCCAAGATCGCCAGTAGGAGCAAACATACACCTATGTAACCGGGGATTTTCTTCATCATGTAGGTAACACCACCCTGCGTAAAATCATTCACCCTGTTGTCCATAACCTCTATTATGGCACAACCTTCGGCAAAAAAAAGTGTCAAAGCCGTTACTTTTATAGGGGACCGCCTCCAAATAAGGCTTGTAAAAGAAAGAGAGCCTGCACACAGGCTCTCCAATCTAATTCATTTTCACGTTAACATTAGTTTCGTTATCACTGCACACTAGCCTGCATGTATGTCCGTCCTCCATCGCCATCTTTCAGATATGGATTGAGTCCGAAGAACTGCTCCTCAGACACATATACACCTGTCAGCAATCGACCTTCAAGTAACCCACCATCCACCTGTACGCAGCATGAAGGTGCATCTACATACTCCTGATACAACGGAATCTGCCCATATTGTTGATGTACCTTGAATACCTTCCCCTGCTCATGCAAAGGTCGTTCCGAGAAATAGGTAGGCACAATGTAACGGGCAATGACATCCAGCTCCTGTAAGCTATAAAAAGCTTCATCGCCGAGCCATGGCGTAAACATTCGAATCTTCTCATATTGAGACCAGACAACCGCCTGAATCAGCATTTCTGCCTGAACCAGCCGTCCTTCTCCCACATCCAGAACCAACCGCTCACCATGGATGGTTTCTTCCATCTGAAAAGTTGTTGAATCAGGTTGTCCCAGCTCACATCCGATACATTTCCAGCCCCTTGACGTTTGAATCCATTTTTGCAGTACCGCCGGAGCTACTCTCGGACCATCGCTCTTCACAGAATGCGTATTCAATTGGGCAAGATCATCCTTAACCGATCGGGAATATGCTGTGCGCTTGAATAATTCTGCAGCTTTTTTGTAAATTAGATGGACCTGAATGGATGCGCTCTCAAGTTCTGCAATATCTTTCTTGCCGTAGCGTACTTCACGGGATAAGCTTTCTTCTCTCATGACAAGTGGGCCTCCTTCGCTCCGGCCGTCTGTGGCCATTTTCTATAGATTATACTACAACTCATGACAACATGTGCATAGCCCAAGAGAAAAACGACGATCCACGTTATACTTAAGACAAAAACCCCTGATTTCCACAGAAATCAGGAGTCAATGTCTTTCATGCAACGAAAGTGAGTGATATTGCTTATACGTTAGTCAACCCACTTCTCAGCCCAGTCTTGAATTTGATTCATGACAGGCTGGAGCGCTCTCCCTTTATCCGTCAGTTCATATTCTATACGAACCGGCGTCTCGGGATAGACGTGACGAACCAGAATACCTTCACTCTCCAGATCTTTCATCCGTTCGGATAACATCTTATCACTCATGGATGGAATCAGATTGGAGATATCCTTGAATCGCTTTGAACCACTCATCAACGTTTGAATAATTAAACCATTCCAGCGCTTGCCCAAAAAAGAAAACGCCGTCTCGAAACGCGGACACATCCGCAAGTCTTGACCTTCCACATTAATCACCTCTTTAGAGATCACTCAACTTACATTTTGTTAGTATATTTCATAATAACATATTTAAGCTTCAAAGAAAACGCCTGCAACTAAAAAGTTTAAATTTTAGATGCATAACATCCAAAATGGATCATACATCCCAGTATACATTACACGCTTCGTCGTCACCATGGGAAATATCGTATAACTTTCCCATAGTACTATCTTACCCAAAAAGAACCCAACTGCCACAGTCATCATTGACTTGGAGAAGGGTTCTTTTTGAATTAAGCTTATAATTTCCATTTCACGATTGAGTTAGTGAATTAGACCAGCACGCCACCAAATGGTCTTACAGGTTCACTCTTGCCAAATTCCAGCTTAAAGCTGCGGGCAGGATATGCCCATTTCACTGCGTTGCTGATCACTCTTAATATTTCCGGTTTGTAATAAGTCGGATACGTCTCATGACCTGGCCGGAAATAAAAGATTTTACCTTCCCCACGCCGGAACGTGCATCCGCTTCGAAATACCTCTCCACCCTGGAAGTTGCTTACAAACACCAGTTCATCAGGTACTGGAATATCGAAGAATTCCCCGTACATTTCTTCTTTTTCCAATACAATCTTGCCTTCGATGCCTTCCGCAATCGGATGGGATGGATTAACACACCATACAATTTCCTGCTCGTCAGCTACACGCCACTTCAGATCGCAGCTCGTTCCCATCAGCGCTTTGAATGGTTTGGAGAAATGACCTGAATGAAGCACAATCATACCCATCCCGTTCAGTACTCGCTGTGCGACCTTCTGCGAGATCTCATCGCTTACGCGATCATGTGCCATATGTCCCCACCATATGAGCACATCCGTGGAATTCAGCACCTCATCACTTAATCCGTGTTCAGGCTGATCCAGTGTAGCCGTTCGAATAGCAAAGCCTTCGCCGCCAAGTCCGTCAGCCAGCGCTCGATGCAGACCATCCGGGTAGACTTCCCTTACTTCATCGTGAATTTTCTCATGGACAAACTCATTCCAAATGGTGACGTTGATCATATTCAATTTCCCCCTAGTGTAGCTCTAAACCCACCACATATCGCCCAGCGGTTCTTCAATCAATACTTGCTGGAGATTTTGTACGGCTTTAGAGAATCCTTCTTCAACCGACATCAGACCGTCTTCGTGTTCAATACTTACTACATAATCATATCCGACCAGACGCAAGGCACTAATAATGTCTGCCCAAGTCTTGTTATCATGTCCATAACCGACCGAGCGGAACTGCCAAGCCCGATCCAACATGTTGGTATAGTCCTGCATATCCGTTACACCGTGTTTGTTCACGTTTACCGGATCAATCGTTGTATCTTTTGCATGGAAGTGATGGATGGCTCCTTCACGTCCCAAGATGTGAATGGCCTGAACCGGATCAATACCTTGCCACCACATGTGACTTGGGTCCAGATTGGCTCCAATCACTTCACCTGCTGCTTCACGCAGTCTCAACAAAGTTGCTGGTGTATGAACAGAGAATCCACCGTGCAGCTCCAATCCAACTTTTACGTTACGATCTGCTGCAAATTTACCCCACTCTGTCCAATACGGGATAACTTTGTTCTCCCATTGCCACTTCAGGATCTCCTGGAAATCATTCGGCCAAGGTGCAACTGGCCAGTTCGGATATTTGGCATCCTCATGGTCTCCCGGACAACCGGAGAATGTATTCACTACAGGCACTTCCAGTTTCTCAGCCAGTTCTACCGTTTTGACAAAATCATCGTGAAATCCTTTGGCAATATCCTTTTGCGGATGTAGTGGGTTACCGTGACAGCTCAGTGCACTAATCGTCAAACCGCGTGATTCCACTGCATTTTTGAAGTTTTTCAGTGCTGTAGGATTGCTTAACAACTCATCTGGCTTACAGTGTGCATTGCCTGGATGTCCGCCTGTTCCGATCTCTACCGCTTTTAATCCCTTGGATGCTACATAATCAAGAGCATCCTCCAATTTACGTCCTCCGAATAGTACCAAAAATACGCCGAGTTTCAAGTGCGATTCCTCCCTGGAATAGATATCGTATGATTGCTGAATTCATGAATATTGAACTAATACAATTACCGTTCAGATCACATGCCTGTTTGATTAGTGTGGAAAATCGAGAGTGTTTCTATCCTGAAATTGAACATTTGTTACTCAAACTAGTGCGATTCCACGGTTTCAATCTCAGACTGAACTGTGCGAGTTACTGCAAAAGAATCATAGCTACTCTCCAGATGTATGTGCTTGCCTTCAAGTGAAGAACGCTGGAATGAATGCATGGCTTCCAGTACGTGATAAGCAAGCTTGCCACTGGCTTTGTGTTCGCGTCCGGCACGAATGGATTCGACCATTTCGGTTACGCCGATGCCTCGTTCGTTTTGTCCACTTTCGAAGACGGGTTGGATCGTCTCCCAAGTGTCTTGACCGTATCTGCGAACCTTTACTTCCCCGTTAAAATAATTGGGGTCCGGTACACTAAGCGTACCTTCTGTACCATAGATTTCAATACGTGGCAGATCCGAAGCTCCGCGAATGTCAAAACTGGTAATCATCGTTGCAATGGCACCTTCTGCGAAATCAATGGTTCCTGCCAAGTGGGTAGGCGTCTCTACTTGCAGCGCTGTACCTTCCTTGGGTCCGGAGCCAATTCTGCGATCCGCAATCTGTATGCCTGCCGAGGCGCTGATTCTGCGTATCGGTCCAAGCAGCGTAATCAGAGCGGTCAGGTAGTAAGGTCCCATATCAAACATCGGTCCACCACCTGCGACATAAAAGAACTCCGGATTAGGATGCCAAGCTTCTGGTCCTCCACCCATGAAGAACGAAGTCGCAGCAATTGGCTTGCCAATCAGCCCATCCTCAATGGCTTTACGAGCTGTCTGTATGCCAGAACCAAGGAAGGTGTCCGGTGCAGAACCCACATACAATCCCTTTTCCTCAGCCAGCTCAACAACCTTGCGACCATCCTCAAGCGAAATTGCCAGCGGCTTCTCGGCATACACATGTTTGCCTGCTTCGAGTGCAGCCAGATCGGTCATGGCATGACTACCAGGAACCGTAAGATTCAGCACAAGTTCAATTTCGTTATTTTGCAGCAACTCATCTACATTGTAAACGTTTGCGATATTAAATTCATCTGCCCGTTCCTGAGCGCGTTCACGAATCAGATCCGCAACAGCCACCACTTCAATGACTGGGTTGTTTTTGAGATTTTCCAAGTAGATGGCGCTGATGTTACCACACCCGATGATGCCTGCTTTCATTTTCTCCACTGTGACGTTCATCTCCTTACGCATGGTGAAAATCTGCGTGTGAATGGTTGAGATACATAAGTTAAGTTGGATGTTTCCTGTTCCTTAAATCTAATACTATGGTATTCCCTTTCAGGTTCAATTAAAATGAATAATATGATCGAAACATGAACTATCTGGTCATAATTTTCAAATTGCAAGGAGTATGCCCATGCCTATAGATTCTTCCTGCCAAGTTCTTACAGCAGGCTTCTCATTTCATCGTAAACCCTACGCTATGGTACAGCCTGAAGGGGTGAAGAACTACCTGTTAAGACTGCAAACAGACGGACGTTGCCGTGCACGCATTGACGGGGACATGTCCCTGGTGGATGCGGGCGATCTGCTTCTTTTTGATCCTGACGAGCCCTATGAGCTGAGAATAGACAATGAAACCAATCCGATGGGAGAACGACTGGTGGAGAGTGGCGACTATCACATCTTCTTTAATGGCTCCTGGGTGGATGAGTGGTGGAAGCGTCACAAACGGCCGACCCGGATCAAAGTTGAACTGACGGAAAGCCTCCTGGTCCTGTTTCGACAGCTCGTACTGGAGCAGCGCCGCATCTCCAATCCTTATCCGGAAATCTCAAGTTATTATATGCGGATTTTATGTCTTGAAGTGGATCGTCTGCTCGCGGAGCATCCCACGATAACCAACACTAATTATGTGGCTTATGAGATTAAGAACTACATTGAAGAAAACGCTTCCTCTTTATTCAAGCTGGATGATGTGGCAACACATATTGGCATCAGTGTCTCACGGGGTGTTCATCTCTTTAAAGAAGCGTTTGGTAAAAGCATCATGCAATACACGCTTGACGTCCGGCTGAATATGGCCAGGGAACGGATTATTTTCAGTCCAATGACCCTGGAGCAAGTGTCTGAGTCTTCTGGCTTTAATAACTATACCTATTTCCACCGGGTATTCCGTTCCCGGTTCGGCATGTCCCCGAAGGAATTCCGCGTCATTCACCGGGAACAGATGTAATCATACCAGTATACGTAAGTTAAACTTATTTGCGCGCGGCTATGGCATCGGATACAACCATCGCCAGATCTTCATTGCCAAACATGGACAATACGCCAAGCACCGTATCATCCGGGATCTCACCGGCTTCCTCCTTGGATACAATCAGCTTCTGCACCTGCTGCAAACGCTCGTTACTCTGCTGATCCGGGTAGGCTAGCCGGTACATCTCTTCCGGGTCCAAACCATTATTGACACACCACTGGGCAAATACGAGGATCATCATCTCTTCTTCCTGTTTATAGGTTTCAATGACAGCTTCCTCGATCTGTTTATTACGTTCCTTTTCATATTCATCCATGACTTGTATTCCTCCGTATGTGCATTCTGCTCTGCAATTATTTGCGAATTAATTGTTCTGCCAGTTCATGACTGTCCATGACATGACTTGCACTGATCAGGCAATCATCGGGTGAGTCCAGACAAGCCAGGAAATTGTCCACTGCTCCGCTAAAACCTCTGCGTGCTAACACGGTGTCCCAGCTCCCAAACGTTTCTTTGATTTCCAGACTCCCCTGTTCCATGTAGCTGATCGTGTCCATGTTCACCACTTCAACAGATCGTCCACCACCGTGCAATTCGATCTTCTCCAGATCTGCCCCAGCTTCACGCACCATATCGAATCGACCGTAGGCTGTTCTGCCCAGCTTGGCCGTTCCGGTTGCATGCAATAGTCTGTCCAGATCATTCTTCCGAATCCATTGATGAAGCAACTCCACATTATGATCCGAGTACCACAACATCAGATCCAGCATATGGATGAGATCATCATAGATGGTTTCTGCCGCAGGACGATCCTGAATGCCTGTGCGATGTTTGGTCACTGTCAGGGAGTCGAAGCCTCTTCCGCCCTGCATCCATTCTTTTGCTTTTTGATACATTGGTGCGAATCTGCGGTTGAAACCCACTGCCAGCAACAGACCTTGTGCCTCGGCAAAAGCCGTCATCTCTTCCGACTCCCGAAGCGTATAGGATAATGGCTTGTCTACGTACACAGCTAATCCCTGTTCCAGACATTGCATGACAATGTCAAAGTGCGCTTCCGTTGCTGTATGTACAAACACCGCATCCAGGTCCCAGGACAACAGTTCTTTCAGGTCCGTTGTTCCCCGTTCTAATCGATACGCCTCTTGAACGGTCTTAACCGGCTCCGGCGATCGGTTCATAATGCCTACAATCTCGACGTTCGGATGAGCTGTTAACAGCGGCAAATATACTTTACGTGCAATATCGCCGAGGCCGATAATTGCAATTCGTTTACGTTGGTTTGTTTCCATGATGATCATTCCACCTTCAGTTCGGTTCTATATTTCCACGTCCTATAGTGTAACCCTTCGGACAGCAACTTGCCAGTGATTGCAGCAGACTTCGCATGAATTGTTCAGACCATGGGCGAACGTGGTAAACTTAGGAGGAACAGCAGTACAGATCGGGACACGACCAGACCTGCCTGATCTGAAAGGAGCGTTTGGGATTTTGCGAAAATGGTTATGGCTTCTGTTATATGTTTTACTTGCAGGAGTCACGTTTATTTACAGATATGAACTGCTGGCGTGGACCGATCTCCATCAGTCCATCCCGCTGTTACTTGCCATGGCAACATTGTTTGCTCTTGTGCCAGTGATTCCTTATAAGTTTGTTATTATCGCCTTTGGTTACAGTTACGGTACTACCACAGCAGCCTGGATCTGCTGGCTTGGCACCACACTTGCTGCCATGCTCGTATATGGCGGAGCAAGAACCATCTTCAGACATCAGGCGAGATCGTACCTCGAACGCATTCGGGGTCTGAACCGTTTTACCACATGGATGGAAGCACATCCGTTCATGGGTGTCATGTCGATGCGACTGTTGCCAGTCGTGCCTCAGATGGCCGTTAATATCTACGCAGGTATAACTTATACGCCATTCCGGGTCTTCATGGTCGCTACGGCTATTGGCAAAATGCCAGCGATTTTTGTATTTGCCTATGCAGGCGCACAGGCTGAAACCTCAATCTGGCTGAGCCTGGGTATCCTTGCCGGATATTTGGTGTTCATGGCCATTTTGTTGCTCTTATTTCGCTTTCGGTCACGCAACAAAGCCTGAATTCAGATTCGCAAACCGTTCAGATTCAGCTTGTTTTCATTCCGGCTTGGTTGGCTTCCCAATTCAGGATATAATAGAAGAGCAAGCCTAACGCTTGTGTAACAAGTTTTAATAAAACGGTAGATTGCTGGAGCTCGAACACGAGCGCTAAATCTTCAACAGAAATGGAGTGACTATAGCATGGATCAACATTCAAATGAGTTAGCAACTTTTGCAGGCGGATGCTTCTGGTGTATGGTATCCCCCTTTGAAGAACTGCCCGGTATTCACAAGATCGTATCGGGTTATACAGGAGGACATACCGAGAATCCAACATATGAAGAGGTCTGCTCGGAGACAACAGGACATGTAGAGGCTGTGCAAATTACGTTCGACCCTGCTATCTTCCCTTATAAAAAACTGGTTGAACTGTTCTGGCAGCAGATTGACCCTACCGATACAGGCGGGCAATTCCATGACCGCGGATCTTCCTATCAGACGGCCATTTTCTATCACAGCGAAGAGCAGCGCCAGATTGCGGAAGCTTCCAAAGCGGAGCTGGGACAAAGCGGACGTTTTGACAAACCGATCTTCACACCCATTTTGCCAGCCAAACCGTTCTATGAGGCAGAAGAACATCATCAAAATTATCACCGGAAGAACCCTGCCCATTACAAACGGTACAGCAAAGGTTCTGGACGCGTAGATTTCATTGAACGCAACTGGTCCGGCAACGTGGACAAAGACGGGCTGAAAGAGCGTCTGACGCCGCTTCAATATGAAGTTACGCAGAACAGCGCCACCGAGCCTGCATTCCATAACGAATTCTGGGATCACCATGGTGACGGTATCTACGTGGACATCGTATCCGGCGAGCCATTGTTCAGTTCTACCGACAAATACGATTCCGGCTGCGGCTGGCCGAGCTTTACACGTCCATTGCGTGACCACAATGTAAAAGAAAAGACCGATCTCAGCCACTTCATGATTCGTACCGAAGTGAGAAGCCGTGAGGGTGATTCCCATCTGGGTCACCTGTTCAACGATGGTCCTGCCGAAGCTGGTGGAATGCGTTATTGCATCAACTCTGCGGCACTTCGTTTTGTACCCAAAGAAGACTTGCAAAAAGAAGGATACGGTGAGTACGCGGTCCTTTTCCAATAAAATAAGATCTAACAGTAGAGTAGCGGTTAAAGCCGCTGCTCTTTTTATATCAACATTTTGCATCATTCGATTCTACTCGCTCCCGGGTACATGATTTAGACGAATAGAACCATTTCGATTTATATCTTGATGATTAAAAGTCACTCTTTCGATTTATGCAAAATGCTCATATACATTCCTTTTCTAAATAAAAATGTAGAGTCCCCATAGTCAAAGACTCACGTTACAGGGACCCTACTTGATCATACTTCTTGTTATCTATAGAGATTGAGTCAAGGTGCAAAATGATAATGCTTTAACTTGCTCAACCGATAAGTCTTACGCTCTCGTCATGCATGATACTCGCTCAGTACGCGGGCGATCTGCTCCGTGATCCGATTATACTGCTGATGAATGAAGAAGTGGTCACCCGGGTAGACACTTAGCGTACAACTCCCTTTCGTTACTTGGTTCCATGCATGCATGTGTTCCATGGGAATCAGGTCATCAGCCCCTGCAAGAACAGTTATATCTGTATTTAATGGTGCTCTGGACGCAGCCCACTGGTAGCTCTCAACGATCTGCAGATCTGATCGGAGCAAGGGAACGAAGATCTCCGCTAATTCTTTATTCTCGAATACTTCTGGTGACATGCCGCCAAGTTGAAGCATTTCCTGTATAAACTTATCGTGAGGCAATGCATGTATCGCTTTTTTATGATTGGTTATATGTGGAGCTTTTCTCGCAGCCACAAAAAGATGCGCTGGATCTCTGCCCTGTTTATCCTTGATGTAATGAGCCAGTTCATAAGCAATAAGACTTCCCATGCTATATCCAAATAAAACAATCTTCTCCTCAAACAAGTGGGATGGAATAGATAAATAGGCATCCTCCACAGCCTGTTCCATGGATGTGTACAGAGGTTCGTTCATTCTTCGACCTCTTCCGGACAATTCAACCAGATGTAACTGAATATGAGAAGGGAGGTAATTACGCCAGCGATAATACACCATGGATGAACCCCCAGCATAAGGAAAGCAGATGAGATGTATGCAATTCATGAACTTCCTCCAATTTCCTAGTCTACGGCCTGATGAGCAACTTCCGGATTCAATGTGTTCGCGGGAGCAGTCTGCTCATTGCGAAATTGAATTCTCATACCTGGAAGGATGCTCAAGATCATCACGGTAACCGAGATGATATAGACGATAAATAAGGATGTGTTATTCATGAGTACACCTGCCATGGAAGATCCAATAAGCATGGCCCCCATAAATAATGGTGTAATGGTACCATTGACTCTCCCAATCAAGTGCTCATCAATCCGGGTAACTAAGTACGTCGAGATAATGACGTTGATAAAAGCCAGACTGATGGAGCTTAGGAAGCTTATCACAAGAGTCAGCCAGAACCAACTGGATAATACTTCACC
Organism: Paenibacillus amylolyticus; assembly: GCF_050990605.1. Taxonomy (GTDB): domain Bacteria; phylum Bacillota; class Bacilli; order Paenibacillales; family Paenibacillaceae; genus Paenibacillus; species Paenibacillus amylolyticus_H. The sequence continues at coordinate 4,117,094 of NZ_CP158832.1, forward strand.
CATCGTGGTTACAGCCAGACACAGCACCCCTACCATTAAAGTCAACGTTTGATTCAACTTGCCACTCAAAGCAGCAGCGATTCCCCCACCGATTAACAGACCTAATCCAGATATACCAGACAGGAACTGTAATGACGTCTGCTCAAGTCCCAAACGTTCGGTGATCAGAAATATTTCAAGTGGGCTGATAAGACCTGAAGAGAGTCCCACACAGACGAATACCAAACTAAGCATTTTTAATGAACGGGATTGCCCGACATATTGCCACCCCTCCTTGATATCCGCCAATAATGAGGTGTCCGTTTCTCGCTGAACGGAATCCTTCGGTAAAAAAGTAAGAAGAATAGCGGAGGTCATGAACAGAATCAGTAATGCATACATCGAAGTTTGAATCCCCATAACGGTATATATGAAAGTTCCGACGATAGGCCCGAGAATTAAGAAAAGAGATTGACCACTCTGTGTAATGGCAATTGCTGACTGCACATGCTCTTCTTCTACATTTCGCTTCACAATCTTCACGGATGATGGCTGTGAAAACTGACTAACGATAGAGGATACAAAAGTGGCGACATATAAAATCTGCCAATAACCAGAAGACAAGACGGCAATAATCATGATAATGGATAATGCACTGAGCATATCGCCCAATATCATTGTACGTTTGGGATTCCAGCGATCAGCAAGTGCACCCCCAATGATGGAGAAAACAAAAATCGGAGCGTACTCAAGGACCGTTATAAGCGAGACCGCTATGGGGTTGCCCTGGGTTTGATCCATCACATAATAGAGAATCGCCATATTCCGTATCCATATAGCCAGATTTTGCAGTAGATCAGACCCCGTGACGATAAGAAAAGCTTTGTTCCTGAACAATGTGCTCATTCTCCATCTCCCTTTAAACCGACTGTCCGGTTTATTAATTTTCAAAAGAAAAACTGATATTATACATCAGCTTTTCATTGTTGAAGTTGTTGGATGCCCACTAGCATGCTGGCAATACCTTTTTTGTAGAGTCGTCTGATATCGGTCAGATCCTTCTCATAATAAAGTGTGCTTAATCCGTTAAAAAGACCGTTAATAATGTGCATTAAGTCTTGTGGATCTTCAGATTTCAACTCGCCATCCTCAATCCCTTTTGAGATGATCCGCTCATACGTCATATAAGGAATTCGGATCAGGGAAAGCATCTCATCCAGCATCTCTTGACTGACCACCTGACCTGAGACAAACTCGTTAATTGAATGATTGAGCGGATTCGCCAAATCGTCAACATAATGATCTGCAAGACCATATAGTTTATCTACGGACGTCTCATACTGATGTTCCTTTTCCAGCCATGAATCCATCCACTCTTCGTTATTGAGTTTGATGAGATACATGAAGAGTTCTTCCTTACTTTTGAAATGATAATATATACTGCCTTTACTTCGATTGTTAATTGTACATATGTCCTCCATAGAGGTTGCACTATATCCCTTTTGGGCAAATAACTCTTTGGTATTACGAGCGATATCTTTCTTGATCTGAGCAACATCTTTTCTCCGTTTGACTTCGATTTAAGACCCCTCCATCAAAAGACTGACCATTCAGTCTAATAGTATCACACCCAAATTTTTCCGTCAATGCACTATATGTATGTACCCTCTTACATATCTCATATTTTCCCGAGATTTGCAAGAGGGTACATTATGAAAACTTAGATTATTATCAATTTATTTATTTTTGTCTTCATCTTCTTCTTTGAAAGCGTCGTTTAATTCCTGTCTAATCGTCTCAGGGAGTTTCTCTGTTTCTTCCACCAATTCATTGATCTCTTCGGGTACTTCCTCGTCCCTTACAACTCCGAATTTGAAAAATTTGCTCATGTTTTTCTCCTCCTATGATTGGTTTATGTTAGTGTATCACAGAATCCTTCCAATGGTTCATCTGATTCAGATGATCAATAAGAATATAAGGCTTCTCTACAATATATTCGAATAACCTCAGATACTGATTGGTAAACTGCTCCATTTCCTCCCGGGTGAAACTTGCCACCCGATAGTCAAAGTGAATACTGAAATGTTCTCCAATTTTCTGAGCTGTAACATAGATCTCATACTCACTGAACTTCCATTCATACTTGAATGGAGTAATCTGAATTTCAGAAGTTTCTACAGAGCGCTGAGCAAAATTGTTGAGGTTAAACATGGTATCAAACAGCAAATCCCCATCGGGTGCAGAAGAGAAACCTGCATCTTCCATCATTTTTTCAAATGGATAATCCTGATGATCAAATGCATCCATTTGGTTAGCCTGGAGCTTAATAAGATATTGGTGATACGTATCACCTGTTGATATTATATTTCGCAAGGGAATCGAATTAATAAACAAACCAACCGTGTCCTGCAATTCAGGTCTTCTTCTGCCAAATGCATACGTTCCTACAATCAGGTCCGTTCTCTCCGTCTTTTGATGCAACGTAAGCAGATATACCGAAAATAAAATAGCATAATCCGTTAAACTTGAATCATTGAGCTTTTCTCTAAGTTGTACGAGCTTGTTGGCAGGTAGCTTTACAACTATCTGATCCCCTTCATAGGAAGTGATATCCTCTTCACTTACACGCTCGTCTCTTACCGTAAACGGATGGTAGCCCTGAAGTGTTTCCTTCCAAAAGATTTGGGATTCGGCATACCCTCCCTGATCAAGCCTGTCCTTTTGCCAAACGGCATAATCTTTATATTGTAACTGGACAAGCGGAAGCGTTATCCCCTGATAGAGCTGAATCAACTCGTGCATCAGAATGCCTACAGATGTACCATCCGATATGGCGTGATGCATATCCATCAGAAGCACATGATCCTCTTCTCCCATATGGAGAAGCTTCGCACGAAGAAGTGGTGGCTGTGCTGCATTGAACGGTTGAATAAAAGATTCCATGATACGTATTCTGTCTGACTCTGACTCGACGTTCTCTTGAATCAGGTCAAAAGGAGTCCTTTGGTGAATACGCTGAACCACTTGTCCTCCCTCATTGTGCAATGAGGTACGCAGAGCTTCATGGCGTTCAATCAGAGCCCTAAAACTATTCTCCAGCCGCTTCGCCTGAAGTCTTCCCTTGATATGAAATGCCATTGGCATATTCCAATGATTATTGTCCTGGCTTGCTTCGTAACCGTAAGCTTGATAAGGTGTTGCAGGATAGGTGCTCTGTTCAAGTGCAGGCTGAATAGACTCATATTCATCATGATAAAGGGCTGCTCCTTGCTGCTGGATGTAAGCGGCCAACAACTTTATCGTTGGATACTTAAATACATCCTGCAGATCTATCCGGATATGAAGTTGCTCTTGGATAAGAGTATTTAACATCATGGCTTTCAGTGAATGTCCACCGTTTTCAAAGAAATGATCCTCTGTACCTGCACGTTCAATGCCAAGTACCTCTGCCCAGATCAATGCCAAATCCTGTTCAAGCGCATTTTGGGGGGCACAATAGCCTCTCGTCAGTTGATTGACTGGCTCTGGCAGGGCTCTTCGATCTATTTTTCCATTGGAGTTACGCGGCAGATTATTCAGAAACTCAAATCTAGACGGGATCATATGCTGTGGAAGCATTGAACTTAACTCTTGCCTGATATGAGCCAGTTGTTCCTGTGCAGTCTGTTCTTCCCATTGCAGTACAACGTAGGCCACAAGATAGGAATGGCCTTGTTTGTCCCGTTTGGGAACAACTACAGCCTCCCTCACTTCAGGTAGTGATATCAAGTGATCCTCGATTTCGGGAAGTTCAATGCGATTGCCACGAATTTTGACTTGCTGATCCAGACGATCCAAATATTCCAGATTTCCATCAGGCAACCATCTGACCAAATCACCCGTGCGATAAATGATCTCTCCAGGTGTAATAACACTTTCAATGAATCGTTCTGATGTCTGCGCAGGCTGATTGAGATATCCCAAGGCCAGACCATCTCCACCAACATAGAGTTCCCCTGGAACACCAATCGGCTGTCTTTGTCCCCAACGGTTAAGCACGTAGACTTTGGTATTGTGAACTGGACGCCCAATAGGTACATTCCGTCTATCTCTCAGCGTTTCATCCACAGTATAGGTTGCAGCAAAAACGGTCGTTTCTGTAGGTCCGTATCCGTTAGCCAATCGGTGTGGACCCAGATAATCCAGAGCCTTAAGAACATGACTTCGGGAGGCTGCTTCCCCACCAAAAAACAGTTTGCGAACATGTGTCAGACTGGTCACATCATAATCCACAAGGGTATTGAACAGTGCAGCCGTCATAAAAGCAGAGGAAATCCGCTCTTCTTTCAGTGTTCTGGCAAGTTCAGCTGTGTGTACAACGTCCTCCCTGGGAAGCAGCACCAGAACAGCCCCATTAAGCAATGCGCCAAATATTTCATAGGTTGATCCATCGAACGCATAGTTGGACAGCTGCAAAACCCGGTCTTCCGGCCCCATATCCATGAACCCATTATTCACACTTGTTCTCATAATATTCCGATGCGTGGTGACGACTCCTTTGGGTGCACCAGTCGATCCAGAAGTGTACATGACATAGGCAGGTGAATCAGCATTCCACCTTTCAACCCGGTCAGATACAACCTTTTCCTTGGCCATTTCACCCCATAAGCGTTCGTCTAGCAATACCGTTTGACCCTGAAAATCAGGTACGCCCGGATTAACTTCAGTTATCAATAGTTGGGCTTGGCTATCTCTCAGCATGTAGGCTAACCTGTCTTCCGGGAAAGTCGGATCAAGCGGTACGTATACAGCCCCCACCTTCAAAATCCCCATAATGGATACAATCATGCCTATGGAGCGATTAGCCAGTAATCCTACCACGCCACCCGAGGCGATTCCCTTCAGTCTTAGTATCTCTGCAAGCTGATTGGCCCTTATCTCCAACTCTCCATAGGTTATCTCCTCCGTACCCATTACAACGGATGGACGATCCCCATATTGCAGCACTTGCTGATGAAACCTCTGTGATATCGTTTCTTCCCTCGGGTAATCTACGATCTCTCCTTCGAGACTTGCCAGGTGCAGCCTTTCCTCCGGAGTACACATCTCAATCTTCATGATTTGCTCATAAGGGCGAATCACCATTTGTTGCAAAATATGTTCATAATGATGCATCATGCGCTCAATCGTTTCCGAAGAGAACAGATTTTCATTATATTCAACGGTTAGGCTCAGGCCTCCATCGTGCTCAACACTTCCCCATGTCATATCGAACTTGGGCTCACTCGATCCAGAAGGCATCTGACGTATGGAGATCGAACTCGCTTCAGGTGATGAGTGCTCCATGTTCTGCAACACAAACATCGTATCAAATAGTGGATGGCGGTTCAGTTCTCTGGGCAATGCCAGCTGTTCAATTAACTCCTCAAGAGCATACATCCCATGTTCGTAGCCCTGTAGCAACTGGGTGTGAACCTGTTGAATGTATCTCTCTACTTCGATCTCTCCCTCGGGCCTCAATCTCAATGCCAAAGTATTCACGAACATGCCAACGACGGATGCAGTATCTGCATGTTCCCGCCCGGCTGTAGGTACACCGATGATGATATCCTCCTGTCCGGCATATTTGGACAACAGGATGGAATAGCCCGCCATCATTACCGTATACAACGTTGTTTTATTCTCTTCTGCCTGCATCTGCAGCTGTTCAGTCAGCTCTGCTCCAAGCTGCATCCCTACTCGTGCCCCAGTAGCTCTATCCGTTCTGCCATAGGAATTGTCATAAGGAAGATTCAGCACCGATAGTTCACCTTGGAATTGATTCAGCCAGTATTCCCCACTGCTTCGATAGCTTTCCGCGTTCTTCTGTTCCTGTTCCCAGACAGCATATTCCTTGTACTGAACAGGAAGAGGCTCAAACTTTTGTTGTTCATACAACTGAAACAGTTCACTGAAGATAATACCGGTCGATGTACCATCAGAAACAATATGGTGAGTATCCACAACCAGAATATGCTTATTTGCTGAAGTACTTAACAAGCCTGCACGAAAAAGCGACTTGTGATCTCTGAGATTGAAGGGGCGAATGAACGAATGAACGTACGTCTTTGTATCAGCTGTAGCTGTTTCCTTCCGTTCAGCCAATGTACGCTCCATCCTCCACTCCAAGTCTGCTGCAGGCCATATACGCTGTCTGAGATCCCCTTGAACAAGTTCAAACGACGTACGCAAAGATTCATGTCTATGAATCAGGGAGATAAAAGCTTCCTCGAGTCGCTCAGCAGAGAGTTCACCTTCAATTTCAAATATCATTGGCATATTGTAGCTGGTACTCTGCTGATCCATATGCTGAAGGAAAAATAGTCTCTTCTGAGCCGACGAAGCAGGATAGGTATCTTGAATCGTCACAGGTTGCAGCGATGTATAACGATGGGTCCCTCTAGCTTTTTGAATAAACTTGGACTGATCCAGCACGGAAGTGTGGGTAAACACATCCTGTACCGTCAACTTTACATCAAAAGCTTTATGGATCTGGGCAATAAGAGACATAGCCTTGAGAGAATGTCCTCCAAGTTCAAAGAAATGGTCGTGAATGCCCACTCTTGATAACCCCAGAACATTGGTCCAAATTTCGGCCAGTTCAGCTTCGACCGGATTGGTTGGTGCAACATAACTCTCGGTTAACAGGGGTTGTGGCTTCGGAAGCATTCTCTTATCCACTTTGCCATTACTGGTGAGCGGAAAAGAGTCAAGCAACGTGTAAGTTGAAGGCACCATATAATCTGGAAGATCGTGAAGCAACTGTTCCCGAATAATACCCGCCAGCCTAGGCTCAGATGTTGGATGAGGAACGATATATGCTGAGAGAAAAGAGTGCCCTTGCTCATCCCGTCCAGATGTTACCATCGCCTCTTTAACTTCCGGCAATACCAGAAGCCTGTTTTCGACCTCTGTCAGCTCCACTCGATTGCCCCGAATTTTGACCTGCTGATCCAAACGATCCAGGAATTCCAAGTTACCGTCAGGTAACCACTTCACCAAATCTCCTGTACGATAGAGTCTTGTTCCTGACTTCAGCGGATTCTCGCCAAACCGCTCTGCCGTCAACACTGGTTGATTCAGATAACCCTGTGCCAGGCCTTCTCCCCCGATATAAAGTTCTCCGGGTACCCCAACCGGCTGTCTCTTTCCCCACGGATTAAGCACATAGACCTGTGTATTGTGAACTGGGCAGCCTATTGGCACATTGCTTCTATCGCGCATACTCTCGTCCACAGAGAATGTTGTTGCAAAAACAGTCGTTTCCGTTGGGCCGTAACAATTAATAATGCGATGGGGACCAAGATAATCCAGTGCCTTCAGGACATGTTTTCTGGAACCGGGCTCCCCACCAAAAAACAGTCTTCGCACATGTTTCAGACAACTCAAGTCGTAATCTACCAGCGTGTTAAATAGAGCCGTCGTCATGAAGACAGTAGTAATTCGCTGTTCATCCAATGTACGGGCCAGTTCTGTAATATGCAGCATGTCCTCTCTGGAAATCAGGATAAGCGCGGAACCATTCAGCAAAGCTCCGAAAATGTCATACGTCGATCCGTCAAAAGCATAATTGGACAACTGCAGCACCCGATCCGTAGGCACCATGTCAATGAACCCATTCCGGATACTGGTCTTCATAATGTTACGATGTGTGGTTACGACTCCTTTTGGCTTCCCGGTTGAACCCGATGTATACATCACATAAGCTGCATGATCCGGTTGGGATTTTTGATCCGACTCGAACTCGTCATTAAAAGGTCCACTCCAGCACTGTTCATTTAACACCATCGTTTTCCCAGAAAAGCTGTGAACTGCTCGGCCTTGTTCAGCAATGAGCAATTGTGTCTGGCTATCTTCAAGCATGAAGGCCATGCGCTCTTGTGGAAAGCACGGATCAAGTGGAACGTATGTGGCTCCGGATTTTAGAATGCCGAGAATGGATACGATCATTCCCATAGAGCGATCCGTTAATAATCCGACTCTGTCTCCCGGACGAACCCCTTCCTGTTTTAACGTTTCAGCCATCCGTTTAACATTCATACCCAGCTCACTATAGGTCATGCTCAGGGAGCCCATGATCAACGCAGGACGATCTCCGTGCTGTCTCACTTGTTTTTCAAACCGCACTGGTATTGTTTCTTCTCTTGGATATTCAACAATTTGTCCTTCAATCTTCTCATAGTACAGGCTTTCCTCCAATGTACACAATTCAATATCGTTGAGACTCAGATTGGGATCGTTGACCATCTGTTCAAGAATGTGCGCATAATGGGAAGACACTTGTTGGATCCTGGCTTGGGAAAATAAGTCGGTATTATATTCAATCGTCATGGAGATATCTTCTTTCAACTCATGTCCAGCCCAAGTCATCTCAAACTTGGATCGCCCTGTTGTTGTCTCCATCTGATCAATTTTTAGCTGATCCGCCTTTAGCTGAGCCATGTTCATGTTCTGTAGTACAAATAACGTTTCAAACAGGGGATGGCGACTCGGCTCCCTGACCATTTGCAGATGATCCAGCAGCTCTTCAAGTGGGTACAGCGCATGATTGGAGCAATCCAGTACACGTTGCTTCAATGAAGCCATGTACCCTGCAACCGTAAGTTCCGGCTTGATTTCGCTGCGCAAAGGCAACGTTTTAACAAACATCCCCACCATGGAAGCCGTTTCGACATGATCTCTGCCTGCGATCGGTGTACCGACTATGATATCTTCCTGTCCGCTATATTTGGATAGCAGAATGTAATATGCGGCTAACAGCGGTACATACAAGGTTGTCTCCTGGCTCGCCGCGAGATCGGTCAGGCGCTTGGCAAGAACGTCACCCAACAGGAATGTATGCTGCGCTCCTTCATAGCACTGTACTCGTGGACGCACGTTCTCCAGAGGGAAGTCCAATATCGGCAGCTCTCCCTCATACAGTCGATGCCAATAATCACGAGCAGCACTGTAGGCTTCCGTTGATCGTTGTAGCTGCTCATAGGCAGCGTAATCTTTATACTGTTTTTGCAGAAGCGGCAGCTCTTCATCTTCATATATTCTGAATAACTCGTCGTACATAATCGCTGTTGATATCCCATCCGAAACGATATGGTGAACATCCAGCAATAACAGATGCTGCGTATCCGATTGCTTGCGGACATAAGCTCTAAACAAGCTTGGAGCTGACAAATCAAAAGGAAAAATACATGATGTAACCCATGACGCCTCGTCATGATCTATAGACCCGTATTGTGATGTACCATTATTTACTTCTGTCATAGTAAGTTTCCAGTCCAGTTCGTCCAGCGCGTGTACCTGTTGCCTAACCTCATCATCTTCCACCAAGAAAGAGGTTCGTAAGGACTCATGGCGCTCAATCAACTGAAGCAGAGCGTTTTCGAGTCGTTCAATATTCAGATGACCTTCGATTCGTAATACCATGGGCATATTATAACTGGTACCCATATTTTCATTTTGCTGAATGATATACAATCTTCTCTGAGCAGAAGTCACATTATAACTTGTATCCGGATTCACAGTAGGTAGGGAGACATGCCTGTGAAGCTTGTCGTTCCCCTGGATAAGCATTGCCTGCTCCCGAATGGTAGGATGGCTGAAGATATCCTGAAGGCTTAGCTTTACATCAAACTTCTGGTGTATTTTGGCTACCATGGTCATCGCTTTAAGCGAGTGTCCGCCAAGATCGAGAAATGATTCCAACATTCCCGGAAAATCCTTCCCGAGAACTTCGGACCAGATATGCTGCAACTGCTCTTCATACAGGTTCTCAGGCTGTATGACCACCGCCGTATTCCATTTAGCCGAAGGCTTGGGAAGAGCAGCATAATCCACCTTACCATTGGATGTCATCGGTATGGTGTCCACAATAAGAATAAATGCAGGAATCATATATTCCGGAAGTGACTGTCTCAATTCATCCTTCCAATTGGAAACCAGGCCTGAGCTGTCCATCTGCTTCGTAGCAAGATCTTCGGGCACTACATATGCACAAAGAAGGGAACCCTCGCCGCGCTCCTCTTTGCGTGCAATTAATACTGCTTCATTCACGGAGGGAATTTTTTTCAATCTGGTTTCAATCTCACCGAGTTCTATCCGGTTGCCCCGAATTTTGATCTGATTGTCCATTCTTGCCAAGTACTCCAGTTGGCCATCCTCTCTCCAAACCACTAAATCTCCTGTCCGATATATCGTTTCTCCAGGGACAAATGGATCTGGAACAAAGCGCTCTTCCGTCAAACCGGGCTGGTTCAGATATCCTTTCGATACACCTTCCCCCCCGATGTACAGCTCACCAGGAACCCCTGTAGGCTGGAGTTGGTTCCAGCGATTAAGCACATACAGTCGTGTATTGTGTATCGGCCTTCCGATGGGAACCCGAACATGTTGACGCAAACTGTTTTCAACCGAATATGTCGCAGCAAAAACAGTGGTTTCTGTCGGTCCGTACCCATTCACAATACGATGCTCACCCAAGTAATCCAGTGCTTTCAGTACATGTTTAATCGATGCGCTCTCTCCACCAAAGAATAGTTTTCTAACATGCTTGAAGCATGTAACGTCATAGTCGACCATCGTATTGAACAATGTCGTCGTCATAAAGCCAGACGTAATTCGTTGTTCATCCATCGTTCTGGCCAGCTCGGCAGCATCGAGTAAAGTATGTTTGGCGATTAATATGAGTGATGCACCATTTAATAGTGCCCCGAAAATCTCATAGGTTGAGCCATCGAATGCATAATTGGATACTTGGAGTACCCGATCGGCAGAAGACAGTTCACTGAAGCCATTGTGAATGGCCGTCTTAATAATATTTCGATGACTGGTCATAACCCCTTTGGGTTTACCGGTCGAGCCCGAAGTGTACATCATATACGCTGTTGCTTCCGGCGGTATTGCTGGCAACTTCCAATTTCTGCTCTGTTGCTTCGTCCTTGCTGCCTCTTGAAGTATTGCATCAAGTGACAGATGATGTGTTGTACATCCAGCAATAGTTAGTTCATTGGCTGTGATCAGCCAATTGGCCTTGCTGTCTTCCATAATGAAGTGCTTGCGTTCTTCAGGAAAGGAAGGATCAATAGGAATATACATAGCTCCTGTCTTGAGAATCCCGAAAATAGCTATGATCATGCCCAGAGAACGATCTGTCAACAGACCTGCAGCATCTCCTTGCTTCATTCCATTTTCCATCAGTACGCGTGCAAATTGATCTGTCACTTCGTTGAATTCCCTGTATGTCAAGCTCTGATATTTATCCATGACCGCAATCTGATCAGGAGTTCGGGCAGCCTGCTCCTCAATTGCTGACGGAATACTGGATTGACGTGGATACTCTGCCTGAGTTTCATTGCAAGCAAGCATAGCGGATTGCTCATCGTTCGTTAACAAATGGATTTCCTTCAGCCTCATGAAGCGGGCATCACCCATTTGTACAAGTATGTTTTTGAAGTGATCAATCATCCTCAGAATGGTTGACTTTCTATAGATGGAGGGAGCATATTCCACTGTCCAGTTCAAGCCATGGCGATCCTCTTGGCATCCCCATGTCATATCAAATTTGGCATGATTCCAGTCCCAATCTGCTGCAGTAAATGTAGTTCCCGTCAGTTGGATTGGGTGAATATCCATATTTTGCAGTACAAAAAGGGTATCAAACAACGGATGCCGGCTAAGATCCCTTGACAGTTGAAGATGCTCAAGCAGGTCCTCCAGAGGGAACTCTCCATGCTCTTGCGCCTCAACAAAATTGGACTTCACCCGACCTATGAATTCATCCAATGTGAGTTCACCTTGCACTTGATTACGCAAGGCCAGCGTATTGACGAACATACCCACCATAGGCTGAACATCTTCGTGATATCTTCCGGCAGTGGGTGAACCGACCACAATATCCTCTTCTCCGGTATATTTGGATAACATGATATTATAGGCAGCCAGCAAGACAACATATAGTGTGGTTTTGTGCTTAGCAGCAAGACTTTTTAGGCGATCCGTGAGCTCAGATTCAAGTTGAAATGAGATCGAATGCCCCTCATAAGATCGAACGGCAGGCCTGATATAATCTGGTACAATCTCTGTACTCGGAAGTTCACCTTCGAATTGGGCACACCAGTATTTCCGATTCTCCTCATATTTCTGGCTCGTTCGCTCATTCTGTTCGTATACAGAGTAGTCTTTATAGTGTAGGTTTACGGGTGACAACTCTTCGCCCTCGTATAATCGGGTCAGTTCTTTATAAATGATTCCGGTGGATACACCATCAGATACGATGTGATGAATATCAATGAACAAGAGACTTCGATCGGATGTTACTTCAGCAAGGGCTGCACGGATCAACGGACCGGTTGAAAGATCAAATGGCTGTACAAATGTCTCAAGATATGAGGCAATCATCGTTTTCTTACCATTAACAACATCCTTGCCGCGATACATCTCCAATTGTTGTTCTTGCATTTCATAGACGAATAGCTTCCAGTTTAATTCCGCAGGCTCCAGAATATGTTGCCGCAAGTGTTCACCAGACCAGATGAAACAAGTTCTTAGAACTTCGTGCCGTTGTATAAGCTGTATGAAGGCACTTTCAAGCTTGTCCCGGTTAAGTTTCCCTTCAATCTCCAGTACCATTGGCATATTATAACTGGTCTCCAAGGGAGCAAGCTGCTGTGCAATATACACTCTCTTCTGCGATGCGGATACCGGGTAAGATTCTTGTACTCCCGCGGCAGGGATAGCCTTATATACACTTTTGCGAGAATTTTCAATGCATACAGACATGTCCCGCAGTACTGCTGCACGGAACACTTCATGCAAGGAAAGTTTTACGTCCATCTCCTTATGTATTTTGGCTACCAGCATCATAGCTTTTAACGAGTGCCCCCCAAGTTCAAAAAAGTGATCCCCGGCACCTGGTTTAATGCCCAATACATCTTCCCAGATCTGAGCCAGCTTCTGTTCGGTATCTCCAGACAGTGGCTGATTTTTGGGTTGACCCATCACCGTTGGAACAGGAAGGGTTTTTCGATCGATTTTGCCATTGGAATTAAGCGGAAATGCTCGAAGAATCTGAAATTCAGCAGGAATCATATATTCTGGTAAACGGGCTTTCAGCGCCAACTTCCAATCCTGAATTTGCTGATTCTGTTCCACATGAGCATCTGCATATTGAACAGGGATGATATATGCACTTAAGTTGGAATTCCCCTGCGCATCCCGCCATGTCGTAACAAGAACATCTTCCACTCCGGAAAGAGCCCTCATCTTCTCCTGCACCTCTCCCAGCTCAATGCGGTGACCCCTGATTTTGACCTGATGATCCTTACGGTCTACAAACTCCAAATTTCCATCAGGCAGACGTTTTACCAAATCCCCAGTTTTATATATTTTCTCATTCGGAGCATATGGGTTATCCACAAAGCGTTCCAGCATCAATTCTGGAGCATTCAGGTAACTGGCCAACCCTTCACCGCCAATGTATAACTCTCCCGTCACACCAACAGGCATTGGATTACGTTTGGAGTTCATGACATAAGCAGTCGTGTTGTGGATTGGTTTGCCTATGGGTACGAGATCAGGCCGCGTAATCGGATAATATGTCGCATACACCGTCGTTTCTGTTGGCCCATACATGTGCAATAATCGTTCTGGTCCCAAGACAGCAAATGCTTTGTTCAGATGCCTGATTGAAGCTTTCTCACCGCCAAACAGAAGATGTCTTACCTTGCTGAAACAACTCGGGTCCCAATCCACCATCGTGTTAAATAGCGCAGTTGTCATAAAAGCGACCGTAATCTCTTCCTTGGTGAACAGATCGGCAAGCGAAGCTACATTCTGCATCTGTTCTTCAGTAGTCAGTACAAGCGTCGAGCCATTCAACAATGCCCCGTATATATCGAAGGTAGCCCCATCAAAAGCATAATTCGAAATTTGCAGAATCCGATCTTTGGAGTTCAGTTCCACATAACCATTATTTCGCACAGTCTTGATGATATTTTGATGAGTTGCAACCACGCCCTTAGGTTTGCCAGTCGAACCTGAAGTATAGATAATGTACGCGGCATCCCGTGGACCAGAAAGGAAATCAATCTCTTGGTGATTGTTCGTGTTGAATGAACGTTCATGCATCATCAACATATCCAAGGTCAAGATATCTCCCTCATAGTTGGGCAATTCTAATTCAGTGAAACGTAGCAGGGATCGTGCACCACTGTTGTGAAGCATATGGGTCAATCTTTCGGCCGGAAATGTGGGGTCAAGTGGAATATAGGCAGCACCAGCCCGAATAATAGCCAACATGCCTGCGATCATCTCCATGGATTTCCGGGCAACCAGACCTACCTTGTCTCCTGGCCTTATGCCATGCCATTGTATAGCTTTGGCCCAATCTTCAACCAGAGCATGGAGTTCTGCATAAGTCCAGGTCTGGTAAGCTAATTGAATCGCTGGATGATCAGGGTATAACTCTACCTGTCGAATAAATAATTCTGAAATGGACTGATCCCTCGGATAGTCTGCTGTGGTCTCGTTCCCTTTCGCCAACATATTATTTTCTTCCGGGGTCAGGATACGAATATCTGAAACACTTATCTCGGGTTCTCGCGCGATGATTAGACAGGCCTGCTTCAGGTGTGCAAACAAACGCTCGATAAAAGAACCCGAATATACCTGCTCGTTGTAATTGATCTTGACCCGAATCTCCTCACCTGGACCTATGGAAATGTTCAGATCATAATTGGTATGTTCATAGGCTTCAATGGAAGTAATATCAAATCCCAGTTCAAACTGTTTGGTATCAAACATGCTGGCACTGGAAGGGTAGTTTTCATACACCATGATATGGTTAAAAAGCGGACCATTCTGACCCGCTTCCGCCTGCACTTCAGCGAGAGACAGATAGCTGAACTCCTCGGACAAAATGGCATTTTGGTGTGTCTCTTTCAGTAATTGGGCAAATGACCGTTTCTCATCCGACGTTATTCTTACAGGTACAGCGTTAATGAACAAACCTACAATTTTCTCCACATTCGGTATAGCAGCCGACCTTCCAGACACTACGGTTCCAAAAACCACATCGTCAGAATTGCTGTAGTATTGAAGTACTACTCCCCATAGTGTCTGAAAGAGACTGCTCATCGTGACCTGATATTTACGGCTAACATCCATTAATTGATCTGTCAGCCCTTTGCCCAAATTAAACGTAATCTCCTGAATCGACGGTGGTTTCGCTGAATCCGAAGCTATTTCCGCAGGGAAGTCCGCTCCGATCTCATAACCAGAGAGATATTTCTTCCAATAGGTTCTGGCTTCCGTCTCCTGCTGTTCACCCAACCATTTAATATATCGTTTATAGGGAATAACACGATCAAGTTGTGCAGGTATTCCGTGAATCTCCTGTTTGTAGAGGGAGAACCACTCCTGAAAAATGATACCCAGACACCATCCATCAATCAGAATATGATGATTGCTCCAGATCAGCGTATATGCCGTGGGGCCGGTTTGGATCATTTGCAAGCGTAGAAGGATATCTTTGGACAAATCAAAAGACCGCTGGCGGTCTTCTTCTGCCATCTGCCGGATCATCTTCCGTTGCCCGACAGGATCAGGCTCGGTCAATTGAATGTAATCTAATTTAACTTTTCTGTTTCGCAACACGATTTGTCTCGGCTTGTTGATTTTGTCGTGAATAAAGATCGTCCGCAGCGTATCATATCTCTCGATAACTTTGTTCATGGAGCGTTCCAATGCCTTGATATCGATGAATCCCTGAATCGTAAAAATCATTTGCTCGAAATATACGTCTCCCTGGTCGTAAAGCGAATGAAACAGCAGTGCTTCTTGCATTGGAGATAATGGATAAATATCAGCAATTTCCGGTTTGTTCATCATCCCTTATGTCCTCCCCTTAAATCTATAGATAGCCGAAGGAGCCCCGGAGATTCCTTTACATTTCCAGGAATCTCCGGAAAACTCACAGCTTGCCAATGATATCCGAGATATCATCAAGTTCATCCAACGTGAGGTCTGCATCGCTAAAGTCGCTGGGTGTATATTCCTCAGCTTCACGAGTCAGGCAGTGCACTATCAATTTCTCCAGATTCAATCCATATCTGGATACTTGTTCCATAGCATCTTTCTCATCCAACCTTGAAGGATCATAACGAAGGATCAGTTGAAATTTCCCTTCATCGACAACACAGTTCCACTCTTCGAAATGGGACATTCGGTTAAGTGGACTAATCAATTCGCCCATAGGCATGGATGACATGATAAACGACTCGCCTTGTGTATCTCCTCCAAATTGCCCCAGGTAATTGAAGACAATGTCGGGATCACACGGTGGCTCCTCCAAATTCAACTCGGAAGTCAGATATTTCAGGATTGAATACCCGGTTCCCTTGTCAGGAATGCCACGAAGCATTTCTTTTGTATGACGCAGAGCTTCACCAAGTTCTTCATGAGTTGTACGGAGAAGCACAGGATAGATCGTGGTAAACCAGCCTATGGTCCTTGTGGTATCCACATGGTCCAGTATGCCTTCTCTCCCGTGTCCTTCAAGATCGATAACAATGTCTTTTGCATACGTCATGGAGAGGGCCGTCAACAGAATATCCATAACTTCGGTGTGATACGCACGATGAACTTCAGTCAATAGCTGGCTCGTTCTGTAAGGTTCCAGTTCCAAGGTCACTGTTTTGCTTTGCTTGAGCAAACCAGGTTTATCGTGATGATCGCGAAGCTGTAGTGCTTTCTGATTTAGCTTGTGCCAGTAGGCTTGCTGGAGCTTCAACTCTTCCGCTGTGGCTAAGTTCTGAAGTTCACGACTCCAGAAGGCATAGGAATCTGTCTTCTCAGGCAACCTCACCGTCTTGTCACCCAGGAGAATAGCCTGATACAAGCAGTGGAAATCTTCCAGCAGAATTCGCCATGATACACCATCAATAATAAGGTGATGCATTGCAATAAGCAGATGGTCACCTTCAGGTGTTCTGAACACACCAAGCTGAATTAAGTCATGTCCCAGGTTCACCCTGGATTGAATCGCTGTCGCAAGACGTTCAAGGTGGGCATGATCATAGTCAGCTTCCACTTCATGTATTTCCACAAGGAAATCCTTATCCTTGTCTATTGGGGAAACACGCTGTACCACACCATCCGGCTGGATATCGAATTGGATACGTAGCGCATCGTGATGCTCACAAAGTCTATGGAACACCTCATTTACCGTGTCCGTATCCCACCCATCTCGGTTGTATAGCATCATGGATTGATTCCAATGATTCATGTTGCTGTACCCCTGTGCAAAGAACCATTGTTGAATTGGAGTGAGAGGGATGTCTCCTTCAATGATGTCTCGTTGCTCTTTCCTCGTTTCCATATGTTCCAAAAACTCGACACATTCCGCGATTGTCGGATACAGCATCAAATGCTTGACCTGAAGTCTGAGCTGATGACGAGTGAGTCTTGAAGCAATCTGTATGGATTTGATGGAATCTCCTCCGAGGACAAAGTAGTTGTCGTCGATTCCCACACGTTCCACACCCAGTACTTCTGACCAGACTTGGGCCAATATTTGTTCTTCTTGAGTTACAGGTGGACGATAATCCCCTTTTATGCTGTTCAGATCCGGTGCAGGGAGAGCACCTCGATCCAGCTTGCCGTTACGCGTTACCGGGAGCGTTGCAATCGGTACAAAATACGACGGCACCATGTATTCGGGCAAACTCTGCTGAACATACTTTCTGAGCTCTTGTTCTTGGAATCCTTCCGATGAAACGATATAAGCACACAGATAATATCCTGTATTGTCCTGACGAGGAACAACGACCGCTTCCTGTACGTAAGAATGCTGTATCAGCCTTGACTCAATCTCTCCCGGTTCAATTCGGTGCCCGCGAATTTTGACCTGATGATCGATCCGTGTAAGAAATTCAATACAGCCATCAGGCATCCAGCGGACTCTGTCCCCTGTCCGGTACATTCGTTCACCAGGACAGAATGGATCTTCCATGAACCTGTTCAGCGTCAGATCCGGATCTCCGACGTATCTCTCTGCTACACCCTCACCGGAAATATATAGTTCACCTGCTACACCGACAGGTAAAAGATGGCCTTGCGCATTGAGAATATAGGCTTTCGTATTATGAATGGGTCTTCCAATAGGAACCGAACCGTGACCTGCCAGATTACGTCCGACATTATATGTCGTTGCAAAAACGGTTGTTTCGGTCGGACCATACCCATTCGCGATCCGATCATCTCCCAGATATTGATGAGCGTGCATGACATGAGATTTGGAAAGCGCCTCTCCTCCGACGAATAATCGATGCACATGTTGCAGACAGGTTACATCATGATCGACTAGCGCATTAAACAGTACACTAGTTACAAAGGCAGATGTGATCCGCTGCCCCTTCATAATTGAGGAAAGCTTGTTGATATCCAACATGTCCTCTCTGCTGATCAGTACAAGCGTTGCCCCGTTCAATAATGCACCGAAGATCTCATAAGTTGATCCGTCAAACGCATAGTTGGAGAGCTGTAACATACGATCCTGTTCATCGATATGGATAAATCCATTATTCATCGCTGTCTTAATGACATTTCGGTGTGTAGTGACCACACCTTTCGGTAATCCGGTCGATCCTGAAGTATACATAATGTACGCTGGCATGGTCGCTTCATCCGGTAATGTCGTTGGATTACCATCGTATTGAACAGATAATCTGTCCTTCTCTAATAAGGTTCGACTGGACTCTTCCAATGGAACCACGAACCCTTTGAACCCAGGGAGAGGTCTATCCGATGGAGCAACGAGCATACTTGCATTACAGTGTTCGAGCATGTAGATCATTCTCTCATGTGGATAGGATGGATCCAGCGGAACATATACACCTCCTGCTCGCAAGATTCCCAAGATCGACACAATCATGTCAATCGAACGGTCTGCCAACAAGCCGACAGCATCTCCACGGCGTAAGCCGCTCTGCTCAAGATAACTTGCAAGCTGACAAGCCTTCTGGTGAAGCTCCTGGTAAGTTAGCGTCTCCCCATAAAAGTGCAACGCCGTATGATGGGGACGAAGCGATGCTTGGGTTTCAAACAGCTGGCTAATCGTACGATCACGCGGATACTCTGCGTAAGTGTCGTTGAACTGTCCCAGGATCTCCTGCTCTTCCGAGGGAGTGATCAGCCTGATCTCGTCCAGTAATATGTCTGGAGAGGTGGACATTTGTCTTAACACATGCTCATAATGAAGCGCCATATTTTCCATCTGAGAATGCTCGTAAAGGTCTGTCGCATATTCTATGGTCAGTTTAAGAGATTCCTGATTCTCGTGAACTACCCAAGTCATATCGAATTTAGAAGTGTTACTCGTCCAATCCAGAGGTTCAATATGCAACTCTTGCAGTTCTACCGTCCGGGGTTTGGCATCCTGTAGAACAAACATGGTGTCAAATAACGGATTGCGCTCTGGATCTCTTGCGATTTGCAGCTTCTCAATAAGTTCATTCAATGGGTACTCTCCATGTTCATAAGCCAGCAACGTGTCCCTGCGCACATGACCGATCCACTCGTGAATCTGGAGATCACCACACAATTCTTGTCTCAGCGCCAACGTGTTAACGAACATGCCTGCAACGGAAGAGATATCCGTATGAGTCCTTCCCGCAAATGGAATGCCCACAACAATATCTTTTTCCCCCGTGTACTTGGACAGAAGAATGTTATACGCTGCCAACATCACCATGAAGAGTGTTGCATCTGTCTGTTGTGCTAACTGTTTCACTGCGCCACTCAGCTGAGGACTCAGTTCAAACGTATGGGAAGAACCTGTGAATTGTCGCCGGCTTGGGCGACGCCCCTCTGTGAGGATGTCCAATACGGTGATGTCTTTCTCGTACCGCTTAAGCCAGTAATCTTCACTCGTCAGGTAGGCCGACTTGTTCTTCTGTTCACTCATCCACACGGTGTAATCCCTATATTGAACTGTCATCTCATCAAGAGGATGTCCCTGATAGAGTTGAATAAAATCCTGATACAGAATTCCGGTCGTCACTCCGTCCGAAACAATGTGATGCATGTCCAAGACCAACACATATTCTCTGTCTGAAAGTACACATAACCCTGCTCTCATAAGCGGTGCACATCCCAGATCGAAGGGCCGGACCAATGTGCCAATATACCGAGCCAGCTGTTCATTCCTCTCAAGACCTGCAAGCGTTTCAGGTTCAGTTATAAGTTCCAGTTCCCAATGCATGTCCTTCAGGTCATGAATGTGCTGTCGCAGCTCACCATCAACCATTCTGAAGGAGGTTCTTAGTGATTCATGCCGATGAATAAGTCCTCTCAACGCAAGCTCCAGACGGGTCACATCGGGTTTCCCGTTCATCCTTAGTACCATGGGCATATTGTAACTTGTCCCGGTATCCTCGAACTGTTCCACCAGATATAATCTCTTCTGTGCCGACGACACGGGATAATCGTCTTGTTCTTTGACACGCGGGATACGAGTATGATTCTGCTTGTCCCCTTGGTCAATCAAGGAGGCCATCTGTTGCAGCGTTGGAGCATTAAATAAATCAGGCATGCTTAATTTGATAGCCCATTTCTCCTGTACCTTCGCTATGAGAACCATTGCTTTTAGTGAATGCCCGCCCATTTCGAAGAAATGATCTTGCAAGCCCGCTTGTGCGAGGTCCAGAACTTCAATCCATAATTGTGCCAGTTCCTTCTCCGTATGTGTTGAAGGAGCCACATAATTTGAAGACAGTCTGGCAAGGTCAGGTTTAGGCAGAGCTTTTCGGTCCAGCTTCCCGTTCTGTGTAAGCGGTAGGGATGAGAGCTCGATGAATATGGATGGAATCATATACTCAGGAAGTGTTTCTTTTAAGATTCTTCTCCAGTTCTCGGCTTGATGCTCGTTCTTCGTTTCATTCAAGTCAAGTATACTTGCAGGGTCAATTACAACATACGCCGCCAACATGGAGTGCCCTTGGTCATCACGATGTGCAGTAACTACAGTTTCATTGACCTCTTTTAGAGCGAGGATCCGCTCCTCGATCTCTGCCAGCTCAATCCGATTTCCACGGATTTTCACTTGCTGATCCAATCTACCCAAATATTCAATGGTGCCATCCTTTAACCACCTTACGAGGTCTCCTGTACGATAGACCCTATCTTCCCCTTCCATGTGCCAGGCCAGAAATCTCTCTTCTGTCAGCTCCGGTTGTCCCAGATATCCTGCAGCCAGACCCTCGCCTCCGATGTACAATTCTCCAGGAACTCCCACAGGTTGGGGTTTGCCCCATGTATTCAATACATAGAGCCTTGTATTATGAATGGCTTGGCCAATGGGAACACGCCCGGTTTCCCTTACTCTCTCATCAATGGAATACGTTGCTGCAAATACGGTTGTCTCCGTCGGGCCATAACCATTTACAATTCGATGTTCTCCCAGCACATCCAACGCTTTAATTACATGATTCACCGAGGCAGCTTCTCCGCCAATAAACAGTTTCCTCATACCACGCAGGCTGTGTACGTCATAATCAACTACCGTATTGAACAGGGAGGTTGTCATGAAAAGACTCGTGATCCTCTCTTGTCTCAATGTGCGTGTAAGATACGACACATCATGAACATGTTGATTAGGCATAAGCACGAGCGTTGCTCCATTAAGAAGTGCTCCAAAGATTTCATATGTGGCCCCGTCAAATGCATAATTGGACAACTGTAACATTCGATCCTCTCGCCCAATTTCAACAAATCCGTTATTGATACAGGTTTTCACTACATTGCGGTGACTCGTTACCACACCTTTGGGCATTCCGGTAGATCCCGAGGTATACATGACATAGACAGGCTGCTCTGCTGAATAGGAGATTGGTATCTGTATCGAACTACCCTCTGCATAAACTTGCGGTTCGAGCAGGGGGATAATTGTCCCCTTGTAGGAATCAAGGGTCTGATACTGCTCCATGATGAGCCACTGCGCTCCGCTGTCCCGTAAAATGTATGTTAATCGGTCTTCAGGGAATTTGGGATCGAGAGGGACATACGTTCCTCCTGCTTTTAATATCGCTAGGATGGCAATAATCATCTCCGGTTTACGATGTGTTAATAGTCCGACGTAGTCACCAGGCTTAATTCCACGTCGCTTGAGTAATGTCGTCATCCGGTTTACGCGTTCGTTCAGTTGTCCATAAGTCACACTCTCTGTACCGTACAGGAGTGCCTCGTGTTCTGGTTGTTCTAGTACCATGGATTCAAATGCATCCGTGACAGTCCAGTCTCTTGGATATTCAGCATCAGTTTTATTAAGCTCTCTAAAATACTTTTGTTCTAGCGGGGTAAGCAGCTCCAGATCCCGCAGTTTCGTATCCATGCTATTCAATAGTTGTTCCAGCAAATAAACATAATGACGAGTCATCTGTTCGATGGTAACCCGGTCCCATAAATCTGAACTGTATTCAACCTCAGCCACGAGTTCATCCCCGTCTTCATGCCATACCCAGGACATATCGAATTTGGCCTGCTGTCCATGCCAATCCAACTTACAAACAGATATATCTTGAAGTGTTTTGACGGGAAGCGTCACATCCTGCAGTACAAACAGTGTGTCAAATAAGGGGTTTCGGTTCGGCTGAAAAGAAAAATGAAGTTTGTCTAATAGATCACTGAGAGAATACATACCATGTTCATGTACTGCCAGCATATATTTTTTGACATGCTGGATATATTCACCAACCGTCAGATCAGCAGCTGCACTAAGCTTCAAAGGCAGCGTGTTTACAAACATCCCCACAGTGGGCTCCACATCTACATGTTCTCGTCCGGCAATCGGTGCCCCTATGGTGATGTCCTCATCACCCGTATATTTAGACAACATCAGGCCATACACCGATAAAAGAAGGATGAATGGAGTAGCCCCGTAACCGGCTGCTGCTCTTTTCAATTCCTGTACCTTCTTACTTGGCAAACCAAATGCATAGGATGCCCCCCGGTACGATCTGATGGCAGGACGTGCACGATCCATTGGAAGTTCTGCGGAACTCTCGAATTCCGAGTACTGATCCAACCAGAATTGCTGTGCTTCCTCGTAGGCACGGCTCGTCTGCTGTTTCTGCTTCCACATCACATAATCCTTGTATTGAACACGGATCGGATCAAGTGCCCGTACCTGATAAAGATCAAACAGTTCATCATATATCAGATGAGTAGATACTCCGTCAGACACAATGTGATGTGTATCCAGCGCCAGTACATACCGTTCCTTATCGATTTCAATTACACTTGCCCTGATCAGCGGTGCTTCTGCCAAATCAAACGGCTTAACAAAAGTGGACATCACGCCAGACATTGGATCTGTTTCAGTTCCATCCGATTCCTGGATCGAGGATTCCAATGAATCCATAGTCCACCTTTCAAGTTTCCACTCCACTTCATCTATCGAATGAATGTGTTGAATTAACTCGCTATGTTCCATATCAAATGATGTCCGCAGGGCTTCATGGCGTGCGATGACCCGTCTAAAACATGCTTCCAGCCGAGCCGTGTCTAATGCTCCTGAGATTTCAAATAACATCGGCATGTTATAACTTGTTCCACTGTTTTCATATTGCTGGGCATAATAGATCTGTTTCTGAACTGATGTAACAGGATATGACTGCATCACCGGAGCCGGCTCAATGGCTCTATACTGATTCCGAGCGGCCTTCTGAATCCATCCAGCCATGTCCCGAAGAATTGGGGCCTGGAATACATCCAGCAAGGTAAGTCTGACATCAAGTTCCTGGTGAATCTTGCCTACTAGTAACATGGCTTTAAGAGAGTGTCCGCCCAATTCAAAAAAATGATCCTGTATTCCTATCTTCTTAATGCCTAGAACGCTTTCCCATATCTCAATCAAGCTCTGTTGGACCGGATTCTCTGCAGGAACATATTGCTGGCCTCGTACAATTGTCGGCTTCGGAAGTTTCTTCCGATCAATCTTTCCATTCGGAGTAAGCGGTATCTCATTCAAAATGGAAAAGACGGTTGGGACCATATATTCCGGCATTTGTTGCTTGAGTTCCTGCTTCCACATCGTTACCAGTTCTTGAAAGGACTGCTTGGCTTCTCCATCCTGAAGTAAAGTATACGCACATAGATAGGAGTGACCCTGATCGTCACGATCGGCCATCACTATCGCTTCATGGATACCTGAAAGCTTACGCAGGCGCCCCTCTACTTCCCCCAGTTCGATCCGATTGCCACGAATCTTCACTTGATGGTCTATTCGATCAATGAATTCCAGATTTCCATCCGGCAGCCATTTAACCAGATCTCCAGTCCGATATAGACGTTCTCCCGGAATAAATGGGCTAGCTATAAATTTGTCACGGGTGAGCTCCGGTTGTCCCAAATATCCCTGGGCAAGTCCTTGTCCACCTATATACAACTCGCCAGGAATACCAACAGGCAATCGCTTGCCTTCATGGTTCAGCACATACACTTTTGTGTTATTCGTTGGCTGACCAATTGGAATGTATTCACCAGAAACGATGGAGTAAAATGTGGCAAATACCGTCGTTTCTGTCGGGCCGTATACATGTACAAGTCTATGCTTGCCAAGTAGATCAACAGCCTTTTTGACATGTGTCCCGGATACTTTCTCACCGCCAAAGAGAATTTTCCTAGTCCCGTTCAAGCATGCCGGATCCAGATCTACCAGTGTGTTAAATAGGGCTGTTGTCATGAAAGCGATCGTGATATGTTGTTCGCGAATGGCCTTGGCGAGAGCACTCCCATCCAGCACATCTTCCCGTTTCAACAGAACAAGTTCAGCACCGTGTAACAGGGCACCATAGATGTCAAAGGTCGATCCGTCAAACGCATAATTAGATATCTGTAGCAAGCGGTCCTCAGGGGTGATATCCACGTAACCATTATGAATTACCGTCTTGATCACATTGCGGTGTGTCGTAATTACCCCTTTTGGGGTGCCGGTGGAACCAGAGGTGTACATGATATATAAGGGATCTTCCGGGCCAGGAGACTCGGCATATGCGCTGTTATTCACATTATTTCGAATAAGAACCGGATTCTGATTGGATTCGTGTGCCCAGACATTTTCATTAAAAATCAGAGCTTCACCCTCATAGCTGGGGATCTGATCAGGATGGTCTGCAATCAACCACCTTGCCCCGCTATCCATCAACATGAATGTCTTCCTGTCCGCCGGAAAGCTTGGATCAATAGGGACGTAGGCCCCTCCGCTCTTGAGAATGGCGAGCATTGCAACAATGACCTCAATGGAGCGGTCCATGATTAGCCCGACACGTTGCCCAGACTGAACGCCCTGTGAAATAAGGTATCGTGCAAGACGATTCACGCGATCATTTAACTCCCGATACGTAACACGGTACCCGTCCATCACAACGGCCGGATTCGCGCTGCCGAGCTCTACCTGCTGCTCAAACAGCTCAGCCACAGAAGCATCTTGAGGATAATCTGCATCGCTGTTATTCCATACATCTATCTGTGCAATATCCGATTCGGTTACAAGCTCCAGTTCCCCGATTTTCAGTTCCGGGAAAGCCACGATCTGCTGCAGCAAATGTACATAATGTTGTAACATCCGTTTTACGGTATGTGACTCCCACAGATCCGTTCGATATTCAACAGATACCGTCATATCATCTTCGGAATATGTACAGACCCATGTCATGTCAAATTTTGATGCATGATGATCCCACTCTGCATACTCGACCTCAAGTCCCGGTATATGCATCTGTGCTGTTGCCGAATCCTGTAGCATAAACATCGTGTCGAACAATGGATGTCGACTTGAATCAAACGGCAGTGACAAGCGATCTATCAGGTCTTCCAGTGGATATCGACCGTATTGATACGCTGCTAGCGTAATTTCTCTCATCTTCTCCAGATATACGCTTACCGATAGTTCTGCCTTGGGTTCACTTCGAAGTGCCAGTGTGTTGGCGAACATGCCTACCATTTCTTCATGCTGGATGGTATCTCTGCATGTAAAAGGAGTGCCCACTATAACATCGTCTGCAGCTGAATATTTGGACAACAGAATCTGATAGGATGCCATCATAAGCATAAATAAGGTCTGTTGATTGGTCATTGCCGTATCTTTTAATTGACTCACGAGAGCAGGTTCTAACGTTAAGTTCACACGACTTCCCTCAAAACGGCGGATCGGCGAGCGCAGATGATCTGTTGGTATTTCAAGAACAGGGACTTCGATTTTGTACAAGGACAACCAGTACTCCTGACTTTTGTTATATGCCTCTTGTTGAAGATATCTCTCCTGTTCCCAGACAGCATAATCCTTGTACTGCACACTCAGGTCCGAAAGGTACTGCCCCTGATATAACCTAACCCAGTCGGATATCAGAATCTCTATCGATCGTCCATCCGAAATAATATGATGCAGGTCAAGCAGTAGCACATGACATTTCTCGTTAATCCGAAGTAATCCTCTTCGGAACAAAGGAGCTTCTCCCAGATCAAATGGCTGGATGAATTGTTCAGCAAACGACTGGATAGCCGATTCCTCCGTCTCTGCTAATGAAGCTTCTTCGAGGCGCAACGGTTCAAGAGATATCTGATCAGGTCCGTGAATACGCTGCCGCAGTTCACCATGGTGTAACTCGAATGAAGTTCTCAATGCCTCATGTCTCTGAATCAGCATCTGCATTGATCTCTCCAAGGCATTCACATCCAGCTTGCCATTTAACCGAAGCAGGAAAGGCATATTATAACTTACACCTGCATTTTCCATTTGCTGAACAATGTACATCCGTTGTTGGATAGTAGATGCCGGGTACGTGTCCCTGTAGGGTACGGGCACAAGTTCTTCTCCAGGTTGGTCTGTCGAGCGTGCTGCCATGATCCACATGGCCATCTCCCGAATCGTAGGCATGATGAATACATCCTGTAGTGAAACCTTTAAGCCAGTTTCCTTCTGCACTCTGGACACAAGCATCATAGCTTTAAGTGAATGTCCTCCAATTTCGAAGAAATGCTCCTCTACTCCGACGCTCTGTATATCCAGTACCTCTTCCCAAATACGAGCTAATTTCTCTTCAAACACATTAGCCGGAGCAACGAAATGGTTGGTCTGTCTTCTCGTGGGCTTGGGAAGCGCCTTCCGATCGAGCTTACCGTTCAGTGTCATGGGAAAGGCTTCCAGTGTAACGAACGTATTGGGAACCATATATTCAGGCAGGGTCTGCCTCAGCTCTTTTTTCCAGTCCAACACAGGAGTTTTGTTATCTCTCGGGACGATATACGCGCATAAATAGGTATGTCCCTGCTCATCCTTCTCTGTCATGACCACAGCATCCTGAATCGATTCAATCCTGGATAGCCTGCTCTCAATCTCGCCAAGTTCAATCCGGTTTCCACGAATCTTCACTTGCTGATCCAATCTTCCCATGTACTCGAGGTTTCCATCCGGCAGCCAGCGAACAAGGTCGCCTGTTCTGTACATTCTTTCTCCAGCAGAACCGATTACAAAGCGTTCTTCGGTTAACTCAGCCTGATGCAGGTAACCTTGGGCAAGTCCATCTCCGGAAATATACAACTCGCCAGGTACTCCAACAGGTTGAAGTTGTCCTTTTCGATTCATTACATGAGCCTGGGTATTGTGAACAGGTCTTCCGATGGGAACTGTGTTATAATCCAGCAAACGTTGATTGACCAGATAAGTCGCTGCAAAAACGGTCGTTTCCGTCGGACCATATCCGTTAGCAATCCGGTCATTCCCCAAAACCTGCAGAGCCTTCTCCACATGTTTTTTGGATCCAGCCTCTCCGCCAAAGAAAAGCCTTCTCACATGTTTCAAACATTGAACATCCCACTCAACAACGGCATTGAACAGTACAACAGTCATAAAAGCCGAAGTGATTCGTTCACGCTCCAGCGTATCAGCAAGCTCCGACACGTTGAGCACGGTTTCCTTGGGAATCAGCACCAGCGTAGCTCCGTTAAGTAAAGCACCGAATATTTCATATGTTGAACCATCAAATGCGTAGTTGGAGAGTTGCAACATCCGGTCCGTTTCATGAATATCCATAAAACCGTTATTGATTACGGTCTTCACAATGTTACGGTGTGTCGTTTGTACACCCTTCGGTTTACCTGTAGACCCCGATGTATACATGATATAGGCCACATCTTCAGCGGATCTGTGGCATTTCGTGAACATGTCCACAGCTTGCCGCTCGCAGTCACTCCTCAACTGTTCCTGCTTGAACAGATTGATCTGCTTGCCTTTATAGCCGCTGATGAACAGATCCTTCTCAGCAATAAGTACAGCCACATCACTATCTGCAAGTATGGTACGAATTCGCTCCGTCGGGAACTCCGGATCCAGCGGAATATAGGTACATCCTGCTTTCAAAATGGCGAAAATGGCCGTTATCATTTCTATGGACCGCCTTGAAATAAGTCCAATGTTCTGTCCAGGTTCAATACCGGATTCGAGCAACTGAATTGCAAACTGATCAACTCGCATACCGAATTCTCGGTATGATAATTGCTCCTCCCCCATGACAATTGCAGTTCGCTCAGATTGCTGTATAACCTGCTGCTCGAGCAGTTCTACAATGGTTGCCTCATAAGGGTATTCGGCAGTTGTGTCATTGTAAGTTCCGAGTAATGTGTGTTCTTCCTCCGTGATAATATCGGCTGTATCGATCTTCTGTTCAGGTTTGGCAAGCAAGCAAGCAAGAACTCTCAGATATACGTTAAGCAGCCGATCTGTGAATGCTGTGGCATAAGATGACACCATCTTGACGGACAACTCACCGAGAGTTACTGAAATACTAAAATCAAGGAGAGTGTTTGTTTTCTCATAGCTGTAAGACTTAAATTCAAACATTCCTTTTTCCACAGACTCATACACATGAAAATCAATATAGTTAAAGGCGATATCAAATAGCGGATTTTCTCGGCTGCTTTGCTCCCCAATTGCATTTAGGATCTGAACAAGGGACAACCGGCCATACTTTTTGAGTGCAGCTTGTTTACGATACACATCTTGAGTAATGTCTCCCCAGTTCACCATAGCGTCAAATAGCGTGCGCATAGGAACGGTATTTAGGAAACAGCCCAATATGCGTGCGCCATCCTCGTGGACAGGACGTCCATTCTCGACAAGCCCGATCAGGATATCATCCTCATAGGACAACATATATAATGATGTGACGAATGCAGACAGACACAAAGATTTAACCGTAACACGCTGATTACGTGCCGCTTCTTTTAACTGTGTGTACAGTTCCGATGGAAGGAGAGTTACTGTTGAGTTGGCTACTGAATTGCCATTATGAATCTCGGGATGTTCCGGGAATGAGTATTTTCGATAATCCAGCAATTCTTCACGCCAATACTCCATAATGGACGAATTTCTAGATTGGGCCATCTGATCAATAACATAATCTTTGTAGCTCGTTTTTAACGGATCAGGCACTGACTTCCCCTCCTTTGAGAGCACCGTACAAATTCAGTAATTCCGACATGAAGACGGCAACGCTCCATCCATCCAGTATGGCATGATGAAAGATCCACCCCACATATGACTCCTCCTGGGAGGTGAAAATCACCAGACGCCAGAGCGGAGCTTGCTGGATATCAAATGGCCGCTTCCGGTCAAGCTCCATATAATTCCGAATTTCCTGTTCTATCGATTCGCTGTCCAGGCTATCCAGTATGACCTCCTGAATATCAAAATGTATACGTTCACAAGTATATTGGACAGGTACGGGAAAATCGGAAATATTGAAACCAGTGCGCAGAATGGGATGCCTGTTTATGAGTTCATTCATGACTGTTTTAAGATTCAGCGCCTGAATTCGATGCTCATGAATCTGATATATAAACTGATCGTGATATACACCCAGACCTTCATTTTTCATGTAATGGAACACCATTCCCTGCTGAATATCGCTCATGGGATACACATCTTCCACATTGGAGGGTAACAAGGCTCGTAATGTCGGGTTCGCCAGCCACTCTGTACGCATCTGTAATAACTCCATCTCAATCTCGTTCCGGACGGGATCGGGTACATGAAGGGAAGCACGATGTCTAGCCAGTTCGCGAATTGTTGGATAATCGTACATATCAGCAATTTGGATATGTAGTCCAAGTTCTCTGTTCATTCGGCTGATCAGTTCAATTACACGAATGGAGTCTCCGCCAAGCTCAAAGTAATCACACTCTACCCCCATATTGCGGTTATCCAACATCTCCTGCCAAATGCTCAGCATCTGCCATTCCAGTTCATGGCTTGGCATAACCAAATCGGTAACATCCATTGGAGTCACACTGTCGCTAGGAGCGGGAAGTGCTCTGATATCGACTTTGTTGCTCAGTGTCATTGGCAGGCCCTTCATTTGAATATAATGAGCAGGCAGCATATACTGCGGCAGATGTTGAGACAGCCTTGTTCGTAAATCTTTGCTCTGCTGAAGTCGTTCAGAGACATAATATGCACAGAGAACGCTCTCTCCTGTATCCCCTGCCCTGACCGTTACGACTACTTGCTGTATCCCATCTATCTCCAAAAGTCTGGATTCAATCTCACCAAGCTCGATTCGGAAACCTCTGATTTTGACTTGGTGATCGATCCTTCCCAAATATTCAAGTTCACCGTTCATCTGCCACCGGGCGAGATCTCCAGTTCGATATAACCGCTGCGAGGGTGCAAAGGGGTGGGGAACGAACCGTTCGGCGGTCAGTTCTTCTCGGTTCAGGTATCCCCTAGCCAAGCCTTCACCGCCAACATAAATCTCCCCTTCCACACCGATCGGAACCAATTCCCGCTGTTCATCGAGAATATAAATTTGAAGCGTAGGAATGGGTTTCCCAATGTTGCTTGTTTTGCCTTGGATATCATCCCATTCCATTTCCTTATATGTCACATGTACCGTTGTTTCCGTAATTCCATACATATTAATGAGTTGAGCTTGAGGATATTTTTTCTTCCATTCCAGTAGTTGTATAGGTTGAAGAGCTTCTCCGCCGAAAATCACCTTTCGAACAGCCAACGGTGTATCCAGGTCTGACTGTACTTCCAGTTTAGCGATTCGGTAAAATGCAGTCGGCGTTTGGTTCAGAATGGTAACCTGTTCCTTCTGTAGCAACGATAAGAATTGTGCTGGCTCCCTTGTCACATTCAGAGGAACTATAATCAATCTGGCACCATACAATAACGCCCCGTACATCTCCCATACCGAAAAATCAAAACAGAATGAATGGAACATTGTCCACACATCTTCTTTGGTGAAGTCAAACAAGTTTCGGTCATTAAAAAGCAACCTGACCACATTGGAATGTTCAATCATGACCCCTTTTGGTTTGCCCGTTGATCCTGATGTGTAGATGATGTAAGCCAAATCCGATGGTCGATTCACTTGTTTCGGATTAGTTGCGTAGATGCCTTCCATTCCATCGTCATCCAGCAGGTCGGGGACGATTGCCTTAATCGACATTTCTTCAGGCAGATACTCCTGCTCTTCCGTAATACAGAATTGTGCTCGACTATCTTCAAGCATGTATTGAATACGTTCCTTCGGGTACTCGGGATCAATCGGCATATAAGCGCCACCTGCCTTAAGTACGGCAAGAATGCTGATAACCATTTCGGGTGAACGTGAAAACAAAATGCCTACAACCTGATTTGGTCTCACGCCTTGCTGTCGAAGATATATTGCCAAGCGGTTGGCCTTACTATTTAATGATGCATACGTCATCTCCGTATGTTCATAACGCAAGGCAATCCGTTCACTGGATCGTTTCGCCTGTTCCTCAAACAAACTGATCAGTGTTGCTTCTCGCGGGTATGTGGTCTTCGTATCATTGAATTGCTCCAGAAGTATACGCCTCTCAGTATCAGGCAATGTATTCAGACTCGACAGCTTAATGCTCAACAACCCCTTCCAGCATGGTGATATAGAATTCTAGAAGCCTTTCGATGGTTTCCATTCTGTACACATCCGTGTTGTATTCCATACGAAGCCTAAGAATATCCGACTCTTCATATACATGTAGAATCAAGTCATACTTGGATGTACTTCCTGCTTCAATTATCAACTGTACAGCTACATCCTGAAGCTGATAATGGTGTGTAAATTCATTTTGCAGCGTGAACATGACTTGAAAACCCGGTGTTGATCCCGGTGCCGTATGATACGAAAGGTCAGGTAGCAGTATTTCTATAGGTACTTCCTGATGTTGATAAGCATCCAGGGACATTCCTTTAACTTGTTCCAGCAGATCATCGAACGTCATATCTTCACTAAACTCGACGGGTAAAATAACGGTATTCGCTACAAATCCAATGATATTCTCCACCTCGGCACGGGTCCTGTTCGACATTACGGTACCAATGGGGATATACGGCTGTCTGCTAAAACGATGGATCAGGTAGCCATATACCGCGAATAAGAGCATAAAGAGCGTAACCCCTGATCGGTGTGTCTTCACTAATGTCCTGGAGGTCAACTGGGAGTCTACGATACGTTCGATCGTATTTCCCTTATACGTTCTGGCCTCCGGATACGGAAAATCATAGGGTACCTGTATGATAGGTAATGTTCGGTTAAGCTTATTGATCCAGTACTCTTTCAGTTCCCACAGCGGAGAATCACTGCTCTGCTCCAAGGAGTATTGCCAGAGCACATAATCCGAATAGGAGACAAAAAGTGGCGGCAGTATTCGATGCGAATCTCCCAACTCCGCGTTATATAATTGCAGCAATTCGTTGGTGAAGATCTCTACTGACCAGCCATCAGAGATAATGTGGTGCATGGACACAACCAGGATATGTTTGTCTGGACCGCAATCAATCAGGCACAACCGAAGACATGCATCGTTCACAAGGTCAAACCGCATGTTTGCTTCCTGATCAATCTCCATCCTGATTGCAACATGCCTTTCATTTTCCTGGAGCTGGGTAAGATCCACCCGTCTGATTTCTATTTCAAATCCTTGTTCCTTAACATATTGATATGGTTCCCCATCTTGAACACCATAGCGAATACGCAAGGCCTCATGCCGCATAATCAGTGCTCTTAAAGCATTCTGAAGCCTGTATATATGAACAACACCAGTAAAGTGAATTGAACAAGTATTGGTATAAAAGGCGCTCTCTGGAGCAATCATGTGCAGAACCCATTGACTTTTTTGTTTCAATGTAAGTGGAAGTTTCTCCGTTCGTTGCTGCTGTACCGGGATAGGAATATGATTCTTCAACGGTTCCGCATTCTGCAATTCCTGAAGAATTCCATTGATGGTTGCTTGTCTGAAAAAATGCTGTACCGGAATATGCACCTTATACTCGGAAGCGATCATCGCGAGCAGACGAGTCATGCGAAGGGAGTCACCACCAAGCTGAAAGAAATCATCATGGTAGGTCACCTGGGTCAATCCCAAGACCGATTGAAATGCCTTTTCAAGAAATGAATAGTGCTTAGAAGAAACCACTGCTCCTTCACCTATATGAGGTTGTCTGTACACTTCAATTCGGTCAAGAAGTACATTATGTTCCTTTACATATTCACGTACTTTGGTGTACACCAAAGCTTCATGGCAATGATCCTGCTCTGATGTGTAGTGAATAATGCACAGCTTGTCCTGCTGGATCTGTGCTCCCCCGGAACCCTCTTCTTCTGCCTGTACCCAAGCAGCCTGTTCAACAGAAGTTGCTGCAACCTCTTCTTCCATCATCATCTGAGCCTGCTGACGTTCATGCAGCATACACTCTATTCGATTGAGCGTTTCATCAAATTGCCCATCGAGTAGTAAATCTACAAGTTGTAGCCGCTGGATTTTACCTGTAGGTGTACGAGGGAATTCCCTTTTGCTCACCGGAACGATAAACCTTGGATTGACGCCAAATTGTCTCGAGATGTTACCTCTCATCTCCTGAATGACGAACAGATTTAATCCTTCATCGTCATTCCGGGGTGTATAAAATAACAACAGTTGATCATTGCCGGACTCTCCACCAGATATTCCTGCTGCTGCCACGTAGTCAGCATCAAGACCGTATACTTGCTTCATCACGGCTTCAATCTCATAGTTGTATAGATTTTTGCCGTTCATGATCAGCACATCTTTTTCTCTGCCTGTTAATGTCAACACTCCATCTTTAACAAAACCGAGATCCCCTGATTCGAACCACCCATCGCCTGTCAATACGTTGTTAGTCGCTTCCTTGTTCTTGAAGTATTCCGTTATGATTGAATCTCCCTTGAGTTGAACTCTCCCCACATGAGCTTCGGGAAGCGGAACATTGCAATCATTTACTATACGCAGACTTATGCCGGGAATCACCTCTCCAATCTCGACAAAGGCTATTGTTTCGTCCGTAATGGGGGAATCTGCAAAGATCAATTCGCTATCCATCGACCCCTTAACAATATGCTGAATTCCACCTGTCTCGGATTGATTAAACGTTCTGCTGAAGCAGAGACTGCCGGAAAATTCAGTCATGCCATATGCAGGAACAATACTATCAGCTCTAAGCCCAAACGGAACTAATTGATGAAGGAATTCTTTGCCTGTTCGAGCTGAAATCGGCTGACCTACATTCAATATGGTCCGAATGGATGACAAGTCCCATTGTCTGGCATGAACGGCTTCATGCTGCTGATTCATCTGTGCATAGGCAAAATTAGGAGCCCAGGTGAATGTGACTTGATGCTCCTCTATATCTTCCAGCCATGAGATTGGCGAATTCAAAAAACGCTCAACGGAACTTAACACTTGCTCACTGCCCAGCACAACTCCGAGGATATGATTGGTTAACAATCCACCAGCATGATAGAGAGGCATCCAATTCAAGGTGATCTCATCCGACGTCAGGCCCAGATGTTGTTTAATCCCTATAATGTTCGCAAGAATCTGGCGATTCTGATACCGGACACACTTCGGAGTACCTGTTGTTCCTGATGTAAAGAGGGTAAGGACAGGGGCATGGGGGTCACTACTGTGCCTTTCCTGGGAACGCTCATGCCGCAACAGCTCATTTACCGAAATTACCGCTTCTTCACGTGTGCCCTCCCCTTCGAAAGTACCAGCAGAATCTCCTACAATGAGCGGACAATCCAATAACTCCCACACCTGTTTCAGCTTTGTGTGATCCATGTGATCGGATGGCAAGTGAAGAGCTGGCTTCAGCGGTGCTGGGTTTATACCGCCAAGTATACAAGCCCAGAGTGCAGCTACTAGGTGATCTATCCGTTCAATTTGCAAAATGATGGAATCCCCTGGCCGGACATCTTGTTGAATCAGTCCTTGAAGGATGCGTTCAGCATCCTGAGACAATTCCATATAATCTGATATTCGGACTTCCCCATTTTCCTTTTTATAATACAATTTCTTCTTAGGATGATTCCTGACGGTCAGATCAAAAGCCTCAGCAAGTGTCTTAGGATGTCCTGAACAATCAAGCGGTTTACCTATCTGAATTGCTGGCTCCCCAGCAGCCGAAAGAGTTGGTTGTGATTCCCACAACTTCGGTCTCTTCCCATATTTGAAATGTTCCTGACCCTTCAATACGCTGGAAGCAGTCGGTTGGGTCCAGTGTTCATCCCAGACCCCGGAAGAGGTCATTGCCCGCATGGATATAGAAAGTTGTTGAACCGGGAGCTCATGTCTTATATAACGTTGGAGGCTAGTATGAAATGACATTCGAACGGTTTCTCCTTTCACTGCCCTGAGGTAATGGTAAGTTCATGTAACGAAAGGTCCAGACTTTCCTGTGAAACTTCAACGGGGATCCACCCACGGACACTATTGATGAGCCATATATTTGTTGCCTCGATTATGTCTCTGCACGTTAATACCTTTTCCTCAAGAACTCCGTCATGCAAGAGCTGATTTCGTAATGTGCCTGCTAATAATCCGCTATCTCTGGGTGGAGTATATTTTTTACCCTGCTGCTCAATGACAACATTTCCTGTTGTGAATTCAGTAAGCTCCCTCTGCTCATTCCACAACAGAACATCATAGCCATCGCCACACGCCATACGATGAACATCGTACATGTCCCGATACGTGGTCTTGTGATATAAGAAGCGCTGACTGGAGAGAATTGGAGATTTCGCGAGAGCTACCGTCTGTGTTTCTTTTGTTTCAATAAGAGGCGTGCTCTCAACCGAAATTTGTCCTAATGGAGATAACAACACTCTGACCTTATGAAGGCCGGTTGAATGTTCGCTGGCATAAGCAGTCAGTTGGTTATGAATATCCTCTCTAATCGCCTCAAAGTTAAAATAGGTTGCAGAATCCATCATCCGGTCAAGGTGCCTTTCCAAGAGGGAATACTGCCCGTTCTCCAATCGAAGTGATTCCAATAATTCAAAATATGGCTTTTGTTCCGTTAGCATCAACGCTTTTGTTTTGGCCTCTGCATATTCATCCGAAGCTGTCGAATCCCAGGTGATGCCTCCGCCCACACCATATTCAGCCTGATTCCGCTGATGATCAACCCACACGGTCCGAATCGCTACATTAAAAACGCATGAACCATCCGGACTCAACATGCCAATCGATCCGCAATAGATCTCCCTTGGTGTATCTTCCAGTTCATAAATTAAGTCCATTGTGCTGATTTTCGGTGCCCCAGTGATGGAACCGCAGGGAAAGAGTGCTGAGAACATGTCCTCCAACTGTAGGTGCGACCTGGTATTTGCTGTAACGGTAGAGGTCATTTGAAACAACGTATAATATTTCTCAATATCAAAAAGCCTCGGGACATGCACACTTCCCGTCTCGGCAATAACACTAAGATCATTCCGGAGTAAATCCGTAATCATCACATTTTCAGCCCGATTTTTTGGGGATTGATACAGCCAGTCAGCCAATTCGTCGTCCTGTTCCTGGTAGAACCCCCGTTTCACTGTTCCTTTCATCGGACGAGTCTCCAGCTGATTTCCATTCTTTTTGAAAAACAATTCAGGTGAAGCGCTTAAAATACTAATATCACCGAGTTGCAGCATGGCTGAGTAATCGGCCTGTTGTGCATCACATAGCTTTGTATAAAAAGCGTAAGGATCACCCTCATATTCCGACCGAAGACGCATCGTATAATTGACCTGATAGGTGTCTCCCCGCGCGATGGCCTCGTGAATTTTATGTATATTCTGATGATAGGTCTTCTCTGTAACCGTTGGTTCCCATCCTGAGATGCGATATTCATCAGATGAAGATGCATAACCTGTATCATACCCTTCAAAAACACCAAACCATATGAGCGGTAAAGCCACATCTGAATGAACTCGAAAAGCGGGATCGAAAGCTGGCGCAGCCTCATAAGACACATAACCTACGGCATAATATCCCTTATCAACAGCGTCCTGAATCTGGCGCAACGCTGGTTTTACCTCTTCAATGGATGTCGCTTTAATGACTTCAACAGGATTTCTGAAGATTTTGCGCTGTTTACAACGATCCTCGCCTACAAAATCAAATAAGATATACGGATTGGCATCGGGTTGATTCATTCAAGAATACCTCCTTGAGAAGTTGGTTTAGAGCGTAACGAAACTTGAGTCGGATTCCGTCTTTTGTTGAGAACAGTTCTGCAGAAAGTTAGCCAGAATCTGTTTGCCGGATGGTGTAATAATGGATTCCGGATGGAACTGAACCCCTTCTATACTCCATTTCTTATGACGAAGCCCCATCACTTCCCCATCGCTGGACCATGCGGTAACTTCCAATTCTTCCGGGAGATCAGGATTGACAATAAGCGAGTGGTATCTTGCCACGTTCAGAACGGCAGGCATACCTTCAAACAACGTTTTACCATCATGCGAGATATCCGAGGTTTTGCCGTGCATCAGATGCCGGGCTGATTCCACTTTTCCTCCAAATGCCTGAGCAATAGCCTGATGGCCAAGACATACACCAAGAATTGGAATCTTTCCAGCAAAATATCGAATCACTTCAAGAGAAACTCCGGCGTTAGACGGATTAGATGGACCTGGAGAAATTACGATATAATCCGGCGATATCTCTTCCAATTCTTTTACCGTAATCGCATCATTACGATACACGTTTACGCTCTCACCCAAATCAGCGAAGTACTGCACAAGGTTATACGTGAAAGAATCAAAGTTATCAATCATGACGATCATAAGCAGGTATCCCTCCAATATTGTAATTCGAAAAAAAAGGATGACTTACGAGTTGAGAGACTGACTATTCGGTTTAAAACACCATGTATATAACCTTTTTGATTGAAGTTGTGTCAAAATATATCCTGAAATTCCAAAAAAACAGACTGTTCGGTTTAATTATGTTCGTTGTTTGTGATTTTAGCAGAGTATCACCCGTTATAGTTTTAGTGAAATTGAATCAGAGGTTTATCCTAGGAATAAGTGACTTGTAAAGGAGAAGCAAAGAGAACGTTGTCTGGTTGCCTTTTTGCGGTAAAAAATGGAAGTTATCTGAAGAGTTACATTATGTATCATGTAATTTTTATCATACGTTGGGAATTAAAGTGAAAATAAAGGCCCATTTCATAATAACCCATATTAAACAAGTATACCACTGTTCTTTTAAATATTTTGCACTTTTATAACTTATTATGTAAATTTTCAATATAAAATGAGTTTTTTTGTCTTTTTTATGAATCACTTTGAGCTAAAATTCACAAAAAAAACTGGCCCTCGGGATGTATGGATACATTCCTGATAAGGCCAGCCTCTATCACATCATACTTACAATCCAACCGATCCAATACGCAAATGGAATTAATAGCAACTGTGCTAAAACTGTACCGAACAAACGGGATACGAGCATGCAACCATAGATCTGGTTCATACGATCCAAACGGATCTCGCCACGTAATGATCGGTCACTGAGCAGGGAAATTCGCGGATCAATCAGGATGGTTAGCAAAATAGTCGCTATTCCGTTAATTAACCCGGTCGATTGGGATGCAGCTACAGCCTGCCCTGGATAAAGGTACGCTGCGTACAAACTGGACAGGACACCCGTGGTGTAGATTGCGGTTACCGCTACGTTCAGCATCATTAACCGTCTTGGCATCCCATGCTGTACCAATCGTTTGGCCATCTTCCAGGATGGCGGGGTAATGTAATATGCAGCATTTCTAATCTTGCTTCGCTTCAGCATACCTCGAACCATCGCAGGGATAGAACCAGCTTGTTCAAAATGTACGACCATTCTCGAAGACAGCTTAACCATGGTTGGGAAACATAGTATGGCTAATGCGGTTCCAATTGTTGCCGCACCCATTAACCAGTGCAGCTGTGCTGCAAAGTGTGGATTGGCTCCACGTGTTGCGGTATCCACCAGATTACCTACCATTGGACCCTGGGCCATATTCGATGTTCGAGAGACCAGCAGCAAAATACCTGCCAATGAAATGGCGAGCGCGATTCTGCGGGTGCGTAAACCACCAAGGCGGAGCGCATACGACAAGCTGTCTGCGGTATGAATCAGCATAGTGAACAACATAGGGATTGCCAGACTAAGACTAAACATATGTATGTACTCCTTTATCTTCCTGTTATTGAACTTATTTCTTTCCTGGACAGCATTATACTCCTGCAGCTTGCAAAAGTATAGAAACGAGATCCTTTGGATCATCGTTAATCACTACTACTCACCTTCCTGTATATCGTTTATTCCTCCCCTCAGAGGGTAATATACAACTAATCCATTATTGTACAGGAGGGGTTCATATGCCTTGGAACAAACAGGATTATCCGGTATCCATGAAGAACCTGGAACCACGTGTCAGACATAAAGCAATTGAGATTGCCAATGCACTGCTTGATGACGGGTATGAGGAAGGCCGCTCGATTGCCATAGCGACAGCTAAGGCAGAAGAATGGGATGAGAATCATCCCACACCGGAAAGTTCGAAATCGGACTCCACATCTTCTTCCGAACATTCCGAGCACAAAAAGTCGTCTTCCGCGGATCGTCGTCATTCTGAGCCCGTTTCTTCGTCCAAAAGTCATGACAACATCCATGTAGTGCCTACCGACTCTGGGTGGGCGATTAAGGAAGAAGGAAAGTCTTCCTATCTGTCCACATTCGATACGAAGGCAGAGGCTGTAGATAAGGCCAAAGAACTCAGTAGCCAACAAAATATTCGAGCGATTATTCATAATCAGGATGGTCAGATTGCTTCTTCGATCAAGCCCTGAATGAACCGGAAAACAATAAAATCCCTTTTGCTGCTGAAAAGCAGTCAAAAGGGATTTTATATGAATCAAGAACTGAATATGATGCATCCAGGTTATGGTTGTTCTGAAACGTATGGTCAATGGGATACCCCTCTAGCCACCGTAGTCCGTTGTGAAACAGCAGCAGCGTTAACTGCCTTGGCTGCAGCCGATGGCATCGGCAATTTCACAGCCGAAGTTGTAACCACGGTTCCGCGAGCCGGAACACTAACGACGTACGTGATGACTTTGCTGGCAATCCATACGGCCAGAATCGTATATAAAGTTTCTTTTACCGGAAGAAAGAAAAGCGACAATCCCAATACAAAAGCATCACTGACAAAGAAAACTGTTCCCAGCTTCCATCCCTTCCAGCGGCTAACCAGTACGGCGAGAATATCGTCTCCGCCTGTCGCTCCACCGAATCGAAGCACAATCCCAGCGCCTACTCCTGTCAATATACCGGATAGAACTGCCGGAATCCACAGATTTCCGTTAAACGACAATACCAGTGTGGAGTATCGTTCAAATCCGTCATAGAATAGGGAAAATGCACCGACGCCAAGCAATGCCTGAATCATGAATTTCCAGCCTTTGAGGAACCAAGCCAAGATCATGACCGGAATGTCCAGTAACAACATACCGATAGCAGGTGATAAACCTGTTGCGTATTTTCCGAGCAGGGCCAGACCAACAAATCCGCCCTCCGATAAATGATTCTGAAAGTTAATGTGATAATAGGCAAAAGCTAAAATAAATGTACCGAGCAGCATAATGGCGAATTTGATCGCCTCTGTTTTAACGTGTTGTAAGGTTAACGATGTTCTCTTCATTCAGGTTCCCTCGCAGTTTGTAGGTTGGTTTTTAGACCGACCGTACCCTGCAAAAGGCAAGCCTGGAAGAAATCATCGTGTACGTCCTTCGAATATTCATTCCAATCCCCTCTTTCGCAGAGTCAGCCGTTTTTTTGAACCGGTTGGTGTACTCTACAAGGGGCGCTATGTGTATGAGAGATCGTAACGTTTCCAGATCGTCCTTGGGGAGATTGTCCTTCGGGAACTCATGGTATCCTGATCCTTTCTGTTCTGTTGTGGTTAGCTGTGCTCAGTTAAACTGAAAAATAACTACAATGCATAAGCTTGAACATTTAATTGTACACTTACTACTTCGATTACAGTCCCCTCTTTCAGAAAGCTTTCAGGTGAACGCTTCGCTTCTACAGATGGGTTCTGCACTCTTCGTTCCTGTGTAAATTGTAAATCCAACTTACAGCAGTTGCAAGTTCATTCAGTTTAAACACCAAAGCTAACTTGCTTGTTCTTCTATTATATAACACCAACGTGACCGGGTCTAAACAGCAGACCCCTCAAAAACAGGCATAAAGCAGCCTTTGGACTGCTCCAGCAGTCATACGGCAACACCAGGATAAGCAATGCTTGCTAATGGTGCAACCTGCTCCTTTATTCTATGACCAAAGCTTCCAAAAATAACTGTCAGTCACCCAACTGTGACAAATTGGGGCCTTTTTTTATTTTCTTGCGCTTTTTAAAGGAATCATTTTCCTTTCATACATACACTATAACAAACGTAATCGGCTTATTCTTTGTCCAGTTCAGACGTTTCCAGACTTACTCTGCTGTTTATGGTATAATATAACAATTGAATCCCACTACCGTTTAAGCGAGGCGGATTGATGAAAACGTTAAAGCCAAGAGTCTTTATTGGCTGCTCGCTGGAAGCGAAGCCGATTGCAGCCGCAGTACACGAAAACTTACGTTTTTCAGCCGAAGTTACCCCTTGGTATTCCGGGGTTTTTAATCCAAGCAGCTATACCATGGACGATCTGGAAGTAGAGGTCCGTACGACTGACTTTGCCATTTTTATTTTTCATCCCGATGATATATCCAAAATTCGCGGGAAGTACTACGCGTCGGTCCGGGATAATACAATGCTGGAAATGGGTCTGTTTATGGGCCGTCTGGGACGAAAACGTATTTTTTTCATTCTTCCTGAGGATATTACAGACATCAAGGACACAACCAAGGTCGAAGGATTGCGTATGCCTACAGATCTGCTGGGGTTAAATCCACTCGTATATGAAATCCGTTCTGACAGAAAGTGGGCACCAGCCGTGTCCGTGGCATGTTCCAAAATCGCAGACAGTATTGAGGAACAAGGACGCTGGAGTGATCCAGAATTGGAAAACATCATTGAGAAGCATAAACGCACTGAGGGAGAAGCGAGGTTACAACTGCTCAAGTTGCTGCGGTTCTTTAGGGAATTGCTGCGTACACGCAAAGCAGATGCCAAGATGCTGGAGCGAATGAGCGATGCCTTGCGTACTGCCTTTGTCTCTCATCCTCCATTCGCTGTACGTGGCACAGCCATATACCGTACAAATGACAGTGGTTATATTGAGCAATTATGTGGTAATGTTGGAGAACCGGGAAGAAAGTATGACTTGTCCGCTAATGACGACAAACAACCGGATGATCCCAAGCGCATCCTGGTGATTGATTCTTACCGGGAGAATAAAATCAAGATCAACCTGTATGATGATTACCTTGAGAAAGAGTATCTGCTATGCTATCCTGTAGCCAAGAGGTATGTAATCACCGTTCACATTATTGGACATATTGAAGCGGATGAGGCGGTATTTCAGCAGATTGACCTACAGAATCGTCAACTGTTCAACGCCATCAACGATTTGTTAGGAGGCGAACCGGAATGAAACCGGAAACGAAAAAAATAAGCAAGCGCTGGGGCAACGAAAAAAAGGTACGCCTCAGTTCTGCGCCCGAATCATCACGACCGGTTCCGGAACCCAAGGAAGAAGATCGTTTCCACAAGCCGGCCGTACCGCTAACGACCATTGGGCCCTCCCTGAAGGGCAAGGAAAGACCTTATAAGGTCATCCTTGAAAAAGAGGCGTTCTACGAAAAGCCTCAATATCTTGCTTAATTTCTGAACACATCATCAAACCTGCCGCTGAATCGGCAGTATTCCATAGGCCCCGCCGCCCAAGGCAGGGGCTTTTTTGTTGCTCATTTGAAGTAGAGTGAACTGCTTTCTCTTGTGGTCATAGCGTCATCATATTAAGGCATGCCAGCCTTGAATGATTATTGCAATTCATTGCTTTATTCATTGCTTGTTATTACTTCTGTAAGAGACTGCATTACATAAGGCTTATTTGGTTTATGGCCTTAGGTTTCCTGCAAAACCCACAAATTATACCTAATTTTGGATCGGGCTTGTCCTTGAATCCTTAGCCTCATTCACGAAACTGTATCCTCAGGAAAATACGTAAGTGCTTGCTTCCAATATTTCTCGGTTGTATTGTGTATCTCCATTGCATATATTGATTATAATATAGGAACACATGTTCTGTAAATAACAAATTCCAATTAAAGGTTAAGGAAGTGAACATATGACATCCTCAACTTCCGCCCCATCCCCTGCGGATGAAGATCATCGTCTAATCAAAGGTTTGGTTGTACGTACGCTATTGCTGGATGTACTTGAACGAGATATTCGTACACTGGATACGCTGCTGCTGAAGATGCCTGAAGTCTACATTCTGTCGCTGACCCGCATTCAGAACAATGTGCTCAAGGAGATGTTGGTCCTTCGTAAACAGATGAGAACCCGTGGTGTCAAAGTACTGGAAGAGAAACGTAAAACCGAGGGTATCGAAACTCTGTATATGTGCAGGGGGTATTGGCAACGGTTTTATATGCTGTGGACATTCGCGCGCAATGAAGTCAAAAAAGAACTCAGTCGGCATCTGCAGATGGACTTGGCGCAGACTTGAATCAATTACAAAACGTCACTACCACCAATTGTTGATGTTCATTGCTGCTTTAAGTCTGAGCCTTAGAATATCCATGCACAGCAAAACAAGTTGACCACGGAAGGGTACGTTCATTAAGATGGAATAGAGATATCCAACCACTCCAATAAGGCATGAATTGATTGCAACCGGATATACTCTCAACGTCTTATCAATCAAGGAGCTGTACTTCATGGATTTGAATACCCATTCGATTAAACGAACACACGGACATACAGGCATTGCTTCAGATGTAACCGAACTGATTGGCCAGACACCTGCCGTTAAACTGAACCGACTCACAGGCAGTGACTCTGCTGACGTATACGTGAAACTGGAATA
The DNA here is from genome assembly GCF_050990605.1 of Paenibacillus amylolyticus. Lineage (GTDB taxonomy): Bacteria > Bacillota > Bacilli > Paenibacillales > Paenibacillaceae > Paenibacillus > Paenibacillus amylolyticus_H. The sequence continues at coordinate 4,161,479 of NZ_CP158832.1, forward strand.
CTTTAACCCGAGTGGCAGCGTCAAAGACCGTGCGGCCTATAACCTGATTGTTCAGGCTGAACAGGCAGGACTTTTGCTTCCCGGCGCAACCATTATTGAACCAACCAGTGGCAATACGGGCATCGGTCTTGCGATGAATGCCGCCGCCAAAGGATATAAAGCCATTCTAATCATGCCGGACAACATGTCCAAGGAACGCATCAACATTCTGAAAGCCTACGGCGCAGATGTGGTGCTCACCCCTGCTGCGGAGCGGATGCCCGGTGCGATCCGCAAAGCGAAAGAGCTTCAGGCGGACATTCCGGGAAGTTTCATTCCGCAGCAATTCGAAAATCAGGCGAACCCGGATATTCACCGGATCACGACGGCTCCCGAGATTATGCAGCAGATGGATGGCAGGCTGGATGCCTTCATCGCTACGGCGGGAACTGGCGGCACCATTACCGGGACGGGAGAAGAACTGCGCAAGCAGTTGCCCGATATCCGCATCTATGCGGTGGAGCCCAAAGGGTCTCCCGTGTTGTCCGGAGGCGAGCCAGGACCACACAAGCTCGTCGGTACAAGTCCGGGGTTCATTCCGGACATCCTGAATACCGACGTGTGGGATGCCATCATCCAGGTGTCCGATGAGGACGCACTGGATACGATGCGGCAGCTTGCTGCCCGGGAAGGGCTGTTGCTCGGCCCTTCCTCTGGGGCTTCGGTGTGGGCCTCCCTTCGCATCGCGAAGGAACTGGGGCCGGGGCACCGGGTGCTCTGCATTGCGCCGGATACCGGGGAACGGTATCTGAGCATGGGTATTTTTTAACAAAGACGCACTAGGAATTCAACAAAACGAAACATGTAAAAGAACAAAAATATCCTGAACAACGCAAAAAAGCCCTTGCTCCCCTACGAATGTTTAATCCGCAGAGAACAAGGACTTTATGAAGGCAACTATCACTTTTAAAAAATGTAAAAACATTAAAAAGTATATTCGCTATACCATTTAACACTATTAGTGTGTCAGGGTTGTCCATTCCACACCTTCAGGAAGCAGGGCCGCAATGCGGTCTTTGGCTTCCTTTTTGGTATACAGCGATTCATCAAGAATGACCGCGGAACCGGAATCTGTGCTTGTCCGAATCAGACGTCCGAGACCTTGCTTCACACGCAAGAGCATATACGGAAGATCGATCTCTTCGTATGGTGCTGCCGACGCACTGCGTTTCGCATTGAAGACAGGATCCTGTGGTGGATACGGAAGCGACCAGATCATGACATTGGATAATGACGGGCCTGGAACGTCCAGTCCTTCCCACAGATTAACGGAACACAGCACACTTTCCTCATCCTGCTGGAATGCAGCAATCAGATCACTGATCTCCCGATCGCCCTCATACATAAAGCGCAAACCTTCTGCTTCAGGTACATGAACGATGTCCTGCTTGAACGCACGGAGTTCTTCCATCGTACGGAACAGAATCAGCGCACGTCCTCCACTCTCCTGAAGCAACGACACCGCATCACGCAAGCGATTTTCGTTCTCCGGGTGACCCGGTACAGCTTCATCGGTAATTTTCATCTTCATTTTGTCCGCATAATCATACGGGGAAGCCACCGAGAACGATACAAAATCATCAATGCCCAGGCTGTCCGCCACATAACGGAATGAACTATCCACAGATAACGTTGCGGAGGAGAACACGATTGGAATACCTGTGTTGAACACACGCTCGTTCAGCATTTCCTTCACGGTGCGCGGCATGATCGATAAGGTCGTCTCATCCTCGCTCTCTTCCGCCCAGCAGATATAGCCGTCTTCCTTACGGAATAACGCAAGTGCAGACTGAATCATGTCCAAATGCTCTTCGACAACACGCATCTGATACCCATCCAGGGAGAACAATCCACTTTCAAATACCAATTCCTCACCGATCGCATCCAGCACACTCGTCAGACGTTCAATCTCACGCAGCAATGGCGGCTCTACCCGAACTTCTTTCCGTTCCGATCCCGGAATCGCCACCGTATACGTATCCAGCAACGCAAACAGTCGTTCACTGCTCTCAATCGCTTCATCTACACACTCCGCGAGGGATTCACGAATCTCTCCTTCTAACAGGCGAGTGACGAGTTCCTCAAAGATACGGTGTTTCAGCTTGTAGCTCAGTGCGTTCAGGGCTGCTTCTTCCAGCAAATGTCCTTCATCAAATACAACTGAGCTGTGATCAGGCAACAGTGGTAATTGTCCCTCGCGTTTGCGCGCATCATAGGTCCATACATGCTCCATGTAATAATCATGGGAACAGATGATGATGTCTTTGGAACGACGGTAATGGTCACGCGACAGCGTCAGGCCGCAACGTTGTCTTTTGGGACAAACAAAACAATCCTGGAACGGGTCCCAGTTGATTTTGTTCCACTGACGATCGTTCAGATGCGGATACTGTTTGCGGTCTCCATACGGATGGAAGGCTTGAAGCGTACCCGGCGTGTTCACAAAATCCGGCAGACTTTCATGCACTTCTTCAATAACAGGCGCATCCTCATCCGCAAATCGCACCGCACTTAATTTGTTCAGACAGACGTATTGGTCTGGTGACTTGCCCAGACGTGCGTCCACTTCCAGATCCAAATGTGCAGCCAGCTTCGCAATATCCCCGCCGGGCTTCACAAGCTGTTCAATCAAGGACTCATCGGCACAAGCAATCACAGCCGGTTTGCCCGTATAACGTGCATAACAGACCGCGTAGAGCAGATAGACTAACGTCTTGCCTGTTCCGACACCGGCCTCCGCCATAATGGTCTTTTTATCTCCATAGGCCCGTTCGAGCTGGTACGCCATAAAAATCTGTTCATCCCGTACCTCGAAGCCGGACTCTGGCAAAATATCGTAAAAAACATCGGCAACCCATTCTCCCAGACGGGATACAAAAGGTTCAGCCGGATCATATGCAAAAGGATAACGTTGTGTAGACAATCCTAGGTCAGCCTCCATTCTTAGACGCGGTCCTCTTTCATTTTCCGTTCAAAAAAGGCCGCAGGGCAAAAGTTAATTATCGCACGCGGCGAGGCGGGTGACAAGCTTTTTTTGCTAGGTTATTTGCGAGATCTAATGTATAGAACCTGCCTACAGGGAAAATATATACAAGAATCCACTATAAGGAAAGGCGGTGCTCCATGGATAATCAGTCTTCACAACCTGAGCATTCCTCAGACACAGCGGCAGACACATTAACAGACCGTCAGGGTCACCCCATCACAGACAACCAGAACGTACGAACGGTGGGCAGCCGTGGACCGACCACGCTGGAGAACTATCATTTTCTTGAAAAGATCACTCACTTCGACCGTGAACGTATTCCAGAACGGGTGGTTCATGCCCGCGGGGCTGGCGCTCATGGCGTATTTAAAGCGTATGGAACGGCTGGTGATGAGCCGGTATCGAAGTACACACGTGCACGTCTGTTTCAGGAAAAAGGAAAAGAAACCCCCGTATTCGTTCGATTCTCAACGGTTATTCATGGTGGGCATTCTCCCGAGACGCTGCGTGACCCGCGCGGCTTTGCGGTGAAATTCTATACCGAAGATGGCAACTGGGATCTCGTCGGCAACAACCTGAAAATCTTCTTCATTCGCGACCCGCTCAAATTCCCGGATATGGTACATGCCTTCAAGCCAGACCCGTTGACCAATGCACAGGATATGGAGCGGTTTTTCGATTTTGTCTCGCTAAGTCCTGAAGCTACCCATATGGTGACGTTCCTGTTCTCCCCTTGGGGTATTCCGGCCAACTATCGTCAGATGCAAGGATCAGGCGTGAATACATACAAATGGGTGAACCAGGACGGCAAAGGCGTGCTCATCAAATACCACTGGGAACCGCTCAATCAAGGCATTCGCAACCTGCTGCAAAAAGATGCCAGCGAGATTCAAGGGCAGAATTTTAACCATGCCACGCTGGATCTGTATCATGCCATTGAACAAGGGGACTATCCCGAATGGGAGCTGTGCGTTCAGGTGATGGAGGATGGCGAGCATCCGGAGCTGGATTTTGACCCGCTGGACCCCACCAAGCTGTGGCCACAGGATCAGTTTCCATTTCTGCCTGTAGGCAAAATGACGTTGAATCGCAATCCCGAGGATTATTTCAATGAAGTGGAGCAAGCGGCATTTGGCACAGGTGTATTGGTGGATGGGCTGGATTTCTCGGATGACAAGCTGCTGCAAGGACGCACCTTCTCCTATTCGGATACCCAGCGTCACCGGGTCGGTGCGAACTATCTGCAACTGCCTGTGAATGCACCGAAGAACCGTGTTGCGACCAATCAAAGCGGCGGACAGATGCAATATCAGGTGGATCGTGCACCGGGGCAGAACCCGCATGTGAACTATGAACCTTCGTCTCTTGGTGGCTTAAAGGAAGCGTCCCCTCGTGGCAAGGAACATGAACCACTGGTGGAAGGTCGACTTGTCCGTGAGAAGATTGAGCGTACCAATGACTTTGGACAAGCAGGTGATACGTATCGGGCATTCGAGGATTGGGAGCGGGATGAGCTGATCAGCAACATGGTCGGCGCATTGGCCCAATGCAAACCGGATATCCGGGAGCGCATGATCTCACATTTTACCCAAGCTGATGCGGATTACGGGCGGCGCGTCTCTGAAGGATTGGCTTCTGTACCAACCGATGATAGTGCGACAGTCCAACCGAAACATGAACCAAGCGTGGAGCAAGCAGAGAAACGCAGTCGTGAGACGGATGGTTATTAAGGTAGCTGGACCGCGTTTAGACTGATAAGCCTGACACGGTTAAAGCATGTGTGTAAATATTTGGTGAGTATTTTTAGTAAGCAAATTGCATTCCTGATCGTCAAGTTGCCAGTTGCAGCTGCGATCAGGTCTTTTTCGTATTTAACTTGGGTGTAGTCTTCACTTAGGATGTATGTTGCTATTTATTTTAAATTATATGAAGTTCATAGGAGTGGATCAAAGGTAAAACGGATGCTCTGAGGATGGAAAAGCGGGTTTCGTTACGTTCATTTCAGATGATTCTTCGTTAAATGAGAGCTATCACCCAATGGAAAGATTACATAAATCCAGTGATATTAGAGGCATGGGAAGCTTCCAGGCCCGACCTGCCTGCATGTAACTCCATCTGATCAGATGATTATTGATGATGACGCTTACAACATTTACCATAAACCTGTGTCCTGGAGATTGTACCTGACCAGGGGCCTGACTTATTTCATTTTAATCTTGGTCTGGTACTCGTCTACCACATGCTCTTCATTCTATTCCCAATTAACCAAGGAGGTTTACGTAATGAAATTATTCCCATCCACATCCACTCATGCATCTGCCCGATCCGAACGTTCACTGAAATCGAAAATGGCCCAGATCTGTCTGAGCGCCGCGTTCCCTCTTTTACTGATTGGTGGTGGGTCGGTTGGAGCTGAGGAACTGATTGAGAGCAGCTTGCAAAATCCCTCTGAATCGGTGGCGACTTCGAATATCGCACTTGCTGCTGGTGATCTGTATGTGTCTCCTGGCGGCTCAGCTAGCAATCCGGGTACGATCAACAGTCCAACGTCACTGGCTAACGCATTGACCCAGATCGCACCAGGCAAAACGATCTATCTACGCGGCGGTACCTATAACTTCTCCCAGACCATTACCATTGAACGTGGCAACAGCGGCACATCGAGCCAACGTAAAAACCTGGTGGCGTATGGATCGGAAAAACCGGTCTTTGATTTCTCCGCTCAAGCCTTCGCTTCCACCAATCGTGGACTGCAAATGTTCGGAGACTACTGGTTCGTCAAAGGGCTTGAGGTGAAGGGTGCGGGTGACAACGGCATCCTCATCGGAGGCAGCTACAACCGCCTGGAGCAGATCGAAGCCCATCACAACCGGGATACGGGTATTCAAATGGGACGTTATGCTTCCACGGCTGCCAAGAGTGAATGGCCCGCATATAATGAAGTGATTCGTTCGTACTCCCACAACAACTATGATCCGGATGACGGCGAGGATGCAGACGGTTTTGCGGCCAAACTGACCGTAGGCCCGGGCAATGTCTTCGACGGTTGTATTGCGGCCTATAACGTGGACGATGGCTGGGATCTGTATAGCAAAATGGATACAGGTGCCATTGGCGCGGTCACAATCCGTAACAGCATCGCCTACGCTAACGGTGCAACCGCAGACGGTACTTCTACCTCCAACAGTGATGGCAACGGCTTCAAGCTGGGCGGTGAGAAGATTGCAGTGAATCATATCGTTGAGAACAACATTGCGTTTAATAATAAAAAGCACGGCTTCACCTACAACAGCAATCCCGGTTCGATCCAGATGAAAAATAACACCTCCTGGAACAACGGGCAAAGCAATTTTGCCTTTGATGTAGGCACCCACATCTTCACCAACAACCTGTCCTTTCAAGGCGGCGCCAGCGACAAAACAAGCGGAACCGACGTCAGCAGCACCAACGTTTGGTGGAAGAACAAAAAGAGCGTCAACGACAAAGGCCTGCTCGCCAGCGCAGCCGACTTTGTCTCCCTTGTACCTTCGGTAACACGTAGCGCGGACGGAACGCCTGTCTTGGGTAATTTCCTGAAGCTTGCAGGTGGTAGTGATCTGATTGGCTCGGGTACACCGTCGGGTACGAATATTGGGGCACGGTAGGTTGGAGTTTGAGTAGGACATGTGTGTTGAGTGCACATGTAGATTAAAAGATGCTACGGAATAAACATAAAATCCCCATCTCTATGCCAGCCAGATTGCCGGTGTTGGAGAAGGGGATTTTTGAGTTGCTATGCATACCCTGCTGACTTATGAAATTGATAGATACTCACGTTTTGCCTAAAACCTCGATCATCAGTCTACCGCCTGTGCGAAAACCTTGCTCAAACGCCGCTTCCACATACATAGACGTGGATTGTCCGATCAAGTCGATCAGTTGTTCCAAGGCATCGTATTCGTTCTCGGTAAGCTGTGTTTTGTAGTCCTTCATCAGGTCCGATATCTGGCGATTGATTTCTTGATACTCTTCTTGCTCAGGATGAATTGACTCGTCCAACCGCAGGTTTCCGTGAAACAAATCCTCGATCAGGTTTGACATGTTATCTTTCATGGTAAGGTCACCTCAGGAAGATTGTAACTCAAAGGATAAGGTGAGATGGGGATTTAGCGGGAAATCCGCTAAGTATATATTAATACCAAAATCCTCCGTAAAGCTCTTAGGTCTAAGCCCTACTCGAAAATGAGATAACCTATCCAGGCTTGTATTGCTTTACGATTCAAATGTTGTTTTATCGGGAAATGTTCCATTTTCTCTATATAGACATCTTGTCAATCTTTGAGCTGCTCTATCGAAATAAAACTTCGATTCGTTTTTAGCGTTTACTACTGGCTCCACTTCTTGAATGGTTTCCTTCTTTTTATTTAGTTCAATCTTACCCATGATGTTCATTTGGACCAAACCGATAAATTACCTTTTCATCATCTTCATAATCTTTCAATAATAATACAAAGGAAGCCATTAATTTCCCCTCAGTCACATTTGAGATGATGTCTAGACATTTATTTACTCTCAAAATCTTTAACTTGCTCAATCTTTTGTGCGAAATCACAAGCATCCTGAAAATCTTTTTTTGTATAAAGTTCGGTTAACTCATTTGCCTCTTCCTGCCAATCGGGTCCATACTGTAAAAGGTAATCGGTAAACCATTCATAGTAGGACAGGTTGGATGGATTCAACAGAATCAATCTTTGATACATCTTTATCACACAAGGGATCGGTAGAAAAAAATGCGTAAGCTCATAATTAATGGCTTCTAATAAATGATCTGAGTTGTTCGTATGATCTATCTCAGATAGCAATTCATTGGATAGAGATTCTACAGTCTCTCTCGTTGTTTTTAATTCTGACTGATCTAATTTCGACCAATCCTGGTCAATCAACTGATGCAACTCTTCCACTGTCTTCTGTATAGTCAAGGTAAATGTCCCCTTTATTTTTTATTTAGGATAATAGGTAGAGACCCTTAAAGTACCATCAGGCGTTTGTGTTACGGTATAACCCATCGTTTTCTCATTTACTTGAATGGTTCGCTCAATCGTTTTAGGAGGTCTAGGGAAATCAATATTTGCCTTATTGGCTAATTCCATATCTTTAAGTATAACGGATTCAATCTGATCCATGGTGCCAATATCTTGAGCATTTCCTGTTCGATGCCCACTTCCACGGTAACCATGTCCACTATTAATTTCTACTTTAGTTCCGTCTATTTCAAAGGTACGTTTTAGTGCATCACCTTCCCCTTTAGTCCCAAGTGGTTTCAATTTAACTTCTCCGATATCAGGAACCTGTCCTGTAACCCCAGAACCACTCTTTTGTCCATTCGTTTTCCTCACTTCAGCCGCTTCCAAATTCTTTTTAATCTTCGCCACAGCTGGATGAGAAGAAGGCAAGCGAAACGGACCTTTGCCACCCGGCATAATACCGCGAACCATCTGAAATGCCATAAATAGCTGGCTGAACTTTAGAGAAGTTAACATCATCTGAGCATATTTATCGGATACAGGCTCGCCTGTGAAGGGATGAATTCCATTTTCAAAAGCTTTGATCTGCATCGCATAAATATCTTCCCCTGGCGCTTCAGCATCCGTAGCTTGCATCCGATTAAAATCCAAATGCCCCTGATCCTTCTTATATGCCTGCAAGGCTACCTGATCCGTAACACCATTCTCATTCACAGGCATCCACATCAGCTTCCCAAACATATTGACTTGTGCCATCCGGTAGCCCTTATCATCCGAACCGGCATAATATCTTGAGGTCTCCATCATTACTCCCGCACCTAGAGCACCAACAGCACTGCCAAGACTCACTTTTTCAGCATCGACATTCTCAAACCACATGGCGATATCCTTGAGTTCCTTGGAGATGCCCACCATACTCTCCAGCGCCTTCTGCAATACAGGGCGCGACTGCTCAAATTCATAGTAGAATCGCTCCTGCGTCACACCCAGCCACATCTGCTGAAGGAACATGATCTGTCTTGTGAGATCTTCTCGTATATGCTCAAATTGTTGTCTCGCCTGATCCACTTGATTCGACACGTGATGTAGTTGCTCCGGGGTAACTTTAATGGTACTCATCCATTTTCACCGCTCATCCAATATATGGTAAAACCATGTTAGCAGAAGTTTAATGGCAATTACATCCGGCTAACCTCCTGATTTCATGCATGAATCTACGCTCAGAATGATTTATATCCGTCCTTCAGCCCCATAGGATCTCTTTGTAGGTATATATTGTTCCTGAGGATTGTCCTTCAATTTAACGACTAAAGGATACTATGGCAATTTACTGCGATGAGCAGCATGATTTAATAAATAATAGAATTAATGAAATACTTGACTTAAAGTGATAGATAGAGGTACTATATGTTTGTATAAATGGAATATATTACAATTTAAATATCTATTTTGAAATCTTATATTTTCACCATGAGTATCAGGGCCTACCATAACTAAGATATCAATACTTTAAAAATGAGTTTACCATTTTGTCTGCAACACATAATCATTGGCAGGCATTCATTTTACATATACATTCCTACTTCATAGAGTTTTCTAGCCTGTAGAGTTCTGCCATTTTCATAAGAGAGGAGGGCAAGAAGCTTTAATCTGCAAGCAGGTCTATTTGTCGTAACCGCATGTTTTTGTAAAAGAATACCCATAACAAGAAAGGTGGAATTTATTGCTATGAGAAAATTGTTCAGTTTAACTCTTATTCTTGTTCTAGTGCTTTCGTTTAATGTTGCTGCTTATGCAGACGGTGACGTGACTCAAGCCAAACCGTTGACAAAGGAAGAAATTATTAATTCCAAAGAATTCCGTGAAGCTGTGAAAGCGGCTAAGGCTGAATTTGAATCGCAGAAGGCTGATAATGCGGGTGGTCCAGTTCTGTTTGCGCCTGCTCCGAAAGTATCTCACATTAATGTATACGGTGTCGTATCTCCGAATGGCGGTCAAGAAATTTACGGCTTCAATAACAACCCACTGTCCACAACCAATGATCATGGTGGGGCTTGGATTCAGTGTATTACGTTCCAGATCGGTTATGACAGTAGTCACTACGGCAAACTCGCTGGCAATACTATGACAAACAACTGGTCTGAAGCTATTGATCTGGACGGTGATCGTGTCGTAGATGCTTTTGCCCATTCTTGGGTTTATGAATCCCCTAATACAACAGGCGGACAATTTGTAGGTACGGTCTATTCCATTAACATTCCAACACAGTGGACCGCTTGGATTAATGTTCGTTAACAGGAAGGATGTAATCTGAATATTGGAGGAATTGGCTATCCTGGTTCTATCATGAGGAATACGGGAAGTAAGCCCAAAGGCTCATCAGCTTCGGATACGAATCGGATCGCACCTAAGCGACTTTGGAACGAGCTAATCATCCGTTAACAAGAGCTAAAGGCTCAGTCCAACTTGAATTAGAAAAGCATTTTTAGAGTCTTTTTTATCGCATCTGGATTGATGGACACGGATTTGTTGCCAGATCAGGCGCAGGGATATAACTCCCTGCGTCTTTTCTTATTGTGGACATTAATGGCGCGACTTTGTACAGGAACCCGCCATTACACAGAAGGCTTCTTTCCCACTGCTTGTATGAAAACAAACGTACTCTCGTCAGATCGTTCTTCTGAAAAAGCGAAATTCAAACGATCAAAGTTTCTTACGCCCTTCACATCTGTAATCTTGTGCTCTGCCATATACCGTAACATCTCACCTGTGGCCATTTTAGCCCAGGTTGCCTTTTCAACCAGATTCCCATTGACTATTTGTCCGAATACACATGTAATGAACCGGCTTTCCTCACTCAGAAACGGCAAAATATTTTTGCTATACTCTTTGGAAGCCAGATTCAGAATACAGTTGCTTTCCGATTGAAGCTGATCTGCCAGCTTGCTGTCCCAGAATTGATAGAGCGTTTTGAAACCCGGACCTTGCAGCTTGCCCTGCATCTCCAAACGATAAGGGGATATCCCATCCAAAGACCACAATATGCCATAAAAGCCGGATAATATACGTAAATGCTGTTGAAGATACGCCAGTTCCTCATGTTGAAAAACACCCGAAGCCATATATTGATACTGAATGCCCTCATAGGCATAGATGGCTGCCGTAAGATTTGCTTTTATATTCATATTCCGAATCCGCTCCTCGTTCTGTTCGGCAATTGCATCGTTACACTTCCACAACGCTTGAGTTCAGCTCTCCTCGCTAGCAGGTGAAATAATAATCCTTACCATGCTGATTCATCCTTTAATTCAGCAAAGTTTTATAATTCCAATTTGAAGGGCATTTTTTTATCGTGGTACTTCAAAAAGAACTACAAAAATGAACAAGCCAGCCCACTACCGGACTGGCTTGTTCATCAAAATTAAAGAACGCATCATCAATTTTTTTTGTTAGCATTTTATATTTTTTTGTAATATTTAATTCTCTGCGGAGCGATTAAAACAAACCATTAGGTTCTAATACAGTCCACTTCCAATTTGGATCCCATTCAGTGGTTAAAGCTATTATCATTTCAGTGTCCATATCTAATGGAATAGCTTTCTTTTCAGCTTTACAGAAACATCTTTTACAATTAAATTAACTTGATTTTTCTCTGTGACATATTAATTAATTTGATATTGTACTAGTACTTCTGATCAGATATGTAACTAACCGTATCACTTTCTACTTGATCTGATTTCACCGTATTTTGTAATGCAGTTACAAAAGCTGGAGTACAGAACAACAGTATAAAGATGAACACTCCCCCCACAATCATGGTATTTACACTTAACTGAGCATTCCATTTCCTTATGAGAATCACAATCGAAATTATATTAACAATAAGTGAAGGTATTCCATAGAAAAGAATGATCGGTATACCAACCAAATCTAGTGATCTTTGAAAATTAGACGTTGCTCCAACTAAAAACCAAACGAATACTGATAAATTAATTAAGGTAGTTGCAATCCATATAAATTTAATCCAAGTCGACACTCTTCACCTCCAAACCAGACTTGAAACTACATGCTACACTACTATCCCCAATGTCTGATTATTCTGATACTTGTCCTCTGTATGTATTTGATAATGAATTTTTCCAATACTATTTACTAGGTGGTGTGTCAAAACATCCTTAATTTTTATATATATCACCTAAAAGAAGGGAATTCCTCAGAATTCCCCAATGATTAAAATCAGCTTTGATCTGCAATGAAACATACAATTCTAAATAAACTCAAGTAAATTATTTTATGAAAAGTATTTCCCTGAATGTAAATCTTCTATTTCTTGAGAGAGTTTTTTAGTATGTGGCTTCATATAATTTTGTGCTTTTTTTAGAATATCCGTATGCCCACCAAGATTATATAATATTGTAGTAGATAACACTTGTACAATATAAAGACTTGTTTGAGTCGCCATCCATTCAAAAAAATTAAAGAACTTTTCAATTTGTTCTATGTCAGCATTTTCACGAAGCAATTCTTCAACATAAGTAGACACTTCATCTCCAAAAAACACATGTCCTAGAAACTCTTGATTAAAATCCAAGTGCTCTAAGTAACGATCGTGGAATTTAGGGAACAATCTCAAGAAATGATTTATTAAAATGTCACTTTCCATTCTTCAACCTCCTATTTTCCATTCAAAGCCTTTTTCAAATCACTATAAATCGCGTTTGCAAGAGCATAATCATTTTCATTTAAATTACCAGAAGCCATAATCTTCTGTAAATTTTTCAGTCTTTCTTTAGCTTTAACTATATGATCTGTCTGTCCTAGTGACAAACCATATTTAATTTGTTTCCTTACAAAATCAGCTGTACCTCCATTCCCTATATAACCTGGTTTCTCAGGTCTCCATAGCTGGTTAATTACCTCTTTTAATTTTGGATTCTGAGCAGAGTCCTTTAGAAGTTCTCCAATATGACCCGTTTTTTTACTAGAAAGTAATGTGGAGAACTCAATGGCTCTCTCAATCTCTCTTCCTGAAGATGACACTAATTTATAAAACAGTTTTCCACTTTTTACAAACTTAGATATAGGTATAAAGTTAGCAGCAGCAAGAGTTTTGCTGAAAGTTGAAGCATTCGCATCACGGATTGTGTTAATGTCATCAATAACCATAAAGTTTGCTACGGCCATGGAAGCTTTTATAGAACCTGAATAAAACTCATTCCAGCAAGTCTTTATACCCACATTTGAGCAATGATTTACAATTTGTCGATTTGTATACCCTGTACCTGTTGGAAAAAGTTTATGCCCACTCGGGTCTACATATTTCAACGGATTATTACTTACATAGGAGTACAAATTCAAACTTAATGGATCATTCAATTCTCCCTCGTACGTATCCTCACCAATGAAACGTGCCATGCCTGGATCATACCAGCGTGCTCGCAGATATTGCAGACCTACCGTATCATCCCAATATTCTCCGGCATAATGAAGCATATTTGGTACGGTTTCCTCTGTTGTTAACGGTCCGCCCCAGATATCATAGGTGTATCTGTTCAGCACTTTGCCTGCATCGTCCACGACCCCAACGACATCGCCATGACCATTCAGTTGATAGTATTCCAGTTTACCTGTTTGCTTGTCCTGGCGGGCCCATAATTGCCCATACAGATCATAGATATAGGCATATGTCAGCTCTGCTTTTCCAGACGTTACAGCGGCCTCAGCCATGAGTTTGGCTTCTTCATCGTAATAATAACGAATCGTTTGGTCGCCTTTCGTACGTTCATACAACAGCCCATCTCCATTATAGCTGTAGGTTACCGTTTTGCCTTCACCCGTTGCTTTAATCAAACGATTCTGGCTGTCATACGTATACTGTGCATCCTTTAGACCGTATACCTTACCACTTCCGGTACTGTATCGGTTACCATTCGGGTCATAAGTATACGTTTCTTTTTGCGTGCCCGTTTCAGTCTGAATCCGGCTTAATTCATCGTATGTGTATTGATCGGTTTCCCCATTCTGTGTACGGGACGTGATGTTTTTATTCCCATCATATTCATAGGCGAACTGTTGCACCGCAGATGTCCCTTGAGAGATCGTGATTCCCGACAGGTCATAGCCATTGAACTGGTAGCTTGTGCTGAGGCCCTTGCCAAACGATAATTTCTCTAGCAAGCTATTGGAAGCATAACTGAATGTCATACGATCCACAGGCGTCGTTCCCGATGCTGCGAGTGCAGAAGCCCCTCCTGAACCCGAAGTAATATCCATGGAGGTTACCCGATTCATGGCATCTACTTCGCCGTGAATGCGCAAGGATTGTCCTTTGGCATCCGTTAAGGTATATCCTAGACGTTGCTGGGTATTGTTTTCGTAATCAAGTCGTGTCCCATCCGGGAACGTCAGTCCGTTCAACATCCCATCTGCTGCTCTATAACTGTACGTGGTCTTTCCATGATCATCGGTCATCGATGTTCTGCGGCCAATCTCGTCGTACGTATAGGATACATTCGTATCCGGTGCTTTCATACCTGTGAGCATGTTGTCACTGTTATACGTATACTCTGTTACTTTCCCAAGTCGATCCTGTTTTTTAATCAGATTACTTTTCTTATCGTAATATAACGTTGTCGCATACCCGGCTGGACTCGGATGCGTCTGTTTAATGAGTCTTCCCAATTCATCATACTGTTTTGTGACTGTTTGCGTATTCGGTGATACGATCTGTGTCACTTGGCCCTGATAGCTATAGAAGTAGCGGCTTGTCTCTTGCTTCGGTGTGGTTACCGTCGTGATTTGTCCAAGCGCATCATACGTATAAGTCGTTCGTTGACCGTTACCATCGACAGATGCAATTACGTTACCATCGATATCATACTCGGTTTGTTGTAACGGAACATATGCACCATTCCGATATTCTTCTACCGCCGTCACTCGACCAAGTAAATCCTTCTTCTCCCGTGTGCGATTGTCAGCAGCGTCCTTATAGGTTACCGTTTGGGACACAGCATCAATGGTGGTTGTTCCGGTGGTACCGTCTGGATACTTCGTCTCTATCGCTTGTCCAAACGCGTCGACTACAACTCTCGTCACATTGCCTTCAGCATCCTCAATAGCCGTAACATTACCTTCGCGGTCATAGGCGTATTTGTACGTAGCCTCAGCCGTCTGCTCTTCTACCAAAAGACCTAACGGATTATACCGCTCAGTCGTGACAATACCATCTGGCGATGTGTTTGTAATGATATTCTTAACATCATCGTACGCCGTAGTTGATTTCGTACCATCAGCATGCACGATTTGTAGAAGTCGCCCTTCCTTATCATACTGATACGATTCCTGTTCCCCGGATGCATCGGTTGTCTTTTCCAGTTCACCAGCATTCGTATAATCATACGATTCCACGAGGGCTTCTGCTTTACCAGCAGCATCGTTCACGGTTATGGACTTGGATTTCACCAAATGCCCTGCATTAGCCTGATAACTCAACGTCGCTATGCTGTCTTTAGCTAAATAGCCGCCTTTATCCGTGGTGCTGATGACTCTTCCTTTATCATCCAGCTTCACTTCCGATTCAGTGAGCAACTGCCCGCCGTATCCATTTTTAGTTGTGCTACGCAGAACGGAACCTTGGCTGTTATAGGCTGTTTCGGTGTATCTCTCTAACGAGCTGTTAATTTTCGTGGTAGACCGCACTGGCTTAATCCAGTTATACGGAGCTTTGCCAGTTTCGTACGCATAGGTAGATTCCTGTCCTGTACTTTGTTTTTCGGACGTCACCATGCCGTTGGCATCGTAGGTCATGGTCGTGGTTAGCTTCTCGCCCGAACGGCCATTCTCGCTTACCCACTCTGTCATTTGAGTCGGAAGGTTTCGCTTCGTCTGGTTATCGTACTGCAACTCCGTGGAATAAGTCACGTCATCTCCAGTTAACGTGTGCTTATCTGCGCGAACCAAATCCGGATGCGCTGCAGCGCTAAACGTTTTGGAGAACGTCCAAATATCTACAGTGTTCTCTGCTTTCACTTTTGTTGTCCATGATGCGGGTTGACCGTATGCTTCCAGGTCTTCTCCAGAATATTCAAAGTTAACCTTGTCCAGAACGCCTTCGCCTTCCGTTGTACTAAACTGGCTCTTGCGCTCTCTTACTTTGAATACGAAATGGGAGGAAGCTTCGCCAATCTGTTTTAACTCCGGAATATATGCATAATCCGTTATAGCTGATGAAGGGCTTGTAATACGCGATAGCAACGCTGTATGCATCACACCTTGAGCATTTTGGTTACTTTGCAAGTCAGGCAGGAAATTGAATTTGGATTCCGGATAATAGTACGTATACGTCGTTGTCCGATCGAGAGCATCCGTGTATTCTCGCAAAATGCGAATGCCTTCGTCCTCGCGTTGCGTGTACGTTGCTTTCCGATCTGTTCCGGCAAGCTGTACAGTAACCTTCAGGTTGTCATAAGCAAATGTCAGCGCCTGACCTTCGCTGTTTTCAATTCGTGCAATAGCTTGGTTTCCGTTCAATGTCGTATAGTCAAAATTCACGGTATTGCGGTAGCCATCTGTAATTTGCAACAGTTCTCCGGCTTCATTAAATAGATAATCGTAGCCGTTACGGATGGATAAACGATAACCGCTTGATACGCCATTAAAAGTCACGGTCGCATCTCGCTTAACGGTTAAGTCATTCCATACGTAACCTTCCAGTTCCAGGTTCGCGTTTAAGCGGTAATTGCCCACGCCTGGAATCTGAATATACTGATTATCGCCACGTTTTTCCATGAAAGGAATGTCCCAACGCCAGCCTTGCCCCAATCCAGCAGAAAGTTCTTCCTTGCGTGGCGTAACCTTATTGGAATACGTTTGTGTCGTTTCGTCATATTCAACGCCAAGTTGCCCAGTGGCTCTAGCGCTGTCATAGACGCGTGTCAGATCAAACGGAATGAGTCCAGGTAGAGAAAGGTCAGTACTCTGAATCATCATTTCCCCTGTAGCAGTAGAGATGGACTCCGCTCCATAAGACGTCATATAAAGCGATGCGTCATCTCGGATATCGACATGGTTAAGTCCAGTTTCGTCCAAGGTCGTTCCCGTACCTGGAGTATCCTCATTAAGAGCATTAATCGAAAAGTTGTTTTGCTGTGATGAACCGGAAGGGCGTAGCCCCTCCATTTGAATCGGTTCGCTTATTTCTTGTGCTTCTAGCCATTTTTCAGCAGCCTCGCCGCCTGTGCGATCTGTCTGTAAAGCTTTATACAACTGGTACAACGAGTAACCCTGATCTAGTTTTTTCTCGATCCAATCTTCTTTGATACCAAATTGCTCTTTTAAACTATGGATTGTAATGTAGGTAGCGGAAGGGAGGGAATCCCTACCTTCTGCCGCTGCTGCTGTTTGTCCTCCATATCCAAAAGAACCGAACCCACTAAGAACCAATATGACGCATAACCAAATAATCGTTATTTTCTTAAACACTCCATCACCTCAACCTCAATTTAGACAATCATTAATTAAATGGGAAAATCTTTTTCGTTCGTTTCGTTAAATTACCGTTGCGATCATACTCAAACACAATTTGATCTCCTGTAAATAGAACGACTTTAAGCAATTGATTGCCATAGCCGTACTCATAACTATTGTCATTACGAATGTTCATCCATGCTGCTTTTATGGCTCCCTGAATCGGTTTTCCTTCTTTTTCACTTAGCTTGAGATAATAATTCTGTCCACCTTCAAGCTCCCATTCAAGAACCGTATATTGCTCACCATATACCTGCTCTTGCTCTATTGAAGCAGCTACCGGAATGCTCAATTCCTTATCTGAATACAATTCGATCCGAGGTTCAATGGAAAAATCACCTGATTCCTTTATGGCAATCCGATACTTGTCAGAGCTATACGGACTGAAACGGTAGTACACATTCCCTTGCTGAACTGTCGGAAGCGCCGTCTCTGTGTTTTCATACAAAGTCAGAAACTCCACTTCCACTTCCTTGACCGTAAAGTGCCGATAAGCACCTACAAATTTCAGTGTTTGGGATGACACGTTATGCACCTGAATGTCAGACTTTCCAGGTACAAATTGTCCTCCTGTAGCGTTTTTTCCTTCCTTAACAACAGCTTGATTCTGATTTCGAATAACGTAATCATAGGTTCCTCCTTCTGAAGGAGAACCAACGAGTATAGCTTCATAAGGTGAAGTATTTGAGAACAAGAGCGTGTTATTTGGCGTCAAATTCCGCTTGATAAGTGCAGGCTCCTGACTGGAGCTGGCTGTCACAGGAGATTGATATTGAATCGTTACAGGTTCTGTAGATACTACGGTAACAACAAGCGTTGCACCTGCTGGAATATCCCATGTTGCATGACTCATACCTTCCACGAAATACAATGCTTTATTAGATTTATCGTAAACTGTATAATCCACAACGGATGCTACTCCTGCGATTCGTTCAATTTGAGCAGGTTTTGAATCCGGATTTGTAAATACTGCACTCTGCCCTTGATTGACAGTGATATCTGTTTCTGGTGAAGGGACTTGATCATCTTGACCACGGAAAACACGGTAAATCCCACCATACGTTATGGGTTGATCCGAGATGTTGGTAACAACAACTTTTTTACCACCTAGGACATATGCCTCGGTCGCTGTTGCTGTTCTACTGCTTGATACTGTTCCATCAACGTTGTAAATCGTGTAATCATACACCCGCCCCTCACTGCTGGAAGCATCATTTCGGACCCTTTTCGAATCTGAGCTTATGTTGGTAAAGGCATAGCTCTCGCCTTTGTTCAACGTTACGCGCAGATAAGCTGGTTCCTGGCTATCCACTACTGAGAAATCATCCGTGTATTCAAATGTTACAGGTGTACTTCCCCCTACGGTAACGACGGCTTCACCACCAGAAGGAATGGTAGCGAGACTTACATTGCTATTGAATTTGTCACTATGTGCTCTGCCGTCTGCCTTATACACCACAATATCAAACAGTGCACCTAATTTTTTGGCATTACTCCGTATTGGGTTACTGAGTGAGCCTCCATTATGGAATTTTACCGATTGACCCGGTGATACCGTAATCTTAGTTAGTGCTTCATTTGGTCGATCCTCCACATCAAAAATGGTGTAAATCGCACCTATGGTTACAGGCTCTGCAGATACGCCTGTGATTACTGCTTTATTTCCATAGTAAACAACTGGTTCAACCGCTGTTGCTTTTCTTGTACTCCGTTCTGTGCCATCCGGATAATAGGTGACGTAATCAAATATTCGCCCTTGACTGGTGGACGCATCACTGTCGAGATATTCCCGATCGGTACTGTTATTCCAAAACGTCACGCTTTCTCCCTGTTTGAGTGTTACGCGATGGTATGCAGGTTCCATGCTTTCTTCAACCGAGAAATCATCCGTATAACTAAACTCAATTGGGACTTGCCCAACTACGGTCACGACTGCGTAACCTTGTGAGCGAATGATCGGATTAGTATTTTTGTTGAATCCATCCGAATGAACGACGTTTTCTGCTGTATAAAGAACATAGTCAAAAACGGCTCCATTGGTACTACTTGCATTGTTTTTTATCGGATTAGCCAACGAACCATTGTTACTGAAAATCATAGATTCTCCAGGATATACAGTGATTCGAGTAATCGCATCACCACCGGCTTTTTGGACATCAAATGTCCGATAGGGCACACCATATGTTACAGGCGTTGCTGTAACCAAGGTTACAACGGCGGTTCTTCCTGCTGCTACCGTAGGCTTAGTGGTCGTATTCGTACCTGTTGAACTTTCCGTTCCATCCGGAAGATAAACAACGTAATCATGCTTATCTTTGGTCGTTCCATCCGTTTGGAGTGCATCGGATTTGGAACTGATATTAGTGAATTGATAGCTATCGCCCTGATACAGAGTTGTACGCGTATAGGCTGGCTCATCGCTCCATTCACCGGTATAGACTTCATAGGGAAATCCAACACTAACAGGCTGTGAGCCCGCTCCAGTAATAATGATTTCGTTCCCTCCTGCAAGTGAAGGTTTGCCCGTCGTTTCAAAATTAGAAGCTACAAGACTACCATCTTCTTTGTAAGAAGCGTAGTCTATCTTCCTGTCCTGAGCTGTGGAAGTATCGGCACTTAGAACTCTTGACTGTGTCCCTTCATTAAAATATCGATAGCTCTCTCCTTTGGATAACGTAACCCTAAGCATGGCAGGGTTAGCTGATACACTGTAAGAAAATTCTGAACGAATTGTCACTGTAAAAGGATTCTGACCCGTCGAGGTGATCACAGCTGTATAACCTGAACCTACCGATAAACTACTAGTAGAGTCCATGTTTTCGCCCATGATGCTGCCATCTGGTCTATAAATAACGTAATCGTATGCACTGCTTCTTGAGGTCGCCGCATTGGTGCTCAACGATCTTGTTGCACTTCCATTATTCGTGAACGTATAGGAATCTCCAGGACTCATGGTCAAAGTCCCATCTGCCATGGCCATTGCTTGAGCAGAGAAAGAGTTCTCCCCGTATGTATCATCAGTAACCGTCGGTTCATCTACTGGTTCTTCGATAAATTCGTCTACACCTTCCGGTTCTTCATAGAAATCTGGATCAATATCTTCCAGATATTCGTTGTCTGTTAAAGCTGATTCCTCCATAGAAACATCAACATTCTCCGCGCTACTATCAGTTGTTATTATGGCGTCCGATTGATCCGAAAGCGCATAACCGCTAGTCGGATACATGGTTCCAATCAACAACAAAGCCATCAGAAAAACAATGAAACCTTTTCTTAAACTCATGGAATTTATATTCCTCCTTTATGTTTTTTCTCCATTTACTCCCTCAGCAGATGTATAAATGGAGCCTAATAAATTATTATCGTCATTTTCCTTATTTTAGGATATAGTAAATTAGTCCCTAAATTAAGGGACTTTTTTCCTTTTATATTTCAGATAACAATTTAAAATATAACCTGTAATTGTCCTAACACGAAACAGAATAAAGGTTCGATGCAGTTCAAATGCTTTTTCAATTGAGTTAATCTTTCCTAACTAGATTAGGACTTAGAGTTATTATATGAAAAATAAAAAAGCCGCCAGTTGGCGACTTTAAGTGAATCAAATAGGTATCATTCTAGTACATGATCAGCGGACACCTGGCTACTTTCCCTCTGCTTGTATGAAAACAAACGTACTCTCGTCGGATCGTTCTTCTGAAAAAGCGAAATTCAAACGATCAAAGTTCCTTACGTCGTTCACATCTGTAATCTTACGCTCTGCCATATAACGTACCATCTCACCTCTGGCCATTTTAGCCCAGGTTGCCTTTTCAACAAGCTTCCCATTGACCATTTGTCCAAATACACATGTAATGAACCGGGTCTCCTCATTCAGAAACGGCAAAATATTTTTGCTATACTCTTTGGAAGCCAGATTCAGAATACAGTTGCTGTCCGCTTGAAGCTGATCTGCAAGCTTGCTGCCCCAGAATTGATAGAGTGACTTAAAACCTGGACCTTGCAGCTTGCCCTGCATCTCCAACCGATAAGGGGTAACCCCATCCAAAGGCCTTAACATGCCATAAAAGCCGGATAAAATACGTAAATGCTGCTGAAGATACGCCAGTTCCTCATCTTGAAAAACACCCGGAGCCATATATTGATACTGAATGCCCTCGTAGGCATATATGGCTGGGGTCAGATTATTCTTTATATTCATATTTCGAATCCGCTCCACGTTCTGTTCGGCGATTGCATCGTTACACTTCCACATCGCTTTAAGCTCGTCATAGGATAACTTTTGAAGCAAACTCAATAGCTGTTCTGACTCATTTATAAATTGCGGCATCTCCGCGATAGCCATAAGATCGGTATCAATCTTCATCTTTTTAGCGGGTGATATGATAATTCTCATCGTGCTGATCCATCCTTAATCTACCGTTGTTATTGTCGTTATCCATTGTACAGGATTGGCTAAGTGAATCCAATGGTGAAGCTCACAGTTTCTCCTGCGGTATCTTTAAAAAGACTCAAAAATGAACAAGTCAGCCCACAATTGGACCGGCTTGTTCATTAGAATCAATAATTTCAATTGCATGAGAAAGTATTAAGTACTTTTCAAGCGCTAATTAGGGAGTTACGCTCCCCGCACCGCTATTTTGCTCTGTTTTGGTAGTCGGCAATTGAATCATTGGCGTGTTGGACCCACTTACATATGGAAGGGCTCCATCCCATTTCTTGATGGTTTCATATTCAACGAGTTGACTCGATAAGGATTGTTGAAGCTCTTTGTTGGCTTTAGCTTGACCTTCTGCTTCAATCAATAGTTTGTCTGCATTACCTTGTGCTTCCACTCGCTTGCGCTCTGCTTCTTTCTTGGCGATCTCGAGTTCAGTCGTTTTACGTTCCAGTTCTTGAGAAGCTTCGACACGTTTATCGATGGCTTCCTGAGTCTTGGCATCAGGTTGAGGAACACCTACAGTAACGTTGGATACAATAAAACCTAACTCTTTAACGTCATCAGAGAAACGTTGTTGAACATCGACGCCAGCTTCAGATGACTTTTCACCATACACATCAATGACTGTAAACTTGGAAATTCCTTTACGAGCTGCGTCCCGGAAACGTGTTTTGAGATATGTATCCTCTATTTCTTGAATGCTAATTGGCCCAAATGTATTGAATATAGAAGATACTTTACTTGGTTCTACCTGGTAGTTGTAAGCAAAATCGATGGTGATGTTTTTCCCGTCAGAAGTTGCAATCTGAATGTCTCTGTATTCCACCGTTTGAATTCGGATCGGATATTTCGTTACTTTATCAAACGCTCCAACCAGTTTCCACCCTTGACTCAGTGTACTATCTTTTACCCCTCCATTGGGTGAATAGACAACCCCAACATATCCGTTAGGAATTCGTGTGACAAAGAAGGTCACCAGTAGCGCTCCCACAATAATAACCAATGCCACCGTGATTGCTCCTACCCTAAACGTCTTTGAATTTTTCATCACCATTCTCCTCTTGTTTGAATTTATTGTATTTCTTCAGAATTCTACTACCTATTTTATTGAATAGCGGGATCATTAATGCCCATAGAATAAAAGCTAGGATAATGATTAGAATGATTCCCCCAATAAATGGCATATTCGTCCTCCCCTCTATGGATGTAACCGAGTACAAATTTATAAATAGCAACTAATTATATCCTTCTTTATATATACTTTGTAAATTCATATTAGGTTTCAATGATATTCAGCGTTGCTTCCTGTAGACCTCTGTAGATACCAACATATTCCGAATAAGGCTGCCTTAGTCTTACAAAAAAAAGAGCCATCAAATGGTTGATGGCATTTCACGAATGTTTAACCTATACGAACCAAAATTTTAAACCATTTTACAACAGGCTACTTTCCCTCTGAATATATAAATACATACGTGCTCTCATCCGACTTCTCTACTGAGTAAACAAAACCTAACCGATCAAAACTTCTGATATCTTCCACATCTGTGATCTTCCGTTCTACCATATATCGTACCATCTCACCTCTGGCCATCTTGGCCCGCGTTGCCTTTTCAACAAGCTTCCCATCGACCATTTGTCCGAACACACAAGTGATCATCCGGGTTTCCTCCTTCAGGAAAGGTGTGATGTTCTTGCTATACTCTTTGGAAGCCAAATTTAGAATACAACTGCTTTCAGATTGAAGCTGATCCGCCAACTTGCTACCCCAGAATTGATAGAGCGATTTAAAACCTAGACCTTGCAGCTTGCCCTGCATCTCCAACCGATAAGGGGTAACCCCATCCAAAGGCCGCAACAGGCCATAAAAACCGGATAATATGCGTAAATGCTGCTGAAGATACGCCAGTTCCTCATTTTGAAAAACACCCGGAGCCATATATTGATACTGAATGCCCTAATAGGCATATATTGCTGGTGTCAGATTTGCTTTTATATTCATATTCTGAATCCGCTCCACGTTCTGTTCGGCGATTGCATCGTTACACTTCCACAACGTTTTGAGCTCGTCATAGGATAACTCTTGAAGCAGACTCAATAGCTGTTCTGACTCGTTTATAAAATGCGGCATCTGCGCGATAGCCATAAGATCGGTATCGATCTTCATCTTTTTAGCTGGTGATATGATAATTCTCATCGTGCTAATCCATCCTTAATCTACCTTTGTTTTGTCGTTATTCATTGTACAGGATTGGATGGGTAAATCCAATGGTGAAGCATATTATCCTCTATTATCTTAGTAAGTATGATTGAGTTATTCATTCGGATCAGGCGTCAGCTGAATCCATTCATCTGCTCTATAGTAGATATATTCCTGCGGATTGTCCTTGAATTTGACGACAACAGGATACATCGGCATTTTGCTTCGACGAGCGGTGATGCTTATAATCGTATTCCCATCTATTCCTTTTTCGGCGGTTAAATATGTTCTCAAGTCATCCTCCAGCTGCTTCATGTCACTCTTATACGAGCCATACCATGAGAAAGAAGCGATGACCACTAGTGCAACGATAACTAATGAGGTCTTTAGCAACTTCATTTTTACTCACCTCACTTAGCCTGTAATTTGTATTATCACTAATATCTCTGCCTAGTAACACCATTATTTATTAACCACTATCTTTTCCGAGTTTCCTTCCCAATCAATCTGAACTATAAATTCATTCTCATCCAAAAATGGGGACATCCCTTCAGCTTTTCCTCTGATCACAGTATTAAAAGGAACTTCTCCTGTAGAATGAATATTTTCGCTCATAAATTTGGTTTTAACTTTTTCAATTAATGAAGGATTATCTCCTAAGTACCTAATTTCATATTCATAAATTGCTACAGAGCTATTACTTTGAACTGTACATGAGACACGCCAATTCTCACTCTCTCCTGTATATGAAGTGACTTTGTTTGAACAAGCGGATGCTGTCAATAGAAGAAGAAAAAGCAAAAAAAACGATACTCTTTTTTTATATAAATCCCCCTTTATTATGAATTTCAAGAATATTATGGTCACACTTTTTTTGCAGTAGCTCTCATCTTTTCAAATGTTAATCCTGTTATGGCGATCTATAACACTCCGTTCAATCCACCGAATAACCGCCGTAGAACATTAAAGTATATCATGATGAAAGACAACACTATGGATATTGGTAGTATAATCAAAAATTTAAGTCTGCTCGTAGGAACTATTAATAGTAAAACAATGACCATGATCAGATATATTCCCATAAGTATTGGGATCAAATAATAATGAGTATGCTCTGGCAAGTAAGCGTCTCGTAATTGATACCCTTCGGAAAGTAGCACTGTGATTGGAGTGGACAAAACTAAACTAGATACCCATCCATTCCCACGTGCATACCACATCACATAAGCACACACCGGAGATACTACTGCACATATCCCCCAAAAAACAATTTCTCTCATTGGAACGAAATGTAGAGCAAACACGGTGTATAGATAATACACAGTTAGCAGTGAAACAAAAAAGGAGCATATCTTAACTGCTGCTAATTTAGGAGAATAGCTAAAAACAGATATAAGTGTGGCAACAAAAATCCAAATACCTAGACGCCCACCAATCGCGTCAAATACGGGGTGAACTCCCTGAGCATCCACAAGCTTTGCCGCTAAACCTAAAATTACTCCGATCGTTATCGCACATACAATTGAAAAAACTTTTTGTTTAGTAGTTGATTGGTTTTCGACTCTAATTTGACTTAACTCATTATGTATTCCCACTGCACTCCTCCAACTTCCATAATTCCTATATTCTAACACATTCGATCCAGCCTATTCGATCTGTTCCTCAAATCCATTTTATATATATTTCACTAATACGGTTCTATGCATCAACTCATATCCGACCCTGGTTATTAAGGAACAGAAACTTCTTCTTTATCGCTTGGGAACTGAACCTATCATTCAATAAGTAATCCCTACAATCTTCACTGTATAAACAAAACATAAAACAAACCCCGGTAGCCCGTCTGCATTCAGCAGTGTACAGCCGAGGTTCATCATTATCATTCCAAATATTACACTACCTATCTCTACTTATCTCATCTCGTAAAATCATGCTGCCCAATGGTCAGCAACGTCGGCCTGCTCTTACTCCACACCGAAGTAGCAATCTTCGGATTGTAATAATACAGCGCTCCATTCGTCGGATCAGCGCCATTTAATGCCTTGCGAGCAGCCCTGTATGAGGTCTGGGTTGGCTTGGTATTAAACTGCCCATCGTCTATAGCCGTGAATTGCCCTTTCTGGAAAATAACCTTCGAAATAGACGACGGGAATTCATTTGAATGCACCCGGTTTAGAACAACCGCACCAACAGCGACTTGCCCTTCAAAAGATTCTCCGCGCGCTTCACCATGGATCAGCTTCGCCAACTGGCGCAAGGTCTCGCCTTCGGCTTTGGCCTTTTTGTTCAACCTGTTCAATGTTGCCGGACCTGCAACACCATCGGCACTCAGTCCTTGCGCCTGCTGGAACTCGCGGACAGCGCTTTTGGTAATCGAACCGTAATAACCGGTCATTCCAGCGTCAAAATACCCCAGATCACTTAATTGCTCCTGCAATTGCAGCACATGTTCACTGCGAACGCCCTGTTCCAGCTTCTGTGCTCCCGCAGAAGGCGCTGCTACCGTCAACCCGACAGCCATTGCACAAGTACCGAGAAGCATACCCACTCGTCCTGCTCTCTTGCCTGCCTTTCTCCCTTTCCGATGGGTTACTTTTCGGCTAACGGTAATAGGCTCTATAAAGTCAGCACCCAACTGCATATCAGACCCCTCATTTGTGCTACCGGCTCTAATCCGTACATCCTCACTGCCCGTGTACTCCATATTTTTCGTAATCGTCATGTTATTCATAATATTAGTGACCTCCATCTCTTTCGTAGGTTTACTTTTATCCACAACATACACATCATACATTCCGTTCATCTCACTCAGTTGTTTACTGTTATTATCACTGTAAGTTACATGTATGTTGTTATCCCCATGTACTCGCACCATGTCAATCACGTTGTTGCGGCTTCCATTTATGCTGTTCGCACGAGTCGCTTCACCCATCGTATTGTTTTCATTGAATTCATGCATCTGATCCATTTCACGCTTGATCTGCATCTTTTCGTTACCCTCCACTTTTCTGAATCCAGATCCCACTTCTTCCCCCTGAATCCTCGCGGTCCTACATCCCGAGTGTCATTATAGGATATAGAAAAAATGAAGTCTATCGGACCGATGACGCAGTAAAAAATCGATGCTGAACATAGCAAAAAGAGGCATGAGCCCATGGTCACACCATGTTCATACCTCTTCTTGTATCAACCTTATATCGCTTATCCAACCCGTTATTTCCGTAGGCAGGCAGACCCGTACAAAAGTTGCGTAGTATATATTGACAATTACTCAGCCAGCTCTTGACCCTTCGTTTCCCGTCCCCAGAACAGTACAGCTGCTGCGCCAATGAGGATGGTCACGAAGAAAATCGTGAAAATCAGGCTGATCGCCACTTCACGTTGAACCAGCATACCGACCATTAATGGGGCAAGTACGCCACCGATGCGGCCAACCGATGTGGCAAGACCCACACCTGTCGAACGAACGGAAGTCGGATACAATTCCGGGCTGTAGGCGTACAGACCACCCCAGGCTCCCAGATTGAAGAAGGAAAGACAGATTCCTGCGGCCAGGATCGTCGCTTCCGTTGTAGCCAGTCCGAATGCAATCGCACTGCACGCAGTCAACGTAAGATACACCACTAGTACAAACTTGCGACCGTAACGTTCAATGAAGTACGCCGCGGTGAAGTAACCTGGCAGCTGTGCGATCGTCATGATCAGCACGTACTGGAAGCTTTTAACCAACGTATACCCTTTTGCCATTACAACCGAAGGCAGCCACAGGAACATGCCATAATAAGAGAAAATGACGGTAAACCACAAAATCCAGAGCATCAACGTTGTACGGCGATGTGGTGCTGACCAGACGGTAGCGACTTTCTCGCGGAACGTGATTTTATGAAGCTTCGTATGATTCTTGTAGCGCGGCGGGTCCTGAATGGCACGACGCAGATACAGTGCATAGAACGCCGGAAGTGCACCGATGGCAAAGGCAATTCTCCATCCGTACTCCGGGATGACAAAGTTGGCAATGAGCGCCGATACGATCCAGCCCCCAGCCCAGAAACTTTCCAATAATACAACGGCACGTCCCCGTTCCGCAGTAGGCATCGACTCCGATACCAGTGTGGATGCCACGGGCAACTCTCCGCCCAGTCCAATACCTGCAACCAGACGCAGTGCACACAATACGGCAAATCCGGTCGCCAATGCAGACAGACCGCTTGCAATCGTAAAGATTAGCAAGGTCCACATCAGAATGGCTTTCCGTCCAAAACGGTCCGCAAGTGCACCTGCAAGCAAAGCACCAAGTGCCATACCGATCGAGTTAATACTTGTAAGCACCCCGACTTGTCCGGGACTGAGACTCCATTCCTTGGCGAGTGCAGCCACGATAAAGGAGATCATACCAACTTCCATTGCATCAAACAGCCAGCTCATGCCGGCACTGAACAGCAGCTTGCGCTGCTTGGGATTCCGCAACACTTCCAGTTTGCTCATCACTTATAGCTCCCTTGATCTCTATGTAGTCATTCTGACACTAGATCATTATTATGCAGAATGCTCCAGAAATCAATGCAAAATAAGCTTTTCCTTCCGAGTTCTGCGATACCTTACCCCTTGAGTGAACCCGCTGTAAGACGGTCTAACCAAATCACCATCCATTTTCTGTATTGAACAGGAGTCCTATTTTGAATAGAAACTCCCATCTTAGTTAAGTTTATTATAGAGAACAACAAAGGAGGAATACTTGTGTATACAGTTGCAAATGCTTTCGCGAAAAATGGGGTTATTCATGCGGTAATCTTAGGTCAACTTCCTGACCCGTGCGATGAAGCTAAAATAGTTGATCAATACCCAGGTGGGAATATTATATATGTCAAAGATCCAGGGACTGCTCAAATTTTTATTAAAGAATCCAGAAAGCCAGATTTAAAACCAGATGATCCCTGCATACAGGTACTGGGAGAAACATGGTTTTTAGAAGCGGAGATTCCGGACGACTCCCATAAGGAACTAGAAATTTTTGTGAATGATGTTTCGGTCGATACAATAACAATTCAGAAAGAAATCGATTACCACAACCCAGGTTATATGGACAAAAAAGGAGATTGGGAACTAAAAATATACTACAGGGCTAAAGGTACAAGATCCGAAGGACAACATGGCCTATTATTTCATAAAGGGAAGTGGGTAAGTGCAGACCATGTTGGCGAATTGAAAGAAACTGATTTGGGTTTAATGAAGTATTATGGAGAATGGGGAAAAGATGTAGATGTATTATTCCAACCTTCTGGATGGAACTATAGTAATCATTTGGCTCCCAATTCATCGGATCTTGATAAAGAGTACTCACAACCGAAGTAACTAAAGATCAAAAAAGAGGCAGATGAAATGAAAATGCCTCTTTTTTTGACGCTGAAATGATGTTAAACAACTGGAATAACTGCTACCATGAATGTACCGCCATTAAAATAACAGGTAATATCCTTTGAGCAAGCTCAGGCTCATATGACTAATGACAATCTTTAACACTCTAATTCTCTTGTCCTATGTAAAAATCCCTCCTGAGATACAGACAGCAAAGGACTAATGCCTGCGATTCTGACTCAAAAGGGATGATACCCTAACCTTTGAAACACACCTTTGATTCGGTAGCTATATCTTCCTGTACGATATTTATATCCTTGCTTATTACCTTTCCTTCTTCTCATCCTTGCGCGCAAGCGGAATACCATTCTCCTTGGCATACCATGCTTCATAATGATGCACAGCCACACCTGCAAAAGAGGAATGAGAGGAACCCAGATCAAACACTTTTGCCATCTCTTCATTCATATTACTAACCGGTTTACGGAAAAAGGTCAGGTGATCCCCCTCGTGTGTATCCGCGAGTTCCGCTCCGATCCAGACTTTTTTGCCGAGATCATCCGCTTCGTCCAGTTCTTCCTTGGACAAATCATACATCTGCTGCCCACTGTCCCGGTACGCCATAATGGCGACCGCATCGAAGTGGGAGATGACCCAGCGACTGAATGTACCCTCACCTTCAGCCGACTGACGGGCATCAAGCCAGAACGGAATCGCAGCGCTCATGTACAGTCCGGCATCCTCGCCGGCTTTCGTCCAGGCCTTCATGTTGTTCTGCCACTCTGCAATGACGCTGCTCTCCTCGTTCTCCCAGCGCTTCAGCTGATACGGCTCTACATCCAGTTGAATGCCTTGGAAGCGTTCATTCTTGGCCGATGCTGCATTGTATGCTCGTACTCGCTCGATAAAAGCAAGACCTTCATCCCGCTTCTCATCATAAGCCCAGTCGGCATGACCATTAAGTCCATGCACTTCAATCTCAGCCTGTCCTGCAGCCGCAATGAATTTACGGTATGTTGCATCAGGCACCTCATCCTGAATTTGCAGGAAGATGGTATCTACGCCCTGTTCTTTGGAAAAAGCAATAATCTCCGGCGTCTGCTCCGCAATAATGGACGCGTCCCACAGCCAGGTCGCTTTGTGTTCCTCGGTGGAGAACCACTTAAACATCCAGGACAGAAGCAGCAGGCACAACACCACAGCCAGAATGGCCCATTTCGCCATCCCCACCAGTTTGCCCCGTTGCCTCATATATTTCCTCAGACGAGCAACGCTTCACTTGGTTCAAGCACAGGATGCTGTACCGAGTGACCAATCTTGTAGATATGCGGATGAGTATACGAACGGAATGCATTACGTGTATCCAGAATCGGTACACCCATCTCGGCAATATCAAAGTAAGGCAAATCGCTGTGGTTGGTGATCAGCACGATGCAATCGTACTTCTTGAATTGCTCCAGATTGAACACTTCGCTGTGTACGGTCTCGCCATGTTTGTCCTTGAAGGAATCCGCATGTGGGTCGTAGTAGCTTACGTTAGCTCCACTTTCCTTGAACAGTTCATACACTTCCAGTCCTGGTGATTCACGCAGGTCGGCAATATTCGGTTTGTACGACATACCGAGGAGCAGAATATTGGATTTACGTACGGATTTGGCGTATTCGTTCAGAATTGTTGATGTTTTGTTCAATACATAATATGGCATGTTGTCATTGGTGGATTGCGCCAGCTCAATGAATTTGCTATAGAAACGGAAGCCTTTGGCCTTCCATGACAGGTACATCGGATCAAGCGGAATGCAGTGTCCACCGATACCTGGGCCTGGATAGAATGGCATGAAACCAAATGGTTTCGTCGCCGCAGCATCAATAACTTCCCAGATATCGATGCCCATGCGGTCGCACATCATCGCCATTTCATTCACAAAGGCAATGTTCACGCTACGGAATGTGTTCTCCAGCAATTTGGACATCTCCGCCACTTTTGGTGAAGATACCGGTACTACGGTTTCTACGTATTTGCTATACAGTGCTGTTCCGAGTTTCAAGCAAGCTTCAGTCGTGCCCCCGATTACTTTCGGTGTATTAAATGTGGTGAAACGTCCGTTCGACGGGTCCACACGTTCAGGCGAGAAGCAAAGGAAATAGTCTTTACCTGCTTCTTGTCCGATCTTGTCCAGCTGCTGCTGGATCAGTTCTTCGGTGGTACCCGGATAAGTGGTGCTCTCCAGCGTAATTAGCATGCCTGGTTTCATATGCAGTTTGATCTGATCCACAACGGTCTCGATATAAGACGTATCCGGGTCCTGATTCTCACTAAGCGGTGTTGGTACGCAGATACTGAGTGCGTCGATCACACGCAGCATGCTGTAATCTGTCGTTGGCTGGAAACGACCGCTTTGCATGACTTTTTTCAACTCATCAGACGAAATATCGTGAATATAGGAATCTCCTTGATAGATACTTTCTACTTTGGACGCATCCAGATCAATTCCGATTACCGTGAAACCCTGATTGACCATTTCCACAGCAAGTGGAAGTCCTACGTAACCGAGCCCGACAACGCCGAGTACAGCTTCTTTATTTTCAATCGCATTCAGTAATGTGTGGAATTGTTGATTCTCCATGATATTCCCTCCGGGTAGTGTATTTGATGGTGCTTCAAATCCGTGTAAATAGATGGTTGTCTATTGCTTTTTTTTAATCTTCTAATGCAGGCAGCGTCTGATTCGGGCATCCAGCTCTACAGGCGAGAACGGTTTGGTCATGTAATCATCCACTCCGCTGCGGAAGCATTGACTGATCGTCTGCTCCACACGTTGCTCGGTCAACACGACAATTTTGGGTGGCTGCTCCATCTCCAGCTTCTGAATATGATGGATGAACGGCAGACCGTCGATGCCATACAGATTCAGCTCCGTG
Organism: Paenibacillus amylolyticus; assembly: GCF_050990605.1. Lineage (GTDB taxonomy): Bacteria > Bacillota > Bacilli > Paenibacillales > Paenibacillaceae > Paenibacillus > Paenibacillus amylolyticus_H. The sequence continues at coordinate 4,193,950 of NZ_CP158832.1, forward strand.
AGCACCAAGTCTGGTGTGACCTTCTCGATCAACTCCAGTGCAGCCAGTCCATCGACAGCTTCATAGGTTTCGTATCCCTGCATCTTCAGTCGCAACTGCAGGAATTCGCGTACCGTCGGATCGTTGTCCACAATCAAAATGCGTTCCGGCTCGTCCGCCGTATTGTCCAGCGTGTAGATATGAATCTCCGACGAATCCACGAGCTTCGAGGATTCAGCCATATGCTGAATGGTTGCTTTCGAAGGGCGCTCTCCCTCTGCGAAACTGGCTAGTGTAATCTGTGGATCGGCACCAGGGACGGTCTCTTGCAGCTCATGCTTGATCCGAAGTCCTTTATAATGAACCTCATCCAGTGACAACCCTGGCAGCAGGACGGCAATCGCCTGTGTGGCCCCATCCTTCCACACCTGGAAGGCAGACTCGCTCGTCTGTTCCAGATGTGTCCTGACCTGCTGCTCAGGTTGAGCGTGTCCTGCACAATGGATGAACATTAAGCCGCATGTTTCGGCACCCGTTTCCTTTAATCCCTGTTCTACACTTCGGTACACATTAACGGCAGCCTCACGCTGCAATGTCGCCGTATTTGGCATGTTCTTTTCCACCCTTCTCCTCGATTATCTATACAAGTTGCTGTTTTTGTATTACCACGATCTCTGTACTCAAGCGGCTTCGCTTGGTTTCTTCTCATCCTCGGACCAGCTTTGACGTGTCATGGTTCCCCATGAGTTGTTGTTTTGCATGAACTGTATATGTCCCTGCAATCTCCACAGTACGCCCAGCTGATGGTACCCCACGAATTTGAGCGCAGAGTAAACCAGCATTTTGACCAGGTCGGAGAGTTTGTTGTAACGTTTGAACGCAATCTCCTCCAGGACAAGTGCGCCTACACTCAGCAGATAACCACTCACGAAGTTCAACAGTCCGAACAGGAGCAGGATCGGCCACTGGGTCATATCCAGAAGGACGTATCCAGCGAGAGCCAGCAGTCCGGTAATTCGGAAATACGGGTTCAGTGCTTCAAAAATGACGTTATACGGCATCGTTACCATACCCATCACTTTGTATTTGGGATTGAACAGCATGCCTCGATTCTCCAGCATGTTCTTCAGATTCCCGCGGCCCCAGCGCTTGCGCTGACTGGACAGGATCCGGTAGGAATCCGGTGCCTGTGTCCAGCACACCGCCTCAGGGCAGAAGGCAACGCGGTACTTCAATTTGTTTTCCAGCATATAACGGTGAAGCTTGATGATGATGTTCATGTCTTCCCCGGGATAACCATCCCGATATCCACCTACGGCGATAACAGCGTCCTTGCGGAACATACCGAAGGCACCGGAGACAATGATCAGACCGTTCATGTGACTCCAGCCAATCCGTCCGCCCAGGAAGGCTTTGAGATATTCAATCGACTGGAACATGGGCCAAATCTTGCGTGGCAGCGACACATCCTGCACTGCCCCGTTTTCAATTTTGCAGCCATTGGCAATCCTTACATCGCCACCGATGGCTACTGTCTCTTCCGGATTCTCCATATACATGCGTGCCATGCGGATCAGGGCATCCTTCTCCAGCAACGAATCGGCATCGATGGAAGAGATCAATGGATAATGGGACAGGTTGATTCCTGCATTGAGGGAATCGGCCTTCCCGCCATTTTCCTTGTCAATGACATACAGATCCGGGAACTCCGGATTATGGTAGATCCCGCGAATTTTCTGACAGGCGATCTTACCTCGAATCTTCGTATTGGGTACTGGCTTCAGACGATATTCCTCCAACAGGATCTTCAGCGTGGCATCACTGGACCCATCATTTACAACAATGACTTCATACGTTGGATAATTCAGCGTCATCAGGCAGTTCACATTTTCAATAATCGTCAGTTCCTCGTTGTACGCCGGAACCAGCAGAGAAACGGAAGGCACCAGTTCCGATCCTGACAATGTATTGTATTTGGAATAATGCGACCGCCGGAAGATCGTCCAGATGTTACGGAACGATAAGGCCAGAATGGAAAAATAGAGCGTATTTACAAAAACAACATAGTAGATTGCGACCATGCCGTAGATTAATAGTAGATCCCTAAGCAGTGTAATCCCCTCCTACCGTAGCGACACCTGTGCGTTTCTTGCTGGTTCTGTTCTCTCGGACAGGGCCAAAATAGCGATCGTACAGCAGTCTTTTTTTGTTATGTGCAATCATCTGCTCTACAGCTCTGTCATCGGTTCTCGTGTGCTGCATGGTACTCTCAATCTGCTGCATCGCAATCTCGCGTTCAGCACCTGTACCTTGCACCGCAGCCTGACAAAGTGCTTCGAATCCCGGTTCGCCGAGCTTGCTCAGACTCTCCGCACTGTTATAGCGAACTCTCCAGTCCTCATCCCGCAGCGCTTTACGCAGCAATGGAATGCTTCCAGATGCATGCTTCGAACCAAGCGCTTGTACCACTTCGGCGCGAACTTCCGGATCGGGGTCCTGGATCAGCTTCAGAATGGTCTCATCCCGGAGTGCCGGACTTGCGCTAAGATACAGCTTCACCGCCTCGGCACGTACATCCTGATGTTCGGCGCCTACCAGTCTGTCGAGTGCAGGCATCACTTCGGGTACAGCCTGTCCCCACATGGCAACCAGTCCGACTTTGACAAAATCAGGATTCCGGTCTTCCAGCAATTCAATTAGAATTCTGCTCGTATCCAGACTTGTTTCAAGCAGAATATCTGCTGCCAGATGATGAATGGACTTGCCTTTGGTTAACAGCAACGCGAGCATGTCTTTCAGTTCACCTTGCCGAGTCGTACATCTGGAGATGGAACGACCAATCATAATGGCCATCGGGCCCGGTTTCTCATCCTTCAGCAATTCCATCAAACCTGGAACGGCTTCGGGACAACGCATGCCACCCAAGCGATAAGCTGCATCAATCTGGCGACCATAACGCAAACGGCCCAATTCCTTCAGATCATGCTCTACGAATCCTGCTTCACGGCATAGTGCAATTAATTTGTCGCGATATTCACCCTTGAACTGGTCAATCCATTCAATCAGTCTGTCCTGAATGACTCTGCGTTCCAGCGGAGCCAGTTTGCCTGGTGGTAATTTGAGCGGACTATTCTCCGTCAAGGCTGTTTGTAGATAGGTGAAGTAGTCACGCTGCTTCAATTCATAAAACGCCGTCTTGCGTCGTTTGCCATTGTGGGACATTTTCATGGCAAACAATACAATGACGCCTACAACAACAAGTGCGATACAGATGTACAAAAACAGATAGGCCAAAGCCAAACTTGGAAACATGTGAAAAGGTCCTCCTTTATACTCATTTATTCGATCTGAAAACTAGGAATTTTTTCATAGCTCTTCTTCATTTTTTCGTAGCTTAGCTTGAGCCGCTCACTATACTGTACCTGCTCCCAAGGCTGCCAGCTATATATCGGCAACGTCTTCAGGTCCAGTGTCGTCTGTTCACCCCCAGGCCAGGATACGTTCTTCGTGGCACGGTCCGTTAACCATGGAATGAGGGTAACACCTTCCACAGCAACTGTGGAAAACTCACGTCCATTCTTGAGCGGTCCATAGTTGATCGCATGCAGTGAACTTGGATCACCGAACCCAAGCAGCATCCAGGGAATTCGCATCTCCACCTGATTGCCGTTATACTGCCATGCCGTCAATGAATCCGTATCGGACTGGCCGGGAGCCGTCGTCCCCCGTTTTAATGTTCCGACCTTTTCATTCATGAATGGATGAGCAGATCGGGTATCCGGCGGTGTCATCCTCAGGCTGACGGCCAGATTCCATGGGTGGAACGGATCTGAGGAATTGGACTGCTGATCTGGCAGCATGTCGTATCCTTTCTTGCCATACAGTCGCTGGTTAAAGTCATAGTCCTTGGCGATCTCCACCTGAGATTCCTCATCCTGTCCCAGTGTAATCACTGTCTCAAGACCATCACTGAGCGTCCGGCCCGGGAGTAACGTATCAGGCTGACTGCCTCCAGCAAGTGTATCTGTGCCAATTCGCAGCACCGTCTGATCCGGGTCAAAAGGTTGATCCAAGGTCAGCCCAATATACAGATAGGCTTCATCATGGGTCATCTTCATTTCCTGAATGCCATCCACTTGGCCCTGCCAGGTGGTGACTTCTTCATCCTTCAGGTCCTGCCAATCATCCAGTGATCCGTCGATGGTCAACTGTTCCTGTTTACCCGGGTCCATGGCAAGCAGACCAAACATCTTCTCGTTTGTCAGCACGTTCAGCCAATATGCACGGCGATCAGCCGGGATTTCCAGTGGCATGGTGTTCCATGTTTTTTTGAACCATTCATCCTGCCACATGAATACAATGGCTCCCGAGTATCCTTCATCATAGATATCCTGCGTCAGTGACGCGTCAATATCTCCCTGCTCTACTTCGTTATGTCCACCCTGATTCCGTCCTCCCATACCCAGATGGGAAATACCAAGAGAAGAGGGTACGCCATACTCTGTAATCATTACAGGCATATCGGAAAACTTGGCTTTTAACTTGCGCAGATAACTTTTGTACGTGTTGTACTCCCCGTTCTCATCCTTGATCGTTTGGAGCGTTTTATCGATATGGAACAGATCCGGGTAATAAGGGTACACATGGTAGGCTGCAAAATAACCTCCCTGCCACGCCTCCGGCTGAATATGTCGGGCATCCACACTGACGAGATCCTCTTCATACAGCGGCTCGCCGGGATGATCCAGCACATCGGTCGTTACCCAGTTGGTGAAGGTCATCGGATGTTCCCATCCATACTTCTTCTCCAGGACCGCCGTATGATCCAACAGCTCTGCGAGCCAGTTCTCGAACGGTGACGCTTCTGGACTCGCCGAGAAATGAACTCCCTTGTACTGCGGCACGTCCGCATGTTTTGCGTTTGTGTTGTCTACCATCGCCGGGTCCCATTCCGTCCCCACATGCCAGGCCATCAGATATTTTCCTGCATTCGTTTTGTATTTGCCGCTGGACTCTCCCTGCTTGGCAGGAATGTCCGCATCGCCATAGACAGCAGATACGGCCTTTTCAATCTCCTGCTTGAACGTCTGCTCAATATGGGCCGCGTAGGCATCCTGTTTCTCAATCAGCTCTTCTTCAGGTGACCATATGCCCTGTATAAAATATAACGGTTGCTCCCGGCCGCGATTATATTCGACCAATGCGGAGTAAAAAATCGGTTCGTGAACCGTGTATACCCGGATTACATTGGCTCCCAGATCCTCGATCTGCTGGAACCACCGCAAGTAATCCTCTTTGGTGAGCGGGAATTCTCCCGGGTAATGCCCCGGTGAAGTTGCGCCCAGGTTCACACCTTTGACGAACATCTCCCTCCACGTTCCATCTGGCCCGTATTCCATGAACCGGTCTCCATCGGTCTTGAATTTCATCTCCGTGCCGTTCTCCGCTGTGTACGTAACGAGCTTGGGTTGCATATAGTGCCATCCGGCAAATATCCCACCGGTCACCACCACAGCTCCTGTCAACACCGTTAATAGCCAGCGTCTTCGTCTTTGTCTGCTCATGTCGTTAGATTGCTCACCTCTCTAATATGCATCCTGCTTCAACATCGAATGGTCCAACATGAAGTTTACGAATCATTCCGCTTCGGATGTCCGCTTGGTAGAGATGTCAGCGGTGTAGTTCTCACTATAGCGCTAAGACTCTGCATTTGTAACTAGGCTGATGGAAGCAAACATGAAATGGAACATTCTGCCCATAATTCGTAAAAAGCGCCATCAACTAGCATCCGAAAGCCTCCAGGATACGTCTGATTCCCAAACACTAATATCTGCTGGAATTGCATGGATTAGATACCCTGCTGATCTTGCACTTCTGGAACCTTTATTGTTATGTGCAACGCGGGTACAGGCAACGTTTGCCGATTGAACACATACCCCATTAAACGCGAGTTATATTTTAAAGTTGCGGACCTTTTTACAGTATTAACCATAAAGATTACAAAATTGATACTATAGTCCGATAACGCATCAGCGATATTCCGCGTCACATCAAGGTTTTCTGAAAAATGCAGAAAACCAAAAAAGGACATCAGTCCCCCTCTATAGGACTGTGCCCATTTATAACCCTTTTACAAAAACCTAAATGAACGCCCGGTCATCACCCAGAGGTCATGGATCTCTCACATTAAATGTAAAAAAGCACATCTTATTTCCTAATTCTTGCCTCTAATATAACTAACCCATAATTGTGTCCAATTTGCAAAATAATTCCGGTTGCTGCATTTCGAATTGTCGGATATGCTTATAAAACAAGAACACTTGTTCCATACTGTAAATAAACTGTTAATTATCAATGTTCAAATGAAATTAATTGCTTCTTAACAGAAGAGCTTAGCATCACGAATAAGGAGAGAAGTCTTATGCCCCGCCAAGACAGACGTGTCATCATGCTGGCCGATTGCCAGTCATTCTATGCCAGTGTGGAGAAGTCTGCACATCCCGAATACAAAGACCGCCCCCTCGTTGTTGCGGGAGATCCGGCGCGCCGTTCGGGGATTATTCTTGCGGCCTGCCCACTCGCCAAGTCCTATGGAATTACAACAGCAGAACGACTGGGCGAAGCACTCGCCAAATGCCCGGATGTTGTTGTAGTTCGCCCGCGGATGGCTGAGTACATTCGGGTGTCCCTTCATATTACGCGTATCCTTCAGTCTTACACCGATCTGGTGGAACCCTATAGTATTGACGAACAGTTTCTCGATGTCACCGGAAGCCTGGATCTGTTCGGCAGTCCCGAGACGATTGCCCGCAGCATTCAATCGAGGGTGATGGATGAGACGGGTGTTTACATTCGGATCGGCATCAGTGACACCAAGGTGGTAAGCAAGATGGCCTGTGATCTGTATGCCAAAAAAGTCCCTGGAGGCATCTGCACGCTGCCTCGCAACGATCTGCCATCTACCATTTGGAAGAAACCCGTCCGAGACATGTTCATGGTCGGTTCCCGCATGGCGCAGCATCTCTATAAGATGGGGGTCCATACGATCGGTGATCTGGCCCAGACCCCACTGTCACGGCTAAGAGAACGTTGGGGGGTGAATGGCGAGGTACTATGGCGTATCGCCCGTGGTATTGATGATTCCCCGGTCAAACCCGGGACGTATGCTCATCAGCAGCAGGGAATCGGACATCAGATGACGCTGCCCCGGGACTATGACTCCTGGGAAGATATCAAAGTCGTACTACTCGAACTGGCGGAACTCGTCAGTCGGCGTTCCCGGGACAAATCACTCATGGGCCATGTGGTCTCGGTTGGATGTCGCGGACAGGATTATGATCGGCCAACCGGTTTCTCCCGCCAGATGAAGGTGAATGAACCCACGAACATTACGGATGAAGTATACAATGCGGCAGCAGCTCTGTTCCTGCGCCATTGGGACGGATTACCCATCCGCCGCATCAGCGTGTCACTGACCGGACTTGTACCCGATTCCGAAGTGCAGCTGTCCTGGTTCGATGACCGCGAACGCAAAAGAGAACTGGAACGTGCGACAGATGATATCAAGCGCAGGTACGGAGAGACCGCCATCATGCGGGCATCCTCCCTCTGCTCGTCCGCGCAAGCCCATGAACGTTCTCATAAAATTGGAGGTCATTATAAATGAGTAAAAAATTGCAGCAAAACGGTATCTTCGAATCCTCACGTATGATGCTCCCCGAACACCGGGAAGCCTACATTCTTCATCAGGAACAACTTGCTCCCCGCACCCGCCCATCCCTGGATGCCCAGGCGGCGGAAGAAATGTCCCGGTTACTCAGCAACTCGATGATGCTTGGAGATAAGGTCACCATTGCCTTGTTTCACGAACATGATGATATCCGTTACACCGGTCAGGTGCTTCGGCTGGACCGTCCTGCCCGTACCCTCAGACTACTGATGGAAGATGGGTCCCGGGATATTCAGATGAACCTCATTACAGACGTGGCCCTAGCCAATGACTGAAGGGATATATCCCCACCCCGATCTTGTGGATATTCCATGATAGATGCAGCATTGCCGTTGCCATGCAGGACTGTCTTCCTACACTTTCTGGTGAATACCAAAAGCAGCCGACGAGACATATCCTGACCATTCACTTCGTTCTAAAGAAGCAAAATATCGGATAAGTGATTCATCGGCTACATCTTAGGGTATGACTTTTTTTCGAAAACTTTTAGAAAAAGCTCCAGTCGAATTCCTTGGACAGACGCTCGAGCAGGTGCACGCCAGCAATACTGTTTCCTTTGCGATTCAGAGCCGGGCCGACAAGACCAATGCCGAATTGTCCCGGTACAAGAGTCAAAATCCCTCCGGATACACCACTCTTAGCAGGCAAACCGACCTCAATGGCAAATTCGCCTGACGCATTGTACATCCCGCAGGTCGTCATGAAGGTTTTGGCAATCTGTACATATCGGCGAGGAATCAGTTCATTGCCCGTAATCGGATCTGTTCCATCATAAGCCAGAACAAGTGACATTCGTGCCAGATCAGCACAGGTGACTTCAATGGAGCAATGACGGAAATACACGGCAAGTACATCTTCCACGTCATCCTTGATCACGCCATTATGCTTCAGGAAATAACCCAGTGAACGGTTCAAGTGACCGCTCTCCGATTCGGACTGGAATACCTCTTCGTTATAGCCCAGCTGATCATTATTCGCCAGCTTGCGGAAAAACTCCAGAATGCGGCGTGATTTCTCTTCCTTGCAATCACCTGCAATGAGGGAGGACACCGTAATCGCACCTGCATTAATCAAAGGATTAAATGGAATACCGGGTTCGACTAGTTCAAGCTTGATCATCGAATCATAATCGTCGCCTGTAGGTTCTTTTCCTACATTAAAGAAGACCGCTTCTTCCCCATGATCCATTAGGGCCAGAATAAGGGTAAATACTTTGGAGATACTTTGCATCGTAAATGGCACACCGCAATCCCCTGCCGACACATGGTTCCCTTCAGCGTCCATGATATGTATACCCAGCTCATCCTGAGAGGCTTTGACAAGCTCCGGGATATAAGAAGCCACCTTACCCTGCCCGGTGTGCAAACGACTGGTCTCCAGCCACTCCGGCAGCAATGCATTCAGACGTTCCATGGTCGAATTGCTCATATGTCATCTCCTCCACATCTCTATCTAAGCAAACATCTTGCATGTAATGTGCATGGTGAGCTTATGCATCATGATAATGCGTCCCATCTGCATCCATGCAAGATGCCCTATATGATCTGATTACCCTCAGAACCCTTCCTTTATCGCTTCATTTGAAGATCTAACTCCATAATCTCACCAAGAAGACCATCGTAATCACCTGTCCAGGTGGATACAAAGTTCTGTCTGGTCAAGATCTGGCGGGAAGCAGCGTTAGCCGGATCGATAACGGCATAGAGCGATCCAATGCCTGCGGCTTGTGCCTGGATAATCAACCGCGACGCTATGGACGTGCCTTGGCCTTTGCCCCAATGTTCAGGCAGGATCATGTACCCTATCTCTGCTCTGGTCGGGTCCTCTTGATCTGGAATCAATTTGGCATACGCCACACCTGCACCATCTTCACTAAATACCCGGTAATGGCCACAAGTGGAACGCTCATTAAAATCCAGCATGGACTCGAATTGCGTTCTCGCCTCTTGCTCCGGCATTACACGTTCTGTAATCTGTTTCATCACTTCCATATTGGATACCAGTGCATAATAATCATCAAAATCAGGTTGTGTGTATTTAATGAATTTCATGATATGCCTCCTCTGGGGTACATAACTTGGTCTTGGTGTTGTTGAATTCACCTAGAGTATAACAGAAGCGAATGATGGAATGCACACAAGGTACCACGCTTGCAGGCAACCAGATCGTCCAATAGGTCAACCGACTGGCAATCTGATACCCTAGATACCAAAAAGCGGCCTCAACTGGAGACCGCTTTGTTTACTTTGTTTTTTAATTTGCTATTTAAGATGAAGAAATATTCTCTGTTCCGTACTTCCGGTGCATGTTGTTAGCTTGCTCGTGATGAAGGCTTAAGGTTCATCTGTTTTTCACGTTGACGTGCACGACGACCTTGACCTGGAGGGGTGATAATCAGTGCGAGCAACAACGAAACAGCGCAGAGTACAGCAATCACAATGAAGGTTAGATGGAATCCGCCCAGCAGGGCGCTGATGAATGATCCTGCCAAAGCACCAAATCCAAATCCCTGATAGATCACACCATAGTTTTTGCTCTGATTTTTCAGTCCGAAGTAATCAGCTACAATCGCCGGGAATACCGTAATGTTACCACCGAAGCAGAATGCAACGGCCGCGACACAGGCGAAGAAAATCCCGAAGGTTAGTGGAACCAGACTCAGTGTCATGACAGCTACGGCTGTAACCAGCAGCGCACCAGCGATGACTTTCATCCGTCCTACTTTATCCGACAGCGCACCGAGAATAATACGTCCTGCCGTGTTAAAGATCGCAACCATGGCCACTGCATTCGCAGCGGTAGCTACATCAAGACCTGCAAGCTGTACACCGATATCTTTCACAATACCGATCAGATACAGACCACTCATACACGCCGTGAAGAAAATAACAAACAGCATATACGCTTCTTTTGTACGCAGCATCTCTTTCACTGTATAGTCATGACGGGCTACGACTTGTTTGGATCCTTCCTTGCTTGCCGGAGCCTGTTCACGAACAACCGCTTCACGGATCAGGAATGATCCCGCAACGACCAGAACCAGAACGATAATGCCCCAGTACATAAATGCCTGAGCAGGACCCACGGCACCAATTAACGCCGAGTTCACATATTTGAACAATAGACTACCGGTACCGAAGGCTCCGACCGAGATCCCCGAGATCAGACCTTTACGCTCCGGGAACCATTTGATCAGATTGGACAGCGACGTAATATACGCCGTACCATCTGCAAAACCAACGACAAATCCAGCCAAAATGTAAAGCAGTGATAGCGAAGTAACTTGGGAACTTAGAATCAGACCCAGTCCAAGCACAACCCCGGCTACACGGATCAGACGCTGAAGGCCCCAACGTTCCTGCAACCGTCCTGCGAACAATGTGGCAAATGCCAGAGCAAAACTGGTAATTGAAAAAGTTATCGCGACCGAGCTAACGTCCCATCCGAAACGATCAGACAACGGTTGATTAAATAAACTCCAAGTATAGATGGTTCCAAGACCCATTTGTACAATGATGGTCCCCAAAACAATAAGCCAGCGGTTCATTTTTGTAGGTGCAAATGTTGATTCAGGTGTTGATGAAACGGATGAAATGGTTGCTTTCATCGTAATCTCCCCTTTGCCGATGTCATATGCATGAATGCGTTCACAAGCTAATCATACATGAAAGGGGATTCATTACACCGATTTGAGCATGAGTTGCATCAGATGCGGAATGAAATGCTTCTAGATGCGCATGAGTTGCCTGAATTCTTTGACCTTCCCGCGACTTACAGGTACTTCAGCCTCCAGATCGCGCAGACGGAGCAGATACGTATTGTTGAACCAAGGTACAATTTCGCGGATTTGAGACAGATTTACGACGTAAGAACGGTGGCAGCGAAAGAACGTATCCTGTGGCAGACGGCTGTGAAAATCCGATATGCTCACTGGCATGGTAAACTCCCCATTTTTGGTATATACCTTCGTCACTTTCTCCTGTGCTTCCGCATAGTAGATATCTGCCGTATCCGTAACAATAATATTGTCATTCCGCAGCAGATTAATTCTTCTGTCCGTATGAGAATTCGTATCTCGTTCTCGTAACAGATCTCCCTGTGCAGCAGATCCGTCCACCATAGTAACTGGTCCATCCTCAACATGTTGCTCCACTGGCGTATGATCACGTTTGAATGCGAGCTCCAGCTTATGGAGCATCGCAGCGATTCTCTTCTCGTCATAAGGCTTCAAAATATAATCAAATGCCTCCAACTCAAAGGCTTCTGCTGCATGTTCCTTGTACGCCGTAGTAAAAACAATATAGGGTTTTGTTGCAAATTTCCCAATATGATGGGCCAGCATCATGCCCTCCAGCGAGGGAATATTGATATCGAGAAAAATAACATCCACTTCTTGTTCCTGCAAAAACTTCAGTACATCCAGCCCGTCTTCAAGGCGATCCACCACTTCAATCTGACTATGTTCCTGGATTAAATAATTCAATTCTTCACTTGCCAGAATCTCGTCTTCCACAATAAGAGCTCTCATTGATCCATCATCACCTTGTTACGACATCTCCTTTGGGCACATCAAATAAAATATCGGTTCCTTGTTCCAGCCTTGTAATAGTCACACCTTGTCCGTAAATCAGCTTGACCCGGCGATGCACATTATATAGCCCGATCTGGTTACCAGGCATACGGTCATGGTAGACACGTTCAATAATATCTGCACTGATACCTGCCCCTGTATTACTGACACTGATTCGCACAAACTCCGGATAATCCTGTACCCGAATTCGAACAGTCCCGGGTCCTTTGACCTTGAGAATGCCATGAATAATTGCATTTTCGACGAGCGGCTGGATGACAAGACTTGGAATATGCACCGCGACCTCATCAATCTCATAGATCACGTTAAGTCGACTCCCAAAGCGTGCCTTCTCAATCTCTACATAATTACGGACCTGCTCCAGTTCCTTATGAATATCAATTAACTCATCCGACAGTTCCAGATTGTAACGCATATAACCGGATAGATTCACAATCAACTCCCGCGCACGATCCGGCTTGGTTCGGATGGATGAAGCAATCGCATTTAGCGCATTAAACAGAAAATGAGGATGGATGGTTGTCTGTAATGCACGCAGTTCAGCTTTGTTGGCAGCAGCCTTGATCTCTTCCACACGTGATACCTCCATCTGGGTCGAAATGATCTGCGACAGACCTACAGCCATCGTTTGCAAAGGATACGTAATTTTGTACGCTTTGCGATAATAGATTTTGAGCGCACCCGTAATGTCTCCTCGTTCTTTGAGCGGAATGATTAACAGCGAGTGGATATCCGGTGTTTTTTCATCAATAACATCATTACTGATCGTGATCTCCCCGCTGGAGATCGTCTTCTTGGTCATCTCACTTATAATTTCATTACCAATATGATAGCGTTCTTCGCCAAATCCTACATAAGCCAGTACATTCCGAGTATCTGTAATCGCAACCGCATCAGCCTGAATATCCTCTTGAATAATCCGGCAGATCTTGCGCAGAGAATCCTCATCGATGGAACGAAAATACGGCAAAGTCTTGTTCGCAATCTCCAGTGCCAGCTTCGCCTGACGGGCTGCAATCATTTCCTTTTCCCCTTCAACACTCTGCACCAGGAGCACAATCAGCCCAATATTGACTTCACCCAGAATCATAGGCAGCGCAATCTTCGAAACAATATCGGCACCCAGTGGATCGGGATAGGAAAATAGCAGGATCAATAACATCGTGAGCGCTTCACAGATCATTCCGGCACCAATACCGATAATCCATCGCTTAGGCTTGGGCGTGTACTTATGTATATACCCGGAGACCAGACCTGCCAGGATACTCGTGATTAGACACGGTATAGCTGTGACTCCATCCATATCGATCAAATACCGATGCACCCCAGATACAATCCCCGTAATAATACCCACAGGCGCTCCGAACAAAATACCACCCGATAACACGGCGATAATCCTCACATTCACCAGTGAACCTTCAACATTAATGCCCGTATACGTCCCAAAAATGGCAAAAGCACAGAATAACAAGGTAACCGCAATATACTCCTGCCACCTTAATTTTCCCTTTTGCAGAATCTGCCTAAATCTCGGCACCCTCGACAGAAAGAATAAAAATATAATTAGCAGCGCCGCCCGTTCAAATAAACCCAGCAGCATCGTAAACATCTCCAACCCTACTTCCTCCACATCTGTCTGAAATAAATGAATACCAACACAGTCACGCCTTTTTCACCTAACATCCGGGACCATTATCCGTATGCTCGTATGCAACAGTTTACCGCTCCCCCCAGAGGAAAGCAAAGTCCATCCTGTGAAAATACATCAACAAGACAGCACCATGCATATGATGGTCCAGGTTCATCCATTACTTATATAAAAACCTGCGGTCCCAGAAAAACCTATGTTATAATCAGTTGTCATGTTATTCCAATTATTAATGAAATTAATTACAGAAAGGTGTTCATACATGTTTGCCATTCTACTGCTAGGTTCATTTTTTCTTTTTAGTCTAATATGGCTCACCCTATATGCTTTCTCCAGACGAAGTCAACATCCCGATCGCTCAACAAGGCTTGTCCTGCAAATGATTTTATTTATTTCAATCCTAATCTTACTTGTGCAAGACTACATACTAAAAGAATTGCCTTCCAATAGCATTATCATTGTAGTTTTAATCATAACTTTAATATTCATCAGCTCTTTCCAGGATAAAAGCAAGAGTACAGCGGATGAAAATACATAAACACAATTTAAATCCTACTAAGAGTATCTTCGTCCCTGCTGCTCTTCACCACAAAAAAAGGGTGTTCCATCATGTCATCTACATGACTTAATGGAACACCCCTTCTTAATATTACCATACAATCATTCGATGTAATTTGGTCTTTCTAAAGTACTTTCGTTTACACCACAACGGAGAGTGCAGAACCAATCTGAAGAAGCGAAGCGCTCGCCTTTATCACCGGATTTTACCCTTGGAAAGGGTAAATCAGAAAATCCGGGGATAACAGTGATCGGAAGATGGTACTGCACTCGTAGTGCCCCCGTGTAAACAACGCTCTTTATCCCACCCAACATGACATCGAATCCCTACCTAAACATCCCCCACAGCTTAATCAAATGAAACGTATTGTTCGGATCAATCTTCTGAGCAAGCACAAACGCAACAAACTGCTCCTCCTGCGCAGGAGAGAAATGCTCATTCATAATGACTGCCGAAGACTTGACCAACCTTCTGACTTTGGCCTTATCTTGCAGATCAGACTTGGTCACGCCATCAATCAACTTTTTGATACGCTCTTTAACTGCGGGGTTTTTCATCTTTAGTTTGATCCGCTCCACCAGCTGCGGACTAATTCCATATTGTTGGTAACCCAAAACGTATAGCACCTCCCAAAAGAATGAACTCACTTCTTATTCATATGTCGGGAGGGCTTGTACACTTGTCTTTTTTTACAAAGGTAATATGAAAACCCGCTATCAAGCCAAGTTTTAGTCAATCAGATCACCCTTGAACACTTGCTGTTGCTGCAAGTAATCACGCAGAGGTGCATAGTCCACAGACGTCCAGAAATTCGCTTCCGAGATCAACTGGGATACATCATCTCTGGCTTGTTCGAGCACAGCAAAATCGGCAACCATATCGGCAAGACGGAACTCGGGTAGTCCGCTCTGTTTGGTACCAAAGAAATCACCCGGACCCCGGAGATCCAGGTCCCGCCGGGATACCTCGAATCCATCCTCCGTTTCCGTCATGACCTTCATGCGCTCCTGTCCCACCTCTGTCTTGGGGTCAGCAATGAGGACACAATAGGAAGCATGCGCACCACGACCAACCCGACCACGAAGCTGATGCAGCTGGGAGAGACCGAAGCGGTCCGCATCCATAATGACCATTAACGTGGCATTCGGCACATCGACCCCAACCTCCACCACGGTGGTGGAGACAAGCAACTGAATATCATTGCTGTAGAAGTCCCGCATCATCTCTTCTTTCTCCGCAGCCGTCATCCGGCCATGCAGCAGACCTACACGATATTTCGGAAAGTTCTGCTGCATCTGCACATGCAGGTCAATGGCGTTCTGCACATCCAACTTCTCCGACTCTTCAATGAGTGGACAGATCAGATAGGCCTGACGGCCCTGATCCACTTCTCTGGATATAAACCCGAGCACCCGCTCCATCATATCGTGCTTAACCCAATACGTGGAGATCGGAATCCGTCCTTTCGGACGTTCTGAGATCGTGGATACTTCAATGTCACCAAAAGCAGTAATTGCAAGTGTCCGTGGAATGGGCGTAGCCGTCATCGTTAACACATCCGGATTATATCCTTTGCGTCTTAAAACGCTGCGCTGATTCACCCCGAAGCGATGCTGCTCGTCTGTCACCACAAGACCCAGATCACGGAAGAAAACATCCTCCTGAATCAGGGCGTGTGTACCCACCACGATATCAATCATGCCCATTTGCAACGAGGCGATCAGATCTTTACGTTTACGTCCATTTACACTGCCCGTTAACAGACCTACGGTTACCCCAAACGGTTCAAACAGCTTTTGCAGTGAACGTACATGCTGCTCCGCCAGAATCTCTGTAGGCACCATGAGAGCCCCTTGGAAACCGGAGCGAACAGTCGTGTATAGCGCAATTGCCGCAATAACCGTTTTACCGGATCCTACATCACCCTGCAATAACCGATTCATTGCATAGGGCGAACGCATATCATGCAGAATTTCAAGCTCAACCTTTTTCTGAGCATCTGTCAGTTCAAATGGTAAACTACGTACAAACTCACGAATCGTTGTATTATCCGTAGTATGCACTACACCATCCATGCGATTTCGGTTGAGAGCGCGATACGCCTGCATTTTCAACTGGAACAGGAACAGCTCTTCATACACCATCCGCTGTCTGGCCAGCTGACCTTCCCGGTTGTCCTGTGGACGATGAATCCCCGCAATCGCTTGTTTACGAGGCATCAAGCTGTATTTCTTCATCAAGGATTGGGGCAGAATCTCGGGAATCAAATCACCGAATTGGACTAATCCCTGATTAATCGTTTTCCGCATCCATTGTTGCGTCAGCTTGCCGGTTACCGAATATACAGGTTGCAGTGTGCCTGAACGACCATCGCCTTTATCGGGAAACTCCGAGTCAGTCACCGTCATCTGCATGCGTTTTTGTTCCCATTTCCCTGTAATCACAATCTCCCGATTGGGGGTAAGCTGTTCTTTGAGGAAATGGCGATTGAACCAGGTTGCTGTAATCATCCACTCTTCCGTCATGATCTTACAGGTAAGACGTGACTTTTTACCATATCGTTGTAATACAGGAATACCCATTACCTGTCCCTGGACCGTAATCTTGTCCCCATCCTTCACTTCACTAAGTGAACGCAGACGATAATCCTCATAACGGAACGGGTAGTATTCCAGCAGGTCTTTAACAGTAGAGATGCCAAAGGCGTGAAGCTCTCCCTCTTTGAGAGCACTCACGCCGTTAATTTGCTTAACTGATATATCTTCCAATTTCATGTCTAATCCCTCATTCCGGAACAGGCCACATAAAGATCGCAATGACACCAGGTCCAACATGACTGCCGATAACGGCTCCAATATTGGTATAGATCACTTCATTCAGTGTAAAATGACCCCGCAGCTGCTCTGCACAAGCGATCGCTGATCCCGGGTCAGCGGTATGACCTACCGCCAGGTTAACCCGTTTGCCTGCAAGATCCTTCTGGAACAACTCAATAATGCGTGCCATTGCTTTTTTATGACCTCTGACTTTCTCAACTGCGTAGATCACGCCTTCTTCATCAATAGACAGGATCGGCTTAATGTTAAGCAACGTTCCCAAGATGGCTGAAGCTTTGCCAATCCGACCGCCCTTTTGCAGATACTCAAGAGTATCCACGAGAAAGAACAATTTACGAGACTTTTGCATCCCTTCAATGGCAGCAGCGATTTCGAATGCTGACTTGCCCTGTTCGGCAAGTTCAGCAGCCTGTACCACCATTAGACCGTATCCATACGATGCCGACTTCGAATCCAGCACGGTGATGTCACCCTCACGCTCCAGCAAAGACTTGCCAAGCATGGCCGATTGGTAGGTACCACTCATGCCGGATGACAGGTGGATCGATACAATCGGACGTTCCGGGTTCTCATCCAGAAGTGATTGATATACATTCATGAAATCAGTTGGAGATGGCTGTGAAGTTGTAGGCAACACGGAAACCTTCTTCAATTTTTCGTAGAACTGTTCCGAAGTCAGATCAACGCCATCTGCATAAGTCTCTTCACCGAACAGAACGCGCAACGGAACAATGTGAATCCCGTATTTGCGAATAAATTCTTCGGGAATATCTGCCGTACTGTCTGTTACAATCGCAACCTTGTGGCTCATGACTCTCCTCCTCTTCGCTAGAGTGCTATTAATACATGTTCAAAAAGTCAACGATTCAGCACCGAGAAGGTTGCGAGAACCTGAAGGAGGAGGAGCGGAGTGTAGGCAAACCTACATGAGCACCGGACTCCGAAGGTGAACGCAAGATTCGATGTCGAGTTTGCTTCGTGAGCTACTTCGTGATCAATTGGTACTTTTTGAACAACCTTTATTAGGACTCTACGGAGAACAAATAATAATACACAGGCTGTCCTCCACGATGTACCTCTACCTCAGCATCAGGATACTGTGTTTCAAGCCACGCAGCGAGGGCAGCGGTAACCTCAGGGGCAGCTTCGTCCCCTTCAAGGATCGTCACCACTTCATCTCCGCTCTCCATCATCTGCTTGAGCAGACCTTCACATGCTTGAAGCATGGCTTCATCCGTCGCTACAATTTTGGAGTTATGAATACCGATATAGTGTCCCGCTTTGATATCCAATTCATCATATTGTGTATCCCGAACCGCATGAGTCACTTGACCGGACTGCACCCGGCTAATTGCCTCCAACATTTGGTCACGGTTGGTTTCCGCAGACTCATCTTCCTGGAAAGCAAAAGCAGCCGCCATTCCCTGTGGAATGGTCTTGCTAGGAATAACCGTAATTCGGCGCTCATCTTCAAGCAGTTCACGTGCCTGCTCCGCAGCCAGTACAATATTCGAGTTATTCGGGAGTATAAATACCTGCTCCGCAGCAATGGAACGGACAGCTTTTACAAAATCCTCTGTACTTGGATTCATCGTCTGTCCACCGGACAGAACAACATCAACGCCAAGACTTTGGAAAATCTCTGCAATACCATCACCGGAGGATACCGCAATAAAACCATACGGTGCCATCTCATCTGCAGGAAGCACAGCCTCTTCCATACTGCGCGCTGCCTCAGGTGGAATCTCTGCAAACAACTCAGGTGATGGAGCAATGTCCATGCCTGCTGTCAGCAGATCCCGATGCTGTTCACGCATATTGAGAATATGAATCTGTGTAATCTCCCCATAATGCAGCGCCAGGTTCAATACATCGCCTGGTGTTTTGGAATGGACATGAACTTTGATGACTTCATCATCAGCAATGATAATGATCGAATCTCCATTAACTGACAACGCTTTCCGGAATGCTTCATCATCAAATGCCACTCCTGCGTTCTCTCCAAGCTCACGACTAATGAAGAATTCCATATCATACAGGAATTCAATATCTTCCGTTTCCAGTCTCGCCTGAGCAGACAATGGCATCTCCGGCGCAATCACCTGATGCTGTGCAGGCTTCTTGATATCCACTTCTGCCGGTGCAGCCGGTTTCAAAGCAGATGCTGCTGCCACGGATGGGGTTACTTCTTTGTTCAGCGAAGTACGATTCACACCGTCACTTTGCAGCAATACTTCCATAAAGCCCTCGTAGATATATACAAGCCCCTGACCACCTGAATCCACAACACCAACCTGTTTCAGTACAGGAAGCAATTCCGGAGTCATTGCCAGTGCTTCTTTTGCTTTTAACAAAACTTCATTCATTAATTCAGTAATATCATTCGTCCGTCTTGCGTAGTAGTTGGCATGTTTCGCCGCTTCCTTGGCTACGGTAAGAATGGTCCCTTCAACGGGCTTTACGACTGCTTTGTAAGCTGCGTCAACACCGTTTTGCAGGGCTGCTGCAAATTGGAGCGTATTCAGTTCCTCATAGGGAGCAGCTGAACGACTAAAACCACGGAACAATTGCGACAGAATAACTCCTGAATTCCCCCGTGCGCCCATAAGCAGGCCTTTCGATAGAATACCGGCAGCTTCGCCGATGGAGGCAGAACTTTTTCTTTTAATCTCTGCAACTCCTGCACTCATTGTCAAATTCATGTTCGTTCCCGTGTCGCCATCCGGCACAGGGAAAACATTCAGGGAATTGACGTGCTCTGCATGCTGTCCAAGTTGTTCCGCTCCGGCAAGTACCATTGCGGTGAAATCTGTTCCATTTAAAGAACGTATACTCAAGTGAGAATTCCCCTTCCTAGCTTGATACACGAACACCTTGCACCAAGATGTGTCTGGTCTGTTCATGCGCTAACGCGGACTGCGTTATTCTTCGTCCATACCTTGTCCGGCACAGGAATACAATACAACATGTCAGCCGGATTAACGGTCTGGGCGGCCGGGCTACCAATATCCTGCACTCTCTGCATCCCTAACTTCGGGGCATACGGATATGCACCGGTATCAAGAGCCGGCATGAATGCCGCATGGAGACTGGTGCCAATGATGGAATGCCGCAGCTCACAGCGTTGCCAAAAAGCAGACCACCGACCTCTAAGTACGGTTTATTCTCCGACTTCCTCACGGCAACAGCCTGTTCACCACTGTATTATGGACTATTCAACATTGTACTATATTAGACAGGAGAAATAAATAAAGTTTTTGGATCAGTTGACGAAGCTTTTTTAATTATGATATTATATTCAAGTATTGTTTTATGCAGGTTAAGTAATGGAAATGATCCGGTTCATGCCGGCTTAAACAACGCCATTAGCTACTGAAACCTGATCTGTATGATCAGGAAGAACAATTTAGTCCTTATGGAATGACTTTTCGTTTCTGAAGGCAACTGGTTATTTTAGGATAGGAGGTGTAATCTATGTCTCGCAAATGTTATGTGACAGGTAAGAAACCGGGCACCGGTAACCACGTATCCCACGCTAACAACCGTAACCGTCGTACTTGGGGCGTAAACGTTCAGAAGGTCCGCATTCTCGTTGACGGCAAACCAAAACGTGTATACGTAAGCACCCGTGCACTGAAAGCCGGTAAAGTGACTCGCGTATAATCACGCAAAGCTACTATAAATCGGGTAAGCAAAAAGCACCTTGTTCCTTGCAGGTGCTTTTTTGGTATTCAAAAAAGTGAGTCTTGAATACGCTCATTAACATGTGAATGGCCGCCGCTTGGCGCTTCGCAGGTACGAATTCCAGATAAGCCTGAGCCAAAGCGGCGGTATTCCCTGTTACCTTATCAATCGGATCAGTTCTTTTGAAACGTATTAAGAATCGCCTTTACAAACCCTCCCAAAAACTTCGGCAGTTTGAATGTGTAAAATTTCATAATTCACCCTCCCCATCATGCTCATGCGTCCGCCGTATCCTATGCTTCAGGCCTTCTTTACCTCAAACACGACAAAAAAGGCTACATGAGAAACCTGCTCATGTAACCATATTTATGCGGAACCTTCGATCCCTATTCCACAATGACAAGCCCGAAGATCAGGTCATTTACGTTTGGGCAGGAATATATTGATAGACAGCGATCATGAAAACACTCAGTACATAATACAGTATGCTGAATATGACAAAAGTAACCCGATGTCCCGTACGATCAAATTTGCGGAAATACATAATAACAACGCCCACCCCGATTAACGACGTTATGGCATTAAACGGGGATTGAATAACCGCAAACAAAGCAAGCACAAGTCCCGTCACGAGACTCGCAGCCATCGTCCACAGTGTCTCCTTGAGGGTCATAGATCAGCCTCCGTAGCTACTGCGAATTTCAGTAATCGCGGCAGCACGATCCTCACGGCCAAATACGGCACTCCCAGCAACGAGCACATCTGCTCCAGCTTCCACTACAAGCGGGGCTGTATCAGCTGCAATTCCGCCATCTACTTCGATATGTACATCATGGCGTCCCTTTTCGTTCAACCATGTACGAATCTGCTTAATTTTGTTCATGGTACCCGAGATGAAAGCCTGTCCGCCAAATCCAGGATTGACCGTCATAACAAGAACCATGTCCACAT
Source organism: Paenibacillus amylolyticus (assembly GCF_050990605.1). Classification (GTDB taxonomy): domain Bacteria; phylum Bacillota; class Bacilli; order Paenibacillales; family Paenibacillaceae; genus Paenibacillus; species Paenibacillus amylolyticus_H. The sequence goes on from NZ_CP158832.1 coordinate 4,215,928, forward strand.
CATCTAAAACTTCGAGAATGGCAGACGCTGGCGTTCCTGGATTAAGAGCAACTCCTGCCTTCACTCCCTGCTCCTTGATCAGGTGAATAACCCGGTGCAGATGTACACAAGCCTCAGCATGAACGGTAATTACCGCTGCACCCGCTTTGGCAAATTCCTCAACATAACGCTCCGGATTCTCAATCATCAAATGCACATCGAGCGGCAAGCTTGTATGTGGAGCGATCGCCTTCACAATCGCAGGTCCAAGCGTAATATTAGGGACGAAGTGACCGTCCATAACGTCAACATGAATCCAGTCTCCTCCTGCAGCTTGAGCTTCTGCAACTTCCGCACCAAGGCGGGCAAAATCAGCTGATAATATCGATGGGGCAATTTTAATCATGTTAATACCTCCGCTTCTTATCTTTCATTTCGGTCAGGAACAGCACATAGTGCTGATATCGGCTTTCGGAGATCAGACCTTCCTCCTTGGCCGCAAGCACACGACAACCGGGTTCATGTGTATGGGTACAACCTCGGAATTTGCACTGATCTGCAAACTGGGTGAATTCCCGGAAACAAGTGGAGAGTTCCTCCACACCGATCTCCAGAAAGTCCAGTTGGCTGAATCCTGGCGTATCCGCAACAAATCCACCATTATCCAACGGAATAAGCTCCACGTGCCTGGTGGTGTGTTTCCCTCGTCCTAGACGCATGCTGATCGCATTTGTCTCCAGCGTCAGGCCCGGCATCAATGCATTTAACATCGAAGACTTGCCTACACCGGATTGTCCGGAGAATACGCTGATCTTACCAGCGAGACGGTCTCTGAGCAATTCACTGCCTTCACCGGTACGTGAACTTGTGGAGATCACTTCATAACCAACCTGTTCATACAATGCTTTCACTTCAGCAACAGTGTCTTTGGCTGGATCATCCAAATCCAGTTTGGTCAACACAATGAGTGCATCCAGCCCCGCCTGCTCGATGTGAACAAGGAACTTGTCCAACAGGTTCAGGTTCATATCCGGTTCCTTCACAGAGAATACGAGAACAGCCAAGCTTACGTTGGCTACCGGAGGACGGATGAGTTCTGTCTCACGCTTCCGAATTTCATCTACCGTTCCTTCTCCGTTCTCAGTCAACATGTAGCTGACGCGGTCACCTACAAGCGGTGACGTTCCCCGTTTTCTGAAGATACCTCTGGCTCGACATTGAACGGCGGAACCTTCAACCGAAGGAACCCCGTTGTCTTCCACTGGCATGACATAATAGTAACCGCTTAGCGCTTTAACGATGATACCTTCTGGCATAGCTCCGTCGCCCTCCCTTTGATGATGGTACATTTAATCCAGACGCCAGCATAAGCCGCCCTTATGGACGGCTTGATGCGTTAATGACTTCCTTCTTCTTCTCTTTTTCCTTGCCGTGTCCCTTACCATTATTCATGGCAGAGGTGTCTTCATCTACGCTGTCACCTTCACCGTCAGCCGGTGTGGACTCAGGTTCACCTTCCTGATTGGGGTCAACACTGCCCTCATCTACGCTACCTTCACCTGGATCAGGCTCATTTTCTGGCGGCGGCGTCTGCGTGTTTTGTTCCGGGTCAATGGAAGGTACATTCACTGTTCCGTTTTTGGCTTCACTATAGGAGACAAGATACGTATCCAGGAACTGTCCATCACGATATACGGACACAGCCCCATTTTCATTTGGAGCTAGCACAAGTGGAATGGTCAAGGTCTGGGTTGAGTTCACCGTGCGTGTTCCCCATTCCTGATTCTTGCCGCGTGCGTCTTCATATGTGATACGGATTTTACTGTTTTTGCCCTCTTTTTTGGGTGATACATTGATATTAAAAGGATATTGCAGCGCTTCGGGCGGATACCCTGTACTGATAAAGATTGTAATCTTATCGCCAGGACTAACCTCTGCGCCCGCTTCCACAGGCCATTGCTGCGTCACTTTGCCCTGGTCCACCGTATAACTTGATTCCTCCTGCACCTGAGCAAGCACAAGTCCAGCAGATTTCAATTTTTCTTCGGCTTCACTGCGGGTAAGGCCTTTCAGGTCAGGCATTTTGACCGTCTCCGTACCTTTACTTACGATTAACTCAATCTGAACTACAGCAGGATCAAATTCCTCATTCACACCCGGTGTCTGGGAAATAACAGAACCTGAAGCCACATCATTAGAGAAGTCATCTTTCCGCTGAATCTGATCTTCCTTGATGCCAAGCGCAGTCAGCTTCTTGACAGCCTCATCATAAGTCTCTTGTTTGACATCAATCATCTTCACCAGTTCTTTTTCTGCACCAACACTGATCTGGACCTCGGAACCTTCTTTGACAACATCGCCTTCTTTTCTGCTCTGTTCATAGACGATACCGGGTTCGACACCTTCTTGGTACATACGGATGACCTCATCACTGACGACGAGTCCTTTCTCCTCAAGCATTTCCCGAGCTTTTTCTTCCGTCTGAGAGATCACGTTAGGCACGGTTACTTCAGGTACAACCAGCATACCCTTGACATACCATACAACGCCCACCATGGCGATTAGAATAAGAACGGTTAATGAAATGAGTAGCGCTGGCTTCTTCCAGCTCTTCGATTTCGCCTTACCCTTGCCAGTTTCTTCGTCAGACTCCATCACAGGCACTGCACCTGTCGATGTAACTCCGCGAGGTTCAGGCTTGATGGCTGGCATAACACGAGTCTGGTCTATATCATCCTCATCCGGAAAATCAATCTTCGTTTCATTACGTCTTTCCGGCATCAGGCAAGTTTCCAGATCGGTCTGCATTTCTTTGGCCGACTGATAACGTTCCTGCGGATTTTTACGCATGGATTTCAAGATGACATTTTCCACACTTTGTGGAATCAATGGATTGAATTTGCGTGGTTCATCGAACTCTTCCTGCAAATGCTTCAATGCCACACTGATTGGACTTTCACCCAGAAATGGAAGTTGCCCAGTCAGCATTTGGTAGAGTACGATCCCAAGAGAATATAAGTCCGATTTTTCTCCAGTAATGATGCCTTTGGCATGCTCTGGTGAGAAGTAATGTACAGAACCGACTACAGAGCCCGTCTGCGTAATCGTTGTAGATGTAACCGCACGGGCAATCCCGAAATCCGTTACTTTCACACGGCCATTCCGGCCAATTAATATATTGTGGGGTTTGATATCCCGATGAATGATTTGATTATGATGTGCGTGATCAAGAGCATCTGCAATCTGGGAAGCGATTCGCACCGATTCGTCCACCTGCAGAGGGGCACGTTCTTTGATAATTTCATTCAGGTTTTTGCCTTCCACATACTCCATGACAATATAATGAACGTCATCTTCCTGCCCCACGTCATAAATGCTAACTACATTCGGATGAGACAGCGATGCTGCCGATTGTGCTTCCCTGCGGAAACGGCGAATAAACTCTTCGTCATGCACAAACTGTTGTCTAAGGACTTTAATCGCTACATTCCGGTTTAACAGAAGATCCTGCGCTTTGTACACAAGAGCCATGCCGCCACCACCGACACGCTCAATCACTTCATAGCGTCCGCCTAGCTGGTGCCCAATCATGACTCACACCCCGTTTCCGTATCCACGGAACCTTCCTTCTGCAACTCGAACAAAGCAACCGTGATATTGTCGTCTCCCCCAGCAAGCAAGGCCAACTGAAGCAGTCGATCTGCACGATCTTCCAATGCCAGTTCCAGATTGCCGGCAACCTGAATAATCTGCTCATTGCTGACCAGGTTACTGAGACCATCACTGCACAGGAGAAGAACTTCGCCTTCCTCCAGCTTGACGGTATCCAGGTCTACCTTCACCTCGGCATCTGTTCCAAGCGCACGAGTCAGCACGTTGCGACGTGGATGATGGGACACATCCTCTTTGCTAATCTGACCATTTTTGAACAATTCATTCACCAGTGTATGGTCCTCGGTTAGCTGGATCACAGCTTTGTTCGCAATTTTGTAGGCTCTGCTATCCCCGATGTGTCCAATAACACCTTCCGTATCGTTCAATAATGCCGCAACCACCGTTGTTCCCATGTTGTGATACTTGTCATCTGTGGATGCCGTACGGAAGATAACTTCGTTGGCATGCAAAATAGCATCGCTTAAAGCTGCAGACAGAGACGCATGTGACAGACCTGGTTCCAGTGTTCCCAGATCTTGTACCAACGTCTCTACTGCCAAGCGGCTTGCCGTATCTCCTGCAAGATGTCCACCCATGCCATCGGCAACAATACCCAGAATATATCCTGTATCGAGATTACGAATCCAGGCTGAATCTTCATTCACCGAACGCACTCGTCCGATATGGCTCACATGAACTGTTTTGATCAAAACGTTCTCACCTCAACTCCATATGCTTTGCACGAAGCTGACCGCAAGCGGCAGCAATATCATGTCCCTGTTCACGACGAATGGTTACATTAACACCCTGTTCCGAGAGGATCTTCTGAAAATTGAAAATGTCGCTTCTCGATGTTCTTACGTACTTGCGTTCAGGTACATGGTTAACCGGAATCAGATTCACGTGGCACAACATGTTCTTGAGCACACTTGCCAGTTCTGCCGCATGTTCTGGCTGATCGTTTACCCCACCAATAAGTGCATACTCGAACGTAATTCTCCGACCTGTTTTGGCCAGATAATAACGCAGGGACTCCATCACGTCTTCAAAAGGAAAACGACGGTTAACCGGCATCAATTTCGAACGAAGTGCATCATTCGGTGCATGGATCGAAATGGCGAGGTTAATCTGTGTGTCTTCATCTGCAAACTTGTAGATGTTCGGAACGATTCCGCTCGTTGATACCGTGATGTGCCGCTGACCAATGTTCAGCCCTTTTTCATGGATCATAATGCGCAGGAAAGTCATCGTTGCTTCATAGTTTTCGAAAGGTTCGCCTGAACCCATGATTACAATGCTGCTTACGCGCTCGCCGCGTTCATCCAGAATTTTCTGAGCCTGTACAACCTGGGCAACAATCTCCCCGGCTGTAAGGTTACGCTTGAGACCACCCAATGTGGATGCACAGAACGTACAGCCAATACGACAACCAACCTGTGTGGTTACACAGATGCTGTTCCCGTAGTTATGCTTCATGATTACTGTCTCAATGGCATGATCATCATGAAGACCAAAGAGGAATTTAACCGTTCCATCCTTGGATTCAAACTTGGTAATTTCCTTAAGCGTTACAAATTCAAATTGCTCTGTCAGTTTTTCACGCAATGGCTTGGACAGATTGGTCATTTCACTGAAATCATTCACGCGTTTTACATAAATCCAGTCAAAGATTTGGCCACCGCGAAACGCCGGCTCCCCATTCTCCACAGCCCATTGCTGCAGTTGTTCCAGAGAATAATCATATATAAAAGGTTTCATTTTGTTGTCAGCACCTATTCCTTCTTTTCTTTTCGTTGGCTTCCTTCTTTTCGTTCCATTCATCCTATTCTATCACAAAGACCACGTTACATCCATGTATACCCTTGATATCTGTACTTCATGCATTATAACATCTCAATGCCGCCATCGCACCCTGTCATCACATTCTCTGACAATTACATTGAAGTCCCATCACAAAGAAATCCGCCGAAGTTCCCCTCGGCGGTCATGCTTCCGTGCTCTATTAAACTGTTATTCCGCTGTTTTTGTCAACCGTGAGATGAAAAATCCGTCACTGTGAGCGTATTGTGGCAAAATCTGAACGCCTCCGTTCACAACCTTCAAGTTCGCTGTCTCCGATTCAGACCAGACGGATGCTTCTGCTGGACGATATTCCGGATGTCGATTCAGGAAGTCTGCAATCATATCCTCATTCTCAGCAGGCTCAATTGTACACGTGCTATAAACCAAAATGCCGCCTGGTTTTAACAACGGTGCAACACGATCAAGCAGTTCACGCTGCAAGCCTGCGATATCTTCGATATCTTCTGCAGATTTGGTCCATTTCACATCAGGTTTGCGGCGAATAACACCGAGACCTGAACACGGTGCATCCAGCAAAATGCGGTCAAACGACGCTTCCGGGTACCGTTCGTTCAGATCTAGCGCATCTCCAGTTACAGCATCGATGCAACTCAGACCGAGACGTTCCGCCTGATCCAGGATCAACTGGCGCTTATGAGCATGTACATCGTTCGCGACAATACGACCGCGATCGTGCATTTTCTCAGCCATGTGAGCTGTTTTACCACCTGGAGCTGCGCAGCAATCCAATACAAGCTGTTCTTCTTCAGGCGCAACTGCTTCAGCTACGAGCATGGAACTTTCGTCCTGTACAGAGAACAAGCCGTCCCGATACCAGGACGTTAGTGCCATATTCCCGCCACTGCGTACAAGAATTCCATCGGAACTCAGGCGAGAAGCTTCAACGATTGCACCTGTGCTTGCCATCTCATGCATCAGTTTCTCCCGTGTGGTCATTGTTGTATTGACTCGGACACTCACTGCTGGAGGCTCATTATTCGCACGGCAGATGGCTTCCGCTGTCTCCGCGCCATAATGGGCGATCCAGCGTTCAACCATCCATAACGGGTGGGAATGCTCCAGTGAAATACGTTCGGCAACGGGCAAATTCTCTGGAATACGAAGTTCATCCCGATTGCGGATCATATTGCGCAGTACACCATTCACCATGCCCGAGATTCCCTGATGACCCAGTTTCTTCGCCAGATTAACCGCTTCGCTCACCACGGCATGCTCGGGAATACGATCCAGATATATCATCTGATATACGCTGATCCGCAGCAGGCTGCGAACCCATGGTTGCAGTTTGGATACTCCTTTGGCGACGTAACGTTCCAGATAATAATCAAGTGTATTCAATCTGGCGATTGTTCCATACACCAATTCGGTAGCTAGTCCAGCATCTGCCGGACTCAAATCCGCCTCTTTCAGACGACGGTTCAACTCCAGATTACTGTATGCTCCATCTTGCTCAATAGCACTCAGAACTTTGACTGCCAAGGCACGAGCAGATGTTTTGGGTTTTTGGGAGCGAGATGCACCATTAGCGGAAGCATTTCCTGCGCCACCCGATTTCCCCGGATTCGGACGACGATTTCCTTCGCGTCCGGCTGCATTTGCGGAAGCTTTCTGACCTTGTCCTGACGAACGACCCGGTATGTTACCACTCATCGCAGCACCGTTCCAGGTTTCAGTGTACCGCCACGGGCAAAGTCAGCAGCCTTCATCACCTTTTTGCCTGCAGGCTGCACCTCAGTCAACCACAGAGATCCATTACCTGTACGAACTTCAATCCCTGTCTTGTTCAATTGCAGCACTGTTCCTGGCTCTGCTTGTCCAGCATCCGATGAAGTTTCCAGATCCACCTGATCGGGGTTAGCCGCAGCCCAGACTTTGAAGACCTGGTCATCCCATATCGTAAATGCACCCGAAAATGGCACAAGGCCACGAATCTGATTGAACAGTTCGCGTGAAGTCCGATTCCAGTCCATCTTCTCGTCTTCCCGAGTCAAATTGCGAGCATACGAAGCCTCGGCATCATCCTGAGGGACCGCCGTTGTCTCGCCTGCAATCAATCGTGGCATTTCTGCCTGAAGCAGTTTGGAACCAGCCTCACTTAATTTATCAAACATCGATCCTGATGTATCTTCATCCGTAATCGGCAGTTCCACACGCGAGATCATATCTCCGGTGTCCAGGCCTTCAGCCATATACATCAATGTGACTCCTGTCACGGATTCCCCGTTAATAATGGAACGCTGGATCGGGGCTCCTCCGCGATATTTCGGCAAAAGAGAGCCATGCACGTTCACACAACCGCGAACAGGCATATCCAGCACGGCTTTGGGCAGAATCTGACCAAATGCCGCGGTCACGATCAGATCCGGCTTCCATTCAGCCAAGCGGGCTACGGCTTCCGGATCACGCAGTTTAACAGGTTGAAACACCGGCAGACCGTGGCGTTCTGCCGCGGCCTTAACCGGTGTTGGCATAAGTACTTTTTTGCGTCCCTGCGGTTTATCAGGCTGAGTCACCACACCCACCACATGGTACCCCTCTGCAATCAGCATATCGAGAGAAGGAACTGCAAATTCAGGTGTTCCCATAAAAACAATATTCAAATCGATCACTCCTTAATTACGACGCGGTCCCGTTTGATCGGCTGCAATTTCGTACACTTTCTCGGCGATATCCGTAAACAGTACGCCATCCAGATGATCAATTTCATGCTGGAATGCACGGGACAGCAAGCCACTACCCGTAATAATCAACTCTTTGCCTTCACGATCCAGACCTTTAACCGTCACAGTCTCAAAACGACGAACGTCACCATTAATTCCAGGGATACTCAGACATCCTTCCGGTCCGAACTGCTCTCCCTCACTTGCAATGATCTCCGGGTTAATCATCTTAATCAGCCCTTGCTCATCACCTGCGTCAATTACAATCAGACGTTTCAAAATGCCGACCTGTGGTGCCGCAAGACCCACACCTTCTGCGTCGTACATGGTGTCAGCCATATCATCCAGCAATTTTTGTACGTTTGGTGTAATTTTGGTTACTTCTTTGGCTCTCTTGTGGAGTACCTCATCTGGTTCTTGCACGATAATGCGAATCGACATGTTGTAAGCACCTTCCTAATCCTCATCATAATTTCAGGACGATATTCTGTATTTTTGGGTATTCATTTTAATCTATGTTTATACCGCTTGTTTACATCCGCATCACTGCAAAATGCTTACATTAACATTTGCGGGTCTACATCCAGACTAATAAGCAATTTTTGCGCCTGAACATCATCGTCCATGCGTCGGGCTGTTGCCAGAGCGAGTCCTATGGCGTCTACATCCCCCCGCCATTTTATCATACATTGGAATCTGTATCTATTCTTGATCCGGGGAATCGGGGACGCTACCGGCCCCAAAACATCAAAGGCATCATTGCTGAATCGATCCAGACTGCCGAGCCATCCGGCCGCATTAGCCTTCTCTTTTAGTATTCGCGTGTAGTTCTCGGCAAGACGAATCAATACCGGAAGCTGCTCATGCGAAAAGGTCACCAGAATCAGGCGACAGTATGGCGGATATTGCAAATTACGACGATGCAACAGTTCCTCACGTACAAACGATACATAGTCATGCTTACCCGCATGGCCAATAGAGTAGTGCTCCGGCGTATATGACTGAACAAACACCTCACCAGGCAATTGGTGCCGACCAGCTCGGCCAGCTACCTGTGTTAGTAACTGAAACGTTTTTTCCGCAGCACGGAAATCAGGTAAATTCAACGCTGAATCCGCTGTTATCACACCAACCAGGGTTACATCCGGAAAATCAAGTCCCTTCGCAACCATCTGGGTGCCCAGCAATACATCCGCCTTTTTCTCACGAAACTGTTTCAGCAGCTTCTCGTGCGCCCCTTTTTCCGTTGTTGTATCCACATCCATCCGAATGACCCGAATACCCGGAAAGAGCTTGGCAAGCTCTTCCTCGACTCGCTGTGTACCTGTACCAAAATATCGAATATGCTCACTTCCACAATCCGGGCACACTTCCGGAGCGGCTTGCGCATACCCGCAGTAATGACAACGGAGATTATTGGAGCGTTGATGGTACGTCAGTGAAATATCACATTCGGGACAACCTGCTACATATCCACAACTGCGGCACATGACAAAGGTCGAATATCCACGGCGATTCAGCAGAAGCACCGTCTGTTCACCACGCTCCAGGCGCTCCTCCAGCCCTTTGTGCAAAGCCCTGCTGAACATGGAGCGGTTACCATCCTTCAACTCTTCGCGCATGTCAACGATTCGCACTTCGGGCAGCTTGTTGCCCAATGCCCGCGTTGGCATCTCCAGCAAGAGTGGTGCAAAATCGTCGTTGCTCTGCGAGCGTGCCGCATAGTAACTTTCCAGCGATGGTGTAGCTGAACCCAGAACAACTACGGCCTGATGCTGCTGTGCTCTTTTTACCGCCACATCCCGGGCATGATATTTCGGCGTTTCCTCCTGTTTGTAGGAAGTCTCGTGTTCCTCATCCATAATGATCAACCCAAGCCGACTGAATGGAGCAAATACGGCTGAACGCGCCCCAATTGCCACCTTCACCTGACCCTCACGAATCTTGCGCCATTCATCATAACGTTCACCGCCAGACAGGCGACTGTGCATGACAGCAACCTGATTGCCGAACCGCCCTTTAAAACGTTCTACCATCTGTGGTGTCAGTGCGATCTCAGGCACAAGCACGATCGCCTGCCGATCCTGCTCAATGCATCGTTGAATGGTTTGAAGATAGACTTCCGTTTTGCCACTTCCCGTAACACCATGTAGCAAAAAGACCCCGTGGCGTTGTTCCTGCAATCGGCCATTGATATTGTTGTAGACATGCTTTTGCTCATCGGTCAGAACCAGCGGTTCAGTCGCTTTGAACTTCCTGCCCTGATAAGGATCACGAAAGACCTCCACGTCCTCGGTGACGATCAATCCCTTTTCCTCAAGACCCTTCATCGTCGCCGCTGATACCTGCAGGGTAGATAACACTTCTTTCATCGGCATAGGCAACAGTTCTTTCATTTCCAGCAGGAAAGCCAAAATCTCCTTCTGCCGCTGTGCTTTCGCCGGGAATGATGCAAGTGCTTCCTGAGCAGCAGCCACATCTACAGCCAGATCAACAGACTTCATCGTTTTTTTATTCAGCTTGTCCTTGATGGCCTGACTTTCCAGCAGTACACCACCAAGCAATAATTTCTTAATTAGTGCAGCATGATTGGGATATTTCCGACTCAATTGTTGCAGCGGTACCTGACCCCGACTTTTGACAAAACGGATGATGTCCTGCTGCACTTTCTCGTTCGTAGACTCTTCTCCCCAAACAAATAACACCTCATCATCCGGTTGTGCACCCGCCATCTGTCCATCAAGTGCATCTCCCAGCGAGATGTATCGCTCAGCTTTCCCTTTCAATGCGGTCGGCACCATCACCTGCAATGACAAAATCCGGTTACTGGCATAACGCCCACTCATCCACTCGGCCAACTCGACCAAATCCTTTGACAATGGGGGAACAATGTCCAGCAACTCCTGAATCTGCTTAAGCTTGAATGTTTCCTCTCCAGTACGCGGCACAAGATCAATTACGAATCCCTGCACCGTCCGATGACCAAAAGGTACACCCACCCGGCTGCCAATCTCGATCCATTCCCTCATCGATTCAGGTACCAGGTAATCAAACGGCCGGTCTGTTTCCTTCACGGGAACATCGACTATGACCTTGGCAATCTCCATATCCTAATTCCTCCCGGCAATGCGCTCCGCCGCAATCCGGAGCAACCGATGAGCCACATCGTCCTTGGCCATCACTGGAAGCTCCTCCACCAAACCTTCCCGGTCATAGATATGTACCGCGTTGGTGTCTGTTCCAAATCCTGCACCCGTGTGGGTTACGTCATTGGCTACGATCAGATCACAGTTTTTCCGTTCCAATTTCTCACGTGCATACATCTCAACGGACTGAGTCTCCGCAGCAAAACCAATCAAAAACTGATGAGTCTTCTGTTTGCCCAGCGTTTCAAGAATATCTATATTTTTAATAAGTTCGAGCGACAGCGTGTCGCCTTTCTTCTTGATCTTCTCGGTATAAACTTCCTTTGGACGATAATCGGCAACTGCCGCCGCCTTAACCACGATATCAGCATCGTCCCACTCGCGTGTTACGGCTTCATACATATCCTGTGCAGACTGTACAGGGATCAACTCAATGTTCTCCGGTGGTTTGGCTTGGGTATTACCCATAACCAATTTCACATTGGCCCCCAGATCACGCGCAGCTGCAGCTATGGCAAATCCCATTTTGCCAGATGAATCGTTCGTAATGTATCGTACGGGGTCAATGCGCTCAATCGTACCTCCAGCCGTAACGACAACCTTCTTGCCTTGTAACAATGCAGCTTGTCCCTGCCGGCTGCGGTCTGCAGACTCGCGCTGTTCAAAGAAACGTTCCACCACATCCACAATACTCTCCGGTTCTTCCAGACGTCCCTTGCCCACATATCCACACGCAAGCAGACCTTCACCAGGTTCAATCATCATGGCACCCCGTTCAACCAGCAGGTTCATATTATGCTTTACAGCCGGATGATCATACATATGTACATTCATCGCAGGAGCAATCATGACAGGGGCTGTAGTGGCAAGCAGCGTCGTTGAGAGCATATCATCTGCCATGCCATGCGCCATCTTGGCAATCACATTCGCTGTAGCCGGAGCAACCAGAACCAGATCAGCCAGATCAGCCAGATGAATGTGGGATACGACTGCTGGCTCACGCTCATCAAATGTATCGGTATATACGGTGTTTCGGGTCAACGTTTGCAGCGTCAATTCGGTAATAAACTGTGTAGCGGAAGCTGTCATAATCACATGAACATCGGCTCCCTTTTGCACCAGTCTACTGCATAATGTTGCCGCTTTGTAAGCGGCTATGCCGCCTGTCACACCAAGCACGATTTTTTTACCGTTCAACATGTTTATTTCCCCCGATATTTATACGACGTCTAAATAAGATTCCGTTAAAATATGCTTATTCGTGAATCAAATTTCATAATACCTTTAGCTGCTTCAATCAAGGCTAGATATAGATCAAAACGACTCAATTTGTCTATATCTAGTTACAAAAATCCATTTTTAGTGATTTATGAAATTGATTCTGGTAAAAAAATAACAACCTCGCGGTTGTCAATTAATCCGGCTTGCGCCGTATGCAGTTGAAGAGCAGCCGCAGGCGGCTTACTCTTCTTCTTCGTCCTGTCCTTTGATGACAACGAGCAGGTCTCCATAGATTTCTTCCAGTGCAACGCCAACTTGTTTATGGGATCTCGCACCTCTTAAATCCGTTTTTTCACCTTCACGTAGCTGTCTAGCCCGGCGGGAAGCAGCAACAACAAGGGAATACTTGCTGTCGACTTTGTTCATCATTTCATCAATAGAAGGATACAGCATATTAACAAACACCTCTTCGCATTAGTATAATCGCAAGTTGCCGCCTGACAGAATGATGTGGCATGTCTTCACATCCGAGCATTCCCAGAAGGAGCGCTTCAGTACATGATATGACAACTGTCCCACTTATATCGCATTCTGCAGCGGCAAAAGGGATTATTTATTGATCTTACAATGTTCGGCGATTATGATGCTTTCTATTCTCTTGCACGCCAAATCAATTTCATCATTCACAACAGCGTAATCATACTGCTCCAGCAGACTGATCTCATCAACCGCCACGGACATCCGGTGATCAATGGTTGCTTGGCTTTCGGTACCACGGCCCTGAATGCGATCTTTCAGCTCGTCCAAAGAAGGAGGAAGCAGGAAAACAAAGATCCCTTCCGGGAATTTTTCTTTCACTTTTAACGCGCCTTGAACCTCAATCTCCAGAATGATGTCGCGGCCTTCGTTAATCGTTTTCTCCACAAAATCACGCGGTGTTCCGTAATAATTACCAACATACTCCGCATGTTCCAACAATTGATCTTCAGCAATCATGTTCTGGAACTCTTCATGACTTCTGAAGAAATAGTTCACACCATGTTCTTCACCAAGACGAGGCTGACGGGTTGTCGCCGATACGGAATAGATCAATTCCGGCACCCGTTTGCGCAAAGCGCTGCATACCGTACCCTTCCCGACCCCAGATGGGCCGGACAACACTACCAGTAATCCCTTAGACATATTACACTCCATTTTATTCGTCGTTATCATCATCTTTCGAAGAAAGACGATGGGCGACCGTCTCAGGCTGAACTGCAGACAAAATGACATGATCGCTATCCGTAATAATTACGGCACGAGTACGTCTTCCGTACGTTGCATCAATCAGCATGTGACGATCTCTTGCCTCTTGTATAATTCTCTTGATCGGCGCCGATTCCGGACTCACGATGGATATAATCCGGTTCGCCGATACGATGTTACCGAATCCAATGTTAATGAGTTTGATTGCCATAATCAGGTTCTTCCCCCTATACATGCGACTCTTTTGCCGAAATTTGGCCGTTCATTCGATATTCGCAGCTTGCTCACGAATCTTCTCCAGCTCCGCCTTCATCTCGACAACACGATTCACCAGAGCCAAATGGTTGGCTTTTGATCCAATCGTATTGACTTCCCGATTCATCTCTTGAATTAGAAAGTCCAACTTACGACCTACGGGCTCATCACTCTTCAGCAGTTCCCTGCTCTGTCCAAAGTGACTCTGTAGACGCGTAAGCTCCTCTTCTATGTTAGAACGATCGGCAAACATTGCAATTTCCATACCCAATTTATGCTCATCAAAAGGGAAAGAGCCTTCTTCCTGCATTTCCGTAAGCCTCTGTCTTAGCTTGTTGCGGTAATCAATTACCACAGTCGGTGCAAGATCGAGCATCTCGGTATGCAGTGACTCCAGACGGGTAATCCGCCGTTCCAGATCACTGGCCAGATGAAGACCCTCGCGAGCGCGCATCTGTTCAAGGCTGGACAGAGCCTCTTTCAATCCTTCCTGCAGAACTCGCTCCCATTCGTCCTTCCGCTCTTCGGGTATGGAACTTGTCCCATCCGAATGAACCATGACGTCCGGCAGTCCAAGCATATCCACAATACTTGGTTTGCCCTGCATTCCATATTGGGTTTCCAGTTGCTCTGCAGCCTGCAGATAGGCCCTGACCGTCTGTTCATTCAGAACAGCGGGAAGAGCCTGGTCTTCCTCTTTTTCTTTCATTACATAAACATCAATCCGCCCACGTTTCAAACGGCCCTGTACGATCTTCCTCAAACCGTCTTCATAATACGTCCACTCTCTTGGCAGACGCATCATCACTTCGCAATAACGATGATTAACAGATTTGATCTCTAATTGTACCTTATAGCCGCCAAAATGAAAGGCGGATTGACCGTATCCGGTCATACTGAATGACATCGGCATCACATCCGTTTTACTATTGTAATTGATTATTAGGGTTGAAACAAGTAGGACATTGATGCTCCGACTTCTCCCATACGTATTGAGTCAGTTCTGCCGTCATGCCGTAGAACATAAACGGTGTCATAAGATAGATGCCTTTGAAATGGGCTGTTGCTACGTCCAGCAGTTCCTTGGCAATTTTTACCCCCATCGCACGGCCCTCTTCGCCTTCCAGACCTGCCATACGGGAACGCACTTCATCCGAAAGCTGAATTCCGGGAACTTCGTTATGCAGATACTCTGCATTCCGTCCACTCGCCAGCGGCATTACACCTACAAAAATGGGCACATCCAGATGTTTGGTCGCTTCGTGCATTGCTACAATCAACTCAGGGTCATAGATCGGTTGTGTCATGATGTAATCTGCCCCAGAGGCAATTTTCTTCTCCAGACGTTGTACAGCTTTCTCCAAATATTTCACATTGGGATTAAATGCCGCTCCGATCACAAAGCCAGCTTTCTGCTTCAGCGGTTTACCCGAGAAGGCAACCCCATCGTTCAACTGTTTGATCATGCGTATGATTTCAAAAGAAGTCAGATCGTATACTGAGCTTGAACCCGGCAGATCACCAAACCTTGCAGGATCTCCTGTTACAGCCAGTACATGATTAATCCCCAAAGCATCAAAACCCATCATGTGTGACTGTGTTCCAATCAGATTCCGGTCACGGCAGGCAATGTGCACAAGTGGACGAAGGCCCGTTCGATCCTGAACGAGGTGACCCAGCGCCATATTGCTCATCCGTGTAACTGCTAGAGAATTATCGGCCAGTGTCAGGGCATCGGCCCCTGCCGCTTTTAATGTCTCGGCACCTTTCATGAACTTGGCAATGTCCAAGTCACGTGGCGGGTCAAGTTCAACAATGACCGTGTGACGCTGCTTGACCAGATCAACAATCGTAGGCTGTCCTCCACGTCCGGAACGCTCATCCACATTTTCATGCAGCACGATACGCGGTTTGGATTCTGACGGATCAGGCTCCAAAATAGGCGAAGGCACATAATCAGCAAGCGCCTCTTTCATAGCGGTAATATGATCAGGTGTCGTACCACAGCAACCGCCGATAATACGAGCACCCAGTTCGGCAAATTGCACTGCCGTCTGACCAAAGTACTCCGGAGTCGCACCATAACGGAACTCACCATCAACATAATCTGCTGCACCCGCATTCGGATAGACAGACATCGGAATACCAATACGTCCGGAGACGGTTTCCATGGCACGCATAATCCCGTTTGGACCTGAGCGACAGTTAAAACCAATTACGTCCGCACCCTGCTCCCGCATGATCCGGAAGGCTTCAGGCATTGTATATCCGTCCAGTGTGTGTCCTACATCCTCTACCGCGAACTGTCCAATCACGGGCAGATCACTCAGCTTGCGCGCTTGCAAAAGAGCAATATCCATTTCCTCGATATCATAGAAGGTTTCAAGCAGAATGCCATCCACGCCTTCATCAAGCAGTGCAAAGATCTGTTGTTGATAAAAGCGTTTCAGTTCACTCGTTGACACATTCGTCCGCTTGCCACCTCGAATGGAACCAACTGCACCAAGTACATAACCGGTATCTCCAGCTACCTCTTTGGCAATGCGTACGCCGGCACGGTTCACGTCCTCCACCTTGGACTCCAGACCGAACTTGGACAACTTGTCGTAATTGGCAGAATACGTATTTGTTTCAAATATCTCTGTACCTGCATCCCGATAACGGCGATGTACATCCGCCACCACTTCAGGTGAAATCAAGTTTAATTCTTCATATGAAATCCCTACCGGGAACCCCATTTGGTACAGAAATGTTCCCATGGCCCCATCTCCAACGAGAACCCGCTCCTGCATAACTTTGCGCAAATCCGCCTTCATCCCATTTCCCCCCGCCTAGCTGTGATCATTTACATACTAATGTAACACAAAAAACGCTAAAAAACGAAGAAAAACACAGGTTTTTGATGAGTATCCAGCTCATATGGACTTTCTTGCCATACAGCCCCTAATATGTCTCTGTACAGGAGACACGACCTGTCCTTTTTGACAAAAAAGAGGCCCGCAGGCCTCTTGTGTTACACCGTTCACTTGATTATGAAGTAATTCCCTTGAATACAACTTCAGCAGGGCCAGTCATGTACACATGATTATCATCTTCATTCCACTCAATGTGGAGATCCCCACCCTTGAGGCTGATAACTGCTGTACGATCTGTATGTCCATTCAGGACAGAGGATACCAGTGTCGCACAAGCTCCGGTTCCACAAGCAAGTGTTGGACCAGCTCCGCGTTCCCATACACGCATGTCCACATATCCACGGTCACGAACTGTGGCGAATTCCACATTGATTTTTTTGGGGAACATCGGATGTACTTCGAGAAGCGGGCCCCAGGTTGTGAGGTCAAAATTCACAGCGTCATCTACATAGATCACCGCATGAGGGTTACCCATGGATACGGCAGTGAATTTGAACGCATGTCCATTCGCCTCAATATAGTGATCAACCACTGGGTTGGCATCCACCGTTGTAGGCACTTGAAGACCGTTCAGGATCGGCTCACCCATATCCACGCGAACCGTTTCCACTTTACCATCACGAATGTTGAGACTCACAGGCTGTACCCCTGCACCAATCGTTTCAATGGTAATCTGCTCCTGGTTCACGTGACCATGATCGTATACATATTTGGATACACAGCGAATGGCATTCCCGCACTGTTCTGCTTCCGAACCGTCCGAATTCATGATACGCATCTGAAAGTCCGCCTTCTCCGAAGGCAGTATATAAACCAGGCCGTCCGCACCGATGCCAAAGAAACGGTTGCACCATTTCACAGCCAATTCTGCTGCATCTGCCGGAAGCTCCTTTTCACCAAATACAACGATAAAATCGTTACCAAGTCCATGCATTTTCGTAAATTCCATCATCTTGCCCACTCCTTTTGGCAGTCTGCTGCCAAAGCTATATTCTTGCTCTTCTACAGGATTACCATAGAAATTCATATTCAACATGTACACAAAAAAGCTATCCTGCAAAATGCCAAAGCTGCCGCTTTGAATCATTTTGAGGATAGCATAACGAAATAGGTCAGGAAAAGGTATTGATTTTATGCCGAAAACTTTGTACTTTTCGGTACGAAGCGGCCAGAACCACCCATACGACGGCGGTTACGACGACCACCCCACACGCTGCCTGCGCCCATAAGGAACGTTGGAATGCCCGCTGCAACGATACAGATCGCCCATTCACGCAAACCAAGCGGTACGGTTTTGAAGATCGGCTGCAACGGTTCAACGTACATGACAACCAGCATCAGTACAACTGATGAAATAACGGCAAGAACCAGATATTTGTTCTGTAGTGGATTCCGGTGAAAGATCGACCGCGAACTACGGCAGTCAAAGACATGAATAAGCTGTGCCAAAACGAGTGTAGCAAAAGCTACAGACTGTGCCTTGATCAGTTGACCCGGATTATCCGGTGCAGCCTGAAGGGTAAGCCAGAAGGCTCCGAGTGTACATAATCCAATCAATACACCCCGGCTGACGATTTTCCAACCCAGTCTGCGGGCGAAAATATTTTCCTTGGCTCCACGGGGTTTGTGTTCCATCAAATCTTTTTCCGGCTGATCTACCCCGAGCGCCATTGCAGGCAAACCATCCGTTACGAGATTAACCCACAGAATCTGAATAGGCACGAGTGGTAGCGGCAGGCCCATCATCATGGCAAAGAACATTGTTAATATTTCGCCCACGTTCGATGCCAGCAAATAACGGATAAACTTGCGAATGTTCTCATAAATATTACGACCTTCTTCAATGGCAGCCACGATCGTTGAGAAGTTGTCATCACTCAGAATGAGCGCCGAAGCTTCCTTCGTCACATCTGTGCCTGTAATGCCCATCGCGATTCCGATGTCAGCCGCTTTAATCGCCGGAGCGTCGTTCACTCCATCCCCCGTCATGGCAACGACATGCCCTTTGCGCTGCAACGATTTTACGATGCGAAGCTTATGTTCAGGAGAAACCCTTGAGAACACATAGATGCCCTCCACCTGTTTATCCAGTTGCTCGTCCGTCATGCCTGCCAGCTGCTGACCACTTAGAGAAGCACCACCGCGTTGAAGAATACCCAGCTGATGCGCAATGGCTTCTGCCGTTGTTCCATGATCACCTGTGATCATGACAGTTCGTATCCCCGCCTTGCGGCATGTTGCAATCGCATCTCGCACTTCACGACGCGGTGGATCTATCATACCTGCAAGTCCTACGAAGACAAGCTGACTCTCGGCGGCGTGTTCGTCAGCCACTTTTTCTTCCGGACGCACTTCACGATAGGCCATTCCGAGGACACGCAGTGCCGCGCCGGCCATGCTCTCGTTGGCTGCCATCACTTTCTGCCGCAGTGTTCCAGTGAAAGGTACAACCTTGCCTTCCCACAAAATATAGCTGCAGTGTCCGATCAACACATCCGGTGCACCTTTGGTATAAATCATTCGGCCTCCCTGATGATGAACCAGGACCGACATGCGTTTGCGCTCTGAATCAAACGGGAACTCCTGCTCCCGGGCATACAACTCTTTGAGGCCAGCAGGGGTAAGCCCCATTTTGGAGGACAGTGTGACGAGCGCCCCTTCCGTCGGATCACCCTTCAGCTCCCAAAATACATTTTCTCCCTTGGCCGTTTCTTCTTGGAGATCATCTTTTTTCGTATTTTTCTTACTTTCCTTTTTGGTATCCTTGCCTTTTTTCTTGTTCCCCATCTGGCTTGCAACGGTCTCCACAATACTCGCATTGTTGCAAAGTGTGCTAATCTGGAGCATTCTGCGTAGGGATTGATCACTCTTCAACTCCACCGTACGACCGTTCTCCAGCATCTGCCCTTCAGGTGCATAACCATCCCCGGTAACCTTGATGCTGCGTCCCTCCAGCCACACATCCGTTACCGTCATCTTGTTCTGGGTGAGCGTGCCAGTCTTATCCGAACAGATTACGGATGCACAACCAAGGGTTTCAACAGAAGGCAGTTTGCGTACAATGGCTTTACGTTTGATCATCCGCTGTACACCTAGTGCGAGTGCAATGGTTACGATGGCCGGCAGACCTTCCGGTATGGCAGCAACCGCGAGGCTGACCCCTGCCAAAAACATGCCGACCGCTGGTTGTCCGTGCAATATCCCGGCGACGACAACCATAATGGTTAATCCCAATGCGACAAAAATCAGAATTTTGCCCAGTTGTTCCAGCCTGTGCTGTAACGGTGTTTCCTGTTCCTCCGTATTCTGGATCAGATCGGCGATTTTGCCCATCTCCGTCTCCATCCCCGTACGGATAACCACACCTTTCGCTGTACCACGAGTGACCATGGTACCCATAAAACCAATATTCTTCTGATCACCCAGCGGAACATCCTCATCAGCAATCGGAAGGCAATGTTTACTTACGGGGACAGATTCCCCGGTAAGTGCCGACTCCTCGACATCCAGACTGTTCGTTTCCAGCCAGCGTACATCAGCAGGTATTCGGTCACCACTCTCCACCATGACAATATCCCCGGGTACGAGTTGTTTGGCGGCAAGATGTACTTCCTGACCCGATCGAAGCACTTTGGCAAGAGGTGCAGACAACTGTTTCAATGCACGAAGAGATCGTTCAGCCCGGAATTCCTGTACAAATCCCAGAATCGCATTCAGTACGATAATAGCCACAATCGTTACCGCGTCGAGATACTCACCCAGCAATCCGGATACCAACGTTGCTCCCATCAATACCAGCACCATAAAATCCTTGAACTGATTCAAAAGCAACGTAATCGGAGATATGCGTTTCCCCTCGCTCAGCTCATTCGAACCGACCACTTTCCTCTTCTCTGCTACAGCTTCATCCGTCAATCCTTCCTGCGGGCTGACGCCAAGAGTGTTACGAAGCTCTTCATCACTAAGTTGATGCCACTTGGTATGTTCCATGCTTCAAGTTTCCCTCCCAGTCTGTATTTCATCAGCTAAATAAGCTCACATGCTTCACCGGCGTGCTGGTCGACAGGCTGTACACTATGCCGGACAAACTACCTGCTCTATATGTATTCGGACAGGTCTGTGATTAGCACCCGGAAGGTGAATCCTTTCCCTGATGGACAGAATAGGCTAAAATAAAAGTCTGCGATGTTCTGCGCAGTACCATTCTCAGCGTTCAAAAGGTAAGCAACGAAGAATCTGCAGCCAGTCCTTATTTTTTTACATACCTGGTTGCACGTTTCAGTTATATAGATGAAGCATTTGGCATGATAAATGCAGATGCTCGATAGAGAGGAAGTGGAAAAAATGGCATTGGACGGCATTGTAACACGGGCCATTGTTCATGAACTGCAAGGCTGCATTGGTGGACGTATCAGCAAGATCCACCAGCCGAATGGCCATGACGTAGTTCTCACACTGCGTGCTCAGCGCGGTAATAGTAAATTGCTTGTTTCGGCAAGCCCGACATATCCGCGTGTGCATTTTACGGAAAAGACATTCCTTAACCCTACGGAAGCACCCATGTTCTGCATGTTGCTCCGCAAGCACTGTGAAGGTGCAATCATTGAGGAGATCCGTCAGATTGGCATGGAACGTATCATCCACATCGATGTGCGCCAACGCGACGAACTGGGGGATGTTTCGGTTAAACGGATCATCATTGAATTGATGGGACGTCACAGTAATATTATTTTGCTTGATCCCATTACAGGAACGATTCTGGATGGTATTCATCATGTGACTCCGTCCATCAGCAGCTACCGGGTCATCATGCCCGGCTTCTCCTACACCTCCCCACCCGAACAACATAAAAGTAATCCGCTCGAAATAAGCCGTGCAGCATTCGAGGACAGCTATCATGCCACTGAAGACGAGGCATCACGCTGGCTTGTGAATTCCTTCAGCGGTCTAAGCCCGTTGATTGCGGGAGAGATTGCAGCCCGTGGGACTGCTGCTGAAGGCACCGTGAGCACTCCGGCTGTGATTGAGGGTGAGAGCCGAGTTGAGGCTGACGCACTCTGGAACGCTTTTGAAGCCGTGATGGGACCTGTGAGAGATCAACTCTACACGCCTGTAACCGGAATGAACGCCAAAGGTAAAATGATTTTCTCGGCCGTTCATCTTGAGAGCATTCAGGAGTTGGAGAAAACCTATGACACGATGAGCAAATGCATGGAAGATTATTACGGAGACAAGGCTGAACGGGACACGGTTAAACAGAGAGTAAGTGATCTGCTCCGTTTTCTGCAGAATGAGCGAAGCAAGAACATCAAAAAGCTCGACAACCTGAACAAGGATCTGCTGGAAGCGGATGATGCGGACAAGTTCAGACTATGGGGTGAGTTGTTGTTTGCCTCTCTGCATCAGGTCCACAAAGGGGACAAAAGCGTGGAGCTTGTGAACTTCTATGATGAAGACCAAGCCAACATTACCATTCAGCTTGATCCGCTGCTCACACCGTCTGACAACGCACAACGTTATTTCAAGCGGTATAACAAATACAAAAACAGTTTGGCTGTCATTCATGAGCAGCTTGGCAAAACCAAGGACGAAATTGACTATCTTGATAACCTGTTACAGCAGCTATCCATTGCATCGATGAACGATATTGAGGAAATACGGGATGAGCTTGTTCAGCAAGGATACCTTCGCGACCGTAACAAAAAAGGTAAAAAGAAGAAGAAAAGCGATCGTCCGACCGTACACCAGTTCACTTCCTCGGAGGGAATTGATATTCTTGTGGGCAAAAACAACCTGCAGAACGAGTACGTGACGAACCGTCTCGCGTCTTCCAACGACACTTGGCTGCACACCAAAGACATTCCAGGTTCACATGTCGTTATTCGCAGTACGGACTTTGGTGAAGCTACATTGGAAGAAGCAGCACAGCTTGCTGCATACTTCAGTCAAGCCAAGGAGTCCAGCAGTGTGCCAGTCGATTACACGTTTATCCGTCATGTACGCAAACCAAGTGGTGCGAAGCCTGGTTTTGTCATCTATGATCATCAGAAGACCTTGTTTGTCACGCCAAATGATGAATTGATCAAGAGTCTGCCATCCACCATTAAAAATGGATAAGGCTATATAAGTTAAATTACAGATTATTTACACTCAGACTACGATGACAGAATAACCTTCCAATCGCTGTTATCCCCAGATTTTTTGATTCCCTTTTCTCAAGGGAAAATCCGGTGATAAAAGCGCACGCTTCGCTTTTTCAGGTTTTTTCTGTCCTCTCCGTTATCGTGTAAATGATTAGTTCAAATTATATAGATGTAAAAGTAACAAAGACAGAATCCCCTGACCATTAACGGTTCAGGGGATTTTTGCGTTGCATTACTTGTTTCAATGATATGTGAAGCTCGGCTTATTTAGCTTCCTCATTGAATATTAATTCATTTATATGTATAATAATTCAATTGTAATGAATAAAATTTATAGTTAAAGGAAGTGTACCATGACCATACTTATCAGAGAAACGCAACCTGATGATCTGAAACCCCTGATGGCATTAATGCATGACTATGTGGTGGGATTCTACAACAACCCTTGGCCTGGTGATCAATCCATCCAGCTTCTGATCAACAACCTGCTTAATCAGCAGATCGGTGCTCAATTCGTGGCAGAAGAGGACGGGAAGCTTATCGGATTTGCCACCCTGTTCTTTACAAACAGCACAATGAAAGCAGAACGTCTTGCCATCATGAATGACCTATTTGTTACGGAAACATTCAGAGAAGGCGAAGCAGAAGCAAAATTATTTGCACACTGTCAGCAGTATACACGTGATCATGGCTGTGCTTATATGTCCTGGATCACAGCAGTGACCAATGAACGGGCACAGAAATTATTCGATCGTCTTGGAGCTACACGTGGCGATTGGGTCAACTATTCGATCACATAGACTCTTTTGAGCACAATAAAAAGGACATGCAAACATGAAGGTTCAGCCCTATCATGTTTGCATGTCCTTTACTACTTTGACTTAAAATGCATCCCAGTAATACAGAATTTATTATAGTCAGATAGAGCGTTGCAACGTCTCGCTTACTCTACTTTTTGCTGTGAAGCAGCTGCCCTCAGCCTTTCCAACACATCAACCGTTACGGTCTTGCTACCAAGATCTCCAT
This sequence comes from Paenibacillus amylolyticus, assembly GCF_050990605.1. Classification (GTDB taxonomy): domain Bacteria; phylum Bacillota; class Bacilli; order Paenibacillales; family Paenibacillaceae; genus Paenibacillus; species Paenibacillus amylolyticus_H. The sequence goes on from NZ_CP158832.1 coordinate 4,240,035, forward strand.
GGAAAACAATACCTTGCCGTTTGCCATGATAATCAGATCCACCTGTTTCAATGAGGTCGTATTCCTTGGCCAGTTCACCATACCTGCGTTCCTCATCCGGGCCATGGTCCGAATGAAACACCTCAAGGCCATCTGGACGAGAGTCTTCGATGATACGTCGCACCAATTCATCATCATTATAGAGACCCGGATGGGCAATCACAGCGGCCCCACCTGCGGCTCTGATCCACTCGCACGCATCCTCTGGCGCAACGCGGGGTACAGATACGAAGCCTGGCTTGCCTTCAGCAAGATACTGATCGAATGCATCCCGCATGTCAACAGCGTATCCCTTCTTCACCAGCACATCGGCCATATGAGGTCTGCCAATACTCTCATCCGGCTCTAACGGTCGTCCCAGCTCATCCAGTACCTCCTGCCAGCTTATATTAAGCCCGAGTTCCTGCAACTTGGTTATAATCAGATGATTCCGCTCATCTCGCGCTTCTCGTAATCCGCGCAACCGTTGCAGGAATTGCTCATCCTCCGTATTCACATAATACCCGAGCACATGAACATCTTTTCCACCAGCCCGAGTGCTGATCTCCACTCCAGCAACAACATCAATATCGTACTCTTTTCCCGCTTGCTGTGCTTCCGCTACACCAGCAACTGTATCATGGTCTGTTAGGGCAACCGCCGATAGCCCTTTTTGTTTGGCAAGTTTCACATTATCAGCAGGCGGCTGCATTCCATCCGATGCCTGACTATGGGTATGCAGATCACAGCGTCCTTTGCTTTGATTCATGTACAGCAACTCCTTTCTTTCCAAAAGTGGTTTGTGATTACATCTTATCTATCATTGATGGTGCCAACGATTATGCCTTCCCCGTCTTATGTTCCGGCTCAGGCTGCTCCTGCTGACGAAGATAGTTCAGGAAAGCGACTGCTGACAGGGGCAACAAGGAAGATTTTAGATGGATGGCATAGAACTGCCGTTTGAATTCGAGTCCGCGGATATCCACAATATGAACAAGTCCCAGAGCCAGTTCATGCTGCACCGAAGAAGGAGATAACATCGTAATGCCTACCCCTGCCTCTACGGCCGATTTTACCGCTCCTGTACTGCCAAGTTCCATCACAACATTCATATCCTGCGGATCAATCTTTTTCTTTTGCAATTGGTCTTCCATCACCTGACGAGTACCCGAGCCCTTCTCACGCAGCACAAAAGGATAATTCATGACATCCTCAATATTCACTTTGCTACGCTTAGCCAGATCATGCCCGGCAGGTACAATCAGTTTCAGCTCGTCCTGCATGACAGGCTCTACAATCATGTCCGGGTGGTGCACTGGCGCTTCAATCAGACCAAAATTAAGCTGGTGCTTCAATATATCATCCATAATTTGCGTTGTATTCATCACTTTCATGACGATTGAAATATCCGGATATTGAAGTGCAAATGGCCCGAGCATGCGTGGAAGCACATATTCACCGATCGTTAAACTGGCTCCCAGCTGAAGTCTGCCTTGTAACATCTGGGTAAACGCCGACATCGCTTCATCCGTCTGTCTGACCAGCTCTACACTCCGTTTCGCATGAGGTAATAACGTCCGGCCCGCCTCGGATAATTCTATTTTTTTGGTGGAACGATGCAGTAACTTGGTGCCAAAATAATCCTCCAATGATTGAATCTGCATCGTTACTGCCGGTTGAGTCATATGTAATGCTTGTGCAGCAGCAGAGAAACTGCCCTTCTCTGCTACCGTATAAAAAATATGCAATTGGTGAAAATTCATATCTTCGCCCCTCTTCGATTACACTCTCTACATTGTAGCCGATTTCCCGCTTGGCAACAAAAAAAGCATGCAGCTTGTCTGCATGCGATAATACTTGAATCTATGATTTCAACATATTGGATCTACTCAGGCTTACTTATGCTTGCGGCTATTTTTGACCAGCGTCATTCTTCTTGAATGTCTTAACCATGAATAATATGACTTCAGGTCCCTCAACTCAATGGTCTCCGACATACGTCCCAGAAACGTAACTACAATCATTTTGTGCAACGGGTTGCCCGCAATATCATATTCTCCTTCAAGTTCCGAAAATTCGGCGACCACCACCAGATCCTCATCGATCAGGTAGACGTCCTGTTCATTACGGTAGTATGGTGTTATACGGTCCTGCTTCAGACACTCCCATAACCACGCCGCAATATGGTCATCATCACTACGTGCAGGCTCAATACGGTCTGCATACCGCATCTTGGCATGATGGGTAATGACGATGTCGGCCACTTTCTTGTCTCCAAGAGCCACGAAAAACGGCTCGTAGGTGCTCCAACGTTGCATCACCTTATCACGCATGGGAATCACTCTCCACCAGATAGGACTTTCTATCTATTTATTACCAAATATATTACAACATTAGTCCCGCAACCTCAAGGCGTAAGTTTAACTTTTTTTCATAAGAGTCCATTTGTGCATAATTCAAGAAAAGAGCGACCCCAAAGGGTCCCTCCAGTTTCTCGTCTATATTCCGTAAAAGCTCGTTTTGTCCATCGTTTTGCTGGCATACTCGGTTTTGATCTCATTACGATACGAACGTTCGATCTTGCGCACATAGGAAAGTCGCTTCACATTTTTCATCGTATCTTCTGCCCGTTCTGCATTAACATACATGACCACATAATGCATACGGCGGGAGATATAATGCACGGTGCCATATTTTTCGAGATTACGGGCAGCCTTCAAATCACTGACCCAAATAATGAATCCTGTCCTTTCCGCAAACATCATCGTACCCCGCCCTTCTATAATGATTACTTAACTGCAACCACACTTGCCACCACTACCGCAGCCGCCCTTCGGATTCGGATCATTGCTCGGTACCTTAATGGTCGTTGACACGGCAAATGCAATGGTCTCTGACATCTGGAATAACATATCATCCAGGGACTTCTCTGCCTGTTTGAAGCGAATTACCGCCTCGAAATTTTCCAACTCCTGTTCCAAAGCCTTCACCTGGTCTTTTGCTGCATGATAATCCGGGTGAAAATGACCGAAACGCTGTGTTTCTTCAAACAATTCCTTCTTGGCATTCAGCTTCCGAATCCCCATCTGAATCTCAGGGGTAGTCTCGACCTGCTGCTTCCAATATAAATAATCCGATACTTCGGCAGATTGGTTAATCATGTCGCCCAGTTCATATGCGCCCGTTAACACTTGGGCCATATCGACCGTGTTCATTTCCGCTACGCTCATGAAATATTCATCCTATCTATATATAAAGTTCTACTTAACGTAGACTACCTCATCATAGCATATCCATGAATAGTTAAGAAGAGTTTTTCCTGCAATTAGAAATAGGGTGAACTCGAAAATTCGCCTTTCAACCTGATATTCACGTGAAATAGTCAGGTTAGAACATCATCTGGCAGGATAAGACGCATTGTATCCCACTCCGATGGGGAGAATGTACGCCATTCTGTCTTTGATGTATGTTCACTTGAATCCAACATGCACCAACCGCTTAAAGTCCATTGTTCATGACCTTCTACCTGATGTGGAATGAGGTATTGCGTACGATTTTCCTGCCGTATCCCCAGCTTGGTCTGCCACTCGATGGCTTTGGCAGCAATCTGTCGGGCGGTTGAACTATGATATCGACGCCACTCCCTGTACCAGGTCTCCGGTATCTCCTCAAACCCCAATAGAGAAAACTTCTTCTCCATTACAGAATGATCACGCTCCAATCCACGCAGAGATGCAGGGACATCAACCAGACCTTGATTATAGGGTGTGTAGAAAGAAGAATGTACACTGCCCAACACTTCTTTTTCTAATAACTTCGAATCATCTGTGGAGCCTGTACTTGCCTCCATTACCTTCATCTTCCGTTCTACATTCAACGGTGCAGCATCCGTCTCCTTCCCCCAACCTTCCAACACAATACGTACATTCTCCGGTATGCCTGTCAGGGCATATTGATCCAGAAACTCCATCATTTCATGTAACCCATACCCTCTGGCTATGCCCAAAAGGAATCGTTCTTTTGTCATGCGGTAGATGGACATTTGATCACGCGTCACCCGTTCTGCGCATTGCTCCAGCATCCAGATCACATCAGGCCTTGCTTCCGGCGGTACCAACATTTCGAAATCTGGCTGCATGTAAAATCCACACGGCTCCGTTTCAGTTACCATCTCTTGATCCTTATATAACAGGCTATGCGGTTCGATCAGCCAACGGAATTCCAGATCTCCTGACTGATTTACTCCGACGTCGCCATAACCCCAACCAGCCAGTGCGCTGAGCCAGCCTCTGACCCGTGGTTTCAATTCCGAATTCTCTATATGGCACCATATGTTTTTTTCTGGAGCAAACACTGCCAATTGATAACGGAAATGCTGCAACGCCGGTTCAGCGTCTCCGTACCTTTCCATGCACGCTTGATATATCTCCCGATGCATCTGGCTCCATGAGAGCTTCAACCATTGTTGTAATCGATGGTCTGCAATCTGAATTTGGCCATCCGACTTCTCAACCAGATTCAAACTAAGTAGTAGATCGATAAGAATCGCTACGTGGGTCGGATACACATCCGAATGTTCATATTGGATTCCCAGACCTTCAAAGTCTGTCGAAGATAACACTGTGACCACACTTAATTTTTGAACCGTTCTCTTATGTATCGTACCTTTACCTGTCAAAGGAAGTCCTTCTCTTCCGATCCACGCGACCAGATGAAGTAGCTCCCCAGCAATGTCGGGCTTTCCTTCCTGTAGTACATGAGCATGCTGTGCCATTTGTTCAACGATTATGCCCACTCTTTGTACGTAAGCAATCGTCAATGTCTCCATCAGCAAAGCAGGAATATAGAATAATCGCTCTCCCCAACTCTTATATACAGATTCAATCCATCTTTGCTGCCTAAGGTTAGCGAATGAAGATTTGGCTTCTGCGACACTTAGTCCTTCGATGGCCCACTGTTCTCGCGGCAGGAGGGAGGAAAAAGGCTGACCAGCATGTTTGTGAAAAATTGCACCAAGCACCTTCTGCTCTACCAAAGTAAGCTTTGACCACGAATCAAGATTCAGTACCACAGGCTCATCTTTTGGTCCAGATAAAGGCATATCCTATTTCCCTCCTCTTTTCGCGAGTATAAATGTACTATTCGTTCTCATGAACGATGGCATATTCATATCCCTGTTCCACCAAGAACATCTGACGGTGTAATGCAAACTCCTGTTCCTTGCTATCCTCTGATACCAATGCATAGAAATACGCTTTGTTTTCCCCTGCTTTTGGTCTCAAAATTCGTCCCAACCGCTGTGCTTCTTCCTGCCTTGAACCGAAACTCCCGGATATTTCAAGCGCAACAGCAGCATCGGGCAGATCTACAGCAAAATTGGCAACCTTGGATACCACAATTGTTTTAATCTCTCCACGTCGAAAAGCGGCAAACCATTTGATTCGCTCCTGCTGTGACATGGTTCCCGAGATTAAAGGTGCTTCAATTTCCCGGGCAATCAACTCTAGTTGGTCCAGATATTGTCCAATTACTAGCGCAGGTAAATCCCGATGACGTTCCAGCAAACGCTTAACCACACGTACCTTCGCCGGATTCTCTGCAGCCAATCGAAATTGATGCTTAACCTCGGCTTGCAGATAATTCGATCTTAATTCCGGGGAGAATGGGATACGGATCTCTTGGCATTGTACATCAGCAATCCACCCTTGCTGCTCCAGTTGTTTCCACGGCATGTCATAGAGCTTCGGACCAATTAACGAAAATACATCCTGTTCACAGCCATCCTCTCGAACCAATGTGGCTGTTAATCCCAGCCTTCGCGTAGCTTGAATATCCGCAGTTGCACGAAACACCGGCGCTGGAAGCAAATGTACTTCATCATATATGATCAACCCCCATTGTCGCTCACTGAGCAGTTTGATATGGGTAAAATCAGCATCTTTTGATTTTCGGTGTGTAAGAATCTGATAGGTAGCTACAGTCACAGGTTTCACCTGTTTTTTCTGACCTGAATACTCACCAATCTGTTCGCTGGTGATTGTGGTTTTGTCTTGGATTTCCTGAATCCACTGTCGCACAGACGTTGTATTGGACGTCAAAATAAGGCATTCACATTGAAGCCGCTCCAGCACGGCCATACCAATGACCGTTTTACCTGCCCCACAAGGAAGTACAAGTAGACCGCTTCCTCCCATGCCCTCACTGCCTTCGAATGCATCCACAGCCTCTTTCTGATAAGAACGCAGCGCAAATTGCACTGAACGGTCCCCTGGATGATGATTGGTTCGCCATTGGAATGAAAGCTTTGTTCCCTCCCGATACCCCACATAATCAAGTACAGGGTAACCCAATCGTGTTAATTCCCTTTTTAATAACCCTCGCTGTTCTCCCGGGAGCATAAGTTGATGAGCGTCCTTGCGTTCCATACGAAAGGCAGCTATCGTTTTCAATCCACTTAATTCATCGAGCAACCGTTCATCCTCACTGTAAAGGCGCATTCTGGTGTGATCTGCTTCGGAATGCAGCTTTAATTTGCCATACTGATCCATAATTCTCCGAATATCCTGTATCAGTGCAGCAGGTACGTTCCAGCGCGATACCAGCTCCAGACTTGCGATGACCTGATCTGAATTCCACCCCAACGCAGCTGCATTCCAGAGCGACAGCGGAGTGATTCGGTAGGTATGAAATGCTGCCGGTGTCTTAACCAGTTCTGAATACATCCCAAGCTGCTCTCTTGCTCTTTCGAATCCGGGGTGACCGACTTCCAGCAAAACTGTAAAATCTCGTTGAACGATACAAGCATCCGTCCTTACCATCTGTTCTGTTTCTTCCATTTGGAGCCTTCCTCCTATCACAAAAAAGTCCAGTTCCGGCAGCTTCCGAAAATGAACCACATTAAGTGCAAGTTCAAAAAGTCTGGTCTTCAGTACCGAAAAGTGGACTTTTTGCCCAATCCCTATAAAAATCCACAAAAAAACATCCTGCCCATACCTTCGTATGAACAGGATGCCCAACTGAATCTAAAGTCATTCGGTTGTGTAACCCTTAGCCATGGCAATAAACAATTTCACAGCCGTCTGCATGGCGTCTTCATCAAAATCAAACATCGGATGATGATGCGGATAGATTGCATTTTTATCCGGGTTGCCTGCTCCAACAAACATAAAACACCCTGGAACCTTCTGCAGATAATACGCAAAATCTTCCGCTGGCATCAGCATCGGGGAAGATTGCACTCGTTCTGCCCCGAATAATTCTGTAGCTTCCCTGAAGAAACGTGCTGTCTCCTTTTCATCGTTCACTACAGGCGGATATCCCATAATATATTTCACTTGCGTCTCTGCCCCATAAGCTGCCCCTGTCTGGGCAACCATAGTAAGCACGCGCTCTTTCATCCCGTTTCGGGTCTCTTCATCAAACGTTCTTACCGTACCGCTCATTTTGCATTGCTCTGCAATTACATTCTGAGCCGAGCCCGCCTGCATTGTACCAATGGTCAGCACCGCCGGTTGCAATGGATCCACCGAACGGCTGACAACAGTCTGAAGCTGCATCACAAGCGCAGAACCCGCGATAAGACTATCTATCGTGGATTGTGGCATCCCGCCATGTCCACCCTTGCCTTTGAGTTCAATGTAAAAATCGTCCGCCGCCGCCATCATCGGTCCTGCTTTACTGGCAACAACACCTACAGGCAGGGGGGTCCACAGATGAATGCCGTATATGACATCCACGCCTTCAAGCGCCCCATCTGCAATGACCTGGACTGCACCGCCTGGAAGAAGTTCTTCTGCTGGTTGGAACAAAAAGCGAATCTCTCCTTGGATCTCCTGCTTGTGACGGCTGAAATACAATGCTGTACCGAGCAAGATGGAGATATGACCATCGTGGCCGCACGCATGCATCGCTCCTGCTTGTTGTGACGCATACTCGATATTCTTTTCATCCTGAATTGGAAGTGCGTCCATATCAGCTCGCAGCATGACGACAGGACCCGGCTTGTCGCCACGGATTGTACCAATGACCCCGTGACCACCAACATGACGCCTTACTTCAACGCCAAAGCTCTCCAACATATCCGCTACAAAAGAGGATGTCTTCTCCTCATGAAAGGAAACCTCTGGATTGCGATGAAGGTGACGCCGCCATTCCAACATGTGGATCTGCAGATCTTCCCACCATATATTATTAGTCATGTCTCTCCACCCTTTCAATCTTGAACGGGACTTATATCAAGCCCGAACCTTCCTCTTCAAACCTATTGCTGTATATTGTAGCAGAATTGGAAGAAAACCGATACGAAACGCCTCTCGAAAGCTTGCACGGGAAGGGGAAACATACTATCATGAACTAGAGAAATACTCGAGAAATATACTCGGAAGCTTATGAGGAGGATCAAACGCTTATGATTTTTGAGAATACAGGCTTGGATGGCTTGAAGAGCGACTTGGCATACCTGGATGAGAGCGCCGAGAAAGTCGGATTTGTCCGGTGGCAATGGGAATATTACCGTGCTACATATGACTACAAAATTGAAGATGAACAAACCAACTCAGAATACTTTGTACGCATTAATACCCGCGCAGTGGAAGGAAAATTGGAAAAACCGGATACCGTTCTTGCTGTTGAAGCAGTATATCTTGGCAAAGCCACCTTCCCTCACGGCCTGGATTATGACTCTTCCGTTCCGCAACCAGTCGTGAAGCTGGCAGCCCAAAAATTACAGCAGCTTAAAGAACTGCTGGAAGCATAGGCTGGGCCAAACGATGAAACAACAAACGGCCCAAACGAAAACGAAGAGAGGCACGCCGGATTTTCAACTGCTAATCCTCACTTTATTGTTGGTGGGCTTTGGACTGGTGATGGTATTCAGCTCCAGTTCCAGCATTGCAATCGCAAGCGAAAGATTTAACAATGATGCCCTTTACTTCACGAAAAAACAACTTATGTGGGCGATTATCGGTCTATTTGGCATGTTTTTTGCCATGAATATCCGCTTTAACAAGTACAAAAAGCTCTATGCACCCTTTTTCCTGCTGACTACGGTCATGTTGGTGATTGTTTTGATCTCAGGCGCGGTATTGAACGGTGCACGAAGCTGGATTCACATTTTTGGTTTCAGTCTTCAGCCTGCGGAATTCGCCAAAATTGCTATCATTCTTTATCTCTCTGCTCTGATTACCAAAAAAGGTGAGAAATTCAGGGTTTTCAAGACAGGGTATGTTCCCGTCCTGTTCATCGTTGGATTCATCGCAGGACTGATCATGCTGCAACCAGACTTTGGTACCACCTTCATCCTGGTGTCCACCTGCGGTCTTTTGATATATGCCGGTGGAGCCAGTATGAAACATATCCTGGGTTCGATTCTCTTGGTTGTACTCGGTGGAGCACTGGCGTTTGGAGCCAATTCCCTGTTTTCTTCCATGTCTCCTTCCGACACAACGACTGCTACAACAGCAGTCACTGCGGAGCAGAACTACAAGATCGGACGTATTCAGGCTTTCCTTGATCCATTGTCCGATATTAATGGCGGAAGTCTTAACCTCTACCGTTCCCTTGTTGCCATTGGTGATGGCGGTATGACAGGTTCCGGGATTGGACAAGGTACGATGAAGCTGCATTATTTGCCAAACGCGTATAATGACTTTATTTTCTCCGTAATCGGGGAAGAACTCGGATTCATCGGAAGTGCATTATTCCTGCTCGTTTACCTGTACTTCATCTGGCGCGGAATTATTGTCTCTCTGCGCTGTCCCGATCCATTCGGAACATTGGTCGGCATAGGCATCATGGGACTGATCGCGATTCAGGCATTTATCAACATCGGTGGTGTAACTCAGACCATTCCGGTGACGGGGGTCACGCTGCCGTTTATCAGTTATGGGGGGACCTCACTCTTTGTGATGATGGTTGCCATGGGTATTCTGCTCAGTATCTCACGCACCAACAATCTTGACGTGATCAAGGAAGAGAAAACGAAGTCCGTAACTGTACAGACACAGACTCGTACCTCTCCTGCTCTTCGTTCACGGGAGTCCATTCGTCGGATTCGATAAACGGGACTATTCCTTCAGAAACGGAACAGGTAACCATTCAAAAGAAAAAGAAACATAAAAAAGCTGTGCACCCGATTGGATGCGCAGCTTTTTTGTTTGTCTCAGGTACACACTGTCTATCAAGATGAGGAACAGGGTTATGATGCTTCTGTCCTTCATCACGGATTGCGATTTCTACAGATCGTCGCCTTTGAAAGATACGCCTTCTACCTTTACATTGACTTCAACCACGCGTAATCCGGTCATGGTCTCTACCGCTTCTCTTACATTCTGCTGAAGCATACGGGAAACTTCATGAATCGGGGTTTCGTACAGGACGATGATGCGCAGATCAATGGCTGCTTCCAGCTGGCCGACCTCAACGCTCACGCCTTTCTGTACGTTTTTACCGCTGAGTCGCTTCGCCCAGCCCTCTGACAATCCTCCAGACATTGCGGCAATTCCGGGCGTTTCCATTGCAGCCATTCCGGCAATTTTTGCAACCACGTCATCGGCAATCCGGATGTTTCCGCTCTCCAGTTGAAGTTGTTCTGCCATGCCACATCCTCCTTCACTTCGTTACTCGTATTTTAAATCCTTTCCACCCCAAAAAGCAAATCAAACTCAAAAAGATGCGTTTACAACCTACCACCATTTGGTTATATTGAAATATGAAAATAATCTCATAAGGGATTTACAACGCAATTCAAAACAAAATAATTTATAACCGAGGTGTTTGTTGTGAGAAACCGAATTTCATCCATTTTGCTGATTGCTTTCTTTGCACTCAGTGCCATCGCCCACTACATGAAATGGGATTCGATTCTACAGTTCGTGATATCAGCCATTTCGGTTATTTTTGTGGCCGGTTTTTTAGGTAAAGCCACCGAAAATGTGGCCCACTATGCCGGACAGCGGCTAGGTGGATTCTTGAATGCGACTTTCGGCAATGCAGCCGAATTAATCATCGCCATTTTCCTCGTCAAAGAGGGACTGTTCGACATGGTCAAAGCAAGTCTGACAGGTTCCATCATCGGAAATCTGCTGTTAGTGCTCGGGTTAAGTATTTTTGCCGGAGGACTCAAGTTCAAAATTCAGAATTATAATGTTTCTCTCGCAGGTCTGAATGGTTCCCTGATGATTGTTGCCATCATTGCCCTGTTTATTCCGGCAGTTTTTCTCAATACACATTCCATTACACAGAAAGACACTAATACACTTAGTCTCATCGTGGCCGGATTGCTCATTCTCGCGTATATTGCCTGGTTACTATTCTCCATGGTGACGCACAAGAACTACCTTGCGGACGTCACTGAGGATCGCGATGAAGAGCTGCCGCATGAGCATGCTCCGGCATGGTCCAAGAAAAAATCTATTCTCTACCTGGTGCTCGCAACAGTCATGGTTGCCTTCGTCAGTGAATGGCTGGTGGGCACGCTCGAAGTCTTCACTTCGGAATTTGGACTTAGTGAACTGTTTGTCGGTGCATTCCTTGTCGCCATCATCGGTAATGCGGCCGAACACAGCGCAGCCATCATGCTTGCCATGAAAAATAAAATTGGAGCCGCCGTTGAAATTGCGGTCGGCAGCAGCTTGCAGATCGCACTCTTCGTTGCTCCTGTGCTCATTTTTGTCAGCTACTTCACAGGCAGAACCATGGATATCGTATTTACAACGATTGAGTTGGTCGCCATAGGCGTATCCGTATTTATTGCGAAGTCCATTACCCAAGATGGTTCAACGAATTGGTATGAAGGTTTACTCCTGCTCGTGGTATATATCATACTCGGTGTATCCTTCTTCCTGGTGTAACCAGGCCCTCACCAAGCTATATAAGTTGAACTAAAGAATATTTACACTGGACACTCCGATGACAGAACAACCTTCCGATCGCTGTTATCCCCAGATTTTTTGATTCCTTTTATAAAGGGGTAAATCCGGGGATAAAGGCGAACGCTCCGCTTCTTCAGGTTATTTCTGTCCTCTCCGTTTTGTGTAAATGTTTAGTTTAATTATATAACAAAAGAGGCAGCCCGAATTTACATTCGGTGCTGTCTCTTTGCTTGTAGACGCCTTCCGGCTGGCCAAATCTCCATCCCCGTTCAGACGCACAAAAAAAGCATGCATAAACGCCTGCATGCCTTCTATTCTGACCCGCGCATTTGCAGGCTATTGCTCATTCTTCTTGTTCAAGGCTTCATATAGAATTGCCAAATTCCGCTCAAGCGCGCTAACCAGCTGCTTACCTGCACCTTCTGGAAGGAGCCCTGCACGAACAGCAAAATCAACTTCCTTGGAGAACCCATACATCTGTGTATCCAATACTTCCTCATAGAGAGGGCAGTAGCGGGTAGCCAGATTCTCCATCTGTACTTCAATAAGCTTCTGTATTTTATCTGCATCTTCTTGAAGAAGACTGATCGCTTTCAAATTCAGCTGGTCCTGCAGATCAGATGAAGTCATGCATTTTTCCCCCCTATGTCCCAAAAATCGCGTAAAGACGTTCTACCTCTAATATTAGACGAAATGAAGAGCTAATACAAGAACCTGACCAAAATAAGCCCGCAAAGTTAAGCCTTTTGCTGAAGCTTAATCCTCCTGTTCCAGTCACCTTCAGATGTGCATTCGGGGCATTCCATGCCAAAAAACACCCCTGCCAAAAAAGGCAAAGGTGCTTCTTGAGAGCTATTACTCAGATGCGATGCTTACATTCAGTCCATGCTTGGCAAATACTTCTGACATGGCTGCTTTCGCTTCAACTGCATCTGGACCATGAACATGCAGTTCATAGCTGTGTGTGCTGATCAGCGTTGTAAACAATCCTAGAATACTTTTTACATCGATATACTTGTTCTCCGAATGAAGCACGATTGAAGAAGTAAACTTGCCTGCTGTTTGAGCAATTTCCACTACAGCTGCGTTATTACTCGACATAGGAATCCCTCCGTCTTTTTACGATTGGTATCATCTATTAATTACCACTACATGATACCGTGAATCCGCTTTCCTAGCAACAGCAAAATCCTGTTCCTACTTCAAACGGTCTGGATTCAGGCATTCCAGCTCAGGAATAACAAAGATACCGTCTTTACGAATCAGCACATCGTCAAAATAAATCTCCCCGCCGCCATAATCCGGACGCTGGATCAACACCAGATCCCAGTGGATGGACGAGCGGTTGCCATTGTCCGTTTCTTCGTATGCCTGACCCGGTGTAAAGTGCAAGCTGCCTGCGATTTTCTCATCGAAGAGGATATCTTTCATCGGATGCAAAATATGCGGGTTAAATCCAATCGCGAATTCACCGATATGACGTGCACCCTCATCCGAATTCAGGATTTCATTCAAACGCTCTGTATCGTTACTTGTCGCTTCAATGATTTTTCCATTCTCGAACGTGAACTTGATATTTTCAAATGTCACTCCGTTATACAGCGTTGGCGTGTTATAACTAATGGTTCCGTTCACGGAATTACGTACAGGGGCACTGTACACTTCACCGTCCGGAATATTTTTTTGTCCAGAACATTTCTCTGCACCGATATCTTTAATGGAGAAGCTCAGTTCTGTTCCTGGTCCGGTGATACGAACTTTGTCCGTCCGCTTCATCAGGTTAGCGAGTGAGTCCTGCGCTTTGTCCATTTTGGCATAATCCAGGTTACATACGTCAAAGTAGAAATCTTCGAACGCTTCTGTACTCGTATTGGCGAGTTGCGCCATACTTGCGTTAGGGTAACGAAGTACAACCCATTTCGTATGTTTGACACGTTGTTCACTATGTACCGGGTGGGAGTACAACGAATTGTACATTTTCATTTTTTCTTCCGGTACATCGGACAGATCATTCACATTTTCTCCCGCACGAATACCGATATAACAATCCATCTGTTTCATACGGTTCAGATCAATCTCTGCCCACGTTTTCATCATTTCTTCTGTGGCATTTTTCAGCATTGCACGCTGTACGGTTTTATCAGTCAACTGTACAAAGACGTTACCACCTTTTTTGCCTACCTCTTCAATAATGGCGTTAATCAGATCACGTTCCGATCCAATCATCTCAACCAATACATTTTCACCAGGCTGTACATCTACTGAATAGCCCACCAGGTTTGCTGCAAGCTTTTGAATTCTTGGGTCTTTCATCTTGGTAAAATCCTCCTGTCATCTGCCATACTTTAATTGAACAACGGTAAATTACGATACTATTGTAGCACGCGAACAGTCATCCCGTCAGCAGGCAGTCCCTCACTTCGTTTATTGATATGACTTGAAGTTTACATCGGTGACAAGGGCTTCTTTGTTACTTTTGCGGTTGTTGTCGGTGTAACTCATCTGACTTTCAGAGGATAAGCGAAGAGGCAGACTGCTCTTCCGATCCACCGTGAGATGATATACCGTCTGCACGCTCGCTTGTTTCATCATTTGTTGCATCGTTGTATCACCCTGTTTCCAAACTTTCTCCAGATCCTTCTCAAGCTTCTCCTTACGTGCCCCTTTCACCGTGGCTGCCTTATGCACATATTCTGCCCGAATGGCGTTCATCTCGTCGTTTAGCTGGGCTACAGCCCATGATTTGGCATCTTCCGGTGCAAGTTCAATCCGTAATGTTCTGGTTCGACGACCAGCCCCATACTCGGATTGAATGGTTTTGTGCATCCCATCGATCTTCTCCATTTGGGCAATTGGATTAAAACGAGAAAGAGACCCCCGCAGCGGCTCATGCTGCGCTGACAATGCCATCCATTGTCCTTGTTTCCGCTCGAAAGAGGCGCTAAACCCACTGGGCTGTCCGTTATTTTTTACGGCAGTTGTATGGATGCCTGTTCCCGCAGCGGTTACTGCTCCAGGTAATCGGGTCTGAAGGGTCAGACGATCATGATTCTCCAGCTTGCCTTCAAATTTGAACTGATTCTCGAACAGCCCGCTGTTCTCCCGTCGAAGTCCTGCCTCTCCTTCAAAACTCAACGTTTCTTTTCCCGCTATCCCTGATAAAGCCAGAGAAAAAACCTCTTCAGGCGTTTGATCTCGCTGGATTAATCCACAACCCGGAACTCCAATAATCACGATGCTCACAAATAACCATAATGTACGTACCGAATGGCGGTTAAACATGTCTATCTTCACCCTTCCGTGAACTTTCTCCATAGATTGCCCCGCCCGTATATGCTTATACTTCTTTCTATACACAACTTGATCTCCAATGCACAAAAAAAAGAGAACGACTCCGCAATTGGAATTGTTCTCTCTTAACGTGTTACATTTTGGTTCTCTACAACGATTCTATTACGACCACCATTCTTGGCGCTGTACAAAGCCATATCTGCCCGATAAAACAAGGACTCTACACTGACCTTTTCATCCATCCAATTCCACTCTGCGATGCCACTGGATACCGTAACTGGCGGTCTGGTCTCTTCTGCGACTCTCTTTCGAATCACTTCCGCATAATCTAGCGCCTGCCTTACACTCACCTGTGGCATATAGATCGCCAGTTCTTCTCCACCCCATCTGGCGCAGACATCCTCCGAGCGAACAGAGCTGGTGACGATCTCACTCACTTGTTTCAATACTTGATCCCCCGTCTGGTGTCCGAATGTATCATTCACCTGTTTGAACTGATCAATATCCACCACAATGAGGGAGCCACAGAATTCATGAGCCTGTCGTTCGTGAATCACACTATCCAGATAATGCCTCACGTACAACCCTGTCAGCATATCCAGATTAGCCAAGCGTCGAACCTCGGCATGCAGCGTAGCATTTGACAGGGCAAGCCCGATATGAATGGATAACATCTGCAAGAGTCTATAGTTATCATATGAAAAGTAGTGCTCTCTACTGTGTCCCAGCAAAATGGCACCCTTCACCTCACCATTGACTCTGATCGGTGATGCAATCAGTGACATGGATCCCGTATCTTCCATGAAAAAGGAGGACACTTTATCATATTGCGCATAATTGGCTATAATAAGTGGCTCCTCTGTTCGATACACCAAGCCTGCGATACCATAGTCTACAGAAAAGGATTGGTGAAAAACATCTTTCACGTTAGATGACATGACTTCGAAGTCATTGGTACTGTCATTGAGTTGAAGGATGCAACACGTTTCAGCCTGGAATATTTCCTTTAACTCTTGTTCGGATAGTTGATAAATCTCCGAAAGATGCAGGCTTTTGTTCAACCGCTGTGTAAGATCATTAATTAAACGAAGTTCCTGAATTAACATATTGGATTGTTCATGCAACTTGGCGTTCTCAAATGCCGTGCCTGCAGTGTCTACCATCATCGTAATCAATTGCAAGTCCGATTCTTCCATGATCTCTTCATTCATTTCGATATGGAACACACCGTATATGCCTTGTTTCCCTTTCAGCGGAATCCCTACATCTACAATGCGGTTCTCTGCATCATCCGAGCGAGCAACGATCAGCTTACCTTCCATGAATGAACGCACACAAATATCTTCTCCTCGCTCGTGGACAAGCAACGGTTTAATCCGCGGATCCGAATTGCTCTGATCCTGAGACATATACAATTTGATATAAGTGGCGGGGTACAAGTAGTCCATACTGTCAAATACCTCATCCAATATGGCCTCGACATCCATTTTGTCATGCATTCGCTGAACAATCTGAAAGAGGATGGACCTCCGGTGTTCCTCACGGGCTGTTTGTTCATGAGCATCTAACAGGTCCGTCATAAATATGTATTCAAATCTTCGGTAAAAGCAGGTGCGATAATGCAATGCCTCAGATTGAACCACAGCTTCAGACGTTTCATATCCATTGGATTCATAGATCACAGCAGTGAATACGGCAAACATATCCTTGTTCGTTCTGGAGAATAAGGGATGTGTTATTATAAGATACTCTCCGTGTTCGCTTGTCCCTTTAAGGGACAGGACCTGTCTCTTATCCAAACATTCCAATACCAGCCTGCGTGCATTTACGCCCGGATCAGCTTCATGATCGCTATCATATCCTATGCAATCGCCTTCCGTGTTCCACACGCTGTAAAAGGTTGATGTTCTGGCCAGCCTTGAACCCACTCTGGAGTTCCAGTCACTGTATGCCTGCTCTAGCAAGCTGCCCAAATATGAAAAATCAAAAGGTGTGATATCCATTTTTTGCATCCACAACACATGCTCTTCATGAGAACGAGGAGCGGCAAAAGATGCGGAATCGCCCGAACTTCGAGAATTCAAGCTGGCAGGTAAACTTCTTAGATGTTCTAACATGTCAGGCGCTCCTTTGCACCGTTTTTGCATCCACCAGGATGCATTAATCTGCAGATGTTATCGCAAACCTGCAAATTCGTTGCGATAACCTTGTTACATAAAGATGATTTAAAGTTAAGATACAATCTATTTTACTCTGTTTAAATCTTTTTTGCATCCATATTTCAGAAAATTGTCCCATTATTTTAGGCCCAATGACCTATCGACAAATTTAGACGTTTTTTTGCTTTTATTCTATGCTTGACTTTGTTTCTCTTAAACTGTAATATAAATTGTTGATGAAGACTACTAATGGGTCTTTAAATTTGGGCATTACCGGTTGTGTCACCCTCATTCTTTTTGTTGCTTTCAGGACAGCGGCTGAACTTTCCTGATCGTTCTATGCGAGGCCAAGCCCGCATCAACAAATTGGAGCGCAAACAGAGCCCTAATATGAACTTTAACTAAAAAGGAGCTACTTTAAACATGGCACGTTACACTGGTCCTAAATTTAAATTGAGCCGTCGCCTCGGCATTTCCCTTAGCGGAACAGGCAAAGAATTGAAACGCCCTTTCCCTCCAGGTCAGCACGGAGCTAACCAACGCAGAAAAATGAGCAACTACGGTATGCAATTGCAAGAAAAACAAAAATTGCGCCACATGTACGGTTTGGGCGAGAAGCAATTCCGCACACTGTTCTCTAAAGCTCAAAAAATGCAAGGTATTGCCGGTGAGAACTTCATGTTCTTGCTTGAGTGCCGCCTTGACAACCTCGTTTACCGCCTTGGGTTTGCTAACTCCCGTGCTGGAGCGCGTCAGTTGGTATCACACGGTCACGTAACTGTAAACGGCAAAAAAGTCGATATCGCTTCTTACCAAGTAAGCACTGGTGATGTAATCGGCTTGCGTGAGAAGAGCCGCGCTCTTTCTTCCGTTAAAGAAGCTTTGGAAGGCCGTTCGCATCTTCCAGCATACGTTGAATACAACGAAGCAGCTGTAGAAGGTAAATTCATCCGCTTGCCTGAGCGTGCTGAATTGTCCCAAGACATCGATGAAAAACAAATCGTCGAGTTCTACAACCGTTAATCGTTGCAATCACATTAAAGTTTCAATCCAAACAGCTGTCGAGATTTTCTCGGCAGCTGTTTTTCTATGCTTTTTTCTAATTATCTTCATTAAGGGACCTTAATTAACGATATAGAATATAGACTCCATTTAGGAGAAGCACACAGTCATACGATCATCGCAAGAGTTACATCGAGGGGGATTACACATGTATTTTTTTCGCAATCGCAAGCTCGCTGTTAAGCTGGGACTTTTACTCGGGATCGTATTACTCTGCTGTATTGGAGCCCTGATTGCATTTAACACCAAATCGATTTACGACAAAAGCCTACAATACGGGGAAACCGTTGCCGGACAAGCAGCAAATCGTGCTACGAACGAGTTCATGACAGACCTGAATCAGGTCAAAAACACATTGGACACCATGAGTATCACGTTATTGGATGCCGCTAAGAACGGCTCACTCAATCGCGAGGAAGTCGTTAGGCTTCTTGAACAGTATCTGAAAAAGGATGAGAAAGTTTTTGGCTTTTATACGGGCTGGGAACCGAATGCCTTTGATGGAAACGATGCGGATCACGTCAACAAAAAAGAATATGATGATGCTACGGGTCGATTTGTTCCATACGCCATACGGAACGGTAACTCTCTGCATTTTGAGCCGCTCACGACCTATGAGGGAAACAGTGAAACCAGTACGTATTATCAGCTGCCCAAGAAAACCAAATCCATCTATTGGTCCGAGCCTGTTACCTATACGGTTGGCGGAAAAGAAACATTACTCGTTTCCATTGTCCTCCCCCTATTAGATGAAAACAAAAATTTTCTCGGCATTGTTGGGGCCGACTTTACCATTGATCGTTTTCAGCAAAATATAGCATCACTCAATCCGGATCAGGGTTATGCCATGCTTATTACTAGCGAAGGACAGATTGCTGCACACGGCTCCAAACCGGAACTGGCTAATGAAGGCGCCGTCATTCCATCTGATATGAAGACGGTCATCCAGCGTATACAGTCCGGCGACTCTCAGTTTTACGCCATTGACCCTGAAGTAGGCGAAGAACTTTTTATTGCCGAACCCGCCAGGTTACAAGGAACCGATTCGAACTGGTACCTTGTATCTGCTCTACCAAAGAGCCATATCCTTCAACCCTTCTATGACAGCTTGAACTGGTCCATACTGATTGCCGCACTGGCTGTACTTCTGCTTGCAGGTGTGGTTACCTACACCATCCTCTCCATTGTGAGACAGTTGAATCAAGTCAATATCGTCGCTGGACAGCTTGCTGGCGGAGATTTGACACAAAAGTTACCGGTACGATCCAAAGATGAATTTGGCGTCATGGCGGGTCATATGAATCAGATGATGGATACCCTGCGTCATACCATATCGGTTATTTCCGAACATGCCCTATCTGTGGGCTCAACCTCTCAACAGTTAACCGCAGGTGCTGAAGAAACAGGTAAAGCTGCCGAACTGATTGCATTAACAGGAGTCGAAGTTGCAGATAAAGCAGGTAAACAGGTGCAGGAGCTGCAAGAGTCCTCCCGTTCCATGAATGAAATATCTGCAGGGATCGGAAGAATTGCAAAAGCCGCCTCCGATGTATCCGATTCATCGCGAGCTGTGGCTGAGCGAACAACGGTTGGAACCGATAAGGTTCAGGCCGCCATGCGTGTGGTCGATAGTGCCACCTCTTCTGTGCAGGCATCCGTGACCGCACTGGAGAATTTCCGTCAACGTTCGGAAGAGATTGGCCATATTACAGGCATGATCACGGAAGTTAGCCGTCAAACTAATCTGCTTGCCCTTAACGCTTCCATTGAAGCATCACGAGCAGGTGAACACGGGCGCGGGTTTGGTGTTGTTGCTTCCGAGATTCGTAATCTGGCCGAACAATCCAGAATATCAGCAGCGCAGATTGCAGCGTTAATTAATAGCGTTCAGCAAGAGGTCCTTTCTCTCGTTGAAAATATGGAACAGGGGAATGCCGAGGTGAGCCATATAGCGGAAGTGATTAATGAGAGTGGTGAACTATTCCTCTCCATTTCATCACAGATTACAGATGTTAATGAGCAGATTGAGCATGTCTCAGCCATTGCACAGCAGATGTCAGCTGGATCACAGCAGGTTGATGCCACATTAGCGCAACTCAAAACTATTGGTTATGAGACAGCAGATCATGCAACTCGTGTTGCCTCTGCCTCTGAAGAACAACTCGCATCCATGGAAGAGATTACGGCGGCATCTGCCTCACTGGCTAATCTTACCCAGGAACTATTAGAACTGATTCAACGCTTCAAAACCTAATATAGAAGACCTCCAATACGACACATCATTCAGGCCACCCTATGCACCTCAGCATGGAGGTGGCCTGCTTATTTTGACTTACAACTCATGAAATGTGCTTCAATATCGCATGATATATAGCATAATGCATGGCAGAATGGCAAATTTCGACCAATACTTGTATTTCTCAGGCATGCAAACCCGCCTTTTTATGCTATAATAAGTGCTGTTAAAAGGAGGAAGACACTGAATGGTTGATGTTAATAAGAAAAAGCCCGATGAACAGCCTGTACGCAAACGCAGCTTTGCCCGCAGACTGGGAAGTTTCGTCAAATGGATGGTTGTCCTTGGATTTATGGGGGCACTATTTGTAGGCGGTGCTTTGATGGGATACGTCAGTTCCATTGTGAAAGACGAGCCTGTCCGTTCAAGGGCCCTGATTGAACAAAAAGTCAGCGAAAACTCCATCACAGGCTTTGCTTACTTTGCCGACGGCAGTCCGATCGGTCAATTACGTACAGAAGAAGACAGGCGTCCGGTCACTACGGACCAGATTCCACAAAAGGTTATTGATGCTGTCATTTCGATTGAAGACAATCATTTTTACGAACATAAAGGTGTAGACATGAGCGGAACACTACGTGCCGTGAAACAGAAAGTGCTGAAAGAATCAGTACAAACCGGCGGAAGTACACTGACTCAGCAATTGGCGCGTCGTGTGTTTTTGAATCTGGATCGCACGGAAGATCGGAAAGTAAAAGAAATTTTGCTCTCACTCCGACTCGAACGTTTCCTAACCAAAGACGAGATCATGACAGCCTATCTGAACAAAGTTCCTTTTGGTAATGGTTCCAGCGGATACAACGTTTACGGAATCAAGGCGGCCGCCAAAGGATTGTTCAATATTAACGATCTAGAAAAAATCAACATCGCTCAAGCTGCTTATCTTGCTGGATTGCCACAACTCCCCTCCTCTTACTCCGCTTTTAACGGTAAAGGTGATTTTGTAGAGGAGAATTTTGACCGCGCAATCAACCGTCAGCATCTGGTACTGCGTCGTATGCTTGAACTGGGCAAAATCAATCAGTCCGAGTATGACGAAGCTCTTGCTTTTGATATCAAAAGCTCACTCGCTCCGAAGACCATCAAGGCTTACAACACTTATCCATACCTTATGATGGAAACGGAACGACAAGCTGCACAGATTTTGATGAAACAGTTGAATTCCGACACAGCTGAATCTACAGACAAAGCCACGGATGCAGACACACCTCAGAAGGAAAGCAGTGCGTTATTAGAGGAAGCTCAGACGCAACTGCGTACAGGTGGATATCGTATATACACGACCATCAACAAAAGTATCTACAAAACGATGCGTACCATTGCGGAAGATGACAGCAATTTCTCAGCAGATGATCCTGTCAAGGGAAAAGAACAAACTGCTGCTATGCTGATTAATCACAAAACGGGTGCTATTCTAGGTATGATTGAGGGTCGGGATTTCCAGGACGAACAGATGAACTATGCAACACAGATGGTTCGTCAGCCAGGTTCAACGATGAAACCTATTGCAGCTTATCTGCCAGCTCTGGATGAGGGTCTGGTCCAACCTGCTTCTATTATTGATGACTCACCGATCATTCTCAAAAATGGTCCGAGCGGCTACCACATTGCCAAGAATGCCAACAACCGGTATCAGGGACTGGTCACTGCACGCAGAGCACTGAATTATTCTCTTAATATACCGGCTCTGAAGTTGTTTAATGAAGAAGTAGGGATCGAGAAGGCTTGGACCTTCGCCAAGAAACTGGGGATTACGACCATTCAGAAGGAAGACTATCAGGCTCAGACCGGTGTTCTCGGAGGTCTCCAATACGGTGTAACCGTTGAAGAACTGACCAGTGCCTATGGTGCCATCGCCAATAATGGTGTATATAACGATTCTTACATGATTAGCAAAATTGTAGATTCCAAAGGCAACATCGTCTATAAACACGATACTGAACCTGTCCAAGCTTTCTCGGAGCAGACAGCATACCTGATGACCGATATGCTGCGGACCGTTATTACAGAAGGAACGGCAGATAAAGTACGTGAAAATTACAAATATTCCAAGAGTGTGCCAATCGTAGGTAAAACGGGTTCCACTCAAAACTACGCAGATGTCTGGTTTGAAGGTTATACACCAGATGTCACACTTGGGGTGTGGGTTGGATACAAACAGCCCGTGAATACGCTGGAAAGCAAATCACAGAGAAAACGTGCGCAGCAACTGTGGTCAAAAATCCTGAACGAAGTGATCGATACGCAAAAAGATCTGTTCGTCACGGATTCGTTCAAAAAACCATCTGGCATCGAAACGCGCACGGTGTCGGCATACAGTGGCAAGTTGCCAACATCCATGACTGACAAATTTGTTACAGATATTTTCAACAGCAAGTTTGTTCCGAAGGATAGCGATGATGGTGTCGCCAAAGCCAAATACATCACTTACAATGGTGTAAACTATATTCCGCGTGACGGAACACCTTCGGACATGTTGAAGGAAAAAACAGTAATCAAGCGTAAAAAGCCAATCTCGGATCTCATCAAAGAATTGCAAAATGCATTCTCACGTATGAGTCGACATGAGTCACTTGCTTATTATCTTCCTGAAGATGCTGATGCAGACATGCCAACACAGATTGATCCAAGAACAGATAACGGCAAAGCTCCTGATGCACCAGGTAACGTACGCATCTCAACCTCAGGTGACAGAGCTGTCATTACATTTAATGCCACACCTGAAAATGATGTCGTGGGTTACCGTCTGTACCGTTCTGTGAACGGTGGAGGATTCCAGAACCAGGGTCAGGTTGTCCTGACTGGTGAATCCAGATCATTCTCTGCATATGCAGCGCAGGGCGGTAACTTCGCCTTCTATGTAACGGCAGTGGATGTTGCCGGCAGAGAGTCTGCTCCTAGCGCCACAGTAAATAGTGCGGGTGTAGCTCCTCCTGTGGAAGAAGAGATTAATGAGCCGATTGAAGTCCCAGGTACAGTCATTACGCCGGGAGAAACGCAGACCGATAATACAACAACGACAGCCCCGGGCACACCTGGTCAAGTCAGCGTATCTGCCCTCTCTCAAGGACTTCGCATTCAATGGGCGTCAACTTCAAACGCAGATAGTTATGCTGTATATTACAGTGAAACAGGCTCGGCTCCTTACACCAAAATTGGAACAACAGCGGGTAATACCATGGATTATGGAGTACCCGCATCTACCAGTGGATGGTTCAAGGTATCTGCCAGTAACAGTGCAGGTGAATCCGAACCTTCTGCAGCCGTACATTTTCAACCCTGATTCAGGGTTAGCGCTCCAAAACAAGCCGCACCCTCAGACCGTATCTGAGGGTGCGGCTTGTTATTTTCTCACTAATCTTCAATGGTGGATAGATCTCCTGTTGGCAGATCAAGCTCCCAGGCTTTCAGTACACGCCGCATGATCTTGCCGGAACGTGTCTTGGGCAGTTTATCCTTAAACTCAATCTCACGCGGAGCAGCGTGGGCAGACAGGCCCTCTTTGACAAAACGATAGATCTCTTCTTTCAGCTCTGGTGTCGCCTCATATCCTTCACGAAGCGCCACAAAGGCCTTGATGATCTCCCCACGTGTCACATCCGGCTTACCGATTACACCCGCTTCTGCTACCGCAGGATGCTCCACGAGTTTGCTCTCCACCTCAAAGGGTCCGATACGCTCGCCTGACGAATTAATCACATCATCAATCCGTCCCTGGAACCAGAAATATCCTTCTTCATCCATATAAGCGGAGTCACCGGATACATACCAGCCCGTAAGCCTGAAATACTCCTCGTACTTCACAGGATTATTCCAGATCTTCGCCATCATGGATGGCCAAGGTGCCCGTATCGCCAGATTCCCCATACTGTACGGCGGCAATTCCTGCCCGCGATCATCAATAATGGCTGCTTCGATTCCAGGCAACGGACGTCCCATGGAGCCAGGTTTGATCGGCATTCCGGGATAGTTACAGATCAGCTGTGCACCTGTTTCCGTCATCCACCATGTATCATGAATTCGTTGACCATAGGCTTTCCATCCCCATCGAACAACCTCCGGATTGAGCGGTTCACCGACAGACATGACATGACGCAGACTGCTCAGATCAAACTGGGCGATGGTCTCTTCTCCCGCTCCCATCAGCATACGGAAGGCCGTTGGTGCACTGTACCAGATCGTGACTTTGTTCTTCTGGATGGTGCTGTACCAATCTTGAGGACTGAAACGACCGCCCCGTATCACATTGGTCACTCCGTTGAGCCATGGAGCAAAGATACCGTAAGAAGTCCCTGTGACCCAACCAGGGTCAGCAGTGCACCAGTACACATCATCCTCACGTAAATCCAAAACAACCTTACCTGTATAATAGTGCTGAATCATGGCATTTTGAACATGGTACACGCCTTTCGGTTTACCCGTAGAGCCTGAGGTATAATGAATAAGCAAACCATCCTCACGATTTAACCACTCTACTTCCATCTCATCCGAAGCGGCAGACATCTCTGCATCAAAATCGATGAGTCCTTCTTCAGTCTGCGCGCCCCCACCCACAATAAATACATGTTTGAGTTCGGGTAATTCGGAACGTTTGATGCGTTTCAACAATTCCGGAGTGGTGACGAGTGCTACTGCTCCGCTATCTTCCAGCCGATCCTTCACAGCCGTTTCCATAAAAGCTTCAAACAATGGGCCTGCGATGGCTCCAGCTTTCAATATGCCCAGTAGACTAAAATACAGTTCAGGACTTCGAGGCATAAAAATAAACACCCGTTCCCCTTTGGCTATGCCATATTTGCGGAGAACGTTCCCGAATCGACTCGACTGTTCACTCAGATCAGCAAAAGTATAGGCCTCTTCACGTGAAGCATCGCTATACAATAAAGCGGTTTTCCCGCCCCTTCCTTCCAGTACATGACGATCAATCGCTTCATGCGCCATGTTTACTTTTCCGCTGGCGTGCCACGTAAAGTGCCTTTCCACCGATTCCCAATCGAACCGGCTTCTCGCCTCCGTGTAATCGCCCAGATTAGATTCAGACACAACCGTTTGCAGCATCTCACCAGGTGCTTGACTCATGCTTGCCAGCCTCCTTCAACTCGACATTTCGATTCCCGTTAGGGGTCAATTCTCATTGCCTTTGTGTTGACTGAACTTCCAGTTAGCGCTTACATTAGTAGAGAGAACTTCTCATCATGTACTTGCTCGGCCAAACAGATGTTAACTATACTGTATTGAATTGTGAACATTTTTTGTCTACGCAATTATAGCAAATCTTTTCAATTGTCGTCTATGGCTTTTCAATTTTTTGGATTTTTGCTATAAGTAGGGGGAGAGGAGCATGAACCATGGAACATATCAAAGAACATCATATGCGTTCCATCTTCAAGTCCGGCCACCGAATTACTGTTGAAGGTCCCGTGCAGGCTGAGGAGATAACCCGTCTTGCCTTCCATCCGGATCTGGATGCCTTTCGGCGCCCAACGGAGCAGCAGGAAGCTCTAGCCGAGATCGCAGCGTTGCCGGAAGGGCGAATTATCATTGCACATGAAAATGAAACGATTATCGGCTATGTAACCTTTCACTATGCGGATGATTGTGAGCGCTGGTCCGAGGGCAACATGACTGATCTGATTGAGCTTGGGGCAATCGAGGTTGCGGACAACTATCGCTCGCTTGGCATTGGACGTGAAATGTTGCTTACCGCTTTGGAAGATAAATACATGGAGAACTACATTATTTTCACCACAGAATATTATTGGCATTGGGATCTGAAGGGCAGCGGACTAAACGTATGGGATTATCGCAAAATGATGGAGAGGCTGATGGAAACGATCGACATGACCTGGTATGCAACAGACGACCCCGAAATCTGTTCACATCCTGCGAACTGTTTGATGGTACGTATCGGGAGCCAGGTGCCCATCACATCGGAAGAACAGTTTGATCGTGTACGCTTCCGCCATCGGTTCATGTACTGATTCTAATGAACCTTTTGAAAACCAATATACATAAAAAACCGCTTCTCGCAGCGTTGCTCCATACCTCATGGAACGCTCATCGATAGGCGGTTTTTCATTCATAATGAATCGCTTTACTGTTCAAGCCTATACAATTACATATTTTCTAACATATGCTCCACAATGCGATGTGAACGCTGCGAAGATTCCACGGTGAATTCAGCAAAGTTAACATGCGCCGAACCATCCGCTTTATCTGACATCCCACGCAGGACCACAAATGGTACACGGTTCATGTAACAGACCTGAGCAACTGCTGCCCCTTCCATCTCAGCACACGCACCGTCCATTTCGGTATATAACATGTTAACCGTATCTTTATTCGCAATAAACTGGTCTCCAGACAACACTTTACCGATCAGGTAATTGGCTCCCATCGCTTTACACGCTTCTTCAGCCAGTGTAATAAGCGAAGCCTCCGCAGGGAACGCAGATGTCTCCTGGTAAGGAATAACCCCGCGTTCGAATCCCAGTGGCGTTACATCCATGTCATGCTGAACACATACAGACGATATAACCATATCTCCAATGTTCAGCTCCGGGTTAACTGCACCGGCAACACCTGTAAAGATAATGCGATTAACCTGAAAACGATCAATCAAGATCTGCGTCGTAACCGCTGCATTTACTTTACCTACGCCGGATTTGCACACGACAATTTGCTTGCCCAGCCACTCGCCGGCAACGTATGTAATCCCGGTTTGTTTGACCGTCTCAAGCTGCTTCATACCTGCCAGCAAAAGCTCTACTTCCTCATCCATTGCTCCGATAATGCCAATCGTTTCACGCATCTTCCGATACCCCCTATTTTCACTTTTAACCTCATTCAGCACAAAAGCTCCGTCTCCGGAGCTTTTGCTTTTGCATATCCACTATGTAGAGAGAATAATGACTTCTCCCTTTCCTGTAATAATTCCAATTAAACTACATCTGCGTGACTTACAGACAGACGAAGAATCGTTTCATGCGGCAAAATAACCCGTGGGTTCTCCACATTTTCCTTCTTCATCAGCTTCGTCAGCAAACGCATCGCTACTGCGCCAAGGTCGTACATGGGCTGAGCCACTGTCGTCAACTGAGGACGCACCATGGAAGCCATACGGATGTTATCCACACTAATAATGGAGAAATCATCCGGAACTTTCAATCCTTCATCCTGAATGCTGTGAATGGCACCAATCGCCATTTCATCTGTTGCAGCAAAGATTGCTGACGGCTTCTTCTTCAATCCGAGGAAATATTTCATCGCTTCCACACCGGATTCATAACGATAGTTACCGATACGCACCAGATCCTCCTGGTATTCCATGCCTGCTGCTTCAAGTGCTTTCTTGTAACCCTGGAAACGGGCATATCCATTCGCTGGATCTTGCAGTGTACCACTGATCATCGCAATTTCCTTGTGTCCATGACGAATCAGGGTGTTAACCGCATCAAACGCAGCCGCCTCATGGTCAATATCCACCGAAGGGAATGTGCCCTTCTCATCACTCGTTGCACAAAGTACGATCGGCACAGCTGCAGACTGGAATGCCTGAATGTGCTCGTCTGTTACTGTTCCACCCATGAAGAGCAGTCCGTCTACTTGTTTTTCGAGCAAGGTGTTAATAACACGAATTTCCTTTTCTTTCTTCTTGTCTGCATTACACAAAATAATATTGTAGTGATACATATTCGCAATATCTTCAATTCCGCGGGCAATCTCCGCGAAGGTTGAGTTCGAAATATCTGGAATAACGACCCCGACCGTGGTTGTCTTCTTGCTTGCCAGACCTCTGGCTACCGCATTCGGACGATATCCCAACCGTTCGATGGCTTCATATACTTTTTTCCGCGTTTGCGGTTTGACATTAGGGTTATTATTAACTACCCGTGATACCGTTGCCATAGACACTCCAGCTTCACGTGCCACATCATAAATGGTTACCGTCACAGTACTTCTCTCCATTACCAGTAAATTTTCATACCATTTTCATTAAGATTTATATTACGACAAATTTTTGCATTAATCAATTAAAATAGGCTTTAGGACTCACTCAAAACATTCGTAAGTGTGGTTCTAGTAATATCTGAATGGGAAGTATGCCATACAGGAATTCCCTTTTTGATCAGGATCGCCTGTGGAGATTCGTGCTTAACACCCAGCATGTCTGCTGCTTCATTGGATACCGGGCGATCTTCCACAACATAGATGATGCCATATTTCACTTGTTCATTGGCATTGTTAAGCAAATAATCGTTCATCTCCTGATAAGCGTTCGAGCTGATCGGACAGCGAGTGCTATGCTTAAACAGAAGCAAGGGTTGATCCTTGGTAGCCTCCACTGCGGAGTTTAGCTGTTCAATACTTGTCATTTTAGTCATGTCAGCCATTAGATATACATCCCCCTTTACCAGGAATACCGCTATGTTGAGCGTTTTCACTCTTCGATATCTTAACAAAAAGTGCGCGAAAAAGCCAATTTTCATGAAAACAAGCATTTTACACGTCAAAATTAGACAGCATTTGAGAAGTACTCCTGCCACACAAATCCGGATAATTGACTTAATCTGCGTTCCGTGGTCTCAATCCACGCTGCATCACCAGACTTCGTTGCATAACCCATAATGTCCAGCAGCAGATTAATACGCTCCTCCACCGCTTGTTGCATTCGATATTCCATCTCCCGATCGGTCGCATCCGGCCAGGCCAGCAGTAGCTCATGAAACAGGTCTGCCAGTTCATTACGTTCACCAAAAGATACGTCTTGCTTCACGGGCTGTTCACCCAATGTGTTTATGCATTCTGTTAAGTCCGGCTTGACCGGCGGAAGCACTTCGTAGGATACACAGTCTGTACACGCAAATACGGGTACGTTTCGAATCTCCACTTTTTTGGCGTATACCACTGTTCTTAATTCCAACTCCATTACATGTCCACATCTGCACGACTTGCGCACCACCATCACCTCATTCGTTCTATAACTCTATATAAGTACCATTCGACCTATTTCGGCCCAAATCCTGCTATAAACGAAAGGTTGCACAAATTACCACTCCCTCCAGATGCAGGTTGTCGAATGCAGGCAGTTACTGACTTGTAATCGCTTCCTCAAAACTGAATATGCACTTCCATGAAGTCCCTTGGAGAATCTGTTACAATTAAAGACGCAACAGACCTAATCACTGCAAAAAGGAGAGATGGACATGAGATTAACCGGTAAAAAAGTCATCGCTCTGGTCGATGAAGAATTCGAGGATTTAGAATTGTGGTACCCTGTACATCGGGTTCGTGAAGAAGGTGCAGAAGTGCATCTTGCTGGAGAGAAAAAAGGAAAAACCTATATTGGCAAATACGGTGTGCCTGCTGAAGCCGAATACAGTTTCGATGAACTGTGCAGTTCAGATTACGATGGTATTCTCGTGCCAGGCGGCTGGGCGCCAGACAAGCTGCGGCGTTATCCCAAAGTACTGGAGCTTGTAAAAGAAATGAATGCAGACCGGAAACCGATTGGACAGATCTGTCATGCGGGCTGGGTGCTGATTTCTGCCAAAATTCTGGACGGGGTTACAGTAACTTCTACACCAGGTATTCGGGATGACATGGAAAACGCAGGTGCCATCTGGAAAGATGAAGCCGTTGTTGTTGATGGACATATCATCTCAGCACGTCGTCCACCTGACCTTCCACCTTATGGCAAGGCATTCTGTGATGCACTCGCTGACAAGTAAAAATAACCCCATTGTGCTCTCATGCACAGTGGGGTTATTTCATATAACAAGTATTCCAATAAGTAATTATCACAAATGTAAATATATTAACTTAAAGGTAATTATATCCAGTTTACCTAATTACGATGCGTTCGAACCACTTTGTTCATCCGGACTTCCCGTGGAGTCATTAAAGACTTGCAGTCGCTCCTCAATATCTCCGCTGGTCCGCAGGGCGAAGCACTTTCGCGCTTCTTCTTTGGCTGCCGATGCTGTTGTGTTCAGCACTCTGTGCTTCACACGTAACAGGGATTGTGGAGACATACTCAAGTGGCGAATGCCAAGCTCCAACCAAAGCGGAATGGCACGTTCGTCCCCTGCCATCTCTCCGCACACACTGACATCAATTCCGGCCGTATGAGCCGCATCTGCTGTCGCACGAAGCATCCGCAGAACAGCCGGATGATAGGGGTGATACATATGAGCGATCTGCTCATTCATTCGATCTACTGCCAGTACATATTGAACCAGGTCGTTCGTACCAATACTGAAGAAATCAGCTTCCTCTGCGAGCAGATCAGCAATCATCACCGCTGCAGGAACTTCAATCAT
Source organism: Paenibacillus amylolyticus (assembly GCF_050990605.1). Taxonomy (GTDB): domain Bacteria; phylum Bacillota; class Bacilli; order Paenibacillales; family Paenibacillaceae; genus Paenibacillus; species Paenibacillus amylolyticus_H. The sequence goes on from NZ_CP158832.1 coordinate 4,271,053, forward strand.
AATCCCCACCTGAATGTGAGGGTCGTATGACAGTCCCCGCTCGTCCAGATCGGACATCGCCTCACGAAGAATCTCATTGGCCTGCTGAAGCTCTTCCACCGAAGAGATCATTGGATACATGATTTTTACATTTCCGGCAGCGCTGGCACGCAGAATGGCTGTAAGCTGTGTTTTGAACAGATCCTTGCGGTCCAGACTAATCCGAATGGCACGGTACCCCAGAAACGGATTGTCTTCCTCAGGCAATTCAAAATAATCGAGTTGCTTGTCACCCCCGATATCCAGTGTACGAATGACAACGGATTGGCCTGCTGTTTTCTCTGCCACAAGGCGGTATACCTCATACTGCTCCTGCTCACCCGGGAAAGTAGCCCGGTCCATATACAGGAACTCTGTTCGGAACAAGCCTACGCCCTTCGCTCCATGTTTCAAAGCCATGTCCAGTTCCTTCACGGAACTGATATTGGAAGCAAGGTGTAATACAGCCCCATCTTTGGTTACGGCATCCACGGTAGCAAGGACTTGAAGTTGTTCCTTTTTCTTAAGTTGCTTGCTGTGAAGCATGGTATACCGTTCAATCGTCTTACGATCCGGGTCCGTAAATACCAAGCCATTGTCACCATCCACCACAAGCATATCCCCTGTCTCTACCGGCATGCCAAGACTCGCTTCCAGACCGGAAACGAGAGGAATGCCGAGTGCACGAGCCATAATTGCAGAGTGTGAAGTTTTCCCGCCAATCAAGGTCACAATGCCTAGCACATGAGTCGGATTCAGATGTGCCAGTTGAGATGGCGACAGTTCTTTGGCAACGAGTACATACGGCTGGGTATCCGAAGGAAGTGTAATCTCCGGTGCGCCAAGCAAATGCTTGAGCAGACGGTTACCCACATCCTTGATGTCAATGGCCCGCTCCTTCATATACTCGTCTTCCAGCAAGTCAAACATCGTGACAAAGTGATCAATGGCTTCTTTGACCGCCACTTCTGCCGCCTTGTACTGACGTTCGATAATGCCTCGAATTTCGTTCATGAATACCGGATCTTCCAGGATTGCCAGATGTGCATCAAAGATACTGGACTCCTCGGGACCAACAACTTCCTTGAACTCATTTTTGATATATTCGATCTCATCCTTTGATGTCCGTATGCCCTCATACAGCCGTTCGAACTCTTGGGCGAGATCCACCGAATCCATCTTCTGATCCGGCAGATCCCATTCCCAACTGGGCAGGACAAATGCTTTGCCGATGGCTATGCCTGCAGCTCCGTTGATGCCTTGTATCTTCATTCTACCCCTCCAACGTTCCTGTCATAGAGCACCACGGACATAACGGATGCCTGACCTTTCTTAACTTGCTTAAATGGAGCAAAACTCCATGATTTTACACGATCCGGATTCGTAATGACCATTGGTGTTGTCAGTGACGCCGCTTGCTCGCGGAGTACTGCCAGATCAAACTTGATCAACAACTGCCCTGGCTCCACCGTATCGCCCTCCTGAACAAAAGCTTCAAAATGGCCTTTCAACTGAGAGGTATCAATACCGATATGCAGTAACACCTCAAGTCCCTCACGGGTAGAAATGCCCAAGGCATGCATGGTCGGGTACAAGTGCATAATCGTTCCGTACACGGGTGAGACCAGCTCTCCTTTTTCCGGAACAAAGGCTACCCCATCCCCAACAAGCTTGGCTGCAAAGATCTGATCCGGTACCTCTTCAATCGGTAGCATTTTGCCCTGAACGGGAGCACAGAACAGAACCTGTTGCAGATCTCTTTCCAGCAACTTCGCGATTTCTTCCCGAATCAATTCCGAGTAGGTACCGAATACCACCTGTACGTTACCCCCACCCAGCTTGATCAGTCCAGCGGACCCCATACTCTTCATGGCACCCGTGTCAATCAGACGGTCATCATGCACAGTCAGACGAAGACGTGTAATACATGCTTCAACCTGTACAATATTACTCTTCCCGCCCAATGCTTCGAGGATTAAAGGTGCCTGATAAGGAATGTTACCTACCCAATCTTCCAGCATGGAGCCCTCTTCACGTCCTGGTGTTGGAATCTTAAACGTACGAATCGCCCATCGGAACAGGAAGTAGTAAACCAGCCCATATAGTATGCCAATCGGAATGAGTTTCCAAGCATTCTCCGATAGATGGAAATTGAGTATGTAATCAATAATACCTGCGGAGTAAGAAAATCCATGCCGGATATCAAGCCAGTAACTAATCCACATGGCAACGCCGGACATCACTGCATGCACGATGAACAGATAAGGTGCCGCGAACAAAAAAGCAAACTCAATCTGTTCCGATACCCCGGTTAGAAAACAAACGAGTGCCGATGTCAGAAAAGTTTTCTTGATTTTCGGTTTCAGATCTTCCCTGGCTTCCTGAATAATCGCAAAGGCTATTGCCGGAATGGCAAACATCATGATGGGAAACAAACCCGCCATAAAGAATCCTGCTGTTGGATCACCTGCAAAAAATCGGGGCAAATCCCCTTGCACAATGTTACCACCAGGCGTTTCAAAAGTCCCTAACTGGAACCAAAACACATTGTTAAGCAGATGATGAAGCCCGAAAGCGACCAGTACCCTGTATAACACCCCGTAAATGAACAGTCCAAAACCCCCGAGACTGTATTCCCAAGTAGCAATGCCGTTCAATCCATGCTGCAGGATTGGAGCGAGCCATAACATAAAACAGGAGAACAATGCCGAACAGAGTCCGACGATGAGCAAAACAAACCTTGAACCTCCAAAAAATTGTAAAATTTCAGGCAGTTTAATGCTTTTAAACCGATTATGCATCCCACCGGCAAGCGCGCCGAGTATGATTCCGATTAAGGAAGCGGGCTGAACGGTGCCATCCCCGAAGTTCCGAGTCACCTGATCATATATCACGATACCAGCTAGTGCAGCAAGTCCCGCTTGTCCGGCCTGGTTGGAGAGTCCCAGTGCTACACCGACAGCGAACAAATACGGTAAGAAATAAAAAATACCGTGTCCGGCCACGGTAGACACTTCACCGACAATATCCAATCCCCAGGCGTCCCAAGGCAGACTGCCAACACTGAGCAAAATTGCGGCGGCAGGCAGGACCATTGTAGGCAGCATTACCGCTCGTCCGAGCTGCTGCAAGGATCCGAGCCAATTCATGGCGACCTCTCCTTTCTATCCTAGATGGTAAGCTTTACGCAACGTTTTGTCAAAGCAAAACAGTAACCAATTGGTAATGAATACGGCAAAAATAGAACAGAAAAAATCCCGTCAACTTCAAGTTAACGGGATTCATCCTGTGTTCATTCAATTGGGTCAGATCAGGAGATCATCCGATCACAGGTGAACGAGCCTCTCAGCCGCGTCCAGCGCCGCGCAAAACGATGGAATCCTCTACCTTGATACAACGATTCGTTACCGCTGTCATGCCGTTCTCTGCAGCAATCTGGACCGCTTCATCACTATGGATGCCAAGCTGCAGCCACAGCACATTTGCTTTGATGGCAGCGGCGTCACGAGCGACATCCGCGCAGAACTCTTCGCGACGAAACACATTGACAATGTCTACCGGCTCTGGAATATCCGCGAGTGTGGCATATACCGTCTCTCCAAGGATCTCACCTTGTACCTGTGGATTAACCGGGATGATGCGATATCCTCTGCTCTGCATGGCTTCGGCCACCATATAGGAGGTGCGATCCGATTTGTCTGATAAACCGACAACTGCGATGTTGCCTGCCTTGCGCAAAAGTTGTCCAATTTCTTCACGAGTAGGGTTGCTAAATTCCATGTTCAAGCACCATCCTTTTCTGATTAAAGTGCGTGGTCAAAAGACAGGTTTCAGTTGTTTTACTCTTTTACCCATTGAACCGAGGCACCAAGCGCCTGCAAATGATCGAAATATTGCGGATAAGACTTGGCTACATGGTGTGCATCCCGAATACGAAGTGGCTCCTTGGAACGCAGACCAACGACTGTAAGCGCCATAATTACGCGATGATCGTAGTGAGCGTTAATTTCAACGCCGCCTTCAACGCCTTCTGGACGTCCGTGTACGATAATCTCGGCTTGACGCTCTTCAACGTTTGCTCCTGCCTTCCGCAGTTCGTTTAAGTAATCGGTGATTCGGTCACATTCCTTGTAACGCAGGTTCTCTACATTATAGAACCGTGACGTGCCTTCCGCAAACACAGCTGCCGCTACCATAGCCAAAACGGCGTCCGTCGCGGCATCCCCGTCGAATTCGATCGCTTTCAGTTTGCCATTACCTTGAACATGTACAACATCGTTCTCATGTGTCAATGGTACTTCCATCATGCGCAGCACGTCAACGATGGCACGTTCACCCTGTTTGCTCTGCTCCATCAGGCGCAAAATTTTCACATCAGACTGTGTAACCGCTGCTGCGGCAAGAACGGCTGCCGAGCCCGGGTAATCCCCTTGAACCGTGTAGGTCGTCGGTTGGTAAGCCTGTCCACCTGGTACACGGAAGGACATGTAATCATCACTTGCATGGATAACGATACCTGCCTGCTCCAGCACTTCCAGCGTCTGTCCGATAACCACCTTCGACTTCAGGTCATTCAGCACTTCGATGGTGCTGTCTTCTGCGAGCAAAGGCGTAACAAACAGCAATGCACTCAGATATTGGGAGCTGACGGAGCCGGATACACGAATGTGTCCACCCTTGGCATTGCCACCTTTGATTGTAATCGGCAAGCGTCCTTGTTCGTGCTGTACATCTACACCCAATTGACCAAGCGCATCGATCAGGTCATCATGGGGGCGTTTGCCCAGCGAATCCGGGTACGTATTCACAAATGTAACTTCAGGGCAGAGCGCTGTAACGCCCATCAGGAAACGAAGTACAGCACCCGCATTCCCAACATTCAATTCACGCACATCACGGGGATGACTGCCAAAGCCCTGGATCACAATCTTGCTGTCGTCTTCTTCAAGCACTGCCCCCAGATCGCGAATACATCTGCGCATGGCGTCACTGTCTTCACTGTGTGCCGGGAAATGGATGGTACTTGTGCCTTCTGCCAGCGCAGCAGCCAGCAAATAGCGAGTAGTGTAGTTTTTGGAGGACAGAGCCCCGATTTCCCCGTTCAGAGTGGGGGTTGGTTTAACAATAACGTCCATGGATGAAATTCTCCTTCATTGATTATATTGTGGCCAAATTGACATTCCGTGCATCGCTTGGGTATCATTATAGTGTTAAGTCCATACAGAAAAGAGGACCTGAATATGACACAAATAGCTGAAATTGAAACGTCTGAGCTGCGCCGCCGTTTACAGGCGGGAGAGAAGCTGCAGATGATAGACGTCCGTGAGGACGATGAAGTCGCGCAAGGCATGATCGAAGGAGCCAAACATATCCCGCTTGGACAGATTCCGGACCGACTGTCTGAGATTGAGAAGTCAGGCGAGATTGTGATCATCTGTCGTAGCGGTTACCGCAGTGAACGTGCATGTGAATATCTGCAGCAACTGGGATATGAAGGCTGTACAAACATGGTCGGCGGTATGCTTCAGTGGCAACAGGAAGACTAGAGAAACTCGGAGAGAAGCGAAGTCATTTGTAATCTTGTGACTTCTGCTCTGCTCCACTCCAGAAACGGGCCTACATGGCCCGTTTTGTTATATCTGCCGCCACCTATTAACCATCAACTTCTATGATAACAAGCTTAGACGCGGTAATGCGCTAAAATTAAACGAGTCACTTCAGCAGCGGATAACTCCGTTGTATCCACCGTATAATGTGCGAACCGGTATGCGTCTTTCCGTTCTTCCATAATTGCCTGAATGCGTTCCTCTGCATTGCCTGCGAGAAGTGGACGATTGTCACAGCCACTGACACGCTCTACAATCACTGCCGGATCAGCAGTCAAGGCAACAACCCAACCATTGTTCAACATCACGTCACAATTATCCGAACGCAGCACCACACCACCTCCGGTCGCTATGACCTGTGACTTCTTCTCCAGCACCGAGCATAACATGCGGCTCTCGGCATCACGGAAATACGTCTCTCCCTTGCCAGTGAACAGTTCCGGAATCGTACAGCCTTCCTCTTTTTCCACCGCGGCGTCCACATCAATCAATCGATAACCAAGCTCGCGTGCAAGCATGTCAGCAACGGTTGATTTGCCGGTTCCCATCATGCCGATGAGAATAATATTGTTAGACTTGCTCAAGGTGTACACTCCTTTAATTCAAGCAATTCGTGAGCACTTTTGTCCTATCATAACACAGCCCTGCGGACGGGGAAAGACCAAAAAGAGGCCTGACGTTAACCGGCAATCTCCGGAACGCCAAACCTCTTTTAAGCCTCTTAGCAGGCCCAATCTGCCACTATAAGGCGCTTTACCCAAATCTCATCGATTCGTATAGCGGGTACTACTCCATCCAGTTGTGGTGGAAGCTGCCTTCTTTGTCCACACGTTTGAACGTGTGAGCACCGAAGTAGTCACGTTGTGCTTGCAGCAAGTTTGCTGGCAAACGCTCTGTACGGTAGCTGTCGTAGTAAGACAGTGCGCTGGAGAAACCAGGTACCGGAACACCTTGTTTTACAGCAGCCGCTACAACTTCACGCCATGCGCCTTGATAAGACTCAACGATGTTTTGGAAGTAAGGATCCAAAAGCAGGTTTTTCAGAGCTGCGTCCTTATCATAAGCTTCCTTGATGTTTTGCAGGAACTGCGAACGGATGATGCAGCCACCGCGGAAGATCATGGCAATGTTGCCGTATTTCAGATCCCAGCCATACTCATCGGAAGCTGCACGCATTTGGGCAAATCCTTGTGCGTAAGATACGATTTTACTTGCGAAGAGCGCTTTACGAACGCTCTCGATGAACGCTTTTTTGTCGCCGGAGAACGCTTCAGTCGCTGGTCCACTCAGGATTTTGCTAGCTGCTACACGCTCGTCCTTCATCGCAGACAGGAAACGGGAGAATACGGATTCCGTGATCATGGACAATGGAACGCCGAGATCCAGCGCGCTTTGGCTTGTCCATTTACCTGTTCCTTTTTGTCCAGCCGCGTCCAGAATGACGTCAACCATTGGTTTGCCTGTTTCCGGATCGTATTTAGAGAAGATATCTGCTGTGATTTCGATCAGGTAACTGTCCAGCTCTCCTTGATTCCATTCCGTAAAGATCGCATGAAGCTCTTCCACGGAAACGTTCAATACGGATTTGAGCAAGTGATAAGCTTCACCAATCAACTGCATATCTCCGTACTCGATACCGTTGTGCACCATTTTCACATAGTGTCCGGCACCATCAGGTCCAATATATGTACAACATGGATCGTCACCGACTTTGGCCGAGATCGCCGTCAGGATCGGTTCAACCAGTTTATAAGCACTTTCCTGTCCACCCGGCATAATGGAAGGGCCTTTCAGTGCGCCTTCTTCACCACCGGATACACCTGTACCGATGAAGCGAATGCCTTTGTCTTCCAACTCTTTGCTGCGACGTTGCGTGTCAGGGAAGTATGCGTTCCCTCCATCAATGATGATGTCGCCCTCATCCAGGTGAGGAAGCAATTGTTCAATGGTAGCATCGGTCGCTTTGCCGGCTTGTACCATGATCAAAATTTTGCGCGGGGATTCCAGGGATGCTACGAACTCTTCAATGGAGAATGAGCCTGTCAGGTTTTTACCTTCAGCCTCTTTTAGAAGATCATTGGTTTTCTCCGGGGAACGGTTATATACCGATACTGAGAAACCTTTGCTTTCAATGTTAAGGGCCAAATTTTTGCCCATGACAGCCAGGCCAATTACGCCAATTTGTTGTTTTGTCATCTGGTCCTCCATCCTTTGCTCCAATTAATTTTATTGAAATAAATTCTCAACAATATTCCCATTTTAACGGTTTTATGTATAGAAGTGAACCCCGTGGCACAGCTACGCAACGAGAAAACACCCCAATCCGCTGAGGTGTTCATCGTATTTTCATAAATACGGCCTTATCTTGTCATCCTTCCAACATTAACAGATGTCCTGACAACTGTTTTAAGACTTCACGGCAAGCATTAGCTTTTTCTATATTATCCATCTGCATGGCTGTGTAGAGGCGTTCCAGTTCATCGTCCACTTCCATACGCAATAACATGAGCCTTTCCTCGCCTTCACGCGAGAGAAACATTTCTTCCATCTCTTCCGCCGTCGGCGCAGGTTCCTTTTGAAATATCACACGTTGTTTGAACCCCGACACTTCCACGAGCCGAATGACTTCACCGAATAAAATGTTCTCCACGGTCATCTGCTGATCCTTGAACCGCTTCACAACCGCATGCCCACGTGTATCTCCAATCAGTTTCTCCAGCCACTCTGCAAGTTTTGCATCCTTAATGATATAATCCCCAGTCATTTTGTAGTTCCCCGTGCGTGTCTGTTGAAAGCGGAGCTTTACCAGCTTGCGGCCGGTCCGGACTGACAGGATAAAAAAGGATTCGTCCTCGCTCCAATATAGTGAATATCCCTCACGAATAAGGTCTCTGATCAAATTTTGGATATGCCGACGGTTGAACCGCAGCTCCAGATTGCAATATTCAACTTCATAACTCTTATTCACGGCACTCCCTCCATCTGTACCGGATCAACTCCGGCCCTCGTCTTCAATCGCTTCTACTCAATCGGCTTACCCTATTTTATACTTCATTTTATGTAAGGGTACTTGGTTATTTGACTATTTTTCACCGAAAGGATCGCAGGATTGCAGCTTTCCGCAGATGCACAGGGGCAAGCCCCCGATTATCCTGATATAATGAACGCGAAAAAGGGAGTTTCACAACCAAGACGGTTGGTGGAACTCCCTTTTCTATTGCTCATTTGGCCGGAGCGGTGCGAAACGGATTGCGGGATAACACAAAGTGCACAACGGCAAGTCCTGCCATGACGATGGCACTGCCGATGAATGGAGCCGGATGACTCACGTGGTCCCACAGCAGTCCGGAAACAATGGGGCCTACAACCATGCCTGATCCCTGTAGTGTGAGGAAAAATCCCCAGATCGCTCCTCGCTCGCCTTTGGGAATCAGTGTGGCTACAAAAGCATTCCAGGCGGGCAGAATCATGGCATAACTGATGCCCACCAGCATGACAACACCAAACACCACCGGAATGGATGTTATGGAGGAAAACGCGAACAGACTTGCAGACGCCATCAAAAAACCAACGTTCAGGAACGGTTTCGTGCCAAACCGGTCTACCATTTTACCTACAGGCAGTAAGGCAATAACGGTTATTCCACCACCTGCAATCAGCAACAAGCTGTACAGGTTCGGTGAGATGTGCAGGTCTGTGCGTGTATATAGCGTGATTACTGGACTGAGCAGCCCGATGACAAACGACTGCATAAACAGTGCAGGATACACCAGTGGATTAACATTAAGTGTACTGCGTACCCGTTGCAGTGTGCCCTTCACACTCTTTTGCAGTCGGATGAACGGCGTGAGCAGATTCGGTTTGGCTGGATATCTCACATCACTATTCTTCGCTGCTTGCCCGGCATGCTCTCCTTCGACAATGACACGTCCAGGAAGAATCATGGCCACCAGAATAACGAGAATGGCACAACCCATCAATACAAGAAAAATAATGCGATAATCATGATGCGTACGCTCCAGCAACCAGTTCATGCTTACTGGTCCAAGGCCTGTACCGCCCAGAGCAGCCATCTCCAGCGCCCCCATTGCTGTACCGTTCTTGTTCTGTGGGCCTGACATCGCTGTCACCCCTGTCATGGCGCAAGGCCAGAGCGGTGACGTACCAATGCCCAGGATCAGACAGGCCATGGCCAGTCCAAAGGCGCTTTTAAGAAAAAGAATCATAATAACAGCGATTAAGGTACAGATTAGTGCTGTAACCATCGTTGCCCGGAACCCGATCCGTTCTGCTGCCCAGCCGGAAGGTGCACGAAACAGATTATCTCCCAGATATTGAAGAGCAAATGCCACACCAATGACACCTGCGGACAGACCCAGAATATTGTCCATATACACGGGCAAAACAGCTACCAACAGGGCCCCTTTGATAATTTCAACTAGAAAAAGTGTCAGCCACATCGCGATAAAAAATGGTGATCGCAAAATTTTGGCTGGTTTTGTATCGGTTTGCATTCTTTTTCCCCTTTCGGCGTTCATTTGCCTATTCCCTATCCTTAGTGTAACCGTGGGGAATGTGCCCAAATCTCTGCAATTTAAAAAATTGTCGATTTATACTGTTGCATTCGGTTCTTAATTTGCTATACTCATCTTTGTTTACCAATTTATTAGGAAGGGTTGTGACAGCACTGATGAATCACCACCGTACGCCGCTGTTTACCGCTTTAAAAAATCATGCGGCACTCAATCCGGTACAGTTTCATATTCCGGGCCACAAAAAAGGATTGGGAGCGGATACCGAATTCCGTGAATTTATTGGCGATAATGCCTTCTCCATAGATTTGATTAACATCGCACCGCTGGATGACCTGCATCAGCCAACCGGTGTCATTCAGGAAGCACAGATTTTGGCAGCAGATGCCTTCGGAGCCGATTATACCTATTTTAGTGTACAAGGCACAAGCAGTGCGATTATGACCATGATTCTGTCTGTATGCTCACCGGGTGACAAAATTATTGTGCCCCGTAATGTGCATAAATCGGTTCTGTCCGCCATTATTTTCTCAGGCGCCAAACCCGTATTTGTATCTCCTTCACAAGATGCCAATCTAGGCATTGACCATGGAGTGACTACACAGTCTATCCGTCGCGCACTTGAGCGTCATCCAGATGCCAAGGCATTGCTTGTAATTAACCCGACCTATTACGGCGTGGTTACCGATCTAAAAGAGATTGTTGAGCTGGCACACAGCTACCAGGTCCCTGTACTTGTTGATGAAGCCCATGGCGTACTCATTCATTTCCATGAGGATCTGCCGTTGTCTGCGATGGCAGCAGGCGCCGATATGGCTGCAACCAGTGTTCACAAGCTTGGTGGCTCCATGACACAGAGTTCCGTACTCAACCTGAACACGAAGAATGGGTTCGTGAATCCACAGCGTGTACAGACCATCCTGAGTCTGCTCACCTCAACATCCACTTCATACATTTTGCTTGCTTCACTCGATACATCAAGACGTAACCTGGCACTCCACGGTCGTGAGATTGCACAGAAGGCGATTGAACTAGCCGAGTTTGCCAGACGTTCGATTAACGATATGGATGGACTGTATTGCTTCGGTAAAGAACTGCTGGGTACAGAAGCGACCTTCAACTATGATCCAACCAAAGTAACGATCCATGTTCGTCATCTGGGTATTACAGGGTATGAGACGGAGAACTGGCTGCGTGAACATTACAACATCGAGGTCGAACTTAGTGATATGTACAATATTCTGTGTCTCATCACGCCAGGAGATACGGATGACAGTGTGGATATCTTGCTGAACGCTTTGCAGGATCTCTCCCGTACCTATTATCAAGTGAACCCCGCCCATGAACTGGTGGTTAAAGTTCCGGACATTCCACAGTTGATGCTGACGCCACGTGATGCATTCTATGGTGATACCGAAGTGATTCCGTTCAAGGAATCCGCAGGACGTATTATCTCTGAATTCATCTATGTCTATCCTCCAGGAATTCCGATCCTGTTACCGGGTGAGGTTATTACCCAAGAGAACATCGACTATATTATAGATCATGTCGAAGTTGGATTGCCTGTCAAAGGACCCGAAGATCGCAGTGTAACCAATGTTAAAGTGATCGTGGAAGCCGATGCCATTTTCTAAAACAACCCCCTAGCGCTGTGCAGGGGATAAACTTAAAGGACCAAGCCCTAGCTTGGTCCGTTTTTATTTTATGGGGCAAGCTAGTTTGCATTTTCCCGTCTATTTCGTCGTTAAAACCGGTGGTGTAACTGCTCATATACCTCTTAAAAAAACAAACAAAAGGCCCCCTAAAATCAAGGAGCCTTCATGTTATGTTCCAAAGAATGACTATTCTTGTGATGCAACGAGTTCGTTGTAAGCCGCTTCAACGCGGTTCCACTCTTCTTCGTCTTCAATATTGTAGAGCACCATTTCCTCGTCTTCTTCTTCCATACGCAGGATGATGCCGTCAGCTTCAGGATTGTTACGTTCCAGCAGGAGCGCATAAACATGCTTCTCCACGTCAAACGTCTCCACCAAAACCATCTCCACGTCTTGGCCGTTCTCGTCTGTTAATGTGAGAAGGACTTCTTCATGCTCGTGGTCGTGGTCGTGGTCTTGCCCGCATCCGCAGCCATCGCCGTGTTCATGTGTGTGATCGCTCATTGATATACCTCGCTTTATAAATAGAAATTGTGTAACCTTGCATATCGTAACATGTTCAATGACCCAGGTCAATTTAACTCACAGGGTAATTTTTGCTTCAATCGTTCAGCGCTGTAATGATTTTCTCCGCCACCAGGACATAGCTGCTGTTTGCATTTTCTTTAATATGAAAGCCGACCTGATACTTGCCCGCACGACTGAAATCGTACGTAAAATCATATGTGCGGAACCAGAAGTTATCCTTCTGGGTCGTAAGCTCCTGGGACTGGATATCCTTCACCTGACCGCTCGGGTTAGTGATTGTTACTTTCACGGCAGCTACATCTGCTGTCAGACTGTCCACTTGTGAAAATACATTGAATTTCAGCTTGCCTACGTTAACGTTGCCAAATACAGTGTCTCCTTTGAAGAGAAAAATATGTACATTCGGTTTGATCACCGTTACTCTCTTGTTACTGCTATCCCATTTGACGACGCCTCCGGCTTCCCTTACAGGTACGTAGGTCGTTCCATCAATGAGGTAACCTCCATCAGCTGCTTCCTTGCCGTTAATGAGAACACGAATCTTCTCGTTCACCGAATCAGCAAACAATAAAGACCCGCCGAGCAAGGAGAATACCGTGACACAAAGCAATACTCGTTTCCATTTCATCCCGTCAATATTCCCTCCCCTGCTGCTAGCTGTTGTACATTTATACTGTAGATTCATCCACAAAGTTGCGCTGTTTTTCATCATTTTTCATTTTTTATCCAGAATTTTTTCCACCCCTTGGAATGCACAAAAAGAGGCGATCCTCATTACAGGATGCCTCTATTCTATTATTGTTATATATACGGTATTATACGAAGAGTTATGAAGAAGTATGGCGGGTCAGAATACAGGGAACGCCCTTGCCAATAGCCCCTTCGGTTCTCATCCGTGCAGCGTAATCCATTCCTCGTGTACATGGTGTCTTGCATCTCTCACATACATCCGAAGTGACCAACTTCATGGATACACGAATTTTGTCACTCTTTAATGCGGGAGCTTTCTTTCCCTTTGCTTTTGCCATCCCGGATTCCCCATTTCCCCAAGTGCTTACTGATGTAATGCATCATATGGGGATTCGCCCGGTTGTGTGTCTATTTAAAAAACGTATTTGAATAATAAAAATATGACAAGAAGGATCCCTCCGAGAATGAGCCAGTTGCTGATTTCATACCAAATGCTCTTGCCTCCGGACAGGTATTTCTGTTCATTCTCCTGATGACGCTGACGGTGAGTATCGCTCTCAGAGCCATGGGGTGGTTTGCCAAAATCCATCATAAGTACATTCCCCTTTCAGCAGTTATGTGTAAACTTAATACCATTATAACCCATAATTGAGTTGGAAATTGATTTTTCTGCATAAAAGGGATGTTTCATACATATGGTCCTATTGGATAACAGATAATTCTTCTTCTGTGACCCATTTGTGATTCTTTATCGAATCTCCCCCTGTTGTCGGGGTATAATCAACCATATATACCGTTGTCTGTTCAGCAGAATCAATTGTGGCCTTGGCGCCCTTCATTCCTCTCATGTGATCAGCGCTCAACACTACCTCAGAACCTGCCGCATACGAATGATCCGTATGGTCCTCTATTTCCTCATGGATAACCCATTTATGATTATGCACGGGATCTCCGCCTGTGGTCGGCGTATACGTCACTGCATATACCGTAGTCTCATATGCTCCAACGATCTTTGCTTTCGCACCCTTCATGCCTGACATGTGGTCGGCACTCATCAGCGCCTGGCTTCCTATTGGGAAGGTGGGATTGTTTTTTTCCCGCAGTCCTTCCGGTAGCTCTCCCGACTCAGAATGGTGCATCTCACCTGCGGCAGCTGTATGATTGTCATCGTTACTTGTATTAGTCTGCCGAGTCTCCTTGCCACAACCACTCAAAACCAAACTGCTTGTAATCAATATAGTCGATAGGGTCAATACGTACTTTTTCATGTTCTGCACTCCTTTAATTCTATTTATACCATTCATTATACCCCATATAGGTATATTTTAATCATTAATATTGCTTTTTCCTGGCAAGGCAAATCTTACAACGGAGCAAAATAATACAAAAAACCTCCGATTTCTCGGAGGCTTCTTATCATAAAAAGAATAGTATCAATGATTACGCCAGTTCCACGTTAACATTCACGTTCCCTTTGATTCCTTTGGAATATGGGCAGTAGTCATGGGCAAGTTTCACAAACTTCTGTGCTGTCTCCTCATCCAGACCAAGAATTTTAACTTCCAAATCTACTTGAAGCTTCACGCCGTTATCCTCAGAATCCGTCACCAACATTACGGTTGCAGCTACGGTACTTCTTTCAATTTGAACTTTGTGTTTCTTCAATTGAAATTCCAATGCGGAGTTAAAACATGCACTATAACCTGCTGCAAACAACTGCTCCGGATTCGTAGCTGTCGTCACTTGTCCTCCGAGTTCAGGCGGTGCCGCAACATCCAGCATAAACACGTTATCCGGGGATTGTACGATTCCTTGACGTCCGCCTGTATTAATAACGGTTGTTTCATATAATGTTTTCATGGTTGAAAACTCCTTTGGTTGATTAGATTTATTTTGAATAAATTTTGTTCTCTTCTATATCGCTAACAATTACATTGTACACAATTTAATTTTGTGTGTAAATAGTTAATATGAAAAAATAATATAGTTTAATGCTGCGTTTAAATACATAGCGATGAGCTGGATTATCATATAGGTTAACGAACATTTAGGAGGAATAACACGTTTGGAGAATAATTCGTTTCTAACCCAGGACAAGCCCAAACATAAGGTCAGGGCACTTTCTGAGGTGCTGGCTGTATCCACCAAACTCGGCCTGACTTCATTTGGAGGGCCGATCGCTCATCTCGGTTACTTTCATGAAGAATATGTTCGCCGTAGAAAATGGATGGATGAACGAAGCTATGCAGATTTAGTTGCGCTATGTCAATTTTTGCCCGGACCTGCCAGCAGTCAAGTCGGGATTGGAATCGGCATCATCCGCGGCGGATTGCTGGGGGGACTGATGGCATGGCTTGGTTTTACACTTCCTTCTGTCATCGCGTTAGTTTTGTTCGCTTTCCTTCTACAAGGATTTGATATTAGCAGTGCTGGCTGGATTCACGGCCTTAAGATTGTTGCTGTAGCTATTGTCGCTCAGGCGGTATTGGGTATGGGGCAAAAACTAAGTCCTGACCGTTACAGGGCAACGATCGCTATCTTAACTGCAGCGGCGACTGTTGTGTGGCAGACTGCGTTCACTCCAATCCTTTTTATTGTTATTGCAGGAATGATAGGCATGATCCATTTCAGGAGAATGACAGATATTAGGACAGTAGACTTGTCTATCCCGGTGAGTCGAAACTTGGCTATAGCCTGTTTGGCTTCGTTCTTCGGAATACTGATTCTTCTTCCGTTACTCACACCATTGGATCGTTCGGGATGGCTATTATTCTTTGATAGCTTCTACCGTTCAGGCTCACTTGTTTTTGGTGGAGGGCATGTTGTACTACCGTTACTGGAACGTGAATTCGTTCCTGCAGGTCTGATCAACAAGTCCGACTTTTTGGCGGGATATGGAGCAGCACAAGCTGTACCTGGACCCTTGTTCACCTTTGCCGGTTATTTAGGTGCGATGATGCGTGGGGTTCCAGGAGCTTTGGTTGCAACGGTCGCTATCTTTTTGCCAGCATTCCTTCTGATCGTAGGCGCATTGCCCTTCTGGAATTCTTTATGTAAAAGCTCGAAAATTCAAGGAGCATTAATCGGAATTAATGCAGCCGTAGTAGGAATTTTGCTCGCGTCATTGTACGATCCGCTCTGGACAACTGCGATTCTAACTCCTGTTGATTTTGCACTGGTATGCATGTTGTTTCTAATGCTCGTCTTTTGGAAAGTACCACCCTGGATCGTTGTCGTGGCTGGTGCAGCAGGCGGTACAATCATGAACCTTCTCTAAATAAAAAAGGTACCCAAACACTACACTTCTTTTTCAAAGCGTCTGTGTTTAGGTACCAAATTAATTCAAGTATATCTTTTCACCTATCCATGCAGGTATTTATCTTTTCTCATCGTCATTCCAATTCGAATCATGCACCTTTTTCATCTTCAGACGTTTCCCTAGGTTTAATCAGTTACTCCAGATATCCACTTTCATCTGCGCACATTTGAAATATTTGGCCTCGGCTTTGCTTGTAGTCAGTTTCAACAGACATTGCAGTTCTCCATGTTGGAACAGCCCACCACTAAGGTCGGCAGCAACACCGCCATACTGATCATCCGCACCAAGCCATACGGATGGTCTCTCCAACCCGGCTGAGAATTGTAATCCGGTGCAGAGCAGCACAGTGAGATTCTTACGGTTCTGCGCCTCGTCTCCTGCTACGCCATGTGTAGTGAAGAATACCATGTTTTGCTTGAAATCGGTGTACGTTCCATCTGCTTTGTAGGCCCGAACCATCCCATACTTCTGATTGACGTTCTGAAAAAATGTAATTCCTGCCTTGCTGTCCTTTGATTTAATGCCAACCTGAACTGAAATTCCAATATTCCCGTTTAATTGTAACGCTTCCAAAGTAATTGCAATTGCGGTTACTTTCGAGCTGTCAATCAGATGTTTCATTTTCAATTCTGCCGTGGCTCCCGCCGCTGTCGGTGTTGTAACGGTTATGGTTCCTCTGTCGGGCAAAGGCTCAAACGTAGGGGTGCCCACCACCTCCACCCAATCCGGTAACGTTCCGTAAAGAAAATCGGCCACAAGCTGTTTGTGAACCTTACCAAAGGGCACGATCTGTCCCGCTGCATCACGTATAACCATCTCTACACCCCCACCGAATAAGCTACACCGATATTATGATCGGTATTGTAATACACGTACACTACGCCGTCCATAACGGACACCATCAAGGATTGCATATTGGTCGTTTCCCAATTCAATGCCGGAAAATATATATCTGAAGGTTTGTCCAGCAGTTGACGAAAGTCTGCGCTGATCTTGGCAATGGCAGGCCGAGCTACAGTCGTGCCCCCACCAGAAGCATAAGCCGATAACATGCCCAACCACCACATGCTCCCTTTGTACATAAATACACCAGCATTGGGTCTCGAAATGTTTTCTTCCGCTGATAAAGTCGCATCGTTACCACCCATTAATGGTCTTGGATCAGCTAACCAGTTACGTCCGTCATGAGAATACCAGATACATTTACGGCCAAAGTCACCGCCGCCCATCACCGAGAAACCAATCCATTTGCCTCCATTTCTGAAACACGAGAAGTATCCGGTATGACCATCACCTGGGAACCCGGGAGGTTTGTCCAAAATCAACCCCACTCTTGTCCAGTTGATCATGTCTACAGAGGTCGCAAGTGCCGTTGATTGATTGATTCCCAACCCGTTTTGTTGATAATACATGAAGAACAATTGTTCCTCATCGTTCCAGATCACGAATGGCGTTTCGGTCGAATTCCCAACCACGGTATCCAGATAAACCTGTCCGTGTTTGGTCCATGGTCCTGTTGGACTGTTGGAATACGCAAGTCCAATTCCTCCGATGTTATTATGGTTGGTAGAATACGTAGCATAATAATCTGCTTTTGCATCAGGGATAAGCCCCTTCACTTTGATCGCCCGAAACCAGTAGATCGATTGCAGACCCGCCATTGCAGCGGTATATATAGGATTGTCCATTTTTTTATCAAATTGAGGGGTATACAACTCTCTGGATTCTGCATCGCAATAGTCATAAGGCGCAATGGCTCTATTCGCCTTCATCGCTGCTTCGAGTGCTGCCTGAGCAATATTTTCAGTCATAGACATGGGATCTCAACTCCTTTAAACTATCCGAAGTGTCCTTTAATAGGATTGAATAATCAGCAACATTACCCACATTCGCAGCCGGCTCTTGAGTAATACGAATGACAGGACGAATTCTAGCATTATATGAATACGCTTTCATTTTGTTCATTCCTTTATTACCTTTACCGTAGTAATCAGCCATTGTCCCTTTCATTGATACGCCCGGATAATGTTGATCCTTCATATTAATCCCTCCTATTGTTTTCTCCCGATAAGTATATTCATGAAGTTACCTTTCTGTTAAAGCATTATGCCCATCTTGTAGCCTATTATTCGAAGTCTGGTTTCTTTTAACGAACGGTTTGCTTGTGTTAAACATGACTAAACATAAACAGGCTAACCAATACGAATTGGCTAACCTGTTTGAATGAAGAAACTGCAAACCAACTACTTATTCCTGCGCAAAAAGTGGAGATAAGGGATTCGCAACTTTTTTATTTGATTTCTCCTTGCCTTGGTTATCCAATACATAGTACTGGTAAAAGTCATTCGTGAATCCGATAGACTCCTGCATTTTCAGCTTAAAAGCTTCAAATGTTCCATTACTCAGACGATCCTCATTCCAGAAATAATGAAGCATTAATCGATTTTGGTTATAGGGATGTTGGATAACATATGCACCAGCCGCGAGAGGTTGATTCATGGTATTCTTCCAAGGAAAACCCGTCTGTTTCGTCCGGTCGATAATGTTAAGTTTTAAAGCCTGCACCAATCCGTTTGACTTGGCATTGCCAATGACAATAAGGTTGCTGTTGCCGATCTCTTTTTTCATCTTTTGCTTCAGTTCCTTGCGATCCCGTACAACGTCGTACCGTATACCGCTCATATCAAGGAATCCGGTTAACTGTTCAACCATATCTTCCTGCTGTTTAGCTGCAAGCTTACTCACCTGATCGCTGAGCACAATGGTTAAGTCCTCGCCTTGAAGAACTTTGTCCATTAATCGATTCATCACTTCATAAGGCAGATTAGGGATCATGCCCATGACAGCCTGATACTGCACCTGAAAGATATCATGCACATATGCGGCGGTCTCTTCTTTGGATAATTGGTATTCCGGCTTTAAGACAAAATTAGGCTGGTATAGGGCCATTTGCATTTCGGTACGTACTTCTTTACCAAGCACATCTTCAATGGTATGAAGTAGCCCCTCTATTGTTGCATTTTGATACACATAGCGTTTGAAATATGTTCTCATCAACTCGTCAAATTTCTCTTCACCGACGGAACGGTAAAGCTGATAGATCGCTTGTCGCCCCTTCTGATAATACACCAGACCGGCCAACTCCCCGGCTTCATCGTTTGTTGCCGCAATTGTCATGTCTACAGGCGCTATATCAAATTGTACGGATTTGAACCCATTTAGCTTGTCTCCCTGTTTCTCGGCAAAATACACCATGGAGAAATCAGCAAAGCCTTCATCCAGGAAGGATTCTGTCTCCGAGTTATTACCGATCAATGCATGGAACCACTGATGTGCTATTTCATGAACAAAGGTTGTGTCTTCTTCTGGAACCGCACCATCATGAATCTGTCCCATCTGAATGAGCCTCGCATACTCCACGGCAACGCCTTGTACATACGTCTCGACAATTCGGAACTCTGGATAGGGATACTTGCCATATTTCTCACTATAGAAATCAATGACTTTGAATGCCTGATTAATGTACCGGTCAACGATCTCTTTCTTGGATGGATCATCGTTGAAATAATAGTACTCTACGGTCAGACCGTTACGGGTAGCGCGCTCCACTTGAAGATTAGGACTGGCAAAGAAAACAAACTCTCTCGTATTCTCGGCTACGGCAGACACAATTTTACGTCCATGTTCTGTACTATTTTGAGTGCTGATAGAGCCAGGCATGGCTACCTGATACTCCTCAGGCACGTTTAATTGAACTTCAAAGTCCGACGAGGTGTAATAATCGCTCTCGAAGGTTCGACTATACGGTGCCTTATTCCACTGATGCTTGACCTCATTGTATACAGACATCACCGGGAACCAGTGTGCACCATTGATTATATCCTTGTAATAGGAAACTCGCTGTGATCCATAAGGTATCTTCAGATGGAATTCCAATTGAAGTGTTACCGATTCGCCTGGTTGAACGGACTCGTTCAACTGTACAGTCAGCGCTTGGTTTTCCTTATGAAAATCCAGCGATTGGCTATCTTTTGTTACAGTCTGGATATCAATTCCACCCAGAAAGTCCTCCGCTGTCTTCTCCGGATGATCTTCACTAATCTGTTCATTGTTTTGTTGGAACATGCTCGCCTGTGTAGACTTGGAGAGATTCGCATCAGCATATGTATGCAGGACCAACTGCTGGAGTGTATCCTTGCTTGTGTTGCGATACGTTACCTTCTCGCTCCCATGGATCGTCATGTCTTTCTCATTCAGCCGAGCCTGGATCTGATATTGAATCGGGGCCTGCTCCAGGGAGTCTTTCTGTGTGTTATCTATCTTCGTAGATACATTCGTAGATACAGGCGCTGGGTCTGCTTTAGCGGCAACAACCCCCATGTTGGCAAGTGGGCTTGTTGCCAGTATTAAAGCAAGTGTACCAGCGATTCCTACTCTCGCTAAATTTAATGTAAATGAACTTGGATAATTCATAAGTTCTCTCCTTCTCCTGTTCTATGTTGACCTCAGAACCAAGTATAGAAGAGGAACCTTACGTTGAATTTATGTTTTATTTAAGTTTTGTTTAAAAAAGAGGAAGTGAAACTGTACCATTAATTATATTTATTTTCAACAAAAACCACCTACATATATTATTGGAGGTGGCCATAATGTTATAAAAAAAACAACCCCTCTTGAGATATAATTCTCAAAAGAAGTTGCCTTTTATTTTTCATATAGGACGAGTGGGGATCGAACCCACGACCCTTACCCTGTCAAGATAATGCTCTCCCGCTGAGCTATCGCCCTGTAATAAATAAGATGTATGTATCACGATCATAATGCTATCTTTAGCTGAGCTAACAGATCATGATATATAATTGTTTCCCAATCAAGTAACAGTATCATATCAAGTAACCGTGTTCATTGTCAATGATTTATTTGGTTATAATTCACCTGAAATGGTGCACAATAAAGGAAAGATTACCATTTCAAACAATGAGGTGAATTCCCTATGAGAAACTTAACAAAACGGTTAGAATCCATTAAACATACATTTACGAAATGCTTCTTTCTTTACGCTGGGCTCCTGATTCTCAGTACAACCGTTACTGGTTGCAGCTTAGAGAGGGATGAACATACGGTTCAATTCCAACAGTTAAAACAAACCAATGAGAATGTTGAATCTCTGCCCGTCTGGCTGGACGTATACTCCAAATCTGTCATTCAAGATGTATATTCTCCGCGAGGAAGCAGTGAAGTCTTACCGTAAAGATTAACAGGTGAATTACTCCTCTTCATCCCATTTGCGTGAGTATGCTTTCTTGGTCACATAATACAACAGAGCAATCATTCCCGCCGACATTAACAATGTAATGACCATGATGCCTGCCATGCCCATCACTCCCCCCCCTCTCCCAATATGTTCCAGACTTCACTATACAGGAAAAACATTTTTTTGTATAATTCAGTCTGATATGTCGCGCAAGAGCAGAAAGAAGGAATGGAATTGGCAGCTGAGATTAGTTATGTATCGACAGAAGAACAACTGGAGCAAGCCCTGGGGATTCGCCATCACGTTTTTGTGATCGAGCAACAGGTGCCTGCCGAGATTGAGATTGATCAATATGATGTCATCAGTCCAGATGTGCATCATGTATTGTTAAGTACGGATGGGCATGCTGTAGCCACAGGACGTCTGATCTACTACAGTAAGGATACGGCCAAAATGCAGCGGATCGCGGTGCTTGAGTCTCATCGTTCATATGGTTATGGACGTGTGCTTCTGCTCGCGATGGAGGAGCGGGCACGTGAACTCGGCTTATCCTATTCTATACTGGATGCACAATGTCAGGCACAGAAATTCTATGAAAAACTGGGCTATGAAGTGATTTCGGAAGAACCTTTTTATGATGCAGATATTCTGCATGTTCGTATGAGAAAGAGTCTGTAAAACCACAGCGTTGGCAGGTCTTTATCAGCATATGGTGCATACTTTCGATGAATTCGGATACGCTAATCAGGTAAGCAGATTCCTATCTCGTCATATAAGGAGAGTGTGACATCATGGAACAAACGACACGCGAGAGTTTCACAGCTGTACAGAAAAATGGTGACGGTGACCTGACGGCCTTTCAGACTTCAGCAGGACGTGTACTGGATTATCAGCAGGCACTTGCCGAAGTAAAGGCTGGCGCTATTGCCGGTGTGAATGTATTTAAAGGCAAGGATGGCGAAATGTACATTCGCGGCGATGCCGACGGTGACCCAACCAACAATCTGGATCAACTTCCCCATTTCTAAAATAGATGCACATGTCGTACGTGTGCCACAGTAAGCGCCGAGCCGGTTATCCGGGTTGGCGTTTTCTTATTGGGACTAATAGTCTGTAAAATATTTTACGGAGTCCCCGGAAGGCTGGCTTTTGCGCATCGGCTGCTGTACCTGTTCCCATGCCTGCAAAATCTGTATACCTTCGAGCGTTGACCGATTCTCCCACGCGATGTGCCCGGTGCGTTCAAGCTCCAGCAATGACTCATGAATGTAAGATCTGCTTCGTCCCGTCTTGTTCTCCAGTTCATCCATTCGTGGCATTCTGCGCCGTTGTCCTGCATAGTTCACCATAATACGCAGAATCTTGCGTTCAAAGTCGTTCAGCATACTTTACCTCCTCATTCAGGTCCTTAACAGGACGCCATGCCAGAATACCTTGCTCCAGAAATGTTCGGGGGGAGCCTTCTTTTCCCGCTGATGCTCTAATCATCCCGCCACGTACACTGTTAATTCGAATCTGTCGCTGCGTAATCTGCCCTGCACGATCCATGTAGACAAGCTCCACCATCTGGCCAATATATTTCCCTAGCATAGTCATCCCTCCAATAAGAACATTTGTTTGTATTTCATATTATATGCGAACATAAGTTCTTTATTCAATAGTAAAAAAAGGATTTTATAAAATAAAAAAACCAGACTTTCACCTTAATGATCAAGGGAGTCTGGTTCCTCTAATAATGCTGCTGATATGACAACATGACTTGTAATACCCGTTTCAGTAACGGATCAGTGTCGATCCGATTCCGAAAATTGTACTTTCATTAATTGCTGTGTAGATGGATTAAAATCAACATTCACATAGACTGCGAACTGCTTGCCGTCTTTGGCACGAACCCATAACTTGAACTGTTCCCGTGATTGATCTGCTGTTAGAGAGGTGCGACCGATGTGCTTATAGTCCAAAATATCCACATTATACTTGGTCTGTGTTTCTTTGACCGCTATAATTCCCCACTTCGCATAATCAGGAATGGCGGCGCCTGTGCCTGATGTCATTCCGGCCAAACTCAGGACTACCGACATGACGGTAACTATGAGCATTCTCATTTCACTCACTCCTTGGGACAATATGTTTCTGTTATATTGCCCGTCCGGGTTTCATTTTACACGAATAAACGAAAGATCCAAGCCAGTGGCCGTAGGGAAAAAGGAACCACATGAACAAGCCGGTCAAACGAATCAGGAGACTCTGTCTGGAAACTCATCCCCCAGTCTCCCGAGAAAAAGGGTTGTTGTGTCTGTGGCTCCTCAGGGCGTTCCAACCCGTATTTCTTCTCAAGTAACTGCTTCGTATCTTCATCCACCTGAACCTCGTTCATAACGACATATGCTGTGGCAGGCTCGCTGCTTATGTACATCAGAATCATTAGAAACATCACAATCCAAACAATTTGTACCCCACGTTTGTTCATCTCTTACTCCTTTATGGATTCATGACTCTCTTCTCGTTCGAATGTTTGATTATACATAAAAATCATCATATTGGAAATAACAAAAGAGAGAAGAGATGAGGCTTACGTTATGCGATGCTAAAGTCCCATTTGGTTGTTTTTTTGTTTAAAAAACCCAATAGACGTGTAATAGGCCATGACAGCCTGACTTCATGATCTAACATTTCTACAGGATCTGCAATACCACTTTGAGGAGGTTACACCCGAATGTTCAAACGCTTGGATGAAATCCTGATTGAGATTCCCAATGTCGAGAAGCCCGATCCGAATGCTGCAGCAGCCATACAAGAGTTGCTCGGCGGCAAATTCGGAGAAATGTCAACGTTGAACAACTACCTCTATCAATCTTTTAATTTTCGATCCAAAGAAAAACTGAAACCCTTCTACGACCTGGTCATGAGTATCACGGCCGAAGAATTGGGACATGTTGAGCTTGTGTCTCATGGGATTAACAAGTGCCTCAGAGGCTCAACCGAGTACAAAGAACCCGACGATACGCCGCTAGGTTCCGTGAAAGATGCTCGTCTGTCTTATCACTATCTGGCAGGTGCACAAGGCGCAATGCCTTTCGACTCCATGGGTAATCCATGGACGGGAGCAAACGTCTTCAACAGCGGCAACCTGGTCGAGGATCTGCTGCATAACTTCTTCCTCGAATGCGGCGCGCGTACCCATAAGATGAAAGTATATGAGATGACGGATCACCCGGCAGCCCGTGAAGTGGTTGGTTTCTTGCTGGTACGTGGCGGCGTGCATGTTGTCGCATATGCGAAAGCACTTGAGATTGCAACTGGCGTAAATGTGACCAAGCTGGTTCCTATCCCTTCACTGAACAACAAAGCCTTCAACGAGGCTCGTAAATATGAAGAAAAAGGGGTTCACACCAAGCTGTACACCTATAGTGATAAAGACTTCAATGCGATCGGCCAGATCTGGAAAGGGACTCACCCCGAAGATGGACAACCTCTTGAAGTCATCCAAGGGATACCTGAAGGATTCCCGATTCCGGAAGCTCCTGCGGTCGAGGAAGAATTCGCACCGGGTATATCGCAAGAAGATTTTAAAGAAATTGCACGTCGTCTGAAGATGGCTGGGAATATTGCGGATTAAGGAACAATTTGTTTAACAGGTTCTTTCCCTATATATATTGTTAACTCTATGTTTAAGTAAAGCCCTCCAACCCTGCTGCTGAATGCAGAGAGAGTTGGAGGGCTTTGTTATACTAAATTTATGATACCATTTTATGGTAAGAAATAAGTATGTTGTATGCACGTCATTTCCTGAGAATTTAGCTGTAAAAGTAAACCTGATCTATGCTCACACTGTTGAACTTAGTTAAACTCCAACACCGATTCCTCACGCTGACTCATGACTTCAATTAACATGTTGGCACCCAAACGAAAACCTTGTGCAAACGCTGCTTCCGTATGCATGCCCTCACATCTGCCACACAAGTCAAATAACTGTTCAAGCTCAAGAAATTCGTCCTCGCTCAAACGATTCTTCCATTGCTCTGTCAGAGCTGCAATCTGCCGCCCTAACGCTTGGTATTCAGGATGTGTCGGCATCATCATCTCATCCGGTCGAAGTCGTCCATTATATAATGCTTCTACTATCGAATTCATGTGCATCCTCCTGTATATCAATTCGCAGCTCACTTGAATGAACGTTCTGCACATGGTAGGATATTTATGCAGTCGCTCATTCGTAGTGATTGCGGGATAGGAAGCAGCGGTGTTCTTCGTGGGACTTACGCTGCTTCCTTTTTTTCATTTTTGGAGTTCGTCGTAAATCTTCTCAATCCCTTTGCGAACGATGTCTGATCGATTCGTATTCAGCTTCTCAGCCGAAATATCGAGTTTGTTCATAATTTCCTGATCAACACGGATTTTGATCGTTT
Source organism: Paenibacillus amylolyticus (assembly GCF_050990605.1). Classification (GTDB taxonomy): domain Bacteria; phylum Bacillota; class Bacilli; order Paenibacillales; family Paenibacillaceae; genus Paenibacillus; species Paenibacillus amylolyticus_H. Next base: position 4,297,064 of record NZ_CP158832.1, read on the forward strand.
CGCTTTTGGGATTGTCAGACAGCGGACGTCCCATCTTCTTGGCAGACATTGCTTCACCTCACTTTTTGTGCCAACAATAATAGTATAGTTGTTGTTGGCACAATAAGTCAATTCACTTGTAAAACATACGTTCGTTTTTGTGCCAGCAGTTTCATAGATAAATCTATAGTCAGTAATCCATTTCAATGACAAAAAACAACCTTGAACGGCTAGGCGCTCAAGGTTGTTAGAGTACTTTTATTGAGTAACCATTTAAAATTCAGGAGATACGCTAACAAGTAGAAAGAAAAATTTGGTGTTTTAGCATTTTTATCACTACATATTCAATATTTTTATCTCGAAAACCGTTTTACTTGTCCATTGGTTTTCCATATCTCACTAAGACATGCCAAAGTAATTTTAATTCTTGTAGAACTTCTTTGTAGGTTCCTCTATCGCTCCAATGACTTGGGTTTCGTTTCAAGTCCGTAGCTGCATACCCAATCATATTTGCATCAATCAAATCACTTTTTGCAATTTTTTTGGCCAGTGAAGGCATCGAAGGACCTCGAAAATCCATTGGAACGTCATCAACTAATAGTGTAAAGCCCATGTGCCAGTGGAGATCAATGGAATACTTTAAACATATCTGCTCTAAGATTCTTCCTGTATGTGTGCCTTTAAATGATGGGTCGGCAACAAGAATCTTTACATCTTTTTCAAGGGAAATATCACCATGAACCTGAGCTTCGATATACTGGTCCAGATTTCGGTTTGGCTCTTGGTTGGGTGGATTTTGGAACGGTTTCTCAAGATTAACGAGCATATGGTCGATCAACTTTTGAACGGTTAGATTTCTTTCACCAATGGCAAAATTACTATAAAATACATCCCTCAAGAGAGCAGCCAAAATGAGGTCGAATTCCTCATACGTTCCCTTTTCCTCAGGTTCTTGGTGAGAATCCAAATATGTATACGTGCAACGATGAGAGACCTCAGCGGATAAAATAAAATAACATGATCCAAAACGCGGAGCAGGTCCGTCGGGATGTAACATGACATTGAGTGCCCCATACTTGGGTCGTTCGCTATTGGTTGAGCCATTTATTTGGTACGCTCCGCCAAACATTTTATTCTCCCAAACGTCACGTTCACCACCTGAAAATGCGGATACACTTCCATTCGATAAGAAAGTCTCAAACTGACTTTTATAAACTCCCTGCTCAAGTAGTGCTACAGCAACGCTTTTCATGGTCGGATCTAATCGATCTGGGTGAAAGTGTAGTGCAATACTTGCATGAGATTTAAGTTTGATGATAGCATGTTCAAATGTCTTCAGCTCGATGTTGGACACACGAAGGATTTCCCTAATGGTTTGCTCCGCCTCATTTTTTCGGCTTCTTGCATATTTGGTTACATGCTCTTGAGCTAATTGCTGTGACCTTGATAGTTCCATGGGCAGAGGAGTCCTTTCCCTTTTTTTTATAGAATCATAATGGCGTTTTCCTTGTTTATCATATAGATTGTAGCCTAATATCTCCACTTACCTCTCGTTGGTCTCCTTCATCTTTTCCAAAAGCTTCACGATAACCTCATCCAACTCCTCAAGTACCTCACTCGGTGTAGGAGATTCCAGTATCCTTACCAAATCCGTCTGTAGCATACTTAGATGAGATATAGGTAATCGATCAATTAATCCGACCAAAATGAAATATTCCCACTGTGGATCTTGGGTTCGCAATACATCTTTAATATGAGGAATTAAGTCTTCGCCCAGTCTCAATAGCAGATCCTCTACCGGCTTAGAGATCGGCCAATTCCCGTCTTGTAACCACTCCATCAACTCTGGGATGATAACTTTTAATTCGACATCACTGAACTCACTTAACTTACGCACCGCTTCATAATCAAACTTATCGCGGGGAAGGCACTCCCTAATATCCATTTAAACTTCCTTCCTCAATCTCAATGTGCAAAATCATAACCCACCTGTGTTACTCGACTGGCGCTACATCGTCTACTTTGATATCAATCTCATCTTGATTCTCCGTCGTTGACATCGCATCTCTCATGCGAATCGTCCACGTTCCTGCATCATGATCAAATTGTACATCTTCAATCACAGGAACACGTAATTTTTCTCCATCTGGTGAGTATAGTCCACCCCGAATTGCGTCTGCCTCACTTAGATGGGCACCATCCGGTGCCACTGGACAAGATACCGCTATCCTTTCTGCTCTGGCCTGCCCAGGATAGGGTTGATTTTCCGGGCCTCCATCCGTCCAGACTTCAACATAGGAGCCGATCTGCGGATCAGGTGCATTGGAGAACCATTTTACCGGATAATATCGATCGGCTCCTCCATTTGAACTGTTATCTCGGTAGGCAGGATCAACCACAAGAATGGAATCGTCTTTACGATCAACCACATAACCAGTGAATCCATCTTCACTCGGTGCATTCGCTTGAGTCTGCACAGAGTTGCATTCGTTTGATCCTGAACATCCCGTAAGGCATACGATTAGGATTGAGAGCAATATGAGGACTCGACGAAGATTAGACATATGTAAATCCCCCTTTAATAACACCTCTTTCTAAATTTATCGTACCCGGTCAGATTATTGTTGCATTCACTTCTTCATATCCCTTTTGTACACATACCTGCCCCAAACCACCAATGCCGCACACAATAAGATCACACAATAAGCCCATACAAAAAACATGGCGAGCCCCAACCCGATGTTGGCATCCAGGCGCTCATCAAAGATCTCCGTATACAGCGAAAAACCGAGTGGCACAGCGCCCACAATGAACAGTCCAATGGACCACCCACCCCAGCGTCGGAAACCGGACCCCACACGAGTACTGGAAAGTTTGCGAATCCCCTGAGTCAGTAGCCACCAAATCAGAATAAATAATAGACAGGTTATAAGAATCTTTAGCATATCGTTCAACTGCATATCGTGTACCTCCTACATCTTGCAAGATGATGAACATATCCTACACGTTAAGCGTTCTCTTTACTATATTACCCGTTTCCATATCCATGATCACAGGCAGATCAGAGCACAGTACCCCTGACCCACATCTAATCATGAAATAGAAAAAAACGCCACCGTCCTGACTCCTTCCAAGTCAAGAACGACGGCGCTACTTCTCGTATTTACATTGTTACATCCACATCGAACAAGTTACGCACCAAACTGCGCATAGTGAAGGCGGCTGTACACCCCACCTGCTGCGAGTAATTCTTCATGACGTCCTTGCTCCGTAATCCCTTGTTCAGCAACGACAATAATGCGGTCTGCATTTTTGATCGTAGCCAATCGGTGGGCGATGACCAGTGTGGTCCGGCCCTCGGACAACTCAGCAAGGGATTGCTGAATGGCTGCTTCCGTTTCTGTATCCAGCGCGGATGTAGCTTCGTCCAGAATTAGAATCGGCGGGTTTTTCAGGAACATGCGGGCAATGGACAAACGCTGTTTCTGTCCACCGGACAGCTTCACGCCGCGTTCACCAATTAACGTATCGAGCCCTTCCGGCATCGATTGAATCAAAGATTCCATCTGTGCACGTCTGGCAGCCATCCAGATTTCTTCTTCGGATGCATCCAACTTGCCGTAGGCAATATTCTCCCGAATGGTTCCATCGAAGAGAAATACATCCTGTTGTACAATTCCGATATGACTACGCAAGGAATCGAGCGTCATATCCTGTATCTCCTGTCCATCGATCGTGATGCGACCTTCCAGCACATCATAGAATCGTGGTAACAGACTGCACAGCGTTGTTTTACCTGCACCCGACGGACCCACGAGGGCCACGGTTTCCCCTGCATGCACGTTCAGATCAATACCTTTGAGTACAGGCTCCTGATCCGAATAACCAAAGGTCACTTGCTCATAACGAATATCTCCACGCAAATGCGATACCGACACGGCTCCTGGACGATCTTCTACATCCGGTTCCATATCAAGCAGCTCCGTATAACGCTTGAAGCCTGCAATTCCTTTGGGATACGTCTCAATAACCGAGTTGATCTTCTGGATCGGTGTCAGGAACACATTGGACAACATAATAAATGCAATGAATTGACCGTAAGTCATGCTGCCGTTAATGACAAACCATGTTCCGCATACCAGAACAAAGAGGGATACCAGCTTCATCAGCATATAACTGACAGAAGAGTTCCAGGCCATGATTTTGTATGCAATCAGTTTCGTCTGACGGAAACGACCGTTGTTCACAGCGAATTGTGCTTTTTCATGCTCTTCATTGGCAAAAGCCTGAACAACACGGATTCCTGTGATATTGTTCTCTACACGAGCATTGAAATCCGCAATATCACCGAACATTCGGCTAAATGCCTTGGACATTTTACTACCAAAGTAGAGCGACAGATAAATAATCAGTGGCACGATGATAAAGGTTAACACCGCCAGATTTCCGTTAATGCTCATCATGATGCTGAATGCACCGATCAGCGTCATGACCGCAATAAATACATCCTCTGGACCATGATGGGCAATCTCACCAATATCCATCAGATCGTTAGTCATGCGGGACACGAGGTGTCCTGTTTTGGTATTATCGAAGAAACGGAACGATAACTTCTGCACATGATTAAACAGACTTTTACGCATATCCGTCTCGATGTTAATGCCCAGCTTGTGTCCCCAATAGGTAACCACGAAGTTCAGGAATGAATTCAGGAAGTAGATACCCAGCAATGCCAGACACGCCCATAGAATCCAGTCCCAGCGTCCGCCTGGCAGCAGATCATCGACTACCCGGTTGACTGCCAGTGGAAAAGCGAGTTCCAGCAGCGCGACCAGAATCGCACAACTGAAGTCAAGAATAAAGAGCTTTTTGTAAGGCCTGTAATAGGCAAAGAAACGGCGAAGCATGGACTGAAGTCCTCCTTATGCAATCACACCATAATGATTACGTTCTATTTCGTCTTGCTTAAGAGATACAGGAAATACGGCGCACCAATAATGGCAACCAGGATCCCCGCAGGAATCTCCGAAGGCTGTAGGATGACCCGACCCAGCGTATCTGCAACCAGTACGAGCAATGAACCGATCAGTGCAGATGCGGGTAACAGGAATTGATGTTTTGGACCCACCAGACGACGCGCCAAATGCGGTCCGATCAGACCTACAAAACCGATCCCCCCACTCACAGATACACATGAGCCGGCAAGACCTACAGCAGCCGCAAGCAAAATCAGTCGCTCACGCTCAACTGGAGTTCCGAGTCCACTTGCAGTCTGGTCCCCCAGATTCAGTACGTTTAATACACGTGCCTTATATAGAACAAGTGGGACAAGAATAACAAGAAACGGTAACAATGCCGTTACAAATTTCCAGTTCGAACCCCAGATGCTGCCTGCCATCCAGGTAGCTACAAATTGATACTTTTCCGGACTAAGCCGTAATGTAAGTACGATCATGGCAGAACTGATTCCCGCCGCTACCCCGATTCCCGTAAGCAACATACGCGTAGGCAGGATGCCCTCTCCTTTTTTGTAAGAGAGAATATAGATCAGAAATGCAGCAAAACCGGAACCGATCAGGGCCAGAATTGGCAAAAGAAATACCGGCGCTGCTGTCGTTGTCGGGAAGAAAGAAACAAATAACATGACGACCAGACCAGCACCTGCATTAATTCCGAGGATTCCCGGATCTGCCAGTGCATTCCGAGATACCCCCTGCAAAATACAACCAGATAACGCAAGTCCTGCTCCGACCAGCACCGAAATCACAATACGTGGCAGACGGAATTCAAACAGGATCAATTCCTGTTTCGCCGTGCCTCCACCAAACAGGGTACGCATCACTTCAAGCGGCGAAAGCTTGGTAAAACCTGTGTTCATGCTCACCACAAAAGCCGTAATAATGAATAGGGCAAGTACAATGAGGACAATCGTACCTTTGGTTCTCTTCTTGCGCTCTGCTCCAACTATTGTTGAGGATTCCATCGTTACAGCGTCCTCCTTTCTTTACGCGCCAGATATAGGAAGAAGGGTACCCCGATGAGGGCAACCAACGCGCCAATTGGCGTCTCGTACGGTGGGTTAATCATACGTGCAGCCAGATCCGCAAATACAAGCAACAAACTGCCCATCACAGCGGAACATGGGATAATCCAGCGATAATCGACCCCAACCAGTTTTCGCGTGAGATGGGGAATAATGAGTCCGACAAAACCGACCGCACCTACCACGGACACAGCCGTACCCGCAAGAATCAGTACAACAATCAGGCCTATGAGCTTGATCAGCCCCGTACGTTGCCCCAAGCCCACGGCAATATCTTCTCCGAGACTAAGCAGCGTAATGGAACGGGAGATGAGAAGACCTGCGATTAGCGCAGCGAGTACCCATGGGAACATGACCTCAAGTTGAGACCACTTCGTTCCGGCTACACCACCGGCTGTCCAGAAAGCCAGATCTTGTCCAATTCTGAAATACAATGCAATCCCTTCACTGAGTGCCGACAACATTGCTGAGACAGCCGCACCTGCAAGCACAAGACGCAATGGTGTAAGACCCGATTTGGAAGCTGCACCAAAACCATATACCAACAGAACCCCAAGCCCTGCTCCAAGGAAGGAGTACATGATGATATACATAAATGGCAAGCCAGGGAAAAAGGCAAAACAAACCGCAAGCGCAAATCCAGCTCCCGCATTTAACCCAAGCAGACCTGAATCGGCCAACGGGTTACGAGTCATGCCCTGCATGATCGCACCAGCTACAGCGAAGCATGCACCCACCATTGCTCCTCCAAGGATACGTGGTAACCGAATCTCCCATATGATCTGATGTGGAGTCAACTCCGGATTGAAATCAAAGATGGCCTTCCAGACCACACTAAGCTTAATATCCGCAGCGCCAAAAGAAATGGACAATGCCATACCCAGAGCGAGTAGCAAAACTCCCCCTGTAAGAATAAGTGTGGCTGCCCACGGACGAGTATGTATCTTCGCTGTGGGTGAATCCGGATTATGTTTTTCTGGTGAAGCTTGTGAACTCATACGCCCCCACCCTCGTTATGAGTGGAATTGCTCAAACCTATGTACATAACAATCACCTCTCTATAAATACCAAGCTTTAATGATATTGATTCTCATTCCCATAGACCATTGTAAGTGAATCCACGGGCTCTGGCAATGGACAAATAGGACATGTTTATTGCATATATGAAGATTTGCACACAATTTCACACGCAAAAAGGCCGTGCAGGAGCCCAAAAGCTCGAACACAGCCTTATCATTGCATATGTAGAACATGTAAAATACAGACTCATTTAACGGGCATGTACCGTAAGCAAGGATGCGAGGACATCCGGAACATCGGTAATGATCCCTTGCACACCCATGTCAATCATGGCCTGCATCTCGGCAGGGTCATTCACCGTAAATGGATAGGTAACAATACCATGTGCCAGTGCGGCAGCAACCTCTTCTTGTGTGACTGCCAGCTTGTATGGATGAAGACCGGAAGCTTCGAGTTTAGACGCATAATCATAGGGACGGTACAACTTTTCCATATATAGAAGTGCTGTACGGATCTCCGGGGCAAGACGTTTACATCTCACGAGCGAAGCATGATTGAAGCTGGACAGCACGACCTGTTGCTCCAGATTCCAGTCCCGGATCGCCTGTATAACCTTCTCTTCCATCCCCCTATAACTTACAATACCATTTTTCAATTCCAGATTAAGCAGTGTTCCTTTCCCCTGTACCAGCTTGAATAACTCCTCCAGAGAAGGAATTCGTTCCCCGGTAAAATCAGCATGGAACCAGGACCCGGCATCCCGTGTGCGCAATTGATCGTAAGTCGTATCCTTAACCCATCCTTCTCCACCGCCAGTTCGGCTTAACGTCTCATCATGAATCAGTACCAGTCTGCCATCACTCGTCATCTGTACATCGGTTTCGATCCCTGTCGCTCCAAGCTCCAGACTCCGTTCAAAAGCGCTCATCGTATTCTCCGGGCATACGGCAGATGCACCGCGATGGGCGATAATCTCCATGTTCCTCATTCAGCGCCTCCTGTGTTCAAGCTTCACTCTATGATCCTTACTATAAACACGGTTTGTTAGACCTGTATTAACAGAGCGTATAATGGGTTGCCCGCTTCGCTAATACTCGCAACCGGGCTCAACATCTAACGGGCTGGGGATTCACTCATTTTTGCGAACTCAATCTGAAAATCGACATAACATAGTATGAACGATGGAAGCACTGAACTCCGTTATAAGGAGGTTGACTATTGAATCCCTCAAAGAAAAAATCGACACCTACGCGACCTCACACATCCCAGTTACAGTCGGCTTCCAGGCTTTCCAGATCATCTGTCCATATCAAAAACAAATCCGGCAAGACGGCTAATCAGCGTTCTCTTAACTCCAGTTCACCCAACACACTGGATCAGCTGGCTATTGTTGCAGCAATACTCTCCTTAATTGCAGCCGCCATCGGGCTATATATCGCCTGGAAATCGTTAAGTAATCCGGATCAAACTGCTGTTGTGGTGTAAGCTGCTTGTAACGCAGCTAATGGCTCAGGAGGCTCTCTCCTGCTTCTGACCTTATTCAGGGGCAGGTTTTTGCTTTTTCAATCACTTAACGTATACTGGAAACATCAAAAAACCGTTCCCCTGAAACGCCGACTTATACCGGCGTCTCTTTGGAAAGGTCATTTTTATTCGGGCGCTGCCTCTGCAGCGTGATCCCCATCCCGGGATACTGACCGAATTACAGAATGAATGTGCGAGAGATAATAACCAACAGAATGAACAATACCAGAATTGCACCTGTCGATGTCCATGCTCCACCACCGAAGCCTCCGCAATATCCGTAACCTGTACCTTTGAGTTCGCTCATCAGTGACACTCCCCTCTTCATCGAAGTACACTATAGACTATGTCCGATAGCGCAACTTGCTTGGGCAGATCGAAAATTCTCCCTCATTTCCCGTTAAGTTGTGACCACTTCTGAGTCAACTCTACAGGAATATAGGATGACATTTGTTTGATCAGTTCAGCCGGATCAGATTCCAGACTCCACAGACTGAGATGCGAAGTGTTGGAGAATCCTTCCTGTACGCTATGTTCTACCATCTTCATCAGCGGTCCATAATATCCGTTGACATTTAATAAGCCGACAGGCTTACGATGAATACCAATCTGTGCCCAGCATAGCACCTCAAATAGTTCTTCAAATGTACCCATGCCTCCGGGAAGTGCAATGAATCCATCGGATAATTCAGCCATCGTAGCCTTCCGTTCATGCATGGTTCCCACTTCAATCAGTTGTGTGAGCCCTCCGTGAACAATCTCGCCCCGGAACAATCCGGTAGGCATAACCCCGATTACCTCTCCCCCTTGCTCAAGAGCAGCATCGGCTACTGCGCCCATTAAGCCCATACAAGAACCACCATAGACCAGTGCATAACCACGATCAGCAATCTGTTTGCCTAGTTGAACAGCCTTCTCTGTATAATCGGGGTGATTTCCCGGATTGGAGCCTGCAAAAACAGCTATACGTTTCATTGGGTTTCACTCCTTCTTATGATCTATTTTAATAATATATATCATGAATGTTATGGGTATGTACAACAGGGTAACAGAACCCATGGACAAAAAAATACCCGACCGTTTGCAGCCGGCCGGGCTCACGTTTTAATACACATCAATTTAGAAGGGGTTGTTACTACCTAATATACAGACCAAACATTAAATCCATATGATCTTTGCATGAAATGAATATTAAATCTTCGTGGTACTAACGTATCCCGCGGCGTGAACGTACGACAAACATATGCTTGTCTTTACGAAGAACCCGACCATCTGCAATTTCAACCTGATCCTCGTCATGACGCAGAATCGTCGTGGATAATGCTACAATTTTGGCCCGGCGCCAAATCATAACCTGTGACTTGAAATAGATCGCATTTTCGAACTGAATTGCCTTTTTCATCACGTATCCAACTTTATGCACTTCAGAACGTGCTTTCTTTAAAGGAAGACTCTCTTCGGGAAGAGGTCTGATCATTGCGATATTGTCAAACGATACCTTGATCCGTTTCGGTCCAATCCGTACACATTCCGCTTCTTCATCCCACTCGACCAACGTTCCCTTCAATGGCTCCCGTATGCCTGTTGCACGATATACCGCTACTTTTCGTCCTATCCAATGTCGCAATGTTCTCACCTCCATCTATCTAGTTTTCAGGTATCTTCCAATCGATCGGTTCAATACCTTTGGAGGTCAGGAAGTCATTGGCTTTGGAAAAGGGACGACTGCCGAGGAATCCGCGATGCGCGGCCAGCGGACTGGGATGTGTAGACTCCAGTACCAGGTGCTTGTCCCTGTTAATAAACGCACCTTTCTTCTGGGCATGACTGCCCCACAGCATATATACCATCGGTTCTGAACGTTCATTCAGCGCGCGAATGACAGCATCCGTAAACGTCTGCCAGCCCAATGCCTGATGCGAATTCGGCTGACCTTCACGAACCGTAAGAACAGCATTTAACAGCAGGACTCCCTGCTGCGCCCAATGTACCAGAGATCCATGATTCGGAATCGGCAGGCCAAGATCGGCCTGAAGTTCCTTATATATGTTTTTCAGAGAAGGAGGCACGCGTACCCCCGGTCTAACCGAAAAGCTTAATCCATGAGCCTGACCTGCTCCGTGATAAGGGTCCTGACCAATAATAACAGCCTTAACCTGATGATATGGTGTCAGCTTCAGTGCGGAGAACAGGTCTTCTTTCGGCGGAAAGACCGTCTGTGTTTTGTACTCGGCGGCTAGGGTGTAACGAATCTTGTTGAAATACTCAGCTTCCGTCTCTTCCTGAAGCACCTTGTCCCAATCGTTTCCAAACATATGTATAGGCTCCTTTCCCCTGATGAATACAGTTACGTGCAGCCCATCTACTGGGCTCTTCCTTCTGAGAGCCGCATGTCATGCAACTCATAGACTATCCACCATTTTAACATAACCGGGGACAGCAGACCAGAATTGCGCATCAGGGTATATGTTCACCTCGAAATAAACCTTGTTCATGCTGCACTCTGTATACTCATCCGAAAAAAGCCACCACGCTGTTGCGTGATGACTTGATGACTTTATACTTAAACGGGCACCTCTTCGACTTCTTTCACAAGCACACTGCTGATTCTCCGTAATCCTTCCTGAAGGATAGAACGCGGACAAGCCAGATTCAACCGAATACAACCCTCACCATTCGCTACAAACATATGTCCATCTTCGAGTAACACACCCGCTTGCTCCGCAAAGAATAAAGGTAAACTTACATTTTGGGGAGCATATGCCGAGATATCAATCCAGGCCAGATATGTGGCATCGGGAATGTGAAAGACAGCCCGTGGCAGATGCTGCTTCACATACTCTTCTACGCATGCAAAATTGGCATCGAGGTAACCTTTTAACTGTTTCAGCCATTCATCACCCGTTTCGTAAGCCGCTTGCGTGGCAGCAATGCTCAGTGGGTTTTTGAAACCATAATGGCGTGTCTGCCAGATGTCTCGAAGTGCCTTATTGGGAATGATGACATTGGAGAACATCAGACCAGCCATGTTGAATGTTTTGCTCGGAGACATGCATGTAATGATTCGATCCGTATCCGGGAACAGCTTTGCAAGTGGCGTATGTCTTATGCCAGTTCGCAGCAGATCACAGTGAATTTCATCCGAAATAATCCATACATTATACCTCAGGCAGATCTCACCCACACGTCGTAACTCTTCCGTTGTCCAGACACGTCCAGACGGATTATGCGGATTGCAGAAAATACATACCCTTACCTTCTCATCCTTGGCTTTGGCTTCAAAATCCTCAAAATCAATCGAGTAACGCCCCTGCTCATTAATCATATCCGAACACACCAGTTCAAGATTGTTATGCTCCGCAGCTGACTTGAAGAAACCATAAGACGGGGTTATGATCAGTACTTTCTCATCCGATTGACAGATATATTCCACCAGTTCATATAAAGCAGGAATGATCCCGTTCGAGGTCTCCAAATGCTCCTTGGGGAAGAACCAATCATAGTACCTTTTCATCCAATTTGAGACAGCTTCATAGTATGCCGGATCGAACACTTGAGAGTATCCCATAATTCTACGCTCCAGACGCTCCTTAACTGCATCCAGTACCTCGGGAGGTGTGGCGAACTCCATATCTGCAATCCACATGCGAATGAATTCTTCGTCCTTAAAGGGAAATGTCATATCATCTGTGGCGTTAAAAATATATTGACGGAAACCATCCGTATTCATGGCATTTGTACCTGTGCGGTCTATAATCTCATCAAAGTTATATTTCATAGCTTCTGCTCCTCTGTCTGCTCAACTTTTCATTGTCGGTTCGTGTCGTATACTTCTATTATTCCATGACGTAGAAATCGCATCAAATGCAATAGAATCTATCCTGACGAAACAAATATAGTTCATTGTTTCTCCAGAATAGGTTTTTCGGTGAAAAAGTGATATATTTCTCATATAACATCATTTTTATGAATGACTTTCATCATTATCACGTACTCTCAAGAAACATTGCATAAGGAGAACCGGTTATGAACAATATCAATCAGGAAGTTGGCAAGAAAATACGAAACTTTCGGAAGTGGCGGGGACTGACAATTCAACAGCTGGCGGATCAGATCTTCAAGAGCAAGGGCACCCTGTCCAAGTATGAGAGCGGCGATATTACACTCGATCTGGTGACGTTACATCATATTGCGAACGCGCTCAACATCCAGGTAGAACAGCTCTTGTACCAAGAGCCAAGACATGCTTCTCCCTTGATGAATGCGGTCCCGTCCAGCTTTTTCAAGAACTCTACCCGCTTCTATTCCTACTTTTATGATGGGCGTAACAACAGTCTCATTCGTTGTGTCATTGACATGATGGCTCAATCGGATGCCAACCGTTACCGCACCGTGATGTATATGAATGTGAAGGATTTTGAGAACTATCAAGAATGCGAGAATATGTATTGGGGCCACACCGAGCATTATGATACGCTCACCACGCTAATTTTGAAAAATCAGGCCACGCCGCTGGAGAACCTATATATTAATATTCTGGCATCTTTTCAAGAATCGGAGAAAAAATGGGGGCTGATGGCTGGTGTCTCCTTCAGACCTTTCATGCCGATCGCGCTCAAAATGCTATTCTCCAGAACCCCGCTGCCTGAGAATCAGGAGTTATATAATGAATTGAAAATCTCAAAGGAAGATCTGCGAACCCTGAAAATATATAACATGCTTGCTGTCACTTGAACAACGCAGTGTGTCACCCATTCTCATCTGGGATGAAGATAGTTGCACCTCATTAAAAAAGGCACTTCTATAAGCTGTTGAACCAGCTCATAAAAGTGCCTTTCGCTTTGACGCCTAATGGATCAGGAAATACGCGAGACTAACGCTTAGTTTTTAATTAAATCCAGCGTTTCGTCAAACATTTGCTTCTGTTCCTCAATCTTGTTCTCATTACCGATCACGCAGCGCTGTTGCTGTTCAAGTATGGCAGATAAAAGCTCAGCAAAACCGATAATGTCGCTTTCCTTCGTGCTTAACACTTCGTCACGTTCCTGTTGCAGATCCGCTTCAGTCACATTTGACAGATAACACTCCAGGGAGAATGCCCCTTCGCCATAAGGCGTTCTCGGCGTATCGAGATCCTGAATCGCACCAATGATATAACGCGTCATCTCCCGCTCGTCTGCCCGAAAATCGGTCAAATATTGCGGTATTTCTTCATATACTTTGTACGTTTTATCGAGATTTGGATCACGATACGATGCAACGTAGCTGTCTCCGTTCCGTCTGAATCCTGACATACAGCCATAAGCTCCACCTTTGGCACGGATATTGGTCCACAAGTAATCCAGAGACAGGATACCCTGCAAAACCCGTAGTGAACCGGTGTATTGATACCCTTTGTCGATATAATTGCCCGTTTGCACCACGTATTGCACTTCTGACGGGGAACGGAATCCTTCCTTATGAGTAGCAGGTAGGAACGTAAACTCTTCCTTGGCAACCTCATGTGTGAACAGCTTCGCTTTCAGATCGGATACCTGTTGCTCCAGTCCTTCATATCCCTGCTCATCGGCCGTGTAACTAACAAGCAAGTTCTCCGGTCTGAAGATATATCCCGTCAACTCTTGCAGGTTGGAAGATAACTCTTCTTTTCTGGCCTCAAAGTTCGCCTGAAGATCCTCAAGCCACTGGTAAAAGGCGATACCACTTACCGCTTCTCTGAAATCCGCAACCGCAGAATGTTTGGACGAAGACCGGCCAATTCCCGCAGAGTGTCCACTGTTGATCAGATTGCGTTGCAGATTACCTTTCATCTGAGAGATGATCTCATACAATCGCTTCGAATTATCGAATCGGGATGTGAACACCATTTCCTGGATCATGTCAAAGGCAAAACCAAGCTTGTCATACAACACTTTGGCGTTGAACTCATAGGTAGCTTTGAATTCATTATGCTTGTGCGCGTTGGCATACGATCCAATCCCGCTATGAATACCACCTGAATGAATGTGGATTTCATTGGACAATTCATTGAACGAGTAGTTTTGAGTATCCACGTAACCCAGTACATTTTTCAGCAATCCTGCATACGGCAGCAGATGACGTGGCACTTCTTTAATATCGAACAGCAGTCTCAGATAACCAATCCCGTTCGTATAGAGGTTATGATGCAGAATGGTTGTGCCGTCGACCTGATTTACCGTTTGATGCAACGTAGAGGCCTTGGGTTCAATATCTTCAATTGATAACGTTGGAATGACCTGCTGCTGCTCTTTGGTTGAAGGTGTATTCTGATACTCGGCGAGTGCTTCCGTTTTCTGAATCAGCGTCTGCACTTCTTCCTCGCTAAGACCCGCCTGAATGGTTTTCAGACGTGCTTTCAGTGCTTCTTCCTTGCGTGCATTCAACCCTTTGTCCGGTGTCAGGGCTACAAAGGAAGTATGTGTGTTTTGTAATAAATACTTCTCGATCAATTGCTCGAAGTAACCTTCGTTCATTTTTATCCGCAACTCAGCAAATACGTCATTAGCCTCCAGATGGGTGAAAGGTGCTTCCTCATCGTACAGCCAGCTTTGCAGGGAGGAGAATCCGTAGATCAGGCCCTTCG
Source organism: Paenibacillus amylolyticus (assembly GCF_050990605.1). GTDB lineage: Bacteria > Bacillota > Bacilli > Paenibacillales > Paenibacillaceae > Paenibacillus > Paenibacillus amylolyticus_H. Next base: position 4,312,234 of record NZ_CP158832.1, read on the forward strand.
GCATTCTGCCGTAGTCCGCTTCTCTGTGATTGAACTCATACGAGTTAATGCCTGCAAGCAGCGCCTTAGGGTCGAAACCTTCTTTCACCACACGCTCAAGCACTTCTTTGACCGTTCCCAGGAACTCCTCTTTGCTCGACAGATTGCTCTTCTTCAGTCCCACCGTGAACACAGGCTGATACAGGCTGTCATCATACGAACCGTAGACGTCCTTCGCAATTCCTTTATCCAGCAAAGCCTGTTTCAATACCGCTCCCGGAGCGTTCAGCAAGGCGTATAACAAAATTTGAAACGAAATGTTCAGTTCCTTGTCCAGACTTGTGCCAATCACCGCATTATAGGTCAAGAAGCTGTTATCCACTTCCGATTCCGTACTTCCCGCAGAGTAAGTCTTAACTGTGTCTACCCGTTCTGCAAAGGCAGGTTGAAGTTGGATAGCCGAATCAATCTCGATTCGATCATATGCACTCAGATAGTTCTCATCAAGCCATTGCAACTTCTCTTCCATATCCATATCCCCGTAGAGATAGATGTAACTGTTGGAAGGATGATAGTATCTCGTATGGAAATCCAGCAGCCCCTGATAGGTCAGATCCAGGATCGCTTCCGGAAACCCGCCAGACTCGGAGGAATAAGTGGTATCCGGGAAAAGGGAGTTCAGTACTTCTCTGCGCACCATTCGTTCCGGTGAAGAAAAGGCACCCTTCATCTCGTTATATACAACTCCGTTGTAAGTTAACTCATCATCTGCCGAGGCCAGATTATAATTCCAGCCTTCCTGCAAAAATATCTTTTCATTCTCATAAATGTTCGTATTCAATACCGCGTCCAGATATATATCCATCAGGTTATGGAAATCGTGGTCATTACGACTCGCGATCGGGTAGATCGTCTTATCGGGATACGTCATGGCGTTAAGGAATGTATTCAATGAACCTTTCAGCAACTCAACAAAAGAATCCTTGGCCGGAAATTTCTTGGACCCACAGAGCACGGAGTGTTCGAGGATATGGGCTACCCCTGTATCATCTTCCGGAGGTGTGCGGAAACCGATACTGAATACTTTGTTGTCGTCCTGATTGGACAAAAGTACAATTTTGGCGCCAGATTTCTGGTGCTCCAACAGATACGCATCCGATTTCAGTTCTTCGATTCTGCGCTCCTGTAACACCTTGTATGGCTTAAGCTGTTTCAACATAAACTTGAGTCCTCCGTCCATAAGATTGTTTTATTGGTTTTGTGACTCTACATAAGTTCAAATATGGCTATTTACACGGGCACTCCGATGACAGAATAACCTTCCGATCGCTGTTATCGTGTAAATGTGTAGTTGAACTTATATCGTTCAGCAAGGTAAAGGTAATATATGCCTATGGATAGTATACACCATTGTTCCGTCTCTTCATAAAAGTCAGATAAATGTGCCTTCTGATATGTATTATGCAGGGTTTATGTTTATGAACTACAGGGTGAAGTGGTCTGCAATGAAGTGAGATTCATATTATAAGAACATAAAAAAAGATCGCATGCAGCTTGGTTAACAAGCGTCATACGATCTTTCTTTTTAAGATGCCGAGGACCGGGATCGAACCGGTACGGTAGTCACCTACCGCAGGATTTTAAGTCCTGTGCGTCTGCCAATTCCGCCACCCCGGCATGGATATAATTTCTTGGCGACAAGAAATATCTTACCATGAACTAATTAACTTTGCAACACCTTTTATATAAAATAATAAAAAAATGAAACAGGCACTGCAAGCGTCAGCTCACAGTGCCTAGAAAGTCCGAGTTGCGGTCCCGGACTTCCGGTAAACCAATCTATATTAAGGGAGGTGTAAGATAAGAATACCTCCCCAACATTAAAGAAACCTAAAATCAGCCTTAAATTAAACTAAAAAAGTAAAATAGGTCGAACACGAGCCGCTTCTTCATCACTGCATTCCACGATAACCAAGATATGGTCCTTTAACAGCCAATCTTCGTAATACCGCGCATCCTCTTCAGAGATCCCCGCTTCAGTCAGTGTAAGCACCAAATCATCGGTCTCACTCCCTATTTCATTGCCGGCGAGCCTGCGCACTGCTTTTCCGATCGACATCGTCTGATCCATCCGTTTCCCCAGACCAGCCAATATACCTTTTAGCGCGCCAAAGGCACCATCCGTTCCTGCACCCTTCAAAGGTTTGGGCAGCCCCGTCTTTTCACTCACAAGCTCCAGATTAAGCTGCTCCTTCGCCACCGCTCCCAAATATTTATCCTTAATGCCTTCCTCTTTAGCTTTATTCAGCATGATTATAGCCTCATTCTCGGTACGGGCCAAGCCAATAATCAATTGTGTCATTCCGTTCCCCTCCTTTTACCCTAATATAACCCCGTAATGTCCATTCAAAAACGGATAAACGCCAGCTAAGTCAAATCACCTAGAAGATTGTTGATTTCTCTTCTGGAAATCTATACCTAGTTCTGATAGACTAGATAAAGAAGACAAATTAACCATTGAAAACATTGACATATGGATTTGACATCTCATAATCAGGAGCAATGACTTATGAAAAAAGAGGTAGAAATTGCCATCCGGCGCAAACAACAGATCATGGTTCGTAATACAAGCGGTCAGACGGTAACCGGTTTTCCCGAGCGCACCGCTGATACATCCATTCTATCCTTACGTACGGTTCACGGCAGTCTGTGGATACCGTTTGATGAGGTTGAACAGGTTACGCGTCTGTTAAGCATCCGTTCTCATCATTTAAGCGGAATGCAACTCGTTTAGTCGGATCTGTAATCATACAAAATCAGTTCCCGTATAGATACGTTAACTAGATCTATTTATGCCAGCACATCACACCAAAAAACCAGACGCATGCACGTCTGGTTTTTCTCTTCTTGTTACTTCACTACAAACTTCACTCGTGTTCCATCCGGATATGTACTTAACTGATTCCCTACCCATGAACCCGCACCGCGATTATCCTTTGGGCTAATGTACTGGATATCTGCACCTGTTCCTCCCTCAGCGCACATCGCCATGGGCCACTCGTCACGATCCTTACCTTTTTTGACGGGAACACCCTTGAGTGATAAATCCCGATTGCCTTCCGCTCCACTACGATCAATGGTGCATACATCCGAATGCCCTGCCTTGATAGCAGCTTTAATATGGTTGGCTGTTTCGGGATAACGCTCTGAAGGGAACGTAATGGTATGGTCTACACTCTTATTAGTTCCTCCGAATGGATTAGGTATCTGCTCCGGCCATTCTCCTCCAGCCCAGGCGTAGAGGGCTACCAGCAGCATCGCTACCAGTGTCAGTACCTGCTTTTTGAAACCTTGCTTACCTTTGCTTTTTCGTCTTGTGCGTCTCCTACTCATGCTGTGATTCCCCCATTCAACACTTACATTATAACAGAACGCCCGTTCGCAAAACAATTCAATACAATAAAAAAACAGCCGAGATCACCCGGCTGTCCTGCTTGTTTGGTTATCCTACATTGGGAATGGCCTGTTGGCGCAGCAAGGGTAGTATCACCTCAAACTGTGTACCTTTCCCCTCCGTACTCTCCACCGTGATCTGACCATTCATCAGTTCCAGCAGTTCTTTGCAGATGGTCAGACCAAGCCCGCTTCCGCCAAATCGGCGCGCATGGGAGATATCGGTTTGGGTAAATGCATCAAACAATTGTTCGATCTGATGTGGAGGAATGCCAATTCCCGTATCACGCACAGAGAATACCAATATAACGGTATCCATCAATTGTTTCCTCACATCCACCTGTAACTGCACTTCACCCTGTTCTGTGAACTTGATTGCATTACTCAACAAGTTATCCAGTACCTGTCGAAGTCTTAGCGGATCACCGATAAGCACATCAGGAACATTCAGATCAGCATGACAGAGCAGACGTATTTGTTTATTCTGCGCCGCAGGCTCATGTGTCTTTACAATCTGTTGGATCAGCTTCAACGGCTGAAACTCAATGTTTTCTACATTCATTTTGCCTCGGCCCAGCTTCGCCATATCCAGGCTATTGTTAATGATGTTAAGCAGCGCCTCACCTGATTGACGTGCAAGCTCCAGATATTCTTTCTGCTCATCCGTAGTTTCACCCATACTGGCAAGTTCGATCATGCCCATAATGCCGTTAAGCGGGGTACGAAGCTCGTGATTCAGCTTGCCGATAAATTCCAATTGCCCTCTGCTGTTCATCTCAGCCATGGAATTTGCGAACTTCAACTGCTGTTCGGCATACTTCCTTTCTGAAATATCGTATTGAATGCCTACAAAATATAAACACTCTCCGGATTCATTAAAGATCGGATCAATATTCAGTTCGTTCCAGAACTTCTGACCACTTTTTGTATAATTTAAGATATCAATCTTAATGGACTGTTGTTCCTTTATTGCATCACGAATCTGCATTACCGTTTCAGGGTCTGTATCCTTCCCTTGCAAAAATCGGCAATTCTGTCCGACAGACTCTTCATACGTGTATCCTGTCAGCCGGGTAAAGTGTTCGTTTACATACATGAGCGGAAGCTCAGGCAATGTTGCATCGACCACCGTCACGGAGGATTTCACTTTCGAGATGATAAATTCCCATTGTAATGAGAGTTGATTATTTTGGCTCATGCCTTCCTCCTTCATCTCACACACGTTAATGTTAATATAGTCTGTATTCGAACATTATATGGAGATACAATTGACCAGATGGTATGTGTTGATAATAAATCAATATATTTTAATTGTAACATAGTTATTCAAGTCATGTGCTTCTTGGGTAATAGTTGATAACTAACATTCCACAATAACCTAACTACTCATCAGGAGGAACATACATGAAATTTCTGTTAATTATCATCATTATCATTTTGATTGTAGTCTTTTTTACCAGACGCAAACGTTAAGATAAGCTCCGTTATGTAAGTTAGAAAGGAAGATGGGTATGAGAACCCTCTTTTTTATATTCATGGTACTCTGTATCATCAATTTCTGTTTCCCAAAATTCGGCTGGTATTTGCGTTATGGCTGGATTTCTCGGGGTGAAGACGAACCCAGCAGGCCTTATATGACTATGGTCAGAACGACCAGCCTGCTCATGTTGCTTATCGCCTTTACACTCGCTATGGCATGAACTATAGGCATTAGAAGATGACTGCCCTGTTGGGCAGTTTTTTTGTGGTGAAATGACGGGAAAATGATAACTTTGTTTGTGGTGCAATGATGACAATGCCCGTAATATAGATATATCGTTTCGGAAAGGACATCATTGGCATGAACATCGCATTTTATCCATACTGGGCCGCCAGAACGCTGCTCTCGCTTATTAATGTCATATATATCATGGTCATTACGACGTATATATACGGTCACACTGGATCGGTACTCTCTGCTGCAATGTTTCCACTTATTCAGATCATTGCACGCACAATAGCAGGTTTCACTTTACCCTTACTTGTGAACCGTTTCCCATTCTCCAGACTATTGATCAGCATTTCCATAGCCAAAACATTCATCATGACCTGTATAGCCATTTCGTTGAATCACTTGTTTTCACAACTGCCGCTTCTAATGATCGGAGTGGTCATACTATCCTTTTTGGACGGATGGGAAACTCCGTTACTGAATGCTTTAACACCACGATTGGTTCAGGGAGAAGACCTTGTGAAAGCCAATAGCCTACTATCATTCTCCAATCAGACGGTAACCATTGTCGGTTACGCCATGACGGGATTCGCCGTGATGAACTGGGGGGCGTCACAGACCTTCTGGGCAGCTACAAGCCTGTCCTGGGCCGTTATGATCTTCATGATTGCTATGGGCTCGCTCACACGCAATGTAGAACAACTCCAGAAATCTGCTGTATCGCGGAATGTATTGAGGGAAGGCTGGAGTATACTTTGGAACAATCCATCATTAAAACTGATTACGCTTATGGACATTGCCCAGGCTCTTGCGGGTTCCATCTGGATCGGAGCTGTTACGCTGGTCTTTGCAAAAGAAGCTCTGGGACGAGGAGAAGGTTGGTGGGGACTCATGAACTCGAGTTACGCTGCCGGAACCATGCTTGGAGGTATTCTGGCCCTTGCACTGACCAAACGTATTCAGAAGCATCTAATCGCTAGTATGACCATGGGTTCTCTTCTTTTCAGCCTGCTTACCGTCGTTTATGGTCTAAACAACCTGCCATGGCTCGCTCTGGTGTTATGCATACTCATGGGTCCAGTTCATCAGATTCGTGATGTGGCTCAGCAGACAGCGCTTCAGAGCAGTGTACCTGCCCTATCCCTAACCAAGGTATACGCCACACGTGGCGTCCTGATATCCACGGTTATGAGTGTATCCATAGTCATCTTTGGTCTAGTCGCCGATCAACTGGGCGTTCGATGGGTATATCTTATCGGTGGAGCCTTGTTTATCGTGTCTGCGATATGCTCTTTATCGTTGAGCCGGGTTCACAGGAACCATCCCATTGCTAAACATCCAAAAAATATATAAATCAAAAGAGACGAGCAACATTCTGCTCGTCCCTCACAATCTCAATCCAATCGATAATCTGTTAACGGCTTGCCTTGTTTATAATACAACGTGGGTGACAATATATTGAAGAAAATATGCACATCCGGCATGTACGCTTCTTCCAAAATAGCTTGCAACGACGAGGCAATCCGGTTATGAACCTCCTGATCACGTTGAAACATCAGAATCTCTATAGAAGCCGGAGAAGGTGTCAGCGCTTGTACATCATGACGCTCTGCCTTCATTCTCTCCCTTGGAATATGAGTAATTAGGGCCATCTGCTCTGTAATTTGGGGTACAACTTCCTCTAGCTGAGGACCTGTGAATCCTTTAAAGCGAATAAACGGCATTGCTATCCCTTCAATCTCTGTTAATAGTCTCTTATGTGATTTTAAGCACATTGTTTTCAGTTGTCAAATGTCATGAATGGCATCTGTTGCTTCTTATAAACAGGAAAAGCCCCGCTGAAGTCTCAGCGGAGCCATTGCCTGCACGAATCTATACGTGACTTACAGCCAGAAAGATTTTGTGATGATCACGAGCAGGATGAAAAGTACGAGAATTGCACTTGTGGAAGTCCATCCGCCGCCGAATCCACCAACATTCCCACAACCGTATCCAACTTGACTCATTTGATTGGCCTCCTTTGAATTTCAAGGTATGCCATAACATATGCATATTCTGCGCAAGTGACCGGGCGATTCGGCAAGTTCATCTGCCCATTCATACGGGTTTCATGCTTGGTAACTTAACCAGATGAGTCGATGGAGATTTTCAGTTGTTTTTCTTGTGACTCCTGAGGTGGAGGGTCTATATTTCCTCTGTCCAGAAGGATTGTACGAGTACGTGTATCACTTCGGGATGCCAGAACAACCTCTCCATCAGGTGTATATTTGGCTTTCTCCAATACAATCTCTCCAGCCTTACTGATGATGATCGATCGATCCTTTGGACGTTCGTCCAGTCTGCGATGACCTGATACAATCATGGTTCCATTTTCAGCCGCCAACCTGCAAGCTTCCTGGGCATTCTGGTTCAGATATCCTTCAGGAAAGAACAATACATCTGCATCAGGGTGTTGCTTGAGTTCAGCTTCAAGCTGCAGCAAATGCTGTTCGAGCCTCGGTTGTCCAATGATAATCTTCATCTGGTATCCCCCATTCATTAATAAAAGCCGGTTCATACCTGAATAAGGTACGAAACCGGCTTAAAGGTTGTACGAACAGTGTTCCTGCGCATCATACTTCGCTTCAAGAGTAATTGGTGCTCGTGTTATTGCTCGATGACACAATTACCTTTACAGTTCAGTGATATGTAGTTAGGCATTTCTACGTTCAATACTATCATATATAGCTTGCCCATCATAGCTTCGATCTGTAGCAATATCCTTAGCCAATAGAGCGCTGTCTGCGACACTGTTTGCATTTCCAGATAAGATACTCAGTGCCCCCAGCACCCAAGCAAGTGGATATAATGCAACGGATAACATTTTCTTCATAGCTCTGTCTCCTTTATGTACTATAGAAATGATTGGTTGAATATCCCAGTAATACGATGAAGTTCAATTAAAGGTTTCAATTTCTATATAGACATTACCCATTACATCCTACATACATACAGGAGACAGGACTTCAATTGTTCCGTTCAGATCAACTCGAAACTCTGGAGCAACGCTGCTGCCTCTTCGTGATCAGGTTCCAGAGCCAATACTTTACGGGTATATGACAGGGTTTCTTCTTCCAGTTCAAGTTCATAACAGCACACAGCCAAATCGTATAAGACGGCTGGATTATGGTTACTCGGATCTGCAACCAATGATATCTCCAGAAACCGTTTTGCATCCTCATACATATACATTTCATATAATAGCTGACCTGCCAGAAATGCGAGTCCCCCTTGGTGCTCCATCACATAGTAGGTCGACCACATCGTATGAATTCCAGACTGAATATCGAGCATTTCCTCATCACTTGCATCAGGAAGAAGACTGGAAATGTGCGTTGCACTGTGGATCAAGAACTCGGCATCATACCCGCCCAAACGCCAAAACGGTAAAATATGCTTCAACTCCATACTTTCTATCCGTTGGTCTATCCATTGTTTCATACTGAAAAAGTCATCCGGTCCAAAACGTTCAACAAATCGATGGTAGGCGAGACGTGTGTTCACATAACTGAGGGGTTCGTCCACCATCAACATGCACCCAACATTCAGATCTTTATAATGATGTGTTGTGAATCGTGTGTAGGCACCCTGTTGTTCCAAGACATACTGAATGGCATGGTAGTTGGCTGTTAAAGAAAAACTTCCGTGCAGAACGAATTCAGGTGGCTCTGCGAACTTCCAGTTATCCAGTCGATGATCCCCTTTATCAGCGGTAATCAACACATAACCTGACTGTGACAACTTGTTCAACCGTTCGAGACAGGACAAGCCAATTGCCGGGAACAGGATGTGGGAATCCTCCAGCTCCGCCTTGTACAACGTGATCAGTTCCGAATACGGATAGTTATCTGCACTATATTCAGGCGCCCTGCGATACTCGTAACTCAACATCATGTTTTTCAACATCTCAGCAGGATCAAGATCAAGACGACGATCCGGAGACTGAACAAGCAGATCACACTCATATATCTCGCCATCCCCAATGTAGATTAATTCCTGCGGAATGCTGTCAAAAAAGTAATTGGCAATCAACAACAACGGTTGTTTCAGATCACCGGGCCGAATAACCGTGCCTGCAACGACCAGATTCAATTCCGTATCCGCCACAGCGTCAAAACGTGCAAAATCCACTATACCTTGTTGAATAAAGGATTGCATGGATGGATGCTCCTGCCACCCCAGCACATTCTCCGCTACCAGATCCGTCATCACATATCTGAAAGGCGGTAACTGTATTCCGGCAAATTCCTTTAACTCAAGCAGTTTCAGGAGAACTTGATGTGCCAAACGCCCTACACCCGCTCCTAATTCAAGAATGGTTACGGTCTCCGTGATCTTTCCCTTGTTCGAGAGGTCCTGAAGAAACCCAAAGATCATCTCTGCATAAGCCGTGGCAATCATCGGATTACTGGTAATATATTGAGGGACTTGATTCTCAGTCCAAGCTTGTAGCCCCTTCTGTTCATAATAAGCTCTCTGCCAATCCCAGACCGGAGCTTCACTGTAACGAAAACGTTGACTTTCATTTGACGTCATTAAAATGGAAACCTGCTTTCTATCACTAATTTCTTCGAATACCATTCAATCTCTGTAATGTATTATATCATAGAACCCTGTCAACTCCATGAAGCTCAGTCTTCCCCTTCAACAAGAAAAAAACCTGCTTTTGAGGGCAGGTCCGTGAGGCCTTTCATTTACAAAGACTATTGATCTAGTTCACTCAGTCAAGGACGCTCAACATTAGTCGGAATACACGGCTCCGTCAAAGTTCTCAGGGCCTACACGGATCGTTCCGAGCAAGTTGGAGCTAATAAATGCAGTGTACGTCAACTGAGGCGTGATCGGAGGATTGAAGTCATCCGCAGAGAACGTAATGATCTGAGGTGCAAGGACACTCAAGCTAAACGTAGACGTTGCAGAATAAATGACAGGGTCTGTTGCTAAAGTTCCTCTGACAATCGTAATTGTTATACCTACGAGAGCCAAAGGAAGTTGTACGGCTACCGTTCCTTTGAGTTGTACCCGTGGGTTTGCCCCTGCTCCTTCTGTTTGCAGACCAATCTGACCGAATAATTGCGGTGTGTTAATTACCAGGATTGGTATTGCAATAGAGTTAGCCAAACTCGCATTCTGAGATGTTCTTGCATCAAGAAATTGACTCATGAAATCTACCTCCTATGGGTTGGGATAAGGTAGTATATGCGAGATTTAAGATATGGCATGGACATACATCGTGATTCAAAAAAAAAGGCATATTAGAAAGACACCACGAACAAGATACCTTCTACTCCAGAGCTTACATGCAGACAGAAAAAAACCCTTGCTAGGCAAGGGTTTTAAGAGTATGGGCCCTACAGGACTCGAACCTGTGACCAATCGGTTATGAGCCGACCGCTCTAACCAACTGAGCTAAGGGCCCTAGACAAAATGTATAACGTGCAGATGATGGCTGTGAATCATCCAAGTAAAACTAAATTGCGGGGGCAGGATTTGAACCTGCGGCCTTCGGGTTATGAGCCCGACGAGCTACCGGGCTGCTCCACCCCGCGTCAGTAAGAAATATTAAAACAGCGACTTAATTAATATACACCATTCTATCCCAATAAGTCAAGGGGTAATGTCAGGGAATAAAACGTACACCGTAACGTCCTTTGCGTGATCGATAAACTTCAACTTCCGCCGGTTCATTATGACCGTAAATCCACCCATCCTGCTCCATACGCTTGGCCAGACATCCTGCCTGAAATTTGGTTGCATACAACTTGCTGAAATATACCCAGTGCATACCGCTCGTCCTTTCCAGAGTCGTCATTTATTCCTGCTTTTTGTAGAATACCCCATTTTCATAAAAATAGCCGCCAAAGATTAAAATCTTCAGCGGCTATATCCTGATCATGATATGACTACTTCATCAAATCTCACTGAAACGTAGCTTTAGGATCCTTTTTCAATTTCTCCAGCATCTCGTTTCCTTTAGCTGCCCACTCACCAAGTGCTTCTTTTGGTGTCTTTTTGTTCTCAAGTACCTGATTGAAATATTCCATCCCTTTATCGTTTACTTGCCATATATTAGGCATTCTTTGATATAACTCTTCTAAATTTTTACTGGGAGGGAGCACTGGCTTAAGTGTGTAAAACGCCTCAATATTATAATCCAATCCGTCTTTAGGTTTAATAAAACTTTTGCGTGATACCATCTCGTAGCTACTACGCGCTTTAATTTTGGCCCAATCTTCACTGTTCATATACTTGATCAATTCCCATGCATCATCCGGATTCTGAGCCGCACTATTAATCGCCATGAGATTACTCAAATAGATGTTGCCTCCAATTTCGGGAGCTTCCGGGTGAACTGGAGGTGTAACCACATCCCAATCCAATTTCGTAAAGTCTTTCATTTTATCCGCATTTTTATTTGCATCAATCAATTGATTAATATAGCTATAATCACCGATAACCATTGAAGCCTGACCACTCAGGAACAAATCCCCCTGTAATGGGCTATATTGTCCTTCTACTCCCTTATCGAATTGTTCATCCCCTTTAGGAATAATCTTATTAATGACCAATTTGCTGATGGTACTCCATACTTTCTCCCATTGAGGTGAATTCACCATCATTTTTTCCGCTTTGTCATCAAAAACTTTTAATTGTAAAGAACTATAATATTGCTGCATAGAGTAGTACGGTGATCCATTCTGATAAGTAGTGAATGAGAAACCGAATACATGATTATCACCTTCACCACTAGTCATACGTGTTGCTAGGTTGAAAATATCGTCCCATGTCATGTTGTCGGTTGGAGGCTCGACACCAGCTGCCTGAAACATTTTTTTGTTATAATAAAGTGCTGAGGAAGAAAATGTCGGCGATAAGGCGTATAAATTTTGGTCACCCAAATCTTTTATACCTTCAAGCACACTAGGTACGATATCGCTTTTGTTAAATTTATCTTCATCCATTAAAGGGTCTAACTGCTTCAACATATTATCCTGTATTAATGACTTGATTATTTGAGCATCTGCGACTACTACATCAACGGGATTCTCTTCAGTCATGATCTTCTTCATATTTTCTAATGCATCTGATAATCCTGGTTGTTGTCCTGACTGACCATAACCGTAGTTACTTTGATTTACAGCAGCTACAATCTCAATCGTTACATTGGGATGTGTCAGTTCAAAAGCATCGGTAAATTGCTGACGGAAGTAACTGTCATCCTGTCCTCCCCACATTGTAGCCACACGCAATACACGTTGCTCCGTATCCTTGGCTTCACTTGCCGTACAGCCAGCAATCAGCGGCAATGCCAGCGTCGCAGTAGCGATGACAGCCAGCACACGTTTTCCCCACATACTATTCTTCATTTCCAATTCCCCCTCTAATATTATCTTGGCGGTGTAATGACAATACGTTCACCGTCAAATTCCAATGTAGCCCGGTTATCAATGGCTAAAGCCTCCAGATACTCTTTTGGCACCTGAAGCCGTCCTGCACGGTCAATAATGACAAATGCTTCATGAATGTCCGGCATACCCGTTTCGGACAAGTTATTCTCATCGTCCAAATTCGGGTTGCGCTTCACAAACTCGGTACTGGTCAAGCCGTCCCGGATCGCAACGATCCGGTCTACCTTGCCAGCTAGTGTCAAGTCATGGGTAACGATGACAATCGTAACGCCGAGTTCCTTGTTCATTTTTCGGAAAATGCCCATGATTGTATCACATGTCTCAGAATCGACCGAACCTGTTGGTTCATCTGCAAGCAGAATTTTGGGACGATTGGATAAGGAGATCGCAATCGCTACCCGTTGCTGCTCTCCTCCTGACAATTGATGCAATTTGTTATGCATCCGATCCTTAAGGCCTACCCATTCGAGCAACTGTTTTGCATAAGCACGATCACGCTTGCCTCCCAGAATCATGGGAGTCTCCACATTTTCCAGTGCAGTGAGATAAGGCAGCAAGTTACGACCGTTATTTTGCCAGATAAAACCTACCGTATGACGTTTGTATTCGACCAATTGGGCATCTGTCATCTTCAGCAAATCCCAGTCTCCCACAACCGCGGTACCAGCCGTAGGACGATCAAGCCCGCCCAGAATATTCAGCAGCGTGGATTTACCGCTACCGCTGTTACCGATGATCGCCATCATTTCACCTTGATTGACAGTCAGGTTGAGACCTTGAAGGGCAACGACTTCCACATCGCTGGATTTAAAAATTTTGACAAGTCCTTCGCATTGGATCACGTTTACCTCTCCTCTCCCATTTTGACTGCCTGGTGGACCCGCAATCTGCGAATCTGCCAAAGCAACATCGTTGCACCAATGACCAACATCACCACAGTGACCCCATACAGTTGCAACATATCTTGCTGTTCAAACACAATCCGGAACGGAGGTACCTGAGCAGATACATTATCCGTCGTTTGCAGGAATGGCAGGAATAAACGACTGGATACCTGACCAATCCCAATACCGAGCAGGATCGACAGCCCCGCTGTGAACACCTGCTCCAGCAGCAGCATACCGCTCAGTTGTGCCCGGGATAACCCCATGGCCCGTAATACACCAAACTGCACAACACGTCCGGACAGGTTGAAGAACCAGTACAGCACGTATCCGATCAACGAGATAATAACCGATACCAGGAATCCAAGGCTCAGAATCCCAAATACACCACCTCGTGAAGGATGTTTACCCTGAGATACCAATTCTGTGCGTACATCACGCACAGAAGATAACTCAATGCCTTCTGCTGCGAGTTTCTCCATTAGTGGAGCCACTTTGGCTTCTGGTTCCATTTTCAGCCATACCTCATAAGGAATCAAAGGCACCTGATCATAGATATAATCCAGATTCGCCACGAAGAATGGCATCTGATCCGGATACTGGGCTGGCCAGTAAGGAATGATCCCGAAGACTACGAATTCAATCGCCTGTCCCTGAACACCCATAGAGACGAGATCTCCAGTTTTGAGTTTGAACTTGTCAGCAAATTTGGAAGAGATCAATACAGCCCCTTCATATTTACCAAGCAAGTCAAGGTACTTGTAGGGATGTGCCAGGAACAGATCGTTGCGGAACCACGCCACTTGAGCAAAGTCTACATTATCAATTCCAACCAGCATTCCCTGCCCCCCTGATTTACCAGAGACGATGATATTACTCTTGGTCTGCAGCACTCTTGCTGCATGTTCAACCCCATCTAATCTGCGGAATACTTCGAATGGAGGTTCAGAGTAGATGACTTTGGAAGGCTGCGAAGACCCGCCGCCTCCACCTGGAGCACCTCCGCCGCCATTGCTTCCGCCGGAACCCCCACCAGTAGAACCTCCGCCTCCACCTTGTTGACCTCCACCCGTACCCCCATTCTGTCCGGTACCAGGCTTAATCTCAGGCGTTCCTTCCCATACGGTCTGCATGATCACATCCGAACCATAACGGTAGAGCGTACGCTCCGTGGAGTTCAGATCAATCGTCCGAGCCGCAGCCGAGTTATACACCCCAAGTCCCAGTGTCAATACAAGCAGGATCATCAACGGATAATAGGACGAAGATGAACGCGATAGCTGCGTTAATGTCAGATACAACGGGACCGGGAGAAACTTGCGGCCGATTAGCTGAATAAGCTTCAAAATCCACGGGAACAAGCGCAGGAAAAATAGCCCAAGCGCAAAGATCGCAAGTGCAGGTACAAAGAACAAAAACGGCTGTACCTGCAGCTGATCGGTTGTCATTCCGGTCTGGAAGGTCAACATCTGACGTTCATAGAACAGGTAGTATCCATATCCAGCCAGACCCAGCAATACAACGTCCAGGAACCAGCGCTGCCATACTGGAGCGCGGTCCGTCCGTGCTTGTCGCCGTTTGGCAGATACAATGGTTGCCCGTGCATAGGTTATCGCAGGGATAAGTGATGCGATGATCGCAACAAGGACCGCTGCTATGCCCAGGAGGATAGCTTCTTTGGATACACCAATCGGAATAGACTTCCGATCTACGAAGGAGAGAAAGCCACTTGCTGAACCGATACTCTTGGCCATAAACCAACCGAGCAACGGCCCAATAACCAGCGCAATCGCGCCCAGAAATATGCCTTCAAGCAGGTAGAGAGAGAAGATCTGCCGAGCTGAAGCTCCACGGCTGCGCAATACCGCAATATCACTCTCTTGCTTTTGTAATGACTGTCTGGCGTTCATTGCAATAAAATAAAAGACCATCGCAATCATCGGTGCTGCCAAGGTAAACAACATGGTCTGCAATTGCAGACTCTGACTGCGGAACTGCTTGAGCAGATCACCAAAGGTGATGTCCACTTTCGTATCTTTCAGCCGCTGGTACAGATCGATATCCAGCCTTTCCAGCATGGAAGTCAGACCTGATAACTGGCTGGTTTGAATTTCTTTCAGATCAAAGGCATAATACCAACGTGAATTTTGAAGTGGAATCCCTTTTTCTTTCAGTAAAACATCATTAAATACCGATTCATCCACATAGAGTCCATTCATCATGCCGTCAAATCCTTGTACCCAGTAAGGGCTGTTCGGATCATCTGCCTTGAAGGAACCCGTAATCTTCACACGTAACGTGATATCCAGGCCGCTATACACCGGATATTCCAGAATGTCACCGATATGCAGATCGTTACGGTACATGCCCTCTTCCAACATGACTGCCTCGATCGTGTCATCTTTGACCTGGTTTCCAGGTTTCACCCCGGCAGAGTAATTCACCTGTGCATCCAGCCCACTCATCGTACCCAGACTCATACTGCGCGCCCTGCTGGCATCCACTTTGGTTGGATCTTCCGGGCTCACCTCTGTGCTGCGAATGGATCTGGAATTCACATACGTATGAAAAGGAAACCCGATATCGCGAGGAACATCCTCACGAATATAACGATCTACTTCATCCAGACCCCGTGTGTCTGTCTTTACGCCACCAGGTGCCTGATAACTCATAAGCAACGAACCGGCTGGCAACCCTTCACTGTTATCCTGCAGCGTTTGCGCGACGACCCGTTTCAACGCACCATCGGCATACATTGGAATACTGACGGTGAACGCTACCGCCACAATCAATCCGATCAGTGTGCTGAAGGTCATCCAGCGCGTGTTCCACATTTTGCGGAACAGCAGCCGAAGTAATGGCAGCCCCATTAGCGTCCCACTACTTTCTGGCCTACGGTCAGACCTTTCAGAATCTCGACATCTGTCGATGTCTGCTGTCCAACTTCAACGTCCACTTCACGCTTGCTGCCATCAGTCTCCACGACTTGTACGTACGTTCTTGAACCGATGGAGCGTAGAGCGGATACAGGAATCACAATCGCGTTCTCGGTACGCTG
This sequence comes from Paenibacillus amylolyticus, assembly GCF_050990605.1. Lineage (GTDB taxonomy): Bacteria > Bacillota > Bacilli > Paenibacillales > Paenibacillaceae > Paenibacillus > Paenibacillus amylolyticus_H. The sequence goes on from NZ_CP158832.1 coordinate 4,328,767, forward strand.
CGTTACAATTGAGACCGATAGTGGTGTGCCACGTTCCACGCCTTTTGGCATTTTTGCAAGTGTAACGATAACATACTTATCCAGCGTTTCCTTGGTTGGAGGCGTACCGCCTTCACCCGTTCCTTCGCCACTTCCGCTTCCCGATGCTTCCGCGATAGGCATAACTTTAATTTTGCCAGCGACTTTACCGGCACCATTAATGTCCACTTCTGCCTTCATCCCGGCTGAGAACTTCTCCAGATCTTCCTTGGCAAAGGTAGCTGCCACAACCAGATTCGATGTATCCGCAATCGTAGCAATCGGATCATACGCTTTTACGGCTGCGCCCTTCTCTACCTGCACAGCAATAACGGTGCCGCCAAACGGAGCAGTCAATGTGGCTTTACCCAGTTGTTCCTCCAGATCAGCGAGTTCCTGGCGCAGTTCTTCAAACGCAATCGTTGATTCTTCGAACTCCACCGGGTCCATCTCATCCTTCTTGCGGAGTGTTTCCTTCATCTGAACTTCGGACTTGCGAATAGCCAGTTTCTTGCCACGAATCTCCTTCTCCACACTCTCCACATCGAGCACCGCGAGAAGCTGACCCTTTTTCACTTTATCCCCTGGTTTAACATTTAACTCTTTGATATGCATACCATCAAGCGTGAAGTACACCTTCTCTTCCCGCTGACTCATCATCTTGCCGCTGCCACTTACTTTTTTCTCCAACGTTTCCGTCCGGACTTCATATTCCGGTTTCTTGGAGATTGTTGGTGGTGTAATAGGCGGAAGCACTTCTTCCTCTGTTTCTGACGGCAGCAATGAGCAGCCGGACATCGTTGCAACCATTATCGCACCAAGTACAATAAGTGCTGCCCGTTTCCCCCTCTTCGGAGCGGCCCCCTTAGTTGATAAATCTGCCGTCCGCCATTTCATAAACATGGTCCGCAACCTCCAAAATTGTAGGATCGTGTGTAGTCATACATATCGTTACTTGTTCTACTTCAATAATATTGCGGAATACGGCCATGACCTGAGCACCCATCTTGGAATCCAGTTCCGCTGTAGGCTCATCCGCAAGCAACAATCGGGGTCTATGGGCAATCGCCTTGGCTATTGCCACCCGCTGTTGTTCTCCCCCAGACATCTCGAAAGGTCGGTGCTTCACCCTTTTGGATAATCCAACCAGATCCAGACAGTGACCAACCCTGTCCTTCCACTCCGCTCGCGGAACATCCGCCATTCGCAGCGACAGTTCTACATTTTCCCAAGCAGATAATAAGGGCATGAGTGCATACGCCTGGAAAATAAAACCGATCTCTTTGCGCCGCAAAGCGGTCCGCCGCCGGTCTCCCCAATCCTGAAGAGGCTGACCAGAGAACAGAATGTCTCCACTTGAAGGCTGATCCAGTCCACCGAGCATATTCAGCAACGTTGTTTTGCCTGAGCCTGATCTCCCCTTCAGCATGACCAGTTGTTGCGGATTCACTTCCATATCAATGCCTTTGAGCACATGGATGATACGACTGCCTGTCTGGAAACTGCGATGCACGTTACGTACCTCCAGTACAGGTCCATCATACGGGGGCAATATGTCCTTCTTCTGCTTGATCTTCTTCTGGGGTTCATCAACGGTAGTGACAGTAGTTGCAGCCACTTCATCTGAAACGATTTCACTTTCAGGTAACGGAGGTTCACTCGTCGGGCCATCCTGTTCATTGTTGTATGTATTTTCTCCCGAAACCGTCGATGCCTCCAGCTGCGCTTCCTCCTGTTGATATTCATCGCCTGACTGGCTCTTGGCAGGTCTTTTTCTGAGAAATAAATTCTTCATGCCAGCAATCACGCTCATCCTTTCTTCATATCCCGTTCACTTCTTCAAAAAACCTAAAATTAGAAATCTGTTCCAACCTACACTGAATTATAAACGACCGATCCCAACTAAAAGTTACAAGCTTTTTACAACGGTAGAGGGAAAAAGTTAATATTTTGATGAACAAACGAAAAAAGCACCCCAATGTATGGGGTGCCTCTTGCTTATTCGATGGTTTTGCCGCTATGACGGCAATCATTACAATTTTGATACCGTTTGACATTGAACACATATTGTATCATGCAATGATATTATTTACCAAATGAAGAAGGATCTTCACGCCAGGATTTGAGCAACTCAAAGTCACTCTCCTGAATCGTTCCCTGAGCCAAAGCCACATCCATCAGCGCCGTGTAATTGGACAGCGTCTGAAGCGGAATTCCAGCATCTTCGAATGCTTTTACGCCTTTATCCAACTGGTAACTGAAGATGGCAAGTACGGCGAGCGGTGTTGCACCTGCTACACGTACAGCTTCTGCTGCTTTGATTGAACTGCCACCTGTAGAGATCAGATCTTCGATAACTACTACTTTCTGACCTTCAGTGATCAGACCTTCGATCAGGTTCTCCTTACCGTGTCCTTTCGCTTTATCGCGAATGTAGGCCATCGGCAGATTCAGCTTCTGAGCCACCCAGGCAGCATGCGGGATACCTGCGGTTGCCGTACCTGCAATAACTTCTGCATCCGGATATTGGTTACGAATGATCGTTGCAAAGGCTTCAGCAATATCGTTGCGAATCTCGGGATAGGACATCGTTAAGCGGTTATCACAGTATATCGGTGATTTGATGCCGGATGTCCATGTAAATGGCTGCTGCGGACGCAACGCCACGGCTTTAATTTTCAACAATTGGGAAGCAATATGGTTCGGAATCTCATTCAGTTCGATCATGCGTTCAACATCTCCTTCAAAATGGTTTCTGCCGCTTCACGTGGATTGGGAGCGCCTGTAATCGGTCTGCCTACAACAATGTAATGACTTCCTCTGGCGATCGCTTCCCCTGGCGTCAAGACGCGTGTTTGATCCCCCAGACCACTACCCGCTGGACGAATTCCTGGTGTAACGGTGTGAAAGTCACTGCCACACGCTGTCCGAATTGCGGGCACTTCCAGTGGAGAAGCAACAACTCCATCCAGTCCGGCTTCTTGGGATAAGCCTGCATAACGAACCACAGCAGCTTCCACACTTCCAGGGATGCCGATCTCGTTATTCATCGTTTCCAGACTTGTACTGGTCAGTTGGGTGACTGCAATGATCTCAGGTCTTTGTAAAGAAGGATCAGCAGCAATCGCTGCCTCAGCACCTTCGCGTGCAGCACGCATCATGATCGTTCCACCCGCTGCATGCACATTGAACATGTCTACCCCAAGACGCGTGATACTCTCAGCACCGCCACGAACGGTGTTGGGAATGTCATGCATTTTCACATCCAGAAAAACGGAGTAACCTTTGGATTTCAACTCCCGAATAAAGTCAGGTCCTGCTGCGTAGAACAGCTGCATGCCCACCTTAAGATAACAGGGAATGCCTTCAAGAGCCTGTACCAATTTTTGAGCTTCTGCCGCTCCAGGATAATCCAGTGCCACCATCAGACGGCCAGCCATTTCATTGAAACTCGCTTGATTCATCACCAGCGCTCCCCTCCACTTGCTCATTTTTTCCGTTTTTGCCCGATATAAAGGACATCCCGCCAGCCCGCAGACTGACTGATGTCCTTCATCAGTGAGTATTTATTTCACAAAGACAGGCATTGCTTCAGAAGAGAAGTTGATCGTTTGCAGCATAATCAGCAGCGCACGAATCGTATCCAGTGAAGTCATACATACAATGCCGTTCTCTACCGCTTCACGACGAATTCGGAATCCATCACGTTGCGGTGTTTTGCCTTTGGTGAGTGTGTTGAAAACAAAGTTCGCTTCGCCGCTGCGGATCATATCCAGAATATTCGGCGAACCTTCGCTTAATTTGTTCACAGTCGTTACCGGAATGTTCGCTGCTTCAAGCGCAGCTGCTGTTCCGCCAGTAGCCATGATTTTGTAACCCAGTCTGTAGAAACCTTCGAGCAAAGGAACCGCTTCGTCCTTGTCTTTGTCTGCCACAGTCACGACAATCGCTCCGGTTGCCGGAATTTTCATTCCTGCGCCGATGAGACCTTTGAACAACGCTTTCGCATAATTCGGGTCACGACCCATAACCTCACCTGTGGATTTCATCTCAGGTCCAAGGGTTGGTTCAACACGACGCAGCTTCGCGAAGGAGAAGACTGGAACTTTGACAGATACATGGTCTGACTCAGGCCACAGCCCGTCAACATAACCAAGATCTTTCAGTTTCACACCCAGAATGGCTTGTGTTGCCAGGTTCGCCATCGGAATGTTGGTTACTTTGCTCAGGAATGGCACGGTACGGGATGAACGCGGGTTCACCTCGATAATGTACACTTGGCCATCATGGATAACAAACTGGATGTTGACCAAACCTACCGTTTTCAGTTCTTTCGCAATTTTGATTGTAATCTCTACAATTTTCTCTTTCATATCCTGGGACAGGTGTTGCGGAGGATATACCGCGATGGAGTCACCCGAGTGAACCCCTGCACGCTCGATATGTTCCATGATTCCTGGAATCAATACCGTTTCACCATCACAGATGGCATCAACCTCAACTTCTTTACCCATCATGTAACGGTCGATCAGAACCGGATGCTCCGGATTGATTTTAACCGCCTGTTCCATGTATGTCAGCAATTCTGCATCGGAGTATACAATCTCCATCGCACGACCGCCGAGTACATAGGAAGGACGAACCAGTACCGGGTAACCCAGACTTTGAGCTGTTTCTACCGCATCATCAACGGAAATGACCGTTTTACCTTTTGGCTGTGCAATCTCCAGACGGGAGAGCAGACGCTCGAACTTCTTGCGGTCCTCCGCCTCATCGATGCTTTCCAGATCCGTTCCGAGAATGGTTACACCTGCATTACGCAGTGGTGCTGCCAGGTTGATGGCCGTTTGACCACCGAACTGTACGATAACCCCTACGGGTTTCTCCTGTTCAATCACGTTCATCACATCTTCGAAGAAGAGCGGTTCAAAGTACAGACGATCGGATGTATTAAAGTCCGTAGACACCGTCTCCGGGTTATTGTTGATAATGACTGCTTCGTATCCTGCTTTTTGCAATGCCCATACGGCGTGTACAGTAGAGTAGTCAAACTCAATCCCTTGACCGATCCGGATTGGTCCTGAACCCAGCACCACAACTTTTTGCTTGTCTGAAGGGATCACTTCATTCTCTGTCTCGTAAGTTGAGTAGTAATATGGCGTTGTTGCTTCGAACTCAGCTGCACATGTATCTACCATTTTGTACACTGGGCGCAGGTTCTCTGCTTCCCGGCGAGTTCTAACTTCCGCTTCAGTTGTTAATGTGCCTCCAGGTTGACCTTGCGCACGCAGTTCGGCAATAGCACGGTCTGTGAATCCAAGGCGTTTCGCTTGATACAGAATGTCGGAAGACAATTCGGATTCTTCGCGAATGCGATCTTCAAATGCGATCAGACCTTCAATTTTGTCCAGGAACCACCAGTCGATCTTGGTCAGGTCTTGCAGTTGTTGCAACGTATATCCTCTACGGAATGCTTCGGCAATCAGGAAGATACGCTCATCATCCGCTTTGATCAGACGTTCATTCAGCGTAGCTTCATCCAAAGTTTCTGCATCCTTCAGGTAGAGGCGATGTACGCCAATTTCCAGGGAACGCACGGCTTTGTGAATCGACTCTTCGAAAGTCCGGCCGATGGCCATAACCTCGCCTGTTGCTTTCATCTGCGTTCCCAGTTTACGGTTCGCCGAGATGAACTTGTCGAAAGGCCAGCGCGGGATTTTGCTCACGATATAATCCAGTGTAGGCTCGAAGCAAGCATACGTTTGGCCTGTTACCGGGTTTACGATTTCATCCAACGTGTAACCCATAGCAATTTTGGCAGCCATTTTCGCAATTGGATAACCGGTTGCTTTGGAAGCCAGGGCTGATGAACGACTTACACGTGGATTTACTTCGATAACATAGTATTGGAAGCTGTGTGGGTCCAGTGCAAACTGTACGTTACATCCACCCTCGATGTTCAGGGCACGGATGATTTTCAGGGAAGCTGAACGCAGCATTTGATATTCACGGTCCGACAGGGTTTGACTTGGTGCTACAACGATACTGTCGCCTGTATGAACACCTACCGGGTCGAAGTTTTCCATGTTGCAGACAACGATACAGTTATCGTTTTTGTCCCGCATAACCTCATACTCGACTTCTTTCATGCCTGCAATGCTCTTCTCGACCAGACATTGCCCAATCGGGCTGTAACGAATTCCCGCTACCACAGTCTCGCGCAGCTCTTCTTCATTGGCACAAATTCCGCCACCTGTTCCGCCCAGCGTATAGGCTGGACGCACGATGATTGGATAACCAATCTCATTTGCAAATTCAAGTGATTCTTCAAGTGTCGTTACGATCACACTCTCAGGTACAGGCTGTTCCAGTTCACGCATCAGGTCACGGAACAGATCACGATCTTCCGCTTTCTCGATGGAAGTCAGCTGTGTTCCGAGCAATTTCACATTTTCACGTTCCAACACACCTGCACGTGCCAGTTCTACCGCCATGTTCAGACCTGTCTGACCACCCAGTGTTGGCAGCAAGCCGTCTGGACGCTCCTGACGAATGATTTGGGTTACAAAATCCAGTGTAATTGGCTCAATGTAGACTTTATCAGCCATATTGGTATCCGTCATAATGGTCGCCGGGTTGCTGTTGATAAGTACAACTTCCACGCCTTCTTCTTTCAGAGCCTGGCAAGCCTGTGTACCGGCATAGTCGAACTCGGCCGCTTGACCGATGACGATTGGACCGGAACCAATCACCAGGATTTTTTTGAGATCTTTGTTAATCGGCATGTTATTGTGCTCCTTTCACTGCGGCTGCCAATACGGCTTGACGCGGCTTTTGCGGGTTAGTGATCTTGTGCTCGCGAATCATCTCGATGAAGCGGTCGAACAGATAGCTGTTGTCGTAAGGGCCCGGGGCTGCTTCAGGGTGATATTGAACCGAGAACGCCGGGAATGATTTATGTTTCAGACCTTCAATGGTCTTATCGTTATTGTTGATATGTGTAACTTCCAGATCTGTACTCTTCACAGACTCTTCATTTACGGTAAATCCATGGTTCTGGGATGTGATGAAGCAACGTCCGCTCTCCAGTTCTTTCACCGGGTGGTTTCCTCCGCGATGTCCAAACTTAAGTTTTTCGGTGTCTGCTCCTGCCGCAAGTGCGAACAATTGGTGACCCAGGCAGATGCCGAAGATCGGGTATTCGCCAAGCAGTTCACTGATCATTTTAACTGCGTGAGGTACGTCTTTTGGGTCCCCAGGGCCGTTGGACAGTTGAATGCCGTCCGGGTTCAGGCGACGAATCTCGTCTGCTGTTACATCGTGTGGAACAACGACAACGTCACAGTTACGTTTGCTGAGTTCGCGCAAGATTCCTGTTTTGGCACCATAATCCACGAGCACAATACGTTCAGCCGTTCCCGGGCTGTTGTAGACATGCTCCGTAGAAGTCATTGGCACCTGGTTACGCAGCTCGGCAATGGTGGTGTCTCCCATCATCTCCAGCAGTTCTTCCACAGGCTTGGATCCTGTTGTGAGAATTCCCTTCATTGTGCCGTGATGACGAATCCGGCGAGTCAACATGCGTGTATCAATTTCGCTGATTCCTACGATACCGTATTCCTTGAGCAGATTGTCTACGCTATATTCCGCACGCCAGTTGCTTGGCGTTGGCTCATGACGACGCACAACAAAACCGTGTACGTATGGACGAATCGACTCAAAGTCATCACGCGTAATACCGTAGTTTCCGATCAGCGGATACGTCATGGTTACGATTTGACCGCAATAGGAAGGATCCGAAAGCACCTCTTGATAGCCTGTAATTCCCGTATTAAAAACGACCTCACCTGTAGTTTCACCTTCAGCACCAAATGCTTTCCCGGTGAACAGTGTGCCGTCTTCCAACAATAATCTTGCCTGTGCCTGCATCCCATTTCACTCCTCTGTGTTTATCAACGTTGAATACTTTGAGTTGAACATGGGGGACGTTACGTACGGTGTGGCTCCGTGGGCAGAAGACCCTTTGATCGCTGTTATCCCCGGATTACTTTGATCCCATTCTTCAAATGGAGTAATCCGGTGATAAAGGCGAACGCTTTGCTTCTTCGGGTTCTTTCTGCCCTCTCCGCAGTTACGTTGTTGTCCATGTTCAAAAGCATTATTCAACTTTGCTTTGTTTCGTATGTTAGACTCTCGGCATGATTTGCCTCGAGTTAGTTGAAAAGATGTTACTGTGTAGAAGTTGTAAATTTAGAGTTATAAAGACTTGTTGATTAAAGAGTTAAGAATTACTGTTACTGTTTTAAAGAGTTGAAGATATAGAGTTACTAATTTATCAATTTACTAAATTACCGTTTTATTGTTGTACAGTGTTGCTCCATACGCTTTTGCCATCCACCCATGTTTGTGTGGCCCAGCCTTTCAGCTTCCAGCCTGTGAATGGGGTGTTTCTTCCTTTGGTTGCAAACGTTGCAGGATCAACTGCTTTTTCCTCGTTCAGGTCAATCATCGTGATATCCGCTGGGGCTCCCTCTTCCAGTTTGCCTGTATCCAGTCGGAATACACGTGCCGGATCAGCTGTCATGCGTTTCACCAGAAAGTCCAAGCTCCACAGTCCTGTTTCCACAAACTTCGTGTACAGCAGCGGGAAGGCTGTTTCGAATCCTACGATTCCGAACGGTGCAAGCTCCATGCCTTTGGCCTTCTCTTCTTCACTGTGTGGCGCGTGATCAGTTACGATCATATCCAGCGTGCCGTCCAGCAAACCTTCGATGCACGCCTGCACATCGCGTGGTGAGCGTAGCGGCGGGTTCATTTTCCAGTTGGCATCCATGCCCGGGATATCTTCATCCGACAACACCAGATGGTGCGGACATACCTCAGCAGTTACTTTGATACCGATGGACTTCGCCAGACGAATCAGGCGAACCGATTGCTCTGTACTTACATGGCAGACGTGGTAATGAACTCCGGTTGCTTCTGCAAGCAGGATATCACGACCTACGTGGATGGCCTCGGATTCATTTGGAATGCCTTTGATGCCGTGACGCTTCGAAAACTCGCCTTCCGTCACATATCCACCAACAACCAGTGAATCATCTTCACAGTGAGCGATCACTGGCATATCCATGCTTGCCGCGAGGCTCATGGCATCCTTCATCATCTGAGCGTTTTGTACGCCTACACCGTCATCCGTGAATCCAATAGCGCCTGCTTCTTTTAATGCGGCAAAATCGGTGAGTTCACGACCCAGTTCGTTTTTCGTAATGGCTGCGTAAGGCAACACTTTAACCAGATCAGCTTCTTTGGCTTTATCCAATACCAGTTTTACAACTTCCGCTGTGTCTGTTACTGGTCTTGTGTTCGGCATGCAAGCTATTGTTGTAAAACCACCTTGTGCTGCTGAACGGGCACCTGTCTCGATCGTCTCTTTGTGTTCGAATCCAGGTTCACGCAGATGTACGTGCATATCGATCAATCCAGGAATGACCAGTTTGCCTGATGCGTCTGTTACACTCTGCGCTGATTTTTCGGCATCCAGTACGGCTTGGTCTTCCAGACCAGCGATCTTTTTAATTTTACCTTCATCTATAATGATGGTTTTCCGTTCAAGTTCCCCTTTTTGGTTCAAGACGTTCGCGTTTTTTATAATCTGTAGCATAATTGCCCTCCGCTTCGGTTCTGTCCGGCTTACCAGGCAAGCCGGATGATTTCTTTATCGTGTACTCTCTTATTGCTCTATAAGAACTACCGTACCGTCAGCCTATGACCCACAGCCAGACCCTGTTACAGTTTCATCGCACGTTCCATAACCGCCATGCGGATCGGAACGCCGTTTGCCATCTGCGGGAAGATCCGCGATGCTTCACTTTCCACAACCGCGTCATCTACCTCGACGTTGCGATTCACAGGAGCAGGGTGCATGATGATAGTGCTTGGTTTTAGGCGTGATGCCCGTTCTTCCGTCAATCCGTAGTGTTCGCGATAATCCTCAGCTGAAGTAATTAAGCCATGTTGATGACGTTCCAGTTGAACGCGGAGCATCATGACTACATCTGCATCCAGCGCTTCTTCAAGACCGACATAAGGAGCATGCTCTGCGAGTTCCGGTGCCTGCATCGTTTGCGGAGCACAGAAGCGTACATCTGCACCAAACTTTTGCAGTGCCCACAGGTTGGAACGAGCTACACGGCTATGCAGGATGTCACCAATGATGGAAACACGCAAGCCTTTGAGTTCGCCAAACGCTTTCCTCATCGTGTAGAGATCCAGCAACGCCTGTGTGGGATGCTCATTATTGCCGTCTCCGGCGTTCACGAGTGGTACACTCACTTTCTGAGCCAGTTGTTGCAGAACGCCTGCCGGTTTCAACCGGATCACGCCTGCATCAATGCCCATCGACTCAAGTGTTCGCACCGTATCGTAGATGGACTCTCCTTTTTCCACACTGGATGCAGCTGCCGTAAAGTTCAGCACTTGTGCTCCCAGGCGCTTCTCTGCCATTTCGAAGGAGAATCGGGTACGAGTGCTGTTCTCGAAGAACATGTTCGCAACGAAGCGTGATTCCAGTACAGGAACCAGTTTCTCTTTCTGCGCTTCCCAGTGAGCCGCTCTGTTCAGAATGGACTCGATTTCTCCTCGACTAAGTTCCTTCAGTCCAAGCAAGCTTCGGTCTCTCAATGCTGTCTGTGTAATCATCATGCTTGCTCCCCCCGGTTCTGAGTGATCTTGACTTCGTCCTGTCCGTCCGTTTCCATGAGTGCAACTTCGATCTCCTCTGATTTGGAAGTCGGTACATTCTTGCCGATAAAATCAGGTCGAATCGGAAGTTCCCGGTGTCCGCGGTCTGCGAGTACAGCCAGCTGAATGTTCTGCGGTCTTCCACAGTCCATCAGGGCATCCATCGCTGCGCGAATCGTCCGTCCGGTATAGAGCACATCATCGAACAAAATCACTTTTTTGTTATGGATCGAAAGTGATTCAGGTGTCATAATCAACATTTCCTTGCGATTCGCTTTATTTTCGTCCAAGCGGTCATCGCGGTAAGGAGTCACATCCAGTTCTCCCCAGGGGACTTTGGCGCCCTCGATTTCTTCAATCTTGGCGGCAATCCGTTCTGCCAGGTAAACCCCGCGTGTACGGATACCGACCAACACACAATCGTCGATTCCTTTGTTTTTCTCCAATATCTCATGGGCAATCCGTGTTAGTGCGCGGCGGATCGCCGTCTCATCCATAATGACATGTGTCTCTGTGCTCATGCGTTCAGCCTCCTCAGGATTTCCCTTCAGCATCATGGCCCCGTGACGAGGAGAACAAAAAAGACTCCTTGCCGTGTTTATTGGCAAGGAGTCTCCGAACTTCAGACCGCTCTGAAGAAAGTTTACTCTCGGGGATGCATCGCTTCATTTGCCGCAGCAAAAAACGATGTATCGTTCACGTTACCTTGCCAGTCTCACGGGACTGATTTAAAGGTGCTATTCATGTCGTTCATATTGCAGGACCTCACAGGGTTCTATAATCAATATGTCCGTTTGTCTTCATGAATTATGACAGAAAGACACCCCCCTGTCAACACCTCACCATCGCAGGTGAAAATCCTCTGCTACGTTCTTCTTAGAATCAGCAGTTAGGCTGAAAAACATCCATGCACAATACATGTCATTGGTTATTCATAATTATACAACATTTCTGCATATTTATCCATAGGCAAATGAGAAATTTGATATAACCAAAATAACCCTCTACCTGCATCCAACGATGCGGTAAAGGGTTAAGAATACTTTTAATGGACTGAGTCTGAATCTTGGAGGACCATACGATCCTGCTCCAGTTGTTCATAGGACTGCTTAATCGTGGATAAGGCCTCGATATGACGATATATATTATTACCGGCCGTAATAAGCACCGATAACATAAGAAGAACGATTAGTGCATTTTTGCCCAAGCCTGGACGAATACGGATGACGAAACCTCCACCCAACAGGAAGAACGCAAACAGATAGTGCCCCGCATACAGATACATATCATATTGAAATACAGCCAGACCAAAGCCCACGACTACATGAAGCAAAAAGGCAAACAAAATGTATGGCACAAGGGTCCATACTTCACGTTCACGAATGCCTTTAATGAAGCCCATGAATGCCAGTAGTAAAATAAAGATACCTGTCATCTGCACAACGATTGGATTGGAACGGGATAGATCCGTAACAAAGGCCGCCATGCCCGGGTCCAGTAAATGCATCTTCGGTGTCAGCATCGGATTAATGGTTAACATGTTCAATGCTTTCCAATGAACAGCGAACTGGAATGGTGTTGCATAGCTTGTTCCACCATTTTGAATGCCCAATAACCAGTTACTAACCCAGCTGCGACCTCCAAATGCAACATATTGAACGCCTGTTAATACGATAATAATCAGAACCGCTAGTGCCATGATGCCGATGTATTTTTTCAAATTCGCCTTATTGCGCCATGCATGCATATTGAAGAAAGTGGCACCAGCAAACGGTACGATATTGGTCGAGGTTAGTCCAAAGTTAATCGAGGCAAGCAATGCATTGGGTATATATCGTACGTCCTGCCGCTCACGCGTATACTGCATGTAAACCACGGAGAACAGAATCACGAACTGTACATAAGGATACGAGTCCGGGATCAACGCGGTATACATCAGATATGAACTGAATCCAAACAGTAAGGCGAACAGCAAAGGTACGATGGTCGGTTTATCTTCTTTTTGACTGAGAAAGAGATACGCCAGCACCACCGAACCTGCATTCACCAGCGATTGCAGGATTAGAAAGAACCAGTTGCCTCCCAGTAGCTTCGCTACAGCCGCAAGGGTGACTGCGAGAAAGGAAATCAGCGGATGAATAACGGAAGAACTGTTGTCCCCATAATACATTGAAGGATCAAAGTTGAATAAATTGATTGGAAACAGCGTCGTATTAAATGGGCTATATGTCCCAAGCATCTCTGCATTATTTTCAATGTACAGAACATACGAGCCATTCATTAAACCATAGAACAGAGCAAATCCTGCAAACAGGTAAAAGGCTGTCCAGTTAGCTCTTCGATTATAAAATAAGTAGTCCAAAAATTTCATGCTATCATTTCACATCCAATAATTTTTATAAAGAAACTATATAATTTGAACTAATCATTTATACAAAAACGGAGAGGACAGAAAAGACCTGAAAAAGCGGAGCGTTCGCCTTTATCACCGGATTTCCCCTTAAGAAAAGGAATCAAAAAATCTGGGGATAACAGCGATTGGAAGGTTATTCTGTCATCGTAGTGCTCGTGTAAATAATCATTAGTTCAAATTAGAACACCAATAAACATAGGCCACCCATAATACATGCCACACCGATCCAGCGTAAAGAGCCCACTGTCTCTTTAAATACCAGCCGCGCTATGATGAGAGTCCACACGTATGTTAATGCGTTCGCAGGTAACACTACGGTTAATGGAAGAAACTTCAACAATACAATATTCAGCAACGCACCCGCTCCGTAGAATCCAAGTCCCATGAGCACATGCAGACGATTGCGACTAGTCGCATAAGCTTTCAACCCGGCCCCGCCCAGTGCACCACACAACGTCATGACAATTAATACGGCAACCATCCAGCTATCGATCAACACTGGTTAATGTCACCCCGATTCCAAGCAGCACAACTGCTGCCAGCTTCTGCACCGTAATTTCTTCCCCGAGCAAAAAATATCCATAGATTAAGGCAAATACGTAGCTGGCACACATCAACGGATACGCAACAGAGAGTTTTTCCAGAGCAAAAGCTTTAATCATCAAAATCGCTCCAAGTCCATAACACAGAAAACCAACACCCAGGTAAATCCACTCGGTTAGTCCCCATTTCCAGAACAATTGACCCGTTGCTGTCAGAAAAGCGGAAACGAGCATCAACCATTTACCGGTATGTCGTGATTTTATTTCCCCCACGTTAATGCCTCCATGTCCGGAACACGCTTGTTAATAAAGTATCGTTGACTCACAAGCTGCATGACCGGAAGGTCGGATAAGGAGTCCGAGTAGGAACATGACTGGTCATAGTCAATGACCATATTCTTCTCATTCAGATAAGCCTGAATTCGGCGTACCTTCTCTTCTCCTTTGCAATTGCTGCCATCAATTCTGCATGTGTAACCATTCGCATGACGGACAAGTTCAGTTCCAATGACATGATCCACCCAGGGAAAGTTTTTAAAGTATTTCATATAGGCATGCGGAGATGCAGTTACCAGTAAGACATGATAGCCTGCTTCTTTACGATGCTGCATCTCTACACTGGCCTCGGCAAATATGGACGTACGCAATCGGGTATCAAAAAAATGTTCGAGATCTTTTTCAGACATACGCTCAATTTCTTGAAAGTAGGATCGTTTGACTTGTTCAACAGTCATGAATCCCGCTTTGAATAAAACCGTATGTAATGCAATAACGGGCAATCTCCATACCTGCCACGGGTAACGGCGAACACCGTAATGCACAAATTGAAACATGGAATCACTGCGTATAATCGTTTTATCAATATCAAAAATTGCGACTTTCGTGCTTTTCACCCTGATCCCCCTCAGCCTTTATTCAAAGATAGTAAAAATGGTAACAACACTTATGACATACAAAATTACCGTAATTAATATGGGCTTGTCCTCAAACAGTACACGATCGGGCGAGCCGCCCTGGTTCTTCATGTGGATCAGATACAGGTAACGGAACATACCGTAAATGACCAACGGAATGGTCCACATCAGGTGAATGGTCCGATCTGAAGTGAATGTGAATAGAGAGTAGCTGATAATCGTAGCTGTCGTCACAATCGTATTGAATTGATCAAGCAACGTAATGGAGTAGTTATCCAGAACCTTACGGTGTGATCCCGTATTTCCCTCAAGCAACGTAAGTTCATTTCTGCGTTTGCCAATGGCCAAAAACAAAGACAACAGCATGGTACAGATCAAAAACCACGGTGTGAACTGCACATGGATCAGCACACCCCCTGCAATGGCACGAAGTACAAACCCGGCTGCAATGGTCATCATATCCAGAATAACAAGATGTTTCAGCACAAATGAATACGATACATTCAACAGGAAATAGACGATACATAATACCCCAAATAGCGGGTTCATCATGAAGGCCGTTCCTACGGAAAGGATTAATAGAATAATGCCAAACAACAAAGCATGACTCGGATTCACCTGCCCAGAAGCAATGGGACGATACTTTTTCATCGGATGCTGTCGATCCCTGTCCCGGTCTACAAAGTCATTCAAAATATAAACACAGCCTGCAACAAGGCTAAATAGAATAAAACCAAGCAACGTCGCAAGAATGGTTTCAGGCCGGATCTCCTCAAACGAAAATAGTAACGCAGCAAATAACAGCAGATTTTTAGTCCACTGTTTGGGCCTTAACAATCTGATTAATCCTGACACTATACTGCCTGTTCCTGTAGCAGGTGAGGACACCGTACTTGTTCGTGATGATAACAATTGTAATAACTCCCTTCAAAAACAACTTCTGTATAAAACAAATAACGTAAAGATCTAATCATATGTTGCTTGTATAATTTTGTAAAGGGAGTAAATCAAAAAAAATCTAATATGGGCATAAAAAAGAGACCGTTACCGGTCTCTTCGTTTTGATATGTTTAATCTACAGATACGATAAATTAAAATTCGAATTGTACATCGCTCAGGCGACGTTTGATCTCAGCAATAACGCGTTTCTCTTCCTCTTCACCCTTCGCTTCAAAGGTAACGGAGAAACGAACAAAGTTACCAGCATCATCCCAAGGTACGGATGAGATCAGTTTCTCACGGATCAGGAATTGGGAGAAATCTTCGCCGGATTCAAAGCGACGTCCGCCAACCACACCTTTTGGTGCTTCCACATACAGGAAGAATGAACCTTTAGGTTTTTCAGCCTGGAAGCCCAGTTCGTTCAATGCGGCAACGAGCATGTCGTGACGACGGGAATATTTCTCTGCAATTTTCTCCGTAATTTCTGGGTGATTCAATCCATAAGCAGCAGCCTTTTGAATCGCGATGAACTGACCGGAGTCATTGTTGTCCTTCACGTCGCTGAATGCTTTGACTACAAGCGGGTTCCCCGCTACGAATCCGATTCTCCAACCCGTCATGTTGTAGGACTTGGATAGAGAGTGCAGCTCTACGCCGACATCCTTCGCTCCAGGTACCGACAGGAAGCTGAACGGTTTTTTGCCATCATACGTCAATGCTGCGTATGGAGCATCATGGACAACCACTACGTTGTATTTCTTAGCCCACTCAACGACTTCAGTGAAGAACTCCACCGTTGCACTTGCGCCTGTTGGGTTGTTCGGGTAGTTCAGGTAGAGCAACTTCGCACGTTTTGCGATGTCTTCCGGAATAGCCGTCAGATCAGGCAGGAAGTTGTTCTCTTTCGTCAATTGAATGTTGAACACTTCTCCACCCAGATATTTTGTGTGCGTACCCATAACCGGGTAACCTGGAACGGTCATGATGGTCACATCACCCGGATTGATGAAGCATGAAGGCATCATCGCCAAAGCCGGTTTGGAACCAATGGAGTGCACGATTTCAGTATCTGCATCGATACCTTCTACGTTAAATACGTTTTTCAGGTAAGCAGCAGCAGCAGCTTTGAATTCAGGAATACCATTGTCGGCATAACCACGGTTCTCAGGTCTGGAAGCTTCTTCTGCAAGTGCAGCTACAATACCTGCATCCGCCATTTCGTCCGGTTCACCTACACCGAGGTCAATCAGTTCCACATCGGGAAAATCTTTTTTGGCCGAAGCTTTGGCGCGTTTGATTTTCTCGAATTTATAAATGTTCGTGTCTTTACCATAGTTGGAGCCACCGATACGGTCGGCAAAATTAGTCTGAATGTAAGTTTCTTGGTATTTATCGATACTCATAACGTTGTTCATCTCCTCATTTGACGCAAATTTCTACACTTTAATATGAAGCATTTGCGTGATCAAAGCCATGGACAAAGTATCCGAACATTTGTACTTTCTTGGAACGGTTAACGACTGCGAAGGGAGGCAAGAACGTCTTCCATATCCTGAGGAAGCGGAGCTGAAAATTCAAGGTATTCCCCCGTTGTTGGATGCACAAATCCAAGAATGGCAGCATGAAGAGCCTGCCCTTGCATTTTGATGCCTTTATTCCTTCCATAAGTTGGATCTCCCACGAGCGGGTGACCAATAAATTTCATGTGAACCCGAATCTGGTGAGTACGTCCTGTCTCCAGTTTCAATTCCAGCAAGGTGTAATCATTAATCCGCTCTGTAACGGTAAAATGTGTAACGGCATGTTTACTGTTACGTTCCGTGACTGTATACATTTTGCGGTCATTGGTATCTCGTCCAATCGGTGCATCAATAGTACCTTGATCATGGTTAAGATGACCATGAACGAGTGCAATATACCGTCTGTTCACCGTATGGTCCTTCAACTGAGCAGCCAGTGATGCGTGTGCGCGATCGTTCTTGGCAGCCATAATCAGGCCGGAAGTATCCTTATCGATACGATGCACAATGCCAGGGCGCAACTCGCCATTAATACCCGAAAGGTCTTTGCAATGATACATGAGTGCATTAACGAGGGTACCCGACGTATGTCCTGGTGCTGGATGCACCACAAGGCCACGCTGTTTGTTAATCACAATCAGGTCGCTGTCTTCATATACCACTTCCAGCGGAATATCTTCGGCAACGATCTCAACGGAAGTTGGTTCAGGAATCTGTAGTTCAATCAGATCACCTTCGGATAACTTGGCATTGGCTTTGACTACAGCACCATTTACCGTAACCATTCCGTCTCCAATCCACAATTGAACTTGGGAGCGAGATACGTTGTCCACAGCTTCCGTAATATATTTATCAATTCGTTCCTTCTTATGTTCAGCGGCAACGGTCCATTCCATACGTTCATTGCCATTCATTAGTTCTTCGTCGTTGATCTGTTCCTCATTCGGATTACTCATGATGTTCATTCCCTTCAATCTTCGCGGCTGCTTTTTCGCGCCGTCCTTCAAGCAGCGTCTCCACAATGATCAACGCTACACCGATACAGATTGCCGAGTCGGCGATGTTGAAAATGGGAAACGTGTAACTTCCAAAGTTAAGCTGTACAAAATCCACAACTTCTCCGGTCAAAGCCCGGTCAAGGAAGTTGCCGATCGCTCCCCCCAGCACTAAACTAAGCGCCACAGGCAGCAATTTGTGCGGGGTATCTTTTACCTTTTGCAAATACCAAATCAAGGCAACGACCACAATCAACGTAACCACGATAAAGAACCAACGCTGGTCTTGCAGAATGCCGAATGCTGCTCCTGAGTTACGATGTGATGTGATGATAAAGAAATTGCCGATAACCGGAATTTCTTCTCTGAGTTCCATCCGGGTTGCAATCAGATACTTGGTTCCCTGATCCAATAAAAATACGATAAAAGCGAGGATATAATACACCACGTTTGTTTGTCACTCCGTTCTTGTCTTTTCCAAACGATACCAGGCTTACGCCAGACTTGTTTATTGTAGCACAGCTGTTTGGAAATCGTCCACGACGCGCTACATCCCAATGCTTATGGCAAAAACGATAACATTTCCCTTCTGTAATCTTGCCCTTAATGGCACATCCTACAATAGAGTCAAAATCCGGATTCCAGCATGAGAGCAGAAAGGGGAAAATCATGTCACATTTTACTACCGAACAGCTGCAATTTTTACGATCCCAACTGATGTCCGATAAACGCGATATTGAACATAGACTGTCGGAAAACGAGCATTATGGTCTTGGAGACTCCCTTAAACTACAGACAGGTGAATTATCACCAATTGATAACCACCCTGGCGACATAGCCACGGAAGTGTATGAACGCGAGAAAGATATTTCCCTGCTGGAACATGATGAATTCCAATTGGAGCGAATCGATTCTGCACTGCACTCCATCGAAGAAGGACATTATGGGATATGTGCAGTTTGCCAGCAGCCCATCCCTTATGAACGTATGGAGGCTGTGCCCTACACCAAATATTGCAAAAAACATCAACCGGAAACGGTGGTCTCGGAAAACCGTCCTGTAGAAGAAGAGTTCCTCGCCCCGGCCTTTGGTCGAACAAGTCTGGACGAACGTGATGACCAAAATGGCTTCGATGGCGAGGATGCCTGGCAGATCGTTGAGAGCTGGGGCACATCGAATTCACCAGCCATGGCTGAAGGACGTGATATTGACAGCTATGACGTTATGGCTATTGAAGCTACAGATGAAGTGGAAGGCTGCGTTGAAGCGTACGAAAGCTTTGTTGCAACAGATATCTACGGTCATGACGTATCCATCGTGCGTAACCGACAATATCGACAGTACCTGCAGAATCGTGAAGGCGATGGTCTGTTAGAACCGGATATGGAGACGGATGACTTGTACTAAATGCACTTTGATATCTTTCACCTTTAATTGCTAATCGCTTAGTAAGTGTTCATATCAAGCTGACGCTGGACAATGCGCACAATATCAGCGATGTAGTCTCCAACAATGGGAAGATTGAGCGCCCCAAGGAGCTGTAAAACGTAAATGATCGTTGCTGCAAAAAAGGTAAACCCAATCGCGATCCCCACACCTCGTGCGGCTCCAGACAACAGGTTAAGTCCAATCAGCTTCCATGGCCTGTTCAGCAATTCTGTGTATTGCGCAATGCGTGAACGTTCCAGCTCATTCGCCAGTCGGTTCGTCAGGGTATGCAGCTCTTCAATTTTGTCATGCGAATTCAGATGATCTGATGTTAATTGTTGAGTGGATGCGGTTTGCTTATCATGTTCGCTCATGTTTTGGTCAGTTCCTTTGATCAATATAGATTGACTGCACTATAGAATCATTTCCTTTTTGCCTAAAAAACAAACGAGCCCGGAACCAGGGAAAATGTCCCTGCCTCTGCGGCTCGTTTTGTTTATGCTCTATATTCTGTCCCTGTTGAATGGAAATGCTCCGAATTATGCTTCGATGAAGATACCGATCGATTTGCCTCCAGCTTCAACACGTTCCATGGACTCATTCGAGCCAAATGTCACTTCGGTTACGAGAACATTCTCACGCAACACATCATCAAACGCCTGAATAGCTTCCTGTAGGGATGTATCCACATCCAGTGTCAAACGTACTCTTTTCTCAATCGGCAAGTCCAGTCGTTTCCGGGTATCCTGCACAGCACGAACCACTTCACGAACCCAGCCTTCCTGTTCCAAGGCTGCTGTGATTTCAGTATTGAGCGCAACCGTCAGACCGTAACCAGATGCTGAAGCAAAACCTGATTTGGCCTGTTTATCAACCAGTAATTCTTCGCTCGTTACTTGCAGCTCTTCGCCTTCCGGAGAAACGATGTTCAGCACACCCTCCGAAACCACTTTACGCGTCTCATCGGCCGGCATTCCCTTGAAGAAGTTTTGCAGGAACCCTACGTTTTTACCGTATTTCTTACCTGCAACTTTCAGGTTCAGCTTCAATGTAAAGTCAACGAATTCCGCATCATTATGCTCCGTACGGATTCCTTTTACATTGATCTCTTCCTTGATGATCTCTTCATAACTTGCCAGGTCAAAGCCTTTATCCAGGGAAACGATCAATTCGGACAGCGGCTGACGTGTCTTGATGCCTGTTTCGTTACGAACGTTACGGGCAAGTTCAACCACGCGGCGAGCCGTCTCCATATCCTGTTCCAGTGCTGCATCAATCAGCGCTTCATTAGCTACCGGATAGTCTTCCATGTGCACACTCTCGCCTGTGGCAAGATTCAGATAGATATCCTCTGCAAGCATCGGTGTAAACGGAGCAACCAGTTTCGCGGTAGTTACCAATACCTCAGTCAATGTGCGGTAAGCGTCCAGTTTATCCTCTGTCAGGCCACTTCCCCAGAACCGGTCACGGGAACGACGGATATACCAGTTACTCAACTCATCGACAAATGCTTCAATTGCTTTGGAAGAGTTGAGATAGTCGTTAACCAGCAACGCTTTTTCTACAACCAGGATCAGGCTGTTCAGTCTTGACAGAATCCAGCGATCCAGCTTATGTGCGGACAATTGGAACGGGTGCTCCTGTGGATCAAATCCATCAATGGTCGCGTAAAGCGTCAGGAATGCATGGGTGTTGACCAGTGTATCCACCATTTTGGATTTCGCTTCGCCTACGATGCCTTTGGAGAAACGTTTGCTGTTCCACGGTGCACTGTCAGACAACAAAGCCCAGCGGAAAGCATCTGTACCGTATTCTTCAATCACTTCCCAAGGATCGATAACGTTCCCTTTGGATTTGGACATCTTTTGCCCGTTTTCATCCAGAACGTGTCCTGTAGCCATAACCGCTTTGTAAGGCGCTTTACCTGTCAAAAGGGTGGAAACCGCCAGCAAGCTGTAGAACCAGCCACGTGTCTGGTCGATCCCCTCACAGATCATATCAGCAGGATACTGCTGTTCGAATACTTCTTTATTTTCAAATGGATAGTGCTGCTGGGCAAACGGCATGGAGCCGCTGTCGAACCAGACATCGATCACTTCCGGTGTACGTTTCATTTCATATTTGCCACAAGAACTCATGACTTTAACGTCATCCACATACGGTTTATGCAATTCAAGATTTTCAGGCACATCACCTACCGCACGAGCACGCAATTCTGCAATGCTGTGTGGAGCAAATTGTTCGCCAGTCTCCTCGCATACCCAGATGTTCAACGGAGTTCCCCAATAGCGATCACGGCTGATGTTCCAATCCACCAGATCCTCGAGGAATTTGCCGAAGCGACCTTCACGAACGTGACCCGGATACCAATCCACTTCACTGTTGTTGGCAATCAATTGGTCCTTGATGGCTGTCGTCTGGATAAACCAACTGTCCATTGCATAGTACAATAGTGGTGTATCACAACGCCAGCAGAATGGATAGCTGTGCTCATATTTTTCTTTGCTGAACAACCGTCCATTCTCAGACAGATATCGCACGATATCAATATCACAATCCTTCACAAAACGTCTGGCAAAATCAGTAACTTCAGCGACAAACTTGCCTTCAAGGTCCACCATGTTCACAAAGCTGATTCCATTCTCACGGCATACACGGTAGTCATCTTCACCATGGGCAGGAGCCATGTGTACGATACCCGTACCACTTGCATCCGTTACAAAGCCTGCGCCCAGAATGATGTTGGCTTTCTCAGCCTGTACGTAGTTGAACGGAGGATCATACGTTTTGCCAACCAGGTCAGCACCTTTCAGTGCACCGATGATCTCATACTCACCTTTGGTATCTTTCATCACTTTTTCCACCAGATTGGTTGCCATGATGTACACTTCATCCCCTTGACGAACACGGGAGTAGTCCATATCCGGATTCACGGCAAGTGCGACGTGTGAAGGCAGTGTCCAAGGTGTTGTCGTCCAAGCCAGTACAAATTCTCCGCTGTCATTCAGTTTGAATTTCGCTGTAGCGCTCAGATCTTTGACGTCTTTGTACCCTTGTGCAACTTCATGGGAACTCAGTGTTGTCTGACAAGATGGACAATACGGGCTCACACGGTGACCCCGATACAACAGTCCTTTCTCATGAATGGTCGCCAGGATGTTCCATACACTCTCGATGTAATTGTTATCAAGCGTGATATATGGATTATCCATATCCGTCCAATATCCGATACCTTCTGTCAGGTCACGCCATTGTTGCTCGTACTCGAATACGCTCGCTTTACATTCATTAATGAATTTTTCCACGCCGTAATCTTCGATTTCCCATTTGTGGGAGATGCCAAGCTTTTTCTGTACACCCAACTCTACAGGCAGACCATGTGTATCCCAACCTGCTTTACGAACAACACGGTAACCCTTCATCGTATTATACCGTCCAACGAAATCCTTGATTACGCGTCCCAGTACGTGACCGATATGCGGCTTACCGTTCGCTGTAGGCGGCCCTTCATAAAATACGAAGTTTGGCTTGCCCTCCCGGTTTGCGATGGATCTTTTGAATGTGTTCTCCGTTTTCCATTTATCTAACACGCGTAATTCTCTGGCACGTGCTTTCTCTTTGACGTCAACTCGTTGCATGAGGATTATCTTCCCTTTCTTTGGTTAAATTGTGGACCGTCCACAAAAAGCGTTTCAATCCCCCTAAATCCCCCTTGCCAAGGGGGACCCCATAGGCGCTCCGCCCTCTGGACACCCGGGATGGGTTGTCGATGGGGGAACGTTGCGCCGCTTGTGGGCGGGGGTTTATGTGCGTGGTGGCGGCCATTTTGCGGCTGTTCCCTGCGTGAACGCCGCATGGCCTTACCGCGAGGCGGGTGGTGCCGGGTGCTTCGCTCCCCCGGCGAGTGGCTCTCTCCTTGAGGCACCTTCGGGCCTCATGGGCGTTCGCCTTGGCGAACCCCCGGTTGCCGGGCGCTTCGCTTTCCCGGCGAGTGGGCTCTCTCCTTGAGGTCCCTGCGGACCTCATGGGCGTTCGCCTTAGCAAAACCCGGTGCCGGGCGCTTCGCTCTCCCGGCGGGCGGCTCTCTCCTTGAGGTCCCTGTGGGCCTCATGGGCGTTCGCCTTAGCAAAACCCGGTGCCGGGCGCTTCGCTTTCCCGGCGAGTGGGCTCTCTCCTTGAGGTCCCTGCGGACCTCATGGGCGCTCGCCTTAGCAAAACCCGGTGCCGGGCGCTTCGCTTTCCCGGCGGGTGGGCTCTCTCCTTGTGGTCCCTTCGGGCCTCATGGGCGTTCGCCTTTTTTGGACACAAAAAAGCCCCATCCCTGGAAAGGGACGAGACTATACTCGCGTTACCACCCTAATTCTGTTCATCACAAACCACATCCAAGCAAGCCTGGGTATACTCTGTCATCAACAGCGCTTAAGCCCCGCTGTACTACTGCAGGGTGCCGTTATAACGTACGGCTTACGGTTCGGCTTACACACGGCAATCACAATCACCGCTTCAGCGTCACTTCTCCGGGGAGATATTCGGCTATAACTCATCCATTGGTTTGCACCAACCACCAACTCTCTGAGGGATGAGATCATAACGTACTGAACCCGTCATGGAATCACTATTCATTATGAATATAGTTATAGCCTCTTTGCAGACAAAAGTCAACCAGGCGAAAGACTAATAAATTTCTTTCATCTCCCGCTCACGGTCACGCACTTCCTGCTCCCGGCTCTCCAGCACTTCCCAACCATCCTGAGTCAACAGTTCAAGCTGTGCTTCAACAAGCGTGCGGAAACGAGCACGATAGATCGATGCCTGCTTTTTCAATTCTTCCACTTCCAAAGCAATCTTACGTGATTTGCCCAACGATTCGTTCACGATCCGGTCTGCATTTTTCTCCGCTTCCTTCACGATCAACTGCGCTTCTTTTTTCGCATTATTCTTCACATCATCAGCAGCTTCCTGCGCAATGATGATCGTTTTGCTGAGCGTTTCTTCAATCGTAGCAAAATGATCCAGCTTTTCCTGAACGGACAGCAACTGATTGCTCAGCTCTTTGTTCTCGCGAATGACGCCTTCGTAATCTTTGATGACTTGATCCAGGAATTCATTGACTTCATCCTCGTCATACCCGCGCAAACGTCGGGAAAATTCCTTGTTGTGTATGTCCAGCGGCGTTAATGGCATGCTGTCCACCTCCTGTTAAAGTTCCTTCCCGTCCAGAGAAGGTTTGCAGCATAAATCTTTGACTTAATGTATATCGGATACACCGCGTATTTTCTACACCTTTATGATAAACATTTCGACAAGAAAGCGGATTTTCCTGCAACAGACTCAGGCAAATTTGCCGATTTTCACTCGGCAGCGCCCTTTTTTGGTCATCCCATCCTGTTCCATAACCTTGAAACGGCCAAATCCCTGAATGGATACGACATCACCCGCTTTTAGCGATTTGGAGGGATCTTCCTCAACCTTCCAGTTCACTCGGCAGCGACCAGCTTTGATCGGCACCAGCACTTTACTGCGACTAAGCCGATACACATCTGCACAGATTCCATCCAAACGAAGAGAAGCGACCGTAATATCCATCGTCTCCAGTCTACTCTCTGACCATCGCATCTGATCCAAAGAAAGTAACTCTGTGAACACATGTAACCGATGCACCTGATTCAGTTGAAGCGATAAAAAAGCGCCGGTTTCCGCCGCCACCACTGTATGGCAACCGTCCTCCAGCACTTGGATATCCCCGATCTTTCCACGTTTCATCCCAAGCCCAAGCAGGGAACCCATATAGTCCCCATGCTCCAGCTCCGAGATTTTCTGATCATCAGACGTGATACTGAGCACCTGCATTCCCATATCTTCATCATCCAGATACATATAATCAGGCGCAACCAGCGCACGCTTGCGTTCAGCAGCCTCGTAACCACCATCCAGACGAATCTGAACGTCATTCCGGCGATTGGCGAGAGTCTGTAAGATAAAAACCTGTCTCGGATCAAGGAAGTCAGTTAGCTTCATGTCATGATACTTGCCTGCCCGCTCAACCCAATCCGAAGCCTTGTCTACGAAGTCCCGCTCATCATGGCTAAAATGTTCGTAAATTTCACCGCTCATTTATGTCACCCTACCCTAATATACAAAATATCGAAGTATGGAGATCAGCCCATTAAGCGCGAGTTGCAGAACGATCAACGCGACAATCGGGGAAATATCCAGCACACCGAACAAAGGCGGTATAAATCGGCGAAACGGACTTAGATATGGTTCCACTAATTTGCCCAGCCATTCACCGATGAAGCTTTCCCGCGCATTGGGAAGCCAAGACATCAATATGTAGACAATGACCATGTAAAAGTAAATCTGGTATAACGTGTACAACACGCTTTCAATCTGATACAAAAGTGGCTCACCTCATTCTGTTATAATCTTGCTCGCTGTCAGCCAGTATTTCCGTAATTGATCCCTGAATTTCAACCGTATCTGGCGTACAGAGAAAAATGTTTCCGCCGATTTTGGAAATACCTCCACCCAATGCATATACCGTGCCACTCAAAAAATCAATAACGCGCAGCGCTTGGTCCTGGCGAATTCGTTGCAAGTTCACCACAACAGTACGATGCGAACGCAGATGGTCGGCAATTTCCTGAGCCTCGTCATAAGAACGCGGTTCATACAGGACAACTTTAACATTTTTCTGGGAATGAATGCTCACCACATTATTCCCCCTTTGGTTTCTACGTTTATCGAGACTGGAGGTTTCAGCTTCCTGATGTTCAGCCTCATTCTCCTCCTGCGCAGCCATTCGTTCGCGTTCCACAATCTCTTCCTCTTCCTGAAGTCCGAGGAAATTCATAAATTTATTCATTACGCCCATCGTGAACCCTCCTCTTTTCCTACGAGAATCGATCCTAGCCGTACCCAGGTTGCGCCTTCTTCAATGGCCACTTCAAAATCATTGGACATCCCCATTGACAGCTCAGTCAATGGTTCTGCTGTGAGGGCTTGTCCATTCAATTGATCCCGCAGCTCACGCAATCCACGAAATACGGGACGCGTCAGCTCCGGATCTTCCTCATGAGGTGCCATGGTCATCAGGCCAACGACCTTGAGATTGTTGAACGAACGAATATCACGCAAAAAAGAACTTGCCTGTTCAGGCTGTAAGCCATACTTGCTCTCTTCACCCGAAATATTCACCTGCAAAAACGTTTCCACTTGGATGCCAAGTGAAGCTGCTTTTTTATCCAACTCCTTCGCCAATGACAAACGATCCAGTGAATGTATGTAACGAAACTTGCCGATCACGTCTTTCACCTTGTTCGTCTGCAAATGACCGATAAAATGCCAAGTACCCTGCTGACCAAAGGCTTCCCATTTGGCCTGTGCATCCTGCCACCGATTTTCTCCAATATGCTCAAGACCATGATCCAGCACCGATCCCGTTGTTTCCAGTGAGACGTACTTCGTGACCGCAATCACATTCACATCATCACGATGACGGTTACTGCGCCGACATGCATCCTCAATCTTCTGATTTACCTGTTGTATACGCTCCTCCAATGACACAGAGGTCACCTCTCTTCCAGCCCAATCCAGCTCGCCATCCGCCCTGTAACGCCATTTTCCTTCCGATAGGAGAAAAATAGTTCGGGATGACAACTTGTACACCATGTTGTACATTCGATATGATCCGGCATTATTCCTGCTTTCATCATAATGTGTCGATTACATTCTTTCAAGTTTAACATCGTTTTACCGTTATTCACAGATCGATATGCCTGTTTAGGGGCAGAATCCTTGTATTTATCATTAACCGGGGAATCATCAAACCAAACCCGTACATGCTGCATGACCGCCTCATCCACTTCATAACAGCAATCCCCAATCGACGGACCGATTGCAGCTCGAATGTCCTGCCTACGGCTGCCATACTCCCGTTCCATCGTCTCCACCATGGATACAGCGATACCCGCGACTGTACCTTTCCAGCCGGCATGAGCAAGGCCGACAGCCTGTTGCACCGGGTCATAGAAATAAAGCGGAACACAGTCTGCGTAGAAAGAAGTCAGCAGCACACCAGGCACATTCGTGACCAAGCCATCTGTATCCTGCAACGCAGATTGACGATCAAGTAATCCTCTGCTCCGATCTTCAGCGGTAATTACAGCCACATGTTTGCCATGCACCTGCTCTCCACAGGTCCATGCTTCTGCTGCAAAGCCAAGCTTCTCGGTTACAAGCCTGCGGTTGTTAAGTACAACTTCAGGGTCATCCCCCACATGATAAGCACAATTGAGCGTGGCATACGGAACTTTTCCGACTCCACCATGCCTCGTCGTAAACCCGACAGACAGCTGTTCAAATTGCTGTGTCCAGGGCTCAACATATAATAATAACGGATCAGGACCGAAATCTGGATTTGGGTTCTTGGTCCGTTCAAGTAATTCTTTATCCAATACGAAGGGTTCCATTATCTCACCTCACCACTTCCAGTGTACCAAATGAGCTACATTCTGTCTCATTTTATATCGTTCGACGCTGATTCCGGTCTGATCGTTCAATGCGTTCCACACGCTCCATGCGGTTATGCTGCTGTTCATCATACAGGCGCGCTTCGCGATCACGCTCGTCATACGTATTTTCCCTCACCTCATCCATCTTCACCAGAATCACATCTGAACCAATCTTCACGATGTTTCTCCAGGGAATCACCAGATCCGTCCCCCCGCCAAAGAGTCCCATAAAACGGCTGTACCCTGGGACTACAATCGCTTCAATTCGTCCCTGCTTCAGATCCAGCTCCAAATCACTGATCTGACCGAGGCGTTTACCATCCGTAATGTTAATGACATCCTTTGTCTGAAAGTCCGAGATTTTCATGCCTCGTGCCGCTACTTCGCTCGTATTTACTTTCATTCATTTCCGCCCCCTGTTATTCCTCTTCTGCCCGTTCTTCACGCTTCTATACAATATATGTTTCAGGGGCGAAAAATGTCCTGTTTTTCATCGAATGTGGGAACGACTCCATACAAAAAGACGACCAACGGTATACACTGTCCCGATTGATCGTCCTCTGCCCTTGCATCGTGTTACGACTTCACATGTTTTTGCATTTGTTGTATCGCTGATTTCTCCAGACGTGATACCTGAGCCTGGGAAATGCCAATTTCATCTGCCACTTCCATCTGGGTTTTCCCTTCGAAAAACCGCATCGACAAAATCATTTTTTCCCGCTGACCAAGACGATGCATCGCTTCGCGGAGCGCAATTTCCTCAATCCACGACACATCCTTATTTCTGTCATCACTGATCTGATCCATGACATAGATCGGATCTCCACCATCATGATAAATCGGTTCGAAGAGCGAGACCGGGTCCTGAATGGCGTCCAATGCAAAAACAACATCCTCCTTCGGCACATTCAGTACTTCCGCAATTTCGAATATCGTCGGTTCCCGGGAATTTTTATTCGTCAGGCTGTCACGGACCTGAAGTGCTTTGTAAGCAATGTCCCTCAAGGAGCGAGATACCCGAATCGGGTTATTATCACGCAGGTATCGACGGATTTCACCGATAATCATCGGCACCGCGTAGGTTGAAAATTTGACATTCTGGGATAAATCAAAATTATCAATGGCTTTCATCAGGCCGATGCAACCAACCTGGAACAGATCATCGACAAACTCCCCCCGATTGTTAAAACGCTGAATGACACTGAGTACCAGACGCAGGTTGCCATTCACTAATTTCTCTCTTGCTGAGCGATCATGGTGTTGCTGAAGGGAATGAAACAATTCCCGCATTTCAGTGTTGGTGAGGACAGGCAATTTTGCGGTGTCCACGCCACAAATCTCGACTTTGTTTCGGGTCATCGTGATTTACCTCCCAAGGAGAAACATTAATGTACATTATCTCCGGGGCAGGCTTTTTTATTCGTACTTGGCACCCTTGCCAGTAATACCCATTCTGAGCAATCATGTATTTCAGACCATTTTATTGAACTCCTTGCGGAGTCTTTTAATGATTCTTTTTTCGAGACGAGAGATGTAGGATTGGGAGATTCCAAGCAGATCTGCTACATCTTTTTGTGTCTTTTCTTCCCCATCCGTCAAGCCAAAACGAAGCTCCATAATCATTCGTTCGCGCTCCGTTAATTTTTCCAGTGCCTTGTGCAAAAGTTTCCGGTCTACCTGCTCTTCAATATTCCGATAGATTGTATCGTTTTCAGTACCCAATACATCCGATAATAATAGTTCATTTCCGTCCCAATCAATGTTCAGCGGTTCATCAAAAGAAACTTCAGTTCGGATCTTACTATTACGTCTCAGGTACATCAAAATTTCATTTTCGATACAACGCGAAGCATAGGTTGCCAGTTTAATTTTCTTTTCCGGATCGAATGTATTCACAGCCTTAATCAGTCCGATGGCTCC
The DNA here is from genome assembly GCF_050990605.1 of Paenibacillus amylolyticus. GTDB lineage: Bacteria > Bacillota > Bacilli > Paenibacillales > Paenibacillaceae > Paenibacillus > Paenibacillus amylolyticus_H. The sequence continues at coordinate 4,358,712 of NZ_CP158832.1, forward strand.
GATGGAGACCAGATCCTCAATATTGATTCCTGTGTTTTCAAATTTCCGTGCAATGTACACCACCAGACGCAGATTGCGCTCAATAAGCATCGCGCGAATGGCCGAGTCTCCCGAGGATAATTTTTGCAGTAAAAATTCTTCTTCTTCCCTTGTCAAAGGCGGCGGAAGTGCCTCACTTCCCCCAATATAATAGATCTCTTCGCTTTTGAGTCCCAATAAAAATAACAGACGGTAATATTGCAGCTGCGCCACCAGTTTCCATTTCACAAGCATGTACGTTCCTCCTATACCACATTCAGCGGCTTTTCTGTTGCTCCCGCAGAGAGAGCCGTAGACTGCGCAGAAGCAGCGTCTTGCACAAGTTCAGGATGAATCACGGCCTGGTATTTCCCATCCGACGACAAAACACCTCCATCCAGCCCAATGAGTACTCTTGTCGTCTCATAACATGTTTCCTCCATCGTCACCTTCACCCGGTCCGGCTTCATTGCCAGCATAAACGCAGTCCCTTTGTTAATGCCCCGATAAGGCACCAGCCGCAGTCGATCCTGCCACTGAAAACTTTCCTGATCAAGCTCCAGAATAAGGTTGTCCGGCGCCTCATCCTTGAGTCTACCCTTCCATGAAGCAGGTAACATGTCTTGCCATAACGAAACCTCCATCACCATGACCGGCATGCGCGATAAGGGATCTGTAAGTTGATTGCCCGTATCCAGAAGGCCTGTACAAGAAATGACTACCTCATCGATGCAGACCTCAACTTTACCCAAATAGGTCGTCATGCGATCCGTTTTCCGTTTTGAGCTCTGCACAGCTTTGAATAAAAACAGGACAGAAAAAAATACGATAAACGTGAACCAGAAGGCAATCTTCAGATCAAATGACATACCGCCAGAAGCCGTGAACCAAATGCCGTTAAACAACTCACCGGAGCTCTGAAGCATGTAATGCACACCCAGAATACCTCCGGCAGCGACAAAATTAATCACATAGAAGGTACCGAGCGTCCTCGCAAAAGCCTGCAGACCTTTAAAACCAAAAGCAATCGTAAGCATGACCAGCGAGAACCCGAACTTGATCAAAAAGGTGAACATAAAATCAAACTCCGGTACAAACATCATGACCACGTATAATGCACCCACAATGGCTGACAGCAACCATCGCCACCAAACCAGCTTTGTTTTGCGCATCCAGGCGGTCATTCCGATGAGTGCACCGTCAATACACAGGTTTGTCAAAAAAATTAGATCCACATAAACAACCAAAGTCTTCACCTACCTGCGCGCAACATATCGAAATACCGGTACCCGATATCCTGATATTCATGAGCATATTCACAAGTATACGGAGCCCCCTGTTCAAAGTCTGTCTAATCATGGGGGTGTGGTTCCAACTTTTTTTGTCGGAATTGCTCAGGCTCTTTGTTCAGAATTTGTTCATTGCTGTATGCTATGATATCTAAATAAATAGAAAAAACCCGGTCGCTCCATAAGGAGTACCGGGTTTCCAATACATTGATTTGCGTATTAATCGTTGTTATTATTGCGTGAACGATTGCGTAAAAATGTCGGAATGTCCAGCTGATCGTTGCTCGGCTGATTTCCAAAAGGACGCAGGTTCGGCGAACGCGTATCCGTCGTCTCCGCTGTTGCTGGAGCTGGCTTACGTCCTGGTGGTGGTGGAGCAGGTTTATCTTCAAAACCAGTTGCAATAACTGTAACCTTAATCTCCTCTTTCAGGTCTTCGTCAATGATGGCACCAAAGATCATGTTTACTTCCGGGTCGGAAGCAGAAGTTACGATCTCTGCCGCTTCGTTCACTTCATACAGGGACAGATTAATGCCACCCGTAATGTTCATGATTACGCCGCGAGCACCTTCAATAGAAGTTTCAAGCAAAGGACTCATAATGGCTTTCCGTGCTGCTTCTGCCGCACGATTCTCACCTGTTGATTCACCAATCCCCATAAGCGCAGAACCACGTTCATGCATAATCGTTTTGACGTCAGCAAAGTCAAGGTTGATCAGACCCGGTACAGCGATCAAATCAGAGATACCTTGTACCGCTTGACGAAGTACGTTATCCGCTTGACGGAACGCTTCAAGCATAGGTGTCTTTTTATCTACGATTTCGAGCAAACGATCATTAGGAATAACGATCAGTGTGTCGACTTTTTCCTTGAGAGCTTCAATACCTTGCTCTGCATGGCTGGAACGCTTGCGTCCTTCAAATGTAAATGGGCGAGTTACGACACCCACTGTAAGTGCACCACACTCTTTGGCGATTTCGGCAATAACCGGAGCCGCACCTGTACCTGTACCACCGCCCATACCGGCTGTAACAAATACCATGTCTGCACCTTTCAACGTGTTCATAATCAAATCGCGGGACTCTTCCGCTGCTTTTTTACCTACATCCGGGTTGGCGCCAGCACCAAGACCACGAGTCAATTTATCACCGATTTGCAATTTATGCTCGGACTTCGCCAGGTGTAACGCCTGAGCATCCGTATTCACCGTAATAAATTCAACACCTTGTACACCATTTTCAATCATACGGTTGACTGCATTGCTTCCGCCGCCGCCTACACCGATGACTTTAATTTGAGCCAAGCTCTCCATCTCGAAATCAAATTCCAACATATTATTCCATCTCCCCCTCAATGTGCATGGATGGCCCGTCCAATTTTTGATTTGAACCGAATCAATTTCATATATCGACGAACGAAAGCGTTTATTTTAGTACCGGCGCATTCAGACGGCTTCAAGAATGTATGAAATGGATCCAACCTGTTATATAAATTCACTGAACATATTCTTCAGCCGTTCGAACAGACCGGGTTTTTGCTCCGATTCCTGCGCCGTATTTGGCTTCGGACGGTTGGTCGGTTTCTTGTTGTTGTTATTATTGTTGTTGTTATTTCCACCGCCGTTATTGATCGAGGGACGAATACGCAAACTGCGAATTACACTGTGCAATATGCCGACTCCGCTTGTAAACCCAGGGTCACGCACACCAATATAATCCGGAACTGCAACTCGTACCGAAGCAGCAAGCTCATGCTGAGCGACCTGCAGAACCCCCGGCATAGAGACCGTACCTCCCGTTAGTATATAACCTCCAGGAAGCTCGTTGTAACCAAGACGCTTCACTTCTTGGGATATCATCTGGAATATTTCCTGAACCCTAGGTTCAATAATTGCTGCCAGATCCTCCTGTGAAAACTCCTTGTCTACATTACTGCCAATTCGGGTGACTTTGAACATCACATCCGCAGCAGCATCATCCAACCAGGCGCAGCCATATTTCAGTTTCACCTTCTCCGCCTGATCCGTTAACGTGCGTAAGCCATAGGCGATATCATTTGTTACGAATTCCCCACCTATAGGCAACGTTGATGTTGCAACAAGACTGTCTTCTTCAAAAATGGCGATGGTTGTTGCACCCGCTCCAATATCAACAAGCACTGAACCCATCGTTTTTTCATCTTTGGACAAAGCCAGTTGACCCGCTCCAAGCGACATGAGAACCAGATCGCTTACTTTCAGACCCGCTTTTTCCACGCAGCGCAAAAGATTATGTATCGCGGTTTTTGCACCCGTTATGATCGTTGCTTCAACTTCCAGACGAACACCAATCATACCACGGGGGTCCTGTATGCCCTCCAAGCCATCTACAACATATTGCTTGGCGACAACATCAATAATTTCCCGTTCCGGCGGAACTGCAATGACTTCGGCTGCTTTCAACACCCGTTCCATGTCTTCTTCTCCGATTTCACGATCCTCGTTAGACACAGCCACGACGCCGTGACTGCTCATCAGTCCGATATGATTTCCCGAGATTCCAACATACACTTCGGATATTTGAATACCTACCATACGTTCTGCATGATCCACTGCGTTGCGAATCGACTGCACCGTCTGATCGATATCTACGATTACACCTTTGCGAATTCCCTCCGAGTCGGCAGATCCAACTCCTATAATATTAAAGGTTCCATTATTCATTTCCCCAATAATAGCGCGAATTTTGGATGTACCGATGTCCAAACTAACAATGATGTCATTGTTGCTCAAGTCTGTGGCACCTCCTGACTCCAATAGTAAATTACGTTCGAATTTAAACACTCTTAAAACATATTCAACACACTTCAGGCTTTCCCTCTTTTTTCTACAATGTTTTTGGGTGTCAAAATCTGGTTGCCAGACATAAAACCTTGAAGAAAAAAGAAGGAGGCAACTCATGTGCCATACGTTCAAGTGTATCATTTTTTCTTCATCTCAGAAAGAACAAGTTTCATTGCTCTGACGGGGTCAAACCCCGACCTGCCTAGGCTTTCATATTCAGTCCACCCTCATAATGGCAAAGATCAGGGGGTTGCTCCTGGTTCAGCATCATCTTCCGGGTCATCCGGGATGAAAGGGACATAGGTATCTGCCTCAAGCATGGTAATTTTCCCAGGCCGTTCGGTCTCAATCACCTGATTCAGATACTCCACTTTATCCGATAAAAGAGAAACGGTTGTAATCACTTCAAATTGCGATTTGGTATACATCCGAATCTGATCCGGAAATGAAGGCGTTGGGTTCGGAATGATTTCCGAAATATCCGTCGTCAATTCATTGGGAATTTTAGCCAGTGTCTGGCTCAGTTTAGCTTTGAGTGGATCATCAGCCTTCCATTGGGTCAATATGGGCTTCTCCACAGCAACACCAATTGTTGCCGGGACCGTCAAGCTTGTCCCACTGGCTAATATCGCTTTTAGCGTACCGTCAGAACCAAGCTCATAAGCAACGGTGGCATATTCCTTAACCTTGATATGGATAATACCCGGAAATTGCTTGTCCACGGTAACAGTGGAAATCGCCTTGATGGTCTTGAGACGCTCAATAACCTCGGCAGTACTTGTCCCAAAAAATTGTTCGCCTTCTTTCAGTCCACTTTTCTCCAGCAGTTCTGAAGTTGCTGTATATACATTACCCGTAATTTCAATTGCCGAAATCCGACTCATGGAAGAACGAAAGAATAATACAGCGAGCAATACAATAAATAATAATAAGAGAATAATTACAATTTTGCGGCTTGTGTTTCCTTTTGGCCGATTCTTCTTCAGAACCGGAATTTGACTTTTAGGCATAAATAGCGCTCCACAAAGCCTCAGGTCCCCTCCCTTCAAGAAGGGGACTCCAAGGACGTTAATTGGCAAAATCCAACTGTTTTGAAACAGACGACTGTCGCTCAACCGATGCTCCAAGACTTTGGAATAACTTCTCGATCTGATCGTAGCCCCGGTCAATATGATGCACTTGCTCCACAACCGTTTTGCCTTGAGCAGCCAGACCAGCAATGACCAGAGCTGCACCTGCACGAAGATCGGTTGCTTCTACTGTAGCCCCGTACAGACGGGGAACACCACGGATAAATGCTGCGTTCAGATCGACTGAAATATCAGCCCCCATCACATTCAGTTCATCCACATGTTTGAACCGGCCCTCGAATACCGTTTCCTTCATCACACTGAATCCGTCTGCCAGACTGAGCAGCACCATGATTTGCGATTGCAAATCTGTCGGAAACGAAGGATACGGAGAAGTCACAATACGGTCTACTGATTTGGGACGGCTCATACAGCTCACCGTCATTATATCATTGCAGACTGTGATTTGAACACCAGTGCGCTTCAATACATGTATAAGAGAAGTAAGATGAGCAGGATTGCAGTGTGTAAGCGTAACATTGCCACGTGTTGCTGCTGCTGCAATCATCACGGTTCCGGCAACGATTCGATCCGGTATAATCTCATAGGAACAAGGCTTCAGTTCCTCAACGCCATTGATCGTAATTGTATCCGTTCCTGCACCAATAATGCTTGCACCCATAGCATTCAGGAAGTTTTGCAGATCCTGTATTTCAGGTTCTCTTGCCGCGTTACAAATGGTTGTCGTCCCTTTAGCCATAACGGCTGCCATCATGATATTCTCGGTCGCTCCCACACTCGGGAAATCCAAAAGAATATCTGTACCCACCAGATTGCGTCCATGACAGATAATCTGTTGGTCCTGCTCTTCAATCAAAGCTCCGAGCGCTTCCAGGCCCCGGAGGTGAAGATCAATTTTGCGTTCTCCGATGGCACAGCCTCCTGGCTGATACACTGACACTTGCCCAAACTTAGCCAGCAATGGTCCCATCAAAAAAATGGAAGAGCGCATCTGCTTCATTAGATCTTCTGGCACATCATATGACCGGATAGACGAGGTATTAATCGTCACTGTTCCCTGTTCATGCCGACACGTGCATCCAAGCCGTTCCAGGATATACAGCATCACTTCAATGTCCAGCAAGTGTGGAACGTTATGCAGTGTAACTTCTCCATCTGCCAACAAACTTGCGGCCATGATCGGTAAAGCGGCATTTTTTGCTCCATGGATGCGTATGGATCCTGAGAGGGGTTTCCCGCCTTCAATCACCAATTTGTCCAATGTATCACCTCCGGGGTTTACCGTTCACCCACTACGAAGACTTCCGGTACCAGGTTAATACCGTTTTGAGATGATATAGTGCTCTGAATCTGCTGCATTAGGGTGATAACGTCCTCTGCTGTTGCTTGGCCTGTATTGACAATGAAATTGGCATGCATGGTGGATACCTGTGCGCCTCCCTTAGTCATCCCTTTAAGCCCTGCTGCTTCAATCAGACGGGCTGCATGATCACCCGGTGGATTTCGGAATACACTGCCTGCACATGCCATCAGCAGTGGCTGTGTGCGACGTCGGCGATCTTTGTAAGCCGCCATGGTTTCCGAAATGACTCTGCGCTCTCCATGCTGGAGTTCAAATGTAGCTTCCAGCACGATGCCTCTCTGATCATGCAGAACAGAGTGGCGGTAGGCAAAATCCATGTCCTCCTTGCTGTAACGTACCAATTCCCCTGTCTCCAGTACAATCTCAGCGAATTTGAATATCCGTGACACATCCGATCCATGAGCACCTGCATTCATGTATACGGCTCCACCGACAGTGCCGGGAATACCGCTGCCAAATTCCAGACCGGTCCATTCCTTTTTGGCAGCAACCACACTGAGTTTAACAAAAGAATGTGCTGCTCCGGCAGTTACACCACCTTCGTGAAATTCGGCATAATCAAAACCCACGCCTGGTTTCACCACAACACCGCGTATTCCTTTGTCTGACACCAGCATGTTTGAGCCCCGTCCAAGTTGCATCCACGGAATCTGATATGTGTGAAGCAATTGAACGAGATTCACCATCTGCTCTTTATTCTCGGGAATGACCAGTGCATCCACAGGACCGCCGATCTTCCATGTGGTGTATTTGGCTAGCGATTCGTTTTCAAGAACTCTGCCAACATTATTCTGGGATAGTAACGATATCCACTGATGCATGTTTGCTGCCTCCTTTGCTTCAAAACCGATGTGCACGGTATATTCTGTTGCTACATACCGTGCTCTGGCGCCATGGAACGATGGTCACGATTTATACGGTATCTTATGTCAGCCCCGTCTTGAGTGTGACAATCGCCCACAAACGCACTTTATCGGCGTGCAGCAAGACGCTGAATTTCATGAACAAGCACTTCAGCTGCATCGGGTTTCCCCAATTTCCGGGAGGCTTCAGCCATTTGTTTGCGTCCCAATTCATCATTCATAATCTTGGCGATGGCTTCATACAAGACTTTGCCTGTAAGATCCTTCTCCAACATCGTGAGTGATGCGCCTCCACCTTCAAGTGTACGTGCATTGGCTTCCTGATGATTGTTAGTCACGTTAGGTGACGGAATCAGGATCGAAGGAATACCCAGTGATGTAATCTCCGCAAGGAAAGATGCACCTGCGCGGTTTACAATCAAGGAGGTGCAGGCCAGTACCTCAGGCATATTATGCACGTAAGGTAGGACATGCAGGTGGTTTGGCATCGTACCCAATGAGCTGCGAATGGCTTCACGCGTTTCATCAAAATAGGTGTCCCCTGTCACGTAAACCACATGTACATCGTCCAGTTGTTCCAGCATTGGAGCCATGTCCACCATGGCCTGATTGATTGCTTTTGCCCCGCGACTGCCACCAACCACAAGAACAACACGGCTGTTCATCGGTACACCTAACGTGGCAAAACCACGATCACGGCTAGCCTGAGCTACGGTTGTCGCTCGCGGATTACCAGTGTAGATCACGTTTTTTGCGCCAGAAAACGATTTTTCAGAACCCTCAAAGCTAACGGCAACCGTATCCACATAACGCATCAAAAATTTGTTCGTCAGACCAGGAATGGCGTTCTGTTCATGAATTATACTCGGAATTCCCAGTTTTGTTGCTGCATATACCACAGGTCCACACACATATCCACCTGTACCAATCACAACATCCGGTTTGAATTCCTTCAGCATTTTTTTGGATTTGCGTACACCTTGAATGAAACGCATGACCGTTTTCAGGTTATCGATGGACAATTTCCGCCGAAAGCCCGTAATATCAATGGATTTAAAAGGAATATTTTCCTGGGGAACCAGTTTGCTTTCCAGCCCTCTGGTTCCTCCAATATATAGAAATGTCGAGTCCGGGTTCTCCGCCTCACATTGTCTTGCTATGGCAACGGCCGGATAGATATGTCCACCCGTACCGCCACCGCTTAGAACGACTCGCATCGCATAGTCACCTCGCATAACGGGATAAATTCACTAAAATGCCCAGTGCTGTGAGCATGAGGGTCAATGATGATCCGCCGTAGCTGATCAGAGGCAATGTAATGCCCGTGACAGGCATCATGCCAATGACAACACCAATGTTAATAATGACCTGTACGGCGACCATGCCTACGATACCAACACCAAGCAGACTCCCGAAGGCATCCGGAACGGTCATGGCTACACGCATTCCTCTCCACACCAGCACCAGAAACAACAATAATACAATCATTCCACCTATAAAGCCGAGTTCTTCGGCCAAAATACTAAAAATAAAGTCCGTTTGCGGTTCAGGTACATAACTGTACTTCTGTCGGCTCATACCCAGCCCCAATCCAGCCAGTCCACCAGGACCAATCGCGTATAACGATTGTATGATCTGATATCCGGCACCCAACGGATCGGACCACGGGTCCAAGAACGCTGTGATACGCTGCAATCGATAGGGAGCTGCTGCAATCAAAGCTGCAAACCCCGCTACGCCGCCAAGAGCAAGCAAGCTCAGATGCTTCATTCGCGCTCCGGCTGTAAAAATAATAAGCATCGATGCGCCCATCATCACGGTGCCAGTCCCTAAATCAGGTTGCAGCATAATAATCCCAAAAGCCAAACCGATCAATCCCAGCGGTGGCAAAAGCCCCGTTGTAAAGGTTTTGATTTTGCCCGTTTCCTTGCTCAGCCAATGGGCGAGAAACAGAATCATGCCCAGCTTCATGAATTCTGAGGGCTGAATACCGAACGAACCAATACCCAGCCAACTTCGTGCACCACCACGAACCACACCGATACCAGGAATGAGCACCGCAATGAGCATAATAAAACAGGCAATCAATATAGGCTTGGCATACTTCCTCCACACCCGGTAGTCTACGTTAGCAGTGACGAACATGGCCACAAGCCCAAGCACCGCAAACAGAGCCTGTCTTTTTACAAAATAAAATGAATCGCCATAGTCATGAAAAGCAAGCACCGAGCCCGCACTATATACCATTACGATGCCGATGGCAAGCAATGCCAAAATACTAATCAGCAACCAAATATCTGGTGCCGGTCGCGTCTGTTTCATCAGGAGGCCACCCCTTGCATGGAAGTAGGGGCTTTTCCACCCCCCTACTTACAAGTTATGCGCCGCCTCTTTAAAAATGCGTCCCCGCTCTTCATAGGAAGCAAACATGTCCCAACTTGCACATGCCGGGGATAACAAAACGACATCACCGGCACTGGCAAGCTTCGCTGCTTCCTGCACAGCAACGGTTAACGTCCGGGCAGCGTCCTCCTCATTATCGACGACCTTAATTTGCTTTAATCCGGCAAGTTCCGCGACCTTGGCAATTTTTGTCCGTGTCTCTCCAATTGCAACGACAGCTTTTACCCTTTCCTGGAACAAGGGCAACAACTCCATCATGTCTGATCCACGATCCAGCCCTCCAGCAATTAATACGACCGGTTCCTTGAACGAATTCAGGGCCATAACCGTAGCTTTCGAATTGGTCGCTTTAGAGTTGTTGTAGTACGCAGATCCATTATGCTCCAGAACATATTCAAGTCGGTGTTCAACCGCCTTGAAGTCTGCAAGCGGCACAGCTAGTACCGCTGGATCAGCTCCTGCCGCTACGGCAATAGCCACAGCAGCCATTGCATTTTCCACATTAAATCGTCCAGCTATACCAATGTCCTCAATATCGATGATAATGTGGTGATTTCCCTTTTCATCCGCGTGGATAACTTGACGCTTCACATCATCCTCTTCTCCATCCACATAAGGAGGATCTGCATATACACCTGCATCCAATTTCTCGGTCATCGAGAACGGTAGCAATCTGCCTTTAATATAAGGAACCAGTTCGCGACATACCGCATCATCCCAATTCAAAATAGCTACATCATCCGGTTGCTGATTGGCGAAGAGCTTGGCTTTGGAGGCTACATAGTCTTCCATACCACCGTGATAGTCCAGATGTGTCTCTGTTACGTTAAGCAAGCACGCAATACGTGGACGGAACTCTACCGTTCCTTTGAGCTGGAAACTGCTGAGTTCGACGACCATCCAATGATCTGGAGAAGCCTGTTCTGCCGCTTCACAGAGAGGTGTTCCGATATTACCGGCAACGATCGGCTTGAGGCCGGCATGCTCCAACATTTCTCCCACCCAAGTGGTCGTTGTTGTTTTGCCGTTGGAGCCCGTAATCCCGATCATGGGCGCAGCACATAGATGATAAGCAACCTCTACTTCTGTCACCACCTCAATGCCCAATGCCAGCGCTTGCTGCACAGGTGCTGCATGGTATGGGATACCCGGGTTTTTAACGACCAGCTTCACATCACTGTGAATCAGATTATCCGGATGTCCTCCGCATACAACAGAAATTCCCAAAGCCTCCAATTCGGAAGCTTCGGGACATTGATCTCTCTCCTTTTTATCATTTACTGTAACCTTCGCTCCGGCGCGATCCAGCACTTTGGCGACCTGTACGCCGCTTTTGGCCAATCCGAGCACGACTACTTGTTGTCCGCGATATGATTCAGGATGGTTCATGATCTACAACCCCTTGTTGAGATAAAGTCCAAGAGCGGCCAAAATTGCGCCTACCGCCCAGAAGGTAATAACAACCCGCCATTCTGACCAACCACTTAATTCAAAGTGATGGTGAATGGGGCTCATTTTAAATACACGCTTGCCACGAGTCTTGAATGATACCACTTGAATAATAACAGACAGGATCTCGATGACAAAAATACCGCCAATGATGACAAATAAAAGCTCTGTTTTGGTTACAATCGCTACCGCACCAATCGCACCGCCAATCCCCAAAGAACCGGTGTCTCCCATAAACACTTTGGCAGGATGTGCATTGTATACCAGAAAACCGAGCACGGCTCCGATCATCGCTGCTGCACACACTGCTGCCGGCATCGACGTGGCTTGCATCGCCACAATGGCAAACGCCCCAAAGGCAATTGCGCTTACCCCGGACAGCAAACCATCCAGACCATCGGTAAAGTTAACCGCATTGGTAATGGCAAGCATCATGAATACGACAAACGGATAATAGAACCATCCGGTCCAGTCGAACGAGAATGACGTACCCGGAATAGAGATGGCTGTGCTGTGTCCATTCTGGATCAGCAAGAAACACATCACTGCACTGAAGAACAATTGGCCCAGCATTTTTTGTCTGGCCGTCAGTCCCAGTGAACGTTTGAACACAATTTTGATGTAATCATCCAGGAAGCCAATCAGCCCAAATCCCAGTGTAGCCACGAGCAAGACATAAAAGTCTGTATTCTTGACTGCCGAAAATTTCAAGAAGGCCAATGTGAACGCAACTAAAATGACGACTCCACCCATTGTAGGTGTCCCGCTTTTTTTCAAATGGCTCTGAGGCCCATCTTCCCTAACTTGCTGTCCGAATTTCATTCGCCGTAACAGCGGAATTAGGAGCGGTGCGGCAATCACCGCCAGTATAAATGAAACGCCGATTGTTAACAGTAATACCTGAAAATCCATGGGTTCACCCCTCTAGTCTACTCGATTCTGTAATGGTGCTATTTGTAGTGCTTCGACCACGCTCTCCAGCTTCATGCCTCTTGAGGCTTTGAACAAGACAACGTCTCTGGGATGTAGTTTCTCCAGTAGATAACGGGTCATTTCTTCTTTATCTATAAAAGCATGCACAGCCTCTGCCGGCATATGCTTTCTTGCTCCTTCAGCAATATGTGCTGATAGCGGCCCATATACGAGCACCATGTCCATTTTGGCAGATGTAATATACTCACCAATTCCAAAATGCAGATTCTGCTCCTGAGGACCGAGCTCAAGCATATCACCTAGCACAGCAACCTTCATGCGGTATCCTTTCAGACCTTCCAGTACATCGATTGCGGCCTTCATGGAGGTTGGACTTGCATTGTATGCATCATTCAGCAGGGTTAGACCACTAACGCCTTGCGTAACCTCAATACGCATACCTGTCAGTTTCAAGCGAGACAATCCCGTGGCAATCTGCTCCGTCGTCACTTTGAAATGACGGGCTACAGCCAAAGCAGCCAGACAGTTAACGACATTATGCGTTCCCAGCAGAGGTAGCGTAAATGCATGTTCTCCAGACTGTTTGGTGGTGAAAACTACGCCGTTCTGTGCATTCATAAGTCCCGTAGGATAGTCATCATTATCGGTTTGCAGACCAAATGTAAACCGCTGCAATCCATCGGGTTGTTTCGTTGCGGGCTCTTCAAGGACTTGTGCAATTAAAGGCTCGTCTCCGTTGTAGATCAGTAATCCGCCAGGCTTCAATCCCGCGGCAATCTCGGCTTTGGCTCTGGCAATCTCCAGTCTGGACCCCAGCTGAAGCAGATGAGATTCACCAATATTGGTAATGATCGCTACATCAGGTTGCGCAATAACCGACAAATCGTTAATTTCCCCGCGACCACTCATACCCATCTCCAAAATGATAATCTCCGTATCCGGGTCCATACTTAATACAGTCAGTGGTAATCCAATGTGATTATTAAAATTGCCTTGCGTCTTATGCACTTTGAACGTCGTCGAGAGAATGGCATCAACGATGTCCTTTGTTGTTGTCTTGCCGTTGCTGCCTGTAATGCCAACAACAGCCGCTTTATTCTCCGCTAGATAAGCAGATGCGAGTGCTTGCAGTGCGATAAGTGTATCGTCAACCACAATGACAGCTCCTTGCGGCGGAATCCCATGATCCTTTTGCCAGATCGCGCCTGCAGCCCCCTTCTCTAGACAGGCTTGCACAAATTCATGTCCGTCAAACCTTTCACCCACTAGCGGGATAAACAAACTGCCTTCCAGAGGTTTACGCGAATCGGTAAACACCCCTTCAACCATTACATTGCCATGAACAGCAACGTCACTTAATGTTCCTCCACACATCTCGGCCAATTGTGCCAATGTTCTTTTTATCAATTGGATTTGCCCCTTATCGCTTCTTTGGCTATGATTCGGTCATCAAAATCGGTTTTGGTTGTGCCGATAATCTGATAGGTCTCGTGACCCTTGCCCGCAATCAATACTACATCGGCTGGGCTTGCCATTTCAATAGCTTCATGAATCGCCTGGCGCCGATCCACAATCATTGTATAACGTTCAGCAGGAACGGATTCTTCAATCAGGCCCTGTTCAATGTCTTTGAGAATCAGATCCGGATCTTCTGTCCGTGGATTATCGGAAGTAACCAGTACAAAATCACTATAATTCGCAGCAATTTTCCCCATGAGAGGGCGTTTGGTACGGTCCCTGTCACCACCACAGCCAAATACGCAGATTACACGTCCTTCGGCAAATTCCTTCACCGTCCGAAGCACATTCTCCAGTCCATCCGGTGTGTGGGCATAATCGACAATAACAGCAAATGGCTGTCCTTCGTCCACGCCTTCAACACGTCCATCCACGCCCGGAACCGTCTCCAGACTGCGCTTGATCTCTTCCAGCGGAATACCTTCCACAAGCGCTGCAGAGATGGCTGCCATTGCATTGTACACATTGAATTTGCCTACCATGCGCAAACGAATATCTGTGCTGCCTGCAAATGTATCCACGTGGAAAGAAGTTCCCTGAGACGTGATTGAAATTTGAGATGCACGTACATCCGCCTTTTCACCCATGCCATATGTAATCACTTCAGCCGCAGTCACAGAGATGAAATAAGCCGCAGCCGGATCATCTGCATTGATAACAGCGAATTTACGCTGTGAAACATCTTCCGTATAGCTGTTACCCAGGCGTGCAAAGAACAATCCTTTGGCCCCGCGATATTCCTCCATGGAATGGTGGTAGTCCAGATGATCCTGCGTCAAGTTAGTGAACACCGCAGTACGGAAATTCGTTCCCTTAACTCGCCCTTGTTCCAATGCGTGAGAAGAAACTTCCATAACACAGCAGTCCGTACCTTTCTGAACCATATCATGCAGACTACGCTGCAGATCAAGTGCCTCTGGTGTTGTTCCTGACATCGGGTAGGTGCGACCGTCATACCGCATTTGAATAGTACCGATCAATCCCGTCTTGCGTCCGTAATCACTCATGATTTTTTCAATCAAATAGGTGGTCGTTGTTTTTCCGTTCGTTCCCGTTACACCAATCATATTCATCTTCTGGCTTGGCGAGTCAAAAAAGAAATCTGCCAGAACAGCCATCGCAAACCGGCTGTCCTTCACCAGCAATTGGGGTACAGGCAGATCCAGCTGCCGTTCAACCACCAATGCGACTGCACCGGCATTTACAGCTTTTTCTGCATAATCATGACCATCTACCGTATGTCCCGGAAGACAGATAAACAGATCACCCGGTTTTACCTGCCGGGAATCTGTCTGAAGGTTTTGGCATTCTGTATTTGATTCGCCCACGAGGCGGGCGGTGGTCAGCATCGATGCAAATTGTTTTAAAAGCACATGAATAACCTCACTTTTCCAATTATACTTCTGTTTTAACATATGTCTGTATTTATTAATATCGTCAATACAACCAAATAATGAAACGCACTTGGATGAATTTTGTTGCGCTAGAAGCCTCAAACTACCCCCAAGCCCCTTTATTCATCCTTTGTGTGATCATGTGCATCGTTCAGTACATTCCCCATATAAATGCGGATGGTTGATCCCTGATCTACCCTCGCCCCAGGCTTAGGTGCCTGATTAATCACGTATTTACCACTGCCAGACTTCGCCAGCATAAAATTCATGTTCAGGTCTTCGTACAGATCTTCAACTGTAGCTCCTGTCAGGTCTGGGACTGTCACGATTTTGGTTTCACCATACTTGTATTCTTTGGCGACCTGATCCTTCCGAACAGGGACATTCATATAATGCAACGCATCTTCAAGGATGTTCTGCACAATCGGGGCAGCAACCACACCTCCGAACTGAATTCCTTTGGGATTATCAACTGCGGTATAGACCACAATCTGTGGGTCATCTGCCGGTGCAAATCCGATAAAGGATACGATATGCTCAGTCGAGGAATAACGTCCGTTGATAACCTTCTGGGCTGTACCTGTTTTGCCACCGACCCGGTATCCATCAATGAACGCGGGACGTCCGGTTCCTTTTGCAACAACACTCTCGAGTGCTTCACGTACTTGTTTGGACGTATTTTCCGAGATCACCTGACGAACCAGTTCCGGCTTGGCTTCTTCCATGACTTCTCCCGTGACCGGATGGACCCACGCCTTTGTAACATAAGGCTTGTAAAGTTTACCCCCATTGATGGCCGCTGACACAGCAGCTACTTGCTGAATGGGCGTTACCGATACACCTTGACCAAAGGCAGTTGTTGCAAGCTCGACAGGCCCCACTCTGGACAGCTTGAACAGAATTCCACTGGCTTCTCCGCTGAGGTCAATTCCTGTTTTGGTACCGAAACCAAAGTCTTTAATATAGGAGAAGAGCGATTCTTTGCCCAGCCTCTGCCCCAAAGCCACAAAACCTGGGTTACATGAGTTCTCCACCACTTGTAAGAAGGTCTGACTTCCGTGACCGCCCTTTTTCCAGCAACGCAGACGGGCTCCACCCACTTCAACGTATCCGGGATCAAAAAATTGATCCTGTTGCAGATTTACCTTTTTCTCTTCAAGCGCCGCCGCCAAGGTAATAATCTTAAATGTGGAGCCGGGTTCGTAGGTCATCCAGATCGGCAAATTCCGATTGTATATCTCCGCTGGATATTGCTGATAATCGGCAGGTTCGTATCCCGGCCTGCTGGACATCCCCAAAATTTCACCCGTTTTGGGATTCATCGCTATGGCCAATGCTGAGTTCGCCTGGAACTTCACCATGGCCTGATCCAGTTCTCTCTCCATGATGGACTGAATGGATTTATCAATGGTCAGCTTGAGGTTAAGGCCGTCCTTCGGTTCCACATACTTCTCGGATGAGCCCGGCATTAGCCTTCCGGCCGCATCGGACAAGTAGGACACACTGCCATTCAAACCATTCAGCTTATCATCATATTTCTTCTCAACACCCGTTAAGCCCTGATTATCAATGCCCGTAAAACCGAGAATATGCGCAGCCAAATCATCATAAGGATAAAAACGTTTATTGTCCTCAGCAACAACGATACCCGGAAGCTTCAAATCACGGATGCGCTGAGCTTTCTCCATCGTAATTTTGCGGCCGCCGGGTTGTAGTCGTACAATGAGTTCTCGTTTCTTGATGGTCGCCAGCACTTTTTCCTCCGTCATCCCAAGCAATGGGGCCAGCGCTTTAGCTGTCGTTTCAGCTTCTTTAACCTGAGCCGGGATGGCCATAATGGTTGGTGTTGTCACATTATAGGCCAGAGAGGTTCCATTTCGATCCAGGATCTCCCCTCGCTTGGCAGAGTAAGGAATATTACGCCGCCAGGATTCTTCTGCTTTTGCTGACAATTCAGGGCCTTCCCCGAGCTGTACATAAGCAAGCCTGATCATCAAGGCCGAAAATAATAAAACTAAAATCATTAAACTCCATAGCAACCTGCGCCGCAGATTTACGCTTGATCCCTTCACGAAAAGATCCCCCCACTCGTCCCAAAATCATGACATTCGTTCCATTCATGAATATTCAGGACAACCGGGGGTTAGAACAAGCTGTCAGAGCTCCCTAAGGAAGCGAAGCACCGTTTGTTGCTGGATCGTCAGAGGATTCTGATTCATTGGCAGCGGCCTTGTTGTTATCTGTTTCGTCTGTTTTACCTTTTCCGCCCGAAGTTTCTTGCTCCTTCACTTCAGCTTCTGACGACGGATCAGAAGAGATTGGAGCCTCATCGGCTATACCTGTCACTGCAGCTTTGGCAGTTTGCAAGTCCAACTGCACGGTTCTCTGCTCACCTGCGACCTGCTCGGTTTGCTTCACGACATAACCCTCGCCCTTGACCGTAACCCCCACTTTCATGAGAGAAAGTACTTCAAGGGCATCACGGAGAGATTCACCTGTTAGATCGGGAATCTTCATTTTGCTGCTTTCTTCCGTTAGCAGATAGATTCGTTGACCTGGATTCATAGATGCGCCAGCAACCGGATACTGCCGAATTACATTATCACCTTGACCAAGAGTCACATAAGCAATACCTGCGCTTAGAAGTTGGCTTCTGGCTTGTTTGGCTGTCTTGCCACTCAAGTCAGGCGCCTTGGCTTGCACGACAGAGACTTCTTTTGACTTTTTGTCAGGAGTTTTGGCTGTATCTTTGGGTACCCCCATGTATTGAAGAGTCTGGCTGACAATCTTTTTGAATACCGGGGCGGCTGCGGTTCCTCCCCCAATGTTGGTTCCATCAGGTTGGTCAATGACAACAAGTATAGCAATCTTCGGATTATTCACGGGCGCGAATCCAATAAACGATACAACGTCTTTCGACTTGCTGTATGCTCCGTTAACAACCTTTCTTGCCGTACCTGTCTTACCAGCTACACGGTAACCTTCAATATAGGCATTACGACCGGTACCAATCGTTTGGTCTGCAACCACTTGTTCCAGATAACCACTCACCAGTTTGGAGGATTCCTTGGAAATCACCTGACGGACAACTTTAGGTTTGATCACTTCTGTTGTCCCATCATTCGGGTTCTTGATCTCCTTCACCAGATGTGGCTCCAGCAATTTACCGCCGTTGGCAATTGCAGAGATGGCTGCGACCTGTTGAATTGGTGTTACCTGCACAAGACCATGACCGTAAGCAGCAGTAGCAATCTCGGATTTGTAAACCAGTGGCTTGATCGGGGAAGCTGCCTCATTCGGCAGATCAATACCCGTCTTTTTGCCGAAACCGAATTCGTCTATGTAATGACGCAGACGTTCACCACCAAGCATGTTGTAACCCAAGTTAACAAAAGCAATGTTACTTGACCGTTTGACACCTTCCAGATAAGATATCCAACCATAGGCATGACCATTATCACTAATCGGGAAACCGCCGATATACATGCGTTTGGATTCAAAACTTGCATTGGGATCAAAGAGTTTTTCTTCGACAGCCCCTGCTAGCGTAACTATTTTGAATGTACTACCTGGCTCATAGATGGATTGCGTAGCATGATTGATAAAATTCTTTTGATCAGGTGTACTCCCATACGAATTAGGGTTAAAGGTTGGCCAGTTCGCCATCCCTAGAATTTCCATCGTGTTCGGGTCCGCAGCAATAACCGTCATGCTCAGCGGGTTATACTTGGCAACCGCTTCTTTCATTGCATCCTCAATATAAAATTGAATTGTGTCATCAACGGTAAGCTTAAGCATTTTCCCGTTTTGAGGTGGCAGATAGTTATCCTGTGAATCCGGAAGTTTAATGCCCTTGGCATCCTTCTGGTAATGCAGATAACCGTCTGTACCTGTCAGTTGTTCGTCATAGGAAACTTCAAGTCCGTTGACTGCCTTCCCATCACGACTCATATACCCCAAGAGGTGAGAAGCAAGTGTTTCTTCAGGGTAGAAGCGCTTCGACTCCTGAGTCATCACAATTGCATTACGAGCCTTGTATTCTTCTTGTAGTTCTTCACGCAACTCGTTGACTTGTGCCGCAAGCTCAGGGCTGATCTTGTATCCTTCACTGCGTACTTCGCGTTGCTGAAAAAAATCACCATCTTTTTTCTTCGCTGTGACCAGAGCACGCATCTCACTCTCATTTTTCCCAAGAAGGGCAGAGAGCTTCTCCGTAACAACATCCTGAATTCCCAGTTCATTAATTAATAAGGGATTAACGGAAACCGTATACGCAGGGGCATCGGTAGCCAAAATGTTACCATTGCGGTCCGTAATCGTCCCACGTGCAGCTTTAATCGTCTGTTCCCGCTCTACCAAACCAGCTGCCCGTTCCTGCCATACACCGCCATTCACAACTTGAATGAAAAAGATTCGGGTTACGAGTACAAGAAAAAAGAGGGTAATACATCCCCCTATAAGCAACGTGCGCATCTTTATTCTTTTTATCATCGGGACACCTCTTTACTTACTGCTTGCTGTATTCGAGGAAGACTCAGTACCAGTTGATTTCGTACTTGTTGAGCGAGGTACATAAATGACATCCTTACCGGAAGCTTCAACGTAACCAAGTTGTTTTGCATTCTCGATGACCTGGTTGTTCAATGTCTCTTTTTCCACCTGCAGGTCTGCAATCGTCTTTTCATACCCCTTGATATCCGAAATAGTGGACTGTGCCTGCTTGTTCAGATCATAGATATGAGCATAACGAGACATCAAGGCACCTCCTACAAGGATAACTGCAACCAGGGTAATCAGATACAAAATCTTCTCGCGTGCCGGAAGACCCGTACGACGGGTCACCACTTTGGTGGTTTCTTTGTATCGTTGCTGGGTCACACGTTCCTGGGACGCTTTTTCTTTTACAGCGAGATTACCACGTGTATATGCCATACTCCGATTCTCTCCTCCACTCTTAATCTACAATTTCTCGGCTACGCGCAGTTTAGCTGAACGAGCACGTGAATTTTCGGTCAATTCCGTTTCCGTTGGAATCAACGGTTTTCTGTTAACTAAACGCAGGGTCCCCTTGCCACCGCATACACACAACGGAAAATCGGGTGGACATGTACATTTTTCCAGATAACTGCTGAAAATCTGTTTACATATCCGATCCTCAAGGGAGTGGAAGGTAATAACAGATACACGTCCTCCTGGTGCCAGACAACGAACAGCCTGATGCAAGCCTTCTTCGAACGCACCCAACTCATCGTTGACAGCAATGCGTAATGCCTGGAAGCTGCGTTTGGCAGGATGTCCACCAGTACGGCGAGCTGCAGCCGGGATGCCTTCCTTGATCAGTTCCACGAGTTCACCTGTCGTCTCAATGGTGGACTTCGCTCGTTTTTCGACGATAACACGGGCAATTCTTCTCGAAAACTTCTCTTCACCATAGCGATACAAAATTCGAGCAATCTCTTCTTCTGGCCACTCATTCACAATTTCTTTGGCCGTCAGCATTGCATCCTGGTCCATTCGCATATCGAGCGGAGCATCGTGATTGTAGCTGAATCCACGTTCTCCTTCATCAAATTGCGGAGATGACACACCCAAGTCGTACAAAATACCGTCGACCTGTGGTGCACCATCCTTCATTGGTACATCCAGATCCTTGAGTACCTGTTCCAGATCTCGAAAATTGGTTTTCACCAATGTTACACGTTCTCCATAAGCAGCGAGCTTCTCACGAGCATTATCCAAAGCCCAATCATCCTGATCAAGTGCGATCAGACGTCCCCCTAGACCGAGCTTGGACGCAATCACGGAGCTATGTCCGCCACCGCCTAAAGTGCAGTCCACGTATATACCGTCCTGCTTGATGTTTAATCCCTCTGTTGCCTCTTCTTTGAGTACGGTTATGTGGTGAAACAACCTGCACCCCTCCTGACTTTATAAATCAAAATTAAAATCGACCAGCTTTTCGGCAATGTCGTTGAATGCTTCTTCGGATTGATTGAAATAACTCTCCCATATGTCTTTGCTCCAAATCTCCACCCGGTTCGACACGCCAAGAACAACACAATCTTTGTCCAGCTTGGCATACTCTCTTAAATTGCCCGGCAGATTTACCCTGCCCTGTTTGTCCAGTTCACATTCGGTTGCACCCGAGAAAAAAAACCGGGTAAACGCACGTGCATCAGATTTCATCAATGGCAGTGCTTTGAGCTTCTGTTCCATGACCCCCCACTCCTCCATGGGGTACACGAAAAGACACTGGTCCAAACCCCGTGTGACAACGAAAGACGGTCCCAGAGATTCGCGGAATTTAGCCGGAATGATTACCCGACCCTTATCATCAATGCTATGTTGGAACTCCCCCATAAACATTGGCCCACTCACTCCTCACCCGTTTCTCCCACTTTGCCCCACTTTCCACCACCTAAGCATAATAGATTCGCACAAAAAAATCAAAACCCTTCTTGCATTACTTGATTTTTTAATTTTTCAGCATAAAAAAACGTCCTTGATCCTGTCACTCAGGATCAAAGACGCTTCCCGTAAACGGGCAATCGTAGGTTTACCCGCACATGAGCCATATCATCAATAAACCATTCTATACCTATCGAATCATTTCATCAGCTTGTAATTATTGGATAGCACTTAAAACTTCCAGCTATCCAGGTATTTTTCTTGCTCAGCCGACAAAGAGTCTATGCCGATATTCAGGCTTTCAAGTTTATAGCTGGCAACCTGCTGGTCAATATCATAAGGTACATTAACAACGTTTTTACCCAAGTTTTCATAATTCTCACTCACATAACGCAGACCAAGTGCCTGCAGGGCAAACGTCGTATCCATGATTTCGGCAGGGTGACCATCTGCTGCACCCAGGTTTACAAGACGACCTTCTGCAAGAAGATACATTTTACGACCATCTTTGAAACGATATTCCTCAATGTTACGGCGAACTGTGCGAATCGATTCCGAACGTTTAGCCAGTTCAGGTTTATTCACTTCAACATCAAAGTGACCCGCATTACTCAGGATCGCTCCATCCTTCATCACATCGTAATGCTCACCCGTGATAACATCCTTATTGCCTGTAACTGCAATAAAGAAATCGCCCAATTTGGCGGCTTCCACCATCGTCATGACACGGAACCCATCCATGTGTGCTTCTACCGCTTTAATTGGATCGATCTCGGTTACAATCACATTCGCTCCAAGACCTTTGGCGCGCATCGCTACACCTTTACCACACCAGCCATAACCTGCTACCACTACGTTTTTACCAGCGACAACCAGGTTGGTTGTACGAATAATCCCGTCGAATGCAGATTGTCCCGTACCATAGCGATTGTCAAACAGATACTTGCAGTATGCGTCATTAACCGCAACCATCGGAAACTTCAATTGGCCTTCTTTCGCCAATGCTTTCAAACGAATAATCCCCGTTGTCGTTTCTTCTGCTCCACCACGAATTGTTGCTGCGAGATCAGGGCGCTCGGATGCAATAATGGTTGCAAAGTCTCCACCATCATCAATAATGAGATCAGGCTTCACCTCAAGCGCACGCAGTTGCAGTGATTTGAATTCCGCAGGCTCCGGATTGTACTTCGCATAAACTGTAACACCGTCTTCCACTAATGCTGCGCAGACATCATCTTGTGTAGACAATGGGTTGCTGTGCGTAATCGTTACTTCTGCACCACCGGCTTGAATTACTTTTGCCAAGTAAGCTGTTTTCGCCTCCAGATGAAGACAAATGGCAACCTTCAAACCTTTGAAGGGCAGATCCTGTTCGAACTGGCGACGAATGCGGTTTAATACCGGCATGTGTGCTTCTACCCAATCAATTTTCAGGTGACCCTCTGAAGCGAGTCCCATATCTTTAACAATACTGTTTTGCAATGCAGATGTAGTCATTCCATATCCTCCTCGTTTATGTGTTTCTTCTATTATAAAGGGCTCTATAGCGCAATAACCTTGTGCTCTCCAAGAAATTCGCTTGAGGCCCTAATCAGTTCATCGATCCACGCGATGCCATAACGATTCAGGAAAAAGAGTGCATTATGTACTCGTTCCTGTGGTTTGCCCATTGGGAATAAGGAGTTCTGAATGCCGTTCCAGTGCCTTAGACTCACATTATGTTTATCTTCGATAGCTTTGTGAGTCTGCTGTTTCAGATACTGCATTTGCTCGTTGATTTTACTCAAATTGGTATCGCCAATCCGTTCCAGCCCCGGATGAATCTCCGCGATCTCATCTAACAACGGTCCATACAGATCAAGAAACGCTTCCTGAACCTTGTCAAACTGTTCATCTACCTGGAACGTCTCCTGCTGTGCGAGCCACTGCTCCTTCTTTTCTTCCATATGATATTGAACATCCTGAAAAGAAAGTCCATATTGTTTCATATGTTTGTGATGAATATCTTCTATAATGGTGAAGGACAACCGCGGCAACAAAATGGGCATTTGCAGTCCGAACTGACGGAATGCTTCCCGAGTCAAACCCCAATATGCAATTTCACCTTGTCCCAAAATAACAGCGGCTACAGGTAGTACGGAATCTTGCATTAATGGTCGTGTCAATACGTTGTTACTGAAGCGCTCCGGATGTTCTCCCAGTTCCTGTAGCAAACGTTCCTCTGTGAAAGAAACCAAACCTTTGCGATCACTATATAAACCGTCCTTCAATAACAAGAGCAGACGCGTACCTTCATGAATGTAGAACAGGTTGGCTCCATCCTCAGCTACTTCGGCAGGCATAGCATAACCAGCTTGTTGTACCAGCGAAGCACCTTGTGTGTATGCGTTGCGCAACAATTCATTTTTTCTTATCAACCGCTCAAACACGGGCTGTTCCAACCTGCGTAAATCTGGATCCGATGCATCCATTAGAACAAGTCCACTACTGGCAAACAAGGCAGATATCATGCGGGCAAATGCATCACTCAGATTTGAACTGGATTGATGGATCTCCGTGATGCATTTCATCAGTTCTGGTTTATGTATCGTATCAGGTAGCAGATGTTCCACCTGTTCGAGTACATTCATCCACTGCTGCGTATCCACATGAACATTACTCACAGAATCCCTTCCTGCGAATCGTCCCTGTAACTTGACCTTCTTCATGTCTCCCTGATGATCAGGTAGATACGTGTGGTTAACCTCATCCCAGTCATGGTCTTCACCAGCAATCCAAAATACGGGGACTACCGGGCGTTGAAGTCTTTTTTCCGCTTCACGCGCAGCTGCCACTACGCTGGCGGCTTTGTATATGACGAACAGTGGTCCGGTAAGCAGACCGCTCTGCTGTCCTCCTGTAACCACTAGTGCATCCTGTTCTGCAAGACGTGTGATGGACGCATGAACCTCTCCATGGTCGTTCACCCGCTTATTATATATACGTAAATACTCTGCCAGATCACAACGATCAATACGTGTGTTTTCCGATTGGTCCAGCCACTCGGCACGCGCCTGAAGTTCTGATTCCCAGCGAATGTCATACTCGTAAAGGCCACGCGCAGCATCTCTTGAACAGATATAATCTTCTGCAAGTCTTGATCCGCTGCGGAGTGCCTCGGTAATACCGTTCATGAGGTCTGCCTCCTATTCTGCTTCATAGAGCCTTTCTTGATTGTACCGAATTCAAGGCCGCTTCGTCAAAAGAAAGTGATTAAAATACGAAAAAAACCGCCGAACATGTCGGCGGCACTTAATACATCAATAATAGCATATCGCTTTAATATTTCTATTATACGTAAGGTTCTGCCACCCAGTGACCTTTGGAAACCTCAATCAATTGAGCATTTTCCAGGTTGTACGGGTCATTTGCAGGACCACCAGATCCATTCTGAATCGGGCTCATATGCTCTTCCGGCAGCAAGATGCGACGTTTGTTCGCTTCCACTTCCGGATCAGGTACAGGGATTGCTGAAAGCAATGTTTTGGTATAAGGGTGGACAGGGTTCGCATACAATTCTTCACTTTCTGCGAGCTCAACCACTTTGCCCATGTACATTACAGCAACACGGTCACTGATATGTTTAACCATCGACAAGTCATGCGCGATAAACAGGTATGTCAAGCCGAGACGTTGCTGTAGTTCTTCAAGCAAATTAACGACCTGTGCCTGAATGGATACATCCAGTGCAGACAATGGCTCATCACAGATGATGAATTTAGGGTCTACAGCAAGTGCACGCGCAATCCCGATCCGTTGTCTTTGACCACCGGAGAATTCATGTGGATAACGAAGAGCATGACTTGGATTCAAACCTACCAGATCAAGCAGCTCCTCCACTCGTCTCTTGCGCTCTTTAGAGCTGGGAGCCAGACCATGAATATCAAGGGACTCCCCGATAATATCCATAACGTTGAAACGCGGGTTAAGAGATGCATACGGATCTTGGAAAATCATCTGCATATCTTTACGCATTTCTTTCATTTTGCGCGGGGACAACTTGTAGATATCCGTTCCGTTAAAGTTAACACTTCCACCAGTCGGCTCATAAAGACGCAGAATGGTACGACCTGTTGTGGATTTTCCACAGCCAGACTCGCCTACAACGCCAAGTGTTTCACCTTCAAAGATATCAAAGCTCACGTCATTGACCGCTTTGAGAATGTTACCTTTACCCAAATTAAAGTACTGTTTCAAGTTTTTCACTTGTACCAGAGGCTTATTGCTGCCTTTGATAATACCAGCCGGAGTTGGTTTCTCCTTTTTGGGCTCGTCCAGGCGAGGCAATGCATTCAGCAATTTAATCGTATATGGATGTTGAGGGTTACTAAAGATTTCAGCAGTTGTTCCTGTTTCAACAACTTCGCCTTCTTTCATAACAACAACACGGTCACACATACCTGCCACAACACCAAGGTCATGCGTAATGAGCATGATTGACGTTCCAAGCTTTTGCTGCATATCTTTCATAACATCCAGAATTTGAGCCTGAATTGTAACGTCAAGTGCAGTTGTCGGCTCATCCGCAATCAGAAGGGATGGACGACATGCAAGCGCGATCGCAATCATGGCACGCTGACGCATACCACCAGAGAATTGGTGAGGATAATGATTCATGCGAATAGCTGCATTTTTAATACCTACAAGTTCCAGCATCTCCAAAGCCGCTTTATTCGCCGCTTGTTTGGACATGTTCTGATGCTTGCGCAATACTTCAGTAATTTGTTTACCAATTTTAATGGTAGGATTCAATGAAGTCATTGGATCTTGGAAGATCATACCGATATCTTTACCACGAATCGCTTCCATTTGTTTGTCTGTCTTGTTCAGCAGGTCTTGCCCATGAAAAGTAATTTCTCCGCTTTTGACCTTCGAAGGCGGGGAGGGAATCAATTTCATGATGGTTTGGGCGGTAACACTCTTACCACTACCCGATTCACCTACGATCCCCAGCGTCTCTCCTTTGCCAATTTCAAAACTCACATGTTTAACGGCATCAAATTCACCAGAACGTGTTGAGAACGACACACTCAGGTCTTTGACTGTTAAAATCGGCTCCATAATCCCACCTCCTATTTCTATTTACGTAATTTCGGATCGAGTGCGTCACGCAGACCGTCTCCGAGCAAGTTAAATGCAAGCATTGTAAGAACCATCAGACCTGCTGGGAACCACATCCGCCACGGGAATAGCGTCCAGCCTGTAAGTGCATCATTGATCATAGAACCGAGTGAAGATCTTGGTGCAGATACACCTAATCCAAGGAAGCTCAGGAACGCTTCGGCAAAGATTGCATTTGGAATAGACAACGTCAATGTTACAAGAATCGGTCCTATTGCATTGGGCAGCAAATGACGGAACAATTGACGCCCTGTGCTTGCTCCCATGGACCTTGCAGCAAGAATAAAGTCTCTGTTTTTGAGTTGCATAATTTCACCACGCACAATCCATGACATGCTGATCCAGCCTGTGATGGTAAGGGCAATGATAATCGTTGTCAAACTTGGTTCCAGTACAACCAGCAACAAAATTACAACAAGCATGTACGGCAAGGAGTAGAGGATTTCGGAAAACTTGTTCATAATTCCATCTACACGTCCACCGTAGAAACCCATGATCGCTCCATAAATAACCCCGATCACAAGGTCAATCAAGGCTGCGGCCAAACCTACAGTAAGGGATACACGTGCTCCTACCCAAGTTCTTACCCACACGTCCCGACCAAGCTCGTCCGTACCGAACCAGTGCTCCGCACTCGGTGCTGCATTGGCATTCATCAAATCATTAGAATAATAATTATAACTAGTAAACAAAGAAGTTGGACCAATCAAAGAGAAAATCACGACAAGAACCAATACACCTAGACTAATCATTGCAGCCTTATTGGTTGCAAGTCTGTACATGGCATCTTTAAAAAGGGATACACTTTCTTGCGGTTTAACCGCTGCCTGACTAGTCAGGTCAGTGTTCGCCGTTTCATTGTTTTTATTATTCGTGCCAGACAACGTTATGCCCCCTTCCGGCTTTCCAGCTTAATTCTAGGATCAATCAGCACGTAAGCGATATCCGTAAAGAAACGAGCCAACATCAGGAGGATACCATAGAAAATCGTAATCCCCATGATCATAGTGTAATCACGGTTTGTGATACTCTCTACGAATACTTTACCAATTCCCCCGATGTTAAAGATCTGTTCAATTACAACGGAACCTGTGATGATATTCGCTGTCATTGGACCAACATAAGTTACTACTGGTAGAATACCGTTTCTTACAACGTGTTTAAACATAATTGCAGGCCAATTCAGACCTTTGGCTTTAGCAGTTTTAATATAATCTGCATGTAAGACTTCAAGCATGCTCGAACGCGTCAAACGAGCGATAAAAGCAATCGGAGATGCAGATAGCGCTGCAACCGGAAGAACGTAATCCAATGGACCATCAAAGCCCATAACGTTAAACCAGCCTAATTTAGTAGCAAAGAGATACTGCAATAGTGACGCAAGCAAGAAGCTCGGAACAGCTATACCTATGACAGCGAGGATCATCGTGATATCGTCAATGAGTTTACGATGGTAAACTGCAGCAATAAGCCCCAGCAAAACACCCACGATAATCGAGATAACAATTGCAAACACTCCCAGCTTCAGCGAAGCGGTAAATGTTTCGCCGATCATTCCGGCTACATCTCGATTGAGATATTTCATTGAGACTCCGAAATCTCCCTTAATGATTCCACCCATATACTTCAGGTATTGTTCATACATTGGTTTGTCCAATCCATACTTCTGTTCCAGCAAGACCCGAATTTCAGGCGATACTTTTTTCTCGGATGTAAAAGGGTCACCCGGAATAGCCTTCATCAGGAAGAAGGTTGCAGATGCGAGTATGAAAAGCGATAGCAGCATAAATAATAGTTTTTTCAACACATACTTAACCAACCCTTGCACACCTCCACAAACAATATTTTGTATACAAATCGATTGTAGAATTAGACAGAAATAAAGTCCAATCCATTTATCGGAAATTTCAAGAATTATAAGGAAAATCGGTGCACATACAAAAAAATCGGGATATATATGGAATTCCACATATATATCCCGAAGTAATCATATTAGACTTCAGAACAACTTATTTCTCTTCCAGATATGCACGCGTGAAGTCAATAGCTCCACTGAAATCAAGTTGTACGCCTTTCAGGTATGGCTTGGTCAAAGATACGTTAGTGTAGTAATAGATTGGCATAACGCCCATTTCATCTTGAATCAGGATTTTCTCAGCGTCAGCAAATGCAGCCATACGTGCAGCTGGATCAGCAGATTTTACAGTGTCTTTAACATCTTTGTCATACTGTTCGTTGCTGAATTTGGAATCATTGTTTGTGTTTCCAGTAGTCCACATTTCCAAGAAGTTGTATGGATCGTTGTAGTCAGCAGACCAACCTGCACGAGCTACTTGGAAGTTTTGATTTTGACGGTTCTCAAGGAATACGCCCCACTCTTGGTTTTCTGTTTTCACATCAACACCAAGATTTTGTTTCCACATGTCAGCAACCGCCAAAGCGATTTTCGCGTGACCATCACTAGTGTTGTAGATCAAAGTAACAGCTGGCAATGTTGTGTAACCTTCTTCTTTCATACCTTCAGCAAGCAACGCTTTAGCTTCGTCCACATTTTCTGTGAAGTAATCGTCTTTGTGCTCATCACGGAATTCGCCGTTTTCACCACGGATACCTGGAGGTACAAAGCCGAATGCTGGAATTTGTCCACCTTGTGTTACTTTGTCAACAATCAACTGACGTTGAATTGCCATTGCAAATGCTTTACGGATTTTAACGTTGTTAAATGGTGCTTCGTTTACGTTGAACTGGTAGTAGTACGTACTTGCAATACCAGTAGCTTTGAACTCGTCCGGCAATTCCGCTTTTACAGAAGGAATTTGGTCGGATGGAATTTCACCGTTAGGTGCACCAGTGTAGTCCAATTGTCCTGATTTGTAAGCTTGCAGTTCGGAAGCACTGCTGTTCGTCAGAGACATATCGATTTGAGCCAATTTGATGTCGGCAGCTGCATGATAACCATCGTTTTTCTTCACAACAATTTTTTGACCTTTAGCGTATGAATCCATTACAAATGGTCCGTTAACGATCATGTTTTTGTAGTCTGTGAAGAATTTGTCATTTGTGTCAGCAGATGCATGTACTGGGTAGTACGTGTAGAATGCTGTCAGACCCAAGAAGTAAGGTGTTGGGTTTTCCAACGTTACTTCAAGCGTGTGCTCATCAGTAGCTTTCACACCTACTTGAGAGAAGTCTGTGATTTTAGTACCTTTATATGTTTCGTCTTTGCTCAGGTTGTAACCTTCAGCACCTTTGATGTAGTACAATTGGTATGCATATGGAGAAGCTGTTTCCGGTTTCAAAGCGCGTTCCCAAGAACGAACAAAGTCTTCGGCAGTGATTGCATCACCATTGCTCCATTTGGCATCCGGGTTCAGGTTGAATACATATTTCAAACCATCTTCGGAGATTGTCCAGTCTTTAGCTACGCCTGCTTGTTCTTTACCATCAGCATCGATGCGTACAAGACCTTCGTACAAGAATTTCAGAACTGTGTTGGTTTGGCTGTCTTTTGCTTGAGCCGGGTCCAACGTAGGAGGTTCAGCTGACAGGTTGATTTTCAGAATTTGATCTTTAGCAAGACCATTTCCTTCGCTTGCAGAACCAGTATCGGTGTTACCTGTGCCTTCGTTTTTCGATCCGCACGCTGCAAGTACGGTACCGAACGCCAGAATCAGCGTCAAAAGGACTAATAGACTTTTCCTTTTCATCTAACACGTTCCCCCTAAATTGATATGGTTTATATGTTTATAGATTATACAACCACCGGTCAAAAAAATCTACATTACTTTTTCAGAAAGTAATGTTTTTTTCAGTTTTCGACAAAATCGACACATTTTTTAGCCCTTTTGCGTTATGTATCCTCACATCTGTTGCATGAAGTATCTAATTAATCCAAATAAAGTAAACAAAACATACCCAAAACTCATGATTACGAAAGCCATGCGCCAAACGGCCCGGAACATTCTACCCC
Source organism: Paenibacillus amylolyticus (assembly GCF_050990605.1). GTDB lineage: Bacteria > Bacillota > Bacilli > Paenibacillales > Paenibacillaceae > Paenibacillus > Paenibacillus amylolyticus_H. Next base: position 4,389,394 of record NZ_CP158832.1, read on the forward strand.
CGTCAACCTTCCCCTTTAGTCGATTTTGCGCACCTCCGATAAATCCAAGTGCTAGTAGTATGAGTAATAGCGTCAGATAAAAACCAAAATTCGAATCAAATGTTAAGTTGAATAACGCCGATACTGAAAAAACAAGAAAAAAAGTGGTTACATCCATTGCCATCCGCATGGCGTTCCGTTTGTCTTTTTTCCATACGTACATGCCCCAATAGACAAGAAAGAACGGAAAAAAGGGTAATATGCTCAACACGATAAAAAGTCCCATTAATTCACTCCTTCCGGTTGCATTCCTTCAATCAGATGAAGCAGTATTTCATGTGTAGGTGCAGCAAGGTCCAACTTTTGTGCCATCCTTACAATATGACCGTTAATTGATCCCACTTCTGTACCACGTCCAGCGAGGACATCTGCAAGCATGGAGGAAGTGTTCGTGGCAGTAGAGCGGCAGACCGATATCAGTTGATCCCACATATCCTGATCCAAACCTATTCCACTTCCAGAGTAGACTAACCATACTTCATCATATAACTGGCGCATTAACCTCTTGCGTTCTTCTGTGATGAGCAATTCTCCATTAGGGATTCGCCATAGTGCTGTAAGCGGGTTAATGACCGAATTAATCAACAGTTTCCTGTATATCAGCTTATCGATTTCATTCGACACTGTACAGTCAAATCCTGCCTGCTGCAACAATCCCGCCAGAGTAAATGTTCCCGTCTCTTCTATAGAGGTAGAATCCGTTATATGTAGGTTGTATCTTCCCAGCCTGGTTTCACCTGTACCTGCACGATTCACCTTACTCTGTACACGCTTCGCACCTTCTGTTGTAATCGCACTACACAGAAGCGATTTTGGCAAAGCTGCTTGAAGTTTTTCCATATGGCCCATCCCATTTTGAAAACAAGCGATATTTAACATGTGGTCTTGTAATGGATTAACCTCATGGATGAAACCATCAATGCCTGTCTGCTTCACCATGAGTAGCAACCAATCTCCTGGTGTGTTCTTCCATGTGTCAGTCAGCTCACTTATCGGTTTCGCCTGTATTTGATCCGGTAGGATATGCATCTCATCATCTCGTTCCACAATAGTTACACCATAATGGGTGAGGAGATCTGCCTGAGTAGTTGTTCTGGTCCAAAATCTGACCTCGTTACCTGCCATCAGCAGTTTCCCGCCATACAAAAGACCCAGTGCCCCCGCTCCTACGATATCAATGATCATACGCTGCACTCCTATCCGCTTCAGTAGTTGCTCTTCTCTTATCTATAATAGAACAAAAAGACCAAACTAAAAACCCGTCATACCTGCCGTTGTGTAACGGAGGTGTGGCGGGTTCATACCTGACTCTCACAAATCAGACGTCTGAACTTGCTATTCAATTCGTTCCAGATTGCCGTTGGCATCCATCTTGAATCGTGTTTTAAGTTCTTCTTCTTCTTCTGACAAAAATGCGAGTCTGCGAGCCCGATCCATAATCTGAATCAAAGCTTTATAGTCGTCATTCACCACACGGTAATCCGTCTGTACTTCATTCACTTCCTTGGAGAGGCGGTCGTTCTCAAGACGCAGTTCAAGCAATTCATCTTCTTTCTCCCGAAGTTCCTTCTCCAGCATCTTGAGTTGACGACTACTCTCCTGCACGGTTCCCTTCCATTGTCGCAGGAAGCGGATTACTGCATCCATCGATAATGAATCGTCTGAAATCCCATCTGATTTGTACAGTTGTTCTTCAGTGTCCAGTGTACTCAATGCTGCAACCTGTGGTCCGAGCATAGCTGGCTGCTTTCTGAGATAACTTCGTTTTTGTCTTTGTGCCTTGGCGTTACTAATAGCAGACTCATACTTTTTACGCACGCAACTGTTCCAGCGAAAACCGCATGCGGCAGATGTTCTGCCTATCTTCTCGCCCACCTCTTCAAAAGCGGCCAATTGTGTACTGCCTTCCCGAATATGACGCAAAGTAACCTCAGCCAATATCAAATCGTCCTCTGTACTCCAAGCATCCTGTCTCACTGCAGTCATGCTATAATACCCTCCTAACAACATCCTAAAATAACCGTCCGCATTACCGGAAGCCCGGTATGTGAATTAGGTATAAAAGCTGCTTCATTCATTCTTATGCCTCTCATAGAGTTCATAGAATTGATTTCATACTAAAATGTATTTCCACATTCAGGCGTGCTCATACGTGATATACGTAAAACATATCCATCTATACTTACTTTGAGCAAAAAAGAATTCGCTTTCATATCCAAATTTGTTTACACGTTTTTCCTTTCCCGGTATAATGTTGTGTAGACAATCTATGAACGTACTTAGGAGAGGAGGATTTACCGTGGCACGCATGTTTCGGGTACTCGGGTTCTTCACGCTTGCAATTGGCCTTATGGCTTTTGCGGGAGATCTGGTCGAAATGGCTTTGCTTTTTTTCCTGCAGACTGCGTTTTTTGTCATTTTAGGATACTTGAAATTTACCGAGCGAACGTACATATTGCTCTTCTGGGGTTATATGATCGTAACATTCACGGGGTTCAGCTACTGGACCGTATTCGAAATGGGTCTGCCGCTCTAATCCACCTGCAGCATCAAAGTGATCCGATATCTGTCGGGTTGCTTTTTTGTTGTGTTCAGATTAAATGAATGTTCATGGTGTTATGTAACCACTAAGGATATTTCACGTATTTGTTTCATATATTGTCTGGAAGACAACAAGCCTGTACGATTGTCATTTAAGAAGTGGAAAGGAGAATGGATCGGTGAAACGTCAATACGGCATTTCAGCCTTTATATTATGCATCATTTTATTCCTCCAGCTACCTTTAGCCCATGCCTATGGAGAGTCTTCACCTGAGGATACACGTGAGATATTGCAAAAAAGTCTATCCATCGTCGAAATCGATCACGAGATCGAACGCATCGCCGAAAGGCAGAAGCAGCTGGCTCAACAATACGAGACATTATCCGTCCAGCTTCAGGAACAGGAAGAGCAGATACATATTCAGCAAGATCGGGCCGGAGCTGTAGTGAGGTCCTACTATACAGGAGAACGCGACAGCCTCCTCATGACGGTCCTGGGAGCCAGGTCATTCAAAGACCTGTTTGTACTGTATGATTATTACCAGATTATTATCGGACGGGATCAGGCTGTGCTGGACAAGTATCAGGATCGTTATCGCAACCTGCAACAGACTTCCACTCAGATTCGTCAGACTACAACAGAATTAACCGAAATGAAGACTAATCTTCAAAACCAGCGGGAACGTGTAGTCACCTTGCAAAAAGAAGTGGAGGCCCAAATAGCCACCAGCGGAGATGCGGCAGCGATTCAGAAACTGATGGATGAATTGACCCTTTATTGGGAGAATATCGGCATCTATGAGGTGAAACGATATTTCAAAGCATTGGCATCTGCCATGCAGAACCTGCCTGATTTTATCCAAAAACAAAACGGAGGCATATCCACGACTGGAACAACGTATACGATTCGAATTGGGCAGGATGAGCTTAATACATTTTTACGTTCCCAAAATTCAATCTTTGAAGACTTTGCCTTTCAGTTTAACCAGGATAAGATTATAGCTTCCGGTCAGCGGGATCAGTTGCATTTAAGCATTGAAGGACATTATACGGTAGAAAATGAACCTCAAAACTCCATTCGTTTTCATGTGGACAAACTTGTATTCAACCAGCTTGAATTACCAGACACCACTCGCCGAATGCTGGAAAGAGAGTTCGACCTCGGATTCTATCCGCAGAAAATCTTGTCCTTCGTCAAAGCCACCGATGTTTCAACAAGTGAAGGCATATTGGAAGTAAAACTAGCTATATCATTTTAAAGAGGTGATTCTAATACTGTCTACGTATTGATTCGCTGTAATTTCTCCCTTTAAGAATTGTTGTACTTTTTGATGAAAACGAGTTATTAGAGCATGACTTTCGGTCGTTGCAGCGGGGACATCTTGGGTGTGTGAGAACCAGGATTGTCCCTTTGTCATGTCATAACGTCCAACGAGTTTCTCAGACTCCAAATCCAGTTCCTGTTGCTTTGCGGGCAACCGATTAACCTGTTGGTACCATTTCAACTGTGTCGTAGCGGACGTCATTCCTTCAATCCATCTACTGGCCTCCTCTGCCTCAACCGAACCCGCAGTAATGACAAGACTTCTGGAGTTTACAGATTCCAAGGTTTCGAAAGAAATCCGCTCCAAAGAATCTTCATCAACTATACTCGCTTGATCCGCACTTAATAATTGAGATAACAATGATACGACCATTGGTGTGTAGTTCTGGTCAGCAGTTGGAGAGAACTCTGGATTGGTAGACTCAAGTCTAATAAGGGGCTGAATCTGATTCATCAACTTAATCCCCTGCTGAAGATCCCCCGTTTGCGAATCTATTTGTGTTCGTTTAACTTGATCTGGTGCCATCCTCGGTTCCAAATGATTCAGCCACGCATTCGTCCCGTACACATCATTGATGTTCATTGTAATTAAAGGGATGCCTTCCGCAATGGCTTGCTGAGTAAGTTTGACCCACTGATCTTTATTGCGAGGTAACGACTCCAGACCAGTTCTCTTCAGAAATGAAGATTGTGCAGCCAAAATGTACGGATCGAAATCAAAAGGCATCCCCCATTGATAACCATTCCACTCTGTCATCCCCCGTAACTCAACTACCGTATCTCCCAGCGACTTCGATAAAGTTGTTCCGTTTAACGGATACAGGTACCCTTTTCGGGCATAGTATTGCACTTCCTCACTATCCAGCAGAACAACATCACCGTTCTCCCGTAGTGAAAATTCAAGATCCAAAACACGCTTATATGTATCGGGCTTCTCATTCCGAAGATTAATCTCCACCAGCTGGGAAGCAGCTACTTCTTTGGCTATCTTTTGAAAGGCTTGAAACTCTTCATCCGACATGGCCACTACAATCTCAAGCGGAGCTTGAGCATCTTCATTACGGGACAAAGAACCCGGGAAGGTATCCTTCTCCTGTTCGCGTTCCTGATTGAGCTGCGAACCTCTAAAGTCAAAACTCGGTGACAAGATCGTTAACGAAAGCAGCAATACCGCAAACAAAACAACCTGATGTCTACGCTTCATTAACTTCCCTCCCTGTTCACCTAGTTTTTTCCTGCAACAATTATTGTAACAAACAAGTAGTACTCTTGTCCTACCCTGCCGAAAAACACTTTTTCGGATTTTCGCATAATACGAGCATATCGAGTTCTGTGTAATAACGCTTACTTAATTTTTCAGCAAAAAGCCGGCTCCAGGAGCCGGCTTCAATACCAACATTTTCCGGGAAATAAATCCCCTGAATTTTACAACAAATCAGCTGCAAGCTGTGCCAGCTTGGACCGTTCTCCTTTTTCGAGCATGATGTGTCCGCTAATTCCCTCTTGCTTGAACCGTTCCACAATATACGTCAGACCGTTACTGGCGGAATCAAGATACGGATGGTCTATCTGTTCGGGGTCTCCCATCAAAATAATCTTACTGCCTTCACCGACCCTTGATACAATGGTCTTCACTTCGTGGCGCGACAGATTCTGAGCTTCATCAATAATGATAAACTGTCCAGGTATCGATCTTCCACGAATATACGTTAAAGCCTCCACCTGAATACTGCCAAGCCCCATTAATATTTTATCGATATCTCCGGCTTTTTTGGTGTCAAACAAAAACTCCAAATTATCATAAATCGGCTGCATCCATGGACGAAGTTTTTCTTCCTTCTCACCAGGCAAGTAACCGATATCTTTCCCCATCGGAACGACAGGGCGAGCGATCAACAGTTTTTTATACTTATGATCATCCTCTACCTTAAGCAGACCTGCTGCAAGTGCCAGCAAGGTTTTCCCTGTCCCAGCTTTTCCGGTGATGGTAACAAGCGGGATGTCATCATTCAAAAGCAGTTCCAGTGCCATGCGTTGTTGTGCGTTACGTGCGCTAATGCCCCAAACATTGTCATTACTGAGGAAAAGCGGCTCCAGCTTTGTTCCCTCTGTGTTCACTTTAAGCAAAGCCGATTTATTGGTTCCCATCTCATCCTTGAGAATGACAAATTCATTCGGATACAACGAATAAGACAACTGCAACGGTTTGATTGGTAAAAAACGATATGTGTAAAACTCATCAATCACAGACGGATGAACTTTTAAGGCCGTATAACCTGGATATAACTCGCTGAGTCCTGCCGTCCGATCTGATAAGTAATCCTGTGTGAACAGACCAAGTACATCCGCTTTGATACGCACAAGTACATCTTTACTGACAAGCACGACCTGACGTTCGACTATTTCCTTTTCATTTTCCTCGATCTGATAATTCAGTGCGACAGCCAAAATGCGATTATCATTGGACACTTCACCAAACATTTCCTGAACTTTAACGAAACTCCGATGATTCAGCTCTACTTTCAGATTACCTCCATTAGCCAAAGGCACCCCACTGTGCAGGTGACCCAGCTCACGTAATCCATCCAACAGTCTCGATACATTACGGGCATTACGCCCAATTTCATCGGCATTTCTTTTTTTGGAGTCGATCTCCTCCAATACAACCGCGGGAATGATTACCTCATGTTCCTCAAAGGCAAATATGGCATTGGGGTCATGCAGAAGCACGTTGGTATCCAATACAAAAATCTTTTTCATTCAATCCCCTCCAAAGCGGCGTCGTTAAAGGCATGGGCTGGAACATAAAACTCGGGAATGTCGGATTAAACCTTGTATTTATCCTCGAAGGAAGCACGTTTCCCTTCATTCCCGAGTTTATCTTGATCGTATGATCTTATCAGTAGCGGCATGGACAATCATGCTCCCATACATAAATGTATTCGACTAGGGCAAAATAATTGTCAACCATTCTGAAAAACTCCAAGAAAGGATGAACATTTATGAAAAAATGGGTTTGCACGTTGCTTCTAATCTTATTAATTACCGGTTGTAATAACACGTCACGAAGTGCTTCACAAGAGCCGTATACATCACATCCAAGAAGTTATGGAGGCAATATTGAAACACGAAATCAACAGAATGGGACCCAACCGATCTACACACAAGACGATCGAATGAACCCTTCACGTCTGGATCAATTCAACGAAAATACTGGTGAAGTCCATGACATGAACATTGTTGAAGATGATAAAAGTGGACGAATGCCAAATGAGAAACGAGTCAATCACCTGAAAGCCCTTGCCAAGCAAGTGGAAGGTGTTGAAGATGCGAACTGCGTCATACTTGGTAATACTGCTGTAGTTGGCATTGATGTAGATGGGGAACTGGAACGTGCTCGTGTCGGTACCATTAAGTACGCTGTAGCCGAAGCACTTCGCAAAGACCCTGAAGGTGTAGATTCCATTGTTACTGCAGATGCGGATGTCACTGAACGAATTAAAGAAATTGGTGAACATATTCGACAAGGGCACCCGATCTCAGGCTTTGCTTCAGAACTCGCAGACATGGTGGGACGAATTATTCCACAACTCCCAAAAGACGTAAAAGTCCGTCAAAATCCGGATGAACACCAGAATCAGGAACAACAAATGCAGCAGCATTCATCGGACAAAAGACAGCAAAAAGCCCAGTGATCTCTCACTAGGCTTTTTTCATGGCAGCAAAAACCTGCCCATCTAATTTCTCAGCAGCACGCTGATCATATATTTTGACATATTGAGGCACAGAAGACAGTTGAGCGCCATAAAACAGAGCATTCCTCACCGCTTCAATTGTAATGTCGAAACAGCACATATTAAATGGAACATCCTGCAGCGGATCCTGCCGTACCGTCGCACGCCCGTTCACTGCGTACACCGTCTCTTCTCCAAAGACAGTAATCGTAATGAGCGGATTAGTGAGCATGTTGTTCACCAGACGTGAACGATGATCGATCGCCACACGAAAAGTTGAAGCATTCTCGGCATAGATCCAGGAGATGGCTGTTGAAGTCGGACCTCCGGATTCTACATCCACGGTGCTCAGAAGCACAAAGGTCTCATTCTTGAATTGCTGTAAAAGAGATTCAGTTAATTGTGTGACGGCTTCGGACATTCAACCAGCCCCCTAAACTTCTTTATGCAATTCTTAATCTTGGTTTATGTTATTATAGCATACCAATTAACGTGCTTCCAATCCCAAAAGAATGAAGGTTATTCACTTGAAGGTGAAGTGGTTATTTTACCAGAAAGCGTATCTTGTAAAGCCTGCTTCGCATTGGCCAGTTCCGTCTCATTAATATACACATATGGACTTCTCCACTCTCCGGTAACCGGAGTATAATGTACATCTGAAGTGGAAATGTTCCAATACGTCGAGATAAAGTTTTTCATTTGTTCCGATTCCACATCTGTCGTCATGTTCTTGTCAACTGCACCAATCACTTTGCTGATCTTTGTAATGCCTCCAAGAGATTTCATCTGATCCAACATGGAGTTGAGCACTTGGTTTTGACGTTTGTTACGGTCAAAGTCATTGGATTCAGCAGTCTTCGGATTACAATTGGATTTGCGGTAACGCACAAAATCCAGTGCCGCTTTACCATCAAGATGTTGTGCGCCTGCGACCAGATTGATATCTGTACCATCGGCTGTATCTCTATAACACATATTTTTATCCACAGTCACATCCACGCCACCCACGGCATTGACAGCATCACGGAATGCCTGGAAATTCAGGACGGTTGTATAATTAATATCTACATCCAAGTACTTGCCCATCATTTCTTTCATCTGATCCTCTGCATTTTTGCCAGTAGTTTTTTCCTGTGCTTTGAATTTTGGATAATAGGAATTCAGCTTGTTCGCTTTGTACCCGTCCAATTGAATACGCGTGTCTCGAGGCAAAGATACAATGGTTGCCGTCTTGGTCTCCGGATTCAACGAAGCCACCATAACGACATCCGAGAGATATGTGCCAGTTTCAGGACGGTTATCTGTGCCTAATAACAGCATCGTGATCGGTTTGGTTGTGGCTGACATCCCGGGAGGTACCGGTTTATCGATGCCTGTATCCACGACTTGATTGTATACCCAGTACGCATATCCACCGCCTACCACAATGGCAATAACCAATAGACTTAAAAGAATTCTGCCAAAAGCATTCATTCTCTTTTTCTTCTTAGGCTGTTTGCCCTTGCCTTTCTTCGACTCAGAAGCACCGGATTGCGTCGGTGCCTGTCTCCGTGGAGGCAGTCCGTTCGAATTTGAGTTCATATCTTCAACACCTTTATCACATCTGTTTTGGTCTAAATAAAAGACAACCGCTTTCCCTAAGGAAAACGGATGGTCTGTACAAGACAGGATTTATGAGTTTCGAGCGGCAGCTTCCGCTTTTTTCTTTTGACGACCTTCAATAAAATAACGCACTCTCACTAACAACATCAAACCAACCGCGACCAACAAACATTGAATGATGGGCAGCTTGTCGATCTGAAAAATAAGAAGCATGAATGTGCCCATCGCCATCAAAATATAGAGAACGATTTCCTTACCAAGTGGCAATTTCTGACGTACCCGAAACACCTTGTTATATACGTAAGTAATCAATACAAAGATGACGATGTAGGCTACGATTGGGTGTGATGCGAACCATGCTTGCATGCACAGCCAGCTCCTTTCGTGTTCATGCTAGGATATAAGTTAACTCTTGTGTGACCTTTCGATAACTCTGAGTAAAACACACATCGGAGGTAACCGTTCCGGTATCGGATCGTTCTTTGATCGCTGTTATCCCCAGATTTTTTTGATCCATTTTCAATGGTAAAATCCGGGGATAAAGGCGAACGCTTCGCTTCTTCAGAATCGATTCCGATCCCTCCACTACTTCCACTGTGCATAACATCGTTAACTTCTGTGTTCCATCAAACTTAACTTATATATATTATTTTGTTGTTATTAGGCTTTGGAAGCCATTTTGCGTTGTTTCTCTGCACGCTCACGCTCGGATTTATTCAGGATCTTCTTACGAAGACGAATAGATTTTGGTGTGATCTCACAATATTCATCTTCATTCAGATATTCAAGTGCCTGTTCCAACGAGAAGATAATCGGAGTTTTAATTTTAACCGTATCATCTTTACCGGAAGAACGAACGTTAGTCAGTTGTTTTTCTTTGCAGATGTTAACAACGATATCATTGTCGCGTGTATGTTCACCAACAATCATACCTTCGTAGATTTCAGTACCCGGCTCCAAGAAGAGCGTACCGCGATCCTCAACGCCCATCATGCCATAGAACGTAGACGTACCCGTTTCAGTTGAGATCAGTACACCTTGGTGACGTCCACCAACTTGACCGGATACTACTGGAGCGTAGCTGTCAAATGCATGGTTCATTACACCGTAACCACGAGTCAATGTCAGGAAGTTTGTGCTATATCCGATCAAACCACGTGCTGGAATCAAGAACTCCAGACGAACTTGACCACTACCTGTGTTGACCATGTTAACCATCTCTGCTTTACGTGCGCCCAGGCTCTCCATTACGGAACCCATGCTTTCTTCAGGGATATCAATCAACAAGCGCTCAACCGGCTCCATTTTCTTACCGTCAACTTCTTTGATGATAACTTCCGGTTTAGATACTTGCAGTTCATATCCTTCACGACGCATATTCTCAATCAGGATACCCAAGTGAAGCTCACCACGTCCGGAAACGACAAATGCATCAGGGCTTTCCGTTTCGTCAACACGAAGGGAAACATCTGTTTCCAATTCTTTTAACAAACGCTCACGAAGTTTACGGGAAGTTACCCATTTACCTTCACGACCTGCGAATGGACTGTTGTTCACGAGGAACGTCATTTGCAGTGTAGGCTCATCGATTTTCAGAACTGGAAGTGCTTCTGGATTGTTAGGGTCGGCAATGGTTTCACCAATGTTGATGTCCTTGATCCCTGCAATGGCAACGATGTCACCTGCTCCTGCTTCTTCCGTCTCAATACGTTTGAGACCCTGGAAACCGAACAGTTTCTCGATACGTGCAGTTTTGCTCTTACCATCACGCATAATAACCGTTACCGATTGTCCTTGACGGATCACACCGCGGTTAACACGACCAATGGCAATACGGCCAAGGTATTCATTGTAGTCCATCAAAGTAACGAGGAATTGAAGTGGTTCTTCAACATTTTCGGTAGGGTGTGGGATATGACTAACGATGGTATTGTAGATCGCCATCATGTTGTCATCCTGTTTAGCAGGATCACTTTCCATGCTGGATGTTCCGTTCAATGCGGAAGCATATACAACAGGGAATTCAAGTTGTTGATCGTTGGCACCCAGTTCAATGAACAGGTCCAATACTTCATCAATCACCTCAGCCGGACGAGCCGCTGGACGGTCAATTTTGTTTACAACAACGATAGGTGTCAGGTTGTGCTCCAGTGCTTTACGAAGTACAAATTTCGTTTGTGGCATACAACCTTCATAAGCATCAACAACGAGCAATACGCCGTCAACCATTTTCATGATACGTTCCACTTCGCCACCGAAATCGGCGTGTCCTGGTGTATCCACAATGTTGATCAGGTAATCTTTATAAGTTATAGCCGTGTTTTTGGCCAAAATCGTAATACCGCGTTCACGCTCCAAATCGTTGGAGTCCATTGCGCGCTCCTGTACCGTTTCGTGATCACGGAAAGTACCGGATTGCTGGAGCAACTTGTCGACGAGCGTAGTTTTCCCGTGGTCGACGTGGGCAATAATCGCAATATTGCGAATGTGTTCTCTTGAATGCATGGTTTGTATCCATATCCTTTCCAATTTCAATTCTTATCTACTAAACTTCCCGCAATTTCGCAGGTTACTCACAAAATAAGCGTCGGTGATATCCCGACGCATGTCTATATCCCTTATATTATAGTTTATTATAGGTAAAAATCAAGATATTTCGCACGAAAAGACCACTGGGATTGTTACCAGCCTCTCCCTTGACGTCCTCGTCCAAGCAATAACCAGATTCCGCCCAGGATCAAAAGGACAGCAAGTATATAGATTATTCCCGTTTGCAGCAAGGTAAATCCGAATAAAATGATGGACACCGCACCAATGATCAAAGCTGCGGGTAACACATATTCCGGTCTTCGTCGCTCAGCCATTCCATATTCGAGTAACCCTATGGCGATCCCAAGCAAGAATGCTGGCCACAGCCTGCTCATAAGTCCAGCGCCCCATGTATTCGTTATACTGAATAAAACACCATACACCGTTAGTATACCGGCAGGAACAAGTGACCACGATGGTGAAATACGCGCATAATATAACGCATGAAGGGCGATGCCTGGCAGAAGGATCAGCAAAGGCCAGAAATTGCGACCAATAAATCCAAACACGCCAAACTTGCCAAGCAGAATAATAATTCCCGCAGCTACAATAAATAGTCCAATCGCTTTCTCATTTCTCATCCTCATTTGCAATCACCTCTTATACTATGGCTATGTACTTTATTTTTTAATAAACGATTACGCATTCCATGCTGACTGTTGATTTTCAAACCTGTAATCCTGCTTCTAGTGTATCCGATGTTTCGGCAAAAAACTATACTTTATGTCGCACTTTGCGTGCGTCCTTTACCTGTATTACCCTAAAATGTGCAACTTATGACTAGCCAAATGGGAGTTGTATTGAAAAGTGTACTCTCTCAAAACAAAACCGCCTAAACCGGATGGTTCAGACGGTCATATGTTCAAGCTTTTACCCAATACGTAGCTATAGCTATGCGTTCTTTCTTACAAATTTATGCGCCCCTCCAACCGCAACCACGAGACAAGCCATTGCTGCAGGTAGCAGCGTGTGCACTTCTGATGCCATACCTCCCAGCCACTCTCCCAACTTGGGATCTTTCATGACCATCTCACCGGCTGTGAAGGCAAGAATACCAGAGCCGACGAATACCAGAATCGGAAATCGCTTGAGCAAACCAACAATTAACCCACTCCCCCATACAACAATGGGGATACTGATCGCAATCCCGATGACAATCAAAGCCAAATCTCCATCTGCCAAAGCCGCTATGGCCAAAACATTATCCAGGCTCATTACAAAATCGGCAATTAGAATGGTTTGAATGGCTTTCCACGTCGTAGAAGCTTCTCGAATATGTACTTCATCATCATTTTGAAGCAGCAGCTTCACTGCAATCCAAAATAACAACAGCCCACCTGCCGCTTGGATAAAGGGAATCCCCAGCAATAATACCGCTACGAAGGTTAATACACAGCGCAACAACACCGCACCAAAAGCCCCCCACCATACCGCTTTTTTGCGTTGGATCGGTGGCAGATCCTTGCTTGCAAGGGCAATAACAACCGCATTATCTCCACTCAGTACCAGATTGATCATTAAAATTTCAGTTAACAGCCAAAGTGTATCCATGTCCTCATCCCCCCACATTAACTTGTATGTGAGAGTTGTCCATGCTATTCTTAATGATTGAACCGTATATAAGGAGTGACATATCTCATGGAGCTATTTAGTCCCACATTTTGGCTGGCTTTGCTGAACGTTGTCTTTATTGATCTCATTCTGGCTGGAGATAATGCCATCGTCATAGGTCTCGCAGCTCGAAATTTGCACCCTTCCGTGCAGAAAAAGGCGATTCTATATGGAACTGGCGGCGCACTTTTGATTCGAATTTTAGCAACAGTTGTTGTTTTATGGTTGCTTAAAGTTCCGTGGCTCTTGCTTGTGGGAGGCATACTTCTGATCTGGATTGCCTATAAATTATTGGCGGATCAGGGAGATGAACACAATGATGTCCAGGCGGGAACTTCCTTATGGACCGCTATTCGTACCATTGTCATTGCGGATGCAGCCATGGGACTCGATAACGTGATTGCAGTTGCTGGAGCAGCGCAGCAGCATCTCGTGCTTGTCATCCTTGGACTCCTGATTAGTGTACCTATTATCGTCTGGGGTAGTACCCTGTTTATCAAGCTAATTAATCACTTTCCTTGGATCATCTATGTCGGAGCCATTGTTCTCGGGTATACGGCTTCCAATATGATCACTGAGGAACAGCGACTCTTGCCTTACTTTACTGAACATCCGGCATTGCGCATTCTCTTCATCGTTGTGGTTATTGCAGGCGTAGTCTTTGCAGGTTATCGCAAACGCTCCAGCAGTTCCAGTCACAAGGGAACTGGCGGGGAACAGCAGCGCTCCTATTCGTAGGCTAATTTAAACTAAAAATTTCATCTGAATACAGCAAAGGACTGAACGATATATCATCGGACAGTCCTTTTATGCAGTTAACATAGCCCTTATTATGTCAGCCATGCTAATTTTTATTGAGTTTAGAACCAATCATCCTTCATGCCATTGTCTCCTGTCTGATTCGTTAACACAGAAGTTTCACCAGCGTGCAGTGTGATCGTTTCAGTTTGTTCCACCGCTTGATCCACCCATTCTGACAGATGGCTCATTGTTGATTCAATTTTATCCACAATTCGAAGATTTGGATTGGTTGACGGAGACTTGGGCACAAAGAGAGTGCAGCAATCCTCATATGGCAAAATAGATATGTCATACGTTCCGATCTGTTTGGACAGGGTAATGATCTCCTGTTTATCCATCATAACCAGTGGTCGCAAAAGTGGCAGATCTGTCGCACGACCAATGACATTCATACTCGGAAGAGTCTGACTCGCTACTTGGCCCAGGCTATCCCCGGTGATCAGTGCGAGTGCCCGCTCACGCTCGGCAAGTTTGGATGCAATTCGCAGCATTGAACGTCTCATCAGGGTAATAATCAGATTGTCCTGACCCAGTTGGGTAAATGCCGTTTGGATCTCCGTAAATGGAACCAGATGCAGCTTGATTGTTCCTGCATGATCAGCAAGAGCACGCGCCAAATCGACGACTTTTTCTTTGGCCCGCTGGCTTGTGAACGGATAACTGTAAAAATGTACACATTCCACTTCCAGTCCACGACGCATGGAAGACCAGGCAGCAACAGGGCTATCTATCCCACCTGATAGCAGTACCATTGCTTTGCCATTCGTCCCCAGCGGAAACCCACCCACTGCAGGAATAGTTTCATTGAAAATATACGTGCCTTGATCCCGAATTTCCACTCGCAATTCAATATCAGGTTCGCGAACATCAACACTCAATTGCTGGAACTTCCGAAGAATCGGGGAACCAACCAAATGATTCATTTCATGTGAAGAGTTCGGGAACTCCTTCCATACCCGCCTTACATTTACCTTGAATGTGGTGCCTTCCTTAAATTCGTCTTCCCTTTCGTCCATAAAAGCAACTGCCGTTTTCACAATCTCATCAAGCTCGGATGGAGTAACTTTAACCGGACTAATCGACATCACACCGAATACCCGCTTTAGCACCTTAATCAGTTCAGTATGTGATTCACCGCCAAGATCCACATAGACACGGCCATATTCTTTGCGAAGGCTCGCTCCTGGATAAGGTTTAAGCAAAGCTTTCACCTGTGTAATGATCGTTTTTTCAAATCGGGCCCGATTTTTCCCCTTTAACATAAACTCTCCGAAACGGAGAAGCAGCATATCATATTTCATATCCATTACATCCGCCTTTCGAGGGGCCGCAACTGCGCCACCATCTGATGTAAAGCCCGTTCAAGCAAGGCTACATCTTCTTCTGTATGTTCATCTCCAAGACTAATACGTAATCCGCCACCAGCACAAGCTGCATCTCTGCCCATCGCAAGTAGAGCCCGACTCGGTTCAGCGGAACGCGAAGAACAGGCAGATTGGGTCGAAATGGTTACGCCAAGTTGCTCCAAAGTGTGCAGCGCCACTTCTGCCTTCATCCCGGGATAGGAGAAGTGCACAATATGAGGCGCACCCTCTGTGCGACTGTTCAATTCAAATTCAGGAATAACATGTATCGTTTCCATCAATCGATCACGGAGCACTGTTGTACGCCGGGCAAAATTAACCTGATCTTCTGCTGCCATTCGCATGGCCTTTGCCATTCCTACCAGCAGGGCCACGTTTTCTGTGCCTGCTCTTAGGCCTTGCTCCTGTGATCCTCCTGACAATAGTGGCGTAAGCTCCACTCCACTTCGCACATACAGTAGACCTGCTCCCTTCGGTCCACGAATCTTGTGAGCAGACAGACTGTACAGATCTGCACCCCAATCGGCAGGTGTCACCTCCATTTTCCCAAAACCCTGAACACCATCTACATGGAAAAGCACCCGTGGTGCTTTCTTTTTGAGCTGATTGCCAATCTCTGCAATCGGATGGATGGCGCCTGTTTCATTGTTTACATGCATCAGACTCACAAGCACCGTGTCGGGCCTGATCGCGTCTACAACCTGCTGAGCGTTGACCACTCCATCGGAATTCACGGGAATTAATGTCACTTCCCATCCCCACTGCTGCAATTGCATAAAACTTTCGTACACCGAGGCATGCTCGGTAGCTGTTGTGATGATGTGTCTGCCTCGTGACTGATAACGTAATGCCGCACCTTTTATCGCGAGATTATTGCTCTCGGTCGCACCGGAAGTAAATACAATCTCTTCCGGCTTAACGCCGATTGCCGCAGCACATCCGGATCGAGCACGACGCAGCAACTGATCGGCACGCTCTCCATATCCATGAATGGAGGACGGATTACCGAATTGTGTCTCCATAATTTCGGCCATCGTACGAATCACATCGGGATGGGGAGGTGTAGTTGCAGCATAATCAAAATATTTCAAATGAGGTTAGACCTCCCTTTATCTCTTCGTTCATGAACCTACAGTGAGCATTGTAACACGATACCCATACAACACAAAAAGACCAACCGGGAACAGGCGTTTCAAGCGCTACTGCTCCCACATTTGATCTCATCCTGCATATGATGGTTATCGCAAATGTCTATCTGTGAGTTTAGATCACATATTTCGACTGCGCCTTCTCCACCTTGGAGATATAATTCTGTGTTTCTGAAGGCAAACGGTTAAGTACACTCATCAGTTCGCTGTCACTAGACACGCCCAGACGTGAAACACGGCCCGGTCCTGCATTATACGCGGCAAGCGCCATCTTCACTTCTCCACCGAAACGCTGGAGCTGAAGGGAAAGATACTTCGTACCCGCATCAATATTCTGGGCAGGATCAAATGAATTACGCACACCCAGCCCTGCAGCTGTGCCATCCATTAATTGCATAAGCCCCTTAGCACCCGCAGACGACACGACATTTGGGTTAAAATTGGACTCTGTGTCAATGACGGCCTTGATCAATGATTCAGGAACACCGTATTTGGCACTTGCCTCGGCAATCAAAGATTCATAATCCGTAGGTACAGAGGCCCCGGAATCCAAAATCCCTTTATTGGATACAGATAACAAAGACTCAACAATATTATTGGAGGCAGAGGATAATCCTGATGTACTTATATCCGGGTTGTACGTGCTTCCAAGTTGTAACCACAACAAACCATCACTGGATCTTTTGGAGACCGTAGCGGTGGAATCTCTATTGCTCGTCGAATCGGCACCCGTAGCTAACAGCCCGTCCATCACATTGGCGAAATCCACTGTTGAACCAGCATCTGATTGTGATCCACTGATTTGATTATTCACATTGGACAATTGCAGTTCCAACAACTGCCGCGATCCGCTTGGATCAATCTGCATGAGTTATACCCACTCCCGTATAATTAAGCGTATTATGACCTTATTCTACATCGTTTTACAACAAGGTTCCATTGTTTTCATGAAAATAGTTGAATCTCTCCACATAACCTGCGCATATACGAAAAAAACCTTCTGTAGTTCACCACATCTGGGTGAGAACAGAAGGCTTTTGGATGACCATTTTATACTCTAGCGAGCAAATGGAATCATGAAAAAATAACTCAGCGTTGCTACAATACCCAGTCCAATGGACCAGGCTCCCGCTGTTTTCCGACCATTGACATACGCATAGTAACCCAGAACGGCTGCCGCTGGTCCAAGTACGATTGACCACATGAACAAGGACGCGATGCCGAAGGCCAGCCCCATATAACCTGCGACCTTGCCTGTTGACTCCATGACACGATCTGCCTCATGCTTCTCAGGCACAGGTTCTGAACGTTCGGTACCTCCAGTTCTTACAACAGTCGGAGGAGCGACCTCTGCACCATACTCTTCGCGATGTACTTTTCTTGGATAGTCGACACGCATACGTTGTTTTTCACCGTCAACATTGATTTTAGGACGATCCTGAGAATTAAAATTATTATCGTCATTTTTCATTTGGAAGCACCTCCATTATGAATAGGGATGACTGCTCACTTGGGTTTGAACGTGTGACAGCATGTTGCAGAGGATGTGCGTGCATGATCATGGTGATCGGAGTCAAATGTCTCACCGGCAAATTCCTCATGCAAACGACGGGTGGCATGTTGGTCAATGTCAATCATGATGGCATCAGCTTGGCAGAAGTTGTTCTCTCCCCAAAAGTTGCAGTTGGAGACGCTGCATTTGACAATTGGTTTGTCTTGGCTCATTTTTTATCACCTCGACTACTATTGTCTCCCCGCCACAAACCCGATATTCTCCGCCAAAATGCCAGATGATGACATGATCACACCTCATTTTACTTTGCAATAAAAATACAAAAAAAAACCGCCACAAGGGCGGTTTCGTCCAATTTCATATTCAGGTTTAAACGTTAATTAGGCGTGATTCCGTTGATTTTGCATACGGCGCTGAGTCAGGTAATCACTTTCATAATATGCCAGATCATCGCGCAATTCTTCGTACGTTTTGGAAACCTCCAGAATGACATCCCGTACTGCACGGATTGGCTTGTCACGGAAACGAATGGCATCTTGTCCTGTGTAAGCGTATCTTCCGTCTTCGGAATAACATTCATTTTTGGGATAGAAAAAGCTGTTTACGCATTGGTGATACGTATTATAAAGAGCCTTTTCGGCAAAATCGACATCAAAGTTGGCACGACGCAGCACAACGCCAAGTTTTTCGTAAGAAACTTCAGAAAAAACGAGCAAATGACGGAGATCTGAAAGAAATCCTTTGTAGAAGGCAGTTGATTCTTCCGTCTGATTCTGATCCAGTTCAGGCAAAGCATTCTCATTCAAAAATTTTTCAATCCGATCGATAGCCGGTTTTAACTTTTCCCTAGTTGACTCACATGTTTTCTGTACATTGGCTGCTGACATAAAGGTAGCTCCCCCTTAAATAAGTCCTTACATATAGGTCGGCCAACGGTGGTTTTCCCCTGACCTTTGAATTCTCAGCTATAATCCTACCATAAAAAGATGACGAGCGGTATCCCTTAATCATGCTTTCCGCTTCTGCCGTTAAACATGCCTATTATACGCAGTCAGACTGGAACTCGCCTGCATAAAAATATCCGCTTTTTCTAACGATAGATATAACCAGTGACAACGATGAAGCACTGTTAATGATTGTCCAAAATGAACGAAGGAGGTTCCATCCACCATGTCCAGACCGAAATGGATTAACTGGGCTCTTGCAGCTGGTGCGGGTGCACTCGCCCTGACGCTCCTGCTTCCAACATCCAATCGTCCCGAACCTAAGCCAGGTGCCCTGTCTGACTCTGCTCATGAAGAGCACACGAGTAAGCAGCGTCTGAAAGTACAGGATGTCAAAGCCACCGATCTTCTGACCCGTATGGATGCCAAGCAACATCTCAGTATCATGCTGGAGAAAACCGCTACAATGAATGCTGCGCAGGTTAGCCGATATGTGAATGATCTCCAAAGTTCACATGAACATATCAGATCCATTCATCTCATGAATACCAATGGGTCTTTTAACAAGCCCTTTGATCAGTCCTCCACACAAGGAAGCAAATTGGAACAACAGAAGCTTCAACATTCGCTCAACCTTGCCAAAAAAGCGGTAAACAAACGTCAAAGTTTTGAATCTTCTTCTTTTCCTTTAGGAAAAGAAAAATATTTTGTTATGGGGCAACCCTCCAAAGATGGCAAAAGAGCTGTGATTGCCTTGTTCAGCCAGAACGTATTAAATGCTGTTGAACAACATCAGCGCAAAAATCTGCGCATGATCCCTTATCCGCGTGAGGGTAAATTCAAAATTGAGTCTGTTCACCCAGATACGCTTAACGAAATCACAGTGAAAACCGGACACGATAATGCAAATGCAAGTCATTTTTATGAAAATGAAATCGTCATCCGTTTTCGCCAGGATCCCGGTGAACGTGATATGCGCATCATTAAATCTGATCTGAGAGCGCAATCTGCGCGCAAGCTGGGATACACGTATGTTTTCCGGTCAGAACACATGAGTTACAAGCAATTGCATACCTATTTCGAAAGCAAATGGAATCCACTCTATATGGAACCCCACTATATGTATTTAACCAATGATACCGTAACTGAACAAACAGATGTAACGATACCCAATGATATTTTGTTCTCCGATTATCAGTGGAACCTGCCCGCCATTGAGACAAACAGAGGTTGGAATATTACCAAGGGAAACAAAGATGTCATCGTTGCGGTGGTTGATACGGGGGTTGATATGAATCATCCTGACCTGAAGGGCAAGCTCCTTGAGGGTTATAATGTGGTCGAGCCGGGAAGCCAACCAATGGATGATGTGGGACATGGGACACACGTCGCAGGCATTATCGGCGCTATTGTCAACAATAACGAAGGCGTGGCAGGCATGAGCTGGTATAACAAGGTACTACCGGTTAAAGTACTCGACAACTCAGGTTCTGGTACCACGTATGCCGTTGCCGAAGGCATTATCTGGGCAGCCGATCATGGAGCCAAAGTGATCAACATGAGTCTCGGCAATTATGCTGATGCGCAATTTCTTCATGATGCCATTAAATACGCTTTTGACCGGGATATCGTCCTGATTGCAGCCACGGGGAACGATAATACAGAGCGTCCAGGATACCCTGCTGCTTATCCGGAAGTATTTGCCGTATCTGCTACGGACCCGAATATGAGCAAAGCTTCCTATTCCAACTACGGGGATTATGTGGATGTGATGGCCCCGGGGTCCAGCATCGCCAGTACCTATCCAAACAATCAGTATGCGGCCTTGTCTGGAACGTCCATGGCTAGCCCTCATGTAGCGGCACTTGCAGGTTTGATTCGTTCGTTGAACCCGGACTTGACCAACACGGAAGTAATGGATTTGATGCGTCAAAGTGTTATTGACCTCGGTGATCCGGGTCACGATAAGTATTTTGGCTATGGGCAAATCGATGTCTATAAGGCACTGCAAGCCGCATCAGGCAACAGCGCTCCTTTGCAGTTCTGGCCGCAACATGTCAGACAACAAATGGATAATACGATGAAAAAGTATACTCATTAATCGTAATAACTCTACTCCGTAAAAATACAAAAGCAGCTGCGCCCCGGGGCGTACGCTGCTCTTTTGGTTTATATCCAATTCCCCGGGGCACCCGCTGCGCTTAGCGCTTGCGAGAAGATGTGCGGGCTTTACTTGATTTTTTCACGGATTTTTTCTTCGGATTATGGCTGGATACATAGCAAGGGTCTTCTTCTTTGACAACAACAGGATACATGTGGTGATGAATCGGAACACAGTGATGTTTTTTGATCACTTCAATCGGGTGGATTACAGGCACGATTTGTGGGATGTAATAATCCTCAACAACCTGGATCGGGTCACAGACAATCGGGCAGAGCGGTGGACAGTAATGGTTCATTTCAAAACCAACTCCCTTTCTGGTGATACTATAACCTATTGCAACAAATCGAAAGTGGATTGGATGTATGTCCATACTCCGAAAAATTATATGAGCGGTAGCCTGTCCGCCACTGTCCCACCCTGCCCAGGTGTTACTCTGTCAATGACTCTGCACAGTACACGAAGGCCTTCACACAAAAGCCCAACGTTTGTTACCGTGAAGCAGATACGCAGACTTGGTGTATCCATCTCTCCTACATAACAGGCGGAACCTGGAAGGAAAGAAACCCCTGCAGCCAGTGACTGATGATGCAACTCACGCATATCCAAGTTACTCGGAAGTTGAAGCCACAGATTGAGTCCTCCCTCTGGCAAGCGCCATTGCATACCCGTAGGAGCAAGCTGTTCCAGCACTTCGGATGCTGCGCACAAGCGAGAATATAACTCATCCCTCAATCGGGATACATACGCACCGTACTGATTCTGAATAAAAGATTGCAATGCCTTTTGTGTAAGCAGCGGACTGCCCAAATCTGCCGTAGATTTCGCAGCCACAAGCCGGGTCAATACACTTCCGTCTGCGATGGCACAGGCTATACGGCAACCGGGAGAGAGCACCTTGCTGAAGCTTTTGATATATACGACATGACCTGTCCCATCCATCGATTTAATGGACGCCGGGGGAGGGTCCCGAAAATAAAGATCTGCAAACGGATCATCCTCCAGAATGAGGCAGTGGTAGCTTTGCGCGAGATTCAGAAGTTGGGCTCGCCTTCTTGCACTCATCGTGATACCTGTTGGATTGTGATAGGTCGGGATCGTATAGATCAGCTTGGGCGGATAGGTATCACATAATCGGGTCAAGAGATCAATACGCATGCCTTCGTCATCCATCGGGACCGTAATGATCTTTGCACCTCTACTCGTAAATACATCAATGGCTCCGGTATAGCTTGGTGCCTCCATGTATACAACATCCCCAGGTCCGACAAAAGTCCGTGCCACAAGATCAATTCCCTGCTGAGCACCACTTGTAATTAACATGCGTTCAGGTGCAGCCTGTAGTCCCCGCTCGGCAAAATGTTCGGCAAAGATCTGTCTAAGCTCCCGATCTCCTTGAAAAGATCCGTACGCCGCCATGCGCTCTGTATGATCAGAGGAGAGTCGGTAGGCGCTGTCGATAATCTCGCGTGTAGGCAACAGTTCAGGCTGAATTGCTGACATATGAAGTTCATACCGCACTTGAGGTGACGTATCAAAATGTCTCCAGAGCTGGGCTCGCGGTAAATAATCCACCAGTGCCATCTGCCAATTCCATGACGTACTGGATTCACTGTTGACATGGTTTCGCTGCGTTCGGTCCACATCCTCCATCTGATCCACGTTCAATGTCCCTCTCACATAACAACCTTTCCCCTGGGAGCAGGTGATCAGTTGAATCGCTTCAAGTTCAGCATACGCTTTGGATACAGTGACCAGGCTGACACCCAAATCCGCGGTCATTTTACGAACAGAAGGAAGTCGGGTTCCGGGTTCAATGAGTCCTGATCTGATGCGATCGGCAATCGTTAGCGCAATCTGCACGTACAATTTGGTACTGCTTCCCCGCTTTAATTCAATATGCATGGTTGCTCCCCCAACTGTTATGATCTTCATTTTACTGTTATAGTGTAGTCCGTCTATTATAGTTTATAATATCAGTATAACAGTGAATAACAGGAGATGAGAATAACATGAGTATCCCTTGGTCCAAAATGGCACAAAACACCCCGTCCTCTGTCGTTCGCGACATGCTCCAGGCCGCTCAGGCACCTGGAATGATCTCTCTAGCCGGTGGATTACCAGCCCAGACTTCATTCCCGCTGGAAGCCATCCGCGTTGCATATGAAAAAGTATTTATGAGCGGAGCAGCCGCTCTTCAATATGCGGAAACTGAGGGTTACCGTCCTCTTCGCGCCAAAATCGCCGAACGCCTTGAATCCAAGGGCATTCCTGCTTCACCCGATCACATGCTTCTCACTACGGGTTCACAGCAATCCATTGACTTGGTTTGCCGCATCCTTCTCGACCCGGGCGACCGCGTATTGGTTGAATCACCAACCTACCTCGCTGCTCTGCAAGTCATTCATTCCTATCAGGCTGAATCTCACGGCGTAGCCTGTGATGATCACGGCATGTTGCCTGAAT
Organism: Paenibacillus amylolyticus; assembly: GCF_050990605.1. Taxonomy (GTDB): domain Bacteria; phylum Bacillota; class Bacilli; order Paenibacillales; family Paenibacillaceae; genus Paenibacillus; species Paenibacillus amylolyticus_H. The sequence continues at coordinate 4,413,231 of NZ_CP158832.1, forward strand.
CTCTGGAGGAACAGCTCCAGTTGAATCGTCCAAAACTTGTGTATATTAATCCCACGTTCTCCAATCCTACGGGAAAAGTGTGGTCGAGAGAAAGAAGACAACAGGCAGTGGATTTGTGCCGCAAGTACGGTGTGCTCATTTTGGAAGATGACCCCTATGGTGAAATCCGGTTCAATCCGGAGCAATTGGATGTCCCTGCTCTCGCAGAACTGGATGCTGTTTCCTATGACGGCCCTTCCAATGTTATCTACACCAGTACATTCTCCAAAACGGTAGCACCTGGCCTTCGTACGGGCTGGATACTGGCTGCTCCCGATATTGTCAAAATGGCAGCACGAGCCAAACAAGGTGCCGACTTGCATTCCAGCAGCATCGACCAAAGAGCGCTTCATGCACTGCTTGAATCCTTCGATCTGGATGCGCATATCCGCCATATTTCAGAGGATTACGAAAAACGCATGAAAACACTGACTACTCTTATGGCAGCCAAAGCTTGGGAAGGCATCTCGTGGAATTCACCACAAGGTGGCATGTTCTTGTGGCTGCAACTGCCTGAAGGCATGCTGGCAAGCAATCTGTTCACTTATGGTATCCAGGAGAAGGTGTGCATTGTTCCGGGGGATTCCTTCTATGCAGGTACACCGGAGTTGAACCGCATGCGAATTAACTTTACTCATACGGACCCTGAGCTTCTTCCGGAAGCCGTGGAACGAATGGATCGCGCCATCCAACGTTGGCATGCTTCGTTCACTTCCGACAGTGTTGTTACACTGTAATGAACTGTCATAAACGTTGCGCGATATTTTAGCGTATGAGATTGACTAGGACGTGTCTGAAAACACCAGACATGTCCAAACTTGATATGAGAAACAAAAAAGGCGGCAGACCCGATAATATCGGAACTGCCGCCTTTTTTATAGTATAGAACCTGTATCCACAGGAATTATATTTTTTTAGATATGCATGGGTCCTTCTGATCAGTCAGGCCATCGGTGAATGACACGGATTGTCCTCGACTGATAGGTGGACTACTCTGAATGCTGTTGTTGCAGTTAGGAAAGCTTACCGTAAGCCGGGTTCTGTGCTCTTCGTGGTTCATACGGGAACTACCCTCCCACCAGAAGCGACAATCATCTATCTAGGCCATGCATTGCTGCACAGCTCAAGCGACCAACCTAGACACACCTCGGGCTAAGGCTGCCTCCTCCGAAGAGGGGACTGTGTCCCATTAGGTCTTGCTCCAGATGGGGTTTACCAGGAACGAAGTCACCAGCGTTCCTCGGGGTCTCTTACACCTCGGTTCCATCCTTGCCTGTGCCGGAAAATCCGGCCATCGGCGGTCCATTTCTGTGGCACTATCCTTCAACTCGCGCTGACTGGACGTTATCCAGCATCCTGCCCTGTGGAGCCCGGACTTTCCTCTCGTGGCAACAAAGGCCACCAGCGATTGTCTGTCAAACTTTCCGAACAACATTACATAGTATACAGGCATTTGGTTTCCCAGACAAGCTTAATATTACTGGAAATCTCACATCCACTGTCTTTTTAGACAAACTGGAATACCTCTGTATTGACCTCTGAAGCTGTAACTTGCGTATCATATCGTTTCTCTTCCAGACGGGAGCGAAGCCAATCGGCCGTTTTCGGTTTCATAATCTTTTCGGAATTATGCCCTGGGTCAATAATACACATACCAGCCATTAACGCATCATGAGCCGTGTGATAATCAATATCTCCGGTCACAATAACATCTGCACCTTTGAAGCGGGCAGTGAGCGCGTAACGGCTGCCAGAGCCGCCAAGAACCGCTGCTTTTTTGATCTGCTTGTTCAGATCTCCTACAACACGTACATGAGGCACATTGAATCGGGTCTTCACGACCTCCACTAGCTCACCTAATGACTTAGGCTCCCTAAGGGGTCCCAAGCGTCCCAAACCGAGCGTACGGCCCTTTAAATCCATTGCATAGAGGTCATAGGCCACTTCCTCATACGGATGTGCCTTAAGCATCGCCTGAACGACCTTACTTCTCAGACTTTGGGGTACGATGGTCTCAATCCGCATTTCTTCCACACGTTCCATCTGCCCTTGGGTACCGATAAACGGTTGAGTCCCTTCACCAGGTACAAACGTTCCTGTACCTTCCGTGTTAAAACTGCACTTGTTGTATTGACCGATACTCCCCGCTCCGGCTTCCAGAATGGCCTGAAGAACCTGTTCATGATGGGTACGAGGCACAAACACAGCCAGCTTGAACAGATGATCTGTGTGTACATCTTCCAGCGATTCTTTACTCTCGATGCCAAGTGCCTCGGCCATCCAGTCATTCATACCACCTTCGGCCACATCCAGGTTTGTATGACTGATATAGACAGCAATATCATGCTTAATCAGCTTTTCATACAATTTACCCATAGGTGTATCTGTACTCAGTGACTTAACCGGACGGAAAATGATAGCATGATGAGCGATAATCAGATTGGCTCCGATGCGAATCGCTTCGTCCACCACTTCATCCGTCACATCCAAAGCAACTAACACATGACTGATTTCTTTTTGCAAACTGCCGAGCTGCAGACCAATGCGGTCATCCGGTACAGCCAGATGTTTCGGAGCCAGTTGCTCCATCAGTTGAATTACAGTTTGACCTTTGGCAAACATGCCAAAACCTCCTTCAAGTTTGCGATAAGACGCTCTACCTCAATCGCCTTGTCCCGGGAAGAATCCTGATCGGATTTGGAGATGGAGTTTACAACCCCTTGCAGTTTGATGATCTCACTTTCCCATTTGGTAAAGAATACATCCGTTGGACGATCCACCAAATATGGCCCCATCCGCAGCAACAAATCTTCAGTCAATTCTGCCCCGCCTTGAAGCGGACGTGCACGATAGACCTCAACATTTGCAATCGGGCTTACGGATTGTGGCATCGCCGTTATAATCTCATAAATCTTGCCATCTTCTTCGAGCAACTGTTCTGCTACAACAACCCAGTGATGCTCCAGCAACCAGCGTCTTAGGATATCCTCTCCCACATTTGGTTGCAAAATAAGTAACTGGACTCCTTCCAGTTTGGATAAACCTCGGTCCAAGATAGAGGCAATCAGGGCGCCACCCATGCCTGCAATGGTGATGACATCCACTTCTCCTGCAGAGATTACATCCAATCCGTCTCCACGGCGTACCGTTATTTTTTCTTTCAGACCAGCATCGCTGACTTGTTTGCATGCAGCATCATAAGGGCCAGGATTGACTTCCCCGGCTACTGCACTTGCAGCTTTCCCACTGCGGATTGCGGCTACTGGCAGCAAAGCGTGGTCTGAACCGATATCAGCCATGCGGCTGCCATCGGGAATTTGATCATGTATTCGCTGTAATCGATTCGAAAGTTTCATGAAGCACCTACACCATTCATTTAATTTATTGATTTGCATTGAACAAGGAAAAGCGATAAAATAAAATCCAATAAAACATTTCAAGGATGAATTTCCAAAACCAAGAAATCAAGACGTTTAAATTAAAAATAAAGGAGACCCCGCCGCCGCTAAAGCGTCTTGCGGAAAGTCTCCATAGTTCGATTATTCGAGGAAATCCTTGAGTCGTTTACTACGACTCGGGTGACGCAATTTACGAAGAGCTTTGGCTTCGATCTGACGAATACGCTCACGCGTAACACCAAATACCTTGCCGACTTCCTCCAGCGTTCTCGTCCGTCCATCGTCCAGACCAAAACGTAAACGAAGCACGTTCTCTTCACGTTCAGTTAGTGTATCCAATACATCTTCTAGCTGTTCTTTCAGCAACTCATACGCAGCCGCATCAGCCGGAGCGAGTGCTTCCTGATCCTCAATGAAGTCACCCAGATGGGAATCATCTTCCTCACCAATCGGTGTTTCCAGAGAAACCGGTTCCTGTGCAATCTTCGTGATTTCACGAACTTTCTCTACACTCAGATCCATCTCCGCAGCGATTTCTTCCGGTGTTGGTTCACGCCCAAGTTCCTGCAACAGCTGACGGGATACCCGGATCAGCTTATTAATCGTCTCCACCATATGCACAGGGATACGAATTGTACGCGCCTGGTCAGCAATAGCACGAGTGATCGCTTGGCGAATCCACCAAGTAGCATACGTACTGAACTTGTATCCTTTTTTGTGGTCGAACTTCTCTACCGCTTTGATCAGACCCATATTACCTTCCTGAATCAAATCAAGGAACAACATTCCACGTCCAACGTAACGCTTGGCGATACTGACTACGAGTCGAAGGTTCGCTTCAGCCAGACGACGCTTGGCTTCTTCATCCCCGTTCTCAATCCGTTTGGCCAGTTGTACTTCATCATCTGCCGACAACAGTGGCACACGACCAATTTCCTTGAGATACATACGGACAGGGTCATTGATTTTGATACCTGGCGGCAAGCTCAGATCATCATCAAAGTGGAATTCGTCCTCTCCCTCTCTGGTGTTGTTCTCGGAATCTTCACTAGGACGAAGTGTAACCTCTTCATCATTTTCATTCACTACATCGATACCCAGATCGCTCAGTTGCTCATAGAATTCATCCATTTGCTCTGCATCCTGCTCAAAAGGAGAGAGTTTCTCTATAATTTCCTTGTAATTCAGCGAAGCTCTTTTCTTACCTGATTCAATCAATTGATCTTTAACCTGATCCAGTGTCAATTCTGTTTCTAGTTCAGTATGCTGATCATTCGCCATAACTCGACTCCCTCCTCCCTAGAAACATCTAATCATCAGACGTTCACTGTCTCTCTAGGGCAATCATTTCAATTGCAATCTGTGCCGCGCGTACAGAATCACCTGCCCGCTCTGCAGCAATCATTTCTTCTTTTTTCAAATCGTACTCTTTCTTGCGCGGATACTTCAGCACTTCCCTGATGCAATCATCGAGCATTTGAACACTCCATTCACCTGGACCATCCATCATCGAGATTGAACTGACCGTTTTTTCCAAGCGATCGTCATGCAGTGAAGACATAAAACGGCTTGTATCCGACGGTTTGCCTTGCGCATAGTAGGCATATAGATAAGCAGCAATAGCTGCATGATCATCCAAGTTAAAAGCTTCACCAAGATGCTCATTCACGTACTGGGCAGCCTCATCATCCTGCAACATCCAGGCAATCAGTTTGCGTTCGGCAGCGTGATAAGCCGGCAACAGATTAGGTGTAGGCACCTGCCTATTTTGTTGCCTACCATTATTCCACCTTTTCGGGTTATTATCCCCATACTGGAGGTTATTTTTCATTGCCTCCCGTTCTTCATTACACTCCTGCTTCAATGTTTCAAACGATACGTCCACTTCTGCAGCCAGTTCACGAAGATACACTTCCCTCTCTGTTGGAGAAGGTATGGGGGCAATCAATTTTACTGCTTCTTTTGAATAGGCGATTTGTCCGCCACCCTCTAGCAGTATATGGCTTTTTTTTAAGTTTATAAGTTTAAATTTTGTAGTTGTCACGGCACCATCCACAATCTGGTTTCGGAACCGTTCACCACCATGCTTCCGGATAAAATCATCCGGGTCAAGTCCCTCGGGAATGAGAGCCACTTTGACCTGCAATCCAGCTTCCTCAAGAATAGGAAAGTTTTTGAGTGCAGCAGCCTGTCCTGCTTTGTCGCCGTCATAACATATGATGACTTCGTCGCACATCCCTTTGAGCATCAGTGCCTGATTCTCGGTTAGCGCAGTACCCATTGCCGCTACACCATTCTGAATATCCTGATCCCATGCGGAGAGGACATCACCATATCCCTCGAACAAAATGGCTTGTCTTTGTTTGCGAATTGCATTTTTGGCCTGATGCAGATTGTAGAGAACACGGCTTTTGTTAAATAACCGGGTTTCCGGTGAATTTAGATACTTCGGTTGCCCATCTCCCAATATGCGTCCTGCAAATGCAATTGGCTTACCGCTCCTGCCATTAATCGGGAACATAATCCGGTCTCGGAATCGATCCACATATCCTTGACCTTCATTTCGCGGTGACAGAAGTCCACCCTTTTCCATTTCTTCGAGCGAATAGTTACGTTTTTCAAGAAATTGTACCAGCGTGTCCCAACGATTTGGCGCGAAACCAATCTGGAACTGGTCGATCAACTTGTCGCCAAAACCTCTTGAGCGTAAATACTCCATGGCTAACTTGCCGTGCTCTGTATTTTTCAACAAAAAATGATACAGCTTCGCGGTAAGCTCATAAGCCTCCAACAGACGTTCAGTCTCTGGATTCACATGAGCAGATTCACGCCCTTGCCAGTCCCCCATAGAGATGTGACTTTCTTCCGCCATCGTCTTGACAGCCTCGGGAAAGGATAACCCTTCGATTTCCATCCTGAATTTGATGGCATTTCCACCCGTGCCGCAACCGTAGCAGTAGAAAATTTGTTTCTCAGGTGTAACGGTGAACGAAGGCGTCTTCTCGGAATGAAAAGGACAGAGGCCTTTCATATACTTCCCCTGCTTGGTCAGATGCACAAATCGGCTCACCGTATCGACAATATCATTCTGCTGTAACACCGATTCAATAATACTTTCGGGTATACCGCCTTGTCCGGTACTCATCTCTGGCCACCTTCATCTCTTCAACACGTAAATATAATTCGATAAACTTACACATTCTCCTGCAAATCTTTTAAAAGTTTTGTCAGTTTATGTTGAAACATTTCTCGATCCTGCTCTGTGAAAGGCTTTGGGCCTTTCCCGTAATGGCCTCTTTTTCGTGCTTTGGCCGCAGTATGACGAGAGTCCAACATGAAATCAATGTCACGATCGTTGAACTCACGACCACGAAAGGATAAAACATAACAACGTTTGCCGAGCGCAAGTGCCGCAAGTCCATAGTCCTGAGTGATAACCACATCGTATGGCTTAATATGATTAGCAATATAGAGGTCTGCGCTCTGATCGCTGCGATCCACTTGCACGGTACGCACCCCTTCTCCTCCTTGAAGCAAATGATCAAATGAAGAGACTAACAGTACAGGGATGTTGAAAAGGCGAGCGGTTTGCGCAATCTCGGTTTTGACCGGGCAAGCATCACCATCCACAACAATATGACGTATATTTAACTCACTCAAACCCAGACCACCCGGTTTCATAAAATAGCTGCATATTGTAATATACGACCCCGGCCAGGCAAAATCCTTCTGCCGGAACGAGGGAAATCAAAGGCTAAAATACGGAGCGGTTGTCAAAAATACATTTCACAACCCGTTCCGTATATTTATACCCTCATATATCCTTCTTTAATACTGAATTTTAGCTTTACTCCAAGTCTGTGGAAAAGGACTCATGAAATATGCCCGATTTACCAAACCAACTTGGAAAAATCAGCAAATCCTTTCAAGTCACGATCAATAGCCGCAAGCAACGCAAGTCGATTCGCCCGAACAGCCTCATCTTCAGCCATAACCATGACCGAATCGAAGAAAGAAGTAATACCATCTTTCCAAGCAGATGCAATAGCCAGAGCTTCAGCAGCATGATGCTGAGTCAACGCCTGACGATATTCTGCATTCGTTCTGCTCCATGACTCGTGTAGCTGACGCTCTCCATCTTCTGTGAACAGTTCAGGATGTACCGAAGCATTGGATGCTTTGGCAGCCAGATTACCAACACGGTTGAACGATTCAACCGTTGTTTTAAATGCGTCTCCTGTCAGAACAGCTGCCATCAACGCTTCACCTTTTGGAACCACAGCGCTGATATCATCGAATCCGGAAGAAATTACGGCATCCACTACGTCGTAGCGAACGGTTTCGGACAACAATTTTTTCACACGAAGACCAAAGAAGTCTTGGAGGTCTTTACGAACCTCTTCGTCTGCACGTTTCAACAAGTTCATCTGGGCATGCACTTGAAGTGCTACTCCGAACACGTCTGACAATGTCAATGGAAGCTTGTGATCTAGCAAAATCTGTACAATACCTGCAGCCTGACGGCGCAGCGCGTACGGATCTTGAGAGCCCGTTGGAATAATGTTGATTGAGAAACAACCCACGATTGTATCCATTTTGTCCGCAGCACTCACAATCGCACCAACCAGAGAAGCAGGGGATTGATCTCCAGCGAAACGTGGCTGATAGTGTTCAAATACCGCTTTAGCCACTTCTTCTTTTTCGCCGGCTTTACGAGCGTAATCCTCACCCATCACACCTTGCAGTTCCGGGAATTCACCCACCATCAATGTCACCAGATCGAATTTGCAGATATCTGCTGAGCGGCTAACGGATTCGGCAACATCACCGGATACTTGCAGTTTGGCAGCAAGTCCATCAGCAATTTTGCGAATACGGCGTACTTTATCTCCAACCGTTCCCAGCTCTTCTTGGAAGACGATACTTTCCAGTTTCGACAATGCATCCTTAATCTGAAGTTTCTGGTCTTCCTCATAGAAGAACTTGGCATCAGACAGACGTGCACGCAGTACTTTTTCATTCCCTTTTGCAATAACATCCAGTGAATCACTTCCACCGTTGCGTACCGTCACGAAGAATGGTAACAATTGTCCTTCATTGTCCAATACAGGGAAATAACGCTGATGCTCACGCATGGAAGTAATCAATACTTCTTGTGGAATATTCAAAAATGAAGAGTCAAATGTCCCGAACAATACGGTAGGTGTTTCGACCAGGAACAGGACTTCCTCCAGCAAATCTTCCTTAATCGCAATATCCCATTTTTTCTCAGCAGCCAGTGCCTGAATCTGGGATACAATCATCTGTTCACGTTCCTGGATATCTGCAATGACATGTTCGGAACGCAATACTTCCACGTATGAAGACGGAGTGGAGATCACGGCCTCCTTACCAAGGAAACGATGTCCGCGAGTTACATTACCCGACTTAACACCTGTCACTTCCAGATCAATGACATCACTGCCAAGCATAGCCACAATCCAGCGGATTGGACGGACAAATTTGAAATCATAGGAAGCCCAACGCATAAATTTGGGGAACGTCATGGCATGTAATACAGAAAGTAATCCTTCGCCAATCACAGAAGCCGTCTCCACACCTTTGCTGGACTTCATTGCATAGATATATTCGACACCGTTCAGTTCCTTGAATGTGAATTGGTCCGGTTCAACACCTTGACTGCGGGCGAATCCGAGTGCAGCCTTGCTCCAATTTCCACTGTCGTCCAGGGCAATTTTGCGTGAAGGACCTTTTACTTCTTCCTCTATATCTTCTTGCTTTTCAGCCACGTTCTGGATCAAAACAGCCAGTCTGCGCGGTGTGGCATACGCATTCACTTCACCATAGGCAATGCGGGATGCATCAAGCCATTTCACGACACGCTCTTGCAGTTGTGCGATCGCTGCGCGCATGAAACGTGCAGGTACTTCTTCCAGTCCGATTTCAAACAACAGATCCTTAGACATGCTCGGCTCCCCCTTTCTTGATCAGCGGGAAGCCCAGCTTCTCACGCTCTTCCATATATGTTGCAGCGACTTGGCGAGCCAGATTACGGACACGTGTGATGTAACCCGTACGTTCCGTTACACTGATGGCTCCACGTGCATCCAACAGGTTGAATGTGTGGGAACATTTCAGCACATAGTCATATGCCGGGAATACCAGATGCTGCGCCATGGCCTTGTTTGCTTCTTCTTCATGCATGTTGAAAAGTGTAAACAGCATTTTGACATCAGATACTTCAAACGTATATTTAGAGTGTTCGAATTCTGGCTGACGGAATACATCACCATAAGTGATACCTTCCACCCATTCCAAATCAAACACATTTTCTTTTTCCTGAATGTAAGAAGCCAAACGCTCCATACCATACGTAATCTCAACAGCTACCGGATTTGTCTCGATTCCGCCAACCTGTTGGAAATACGTAAATTGCGTAATTTCCATTCCGTCCAACCATACTTCCCAACCAAGACCTGCACAACCAAGAGAAGGATTCTCCCAGTTATCTTCAACAAACCGAATATCATGCTTGAGCGGATCAATACCCAGACGCTTCAGACTTTCCAGGTAAATTTCCTGAATATTGTCCGGCGAAGGTTTGATGATTACCTGGAACTGATGATGCTGGTACAGCCGGTTCGGGTTCTCACCATAACGTCCGTCCGAAGGACGACGGGAAGGCTCCACATAGGCCACTTTCCAAGGTTCGGGTCCAAGCGAACGTAAAAAGGTCATCGGGTTCATCGTACCTGCCCCTTTTTCCGTATCATATGGCTGAACAATAATACAGTTATGCTCGGCCCAGAATTGTTGCAGCGTTAGAATCATCTGCTGAAAATTCATAATCATGCTCCTTTTCGATGGTTTATTAGCAAGCTTAGAACGGTGAAGACAACAATAAATAGCCCCCGTCCTACGCCTGTTGTACAGACGTAGGGACGAGAGCTATTCCCGCGGTTCCACCCTACTTGGCTTGGATCAAACAGGATGATCCTGTCCGTTCCAGCCCACTTTTTCCGTGTCCATTCATGCTCCCGAGTGCCGTTTCAAAGACCGATTCAACCAGGCTCCCACCATCCCCGGCTCGCTCATTCATGATTCACAAGTGTTATACAACAACTTGTCCCCACCAATGTAATAAATCCAGTCTTTTACTTTCTCGTTCAATGCATGTCTCATAAAGAGAAATTATATTTCATAATATATAAAATCTAGTATGAAGTCAAGATATAGTTTCACATTCACGTAAACGCCTCAAATCCCGTACTTCTCCATCTGATCGAGGAAAGAACGGGATTTAAGATTCAGACCAAGCTGCTGATCCATAAAAGCACGCATCAGCTTTTTGATCTCATCACGGGTAGAGTCACTCACTGATATATTTCCCAGGCGCTGCAGATCCAACTGTGCGAACAAACGTAACAACTTTAGAGCCTTCGGACTGACTGACATCGCCGGAGGATCGAAATGTTTGCATGCACGACACAAGACGCCACCAAGTCTGGGGCTTACAAACAACTGCTCATCCGGTCGCCCCTGGTTACAAGAGATACACTCATCGAACTGTGGACCATAACCCGACGCCTGTAATATTTTCATTTCGTACAGACTTGTAATAACAACCGGATCTTTGTCCTCTTTTAACGCCTGCAAACAAGCCTTCAATTGTTTGAACCAAAACGTACCTGTCTCTTCATCCTGAAGCACACGATCCAATAGTTCACAGGCATAAGAGGCATAAGAGGCCTTGACCAGATCTTCACGCAACTCATGATAGGATTCAACAATTTCTCCAGCGTTCAGTGTGCCTAGACCTGTATTGCGAAAATATACATATTGACCATACGTAAACGGCTGCACCAGTGCAGCATGTCGGCTCTTGGGCTTTTTGGCACCGCGGACGAGTACACCTACTTTCCCGCCGCTTTCGGTGCAAAGCGTAATGATTTTGTTCCCTTCGCCGTAGTCCATGCTGCGGATGACAATCCCTTCCACCCTGTATAGCATGCCTCGTCACCTAACCATTCCCGAATTAGCCAATTATCCTTCGGCTTCTTCATCTTCAATCACTTCCCTTGCATGATCCGACTCCTGCCCTAACGAGTTACATGCCTCGGTATATAACAAATAGGACTCCACATCCCCCGTCATCGCAAAAACCTTCCACGAAAAATCTCGCATCGGAATTTCATCCTCTCTTCGGAAATGACGTCTGCATCTACCAAATAGGATGGAGTCTTGCAAGGTAAACTATGTGTTGCAATTACTGGATACAATCCCGATGGATTATTCGCGACCAAAGCCAAGGTCACGCAGAACCCGATCCTGATTTCTCCAGTCTTTTTTCACTTTAACCCACAAGTCCATGAAAATTTTGGAGCCAAGCAGGTTCTGAATGTCATGTCGAGCTCGTTTGCCTACTTCTTTCAGAAGGGCACCCTGCTTCCCGATGATGATCCCTTTTTGCGAATCACGTTCCACAAAAATGACAGCTGAGATATAAACGACACCGTTATCTTGTACTTTCATATCCTCAATCGTTACGGCAATGGAGTGCGGTACTTCTTCACGAGTCATCTGTAAAATTTTCTCACGGATCAATTCCGCACATACAAACTGCTCTGGATGATCAGTAACCTGGTCATCTGGATAGTACTGTGGACCTTCTGGCAAATACTTGCCGAGCTGTTCCAATAAGGTACTTACATTACTGCCGAGCATGGCAGAAACAGGCACGATTTCAGCGAAATCATGTAACTTACGATACTCCTCAATAAGAGGAAGCAGCGCTTCCGGCTCGATTTTGTCAATTTTATTCATGACAAGAATGACAGGTGTACGAATATTTTTCAACTGTTCCGCAATGTAACGGTCACCGCCACCCATACCTTCCGAAGCGTCAATAAGGAACAGCGCTGCCTCTACTTCTCCAAGTGTGTTCAGAGCTGTTTGGTTCATGTAATCGCCAAGTTTGGATTGTCGCTTGTGAATCCCCGGTGTGTCCAGGAATACGATTTGCTGATGTTCGGATGTGTACACACCATGAATTTTATTACGTGTGGTTTGTGGCTTGTCCGACATGATCGCAATTTTCTGTCCGATCACCTGGTTCATCAGTGTGGATTTACCTACGTTTGGACGTCCAATAATGGCTACAAAACCGGATTTAAATGCTTGTTTTTTCATATGTTCCTCCTCAGGCGCCTAGGCCTGGAATATTGGTTTATTTTTTGGCAGAGTTCAGATCAGAAGGCCCAAAAGCCCAAGGTAACAGTTCAGCAACGGTAGTCTCTTGCAGATCACCTTTCATGTTCCCCAAGATGACTTTCATATCGGGTTCACACAGTTCGTACATGACCTGACGACATACGCCACACGGAGCAATCGGACCATCCGTGTCTCCCACAATGGCAATCGCTTTGAAGCTTCGAGGCTTCTGCCCACCTGCAATGGCGCTGAACATCGCTGTACGCTCAGCACAGTTACCTGGAGTATACGCAGCATTCTCAATATTACAACCATGATGCACATGTCCTTCACTGTCAAGCAAAGCTGCACCTACACCAAAATGGGAGTAAGGCGTATACGCCTTCGTACGTGCCTTAATTGCTTCTTGCATTAGCAAACCATTATCCATCATATTCTCTCCCTTAGGGTGCAATATAAAGCTGCGCTCTATAAGTTAAGTTCAACTAAAGATCATTTACACTGGCCACTCCGCGTCCAGAATAACTTTTTGATCGCTGTTATCCCCAGATTTTTTGATTCACTTTTTTAAAGTGAAAATCCGGGGATAAAGGCGAACGCTGCGCTTCTACAAGTTATTTCTGGCCTCTACGTTATCGCGTAAATCAAAAGTTCAACTTAAAAAAGATCCAACTTTATATTAGTGTGTAGTATTTAAAAGCAAAGCAAATCGAAACGAATTAAAACAAAGTTAAAACAACATCAGTAAAACCCAGCCAGCTCATCACCGGCTTAATGAAAACGATACAACCGATGATTACGGCGAATACCGCAGCCAGAAGAACTGCACCGGCCGCGGTATCCTTCGCCGCTTTTGCCAGCGGATGGATATGGGGGTGTGCCAAGTCAACCGCTGCCTCTACAGCCGTGTTCATCAATTCAGTCACGAGGACCAAAAAGACAGCGGTCAGCACAAACATCCAATCCGTTCTTGAAATTCTGAAAAAAAAGCCGGCTACACACATCAAAATAGCCACTCCCGTGTGAACTCTCACATTACGCTGAGTCCGCAACCCATATGCGATTCCTTCCGCAGCATTGCGGAATACCAGACCCCAGGAGCGCCTTTTCATTATCGTGTCAACCCGGCCTGGGCCAATACCGCTTCTTGTTTGCCCATCATTTCAGCCTCACTTGCCTCATCCTGATGGTCGTATCCGAGCAGGTGTAAGAAACCATGGACAAACAGAAAACCAAGTTCACGTTCAAATGAGTGTCCATACTCCTCACTTTGCAGGATGGTCCGTGGTACGGAAATGATGATGTCTCCAAGAACATCTGGCATTTCTTCCATTTCTTCATCGTCGTCAAGCTCATAAATAATATCGAGCTCTTCATCTACCGTTTCGTGCATTGCAAAAGACAGTACATCCGTAGGACGGTCAATGCCGCGATAATCACGGTTCAACTCATGGATCTGCTCATCGTTCACAAAAGTCAGAGCCACTTCCCCATCTGCAACACCTTCCGCTTCTCCGGCGAGATTCAGCAACTGTTCCAGCATCGCAATCATCGGTTCTGTAATTTCTTTATCCTGTTGTTCATTATTCCATGCCAGATTAAGACTCATTCTTTCATAACTCCTGTCTGCTCATATTAGAGGTTGTTCAAAAAGTGAAATCAACCCGCTTCAGGTGAAGTCGGCTTTGGTTTCTTAATCTCCTCCGGATATTCTATCCGGGAGTGGAAGATACCCATCACCGTTTCCTTCAATGTTCTGGCGACGATATCCAGTTCACGCATCGTAAGGTCACAATCATTGAATTGATGATCGTCCAATCGTCCTTTAATAATCTTCTCAATCATGGATTCCACTTGCTCCACTGTCGGTTTGCGCAAAGATCTCACAGCAGCCTCCACACTATCAGCAATGCCAACAATAGCCGATTCCTTGGACTGAGCCTTCGGCCCAGGGTAACGGAAATCTTCTTCCGTGAAATCAGGCTCAACGCCTGCTTCTTCAGCCTGGCGCAGTGCTTTGTGATAGAAGTAGTGGAGAAATGTCGTGCCGTGATGCTGTTCCGCAATATCCCGAATAGGTCTGGGCAGCTTGTAATCCTTCTGCATTTCCACCCCATCGCGCGCATGAGCAACGATAATGGATTTGCTCAGTTTTGGATCAATTGAATCATGCGGATTCTCCATATTGTTCTGATTTTCAATAAAATAGATGGGGCGCTTCGTCTTGCCAATATCATGATAATACGAACCCACTCGGCAGAGCAATCCGTTAGCTCCTATGGCTTCTGCTGCTGCTTCGGACAGATTCCCTACCATAACGCTGTGATGATAGGTACCCGGTGTCTCCGTGAGCAACTTGCGCAGAAGCGGATGGTTCGGATTGGACAGTTCAACCAGTTTGAGCGCTGACAAAATGCCAAATGAAGTTTCGAAAAATGGCATCAGTCCAATAACCAGAATCGCAGTTAGTACACCACCCGCAAATGCAAACCCAACACCGTACAGTGTTGTGGTTCGATTCCAATCTCCCGAGTCAATCAACGCCAGGGTGAAGACGGCTATCGATCCGAACAGGCAGACCATTATGGCCCCTTTCAGGATTGTTGATCGCTGGCTAGCCCGATGAGTTGCAAAGATGGCAACAAACGAAACTACCACGGCGAAGAACCCGAGTTCGAAATCAAAAAGCTGACCCTGATGCGTGTTCAAAATGATGCTGGACAACATACCGATCAATATCGAACATACAAAGGCAAGCGACGTATCCAGCAACAGCGCAATTAACATCGCCCCAACCGCAACAGGTGCAAGGAAGCCCACATAAGACCTCTCATTGGTTTGGATAATCGCCGTCACATGCATAACCACAATCGTAATAATAAAAATGAGAACAAGCATCAACAGCTGCGCATTATTATATTTGAAATGCGTTCCGCTGCATTGCTGAATATACATCAGAATTGCTGCTGACAACAGGCAGGAAAACATAAGAAGACCAAGCTGTGGCCAGTAGTTCACTTCATTTTTCAGCAAATCATTCTCATCCAGCAAAGTATACATCTCCGGGGTGATCATCTCACCCTTGGCAACTAATGTGTCCCCTTGCTTGATAAAGACGGTTTGCGTGTTCTCACGCGCCTGGACTTTCGCTTCCTTGGTTCCCTCTTCATCGTAGAAGCGGTTAGCGGTCACCACGAGGCGAGCAAGCTCCTGCACGACCTCACGTTGCGTACGCTTACTAAGAGAGCTGACACTCACCATTTCGGCTACTTTGGCACGGGCAGTGGTTGCATCACTGATCTGATCCGTCATTAACCGGACAACAATATCCCTCGCAACGGGTTTCATCTCCTGGATATCGTCCGATGTCAGACGTGAGATTTTGATGTAGGTTTCTTCGGGAATACGGTAGCTTTGCTCCTGTACCACATTTCTGATCTCTTCCAGCAGAGTCTCGGAGTATGTACCGGCTTTCCGATTATTATTGATATAGTTGGTCACAAAGTCCTTCTGGCGCTGCGGAATTTCATCCCGATAAATATCAATCTTGTCCTGACTTGAAATCTGATCATCCTGATTTAGTCGATCTACACGGTCAAGCAGGGTAGTCATCAAATTTTCGTTTCGCAACTGGACAATCTGAAATATCGGCTGTACCCGTTCAGCAGCTTCTTCCTGTGCTTTGAGTGTGGCCTTGTTATTCGGAATCTGCATGGGCGCAGCAATGTCCACCTCACTCCGTGTCCCTTCCTGGATATCATAGCGCTCAGGGAGCAACTTGGAAGCCAGACTCACGTAGAAAAGAATCACCAGAAACAAAAACAGAAGATAGCGTGCCCACACGCTATACTTCCATCCTGTAGCCTTATTCTGAAAAGATTTGCCTTTTGACGGTTCCTTCGAGGTCACTTTAGACAATCCCTTTCTATGCTTGATTTTCTGCGGCGTGGTTGTAAGCCACGATAATTTTCTGGACGAGAGAATGCCGTACAACATCTTGCTCGGCAAAATAGACAAATCCAATCTCGTTAACTTCGTTCAAGATCGTATTCGCTTCCACAAGCCCGGATTTCTTACCACGCGGTAAATCAATCTGCGTCACGTCTCCGGTAATGACCATTTTGGAGCCAAAACCAAGACGGGTCAGAAACATCTTCATCTGTTCCGGCGTTGTGTTCTGTGCTTCATCGAGAATGATGAAGGAGTCATCCAAGGTACGCCCCCGCATGTAGGCAAGTGGTGCAATTTCGATTAACCCACGCTCCAGTGCCTTAGCGGTCTGTTCTTGTCCCATAACGTCATACAGGGCATCGTACAGCGGTCTCAGATAAGGGTCTACCTTCTCCTGAAGATCACCTGGCAAAAATCCAAGACTCTCTCCCGCTTCAACAGCAGGCCGAGTGAGTACAATGCGTTTGACGCTGCCTTCTTTAATTGCGGCAACAGCCAGTACAACAGCAAGGTAGGTTTTACCCGTACCGGCAGGACCAATGCCAAATACAATATCACGTTTTTTAATTGTAGTTACATAGTGCTTCTGTCCAATGGTTTTAACACGGATTGGTTTACCTCGGTATGTCGTTGTAATCTCGCCCTTGAACAGATCCAATAACTGGTCTGCCCGCATATCCTTGGCAAGTTCAATCGCATACTTCACATCTCTCTCGGTTAACACATATCCATTGCGTATCAATTGCAGTAACACATCAAATAATTGTTCAAGCGATTCCACCTGCTGTGCGTTGCCAAAAATCACAATCTCCGCTTCACGGGATGCAATCTGGGCGGGAATCTCGGATTCAATCAGTTTAAGAAAAGTATCTTGGGGTCCAAAAAGAGATTGGCCCTCTCCCGCACTCTGGAGGGAGATTTGTATGCTGCGTGTTTGCTCTGACAAATATCCTCATTCTCCTTGACTATGGACTAGCGGAAGTTCTTCCGCAATGCTTTCTTCTACTTCAAATAAGACTTTCATATAAACTTTACCATTCTCTTTCTTCTCATGCAAAATTTTTTCACTTATAATTTTTGTTCCTTTGCCGTTTTTGGCGATAATATCGTTCCTTGCTCCTTCCAATCCCTTCGTTCTGGCCCATTCTATCGTCTGTTGTTGCTCATGCTCTCGAGTCTCCAGATCTTTTTCTGTCAGCCACCCCATAGGAAGTGTAAAGGATCGCCACGTCAATGGTTTGTGATTACTCTCGGTATCAAATGAACTGAATGGAGTACTTCCGTACCCCCACAGTTGGATCGCCCAATTCCCCAGCACCATGTAAAAACGTTCTTTGCTCTCACCTGTCATTGTGTTATGTTTTTGCACCAGCGGAACCTCTACCTGATACTCACGCCATACCAGACCACGAACTTCGCCTTTGGCAACGATGGTTTTGGTGTTCTCCTCATCCCCGAGAATCCCCGAGATCAATACCTGCCCCTTTTTGACACGCATGTCCTTCTGAACAACAGGACGTCCCTGCTCTGCGTAGATTTGAGTAACGACAGCATCTGCTTTGCTGATCAGATGTCTGGGATTCAGTAATGGTTCGCGCTTTGGTTGCGCTGATTCCACGACCTGAATGGTAATGGTTGTCCCCTCTTTGCTCACGCCAATCCAGGTTACATCCGGGAGAGCAAGTGCAAGCTGCCTGGAGAGCTTGTCTTGGCTTTGTAAGCGGAACCCCCATTGGAAAGGATATATGCCCTCTTTCTTCGCAGCTGCAAGCACCTCGTCGGTGGGAATGGTGACGTTACCCTTAACCTCCACACTCCATACCATGGACGACAACGCAAACAAAGCTGCTACAAAAAACAGCATCCCCCCAAGAAAGAACTTCCTCCGCAATAATCGGGCCGCAAAAAAAGGGAAACCGCTGCGATGGGTTACTTTCACCCTGCAGCCTGTCCGTTTCAACACAGGACGCAACCTGAAAAAATGCGGCAGCAGAATGTTCATCTCTGCCACGCGTCCATCGTGAGCACGCAGGTTCCACACTTCCAGTCCCTGCTCTGCCACCGTGTTGATCAATGTTTCAATGTCTCCCCCAGTGACCGTGATTCGGACTGCTCCCCGCAGTTTGTACAGACTGGGCTGCTTCATCCGTTCCCCTCCACTCCATTCATATGAATATCCAGAATCGTTCCTTCAACAGCTACTTCATCCGGCAAAATGTTTCTTATCACCAAGGCATTTCCTCTGATCTCCAATTGACCTTGGGAAAGAGCCAACACGATGCGATCCGGGGTGAAATGGATGACACCGCGATGATTCTCTATATACAGTTGCTTACTGCCGATCAGGGTTAACCGTGGCATATCATAAAGCACATCCTGCGGCAGATCCAACACTTCACTGGTCCATCTGCGCAGCTTGCGGCTGATCCGGGTCATTCGAAGGTCTTCCCCCTTCCTCTACAGTTCAACTTATGCGCAGATTCATGAATTTATGAAAATTCCGGGGCGTGTTAGGGACGAATGTTTAGAAAAAAGGAAAGAACACAGAAAAAGCCGTCTCCGGCGACTTTCTGCTCACCAGAGACGGCTCTATTTCCGTTCAACAACTTAACTTATTTACAGCTTCCCTCTTGTACCAAACGGTTGCTTGGAACGCGGGGAACCCAGTACTTCTGCCCATAGGACACCTGTACGAATATCTTCAGGTCGAAGTGGAGACACTTGTTCACCTGTGTCGGGTATATCCCAACTGGAATCAGACACAACAGGTTTATTTGCAGAAGAGAAGCGATTTAATCGCTCTTGAATCAATCGTTCCTGTCGTTCCAGGTCTTTCTTTTGTTGATCAAGCGAGCTTTCCATGCCACTCAAAGAGTTCTCACTTCTATAGTCACTTGCGGACGGAGAAGAAGGAGCAGGCTCCGAATATGGCTGACCATACTGATTCTGATATTGTTCGTCCTCGTACCGATCGTCATACTGTTCATCATAACGGGGATCAGTATGTCCGGAAGACTGCTGCGGAGATGAATTGTCTCTTGAGCGTTCTTCCCGGTCTGAATCACCGCCGCCTCCGAACGTAGGCATCCCGTTGGCAGGGCGCTTTTTGTTCGGATCAGCCGATTTGGCCGCTTTCCCCAAAAAGGAGAAAAGCATAAAGCCGATAACGGCTACAATATACAAATTATCAAAAATCCATTCAAATAGGCCCATATGCACTCACCGCCTATCTTCCGTTTTTGGAATCACCCTGATCGTTGGAACTCGAACCTTCAACAGGTTTTCCCAGTGTATTACGCATTTGAGTATCCGCTTCAATATTTTTCAGGTTCATGTAATCCATAACACCGATCTTACCACTACGTAAAGCCTCAGCCATGGCGAGCGGCACTTCGGACTCAGACTCAACAACACGCGCTCTCATTTCCACAACGCGCGCTTTCATCTCTTGTTCCTGGGCTACAGCCATCGCACGACGCTCTTCTGCTTTCGCCTGAGCAATTCGTTTGTCAGCTTCTGCCTGCTCCGTTTGCAGGAATGCACCAATATTTTTACCGATATCCACGTCCGCAATATCAATGGACAGGATCTCAAAGGCAGTTCCAGAATCCAGTCCTTTGGACAAGACTGTACGAGAGATCAGATCCGGATTTTCCAACACCACTTTATGCGTTTCTGCTGAACCATTGGTACTTACGATCCCCTCACCGACACGGGCAATGATTGTCTCTTCACCAGCACCACCGACGAGTCGATCGATATTCGCACGAACTGTAATTCTTGCTCGAACATTGACTTCGATACCATCTTTTGCCACCGCAGATACAACAGGCGTTTCGATAACACGTGGGTTAACACTCATTTGAACCGCCTGCAATACGTCACGACCAGCAAGGTCAATCGCAGCAGCACGTTCAAACTCTAGTGGAATGTTTGCACGTTGCGCAGCGATCAAAGCATTAACTACACGGTCAACGTTACCACCCGCCAGAAAGTGACTCTCTAGTTGATTCATGGACAATTGAAGACCTGCTTTGGTTGCTTTGATCATTGGATTTACGATTCGGCTAGGTGTTACACGTCTGAGCCTCATCGCGACCAGCGTAATAATACTAACACGCACACCGGATGCAATTGCCGAGATCCAGAGCATGACCGGGAAAAAGCTGAAGAATACACTCAATACGATAATAGCAACTACCGCAATGAGCAAAACCGTAATCATGGTTGGTTCCATAATAAAAATTCCTCCATTTTCGCTTTGATTTGTGAATTATATCATAATAGACATTTTGAGATTCTGTTGCTGAGTTAAAAATTGGTACCCTTCTGCTAGCAACTTCGCATAAGGACTATGTACATTGTCGAAGTGTTAACACCTCGACAACAGAGCGAGTTACACCGGCAAAGCTTGCTGAACCACAATCCGGGTACCTTCCGCTTTAATCACAATAATCGGAGTATCGACGGGAATAAAATCTCCATCGGCCACAACGTCAATTCGTTCCCCTTCAAACATCGCTGTGCCAGAAGGGCGAAGCGGTGTCAGACTGATGCCTTGCATTCCAATCAACTCTTTACGTTCGGTAGCGGATGAATAGCCACGTTCCGCAGACAAACTGTCACTCAATATGAATCGATTCCATATGCCTCGATCTTTAAACAGTACTGCGATAATCGCAATCACTACCAATGCTGCTCCAAAAGCGATACCCAGAGATACAAATGCATCACTCGTATCATAAGCAGCCCTTACAACACCTGCTACAAGCGCAATTGATCCCAGAATACCCAAAATACCCATGCTTGGTATAAACATCTCCAGAATCATCAAGATGAGTCCGACAGTGAATAATACCCACGTCTCTGCTCCTGCAAAACCGGCAACGTAATTTCCTGAAAAGTACAGGACAAAACAAACAATACCGACAATACCAGGCACTCCGAACCCAGGAACGATCAGTTCAATGGCTACACCCGCGATTCCGAGGAACAACAATACGGTCATGACAACCGGATTGGTAAGAAAGGATGAGATATTCTCTGCTGTCGTCCGTTCTACCTTAAATACATCACCCTGACTGTAACCAAGCCAAGCTGCCGCTTCTTCAGGTGTGTTACTGATATGGTCGGCATAACCAACTTTCAGTGCTTCTTCAGCCGAGAGAGCAATAATTTCACCTTTTTGCTTGGTTTTATTGATCTCTGGCATTTCAACAACGATGTTAACATCCGTCATTCCAGCTGCGATCTTGCCATCACGACCACTAATCTCAGCTGCTCCCTGCATTTTGCTTTTCCAGAATGCAACAAGCTTTGGATCATCCACATGTTTACCCGTACTGTCCACCATTGCTGCCGCACCAATCATACTGCCTGGTGACATTACGATCTTATCTGCATTCAGAGCCAGAAAACTCCCGGCTGAAGCAGCATCTCCACGAACAAATGCAACAGTCTCAATCGGACTTTCCTTAATCAGGGTACCCAATGCTTCCGCAGTGTCGACACGGCCTCCCGGCGTATTGATATCAAGAACGATCAGGCCAGCGTTCATCTTTTCCGCTTCCTTGAACCCGCGTTCCATGAACTTGCCAAGTCCCTGCTCGATTGGTTTGTCAACCGGAATAATATATACGGCGCCACTCTTCTCAGCTGCATGCGCTGACGGTGATCCAATCCAGACAGGAAGCAACAGCGTCAGCAGCATTAAGAGCATCAATGGCCCCGTAAGCTTCTTCCGGCGCTTTCCCTTCACAATAGTCCCCCCTTTTCCATTAACGTTATACTGTCCAGCTTATGGTATTTATTACGTGCAATGCAACATTTCGTTTCAAAATCTTAAAATTATATTTGAAAACTCGATCAAACGCAAGAATAAAAAACCATAATAATATATATTAACCATTAAAAAGAAATTTAGTTATCCCAAGGACATATCCTGCCTTCTGATAAATGGAAAAAACACCTCCTGAAAGGTCAGGAGGTGTTTATTGATTTGCTTTATTGCAGAAATTGTTGAACTGCTTGATTTACCAGTTTGCCGTCCGCTTTGCCTTTAACTTTCGGCATAAGGGCAGCCATGACTTTCCCCATCTCGGCTTTCGAAGAAGCACCGGTTTCCTGGATGGTCTGCTGTACAATAACTTTAATTTCTTCTTCGGTAAGCTGTGTGGGAAGGTACTGGATGAGTACTTCAATTTCCGCTTTTGCATTTGCCGCGAGATCTTCACGGCCCGCTTTGTCAAATTCTTGGAGGGCATCTTTGCGCTGTTTGATTTCACGACTCAGGATATCAAGCACTTCGTTGTCATCCAAATCTCTTTTCAAATCTATTTCAAGATTCTTGATCGTCGAACGAATCAACCGAATGTTGGAGAGTCTGAACTTGTCCTTACTCTTCATCGCTTGCTTCATATCTTCGTTCAATCGTTCGCTAAGATTCATGTAGTTAAAATCCTCCTAAAACTTTCTCTTACGAGCAGCCTCGGACTTTTTCTTGCGCTTTACGCTTGGCTTCTCATAATGCTTACGTTTCTTCACCTCAGCCAATACGCCATCTTTAGCGATGGAGCGTTTAAAACGACGAAGTGCAGCATCAATAGTCTCGTTTTTGCGAACTTTAGTTTCAGACACCAGTTTTCCCTCCCTCCGACCAGACCGTCCAAGAGCAATAACACGGTTCATCATCTTTCATTATAGGCGAAAGGTAATAAAGGTGTCAACCTCAATGTAATGATCACTTATTTGAATCCATTTTATAACTCAAAGGTATTATGAAATGAATTCATTATATAAGCATTTGGTCACATATTCGTGGATTTAATGTTATGACTAAATCCTCAATATTAGTACCCGTCAGCTCGTTTATTTGTGAGAATCGGACAGACTTGTCAACGCGCCAAGTCTGGTACCACCCAACAAATGGTAATGCAGATGATGAACGGTTTGTTCTCCATCCTTACCACAATTGTTGATTAAGCGATATCCTTTTTCCTCCACGCCAAGACGCTTCGCCGCTTCTTGAGCAGCCAGATGAATCTCGCCGATCAATGGCAGATCTTCTGCAGTAACTTCATTCATGGAAGCAATATGTTTCTTCGGAATGACAAGAACATGTGTCGGTGCAGCGGGCTGGATGTCATGAAAAACGATAACATGGTCATTCTCCAGTACTTTATTGGAGGGAATGCTGCCCTCTACAATTTTGCAAAATAAGCAATCCATAGTTCATACCCTCCTTTGTATTCCAATGTATGTATTCCCTTCTATCATACTAGAAGTAAAAACCTACGTCCAATCTCTAGACACATAACCAGGTAATCCAGGGTCAACTGTCCATCTATCATCAAGCCGACCACTATACGACATTGGATATATTACTACCCATTTTATCGAATATGGTTTTATCACGCACTTTTTCCAATTAAACAAATATGTATGGTTAATGAATTCAAAAATAGGAGATTGGTTAATTTGACCGTTTATCAACATGTACAGGAACTTGTAGGTAGTACACCTCTGCTTGAATTAACTCGTTATCCATTACCGGAAGGAATCCGCCTGTTCGCCAAACTGGAATTCATGAATCCTGGAGGGAGTGTGAAAGACCGGATCGGAAAGTTTTTATTGGAGCAGGCCTTGGCACGAGGAGATGTTAAGCCAAATGGAACTGTGATTGAAGCTACCCCAGGCAATACAGGAATTGGTCTTGCAATGGCGGCTATAGGCCTGAATTTAAAGGTCATTTTCACGGTACCTCAGAAGTTCAGCATCGAGAAGCAGCAATTGATGAACGCCCTCGGAGCTTTGGTCGTGAACACACCCACATCAGAAGGGACCACGGATGGTTTGATTCGATCTCCGTTGGGATCAACGATGTTGAAGATTTACTTGAGGATCTGAAATCTGCATTAAGTTAAGGGCGTTTTGAAGTCGATGCTGGCACCCATTCATCTTCGATCTTACACTAATCAGGTTCAAAAAAAGGTCATGCCTTACAGAAGTTCGCTTCTGCACAGGCATGACCTTTTGGATGTTCGGTATGTTGCCCGTTATATTGCAAGGACTGTCGCTATACATCAGACTGAGACTCCACATTTATCTGATAAGACTTCCCTATTCATGATGTACGGTATCTTAAATGAAACACATCCATCCTCAGCTTGTTATTTTCAAAATTTTTCATAAGAAGCATGAGAATGAATCACTGTAGTTATGCCTGTTTTTTTCAATTTCAATAGTACGGTAAAAGGGTTAACGCTGTAAGCGCAAATAACGGGAGCACCAGTCGGTTAAAACGTCTACGGCCATAACCATAATACGGATAAGGAGCAGGGTAGCCGTATCCAGGATAAAATCCGCGAGTATGACCTATCGGATAGTTCGCTCCAGGCATTGCATTTGGAGCCCAGTTCGCATGATTCACCATGGCTTCCGGTCCAACGGGAACAGCCAGGTAGATCATTTCGTCATCCACATTTTCCATAATGCCATCATAGTGCATACCGTCATTCATCTGTACACATACATAACGGTGCATGTGTTCCTTGCATAATTTCTTCGCTTCCACTTTTTCCACTTGCCAACGCCTCCCTGATTCTGCTCTTGATCACCTTTTCATGGTATTCAGAACTGGGCGAATTGACACTACTGACGAGAAAACACAAAAAAAAGAAGCACCCCGTGAGCGGCTTCCTTGGAAGGCTGCTGCGCGGACATCTATTCAGGAAACGTCCTGATCAGATGTCCGCCGGGGTACTTAAATAAAGTTTGTCGGCTTAACTGTAGTATAACAGCTGGATGAACCTGTATCTGTGATGTAACTCACTCCGCTATGTTATAAAAGCAAGAAAAGAAATATATTTACAATATCAATTCGGGCAATATTCAGTTGCTTTATAAGCGGTAACAGGGCACTCCTCCAGCAGACAAACATACATCATACACGTTTCCCTCTACAAGGTCTCCAAGACCACACGTGAGCCGTTACCGGCTTCACCTGCCGGGATCACCACAAGTTTGCGCGGCAAACGTGCACGCAGTTCAGGCACGTGACTGATGACACCAACAGCCAATCGGTCGTCATGCAATTTTTCCAGAGACGTAATGACGGTATCCAACAGCTCAGGGTCAAGGGTACCAAACCCTTCATCCAGGAAGAAGAATTGAAGCGGGTACTGACCTCGCAGCTGAATCTGGGCCGACAGTGCCAAGGCCAGTGACAACGAAGTCAAAAACGTCTCGCCACCTGACAACGTTGATACCGGTCGTTTGACTCCCCCGTTGGCATCATCACAGATTACAAAACCACCGCCGGAATCCACCTCCAGTGAATAACGCTGTTTGGTCAGGAAACGCAGACGCTGAGATGCCGCATGACTAACCTGCATCAGTTGTTCTTCGGCAATATACTCCACAAAAGCATTGCCTCTGAACGCGGATTGCAGTTTGCTGAGCAGTTCGCCTTGACGGCTTACCTCCACCCGCTTGTTCTCCAGTTCGGTCCAGCGAACATGTCGCTGCTCCACATCCTCCAGATCACGTTCTGCACGTGCTTTGGCACGAAGGGCAGCCTCGTCCTCAATTCGGACCTGCTGCAAACGTTCGGTGCAGGCTAACCACTGTTCCTCCGATACAACAGCACCACCCAGCTTCTGTTCCAGTTCGCGCAACTGGGATGCCAGTTCACGCTCACGTTCACGGTGCTGCTGGATTTCCCCTGCCAGACGTTCGGCTTCCTGGGAAGGAATCGCGGCGGATACAACAGCATCATCCGAGTCAAACGGGGATTGTTCCAGCAATTGCCGCCAGCGTTCCTGTGCCTGTTGCAGATGTTCTGCGGCCGAGGCGGCTACCTGCTGAGCCATGACATCTTTCTTGGCTGACTCCTGTTTCAGCGTGTCCGCTTCTTTGAAGCGTTGCGCAGAATCCGTAGCTGCTTTCCGCAATCCATCCAGACGACCCTGAGCCGCAGCAATCAGGTCTTCTACCCGCTGCTCCCCAACCCACTGACGCAGGCGTTCCTCCTTCTCAGCCAGCTGTTTGCTATTGCCCTGCCACTGCGTCTGCCACTGGATCAGTTGTTTGTCCAATTCCACCAGCTTCTGCTGGAGAGATTGGATGGTCTGGTCTTTTTCCTCAAGGAACGTCACGCTTTTGTTCAGACGTTCCTTGATGTCTTCGGCGCGCGCATCGCGCTCCTGCATCGCCTGATAGAGGGCCTTGGCCTCCTCCTGAGCGATGCCTGGCAGTTCCGCGGCCCAGCGGCCCTGCCAGGCAGCCGCTGCAGCCTCGCTCTCGGCCAGCTTGCGCTCCGCTTGGGCGAGCCCGGCAAGGCCGGCCTCCTGCGCAGCTGCCGCTTCCATGCGGCGCTGCTGCGCGCCCACAGCCGCCTGCTAACCTAAATAGCGGCGGCTTCGGCCTGGAGCGGCGCTGCTGCGGCAGCCAGCGCCTGCGCGGCTTCGCGCAGCGCAGCGGCACGCGATGCCCAGCCTGCCGGGGAGCGCCCGTGCTCGGGCGACCCGGCGGGCTCGGGCTCCGCTGCCGCAGGCGCGGCCTCGGCTGCGGCAGGAGCTTCGCCGGCCGCAGCGCCAAGCTGCGTCAGCAGGCTGCGACGTTCGTGCAGCTGCTGGCGCAGCCCAAAGCGCAGCTCCTGCAGCTCCGCGTGCAGGCTGCGCAGCAGTTCCAGGTCCGCATCGCCTGCGTGCGGACCTTCTCCCGGCGGCGCAGCCGGGAGCGGGTGATGCGGCGAGCCGCACACCGGGCATGGCTCGCCATCGCGCAGCTCGGCGCGCAAGGCGGAGGACAGCCGGTGCAGCTCCTGCTCGCGCATCGTGCCACGCAACTGTTCCTCCGCAAGGGCCAGCAGGCTCTGTTCGCGGCTGAGGTCCTGCTCACAGGCAAGCAAGGCCTCAAGACCTGCTGACGCCTGTTCTACCAGATGCTGACGCTGATCACTCAGGCGTCTTTCTTCTTCAGCCGCCGCCTTCAGCTTATCGGCTCCCTGTTCTGCCGACTGCTTATAGGCTTGCATGTCAGCTTTGTTTTGCTGCAACTGCTCCGCAGCAGTATCCACACGATGCTTCAGCTCAAGCGCAGCCTGAAGTTGCCTGCGTTCCTCTGACTTCACCTCATTTGGCTTGAGGCTCTCCTGTAGTTCCTCACGCCGTTTACGCCCGCGCTGCTGCAACTCCTTTTCTTTCTCAAGCTGCTGACCCAGCGCAGTCTGTTCACCTTGCCCCTGTTCCAAAAGCTGCGCAAGGCGTGAGCAATCGGCTTGAAGCCCGTCCCGTTCCCGTTGCAGCTCTTTCGCTTGTTCAAGTTGTTCCAGTCGCAGCAAAAGTTTTGGTTCTTCCTCAGTCACCTGCTTACTCGCCGTCTCAGCTTTCTCTGCTTCAAGAACCGCCAGACGTTCGTGTTCCAGTGCTTGCGAATGAGCTGTCTCGGCGGCAATCTGCCGCTGCTTCTGCGTAGCCATAGCATCTCGAACCGTCTGCAACGCAGGCAGTATGGCATCTGCCGCAACGGATTGTTTCAGCCGTTGTTCACCTGCTTCCACCTGTGGCTCCAGTGCTTTCAGTTTCTGCTGTTCATCCATACGGACCTGCCGTTCATTACTTAGCTCACGTATTCTACCAAGCTGTTCGGCTTCCTTTGTAGCTTCATCCAGCACTTTGCGGGATAATTCAGACTGCTGAACAGCAGATTGAAGAAGACGTTTCGTTTCATCCAGCGTCTCCTTGCTGGCATTGCCAAGTCCCTGTTGCTCCGCAGCAAGAGATTGGTGAACCATATCATTATCCTTGACCCGCCGACTTAATTTGATAGCCAACTGGTCCCCATACTTCTCCAGATGGAATAATCGTTGCAACATCTGGCGACGTTCACTGCCCTTGAGTGACAAAAACTCGGCAAACTTCCCTTGAGGAAGCACAACTGCCCGTGTAAAATCATCCATCTTCAAACCGATCACATCTTCAACGCAACGATTCACATCTGCCAATTTGTCGGCAAGTACCTGCTCTTCGCCATGGACCGTCTCTATGAATTTGCTGATCGTGTTACTCACCGACACTTCATTATTTCGTTTGAAACGTCGCTCTACCCGGAACCTTCGAGTGCCTTCCGCCGACATCAGTTCGAATGTAAAAGCAACCGACAACGAGTCCTCTGCATGATTCATAATGCCTTGCGTCCCGTTCACCGCACGTTCCACTTTTCCGTACATGGCGAGGGTGATGGCATCGAGCAAGGAAGATTTACCGCTACCCGTTGGACCAAAAATACCAAATAGCCCCGTCTCCGTCAGCACGGTAAAATCAATCTCCTGCATCTCCCGATAGCTTTGCAGTCCGGCAACTTTTAATAGAATTGGCTTCATCTTTCCTCGACCTCCTCACGCACACCCGGCTCGTCTTCATCCACAAGTTCCAGGAAAAGCTTCACCAGGCTGTCTTCCGGTTGTGCACCACCCGTCTGACGCTGATAGAATTTGCGGAATAGTTCGTGGACCGGTAGCTCGGATCGTTGCTCCATAAGCCCTGCTGCAGCCATCTCGGGATACACCGGACGAATATGAATGATCCCTTCATGTGATTTTCGCAGCTGTTGAATCTCCTTCAGGGACATTGCCTCGTCCAGCCATACTTCCATGTCAATAAAAGCCTGCGGATCACGTCCCTCTTCCAGCCAGCGATATACTTCTGCCAGACCGCCACGTGCCTTCCAGCGAACAAGCGGACGCCCGGACGTCAACAAAACTTCTTCTACCTGTGCTGCTCCGCCCGGTGCGAGATCAACCATCGTGACAGACTTGCTCTGTCCTGCTTCCGAGAAGCTGTAGGCGAGAGGAGAACCGCTATATCGAATCACACCGTCTCCTTTAACAGCCTGTGAACGATGAAGATGCCCAAGCGCCGTGTATTGCGCACCAGTCGATAGAGATGAAGGGTCCACCGTGTAAGCCCCACCGATCTGAATCGGGCGTTCCGAATCACTCTCAAGTCCGCCAAGCACATAGATATGACTCATGGCCAAGTTCACGGTATCCGGGCGAAAAGAAGCGGCCAGCCGCTGCATTAACATACCCACCCGTTGACTGTATGCCTGACGGAGCACATTTTCATCCCCATCCATTGTCAGCAATTCATTCAATCTGGCTTCAGAAGGATAAGGTAATGCGGCAATCTGTCCAGTCTCTCCGGTCCGCTTTGCATGGATGGTCACTGCTTCTGAAGTAGGCATACCTACGAGTGTAATGCCCTGCCTGTTCACAAGTGGAGTGACAGAAGCTACACGCTCCGGCTGATCATGATTTCCTGCAATCACCACAAGAGGTCTTCCATTTGCTGTCAAACGCGCTGCCGCCTCGTAAAAAAGCTGCTCCGCTGCTGCGGGAGGATTCACCGAATCATACACATCCCCGGCCATCAATATGGCATCCGCCTGCTGCTCATCCGCCAGTCTGACGAGTTCATCCACGAAATCTTCCTGTTCACGCAGTCGGCTTCGTCCTTCCAGCGTTTTTCCCAAATGCCAGTCCCCTGTATGCAAAATACGCATCGTCCGTTCCACCCCTCTCCCATATGAAATCCATGGCTTTAAATTCCGATCCAATTCGTTTAAAATTTCAGTCTTTTATAATTTCACTGCATGTCCACCATCAAAAAAGTACAGCCATTTCCGGTCCACTTTCCGACCTAATATATCTTCGATAGCCCGTCCATACAGATCCAGCTGGAAGCGATAATTTTTGGTGAGTTCATCCAAACCACCACGATGCTCCAACACCCGATCCGTCTTGTAATCGAGCAGGACAAGCTCACCATCAACCTCATACAGACAATCGATAATCCCCTGTACAAGCACGGTTTCATTTTCAATTGTTGAGTTCGCTGCCCGTTCATGTAACCACTCCGCAGGGGACTGATGTGCCGGAAGTCCATACACAAACGGAATCTCCCTTTTCACCCACGCTACACGCAACAGCTCTTTCCCTGGTTCTGTATCAAAAAATCCGACCAGCTCTTCCGGTTCGATCACCTCCGTGTGATGGGACAGCAAAATCTGGAGCTCCACCAGTCGCTGAATGGTCTGCTCAACAAGCTGTAAATCAATGGCCGATCCATCTATAGGAAGATGCTGCATCAACGTATGATACACGTTCCCCCGTTCTGCTCCTGTCAGTTGGTTCTCTCCCATAAATTTGGGACGACGCAGATGCAATTTGAAAGATGTACTCGCAGCCCCCACATCCAAAACGTTCACCATACCGTTTGAATCTGACCCTGATCCAGTCTCATGCTCGTTCAACTCACCGGATAAGCCGCGTAGTGCCTGGCCTGATTCATCTTTGGTGTAATTGATTCCTGACGTGTTGTGATCCAATAATGTCTCGGATTGTTCTCCCAGTTCCTCCATCACCTCTACGGACTGGATATCCTGCATCGCAAGTAACGTTTTCAAATCCGTGACAGATGTACTGGCTGCCACTTGAGTTGCTGCTTCATAGGGGTACGTCCACGAAAGCCGCTGATCAACCTCGCGAATCAGACGTGTCTGCTCTTCTTGAGAGGATTCTGGAACTGCACCTGCATCTTGAATGTTATGGTTAGCCGTATCTTGTGCACTCTTCGTCAGTTCTTCTACAGTTGAGGATGGAATCAGCTCCACAGGCTGAACCGCCTTTAGTGCAGCAATTCGTTCTTTCCGCACCTCTGTCATCCCGTCTTCTTCCCCGAGTGTCTGATCCAACACATGATCACGGGATACCTGATCGGCGGAAATAATAGAAATCGCCCATCGTGATTCATCATCTGCAAGACAGGTCGAGAACGAATCATTGCTTCCTGCAAGTTCACGCAGCACGGCCGCATCTGGATGCCTCATCAGGGATGGCCCAATCCAGTCCAGGTAACTCCGTCCCGCAGCGAGAAGATAATCTGGCAATGCCAATTCAGGGCTGTCCTTGACCTGAGACCACGCGAGCGCTTTTTTCGCGACATCTTTTACGGTACCCAGCAGTATCATTTTCTCTTTGGGACGGGTCAACGCAACATACAGCACACGCATCTCTTCAGCAAGCAGTTCAAATTGCGCACGACGGCGAATCGCCAGATTGGCTAATGTAGGATAGGCAACCCTGTTCTCACGATCCACAAACCTCGGACCAAATCCCAGTTCCTTATGCATTAAGAAGGGTGCGTTCAGATCCTGCTGATTAAACATCTTGGATATGCCACCGACAAAGACAATTGGAAACTCCAAACCTTTACTCCGGTGAATCGTCATGATCCGTACGGCGTTGTCCTGCTCACCAGAACTACTTGCTACAGTCCCGAGGTCTCCCCCGTTTTCCCGCAGTCTGGAAACATAGGTCAGGAAGCGGAACAAGCCGCGATTCGCAGTTGATTCCTCATATTGTCTTGCGCGATCGTACAATGCCTTAAGATTACTTTGACGTTGCAGTCCTCCGGGAAGACCCCCAACCCAGTCTAAATAACCGGTTTCCCGATACATACGCCAGATCAGTTCACTTAGACTGCCTTGTCTTGCTTCAAGTCTCCACTGCTCCAATTGACGCATAAAGCGAATTAACTTCTGCTGCAACTCCGAGCCTGAAATCTCCGTAACGCCCATATCCTCGCTTGCATGTCCATCAACACCAGCATCTTGAATTCCATCTGTATGCACATCGAATTCATAGACATCATCCAGGATCTCTGCCTCGACTGAAGCTGCTGTCTCCCGCTGTCCCTGCTCCATCTCTGACCAGGCTTCCGGCCACTGCCGCTGGACGATATTGGAATCAGGATGATTCTCCTGCCCGGATTGTTGTACGGCATTAGTGGAGGAATTGCCCCATTCTCCAGCAGCTGTTATAACTGCATCGTAGAAAGACTGTCTTTTGTCACCGAGCCGAATCTGTGCCAGTTCTTCTTCATCCAGTCCAACAATCGGGGAACGAAGCACGGAAGCGAGCGGAATATCCTGCCTTGGATTATCAACAAGCTGAAGCAGAGACATCATGATTTCCACTTCCGTAGCCTGAAAATAGCCCTTGCTCTGTTCTCCGCCAGCAGGAATTCCCTGCTGTCTGAATTCCTCAATCATGAGCGGAGCCCACATCAAGGTTGAACGGAGCAAGATGACCATGTCACCGTAACGTGCCGGGCGCATCGTTTGCAGGGCTTTGTCATATACATGGAGGGCAGGTTTGTCCGTATCTCCAACTATCTCACGAATACGCCTTGCGATCGCCCGTGCTTCCAACTGGGCTGTTTCAAGTTCGGCACTCTCCAGTTCTGCGGAGACCGCTGCATCTCCGTTCTCATCCGTATTCTCTGTTAGATCAGGCCCACCGCCCTGACGATCGATCAGGATGAGTTCAGGTGTATACGCCTCATCGCCAAGCGTTTCTGACGGGAACGTAGCCCCATATGCCAGTTGAGCACGTTCATCGTAAGCAATCTCTGCAACACCTTCATTCATGAGTTGCCGGAATATCATATTGACCGAATGCACGACTTCCGCACGACTGCGGAAATTTCGCGCAAGATCAATACGTTGACCTGTACGATTTCCAACCAAGTCATCATTACGTGTGCTCGCTCCATACTGACGATACTTGTTCATAAACAGACCTGGCTCGGCCAACCGGAAACGGTAGATACTCTGTTTGACATCACCTACCATGAATCGGTTACCCGGGTTTTCCCTGGAGATCAGTTTCACGATATCTTCCTGAACCGTATTGGTATCCTGATATTCGTCAAGCAACACTTCATCGAATCGCGAACGGTATTCCATAGCCGCATCGGAAGGCATCGACAGTTCAGGCGTTGAATCCTCATGTCGCAAAATGTGAAGGCAATAATGCTCCAGATCACTGAAGTCAACTTGCCCACGTTCCTGTTTGGCCTGCCGATAACGTTCACCAAATGTACTAACCATCCTCGACAACTCCTGCATAAGTGGTGCCGCCTGCTCCAGCTCCTGCCAGAACGAAAACGCACTTCTTCCAAACAATGAGCCTTTCAGATCGGTAACTGCTTTTTTCGCAGCCTCACGAAGTTCCTTCACCTGATCCTGTAAAGCCGGATCCGTTTGATCCTTTTTGCAGGGTTTCAGTTTGCCAAATGCAGCGGGTTGAAACACTTCAGGCAACCTCTCCCATGGCATAACCTGGACCGCAGACAGCAGCTCTTCCACCATCACCAGATCTTCTTTTAACGTATCTGCATAAGGTGCCGGGCCTTCAGGCTGCATGGAAATATGAATCCCTTGACGAAGCAGTCCTGCTGCACCACTTAGAGCAAGAGCCGCATCACGCAAAATACTCTGGACCCAAGCTGAATGTCCCAGTTCCTCCACACTTTCCACCTGAAAAGCGGATGCCATCTCTGAGAGCCAATGATCCGGCCAGGAATGACTGCGGGAGAAATCATACAACCGTTGTACCAGTCGATGCATCGCATCATCGTTTCGCTCTCCACTGAACCAGTCCACCAATTCGCGGAATGTACTGCCTTCATCTTCTTCGCCATACTTTTCCTCAAAGAGTTCTTCGAGCAGTTCCTGCCGCATGATTTCCGCTTCATTTTCATTCAGGATACGGAAAGCCGGGTTCAACGGAATTTGCTGATAGTACCGGCGAATGACTTCCATACAGAATGAATGCAATGTTGTAATGGATGCCCGTCCAAGCAGGGACAGCTGCTTACGCAAATGTTCTTCTCCAGGCTGTTCTTCCAGCGCACGTTCCAGCGCTTCCCGAATCCGTTGTTTCATCTCGGCGGCAGCCGCTTTGGTAAACGTAGCTACAAGCAACCGATCCACACTGAATCCTTGGGAGGGATCTGCGATCTTGCGAATAATACGTTCAACCAATACGGCTGTTTTTCCCGATCCCGCCGCAGCGGCAACCAGAATGTCTTCTCCACTTTCCGAGATCGCACTCCACTGGTCGTCACTCCAGAAGCTTCCTTCCGGTTTGGGCATATTCGTCATGATGTTTCCCCTCCTTTGGTGTGAGATAACATATCCCAGATTTGCTGTTTGCCAGGTTTGGCAAGCAGATTGTATTCATTTCCTTCTATATTCTCATCAAATTGACAAACGGACTTATAAGGACAAAACGTGCATGCCACTTCCTGCTGAATGCGATAAGGCTCAATAGCCACATCCCCATCCGTAATCCGGGTACCAATCTCACGAATATTACTGCGAACCGAAGCAAGCAGCGTATCCCATTGCTCTGGCGTAGCTACAGCAGCACTGCTATAAAAGCTGCCATCTGCCTTAAGGGCAACCGGAATAATGGCTGAATATCCCTTATCCAGGGTGTTGTCCATTTGCGCGATAGCATCCCGGTCCGCCAGCAGCAAACCTTTCATTTTGAACCGTTTCAGCAGTTCTTGTCCGGCTTGCTCCGATGTCATACCATTTGCAGATTGCAATAGCGGGTTATGCACATGGAAATACAACGTTCCTCCCGGCATCGCCGTTTCCCCAAGCCATTCCTCGGCAGCACTAAGCAGCACCTCCAGATAGGTGAGCATCTGCAATGACAGACCATAATACACTTCATGAAGCTTGAGGTCCGTCTGGCTTGATTTATAGTCAATTACACGAAGGAGCAGACCATTCTCTCCTTCTGCCACATCCACACGGTCAATCCGACCCACAATTTCCATCACACAGCCGTTCTCCAGTTCAAAACGAAGTGGGGGCAGCGTTTTATCCGGTCCAAAATCAAGCTCCAACCCAATCGGTTCAAAACTTCCACGTCTGGACTGTTCCCCAAGAATAACGGATGCCCGGCTAACAATGTCCTTCAATTTGCGGAAAATATAACCGTATCGCTTGGTGCTTAGCAAAATCTCCCCTTGCAGCTGTGGTGCAATCTGCTCCACCGTTTGCTCGGCTTCCTTGCGGCATTGGTCTGGGGTCAAGCTGCCCCAACTACGATTTTCTTCACGCAACCGCATAGCCAGCTGGCTCAGTGCAGCATGAAACAGTTGTCCGATATCAGGAGCCTGAAGGCGGTACAATTGCCGTTCTTTGAGACGCAGCCCGTGCGAAGCAAAATGGGAGAACGGACAAGCTACGAACCGCTCCATTCGCGAAACACTCGTCCTCACCTCTGTGCCATACAATCTGCGACTGGTGGCTGTCCGTAGTGGCAATGCCCGATTACGATAAAAGATCGATCCCAGTAACCGCTCCAGCTGAGGTCTGCTTGTCTCCCGAGATACATGCCAATTGTAGACCGCCCACCACATTTCAGGGATGTCTTCTCCGCGTCGCCATTTGCGCAATTGTCCAATCAGCGCAGACAGACTCTGACCTGGATGGGTGACATAGGACCAATGCACTTCTTCCGAGTTCACAACCGGTGGTTGAGCGAGCAATGGCTGTTCTTGCAGACCAAACATTTTCCGTACATGGCGGACAATCTCGGAAGGATGCAGTGCTTTTCCCTCATCATCAGCAACCGGGTAACTCAGCCACAACTGGCTGCTTGCCGCTGTAAGTGCCGTATAGATCAGAAAACGTTCATCCAGCATTTGCCTCGTTGCACCCGGTCCAAGCGCCACGCCTCGTTCCGTCAGTAACGCTCTCTCCAGTTCCGTTAATACACCATCATCCTGAGGTACGGCGGGCAATTCACCATCAACTGCACCCAGGATAAATACGTATTTGATGTCTTGAAGACGTGTACGGTCCATGGAACCAACCAAAACCTGATCCAGTGCTGGCGGTACCAGACCCAGCTTCAGTTCCGTCAATCCGGTCTCAATCATTCCGGCAAACAGCGTGATATCCAGCAGTTCATTGCCCATCATATCGACCATCTGATCCAATAGATCCAGCACAGCTCCCCACATCTGCCGATGTTCTCTCGATCGTTCGGGGTCACCTTGCGCCTTAGCTTCAGCAGACATATGTTCCAACTTCCCTGGGACTTCAGCCTCTTCCAGCAATCTGTACAGTGCCTCGCATTGGGCTTTGGCTGTCTTTGCCTTTTTCATCCGTTTCTCAAACGCACCCATGGAATCTGTAATGACCGCTCGACAACGCTCCATTAAAGAAAGCATTTGGTCCCGTCCTCGACTACGTCCATCCTGACCATTGTCTTCAAGCGACAGGCTGGGTACATATTTCCACGGTTTGCCGTCAGTCCAGCGATATCCATGAATACCACAAGCCAGTACATAATTCTCAAGCTGGTCCATATCTTCACGGGTGATGGAACCATCACGCGGAAGCAGCAGATCCGTTTTGACACACCGAAATACATCCTCGTAACGCCAGTGGCGACGAACAATATCCAATGCGGAACGGATAAACTCGGATAATGGATGATGCAGTTCATTTCTTCTGCGGTCCAAAAAGACAGGTACACCATAATCCCTGAATAGCGGTTCGGCTATATCAGCGTAAGTATCCAACTGGCGGACAAGTACCGCCATATCCCGATAACGTGCACCTTCGTCTTGCGCCAGGCGCCGCATCTCACGCAGTGCTCCCTCCATCTCAGCTCGTCGGTTCTCCGCTGCAATCAGACGAATTCCGGAATCAAGACCCTCACCTTTCCACCGGATTCGGCGGTCGAACCCAGCCTCCAGATGAGCAAGTCCCGGACGATCCTTGTATCTCGGTGGAATCTCTGAATCCAGCACGGTGATATCACTCGGTACACCCAGCTCTTCAGCCATCCCTTTGAGACGCGCATAGGCACTCGCCGTAGGATAGAACAGTTCCAGTTCTCCAGGCAGCGCTCCATGATCATAAGGACGATCCAAGGTCAGTGCAATCGTCACGGAAGACGACTGCAACATCAGCCGGCCGATCACACTCATCTCCTGTGGTGTGAATCCCTGAAAACCATCAATCCAGATCTGGGCATCCTGCAGCAATGTACTTTCCGACAAACGCTCTGTCAGTTCGGTCAACGTGTCTTCATCATCAATATATAGATTGGTTAGTTCCTGTTCATAGTCACGATATATCAGATTCAAGTCATGCAGCTTGTCCTCCAGAATTGGTGAAGAGGATGAGGTATACCCTCCAGTCAGCCCTTCTTCCAGCAATGATGGATCTACTTCATAACGTTTAAATTCACTATATAAGTCATTTAATTCACCTATAAAACCCAGCTGGCTGCCGGATGCACCAAACAGCTTCAATTCTTCCTTACGGCGCTGGATGACTTTGTAGAGCAGCATCTTTTTGCC
This sequence comes from Paenibacillus amylolyticus, assembly GCF_050990605.1. Taxonomy (GTDB): domain Bacteria; phylum Bacillota; class Bacilli; order Paenibacillales; family Paenibacillaceae; genus Paenibacillus; species Paenibacillus amylolyticus_H. Next base: position 4,451,068 of record NZ_CP158832.1, read on the forward strand.
TTCGGCTCCGATTGGAATACGAGCAGAACCGCCTGCTTCCTGCATTATACGATAGGCTAGACGTCGAAAGCCGAGCACTTCTGCACGCATGGTACCTTTGATTGCTCCAGAAGACACCAATGCCTGCTCTGTTCGAAAAGAACTCTGTTCGGGTACAAGTAAAATTAAAGGTTTGCCTTGCGGTTCCTTTTGAAGCAAAGATGTAATTTCCCGGGTAATCAGCGAGCTTTTACCGCTGCCTGCCCGGCCAATAACAAAACGAACGGACATGTCTAATCCTCCAAACCACACGTACAAGATTTTAATTCCCAGTATAACATATCTGACTTGGTTCGGAACATACGTTTGCCACTATCCGGTAAAACCGGAGATTCTCTCCGTTAACACGGCAAAAAGCCCGCAGTTGTTCACACTGTGGACTTTTGACCGAAAGTATCATTCATATAAACGTTCACTTTATCTCACAAGAGATTAAAAAAGTGAACAGAGACTCTTCTAATTCTTTTTACTGCGCACTTCGAAAATAGCAAACTTCAGATAATGTCCTTCATCCACGCCCAAAATTTGCGGGTGGTCCTTACCTGCTGCCTTCCAGTCGATCAGACGCAGCACTTTGCCTGCATCTTCCGCTGCATCCGCAATTGTATCCAGGAACAGGTCTGGACGCATGTGATATGAACAGCTAGCTGTTACCAGATATCCGCCCTCATTGACCAGTTTCATTCCTTGCAGATTGATATCCTTATATCCACGGCATGCACCTTTGACTGCTGATTTCGTTTTGGCAAACGCTGGGGGATCGAGGATCACTACATCAAACGTTTTACCGCCACCTGCAAGCGCTTTGGATGTATCCACTTTTTGTTCGCCTGCACGTGCACGTGCGGTACGTTCATCCAGCCCTTTCACTTGTTCACGCAAGTACTGGAATGCATCAGCAACTACGAACTCGACCCGGTCAGTGAAACCGTTCAGCTCCACATTTGTTCGTGCACTCTCAATGGCATGTTCCGAAATATCAAGACAAGTCACTTTCTTGGCTCCATACTTGCAGGCATTCAACGTGAAGCTGCCTGTGTGTGAGAAACACTCCAGTACGGTGGCACCATCCCAATAAGGGAATGTAACTACCTTACCGCTTTTATTCACAGGTAACAGCTGCTCTGTGCCATCCTGCTCGGTCGTTTGAAGTGTGATGCCACTCTTGTAACCCCAACCCTTCATGAGCGGTTCGATCGCTGCACGATTCTCACGTTGGTCGAAGAAGTAACCTGTCTTCTGACCTTCCACGATGTCCACTTTAATGAGTAGTCCATTCTCGGTAACGGTGACATGTCGCGGGCAATCTCCGTACAATGGACCTTTGGTCTGCTCCAAACCTTCCAGTTCACGAATCGAGACATCACTGCGCTCATATATGCCTTCAGGCTGCATCACTTCAATGAGTGCCTGTACGATGGCTTCACGGCAACGATCCATGCCAAGTGTAAGCAACTGTACAACGAGGATGCTGCCAAATCGGTCAACAATTAATCCTGGCAGAAAATCAGCTTCGCCATAAACGAGACGGTACGCCTCTCCATCCTGGATAAAACGTTCCCGATGACGCAGGCAATCGCGGAAACGCGATGCAAAGAATGCCGTATCCATCTGTTCGGACTCCAAGGGTTGATAAGCTACAACCCTTACCGTGATCTGAGATGCGGGATTGTAATACCCTGTCGCCAGATAGCGACCTTGATGATTCAATACATTGACCAGATCTCCCGGCTCCGGGTTTCCGTCAACCGAGGCAATTTCATTGTTAAATATCCATGGATGTGCATGTTCAAGCCGCTTTTTGCGACTGCGTTCGAGTGTAACTGATGGCAAGGTAGATTCACTTCCTTTAATTTAATAGTTCAAAAGATAGGTTTGGTGCAAAGGAGACGCTACGGCGACGAATTGTTCCTCTGATCGCTGTTATCCCCAGATTTTTTTGACTCCCTTTCTAAAAGGGAAAATCCGGGGATAAAGGCGAGCGCTTCGCTTCTTCGGTAACAATTTCGTCTTCTTCGCTGCGTTTGCACGAATCACCGTATCATTTGAATTGGGGTGCAGCAATTAGGTGGCGTTTCGGTTACGAATCGATCTTCCGATCGCTGCTGTCTCCAGATTTTTTTGATTCCCTTTTTAAAAGGGAAAATCCGGACACAGCATATGCTTCCGATGTAGCTTTCTTTCAGAAAGCTTTTAGGCGCACGCTTCGCTTCTTCAGATTCGATTTCGTCCTCTCCACTACGTTTGCACGAATCACCGTATCTTTCGAATTGGGGTGCGGCAATTAAAATACTTGAATTGAGGGAGGTTCGCTTCCTCTGAATTCCTTTAGGCTTGTCATGGTTGTCTCTATTTACTCATAGGATGAGTTAAGGAACCGGACGGAAGGAATGATGTTTCTATGTTTAGAGATGTGATATTGCCCCTACTCTACGGGCTTATTATCTTTTTTGGTGGCATGAAGCTGATGGAAACGGCCTTGCAGCGCATGGCAGGGCCCATGTTGGGAGGTTGGCTCAATCGCGCCACCTCTGCTCCATGGAAAGGCATGGCCTTCAGTGCAGGCGCGACGGCCCTGTTACAGAGCAGTACTGCGGTCACCGTACTCACCATTGGACTGGCTAATGCCAGATTAATTACCTATGGACGCACACTCGGCATCATCCTTGGCACCAACATCGGGACATGTCTGACGACGGAGCTGGTGGGACTACAGATCGGACGCGCTTCCCTGCCGCTGCTTGTCCTGTCGCTGACGGGCTGGGCCATGTTTGTTGTACTTGGTGAACGTAATCTGGCCGCTCCTGAGCGGACGCGCCGAACTCTGTTTAACATCCAGTACAGCTTCCTCGCAGCTGCGGGATTTGCACTTGTTATGACAGGCATTCAGGTGATGCAATCCATTGCCTTACCCTTGCGGAGCATGGGCGTATTTCAATGGTTTCTCGACCGTTCGGCCGACAGCCTGTGGTGGGGCTTTCTGGCAGGCGCCTGTCTGACAGCGCTCATTCACAGCAGTGCCGCTGTCATTAGCATGGCGATTACGCTCGCAGCCACAGGGGTGTTACCTGTGGAGATCGGCATCGCCATTGTGATCGGGTCCAACGTGGGAACCTGCATCACCGCTGTGATTGCTGCCGCGGGCGGAGCATCCGCAGGCAAATTTGTCGCAGCATCCCATGTGGTATTAAACATTGCGGGAGCACTGCTGTTCATGCCGCTGATCGGCCAGCTGCATGCAGCTTCGGCCTGGCTGTCAGCGGACAATGGGGCACAGATTGCTCATGCCCAGACCCTTTTTAACATCACCAGTTCACTGCTTGCTTTGCCGTTCTGTTACTTGCCAATCTGGCACAAAAAACCACCGGTCCACGCCCCCGCGGCGAAGTCACCCGTGGCTTGATGATCTCCTATCCAGGCCCACTGAACGCGCGGCTAACTGACCAAGACTAGAACTATACTGCGTTATACGTTAATGCCTAACTTGTTCAGGGCTACACGCAAGATATCATCGTTATTATCATATCCGCTCTGCTGCTGTCTGGACCATGCTTCTTCCGGAGCATACCAATCCACACCCTTGATTTCTTCAATCTGAGGCTGCAGATCTCCACTCTTGGCTTCAACGAGATAATAATGAACTTCCTTGTCCACCGGGCCAAAATCTGCATGTTGGTACGTATAAGCAATGATATCAACGGGCTCTACAATGCGGCCCACCATACCTGTCTCTTCCAAGATCTCGCGCAGTGCCGTCTGTTCGATTGTTTCTCCATCTTCCATTTTGCCCTTGGCGAGAGTTGTTTTACCATAACGATCTACGATAAGCTGAATTTGAAGATGTCCGTCTTCCCCTGTTCTATAAACAACTCCGCCTGCTGAAATTTCTTTTTTGTTCATCGTGCTCTCCCCCATCGACTTCAATATCTTTATCTTATTTTTTGCAAAAGAAGGACCTCATCTCCCCGGGTAAGCTCCCCAAGGAAATGAAATCCTTGTTTCTGTCGCCTCGATCACATCGCGGCGGACTTCAGATTCTCTTCCAACACACGTACCAGTGTAGCCTGACTCTCGTTGACACCAGCTTCAACCACTTTAACTCGGCACACTTTACCGACCATATCCATGGTTCCGTCAAAGACCAGTTGAATGTAGTTGTCGCTATAACCGTGCAGCTTGCCACTTCCCTCGCGGCCCTTCGCTTCACCTTCAGGAATAACATCCAGTACCTGTCCGACAAACTGCTTAGCGTACTCCAGCTGCATCTGCTCAGACAATTCAATCAGTTCATGCACACGTGCATTTTTGACCTCTTCGTCCACCTGGTCTTCCATTCGCGCTGCTGGCGTACCTGTACGCTTGGAATAAGGGAATACGTGCATTTCGGAAAAACCGATCTTCCGCATCAATTCATACCCATTACGATACATCTCATCGGTCTCACCCGGAAATCCAACAATAATATCTGTCGTAATCGCTACATCCGGCATCGCTTCCCGAATGCGAAGCATCTTATTGTAGAACTCTTCTGTCGTATATTTGCGGCGCATGCGTTTCAACACCGTATCATCGCCCGCTTGCAGCGGAATATGGAAGTGTCGAACGAGTTTATCCGAACGTTGGATCACGTCTAGCATGCGGTCATCGATCTGGCTGGCTTCAATCGAGCTGATTCGAATACGCTCCAAACCTTCTACCTTGTCCAAATCCCACAGCAGATCGGTCAGATCGTAATTTTCCATGTCATCGCCATACCCACCTGTATGAATACCAGTCAGAACAATCTCCTTGTATCCGGCGTGTACGAGTTGATGCGCCTGTTGAATAATGCTGTTCGCCTCACGGCTGCGTGAGAGACCACGAGACCACGGAATAATGCAGAATGTACAGAAGTTATTGCAACCATCCTGAATCTTCAGGAATGCGCGGGTACGGTCAGCAAAATCCGGTACGTCCATTTCTTCAAATACACGGGTCTTCATAATATTACGCACCGCGTTAACGGGTTGACGGGACTCCTGAATTTCATGAACATATGGCAAAATCTTGTCACGGTCCTGTGTACCGATAACCAGATCCACCCCAGGAATGTCCAGAATCTCTGCCGGAGAAGTCTGCGCATAGCAGCCTGTAACAGCCACGATCGCCTCCGGATTGCGCCGAATGGCACGACGAATAATTTGACGGCTCTTTTTGTCGCCGGTATTGGTTACTGTACAAGTATTAATCAAGTATACATCCGCTGTCTGTTCATCAAAGTCCACTTGATCGTAACCTTCGTTTTTGAACAATTGCCAAATCGCCTCTGTATCATAGAAATTAACTTTGCAGCCTAAGGTGTAAAACGCCACGGATGGCATAATTACATTCCTCCCATTTCTCCGGATTCATATAACACGCAAGTTAGTGCTGCCATTCCAGCTGTCTCAGCACGCAATATGCGTTTGCCCAGTCCAACAGATACAGCACCTGCCTGATCAGCCTCTGCCGTCTCCTTCTCAGAAAATCCACCTTCCGGTCCAACAACAATCAGTACTTCTGCACTTGCACCAGGTGCAAGCTGCTCCACAAACGGCTTCAGCGCATCTCTCAGCTGTTTACCGTTTTCTTTCTCATAACAATAACATACCAGGTTATAGCCCTCAAAAGAAGATAACAGCCCTTTCCAGGAAAGCGGCTGCTCCACGGATGGAATGCGATTCCGGTGACTCTGCTCGGCAGCTTCCTTGGCAATTTTCCGCCATCGCTCCAGTCGTTTGCCTTCTTTTTTGGCATCATATTGCACAATTGTACGCTCTGATAGGAAGGGTATAAATGATACCGCCCCAATCTCAGTACATCTCTGGATAACTGTTTCCATCTTGTCGCCCTTGGGCAAACTCTGTGCCACAGTTACACGAATCCGTGCTTCATGGTCCATAATTAGGGGCTCTACAATATTGGCTGTCACTTGACCCGCTTCAATGGTCTCAATTTCCACGAGTGCTTCTCTGGCGTTTCCGTCACTGACAATCAGTTTATCTCCAGGTTTACCACGCATGACCTTGCCGATATGGCGTGCATCATCACCTGTGATGATCACAGCGTGTTCATTAAACTGCTCTGCAGATACAAAATATCGCTGCATTAGTCAATCCACCCATTCTGTCCTGTTATGACTGGAATTCACCCCGCCTAATGACAGGCGTGAATCCAATCGCCACAGATGATCATACAACTTTTACGTGTTTCTGACCAGTATTCCGGTCCAATACCAGATTGCTTTTAGCGATATAACTCAATAACCAGTTTTGCCAGATCCACATACATCGTTTGCGCAAACTCATACAAAGGTTGAATCGTTACATTTTGCAACGGAGGTATAACAAGAATCAATAGGAAGATAAAAATGGACCATTGCTCCACCCCTTGCAGCTTGCGGCTGATTGAAGGTGGCACTACATCTTCCAGAATCCGATAACCATCAAGCGGGGGCAACGGAATCAAGTTAAACAGGAACAGGAAAAAGTTGGTTAAGTTAAAAATAGCGAAGAACGTTGTGATTGCTGTCAGCAACCGTTCATTATCTATACCGCCGAGTGCTCCCGAACCAACCAGTGAAGCATAGATGATTGTCCCGATAATCGCGAGCAACAGATTGCTCAGAGGCCCTGCTGCGGATACGATGATGCCCATCAATCTCGGCTTGTCGAAATTAGCCCGATTAACCGGGACCGGACGTGCCCAACCAAAGCCGGCAATAATGAGCAACAGCACACCAAACAAGTCAAAGTGTACAACCGGATTCAGCGTAACCCGACCCAACAGCTTGGCTGTCGGATCACCGAATTTATTGGCAAAATACGCATGCGAGAATTCATGCACCGTAAATGCGATCAGGATCGTCAGCAGGAAAAACGGAAGCTGATCGATCGGATAACGAAAGAACGAATTCCAAAAGTCCATACGTTACCCCTTTCTGGCTACATACGCAAGCCAATCCTCATCACGATGGATCGCACTCACTTCAAACCCGGAGGCTACCAGTGCATCATGGACAACCTGCTCTTTGTTCTTCCAAATGCCTGATACAATATAGGTCCCACCAGACTCAAGCGCATGATAGACATCGTCTACGAACAACAAAATGATCTCAGCCAGAATGTTCGCGACGACAACCTTAACTGGTAGTTGTACACCCAGTGCAGGGTCCTCACTCCCAAGGACGGACAACAGATCACTCTCTTTAACCGTAATTTGTTGCTCCAGCCCATTCAGCTCCACATTCTCCCTGGCACTGATTACCGCAACCGGATCAAGATCAAGCGCCAGTACATGTTTTGCCCCAAGCTTAATCGCGCCAATAGCCAAAATACCCGAACCTGTACCTACGTCAATGACTTCCTCGCCGCCCTGAATAACCGTTTCCAGTGTGCGCAAGCAGAGGGAGGTCGTTGGATGTGTTCCTGTACCAAAAGCCATGCCTGGGTCAAGCTCAATAATTTTCTCATCCGGACTTTCTGGCGTATACTCTTCCCACGTTGGTTTAATGGTCAGACGCTCCGATACACGTACTGGCTTGAAATATTGCTTCCAGGCTGTTGCCCAGTCATTTTCATCCACTGTACGTGTCTCATAACGAACCTCACCTGTATCAATTCCGAATTCAGAGAGTTCCTCAATTCTGGGATGAACTTCTGACTGCAATGCAACCATATCTGTACCTTCGGAGAAGTACCCTTTGATGACCGCGAACCCTTCCGGAATATCATTCAAAGGAACGTCGTATAACTCACCATATGTGGTGTCCCGTTTTTTATTTAAAGTACCGGACTCTTCGATCGAAACCCCTCCAGCACCCGCTTCATGTAAAAAATTTGAAATCATCTCCACAGCTTCTTCTGTGGTATGTATTGTTAGTTCATGCCATAACATACTTGGTTTTTCCTCCTCATTTTTCAAACATCCCAACTATTGTACTACACAAGCGAGTCCGAGTACAAAGCCGCATCAGTAAAAGAAAAACAAAACAGGATATCCGCAGCCTGACTGCTCGAATATCCTGTCATCTATTCATACATATCAGTTTCATTTACTTCAACATTTTGCATAATTTGAATCCCACTTAGCAAAAACGTCCACCATTCTGTGTGATCATCTCAGCGGCTTGCGGGAGCGAATCGTTGGATACGGACACGGTCAGCAAAATTTCTTGTTTTAGCCTGTTTGCCGAATCCTCTTCGGGTGTATCATACACCTGACCATTGGACAACATTTCCGTTTCATCACTAATCAGGGCAAGTACATTCAGTTCTCCACTAAATCCTCCAACGACGGCTGTAGGGGAATTATCGAAGCCCTTAACATCGTTTGAATCCAATGCAGACGCTTCATTGCCAAGGCTCTCAATACTCAATTGGTTCGGGTGCAACAACTCCAGGGCTCTGCGTGCAGATTCTGCCTCAGTCCAGCTTGTAAAAACAGCTTCGAGGGTCACTGCCGAGCGATCTTCAGTCATGAAGCTCCCGTCCCTGACGTCGATCAGCCGCTTCACTGCGGCGTAATGCTTCTATATCTTCATGATCCGCAGCTTCAGCGCTGAATTCCACGTCCTCATTTTTCGCGGATTGCATGCGTTTCATCTTTTCCGTTTTGGTTAGAATCTTGCCTGGACGTTCATGTTCTGCCATTGTAATGCTCCTCCTTCATATTGTATAAGTTCAACTAATCGTAGTTACACTGACACTTCGATGACAGAACAACCTTCCGATCGCTGTTATCCCCAGATTTTTTTAATTCCCTTCTTCCAAAGGGAAAATCCGGGGATAGCGTATGCTTCCGAAGTAGCTTTCTTACGAAAGCTTTTAGGCGAACGCTTCGCTTCTTCAGTTTTTTCTGTCCTCTCCGTTATTGTGTAAATGTTTAAATTGAATCTTATATTGTGATCTAAATATAGATTTCTTGAAACTAGATCATTCCACCGGCTTGTTCGATAATGGACATCGCGCGGTGATGTACCGATTCATCTACGATGACGGTGAGTAATACATCCCTGCCTGTAGGTCCACCCTGTCCACCATCACTCATGCCGCTTGCAGAAGGGTCCGCCGCAGCCATGATGCCAGCACTGGCATTGGTTTGCATCGAATCGGGCACCCATGATGAAAAACTGCCGGAAACGCCCGGCTTGTAGGAAGCCCCGCTTGGTCCTACACCCGCATATCGGCTGAATCGATTAATGGACAGGTCCTCCACTCGCAATGCCTCCAGTTTTTTGGCTGCCCCTTGAGCCTGCTCCGGGCTGTGAAAGTACGCCAAAATATTTTTCTCGGTCATCCGCTTCACCTGCTTTCCTAATTTCTCGCATATCAGCTATGCATATCATTCTCGCCATGCTATCTTTCCGCAAGTTTGCTCAGAATATACCGAAATGCTCCCACAATTTGCTGCTGCCCTCGTATCCAACATTCATGGATTTTGCAAAAACCACTAAAAAAGGCGTACAAAAAAGGACACCTTGCGGTGAAAACCGCTGTGGTGTCCTTTGGGTTTGCTTTATTTTATTCTCAGTCGCCGCGGAAGGCGCGTTTCACTCGATCAAAAAAAGATTGTTCATGCTCATGTGTCTGCTCTCCATCCAGCGCAGCAATTTGGCGAAGCAGATCTTTCTGCTCGTCATTCAGCTTACTAGGTGTAACGACAACCACTTTCACATGCTGATCCCCTTGCCCCATTCCACGCAGACGTGGTACGCCTTTGCCTTTGAGGCGGAAATACGTTCCCGTTTGTGTACCAGCTGGTACTTTCAACTTCACTTTCTCCGTCAACGTTGGGATCTCAACTTCATCTCCCAGAGCTGCCTGAGCAAAGGTAAGTGGGATTTCGCAATAAATATCATCGCCTTCACGCTCGAAGAAATCATGGGTCTTGACGCGAATGACAATATACAGATCTCCGGCTGGTCCGCCACGCAGACCTCCCTCGCCCTCACCTGTCATACGCAGTTGCGCACCGTCATCCACACCCGCTGGAATGCGAACATGAATTTTGCGTTGCTTGCGGACCTTACCGCTGCCACTGCACGTTGTACATTTTTCTTTGATAATTTGGCCCGAACCGCTACAGTTCGAACATGCACGACGATTCACCATACGACCAAACGGTGTATTTTGCACGACTTCCTGCTGCCCGCTACCGTGGCAGACCGAGCAGGTTTCCGGTTTCGTTCCAGGTTTGGCACCTGAGCCATGACAGGTGTCACAGCCTTCAGTACGCGGAATCGTAATATCGGTTTCTTTACCGAATACCGCTTCCTTGAACTCAATCGTCATCGTGTACTGCAGATCATTCCCCCGTTGCGGAGCATTGGGATCACGTCGTCCACCGCCACCGCCGCCAAAGAACATGTCGAAGATGTCGCCAAATCCGCCGCCGCCAAAATCACCGCCACCACCGAATCCACCTTGATTCGGATCGACATGACCATATTGATCATACTGTGCACGCTTCTGGCTGTCACTCACTACATCATAAGCTTCTTTAACTTCTTTAAATTTAGCTTCCGCATCAGCAGCCTTGTTTACGTCAGGGTGATACTGACGGGCAAGCTTACGGTAAGCCTTTTTAATTTCATCGTCGTTAGCCGTTTTACTAACGCCAAGCACCTCATAATAATCACGCTTTTCAGCCACTCTTCCACCCCCATATCATTCACCATATCGCACATCGTGACAAAAGGAAAGCCAAAGCGCGGGAGCCCCGGCTATGACTTTCCCTCTAATTCGAACGTCACCGATGTTTAATTCGCGTAGAACTACGAATTAGTTTTGTTTTTTATCTTCATCCACAACTTCGTAATCAGCGTCTACGACGTTATCACGTTTAGCGGAACCTTGTTGCTCTTCAGCACCTTGCGCTTCTTGCTCTTGCGCCTGAGCTTGCTCATACAGTTTCACGGACAGTTGTTGAACGATCTCTGTCAGTTCTTCTGTAGCAGCTTTGATATCTTCCAGGTTGTCGGAAGCCAGAACACCTTGCAGTTTTTCTTTGGCCGCATTCGCTTTTTCAACTTCGCCAGCATCTGCTTTTTCGCCAAGATCTTTGATCGTTTTGTCAACAGAGTAGATCAGTTGATCTGCACTGTTTTTCGCTTCAACGAGTTCTCTGCGTTTTTTATCTTCTTCAGCGTGCAACTCAGCATCTTTCATCATTTGCTCAACTTCTTCATCGCTCAAACCGCTGGAAGAAGTGATTGTGATTTTTTGAGTTTTGTTCGTACCTTTATCTGTTGCAGATACGTTAACGATACCGTTGGCATCAATATCAAAGCTAACTTCGATCTGTGGAACGCCACGTGGAGCTGGTGGAATATCACCCAACATGAAACGTCCAAGCGATTTGTTACCCGCTGCCATCTCACGCTCACCTTGCAGAACATGAATCTCAACACTTGGTTGATTGTCTGCATACGTGGAGAATACTTGAGATTTGCTTGTAGGGATCGTTGTGTTACGCTCAATCATTTTCGTGAACACGCCGCCTGCTGTTTCGATACCCAGGGACAATGGAGTTACGTCGAGCAATACAACGTCTTTCACGTCACCTGTCAGTACGCCCGCTTGTACAGCGGCACCCAAGGCTACAACCTCATCCGGGTTAACGCCTTTGTGAGGCTCTTTACCAGTGAGTTTTTTGATCGCTTCTTGTACTGCAGGAATACGTGTGGAACCACCAACCAATACGATCTTGTCGATATCGTTAGCTGTCATACCCGCATCGCTCAATGCACGACGAGTTGGTTCAAGCGTACGCTCAACCAGACCTGCAGAGATTTCTTCGAATTTCGCACGGCTCAGGTTCAACTCCAAATGCTGAGGAACGCCATCAGCTACCGTGATGAACGGCAAGGAGATCGTTGTAGTCAATACGCCGGAAAGTTCTTTTTTCGCTTTTTCCGCTGCATCTTTCAAACGTTGAACCGCCGCTTTATCTTTACTCAAGTCAATGCCTTGATCTTTTTTGAATTCACTTACGAGATAATCAATGATCACTTGGTCAAAGTCATCGCCACCCAGTTGGTTGTCCCCGCTAGTTGCTTTAACTTCGAAGAAGCCGTCACCCAGTTCAAGAATGGATACGTCGAACGTACCACCACCCAGGTCATATACGAGAATCGTTTGGTCTTCGGATTTCTCCATACCGTATGCCAAAGCTGCTGCTGTAGGCTCGTTGACGATACGCAGAACTTCCAAACCTGCAATTTTACCCGCATCTTTAGTCGCTTGACGCTGACTGTCGTTGAAGTAAGCTGGTACCGTGATAACGGCTTGAGTTACCGTTTGACCCAGATAAGCTTCAGCATCGGATTTCAATTTTTGCAGGATGATTGCAGAGATCTCTTGTGCAGAGTAGTCTTTGCCATCGATTGTTTCCTTGTGGGAAGTACCCATGTGACGTTTGATCGACATGATCGTACGATCCGGATTGGTAATCGCTTGACGTTTTGCTGTTTCACCAACAACGCGCTCTCCATCTTTTTTGAAACCGACTACGGATGGGGTTGTACGTGCGCCCTCCGGATTTGGAATTACGACAGCCTCGCCGCCTTCCATTACTGCTACGCATGAGTTTGTTGTTCCTAAGTCAATACCGATTACTTTGCTCATCCGAAAATTTCCTCCTCAACAATTTAAAATGAATGGATCAATCTGACCCTTATTCGATGTTCATGTTGCTAATCGTGCTCTATGTGTACAAATCTTTATATTAAACTTCGCCCACATTGTTCAACCAAAGGAATCGACTCGTCCCTTCCTATAAGGAAATTATGAGCTGACTTTAACCATAGCTGGACGAAGCACTTTATCTTTCAGCATGTAGCCTTTTTGGACTTCCTCAACAACGATACCTTCTTCGTACTCGTCGCTCTCCACTTGCATAATGGCTTGGTGGAATTCAGGATTAAACGGTTGTCCTACCGATTCCATAGCCGTCAGACCTTCGTTATTCATCACCGTTTCCAATTGACGGAAGATCATTTGCATGCCCTTGGAGAAAGATTCGACCTCTGCTCCTTCCGGTACAGTAGCCATGGCGCGCTCGAAGTTATCAATAACCGGTACCAGTTCGGTGACCAGCTTCATCGAAGCGTATTTAGCCAATTCTTCTTTTTCCTTCTGCGTACGACGACGGAAGTTATCAAAATCAGCTTGTGCACGGACATAACGCTGCTGTTGCTCCTCAGCTTCTGCCTTCAGACGCGCAAGCTCATCCTGCTCCTGATCAGCGATCTCTTCAGCTTGTGCTTCTGCAGCGCCAGCTTCATTAACAGGCTCCTGCTCAGCTGCTGTTACCTCTTGTTCTTCTGTAAATGATTGCTCCTCTTTCAAGATGTTCACCTCCTTATACGAATGAAATGGTTCATTCCCGAATCTTTTATTTGAAACGATGCGTCAGCATCGCCGTCAAGTCACGGGATAGTGTATTTAGAATATGAATGACACGTGCATAATCCATCCGAGTGGGTCCCAGAATACCGATCGAACCCAAAGCCTCACCGTCCAATGAATAGGAGGCTGTAATCAGGCTGCAGTTAGCAAAGGCTTCATGATCATTCTCAGTGCCGATTCGCACTTGAATACCAGATCCACCGGGCACGGGCATCATCAATTTCATGAGTGTTGGTGTCTCTTCCAGCAGGTCAAGAATATCTTTTACCTTTTCGATATCTTTAAACTCCGGTTGAGTCAACATATTAGTGGCACCACTGAGGAACAGACGATTGTCATGTTCGTTGTCAAAGGCACTGTTCAGTACCTGCATAACTTCCTCGTAACGTGTAATATGCCGCTCCATCTCTTGCCCAAGTTCGGTATAAAGACGGGATTTCAATTTGTAGATGGGTACGCCCACAAGCTTGGTATTTAACAAGCGAACCACATTTTCCATCTCGGCTACCGAGATTTCAGGTGGAATCTGGACTGTCTTGTTCTCCACCTGACCTGTATTGGTCACGATGATTGCCACAGCTTCACTCTCATTTAGCGGAAGCAATTGGAAGTGACGAAGGGAAGTATGGAATACTTCAGGTCCGAGCAGGATCGAAGTATAATTCGTCATATGTGACAAAATATTGGATGCATGCTGAATAACTTGTTCCATGACGTTCAGTTTTTCGGCGAAGAACGACTTCAGATCATCCAACTCTTGAGGCTCCACCTGATTCCAGGGAACCAAATGATCGACATAATATCGATAGCCTTTATGGGAAGGAATGCGTCCTGCCGATGTATGTGGCTGTTCCAGGAAACCCATATCTTCAAGGTCCGCCATTTCATTACGGATCGTCGCCGGACTGTATCCAACATCTCCCCTTTTGGAAATGCTCCGGGACCCTACGGGCTCAGCTGAACGGATATAGTCATCCACTATAGCGTTCAGAATCATTCGTTGACGCTCTGTTAACATGGTGAGTATTCCCTCCTTCTGACTGTACTGTCCCATGTCGTTAGCACTCCAGTTAGATGAGTGCTAAGCGGTAATACAAAAATACCAAACTGACGTGAAGATTGTCAAGTGAGTTTGATGAGTGGGTTCATCTATTTATAGTATAGACCAATGTCAACGAGTCCTAACAACTTTATTGTACATCTTTTAAAGTAAAAAGGACTGCATGTAGGGCAGAGGCTGACTCGGCTCGATCCATGCAGTCCATTCAGTTGTTAAGCTGAAACATTAAGCTCTTTTAATACCGCGATCTCATCGCAACAATCCTGCTTACTGCAATGAACACAGTCGGTCCATACTTTCTCGGGGAAAATCTCTTTTTCCACCACAGCAAAGCCATTTTTGAGAAAGAAGGATACTTCATATGTCAACGCCATAACCTTGGGGATCTGTTGTTTCTCCGCCTCTTCTACCAGTCGGTCCAGCAATCGGGAGCCAATACCAAGCCCTTTGTGGCCTTCCGAGATACCGAGTGATCTGACTTCCACCAAATCATTCCCCAGACGACAAAGCGATCCGCAACCCACCACTTCACCATCAACTTCCGCTACAACAAAGTGCTCCAGCTGCCGGTGCAGTATTTCCCGTGATCGCGGAAGCATGATCCCACGCTCTGCATAGCCCTTAATCATTTCATACAGTGGTTCAACATCTTCCGGCACGGCTTTTCTGCATATTACCGACATCCTGCTCTCCTCCTATTACCAAGCTTTCCAGAGGAAAGCTGACTTCGTAGTTGTTAAATTAACACGCTCTGTAAAATCAATATGAATAAATATACAACAGAGCGTATAGAATTTCAAGCTACGAATTCAGCGATATGGACCCGATAAACTCCGCAAAAACGTCATTTCCGAACAGGATACCCTGCTCGCTCAGGCGGAAGCCGTCTGCCGTACGCTCAAGCAACCCTGCGTTCAACATTTTGCCCAAAGGCTTCGCAAACACTTCTTCCATGGACTCTCCGAACTGTTCGCTAAACCGTGAGGCCGAAGCCCCCTCCAACATTCTCAGTCCCACCATCAGATAATCTTCCATAGCCTCCGGGCGAGCGATCTCAAAATGATCCAGACGAGGCAGTCCTGCTCGCGAAGCTTCAACATAAGGATTTATACCTTTAATATTCATATGCCGTTCACGGCCCACATATCCATGTGCACCTGCACCCAAACCATAGTAGTCCTCATTACGCCAGTACGTAATATTGTGACGACTCTCGAAGCCCGGTTTGGCAAAGTTGCTGATCTCGTATTGTCCATAGCCTGCTTCTTTCATACGTCTCATTAATAGAAGATACATCTCTAGCTCATCATCTTCATGAGGAAGAGGTAACTGGTTCTTCTGATACAGTGTATGGAAAAGGGTATTCTCTTCCACTTTCAGGCTGTAGATGGAGTAATGCGGCAAATCCAGTTCCAGCGCTTTGTCGATGCTCTCATTCAACATTTCGACGGTCTGGTTCGGCAACCCAAACATCAGGTCAATGGACAGGTTATTCAGTCCCGCTTTTCGAGCGTTCTCCAGACTTCGATACACATCATCTGTATTATGAATACGGCCAATGCCTGTCAGCAGATCATTCTGAAAAGCCTGCACGCCAAAACTAACACGGTTGACGCCGCCTTCTTTCATCGCAGCGAGCTTCTCCGCATCCGTTGTTCCCGGGTTGGCTTCCATTGAAAATTCAATATCGTCCGCCCAATTTGGAAAATATGTCTTCACGGAACGAAGAAATACTGCCATTTCATCCGGTTTCAGAGCTGTTGGCGTACCCCCACCTACAAATATGGTCTTGATCTCACCCGGTGGATTGGCCTTGACTGTATGTTCCATCTCCCGTTCCAGCGCTTCGAGATATTGCATCACGGGCTGATCTTTCAGAACGTAGGAGTTAAAGTCGCAATAAAAACATTTATTCGTGCAAAAGGGAATGTGAAGATACACCGCTTGGGGCGCACCTGTCTTCCGGCTGTGTGCTGCCAATGTCATGGCAAGTCCCCCTCTATTTGAAAAAAGGAAAGCCATCCGGCTTCCCTTTCAGCTTTGAATTTTCTTTAATCTAATTTGAATACACACATTCTGTGCTGTACCTCAAATTAGATTGTTTAGACGCATTCTCCGATACACAAAACCTTGATGTACCCGGAGATTGCGTTTTTAATCATCAATTTTCAGTACCGCCATGAATGCCTCTTGTGGCACCTCAACGTTACCAACCTGCTTCATCCGCTTCTTACCTTCTTTCTGCTTCTCAAGCAGTTTCCGTTTCCGCGAGATGTCACCACCATAACACTTGGCAAGTACGTTTTTACGCATGGCTTTTACCGTCTCACGAGCAACGACCTTGGTTCCTACAGATGCCTGAATTGGCACCTCGAACATTTGCCGTGGAATCAGCTCGCGCAGTTTCTCACAGACAATGCGTCCGCGGTTATAGGCACGGTCACGGTGAACGATGAAGGACAGAGCATCCACTTGTTCCCCATTGAGTACAATATCCATTTTCGCCAGATTGGACTGCCGGTAACCGGACAGCTCATAATCCAGGGATGCATATCCTTTGGTACCTGATTTCAACTGGTCGAAGAAGTCATATACAATCTCGGACAACGGAATCTCATAGGTAATGGTAACCCGGGTCGTGTCCAGATATTCCATATTCACATATTCACCGCGTTTATTCTGACACAACTCCATAATGGTACCTACATAATCATTCGGTACGATAATATCTGCCTTGACGTATGGTTCCTCGACGTAATCAATCCGTCCCACCTCAGGATAGTTGGATGGGTTGTCGATTTTCATCACTTCACCATTCGTTAACGTGACGTGGTAGATTACACTTGGTGCCGTTGTGATCAACGGAATGTTGAACTCCCGCTCGATTCGCTCCTGGATCACGTCCATGTGAAGCAGTCCAAGGAATCCGCAACGGAATCCAAAACCGAGTGCACTGGATGTTTCCGGTTCAAAGCTCAGAGACGCATCGTTCAACTGCAATTTCTCCAACGCTTCACGCAGATCAACATAGTCCGATGTTTCGATCGGATAGAGACCGCAATACACCATTGGGTTAATTTTACGATAACCCGGCAGAGGTTCCGGTGTTGGATTTTTGGCATCCGTTACCGTATCCCCGACTTGTGTATCGCCAACATGCCGGATACCTGCAACGATAAATCCAACATCCCCGACGTTCAGCTCGTCCACGATGGTCATGCGAGGTTTGAACGCTCCAACTTCAATGACTTCAAATGATTTACCTGTTGCCATCATTTTGATTTTGGAACCGGATTTGATTTTGCCATCCACAACACGTACATATACGATTACACCTTTGTACGGGTCATAGTGCGAGTCAAAAATCAGCGCTTTCAAAGGCTGGTCAGGATCACCAGTCGGTGCCGGAACACTTTGCACCACTTGCTCCAGAATCTCTTTGATCCCGATACCCGACTTGGCCGAAGCCAAAACCGCATGACTTGTGTCCAAACCAATAACATCTTCCACTTCCTGCTTCACCCGTTCAGGATCAGCGCTCGGAAGGTCAATTTTGTTGATAACCGGTAAAATTTCAAGATTGTTATCCAATGCCAGATACACGTTGGCAAGTGTTTGGGCTTCAATTCCCTGAGCCGCATCCACAACCAGCAAAGCACCTTCACATGCAGCAAGACTGCGTGATACTTCGTACGTGAAGTCTACGTGTCCCGGTGTATCAATCAGATTCAATAAATACTCTTCACCGTCATCCGCTTTGTAAGTCAAGGCTACTGCTTGTAGCTTGATCGTTATTCCACGTTCGCGTTCAAGATCCATCTTATCCAGAACTTGTTCCTGCATTTCACGTGAAGTGAGCGCACCTGTGTGCTCCAAGATCCGGTCCGCAAGTGTTGATTTGCCGTGATCTATATGTGCAATAATAGAAAAGTTACGAATTTTACGTTGTCTTGCCCGAATGTCAGTCATTCCTTACCCCCAGAAACAGCCTAGTGTCAATCACTTCATTATAACAGTTGAAGCACAGTGCATCAATCCCGTGATGTCTCAACTTTATAATAAAGTGTTATCATGCACTCCCAGAGGTTATATTGTACCTTTAAATCATGGTATTTTATTCAGCAACGCCGCTAAAAAGAGAGACCACCCACTTGATTCCACTATGTGAGAGATTTTGCAATAGTCCAGCCGTTTTGTCTGCCAAAACATCAACCGGAGCCTTATTTTGATCTGCCCCAAGCACTTGGCTTGGTGACTGAACAGGTACAAATGGTCGTTCTTTGATTTCCTTTTGCACAGGTGCAGCTGGAACAGATTCGGTAACCGAGGAAGTTGGCTCAGTTGTCACCACGGTTGGCGTGCCTCCTGATGGATTGCCCATATGAAAGTTGCTACCAGCCAGCTGCATTCCAAACAGAACACCCAGCATCATTAATACAGCGATGGATAACAGTCTTTTACCGAATCTGGACATGTGTATTGCCTCCTGTCAATCTCTACTATTTTTTCTTCGTACATATATGGTTCCTATCCACCCTGCGACGATGTTTCCGCACTGGCTTTGTCCACCTTCTGATCTTCCCAATACACTTCGGCAATCATGTCTGCTAGAATCTTCGATGTCCGTTGTAACTCAGCTCCTGTGTTGTCAATCCCGCCAATCTCAATCAAAATGCTGTTGGGTGAAAGGGTTTGGTTATACTCTCCGTTATTAGCTCCTCCGCCGTCCTTGCCCCAGACACCTCGGGATACACCTGGATACTTGGCTTCCAGTTTCTTATGAATTTTCGCTGCAAAGGCTTCATTCTGCCTCCAATTCGGATTTTCATGTCCAATAATGAAATACACTTTGGCATAGCCCAGGTCATTAATGGTCGTTGTTGTTTTGCCGTGACGCTGTGAATCGCGATGAATGTCGATGAGATACGTCAGATCGTCATTTTGAGCGAGTGCCGCTTTTACCGTTTGACGGGAGTATTTATAGGAATAGTTCCAGTTATAGTCCTTTACTTTGGTTGGATAATCATCCTTGGCGTGTTCTACGCCGATTCCGAGCTTCTCCAGACTGTCTGAGAGATAGGTTCCCACTTGAAACACATTGCCTGTTGATTTGCCTGATGATGGATTATCACTTTTCGTACCTAGTAATGGGTTGTAGCCTTCCCGTGGATGGGAATGATAGATAAGAATTGATTTTTTGCCTATTGTCGGTGTGCCTGAATTATCTTTCTCGCCATTCTTCGCTGGTGGATCTTCCTTACCTTTTCCATCTCCAGATTCGCTCGAATCAGGTGGATCCGTATTGTCCTGACCTGGTGGAACATGCAGCTCACTACCGGGTTTCCCTCCACCTGCGGAAGCCGTATCCGTAAGACCGGGACCGGGCTGATAATCTTCGGGAGCTTCGGCTTTTTCGTTACCAGAGCCAGGACGGAGCAGAACAGGTTGGTTCGAGCCCATGCCCGGCATTTCTCTCGCAATCAGGCTCTTCGGATCTTGAGGATTTACATTCGTCAGCAATTTGAAAACAAAAGAGGTGAGATTTTCACCGGATATGGCAGAGGTCTGTTCCTTCTGGGTGAGGTGAGGCATCTCCATGCCTAACATATCGACAAAAAACCGGCTTGAGACGGCGCTCGCAAATCCTTTCATGGAAGAAACGGGGGAATTGTTTAAACGCTTCTCCGCCATGCCCCCCAGGCCCAGTACGACAAAAAACAAGGCAGATATGATCATAAGCAACAACAACGTACGGCCCATGGCCAGCACGTGCAGACATCTTTTTTTCCACTTTCCAATATTCCAGGCCAATATCTTGTTCATTCTGCTGTCTCCTTCCCTGCTGGACAACTCTTATACTTCAACTCTATGAGCCGGCCCAATTTGATAGAACAGGTAAATGAAAGATTCCAGAAACAAAAAAAAGAAAGTCCGATAGATTCGGACCTTCTTCTGAGCAGTTTTAAGTTTTAATGTGTATAGGCAGCAACGTTATCCGGATTCACGGCATCATGGAGTGCGGCGTTAAGCCCTGTAGCGATAACATTGGCAATGCCTTCGATAAACTCATCGATTTCCTTTGGGGTAACAATGAGGTCATGACCTAGTGGCTCCAGTACCTCTTTCACCAGACTCAAGCGATCTTGCTCACCGATGTCGTCCAGCATGCCCATGATCTGTTTGGTCTGATCCGTTTCCTCGCGGAAGTGTGAGCGCATCATCTCAATCACATTATTCACGATGGTGGACGCATAACATACGGTTGGTACTCCGATGGCGATGCAGGGCACACCTAATATCTCACGAGTCAGGCCACGTCGTTTGTTTCCAATACCGGAACCCGGGTGAATACCAATGTCCGCCACCTGAATCGTTGTATTTACACGTTCCAAGGAACGGGAGGCCAGGGCATCAATCGCAATAATGGCATCCGGCTTGGTGCGGTCTACAATCCCCTGTACAATGTCACTGGATTCAATGCCCGTTGTACCGAGCACGCCGGGAGCAATCGCGCTGACTTCCCGATACCCTGGGGCAACCTGATCTGGCACCAATTCGAAATACTGACGGGTCACCATCAGATTATCCACAACAAGTGGACCAAGTGAATCCGGCGTGACATGCAAGTTACCGAGACCCACAATCAAAACTTTGGATGTTTTGTTGATTCCGGCCTTCACCATAAAATCTTCCATCTCACGTGTGAACTCAGCGGCAACTCGCTCCTGTAATTCGGTATCACCATTCCGGAGTGAAGGTACCTCCAAAGTGACATAATGACCTTTCACCCGTCCAATGGCATTGGCTGCTTCTTCATTCAGGACGTCAATCCGTGTAATCGTAATACCCTCTTTTTTCTCTACATCTTCCCGTAGTCCGGGAATCGTCTGTTGCTGTCCACCTTGCGCCATTTCCTTGGAGTCAATTGCCAAATCGGTACGAACTGTATAGTTTTGCAAATCCAGTGTCATTCTGTCCCTGCCTCCCTTACCGCATTTGAGCATATTGTGTGGGAAAAAGGGTTTCTTTATACAGCATGTCGAACATCGTAGGAATATCTGTTGCATTTTACATGCTAGCGTGATAGAATATTTTAAGTTGTGAAACGTTTGTATTCATGCAAATGCCTTACAGGAGGTGAATGTAATGCCAAACATCAAATCCGCTGTTAAACGCGTAAAAACGAGCGACAAGCGCCGCGCACTCAACGCTTCCCAGAAGTCTGCACTCCGTACAGCTGTTAAAGCTGCTGATGCTGCTCTGGTAAGTAACGAAGTTGATACTGCAAAAGCTGCGATTCAAGCTGCTTCCAAAAAGCTGGACAAGGCTGTAACTAAAGGTCTGGTTCATAAAAATGCTGCAGCACGCAAAAAGTCTCGCTTGGCGAAAAAACTGAACGCTCTTTCCGCACAAGCGTAAGAAGCGTTACTTATACGATCCAATGGAAAAATCCTGAACAGCATAGGCTTTCAGGATTTTTTAGTATCTGATTCGATAAGTATAAGACACAAACATAAGCGACCTTTATTCCAATGATTTAACGATCATGGAGCAAAGGTCGCTTTGTTTGTTATTCACACCAGTAATCTATTACGTTTACGTATCCATTCACGCACCAAGTCTTAATAAGAACAGCTCCAGACCAAGTACTTTATCCACCGCTCCTGTTTTCATCTGGTAATCCAGTTCGCTGAGGTGACTCAAAATCATTCTCAGACGTTCCGGCTGAAATTTACGCGCTTGTTCACCTGCAATCTTAACAGCATATGGATGCAGACCAAGCTGACTGGCAATCTGCTGTTGGGAGTAACTTTGTTGGCCCAACTCTTTCACCTGGATCATGATCCGAAACTGGCGTGCGATTAAAGCCGCAATTTTAATCGGTTCTTCCCGCTGCTTCAGCAACTCATAGAACAGAGCCAATGCCTTCTCCAGTCGCAAATTAGCGAGTTCTTCCACCAATGAAAATACATTCTGCTCTGTACTACGGGCAACCAGCGACTCGATATCAGTACGCTTGATTGTCCCCCCATTCCCCGCAAACAAACATAACTTGTCTACTTCAGCAGACAGCGTCTGAAGACCTGTTCCTGCATAGCTGATCAACGTTTCCGCCGCTCCCGTCTCCAAGGAAACATCCCGCTGCTTCGCCAGTTTCACGATCCAATTCAATAACTCATCTCCACTGAGTGGAGCAAAAGCAAGAACGACTGCCTGTTTCTTGACAGCCTTCACCAGTTTCTTACGCTCATCAAGCTTATCCCCTTGGGCCAGGAAAACAATCGTACTGTAATCTGCCGGATTTTCCATATATGTAAGCAGACGATCAACCTGATGTTCAATCTTGGATTCTTTACCTGCGGTGAACAGGCTCGCGTCCCTTACAATAATTAATTTGCGAGGAACCAGAAAAGGTACGGTCTCTGCTTCTTCAATAACAACCTCCACAGCCGTTTCAGACAAATCATATGGAATAATCGCAAAATCACGATGCTCTTCTTCAATAACCTGTTCTTTTAACATATCCGTAAATTGCTGTATCTGGTACTTCTCCGTTCCGTACAGCACATAGATCGGTGCCGTTTCTCCATTCCGTATTGCCTTTGTTGCACTTTTTACATCCATTCACGGCGCCTCCTTATCCCTCTTATCCTACCAGAAAAAGCGCAAGACAACAAAGGGACCTTACATCCAGTTACGGATGAAGGTCCCCTGTCCTACATCTATATAAACGCATACACCAGCAGTTCTAGAAAAAGCCGGTGCGCGGTCATACGACGTCAGTTGTTTGAACTGAGATAGGACGGTTTGTTACTTCCACTATATGCTTGTCATACTGAAAATGTTCTTTTGTTTAGAGAAGCGCTCTCCCCATTTTAATTATTTCGCAGGAGCTCCACCTGAAACAGCTGTTACATTAAACGAGTTCTTCGCCGTTGCTCCGTCCTTGTCCGTTTCGTAATTAAACAGAGTACCATCCTTTGACCAACTCGCTGACTTCAGTGTCCCCTCTATACTGCGTTGTTCAACCAAATTTAGAACATCCGGTTCGCCCACAGGTTTGGAGTATATGCTGATTTGATCACCAATAAGCATAACTACATAAGAGCCGTCAGGGGATTTCCATTCTTTTGGTGCTGCTGTTGTTGTCATTTCCTGATCCTGTCCTGCTGCAAAACCTTTGTTTCCTCCAGAGGCGTCAGTACCTGCACCGGAATCAGGAGCAGAATTGCCTTCCACCGGAGCATCTTCATTTACATTTGGTACGATTGTCTGAGAAGTGAAGGTATCTCCATTTTCTGTTTCTGTTGCTCCATTCTCTTCCGCATCTGCAGGAGATTTGGGAGCATCTTCTGATTCTTGATTTCGCTGCTCAGCATCTTGGTTCTGAACCTCATTCCTCTGATTATCGGTCGTAGGTGTTTTGGACGAATTGTCTTGTGTTCCTTTATTTGAAGAAGGCGTTGATTCAGTAGCCGGTGTTTGAGGAGTCGGATCTGACCTAACCTCAGGCTCCTGCACCTTTTCTCCACCGTTCTCTTCAGGAGTTGTTTCTCCCCCCTGGTTATCCGGTTCAGTTGGTGAAGCATTTGATTGATCCACAAAAACATCATTGGTGCTTGGTGTGGAAGAAGCTGCTGGATCATTATTCTCAATATTCTTGCTCAATGGATTCTCATCCACATTACCGCTCTCTTGAGAAGCTCCAGAGCTCATCAGCATGGAATCGGCATTCTCAATCTGTTCAGGCGGATTTCCCCAGATGGCGAATCCCAATATAACTGCTGCAGCCGCTGCACCCATGGACATACGTCCTGCCATCGAGTTGAGCCATTTTTGCTTCGTTTTCCGCTCACTTGAACGTTGCAAATTCTCAAATGTAGCGGGGACAGGATTCATTTCCTGTATGGTGCTACTTTGTTCTTTCCGCGCTTCGTCAATGGCATCAAGTTGTGGCATAATCGCATCAACCAGACTGAATCTCGGGCTTACTTGCGGTAATTCTTCCAGTTCTCTGGAAAGAGCTCTGAGTAAACTAAAATTCTCGGCACACTCCGGACACTTCGCCACATGTTGTAGCATCTGCGCAGTTTCCGCCTCGCCCAGATCATGATCCAGATAGCGGTGCATCCATTCCACCACCTCTTCGCATTTCATCCTGTCACACCACCTTTCTGATATTCCTGTAGTAGATTCTGTAATTGCTGTCTGGCTCTAAATAAATAAGATTTCACCGTATTCAACGGAAGATCGAGACAATCCGCAATTTCATTGTAGGATAAGTCCTGCAAATATCTTAGAACAATAACGGTACGATGATGCTCGGGAAGCTTGTTGATCGCATCCTGAATGTCTTGGGCCACATATGTAGACATGACCTCGTACTCCACATCCTGATTATCCTGAAAAACCATGTCATGTTCGTCAATGGAGACAGATGGTTTGGTTCTTCTGAATTTATCAATACAGATGTTTGTGACGATGCGTTGTACCCATGTTTTAAATTGGGCCTTTTCTTCGTATGAGTTGATTTTGGTGTAAATTCGGATCAACGCTTCCTGAGCAGCATCCAAAGCGTCCTGTTCATTATTTAGAATGTAATATGCGGTCCGATAGACGTGTTGTTCAATCTCCCGCAATAGGGTAATTAGAGCGTCGCGATCGCCCGATTGAGCGGCTCTGATGAGTTCCGGCTCTACCACAAAGGATCCCCCTCTCCCTGCAACCTTACAGACGTGATCATCAATAAAATTGTTGCAAAGTTAAGTATTTTTTTAATTTGCCATAACAAAATAACGGCGTATGTATTAGGGCCGCTGAAATCTTCTCTTAGAATAACAGAAATTGCATAACGAGTCACCAAACGTATCCAAAAGGGATTCCATTACTTACACGACTCAATTCAAATGCAATGGCATACATTATAGATAAGCACTTTTTTGGCTCTGAAAATAAAAAAAGTCGAAATTTGTCCAAATTTAAGCTGATTTTAATGCAATTTTCATGAAAATAGTGTATTGTAAATTTACATTCATAAACACGAGGTGATGAGCATGCCAGCTCTAGCGAAAATTCAAGCTTTAAAAGAACAAATGCCCAAAGAATATCAAAGCATTTCCCACTTTGTGGAACATGCATTGGAATCCATTGATACTCTAGTCGAGGAACATCGGAAGTACGTAGCTGCACAGGCATTATACGGCGATAAAATCGTTGGATCGGAAGAACGCTTGTACAGAGAAACCGTACTTGATGTCAGAGCACAGCTGTTGATGACTCTTGAGAAAACGGTAGAAGATCTGCTGCACAAAGGCGACAAACACTGGAACAAACATTTTAAGGACGGCGTTGAATAGTTCTTATATCTCTTCTACATTTTGAAAAAATGGCCCGTTTTCCGATATTCTCCCTCGTGGAGTGTAACGGAAAGCGGGCTTTTTTGTACTGTGACTTGCAATCAAATGAAGTGATGAATTGGTGTATTCATCAGTAAATCACGATCAGTTTGCCATTGAGAAACCCTAAAGCTCTTATGCCTGCTGAGCTGCCATACACCCAAACTTCGATTTTGCCTTTTGAACTCGTTTCATACGAAATACTCGATGGATCTCCCCACGCAAAGCGCACCTGCGTTATGTTCATTCCTAGAGCTACTTCTCCGGCAATAATTTTATTCCAAGTAGACTTGGACCAATTGTATTTTTTATGCGGATCAGAGGAGAAGAATTGGTTGGAATCGGCAAGCATCTCCGTCACACTGGAAGGCGCACCTCCTGCGTAAGCAGAAACGGTTTTTCCTTTTGCATTGCGGAAGACAATAGAGTAACTTCGATCACCGTATTTACTCTTTTCCATTCTGATATCTGATATGGTCACTTTACTGAAACGTTGCCCTAAACTCGTATCACTGTTGATCCAGTAGGACTTGCCAATGAAGCGAGCAAGATTCCCCAACTCTTTTTTCTTGATCAGTGCAAGTGTATCCTTCGATTCCACCAGAATAGAAGAATTTCCAACCAGCACCTTGGCCTGCTTTAGCTCAGCATCCCATCGAACCTGAATACCCGCAGCCTGTCTTAACAAGTCCGCAGGAAATACCGTCTGTTCTCCAATGGTTTGTACTTTCCCTTTCAACTTCAGCTCTTTGTTGTTTAATCGCGCAACAGCACTCCCTTTTTGCAAAGCAATACTGTCATCTCCAAATTGAATTTCAAAAGATGAGCCCTTCACATCAATTTTGGCTCCCAAAGTTTTGAACACCGACTGAACTGGCAAGTATACAGTTCCATCCAACAATGTGGCGCCTGTTAACTTTTGCTGTGAATCAACGTTCAGTTGAAGACTTGAAGCCAAATCTCCTATCTTCAACGTCACTTTGGTTGTTCCCATGCCCGTAACCTTTAGTTTGCCTCCTGGCTGAATCTGTGCAACTTGGGGCTGCTCCACTATAAGCTCTTCAGGCAATGGCGTACGTTTGTTCTTGAAACCATTACTATAATTCTCCTGAACGGTAAGGGTGATCGTATCCCCAATATTAGCGTCCTTGGAAGATGCCGTGAGTGTCACTTGATTTAACGCGGGAGCTGATAGAGGAGTTAACTTCCCATTATCATATGTAGCCCATGATCCATCCTGTAACTGTGCATATAGTTCATCCAGATTAGGCGCATACACCATCCGCGATACGTTACTTAAACCCGGCAGTTGCTCGCCCTTATATTTGGCAGTTCGATCGTAGCTCCAGACGGTTCCATCCTGCTTCACCGTGAGCAGCTTATGCGTACTCCCCCACCAAATCAAAGATTGCACATTATTCGCAACCGTGATCTGGTCATCCTCATACAGCATACTTACAATCACTACCGAGCCATCATTTTTAAGCACTGCTGCGTAAACACCATTCGTTGCAATTGCTTTACCACCAACTACATTTCCCGCTTTACGTATTTTGTTGTATTTCTCATAATATACATCTCCTGATGAAGATAATGCGCTATAAGAAGAATCTCTTCCAGAACTATCGCGATAAGAATCCACATCGATAATCGAATCCAAAACCTTAGCCTGATCATCAAAATTATAAAGATTTCCATCCTGAAGCTGAACCCAACCATGGCCATATACCTTAATCACTCCATTGAATTGTCTCGATACTGGTATATGTGCATTGTCCTTATCCCACCGAATGACTTGGCCATCGGCAGTCCAACCATAGATGGAATGGTCGTCTGATTTTGAGATACCAATCAGTTTTCGATTTTGTGTCCATACTCCACTTGTCATCCCTTTAGACCAAAGTGTACCATCGTCCAGCAAATAGTCATTTCGGTCAAGAACTGAAGTGATGGAGTTACCCGATCCAGATGATGCCAAAGCAGAGGACTGTCCTGCGATCAAACCGACAACTAAAAGTCCAATCCATAGGGCTATCGCTTTTCTTATCCATTTCACTCTAAAGTTCTGAGTCGCATTACTGTTACTTTTACTTTGTGCCATTTTTACAAGTTCCATTTTCTTGATCCCCTCATTATTATGTATAGTGCTACGATCACTAAGTATCTCTATCCCCCTCTAAGGTGGGCCTAACTATTATTCGGTAAAAATAACCATAATCCTGCAACGAAAATTACTTAACACTAATAAAAACGCAATCAAAGCCATATTTTTACATATGATTAACGAACAACATACAAATAATTCTATTCACTCATTTAAAATGGAACATATGAACGTATTCGTAACTAAATTTGGGAATCTTTCTACTCTCTAGTGTGTTACTTGTTGCATTTAATATGATAATAGGGCATAAAAGTTGCGATCAAATTGATCACATACTCAACTTCTTCAGCGCAATTATAATTAGTTTGCCGATTAGTATTTTAAAAGCAAGAAAGTAACATATTCTTAGTCAACTCCTCTAAGTAACAGTCGAGAAGTCCTTAAATTGCATAGACATTGAAAAATGTCACTATCATGCAATTCAAGAAAAAAAGTCGTTCGCAACGAAACGACTCTTTTCTTCTGCGGTCAATGAAGTACTCTCTTTCTCTATTTCCCACTTTTTCCTCAACCTGTATATGTTAAAATATAGTAACTGCTTAGTCGATCTGTTGTTAAAAAATAGATGTTCAGAATGGAGGTTAAAGCCCGTCATGACAAAATCGTATAGAATCCATAGACCGCGCGGAAAAATACTTGCAGCTATATTAACTGCAATTGTAATTTCACTTGTAATGGGGTTATATCACTACGTTCCCTTGGATGAAAGAATAGAGAATACTCATTATTATTCATTCGGATATACATTTGCGGTTGGATTATTGATTAACCTCGCTATTTTACTTTTCTTAATTATGCCACTTTCCATATTGGTGGATGGACTACTTTTATACAGAAAAAAAGATAAAACGTATATGAGATTGCTCGTTGCTATTGCGGCATATGGTCTATTAGGCTTCATAGGTGGGGTCATCTACTCGATATTTACACTTAACTTCATTACTTTTTCTGCTCAGACTATCCACATTATTGTAAGCTCTCTTGTTTTTTTTGCCTTACAGTTGGTATTAAATCGGAGCTTTTTTCACTTATCTTCACACCGATAAATAGATCGCGTGCCGTCACTCAACTGCAACCAACTTGTACCTGATATCAATCTTTCCATCCTTCACTCTCATCTGGACCTCACCCATCTGATCTGTCCGATAAATATCTGATCCGGTAGCCTCCAGACGTTCCATGACTCCCGGATTGGGATGCCCGTATGTATTGTTAATACCAGCAGATATTACGGCGGTTTTGGCGTTCCAGTATTGGAGCCAAGCTTCGGTTGACGACGTTTTACTACCATGATGAGCGACTTTTAACACGTCAATGGATATAGATGCTGAAACATCATTTGAATTATCCTGCAACGGATGTGTAAGTACACGTTGTACAACTCCCTCTGTAACTCCAATATCTGCACCTTTCTGCTCAAACTGGGCAGATAGTGCGCCATCCTGAATCATATAGAGCAGATCCTGCTCAGCTGCTGCATCCATATCTCCGGTGAACAACATGGAAGCCCCGGCCATGTCCAGCAAAAAGACAACGGAATCATGATTCTGATGTTCAGATACAGGCAAATTGCCCGATATATTTACATCCATATGTGCCAGATCTGGAGCCATAAAATGTAAACTTGTCTCTTTATCAGCCTTATAGGACATCCCCTGCTGAATGGCGTACAGAGGAATTTTCCGTTCCATGGCTGTGTCCAATAATTTATCAAAGTTATCCTTACCACTGGTTGTGCCATTAAACATGAAACGTTTAACCGGAATCTGTTCCAGAACTGCCTGCAGTCCTCCAAAATGATCCTGGTCAGCATGTGTTACAATTACAGCTTCCAGTCGATGGATGCCTCTCTTTTTCAATAGAGGAACAACGACCTTGGCTCCCACCTCATACGGATCACGTCTTGTTTTCCAAGATTGTTCGGTGTTCCCAAAGCTCACCGTGCCTCCGCCATCCACCAAAATGTGTTTGCCTTCCGGTGTAGTAATCAATGTGCTGTCTCCCTGACCAATATCCAAAAACTGCACAATGCCGGTTCCAGCGGGCTGCGGAGTCTGATATGCCCACCACAGTCCAGCAATAAAGCTGAGCGCGAGCAACCCGCACAACCATCTCTGAAATTTACTCATTCGTTGATGCGTATAATAACCTGCACCTCGTGCAGTAAATGCACTTGTATACTCCGGCCATGCGATACTGGCTCCTAAAGTCGTTAATGAAGTTTCTTTTCCATCTACACGGTTCTTATCAGGTTGTTGCCTCACAAGAGGAGCCGTCTCTTCCTCAACAAACGCTGTTTCTTGCTGCGCACCATTGCCACGATGCAACAGATAGAGTAAGGCATACAACACTGCATAATATGCGGCTATCCACAACAAGGAAGGTGTTGCCCAGATCAACACAAAACCTGGCAGGCTGTTCATCCACTCCACACTTACAAATGTCAGTTGATTCAGTTGCATCGCTATCCATGCGAGGGGTTTCGCCAAGGGAATCCATATAAATGATAACAGCATGGTGACCGTCCCCAGGGGTAATACAATGGCGCTAATCAAAGAAACAAGCAGGAAGTTGGCCACAAATGAGAGTAATGAGAACTGATTGAAATAGAGAATGGTTACCGGGAACGAAATCAGCTGAGCGGTCACTGTAACCGATGCTGTTGCTGCCAGAGATTTCGGCCAACTGCTAAACAGTCGGTTAATCAGTGGCATATAGATCATCAAACCTGCGGTCACGAGAAAGGATAACTGGAAGCTCACGCTTAGCAAAAAGTACGGGTTCCACCACATCATTAGCAATGCTGCTGCACTAATCATCTGAAGACCGTCTCTGGCGAGGCCACGACGTGCCATGTACAACCCAATCATGGACATCATTCCTGCCCGAATCACTGAAGGTGAACCACCGGACAACAGTACATAAGCTGGCACCAGGATCAGAGCAATCGTGAGTGCCGTCTCTCTGGTAAGCCTTAACCAGGATAGAATAAGGAGAAGAGAAGCTACATATACAGCGACATGGGTTCCTGAGATTGCCAGGATATGTGTTAGACCCAGTTGTGAAAACTGACCATAGGTGCCAGGATCGATATCAGTAGCCATCCCGATAATAAGACCCTTCATATATCCTGCATGAGGCTCGGGAAATAACTGCTCGACCGCTGAAGCTAACCTATTCCTTGTCCAATCTGTCCACCGTAGTACATTGAATTGTCCAAGCCCCTCAGGAGGCGTAGCTGTGACTGAGCTAGCTCCCTTCACTTTGAACAACCAGTGGATATGCAGGGCTCGCAAATAACTGCGATAATCAAACCCGCCAAAGTTCCTGGCTTCACCAGGAAGGACAAAAGAACCATTAAGCGTAATCAAATCGCCCCTCTTCCAGCCCGCTGCTACCTGTTGTTCTTCTTCCTCCAACAGTCTGACTTGTACCATCAATTGTTCATCAATTTTGGATGCAGATGATGCTGCCAGATCTGTATCTGTTGATGAATTCGATATTGGTAATATTGAAGACATCTGAATCTTAAATTCAGCCCGATCTCCATCAATGCGTACATCTGACACCAGCTCACCCTGAATTTCGGCTGCCATACCGTCCGTCTCATCAGCAGCAACATTCATGGTCTCCGGCAGACTGCTATGATTGCGTGCGTCATTCCACTCCCAATGTGCAGCACCTCCAATAAAGGCAGCGAGTAAAAATAAAACAGACCATCCACGTACATTAATAAAACGAAGTAAAAGTGGCAGACATGCCAGAGCTCCAATTAACCCCCAGATTAACGTCCAGCCTGTTAACGCGCATGCTATCCCGCTCCCGCACAGCCAACAAATCGTAAAACTTAGTAACGGTCTGCCTTTCATTTCTACCCCTCCTTCATTTCACCCGTTGAACGCAGAAAAACCCCCGGAAAGCCAATTCAGGCTTGCCGGAGGTTCTCCCTCACGTATTCAACCATATTCACATTAATTGCTCACGGTCATCATCGTTTCCCGCGGGGGCTGGTAATTCTCCAGCCTGCGGAACGTTATGCCCTTCTGTTGCATCATATTCGTAACCTTGCCGGTATCTTTAGGATAAGAACGATGAAACACGATTTCTGTAATCCCGCTATTTGCCAACATATTGGCACATGTCCAGCACGGTTCGTCGGTCACATACACGGACGAGCCTTCGCGGTCGATTCGATCTGTGAATAAAAGCAAATTTTGCTCCGCATGGATTGTGCGAATGCAGCGTTGCTTTTTGACCATTTCTTCTTGTCCATCGGTCACGACCAACTCATACTCTTCCGATATCATGCAACCTGCTTCAGAACAATCCGGAACACCGGTGGGTGCGCCATTATAGGCTGTTCCCAGCAGTTTTTTTCCCTGAACAAGAACGGCACCTACGTGACGACGCGAACAGCGGGAACGGGTGGAAACCATATACGCGATGTCCATAAAATACGTATCCCAGTCCTTGCGTACCTCTACTGTACTCATGCTGCTTTCCTCCCGCTCAACACAATTTTTATTCTAATATTACCGGATCTGCACATACGGTGCCATCTTCTCCAGCATCTTCATGCCGATTCCCTTGACCTTTGTCAGATCACTAACTTTCGCAAAAGGACCATGTGCATTTCGATAGTCCACAATAGCCTGAGCTTTCTTCTCTCCAATACCGGGAAGCTCCGTAAGCTTGGAGACAGGTGCCGTATTCACATCAATCTTACCATTGTCGCTAGCTTCCTCACGAACTACAGATAGATTACTGCTTGATGCCGTCTCGGAGGTAACCGAAGGATTCGAATTCGTACTTTGCGCAACTGGTTCAATCGAATTTGAGGTGTCCGGTGGATTATCATTCGTCTGACTTGTAGTTTGAACAACTGAATCACCTTCAACCCCAACGCTCACAAGCTCTTTAGACTCATCTGCCTTTGCATCATTCCCAGTCTGCATCCCACTTGCATCCGTTCCTGAAGATGTTCCTGTATTGCCCAGAACCGAAGTAGCCGACTGTACAGCAGGAAGTTCCTGCTCTATCGTCGGCTTCTCGGTGCCGAGCTGCAAGGGTTCCCAGCCACTAGGTGGTTGTTCACTTTTGCCCGACCATAATATAAGTATACTTCCAACCACCGCAGCAGCAATGGTCATTCCTTTGTTCCATCTCATTTCTTCCACACCTCTCCCTGAATTCAAAATCATTCATTTCGAACACGGGCGGTGCTTCCGAACCGTTGAACTTCCCTGATCAAACAAGTTGTGTATTTTTCATGTCATGTGAAACAGGTCCTCACGCATAGAATAGAGGGAATGAACTGCGCCAGTACCGTAAAGCATGAAAGGAGGCCTGAAACAATGAAGGTTGGATTTATCGGAACCGGCAGCATGGGCAGCCTGCTGATCTATGCCCTGATCCAATCGGGTGCACTCGAACCGCGGCAGATCGCCGCCAGTAATCGAACCCCGTCCAAAGTACGGCAGTTATCCCTCCGTTACCCCGGTCTGCATGAATCCCAGAGCAATCGGGAAACGGTGATCCGAAGTAATATCATCTTCCTGTGCGTGAAGCCGCTTGAATTCAAACATGTCATTGACGACATCCTGCCTGTCGTGAATCCCAATCATATAATTGTCTCGATCACCAGTCCCGTGCAGCTGCGCCATCTGGAATCTTCACTTCCTTGCAAAGTCTCCAAGGTTATTCCCAGCGTCACACACCAGGTTGGCAGCGGCGCGTCCCTGTGTATACACGGCGAACGAATGACCAGTGAGGACCGCGCTGTCTTGGAAAGTCTGCTTAGTCATATAGGCAGGCCGTTCCAAGTGGATGAAGCCTGTACACGAATTACATCCGACTTCTCCAGCTGCGGACCTGCATTTATATCGTTCTTTTTGGAACAGTGGATCGAAAGCGCAGTGAAGCTGACAGGCATCAAAAGGGCAGATGCCTGCGCTCTGGCTGGCGAAATGCTCTTGGGAACAGGCAAGCTGCTCACCGAAGGAGGATACACACCGCAAGAGCTTCAGGCTCGTGTGGCTGTACCTGGCGGTATTACCGCTCAGGCACTTGCACTGCTGAAGGTTAGCCTCGACGGTGTTTTCGACAGCCTGATCCACACGACACATGACAAATATGATGAAGATTTGTTAAAGCTGGATGAACTATTCCGAGCCGGCGAGATTAACCGGCAACAATATTAACAAGTTTGCCTGGAACGGCAATGACCTTGCGAATGGTCTTGCCTTCCAGCGCCTGCTTAACAGGTGCCAGCTCCATCGTGAAGTCCTGCATCCCCTGTGCATCCAGATCCTTCGCGATCGTAGCACGAGTTACGATTTTGCCGTTTACCTGAACAACGATTTCTACTTCCGCATCCACTGTCATGGACTCATCATATTCAGGCCAAGCCACGTAAGAGATTCCACCTTCATGACCCAAACGGCTCCACAGTTCTTCCGCCATATGTGGTGCCAGTGGTGACAACAGCTGCACAAAGTTCTCCATCGCTTCACGAGGCAGCGTATCGGCTTTGTATGCATCGTTGATGAAGATCATCAGCTGACTGATGGATGTATTAAAGCGCAGATGTTCCAGATCTTCCGTAACTTTTTTGATCGTTTTGTGAGCAGTCCGCTTGAACTCGTCCGTTCCACCATCCACCGTAATCTTGTCATTGATGGCTCCTGTGTCTTCGTTAATGAAGAGACGCCATACTCGTGACAGGAAGCGGTGCATGCCTTCAACCCCGTTTGCATTCCACGGTTTTGTTGCTTCCAATGGTCCCATGAACATCTCGTAAAGACGTAATGTGTCTGCACCGAATTCATTTACGATTTCATCCGGGTTAATGACATTACCACGGGATTTACTCATTTTCTCATTGTTGGTACCCAGGATCATACCTTGGTTCACCAGTTTGTAGAAAGGCTCTTTGGTTTCCACAACACCCAGATCATACAACACTTTGTGCCAGAAACGAGCGTACAGCAAGTGAAGCACCGCATGCTCTGCTCCGCCAATGTACAGATCCACCGGCAGCCACTGCTGCTGTTTATCCTTGGAGATCAATTCCTTGTCATTGTGTGGATCGATAAAGCGCAGGTAATACCAGCAGCTACCTGCCCATTGTGGCATGGTGTTGGTTTCACGACGTGCCTTCATTCCTGTTTCCGGATCTACCGTATTCACCCACTCCGTAACATTCGCCAGTGGTGATTCTCCGGTACCCGAAGGTTTGATCTGGTCGATATCAGGCAGCAGCAGTGGAAGTTGATCTTCAGGTACG
This sequence comes from Paenibacillus amylolyticus, assembly GCF_050990605.1. Lineage (GTDB taxonomy): Bacteria > Bacillota > Bacilli > Paenibacillales > Paenibacillaceae > Paenibacillus > Paenibacillus amylolyticus_H. Next base: position 4,486,439 of record NZ_CP158832.1, read on the forward strand.
GTCTTCATCGTTCCGTCTTCCAGATGCAGAATCGGGATTGGCTCACCCCAGTAGCGCTGACGGCTGAACAGCCAATCACGCAGACGGTAAGTTACTTTCCCTTGCCCCTTACCGTTCTCTTCCAGCCAAGCAATCATCTTGGCAACCGCTTCTTCATTGTTCAGTCCGTTCAGGAAATCTGAATTCACATGCGCACCATCACCGGAATATGCCTCTTGTGTAACGTCTCCACCTTGAATAACCTCGATGATATCCAGACCAAACTGCTTCGCAAATTCCCAGTCACGTGCATCATGACCCGGAACAGCCATAACCGCACCTGTACCGTAACCTGCAAGAACGTAATCAGCAATCCAGATCGGCAGTTTTGCACCATTAACAGGATTGATTGCATAAGCGCCAGTGAATACACCTGTTTTGTCTTTGGCCAGATCCGTACGTTCCAGATCACTCTTACGAGAAGCCTGCTCCTGATAAGCCTGAATCGCTTCACGTTGATCATCGGTTGTAATTACTTCTACCAATTCATGTTCCGGAGCAAGTACTGCAAAGCTCGCACCGAACAATGTGTCCGCACGGGTAGTGAACACCTTGATAACTTCCTCGCGACCTTCAATGGCAAATACCACTTCCGCACCTGTCGATTTACCGATCCAGTTACGTTGCATATCTTTGATGCTTTCAGACCAATCCAGCTCTTCCAGGTCTTCCAACAGACGCTCTGCATACTCGGTAATTCTCAGGACCCACTGACGCATCGGTTTACGTACTACCGGATGTCCACCACGTTCACTCTTGCCATCAATAACCTCTTCATTAGCCAGTACCGTTCCAAGTGCTTCGCACCAGTTAACTGCGACTTCATCCACATAAGCGAGGCCCTTATTGTACAACTGGATAAAGATCCATTGTGTCCATTTATAATACTCAGGGTCCGTTGTGCTGATCTCACGATCCCAGTCATAGGAGAAACCGAGCGATTTGATCTGGCGACGGAAATTGTCGATATTACGGAATGTAATATCCCGTGGATGTTCACCTGTATCCAGTGCATGCTGCTCAGCAGGCAGACCGAAAGCATCCCAACCCATGGGGTGTAATACGTTGTAACCGCGCATACGCTTGTAACGGGAAACGATATCCGTTGCCGTATATCCTTCCGGGTGACCTACGTGCAGACCTGAACCGGATGGATACGGGAACATATCCAGTGCATAAAATTTCGGTTTGGCAGGGTCCTCACCCGTTTTAAACGTTTTATTTGCATCCCAGTATTGCTGCCAACTTTTTTCCATGACTTGTGGCTGATAGCCGTGTTTTGGCTGGTTATTCTCACTCATCTATTGTTCCTCCTTCAGGTTATTCGTTTTAGCTTTAATTGCAACAAAAAAACCTCAGCATCCCGTAGCGTTTGCAGCGCTAGGGACGAGAGGTTGAATTCCCGTGGTACCACCCTAGTTAGCGGACGAACGTGCTTCGTCATCCACTCCCTTTGGACCTGTAACGGCGGTTAACCGATGCGGATTTCCATTCCTGATCCAAGCTTTATACAAGCAAGTTAAACAGAATGGTGTAATCACCGCATTTCTCCAAGGCGAGTTCGCAAATTACTGTCAACCGGCTTGCACCAACCGCCGGCTCTCTGTTATGAACAGGAATTACTACTAATCCTTATCATCGAAATATGTATACAATATAGCGACCATTATATAAAAAAGCAAGCCTAAAGTCAATATTACACATTATAATCGCCATCTTGAAGTATACGGCCCGAACCGTTCATAACGCTGGTTGCTGTCAGATTAAACGAAAGCGCTCGATGCCTTCCTCCAGATTATGAATGGTCCAATTCACATGTTCCTGATGATCATATTGACGATAAGCGCACTCTATGCGCAGCACCAGATCAAAGTACAAGTCATAGAGACTTCTTCTTTTCAGCTCATTTTCAGTCGTAATCGCATGCCCATACCCTTTCACAAAACCAGGTGTATAGTTAAAATGACTAAAATAATGCTCCATCAGAGGGTCTGCCCACAGTGAACGTTCAAAATCAATCATCGCTGTAATGCGACCTTTGTCTACTAGAACATTGCCATCCCACAGATCCCAACTGACAAGAACAGGTTGTTTTACATCGTCCAGCACATCCGATTTTTCATCAATCAAACGTCTCAATTCTGGGTAATCCATCGAAAATGTAATCCCGGCCTCTTCCCCATCCGCAAGAATGTCATCCATCAGATTCATAAATGCTTCTTTCCATGTGGAATATCGCTGTTTTTGCTCCGTGAAATATCCAAACTTCTCGCCCTTGATTTCATTAATTCGACGATTGTAACGCCCCAGTTGTTGTTCAACGGCTTCCTGTTCTTCCGTAGTATACTGATCCTTAACCTGATTATAGGGTGTTCCAGACATGTACTCCATGATAAAATAACGCGCTGAAGCCATAGTTAACGAATCATCATAAACCAGTACTTGGGGTACGGGAACATCCTGCAACTCGCTGATGAGGCGCAGTGCCTCAACCTCGGCGATCATCAGATCCTGTTCACAGCGCATCAGATTTGTCGAAGCTGAAGGAGCAATTTTGAGTACCACTCGCTGTGTGTCACTGAGTGTAATGAGATATGCATGATTGGCCCAGCCATCCACCATTTCCTTGTAGTCCTGTATACTTTCAGAGAAATGCTGCTCTATGATGGCATTCAGTTGTTCTGACGAGAGTCTTGTTTTATATGTACTTTCCACTTCTACACCTCACCTCGACTATGGATTTTCCTCAGAAAACGCTTTCTATCCGACTATTATCACCTCCTTTACTTTAACTGGCAATACTTTTTGTCACTCTCGTAAGTTTCTCCCAACATTTGGTTTGCCCGATTACAGTAACATTGTCCATCTTTCTTTATGGAAAATAAAACAAAACAAACTGTCCTTATGTACCGAACATAAGGACAGTTCTCGTGATTTGCTCTTATTTCACAGCAACGTAGAACAAGCGTTGTGCGCTGTCTCCGGCCTCTTTCCATTCAAAATCCGCGTATACCTTCACATCTCTAAAACCTGCCTTGGACAACTCCAGCTTCATCCAGTCCGGGTTATATGCACGCTGGACATGAACTTCTTCAAAACGCTGGTACATATCCTTGCTACCATCATCCACACGCGAAAAAATACTGAGATGATGTTCGATCTCACAGCGATCCTGGTCCAGATCACAAGTCCAAATATAAGATACGGAGCGCTCATCCAGTACAAAAGGCTGCTCTTCATCATAACGGATAAGGGTATTGGGATGATGCACATCAAACAAAAACGTTCCATCAGGCTTCAACATCTCATATGTCCGCTGGAATGTTCGAACAACATCTTCTTGTTCAAGCAGATAATTGACGCAATCACAGAAAGATATCACCGAATCCACGGGTTCCGGAACTCGCCATTCCCGCATATCCTGCTGCACCCAACGAACACTGCCCTCGCGATACAAGCGATGACCCTGAGGCGTAGCCTCCATCTTGCTTCGCGCAACCGACAGCATATCTGATGAGAGGTCAATGCCGATAACTTCGAAACCGGAGTTCACGAGCGGGATCGTAATGGAGCCCGTTCCACAGCCAAGTTCAGCGACACTTTTGGGCATTCCATGCTTTTCCCATGCTGTTCTTGCAAACCTTATCCAGTCCGGATAAGGCATATCTTCCATTAATTCATCATACACATAGGCAAATTTCCGGTAAGACATGTCAGGCACCGCACTTTCAATTTCATTTTCCAATCCTTGTCTATATAAGTTGAACTAAAGAGTATTTACACTGGACACTCCAATGACAGAACAACCTTCCGATCGCTGTTATCCCTAGATTTTTTTTGATTCCTTTTATAAAGGATTAAATCCGGGGATAAAGGCGGGTTTATGCTTACGAAGTAGCTTTCCATAGAAAGCTTGTAGCTACACTTCTTCAGGTTCTTTCTGTCCTCTCCGTTTCGTGTAAATGTTTAGTTCAATTTATATAACAAAAGTAAAGACAGGGGCATCCGGTGTTACCCAGCCTATCCCTGCCTTATCCGAGTTCCATATTACAACTATTTAATCAGGAAGATTACTTGTTTTCACTTTGATCCGCAGGAGCAGATTCGGACAGATACGTCCAGCTTTCCTTTTGGACCACCAATCCGTCTTTCATCAATTTGCCCAAGGCACGCTTGAACGCAGACTTGCTGATGCCAAAGCGCTGCTTGATGATATCCGGCGGAGTTGCATCAGAATAAGGCATGCCGCCCATAGGACGTTCTTTCATAAAAGCGAGCAGCTTGTCTGCATCTTCGTTACGTCCAACTTGTTTGAGTTGAGTCATGGCCAGATTCACACGTCCGTCTTCACGAACCAGTGTCACCCGACATTTCACTTTCTCACCAAGACGCAGCATATGACTACGTTCAGATGAATGAATCATGCCAATCGCGCCAAAGCCCAGTACACCGCCTTCTACAAGTACAAAAGTACCCATCTGCAGTGGCTTGTATACCGTCGCTTCAACCCACTCGTTTAACCATGAACTTGGCGCATGGAAAGACAATGGTGAAAGTTCACGTTCCCCGGCCAATTTGGCACGCAGACGTCCCTGCTTGTCATGTTCCATGATTACAAAGACTTCATCCCCCACTTGAGGACGCAGTTCTTCCAGTTCAGGCAGTTCACGAATAGGAAGCAGCAATTGCCGTCCAAGTCCCATTTCCAGGAAACAGCCCAGTCGTGGGTGAACATCAGCCACAACCAGTCGTGCCATTTCGCCGAGCATGAGATAAGGCTTCTTCATCGTTACGGCCAGACGATCTTCGGTATCAAAGAATACAAATACCTCAAGCGTCTCACCAATCTTAATATCCCGCGTTAACTCGGTATAGTGAAGCAGTACATCTTCCGATCCTGTCGTCAAAAAGAAGCCAAATGGAGACACTTCACGTGAAACCGGCAAAGAGACGACTGTTCCAGCAATCAAACTCATACCGTTTCCACCACTTTGGCATCAGACCATAGACGTTCAATGTTGTAGTATTCACGCTCGTCGCGGTGGAAGATATGAACAACAACATCGCCCATGTCCATCAGTACCCAACGTGCGGAATCCATACCTTCGATACCTTTGATCGTCGCTCCGGCTGCATGAGCCTGTTTGCGAATTTCTGTGGCAATGGCCTGTACCTGTGTATCGGAATTCCCGTGACAAATAACAAAATAGTCCGCCACCAAGGAAACATTAATCAGATCCAACGCTACAATATTGGATGCCTTTTTGTCGTCAGCGGCAGCAACCGCCATATTCATAAGTTCTTTCGATGATACTGTCATGAACCAACCTCCATAATCTGTAATTGTGTGTTCAAAAAGATCCTTCGTAATCAAAAGTGGACTTTTTGAACAACCTCTATAATTGTGCAATCAAGTCATTCCGCGACAGCATGGTCAAAGGATAAATGACACGTCGTTGCGAGATCAGCAAGCTGATCGTAGAATCGAATCCGGCAATTAAACCTTCCTCCAGACTACGTTCAGCCTGTTCGCGAATGTGATTCACTCCCGGGAAATCTCGTCCCGGCTCAATGTAATCGGCAAGACATACCACTTTGTCCAGTAAGCTCATGCCTACCCGACCTGAGGTATGCCACCGGATGGCATGAATAACTTCGGAATCCTCTACACCGTAATCACGCTCGGCTACAAAAGCACCGACTTCCGAATGCCAGAGCTGCTTGTCATGCTGCAGAAGTTCCTGGTTTAATCCGTTATCGCGGATGACTGCTTCCATCTCCGCTACGGGCCAGTATTTTGCCACATCATGCAATATCGCTGCCAAATCTGCTTTTACAGGATCAGCACCATATTTTTCAGCCAACATCACGGCCGATTCCATCACGCCCAGTGTATGCTTCCAGCGTTTTTCCGGCATTTGTCCGGATACGGCTTCAATCAGTTCATCACGGCTTAGTGCCATATAAACCGCTCCTTACAATGTATTGGTGCACCTCATCAGGGATCATAAAGCGTACCGAATGTCCTTTGGCAAGACGTCTGCGGACGGCTGTCGATGAAATATCCACCAAGGGCATTTCGGCCAGCAGGACCCGATCCTGTAACTCGTCTGGAAGATCATCCAGATGTAACTGAAAGCCTGGCCGACCAACCCCGATAAAGGTTAGCCGTTCGGCAAGTTCTTCAATCTGCTCCCATTTGGGAAGATAGTTCACCATGTCCGCTCCGATAATGAAATAAAATTCATGTTCCGGATAGCGACGCCACAGTTCCTTCATCGTATCGATTGTATAAGACACTCCGCCCAGTTCCATCTCGATACCCAGCACCTCATATTGCTGCACACCCTTCACAGCCGCTTCCGTCATATCGAGACGTTGCTGTCCTGAAGCTCCGGCTCCGCGTTTGTGAGGTGGAACATGGGAAGGCATGAACCAGATCTCATCCAATGCATGTGAATCCCTTGCTGCTTCAGCTGCCAGGAGGTGTCCCATGTGGATCGGATCAAACGTACCACCCATGATGCCGATCTTCACCCGCGTCACGCTCCCTTATCTAGGTAGTTCGATTTGTTTGTTATCTCGCGATTCTTTGTACAGGATGATTGTGTTACCGATGAGTTGTACAAGCTCACTACCCGTTTCACGGGCAACTTCTTCAGCCATCTCTTTTCTGTCCTCGTCATTGTTGTTCAACACTTGCACTTTCATCAATTCGCGCTTCTCAATCGCATCTTCGATGTGACGGAACAGGTGCTCATTCGTTCCACCTTTACCAATCTGAAATACAGGGGTCAGGTGATGTGCCTGCGACCGCAAAAAGCGCTTTTGTTTACCGTTTAACATGAATACTCCATACTCCTTATATTGAGCAGGCCCTGATCGACAGCGCAAAGACTGCCCGGACCTGACCGTTCAATTATTATTTTTCACTGGTGAAAATGATCACTGAGTACACAAGGTGACTCCGATTGCAGTACCATCTTCCGATCGCTGTTATCCCCAGATTTTTCTGATCCCTTTATCATTCACATTTCAAAACTTTCTAACACCGCTCGTCTCATCGTCTCCACTGGAGCCGGGATGCCAAGCCAATGCTCAAAGGCCACTGCGCCCTGGTATACAAACATCCCCAGACCACCGTGCACCGTGCATCCTCGCATCCGCGACTCCCGAAGCAGACGGGTCTCCATCGGATTGTAGATCAGATCACTTACCGCTGCTCCTTCACGGATCAATGAAGGGTCAACCGGTACGTCATCAACATGTGGATGCATTCCGGCAGCCGTTGTGTTAATCACAATATCAGCCGTAGCCAGTACCGTTGCAGTTTCTTCCATGCCACTACCCGAGATTTCTCCCAAGCCATGGCCCCGCAAATCCGAAGCAAGTGCAATAGCCCTGTCCGCTGTACGGTTTAGGATATGGATCCGTTCAGGCTTCTCCAGTGCAAGTGCATATATGACACCTCTCGCTGCTCCACCTGCTCCCAGTACAGCAATACGTTTACCCGCAAGCTTAGGCACTGCCTCTTCCTTCAGGGATCGGACATAGCCAATACCATCCGTATTGTACCCTGTCAGTGTTCCACCTTCATTGACAATGGTATTCACCGCACCAATCAGGCGAGCACTTTCATCGATCACATCCAGATACTGCATGACCTGCTCTTTGTGCGGGATGGTAACATTGACACCACGATAGCCAAGTGCCACAATCCCCCGAACTGCTGCTTCCAGTTGATCCGGATGAACATGCAGTGGCATATACATTCCATTCACTCCTGCAGCCTGCAGAGCCGCATTGTGCATTGCCGGAGACTTGGAGTGAGCAATCGGATCACCCATGACGCCAAGCAACACGGGAAGTGAAGAATTGAACTTTTTCTGCTCAGACATAGGTCCGCCTCCGATCCATCTGATGTACAGATTCTGAGAATTGATTAGATCAACGATGGACGGATCTGTACACGAATGCCTTTTGGAGCATGAACCGCAACCAGCGCTCCAATATCGCCATTAACCTTAATCCAGCCCAGACCCGAGATGAATACATCCGATTGACTGCCGCGTTTGATGCGGAATTCATGTCTGGTCCATTCAGCCATCTCTGCTGCATTCTCCCGGGTTGGCGGAGATAACAATTCTCCCAGGTGGTCGCGGTAAAGATCATCTGCACGCTCCAGCTTCGTCCGGTGAATATCAAGCGCCGTGCTGATAAAACAAGTGAACGACTGGCGATCACCTTCCACAAAGTCGAATCGAGCCATGCCGCCGAAGAACAGCGTCTGACCGGAATTCAACTGATACACAGCCGGTTTAAGCGGCTTTTCAGGCATGATGGCAGCGAGATCCTTACGTGAAACAATCTCGCTGAAACGCCATGGGTATACGATTCCGGGCGTATCAATAATATATTTCCCATCATCCAGTGGAATGTTCACCATATCCAGCGTTGTTCCCGGATAACGGGATGTGGTCAGTTCCTGCTCCAGATCGCTGTAATCACGGATCAGACGGTTAATCAGTGTGGATTTACCCACATTGGTACCGCCAACCACGTATACATCACGATCTTCGCGATACGTTCCCACTAGCTCAAGCAATCGGTCGAAGCCCTGATTCTGCTTGGCACTGCACAAGACGACATCCACGGTGCGCAAACCTTGTTCTTTGGCTTGCTTTTGTACCCAGTTGCGAACCTTGTTCCAGTTGGTTACTTTTGGAAGCAAGTCCGTTTTGTTCACAGCAAGCAATACCGGATTGTTGCCTACAAAACGTTGCAGACCGGAGATAATGCTGCCATCAAAGTCAAACAAATCAACGATATGGATGACAAGTGCATCCTTATCCCCGATTTTGCTAAGCAGCGCCAGGAATTCGTCCTGATCCACCGTAACGGATGATGACTCATTGTAGTTTTTGATGCGGAAACAGCGCTGGCATATAACCGGTTCACGATCCAGTGCCTTCTCGGGGATATACCCGGGTAATTCCGAATTTTCCGTTTGCAGATGCACGCCGCATCCACTGCACCTTACGGCAAGATTGCCGTTATGCGTTTCTGTCATTTCTTCTTTTCCTCCTCAAGCCATAAGCCTTTCCTGCGTAAACTCGTTAGAGCAATCCGTTCCACGCGTCGATTGAAGCGTGTCATAAAGCCTTCGTCCCCAATGGAGATTGGCAGTACCAGAACGGTATATAGTCCCAGTCGGTTCCCTCCATAGACGTCCGTAAGCATCTGATCACCTACTACAATCGTTTTTTCAGGAGTTAACTCCATCATTTTCATTGCTCTACGAAACGGTACATTCGATGGTTTGCGTGCACTATGCACAAACTGGATATCCAGCGGGGTCGCAAACAGGGATACACGATTCAAATTGTTATTGGACACAATCATCAGCTTGAAACCGGCCTCTTTCACACGCGCAAACCATTCAATCAGTTCAGGCGTAGCGTCAGGGGCTTTGGCTCCAACGAGTGTGTTATCCAGATCAGTTATAATTCCACGGTAGCCTTGAGCGTACAGCTCTTCCAGATTAATGTCAAAAACCGTGTCTACACGCAGCTTGGGCATTAACATTTTAAACAAAGAAGTCACCTCAGTTTCATACGACACACTATATCACAAATCCGTCTTTCCTGAAAATGCATACAGCGCCTGATGGCATAGGAAAAAAGGAAAAACGGGACGGGCAACAACTATGCCCGTTCCGCTTTCAGTTCCTTCCGCAGCTTCAAGGCGGTCTGATAGACGCCCTTCCAGTCGTCGGCAGTTACGGACGCCGGACTGTAACGAGTCTGTTCAAACTTCGTGAGAAGCTCATACAATGTAGCTTCTGCAGCAGGTTTTGCCTGGCTCCAGCGGGCTACCGATTCACGAAGTGTCTCGTCTCCGCTCCGGGTCAACCCTTTGCGTTTCACATACTGAATCCAACGCTCGGTCTCAGCCACTACCTTCTGTTCAGGGGTGAGCGGTCCACCTGTCCGTAAACGAAGCAGGAAGAAGCGCATGGAGAAACGATTACGCCAGAACATATATGCTACCCACAATACAATAATGGCTCCTGCAGCCCAGATAACAAAAGTAGGGATGGCAGACGATGTCTGCTCAGGTGCAGGGGTCTGCTCTTCCTCTTGGACCGGCTCCTCTTCTGTCTCTTCTTCAGGCTCATCTACAGGCTGTACATCAGGCTGTTCCGTCAGCAGCGGCATATCAAAGCCCGGCGTTGCTTCAACAGGAATCCAGCCATACTCACCAAAGTACACCTCTGCCCAGGAGTGCGCATCTGCATTGGTAACGGTGTAAGTCGTCTCAATCTCCGCGCCAGGTTGACGTGGAGCCTGCATGTCCGAATTCAGGGACAGTTGTCCAGGCGCATAACCTTTAACCCATCTTGCAGGAATGCCCTCCGAGCGCGCCATCATCACCAGCGCAGTGGAGAAGTAGTCACAGTAGCCTTCCATGATATCGAACAGGAAACCTTCCACAAAGTCGCTGCTTACTTTTCGAGATAAGTCCGGATTGTTCGTGTATTCAAAATTAGTTTGTAAATAGTTTTGCAGTAATGCGACTTTTTCATACGGAGTATTCGCAGATGCCGTTATCTCGGCTGCCAGATTCGAGACCCGGTCAGGGAAACGGGATGGTAATTGCAAGTACATATCATCTGCCGGATTACTGTTATAGAGATCTTCAAATGACTTTGTACGAAGCTCATCTTCCACAATCACAGGGGCTTCCGATACGATCGTGTACGTCTTGGGATACTGTGGTTGCTGACGGTCTGTCACCACATGCAGTTCGGCCTGCTCGGCATTCCACAACATCCGTTCCGTTCTGTCTTCACCATTAATCGAGCTCACTTCCGAGATCGAATAAGCACCGAACAGAATCGGATAGACATTGTCATTCAGCATCGTTACGTTCTGAGTCACTTGTTTAGTATTCACATTACCGGATTCTTGGTTCTCCAAAGGCTGTCCGGCTTCAACATTCTCTGTCGCACCCCGTCCACGGTCATCCCAGCCTGTGCCTGTATACTCTGCACGTGTCTCACCGCGCCAGTAACTGCGCTCATTGGTGGTGACAGACATGACAGGGGTATAGTCGAAGTTAAATCCTCCACCAAGCTGATTGTCTTCCCTGCTGTATCCCGATTCGGTAGCCGCCGGAATATCAAGGTTTCCGTTACCAGCCTGACTTGTGGAAGTTCCGGTATAGTTACGCCAAGCTGTGTATGGATCCGTCAAGGTGGGTGGAATCTCCGGCATATTGACGCTGGCTACAATAATCAAAGAAAAGATAATGGCAATATTGGCCAGGACTTTATAAGGATACCGGATGATTCGTTTCCAACCTTGTGGATACTGCAGCTGATAGTTACGGAAATGCTGACATACGAGCCATCCCATCCCCGCAAACATCACCCATGCGATTTCAATCCAGAGTGGAATCTGGGTGAAAGAATCGAGAATCCCCATGGAAATGATGTTGACACCCAGAAAAACAAGAATGCGACGTGTTGTGGTCACAAGTCGAAGCGCAGCTTCAAGCATCACCCATGCACACAGGGAGAACCAGATGTACGGCGTCATATGCAGTATGAATTGCTCCGCTCGGTCCGTTAAAGAGCCATAAGGGATGTACACCGTATAATCAATTAGCGTTTTATGCAAAATGTAACCTACGACAACCGCCTTGATGATCGCCCGATACATCGTTTTGAAGGGCAGAATGACCTCCAGCACACTGACCGCTGCAAGTGTCCATAACACCAGAGAAGTGGTCTCCGTGTACCACGATTCCTGCGTAAATGAAATCCACTGCATTCCAATCAGGAAAATCCATAGCAATGACGCTGCATGATACCAGGATCGTTTGCCTGCAACACTTTCATTTCCTTTTGTACTCATACAGAACCTCCCCCCATCACCGTTGGAAGCTCCTGCAAGTGAGAAACCGTGAATGACCTCGTGCCTCTTCCGCGCAACATGGCATTCCACTCCGCACTCCGGCGGGATTCACTGGTATCGATCAGAATATGACATGGCGTCATGCCCCGCGTATCGGCCCAGCGCAACAGTTCCATTATTTTTTCATCCTTCTGGGGAGAAATCACGACAAAGTAAGCTCCCTGAGGCAGTAGACGTGTGATTCTTTCCACGCCGGGCAACAGATGGGTGTCCTGACCGTTATATTGAATATCCACCAGATGATGCATCATCTTCTGTCGTTCCATCAGACTTTCACTGGGGGCCATGAAGGATGTCTGGTCTGACAATGTCAACAACCCCATTCCCATTCGTTCCCTGACACCATACTCCAGCAGAGAAGCAGCCGTGGAAACGGCAATTTCAAAAGCATCCCCATGTTCATAACTTGATGCCAGCGCATCCAGAACCAGAATGGTTTTGGGCACAGACTCATGTTCAAACTCCTTGGACTTCCAGTTCCCTGTCTTTGCCGTTGCATTCCAGTGAATGCGGGAAAGTCGATCTCCGTATACGTAGTCACGCACACCATTGATCTGAGTGGTCTCTCTCCGTGAACGGGTTAACGCCGTCTGAGGACCGGATAACCGTGATTTACGGTCGTAGAGCTGCCAATATGGGATAAATACCGTTCTTGGCAGTACGCGAAACTCACCTCTGGCCTTAAACTTTCCTCGATGTTCAATCAGTCCAAATATGTCCTCACTGGCACATTCCGTTTCTGAAAAAACATACTTTCCCCGCTCAAGTGGCGGTGTCTGGAAAGACAACTCGCCATTACCTCGCATATTCGGAATCAAGCTTTCCTTGAACGACCACGATTCTCCATTATGCCGATGCAGCATTTCACGTACAACCACATAGGGAAGCGGGAGGAATCCCGGAATCGTCAGACGCAGCTGTACTTGAACCTGGTCACCCGCATGCAGTAATTCTTCGTGGTCCGGGCCAGAAGATAACTTGCGCACTCCTTGAGCACGTCTTACCCCGCTAAATCCAGCAATGGCAAGGTATACACAGAGCAGGGTCACCATCGACAGCAGCATAAGGGATGTCTTCCCGCCCTGAAACAAAACATAAGCCAGACAGCACATCCACACCATTGCGATGCTCCATACGCGTGGGTGACGTAACCCTCTATTGACTGTTCTCAAAAGCGGCTTCATGAACTATTGCCCCATGGAGACGGGCACGCGTACTTGCTGGAGTACGGCATTCAAAACGGCCTCGGAACTCATACTGTCCAGTCTCGATTCGGGACGAAGCACAATACGATGAGAGATCACATAAGGCGCCATCGTTTTGACATCATCGGGAAGCACATAATCACGTTCCTGCAAGAAAGCAAAAGCTTTTACGGCCATCATGAACGATATGGCTGCCCGTGGGCTGGCACCCAGCAATACAGATGGGTGGGAGCGGGTTTGACGAACAACATCCAGCAGATAGTCCATAACCGGATCACCGATAAAGACCTCTTTAATCTCCTGCTGGATTGCCGAGATCTGGTCCATATGAGTCACGGATTCAAGGCGATCTACAGGCTGACCCAGCTGATGCTGTTTCAACAGAATTTTCTCAATTTCCTTATCGGGATAACCGAGACTTATTTTCAACATAAACCGGTCCAGTTGTGCTTCCGGCAAGGTATACGTACCTTCAAAATCAATCGGATTCTGGGTTGCACAGAGCATGAACGGATGGGGCAGATCATACGTATCGCCATCAACGGTCACGCTGCGCTCTTCCATCACTTCGAGCAGAGCCGATTGGGTTTTTGTTGTGGCCCGATTAATTTCATCAGCGAGCAATATGTTGGTCATAACAGGACCTGGCCGGAAATAAAAACGCTCATCCTTCGGATGGAACACAGATACGCCCGTAATATCACTAGGTAAAATATCAGGATTACATTGAATGCGTCGGTACTCCCCACGCATGGATTTCGACAGTGCCTTAATCAATTGTGTTTTTCCAGTTCCAGGTACGTCTTCAATCAGAACGTGCCCGCCTGCAAGCAAAGCTGTAAGTAAAAGTTGAATTTCAAAGGATTTCCCCATAATGCAGGATTCCAGATTCGAACGAACTGCGGATATGATTTGGATCGACTCTTTGCGCACAGGCATGTGGTCTAACCTCCTAAAAAAGCATACAGATTTCCTTTTATTGTACATGATCCAGAGTCACGAGTACACTCGAAGGAACTCACAATTTGTTTCCAGCCCGTCAGATTCACCGCAGTTCTCGCATGAATACGACAAAAAAGGCCCGGATAGAAGTAATCCGAAGCCTTTACTGAATCGCATATGTTCAAGTAGAACTTCCATGCTATACTAGCCTTTTGGCTTAACCACCAATGCCGCGAGAAAAGAAAAGATGATCGCTGATGAAATCCCCGCCGCAGTCAGGTCGAAGATCCCTGTAATGACACCCAGCCATCCCTCTTTCTCCAGTTCGGTCAACGCCCCATGCACCAAGGAATTACCGAAACTTGTGATGGGGATGGTAGCACCCGCACCTGCGAATTTAACCAGGGGGTCATACACGCCAAATGCATCAGCAACCGCCCCCGCCACAACTAATGTACTCATGGTATGTGCCGGTGTCAGTTTGACACCATCCATTAGAAGCTGTCCGACAACACAGATTAAACCGCCAACGATAAATGCCCATAAGAACTGCATTCGATTTATCCCTCCTTTTCTATAGCTACGGCATGTGCAATACAGGGAATACTTTCACCCTGCTGGTACGAGAGCGGAGACAAGAGCGCCCCAGTAGCAACAACCAGCACCCGCTTAAGATCACCCTTCTGCATCCGATTCAAAATGTGACCATAGGTCACGGTGGCAGAACATCCGCAGCCACTCCCTCCGGCAACAACATAAGGCTGTTTCTCCCGATCATAGATCATCAGACCGCAATCATTGAATACCGTCTGTTCCATGGAAATGCCTTCTTTTTGCAGAAGTTCTTTCGTAATTGGCAGACCGACGGACGCCAGATCCCCAGTTACAATGAGATCGTAATAACCAGGTTCAAGCCCCGTATCTCTGAAATGCGAGATCAGGGTGTCGGCTGCTGCCGGTGCCATCGCTGAACCCATATTAAAGGGATCTTTGATACCCAAATCCATGATTCGTCCAATGGTGGCTTTGGTAACTACAGGGCCTTCACCCGTGCGGGACACCACGCCACACCCTGAACCCGTAACGGTATATTGCGCATAAGGCGGCTTCTGGGAGCCATATTCGGTCGGATAACGAAACTGTTTCTCAACCGTACAATTGTGGCTAACTGTTCCTGCAAGGACATAATCGCCAGCTCCGGAATCAACAATCATGGAGGCAAGTGCTAGGGTTTCCATGGATGTGGAACAGGCGCCAAAGACACCGAGGTAAGGCACGCCCAGTTTTCGTGCTGAAAAGGAACTACTGATAATCTGATTCATCAGATCTCCACCAACAAAAAATTGAAGCTCCTCCTTGGTGATATTTGCATTGACCAAAGCCAGCTGAGAGGCCTGTTCGAGCAGTTTTCGTTCTCCCTTTTCCCACGTCTTCTCGCCGATCTCAAGATTGTCATAGACATAATCGAAATCAGATAACAATGGACCCTCACCTTCTTCTGGTCCTACAACTGCAGCTTTACCGATGATTCGCGGACGATTCTCAAACTGCCACGTCTGTCGACCCAATCGCTTCATAAATGCCCACCTCCGAATCCCAAAAAGGCATACACGACTCCCACGATAAATGCCGCCACGACACCGAACACGATAACGGAGCCAGCAAGCTTGAACATGTTGGCACCAACACCGAGTACCAGTCCTTCAGCACGATGTTCTAATGCAGCAGAGCACATGGAATTGGCAAATCCGGTAACCGGCACTGCAGTACCTGCTCCTGCCCACTGAGCCATCTTATCGTATACGCCGAGACAAGTTAGAATAACCGATATGAGAATCATGACCGCCACCGTAGGACTGGAAGCTTCCTTTGATGTCATGTCAAAACCGGCCATAAAAGCCTCTTGAATGGCCTGTCCAATCAAACAGACGGTACCCCCAACCAGAAATGCTTTGAGGCAGTTTTTCAGGATTGGACGAGGCGGCTCATGTTTTTTTGCGACTTTTTTGTACTCCTTTTCATCCATGGACAGGGACGACGATTTTTTTTCGCTTCCGGATGCAGATTGAGCTGGCAAGATACAAGACCTCCTCTATGTGAAAATGGTTCAAAGCTACGGCTGAATGCCAATGTGTGTAATCCTATATTCATTGTTTGTTAATCATCGGAAGGTTATGTATCCGACGACAGACAGTATATGTTTCCAACAAGATCATGTTGTGGAAGCAGGATGGATTACGCCGGACCTGAAGACTTTTAGATAAGTTCTATAAATAAAGAAGAACAATCACGAGCAAGATAAAAAGAACGATAAACAGTACTTTTTCCGTGCCCTCTTCTGGAGGCTTCATTGGATATATAGCTCCTTCCTGTAAACAGACAAACAAATATTGAACATAAGGCACATCACAAAATGATGACATCTCTCCATATATTCATATTCATTGAAGTGACATCAGGACTGCGACTACAGCGGATAGAGTCATAAAACTTGGACACGGTAATCTCCCAAAACATGCCTTAAATACGTGACATAAACATGGACAATCACTTGCGCAAGGTTCATACTGTAATGTGACCAGTGGTTAAATAACAAGTCCTCAGCATATTAGTGTGCATGTTCAAAAAGTCTCGTTTTCAGTACCGAGAAGATGGGATGAAGATAAAAGACTTTTTAAACTACATTTAAAGGACAACAGGCGGGTAGCCGTTCTACTGTGACCTGAAATACATACCACCAGAGGAGTTGTTGACACATGAATGAAAAAACGATGGATATGTTTCGCACGTTGACGGAATTTCCTTCCGCATCCGGTTTTGAACGTGAGCTTCGCGGCTGGATGAAAGATAAGCTTTCCGCTTATACCGATGAGTTCGTCCAGGATCGCCTGGGGAGTCTATTTGGTGTATTACGCGGGGAGGAATCCGGTCCTAAAGTTATGGTAGCCGGACACTTTGACGAAGTGGGTTTCATGACTACAGGCATTACCGAAACAGGTATGATCAAATTCCGTCCACTGGGTGGATGGTGGAGTCAGGCTGTACTGTCTCAACGACTGGAAATCATCGCACCAGATCACCGGATTATCGGAGTTGTAGGTTCTACACCTACGCACTTGCTGGACGAGTCCCAGCGGAACAAACCTGTTGATCTAAATTCCATGTATCTCGATATTGGAGCAGACAACCGTGCAGAAGCAGAATCCTGGGGCATTCATCCAGGGATGCAGATCGTGCCGGTCTGTGAATTCACACCTATGGCCAATCCAAAGAAAATTATGGCTAAAGCTTGGGATAATCGTTACGGCGTAGGACTTGCACTTGAACTGGTTGAAGCGCTTCACAAGGAAAAACTGCCTAACATACTCTATGCTGGAGCAACGGTTCAGGAAGAACTGGGGCTTCGCGGTGCACGTACAGCGGCCAATCTGATTCAACCGGACATCTTCTTCGCACTTGACTGTAGCGCGGCGAATGATATGACTGGTGACAAACAGTCATTTGGACATATCGGAGAAGGCGCATTGCTTCGTATTTTTGACCCGGGTATGTTCACCCATCGCGGAATGGTGGAATATGTTCAAGATACGGCTTCATCCAATCAGATTAAAATGCAGTACTTCATCTCACCAGGCGGTACCGATGCAGGTCAAGTTCACCTGAGTGGAATTGGTGTGCCATCCACAGTGATTGGTATCTGCGCACGTTATATCCACACCTCTTCTTCCATCATTCATACGGATGACTACGATGCGGCCAAAGAACTGATCGTGAAACTGGTCAAGGGTCTTGATCGGACAACGATGAATACCTTAATTAATAACGCCTAACATCGGAATTAATGTTCCAAAACAAGAGATGTCCTGACTTTATTGGGATGTCTCTTTTTGGTATCCCCCAATAAATGAATAGGCCGAACATTATAGAGGATTACACATAAGATACAATAACGAAAGATGAATAACACACCAAGCAGCGGGGGACCTGTTATGGCAGTGAGAAGGAATGGAAAATCGAATAAAAGTTCCAAAAAAACAAATGCCGCAAACACCCTTCTCAATGGCAACCTTAAAGGAAGAAATCTGGAACTTATCGTTGCAGCATTACTGGTAAGCGGGAAGTTAAGAGTGGATGCAGTCACTTTGTTTCGAGAAGCTACACTGGTCGTTGAACTGGTCGGGCAGTATAAAACGTTACAAAATATTACACCATCGAATCAAGACAAACTGGTGCAATTCCTGGATGAAATCGGTGGCGATATGACGTTGAATGACGTTATAGGGGCTTTCCAACAGAGAATCAATTCCTAAACGCCAAGAAATGAGGTTGAAGTGATGTCTAACTTTGACGGAAATGGGTTCGCTGAGCTACTGATCATTGTCATTCTTGTTGTTTTATTTGTATTCGGTTCTTCCGATATTGACGATCTGACTGATTCTCCTTCTCAGTCCTGAATTGGCTAGGTTATTACGATCCATTCATTATGAAAATGCATACCTGTAAACGCCAGCCCGAAATATGCGAGCTGGCGTTTTTGCATGGCTATAGAAATAGCGGTGAAAATGCAATCCAGGCCAAAATAAGAGTAAGCACAATGCAGACGTTCTCTACAACGAATCCACGCTTGGTCCCTGTACTCATCAGATTCACCCGTATACGCCACTTGAGCGGTGGTAATGGACGAATGCCCCGATTGGTTAATGAATCGGCCAACAGGTGCATCGCATACGCCGTACCTCCCGCTACCCAGATCTCCGGTCCCTGCTGCTGGGTCGTGCTGTACAACAAGCCCGCCCATATTGCGGTTCCGTACAGGGTATGCGTCAATCCCCTATGAGTTAGTGTGGTGCACAGCATAAGCAGGCTACCTGCAATCAGATTCCACGGGGCAAATGCATGACCGTAAAACACCAGCCCGACTCCAATCGCAAACATCAACACTTTGCGAAGCGAACGCGAAGGCAGGAAAGACACGAGCGCAATGAGGATCGCAAGCAACAGGTTCCATGGTTTGGCATGAACATAGAAATACACGAATACAGCTGTGGGCAACAGAATCGTCTGTAACAACCTGATCAGACTGTTAGGCAAAGCTCTGGATACCAGCAGCGAATTCGGCTCATCGATGTCAGGCAATAACGAACCAATCAGAGCAACCGTAACTGCCGGCGCAGTCACCGGCATACCGGCCAACTGAAGTACAGATAGCGATACGCCTGTCCCGATAATAAGGTGGGATCTTCCCATCATGATGCAAAAACGTCCTTTCGAAGAAATCGGGAACATACATAGCCCACTTTTGATAGTACAACGAAACCAAAACAAGAACAATAGTTCGTATTTCTTATTTATATGAAAATAAATATCACTTTCTGTGATGGGGCTCACACTATTAAATTTATCACTCTTCTATCTTTATTAGTGAATTAAATCACATAAATTGTCCGCAACACCTTGTATAATTTCAAATATAAACCACTAAAATTGCAGGTAATGTACAGCGTCTATCCAAGGAGGCATACACACATGAACGGAAAAAAAGAGAATCTCATTATCATTGGTAACGGTATGGCAGGAATCAGTACTGTTGAGCAAATTTTGAAATTAACTACGCGTTTTGATATTACTGTTTTTGGCACAGAGCCCTATCCTAACTACAACCGCATTATGTTGTCTTATGTGCTGGAAGGAAGCAAAACACTGGACGATATCGTGCTGAACGACCTTCACTGGTATGAAGATTACGGTATTACGCTACACACCGGCACAACGGTTACAAGAATTGATGCCGAGACACAAGAAGTTGTGACTGAAGATGGAACTCGCGTTCCTTATGACAAAATTATCATTGCAACCGGCTCCAACTCCTTCATTCTTCCCGTACCGGGACATGACAAAGAGGGTGTTGTCGGTTTCCGCGATATCGCCGATTGTAACGTCATGCTTGACGCTGCTAAACAGTACAAAAGAGCAGCTGTCATCGGGGGCGGACTGCTTGGTCTTGAAGCTGCCAAAGGTTTGGTACAACTTGGCATGGAAGTTACCGTAGTGCATCTGATGGAAGATCTGATGGAGCGTCAGCTTGATCCGCAAGCTTCAGCCATGTTGAAGGCGGAACTCGAACGTCAGGGTATCCGGTTCAAGATGGGTGCGCAAACTGCCGAGCTGCTGGGCGGCAAACGGGTTGAAGGAATTCGTTTTGCCGATGATTCCGTACTCAATGTTGATTTTGTTGTCATGGCTGTGGGCATTAAACCCAATACGGCTGTAGCCCGCGAAAGCGGTATGGAAGTAAATCGGGGTATTGTTGTGGATGACTACATGCAGACTTCACTTGAGAATGTATATTCAGTCGGTGAATGTACAGAGCATCGCGGGGTATGTTACGGCCTCGTTGCCCCATTGTTCGAGCAAGGCATGATTCTCGCAAAACATATCTGTGGTGTCGAAACGGCTCCATATGAAGGTTCTGTAGTATCCACGAAATTGAAAATTTCGGGTGTAGATGTGTTTTCAACTGGTGAATTCATCGACAGCCCAGAGCACACCGTCATTTCGCACAAAGATGACTGGAAACGGACCTACAAAAAAATTCTGCTTCGTGATAATAAAATGGTCGGCGCCGTTCTCTTCGGTGACATTACGGATTCTGCCGAATTGCAAAAACTGATTAAAAATCAGACCGAAATGACCGAAGAATTGTATGGTTCACTCATGGGTACAGGCTGCGGTGGTCATAAGAAAGTAACCTCTGTTGAAACGATGCCCGAGGACGAGATTGTCTGCGGATGTAACGGTGTAACCAAAGGAACCATTGTTGAGGTCATTACCAATCAGGGCCTGACCACTGTAGATGAAATTAAAGCTTGTACCGGTGCAACCCGCTCTTGCGGTGGATGTAAACCGGTTGTGGAACAGATTCTGCAATATGTGCTGGGAGACGGCTTCAGCAGTGGAGCCAAACAGGGAATATGCGGATGTACTTCCATGGGACGGGATGAGATCGTAGCCGAGATTCGTACAAAAGGATTACAAACGACCAAAGAAGTCATGAATGTACTGGGCTGGAGTCAACCTGAAGGTTGTTCCAAATGTCGTCCGGCGATCAACTATTACCTTGGCATGATTGCACCGGATACGCACGAAGACGAGAAAGAATCCCGTTTTGTTAACGAACGTATGAACGCGAATATTCAAAAGGATGGAACGTATACGGTTGTACCTCGGATGTATGGCGGGGTGACTACACCAGCGGACCTCAAACGTATCGCTGACGTTTCCGTCAAATATGATGTGAAAGCAGTCAAAGTGACCGGCGGTCAGCGTCTCGACTTGATTGGTGTTAAAAAAGAAGATCTGACTAAAGTCTGGGCGGAACTGGATATGCCTTCAGGTTATGCATATGCCAAATCGCTGCGTACGGTCAAAACATGTGTCGGCTCCCAATTCTGCCGATTCGGTACACAGGATTCCATGGCCATGGGCGCTCGGATTGAACGTAAATTCGAACGTCTGGACCTGCCAGCCAAGTTTAAATATGCCGTCAACGGTTGTCCACGAAACTGTGCAGAGGCATGTACAAAAGATATCGGTATCGTTGGTAACGACGGAGGCTGGGAAATCTTCATCGGCGGTAACGGCGGTATTAAAGCACGACTGGCTGATTCCTTATGCAAAGTGAAAACAGATGAAGAGTTGATTGAACTGTGCGGAGCCATCATGCAATATTACCGCGAGACAGGTAACTATCTGGAACGGACGTCCGAGTGGGTGGAACGCATGGGTCTGGAACATATTCGCTCGGTTGTCGTGGATAACCTTGAAGAACGTAAAGCTTTGATGGAGCGGATTGAATTTGCACTTGAGCATGTGGAAGAACCATGGCAAAAAGCGATTCGTAATGAGGAAGGCCAAAGCAAAATGTTCCACGGCATCGAAGTATCGGCTCGTCCATAAGCAAGCTCGCAAGATCAACAAATGCGGAACGTTAAATAGATAAAAGGAGTGGTTTAAGATGACGACAAAACAATCAGGCACCTACTTCCCTGCCGGAGGAGTTGAAGAATTCCTGCCACGAATCGGAAGAGTAGTTGAGATTCAGAATCACCAGCTTGCAGTCTTTCTTGCATCGGATGGTACCATCTTCGCTGCGGATAATCAAACCCCCCACCCTAAGGGTGGGCCGCTGGCAGAAGGCATCGTGTCCGGACATTATCTGTACGATCCACTGTATGATTGGAAAATCGACCTGACGACCGGTCTTGTGCAAGCACCGGACAATGGTCAGGTGCAGATGTATCCGGTGAAGGTAGAGAATGGCCAGGTCTGGATTGAAATATAGCTCCATCAAAACGTTCAAAGATTGATGCAAAATAATGGGGGAAACCGTGATGTATACACCAAGTGTTGAGGGAATTATTGAAGCTGCGGTTAAAAAACGGGATCAGATGAACTCAAATCTTTCACGCTACATGGTTGCTGCCTTAATGGCGGGTGCCTATGTTGGACTTGGCATCGTACTGATCTTCAGTATTGGTGCCCCGCTCCTTGCGGCACAGTCACCACTGCAAACCATGTTGATGGGCATGTCCTTCGGACTCGCTCTCACGCTAGTCATTTTTGCCGGATCAGAACTGTTTACAGGTAACAACATGTTTTTCACCATGAGCACGCTCGCAGGCCGGACCACAGTTAAAGATACACTGAAAAACTGGGGGCTCGTCTTCCTCGGCAACCTGCTAGGTGCGATCCTGCTCAGCCTGCTTATTGTAGGCAGCGGCCTATTCAAAATGGCTGCACCCGAACATCTTTTATTCGTCGCTTCTGCTAAAAAGATGGCCGCTCCCGTATCGGAGTTGTTCTTCCGTGGCATTCTCTGTAACTGGCTTGTCTGTCTGGCGATCTGGATGGCTGCTCGCACAAAAGAGGATATCGCTAAAATTGCTCTCATCTGGTGGTGTCTGTACGCCTTTATTGCAAGTGGGTATGAGCACAGTGTTGCCAATATGACTTTGCTGTCCTTGTCCTGGTTGTTGCCAAACCACCCAGATACCATCACTCTGGCAGGCTGGTTTCATAACATGATCCCGGTGACGCTTGGTAATATCATCGGCGGTGCCCTCTTTGTCGGAATGGCTTACTGGTATACTTCACCGGTACGTAAAAAATCATAATCCTTGATTCAACTGCCACGATGGATGCTGAACTCACGTTCAGTCACACATCGTGGTTTTTTATTGTTTGTCGATAAGCTGCGTACTTTTTCCTACATCTCCCTTTCTTCCTCTCGTCCTTTTATAGCTTCATTTTACCTTCGTTGCTATCCGCGTTAATCCACAGTTGACATAACTGGCGTATAGTCGATGGATACTCACACTTATACTCAATCAGCAAAGGATGATCGCTTATATGGGAATCCATACGTACTTCAGGTCACTGAATGATCTTGAACGTATTATTCGTACACCTGGCAAATTCAAATTCGAAGAACACAGCGTATCCGCTCATTCCTGGAAAGTGGTACAGTACGCCAAAACGCTCGCAGATATTGAGGAACAGCATGGGGTCACCATTGATTGGAAAAAGTTATACGAAATTACGAGCAGTCATGATTATGGTGAAATCTTCATCGGTGATATCAAAACACCAGTCAAACATTATTCACTGGAGCTGCGTTCGATGCTGCAAAAGGTGGAAGAAGGCATGGTTGAACATTTTATTAATGAAAATATTCCTGAAGAGTTCCAGCCTATTTTTCGCAGACAGCTACGTGAGGGCAAAGACCAATCGGTTGAAGGACTGATTCTCGAAGTCGCAGACAAGATGGATCAGGTATATGAAGCCTTTGCCGAACTCCAGCGTGGCAATACGGAGAAAGAATTTATCGTCATGTACCGTTATGCCTTGGTCAAAATCAAAAATATCGACCTCCACTGTGTGCAGTATTTTCTGGAACAGATTCTCCCCGACATGATTGAAGAAGGCATTCGCTCCCCGTTTGATATCCGCAAAATAACCGAAGAAGCTCTGGCCCAGTAATCAGCTCAGGTCAACATGGTTCTCATCATCCATGGACAGGGCTTTTTTTCGTTCCTGCAATTGCAGTCGGTACTCACTAGGATACATGCCCGTTTTGTTTTTGAAGATCCGGCTGAAATAGTGGGAATCACTATACCCTACCGCTCCACCAATCGTCTTGATATCCATATTCTCATGGGTGACAAGCATACGTTTCGCTTCATTGATCCGCAGACCTGTCATATATTTCAGCGGAGTCTCCCCCGTTACTTTCTTAAAACACTTTCCCAGATAGTCCACACTAAAATGCATCTGTCCCGCCATGTCCTGAAGTGTAATCTCATGCATGTAATTCTGCTTCAAATACAGCTTAACAGCTTCTGCGATATCCTCCGGTTTCACCTGCTCATCCAGCCCAGCACTGACATGGGCTAGCGAATCCACAGCGCTCCCTAGCTTCAATTCCATCGCATCCAGCAGCGTGCGAAGCTGCTCTTCCGATAATGGTTTGAGCAGATAATCCTCCACCTTGTAACTGATCGCCTGTCGTGCATATTCAAATTCATGGTAACCACTCAGAATCACAATCTTCACATGCGGATAGGCAAAATACAGATATTTGGCCAGTTCCAATCCGTTCATCACCGGCATCTGAATATCGGTTACAACCAGATCAGGGACGGAATGTTCAATGAGCTGTAACGCTTCCTGACCATTCCGCGCTTCACCAATCACCTCAAACCGGGTGCCGAGCTCTCTGAATTTGCGCGAGACATTCCGGCGAATCAGGGCCTCATCTTCCACAATAATCGTTCTATATTTGATTGTCATCGGTTTAGTCATGCTCCTTTCCAATGGAACCACCTATTGTAATCTGGACACCGCCGGAAGGCTTGTTCGTAATCTGCATGTGGGCTGCCGTGCCATACCATAATTTCAATCGGACCCATATATTCTTGAGTCCCATGCCGTTAATTTCAAGGTCAGGCATACGCTCCCACTCCTGTGATTGTTCGATGTAATGCATGATCTTGGCAAGTGCTTCGGGTTCCATGCCAGGCCCGTTGTCTTCCACATGGATCTGCCAGGTCTGCTGTACTTCATCCATATTTCCAGTAATATTCAGTTTCCATGGCGGGGTATCACCCAGTCCATATTTCATGGCATTTTCGAGTAGTGGTTGTACCATCAGCATCGGGACCTGGATATGCTGCATCTCTTCCGGAATATGAAACTCGTAGTGCAGATCATCTTCAAACCGAATCTTCATACAATCCAGATATCGCTCACAATAATCCAGTTCTTGGGACAGTGGTACCCCGTTTTTGCCGGGAGTAGAAATATAACGCAGCATAGACGCGATATGACCGCAGAACGCGACAATCTGCTCATTCATGCCTTCTTCCGCCATGATGCTGATATTCGTGATGTTGTTGTAGAGAAAATGCGGGTTCATCTGGGACTGCAACGCGAGTAATCTTGCCTCTGTCTCCTGGGATTTCATCGCGAGTCTGTCCTGAAAAGATTGCACAAGCTGCTGATTCAGCCGGATAAACGTATCATTCAGCTCATCCATCTCCCGGATGGATCCCGGATGCTCCAGCTTGAACAAATGCGCCGAATCCTGACCTGATACCAGATCGTTCTCACCTGTTTTCTGAATAATGCGCTGCAAGCGATGTAGTGGCAAAGTGACCCTTTTGGAAATCAGATACGAGAGAACCAGAATCAGCATCAACGTAGCTAACGTGGCACCGATAAACATCACAGCCATCCGGTTGAGACTCGCGAAAAGGGACTGCTTGGACTGCATGACAACAACGGTCCATCCCGTCTCCTGTGACGTCATGTACGTCATCATTTGTTTGGAATGACTCAAAGGATCGGTGATCTCCTGCATCGTATCAGGTGGATATGAAAGATTTTGAATCAAATCCACAACATTGAAGTGGCCTGTTTGAGAAGCATCATCAACCGCAGAAAGTGGATACAACCGTGTATTATGTTCATCCATCACATAGATGCGAAGATCCTCGTTACTCGCCTGCAAATCATTCAAATGCTGGAACAGAGTTCCGGCATCCTGCAAAATCTCAACGACGCCCTGGCTGACATAATTGCCATCTTTGTATACCCGGGTAAGGGAAATGTAGGGTTGATCTGACTTCCCCTCCCCTGTTGGCATGGGCAAAGCTCCCCCCTCTAACAGTTGAATCACCCGCCAGCCACTCCGCTCCCAGGTTTCCTTGTACCACGGTCGCTGAGTCAGGTCCACCGACAGTTGACCGTTGAATGCACCCGCTCCCAGCATCTTGCCGTTCACATCATAGATATTGGCCTGCTTGGCTGTATTGGAGCTGCTGATAATCGCGAGAATGACATCAATCAGTGTGGTTGTATCCTTATACAATGCCGGATCACTCGTCATTGTCTGCTCGCTATCCTCCGCTGGTGCCAAGTAGTGACTGAAGTGTTCTTTGACCAGATTGGAGTACACAATGTTCATGGAAAAGTTGTTCATTTTCACCACTTCCTGATCCAGATTACTGACGATCGATACCCCCAGTTGTCTCTGCTGTTCTTCACTTCGATGACGGATGTCACTCGCAAGAAAAACATACAGGAGCCCCGCCACAATCAGCGAAAAGATAATAAATACCGCAGAGTAATAGGCAAACAGACTTTGCTGAAGCGTTCCAAATCGATACCTCAATCCCCACGCACCTCGTCCTATGATGATATCTGTTACACCATTCGAAAATGTCCACCCAACAGAACGCTTTTGTCTATTGAGCGTATTCGCTGTTCACAGTAAAGTTATCCACATAAGAATACGCTTACATTAAGCGTTTCGGCAAGTGACAATTTTCTTTATATTCCGGGAGGTTCAATGATGAGAAAACGGTTTCTATTTTCGCTTGCAAGTGTGCTCCTGCTCTCCACTCTGCTGCTTGCCGGGTGCAACTCAGGGAAAAGTACGGAAGGCTCAGGTAAGGTGACACTCACGTTTGGAACAAGCCAATCCGGTATTCCGCGTACAGGCATCATGCAGACGATGGCCAAGGAATATGAGCAGGAGACCGGCGTCAAAATTGACTTTCAGGTCGTACCTGACGCACAGTGGCGTGACCTGATCAAGGTGAAGCTGGCCTCAGGCGAAGCTCCTGACATTTTCAATGTCGATGTGGACCCACTAAGCATGCCGGCCAACGTAAGACCGGAGGAAAATGCCATTGACCTGACCAATGAGGAATTCACAGGTCGGATGTCCGAAGAAATTTTGCCAACTGTCAGTCACAATGACAAGGTGTACGGGGTTTCTTTTGCGCCAACGAAAATCTGGTATGTGTACTATAACAAACGGATCTTCCAAGAACTCGGCATAGAGCCTCCTACATCCTATGCCGAATTCAAGGCAATCAGCCAGAAAATTAAGGATAAAGACATCATTCCGTTCTATCAGGCACCTGCCAGCGGGTGGTATCAGGTTCTGCCTTTATTCGAAACAGGGCCTAACTATGAGCAAACCACAGCGGGAACCTACGAGAAATTAAACAACAATGAGATGAAAGTCGCAGATATGACGCAGCTTAAGACGGTCATTGAACAATTGAAGGAATTTGCGGATCTCGGCTATTTCGGCAAAGACTTCTTGTCCAATACGGTAGAGGCGGGAATTGAAGCATTTGGCCAAGAGAAAGCGGCTATGCTGCTGCGGGTTCCAGGGACGGAAAAGGAAGTCTCCGAAGCGTATCCGGCAATGAAAGATAATATGGGGTTCTTCGTGATGCCGTGGGGAGATAATCAGACGATTGGTGTGAATCCGGGTGGTTCTGCTGCGATGTTCGGTAACAAAAACAGTAAACATCCTGAAGAAGTGCTGAAATTCTTCCGCTGGATTACCGAGCATGATCATCTGCAACGTGTGTTCGATGAAGGTGAAGGTAACCTGACGATCTGCTGGCCGGAAATCGAACCCAAGCTGACACAGGATTATATTGATTATGAGAAAAATCATGAAAAAGGTACGGTCATGCAGGCCGCTGTGAAATATATCGATCCACAATGGATGGATATTGGCAAAGACTTATCAGGTATGTTCGCCGGTGCAATGACACCGGATCAGATTCTGCAAAACATTGATAAACGCCGTGCTGAACAAGCCAAAGTGCTGAAAGATGAGAAGTGGCAGTAATAGCACAAATTGCAGATAAACATACATGCTGATCAGCTTTACATGCAGCGGGCATTTGCCCGCTCATGTATTTTGTTTTGGCAGGAAGGAAAGGTGTTAACGGTTATGAATGCGAACAAAATCTATCCCTGGTATTTCTCATCTGGAGCGATTGTGTTATATCTGCTGTTCATCGTTGCCCCCGCTCTGCTGGGCATCTATTATTCCTTCACCGACTGGAACAGTTATAGTTCGGAGAAGAACTTTATCGGTCTGGAGCATTTCCGTACCATTCTGGCGGGTGATCCTACATATCTTCTTTTTATCAAAAACACAGTCCTGTTCACCCTCGTTACGTCCATCGCCAAGACTGTTCTGGGATTGTTCCTGGCTCTGCTCCTGGTCAGCGGTGTAAAGGCCGCCAATCTGCATCGGATGATCATTTTCTCCCCGCAGGTACTGTCGTTCCTGATTGTTGGGCTTGTGTTCAAAAGTCTGCTTGATCCCAACAACGGGTTCGTTAACGTGACCCTGCGTTCATTAGGACTGGACGTTCTCGCCCAGAATTGGCTGGGCTCCCTGACCTGGGCCATGCCATCCATTATGGCAGTGGACACGTGGAAAGGCATGGGGTACATCATGGTGCTGTTCATCGCCGGACTGCTCGCCATCCCCCGCGATTATTACGAGGCAGCATCCATTGATGGCGCCGGCTTCGGGCAGAAGCTGTTCCGAATCACGATTCCGATGCTGATGCCTACCATTACTATCGCCACAGTACTCAATATTACATACGGGCTGAGAGTATTCGATGCCGTATACGTATTAACCAATGGTGGCCCCGGTAACGCGACAGATGTGATTAACACGGCGGTCTATTCCTCTTTTGCCAAAGGGTATTGGGGACTGGGGAGTGCGCTATCTACCATTCTGTTTGTCATCATGGCGATCATCTCCTTTTTCATCATTCGTTTGATGAACCGAAAGGTGGAATACTGACATGCGATTGAGAAAAAGATTGGCTTCGATCGGGTTAAATGTACTCGCCTGGCTGCTTAGCCTGGTGGTCTTGATTCCTTTTGTCGTCATTGTATTGAATTCCTTCAAATCCGACGCCGAGGCCAAAGTGCTTAAACTGACGCTGCCCGAGAAGTTTATCTTCGAAAATTACAAAATTGTCTATGAACAAGGACACTTGGGAGGTTCCTTTTTCAACAGTCTGCTTCACTCCGGGGCTTCTTCCCTGCTACTGGTATTTGTTGTGGCCTTCTCGGCTTTCACGTTATCCCGTAATCATTCAAAGCTCAGCAAGTTCCTGTACTTCTTCCTGATCCTTGGTATTACACTTCCTCTCAACTACATTCCGCTGATGGAAGTCATGAAGTCGATGGGCATGATCAATTCACATGTCGGCATGATTCTGCTCTATACGGCCATGGGCATTCCGATCTCGCTGTTCATTACGTATGCGTTTGTGTCTAACATCCCGAAGGAGCTGGATGAAGCCGCGATCATGGACGGATGTAATGGGATCAAACTGTTCCTGAGAATCATTGTACCTTTGTTAACCTCGGTGCTGGTAACGGTATTTGTTCTTAATTTCCTGAGTGTCTGGAATGAGTTTACTGCCCCACTCTATATGCTGAATACAGTGGAGATGTGGCCGATGACACTGGCTGTATATAACTTCTTTGGACAATTCAGTGCCCAGTGGAATCTGGTCAGTGCCGATATCGTGCTCACGTCATTGCCTGTGTTGATTGTGTTCCTCATTGGGCAAAAGTATATAGTAGGAGGACTAACTTCAGGGGCGGTTAAAGGATAAGCCCACCGACAATCCAAATTCACAAACACATCTTGTCTAAGTTACATCTGCTGACTCCTCAGCACAAAAAAAGCCTTTGTCTGCTCATCATGTGAATAACTTCTTTGTACAGAAGAAGTATCGCACGCTGCTGCGGACAAGGGCTTACGCTATTGAACTCGAATTAATCGTGCGCCAACCCGCCAACATCGGATGGAGCCTTTATATCTGGGCTCTGCTCCAGAGATTTGATCATTTTCAAACGGGATGTGATTATTGCGATCAGAATAACAAACAGACCCGCGATGATAAACAGAAAGGCAATACCTCTGCCTGGCCCGGTTCCAATAATTTGACCAACGGACGAAGCCAGTGCTCCCCCCTCCATCAGCAGCGGATTAAACACATGGTCGGCCAGAAATCCAGCCAAACTATATGCAATAATGAACCCGAGTTGTGACAGAATACCAATGATTCCCCATACCCTGCCCTGCTTTTCGTTCGCGATATTGTTTCGCACCAGCACATCTGCGCTCATGTTGACAAACGGCAGCGATGACAGGAACAGAAAACCTGCGAAGATAATAAAATAAATGTTGGTGGAGATCCCCAGAAGTGAAAAGGACAAGCCGCATAAAATCAGACCCATCACAAGCACACTTGCGTATCTCTTTGTTATTGTAAATATGCCGATGCATAAGCTGCTAATCAGCATACCGATAGCGCTAACAGACTGAAACGTTCCAAGTGTCTTTGCATCCGTGAATGACAGAAGCATCGGACCAATGAGTGTCTCCAGGAATCCCAGATAAAAGGTGACCAGCGAAATAATCACCACCAGCAACAGTACTCCCTTGTTGGTTACAACTTCCCTCCAGCCCTCTTGCATATCGGTGATCCAGTTTTTGTCTTCTTGATCCTCTCGCTCCACCTTCATGCTCTTACGAATAACCAGCACAGCCAGAATGGCAACCAGGAATGTCAGAATATTAATGACCAGAATGACTTCAATGGTTGTTATACTAAGCAGAATGCCCGCAATGATGGGTGAAAACAGAAACTTCGAGGATTCAGCCAGTTGTACAAGACCGCTTCCCTTCGAGAATTGATCCTTATCCAGCAGGTCCGTAGCAGAGGCCTTATATGCCGGGCTCTGCAACGCGGAAAACACCGAACTAAAGGCCACTCCCACATAGATATGCCATAATTGGATATCACCTGTGAGCATAATGGAGAGAATGAAAATCAAACCGGCTGCCGACCCCAGGTCGCCGATAATCATCATCGTTCGACGGTCGAATCGGTCGGCGAGTACACCTCCAATAGGTCGAAGCAGGATATTCGGCAGAAACGTGAATAAGGTAATCAATGCAACACTTGTTGCCGTATTCGTTTTTTCGAAGGCATACACCCCCAGGGAGAAGGCTGTAAGTCCAATCCCAATCATGGAGATGAGCTGACCAAACCATACTACCAGAAACTTTTTAAATGATTTTTGAACGGTATGTTCCATGGATGTTACTCCCTTCTCGGCTAAGCTTGATTCGGAAAATAAAGACGAGTGACGTAGGCGAAGCTTCCTTTTTCTGCTCCCAGCACACGTTCCAAAATAAGTGTGAATGCTTCAACCTTTTTTTGGAGTTCTTCCTCCTCCCATTGAAAGATGCCTCGATCCAGCAAAAATTGTGAAGATACGAGCAGGAATTCGATGGATTCCTTTGGGTTAGGCGTATGAAATACCCCCTCCTGAATTCCCTGCTCTACCACCTCGGCCAAGATGGGACTTAATCGAATTACCGTCTCTACCAGACTCTTTTGGTGCATCTCCACATTATGAACGCTGTGTAATTGCTCGATGAGATCATGTTTTCTGCCGTCTGGCTGATTCTGCGCCATCATGATGCGAAAAATTTTGTCATGGGCGTTCAGTTTGGGGTCGGACACCACGTTCCTGGCCGATGCCTCCCCGCTCAGAATAAAACGCATAACGATGGCGTTCATAACCTCTTCCTTGGACTGAAAATAATAATAAAATGTACCCTTGGCTATGTTGCACGCCTGAAGGATATCCATGACCGTAGCTTTGGTATATCCTTTTGTCACGAACAGAATCTCGGCGGCATCCAAAATCTCGTTCCTGCGTTCTTCCGGGTTTTTTATCAGTCTCATATCCTGGCCTCCGATACGTTCGACCGACTGTCGGTCTATTGTAATCATGGAATTCTTTTTTTAGAACCCCATTTCAGTCAACCATTGCGCCAAATGGCTTTCCCTTGTTTTTAGATCCTGACGCTCTCTTGCATATTTTCCAATATTTCTGTCTGCAACCAGCTTGCCGTCCATCATAAACAGTACACGTTCCGATCTGGCAGCGACTTTCACATCATGGGTCACCAGCAGAATGGTTGTACCCGCTCTATTAATATCGCCCAGAATATCCATGATCTCATACGTTGATTTGGAATTCAGCGCCCCCGTTGGTTCATCACCGAATAAAATATCTGGATTATTAATCAGCGCACGGCAGATGGCAATCCGTTGAAGCTGTCCGCCTGAGGCTTGGGTGATGTTATGCCCAGCCAGCTCATCAATCCCCATTTTTTTCATTAATGACATCGCCCTTGTATTAATCGTTTCTCTGCTGCTATTCTTGGCCAGATACGCGGAAAGTACGATATTGTCTAACAGATTCAGATTCTTGAGCAGATGAATATTTTGAAAGATGAACCCCATTTTGGTCAAACGTAGAGTTGCCAGGTCCCTCTCCTGAAATGCCGATATTTTTTTGCCATTAAAATAGACACTTCCAGCACTAATCTGATCCATACCACTTATGTTGTACAGCAAGGTAGACTTGCCTGAGCCAGATGGCCCCATGATGGAAACAAATTCTCCCTTCTTTAATTGAAGGTTGATATCTTTCAAGATGTTATGTTCTTCATTCTCGCCGATCGCTACGGATTTATTCACGTCTTTAGCCTCAAGTATAGTTGTCATCGTTGTTCCTCCCTATTCGACAATCATTTTGGATATGCTCGTTTCCTTGATTGATTGGATACTAATCCATGCTGTCAGTACAATCGTGCCCGCAAGTAACAATGGACACAAAATATATGCCTGTAACGGGTTAACAACAAAAACAATATTGGAAGCTCCAAACGTCGACATAATGGCACTAACCAGCAACGGACCCAACGTATTGGACAATATCGTTCCAGTAACAACCCCTAAGATTAATATGACAAGTGACATCACGACATACTTGAACTTGATTTTAGACAAGGCAAACCCAAGGCTTCTTAGTACAGCAATGTCGTTGTTGTCCTTGGCTACTAACATCTGAAGGAACAGTGCTGTAATTAAAATAGATATGAATACACCGATGACCAAGGCCAGCATCGTCACCAATTTCAATTGTTGGATGGTTCCGCCTAACGTCTGATCCAGATAACCTTGAAGATCGGTTACTTTAGCTGGCGAGAAAGCCGCCTCATATTCAGCAATTTTGGCAGCCATGTCCCCGCGATTATTCAGATCCAAACTGACCACATACCACAACACACTATCCTTGTTGTAGGGCAATAAGGCTTTCGCCGTTTTCCCACCATTCGTAACGTCCTGGTATATTCCGCTGACCGTCATTATCTGATCCTTGCCATTAACCAGCAAGGTAAGTTGTTCACCAGTCTTCAGGCGAAGCTCGCTACTGTTTGCATCAGATAACGCAATTTCCTTCTCGGTTGTTGGCGCATTACCACTAACATAAGACAATGGGAAAATACTGAAATCTCCAGTTTCTACACTCAGATTGTCGTAACTGCCTTCCGCATTTTTAATCTTGAACTGGCTTGTTACCAATGGGGAATACGTTTTGATGTCTTTATCATTTTGGATCTGGGCAACCAGATTGTCATAACGCTGCTCCACATCGTCTGTGTGCCTCAAGTCAATGCGAATATCACTTTGTCCAACACCCATATAAGAAATAAAACTTGGCGCCTGCAAAGTGTTCAGGAAGTTGACCGGCACAATCATGATAAATGAACTGACTACAAAGACAAATAACAATAATCGGAACATCTTGATTCGCTGTATGACTTCCTTCAGACCAAGAAAGACAGGTACGGAGGACCAGCGATTGCGGGACAAACTGAGCCGATTTCGAATGATCTGTGTATCTCCCAGGCTCCCGGTACGGAGAGCATCCACCGCGGAGATGGAACGAAAACGCCGCAGTACCGTTCGACAGAACAGAACAACCATGGCAAATATTATTCCAGCGGCTAATAACGGAATCGCGAAATGCAACAGGGTTGCAGGTGCTTTTCCCATATACAACATGATGTTGGAAACAAATAGTCTGTTAACGCCCAGTGATGCAATGTAACCAAGCACGGATGCGAATCCCGCCATAAATACATACTTCATCAGATACAGTCTCTTAATATCCTTCTCTGCGATCCCTATCGCTTTCATGACACTAATCTCACGATAATCCTCTTCGATGGTCGCAAGCATCGTGAATCGGATGCAGAGCATCGCGATCAGAATCAGCACAAGACTGACCAAAATAATAACGGCTGCAATAACTCCGTCGGTCATGGCATTCAGTACCTGGAACAGCCCATAGGTTACGACGGGACCCGCGTCGGGAAGTCCGGCA
The DNA here is from genome assembly GCF_050990605.1 of Paenibacillus amylolyticus. Taxonomy (GTDB): domain Bacteria; phylum Bacillota; class Bacilli; order Paenibacillales; family Paenibacillaceae; genus Paenibacillus; species Paenibacillus amylolyticus_H. Next base: position 4,521,261 of record NZ_CP158832.1, read on the forward strand.
TTTTGGTAAGCCTGGGTAAATCCACTCGTCAGTCCGGGATCCGTCAACCGGAATTCAATGAGATACTCCATCTCTCCGATACTCTGCTTCAGTTCCTGCAAATTCCCATCACTCACAATAAAACGTTTGGAATGCACAACCGATGGATTCATCTGAGCATCACGGACAAAATCAACGATGGTGTAAGAACGCTCAAATTGACCATTATCGATCCGAACCTGGTCGCCCACACTCAATTTATTTTGCTGCATGTAATATACCGGAACCGCGATCTCGCCATCGTTAACCTGAATAATCTCACTATCCAGATTCAACAAATAGTCGAAACCCTGATTCTGTGTAACAAAGTCAATGTCCATAACGCTGTTCTTCTCGGACTCTGCTCCGAGAAACAGATTAGAGCCGTCAATATTGACCATTTCCACAATCTGATGCTGCTGGACCATGGCATTTTCTTCAGCCCACGTGTTCACTTTGGCCTGATCGAGTTCTCCGGCATGCATTTGCACAAAGTGTGGTGTTTTGGATTCAGAAAATAGATATTGAATGGAACTCGTCAGTTCCATAATCATTCTTGACCCCGAAGATACCAGCAAGGCGGCCAGCAGTACAAAAATAAATAACGCAGCCGTAATCCCTTTTTTTCTCGTTATATCGTTTCTCAGCATTCGTAGCAGCATAAACGAACATGGCTCCTCTCATCTACAAGTTGTTCCTATTTATCTGGAGTCATAAAGCTTGTCAGACAATGCGCCACCGTTGAAGGTTGATGCATCATGAACATGTGAGTACCCTCTTTGATGGTTTGAAGCTTCAAGGGTGTGTCAAAATATCGGCCCCATCTCAACGCTGATTGAAGGGTAACGGTACGATCTCGTTCTCCCCACAGATACAACACCGGCAATGAGAGCGGCTCATATTCAAGCGTTGCTGCAGATTCCAGCATCCTGAAATCCGCCCGGATGACGGGCAGAAAATAATTCAACAATTCTTTTTCATGTATCAATTCTTGCGGAAGACCTTCATAGGAGAACAGATGATCAATCAGATTTTCGTCTGACATCCGATCATAATTCTGCATCCCGCATTCGTCAGGCGTGTTGCAGGCAGATAACACAAGCCGTAGCGTTTTAGCCACATCTGGACGTTCCTGACATAAGCGCTGCGCAACGAAGTAGGCTGTAATCCCTCCCAGACTATGTCCAAATAACAGACTGCCCGGCTGTATAACATCCAGCAGTTTGCTGGTATACAGTTCTACGAGTTGCTGCATATGCTCCAGGGGAGTTTCGGTGTTCAGACCATGACCCGGGGGCGTAAACGCCCAAATTTCCGTGTCAGGAAGGTACGGCACTAGGGGCTGAAAACTGTTGGAGTTGCCACCGAGATAAGGAAAACAGACCATTTGTCTGTTCCCCTCCCCCTTTTGTAGCTGCTCCAAATAGATCGGTTCCATCACTTATCCACCACCATAACCAGGCTTACTTTCTTTCCAGAACATATGCAGGGAATGTCTGAAGTGAAGTATCCACATTTTTACGCTTGAAGATGACATGTATGACAATAGCCGATATTACAAAAAAGAAGAATTGCATAATTTGAACTTGCGGATTAAAGTAGTACAAATCAATTTGACTTCCTGTGGCTACAAGCCAGAATGCAAGCAGATAAAACAGAAGTGTACCTTTGGTTGCATTGAAGATATAACTTTGGAACACGATAAATGCCATAAGCTGAACAACGTAGTATATGTACGTGGTTGAGGTGCCAAAAGAGGAAATCAAGTACCCCGGAAGCACCCATAATCCGAACAACAGGCCGGTAAGCAGACCACTTGTTATATTATTTTTTAACTTCCCTTGCAAGAATGGAAGCAAAAATCCGATCCAGCCAAACAGCCCACCAATCAGCCCCGTCTCCTTGATCAGATTCACAATCCCCAACCAGATCATTTCAGGTACACTATATGTCAACTCAGGGACCGGTATGCCGAATAACAAGGAACCAAAGTGCATTGTTGATGCGAAGATGATGGAAATACCAATAATGAGCGGTATCCAGAACAGATCCTGTCTGCGCGGAACCAGCTTCATAAACATTCCTTTTAATGCTTCCGTGCCGCCCATCACATAACATGTAATTAATCCGGCAATGGAAGGTGAATACAGAGCAACGATCGCAAGTGGATGCATCAAGGTTAACTCACCTGTTATGGGTACAATAAAATCCGCAAAGAACATGAACAAACTTGCGATTCCATAACATGTGCCAAAGGAAATTCCCAAAAACAAATACATATATTTGTTGGACGGGCTGGTTGCCGGACTTGTGACTGGACGAATGGATGCCTGATTAGCTGTAATCATAGTGCCGCCTCCTTCTCAGTCAACTTTCTCTCAATAAGATCATGCAAACGGTTAATCGTGCAGAAATTAGCCAAATCCAGATCTTCATTCGCTATCTCAATCTGGAATCTACGCTCTACAAAGTCCACCAAACGCATAGCAAAGAGCGAATTGACGAACCGCTGCTCAAAATAATTGTCATTATCATTAATTTGAGTGTCCTCATGATCCATGGTGAGGTTGTTCCCGATAAACTCCCGAATTTCCTGACGATAATCCACTGCCCTTCCCCCTTGTTATTGATGTTGCCCCTCGGGCACTAAAACCTCAATGTAATCTGGAAACGCTACAGCCTGCTGTAAATCATGATAAAACAGTACTCTTCCTTCCTGATCTGCAGATTGCTGCTTGAAACCGGCAAAGCGATAGCTGATATTCATCATCCGGTTTCTTCCGGTATCCCTGAAGTCGGCAAGCATCTGTTTGCCCTGCTTCTGAGCTTCACGCATGATATACGTTAGCAGTACACTCCCTGCTCCTCTGGACATCACTCTGCAAGACATCAGAAGCATGTTTAGCCGCCATACCTTCTGCTGCATGTGAATAAGTGCGAGCCCAATTTTGCCATACGTCCCGTATTTGTCTTCGAGTTCACACACCAATAACAAATGGTCCTGCGAGGTCATCAGTTGATGCAGCTCCTCGTAATTGTAGGTAATTCCCGTTGCGTTTAGCTGATTGGTGCGGACGGTAAGTTCCTCTGCACGTTGAAGGTCATCCTCAGTAGCCTCGTAGATGGAAAATTTCATGCCGAGTGTAGCCAGAAATTGTTCTGAAGGTCCTTCATACTGCTCCTCAGCCTGTTTACGGAGTGTATCCGCCTGATACATCTGCCTTCTGCACGCAGAGTCAGCTGTAATGAATCGGGGCATCAGCCTTGGGTCATCAAGCATGGCTTCATATTGATCCGCATGAAGTACCTGGATGTCAGCATGTACACTTTGGACTTCCTCCAGTTCAAAAGGTTGATCATCCACAAACAGAATGGCATCCATGCCAATATTAATGTTCTGCTGAATCCGCTGAACAGAGACGGACTTCGCATCCCAATGGATTTCGGGATACAGAAAATATTCGGCGATGCCCAGTTCGTTTAGTTTCGTCCAAGCCAGCTCTGCATCATTTTTACTGGCAACAGAATGCAAAATACCTCGCTGGTCCAGTTTTTCAATCACCTCCTTTAAGCCCGGCTTCAGTTGAACATCTGCAGATTCAAGCAAAACTCCATCCCATATGGTGTGGTCCAGATCCCAAACGATACACTTGATATCCTTGAGCTTTTCCATGGTCATGCCACCTTTCATCTTAGTAGGCATAGAATCCTCGACCCGTCTTCCGCCCCCACTGTCCTGCATCAACCATTTTCTGCAACATCGGACAGCATCGGAATTTGGGGTCCTGATAGCTGTCGTACAATACTTTTAATGAATGCACGACCGTATCCAGACCAATCAGATCCGCCGTCTCCAGCGGCCCCATCTGATAATTGAAGCCCTTCTTCATAATGGCGTCCACCTGCTCGGGTGTAGCGATTCCATCCTGTACAATGTACGCCGCTTCATTCATTAACAAGTGCGAGAGGCGATTAGAGACAAACCCGGGCAAATCCTCTATGACAATCGGACTTTTACCAAGGGTTTCCAAAAACGCTACCATCTCATGTTCCGTATCCTCCGTTGTATGATGTCCTTTGATCACCTCCACCATGGATTTAACGGGAACCGGATTCATCAGATGCACCCCAATGACTCGACCTGGGTCAGGCAAAAATGAAGCGAGCTTTGTCACGGAAATACAGCTTGTATTTAGCGCAAATAAAGCATCCGGACGAGCCTTGTGGTATAGTCGTGCGTAAACTTCCTTTTTCAACTCCAGGTTCTCGGTTACATTTTCAATAATGACACTTGCCTCTTCCACACCTTCATCTTGTGTCTGAAATGAGATTCGTTCCATGATCTGATCCAGAGGCACCTGACCGTACCCTTGCTTCAGAAAGCAAGCTGAACGATATTCACGACGTATAACATCAGGGGCATGTTCGATGACCGACGCCGAAATATCCTGCAAAATTACACGATAGCCAGCCCTCGCGACATCCAGTGCTGTGGCACATCCCATCACCCCTGCGCCAATGATTGCAATGAGTCGATTATGCATACCTAATCACCTCCTTATTGAGCTACCATCAGATCAGCTCGTCGTAGAGCTCTTTCATTTCGGCAAGTGCTGCTGGGACACGCTCACTGAACCAGGCAACATCCTGCATATCGAGCAGGATATTCGGATACATCCGCGAGAGCGTAGATACCAGAACACCGTGCTCAGCAAGCTTGCTATTTAACAAAATATCAAAAGACATCAATTCAAACGTATAATCAGCCGTATCCGTAAGCGGCTCCGTGCAACAGTGATAAGAAGCACAGCCAGACGGACCCTGAACAATTAAAGGCAGACCTACCTTCACTGCTTCCTGGCAGAGTATGTCATGCATCATCTCAGCATGGCGGTTCATGCTGTTCATCGCCTGTCCCCCATTGCGGCCCAACATTTCCAGCGTAGCTTTTACAGCAGCTGTACCTAATGGATAGCCATTAAACGTACCCGCATGAATTACTTTTTTGTCTACAAGCAACTTCATGATATCCGCTCGGCCAACCAGGGCTGACACCGGAACTCCGCCCCCGGCGATTGCCTTCCCAAGTGTAGTCAGATCGGGCGTTACACCGAATAACTGTTGGGCACCCCCCAGTCCCATCCGGAATCCTGTTATAATTTCATCAAAAATGAGCACGATCTGGTACTGATCACATAACTGTCTGACTTTTTGCAGATAACCCGGAGCAGGCATGACTCCGCCTCCATTTACACAAACCGGCTCCATGATTACTGCTGCAATGTCGTCTCCATGCTGGCGAAATAGTTCCTCCAGACAGGCTGAGTCATTCCATGGCAAGAGGTAGGATTGAGATTCCATGGCATCCCTTGCCCTCCCCTTTGTTCCTTTCATGTCACCAGGATAGTCTGAAGGTACAGGCGGACCTGTACGTGCAGTCTTGCCACCCATAATATTGTCCGCATTGCCATGATAATGGCCTTCAAAACGTACAAAGCGATTTTTGCCTGTCCACGCCCGGGCAAGACGAAGTGCATTCTGGACAATCTCCGTGCCTGATAATCCAAAACGAATCATCTCTGCTGAAGGTACATATTGATGGATCAGTTCCAGAGCCTCTGCATCCAGATCGCAATGACTTACGGAAAGAACACGGTCAATGGTCTCCTTCAGACACTCGTTATACTCCTCGTTGCCGTGACCAACAATGAGGGCCCCAAAGCGGGCATATAGATCCAAATACTCGTTGCCGTTCATGTCCGTCACTCTGCTTCGGGAAGCATGCTTGAAATGGAGCGGCGTCTCTTCCCAAGGAAGGTGAAAATTATAGTGCACACCTCCAGGCAGCCATTGTTTCACCCGCTGATTGTACTGCATCATCTCCGTGGTCATCCCTTATCGCCTCCCCCACTTGTCTGGTTTACTGCTTCATATCGCTCCAATAACCTGAACCGATCTTGCGGATCATCCAGCGAATAGGCTGCAGGCAAGGTCTTATTCTCAGCCAGCATATTTCTTACGCTCTGGCCTGGACCGATATCGATCCATACCGTCGCTCCTAGATTTTGAACTCGTGCCAATGCCTGATTCCAGCGAATAGGTTGCAAAAGCTGGCTGCTCAGCAGCTGAGGAATGTCCTCGGCTCCGCGAATGAACTCACCATGTACTGTAGAGCATATGGGAAACACCGGTGCAGAGAAGGAAATTCCTGCAAGCATCTCTTCAAGCTCAGGCTGAATGAATTGCATCAACTCGCTATGATAAGGTGCATCTGCCTTCATTGGCATCATGCGAAAAGGAATGAACTCCCCACCGTAGCCATCCACCTGATCATCCAGCAGTTGAAGACCCTTCGCAGTACCTGCGACGACAAACTGTCCCGGTGAATTATAACCGGAGATCGTTACATACTGGTTCTGACGAATATTCTCGACTAGTTCTTCAAGCGCTTCTTGGGTTATATCAACAACAATACCCGCTCTTCCTTTTTGCTCCTGAATGGAGCGATGCATCAACGCACCACGCTGAGCTGTAAAACGGATTCCATCAGCAAATCGCAATGCTCCCGCCGCTACTAAAGCCGAAATCTCCCCCAAACTATGACCTACTGCATAATCTGGAGTCATTCCTGTCCTGCGAACAAATGAGTCAAATAGAACGTAGCTTGCTGTCAGTACAGCAGGTTGAGCATATTCAGAGACCGTCAATTGATCCAGGGTCCCTTCCATAACCAGTGCCTTCAAATCAAATCCGATCACCTCGCTCGCTTCCGCAAAGATCTGATTCGCCTCCGGCTCACTGTCCAACAACTCGCTGCACATTCTGATATACTGGCTTCCCTGGCCGGGAAATAGTGCACAGAACGTCATACGCCACCGCCACGCTTGTTATAGGCTTTTAATCCGTAATGCGAGATCATCTCCTGCTGCATCTGAGAAGAACCTTCAATAATCTCCAGAATTTTGGCTTCCTTATACAGCCTGGCAACAGGATATTGGTTACTAATTCCGTTCGCACCATGCACCTGTAGTGCATCGCTTGCAACTTCAACAGCAACTTTGGACGTAAAATATTTGGCGATCGTTGTCTCCATGGCGGCTTGCGGGTCCTTGGCTTCTCTCAGCTCGGCTGCCCGTAAACATAATGCTCGTGCTGCATGGACTTTTGTCACCGCATCTCCAATCATGCCGCGAATCAGTTGAAAATGACTCAGCTTCTGATCAAATTGCTTCCGCTTCCTTGAGTAAGTCACCATGGCATCCAGCGCTTCCTGCGCAATCGCCAGCCCTGCCCAGGCTATGCTATATCTGCCCTGGTCCAGTGCTCCGGTTACGATGTACTCAAAACCTTCATTCAGACGTCCAATAATGTGACTCTTTGGTACACGCACCTCATGGAGATCAATCTCAGCTATACCTGTCTCTCCGGCAACCATGACACCTTCAATAGGTTTGGTCTGTACACCCTCAAACTGGCGTTCGACCCAAAAAGCAGTGCTTCGTCCCTGATTCGAGGCAATAATGATAAATACATCTGCCAGATGTCCAAACGTGATCCACTTCTTTTTTCCATTCAAAACATAACAGTCCGATTCTTCTCTCCACTCGGTCTTTACACTTTTGGCATCCGAACCAACTTCCGGTTCAGTCAGGCCAAAGGCAGCAATCCATTCTCCCTTCACCAACTTGGGCAGCCAGGACGATTTTTGCTCAGGCGTTCCGAAACGTACCAAAGTTTCACTTACAAGTGAAGTATGTACCGTTAACAAGCTGCGAACGGCTGGAAGAGCCTTGCCAAATACTTCAGTCAACAGCCCGTACGCCTTAGGACCGAGACCCATGCCGCCATATTCAGCCGGGATCGAGGCAGCCAAGTAACCTTTTTCAGCCATGGCACGGATCAATGTTCTGGGAATGGCTTGCTGCTCCTGAATCTGTTGAGCATAAGGACGAATCTCACGGGCAGCAAACAATTCAGCTTCATGAATAATCTCTTGCTCCTTATCCACTTCAATCATTCGGCAACCCCCTCTTGAAGAAGAGATTCATTGAGATAGGCAGCAAACTCGGCAATTGTTTTGTATTCAAACAACGCAACCGGACTGATGTCAACTTGAAGATGCTTACGCGCACGGTTAATGATCTTGAGCGCCTGTACAGATGAGACACCTATTTTCAAAAAATTCATCTCTTCATCGATATCCTCTGGCTCCTGATTCAACGCTGCAGCAATCTCGCTTTTGAGAAAAAGCTCAATTTCTTCTTTTGTCATATCATGACCTCCGTTCCCTGATTCACATCTATCCAATGAACATACGGCTCGAATGGATGTGCTGGCAGATGTACAATCTGGCCAGAGCCATTCGGATGTAACTGTTCCCAATCCAGCGCAGCACCACGTACATAAAGCTGTCCCAGCAATAAAGCAAGCTGATCCTCCATGGCAAGTGTCGGCTTGGCAGACAGACGGATGAAGCTCTCCTTGCCACTGTATTCAAGCTGCTGCACTGTCTGATCTGCAGCAATCATAATTACAATGTCGGCGTTTGCCATCTTGCCAGGTGTGACTTGCAGACTGTCTAACGTCACTCTGTTGTTCACTGGAATGGATTGGCTTGTATGAGCGCTGTGATGTTCCTCGTCATCCAGATGTAAGCTGGATACCAGTTCCTCTCCTGCAGCTATTCCTCGAATCTCCTGAATGGAAGGCACCAGACGTACAAGTGTCTCAAGCAAGGTCACCCAGTAGTTCAAGGTTGCTACCATATCTTCATTAGAATCGTCTGGCCTGATTACTTGACGTGCATGAGCTTCATCTTCTCGGCGAATCTCATGCCCCCCAACCACAATACTGACACGAGCAGCTCGGTTTCTAGGCTTGAAGCCAAATTCCATCTCTTCAATGTTCCACTCTCCGGTTGAGCTGACAGTTACTGCTGCACGATACCGATAATGTTTTCTATATCTGTTCCGGGTAAAACAAAGATCCTCTGGTGCCAGGTCCGCATGTTTCTTCACATATTGCTCCGTGTTATCAATCAGCTTTTTTAAAGCCTGCTCTGATTTGGCAGAGAACGTTAACAACTGACCGCGTGCCGGGGCATCTGCACGGACAGGGGCTTTCCATTCTTCCAGCACAATGTGGGCATTCGTACCTCCCAGGCCAAATGAACTGATGCCTGCCTTCCGCGTTTTCCCTTCAGGTACATCCCACGATCTATGCTCGCTAACGATATGGAACGGCGATTGGTCCAGTCGGAGGGCCGGATTCGGATTATCCATATGCAGACTTGGTGCCAGTTCCCCATGCTGCATACTGAGCAGAACCTTGGCAAGACTGGCTCCACTGGAGGCTGCAAATAAATGTCCAATATTGGTTTTGACTGAACCTAATCCAATCGAATTGTCGCTTGGATATCCCTTTTCCCGGAACAGTCGGAGCAAGGCATTCACCTCAATTGGATCTCCAATTCTTGTCCCCGATCCATGTGCTTCAATATAAGAGACCTCGCTCGGGTTTAGGTTGGCATCGCGATAAGCGGCACGGAGTACCTCATATTGCCCCTGAGGGTTGGGTGCCATAATGCCCAAGGAATATCCGTCGTTATTCACCGCTGTCCCGCGAATCACACCATAAATATGCTTATTGTTGCGAACTGCCTCTGTTAGCGGCTCCAGATATACCACAACAGCACCTTCCCCCAGGACTGAACCATCTGCTTCCCTGTCAAATACCTTCGTATGTTGAGTGGAAGAACAGATTCCAGCATTGCGTGATAGTTGATGAACATGCGGTGTAGCCAAAATGTTCGCTCCACCTACAACTGCCCCAGAGATACGCTTGTCCTGAATGGCCGCCACAGCTTGCGTCAGTGCTACCAGAAAAGAAGAACATGCCGTATCTATGGACAGTGCCGGCCCTGTAAAATTGTACATGTGTGAAATGGAGGCCGCTGCAATATTGGACATATTGCCTACCATAGCGTGAGAATGAACAGCCTTTCCAACACTCCGGTTCATATAATCAACAACCAGATCGAAGTATGTGCTTGGGTTAATTCCTACATACACACCCACATCACGCTTATCGTCATGGTCCACGAGCATCCCCGCATCCTCCAGCGCCTCATGAGCAACTTCCAGCAGCTTGCGATGCTGCGGATCCATAAATGCAGCTTGTTCAGACGGGATTTCAAAGAACTCATGATCAAACGTATCCGGTTGCTTCAGTTCCCCAATCCAGTCATCCCAATCGGGTTCCTTGGAACGTGTTGCACGCTCTAAGCTAACCCGGTCAACACTATCTAACCCGTTAACCAAATTGCTCCAGAACTGCTCTTGGGTGTCAGCATCAGGCAGACGCAGAGACAGTCCGGTAATAGCAATAGCACGATGTACATTCAGGTGATTATCTGTTGTTACAGCTTGTTCAAAGTGCTTCGTCTCTGCTGGAAGTTCCTGCAGATATTCCACCATCTCACGTACTGTACTGCAAAAAACAAGTAATTCTTGTCCTAACTCACGCCCGATATGTGCAGACAGCTTGTCGAGTAATTGATAGGAGAGTATGGAATTGCCGCCTAGTGCAAGAAAAGAAGTATCCATCTCAATCTTTCCTGCGGGCAATTGAAGAATTTCAGCCCAGGCTTTACGTACGGTATGCTCCAAAGACGATGCGGAAACCGTCTCGTGTCGTTGCTGTTGTGTGTTTTCGCGAATCAGCTCTTCAATGGCCTCGATGTCTTTGTTAAATACTCCACGCTCATATTCGTTTCTCAGCATGAATCGCTGGACCTTGCCACTCGTGGTTTTGGGAATAACCTTGATTGGGAGAACATGGTTGATCTCAATACCCAATCCAGCCCTCATACGTTGGATCAGATCCTGTCGTACATCCAGAAACTGTGGAGTGCCCGATTTGTATTTAACAAATACAAGCAGCTCCTCTACTTGTTTGAGGCTGTTAAAGTGCCCGACTACCGTCAGATTTCCTCTCGGAATGCTGCTATTCTGGTACAAAATTTCTTCAAGATCATGTGCATAATAGTTCTGTCCCCGAATAAACACGATGTCCTTGATTCGTCCGCTTACAACCAGGGAGCCATCAGCCATATAACCCAAGTCTCCAGTGCGAAGCCACCCATCCACATACATTTCACGATTTATCTCCGGAAGACTGTAATATCCGGAGGTTACCGATTCTCCACGGATCTGGATTTCGCCGACGACCCGCTCATCCAGCACTTCACCCTGTTCATCCGCAATCCGGATTTGAATTCCTGTCATGGGATATCCTTCATGGACAAATTCGATCACATCCGAAGTATGGCTATCACTGCCAGGCAGCTGGACTGGCACAGCCAGTCCTTCCTGCACCAGCCGCGAACGCGAAATACGTTCAATTCGCGGCTCTTCCCCCAGTCTGGAGGTACATACACCTACTGTGGCCTCGGCCATGCCATACGCAGGAAACATCATATTGGGACGATAGCCACAAGAGCTGAATTTTTTGACAAATCGCTCGATAACAGACGTTGATATAGGCTCTGCACCATTCAAGGTCATACGCAGTGAAGACAGATCAAGCGTTGAGAGCTTGGAATCCGGGATCTTCTGAACCATCCATTCGAAACCGAAATTGGTACAGCAAAACCATTTTCCCTGATGCTCCGTAATCTTGCGCAAGAACAGATAAGGCGACCGTACGAAAGTATAAGGTGACATCACCATGATGTTGGCTCCACTCAGGACGGGTGTCAGGTGCTGTCCAAATATCCCCATATCATGCGTATGCGGCAACCAGGTAAACACATTATCTCCTTCTTCGGCTCCAAGAAAAGTCTTGCATGCAATACTGTTGGCGATAATATTGTGATTTGTTAACTGCACGCCTTTGGGAATTCCCGTGCTTCCTGATGAGAACTGTAGGAACACAATGTCATCAGGAGAGGTTGGGCATAGATCAGCCATCTGCTGGCCTGCTTGAAGCTGGTTCACGCTAATCAACCTAAGACCTTTGAATACCGGACTTTCCGCAAGCTGCTTATACTTGGGCATGTAGGCTTCCTCGACGATCACTACCGGACACCCGAGTACATCCCACACTTTCGTGAATTTCTCCAGACCGGCTGAGCCTGGTTCCCAGGCAGCCGGAGGACTAACCGGGGCGACAATAATGCCCCCCAGCATACAAGCCCAAAATGTCCGGTAAAATTCCTGTGACTGGTCAATCTCCAAAATAACGACCTGTCCTTGTTGAATGCCTTGCTCCTGAAGAGACTGCAGGTACTTGCGCGCCTGCATCAGTAATTCAGGATAAGATTCAAACTGTTCATCACCTGAAGAGCTGATATAGGTCATTCCCTTTTCTGGATGAGTATCTGCAATGTAGATTAGCATCTCAGCCACTGTTGAATAATGCTCTGGCACAATCAGCTCGGGTCCTCGCTGTATGGATTTACTGGACATGTTGCACCTCCATTGCCTCATTGTGAACTACCACTTTCACATCGCTACCAAGCTTGTCATCAATCAGCTGTTTCATACGATTGATATCCAGACCAGCCTGACAGTCCAGCTGTACGTACAGACACTCTTCGTCGTAGTGAATAACCCATTCAAATTGGGCGAGTCCCGAATTCGAATCTTGGTCATCCGACGACTGAGACGACACTGGGATCACCTCTCTGCTGGAGATGAAGCCTTGATAATTAAACAGAATCATCTGACGCGGCTCCTGTTCTGCTTGCCTGTAGGCAGTTCCCAATGGTTCCTGTATGCCATCATATTGTGCCGAGAGGGAAGAATCATGTGTAAGTGCCATAAAGTTAATGCAGTGTCGCTTCGTAAGCTCCAGACGTTTCAACAGATCATCCTGTGTGAATTCACTGTCTACCAGAACTGGAATCAGATCAAGGAATTCTCCCACATAATCATAGTAGGTCTCTTCGCCATACTCCCTTCCGTAATGAACCAGGGCTATTGGCAATTCGCTTATGTTCAGATAAGCCGCAATGATGTTGGCAAAAGTTTCAAAGCATGTCCACCAAACATCTGCAGGCTCCTTCCCTGCAAGGGACAACTCCACAGTCATCGCTGAAGGCGACAATGTTTCCATTTCCTTCAACTTGTTCATGACGGTGGTGTTACATCTATGCCATGCCTGAAGTGAAAATTGTTTCTTCATTTCATCTTCAGATACCCCTATGGGGCCTTGAGACAGAAAACTTACATAATCCTCATAATTTCGTACTTGGTACAGAAGATCGCCCTCGATCTCTACACCTTGCTGTCTGTATAATGCCTTCGACTCAAGTTGCTGTTTGATGATTTGGGCACTCATCCCATCAAACGCAAGGTGATCAAAACTCCAAATCAGCTTATGCTCTGTGGCTCCTGTACGCAAAATACAAAGACGCCAAGGCAGTTCCTTCAACTTATACGTTTTGTGTAGCAAAGACTGAACCAGTTTGTACTCCAGCTGCTCCATTGTAGCCGAAGCATAATGACGAATATCAAGATATGGGATAAGCTGTTGCAGCATGTCCGCCGCTAACGACATATCACATGGATGCCAATACAATTGTTCTTCCTCATATATCATGCTGTGCAGCAACTGATGCCGGGATATAACCCCAAGGATCAGGTGTTTTACAGCTTGTTCATTTAATTCGCCTTCCAGCGTTGTTGTAAATCCGCTTGCTCGTGAAGTCGTAGAAGCATGTGCTTGCTGAATTGGAGATAGGGGGAATCGCCCCATAGGGGTCATGCCCGCCATAAAAGATGAAACCTGATTGCAGCTGTTTAAAACGTGCAGGACCAGGCTGTCCAGTTGTTTCTCATGAAGTGTTATGTCCTGTGGTATGACTATCGGGGACTGAATATGCAGGCTATCATCTGACCAAACTGACGCCGGAGGAGTAATGTCTACCAATTTGGCAAGCCCTCTAACTGTCGGATATTGGAATAATTCGTTCACATTGATGGCAATTCCTTCTTTTGACAAAATTTGAGTGAATGCAATTGCTCTAAGTGAATGCCCCCCATTTTGAAAAAAGTGATCTTCCACACCAATGCCTGGATTACCGAGTATCTGTCGCATGGCTGCAAGAATGACACGCTCCGTTTTTGTCCGAGGTGAACTCACTTCCAGAGACCTCTGCTGCTCTTCAACCAAACTCTCGGACAATGCTCTTCGGTCCACTTTACCATTGGCATTAATCGGAAGATGATCCATTCGAATAATTCGTGCAGGCACCATATACTCCGGCAGTTGCTGGTGAAGTTCTCTTCGAATAAACTCAGCATCTGCCCCAGTGTTGCTTGTATAAAACGCGGCAATGTATAGACTTCCTGATGTTTCTGTAGCCGTCATGACATAGGCATCACGAACTCCCGAAAGACGCTCCAAGCAATTGCCAATCTCTGATAACTCAATGCGAAAACCTCTAATCTTGACCTGGAAATCCGAACGTTCAATAAAAATCAGACTGCCGTCAATCAGACGTTTGACGATATCACCTGTCCGATACATTCGTTCTCCCTTGCGGAAGGGATCATCAAGAAAGTGTTTTCGGGTAAGATCCTCACGGTTAAGATATCCAATACCCACCGCATCTCCACTGATATACAGTTCACCTGGAACGTTGGGTGGCACAGGCTTCAGCTCATTATCCAGAACATACAAGGCTGTGTTGGACAGGGGAAAACCTATAGGCAATGATCCAGTATAAGGCTCTGTTTGCTCTAATAAGTGGTAGGAGGCAAAAAAGGTTGCTTCCGTTGGTCCATATCCATTTAATAACCTGCCCGGCCCCACACATGCAAGCGCTTTGTTGGCATGACTCACCGATGCAGCTTCACCACCAAACATCACTCTACGCACATTCTTCAAACATTCAGCATCCCAATCCACCAGCATATTAAACAAGGATGTTGGAATATAAAATACTGAAATCCGTTGCTGTCGGATGACATCAGCCAAACGAGCCATATCCAAAATGGTCTCTTTCGAGATTAATACAAGAGTAGCTCCATTCATAAATGAAGCAAAAATATCGAAAATGGAACCGTCAAACGCATAGTTAGAAATTTGCAGGATACGATCTTCCGGCACGACGGTGACAAAATTACTATTTTTCATGACTTTGGTCACATTGCGATGACTCATCACAGTCCCTTTCGGGGTTCCTGTTGACCCTGATGTATAAATGATGTAAGCCGGGTCAAGAGCAGTCTTGTTCATATGTTCAACGGGCTCCTGCATGTCTCCTGAATCAAATGCTGCCAGTTCATCTGCCGGTACGATACAAGGAACTACAGATTGCCATGTCGAGACGTAAGCAGTTTCAGTCAATAACACAGCCGCATCGCAATCTTGCAAAATAAATTCAACTCTCGATGGCGGCGAAGCCGGGTCGATCGGGACATAACTGCAACCCACTTTGAGTGTAGCAAGAATACTGATCATCTGGATCGGTCCACGGTCCAGAATGAGAGCAATACTGGAGCCTGATTTTACCCCTTGTCCAAGCAACCTGAACGCCAGCCACTGAACACGTTCATACAGATCCGCATAGTTCCATTCACCGTCTTCCCAGACCAATGCTGTCTTCTGTGCATGTACATGAACTTGTTCCTCGAATAATTGGGAAATGGTCGCATCTCGCGGATACTGAGCGGCATTATCATTGACTCCGTACAGCAGCCATTTCTCTTCCTCCGGTGTAGTGAGCTTAATCTGTCCAATTCGTTCATTATCCCCTGTTATGATCTGAGACAGGATATACCGGAATTTATCCAGCATCCGTTCCATGGACTCCGCTTTAAACAAATCCGAGCGATAGTCAAGTTCAACCGTGTAACATTGCTTATGCTCGACCAGTGTCCAAGTCAGATCAAATTTGGCATCCACCTTACCTTCCACCCATGGTTCAAGTATCATTTCCCCGGCTTCAGGATCATCGGTCCCCATATTAATGTAATTTAGCACCACATCGAATAGGGGGTTGCGGCTTAAATCACCGAATAGACCGAGTTGTTCCACCAGTGCTTCATAAGGATAATGCTGATGCTTATAACAGGATAACAGCTTGCCACGCATCTCATTCAAATACGCCTCTGTGGACCATTCTCTGTCCATGCTGGTGCGAATGGCGAGCATGTTCACGAACATCCCCATAACGTTATCGAGTTCTGGTTTCTCACGCCCAGCAACCGCTGTACCAACAACCAAGTCGTCTTGACCCGTATACTTCCAGATTAATAGATTCAAAGTTGCCATGAACAACATGTAGGGTGTAAGCCCTTGTTGAGTGCAGAAATCATTGATCTGTGTGCTTAACGACTCATCAAGTTCAATGGAAAGTCTGTCTCCCCTGTAGGATGACGCACCATGTCTTGGGAAGTCTGTAAGCAATTCAACCGGTGCAGGCATGTCCTCGAATTCCCGTATCCAAAACTCGGCGTCTTCAACAGATTGTCCATGTGACGCAGCTTCATCACGCCATTCCGCATAATCCTTATACTGAATGTCAAGAGATTGCAATGTTTCTCCTCTGTACATGCGTGCAAAATCCTGCATCAGGATCGCAATGGAACTCTGATCCGAAATGATATGGTGCATGTCGATGAATAAGATGTGTTCCTCTTGAGAAAGGCGAATGAGCTTAACACGAACCAATGGTGCGCTGGTCAGATCAAAAGGCTTGATCCATTCCATGACCTGCTCTAACCCTGCTGTTTCTAATTCCAGCAACTCCACAACGCTTGGAACCTGATCCTCCACAATTTGGAAAAGCTCACCGTCAATCATTTCAAACCTGGTACGGAATGCTTCATGTCTCTCTACCAGTGCATCCATTATTACTCTGAATTGGGCAGGGTCAAGTTTCCCCCTTACCCTATAGGAACTGGCGAGATTGTACGCCGTACTCTCACCTTTCATCCACTCATGCACCACATACATTCTTCGCTGTGCAGAAGTGGTCTTATATTTCTCTTTCTTAGTTACGGGCAAGATTGGGTTCACTGAATCAGAGTCACTTGTAGCCTGATGTTCAACAATCCATTGGACCATGTGTTCAAACACAGAATGATCAAAAACCTCTTCCAGCCCCAAATTTAATCCAAACATTTCTTTAATCCTCGACGCCAAGGAAATCGCTTTTAATGAATGACCCCCAAGCTCAAAGAAATCATCTTCAAGGCTGACTGCCCCATTACCAAGCAACTCCTGCCACAATTGCGACAATACATGCCTTATCTCCTCACCAGTCCGTTGAACCCTGACTTTCCCGGATGGAGATTGCTCTAATACTGCGTTAGAACCCGCCGCAACCTGCGACATACCTGCAAGCTGATACAACGCAACATCATGTTGATGGACAATGGGATCAAAGGAATACGTCGGCAGGGAGATTTTTTGCCTACGCCCCGTTCCGTTTAATTGTTCCCAATCCAGCTCCATGCCAGAGCACCAGCAAAAAGCAAGTACTTTCATTAAATAGACATCTGCCTCAAGCAAGCTCTGACGATCTCCAGTAAGAGCAATGATGTTTGGGTCTGAAAATGAATCCGGGGCTATTTGTTCTGTATCCTGCAGCTGATTCGAAACGATCCACAGCGTATACCCAGCAGATTCAGAAAGAGTCTTGCGATTTAGCAAGGTAAACAAGAGATTTGGAGATAACAGTGGTGCAATACTCGACGCATGGTCTGTTACAGTTGCATCTGTCATCCTTCCTGTCAATGCATCTGACAATGCTCCTTCTTCTAGTGACCAATCCTCCAGATTGTATAAAAGCCCCACGGCATGTACTGAATCAAGTGCATCACTAATAACCAACCCCACCAGTTCGCCAACGCCCTGTCCACAGACAGCATCCGGCTTGATACCAAGCTGCATCACGGTTTTATAAAGAGCATATTGCACAACAAAGCACTGCATGCGCCCAAGCCTTGAATCGGTTAACGATCGCCCTATGCCTTGGCGAATGGCATACTGTTCCTTGGACTCAAAGAGGTTCAGTATCTCTTCAAAGTGCTGTTTGAATATCTCTGAGACCTGGCTGCGATACACAGAAGCATATAGTTCCCGAATCTTGCGCGCTTCCCAACTTGCATTCCCGCTAAGGTAAAACATGACCTTAGGCTTCCCATTCATCACACTTGCCTGTGTCTCAAACTCTACAGACTGCTCGCTTGGCGGAATATAACCGTCCACAACGATTAGTGCTTTACGATGAATGAATCTGCTTCTTCCCTTTTGCAGAGTCCACGCAGCATTGGGCAACTGCTCCGGCAATACATGAATCGCCTGTAGGACTGAATCGTACGTGCGTTCCAGCGCAGATTCACTCTTGGCCGAGAAAGGCAGCAGAAGCAAAGATTCATAATTGGCTTGGCTCTCTTGGACGGGCGGCTGCTCCAGAATGACGTGAGCATTGGTCCCCCCGATCCCAAACGAACTGACACCTGCTCGCAGGATATGCTTCGCGTCTTCTAATGACTGTGGCTCCTTGTTGATATAGAAGGGACTATGCTCCAGCTCCAACATTGGATTCGTCCGATTCATGTGAATCTGTGGCGGAACCACCCGGTGATAAAGCGTCAATACGGTTTTAATAAAACCGGCAACACCTGCTGCCGCATCAAGATGCCCAATATTGGCTTTCACAGAACCTAAAGCACAATAATTTCTACGATCTGTTCCCCATGACTGCCTGAGCGCTTCGATTTCAATCGGGTCCCCCAGTTTGGTTCCTGTTCCATGCGCCTCCAGATAGGAGATCTCTTTTGGAGACACTCCCGAACGATGCAGGGCAGATTGAATAACCTTGACCTGCCCGGCCACACTCGGTGCCGTATATCCAATTTTGTCCATGCCATCATTATTAATCGCTGAACCTTTAATGACTGCATAGATATGATCTCCATCTCTCTGCGCGTCGCGAAGTGACTTGAGCACAACCATTCCGCATCCATTACCAGACACCGTACCAGATGCCTGCTCATCGAACGGTCTGCAATGACCATCCTTTGAATAAATCATGCCTTCATGCCAGTGATAACCTTCTTTGAGCGGATAGGAGATAGAGACACCTCCCGCAAGTGCCACATCACACTCTCCCCGAATCAGCGATTCAGCAGCTTGGTGGATAGCGACCAAAGAAGTCGAACATGCGGTCTGTACGGCCATACTCGGCCCTCTCAGATTTAATTTGTGAGATACTCGGGTTGTAATATAGTCCTTTTCATTTAAAGTCATGGCTTCAAAAGCCTGTAGCAAATTACCGGAACGACCGAGAAATTGCACCATCCATGGTAAGCTCAGTCCACTTCCGGCAAACAATCCTATAGATCCCTCATAACTGTAAGGGTCACACCCGGCATGCTCAAGCGCCTCCCATGAGCACTGATGCAGCAGCCGTATTTGCGGATCCATCATGTTGGATTCCTGATGCGGATATTCGAAAAATCCGGAGTCAAAATACTCCGTATCTTGCAGTACACCTTTGGCTCGTACATAATCGGGATGTTTGAAGTCTTCCGGTCGTACACCCGCAGCGGTTAGATCCTCCTCATTCAGACGGGTGATACCGTCCTTACCTGCCATTAGGTTATCCCAGAACTCATCAATATTTTTTGAACCGGGAAAATGCCCTGCCATGCCAATGACTGCGATATCCGACGAAGAAGAAATTCTGCTACTGTGTTCTGAAGCCAACGAGATACTCTGTTCTGGTCTGCTCTGCTCCACTTTGCTGTGTTCAACTGTGCTCATCACATACTCTTTTGGAGCTGTTGTCAGGTCCGGGTTCGTAACAGGATATCCAGCCGAAGCGATATGCCCGCTCTCCTCTCGTACCTGTTGGATAACTGTCGGCAGCATCTGCTCAGCCACCAGATGATTGACCAGTGATGCAATGGAGGAGTGCTCGAACAATTGCACCAGCGGAACGCTTTTATCCAGATAGGCATTCAGCCGATTATTGATCAAGATAAGCCCCAGCGAGTTGCCTCCGATGTCAAAAAAGTGATCATGGATAGTAACTGTATCCAGATTCAATATTTCCTTCCACGTTGCAATGAGCATCTGCTCCAGATCAACTTTTGCCCGCTCCATTCCTTGAATCGATGAGCCATAAACCATAGCCGGATTAGCCTTCTCTCCCGTTTCAAAATCAGCCAGACGAAGGGCATTGCGATTCAGTTTGCCATTAGGCAGCACAGGCAGATTTTCCAGACGAATCAAGCGAGAAGGCATCATGTACTGTGGGAGCCGCTGCTTTAACCAGGTCCGAAGCTGTACATCTTCATCTTCCATAACGGACGGCCCAATCCCAGGCTTCAGACTGTAGAAAAGGATTAATTGCAATGAATGTGGCTCGGCCCCTTCTACCTTAACGACAGCCTCTCTTACTCGTTCATGGTTCATCGCTGCCTGCTCAATCTCGTTCAGTTCAATCCGGTAGCCACGAATCTTCACCTGCTGATCCAACCGTCCCATCAACTCAACATCCCCATCCGGCAGTATACGGGCCAGATCGCCAGTTCGGTACAAACGGCCTCCCAAAACATTGGAGTTTGCCATGAATCGGGCATCCGTCTCAGCTGCATTGTGCAGATAACCGCGGGATAATCCTTTTCCTGCAATGCACAGCTCTCCATAGCTGCCAGGTGGCAGTATTTCACCTTCATCATTCAGAATATAAATCTCTGTATTGGTAATGGGCTTGCCAATGGTAATCGCGGCTGTGTCATTCAATTCTTTGGTCGTTGACCAGATCGTAGTTTCCGTGGGTCCATACATGTTAAAGACTCGAGCAGGCGTAAGCCGCTTCAGATCGGTGAGGAGTCCCACAGGGACATTTTCCCCTCCGGTAAGCACACACCGCAGATTGCCCAGCGCCTGAGCGAATTCCGGATTTTCGACAAATGCCTTAATGCGTGAGACCGTGCTAAGAATGTGTGTAACACCATGTTCACGTATTCGACGTGATGCAAGAGCCGGGTCAAGCTGCTCCTGCTCACTGGCGAGATACAGCGAATATCCGGTGCATAATGGTGTCCACACTTCAAATCCGAAAATATCAAAAGATATGGTCGTTACACTGATGATGCGATCTGTCTCATGTGCAAAAATATGTCGGTGCCTGATGTCCTCAACAAAATTGACCATCGCCTCATGAGTAATCATGACCCCTTTGGGACGCCCCGTCGATCCTGAGGTAAAAATCACACAGGACAGGTCCGAAGACAGGAAGCTTATGTCCGGGTTAACGGATGAGCGCACATCCTGGGCAGTTGGATCATACACGAATCGCTCTCCGCTAAAAGTCACTGTATCTTCTTCCTCAGGGGTACACAGCAATACGTTCATCCGGCTGTCTTCGATCATATTCAGGATACGCTGCGGCGGAAAGGCAGGGTCCAGAGGCACATAAGCCGCCCCAGCTTTCAGCACCGCCAATAGCATAATGATCAACGATTCATCTCGTCTGGATAATATGCCCACAGGCTCATCTCGGCGCACACCTTGATCAATCAACTTCCAAGCCAGCGTATTAGCTTTCTCATTAAGCTGCCTGTAGGTAAAAGCGGCTCCGGATGATACAAGGAGAGCTTTCTTGTCTGGTGTTTGCTCTGCCTGCAGCTCGAACAGCCGATGCAGACCACCCGCAGGATTGTAATCCAGACGTGGACCAGCAAGTCGATGGACTGGGTGCTCATGAGAACGTCCGTTACTCTCAAACAGTTCGCTCAGAGACAGATTGGGCTGTTGAACAACTTCTTGGCACAGTCCGATAAACTCCTGCATGAAATCTTCAACTGTGTCCCGACGGAACAGATCCAGCGAGTACTCGATATATCCTTCAATCACCTGCTTCTCCCTGTTTTCTTGACAGGTCATTAACAGATCATAAGTAGACGTACCCGTCTCCACCGGAAAAGAACTGAATTGCAAACCATGAAGTTCAAGTCCATGCAAATCCATATTCTGATAATCGAAACAAACATCAAATACCGGATTACGGTTCAACTCACGAGTCACGCCCAGTTGTGCCACAAGCTCATTAAACGGATACTCCTGATACGCAAAAGCATCCAGTGTATGCTGTTTGAGTTCGCGTAAAAAATCAGTGTACGTACGATCAAACGTTGGAAAATTTCGCATCGCAATCATATTGACAAACATGCCTACCGTCTCTTTCCACTCCTCTTGCATCCTTCCTGCAACAGGCGTTCCCACTACAATATCCTGCTGACCTGAGCGGTGAGCGAGAAGAAGATTCCACACACTTAGCATTACCATATACATGGATGCTTCCGATGAGGAAGCCAGCTCGTGCAAGTGTTGTGTCAACGAACGATTTAACGTGAAATGTAGACGTCCCCCTTGCATAGATCGCTGTGATGGACGCTCATGGTCAAGTGGAAGCTGCAGCACAGGTAAAGAAGGGCCAAGTTGGTCCAGCCAGTACGTTTGATGTGCATTGTATTCCTGTGAAGCGAGACGCTGCTGCTGCCATACCGCGTAATCTTTGTACTGCAATCGAACTGCATGCTCTTTGCCAAAATATAAATCATTGAAGTCACGTGTGATGATTTCGACAGATGTACCATCTGCGATAATATGGTGAATATCAAAGAATAGCAGATGCTTGCGCTCGCCTATCTTAATCAGTTCAACCCGCATAAGCGGAGCACTCCCCAGATCAAAAGGACGAATCAATGTCTCGATCATCGCAGGCAACTGTTGGTCATCTGCCACATGCTGCTCTGCATAGCCCATACTTAAGCGAACCGAAGGTTGGATGATCTGAACGATCTGACCACCCCGTATCTCAAACGATGTTCTGAGCGCCTCATGATGCTGCATCAACTGCTGCAAAGCAGCCTCAACTCTTATACGGTCCAATTCGCCTTCAATAATGGTTGCAGACGGTAGGTTGTAGGCCGTATTGCCTGGATCAAGCATCGCTTGTGTGAACATACGCATCTGTGCAGAAGAGATTGGATACGCATCCATAGTGGGTGCAGATTGAATCGTCTGTTGGTCCACTTTTGGTTTCGCCGTGACATACAGATGCTCCGCCAGTTGAATAGGCGTTGAATGATTGAAAATATCTGCTACCTCAGGCTGAATTCCTAAATGAGACCGGATCCATGCAGACAAGCTGACTGCTTTGAGAGAATCTCCTCCGACCGCAAAGAAATTAACCTCTTCCTCCAGATCATCGATGCCAAAAATCGTTCGATATGCGTCCAGGACAATCTGTTTCAGTTGATCGGAACCACCTGTATAAACTGTCCCTTTTACTAGAGTAGAGCCACTTCCCTTACCCTGCTCTGCATGCTGCCTATTATCCCCGGGACCCATACCTTCCGCTGCTGATAAGCCAGAAAGAGAAACACTGACAGGATAGGATTGTTTGTTGAAAACATAAGTAGGCAGAGAGCATTTGCGTCGTACCGTCTGCCCTTTGAGTACCTTCCAGTCCGGTTCAATGCCTTCGCACCATAACTCCGCAAGTCTGCGGTTCACATAGATACTATCCTGCTCCGTTTCCCTTACGTGACGCAGCATATTCAGTACCGTCTGGGAATCTCTTGATTGACTGTGCTGTCTGGCAAAGGAGCTTAGCGTTCGTCCTGCACCTACTTCAATTAATACAGCCCGCTCATCCTTTAACACTTCAGCCAGGTTTGATTCAAACAACACCGGTTGTAAAATATGACGGGACCAATAGTCAGGTTGTGTGATTTCATCTCCAAGCGCCCATGTTCCACTGGTGTTGGACAGTAATGGGATCTGTGGCGTATGAAGTGAATGCTCTGCTAAATAACATCTAAATTCCTCAGCGGCCTGATTCATCATTGGCGTATGGAATGCATGGGAAGTCTTCACACGAATGCACTTCCAGCCCAGTCCTTCAGCCTTGGCTTCCATTCGTGAAATGGCTTCAGCTGTCCCACCAATCACGCTGGAACCTGTAGTATTCACCAGGGCAAGCCACATGTCTTCTTCCAGTTGTGACTTCACCTGCTGTACATCCGCCATAATGGCAAGCATGACCCCGGGTTGTTGCTGCTGCATCAGACGTCCGCGAAGTCGAACCAACCTGACAGCGTCTCCGAGTTCGAATACACCCGCTACCGCTGCGGCCGCCAATTCACCAATGCTGTGCCCGATCATGCCATCTGGCTTGATGCCCAGATCCAGCAGCGACTTGGCCAGCGCATAACTGGTCATGAACAGTGCGAATTGGCTGTACTCCGTCTGGTTTATTCGCTCAGGCTGCTGATCCCCGTATACAACGGACAGCATATCTTCTCGTTCTTCCGCAGGCAGAAGGTCCAATATTTCCTGAATATAACTTCTGAAGATTGGAGCTAGGCCTGCTTGCTCTGTAGATCTGTATAGTTCTGCACCCATTCCCTGATACTGACTGCCTTGTCCGGGGAACATAAAGTATACGGGACGGGTGCCTTGAGCTGAATGATATACGCGTGCTTTCCCCACCTGCTGTATCAGCTTGTCCGGATCATCCTTCCATGTCTTATCCAGAATGAGAGCCTTACGATACGCAAAAACAGATCTACCTGATTGCAAGGTCCACGCTGCGTTCGACACAGATTGCTCCGGATGTTGAGTCAGAAGTTCCATAATCCGTTCAGCGGTGCGGTTCAGCGAGTACTCTGTTTTGGCGGAAAAAAGCAATATATTTACGTCATCATCCGGACTGCACTTCTCCATCTCGGGAGCCTCCTCCAATACCATGTGAGCATTCGTGCCCCCCACACCAAATGAATTGATTCCTGCGCGCATGACTCCAACATTGCCCTGTTTCCAGTCCACCCCTTGTGCATTGACTTTAAATGGGGTACTCAAAAAATCAATTTTGGGATTAGGCTGCTCATAATTCGCTGTTCCAGGGATATAACCTTGTCCAAGACTGAGCGCTACCTTGATTAAACCAACCACACCTGCGGCTGTATCCATATGTCCCACATTGCCCTTGACCGAACCCAGATAGCAAAATTGCTTTTGGTCGGAAGCAAAGGCACGAGTTAACGAGTTTACTTCAATTGGATCACCAAGCAACGTTCCCGTACCATGTGCTTCGATATAACTCACCGTTTCCGGGTCTACTCCGGCTACCTTATAAGCATCCTGAATGACTTCAGCCTGTCCGCTTACGCTTGGAGCAAGAAAACTGAGTTTCTCTTGTCCGTCATTGTTAATTGCTGAGCCTTTGATGACCCCGTAGATATGATCTCCGTCCCGCAGAGCATCGGTTACCCGCTTCAGCACCACAATTCCCATACCATTGGAGAAGACGGTTCCACTGGCTGCCGCATCAAATGGACGACAGTGACCATCTGTGGAAAACATCATGCCATCTTCAAATATGTACCCCCCTTCATTGGGTAACTCCACGGTGATCCCCCCAGCCACGGCCACATCACATTCTCCAACGATCAAGGATTGACATGCCAGATGAGGTGTAACCAATGAAGTAGAACATCCCGTCAGAGCGGTATAGGCCGGCCCTTTTAAGTTCAGCTTATAAGCCATTCGGGTAGCGAGAAAATGATTGGTGCTGAGGGTAAATGCTTCGTATTTACTGCTATAGTTAGCATCGTTAAAAAGCACTTGACGGTACCATTCGAAGTCATCGGACCCGCCAAGGAACACACCCACTTTACCCGCTTCATCGGGTCTGCAGCCTGCATCCTCCAGCGCTTCCCATATTCCCTGGTACAAAAGTCTGAATTGGGGAGACATCATTTTGGCTTCACCGGGAGTATAGTCAAAGAACCCTGCGTCAAACTCATCGATGCCGTTGGCACGTCCTTTTGCCTTAACATAACGAGGTGAACGCAGCAGCGACTCCTCCACGCCAATCTCCCTCAATTCATCATCACTATAAAAGTGAATGCTTTCCCGCCGTTCAACAAGGTTACTCCAAAACTCCCTTATATCCTCAGCGCCCGGCACATTCACCGCCATGCCCACAATTGCAATGTCCTCACGCATAATGCCGTCTTTTCGTTGAAACAATTTTTCCCGTTCAGTCGGTATCGGAAGTCTCTCATCTTTCGGACCCAGCGCGGCAAATTGACGCAATGTCGGGCATTCGAAAAAACGAGGAACAGGGAACTCCACATCGGTATAATGTTTTAGTTTATTGTGAGCCTGAATGACAGAAAATGAATTTCCGCCCAATTCAAAGAAATGGTCATCGCGCCCTACTCTCTCAACACCGAGCACTTCGGCCCACACTTCGGCTATAACCTTCTCAAGCTCAGAAGACGGGGCGGTATAGAACGTACTGGAAGCGTGAGCATGCGTAATATCTGCCATGAGTGCCTTCCGGTCAATCTTTCCACTGCTATTCAATGGAAATTCGGATTTATGTACAAAAACGGATGGTATCATATATGCCGGTAACAAACGAGACAGATGCTCTCTCAATTCGACAGAAGGAAGCTCCTGCTCTGACAGATAGTAGGCATACAACAAGCCGGACCTACCTTCAAATGATTTCATCACTACCACGGTCTGAATGACACCCGGATAGGATGACAGGGTATTCTCGATCTCGCCTGTCTCCAGTCTGGCTCCCTGAATTTTAACCTGGAAGTCAATGCGTCCCAGATATTCGATCGTGCCGCTTGGGAGTGAACGCACCAGATCACCTGTGCGGTACATGTACCTGAAATGCTCTGCGTCCTGTCCTTCTTGAAAGAAAGGATTAGGGACAAACTTCTCTCGGGTCATCTGTTCCAGATTCAAATATCCACGTGCAAGCCCAACACCGCTAAGACAAAGCTCCCCTGGAATACCTAATGGCTGAAGCTCATCATGATTTCCAACGACATACCATCTGGACTCATTGAGCGGGTAGCCAATCGGTACATTGCCCAAGCCTTCGTAATGGCTTAACGGATAATGAGAAACCCATATGGTGCATTCGGTTGGACCATATACATTTTCAAGACTTGCTCTCATGCCTAACCTGTTAAATTTCTCAATGATGTCTGGCGTGACTGCCTCTCCGCCAACAAACATCCATTTCAGCGTGTCCAATGCTGACAGATCGGAGCGAAGCTCCATCGTTTCCAGAAAAAGACGGAATAACGTTGGAACAAAGTTGATGTGCGTAACCTTATGTGATGCCACCGTAGACACAATACGAGAAGGGTCTTTTTCTGCTCCAGGCTCAAGAATACTTAGTGCGCCTTCACCCATGAACCAACCGAAAAGTTCCGTGGCCGACACATCAAAGGTATATGCTGTTTTCAGCAAGTAAACATCCTGAGCCTGCATTGGAAAACGACGCTCCAGATCAAGCAGTGTATTGACTACGCTATGATTTTCAATCATGACTCCTTTTGGCTTGCCTGTTGATCCGGATGTGTACATGATATAGGCAAGGCTATGCGGATTCAGCGCCTCTTCGAGATTTGAGGCATCCCCCGTATAGGCCTGATCTCCCTCAACGTAGATGTACTGGACATCCAGCGTCTCGTCATCTTTTTCGGGCTGTATAGCCAGCACTATGGATATGTCTGCATCCGATATAATATAGGCCTTTCTGGATAAAGGATAGGAAGGGTCTACAGGCACAAAAGCACATCCGGCTTTTAATACAGCCAATAGGGCAATGACCATATCCAAGGAACGTGGCATCTGCAAGCCAACTGCCGCGTTATCACTTTTTTTACTCGCAACGATCTGTCTAGCCAATTGATTCGCTTTTGCGTTGACCTGCGCATAGGTTTGATGCTGCTTGCCTTCCATTAGAGCTACCCGCTCCGGGAAACGTGCTACTTTATCGTGAAATATATCCATAATATGTTGTGGAGTGTAGGGAAAATAAGAAGTTTGATTGAATCGATACAGTAGGTTTTCTTTCTCATCCTGCATCAGGAGGCTGAACTCACTGATTTTTTGATCAGAATTGGTTACTAGTTGATTCAGCAAGTATAGAAATCGTTGGCCCATTCGTTCCATTGAATCTTCACGGAACAAGCTCGGTTTATATTGCAGCTTCAACTGAGCACCTTGCGGTAAACGACTCAACACCACCATTAGATCTCCTGGAAACGTAACCTTATCCTGATCCAGAATACGAGTTCCGAGCATATCTTCCTCATAGGAATCATAAACAAAGGAGATATCAAACAACGATGGTGATCCGGGTTGAGCCTGTAACACGCTGTCTCTGACAATGAGGTTATTGGGATATCCGATGTTCCTGTACGTATCCATCCAGGTTGTGGCTACTTGTTGCAGCAGAGGTTTTAGAGTTGATTCGAGGTCAATATGGAATCGCATGGGCAGCATATGGACAAAACACCCAATTGTTTCTTCCAAGTCCATACCGGGACGATGAGAATATGGGGAGGCAAAGGTGATATCGTCTGTACCGACATATTTACTCATAAGAATGCCAAAGGCACCCATAAAGAACATAAAAACGGTTACTTCATTTTCTTTGGACACCTGTGTAATATCAGCCATTAACGATTCCGAAATATCAAATCGCAGTTCATGACCAATTCCTTCTTGTACAGAACCTGCTGGAAAGTCGTGCTTCAGAGAAAGAGGTTCCGCTCCCTTCATTTTGTTTAACCAGTAAACCCGCTCTCTGGAGTACTTGTTTTCGTGTAGTTTCTTGTTCTCTGCCTCAACATAAGAGATGAATCCTTCATCCAGCATGACATCCACAGGCTGATCTTCAAGAAGACACGTATATGACTGGATAAGTTTGTTTCTCATCAGTTCAAGCGATATCCCATCACATATTAAATGATGTATACATAAGGTTAGAATATATCGGTATTTATCCATTTGAACAATCATTATACGGAACAGAGGACCTTTCTCCAGCTCAAAAGATGTCCCGATGCATTCATCCACCAGTGCTTCTAACTGTTGTTCCTTTGAATTCTCCTGATTCTCGCTACTTAGGTCCCACAAGACAAGTGAATAATCCATATCTTCATGAACGGATAACACGGGTACATCATTTTGGATCTCAATCCGAGTACGCAGCACCACTTGCTCATACATAAGCAATTCGATGGCCCGGCGAAATATCTCCATTTGAAGATAATCAAATTGTATTGAAGCTGAGATGTTATACGAAGTGGGATCATTCACCTGACAATCAAAATAGATTCCCTTTTGTGTTTCGGAAAGTTCAACGGTTTTTTGTACCATCACGACCACACCTCATCGTTTAATTGAGATTCAAGCTGTGTAAGGCAAAAAATCAGTTACAGCTTAGTGCATTACCCAGATTCCACCAGCCAATACGGAGAGAACCGTGATAAACGTTTGATACACCACATCCATAATGAGATTCCCGATACTGTCTCCATCTGCCTTGCGATTTTTAATCATGACATAAGTATGTGACCAAAGACCACTTAATCCGTATATGTACATCGTTACCAATACACCAACCCAAAAGTTCCCCTGGAACCAGATGGCCATAATCCCCATAACTCCAAGCCCTACCTGGGAAAAACCGTATTTAACCTGAAATGGTCCACCAGGCCATCCTAACATTTTGGCTGTCTGATCCGCTCTGGCAATGTTGACAACATAACCAATCACTCCAACCAATCCAAACGTAACCACAAACTGATGAAGCAGCAATACTCTGCTAATCTCGCTCATTTCTCCAGGAAAACCTAACACATATAGGTGTACTCCCCCTGAAATTAGACCTAACAACCATAGAACCAAAAACCACATGCCTGTCCCACTCCCGCCGTTTGTTATTTGGAATCATTTGTAACTAAATGTACAATCTTGTAGATACACACATTATATAATCGCTTTTACATTTGTCAATTCATACATAATTTTCTAGCATGTCGAAGCTTTTGTCATTTTTATTCTTCTGTACGCAAACAAGAAAACCATATAGTTCCATTTAACTTGAAAATAATAGGAATTTAGCCCTAATATTACATTAAACGGTTTGAATTCTACTTCTTTTTTAACGCTTCAAAAGAACCACAACTCATTTATTTGACAAAAGCGATAGTTCAATTATCATCTGTTTGATCATCTACAATTACAGGATAATAGCAACTATCAATTAACATATGACATAAAAAGAATTGACTTCCGATCACTTTGTAACTATTATAGTTACAACGGTGGTGATTATCCCATGAGACAAATCAGCAGTCGCTTTTCCATTGCGGTTCATACCCTGTCCCTGATCGCTGTTATGCCCAATGAATGCACCGGAGATATGATCGCGCAGAGTGTGAATACAAATCCCGTGATTATTCGGCGGATTATGTCCAAGCTGAAACAGGCTGGTCTGATTGACGTCAGACCCGGTGTAGGCGGTGCTTCCTTGTTGAAAGATCCGGCGAACATTACCCTGCTTGATGTATATCGAGCGCTTGAGGTGGTGGAGGATGGGGAATTGTTTAACTTTCACAAACATCCGAATCCGAAGTGTCCGGTCGGCAACATGATTGAACATACCTTGCGTGCCGAACTCATTGAGGCTCAGACAGCCATGGAACAGCGCTTGAATCGTGTGACCATACAGCAGATGATGGATCAGATTCATGTCTCTGAATAAAAAAGCTCAATACGAGCTTTTTTTAAACCTTTCGTTGTAATCACACCTGTTATAACATTTTTGATTACATCCATATGCAACCAACAACACATATCATAGGAGGAAAAGAAGATGAAAATTTTGGTTACTGGCGCAACAGGTCAATTAGGTTCACTGGTCGTAGAGGCATTGTTAAAAACGGATTCTGCCAAGGATTTGGCAGTAAGTGTACGTAATCCGGAGAAAGCGGAAGCACTCCGCGCTCAAGGCATTGACGTGCGTCACGGTGATTTCGATCAACCGGAGACGTTGGAGAAAGCTTTTGCCGGTGTAGACCGCCTGTTGCTCATTTCCACAGATGGTGACAATGAAACGCGAATTCGCCAACATCAGGCTGCCGTGGACGCTGCCAAAAAAGCAGGCGTGGACTTCATCGCTTATACAAGCGTTGTGAATGCAGAGAAAAACACCCTTTCCCTGGCGGAAGTTCACCGCGCTACAGAAAAAGCTATTCGTGAATCCGGCATTCCGTATTCCTTCCTGCGCAACAACTGGTATCTGGAAAATGAAGCAGGCAGTGTGCAAGCAGCTGCGCAAGGCGCACCTTGGGTTCATGCCACCAACAACAGCCAAGTAGGCTGGGCTACCCGCAGTGACTATGCCCATGCTGCAGCAGTTGTACTTGCAAGTGAAGGACATGAGAATACCGTGTATGAATTGTCTGGCAAACTGCGTACGCAAGCTGAGCTGGCTGCCATTGTTGGGGAAGTGCTTGGACAAGAAATCAACGTGCAAAACGTGGACGATGCCGCTTACGCTGACATCATGAAAGGTGCAGGTCTACCGGACTTTGTCGTATCGATGCTTGTTGATATGCAAAGTGCCATCCGTGAAGGCGCATTGGCAGTAGAAAGTGATACATTAGAGAAACTGCTTGGCCGTCCAGCTCAACCGCTTAACGAAGGTATTAAAGCGATTGTAGGCCAGTAAGTTTAGGATATAAGAAAGGGACACACCAACGAATGTTGGATGCGTCCCTTTTTTGCGGTTCATCGCTCATTGCTCAGGGGTCATGGTTCAAGAATATAACGTGCGGGAATATGATCGGCCAGCCAGATATTTTCGTTTCCATGATAAAAGAGGATTCCATCTGTGGCCGCTTGAGCAGCATTGATTTTCAAAATAACAGGCTGATCATCCCGTCTTCGTCCCACCTGATTGGCCGTATCGATATCTGGGGACAGATGTACATATTGCCTTTGCCGCGGCTGTAAGCCATGTTCCATAATAGAATTCACTGCGCGTGCCGGGGTCCCATGGTACAGGGTTTCCGGTGGCTCAGCAGATATCTTCGATATCTTATGGGGTGTCGAATGTCCATACAATGCCCGGATGCGGCCTGAACGGATTTTATGTCTCTTTTTCTCCGCTACTTGAATCATCTGCTCCAGATCGGCTTGCGTGACTTCCTTCCACTGCGGACTTTCATGTAATGCCACCAGCAATTGCGTGATTTCCACCCAACCCTCTTCGTCCAGCTCCAGCTCATACTCCCACGGTGCATGTCGCAGAGCGTATGAGAGCTCCTTGCTTAATTTCATCAGATCCAATGCAATCATCTCCCACATCTAATAAAACCGTCTAATTTTGCGATTGAACCGCTGTTAAAATCTCCTGAATGTTACGTTCCAATCCTTCATCGTCTTCCTGATTAAACTGGCGGTGTCCATCAATCCCACGTTGGATAATGGTATTCATCACCGGATGAACCTCACGATCGGAAGCCACCCGGATCAGATCATCCGCAAAATCAACCGCCTGCTGCTCACTGTAATTAAACGGTTTGATCAGCATCCGAATGCTCAAGGCATGGGCCTGCGGCTCCGCCAGCTGATCCCGATGGGTGATGCCATACACCGCGCCAAAACCAAACGCAGCCATCACCTGACGCTCCAGTTCTGTCGTCTGTTCCAAAGGCGTGCCAATCAGCTCACACATTTTGCCCACCATCTGCTCCAGCTCGTTTGCCGCCGCAGCCAGAATTACGTCATTAATATCGTCAGCGTTGATAAATTCAGTCATATTGGCTTTCTCCATTTCTACACCGTATTTGATCCATTCTCTCAGACTCTATGAGATCATTGTATCGGAGTTGGGGTGTTCGTTTCAAATTCATCTATAGGTGGAGCTGTTAATCCCGGCATGATTCATCGTCTGGCTAACTTCGAGACGAACTCCATAAAATACACTAAAAAATAATAAAAAACCAAATCTCCTCATTTACAAGTCGACTTGGTTTAATTTTTTGTACGAATATGCTCATCTAGCATACCAATTTATAAAAAAGGTGTTGTAACTCAAGCCGTCTCATGTTGCTTTTTCGACTCCACTTCATAGACCTGCGTATGTTCATTCTCGGCTAAAGACCATTCCACTGTACCTGGCTTGCGCACTTTCCATACCCAGGCTTGAACTCGCAGCGAGCTTCTGACCCAAGCTAAGGAAGCACAGCGTTTCTCCGAACGAACCGTCAACCCCCAATGAATAACACGAGCGAGCCAAGGGTTCACATACTCATTATGTGAGCGAACAGATGGCAATTCATCCTGGAACAAACGCTGCTTCACATCCATAGGGGGTTGCCCGCATGTCCAATAATGGAGCAGAGCCGCAAGGCTATAGATGTCCGACATCGGTCCCTGACTGGATCTCTCCGAATAGAACTCCAGCGGAGAATAACCAGCCGATGTAAATATCACCTGTTTCTCTCCGGATTGCATAGGCCAACGGGTAGCTGAGCCGAAGTCCAGAAGCTTGGGTGTACCATCCTCCATAACCATAATGTTGGAAGGTTTTACATCCCGGTGAAGAATGCCTTGCTTATGTATGTAATCCAATGTATCCACCAGTGGAAGCAGCGTCTCCGTTATGAAGGCAGCATCAAGCGCATGGTTGTGTTCATTCAAATACTCGGTCAATGTGATTCCCGTGCAGTATTCCATCACCAGATAACCCGTATCATTCGCTTCAAAATGATCCAAATACGAAACAATATGAGGATGATCCAGTTTCGATAACAGTTCACCTTCGAGCAGAAATGCAGCCAGTAATTCCTGATATTGCCCACCATATCCTCGTGAAGAACAGAACACTCTCCGCTTGTCTGCCTGCCGTTCAGCCAGTCTCTGTGGGAAAAATTCCTTAATGGCTACCTTGGCGCCCGTGTTACGATCTCGCCCTGCATATACAATAGCCAACTCACTGCTGGCTAATACCTGTCTTACCTGATATGTATCATTTATAATCACATTGCGCTGCAATGCCATTTTGCAATTGTCTTTTCTCATAACAGACCTCTTTTCAACCTTGTCGATCGGAAGACTTTTCGCGTAAATGCATCATTTGGTTCAACCAGTCAGCAATTCATCGCCAACTATACATATAAACCAAATGATGCAATTTGAAACACCTTAACGCGAAATATTTAAATATTAATGAGTTCAAGCCTTCTACGATCTACTGTTAATCCCTATCCACACTATTCTATAGAAGAAAAAGGATTCTCTTATATAGAGTATCGACAGATGCATGTAATTACTTAATTAAATTGGAGAAAAACATTTCTCATCCTTCAATTGCAACTTGATTTAATAATTATTCTGTAAAAAACGCCCGATTTCCTCGTTCATCTGCACCAATACGTCCTGTGAAGGAAAATGTCCTGTATCATATTTGATAGCTTGCACATTCCGAATAATCTTGTGAGCCCGTTCAATACACTTATCCGCAGGGAAAAAGACATCCTTCTCCCCCACCAATAACAAGGTTGGAGACGTATAGTTCACCAGCTCTTCACGATCAGTGAGCTTAGGCATATCCACCTCCAAACTGACATGCTTGAATATTTTACCAATAATAATTTTATCCATTTCTTTCATGCAGTTGCAAGACATGGTGTCCGTAATTTTTTGCAAAGAAGTTGGTGAAGAAGTCATGCGGTACTTCACAAGTGGAAGAACGATATCCTGAGCGGCTTTCATTTTGGAACCGACGGCCAGACCTGCGGGGGCAACCAATATGGAGCACGCAATCCGTTCCGGAATATAGGTAGCCAGCCTAAGGATAATTCCTCCTCCGAACGAGGGACCGATAAACGCACTTTTTTCAAGCTTGTAATGGTCAAGTAAATCAGAAACCCATAATGCGAAACTATCAAATCGTGCCGAGATGCGGACTTCCTCACTATAGCCGGGATGACCAATCGTATCAGGAGCAATAATCCGGTATTCCTTAAATAAGGAAGAGAACCATGACAACGTCATCGGATTCACACAATTACCGCCCTGAAGAATAAATAACGGTTTGCCATCTTGAGGACCTGTCAATAGAACATGCGTCTTGCCAAAACGCGTCTCTACATACTCCCGAGTAAATTCCTCACCCAACTCGTTCAAATAAATCTCATACTCTTCAAGTATGCTGCTCTTGCCTTCTTCACTTCTATAAATGGAACTCATGTCTGCCTCCTGCAATATATACTCAAATAACCCATTCTAGTGAATGGACTTGCTAATCAATAGACCAAACAAAAAGATAAAGAGGGCCTGCAGATGACAGGCTCCTCCATATGTTTAACTAATCATATTCAGATGATTATAGAGCGGAAACTGGAAATTGTAAATATCGATTCTAATAGACAAGAAATAAAGGAGTCATCCTTTGGATAAATACTTACTTCCGGCCGTAATCCGCCTTGATTTCGCCCCACTGTTTGGTCTGCCATTTTAGCACTTTATTGCTATACGTATTTGTCTGGAGCCACTGCTCCGCACGATCAATCATCAGCCAGATTTCTTCCGTGGAGTTGTCTCTTGGTAACGTCGTGGCTACTTTTTTCTGCTTTAGCCATTTCATGGCATTGACCGAGTCAGTATACACCGTTTTGGTACTGCCTTCTTTCTTCAGATATGCTAGGGCATGTACAATAGCCAAAAATTCCCCTAGATTATTCGTGCCTTTGGAGATCGGTCCGACGGAAAAAATAATCTCACCGGTGCGGGTGTCTACCCCTTTATATTCTACAGGTCCGGGGTTACCACGTGTGCCCACATCAACAGAGATGCTGTCGTAATCCACTTCCTCCGACGTTTCCATACCTGCGCTTCTTCCGCTACCAGCCGACTTTGTCTTCGACGCTCCGCCTGCACTGGAACCCCAGTTTCCTTTCCACCCAGCACGATATGCCTCTTCTGCGGCTGTTTTGGACTCATACGATTTATATTTTGCTCCGGTATAATGATCCGTTTGTGCTTTGCAATCCGCCCATGTGTTATACACGCCAGGCTTCTTGCCTTCCCAGACTACATAGTATTTCTGTTTCGCCATTGTGACCCGCTCCTTTGTTCACTTCATCAATACCCTATTGTAAACGATCTGGTGGGAGGAATGAAAGCTATGGATTTAGCCAACTGTATAATTACTCCAACTCCAGAACAGCCTAAGAAGCAAAGAGTTTACTGACTAGGAAAGGAATAAAACTTATGGACTGGATATGGAAATCTGTTTTACTTGTACTTATAGGCATGCTTCTGCTGCGCATTGCAGGACGCAAGTCGATCTCACAGATGAGTGTCGCCACAACGGTCATCATGATCTCCATCGGAACAACGATTGTACAGCCCATCGCGAATCATGAGCTTGGCAAAGCGATTGGATCAGCATCGGTCTTCATTGTGACATTACTTGTGGTGGAACAACTGCAATTGAAATTTAATATTTTTGAACGGTTAATGAGTGGCAGTTCCAAAATCGTGATAGAGGACGGGAAAGTCATTATTCCGAATCTGAAACGTATGCGTTATACGATGGATCAGCTAGAGATGCATATGCGGCAGAACGGAATTACAAGTGTAGATGATCTGGAGACGGCAACGGTGGAACCCAATGGTCAACTCGGTTATGTCCTGAAACGACATGCTCGTCCCGTGACGATTGGAGATTTGGAAGAGATACTTCAAAGTTATGCGATTACAGGTAGTAGCCCGGCAACGGGAGAGCATCCCCAACAAGACAACAGCAGTACATCTTCAACGCATAGCGAGAACTCCTCAGACATTTTCGAAGAAGTCAGCAAGGGTGCTCATGCTAAGCCCGTTGATCCCAAACTTCAATAGATGCGCCTAGACCGATCAAAAATAAAAGACCGGCCCCGTGAGCACTCAACAACATCGCTCCAACAGGTACGGTCTATTTTCACTTTAAATTGATATTTCCAAGGCTCACATAAAACCCATGATTCGGTGCCTATTTTTCCGTCCGAATCACCGTGTACTCAGATAAGCGATGCCCAGGCCGCCCGTGACCGGATTTGTATAGATTTCACAGTCTACATCGAATACCTCACCAATCATTTCTCGAGTCAGAATATCAGCCGGTTTGCCATGAACCACAATCTGGCCCTTTTTCACCACATAGAGATAATCACAATATTCTGCGGCAAGTTCGAGATCATGTAGCGCTGCTAATATGCCAATCCCGAGTCCACGCACAATATTTAGAATCTGAAGCTGGTATTTGATGTCCAGATGGTTCGTCGGCTCGTCCAGGATGAGAAATTCAGGTTGCTGTGCCAAGACACGCGCCAGTATCACACGCTGTTTCTCTCCACCAGACAGAGACACGTAATTTCGGTCTGCATGTCCAGTCAAATGTACTTTTTCCAAAGCCTGTTCCACGATTTCGTGGTCCCTTTCATTATCCGTCTCCAGCATTTTTTTGTGTGGAGTGCGCCCCATCATGACCATCTCGCGCACTGTAAAATCAAAGCTCAATTCATTAAACTGGCCGACCACGCCCATGTGTCTGGAAACAAGCTTTGGACTGGATTTGAGAATATCGGTATTGTCCAGAAAAACCTTGCCTTGCTGCGGTTTGATCACTTTATAGATGCTCTTGAGCAGCGTTGACTTGCCACAACCATTCGGTCCGATCAGTCCGACAAACTGTTTGCCGTTCACCTGTAATGAGATATCCTTGATGATGTCCGTGTTCAGCACAGAGATGGATACATTTTCTACGTTCAGCTTCATGTTAATTTCCTCCAAAACCGTAGCCTTTTTTGACCAGCATATACATAAACATCGGCGCACCAATCATGGCCGTAATGATCCCGATCGGCAATTCAACGCTGGATATAAGGGATCGTGCAATAACATCCGTCCAGATGAGGAAAATGGCTCCAAACAGCACGGATACAGGCATCACTTTACGATGGTCGGAACCCACGAGACCTCTTACAATATGCGGAATAATGAGTCCGACAAAACCTATCATGCCACAGCTCGCCACCATAACGCCTGTCACCAAAGCGGTTAAAAGCATGTACACCCTGCGGTACACACTCAGATTAATGCCCAGCGTAACGGCTGCTTCATCCCCCAATAACATCGTATTAAGAACTCTGGACTGTAAAAGGAAGAATAGAATCGCAACCAGCACGACGATACCCACGAGTGGAAGCTTGTTCCAGCCGGAAGCCGCCAGGCTGCCCATGGTCCAGAATGTCACCGTTTTGATGCCTTCCGCATTGTTCGCAAAATAAATAATAAAGTTCGAAAAAGCGCTGCATAACGCGTTAATCACCATTCCGGCAAGCACCAGCTTGACCGACGTCATTTTCCCCCGAATCCCTGCCAAAGTCAGGACCAGTAAGGACGCACCCATCGCTCCGGCGAATGCCCAGAAAGCCACCCCCGTCTGACCAAGCCATCCAATCGCACCGAATCCAATGAGAATCGCAAAGGTTGCCCCAAGTGAAGCGCCTGAGGATATACCCAGTATGTAGGGATCAGCCAGTGGATTCTGCACAGCAGCCTGCATAACAGCACCGCACAAGGCCAAGCCTGCACCGATAAACATCGCCATCAGCACACGCGGGAAACGAATCTGCCAGATAATATCGGTAAAGGGACCTGACTCAATGGGTGTTGCCCCCCACTGAAAACCCGTTAATTTGGTTAAAAGAATACGATATGACTCCGCCAGCGGAATGCGAACCTGTCCAATGGAAACTGCGATTCCTACAGAAATCATCGTAATCATGATTAAAGCTGCAATCAGTAAAACAAACCCGGATTTACTATGAATCAGAGACTCTCTTATTCCCATACGCTGTGTCTTAACCTGAACCGTCTGTGCCATCTCTTCCCCCATCAATTCGTGTAAAATGTAGAACCCATTAAATTTAGCTATTTACAAAGCATTTTCTCGGATTATAATTGAGAATGATTATCTTTGTCAATTTAAAACACATAGAAAAGGGGTTCATCCTTTAATGAAATTCACATCCAGATCCATTGGCTTCGCCGCTCTAAGTCTTCTGTTACTACTGCTTGTAGCTTGTTCGAATGCTT
Source organism: Paenibacillus amylolyticus (assembly GCF_050990605.1). Lineage (GTDB taxonomy): Bacteria > Bacillota > Bacilli > Paenibacillales > Paenibacillaceae > Paenibacillus > Paenibacillus amylolyticus_H. The sequence continues at coordinate 4,560,294 of NZ_CP158832.1, forward strand.
CCACTTCTTCCCCTGCTGAAGAAACAATTTCAACAACGAACACGACAGAAACTTCAGCTCCTGCTGAAAATACAAATAAAACGACGTACCCGCTCACCATTGAGAATTTCTCAATCTCGGGTGAAGGCGGCGAATGGAAACCGAAGGTACAAGTATTCGATAAAGCACCTGAACGTGTTGTTGCAAATACCCAATCTGTGGCTGAGATGCTCATCAAATTGGGTCTGACTGATAAAATGGTCGGTGTTGCTGCTCTATACGGTTCCGTTACACCGGATGTGGCTGATGATTTCGCCAAAATTCCGGTATTGTCCAAAGATTATGTAGGTAAAGAGCTGGTTGTAGGTGCAAGCCCGGATCTGGTGCTTGGACGGGGCGACCTGTTCGCTGATGCAGACTGGGGCGTGGGTACGGTCGATGGTTTGAATGACATGAATATTCGCACGTTCCTGCAAACGACGAATCACAAAGGATCACTCGATAGTCTGTATAGCGATATTGCACAACTTGGGCAGATCTTCGATGTTCAAGAAAATGCCGCAACATTCACGGAAAGTCTAAAAGCACGTGCTGAAGCCATTAAGGCAAGTGTAGCCGATCAGCCTGAGCATACTTTTGCCTACATCGTACCTGCTACGGAAGACACCATTACGGTAAGCAGCATGCAGAACGATACGTATCAGCTTGATGCACTGGGCCTGTTGAAGCTGAAAAATACGTTTGATGGTGTACAAGGTGAGGTCAGTGTTGAGCAACTGATCACAGCGAATCCCGACTACCTGCTCTTGTCTGCGTATGCCGGTTCACCGGATATCGACAAGCTGATTCAAAATCTGTATGCCAACCCTGCCCTGCAAAGTATGAACGCAATCAAGAACAAACAGATCTATGTCACAGATTTCAGCCAGTTCTGGGGTTATGGATATCAAATTCTGGACGGCATTGAAAAAATGGGACAGGAAATGAAAGCTAATCCAATCAAATAACAACTGGAGCAAAGGAGCAGGAGAAGAAATTCTCACTGCTCTTCTGCTATACTCCGCATGTAATACAACATGAATCAAAGCTTGACATTAGTTTGATAACAAACTATATTACACATATGAAAACAAGAGACGCTATTTCACTCATATCCAAAATTAAAGAGAAGGTCAACCGCTTCATCCTGGCCGAGATGGCTGAGCAGGGAATTCAGGATCTCGCCACGTCCCATGGCGATATTATCTATGCCCTGTACAACAATCACAGGATGACCATGGCTGAAATTTCCAAAAAAATTGGCAAGGATAAATCCACGGTGACTGCACTTGTGGACAAATTGGTGCGCACAGGATACGTCGTCAAGGAGCGTGATGCAACAGATTCACGCGTTGTTCATGTCGCTTTGACTGCAAAAGGCGAAGAATTAAAGCCGGTCTTTGAAGAGATATCCCAGCGCATGCTGGACGCGTTCTATGCGGACGTTACGGAAGCGGAGAAAAAAGAGCTGCTTCGAATTTTAATGAAAATTCATGGCAACTTCTAATTTTTTTAGAGAAATAGTTTGATATCAAACAAAAATAAGTAACGGAGGTTTTAGGTATGACAGATTACACACGATTATTACCCGAACATGAGGTCAAGAAGATCGGAGAACATGATTTGCACTTGGAGATTTTCGAAGGAACTCTGCCTCACGATGCAGTAACAGCGATCAAGAAGCCCCCACTGCTGTTCCTTCACGGTGCCTACACAGGCAGCTGGATGTGGAGCAAATATATCCCCCATTTTGTCCAGCACGGTTGGACCTGTTATGTCATGAACCTGAGAAGCCATTACAAGAGTCGGGTCATGGACATGACAAAGATTACGTTTGACGATTATTTGGAGGATATTCATGAAGTGTTAGCCGAGTTCAACGAACCTCCTGTTCTTATTGGCTTCAGCATGGGTGGGATTCTCAGTCAAAAGATTGCAGAAACCGCTAATCTGGCAGGGCTGGCTATAATTGATGCCAGTATAAGCAAGGAGGTCCATGACGCCGTGCCTTATCCTGAAAAAGATCGTGAAAACGTATCGGACATCATCATGCCTGCACCTGTTCGGCAGGAACTTGCAAGTATCGATGAGACGGCAGAAGACATTGCTTTTCAGCGTAAATATCTGCAAACGGAGTCTGCGAAGGCATTTGCTACCTTTTCAGTCCTGCGAGGAGCCGATGGCGTATCCATTAATGGCGACCTGATCCATTGCCCCAGCTTGGTGATCAAGGCTGTTTCCTGTGAAGACGAAGATCAGAGAGGCCAATTAACTGCCAAGCAGCTGGGTGCTTCATATGCCGGACTCTGGGATACAACCCATACGGGCTTACTAGTGGGCCAACGGTACATGGAACCTGTCGAACTCATCCTTGAATGGTTGAACAGACAGTACCCCTTTGAATTAACGGAAAAACTCACAAAATAAAATAAATACCATGTTAAGACCTCCTTCTTACCTTTAATCCTGTATGCAAAAGTTTGATTTTTTTAGATAAGCTTATAAGCATAGTTCTGGATAGGATTAAACAATAAGAAAAGAGGTTTTTATTCATGGCCGTTAACACATCCCTCCCCAAGCAAAGGGAGCTGCCTTCCATATCTTCAGAACGCCTTCCATGGGCGGGACTACTTGCTTTAGCCATGGCTGGCTTCATTTGCATCCTCACTGAAAGCCTGCCTGCGGGACTGCTGCCGCAAATCGCTAAAGACTTAGGGGTCACCGAATCCCTTACCGGACAGTTGGTGACTCTTTATGCCATTGGATCACTTATTGCTGCCATTCCCTTGACTGCTGCAACACGCGGATGGAGACGCAGACCTCTACTGCTGGCATGCATTGGTGGTTTTCTTGTTTTTAATACGGTTACCGCCCTATCCTCGGAGTATATCCTAACCCTTGCTGCCCGTTTCCTGGCTGGGATGTCTGCAGGTGTATTATGGGGAATGACAGCGGGTTATGCTCGTCGAATGGTCCCGGATTCGTTAAAAGGTAAAGCCATGGCCGTGGCTATGGTTGGCACACCGGTGGCGTTAGCCCTGGGAGTCCCCATCGGCAGTTTTCTCAGTTCTTATATCGGCTGGCGCCTCATCTTCGGGATTGTATCTCTTCTAACCGCAGCTTTAATCATATGGGTTCTCTGGAAAATGCCGGATTTTGCTGGAGAACCAGCTAAGGAACGTCTTCCGCTGTATAAGGTGTATTTAATTCCGGGAGTCAGGCCCATTCTGTTTGTTGTTCTGGCCTGGATGCTTGCCCATAATATCCTTTACACCTATATTTCTCCCTACCTAGCCCAGACCGTATTTGCTAACAGAGTAGACTTGATTTTGCTCATTTTCGGTATCACTTCCATTGTGGGAATTTGGTTAACCGGAATGCTCATTGACCGATTTTTGAGGAGATTAGTAATCATCAGTCTGGCAGCATTCGCTCTGGCGTCTGTCGTGATGGGAATCGGTACTCATCAACCTGTGATGATTATCCTTGGCATCATGATTTGGGGACTTACGTTTGGCGGGGCCGCGACACTGTTACAAACTGCCATTGCTCAAGCTGGGGGTAAGAGTGCAGATGTCGCCCAATCGATGTTGGTTACATCTTGGAATCTGGCGATTGGCGGAGGAGGCATCATCGGGGGCATCCTTCTTGAAATATTTGGAGCAGGATACCTTGCCGGGTCACTGTTTATCTTGCTCATTCCTGCGTTGCTTGTAGCTATGCGTGCTTATAAATATGGATTTACCAGAGCAAATTAACAGGAAGGCATTTTGCATGAGTTAAACGTAGGACAAAAGAGGAGTTCACTTGATGTGGACTCCTCTTCTGCATTACATTTCAAAGTTTTATAGACTGCAGTCTTATTCTGCCTGTGCCAGTAAATTCGGTCCTCCCACGAGATTCTTATGTGCAATAGGAGAAGACATGGTGATCAAGGTCATGTACGTACCGTACGGATCACACTTGTTCTCGAACTCTTCGAGTCCCTGGATCGTGTCTGTAAGGATTTTCAGCAAGTAATTATACTCCCCGCTTATCCGGTAACATTCCACGACTTCAGGTGACGCACGGCAGAAATCCAGGAAGGGATAACAATCCCGTGTACGAAAGAGAACATATGCTGTGCTCTGCTTGCCCAATTTGGATGGGGAGATCACCGTACGATATTCCTCGATTATTCCCTTTTCTTCCATTCGTTTGACTCGTTCAGTAACGGCGGGCTGAGATAATCCCACCAGTTTACCTAGTTCGGTCATGGATAATCTCGCCTGATTCTCCAAGTGAAACAGAATATGCTGATCTATTTCGTCCATGTAATACACCCCTTTGAATACCTAAGATATATTCAAGAATAACCTTAAGTATATCCGATAATTCACTATAATACCTTTAGTAATCCATGTAACACAACTTTAATCATTTATATAATAAACACAGTGTCACAATAATGAATCAATCACATCCGTAGAGGAGAGGAAGATAAAAATGGAAAAAGAACACATCACCACATTGCATACTTATGTGGATCAGGCAATTGACCTCGCTATAAGCGAAAAAAGAATCGTAGGAACGGTTGTACAGGTCGCATTAGGAGGAGAACTGATATACAGCCGGGCTGCTGGTTTCGCAGATAGGGAGCAAAAGCGTACCATGGCAGAAAACGCTCTGTTCCGACTGGCTTCCGTAACTAAACCCATTGTGTCCACAGCAGCTCTGGCATTGGTCTCACAAGGAAAGCTGAGTCTGCATGATCCGGTGACTCGCTGGCTACCTGCATTCCGGCCCAAGCTTGCCAATGGTCAGGATGCTTTAATATCAGTACATCAGTTGATGACGCACACCGCAGGCTTGACATACCGTTTCTTCCAAGAAGATCAGGGAACCTATGAGCTCGCAGGAGTATCGGACGGAATGGATTGGTCTGAAATTAGTCTGGAAGAGAATTTGCAAAGGCTTGCTTCTGTTCCTCTTCTGTATGAGCCAGGCAACATGTGGAGATATTCCATTGCGACAGATGTACTTGGTGCCGTTATCGAAAAGGTAACTGGGATGTCACTACGTGAAGCTGTTCAATCTCTCGTTACTCATCCACTCCACATGACGGACACTGATTTTGTTGCGGTGGATTCGGATCGGTTGACCGCTGCATACGCTGATGGTTCTGAAGAACCGCGTCTTCTCCATAATGAGTTAGAGCTGATTCCTTTTATTGAAGGTACGGCCGGTTTCCGGCTTGCCCCCAATCGTGCGAATCATACTTCTGTTTACTTATCGGGCGGAGCAGGCATGGTTGGAAGTACCGGAGATTTTCTTACTTTACTTGAAGCATTGCGACAAGGAGGACAGCCTCTCCTTACAGAAGCCGTTGCGGCTGAGATGTCTACGAATCAAATCGGTGATCTCGTGATGCCATACTGGCCAGGCAGAGGGTTTGGGCTTGGTTTTACAGTACTTAAAGATCCTGTTGCAGCTGGTACACCGGAATCCCCGGGTACTTGGCGAATGGGTGGAACCTACGGTCATTCCTGGTTTGTTGATCCCAAAGAAAAACTTAGTGTTGCAGCATTCACCAATACAGCACTTGAAGGGATGTCGGGCCAATACACTACCGATATCTGTGATGCCATCTACGCAGGCCTTCGTAGAAGCAAAGAAGCTGCAAGAATATAAAAAATATAAATACCCGCCCAATCTGATTGGGCGGGTCTACTTGTTAACAAAACCAGGTTCTACGGTCTGCTACTGCTCAAGTTTCTCTTTTTGAAGAGGTAAATCCCTGCAACCAGGATAAACCACACCGGAGTGACAAATAACGCCACCCGCGTGTCTTCAGCCAATGCCAATACCACCAGCACAAACGCGAGAAAAGCCAAAATCAAAACGTTAGAGAACGGATAAAGCGGCAGTTTGAAGCGGCTGCGACTCGCCAGTTCCGGCTGAGTACGACGATATCTGAGATGACAGATCACCATAATGCCCCAGACAAAGATAAAGCACACGGTCGACACACTTGTGATTAGCGTAAATACGCCCTCCGGCATGATATAATTCAGAACAATCGCGATCAAAATAACAATCGTGGAGAAAAACAGCGCGTTGGCAGGAACCTTCCTGTTATTCAGTCTTGCAAACGACTCGGGTGCGTTGTGATCCTTTGCCATGGAGAACACCATACGGCTTGTACTGAAAATGGCACTGTTACACGCCGAAGCTGCGGATGTTAACACCACGAAATTCACAATACCAGCCGCTGCCGCAATACCTACCGCTGCAAATACCTGTACAAACGGACTTTCCGTAGGCACAATGGCGTTCCACGGGTAGATACTCATAATAATCAGCAATGCGCCAACATAAAAAAGCAATACCCGAATCGGAATCTGGTTAATTGCTTTCGGAATCACCTTCTCCGGGTTCTCCGTTTCCCCCGCTGTGAGCCCCACCAGTTCCATGCCTACAAAGGCAAATACCACCATCTGGAACGATATGATGAACCCATGCAGTCCATTCGGAAACCATCCCCCATGACTCCACAGATTGGTGAAACTCGCTGGACCCTGATCCGTTGTAAAACCTTTGAATATCATATATAAACCAACAACAATAAGTGCCAAGATGGCCACGACTTTAATCAGGGCAAACCAGAATTCCATCTCACCAAACAACTTGACCGTTGCCAAGTTCATGATTAGTAAAATGACCAGCGCAATTAACCCTGGCATCCACTGAGGTACATTGGGAAACCAAAACTGCGTATACAATCCAACGGCCGTAATATCAGCCATGGCAATGGAGATCCAGCAGAACCAGTAGGTCCAGCCTGTAATAAATGCCGCCATATTTCCCAGGTAATCACGCACAAAATCGACAAAGGAATGATACTGCAAGTTGCTTAACAGCAGCTCCCCCAATGCACGCATGATCAGGAACAACACAACACCCGTAATGAGGTAGGCCAGCAAGATGGATGGCCCTGTCAGCTGGATCGTTTTGCCTGCTCCGAGAAACAGACCTGTACCGATCGCACCACCAATCGCCATCAACTGTACGTGCCTGTTCTTTAATCCCCTTGTTAACGTTTCTTGCTGCATGATCAACCACCACTCTCTTTCTGCCACTGCTCTCTACGATGCAAAATATTATTACTCATCATATAATAATCTGCCCAGAATACATATCCCTTTTTTATATATTTTTTTGCACAGCAAAGAGGCCACCTTTGTAAAAGGTGACCTCTGATTATGTACACGTTCACCATACATACCTGATGAAATATATTAAAATATAAACCAAACATAGTACGGAAACGAATAAAAAGGCCATCGCCAATGGTCGTTCGTTTTTCCAAATTCGAATCGCATTAGCAACACTAATCATCCATAACGCAAGCAAGTTAATAACACTCGAATACGAATGAAATGAGTTGAACACGATCATAATCATCCCTACAATCCAGATGAACCAAAACCAAAGTGGAATCTTCTGAAAAAGCTGCTTCATTATGATGTACTCCTTATATATTAGAATGGTCAATTTACAACATATTCTCTAACAGGAATGAAAATCCTTTTATTCAGGTTATAACCCCAAATAATAGATACGATTTAGACTCAATTTTAAGGATTCCCACAGTAAAAAGGGCTCCCGCTAAAGGCGCCCTCTGGTCTGTTCAACAACTACTTTTGCTTATAAAACTCATGATACAGCTTCATTAACGCCCGCTTCTCAATCCGGGATACATAAGAACGTGAGATGCCCAGTTCCTTCGCAATTTCGCGTTGAGTTCGTTCTTCCCCGCCTGCTTCCAGGCCAAATCGACCGATCACAACTTCCTTCTCCCGATCATCCAGGATGTCGAGATTGCGATAAATTTTGCTTTTTTCAATCTTGAGCTGTACCCGATCCACGACATCATCAGCTTCTGTGCCAAGGATATCGATCAATGTGATTTCATTGCCTTCTTTGTCCGTACCGATGGGGTCATGCAGGGATACATCTTTGCGTGTTTTCTTCAGGGAACGCAGATGCATAAGTATCTCGTTTTCAATACATCTCGCGGCAAATGTGGCAAGCTTTGTGCCTTTGCCTTGTTGAAAACTTTCGATCGCTTTGATCAAACCAATGGTTCCGATGGAAATCAGGTCTTCCTGATCTTCACCCGTATTGTCGAACTTCTTGACGATATGCGCGACGAGGCGCAGATTGTGTTCAATGAGCAGATTGCGGGAGTGAGCATTGCCTTCAGCCATAAGGCGCAAATGTTTGGCTTCATCATCCTCAGCCAGTGGCTGGGGGAACGCATTATTTTTGACATACGAGACGAGTAACGTTAACTCTTTAATGAATAGAGCAATTGCGGTAAACAATCCGGGCACAGATGACACCTCCTGCAGTTTTACAACGTTCTGGCCTGAGCACGTGTGGGAACAGGGTCGATCTATTGTATGTAGGCAGAGGCCCAGAAGTGCACGTACACTCGAAAAAGGGGAGGATCTTGCGAAGATTTCACAGACTCACAGAAACGATGGAGCCCACCCGCTGAAGCAGAAGAAATTCTTTTTCCACACTTTCGATAAAATACTTCTTTTCACCAAATAGGACAACATCATTCTGGGCTAATGAAACATCACTTTTAAAATAGATCACATTGTCCGTTTCACGGAACGCACCTTTGTAATAAAACATCATATCCCTCTCCTTCATCACAGTACCTATACCTATGTAATAATAAATTAAACCAATACGTACGCTCTCATTAACCCCATCTCCAAAATTAATAATACCCTATATGCTCCATTCAGATAACTTGATTCATTATAAAAACATAACAAAAACCCCAGCTCTGTACGAAACAGAACTGAGGTTGCAGCGCATCCAATATGAATCCCAGATATCTGAGAATCCCTAGGAATGTCGGTTTATTACTTGAAGATTCGTTGAGAGAATTGATACAAGCCGCTGTTCCAGACAGATGGTTCGTGTCCACCTACATCCAGATACCAGGTATGCGGAATGTTCATGCTGCTCAAACCGTTTTTGAAATTCTGGCTGACCCATAACAGGCCATCACTTGATCCACAGGAGATCCACAACAATTTGAGTTGGCTAGCCACTTGCCCCGGGTTGGACACCAGCTGTGATACAGATTGTGTATTCGGTGCAGCCGAGAAGGCCCCTACCCAGGCGAAGGTATTCAGATTTTTCAATCCGAAGTTAAGCGACTGCCCACCACCCATGGACAGACCGGCCAACGCACGACTATTCTTGTCTTTGTATACCGGATAATTGGCCTCGATATGAGGAATCAGATCCTTGAGCAGGTCTTGCTCGAATCGTTCAAATGCAGCCACTTTGTCCGGGGCAAAAATGTCACCAACTGGACGGTCGTCCTTCATGGCGCGGCCATTTGGCATGACAACGATCATATCTGACAGCTTGCCTTCAGAATACAGGTTGTCCAGAATGTTCTTCGGTTTCATGGCGTTTACCCACTCATGCTCATCCCCGCCGATACCGTGCAAGAGATACAGGACGTTATACTTTTTATTCTGAGAATACCCTGGCGGTGTATACACCGTCGCTTTCCGTGTATTGCCTACCGTAGTGGAATAATAGGAGATCAGATTGGTATTGCCGTGCGGAATATTGTTACGATACGCATCATACCCCGGCGGTGCAGGCACAACCGGCGTGTTAGCCAGCGCATTTTGCCCCGAGTTATCCATGGTCCCGGTCGCTCCCTGATCAATCACCGCCTGAATGGGAGTCGGAGCTACCGTTTCCTGCATATCGGCTGCAGACGCCATCGTGGGTACAAGGAGTGCTGCTGTGATGGAGAGACTCAGAATCTTGGACAGACGTTTTTTCATCAATATCAATCTCCTTTGGAATATGATTTTAAACCGTGTACAAACCTCATAACAGGTCTTTCAGATACACACAAAACCTTAGTTGAAAGCCCTTACATTTTAAAGTAAAGTTCCTCCTTTCCACGCATGAATACGGACCGCCATGCTTTGCCTTTCCCAATATGGAAGTAAAGATCCACGATCCATAATTTACAATGAATTCCAATTACAACTTTATTATATCACCTCCCAAGACTTGTACATCATCAAAAGACTTAAATAACTATACCTTTTAGTTAAAAAAGTATACTTCTGCACACCACCAGACCGTCTATTCGCTTCCAACTCCGGATCTCATCATGACATAAAAAAACACCTCAACTCTCCATGTTCAACGGAAGAATTGAGGTGAACGGATTTCATTTTCAACTTGCTGACACGGCCTCTGCAACCTCGACTACCTCTGGCCCATGATGTTTACGCTCCACGAACAGACTGAACAGCAGTCCTAGCAAACCCAATCCGGCAATAACTGCGGCATATAAAGGTACGGATATAAGTCCCGTGTGGGTAATTGCATATCCACCCAGATAGGCACCACCTGCATTCCCCAGATTAAATGCGGAGTGACTTGATGTTGTCGCCAGCAGCGGCGCTTCACGGGTCATATTCATGATGCGAATCTGCAATCCTGGCATGATCCCAAAGGCCGCAACACCCCAGAAGAATATCGTGATCACCGCGAGATATGGATTCTCCAAGGTAAGCGTTAGTGCAGCCAGAAGAACAGCCAGGATTCCAAAGTTGACGATCAGGGAAGGCATCAGCTTCCAGTCCGCCAGGCGACCGCCCACCATGTTGCCCAACGTAACACCAAACCCGAACAGCACCAGAATCCAGGTCACACTCTGTTCGGCAAAACCACTAATGTCCACAAGCATCGGCGTGATATACGTGAATACGGCAAACAGACTTCCACAGCCCATCGCGCCAACAAGCAGAACCAACAATACTTGGGGACGAACCAAATTCCGAAATTGCTGTCCGAGGTTTGCCGGTGCACCTTGCGGGAGGACGGGAATGAAACGAATGATGCCAATCAACGAAATGATGCCCAAGATCGTAATTGCCCCGAAAGATGACCGCCATCCAAGCTGTTGCCCGATAAATGTACCAAACGGAACGCCAATGATGTTGGCAATTGTTAGCCCCGCGAGAACAACCGATACCGCTCCTGCCCTTCTCTCGGGTGCAACGAGCCGCGTTGCCATGATTGAACCTACACCGAGGAACGTACCATGGGCAAATGCCGTTAATATCCGTGCAGAGATTAACAGACCATATGTCGGAGCAATGACAGACAATGCGTTCCCGATAATGAAAATGCACATCAGCAGTACCAGCAGTTTTTTCTGCGGAATCTTGTGTGTAAACACGGTTAAGATCGGCGCACCTACCGCTACACCAAGAGCATATCCCGTGATGAGTTGTCCTGCCTGTGGAATGCTTACATTCAAGTCTGTTGCCACATTGGGCAGCAGGCCCATAATGATAAATTCAGTCATACCAATCGCAAAAGCTCCAATCGTCAGGCATAACAGGGACAATGGAAACGCCCCTCGTTTACCGGACTGCGAAGCCTCTAGTTCTGTTTTGAATTCTGTATTGTGTCCAGTCGTGCTCATAGATGTTCTCTTCTCCTGTCTCTTCATCAACGATTTTCTGTCGCCTTCAACCACAAGGCTTCTGTTAGTTGTTCGAACGTTTCACGCATAGCCAGCTTGTCCCGCCAGTGTGCCGGAATACCACTCAGACCATAATAAGCGCCTGCAATCTGCCCATACACCGCACCCGTAGTATCCGCATCATCACCCAGATTAACAGCTAACAACGCACCTTCTTCAAAGCTCGACGACTTATGGAATGCCCATAATGCTGCTTCGAGTGAACGAACCACATATCCACTGCCCTTGATTTCGGGTGGTTCTTTGCTCTGATATGACCCCCTAACAACCTCTTCAATGGCGGGTGAAAAAGAAGCCTCTTTCCTCCACTGTCTGCATGTCTCCGGCATCAGCATGACGCTCTTGTCCGCTCCCCGCAGACCGGCAACAAGTATGGCGGCCAGCACTTCACATGCTTCCACGCTTTCCGTTGCAGCATGTGTTGTCCGGGAGCTCAGCCCGGCATAGTGGACCGCCTCGTTTGGTTGATTAGCGTAAGCCATCGCGACAGGTGCAAGCCTCATAATAGAGCCATTGCCCGCCGTCATCGGGTCAGTTGATCCGCTGTAGTCTTCTCCAGTGATCTCAAACCTCTCCAAGGCACTTCGTGTGGCCCCGCCGATATCAAAGCAATCGCCTGTACTGCTCATATACCCGACCTTGTACCAATTGGTGTATCTGCGCATCTGATCCGCAGGATCAAAGCCTGCCTTGCGTACCAAACTTTCTGCCAGACATAGAGCCATGGATGTATCATCTGTCCACTGCCCAGCCTCCAGCCCGAATACGCCGCCACCCACGATATCCGTTACGGGTTCAAACGTGCCCGGGCTACTGAATTCCACGGTTGTTCCGAGCGCATCACCCGCTGCAAGCCCGATAAAGCAGCCATTAAAGCGGTCCTTTTGCAGCATACTTGTCTTCCTCCCTTACTCCATATACTTTCAGAATCTTTCTTCCATTCTCCCACAGGGCCTGATCTGGCGTAAAGCTAATAAAATCCAATCAATGAAGCTTCATTTCTTCTATTATAAATGTGTCGAAAGCTGTTGAACGGCCAGATTATCCAATTTTCATAAAAAAAGTTTTATTTTTATGAGCCGTAAAAACTGTTTATTCAGTATACCGCTTACATGCAAAAGGGTTAACGTTTTGCAACGTCCACCATTTTCTGAAAACAAATCACACATGTGAAAATTTTCAATGTAAACAATCATAACGCGCTTGACCCCTAGGTTTGTCCTATGTTACGGTTTTATTAGCTTCAAACGCATATTTTTTCCCAAATTAATATTCATTTTCGGATTATTGCGTCAACTAATATCCCGCAGGTTAATGAATACAGGGAATGAATTTGCAGAAAATTTTCATTTTGTTTTTATCCCTAAACTAATTCTGAAACAGGAGGAACAAATTTATGATTAAGGCACTGGTGTTTGATTTCGACGGAACGATTATTGATACAGAGACAGCATGGTATATTGCTTTTCGTGATGCTTACAAGGAACACGGCGTGGATCTAACCCTGGAGATGTATTCACAATGCATCGGTACCAGTCTGAAAACATTTAATCCGTATGAGTACCTCATCACAGATTTGAATCTTCCGATCGATCGGGAAGCGTTCAGGGAGTCTGTTCAGTTGCAGCACGCTGCATTGATGAACAAAGAGGTGGTTCGTCCGGGTATTCAGAATTACCTTGATGAAGCACGCAAAGCCGGACTAAAACTGGCTGTAGCATCCAGCTCCAAACGGGAGTGGGTTGAACAGCATCTGGAACAATTGAAACTGAAAGATTATTTTGAAGTCATTCGTACGGCAGATGATGTTGCCAATGTGAAGCCTGACCCGGAACTCTACAATCAAGCGCTTGAAGCCCTTGGAGTAACTGCAGACGAAGCCGTAGCGATTGAGGATTCACCTAACGGCGCGCGTGCAGCTGCTGCGGCTGGTATGCACTGCGTAGTCATCTCGAATACCATCACAGGAACACTGGAATTCGATATGCCTCACCAACGGCTGTCTTGCTTGACCGACCTTACTTTTAACGATTTGATTTCGAAGCCACTCGTCACTACCGTCTAAGGTCTGCACGAATTTCGCGATTTAATCCTTAAAGGGGGAGTTCACACATGAAAGCTGTACATTTTGGTGCGGGCAATATAGGCCGCGGTTTTATAGGTCATATGTTGTCCGCTTCCGACTATGAAGTCTGCTTTGTCGCACGTAACCCGAAAAAAATCTCCATGCTTCAAGAGAGACAGGAATATCCGATTACACTTGCCAATAGCGATCAGGACACTACAATTGTCAACAACGTGACGGCTATCAATGTGAGTGAGCAGAATCTCGTTGCGGAAGAGATCGCTTCAGCCGATCTGATCACAACTGCGGTGGGTGTATCTGCACTCGCAGATATCGCCGAGCCGATCGCCAAAGGCATTCAACTTCGCATGAAAAACAATAATCAGGCGCCACTGCATATCATCGCTTGCGAGAATGCCATCGGTGGTAGCACCAGGCTGAAGAAACGCATCTATCCATTTCTGGATGAACAAACTCGCAAAAAAGCCGAACGTTATGTTTCTTTCCCCAATGCAGCTGTGGACCGGATTGTTCCGGCTCAAAACCACAAGGACCCGCTGCAGGTCACGGTTGAACCTTTTTACGAATGGGTTGTTCACCGTCCAGCACTTCTGGATGGATTTAAGAAAATTGATGGCGTCCATTATGTGGATTCCCTTGAACCTTATATCGAACGTAAAATGTTTACGGTAAATACAGGCCACTGTGTCGCCGCATACTTCGGCTATCTCGAAGGATTCAAGACGATCCGCCAGGTTATGAGTAATTCTACCCTTCGGACCAAGGTACGCCATGTTATGGAAGAGACGGGTCAGATGCTCATCCAGAAGCATGGATTCAACGCTCAAAAACATAACAAATATATCGACACCATATTGGAACGCTTCGCCAATCCCAACCTGACGGATCAGGTCACCCGGGTTGGACGTTCCCCCCTTCGCAAGCTTTCGCCTCATGATCGGCTTGTTCGCCCAGCGCTGCAGGCCATTGAATTCGGAATTGAAATTCCCCATTTAACTTCTGCTATGGCGGCCGCAATGCTGTTCAATGACAAACGCGACGAGGAAGCCATGAAGCTACAACACATGATTCGCGAAGATGGCGTCTCCGCCTTCATCCGTGAACGCATGGGAATTCCCGATGAACATCCCGTTCACCAGAATGTAATCGCCCGCTATCAGGAACTCAGAGGGCGAAAAGAATCGACTATACTAACCTAAGTAACACTGATCAAGGCATTGGTTCGATCCTGCAAACTGAATAGAAGCAAGGCCCAGAAGCCGGGAGGAACCTATGCAGCAGCATGATTCCTTCCGGCTCTTTGTCTATACACGGGGCACGGTACATTCTATCTATATTGTAGTAACGTTAATAAAACAGCGCATCTCCTCTTTCAAGGAAACACACTGTTTAGGGAATCTTTTTTCTACTCATTCATAATGGAATTGAGGGATGCGTATGCCATGGGCAGGAAACCTTCCGAAGGTTCACCAATCGGTGCATGGATGTGGAAAACAAAACCATTGCCGTCCAGCTCTTTCACAATAAAATACTCTGTTTTCTTATCATTCTGGGACATCATGTACAATTTTGCATCCTTCATTGGCCCATTACTGAGTTGTTCAGCCGTTAATTGTTTCACTTCTCCGGTCTCGGACAACTCTTCCTTGGCATCCATCTTCAGCGCATCCAGATTGTAATTCGCCGGCAGCTTCTCAATCTCTACCTCATAATCCGGATCAATCTTCATTGTTAATTCATGATCTTCCGGGTCAAAAGCCATCGGTTCGAACACATAAAGTGAATAACCTTTCGCTTGTGCCAGTGTTACAGGGCGCTTCTCGGTCATACCTTCAACCGTCACTTCCAGCTCTGATGTCTTCGGACGATCGGACGTCACAGTACCGCCTGCATTGGAACCGTTATTGTCATCACTCGATTCCATCTTTGCGATCTCTGTAAGTACCAACTGTTTCGTTGTTGCATCAATCGTTTTCTCTACATATTTGAAACGAACGGAATCTTCGTCATCGATATCATCCAGAGACTTCTGCAGATCTTCGCTCACCTGGAATGACATCGGCTTCTCATTCACTCGAATCTCAACGGTATGCGGATCAGCCCATCCAGTCAGAATACCTTCTGCTTCTATTGCAGCACTTTCATTCGGTTGTTGCTCCGGTGCTGGTGACTGTTCTTCCGTGTTATTCACTGGTGGCTGTGCAGCAGGATTACTGTTCCCACAGGCCACAAGCGAGAATCCCATAAGTAAAACCAGGAGTGATGCACTGACTTTCATTGTATTTCCTTTTCGCATATGAACACCTCCGTTAGCTTATACGCAATGATGCTTGTCCATGTTGCTTCTCATCCATTGGCTTGGCTGTATACTAGTACTTACACGGGAGACAGGCAGCTCAATCATGCAAAATGTCCGAACGATTATTGTAGTCCTCTACCTAGCTAGCCTGATCCATCTGTACCAGTTTGGCATTGGCTCCGTTAAATGCTTTGGTCTGGAGGTTAAATTGCTTTCGGAATTCAGCAAGCTTCGCATATTCGCTATTCCGTACCCGAATGGCTCGTTTAATCTTAACCAGATTAGGTTTTGCACTTTCTCTCATCAGATCATACAACTGTTCATCTGCACTCAGACTCAACTGATACGAGGAAACCAAATTTTCCAATGCACGTGCTCTTGCCTCATAGTGATCCAGCACCTTTTCAGCCTGTGCCAACGTTTCTTCGTTCTCAAATGATAGTTCCTTAAGGGAGCTGCGCAGAGCCACCGTCTGCTCGTGGGTCTGTTTCATAGCCTCTTCCGCCTGTTTCAACAACATTCTTCGTTCATGAATATGACCTGTTGCCTGATCCAGCAGTGCTTCAAGATCACTGTTTTTGTTCTTGCCTTTGTCTAAAATAGACTTGTACAACTTCATATCTTCCTGCTCATGACTGGCCAGCGTCTTCAAACTCTGATCGATCTCCTGACCGCTGAGCACCAATTGGTTCACCTGATTTGCCGCAGGCTCCTGCGGATCTCCACAACCACTCGCCAGCAGAATTAGCAATACACTTACTGCTGCGAGCGCTACTTTTTTACTCGTTAGCACCCAAGCCCTTCCTCTCTTGCATCATCTTGTTGATCTATTACAAGCGGCTATCTCCGCTAAAATTGGCTACCCAGTGTGCATTCGGATCGTATACTTCGAACTCGTAACCCCGATCTTCGAGCAGCTTCAGAATACGTGGCAGAGCCTGAACCGTCTGCTCCCGCTCATGCATCAGAATCACTTCCTTATCCCGATGTACACTTTTGCTCACGCGAGCCACAATCTTATCCGGCTGACCGGGAAGATTCCAATCCAGTGAATCTGTCGTCCAGTCCCACATTTTGAACCCGGCCGCCGCTATGTCACCTCTGAACTTTTCCCCGATCTGTGGACTGCTGCCATAAGGCGCCCGAATCAGATGAGGTGTAAAACCAATCAGATCTTGCACCATCTTCTGCTCTTTCTTGAACTCTTTCACAAAGTTTGCAGAACTGCCGCTCTTATACAGCTTTTTGTAGTTATGCGTCATGCTATGGAGCCCGGGATAACTCCCCTCCTTCAACAGCCGTTTCACTGCTTCTGGATGCTGATTCAACTGACGTCCGATCATAAAAAAGGTAGCCTTCGCCTCATGCTGCTTCAATATATCCAGCAGTTGTTCCGTATACTCCGTTGGGCCATCATCAAACGTTATGTATGCCAATTTGCGAACCTGACCCTGGAACCGTACCGGCTCCTCCTTCGCATCCGGAGTAACTTGTATCATGCCAAGCTTGGCGGGCTGTTCGATTACAGTCATTGGAGGCGGTGCTACAACACTTTTGATCCAATGCGTCATGCCAAGGAATATATATGTTATACCGGTAACGAACAGTACCAGGAGCATTAGAGCTATGCTAATCCTTCCATACCGGATTTTTCTTCGTTTATGTGTTTTCGTGCGACTTGTGCTGGGCGGAATACTGCCACGTTCTCCCGCTCTCTCTTGTTGGACTCTCACTTTCATGCCACTTCCTTACTTTCATTTTTTCCCGATTATTGGTATATTATCTCGTTTCATGTCTCTATATAGAAGATTAATAGAAAAATGGTTCGGGAGAATGACAGAATAGTTACAAGCCCGGTTACAATCTGCTTATCTCTTCATTCTCTTTATCTTTCCTGCGGTTACCTTCTCCTGTATAATGAAGTGATTTACGCCATCAGACTTCAAGAAGGAGCTACACCCATGACAAGCTTGAACCGTGTCGGCAGATCCATCTATCTGTTATTCTTTGTCGGCATTATCGCCATTTCTTTTTCTTCGATCTTTGTACGTTGGTCTACCGCAGATGTTGCGGTCATTGCCATGTACCGTCTATTTTTGACCAATCTGCTGATGCTCCCGTTTGTCTGGAAATACAGACACGAGATGATGCGTCTGAGCTTACGCCAGTGGGGCTTGCTGCTTGCATCCGGTGTGATGCTGGCCCTTCATTTTCTGCTCTGGATGGGTTCGCTACGGCTCACCAGTGTTGCCAGCTCCACAGTCATTCTCGCGCTGGAGCCTATACTGATTCTTGCCGGTTCGGTATGGCTGTTCAAAGCCAAAATTAATCGCATGATGATCATCGGCATGGGCATCGCCCTGTTTGGATCAATCGTCATTGGCGCAGGAGATTTTCAGTTGGCAGGTACTGCCCTGCAAGGTGATATCCTGTCTTTGCTTGGCACAATTGCAGTCGCTGTCCATATGCTGCTGGGTCAATTTTTGCGAGCGGGACTTAGTGCATTTTCATATAACTTCTGGGTATTCTTTGTCGCTGCTTGTACGCTGGCGGTATATAATCTGATTATGGGCCATCCGTTCGGGGGTTACGCTGCGTCAGAGTGGGGGATCTTCCTGCTACTCGCCATTGTGCCAACGATCTTCGGACATTACCTCTTCAACTGGCTGCTTCAATATATGAATGCCACAACGGTATCCATGGGCGTACTTGGGGAACCCGTATTCTCCTCTTTACTGGCCTGGATGCTGCTCGGCGAATCGCTCAGTGCTTTACAGATGTCTGCCGGGGTTGTCATTATATTCGGGGTATGGATCTTCATTCGATATGGCAAAACCAAAGCTCAACCCATTCCTGCCGATGCTCCGATCGCTGGCAAAGGGCCTGTAGAACCTACCACGGTATAACGTATTTTTTCGTAATGCGTAGTTTTAAACGACTTTACCACTCTCATAAGGCGGTGTATTTTGATGAAAAATATTGTATCCATGCGCTGGCTGCTCGCCAGAATGTATGAACCGGATGTGGTCATTGCCGATTGCCGATTCTTGCTCGGTCAGCCGGAGGCTGGAAGACAAGCCTATGAAGCCGGACATATTCCAGGCGCTGTCTATCTCGATTTGGAAAAAGACCTGTCTTCTCCGGTATCTGCGAACGGCGGACGTCACCCGCTTCCTGATCCGGCTGTGCTCGCAAGTCGTCTCTCCCAAGCTGGCATCGGCTCCAATAGTCGTATTGTTGCTTATGACGATCAAGGCGGCATGAATGCCTCACGATTGTGGTGGTTGCTTCGCTACATCGGTCATGAGCAGGTGTATATCATGGACGAAGGCTTTTCCGCTTGGCAAAATGCCAAATTCCCCGTGACTCAGGATGTGCCTGTTCAGATCCCGTCTTCCTTTGAGGTGAACCTACAGCCGCAGATGCTGGCAAGTGTGCAAGATGTGCAACAAGCCTCGATTACTGGCAGCGCTGTGTTGATCGATTCCCGCGATGCCCGCCGTTATGCGGGGCTGGAGGAGCCGATTGATGCCAAGGCCGGACATATTCCGGGTGCGGTGAATTATTTTTGGAAAGATGTGTTGGATTGGGATGGACGTTGGACAGATACTGGGGTGTTAGAAGAGCGTTTCAGTAAGCTGGACAAGGATGGTGCGATTATCGTGTACTGCGGATCAGGCGTGTCGGCTTGCCCGAACGTGATTGCACTGGAAGAAGCGGGATATACGAATGTGAAGCTGTATTCCGGGAGCTGGAGCGACTGGATTAGTTATGATGAGAATCCGGTAGCGACGGGGGAAGATAGCTCGACTTAAACTTGAACGTATAAATTAGGCGACGGCCGCATGGAGTCTAAAAGCTTCAGGCGGCATTTTACTATGCTTGTAAAATCACAATCAAGGGATGAGCAGGAACATCTCCTTTTAAAGACTTTATATAGCTTTTAGATAAACAAGTACATCAAAAGGTTATATAAGGTTAACAAAGTTTATGTTTTTTTAGAAAAACAAAAAAGCCCGCTAACAAGGGCTTCTGTAGTAAGGTTTGATAATAATAGATGAGTATTATTCACTGTTTAATTTTATCTACCCATTCTCTTTCGTTCCATATATATGGATTATTTATATTTTGATTTCCCCCTCGAATAGTGGAATCGTAACTATCCTTTCCAGAGGTATACCAGTCTACAATCACTAACTTCCCATTCAGATTTTGCACTAAAAATTCAGTAGGTTCAGCATAGGTACCTACCTCCTTCGTAATGCGTGCATTTAATTTTAGATAGAATGAATTGTTTTGCCCTTCAACATAATCTACTTTTTCAGCACCTATCTTAATCTCTTTTATTTGATTAGAGGTAAGATTATTTTTGAGAAACAAATTATGTTGCGAGGTGATCTTTTTTTCTGTGTACTGTCTAAGATTTTGGTTATCGATATATTTGCTAACATCCATCTGAATTCCGTTCCAGATGGACTTATAATATCCTGATAAAGCCTCTGTACATAATTTATATGCTTTCTCGAAATCCAATGTTGACAGATTATTTTGTTCTATAGTTAAAAAGTTAGATGAATCATTAGATTCTTTTGACACTCGATAAGCTATCTGAAACCTTATCATTTTCGGTATGGTTGTCGCCTACCGAAACCGCAGTTGATTCTTTATTTATCTTTTTATTACGTTCAGTCTCTTGACATGCACTAAGAGTAAACACAATAACTAATAAGAATAAAAGATATACACGTTTCATTGTATTTCCTCCAGTAAACTATTAATTGTTGAATGCCTCCAGTTATTGTATGAGCCACTTAAATAAAATTGCAATAGCGTTAACATACATGACATATAAAAAGTGTGTAAAACGTAAATACATTTCCTAAACTTGATGATCTTCAGAGATCTGAACAAACACAATGAAGTAAGTTGGAGCGACTGGATTAGTTATGAGGAGATAGAGGCATCGATGCACGTGAAGACTGATCCAACCAGATCCTTTCCCGCTCAATGAAACAAGATCTGCCACAGAAAATAAGGGGAAGCATTCATGAGTCCGTGAATCAAGATAATCACCCATATTTTACGATAGCGGGCCCATAAATAACCAAGAAACAGACCCGTAACCCCATGATTTGCAATCACTGTTGCCACATCCATATCCCACTGACCGTTTCCTTGAATGGCGACATGCCAGATGGACCATAGTATTGAAACTAGTAGTATGGCTGGCCATCTTCCAAGCAAAGTCTCCAATCGAGTCTGCAACCATACCCGATAAAAAACTTCCTCCAATACGCTATTGATCATAAAACCAATCAACACCAAGAGAAGTAATTCTGTCGTATCGGTTGCGGTGATTGCTCCTTCTGGTTGTGCAATTGGGGAATAGAACTTTAGATAACACCAGACCACAATAACGATTAGTGGTGCAATGACGTATCCGCGAGAGCGAGGCTTTTTCGAGATCATGTCTTGTTGCCCGCCAGTTATTTCGCGATAAATCAGCAATAAAATCAACGGAATGAACAATAGTGTCGTCAACTTGAATGCCAAATAATATAGCTGAAAATGTAATCCTTGCTGGTCTATCGTTATCAGAGAAACCGTAAATAAAACGCCTGACAGCAATAATACAATCGATTGAACGACCACGTGCTGTTTCTCCATTTGTTGGAAAGACGAGGGATATTGACTTTTATAAGGAATCATACGAATTAGAAAAATGCCAAGAAATGCCGGCAACATACTATGCCATATTGGGATTACTTCCTCACGATCAGCCGTGTACCTTATATTCAAGTTTCCGGTCCACACTAACCACAATACGGCAGCAAATATAATTATCATGCATACTAGGCCGATTGCCTTTCCCCTTCCTGGAAACATTACTTTGGATTGCTGATTCATTCCAATTCCCCTCCTTTGAGTGCTATGTCGCCTTTGTCTCTTTTTTAATTCAGTTGAGTTAAATAAACTCTAACACATCCCATCTTGAGCGTCTATTTATTTCAGTTGAGTTAAATAATATGATATTCTGTGTGTATGCCAAAAATTGTGGACCATGAGAAGATGAAAAATATTATCGCTGAAGCTACCTGGAAAATCATTAGTGAGAAAGGCATTCATCATGCAACGTCAAGAACAATTGCAAAGGAAGCCGGATTATCACAAGGCGCTTTAAGACATTATTTTTCCAAACAAGAGAGCCTGCTAGCATTTGCAATGGAGTTAGTTAAAGAAAAGGTACTTACTCGGCTAAAGAATCTGAATGCAAAAGAACTGGCGCCTCAAGAAAGAATTGTTGAATACTTGCTTGAGCTAGTGCCTACGGATGAACAAACATTATTGGAAATGGAGGTTTGGTTTGCATTTGTAAGCTATGGAAAAACGCAAAAAGGGTTTGATGCCAACTATGAGGACCTGCAAAACGCAATCAGGAACTGCATTACGTACTTGAAAAATGAAGGTCTTCTGCGCACTACCGATGAAGAGAAGGAACAGGAAAAACTGTATGCCTTTATGAATGGGATGGCTCTCAATTTGTATCTCGAGCCGGATAAAATAAATCGAACACGAAGCAAAGAAATGATACAAGACTACATCCATTGGATTATAGGTTAAAGGAACTGACGCGTAATCGTGGATAAGTAAAGACTAAAGAGCCCACGTTTTGCGCGGGCTTCTCTGTGCTTTCATTAGATTCATGTAGCATTTTAGATGCTTACATGTTCAACTTCTGTCACGTTCAGATTCAGCTTATGCTTTCGGCATACTTCGTAAAAATCTTTTGAAACAATGGGTTTGAAGATATGGATATAATCCAGCATGAAAAATTCATGCTCGCCAATTCGCTCTTCATGAAGGCAGATCCGAGATACAACTTTGACGATCTTACGCGGAGGCTGTTGTACAGATGCAGCAATGACCGCTTTGCGCCCATATTCCGAATGTTCATAATCGAAAACATCCAGACGATCAAGCTGATGTGCAGTCCAATAGGTTTCTTCCACCATACGACCGTCGTGGTAACATACCGTTGTCGGAATAAACTGTGCGTTTGTATTGGCTTCCTCCAACAGCCGGATATTGAGATTCCAGAAAATAATAGTTCAAAGAACGATGTCTCCATTCCGAATGAAGTCTTTTCAAATTTTTACGCTTGTCTACTCGTTCGTAAAGTAATGCTGTAAACGGGATTTTGTTGCTGGATGAGGCATATAAATCATGATTCGCTGATCTGGTTCATTGGGAAATTGAAGGGTGATATGCTCAAATTCAACAACGCCAAAAGTGGGATGAAGAAGCCTCTTGTAGCCGTCAAGGGAGCTTGGCACTTCATGATACTGCCACATCCTTGTAAAATCAGCACTTGTCCTCTTCAGATCTTCGATTAACTTGTCGAACGAATCATCGTTCAGATAGCGTGCTCTTGACGTTCTAAACTCGGCAATCATTCTCTGTGAGACACTCTCCCAATTCTCCGATCCCTCTTTCCACACAGGATCCGTAAATTGCCGCCACATCAGATTATAATCATGCGGAGGTGATACCGTATTAATCGTAAATACAGCATCTGCCGCTTTATTCCAAGCGAGAAAATCCCACTTTTTCCCGATGACATAGGCCGGATTAGGATTCAATTCATTCAGCATGTCCTGAATGGACGAGCTGATGCTCTCTTCAATAATAGTCGATTGAGGAGGCAGTGATTCTCCAGCAAGCAGAAAGAGATGTCTTCGCTCATTGGGCGTCAGCTTGAGTGCCGAAGCCAAGCTTTCCAGTACACCTACCGACGGACGGATATCACGACCTTGCTCAAGGCGTGTATACCATGAGAGTCCTATGTTGGCGATCCCAGCGACTTCTTCTCGCCGCAAGCCTCGTGTGCGACGACGATTGCCAGGCAAAAGGCCGACATCAAGGGGAGAAAGAGAGGCGCGTAAATCTCTTAAGAAATTACCTAGTGCTAAACGGCGCTCACTGTCGTTCAAGTAAAACCTCCCCCTTATCCTATCACTCGCAAACCCACCATGAAGCAGGTTCTCGTGACCATTTAATAGTCAAAGTATACTTAAGCCAGTTGATGAGATCAACAATTCCAGGCAAGGAGAATGAATATGACAACCATTGCAGGACAAATGTTGGCGAGCAAGGTAGTGATGATTACAGGTGCAGGGCGAGGCATTGGAGCTGAGGCAGCAAGGCTGTTTGTACAACAAGGAGCTTCTGTAATGCTCGTCGCAAGAACCGAGTCTGAGTTGCGTAAAATCAGGGATGAAATTGTGGCGTCGGGCGGAGATGCAGCATATTTTACAGCCGATCTGTCAGATATAAGCAACGTTGAAGAAGCTGTTAAAGCTACAGTGGAACGATATGGTCGTCTGGATGCTGCTTTTAATAATGCAGGCGTCGGGGTCACAGTATCATCGCTGGTGGATGAAAGAGAAGAAGACTTCGATCTGATTCAGTCCGTAAATTATAAAGGCGTCTGGCTGTGCATGAAAGCCCAGATTAAAGCTATAATGGAGACTTCGGGGTCAGGCTCTATTGTGAACACCAGCAGTGTGGGTAGTCTGAAGGGGAATCCGGGATTGGGAGCGTACGGGGCATCTAAACGAGCGGTAAACAGTCTGACTCAAACGGCTGCGGTCGAATATGGGCCAGCGGGTATCCGGGTTAATGCCATTGCTCCGGGAACCACAATGACGGATATGATTCAGCAGTGGGTTTCTATTAACCCTGACATCATTGAACAAATTAGTGCTAAGACACCTCTCAGACGTCCGGCCGAACCTATTGAGATTGCTAACGCAGCCGCTTGGTTGCTTAGTGATTATTCCTCTTTTGTTACCGGAGTAGTATTGCCTGTAGACGGTGGACTTAGTGTATAGAGATTCGGTGGCTACGGTCTGAGTGTCTTAATTGATGTCGATAGAGAGTCAACTTGCATGCAAAATAGGGGCCGGGTCACTCACTAGCGTGAGTACCCTGCCCCTTGCTTTGATATACATAGGAAATATACAGACCTTAATCAACACTTTAACAGATCGAAAAGAAACAGTCTATATTTTTGGAAAAATATTCTATATATTTAGGTAGCTGGCCGGCAAAATACAGTTGAAACGGAGCATAAATCAATGATGTCCAACAACCATCTTACTCGTAAAGAATTACAGGAGTATGTACAACATGTATTTGATTCCAGTTACCTCATAACGCAGAGTACAAGAATACATGGAGGCGCACAAAAAGTCATTTACAAAATTGACTGCACGAATGGTTTCACTTGTATGCTGTACGTTTGGGATATTTCCAGCAACTATTTTCAGCAAGAGATCTTGAATGACCCCACTTTCCACAGTTCCTTTGGCAGCGAACTTTTCTCTTTGAATACTCGCTTTCTCGCTCAACATGGAATTCGAACGCCGACCTTGTATGACCTAAATAGCGATAGAGATCAGCACGCTTATGATTTTGCTCTTGTTGAGTATGTGGATGGACAGAAGGCCGAGGCCTATTTCCAGCATAAAAATCACAAAGATCGGGATGCGTTATTTCAACGGATCAGGGATATGTTGTCTAATATGCATGGAATCCAAAGGAACGCTTATGGAAACGCCAACGATAAAAGCAAAAAGGCTGGGCCATGCTACCAAGTTCAGCGGTTGGATGCCCAAACAGCTTTATCCTATGCATCCAAACACATGACAGATATCAGGAAAAATAACGAAAGGCTGCTTGAGAAACTTTACGAGTTGGAAGCAGCAATTCAACCCAGAGATCTCTATAGTTTCATTCATGGAGAGCTAGGTCCGGATCATATATGGATAGATCATGCGATGCAACCATGTCTTATTGATATTGAGGGCGCAGAATTCTTTGATCTCGAATATGAGCATAGCTTTCTGGAGTTTCGATTTGGAGACTTTTATCACGATTTAGTAAATAACGATCTCGACCCGGAGCGGATGAACTTTTATCGATTTTGCCATCATCTATCCTTGACATCAGGTGGATTGAAACTGCTTCACAGACAATTCCCCGATCAGCAATTCGCTAGAGGTCTCGCGGAGTATCATGCCAGATGTGCAGTTCAGATGCTTATGTGATAAGAACAATAAACATGAATATGGATATAAATGTGACAGGCTGCATTACCATTTCTTCGTCCGTTCAGCTTCTAGCTTATGGGCAATTTCTTGCATATTTTCAGAACCAAATTCGAATCATATGGGGAGTGTAATACTTTCGCCCAAGTACAAAATCAGCAGAATTGTTAATCAAAGGAGATTTCCAGATGAAAGCTGCAGTTGTGACAAAGGACAAGAGGGTCAGTGTAGAGGAAAAACAACTTCGCCCCCTCAAACATGGCGAAGCGCTCGTTCAAACTGAATATTGCGGAGTGTGCCACACGGACTTACATGTAAAAAATGCCGATTTTGGTGACGTTACGGGCAGGGTTCTCGGTCATGAAGGCGTTGGAAAAGTCATTCAATTAGGGGAAGGGGTAACCAACCTAAGTATCGGCGATCGAGTCAGCATTGCCTGGTTGTTCAAAAGCTGCGGTCACTGCGAGTATTGCTTGACCGGGCGGGAAACGCTGTGCCGTGTGGTCAAGAATGCAGGTTACACGGTAGATGGCGCAATGGCGGAACAATGCATCGTTACGGCCGACTATGCGGTAAAGGTACCGGATAATCTCGATCCTGCTGCTGCAACCAGCGTAACTTGCGCCGGAGTTACCACCTATAAAGCGGTAAAAGTAAGCAATATCCAACCAGGGCAGTGGATCGGTATTTTCGGCATCGGTGGTTTGGGTAACCTGGCTGTGCAGTATGCAAAACATGTGTTCAATGCCAAAGTCATAGCCTTTGACATCAATGAAGACAAACTGGAATCGGCGCTGAAGGTCGGTGCTGACCATGTGGTTAACAGCTTGAAGGACGATCCGGTCTCCAGAGCCAAAGAGTTAACAAACGGGTATGGACTGGATGCAACCGTAGTTACCGCTGTTGCGAAAACGCCTTTTAATCAAGCCATCGATGTTGTAAAAGCAGGCGCTCGGGTCGTCGCGGTAGGACTTCCGACGGACAAGATGGATCTTGATATTCCACGCCTCGTTCTCGACGGTATACAAGTCATCGGCTCCTTGGTTGGCACGCGGGAAGACTTGAAGGAGGCTTTCCAGTTTGCCGCAGAAGGCAAAGTCGTTCCCATCGTAAGCAAACGTCCGCTTGAAGACATTAACCACATCTTCAAGGAGATGGAACAAGGCAAAATCCAGGGACGCATGGTCATTGATTTTACTAAGTAATGAGACCAGAATATCAGATCCAATTGTAACCCGGGGACCAGGTGAAGCTTTAGGTAACCAATGTCCTGAACGCTGACAGGCTATGATTATAAATCATAGTCTGTTTTTTTGTCCTGTTACCCTACAGTCAGAGCCGCATACTAAGTCGCTAAAATAGCGACTTGGTATGCAACGATGTGGAGTAATACTTCTTAAATTTATTTTATGAAGACGATGATCATCTTTCAAACGTTGCCATGATCACTGCTCTTCCTAAAGTATGAGTAAGCATGTTAAAGCCTAGAAAAGCAGGTGTTGCATCAGCCGTAATACCTATATCCTCAACATCCAAAGCATGAACGATAAAAAAGTAACGATGCGGTCCATCTCCAACGGGCGGTGCAGCACCAATGAAACCTGTAAACGAGGCGTCATTTTTCAATTGAATAGCTCCATTAGGCAAACCAGTGCCCTCCTCACTTCCTGCTCCAGTTGCCAATACTGTCACGTTAGCGGGGATATTATAGACAGACCAGTGCCAAAATCCTGATCCCGTTGGAGCATCGGGGTCATACACCGTAACTGCGTAACTTTTTGTCCCTACCGGTGCGCCGGACCATCTCAATTCAGGTGAAATATCTTGTCCGCCTTCTACCCCAAATTTTCCGGAAAGCTGTGGAGTGGATAATACATTATTTTCAGAGATATCCGAACTTGTCATATTAAAGCTGGCTACTTCAGGCAATCTTGCAAACGGATTATTTTGCTCGTTTTTCATTTTGAACCTCCAAGTGATATGGGCTTATATTCAGGAGACGGCCGTTCCTTGCTTCGAAGTATATCAAACATTAAATCATTGTAAAAATAGATAGTTCGAATTATAATCATTGTGATTTCGAATGATTGGAGAGACAAAAATGGAACTGAGGCACCTGGAGGCTTTTAAAGCTGTTTGCGAACAGTTACATTTCACGAAAGCAGCTGAACTGTTAAACATTGCACAGCCAACGTTAAGTCAGCAAATCAAAGCGTTAGAGGATGAGATCGGGACTCCCCTGTTTGATCGGATGGGCAAGCGAATTGCAGTAACAGAAGCAGGACAGATTCTTTATGAACAGTGCAATCAAATTTTCAGAAACCTGAACTATGCTTATGATGCGATTAACGACTTGCGCACGCTGCAACGAGGAAAATTAGTCTTGGGAGTACTACCGTGTGATGTGGATGAACTTTTGACACCAGCCATGATTGAATTCCATCAAGAGTTTCCGAATATCCAGCTCCTGATTCAGGATTCCAATCGAATTGTCGAGGAGGTGCTGGAGGGAAACATCGATATCGGAATTACTACAGTTCCTGTTATCGAAGACAACAGGCTTGTCCATTTGCCTTTATATACAGAACAATTTTCAGTAGCCGTATCAAAAAGCAGTGAATTGGCGGGACGCTCGCAAATATACTTGAAGGAACTTAAAGATTTGAGTCTCGTGATGTTTCCTGATCATCATCATTGCCGCAAGTTGATAGATTCCTATTGCGAGAACCAAGGCTTTGATTTAAACCCCATTATCGAAACGTCAGCCATGATTTCATTGATGCGATTAGTGAAAAATAATGTTGGCGGGACCGTTTTACCCAAGCCGCTTTTGCAAACCTGGGATGACCGATTCTATCATATAATCAATCTGGTTGAGCCTACACCCACACGAGATATTGGCATCGTGTATCGGGCTGACAAGTTCCTGGGGCAAGCCGGTAGAACGTTTATTCGTAAAGTACAGGAGGCCGCCAATTAATCAAAATATTTAATCTGAAGGTTGCTAAATACTGCCGTCCCCCCTTCAGTATATAGCGTGATTCCACGGTCGTTGGAGTGGGGGAAAATGATATTGGATAACACCAATGAACCGTCATCAACAAAGACCTCGATACTGGTCTTGTCTACCAGAATCTTGAGATGAACCTTGTTCTTCTCGGGAGTATATGCCGCTTGACTCTCCAAGTCTTGGCCACTCCTGTCAGGATTCCCGGTATATGCACGGTTCACATAGACATAGCCGCCTTCTACATTGACGCCGGTATCCACATGTCGGCTCTGGTCGTTGGATTCCCGAAGCCTTAATCCAACATTGTTGACCTTTGTCCACGATATATCAGCCTCAAGCTGATAGGAATCTCCCCTCACATGAAGTGCATGAGATCCCTTCACTGTAATCGGTTTGAAGGCAGACTTCGAGACTGCCGCTTGTTCCAGTGACTCAATCGGTCTTGAGATCAGTCGATACTGGCCCGTTTTGGATACAATAAGTTTAATTTCACGAACAATGGAATCCATGCCGTTGTAACCTTCCTGCAGTGTCGGCGTATTGTTGGCATAGTTCCAGTTATTCATCCAGGCGAATGCGTAGCGGTGACTGGATTTGTCACTGCTTGCCCCATCTTCAAATGTAACTCCTCCATACCAGTCGAAGCCATAGTCCAACCATTGTGGTTCATGAAGATCCGGAACAAATTCTGTGCCATTAAAGCTTCCGGTCCAGTAAGCGTAGGTGTTGGGTTGTCCTGAGGACCTGCCATTGGCGCTTACGCCGAGCACCCATTTAGAGGTTCCGTTATCTGCCCGCATCAGAAATAGATCAGGACATTCCACCAAACCCACGTTTTCCGTGAAGAAGCCTCCGGTATATCGCCAATTTTTCAAATCAGCCGATTCGTAGAATCCAATCTTCGTTCCTTCAGCCAGAGCCATAACCCATTTTCGGGATCGGTCATCCCAGATGATTTTAGGGTCTCTGAAATCCTTTTGTCCCGGATTCTTTAACACCGGTCGATCTCCATAAGGCTTAAACGTTTTCCCTTGATTGGTGCTGTACCATAAGAATTGTTCCTGCTGTCCACTGCTCGCAGAAGGCTGTGTCATAATGGCAACAAGCGCCCCTTTTCCAAAACCAGCTGTACCTGACGCATCCACAACCAGGGAGCCTGACCATGGATCACCGTTCCGGTTCGTGTATTTGGGAATTGCCACGCCTTCATCCTTCCAATGGACCAGATCGACCGATGTTGCATGCCGCCATTCCGTACCATTGCCTGTGGGATAATCACCGTTATACAGATAATAGTAGTGGTATTTCCCGTTCAGATATATCGGCCTTTGGGGATCGTTCTTCCACTTGTCTGGCGTTGTAAAATGAAAGCTAGCTCTTAGACTCTCCCTAGGAGAGGCTATTCCCGTATCCTCGGTAGGCCATCCGCTTTGGCTCAGGATCGGAATGATAGTGAAAGCGAGCGTGATCATACCACAGACAGTAAACCATATGACCATTTTCTTTCTGGTTTTGTTATTCATCACAGATACCTCGTTTATGAAAAAGAAAATGCCAATAGATATCGACATTTTCTTTCTTCAGACTTTCTGTGGAATTTGATTATTCCACTGTCAATTGTCCTTGTGTCAGAATGCTGTTCTTCACTACGGATGTTTTGGACCCTTTGATATTCACCAAGAAACTTGGTGCGAAGGTAGAACGATGATCTTCAAACATTCCTCGGTTGGTCATATAACTGGTGATCACTACGTTATTGCCTTGAACCTGCGGAATAGCAAAATGTGCATAAGTCCAGGTTACATCCTTAGGGTCCAGATCTTGATGCAATACAAGTCCAGTACCATTCAACGGCTTGTAAGGTCCTGTCAGAGAATCAGATACATAGCCCAGCATGTAGATATCTTCGTCATCAATGCCATCCACAAACATTTTGGCTCCTCTTGTATCCGTGAACAAATACCATTTTCCATTCAACTTAAAAATATTAGCGCGTTCAATTTCATCTGTTACTGTATTCGATGCAATCAGCGGCTTCATCACTTGTTTTAAGGTATAATCGTCATTCAATTCAATGATCCCCAGAGCGCCATTGGCCAGGGAGGCCAGCTTCCTATTAGGGCTTTGCAGCAATTTCTCCCTCTCGGCCTGGAAGAACTTCTTGCTTCCCTCGTAGAAGGCTCTGTTATTGAATGAATCCTCGCCCTGATAGCCCATTTCTGTTCCCGTATTGGCTTCGAAAACAAGGTATTTACGACCATTATCTTCCACATAGTGAGGATCTCTCAACGTATGATTGTCGGAAAAATCCCCCCCGCTGAAAGCCTGATTGACTGTTTGATACATTTTTCCGTCACCATCAAAGATCGACTTGAAATCTTCAACACTGTCGACCTTGAGCGTGTCCTCTGGAAGTTCGGAGACATTAATCTGAGCAGTCGTCAGGGTTTGCTTACCGTAAAATCCATTGGCCGGATCCCAGCCATGACGATTGGTGTAGAACAGACGAATATGACCATCAGCAGTCAGTGTAGAAGAGCCGGACCATTCCTCTGCCTGGAGATTCAGAATTGGATCATTCGGGACGTCCTTGTCAGTGTTTTTGAACACTCTGCCTGCATTTTTCCAGGCATCAATGGATGTGTCTCCTGCTTTTTTGTAAAACATATAGATGAATGTGTCCCATCCCCGATCCGGGTCACCCGCCAAACCAAAGACGATTTGATAACCATGATAGTCTGCTACAGTACCATCCGCATTCTGCAGCGGCCAGGTATCCCACACATCCATGTCGATGACGTTTCCATTTTCATCATATCCTTTTGCGGAAGGGATATTTTGGATATTAGAAGCGTCAAACTGAGGAATCTTGAATTGTGCTTTAATTTGTTTCTCAGGGATTTTCAAAGCGTCTGCACGTGTAATATGCGAGATACCATAACTCTCTTTGTAGTCAGACTTCTTTTCTTTGGCTAAAGCCGAAACTCCCCCACCTGCCAATAGTGCTGTAGCAAACGTTACTGCGGTCACTCTTCTCACAAGCTTCTGAATATTCATTGATTTTTCCCTCTCTCTTGTCATTTTTTCTGAAAAACAGAAAAAGACCTAAAAATCGCTAGGGCATGGTGGATACACCACTCCCAACGGACTTTTAGGTCTTGCCTGCTTACCAGTAACAATCCCGACATATTCAACTGTCGATAACTATTCTATAGGGTCTGATCAAAACTTGGCTATAGATCGAAACTCCCGATTTAGTCCAAGGACCAGAGACTCAATATACCAAGCAAAAGAATCAATCCAAGGATGGATTAAGTCGATGATCTATCCGGCTAATCTCCATGGCGATCACAACCAGTTGGCTTTCGGTAAAAGTATATCCATAATCCTCTTCAACCATTTCACCGATCTCGAGGGCCTGTGTATATGCTTCAGTAAAATTCATCCTTGCAATTGCTACAAGCTCCGGATTCAGTTCATTGCGAAGTCTGCCTGATTCATCCGTTTGCAGCATATTCTCAATCTGGGTCAAAAGTCTCTCATAGTTCGCAGACCCCCGATCCACCACACCGGCAACATGTCCCACACCTTCTGCGATATCCCTGATCATGGCCGTCTTTTCCGGAGCCTTGTGGCTCATGCCCGCATTCTTCCAGGCAGTATGGATATGCATGGCGATATAACCAACCTCATCTTCCGGGATGGCTACTTGTAATTTCTTGTGGATCAGATGCTTGGCATGAAGCGCGAGTTGGAACTCTCTTGGATAGAGGATACGAATCTCCTCAAGAAGTGTGTTTCGTATTTCGATCCCCTTGCCAATCCGCTCCAGGGCAAACGAGAGATGGTCTGTAAGCGCGATGTGAATATGCTCATGGAACGTGACGCCCAATGATTTCTCGGCGAAAGTGATGATCTGCTGGGTGACCGCAATTTCTTCTTCGGGCAGGGTTCCTAGTATTTCCTGAAGGTGGTTGTACTGTTTTGGATCCGTCATCACAAACACTTTTTCAACAAGGCTTGGGTCTACAATATCATTTTTTCCTTTTCGGAAAACAATCCCCGCCCCCATGACAATTTTCTCTTCTCCATGATCGTTAACCACAGCGGCGTTATTGTTGAGTATTTTTTTGATCTTCATGTTAGTCTCCTATGCCTGTTCGTTAAGTTTATCAGTATCTGGTCGAACAATGCGATCCACACCGAGTAGCAGGGTAACGCTAAAAGCCGTGGCTAGAGCAAGCACAAAACCGATCAGATAATGAACAAGATTCATCAACCCGGGCTGTACGATAAAAGCGATCATCGGGATTCCGGTTAGCCCAAATGAATTGGCCACAACCTGATGAAAAGCCATATATGCCCCTCCGGCGGCTCCTCCGGCAACAGCACCCAGAAAAGGGCGCCCAAGTTTGAGATTAACACCGAAGGTGACTGGCTCGGTGATACCGAACAGCGCCGTGATCGAGGCAGGCAAAGCTATTTTCCTTAATGCTCCGTCATGGGTTCTGGCATACACTGCAAGACCCGCCCCCGCTTGCGCGATATTCGCCATGGACCAGATCGGAAGCAAAAAATTGAAGCCGATATCCGGATTGGATATCAATCCAACTTCGACGGCCTGAATCCCGTGATGGAGACCAGTGAGCACAATGGAGCTGTATATCCCTCCAAGCAGAAAGCCAAATAGCAAGCTCCCGTAATTGAAGACGTATTCCAGAATACTTCCCAGCGAACGACCCAGACCAAGAGCAAGGGGTTCAATAACCAGTACCGCAAGGCTGCCCGCGATGCTAAAGCTTAAAAAGGGAACGAGCAGAACAGCTCCGGATGATGGTATCCATCGGCGTAGTCTCTTCTCAATAATCGTCAGCACAAACGCCGCAAGAACGGTTGGGATAATGGCTCCCTGATACCCGAATTGCGGGGATATGGGCAAAGCTTGAGCAAAGGCTGGATTTCCACCGATTTCGGTAAACGTAATAATCCCCGGATGAGTCATGACAATCCCAACAGCGGCACCAAGCGCCGGGGTTCCGCCGAACCGCTTGGCCGTGTTGTACCCGAAAAGAACCGCCATCAGCTGGAACGCTGAACCCGTCAGCAGTGATAGAATCCGGAACCACATTTGGCCGGGATCATCCCAACCGAATGCTCCCGCAAGACCCAAGAGACCCAATAGCAGCCCTGCCCCGACGAAGAGCGGAATAATGGGCACCACGATATCAGAAAAGAAGTGGAATACGTCCATCAACCTGCGCAACAGCGCTTTTGAATGAAGGCCCTTATCATCGGCCCATCTGCTAACCGGAGACACGGAAGGCATTGGATAGGAATCAGTATGATCTACTTCGTGTATCCGTGGTATTACAGGTTCATTCGGGCCGTCTTCTTTGGGTATGGACGAAGCAGCTGACTGAAGCATGCCAATCACCTGGCGATTAACCTTCGAGACAAGAGCGGGACCAAGGATAACCTGCAGTTGTCCAGCACGAACGAATACCCCTTGAATTTCCTGTATCCCCTCAAGACGTTCTAGTTCCACCAGATCACTGTTCTGCAACCGGAGTCGGAGTCGTGTCGTGCAATGGGTGCTTTCGATAATATTGTCCGTTCCTCCTGACCATTCAATAAGTTGCGTGGCCAATGCCCTTGCAGAACTACGCCCCTTTGTGACACTCCGGTCATCCTGCTGCATGGATGCTCCTCCCTGTTACTTAGCATTAAACGGACATTGAAAGATCGACGATCTATCATGGACAGTTGATCTTCTTCAAAAATAACAATTCCGTCATTTATGGCAATATTACTATTGTGACCACTTCACTTTCCAAAATCAATGGTCAGGAAATACCACTATTCTGAGGACAATGGCTCATCTTGGCTGTTCATCCAGTTCCAGCAGGTTCATAATTCTATTCGGTCTCGATAAAAGTGATTTTCCGCTAATGACCTTCTTCATCCTCTACTAAAAAATAGAAAAAGATTGTATTATCTTAAAATTGTGATATGATATCGTCAAGTTAATAAACATTTAAAAGAAAATATGAAAAATAATTACATTTAAATGTGATCAAACTCTTTCTTCGCCAAATTCAGTCTGCTAACTCATTTTATTGAAAGCGATTACAAAAAGAAACCTGACAGATTATACCTTTTCTAATCGCACACTCAGATGCAGGCTTATTCCGGGTTCTAGCCACTCCCCTTGCCGCTGTGACCACGTACACGGTGCACAGGTCGTCTGGCTTAAACCATATATAACACCATGAAGATTTAACCTAACAGCCAACCTAACCATTATTTCAAGAAGGGGGGTGACATGAGGGACATCTCTTCGTTTTTCGACATTTCATCATCTCAGCTATTCTGAATTTCAGCTCACCCACTAATCCAATCTCATGGAGGCGAAATGTATGATCCGTAAACCGCTAGTTTTGTTGTTGGCGTGTCTGCTAATCTTTGTCACCCTACCCGTTGAACCAAGCCATGCTGCCAATGCAGCCGTAGCCAAACTTCCTGGAAATTCCAACCCCCTCATCGATCACAAACTTGGAGCCGACCCTTATGTGCTCGTCCATAACAATCGGGTCTATGTCTACATGACAGGTGATGCATATCTGTACAACAGTGACGGCTCTGTCCGAGAGAACCAGTACAGCACGATCGGGAAAATTAACGTCATCTCTTCAGCTGACATGGTGAACTGGACAGACCATGGTTCCATCCCGGTAGCAGGTGCAAATAATGCCAATAATGGACAAGGGATTGCCAAATGGGCTACCCAATCCTGGGCTCCTGCCATGGCGAAGAAAACTATTGCTGGCAAAGAAAAGTTTTTCCTCTATTTTGCCAACTCGGGCGGAGGTATTGGGGTACTAACAGCGGATTCTCCCATCGGTCCTTGGTCCGACCCAATTGGGCGTGCCCTCCTGACACACGGAACACCGGGTATGTCCGGTGTAACCTGGCTCTTTGATCCGGCTGTCCTTGTCGATGATGATGGCTCTGCATACCTGTATGCTGGAGGCGGTATTCCGAACGATACCAATGCTGCTTCCATTGCCAATCCCAAAACAGCTCGGGTCATTCGTCTCGGTGCCGACATGACCAGCGTGGTGGGCAGTGCGGTTACTATTGATTCTCCTTATATGTTCGAAGATTCCGGCATCCACAAGTATAACGGCAAATATTATTACTCCTACTGCATCAACTTCGCGGGAACACATCCCACTGCCTATCCAAAAGGTGAGATCGGATACATGGTCAGCGATAGCCCGATGGGGCCTTTCACGTATAAAGGACACTTTCTGAAAAATCCCGGCACGTTCTTCGGTGTAGGCGGCAATAACCACCATGCCGTGTTCCAATTCAACAACGAATGGTATGTGGCGTACCATGCACAAACGGTGAGTAAGGCATTCCTGGGTGATGGCAAAGGGTACCGTTCCACCCACATCAACAAGCTGACCCACAACGCGGATGGCTCCATCCAGGAAGTTCAGGGGAATATGACTGGTGTACCTCAGATCACTAACCTCAACCCGTATGTCCGGGTAGAAGCTGAAACCATTGGCTGGCAAGCAGGAATTACCACTCAGCCGAGTCAAGCGAGCGGTGGACCTGTAGCCAATCAGAATGTCACTAATATTCATAATGGGGATTGGATCGCGGTGGGTAATGTTGATTTTGGCTCAGCTGGAGCCTCCAAATTCAAGGCTAATGTCGCTTCTACCGGAAATGGCAACATTGAGATTCGACTGGACAGTCCGACAGGACCTCTGGTTGGAACACTCAACGTCAGCTCAACCGGCGGTGCGCAGACTTGGCGCGAGATGGAGACGAATGTAACCAACGCAACGGGTGTACATCGTTTGTATCTCGTGTTTACAGGCGCAGGTAACGGAAATCTGTTCAATTTGGACTACTGGCAGTTCACATCCGGTTCGGGCGGCAACCCTAACCCAAATCCTAATCCCAATCCAAACGTTACCCGTTACGAAGCCGAGAATATGACGCTTGGCGGCCAATACGCTGGTGTAATCAGTTCCCCTTTTAATGGAGTCGCTCTTTACGCGAATAATGATTATGCAGCATACAACCAATATTTTGCATTCCCAACCCATCAATTCTCTGTCCGCGGCGCTTCCAACAACAATAATACAGCCCGTGTTGATCTGGTCATTGGGGGTGTAACTGCGGGTTCTTTCTACTTCACGGGAACGGAGCCGACCGTTCAAACCCTCACCGGTATCACTCACGCTACAGGCAATCAGGAAATCAAGCTGGTCGTCACAACGGATAATGGCACTTGGGATGCCTACATTGATTATCTGGAGTACTCGCTTTAATTCATAGGACATGATCGATCGGGAGGATAGAATATGTGGAAAAAAATGAGTACTCTTCTGCTCGCTCTTCCTTTGCTTCTGGCATCATTCCCTTTGACAAGTCCAGCTGCTTCCGCAGCAACGTTCAGCAATCCGGTGATTTACGCGGATGTTCCTGACAGTGACGTCATTCGGGTGGGTAATGCCTTTTATATGACAAGCACAACGATGCATATGAATCCGGGAGTACCCGTCATGAAGTCTTATGATCTGGTCAACTGGAGCATCGTAAACTATGTATACGATACACTTGGAAACGGGGACATACAGAATCTGAACAATGGACAAAACGAGTATGGACGTGGTTCCTGGGCGAGCAGCTTGCGATACAACAATGGTATATATTATGTAGCCTTTGGCTCACTTTCCACGGGCAAGACGTATATTTACCAAACCAGCAATATTGAAACAGGGCCATGGACACCTTACAC
Organism: Paenibacillus amylolyticus; assembly: GCF_050990605.1. Classification (GTDB taxonomy): domain Bacteria; phylum Bacillota; class Bacilli; order Paenibacillales; family Paenibacillaceae; genus Paenibacillus; species Paenibacillus amylolyticus_H. The sequence goes on from NZ_CP158832.1 coordinate 4,598,230, forward strand.
ATTGAACAGTTATTACCATGACCCCTCCCTCTTGTTTGACGGGAATCGAACCTTTCTTGTTCATGGCAGTGACAATATCAGTATCGTTGAGTTGACACCTGATGCCAAGGCCGTCAAGTCCGGAGGGCTAAATCAGGTCCTGATCCCAAACGCGAGCAGTGTAGCCGGCTCTAACATGATTGTGAAGGCAGAAGGAGCACACATTCAGAAAATCAATGGTATGTACTATGTATTCCTGATTGCCTGGCCTTCGGGTGATGGCCGCATTCAGCTTGCCTATCGTGCAAACACATTGACAGGGCCATACACAGGTAAAGTTGTACTCAGAGACTCAGGCATTGCACAAGGAGGCATCGTGGACACCGCATCCGGTGCATGGTACGGCTTGCTGTTTCGTGATAGCGGGGCCATTGGGCGCATCCCCTATCTCCTTCCGGTGACGTGGTCGGATAACTGGCCTGTGTTTGGGGTGAACGGCAAGGTTCCTCTTAACATGAATATGCCCGTTGAAGGTCAGCCTGCTGCCAAAATCTACGGGTCAGATGAGTTCAACGCAACCACATCAGGTACACCTTCAGTAACGCAACTGTTAGTGAACGGCGGCTTTGAGGAGAGCACCATTCAGCCGTGGTCCAGCAACAATACGGCAACCATCAATTTAACGAATGCCGAGGCTTTTAGCGGTACCAAAAGCCTGCTTGTCAGCGCCAGACAGCAGACAGCAGGCGGTGCCAAACAGATGGTTACAGGCAAGCTGGTACCGGGAGAAACGTACTCTTTTTCGGCAAAGATCAAATACACGACTGGTCCTGCAACCAAAACGTTCAATCTTAGCATCCAGAACGGTGCAAGTTATACCGGAATTACCATTATGGGCAATGCAACGCTGACCCGTGGACAGTGGGGCACCCTTCAAGGTACGTATACCGTTCCGTCGAATGCGGACGTGTCCCAAAGCTTTATTTTTGTGGAGACACCGTATAACTCGAATCCGGACCCAACCAATGATTTGATGGCGTTTTATGTAGATGACGTCTCCCTGACAAGCAATTCATCTACCGGCACATCCAGTCTGGCTCCATACTGGCAATGGAATCATAACCCTGATGCTGCCAACTGGTCCCTGCTCCAGCGGCCCGGTTTCATGCGGTTAACTGCAGGCAAAATCAGCAAAAACCTGTTAGAAGCCCGCAACACACTGACACAACGAACCTTTGGTCCAAAAAGCACAGGCATTACCGCTTTGGATACAGCAGGCATGAAGGATGGTGATTATGCCGGACTCGCTGCTTTTCAGGCCAGATATGGTTTTGTTGGCGTAAAAATGACGGGCAGCACCAAATCCATCGTTATGGCTAATGCCAGTTCGGGCACCATGACCGAAGTAACAACTGTGCCATTAAACCAGAACAGAATCTATCTCCGCGTTATCTGTGATTTTACGAACCGGACTGACAAAGCCTACTTTGCTTATAGTCTGGATGGCAGCAACTGGACAACCATTGGCAATACACTTCAAATGTCTTACACCCTGCCACACTTTATGGGATACCGGTTTGCACTGTTCAATTATGCAACCAAGTCTACCGGAGGATATGCAGATTTCGATTATTTCCGCGTAGAATAAATGTGGTTTTATTCGGTTATTAATTTTTCGCTTATTAATAAGGACCTGGACTTCACCCTTGTGTGGAGCCAGGTCCTTTTCAGTACATTTCTTATGAAGAGGCTTCACCTTCTAACTTCCAAAAGCCCGGAACTGTTTGATATAACGCATGTATCCTTCAGCACTTCGGTTAATCTCTTCATCGGTAGCTTGGAACGAGGCACCATAGACTGCATAATGCGGCAGTGCATGAGCCCCTACATGATTCATGCTTGCTATGAAAGGTGCAACAAGTTCCTCTACGCTGTAACCGATAGAGCCATCTTTCGCATAGTTCTCCTGCTTATCCCCTATGGACATCGCCAGTCCCATTCGCTTTCCCTTCAATCGATTCCCTTTCGATCCGTACGCCCATCCATGGGTGAACACATCATCAAACCATTTCTTCAACAGCGGTGGGTAACTGTACCAATATAACGGGAACTGCAGCATAATATGATCATGCGTCTCCAGCAGCTCTTGTTCTCGGGATACATCAATCTTCCAATCAGGGTAGGTCGTATATAATTCGTGAAGAACAATATCATCTGTATGCTGCAACAACTCCTCCTTCCAGCGACGGTTGACTCTTGAACTTTCTATATCGGGATGTGTCAGAATAATAAGTGTTTTCACCGTAACTTCCTTCTTTCCATAAAGGTGTTGGTTTCTTTACTTGAATATGGACCATTATCAGTCACATCCAGTCAAAAGAAAATACACACAATGAAGTAAGGTACTTACCTCAAAGTGTGTATGGACTTCCGTGTCAGAACCGTGAGAAAATAAATAGTTACACTCTATATAACACGTAAAATTTAACTTGAGGTGAATCAGGATGAAACAATACAATCTGGGCATTGAAGCGACACTCGAAATTATCGGTGGCAAGTGGAAAGCCTTGATCATCTGTTTATTGATGTCCGGGGTCAAGAGAACGGGCGAATTAGAGCGCAGCATCCCGGGCATTTCACAAAAAGTGTTAATTCAACAATTGCGCGAGCTGGAGCGAGACGGCCTTGTCACCAGACATGTCTACCAGCAGATGCCTCCCAAAGTGGAATACCGGCTTACAGAATATGGCGTTACAGCCAACACCATCGTGGATGTCATGTGTGCTTGGGGGAGGGACAATATTGCTCTCAGGCAACTACGGGGCGAAGATATCGTATTGTTGGAGAACAACCATCCCGAATCTTGATTTCACAGTTGCACATTCCCCATACATGATGTAGGACATATGTCTCTTTTTCCACGAAAACGATTAAAAAACCTTTATATTCCAGACCAAATGATCGATATACAAAATGGGGCACCTGAATATCCCGTGTTGAGCATTGAATTCAAATCTCACAAACGCAACATGGGAGAACAGAATGATACATACGGTAGCGAGTAAGAGAAGAAGATAGGCTCTGTCTGGTGAGATGGCAAGGGCTAACAAAGGAGTAGTCATATGAAGGTAAGAACGAGTCAAAAAGGAAAAACACACCACATCTACATGAAATTGCTGTTATCTGTTCTGTTGTTGATCAGCAGCATCCCGCTGTGGCCGGTCTCAAAAGTGCACGCCGCAGATGAGGAACATCATCTGTTATCCCTGAACCGGCCTGTGTACAGTTCCTCATCGCTGGGCGGCAATACGGCAGAGCATGTGGTTGACGGCAACAAAAACACCCGCTGGGAAAGCATATGGCAGCAAGATCCGCAGTGGATCTATGTTGATTTAGGCGCGGTGGCCTCCATCTCGGGCATCTCCATCCAGTGGGAAAATGCGTATGCTTCCAGCTTTGATCTGGAAGTATCCAACGACGAGGTCCATTGGCAGTCTGTTTACTCCACAACAAAGGGGCAAGGCGGACTGAACGAGATTGAGGTCACAGCGGAGGCACGATATGTGCGCTTGTTCAGTCATCAAAGAGCACAGTCAGCCTATGGCGTCTCTGTATACGAATTCAATGTATACGGAACGGGCGGAGCAAATCCACCTCCCAAACCAGTAGCAAAGAACCTTGCGCTTGGACAACCGGTTACAGCGTCTTCGGAAGAAATTGATGAGCCCAGCCGTTCAGCCGAGGATAAAGCCAAAATGGAAAAAAAGAATTACGAAGCCCGGAATGTGACGGATGGCAATCCGGATACACGCTGGTCTTCCATCTACAAGGATCAGGAATGGATTGTTGTAGACCTTGGATTAAGTCGGAAAATCGGGCACGTATCCCTACAATGGGAAAACGCTTTCGGACGTGCATACGATATTCAAGTATCCAATGATGCACAGCAATGGACTACATTGTACCGGGAACTGCACAGCAACGGTGGACGGGATGAAATTCCGATATACGCCGAAGCACGGTATGTGAAATTGGCCGGACTTGGCAGGGGAACAACCAACGGATACTCCCTGTACGCATTTGATGTCTACGAGTATATCGAAGGCGATGCCAAACCTGTGCATACCATTCCGAATATCCCTGAACCGTCATCCGTACAGATGGGTTCCGGCAGTTACGCTGTAAATGACATCACGATGCTGCAGCCGAAAAATCCGAAAAATCGTACGGCTGATATTACGGCGCCCCTCCCTTCCAATGACTGGTGGCAATCAATTCTTGTATCCGATCTGGGGGATGGCAACAGTCTGGTCACACTCCCGCTCAAAAGCAGATATACCAAACAAGGACTTCAGCTTCTGAATCCCGGAGCCGGTTACGTTTCGGCTGATGGCGGTTCTATGGACGCCGACGGGGAACCGGATCTGATCATGACCACCAGCAATATGAATCCGGCGGAGGTCAATACCAAGGTGGCGGGATATGGGGATTATTCCGCAACGATCCTCATTAGTGATGATGACACGGCCAAAATGAACACCACGTTTGTGAAGGGTTCCCCTTTCCTGTACAACACCTTCGATAACCCGGATACCATTATTGTTCGTTCACCCAACATCACACGTCTCTTCGATGATCAGAACCGTGAAATTGTTCTGAAGGATGGAGAATCGCTGACGACCGATCATATCGGTGTTGAAGTAACCAATCAGGACAGAGCGCCCACGCCTCAGACCTTTACTAGAAACTACGGGATCTTTGCACCTGAAGGAACCGTATTTATGAAACTTGGCAATACGCTCAAGATCAAGCTGGGCCAGAGTGAAAACTATCTGTCACTGGCTACCCTGCCGTCCGCGGCAGAACTGTCTTATTATTACCAGCATGCCTACGCCTTTGTAACCGATACAAAGGTGGACTACGATTATAACGAGAGCACTTCACTGGTAACGACTACCTTCAACTCGGTAACCCGGACGAAGCGGGCAGGCTTTTCCTCCGAGACACTGATGGCCTTGTTCCCGCACCAATGGAAACTGGCGACTACTCCCGTAACGGAGCTTGCTTACCCTTCCATTCGCGGCATGATGAAAGTAAGTGAAGGCAATACGTTTACGACACAGGATCGATTCTATGGCATTATCCCGCAATTTGTGGAGCCGGATGATCCAACCTACTCGCGTGCACAATTAATCAGCTATCTGGATCAGCTTGACGCGGATACGGCAGGCAATCTGATGAGCGAGGATCCTTACTGGCAAGGGAAGAAGCTTCATCCGCTTGCGCTGGGTGTACTCATCAGCGACCAGATCGGAGATACGGAACGACGAGACCACTATCTGTCCCTGCTTCGAACCATTTTGACAGATTGGTATACCTATTCGCCGGATGAACCTTTGCACTCGTATTATTTTTATTATTCGGATGAATGGGGAACCATTTTCCCTTATGGTAGTGGATTTGGTGTGAATACCGGTTTGACAGATCATCATTTCACCTACGGCTATTACGTTTTTGCATCGGCTGTACTGGCCACATATGACCAGACATTCTTGCAAGATTACGGCGACATGGTTGAGCTCCTGATTCGGGACTACGCCAACCCTTCACGGACAGATGATCAGTTTCCAAGGCTTCGCAATTTTGATGCGTACGCAGGTCACTCCTGGGCAGGTGGTTACGCCGATAATCGCAGCGGGAATAACCAGGAGGCCGCAGGTGAAGCCCTCTTTAGTTGGGTCGGCCAATATATGTGGGGTGAGGTGACAGGCAACAAAGCCTATCGCGACACCGGGATCTGGGGCTTCGTGACCGAAGAGAAGGCTGCCGAGCAATACTGGTTTAACTATGACGGGGATAACTGGCTGGAGGATTACCAGCACGCTACGGTAGGTCATGTGTACGGCAGCGCCTACCTGTATGGAACGTACTTCTCGAATGAAGCCGAGCACATTTACGGTATTCACTGGCTGCCGCCAGCGGAATGGATGACCTATTATGGACGTGATCCGCAGAATACTAAGGCTCTCTACAATGGTCTCATCAAGGATCTGGGTGGTCAGCAGGAACGCACATGGCAGCATATTATCTGGCCGTTCCAGTCCATTGGAGACCCGCAAGGTGCTCTAGCCAAATGGAATACGAGCGATATGCAGCAAAATGAAGTCTTTAACGCGTACTGGTTCATGCACAGCATGGTTTCTACGGGAACACGCACGATGGCAATTTGGGCAGATGATCCGGCAGCAACCGTGTATGAAAAAGACGGCGTCTATACAGCGCAAATCTGGAATCCGTCCAACACTGTCAAAACAGTGCATTTCTACAATGCCAATGGCGCTTTGGGTTCGGCTACCGTTTATGCCAAAGCGCAAGTAAAAGTTAACCCGCTGGAACATTCCGTTGTTAAACAGCCGGATGCCTCTCAGGGTGTGGTCTATCTCGATCGGAGCCAATGGACCATTACGGCATCCTCCAGTTCGGAGCCGGTAGAGCGCATGGTCGACGGTGATCTGACTACACGCTGGTCATCCGGGCAGCTTCAGAATCCCGGCGATTGGCTGCATATCGATCTGGGAAGCGAACAGTCTATGGATACGGTATTCATGAACTCCGGCAACAACGGCGGTGATTATGCTCACGGGTACGAAATCTACGTATCCAAAGATAACGAGAACTGGGGCCAGCCTATCGCAGAGAGGGCCGGAACATCTCCAAGTCTGTCCGTGGAATTGGGCATGCAAACCGCCCGTTATGTCAAGATTGTATTGACTTCCTCTGCAGACAGCTGGTGGTCGATCTCTGAACTCAAACTGGCCCGATTTGGCAAACTTGAAGCAACACCGGAGCTCCCACAGCCCGTACCGCTTCCAGATCGCTCTTCATGGACCGTAACCGCCTCCTCTACTCAAGGAGCCGATGTGACAGCCAATATGCTGGACGGAAGTTCAGATACCCTATGGACCAATGGGAGAAAACAAATCAAAGGACAATGGATTACCATTGACCTAGGCCAAAAGAGTTCTTTCGATGCCATAGAATTGGACCCGGGCCATGCGAAAGAAGATTATCCGAGACAGTATCGGATTTATGTCTCTGATGACGGCGAACACTGGGGCACGTCCATTGCAGGCGGCGAAGGCACGCCTGGACGCATGTCCATCACCTTCCCTGAACAGCAGGCACGTTATGTGAAGATGGTACAGACCGGGGATTCCGATCAATGGTGGTCAATCTCCGAGTTGTTTGTTCATCATAATGGAACAGGCAAACAAAAGCGATTGCTGCCAGACGGCTGGTCCGTGACCGCTTCCTCCGGAGACGATGCAGCGGCTATACTCGACGGATCGGACCAAACACGCTGGACCTCCGGTCAGACTCAAACCGGCGGCGAATGGATTCAGCTTGATCTGGGGGCCTCGCAGCCAGTAAATCGGATTGTGCTGGACAGCGCGCACAGCCGGGAAGACTTTGCTCGCGGTTATGAAGTATTTACTTCCCTGGATGGAGAGCAATGGGGGGAAGCCCTGGCTTCGGGTGAAGGATCATATCCGCTGCTTTCTATCCCCTTTGCATCACATGAAGCACGTTATATTAAGGTCGTACAGACGGGTACTGCTTCTCATTGGTGGTCCGTGGCTGAATTAGAGGTCTATACTGCTGATCAGACACCTTGGATATCCGGGGAACAGGATCATCTGTTACCTGCTGAACTGGATCGGACATCATGGGCAGCGACTGCCTCCACCGCTGAAGATGTTGCGGCGATGCTGGACGACGATCTGAATTCACGCTGGACCTCTTCATCTGGTCAACTTGCCAATCAATGGGTCCAGATTGATCTGGGAAGCGAGCAGAGCTTCAGCCGCCTGACCATGGACTCGGGCAGCAGCAGTAACGATTATGCCCGCAGTTTCCAGCTCTTCATTTCTGATGATGGCGAGCATTGGAATGGGGTTACGGAAGGCCTGGGAACAGAGCCAGCCATCTCACATACGTTCTCCAAACAAACGGCGCGATACATTAAACTGGTTTTGACCGCGGACACTCCCGAGTGGTGGTGGTCCATTGCCGAGTTGAAACTTTACCATTAATATGATCACGCTCCCTCCAACCATCTCTCTCCCGTTCTTGCGGGACAGGGGTGGCTTTTCTTTGAGAAGGATGAAGCATACCTCATTCAAACTTCATGTTCCATATATCACCTCTATAGTAAGATATAGATTGATGTAAATTTACATTCTAATCGATAAGGAGGGTTTTATTTGAAAAATATAATTGTTTTCGGTGCAAGCAAAGGATTGGGCGATGCCTTCGTCCGAGGTGTACCACAGTCTGGTGATAAAGTCTGGGTGGTCTCCCGTAGCAAGCCGGAAAGTCTGACCACGGAGGATGGCGTCCAGCGAATATGGATTCAGGCCGATCTTTCCGAGCTTCAAGCCGCCGAGCATATTGCCAGCCAGCTTCGAGGCGAGACGTTAGATGTACTTATTTATAACGTGGGGATCTGGGAAAAGGAAGGATTTGAAGCGCACTATACGTTTGATCGGGATGAACCTGCGGATATCAGTCAGCTGATCCATGTGAATGTGACTTCAACGATTGTATGTATACAAGCTTTACTGCCTCAGCTCCGCCAGTCTGAAGCAGGCAAGATCATCCTGATCGGTTCAACAGCCGGCTTGAGCAATGCAGGCAGCAGCCAGGTTTCATTTGTCGCCTCCAAATTTGCCATACGGGGTATTACAGAAGCTTTAAGAGAGCATACGAGAGAGGACCGCATCGCGGTGACATGTATCAACCCGGGAGAACTGGCGGCAGAAATCCCGTATGAAGACGGAATGGAACGTGCACTCGCCGAGTATGACGGGACCCGTATTCCCCTACAGGACATGGTCGCCATCGTTCGATGTCTTATCAGCTTGTCCAAAGCTGCCTGTGTGAAAGAGATCAACATACCCGCATTAACGGATATGAACACTTAGATAGCGATGACATCTGCCCGCACAACCGGTTCCTTCAGTGCGGGTCGCTATGTATACATACGCTGGACTGAAGACCATCTACATTAATACATGCGACAAGTGCGCGATACCTATGGAATTCATGCGTTCATGCTCAGGAATATTTTCATATAACAAATTCGACTTTCCTGCCTTGGCCAGGTGATCACGCATAGCTGCAATCCGTCCTTTGTTCACATCAATAAAACGAAAATCGATTTGGCGCAAGTGCTCCAGCCCGGTCAGTCCAGCAAAAGAATCCGCCTTGAGCGCCGTATTCATCTCTTTTAGTTCAATAGACTCCAAAACGCTGGCTGTCCATAGATGTTCGATATCCCGCAACGATTTCATATAGTCCAGTTCGAGCTGTCTGAGGCAGGTCATCTGGGAAAAGTCGCATAACTGCTCCAGCTTGGGCAAGGACAGATGCAGATACTCCAACCCGCGCATCTGTTCGAGTCCCTGAATACTTGTCAGCTTGCGAACAGAGCTTAGCTTCAACATCGAGATGGTTGACTCTGTCAAAGCATTCAATTCCCCTTTTAACTCACCCTGATCTAGGGACAGATATTGAAGCATGGGCAGTTCTGCCAGCACATCTAGACTTTCGACCGTGCAGTTCAGAATGAGCGTATGCAATTGGAGGCATGCTGCAATGGAAGTCAATGCGTTGAATTTGCCACGCAGTTCAAGAAAGTTTAATTGGCTGTAGTGTTCAATAAAATTAAGCCGGGTTGCCTTTGCAGGTGAATTCAATCTTAGAAACCGCAGTTGCTCCATCGCACCCAGAATCGTCAAATCCTGTACCTGCGAAAGATCAAGCTGCAAGGCAGACACATGCTTCAATTGGGCAAGTCGCCCCAAAAATCCTGATGAATATCCCCCTTTAGGGTCCACATGCGATATGTGTAGAATTAGATCCGGGCGGGCAAAGAACACTTTGGCATCTAACTCGGCAAGGTCCTCGTATGTATCCGCGCCGACGCGAAAATGAACCGTTGCTCTGCGGCGCAACAGATGCACCGCCTCGTGCATCTTTTCGGCATTCCATGGAGCCCCTTGTATCGAAGCGTGCCATACTTCACTCACAGATAATCCCCCTTTTTACACCCCTATAGTTCCAATTCATTCCATTATAAACAACATTACCTGGATGAACCACTACTGAACTCCGTTTTTCATTCCTAATCTCTTTTCAACCCTTCCTTTCATTTTCCTCATCTTCTAGTCCCTTTCCTTCCTGTTGCTTTCAGGATTATTCGACAGAAATCTACATAAAACTATAGAATATGCCGACATATAACTTAGGCGTTTTGAGCTTTTTATTACTCATCTGGGGAGATGGAATATGTCGAACATGTTGAACAAGTGGGGGAAAGCGGGAGCACGGACATCCAGTATGGCAAATACGTTGTCCATTGTGCTGCTGGTCATTATCGTAGTTGTCTTTGCTGTGCTGGGAACATTTATGTTTGCAAGCACACGAAACATTCTGGTGAAACAGCAGGAATCCATGCTCCAGACCAAGACACAAGCCATTGTTAGTGAATTTGATGCACTATTCAAGGAAAAAGGTGCGCTGGTCAAGCAAATGTCCACCAACACGTTATTTAAGCAATATATAGAAACAACAGCATCTGCTGCGGATGCGGCAAGTTCAACCTACGCTGCGGAAACACAGGCGACACTGGCCGCTATCGTTAAAGCAGAGCCTTCGTTTGCCGATGCCTGGGTGGCGGGTCTGGATGGAAAAGGCTTTTGGATTCAAAATGATGGTGTCGTGTCTGCACCGGACTTTGATATCCAGTCGCGTCCATACTACAAGCCGGTTTCGGCCGCAGACGGGCTGTATTTCTCCGATCCGTACATTGATATTGCAGCAGGCGATGTACTTATGGGTATCTTTTATCCCATTAAAGACGACTACAACAACAACAACAACATGATCGGCTTCGCCGCAGCGGATATTGCGTTCAAAGATATTCCGGCCATCATGGAGAGCTATTCCCTTGGTAGCACGGGCTATTCGATGCTGCTGTCCAAGAGCGGAGAAATTCTATACCATCCCGATCAAGAGAAGGTGCTGAAGGAGAACATCCTCGACAGTACGGGGGACATAGGTGAAATCGGCAAGAAAATGCTTGCCGGTGAAAACGGCGTACAGCTAATGAACGACAATGGGGAACGTCGTTATATCGGCTACGCTACCAGCAAGGATACGGGATGGTCCGTTGGTCTGACCATATCCGAAGAAGAAGTTCTCGCGGAATTAAAAACATTCACGTGGATTACGCTTGGCGGTTTTGCTGCAGCCACCCTTCTGCTTGTGATTATCTGTTACATTACCCTTCGCCGTCTGTTACGCTCCATCCCACAGCTGCTGGCCAAGATTAAACAGATTGAACAAGGTGACCTGACGGTCCAACTGGATATCAAATCTAATAATGAAATTGGACAGATCGCCACAGGCTTGAATTCCATGGTGCAGAAAATTCAGGGCATGCTGCAAATGGTCGGCAGCTCAGCGCAAATCCTGAACCAGTCGTCGAATGATCTGCAAGCCATCTCCTCACGAACGGCCGTAACCATGAATGACACATCGACAGCCATCAACGAGATTGCCAATGCAACGAATTATCAGTCCATCGAAACGGAAAATATTTTACGCAAAACAGGCTCGTTATCCAACCAGATCGATGAAATTGCTACCGATGCGCAGGCTATGGGAACGGTCGTGCAGACATCTGCCGATCAGAGCAGCCAAGGACTTGCAGTCGTGGAACAATTATCGAAATGGTCTGAGGAAAACCATCAATCCAGCCAAGCAGTGTCCTCTATTATCCAGGAGATTGACCTGAGTCGGAATGAAATATCCAGTTTTGTGGATACGGTCAAACAGATTGCCTCTCAGACGAACCTGCTCGCCCTGAATGCCTCCATTGAGGCTGCACGTGCTGGTGAACATGGAAGAGGATTTGCCGTCGTTGCCGAAGAAGTCCGCAAACTTGCAGAACAGACGGCTCAGGCAACAGAGGAAATCAACAAAAAAGTGAATGTGATTGAAGAGAAAACAACCCTGTCGGTAGAACATACCATGCGCGGTATGAAGATTGCGGAGGAGAATGCCAAATCCGTAGAAGATACCAAACATGTATTCTTCAATATTAACAAAGACCTGAAAGATCTTCAGCAACGTATGATGCAGATTACCAGCAATACCTCCAATATACACAAGCACAAAGATGAAATATTCCAAGCACTGGAGATTATCTCTTCCACCACAGAAGAGAACTCGGCATCGACGGAAGAAGTAAGCGCCAGCACGCAGGAGCAGTTGGATAGTATCGAACAGGTAGCGGATCTGTCGAAACAGTTGAACCAGCTATCTGGCAAACTGCAAGACGAACTAAGCCAGTTTAAAGTAAAGTCATGATCCGCAAGCTTTCACCTGCTCTTCTCTTTTAGTCGCTATCCATTTATTATTAATGAATATGCGTACGAAGAGGATTGGAGGCTGAATCATCATCATGAACTTTGCAAAACGAATGGATCATTTCAATGAAGGAATTTTCACCCGGTTGCTGGAGATCAAGCGCCGCAGACTGGAGAACGGGCAGCCTGTTATTGATCTCAGTGTGGGTACGCCGAATATCCCACCTGCGCAGCATATTATAACTGCACTATGCCAGGCCGCAGCTGATCCGGCTAATTATATATATGCTGTGAATGATCAGAGTGAGTTGCTGCAAGCTACAAGCGATTGGTACAAGCAGCGCTACCAGGTAGAGTTAGACCCGGCAACACAAATCTGTTCCTTGCTTGGTTCACAGGAAGGGCTGGCACATATATCCCTCTCCATTGTTGATGAAGGTGAACTGGTGCTGGTCCCTGACCCCTGCTATCCCGTCTTCGCGGATGGACCGTTACTGGCAGGTGCAGAACTGTATTATATGCCGCAAAAAGAAGAAAACGGGTATGTTATTCAGCTTCAGGATATACCAGAAGATATCGCTCAGCGAGCAAAATTCATGCTGGTCTCCTATCCCAACAATCCGACAACCGCGATGGCACCGGATCAGTTCTATCTTGACCTGATTGCCTTTGCCAAGAAGTATGATATTATCGTGCTCCACGATAATGCTTACAGTGAACTCGTATTTGACGAAAAAACTTGCGGAAGCTTCCTCGCATTCCCTGGCGCCATGGACGTCGGTGTGGAATTCAATTCCCTGTCGAAAACGTACGGACTGGCCGGAGCTCGAATCGGCTTCTGTGTGGGCAATACAACCATGGTCTCCATGCTGAAAAAGCTAAAATCCAATATGGATTACGGCATGTTTCTTCCGATCCAAAAAGCAGCAATTGCCGCTATCACAGGTGATCAAGCCGAAGTGGAACAGGTACGGGCAACCTATGAGGAAAGACGGGACATTCTTTGCGAAGGCTTCAGCAGAATCGGATGGGAAATAACGAAGCCCCAAGCGACCATGTTTATCTGGACGAGGATCCCCGCTCATTATGAGAGTTCTGAACACTTCGCCATGGACTTGGTCAGCCGGGCAGGCGTCATCGTGACACCCGGAAGTGCCTTTGGCCCTTCGGGGGAAGGGTATATCAGACTGGCACTGGTGCAGGATAATGAGAACCTTCTCCGAGCATTGGCTTCTGTTGAGGACAGCGGTATTCTCAGAAACATGTAGGAATAGCCAATAACGCGAGCTGCGACGGATTCAATCCGCAGCAGGCTCGCGTATTTTGGGTTTGTTATGATCGTTATCATTCAACTACCGGTCTTTCATTTCAAAGCCATCCATCGCTGCTGTGAACGCATGACCCAAATGTATGAAGGCCTGCCGCGAATGGCGGTAAAACGTGGCGCGGCTCATATGTAAAGCTTCGGCCAACTCGGACTTGCGATAATTTCTATGCAGATAGCTTTCCCTAAGTATACGCTGCTCCAGATCAGTAAGCGGATAGGTCGGTGAATCAGCATGAAGGATGCTCACGACCAACTCCCGTGCCCTCACTCCTTCGCATCCCATTGCCTGTAAAGGAACCATCTCCTCAAGTACCGTATCATCATATAAATGTTGAAGCATTAGTCTGACCTCATCCCGGGACAAGATATAGGGTGCTTCCTGCGGGATGAAGCCTGCAGTCTGAATGTTCTGCCTTAGAATACGCTGAACCCAGACCTCAAAGGTCACCTGCCTGAAATCCAGTTCCCATACATGCATATTCTCCCTGGCATATGGCTGAGATGGCATCGTCCGCTCCTCAAATCCCAAATGAGGGAGTAACATGTTTAGTTGTCTGTCCGCAGTGGGAATGATTGCACGCAGACCGCTCATTGCATCAATTAGCCAGGATTGAAACAGCATGCCACCCAGTTCCTCAGGGCGATAAGAAGACTGTTCCACGTCTACCGCAGCTAACAGGACACATATGGTATCAGCCGCTTCAGGGGGGAGCCTGCGTGCCGAATTGACCGTATCGCCCAGCATGTTCATATCATTAGGAGAATATCGTTCCAATATGGACAACGTTTGGTCATGTAACCAAAGTCCAGCACAGAACGCCAAAGGTACCCTGTCCGCATTCCGTATGACGCGTATCCCCTCCGGCGCATAATTAGCGATATCATCTAATAATGAAGAATACTGTCCGTTCTCGATAAGCTCCGATTGCCAATCCGAACGTGCCAGCGATTCCGCAAGAAAACGCTGTAAGTAAGGAAAATCTTCAGGTTCAAAAGACATCTGCTGTTCCACTTCCCGTTGACGTATCCCTGTGAAATCCGTATATGCATGGGTCGAGGGCAATTGTTCACGGTACAGCTCCAATATGTGGGCCGCAATCTGCATTTGCAACAGTTTGTTCACTGAAGGATACCGCTCCGTAAGCAGCTCCAGTACCCGGGAACGCATCATCTGATAATGGCCGGGGTCGCGCCTCTCATAATCCTCCCTTAACATCCGGGATACCAACTGATGCAGAGAAAGGCCTCCGGCTCCAGCGTGCACACAGGATAAAGTACTCAGTCCCGTATAATCCAATGCACTTAGGGGATGAGTCAACAACTGGTTCAGCATGGTCTGATCCGCTGCCGGGAACAGCGACAGTATCTGCAAAGCCTCATACATATAGGGAGAGGTTGCTTCCTTGAGTAACTCTGCACTCAATATGCCGGGTATCTGTTGTACGTAGTCCTCTCGCTCTCTTCCCTGACGTCGCAGCATATCCACCGTCAGCGCCAGCAACAGCGGGTGACCATCTGTTTTGTGTACGATATCCTGCTGTACGAGGTGTGGCAAACCACTTGACTGCACATATTCGTGAACCTCTTTGCGAGTGAAAAGCTCCAGAGCAAAAGAGTGAATCTGATTGCCCCATAAAAGATTCGTATGCCACTGAATGGGCAGACCTGTCCGGGAAGCCACAATAAATAAGAATTCACTTGCTGCAAGCAGCGGAAGAAAGCTCGATAACAGCCAGCTATCGATCCGATCTATTGTTTCACAGTTATCAATAATCACGACAGTCCGTTGACGAGTCAGCTCTTCAACAACATGTGCAAGAAGTGGTGTATCTGCGGCACGTGTTCGACCATACTCCGTTTCCAAACTCATCTCCAGATGAGACAGAAAAGCGCGCGGCGTCTGCAGGCAGAACTGTCCATCCATCCACAAGGTAACCGTTGAACATCGCCTGGACTCTGCTGCCATCTCCGTGAGCAGTGTCGTCTTGCCAATGCCTCCAATTCCCGAAATGGAAAAGATTTGTGAAGAGACATCAGGCGAAGCGAGCCAATTGGATAACACCTCCAATTGCTGAGTCAAACCGACAATACACGGCTTGTGGGGATTTCGGTCCACTGATCTAAGATTCATGCTGCACACTACTTTCCATTCAAATTTGAAACAAAAACGAGACACCGCATTTCTTATAATATACTATACTATTTCTTGACAGGCATAGACTGTTTCGGTTCCTCACATGCTTATCCATTCAACAATAATTTCATTACTGCAAACCAAAGGGGAAGTGAAGTGTAAATGAAGAAACGTTTATCCATGATGAAAGTCCTGCTTGTACTCATCATGATCGCGGGACAAATGGGAGTCTACAGCTCTGTAAATGCAGAAGGAGAACCTGACGTGCCATATGCCATTCCTCCGGTTGAGAACGGCTGGGTCCAGGTGTCTACCAAAGAACAGCTTGTGTATATTAACCAAAATCAGGAGCTGTATCTGACAGAGAACATCCGCCTGACTGCGGATATCGACTTGACAGGAATAGACTGGATTCCGTTTGGAGGCAATGACTACGTTCCGTTCAGTGGAACGTTTGATGGACAGGGGCATTGGATCACTGGATTGGAGATAAACAACGACACACGATTGTCCAATGGATTTTTTGGTCAAGCCAACGGCCGCATTCAGTATATTAACCTGAGGGCAGATATTAAAGGTGGCTCCAATACAGGTGCACTTGTCGGCTTTCATTCCGGGGGAAGCATTGATCATGTCTATACGGAAGGAACTGTACGAAGCGGGCACATCTACAAAAGTGTCACTCCTACAGGGGGCATCGTAGGATTACTGAACAATGCACGTCTGTCTCACTCTTCCTCC
Organism: Paenibacillus amylolyticus; assembly: GCF_050990605.1. GTDB lineage: Bacteria > Bacillota > Bacilli > Paenibacillales > Paenibacillaceae > Paenibacillus > Paenibacillus amylolyticus_H. Next base: position 4,614,845 of record NZ_CP158832.1, read on the forward strand.
GCTGCTTTCGTTACAGTAGGCGAATCTGACAATTTGCATGGTGGTGGACTTATAGGTTCCCAGGCATTGGGTAGCATAAGCGATTCTTACTTTACCGGTAATCTAGCTAACGAGCCTGTCAAGGATCATCCTACCTCCCATATATATGCTGGAGGAATTGTAGGTTATCAGTTCAGCTCAGATGAATACAATATCCTCAAAAATACATATTCAACTGGCGCGATCTCCACACTGAATCCGAGAAGCTACTCCAGTTGGGGGGCGATCGGTGGATATGTCTACAAAACAAATATAACGGATACATACTACGATACGATGACATCGGGTATGACTGTCGGAGCAAGTGATCCTTATCAAAGCACAATTGAGATCTATGGGAAAACAACAACAGAAATGAAGCAGCAGGCTACCTATACTGGATGGGATTTTGCAGATACCTGGAACATTCATCCTGCGATCAACAATGGCTATCCTTATCTGCGCCCTGCCATATTAACAACCGAGCTGCCTCAGGCGGTTCAGAATGAGTCCTATTCCATGGACCTGGCAGGTTATGATGGAGCGCGCGCAGGACTCACCTGGACCGCCCCCGGACTTCCTCAAGGATTAAGCTTGAGCCCTTCTGGTGAGCTGGGCGGTACACCTACACAATCCGGCACGTACACCGTAAACCTCACGCTACTGGATGGGGGCTCCGCCACAACTGAACGTGTTCTGCAACTTGTCGTTGTTATGAAGGCTCCGGGCATTGCGGATGCATCGGTACAGCCCGGACTAGAGGTGGGAGCAACAAGCATTACAGCAGCGCCGACGCAAACGGGTCATTCCTTTGCCTATATGTTGGATCGCACGGACAGCACTCCTCCATCGGTTGGGGATGCACTGCCTGAGGGTGCGGTAACCTATATTTCAGGTGCCGATATTCCTGGTACAAGTCCAGGGCAGGCTGTGGACCTCTTTGAAGTGGCAGAAGATGAAAATACGGGGAAATATCTCATTCAGGCGTGGCAGCACTTCACGCTGGAACAAAAGCACATTCGTCAGTTCGTTCCGGTTAACGGTCTTCATCTGGAGCCATCTCAACTGGACCTGACCTCTGGTGGGCCCTCGGCTAAACTGACAGCAATCATTGATCCAGAAGACACTACAAACAAGACCATTCACTGGAGCTCCAGTAATGAGGCTGTCGCCACCGTGAATATGCATGGGGAAGTCCAGCCTGTGACTGCAGGTACAGCCATTATTACGGTTACATCTGAAGATGGCTCCCATACAGCAACGGCAACCATCACTGTATTTCCCCAAGCTGGAACAGTTACCGGGTCTGTATATGACACAGAAATGACTCCATTGGAGGGAGTCTCCGTTTCTGTGGGGAGCATCGGCGTATTTACAGACAGCCAGGGGCATTTTACACTGAAACAGATCCCTGTAGGAGCCCGAACACTTGTTGTAAGCGCCGAAGGCTATAATACAACTGAACGAAGCGTCGAAGTACTGGCAGAGCAGGCCGTGGATATGGGCATGATTACATTAAAGCCCTTTGCTACCCCGCAGCCAGAGCCGCAACCATCACCGGGTACAACTCCAGCACCTTCACCAGCTTCAGGATCGGAATCGTTCTCAGGGTTCCCAAATGTTTGGCCGCCGGCCGAAGATCCAGCTACAGTCAAGCTTGAAATTAACGGTCTGAACATCAAATCAACAGCCTCAACAGAGATAGCTCCTGACGGTCAGACTGCAATCCGACTCAAACCTGATACAGCTTCTCTCATGCAAGCCTTCAGTGGTGCAGAAGCGGGAATACTGATCCGCTTCAGTACGGAATCCCCTGTCGTTTTCCTGGATCTGCGGGGTGAGTTACTGCGGAGTTTGATGCAAAAGCAGCCGGAAATGAGTGTAACCTTCGAGGTCAATGGCGCGAGCTATGAGTTGCCGCTAACCATGTTACCCCCATTGGCTGACAACATGGTTGTTACCCTTGGCATCGGTAAAGCCTCTCCCAACATCGTCAGCACCCTGATTGCTGGAGTAACGAAGCGGGGCTTTGAACTTATCGGCATACCCATGGATTTCACCCTTTATATCGATGGAAAACAGACAGAGCCTTTAAATCAGGGATATAGCAAACGAATCCTTCCACTCCCTTCGCAGGCTGATTCCGAAAAATCAACAGCCGTGTGGATCGATGCAGAGGATCAGATGCATTTTGTTCCTTCCCTGTTCACAAAGGATGACAAGCAGGCGCAAGCCATCATCTCCACCCCCCATAACAGCATGTTTGCAGTCGTATCGGCAAATCATACGTTTGCGGACATGAAGGATCACTGGGGACGATCCGACGTCGAAATGCTTGCGAACAAATTCATTGTCGAGGGTGTAAACAATGATACCTTTTCGCCAGAGAACCCGGTTACACGTGCCGAATTCGCGGCATTGCTTGTCCGTTCCCTTGGATTGCCTGAGCATCTTCCAACATCAGTATTTGCTGATATCCCATCAGCGCAATGGTATGCTGGAGACGTAGGCACTGCACAGGCTGCAGGCTTAATCAACGGTTACGATGATGGCTTGTTTAGACCAGAGGCATCCATTACCCGTGAACAAATGGCCGTAATCCTCGTCCGTGCATTGGATTTTGCAAGATTGAAGCCTCAGCCGAACAAGGATGTACTGGATATGTTGGCCGATCATACCACTCTTTCAGCCTGGGCTTCCGAACCGGTATCCATTTTACTGGAAGCAGGCTTGATGCAAGGTACACCAACCAACAAATTTTCTCCTAAAGAAATGGCAACCCGAGCTCAGAGTGCGGCAGTATTGAACCGACTGCTGCAATATATGAAGTTTATCGACAGCCCACAGTAGTCGAAGTTTATATATATTATCTAAGAGCGGTTCGTCAATACAGATACGGGGGAAGAAAGTGACATGGCACCGTTACTACAGTAAAATAAAAGCCGAAAAGCCCGCTGCATGAAGATGCATAAGCGGGCTTTTTTCACTCCAAATCCTGCACTGTGTCTTTAGATACCAACCATTTACTTCATCGACTTGCGCCAGTTGGAACGATACATCAGATACAAGAAATACGGCGTTCCAATCATTGCTATGAGTATCCCTGATGGAATCTCTGTTGGTGCCATGACGGTTCTGCCGATCGTATCGGCCAGCACCAGCATGACTGCACCAGCTAATGCAGATAAAAACATCGAACGTCTTAACTTATTCCCTGTCAGTAACCGAACCATATGTGGTGCGATCAGACCGATAAAACCGACAGTTCCTACACAAGCAACAGCACCTGCTGCAAGTAATACACCAACTGTCATGGCCAGTAATCGTGTACGGCGTACCCCCAGTCCAAGTCCTGAGGCACTATTGTCGTCGAATACCAACAGTTCGAATCTACGCGCCAGCCACCAGGCCACAGGTACCAGAATAACTAAAAATAATCCAATAACCTTCACCTGTTCCCAGGTACGAGCATAGGTGCTTCCTGTCAGCCAGATATATCCGCTACTACCGTATACCGCACCACGGACAATCAGAATCTGAATACCTGCTCCAGCAATGGCAGACATCGCGATCCCCAGCAATACAACCGCCGATGGGTTCAGTCCTTTCTTCCAGGCGAGGGAGAACACAACCACTGCGGCAATGGCTGCACCGATAATTGCCGCAATTGGCAGCAAGTATATCGGAAGACCCGGCCATAAGATGATGACCATCATCGCTCCAAGCCCTGCACCTGAGGACACACCGACAATTGAAGCATCTGCCAGCGGGTTACGTACGGCCATCTGAATGAGCACACCACTGATTGCCAGTGCAGCCCCTGCACCTGCGGCAACAAGTGTACGCGGAATCCGAAGCTGAATCAGCGCGGAGAACAGCCCATCCGATTGGAACAGACTTGGTAACCAATCGGCCAGGGGAATTCGCATACCGCCAAACATCGTACTGAGCAAGATAAGCACGACCGTTATGGCTGAGAATAATACAGCCATCGGGCCAAATGCAAAGCGCCGCGCAGCTCCTCCTGTGCTCATTGAAGTAGACATGCCTGATCCGTTCGCAGCCTTCATGCGTGTAAGAACAAGCCAGATGAGCCACGGTGCACCAATGATCGCCATAACGGCACCCGTGGGCAGCTCCATACTGGAGTTATGTACCATCTTGGCGAGGACATCTGCTCCAACCAGGAGCGCTGCGCCCCATATGAACACACCGGGTAAAAGTAATCGATTAGAACGTATACCACTCAATCGAACCAGATGTGGTGCAACCAGTCCCACGAAGCCGATCGGTCCGATTACACTGACAATTACGGCGGCCAGCAATACAGCAAGAATTAACCCTCCTGCACGAGCCAATGCAACCTTTTGTCCCAGGGAAGAAGCCGTTGATTCATCCAACTCCAACATATCCCACTGTCTGGACAGGATTAACGCGAGAAGGGTAATACCAACCACCCAAGGCAAAGCATAAAACACACCACTCCAGTCATTCTGGACAAGAGTTCCGGAGCCCCAAAGGAATAACCCTTGCGTCTCCATGGAGAAAAAAATATGTAATGCGCTTGTAAATGAACCAAGCACCATCGATACAATCATACCGGACAACGCAAGTCGAACCGGGCTTGATGTTCGTCCGCCACCCATGAAATAAGCCGCAAATGCTGCCAGCAAACCACCAAGAGCTGCGAAGACAAAAGGCGACTGGCTTAACAGACCTGGAAAAGCGATTGCTCCCAGCACCACCACAAAGTACGCGCCTGCATTAATGCCCAGCGTATCTGAAGCAGCCAATGGATTACGAGTAATCGTTTGCAGCAAAGCGCCCGCAACAGCCAGTGCGCCGCCTGCCAGAATACCGATCACTGTACGCGGCATACGCAAGTCCCAGACCATATTGTGCTCTAATGAATCCTGGCTGCCTGTAAGAGCTTCCCAAACGACATGCAAAGGAATGGATGCTTCTCCATAACATAGACTTACAAAAAAAAGCACGATGAGAGCGGTTAAACCGCCCCCATATATGCTTATTGTGCGCCAATTCATCTTTGGCTTAGAACCTTGAACCGAACTCATTTGGTAATCGCCTCGACTACCCCATCAACCAATACTTTAGAGGAGATCGGTCCACCAAATGTCCATGTTGTGCTATCGAGTTGATATGTGCGTTTTTCCTTCACAAAGTTCAGTCCGTTCCAAACCGAGTTATCTTTCATTGCTGTACCAAAGACGTCATCGTCTGGTTGTGTGATATAAATGAAGTTACTGTCCTGCACATCGGTTAAGGATTCAATACCTACTGTAGAGAAGCCATAGTTCTCAACTTTGTCCGGCTGCCAGTCGTTAACCAGTCCGATTTTATCTAATGTACCAATCACAACCGAGTTATCGGTAAACATACGCAGACTAACTGCATTTTGATATGTGAACGCTTGTGTCAGTGCAAAGTTGAAGTTTTCTTTACCCGCAGCAGCCAGTTTTTCTTTGGCTTCTACATAATGCTGATCGAGATCACTAAGAACTTGCTTCGCTTTGTCTTCTTTACCGAGAGCAGTTGCAATGGTATTAAAGATCTCTGTCATTTTGTCATAATTATAGCCATCGCCATCATACGGATCGAATTCAATGGTTGGTGCAATAGCATTAAGCTGATCGTAGACCGCATTATTATTATCAGCGTTAGCGATGATCAGATCCGGCTTCAATGCAGCAATAGCTTCCAGATTCGGCTCACCACGTGTTCCGATATCCGTTACACTGTCATCCAGTGCTGCTTCGGATGTTACCCACACTTTATAGTTAGCGTTATCTGCGTTACCTACTGGTTGAACACCCAGGGCAACCACATCTTCCGTATATGTCCATTCAAGTGTAACGACACGCTCGGCAGGCTTGTCCAGCTTAAGCTCTCCACGTTTATGCTTCACGGTAACAGGACCTGCGGTCTCTTCAGCCGGAGCACTGCCCGAGTCACTACCTTGACTTGTATCTGTTGTAGTCGTAGTTTTACCACAACCCGCCAAAACCAGCACAAAGGCCAGCATAATCAACAGTCCATTCAACCCTTTTTTCATATCTCTTTTCTCCCCTGTTTATATGTATTTATATGATAACAATTATCATTATCACTATTGGATTATGCCGTAGGAATTGATTTTTGTCAATGCAAAGTAGCTTATTTCAACTCTTTTATGAAATAAAAAAAGGAAAGGGATAGCTAAACCGCCATCCTTCCCTTCTATCGCTTGTCTGTTTACATTAACTCAACTGCATCGTAGTGATGCATGTATTATCATTTTCGTATGTAGACAATTGCGTTTCTGCAACCTTCCCATCTCGAACAATACGAATCAGATAACTTCTGTCTCTTGGCACCCAAAAGTCCATAAATCCGTTCTCACCAGACTTGATCACTTCATCTTTCATAAAAGTGTTGCCTTGAGAATCGTGAATGGTAACGCTGAATTCCTTATTGCTCATTTCCCCCTGACAACCGGTCAAGCTATGAATTGCACAGGGATGGGTATGGTCCACATAGGGTGCAATGGATAGGAAAAATTCATTCTCAGGCAAATCATATGTAGTCGTATGCTTATCTTGATCTGTGACGATTAACTGTTTGGCATTAATGGAGGCAGATTCCGGTGTCTCTTTACCTGTGCTGATATCTTCCACCAATTTTCTGATGTTGGGCGCATTGGCTGTACCTGCCTCTTCCTTGCCCATGTTACTTGTAAATAGGTAGGTTCCCATCACAATTACAATTGCAACACTTGCAATGATCCACATTTGTTTCTTCATCTGGAGGCCATCTCCTCGTCCGTTTTCCTTAAGTATAATTCATTACATACGATTCTGGACTTAAACGATATGCATTTCACCAGATATTCACATATATGTCTGATTCGGATGACGATAATGGACACGCCAACCCAAAAAGAAGCAAGCAGGTCACATATTGTGTGATCTGTGTGCTTCTTTCATCGTTTGGGGAGGATGAGACTACTTCACAGCAGCAGCGGTTGTGTTCACTCGCAATTGCTCATTCAATTTCAGAACATTTTCGATGCGAAAAATTTTACCACCGCGTGTATCTTCTTTTATGCTAGGGAGCATAGGTACCATGTTAACTCACCTCCTTTCAAATCAATTTTAATGAGCTCAACGCGTTAAACGGCTGTTTTAATTTTCAGATAAACCAACAATGAATCCAGCTCTGCCGTATACACATGTTCTGTTCTTCCGTTACGCTCCTGTGTATCCGTGTGTGTGGAAAACTTGCTGTATAACCTGTTAATGTAACGGTTATTAGCCACGGCGTGAAATTGTAACGTTTGAATCTCGTCATTTTCCTGACAGATCTGTAGCACCAGGTCACGGAAGCCGGCGAAAAATACTCTGCTGCTGCGATGTGGCTTCGCCAGCATGACCGAATCAATAAAAGCCGTCTGTCGATCTTCGGTATAACGATACTGCCCGAAACCACCCAATTGCCCCTGCTCATCATCAAGCAACAACAGCCGAGAGTGCAGCAAGGTACTGATGAGATGCGACAATGCGTCATGCAACATGTATTGTTCATCAAACTCCTCACTGTTTGCCAGATAAAAACGAGCAAACCGGGCATAGTCTGCATCCTGCAATACTTCGTGTGATTTGGCATGCAGCATCATGGTGTGACCTCCTTATCACGAGCTCCCTTCACCCTTGACACTCGATGAAAAGAGGAAAGGTATGCCCGAAGTTCAGAAAGGTATATTGCATAAGCGTCTATAGATCCTCCATATTCACTTTCTGTGCTTCCGATTCGCTTTGCAAATTTGGAGAACAGTCTTTGGTTAATCCGATCTTTAACAGCCCAAAAGCGCATTTCCTGAACCGATTCTATCTCTTCTTGTTCGTCAATATGTTGGAGGAGGAACTGCAAAGCTTCTACCATAAGTCTGCTTCCACGATACTCTTCCTTTATGAAGGCTATTTGGAGCTGAATGACATGACGATCCTCGTAATCATGCTCCCCTGTGCCATGGATATAACCCAGTGCTCCTGCAATTTCATCCTGATCATCAAAACACAAAATCGCTCCACCTCCCATCAACAGTGGACTGGATATATAGCTGAGTGTGACCGGAAAGTTATATGGCATATTCAGTTCCTTGTAATGAGCCAGCAAAAAATCCATATAACGATGCTGGTACATATAGGTCGAACAGATGGAGAAGTAACGACTCATGAACATGCTTCCTTTCTGTTGCCGGGACTTTCTCCCTAAAGATGATGTGGTCTATTGTACTTAGGTTAGTTTAAGTTTTGTTTAAGTCCGGGATAATTCGTCAAATTTCTTCTTTCTGCAAATGAAGGATCACTCTATAATATAGTTATCCTATCCTAGCCCTAGCCGGAGGTCACCCTAGATGAAGTTTATGAATTCCGTTCGTGGCCACATTGGAAAGCAACCATTGCTATTCACCATCCTGTTCGTTCTTGTAATCACTATAGTGCTCCTCGTCATCCATGCGACCAATTCAACCAATACCTCAGCTGCAGCTGAGTCCACTCCCCTCCACACTTCCAGGAATGGAGTTCTTGATCTGTCCCGTTGGTCTGGTTCAACCACTTCTGTCATGCCTCTGGATGGAGATTGGGAATTTTACTGGCAGCAACTGCTGGAACCCATTGATTTTCACTCTTCTTCCAAATCTGAGCCTGTACCGACTTTCGAACAAGTCCCGGAAGCTTGGACAACGTATCGCATGGCAAATGATAAAGTCCTCCCCAACAGCGGGTATGCGACCTATAGACTCCGCCTTGTACTTCCTGATGAGACGTTAAAAGGATCCACACTTGCCATCTATCCCAAAAGTATCGCCTCAGCCTACCGGATCTGGATTAACGGTCAATTTAAGGGCGGTCATGGTATCGTCGGGACCAGCCTTACCAATGAGAAAGCAAAGAGCTTTCCCAACGTTATCTATTTTGAAACTGAATCAAAATGGAATGAAATCATCATTCAAGTCTCCAACTTCTCTCAAAGGAATGCGGGTATCTGGCAGAGCATGGAGCTTGGAACAGCAGAAAGTATCTCCTGGATCCGTCTATTACGTGTATCAGCACAGTCATGTATCGTTGGAATTTTTCTAGTTATGGCATTATATTATGGTCTTGTGTATCTCAACCGAAGAAAAGAGATATCGGCCCTGTTATACAGTATGCTCTGCCTGTCTGTTGGCGTACGCACGGTGGTTCTTGGCGAATCGACTGCCCTCTACCTGATTCCTGACATGCCATGGGAATGGGCAGTAAAAGCCGAATACATATCTGTTGCCACGACCGCTTTACTATTAATTCTGTTCATTAATAGAGAACACCCTAAGGAATCCATACCTTGGATATCCAAAATAGCAGGATTCATCCTGCCTTGCTTCATTTTGTTGTTTCTCCTGACACCTGCCCGCGTGTACACATACTATTTAACACCTTTTGCTTGGGGGGTGCTGTTTCCGTCGTTGGTTTATACGCTATGTATGTATGTCAAGTCAGTCTTTAGACGAAAAAAAGGTTCCGTAATAAGCATGATCGGTTTTTTATTTTTCATGGCTTTTGCCTTAAATGATATGTTATTTTATACGGTTCACTTGCCCACAGAGGATATGCTCTCTGTTGGATTGCTCATCTTTTTATTAACACAAGCGTATAATCTGACTTCCCGCTTCTCAAGAGCATTACAGCAAACGGAACATTTGTCTTCCCAGCTTCAGCGAACAAACCAGCAGTTGGAACGAACCGTAGAGGAACGAACACGTTCATTGCGACAAAGTAATGGAGAGCTTCAGCAGGCCAATCAAAAAATGGCTGAATTCGAATTATTTCGCGTTCGACTGCTGTCCAATATATCTCATGAATTAAGCACACCCATCACATCCATCAAAGGGTTCGCCAAAGCACTGAGGGATGGTATTATCACTACAGAGGCACCAAAGTATATTAACCGAATCTATACACGCTCTCTGCTTTTGGAACGCATGATTCACGATCTGATTGAACTAACGAAGTTGGAGACCAACCAGATCCAGTTTCATATGCAGGACGTACATCTGCTATCATACGTGCAGGAGCTGTTTCAGAAATACGAATGGGAAGTGGAGGAACAGGGGATTCATTACCGCCTCGAACTTCCTGAAGAACCCGAATCGCAGTTGTGGAGGGCACAGTTGGATCCAATACGGATTGAACAAGTCCTGTCTAATCTCATCTCTAATGCGCTGAGGTTTACCCCTCCTTCAGGAACAATACAATTGCGTCTATCTCTTGAAGAAACACCTCAAACCGAAACCGGGTTCACAGCATGTATGTACGTTAAGGATACGGGTATTGGCATTCCACCCGAATGGCATGAACAGATCTTTGAACGATTTGGACAGGCTCAACAACAACAACAACAACCGGATCGAGATCATAAAGGTTCTGGATTGGGGCTCGCCATTTGCAAAGAGATTATGTACTATCATAACGGACATATTGGTGTAACCAGTGAGCCGGGCTCCGGCAGTGAATTTTCTATTCAACTGCCCGCATGGAAAGGAGGGTGACTTTGAACATGGCTTACATAAAGAAGAATCAGCGTATACTTATTGTCGAAGATGACACAGATATCGCGGAGCTGGTCATGATCTATTTGCAAAACCAGGGTTATGAGTCTTATACCGCCCAAACACTCCAGCATGCGACTGTTCTGCTTGAAGAACGAGTTCCTGATCTGATTCTATGCGATATCATGCTGCCGGATGGAAACGGAACAACGTGGGTTCAGAGCGTCAAACGAAGCACAGAACTGCCCATCATCTTTCTTAGCAGCCGGCAGGAAACGGAAGATATCATTCAGGGGCTGGAACTCGGGGATGATTATATCACCAAGCCATTCGATCCGGATATTATGGTCGCCAGAGTAAAAGCGCAACTGAGGCGTTCGATCACGAAGACCAACACCTCGGCAATTGCCAAAGACAATGTATATCGTGACGGCTGGCTAGATTTGCACTTTGGTCATTTTGAAGTCAGGGTTGACAGCAAGCTCATCAGCCTGCCTGCCAAAGAACTTCAGCTTCTTTTCCTCATGGCAAGTCGTCCGGGGCATGTGTACAGCACAGAATACTTGTTTGAACACATATGGGGGCTGGATAACTGGAGTGACGTTCGAACCGTTATGGTCCATATTCATAACCTCAGACGCAAAATCGAGAATCCTTCCAGCTCCCATCGTTACATAACAACTGTACGGGGGATGGGCTATAAATTTCAGACACGGCTGGATTAATAAATTCGTCAGTCTTAATAAAAAGAGCCTGCACCTTCGGGTGTGGGCTCTTGATTTTTAGCCTATCCTGTTTTTACTTCCTCTCCCTGCCTGCCAATTCACAAGTAATCCGGACACACAGAAGGCAATAACCATACCTATACAGGTATGCAGCACATTCATTGAATCGGTTTCCATGAAAAACGGAATTCCTAGCAAACTGACAGATTCACTAAATACGAATGATTTTACAGAGAGAAGACCATAATACAGTCCACCAGCGGCACCCCCAAGCAGTGCTGCATAAAAAGAAGCTCTTTTTCTGATATTCACGGCATACATGGCAGGCTCTGGCACCCCCAGAAGAGCTGTTCCTGTTGCCCAGAAAGCCAGTCTTCTGAACTCAGGTTGTTTGCTGCGAAGCCCGGAAGCAAATGCTGCACCCGCTTGTGCAACATAGGCAACAATCATCGCTGGGAAGATAATGGAAAATCCATTAATCATCAATTCATTAATTATGATGGGAACGAGCCAGTAATGTAATCCAGCAAGCAAGAGCAGCGAAAAAGTTGCACCGAGCAGGACAATGGCTACAATGGGCGCATCATCAAGCAGTGAGTTCATAGCACTCGGCATCTGATCTTGAATCCATGTCCCCAGTGGACCAAGCACCATCAGGATCAGTGGCACCAGAACTCCCAACGTTAACACTGGAGCAAGAATTCCCTGAAGCACTCCGGGACTAATGCGTCCAACTGCTTTTTCCATATAGGACGCTGCTAAGATCGTCAAAAACATCCAGAGAGAAGCCGAAAGAAAAGCCGGCTGTGATACCATGGGTACTCCCATAAAGTGAACTTGACCTTCACTTGCCAGTAAGTAGCTTAACTGCGGGTGAAACATCAATCCGCCGATGCTTGCAGCAACATATATATTACTCTTTAACCGATACGCCGTACTAACTGCTACCAGAATCGGCAGAAGGTAAAATGCACTGTCTCCTATGGATTTAAATATCGTAAAGGTCTCACTATCCATCAGCGTGGAAGAATCCGCAGAACTGTATGTATTGACTAACGTAATAATACTGAGCAGGATCTTAATCACAGCCGCTCCGAGAATCGCAGGCATCAAGGGCCTGAACACATCGGAAACAAAGTGTAAGATTGAAAATTGGTTCTTCTTTGCATGTCCTACTTCCTGCAGTGCTCTCCCTTCCGTTTCCCCCACGCCCATACTCAGTAACGTGTTGCAGATCAAGGAAGATTCATCCTTTATTGCCAGATGGCAATGCTTACCCGTTACCCGAATATCTGCCACATAGTCTGTGGAGGCCAGAACCGATATGTCCAATTGGGAACTGTCCATCAGTACCAGCGTCGTTATGCCTTTATCGTGCTCTACGAGCTTGATGTTCTCCTTCCCACCTGCGAGTTTCAAGCAATCTTCAATCTGTGTGTCATGCATGATGTACAATCTCCTTATGGTACGGTAAACCCGTGTTTTGTGATGTGTTACTCTAATATGCCTCTATCAATATAGGCATTTCCACGAAAAAACTTCAATAGGATAAATAAACTAATTTCCCTTACATTGCATGTTTATTTACACAAGGTATATTGGCCTATGACATCGTTACGTAGCAAAAAAGCCTGCAAAAGCGCAGGCTTCTCACATATCTTCTCTTCCATTCATGCCCCTATGACAATGCCAACATTGCGTTCATATCTTCTTCTGCCGTTGTAATCAACTTCAGACCGAACATATCCACGAGCACATCCAAGACACCTTCGGATATGAATTCAGGTGGTTTTGGTCCAATCCGAATGTCCTGAATGCCGAGACTGAACAGGCCGAGCAGGATGGCTACTGCTTTTTGCTCAAACCAGGACAAGACGATGCTGACAGGCAATTCGTTCACGGTACAGCCAAAAGCATCCGCCAAGGCCATGGCAATCTTCACCGTAGAACCGGAATTATTGCATTGACCCAGATCGATGTAACGCGGTATACCCGTGTCTCCAACCGTACCATAATCCACATCGTTGAAGCGGAACTTGCCACAAGACGTGGTCAGAATTACAGTATCATTGGGTAATGATGTCGCGAGTTCACGATAGTAGTTGCCGCCTTTGCCTGGTGCATCACAGCCTGCAATAACGAAGAATCGACGGATATGACCGTCTTTCACCGCTTGAATAATCTCGGGAGCAAGGCCAATCACCGTCTCATGATGGTATCCTGTCGTTAAGACTTGCTCGGACTGTATATCTGCCGCAGGCAGGGACAATGCGCGTTCAATCAGGGGTGAGAAGTTATCATCCATAATCTTGGCAACGCCCTCCAGACCCGCCACTTCGTATGAGAAAAAGCGGTCTGCATATGTGCCTTTGATCGGCATGACACAGTTGGTCGTTGCGAGAATCGCACCCGGGAATTGTTCGAAAAGTCTTCTTTGATCGTACCAGGCTTTGCCGATATTGCCCTTGAGATGGGTGTATTTCTTCAACGCCGGATAACCGTGTGCAGGCAACATTTCCGAGTGGGTATAGATGTTGATTCCTTTCCCTTCAGTTTGACGCAGCAGTTCCTCCAGTGCATACAGATTATGTCCCGTTACCACGATGCACTGTCCTTCGATCTGATTCTGACTAACCGTAATCGGTTGCGGTATACCAAAACGATCTGTATGCGCACGATCCAGCACGTCCATAATGCGGATTGCTGCATTGCCGACTTTCATCGCCATCTCCAGATGCTCTTGAACATTAAAATTCGAGTTCGTTAATGTCATATATAATGCCTCATGTGTAATCCGATCCACCTCAGGATCATGATATCCCAACTGGCGTGCGTGTGTTGCATAAGCAGCAATTCCTTTTAACGCAAAGATCATCGTATCCTGCAAACTTGCGATCGTTTCATTTTTGCCGCATACTCCTACCACGGTACACCCGCCACTCGGCGTCTGTTCGCACTGATAACAAAACATATGGGTTCCCTCCAAACTAGATTAAACACTGTTCGTTATGAAGTAGCGTAACAGACCTCGATATGTCCATGTGTGATGGTGCTTACAGTTTCTGATCCAACACCTGTATATGGTTCTCTGAACTAACCTTCCTCCGGGATATCGTCTGATCTGATCTAAAATTCTCCATAGTTCATACCACCATAAGTTTCATTCCAGCGATGTATGTTATGTCTCTGCATCATTGGAAATAATAACATTGGAAATGAAGCATATCTCGGCTCATTATGAAAAATACTGTGTACAGCTGAAAACTTATAAATCCTGTAATCTAAAAATTATGAAATGAAACGATTCTAGAATTTGCCCGTAAGGGTAATACACAGAGAGAAATCTAATATTCAAGGAGCTGGTCAATTGCAACACTACAGACACAGTGCAGATGAAACCCTTCAGGATGTACAGAGTTCCTCTAAGGGACTCACGACCTCCGAAGCTGCCAAGAGACTTGAAACGGAAGGATATAACGAGTTAAAAGGGAAAGATGCAACACCAGTCTGGAAATTGTTCCTCGAAAATTTTAAAGATCCGATGGTCATCGTGCTGTTGATTGCAGCCGCGGTTCAGGTTGTACTTGGACACCTGATCGAATCCTTGATCATATTCCTGGTTATTTTGCTCAATGCGGTAATCAGCGTAGTTCAGACCAAAAAAGCCGAGAGTTCGCTTGATGCGCTGAAACAAATGTCTGCACCCGAAGCCAAGGTCATTCGTGACGGTCAGAAAAGAACCATTCCAGCGAGGGAACTCGTTCCCGGTGATATTGTTATGCTGGATGCAGGTGATTATGTCCCGGCGGACGGACGTATTCTGGAATCAGGAAGTTTGAAAATCAACGAAGGTATGTTGACTGGAGAATCCGAAGCAGCGGAGAAACACGCCGACACCATCCCGGATGAAGCTCCAATCGGAGATCGTCGCAATATGGCCTTCAGTGGCTCACTCGTCGTATATGGACGGGGCATGCTTGTCATTACAGGCACAGCTCTCAAAACCGAAATTGGTAAAATTGCCGAACTGATTGAAAATGCCGAAGCCAAGAACACGCCATTACAACGCAAGTTGGAATCATTTAGCAAAAAACTGGGCTTTTTCATCTTGGGATTGTCGATTCTCATCTTTGGCATTGAAGCCGGTCGTGTATGGTTGACCGAAGGTACAGAGAATATCGGGCCGTCCATTGTAAATGCACTGATGTTTGCTGTAGCTGTTGCGGTTGCTGCCATTCCTGAGGCACTATCCTCCATTGTGACGATCGTATTGTCACTCGGAACAAATAAGATGGCCAAACAACATGCAATCATTCGCAGACTGCCTGCCGTGGAGGCACTCGGTTCTGCCAGTATCATCTGTACTGATAAAACAGGAACACTAACTCAGAACAAGATGACTGTCGTGGATTATTACATTCCTCATGGCACCAAGGACGAATTCCCCGATGATCCCGACAAGTGGTCGGAAGAGGAACGACGTTTGTTACATATTGCAGTGCTCTGCAATGATTCGAATATTAACCAGGAAGGCAAGGAATTGGGTGATCCAACCGAAGTGGCCCTGATTGCCTTCAGCAACCGGGTGAACAAGGATTACAATGAAATCCGTGACCAGTTCCCGCGTGAAGCTGAGCTTCCTTTTGACTCGGATCGAAAGCTCATGAGTACAGTGCATACCTTCGAGGGACAGACGGCTTTGCTGACCAAAGGTGGACCGGATGTGCTGTTCAGTCGCTGTAGTCATGTATTTATCAATGGTGAGGTTCAGCCCCTCACACCCGAGATTCGCACACAGTTTGAAGAAAAAAATGAGGCCTTCTCCAAACGTGCCTTCCGTGTGCTGGCCTATGCGTACAAAAAATTCGATGATAAAAACCAGGTTACGATTGATGACGAGCATGATCTTACGCTTGTTGGCCTGACAGCGATGATTGACCCACCGCGTGAAGCGGTATACGGCTCTATTGAAGAGTCCAAAAAAGCGGGCATTCGCACCATCATGATCACCGGAGATCACAAAACGACGGCTCAGGCGATCGGTGTGGATATCGGTCTTGCCGAACCGGATGACCTCGCCATTACCGGAGCTGAACTGGACAAAATGTCTGATGAAGAGCTGGATCAAAAACTCGAACATATCTCGGTATATGCCAGAGTATCTCCTGAGAACAAAATTCGGATTGTTCGTGCATGGCAACGCAAAGGCAAGGTTGCAGCCATGACCGGCGATGGAGTTAATGACGCACCAGCGCTGAAACAAGCCGACATCGGCGTAGCGATGGGTAGCGGAACAGATGTTGCCAAGGATGCGGCTGCCATGATTCTGACGGATGATAACTTTGTCTCCATCGTGAATGCGGTCAGTGTTGGGCGGATGGTATTTGATAACATCAAAAAAGCTATCGCATACCTGTTCGCCGGTAATCTCGGCGCCATTATCGCCATTTTGTTTGCCTTGATCGTCGGCTGGGTTAATCCATTTACAGCCCTTCAGCTGCTGTTCATCAATCTGGTGAACGACTCCCTGCCTGCCATTGCCTTGGGTACAGAGAAACCCGAGCCGGATGTCATGCGACGCAAACCGCGTGATATTAACGAAGGCATCTTCGCAGGCGGAACCCTGCAGGCTGTGATTACGCGTGGTGTCCTGATTGGTGCGGCTGTTATCGTCTCCCAATATATCGGGCTTGGCATCTCGGAGGAAATCAGCGTAGCTATGGCCTTCACTACCTTGATTCTGGCACGCAGTCTGCAAACTTTTGCAGCACGTTCCAACACACAGACCATCTTCCAGGTGGGCTTCATGACCAATAAATTCGTGCTTGGCTCCATTCTGGTATGTCTCTGTCTCTATGCAATCACACTGATTCCAGGTGTGCGCGGCGTCTTCGCTATTCCTGACACATTTGGCTGGAATGAATTCTTCATTGCAGGTGGACTCGCTCTTGCTGCCGTCATTCTGATGGATGTCATCAAATGGATTCGCAATCGCGGCAAGCAAGTCACTGTAGCATAAGTTCTGCAGATATCGTATGCACAAACAGGCGCCCGTTATCGGAGCGCCTGTTTATGTATCTAATTATCCCTGTTTGATGCCAAAAGCGATCCATCGTCCATCGATATCCTCAATCACAAACTCCTTGTTATTATAGTCTGTATGATTGAGGGCACGTACGATTTTCACATCTGCGTTGATCAATTCCTGTTGAAGCTCTTCCTGGTTCTTGGTAATAAAATATGCATCATACCCATAACCATATAATTCTCTGTTGGGCATTACCTTTTGTCCATTGCTTTGGGTTAAAATAATCTCGGTGAGATCACGATACAGACAGACATGAGGTTCCGCGGCATCCAGATATTCGACCACACGAAAGCCCATCTTTTCTTCATAAAAACTGTGCTGTTCGCTTCATATCCAACGTGGGAAATACGCTGTGGGACATTAATAATAAGTGATTCATACTATTATGACATTATTGCCATATCATAAAATGAAGTGTAAAATGATATATTGCTTTTCATCACATTTTCATCAAAGTACGATCCCAATTCACATTCATCGATAAGACAGGAATGGTTTACGTGAAAGATAAAATTGTCATGCCACTCTGGACGTGCTGTTTGTTCATCGTTGTGATGAACACCACCATGTTCAATGTTTCTTTGCCCGTCATTATTCATGATCTGCAGATTACCTCGGACCTGGGATCTTGGGTCATTTCCAGTTATTCCATCGGATACGCCCTGTCGACGGTGATTTATAGTCGATTATCAGACCGTATTCCGGTACGTAAACTGTTAACGGTCGGGCTCCTGATCCTGGGGTTATCTTCATTGCTGGGGTTGTTCGCGCATAACTTCGCGATCCTGTTGCTCACACGCATTCTGCAATCTGCGGGTGCCGGGGTGATGGCCGGTCTGGGCCTCGTCATCGCAAGTCGTTACATCCCGGTGGAACGGCGCGGAGCTGCCATCGCACTCATCTCATCAGGCAGCGCCATGGCTTTTGGACTTGGCCCCATTGTCGGCGGACTCATTAGCGAGTACTGGAACTGGAATGGACTTTTTGCCATAACGGTGCTTGTCCTGCTCGCGCTGCCTGTATTGCTCTATTTTCTCCCACGTGAATCCGTCAAAACGGATCAGCCATTTGATGTTATTGGTGCCATACTAACCGTCATTAACGCCACTACACTTCTGGTAGCAATCACCATGCAGTCCTGGTTATGGTTTGCCATTGGCGTTATTTCACTTGTTGCACACCTCCTGTATATTCGGAAAGCAAGTCTCCCGTTTGTGAATCCACAAGTGTTCCAAACGCCAGGATACACCCGGTTAACCCTTATCGGATTCTGCGTGCTGGTGGTGAATCTGGGCAATCTGTTTTTGATGCCGCTTGTGCTCGCTGATCTATATGGGCGCTCTTCGCTCGCCATTGGTTTGCTGATTGCTCCTGGAGCTATTGTTGCAGCATTTTGCACCCGTTTCGTTGGACGGTGGATAGACCGTTATGGCAATATGCGATTCATGATCATCGGACACCTCCTGCTCGCAGCGGTACTTGCCTTATTCATGCTCGGACTGGACCAATCCGCCCTGGTCATTACCAGTGGTTATCTCTTTTTCTCACCGGCACTCTCTGCATCCATGGCTTCATTGAATAATGAAGCATCACGTGTGCTGCCCAAAGCACAAATTGGTTCAGGTATGGGTATGTTACAATTGATTCAGTTCTTCGGTGGATCGGTATCTGTAGCCGTCTGCGGGTTGCTGCTCCACAGCATTCCGGGAGTACCGGTAGAGGAGGCTTATCATGTGGTGTATGCTTGCCTGCTGATCGTCTGCGTTGTTTCACTGGTTCTGACCATCTGGCATAGCAGAGCTTCACGCTCTGGCATTGAACCTCTTCTATTGGACAATTAATATAGGATGTTTAAAGTTCTGAACAAAAAGGCCCGCGCCAAGCGCGAGTCTTTTTTAGTTTGGAACAGAAAAATCGTTTTGTTTCAAATGAATCACTCAAAACTTGAACTTATCGGTCATCAGTTGCTTTCCTTATTTCATCCTACATCAGCGCTACTATTTCCCGTCCAGTGCCGACTTCCAGGCCTCCATGATGCTAATTGGGGATTTGCTGCTGCTCTCTCCGCCACCTTCCTTCGTCCAAAGTGGTGGATAATACGCAAATACTTGTCCCGTCTGTAGCTGTGCCATATCCTCCTGCCAGCCTTTCCAGCGAAACGTCTGATAGAACTGCCCCAGATCACCATCCGCCAGCCAGTTAATGAACTCTGAATATGTCAGTTCTGTCGATTCCCATTCAAGTGTATCCGGTGCAAAATAATAGATGTGTCCCGTACGGCCATACTTGCCTGTATCCAGTCCGAAGAAACCACCTGCCGCATCATATGCGACGACGATCAACCCTTCCAGAACATCTACCCAAGGTTGCTCACTCACACCATTCCAACTGGTGAGGCTTCCATAGGTACTGTCACCACCCGCACCAAGCAGCGTGATCCAACCATGGTCAAGTACAATACCTTCTGTCTCATAAGCAACAGCTCCCAAATAGGATTTGGTGCTTATTTGCAGACGATAGAGGACATCCTCTCCAGCCTCCTGCTTTGCCGGAACATACACATATGTATTTTGCCCGCTATCCAGAAGTTCCTTGAGTTCTTCCCATGCGTGATTCTCCCGATCTACTAATTCAGCTATTGTTAATGTATTCATGAGCAGTCTCCTCACTGATTTTATAAAAAGCATATCATGGCTTATTAACCCGTTCAAATCTGCTATAATCTAGGGCGTGTCTGAAAACGAACCGAGCGAAGATTTTCGTCCTCAGGCGAATTCTCCGGCTAAGGCGTATGGCTACCTTGCTCCGCGGTAAAGTTAACCTGATGCTACTCAAGTGAAATTAGCCCCGCCTATTTTCACACAAATAAAAGGAGCTTGTGCGATGTGGGATCGTTTCCCCCACAATGCATAGGCTCCTTTTCGCTTTCTATAAGAAACGTTTGATTAATCGACTGTACGACGCCCAAATCTGAGATAATACGCACTTTACAATCTGACCATCGTCAGGTAAAATCAATTCAACATGTCGCGCGACAGAGATCAACATTACGGAGGAAAACCATGAGTACTTCTACATTCAGTCCTACACCTCAGCAGCTCTGGGGAAGATCATTCCTATTTATCATGTTAGCCAACGCATTATTGTTTATGGCATTTGAAATGCTGCTTCCCACCTTGCCCTTATTCGTCTCAAGTCTGGGTGGAGAAGCCTCCCAGATCGGGCTTGTTACTGGCATATTTATGTTCTCTGCCATCTTGATTCGCCCCTTCACATCTGTTTTGGCAGCTCGAATAGATAAAAAATATCTCTTGATTATCGGCATCACTATCTGTGCATTAATGACAGGCGCATACTACCTATCGTCAGGTATTTGGATGATTCTCGTATTCCGAGTCATCCATGGATTGGGATTTGGTCTGGCAACAACATATTTTGCGACGATTGCGACTGAAAACATACCCAGAGATCGCCGGGGAGAAGGCATGGGGTATTTCGGAGTAGGGGAGACAGTCGCCATATCCATCGGACCCCTGATTGGAACAAGCCTGTTGTTTAAGTACGACTACCAGAGCCTGTTTATGGGAGGTATGTGCATTTTGCTGTTAGCTCTCCTGATGACAGTGTTTGTATCCAGAAAACCGAAGACAGGAGTTCGTAGCGAGTCCATGCAAACCCATGTCCCTTCGGTGAAACTTATTGAAAAGAAGGTACTCTTCCCTTCCCTTCTCATTATGCTCGTTGGCATTGCAGCTGGTTCAATCATGTCCTTTGTGGCTTTATTCGCCGCCGAAAGAGGGTTCGAGAATATAGCCTGGTTTTTCTTCATCGTCGCCATCGCCAGCTTCGCCGTCCGACTATTCTCTGGGAAGATGTTTGATCGATGGGGGCCAGGCTCCGTGTTGTTGCCTTCTGCTGTGTTTGCAATCGCTGGATTGCTGATGCTGATTATCGCCCAGAATGATGTGCAATTCCTGATCGCCGGTGCGTTATACGGCTTTGGCTTTGGTGCCATATTCCCGGCCATTCAGACCTGGTGTGTGAATCTCGTAGAGGAACATGAGCACGAAAATGCGATGGCTTCCTTCTTTAACTTCTTTGACCTCGGAATTGGTGGTGGTTCGTTGATCCTGGGCGTTGTGGCATCTGTATTTTCCTATACGGTGGTGTATGCTATCTCTACAGGCATTTTTGTGGTATATATCTTGTTATATTTGGTATACTCCCCAAAAAAGCAGCGGTATACAGCTCACCAACTGGAGGTAGACATTGAGTAAAAAACGAATCAAGGAAATTGCCATTCAACATTTTAATCGTTTGGGTTACGAGGGGACCAAGATGGCGCAGATTGCCGAAGAGGCAGGCATTCGCAAGCAATCTCTGGCTTATCATTATTCATCCAAAAAAGCGTTATTACTGGAGTTATATGAGGAAGTCGTTCAGGAGGAACAACAGTTTGTACGCCAATTTTTCAGCGAGTCTGTTACCCAAACGCTGGATCAGCAGCTATATGCCTTTTTACATGAACACAAAAATCGTTTCCTAACCCATCCGAACGTCGCTTTTATGTATATCCTTTCTTTCATTACACCTCTGGAGGTGCATGATTTTGTGCTCGCGCAGTATCGAACGTACCTCGGGACACTGAAGGAAGAGCTGGCAGCCGTATTTACCAGACATCCCGATATCCGCCTGAGTCCGGAAGAAGCCACCGTAGCTTTTGTCACCGTGATGGATGGATTAGATGTACAGCTCGTGTATGAGACAAGACAATCCTATGAACAAGCTTTGGCAATCACCTGGAATGTCTTCTGGTCAGGCATCCAGCGTTAACGGATCAATTACGATCAGACTGCACAAATAGGAGGACTCAGATATCATGCAACAACTGGATGCGGCCTTGAGCCGTTTTGTGGAACAGCAGGATTTATATAATGAAGCTTATGGACTTTTCAAAAATCATGATCTGCGTCCCCGCGAACATCATCAGAAGCCGGAAGTAGACGCACGAATACCTATTTCACCGGAACTTCAGTACCTCTACAGTCACTATGAAATGGTGGATGCCCAAGCTGAAGGTACACTAAAAATGAAAAATGCCGCAGTCGAAATCGGTGATGCCGCACTGATCTCCTTTGTCGCACCTGAACATCTGCTTCGTCAGCAACTGGGGTTCCGCTGGATTGGCATGAATGAACCTTATGAAGAGTCCTCCACTTGGCCAAAAAATCACGTCATCATTGCAAACTTTAACGATGATCCGATTATTGTAGATGTGGAAGCACCGAACTCTCCAGTATATGTTGCTTTTACAGGTGGAGAACCAAACCGTGTTGCTGATTCGCTGTCAGACTTTTTCAGTGCACTAGCTATCCTGATAGAAGCCGCACGGAGCTATTCCGGAGAATTGAAGGATGAAGAAACCTATGAAACAAAGCCCGAGTATCTAGAGCAAGTGGAACCTTTATTGCAGGATCTGTTGGGAGAAGAGTATACTGCTCATCTTTTAGAGTATCTGTCCTTTTGTTAAAACGGTGAATTGAAGGAATTGGAGGGCCATCATATGATATATGTAGCCTTGTTGCGGGGCATTAATGTAGGCGGAAACAATAAAATTAATATGAAGCAGTTGAAAGAAACGTTTGAACAAGCAGGCATGCTGGATGTCGTTACCTACATCAACTCTGGCAATATTATTTTTGCCGATCATCAGGAACGTGCCGATGCGAATAAGGAGATATCCCTTGTGCTAGAACAGGCCATCGCCGCCGACTTCGGCTTACAGATCAGGGTGATGGTACGGAATATGGACGAAATCCAGAGTGTTATTGAAGCACTCCCGGAAGAATGGACTAATGATGATACGGCCAAAAGTGATGTGATGTTCCTCTGGGATGAGATCAATGAGCCCTCCGTGCTGGACAAACTGCCTATTAAACCGGAAATCGGCACACTGATCTATGTTCCCGGAGCCATTTTATATTCGGTCAGCAGAGAAGACGCGTCCAAAAGTGGTATGAACAAGCTCGTAGGGTCCAAAGTCTATGCTTATATGACCGTAAGAAACGTGAATACCACACGTAAGATCTATGCACTAATGCAGGCAACAGCAGAAAAATAACTCGACTCAGCAAAATAGATATTCAATTTTGTCTCATCTCGTCCAATTCATATCCAAAATAAAGCATGCAGAAAACATCCTTATGGATGTCTCCTGCATGCTTTTTACCGTGTTAGAAATCTATGCTTTTTCTAGGTATTAGTCAATCTGAATGCGTCTGCGAGATTGATCATCCCCAGGACGTTTCGGAATCTCGAGCTTCAGCACACCGTCTTCCAATCTGGCTTTAATGTGCTCCTCATCAACATGATCAACATAGAATCGCCGGATATTCGCCTGATCGGCGTTCCTGCCGAATGATCCGATTGGAGTCATCTTTCTGTTCGACCATGTCATGACGTTTGGCACGAATAATCAATTCATTGCCTTGAACCTGAATGTCTATATCCTCTTTGGCGATGCCCGGAAGCTCGGCTTCTACCAAATATTTGTCATCCTCCTCACGAATGTCCGTGCGAAATGGCTGGGAGCCAGTTCCAAAAGGGGAGAAGAATGAATTCTCAACCATGTCATTGAAGGATTTCAACATGTGTCCGAACGGGTCTTCATTTCGCTTACGAAACGGAATCAGATCAAACATGAAAATCAGCTCCTTTTGTGTGGTTGGTTTATTGGTGTTGCTTACATTGATTATTATAATACCCGTGCAAATAAGGCTCAAAGTCCGTAAAAGACGAAAAAAACCGATTTCTTTTCATCATGGTTTACTATTTTAAAATAGATCCTTTTTTCTTTCATTTTTGACCTTATTTGATCTTCTGACTTTGTCTGACTATAACGAATGAATGGCGTTCGCCACAGTATTGGATTGATTCTTCCGCATACCCAGCATTATGATTGCCAGCAAGACAACCAGAACAGCTACGAGCATAAATGGAACATGTTTATCCACCTGATAGAGTGTCGTTGTAAGCAAAGGCGTAATGACGGCGGATATCCCCTGAATCGCTGCTACCAATCCCGCTGCACCCCCCTGCTGTTCTTTGCTAACTGCCAGCGAAGCACCTGCCATGAACCCTGGCATCATCAGCCCCGAACCCATGCCAAACAGGAAAAACGAGAAATAATACATGGATAACACGCGGAAGACCAGAAACAGGATCATGCTTGCGATCAGAAAAAGGGACCCGAGCAATATCATCGGACGTGGCTGCCATTTCAACCACTTCATCTGAATGACCTGCATGATCAACATCGCTGCTCCAGAGAACATGAGTCCAAACGAAACCATTCGGGCCGTTGCCGCCGGGGATAGAGCCAGTTGATCCTGAAAATAAAATCCTCCGACAACCTGCAATGTCATGATGCCCATCATCGTAACCAAGCCTGCAGCAAGGTACATTCGTAAACCACGTTGCAATGGGTTGACTTTAGGCGGTTTTGCCTGAATGACCGGATTGGCTGCCGGGATTAACAGCAAGGCAATAATAAACGCAGCTATCGCTATAAAAATGCCAAAATAAAGCGGCCAGAGCAGACCGATGAGGGTAAAAGCCCCTGCAATCGCAGGTCCAAATACAAGGCCAAGTCCATTCGCAGCACTGATAATCGCCATTCCGCTTCCCCGCTCTTCCCCTTCTGTCACATCACCCATATAGGCCTGGGCAGAAGACAGCACCGCCGGAATAAACATACCGATCAGACTGCGTGTCACAATCAGAAGAGTTAACAACACCCCCCCTCCGATCCATGCATTTAATCCCCCATACAATGCCAGGGCAAATAATGCACAGCTAACAGACATGCCTATGAATCCAATCAATATGATGGGTTTTCTGCCCTTCAGATCACTGAATCTGCCCCATACCGGAGCCATAACAGCCATCATAATGGACCCAAGTGAGATAATAAGGCCGGAATGACTTTCTTTCATGCCCAACTCGCGAATAAGTGGTGGCATGATGGGTGCAATCAGCATCAGACCCAACATGGCTGCAAATACGCTAAAAAAAATACTTCCTCTGATTCGATTCATGCTCATACACTCCTCTATATTTCAGTACAGTATCCACTGTACCTGGAGTATACTAGGCGAAATGAATCCCCACTGCCTCTATACGGAAAAATTCACGGCAAGCCGGATTATTAATAAATCTTTTTCATTTCAGAGGGCTTTACGCCGAATTTGCGATAAAATTGCTGCGAAAAGGCACTGACATTGCTGTAACCGACCGCAATCGCGGCCTCAGTGACGTTATTATTCTGATTGCGCAGCAATTTCATGGCGTTGTCGAGACGAACCTGACGCAAATATTCAAAAACCGTGCTTCCGAATAGCGCCTTGAATCCTTTTTTTAATTTAAAATCGTTAAGACCCACTTGTCTGGACAAGGCTAGTAAAGATGGAGGATCTACCATACAGGCCTCCATAATCTCCCGTGCCGTATGTAACTTCCGGATGTCCTCTCTGGAGAATCCCGCGGGGATTGGCGCCAGATCAAACAATTGGATCATTCGCCCTAACACCTGATTAAACGCAATCGACTTGAAACCGCCCAGTTGTGCCGCAGCATAATTGAACAGAGAAACCGGAATTCCCAGCGAAAAAGAAGTATACGCCTCCCCGGCCGGAGGATGAAACCATGCTTCGAAATCATGCATGAAAATGAGAGCCCCCTGCCCAATCGCTAACGAATAATCCATGCCGGAAATATCAACATGCCGTTGACCCAACAAGGCAAATTGCAGCTCCACAATGGGCGTTTCGGATGCAAAATACGTTGGATACGGCTGATGATATTCAACCTGGGAATATAAAATCTCAATGCCACTATAAGTTGTCACTCTTTTGACCTTACCGCTACCTGCCTTGGGAGAGAGCAGATACGTGTGTTCATCCTGCTGACTGTAAGGTTCCTGGGTCAGGTAATGCTGATATACTACGCCTAATGCATCATCCGTGCGCATGGGTATTCACCTCGTCTATATCTTGATCAGACTTGTCAGTAAAGAAAGTCTGAATTAATTGATAATGATTCTCAATTAATTCTACAGCAATTTCTTCTTTTCGGCTAGTTGGAATGACAACATGTTTTACATAACTTGCCGGCTTATCTTATTTTTGTTTAACATTCCATCCCTATAATAAAGCAATTGTGCAACTCATTACACACGAAACGATAAAGGGGATCTGGAACATTGAAAAAGAGAAATCAATGGCTCGCGGTTCTGTCGATGACCGCCATTCTTAGCGCAGGAGCAACCAGCTACACATCCATGATTCATGCCGCTGACGCAGCTAAACCTGCCAACGATCATGTTGCATTGCGTACAGCCATCCAAAATATGCAAGGTACAGTCACATGGAACGGAAGCAGTCGCAATGTGGATATCCAGATCGCAGATACTAAAGTCCAACTTCCTATAGGAACGTCCGCAGCAACCATCAACGGCGTTAAAACGCCTTTGGACAGTAAGAGCTACATTACCAAAGGTACAACGTATGTGTCTCCACAAACACTTAAATTAATCACGGATCAACTGATCCTGAAACAAAATAAAACCGGTTTTGAACGGACCGCATCCTTCCAGATGCCTGGTGGAAAGGCGGAAATATCAGCCTCTACGCCAGATGGACAACGCCTGCTTGTAACCGAAGCGGACAATGGTAGCATTGCCATACTGGACATTGCTGACTTGAAAAACATCAGCGTATTGAAAACAGTCAGCTTCCATGAGCTCTCTGCCAAAGCTGAAGTCACCAGTGTAACCGTGTCCAAAGACGGCAAATACGGTCTTGCAGTTATTCGTACAGGGGATACGGACAGTGAAGCAAACAAAGGATTGCTTGCCATTGTGGATCTGGTAACCTACAAAACCGTCAAAACATATGAACTCGGTATTGGGCCTGACTCCATTGCAATGTCACCTGACGGTCTGCATGCGGTTATCGCGATAGAGGACGAAGAGTTGAATAAAGCTGCCGATGAAATTGACTATGCCAACACCAAACGTCCAGGTAGCATTATGGTTGTATCTTTTGCTGGCGGGAACGTATTGGAGGGTGAAATCACCGACTTGTCGGTATCTCTGGACAATGTAGAAGGCGCCATGTATCCGCATGATCCACAACCGGAGTATGTTGCCATTAGTCCGGATAGCAAAACAGCAGCCATCACGTTACAGGAGAACAATGTCGTGGCCATCGTAGATCTGGAGACCAAAAAGATCAGTTCCATCTTCGCGCTGGGTACCACTTCACATCAAGCAGATCTGAAAGATGACGGTATCGTTCAGTTTAAAGATACATTGACAGCTCGTTATGAACCGGATGGGATTGCTTTCTCGGCAGATGGTAAATACCTGCTGACAGCTAATGAAGGGGACTTGGGCAAGAATGAATTTGAGGATGGTGTAAAAGCGGGCGGACGCAATATTGCTGTCTGGGATCTGCAAGGCCAGCGGATGTATGATAGCCAGAACCTCATTGACGAGGCAACAGCCATGGTCGGCTTGTATCCGGATGATCGCAGTCCCAACAAGGGAAGTGAAGTGGAGAATCTAACTGTTGCTACTGTAAACGGCACTACGTATGCAGCCGTGGCTTCCGAAAGGGCAGATGCCATTTTGTTCTTTGATCTTGCTGATCCAGTCAATCCGGACTACCTGGGTCTAATTCCTACAGCCGGAGAATCACCGGAAGGAATCCATCGTGTTAACGGACGCAGCCTGTTTGTGAGTGCAGATGAAAGCACCGGAACGCTTAGTTTTTTTGCCAAGAAATAGTTCGAGCACCCTCGGTATTCAAAAACTGAAATGAGCGGTTTAATGCTGTATTGAGTAGGAAGGGGCGAAGAGCCCCTTTCCTCCCATACTGTTGTACCCACACTATTCCGCGTATCCACATATAGTATGTACAGACGGTTAACGAGACTTTATATTTTCCAATTCCCGCCTGTTCCGCTCTACTTCCTCTTGTAACACTCGTACTTCCATCCTTAATGCGGATACTTCCTCTTTGACGCCAGACCTCTTCATCACAAGATAGAAAACCAGATATAATACGAGGCCCATCATAATAAAGAAAATCAATAGAGTTATAATCCCTGCAATTCCTATAGAGCTAGCTCCATCCATAATGTACACGTCTCCCTTCTCGATGTTATTAATTTATATTTACAACAATACCATAATTAAGCATAACGAACAGTATAAAAAGCCAAGAGAACATGCTCCCTTGGCTTTCAATTTATCTATATACCTTCCTATCCGGCAATCCTTATTCCCAGAAGAAACGACCTGCGAACACTTTTTCCGTCAACAGTTTGTACGTTTCTTCAGGCAATTCTTTTTTCATCTTCGCCATAACGGCGTCTTTGCCTTGATTATATTGTGTGGACATGCCAATCTCTGCCGTTGTATTGCTAGCATCCAGACGCATGATCGGGGCTTGAGCATCTTTCGTCCAAGGTGTCCACGCCGCCAGATCAGGGGAACCGCCCGTACCTGGATGGCCTGTGTACAAGAACTGCTTCAGGTAAGCTGCCATCGCGGTGGACAACTCATCACGTCCTGGTTTGTTTGTCTCGCTGAAGTACCCCTCAGGGAAATAGGCAGCAATGCCGTCTGCGTGTCCTGTATAGAAGTCCATATCCGCACCATGCGGTGCGCCGAGTAATGTGAGCAACCGCTCAGAGATGACCCCAAGTTGCGTACCCCATGCAAAACGATATGCATATACCGGTGGTTGACCTGCTTCACTCGTCAATTGCTCCGCTACACGCTCTGCATTAAAGCCTGCATAAGCTTCGCTACCGTATTTCAACGCAGCAGCATATTGCTCGGCCTTGGTTTTATCAGTAAACAGGGTTCCATCTGTAATCGATGGAGAGAAGTTTGGATCACCGAAAGCAAAACCGGAGAACTCCGTTTCCAGGCTGCCGAGCAATACAGGAACTTTTTTATAATTGCCATTATGGATGGCGTCAAATCCTTCTTTTGGAATCACGGTGCCATCACGGAACAGATGCGGGAACGGGTCCATACGGATTGCCGTTGCACCAAACGCTGTGACCAACTTGTCCGCAGGCAGTGCACGCAGGTAGCTCTCCAGCTGTGCCTGAGATTGCTTGCCAATCCAAGCTTTTGCTTCTTCTGCATTAGCCGCTTTCCCCTCTTGCACGAGCAGCTTCACAAGTACATTCTCGGATTTTTGCTCACCTTCTTCCGGTGATGCTGTCGTCAATCCTCCGCTGAAAGCAACTGCTTTTTGATACAGCCCTTTGCCAAGTGGAGAGATCAGGGTTGCCAGCACATCACGTGCACCAGCAGATTGTCCGGCTAATGTAACATTACCTGTATCTCCGCCAAAACCTTCGATATTATCCTGTACCCACTCCAGTGCACGGAATGCATCGAGCAGACCATAGTTACCGGAGTCATCCAGGGCATTGCCTGTTTTCAGCGCTGCATTCTCAAAGAATCCAAGTGCTCCCAGTCGGTAGTTCACGGAAATGATGATGCTGTTGGTGCTTCGTGCAAGCTGTTCACCCTGAAAATCTTTGCCTGATCCGGTCATATTCCCGCCGCCGTGCAGGAACACCATCACCGGAAGCTTTGAACTAGTTGTGTCGGGACGCCAGATATTAAGATACAACGAATCTTCGCTTCCCGCTGTAGTCTTGCCGGAGATCTGCAAGCTGTTCGCTGCAAATTCCTTAGCCGATCTCGTTCCTGTCCATGATTCCGGTTCTTGCGGAGCTTTCCAGCGCAGTTCACCTACCGGAGGTGCCGCATAAGGAACACCGAGCCAGCCGAGTGTACCATATTGCTCATAGGTTTTACCCTCAATTGTGCCATACTTGGTCTGTTGCACCGTTTGAGGTTGGAACGCCCCAGCTTCTTTATGTTTCAACCAGTTCTGCTCCAAGGTTCCACTGCCATTCTTGAGCTGTATCTGCAAAGCCTGTGCGGTTGCCTCTGCCATCAGGCGGTTGGTAAGTTGACTCGCTCCCTTCCCTTGAAGCGCCTTGATTCCTTTTCCAGCCGCATAGGTGGCAGCCGCTCCTTGCTCATAATCCGTACCCGCTTCATAGCCAAGCACCTTCAGCAGCATTTCGGCATAACCTTCCGCTGTAAGTGCTGCATCAGGTTCAAACTGCTCCGTTCCTGTTACGATCTCAGACACGTACGGATGCTGCTTCAAGTAACCAACGACCGGTTGCAATACTTTGCCTGCCTGAGCCGCATCGTCATACGTTTCCGTTCCCTGATAGGCGAGTGCTTCTTCCTCCAATCCGGACAAACGCAAGTAAAGTACTGCGGCCTGAATACGTGTAGCCTTTTTGTTCAGATAAGCCGCATTAACGCCCTGACCGCTGCCGCGAATAAGCTCCGATTGGATCAGCTTGTCCATCGCTGCTGAAGAAGAGGATGTATTGCCTGCTGCATAAGCTGGTAGAGCGGATACACATAACCCCAGAATTGTTGCTATGGCAATCGAACGTTTAATCCTTTTCATGTCATAAATCTCCTCGCTGTCGTAGTGTGTGATAGGATAATTTCATTGGAAATGCGCATCTTTGAATCAGTATTCCAATGTCTGAATGAGTCTATATCTCTATTTAGGAAGATTAAATCTGTTGCGCTCCTTTCTGCTCGAAATATCTGCTACGGCGCTTGCGGTCATGCCATCAGGCATTTTTCTATATAAAAAAACCTGAACCGAAGGCAAACAGACATCGCTTTAGCGTGGTCTACTGCCCTCAATTCAGGTTTTGCCTGCAATCAGTAACAACCCTGAGGAATGAGGCTCATTCCATATGAAAATGTAAACGCAATCAATCGTTTGATGAACAAAGAACCAACGAATGAACTGACACAGGTATTGCCCTGAAATACGGTTACAATCCTGTTGTTATGGTGATGTTAGCACAGAATGAAAGCGTTCGCAACATCTTTTTATCGTCATTATATGTTTTCTGAACTCAGCTTACAACATGATGATCTAAAATACTGTCTCTTAATTCGTCGACTCCTCATTTTGTCCAGTTTACCCGAATTCTAGCACCCTTTACTAATCGTAAATTTTACATATAGTTAACCCATTTCATACGTTAGTTTAGCAATTGTTGTATACACTTGGTTTGGGATACCAAACTATACATATATTTTAGGAGGATGCATTCATGTTAAACCGGTTTAATGTCCGTGCAGCCAAAATGATGCTTGCGGTGACAACGATTGTTGCGGCTACACTCGGAGGAAGCAGTGCAGCGTGGGCTGTGGAAGACACCACCTCAACGACATCTGCATCACCCATTAAAAACGTGATTATTCTCATTCCTGACGGTATGGCTAACGACGCCACTGCTCTGGCTCGTTGGTATAAGGGCTCGTCCCTGACGCTGGATTCCATGGCAAGCGGCATGGTTCGTACACACTCCGCCGATGCCCCGATTGCGGACTCGGCTCCAGCGGGAACCGCTTTTGCAACAGGTTATAAATCTCATACCGGATTTGTCGGTGTACTGCCGGACAAGGCTACAATGCCCGGGCAAAAGGCTATTGCCCCTGGAGACGCAAGAAAACCGGTCGCATCCGTACTGGAAGCTTCCAAACTGGCTGGTAAAGCAACCGGTATTGTAGCCACATCGGAGATTATGCACGCTACGCCAGCAGACTTCTCTGCTCACTACCCGGATCGTAAGAATTACGATGCGCTCAGTAAACAGCAAGTCTACAATGGCATGGACGTTGTATTGGGTGGGGGTAGCAAGTACCTTGAGCCAGCGGGGCGTAAAGACGGAGAGAATCTGGTTCCCTCCATTAAGGCACTGGGTTACGATTATGTAACTACACCGACTGCAATGAAAGCATCCGACTCAAATAAACTCTGGGGCATGTTCGCTCCCACGAGCATGGCTTACAATATGGACCGTGACCCTGCGAAGCAGCCAAGCCTTGCCGAGATGACATCCAAAGCTATTGAAGTTCTGTCCAAAGACAAGGACGGCTTCTTCCTGATGGTCGAAGGCAGCAAAGTGGACTGGGCAGCTCATGCCAATGATCCGATTGGTATCATCAGTGACGTGCTGGCATTTGATGATGCCGTAAAAGTAGCGATGGATTTTGCCAAAGCCGATGGAGAAACTGCCGTTGTGGCTGTTACGGACCATGGTAATGGTGGACTCACCATTGGTAACAACGCAACTAGCGGCACGTACGATAAAGAGCCGTTGTCTACATTTATCGGACCTTTGAAAAAGGCCAAGCTGACAGGCGAGGGCGTTGAAGCGAAGCTGAATGCCAAGCGCACAAACATCAAAGCAGTGATGAAACAATACTATGGTATTACCGACCTGACTTCCGAAGAGATTGCCACCATTAAAGCGGCCGAACCAGGCAGCCTTAACTACGCAATTGGACCAATGATCAGCAAACGCGCAGGGATCGGCTGGACAACAGGTGGTCATACAGGTGGAGATGTTGTGTTGTACACGTATGCTCCGAACAATGACCGTCCATTCGGGGTGATCGACAACACCGATGTAGCCAAATATATGGCTCGTGTACTGGATCTGGATCTCGACAGTGTGAGCAAACAATTGTTTGTACCTGCCAAACAGGCATTTACAGCCAAAGGCGCGACGTACAAGCTGGATCTGACCGACGCCAAAAATCCGAAGATCCTCGTTACAAAAGGAAACACCAAGCTGGAACTGCAAATCTACAAAAATATTGCACTGGTGAACGGTAAAAAGACAACCTTGGAAGGTGTCATTGTATACAACGGTGTAGAGGCATTTGTACCACAGACGGCCGTTGATCTGATTCAATAATTCGTTAGAACTTATAGAACGACAGGAGATTACACCCAAATGGCTGCCGAATGTTTCGGCAGCCATTTTATTGTTTGCAGATAAGGAGTAGGTGCCCGTCCTCGCTTATCGTATAATGGACGTAATGTTGAGAAATAGGATACAAAAAAGGAGAGACTCATCCATGTTAATCAAATTAAACTGGATCACGCTGAGGGTTAGTAATTTGGAAGCTTCACTTGGATTCTACCACGACATGCTTGGACTTCCAATTCAGCGCAGATTCGAAAGCCGTGGACGGCAGATTGCCATGCTCGGCATGGAGAATGAAGCCAAGCTGGAACTGATTGAGGGCAGTGAATCCATTCTTAAACCAGAAGCCGGTGTGTCAATCGGCTATGGGGTTAACTCTCTGGATGAAGCCATGGAACGATTGGCAGAGCTGAATATTCCGATTGTACGCGGCCCCATCCAGCCCAATCCGCATCTGCGGTTTATTTACATTACAGATCCAGACGGCTTCGAGGTACAACTCGCAGAGCATGTCTAATTAGATGACCGCGCACAAATGTGCGTATCACGATGATCAGTTGGGTGTGCATATGTGGGGTAAAACCTCACGTACAACCCCGCATAGGGTAGCGTAAAAACGTTATTGTGTCTGTTTACAGCTTCATGCGGCGCATCAGCGGCACACCTATGCGATTCAGCAACCGATCAAGCAGCACCCAGCACCAACGTCTGCTCCACGGAAGATGGCGCTCATACACAGCGGAATATTCAAAATCCGCCACAGCACCGCGATTGCGTTTAAACTGTGCTGCCCCGGCGCTCTCATGTAACAGACAGCCGTTCTCGCGAGCCTGTCCGATCAGGCAGGCCGATAACATGCGGTATAGTCCGACGGACTGGGGCACCGCTGTGTCGTAACCAAACAGCGGCGTTGTCATGATTCCATTTCGGCAGAAATAACCCATCACCGCGTCCAGGCGGCCCTCCTTTCGCAGTCCATAGATGCTGAATGTTCCTGATGCCATCGCAGCAGCAATGAACCGCTCGGTAAATTGCGGATTGTGATAGGAGTATTTTTCGAGGTATAACAGCTTGTACAGCTCAACGATTCGCGGAATATCCGCATCCGTCATATCTGCTACGGATACGAGTTCGTAATCGTGCTTGGCCAATAATTCGTAATCCCGCTTCAACAGCCAGCGCGATTTCGAGTTACCAAAATTCGGATTATGCGCTTGGTACAGGTAGATTTGTCGGCTCGGGATTAATCGGCAGCCCGCTTCCGTTAGCCTCGCCGTCAGATCGGGATGAAGTCCCGGACACAAGGAGCGAAATACAATGACATGCTTAGGGTATCGCTCTTGTACCGCTGCAAGCAAACATTCTGCCTGTTCACCGGACATGGCTGGATACAGATTGGTGGACAACAGCCAGTTGTTTATATGCACAACTTTGTTGATCTGCGATTGCTTCATTCCCCAACCTATCAGACTGAGCAGCACAGAAAGACCTTTTTCCAACACAGGCTTCTGCAACATGCTCAATTCCTGCTTGGCGTAACTTACATAATGCGTATAAGGTGAACAGACGTAAGCATTGTCATACTCTGCATTATTCACCGTCAGCGGAATAACGAGAGCGTCGATTCGGGCGATCAGCACTGTGCTCTCCACGTTCGACATAAAGCTATGCGTGCCTTCGAGCATGATGGGTTCCAAATAGGCTCTTGCATATTTGCCGTCCTCCGTATCGGGCCAGTCCATTCCTTTGATCGAATGCTGATCATAAAGACGCACGCGTTCAATGCGATTATCATTCCTAAGCTCATATGTACGGTCATCACAGTCCAATCTATCGTTCATTCCATTATTCTTCAACCTTTTACTCCCCCATGAGGTAACATCTTTTTTTAACTACCATTTACATTTTTAGTTCTTCTCTCTTCATACTCTACACAACACACTGTATAGGAAAAAAATATCGGCATCAAGTTGTACTCCAAACGAAAAAAGCCCGTCTAGTACGCTAAATACGCACCGACAGGCTCTCAACTATTTATTATTAAAGTTTACTCTCGGCGGAAGAAGCCTGATGATCCGAGACCAATTCATTCAGGTCTACAATCAGTTGCTCCAGTTCTCCAAAACTCTCCACCATCTTCTGTGTCAGGTTGCGTTGTTCTTCCATGCTCGCAAGAATCTCTTCTGTCGCTGCACTGGATTGCTCCGTTACACTCGAAATCTCGGAAACCTCATTCACAACTCTGGTGGAAGATTCCTTCATGGTCGCCGAACTAGTCTCGATATCGGTCGCTTGATTCAATACATGCTGAGAGTTACTGTTGATCGTACGGAATACTTCCTCTGCCGTATGCACGCTATCTCTTCCTTGTTGTAACGAAAGACGAATGCGTTCGAATCGATCCGTCAGTGCCTGTGTCTGTCCTTTTAATCGAGACAGGATGGTTGCAATATCACTTGCAGACTGACCAGAGTTCTCTGCCAACTTGCGAACTTCCTCCGATACAACGGCAAACCCTCGTCCATGCTCGCCTGCACGAGCTGCTTCAATGGCTGCATTGAGTGCGAGCAGGTTGGTCTGACTCGCAATATCCGCTATGCTGTTCAGCATAAGCGTCATGGATTCACTTTCTTCGTTGAACTTTCGCATGTCATTTGCAGTTGTATCGATTGTCTCATATAGCTCTTGCATTTGAATGTTTAGCTGGTCCATCTGTGTGCTTCCAGTTCGCGTACTCGTTGCCATACTTGCCGACAATTCTTTCATCTGTTGGGAATACGAAGCAACGTCCTTGATATGCTGATCCGACACGGACAAGGATTCCGAGATCTCGGCTACACTGGTCGCCTGGAACTCAACACCTTTTGCAACCTCACTGAACCCAAGCGTCACCTCATTGGTGATGGAGCCAGTCGCATTCACTTTTTGCTTCAATTGATCCGTATAACGAGATAAACCTTCGACCGATTCCTTCACACGCTCCAGCATGGTTTCCACTCTTTGCTTAGAATGTTCTACCTCATTCTGGCGCACTTCACTTTCATGGAAGAGCCTTTGATTCAGCTGTGAGACCAGCATCAGAATGGCTCCCGTGAGAGCGAATAGTCCCACATTAACGATATTACCTATTAGCTCAACAGAGTCAACGGTATTCATAACAAATAACTGAAGAACACTGTTGACTAGTAATACCGAAAATCCAACCACAAAAAATTTCTTGTTAGGAAATAACAACAGAACTGCGGTTATGACCAAACTTAACGCAAAATTGACCGTTCCCCAACCGACATAGACTCCACATATGGTCAGTAATACGGTGATCAGCCATGGAATGAGATGAATATGTTTCTTTTTCGCATTAGCGTATGTAATCCAAACTACAAAGATCAGAGCTACTCCATTGGACACAAGTAACTTCGGCATCGTAAAAGCCAGCCCCATACCAATGGCAATAATAATCCACATAATGATACCGATTAATTTGTTCCTTTTCCAAATAATTTCGTCCATACGATCCATGCATACCCCGTCCTTTTATGTAGGTTAAATGTAAGTTGTAGGGCTTTTCTGTACTACATCTAGTAGTCTTTGGTCCTGCTTATGTGCAAATCGCAAATACGCAGCGCCTTAGCATAGTACATTTTAACTTCATAAGTATGAAACCAGCGCTACTTTATGTATATCGGTATTGTTAATTGAAAATTAATATGAAATGCAAAATGATACATAAGCATATCATTTTGCAAACAAAAAGCCTGTCTTATACGTTTGGCATACAAGACAGGCCTTTTTGGTCGTGAATGGATGTGCAGCAACTCTTACTTTCCGAATACAAGTGTCGTATTGGAGGAGCCAGCATACTTGGTGACGAACTCACGCGCGTAGCTGGCACTCTCTACCTGATAACTGTAATTGGAGCTTGGTCTCCAGTTTGTTTTAGGAGAAGTCGGACTATTAAGCGCTGGTGTACTGCCCGTATCCGTAAACTCACCTTTTCCTTTGTCATCCAGGATTCCACCCTTTTCAGCACCAGCACCAAAGTAGTTGTTTTCAGAATAAATCCGTGCTTTTTCACCAATGGTGATGGCCTGATTAAAGTTGTTTGCATAGTTGTTTTTGAGATGGAAGTAACCATATCTTAAAAGTCCAGGACCACGTACATATAAATTTTCGAAGTAATTATTGGACATCGTCACATGAGGTACTCCATTGTAACTGCTGTTACCATCATTCGGATGACCAAGGATAACACCATACTTATGGTTCGCAAATTTGGAATTGCTAATTGTAATATAATCAGCGCGATCACCAATATACAGAAGTTTGTCCAGATCACTACCTCCAGAGCTGTAGCTGTGACCCGCAAACGTCACATGATCGATCCAGTAATTGGAGCCTGAAGTGATATACATCTGGATATCATCATTGGCATTGATATTTGCTGAATGTTGAAAGGTCAGATTCTGAAAAATCACATTGCTTGAATTGCTTGTGGATCTAAAATGAAT
This sequence comes from Paenibacillus amylolyticus, assembly GCF_050990605.1. Taxonomy (GTDB): domain Bacteria; phylum Bacillota; class Bacilli; order Paenibacillales; family Paenibacillaceae; genus Paenibacillus; species Paenibacillus amylolyticus_H. Next base: position 4,652,684 of record NZ_CP158832.1, read on the forward strand.
ATTCGTTAAGGTATGTTTGTCAAAGGAACCTACGAGTGTCTTGTTCGCTCCAAATTCAACCTTTTGCAACGTGGAGGAAGAAATATTCTGTTCAACGACGACAATCTTGGCTGTAGAGCCCGCTATATGTGTTCTCAGGTCATTGAGATTACTAACGTAAACCACCTGACCGTTCTTGCCACCTGTCGTAGCTGATTTGGATACACCATTTTCATTCTTGGCACTGCCTGCAAAACCAGTCAACCCATTTGTACCTGTGTTCGGAAAACTGGCCGCACCATATGTAGACGGGGCTGTGGAGACAGTTAACAACAATAGAGTAACAGCGAGTAAAAGCATTGAAAATTTCTTCAAAATTTCACCATCCTTTATAATATTATCCTCAAATACAAATCGATTATATCGTGTAACTTTGACTGTGACAATACAAAAAATGCAAAAAGACAACAAATCTCACTTTTATGCAACAGCAGATCAGATATCGTGAAAAAACAAAAAAATGAGATCAAGCCACGACTATTGCCATGACTTCATCTCAACCATCCATCCTAGTTTTATTTAATTTTGATGTCCAGTTCATCCTGCAGATATATTGAATTACGTACACGCATGAACAATCCAAGATCAACTAACTTACAGGTTGCCGCTTGATACTGATACATGAGCGCAGGAATCGTTCTCTTTAATTTTTTAACCATATATGATCCTCTAGTTTCTGGAAAATCTTCTACCGATCAGAGTTCAAACCAGATTAAACTGCCATCAACCTGCCTGGTTTCTTGCTCCATCTGAAGCATCCAGCTCCGACCCTCTTCACCCCAGATATGAAACAAACAGTAGATATACGAATCCCCATCCACAACCTCTTTCAACCCGGAAGCCTGCTCTATCCACACTTCAAGAGCTCTAGGCCAGAAAGGATCCTCTCGTTTCAATACAAAGCTGTTGGCTTGGTGTTCCAAACTATACATGTGGGTAAACGTTAATGAACTTGCCAGACGCTTCACGACTTCAGGTAAAATCGTAGGCTCCGTTGTTCTAATCCCATATTCCCAACCCATATGTACAACCTCCTTCAGACTTCGTTCGCTCCAGATTGTTGCTTTTGTTCATGCATTTGCTGGATCGAACGATCCAACCACAACTCATACCAGTCCAGAAAATGTAATCGATTCGTATTGCCCCAATACTGATCAGGATAGATTCCATTGCGGTTAGCCCGGTCATCCACCCAGATCTCTCCGTAGGAGGCCCCCTTAACGATCAGATTCATGGAGATGCCACAACCAAAATCACTGATGCGCAGCATGCCTGCCGACCATTTTGGATCAAAATATTCATGTTCCAGCGCTTCCCATTCCTCTTCTTCCTTGCTGTCTTCGAACCAGTCATAGTTCCAGTTCCATGCTTCCGTGAATTGAAAAGGGTCCGAGATCGCATTCAGCTCATCATCATAACCCAGCACTGCGTATACCCCGTCATCGGGAAGTTCCAGTCCGTAATAAGGCCCTGCACCGCCAGCTCCCATATGGAGAAGCCAAGCCTTATACTCCCCAGGCAACTCCATCCGCCATTTCTGTTCGAACTGCGCGATATCCTCCTGCGTCCACACAGGTGCCATTTCATATTCATGGTCCTCTGCGCCAAACAGGTCCAGATCCGGGTCCAGGCTTCGAAGAGTGATCAACTTTTCACGCATTCGCTCCAGTTGTACAGTGTACATCATCTACTGTTCCTCCTTCGCCACGCTAGTACATTTGTTCCACGGCGTACCCGCGTTGCTGCAACTCATCCAGTGCGGCTGCCACATCTCGTTCAGGACACAACTGCTTAATCAGGCTTGCGGTCACCGGTTTTTCTTCATATACTTCAACTACGGCTTCCAGCGGCAGATCCGACAAGTCATAGTACCCTTTGGCCCAATCAAAATAATCTTCCGGGTTCTTCTCCAAATATCCCAGCAAAAATTCTGCGCCACCTCTGGCGTCCGCTTCTTCTTCCTCGGCCAACGCCATCTGAATCCAGTCACCAACCTTCCATGACAAGTCGTTCCCTTCCTGCCATATGCAAAAGGTCACATCCTCCAGATCCAATGTCTCCTCCTGATCTCGCAGAACAGCCATCAACGTCTCTGGCACTTCATCGTACATGCCCGGATATATCTCACCATCCTCACGAGCATGCGGGCTTAACGGTGACTCATGATCAAATCCCTTGATCAATGTGCCTGAGTTCGTAAACAAGACATGCAGATGATCACCTGCGCCGTTATTGATGCTTCCCCATGCCACACCTGGCTGAAGTTCAGCTTCATAATGATGTACGCGTAGCCACTCTTCCTCCGAAAAGATGATATCCAAAACAGCAAGTATTCTCATCCGTTTACGCAGGGCATCTGCATTCATCATCGTTATCTCGTTCCAATCCTGCATATGAATCCCTCCTGTTTGTATCTGTACGCTAAATTCGGATTAAATCATCCAGCGTGTTATTTCCCTGAATACTTGGTGTCATGACAATTGTGATCTGACTGGCTTCTCTGGAGACGATACACGCATAATTTCCAGGCTTTATCTGAAACAGAACCCCTTCACACGTCTCATCCGGCTCCAATTCTCCGCCAGTGACATCATCCGCCGCTCCCAGATAGACGTGCCCAGACGGAACTTGCAGATGATACACCTTTTCCCATTCCGCTGCGTGATCTGGATCTGAATCCTCCTCTACATCCCCCAGGCTCCATTCCACCTCATATACTCCATCCGCATCCAGATTCAAGAACAGACAATGACCTGCATTCACCTCAGCCAGCTCATCCTCCGGTATGGACCACCAGTCTGATGTGTCTTGGACCCGGTGCCTCAAGGCCGCCAGATCATACAGGCACAATGTTGCCGTATCTGTAACCATTTGAAATGTTCCTCTCATATTCACCTGTCCCTTCTGTCTGATCCAGGTCTAACCTCAGAAATATATTCCATCATTATATCAAGCCTGATACACGTGTAAAAGGAACCCATGAACCATCTCTGCTTTTGCAACTCTTCATTTCTCGCTCCAAATGGTCGATATAAGCATAACTGACTTTTTTTGAACCTGATGGAGGAAGCCAAGCCATGTCAATTAACAATAGAAAAGAACCCTTTCGCTACACATTGAAGGAACCAATCACTTTTGAAATCTATATTCTCAGCATCAACGGGGTTAACGCACCCGCCAAACCCATTCAGGCCGAACTCTGCGATATCAGTCGATCCGGTTGCCAGCTGGCATTTCCGCTGTCTCTTCCTGTAGAGAACAACGATATTCGGATCGGAATGAATATGCTGCTCTTTGAAGACCCTTTATATATGGAAGGTACGCTCCGCTGGGGTCAAGAAAAAAACACCTCATGGCACTATGGTGTTCAACTTGAAATGCAGGATGGGAACCAGGACCGTCTCTCCCGAGAGATGCGAATGCTTGCAGGACAAGGCAAAATTATTGTGAAATAGCCATATAGCCCTGATAACAAAAAAACAAAAAAAACAGTCCAATCAAATTGGACTGTCGCAAGATGAAACTCTTTATGCCGCTTTACTAACTGTCGCTGGTTGTTCCATTTTGGACCAGTTCACGGTTTTTTCAAGAACCAGTGAGACCAGTACCCCAATGACTAGACCATTGCTTATAATCGGAATAAGGTACATGGGCAAGGTTTGAAAGGCCTCAGCAGGAATATTCATGACAGCAACTCCCGTGAGGACCGGCAGCGCTACACGATAGATCGTTTTAGAATTAAACGTCGTACCTTCAAGCGTTCTTAGTGCCGTGCCGAACATCTGAAGATAAGCCACAAACAGAACAGCACTGCCAACGCTTGGTGGTATTTGTGCAAAAAATGCTGTCACAGAAGGTGTAAGACCCATCATACATAACAACCCCGCTCCAATAATAAAGGCAGCACGACGCAGAATGCGAGTACTCTCCAGGAAGCCGATCGATGACGCAAATAAACCAAATGGCAGCACACCTACACAGGCTGACAACATAGAGAATAGACCCGTTAACGCGTAAGAGCGTCGGTACTGATGGCTTGTTGTCTCTGTCTGATATAGTTTCTCTACCGTGCTTAATGTCGTAATCGAATTCGTCATATTCACCAATCCCACGAAAAATGCAGTAATAACAATGCCTGGTTCCCACCTAGGTGCTCCCCACGGAAACAGAGTGAGACCTGCCGAAGTCTGATTCGGCTGTGCACCATGTTGCCCTGGAAACAATAAACTATAGGCGATCCAGCCTGCCACAATTCCAATCAGGATCGCATAGTTTCCCAGCTTCCCTTTACCCTTTAATTGAATCCATGCCACCAAAAATGCAATGACAACGGACAATGCGGCAACAGGCAGATCAAAGCGACCAAACTCCGTATATCCAATCATACCTTTGAAAAAATTCATCGTTAATTGAATCGTCATTAGAAACAACATGGCACTCTTCACCATAGGTGTGAACAGCTTTTGCAGCACTTGCGCTGCCCCCAGCCAACCCAAAATCATCATCGTGAGTCCCGCTAACAGAAAACCAGCAGCCAATCCACCGCCAATACGTTCCAGACTCATACCGGCCGATGAAGCAGATACCGTTAGACTTAGCGTTAATCCCCACCATAATCCTGACGGACCATCCATAACCGCATATCGATGACCAAATACAGCTTGAAAAATACATACTGCTCCAGTAAGTATGAATGCGTGCTGCATCGAAGCAGCGATGGCATCCGGGGACAGATGAAAATTATGTCCAATGGATAGCGGCACAACAACAGTATTGGTGAACAGGAAGAAAAACCATTGTATGCCTGCCAAAATAAGTGAAGATACATCCTTCATATTCTTTTGTAAAAAGTGTTCTTGATGTCTGTTCATTTGTAAGGAATGCCCTTTCGCTCTTCTGTATCTTTAAATGTATATGTCACTTCAGAATTTAGCCAATAGTCGTTCCATCTCGGCATATTGATGCTGGCGCGCATGTGCGAGCGGTGTAATCCCGTCCCGATCCGCGATCTTTGGATCTGCACCATATTGCAAAAGCAGGGCAACAATCTGCTGATGACGCCGTCCGCCATCTCCCAAAATGACTGCTTCCAGCAAGGCTGTCCACCCCAGATTGTTGATATGGTTCACATCCACATCGCTGCGTGTCAGCAGAAGCTTGACAATGTCCACGTGGCCCCGATCAGCTGCTGGAATAAGGGCTGTACCGCCGAAACGATTCGTTAACCTTGTATCCGCACCTGCTTCAATAGCCAGTTCAACCATGTCATACATGCCCTCGGCACTCGCATATAACAGCATGTTATCCAATCGTGCATCCTGAAGATTAATGTCCGCTCCGGCCTCCACTAGCATGCTTGCCGTGTCCATCTTCTTACCGTGTACCGCAGCCATCAGGGGTGTTCGCCCCAATGCATCCTGTTCATTCAACCGGCTACCCTGTGTGATAAACCGAATGACCTCATCGGTATGCCCTTCTTGAGCGGCATCATGTATTGTTTTAGCTGTTCTAGCCACGTTGTTTCATCCTCCAATTCAAGGTTTTTCTTATGCTGTAACATTCATAGAGAAACCAAGCCCTGTTCGTCAGGTATGCAAATCTAATGTATGGTAACATAAGAACATAGTATATGAAAAATACATGTTTTGTTGGCTTTCCATATGAATTACATATAGTTTGCAAACGAAGGAGACCACCAATTGGATATCAAACAGTGTCGCTATTTCATTGCCATTGCTGAGGAGAAACAGATTACAGCAGCAGCCCGAAGACTTCACATGGCTCAGCCCCCCTTAAGCCAGCAACTTAAGTTAATGGAAGAAGAGCTTGGCGTGATGTTGTTTGAACGCAAAGGACGTATGATGGAACTAACGCAGGCCGGTCGCAGCTTCTATGATTATGCGGTCACCTTGACCAAATATATGGAGGAAGCTGTAATGGAGATGCACAGTTTCCGTGACGGCATACGGGGCAAACTCGCCATCGGCATCAATACCATATCGGATCGTCTGATCCCGCAAGCCCTACAGCAGTTCCGCACCACCCATCCACAGGTTACTTATAAAATTCAACAAAATGAATCGGCGCAATTATGCCTATTGCTGGAGGATGGCAAAGTTGAACTTGCCTGTGTACGCATGCCTGTCCAAACCGAACGTTATGAGGTGCTGCACCTGCCTCAGGAGCCACTCTTCTATATTTCTTCAACACCGCTAGATGGCCCGACAGAGATGGGACCAGGAGCGGAGATGGGGACTTATTTTGAGCAGCTTACAGGTATCCCTCTACTGCTGCCAAGCACAGAAGGACTCGGTATGTTCGAGCTAATTTTGGACAAGTTCCGGGATCATCAGGTCACACCCTCCATCATGGGTGAGTGCTCAGACATTAATATGTTGCTGGAGCTGGTCCGACTCGGCTTCGCCTGTTCCATCGTGCCTCAAACGGTACTACAGTTATACCAAGAGCACCCTTTCCACGTATACCGCATTCAGGATCAGCATTCCACGGTAGGCTCGGCGCTGGTTTGGCTGCAGAACCGTTATCTGTCCAAGCCTGCCCAGCACTTTGTGCAATTGGTACAGGGTATGCTTCCCGTGGTGTAAAAGGCTATAAGTAAAAAAACAGCAGCTCTACCGGATTACATCCATTCCGGTGAAGCTGCTGTTTTATTCTTATGATTAAGCTTTCGCTGTGAACAACAAATCTTTTTCTTTGATCGTAGTGCGACCAGCGGACTCAATGGACTCATACTGATGCATGTTTGTAATAATAACAGGTGTAATCGTTGTGTAACCGGCTTTTTCGATCTCTTCCCGGTCGAACTCCATCAATACATCACCTACGGTTACCTTCGCACCTGCTTGAACTTTAGGAGAGAAGAATTGACCTTTCAGCTTCACGGTATCAATCCCGATATGAATCAACATCTCAGCTCCGGTATCACTTACCAGACCAATGGCATGTCCACTCTTCGATAACGAGAATACTGTACCGTTGATTGGAGATACCACTCGTCCCTCAGATGGCTGAATTGCAAATCCTTTACCCATAATCTCTTCAGAGAATGCAGGGTCTGGCACTTCGCTCAGCGGTTTAATTTCACCTGTGATCGGGCTGAATACTTGCTCATCTTGTGCTTTTGCTTCTTCAACAGCAGAAGCAGAAGTTGTTGCTGCTGGTGTTGTCGGCTCCGATGCTGGCGCAGATACTGGCTCCGATGCATTTTCTTCTTGGAATCCAAGAATGTATGTCAGAACTGCCGCAGCGACGATGGCAATCAAACCACCAGCCAGAGCGTAGAGCAGTGTACTAATTGCCGGACTAATAAATGCTGCCACACTCGGCAGACCTGCAAGTCCTGTGATAACGTAAGATTTAACATTGAAGATACCCATGAATCCACCGGCAACCGCTCCCCCGATAAGGGCTGCAATAAACGGTTTTTTGAACTTCATGTTGATACCGTACATCGCTGGTTCCGTAATCCCCATGATAGCCGTAAGACCTGTGGAATACGCGAGGGATTTGGTTTTGCTATTTCTCGATCTGAGACCTACACCAAATGCTGCGCCACCTTGTGCCAAGTTAGCTGCAAACATCAGTGGAATGATAAAGTCGTAACCCAGTGTTGTCATTGATCCAACAACGATTGGCAACAACGCATAGTGCATACCCGTGATGATTAGCAGTGACATCGTACCACCAATCAGGATACTTGCGAAGATGGACATGTTATCGAACAACCATGAAATACCACCAGACAAACCATTACCAAGAACCGTACCCAATGGACCTACTGTCATCAACGTCAGTGGAACCATAATCAACAAGGTAACCGTTGGAACAACCAAGAGTTTCAATGAAGCATGTGTTACACGATCAACGGCTTTCTCTACATATGAAGCAATCCAAACTGCTAGAACAATCGGAATAACTGTAGAAGAATACGTTGCTGCTATGACTGTAATCCCCATAAATGATGAGTTGTGACCATCGGCCAGCAATGCTGTAATGGTCGGATGCATAATCCCTGCTGCGAGCGCTGCGGCAATATACATATTGCTACCCAGTTTACGGGCAGCACTGATTGCCAGAATGATCGGCAGGAAGTAGAATGCACCGTCACCAATCGCCGACAAAATGATATAGGTTGAACTAGTGTCGGACAACCATCCAAGTGCGACAAAGATGGCCACGATCCCTTTGATCATACCTGCACCCGTAATTGCAGGCAGGATTGGTGTAAACATACCTGAGATGAAGTCGAACAGCGCACTTATTGGATTTCTCTTTTTCTTTTCTCCAGTTGAGGCACTTGATGATGCATTATCTGCGGTTGGTGATTTGGACATGTTGCCAACAAGTGCGTTATACACGACAGGTACATCGTTACCGATGATAACCTGGAACTGTCCACCGTTCTCCATCACGCCCATAACGCCTGGTGTATTTTTCAGCGTCGCTTTGTCCGCTTTTTGGTTGTCATTCAGGTTGAATCTGAGTCTTGTCATACAGTGTGTGACTTGATCGATATTCTCTTCGCCACCAACAAGCTTCAAAATATCCTTGGACAATTGTTGTTTATCCATTGTGTTTTGCTCCTTTTATGTGTAATGAAGGTTAAAAAAAAACCTAAACACTGAATAATGACAAAGCAGAAAAGCTTATCATTATTCAACGTTTAGGTTTTGCCTTTTTAGCAGTAACAATCCCAATATTATTCAATTGTTTGTTCATTTCTGACAACTCGCTCAATATGAATGGTCAGATACAGTATTTCTTCCTTGGACAACACCCGATTATAGATCTTACGCGTATAGTCACTGATCCTTACTGCACATGCATGTGCTTCCGGATACTGCTTGCTCACCAAGTCATGAAGCGGATTATCTTCTTCTTTATCTTCAATCGCCGTTCCTTGCAACACACGTTGAGCAAAGAACTTCAGATGAGTTAAAAATCGATAATAACTCAATGAATCTTCATCAAGCTCAATCACAAAGCTACGTCTTACGATGTTAAGAATGTCCTTAACGATATTCGTAATGCTGATCGTTTCCCTCATCTCACCGTTCATCTGGGCATTAACCAGATGCATCGCTATGAATGCGCATTCGTCTTCGGGAAGCAGGACACCTAACGTTTCCTCAATAATCTGTAGCGCCTTGAGTCCAATGGCATATTCCTTCCGGTACATGCGCTTGATCTCCCAGAATAGAGCGTTACGGATCTGCAATCCTTGACGATGTCGATCAATGGCAAAATGAATATGATCCGTCAGTGAAATGTAGATGCTTTCATGCAGCTTCTCACCTAATACCGTCTCGGCATAACGGATAATCTCATCCGAGCACTCGACATATTCAACCGGGATATCAGACAGAAGCGTTTTGAGTTTCTGTGATACTTCCTTACTTTCAAGCGAGAATATTTTTTCGACGAGACTCTCGTCTATCGATTCACCAGTATGCTTTTTGAAGGCAATTCCACGTCCCATAACAACCAGTTCGTTTCCTCCCGGGTCAATTACGGTAACTACGTTGTTGTTCAGCACCTTCTCAATTTTCATTTCTTCACATCACCTTGCACCGTCAAAGTAGTAAAAGGCAAAACCGAAGCAGGTCACGAAACATGCCCCGCCTCTGGTTTTGCCTGATTGAACAGTAACAATCCAGTATTCATTAGCCTTAGGCCCATCTTACCATATAATTATTTATATGACAATGTTTTTGTGAAAGCGGTTAATGTGCGTTAATATGACATAAGAAGGTGCATAACAACCATGCCTGAAGAACTAGTATTTACTTAGTGTTACGTTTAAGACTTGCGCCATTCGTACCAATAACTTCTTTGTACCAGTGGAATGATTTTTTCTTGTAACGCTCCAATGTTCCTGAACCGTCATTGTTGCGATCAACATAGATGAAACCATAACGTTTCTTCATCTCTGCTGTTGAAGCACTTACTAGGTCAATACAGCCCCAGGACGTATAACCCATTACTTCCACGCCATCCTCAAGCGCTTCGCCCACTTGTACCAGGTGGTCATTCAAGTATTGAATACGGTAGTCATCATTCACCGTTTTATTGCCATTTTCGTCCGTGATCAGCTCATCTACTGCACCCAGACCATTTTCGACAATAAACAATGGTTTTTGATAACGGTCCCAGTATTTGTTCAAGGTTACGCGCAGTCCTTGCGGATCGATCTGCCAGCCCCACTCGCTCGCTTGGAGATAAGGGTTTTGTACACCTGCGAACAGGTTTCCTTTTCCTTCGATACGTTTCTCGGGATCACCTGTCTCACAGATACTTACATAATAACTGAACGAGATAAAGTCCACGGTATGCTTCAGAATTTCGGCATCGCCGTCTTCAAACTTGATATTGATATTATTTGCTTTGAAATAACGATTAATGTATTTCGGATAGTAACCACGTGCATGAATATCAGCAAAGATATCATTGCGTTGTTCAGCATGCATCGCTGCAACCACATCATCCGGATTCGGAGTCAGCGGATACGTAGGCATGCTGAGTACCATACAGCCGATTTTGGCTTCAGGCATAATTTCATGACCCAGTTTCACAGCCAGCGCACTTGCCACCAACTCATGGTGAATGGCTTGGTACAGGTCCTGTTTGGACAGTTCTGCTTTTGGCGTATAGATTCCGCCGCTCATGAAAGGCTCCTCCAGAATGGAGTTAATTTCGTTGAAGGTAAGCCAGTATTTTACTTTGCCTTTGAAGCGGTTGAACAACACCGTTACATAGCGCTCATAGAACTCGATCATTTTACGATTAACCCAGCCATCATATGTTTTGGACAAATGCAGCGGTGTCTCATAGTGAGAGATCGTTACGAGTGGTTCAATACCGTACTTATGGCACTCATCGAACAGGTCATCATAGAATTGCAGACCTTTCTCGTTTGGCTCCAATTCATCACCTTTAGGGAAGATACGAGACCACGCGATGGATGTACGGAACACTTTGAAGCCCATTTCAGCAAACAGTTTAACATCTTCTTTGTACCGGTTATAGAAATCGATACCGATCAGTTTCAAGTTATCTTCTGTAGGCGCTTCTGTCCTAGGCGTTGTTATCCCGTGTGGCATGACATCTTGAACAGACAGACCTTTACCATCTGTATTATAAGCTCCTTCAAGTTGGTTGGCTGCTACAGCGCCGCCCCATAGGAAGTCGTTCGGAAATGGTGTTGTCATGTCAATCATTCCTCTCATTATTCATCATTGTATCGGTTGGTTATAAAACTTAGTTCGTTGGCAATTGTTCCAATCGTTGCAGAATCAGCTCCAGCTGACTAGCTGTGATCGACTTCGATGAGCCAAATTGATCTTTGGACATACCGGACATGATACCCGCTTTGACACTATTCTGAACGGCATTATAAGCCCAATGCTTCTCATTCACATCTTTGAACGATGATACAGTTGATTCGCCAGCAGGATTCCAATCGCGACTCGACAGAATGTGATCTACAATCACTGCCATCTGTACACGAGTGACTTCCGACTCCGGAGCAAACACCTCTTTACTGATACCATTCATCAGCCCCGCATCAGTCACGGATACGATGGCCTGACGAGCCCATTCAGGAGCAGAATCTGTGTAAGGGTAGGTGAATTCAGATACTTCAGAAAGATTTAACTTACCGGCAAGCACCAGGGCGATCTGCGCTCTTGTCACAGGCTCCGTCGGTTTTGTTCCATGCCCTGTATTACCTCCATCCTGTTCCCCTGCAGCAGTTTTGCTTCGTTGGAAGAGGTCAGCAAGTACTACTTTGTTATCAAAAGCCGGCACCCATGACCAATGCTTCATGGCGCCATACAGCCTTTGGTTATCCATGTATGCATCGTCATACAGCGTCATATTGACATGCTGGGCACCAAGCTCAGTCAAAGCCTGATAAGCCAATGAGCTTGTCCGGCTGTCCGTTGTCGGGTCATTTTTGGCATGCATAATCCATATTGGGACATCCACAATATCTTTCAGTTCTTTTTTGAATGCTTCTACAGATCCAGTGTAATCCGCAACCGTATCCTTGGCCGCCACAATAATCGCTCCGGCAAACAGATCGGGATATTGTGTCAGAAAACGGAATGCACCACCACCGCCACTGGAAACACCAGACAGATAGATCCGATTCGGATCAACTTCACCTTCAGCAACCAGCTTCTGAATCAACTCATACTGCGCCACAAAGTATGCCTGCATCTGAGCCAATTGCTCCGGGTTATCATAGATTTTGAAGCTGTAATTCTCAGGATACTGTACGGCCAGTACGGAAGTATCATACCCTGATTCCGTCCAGACTACTGCGCCACGATTCGCGGTAAGATGACTCCGTCCATCCGTGCCCACTTCTCCACCACCATGGAGCCATACCATGAGCGGTTTTGGCTCTTCAGAAGGGCTTCGTTTCAGTTGATAGGACAAGCTCGCACCATTACTACCTGTAAATTGTCCTTTTTCGAATTCATCGACTGTTCGCGTCTTCACCTGACTCACACTTTCCTCATTAAAAGAAAGCTCCGGATATGTCTTACTTGTTACTGCGAATTGTGATTTCATGCCTCCCGGATACTTGAAAGGCTTCACGGTCATATGGATGGTATGATCCTGAATCGTCAATTTTATCCCGTCATCTTGATAATCGTTTTGTACGATTTCTTCCGCTTCATTTAAAGGGTAACCATCATAATTGCCTGTAATATCGAAGTCAGAAGCGTTTAGATTCTGATATTTTTCAGGATTAGCAACCGTAATGTCAAAGGACTCGACCATCTCTCCCGGATTACCAACATAGGTATTAGCCTGGATTCGAATAACCTGTATACTTTCCGCACCAACGGTTTCTGGCCAGATTACACTCAGGCTCAAAGTCAGTGCCAGCATCCATCCCATATTTCTAGTGTTCATATTCCATCTTCTCAAAGGATATCCCCTCCAATGTAATGTCGTACACCACATGGAAAAGCGGACAATCTCCAACGAAAAGGGCCATCAGGAAATCAGATTCTTTCCATGCCGACTTTTGTGTTAGGTTTTGCCCGCTTTTTATGCGGTAACAATCCTTGTAACGGGAAAATTACAGCTGCTCACCATTGCTGGAGATTACATTTTTGTACCAGTCGAACGAATCTTTCTTGGAGCGTTTGAGTGTTCCGTTTCCTTCGTCATCCAGATCCACGTAGATGAATCCATAACGTTTGGACATTTCGGAAGTGGACATGCTCACCAGGTCAATCGGGCCCCATGCTGTGAATCCAATCAGATCCACGCCATCTTTGATGGCTTCTTTCATTTGTTCGATGTGTTTTTTCAGGTAATCCACACGATAGGAGTCATGGATCGAACCGTCTTCTTCAACTTTATCATAGGCACCCAAACCATTTTCTACGATGAACAATGGTTTCTGATAACGATCCCAGAAGTTGTTCAGGGTTACGCGCAGACCGATCGGATCGATCTCCCAGCCCCAATCGGACGCTTCCAGATAAGGGTTTTTCACGCCCCCAGTCAGGTTACCTGCTGTTTCTTCCTTGTCTGCAGATGCAGATTTGGTTACGGACATGTAGTAGCTGAAGGAGATGAAATCAACTGTATTGTTCAGCAAGATTTCATCATCGCCTGCTTCTTTTTGAATGACAATGTTATTCTCTTCAAAATAACGAGCCATGTAGTTCGGGTACTTACCACGAGCATGCATGTCCGTAAAGAAGAGGTTAATCTGATTCTCGTGTTGTGCCAGACGAACATCTACCGGATTACATGTTGCTGCATAGGTTTCCATACGCGCAAGCATACAACCCACTTGGGAACCAGGGATAATCTCGTGTGCAAGCTTCGTTACCAATGCGCTTGCTACAAATTGATGATGCAGCGCTTGATATGTTGTTTGCAACTTGTTGTCCACTTTATCGATCAGAATACCGCCGCCAGTGTACGGGCTGAACAGCATAACGTTAATTTCATTAAACGTCAGCCAGTATTTCACTTTATTTTTATAACGGTTAAACACCGTTTCTGCGTAACGAACGTAGTGCTGGATTACTTCACGACCAGCCCAGCCGTTATATTTTTGCGTCAAGCCAAGCGGTGTCTCATAGTGAGACAATGTAACAAGCGGCTCAATGCCATATTTCAATAATTCGTCGAATACTTCATCGTAGAATTTCAAGCCTGCTTCATTTGGCTCTTGATCATAACCGTTCGGGAAAATACGTGCCCAGTGAATGGACAAACGGAATACTTTGAAGCCCATTTCAGCGAACAATGCAATATCTTCTCTAAAGTGATGATAGAAATCAATACCAAAACGTTTCGGGAAACGTTCTTCGATTTTGCCGGAGAGGATCTCTTCAATTCGGGAAGAGGAAATTTCCATGGCATGTCCGCCTGTACGCTTCTCTTTGGGAACATGAGCGATCATGTCCGCTGTAGAGAGGCCTTTGCCGTCCTTATCGAATGCACCCTCCAATTGATTGGCAGCTGTAGCGCCGCCCCATAGGAAGTTTTCGGGGAATCCTTTTTTTGCCGTGGTCATGAACAACAACCTCTTTTCGAAATTTATTTTGGTTTTTCCAGGTAACGAACTGTAATTAAGAGCAGAAAACAAGAAAAACCTAAACTCAAGGTAAAATAGCACCAAAAAAAAGGGGCCTTCATTTCACCATCAGTTTAGGTTTTGCCTGTCTTCACAGTTACAATCCATCAAAAGATGTTATTGCGTATTCTGTTGTGTTTGCTCTTGTAATGTAAGCGTAACATATCTATTTTGCAAAATCAACTTCACTGGATCATATGATCGTTCGCCACAATCTCACCCTCGGAAAAATTAACGTGGCATACGCATAATAGCTGCCCTTAATGCCTGCGCTCCTTCCTTGGTTTCCAGGTAAGTAGCAGGACTTTGGTCCCCTAGAGCAGGGATATCTTTCACTATCCATTTAAAAGTATATTCCCCCATTTCACACAAAAGCACCCGACTTATATCCTCGGGAATCCCTTGTAATCGGGCACGTTCTACCCACGCAGGGTCCAACTTTTGTCCAAGTTCTTCAAACAGTTCGAAAAATGAATCCCAGCTTGCCTGATTAAACTCGCTTATATACATACCTTTCATACTCATGTAACTTCACTCCCCATATCGCCATTTGTAACCCTGTGGTCCTATATCACACAATTCATCCTTAAGCCGCTTGAAACCACTTCTGTAACAGGTAGACTTAATTTTAAATGTTTTTCGGGGGAAAGAACAGTCAAGGAGGATTCAATAATGACTCACGAAGAAAATACATCCGGTTGGGATGCGATTGACAAAGCTATTGAAGAACTGTACGGAGAACAGGAGCCGAAGCATTATGGCACCTCCATTCCTTATATGCTCGGAGGTCCCGATCCACTTGATGGCATTAGCGTTTATGAGGTGAACACACCTATGTCTCACTGGCATTTTGTTACCTACGGTTTCTCTGAATTATATGAAAAAGAGATGCAGGATGCATCCAAGAGCGGGTATGGTTTTGAACTGACATTTCGTCTTACACGCAGTGAAGAAGAAACTGAACCGCCAGCCTGGGCGCTAAATCTGCTTCAAAATGTAGGACGTTACGTATTCAACAGCGGAAATATCTTTCAGCCAGGAGATTATATGGACGCTAATGGCCCCATCTGTCTGGAGTCCGATACTTTGCTGACTGCTCTCTCGTTTATTGAAGACCCGGATCTACCCGCGATCTCTACGCCTAATGGTTCAGTGCAATTTATTCAGATGATTGGCATCACAGGTCGGGAACTGGAAATGATTCAAAGCTGGAATGCTCGTGGCTTTCTGTCTGCCTCCTCCATGTTCATGCCCAAATATGTGACGGATCTGATGAGAAATTCATACGCAGATATTCCTTCGGTTATCCAAGCGGTCGAGCATGGAATCGAACAGGACGGGTCCAGCACAGCGTTTTTATTCATACAACAACTGGGCTGGGAGTCCCCTCGCAAAAAATGGCTGCAAAAAACAGTTCCGGCCAAACTCCAGCTTGGAGCCAAACAAGCCGTATTAGTTGGTACCATCCTTCGTAGCCGAATTTCGAAAGGTGTTTCTCTATCCTTGATCGGACCTGATACTAATATTCTGTTCGAAGCAGGAGAACAGCCGGCCGTATTGGAATCGGACAGACAAGTTACCCTGACGGTGAACAAACAAATTGTTGAGGAACTGGCAGAGAACCTGCGTCCGGTTGAAGGAACATTCGAGATACCTTCATTGGATCATATACTCGTTCAGATTGTTAAAACAGAAATCAAGGATCAGGAAGGACACGTCATTCAAACGATTGGGTGAGAACATACTGTCCAGCAAGGAGGAAACAACATGCCTGCCATTACATTTGCCACACGGCACGAAGAGTCCACGACTTGCTCGCATGCAGCAGGAACGGCCCCGTTCGATTATATACCAAAATCCAGTCTGGATAGGCTTCGTAAAATCAATCATTTTCTGATTCATGCATTCCAGGACAGCATCTCGGTTATCCAAGAGAATTTAACGGGCACTTATCTTTTTCTACTCACAGATACCAACGGTGTGCTCCTCTCCATGAATTACAGTTCAGATCTTAAAGCTGTAGTAGAAGATTCCCCCATTCGTCCGGGCATGTTCTTCACTGCACAGAGCTGTGGTGTAAACGCCATATCAGAAACGATGGACAACAATAAGCCTGTACTGTTGCTGCCCGAGCAGCATGAAAGTCCCTATTTCCAAAGCTGGCATTGCTACGCCTCCCCCCTTTCCATGGGATCGCAGCATTGCGGTTATTTCGATGTGTCCACCATTAACGCGGATATGCAGGGCGAGCTGATTGCTATTGCCAAATTGATTCCTGCATATATGCAGAACAGTTACCAGAGTCAAAAGGCTGCTGAACCTTGTGAGAAACCAACGGTGGAGTTCACCAAGCGTCAGTTAACCATTCTGGAAATGATAGCGGAAGGTCTCACCGTGAAAGCCATTGCTTTGCAATTAAAAATCAAGGAATGCACCGTGAATCATCACAAAAAAGTGATTTTCAACAAATTAGGTGTGCAATCCAGTACGGAAGCTGTTTCAATTGCCAGCCGATTGTCTTATTTATAAAGGACCCCTATAGATTCCTATAGGTAGTAAATGAGAACGTTTGTGCTACAATTTAGGAAACAGGCAAGATGTAAAGAGAGAAAACACACACATTTCAGGAGGGTAATATGACAATTCCAAAGAAAGCTTCTTTATTCGCAATGCTCATTATGATTATGCTGGTTGCAGCCGCTTGCGGTGACAAGGCAGATAACACTGCAGCAACAAAAGAGCCTGCCGCGACAGAAACAACAACTGGCACTGATTCAGAAACAGCAAATACGGAAGAAACTGATAACACAGAACCAGCAAGTGAAGAAGCGAAGGAAACCGAGAACTCCCAAGACGTTGAGCTGGGGACTACGGAAAAAGGCTCTTATACCAACGACTACTTTGGCGTATCTCTGAAGTTCCCGGAAGCTTGGGAGTTCCAGGATGCTGCAGGCATGAATGAACTGACAAGTGCCTCATCCGAAGCGATTGCTGGTGATGATGAAACGAAGAAAAAACAAATTGAACTGTCTCAGACCAAAACATTGAATCTGCTTATGGCTTCAAAGTACCCATTGGATGGAGGTCAAGTTGGACCTTCCGCTATGGCGATTGCTGAGAAAGTGAGCTTGCTGCAAGGCATCCGTACAGGTAAAGACTACCTGGAAGCAACCAAAAAATTCATGGTGGATAGCCAGTTCCCTTACGATTATAAGGAAATGACAACGGAAACGATCGGTGGTAAAGAGATGGATCTGATGCAAATCACGATGGATGCAGGTGACGGTTCAACCATTACTCAAGATTACTATAGTACGATTATTGAAGGATATGCTTTCAACTTCATCTTCACTTACATGGATGATAAGACCAAAGCCGAGATTGATAACATTAAGAAATCGGTTCAATTCAAATAATCAATTTTAACTGCCATTATAGAAAAACATAAAAC
Organism: Paenibacillus amylolyticus; assembly: GCF_050990605.1. Classification (GTDB taxonomy): domain Bacteria; phylum Bacillota; class Bacilli; order Paenibacillales; family Paenibacillaceae; genus Paenibacillus; species Paenibacillus amylolyticus_H. The sequence continues at coordinate 4,670,806 of NZ_CP158832.1, forward strand.
TCAACCCCGATAATGATCTGTGGAGATCAATGTCGGGGTTCTTTTGTAGTTAAAACAGACTCTATATTGCACTTACTAGCCGGATATGGCAACCCAATGTCCTTCCGTAACTTCTACCCATCGGGAATGTTCCAGATTATAACGGTCCTCTACTTCCACATTTTCTCTGGCTGCTTCTTTGACAACATGTCTCTTTTTCTTGGCTTCGATCGCCGGATCAGGCACAGGAATAGCTGATAGCAAGGCCTTGGTATAGGCATGTTGCGGGTTGGAATACAGTTCTTCACTCTCGGCCAGCTCCACAATTTTTCCGTTATACATGACAGCCACTCGATCACTGATATGTTTAACCATGGACAAGTCATGCGCGATGAACAGATACGTCAATCCGAGTCGCTGTTGCAACTCTTCAAGCAGTTGTACTATTTGAGCCTGTATCGATACATCCAGTGCAGATAGCGGTTCGTCACATACAATGAATTCAGGCTCCACAGCCAGAGCTCGCGCTATACCGATCCGTTGTCGCTGTCCGCCTGAGAATTCATGTGGATAACGCTGCGCATGGGTGGGATCAAGACCCACCATCTCCAGCAGCTCCTCCACCCGCTTCTCCCGCTGAGCGGCATTGCCCGCAAGTTGATGAATATCAAGCGCTTCTCCGATAATGTCCATAATCCTCATTTTGGGATTCAGAGATGCATAGGGGTCCTGGAAAATAATCTGCATATGTCTGCGCATCGTTTTCATCTCCCAAGCAGACAGACGATTAAGCGGAACTCCCTTAAACAAAACATCCCCACCTGTTGGCTCATGCAATCGCAGAATGGCGCGTCCCGTGGTCGATTTTCCACTGCCGGATTCCCCTACAACACCGAGTGTCTCTCCTTGCCGGATATGGAAACTGATATCATTCACAGCCTTTAAGGTGTTCCCTTTGCCCAGATTAAAGTGTTGTTTGAGCGATTTTACCTCCAGCAACGGCTGGTCATCTTTCAGATCTCTCGGGACCAATGATACCGGTTTGGGCTTTTTCTTCTGATCCAGTCGTGGCAATGCATTCAGAAGCCTGATTGTATACGGGTGTTTGGGATTGGCAAAAATCTCTGTCGTCGTCCCGGTTTCCACAATCTGCCCTTCTTTCATCACAACAACCCGATCACACATGCCTGCTACTACGCCCAAATCATGGGTAATCAGGATAATCGATGTGCCCAATTGATCCTGCATGTCTTTCATCAAATTAAGAATCTGTGCCTGTATAGTAACGTCCAGTGCGGTTGTCGGTTCATCGGCAATGAGTAATTCAGGACGACAAGCGAGTGCAATACCGATCATAACCCGCTGACGCATGCCTCCGGAGAATTCGTGTGGATACTGGTTGTAGCGTATTTCGCTGCGAGTTATTCCTACCCGTTCCATCATGGCAATCGCCTGTTTCTTCGCTTCCCTTTTGGACACCTTCTGGTGTTTGATCAGACTCTCGGAGATCTGTTTCCCCACTTTAATGGTCGGATTAAGAGAACTCATCGGATCTTGAAAGATCATACCAATATCACGCCCACGGATGCTCTCCATCTCTTTCTGTGTCTTATTCGCCAGATCGACCCCTTTGAACAGAATCTCTCCATTCTTCATCTGCGAAGGTGGGGAGGCAAGCAGCCTCATAATGGAACGTGCGGTTACACTCTTTCCACTACCCGATTCTCCTACAATGCCCAGCGTCTCGCCTTTGCGCACTTCAAAACTCACTTCTCGCACTGCCTGAAACTCACTCTCTCCGGAGTGAAAAGAGACAGATAGATCATTAACTTTCAGTAAAGGTTCCATGTGATCACCAGCTCTCATCCATTTTTCACATACACATATGTATACAATTATTACCTTGACAATTGTTTAGACCCTAAATAATATATACTATATCAATCGGAATAATGCAATTTAAACCTGAATGAAAGGAGGTACGTTTGGTTTGATTTTTGCAGAAGGAAGCAGAATCTCACGGTTGGTAGACAATTTAAGTTTTATTTATGGCAAAATGCTGCTTCATCCTTCCTACCGATATGTTCTGTTCATTCTTGGATTACCGATCAATCTGGTCGTGTTTCTAATATGGCGTTCGAATCGAAAAAATGACGGCTGGGTAGCTGTCAGGCAGGCGGCTGAGCAAGAATTGCTCGCTTCTTCCTACCGGAACAAGCTGAGGTTGGAAGTGGAAGAGCAACTGCGTCGCAAACATCGTTTTTTCCAGCAGCAGGTCAGTGAGGGAGAATTCAAGCGTCAGACCGAGAATTGGTTGGAAGAAAGTGTTCAGACAGCATTGAAGGAGCGGACATCTCGTATACTTCAGGAACAAGGAAATCAACGTCTTACAATGGCAGATACGTTCCACTCACTGATCGGTAAACCATGGTTTTTGACGATATCCATTATCCCAGGCTGTCTGATGTATGGCATCCTTTTTTTGTATGGCAATCCTTATCTAAAGTACATATTTGAAAGAATACTCATGACGGTATTTGTCATTCTGGGCGTAGCCACACTCGTATTTACGATTTTGTATCTGTCTCCGTTCAACCCGGCAGCTAACATTCTGGGAGAGACTGCGACGCAGGAACAGATTGCAGCATTTAATCAAGTCTATGGCTTGGATCAGCCTTATCTTACACAGCTCTGGAACAATATCAAGGGAGTCGCCTTCTTCGATCTTGGCAAGTCATTTGCAGGAAATGAAGACGTAACCTCAACAATTGCAAGGAAGTTTCCAATTACCTTGACGCTGGCGGTCATCTCCCTGCTGTTAGCACTCGTCATTGCATTGCCCATTGGTATCATCTCTGCTATTAAGCCTAATTCGTGGTTCGACTATACCTTCATGTTTATTGCTCTGATTGGTCTATCGATCCCGAATTTCTGGCAAGGACTTATTTTCATTCTGAACTTCTCGATCAAAATGCAGTGGCTTCCTGCCACCTTCAACCCGCAGAACTGGCTGTCGATCATTATGCCAACCATTGTGCTGGGTACGGGACTGACGGCTGCAGTGGCTCGGATGACCCGGTCTTCTACACTTGAAATCATTCATGAGGATTATGTGATGACCGCCCGTGCCAAAGGATTAAGCGAACGCCAAGTCATGCTGAAACACGCAGTACGCAATGCATTGATTCCCATTGTAACTGTCGTTGGACTTCAATTCGGAGCCATGTTGGGTGGGGCAGCAGTAACGGAGAAAGTGTTCAATATCAGCGGTCTCGGCAGTTACATTGTGGATAAGCAATTCATTCCCGATATTCCGAGTATCATGGGCGGAGTAATCTACACTGCCATTACGATCTCCATTATCAATGTAGCGGTTGATCTGCTCTATGCTTTTATTGATCCAAGAGTACGCTCCAAGATGAAACAATATTAAAGTGTGTGTTGAACTACCTCTTAAAGCAGGTGTACTATGACAAACTCGTCCTTAACACAAGAAATGCGTTTCCGGCTTAAGTCTTCTCGCGAATACAGTCAGGCAAGCTTCGCTTGGGTCACATCCCTTCTCTTGACTGCATTGTTCCTGTTCAACAGTTATGACTGGAGTGACCAGACGTTCAAACCATTTCTGCTAACGATCCTTGGGATTTACTTATTTTTCACACTGGTTCAAACGGTCATCACGTTTCGGATTCGAAAAGACTTGATTCGCACCGGTACCGTCTCTGCTCTGACTCGAAGGCTGGCCTCGGTTCAGCTGCTTGCTATCATTTCAGGCAATATATTTATCGTAACGGCAGCCTTTCATCTGATTCGAAAATCCAGAAACGTGGAGTATACCTTTGCGGTATACATGCTGTTAACCCAGCTGTTCGTGATCGGTGTATCTACGTTAAATATCTTCAAACCTTATGTGGCTGACAACTTTCTGCCAGCCATGGCGGTGCTGATATTTATTCTGGTCATCTACTTGGTTGTGCTGATTATCGTATCCCGATATAACGCGACCTCGATCCTTCCTCGCTGGATGATCGGTGTCAGTGTAGTGCTGATGCTGACCTCGATCACAGGTAATGTATTTGCACTATTGCTCGGCATTTCCATCATTGGACGCATTCGCAGACAGGGGAAACAAAAATCAAACTTCTGGAATGATCTGTGGGAGCGCCTTGCTCCGAATATGACTGCAATGTCCGGTTTGTTTTTTATCATATTTCTGTTCTCGATATCCATCTGCAGTTTCTTTACCTTTGACTACAGCATGGCTGTGGAAAATAACTATTCCGCTCTGCTTCAATCCCCTTCCCTGGCGTATCCCTTGGGAACGGATGACTTCGGACGATGTTTATTTTCCCGGATTGTATTCGGTGCACGGATCTCCTTGATCGTAGGTTGCATGTCGACGATCATTCCCGTGTTGATCGGTGGAGTCCTCGGAGCGCTCTCCGGCTTCTACGGCAGGCATACGGATAATATCATCATGCGTCTGCTTGATATTCTCTATGCGATTCCGGGAATTCTGCTCGCCATTGCGATTATTGCAGCGTTCGGAGCCAACACCGTCAATCTTATTCTGGCGCTTAGTCTGGGTTCCATTCCAACGTACGCCCGTACGATGAGAGCCAGTGTACTCTATGTATCTACTTTTGAATTTGTTGAAGCTGCGCGTGCACTGGGGTACAACAATCGTACGATTATATTCAAACACATTATTCCCAACTCCCTTGCGCCCATGATTATCAAATCTACACTCACGATTGGCGGAGCTGTTATTGCTACCAGCAGTCTGAGTTATCTGGGACTCGGCGTGGAGCCGCATATTCCGGAATGGGGTAACATTCTGAAGCTGGGCAGCACATACCTGGAGACTCACTCTTATCTGGCCATTTATCCAGGCTTGGCTATCATTTTGCTGGTTCTTTCGTTTAACTTCCTCGGAGACGGTCTGCGTGATGCGCTTGATCCCAAACTGGAGAAGGCCTAAATGATTGGTTGAAATGAAGAAAATATATAAAAATTCACACATCACACATTCTAGATATGGAGGGTAATCCCATGAAAAAACGGACACTGATCTCATTGCTATTAATTCTCGTCATTGTGATTTCCGGCTGCAGTGTAAAAACGAAAACCGAATCCCAGGCGGAGACCGCACCAGCGGACACCACAGAAACTGCACAAAAACCGGCAGACATTGAGCTGCTCGCCATGAGTTCTTCCGAAAATGATGTAAACATTGTCCGCGACCAGCTGACCAAAAACGGCTTCAATGTGAAGCTGAACCTGCAACCGGATTACGGTAGCTTCAAATCCCAGCAGGACGCAGGAAATTATGACATTGCCTTGTCCAGCTGGACTACGGTAACGGGAAATCCCGATTATGCGGTACGTTCCCTTTTCAAAACAGGTGGAGACTACAGTATCCTCGCAGATGGGGAGATTGATAAGCTCATTGATCAGGCCGCTACCCAGACACCAGACGAATACAAGGAAACCTATAAACAATTGGAAGATCGCTTGGTAACCGATCAGGCTTATATCGCTCCTTTGTACATTTCCCTGAAAAGTCAGGCTGTGAACAAAGACATTCTGAATGTCGACACGGTTCGTCTCTCCAAATCCCGCGCGATGGCTTGGGAACCAATTGAGTTCAAGGACAGCTCCAAAAATGCCAAAGATCCGTTGATTCTGACGCAAAGCGCATCCGTACTGACTTCCCTTGATCCGATCAAAGGAAATGACGGTTCCATCAACCAGTTGAATACAAATATGTATGTACGTCTTGTTAACCTCACAGATGATGATCAGCTGACAGCAGAAGGGTCACTGTCTCATAATTTCAGCATTGCTGAGGGTAATTCAGACTACTACTTCATTCTCAGAGACGATATCAACTTTGCGAAGATTGATAACAAAAAAGCTGTAGATACAGGAGAACGTGTCGGCGCAGATGATGTGATCTTCTCCCTGGATCGTGCCAAAAACAAAGATTCCGTTCCGGATCACCGGACATACAGTCTGCATGAACACATCAAAGAAGCTGAGGTTGTAACAGATCTGAGTGCATTGCAATCGGTTAAACAATCCAGCGGTAACGGCACAATCCTCGAAGCATTGGAACAAGGACTGGGCAGCAAAATTACAGAACTCGTAACTGACAAAACCAAAGCAGATAATAGCGCAGGTAAATATCAGGTCGTTAAACTGACCACAACGGAACCTTTCCCACAAGTACTGAACTACCTGGCTCACCAATCTGCCGGGATTGTATCCAAAAAACAGGTGGAGAGCATCAACACATATGATGTAACTTCCTTTGACGTCAACAAAGATATTCCTTACGGTGATCAGAACACGGTAACTGAAGGCGCAGCATACAATAACACCCTCTATACTAGCGGGCCTTATATTTTGTCTTATAAAAATGACTATGAAGCTGTATTCTTGCAAAATCCGGGATACCGCAAAGGCACGGAATATGCACCGAAAATTGCTCAGGTCAATGTCCGATTCATCGCGGATGCAGACAGCGCCCTCTCTGCTCTTCGCAGCAGTGAAATTCACTTATACTACGGCGTACCTGAGACCAAGTATGACATCATCGAAAATGACAGCAAGCTGAAACTGCAAAGCATTCCAAGCAACGCCGTTTCTTATCTCCTGTTTAACACGGCCAACCGTGATGTTGCCAAGAGCAGCGACCTGAGAAAAGCCGTTCTGCACTCCATTAATCAGGATGAGATTTTAAGTTTCTACAAGAACAACAAACTCAAAGCTTACTCCACAGTAAGCCCACTCGTTCAGACCGGAAATGAATTGAAAGCTGATCCGGCAAAAGTAAAAGAATTCTTGAGCAACTATCACGCCTCCAAGTAAACGGTTAATAAAAAGGCTGTCACTGGATCATCTCAATCGATCCTGGTGACAGCTTTTTTACTCTTCAAGCACGCTGCAATCTGCCAAAATATCGGGGTAATTTCGCATGCTGTCGGCTTCAGTAATTTTGCGAATCACCTTACACGGAACGCCTGCGGCAAAGGAATGGGGTGGAATATCACGAGTCACGACACTCCCTGCTCCAATGACACATCCATCTCCAATTGTAACTCCCCCGCACACGGTGACGTTCGCCGAGATCCAAACATCGTTACCAATCGTGACCGGTTTGGCATAACACAGCGACTTCACATCACCCTTCTGATCCACCATCTGTCTCCGCTCACTGGCAATCATGGGATGAATGGGGGTAACAATCGTAACGTTGGGACCAAAACTGGTATAGTCCCCGATCGTCACATGTGCATCATCTTGTATGGTCAGATTGTAATTACCGAAGAAGTGATCGCCTATCCGGGTATGCACACCATAATGAAAGAAGATGGGGCCTTGCATAAATCCGCCTTCACCGATCTGCCCCAGTAGCTGTTGCAATATCTCCTTCCTTTCCTCCGTCTGTTCTTCGAAGGTATGACTGTAACGCTGACTGAGATTATGAGCCCGCCTTTTGATGGTCTTTAATTCCGGATCACTTGGGCTAAACAAGATGCCCTTCATCATTCTCTCTTCTTCACGCATCATGAATCCTCCTCAACAAGAGTTAGCTTATGCAATAAAACTGCTGACACTACCTGTTGGGTTATAGGGCTTCGGATAGAATGCTTGATTTCAATGCCTGAAGAACCATTCCCCGTAACCCAGCATCAAAATCATACTGGAACGAGTCCTGATGTACAATCTCTGGCAATGACGGCATGGGATGCTGCTCCCCATATTGTTTCCACCCCAAATCCAGCTCTTCTCTATCCACACGTTCCTGATAAATGACAATCTGGTGCGGGGCAACGACAGCATTGATCGTTTGCAGAATATGACATACCTGCACTACAAATTCATCTTTGCTTATGTCACGTTTCCAATCTGGTGAATAAGGAAGATACTTAATCTCACCAAACATGCCGTTTTTCCCGCGGATCATCTGTCCATTCAACATCATGCCCATACCTGGCGGATATCGGTTCGGAAAATAAATTCCTGCTACACTCTGTTCCTTCATATCTGCATGCTGTGTACAGTACCCGCTAATCGCTGCATTCACATCATTCTCCACGAGAACGTTCAGTCGGAACTCGCTCTCGATCTCCCGTATCAGATGTGAATGGATAAGCTCTTCATGACTGCTCACCGTAATGTCCCCATCGACGGCTTGTCCCGGGATACCGATGCCAATCATATCAATGGAGGGATACTCGGCAACGAAACGAGCGATAAGTTGCAGCACATGCTGTTTATCAAAAGCAGGCAAAATGCTCTCTTCCTTCAGCACAACCTTATTCTCCAGATTCATGACCGTTGCTGCAATCAACTCCTGGCCTTTCATCTCTTTGATGTAAAGAACCAAAGCAAGCTTAAAGTTATAATTATATCGATATGTCTGAGCAGGACGACCGCCGTTAGAGGGAACCACTTTATCCTGGAACAACTCTCCACCAGCACATAATTCCTGGATCAGCGCATTAATGGTAACAACACTAAGATTGGTGAGTGAAGCTAATTGCGGTTTGGTCGCCGTCTCGATTTGCTGCATGACTTCACGCACATTATTCAAATTGATGTATTTCATCATTGTAGCATTGGCTTTTTTCATAACCCTCTCGTTTCTACTTTGGTTCAATGGAGCCAAAGCAATGGTATGGATGTCATTTCACTCCATATCATAGCACAACGCACTACCTTACTCGAACTCACGAGTTCCTTCGTGCTCGCCAATAATCGGAATCGCCAAAGTTGCTCTGTTCACTCAAACAAATCATCCATCGATTTCACAGGTTTTACTTCAATCGGCTGTTTAGACAAGACCATACTAGCATAGGTACCAGCCCAAATTATAATCGCCATAATAACGTATACCATCCATGCACACCTCCCTGTTCCTGCAGATTTATGATTTTGCGATATTCATCACATGTACTTATTTTCTTTATTAATAAATACACTTTATAAAGTATATTACGTAAGTATGCGAGGATATTACTTCTTTGTCAATATGAATACAACAACATATATTATCTCGATGCCCATAACAAACAGCTGCCGACAGAATCATTCAACGATTCTTTTGGCAGCTGTTTGTTCGACATGGGAGCAATTTATTTCGAATATGTTCGCTGTACAGCAGGCAATAAGGTCACCACTTGAATACCCACTCCCCATGCAAAATAGACCAAGTGAATAATAGAGACATCCTGGATCCAGTACACCTGCGCCATAATCCAGATGATGAGAGCAAAGCCCGTATATAAGGAAAAAGTCCAAGCCCAGTAGCGGTCAGGATAGAGATTAAGTCTCTCACCCAGCTTCCAATGAGTGTAGCGGATGAGCGCAATGGAAATCATGGCAGGCATTACACCAAGAACAAGCAATAGGATGATCCCCGGGAACAAAAAACTGGCAAACGGTGAATTCTGCAACAAAGATTCGGGCAAATTTACCATACTTCCAGTTGGGTCGATGATTAATATGCTTCCTCCAACGATCGCCCCAATCCCCAGCATTGCATGCATCAAAATGAGTAACCACGATCTGCCTTCACGCTGCTTCATCATGAATCGCTCCTTCCGTTCTCTCAATTTTCAACCTTGTAGTACCTACCATTCTCACACATGCCGTGCATTGTTCCTGTGCTTCTTTTCACTATATTGGTCTCGAAAATATTCGTAATGGAAAAACTTGATAAAAGAACGTACGTTCGGTATAATGGGATTATCCTGAATAAGCGAGAGGCAGATATGGACGACAAATTTATTAAGGAATTACGCGAGATTAGTCGGGATGACAGACGAAGATCGGAATTTATGATTCAAGGATTGAAGGAAACACTGCAAGAACGCAAAGAAGAAGGCTTACTCAAGCGCTGGATACGGCGTAAGAAAACAGAGAAAAAAATCTCTCAAAGATTTAATCAAGATCCTCACTCGGATCAAAAGTAACAACATAAAAAGGAGGCGGAATACGCCTCCCTTGCTATTTACATATGTAAATCAGTTAATTTAGTTAGTAGCTGATTGATCTATTAGTGCGCGTTCAAAACAATCGGTTTCAGTACCGAGAAGATGGAACGAAGCTTCGATCTACCCTGTTTTACGGCAAAATGGCAAAAGATCGAACTGGAAAGCCGGATGCTTTCTCCGCCTTCGCCACAATGTTGAAGATTACTGCGCCTTTAGCTGGCACCTGATCCAGGTTTGTTAACAACTCAACTTGATATGTATCCTGGGCAAGTACATAATATTCTGCCAGAAGTGCTCCATTCTTCTGATAATCCACGGCCGAATCTGTATCAAAGGTTTCATGGCCAATGGCCTTTATTTTTCTTTCCTCAAACAAAAACATGAGCGCACTAACCGACCAACCGGGTGCATGACTGTTGCCCTCATCATCCTTGTTATCAAATGCTTCATGATTAGGCCACCGTTTGCTCCAATCTGTACGTAAGGCTACAAAGCTTCCAGCTTCAATCACGCCATGCTCTCTTTCAAATTCAAGAATATGCTCCACATCCAGTGTGAAATCCGGATTGTTCTCTACTTCGGTGGACTGGTCAATGACCACAAGTGGCAATACAAGCTCCTTCAAGCCCAACTCATCCAGATACCGGGTATCCCGAACGAAGTGAATCGGTGCATCGAGATGTGTCCCGTATTGACCGGGAAATTTGAAGCTCTGGGCAAAGAAACCTTGCTTGTGATCAAACAATGTATCGAATTGTGCTGCTTCAAAAGCTGAAAAATGTGGAGATTCCGGTCCAAATGTATGGGTCAGATCCACCCACTTCTTTTCTTTTAACAACTGAATAGCTTGAATGAGTTCGTTGGACATCCTAATCACCTCATGCACAGAATGGAATAAATTTCTCCCATTATATCTTATTCCACCACAATTGGGGAGCAGTCCCGTTCTTGGTTCATAGGACTGCTAATTTTCAAATTTAAAAACTTCACTGACCGTAGATGTCAGTGAAGTTTTTTTATAATACAAGAGTAATCCATTCAATTATGAATAACAAAAGGAGTGTGCATGATGCAAACAAAGAACGTATATCTATATGTATTTGATACGATGTCAGACTGGGAGGTAGGGTATCTAACTGCTGAATTGAACTCGGGAAGGTATTTCAGAAAAGAGATCGAGCCTTTGCAGGTGGTAACGGTCGGCCTAGATAAACATCCGGTAACTACCATGGGCGGATTAAACATTCTTCCTCATATTTCTATGGATGAATGTGCATTGAAAAGTAACGATGTCATCATTCTTCCAGGAGGAAACACCTGGATGGACACCATCCATGATCCTCTATTGAAAAAAGTTGCTTCCTCTATAGAAAAGGGTACGGTTATTGCGGCGATTTGCGGTGCGACAGTTGCACTTGCAAAAATAGGGATACTGGATTCCAGACAGCATACAAGCAATGATTTAGAATACCTGAAGATGGTATGCCCCGATTATACCGGAGAAACATATTATCAAACGGAGCCAGCAGTAACCGATGGAAATATAGTTACTGCATCTGGAATAGCTCCGTTAGAATTTACGATGCATGTGTTGAAGCTGTTGAATGTCTTTGCACCAGAAACATTACAGGCGTGGTTCAATCTGTATCAGACTCATGAGTCCAAATACTTCTACCAGTTAATGAATTCTATTGCACCTGAATAACCAGTTTCCCGCGGGTATGATGGGTTTCACTCTTCTCATGTGCTTCCCGTACTCCCTGTTGAGTTAGCGGGTACGTTCCATCAATAATCGATTTGAGCTTGCCTTCCGCAGCCAGTTCAGCCAGCTGATCCAGTTGATCCCCTTTGGGCTCCATCATGAAGACGTTGGCCGTTACTCCGGCTTCCTTGGCAAGCTTCTCATCCGGTTGTTCCACCAAGGATACCAGATGCCCGCCAGACTTTAACACCTTGAAGCTATCGCGCTGAATATCACCGCCCATAGTGTCCAGTACAACATCATAACCGGAGAGAACCTCCGAGAAATCTTCTTTTTTATAGTTGATAAAATGATCCACACCCAACGAGCGAAGCAACGCTTCGTTTGATTCACTTGCCGTGGAAGCCACTTCAGCGCCTAGGGACTTGGCGATCTGAATTGCATATGTTCCCACACCACCTGCACCAGCATGAATGAGTACCTTCTGCCCTTTGCCTAAACGTCCATGATCCACAAGGGCTTGCCAAGCCGTCATCGCAGCCAGCGGGATCGCTGCCGCTTCCTCGAAACTCAGTTGCTCCGGTATACGGGCAATAATATCCGCATCAACAGCAACATATTCTGCATAAGTTCCGAATTGACGCGGACGCGCAAATACCCGATCACCTTCTCTGAACCGCGTGACATTTGAACCTGCTTCAGCCACAATACCCGCAACATCGCCGCCCAGAATCAACGGAAAATTCTCCGCTGCTTCTTTCATATCACCTTGTCTGATTTTGAAGTCTACCGGATTCACCGACGTGGCATGTGTTCGGATTAACACCTGATTCACTCCACATGCTGGCTTGGCTACTTCCTGTTCCTTCAATTGTTCCGCTCCACCAAATTTCTCAATCACAATTGCTTTCATTAGAAATCCCAGCCTTTCCATTGATTATCGTTATACTCTCTCTCCCTTCATTACCCTTTCCCAGCAATCACTTGACCTATTCATTCAAAATTCACAGCAATCTGGGATTCACAAGCCCGTTCAACAATCGTGATATAATGTCCATTATCGACTACGTTAAATCTTAACCCAATAACTGAACAAGCGAGGTAACACGATGGAAGTAGAAGTAAGTACATTACATTCATTTTCGGACAAGGCTCATGGCGGAAACCCCGCAGGTGTTGTTTTACAAGCAGCGCATTTGTCTGAAACCCAGATGCAGGAGATTGCCAGACAAGTCGGTTTTTCAGAGACTGCATTTGTTATGCCCTCGGATCAGGCTGATTTCAAAGTGCGTTATTTCACCCCAAGTGATGAAGTCGATCTATGTGGACATGCCACAATTGCTTTATTTTATCTAATGAAGACACAGCAGCTCGTTAATGTTGGTACATATACACTGGAGACACTGGCCGGAATTCTTAAAGTTGATATCGAAGTCAATGGAGAAGTCTATCTGTCTCAGACGTTGCCGGAGTTTGGGGAGATCGTGGATCGACAGCAGATTGCCGATTCGTTACGTATTTCTATGGAGGATTTGCATTCCGAACTACCTGTACAGATTGTGTCTACCGGGCTACCCGATATCATGATAGCCGTTAAAGATATTGATGTTCTAACCAAAATCGACCCTGACTTCCAGCGTATCACTGAAATATGCAAGGCTCATCATACCGTAGGTTATCATGTGTTTACACTCGAATCAGATGCTGAGGACGTTCTGGCAGAATGCCGTAATTTTGCACCGCTTTATGATATACCGGAAGAGAGCGCAACGGGCACATCCAATGGTGCAATGCTCTGTTATTTATCCCAATACAACCAGCTTACAGATCCTCATCTTCACACGTACACGATCAGACAAGGGTATACCATGAACCGCCCCTCCGAGATCCGAGCCAGATTAACTTTGGACAGCTCTAATGAAATCACACAGATTCAGGTTGGCGGTAGCGCAGTTCATATCGAAAACATTCAAATACACCTCCCTTAGTGGGAGGTGTTTTACGTACTTAGGATATGTAAACGATCTTATGCGAAGCAGTGTAGTAGCCTGTGGTCATCATTGAATTTGTTGTAAAAATCGTAGTACCGCCGCCTCCAACTGTTTCAGTCCTGGCTGCTCAATAGGAAAATGGCCTGCCCCTTCCAAGATCACGCATTCCTTATCCACCACCAGACGATCAAAAAAAGATTGGCTGAACCTGATCGGTGTCATGGGGTCCAGTTCAGGGTGAACCAGCAGGACCGGACACTGGTTGAACTGTTCCGGGCTTACCTCCGGTTTTTTATTAAAAAATGTTCTTAATAATTCCAACGGAATACGTGTAGCTGCCGCTTGTCGATCAGCCATAATAAGCCGGGTTAAGTCCTTGTTATTAGTAATCAGTTGCATTCGGGATACCTGTTTGACCGAAATACGTACATCATCCAGCAGACCAGGGAACAGATCCATCATACGTTTTCCCGCCCGGCTCACCAGACGATTCGGCGCAAGCTGGTCGCGCATTTCCTGATTACTCGTATCTACAAATGTAGTTGCGATCAAACCCTTAACGTGCTTGCTGCGTGCACTGGTATGATAGGCAAGCATACCTCCGATGCTGCTTCCCAGTACAATGATTGGCTTGCCATCTTTCTCGAATTCCCGTTCAATAACTGACACAAGTAGCTCTATCCATAGTTCATAGTTGATACGTGTACCAGACATGGCGTAACTTAACCCATACGGCGGAAGATCTGGCGATACCACCTCGTATCCATGTCGCTGTAGCATTCGGGCATACGGAGCGAGCAACCTGCCATTGCCTCCCGCACCATGAATGAACAGAATTTTGATTGGAGACTCTGGCGCAGGTAAGCGATCGATATGCAGATGAACCCCATTCAACTCCCACCATTCTTCTTCTGGAGCTGTATCATCATCCAGCCTCACTTCTTTCGGGAAAAAGGCCTGATACTGTTTCCAATAGGGATGTGTTGACTGATATGAAGGCAAACTTTTTTTCATACGGTTGATTCTCCTCTTTTCGTGTACCCAAAAAAGCCGTACAAAGTACGACTTTTCGTTAAGAATACGTCAATGAACATACTTCTTTTTATAACACCTTCTTATATCTGTCAATCTGGAAACTGGACATTGCCCGGTACGATGTACGCACCACCCGATCCATCATTAGGCAGAGCCGGGATCGTGTCATTTAATACCTGACCGCGAATATCGGTCATACGAATGTTTAGTTTTTCTTTGCCCAGTCCAGTTCCGAGGAAATGATTATAGTCCTGCTTTTCAAGATTGAGCCACGTACCATCCTTCTGTTTCACTTCAAACTTCAGTACCGGATATTTGTGATTGCGAACCTGAATGGCTGCCCACCACTGACTGCTGCCTTCCTTGATCCGATAGGAGACGTTGCCTTGGATGGGGGCTTTGACCACTTTCCAGCTGATATTGATTTTTCCTGCCTTTGGGTCACCAATCAGGTTAAAGGCATTTGGGGAGAGATCGAGCGCTCCACTGGCACCCTCTGGATAGAGGTCTGTTACATAGACGGTTGTTTTGCCTTTCGGACCTTGGACTTCAAGGTAGGCTCCCGCTAGTGCAGCTTTGACACCGTTATAATTGAGCTGGAACGGATTAAGTGCGGTAATCTTCATGTCCGCCGGGATGGGATCAAGCAACACGGCACCTCCCGAGTAACCTGAGCCCGTATACGTCGCATAACCCTGATATGTATCATTCCATGCAGCAGATGCAGGTAGAGCAAATAATACGAGACTGAGCAAAATTCCTGTACTGGCCCATTTTAACCGTTGAAATCTACTTTTCTTGTTCATGAGCTATTCCTCCTCGTCATTCTACCTTCTGTTACACTGAAACATAAGTTGAACAAAAGAATATTTACACTTGCCACTCCGATGATAGAATAACCTTCCGATCACTGTTATCCCCAGATTTTTTGATTCAATTTTGCAAAGGTGAAAATCTGTTGATAAAGGCGAAGTACATGCTTACGAAGTAGCTTTCTTCCAGAAAGCTTTTAGCTCCGCTTCTTCAGGTCTCTTCTGTCCTCTACGTTCTCGTGTAAAATATCTATTCAACTGCTAGATTTAAATATAACATTATTTTACATAATAACTGTTTATTTTCAATCCCTATCTACCAAATCACATCTATAGTCCTGCCCGTGGACTTGAACATTCATGACCACGCACAAGATATGGATACATACCATAATTTGGTGAAATTGATATAATAACAAGCCTGTATTGGATGGGTTCCCAGTAATAAAAAAACGCCACACCCCGGAGTAATTTCGCTCTCCGAATGGTGTGACGCCTATTAAACACTACGATCAGAATACCCGATCTGTTCAAGGACAGTCATTTGACTCAACCCGTTTCCCTTCGTTTCATCCGCTTCCTTAGACGCTCATACTGTGCGTAGATCCGCGGAGATTCTTTTGTCAGAATAGGTCCCAGCACAGCCAGAATTAACACATACAACACGGCAAACGATTGGATGGATACCATCAGCCCTCCGGCCTTGCCGATGTTCGCCATAATAATGGAGAATTCGCCCCGGGAGACCAGGGTAAAGCCCACATTCAACGAGGCCTTAGGGCTCATTCCAGCCAATCTGCCAGCGATCATACCTGCACCATAGTTACTGGCGATCGTCAGAATAACAGCAATAATCGTCATCCCAATAGCTCCGCCAAGTGAAGCCGGCTCGATGGTCAGGCCAAAACTGAAGAAGAAAATCGCACCAAAAAAATCTTTGAATGGCATAATCTGATGTTCAATCCGACTCACATGCCTTGATTCGCCCAGTACAAGCCCCATCATCAACGCTCCAATAGCTTCCGCTACATGTAGTGTCTCCGAGAAACCAGCCACCAGGAAGAGCAGTGTCATGACGGTAAGCAGGAACAACTCTGATGACTTGATATTCAGTGCCTTATCAATATATTTGATGCTTTTCCTGCCAATAATCAGGAACAGCACAATAAACAGCAGGGCAGACAGCGATACCAGTAGAACACTTAAGAATGAAGTTGCCCCGCTGAGCACAAGCCCAGTCAGGATGGAGATATGAATCGCGATGAACAAGTCATCGAACATGATCATGCCCATGATAATCTCTGTTTCAGGGTTTGCCGTGCGTTTCAGATCAACCAGCACTTTAGCTACAATGGCTGTAGAAGAGCTGGTCATGATCCCGCAGACAACAAGTGTCTCCTGAAGGGGCAGATCCATGAACCACCCCAACAACAATCCAGAGACAAAATTCAGACCAACATAGAACATGCCCCCGGTCAGAATGGCTTTACCAGACTTTAATAAACGGGAGACCGAGAACTCCAAACCCAGATAAAATAACAAAAACAAAATGCCAAGCCTGCCCATAAATTCAATAAAGGTCGAACTTTCGATAAAACGTAAATCCACTATGCCGATCTGTGGTGCATGTGGTCCAACAGCCATACCAATCAGGATATAGAACGGAATGACCGAAAATCGTAATCGTGAAGATATCAGCCCAGTAAGTGTAATCAGCGCAACGGCAATTCCCACTTCGAATATGAGCATATCCATAGGCTAAGTCCGTCCATCAGTCAACAATTGTTTGAGATGTTTGATCTGATTCCGTTCACCGGCAACTACAATTGTAGCTCCAGCGGTAAAAGCATAATCCGGGCCTGGATTAAAATGCTTCTCCTTATCCTTGGTCACAACAGCGAGAATAACGGCGCCCGTAGCCTGACGGATATCCAGTTCACCAATCGTCATGCCAACGCTTGCGGCGTGAGGTTCAATTCGCAGCCATTCGATTAACAGCCCTTCAAGCATCACTTCACGCTCATCCTGAAACTTCGGTTTATAGGTCATACCACCAACGATGGCGGCTACTGCCCGGGCTTCATCATCGTCCAGGGTGACAAGTGATACCATATCGCCCACCTCTTCAGGCGTATCCCCTGACTCCATATGGAACAGGTCACGTCGCTCGTCGTTATGAATCACAATGACCAAGTGCTCACCACTACGGGTATGCAGCCAGTATTTACGCCCAATCCCTGGCAAGTCTGTCTCTTTAAAGTGCATGATCTGCACCCCCTAGGGCCGGCTCGTTCAAGGTTTCGCTCCTCAGCTCAATCCCCGTGATGCGGATTCTCATGGAACCTGATGGTGTATGAACAGACCTAACTTCCCCTACACTGCCAAGCAGTAATTGACTCCCTACTGGAGAGAGGAAGGAAATACGCCCCTCATCAGGATCGGTATCTTCTGGCATAACAATCATGAACGAATCTGATGTATGAAAATCGAGATATTCAAAATCAATATGACTGCCGATCAATACAGCCGAGTCCAGATCTTCATCCGGGCCCAGGAGCAGTTTTTCCACATACTCCGTATATGCCGACAGTTGTTTTTCCAACTGTATCCGCTCTGGATCGCGCACGTCGAAATAGGCGTCGAGAAATGTTCTTTTCTCTTCACCGAATGTAAATAGCTGGCTCACCAGCTTCTCTCTGCAATTATGGCGGGAAGTCCTATGGTTCATAGTAAATTTCACCCCCTATACAAGCCTTGTTCTCCATGTTGATTGGCATGTTTCTCTTCATCATCTTGTTTTCCTCCTTTATATTATAAAAAGACCCCGGGATACGAGACCTTCTTACCATCTTACCAAAACTAATATTTTAATCCAGTATATTCGTCTAACTTGCTTTTTTATTATCATTTGTGGTCATATCTTCCATTTAATAACTTAATTCTTCACATCATGTGGTAGATCCATAGAACATTTTAATTACTGCATAAAAAACATTTTATGAATTTTCATCTCGTATTTTTATTTGCTTTCCTGTA
Organism: Paenibacillus amylolyticus; assembly: GCF_050990605.1. Classification (GTDB taxonomy): domain Bacteria; phylum Bacillota; class Bacilli; order Paenibacillales; family Paenibacillaceae; genus Paenibacillus; species Paenibacillus amylolyticus_H. The sequence continues at coordinate 4,689,365 of NZ_CP158832.1, forward strand.
TATTTAACTACAAACTTTTATTCAATTTATGCAAATAAGCCTCTACAGACTTTAACACAATAAAGGAGTGCATCGAAAAAGTGTCCACGATAACAAAAGAAACTACAGAGTCCGTTCAAGTTACTGCCGCAGATTATGTTCATTCCGTTTACGAGTCGGTTGTCGCCAGAAATCCGTACGAAGACGAGTTCCATCAGGCTGTCAAAGAAATTCTGGATTCCCTTATTCCTGTTATTGAAGCACACCCCAAGTATAAGAACCATAGTCTGTTGGAACAGCTTGTTGAACCCGAACGTGTAATCACATTCCGTGTCCCATGGGTAGATGATCAGGGCAAAGTTCAGGTTAACCGTGGATTCCGGGTGCAATTCAACAGTGCCATTGGCCCTTACAAAGGTGGACTTCGCTTCCATCCTTCTGTATACTCGGGCATCATCAAGTTCCTTGGCTTCGAACAGATCTTCAAAAATGCTTTGACCGGTCTGCCCATTGGCGGTGGTAAAGGCGGTTCTGACTTCGATCCCAAAGGAAAATCGGATCTGGAAGTCATGCGTTTCACGCAAAGCTTCATGACAGAGCTGTACAAATATATCGGTTCCGATACGGATGTACCGGCAGGTGACATTGGTGTAGGCGCACGGGAAATTGGTTACATGTTCGGCCAATACAAACGTATCCATGGCGGGCATGAAGCAGGCGTGTTGACAGGAAAAGGACTGCTGTACGGAGGAAGCTTGGCACGTAAAGAAGCAACTGGCTTCGGCTGTGTGTACTTCGTGAAGGAGATGCTGCAATCCAAGGGGCTCAGCTTCCAAGACAGCACAGTCGTTGTCTCTGGCTCTGGTAATGTGTCCATCTATGCCATTCAGAAGGCCCAGGAGCTTGGAGCTACAGTCGTGGCGTGTAGTGACTCAGGTGGCTACATACACGATCCACAAGGCATCAACCTGGATACCGTGAAACGTCTGAAAGAGGTTGATCGTCTTCGCATCAGCGAATACATCAAAGAACATCCGCATGCTACATATACCGAAGGCTGTGAAGGCATCTGGTCTATCCCTTGTGATATTGCTCTTCCATGTGCGACGCAAAATGAGATCGATGAAGAAGCTGCGGCCCTTCTAATCAAAGGTGGCGTGAAGGCCATTGGCGAAGGCGCGAATATGCCTTCCACCCTGGCTGCCATTGACGTCTTCCACGGCGCAGGCGTGCTGTTCGGTCCAGCCAAAGCGGCTAATGCCGGCGGTGTAGCCGTGTCTGCTCTTGAAATGTCACAGAACAGCATGCGGTTGTCCTGGTCATTTGAAGAAGTAGACGCCAAGTTGCATGACATCATGAAGAACATCTACACCAGCTGTGTAGAAGCTGCTGAAGAGTATGGCTGTGAAGGCAACCTCGTAGCCGGAGCGAATATCGCCGGTTTCCTCAAGGTAGCTGATTCCATGATTGCTCAAGGTGTAGTTTAATACTAATAGGAATGATATAGAATAACTTTAATCAGCAAGCGTCTCTCAGTAATCAACAGAGAAACGCTTGCTGATTTGTTGTATAAACGTTTCATCTCCAGAACAAGCTACCTTTAACGAAAAAAGATAATATTTGAATTAAAGGAGAATCACCATGGACTGGATATGGAAATCCATTTTGTTAGTACTCGTAGGTATGATTCTTCTACGAATTGCAGGGCGCAAATCAATCTCACAAATGAATGTCGCTACTACAGTCATCATGATCTCAATCGGTACAACCATTGTGCAACCTGTTGCAAATCATGAACTAGGAAAGGCAATTGGGTCAGCCACCGTTTTTATTGCAACACTGCTCTTGGTAGAGAGACTAAAGATTAAATTTAATCTGTTCGAACGGTTATTGAGCGGAAGCTCCAAAATCGTGGTAGAGAATGGTGAGATCAGCATCACTAATTTAAAAAAAATGCGTTACACCGTAGATCAGTTAGAAACCCAGTTACGACTAAATGGAATATCCAACCTGAGCGATCTGGAGATAGCAACATTGGAACCGAATGGCCAACTTGCTTATGCTCTAAAGCCGCACGCTCGTCCCGTCACCATGGGTGATTTGGAAAAACTGTTGGGAGGCACTCCCAATCTAACAAATACCAATTCGAATGATATCTTTCAGGAAGTAAGTACGGGCAGTCATACGTATCCTATCGATCCCGAGCTAGAATAACCCTGTGCGGATATACTGATCTGCTGACCTACCATGCATGATAATTCATCTGTATTCCCTCTTGATAGGGTAACCACATGAGATGAAACAAACCGCTCTCCCCGATGATGGAAGGCGGTTTGTTTCATCTATATGTTCACTAGGGCATGATTAATCGCATATCTTCCATCCTGTCTATAGCCACACAACAACTCGTTATCAATACTGCAATCCATACACGAATTCCCTTCTTCCTTGTATGCATTTGTTGTCCTCCACATGAGGAGTAGCTCATATACTTTCTCCCTTGAGTAACTCAATTGTAAAGGCAACTCACTCGGCTTCTTCCCTACCTTCGATGGATAGAACGAGAAAACTGATTAGAATTGCTCTAATCGCAAGGCAATGGTACAGTGGTACTGACGTAATTCCATCTATTTGTACTATTATAAGGAAGTGTTTACATTGTCTAACCAACCATTTGCCAGCACTGCGAGTCCTCATCTTAGCGCAGACTGTGAGCAATGTTTTGGCCTGTGCTGTGTTGCCTTGCCCTATGGCAAGTCATCTGACTTTGCTTTTGATAAAGCCAGCGGCACACCCTGTCCCAATCTGCGCACGGACAATCGCTGCGGTATCCATACCAAGCTTCGGCAGAAAGGGTTCAAAGGTTGCACGGTATATGACTGTTTCGGAGCTGGACAGAAGCTGTCCCAAGTGACCTACGCGGGCAAAGATTGGCGTGATCATCCAGAGTCTGCAAACGAGATGTTCGATTGTCTGCCTGCCTTGCGACAACTTCACGAGTTGCTCAGTTATATGAAGGAAATGATGATGAGACCGGAGACGTCATCCCTTCACTCGGCATTTGGTGAGTTATATGAGGAGGTTGAGCGCTTGAGCAATCTGGAGCCTGCGGCTCTTCTCCGTCTGGACATCGCCAGTTATCGGTCCAGTGTGAATCAACTCTTGGTCCAGGCAAGTGAGATGGTACGCGCGAATGTGCCACCCACCGCTCATGGACAAGGGAAGTCGAAGAAGAGTAAAAAACGTTCCGGAAGTGACTTTTTTGGTGCCAATTTAAAAGGGGCTGACCTAAGGGGCGCAAGCTTCCGAGGGGCTTTAATGATCGCAGCCGATCTCCGAAATGCAGATACACGAAATGCGGATTGGATTGGCGCAGACTTGCGGGATACGGATCTGGGCGATGCAGACCTGAGAGGTGGCATCTTCCTGACGCAATCCCAGATTAATGCAGCCAAAGGTAATGTGAATACCAAGTTGCCGGATCATCTTAACATTCCCTCACACTGGGTGTAGGATGCCTTTTCCACAAGAGCACGAGCAGGGATACAGGCAGGAATATACCTGCTAATTCATATGAATGTATGAATCGTATACAACAACAGCCAAAAAAACAGCTCGTCCTGTACATCCAAGGACGAGCTGTTTCTATAAAATCACTGGAATGAAGCAGAATTACAACAAGTCGCGGCGGAGATCTTCAGCCGATTTTGGAGACAAATGACCGAGCGGAATATCAAATACCGTTTTCGCTCCCTTATGTCCTTCCACGCTCAAGCGTTGTGCGGCTCTTGCATACGCTACAAGTACGCTTGCTGTAAATTCAGGATTGCTGTCGAGTTTCAGACCAAATTCAATAATTTGCTTTTGACCGGCACCTGTAACCCCACTGCGAATAACAAATCCACCATGCGGCATACCTTCATGCTCGGATTTCAATTCTTCTTCGCTAATGAACGTTACAGTTGTATCGTAATCTGCAAAGTAGTTAGGCATCGACACAATCGTCTCACGGATCTCATCCTGATTAGCACCATCTTCTGCTACCACATAACATTGACGCAGATGTTTCTCACGTGTAGACAGCTCTGGTGTCTCCCCTGCACGAATGCGGTTGATCACCTCTTCAACAGGTACAGTATACTGTACACCCGCCTTAACGCCTGGAACACGACGAATAGCATCCGAGTGGCCTTGGCTCACACCTTTGCCCCAGAACGTGTACTCTTTTCCTTCTGGCAGGATGGACTGTGCAAGCAGACGGTTCATGGAGAACAAGCCTGGGTCCCAACCTGTGGAAATGACACTTACGTGACCGCCTTGCTCTGCCGCAGCATTAACTTCCTTGTAGAATTCAGGAATCTTCGCATGTGTATCGAAGCTATCTACCGTATTGAACAACTTGGCAATGGCTGGTGTCTGCTCTGGAAGGTCGGTTGCAGAACCACCACAGAGGATCATAACATCAATCTTGCCTATGTATTGCTCCGCTGCAGAGATATGCTCAAAACGTACTTCTGTGCTTTCAGCGACCATCTGCTCCGGATTACGACGTGTAAACACAGCAATCAGTTCCAGATCCTCGTTCTGGGAAATGGCTTTCTCTACACCTTTACCCAAGTTACCGTAACCAACAATACCCACTCTAATCATGTTCAATCCTCTCCTGTCTTCTTCTATAGTTGTCTATTACTCTGTTTATAATGATATAACATACCATGTAACCTGTCAGGTTTCCAGTTCGAAATAAAAATACCTTGCAGCGGTGCAGCAATAATGCGGCTCCGTATGCAAGGTATTATGGCGTTCATTCGTTATTTTAGGAAGGCAGAAAGCAGGAAAGAAAAATAGCCCCTTATCTTCTGCTTATGATTCTGTCCAGGTCAACGTCAGTTCAATGACGCCTTCCTGTCCCGCCAATGTTCCTCCAATCAAGGACCAGACATCCTGCGTTTCCGGATCGGTTCCCTGAATGATAATATTTTTGTCATCGATCGTCTGACCCGCATCCGTCAACTTTTTGGCGTTGAAGTAATCTTTATACAGCTCAGATACGGTTTTCATATCTTGTTCAGTGGAGATAATCACCATGGCCGATTGCTTGCCTTCATTCTCCCCAGAATTGGCTAAACGAATCGTTGCATCTTCCGGCATTGGGAAATCACTTGGCAAGTTCTCCGGCAACTCATTGGTTCCAGCAGCGGCTTCCTCACCACTATCTGAATCGGAGTCGGCTGGCGCAGTCTTACCCTCCATCTCGGTCACTGCACTTGTTGTTGCTTCGCTTGCACCTTCATTAGTCGCTTGTTCACCAGTTCCGGAGGTAACTTCGGTGTCCACCTTCTCAGTATCACCTGTCGGTTCGTCTGCCGCGCTGCTGCAAGCACTCAAGGCCACCATCATCGCTAATGCCGCACAGGCCAACACATATTTCCTTCTCTTTACCATCCGTTACCACTCCTTCATCTTCATTTTATGTGCTAATCACGTTCAAACGGCTGGATCACAGGCACCGCATGAACGTTATTCTTAACCCATATCACAGATACAGATAATACACTTAAAGACAATAAACAACTGGCTACGAGTATAGACAGGAATCGGGTGATTACTTTAAACTTTTTCATCCATCCCTCCTCCTCATCCTGTTCATCATGTGTTTGTGGAATCATATTACTCATAGGTCACTGGACGGTGTCACTAATTTCATGATCTCGGCAGCGACAATATCCGGTTGACTGTTGTGGATGTAATGCTCGGCGTGAGGGACAATCTGCTGGGTTCCTTGTCTGGACCATGAAGCAAATTTCACTTGATCTGCCTGCCATGCCCGACTCCCCTCACTGGGTTGATCTGATCCGGCTGTCAGGATCGTCAGAGGGAAAGGAAACTCCTTTTTGTTCTCCAGCACACGTAATGCGTTGATCTTGGAATGACGAATCTCATCCATCACGTTGTCATTGTATGCATGCTTCAGGGTAGCAATGGTGGCAGCCTTTTTCATCGGCGCAGAAACCAACTCCGGGTCAATGACCAGTGTTGCCATCATCTGATCCGAATGCAGCAATGTACGCGCAATTCCTGTTTTAACCAGGAATCGGACTGAAGTAAAATACCATTCGGGCGTATCCATTTCCACCGTACTGTAATATTCAGGACTACCTCCATCGATCATGACCATACCGGCTACCTCATCAGGATACCTTTGCGCAAACCGCAGTGTCTCCAGCGCACCCAGGGAGTGACCGACCATAATGTAAGGCGGACGTTGACCGGATGTGCGCAGCAATTGGTGGATCTCTTCCGAGATGGTATCAACATCACGAGGTTCATCTGTATAGTCGCTGTATCCATACCCGAACCGATCATATACCGCAATTTTCACCTGTGATTTCAACTTGTCATATAGCGGACTGAAATCCACATATGGATTGGGTGTCCCCCAGCCTGAGGCAAACACCACGGTTACCTCTCCTTTGCCAGCGGTGTAGAGGTGCATGTTGCGACCACTCACTTCATAATACTTGCCTGGCGGGGGATAGGACTTCATATCCTGCGTGGATTGATACGCTTCGTACGCTGTACCTGCCAGCAGCAAAAGTCCTGTAGCAAGCATGATGCCTCCCAGCACCTTTAACCCTCTCCGTAACCCCTTCTTCATCTTCTCTACCCCTTATCCCAAAGGTTCATCTATATATGTATGCTTCAATCGTACCCAAGAAATAGCGGGATTGAAACAATCCCGAGTCCAGTCCTTTCCCCAACCAAAGTCCAGTCTCATTCCCCTACCTATGACACAAAAGAAACTGCAAATCTCCCATTCAGGAAACTTGCAGTTCATCTAGACTTGTATTATAAAATTCATACCTCAATCCATCTCAAGTTGTTCCTTACCTATAATTGCAATGTAAGACCCACCGGGCAATGATCACTGCCCATCACATGGCAATCGATATGTGCATCCGCTACCTTCGGTGCCAATTGATTGGATACGAGAAAATAATCAATGCGCCATCCCACGTTCCGTTCTCTGACTTTTGGCATATAAGACCACCAGCTGTACACATCCGTACGATCCGGATAGAGATGGCGGAAGCTGTCTACATACCCGGAAGCAAGCAAATCGGTCATCTTGCCACGCTCTTCAAGGGTAAATCCCGAGTTGCCCAGATTGGGCTTCGGATTCTTCAGGTCAATCTCCTGATGAGCCACATTCAGGTCACCACAGACGATAACCGGCTTGGTCTGCTCCAGTTGCAGAATGTACCCCCGGAATCGATCCTCCCATTCCAGACGGTAAGGCAGCCGGGTCAGATCCCGCTTCGCGTTAGGGGTATAGACGTTCACCAGATAAAACTCATCATACTCCAGTGTAATCATCCGGCCTTCCGGCTCGCTGTCCTCCTCCATCCCGTAACGAACGGATAAAGGCTTGATTCGGCTAAATACAGCCGTGCCGGAATATCCTTTTTTGATCGCATAATTCCAATATTGATAAACATCTTCCCCCAGGTCCATCTCAATCTGTCCGGCTTGTAATTTGGTCTCCTGAAGGCAGAAAATGTCCGCCTGACTCTCCTGATAATAATCCATGAATCCTTTGGTAACACATGCCCTTAAGCCATTCACATTCCAGGACACCAGCTTCATATCCTCATCTCCTCACATCTCTCCAATATAGCACGGGCGAATTCAGGAGGACAAGGTTCACGACATGGAAATGAGATGAAGTTCGCTCAGAGCAAGTTATCAGCTAGGACGATCTGCCAAATCAGATATGGACAATACACCCCTCCACGAGGGGTAAAATGAAAAAGACCGGAGCAGTATCCGGTCTTCATTCGGCCGCAGGGAAGTGCGGCCTTGTGCCTTAGTGCAATCCTTATGGGGCTAGCTTGACTATATTTCACCTCGTAACTTGGAGAACACCGCAAGGTCAATATATCTGCCTTTCTCGAACTCATGTTGTCGCAGTACACCCTCCTGTTGAAAATCAAGCTTGTGTAACAGGCTAATTGACGCCTCGTTCTCCGGTTCAACCTTTGCTTCGATCTTGTTGAGCTGCATGCTTGTAAATCCAAAATGTAACACAGCATGGGCCACTTCCGTCATCACACCGCGCCCCCAGAAAGAGGAACACAAGTCGTATCCGATCTCTGCACGATTATGTACATCTTCATAGTTCAGGAACCCACAGGTTCCGATCACCTTACGAGTTTCACGGTCTTCAATCATCCAGCGTAAACCCGTGTGTTCCTTGAAAATCTTCGTATACCAGTTCATCTCACCCTGTGCATCCTCCACGGATTCAAAGGGAGTGAATGGCATATATTGAACCACAGCTTCATCGGAATATAACGCGAGCAGATCATGGCTGTCCCCAGCCTCTGCCGACCGGAGGATGAATCGTTCTGTCTGAATTAATGGAAATAGATCAAACCTAAATTGCTCACTCATGCGAGGTCTCCTTTGCAACATTCATTATATAAGTCATTTTACTATTAATATGTTCTATTAACATCTCTCTCTTCTCTATAAGATGTTCTATTGACTATTAAAAGTAGGGAGACTACATTATGCTTTAGAAGACTAACATTGGAAATAGACTAGGAGGCGGAACCATGACCACACCATCATATGACGTTATTATCGTTGGAGCCGGCTCCATGGGTATGAGTGCGGGTTATTATCTATCGCGCAGTGGATGCAAAACTTTATTAATTGATGCCTTTGATCCTCCGCATACGGAAGGAAGCCATCATGGAGATACCAGACTGATGCGCCATGTGTACAGTGGTGGGCCTGACTATATTGCCATGGCAGTACTAGCACAGAAGTTATGGCACGAGCTGGAGGAAACGACTGGGGACCAACTGTTTGTTCCTTCCGGTGTAATAAATGTGGTTGATCCAGAGATTCATTCCTTTCGCAACCGATTAAGCCATGCAGATGATGCAGGCATTCGTTATGAAACGTTGCATGCAACCGAGGTGATGAAACGCTGGCCAGGTATTACAATACCTGAACATTACGAGGGCATGTATGAGCCTGATGCGGGTTATCTGTATAGTGAACCCTGTATTCGTGCCTTTCGCAAGGCAGCCGTGGCTCATGGTGCTACCTTGTTAACTCACACACGTGTTGAACATATCGAATACGGACCACATTCCGTTACAGTTCAGACTTCAGGTGGTGATACATACCATGCAAATCAAATCATCCTGAGCGCTGGCGCCTGGTTTCAGACATTGAAACCTTTCGTGGATCTCCCGATCCAGGCAGTGCGTAAAACGGTTGGATGGTTTGATGCACCAGAAGCCTTATACGGAGAGGCACACTTCCCCGGTTTTACACTGGCAGGAAAAGAAGGTACATATTATGGATTTCCAAGCATGGGCGGATCAGGTCTGAAGATGGGTCGTCATGATACAGGTCAGGTGTGGACACCAGGAAGTACAATGGCTCCATTTGGTACGGAAGAAACGGACGAGGGGGATCTGCGCAGGCTGCTCGAACTTCATATGCCTCAGGCAGCTGGAGAATTGAAACGTGGTAGTGTATGCAAATATGAATTCACTTCGGATGAAGATTTTATTATCGACCGACACCCTGCCCATGAACGTGTGTGGCTCGCAGGTGGTTTCTCCGGTCATGGCTTCAAGTTTGCAAGTGCCATTGGACAGATTCTATCCGACTTGGTGCAAACGGGGCACACGGATCAGGATATTAGCAGGTTCGCCCTATCCCGTTTTCGTTAAGTACCAGCTGGGTGGATGAATATATGTATGTCTAAAATAGCTACTTTCCTTGAGGGTGCAGTGTCGCTTAGAGCACTGCACCTCCAAGAAAGAAGGACACGTAACAACGTTTAATTCATGCGTACTCACACTAATTAACTTTGACTAGGCTCCATTGCTGATTGGCCCCGCCATTGTCGGCCCACTGAATGGTTGAGGCACCCGCGGTTAGAGACCCTTGATTGATGTCAACCGTCAGTCCACTGTTTCGATTCGCAAGTACCACATATCCTCCCACATCAATTGGCAGCCATTGCTGATTATTGCCCCCGTTATCCTGCCACTGAATCAGAGCGGCTCCGCCTTGTGTAGAACCCGAATTCACATCCAGCAAAAGCCCACTGCCCACATTGCGGATGTTGTAATATCCGTTACCTGCGGACTCTAGCTTCCACTGCTGGTTGGCTGCTCCATTATCATTCCACTGAATGATTGTTGCCCCACCCGTAGAAGAAGCACCGTTAACATCAAGTGCAAGTCCACTGTTGCGATTGATTAATTTGTAGATGGCCCCGGATTCATATCCTGTACCGCCATTGTAAGTTGCACCGGAAATGACGTAGGTTGTGACCGAATTGGCCTTGGCCGTAGCGGTAAAGGTTTTGTTTTGCACCGAAATATTGGTCAGTTGCTGCAACTTCTCTGTTGAAGAAGTCCGGTATACTTGAGCAGACGTGCCTGTGTTCGTAAAACGACTGAGATCATAGGTTACCGTTGTATCCGTCGATTCCGAATTGGTTGTAACCAGTACTACTTTGCCGGAAGCTGCATCATAGGCTGCAAGGGTATTGGCATCACTCATGCCGATAATCTTGTACCCAGGACGAATAAATTTGCTGTAATTGCCCATGACATAATATTTTTGGTTCACGGTGTAACTGGTCGTTTGTGTATTGTTCAACACGTTCTTGAAAAATCCCCATCCTTCTGCACTATCGACGGCTTGCCAATACACCCATCCACTTGCGCCCATATTGCGAATATCCTTGAGGATAGTCCGTGACATCGTAAGACCGCTTGCATCCCCATCTCCATATTCCGAGGTCCACAGATGTTTGCCCGCAGACGTCGCTGTGTTACGCAAAGCAGTACGATTGCTGCCGCCATACGTATGGGTGTTAATCTGAGTGATCGCTGATTTAACCGCATTGCTGTAGCTGTTGAACGACACATTGGTATCATCGATACTGTATTCTTCTGGTGCGCTCAGCTTTGTGGACAGGCCCTTTGCATTCAACGAAGCTTGTACCTGACTCAGAATGGTGTTCTGATCCGCCCGGTCAAAGTGCATGCCCTCCTGGTCATTGCCCTGCTTCCACCACGTCGAGATCGGTTCATTTAGCGGAGTTACACTATCAAATGTGATCCCCCAGTTATCCCGAAAATGCTTCACAACCTCGGTTAAGTAATCAGCAAAATCATCGTAGTAATCGGGCTTGAGGTTGTTCCCACCATTGGCCGAACCGGACACATTACCACTGATCGTCATCCAGTATGGTGCGGAATTCGCAAAGGCTTCGATAACATTCACACCTTGCGCTTTGGCAGCTTGCAGCATATATCGTTGGTTTGCATCTGCATTCCAGTCATACACGCCGGGAGAAGGCTGGTAACCAGGAACGGCTTTGCGATATTCGAGGATATTGGATGATGGATTATCTCCGCCTCCAATGTTGTACCGCAGGATGTTCAGTCCCAGTCCGGTATTTGCATTGAACATTTTCTCCACATACTCATCCCGATTGGAATATTCTCCAACCACTTTGCCCCACCACGCGAGGGATGTTCCCCATCCTTCCATCGTCTGATATTGCTTCGATGGATCGGCAACAGCCGTGTAAGCTCCTGCAGCAGATACCTCTGTACCCAGACCCAGACTGCTTGTTAGCAGACTTCCTGCCAACAGCAGCGAACCCATTCGTTTTAACCACTTCATCTACTTCACTCCTTATTTTTATTTTCAAAAAAAAAAACACCTCTTACTGTGCGACCTCTCGGAAGGTCGCGTCTGACTTGTCGAGTGCAGTAACGACAGTTTCCAATTTCAACACATTATTGTAATGTCTCAGATACAGGTTCGGGTTATTAAACAAGGCATACGATGTCCAACTGGCGTTAGCAAGTCCATTGACACGTTTGAACGTGGCGTCATTTCGAAACGCAGCACTGCCATCATTTTTCACGAGTGCGATGTTGCCATTATTATTGCGCAGGAAATAACCCGGATAATTCATGGACTCAAACGAAATGCCTGTTGCATTCGACAGCCCGGGAACGATACGGAACTGTGCATCTTCCGTCGGACTCACATTGGCGTCGATTCGCGCCTGATAGTTGTAGTGACGAATAAAGCTGCCAGGTACATTGAAGGACTCCAGCTTGCGTATATCCCCCGGTTGTCCGGACTCTTTCAATACAGTCATATGCCGGACGAGTCCGGTAAGACCCGCAATCTCTTGCTTGGTACTCCAAGTCTGGAAATTGTCAGCAGAGTCGCTGTAATAATATTTTTGTGTCGCATAGCCGTCAAAGTAGATTCGCCAGGAACCATTATCCAGCTGAACAAGCGCCGGGCCTTCTACCCAAGAGCCCCAACCTGCCCAATCCCCTTTGCCTTTAAAGGTATAAGGACCCGTTAGCGAAGTGGCTGTCGCATATTCAATGTATTTGGTGGTCTCGTTTTTGGTAAACGCATGATAGGTTGAGCCTGTCTTCACGATAAACGTGTCGATATAATTGGGAGCAATGCCCGCCAGTTCAGTAGGTGAAGACCATGAGGTAGACGCTAGATTGCTTCCTGAAGCTGTGAGGACATAAGGTTTGAAATTCTCATAGTTGCCTGGGGAGAGGGACACGATAATGTTCAGACTGCCGTTGCTATCTTTGAACCATTCTGGTGCCCAGGTGTGTGCGATTGTGGTCGGTGTGGATAAGGTAATGTTACGGACAAATGTCCAGTTCACCTTATCCGGGCTGGATGCGATCCCAATGGTGTTACCCGACCAGTTCGTGGTGTAGACGACGTAATATAGACCATCTGTGTGCTTCATAATGCTGGGATCGCGAATCAGATCAGTCGGAGGTGTATAGGCTGGCCCTTTTAGCAAACCATAGTGGGTCGCATTATAGGATTCATAAATATACATATTGGACTCACTGGTGTTTGTAAAAGCTGATATCGTATAGACACTTGTTGCTGCTCTCGCTGTATTGGGGAATAACATTGTTAATAGAAGTAATGTTCCCAGCAGCAGGATCATTCCGGCTTTGAAACCGCTGAATCCTCTTGCTGCGTCTTTCCTCTTCGTTAACATCAGGTCATCTCCTTATCCATGATCGAATGAAATAATAAATTAGACTTAACATATCTTACGGACTACTGTTCAAATTCCAATTACATGAAGCATCACTCCCTTCACAGATCATGGATGAACAATTATCAGTTATGTAAACGGTTACAAATAATAAAGCTACAAATGTTTATCTCGCTTATTGTAAAAATCTGATAACCATAGTTCCCCAATTCACTTAGCCTAATTCACTCAGAAAACTGAATCAGATGACTCACAAACTCAGGTAAATTGGGCTAAGAAAATGAGGTGGTATGGTTGCGATAAAAGGTAAACTTATGCGGGATGTGATGCTGCTTTCTCGACCTAATCTACTTCTCTAAAAAATGCTCCAACTTGAACTCTCCCGGTTCAATTATCGTTCCCCGCCATAGTTGGATATGGGTAAGACATCTACCGACTAATACATGAACTACTCCAACATAACCCACGGATAACGGGATAATGCATCCAGCAGGAAACGTACATGTGTTGGTGTTCTGCCTTCTTCATCGAACAAAAGCAGTTCATTCTCTTCCTGTAGCCAAGCTACTGGAATTTTGTAATCCTCTTGCGGGCCAATCTGCCAGTAACGACCCAAATGATGTCCGTTCAGGTGGATGGTACCTTTGCTCATTCCCGTCAGGCGAAGCATCAGGTTCACTTTGTGGTGCTCGGCAATAGCAGGCTTCGCGAAACGCCAGCGGTACCAAGTGGGCTGAATGTACAAGTCTTGTGCTCGAAGGGGACTTGATGTAGAATGAGCCTTCTCGCTCACCGTAACACTCGACATACCCTCATCTGAAGAAGGGGTCACCCGATTGGCAGTACAATTGCCACTTTCCGCGATACCAGGCTGTGTCGTACGCTGGATTGCCCCCTGTACTTCACGTTGGATCGTTCCTTGCACTGCCTCGGATCTCTCCCATTGTTGCGGAAGTAATGCCTCCGTTCCTGCCATACGCCAATCTTTCAGTTCTCCCTGACTTGGATACGTGATCAGTTCCAGTCGATTCAGGGATGAACGGCTATACGGCATTTCCAGTGTATTCGTCTCTCCGGGCTTGATATACAGAGAAATGTCTAACGTCTGGAAGGCAAACCAGTCCTGATATCCCTCCATCGGAACTTCGATGCCATTGATACGAAGGCCTTTGCTCAAGGCACCCACGAGAATCGCCCGATCCATGCCATCCAGCTTAAAGCTTCTGCTCAGAAGTGGCGCCCCATGTATAGCGTTCACCTCATCGAGATGCACAAGTCCACTCTCCATATGCCAATCCCGACGAATATCCTGAACCTGGCCACCCAGATACACCGCACCAGCCAGACCTTTGCTCTCACCCAAATATGGAGAGAAGTTCAATCTGCCCATATGCTGCACCAGAATCTGAAGTGTATTCTTCCCTTGGGCCACCTGCAATTGCACACCTGCTGCCCCTACCTGACGCACGAATGCCTGCTGAACACCGTTAACGATGATTCTGGCAGTATCCTGGATATCCGGCAAAATGAGACTCTTCATTCCTTCAGTTGGACTCTCGAAATCACATTCGTATAATAGATAACCAAAATCTTGGCCATATCGGGAAAAGTCTTCTGGTTGTCCACTCGCAGAGCGTTGCTTCGCAGTTAACGTAATACGTGAGAGTTCAGGAAAATTAGACAACGTTGGCGCACTCGGCAATGTCCCTGGAAGTTGCTGCTGTGCTCCTGCAATAGACTCTTCGCTGGCAAAGAACTCGTGACCTGTTAACGTTCGTTCTCCATCGGTCCAGTCACCGAGCAGTGTAATTGTGCGATCCGGGTCCGTGATCATACCCTTGACCTGACCGGATGGCAACACGTCCACGTCATCGAAGCCGATTACATAACGTAGTCCCTTCTGATCGGTTGCTTCCAATCGCCATGTTCGATTCATCATCTCTTGATCCAGAATGACGAAACGGATTGGTGTGCCGTTTGCTTCCAGTTGGATCATGCCAGGCTCTTGGAAATGGAACAGATCCAGGCGGTGTACGTTCCTTGCTGAATCATGCTCAACCAGCACTTGCACCGTGCTACCTGTGACGTTCAATGCCCCAGCTTCCAGTTCAACAACGGACCGCTGCCCCGCAGATGCCACGATGAACAGGGTTAATTCTCCGTTGATCACCTCATTGCCCGTAATCAACGTACCCGCAGTCAGGTATACCTGTTCGGCAATCTGTACTCGATCCAACAATGGAACAATCTGTCCCGGATTCAGCGATACCGGAAGAGTCCGGCCGTCCTCCAACGTAATGTGCATCGTCTCGCGTTCATCCTTGTGACTCTCCAGGAACCAAATCTTCTGATTATCCGCCTGTCTGCCTCGTACAGATATGCCTTCAGGATGACGTACAACGATCTGTTCTTCCGGAATTTCCTCTGTTTCCATCAGAAGGGCTCCGAAAGCATGGACGAAATAGGACAGATTCTTGGTTACCGTATATTTCGGTGTCACCCGTCCATATTCGTTCAGCGGTGCATCATAGTCATAGGAAGTAATCATGAAGATGTCACTGCTGCCCATTGTTCTGCCGCCATATCCACCAAAATTGGTGCCGCCGTAGAACATGTAATGGCTGATTCCGGTATACCCGGCACGCAGGATCTCCATGATGCGTCTCTCCAGCAAAGGTGCCGTCTTCTGAATGGCCGAAGGTCCTCCCCAATTCTCAAACCATCCGGTCCAGAACTCCGTCACCATCTTCGGGGTGTCCGGCTGTTTGGCGCGGAGAGTTTCATAATGCCCGTCAGCCCCCGACCAGAAATTAGCCCCTTCAATCGTGCCTTCCGCCCCGCCAACGCAAGTGATCAGCGTAGAATCAATTCCCCGTTGTAACAATCCATCTCTCAGTGTATTCATATGGTCACTTGCTGCGGCGTCATCCATCAGATACCCGTATTCATTCTCCACCTGAACAAGAATGACCGTGCCCCCGGCTGATAACTGGCGCTCCCGAATAATGGGCACAATCCGGTCAAAATACAAATTTACATAGTGCAGATAGGTCTCATTATTTTCCCGGAATTTCACGCCGTTCTTTGTACCAAGCCAGTATGGAAAACCGCCAAAATCCCATTCCGCACAGATAAACGGACCCGGACGTGCGATGACCCACATGCCCAGTTCTGCGCACAAATCCAGAAATGCTCCGCAATCGTTGTCCCCTTCAAAGGACCACTGTCCTTCTTCGGCTTCATGCACATTCCACGCAAAATAGGTGTCGATGCAGTTCATGCCTGCCAGCTTTGCCTTCAGCAGAACTTCACGCCATTCCTCCTTCGGCATACGGAAATAATGGATCGTGGCACTGTTCAGAAATACACGCTCTCCATTTAAGAAAAAGCTGCGTGCATCGTATGTTAATTCAGATTGAACACCATTCTCAGCCCTGGCGATGTTCCTCTCCTGTTCCTGCAGCAAAAGGGATGCTTTCTCTGTCAAAGTTATCCCCTCCTTCTCTGTTTTTAGTTTCATATGCCCTGTGATTCATTCAATATAAGGTGAACTATCTCCGTTAAACTAAAAGCGATTTACACGGGTACTACGATTACAGAACAACTTTCCGATCGCTGTTATTACTTCGCCTGCAACGTTACGCCTTCCAGTACAACCGTTGTGATGGAATTGTCTGCCGTAGGCACTTCAAGTCCGTTGGCATACACCGGAATGTCTTCAAGCTGTTCCATGTTCCGATCCGGTGAAGTCTGGTACACCTGAGCGGTGGATGATTTTCCATACGTATACCCTTCCAGTTCAAACGCCGTTGTTCCCGCTGACAATTCATTACGAATCACCAGCACCAGTCTCTGACGTTCCGCGTCATAGGCTGCCATCGTGCGTCCACCATCCGTTGGAATAATCGTTGCACCGGGACGAATAAACTTCGTAAACTGGGCCATACCATAATACTGTTTGGTCATCTCATACTGCTCTTCTCCGTTAAAATTGGCGTGAATGAAGCCCCAATTGTTATTGGCCCCTTCATCTTCAACGGCCTGCCAGTATACCCAGGCGGATGGCTGCATGATTTTCAGATCAAACATGATCCGCTCTGCCAGTTCTTGTACCGAGGTCATATCCTCATGACTGTGCGGCTCGCTGCCGCCTGTGCCGTACTCGGACATCCACAGCTTCTTGCCATGGCGTTCTGCCAATGTGCGCAGTTCTTCCATTTTGCTACCATTATAGGAGTGGGTATTGATCTGCTGGATTACGTCCAGCGTATCCTGATCATAGAGGTTGAAATTGAACACCGTTTCATCAATGCTGTTATCGTCTGCAGCACTAATGACAGTTCCGTCCAGTCCTTTGCTCTTCAACGATGCAGCGACTTTCTTGATAATCTCGGCCTGTTTCTCATTGGTAAAATGACTGCCTTCCTGCATATTGCCTTTCTTCCACCAGTCAGAGGAAGGTTCATTAAGCGGATTCAGTGTGCGGAAGGTGATCCCCCACTCGTCCCGATAATGCTTCACAACTTCGGTCAGATAATCGGCAAATGCATCATACTGATCGTCACGCAGATTATTGCCGCCATCCACGGCTCCTGTAACCGATCCACTGATCGTCATCCAATAAGGTGGTGAATTGGAGAATGCTTCAGCAACATTCACGCCGCGCTCCATCGAGCCTTGTAATACAGCCCGCTGACCTGCATCAGCCTCCCAATCCCACTCTCCAGGCTCAGGCTGGAAGCCAGGTACATCCCCGCCGGGACGGAGGGCTTTCATCTCCGGATTCTCCTCACCGCCAATATTGTACCGAACGATGTTCAGACCTAATCCTTTCTCCGGATCAAAGACCAGATCCATCACTTCACTCACCTTCGCCTGATCTTTCCATCCGCCAAGATCGTTGGCCCACCAGGCAAGTGACGTGCCCCAGCCTTCAAAATGATCATAGGACTGATCCAGCTTCAGACGTACCGGTTCCTCTTGAAATACAAGTGTTTTGGATGATTCATTGGCAAAATGATTGATAACAATTCCTCCTCCTGCCAGCAGGGCAATCAGGGCTACACCCATGAGGATATAGTTCCGTTTGCTCCTGCTGCGTTGTTCTTTATGCGCCATGGGCTATACAATCCCTTCTCCATGTACGGTAATTACTTCGTTGACCTTCAACGTCAGGTTCAGTACATACACACATTACAGACACTTTGGTTACTTGATTCCGCTGCTTCCACCGCTAATGTTGGCTTCGTAGACATAACGTTGTCCGAACAGATATACCAGTACCATCGGAATAGTGAGGAACAGGGAAGCGATCATCACAAGGTTCCATGGTGGCATCTGCCCACCACCTACCGTAGTCAACAGCTGCACCCCAAGTGCCAGCGGCATTTTCTCCGGATCATTGATATAGATGAGCGGCCCCATGAAGTTACCCCAGTTATAGGAGAATGAGAAGATCGCAATGGCGGCCAGAATCGGATAAGTCAGTGGCATAATGATCTTCCAGTAGATTCCCGGGTGACCCATACCATCGATCATGGCGGCTTCATCCAGTGATTTTGGAATACTCATGACAAACTGCCGAATCAGGAATACGTTGAACGCTCCAGCGAAGAAGCTTGGTACGATCAGCGGGTAAAATGTATTAATCCAGTCCAGATGACGGAAGATGATGAACTGCGGTACCATCGTCACCTCACCCGGAATCATCATCGTACTGAGCAACACAATAAACAGGAAACGACTGCCTTTTGCCTTGATTCGGGCAAAGCCGTAGGATACGATCGAAGCTGATAATACCGATCCGATAATCGTAAAGACGGTAATGATGACCGAGTTTTTGAGATACGTGCCAAGATTGTTATTCGTGAAAATGGTATAAAAGTTCGACCATTGGAATTCCATCGGTACGAAGGTAAAGGCTGATTTGACGGTTGTTGCGTCACTTGCCAGTGCAATGGAGATCATGTACAGGAAAGGTGAAGCAAGCAGCACCCCGACCAGAATCAGAAAAATATAGGATATCGTCTTCTCCACAGTCGATGGATTACTCATTGGCTTTTCCCTCCTCGTAGTGCACCCATAGCGCCGATGAACGGAATACAACCAGTGTCAACGCCATGATGATGATGAATAGTACCCAGGCAATAGCCGATGCATATCCCATTTTGTAGAACTGGAATGCATTCTGGAACAGGTAAGGAACGACCATCTGACTTGAATTATCAGGTCCCCCGGCTGTGACGATGAAGACCTGCGCGAAGGTCTGGAGCGCCCCGATCATGCCGGTCACGAGATTGAAGAAAATAACGGGAGTCAGCATCGGGAATGTAATATGGAAGAACGATTGTGTACTTTTCGCACCATCGATGGCTGCGGCCTCGTACAGTTCCTGCGGAATGCCTTTCATCCCTGCAAGCAGCAATACCACGCCGCCTCCTACACCCCATAAGGACATGAGAATCAATGCAGGTTTAACCCAGTTCGGATCAAGAAGCCAGGAAGGACCCTGAATACCGAAGATCGCAAGTGCCTGGTTGATCAAACCTTCCGTTGGCGCAAGCAAGTGGATGAAGAGCAATGAACTTGCAACCACCGGAACAACGGAAGGCAGATAGAACAGAATACGGAAGAAGGTAATCCCTTTAATTTTCTTGTTCAGGTAATATGCAATCCAGAGCGAGATCGACATGCCTAGCGGAATGGATATCAGCGCATAGAAGAATGTATTGCCGACGGATTTCCAGAAGATCGGATCATCAGTCAGTAACGTTTTGTAATTGTCGATACCGATGAATTCAGGGGACTGGAACAAATCCCAATTCGTGAAACTCATATAGATGGAAAACAGGATCGGACCCAGGGTCAGCCCCAGAAACCCGATCAGCCAAGGCGAGATGAAGATGTAGAACCATTTCCCGTCCTTTTTTCTCACGTTAAGCCCTCCCATGACGCAGAGAGCAGATGGAACCCGCATTCACGCCGATTCCACCTGTCCTGCTGTCGCTGCTATTTGTGCATGTTCAGAAAAACCCTCTATTTGTAGAGTCTTTCCAGTCCACTCTGAATTTCGGTTACGGTATCATCAAGCGAGGCTTTGTTGTTGAAGTACACACCCAGCTTATCGTTAATGAGCTTCATCATTTCGTTCCATTGCGGGTTGAACGGCTCTGCATAGATCGTTGATTCACTGAACGCAGCCATGTTGATTTTTTTGCCGCCGTATTCAGCATTCAGGAATTCATCACTGGACAGACCTGCTTTGGTTGCAGGAGCATCCTGACCGGCTTTGATCATTGGCAGCTGTGCTTCCGGCGTGGTCAGTGCTTCGATGACTTTGAAAGCTTCTTCCTTGTGTTTGGAAGCGTTGGTAATCGTTAACCCGTTAAAGAATGCGTTCGTTTCGCCCCATACGGGAGAGATATCCCAATTAATGCCTTCCACCTTGGCAAGTGAACCGATGTTCCAGAACCCGGTCGTTTCCATAGCGATCTTGCCTTGAGCGAACAACGGATCGGCTCCGATATTCCCCATGTCGGCAATCTCGGTTGGGGTTGGTCCCGCACCGTGTGTGAAGGTCAGGTCATTCATGAATTGTAATGCTTTACGCACAGGCTCTGTATTGAAGGTTGGTTTGCCACTCTCATCAAACAGTGATCCACCGTTCTGGTAGATGAGCTGCATCCATTGCGGCCACCAGCTGCCCGGGTAGTAACCCCATTGAACCGTTTTACCATTCTCCTTCACGGTCAGCTTCTGAGCTGCTGCCATCAGATCGTCCTGCGTCCAATCTTTGGTTGGGTATTCCACCCCGGCTTTGTCGAACAGATCTTTGTTATAAAACAGGACCATCGCACCGGCCCGATCCGGCAAACCAAATTGTTTGCCATCATACTTCATCAGGTTTGCAATATCATCGGAATAACGCTCGGACATATTCACATTGTTCGCCTTGATCATGTCATCCAGCGGTATAATCTGATTTTTGGAGGCGTATGCCTGATAGTTCTCGGCAATCATCATAATGTCAGGTGCCGTTCCTCCGGCGATCATGGTCTGTACCTTCTGGTCATAATCTCCTGCAACCACGTTCAGCTTCACGTTAATATCGGGATACGTCTGTTTCACAATGTCGAGTCGTTCCTGATAAATTTTCTTCTCATCCTCTGAACCCCAGATCGTCATGCTCAAATCAACCTTGCCTCCGGACTCGCCGGAAGAACCGTTTTTACTCCCGCTGCTGCAGGCTGTCAGCCCCATTACCATGACCAGCATCAATAACGAAATGACCTTTAAACTTCTTCTCATACGTTACGCCCCCTTGAACTAATGAATGGATGACCACACTGAAACCCGTTTCATGAAATGGGTTTCATTAAGCTGAAACATAAAACCCGTTCCACTTTATGAAAGGGGTTTCATTCACGCACTCATTATATTTCACCGTTCGAGGAAATGTCAACGCTTTCTTTTTCAAGTACAGGCCCCTTTATCTTGAAGCAGGTCCTGTACTTTGACGCACAATCAACTCCGGTTGCAGAATGATCTGCTTCTTCGGTTTGCCTTGGTTAATCAGCTCATGCAGTACATCCACAGCCTGTTTGCCAAGCTGATATGTGTTCTGGGATACGGTTGTCAGTTCCGGTATAACAGCACTGGCGAGCGGCGTGTCATCAAAACCCACAATGGATATATCTTTTGGAATCGAAAGCCCATGCTCAATCGTTGACTTGATGGCACCAATCGCCGTATTGTCATTAACGCAGATGACTGCGGTTGGCGGATTGTCAC
This sequence comes from Paenibacillus amylolyticus, assembly GCF_050990605.1. Taxonomy (GTDB): domain Bacteria; phylum Bacillota; class Bacilli; order Paenibacillales; family Paenibacillaceae; genus Paenibacillus; species Paenibacillus amylolyticus_H. The sequence goes on from NZ_CP158832.1 coordinate 4,711,242, forward strand.
GATCCAGCAGTTTGGACATCTCGCGTTTGCCGTCGTCGATGGAGAAGCTCCCGAGCAGTTGCCGTTCTTTCGGTATTTCGAGCCCATGCTCCCGAAGTTTCTTCTGCACAGCTCTGACCTTGACCATGGTGGTGGATAATTCTTTCAGCCCGCCGACAAATGCGATATCGCGATGCCCCAGTTCAAGCAAATGCTCAGCTGCAAGGGCTGCGCCTGCGCCTTCATCCGTGTACACCCGGTGGAACCCGCCTTTGGCAATATTGCCATTGACCAGCACGATAGGCATACGTTTGCCCATATCAATCAATTCCTGGGCCATGTCATCCGGACAGACCTGCATGTTGATTCGCCCGCCGAGAAAAATAATCCCGTCTACCCGCTTCTCTCGCAGGATGGACAAATATTCAGATTCCCTGTTGTAGTCGCCTGCGGTATTGCACAGAAAGAAGGTATACCCCAATCCGCGAGCCTCATTCTCCGCACCCCAGAACACTTCCGGGAAAAAGGGATTCGTAATGTCCGGCAGGATGATGGCGATGGTGCCGGTCTCTTTCTTGATCAGACTGCGCGCCTGCGCATTGGGCTGAAACTGGTGTTTTTCAATGATGGACATTATCTTCTCTCGGGTGCTTGCACGCACAGGTGCCGTATCATTCAGTACCCGGGAGACCGTCGCTACAGATACATTTGCTTCTTTGGCGATGTCGTATATGGTGATCGGTGTCATAGCGGAACCTTCCTTTTTCTCTAATTTTCCCTATTTTCCCTGCTTATCATACCAGATAAGGAATGCCGATGAAATGGGTTTCATTGATGGGCGAATGATTTCACACTGAACCCATAGAAATTCCGGGTATAACATTCATACGTGAATGGTTCGTTGCATTACGCATTAGCGTCAATATTTTTACAGGACATGTTTGCTTTTCTTTATTTCACCTTCTAATCTGCGTTTATGGTCCATATATTAAATTGTAAGCGAATTCATTGGAGATTAGAGGAGTGTGAACGATGTCATGATCATTCAAGTCAGTCCGCTGGCAGAAGCAAGACTTACTGAAAAGCTGGGAGATCGACCAGGCTATTTCAAATTGTTTTATGATACCGATGGATGCGGTTGTGACGGAATTGCGGTACTTCTGATCTTAAACGAACCGGATAGCGATGATGTTACCGTAGAGGCGGGGTCGCTTCCCTTTGTAATCAACAAACAGCAGCAGATTTACTTTGAACCCTCTCTACGTCTGCAATCCGAGCACAGTTTCCCTTCGTTCCGACTGAGCAGTGATTCCATGATCTATGGCAGTAATGTCAAAGTCCATGATTTACGAGATACCGCAGACGTAGCCCCACAGCCCACTGGATGGTTTGTACGATAAACGTTGAATTAGCACTATAATCAAAACCTCCCAAGCCCAGATGTCATGCGGGGGACTGCCCCCTCCCCTTTTTGTGAGACAGGGATCAAAACACCTTACCAAGTTTAAGCAGCCAGTCTTCGAAAATGTATCGGAGACTATTTATTTAGTTTCGCTTGAATACGAATTGAGTTGTAGTAGTTGATGTAGTCTCGAACGGTCTGTTCAACGATGACTATCGTTGTGTACCTAAGATGTTCGAGGTAGAACGTTTCAGACTTTAGTGTAGAATGAAAAGACTCAATGGGAGCATTATCAGCGGGCGCTCCTTTACGGGACATGCTCATGGTAATGTCTTTTCTCTTTACTACAGTCTGGTAAACTTGAGAAGTATACACGCTGCCTTCGTCGCTGTGGAGTAGCACATTTGTCCGCTCAGGAAGTTGTTCCAGCGTATCCAAAACCAAGGAGGTCTCTTGCTTGTCCGCTATACTGTAAGCGACAATCTCTCCGTTGTACAGATCCAATATGCTTGAAAGGTATAACATCTCATTACCGAACGGCAAATACGTAATGTCAGTTACCAGGTTTTGCAGGTTGCCCTGTGTTCTTTCGTTTTTTCGTCCGCACTCGGCACTGTAAGTCCTCGTGCTGCATAATTCACTGTATCCGTTTATGATTTACAGGAACTTCAATCCGGAGCAAGGCAGTGATTTTTCTATATCCGTACCGGAACTTGTGCTGAGTACAAAGCTGAACTACTTTCTCCACCATTGGATCGGGACGCTTGCTCTCCCAGGCTGCCTTCCAGCGGTAGTAGGTTTCTCGATCAATTCCAAGCCATGGACAAGCCTCAGATATGGTCACTTCTTTTCGAATAGACTCGGCCCAAGCGATAACGACTTCTTCTTCCACCTCTTTTCCAGTTCCTTGTACTTTTCACTAGTCCAGTTGTTTCAAGAATCGGTTTTCTGCTTTTACTTTTTCGAGTTCTGTCGTGTGTTCTGGACCTCTTCCGTAGCTAAATTGCATATCAACTGGTTGCTCTAGCGATGCAATTCTCCTTTTCAATGCCATCTCATCCACGTTTTTAATTGTGTCTTATTGCGTATTCCGAGCTGATCCATAACCTCTTTTACGGGTACCTCCACCAATCTCATTTCTATGGCTTTCATCTTTAACTCCACAGATAACCCACTCTGGTTGCCATTACAAAAACACCTCCAAGATGATCTTCCTATCTTACGACAAGGTTTCATTCTCTTGAAGGTCTTTTGATTTGTCTCACGTTATGGGGTCAGTCCAGTGGGAAGGGAGGTTTTTTATAAATTTTCTCATGTTTGTGGTAATGCTTCTGTCCCTCTAAATGAAAGACTATTAACGGGACTTATTCAACTACTCGACTTTCCCCATAATAAATAGATGCTAGGTATTTCAATCATGCGACGGATCACAACACTCAGCGCACAATATACTAGATTGGGTACTAAAAGGTCTAGTAAATCGTTCTGAGACAATCTCAAAAAACACGTAACTCCACTTTTATGGATTTAATTTTCATTATATTGTATTTTATGTAGATTCTTAACTTTATATGGTATATAATTACTTTAAAGGAGGTTAAAAAAATCATTAAGAGCTATTTGTAATAAAAATCAAGCTTTCTTAGGAGGATATCTAAATAATGAATACCAAGAAGATATTAAAAATCGTCACGGTCTCTGCTATGTCGATAATGTTACTCATACCATCTGTATCCTTTGCAGAAGAAACTAGCACTGAATCAAGTTCTAATGCTGATGTCTTACATAAAATTCATCAAGCAGCGGAAATCAGTACTCAAAGCAGACTTCAAAGCAGTCTCCAAAGCCAATCGGCACAACTGAGTATTGAAAAAGATCCAATTCTTGATGAAGCTCCTGCATTCTATGCATCTATTGAAGGAAGATTGTATGATGAGTTATCTTTGTCAGAGCAAGAAAAGTTAGTTGAAATCACAACAGCAGCAACAGCTTATTATAACGCTATAGACAGCTCGATAAATGGTAATAATGAATCAGAAATATCACCTATGTATTTTGAATCAGAGCTTTCAAAAGCAATTGAAGCCAGTATATATGCCGGATTTCCAACGCTTTCAGCCGGCGAAATCGCCATTTCATTGATAAATTCTAATACAGCTAGAGACATTGGTGTTAGATATGCAAATCTCAATGGCTATTCACAAACATGGGATAATCCGGCCGATGCATTTAGACATTTCGCATGGAACTGGCTAAATACAAGAGATATTAATGCAAATGATGCCAGGGTTTTTGGTGATTTCCATGAACTCGCATTAGCAGCGGCTGACGATGCTAACGCTCTCAATTTAGACTTCCCTTCAAAAGTAGCTTGGGGTGCAACACGAGCTTTTGTTTTAAGATCACAAACTCAAGGGAGTCTCAGCGCTTTCAATTCTGAATTCAAAAATGATAGTGTGATGGATATATACAATAACTCCCAAGGTAGAAAGTATGCTGTAAATTCCTCACATTCTACTGTAGCTGATGCGTTCTACGCTGCTTTTGTCACAAATAAAAATTTGATAGGTTATACAAGTGAAGTTAACTCTTCGGTCAGAAGTACTGCATATAGTTATTGGAGATAATTCCAACCCTAAATTTTCAGAAAGTAAAACCGCCTACCCTTAAATGTGTAGGCGGTTTTACTTTCATCTAATTAATTACATTTCTCTTTGACGCTAACATTGTTATTTGAAACAATGACGTTAGAGTAACCTGACAATGATTCCGTATATGAACAAATCATCTTATTTGTAGTCTCACCTCTTGAATCAGTGAATTTCAAATAAATCCCACCTTCTCCGGACAAACTTAGACTAGGGTGAATTTTGACTACTTCCCCACTTTTTATTTCTGTACCCAACGTATCTTTAGATCCACTTTCAACTGTTCCTCCTTGAGCTCCAGATACCAGTACTCCCGTTTCTACGGATGAAAGATTAAAATCTGATTGGTTATCAATTGTCACCGTAAAGCTACTGAACTGATTTAAGAAAGAAAAAGCATTACTTTTTACTGAACTTAAAACTGCAACAGTAATGCCAACAACAATAATGATACAGATTGCCACAAACCATGCTAGTTTCTTGTTTGTCATTTAATCACCTCATTCGACTGTATACTTAAATTACTGAATTTTCAATTTCTCTTAAATTAAAGTTTAAATGGATATAAATGAATTATTCTCTTATAGATCAGTTCAACTTATACGCAGTAAATATGTTATGGATAATTCGAGCACTTCTGAACTTTTCTTATTAAATAACTCGATAACTCAATCCAAGCCTCCTTATTCCCAATATAACCCATTATACTTTGTAAGTCTAGATAGCTCTGCTTAGTGACTTTATTAGCGTCATCAAGACACATCTTATCCCTTATATCCAGAGAACTAAAACTAAATGTATGCAGTTTTCTCACAAATTATAACAAAAATGTAAATAGAATATATCCCTCGCTTGTCAAAAATTCACACCTTTACAGAGTCACTCTATTTGAGAGTCTTTCTTACACTTGAAGCTAAATAGATATTCTACCGCTATAAAACTGCGTGTCGTCTTCTTTACACAACTTATGTTGCTGTGTATGACCTCAGTTCAGTAGGAACATCGTCCTGTCCTATACAAAACCCAACAACATCTATTCAAGTTATGATATCAGAACTCAGCTTTAGACATTTGTATCAGCTAAATGTAGGTTTCTTAGCATCTCAGCTGTAGACAGTAATAAAGTTGCGCATGATGGTTTTTGATCATTCAACTTACCACTATATACTTACCATACCAGATTACATAATAAGAGCTACGTACAATTAATATTAATTTTGGTTAATGAGGGGCGCCCCCATTAACACTTGTCAACAAAGTTTATAAATGATCAAAAACCATTCTTGCCTTCTCTTCACCAAAGGAAAGCATAAGGTGAATGAATATATAGCCGTTTGAATAACCCGTTTGATAAATCATTTTGTCAGCATTTCTGTTTTCCAGCGGAGTTGTGTCCTTAGTTTCTCCGATGCTAGTAACCGATGCATTTTCTCCTAAATAATTAAATATGATAGGCATGTTATATATCGTACTTCTTAATACGTCCGTTGAAGCAGGATACATACTATTCATTTCATCATTATAGATTAAATTTGTAAAATTTATATTGTGCTGTTGTGCAATTTCTAATTTACTTCGAATAATTTGGTTATTTTGATTAGTTTGGATTTCCTTATTAATAATCAATGGAATAAAATCGATACACTCTCCTAATAAATGAAAATAATTGTTTGAACCATACTGTCTGCCAAAATTAATCATCCAGATAGGTATAGAAGACATGTTATAGAAAGAAGTTACGAACTTAATGAAATAATTCAAGCACGTTAACCAGCCGTCTTTATTAGAATCGAATTCCAATCCTTTATGCAAAATTATAGGACTAGATTCACGGAAAGATGATACGTTATATTTTTGCAAACCTTGTTGAAGTTCAAAGAAATTGTCTAAATCAAAAACACTTTTAATTCTATCATCCTGTATTCTTTGAGGTCCTCTTCTTATTTGTGATACATAACTCTCGTAACTAACAAGCTCAGTGGGTTGACTCGTGTTGGTTGCCTCTGTTTTGTATAATAATTGATCGTATCTTTTCGAGATAAAATCCTCCAAAATCCCCCTACTAATAGAATCAAATTTAACATGTGAAAATGGAATCATTAATGTGAACTTTTTAGTATTTTCTTTTACAAGTAGTAATCGATACATTAATGAGTTTTCTTGACTATATTTTTCATTGAAAAGATGTTTACGTACTAAGTTTAAAATTTTTGATTTAGTGTGTTCGTTATACATGGATATATCATAAAAAGGTATTTTTAATGCCGTCCGTGGCTCATACACTTGCCACTTTAGTTGGTTTTGATCTGTTATTAAGAGACTTTTCATCATCTCTTGAGTTTGAAGTAATTCTGCAAATACTTCATTCAGAATATCTATATTGACAATTTGATTAAAATAAATTGTTGTACCTGAGAATTCTTGATTCTGTGCATGATAATATTGAGAAGGTGAAATAGGATACTCTTTTATTAGTGATCCTTCACTGAAATAGGCTGTAAACCGCTCTTGCAAATAGTCAATTTCAAATATTTTTTTCTCTAACAACATTTGATTTGATGAAATAAACTCAGGAACAAAATCCTCATCATACTTATCATCTGAATAAATTATATATTCTGGGTGCAAAGATTCCTCTACTTCTACTGAGAGTATCTTTTCAATTTCTAAACTTTTGCTACTTTGAATCTCATTCATAAATAGTACTGTGATTTTTCTCCCATCATAGTCCTTAATTGCAAACTTTGCTCTCACGCCAAGTCTTGATTCAAGCAATAATTCGGTATCATCATATGTGTTAATTTTTCCGGGTAGAGTTTGCTGCTTCAAATCTAAGAAGCCTGCTAATTCTGATATAGTTTGATGAGTCAATAACTCATTGAAAGTTACCTTGTACCCTTTTTTCGATAAAGTCGATCGTACTGTTAATATTTTTAATGAATGACCACCTAAAAGAAAAAAATTATCATTCCTTCCTATTTCTTTTATATCTAATACATCACTCCAAATATCAGAAAGCATTAATTCTGTTTCACCAATCGGTCCAAAATAACTATTATCTTCTTCAGCTTTCCAATCAGGGAGTGCTTGAAGATTAATCTTCCCATTTGAATTCAACGGCAGGGTTTCCAAGAATACAACATGGGACGGAATCATGTAGTGAGGCAACTGTTGGAGTAGCTGCTCTCGAAGATGCGTTTCGTTCATTGCTTCTTCGCCAACCACGTACGCACACAGCCCCACATCTCCCCCATGATCCACACTCTTCACAGCGGCTTGCCGAATTCCCGCTTGTTTCAACAACACTTCTTCGATCTCTCCAAGTTCTACTCGATATCCTCTCACCTTTATTTGGTGATCGCGACGTCCAGCAAACTCTATCGTTCCATTGGGTAACCATCTTGCGATGTCCCCTGTACGGTACCACCGGCTCTCGGCGCGGTATGGATTTACCTGGAATCGTTCTTCTGTCAACGCCATTTGGCCTAGGTACCCTTTAGCTACACCATCTCCGCTGATACATAGCTCTCCGTAGACTCCAGGTGGGACCAATGTATTGCTTCCTTGCACGATGTACACTTGCGTATTCGCAATGGGTCTTCCGATAACAGGTCGTTGGACAAATTCCTCCACTGTACTTGGCTCGATCAGCTGGGTAATACACCCTATCGTGGTTTCTGTTGGACCATAATGGTTCATGACCTGCGCCGCCGGATATTGCTCCAGGAAGGCCGCTACATCGTTCGCTCGAATGCTTTCTCCACCAACCACGACCAGTCGCAGCTGACTTCCCTTGCGAACTTCGGAACGAGCCTTCACCACCATCGAGAGCAAGGAAGGCGTCATTTTGACGTAGGTAATCCCCTGGGCATGCCAGTACCCAATCATCTGCTCCGGATCCGCATACTGCTCTTTCGATACGAAGTGCAATTCACCCCCACTGAGCAAGGAAGAATACAGTGCTGTATACCCCAGATCAAACGCATAGGATGAGACAAGCATCGTTTTATCTACTGTCGTCAACGCTGCTGATTGGATAAATGCGCTCACGTAGTTCACGACATTTCGATGTGTGACTTCCACTCCCTTCGGTTTTCCTGTCGTTCCCGATGTGTAAATGACATAAGCTGCTTGTTCTGGGTCTTGCCCTGTCTCTTCAAGATGGAGCACTTGTTTGGTCCAATCGATATCATCCAGGTATAAGCATGTAGTTTCGCCCAACCTTGGTTTCATGGTTTTTCTTACCGTCACCACATACTGTGCATCGCTATCCTTTAACTGATATTGAAGTCGTTCTTCTGGGGTCTCTGGATCAAGAGGCACATAAGACGATCCGGTCTTCAATATCCCCAGTATAGAAACGGCTATCTCTACCGAAGGTTCAAGCAAAATTGCAACTTGATCTCCAGGTTTTACACCCCGATCCCGAAGTAGCGATGCCAGTATGTTAGCTCGATCTTGTAGCTCTTGGTAGCTCAGTTGATCGTCTCCACCACGAACGGCTACTTGAGTTGGTGTTTGTTCAACTTGTACTTCAAACAGTTCATGAATGGTTTTATCTTGTGAATAAGCTGCTACAGTGTCATTAAAGGAATACAGTAACTGCTCTCGTTCATTCGGTGACAACATTTCAATTTCAGACAACCGTACATCTTCATTTTTTGCAACGACATCCAAAATCGTAATCAAGTGCTTTGCTAAGTTTTCAATCGTTTTTTCACTGAATAATTTGCTCGCATACTCAATATGAAGTTTTAATCCTTCTCTTCCTTCTGAAACTAAAATTTTCATATCAAATTTGGAAACATTCAGTTCAGTGGGATAAAAAGAATAATGAACACCTTGTGGTTCAGTACTATTGGTATCCATGTTTTGTACATTTAACAACACATCAAAAATTGGATTACGGCTAGGGTCTCTTGGTACATTTAGTTTTTCCACCAATGCCTCATAGGGATAGCTCTGATTATGAAATGCATTTAACGAATTTTTCTTTATTTCCATAAGAAAAGATTGAAACGTTTTACTTCGTTGCGGTTGGCTACGAATTGCTACCGTATTCACAAAAAGTCCTAAAATATTCTTCATTTCTAAATGTGTTCTGCCAGCTACTGGTGTCCCAATTACTATATCTTCTTGGCCCGTATATTTTGCAAGTAATACATTGAGTGCCGCTAAGATCACCATGTACTGCGTCGCACTATGTTTTGCAGCCAGTTCATTGATCCGTACAGAAAGTTCTGGTTCGATCTGTACCGAAACTGCAGATCCTTCAAAACTTTGAACTTGTGGACGTGGAAAATCGGTTGGTAGCTCGAGTATCGGTAGCTCATCCGAGAACTGTTCCAACCAATATGCCTCTTGAGCTTGGTATTCCTTACTTCCGGCTTCTTCATGTTGCCAAACAGCATAATCCTTGTACTGGATCTCTAACGCCGGTAGTTCTATCCCACTATATAATCGGTCGAACTCTTCGGCCAGTAAATTCATCGATATCCCGTCTGATATAATATGATGCATATCAATGAATAGCAATGACTTTCCAGTTGCCTCTGTCATGAAACCAATTCGTAAAAGTGGAGCACTCGCCAAATTAAATGGTCTAACGAATTCCCTAAGCACCGCATCTACTTGGTCCCCTACTAGGGTTTCAATGCTAAAGGGAACTTCCGAGTGGATCACTTGAACTGGCTCTCCCTTTTCGTAATTCAAAGATGTTCGGAAGGCCTCATGTCGCTGAATCAATTGGCGGAAGACCTCCTCCATTCGCAACATATCAATATTACCTTGAAGTTGCAGCACACTTGGCATGTTGTACGCAGCTTGAATTCCTTCCATCTCGTTAAGTATCATCATCCGTTTCTGGGCGAATGAGACGGGGTACCAGGCGGCTTCCATTGCTCGTGGAATTTGCACATATTCTGTTTTAGTTGATCCATCGATTGTAGCTGCAAGCTCCTCCAATATGGGTTTTTGAAATAGCTCCTGTAAAGACACCGCTACCCCAAGTTCTTTTCGGATAGCAGAAACCATTCTGATGGCTTTCAATGAATGGCCTCCCAAATCAAAAAAGCTAGCCGTTGCACTAATACCTTCAACGCCTAGAATTTCACTCCATATGTGTGCTAAAGTCTGTTCAGTTTCACTGGATGGAGATCTGTACGCTTCCTCTATTTGTAAATCCGGTTTTGGCAAAGCCTTTCGATCAATTTTTCCATTAGCAGTGAGCGGCAATCGATTTAGATATACAAAAAATGATGGTACCATATAGTTTGGAAGATGATTAGCTAAGTAATTTTTTATTTCCTGTGTATTCATCTCATTTTGTGCAACTACGTAAGCACAAATTTTTAGTTCTCCGCAATGGCTTATTGTATGAATAGCAACTTCCAAAATGCCGTTTATCTTGCGTACCGTATTTGCTATTTCTCCTAACTCAATACGATAGCCTCGAATCTTAACTTGATCATCTACACGTCCTGCGTATTCGATATCTCCGTTTGGCATCCACTTAGCTAGATCACCTGTTTTGTACATTCTTCCCTGAGATAAAAATGGATTAGGTAGAAATCTCTCATTAGTTAATTCAGGAAGATTAAGATAACCTCTTGCTACACCTGCACCTGAAATATATAACTCCCCCAGAACTCCGATTGGTACTGGTTGTTGATACTGATTCAAAATATATAGTTGTGTATTATGAATAGGTTTACCAATGGGTATTGTCTGCAGACTCTGAGTTGAAGCACAATCATAATATGATACATCAACAGTTGCCTCAGTTGGACCATAAAGATTATGAAGAGTGGCAGTAAAGTCACCGTTACTACAATCATTAAACTTCTCAACTGTATAAACACTTAACGCTTCTCCACTGGTGAAAATATATTTTAGTGAAGATAATAAACCCTTAATTTTATGTGAATCTAAATATTCTAAAAATAAATTAAACATTGAAGGTACAAAATGAATAACAGATACTTTCTCCGATGATACTGTTTCTATAATTTTCATAGGGTCTTTCTCGGCATCAGGAGCTAAAAAACAAAGCGTGTTCCCATTAAAAAACCACATAAAAAGTTCCCATACAGAAACATCAAAAGTATACGGAGTTTTTTGCAAAATGATATCGTTTGAATGAAGAGGATATTTGTTCAACATCCAGTTAATACGATTTATAACAGATGAGTGCTCAATCATTACGCCTTTTGGTTTACCGGTAGATCCCGATGTATAGATAACATATGCCAGATTGTTGGGGTTGGAAGTTGTTTGAGTATCTTTTACATTCTTTTCCTCATACTCTGTATCTAAAAAGATAGTCTTCCCATTAAAGTTACCCTTTACTAAGGCGCCATTTTGAACTAATAATATCTCCGCTTTGCTATCTTCTAGCATATATTGGATTCTTTCCAAGGGGGCATAAGGATCAAGAGGAAGGTATGCTCCACCTGCCTTAAGGATAGCAAGAATACCAATTATCATTTCCATTGAACGCTCTGTCATTATTCCAACGACTTGATCTGGAAGTACAGACTCATTCCTTAAAACAGCTGCTAATTGATTTGCTTTCCGGTTCAGTTCAACATAAGTTAACTTTTCTCCTGAGCAAATTACTGCAATATGGTCCGGAGTTTTCTTTACTTGCTCCTCAAAAACCCCATGAACTGTTTTTTCAAATGGAAAATCTACGTTGGTTTGATTGAAAGCGTAAAGTATTTTATTTTTCTCTCTATCTGTCAAAATTTCGATTGCACATAACTCGACTTGATCATTATCACTTACTTCTTCAATAATTTTCAGAAAATGCTTTATTAAGCTATTGATCGTATTCTCTGTATATATTTTAGTAGCATAATCTACATGTACACTAATTCCTCGATCATTTTCTCCAATTTCAAACTTTAAATCAAATTTAGCATTAACCTTTTTTGAATCAATTATAGTGCCGTGCTTCCCGCTTTTTTGGGCTTTTGAAGATTCTATGTTTTGTACATTTAGCATCACATCAAATATCGGATTTCGGCTGGAGTCTCGACGCACATTTAACTTCTCCACCAATGCTTCATAAGGGTAATCTTGGTTATCAAATGCTGCTAGGGACTCCTCCTTAATTTCTTCAAGGAATTCTTGGAAGGTTTTACTTCCAACAGGCTGGTTTCTCATCGCCAATGAATTTACAAACATCCCCATAACACCGGATAGATCTGAGTGCGTCCGACCTGCCACAGATGTTCCAATGATAATATCTTCTTGCCCTGTATATTTTGAAAGCAATACATTCAGCGCAGCTAACATCACCATGTACTGTGTCGCACCATGTTCTACAGCCAGTTTATTAATCCGTCTAGACAGTTCAGAGCCAATCTGCATGGACACAGCAGCACCCTCGAAACTTTGCACCTGTGGACGTGGATAATCTGTAGGTAGTTCAAGTACCGGCAAGTCCCCTGATAGCCGTTCCATCCAATAGGCTTCCTGAGCTTGATAATGCTCACTTCCCGCCTTATCATGCTGCCACACAGCGTAATCCTTGTACTGGATTTGTAGCGCAGGTAATTTCTCCCCGTTATACAGGCGGTCGAACTCTTCCGCCAGCAGATTCATAGAAACTCCGTCTGAAATTATATGATGCATATCTATCAGTAACAACTGTTTTCCACTTGCTTCTTGCATGACACCGACACGGAGGAGTGGCGCAATAGCCAAGTTAAATGGTCTAACGAAGTCACTAAAAACTACTTCTAATTGATCACCTGTTAAGTATTCAATTTCAAAGTGAGCTTCTGGATGGATCGTTTGAACCGGTTCTCCTTCCTCATATCGGAATGTTGTTCGGAAAGCTTCATGTCGCTCAATTAATCTGCGGAATACTTCTCCCATTTTTACAACGTCAACATTTCCTTCCAATTGTAGCGCCATTGGCATGTTATACGTAGTATGAATGCCCTCCATTTCGTTGAGGATCATCATTCGCCTTTGTGCAAATGAAACCGGGTACCATGCCGCTTCCTTCGCTCTTGGAATCTGTACGAATTCTTTTTTCGCAGATCCATCAATAACAGTTGCAAGTTCCTTCAGTATTGGTTTCTGAAATAATTCCTGTAGGGATATCTCCACTCCGAGTTCTTTTCGAATTGCAGACACCACACTGATTGCTTTTAGTGAATGGCCTCCCAAGTCAAAAAAGTTAGCCGTGGCACTGATTTTTTCAACGCCCAGAATTTCACTCCATATGCTCGCCAATGTTTGCTCAGTCTGGCTAGTTGGTGCCTTGTATTCTTCCATTTGTAGCTCCGGTTGGGGTAGCGCCTTCCGATCAATCTTTCCATTTGCGGTAAGCGGTAAGCGGTCCAGATACACAAAAAATGACGGTACCATATAATTCGGAAGATGGTCCGCCAAATATTCCTTGATGTCTGTTCGCTCTGCATTGCCATGCGCAACTACATAAGCACAAAGATTTACTCCTGCATCTCCTTGATTCAACACTGTGACAACGGCTTCTTTTATTTGTGTATGTTGAAGTATCTGTTTCTCTATTTCGTCTATTTCAACACGATAGCCTCGTATTTTGATCTGGTTATCTACCCGTCCGATAAACACGATCGTTCCATCAGGTTGCCATTTAGCCATGTCGCCTGTCCGATATACCCGCTGTCCATGAAAAGACGTATTCACAAATTTGGTAGCTGTCAGTTCCTCCTGATGTAGATATCCTCGGGCAAGCCCATCTCCACCGATCCATAGTTCACCTGGGACGCCAATTGGACAGAGAGTTCCTTCCCGACCCACCACATAGGCTGTAGTATTACTGATCGGTTTTCCAATGGGTATAGTAGATTCATAATCTTGTGAAATTAAAAAACTAGTTGCAAACGTGGTGCTCTCTGTCGGTCCGTACACATGCACTACCTGTAAAGTAGGGCATGTTTGGCGCACACGGTTCACCTGCTGTGTCGGGAGCACATCCCCTCCGATAAATAACTCTTTCATGAAACGGAACATCTCTGGTTTCTGGAGCGCAAGTTGGTTAAACAAAGGAGACGTCAAAAAAGCAGTGGTAATCTCCCGCCGCTTTAACACTTCTTCCAATCTCGACGGATCCAGAATAACATTTTTGTCGACCAGGTGTAATTCCATGCCATTGAGTAATGCTCCCCATATCTCAAAGGTGCTCGCATCAAACGTTAATTCACCTGTTTGTAGCATACGGCCGCCTGTTTCAAGTTCTGCATAGTTCGTGTTCTTTACCAATCTAACCACATTACGATGCTCTATCATGACACCTTTAGGCTTGCCTGTGGTTCCTGAGGTATACATCACATAAGCTAAATCTGTTGCTTTGCCCACCACCGCTGGCACGGCCTCCGCTCGTTCAGCAAGGATTTGGTCTATGATCAGTACTTCCACCGATTCCTCTTCGAAAAGAGAGGCATACTCCTGTTTGGTGAGAACAATCTTGGCTCTACTATCACCTAGAAGATAGTTAATACGTTCTGCAGGATACTCTGGGGAGAGGGGCAAATATGCCCCTCCTGCTTTAATAATCCCCAGTTCTGCGATAATCGTTTCCATCGAGCGATCTGCCATCACTGCGACAATCTCATCCGAATCGGTGCCCACAGTTTGCAGTTTGACAGCAATCTGATTTGCTTGTTCATTTAATTCACGATATGTCAACTTCGCACCCTCTACTTGCAAAGCAATATGATCTGGTGTTTTTCCAACTTGCTCCTGAAATAACTCAGATATTGTTTTTTCGGTAGGGTACGCTGTAACTGTATCATTAAAATTATTTAAAAGTAGCAAACGCTCTTGGTTGGAAAGCATATCTATAATCATAATTCAATCTCCTCGTTATCAGTAACTATAGACAAAATATTAGTGAAATGTTGAGCCATCCTAGTTACGGTTTCTTCTCTAAATAACTTAGTTGCATACTCGAATTGTAGTTGCATGGTTCCATTGTGCTCCTCGAGCACGGTTATTGTAAGGTCAAATTTCGTTTTGGTTAGGGTTATTGGATGACTAGTAGCATTTATACTGTTAGCTTCCATTTTCTCCGAGTTGATGTTACGAATTGTTAGCATTAAATCTACAACTGGATTACGACTAAAATCCCTTTTTACATTTAACTTATCAATTAAAGACTCGAACGGATAATCTTGATTCTCAAAAGCATTTATTGCATTTTGTTTTACTTCTAGGAGGAAGTCTTTGAAGAGTTGTCCCTTTTTCAACTCATTCCTCATAACAACTGTGTTTACAAACAGACCAAATGTATCTTGTATATCTGCATGTGTACGACCAGCAACTGGTGTCCCAACTAATATGTCTTCCTGATCTGTATATTTTGATAAAAGGACATTTAGCGCTGCTAACATCACCATATAGTTTGTTGCCCCGTGTCTTGTTGCTATTTCATTAATACGTGTAGAAAGTTCTTGATCCACATGCATAGAAACTACGTTGCCTTCAAAGGTTTGCAGTTGGGGACGCGGGTAATCAGTTGGTAATTCAAGCACAGGAAGGTTACCAGACAACTGTTCCAACCAATACGTCTCTTGCGCCTTATACAGATCATGTCCTGCGCCCTCTTGTTGCCATACAGCATAGTCCTTATACTGAACGTCCAGTTCAGGTAGCTCTTGTCCATTGTAAAGCCGGTCAAACTCCTCCGCTAGAATACTCGAGGAAACACCGTCGGAAATAATATGATGCATATCAATGAATAACAATTTTTTTTCATCTGCAGCTCTTAGTACACCAACGCGTAAGAGTGGAGCGACCGTTAAGTCAAACGGTCTGACGAATTCCTTCAAAGCTACTTCTATGTTTTCTCCCGTCAAATTCTCGATCGCAAATGATATTTCCGGATGGATAACTTGAACTGGTTCCCCATCTTGGTAGTGTAAGGATGTCCGGAATACTTCATGTCGTTTGATTAGCTGACGAAACACTTCTTCCAGTTGCGACAAATCAACATTACCTTCCAGTTGTAAAACAGTTGGCATGTTATACGTGGTATGAATTCCTTCCATTTCATTGAGAATCATCATCCGTCTTTGAGCAAAGGAGACAGGATACCAGTCTTTTTTCTCCACACGAGGAATTCGTGCATATAGTGTTTTAGTAGACCCATCGATTGTTGCTGCGAGTTCATCAAGTACTGGTTTTTGAAACAACTCTTGTAAGTTTATTTCCACCCCAAATTCTTTACGTATGGCGGATAGAAGCCCAATTGCTTTAAGTGAGTGGCCGCCTAACTCAAAAAAGCTAGCCTCTGCACCAATATTGCCATCAATGCCTAAAATTTCACTCCAGATTTGTGCCAACTTCCGTTCTGTGTCACTAAACGGTGCCTTATGAGCTGGTTTCTCCTTAACCTCTGGTTGTGGAAGAGCATCCCTATCAACCTTTCCATTCTCTGTGAGCGGTAACCGATCCATTTGAATAAAAAATGTCGGAACCATATAGCTTGGAAGGTAATTCAATAAATGTTTTTTTATTAATTCTGTTCTCAATGGATATTTGGTTACAATATACGCACAAAGAACTAGTTCATCTTGGACTGTTTTAGTATTTATATAAGCTTGTTTAATAGCATCATGTTTCATGAGAACTGTTTCGATCTCGCCTATTTCAATTCGGTGGCCTCTTATCTTAACTTGGTCGTCAACACGTCCTAAATATTCCAAGTTCCCATCTTTCAACCACCTAACTAAATCTCCAGTTCGATATAATTTTTCGTTTGAATTAAATGGACTAGCAATAAACTTTTCTTTGGTAAGGGATTCTTCATTGAGGTATCCTCGAGCAACACCATCCCCCCCGACCCATAACTCTCCAGGTACGCCTGTTGGACAAAGTTGTCCATGATTATTCACTACAAAAACAGTGGAATTATTAATCGGGCGCCCAATAGGGATGCTATTGTCGTTTATTGATTCTTCAATTAAATAACTACAAGAAAAAGTAGTGTTTTCAGTTGGACCATACCCATTAATTATATTAAGAGTCTTACAATATTTTACAACTTCTCGAACTTTAGATGGTGATAAAACATCTCCACCGATTACTAACTGTTTAAGAGATCTAAACATATTCGGATTATCAGTCGAAAGCTCATTAAACAAAGGAGACGTTAGCCACATTGTATCGATATTACGATTATTTAACACTTCTTCCAATTGTTTCGAATTTAACAAGGTATTCTTATCGATAATGTGCAATTCCATACCATTCAGTAGGGCACCCCAAATTTCGAAGGTACTTGCATCAAACGTTAAATCTCCGGTTTGCACCATACGTTTACCTTCTTCAAATCTAATATAATTAGTATTCTTAACCAATCTAACAACATTGCGATGCTCTACCATTACCCCTTTGGGTTTTCCTGTTGTGCCCGATGTATACATCACATACGCCAAATCATTTGGCTTACTATTATCAATTGGTAAGGCCAGTTCTTCTTGTGTCGATAGCTCCTCTATTATTAAGAGCTCAGCATTACCATTCCTTAATGTTCCGGCAAAACAATTCTTAGTTAGAACCACTTTGGTATCGCTATCCATTAAAAAATAGTTGATACGCTCTTCAGGGCTATCTGGCGATATAGGTAAATAAGCACCACCTGCTTTTATAACTCCCAATTCCATAACTATTGTTTCAATGGAGCGATCTGCTAATATTGCGACAATATCATCTGAACCAACACCTAATTGTTGGAGCTTAACCGCAATATGGTTTGCACGCTCATTTAGTTGACGATAAGTCAATCTCTGTTCTCTGTCCTGAATCGCTATGCTATCAGGTGTTCGTTCCAACTGCTCTGTAAATAATGCAGATATACTTTTATTAGCAGGATAAGCTGTTTTTGTTTTAGTACCAAGATTAATTAGATTTTCTTTTTCCATTTCTGCGAGTATGTCAATTTCGGATAAGAGAATATGTCCACTTTTCGCTGCAGCACGCAAAATGGTTATAAAATGTTCGATCATTCTATCTATAGTATCTTTCTTAAAGAGCTTAGTAGCATATTCAAAAAACAAATCAATCTCATCTTGATCTTGGTTGACTGTAAGCGTTAAATCAAACTTAGATATTTCATTTTCAGACTGATACGGCTTAATAGTTGAACCTTCCAAATTTAAATTTGTTGAATCAAAATTTCTTACATTCAGCATCACATCAAATACCGGATTTCGGCTGGAGTCTCTACGCACATTCAGCTTTTCCACCAAAGCCTCATACGGGTAATCCTGGTTATCAAATGCCGCTAGTGACTGTTCCTTAACTTCCTCAAGGAAACCTTGGAAGGTTTTATTTCCCACAGGCTTGCTTCTCATCGGCAAGGCGTTAACAAACATCCCCATGATGCCCGATAGATCTGCATGCGTTCGGCCCGCTACAGATGTTCCAACGATAATATCTTCCTGACCTGTATATTTCGAGAGCAATACATTCAGCGCAGCTAACATCACCATGTACTGCGTCGCACCATGTTTTTTAGCCAGTTCATTAATCTGCACTGACAGTTCACGGTCAATTTGCACTGAAATAGCCGCTCCTTCAAAGCTTTGCAATTGTGGACGTGGATAATCGGTGGGTAGCTCAAGTACCGGCAAGTCGCCTGATAATTGTGTCAGCCAGTACGCCTCCTGCGCTTGATAATACTCGCTTCCCGCCTCATCTTGCTGCCATACGGCGTAATCTTTGTACTGGATTTCTAGTTCTGGTAGTTTCTCTCCGCTATATAAACGGTCGAACTCTTCAGCCAACAAATTCATAGAAACCCCGTCTGAGATAATATGATGCATGTCTATCAGCATCAACTGCTTTCCATTTGCCTCTTGCATAACACCGACTCGTAGGAGTGGTGCACTCATCAAGTTAAATGGTCTGACAAACTTTCTAAGTACTTCTTCCACTAGGTCACCTGTTAAAGTTTCGATGCTGAACGGTACATCCGAGTGAATCACCTGTACCGGTTCTCCCTCTTCATAGCGTAAGGATGTGCGGAAAGCCTCATGTCGTTCAATTAACTGACGGAATACTTCTTCCATTTTTAACATGTCAACGTCGCCTTCTAGTTGCAGCACCGTTGGCATGTTATATGCAGTCTGTATTCCTTCTATTTCATTGAGGATCATCATCCTTCTTTGTGCAAATGAAACCGGGTACCATGCCGCTTCCTTCGCTCTTGGAATTCGTACATATTCTGCCCTTAGCGCCTCTTCCATGGCAGCAGCCATTTCCTCCAGCACCGGTTTTTGGAACAACTCCTGCAAAGATACTTCTACGCCCAGCTCTTTTCGTATCGCTAAGACGGTTTGAATTGCTTTTAAGGAGTGCCCGCCTAAATCAATAAAGTTCGCTTTCCTGCTTACCCCCTCAATCCCCAGGACCTCTCTCCAGATGCTAGCAACTTTTTTCTCCATTTCACTCTGCGGCTCTTCTATCACAGAAGTAATTTCACTCTCTGGACTCTGCAACTTATCCCTTGCAATCTTCCCGTTTGAATTCATCGGCAGGGTTTCCAAGAATACAACATGGGACGGAATCATGTAGTGAGGCAACTGTTGGAGTAGCTGCTCTCGAAGATGCGTTTCGTTCATTGCTTCTTCGCCAACCACGTACGCACACAGCCCCACATCTCCCCCATGATCCACACTCTTCACAGCGGCTTGCCGAATTCCCGCTTGTTTCAACAACACTTCTTCGATCTCTCCAAGTTCTACTCGATATCCTCTCACCTTTATTTGGTGATCGCGACGTCCAGCAAACTCTATCGTTCCATTGGGTAACCATCTTGCGATGTCCCCTGTACGGTACCACCGGCTCTCGGCGCGGTATGGATTTACCTGGAATCGTTCTTCTGTCAACGCCATTTGGCCTAGGTACCCTTTAGCTACACCATCTCCGCTGATACATAGCTCTCCGTAGACTCCAGGTGGGACCAATGTATTGCTTCCTTGCACGATGTACACTTGCGTATTCGCAATGGGTCTTCCGATAACAGGTCGTTGGACAAATTCCTCCACTGTACTTGGCTCGATCAGCTGGGTAATACACCCTATCGTGGTTTCTGTTGGACCATAATGGTTCATGACCTGCGCCGCCGGATATTGCTCCAGGAAGGCCGCTACATCGTTCGCTCGAATGCTTTCTCCACCAACCACGACCAGTCGCAGCTGACTTCCCTTGCGAACTTCGGAACGAGCCTTCACCACCATCGAGAGCAAGGAAGGCGTCATTTTGACGTAGGTAATCCCCTGGGCATGCCAGTACCCAATCATCTGCTCCGGATCCGCATACTGCTCTTTCGATACGAAGTGCAATTCACCCCCACTGAGCAAGGAAGAATACAGTGCTGTATACCCCAGATCAAACGCATAGGATGAGACAAGCATCGTTTTATCTACTGTCGTCAACGCTGCTGATTGGATAAATGCGCTCACGTAGTTCACGACATTTCGATGTGTGACTTCCACTCCCTTCGGTTTTCCTGTCGTTCCCGATGTGTAAATGACATAAGCTGCTTGTTCTGGGTCTTGCCCTGTCTCTTCAAGATGGAGCACTTGTTTGGTCCAATCGATATCATCCAGGTATAAGCATGTAGTTTCGCCCAACCTTGGTTTCATGGTTTTTCTTACCGTCACCACATACTGTGCATCGCTATCC
The DNA here is from genome assembly GCF_050990605.1 of Paenibacillus amylolyticus. Lineage (GTDB taxonomy): Bacteria > Bacillota > Bacilli > Paenibacillales > Paenibacillaceae > Paenibacillus > Paenibacillus amylolyticus_H. Next base: position 4,731,957 of record NZ_CP158832.1, read on the forward strand.
TTTAACTGATATTGAAGTCGTTCTTCTGGGGTCTCTGGATCAAGAGGCACATAAGACGATCCGGTCTTCAATATCCCCAGTATAGAAACGGCTATCTCTACCGAAGGTTCAAGCAAAATTGCAACTTGATCTCCAGGTTTTACACCCCGATCCCGAAGTAGCGATGCCAGTATGTTAGCTCGATCTTGTAGCTCTTGGTAGCTCAGTTGATCGTCTCCACCACGAACGGCTACTTGAGTTGGTGTTTGTTCAACTTGTACTTCAAACAGTTCATGAATGGTTTTATCTTGTGAATAAGCTGCTACAGTGTCATTAAAGGAATACAGTAACTGCTCTCGTTCATTCGGTGACAACATTTCAATTTCAGACAACCGTACATCTTCATTTTTTGCAACAACATCCAAAATCGTAATCAAGTGTTGCGTCAGATTCAGAACCGTTTCTTCCTGAAACAGCTTTGTCGAATACTCCACATATAGGCCGATATCGTCTGGTCTTTCTTCAACGACGAGCCGGATATCAAATTTTGATGTGATGGTCTCCAGTGGATACAGTGTAACTTGGCGGCTATCGCCGCTTAATTGAACATCTTCTGCATTTGAACTTTGTACATTTAGCATCACATCAAACAACGGATTCCGGCTGATGTCTCTACGCACATTTAGCTTCTCTACCAAAGCCTCATACGGGTAATCCTGGTTATCAAATGCCGCTAGTGACTGTTCCTTAACTTCCTCAAGGAAACCTTGGAAGGTTTTATCTCCCACAGGCTTGCTTCTCATCGGCAAGGCGTTAACAAACATCCCCATGATGCCCGATAGATCTGCATGCGTTCGGCCCGCTACAGATGTTCCAACGATAATATCTTCCTGACCTGTATATTTCGAGAGCAATACATTCAGCGCAGCTAACATCACCATGTACTGCGTCGCACCATGTTTTTTAGCCAGTTCATTAATCTGCACAGACAGTTCATGGTCTATTTGCATGGACACAGCAGCGCCCTCGAAGCTTTGCATTTGTGGACGTGGATAATCGGTGGGTAGCTCAAGTACTGGTAAGTCGCCTGATAATTGTGTCAGCCAGTACGCCTCCTGCGCTTGATAATGCTCATTTCCCGCCTCATCTTGCTGCCATACGGCGTAATCTTTGTACTGGATTTCTAGTTCTGGTAGTTTCTCTCCGCTATATAAACGGTCGAACTCTTCAGCCAACAAATTCATAGAAACCCCGTCTGAGATAATATGATGCATGTCTATCAGCATCAACTGCTTTCCATTTGCCTCTTGCATAACACCGACTCGTAGGAGTGGTGCACTCATCAAGTTAAATGGTCTGACAAACTTTCTAAGTACTTCTTCCACTAGGTCACCTGTTAAAGTTTCGATGCTGAACGGTACATCCGAGTGAATCACCTGTACCGGTTCTCCCTCTTCATAGCGTAAGGATGTGCGGAAAGCCTCATGTCGTTCAATTAACTGACGGAATACTTCTTCCATTTTTAACATGTCAACGTCGCCTTCTAGTTGCAGCACCGTTGGCATGTTATATGCAGTCTGTATTCCTTCTATTTCATTGAGGATCATCATCCTTCTTTGTGCAAATGAAACCGGGTACCATGCCGCTTCCTTCGCTCTTGGAATTCGTACATATTCTGCCCTTAGCGCCTCTTCCATGGCAGCAGCCATTTCCTCCAGCACCGGTTTTTGGAACAACTCCTGCAAAGATACTTCTACGCCCAGCTCTTTTCGTATCGCTAAGACGGTTTGAATTGCTTTTAAGGAGTGCCCGCCTAAATCAATAAAGTTCGCTTTCCTGCTTACCCCCTCAATCCCCAGGACCTCTCTCCAGATGCTAGCAACTTTTTTCTCCATTTCACTCTGCGGCTCTTCTATCACAGAAGTAATTTCACTCTCTGGACTCTGCAACTTATCCCTTGCAATCTTCCCGTTTGAATTCATCGGCAGGGTTTCCAAGAATACAACATGGGACGGAATCATGTAGTGAGGCAACTGTTGGAGTAGCTGCTCTCGAAGATGCGTTTCGTTCATTGCTTCTTCGCCAACCACGTACGCACACAGCCCCACATCTCCCCCATGATCCACACTCTTCACAGCGGCTTGCCGAATTCCCGCTTGTTTCAACAACACTTCTTCGATCTCTCCAAGTTCTACTCGATATCCTCTCACCTTTATTTGGTGATCGCGACGTCCAGCAAACTCTATCGTTCCATTGGGTAACCATCTTGCGATGTCCCCTGTACGGTACCACCGGCTCTCGGCGCGGTATGGATTTACCTGGAATCGTTCTTCTGTCAACGCCATTTGGCCTAGGTACCCTTTAGCTACACCATCTCCGCTGATACATAGCTCTCCGTAGACTCCAGGTGGGACCAATGTATTGCTTCCTTGCACGATGTACACTTGCGTATTCGCAATGGGTCTTCCGATAACAGGTCGTTGGACAAATTCCTCCACTGTACTTGGCTCGATCAGCTGGGTAATACACCCTATCGTGGTTTCTGTTGGACCATAATGGTTCATGACCTGCGCCGCCGGATATTGCTCCAGGAAGGCCGCTACATCGTTCGCTCGAATGCTTTCTCCACCAACCACGACCAGTCGCAGCTGACTTCCCTTGCGAACTTCGGAACGAGCCTTCACCACCATCGAGAGCAAGGAAGGCGTCATTTTGACGTAGGTAATCCCCTGGGCATGCCAGTACCCAATCATCTGCTCCGGATCCGCATACTGCTCTTTCGATACGAAGTGCAATTCACCCCCACTGAGCAAGGAAGAATACAGTGCTGTATACCCCAGATCAAACGCATAGGATGAGACAAGCATCGTTTTATCTACTGTCGTCAACGCTGCTGATTGGATAAATGCGCTCACGTAGTTCACGACATTTCGATGTGTGACTTCCACTCCCTTCGGTTTTCCTGTCGTTCCCGATGTGTAAATGACATAAGCTGCTTGTTCTGGGTCTTGCCCTGTCTCTTCAAGATGGAGCACTTGTTTGGTCCAATCGATATCATCCAGGTATAAGCATGTAGTTTCGCCCAACCTTGGTTTCATGGTTTTTCTTACCGTCACCACATACTGTGCATCGCTATCCTTTAACTGATATTGAAGTCGTTCTTCTGGGGTCTCTGGATCAAGAGGCACATAAGACGATCCGGTCTTCAATATCCCCAGTATAGAAACGGCTATCTCTACCGAAGGTTCAAGCAAAATTGCAACTTGATCTCCAGGTTTTACACCCCGATCCCGAAGTAGCGATGCCAGTATGTTAGCTCGATCTTGTAGCTCTTGGTAGCTCAGTTGATCGTCTCCACCACGAACGGCTACTTGAGTTGGTGTTTGTTCAACTTGTACTTCAAACAGTTCATGAATGGTTTTATCTTGTGAATAAGCTGCTACAGTGTCATTAAAGGAATACAGTAACTGCTCTCGTTCATTCGGTGACAACATTTCGATTTCATTTAGCTGCACATCCGTATTTTCTACAATCGTATCCAAAATTCTAATTAAATGATTAATCAAATTTGCAATCGTTCTTTCATTGAACAATTTAGTTGCATACTCTACATATAAACTAATCTGCTCTTGTCTCTCTTCAACAACGAGTCGGATATCAAATTTTGATGCAATAGCGTCTAGTGGATATAGTGTAACTTGACCGCTATCGCCGCTTAATTGGATATCATCAGAACTTTGTACATTTAGCATCACATCAAACAACGGATTCCGGCTGGAGTCTCTACGCACATTTAGCTTCTCTACCAAAGCCTCATACGGGTAATCCTGGTTATCAAATGCTGCTAGTGACTGTTCCTTAACTTCCTCAAGGAAACCTTGAAAGGTTTTATTTCCCACAGGCTTGCTTCTCATCGGCAAGGCGTTAACAAACATCCCCATGATGCCCGATAGATCTGCGTGCGTTCGGCCCGCCACAGATGTTCCAATGATAATATCTTCCTGACCTGTATATTTCGAGAGCAATACATTCAGTGCAGCTAACATCACCATGTACTGCGTCGCACCATGTTTTGCAGCCAGTTCATTAATCCGTCCAGACAGTTCATGATCTATCTGCATAGACACAGCAGCACCCTCGAAGCTTTGCATTTGAGGACGTGGATAATCGGTGGGTAGCTTAAGTACTGGCAAGTCATCTGATAATCGTTCCAACCAATAAGCTTCCTGCGCTTGATAATGCTCATTTCCCGCCTCATCTTGCTGCCACACGGCGTAATCTTTGTACTGGATTTCTAGTTCAGGTAGTTTCTCTCCGCTATATAAACGATCGAACTCTTCAGCCAACAGATTCATAGAAACCCCGTCTGAGATAATATGATGCATGTCTATCAGCATCAACTGCTTTCCATTTGTCTCTTGCATGGTTCCAACTCGGATGAGCGGCGCTTTCGATAAGTCAAAGGGTCTTACAAATTTCCCAATCACTTCTTCGACCGTATTATCTTTCAGAACTTCGATTTCAAACGTTACTTCTGGATGAATTACTTGAACCGGTTCGCCTTCTTCGTAGCGTAAGGATGTGCGGAAAGCTTCATGTCGCTCAATCAATTCGCAAAATACTGTTTCCAGTTTCAACATGTCAGTATTACCTTCCAGTTGCAGTACCGTTGGCATGTTGTATGCTGTATGAACCCCTTCCATTTCATTGAGGATCATCATTCGTCTTTGTGCAAATGAAACCGGGTACCATGCCGCTTCCTTCGCTCTTGGAATCCGTACGTATTCTTTTTTCGCAGATCCATCGATTGCGGCAGCTAACTTCTCCAATACCGGCTTCTCAAATAACTCCTGTAAGGATACCTCGACCCCAAGTTCTTTCTGGATCGCAGACACCACACTGATTGCTTTTAGTGAATGGCCTCCCAAGTCAAAAAAGCTAGCCGTGGCACTGATTTTTTCAACGCCCAGAATTTCACTCCATATGCTCGCCAATGTTTGCTCAGTCTGGCTAGTTGGTGCCTTGTATTCTTCCATTTGTAGCTCCGGTTGGGGTAGCGCCTTCCGATCAATCTTTCCATTTGCGGTAAGCGGTAAGCGGTCCAGATACACAAAAAATGACGGTACCATATAATTCGGAAGATGGTCCGCCAAATATTCCTTGATGTCTGTTCGCTCTGCATTGCCATGCGCAACTACATAAGCACAAAGATTTACTCCTGCATCTCCTTGATTCAACACTGTGACAACGGCTTCTTTTATTTGTGTATGTTGAAGTATCTGTTTCTCTATTTCGTCTATTTCAACACGATAGCCTCGTATTTTGATCTGGTTATCTACCCGTCCGATAAACACGATCGTTCCATCAGGTTGCCATTTAGCCATGTCGCCTGTCCGATATACCCGCTGTCCATGAAAAGACGTATTCACAAATTTGGTAGCTGTCAGTTCCTCCTGATGTAGATATCCTCGGGCAAGCCCATCTCCACCGATCCATAGTTCACCTGGGACGCCAATTGGACAGAGAGTTCCTTCCCGACCCACCACATAGGCTGTAGTATTACTGATCGGTTTTCCAATGGGTATAGTAGATTCATAATCTTGTGAAATTAAAAAACTAGTTGCAAACGTGGTGCTCTCTGTCGGTCCGTACACATGCACTACCTGTAAAGTAGGGCATGTTTGGCGCACACGGTTCACCTGCTGTGTCGGGAGCACATCCCCTCCGATAAATAACTCTTTCATGAAACGGAACATCTCTGGTTTCTGGAGCGCAAGTTGGTTAAACAAAGGAGACGTCAAAAAAGCAGTGGTAATCTCCCGCTGCTTTAACACTTCTTCCAATCTCGACGGATCCAGAATAACATTTTTGTCGACCAGGTGTAATTCCATGCCATTGAGTAATGCTCCCCATATCTCAAAGGTGCTCGCATCAAACGTTAATTCACCTGTTTGTAGCATACGGCCGCCTGTTTCAAGTTCTGCATAGTTCGTGTTCTTTACCAATCTAACCACATTACGATGCTCTATCATGACACCTTTAGGCTTGCCTGTGGTTCCTGAGGTATACATCACATAAGCTAAATCTGTTGCTTTGCCCACCACCGCTGGCACGGCCTCCGCTCGTTCAGCAAGGATTTGGTCTATGATCAGTACTTCCACCGATTCCTCTTCGAAAAGAGAGGCATACTCCTGTTTGGTGAGAACAACCTTGGCTCTACTATCACCTAGAAGATAGTTAATACGTTCTGCAGGATACTCTGGGGAGAGGGGCAAATATGCCCCTCCTGCTTTAATAATCCCCAGTTCTGCGATAATCGTTTCCATCGAGCGATCTGCCATCACTGCGACAATCTCATCCGAATCGGTGCCCACAGTTTGCAGTTTGACAGCAATCTGATTTGCTTGTTCATTTAATTCACGATATGTCAACTTCGCACCCTCTACTTGCAAAGCAATATGATCTGGCGTTTTTCCAACTTGCTCCTGAAATAACTCAGATATTGTTTTTTCGGTAGGGTACGCTGTAACTGTATCATTAAAATCTTCCAAGATTAATTTTTTTTCAGTCTCAGTTTTCAGGTCAATATCTGTTATGTTAACACTAGCATTACTCACGACTTGTTCGGCTATTTTCAGTAAGTGCTTACCTAATTGAACAATCGTCTCCGAATCATAGACCGAGGTGCTGTATGTGAAAGCCGCCTCAAGTTCAACTCCCGGTGATATTGTCAGGCTAAAGTCATAATTGGTGTGTTCATAATAATCAATATCCGAGAGCAATGAAGTCTGTTCTCCCAGACTTTCAATCGGATAATTCTCAAAAGCAACAACATGATCAATAATTTGATTATTTCCAGTGGTGGAGCTCTGTATATCACTTAAGGAAATAAACCCATTCTTATTAGCATCAACCATTAACTGATGGACATTTTGAGTAAGATCTATAAAGGTAGTATCACTTAAGCTCCTAACTCTCAATGGGACTGTGTTCACAAAGAGACCGACCATCGATTCTATTCCTGATATCTCAGGTGGGCGACCAGATATAACTGATCCAAACACTGCATCATCAGTTTGATTATATTTTTGAAGAACAATTCCCCACATTGTGTGCATAACAGAACTTAATGTTACTTGATATTGATTGGAGAGATTCTCCAATCCCTTAGTTAGATTGGGTTCAAAATACAAATTATACCTTTTGTGCTCCACTATCTCGTTCTTGTTATACTTTTTTTGAAATTGTAAAGAAGAAGCTTCAGTATATCCACTTAAAACTTCCTTCCAATATTGCATTGCTGTATCTTTCTCCTGATTGTCTAACCATTCAAAGTATAAACTGTACGGCTGGACATCATTAAGTAAAATCTCAGCATCTTGGCATATGAGATCATATATTTGAAATAAATCCTTTAGTAAAATACCTAAGCACCATCCATCAAGGATAATATGGTGGAAACTCCACACAAACCTCCAGGATTTATCGCTTATCTTAAATAGAGCTAATCTCATTAGAACATCTTGTTCCAGATCAAATTTTATTTGTCTGTTGTTAATCATGTATTCATTAACATAAACTGAACGATCTGACTCCTTTAATGAAGTTATATCTTCCACGTGCACTTGAGTTGTTCTCTCACTCATAACTACTTGTAAAGGCTGTTCAACATTTTTAGTAACAAATGCAGTTCTAAGCACATCATATCTTTCAATTAATGTATTTAAACTCTGGTTTAGAATTTGAGGATTTAGTTCTCTTGCTAGAGTGAAAGATAGTTGCTCGAAATATGCGTCAGAATCACTATCAAATTGGTGATGAAACAGTATTCCTTCTTGTAAGGGAGTAAGTCTATAAATATTCTGAATTGATACCGTCATTTAGAATGTCAACCCTTTCTCCATTTGTTTAACGATTATTTTTTTTCGAGTGAATCCATAATCATACTTAACTGGTTTTGAGATAATTTCTTATACGTAAAATCTGATGCTGTCTTTTCTCTAGATTGCAAATTACAACAATAATCAATGAGGAGGAGAAGATGTTTAATAAATAGTTCAGAGAAATTGGTGAATTCTTGTTCTTCAAACTGATTTTTGTTATATGTGAATCGTAAAATAGTTTCACCGTTTAAAATCATACAATTGATCTCAATACTATGGCTTCTCTCTAAGTTAGGTCCCATTTCATCTCCCATAGGATATTGAGAAGTTAAAGACCTCGATAGATTTTGATCGAATTCTCCTAAATAATTAAATACGATATCTGATTTAATTGCTGAGCTAGTTAGTGAAGTATTAATATATTTTAAGATGTTAAATCCAAAACCATTTTTAGGAACCCTTCTAATACCGTCTTTAATTTCTTTAATGAAATAGCTTAACTCATTATTCCCTTGATGCTTAATCATAAAAGGATACACTGAAGTGAACCAACCAACAGTCCTTGAGATATCAATCTGATCAGAAATATCTTCCCTTCCATGACCTTCTAAATCAACAAAAAACTCCTCAACACCCAACCATTCTTTTATAGATAATCCTAAAGCGGTGAGTAAGAGATCCTTAGTATCAGTGTTATATGCTAAATGGGCCTGTTTAGTTAATCTCTTTGTAGTTTCAATATCTAATCTTTGAACCAGAGTATAACTATCCCTGTAGCAATCAGTACCAAATTGTTGATTAATAGGAAGTTTGTTAACTTGGAGTTTTTCAAGTTTGGTCCAGTAAAGCAAATCATCTTCTAGATGTTTACTTTGTGCGTAATGAATTAACCCTTTAGCCCAAGTTTGGTACGAATCTGTTTTTAAAGGTAACATTGGCGTTTGGTTATTAAGAAATTGTTCATAAACACTCAAAAAATCTTCCACTATTATCCGCCAAGAATAACCATCTACTACCAAATGATGGGCAATAATTAAAAGGTGATCTCCAGATTCAGTCTTAAATAATCCTACTTGTAATAAGGGTCCGCCAAAAATATTAAATCGACGTTGTAGCATATTCGCATGTTCCTCAACTCTTTTCTCCTGAGAAGGATCATTGATTAGATTAAAGATCTCAAATTGGAAATAATCCATTTCAAGACTATTTTTACGATTCCACTGTTTGATATTCCCCAATTCGTCTAAATGGTACGCCATTCTTAATGCATCGTGATGATCTACTAGTTTTTCCAACGCTAAATTCACACTATTTTCGTCAAATCCTTCTTCTTTATATAGCATTATTGACTGATTAAAGTGATGGTAGGTAGAAGAATCACGTTCAAAAAATTGCTGTTGAATTGGCGCTAGTTCCACTTCTCCTTCGACCTGTGATTGATCGATATGACGAACAATGGATGTTACATGCTTACTTATAGATTTAACTGTTGGGTAGGAAAAAATATCCTTCACTTCAGTATGATACCCATAATTTCGTAGACGCGAGACTATTTGTAATGCCTTAATTGAATCTCCGCCCATATCAAAGAAATTGTGATTAACACCAAACGATTCAACCCCTAATACTTCTTCCCACACTTTTACCAAACTGAATTCCACTGATATTGTAGGCGCTGTATATTCAATACTTGATTTGAAATCTGGAAAAGGTAGTGCCTTTTTATCAATCTTCCCATTAGGTGTTAATGGTAATTGATCCATAAACACAAAATAAGAAGGTATCATATGGATCGGAAGGACGCTGGATAATCTTTCTCGAAGCATCTGTGTTTCCAGTTCTGTATTTGCAACGATATACGAACACAAAAATAACCGATCATTATGTTGAATTGCTTGAACTATTGCTGTTTGAATTTCTTCATACGATATTAGAACACGCTCGATTTCTCCAGGTTCTACGCGTACACCACGTATTTTGACCTGATCGTCGATCCGACCTAAAAATTCAATGTTTCCGTCAGGAAGCCATCGTGCTAGGTCTCCAGTACAATACATTCTCCCATGTCCAAATGGATTGGTAATAAACTTTTCATTCGTCAATTCATACTGATTTAAATATCCTCTTGCTAGGCTATCTCCTGCAATACACAGCTCCCCAGGTACGCCAAGCGGAGCCAAATTTCCATCCTTATCACGGATATAGATGTTTGTATTGGTTACAGGTTTGCCGATAGGAATATTTGCATAAGTTCCATCAATTTTGAATAATGTTGCCCCAACGGTATATTCCGTAGGTCCATAACCATTAATCAATACATACCTTGCGTTAGGATGCTTTTGAGAGTGTTTCAACTTGTCCCCAGCAGTTTGCATTATACGTAATGTTTTATTTTCTAATTGCATGAATTGTTCACATACCTGTGTCGGTAAAAAAGAAATAGTGACTTTATTCTTTTCGAAATATTCATTTAATAGCACAATATCTAAACGTATATCCTGTGGAACAATACACAATGTGCTACCAGTGATTAAACAAGGGAATATCTCCCACACTGATGCATCAAATCCAAATCCCGCATACTTACTGACGCAATCATTTCGTTCAATCTCATAAAACGTTTGGTTCCATGTACACATATTAATTAGGGAAGTATGCTCGATCATAACTCCCTTCGGCTTTCCTGTAGAACCAGAAGTATAAATAATGTAGGCAAGATCGTTAGGTTCCCCAACGGAATCAAAATCTGAAGCAGTGTATTTAGAGAAATCAATTGCAGACCATTCTATCACTTCTACTCCAAATGATTCTTTATTACTTATGCATCTGTCTCCCGTGATAAAAAGGGTACTACCACTGTCCTCAAGCATAAATTTCACACGCTCTACTGGATACTCATGATCGATAGGCAAGTATGCTGCTCCAGTCTTTAAAACGCCAAAGACACTCGCAATCATTTCTAGTGAAGGCTCAAACATTAGCGGAATAATATCCCCTCGAGTAACCCCTCGCTCTCTTAAAAATGATGCTACTTTATTGGCCAATGTGTTCAGTTCTTGATAAGTCATGGTTTGATCCATAAAGATTAAAGCAATATCATCTGGAGTGCGCTCTGCTTGTTCTCTAAATAGGTCATGAACTGTTTTATCGTTTGGATATTCAATTCGCGTAGGATTTAATGAGTATAATTTCTGTTTCTCTTCTGGACTAAGCATTTCTAAATCACATAAAGAAACATGCTCATATCCCATAACAATTTTTTCTAAGATACTAGTAAAGTTTTTGCACATTTGAAGAATTGTTTTCTCTTCGAACAAATAAGTCGCATATTCGATTTCTAATACCATTCTTTTTTCTTCAGCTAGAACATTAAAAGTTAGATCGAACTTACTTTCTTTTGTCGACACATGATTTATACTTTCGAAAGGTTCATTTACTGAATCAACATCCGAAGTCATACTGAACATAACGTCGAATAGTGGATTGCGACTGTTATTTCTTTGAACATTCACTTTTTCAAGAAGCATTTCCAAAGGATATTCTTGATTGTCTAGACCCTTCAAGACTGTGACTTTAATTTCCTCAAGCAACTGTGCAAAAGTTTTACTTCCCGTGATATTATTTCTAAGTGCAAGTGTATTAACAAACATACCTAATACACCATCTAGCTCCCGAGTTGTACGGCCAGCCACTGGTGTTCCAATAATGATATCTTCCTGTCCCGTGTATTTATAGAGCAATGTGTTCAAAGCTGTGAACAATACCATATACACAGTGATGCCTTTATTTGCAGCGTATGAGTCTAGTCCTTTATACAAATCCTGATTGATTTCTAAACGCAGTGTGTTTCCTTCATATCTTCTTTGAATTGGTCTTTGAAAATCTGTTGGTAAATTGAGTACAGGAAGATCACCTTTTAATGATTCTACCCAGTAATTTTCTTGATCCTCCCACACTCCTGAATTCACTTTCTCATGTAACCATGAAGTATAATCTTTGTACTGTAGCTTCAACTCAGGTAATATCTTGCCTCTATATAATCCAGCTAATTCACTCATTAATATCTTGAAAGATAAACCATCAGAGATTATATGATGCATATCTGTCAACAGGAATTCTTTACCTTGTTCATCTTTAACATATTTAACTCTAAGCAAAGGAGCACTGTTTAGTTCAAATGGTTGTACGAACTGAGAAAGTAGCTCCTCCATTCCTGTCGATTTAGTGCAGAAGTGTTTTTCCATAGTAAAAGGAACATCATCACGTACAACTTGAACCGGCCTGCCATCCTCAATTAAAAATGAGGTTCTTAAAATATCATGACGTTTAATTAAGTGTTTAAGAATCTCCTCAATCTTTTCAACATCTGTCCCCTTTCTTAACTCTAGTAATGCAGGCATGTTATATGCCACTCCGCCACCCTCAAGTTCATTCAATAGCACCATTCTCTTTTGGGAAAAGGAAACGTCATATTTATCATCTTTTGTAGTTGTAATAATATTTTTAATCTTATGCTTCTCACTAGCGTCAATTAATACTGCTAGCTTTTCAATGGTCGCTGCATTAAAGAAATCTTGCAAAGTAACGCGAACAGACAGTGATTCTTCAATTGCTGAAACCAGATGTATGGCACTAAGAGAATTTCCCCCTAATTCAAAGAAATTTGATCTGATACCGATCTTGTCAATTCCTAATACTGATGACCAAATATTTTCCAATTTAAGCTCAGTTTCGCTACTAGCCATAACATATTCATCAATAACCGTAATTTTTGGAGTAGGCAATGCTTTTTTATCTAGCTTTCCGTTTTGTGTTATGGGTAGCTGATCCATAAACACAAAATAGGAAGGTACCATATGGATTGGAAGAACAGTGGCTAATCTTTCACGGAGCACCTGTGATTCTACCATTTGATTAGCGACAATATACGCACATAAAAATAGTTGGTCTTTATGTTCTACTGTCTGCACTGTTGAAGTCTGGATTTCCTCATACGAGATCAGGATTCTTTCAATCTCCGTCGGTTCCACACGGACCCCTCTAATCTTCACCTGATCATCGATCCGACCTAAAAATTCAATGTTTCCATCAGGAAGCCATCTCGCTAAGTCTCCTGAACAATACATCTTTCCGGATCCAAATGGATTGGTAACAAACTTTTCAGCTGTTAATTCAGGCTGATTTAAGTAACCTCTTGCCAAATTTTCTCCCGCTATGCAAAGCTCCCCTGGTACCCCTACAGCTGCTAAAGCTCCATCTTTATCCCTGATAAAAATACTCGTGTTAGCTATCGGTTTCCCAATTGGGATATTTACATAAGCACCATCCACTTTAAATGCTGTTGCTACAACTGTATTCTCTGTCGGACCGTAATTATTAAATAATTCATAGGCTACGTTAGGATGTTTCTGTACATGCTTCAATTTATCACCAGCAGTTTGTAGTATACGTAGAGATGTATTATTTAATCGCATAAATTGTTCACATACTTGCGTAGGTAAAAAAGAAATAGTAACGTTGTTATTTTCGAAATATTCGTTCAATTGCACAACATCTAAACGTATTTCTTGTGGAACAATACACAATGTACTACCACTAATTAAACATGGGAACATTTCCCATGCTGATGCATCAAATCCGAATCCTGCATATTTACTGATACAATCCTTGTCCTCAATCTCATAAAACGATTGATACCACGTAGACATATTAATTAATGACGTATGTTCAATCATAACTCCTTTAGGTTTTCCGGTAGAACCCGAGGTATATACTACATACGCTATATCATGTGGTCCCCCATATGATTCGGTAGCTGAAAAATCATAGTTTGTTAATTCAATGTCAGACCATTCTACTACTTCAACTCCAAGTTCTTCTTTATTCTTTAAATGATTACTTCCTGTTAGGAGTAACGTACCTGCACTGTCTTGAAGCATAAATTTGACGCGTTGCATCGGATATTCATGATCGATAGGTAAGTATCCTGCCCCGGTTTTTAATACACCCAGTACACCAGCAATCATCTCTATCGATGGCTCCATCATCAGCGGAACAATATCTCCACGAGAAATTCCTTTTTCCTGCAAAAAGGCTGCAACTTTGTTTGCATTTCTGTCCAGTTCTTGATAAGTTACCTTCTTATCTTTGTAAATGAGAGCTATACCTTTTGGTGTTCGATCTACTTGTTCTTTAAATAATCCATGAATTGTTTTTTCTCTTGGATAATCCGTACGTACAGGATTAAATGCATAAAGTGCTTGCTTCTCCTCTCTGGTAATCATATCTAAATCTTTAATATAAATCTTATGGTTATATACCATGCCCTTCAGAATATTTAAGTAGTTACTAAATAAACCCTCGATTGTACTAATCGAATATAGACTACTATTAAAATCAATATTTGCTACCAAAGAATTATCATATTCGTCCACGATTAAAGAGAGATCATATAAAGGGTCTCCTGAATGGATTTCAATTGGCTTTAGTATGAGATCCCCAAAACTTACTTCTTCTAATGCGATATTTTGTAGTATAAACATGGTATTAAAAAGGGCTTTCCCAGTACCATTTCTTTCGATAGAGAGTTTTTCTACAATTAAGTCAAATGGATAATCCTGATGTTCGAAAGCATCAATTGTATGCGTTTTGATCTCCTCTAAATATGCATTTATCGTCTTGTCTCCACTTGGTTGACTGCGTAGAGCCAATGTTTGCATAAATAAGCCTACTGTTCTTTCACTACTTTCATGATTTCGACCTGAAAGTGATGTTCCTACAATGATATCTTCTTGCCCTGAGTACTTATAAAGTAATATATTGTATGCCGATAATAAAACCATATATAACGTAGTGTTCGTTTCTTGAGCTAATGATTCAAGTTGAACTAAAAATGATTCATCTATGGCAAAAGACATTCGATTTCCTTTTCTGTCATCATTTAAAATCACATTTGATGAGTTAGATGGTAAATGCAAAACTGGTAGTTCTCCTTGAAAAACATCTATCCAATATTTTTCATGAGTTTCAAGTTCAGAGAATTTAGAGTTTTGCCATGCTACGATATCTTTATGATGAATCTCCACTTCAGGAAGTATAGCACCTTCATAAACTTGCTTGATCTCTTCGAGTAAAATACCCAGAGAATATCCGTCTGTAATAATATGATGGACATTAATGAGTAATTCATGATGACTTTCCTCTATTTTTACGAGCTCTACTTCAATAAGAGGTGCTTGAGATAAATCAAATGATTTAACAAATTGATTTTTATGTTCCTCAAAATCACCAATACTCATTTCTGTTCGTATTACCTTAAATGGAAGATTCATATCAACTTTTTGTTTTATTTCACCTTCTACTACATAGAAAAAAGTAAAAAAGGCCTCATGTCTACGAATTACTTTTTCCAGACAGTCAACAAAATGATTTTCATCTAGTTTCCCAGATAGTATGAATCTCTGGACCATATTTTGTGACAAACTTGTTGGATCCATCTGATGCAAGAAATAAACTCTTTGCTGTCCAGGCGAAGTTTCATAATCATTCTTTGAGCTTAAGATGGGTATTGGCAATCCCATTTCCGCCTCATTATTTGATATCCATTCAGCCAACTCTTTTATCGTTTGGTTTTTAAATAAAACTCCAATTGTTGCATTTATTCCAAACTCCTTATTTAACTTTGCCAAAATGATGGTTGCTTTAAGGGAGTTACCTCCAATGGCAAAAAAATTATCATTTCGACTAATTACATTTCTATCTACGGTTGTTTGCCATATTTCTAGCACTTTTTCTTCCAGTACATTCTCTGGCTTGCCAAAATCACTTTTTTCTTTTTCAGTACTTTTTCCAACATGAAGCGATTGCATTGCTTCGTACAGCTTGTCTAATTTATCATGTTGTTCAATGGTGAACATATCAATAGCACTACTACCAGAAGCTCCTCGTTTTATCATCTCATTCAAAAGCTCGGAAAATCCATTTACCCACATCTTTATTATCTCATCTGTAATAAACTCCGTATTGTATTGAAAATCAATATACAATTCATCCCGGTAATCTATAACATTGAGAAACAAATCATATGCAACATATTTAGTCGGATACTCCCCTATTTGAGTAGAGATATCGTCCAATTTAACACTCTTTATTGGTCTGTCCATATTAAATACTACATTTATCTCAGGATAAAAAGGTGTTGTGAGCTCTTCAGCAATTGCTGCCATCGGTACATATTGATGTTTCAACACATTGTCTAACCGTGTTTTGATATGTTCCATATAAGAAGATAATTGATCATTGCTATGGCTCGTAAAAGACAACGGAATTACATTTACACATGGACCTACTAAATAATGATTACTCAATTGAAGTTGTCCAGCCGTTGGTATGCCAATAGTTATATGATTTTGATTTGTGATAGACTGCATAAATTGACTGAATGCACCTAGTAATGTTACAAACAGAGTATTACTTACTTCTGCACTAAACGTTCTTAAAGCTTGGGTTAGTGCGGAATCTATCTTCAAGGTATGTTTCGCGCCACGATATCCTGATTTAGACCGTTCCAACGGTTGAGTCGGTAAGACTAGAGCAGGAATTGCACGATCCAGCTCCATGTTCCAGAAAGCGGTTGCCTCTTTAAACGCATCTTTCTCACGTATTGATTGTTGCCAATCAATATATTGAGCATATGAGGCTGATTCAGGCAACAAAAGATGATTTTTATGCACTAATGCCGTATATGAATTAGCCATTTCCTGAAGAATTACTTCAATAGACCAGCCATCCGCAATAATATGATGGATGGTTAATACAAACCAAAACTCGTCAATTTCTAACTGTAGCACATTTATTCTGAAAAGACGGTCATCCCCTTCAAGATCAAAGGTTTTCAATGCATCATTCTCTAACCACTCAGATACCTTCTCTTCCTTACTTGCTGCTATTTGTGTGAAGTCAGTCTGACCTATATTTACAGATATTTTTTCCTGGATAATTAATTTTTCTTTTTCAATATCAACCTTTGCTCGCAGAAGACTATGACGTTCAACAACCTGATTAAAAGCTTGATTTAGTAAGTGTACATCTAACTTCCCTTTCATTTTTAACAGGATAGACTCACTAAGAGCAATAGAAGCTTCCTTGTCTGAAAGTGACGCCAATAAAATATGCTTCTGCTCATTTGTTAATGTAAGTTCTTGAGACAGATCAGCTGTTTTTAGAGACCCTTCGTAATTCGCCTTGTTTCCCCCATTAGGAGGGATTTGAGGTGATTCTGGTAAAAAGCCTCCTCTACGAAGATCACTTATTGTTTCTTGGACAGCATCGATGATTTTAGTTATATCTTCGTTAGTATGCGCCGTGGAGAGAAAACAATTTCTTCCTTCCCATACATAAATCCCTTTATACATTAGGTGGTAGAAAAATAGATCACTATCAATAGAGCATACAAATCTAAATAATGACCCATAATTCACGACATGTATTGCTACTTTTTCCTTGATAAAAATCTGATTTAACTGGTTCACTAAATTATTTGTATGATTATTAAGTTTTGTGATTAGTCCTTCACCCTCAAACTTAAACTTTTCCAAAACAGCCATTGTCACACGCATTGTCAAAGGATGAGTATTAAATGTGCCTGCAACAAAGGTTCGTTTTGCTTCATCGACCGGCAAAGACAGATCTCCGAAATTCCATGTACCTCCATCTATCGCATTCATAAACTTGGACTTTCCAGCTACAACCCCAATGGGCATACCTCCACCAATTACTTTTCCATAAGTAACAAGATCAGCCGTAATTCCAAATGACTCTTGAGCTCCGCCAAGACCAATTCTAAACCCCGTAATCACTTCATCAAAAATAAGTGCAGTACCTGTGGTCTCAGTAATTTCTCTTAGTTTCAGCAAGAATTCTGCAGGTGCCACATCAGGACGTCGACTTTGAACAGGTTCTACCAACACAGCAGATATTTCATGACCAAGATTTTTGATTATTTTTAAAGACTCTTCTTGGTTATAGTTTAGAACGATCAGGTCTTCCATAAAGTTCTGATTAATCCCAGGAGCCATTGGTCTAGCAGTAAACGTATCATCTGAAAGATTAGTTATACCCAGAACACCATCAAAGGTACCATGGTACGAGCCTGAGAATATCACGACTTTTCGTCGACCCGTTACCGCTCTAGCTAAACGGAGAGCGACCATCACAGCTTCTGTTCCAGAATTGTAAAATGCAACTCGTTCTACACCAGTTAGTGCTGCAATTCCTTCAGCCACATCTCCAGCAATATTTGACATAGGTCCAAGAGCAGGTAGGGTATTCAGGTTTTCTTTAACCATTAAGTTCGTAATAAAGTCAGGGTTATGTCCAAACAAATTCACACCAAAACCCATTGTGATGTCGATGTATTCATTTCCGTCTACATCCCATATTTTAGATCCTTGCGAAGAATGTCCTATGATTGGATAGACCATTTCTTTCCAAACCATTCTGAAAGCAGCTAAGTTTCTGTTATTCGCATGGATAAGTCTATTTTGAGCAGTATACTCTTTCGATTTTTTCGTTTTCCTTACATATTTATTCACAAAGTCTTCAAGGTAACGTTCTTGTTTTGGGGTTAGATCTATTTTTGTTTGGAAATCTTGCGATTGATACGGTACAAATGGTTTAGTCTCCAGCTGAGCAGTCACTTGTGATTTCACCTTAGACTCTGAAGCTGTTGTAGCCGCTACTTCTTGTTTCAATTGTTCAATACCATAGGTATCTATACTTGTATATTGGCTAATGACTTTTAATTGTGCATGTAATGTAGAACTTATAATTTCATTTTGAGATTTTAGTAGTTCATTTTGTGAAGAAATAATTCGTTCCAATAGATCAGATGAACCCTCCATTTCCTTCTTCTCTTTAATTGTCGGTTCCATGTGAGATTGAGAAGATTTTGAAGTTAATTGTAGTGAAGTGGACTCAACTTCAAACTGAGCATGGCTATGATTTGAAATAAATTCAATTAGATATTTTATATTAGTGATGGAATCAAAAAAATTACCTATAGGTATATCTAGACTATACTTTTCTGAAATCTCATTTCTTACTTGAGCTAGTGAAATAGAATCTAAACCCATAGAGATGAAATGAGTGTTTTCGTCTAAATCCTGAATTGATATGCCTGATACTTTAGAGATAATAGTATGGATAAAGGTTTTAATTGTGGTGATGTTATCTCCCAACTGATTACTCCTCCTATAAATATTCCCAAAATTTTTGTTAAGTTTAGGTTCTATCCAACTACGCTTTTCTTCAAATGGATATGATGGAACAGGAACTTTTTCATAAAATTCCCCTTCAAAAAAACCTTCCCAACTGATATCGGCTCCTAAAATATATAACTCCGCTATTTTTTCTGATCGATGTTGTGCAAGCTCTTCGTTTGAAAGGACCCCCGAGACTTGTTCTTTGAGTTTTGAATAATCCGTATATGTTTTTACATTTCCCAGATAAATCCCTTCAATATTTTTCTTGTCCTCAGAAAGTAATCTTAATTTGGTAAGCATATCTTCTTTGTTGGTGGTGGTAATTGCTGCACGAAACTGCAAATGCGGTCTGCCAGTATTCGTTGTGTAACAAATATCTAGTAGATTCCATGAGTGATCTCGCTCCATATAATTCAAATAACGTTTAATGAGCGTAGACAAAGAATCCTCATTATTTGCAGATAACGCTAACAAATAGTGAGGATTCTTTTCTTCTTTTCTCTCATTCAATTCCAAAGGATGGGATACGTATTCTTGCAATATTACATGAGCATTAGTACCGCTGAATCCAAAGGAACTGACTCCACCCACTAAGGGGGACTGCTCTACATCAAATTCCGCTAAATTTTTACTTATATAAAACGGAGAAGACTCTAATTTTAAATGCGGATTAGGACTTTCAAAATGTACAAGGGGAGGCACCTTCTTGTTTTTCAACATTAATACTGATTTAATGAAACTCACTATACCAGCCGCCTCAAATAAATGACCGATATTGCTCTTAACAGATCCTAAAGCACAAAATTGTTTTTGATCCGTAAATTGGTTAAACGCATTGCATAATGCTTTAAATTCTACGGGATCACCTAATTTGGTGCCTGTACCGTGTGCTTCAATAAAATCAATTTTTTCAGGGTCTATCCCAGCCTGATTCCATGCACTTACAATAACTTCGGTTTGAGATAACGGATTGGGCGCCGTAATTCCAATCGTTTTACCATCCTGATTGACTGCACTTCCTTTTAATACCGCATAAATATGATCTCCATCCTTAACCGCTTGGTCATAAGGCTTTAAAAGAACTGCCCCAACCCCTTCACTTATTCCGGTACCATCAGACTGAGCATCAAAAGTTTTAGTTAATCCATCAGCGGATTCAATATCTAATCCAGTCGCAACAGGTAATAAACTAATTCGAACTCCACCTGCAATTGCCATTTCACAATCGCCATTCATAATTGCTTGGCTAGCCAGATGCACCGCTACTAGTGATGAAGAACAAGCGGTATCGATAGTAACTGCTGGTCCTTTTAAATCTAGAAAATATGCTATTCTACTAGCTAAAACGGATGGTAAGTTTCCTACAATTCCCGCTGAGAGTTCATTATAGTCATTCAAAGTAATTAACCGTTCATAATCAAATCCTACTTTAGAATATCCAACATAAATACCAGTTTTCCCTGCTTTAATCTTGTTACCTGCATACCCAGCATTTTCGAGAGTATGCCACACAGTCTGGAGAAATAACCTCTGACTTGGATCCATCAATCGAGCTGTGTTTGGAGTAATTCCGAAAAATCCATAATCAAACTTATCGATTGAATGTAGATACCCTCCTCTTTTTAATGGAGTCTCTTCTAGATTAAGATCAATCAAATTGGCACAGTACCTAGCATCCTCAATTCGATTACTCGGAAATTCAGTTAATTGGTGTTCTCCTTTTTGAATCATTTCCCAAAAGGCATCTAAATCTGTTGCACCCGGTACATTCAAAGCCATACCTATTATTGCAATATCCTTTTTATCTTTTGCCTCTGCATTGCTGTGTCCTTCTATCGGATCCTCTTGCTTACTCTCATAGATATGTTGAGCAAGTTTCGTTATTGAGGGGTATGAGAAAAGTTCCGAAATCTCTAAACTCATTTTAAACTCATTTTCGATAATATCTAAGATTTGAACGAGTTTTAGGGAATTTACACCTAAATCAAAAAAGCTTTCTTCCATATTCACGGATTTTCTCCCTGAAACCTCAATTAGAAGCTTTGATAATTTCTCTTTAATATGATGAAGAGAAGAATTTGATTTTAGTATTTCATCACTTACCTGTAGCTCATTCAATTTTTGAATATCTGCTAGAAACTCACCTGCTGAATATCGTTCTGATAATTGATATCTTTGAATTTTTCCACTCGTTGTTTTAGGCAATTTTCGAATTGGAACTACCTCGACATTCCATCCACCTTTTTGAAATAGATGCCTCTTTAACGTTTTTGACAAGGATATGAATTCATCGGTTTTTCTTTTGAAAACAACAAATACAATTATTTCTTCCGAACATTCTGTTTTATTATAAACACCAACAGCAGCTACCCTACCAAGCTCTATACCTTCTAGCTCAACAGCAACACGCTCAATATCCTGAGGGTATATATTTTTTCCATTAATGAAAATAATGTCTTTCGATCTACCAGTTACCACAAGATTACCTTCATTTATAAAACCTAAATCTCCTGTGTCTAGCCAACCATCTCTGGTTATAATATCGTTACAAGCTTCTGGATGATTATAATAGCCACTAGTCACATTTAACCCTTTAATTTGAATATTACCAATCATCTTCTCAGCTATTTCCTCGTTGTCATTGCCACAAACTCTATATTCGCAATAATCAATGGCTTTGCCTACTTCAACAAATGAAACTGCACGAGCATCTGTTATTTCCACTTCTTTTACAAAATCTCCTGTATTTAAATGGTTTCTGTCTACATATATCGTTTTTATTGGTTTTGACAACTCCGGAAAAGAAACCGCTACGGAAGCTTCAGCCATCCCATACACTGTAAACATGCTTTCTCTTTTTAAGCCATATACGGATAATGTGTTTAAAAATTGACCGCATACTTCAGTTGAGATAGGTTCAGCACCATTATATATAATCCTCACACATGATAGATCCCATTTATAGTCTTTTTCTTGGTTATAGAATTTAAGAAAATATCCGTAACCGAAATTTGGAGATGAAATCATGGTTGCTCGATGTTCATCCACTTTTTTTAGCCAGAGGATTGGCTTTCGGATAAACACTTCTGTAGGGATAATGTATTGATTAATTCCTACTACCAGAGGAACTAAATGAAAGCCAATCAGACCCATATCATGTGTTAAAGGCATCCATGAAAGAAAAGAGTCTTTCTCATTAATTTGGGTGTTATTTACAACCCCACTGATATTATAAATTAAGTTTTTATGTGTTAATGTTACCCCTTTCGGGACCCCTGTTGATCCTGATGAAAATTGTATAAAGGCTATATCGTCTTGAGAAGGAGTGTTAAGGGTGTATAAGCCATCGGGATAAGATGTATCGTTGATAGAACTCGTACGTTCCAACATCTCATCAATATTTAAAGAAGAATGCTTTTGCACAAATTTTTTAATACTGTTTAAGGCTTTCTCAGTAGTAATCAAATGAGGACAGCTCATGATATCCCAAATTTTAAACAGTTTTAATTTATGTTCATCATCTTCTCCAATGCTTATTGGAACGGGGATCATTCCCCCTAATAAACATGCCCAGAAAGCAATAACGAATAATTTATTATTTTGAATTTGAAAAATGACTTCTTGTCCTGGTTGAAGGCCTTCTTTTTGCAAATAAGCGAGATATCTGCATGATTCAATGTATAATTGTCGATATGGAAAAAAACTCTCTGATTTATCACTATCAATAAAGAGAATTCCTTCATCTGCTGAGTTACTCCGGTCTTGTATTACTTCAATCAGTGTATTGAATTTTTTGGTAAACATGACTACCTCCCGCGATTCTACAAATGTTCCATTATTCCTTTCGTTTCCTGGTTTGTAGTGTATTTTAGTTTCAATATTTCTTGTAAAAGCTTTTTAGCGTTTTCCTCTGAATTAAATAAAGGCGTTGTAGGTGTACTCTCTACTAACCCCTTTAACTCACTTAACAATGGATTTAGCTTTGTTAAATAAGTGGATTCCATATTCCGATTTCTACTAATTAATGCCGCTGTTAAGTAGTTCTTAAGCTTGGCCAACTCTCTCCCTCTGTGTAATTCAGAGTAGAGTTGCTTAACTCTTATTAAATCTGTGGGATCACTAATAGATAATGATCTAGAAGTATTTGGTATCGATTTCATGAAATCGGTTAAAACTTTTCGAGGACCGAGTTCAATAAAAGTAGTAACACCTTGCGTTATCATATAGTTGATGGACTCTAACCATCTAACGGGTAGTACGAATTGTTTTTTGAGCTTTTCTTTATAGGAATCGTTTTCCAAGTATGCTTGACCACTAACATTAGAAATAAGCGAACATTCAGGTGTATTGAATGTACATTTTTGCAGCTCTGTATAGAATAAGTCAGAAGCAGTAGTCATTAATGGACTATGAAATGGAGCACTGACATTCAAAAGCGTATATGTGCCTCTTTCTTTTTCAACACTTTTTAAAACGCTCTCTATTGCAATATAATGGCCTGATATTACAATTTGTTTATTTGAATTCACACAAGCTATGGTCACGGGGTAGTCTTCATTCGCCGTTTCTCTACAAATGCCACTTAAGAGTTCCGCACTTATGCCAGAAATAGCAGCCATCCTTCCGACTCTCGCAGGATCAGCTTCTTGCATAAGAATGCCTCTTTTTCTAACTAACTGAATTGCATCTGAGAACGACAACACGCCACTACATACCATAGCTGTATATTCACCAAGACTATGCCCAGCCATAAAAGAAGGTTTAAAGTCCAACTCTTCTTTAAGCGCATGATAAATACTCACACATACGGTTAAAATGGTAGGTTGAGCGTTCATCGTTTGAGCAAGTACTTTGCCTTCACCTTCGAAACATAGTTTTTTGATATCCATTTGTATTGCATCGCTTGCCTCTTCGAAAATTCGTTGGCTTCCTTTATACCTATTCCAAATTTCTCGACCCATTCCAACATATTGTGAACCTTGTCCAGGGAATAATAGGGCTACTTTATCCATACATATTCTCCTGTGTGTGCACTCATCAGAGTGTTATTTATTATTGCTATCAAATTTTGCTTTTGACTGTTCAAGTAAAAATGACCGCCAGGAAAGGTATGTAGAGATGTCTCTCCTTGTGTGTACCTTTCCCATTCACGGATCTCTTCGCCAAAAACGCTTTCATCCTCACCCATTAAAACCGTTATATCGCAACCCAATAATGGCTTCTCTCCCCCCCCATTATACGACTCTAAATTGGTTATATCTGATTTCAAAATGGGTAAGAAATAGGATAAGAAACTCTCGTCAGAAACTAAAATTTCGCTTATACCACCTAACTTTTGAAGTGCATTCAAAAACTGATCGTCAGGCAAGGTATGAAGCAAGGCGTCTCTAGTATGATGCGGTGGTCGTCTTGAAGAAATGAACAGATGTACAGGTGGCTTGTATCCTTCTTGTATTAATTTGTGAGACAATTCAAATATGATACTCGCTCCCATACTATGGCCAAATAGTGCGTAAGGATCTCCTTGATTTTCAAAATATGGTTGGATACGATCAAACATATCATTGATCAGCTCATCAAAAGAGCTATATAGAGATTCAGTTGTACGATAACCTCGTCCAGCGAGTTCCATAGAAACTATACTTATATGGGGTAGTAAGTGTGATTTCCAATCAGAATACATGCTAGACATTCCACCAGCACATGGAAAACAGAATAAATTTAGCTTCTCCAATTTCACATGCCTCCATTAAAAAAAGTCACTCGCTCATGTGAGCAAATGACTCTTTTAGTTAAATTTGTAAAAAAAATATTCATACCTTCGGCACTTCATCCAAAATAATTTTGCATTCTTCTGTAAATATATGTCCCTCTGATCTGAGAGTAATGTGCCTAAGCATCTATTACTTCAACCAAAGTTGCTGATCGAATCACATTAATAGGTACGTAAATGGTTCGTTCTAAATAGGATAGATTCAACTTTATTTTCGCTTTGCTGTTTCGTATGTCTATTTTTTGGATATTATCTTTATAGTTCAACAGTGGCCCTGAAATCACTTCCATTTTACCGTCCGTTATTCTGATATCTGAATAATCTACGGTGTCTTCTTGATTGAGGAGCTTTAATATAAAAGTCATTTCCTCTTCACTGATTGATTTCAGGTAAGAATTACGATCCATATTCATATCGTTTGATGAATTTTTTAAGATGCAGTACGTATTTGGGATTTTCAATAAGTCTTTGTGATCCAATAACTTCATATCTGCCTGTATGAACAGATAGCTTGGAAATAACGGGATAATTCTTTCATAGAACCATCCACTTTTTTTCTCCCTTACCCGTTTCAAAGGTAGAAGACACTTTACTTTTTCTGAAAAATGCTCACGAATCATTTCACGAACAAAAGCCTCTTTCCCTGTTTCGACAAATAAAACATACCAATACATACAACCACCCTATTGCGCAATATTTTCAAATTCCGTAGTTAGAAGTTAAGTTTCCCATGGTTACGACTATTTTCCGTGCGCCTTTATATGGTCTTCTTCCGTGCGCCATCAACATATTGTCTAACATGAGTACATCTCCCTTTTCCCATGGGAACGCGAGAGAATGTTCATCGTACACATTTCTTATTTCTTGCAGATCTTCATCACTTATGGTGTCTCCGTCTCCGTAGTATGTATTTCTTGGTAGGTTACTTTCACCTACTGTTTGAACTAAATACTCACGAATTGCAGGGGACAGATTAGTTACGTGAAATAGATGTGCTTGGTTAAACCAAATCATTTCCTCTGTTTGAGGATGTTTTGCTACTGCAGGCCGAATGGCTTTTGTTCTTAATCTGCCGTCCGAAAACCACTCAATATTTATCCCCGCATTTGAACAATAGCCTTCAACTTCTTGCTTAGAATTCGTTTGGAATACTTCCTCCCAAGGTAAATCTAAGTTTCCACCAATATTTCTCTGGTATAATACCTGCTTTGTAGCAAATTTATCCTTAAGGTCTGGATTCAGTTGGTTGAAGATTGCCCGACTGTCGGCTATTGGTGTTTCACCACCAACCTCAGAAGGCTGCACACAATGGAAAAATATTTTTTGAGCCCATACGTGAGCATATGAATTTTCATTATGCATCGCAATATGTTGATCTTCTGGATACTCCGTAGAAGTATAGACGTTCCCTTTTACTTCACTTCTTGGGGTAGAACGTTCTTTATACTTCTCTAATTCAGGGGTAAAGATAGTCGAGAATTTTTCAAAGAGGTCGATGGAGCTGACATTAAAATTTCTAAATAGAACGCCACCATATTGTAAAACCAGCTTCTCAATTTCACTTTTGTTATGTAACGCCCAACCGAAAAAATCGTCTACATTTCCTTTACTATCCAGTACAATAATTTTTGTTTCACCTTTTTGTAGATAATCCATTGTTATGTTTTCCATTGTTACGTTCACCATATTCGCGTTTACCCCCTGTTGTATGAAGTATATCCTCAACTATTTTTCGTACACATAGATCTTCCCATTAATTGGATAAGGTTTAAAGCCCGGGCCTTTAAATCCTCGTCTAAGTATTTCTTTCCTTAGTCTCATCATAAAAGTTGCATGGCTTACAATGAGGATGTCTACACCAGCAGCCGCTGCCTCAATATCATTCATGACTAAAACGGCTCTATTATCCGTTTCTTTTGTACTTTCCACAACCGACTTATGTTTAGAATTAAGGATAAACTTCGTGATAATTCCCCATATGATGATTGGTAACTTCCCCTTCCAAACTTGAGCATACCGAGGTAGAGGTATTTTTTTGAGTTTCTCATTGATAATGAGATCCCCATTATATATTACATTAGCTGTCTCAATAGCTCGTTCCATATCACTGCAAAAACATTTTTGCCACTTGGTAGTTCCCATATCCACTTCGCTAATTTCAATTTCAGCTTGGTCATATTGCTCAAGCCACTCTGTTAGCTCTGCACCTGTTAACATGTAACTCGAAGGTTTTTCTTTTGCCACCTTAAAATGTCTTATCAATCCAATTTTCATAGTACACTCCTTAATTAAGTTTGAGTTTCATCTTTTTTTCCTTTATAGTAATTAAAAGATTATAACATAACTTTTTCCATATTCCGATGAATAGCTACAATATACAACTAATTTCTGCTTTCATCAACAAAATTCTAATTTTGCATGATATTATTTTAAATACATATTTTATCTATAATTTCAAAATAACCATTAATCGATCTTAGAAGATCATATCTAATCAGAAAAAAATGAGTACGTTTTCTTCAATGCGTACGTCAAAGAATATATACTTTCTTTCCATCTTCTTTCATCAATACCTGCCATTCACAATATTATGTACAGCTAGTACATACTTCACCTTTTAATTAAATAGTCTCGTGATCTTCCAAGAGCTCTTTGAAGAATAACCAATTGCTCTAGAATTAAAATCACGATTGATATATATTTTTGATGTATTGTTATTTTTTGTCTAAATGGAGGCGGAAGTTTTTCTATGGATAATCGATTTAGTAATTTGAACGAACGATTCAAATTGGTATTATATGTATTATTTGCAATCAGTTTAGTGGCTACTATACCTTATCTTGCAAACCGTACAAAACTTGAATCTTCTGCAAAACAAGTAGAATTTATATTTGATTACAGGGGTTTAACCGAAATTGCATACTATCAAAGCAAACCAGAAAAATATTTAGATGAGCAGTTAGCTGCATTAAAAGCAGCCGGTGTTAAATCAATGGCGATATATGAAAGCACATTGAAAGATTTACAGCTTTTAAAACGGATCAACTATTACAGCACAGAAGAGCTTGAAAAAGCACAAAAAATTGATTCTACTTCTTCTGAAAATTTCACATATATCATTTATTCAGATGATGATGCCAGAATTGAAATGGATTCATTTATACGCGAAGCTTTCTCCAATGTTTCCATAAGAGAATGGACTTTCAATGGAAAGCAGGGGATTGTAATAGAGGCTGCTTTAGCAGAGGCTATTATGAAACCGATTGGTTTTGATCCTATTACGCTTAATAAATTGAGCTCTGATGGATTTGAAATTATTCCCCGTTTTTCAGACCGATCCCTCCCATATGATCATGAGAAAGTTAAGCAACAAATGGAAGTTTTTGAACAACTGGGAGTAACACATATTCTATTTGATGGTGATAGTGTAAAAGGATTTACAGACCAAGAAGATCTAAAAAGTCTTGACTTGTTTGGTAACTTGTTGAATCAACATCATATAGGTATTATTTCAATTGAAAACCTACTGCCACAGTCCCAAAATGGGTTTAATTACTTGGCAAAAATCACAAATTTTAATGTTGTACGATTGTATTCCTTATCCGGTATAGATGCGACCCGACTAACGGCGGATACAATAGTGGATCGTTTTTTACTTGCAGCAAAAGATCGAAATATTAGAATGTTTTATCTAAATGCAGCTATCTTTAACAACCCAGGAAAAGCTGGCCTTGTAAGTTCTTTAGATAATTTATTGATCGCTTTTGATGATCAAGTGGGGATTATTCCAACTCTTGAAAAACAAGGATTCCCTACCGGGGAAGCTGAAGCTTTTCAAGTTAACAAAAACTCATGGGAGAATCCCTTAAAAGTTCTGATAATTCTAGGAGCATTATCACTTATAACCCTATGTATATCAAGTTTTTTCATGTTATTGACTATACCGTCTTTCATAATTGGAATTATAAGCAGTATTGGGTTATTCTTCTATAACATTGACATCCTTATGCAGGCTTTAGCTTTAGGAGTAGGTGTTAGTACACCAACTTTAGCTATAATATCCGTTTTAAAAATGATTCTAAGGAAACAAACCACTCCTGTTAATCATAAAAAGAACTTATTAGCCGCCCTTAAACTACTCGTAATCACTACTGTAATCACTTTAAGCGGTGTTCCTTTTATTGTAAGTCTTTTGAATAATGTAAGTTACATGCTTTCCATTAATCAATTTCGTGGGGTTAGCGTCTTACATTTGGCACCTATCGCATTAGTCACACTATATATACTTTTGTTTATTGACAAATCTCCAATAAAGCGTTTACGGTACATCCTGATTCAACCAATTAAAGTTTGGTGGGTTATAGCTGTTGTTGTGATAGGAATTGTTGGTTTTTATTATATATCTCGAACTGGAAATTCTGGGGAAGCACCTGCAATTGAGATATTCATTAGAAAAATATTAGAAAATTCGATTGGAGTTAGGCCTAGGTTTAAAGAGTTTATGTTCGCTCACCCCTTATTCCTTTTTGGATTATTTTTAGTTTTACGTTATCGCCTAGCTATTCCTTTTCTAATTATTGGTTCGGTAGGTCAGCTTTCTTTAGTAGATACTTTTGCTCATATTCATACTCCACTTTATATCTCAACTATCCGTGTATTTTTAGGACTTGGACTTGGTGTTCTAATAGGTCTTATCTTAATACTAGTATATGTATTCATTGAAAATCTGTTTAGAAAATATATTATGAATAGAGTTTAGTTTTGCTACAAAGAAAATTAACAAATAGAGTATTCTTGGAGCAGCTTCGCTACCATGAATACTCTATTTGTTATCTTGGTTATAAAGTGTTACTTGTAGGTGTGTATAAGACTCGTGAGTACTGTAGTTTTTTCAACCCACATACTATATGTGAGCATAATTCGTCTCCACCTTGTCTAGGCCTATCAGCTAACGTATATACAGACATATTTCTGAAATAAAGTTGGTGAGCCCATATTCTTTTCTTTTGTTTAATTGAACAAAATCAAATTGAAGCAATTCGTTTCTAAACTTAAAAATTGCAAGACGAGAACAGAGAATAAATAATGAGGAAAAAACATTTAAAGCACATGAAGTAGAACACCATATGTAAATTCTGCATCGACCAAGGAAATTACGTATATGTACGAGTTCAAACAACTCTTTATTGCATCGAAAAAACAAGGTAAGCAACTTTGAGGCTTGTGGATTTGACGATCAGACCATCGGTATGACCCGGATTAAAGCCGCAGCGGACCGATGAAGAGCAAGTTATAAAGAGTATGGAGAGACACGCTTACAGGATGGACGAGGCAAATATTCAGGAGACCCTTTAAAACGAGAACTTACCTTGGAAGGGAAGAACGCGAGACTCAAAGCGCAAATTCACTTGCTCCAAGCAGAGAATGCACAAAGAATCATATTGCCGAACGGGGGGTGAAAATACAAGTAGAACTAGCGCCTAATCTTCGATACAGATTGATCCGAACAAAGATTGAGTAATACCAACTTCAGCGAATAGGGAGTGCTTTGTGTGAGACCGCAAGGTCTCCAATATGGGATAGTACCGACACTGGAGTGCCTCTGCCATTCACAGACGCAAGCAGAAGGAACAGGTATATCAGGAAACAGGAGTACATATTCTTCTGACCTTGCAATTTAAAAACGTAACAAAGGCGCTCGTTACATAAAAATGACGCTAAAAGGTCAATTTCATATCGTTTTGAATCTCAAACGAAACCGAAGAATTATGAAAAATACGATATCCTTTAGCCTCTTTATACAAACACTTCTTTACGCCCACTCCACTTAATGTTAGATTTTATAACATATCATTATGAAAGCGAGTGGGTTGAAGATGGATCTGCAACAGTTATTGACTATCCCCATTCTCTCCAAAGCAAAGGTTATTGCCGGGCATCGCGGCCTTGATCGCTTGGTGCAATCGATTAATATTATGGACGCACCGGATATTGTACAATTCCTGAAACCCGGAGATATGTTGCTGACCAACGGTTATATCCTGAAAGACCGCCCTGATGCTCATCTTGGATTCATTACCGACATGCATACAATTGGTTGTGCAGCGCTTGCGGTCAAGACACAGCGCTTCTCTCTTGAATTATCTCCTCAACTGCTTGAGACAGCCGACAGGTTGGGCTTCCCGATCATCGAATTGTCGGAGATCGACAATACACTCGGTGAAATATTTCAACAATCGATTAGCGCCATCCTTCAGAACAAAACCCATGAGCTCCACTACGCCTTATCTATTCATAAACAATTTTCCACAATGATTATGCAGGGCAAAGGTATACCAAACATCGTAGATACGTTGTCTCAGTTGCTATCTTCACCAGTTCTTCTGCTTGGTTTGAACAAACAGATTACGGTAAGCTCCCATTATGCACAACAGATGGATGACCATTCTCTCACAGGGCCCTTACTGACTTTTATAGATCAGCACCCATCCTTCCATACCGCAATCTCGATCTGCCTGCTTACTGCCGAGAAATATCGACACGCCGAGCTTCATCCCATCTTCACGGATCGGCACGAGGGTTATTTAATCGCACTATACGACAGTTCCGCAACCTCTAGACTCTCCACTCTGGCACTGGAGCAAGCCGTCAATGTGATCGGTCTGGAGTTAACCAAGAAACAAGCCGTCAAGGAGCGCTCCCGCCGTTACAAAAATGAATATTTCTCCGATCTCATTCAGGGCTTCATTCGTTCGGAGCAAGAAGCGCTGCATCGCGGCAAGAAATATGGGCTGCAAGCGAAAGGAAGTTCTGTTCTCATCGTTGCCAAAAAGGATGAATCCTTAGCGGGCATACCTAAGCAGAACTCTACTTCCTCAGGGGAAGAGCGGTTCATCTCGGAACGAGACGCTAATTACGAGTTGATTAAGCAGGAGTTCGCCTGTTTGGATCTCTCCTTTGTCATGTTCACCAAGAACGACCAGTTCGGCATACTCGTCTTTTTGAATGAATCGTTATGGGACGAACACACCGTTGTTCAGCAGCTTGAGCGGATGGCGAGCAATCTGTATACGGAGTCACAGCTCAGCCTATCCTTCGGAATAGGCAATCCCTACACGAATGTATTGGATATCGGACTCTCCTATAAGGAAGCAGTCAAGGCGCTCCAATCCGGCTATCAGATGCGAAAGACCCGCTTCGCTCACTCCTATCAAACCATGGATATAAGCCGTCTGCTGCGCATGATTCCTCACGATGAGATGCTGCAATTCCATCAAGAAACCTTTAAACCCTTCGAAGGTCGAGATCCAAACGAACGCAGCGAGCTGATGAAGACTCTGTCCTCCTTCTATGAGAATCACTGCCAGATCGTTGATACAGCAAAAGAACTGTTCGTACATCGCAATACAGTGATCTATAGGTTGGAGAAATGCGAAAAGCTGACCGGCAGGAACATTAAGGACCCGATGGAGAGTCTGCGCTTCCGTCTCGCCTTTGCACTGGAGCCGCTGCTGAATGTTAATCCAGCCCCTAGCGAAGCTAATCATACGTCTTGAACAGAGCACGTGTCATGTATAATGACACGTTTTTTTGTTTCCTTTTCATATTCAATTCATATCTAATCCTCATTTGTACATTTTAACTGATTTAATTCTATTTTTATGTTCAGAGTAACTAATGACAATTCGTCATTCAGTCTATATGATTAGGTATATATTCGCCAATGTTACATTACTTAACATAATCTCACATCAAGAAATAAACAAACATCAGGCTGTAGGAAAGGGGCTACCTATCATGGCTATCCAAATACAAGGCGTATCCAAATCATTTGTCAGTGCAACCGGAGAAGATATTCAGGTCCTGGCTGAGGTTTCGATGCAAATCAAGAAGCAGGAGTTCTTCAGCATCGTGGGACCGAGTGGCTGCGGCAAGAGTACGATTTTCAATATTATCGCAGGTCTGCTTAAGCCAACAAATGGCAAGGTTATCGTCTGTGGCGAAGAGATCGATCAGACCACCGGGCATGTCGGCTATATGATGCAGAAGGATCTGCTGCTCCCTTGGAGAAGCATCCTGGATAATGTCACGTTAGGCTTGGAAGTGAAGGGCATGTCCAAAAAGGATCGCGGCGATATTGCCATGGATTATCTGGATCGTTATGGCCTGGCTTCATTCGCAGAAGCCTATCCCTCCACATTATCAGGCGGTATGCGCCAACGTGTAGCCCTCATACGTACCCTCGTTACCCAGCCCGATATTATCCTATTGGATGAACCTTTCTCAGCACTTGATTATCAAACCCGACTCATCCTGGAAGATGAAATCTTGTCCATCCTGAAATCCGAGGGCAAGACAGGCGTGCTTATCACACATGACATTGAGGAAGCCATCGCCATCTCCGATCGCATTGCTGTCATGAGCAAAAGACCAACGACTGTAAAACAGGTGTATGACATTGGTCTCGCCTCGCAATACGGTTCAGCACTGAAAGCCCGCTCCGACCAGAAGTTCAAACAGTATTTTGAATCGATCTGGGCAGAGCTTGATATCCAAATGGGGAGGATCAGCTAATGAAGAGCACATCACCTAAAATCACACTTGCCGGAAAGCCTGCTGGCGTTACGAAGAACAAGACCAAGCGCAGACAGTCCACCTTCTCCAAAGAATGGCTGGTCACGATGCTGTGGCGGTTCATCATTGTTGCAGTCATTCTGGTGATCTGGGAATCGGCCGTTCGTTTGAAGCTCGTTAACGGATTCCTCATGGGATCACCGAGTGCCATTCTCGATGCTGCCATTAGCATGGCCAGCTCAGGGCAACTGCTCACAGACGCGTTCGCAACGGTGAATGCCACCGTTATCGGCTTTGTAGCCGGAAGCTTAATCGGCTCATTGGCAGGGCTGCTCATGTGGTATTCCAAGTCGGTTGCCCGTGTACTCGATCCATTCATCGTAGCGATGAACGGTATTCCGAAGATCGCACTCGCTCCCATGATTATCATCTGGTTCGGTTCAGGCATCTTCTCCAAGATTGCCCTCGCCTCTGTCGCAACGTTTATCGTAGCGCTATTATCCGCCTACCAAGCGACTCATCAAATCGACGAATCCCAGATTAATCTGATGAAATCCTTCGGTGCAAAGAAATCACAAATTTTCCGCAAAATTATCGTCCCCTCCTCTCTGCCATGGATTATCTCGGCCTTCCGGATCAATATCGGATTGGCACTGGTGTCTGTTGTAGGCGGAGAATTTATCTCCTCCGACAAAGGACTCGGACATATGGTATTCGTCGAAGGCAACTTGTTCAACCTTCCAGCCGTATGGGTTGGCGTGTTCATGCTGATGCTGGTTGCCATGCTCCTTTACACCTGTGTCGGTTATATCGAATCTCGTCTCCTCCCATGGAATGACAACAAGACCAGCAGCAAATCTACATCTGTCTAAGCTGACCCACAACGACTAACTTAACTACAACCATTAAAGGGGCCTGATGACTAATGCGTACATTCAAAAAGATAGCTATTCTAGCAGCGATGACGGTGATATTGAGCGCACTACTCAGTGCATGCGGAAGCAATGCCACAACACCTGCAAGTGGCGGAGGTACATCCAGTAATGAGGGGCAAGATGCTGCGAAGGTGGATAAAATCATGGTGTCCGAGGTGTATCACAATCTACTCTACCTTCCGCTTTATGTAGCGAATAACCAAGGATTTCTAAAGGAGAATCGCATCGAGCTATCCTCCATCCGGGCTGCTGGAAGTGGACCAACAGCATTGTCATCGGTCATCTCAGGCGAATCAGCGTTCTCATTTCATGGTCCTGAGCATGTCGCATTCGCGAATGCAAAGGGCGGCGATGCTCGCTCATTGGTCCTTCTGTCCGGCAGTGCTCCTGTATGGGCGGTTGCACGAGAAGGAGTAACGGTAGACACAACAGAGGATTTCAAAGGTAAAACCATTGTTGTAGGTTTGGCACCTACAAGCTCCAACAGCTTACTGCGGAAGCTTTTCGCTGACAACAACATTGATATCGACAAAGATGTGACAATCACCGAGGTTCAGAATGGCTCCGAGCTTGGTGCTGTATTAGCTGGCAAAGCGGACATTGCTATCGTTTACGAACCCCAACTGGATCAAGGCGTCGCAGAGGGACTGCACATTGTCCATGATTTCACGCAGGATTATCCTGACTTCGCTTTTGCAACGATGAATACAACCGCAAGCTTCATTGAAAAGAATCCTGATCTCACTCAGCGCTTCGTCACCTCGATTGAGCAAGCCCTGGACTACATTCAATCCAATCCTGAAGGCGCAAAAGCAGTTGCTGTGAAGGAATTCCCGAATTTGGACAAAAAAGTCGTGGAGCAAGCTGTACAACGCATGATTGACAGCAAGGTATACCCTGCTAAGGGGCTCATCAATGAATCCGCCTTCGGGACGGCAATGGATATGCAGCGCTTCATTGGCAATCTGAAGGAAGACCTCGCTTACGAGGACATTATCGATGCAAGCTTCACCAAATAGAGAGAGAAAGGGTGATTACTCTGAAACAGGACGACTATCTCACACACCGCTGTACGGAAAGTGCGAAATACGCGAACGGAGTTATTACGAGCGAGGAGCTTGCTGTGTTTACAGCTGACTTGGAGCTGATTCGAGGTTTCAAGTTGCCAGAAGAAGTAGGCCCCAATGCTCCGCATAGGAGCGTGCCTCTGCGATGATTACGAAACCACTGAACGAGCTGACGATTGCTGAAGCCGCAACATTAATTAAAAACAAGACGATATCTCCTGTTGAGCTTACGAAATCCTATTTGAACCGCATTGAAAAAGTAGAGCCTGCTGTGCAAGCCTTCGTTACGGTTACCGCCGAACAGGCTTTGCAGGTCGCAAGAGAGTCTGAGCGCAAGCTGATGAATGGTGAATATCTCGGCCCTCTGCATGGCATTCCATATGGAGCCAAAGACATTATCCATACCGCTGGCATACGCACCTCGGCCGGATCTAGTACCTATCCTGACTTCATACCAGAGACAAATGCAACTGTGATTGATAAGTTGCAGGCTGCCGGCGCTATCCTCCTAGGTAAGACAACAACAACGGAGTATGCCTTCCAGGGAGGAGAGCCGCCAACCCGCAACCCGTGGAATCTAGAACATACCCCAGGCGGTTCCAGTTCAGGCTCCGCTGCTGCTGTAGCGGCTGGCATGGCCTCCTTCACACTCGGAACGCAGACCTTCGGTTCTCTGCTCAGACCCGCAGCTTACAACGGATTAACCTGTATGAAGCCAACTTACGGCAGGGTAAGCCGTAACGGTGTCATCACAGCCAGTTGGAGCCTGGATCATATCGGCGCCTTCACTCGATCCGCACAAGATAACGCGATCGTTCTGGAAGCGATGGCCGGTCAAGATGAGCTGGACTCCTTCGCGCTTCCTTATGGCAAGCCAGATTTAACCAATGCTCTTGAGCATCCTATTTCAGGAATGGTGATCGGCCTGCCGAGCAACTTCTTCCAGACCGATGAACCGGCGATCTTGTTAGCGGTAGAGTCGGCCATCGCTGTACTTGAGAAGCTGGGCATGCAATGGAAAAAAGTTGACTTGCCTTCTTATATGGAAGAGACCATTGCTGCTCATCGTACGGTTATGCGAGCGGAAGCGGCTGCCTTCCATCGAGAACGCTTCGCAGAAGCCTCTGATCGTTACGGTCACACGATGCGGGAGCAGCTTGAGCTTGGCTATCAGACGAGTGCCGTTGATTATTTGCAGGCACAGCGCATCCGAACGATATTCCGCAGCGCGATGATGATGCTGTTCGATGAGGTCGATGTATTATTGACTCCATCAACACCGTATGTGGCCCCCTATGGCTACAAGACAGGTAGTCCCATTTTCAACGGACCATTTACCAATACAGGGCTACCATCCATTACCGTTCCCATCGGATTCGATCCTTCCTCAGGGAAGCAACTACCTATCGGCATGCAGCTTGCCGGTCCACTCATGCGAGAAGACCGCCTGTTGTCGATCGCTCATCATTATCAGCAGGCTACGAACTGGCATCAGTTAACAACAAACTTACACACTCATTAAGAAAGGAATGACAACTGACTATGTCTACTATCATACATGCAAGTGCAGCACCCAAGTTCCCACTTCCTTTCTCCCATGCCGTCCGCGCAGGAGATCTGGTCTATGTTGCAGGTCAGGTAGGCGTTGATCCACAGACGCTTGAGCCTATCGGAGGTATTAAGGAGCAGACTGAGCAGTGCATTCGTAATATTGAGGTGATCCTGCAAGAAGCCGGACTTACACTCGATCATATTGTGAAGGCAACCACTCATCTGGCCCGAGTCGAGGATCAGCCCGAATACAACGAAGTCTATACGCGAATGATTAAACAGCCCTATCCTGCCCGCATCACCGTATTCAGCGGGTTAGGCCCTTATTTAATTGAAATGGAAGTGCTTGCGTATGCACCATCCGTTCGGGGAGAATAGCCTATCACACAAAAAACATCTGTACCCTAAGATGGGTACAGATGCTCACATTGTCGAGAAACCCAGTTCTCTTATGAGAAATGGGTTTCTTTTGTATTCCTATTTTGTTTTAAAGCGGGATGATTCTTCGGCAAGTTGTTGGGACCAATGGTCGATATCAAATAATCATCCAGTACTAAGAACGCTCTCAAAAATATAAAATTCACACTTACAATGCGGCTTGATAGATTTGTACTACATCTTCACGCTGCAATTTTCTGAAGAATCTGAACGGACCGAATCGCATCGCTTTATCAGCCATCGCGTCAATCTAACTATCGTCGATATCATAATCAGCCAGACGTTTGAATCGCTCTACACCCACATCCAGATTATGCTTCATCCAGTGCGGGAAGAGGATCGCAAGGCCACCCCCATGTGGAATGTCATAGACAGCCGACACGGCATGTTCAATATTGTGAGATTCCCAGTCCCCGGCAAAACCCATATTCAGAACATCGTTAAGTGCCATTGTTCCGCAGTAGAGGATGGTTTCGCCCAGTTCATAGTTTGATCTCATTACATATGTTCCTCCAAAGAAGTCTGAAATTTTGTGCATCCACCATTATAGTTCTCTTTATTCGTAAAAACCAATACATACAAGATGGAGTTCATAGATGAGTATGGCGTCTATCAGGGTTAAATACGGTTTTTCTAGACAAAAAGCTCCTGCCAGCAAAATGGCAGGAGTTACATCACAGGGATTCAGCATGAACCTCACATCATCTTCCATGACTGAAGTGCATGGGTTACATCCCTCAGATATTAAGATTTCGGCACCTAGACTCTACCCAGATCGGCAATCCGCTGTTCAATCCGTGGAAACAGCCCAAAGGCATTCTCGTAGAAGACTTTATCATGATGCTGCTCCGGTACAAGTCGGCGGACAAATTCGGCATACAGATCGATGGGCGCAAGCGGCCAGTCGGTACCGAACAGCATTTTCTCGTAATGATCCGAGTAGACCAAGGCCCGGCGGAAATGATCCATGAACAGAGGTTCATTCATGAACCTTTCAAAATGAGGCAGATCCCCCACCACAAGACCAGACAAATCTGCGTACACGTTCGGATTCTTCGCCACTACTTCAGCTGCATCCATCACCCAGGGATCACCCAGATGGCAGATCATGAAGTTCACATCGCGCTGCTGAAAGGCTAATTCATCCACCGTCAGTGGGTGCGAATACTTGAGTAACCCGTTCATGGAATACGTGTCTCCCGTATGAATCACAACAGGCAAGTTGTACTTGGCTGCCAGTTCATAGACCGGGGTATAGATTTTGTCGTACACATAGTGATGATAGTACCCTGCATAGAGTTTGATTCCGGCTACCTCGGGGGATTGCATTCTGGCTTCAATCCGGTCGAGCTCGTCCTGAGCGTTTTTGCCATCTAGCGCATTGGGATTGATGCCCACACATTCCATGAGGAATGATGGGACCTTCTTCTCCAGGTCAAGTCCCATCGGGTTAGGGGAACTGGAATCCGGGAACGCTCCCTTTGTCTGCTCCGTAACCCCCATTCCGATACCCAGAATGACATCGTTTTTATCAAACTCCGCTTTAAGACCAGCGGCAGAGTAATCCACTTTGGAGAGATCAATTGCTGTTCGGTGAAAGCTGTCGATGTCCGACAGATGAATGTGAATATCAATGATCGGCATGTGAAGCCTCCTTTTCCTCGGTAGAAGTTGCAAAATTCAGTTTGAGAAGGTCACGCACATCCGCTGAACTCAGTGGGTTTGGCCCCAGGACAAGATATGTCGGCTCCGTCCAGACTGTTTCCCCGTGCTTGATTGTCAGATGATGATTCACGTTCAAACCCGTCACCTGATTATTGGCAAAAGCCCATGCACTCTGATTCGGGTAACGATGGACCGCATGCAGCATGTTCTCACGCGAAACCGATCCGACTCGCAAAAGATCTTCCAGTGGCAGGCCCACATCTACTTTGCCTAATGGGAATCGATCTTTACCCGGTTGTTCTATCCATCCTTCCGCATATACAGATGAAGGCTGGAGGAAACGTTCCTCCGCAATCGAGTAATCCGTCAACGTCAGGCCGCTTTCGTTGGTCACTTCAAGCAGCGTGCAGAGCACAGGAACACCCGGCAGCATCAGATAATGCTGGTGGATCGTAATTCCCCGATTTGCTTCATGCTTCTCAATCCGGGTGGTCAGCTTAATGCCCTTCCAGACGTTGCCGTATTGATCCTTGTGCTCCGTCCAGGAAGCCACTCTCTGTTCCAACTGGCGGCTGAAACCATTCATGCCTGGAACCCCCACTCCCAACCCGCCGTACCACGGATTCCACCACGAGCGTGGAGCTGGTTCAGGGTACGAGCTGTCCAGCCATTCTTCGCCTGCAACTTTCAGTGAGTGTACGACACTGCCGAATTCTGGAGCAACGGCGATCGACAATACTCCATTGTCTACGGTGTACAAAGGTCCAGCTGAACCTTCATTAAGCGTTTGCTTCACCTCTGTTCCGCTCTGCGGGAACCAAAGAGCCGTTCGCTCCTGAATCCGATCTTCGCCCCGATAGACCCCACGAACTTTCCAACCACTCACGTGCTGGTCATGATCTTCCGATTCGTCTGGTGAAAAAGTTAGCTTCGCCGAGTTCAGATTCTGCTCCGGATTCAATTCCTTCACATGGGCCATAACCTCCGGTTCGCTACCCTGTTGCACATACAGCTCCAGCTTGCCCGCAAGCGGAACGAGTTTGTGTTCAGTCAACGCTACTTGTAGCACATCCGGGGCAAATGGATTCCCCTCACTCAGTGTCAGATTCAGATGACTGTCCAACATTGGAATGACAGGGTTCCGCTGCTTCCGGGCAAATGCACGGAAATCATGCCATTTGGCAAACGTGTTCAGAGCAAACACCGTTTCCTTGGTTCGCGCCACGGCCCCTACCTCCAAACGTCCAAGCTCATGCTGCAACCCCAACGTGTATTCTGGACGAAGCAACTTCAGGGAAGGGTCCCAATAGATCCCGCACGCCCCATACTCTTCTTTGCAGAACAGCCAGTTCTCCGTAATCTGTGAGCTATTCCAATGGTTCGGATCACCCGCATAATCATCGCCCATGTCCACGAAGCGCCCCTGATAAGGAAGGATCAACCTGTTACCATAGAACCCGAAGTTATTCATTAGATACAGGTCCTCTTCCCAGGCGGTATCTCGTGTATTTTCCACCTCGTGGTAGAATTCGGCGATTCCATTCGACGACAGCTTGACCACGGACTTGATCTGCAGGCCAGGGAAATCTTCCGAGTCATACAGCGCTTCAAGAACCTGGCGTTCCCCTTCAGGATAAATATTCACTTCTTTGGCTTGTTTCTTGGATAACTCTTCGGCAAACGGCTTACCCAGCTTCGGATAAGTCCACCAGAACGAATGACGGGAACCGGGATATTCAATCCACATATTATTATCTTGCTTGCTCATATGAAGGGAGAATGCGCCATTGACGGCCACCCATTGATCCTCAGTCTGCCCGCCATACTTCCCTTCGATTCCCTTCATCAGGACAGAAAGTTTGCTTGTAAAAGAGATCGCATGTTTCCCCACGGGGACAGCCGTCACTTCTACTTCTTGGGAATAGAGACCATATGAACGCAAGGTGAAGGGCACAGGCACAGACATTTTACCTTTAGCAGGCACAGTAAAGTGCACCGAACGCTCCCCCCATTCCAGGAATTCATCCTCCGGCAGGTCCAAGCTGAACTCCGTGTCGGCATCCACATTATTTTCCACATTTAGAACCAACTCCGCCGGGATACCTGGATAGAGCTCCTTCACAGGCAAGACGGTCTTGATCTTGGCCGGGAATTTCGGGGCAATACCTAACCTGAACTCCGCTTTCTTACCGCCGATCAACCATGTGCTGGCAACCACGGGATGCGTCTTATTGTTATTCTGTTCCTCTGTAATCGGATCAAGGTGAAACTCACCTTCCACGATGATGGTTTCTCCCGGAGCGACTGTTCGCGCAACGTCCAGCGCAAATCGAATGTTTTTGTTGTCCTCACCCTTGATCTCAATCGCCAGATCAGACGGAGATGTATTCTTAATGCGATAGCGGACCGTATAGCTGGAACCGAAAACGAGATCATGATCATCGACCTCTGTGGAGATTTCGTAATCCGGTGTTTCGAGGGCAGTCAGCCCGCGACCCGACTTTTCAAATTCAGCCCGCAGGGAGACCTCTCCCTTTTTCCACGTGTAGTCAAAGAAATCAAAACCACGCTCCCGTCGGCCATCCGGCTCGATGACGAGTTCACGCGTGCTGTCTGCATACCAATCCAACTCCTCAAAATAAGGAGCAAGTGCTTCGGTCTGCAAGATCGTGGGGATGAAATTCATCAGATGCACATGTTCATCTTTTTTCTCCCAGAAGAATCCGCATTTCTTGTACATCGGTACAGCCTTCGTGTTGCCTGCCCATGTGAACAGGTCCAAGCGGGGCCACCCCGCCTCCACAGTCTTGCGCACAGCATTCAGAATCAGATTACGCCCGACCTTGTAACCGTGATAGTCAGGACGTACGTTAAGCAACGGTACATATAGGGCTCTCTCGTCATAGCGGTAATGAGCAAAACTGCAGAAGCCCACCACCTCTTTCCCATGAACGGCTAGAAATGCATGAAGATTGGACGAACTCTCCATCTCCCGGCGAACCGTTTCCTCTGTTCTGACATTGGTGCCACCTCCCCAGCTTTCGTTACTGCGGTTCCACATATCCGCCAGTGCGGCAGCGTAAGAGGGATCGTATTCAATCAAATGAATCTGGTCGATAATCGAAGTTACGGTCATGTTCTGATCTCCTTCTCTTTATGTACAGGATGGTGAAGAAGCTAGTGATAGTCTTATCATACTATATTTGGAAGCATTTTCAGAGGATTAAAAATCTTTCTTATCAACTTATAAGTGCCTTTCAGAAGCTCTTATCCGAAGCGTCAAGGATGGACAAGGCTATTTAGAGAAGCTATTTAGATATGAAAGAAAAAATCCACGTCTTTTAGTTAGACGTGGATTTAGGAATATGATCAGCTACTAATTTTCAATTATGCCAATATAGAACGGACATTGCGTAGAACTGATTTCATAAATTCAGAGGTTGGTTCGGCATGCCCCGCAATTTGGATACGTCGTTGCCGCACATCAAGACTCTTCAACTGATCCGTCAAAACAACACCTGAAAATGGTAGGTCTTCTGGTAGTGTAACTTCAAAAGGATAATCCTTGGCTTGGCTCGTTATGGGACATACAACGGCAAAACCCGTTATTTCATTGAATTCAAGTTCAGATAGAACTATTGCCGGTCGTCTCCCGGCTTGCTCATGACCCGCTTGAGGATCAAAGTCAAGCCATATCAGATCGCCTCGCTTGGGAATAATCAAAGTAACTCGTTCCCTTCAGTGCCAAAGTCTATTTCTTCATGTCTTGTATCCTGTTTCACTTTAGAGAGCAAAGTCTTTAGATGGTTGCGTAGCTCCTCATTGGACTCTACAGGCTTGGTCTTTGGACGCAACAACAATTCATTATCTTCTGTCACCAAAATCTCGATTTCCGAGCCTTCTTCCAGATTAAGACGCTTAAGCAATTGGTTAGGAATGCGAATTGCACTGCTATTTCCCCATTTGCTAAGTGTGGCTGTAGTCATGGCAATTCCACGCCTTTCGTTTGATTGATGCTCCAATTATACCTCACCTCCCTACAGTTGTATATCTATAAGATATACATGAAACAATAAAAGGATACATTGTATTTAATCATAATATGGATCTGGTCGATAATTGAAGTTTCGGTCATGTCTTGACTCCTTCTCTTTATGTACAGGATGGTGAAGAAGCTAGTGATAGTTTTATCACGCTACAATTGGAAACATTTTCAGAGTGTTATATTGGTGTCAGGGGTGATATGAAGTTCAACTTCTTGTTTGAAGACAACCGCCTGCTCAATACATGTCGAATGAGATATCGCTTATGTATGACCTAACATATCCCGCCGTGACGGGCTTAATCGGATATGCGTGTGAGTTTTGACAAGCTCTATTCGCTATTGTTACTCTTGGTAT
This sequence comes from Paenibacillus amylolyticus, assembly GCF_050990605.1. Taxonomy (GTDB): domain Bacteria; phylum Bacillota; class Bacilli; order Paenibacillales; family Paenibacillaceae; genus Paenibacillus; species Paenibacillus amylolyticus_H. Next base: position 4,775,483 of record NZ_CP158832.1, read on the forward strand.
AGGAGTGTTTCTAAACTATAAAAAATAGATAGATTTGTGGAGGGAAAGCATGACGGAGTGGATCACGCAATTTATACTTTTTTTCAAAGATTTGTCGTACGCAGGTCTCGTTATTGCCTTGTCGTTTGAATTCGTACCTGCTGAACTTGTGCTGCCCATGGCAGGATATTGGGTGTACCTTGGAGATATGAAACTGTGGCTGGCTATACTGGCGGGTACCGTAGGTGGAACGTTTGGCCCTCTGACGTTATATGCCCTGGGACGATACGGCGGCAGACCTATGGTCGAAAAATACGGCAAGTATTTCTTGATTAAACCTCATCATCTGGACGCCTCCGATACGTTCTTCGAGAAATATGGCAGCGGGGTCGCTTTCTATGGCCGTTTTGTCCCCGGCATTCGGACCGTCATCTCCATCCCATGTGGAATGGCGAAGATGAATGTATTTAAATTCAGTCTCTTTACATTCCTGGCCATGCTTCCAATTACCTCATTGTACATCTACTTAGGCTTCAAATTGGGCTCTCAATGGGAGCACGTGGATGAGATTGTTAAACCTTATATCGTTCCGGCAGGGGTGGTTTTCTTGGGCGGATTTGGATTGTATGTGCTTTTGAAACGTTGGAAAAGAAGAACTGCTTTGAACAAGTCGTAGGCTTGGTGAGGAAATATGGAGACGATATCCCGTACTAGTCCAACTTGGTTATTCATATGCAAAGCCCCACCGATCATGGAGATCAGTGGGGCTTTATTGTTGCAACTGATTTTCAAATCAGTTCCTGCCTTCTTTTCAAATACACATACAACACTACGCCAGATGCCGTACAGATCACAGCACATAAACCAATGAATCCGTATCCCGCCTGAAGTCCGCGTAGCAGCCCCAACTGAGTCGTTGGACCATACATATTCTTCACACCTTCAATGACCCAACCAATCACATAGTTACCGATGACACTGCCAACCCCCATCAGGGTAACCGTAAACGTAATCGCGGTGTCACTGCCGTTTGGATATCTGCGTGCGATAAACGCCATTACCGTAGGATAGATCATCGCAATACCTGCACCGGATACCGCAAAGAAGAACGCAAGACTCTCTCCTCCTGTAAGCGCCACAAACGTACATATCGCCGAGAAAGCAGAGAACAAAATCAGCGACAACACGAATCCGATTCGGTCCGTCAGTGGACCCAGCAGCAGACGACCTAGCGAGAAAGCAAGGAAGAACGCAGAGAGTAGCCCAGATGCTTTGACCGTGTCCCACGTGTAGGCTTTCTCCAGGAAGTTAACGAGCCAACCCCCAACCGCCAGTTCTGATACCACGCCAAAAGAAAGAATGAGCACCATCAGCCAGATGGCTGGATCACGTGTTAACGTCTTGAGTGAGGTCCGATCTTCATGAGGAAGATCATCCCCCGGAAATTTACTGCGCAGCGCCGCAATGATCGGCAGCAGACAGAGTGACAACATCACCAGATACATGCCGCGCCAGTCCAGTACGTGTCCGAACACGCTCAACGACATCACCCCTGTCGCCAGTAAAGGCGCTACCGTTGAACTAAGCCCATAGAAGAAATGGGACAGGTTCATCATCGTACCTGTGTTTTTCACAAAAATCCTCGCACCCAGAATCGCCAAGGCAATCTCCAGCATGCCGTTACCGATGTACATGAAGAAGTACGATGAAGCAAAGAGTGGATAGGTATGAGACACATAAATGAACACACCCGAGAGGATCATCGATGCAAACGATATGATGCTGACGGCTTTAATGCCCCATTTGCGAACCAAAATAGCCGTGAACGAGCAGGCGATCAAGTACCCCAGTGCATTCAGGGACAATAATGTTCCGAGCTGTTTCTCATCCAGATTGAAGTCGAATTGAATGCGCGGAATGGCCGGGCCCTTAATATTTTCCGATATGCCAAATACGATAAATCCGAGAAAGATCGTTGCCAGCTGCATGGCGTACAGCTTGTTGAACTTTCGTTTGTTGCCTTGTGTACCTGCTTGCTGATTCAAAATAAGTTCCTCCAGTGTGTTCAGGAAAATGATTGCACGTTATAACTTCGATTGCAGTACCATCTTCCGACCGCTGTTATCCCTGTATTTTTTTGAATCGTCCTAAAGGTGAACATACAGTGATAAAGGCGTTCTTCAGATTGGTTCTGCCCTCTCCGTTATCGTGTCAATGATTTGTACATTTGAAATAGGAAGCAAGGTTAAGCTTTACCACTGCTTCTCAACTACCTGAATGCGGTAGGTCAGGCTCTCCAGTGTAACAGCGACCAGCCCCGTCACATATTCGCGCCGTGTGTCTCTTTGGATAATCAACTCAGGCATATGCTCCTGTGGGATCAAGTGATCCCGACAGCCTTGTAACAGGTCATCCCGCATAGCCGGGTCCATTGTATCGCCCGTAACGACAATCGCTGCCGGGTTAATAATCGCAATGATGGAGATCAGCGTCTTTGTAACGAGTTCCTGCAACCCTTCCGTCGTTTTTAACATTCGCAGCTGCTCTTCCCGTGACACGCCAAATGGTAGAAAAGATACCTCTCCTCCAAATTGCGTATTCCCTGTCAGCGGACGACCATCAATGATAAAGCCTGCACCCGGAAAATGATTCTCCGGAAACGTCACCACCGCGAAGTTCTTCTCTTCCTCGAATTGCTGCTGGTTGTACAGTCCGTAGACGGTCAGGTTCATATCGTTGCCAATGACCACTTCCATGTCTTCATATTGCTCCTTAAGCCTTGGGCCGAGCGGCTGATACATCAGCTCCGGTACGTCGCAAATTCCAATCACGCCGTTGTGTGCCACACCAGGGATGCCAATACCAATCGCCTGCACATTGTGGTGTTGTTCGATCAGATTTGCAATCAGATCCTCTACCACCGGGACATTAATCTCATCCAAAAAGAGTGTCTGTTCGTCCGCCATCTCTCCGTTCAGATTGGCATATGTATGTGTGATCGAGTGAATGCCGCCCTCTGTTCGAATAATCAGGCACAGTACACTGGCGTAGTCTGCATTAAATTGATACCGACTCGCCGGTCTCCCCCCGCTTGATTCGTCTGGACCCAGATCGATAATCTCACCGGTCTGAAGCAACTCGTTCAGAATCGTGCCGCATGTCGCTACGCTGAGTTTGGTCAGGTTTGCAATCGAAGCCTTCGTGCCGACGCCCATGGATCGGAGTGTATTCTTCACAAGTTCAACGTTAATGCGCTTCACCTGTTGGGTGTTGTGTGATGTGGGTAACATGGTAAGTTATATGCCTCCTTTCGTTCATTTCGAATCATTCAATGAATGTTTTTAAAAGTATTTTAATAATTGAAGTTTAGGGGGATTTTCGGGGAAAGTCAATGCTTAATTGGGAGCGATAAATGTTTGGATGGAAAGGCAAAAAGACAGTTCAAGATCATCTGGCGTGATCCTGCACTGTCCTTTAGTTAAGGTGGCTTTATGTAGACTGGCTCATTTGATTTGCCAAGATGCTCTTCTCCAGTCGGACTTTAAATAACTTTCGGTTTAGATCCTGTTCCATGGAATGAAGGTGATATGCTGCTTGTTTCACGGTATCCATGTCTAGCATACCTGCCTGCTTCGCGATGATGCCCATGGCGTCCAGGATGAGTTTGTTACATGTAACGAGTTGATCTACGTAATCATCTTCTTGTTGGACGAGATGTGCGTACTGCGAAGACAGGTCTTCGCTGTTGGTACTAGTCATGTCACCACTCCTTTTAAGGAGAGGGTAACATAAGTATTGAAAAGATGTGGTACGTGAAAACGTACCAGTTTACTACTCATTGACTGAAAATTCTTCTCTCCTTAAATTTCACTGTTTTATTAATAAGTTGAAATTTAAAACTAAATCCCCTCATTTCTTCCTATAGTTAATTCAGTGTTCCTCTTTACAAATATCCTTTTAATTTATCGATACTTATCCAACCACTCACTTTCCCATTGTTGCAGATCTTGTTTCACAACCTCTTCTAGACTTTCACCTGAAAGAGAGTAAATATTGCCAGTAGGTTCATTAGATTCTTTGTTTGTTTTGATCAGATACCCACCTACCTTTTCTCCCTTGGTCTCCATTAGAACGGCTTCTAATGATTCTTGGTTGTTTAGTTTCAGTTTTTCCTTGAGGCTATTGTTCGTTACAGCATAAGCTTTCAAATTCACTTTTTGGTTCAAAAATGGAGTGACATCTTTTTGTTGAAGTCCCCACATTAACATATATGGCATCTCTGTTAGCTTGGTTTTATCAAGAGTATAGGTTTCGATGACACCTAGTTCCTTATATACAGTAAAACCTTTTTCTTTCAGATAAAGAATATCTTTATTCTCAGGTAAAACATCAGGTTCAGAGTTGCAGCCTGTCAGAATGATGAGAAACAGCATACACGCAAAACATATTTTTAATAAATTCATTTGGCACTCCTCCATATATGAAGAAGAAAGATACCGTGTAACCAGTATCTCTCTTCTTCAACTATTAGATTTTCTTTTTTGATCTAATTTTCATCACATACATGTATGCAATCAAAGAAACTATTAGTAGAGAAGTGAATATTATCAAAAAATTTAATAGAAATGAATTTCCTTCATTTGAATTGTAATTGCTGTAGTTAGTACCTCCAGTTGGCTTATCCATCCCTTCTAACTGATCACTCTGTAACTTTACATTCTTAATGAATGATAGGGTATCTTTAGCTTCAACTAGAGTAGAGTTATCAACACCGTTAGTAAATAACATTTTCTCTTGACTACTTACATCGGGTAAAGCATATTCTACGTTATCAACATCAGCTACTAAATAACGCACATTCCCTACTTTAACAATAATAGGATCTACCTCTTTAGATTGCACCGTTTTCTGCGAGGCTAGCCTAGCAAAGTTATCAATCGAAGTAACAAAATCAGAGGCATCTCCACCAAACTGAATTAATTTGAATTCTCCTACACCATTTTCTTTACCTACAGTAAGGAAAGATTTAGGCGTACCATTTGAATAAACAGTAAACTGCCACTGATCAGAAGGGTACGATATTGAGAGAATACTATCAGCATCGTTTATCTTATTTGGTTCGAGATAATACAAACGGTATCCTTCTCCTAATTCTGCATGTTGCACTTCTTTTTCATCTAACCAACCATACTCTTCCGGTGAACTTGATACTTTTGTCTTAAAAAATTCCATGCTTTTAATGGCAACATCCTTTACTTCTGAGGGAATAACCTCATTAGACCCTGGTGCACCATAAACATTTGATAACAAAAACATATTAGAAAATAGCATTATGAGAATAATAAGATATTTTTTCATTATGGACCCTCCTTTTTATTTATAATGCCACATGTCTTTCAGTCCCGAATCCCATCTTCTATCGTAACCACTACCACCTTTGAAACTGTTATATGCCATAGTATTGCTAGTACCGTCCCATGGATCGTTGTAGCTCACGTAATTAGTATTGGAGTAATATTCGGTCCATTTAGCAACTACGGCATGCCCTCCTCCTGCTGTCCATTGCCAATTTACATAAACAGGTCTACTACTTGTAACGACTTGTTGAGAAAGTGTACCTGCGTCCAATGCGCCAGAATATTCATTTGATGAAACACCGTACGTATGCATACCTCGCTGCGATTCGTAGTTATATCCTGTATTATTTTCACAGCTACTCGCCTTTTTGGCAGTTTTATAGAATTCACATTGAGACACATTATTAATGCCATAAAACTTTAGAATCATGATACTAGATGCTACCCAACACCAATTCGTTTTTTCTTGCTTTACTTTAGGTAGACTTAATGCCGAAGCTCCTGCATAACTAACCATTACTAAGAATAGTAATGAAGCTAAAATTAAACTCTGTTTCATGAGTCTTTTATTGAATTTCACTGATATTCCCTCCCACTATAAAGTAATGTTTTCGCCTGTTTTCTCGTCCATTCGTAGATTTACAACTTCGACATCTTGGCTTGATGGGGGAATATTGGTTCAGAACCAGATTTTTCTGTAATGACCGGTGACGGGAACAGAGCTTGGACTCCATTTTTTATCCAAACTGTGGTCATGCTTATGATCGCACAGTGGATCTCCACATCTCCCTCGGGGTTCACCCTCCCATGTCACGCGGGGTCATCGCCCTTACATTCCTTCGTTCTACCTGCCAAGGGGTGGAGGCCGATTCTTGCTCCTAAACGGGGTCGTTGCCCTTATGGAATGGTATTCTTCGGCTTCTCCGGTGCTTCAATTGTCTCGTTATATATCTGTGAACGAGTGGAGATTTCAGGCTATTGATTCTTTGAACTAAGCTGCAATCTGTTGTAACTGCGCTTGTCGTACAGGACCAAGAACTTCGTTTGCGTTGTACTCTATTTCCTTCGTCCCCAGCGTGTGCAGGACGCGTATCAGTTTGCCGCAGAGCGCGATTAGCGACTGTTTTTTCTTCAGCGGATTTTGACTTCGTGTTGTGAAATACTTGTGAAGGGCCTTGAACTCCTCATTCTTAGCTACCATTGGCATGACGCAACGGAACAATAGGGCTCTTAGTCGAGATCGTCCACGCTTGGTAATGCCAGTTTTACCCTTACGCTTACCAGAACTATTTTCTTTTAGATTCAAGCCCGCCAACCGGATGATTTGTTGTCCGTGGTCGTAATGACTCAGATCGCCAACCTCAGCCAGAAATCCTGCAACGGTAACCGCGCCAACGCCTGGGATATTCAACATCTGCGTCGTTCCCGGTATCTCACTCAAGATATCCATGACCTGTTTCATGGTCGTTTCCACCTGTTTAGAGAAAAGCTCATACTGGTCGAGCAAGCTCAGAAGCTCCAGCCTCGCAGCTCGTAACCCTTCGGTAAGCCCGATGGATATCCCGGCTGTCGCAAAGAGCTTTTCCGCTCTCTTGATACCGACTCCACGCTTCACTTCCGTTTTCCAGTGTGCGAGAACGCCTCTGGCGCCTGTAGAGACGATCTCTTCCGGTGTCGGAAACTGGCGCATGGTCATCAAGGAAGTTTTGCCTTCCCAATCTTTAAACACGCTCAAATACTCTGGAAAATAGCGGTCGAACCAATTATGCACACGGGCCTTGACTTGGTTTAAACTCACCATAACCCTCTCACGGAAATTCATGAGGATGCGTAGTTCGGCATATTCCATTGCCGGCAATTTGGGCTCCGAGTACTTCCCGTTTCGAATGAGATCTGCAATGACTTTGGCATCCTTATAGTCACTCTTCGTCGGCGAGTTATCCTCAAGTTCCTTGCTCTTGTTTACGTGATGCGGGTTCACAATGACGATCTTGATATCTCGAGCTTCCAGGAAAGCGGCTAGCGGAAACCAGTAGTGCCCGGTAGGCTCAATTCCGAAAACAATGTCCGTTTTCAGATGAACCTCCTGAAGTTCTTTCATCCATGTTACTAGCTTCGTTAACCCTTCCTGATCGTTGTGGAACACGCAGTCTTTTCCTAATTCAATGCCACGGAAATCTACCGCTCTAGCTACGTGAATCTTTTTAGCAATGTCTGCTCCAATGACTAGCGTTTCTTCCGTAATTCGCGTAATCCGTTGATTCTGTTTCTGTTTCATCTTATACTTCATTTGTGCGCCTCTTTTCGTGTGTGGGTATTGTTCTTTGGTCGGAACAACGATTCCCAGTATACTAAAGGCGCATTTTTCATTCAAAGCTCAAATTACTTCATTACAGGAATGGCTCCTATGAATATGTAATATAACACCATTAAATGTTAACATATGTATTTATGTTTTCATCTGGTTAAAAACTATCATTTTTAGTTACATAAATGTAATAACATCAACTAAATACCTATTTCAGTTCTTCTATAATTTCTCATTTATTCCTTATCCAATTCTTCAGAACCATTTGACACCCCCCTCAAAAAGGTCTATCCTAATAACGAACCAATCATTCACTATTAAGGAGTCGTTCCCGATGGTGCAAGCCAAGAAAGACGAAGTCAGGAAAGAGATTGAATATGCGGCGCTCAAAGTTTTTTTTGAAAAAGGCTACGTGGATGCCAAGATGAGCGATATCGCGGATGAGATCCATATTTCCGTGGGCAATATCTATACTTATTTTAAAAACAAGAAAGAACTATTCTACGCTGTTGTGCCGCCGGATCTGGTGGATTATCTGAAAAATGTGCTGGTGGAGACGATTCACTTTGATAACCAGACCCTGTTCGAGGAAACCGATAGCGAGCGAAAGTCGGCGCTGTTGCAGGAACAGGTGGATGTATTACGGAAATACCGGAATCAGATTGTCATCATCTTCGAAAAAAATAAAGGAACGATCTACACCAACGCCAAGAATGAACTTGTCGAGCTGATGATCGAAACCAAGAAGGTATATCTAAAGAATCAATATAAACGGTATGAGATTGGCAGCGAGGAGAACTTGATCTTACTTAACATCCTCGCACACAACGTGATTGACATGAATCTGGATCTATTGAAGCGGGATATGAGTGAGGACAGCCGGAAGCAAATATTCGAAGCGTTGTATGTATACAGACTGTACGGCATGAAGAGCCTCAATGAATAACGCTGCATCTAATCACTTATACCGGGTAGACAAAGCGTGCAGATCAGGTCATTTTCACTTGGTTTGCACGCAAAAAAAAATATCTAACATTAAGTCGCTCTATTTTTTTGATCCAAAAATGAATTAAATATTCATTTTTAAGTTGAATATTTACCATTTACCAAACTATTTAAGTTGAACCTACATTTACACGATAACGGAGAGGACAGAAATAACTAGAGGAAGCGAAGCGTTCGCCAAAAGCTTTCTGAAAGAAAGCTACATCGTAAGCATGTGCTTATCACCGGATTTCCCCTAATAAGAGGGTATCAAAAAAATCTGGGGATAACAGCGATCCGAAGGTTGTTCTGTCATCGGAGTGACAAGTGTACATACCCATCATTCAACTTATATAGCTTCACCCACCATTCTAAGGAGGAACACAACATGAACACCGCTTACGCATTGAAAAACGTCAATCTGATCCACGGCGACTCAAGCCGCAATCTACAAAAAAACATGACGATTCTCGTCAATGAGCAAGGTCTCATTCAGGATATCGGCCGAGATCATGAGTTGCTTATCCCGAATCACTACACAACCATCGACCTCTCAGGCAAATACGTAATGCCTGGGCTAATCAACGCCCACGTGCACCTCTTTGCAGACGGTAAACCATTTAGTCTCTCGGTCAGTGAAGGCTTGTTGAAGTTCGCCTATGATCGAATCCTGAATACCAAATTCGGCAGAAACGTATTGAAAAGACGCATGAAACGCAACGCGCTGACCGCACTCCATGCGGGTGTGACGACAATGCGCAGTGTGGGGGAATTCTTTTACACCGACGTCCAGCTGCGGGATGAGATTAACAACGGCGACTTTGTCGGCCCTAATCTGCTTGTCTCCGGGTTTTTCCTAAGTGTCACAGGCGGACATGGTGCTCCATTTCTTGCTCTGGTGGGCGATTCTCCGTGGGAAGCACGAAAAAATGTACGGCTGAATGTGAAACACGGTGTGGATCTGATCAAAATCTGTGTGACGGGTGGCGTGACGGATGCGAAAATGGTGGGCGAAGCTGGTCGTTTACAGATGACGGTGGACGAAGTTGCGGCGATCTGCGATGAAGCGCATAAGATTGGTCTGCGGGTGGCAGCGCATGTGGAAAGCACGGAAGGTGTACGGGTTGCGTTACAGGGTGGCGTCGATACGATCGAACACGGTTCGGAGATGGACGACGAAATCATTCGTTTGTACAAAAATAATCCCAATGCCCTGGATGGCTACACCGCACTCATCCCCACCCTGCAAGCCGCCTATCCATCCGCTTCACTGGATACCAGCGTAACGAAGGTAAGTAGAACGGTAAAAGAGAATTCCAGACTCGTCTATGATTCCATGCTCAAAGGTGTACAACAAGCGATCGAAAACGACATCACCATCGGAATCGGTACCGATGCCGCCATGCCTTACGTGACTCATTATGATATGTGGAGAGAGATGGATCACTACATGAGACAGGCCAACCTGAATAACAAACAGGTCATCGACATGGTGACTCGAACTAATGCGAAGATCCTGGGCATTGATGATGTTACAGGGACAGTGGATATCGGGAAACATGCTGATCTGATTATCATGGAGCATAATCCGCTGGAACATATTGAGGCCTTGTCAGACATTTCTATGGTCATGGTCAAAGGAAACTTAATTCAAACACCATCTGTCACAAGAATCAAAGAAGTCGACGATGTTCTAAACTCAGTTTGGTGAGTTCGAGTTCGAGATCCAAATTAGTTGTGAAATCAGGCTAGGCATAGTACTCAACCTTGTTGGTTCAACTACTTTGAACTACTTCGGCCCTATCCAATAAATAAAGGCAGTCGATGACACTTCGACTGCCTCCTAAGTTTATGAAGTTATTTTCTTATCTTGTTATCTTTACCGTTGGCTTATCCATTCAATGATCAGCTTCTGATATGTTCTACTTTTTCTTAACTTACAACTCCAAGCTTGCCCCGTTGGATGCGATCACCTTTTTATACCAGTGGAAGCTGTTCTTTTTGCTTCTTTTCAGGGTGCCTTTGCCCTCGTTATCCTTATCTACATAGATAAATCCGTAGCGTTTGCCCATCTCACCAGTGGATGCACTAACGATGTCGATGCACCCCCAAGCTGTGTAACCGATAAGATTAACGCCATCACTGACAGCCTCTCTCATTTGTTCAATGTGAGCGCGCAAAAACTCAATTCGGTACGTGTCGTTAATAGTGCCATCCTCTTCAACGACATCCACTGCACCCAGACCATTCTCTACAACCATCATCGGGATGCGATAACGATCGTATACGTGGTTCAGCACATACCGAAGTCCAACCGGATCAATCTGCCATCCCCAGTCCGTCGCTTTCAGATATGGATTTTTGTATCCACCAAAGACGTTACCTTGGGTCTCATCACCCTCTGGACGGGTACCCACCACGTGAGATTTATAGTAGCTAAAGCTATAGAAATCAACACAGCCCTGCTTTAACACCGCTTCGTCTTCTGCTGCCATCTCAATCTGAATATTGTTCTCTTCAAAATATCTCTTCGCAAAGTCAGGGTATTCCCCTCTAACTTGTACGTCACTGCTCATCATATTGTTGATCTGATCCATTCTCAGAGCCTTTAACATATCTTCCGGTTTACATGTGCTTCCATAACCATGACTATAATTAATCATACAGCCAAGTTTGAAGTCTGGATTGATCTCATGTGCAAGCTTGACAGCTTTGGCACTCGCGACGAATTGATGGTGCAACGCTTGAAATCTCATCTGCGTGCTGTCCACTGCTGTATTGTTAAATACGCCGCCTTTTTTATCAACCAGAAGTCCTCCAGCCAAGTAGGCACCTGCCGGAACAATCAGGCTATTAATCTCGTTAAAGGTGATCCAGTACTTCACTACATCTTTGTAACGATTAAAGATTGTGTCGCAATATTTCACGTAACAATCGATCATTTCTCTGGAAGCCCAAGCGTTGAATTTCTCGGTTAAAGCAAACGGTGCTTCATAATGGGAGATTGTAACGATGGGTTCGATATTATACTTTTTCAATTCATTGAACACATTGTCGTAAAATTGAAGTCCTGCTTCATTCGGCGCTGCATCGTCTCCATTAGGGAAAATTCTGGACCATGCAATGGACATTCTGTAACAACGGAAACCCATCTCTGCAAACAAACGAATGTCTTCCTTATAATGATGATAAAAATCTACTGCTTCATGAGAAGGGTAATGAACCCCCTCTTCAGTCGTTATCGTAATCCGACGGGGAACCGTATGGGTTCCGCCCGTCATCATATCGGCTGTACTCGCTTTTTTACCATCAAGGTTCCAGGCACCTTCGTATTGATTCGCCGCTGTTGCACCGCCCCACATGAAGGATTCGGGGAAACTATTTTTGTTAGACATAAACAAGTCCTCCTTATATAATTTTGATGAGATTTTCACCGATAGTAATGGATGCTTTGTCCGTTGTGATGACATCTACAAAATCATCCGAATTCGTAACAATGATCGGTGTAGTCAGATCATAACCTTTAGCCGCTATGGCATCTGTATCAAACTCAATGAGCAAATCTCCAGCTTTTACAGTATCGCCTTCTTTGACGTGAACCTTGAAATGCTCGCCTTTCAACTTCACCGTATTCATCCCGATGTGAATGAGAATCTCCGCACCATCATTTGAACTAATACCAATGGCATGGGACGTAGGGAAGACCGCAGATACCACACCATTTGCTGGTGCTACAAGTTTTCCAACCGTAGGTTCAATAGCGATCCCTTTTCCCATAGCGCCCGTTGCAAAAGCTTCGTCTTTAATCGTGGATAACTCCAAAACTTTACCAGTCAACGGAGCAGTGAGAACATGTTCAGAAACACCGGCTACTGGTACACGACCGTTCGTAGCAGATGATTTTTCTTGTGTTGCTTGATTCTTTCCATCTTCAGGTACATCTTCAAATCCCAAGATCAGAGTCATGATGAATGTAACTACAAATGCAATCACACAACCAATTGCGGCATGAACCAGGTTCCATGGATGATCCGTGATAAATGCGGGCAGCGTAGCTATACCTGCAATACCCAGAGCCGATCGAGCTACACCGAACAATCCAACATATATACCCGCTACCGCGCCACCAACGATTACAGCGATCAGCGGTCTTTTCAAGCGTAGATTTACACCAAACAGAGCGGGTTCGGTAATTCCGAGCAGTGCAGTTACACTTGTAGAATATGCAACTTGTTTAAATGCTTTATTTTTAGTCCGGAGAGCGACTGCAAGCGCAGCTGCACCTTGAGAAATATTGTGTACAAGCATACCTGGACCAACAATACTATCCGTTTTCGTCTGTGCGTAAGCAGTGAGCACAACAGGTCCCAAACTATAATGCATACCTGTCATAATCAAGAACGGGAATGCCCCGCCGATAATACCAGATACTAACCATCCTGCATGTGTATTGACAAAAGAAACGCCTGACGCCAGGTAGTTACCCGCGATGGCACCGATTGGACCCAGTACAATCAGCGTTAATGGAGCCATAATAAGAATCACGATCAACGGTTTAAGAATGGATTTGATAACCGATGGAGAATACTTCTCGGCAAAGCGTTCAACATACGACAAGACCCATACCGCTAAAATAATTGGAATAACCGACGAAGTGTACGTCGCCGGAGTGACAGGCAGTCCCAAAAATGCAACTGGCTCACCTGCAGACATCAACGCCCCTAATGAAGGATGCAACAGAACACCAGCAATGGTTAATGCAAAACCCACATTAGCTTTAAGCTTAACAGCCGCACTCCAGGCAAGCAGCATCGGCAAGAAGTAATACGCTGCATCACCGATAAAGGTCATAATTGTATTGAATTGCCCATCCAGATCAACGAGATCAAATGTTTTCAAAATAAGAAGAACGGCTTTGATCATCGCACAACCAATCATGGCTGGCAGGATCGGTGTGAAGATTCCAGAGATTGTGTCCAGAAGCGTAGTCAGTTTTCCCTTTTTTACAGTAGGGGCATCGTCATTGGTTGCAAAGTTCCCCAGCTTCGTCAAAGCTTTATATACATTGTTTACCTCGTTACCGATAATGACCTGATACTGCCCACCACTGCTGGCAACACCCACCACACCTTGTACATTTTTCAATGCTTCATTGTTCGCAACCTTCTCATCTTTCAGATTAAATCTCAACCTTGTAGCACAGTGTGTTACACTATCTACATTTTTTTCGCCACCCACTAGTTTCAAAATATCGGCGGCTGTGCTTTCATGTTTCATGTACTGCTCCCCCTCAAACGTTTTTAGGTATAAAAAAAGACCTAGAATTCTATCGAATATAGATAAGCTCTATACACGATGGAACTCTAGGTCTTGCCTGCCTCACCAGTAACAATCCTAGTTTACTCATTATAGTGGCTGATGAATCAGTCCTTCTCTTCATCAATGACCCTTTTGATATGAACCGTTAGATACACCAATTCATCTTCCGTTAATTCTTTTCCATAATCGACTCGAATCAGCTGTGCAATCCGGAGACTGCATTGATATTCATTCGCATACTTTTCTTTAATGATATGGAGAAAGTCGCTGTCACCGCTTTTCACAACCGTATGATTAAACAAGCGATAGGCGAAAAACTTCAAATGTGTGACTAGTCTGGAATAATGGAGCGAGCTTTCATTAAAATGTATATTAAACTGATATCGAATAATATTCAAGACTTTATGAATCAACTGTGTAATCTTCATGGTTTCTTCCATATCAGATCCCAGTTCTGCATTGACAATATGAAGCGCAATGAACCCGGCCTCATCTTCAGGCAATGTAATGTTAAATTCCTCATTAATCATATCCCGGGCTTTCATAGCCACGCGAAATTCATTGGAATAAAACGCTTTAATTTCAGACAACAGAGCATTATTGAAATTCATACCCTGCTTGTAACGTGCCACAGCAAAATTAATATGGTCCGTTAACGTTAGATATATATTTTCATTGAGTTCCTTGTTTAAGGACTGCTTGGCATGTTGAATAATGCTGTCGGACACCCGAATATACTCCATGGGAATCTGGGCGAGCAAGGCATATAATTTACCTGTTACATTTTTGGATTTCAGGAAAAATTCCTTCTCAATTTTACCTGTTTCCACGAGGTCTCCCTTTTTCTTCTGAAAGCCAATACCACTTCCCAGAAGCATCATCTCCTGTTGTCGTTCATTGACCGCAGAGACAACATTATTATTAATAATTCGCGTGATTTTCATACGAATCTCCTTTTATAATGAAACGTTAACAAGATTTGGCAACAAAAAAAGACCATTAATAATGCCCACATCGTATATAGCCTATACATGTTTGCATATCAATCGGTCTTGCCTGCTGATCAGTAACAATCCTGATTATATTCATTATTTACTTATACGATTATCTTAGTGGAAGACGTTATATTTGTCAATTGGAGAAAAGCTTTATAACTATAATTAGTCATTCAACCCTTTCCCCTCCAGGATCGGCTGTATGTACTTCTCGATTCGTGACACTTTTGTTTTGGATTGCTTCGGTTGTGAGAAATAATAGAGATAGGCCCGCTGCCGTCCGGGTGTCAGTGCTTCAAATGCATCTCGGAAAGCAGGATTCTCATCGAATTGCTGTTGAAGTTCCTCGGGAACGCTATATTCGGCAGTTTTTTTCATTTCCACCTGCAATCCGGCTTGTTCCACTTCAATCGCTTGCTGAATATAGGCTTTGATGATTGCCTCCTGCTCCACAATCTGCTCCAGACTGGTGAAGCGAAGCTGGCGCTCGGCCTGTACATTCTCCGTTTGCTGAACCAAAATGCCATGTGTATCCTTCAGCAGAGCACCTTTGAAGAACAGGATCGCGACATACTCTTTGAATCCATGGATTAGGACGATGTTTTTCCCATCGAGCATATAACAAGGATGCATCCATTTCATATCCTCTGTCAGGTCAAAATCTCGAATAATCTCTCTCAGCTTCGTCGACTCTTCCTGCCACGTTTTGAGTTTATTAAGATAGCCGTCAACTTTGCGATTCCCACTTGTATCCGTCATGGAGAAATACCTCTCTTTATCTCATGTTCTTATAGGTTCAATTGTACTGGTTTTCGGTGGATTGTACAGCGTTGCTTACAGAGCTTTTATTGACTTTTCCACTTGAATTTAAACCTTAATAGCAAGAAAGGACAGCATCTTCGGTAATATCAACGGTGGAGGATATGATTATCCATAAAATGAAAAGGTCCATAGACTATCTATGGGCCTTTTCGTTTGGTTAACATGTCTGGTTTAAACGAGTATCCAACAGTGACTGTGTCTCATTATCCAACATCGCTGAAGCTATTATCATGAAATCTTCAGCCCCGATCTCAAAATGACCTTTGCGAAATGGAAACCCCCAATTGCGATTTCCGCGTGTAAATGAGAGTTGGTCTAACAAGATTGCGATTTTGACTTCTCGACATGGAAGATAACGGAGATCTCGCCGAAAGGGTACAAAGGATTCCGACATCCGATATTGATATATCCTATCGTCAATAATTAGACCAATAGCGGTAAAAGCCTGAAGCGGCTTCCCTGTTGATATCTCTGTACGTGGAGAATAGTATATCATCCAATCACCCGGGGACATCTGCCGCAACATTGCTGACTTACCATGGCACAACTGCGCAAATCCTCCCTCTACGGCTACATTCACATGAGAAGCAGATACAACACCAATCCAATATCTGCTGTCTGCAGTTTCCAATGATTTCAATGCTTCCGTTGTACTTCTCATCCTTCAACCAACTCCAATTCCTCTTGATCTGTGATATATCAAAGTATAAAAAAACACTACTGACAGGTGTATGTCAGTAGTGTTTTAAGATGTTTTTGGCGACTTCCTGCATTCGAAAGCGTAAAGATTCCGGCTCCAAGACCTCGATATCTCCACCCCAGCCAAGTAAATAATGCAATATTTCCTCCGGATGGCGGACACGAAAATGAAAAATCACACCATCCTCTTCCTCCTCAAATGCATCCATATAGAAATGAAGGGCCTCCATAATTTTGTCAGCAATTTCGGGTTTTGCCCTGATTAATATGTGTTCGTTACGGTCGTCAGGAGGTCGATAACTGTTCAGATCAAAATCTGGCGGTAAATGGAAGTGTTCCTCCAGCTCTGAAAGTTCAGTCATGCGTGACAAACGGAAATGACGGATGTCTTGTCTTAGATCACAACGTGCAATCAATACCCAATTCTCCTGGACGAGCGAGAGTCCATAGGGGGAAACCTCACGCATGTTATACCGAGTGCCATCCGCTCCCGGCATTTTCTTCAGGTACATAAAGCTAATCTTCCGTTGCTCCAAAATGGCATTACGAATCTGGTTAAGGTATGTCTTCACCCTCACTCGGGTTAAGGGTTCAAGCGTATGAAGCGTTCGCATCGTTTCCCGGACACGTGTGGACTCGTTACGAACGGATTCAGGTAAGATGGCTTCAATTTTCCGTTGAGCCGATTTAGCCTGTATCGCGTATTCCGTATCCAATCTCTGTTCAATAAAATCAGCTCCCATAAGCAGGGATACCGCTTCTTCTGCGCTGAAGCTTACCGGGGGCAGAAAATATCCTTCCATCAAGGAATACCCATGACCCGGGGCTCCCATGATCGGAACGCCAGCCTCACTTAATGCCTGAATATCTCGATATATCGTACGTACACTTGTCTCCAATTGAGCAGCCAAATCTTCTGCTCTTAACATCTTTCTTCGCTGCAATTCAAGCGTAATCGCAAGCTGCCGCTCCGTTTTGTTCATGTTCCTAGCCCCCACCGTTTCATCATCCAGAACAACTCATTCTATTATACATACTGCTCTGGAGGTTACCACGTACCTACTTGAAATTACCTTGTACCTTCACATATTTTTTTTCTAATCCAATATATTGATTATTATGTAATGTTTGAAGGAGGGTGAAACAGTGACATTCATTGAAAGGTATGTGATCAACGATACTGGAGCTATAACATTCACTGGTAACACTTTGGGTCTGAGCCGATCCAATACGGTGGGTGTTCCAGGTACGGTGGACAGTATTGGCGCTTATATTATTACGGATACAAGTGTGCAGTTTGGTACTTATCCAGCGGGGACAACCAATGTATTTCAGAATAATAGCTCCGCTGCAATTCTGAACCTGCCTCCAGGCAGCACGGTCCTCTATGCGGAGCTGATTTGGGGAGGAACGTACATCGATAACCAGGAAAACAATTCTGCGTTTATTAATAAGGATGTCATACTCACGACACCTGTCGGTGTAACCACTGTTTCGCCTGATCCAGCCACCGCCAGAGAAGTGGTGCTTTCGACTGCGTCTGGATTTCCAAGGACCTTTGCATATGTACGATCATCGGACGTGACTGATCTAATTCGAGTTGGTGGAGCGGGTACATATGTTACAGGCGGAGTTGTAGGCACGTTGTCTATTCCCGATCCCACCTCGAATAACGCAGGCTGGACGCTAGGAGTCGTTTACCGCAATCCTGGCTTCCCCTTGCGAAATCTCTCCATTAGGGTAGGAGCAGAAGTCATTCTCTCTACATCGGGTCCGGTCACAACGCCAATCGAAGGCTTTGCCACGCCATTTATTGGCCCGTTGTCAGGTCGGGCTTTGCTTGGTGCACAGGAGGGAGATGCTAATAAATCGGGTGATCAGGCTCTGTTTGGTCCAAATGTCTCTACTCTAAGAGCGTTATCCGGGCCTAATAACTTTGCAACGAATTTCTTCGCTTCCCAAATCAACGGAGATACCGGGGCACTGAATACTACAGGCACCTTTGGCAATCGGAACCAAATCAACGGGACACCAGGGACCAATATTGTTGGCGGACGACAAGGATGGGACATTACGAATGTAGATGTCAGCAACACCCTTGTTAACACCCAAACGTCCGCTTTGTTACGTTTGACAACTTCAGGTGATGGGTATTTGGTTGATTCCTTTGCACTCCAAATTAATATTAACACCCCTGTAATCACTGCCACCAAAACTGCGAGTGAACAGAATGCCATTGTCGGAGATACCATTACGTATTCGGTGCTTGTTGAGAACACCTCGGTTTCAAACGCTACAGACGTGATTGTGTTCGACAATATTCCTGTGGGAAGTTCGTTCATACCTGACAGTGTTACAATTAATGGGGTACAGCAGCCGGGGACGGAACCCATAACTGGTATATTTGTAGGTGCTCTTCCCGCCAACACCTCGGTTATTGTTACATTCCAGGTTCAGGTAACCTCATTGCCTACGCCACCTCGTCTATTTGACCAGGCCAAAGTTGGTTATACGGCACCAACCGTTCCTGATGGACCCATCATTTCCAATGAGGTTCCCTCCAACACGGTGACGATACCGGTCTTTCAACCGGACATTACAATTGTAAAAAGTGCGGATACTGCCAACGCTCTCATCGGCAGTACAGTTACATACACCTTGGTCGTAACCAATATCGGAAACATTGATGCACTTACAACGGTCACAGACCCTATTCCGGACGGTTCCAACTTTGTACCCGGAAGCGTTACGGTTAACGGGACTGTACAGCCCGCAGATGATCCTGTTACTGGCATCAACCTTGGAAATGTGGCCATCGGTGATACGGTAACCATCACATTCCAGGTACGGGTGACTGGATTGCTGCGCGGGTTTAATCTAACCAATCAGGGTACTGCCAACTATACGGCCCAACTTCCTGATGGCCGTG
Organism: Paenibacillus amylolyticus; assembly: GCF_050990605.1. Lineage (GTDB taxonomy): Bacteria > Bacillota > Bacilli > Paenibacillales > Paenibacillaceae > Paenibacillus > Paenibacillus amylolyticus_H. The sequence continues at coordinate 4,794,875 of NZ_CP158832.1, forward strand.
TGATCACAGACACATCCGTTTCCAACATCGTAACGGTGACTGTATCAACTCCGACGGTCAGTGTCACCAAAACAGCCAGTGCCATTGATGCTGTTGTAGGAGATACCTTAACGTACACCATCGTTATCTCCAACACAGACACTGACCCGATTAACAGTGTTGTATTTACAGATGCCATTCCAACCGGTTCGGTATTTATTCCTGGCAGTGTGACCGTGGATGGAATCGTTCAGCCCACAGCAGATCCAACCACAGGGGTTAGTCTTGGAACCATTGGTCCCGGTGTATCTGTGACCGTCACATTCAGCACAAATGTTATTTTTCTACCCGATCCGTCCGAACTTGCTGATCAGGCACAGGTTACATTTATAAGCGGGCCTTTCGAAGCCGCTTCCTTCTCTGACCCACTAACCATCCCTGTATATCAGCCTGTCATTATAACAACCAAAAGCTCCGATCCTGCCTTTGCAGTGGTCGGACAAACGATCACATACCAAATAAATGTAACGAATACCGGTAATATTGCCGCATCATTAACACTTACAGATGTGATTCCGTCTGATGCCGCCTTTGTATCAGGGACGGTGATTGCCAATGGCGTTCCTTTGCCTGCTGCAGATCCTAATGCTGGTATTTCACTAGGGACATTGGCTCCAGGAGATCGTGTGTTCATCACGTTTCAAGTCATCGTTAATACACTGCCCGGCAGTCAGCAATTAACAAATCAGGCAACGACCGATTTTACATTCAGTCCGCCCGATGGACGTGTCATTTCGGGAAGTGCCCCTTCCAACGAGATCATCATCCCTATATCTACAGCCGACCCCATTTTGACCAAAACGGCTGATATCAGCGATGCCGTGGAAGGTGATGTGATCACTTATACCGTCGTTTTAGACAATATTGAAAGCTTTACTGTTAATAACATTATTTTTACAGACTCGATCTCGCCCGGTACCGTGTATATTCCAGATAGTTTTACCTTGGATGGGAGGGTCATACCGGGAGCCGATCCTTTCACTGGTATTAATATCGGGAGCATTCCCGGCAATACCGAAGTTATCGTAACCTTTAAGGTGAGTGTTTCCGATCTGCCAGCACCCTTGCCCAATCCATTTAATCTAACAGATCAAGCGACAATCAATTTCATCGTCGGAACAACACCCCTACAGAATTTGTCCAATATTGTGACTACTCCTGTATATGGGGCAATTATTGATATCACAAAAACCTCTTCTGACTCGAATGCCATTGTGGGAGATACAATTACTTACTCGCTTCTCGTAAACAATACGGGAAATTTGAATGCCGATGTCATTTTATTCGACCCATTGCCGCCAGGAGAGACATTTATCCAGAACAGTGTATTCATCAACGGGAATCGTTGGAGTGGAACCAGCCCTGTGACAGGAATTATTCTTGGCACCGTATCACCTGGATTTCCAGTTTTCATTACATTCCAGGTTGCGGTCACATCATTGCCTGATCCGCCCATACTGAACAATCAAACCAGAGCCGATTATATTGCCCTTGTACCCGACGGCCGTGTTCTTAGTGAAAGTGTTCTATCCAATATTGTCTCTATACCTGTTACAGCTGACAATATTATATCCGTAGTCAAATCCGCACCTGTGAACCATGTTCAGATCGGGGAGGTGATCACCTATACCCTCGTAATTAATAATAATGTTTCCTTGCCAATTAACGATATTTTGCTTACGGACCCCATTCCGGCAGGTACAACATTTGTACCCGGAAGTGTTACCGTTGATGGAGCCGTAATCGCTGATGCTAATCCGGCTACAGGCATAAGAATTGATATGATCATGCAAAACGGCACAGCAGTCGTCACTTTTCAAGTTGTAGTTAACGATAGCGTTATTAATGAACCTGAACCCGTCCTTCTAATCAATCAGGCGAATGTTCAATTCACCACAGGAAATTTCACCGATACTGTACAGTCCAACACCGTAATAATTTCTGTTCAAATCCCATTCATTTCTATATACAAAGCAGCCTCAATCCGTCATGTGCAGATTGGAGACACCGTTCAATATCAATTGTCTGTGAGTAATGAAGGTCAGACTCCAGCCAATGTTATCCTGTTCGATCCGTTGTCCTCCAATACGAGCTTTGTAGAGGGAAGCGTCGTATCCGGCGGTCTCAGTTTACCCACATCCAACCCGGCAACAGGTATTGCGGTTGGGTCAATTGCTCCAGGACAGACGATTGAAGTATCGTTCTTAATAACCATAATCTCCATACCACCGAGTCTGGAGATTATCAATCAAGCATTTGCGAATATTTCTTTTCTTACAGCAGACGGACGAACACTCACTTACAACTCACAGTCCAATCGAATCATTCTCAATGTGAGTAATCCCAATGTGTCTATTAACAAAACGGCCAATCGACCGGATGTCTCACCGGGTGATTCCATTATCTATACCATTTATATACGCAATAACAATAGATCGCCTATAAGTTCGGTTGTATTAACCGATTCTGTTCCCCCAGGAACATCATTTGTAACCGGAAGTGTTGTTGTTAACGGAGTGGCAACACCGACGGATGTCCCTGCGAACGGAATTATCCTCGGTATTATTCCACCGGGAGGTACCACAACGATTTCCTTCCAAGTGATAGTAAATGCAAACACTACTCTTTCTTCGATTATAAATCAGGCGAATCTTCGGTATACCCTGGGACAGACGGTATTTACAATTGAGTCCAATCCTACCAACGTACTTGTGACTTCCACTTCGCCAACACAGATTACCCTTCAAAAAACAGCGGACAAAACGTCGGTCGTTGTCGGAGATACCATCACCTATCAAGCCAGGGTTACCAATACGGGAAATACAGTCGTTCAGGTCACAATAACGGATTCAATCCCGACCGGAACACGCTTTGTGGACGGCAGTGTGAGGTTAGACGGACAACCGATTGCTGGAGCCAATCCGGCTGCAGGCATCTTTATTGCGGCTCTCCAGCCTGGTCAGATTGCCAATACTACGTTTGAGGTCATCGTTATCAACCAGCCCGTAGGTGGCAATATCGTTAATCAATTCACAGCTACATTTCAAGCTCAGGGGCAAGCAACCTCCGGCTCACTCCAATCCAATACAGTGGTTATACCCAGCCGTTTGCCACAGCTTACTATTGTCAAAAGTTCTAACAAACATGAGGTTGAAGTCCATTCCCATCTTCGCTACAAAATTTTGATTCATAACGCAAGCTCATTGCCAGCGTCAGATGTCATTCTGAAAGATGCCATTCAAGCAGAGTCCACTTTTATTGCTGGTAGCGTGGTGGTTAACGGACAGCTTCAACCCGATGGAGACATTGTAAAGGGACTTCCACTGGGTACAATCGCTCCAGGAGCGACCGTAGACGTTCAATTTAATGTGCTGGTTCACACCATACCTGAACACTTCAGGTTGCTTAATCAGGCTTTATTACATTTTAACATTGCATTGCCCGATGGCAGTCTGCTTCCTTCTTTCCTAGCCTCCAATAAAACCGATGTGGAGATTATAGAACAGGAAGAATAAGCTGCGCTGGGAACAGACTTTTCATAACCTGCCACATGCAAAATAAACAAAGGCCATCCTTGTCAGGATGACCTTCGTTTATTTTCATTAAATACTTTGCATTTACACGTGAAGCGCCAAAAGCAGTTTATAGATCATCGACACAGCTTCCGCTCGAGTCGTTTCACTGCCTGCACGAACCGTATGGTCCGTATATCCGCTCACAATCTTCGCCTGCACCGCTGCATCCAGTGCTTCTTGTGCCCAAGACGGCGTCTGCGATGCATCCGTGAAACTTGGTTTAACGGATGTATTGCCAGACATTCCGGCTTGTGCATCTGAACTTGCTTTCAGCGCATTCGCCATCATGACTGCCATCTCGGCACGCGTAATCGTCTGATCGGGCTTAAATGTATTATCACCGTAGCCTGTCACGATTCCGGCTTGCACGGCTGCGGCAATATCACCTTTGGCCCAGTCTGGCAGACTACCTTGATCTGCAAATGTCAGATCCGTTTGCACTGATTTTAATGCCAGCGCCTTACTGAGCAACGTAACAAACTCTGCCCGTGTGATCTTCTTCGATGGTTGGAATGTTCCATCGGTGTAACCTTGAATCACGTTCATGCCCAACAAACGATCTGCGTAGTCGGAAGCCCAGTGTCCATTCAGGTCCGACAGATTCACCGGTGTGTAACTGGACACAACAAATGTACCCAGATGATTAACATTGGCCGTTATGCTGCCTGCTGCATTCAGCTTGCCACCGATAAATACCCAGCTCTGACGAGCTTCATTATAATAGTAGATTGCAGGTTGGGTGCCGTTAGGCAAATCTGCCGAATCCACATTCAGGCTTAATGCCGCCTGATCATTCAACGTTCTTCCACCACTGCGACTGATCTGTACAGCTTGTCTAAGTACATTCAGGGAAGCTGTATTCTGCAACTTGTCCTTGGCAACCACGGACACTTGCAACGTATCCTTCGAACCAATAGCTCCCGCTGGAGCGTTGAATTGTACGATGTCTTTCAATCCCGTTTGCACCGGCTGATTCGCTTCCACCTCAACCTTCACTTCAGTGGATGAATCTGACCCCGCATCCGGGTTGGTTGGTGAGGTTGGAACGGTAGGCGTTGTTGGCACACTTGGTGTGCCTCCTCCCGAATTCCCACCAGAGCTGCCACCATTACCTCCACCACCATTGCCTGAGCGAGCTTGTACAGTAACGGTACGGATAACTTCTTGAGCTGCATTACCAGCGATATCCTTCACGTTGTACCGAAGGGTGTAGATCCCTGCTACTTGTGTGTTCACCGTGCCATCCACCTGCACGGAACCACGGATGCCGACATGATCAGAAGCCTGTGCTCCAGGCTCGTTGTATGTGTCTCCCACGTTCAACGTCATCTGGCTGCTACCTTGCAGGGTAATGACAGGAATCTCACGGTCCATTTTAATGACCAGAGGTAAAGTATACGTTTGTTCCAGATCATCTGTTGCCCGGAATAAAAGCTTGTGCTCTCCCGGCTCCGTTACCTCCAAAGGCGTATTCTCTGTATATGGTTCGTATGTCTGCCCTCCATCACGAGA